>NZ_CP195840.1:5522882-5523118 GCF_058513295.1 Peribacillus sp. B65 | reverse complement strand
ATAGTATCTTGGTTTACTGAGGAAATAGTAACCTTTGTTATGTTGGGGGTTATTCTAATTGCATTGAATAATATAAATTCAACTCTTAAAAAGATTTATCTTCAAAATAATGAGAGAAGTAATAACGAAGATAAATAGATGTGAAAATAATTTGATTTAAAACTAAACGGTGCTTTACTTCAATAACAGGAGCTGATTAGATTAGAAGCTCTTTTCCTTATGGAACTAACGGGGCG
>NZ_CP195840.1:5522498-5522782 GCF_058513295.1 Peribacillus sp. B65 | reverse complement strand
AAAGCGTTGGTTAAGTCCTCGATCTATTAGTATCAGTCAGCTCCACATGTCGCCACGCTTCCACCTCTGACCTATCAACCTGATCATCTTTCAGGGATCTTACTAGCTTGCGCCATGGGAAATCTCATCTTGAGGGGGGCTTCATGCTTAGATGCTTTCAGCACTTATCCCGTCCGCACGTAGCTACCCAGCTATGCCTTTGGCAAGACAACTGGTACACCAGCGGTGCGTCCATCCCGGTCCTCTCGTACTAAGGACAGCTCCTCTCAAATTTCCTGCGCCCG
>NZ_CP195840.1:5522050-5522398 GCF_058513295.1 Peribacillus sp. B65 | reverse complement strand
TTAGTTGAAGAAGGATTTTGTTTTTACGTTAAACTGTATACAGTTTAACGGTTTTAGGAGGTGAAAATGATGAAACGTGCGATAGGAATATTTCTTACTCTTTCATCTTTACTAACATACTTAATTGTGGACATGCTTTATGATCCTCTTGAGAATAAAATAACAACAACCGATATGAATTCAGGAGTTACAACAGCAACAGTACTATATCAATATCCTTTGATGTATTGGGTAATTTGTGTCATTTTAATAATTACTTTTATTCTTGGGATTTACTTTATTTCTAGCAAAGGAAAAGCAATATGAGGAATGTCCACTCTGTGATACTCCAGAATATACTAGAAATAA
>NZ_CP195840.1:5521540-5521950 GCF_058513295.1 Peribacillus sp. B65 | reverse complement strand
TGTCGATATTACTAAGCGGGCTTGCCACTTGTTTTGCATACTCCGGCAGCATTTTCAAAATCATGTCCATTACGGCCGCTTGCCCGAACTGTTCAAAAGCTTCAGCGATTTTCTGCTTGGCTTCAATTTTATACTTATCGGCATCCGCTTCTGTAATCTGTTTCATCTTGTTGGCTGAGGCTGCCTGCTCTACCGCATAACGGTCGGCATCGGCCTTTTTCTTCACTTCTGAATCATATTGCTTTTCACGGCGAAGGATTTCCTTTTCCTCCAGCTCAATTTGCTTCTGACGTTCAATGATCCTGATTTGCATTTCCTGTTCTGTTACATCCTGTTTAGATCTGGCCGTTTCAAGATCGTAAGCTTGGTCAGCCCGTGCTTTGGCAATATCCTGCTCACGCCGGAATTCG
>NZ_CP195840.1:5521028-5521440 GCF_058513295.1 Peribacillus sp. B65 | reverse complement strand
TTTTAATATAGAGTTGGAGTCGGAGGAGAACAATGGAAGTTAACAATATCTCTTAAAGCAACCGAATAATTATTCCATCTTCCGCCGAAAAACCTATATCCATAAACTCTTGATTCCCCGACAGTCGTCAAATAAAACCAGAAATTGTCTCCGTTTCTAAGCCACAAGTACGTAAAACGATACAAACAATTTTGAAGACCCCAGGGACTCAGGGCAGATGGCATTTGTCGTGTATATACCATAATTCGAGGTTCACTCCTTATTGAAATTAGACTTATATCCAAGTTTATGTTCAGGGTCAAAGCTTGGATTGGATGTATGCCTAGTAGCCCACCTAAATTCAAATATGATTGAAGAAGCTTATATGAAATTGTTTAAGGATAGGCAACTATTTTTATTGAGAACGGTATCT
>NZ_CP195840.1:5520401-5520928 GCF_058513295.1 Peribacillus sp. B65 | reverse complement strand
GGTTAGTGCAATAAAGCGTCCAGGGGTTATAATTAAGGATGCAGTTTTATTAAAAAACTAGCAAGTTATTATGTTAGAGAAGAGGTTAACAATGAAAAATAGAGAGGGAGCTATCGGTTACTGTTTGGGAATGGGTAATACATATGAAGATTATCCATTTCGTGATAAGAATTGGACGTTAATGCGACATATAGATAACAAGAAAGTGTTTGCGTGGATATTTGAAAAAGATGGCCATATTTGGATTAATGTGAAATGTGAACCTGGTTTTTTAGATTATTGGCGTCAGATTTACCATTCGGTAGTTCCGGCATTTCATCTTAATAAGGACCATTGGAATTCGATAATTCTTGACGGTACTGTTCCAAAGGAAGACATTTACGAAATGATAAAACAAAGCTATATGATAACTAAAAAAAATAATAGTAAAGTTAATTTCAAAAAGTGAAGGCATTGATTCAGCAGGAAGGATTTATGCCTTTTTCTGTGGAACTTACTATGATTGTGAAATAATCTACTTAAAGTAA
>NZ_CP195840.1:5519767-5520301 GCF_058513295.1 Peribacillus sp. B65 | reverse complement strand
ATACTTAGTAAGCAACGAACTAAGACCATTACCTTCTTGAGCAGCATATCAGAGGAGTCAGCAAGGAAGGCGTACGCACCAGGGAAATGGACTTTAAAAGAAGTGATTGGGCATTTGGCCGACGTGGAACGTGTGATGTCGTATCGAATGCTTGCCATTGCACGAAATGAAAGTGCACCACTCCCAGCAATGGATCAGGATCAATACGTTTCTGCGGCAAACTTCAACAAATTATCCTGGGAGCAGCTACTAGCTGGTTTAGACATGGTACGCTCCAACACGTTAAGTCTTATTTCAACCATTGATGATGCAGCGTGGGATCGTTATGGAACTGTAATGAACAGCCCAGTTTCGATAGGTACCTTTGCATATGGCATTGTCGGGCACGAGTTACACCATATGAAAGTGATTAGTGATAAATACTTATAAGTCTTTTTCTATTAATGAAAAAACCTAATTTCTCATTTAATGCTGAGAAATTAGGTTTTTTAATATTGAAACTTCCTTAACGTTGTAAATCCGCATTTTCCTGAC
>NZ_CP195840.1:5519071-5519667 GCF_058513295.1 Peribacillus sp. B65 | reverse complement strand
GATTTTCTGATCGACTTCAATCACCATGAGAGCCATTTGACCTTTTTCTTTCCGTGAAACTTCCATATGGCCAATGTTAATTTCATGATTCGCCAATACTGTCGAAACGGAAGATATGATTCCAAATACATCGTTATGCACGACTAAAATGGCTGGGTTTTCACCCGACAATTTAAGCTTGAACGTATTCAATTCCGTTATTTCTATCGTTCCGCCGCCAATTGAGATCCCAACTAGTTCCAATTCTTTATCTTCGTCGAACAGTCTGATCTTGACTGTATTAGGATGATCCATCACCGTATCCTCGATTGTAAAGGAAACGTCCATACCGGCTTCTTCCGCAATCGTTAATGAGGCAGGGATTCGTTCATCATCCGTATCGAAATCCAATATCCCGCCTACGACAGCGACATCCGTACCGTGTCCCCTATATGTTTTTGCAAAAGAACCATATAAAGAAATAATCGCTTTCTTCGGTTGCTTTCCGAATAATGTCCTTGCTACTCTGCCAATTCTGGCAGCTCCTGCTGTATGTGAGCTTGAAGGTCCAATCATGACGGGACCGATTATATCGAATGCAGATCTGTATTTCATCG
>NZ_CP195840.1:5518122-5518971 GCF_058513295.1 Peribacillus sp. B65 | reverse complement strand
CCTGCCCCGTTAGTGCCATAAGAAATAGGCTGTCACCCAACCTTCCTTTAGTAGAATAAGTGCAGCCAGATATTTCTGGTTGAACCCATTAATTCACCGTCGGTCCACCATTTGGCGAATAATTCAGCATATCTCCACCCAAAAACGGAACCGATTACAAATAAGCAGTATAATCTATAATCCTACTGAGTTAATAATTCCATAATATACTAGATCTTCAAATCGATTTTCTTTCCTCACATGGTCAATTAATATCCCTTCTTTTTTCAAGCCTAATTTTTGCATCACTCTTCCTGAAGCTGGATTTGAATTAAAGTAACGAGCAAATACTTTATGGTATTGCTTTTCTTCAAATGCAAAATGTAATATAGCTTGCGCTGCCTCTGTAGCATATCCATTTCCCCAAAATTTTTCACCAATCCAATAGGCTATTTCACCATTATTAAACTTTTGGTTGTTAGATAACGCTATAGCTCCATATAATTCTCCACTTTCCTTATCTGTTATAGCAAATTCATATGATATATTAGCATTAAAATTATCAAGATGATGCTCAATCCATGATAAAGCATCCTCTATAGAGTATGGATAAGGTAGGTACAATGTATTTTTATAAATATTATAATTATTACAAAGTTTAGTAACAGCTACTGCATCAGATTTTTGAAACAGTCTTAGTACTAGCCTTTTAGAGGTAATTGTTTTATTTAGATTATCAAATATCATAAGAAATCCTCCTTAATTTTGGATACTTATTCTTGTATACATTTACTATAATTATCCAAAATTTCTTATTCAACTAAACTGCCCGGATAGTTCCATAAGAAAAAGCTGCCTTAAAGACAGCTC
>NZ_CP195840.1:5516734-5518022 GCF_058513295.1 Peribacillus sp. B65 | reverse complement strand
GACTCTTGGGGGAGATAAGCCTGTTATCCCCGGGGTAGCTTTTATCCGTTGAGCGATGGCCCTTCCATGCGGAACCACCGGATCACTAAGCCCGACTTTCGTCCCTGCTCGACTTGTAGGTCTCGCAGTCAAGCTCCCTTGTGCCTTTACACTCTACGAATGATTTCCAACCATTCTGAGGGAACCTTTGGGCGCCTCCGTTACTCTTTAGGAGGCGACCGCCCCAGTCAAACTGCCCACCTGACACTGTCTCCCACCCCGATAAGGGGCGCGGGTTAGAATTTCAATACAGCCAGGGTAGTATCCCACCAACGCCTCCACCGAAGCTGGCGCTCCGGCTTCTCAGGCTCCTACCTATCCTGTACAAGCTGTACCAAAATTCAATATCAGGCTGCAGTAAAGCTCCACGGGGTCTTTCCGTCCTGTCGCGGGTAACCTGCATCTTCACAGGTACTATAATTTCACCGAGTCTCTCGTTGAGACAGTGCCCAGATCGTTACACCTTTCGTGCGGGTCGGAACTTACCCGACAAGGAATTTCGCTACCTTAGGACCGTTATAGTTACGGCCGCCGTTTACTGGGGCTTCGGTTCAAAGCTTCGCTTGCGCTAACCTCTCCCCTTAACCTTCCAGCACCGGGCAGGTGTCAGCCCCTATACTTCGCCTTGCGGCTTCGCAGAGACCTGTGTTTTTGCTAAACAGTCGCCTGGGCCTATTCACTGCGGCTTTTCTGGGCTATTCACCCTAAAAAGCACCCCTTCTCCCGAAGTTACGGGGTCATTTTGCCGAGTTCCTTAACGAGAGTTCTCTCGCACACCTTAGGATTCTCTCCTCGCCTACCTGTGTCGGTTTGCGGTACGGGCACCTTACATCTCACTAGAGGCTTTTCTTGGCAGCGTGGAATCAGGAACTTCGGTACTATATTTCCCTCGCCATCACAGCTCCGCCTTAATGGAAACGGGATTTGCCTCGTTTCCGGCCTAACTGCTTGGACGCGCATATCCAACAGCGCGCTTACCCTATCCTTCTGCGTCCCCCCATCGTTCAAACGATGTATAGGTGGTACAGGAATATCAACCTGTTGTCCATCGCCTACGCCTTTCGGCCTCGGCTTAGGTCCCGACTAACCCTGAGCGGACGAGCCTTCCTCAGGAAACCTTAGGCATTCGGTGGAAGGGATTCTCACCCTTCTTTCGCTACTCATACCGGCATTCTCACTTCTAAGCGCTCCACCAGTCCTTCCGGTCTGACTTCAACGCCCTTAGAACGCTCTCCTACCATCGACACCC
>NZ_CP195840.1:5513570-5515055 GCF_058513295.1 Peribacillus sp. B65 | reverse complement strand
ATGGAGCCAGCCGCCTAAGGTGGGACAGATGATTGGGGTGAAGTCGTAACAAGGTAGCCGTATCGGAAGGTGCGGCTGGATCACCTCCTTTCTAAGGATAATTACGAGAGCGCTTTTGTTTTGTTCAGTTTTGAATGAGTAATTCATTCAAATAGGAAAGACAAGCATCACGATGTGATGGATTCTTTCTGCTTTGTTCCTTGAAAACTAGATAATAGATAGAAGGCAATTAATTTTTTTCAAAGCATCTGTAAGACTTTTTTAACGGTTAAGTTAGAAAGGGCGCACGGTGGATGCCTTGGCACTAGGAGCCGATGAAGGACGGGACTAACACCGATATGCTTCGGGGAGCTGTAAGTAAGCTTTGATCCGGAGATTTCCGAATGGGGAAACCCACTGTTCGTAATGGAACAGTATCTTTACCTGAATACATAGGGTACTGAAGGCAGACCCGGGGAACTGAAACATCTAAGTACCCGGAGGAAGAGAAAGCAAACGCGATTTCCTGAGTAGCGGCGAGCGAAACGGAATTAGCCCAAACCAAGAGGCTTGCCTCTTGGGGTTGTAGGACACTCAACATGGAGTTACAAAGGAACGGGGTAAATGAAGTGATCTGGAAAGATCCGTCGAAGAAGGTAAAAACCCTGTAGTTGAAACTTCGTTCCCTCCTGAGTGGATCCTGAGTACGGCGGGACACGAGAAATCCCGTCGGAAGCAGGGAGGACCATCTCCCAAGGCTAAATACTCCCTAGTGACCGATAGTGAACCAGTACCGTGAGGGAAAGGTGAAAAGCACCCCGGAAGGGGAGTGAAATAGATCCTGAAACCGTGTGCCTACAAGTAGTCAAAGCCCGTTAATGGGTAATGGCGTGCCTTTTGTAGAATGAACCGGCGAGTTACGATTTCATGCGAGGTTAAGTTGATGAGACGGAGCCGCAGCGAAAGCGAGTCTGAATAGGGCGAATGAGTATGAGGTCGTAGACCCGAAACCAGGTGATCTACCCATGTCCAGGGTGAAGTTCAGGTAACACTGAATGGAGGCCCGAACCCACGCACGTTGAAAAGTGCGGGGATGAGGTGTGGGTAGCGGAGAAATTCCAATCGAACCTGGAGATAGCTGGTTCTCTCCGAAATAGCTTTAGGGCTAGCCTCAAGATGAGAGTATTGGAGGTAGAGCACTGATTGGACTAGGGGCCCCCAACGGGTTACCGAATTCAGTCAAACTCCGAATGCCAAATACTTATTCTTGGGAGTCAGACTGCGAGTGATAAGATCCGTAGTCGAAAGGGAAACAGCCCAGACCACCAGCTAAGGTCCCAAAGTATACGTTAAGTGGAAAAGGATGTGGAGTTGCTTAGACAACCAGGATGTTGGCTTAGAAGCAGCCACCATTTAAAGAGTGCGTAATAGCTCACTGGTCGAGTGACTCCGCGCCGAAAATGTACCGGGGCTAAACGTATCACCGAAGCTGTGGATTGACACCGT
>NZ_CP195840.1:5509416-5513470 GCF_058513295.1 Peribacillus sp. B65 | reverse complement strand
TGTAGCTATATCGGCATCCCTCTTCACCTGGGCAATCCTTGGCTTTCCGAGCGATTCAAGATATCCATTTTTGTCTCTTTTAGTTAACCAATTTATGTCCATGATTTATGTACATAAAAAGAAATTTTATATACCTTATGTATAAGATATTTACCGGTTTGTCCAAAATGTGTTCATAATTTCCTCTCTCTTTTATCCATTTTATTGTCCAAAGCTTCTTGGCAATTAAACTCTAAAATGAAGTTTGGTTCTTGAAAGCTTTTGTGTTACCACACTATTGTAAAATAAAGTTGATTGAACAGAAAAAGCCAGAGACTTGCCACAAAATTATAACAAGGCTCTGTAAGGTTATTTAATTTTTATTTATTCAAGTTAGATAAAAAGCTACTTTCGATCTTTCCTGTATCTAACATTATCAACTGTTAATGGCACTAAATGTGCCTTTGGCATACTTTAATATCTAGCAACTAATTGTTCTACTTCTAATTTTTCTATAGTACTACTAAACTTAGATTTTATGGTATTGGAGTTGGATAAGCATGTATGTTTTATTACATATTTCATATAGGATTTTCACTAGAGTTAGATCTTAGAAATAGTGAAAAATTAAGCACGAGGCGCTGGCCGATAAAAAGAAGAGAGCATCTGTAAACTACACAGCTACCCTCCTGATTTTCGCCAAGATCCATTATTAATCTCGTAATTCTGTACAATGAAGTATTTAATCTACCGGACGGTCATCAAAATCATAGTCTACCGTGCCAGGAGCTACACGTGCATTTGTTAATGCCGGAGTTTCCGGACGGGCAATTTGATACACACTGGCACCGACAATTTCAGCTGCTTGCTGCAATTTTTCTTTCGATATCTTATCCAGTGTATCTGTAGGCTGGTGATACCAAGGCTCTACAGGGGAATGGATAAACAAGGCGGATGGAATGCCAAGATCATGGAATGGTTGGTGGTCACTCCTGCCCAGCTGTCCATAAGGAATCGCAACATCCATCGTTCTGGCCCCTGCCGAGGAACCAAGGTCCGTCACAAGGTTTTTCATTCCATCAATGGTATACATAATCAAACCACCTGCAGGATTATCCTCGCCAGCATCACGTCCGCCTATCATATCCATTTGGAAGTGAGCCACCATGCGGTCTACATCCTCTTTGGGAAGGGAATCTGCATAGAAGGATGATCCAACGAGCCCTCTTTCCTCAGATCCGAACGTGAGGAAGCGAATTTCAGTGTCAATTGGCGTTTTGGCCAGGATCCTTGCCAGTTCCAGCACAGCTGATACACCCGAAGCATCATCGTTTGCACCAGGGCCGCCCGGGACAGAATCATGATGGGCTCCAACAGTCACGATTTGACCATTATCCTTATTGGCTTTTGGTTTTAGGGAAGCGATGACATTGTAGGATGTCTTTTCGATTCTTTCAGCTTTTCCCACTTCCAGAGTGGACGTGATTTGTTTAGTTTTAAGCTGTTCGACCAACTCTAACCCTAGGGCTTGGGTAATGGCTACAGCAGGTATATTTTGCCCCGCTGATACTTGTCCGAAATTATTTCCTGATGGTGAGTTGTTGTACATTAAAACGCCAACCGCTCCTTTATTTAGGACATTCTGAACCTTTTCAACAAAGGTAATGTCCCCACGTTCAACTAGTGCAATTTTCCCAGATACATTTTCTCCAACTTCCTCTGGTTTTGCTTTTCCAACATTAACAAGTTCGGCCGTTACCTTCCCGCTGATACTGCCGCTAATGGCACGCGGTGTTCCTCCTAAATCACTTTCACCAATTTTCACTTTTACATTTTGCACCGTATCATAGATGGGAAAAGGCTGAACCTTTGTTTCAAAACCAAGACTCTTAAACTGACTTTCTATGTATTTGACTGCACGGAGCTCCCCTTCTGTACCAGCAGCCCTCGGTTGCTCTGATAGATAGGCAATCGTATTATACATATTGTCCGCACTAATTTTTTTGATAACTTTGTTATCAAAAGCTGTGTCAGACTGGGCATTTGTTGCCCCGTTTGTTTGTGCATATACTGTACCAGTTGATAGAACCATACCCGCAGCTAATAGTACTGTTAGTGATTTTCTATACATATAATCCCTCCTTCTCCATAATATTCCTAATTATGCATTTAACTGAATAGTTTGTAAATGAGTCATTAGTCTTTAAATTCCAACTATCAATCGGTGTCTGACACCCGCTCTCTTAGAAAGGAAGTCTTATTAGAATCCTCACTATTAATTATAGCAGTTAGCCCATGTCCCGTTGATTTGGTTACTAAGTGAAAAAATCGAGAAATTTATTCACTAAACAATAATTCTGAGTATAGTTAAATCAGTAATTAATGAATCCTAATCATAAATTACATCACCAATAGTTTTGACTATTGCGTGTCTTACGCTTGAAAAAATGCAACGCGGACTTAATATTTCCATTTTCAGGAGCGTCTCTTTAGGTCATTGTTAGCGGTTTTGAAACATAAACCTTCTCTCTTTGTCATTAAAAATATGCTCTTTTTTCTTTAATAGATTAGAGGTGTTGAATAAAGTGGAGATTAAAAATTTAGTTGTTAAACAAAATAAAAAAGGCCAATTTTATACGGTTAAATTTGAAGTAAACCGAGATAATAACATCACTAAGAATTGGGCTACAATAGAAAGGGAGGGTAAGAAATATATCTTTAATAGTGTAATTTACAAGATTGATCCGGAGAAAGCTGTGTTTTCTAATAAAACGGTAAAATCACCTGACCCAGAGTTCTATTACAATGCGTCTTTGACAGAAGAGGTATTTAATTTAATATTAAAATCTCAAGATTTTACTCAGTACCGAGAAATATACAATATAAAATTCGATTTAAAGATAAGAAACTGGCATTTCTTTATTAAACGATTCTAAAGCCAAATGATTGTAAATTTTATCTATGTCTCGTGTTTTTTCAAATGATAAAGACTTTGATTGCAACAAATAAGGTGACATTGTCAAAAAATAAGTAAAAAGCTTTTTTCTATTAAAATTTATAACTCAATGCAATTAAGTTCAGATGATCAAATAGATAAAGTTTTAAGTGCATCCAAATATCGGTTTCAAACATTTAATAATAGCGAAAACTAAAAACCAATTTAGGCTTTATTAAAAAGCAAAAAATAAACAACCAATCATCCTTGGTTGTTTATTCTCTATAAGTAAGTCCAATAACCTATCTGTATTGGTAATACATCAGCTTTAATTTCGTGTTGAACAATATGATTTACCATGTATTTTCTTAATCGTTATTCTTCCTTGCCTGCTGCCATATTCATGTTCGCTTCGACATTCTCCTGGCTGATGGTGGTAAATGGTAAATTTCGTTTTCCTGAGAAATTCTCAAGCAAGTCTTTGACATCAATTCCCGAGGATGCCTTTAATGACTCCTGCAATGATGCCATTAAATCCGTTGCATATCCAGTCACTTTATTAGCCCCGCCATTTTTACCGCTTCCACCTGTATCCACTACAGTGATCTTGTCGATATTACTAAGCGGGCTTGCCACTTGTTTTGCATATTCCGGCAGCATTTTCAAAATCATGTCCATTACGGCCGCTTGCCCGAACTGTTCAAAAGCTTCAGCGATTTTCTGCTTGGCTTCTGCCTCTGCTACCCCTTTTAACCTGATGATTTCCGCTTCAGACGTACCTTGTGCCCTTTGTGCGTCCGCTTTAGCAAGACCGTCCATACGAACACGTTCCGCTTCCGCTTTCGCCATGGCTTCAATTTTATACTTATCGGCATCCGCTTCTGTAATCTGTTTCATCTTGTTGGCTGAGGCTGCCTCTCTACCGCATAACGGTCGGCATCGGCCTTTTTCTTCACTTCTGAATCATATTGCTTTTCACGGCGAAGGATTTCTTTTTCCTCCAGCTCAATTTGCTTCTGACGTTCAATGATCCTGATTTGCATTTCCTGTTCTGTTACATCCTGTTTGGATCTGGCCGTTTCAAGATCGTAAGCTTGGTCAGCCCGTGCTTTGGCAATATCCTGCTCACGCCGGAATTCC
>NZ_CP195840.1:5504809-5509316 GCF_058513295.1 Peribacillus sp. B65 | reverse complement strand
ATAATCCAAAGGAAATTATGAACAGTTTAAATAAGCCCTGGAGTTGTTCAACTAACGGGTGCGAGAGTTAAAGAATGGGATGGCTGTGGCTATCCCATTTTCTTATTGTGCAAACGGGGCAGCATTCCTGTAATAACTGAAAATGAGGTTTGAACAAAAAAAGACCTCTTGATAAGATGAATGTGTCCTGAGCTGGCCAGCTAAAAAGGACAATACATCTATTTGGAGGTCTCACAATGAATTATAACCAAAATCATAAAATCTCTCAAATTACTTCTGAAACCTTATTTGTCGGAGTAGATATAGCCAAGCACAATCATGTCGCGAGAGCACAAGATTTTAGAGGATTGGAACTAGGTAAAACGTGTTTCTTTGAAAATACGAAAGCAGGATTTCATTCGTTTCTAGATTGGATTACCCAACTTGTTAAAGGGTGTAAGTTAAATCAAGTGATTGTAGGGATGGAGCCAACCGGTCACTACTGGTTAAATCTAGCTCATCTTCTAAAAGAGAATAATATTAAGTTCGTATCAGTCAATCCACTACATGTTAAACGAAGTAAAGAATTAGACGATAATTCACCTACAAAGAATGACGTGAAAGATGCAAAAGTCATCGCACAGTTAGTCAAAGACGGAAGATACGCCGAACCAACAATTCCACGAGGAATTTATGCAGAACTCCGAGTGGCCAAAAAACTTCGCGATCTTCTCAACGTTGATTTACAGGTCGTTCAGGGACAAGTTCATAACTGGCTTGATCGTTACTTTCCCGAATTTTTGACGGTGTTCAAAAGTTGGGAAGGCAAGGCAGCTATTCATTTTCTAAAACTAGAAGTCTTGCCACATGAACTTGTAAAGTATACGGATGAAGAGCTCTTACTTTCCCTAAGACAAGTGGTAAAACGCAGTATAGGCTTAAAGAAGATACGAGCACTTAAAGAAGCAGCAAATCGTTCGATTGGTATTCGTCAAGGGGCAGCTATGGCGAAATTAGAGTTGAGAGCTTTACTAGAGAAGTATGATTTTATTCAAATGAAATTCGAAGAAATAGATCATCAATTAGATCAGTTATTAGACCATATCCCAGGTGTCACACAGATGTTAGAGGTGTCAGGAATCGGTCGAGATACAGTAGCAGGGTTTTTCGCAGAGGTCGGCGACCTCAGAGACTATCAACATCCTCGCCAAATCGTAAAATTAGCAGGTTTAAGTTTAAAAGAAAACACATCCGGAAAGCACAAAGGTCAGACCAAGATTACCAAACGGGGACGAAAGAAATTAAGGGCTCTCTTATTCCGGGCAGCCATGATACTGGTGGCAAAGAACAAGGCTTTTAAAGCTCTTCATATATATTACACAACACGTTCTAACAATCCCTTAAAGAAAATGCAATCTCTGATAGCTTTGTGTAACAAGCTTATTCGAATTCTGTTTTCAATCGGTAAAAAAACAATTTACGTTTCAAGAAGACAAGATGTTAAAGGATATCCCTCATATGGCAACATTTGTAGACCATCAAACAGTCGCATAGTTCATTGAATTTTAAGGATACACGGTCATTTAATTAACACTTATTTAAAAGTGAAGCACGGATTAGTCGGCAAAGCAACTAACGTGAGGACTTAGATCCTGTGGGGCAGCATGACCGACATCCACCTCATGGAAAGGTTGAACGAAGGAATGTAGGAGCATCGACTCTGTGAGAAATGGGAGGGTTGACCTCCATGAGACATGTGGATATCCTAAAGTGCGATCATGACATTGCTTAAACCAATTTTTTCCTAAGATTGGCTAGTTTAGCATGCACTTTTTTCGGTAAATCCCTATTCTGTAGGAGTATTGCCGAGCTTACATAGATAACGGTTAATGATATGACTATGAAATCCTAAGAATTCTAGAGCAATCGTGAGATTGTGTTTAGTTTATTGAGGGAGGATAGTTCCATAAGAGAACCCAAATAATCACCAAAGACTGAATGGTGATTATTTGTTACAATCCCCTAAGTAGAGACGCTTGACTACTAACTAGCAGTTATAAAAGAGGTGTATTATGGGTACTTCAAGTCTTATATTCTTAGCAATTTATTGGGTTGGAATAATTATTTGGTCACTAAAAAATAAGGAAAAAGCTAAAAAAGAATTACTTCAAATAAAAAACAATTGGAAGACAGGAGTAATAGTATTTTTACTTGTTTTTTCTCCATTTTTAATTTTGGCTATTATGATATTTGTTGTACCTTATTAATCTAACAGGTGATTCTTCATTAAGAAGATTGCCTTTTCTTATGTAGCTATAGGGGCAGTATACTTTTACAAAAAATCTTGTTAAGAAAGGGCGTTAAAATGAAGGTTTTATACTGGGTAGTAACTATAGGTTGGTATTTTCTGATTACGATTTTAGCTACAACGTATTGGAAAGGACTTGGTTGGTGGTTTTTAATAATTTGTGCAATTGTATTGTTTTTTTGTGACGGCTTGATAAGAAGATTATTTAAAAAATAACTCTTTATTTTTTAAACTAACAGGTGCCATACAGTAAGATAGGAGCTGCCATTGCGTACAGCTTTTTTATTGTTCACTATAGGGATAGGTTAGCCTAATAAGATTTAAACAAAATGGTTTGGAAACGTGCAAAAGAGAGGAAATTTAAGTTAGGTGGGATTAATAGAGTGGACAAAGACTTTTTTGGGTCCATATTTGCTACTATATTTGGTATTATCGCAACGTGGACTGGATTGTTTTATTCGACTCGTTATCGGTTTGATAATAGAAAATTTTTTGAACGCATCAAATATATAACGCCCTTACCTCTAACATTTAATTATTGGTTTCTTAAAATTTTATTTATTTTGGGAGGATTAATGTGTGTTGTTTTAGGTATATACGGAATTATTTAAGGTATTCTTAATGAACTAACGGGTGATTTAGCTGAAGGTAGGAGCTGTCTTTAAAGGTAGCATTTTCTTATGTAGCTATCGGGGCAGGTTTGTTGAAGAATGATTGAAACTTTATTAATTTAGGAATCGTATAAAAGAGAGTAATACGGGTAGGAAACGATAACGATAAGGGATGATAAATAATGGAAACTTGTAGTAAATGCGGCAATGAACTTACTAAAGCCTATATTTCAGGAATTCAAGGAGAATTCCAGATAAACAAAGAACCAAGAGGTTTTTTCACGGATAGTCCGATTTACAGCAAAGTATCTCCTTATGTTTGTTCTAAATGTGGGTATTTAGAGTTCTATGTAGAACAACCTGACAAATTCAAATAACGAAAGGGATTGCTACTTCTTGTAAATGACTCAAGGTTGCTGAGGCAGCCTTTTTCTTATGGCACTAACGGGGCAGGTTAGCTGAATAGGTTATTATCAACTCCGAAGGATTTATGGTAATATTTAGGTATTATTGAAATGGTGGTGAAATAAATGGAACCTAAATGGCTTGAATGGGCGAAACAACTCCAATCCATTGCACAGGCGGGATTAACTTATTCGAAAGATGTATATGACTTGGAAAGATTTGAATTGGTAAGAAATATAAGCATTGAAATATTGTCACATCAAACAGATATGAACAAGACAGTAATAAAAGATCTGTTTGCCAATGAAACTGGTTATGCGACTCCTAAGGTAGATATTAGGTCAGTTGTCTTTAGAGATAATAAGATTTTAATGGTTAGAGAAAACACTGATGGAGATTGGTCTTTACCAGGAGGTTGGGGCGACATAGGATTAACTCCAAGTGAAGTTGCAGTTAAAGAAGTAAAAGAAGAATCGGGGTTTGATGTTAAAGCAATTAAATTGTTAGGTGTCCTTGATAAGAAGTGTCATCCACACCCTCCTTCACTTTATCACGTTTATAAAATGTTTATCCTATGTGAAATAATTGGTGGACAACCTAAAGAAGGTATAGAAACGAGTGCAGTTGAGTTTTTTGCTGAAAATGAACTACCATCATTATCAATAGCTAGAAATACAGAATCACAAATTAAAATGGCTTTTAAACATTTACATAATCCGCAAGAACCTGTCTATTTTGATTGATTTTTTTAATTTGCCCCCAGTTATAGAACTAACGGCTGCGTTAGTTGATTAAGGAACATTAAAATGATCAATCTTTTTTATAAAAAGAATAATCCAATTAAATAGTATAAGGGCATGTTTTGATAAAATCTTCAGTTTAGTGCATCCCAGTTGATTAATTTAATGATGAAACACGTACGGTGTTTTTTTTGTATTCATTAACAAGATGGTTTCAAGAGGAAAGTGTTATTAGAAATTCTTATTTTACGGATTAAATGTTGACACTAAAGAAAAATAGCAGTATGATAATGAAGTCGCCTAATTAATGAGCGATTTTAAAAAAAGAAATACTTCGTAGAAGTTGACAACTATTCAACGTTATGTTAAGATGAATTAGTTGAAAAAAACCTACAACAAATTGCTCTTTGAAAACTGAACAAAACAAAGCGCCAACGTTAAATTTTAAGTGAGCACACACTATT
>NZ_CP195840.1:5498560-5504709 GCF_058513295.1 Peribacillus sp. B65 | reverse complement strand
CACTGTGACTGACCCTCGTAATCGTATCGTTCAGTCTTACTTTAAAAGCGTCTGTGCTTTCGCATAATCAGAGATCGTTTTTTTTGAATCGAATACTGTGATCACCAGATATCCGCCATCTGCATGTTCTCATCCATCATGTATAGAACATTAATCATTTCGGTTAGCGTTCTTTATACTGAGATTAGACTAAAATCCAAAACGAACATAAGTTTAATCCTGAGGCTGCGTTAAACTGCACTTTAGTGGATAAGAAAAAAACCGCCGCAGTGACAATCATCTTGTTCCCAAGCACCCGTTAGCCTACATTAAAAATTCAATTTGTTATTTATTCTAGGGTTGGTTAAAGTACTCCTTCTTCAACAAACCTGCCCCGATAGTTGCATAAAGAAAGAGCTGCCTTAAAGACAGCTCTGATCTTCAGCTAAAGCACCGTTAGCTCTATTCTGACTAACCACTTCACCAAATGTTCTTTATTAAGCGAATCATCATTCTTGGTATAAACATTAAGATGTTCCAAGCCACTTCAAAAAAGATTGAATCCCTAAGCTCAATTAGGATTTCTTTAAAAAAGCCGTTTTGCTTTTCTTTTTTTCTTTTTTTCTTTTTCATCTGTCTAACTCCCAATAACTCAATATTAATTTAAATTATAATCCAATTTTCTTGTTGCAATAAATAGTTTGACACTCCTTTACTTCATATATTAATCCATCAGCAAGGTCTCAATCTTTGTTTAACTATTCTGCCCCGTTAGTTCCATAAGAAAAAGAGCTGCCAAAACAACTCCCTTATTGAAGTAAGGCACCTATTAGGATATTATTGCCTGTCATCGAGCTCTTCCATATCACTCTTTATTTTTTGGTTCTTACTAAAATGAATAGCTATATATAAAAGTAAACCAAAACACCCACCAATTAGTACCTTAAAACCTGAACCAACAGCTGCCCATTCCAAGGCGTAGAAAATTATCACACCGAGAAGAACATATGAAAAAACTGTATTAATCAATATCATTCATCCTTCTTCCTTAATTGACGTACTATATAAATTCTATTTCAAATGCATTATTCCTTGTTGAACTAACCTGCCCCTATAGTTCCATAAGAAAAAGCTGCCTTAAAGACAGCTCTGATCTTCAGCTAACGCACCCGTTAGTTTAAGTGTTATACTTCACAAATTATTAAAAAATATTTAATTCTAGAAATTCATCAGTTTCCATAAAACCAAACTTCTTATACACTGGTCTACCCATTTTTGAAGCCCCAAGCCATATTTGTGAAATACCTGAAATCTTAACTTCATCAACTAATTTAGTTAACAGCTTTGTTGCGATTCCTTGCCCACGATAATTTTCATTAGTATACATATTTGTGATATAAGCCTTTTTTCCAGTCTTATTGGTGTAACAAGGTGGAAATTCATAAAAAATTACTGCACCACAAGCTATAATTTCTTCATTATCCTCCACTAGCCATTGAATTAAAGTACCATCACTTAGTTTATTTTTAAAGAAAACATATAGTTCTCTATCAATATCTATATTAGGTTCTATCCCCTCATCAACTAATTGCTTTTTTCTTAACTCGACCAATTTATCAATATCATCGATATTTGCTTTACGATATTTCAACTTCTCACAACTCCTTTATAAAATTACAACTGACCAGCCCCATAGCATAATTAATTCTCATCATTTTACCATTGATTCTTATTAAACTAAACAAAAAGGTAAAAGTTCCCTTTACTTATTGATTTTACCATAAAAGACCATTTCCCTTATAGAACTAACCTGCCCCGTTAGTGCCATAAGAAAAAGGCTGCCTCAGCAACCTCCCTTATTGAAGTAAGCACCCGTTAGCCATCCATGAATCGCAAAAATCGGCGATCCACCACAAAGAATGAAAATGGTTGGGAAGTGTCCATACTGATACTGACCTTAATCCAGTCAACCTTAATCCATAGACTAATTAACGCTCTCCTCTTTTTTTAAACGATTGAGCAGGGTCTTCTTAAGTATTGTCATTTTTCATTATTAAAGTAACTTATTTTCATGGTAGTTCAACAACAAAATTTATTATTATCCTATTACTTCTCCCAAAGCTCTATACGTCTTCCCTCTGGATCTTCAATCCAAATAAACTTTCCAAATTCATTAATCGTCTTTTCCATAACAAGGGGAATACCCATTTTTTCTATATGTTTGATACTGTCATCCAAATTTTCAACTTGAAAGTTTAACATCACTTGTTGTTCTGTTGGAAAATAGCGGTCATTTTCAGAAAAGAAGGAAAAGATAGTTTCATTGCCTGATTGTGGTGTAATAATGGTACCATTCCAATTTTCAATTTCAATTTTTAGGACTTTACTGTACCATTTTTTTATATCCTCTAGATTTTTAGTCCTCCAAAAGATTCCTCCAAAACCCTTTATTATCATAAGAATCTCCTTCCTATCCCATTAGTTATTAATTTAAATTCTAGTTTTGAAAGCGAATTCCTCTTTCACTAACCTGCCAGTTAGAACAATTTAAAAAAGGCTGCTTCGGTTATATGTAATTCCATATAAATGTTATTTTATAGGGGTTTTATATAGTATTTAATAAGATGTTGATCATTAAAACAAGTAGAAACAAAAGGGATAGAAATCTATCCCTTTTTATTTATGCTGACCTCAAAATGACCTCATTTACCACAACAACTCAAAGAATGTAATTGTAAAATTTTCAATTTTAAATTTTGGCTCTGTTAAAGTAAATTGTTGATTTTTGAGCAAAAAAAAGACCACAATTTTTGTGGTCTTTGCTTTTCCTTATTCAATTAACGCACCCGTTACTTTGTGACCGTATCGCTAAGATTGAGGGCAGTAAGAATGAGTTTAAACGATTCCAAGCCCCAGTATTAACACTGAATAAGGAAGAGGAGGAGGATATCTTTGATAAGCTTATTCATCTGTTTGACGGGGTTGTTGTGGAGGGTGAAATTCAAGAGGTCAAAGAAGAAGAACCAATTGACCAGCTGAAACGCTGGATCGCAAACACTGGTGAGCTCCGAGTAAATGAGTTAGCAAGATTGATAGGTTTAGGGAATAATAAGGTTCATGCCATGATGGTGGAATTAGTAAATGAAGGGTATTTGAAGAAGGAAGGCAGAAGTTATGCCATTAACGTGAATGATGAAGAATTGGATAAATGGAGGGATAAGGAATGATACCTTTTACGACTGCATTGATAATCCCTGTTGTAACCTTCTACGCAATGATCAAAGGAATCGATTATATGTATAGTGAAATGACTGGAAAAGAAAAACCGATTACGTCCATTAACTTTCGCCAATGGAAGGACGGATGGGGATGAATAAAAAATTAGTAAAATGTAAGTCTGCGTTGATAGAATAATTGAACATAAGCAGAAGGGTTCGAGAATCTTTAAAAGATCTCGAACCCTTCTGTTTTAATATGTGAGTGTCCAGTCTAGTTTACGGGATGCGTGAAAAAAAAACGAGTGAAAATATAATTTCTGGTAATCAAAGTTTAAGAGATTTTTACGAATAAAAAAAGTGAAGAAGGAAAACCCTTTAGAGTGGCTAATATGAGTTAGCAACAAACCTACATTGACATGTCATTGCGCTTGTTTTTATGAGAGATATATTTTTTCGGTATCGCAACATTATACGGCACATTGCTATGTCCGTAGCTACGATGAATCATCATATACAGTAAACCAATACCTACAACTATGACTCCTGAAACGAGCACGATATAGTTATCATACCAAGGTGCATCTGGCGTTCTTGGCCAACACATGTTGATCATTGCGATGATTCCGTAGACATGCGCACCAATATTGACGGGCAGTCCCCACTTGCCCAATTGATACTTACCACTTGGCTTCCATCCTTTTAGTCTAGCTCGAAGTGCAGCAAAGACAACCATTTGGAATCCAAGATAAATGCCAAATGCCGCAAAACTGATTACCTTTGTGAGCGCATCTGTAGACACTTTTGATCCAAGCACAATGAGGGCTGGGACAATTGCGGCAAGAAGCAGCGCATAAGGTGGAATGTGACGAGCAGCCGAAAATTTCTTTAACAATCGGCTTCCTACAATCATGTCATCACGGCCATACGAATAGGCAAGTCTGCTTGCTGCCGCTTGTAAACTCATTACACATGAAAGGAAAGAAATCAACACAATACCCAGTACAATCTTCGCGCCAACAGCACCAAATGCATCGTTTAGTAAGGTATCAACAGGCGTTACGTCCTTACCAGCGATAACTGCTGGGATATCAGCAACTGATAGTACTAAAGCAAGGCAAACAAAAGTTGCTGCAGCACCGCCAATGTAAATGGTCCGACGCATTGCCTTTGGGATAAGAACACCTGGATTCGGTACTTCTTCAGCAACATCACCACAGGCTTCGAACCCATAATATTGAAAAATTCCAATTAATCCAGCTGCTGCAAATGCATACATGTAGCTATGACTACCTTGAGCACCAAAAGAATCAAAGAGCACATCAAGACCGTGCACCCTTTGTGTGATAAGCAACCAAAATCCAACTACAAGCGCACCGATAAGTTCAGCAGCAAAACCAATAACTGCTGCAGCCGCGAGAACCTTTGTGCCAAGAAAATTGATGATAGTCGATAGTGCAAGAAGGACTACTGCACAAAGAATCGCAGAGTCCACCGATACTTCAAAACCCAAAACTTGTGCTAGATAAGGTCCAGCTCCGTACGCGACACTGGCAATCGTCACAAGCAAGGCCATTAAGTAAACCCAGCCAGTCATCCACGCCCACTTGCGCCCCCATAGTCTTCGTGCCCAAGGATAAACTCCTCCTGCAACAGGGTATTGCGCAACAATCTCACTGAAGACAAGTGCGACTAGTAATTGTCCGAGTCCAACGATGAAAAAACTCCAAATCATAGGTGGGCCACCTTGCGCAAGTGCGTATGCAAATAGTGAGTACACACCTACTACAGGTGAAAGATAAGTGAACCCTAGCGAAAAGTTTGCCCACGGACTCATGTCGCGGCGAAATTCAGATTCATATCCAAGCGATGCCAGTTGTGCAGCATCACTATCATAATGTTCTGACGCAGAACCTCCAATATTTTTATTCAGATTTTCTTGCATATTTGAGCCTCCTTAAAATGGTAGATATATTCTTATATGCAATTGTTGTGCCAATATAAAAAATAATATAAATATTCAGTTAATTACACTTTGATAGAGGTAAATTTTACAATTAAATTTCAATTTTGATATTTTGTATTCAACTCTGAAATAATTTTAAGATGGGGGATAGGGATTTTATGCCAAATAACTTCCATCTGTTATTACTTTTTAATCATTAATGCATAATTTATTCATAACTTCATAGGAACGTGGAATTGTTGGGCAGAACCCTAGCTTTTTAGTAAGTAGTTCAGATAACGTGGAGAAAAAGCCAAATAACAAAGTAAATAACATACGAATTGGCAAGTTAAATAGCAGATTAAATAACAATATAATTAGCATAAAAAACACTTGAGTACCCAAGTGTTTTTGGTCATTAATGTGTAATTCTTGTTCAACTAACGCACCCGTTTGTTGAGGAGGAACTTCTAACTTTTAGTACCTTTTTCTAATTCTTCACGTTTTTTTATCTCTTCTGTTTGGTCTAAGATATTAATATTCACTTTTCTTAGCTCGTGAGAATAAAGGTCTCTCCCACCATGATTCAGGGAGTTTTTTTATTACTTTCACAAAAACATCTACTGTATAATTTTCTTCAATCGTAGTAGGATAGTGTACAATATCAACTACTTCGCACAATTTTGAACCTAGCTCAACTTTTTCACCAATTCGCACATATAGATTGTTATAAGAATAACTATTTATATTTTCTTTAATTTCTCCTAATTCACCTTCAATATATTTAACTAACATTTTATAGCCCCCTTCTCTTTTTACTCATCTTATTTTCAGTATTGATTTTCCTCTTCTAAAGCCACTTTCCTTCACACCTTTTTTGAAAATTACTCCATTTATTCTAAAATAAACTTATCTTTCTATTGAATTATTCTGCTCCGTTAGTTCCATAAGAAAAAAAGCTGCGGAAGCAACTCCCCTATTGAAGTAAAGCACCCATTAGTTCGATTCAC
>NZ_CP195840.1:5490838-5498460 GCF_058513295.1 Peribacillus sp. B65 | reverse complement strand
AAGCCAAAAGCGATGAAGTTTTTTGTTTGTCTTAGTTGGTGCTTATTTATATTAATCCTTTCCCACCATAAAGTCAACACATTTCATGCAATTCCTTATTAAATGATTTAAGCAACTATATAGAGGAATAAATGTGCCTTTCTTACCCCGGCCTCCATTTAAAACATATAATCCAGCAAATCATTAATTCCATCCATTTTATTAAATCAAAGACCCCTTTGAAAATGATTTCCCTTCAACCTAGTAAGCTTTTGCAAGACCAATAAAACCTCCTAGTGATGTGTAAGGGCATTAACAACCTATATAGATGAAGGTAAACGTATAATCAGATCTCCTAAATCAAATACTAAAAAATTGATTGCTTTAAAATAAACCGTTAAATCACGAATCCCATTGTCCAAATATTAAAAAATTTTTTTACAATTTTACTTTCTTGTACTATAATAAATATATTTTAAAAATTTCAGGATAGACTTTTAATCATTATAAAAATAGTAGGGAGAGGGATTTATAAATGATTAATAAAAACACATCTTTGAGGATGCAAAGTATCGTTTTTATTGGCTTTATGGGAGTAGGAAAGACGACGATCGGACAGAAAGTAGCAAGGAAATTATATAGGGACTTTATTGATATAGATCAAGAAATTGAAAAGGAATTCAATATGCCCACTACAGAAATATTCAAGAAGTTTGGTGAAAAAGCTTTTCGCGAAAAAGAAAAAAGTGTAATTGAAAGCCTTAGTCAACAACAATTGAAAATCATTTCAGTTGGAGGTGGGGCATTTTTACAAGAGGATATACGGAATATCTGTTTATCCAATTGCATTGTCTTTTACCTGGACTTATCTTGGGAATACTGGAAAGAGAGAATAGGCTTACTTATTGATAGTAGACCTGTTTTACAAAGCCGGTCACTTGAGGAAATTGAAGAACTCTTTTACACCAGACAAGAAATATACTCCTATCATCATTCAAAAGTGAATACCAATGATCTTGATGTTGATGAAGTTGCAGACTTTATAGTCGATTCATTGAAAGTTGCCTGGGATATTTATGAACCGCTTAAGTAAGACCCGCTCTTTCATTTAATCGATTTTCCCAATAAAAGAATAATAGAAAAGATGAAAAGGGTACAGAGGCATGGATACCTAACCTCCTGTAAACTAATCACCTTTTTATTTTTCTTTATTAGGAAGACTCTCTAATAATCAGTTCTGGATTCAATATGATTCGCTGTTGATCACGTTCAATTTTCTCCATTTGCTGGTACAGGAGATTCGCTGCCTCTTTTCCAATACGTCTAGGGAATGAGGAAATGGTCGTTAGCGGAGGATGATAGATTTCTGCGACTGGAACGTTATCGAACCCAACGATATCTATATCTTTTCCAGGAGTAAATCCTTTCATCATTAATCCTTGCATAACACCGAAAGCAATTAAGTCGCTAAAGCAAAAAATCGCGGTAGGCGGATTAGGATTCTCAAGTACTTTCAATACAGCCTCCAGCCCTCCTTCCCGTGTAGGGGCACTATCTATCACCAGCGATTCATCCACTTCCAATCCCGCACTTGAAAGAGCTTCACGGTATCCCTCCATTCTCTCGATCCAAGTAGAAGATTCCTTGATGCCACCAAGGAGCGCAATTCTTTTATGTCCCTTTCCAAGGAGATGATCAACAGCCATCCTGGCTCCTTCTGGATAGTCTATGCCTACATAGTCGCTATTCACTCCAGGTAGTTCCCTAACAGCAAGGACCATTGGCGTGTCAATTTCATTTAACCGTTCAATTGTATCTTGTGAGCTTTCAGAGACAGGACAAAGAATCAGGCCTCCCACCCTATGTTCCATCATGGTTGAAAGGAGATGGTCTTGCTTGGCGACCGAGTCGAATGTAGTTCCCAGCAACACTGTATAACCGACCTCATCCAATGCGTCATGAACGCCTATCAGGAATTCAGAAAAAAAGGTGTTTGATATGTCGGTAATAATGATTCCTACAGTATCAGAGCTCTGCGACCTTAGGTTGGCTGCAATTCTATCGTATACATAACCCAGTTCATGCATGGATTTTAATACCTTTTGTCGCGTCGCTTCCGATATTCGAGGATTATTGCGAACGATAAGGGAAGCAGTGGATGTAGAAACCCCAGCATGTTTCGCTACCTGTTGCAGCGTGACCCGCCCTTTTTTGGATTGTTTCATAGTTCAATCACCATCTTGAATGTATTTTTGATGTACTTATTATTATCATGTTCTTATAATAATAATAATATAGTTACTGTCATTATTACACCATTGCTTTCGGAACATGGGTATACCATCGATTAATACTCACCCCCTACATCTATATCAAATATTCATTAGTCCAAAAAAAAACGCCACCCTAGTTCTAGAAGATGGAGTTTTAAGTAATCCTTCATATTTATTAGCCATGGTTAAATATGGTCTGGTGCTGTGTCAATTTTTTATATCGGTAATAAACAAAAGCTGCAGCTAGAATTCCAATAGTTGCAATAAAGCAATCAAAAAGAAATATATGCGATATATCCCCACTCTTAGCGATCAAACCCGTTGCAATTGGTAAAATGACGCTCGCCAAACTTGAAGCCGTCGCAACGATCCCTGTTACAGTTCCTTTTTTCCTCCAGAAGAGTTCAGTCATTATTGCAATGGTTAATTGAAATATCCCAGCTGTCGAGGCCCCAAGGAAAAAAGAGCAAATACTTAAGACAATGGGTGAATGAATCGTTAATATGATGATTACCGTTAGTAAAGTAATCATTGGATAAAGCAATATCACCGTCACGGGCTTGATCCATTTGTTTAATAAGATGGATAATAGCAGGACGGAAATAAGTGATCCAACACTATAATAACTCAATAATTTAATTGCACTTGAAGATGGCATCCCTGCGACTTCCTGGCCGAAGCTCGGTAACCAGATTTGCGAAACTGTAAATAACGCAGTTGATGTAAACCCAATTATGATTAATGCGACTCCTTCGCTCCAAAATTTAGGTTCAGTTATGAACCTGTTACTATGCAAATCCTCCTCATGATTTGCAGCATCGGATTTGCTTTTTGGAAATGAAGCGGACAAAACAAAGAACATATTCAAGAAGTAGACTACAGCCGGTAATAAAAATGCAAACCCGTAAAATAATTCATTCCTAGTAAGAAACAAGATGATGAATGGCAGGATGGTTGCACCAAGTGAACCAAAAGCCTTAACCATAACACTGGCGGAACCAGCAGATTCAGGAAACATTTCAGTTAGCGCCGGATATGTACCAGCATCCATGGCTGAGTTCGAAATTCCCGCAAGTAAAGCAAATACAAACGCCATTTCGTATGTGGGGGAAAATGGAATCCCTAATAAAAAAACTCCCATTATTACCGAAGAGACTATGATCAATGGCTTTCTCCCAAATTTATCTGATAATACTCCTGAGAGACCATACGTGAGTAACCTGCCTATTCCTATTGCTGCAATAAGATAACTAATGCCAGTAGAGTCTGTATCCCATTGTTCTGTTAAAGAGGGCATATTTGAGGCGAGAATTATATTTACCATCCCTAGCAGGAAATAGTTAATATACATGCCAGATGCCGCTTTAAAATACTGATTTTTCATTATTACACCCCTATAATAAATCACGTTGTGTTTCTCCCCTAGAACGCTTTAATGCAAAATGTAATTACTTTAAAGCCTCCCCTTTTATGTTATCCATTTAAATGAAAACCACTTTTCAAAAAAAAAACGCTAAGAAAAACAAGGGATTTCACTCCCTGCATTTCTTAGCTCTGAGGTATCTGCACTCATTTAATGTAATCAATTAACGAATGATGCACATCAAGTATGAAAAAACCTCTATTTGGAGAATGATCCCCAGAGTGGAATCGTATTATTCTGCAAACAATTGCTCTTTGATGTAATCAACAGGCATCTGTTGACCTGTCCATAATTCAAAGGCAAGTGCACCTTGCCAAAGCATCATCCCAAGACCATTAATAGCTGTAGCACCCGCAGCCTCAGCTTGTTCCATTAGTTTTGATTTACGTGGGATGTAAACAACATCTGTTACGATTAAATCAGGACGCAGCATTGATTCGTCTTGAATGACACTTAAGCCATCAAGCGGTTTCATGCCAACGCCAGTTCCATTTGCCAAAATATCACTAGTTGCGATTTCAGCCTTTAATTGTTCAACATTTTCAAGAGGGTATACATTGGCTTTCACATTTAAGTGCTTCATATCTTCATTGATGATTCGTACATTCTCTTCTGCTTGCGGGAAGAAAGCATCATCACGAGCAAAAATGCTGATTTCCGCCACACCTTCCAGCGCAGATTGAATGGCAATTGGAGTAGCAGCCCCCCCAGAACCGATAAGAGTCATTTTCTTTCCTTTAATATCAATACCATGTTCTTTTAGGTTCCGAGTATATCCCATTCCGTCTGTGCTGTGCCCTACGAACTTTCCATCGACATTGACAACTGTATTAACTGCCCCAGAAAATTTAGCACTGTCTGCCAATTCATCTAGATATGGAAGGATCTTCATTTTATTAGGCATGGATACGTTAAATCCTTTTACATTTAATGCACGCATCCCTTTTACTGCATCTTCCAGCTCTTCATTTCCAACTTCAAATGCTAAATAGGCGCAATTCAAGCCTAATTTATCGAAAGCTAAATTATGCATGGCAGGTGATAAAGAATGTCCGATAGGTGTTGCCAGCAATCCTACTAATTCTGTTTTCCCATTAATTCGTCCTAGATTTTCCATATTCTATTCCCCCTGATTTTTTAAGTTTTATATAAATTCCTTATTGGAAGGAATTATAAGTTAAATATTTTGATCAATGATCTCCAATACATCTCTTAATTGAGTAACAGGAATTTGTCCTGGGGCAGATGCTTCTTTTCCTGCACCAAATGTACAAGCAGATCCAAACACCGCACCTGATAATCGGCTGACCAGGCCTGTACCCGACATTGACATCGTAATGAATGGGCGATCGGCATACTTTGTTTTCATCGTGTAAGTTGCATCTAATAAAATGAGTAAGTCACCAACCGTTTGGGGCATCACAGCAATTTTTGGAATATGGGCGCCAAATTCCTGCATTTTACGCAATCGGTAAATGATTTCTTCTTTTGCCGGTGTCTTATCGAAATCATGGTTACACATTACTACGTATACGCCATTTTCCTCAGCTACCTGTACAGTCTCCTTCACTGATGATTCCTCAAAAAACAACTCCACATCGACAAGATCAATATTCTTCGTTTTAATAGCTGCATGAAGAAGTTGGAAATAATAAACATCGCTGATTTCCTTGTTTCCGCCTTCTTTATGGCTTCTAAAAGTGAAAAGTAGCAAAGTATTTGGAACAGCACTTCTAAGTTTTGAAATCATATCTGAAACAGCTTCTAAGCTTTCGACTTGTTCAAATACATCTACTCGCCATTCAATGATATCCGGCTGTAGCGCATTTACCGTTTCAACTTCTTTAAGCAGTTCCTCTTCAGTTGTCCCCATTAGAGGAACGATGATCTTTGGAACCCCTTCTCCGATCGTTACGTCTTTGATCGTGATTGTTTGCATGGATGTTTCCCCCTTTTATCATTATCATCAGTGGGGTTCATGCCCCACTGATGTTCGGCTAGACTGATTAATTGGATACCTTAATTACCTTTTTGTATCGATAGGCAACGAATACGGCCAATAAAATACTAACTGCCGCAATTGCCACATCAAACAAGAAGACCGCAGTTAACCCAGCACTCTTAGAAATGATACCAGTAATGAAAGGTATGATGATAAAGGCTGAACTACCTGCAATGTTTACATATGAAGTAATCGTACCTTTATTGGCAGGGAAGAATTCTGTGATTATTGTCATGGCTAATTGGAATACCCCTGCAGTTGAAAGCCCTATGAAGAAAGCGCTCAAAACAGTTATAAATGGTTGCTGGATGTAAATGAGTGACAATAAAGATAATGCTGCAATGACCGGATAGATAATCATGACGGTAATGGGCTTAATTACTTTATTCAATAGAACTGCTAGCAAAATGACAGAAACAAGGGAGCCAATGCTATAGTAACTAAGCAATTGAACAGCCTTAGCTTGGGTTAGCCCCAATACATCTTGTCCGAAGTTCGGGAGCCAGACTTGAACCAGCATGAATAAAGCAGTTGATGTGAAGCCTAATAGTATGACTGCCAAACCTTCCTGAGCAAACTTCGGTTTTGAGAGGAATTGCTGTTGAAGCGGAACAGCTTGTTCATCATTCTGAGTTTGGCTTTGAGCTTTATGATCCGGGAATGAAACCTTAAGCAGGAAAAACCCATTAACAAGATATACAGCAGCCATTAAGAAGAATGTATACCCGTAAAACATATCTCTAGCTATAAAGAACGCCATGATAAATGGAAGAAGTGCGGCACCGATTGAAACGAAAGCTTTTACTAATACGGTAGCGGAACCAGCTTTCTTTTGAAAAGCCTCAATAAGTGCTGGATACGTACCTGCATCCAAAAATGAATTTGCAATACCAGCACATACAGCAAATATAAATGCCAGTGTATAGTTAGGAGCCAAAGGTATGCCTATTAGGAAGATCAGGTAGATAAAAGATGCTGAAACGACAAATGGTTTCCTTCCTAATTTATCCGACAGTCTACCCGCGAAAAACAAGGAAACTAACTTACCGATTCCTATAGCAGAAACCAAGTAACTTATCCCTGAGGCACTTGTGTTTAATTGATCGGACAAATTTTCCATATTTGACCCGATGATAATATTGATCATGCCTAAAATGAAATAGCTAATATATAAACCAGTGGCCATTTTTATAAATGGATTTTTCATGTAACACACCCCTATTAAAAATTATCGAAATGCAATTTGATTCTTAAGCCTTTCAGAAGTTGCCCCCTTGCCCCATACCATAAATTCAAGAACAAAATTACGTACTAAATAAAACAATAAGTAAACCGGCTTTAGTTAGTACATCGTTCTACTAAAAAAATTAGTATTGGTATATCGTTCTACTATAAACCGATTACGTTCTAAATTCAAAAGGTATTGAATTAACACTTATACTAGATTTAATTAGTTAAATTTATTTAGTATATCGTTCTACTGGATTATTATACTGCGCTAATTTAATTGTGTCAAACTCATGAAGCGGTCCTTAATAACTATAGAGCAATTACTCATACTCATTATTCCTGGATTTCGAAGTGCTTATTTTTGATCTTATTTACCTTAAAAGCACAGCCATACCTTGGATTTGTTAATGTTCATAAAAGATGAAGCATACTTTTATTTGCTGTGGCACAAAGTATTTTTTATCATTTATTAGGCTTCCGATATTCTCCACTTTTTTAGTTACCAGTTTCTGAATAAATTTCTTTTTAGCTAAAATATATGTACTGCTGCTTATTTAAATACAATTATCCAGTTATTTGCAATCTGATTGATTAACCCATGTCTAAATAATATCTCAACTTACCCTTCTAAGGGTGAAATAATGTCTTCTCTATAATGGAAAATAACAAGTCTTCATACTTTTCATAAACGCAAAAAAAGACCAGCCGGATGGCG
>NZ_CP195840.1:5480166-5490738 GCF_058513295.1 Peribacillus sp. B65 | reverse complement strand
AATGTTTATCACATCAATTAGGATTCATAAACCCGTATAAACAGGTTCAAATCCTATCTACGCATTCTAAACCTTAGGATTATCCTAAGGTTTTTTTGTATAAATTCCACAATTCGTTGGAAAGGCTTATTAATAGCATGATTTTGGTAGGGGGCTTCTCGAATGACCAGTAAAGAAGAAATTCTGGACAATAAACAAATTCTTCATTCTTTTGCGAAATGGTTAATGGGTCAAAATAAATCCGATGGTACGATTAAAACCTATGTGGGAGTCATCTCCCAGCTTCTTCAATGGTTTAAAGATGAGGCGGAAGAGATTGAAAAATCCCACGTCCAAACCTATTTAGACGATATGGAACAGTCAAACAAGAGTGGAGGAACGATTGAAAAACATTATTCAGCCATTACCATGTTTTCCAGGTTCCTTGATAAACCCGAAATCGTCCACAACATCGATCGTAAAGCAAAGGAAAAGAAAGAAGATCCGCCAAAAGCCCTGAACATGCTTGAGCAAGCTGCTCTCCTAAAAGAAATCGAGGCCTCTGGGCATTTCAGGAATATTGCTATTGTCTACACAATGATTCATACGGGTATCCGGGTGTCCGAACTTTGTGATTTGAACCATAGTGACATTCAAAAAGAGGGAGAAAGGCAATATATCCTCATCCGGGATTCAAAAGGTGATATAGACAGGAAGATTCCACTCTCCATGACTGCTAGTGAAAAGATCAAGGCATACAAGGAATTTTTAAATATGGACACGGAAGCCATCTTCATATCCAGTGTGAATCAACGCATAACGCCAAGGTCCGTGCAATATATGCTGACTAAATATAATGCGACTCCCCATAAGCTGCGGAATACGTTTTGCCAAACATTAATCGATAAGGGGATAGACCTTCAAACCGTTTCAAAATTGATGGGGCATAAAGATTTGAACATGACCAAACGTTATATAGGAGAAGGAAAAGAAGAATTGGAATCAGCCATTGAAAATACTTTTGATAATTTGTAGGATTGGGAATACTTAACGATATACAAGAAGTTTTCCTTCATTATATAAAGTTCCAATAGCACGGGGAATTTCTTACTGATGATTTAAAAATAGCATTTCTTTTATAAAGTGTAGGCCTTTTAAAGGACAGGTTAAAAAGACTAGGAATTTTTAAGGCGATGATTTCTTTTGGTGAATGCCACCCAAAACAACCCTTTGGTAGCCAGAGGGTAAATAAAAATGGAATCTATTCTATATACTGTTCCAGGTATTGGCCTCACCTAGGGTAGACTAGAAAACATCATTGGACTTCTTATTCTACAATTTAGGGTTGCAGGGTAGTTTCTCTTAGTAGTTTCTCGGCTTCAATTATACAAGCACCCTTGTCATGTAGGTATTCATGTGAGATACCCCTTTTTAATGCTGTTTGTTCCATTAATCTAATTTCATGATACATAGCACCAGACAAGATTCCTTTTTCAATGTTCTTATTTATTTCATAATAAAATCCTGCCAATAATTCTAACGGTAATTCATCGTAAAGGGAACTTTTTTTGTTCTCCATAAAGCACCTCCTCATTTTACAATAAAACTAGCATACATATTTGTAATAAAAACATAAGGGATCTTAAGGGGAGCTTTCAAGCTAGGGAAACCCTGAATTTGACCGAATACAGAGTTTTTTTGTATGTGAATAACATGATTGATGAATCACTGTTTCCTATTCGGAAGAAGCTAGCTGTTGCATAAATAGGGGATTTCTTCTATGTACTGTTCCGGATGGATATTGGCCCCACCTACGCCAGATACTATGACGGCCACGCATGCCATCCAACTTATTATCATCATAAAAGAAAGCGCTTACATTGTCAAGGGTTTCATTTGGAAATACAAGCAAAAACCTCTTGGTATGATAAAAGGATCACAGGCTGATAGGATGAAGGGACTAAAATTAACAAAATCAGCAGATCTATTATTTTAATAATATCCAAAAAAGAAAATGTTGTATTTCACAAAAATGGTTGAGCGCCGTTTAAAGCTAAAAAATTTCCGAAATGGGAGGTATAGCATTGTTACACCCGTTCGTTAAGTACACTTTTACGAACAGTTATTTTTTCGATAAAATCCTCTTGTTTTAACGTTCGTTAAAGTTTAAAAACACTTTACGAACGTTCAGTGTTTTACATACACTTTTACGAACGTTTTTGGTAGAATAGTAGAAAGAAATAGAATGAGGAGTAAGAAAATGGATGTTCGTAAATTCGGATATATAAGAGTCAGTAGCAAAGATCAAAATGAAGGACGTCAACTTCAGGCCATGAAAGAAAAAGGATTAGATGAACGAGATATCTTCCTAGATAAACAAAGTGGGAAAAACTTTGACCGGACTCAATATCAATTGTTAAAACGTATGATCCGGAAAGGGGATGTCCTATATATTCATTCACTCGATCGTTTTGGCCGGAACAAGGAAGAAATTCTACAAGAATGGAATGACATCACGAAAAATATCCAAGCAGATATCGTGGTCATGGATATGCCATTGTTGGACACTACTCAATTTAAGGATAGTTTAGGGACCTTCATCGCAGATCTTGTTTTACAAATCCTTTCCTGGATGGCGGAAGAGGAGAGGGACCGTATACGAAAACGGCAGCGTGAAGGAATTAATGTGGCTTTGCAAAATGGTGTGCCCTTCGGCCGACCGAAAGCTCAAGTAACCGAAGAGCTTAAAGAAGTGTATGATCGTTGGAAAGCAGGAGAGATGACAGCCGTTAAAGCCATGGCTGTATTAGGCGTTAAAAAAACGACTTTTTACAAGTTGGTTAAAGAATATGAAAAAGACTCTAATAAAAAAGCTATATAATAGAAGAAACTCGTCAAAAAAAGTAGCCTTTGCTCCCTGTATCCCAGCCTTGTTTAGTCCAATTTTTCACTTCAGATGAACTGCACCCCAATTGTTAGACAAAATCTAACAATTGGAGGTGCAGTTTTTTTGACTAAATATACGATAGAGGAAAAATCAAATGCAGTTTTAGAGTACTTAGAAGGGGGGGGCCTACCACATGCCCATCAAGTCAAGAAAATCGGTCACCCTCAAAACGATAAATTGAACTTAGAAGTTACAAGAAAGTCCAAAAATTCTTCTTGGGGTCCTACAAAACTTTAACTTGATGGCAATGTGGTAGGACCCCTATATGTCTGTTGTAAGAGTAATACAGTTCAAAATGTCCATTTTTTATAGAGTATATGTAAATGCATTTTCCACCTCCTCCTAGGTACAGGTGTACTGGAAGAACTATTTTAACACCAATTATTATAACCAGCTCGCATATTAACATTTTATCACTAAGAATCAATTTAAAAGATGCTTGACCCAAAAAATAGTTAAGTGAAAAATATTTGTATATGAAAATTTTGGAAGAGTGTATAATATTTATAGGTAGATTGGATTATGAATCTGTTTTTTAAAATAGGAGGTTATTATTTTGAAGCAATTATTAAATACTAGGGGATCTATGTGGAAAAAGTGGGATCTACATGTTCATTCTCCCTCCTCTAAACTTCACAATGAATTTGGAGAATGGGATGAATATTATAGAGCTTTAGAGGGTTTATCTGATATAAGTGTATTGGGTATTACAGACTATTATTCTATTGAAGGATATCTAAGGGTAAAACATTATAAAGATAGTGGAGGATTACCGAATATCGATTTGATAATACCTAATATTGAACTCCGAATTGATACTGTCACTAATAGAGAGAGACCTATTAATTTACATATTATTTTTTCGCCATATGTAGTTGAGCATATTGAAGACAAATTTTTATGTGAATTGAAATATGAATATGGAGGAAGAACATTTAGTTGTGTTGAATCCGATCTGATTTCATTAGGTAAACTAGCTAATTCTACTATAACCAGTGACGAAACAGCACTAAGAGAAGGTATGAATCAATTTAAAGTTTCTATCTCCAAGATTGAAAATATTTTACAACAAAATAGGAGCTTATTCAATGGGAATTATATAACTATTGTAGCAAATAAAGAGACTGATGGAGCATCTGGATTAAGAGATTCATCAATGCGAATGGAACAGCAAAAGATTTATCAGTTTGCAGATGCAATATTTTCAAGTAGAGCTGGAGATAGAAAATTTTTCTTAGGACAAGCCGCGGGACATCCAAAAGAAGTAATTGTTGAACGCTTTGGTTCATTGAAACCTTGTCTACACGGATCTGATGCTCATAGTATTGATAAAATTTGTAAACCTGATTTGAACCGCTACACTTGGATTAAAGCTGAACCATCATTTCAAGGACTACTGCAAATAATTCATGAACCAGAACACCGTGTTGTTATACAAGAAAATAATCCAGATACTAAAAGTGATTATAATGTTATCGACTCAGTACATTTTTTAAATAATGAGAACTTCAACGATACTAAAATTAAGCTTAATCCTGGTTTAAATACAATAATAGGTGGAAAATCGTCTGGTAAGTCTTTGCTTTTGTATAAAATAGCTCAAGCTATTTCAAAGGAGGAGGTAGAGTCTCGTGGTAAAGAAAGACATTGGAAAAATCCATATGCTAACAGCTTTATAGAAAATGTTGATTTTAAGGTAAGTTGGAGGAATGATGATATGTCTACTCCTTCAGATAATAAAGGGAAAGTAACTTATATACCTCAAATGTATATCAACTCCTTATCTGAAGAAACTGCTGATGAAGACTTACAAAAAAAAATAAAGGAAATATTAATACAAAAAGAAGAGAATGCCACATTTCTCGTCCAGAAACGAGAGGTTATTAATAGACTGAGTAGTACCATGAGGAACGATATAGTAAGATTGTTTGAGAAAATTAATGAACTGGACTTAGTTAAACAAGATATAAAAAGGATTGGGGACAAAGCAGCAATTGAAAAGGAACAAACTAAATTACAAATATTAATTGATGAAAAGTTGAAAATATCTAGCTTATCAGAAACAGATGAAAATGAAATGAAGGAACTTGAAAAAAAAAGCCAAGATATACTCAAGTATATAATGAGGCAACAAAAAAAAATTCAGCAAGTTGATTTTGCGTGCGGCAAATTGGATTTAATTTTAGATGATGTAAACGGTAATCTTCAGGATTTACATCAAGATTTAAACGAAGAAGCTCTAGTAATAATGGAAGACCTGCAAACAGAGGTTAATGCTGCATTTTTAAAGGCACAAACTAATTTAAATGAGAAGAAAGAAAGCTTTATAAGCTTAGAGCTAAATCAAGTACTTCAACAGAAGGAGATTACAAATAAGCTTAATCCATACATGGATAAGATAAAAGAACTATCAGATATTACAGAATTAAAAACAAGAGCTGAAGAACAAGATGAGTTAATAAAACAAATTGAGGAACATAGTAGAAAAGAAATTGGGTTATTATCATCCATAAATCAAATAAAACAAGAAATAATCAATAGCTTTAAAGATTATTTTATTACATTAAAAGAGGTAAAAGGTTATTTTGATGGTAAAGCAGAATTTAAAAGTTTAACTTTAAATGCGAGTATTTTGTTTGATCAATCGAAATTTGAAGATAGCTTCATGTCACTTTTCAATAGGCGAGGAAGAATAACAAATATTTTTCCGGAAAATCAAATGGGAATTTTTAACGAAAATGAAGAATTTTTATTTAAGGAGGAAACGTACTTAGACAAAATAGAGTATCTTTTTAATAGTATTATTCAAAGGAAAAAAGAAGAACTTAAACTTAAACAATCTTTTACTAATCAGGAAGCTGTAGAAGCACTTTTGAATACTTCTGCAATTAAGGTAGTTTATGACTTAAGCAAAGATGGAGATAGCCTTAAACAAATGTCGCCAGGTAAACGGGGGCTTGTACTATTAGAGCTATTTCTTGAAATGAGTGAAGAAAAGCATCCGATCCTCATCGATCAGCCCGAAGATAATTTAGACAATCGAACAATTTCAAAAGATTTAGTTCAGTTTATTAAAAGTAAAAAGGAAAACAGACAAATAATAGTAGTCACACATAACGCAAACCTCGCTGTTCTCACAGACTCTGAAAATGTGATTGTGGCTAATCAAGATCATCAGTTACAAGAGAATCATACACATCGTTTTGAATATATCTCTGGCGCATTAGAGTGTGATTTTATAGAAGATGATAGCTTGAAAATAACTTCTAAAGGTATAAAATCTCACGTTTGTGAAATTTTAGAAGGTGGACAAGAAGCGTTCGAGATAAGAGAGAAAAAATACGGATTTTAATACCAGTTTTTTTTCTTCGAGTTCATTTATCGATGGACTACATATCATGAGTATTCCATTAATTTTGATTTTATTAGTAAAAGTAACTTAGAGTGGAACTTCAAAGAGTAAACTCATTCAGTTGGAATCGAACGAGTAGAAAAGAGCAGCTAGCAGGCTGCTTTTTTCTATACATAATAGAATTTTAGTTTTTCATATCCTTAGTAATAGTAAGGATATGGATATTGTGGGTCTTGATAATAAGAAAAACCTGGTGTGGATTTAAAACAAAGTTTGATAATTTATAACAAAGTCTGATCGTTTATAATAAAGATTGATAATTTGTAAAAAAGTTCAGTTAAAAATCCTTTGATGATGTGGAGGATTTTTTTCTTTCAGCAATCGGACCAGAATGTAGAGAATTAAATTAATATCTAGCTTTATTTGATATGGGGTGAATTTATGAATAATGATGATAGTAAAGACAATGATTTTATGGATGAATTTGAAAAGGTGTTAGCAAAAGGGCTTGAGGAATTTAATGAAGCGTACAGAAATCATCAAGCGTATTTGGACGAACACTTTCCAACTGATATTCCAAATAAAGTATGTAATCATGCTTTCATAGATGGAATCAAATTTGAAAATAGTTTTAAACCTAAAGTACACGACTTTTTTCCGTTAATGAAATGTGGTGATGAAGAATTATTCTTATGGACACATACAAAAGATTCATATACCGCATTAGTCTCAAGGGTCTCTGACAATGTAAAGGATAAAAATTTCTGGAAGAACATTGGAACGGTTATTCAACTAGCATACTCTTACTCTAGAAACTTTGAGCACACTATGGAATTGGATTATAAATGGTGTTATTATTTTGATCCAAATATATCAATATCAGAGCAGGAAATATATGATTGTAATGACTCCGATAGATATAGTTTACTGAATGGTACTATTTTAAAACTCACTGATCTATATTTTATTTCTCCAATTATAGAACTGGTTTTACGTGATGATAAGGCATATACTGCTATGAGTAACTATTATGCATCTATGAAAACACATTATTGTTGTTTAATATGTGAGCTAGATCGACATCCCTATAAAAAACACCCAAGTCATGAACCAAAATTTTGGGAGCAAGCAAATGTAATATCTGATTATGAAGCAGCAATTGTACAAGCTTGCAGATGTGTTGAAGCGTTAATAGGAAAACCGCCTAACAAAGAAAATAGAAGCCGTTTTTTAGAACATAAACAAAAATGGCTTAACCAACTTGGTATAAATCCAGATCATGAATTCACAAAAGGTGAAACTACATATATAGATTTCTACTATAACTTTTTAATCTTAGAAATGCAGCTGCACATAGTTATGGAACGATACCTTTTGAACTCGAAAGGAAACAAGCTGTAGAAGCACAATGCTTTGCTTCGTTATTGCTTGATGGGTATGTCGCAAAGAATGTTTTATCGAATGAAATTGTTATAGGGAAACTTAGTATAAATCAGAAACTAATAGAGAAAGTTGATGAAAAAATGAGTACCCCTAAAACATATCAAGTAGATGAGTAATATTTAATGAAATAATGATTACAGAAATGATCAAACATTTTTATAAAAAATACTTCGATTGAATATTTTAAAGGTTCGTTTTGATCAATCTTTTTTCAAAACAAACCTTTTCTTTTTTTTGTTTATCAAAGTTATTGGTATCAATTTAATCAATCTTTATTTTAAAGCGACACCTGGACATTCAGGGGGTGTAGGAGAGGTACAGTTATGGGGTGGTAACCAAACTAAATCTGATATTTGTCTAGGAGATTTTTAAGAGCTGCTGAAACAAGCCATTTATTATGCACCTGAGGATGTCGATAAGTTGAAAAAACTTTTTAACAAATTAGGTGTTGACCATAGCCAAAAAGAACATCAAAAAAGAAGCATCAACGAATTGATACTTCTAACAAGTTTAAATGTTATTTGTTAAATTCTTTTTCTAAATTAGTTAAAGCTTCATTAACATTATTGCTATACCTTTCTTTTGCTTCTACGTTATCTTGACCAATTGCAGTGTAATACATTTGATAACCATTAATTAATTTCTCCATTTCCATAATTACATTCTCTTCGGATGGATAATCCTTATAATTCACAATGTATTCTTCGTTAAATTTAACAATCTGTTCCTGATTACTATCACTAATATATTCACCATTTGACCAGCTATTTTCGATTGCAAGATAAATTTCTTCTGCTTCGTTGTATAAAGTATTATCTTTAGCTTGTTCTTGACATCCACATAAAATAGATATCAATGTTATAAAAATTGCAAGTGGAAAGTATTTGGACAAATCTAACACCCCTTCTAAATATTATCATAGCATACGATAATATTTAGAAGGGGAGGAAGTTTACAATATAAAATACGGATTTTATTTTCAAATATTACACTTTAGATCTGTCTTTTAGTATTAGGTTTCATGAAATACGGATTAATTATTTTATCATTGCAGCGTATAACTTTATTCATTATTTGATAATTGTAGCTATTATAGTCATTTAAAATTCCAGCGTTATTTATATAAAGTTGAATCAAACTTTTGCACAATTCAGGGTTCATATTTATATCAGATTCCCAAAGATAAAGAATGTTTATATTATGCTTATTTTTTATATATGTTCTTTTAGATTTATCTATTTTCACCCTTGTTAGTTGAGTATCATTGAGATTGCCATAAGAACTGTATTTTGTAGGGTTACTGTGCCAATAGTCTCCCATAACCTCTATTATAAGATTCGATTTAATTAAAAAATTATCCACTGCGTAAAATTGATAGGGTTTTTCATTTTCAAATTCTATATTCATTAGCTTTAACATTTTATTTGTCTTAATCTGACAAGAGGTTTTTAATTTATTTGTACGATTACTTAGAAAGATACCTTGATAAGATTGTCTACACTCACTTGAGCAAAAGTGATATTCATATTTCATCAACTGGTGTTCCCATCTTGTAACCTTTTTACTGCAATTATCACACTCTATAATACGTACCTTAGTCGGTATATTTTGTTTACCAACGCCTATTCTCTGACATTGTTTTGAACAGTATTTTGCCCTATCTTTTCTATTTGGTGGCACTTCAAAAGGCTTTTCACAAATGTTACATATGATTGAATAAGGTTGCTTATAATTTATATTGTTTTCTCCTCTATGTTCTTTTCCAATTAAAATATTTTGGCAAGTGCGACTACATGTAATGAAACTCTGCTCTCCATTAAGAAGTTTTTCATATCTGTATTTTTTCACTTTTATAGGTTTTTCACAATTAACACACTTTATCTCAACCTGTGTGTTAGTGAGACTTACATTATTTTTCCTGAAATTTTTATAACACTCGTTTTTACAGAAATGATTAACTCTTTTTATCGCTAAACAATATTTCTGTTTAAACTCTTCTGAGCAATTATCACATTTTAAAAAAATATTGACTTTAGAATTTACCATTAAATCTATATAATTAACTTCAAATTCATCCCCAAAATTCGTAAACGCGTATCCTTTAGAAATAAACCATTCTTTATTTGAATAATGCCATTTTGCTAATGCCTTCTGCTCTTCGATAATCACGCTAACCCCTCCTTTTATTTAGAGAAAAATCCCGTCCAGTTTCTATATTTCATAATTAAAGACTATGACTAAGTTACAATAATGAGAATTGTGTGTTACTGATATATTAGTTTACATAATACTGATTATTGATACACAAAAAGCCCTTTATTTGTTTATTTTCGAATGAAATTCTAGTGTTTTTATGAGTCCAGTTCATCTTGAATCCTATAAACCTGGTGCCTCACATGCTGGTATTTATATAGGTGGTAATTCACAGCTCCTCATTAAATGGTGTAAGCATCTCCTCTATGGATAATAGTTATTGGAAGTAAGATATTTAGGAGCATAAAGAATGTAATAGAGAAAGTTGCCAGTTCTTTTTTTAAGAGACTGGCTTTTATAGCTTTATCAATAGGTTACGATACTATAAGTCCTATGGATGGTAGTATCCTTTATTGAGTAGACAGTCTCTTATTTTTTCCATTCTTCTTCACTATGGTTTACGAAATAAAGTCTTGGCGAATAATCGTAAAATGTATGGTATTGATACATAAAAAATTTGTATTTTTAAGATACAATTTTAGGTTTTATTTCTCCCAGTAACACTTGGGTTTAATGGATACTCCATATACCATATATAAATTTTTTAATTTATCCCGTAATAAATCCATATTACAACGAGGGACATCTTCGTTCCATA
>NZ_CP195840.1:5468153-5480066 GCF_058513295.1 Peribacillus sp. B65 | reverse complement strand
ACTGCCCCTTTAGTTCCATAAGAAAAACGGTTAAACTTTTTTCAAATCGGTACGACTAGAATAAAGAAAGCCTACGATCCTTGCTATTTAAGGAAGTAGGCTTTTTTTACTTTTTCTTTTTATGTAGGCTATGATATTGAATATTGTTGATGAGTAACTTCTAGTTCAAAGAAATTACTCTTCTTAATCAAATTAATCTTTAACTTTATTTTTGTGTCTATTTGCTAATTTCATAGCGAAGAACTGAGGAATCAAATTCAAAAAACTAACCAAGATTAATAATTGATATGGAGTTAGTGGCTTAAAATAGCCACCCCATCGTTCGTTCCCTGTCATCTCGTTTATGAAATAAAATGAGATTATTACAGATAATATATTACCAATAATAAGAGAGATTGAGTTATTAAAGAGTTTGCCGAAGAAAGCAAGAAGTGAAGTCACTACAATCATAATCAAATAGCCAAGCATTGAACGGTTAGCAAAATCTTGGTGCATTGAAAAATAAACAAAAGGAAAACAGTATAAACAGACTATTAGAATACCAATTACTATTTTTCTTAGAACAAGCAAAATCTTATTCTTCATATATCCCCATCCCTATACCTTTGTCTATCCCCATAGTCCCCACCGCCTGTAATTCATTTAAACGACTTAAACTCTCTTCTTTATTAAAAGAACTATGCCAACGATAATCATATTGATCCAATATACGGTAATGGTTACTAATCAAATTTTGTTGCAAACGAAAATCCCCTCTATACTCGATTTCTTTCCACCATAACTTACCACCCATTGTTTTTTCTTTAGGCGTCCCACCATTTTTGCTAGTTATTAACTGAACAAAATCAACTGGATTGTCACCAATTGATGATATCAGCAATTGGCTATGATTAAACAAAGCACAAAATGCAACAACGGTGGTCCAATTGGCTTCTGTTCTTCTTTTTTCAATTTGAACTAGTGTTTTTTTTGAAATTCCTAGAATTTCAGACATCTTATCTTGAGAAAAACCTTGTTCTGTTCGGACAAGTTTCATTTTTTCTGATATTAAATTGATGAATTCTTCTTTTTCCATATATACTAAATACTCCTTTTTAGTGTAATTTTACACTAAAAGTATTATTTTTCAATAAAAAACACCTCTTTTGAATAAAAAAAACTTTAAAACACAAAGAAAAAAGCAAGAAATAACCTTGCTCTAAATAAGTTTGAAATGGAAATATTTCTTAATTAAAGCTTGTTGAACTAAACTGCCCCGTTAGTTACATAAGAAAATGGAGCTGTTTCCAACCCCATATTTGTTAGTTCAACAAGATAATAACTTTTGTAAGGTAGTTCCATACATACCTGCTTTCATTAGTAAAAGAAAGTGACAACCAGGGATGGGTGCCTTTACAATTTCATAAACACTTTGATTTCGTTTATTAATAGTATTCCTTTATACACACTTGTAATTTCATTCAAATTGATTAACTATCTTTTAAAAAAAATATTGTATTTGTTAGTCTTCTTATTAACAACTTGTCCAAACCAATCAATACTTTCCTCATAGAATGAATACAAGTAATTATACCGAAATGGAGGAAACAAACCAATGAGTGACACAAATTTTTCAAATGATTCTCCAGGCCCAAAAGGAAAATTAATTACTGGCCATTCAAAGGAGTTTATTTCAGATACACTTGGCTTTCTTACCCGTTTAGCAAAAGAATATGGAGAAGTTGCTAAAATTCGTTTTGGACCTTTCCATAATGTTTACCTTATTTCAAATTCAGATTTAATTAAGCAGGTACTTGTAACAAAACAAAAATCCTTCTTGAAATCAAAGGACTTCTCTGCTTTAAAACCAGTACTAGGAGAAGGCCTTCTTACAAGTGAAAAAGAAATTCACATGCGCCAAAGAAGGCTTATTCAACCCTCTTTCAAAAAGTCTCATATTAGCAATTATGGTCAGGATATGATTGATATAACAATGGACTATATTTCCACTTGGAAAAACAGAGAAGAAAGGATTATTTCGGAGGATATGATGAGCCTTGCACTGGGTATTATCAGCAAGACCATGTTCAGCATGAACCTCAAAGAAGGATATGGCATGCTCGGGGAACCTATAGAAGCCTTCATGAGAATTGCCGTTAAAAGAATGCGAACACTTCAAATGCCACTATGGGTTCCAACTAAAAACAACCGTGAATATAAAATTGCGAAACAGAGACTTGATAAGGTGATTTATAGCTTTATTGAAAAACGTAGAACAGAGGCAGAGAGACATGAGGATATGCTTGGGATTCTAATGGATGCTCGAGATGATGAGGATGGCTTAGCTATGACAGACAAGCAGTTACGTGATGAGTTAATGACCATTTTCCTTGCCGGTCACGAAACAACAGCAAATGTGCTTTCCTGGACCTTATACTTGCTTTCCCAACACCCTGATGTGGAAACTAAACTTTTCAATGAAATAGATAGCGTAATCGGCAACCGTAATCTAACAACTGGCGATTTTATGAAATTAACATTCACACAAAATGTTATCTATGAATCAATGCGCATATACCCGCCTGCCTATATCATACAACGGGAAGTGGCGGAGGATGTGGTAATTGGAGGGTATCTTTTTAAAAAAGGCGATATGATCCTGTTGAGTCAGTATGTGATGCACCACAAGCCTGAGTATTTTGATAATCCAGATTCCTTTAAACCTGAGCGATTTGAAAACAACTTTATGAAAACCCTACCTCCGTTCGCTTACTTTCCATTTGGCGGAGGTCCGAGAGTTTGTATCGGTAATCATTTTGCAGTGATGGAAGCTGTGCTTGTCCTAGCATGCATTGCTCAACGATATCGGATAAGGCTGGCGCCTGACCATCATGAAGTAAAGCCACTTCCGTCTATTACACTCAGACCGAAGCGTGGATTGCGCATGGTAGTCGAAGATAGAAATATAGGAGGTTTCCAACCAGAAGCTTCTGAAATTTAAATGAATATAAGTTGTATTAATGAACAAAATTGTCACTCTACACCTAAGGTAGATCCCCCCTTTAGTTCCATAAAAAAGACTGCAGCATCAACCCTAGTTTTTGAAGTAAACCAGCTAATAGGATGTCAATATCTTTCTCTGAAATTTTCATTTCCCTTATGATATACTATTTTTGGCCATGCCAAATACCCCTCCAAAACCCTTTGGAAGGATTTTTCTCTGTTTCAGAATCAAAGGTCCGGTAAGTAATAAAACCCAATAACAAAGATACGATAGGAATAATTATATACTGTGGCCCAAAAATAAAGGATGCTAGACCTAATAATAGAGTTAGCATCCCATAAGGATTTTGTCCTTTTATAGTATTTAAATGCACAATATCCTCCGGGGTCAGACCTTCGTGTTCGTACTTAGTTATTATTCGTTTAAGTATCCCTTGCACCATCCCTTGAAAAATGATGTATATAACAAAATTAAGCTTACTATTATTGTGAATTATTGGTTATCTTGATTTGTAAAAAAATTGCAGCAACATCACCATACCCTCTTACAACTTCCCTTATATTAAGAAGCCAGTTTTCGCCCTGTAATTCAACTAACGCACCCGTTAGTTGAAGAACATTGCTTATGTATTGTGTATTATCTTTGTACTAAAGAAAAAAACAGCTTATTTAATGTCTCTAAGATTTATAGTCCACTATGTCTCCCTCGTCATAAGCTTCTTTAAATAATGGTGGCGTTTTCGCTTCAGACTGATTTTGTGATGAGGAACGAATACCATTCTCAGCTAAGATATCTAAAATTTTTTGAATATCTTCTTTGGTTGCGGGTGCTTTGTTTGGCTTTAGGCTCGTCGCTATTTTACCATTGGACTCTAATATCGCCAATTCAACATCTTCGACATTTCCTATATTTTTTTGGCGAAGTGCACTTTGTATCTCATCTATCGTTAATCTGGCTTTTTTTAGCTCTTCTAACTTCACCTTTCCATCTTTAATTAGTATTGATGGTACTCCATTAATAAACTTTCTGGATTTTGGAAACCATATTTGTATTTTTGCTAATAATACAATTCCTATAATGAGCAAAGTTCCAGCATATACTGCTTGCCATTCCTCTTTCAATGCTAAAGGTTGGATTAGAACAGCACCAATCGAAATCCTTAACACAGCTTCCGAAACTGTTGTTTCTGCAAGTGATCTCTTTCCTGCGATACGCAGAAGAATAATTGCAGTACAAAAAATTAACAATGCCTTTAATACATAAGGTAAGGTAGATATGTCTTCTAAAAAATCCATCATTTTTCTCATTCCTTAAACATTTTTTGTTAGTATCTGTTGACTCTATACCAAATATGTAGATAGTTTTTGGAAACTAGGTAATAACAAAAATTCAGGTGTTTTTTAGAATGTAAAATAAAGGCTAAATAACTAATTCTCTACTTCAACTAAACTGCCCCTTTAGTTCCATAAGAAAAGGAGCTGTTGATCAGCTCCTGATATTAAAGAAGTTAAAATTATTTAGCGCGAACATAAGTTAATTCAAATGCGTAGTACTATTTAAAAATCTTATAAGTTTGTATGGATGATCGGTATACTCAAGAAGATGTATACCTGTATTATTAGAATTGAACCACACATCATTAATTTCGGGTGGTAATTGAAGAAAGCTTTCAATCATTTTAGTAATCATCCCCCCATGGGATATTATAGCAATTCGTTTATAATTTGCACTGTTCTCTCTAATATGGGAAAGGACATTTTGAGCTCGTAATCTAAAATCAAATTCACTCTCCATATCTTGCATCTCTCGTAAATCATCTAAGAATATTACTGGGCATTGGATAGTATTTGATAAAGTTTCAGCAGTTTTACTAGCACGAAGCAAGGTACTTGACCATATGAATTCTGGTGGAAACTCTTCTGATACACGCCGGCACATTTTTTCTACTTGTTCAACTCCCTTAATAGTAAGTGGTAAATCTGTAGTTCCTTCGTAATTTTCTTCTAGAAAATCGTCTTCTGACTCACCATGTCGAATTAATAGTATCTGCAAGATAATACCTCAACTTTGTTTTATTTATCCATATTAATAATTCAATTCAACTTTAATAAAACCTTTAAAAGAATAAAAACTCAGGTATTTTTTATAACTCTAAATCCTATTAAGGTTTTTTAAGAACCTTGTTCAACTAACCTGCCCCGTTAGTGCCATAAGAAAAAGAGCTGCCAAAGCAACTCTCTTATCGAAAGCAACTGTTAGTGGGACAAGGAAGGATTAAGTGTATAGTTCTTTTTTTAAAGCCTTAATTCCATCAATAACACTTTTTACATTTTCATCATTATTCAATTTGTTTCTGGCATGGAGCAAAACTGGTCTAACAGATTCTACCGAACGTCCAAAATCGTACATCCATTCATATCGAGGAACCATCCAAGTATGGAAATGGTGGGTAGTATCTTCATTATAAAAGTAATAAACATGTTCAATCCCTAATACTTCCCTTTGAGCTTTTCTAATCTTAGATAGCAAGTTTATGTAATCAACCTTGAGCTATCCTGCCCCTTTAGTTCTTTATAACATTATGTTAAGAATTGAAGCCATTTGTGTTCTGGTTCGTGCAATTGTATAGCATAATGAAGCCATTTTTTCCTTTGATTATTTAGATTGTCTATTGTCGCCATAAAGTCTTGATGGTCTTTTTCTCTTGTGTTTTTTACTTTATATAAAAGTACAATTTCTGGATTTAGATAAGGAATGCCTGTATCAGAATAACTCCAAACTGACTTAAGTGGGTGGGAAATCGTTAAATCCCTTCTGAATTTCCAATCATTTTTCTTTGTTTCATTTAGAAGAACTTCTAATTTATCTCCATTTGAATTATTCACAGCGTGTATTTCGTGAATAGGTAACTCTAAAAACTCATTTTCCCAAGTGTAAAATTTACCTTTAATAACCTTTTTAAAATCCCATTCTTTAAGATATTCCTTCAGATATAATTGGTCTTCTCGAAATAGTGCAATCTCTATATCGTGATGTTGTCTTGTTTCTCTGCCGATAAAAAGATCAATTGCCCAACCACCTGCAAAGAACCACGTTTTATTAAACCCTGACATTAAAGAAGTAATGCTATGACATTGCTCAAATGACATATGAATCCCCCAGACTAAAAAACTTATATCCTTATATATTCTTTTTCTATTTTGAAAAACCTCTATACTGAATCCTTATGCAACTAACCTGCCCCGTTAGTTGCATAAAGAAAGAGCTGCCTTTAAGACAACTCTGATCTTCAGCTAAAGCACCCGTTAGTTTAAGAATAATTATTCACATACTCCAACCTTGATCTATATGTGTTAACTGTATTATATCTAATTGGATGCTTTTTTCTCATTACTGATAAATCAATTATAGATAAAATTAAAGCCCTTATTGATACAGATGAGGAAGAATTAAAATTCTATTATGAAGTACTTATTGATTTTTTAAACGAACAATAACTAACTATTTCCTATACAAAAAAGTCTTTCTCTTTAAGAAGGGCTTTTTTTTAATCCTCAACGATTACATTAATAATTTAATTAAATTTAACTTTCTCAAAGGAACTATCTTTTTTCTGAATACGTAACTCTTTCGTGACAGGATCAATATATTCATCTAGAAGCGTTCTGTTTATACCTAAATTAACTTTTGCTAACAAAGAAAATTCCATAAGACTTCCATTTTGAGTTTATTCATAAATCACCAAAAAAACACCATAACTAAAACCCATTTTAAGCCCTATAAAATCAACTATAAACCATTCTGCGTATCTAGCTATTAATTTCTCTTTTAGAAGCCATTAAAACCTGTATCCTTGCGTTTAAAAGCTATATTGACCACCGATATTCTATCAATTACAATGGATTTGCTGGTGTCGACAACCAATCATTTATTGGGAGGAAAACCATATTGGAGTTTATTTTTAATTTAGTTTTAATATTATTTTTCACAAAAGTTGCTGGAGATATATCAGTTCGTTTAGGTCAGCCATCTGTTTTAGGAAAGCTCATAATCGGAATCATTTTAGGCCCTGCTGTATTGGGCTGGTTGAATAATAATGAGTTTATTCATTATTTTTCAGAGATCGGTGTTTTATTACTTATGTTTATAGCAGGGCTAGAAACAGACCTAGAACAATTAAAGAAAAACTGGAAATCTGCCTTTGCAGTTGCAGTCATTGGTATCCTTCTACCTTTCCTTGGAGGCTTTGGTGTTGGTGAATTGTTCGGCTTAAGTATGAAATATTCCATTTTTATAGGTGTACTTCTAAGTGCCACTTCAGTGAGTATTACTGTACAAGTTTTAAAGGATATGAACAAACTAAACTCTCGTGAAGGAAGTACCATACTGGGTGCAGCAGTTGTTGACGATGTTCTGGTGGTAATAATATTAGCAGTAATGTTAAGCTTTTTAGGAACTGGCGAGGAAATTTCATTAGGGTTATTAATAGGTAAAAAGTTAATTTTTTTCCTATTGGCTATACTTGCAGGATGGTTAGTCGTACCGTGGATTCTAAACTGGCTGTCTAATTTAAAGGTTACAGAACCCATAATGTCCATTGCACTTGTAATATGTTTCGGGTATGTATATTTTGCTGATTTGTTAGGTATGGCAGGGATTATAGGTGCTTTTGCTGCCGGCATTGCCATTTCATTAACGCCTCACAAGCATGTTATTGAAAGTAAAATTGAGCCCATAGCATATGCAGTATTTGTACCTGTTTTCTTCGTAAGCATAGGTTTGAATGTTTCATTTAGTGGGGTAGGAAATCAAGTAGGATTTATAATTATTCTTTCTTTGGTCGCTATTTTAACTAAATTAATCGGGGGAGCATTAGGGGCTAAGCTAACTGGCTTCTCAGGTAACTCCTCATTAATGATTGGCTCAGGCATGGTTTCTAGAGGAGAAGTAGCTTTAATCATAGCTGCGACTGGTCTTCAAGAGGCTTTACTATTACCGAAGTATTTCACATCGATTGTAATAGTAATTATTGTTACAACTTTAGTTGCTCCTCCACTTCTTAAGTATTTTATTCAATTAGAATCTAAGTCTCCTTCAAAAAATAAATAGATAATGTTAAAATCCCCTCTCATAGAGAAGGGATTTTTTATCTTAATCCTTTAAACTCATACCGATAATCTTTTCAAAATGAATCTTCTCAAAGGAGCTATCTTTCTTCTGAATACGCAACAATGTCAGTATCCCCTTCTAGTCTTTGTTCAACTAACTTGCCCTTTTATTTCCATAAGAAAAGCTACCTTAAAGACAGCTCCGATCTTCAGCTAACGCACCCGTTAGTTCTATATGCTCTTATTAAAGTCCACCATCTAAACCGTCAATTTTCACCCCTCTACTCCAATCACGAGTGATTTTTAATTCATTATCTTTAGTAGAGATAGTTAGCTCTCCTTCTTTATCATAAACTTTAGATGACTCCTCGTCATAAAACTTAAATTTTATAGTGTATTTATAATCAATTGTACTATCATCATTTTTACTTTGTTCTTTAAGGTTAAGGTTTTGTACCTCAATACTTTTATTAACTTCCTTGGCTACCATTGATGGTATTGAATAATAACGGTTAGCTATTTGAGCATCATATTCATCTTTTGATAAATATTCTTTAACCTTGTTTGCAATTTCATCTGAAGACGGAGGATTAGAGTGGTCTTTAACGTTATATCGTTCCGTACTGTAATCTTTAACGAATTTTTCTATATCAGCCTCTTTCGCCACGTCTTCCTTGGCCACATCCTTGTTACAAGCAACTACACAAATAAACAATACAAACAAAAACAATAAACTAAGAATTTTCTTTATGGTAGCCACCTCATTTCCTTCAAATGAACCTACACTCTTTATCGCCAACGTGGATATTGTAGCCCAAGTCGCAATGGAAATTGTGTTCAATACTAGATCAACACCTACAGTACCAAACAAATTCTTTATAATTTCCTCTCTTTTTGAGAAATCTTCTATAGCACTATTGTTAAATTCTTGAACAAGTTTATGAGCACGAATATTTTTTAATTTTAGTTCCTCTGTTCCTCGTTCATAATAGATTTTCTCTTTATCGCTCATACCTAATTTCCTCCTTTCAGTTAGTGCAAATGTTACCATAATCTTCAACTAACCTGTCCCGTTAGTGCCATAAGGAGTCTTGACGCATGCCCATCAAGTTAAAATTTCTTTATACCTCAAAACGAAAAAAGCTATCTTCAGCAGCATTTACAGAAAGAATAGCTTATTTTTTCGTTATGGGTATAATCCTTTTTCTTAGCTTGATGGCGATAGGCGGTACCCAATAAACAGAAAATTCGTCTGAAAACTTCTTCATTTTTTGTTTTAAAATAGGAATAATGTAAGATAAATCTATTTTTCTTGTATGATAAAGTAGAATAGTAGGAAAATGAATCGAAGGATGTGTTATTATTTGATGTTAAATGTAAAAAAAATGTCGTTTGTTGTTTTTATTTGTTTCATGTTTTTTATACCAAATTCAATCTTTGCTCAAGAAATTTTACACAATGGAAGTCAAGGACAAGCAGTTTATGACTTGCAAGAAAATTTAAAGAAAATGGGTTACTTTAACAGTCAACCAACAGGGTATTATGGTTCAATTACTGATCATGCAGTGAAACAACTTCAACTAGATTCTGGAATATTACCAGATGGAGTTTTTGGATTCCAAACACAACAAAAATTAAATAGTATTGAAATGATGGCAAGGGTTGTTTATGGAGAAGCTCGAGGAGAAACATATGAAGGAAAAGTAGCTGTCGCTGCAGTAATTTTGAACCGAATGTCAACACCAGGTTTTCCTAAAAATACTTACGATGTTATTTTCCAGACAAATGCTTTTACAGCTGTACATGATGGGCAATATTATTTGACCCCAAATAGCTATTCTTATCGAGCTGTTATTGATGCATTACAAGGTTGGGATCCTACTCATGGTTCTGTTTATTATTATAATCCGGTCTCGGCAACAGATGAATGGATTTTCACAAGGGAAACAGTCATTAGAATAGGCAACCACTTATTTGCAAAGTAAAACTAATCTACATACATATTGAGGCATGATATTTTTATAGTTTCGTATTATAAATATCCCATTAACTATGTCGTGAGGTATAGTTGAAAGGTCGGGCAGTATTTGCCCGACCTTTTTGGCGGTACCCTTACCCTTGGCGGCACCCCCAAAAGAAAAAACTGCCTTAAAGACAGCTCCGATCTACAGCTAAAGCACCTGTTTTTCCTTATTTTCCGTACCCATTTACTTATAAACAATATTAAGTACTTTTCCCTTGGTTCCAAAAGATAAAGCGATTACCTGGTATAGGAACCGCCTTCAACTATCTTTGCAAAGTCATCAAGAGTAGTTGAATACTTGATATAAATTCGTGGTAAAAGATAAAGTTCGTCTTTAATGCCCTTCTCAGAAAATAGTTCAGGAGTTGTCGTAAGTCCAAACAAATAATATTTCTTCGTTTCTTCTACCACTTTGTCATTGAAATTTCCGTATGGATACGCAAGAGCATTAACTGGTTTGCCTGTTATTTTTTGAATTTTTTCTTTGGACCCTTTCAGTTCATATTCATAATTTTTTATTTCCGTCAAATCAGGATGTGTAGCAGTATGAGACTGGATTGAGATTATACCCGAATCAGCCATCATTTTTAAATCCGATTTCGATAATCGGTTTGAACGACCGATAAAGTCAGAGATAACAAAAATGGTACCACTTGGTTTAAAACGTTCGTTTTCAAGTTTTTGAAAGATAGCAAATGCATTCAGATTGTTTTTGTATCCGTCATCAAAGGTAATGAAAATGGGTTTATTTTCTTTATGAATTTCTTGCCAACGATCAAAAGTTAATAATGTGTAGCCATGGTCTTTTAAATAAATCATTTGTTTCTGGAAATTATCAGGAGTTACATATAGCTCCTTAGAACCCTGCCCAGTAAACTCGTCAATCGAATGATAAATTAAAATTGGTACTTTTCGTTGAGCAAAAACTTGTGATGGAAGAATTAAGATAAGAAGACATAGGAAAAACATTACAACCTTTTTCATAAAATTCCTCGCTTTGCGTCCTTTTTATATCTTTTCAATTTATTGTGCCTCAAAAGCATAGTTCTATTATGATTTCTCCCATATTTGTTTCTATCTCCCATTGCAATGATGACTTTGATAATCCCAAATGAAAAACTAATTTCTTAAAACACTAAGGAATCGGACTAACTGCCACATTAGCTCTATAAGAAAAAGAGCTGCCAAAGCAACTGTTAGTGGGACAAGGAAGGATTAAGTGTATAGTTCTTTTTTTAAAGCCTTAATTCCATCAATTACACTTTTTACATTTTCATCATTATTCAATTTGTTTCTTGCATGGAGCAAAACTGGTCTAACAGATTCCACAGATCGTCCAAAATCGTACATCCATTCATATCGAGGAACCATCCAAGTATGAAAATGGTGAGTAGTATCTTCATTATAAAAGTAATAAACATGTTCTATCCCTAATACTTCCCTTTGAGCTTTTCTAATCTTAGATAATAAGTTTATGTAATCAACCTTTTCTAAGTCATTTAATTCGTCAAAGCACTTAATATGGCGTTTCGAGGCTAAAATTACTAAACCTTTAATGGGATATGCAACGTCTTGGTGAGCATGAAAATATTCAGTTTCGACTATTACACCACCATCCGGTTCTATTTCCCCACTTGTTAAAGCACAACTTAAACATTCGACTTCAACTGTTTTTCCATTAGACAAAGTAATTTCCCTCATAATTCCCTCCAAAAACAAAATATTATCTCTCTTAAAAATATAAAAATAAACAAACCCTTGTTGAGCTATCCTGCCCCGTTAGTTCATTAAGGGGTAGA
>NZ_CP195840.1:5455174-5468053 GCF_058513295.1 Peribacillus sp. B65 | reverse complement strand
TTATCGTCGTTACTTCGTAAGCGACTTTATTATCTTATCACTTACCCAATCTAATGTCAACAACTTTTTTAAATTGTTTTTTGATTGAGCAATTTGCGATGTCGTTATTGGCGACTCCTAATATATTATCAGGTTGATGAGTTATCGTCAATGGTTTAATTAGTTTTTTTTAAAAAAACTATAACATGATAAAAACCCCAAGGAAATATCCATGAGGTTTTCATACGAATGACTTCTACGCAATTCCTTTAGATAATCCAATAGCCAATGGCTGCCAAAGCGGCAACTCCCGGTATTCCAAGCAAGCCGGCGACTGCCGAGGTAACAGGGTTGATAGGGACATGAATGCCCGCTTGATTCCCAAGTGTATTCAAAAAGAACAAAAATGCTGCACCGATAATGATCTTTATAATCCCCTGCCCTATGAACCGGACGGGTCTTAATGGCGCCCCGATAATAAGGAGCATTAAAATCAGGCCGCCAATTACGGCAACAAAGACAACTGGTTCCAAACTCATTCCTCCCCGCAAGCTTGTACTACACTTATATGAAGGGAACGATGGATTAAGAACTGAAAAAATGGCCATGAGGAATGCGAAATCCTTCACAGCCATTTCCTTATCATCTTTTTAAGCGAACATTCCTTCTTTTAACTTCCCTGAATAAGTAGAAATATTTCACTTCCGCCAGTCTCGCTTGGGCGATTACTTCCTCAGATGGATCAACGCTTTTTTCAAGTAATGATTTTTGATTATGCCAATTCCATTTCAACTGTTCAAGCTCTTCGATTAATGAATCATTGAATTCATTCCGAAGTTTCTTTTTTTTACGAAAGAACAAGTGAAGTCCTCCCAGCTACCTTATATTTCTCTTCTTCCTTCAATTGCTTTTGATAGCGTCACTTCATCCGCATACTCCAAATCTCCGCCAACAGGAAGTCCGTGGGCAATTCGGGTCACTTTGATTCCTGAAGGTCTAAGCAACCGCGAAATATACATGGCTGTCGCTTCACCTTCAATGTTAGGATTAGTAGCCAAAATGACCTCCAGCACTGTTTCATCTTGCAGGCGCTTTAATAAATCAGGAATATTTATATCTTCCGGACCGATTCCGTCCATCGGGGAAATACTGCCATGCAGTACATGGTATAAACCATTGAACTCTCTCATCTTTTCCATAGCTATTACATCTTTAGGGTCCTGAACCACACAAATCAAACTTCTGTCCCTCTTTTGATCTTCGCAGATATAACAGGGATCTTGATCTGTAATATGACCACAGACTGAGCAATACATAAGATTCCGCTTAGCATTAACAAGTGCCTTTGCAAAATCCAAAACAGTATCTTCCTTCATGCTTAGTACATGAAAGGCTAATCGAGCAGCCGTTTTAGGACCAATCCCCGGCAATTTCATAAAACTGTCAATGAGCTTGGAAATTGGTTCTGGATAATGCATCGAATTCCTCCTAAAAATTTCAAAAGAAACCTCCTGAAAGGAAGTTTCTTTTGAACTTGCTTAAAACATACCCGGAAGGTTCATTCCCTTAGTGAATTGTCCCATCGTTTGGTTTGTCAGTTCTTCCGCCTTTTTCAAAGCATCGTTAGTCGCAGCCAGAACTAAATCCTGAAGCATATCGATATCATCCGGATCGACAACTTCCGGTTTGATGATTACATCGACGATTTCTTTATGTCCAGTCACGATGACCGTTACCATTCCGCCGCCAGCAGTTCCTTCAACCTTTTTTTCACCTAATTCTTCTTGTGCCTCTGCCATCTTCTTTTGCATCTTTTGCATTTGTTTCATCATGTTCTGCATATTACCACCGCGCATACCCATTTTTCTTACCTCCAATTATTCTTTAATTTCAAGTAAATCATCGCCGACTAATTTCCTAGCCTCTGCTATAAAGGGATCTTCTTCTTTTGATTCCGTTTCTTCGGGACCGTCGAACTGCTGTGTTGAGATGAAGTCCTCCCGCAACCTTTGCCACTGGCTCTCCGGAACTCCAGCTATCTCCATTCGGTGTCCGGTCAATTGCTGCATGATCGAGGCTATCACTTCCACGAAACGGTTATTTTCCATTGCCATTTGACAATGAATATCATATTTGAATTTTACCACAAAAGCTTCAGTTGACGCAGCAACAGGTTCTGCCTCCGTTAATAAAGCTGCCAATGACTTTTGGTTTTGCTGTCCTAACTGCTCAAGCACTTCCCCCCACTTACTTTTCACAGCATTAAGACCTGGCTTTGTAGCTTGTTTCAAAACTTGATTGATCTTTCCGGCAGGTGCTTTATATGCCTTTTTAACGGCCCTTTGCGCCTTAGCCTGCTCTGCAGGCTTTTCAGTCATGGCTGCCGGAATGCCGTTTTTCTGCATTTCAATCAATTTCTTCTCTAAATCTTCTATTTTCTGCTGCAGCTGCTGTAGCTGCCCGTTATCATTTTGATTTGGCCTTTGCTCATTACATAATTTCACAAGTGCCACTTCAAGGAAAATCCTTGGATGATTTGTCCATTTCATATCCTGCTGTGTTTGATTGAAGCTTTCGATAATGGAGTAAATCGATTCAGAAGAGATCACTTCTGCCAATTCCTTAAATTGGGGATCTATCAAAACACGCTCGAAGGATTCTGCCAGTGCCGGTGCCGTTTGAAACAAAAGCATGTCACGGAAATAATAAATCATGTCTTCAATGAACCGGGCCGGGTCTTTTCCCATGGCCAGCAATTCTTCAAGGACTTCAAGTGCCACCGCTACTTCTTTATCATATATAGCTTTTGCCAGCCGGCTTAAAAACGCCTGCGAAACAGAACCGGTGACAGTCAATGCATCTTCCACAGAAACCGTCTCTGAACTGAAGGATATCGCTTGATCAAGAAGGCTTAGTGCATCCCGCATCCCGCCTTCGGCTGCCCTCGCAATGATATGCAGGGCTTGTTCATCACATGAAACACCTGTTTCTGCGATGATCTGTGACATCCTGCCAACTATATCTTGGGGCTGGATCCTTTTAAAATCAAACCTTTGGCAACGGGAAATGATCGTTAGCGGAATCTTATGAGGTTCAGTCGTAGCCAATATAAAAATCACGTGCTTCGGGGGCTCTTCCAATGTCTTTAAAAGTGCATTGAAAGCACCTTGTGATAGCATGTGTACCTCATCAATGATATAAACTTTATATGTAACCGCGTTCGGTGCATATTTGACCTTATCACGAATGTCACGGATTTCCTCGACACCATTATTGGATGCTGCATCAATTTCTATAACATCTGATATGGAGCCATCGGTGATTCCGCGGCAGGTAGCACATTCGTTACAGGGCTCACTTGTCGGGGCATGCTCACAATTCACTGCCTTTGCCAGAATTTTGGCGGCACTTGTTTTCCCTGTTCCACGCGGACCGGAAAATAAGTAGGCATGCGAAACCTTCTGCCCGACCAAGGCATTCTGCAACGTTTTCGTTACATGTTCCTGCCCGACTACATCAATGAATTGTTGTGGCCGCCATACCCGGTATAATGCTTGATACCCCACGGAAATCCCTCCTTTTTTTCTCCACCTTGTTTATTATACATTACTGATTTCCTTTATATCAAAGTCTAAAAAGAAATTCTATCATTGCCTCATTTTTTTCAAAAATGCCAAGCGCTTTACCTTCTTGGCATAAAAAAAAACCCACCCGAAACGAATGAGTTTTTTGTTTATGTAAAATAACTGCCGTGCACCTTCTGTCGATTAGCAACCATAAGCGTTACTTAAGCAGTTAGCTCGGCCCAGGCAACCCTGCGGCACATGAGAACTTCCACTTAATGCTGCTTCCTTCCGGACCTGACATGGTTCATGGAGTCCCATTGCGCAGGACCCGGGCGTCAACACCACTTACTTAAGGCAGGCCCTACAGAATGCTAACCTCGAGAAGGGATTCAACCTCGCTAGAGCGGATTGCGAGTACAGGGCACCGCTACCTCCCCGTCTAGCACGGCAAAAGTAATACCAATTTCAAAGCGTCATGTCGACGCATAATTCATTATACTAAGGTAACAAAAAAAACGCAAGTGTTGTTCATGGACAGTTTGATTCCAAATTTATCAAATGAAGCAAAGCCTCATTTCAACATTCGTTTTTCACCTATTTATTTTCCTCGGCAATTTTGAGTGCTTGATCTCTTTTCAACATTTTCTTTCTATTCCTAAGCTCTTTAAAAAAAGAAGTCAATATCCAGCCGCACTCTTCCCCTAATACACCGCTTGTTACATCACATTGATGGTTGAAGCGTTCATCTTGGAGTAAATCCATGAATGTCCCCGCACAGCCAGCCTTTGGGTCATGGGCTCCAAAAACAACCCTTTTTACCCTTGATTGCAAGATGGCACCAGCACACATGGGACAAGGCTCCAGCGTTACATATAATGTTGCATCTTCAAGACGCCAATTGCCAAGTGCCTTGCAAGCCTCGTTGATCGCAAGCAGCTCCGCATGTGCCGTCGCATTCTGTTCCGTTTCCCTCAGGTTATGCCCCGTCGAAATAACTTGATCATCTATCACGATTAAAGCGCCAATCGGCACTTCATTCAACATCTGCGCCTTTTTCGCTTCCATTATGGCTAAATTCATGTAATAAACATCATCCTTCAAAAAAAAACCCCCTTATATTAAGTAGGAGTAAACAGACAAATATAAGACAAAATAAAGGTCATACTACTTGTTCTAATGAATAGTAACGCATGCGGCATACGTGCTGCAAGTAAATTCTCACAATATAGGAGGATATACCATGAATCGACCTGAAACGCCTTCTTTTGCATTGCTTATCATCGATATGATCAATGATTTTGATTTCAAATACGGGAATATGCTCCTGGCACATACGAAGCCTATCGTCGATCCGATTTTGAAATTGAAAAAACAAATGAAAGAAAAGGGTTTTCCAATCATTTATATCAACGATCATTATGATTTATGGCAGGCTGACTTCGATAAAATTATTGCCAGATGTAAGAATGAAGGAAATGCCTCAATAATCGAAAGAATAAAACCTCAACAAGACGAATTCTTTCTCATCAAGCCGAAGCACTCCGCATTTTATGGGACGGCACTCAATACACTGCTTAAACGATTAAACGTGGAAACATTGATCATTACTGGAATAGCCGGAAACATCTGCGTCCTATTCACAGCCAATGATGCCTACATGCGGGAATATAAATTATGGATTCCGAAGGATTGCATCGCTTCTGCATCAAAGGAAGATAATCATTACGCATTAAAGATGATGAACCATGTTCTCAAGGCATCCATAAAAGAAGGTGAAGACATTTAAGCCTTCAACCGAACAAGGGCACTAACCTACATCCCCCCAATAACACTCTTTCATTCTCTTTCTTTATCAACCTGACAAAAATGTCACTAAAGTCCCAAGTCTGTGATACAATATCTCTTGGCGAAAATCCTATGACCGGGAATTTCAGCTTGATACCTCATGAAGGAGGACAGATTGGATGAAATCCACCCCATTTATCACTGTCGAAGGTCCAATCGGCGTGGGAAAAACATCACTTGCAAAAGTTATCGCAGATCATTTTCAGATTTCATTATTAAGGGAAATTGTCGATGAAAATCCATTTCTCGGGAAATTCTATAAAGATATTGATGAGTGGAGCTTTCAAACAGAAATGTTTTTTCTGTGTAACCGTTATAAACAATTGGAAGATATCGAAAAAAAGTATCTTACTAATGACCAAGCCGTGGTGGCTGATTATCATATATTCAAGAACTTGATATTTGCTGAAAGAACGTTAAAGAACGAACAATACAATAAATACCTTGAGATATTCAATATTTTAACACGGGATATGCCTAAACCTAATATGGTGATTTATTTAAACGCAAGTCTTGATACTCTTCTCTCCCGAATCGGTAAAAGAGGTCGTGAATTCGAAGAAAATATATCCTCCATATATTTAGAGCAGTTATCCGCGGATTATCGAACATTCATGAAAACATTTGAGAAACAGCACCCTGATATCCCTGTTCTTACATTCAACGGAGATGAGCTGGATTTTGTCGGGAACAAGGATGATTTGAAAACGATAATCAGCCAAATAGAGAATGCCCTGCACAAAGGAGTAAAGTCAAATGAACTTACGAAAGAAATATAATATTCCAAACAACGCCGTCATTACGATAGCAGGGACGGTTGGCGTAGGAAAATCGACCATGACCAATGCGTTAGCTGATGCCCTTCAATTCAGGACATCATTTGAAAAGGTTGATACGAACCCCTACCTGGATAAGTTTTACGATGATTTTAATCGCTGGAGTTTCCACCTGCAAATTTATTTCCTCGCTGAACGTTTTAAAGAGCAAAAAAAAATCTTCGAATATGGCGGCGGTTTTATCCAAGACCGTTCCATTTATGAAGACACCGGGATATTTGCAAAAATGCATTATGAAAAAGGCACGATGAATGATGTGGACTACGAAACGTATACAAGCCTTTTCAACGCCATGGTAATGACGCCATACTTCCCGCACCCTGATTTACTTATCTATCTCGAAGGTTCGCTCGATGATATCCTAGACCGGATCCAAGAGCGAGGCCGTCCAATGGAACAGCATACCCCAATTGAATATTGGCAGGAAATGCACGGCCGTTACGAAGAATGGATTGATCAATTCAACGCTTGCCCTATCCTTCGATTAAATATAAACGAATATGACCTTATGCAGGATGAAGCAAGCATCGAACCTCTTATAAAACGGATTGCCGAATATATGGAGCAAACCAAGTTGCTGCGAAATGTATAAACAGAAAAACCACCGGTTATCCGGTGGTTTTTTAATATATTAGAAAACAAAAATTCCGTTACATATCTGTAACGGAATTCATCGATATCCAATTTATGCGCTGTGGTTATTAATAAGTTATGGAGGAGGTAGAGGGATTCGAACCCCCGCGGGATTTGACTCCCCTGTCGGTTTTCAAGACCGATCCCTTCAGCCGAACTTGGGTATACCTCCGTATCAACATTTATTATGTTACATGGATTTAAAATTAAAGTCAAGCCCTCTATAAAGTTTTTTAAAATAATTTTCAAACTTAGATAAAAAGGAGAATCAGCCTCTTTAAACGGAAGCTGATTCCTTTTGACTTACGGTTTTATGACTTCCGCACCTCGCATATATGGACGTAATACTTCAGGAATGATAACACTGCCATCTTCCTGCTGATAATTTTCCAAAAGGGCTGCGACTGTACGTCCGATTGCCAAACCTGATCCATTTAGAGTATGGACGTGTTCCGGTTTACCTTTTGCATCACGTCTGAAGCGGATATTTGCCCGTCTAGCCTGGAATGCTTCAAAGTTACTGCAAGAAGAAATTTCGCGGTACGTTCCATAGCTCGGGATCCAAACCTCGATATCATACTTTTTAGCAGCTGTGAAACCAAGATCTCCCGTACACATGCTTAGCACTCGGTATGGAAGACCTAGCAATTGAAGGACCTTTTCGGCATGCCCTGTAAGGTTTTCCAACTCTGCATAAGAATCTTCCGGCTTCACGAATTTCACTAGTTCAACTTTATTGAACTGGTGCTGACGAATTAACCCGCGTGTATCACGACCTGCAGATCCTGCCTCTGAACGGAAAGAAGCACTGTATGCCGCATAGCTTATCGGCAGATCGTCCATGCTCATGATTTCATCACGATGGAAGTTTGTCACCGGGACTTCAGCTGTAGGAATCAAGAAGTAATCATCACTTTCAATACGGAAAGCATCCTCTTCGAATTTTGGCAATTGACCTGTGCCAGTCATGCTTGCACGGTTAACCATATATGGTGGCAGCATTTCTTCATATCCATGTTCCTCAACATGAAGGTCTAACATAAAGCTAATTAATGCACGTTCTAATCGAGCACCAAGGCCCCTATAAAATACAAATCGGCTTCCGGTCACTTTTGCTGCCCGTTCAAAATCCAGGATGCCTAGATCTCCGGCTACATCCCAGTGTGGTTTCGGTTCAAACTTGAATTCCGGTAGTTCTCCCCATTTACGGATTTCGACATTATCGTCTTCCGTCTCACCAACAGGCACACTTTCATGCGGAATGTTCGGAATGGAAAGAAGTAATGTTTCCAACTGGGCTTCCACTTCACGAAGTTCATCATCGAATCCTTTGATACGGTCACCAACTTCACGCATTTGGGCAATCAGCTGATCTGCGTCTTTTTTTTCCCGTTTCAATACGGCCACTTGCTGTGAAACTTCATTTCTTTGGCTTTTCAACTTTTCCGTCTCAGCAATCAAAGCCCGACGCTTTACATCCAGTTCCTCGAATTTACCTAAATCGGTCAAATCTTCTCCTCTAAATTGCAATACACGCTTCACTTCTTCAAAATTATTTCTTACATATTTCAAATCCAACATTTTCAGTTCCTCCTTAATATTTTTATGTTTTATCAAAGAACGCAAAAAACTCCCGTCCCCTGAAGAAGGGACGAGAGTTAACCCGCGTTGCCACCCTAGTTGAAGGCCCATCTAAAACGCCTACCACTTATCACGATAACGGCTTTTAACCGAAAGTACTTACTGACCCAAAAGGGCTTTCCATACTCTGCTCCAGGAGGGATTCACAAAACTCTCACACCGATTTCCACCAGCCATCGGCTCTCTATAGAAAGAAATACTTGTTACTATTTCCTGTCATTGCTTTCTTATATAATCAGATTGTTTTCCATAATGTACTATAATTTTATACATTACGCAACCGTTTTATACGTGAAACTTAAAACCAGCCTTTAACAGTGGAAGCTACACTGCTCCATACGTCACCAAAGAATCCGCCAACCGCTCGCATTGATAGTACGAACCAGTTTGCCTTTTCTACAGATTCAGCAGCTACGACGTTAACCTTAACCTGATCTCCGTTGATGTACCCGTAATCTTCACCTTTTTTAGGAGTGACTGTGATATAACCTAGCTTTTCACCTTTTTTGATTGGTGCAGTCAGCTTACCATCATCATTCAATTTGTTTTTATCGATCACTAAATCTGTTTTATAGTTGTCTTTCTCACCATTTTCAACAAGTAGCTCGATCGCTTTTTCAGATTGAATCTTAACGTCTTTTTCCTTGCCTTTCACTACTGAAAGTGTTTCTTTCCCTTTCACCTGGTAGTTGGCAGGAAGGACTTTGTCCTTTTTAAAGGTTGCATAAGCATAATTCATAAGCTTAGTGCTATCCGCAAAACGTTCGTTTTTATTAGTGGACTTCATGACCACCGTGATATAGCGCTGACCGTCCTGGATAACCGTCCCTGTGTGTCCATATCCGGCAAAGTCAGTAGATCCCGTTTTTAGTCCATCTACGCCTTTATATTCAAATATCAGTCCAGGCAGCATCCAGTTGAAGTTCGGATATTCTTTTCCATCACGGAACTTCAATTTAGGGATGCTGGCGATTTTCAACACTTCCGGATAATCATTTATTAAACGATAAGCAAGAAGTGCAGTATCTTTTGCTGTCATGATATTTTCATCATCTTCATCACCTGAAGGAAATTGCCCTAATAAATCGCTGTTATTCAAGCCGCTGGCATTAACGAATTTATGGTTTTTCAAGCCTAATTCCTTCGCTTTTTCGTTCATTAACTTAACGAAGCTCTTTTCACTTCCGGAAACTAGCTGTGCTAAAGCTACTGTTGCCGCATTTCCGGAATAGACGGCCATAGCTTGATATAGTTCCTTAACTGTATAATCTTCACCTTCCGTTAACCCGACATTCGACAAATTGGGTGCTTTTGAAAGGTCATGTACGTATTTATTTATTTTAACTTTTTGATCCCAACTGATTTTCCCATTTTCAATTGACTCCATTATGATGTACTCTGTCATCATTTTAGACATGGATGCAATCCCTAATACTTTATCGGCATTTTTTTCATACACGATTTGTCCTGTTTCACCATCAATGATGATGGCTGCCTCTGCTTTTAAACCTAAATTATCAGATTCAGCAACAGCTTCCCCCGGTTGATAGGCAAATTGCGACATAACAAGAACAAAAACAAAAGTGAAAATGAGGGTCATCTTGCTGATTTTTTTCAATTTCCAATACCTCCAACTTTTAAGCTAATCTCTATTACAAAGAAGAAACTTTATGTAATTCCCTTGACACCTTGTCTAGTTTATCACAGAAAAAATAAAAAAAATAGACAGAGTAATCGCAGACTCTGTCTATTTTAACAATAAATTTTAATGACGATTATATGTTAAATTCATTACATTGAGTAGTTCGGTGCTTCTTTTGTAATTTGGACATCATGAGGATGGCTTTCCCTTAATCCGGCACCAGTCATTTTGACAAATTGAGAGTTTTCCCTCAACTCTTCCAATGTTGCTGTACCGCAATATCCCATACCTGAACGAATGCCGCCAATCAGCTGGAAAATGGTATCTGATAAAGGTCCTTTATATGGAAGGCGGCCTTCGATGCCTTCCGGTACGAATTTTTTGTTATCTTCTTGGAAGTAGCGATCTTTAGATCCCTTTTCCATTGCAGCAACAGAGCCCATACCCCGATACACTTTAAATCGGCGGCCTTGGAAAATTTCCGTTTCGCCTGGGCTTTCAGTTACACCGGCAAGCATACTGCCAAGCATTACTGCATGTCCGCCTGCAGCTAGGGCTTTAACGATATCACCAGAGTATTTGATTCCGCCATCAGCAATGATCGTTTTACCATGTTTTCTTGCTTCTGTCGCACAATCGAAGACTGCCGTGATTTGCGGAACACCTACACCAGCTACAACCCTTGTCGTACAGATTGACCCAGGTCCGATTCCCACTTTCACTACATCAGCTCCAGCTTCAATCAATGCTTTCGTACCTTCGGCTGTTGCCACATTACCGGCAATGATCGTCAATTCAGGATATGTCCCGCGGATTTCCTTCACCATTTCAAGGACGCCTTCTGAATGACCGTGAGCAGTATCAAGTACAATTGCATCGACATGGGATTTAACCAGCATTTCGACACGCTTCATTGTATCCTTGGTCACGCCGACTGCAGCACCTGCAAGTAATCTTCCTTGCTTATCTTTCGCCGAATTCGGGAACTCGATGACTTTCTCGATATCCTTGATCGTAATAAGTCCTTTAAGGACACCATTATCGTCCACAAGGGGAAGCTTTTCAATTTTGTATTTTTGAAGAATCTTCTCTGCTTGTTCCAAGTTAGTTCCCACTGGCGCTGTGACCAGATTCTCTACAGTCATGACACTGGAAATCTTCAAGGAAAAATCGGAAATAAATCGCAAATCACGGTTTGTAATGATACCCACAAGCTTTTGATCCTCTATATTGTTGACTACAGGAACACCTGAAATGCGATATTTACCCATTAAATGCTCTGCATCGAATACTTGGTGATCCGGCGTTAAGAAAAATGGATCGGTAATTACACCGCTTTCTGAACGTTTTACTTTATCCACCAGTTCAGCTTGTGCTTCAATGGACATATTTTTATGAATGATACCCAATCCGCCTTGACGAGCCATGGCAATTGCCATCTCAGCTTCCGTCACGGTATCCATTCCTGCGCTGATGATAGGAAGGTTGAGCCTTAAGTTTTCAGCTAAGTTGACTTGAAGGTTAACATCTTTCGGCAAAACCTCTGATTTCGCTGGAATTAATAGGACATCATCAAAGGTTAAACCTTCTTTTGCAAATTTATTTTCCCACATTTATTTTCCCCTCCTGCTTAAAAATATTATTTGTAGGTTATCAATAGGACATACTACTGTCAAGAAGAGAAATAAAAGTTTGATTATTCTATTAATTCGGAGGATAGCTGCAATGCCTGAAAACAATGATAATTTCGATAAATATACACCTTTTTTTTCCGCATCTTCCTCACAACTTTTTTTACAAAAATGTTACACGCACGAAAAAATAGCAGAAGCGGAAATAAAAAGTTACGATAATTGTTATCCATTTATTTACCATCTTGAACATGCTAAAACTTATTATAATCAGGCTGCCATTGCACCACTTTCCATACAACCAATACTGACATTTTATGGATTCGCACAATTGTTAAAGGCTTGTCTGCTCACGATTGATCCTAACTATCCGGAATCAACTTCGATGCTTGCCCATGGGGTAACAACGAGAAAAAAGAAAAAACAACAATATGAATTTTTAAAGGACGAAGTGAAAACGCAAAAGAATGGACTTTTCACCTGCATTGCCGAGAAGTTATTTCACATCAAGCATCTGGAAGGTGAAAAGTTTTCCATGGGAACATTAATGAAGGAAATCCCAGATATGCAAAACTTTACATGGTCGGTTTCAAAGAAAAATTTCATCGCCATGTTACCATCTTTGAATGGCTTTCAATTACCTTCAGCTGTATTGGATAGCTATCAGATGTCCAGCAGTCGGTTGGAAGAATTTTTGAAAGCAAAAACGAATCAAGTTTACAGTATTTCAGAAGCTCCTGGGACACTGCATTTTAAAACAGATGGCGTCCCCAATCATAATGCCACGTCCCCAATACGGTATAATTTAGCAGAAGGACAGTTCATGCTATCACTAAACAAAGATTCGTCAGCTTTTTCATTACCTGAACTTTTGATCCATTATTTGATTTCTTATAACCTTAGCATAATAGCTCGTTATGAAACAGAATGGTGGGCAGAACTGTTGAAAACCATGCCTAATGATGATTACCCCTGCATTGTTCAATTCCTTAAAATAAGCCAAGCTAAGGTGCCATTCTTAATATTTGAATGGATCAAGTCCGGAAGGTTCCACCTTTGATCCCTTCAACATCCATTTGGTGTATTGATCTGGTATTAAACGAAGA
>NZ_CP195840.1:5442005-5455074 GCF_058513295.1 Peribacillus sp. B65 | reverse complement strand
GATGGAACGAAGATGCCCCTCCTTGTAAACGGGTTATATTATAGGAGAAATAAAAGAATCTATATATGGTATATGGAGTATTCATCAAACCCAAGTGTTTCTGGGAGAAATAAAACCTAAAATTGTATCTTAAAAATATAAATTTTTTATGTATCAATACCATACATTTTACGAATAATCCACCCAAGATTTTATTTCGTAAACCATAATGAAGAAGAATGGAAAAAAATAAGAAACTGTCTATTCAAGAAAGGATACTACCATCCATAGGACTTCTTAGTATCGTAACCTATTGGTAGAACTATAAAAGCCAGTCTCTTAAAAAAAGAACTGGCAACTTTCTCTATTACATTCTTTTTGCTCCTAAATATCTTTTCTTCCAATATCTAATATCCATAGAGGAAATGCTTACACCATTTGATGAGGAGCTGTGTATGAATTGATTACCACCTATATAAATACCAGCATGTGAGGCACCAGGTTTATAGGATTCAAGATGTACTGGACTCATAAAAACACTAGAATTTCATTCGAAAATAAACAAATAAAGGGCTTTTGGATCAATAATTAGTATTATGTAAACTAAAATGAGCTCACTTTTCTGATAACCTTATATTGAACATAGTAAACAGAGCAAACCACAAATGTTGAACTTCCGTACTTGGACCTGTAAATACATATTCATTATTGCACCCTGCGAAGGAATCCCGAAAGGACTATTATAAAACTCCTAGACCACAGTTTATAAAAAAGCAACCGTTTTATATCCAAACGGTTGCTTTTTTTCATTGCTATAAACGATTCCAAATTCTCTTTAAATCTATTGGTACGAACACTTTATCCCCATGTATTTCCTTATGTATGATGAGATGTGAAAAGTATGGTTCTAAACTTAACCCTTCTGTTTTATGTCTAGCTGGATTTATTGATGATAGGAGCCCATTCAGTGCACTTACACCATTAGATTTAAATCTCCACACACATAACTGACAAAGAACTTGAATATCATTTACAGGCATCGTACTCAATGAAATTTAATTGATTGAAGTAGCATACAGAAAAGGATGGAGAATTCGCTCCTTCACTTTCTGTATTATGGCACAAAAATCGAAGAATAGTCTTGGTCTACGACTATCAGATGAACTTTTCCACCTTATTTAAGGGCAGTTTTTATAACATGGTGATTATCATACTTATACCTTGGCTAAAAGCTCCAAAGGTTTACTGAGCTTTCTTGAAAAGATTGCCTAATCAAAAAGGAGATAGAGCAACATTTTGGTCTAGATCATATTTAAGCAAAAGTTGCAGTACTAAAATACTTGCTTTATTATTTAGGGTATAGTATATTAATTGACACATCAACTATTGAGCTATCAATTATTTTGTCTAACGTATGAAAAGAGGGTGTTTCTTGACGAATTCATGTTCTAATGAATCTTTTATTTTATATATAATGAACTGCCTTAACAAACAGATAAGTTCAAAATTTGAAAGTTGTACGGGCATTAGTCAATCAAGACATGATATCTTATATCAGCTTTATCAAGTTGATGAAATTAGTCAAACAGCACTTCAAAAAAAGGTTAACATTGACGGTGCAGCGATTACCCGGCATTTAAAACAACTTGAAGCGACTGGGATGATTTTAAGACGCAAAGATCCGGAGGATAATCGATTTACTCTTGTCTGTCTTTCAGATCATGGTCGCAAACAAATTATTCTCTACCAAGCTGAAAAGGCTCGTTTTGTCACTTTGATGCTTAAAGATTTTAAAGAAGAAGAACGTCAAGAGTTAACAGATATGCTGACACGCATTCAAAAAAATATAAGCCAAGTCTAACACTTGATTCGTTACAATTTGAAATGAGAATAACTATAAATTAAACTACTAAAGTTAAAAAGAGGAGACTATCAACTATGACTACTACAGCACAATTAACAAATGATTTCAAAGAAATTGTCACAGGACGCCGCTCCATAAAAAATTACGACAAATCCGTAAAAATCAGTAGGGAAGAAATGGAGGAAATACTTACCTTAGCGACACTTGCTCCTTCTTCAGTTAATATGCAACCATGGCGCTTCCTTGTAATTGATAGTCCTGAGGGAAAAGCAACACTTGCACCTCTTGCTCGCTTTAACCAAAATCAAGTCGAAACATCTTCCGCAGTAATTGCCGTATTTGGTGATATGAACAATTTTGATAACGGCGAAGAAATCTACGGTAAAGCTGTAGATTTAGGGCTTATGCCTTTAGAAGTAAAAGAAAACATATTAGCCTCATTTGCTGGATATTTCGAAAAAATCACTAGTGAAGAAATGAAAGAGGTCGTTCTAGTTGATGGTGGTCTTGTATCCATGCAACTAATGCTTGCGGCTCGTGCTTATGGCTATGATACAAATCCAATCGGTGGCTATGAAAAAGACCAAATCGCAGAAGCTTTTGGATTAGATAAAGATCGATACGTACCAGTTATGCTAATTTCAATCGGTAAAGCAGCAGATAATGGTCATCAATCAGTTCGTCTTCCAATTGATAAAGTCGCACAATGGAAGTAATGTAATAAAGAATCCATTCATTAAATTTCAACCGAGTATGTTATTTTTACTTTAATTATATATTAAGTTTATTATGCTTAACAAAAGAGAGGATGACGTTTAATGATTATCATTCATGCCGTATTCAATATTAATCCAGCAAAACAAGATGCATTTCTAGAGGAGATTCAACCGCTAATCGTAGCTTCAAGAGCGGAAAGTGGAAATGTTTCTTACACTCTTCACAAAGCTACAGAAAAAGACAATGAATTTACAATGGTTGAAGTTTGGCAAGATCATCTAGCGGTTGCAAGCCATAATTCAAGTGAGCACTTCACCTCGTTTGTTGGTAAAGCTAAAGAATTCCTTTCTTCACCTTTAAATGTTAACGCATTTGAAGGACAACCATTAAAATAATGAATTAAAATGTATGGGATTTCCTATATCCCATCTTATAAAACAAAGAGTTGCTGCTTCGGTAAAACAGGCTGCAACTCTTTGTTTATTTCTATTCCATTTTCTCGAACATCACGCGCTTATTTGGCGTACATAATCTGTGTGACAATTTCCATGGAAAGAGGAATGCAAATAGTTCCATTTATTTATCGAATTCAGTTTTGCCAAAGCATCCGCCAATGTTGTATTAATCGGTTCTTCTTTATTTTGCTTCTTCATGAAATTGGAGATTTCGTTGTTTGACACTTTTTGATTTTTCACGGTTTTTACGAATTACAGCCACGTTTGTGCAAGACTTAATGCTGTTGCATATAAAAAAACGGTTAATTTGAAAAAGATGGTCAAAAACCAAATGATAGCCATCATCACTTCAATCCTCGTTAAAAAGTTACCCACGTTGATTTTTTTGGCTAATACATAGCTAGGATAAATCTGAATTTCCGTCATATCAGCTCCGATGACTAGAATCGTTAAAAGCGAAATGATGGTTAACATAATCCCTCCCATAAGAGTTCCTATCCAAAGGGCTTTTCCCACATTTTGTATCCGATTATTATATGGAACGAACATTTAAAAAAACAACAAGTTCTAAAAAGGTAGAACCAATATATGGAACAGCAACAAATGCACTTTCTCCATGATATTGGTACAGTCGAATCCAAGTGATTAATACTCCAGAGGTAACACCAATAGATTTAGCTATGCTTTCCTGTCCCTCTGTACCTTCAAGATATCTCTGTACGGCTTGTATTTTCTGTTGTGCTGTAAATTTGGCCATAAAGAAACTGCACCCCAATTGTTAGATGTGTCTAACAATTGGGGTGCAGTTCATATTCGCTAATGTTTTTTATTTTTTTTCCGGAATGCGTTGACTGCTAATAAGAGTAATGGAAGAACAAGTCCGTATGTTGAAACGTATAGCGGCCAAACCTCTTTGTCAAATGTGGCTGAATGGGCGACATTGGGATGTATAATTAAGGAAAGAGCAACCAAGATCATCCCTAAAGGTAGCGTGAGTGGGCGATAATTGTTTATATTCAACGTTTGTGCAAGACCGATAACGGACGCGTAAAAATAAAACGCCATTTTAAAATAAATAGTGATAAGCCATATGATGGCGATTATGGCTTCTACCCGTTGCAAAAAATCCCCTACGTTTATCTTCCTAGCCAAAGCATAACTTGGATACATCTGTCTGGCACTATTATCAGCACCTAAAACTAAAATAGTTAAAGTGATAAGGATGATTAAAAAGATTCCTCCAATGAGCATTCCGATAAAAAAGTTTTTTTCAGCTGCTTTTGGTTGATTCATTGAAACAGGAAAAATCATTAATAAAACAATCAAAGGCAAAGAAAAAATACTTGTAAAAAGAAAAACAGCCCGTATCATCGGTTTTAATCCTGTTTCAAATACGGGTTGTATGTTTTCAAACTTAAATTGAACTGGAGGTAAAAATACTGAAACCACTAGAATTACGAATAAAAAAACAATGAAAGGAAATAAAATTTCTCCAGTACGAGCCAACGTTTCAAGACCAAGGCGAATTCCCATAATTAAGATGCATGCGAAAAGAATTTGGATCGCTTCAATAGGGGTGTCCGGCATGATCTGTGTCGTCAAGAAATTACCAACATAAAACAATAGTTCTCCAGCGGCGTAAAGTGAAAAGAAAACAAACGTAAGAGAAATTGCCTTACCTAACCATTTGCCGAGAAGTGTTTCATTGATTTCAACCAGTGTCATAGTGGGGAACATCCTGCCTATAGCGATATATAAAGCCACCACCAATAAACCTATGCCTGTACCGATTACAGCTGCAATCCAAGCATCTTGTTTTACCTCTTGAGCCAGACTTCCAGGAATCACCAAGATGGTCGTACCTATAGAAAATAAAATAACTAATATTGCAAATTGCCGAGCACTAATTTTAATATCTTTTACCATAATTCAACATCCTATCAATGGTTATTATCCCTGTATAAACCCAACCAATTATTTTATTTTTTTCAGGAATGAATTACCAACCGTACCGACGCGTCGGATTTCTCCTTGTACCTTTATATTTACAGGCAAGTTCTCAAAATTTTTATCCCAATCTTTTTTGAGTTTTTCCCAAGCTTTAGGATCAGCTCGATGAATCGCCTCACCAAATCCAAAAATGTCTACTTTTTCATTTTCCTGTACCTGTTTTATTGCCTTTTTGAACATTTCCTCCGTTTCTTTTTCATAAATTTCCTCTAATTTTTCAAACGTTTCTGGTTTTGTCAAATCGATATGGCATTCTACTTCACCTACATTGCCTTCCACACTAACATTTAGATCTATCTCAGGTTTTCCATTCTTTATCTTACCCTTCATTTCCGTGTTTGACTTTTTCACTTCATACACAGCTTTTCCGCCTTTAGGACACGGTATATTCACAACTGTACTTTTCTCCTTGTTTGTAATGACGTTATACGTTTTGCTTTGTTTCTCATCTAACCAACCGACTAATTTATCCATTTTGAATGCAGCTAAGTTACCATACTTTACTCGAGCAGGGGGATTAATCATTTCTACATTCTGTTTGCTCAAAGATGTTTCTTCATCACCTTTTATAACTGCTTGGATTCCTGTTAACACTGGCCTTTTTCCGTCACTTACCATATCCGCGATCAATTCATCTAATGTAACGGCACTTGTACCTGCCCATGCTTTTTCCGAGACTTCAAGGGTAGCAAACAAATTATTGGCAGGTATTTTTTCTAAAGCTGTGGGCACCTTCAGGATATCTTCTGCATTCATTCCCTTAGCTACGGTGATATAAAAATCTGAGCGCATTTCCCAATCCCTAGAGAGAAGATCTAATGGTTTTCCAATTCCTTCTTTTGCTAATGACTCACCAATCACGAGCATTCGAAGATGTGAGGGATATATTTTTCTTGGGGATTCCTTTGTCATTTTTCGGACAGCTTCAAATACGGTTTTCCCTTTCGCCTGATAGATGACGACCGGTGAAAGGCCGGAACCTCCCCCCCCTTTTCCCTGAGATACTTCTCCTGGATTTACCACTTGGGCGGTTACAAGATATTGACCATCCCTTGTACTATCTAGCCCTATGGCCAGCGTTATAGCAAGTTCATTTAATTCACGACGATTCCAGCAACCCGTAGTAAATAATAGAAATACAATCAGCATGATAAGCATTGTAAAGCTCCGTTTCATAGGTTAAACTCCTTTCTCTCGATTTTTTTCTATTATTTGGTTTATTACGGATTATTTTAAAGTGTCGATTTCATTTTTATGATCCATCTTCGCTCTTGCCCAAACGTTGAAATTAAAGAACTACCGCATGTTGACTTTTCCCCTAGGGATGATCATCATCAGCTTATCTCTTTTCAGTTTTCCAAATATAGTCTATTTCCAAGCATCTTTAAAGACTATATTGATTCCTTACTCTCTAACTTGTAGGCTTTTTTTCTCTCTAATATTATTAGGGCTAGCGATCGTTCGAAAAAAAAAGTAAATCTGATTGGAAAATAAATTCGCACATAAAAGATAGAATACATGTTACGGTAAATGCTTCTAAAAAAATAACAACCTTCAAGGTTTTAAATGTCGTTGGCCGGACGGAGGAACAGGAACAGGAACGGAACCGCCAACCTTATATACGATAATCTATAAAGTAAATGATCACATACCCATTTTTGCCGTTCTAAGCATCTTTTGCCTATTCCATTTTCACTTTAATAATGTCTCAATCATGTCGGAAAGCGGTTTATAAATAGCTGTAATCCCATCTAGTGGATTGGGAATCTTGATATTCAGCGCTTGGGCAATGCTTAACGCGGTACCGAATAGTAGAAGAATGGAAAATATCCATAATTCCTTTTTTAATTTATTCCTCAACAGATGAGGAACATCGATCGCGATAATCACAGCGACGATGACAAGGATTCCTGCAACAGCCACCACTTTCGACTACTCCTTTCTCTACTTTCTTTATAACAGAATGGGATACGGTACCGTCCAATCTTTGTATCTACCTATACATTCACAGACAAGTCAAAAATGTTTATTCCAATCCTTCTTATACCTTTTTGGTAGCTTAGAATCGCAATGATAAATGACTTCATCCAATCTAAATAGAAGCATTTTGTGTATTTTGATACCATTTAGAAAGCTTTGTTTTCAATCTTACATTTTATTCCGCGGTGGTTTCGGTGCCGAAGCGTGTTCGCGTTTATTGTTTTTCTGGCTGATTAAACGGGGCCGAGAAAACATCCCCCATCTAGGTACCCGAATAAACGTATCCTTCATGTCTTCACGGATATAAGGACCAAAAGGACTCATATAGGGAACCCCAAAGGAACGCAAGCTGCACAAATGAAGAACAAGCGCGATGAAGCCAACGATTAACCCGAATATGCCAAAAGAAGCGGCAAGCGCCATCATCGGGAAACGGAGCATTCGAATCGACATGGACATGGTAAACGCAGGAAGCACAAAGCTTGAAATAGCCGTGATTGCAACAACGATTACCATGGCAGCAGATACGATTCCAGCGTCTACCGCCGCTGTTCCAATCACCAATGTCCCTACAATAGATATAGCTTGACCAATAGCTTTTGGCATTCGTAAACCAGCTTCCCGCAAGATTTCAAACGCCCCTTCCATTATGAGAGCTTCAATAAATGCAGGAAAGGGAACCCCTTCTCGTTGAGCGGCTAGACCGATCAGCAGTGGAGTTGGTAACATTTCCTGATGGTACGTGGTGATAGCGATATATAAGGATGGTCCTAGTAGAGCAATAAAAATAGAAAAAAAACGAAGCAAACGAATAAGGGTGCTAATGTCTGCACGCTGATAATAATCTTCCGCAGACTGAATAAAGGAGATGAACAGTGCTGGGACGACTAGAACAATCGGCGTTCCGTCCACTAGTATGGCAACTTTCCCTTCCAAAAGCTCGGCGGCAATCACATCAGGGCGTTCCGAATAATATATAGTCGGAAAGGGACTGTTTGTTTCATCTTGAATCAATTCCTCAATATAACCACTTTCTAGGATTGCATCGATATCAATTCGATCCAGACGCTTGTGCACTTCTTCGACGACTTTGTTATTCACAATTCCATCGATATACATGATCGCTACATCGGTTTTGGTCAATTCCCCAATTTTTTTCGATTCCAACCAAAGTCGGGGGGTTTTTATTTTTCGGCGAATTAACGCCGTATTGGTACGCAAGTTCTCCGTAAAACCTTCCTTTGGCCCCCGAACAACGGTTTCCGTGGTGGATTCCATAACACCACGGTCTTTTCCACCACGCATACCGATTGTAAAACCTTGTGCATATCCATCCAATAAGAGAATAACATCCCCTGATAACAAGGAAGTCAATAAAGAACTGAATTCCGTAACATCCTGTATGTCTCCAACCGCAAGGATGCAATCTCTCAATACTTGTAAAACATTCTGGTGAGACGATATCATTTGCTCCTGATCGGGATGAATATCTAACATGAGTGATTCCATGATAAAGTTCTGAATGGCATTAGTGTCCACCAAACCATCGGTATAAAAAATACATGCCTTAACGATTCCCTCTTTGCCAATTTGTATTTCTCTAATCACGATGTCGCCGCTATTTCCAAGCTGTTGCTTTACATGTTGAATGTTTCCTTGGAGACTTGTTTTTAACAAGTCTTTGTTCGTTTCCTTATTTTGATCGCTTTGCTCGAATAAGAAGCGATTACCGTTGTTTTTTCTTTTTTTCTTAAAAAAACTCATACATTTTTCCCTCACTCAGTATTTTGATTCTTTAAAAGGTAGACTTATTAGAAGTTATTGTGTTACCGAATGAAGTGAAGTGTTTGATGTCTTCATTATTATCCTGCCTATTTTCCAATTTTTAATACATTAAGGAAATAAATAGTTCTCGACAATAAAACGTGTTTGTAGAGAAGCAGGAACCTCCCTTTCACAAGCTACGCCTTCAAACGGTTGCCCGAAACATTTATGAGCGATCATCGTTATAAAGTGCAGGGTAACCTTTTATTGAACAGGAATATATGGAATTCCACCGTCCAAGTGAAGTCACAGTCCTCACACCGTTGACTGTAAACAGGTACATGAATATAGAGGGTTCCTCCATTCGAAACCCAGACATGGCGGAGCATTCGATGGTTAGAACTGGTATGATCTTACTCGGTTTAAAACATAGCGGACATACATTAGGATTGAGAAGTTGCTATCAATGTTTTGGTTTGGTCACGATAACATTAGAGGAAGATTTTTCTTTTTCAATATCCAGTACGTTTTGTTAAAGGGGAGCTAAATCCGTCTATACTTGAAGGAATTTCATACAGTTTCTCATTCCTCAAATCGTTTCTGTACCCTATCGTTTATTAATGTTAGATGGTCATGAGTGTTTTGTTCTCTTATCCATTGTTGTACCTTAAACAATCGAAAGTCGAAGGCCCTTTGAAGTAATCCAGTCAACCGATATTGGAAGAAGTCCTTTTTCTTGAGTCTCATAAGAGCATCTTCATAAGAAGAAAAGCAGAGCTTTTGAAAAAGAAACCAATCTAACGTCTGTTTGATGTTCTCAGGGTTCTTCCAATAATTAACTGGAACGTTAGCCAATTCCCACGGTTGAAAATGACCAGGATACACAGCATTAATCACTTGATAAGGAGAATAATCAAAAGAACGAAAAATACCATTAAGTTTTTGATCTTTAAAGAAGCGATGGTTGATTTTCAAAGGAATTTCTTGATGGGGTATCTTGCATTTTTCTTCAATCACGAATCGAACGACTTCAATTGCCCTTTTTCTTCCGTTTTCCCCATGCCAATAATTATTGGAAACTTGATTGAATTCCCAAGGTTGAAACTTTCCAGGGTAAGCATTTTCAATTACCACTATAAAACCCTTCCATCCATGAACATGAGAAGGAGGTCGTAAACGGTGATTCCAAAGGGTTTCCGCTTTGACTTTTCGAGGAATTTCTTCTATAGGAATTCCTAAGTACTCTTCAATGAGGTAACATGTTAGGAAGGCTAAATATTTCATTCCCTGATCTCCTACAAAAAAGTGGTTAGGAAATCGTGCTCTTCTTCCATCTAATACATCCCGATAAATTTGGATTATTTTTTCTTTTTCTTCCATAGGAAATCGCTCCTTTCTCTATTGCAAACTATATCCAAAAATTAATATAATACCAAATTAACTCCATCTAATGCGTTGGCCTTACCATCTCATATCTTGTTCTAACCACTTGAGATATAGGGGGATTACTGTGACAAGAAAGAGGTAAAACGGCTGCACATAAAAATATGATAATAAAGTTGTTTAAAATTGGACTGTAAAACTCTTGAGATTCATGGATTTCCCCTTTTTTAAACCATTTTTTTGTTACTTAAAACACTTAATCGACTTTATTGTTTTTAAACACCTTATTGTCATTCAACATCTTTTGGTGGTTTCTTAGGGAATTTCATTCTGTTTGGTCCCTTCCTTTTTTCGAAAGGCACTTATTCCTAACAATAGTAGAGGAAGAAATAGCCCATAGGTTGAAGCATGTACCATAAAAATGCCTTTATTGTATTGATTATAATCAAGAATATCAGGATGTAAGGTCACAGACATGACAACCATAATCATCCCTAATGGTAAAGTAAGTGGTCGATAGTCTTTTACATTTAATGTTTGGGCAAGACCTGTAATCGCTGCGTAAAAATAAAATATCAATTTAAAATACATTGAAATAAACCACATGATAGCCATTACTGCTTCAATCCGTTGTATAAAACCCCCTACATTGATTCTTCTGGCTATCGCATAACTTGGATACATGTGTCTCGAAGCAACATCAATACCTAAAACCAAAATGCCTAAAACGATAATGATGGTTAAAAAGAGGCCCCCGATGATTATTCCTGAAAAAAAGGCTTGTTTGGCTTGTTTTGGCTGATTTACAGACACGGGAAAAACCATTAATAATACAACAGAGGGTAGACAAAAAATGCTGACAAAAATGAGGCTTGACCATATAATGGGTTTCATTCTTACTTCGAATATAGGCTGTATGTTCTGAAAATCGATTTGAGGAGCAACAGAAACGACCAAAATGATAAATAGGATAATGAAAAAAGCAAAGAAAATCTCGGCCGAACGAGCCAAGGTTTCAAGTCCAAGGCGAATTCCCATGATCACAACGCACGCAAAAAGAATATTGATCATTAATACGGGTGTATCAGGCATCATTTGTGTCGTCAAAAAAGTCCCAACCTGGAATAAAAGTCCTGCTGCAGAGATAAATGAAAAGAAAACAAACGCAAGAGAAACGGTCTTGCCTAACCATCTTCCGAGAAGTTTTTCATTAATTTCGACTAATGTCATATTGGGATAACGGTTTGCTAAGGTAATGATTAACGCCACTAGTAATAAACCTAGTCCTATACCGAGTAATGCTGAGATCCAGGCATCTTGTTGTGCCGTTTTTATGATAGCAGCTGGAATAATTAAGATGGTCGTTCCTATAGAAAATAAAATCACCAAAATACAAAATTGACGAGGGCTGATTTTAACGTTTTTTACCATATTCTACACTTCCTTGCAAATATCGACTGAAGAATCACGAGTCGCTAACACTTATTCCTTAAAGACTCCCTTTGAACAAACTCAAAATTATAGGATTGAGTAACCCCATTCAAACTAGCTGTCACAATCAGGAATAGCGAATTGATGGAAACATTAAAATTCGACATAAAGAGCCCTTGTTTACCAAACGAAACGTAAAATAAAGTCCGACTACCCAGGAATATTGAGTTTCATTACAGCTCTTAACATTTCTTTTTTCTCCTTTTAGGTAATTATCACCATCTATTTAATATTCTAAACAAAAACAGGCAGCAAACTACGCCACCTAACATCCTATTGCATTTGTTGTTTTTAATAAAAGTTCGATCAGAATCAGCTCCTATCATTGAGAAATCAATAATGGTTTAAGAGAGAGGATCTTTTTGATCAAACTTTATTCCAAACATTGCCGGTATTGCTCCTTAGATTGAAGTGATCCGTGCTGATCAAGTAGATGAAGCGTATGAGCGTGTTCTCCGTAGTGATGTGCGTTATCGATTTGTTATTGACATCTCTACTTTGTAGTTCGTAAAGACACTTTCTATCACCTTAAATTAACTTTGATGCAAGAGGGGGCAGCCAATTGAAAGTTGGTTGGCCCCTCTTTTATTCCTTAGAAAAAAGGTCTTTATTAAATCTTAAAAGCCAAATAATCTCTATTTTTTAAACTACATCTAATATTAGATACTTAACGTGAAATAAAAAACAAGCAGTGTCCTAAAAACACTGCCTGTTTTAATAGTTTATTGATGACGAAGTATCCTTCAAGATACCTTTCCTTTTCCCCTCGCTCTTCTCCAGGCTTTTCATCCCTTTTTAATGCAGATTTTTCATCTAATAAAGCCTTTCTTCTTGCTTCATTTGCGAGTAATACTTCTGGATCTTGAATTACAAGTTCCCACTAATCCATGTTTTTTTAATACCTGGACTTCCTCATAATAAAAACAAACAACCAATCATCCTTGGTTGTTTATTTTTATTTAAAGCTAACAAAGAATCCCGTGTTTGAAACTCTAACATTCTCTATTAAACTCTCTAGCACTAATCTATTCTCTAATAAAACATCAATTAAAGAGCCCTATTGTTATACCAAATTTATTTAATAACTATATTTTCAAATCTTTTGTTCTATTTTAACTTTTTCATTCAGTAATATATCAATTTTATTGGTCAATTGATATATATCTTGTTGAAAATGACTCTCTGTTATTTTATCCTCTATAAGTAAGTCCAATGACCTATCTGTATTTTTTAATACATCAGCTTTAATTTCATGTGTTGAACAGTATGATTTACCTGTTATTCTTCCTTGCCTGCTGCCATATTCATGTTCGCTTCTACATTCTCCTGGCTGATGGTGGTGAATGGTAAATTTCGCTTTCCTGAGAAATTCTCAAGCAGGTCTTTGACATCAATTCCCGAGGATGCCTTTAATGACTCCTGCAAT
>NZ_CP195840.1:5420052-5441905 GCF_058513295.1 Peribacillus sp. B65 | reverse complement strand
GTCCATCCATATATAAGGTCAACACACTTATTATAATACAATCTTACGCATTCCTTATGGAACTATCCTGCCCCGATAGTTGCATAAAGAAAGAACTGCCTTAAAGACAGCTCTGATCCTAAGCTAAAGCACCCGTTAGTTTAAGTACAAGACTTCACAATCTTGCTCTCGAAAAAAAGAAAAAGGTTTCCCTGGTAACCTCTATTTTTCAAACAACATTAGAATAAACTAAATCTTCTCCCGAACTTCTTTCTCTTGAAGTTCGTACATAGCTACCTTATAACTTATTACTTCCAAATGTTTCAGATTTTCATTAAGTTTATTCTGCACCTCTATTTTATGCTGCATCATCATTTCTTTTCTCTGGTAGAATGTTTCATCCCCTAATTCATAAAGCTCAACATATTCTTTTATTTTGGAAATAGGCATACCAGTCAATCGTAGAGAGCGAATGAATTTTATCCACTCAATATTTTGATCGTTATATATTCTTCGACCATTGGAGTCACGAGAAATATCTTTTAAGATCCCTTCTGTTTCATAAAATCTAAGTGTATTTGCAGACACATTTAAATTCTCCACTACATATTTCATTGAATATGACATCTATTCAGTCCCTCACTTCGGTTATAGTTACTATAACTAAAATTATATCAAAGAGGATAGAAATATTCAATAATCTCTATATAAAGAACATAATTCAAACTATAAATTGGAATTTGACTTATTGTAACAATAATAACCTACAATTAAATAGAATTCTAATTAGAAAAGGAGATTTGAAAATGACTCAAAATAATGTATGGTTTGTCACTGGAGCTTCTAAAGGATTGGGTCTAGCACTGGTAAAAAAACTGCTAGAACAAGATTACAAAGTAGCTGCTACCTCTAGAACCGTTGAAGATTTAAAAAAAGCAGTAGGACGACATGATAACTTTTTACCTTTGCAATTAAACTTGCTTGATGAAAGTGACATAAAAAAAGCCATTAATTCTGCGGTAGAACATTTCGGCAGAATTGATGTAGTGGTAAATAACGCCGGTTATGGTCAAGTAGGACCTTTTGAAGAAACATCAGATGAACAGGCTCGTAAGAATTTCGATGTCAACGTATTTGGTACGTTCAATGTCATACGTACTTCCTTACCTCAGTTAAGAAAACAGAAATCTGGGCATATTTTCAATATATCATCTGTAGGTGGATATTATGGCTATCCTGCAAGCAGTATTTATGCTTCTACTAAATTTGCTGTTGATGGAATGAGTGAATCCCTCACACATGAATTGAAACCATTAGGTATCAATGTGACCTCTGTCTTACCTGGAGGTTTCCGTACAAATTTTCTTTCCCCAGGCTCTTTGGAATGGGCGGATCAACACCCTATCGCCGATTATGATCAAATAAGAAAAGGACAGGAAGAAGGTCTAGGTAAAAACGATAAAAATCAAGGGGGAGACCCTGAAAAAGGGGCTGAGGTACTTATTCAGATAAGTAAAGAAGTCAATCCTCCATTGCATCTTTTCTTAGGAGTCGATGCATACAAAGTAGCAAAATCGAGAGTTTACAAACAGAGATGGAGAAATGGAACGACCTTGCTACATCAACCGGTTTTGATAACTAATAAGTCTTAGGAAATTGGACAAACTTACAACATTGGGAGAACATTTAAGAAAGAGGTTATAAAAATGAATAACAAATATAGGGAATTATTTGAATCTTTCACATTCAAAAGTGGAATCACTATTAAGAATAGAGTCGTTATGGCACCTATGACAACTTATTCAAGCAACGATGACGCTACCATTTCGGACGAAGAAGTAAAATATTATAGAAGCAGAGTAAATGGAGTTGGACTCGTCATTACTGGTTGTACACGCGTTACACCAAACGGGCAAGGATTTACTGATGAATTTGCCGGATACGATGATAAATTTATACCAAGCTTGCGGAAGTTAGCTGATGCTGCTAAAAGAGGAGGTGCCCCTACGATACTACAAATTTATCATGCAGGTAATAAAGCAATACCTGAACTTATTCCAAATGGTGATATAGTCAGTGCAAGCTCGTTGAATTCCGAGCCTACTCCATTTACTCAGGGTAAAGTAGAAGCCAGAGCACTATCACACGAAGAGATTTTGGATATAATTCATGCGTTTGGCGAAACAACCAGACGAGCTATTGAAGCTGGGTTTGATGGTGTGGAAATACATGGTGCGCATGGATTCCTAATTCAAAATTTCTTATCACCACTCTTTAATCAACGCACAGACCAATGGGGAGGAACGCTTGAAAACCGTTTGAGTTTTCCACTAGCAGTCGTTCAAGAAGTTAAGAAAGTAATTGCGAAATATGCTAAAAAACCTTTTATTTTAGGATATAGATTTTCTCCTGAAGAATCATCACGAGAGGGAGGATTACGAATGGAGGACACATATGTATTAATTGATCACCTAGTTGAGCAGGGTTTAGATTATATACACGCTTCATTAGACAACGTGTTCTCAATGCCAAAAAGCAGTCAAGATGAAAAAACACGACTTGAATTGATTCTTGAAAGAGCAAACGGCAGAATACCTGTGATCGCTGCTGGTTCAGTTAGAAAACCAGAGGATGCGGTAAAAGCGTTAGATTTAGGATTACCATTAATCGCAATAGGTCAGGCGTTAGTCATGAATCCGAATTGGGTTGAGATGGTTGAAAATGACCACGAGGATGAAATTAAGATTGAGTTAAAGGCTTCAAAGTTAAGTGAAATTAACGTTCCGAAAAAACTTTGGAATACTATTAAAGCAACACCGGGTTGGTTTGCGATAAATAAAGAGGAAGCATAAATTGATTATTCTTTATTCAATCCCACTCCATTAATTAAACGGCAGAATATTACTGCCGTTTTTTTCAATTGAAGCCTTTCAATTTTATTAATTAAAGAAGAATGCATTAGTTTAAAAACTATTGATTTTTTAGTAAAAGAAAAGACCGAGTTTTATCTCGGTCTCTTTGTCTTTCATTAACGCCCAATTAGTTACCAAGTGCCATCGGTGCTGACCGAAAGATTCCGCCAAGCATCGATCTGCTCCTTTTGTTGCTTATTAACGATCATGGCCCATTCCAAACCATCCGATCCCGCCACGAATGACACCGGCGGCTTCTCTACGTGCGCCAGATGCAGGATGACTTCGGCAAGCTTCCTCGGATCACCTGCCTGGGCATGGTTGCGGTTGTCGTGAAAATCACGGAACTCTGCCAGAGCCTTTGCGTAGTCGCTGATTGCATTGTTGGAATATTTAACTGAAGACGAGTCAAGGAAGTCTGTCCGGAAAAAGCCAGGAGAGACAGCCGTAACGTAGATACCGAAAGGAGCGAGTTCCTCGGCAATTGCCTGTGAAAAGCCCTCGACCGCAAACTTGCTGGAATTGTAGATTGATCCGCCGAATACTCCCTTCAGACCTGCGACTGACGAGATGTTGATTATACGTCCACTGCGCTGCTTACGCATTTCTGGGATGACCGCGTGTGTCACTGTCATCAGACCGAAGACGTTCGTGTCGTATTGAGCGCGAATCTCCTCCAACGTGGTCTCCTCAAAGACACCGAGATGTCCGTACCCGGCGTTGTTGACCAGTACGTCGATGCGCCCGAAGCGCTCGATAGCTGCCTGCACAGCAGCCTTGACCTGGTCCTCACGCGTTACGTCTAGGATTGTGGCGAAGAGATTGTCCGAGCTGCCTAACACCTTTGTCACTGCCTCCTGCTGGCGACCGGTAGCAACAACCTTATCGCCCGAAGCAAGTGCTGCTTTGGCGATTTCGGCGCCCATCCCACGGGTGACGCCTGTAATAAACCATACTTTACTCATATATGTTTTCCTCCTTCATCCTCTTGGAAACTTGGTCTCTGTTATCTGCTGAAAGATCAGAGATAGAGTCGCCTAGTAGGACTACTTCTCTTAATTGTAATTTTAGGAATACTATTAACTCTACCTGCCTGATATGCTCAGTAGGTGAGTTTTTTTTTATCAATTCCTCATATTCTTCCTTTTTCGCGCACAAGAACTTCACTTACATCCACATAGTCCGGCTGATCGATAGCATAAGCCATGGCATTTGCAATAACTTCTGGAGGAAGAGCTGTTTTACGAATTTCCTTTAACCCAGCAGCGCTGACTTCGTCGGTAATGTCGTTCCCAAGCTCTGTTTCTGTAACTCCCGGACTTATCACTGTAACCTTTATTTTTCCTGCTGCTTCTTTTCTAAGTCCTTCGGAAATCGCCATAACTGCAAACTTGGTTCCAGCGTAAACGGCAGCAGTTGGTTCTACTACATGGCCAGCAGTAGAAGATGTATTGATAATATGACCGTAGCCCTGTTCCTGCATAACAGGTAATACAGCAGCAATGCCATACAACACACCTTTAATATTCACATCAATCATCTTTTCCCATTCATCAACTTTTAATTGATCCAGCGTGGACAGAGGCATAACACCTGCATTATTTATCATTACATCCACTTTTCCATAGGTATTTACAGCGTGTTTCACGAGATATTCTACATCTCTGCGATTTGTCACATCTGTTACCTGATAGCTGACTATACCGCCTTTGGAAGTGATGGAAGATGCCAATTCTTCAAGGTTTTCTTTTCGTCTTGCGCCAACAACTACTTTAGCACCTCGTTCTGCCAGTAAAGTTGCGGTTGCTCTTCCAATACCGCTGCTTGCGCCGGTAATAACAATTACTTTATCTTTAATGTTGACCATAATAAACTCCCTCCTCTAACCGTTAGTTCTACTTTATTGTATTTTATTATTGTGACAACAAGTCAAGCTTCAATTCACTATAAGAAAAATGCTTATTAAATAAAGGATAATGTTGAATTTTCTCGTTTTATACAGTTAATTTGGTTACAGTAACTACAACTTGTACAGGTAAGGAATCCAATTAGAAGGCATGAATGTGAAGTATTGCACTTAAACTAACCTGCCCCGTTAGTTCATTAAGCAAAAAGGCCACCAAATGGCAGCCCCAGATCTCAACTACCGAACCTCGTAGTTGAAGAATTTTCTATTTGGAATTTATGTAATAAACCAGATTATCAGTCCATTCACCTATATTCTCTGCTAACTTATAAGAAGGTGTGTTATCAACGTTTATATGAGCCTCAATTCGGTGGAATTTCAAGTCTTTAAAGGCGATATTAAGGGCTTCTTTTACTGCCTTGCAGTTACATAAAAACAGCCTTCCATCTTTCTTCATCAATGTCCTTTATTTCATTATCATCCATCCAGTCAACAAGCTTCTCAACAATCAGCCTGTCATAAGCCGCTCTATCAAAATCGGAAGGATTCATTTGCGGCTCCAGTGTTTCCAGGAGATAATTAACCCTCCCTTTTGCATATTTAACATTCTCTGGATCATCCATATACAAAGACATAAGCCATTCAATACAATATCGCTGATATTCTGCATTCTCCATAAACAGCAATTCATCTTTTTCAGGCTTTCTCCTTGCTGCTCCGGCTTTCCTGGCTTTTGGCAGCTTGCCTTCAACCGATTTCAACCTAGTTTTGATACTCATAGTGAACACTCCTTTTTTATAGGCTCCAAAATCTCCAATATCTTTTTTTCAAAAACAAGGCTGGATCCTTGCTATTGCTCATTTCCCTGACTTTTAAGCATTTCCTCAATCTTGTCCATTCTTTCGGCTAAATCGCCCAAGTCCATTGATTTTAAGGCTGTATTTGATAAAGTCGCTATGGTTTTCGCTTTATCAATCGTCATTTCTCCATCCTGAAGCAAAATATTGATAACTTTCCCTATTATTCTCCTAATATCCTGCGGCTTATTGATCCTAATATTTTTAGTGAATTCGCTCCCATTCTCTGGCATAATATCACTCCTTTTTTAGGAATTGAAAAAATGCTGTTATATTAATGCTTTCGGCAATTATAAGATAACAAAACGTAATAAAAACTCCTGTTTTTTATACAAAAAGTGGCTTACCTGGTTTATTAATGTATTCCCGGTATGGTTTCACCCCTAATTTCCTTAACAGCTTGTTTTTGCTTTTTTTAAGCCTGCTATATATCTGGCTTAAAAATTTAGCTGTTAAGGAAAGGGGGAATCTTGGCAAAAGTAACACCTTTTAAGCCTGGTAACACTTTTAGTAACACCTTTTTCATATTGGTGTTACCTTTCAATCCCTTGCGGCTCTAAGCTTGGATTGAACAGGTAACACCCCTAGCCGACATAAGACACATATATATATTATATTTATTCGTATTTTTTATATAAAAGCCAACATATTCTTATATATATCTTATATCGAGAAAAGGTGTTACCAGTGTTACCTATATTAGAGAAACCTTATGTACCAAGGCTTCAACCAGGTAACACCCCTCAAAAAAGGTGTTACCACAGGCGTTACCAGTGTTACCTATGAAAAAAGCCCTGGTAATGGGCTTTTAATCTTCAGTGCTTTCAACACTACTTTTCTTGAAGAATAAGAAGCGGGAAGTCTTATTCTCAATTTTCTTCAAATGTGTTCGCTGTCTTTGACCCTTGCTATTAGTTTTTGCAAAAATGTGTCCTTCATGGTCTAAATGCTTGAAAAGCTGCTGAGAATTTAGCGGGAATGTCCTGCCTTGTGCCTTGAAAAATTCGCATACCTTGTTGTAAATGGTTGTTGGATTGAAATAAATGTAATCATCATCATGATATCCCACAATGTCACCATGCCCCATAGCTGGATTCTCCATTTTTACGTTATTAGTACGGATCTTGCTTGTTCCGTACATTTCCGCAATTGCTTCCAGGAACATAGTTGTCGGCTCACTGATAGTCATTTCTTGCTGTTGGCTTGAAGCATTTTCAAGGAACGCTTCCCATCCGGTAGAAAGAATTTTCACTTGTTCCGCTTTGTCAATCTCTCCCACTTCTCTCGCATAATCAGTGAACATTTTTAATCCGATCGTGAGCCATGCAACGGAGCTTATCACCCGCCCATGCTGATTATCTATTTGAGCTGCGGAAATGAATTTATAATACAAATCCTTGACGATTCCAGGAAGAAAACCCATTTGTGGAGCTAACCAATTAATATAACCGACAAAGTTATTTGACATTTCCTCACTCTTTGATTGAAGCTCTGTCAAAAGTTTTACATCAATGCAGCCTTTTTCAAACTCGACAAGGACAAAACGTGCTAAACGTGATAAGGAACCCCCTGGAATGTCCTCTCCTGTTGCAATTGCCAATCCTCTAGGCGGGTATGAACGTTTATCCGTCATATCCGGGTTTTGCCTGCTTCGCCCTTTCCTGTCACCGTAAAATGCCTGGAGCATGGATGCTACTTTGTCCATCCGGTCTTTGTCATGCTTTTGTTCTGCCGGGTAATAATCATCCACGACTATAATAGTGTCTTTTGCGGCAAATCCTTTCTTTTCAATCCCAGCTGGTGTGTCCTGGAAGGAAGAAGGAAGGCTGTTTGTATCGGGGAAGTATCCAAAGTGATTCATCATTAATGCAGCTGTTGATGATTTCAAGGAACCACTTTTCCCTACTAAGTACAAAACAAAATCTGGCTCGGAGCCTTTGCCTTCTTTGGCGGCATGACACAATGGGGCTAACCCAATCATAGCCAACAAAGGGAAGGTTATTTTAGGGTCGGCAAGTTTCAAAATATCAAAGGATGTTTTCAGAGTTTCTTTCACATTTTCGGTCTTATCCGGTAGAACATATTTGTTCAATTCTTCTCTCTCTAATTCAACTTGTGCTTTTCCCCCTATGGAGCCGCCTGCGTGTAAATAAATCCATTCGCCTTCAACCTGCCTCCATCCTAAATGGGTAAAAACTTGTTGTTCCAGTATATTTTCGGCAAATAGTTGAATTGCGTGACGGAGCCTGTCCTTCATACCGTATCCAGGTTCAACATTCGCCTTGATGCCCCAATTTTCATTAATCCAGGAAAGATTGCCAAAATCCTGTGCTTTTATTTTTGCCGGGGGAAGCGGCTGTTTTCCGTTCAATATGCCTTTCACTTCAAAAAGTCTTCTAATTTCTTGTCCATCATCAAGAAGAATTTCCCGAACCGGAATAGGCTTGAAGTTTGCTAGTTTTTTAGGGTCAAGCTCCTTCGTTTTTTTGTTTTCTTCCTCAAAATAAAGGTGTCCATCATCATTAATGAAATATTCTCCCACTCTATCGGGTATCTCCCGTTCCTTTGGTTCTTCCGGGGGCTGAACTGGTTCCAGCGGCTCTGAATCTGCTTTAAATAATTGTGGAAGGGCATCTTCCCTAAGTCTTATCGCTGCGGCTAAATCTGATTTTGTTGTTGCCATTACTTCACCCCCTCTGCTTCTAGCTTCTTTTTTAAAGCTGGATAAATCTTTTCCCCAATGAACTCATTAGCGGAAATATAGTTATTAACTCTAACTTGCGGGTTAGTTATATTTTTCGCTTCCCATATAAGCTCTAAATACATGTCAATTTTTGAAATTAAGTCATAAACACGTACTAATCTGTCCAAATCTCCAGGCTGTTTAGGTATTTTTTTTATAGTGGATTTTAACTGATTTTTATAGTTAAAAAGAAATTCCGCCATTTCTTTTTCTTTCTTTTTAAAAGCTTGTACTAGCTCCTTATCTTCTGCTATGGCTTTTATCGTCTGGAGCTTCGGAGCGGCATTCTGGAGCAATTCAAAATCTTCTGCTAGGATATAAGCCGCTCTTGCCTGGGAAACGTTTTTGACAAGGGAAACAAGTGTGATAATATCGCCCTTTGCATGACAACCAAAACAATGAAAAACATTCTTTGAGGGAGTTATTGCCAAACTCGGTGTTCTTTCCTGGTGAAAAATACAAGAAATTAACTTTGTTTTTCTCCCTTTTACATTTTCAAGACTAATCCCAGCGTAATATTTAAGCACCGCTTCAATGCCAATAGAATCCTTTACAAGCTGGATTGTTTCTATTGGTGTTAGTTTTTTATCATTTTTATAAATTTTCATCCACATTCGCTTGTTCCTCAATTGTCCAAATATCTATATATCGTTCAACCTCTTTGCGTGGAAAAAGCCATTTGCTCCCTATCCGAATTCGCGGAAAGTTTGGATCACTTAAAAATACCTTTTCAATAGTAGGCCAGCTTATGCTTAAGTATTTACATAGTGCTTTGAACTCATAAGAAGGGCTTCAGGCTCAATGTTGTCCAAACGTGATTTAACTTCGGCCAAAAATAGTGCTTTAACTTCCTCATCATTTAGTTTTATTTCGAGCATGTTTCCACCTCACTTGATTTAACCTCTTTGATTGCCTTTATTGCTTCCAAAACCATTTCTCTTTGTTTTGGGTTCATGGAACTTTTCATCCAATTCCGGACAGTGTTAACGTGTACGCCTAACCGAGAAGCAATTTCCCAATATGGAATTACACCTTTTTCTTTAAGAATCGGAGTATTTTCAGGAAAAACTTTAGGATTCACTTTTACTTTCACCCTTTCTTTAACAATGTTGTTGTTTATTGTTGTTTCATGGTATATACTAAATTTATCAACACTTGTTACGTAAATCAAATAAAAAACAGCGTTATTTCGTAACAATACGTAACAAATTCACTTTTAAATAAGGAGGACGATAAAATGGAAATGTTTTATTATTGGCTTAACCGTAAGGAAATATCTTGTTTCCCTACCGCTTCTGTTATAGAAGTAAACGAAAACAATCTTGAAGAATTAAAAATTGAAGGTGCTAAGGTTTGGTTAGACTGTTTAGGTAAAAATACAGGAAAATTTGTTTCTGTGGTCTCTTGGAAAACAATGGGGGGAACGTTTAATCCTGAAGGTTTAGCTTGGGATTTTTCAAAATTAAAAAACGAAAAAGACATAAATGAGTTTGCTAATAGATATGGTCTGCTTGGGATTAGCACGCCCGGTCAAGCGGAAATAAATAAAATTAAGATTGGGAAAGATCTTTATTCCGACGCTTCTTATTTTATCGATTTACCTATTGGCCATTCCATTTGCGAACCTATAGAATTATGGTTTTTTCATATTAAACAAATGCAAAAGCTACTAAAGCTTTATCAAGCTTTGATCAAGATTCATAAGGGAGAAATGCAAGAGAGTGAAATTGAGGATAATTTATTAGCCGTTAAAGAACCCATAAGGGGCAACTGCCAAATTTTGTGGTGGGATGGATCATGGACCGGGTTCACAGCTGCTGAGGATGAAATGGAAAAAGAAGAAGGTTTTTTAAAACTAGCTCAAGGCATATTAGCACTTAAAGTTAATTCAATTGGGAATCAAGACATTAAAAGGGCTCCTGAAACCATCGTAACGGGTAAACCTCCTTTAGGTTTTACCATTAAAGAGTGGGATTACACTCCACATCTGATAAGGGCCATTTATCGTGATCTATGGCAACAAATAGCTAATAATGAACCTGTTCATATATGTGAAAATCAAAATTGTAAATTGCCTTTTAAAAAGGTAAAGCGACAAAAATATTGTTCTAATGCTTGTAAACAAGAAGCTTATCGAATTAGAAAAGCATCTCAGACGAATTCATAATTAATTTACCAAGAATCTTCCAAATTGCCAATAAAGGAGGGCATTGAGATGGCAAAATTCAGGCAACGAGGGAAAACATGGAGCTATCATATTTATTTAGGTCAAGACCCACTTACAAAAAAACGCAAGGAAATATCAAAAGGGAGCTTTAAAACACAACGAGAAGCAAAAGCAGCAGCACGCCTTGTTGAATTAGAAATTGAAAATGGCACATTTATCAAAGAATCCGATATGCCTTTTGAGCAATTCGCCCAGGATTGGTTAAAAACTTATAGCCGCAGTGGTGTGAAGATAAGCAGTGTGAGAGCTCGCGAAAAGGAAATGAAGCATTTTACCTCAGTTTGGGGACCTTATCCAATCAGTCGCATTACAAAGAAAATGTACGAAGAAAGGATCCTGGATTTAAACGAGAAATACAGCCAAAATTATATAGATGGTATACATGCTTGTGGGAGAATGATTTTTCGAAAAGCATTAACTCAAGGGCTGATAAAAATTAATCCTACAGTCGATTTCAAAATGCCTAAGAAGCAGCAAAGTGTTGAGGAGTTGGAGAAAGCAGAAGAGGAAATTGTCTTTCTTGAAAAAGAAGAGCTTGCTGATTTTCTTAAATTAACCTATACAGATGGACTAGCAATGGATTCTCTTATCTTCACGGTACTTTCCTATACCGGATTACGAATAGGTGAATTATTGGCCTTAAAATGGGGTGACTTTAACGAAACACAAGGAACTATTCGAGTTACTAAAACTCTTTATAACCCTAACAATCATTTTCAGCTTTTAACGCCAAAGACAAAGGGCTCTGTCCGTACAATTAAGATTGATGAAATGCTGCTCAACATGTTAAAAAAGCATCGGATTAAACAGAATGAGATTAAATTAAAAAACCGCCTCGTTTACAACGATAACGGATTTATTTTTGCTCGAGAGGATGGACATCCACAATTAAGAAAAGTAGTGGACACCAGGCTTAAACGACTGCTAAAAAAGGCAGGAATTAAAAAAAACATAACTCCTCACTCATTCCGGCATACCCACACATCTTTATTAATAGAGGCTGGTGTAGGAATTAAGGAGATACAGCAAAGATTAGGACATACTGACATAAATACTACAATGAATATCTATGCTCATATGACCTCCAATATGGAAGAAAAGGCCTCCCAACAGTTTAGCAAACTGATGAAAGACCTTCTCCTATAGTTAGCTATTCTTGCATAGTTTGCCTTGTTTTTTAGAAAACGAGGACAAATCCGAGGACAAGAAAAGCATATTATCATTTCAGACGTTGATATAACAAGGTTTTAAAACCCTTATTACATCATGCCGCCCATTCCGCCCATGCCGCCCATGTCAGGCATGCCCATGCCGCCAGCGCCAGCAGGTTCTGGTTTGTCAGCAACAACAGCTTCTGTTGTTAAGAACATAGCTGCTACAGAACCAGCGTTTTGTAGAGCTGAACGAGTTACTTTAGTAGGATCGACGATACCGGATTCGATCATGTTCACCCATTGTCCAGTAGCTGCGTTGAAGCCAGTGCCTACTGCTTCGCCTTTAAGGCGCTCTACGATTACAGAGCCTTCAAGTCCAGCATTGTGAGCGATTTGACGAACAGGCTCTTCGATGGCACGAAGAACGATTTTCACGCCTGTTGCTACGTCGCCTTCCGCTTGAATTTCAGCGATTTTATTGTATACGTTAAGAAGTGCTGTACCACCACCGGCTACGATACCTTCTTCAACAGCGGCACGAGTGGAGTTCAATGCATCTTCAATACGAAGTTTACGTTCTTTTAATTCTGTTTCAGTAGCTGCACCGACTTTAATTACCGCTACGCCACCAGCTAATTTAGCAAGGCGTTCTTGTAATTTTTCACGGTCGAATTCAGAAGTTGTTTCTTCTAATTGAACACGGATTTGGTTTACACGAGCTTGAATTTGAGCTGTATCTCCAGCTCCTTCAACGATCGTTGTATTTTCTTTTGTAACAACCACTTTAGACGCACGGCCTAATGAATCGATTGTTGCAGATTTAAGGTCAAGACCGATTTCTTCAGTGATTACTTCGCCGCCTGTAAGAGCTGCGATGTCTTCAAGCATTGCTTTACGACGGTCACCGAATCCAGGAGCTTTAACCGCAACAGCGTTGAATGTTCCACGAAGTTTGTTCACAACAAGAGTTGCAAGCGCTTCGCCTTCTACATCTTCAGCAATCAATAATAGCGGTTTACCTTGTTGTACAACTTGCTCAAGTACAGGAAGGATTTCTTGGATATTCGTGATTTTTTTATCTGTGATCAAGATATATGGATTTTCTAGTACAGCTTCCATTTTATCTGAATCAGTAACCATGTATGGAGATGCATATCCGCGATCGAACTGCATACCTTCTACTACGTCCAATTCAGTTGTGAAACCTTTAGACTCTTCGATTGTGATGACGCCGTCGTTACCAACGCGCTCCATTGCTTCCGCAATCAGTTGGCCGACTTCTTCATCAGCTGAAGAGATGGCAGCAACTTGTGCGATAGATTCTTTGTTTTCAACAGGTTGGGAAATGGCTTTCAATTCTGCGATTGCAGTATTGACCGCTTTCTCGATTCCTTTACGGATACCCATTGGGTTAGCACCAGCTGTTACGTTTTTAAGACCTTCGCGGATCATCGCTTGTGCAAGAACCGTTGCAGTCGTTGTACCGTCACCAGCTACGTCGTTTGTTTTGCTTGCTACTTCAGCAACCAATTTCGCACCCATGTTTTCGAATGCATCTTCCAATTCGATTTCTTTAGCGATCGTCACACCGTCATTAGTGATAAGCGGTGAACCGAATTTTTTCTCAAGAACCACGTTACGACCTTTTGGTCCAAGCGTTACTTTAACTGCATCTGCAAGTGCGTCCACACCACGAAGCATGGAGCGGCGAGCTTCTTCACTAAATTTAATTTCTTTAGCCATTTATAAGTACCTCCCTAAAATTTTAAGAAAATTTTCGTTCAGTTAAGTATGATGTATAATTAGCCGATAACAGCTAGAATGTCGCTTTCACGTAAAATTAAGTATTCAGTGTTTTCGTATTTAACTTCAGTACCTGCATATTTTGAGAAGATAATTAGATCGCCTTGGGCAACCTCTAAAGCAACACGTTCGCCATTTTCTAGGACACGGCCAGTACCAACTGCTACTACCTTACCTTCTTGTGGCTTTTCTTTAGCAGTATCAGGAAGAACAATACCGCTTGCAGTTTTTTCTTCAGTTTGAACTAGTTCAATAATAACGCGATCACCTAATGGTTTTAACAAGTGAAACAACCTCCTCATATTCTCTTGATAATTTGTTACATGATTATTAGCACTCTTCATCATCGAGTGCTAACACATTTATAATATTAAATAAACCGAGCCTTTTTTGCAAGTATCTTATTGAAAATTTTTTATTAATTTCTGATAAATTACGGGTAAACTACTTTAGCATAATGATTTCCTTAACAAAGTTATTTAAATGTTTCGTTAGGGGTACCTTTAAGTGGTGTTCTGCCTCAATTTTTGATACCATTTTGGAGTATGCGTTTATAGCTTGTCCCCATATCAGGAACGTTCCGAGCGGAATGGGTGACTATAAAAGGAGTTTTCATTTTTGAAAAAGGAATATTGGTTCGTCATCATCACTTATATTGCCATGCAATTATCCAGTATTGTTGGGGTACCCATTTTCATGCTGATCGGGTCTTATACCGGAATGCCGGCTGATGAACTCCAAGTGAAATCTGCAGCATACTGGATAGTTTTCAGTTTTCTCGCTGCTTTATTCTTGATTCTTTTTTTAATGAGAAAAGATATGAGGGAAAAGTTGGACACGAGAAATCAAACTTCCGTTTCCATGTCCATATTATGGGCAATTGCAGGAGTGTTCATGGCTCTTTTTGCGCAAAGCATTGCCGGCAGCATTGAACAAATGCTTGGGGTGGAGTCTGAATCTGAAAATACGCAGCAACTCATTTCACTCATTTACAAAGTCCCCATGGTCATTTTCGTCACTTCAGTAATTGGACCTATATTGGAAGAATTAATTTTCCGGAAAATCATTTTCGGATCACTTCATAAACGCTTTAACTTCTTTATTTCAGCTTTAATCAGCTCAGTTATTTTCGGCTTGGCGCATGGTGAATTTGAACATCTTCTTTTATATACGGCAATGGGCTTCACTTTTGCTTACCTTTATGCAAAAACAGGCCGTATTCTCGTATCAATGAGCGCTCATATTGCGATGAATACGCTTGTTATCATCCTTCAAGTGGTATATCGGGAGGATATAGAGAAGATGATGGATACTGCACAGGCCTTCATCGGAGGTTTATTATGAAACGTCAATCACCCTTATTCATGGGCATCATCTATGCAGGCTTAGGAGCTCTTTTTACCGCTATCGCGATTCAAACCGTCAATTCTTCTGGATGGGGACTCTTCGCCTACATACTTGTCCTCATTGCGACTCTTGACTTTGGATCGGGCTTACGCATGATCATGCTGCACTTTAAGATTAAAGCCGCACAAAAAAATAAGAAAAAATAAAAAAACGCTGCAAAGATGCAGCGTTTTTTTCATTCCTCCAAAGCGGCTTCTTCCACTACCGGATAATGTTTCAGGAAGTAGATGAGCGACTGAAGCTCCACGGCCAGATCAATATGGTGAACCCTTATGGATGGAGGCACGGTCAGCCTTGCAGGTGTAAAATTCAATATTCCTTTTATATCAGCTTTGACTAGACGATCGGTTATCGTCTGGGCTACCTGTGCAGGCACGGTCAATATAGCTGCAGTGATATTATTTTCCTGCAATAACGTATCGATTTGATCCATATGATAGATGGGCACATCAGCTATCCGCTTGCCGACTTTTTCTTCAGAAACTTCGAAAGCCATTTCAATTTTTGTATTATTATTTTTCATGAAATTGTAATTTAAAAAAGCGGTTCCTAAATTTCCTACCCCTATTAAAGCGACTTTGGTCAATTCATCTTGATCTAGTGTTTTTCTAAAGAAGGATAATAAATAATTGACATTGTAGCCGTAGCCTTTTTTCCCAAGCGCGCCAAAGTAGGAAAAATCACGGCGTATGGTGGCAGAATCCACTTTTACAGCTTCGCTTAGCTCTGCCGAGGAAACTCTTTGTTTGCCTGAGGAATGTAAGTTCTTTAAAAATCGATAATACAATGGTAACCTTTTGGCTGTTGCCTGCGGTATCTTTGGGTCATGGTTCATTGTTCTTCCCCGCCTTCACACATGCTTTTCAACTTAATTCTCTATCTGTTTGTTTTACTTGTCTTTTATAATCGTTACTGGAAACTCCGCCTGTTTTCTCCACTAAGAATGTAGGCCCGATCACCATTCCCTTGTCAATGGCCTTACACATGTCATAAACAGTCAAGGCAGTCACGGATGCAGCTGTTAACGCTTCCATTTCCACACCTGTACTCCCTTTTGTCTTAGCTTCCGTTTTAATCCTAAGTCTGTATCCTTGTTCCTCTTTTTCCCACTCAAAGGCTATATTGACCCCTTGCAGAGCAATGGGATGGCACATCGGAATGATATTGGATGTATTTTTGCTGGCCATTATTCCTGCAACCTGTGCAACAGCCAGTACATCACCTTTTTTCATTTTCTGGTTCGTGACCAATTCATATATTTCATCATTCAATAAAATGCTCGATTGAGCTACTGCCGTCCGGGTTGTTTCAGGCTTAGCACTCACATCGACCATTTTGGCCCTGCCCTGTTCATTAAAATGCGTTAAGTCTCCCATTTAAGTAACCCCTCCTAAATCATACACTATTATTCCACTTTATGTAACAGCTTTTGTTTTACCATGGAACCAAGCTGTTGCCGATAATAACTAAAATACGTTACACTATCTATAATCAATTGAGGTGAAATCTATGATTTTATTACAAATCAATCAACTATCGAAATATTATGGAGCTGAACTTATTTTATCAAATATGAAGCTCGAAGTTCAAAATAAAGATCGAATTGCACTTGTCGGCCGTAATGGCGCCGGAAAATCGACTCTGCTAAAAATCATAGCCGGGAAGATTTCCCATGATGGCGGTGAAATTATCAAACCAAAAGGCGTCACAATCGGCTATATGGCCCAGGATACGGGATTGGAATCCGAACTGACCATTTGGGATGAGATGCTGACGGTATTCACGGACCTTATAGAGCAGGAAAAGGAACTGCGTCGCCTTGAAGCTGATATGGCCAGACCTGACATCTTTGAAAACGAAACGGTTTACCAAAAAGTGCTGAATGAATACGACACTTTGATGGTGGCATTCAAAGAGAAGGGCGGTTATCAATATGAAGCGGATATCCGTTCCGTATTGCATGGGCTTCAGTTTGCTGACTTTGACTATTCTACCCCAATTTCCACATTAAGCGGCGGGCAAAAAACAAGGCTTGCATTAGGAAAGCTGCTTTTAAGGAAACCGGATATATTGATTCTGGATGAGCCGACGAACCATTTGGATATTGAAACCCTATCTTGGCTTGAACAATATTTACAAGGGTACCAGGGAGCTGTGCTCATTGTTTCCCATGACCGCTATTTTTTAGATAAAGTAGTGAACCTGGTATATGAGATTTCCCGGAATAACATGAAAAAATACTATGGTAATTATAGTTCTTACCTAGAGGGAAAAGCGGAAGATTATGAGCGGGACATGAAACTGTTCGAGAAGCAGCAAGGGGAAATCGAAAAGCTTCGCGACTTTGTCCAACGTAATATCACAAGGGCTTCGACCACGAAAAGAGCACAAAGCAGACGCAAGCAGCTCGAAAAGATGGATGTTTTGGACAAGCCGCAAGGGGATGAAAAATCCGCGAATTTTTCTTTCCAGATTGAAAGGCAAAGCGGAAATGAAGTACTCCACCTCCAGGACTTGGCTATCGGATACGAAGGGGAAACGGTATCAAGGAATATAAATTCCCGGATGACAAAGGGAGAGAGCATAGCTCTTGTTGGCCCAAATGGAGTTGGAAAATCAACTTTATTGAAAACGATCATTTCTAAGCTGCCTGCACTTTCTGGGGAATTCCGTTTTGGAACGAACGTAGAAGTCAGCTACTACGATCAAGAACAGGCTAACCTTGTTTCCAATAAACGCGTACTCAATGAATTATGGGACGACTATCCCCTTAAACCGGAAAAGGACATCCGCACCGTACTCGGTAATTTCCTATTTAGCGGGGACGATGTTTTGAAAACCGTTTCCACACTAAGCGGGGGCGAAAAGGCTCGGCTTGCTCTTGCCAAAATGATGATGCAAAAAGGTAATTTTTTAATTCTTGATGAACCAACGAACCATTTGGACCTCGATAGTAAATTGGTGCTTGAAAACGCTTTGATCGATTATCCGGGAACTATTCTTTTCGTCTCACATGACCGTTATTTCATAAATCGGATAGCAACGAAAGTGATAGAGCTCTCCAAAGACGGCAACGAAGAATTCCTCGGTGATTATGATTACTATTTAGAGAAGAAACAGGAGCAAGCGGAAATCAAAGCACTTGAACAGCAGGATCAGGCTAAAACTTTAGATGCAGCTGTAGAAAAAACAAATTACAAAATTGATAAAGAAGCAAAAAAAGTAGAACGCCAGCGAAAACGGCGCATTGAGGAAATCGAGGCAGCCATGGAGCGTCTTGAAACCGAAATAAGCGAATATAATGACCTCCTTTGCGATCCAAATGTTTTTCAGGACCACGAAAAAGTGATGGAAGTCCAAACAAAGCTTGATAATGCACAGGAAAAATTGGACCAGCTGCTCGAAGAATGGGCTGAACTGGAAGTATGACAAATGACCGGGTCAATCGACTCGGTCTTTTTCACTTCAAATTAAAAAGTTATCCACAAACTTGTTAACAATTCACTTACCGTTTATTAGCCAATAATTTGGGTTATACACATTATCCACAGAAACATATCCACTTATCCACAAAAACGCCACTTTATACACATGCAGTAGGATGATCAAAAAAACTTTATCCACAGAATATTCTATTATTTTATTAACACGATAAAAAGACAGGATGCCGAAGTGTGGAATCCTGTCTTCTCGTCAATTAAAATGCTTCTATATCCAATCCAGGATTTCCGTTCAAATCCAAACCAGATCGTTTTCCTTTTTCAAACATGACACTGCCAGCAGCACCGATCATGGCGGCATTGTCTGTACAAAGATAGAGGGGCGGAATGGATATATCCATAGGTAAATCCTTAAAAGCTTCCGTTAATGCTTCCCTAAGGCCTTTATTTGCCGCAACTCCTCCAGCAAGCAATACCTGCTTCACATTATATTCCTTTGCAGCTTTTACAGCTTTCATTACAAGCACTTCTATCACACTTGCTTGGAAACTTGCCGCTAAATCTTTAGGTTCGATTTTTTCCCCGCGCTGTTCTGCATTGTGCAAAGTGTTGATCACCGCCGATTTCAACCCGCTGAAGGAAAAATCATAGCTGCCATCCAACCATGCCCTAGGCAGTTTTAAAGTTGGTGAGCCTTCTTGCGCAAGCCTATCGATATGAGGACCGCCAGGATAAGGGAGCCCCAATGTTCGAGCCACTTTATCATACGCCTCTCCTGCTGCATCATCCCGCGTCTCCCCTATCACCTTGAAAGAACCTGGCTCTTCTAAAAGCACCAATTCTGTATGACCTCCCGAAACGACTAAAGAAAGCGCAGGATATTCGATCTCCTGAATAAGCCGATTTGCATAGATATGACCAGCGATATGATGCGTACCGACAATTGGTATTCCATGTGCGAAAGCTACAGCCTTCGCCGCATTCACGCCTATTAATAGTGCCCCAACAAGGCCGGGGCCTTCTGTAACGGCAATGGCATCCAAGTCTTCATATGTCACACCGGCTTGCAGCAGTGCTTCTTCAAGAACAATCGTAATTTGTTCTACATGATGACGGGAAGCTATTTCAGGGACGACACCGCCAAAACGTTTATGGCTTTCAATTTGTGAAGCCACGACATTACTCAGTATCTCCGTACCATTTTTTATGACAGCTGCCGCAGTTTCATCGCAGCTCGTTTCAATACCTAATATAAATTGATCTTGTTTCATGAAAAATTCACCCACATAACATAAGCATCTTCTTGATTGTCTGTATAATAATTTTTTCGGATTCCGCCCTTTTGGAAACCTAGTTTTTCATAGAGCGAAATGGCTACTGCATTACTGACACGGACCTCTAGCGTCATCCTCACCACACCCATCGAAATGGAGATTTCAATCATCTTCCTGAGCAAAGCTTCTCCTAGCTTTTGCCCTCGGTATTCTGGCAATATCGCTATATTGGTAATGTGCGATTCATCAATGACGATCCAGGCACCGCAATAACCGGCGATTTTACCTTCATCCTCTATCACCATGTATACAGCATATTGATTATGATTCAATTCATTAAAAAAAGCTTCCCGGCTCCAAGGCAAAGTAAAGGACTGCTTTTCCACGTTTAGCACTTGGTCGATATCTTCCGTATTCATCTTTCGGAACGTCAATGTTTTACTCATAATAATCGGTCGCTTTCCTTGTTTATTTCCCCTGCTGTTCAAGCCACTTTGCTTCTGCTTCAGCCATGCGGATATAATTCGGTACAAACTGGTGAACATCCACTTCAGTCTTATCAAGACCAATGAAGGCCAGTTCGCTTGGCCTTGAATTATATGACTGTACCGGAGCAAATACCGCCAATTCCCCTAATGCATCCGTAATTGCATCCCGATGGATGTCCACATCTTGACCAACAAATAAAACAGGACGATTTAATTCCTTCAATTGACTCGCCCACTCAGAGGATAGAATATTACAATCTTCTATGACTGTCTTTAAAGAGTCCTTTTCCATTTCATATAATCCAGTATAAATCTGCCCTCTTCTTGCATCGAACAAGGGAGAGATCACCCCGTTAAAATATCGTCCATTAGCTGCTAAAACCTCTAAGCTGGAAACACCTGATAAGGGAATCTGAAGCGTCCAGGCAAAGCTTTTCGCTATCGTCACTCCAATCCTGACCCCTGTATATGAGCCTGGACCTTGAGCGACCACAATCTTAGTCAATTCCTTCGGTTTAGTATCACAATCCCTCAGCAGTGTCTCAATTGCCGGCATTACCCGCACCGAATGATTTTTCTTTAGGTTCGTCGTATACTCACCAATTACTTGATTCTCGTTTACCAGTGCAATCCCTAATGTAAAATTCGATGTATCTATAGCTAAAACCTTCATCAAATAATCTCCTTACATAACTTTACATATCGTTCGCCTTTGGCTTCCAAAACAATACGCCGGCTGGTATCGCCCAGACGATAGATATAAATGGTCAAGATTTCCTCTGGAAGGTGATCCTTTATTAAATGGGCCCATTCAACGACAGTCACACCATCACCATCAAAATATTCATCAAAGCCTAGATCTTCTTCCGATTCACTTACCCGATATACATCCATATGATACAAAGGCAAGCGACCCATGTATTCCTTTATTATCGTAAAGGTAGGGCTATTCACCATTCTGGTAACACCTAGTCCTTTAGCCAGCCCTTTTGTGAATGCCGTCTTCCCTGCACCCAAGTCACCTTCTAATGCCAGAACATCTCCACTGGAGAGCTTTTGTGCCAATCTATGCGCAAATTGCGCAGTTTCTTCCTCACTCTGAGAAATCCATTCAACATGTTGCATATATCAATCACCTTTATCATTATTAGGAAACGTCCTATAGTTCATGTCTATAACCATAAACGCAATATTATGGAACAAAAACCATTCTATATGTAGTTTACCTTGTTTCAAAAGAAGAAACAAATAAGTTAGGGACATAATTATTCGAATTTCAGATAAAACAAAAAAACGAAACCTAAGTTTCGTTTTTTTCATGATTGCGGGGACAGGATTTGAACCTGCGACCTTCGGGTTATGAGCCCGACGAGCTACCGGACTGCTCCACCCCGCGACGGTATGAATGTTACTTTTATAAATATAGTATTCCCATTTATTTAAAAAGAATACAATGATTATAGCTTGGCGGCGTCCTACTCTCACAGGGGGAAACCCCCAACTACCATTGGCGCTGAAGAGCTTAACTGCCGTGTTCGGAATGGGAACGGGTGTGACCTCTTCGCTATCGCCACCAAACATTTAATCTTTTAGCACATTTATTATCATACCATGTATGAAATCAAAATGCAAGAAGAAATTTTCATTCCTTCAAAACTAGATA
>NZ_CP195840.1:5397006-5419952 GCF_058513295.1 Peribacillus sp. B65 | reverse complement strand
ATCTTCAATATCTCCATCTGGCACAAGACTAACATACCTATCATACTCTGGATTTTCAATAGATAATGGTCGTGGACGCACAAGAATCCTCCTCATCGGAATAGTTAATTATGGTTCTAGGCTAATATTCGACTATCAGGAAGATATTTCCTCTATTTGATATTTAATTTCATTACCTTAAAATAATTGCAAATTAAACAACTTTATTATCTCTGTACAACTGATTTATGCAGTTAACATAATATAGATAATAATGGATTAATTCACTTTTTATTCCACTAATCTGCCCCTTTAGTTCCAAAGAAAAAGGTTGCCGCAGCAACCCTTTGTTAAACTATCCGGATCAGTCGAAGAATGGTTAATTTAAAACTTAATGTCTAATAATTCATACATTTCAAGAAGAACATCAAAATGTTTTTCTTTTGATAAATACATCATTTTCTGCCCTGCTTGGTTCTTGAAATAATATTTATATCAACAATTGTAATGAAGCAATGATTTTAATAGTATATTAGGTAACTCTTTTTTAAAAGTCCTTTGACTTACCTTTCTTTTGTTTGGAAAGGGCAGATAGAATGGACTGTTCGCCCTCTACTTGATTTCCTAAAAATTTCTTAGTAAGACTTAACTTAAGAACAATTTTGTAAACGATCGTGGCTGAAATGATACTGATGATAGCTCCGACAAGAACATCTGCTGGATAATGGACACCTACCCAAATTCGCGAAATACCTACAAAGACAGCCAAAATTCCCCATAAAAACCCCCAACCCTTTTTGAACAACCAGAAGGTTATACAAAATGAAAAAAATATAATCGTATGGTCACTTGGAAAGGAATTATTGACTGCTTTTTCAACTAACTTATTAACGTTGGGCAACTCAGCAAATGGTTGATAATTCGAGTGGAACTGCCCTGCTATTTTGGCCAATATTTCCGAGATAACTAGTGTAATAAATGCACAGATTACCATGATTCTATTTTTATTTCTTCGAGAAAACAAAAACATCAGGACTGCCAATACTAAGATAAAAATCATGTATTCAGCTATGAATACAAAAAATGGATTTAAATCGGGGTATTGTTTACCTAGATCATTAATCATTCTAAACAATTTACTATTCATTTCGGACAAAGCCATTGAAAAATTCCTCCTGATTGTTTTTTCACTTTAACCTTTATTAAGATCCATTATGTAAATAAGATGAACTTCAATTAAACCTATATTTTACATCTTTCAGACAGAAAGTCCATCATCAACTTTCAGAATGAATGTATTTCAATCCTCAAATACAAATATGGTTCATCTTGTAGATAAAAAAATCGTTCATTCCCATTTGTCTGATGACAACAGAACCCCTTATTCGATAAGGGGGCTTTGATTAGCGTTTCTTTTCCTTTCACTTCTAAAGAATGTACATACAAATGTTATTGACTTTCTTTTGGGAGTTAAGCTGTAGCCGACAGTTGAGATAAGGGTTTTGTAAATGATAACTTTGACAACAGTAATGACGTTAAAACAGAAATGCTACGATTAGCTGCCTATTTTTCTAATAGAGTAATAATTGGAATAAGCTCAGTAATATGATAAATAACAAGTAGTGAAGTATTAAATTTGTTTGTAACCCAACGGTTATTAGTCTTATCGCCATACATTAAAAAGGGAGATGAACAAATGAATACTACCAAAAAGAGCGCAATAATTGTAGGGGTTCTGTTCATACTTGCAGCAGTTACAGCAATATTAGGTCTAATTTTATACAAGCCTATCCTAAATGGTCCGGATTATCTGATTAATGGGTCTGACCATGCCAACCTGGTGACACTTGGAGCGCTTATGGAATTAATTCTTGTCGCTTCAGCGATTGGTACTGCAACTACAATGTTTCCAATTTTAAGAAGGTATAATGAAACTATAGCTCTTTGGCATGTTTGCTTCAGGTTTCTTGAAGCGATTGTCATCACTATTGGTGTAATCAGCGTACTATCCCTGTTGACCTTAAGCCGAGAATTTGTAGCAGCAGGTGCCCCGGATACCGTATCTTTTCAAACTTCAGGTATAGTATTAAAAGCAGTACATGACTGGACATTTATGCTTGGTCCCCTCTTCCTGCTGGGTATAAACACGATGATGTACAGTTATATATTTTATAAAACCAAGCTCGTACCCAGGTTTATCCCGGTCTTAGGTATGACCGGGGCAACCCTTGTTTTTATTTGTGCCCTGTTAGTAATGTTCGGTGTAATTCAACAAATTTCTGTTTGGGGTGCTATTTTGGCACTGCCAGTAGCAGCTAATGAAATGATTTTAGCAGTTTGGCTCATCGTTAAAGGGTTCAATGAATCTGCGTATGCTTCCATGTCTGCATACAAGAAAACGAACGAGAGCTGATGGCAACCACCATTTAATCATCTGAACTTAAAGGAGAGTCGTTTCTTACCTTTAGAGTTAATGCTAATTAAATAAAAGACGTTTGGAAGAATTTCCAAACGTCTTTTTACCTAATATTTACATAATCTGCCCCATTAGTTGCAAAACAAAAAGGCTGCTGCAAACTTCCTTATTACCGTGTCTAACATTTTTCTAATGACATATTAACGGCATCAATGGCATGTATTACAGCCGTATTAAATAATGGCACTTCTGAATCCTCTGGTTTTATTAGTAATCCAATTTCTGTGCAGCCTAGTATTATTCCTTCCGCTCCATCATCAATTAACCCCTTGATTACCTTTTTGTAATAATCCCTTGATGAGTGTTGAATTTCCCCTAAACATAATTCTTCATAAATTACTTTATTGATGACTTTTATATCCTCATCGTTTGGTATCAAAACCTTGATACCATTAGACTTAATTCGTGTTTTATAAAAGTCTTGCTCCATCGTATATTTAGTGCCAAGTAAACCAACCGTACTGATTTTGGACATTTGAATTTGTTTTGCCGTTGAATCAGCAATGTGTAAAATCGGTAAACTGACTTTTTCTTCAATATATTCAATCACTTTATGCATCGTATTTGTACAAATTACAATCATTTCTGCTCCTGCCTTTTCCAAAGACAGAGCCACATCGCCTAATAATTTACCGGAGCTTTCCCAATCCCCTTCAGCTTGGCAGCGTTCGATTTCCTCAAAGTCCACGCTATATAAAATGCACTTGGCTGAATGCAATCCTCCCAATTTGGCTTTTACTTCTTCGTTAATGATTCGATAATATTCTAACGATGACTCCCAGCTCATGCCGCCAATAAGGCCAATAGTTTTCATGAACATTCCCCTTTTCATCTGAAGATAGCTTACTTATCAGTCGAAAAACTCCATATGTGCTTTCTCTTGTTTGTAGTAATCTATTCTATTTTGTAAAGTACCTGTATGAAACTCAAACTTATGACCATCAGGATCAGTGAAATAAATGGATTTCTTATCTTTTTCATCTCTTGGACGACCTGACAGGATATTTACATTCAATAGCTTTAGTTTCTCGTACATGTTCATAAAGTCAGCTTCTTCTATGGAAAAAGCGATATGGGTGTATGATTGGCTTATTTCATTACGGGGAATATCTTTTTCTGCATTCAGGGCAAGCCACATTCCATTCAAATCAAAATAGGCAGTGTTTCTCCCCTTAACTAATAATTTCGCATCAAAAACCTTTTGATAAAATTCTATGGAACTCTCTAAATCAGAAACTGAAAATAAAAAGTGATTCAAACCTTTTATAGACACATAACCACCTCATATTAAGATTGCCTTTTATTCGCCATTAGACGCTTATAGAGAGGATACCCGAACATGTAATACCCGGAAAATGACAGCAGGATTAAGGATAAACCGGTCATTGTGAGGATACTGTATCTATACCAATCGCCAAAGAAGGATCCATCATGCAAAGTAATCAGGAAAGTCGAGTAATCTGGATTAGTGGATAACACTTTTCCTGTACTTACATCTATTTGAACACCTTGTCCGTTATTAAAGCGAACCTGGTACACATTTGCACTTGGTCTATATTCAATTCTAAATATATCTTCAACCGAGTCCGCACCTGGAAGATCCTGAGACGTAGCAATGGACACGACCTTCTCCATAGGTATCGCTTGAGCTGGACTCGCCTCTTTCCCCGTCCTTAACTCATCAGCCACTCCGAGTGGTATCATATAAACAAGTACTAGGCCTGTGACTGCGATGAACATAAAAAAAACAGATAAAACCAAACCAGTCCATTTATGTATTTTTCGGCTTAATTGATACAGCTTTACAGATTTCGACAAATCCATCACCCCTTGACTACTTTTCAAAATAAAATTTTCTTCATAACCACCCTATCTTCATTTACAACATAATCATTTTTCAGATAAAATGCTTCTGCAAGACCGTCATTAGCCGTTAATAAATATAGACTTTTAATCTCTCTCTTCTGCAGTTCAGCTTCTAAAGAACGAAGCATTTTTGAGCCATGCCCTTTGCCTTGCATTTCATTATTCACACAAAGCTCTGCCAAATAATAAGTTAAACCTTGATAAGACACCTTACTATTTCCAGCAATGAAACCAACTGGATTGTGATCAATATGAAATAAAAAGCCAAGAAATTTAGGCGTATGCAATAAGTCGGAAAGTCTCTCTTTAGCCGTTTCATATGTCCACCTTTCATTCCATGGTTCACGATTAAAAACGTTCATGTAGAGATCGATACATAGCTCCAAATTTTCCGACGTCAGCGGTACCATTTCTGTCATTTTCACGCTTCCCTTCTATTTTCATTAAAATTTTGTATATTAATCCAAATTATATCTTATCCTTGTTTAACTAACCTGTCCCTATAGGACCATAAAAGAAGAGCTGCCTAAGAAGCAGAAAATCACAAAAAAAACCAGTCAATCATGAAGGGGGCATACAATGCGCAGATTAGATAATTTATGAGGTTCTAAAGAGAAATATTACAAAAAGCAGGTATTGCAAGGCATTCTAGGCAGCATTAAGAATGAATAAAAAACGCTTTTGCTGACAGTCCTGCCTTAGTGGATTCTATAAAAAAGGTCAACCGGATTTTTACTGGTCGACCTTAGTTCATTAAGAATAATTTGATAACTGTTTCATGAATAAAACTCTATTTTGTTTATGTCCGTCATAGTCAGAGTGGACTGAAACACCATCAATGAATGTATCTCCCTCTTCCATTTCAAATCCCATCTTAGTATGATAGGCGATTGAAGATTTGTTGACCGGAGACGTTACACAACGGACAACATTGCGGCCATTTTGATAAACGACATCGAAAAATTGATTATATAACTGTCTGCCGATATCATTTTTTCTGTATTCGGGATGCACTCCGACAAAGTGAATATAAGCCTCATCAGGTTGAGATTGAGATAGAATCCCTATTAGGAAACCGACTATTTCCCCTTCCTTTTCGGCTATGAAACTTGTATTTGTAAAATGATCAAAGAATAATTTCGGTAGCATATCAGACATTTGCCTTCCGCCCCACCATTCATTGATTAGCGGAGATATGGCATAGTAATCTGACCCTTTCACTGAACGAATTTCCATCCTTCTCCTCCTTTAATGATTAAGACCTTTTTCAAGAAATTCATTCAATAATTAACATACCCCGTTAGTTCATTAACTTTTCATACGATAAAATTACAATTCCACATATTATTGAAACTCCTAAAAATGATAAAACATAAGAATGAGGGGGCGTAACACTCACAAACTCTACCTCGTTTTGAAGGTTTTCTACTTTCCCCCATGCATTCTCAAGATCCGGTTTATAGTTTTTTGTTTTTATATAACCGACTAACATCATAATGACTACATAGATTATATGAATGGAAATTGAACCTATAATTGCTTGAAGAACCACTTTCATATTGCCCCTCCTTTTTACTCATTTTACCATATTATTGCATCAAAAAAGGAGCTGCTGATCAGCTCCTGGTAATGAAGTAAACACCTGTTAGTTCATAAAGAAAAACGATTCTTATTAAAGAATCGCCCTTTAGTGAAAGATTGATTAACCCACGATTCATGGCTTAACTTCCTCAAAATCTTGAATTTGTACAGTATCGATATGACTGTCAATGTGTCAATGCATTATAAATCGAATAATCTACTTCACCTGAGATATTTTCCATCCCATTTACACACAACTCCATAGCCATTAAATTCTCAACAGAAGGTGGAGGATTTTTCTTGGACGCATAGATTCCGAATTCAGTTGAAGTTCTAAATCCAAAGCGTTGATAGTATCGATCATCTCCTTCAACAATAATTCCCTTAAACCCCATTTTAGCAGCTAATCTAATACCTTCCTGCAACATATACGTACCAATACCCTGACGTTGTTTATTAATTGCCACCGAAACTGGTGATAACATCAATATTTCATTTTCATACCCATCGCTAATTGGAAGTTTTGAAAGGATAAAGTGACCTATAATCACCCCTTCTTCCTCAACAACTACATCAAGCTCTGGAATATAATAGTGTTTTTCCCGGATCTCTCTCACCAAAGCTTTTTCAGCTAATCCATTTGAATAAGCGGTATTTTTGAATATCTCAAATACAAAGTCTTCAATAAAACTATATTCCTCTTTTTCTACTGGTCTTATCTCCATTAATACACCTCCACTATACAGCTACCTCTTTGTTCTAAGATTCTACAATCATTCCAGAATTCCTTTATCAATTATCTGGCCTAATTGTTGAATAAAGGTCAAAGAGCACTCTTCAACTATGTTGCCAATGCAACTCCCTTATAGCACCTGTTCAAATTATAAAGTCAGTATACTATATTACAAATTTTATTCTATTAAACAATAATGTGTGTAACTGTTAATTTTATAGTAGATACAGTATCATTGATTTTACAAACAAAGACTAAATATTCTTACTTTTCATTATGCATTAATGAAACATTCCCCATAAAAATAAATAGGAGTGACTAAAGTGAAAGCACAAATTATTCAATCTTTTGGTGATCCATCGGTATTTCAGCTTGAAGAGATTTCAAAACCCGAACTAAAACCTGGACATGTACTTATTCAAGTCAGGGCTTCAAGTGTAAATCCTATTGATACGAAAGTCCGTGCTGGTGCAGTTCCAGCCGTTTCCCCCGAGTTCCCAGCCGTTTTACATGGTGATGTCGCAGGTTTGGTATCTGCAGTGGGTGAAGGAGTGACTGAGTTTAAAGTTGGCGATGAAGTGTTTGGATGCGCGGGTGGTTTTAAAGGGACTGGCGGTGCACTTGCAGAGTTCATGCTTGCAGATGCTGATTTACTTGCTCACAAGCCGAAAAACTTGACGATGGAAGAAGCCGCTGCTTTACCACTAGTTTCCATTACAGCATGGGAAGCTTTATTTAATCGGGCAAATCTTGTCCCTGGACAAAATATACTGATCCATGCAGCCACCGGGGGTGTAGGACACATTGCCATTCAGCTAGCCAAATGGGGAGGCGGAACAGTCTATACAACTGCCTCTTCGCAAGAGAAACTGGAGATTGGCACGCGTCTTGGTGCAGATGTAACTATTAATTATCGAGAAGAAAGCGTTCACGATTATGTACAAAAATATACAGACGGAAAAGGTTTTGACGTTGTTTTTGACACGGTAGGCGGAGAAAACCTTGATCGCTCTTTTGAGGCAGCCGCGGTACATGGAACAGTAGCAGCCATTGCTGCCCGTTCCACTCATGACCTCTCCCCCGTGCATTCAAAAGGGCTCTCCCTACATGTTACCTTTATGTTGTTGAAGATATTAAACAAGGACATGCATAAGCAATATGGAGAAATTTTGAAGCAGGTTGCCAGTGTGGTTGAGGAAGGTAAGCTGCGCCCGCTTGTGGATCCAAACAAGTTTACGTTTGAAGAAGTCTCAAAAGCCCATGAGTACTTGGAGTCAGGCAAGGCGATGGGAAAAATTGTTTTGAGAAATAATTGGTGATTTTATTTTAATGTTCATTCAAAAGCAGAGGTACAGAGAGAATTTCTATAGATCTCTCTGTTTCGTCTGCTTTTATTTTTTATTACCGTAAAACATCCACTAGTTCAACATTCCACTGATCTATACTTCAAGAAAAATTCAATTAGTTCCTAGTTACTAGGATAGATGAAAGCGGGAGACGATCCCATGTAACTGAAATCGTAAAAGAAGATATATTGATATGGTATGAAACTTCAGCTTTAATAGGTACAATCGTTTCGTGGCTCCAAAATGATATGCCATATACACCAACTTTTCTAGCGAAACAATTCTCTTTGCTTCACCATAGGGGGCTAAATGCAGAAAGTTAATAAATCATTTATAAAATGCAACTAAACCTTTGCTCTCTGCATCATGGTTACTAACTCTTGTATATCTATTAGAGTACGTAAAAAATGGGTAAAAAAATCCCAGAAGATTTTCCAAAATTAACTGGCTTATTTTTAGTGGGTTTTGGTATAAAAACCGTAATTTATATTAATTTTTCTAACAAACCTAAAATGTGTTTACGTTCAGAAAACTGAACGGTTTTTTTCTTTATTTTCATCATTTTTTTCTCCCTTGCAACAAACTTTCTTCTTCAACTAACCTGCCCCGATGCATAAGAAAAAGCTGCCTTAAAGGCAGCTCTGATCTTTGTTAACTTATTAGGAATTCCAGCAAATCTTACTGGACACCATTACATAACCGACCGATATTCTCGACTTCAACAACGACTTCATCCCCCGACTTGATCGTGCAGCTGCCAGATGGTGAACCCGTAGCCAAAATGTCACCGGGCTCCAGTGTCATTACCTGTGAAAGCCAACTGATTAGAAAAGGAATGCTTAGTGACATTTCATTGGTATTTCCGTCTTGGACAACACGGCCGTTTAAAGTGGTCACAATCCTTAAATTTGTAGGATCCACCCCGGTAACGATGCACGGTCCCAAAGGTCCGAATGTATCAAATCCTTTGCCCCGCGTAAACTGCGGATCTTTTTTTGTTAGATCTCTTGCTGTGACATCATTAAATATCGTGCAACCAAATACATAATCAAGCGCATCTTCTTCTTTGATGTTTTTTCCGCGCTTTCCAATGACAAGGGCCACTTCCCCTTCAAGTTCCACTTGGTTGGATAGCTCGTTTGGAGGAAGGATAATATTCTCCTTGTCTGCAATAAGCGAAGATAATGGCTTTAAAAATAAAAATGGTTCAACAAGGTTTGCCTCTCCACCTGTTTCCTTCGCATGACCAGCATATGTCCAGCCGAAATTAACCACTTTCGATGGTTTTACAGGTTCCAAGATTTTCACGTCACTATATTTCAGCTCGACCCCGTCATACTTTATTTCCTTGTTGACAAGTTCAGCAAAACTGCTAGACAGTTGTAATATCATGTCATCCTCAACAATACCGTAATGTATTTTGCCCTGTTGATTCTGATAGCGAACTATTTTTTGTGTTTTTTGTAGCACATGCATTATGAATAAACTCCTTTGATGATTAAGATTACCACAGATCATATAAAATCCGGTTCTCCTATACTATAACATGCCTGTTCTTTTACGTGAAAAAAGAGCTCTCGTCGCGACTCACTCTTCAACTAAACCGACCTTTAGTTAATTAAGCTTAAGTTATTTAACTATTTATTTTATGGAACCTACAATTTATATGTAATTTTATCTGTGTATTGCCTTAGGCCATAAATATTCCGATTGATAGACCTAGTATACATTCCCCATGAAATGTTCACTTAATTTTATACATACCTAAAACCAAGCACAAATCAAAGTCTTGGTGCTTATTGATTATCTCAAAATATCAAAACTTTTGTACTGGTAATTCGTCCCTTATTCAGCTAGCCTGCCTCCGTAGTGCCATAAGAAAAAGGCTGCCTGAGCAACCTTCCTACCTGTTAGATTAAGTGGATAACTTCACATTTAACCCTGATATAGGAGCAAAAAAGTATGTATTGCAGCTTTTATGTATCTGTACTTATTTCCTCCCATTCTTGATCCATATAATTCACTACCCAATTAAGAGTGTAGTGCCTTTCATATACAACGCCTTCATCTAGAGATGATGCAACTTCCAAATGATTTATTTGGGCTTCTCGTACCGCCCAATGTGCCCTATATATAAAATCAAGACTATCTAATATATCACTGGTTGGTTTTAAAGTGGATTCACCAAGCAGCTCTTGTTTAGAATGAAGAGAAAAAACCTTCTCAAAAACATATTCAGCATTGCACGTATCGGCTGGGACATCTATATCGGATATTAGATTTACAGACCAAAGCAGAAGCCAAATACATTCTAACTTCCAAGAGTATTGGATCAGCTCGTTCTGATTAGGTTGTTTTTTCTTTAAAAAATTTTGTTCCTCTTCTGTGAATAATTCATTAGCATTATACCTTTCAATAAATTCCTCAATTTTTTCTGGCGGAGCCTCCATGGCTTTTGCTGAGACTATTGCTAATGAAATAATTCTGTTTATAATTTCTTCCTTTGTTCTAAGGGAAACTTCTTCTTCATTTTCCGTTAAGGGTAAATGTTTATTTATTGGTACCTTTAGGGTCTTTAATATTTTTTCGGATTGTTTTTTTCTCTTTTTCGAACTTTTCATTCCGCACCTCACTATTAGCTGATCCCGCTTCTTTAAAATTATTATTAGAAAAAATTTCCGCAAACCGTCTTTTATTGTAACATGCTACTCAACTTTCCTGGGTATTTAGTTGCACAAAGAAAAAGCTTCAGCTCCGATCTTCCGTTAAAGCACCCGGTAGTTCCAGAAGGATTATTCGTCTAAACTCCCCTTTAGTGAAATCCACTTTTATTTCTCAAAATAAAAATAGTGCCAACTTCTCTTTAATAGAAATTAGCACTTCGGTTTATTCACTATATGTTATCGTGCCGCTTTAGGCGGTTGGCACACATCACATTTACGTTGGTTATTATTTTTGAATTTCTTGAATGTTTTTTCAAAGTTGCTGCCACATGTACATTTAAATAGTAACTTTTGAGAAAAACCGTGATATTCCGTCGTCAGCAACTTACTTTCCGAATTGTTCTCAACAAATTCTTTAATTTTACCAATCGTCCATTGTTTATTCATTCTCTTACACCTCCATATTTTATCGCTATGCGGAGGCTTTTCTGGCATCCGTTCAGAAACAGTAATTATCGTAAGCTATTCATTATAACATGAGCTAGCACTCAATTAAACAGATGGATATATCTTAATCTGCCCCGAAGTTGCAAAAAGGAAAAGCTGCCTTAAAGACAGCTCCGATTTTTCAGCTAAAGCACCCGGTAGTTCATTAAGAACCCGTATGGGATAAGTTCAAATTATCCATCCATTGAAAACCATACCCAAGTTGATAACAATGTGAAAAACTATGGATGGATATATACTATCGCTCTTTAAAACTACGATTGCATAAAAAAGCCCCCCAAAAGAAAAAAGTAAGCTTATTAATACAGGAATTCCAATTGATATATGTAGTAGCCCGAACCCGATACTGGTTATTACGACAGCATAAAAGGTGGAAACATTTCTTTTTAAACTAGATAACATAATACCTCTCCAAATTACTTCTTCAAGTGTAGCGTTTATGATGGCAAACAATATACCGAAAAGTAATACTGTTTTTAAATCGCTCATTTCTTGACTAAATAATGGTATAAGTAATGTGCTCGATACCATTAGCCCAATAAGTAAAAAATACGGTAATTTAATTGTATGAAACGGCATTGTGATACGCCTGTGCCAATCTGGTAATAGTGTGTAGAAAAATATCTTCTGCTTAGACAACAATAGTGAAATCATTGTTCCAATCATAATGAACATAAGTAAACATCTGTTTATTATGATTTTCATTTCTTTGGATATGTTCCATTCATTGATATAGCTGCTTCCGAGTTGATACACCAATGTACCTAATAAGAAGAAAATGAACAGAGAAACTGATGAACGGTATTTATTAGGTGAGATGTAGAGAATAAACAAGAATATGAGTGGCAATAATCCCCAAACAAACAACCTATATGAAAAAAGAATAATACCTGCGAAAAATAGGATTGCCAAAAATAAGAGAAACATATTTGTCCGTGAGCGATTTATGCTAATCCCCCCTTAAGAAAGCACAATTCAATCGTTTCAGATAAACGTTTGTAATAACTGCTCTTTAGCTGAATAAGTCCCTGTATTTACAATACCATAAAAAGTAAATTACCCCTCATGTTACTTAAAATCAATAAGCATTATGAAAAGAGCTTTGAACAAAGATCAAATGGCACTCCTATAAACTGACCAATAGCTGCATAAGAAAGAGCTGCCTTAAAGACAGCTCCTACCTTCAGCCAACGCACCCTTTTTTCAGTAATTTTACCTAAAAAATCACCTCACCACTAAAACTAGAGGTAAGGTGAGATGAATATCAATAAAATCTTACATAATCCCCTTCTTTAATTTGATTCTTTTCAAACCAGCCAAGATTCACTTCAATTGCATAGTGATAAGAAATTTCTGGATCATAGGTAGGACATATATCTTCTTTACAAGGCTCCATATGTAGTATTTTTAGAATTTCCCCATCTGAATCAAGAAAAGCAATCGATAAAGGAATTAATGTGTTTTTCATCCAAAAGCCACCATATATTTTTACTGGAAACACAAATAACATCCCCTCGTTTTCGGGTAATTTCCCAACAAACATTAAGCCCTTATCTCTTTTTCTTTGAGTATCTGCAACTTGAACGGTTAATCTAGTTTCCCTGTTTCCGCTGAGTATTTTTATCATTTTTGTTTTTATTCTATTTTTCATGTTCACTCACCTTAGGGTAGTTTTATAAGCAGGAAAGAAATTCAAAAGAAGAAAAAATAACTAAGGAAATCCCTTTTACCATCTAATACTTATTCTATGGTTTTAAATTTAATTCTTCGTTTTCAATAAACACTGCAACAATATATATGTAGGTTTGTTCAACAACCTCGTTTATTGCATAAGAAAAAGCTGCCTTAAAGGCAGCTCCAATCTTAGCTAACGCACTTGTTAGCTGAAGAAGTCGATTACTTTTCAGAGTTCTCATCAACAGGTTTTCGTTTATGTTTTTCATTAATTATTTTTTTATTAAATATCTTAACTTCCCCAACCATTAGTAACCTCATATCCTCTACAATATACTTGGCTAACTCTTGGTCAGTAATGTCATCTCCATCAATATCAAGGCGGAATTCCTGCCCTTGAAGCCCACCGCCATTAGTAAACTCTATTTCAAAGTCAAATTGAACTCTTTTATCCATTTGAAGCCCTCCTAAAATATTGATTGATACTGCAATTGCATTGATAAATTAGCCTTTTGGCAAAACAGGTTTTTTAACTCCACAGTTCTCAATAGACATATTCTAGACGAAAAAGACAATTACCTTCTTCAACTAAGCTGCCCCGATAGTGCTATAGAAAAAGGCTGCTTCAACAACCTTCCTTATTGAAAGAAGAAAACTAATAGTATTTGTAACAAGAAATTATTCACTCAACCTCGAGTTAGTTGTAAGCTTATTAAGGGCACAAAATCTATAATGTTTATATGGTCCAGATTAAGCTAATCTGAACCATTAAAAAGCTGCCTTAAGACAAGACAGCTTCGCTCTCAAGCTAACGCACGTTGAATGGCTATTCAAGTAATAACTCGGACTTAAATACGATTACAGCATTTCCCGCGATATTGAAAGCTGTAAATATGTTTTCTAAAGCTAGACCATCAATCACCGCACCAAAACTTATACTACCCTGCGTCATTATAATTTTGTAATCATTATCTTCATTAATCACATCGACTGGTAAAATGCCGGCACCAGTTTTATGATAAATTTTACCTGTATTTAAACTATTTTCAACTGCACGAGCATAGTGGGCAGCAATCGTCGCATGTCCACAGATGGGCACCTCATGAGTTGGCGTAAAAAAACGAATATGTACATCAGATTCGCTATTGTCTGATTTAAATATAAATGCCGTTTCCGAATAGTTAAGCTCTCTAGCAATCCTTTGCATCTCACCCGAAGATAGACCTTCTGCATTTGTAATTACGCCAGCAGGATTACCCGATAACTTTTCTTTCGTAAATGAATCAATTTGATATAATCGGTACTTTCTTGCAATGTCCTTTCCCACCTTTAATATAGTGAATTTCCGGTCCTTTATACTATCTATAATTCTTATTATATTAAATATTACCCCGTTAGCTCCACAAGAAAAAGAGTGATCGTCACAGCTCTTAAAGAACTAACGCACCCATAAGTGAAATAAGAACCCTTTCAAAAATAATAAAAGACTACCCAATTATGAGTAGTCTTTTATTATTTTTGTATGTGTTTATGCGAAATGGGAATTAATTGTATCTTCAACTTTCTTTAACATACCTTTATATGCTTCTTCATCAAGGTATCCAATACTTCCGAACAGTAAATGGTCCACAGGTTCAATTCCAGTAAAATCCCATATTCCAATATCAGAAGTTACTTTCAAACCTGCTGTCATACCGATTTCATCGTAAAGCTCATTAGGAGTACCATGTGTATTGATGATAAAACCTTTTTTACCTTCTAATAACTTAATTTCACCTTCTGGTCCAGCAGAATAAGCAAACCCAAATGCAAATACTCGGTCTACATATCCTTTAAGAATAGCTGGAAGACCTGTCCACCAAATAGGGTAAATAAATGTTATTACGTCTGCTTCAGCAATAAATTCTTGTTCAATTTTAATATCATCAGGAGTTTTTCCTACTTTCATAGCTGCTGTATCTTCTGGTTTAAGTACAGGTTGAAAATCAAGTGCATATAAATCACGGACAACAACTTCGTGACCATTTTTCTTTAATGTATTGACTGTTGTTCCCAAGATAGAATGATTTAAGCTTTCAGGGTTTGGATGTGCATAAACAACAAGATGTTTCATTTAAAATAACCTCCAAATATTTAATAACCTTTTATTTGATTACTAATCGTAATCTAATATTATAGTGTTAGGCGTTTTTTTAAAAGTAGTCACTTTTTTATAACATAGTCACAAAAATAGTACCATCAAGAAAGAGAGGTATTGGAAGTAGGTTCGGTGAACCTCCAGAGGACCAAATAGAGGTTTGTCCAGTTACAGAAACTCAAGACATAATTGCAGGAAAATGGAAAATAATTATCTTATGGCATTTAAGCAGACAGACAAGAAGATTTAATGAACTACAAAGGCTTTTACCTGATATTTCAAAAGGAATACTGACACGTCAGTTGAGAGAATTGGAAGAAGACCAAATGGTTCACAGAGAAGTATATAAAGAAGTTCCTCCAAAGGTAGAATATTCGCTAACATCTTTAGGGAAAAGTTTTATTCCTATACTAGAGAGTATGGGCGAGTGGGGGAAAAAATATAAGGAATTAAGAAAAAGCTAAAGCCTATACTGATCTTTAGCTTTTTCTTTTTAATTATGTTTGCATGGTTTATCTTAAACTAACCTGCCCCGTTAGTTCTATTAGCAACCTCGATAAGTTAAAAAAACAAACACTTTCTACCTAAGGAAAGGTTTGTTAGATAAGACTGATTATTTCAATTTAAGTATTATTTTTCCCTTTGCTCTTCCTGTCTCTGCGTACTCCAATGCTTTTTGGGCATCTTCGAAAATAAAAACTTTATCGAGTATAGGCTTAATTACTTCTGACTCTAACATTTCTGTTAAAATTTTCAACTGCTCTCCACTATGCTTCATAAAAAGAAACGTGTATTGGACATTATGTTTTTTTTCTAGCTTCGTAAGTTTATAACTTGCAATGGAAAATAAGGTTTGTTTTAATGAGCTAAATCCGTTTTCTTTAGCAAAGCGACCATTCGGGATTCCAGATATCGAAACAATCTTTCCTCCTTTTTTTAATGTTACAAATGATTTCTCTAACGTCGCCCCCCCAATGGTATCAAGAACTGCGTTGTAGTCACGAATAGAATGTTCGAACTTTTCTGTCTTGTAATTAATAACTTCGTCAGCGCCAAGAGATTTTACCAAATCACTACCATCACTAGCTGTAGTTGCGACAAAAGCACCCATATGTTTTGCAAGTTGGATAGCAAATGTTCCTACTCCCCCTGATCCTGCATGTATTAATATTTTATGTCCTTTTTCAATTCGCAGAATATCATGTAAAGCTTGGTAGGATGTCAATCCGACTAGAGGGATGGAGGCGGCTTCTTCAAAACTTAAATTTTTAGGTTTTAATGCAATATCTTCTTGGTTGACAGAGATATATTCAGTAAAAGTTCCCATTTTATTTGCTCTAGGTCGACCATATACCTCATCACCGACTTTAAACTTCGTGACACTAGTACCTACTTCGACAATTTTTCCAGAAAAATCGTTTCCTAAAATTAACGGCATCTTGTATTTCATTATTAATTTTAATTCACCTTTTCGAATTTTTGTATCAAGAGGATTTATACTTGCCGCATATATCTCAACTAAGACCTCGTCATTATTTATTTTGGGCATAGGGAAGTCTAAAAAATTTGGATTTTTACCGTAGGTTTCAATTGCTAAAGCTTTCATTACAATCCTCCACATTTTTATTTAACGCACATGTATCTTTTCATAACGAACCTAAGAAAAAAGATTATGAATATCCCTAGATGGGATATTCATATTAAATAAATTATTTTAAGAAAGGATAATCTGTATAACCTTCTTTTCCTCCTGCATAGAGCGTGTTTTTATCAGGTTCGTTTAGGGGAGCCCCTGATTGAATCCGTTCTACAAAGTCTGGATTAGCTAGTACCCAAGTGCCTACTGTGACTACATCTGCAAGATTATTATTAACATCAGACGAAAGTTGATCTAGAGGACGACCTGGACGGTTAACAAGAAGTGATTGATCCCAAAGTTGACGCACATCTTTTAGGAATTGCTCGTTTCCAAAGTGCATTAAATGCAGATATGCAAGGTTAAGCTTATTTAATTCACTTATTAAATAACGATACATCTCAAGGCTATTTTCCCCCTCATCAATGCCTTGCAGTGTTCCTTGAGGAGAAAAACGGATGCCTGTTCTTTCTGCTCCTATTTCATCAACAACTGCTTTAGCTACTTCAATAGCGAATCGAGAACGACCCTCAATCGTACCACCGTATGCATCTTGACGATGATTGGAGTTTTCGCTAAGGAATTGTTGGATAAGATAACCATTCGCTCCGTGAATTTCAACTCCGTCTGCACCAGCTTCAATTGCTGAACGTGCTGCTAAACGAAACTCATTGATAACATCTTTTATCTCAAGCTCACTCAATTCTCTTGGTGTTGGAATATCTTTCATTCCTTCTGCCGTGAAAATTTCTACACCAGGTGCAATAGCTGACGGTGCAACTGCTTGGCGGTGGTGAGGTGTGTTATCAGGGTGTGATACACGTCCCACATGCATAAGCTGAACAAAAATATGACCGCCTTCACTATGAACTTTAGAAGTTACTTTTTTCCACCCTTTAATATGATTTTCTGTATAAATACCAGGTGTATTAGTGTAACCTTGCCCATCATCTGAAGGTTGGGTTCCTTCGCTTATAATTAAACCGACTGAAGCACGCTGACCATAGTACTCTGCTACTAAATCGCTCGGCGTACCATCTGGTAAAGCTCTACTTCTAGTCATCGGAGCCATTCCTATACGATTTTTTAGGTCAATGTTTCCGATACGAACTTTTTCAAATAATCTGCTCATTTGAATACTCCTTTTTGATAAGAATTAGAATCAAGGAATGAATTTACGTGTTCTGCAAATAGTTCTGGAAATTGAAACAGGTGCCCGTGACCAGAATCAGGATATATAATCAGCTGTGCTTTGGGTAATTTCTCTGTTAAGATATAACTGTTTTTAGTCGGTACCATCACATCATTAACACCATTAGTAACAAGTACAGGGTGTTTGATGTTTTGTAACCATTCATAATCATGATTGGATTTTTGTTTAGCCCATTTTGCAATGGCTTGTAATTGAGCCTCTTTTACTTGTTCTGAACTGTTTACTTTTTTCTGATTAAAAATTCTTTGTAGTGAAGCCATTCCTGCAGATTTACTTGTTTCGGTTTGTCCGTAGAAAAAGAACATAAAATCATTTATTCCATCTTCTTCCGTTCCGCCGTGACGATTCATTCTTTCAAAAATCTCTGGATTTGGATTAATACCAGATTCAGGCGAAGTACCTGCCATAATAATTTTTCTTACTAAATCTCCCTCTTGTAAAGCTAGCTCTTGTGCAACCATGCCACCAATGGAAAAACCAAGAATATCAACTTGTTCTAATCCAAGAGTTTTTATAAATGTTGCTGTATCTTTTGCCATATCAGCAATTGTAGTAGGCGTTAGTCCATCGGTCTCACCAACCCCTTTATTGTCAAATAAGATTACTGGGCGTGTATTTGCAATAGGTTCAAGCATGTTTGGATCCCAGTTTTCCATCGTTCCTCTAAAGTGAACAAGAAATACTACTGGTATACCATCTTGTGTACCAAATTTTCTATATGCGTAACGAGTTCCATCTGCTTCAATAAATTCTGATTCTGTTGGTATTTTAAAGTTTGTCATTTTTGTGTTCCTCCTTAGAAATTAAAAAACGATTTTATAAGTATCATTATGATGGTTTGTTTCATGCTAATTTTAGAATGAACGTTCTAAAAAGGGTAAAAAAAGAAAGCTAGTCCAACACTGAAAGTGCTAGAGTGATGATGCCTTCTAATTCTTTTTTATTGTAATTAGTTTTTATTAGTACTCTTATACCTACCAAATTGTTGTGTAAGAAACGAGATGTGATATCAGAATCGATTTCTTTTGATAGCTCTCCACTAGTCTGACCCCGTTTTATAAGGTTATTAAACATATCTTCAGTACGGTTAAACATTTTTGTAACTATGCGTCCAATTTCTTTGTCCAACAAAGATAATTCAATGGCTGCATTTACTGATAGACAACCTTTTGGGTATTGTTCAATGGAATTCAGTACGAAAATAAAAACATCACGTATCGTCTGTTTGATGGATGAAGTGCTACTAATTATGCCTTCCATCTCATTGACGATGAGCTCTTCATAGTGATTAAGGGAAGCTAAAAACAATGAACGCTTGTCACCAAATGTATCATATATACTCCTGCGGTGTATCCCCATATGATCCACCAAATCTTGCATGGATGTTTTTTCATAACCCTGTGCCCAGAAAAGCTCCATTGCTTTTCTTAATACTGCTTTTTCGTCAAACTCTTTACTTCTAGCCATTTTATTTCTCCTTAAAAAAAATCCATGAACCAATACTAACAAAAACAAACGTCATAATCCATTTTAGAATGAACGTTCTAAAATAAACATATGAATTTCAAACCATGATTAAATAATACCCTTTTTAGAACGATTAGTAAAGAATTATAACTACCCAATAATCTCCAACACATTTGCTACATATCACAATGTATCCTTTAACTTTCACCTAGGGGTACCGCCAAGCATTTCTTTATTAGTTTAGTTTCTTCAGGATTGTTTTCTTCCACTGTACAATTAATGGATCAAACTCTTTTACAGGTGCACTCATACCAAATAAACAAGAAACAGCAATTAGAAAAAAACATCTGAGTCCTTACTCAACCAAACTGCCCCTTTAGTTGCATAAAGAAAAAGCTGCCTTAAAGACAGCTCCGATCTTCAGCTAACGCACCCGTTAGTTTAAGTACAATCCTTCACAAACTAACTTTTGAATAAGAAAAAGAGGTGCCGCAGCTACCTTCGTTGTTCAATTCAAGCCCCCTATAGTTTAAATGTGACTATTCACAAATACCCATTTTTATTCATGCCCTACTTACTTATAACGATCGATAATTTATAGTTTGCATACTTGTTTAACTCTAATAAAAATTGATTTAACGCTTCATTACTTGGAAACCTACACTCCAAAAGATAACAGCTATCTCCACTGATTTTATAATTATTGATGACATACCCCTCCTTTGTTCGGATAAATGAGAGATACGGTTGATGGTGGGTACCTTCTATATAGATATTGATAAAGGCATACGTAAAGCACCCTAATTTCGCTTGATTTACTTTAATGCTATATCCCTCAATAACCCCATTGTCCTCTAATTTCTCCACTCTAGCTGCGGCTGCTGGTCCTGTTAAGTGAACTCTCTCCCCTAATTCTTTCATCGTAATCCGGCTATTGCTACATAACTCCTCTATAATTCGCTTATCTGTTTGATCCATCTGAACGTCAACTCCTTTCAATAATAAAGTCAAACGCCTAAAACACTTTAATTTATCTGTGTATTTGAATGCTGCTCATATTATACACTTAACACTGTTAGGAAACACACATGAAAAGAAAGGGAGTTGTAAAGATGAAGATTACACAAATTCGAAATGCAACGATAGTTGTAGAATATGCAAATAAAAAGTTTTTAATTGATCCTATGTTAGCAGAGAAAGGTACGTACCCATCTTTCCCTGGTACGATTAGGCAAGACCAAAACAATCCTTCAGTGAGTTTACCAACCTCTGTTGACGATATTATTAGTGGAGTTGATGCAGTCATTGTGACTCACTTACATTTAGACCATTTTGACGAGGCAGCGCAAAGACTATTACCAAAAGATATTAAAATGTTCGTTCAAAATGAAGAAGATGCAAAGGAAGTCCAAAATACCGGGTTCCAAAATGTAGAGGTATTAACAAAGGACACTGTCTTTGAAGGCATCCAATTAGTTAAAACAAGAGGCGAGCATGGAAGAGGAGAAGAACTATTAAAGCGTATGGGGGAAGTATGTGGCGTTGTCTTTAAACATCCAAGTGAAAAAACATTGTACGTAGCTGGTGATACAGTCTGGTATGAAGGTGTACAGGAAGTATTGGATACCCATAAACCAGATATTATTGTTGTCAATGGCGGAGATAATCAATTGATAGAATATGGTTCTCTCATTATGGGAAAAGAAGACATCTATGAAGTACACAAGGCGGCTCCTAATGCTAAGGTTATTTCTGTTCATATGGAAGCTGTTAACCATTGGACACTATCTAGAGAAGAATTAAAAAACTTTAGTAATGAAAAAGGATTCTCAAGTAATATGTTAGTACCAGAAGATGGTGAATCCTACAAATTTTAATATGAACACCGACAAATAGTGTCACGTTCCTATTTAAAAATAAGAAATAAAAGAAGCTCATAATTATCGAAATTTAATTATGAGCTTTTTCTAATGACGATATGAAATGTTCCAAGGATGACATCCAAACATGAAAAGCTACAAGGATATTTCGTTAGGAGGTAAAGTTCATGACAATGTCAGCAAAAGATACAAATGCCTCAACACACCAGCCTATATGGTTGCAAGAATATATTGATTCACCAGAAAGACAAATACAGCTTTATAAAAAAACATTAAGAATTTTGATTCTTTCACAAATCTTTGGGGGAGCAGGACTTGGAGCCGGTATAACAGTAGGAGCGCTTCTTGCACAAGACATGCTAGGGACTGAAAATGCGGCAGGAATTCCAACTGCCCTATTTACTTTAGGTTCTGCAGGAGCTGCCCTGTTTATAGGCCGGTCTTCGCAACGTTTTGGCCGCAGAGCAGGACTTGCAGGTGGTTTCCTTGCAGGTGGGGTAGGTGCTATTGGTGTTATAATTGCAGCTTTAACCAACAGCATCCCACTTTTATTTATTTCTCTTTTTATTTATGGAGCTGGTACGGCGTCTAATCTACAAGCGCGATATGCAGGGACAGACCTTGCAACAGATAAACAAAGGGCAACTGCTGCAAGCATGGCCATGGTTTCCACTACCTTGGGTGCTGTAGTTGGTCCTAACTTGGTCAATAGAATGGGAGAATTTGCGGATTCAATTGGTTTTCCAACCTTGGCTGGCCCCTTTATCTTGTCAGCAGCTGCTTTTATTATTGCCGGATTATTTATCTTAATTTTTCTTCGTCCAGACCCTTTGGTTGTGTCTACAGCTATTGCGAATGCTAAGAAAAAAGACTATACCGCAAAGACAGGGACAAATTTAAAGAATGCTACCATAAACAAAAAGGGTGTTGTTGTAGGGGCTGTAATTATGATTTTGACTCAATTTGTCATGGCAGCCATTATGACAATGACACCAATTCATATGGGACATCATGGTCATGGTTTGGGTGAAGTAGGATTAGTTATAGGTTTCCATATAGCAGCTATGTACCTTCCTTCACCATTGACAGGTATACTGGTAGATAAACTTGGCCGTATTACTATGGCTGTTGCTTCTGGTGCTACACTCCTAGCCTCTGGATTGGTGGCAGCTTTTGCACCGGTAGGTTCAATGCCACTGCTTACCCTGGCGTTGGTACTACTAGGTTTGGGCTGGAACTTTGGTTTAATAAGTGGGACTGCTCTCATTATAGATTCAACACACCCATCTGTGCGTGCAAAAACACAAGGATCAGTCGATGTCCTATTTGCACTGTCAGGAGCAGCTGGTGGGGGGGTATCAGGAATGGTAGTCGCTCATTCTAGTTTTGCAGCATTATCACTTGCTGGTGCCATTCTGTCACTAGTGCTTATTCCTGTAGTTGTTTGGTCTCGGAAAAGTCCAAACAAAGAGCTATGATAGAAAAGTTTTTATTAATACTTTATTTCTTGAATAGTTAGACTAATGTAGATATATCCCTATAAAGTAAATTACAATTAATCTAATTAACAAGGCAGCTTTCAGCAAGAAATTGAAAGCTGCCTTTATTCATATAGGAAGGTAACTTATATAAAACAAAACATCTTATGGATAGAAAAAATCTTTATATTAATTTATAAGGGTTTCCAGAATGTTAGTTTACTTTAACCTAATGAGGTTTTATGGAATCTCTTGTTGAACTAACCTGCCCCGATAGTTCCATAAGAAAAAGCTGCCTTAAAGACAGCTA
>NZ_CP195840.1:5364557-5396906 GCF_058513295.1 Peribacillus sp. B65 | reverse complement strand
TTGAATCGAACTAATGGGTGCTTTACTTCAATAAGGGAGTTGCTTGCGCAGCTCTTTTTCTTATGGAACTAACGGGGCAGGTTAGTTCCATAAAGGGTTTTACGGTAAAATATACCTATTCTAATATAGAGAGAGGTACATTAGAAAATGATTATTATGAAATTTAAGGAAACTGATATTGAAGAAATTGTTTCTTTATTTTACGAAACAGTTCATTCAGTTAATTTGAAGGATTATTCGCAAGAACAATTAGATGTTTGGGCAACAAAAGAGGAAAAAGAATCGAAAATCAATTCGTGGAAAATTTCATTAGGTCAAAATATATCATTTGTTGCAAAAATTAATCATAAAGTAGTGGGCTTTAGTGACTTGACCTATGACGGGTACTTAGATAGACTGTTTGTTCATAAAGATTTTCAAGGTCAAGGTATAGCTTCAGCATTAGTTGATATGCTTGAAAGTGAAGCGAAAAAGCTAAACCTTTTAGAAATTTATACAGATTCAAGCATTACAGCTAAACCATTTTTTAAACATAAAGGTTACAATATTGTTCGTTCACAAACTGTTGAACGTAAAGGTGTCAAATTGACTAATTTTAAAATGAAAAAAAAATTAAAATCCTAATCTTTTTAAAGCTAACGGGTGCAATAGCAATAGATCAAGACTGTCATTCGACGGTCTTTCTTATGCAAAAAATGGAGCAGGTTAGTGATATAAATAAAATCAACTTTTATACATTATTAAGTTTTAATCTTAAAATAATTGGAGGAGTTAGGATGTCAATAATAGATCATTTTATATAACGTTGTTTATTACTAATCAGAGGACCTCCTAATAGAAATACGTATTAAGAAATTAAATATTTAGGAGGAGAAAATATGCGTTCAGAAAAAGAAATGATGGAATTGATATTACGAGTTGCCGAGAAAGATGAGAGAGTACGAGCTGTTGCATTGAATGGTTCTCGAACGAATTTTAATGTACCTAAAGATACTTTCAGAGATTATGATATTGTTTATCTTGTATCTGACTTTCAATCGTTTCTAATTAATCCTGATTGGGTAAATGTTTTTGGGAAAAGAATAATAATGCAAACACCAGAAGATATGGCAATGTTTCCACCTGAATTGGGTGGGAGATTCACCTATCTAATGTTATTTGAGGATGGTAATAGAATTGATTTAATGCTGATTCCGATTGAGGAAAAAGATACTTATTGTTCTGAAGATGGATTAACAGTAATTTTATTAGATAAAGATGGGAATATGCCTAAGCTTTCTGAACCAACAGATAAAGATTACTGGGTAAAAAAGCCTTCTGCTGAATTTTTTGCTGATTGTTGTAATGAATTTTGGTGGGTTTCAACTTATGTAGCAAAAGGGTTATGGAGACAAGAAATACTTTACGCTTATGACCATTTAAGTAGTGTAAGAGAAATGTTACTAACAATGCTTGAGTGGAAAGTTGGTATAGAAACCAATTTTTCATTGAGTGTAGGAAAAAACAGCAAGTACCTAAAGTGCTACCTTGATAACGACATTTGGGAAAGATTGATGAAAACATATCCTAATGGAGATTACGAACAAGTTTGGAATTCGTTGTTTGAAACAATTGACTTGTTTGAGCAAGTAGCTATTGAAGTAGCTAGTATTCTCGAATATCAATACCCTTCTGAAGACGCGAATAAAGTTAAACAATACCTTACTAATCATTAAACTCAATATTTGTGAAGGTATACACTTAAACTAACGGGTGCGTTAGTTCATTAACTTGGGTTGCTTCGGCAGCCTTATTCTTTATGCAACTATCGGGGCAGGTTAATTCAGTATCGTGGCATAAGGCATATATTAAACGAAAAAAAGAGACAGTGTACCACGCTGCCTCTTTTTGTATTTTTCAAATCTCATTTGGTGAAATGATTCTATGTTTTAATTCTGAATTCGAATCTAAAAAACCTATCACAATTTGATTATTTTCCGTACCTGTTATGTATCTGAAATAATCATCACCAGATATCAACAAATCGGTATCATTCGTCTTTTTTTCCATTTTGGCAAAGACATCTTCTGTGTACTCAAGGTGAAAAAAATCATCCAATCCTTTGGTTGAGCCACCTACCCAGGTATACAGAAAATCTTTCATTGTGATTTGTTCATTTTCCGATAAATGTTTCTTGAAGCGTAACTTATCTACTGTTACAGTTTTCATCTTACATCACTCCTTAACGAATACCAAGTGTATACATTGAGGTCTGAAACATCAATACTAATCCAGTAACAATCTTATTACAGTTTAGTTACTAAACTAAAGGGGCAGGTTAGTGCAATAAGTCGGGTTGAAAATCCAGCTCTCTTTTAAGTCGCTCTTGAGACATATTATTCAGCTAAGAAAAGTAAAAAATAAAAATCCATCCCTGAAAAGCTTCAAGGATGGATTCAGACAAACACCAAGATCCTTAGGGTGTCTCTTGGATAATTCTTATTATGGTCTATAGATAGGTAAGTTTTCCAGGTCATTACGTAAAACGAACATAATATATAGAAAAAGAGAATGTGCTTAAACGGGAACAAAAGTCGAAGATCCAGCTGCCATAATTGGTGGCTTTTTTATTGACTAAGGTGCAGATTTGGTCTTTATATAGAGGGGGGAATCGAGGATTAAATATTTTGCCCCCTTAATACTAAGGTTCAATTCGAATTAATATAAATGGACTGTGTAATGGACTTAAAAAAATGAAATTTTCTATACACGCTTTGATATATATCTTTTTAGGCTGTATCTATGGTATTCATGAAATATTTATAGATGGTACACAAAGGTATTTTTCAAAAATAGTAGGAATGCTATCCAGCATTTATCAACATGGGTATTTGCTTCATGTATAACGTCTTTGAAAGACAAAGCTGGTCGATAATTGCATTCTTATTCAGTATAAATTTTAAGACTATTCGCTTCAAATAAGTAGACGTGTTTCCCTACTTAAGACAATCAGAAGTTGTTCTCGAAAGGGGGATCTAATTTGAAGAAATTTATTGTTTGTTATACCTTGGATAATGATATTAAACGAGAAAAAATAATAAAAGGGCCAGATGTAAAGAAGGAAGACGTTCTAAAAGATGTATTAGATAAGATAGTACGAAGTAATTACTTTATTGCGAAAACCGACCAAGGAGAGTATAGGATAAATTCTTCCTTAATACGTTATATACAGGTTTTGAATGAAATGCATTGTTTTAAATACCATACTGATCATCAATGACTAGTGAGTAAATAAAAGGTTATTTGCATAGTTTTCTTCAATTTTATTGAGTAACTTGAATATGGGAGAGAAGATTAATGTCAGAAACGTATCGTTCTCGTCAGGAACGAAAACAAGTGGAAAAAACAAAACAAGATCAAAAAAAAGGTAAAACCCCCCCTAAAAGAAGGTCTTTCTTGAAAAAAGTTTTACTTTGGTGTTTATTATTAGGTGTTGTTTCAATTGGAATAGGGGCAGTTACGGTTGCAGCAATGATTAAGGATGCACCTGAAATAGATGCTTCAAAACTAGTCGACCCGCTTTCTACCAAATTATACGATAAAAACGGGAATTTCATTTACGAATATGGTAAAGAAAAGCGGACAAAAATTAAATATTCTCAAGTTCCAAAAATGTTGGAACATGCTTTCATTGCCACGGAGGATGCACATTTTTATGAACACAATGGCATTGATATAAAAGGAACTTCGAGAGCAATCTTCAAGAACCTAAAAGGGGATTTCGGATCTCAAGGCGGAAGTACGATTACACAGCAGGTCATTAAAAACTCCTTTTTGTCACCTCAGAAAACAATAAAGCGAAAGGTACAGGAATGGAGCTTGGCCTATCAGCTTGAGCAAAAGTATTCCAAACATCAAATCTTAATGATGTATTTAAATAAGATCTACCTTGGAGACGGGGCATATGGTGTAGCAGCTGCCGCCAAAAATTACTACGGAATCGATGCCGATCATCTAAATAAATTAACGCTTCCGGAGGCCGCTATGCTGGCGGGGCTCCCACAGAGTCCAAGTTATTACGATCCCACTGAACCCGAACATGTGAAAGCTGCAACAAATCGTCGTAATATTGTTTTAGAAGCTATGTATAAACAAGGGTATATTACGAAACAGCAATTGGAGGATGCAAAGAAGGTTCCAGTTACAGCAGGACTTGTTCCAAAAACGAAACAACAAGGAATGCCGTACGAGGCGTTTTTGGACGCTGTTGTAAAAGAAGTTGAAAGAAAGCTGAAAAATGTAGATATCAATTCGGATGGATTATCTATTTATACGACGCTAGATCCAAAAGCTCAGACCTTTGCGGACAAAATAATGAACACCGATAAGATTATTTCTTATCCAAATGACAATTTTCAAGGAGCCTTCGTATTTTTAGATACAAAAACAGGAGAAGTTCGAGCTATTGGAAGCGGTCGAAACCAATATAAAGCTTCCTTCCGAGGCAACAACTTTGCGGTTGATATTAAACGTCAACCAGGATCTACTTTCAAGCCAGTCTTTGATTATGGTCCGGCTATTGAAAATTCAAAATGGTCTACAGCACACCAAATTAATGATCATGAGATAACCTACTCAAATGGTCAATCTATTTCTAACTGGGATCATCAATATCACGGAATGTTGTCTATTAGAACAGCACTTCAATGGTCATACAATATTCCAGCACTCCTTACCCTTCAAGAAGTAGGGATGGATAAAGCACAAAACTTTGCAGAAAATCTGGGTATTACTTTTAATAATAATAAGGTGTACGAATCATATGCGATTGGAAGTAATACGGTTAATCCATTAGAGTTGGCAGGGGCATATAGTGCTTTTGGAAATAACGGTGAATACAATACACCACATTTTGTTCGTAAAGTTGTCTATCCTGATGGCAGAGTTGTTAATTTAACTCCAAAGCCAAAACGAGCTATGCATGATTACACAGCTTATTTGGTGACGGATATGTTACGGACAGTCGTAAAATCTGGTACAGGAAAAACAGCAAATGTCCTTGGACTAGATGTGGCTGGAAAAACTGGCACAACTAATTTTGACAGTAAAACCAGAGCACAATATGGATATCCGTCCGGTTCGGTAAATGATAGTTGGTTCGCTGGTTATACACCGCAATACACTATGGCGGTTTGGACTGGATATACTAAAAATGGTCCAGGTAATTATATGGATGGAAAAACAACTAAAATCTCGCACCAAATGTTTAAGGTCATGCTGGAAGCGTTTGGAACAGACCAAAGTAGCTTCCAGCAGCCTAGTGATGTATACCAGGTGAATAATGAACTGTTCATTAAAGGTGCAAATCCTGAAGAAGGTCCACCAGTTACAAAAAATAATAAAGATAAACCATTTTATATTGGTGGAAATAAAGAGGATAAAAAACATAAACAACAAGAGGAAAATAAATACCAACAAGAGGAAGAGAAGCATAAACAACAAGAGGAAAAGAAATACCAAAAGGAAGAGAAGCATAAACAACAAGAGGAAAAGAAACACAAACAAAAGGAAGAGAAGCATAAACAACAAGAGGAAAAGAAACACAAACAATAAAGATTTTTAGGATGGGATCGCATTGGTTCCATCCTTTTTTATGATACACATAAGAAAATGTGAAGGTTTCTACTTAAACTATAGGGTGCGTTAGCTGAAGATCTGAGCTGTCTTTAAGGCAGCTTTTTCTTATGGAACTAAAGGGGCAGGTTAGTTGAACAAGTAAAAGGTTTTTGTGGTGGTTATCTCGAAACTAAATGAGTAGGAAAATCATTTTAACATCAGGGAGGATGGCTGTTGTACTTAATTTAGGGATCCATATTCTAATTAGAATTGAGGAGTGAATAGAATGACCAACGTAAAAGATATTATTTCTGACCAGTTCTTAGCGAATGCTAATGACCCTAGTTGGTACAAACCATTTTCAGAATCAGTTGAAAATTTGACGGAAGAACAGGCTTTATGGAAGCCAAGCAAAGATAGTAACAGTATAGCTGAAATTGTACAACATCTGATTTATTGGAATCAAACTTGGCAAACCAGGTACGAAAAATCCAACGTAGACGCTGTATCTTCAATCGGAGATAATAATCGGAGCTTTTTAAGTACTGAATATATGTGCTTTAACGATTTGAAAAAAATCTTATTAGAAGTCCTTTTAAAGTGGGAAGGGTTATTAACTAATGAAAAAATAGAAAGTGATGTTATAGGTTTTCCTGAAAAAGTTAAGTGGTGGCAAATTCTTGGAAATGCAACTACCCATAATGCATATCATATCGGTCAAATTATTTATATAAGGAAACTGCAAAACAGTTGGAAGGCGAATGCATGAGAAGTTGACTTAGCTGCTAATTGGAACTTTTCGCTAGAATGGATTGCTGCGGCAATCCTTTTTTCTTCATCAACTAAAGGGGCAGCATTCCTGTAATGAACGAATCGGTTTATTTATGCAAAGCCAACTAAGTTTGTGAATAAGTACACTTAAACTAACGGGTGCGTTAGCTGAAGTTCGGAACTGTCTTTAAGGCAGTTTTTTCTTTATGCAACTAAAGGGCAGTTTAGTTCAACAAGAAAAATTGGCTCATAATGATTGTTGTTCTCATGGTGGTATTTTTATTGAAAATGTTATCTGTGAATTATTGGAATATGATTGGTATAAAAAAACTATTCAACTAATAGGTGCTTTACTGTAATGCAGAGGTTGCTACCGCAGCCTTTTTCTAATGGAACTAACGGGGCATGATAGTTGAACAAGCAAATCAATGTCTATGCTACAATTATTACAAGCGTAGCCATTAATATAAGTTGATGTTTGGGAGTTCACTATGGGAAAAATAAAAATAGCTTTATTACACCTATTGCCTATCGCTGGTGATGTGGAGTATAACCAAAAACTAATTGAACAAGCCATTCATATAGCATCAAATAATAATGCCGAATGGATTATAACACCCGAACTATGTGTTAGCGGACTTCAATTCAATCATAAGATTGGGACTGGATGGATTAACCGGCAACCTGATGCTTGGATGGGTAATTTGAGCCGTAAACTAAAGAGTTTGAAAAGCACTGTATTTTTGGGTTGCCCTGAAAAAGGCAGTAACGGAGAATTGTATAATTCTGTGTTTGTCATAGATAAACAAGGTCATTTATTAGGCAAACAGAGAAAAATAAGTGTTATTGATGATTGGTCAGCATCAGGGGATGTATTAGAGCCAATAAAAACAGACAATGTTGAGGTTGGTATTATGATTTGTGCAGACGCCTATCCCAAAGATATTGCTTACAGCTTAGTTGAAAAAGGAGCAGAAATATTAATTGCACCGTCTTCCTGGGGTCCCGGATTACACGGTCCAGAGGGAGAATGGGAACAAAGGTCATTAGAAACAGGACTGCCCGTATTTGTCTGTAATCGTACTGGAGAAGACGAAACTGTCCGTTTTTGGGATGCAGAAAGCATGATCATAAAAAATGGAGTACGCCTTTTGACACATAAATCAAAACAATCAGCCATCCTTACTTTTGAATGGGATTTACAAAGCATGGAATTAATATCCCCTCATTTCGATATCGATTACATATAATGAGTACATACTAATATACTACACTCTTGTTGAATTAAAGGGTGCTTAGCTAAAGATCGAAGCTGCCTTTAAGGCAGCTTTTCTTTATGTAATTATAGGGGCAATTTTTATTGCCGATATTATCTTCAGAATAAAGTACAGGCTACTGGAATCAATCTAATCACCTCCTTATTTGCATGAGGGCAATTGATAAAATTCGATATAATATTATGGATTTTATATCTTTTGAATAGTTTCACATGTATCCAGATAAATAGCATGAGAAATTTGAGTGAAACAAATGAGGGGCTTAAATGAACCAAGCTAGTGTTAATAACTACGGAAAAAAAACTTTAGGACTATGATTGTCCAATATTCATATTGTACAAATTACGAGCTTACCAGAATATTTCAGTAAGATGCTTTTACTGACGGAACGATTATATAATCTAGATGGATAAAAACTGATTGACATTGATAATCATTATCATTATTATATAAAGTAATATTTGATATTGATAATCATTTTCAATTAATACTCTTGCAAATTCCTATTCCCTGTCAATAAATATTAAAAGGCGTCAACATATTGAATAAACAGTTTTGGATCAGGAAGAAAAATGAAAATAGTTCAACCTTAAAAGAATAGAAAGGTAAGTCTGACAAAAAACAGTCAACTGACTAAGTTAGCGATAACAAATAAAATTCAATAAATATTGAATATGGGTGGAGGAGGAACATCTGTGGATAAAAATTTTATAATATTGGAACAATTTCAGCATCAAGTAAGCTGCTGCTGTCCTGGGCAAAAGCACCAACATATGATTGAGTTCCTTCAAGGTGATGTTTGGACAATTACAAACGAGCGGAAGTATGTTGATTGCTTGGGATGGCACTTTTTAATAGATATCAATAACGAGTTTCAGTTTTTTATGCATGTGGAAGATATTGAGGAACTGTATTCCAAGGGAAGCATTTGCTCCATTTTGGATTTGAATCTAAAAATTAACCATTTAAGCTTTAAAATAAACGAAGCCCTAGATGCACATGATAGGCAGTCGTTTCTTTCATTTGCCGATGAACTGAGTAACGTACAGAAAATAAAGAATAAAATCAACACTGGAGATTTACATGCTTTTTGGGAAAACACGACAATTTTATGAACATATTCAATAAAGATGCAATTGACTTTTATATTTTAAAAACATCGATACCTATCTTTTTTGCTAATAGGTGTGGAAATTCAATTTCACCAAATTTAAATTAAAGGTGATAATGCTGCTGAGTAGTTTGAATTTTTACTAATAATCATCAGTGTTGGAAGGGGAACTTATCATGTCTAAAATCATTATGATTTTTGCCAGTATGAGTGGAAATACAGAAGAAATGGCGGATATCATTATAGAAGGAATCACAGAAATCAGTGATGTGAATATCGAAAAGATAGATATCATGGAAGGTCCTGAAGCCTCCATACTTGGAGAGTACGATGGTATCTTATTAGGTGCATATACGTGGGGAGACGGAGAATTACCGGATGATTTTTTAGACTTTTATGAGGAAATGGATCATATTGATTTAACTGGCAAGAAAGCAGCGGTGTTTGGATCCTGCGATTCCTCTTACTCACAATATGGTGCGGCCGTAGATATTTTGTCCGAAAAATTAAGGGAACAGGGTGCTGATATCGTCCTGGAAGGGTTAAAAGTAGAATTAAACCCAGATGATGAGGATATCAAAAACTGCCGAAATTTCGGGAGGGATTTTATAAAGAATAGTCTTGTCTTTTCAATATAGAATTAGCTATTTTATGAGGAAAGAGAGGTGAGGGGAATGATGGGTAAGGAACATCGGATTTCCATTGCTACTTTAACTGATTACCATTTACAAGATTTTATAAGATGTCCTTATCAATTTTACTTTCATCATATAGAAGGAAAAATCACAACTCGATTGGATTGGAGGAAAATAGTTCAAGCTGTTGTTAATCAAGTTGTAAGCCGCTATTATAAACTGCCTCCAATATGTCAGACATCTAAGAAAGTTATGGAGTTAATAGATGATCATTGGAGTGCCATTGATGTACGTCAGTTCGAGTCAAGGAGTCATTATTATATGGCTCTTGCTAATATAACTGACCATTTACTCCGATTTTTAACTTCCAAAAAAATTCAAAATCCACCTTTATTTTTATATGAAAAGTTTAACATCAATATTGAGGAGTTGGGGACCGAACTCTCCTTGACTTTTGAAGTAGCAGAATGGTCAAGCGGCTCATACATCATAAAAAAATATGTAGTTGATACACACGAAGAAATGAACTTATTATTTACTAATATGATTTCGGTGTTTTGTGAAAGGGCATTTGGTCAATTACCGGCAAGAATAGAGATTTTCTCGCTTATGGAAGGCAAAATAGAAACTTATATTCCAACCATGAATGATGTTTCGGATGGATTGGAATACCTCAACATAATCAAGAATCTTTTACAAGAACCAAAAAAGTATTTGAAAACAAATTCTTTACTGGTTTGCAAAAGCTGCTCTTATCAAAAAAGGTGTTATGACGGTAATAATACAAACCAAGAAATGGCGAATTTTCAATAATTTTATATATGTTCAGAAAACCTTGGATTATATCAGGTTATGGACAAAAGCATACATACAGATCAAGGTTGTTCCAATACTTATCTCTTAGTATATAAAAGGTGTGTATAAGGATGGATTACAAGATTGGTGCAAAAAAGATTCTAATTGAGCTTACTAAGGGAGGTTGCTGAGGCAGCCTTTTTCTTTTTGGCTCTTTCTAGGCAGGATAGTTGAATAAAGATATCAAATATAAGTATTGGGGGAGTTGAAAGAAAATGAATGACGAAAATATCGGCTCGGCTAGCGGAGTAGTAATAGCTGTAAGTAAAAGTGATAAACACACATTCAGCAAGGAAAATTGCAATAGTATAAAACTGTTGAAGGGTTTGGGCGTTGAAGGAGATGCCCATTCGGGTAAAACTGTTAAGCATCGTTCACGTGTAGCGCAGAATCCAAATCAACCTAACCTGCGGCAAGTTCACCTAATCCACTCAGAATTATTAGATGAATTGAAAGACAGGTTTAATGTTTCAACTGGACAAATGGGTGAAAATATTACCACAAAAGGTATCGATCTGCTTGAATTACCGAATGATTCGTTACTATTTATTGGGGAAACAGCAGTTATTAAAGTAACAGGCCTACGAAATCCATGTGCCCAGATTGATCAATTTAAATCAGGACTTATGAACGCTGTTTTGGACCGGGATCTGCATGGGAACTTGATACGTAAAGCAGGAATAATGAGCATAGTTTTGGAAAGTGGTGTGGTTCACCCCGGGGACCTGGTTAGAATTCAATTACCACCGTTACCTCATACACCACTTGAGAGGGTATAGTGTTTTCAATAGAACTGTTTTTATTTTCTTTAAAACAATTAGGGGGTTGCTGAGGCAGCCTTTTTCATATGCATTTAAAAGAAATTCGTTTGAAATATAGGTAAATTATGGTAATCTAAAATTAGAGGTGATTACTTGAGGAGATTCTTTGTTTTTATTAGCCTATTTGCTTTATTCTTTTTATCAGCTTGTTCATCAAATCCTTCTCTGGAACTAGTGGATGCGAAAGTTGATATTGTTAAAGATAAAAGTTTAGTTGGTGCAATTGGGATAACTGAAGGGGAAAGAAAGGGAGATGAGCTGATCCCGACAGCTTTATTTTATGAATTCACCATTAAAAATACAGGTAATAAAACAGCAGATATTGAAGAAGTTGATAAAGGAATTGAACTTAAGATTGAGCCCAAAGACAAATTAAAAGCCGTGTCGGAAGACGTAATAGGCTTCAATATTTATGATCCTGAAGATTATAACGGGAGTGGTGTAGGGTTCGGTCATTCATTTTTACCGGTTCTTAATCCTGATCAAAAGGGTGAGTATACTCTTAACTACGATTTAGGTGTAAGTGAAGAAAATTCGCAAGTTCCACTGCTGGTACCTTCAAATGAAAAATTAGCTAAACTTAAAGAGTATGCATTTGATGCTTTTTTAGTTGTGACAATTGATAATCAAGAAATAGCAAGATTTGACCTGAGTAAACTTAAAAACTAACGGGTGCTTTTTGAAGGTGGATTTAAAAGGTAAATTAAACTTGGTTCTGATAAAATTTGTTTGAAGGAAGGTTGCTGAGGCAGCCTTTTTCTTATGGCACTAAAGGAGCGGGATAGCGGAAGTAAGCAATGGAATGATATGGTATATAGATAAGCAAACTGCTGAATAAGGAGGTTATTATATGAGTTATAAGAACACACTTATTACCATTTCAGAGGATTCAAAAGTTACTTCAGCAAAGGTACCTGTCATAAAAAACGAAAAACCCACAATTGCTTATATTGAACATGATTTAATTAACAATAACCCATATAAATTTACACAAGAAGACGTCCAATTTAAAACTTTTTTAATCAAGAGTCAAATAGAAGAGGAAAATACAGCTGAACTTCGAGAACAGTTCTTTTCAAAACCCAAGGCATGCTTCAGAGCTTCTCCTTTGGTGAAAAATTATGGTTGGGGAATTCATTATGATAATCAAGGGAAAATTTCCATATATGATGTTAACAGTAAAATGTATAACCAATTGCTTAAGCAAGCTGACATTACAAAACTTAAAGGTATGCGTTCTAAAAGAAAATAAATACAAAATTACTTTTATATACGGGGCAGGTTAGAATGCGTAAGAGATTGTATTATAAATACAAGGGGGGATATATAGAAATGATGAAAAAAAGTAAACAAAATGCTGAACATTACATATGGGGAGATAATTGTGATGGGAGTTTAGTGTAAAAAGGTATAGAATAACAGAATATTTCCAACAGAACCTATTCATAGGGGGTGCTTAGTTTGAATAATCACAATGAAACGCCTGAAGAGAAAAGAGAGAGATTAAGACAAGAAGAACTTAAAAAAAATCCAATAGGTACATTAAAAGATGGATTTAATGGAAATGGCAATTTAGCAGACTTAGTTGGTGGTTTAGGTTGGAAAGGAATGGGGATATTAATTGTTGTTTTAATAGTTGGATATGTTTTATATAAACTGTTTTTTTAAAGATGTTACTTAACCTTCTTCAACTAAAGGGTACTTACTTCATATCACGAGCTGATCAGCATCTCCTTTTCTTATTAGTAACATAAGTACCTTTCAGAAATAATGAAAATATAAAAAAACTTGGCGTGATCAACAATATTTAAATGATTAAGGGAGGAAGAATTATGTCAATTAACGTAAGACCAAGAAGAATGATTTTAGATTTAGCAGTTACTTTAGATGGTTTTATAGAAGGAAAAAATGGGGAAGTTGATTGGTGCATCATGGACCCTGAGATGGGGTTTATTAATTTCTTAAATCAAATTGATACTATTTTATATGGAAGAAAAAGCTACGATTTATGGGGACAATTCACTCCAGGAATTGAAGATGCCGATACTGAAAAAGAACTTTGGGAAATGGTTCATAGTAAAGAAAAATACGTGTTTTCCAGAACGCAAAAAGGGACTGATAATAAAGCGATCTATATAAATGATAATATTGTTGAAGAAGTAAATAAATTAAAGAATAAACCTGGTAAAGACATCTGGCTATATGGCGGAGCAAGTCTTATTACAACATTTATCAATTTAGGGCTTGTTGATGAATTTAGATTATCTGTTCATCCTGTTATTTTGGGAGAAGGAAAACCTTTGTTTATTGATATAAAGCAGAGGTTGAATCTAAAATTGGTTAATACAAGAATGTTCTCCTCTGGCGTTGTGCAACTAATATATCATTTGAATGAAAATTAATTATAGTGTTCATTCGTAAATATGCGATAGTTATTGCTGTCATTTCCCTTCAACAATCGGGCGCTTTAATGGTGCAATGAAATAGCTTAATTTCTTAATGCTCAGAAATTAGGCTTTTTAATATTGTGAGCATGATTTAATTAAATAACCTATATAAATAAGAAGAAACCGAAATTATAGATAGTTCATGAACTTTAATTAAGCAAGGTTGATGAAGATGACGCAACAAAAGATGATTGAATTTAAGAAACTATAGTCATTTTTAATCATTTTAATAGTCAGTTTATTCTGATATTATGAAAGGGATAAAGATTGGAGGAGGAAATAACATAAAAAGCTTATTTTTAATCTTAAGTACCTTTGTGTTAGTTCTGGTAAGTGGAATCGTATTTGGTACTTCTGCTGCTCAAGCAAGTGTTCCTCAGTATTCTTTTCAAACAGAAGATGGAAAATGGGATGGTGAAATTGGAAATCCTAACAAAGGTAGTGACTTAGAGGTAGAACTGGTTTCCCCAATCTATTTAAAGACCTCTTCTGGAAGTAAGTTATTGACTAATTATAGTAACATATGGTCTCGTCTCTGCAATGCTAGTACTGGAAAGTGCACAGGCTATCATAGTTTAGCAGGTGGAAAGACATTATTCACAGATATGAAAATAGGTAAATTTTATGTTGATGTGAAAGATGGATACTCTTCTGGTAAAGTATCTGGAAAACTACAGATTGTTTTCAAATAACTTGTATTACTTGCTACCCACACTTGATGGGTAGCTTTTTTTATATGAAAAGTTTCTGAAATAAATTAATTCTAAGTAATTTTGTATAATTTTTTACGAAGATTGAGCTTTACCACTGCCTTTTACGGAAAAGAAGTGAAGTTTACTGACATGACTAGTACGTTACAAACGCTACAAAGGGTGTCGAGCTAAATAGTGTTTGTGTAGACATGAACTAAAGTTTGATATTTTGTTAATGAACTTATGGGGCAGGTTAGTTGAACAAGGATTGAAGCTTTATTAATTTAGGAATCGTTTAAAAGAGAGTGGCGTGTAGGAAACGATTACGATTATGGGTGGTGGTGTATAATTGAAACTTTTAGTAAATGCGGCAACGAACTTACGAGAGCCTATATTTCCGGATTTCAAGGAGAATTTCTGATAAACAAAAAACCAAGAGGTCTTTTCACGGATAGTCCGATTTACAGCAAGTATCTTCTTATGTTTGTTCTAAATGTGGGTATTTAGAGTTCTATGTAGAACAAGCTGTGAAAAGGATTTCTACATCTTGAAAAGACTCAAGGTTGCTGAGGTAACCTTTTTCATATGTTATTAACGGGTGCGTTAGCTGAAAATCGGAGCGTCTTTAAGGCAGCTCTTTTCTTATGGAACTAAAGGAGCAGGTTAGTTGAATAACAATTGTTGAATTTTATTAAGAAAAATAAATAAAAATTGACTAGAGAAAAAGTTAATGCTAAATTTAACTAACGAACGGTCGGAAGGTTGGGGAATTGACTGCAGAGCGAATTAAAGAAGTTGCCTTAAAGTATTTCGCACAAAATGGATATTGGCGTGGACTTTCTAATGATTAATGGTCTTGGAGGGGATTTTATGAAACGAAATTGGGCATATGTTATCATTGCCGGCATTATTGCTTGGTATTTGCATTGGCGTGGACTTTCTAATGATTAATGATCTTGGAGGGAATTTTATGAATCGAAATTGGGCATATGTTATTATTGCCGGTATTATTGAGGTAATGTGGGCAATGGGGTTGAAGTATTCAAATAATTTGATTACTTGGGCCGGTACATTTTTTCTTATATATGTATCCTTTGTTGTATTGATGAAAGCTACAAAAAAACTACCCGTTGCTACTGTCTATGCTGTCTTTACAGGAATAGGAACAGCGGGAACAGTCTTGGTGGAAATGGTGGTTTTTGGAGAACCTTTCAGTTGGACAAAAATATTGTTTATTCTCCTGCTTCTGTCTGGTGTAGTAGGATTAAAACTTGTCACATCTGAACCAAGCAAGAAAGAAGGTGCAGTATAAATGGCTTGGTTATATCTTATCTTGGCTGGAACTTTTGAAGTAGTTGGGGTTACGGGTATGAATAAAGTTGTTAAAGATAAAAACCTACAGTCGTATATAGTATTGTTTATGGGATTTATAATTAGTTTTGGTTTTCTAAGTCTAGCTATGAAAACTCTCCCTATGGGAATTTCCTATGCGGTATGGACAGGGATTGGAACTGTGGGAGGAGTAATTATTGGAATGTTGTTTTATGGAGAATCAAAAGATTGGAAACGAATTTTATTTATAGGGGCAATTTTAGTAGCGGTAGTGGGGTTGAAATTGACATCATAAATAATATACGTTGTTGAACTAACGGGTGCTTTAACTTATGATCGGAGCTGTCTTTAAGACAGCTTTTTCCTTATGCAATTAACGGGGCAGGATAGTTGAAGAAGAACTGATAAATAAAAACAGCCAGGTTCTGGCTGTTTTTATTTAAAAAATCCAAATGCTTGAAATAAAAACTAAAATTCAAGCAGACTTATGGGATAATTTTATTAATTCCAGTTTTTCTCTATAAATTGAACTGCGGGTTGTAAATTTGTTTTGTTAGCAATTGAAATGACAGCTGGAACCACAGAAGGGTCCGTTTTGGAGAAATTAGGGATCCGTGGATTTAACCGAAAAAAACGATTTCCTAGAAGCTGAGAACTGACCATGGATTCATAGTAACCGGATCCACTAGCGACAATCTGTAGAAATGGCAGTAAGGGTTCATTGGGCGATCGGTCCAAAAGAACTCCCCAATTTGGGGGAAGGTTCTTCATATTTTCGGGACGTATGTTATCTGCACTTACCATCCCCCACCCCTTCGTATCTCTTCTTAATCGAGTCGGCTCTTCACCTGTTCCAATGGATAATACCGCAATTTGATCCAACGGCTGTTTGGCTTTCCCCACTGCAAACGCGATACTGGCTGTACTGGGGTTAGTTGCTACTGTATACCCATCCACGTAGTTTTGATAGGCTCGTTGCGTCGCGGGAGCACCACTGCTCCGTAGTATTACATCACTCGCTTTCTCATTTAAATAGGGAGAGCCAGGAAAGTTGTGGAATAACACAGGAGTCCAACGATTCAGCTCCGGTGAGAATAAATGAAATGCAGGGACAACAATTCGTCTTTTTAAGTTTTTGAGGAGAAGATCTGATGGAAAAAATGTTTGTACCGCTTTAATGAAACCAGAATATGGCAATTGTTGATTGAAAACAGGTCCACCTGGTCGGGAAACGCTGAAAGCCGGCAGGATTTTATCCTTAAAAAACTGGAGTGTCTCCTTCGGCGATCTTCCACTTGCTAACGCAAGGGCAGTGAATGAACCGATTGAATTTCCCGAAAAAACATTGGTTCGACTAATTAATTTTGGGTTTTGCTGAGCCAGTCTGTTCAAAAGTTGTAAACTTAAAGCACCTAAGGTGCCGCCTCCATCAAAGGACATGATCCGATATTTTGTCAAAGCTGATTTCTCCCTTCTAATCAGGTCACAAGTATCATTCAGTATATGTTTATTTTTCAGGGGCAGGATTATGTAGCTAAACATCCAAGAAAAGGCTTCATCGAGTATAAAAAAAAACTACGACGAGGATAGAGGAGACTACGTTTGAGTGGCAGTACGGGCAAGCCGAACAGGAATTATTATGCACGTACTTTGTTTGTAATGGGTGATGAGAAAGTCAGAAAGTACAACCAAAAAAACTTGAAAGAAAATAAAAAAGCCATAGCGGTAGGCTACGGCTGCCTGTTCCGTCCTCAAACAGGCTATTTTGCAACCTTATGCACAAAAGGTTATTGATGATTATTATTATTAAATATCTTGCGATCCTTTAAGATGGAGATCGCTTTTTCCAACAACAGGATTGTGAACAATTAAATTAATTAATTGTCTTTTTGCTCTGTTATTACTGTCATAAATGCACACGGTGCTGCGGCATCTCTTTTTCTTATTCAACAAACGAAGCAGTAGAGTTGAATAAGAAATAACTTTACCCTGTTAAATAACTGTGTTGATTTGCAGCTGAAATAATAGCTTGGAAAAAAACGCCAAGCTATTATAATTTGTTTGGTTAGTACGTTGGTTTGACTATATTTCATATCTTCCATAGTCATTACCCTATATTTATATCCCCTATTAAGTAGAGTGTTGCTTTTCCAGCCATCTTTACCCGTGTGTCCTCGTGCTTACAAAAAAGTGTACCGCCTCTATTGGATAACTGTCTTGCTACCATTTCACGTTTCTTTAGTTTCTCTGCCCAAAAGGGCACTAAACCGCAGTGTGCAGAACCGCATACTGGGTCCTCATTTACCTTTAACTTTGGGAAAAATGCTCTTGAAACAAAATCATAATCATTTCCTTTGGCAGAAACAATAACTCCAAGACCCTCTGGCAACTGTTCTAGTTTTGAAAAGTCAGGACTTAGATTTTTCACTGCTTCTTCTGACTCTACTACAAATAACAAATCTCTATTTAGATATGCTTCTATCGGTGTGGTTCCCAAAGCATCAATCATTTGTTCAGTAAGAGGTATCTCCTTTGAAGGGACAGTTGGGAAATCAAGTTCATACAAATCATCTTTTCTATTTACTGTAAGTACCCCACTCATCGTGTCGAATAGAATGGTTTTCAATTGCTTTTCAACATAGTTCATAATGACAAAAGCAGTTGCTAAAGTTGCGTGACCACAAAGGTTGATTTCTCCTCCAGGCGTAAACCATTTAAGTTTATAGTTTTCCGCACCTTTTACTGCAAATGCCGTTTCAGAAAGGTTATTTTCAATAGCAACCTTTTGCATAATGTCATCAGAAATCCATTCATTCATAACACAAACCCCAGCAGGATTTCCTTCAAAGATTTTTTCTGCAAATGCATCAACCACATAATACTTCATAATTTTTTCCTCCTAGATTAATCAAATTGAACGTAAAATGTTCAGGTGTTATACTTGAATATCCTTATATTAATGGTTATATATGTATAACAGTCAACTTGATCATATAACACTTAATTTTCAACACAGTGCTGATGGAGGCTTTATTATGAAGATTGAAATAAACAGGAACTCCAATATCCCGATTAATCAACAAATTTATGAGAATATAGCAGATAGAATAAGGTCAGGGGGGTTATCGGAAGATGAACGTTTGCCTTCCGTTAGAGCGTTAGCAAAACAATTAGGGGTAAGTGTACTTACAGTTGTAAGAGTGTATGCATTGTTAGAAAAAAATGAGTTAATTGAACGGATACAAGGGAAGGGGACATTTGTTAAAGCTAATATTACATCAGAAGATATAGAAAATAATAAAAAGAACAATTTCGAGTGGCAATTATCCGTTTTAGATTATCTTCCCCGAACTCAATTTGGTACACATTATGGTTCATTTGAAAACTGTATTCAGTTTTCTGTTGCAGCGATTTGTCCATCCTTACTTCCGAATCATTATCTGGAGAAAGAAATCCATTCAAATTTAGAAAAGAATCCTAGTATTTTATCAAGTTATGGACCTGCTCAAGGGGATGAGGAACTTAGAAAAGCTATGAGCGAGTATCTTCGCAAACAAGATTTAAATATTGACCATAAAGATATATTGGTAACTAATGGCACTCAACAAGGAATAGATTTGGTGGCGAAAACTTTTATAGGACCAGGAGATGTGGTGGTTACAGAAGCACCCACTTATCCTAATGCAATTGATACATTTCGTGCTCGTGGGGCTACTATTATTCCTGTTCCATTAGATAAAGAAGGAATGAGAATGGACCTGTTACAAAGAGTTTGCGAAATATATAAACCCAAAATGATATATACCATCCCTAACTTTCAGAATCCAACTGGAAGGGTTTTAAGTCGAAAAAGAAGGGAGCAATTATTAATATTTGCCCAAGAACATCAAATAATCATTGTAGAAGACGAACCCTGGAGTGAGATATTTTTTGACAAGAAACCTCCATCACCTATAAAAAGTCTTGATACAAATGGTTTCGTCATTTATCTAAAGGGGCTAAGCAAGACATTGGTTCCTGGTTGCCGGATAGGACTGCTGGCCGCAAATGGCACTCTGTTTAATCGTTTAGTGGCATCTAAAGTGAATACGGACCTTGGTAGTCCATTATTAACACAAAAGGCAATTCTTCCATTTTTTCATTCGAAAAGGATGGAGGACCATATGGAAAAGCTGAGATTTGCTTTGAAATTAAGAAGGGATAAAGTTATAGAACTCTTCAATTCCCATATGCCGAATGAAGTTCAATGGATTGAACCAACAGGTGGATTAAATATATGGGTATCCATTCCATCAGAGTGGAACACGAACCATTTATTAATCGAATGTCAAAAAGAGAATATTTACTTTCTTCCTGGTTCAGCCTGTTTCGCAGGAGAACCCGAAAACCATCATTTAAGGTTAAACTTTTCCTATTTATCGGATAGTGAATTAGAAAATGGAATTTTAAAATTTTGCAATATCACAAGAAAATTTTTATCTTCAAATCAACTATTTAGACAATCCCCCATTATGTAAAGAAAGGCTGCAACAAAAATACTTTCAGTTTAAAGTTTGATGGTTGTAAATTTTTTCGGTTCATCTCATAGAAATTATATAAAGACCCTGGTTTCCTGCTTACGTAAGGAAATCAGGGTTTTGACGTATCAGCACCCTGAATTTATAGAGTTATCTTTACAGAAGCAATATATAACCTTGCAATAACATACTATAAGCTTTTAAAGTTAGGATGTACAATTGCATGAGGATATCTTGAAAGGAGTTTACCTCATGAATATTACATCTTTTGTATTTTACTGTTTTATTGTTACATTTACACCAGGTCCTACCAATATCGTCATATTATCCACCGTGCATAACTCTGGGACAAAAAAGGCAATGGAATATACGTATGGAGCAACGATTGCTTTTGGTTTCTTACTTGCTATTTCTGCTATGTTAAATACGATACTTGCAACGATCATACCAAAAATTTTAATTGTTATGCAGATAATCGGAAGCTTTTATATGTTGTATCTTGCTTATCAAGTTTACAAAATGGATTCATCAAAACCAACTGTAAACCAAACGGGTACCTTTATGTCTGGATTTCTTACGCAGTTTTTAAATCCAAAGGTAGTACTATTTACAATGACTGTCATTCCCACCTATATTATGCCCTATTATGTCTCAATGCCTGCGGTTACAATAAGCGTTATCGCTATAACTGTTATAGGATTCTTAGCATTTATTACATGGGTACTTTTTGGTGCAATCTTCAAGGAGTTTTTACAGAAGCATAAAAAGATTGTAAATATATTGATGGCATTGTTTTTAGTTTATGCTGCAATCATGATCTGGATGTAGGTAGCTACTTAAGAGGTGAATTAAATGGATAAATTTATCTATAAAAAATCGGCGGGTATTACGGCTTTGTCAGCAAGTATTACTGATTTCACATATAAGAAGCACTCTCATAAAGAGTATGCAATAGGAGTCACATTGCGTGGCATTCAACACTATAACTTGGATGGCAGTTTACACTTGTCTTATCAAAATGGCGTTATGCTTTTTAATCCGGAACAGGCACATGACGGAATGGCACATGATGAGACAGGACTAGATTATGTGATGCTATATATTGAGCCACAATTGCTTCTGGAGGTTATTGAGAAGAAGGATATCATACGCTTTTCAACCCCCATTGTGTATGATTATAGGCTTAAACAAGGAATACTAAGTCTTTCTAATGCAATATTAAGCGAAAAAGACGAGGCATTGTGCAGTGAATTACTGTTATCCCTCACAGATAACCTTATTCAAACTGATCTTTCTACAGACTATAAGAAAGATAACACTCTAATTAGAAAAGCGAAGGATATGCTTCACACCAACTTGGAAACTATACCTAAACTTGACGAGATATGTAAAGAGCTTGATTTATCGAAATTTAAGTTTATCCGGTTATTCAAGACTCATACTGGCATTTCACCATATCAATACTTTCTTAACTGCAAGATAGAATATGCAAAGCAGTTAATAGAAAAAAATAGAGATATTCATTCAGCTGTAGCTGAATGTGGTTTTGTTGATTTAACCCATTTAAATAAACACTTTAAAAGCGTATACGGAACAACAGCCTTTGAATATATTTCACATTTAAATTGATTAGTAGTTTGTTCGATTATTATTGGTGACTTTAAGGAGGAATGGCTTATTAAAAAATCCAGTATTATTTTCTTTGAAAGAAAATTCCCAAGTGCAAACATGATCCTTATTAAGGATCAGCTCCCGGTCCTTATTGATACTGGTTTTGGAAGTGATGTGAAAGATACAGAGCAATTAATTAAAGAAGTAGGCATTTCACCAGAAGAATTACACCTTATTGTGAACACGCACTATCATAGTGACCATGTAGGAGGCAATTTTCATTTTCAAAAAAATTATGGAGTAAGGATTGGTGCTCATAAATGGGAAGCAGAATTAATTAATTCTTGCGACTCGGAAGCCTGTAGTTCAGAATGGTTAGATCAGCCTGTAGAACCTTATCGAGTCGATCTAAAGTTCTCGGATAACGATGATATTAATACAGGAAGCAGAACGTTAAAAATCTTGCACACACCAGGACATACATTAGGACATATTTCTTTATATGAACCGGAAGAAGAAGTATTAATTTGCGGGGATCTCTTCCACAAAGGTGATATCGGATGGTTAAATATCTTTCGAGAGGGTGTTTCATCTATCCAACGATCGATAGAAAGTTTGGATCGGTTGTCCATGCTTCGAATTCAACAGACATATTCAGGACATGGACCGCAAATAGAGAATCCTCTGACTGCCATTGATGCAGCAAGGAAACGGTTTGAAAAGTGGCTCAGAATGCCAGAAAAAGTTGCATGGCATGCCTGCAAAAGGATTTTTTCATTCACATTAATCATTAAAAACGGATTGACAAAAGAAGAACTCGATAACTACCTACTAAAGTGTGGTTGGTTCCAAGATTTTGCACACTACTCTTTCCAACTTCAGCCAGAAGAATTTATCCCAATCCTGCTCGATGAAATGATTCGTTCCGGAGCAGCAAGCTGGCACAATAATCATTTAATTGCCTCCACCCCATACCAAGCACCACAAAAGAAATGGATGAATAAGAACATAAAGCCGAAAGATTGGAACCCTCAAGATTTTCTCACATAAGGATATCTGAAAAACGTTTCTGGTTTCTATTTCTATGCAGCGTATTTATCTTCCTTTCCTCAGATAAATATCTTATATCCAAAATCCGAAAACAAATTACCAAAACAATACTTCAACGACGCTGTTAGTTATTAAGATATAAAATTCGCGTTTTGTCCGCGGGTATTAATCAACTTTATAAAACCTTCAGGGGGGATTTTATATGTCATTAAAAGTAGGAGATATCATTACGTTTGAACGGACTTTTACAGTAAGGGATGTTGAATTATTTACAGAGATTTCAGGTGATGAAGGGAATCATCATATAACCCCAGATGAACAGGGAAGACTTGTAATTCAAGGGTTATTAACGGCAACTCTACCAACAAAAATAGGTGGAGATCATCACGTAATGGCTCGTACTATGAATTTTGAGTTTTTAAGACCTGTGTTTACCGGGGATACAATAATATGTGAAGTTAAAATTGAAAAATATGAAAGGCAAGAAAATAATAGAACAGCTATTATTGCATTCTTTTTATGTAAAAATCAGTATGAAAAAGAAGTATTAAAAGGGGATTTTTTAGGTGTAATACTTTAAATTTTGGGGTTAATATGTGTCTTAATGAACTAACGGGTGCGTTAGCTGAAGATCGGAGCTGTCTTTAAGGCAGCTTTTTTTTTATGGAACTAACGGGCAGGTTAGATACATAAAGAATATCTAAATATTAGCTCTAATAGCATCGTTGGGAATGATGGTATCCATAAAAGACAATTTTTTTGGACAGGATAAAAAGAAAAAGGAATGAAAGAGGTCCGGTCTATGGTTTCTTTTTTCAAACAAAAAGGACAAATGAAGAAACGTGAGAAGCGAAGGATTGATGAAAAGGACCAATCTAAAGGTATAACAACTGAACTTATTGACAGCTCCATTTCAGCCAATCTGGAAAAGGTGAGGCAGAAAACAGGTAACAGCCCCGACATTATTATCCGAAATTTGAAAATCAGTCAAAATCCTGAGATTAAAGCGGCTATTTTGTATGTGCAGGGTCTGATTGATAATCCAAGCGTTACTGACTTTTTAATTGAATCCATCATGAAAAATCCTCATCTTAAAGAAAAACTACTTCCACAAGAAGCGTTGGAGGTAATCTCTAAAGACGTGGTTTCTCTCGGTGGTGTAGAATCCGTAACGGACTGGAAACAAATATTTTTGTCATTATTATCAGGAGATAGCATCATTTTTGTTGACGGAATAAACATGGCCCTGGTTGCAAGTACAAAAGGGGGAGAAAGGCGTTCCGTTCAGGAACCTAGCACAAATTCGGTAGTTCGCGGTTCAAGAGAGGGATTTACGGAATCGAATGTAACAAACATAGCACTGGTACGCCGCATCATTAATAGTACGGATTTATGGATAGAGTCGATGAAAATTGGGACGGTGACAAAGACGGATGTTTCCATCATGTATATAAATGGGATTGCCAAAGAAGGAATCGTCGAGGAGGTTAAAAAGCGCTTAAAAGGAATAAATATTGATAGTATTCTTGAATCCGGATATATTGAACAATTGATAGAAGATCAGGTCATGACCCCATTCCCCACCCTGGATCATACAGAAAGACCGGATAAGGTCGCAGGCAATCTACTTGAAGGAAGGGTAGCCATTTTTGTTAACGGAACACCTTTTGTCTTGGTGGCACCTGCGTTATTTATTCAGTTCTTTCAATCTGTCGAGGACTACTTTGCTCGCTTTGATATAGCCTCATCTATACGTTTTTTACGTATTTTTATTTTCTTTATTTCGCTAATTGCCCCATCTGTATATGTGGCAGCTACAACGTATCATCAAGAAATGATTCCAACAAAGCTGCTCGTCATTCTTGCAGCCCAACGGGATTCCGTTCCTTTTCCGGCAGTTGTCGAAGCATTCATAATGGAAATAATATTTGAACTCTTACGAGAAGCAAGCCTAAGGATGCCCAAAGCCATTGGCGCGACTATGTCCATTGTTGGTGCTCTGGTGATTGGGCAGGCGGCAGTCCAAGCTGGAATTGTATCACCGGCAATGGTCATCATCGTATCGATTACGGCCATTGCAAGTTTTGCCACCCCTTCATACTCCATGGCAATTTCGGCTCGCTTGCTGCGTTTCGTATTTATCATTTGCGCAGGCACAATGGGTTTATATGGTATGATTTTAGTCTTTTTTGTCGTAGTAGTTCATTTATGTAGCCTACGTTCATTCGGAGTTCCTTATATGACACCACTTGCTCCACTTAACCCGGAAGGACTAGGCGATACATTCTTTAGGAGACCAATGTGGGCGTTAAAATACAGACCCAAATTTTTAAGCTCCGATAATAATTTGAAAAGGGAAGGCGATAATCAAAGGCCACTACCTCCTACATCACGTGGGATGAAGACTTTTAACATGAAGAAGGGCGACGGCACTGAATCGTGACATGCTTTTTTCAAAACGGGTGCGTTAACTTAAGATCAGAGCTGTCTTTAAGACAGCTTTTTCTTGTGGAACTAACGGGGCAGGATAGTTGCATAAGAATTTAGATAGAATAATTTATAAATACCCTTGACCTGGAGTTCACTCCAGCTGTTATGCTTTCAAGAGTTAGGAGGACATTGTTATGATAATTTCAGAAGTAAGCGAAAAATTTGGTATCTCACCAGATACCCTACGCTATTATGAACGAATAGGTCTGATTCCCCCTATAAACCGTAACAAAAGTGGGTTAAGGGAATACACAGAACAGGACTGTCATTGGATTCAAGTAATTTTGTTTATGCGTAACGCAGGTATGTCTATAGAGTTGTTGCTGGAGTATGTAAAAATGGTTCATCAAGGAGATGAGACTATGCAAACAAGAAAGGAACTGTTAATAGAACAACGAAACCAGTTGGTTGCAAGAATTGAGGAACAAAAAAAAACCTTGGAGCTTTTGAACGGGAAAATTGAGAGTTATGAAAAGTCTGTAGTTCCGAATGAAAAAAAACTAAAAAAACAAAAGAATAAGTAATAAACAGGGGTGATCAAACTTATGTCTAAACAGAATAGTTTACTTATAGTTATTTTGACCATAGGAGTTTTCGGTATCCTAACTACTGAGATGGGCGTAATCGGGATATTACCTTCAATTGCTGAGCACTTTGATATCAGTGTAGCCAAAGCAGGTTTGCTAGTGAGTCTCTTTGCACTTACTGTCGCAATATCTGCTCCGATTATGCCGATGGTGTTTTCAGGAATAAATCGTAAGAAGATAATGTTACTTGTACTTGGTATTTTTGTTTTCGGTAACATTGTCTCGATATTTGCATCAAACTTTACTGTTTTGCTAATTGCTCGTGTGATTCCAGCTGTTTTCCATCCAATTTATTGTTCGTTGGCTTTGACAGTAGCTGCCACATCTGTTAGCAAGGAAGAAGCTCCAAAGGCTGTTTCTAAAGTGATTATGGGAGTAACCGCAGGTATGATACTTGGTGTACCAATCACTAATTACATTGCTAGTGAAACCTCCATAGAAATGGCAATGTTTTTCTTTGCCATCGTTAATGCAATTGCCTTCATAGCTACATTGATATTTATCCCATCCTTACCTGTTAAGGAAAGGCTATCTTACGGAACACAAATTAGTGTATTAAAAAAGCCAATTGTTTGGTTAGCTATTGCAACTGTCGTATTTATAGGTTCTGCAACTTCGAGCATTAATAGTTTCATTGCAGAATATCTTGGAACCGTTACAAATATATCGGGGAGGACATTAACTTTAGCATTATTTTTATTAGGCTTGGCAAGTCTTTTGGGAAATATTGCAGGAGGAAGGTTACTTACCAAAAATGCTATGAAAACTGCAACCCTTTTTCCAATCATATTAGGATTAGTTCTTCTATTGTCATTCCTTACAGGGAAGTCCACTGGACCTATGTTAATAACTATTATGTTATGGGGAATATTATTTGCTATAGGAAATAATGTTGGTCAATATTGGATTACCTCTTCGGCTCCAGAAGCTCCTGATTTCGCTAATGGATTGTTTCTCTCCTGCGGTAACTTAGGGATAACGATTGGAACCGCAGTAGGTGGATTATTTATATCAGGAATGGGTACACAATATGTTGTATTAGGGGGAATAGGATTCTTGATACTAACTCTAGTATCTATATTACTGAGAGGTTTTATATATAATCCTACAACAAAACAACTTGCTAACTAAGAAGTAAAGATAAGTATGTGAACATTTGTACTTAAACTAACGGGTGCGTTAGCTGAAGATCAGAGCTGTCTTTAAGGCAGCTTTTTCTTATGGCACTAAAGGGGCAGGATTGAATAACGTTCAATTTATCAAAAGAAGGTTGTTATCTGATATTCAACACATTTTCTAGAAATAGGTACTGTGGTTATATCGTTTATTACTTCAATTTAAGCATTTTTTATAACGATACGTCATAGTCTAAAGTAAGAATAGAAGGAGGTTTGTATGTTTACGAAAAAAAAGATGGATCATTTTAGTTATTGTTTCTTTGGCTATATTCATACTATTGTAGATAATCAGGTCTTTTCAAAGATGATGGTTCAATGAGTGGTTTCGTTACAAATGAAGGTAAGCAAGAATACATAAATTCTTATCATGAGGCAATGAGTTATTTACCACAACCTGTTGAGTCAAAAATGCTCAATACCGATTTTGGTAAAGTGAAGCTATACAAATTTCAAGAAGAGGAAACACCAGACAAAACACCGTTATTGTTACTTCCTGGAAAGGGGTCTGCTACACCAATGTGGGAAGCAAATCTCAATGACTTCTTAAAACACCGTCCGGTTTACACAATTGATTTGATAGGTGAGCCAGGGTTAAGTATAGAAACAAAACGTATCAAAACTAATATGGATCAAGCTATTTGGTTAAAACAGGTGTTAGAACAATTGCCAGAAGAGGAAATCAACTTATTAGGATTGTCATTTGGTGGATGGAGTGCGGCAAATTTAGCAATTAAGCACCCAGAAAAAATTCAAACACTCATATTAGTAGAACCAGTTTATGTTTTTGGTCCTATTCCACTAAAAATGATTCTAGTTTCGATTCCAGCTTCCGTACCAGCAGTGCCAAAATCAATAAGGGAAAGAATGCTTAGTTATATCTCTGGTGGTGCTAAAATTGATGAAAGTGAGCCGACAGCCAAATTGATTGAAACAGGAATGCGAACATTCAAAAGTAAATTGCCAATGCCAGAAAAGGTTAAAACTGAACATTTGAAGAAACTTAAGATGCCAGTGCTCGGAATTTTGGCTGGTCAATCAACTATGCATCATTCCGAAAAGTCGTTTCAAATCGGTTTAGAAAATTTAAGAAATCCATACAGTAATATGGTGTTATTTGAAGACGCCTCTCATGCTATCAATGGGGAGTACCCTGAAAAGTTGTTACAAACGATTGAAGACTTTCTAAAACATATTGAATAAGGGTTATGACCACGGCTATTTAGTTCCAGGCATCTCATGATAATATAGTCATCGACACAAATGTGAATTGGTGATTAACGTGAGAACTTTGGTAGTTCATTAAGGATTACTAAAAATAATCAAACTATTAAATAAAAATTGTATCTGAATCATAAGGAAAGAATCCATTTATTCAATATTTTCACAAAATGGATTCTTGTTTTTACACTAATATGTGGTTTCAAGAGAGGATTTTGGTCAATTTTGATTTCAAAACTACACATAAATGGACTTACTGATCATTTATCAGTTCCTATATATTCAACTTTTAGGGGATTTTTCACCTGATAATTATCCTCATGATTCATTGCATCTTTCAAAACTTCTAGGGTCTGACCCCGGAGGAAATTGAGCATTTAAATTCTATATAAGGACAAAATCCTTATGGGATGCTAACTCTATTATTAGGTTTAGTATCCTTTATTTTTGGGCCACAGTATATAATTATTCCTATCGTATCTTTGTTATTGGGTTTTATTACTTACCGGACCTTTGATTCTGAAAAAGAGGATAATCCTTGGACTTTTTACATTGGACTATTATTTGCTTTTACAGGATTAATATTGAACTTTTTACATTATGTACACGTATTGAACTGATGTTATGGTTCATTTCAGCAAAAAATGAAGAAAAGGAATAAGAAGGCAGAAATAGCGAAAGAATTTCTCTTGGTCGTATGATGCTTTAAATTAAAATTGAAGTGAGTTTCTTCGGTATCTCCTTTTTTTCTTGTTGAACTTACTAACGGGTGCATTAGCTTAAGATCGGAGCTGTCTTTAAGGCAGCTTTTTCTTATGGAACTAAAGGGGCAGGTTAGTTCCATAAGGAATACTGTTAAGTGATATTAAAGTTGTTTAATTTACAATAAAGTCGTTTAAAACATAATAAGGTTGTTTAAAAACGTCAGTCATGTTATTCCATTAAAGAGCCAGATTGTGAAAGATCACTAAACAAGAAAACTGGATATTTATGTTAAAATAATAGGGGGAATTGTGAAGAAATACTTAAGCTAACGTCGCAGTTTAGTTTAACAACAATACAATTTTTTTACGTCGATGAAAATTGTTAACAACGTCTAAATATTTTTAAAGTGTTACATCCAAGGTGGATGAACAGAGAGATTTAAAATATGCCAAAATAGTGATCAAATATTTTGATCACTACTTTTGGTTCCAAATTTCCTATGTCTTCTATTAAATATAAAAATAAATACCAGAGCAATGATCAATATGGGTATCCTAAATTATGAATTATATATTTCTCTGTTTAGATTCACAATATCTTTATGTGAATATCCGGGCTGATAACTCTCTATCGCCTTATCCCGTAGGAATTGGGCTTTTTCTTTATTTGCCTTTTTCAATGCTTCTGTTAGTTCCTCTTTTGTAAGTTCTGTGCAATATGCAGGCGTTCCTGGTTGCTGTCTCCACGAATCACTTAAAGAACTACTATCTACTGCGTCGAAGCCTAGCTCGTTTACTACGTCCATGATTATTTGTTTTTGCGATAGGTCATTACCAGCAATCGCCATGGCAATGCGACCACTAGTACCTTCAGGGGTTCCTTTATTTTCTAAAGTATAAGCTAATTGATTGTTGAAAGCTTTAATGAAAGGTCTACCTAATTGATTTGAAACCCAAACACTTTCAACCATCCCGTTCTCAATTTCTTCAATTTTATTGTCTCTAAAAGGATAATAATTTGAAGTGTCTACAGCGATTACTTCTTCTCCAGCTTTATCTACAATGTTGCGAATGCTTGGCATTACATGAAAAGGGATAGATATTATTAGAACATCAATATTAGTTATTACATCTTCTACACTCACAGGTGTTCCAGCAATCTCTTTTCCTTCTAAGCGTTCAATTCCTCGAGCATCTGCGATTTTGACATCATGTCCATTCTTAACTAATTTTTTAGAAATAATTGTCCCTATTGGTCCTGCACCTATAATTCCAAATCTCATTATTGTTCCTCCTAAATATAATTTTGTCCGATTATGATTCAATATCAGCTATAGAATTTTCCAATTGCCTCAACGCGAAATTGTCTACATTCCTTTTTTTACAACCATTAAGGTAATTGAGTGGTAATTGTGTGTTTTGGTTATAAATAATACAATAAACACATTACTCTTACTTTTGAAGTAGGCAATAAAAAATGATATAGTACACTTTTTTGTACTTTACAGAAGAAAAGGGATGTAAGTATGGCCAGAATATGTAAGGATGGATTTGAAAAAGAGTTTATTAAGGAGCAAAGAGACGTTTATGGTATTGCGTATACCCAAAATATGCTTTCAGGACGCTGGAAGTATCTTATTCTGTGGTTTTTAAAAACAAAAGAACGTCGTTATAGCGAAATTAAAGCTTTTTTATGGGACATTTCACAAGGTTCTCTTACAAAACAGTTGAGAGAATTAGAAACAGATGGATTAATTAAACGAGAGGTTTTTCCTGAGGTACCTCCACGTGTTGAATATTCATTAACAACTAAAGGGCGTGAATTTATCCCAATACTTGATATGATGGAGAATTTCGGCAAAAAATTCGGGGAGAAACCTGAGTGAAATAATAAAATGATATTTTTTATTAATTGGGCCGATATTGTGAAGTGTTGTACTTAAATTAACAGGGGCGTTTCTGAAACAACGGAAACGCACTTTTCTTCTTTAAGTAACCAGCTAATAGAAGCTCAATCTTATTCCATTATAGGGCGAGATACTTTAATAAGAATCGCTTTTCTTAATGAACTAACGGGTGCGTTAACTGAAGGTCGGAGCTGTCATTAAGGCAGCTTTTTCTTATGGAACTAACGGGGCAGGTTGGTTGAAGATTATGGTATCATTTGTATTAAAAATGGAAGCGAGGAAATGTGGTGTGAGTGATAAAGAGAAAATTTATTATGAACGAGGTACAAAGGAACTGAAATTTAAAAATATCCGTGCCCATAAACTTGTTCGAGAATTTAATAATAGTGACATTGAAGATTTCACAAAGAAAGAGGAAATTATTAAGGATATGTTTGGGAGTGTAGGTGTAAGTCCTAGTATTGAACACAATTTCCATTGTGACTTGGGTTACAATATTCACGTTGGTGATAACTTCTATGCCGGGTATAATTGCACTATTTTAGATATGGCAGAAGTTAGGGTTGGTCACAACTGTATGATAGGTCCCAATGTAGGGATATATACTGCTGGTCATTCAATAGAACCTAAAGGTAGGAATAAGAGTGGATATGGGATACCAATTACAATTGGTAACGAAGTATGGATTGGTGGAAGTTGCGTAATCTTGGCTGGAGTCAGCATTGGTGATAATTCAATTGTTGCTGCTGGTTCTGTTGTTACAAAAGATGTTCCTGCTAATACAATAGTGGCTGGAAATCCAGCAAAAATATTAAAAAGTATTTAATTTGAGATTTGTTTATTAATGAACTAACGGGTGCGTTAGCTGAAGATCGGAGCTGTCTTTAAGGCAGCTTTTTCTTATGGAACTAAAGGGGCAGGTTAGTTCAATACAAGGGAACTTTTACCTTTTTAGTTCGTATTAAAAGGAGCAGGAAATAAAGTTGTCCTTTGGAGTAGGTGTATTAATGAAAAAAATGTTATTGATCTCAACGATGGCTGCATTAGTATTAGCTGCGTGTGGTGAAGGAAAAGCACCATCTTGGAAAGGTACATGGAAAAATACGGATGGAGAAAAGAGTGTTTGTCGAGACTCCTTTACCTTTAAAGGGGAAAATAATTTTGAAATTCAAAATTCAAGAGTCCAGGGCGGAGAACAATCTTCTGGAACATATAAGCACATAGAGAATAATGATTACGAATTTGATTATGATGGTGGTTCTGACAATTTTACTATTATAGTCGAAAAAAATACGATGAAAGTTCAATTATCAGGCAAAGATACCATTTGCGAATATAATAAAGTCGATAAAATTAGAACTAAATACGAAAATCCATGGGAGTAATGATTGGAAAGCTATATTAAACCTTTTTCTTATGCAACTAAAGGGGCAGGTTAGTTGTATAAAGAAAATTAAAATTTGGTGGTAAAATTAGTTGATTATGTAGATTAGGGAGGATATTGAATAAATGAGTAATTGGTTATACATTCTTTATGCTGTAATTTTAGGG
>NZ_CP195840.1:5331440-5364457 GCF_058513295.1 Peribacillus sp. B65 | reverse complement strand
AGTTATATATGGAGGATTAGCTCAGCTGGGAGAGCATCTGCCTTACAAGCAGAGGGTCGGCGGTTCGATCCCGTCATCCTCCACCATTTTTACACTTGCCGGTGTAGCTCAACTGGTAGAGCAACTGACTTGTAATCAGTAGGTTGGGGGTTCAAGTCCTCTTGCCGGCACCATTTTCATACAAGCTTGATATAGCATATATAAATAGTTTATATGAGCCATTAGCTCAGTTGGTAGAGCATCTGACTTTTAATCAGAGGGTCGAAGGTTCGAATCCTTCATGGCTCACCATTTTATTATGCGGGTGTGGCGGAATTGGCAGACGCACCAGACTTAGGATCTGGCGCCGCAAGGCGTGGGGGTTCAAGTCCCTTCACCCGCATGTTCGCGGAAGTAGTTCAGTGGTAGAATACAACCTTGCCAAGGTTGGGGTCGCGGGTTCGAATCCCGTCTTCCGCTCCACTATTTATTTATGCCGGGGTGGCGGAACTGGCAGACGCACAGGACTTAAAATCCTGCGGTAGGTGACTACCGTACCGGTTCGATTCCGGTCCTCGGCACCATCTTAATATGCGCCCGTAGCTCAATTGGATAGAGCATCTGACTACGAATCAGAAGGTTGTAGGTTCGACTCCCGCCGGGCGCACCATTTTTATTGCGGGAAGTAGCTCAGCTTGGTAGAGCACTTGGTTTGGGACCAAGGGGTCGCAGGTTCGAATCCTGTCTTCCCGACCACGTGATTTTTAATGAATGGGGCCTTAGCTCAGCTGGGAGAGCGCCTGCCTTGCACGCAGGAGGTCAGCGGTTCGATCCCGCTAGGCTCCACCATTTTTCAATCAGATACTTATATTATATTGGCGGTGTAGCTCAGCTGGCTAGAGCGTACGGTTCATACCCGTGAGGTCGGGGGTTCGATCCCCTCCGCCGCTACCAATAAATATAAGGACCTTTAGCTCAGCTGGTTAGAGCAGACGGCTCATAACCGTCCGGTCGTAGGTTCGAGTCCTACAAGGTCCACCATATTCACTTTTTAATGCCGTGGAGGTATACCCAAGTTCGGCTGAAGGGATCGGTCTTGAAAACCGACAGGGGAGTCAAATCCCGCGGGGGTTCGAATCCCTCTACCTCCTCCATTTTTTTAAAAAGCAGCAAGTTGTTTTTAAACAACCTTACATAGAGGAAGCGAAAAAACGATATACACGAAAACTTGATGCAAATCGTTTCATTATTACCGTCGCGGGGTGGAGCAGTCCGGTAGCTCGTCGGGCTCATAACCCGAAGGTCGCAGGTTCAAATCCTGTCCCCGCAATTATTAGGTCCCGTGGTGTAGCGGTTAACATGCCTGCCTGTCACGCAGGAGATCGCGGGTTCGATTCCCGTCGGGACCGCCATTTTTTAAATTTAATACAAATGTGGCTCAGTAGCTCAGTCGGTAGAGCAAAGGACTGAAAATCCTTGTGTCGGCGGTTCGATTCCGTCCTGAGCCACCATATCTTTCATATTACGGCGGTTGTGGCGAAGTGGTTAACGCACCTGATTGTGGTTCAGGCATTCGTGGGTTCGATTCCCATCAGTCGCCCCATTTCGCGGGTGTAGTTTAGTGGTAAAACCTCAGCCTTCCAAGCTGATGATGAGGGTTCGATTCCCTTCACCCGCTCCAAATATGGGCCTATAGCTCAGCTGGTTAGAGCGCACGCCTGATAAGCGTGAGGTCGATGGTTCGAGTCCATTTAGGCCCACCATATTCATATTGTTCCGCAGTAGCTCAGTGGTAGAGCATTCGGCTGTTAACCGAACGGTCGTAGGTTCGAGTCCTACCTGCGGAGCCATGGGGAAGTACTCAAGAGGCTGAAGAGGCGCCCCTGCTAAGGGTGTAGGTCGCGCGAGCGGCGCGAGGGTTCAAATCCCTCCTTCTCCGCCATTTGGCCCGTTGGTCAAGCGGTTAAGACACCGCCCTTTCACGGCGGTAACACGGGTTCGAATCCCGTACGGGTCATAACAAAAAAGGAAGCATACATTCATGTATGCTTCTTTTTTTCATTTCTTTTCATTGATATAACTATCTTTTTGTTTATAAGGGATGTCCCCAAGCAGGGAATCGATATTTTCTTCTTCTAATGTATCTTCATATTCCTTTTGCTTTTTGTTCGGTATATCCACCCTATTTTTTCCTTCGATATCATTTGCTGCAAATCCTTCATATTCTTCTGGAAATCCATCCGTTTCATCCTCGGTTTTATAAAGGTCATTATAATTGTCATGATCGCCGGTGTAATCAGATGGCGTTTCGGATGTACCGAATTTGGCGACTTCACCAAAGCTATCCTCTTTATCCACTATTTCATTTCCATGACGGTTTTCAAAATGATCACCCTTAGATGGAATCAATATATCCTCTTCCACTGGTCGCTCTTGTGTATTAGGCCCTTCCGGGGCATGCTCGACACAGTAGAGGGTGCTTGGGATCGCTTCAAGCCTCTCGATGGGGATTTCCCTATTGCAGGTTTTACACTGGCCATACGAACCTTCTTCCATTGCTTTTAATGCTTCCTCGATTTTCTCCATTTCTGACTGTGCATGCTCATCGAGTGCTTGATTCCGTTCCATCTCGAATAATTCGGTTCCTAGGTCAGCAGGATGATTATCATAAGATGATAATTCCCCTACGGATTCCGTCTGGCTTTTATCCAGAACGGATTGTTCATCATTTTGAATTCTACTACTTAACTCATTTTTTTCTTGAAGCAGTTCCTTTTTTAATTTTTGCGTTTGTTGTTTCGTTGCCATATCGGATTCACTCCTTCTAAAGTCCAAATCTCATTTTATATTGGTAAGATGGTTGTATTATCTATTACCCGAATTGGAGTATAGGAAAACAATATGCAACGGAAGATAGAAAAAAAAGGACTGAGCGGATGAGCTCAGTCCTCGGAGATTATATAAGATAGCTGATGAATAATCCAATGGCCATGAGTAAGCCAAAGAAGGTGTTCGTTTGGGCGGTGGCTTTCATTGCCGGGACCATCGTGATCGGCTGCGTTTTGCCTACGAAGCCTTTGATTGCGGCCATGGCCTTCGGTATGCTAAGGAAGGCAAGGAGAATCCAAGCCGTTACGCTTCCGGTAAGGACTAGCCCAACAAGCCATAGATAAGAGAAGGCGAACATGATTGCCATGAATGTCAGGGCGTTTTTCCTGCCCATCACTACAGGCATCGTTTTGCGCCCATGAGCCTTATCTCCATCATGGTCACGTAGGTTATTGGATAAGTTGATCAGCCCAACCAAAATCCCACTTGGAATGGCAATTAAGATGGCTGTTGAAGAAACATCACCGGTTTGAATGAAATAGGCGATCAAGATTATCAAAAAGCCCATGAACAATCCAGAAAAAAGTTCCCCAAATGGTGTATATGAAATGGGCAGGGGACCGCCTGTATAAAGATAGCCGACAAGCATGCAAACCAGTCCTACTGCAGCAAGCCACCAAGATGATGCGGCACAGATATAGATTCCAATTATCAAGGCGATAGCATACATGCATAGGGCCAAGCTCATGATTAGTTTGGGGGTCATCCCATGACGGACGATCCCGCCGCCGATGCCTACGGATTCCTCCGTATCCAAGCCTCTCTTGAAATCGTAGTATTCATTGAATAAATTGGTTGCAGCTTGAATCAGGATACTGGCAATCATCATGGCAGCGAATAGTAACCAATTCACTCCATCTTCCAAAAGTGCAATCACAGTTCCAAGTAAGACTGGGACAAAAGCTGCGGTTAGTGTATGTGGACGTATTAACTCCCACCAAATCTTCCAGGTCCGTTTAAGGGGAAGTCCATCGTATTCTGTTTGCATTATTTCTCTCCTCAAAATCATTATTGGTTCTCTCGAAATTATAACAAATATTGAAATGTTGCACAAAAGGTTATCCTAATAAATGCAGGAAAAGTGGGTAAGGGCGATAACTGGAATTCCTGGATGATCCATTTCCAAAATCCAGGGTATTTCTCTACATTCGCTAAGATTCATATAATAAGGAAAAAAGCAGGAAAGAATCGTTCGGTAAAGGGTCGTTTTATTGACATGGGGTTCAAGTGAGGTGTATCTTTAAATAGGTTAAAAAGCTTTTAAAATGTACATTTGGGGGGATTTTTTTGGCTATCTCAGAGGAAACTGAACAGTTTCAGGGACTGGCTTCAGCTATACAAAAGGCGAAGGACTTGAATGATCAAGTTCTATTCAGTCATATTAAGAAGATTAAATGCAACAACCCCCTTTCATTTTATCAAGCTGGAAGAGAACGGTACGCGGGTGAACGCTTTTTCTGGGAGGACCCTGCAAAGGAAATAACCATCACCGGTTTAGGCAATGTTAAGAAACTCAAAGCGGCATCGAATGCCGAACGTTATAGAGAAGTCGAAAAGAGCTGGATCAAACTGCAGAATAATGCTGTCAAAACAGGAGTGACCGATGTAGAAGCGACAGGTCCTTTACTGTTTGGGGGCTTTTCTTTTGATTATGAAACTGACAGTACGCTCCTTTGGAATCAGTTCGGGGACAACCTTTTTTATATACCTGCCTTCATGCTGTCAATAGTGGGGAAACAAGCTTACTTAACGACAAACTTACTTTGTTCGCCTGATGATTCAGAAAAACTCTTCATAGATATGATAAATGAACGGGAAGCTTTCCTTTTCGAAAGCTTGGATGGCAATGGATTGGGTGCAAATTCCCTGGTTATGCAGAGGGAAGTCGAACCTGAGGAATGGAAGCGGACGGTCGCAGAGGCTGTTCAGGAAATCAAGACGACAGATCTCGACAAAATCGTTTTGGCAAGGGAGCTTCGACTTGGTTTTGAACGTTCCATCGATTCAGGGAAAGTGCTTGAACAATTGATTGCTGAGCAGCCGTTGAGTTATATTTTCAGTTTGGAGGCTGGTGGTGACTGTTTTGTCGGTGCCACCCCTGAACGTTTGATTAAGAAACAGGGAAATGAAGTTTTTTCTACCTGTCTTGCTGGATCGATGGGACGAGGGAAAGATGAGCAGGAAGATGTTTGTCTTGGTGAAGAATTGCTTCATGACGAAAAGAATTTACAAGAACATCAATATGTCGTTTCGATGATATCCAATGCCTTTGATTCAGTATGCGAAAAGGTGGTGGTCCCGGCCCGACCGACACTTATGAAAAACCGTCATATCCAGCATTTGTACACACCGGTCCGGGGTATATCAAAGGAAGGTGTCACGATTTTTGAATTTGTCGAGAATCTCCACCCAACACCTGCTATGGGCGGACTTCCCAAAGAAAAGGCCGTTGTCCGAATTCGGGAAATGGAAGGTCTGGAACGTGGCTTTTATGCGGGTCCCTTAGGCTGGGTGGATACGTATGGAAACGGGGAATTCGCTGTTGGGATACGTTCTGCACTAATACAGAATAATGAGGCATCGCTCTTTGCCGGTTGCGGAGTAGTGGAAGATTCGACTCCCGAAAGTGAATACCGGGAAACGGGGATTAAATTCAATCCGATGTTAAGTGCTTTAGGAGGAAATCTTAATGAATGACCGAGATGCATTGACAGCTTATGCTGCTTCATTCGTCGATGAGCTGGCACAAAATAAGGTGAAGCATGTGGTGGTGAGCCCTGGTTCACGATCCACACCCCTGGCTTTGTTGCTGGTGGAACATCCTGATATTGAAATTCATATTAATGTGGATGAGCGTTCGGCTGCTTTTTTTGCCCTTGGTTTGGCTAAGGCCCTAAAAGAACCAGTCGGACTTCTTTGTACGTCAGGTACAGCCGCTGCAAACTATTACCCAGCCGTCATTGAGGCTTTCTATTCAAGAGTGCCGCTTATTGTACTTACCGCTGACCGCCCGCATGAATTGCGTGATGTCGGAGCCCCGCAGGCGATCGATCAGATACACCTTTACGGGAGACATGTAAAATGGTTTGTCGAAATGGCACTTCCTGAAAGCACGGATGGGATGATGCGGTATGCCAGAACTGTCGGTGCAAGGGCAGTGGCAACAGCTGCAGCTGAACCTGCAGGGCCTGTGCATTTGAATTTCCCACTTCGCGAACCATTGATTCCTGATTTGGAGCAAGCAAAGGAGTGCAGGCAAAATAAAATGACGCCTGCAGTGTTGATTGAAAGTGGAGAACTGTCACTGTCATCATCACAAATAGAAGCTGTTGCAACTACATTGTCACAAGCTAAGCAAGGTATGATTGTATGTGGCGAATTACCTCATCCAGAGATGAAGGAAGCCATCGTCGCATTAGCGGAAAAACTTGCTTTTCCGGTACTGGCTGATCCCCTTTCACAGTTAAGGAGCGGAAGTCATGACAAAGCCGTAATTATTGATTCTTATGATACGTTTCTACGCGATGAAACGGCAAAAGCGGCTTTCAGGCCGGAAGTGATCTTGCGATTCGGGGCAATGCCTGTTTCTAAACCGTTATTGTTATTCATGAAAAAACAAAAACAGGCAATCACTTTGGTCGTCGATGGCGGAGCAGGCTGGCGCGAACCAGCCGGATTGGCAACGAATATGATTTACAGCGAAGAGAAAGATTTTTGTTTGCGAATTGCTGAAAGCATTACTCCCTCCCCTGATGATGAATGGCTTCGGTTATGGCAAACCGTCAACGGAGCGACGAAGGAGGCCTTAGCCTCCGTCAGAGATGAAGCGGAGTTAAGCGAAGGCAAGCTTTTCGCCCTGCTTGCTGATATGATGCCGTTGGAATCGACGTTATTTGTCGGGAATAGTATGCCCATACGCGATTTGGATACTTTCTTTTTGAATAATGGAAAAGGAATCAAAACCATTGCAAATCGTGGGGCGAATGGTATCGATGGTGTCGTTTCCACTGCGCTTGGCGTAAGCACGGTATCAAAAAATACAGTGCTGGCAATCGGGGATTTAAGCTTTTTCCATGATATGAATGGCTTGCTTGCGGCAAAACTTCAAAAACAAAATATCACGATATTGCTGGTTAATAATGATGGAGGAGGCATTTTTTCCTTCTTGCCGCAGGCGAATGAGAGGGAACATTTCGAAACGCTATTCGGCACGCCTCATGGGCTTGATTTTTCCCATACTGCCGAGCTTTATGGCGGTAAATACAACAAGGTCCAAAATTGGGATGAGTTAGAGAATGTATTTACAGAGTCATTCGAAATCGAAGGACTCAAAATCATTGAAGTTCCGACAGAAAGAGAGTCCAATCTACAAAAGCATCGAAATTTGTGGAGCTTTGTTTCCCAGGAAATAAAAATGGTGTTAGACGGGGAAATATCATGAATATTGTCAGTAAGGATGTCAATTATGCTGTTGAAATAACGGGAAATGGAGATCCTCTTGTACTTTTACATGGATTTACAGGAAATCGGGATACATGGAAATTCCTCATTCCGCTACTGAGTGACAGGTATACGTTAATCATGGTCGATATCATCGGTCATGGTATGTCTGCGTCACCAGCCGATCATCGAAGGTATGAAATGGAGCGTGTCGCTGAGGATATTAAGTATATTTTGGATGTGTTGCATTTCCCGAAAGCCCATATCCTTGGTTACTCGATGGGCGGAAGGCTCGGGTTGGGTTTTGCCTGTTTGTTTCCTGAGTATGTTGATACATTGATATTGGAGAGCGCTTCACCGGGCCTTTTAACTGAAGGGGAACGTGAAATCCGTAGGAAAAATGATCGGAAGCTTGCCGAAAGAATTCTTGAAAATGGCATGGAAGCGTTTGTGGATCAATGGGAGAACATCCCTCTGTTTGAAAGTCAAAAACGGTTGTCGGCCAAAACCAGGTCAGCCATTCGGGAGCAGCGGTTGGCAAATGACCCTGCCGGCCTTTCCAATAGCCTTCTTGGTATGGGGACCGGCAATCAGGCTTCATACTGGGAACAACTGCAAACTCTTGATTTCCCGGTGCTCCTTATAACCGGTGAACTCGACCATAAGTTTTGTCGAATAGCGGACTCGATGAAAAAAAAGCTGAAGCGCGCCGAATGGAAAATAATAAATGATGCGGGACATGCGATTCATGTGGAAGTTGGAGAAAAGTTTGGTAAAATAATAAGTGAGTTTTTAAAGCGAAATAAAAGGAGGAATTAAGATGACGATTCAATGGGAAACGATACGTGAGTATGATGAGATTTTGTATGAAAAATATAACGGGATTGCGAAAGTGTCCATCAATCGACCACATGTACATAATGCATTCACACCAAAAACGACTGCTGAAATGATTGATGCATTCGCAAGGGCGCGTGATGATTCCAGCATCGGTGTCATTATTTTAACGGGTGTAGGCGGCAAAGCATTCTGTTCAGGCGGAGACCAAAAAGTTCGTGGGAATGGCGGATATGTTGGTGAAGATAACATTCCTCGTCTAAACGTTCTTGATTTACAACGCTTGATCCGCGTTATTCCAAAACCAGTCGTAGCCATGGTCGCAGGTTATGCAATTGGCGGCGGTAATGTCTTGAATGTGGTTTGTGACTTAACGATTGCTGCTGACAATGCAGTCTTCGGACAAACTGGACCGAATGTTGGAAGCTTTGATGCTGGTTATGGTTCTGGCTACCTTGCACGTATCGTCGGTCATAAAAAGGCACGTGAAATCTGGTATCTATGCCGTCAATACAATGCACAGGAAGCATTGGATATGGGATTGGTCAACACGGTCGTACCTTTAGACCAATTAGAAGCGGAAACGGTTAAATGGTGTGAAGAAATGCTTGAGAAGAGCCCAACGGCACTTCGTTTCTTGAAAGCGGCAATGAACGCTGATACTGATGGCCTTGCAGGTCTTCAACAATTGGCTGGTGACGCTACACTTTTATACTATACAACAGAAGAAGCAAAAGAAGGCCGCGATGCATTCAAAGAAAAACGCAATCCGGACTTTGGACAATTCCCTCGTTTCCCTTAATGAAACGCGTGAATCGATGAGACTGACAGCTTGGCGGAAAATCGCCGGGCTGTTTTCTATATCAAAATGGAAGAGGGTAAGCAGCAATGGCAGAAGAAAAGTTGCCGAACTGGCTGAAAAATCGGGCGCATCTTTCACCGGGGCGCCCGGCAATTGAGTTTGAAGGTCATACGTATAGCTTTCTTGAACTGCATACATTATCGGAGAAGATGGCTGGTAAGCTGGCAAGCATTGGTCTGGGCTCCGGTGATTCATGCGCGGTTTTGCTCCGTAACCATATTGATGGTGTTGTCGTTATCCATGCACTATTTTATCTCGGTGTGAAGATTGTGATGCTGAATAATAAGTTAACGGCAAAAGAGCTGTCCTGGCAGATCGAGGATAGTGGGACTGCCTATTTGGTTTCAGAGGGTGCCTTCTCCGACAAACTTTCTGATATTGGTGAGATTCTCCCGGAATTGAACCTTCATTTAATGGAGGAATTGCCGAATGAAGGCACGGCGGAAATACTTCAAGAGTTTTACCTTGAGGATACCGCTACGATCATGTATACATCAGGTACTACAGGAAATCCAAAGGGTGTGATCCAAACATTCGGTAACCATTGGTGGAGTGCAGTAGGGTCGGTTCTGAACCTTGGATTGCATGAGGAGGATTCTTGGTATTGTGCGGTTCCGATCTTTCATATTAGCGGTTTATCCATTCTGATGAAAAATGTGATTTATGGCATGAAAGTCGTTTTGGCGGAACGATTCGATGAACGGGAGGCGAACCGGAGCATTCAGGAAAATGGCGTGACGATCATATCGGTCGTGACGGCGATGCTGAATAGGATGGTTCAGGATTTGAATGGAACAAGCTATCCAAAAACCTTTCGCTGTTTCCTGTTGGGCGGCGGCCCTGCACCCGTCCATTTACTTGAAGCCTGTAAGGAGAAAGGGATTCCCGTCTATCAATCATATGGGATGACCGAAACGTCTTCACAGATTGTGACGCTGGCACCGGAGTATAGCATGTCAAAAATCGGATCAGCTGGGAAGCCTTTGTTTCCTTCGCAGTTACGGATAGAGAAAGATGGCACTATGTGTGAACCGGGTGTAGTGGGTGAAATCGTGGTTTCAGGTCCGAATGTTACGAAAGGTTATTTTAATCGAATGGACGCTACACAGCAGGCGATTACCGATGGATGGCTTTATACCGGGGATCTTGGTTATCTTGATGAGGAAGGCTTTTTATATGTGCTTGACCGACGTTCGGATTTAATCATCTCCGGCGGTGAAAATGTCTATCCGGCCGAGATTGAAAACGTCCTCAGTATGCATCCTGATGTTTTCGAAGCGGGAGTGACGGGGACTGACGATGAAAAGTGGGGGCAGGTCCCGCTTGCTTTTGTCGTCTTGCATAAAGGTGCAGAGCTTGATGAGAGCGAACTGCTGGAATATTGCAGGGGATATTTAGCATCCTATAAGATTCCCAGGAACGTGATTTTTTGTAAGGAGCTACCCCGTAATGGCGCAAGCAAGCTTCTGAGACGGGAACTGAAGAAGGAAATGGGGGAAGGGAAATGAAGTTATCCTCCATTTCCCTAAAGCTCATTAAGGCCCCTTTAAAACGGCCATTCAAGACGCATCTCGAAACGGTAAGCGATCGGGAAGTGATAATTGTAGAAGCCACGGATAAGGATGGGTTGATTGGATACGGTGAAGCTGTCCCTTTTACAAGTCCTTGGTATACCGAGGAAACGATCAAAACATGCTTTCATATATTGGATGGCTTCTTAATTCCGTTGACATTGGGCAGTCAGATCAAGCATCCTGATGAGCTGCCGAACTTATGGAGCGGAATCCGGCGGAATGCGATGGCGAAGTCAGCTTTAGAGCAGGCAATCCTCGATTTATATGCGAAGCAGAAAGGAGTCTACCTCGGACGGCTGTTTGGCGGCGAACGAAGTGAAGTGGCCGCTGGTGTAGTCGTTGCATCCAATGATATTGAAGATGCGATGCGCCAGATCGAGGATTTTTCCGGATCTGGTTACCAGCGTTATAAAATAAAAATCAATCCTCAAAATGATCTGGAGTTTTTAGCGGAAATCCGTCGGGCCTATCCTCATATCCCGCTCATGGCAGATGCCAATTCAGCGTACACTCTTGATGACATCACACACCTTCAGAAGCTTGATGCGTTTAAGCTGATGATGATTGAACAGCCGCTGGGACATGACGACATTGTCGAACATTCATTTTTGCAGAAACAGCTGCAGACACCCATTTGCCTTGATGAAAGCATAAATTCATTTCATGATGCCAAAAGTGCGCTGACGCTCCAGAGCTGTGGAGTGATCAACATTAAGATGGCTAAAGTCGGCGGCTGGATGGAAGCTGTAAGAATCCATGATTTATGCCTGGGAAATGATGTGCCAGTTTGGTGCGGCGGTATGATTGAATTTGGCATTTCACGTGCACATAATATTGCACTTGCCACATTAAAAGGATTCACGATTCCCGGGGATATATCATCTTCATCCCGTTATTGGGATGAAGATATAATATATCCTGAAGTACTTGTCGAAAATGGCATGATCCAAGTTCCCGATAAAGCTGGAATCGGTTTTGCCATCAATGAAAAGCGGCTAAAGGAATTGACTACATATAGTAAGTTGTACAAGTGAAAACATCAAAGGAGGTGCATTGCCCACCTCTTTTGACCAAATATTGATAATCCTTTAACTCCTCTCACTCCCCCTGTCTATATAACTCACCCAATTAAAATTTCCTTGGACGGAAACCCCACCCTTTTGGAAAATGATTTTAATAGGATACTAACAAATCAATTCATTGTTTTTCCTGTTAAAACTCTTACTAAATTGAAGAAATTTGCGACACTTCTGCCGAATAAACTGGCTAGCCAAGATTACGCTGGATGCTTGATTGGATGAGGCTTGGCAGACAGTCGGCGGAAAGGGAACGAATGACTGAAATCAACCAGGAACTTTTTTTATTGTCCAGATTTTAGAAAAATCAGAAAAACTGGCCGGATAGATCATAATTTTTTTTGGAAAATGGGGCTTTGTCTATTTTTTCTTTACTGGATTATTTTGTATAATGAAATTAAAAGAATAGCAACCAAGGGAAAGGGAGGGGAGAGTGTATGAAGAAAAAACCGTACCTTATTGCGGAGATTCTACTAAGAAGGGGCATGCCTGACTATGTCATAAAAGAAGTGACATCTTTGGAAGAGTGCGAACTGTTTCTTTTGAAGAGAAAATGGGGCCTATATGACCGGAAGACAGGTGCGTAAAGAATAAAAGTAAAAAGGGAACCATTTCAAGCCGGTCCCCATGCGTTTTTAAGGTTTTTGAAGCCGGTATCTATTGACTGGACGGCCTATGCTGCCATATTGTACGTCAAGCTGAAGGACTTCTTCGCCATGCAAGTATTCAAGATAGCGCCTTGCTGTAACTCTGGCGATTCCAATCCCATCAGCCACTTCTTCTGCAGATAGTGACCCAGGCTGGGTCTTAATGAACTTCGTCACTTGCTCAAGAGTCGCTCCATTCAATCCTTTGGGAACATTATATTTCGGACTCGCTACAGAATGTTTTTTATTTTGAAAGAGGATTCGGTCGAGTTGATTTTGAGAAATTTGATGGTCAGGTTCAACCTCCATCCGAAAAGCAAAATATTGCTCCAGCGTATGTTTTAGCCTATCAAATTTAAATGGCTTGATTAAATAGTCAAATGCCCCGTTCTGTATCATTTTTCTGATTGTTTTCTGATCATTTGCCGCTGAAATGATGATGACATCCACATCCATTTGCTCTTTTCTGATTTGATAAAGTGTATCAACCCCGTTTAAAGATGGCATGAAGATGTCCAAAATGACAAGGTCGGGTTTAGACTGCCTGATTTTTTCCAGACCTTCAAGCCCATTTGAAGCTGTATCAACGACTTTAAAGGCAGGCAGGCGCTCGATGAACTGTTTGTTGACCTCTTGGACCATTGGGTCATCTTCAATTAAAAGTACACGAATTTTGTTAGTCATTTTGGTTCTCCTCTATATCGTGCATCGGAAAAGAAAGAAAAAAGCTTGTTCCTTCGTCAGGGCGTGTCGTGAATTTCATTTCGCCGTTCGCTTTTTTTACAATTTGGTCTATTAGATAAAGACCAATTCCTGATCCTTCCGCACCTTTTGTTGTAAAACCATACTCGAATATATCTTTATGAATGTCCTTGGGAATGCCGGGTCCGTTATCCTCAAGCACGATTTGACAATGACGTTCATCCTGGTAGATGGATAGATAAACCTGTTTTGTTTCCTCTGAACAATGCTTTAACGCTGCGAATGAGTTTTCGATCAGGTTTCCGATTATCAAAACAAAATCGTGATGATCCAAATCAGCGGGGAAGCGGTCCAATTTCGTGTGCTTGTCCATGATGAGCTTGATTCCGAGTTCCCTACCCAAGGAGATCTTACTTAATATCAGCCCCACTAAATTATCATCGTGAATGTGCTTCGTTAAAAACCTGGTCAATTCCTCTTGTTCTTCCGTAATCTGAAAAATGTAATGCAGCGCTTCGTCAAGATTGCCTAGCTGGATCAATCCTGCTATCGTATGAAGTTTGTTCATATGTTCATGGTTTTGAACGCGCAGAGCCTCAACGAATGCTTTGACACTAGTCAACTCTTCAGCTAGCTTCGTCACATCGGTGCGATCCTGGAAAATGGCCACGGCACCGATCGTTTTTTCCGCAATCTTTATCGGTACCCGGTTGCTTACAATATTCCTGTTTTGAACGGAGATCTCCTGATTAAAGATGGGAGATGTCCGGTCAAGCACTTCCGGGAGACGGGTATCGTGTATAATATCATTGATATTCTTGCCTATGACCGCACCGTTGATATTGAAAATTTGCTTAGCCTTTTCATTGAAAATCGTGATGGTCTGATTATTATCTATGGCGATGACCCCTTCATGCATGGCATTGAAAGCAGCTGTCCTTTCAACCAACATCCGTGAAATTTCATGGGGTTCAAGTTGGAAGGTCTCTTTTTTTATCCTTTTTGCCATGAGCCATGAGCCGCATACCCCGAATAGAAGTGTAAGGACCAGGATAATCGCGATTTCGCCTTTCAAGTCCTTGATTAATTCCGGTATGGTAGGCAAGATATTCCCAACCAGTACGACGCCGATTTGTTCTCTATCTTTATCAAGGATCGGCACAAAGGCGCGGACGGAAATGCCAAGTTCGCCAGCCGCCTTTGAAAGATACTCGTGCTCAGCGAACGCAGCACTTTCATCACTGCTTTCCGAAGGGGTCCCCAATTGGCTGTACACCGGATGGGAATAACGTATATGCTGATTGTTGAGCACAACTATATAATCTGCTTGATGGATTTTCCTTAAGTTTTCAATAATCGGATTGAGCTGTGTCCATCCTTTGGGCTCACGGACCAATTTTTGTACTTCAGGGAGTTCGGCAATGGTATGGGCAGTTATCATGGATCGTTTGCCAATTTCATCTTCCCTGACCGAAACGATATTTCCGAATATAAAAATCCCGCCTATTAGTATCGAAAAAGCGACGATTACGAATGATAGCAGGGTGATTTTAATTTGAATGGGCATATGAAAGGATTTATCCATTGTTTTTCCTCCATTACTTCTATACTTTATAGTAACAGAATTTCTATCACTTTTCGCTATTTTTCGCGCATTGTATTACGACAGCAAAAAGCTGTGATAGAATAGTGATAATGTGAAGTGAGCGGTGAGGAGTTGTCGGAATGCGTGCATTATGGGGGTACTTCTTATTAATTGGCTTGGGGCTGTTGATAGCCGTGTATATATCGTTTCAATCGTTCTTTACAAGCTTCGGTTTCAATTTGCCGAAGGATGAGGAGCAGGTCGGGATGAAGGATCAAATCGTGATCAAGTTCAGTCATGTCGTTGCCGAAAATACACCTAAAGGTCTTGCTGCGAACCGATTTGCCCAACTTGTCGATGAATATACCGATCATCGTGTCAAAATTGAAGTTTATCCTAATCAATCATTATATAGTGATCATGAAGAAATCGAAGCATTACAAGAAAACAAGGTGCAGATGATTGCACCGACTACATCTAAAATTACGAGCATATCAAAGAAGTGGATGCTATTGGACCTCCCTTACGTTTTTCCAACGGACGCTGCCTTGCAGGAAGCGTTGAATGGGGAAGTGGGGGAAGAGCTGCTAAAGCAGCTGAATACCATCGATATCGAGGGGCTCGCATTTTGGTCGAATAACTATAAACAGATCACAAGCAGTAAACCGATACGGCATCCAAGTGATTTTGCAGGAAAGAATTTTAGAATCATGCCAAGTGCAGTCCTGGAAACTCAATTCAAGCATTTTGGGGCTACAACTGCTGAGCTGCAGTTTAATGAAACATATAAAAGCCTTGAAATTAAAGAAACGGACAGCCAGGAAAATACGATTTCGAATATTTATTCCAAGAAAATATATGAGGTGCAAAATTATTTAACGATCAGTGATCACGGTTATTTAGGGTATGTCGTCATGATAAACAAGCCGTTTTGGAACAAGCTCCCGTTGGATATTCAGCAGCAAATCCAAAGGGCGATGGATGATACAACGAAATGGCTATGGATCAAATCAAATGAATTGAATCAGGAGCAGCTTCGGGAAATCCAGCAAAAATCGAATATTGACATCTATACACTGTCAGATGAAGAAAAGAAAGAATGGATGAATGAGATGACCGTCATTTATCCGGATTTCGAATCAACGATTGGAACCGAATTGATGACGAAAATGGAAAAGATCCGTGAGAAGCATTTAAAGGAATAACTAACGTAAGGGAATCCCATAGAAAGGGGTTCCCTTCTTCTTTATAGTTCCCGATAGAATTACTCGTCTTGATTTTGTAAAAAATCAATCATCTCTTCATAATCATATGTTTTTAAAACCAAACCATTTTCATCAAACACGATGAATGCAGGCTCTTTCTTTAATTCCAGTTTTGGATATTGCTCATTCAATGTCTTGTAAGATACTTCATTTATAATTGGGCCCACATTGGTTATATTACTCTCTTCTAGTAAATCAAATGTAATTTCTTTTCCAACGGCTTGGAGCGAATACTTATGACCCTCACTAAGCAAAAGATTCGGATGAATTCTAGCGAAATCATCTTTTTCATATTCTCCCTCTCTAAGCTTAAATTTGATTGGTTCATAAATTGTAATAATTAAAGCTTATCATAGTTGCTCAAGAAAAGGAGGCTATCATGCTTTGTCAGGAACCGAAACTCCAACTCAAATAAGCTGACAAAAGAGGTACAAAAAAGAAGCGGATCCAAAGGGAGCCGCTTCTTCTCATCTATTGCAAGGCAGTTTGCAGTGTCTTGATGTTTTTTTCCATTAAACTGAAGTAATCTTCGCCTGCTTCGATATCTTTATCCGTCAACACGGAAAGGTTATGGAGCTCAAGTGATTTCGCTCCCATTTCCTTTTGGATGATTTCGGTAAGTTTAGAACTGATATTCTGCTCAAAGATGACGTAGTTCAAGTCTTCTTTTTCAGCCATGGTTACGATTTTCCCCAGTTCCTTTTGAGAAGGTTCGTTTGAAGACGTTAGTCCTGTGACGCCAATTTGTTCCAATCCGTAGCGTTCCTCCCAATAACCATATGCAGAATGGGAAACGATGATCTTATTGGTACGGCCCGACTCGATCGTCGTCGAGAATTTTTCATCAAGTGCTTCAAGCTTTTCGGAAAGCTCATTGAATTGGCTGTTGAAATATTCTTCCTGTTCCGGCATTTTTTTCGTTAATTCGTCCTTGATTGTTTTAGCCATGTCAATGGAATAGATGGGATCTAACCACAAATGCGGATTAACGTCCCCATGGTCATGACCGTCTTCTTCATGAGCATGTTCGTCTTCATCTTCATGAGCATGTTCCTCATCTTCATCGAGGTGAACCGTTTCCCCCACCGCAATTGTGCTGACGCCTTCTTTGCTTAGAATAGGTTCAGCCTTGGTTACAAAGCCTTCAAGATTATAGCCAATATAGAAAAACAGGTCTGATTCAGCCATTTTCACAATATCCTTTTGAGAGGGTTCGAATGAGTGTTCATCCGTTCCGGGAGGATAAACCGTCTCGACGTTTACGTACTCCCCGCCAATGGCCTCAGTGAAGTATTGTAAAGGGTAAACCGTCGTATAAATATCCAAGGCATCCTTGGTTTCTTCTTTACTCGATTCTCCCTTCGAGTTGCCGCAGGCTGACAGAAATACCGCAGTAACAAGGAAAAGCGAGAGCAATGCTCGAATTTTCATATGAAATGCTCCTTTATAATTCGTATTGATTACGATTTGAATTTTATGTGGTAAAAACGAAATGATTACGATTTGACTTCTGTATGATACAAAAGATTGCAAAAGAAAGCAAGGGTTTTTTCTATTGGTCCTCACTTTTTTCTTTTTTTTCGGGAACAAGGTCAATGCCGCCTGGATGAAACGGATGACATTTAAGAATCCGGATGAGTGATAACCAGCTTCCTTTTATAGGTCCGAAACGATTGATCGCTTCCAAACCATAATGGGAACAAGTTGGATAAAAACGACAGGTGGGCGGTTTTAATGGAGAAAGAGCAACTTGGTAAAAACGGATGATTCCCATTAATATTTTTTTCAACACGATGCTTTCATCTCTTTTCGAGTAAATTGACTACCCTCAATTATAGCATATTTTCTAAATTTCCAATAAGGGTAAAAAAGGAATAAGCATATTGGTAATCCGATTGATATAATGAGAATTAATTTTAAAGGATGAAATATATTGTTATTCAAGGTAAAATAGAGATGACATACAATTAAGGAGTGAATTAAATGCCTTCAGTTGAAAGCTTTGAATTAGATCATAACGCTGTTAAAGCCCCATATGTTAGACATTGCGGTGTCCATAAGGTAGGAACAGACGGTGTTGTTAATAAATTTGATATCCGTTTTTGTCAGCCAAATAAACAAGCGATGAAGCCGGATACGATCCATACTCTGGAACACTTGCTTGCATTCAATATCCGTAAGCATTCCGAGCGCTTCGATCACTTTGATATCATCGACATTTCGCCAATGGGATGTCAAACAGGATATTACCTTGTGGTCAGCGGCGAGCCGACAGTGACGGAAATCATCGATGTTCTTGAAGATACTTTCAAGGATGCTGTTACAATTACTGAAATTCCTGCTGCAAACGAAAAACAATGCGGCCAAGCAAAATTGCATGATCTTGAAGGAGCTAAGAAATTAATGAATTTCTGGCTTGCACAAGATAAAGAAGATCTTCATAAAGTTTTCGGTTAATAAAAAAGTTCCTGTCCTTTGTGACAGGAACTTTTTTCATTTTTCGGGTTCTTCTTTTTTTCCCTCATCCTCTGGCAAAGGTTCGACCGGATCCACTGTATGCTTGTAGCTATAACCTTTTCCGATTGTTAAGACCGATAATGCCAATACAATCAGAATCACAATAATGGAGATAACTAAAACCGTAATCATACTTTACAGCTCCTAACGTTCACAATTTAGATTCATTTTAGCATAAGAACCGAGTCAGATAATGTTTCAATTTTAGAATAGAGGGAATTATAAAGGTATAACCAACTTACGGAGGTAGATATTTATGGCTCAGAAAAAATTAGGAACTTTAGTGAATAAGGAAATTGCAAACTTCAGTGTTCTTTATACGAAAATTCATAATTACCACTGGTTCGTGAATGGACCGCACTTCTTTGAACTTCACCAAAAACTGGAAGAATTATACAAAGAAGTGACATCCAACTATGACGAATTGGCCGAAAGACTATTGGCCATTGGTGAAAAGCCGGTTGCTACCCTTAAAGAGTACATGGAATTAACGACGATCGAAGAAGCGACAGGAAATGAAAATACAGAAGATATGGTTCAAAGCGTCATCAGTGATTTTGAGAAGCTCTCCGAAGAGTTCTTGGAAATCATCGAAGTTGCCGAACAAGAAGATCCGGTTACGGCTGATATGCTGACAGGCATGAAGAAAAGCTTAAACAAACATGCTTGGATGCTGCGTGCGTATTTAGGACATTAAGATTTAGGAAAAGCCCTGCTTCGGTAGGGCTTTTTTTTTGGTTAAAACAATAAAAAAGGCATCCATCAAAAGAGGGACACCTGACATGGTATGTATTTAATGAATATTCCTAGGCGGAAAATGTGTAGGTTTCGTGTCGCTCATACTATTTTGAGCGAACTTCCCTTTTAACGTTTCAATAATGTAAAGGCCCATCAAATTGGTCAGTTCTTGATCATCCATCTCTTGAAGCAATTCGAAAATTTCCTTGCGGTCAAGCTGTTCCAGAACCGCAAAAGTAAGCATATCAATATCTTCTTCATCACCAGTCATCTTATCACGGTACATATTGTATAATTCTTCAATTAACTTCAAAACTTTCACCTCACATTTATTAGAAATCCGTTATCTCTTTATATGTAGGTTATCAAAAAAAACTCTGGGTGCATATAAAAATCTTAAGGGATGCTTGGGCTTATTATATGTTTTACCCTTTGAAAGATACTTTAATCTATTATTTAACATCTTTGTTCTTCTGTAAACAAAATTTTCCATTGTATGAAGTGGGGAAATACGTGAAAAATAAGCGTAGGATATATGGAAAGGGTGGATGGATGTGTCTGAAAACAGGAAAAAATATTACATTTGGCTTCCAAATGGGCAGATAACACAAGATAAGGAAAGTTCTCCATGGAATTTCGAGATAGAGGCGACAGATAATGAAATCATAAAATTACGTGAATTATTTGATTATAACTATTCAGTAGGGGAAGAAAATTTTTACCGGGCACATGTCCCATACCTTCAATATCATTTTGACCGTGAAAATGATAAACAGGATATAACACTCCAAAAAATTTATGAGATGATTTATGCCCTGGGTACTGAAGAAGGAAGAAGGCATATAGAAAGCATGGGGATTTTACAGGCAAAACCAACAGACGATGGCCTCGAATATTGAGGGGCCATCGTTTTTTGATGGGTTCTTGCTGGATAGTAGTTTTTTTTACCCATATAATGAATGAAGGGGCATAGCATTATTTCTTATACGGAGAGAAGGGGAAAAATGAAACGTTTTCTTGATAAGAACGGATATAAAGTCGAATTCTCCGAGAATCCTGTCTTTGGAGAATCTTGGCATGTTTTTGTACTCAGCAGATATAAGGGCAGGTGGGTATTGACCAAACACAGAGAACGGGGATTGGAGTTCCCTGGAGGTAAACGGGAAGCAGGGGAATCGATTGAAGAAACAGCCATACGTGAAGTGTATGAAGAAACAGGAGGCTTGGTAGGCCAGCTGCAATTTTTGGGACAATATAAGGTACATCATCCAGTCAAGCCATTTGTTAAATCGATATACTATGCTGCATTGCGTGGGTTAGAAAAGAAACAAAATTACCTCGAAACGGACGGCCCGGTCTTTTTGGAAGCATTGCCGGATGTACTCGGTGAGGAGTTTAGCTTCATCATGAAAGATGAAATTGTACCGTTGAGCCTATCAAGATTGGGTGAAGGCAATTTGCTGAGAAACGATTGAATCGCCGGAATTCACGAGTAAAACGCCGAAATTCAAGAGTAAAAGCCTTATTCACGAGTAAATCGCGGAAACATACGAGTAAATGACCGAAACTCACGAGTAAAGCCTTATCACGAGTAAAACATCCGAAACTCAACTAAATTCATTTTTCACCTCAAGCATGAATGAAAAACTGCCGAGGTTTATCGGCAGTTTGGTTAGTCTTTGATTAATTTTCTCTCGAGCAGTTCTACTAGTTGATACATGATTGTGGCAAATACGGCAATGATCATTAAGGAAAGCATTACGAGGGTGAAGTTGAAGACTTGAAAGCCATAAATGATTAGGTAGCCGAGTCCTTTGGCTGAAACAAGGAATTCCCCTACGATGACGCCGACCCAGGAGAGGCCGACATTCACTTTCAATGTTGAGATGATCGTTGGGAAGGAGGCGGGTAATATGGCTTCCCGAAAAGCTTGTGTTCTTGTGGCGCCAAAAGTTTGGAGCACCTTCAGGTAGTTCGGGTCCACTTCGCGAAATGCGGTGTAGACGACGATGGTGGTGATGATGATGGAGATGATCGCCCCCATCGAGATGATGGATGGAAAGCCAGGGCCGAATGCTACGATGATGATGGGGCCGAGTGCCACTTTCGGCATGGCATTTAAAATGACGAGATAGGGGTCAAGAGTTTTGGATAATCTTGGCGACCACCATAGCAGGGATGCAAGGATCGTTCCAAGCAGTGTCCCTATGATAAAGCCGAGAACGGTCTCGAATAGGGTCACTCCGGAATGGGATAGAAGTGTTCCATCACCCAATTTCTGTATGAAAAGATGCCACACTTTAGTTGGGGAGCTGAAGATGAGCGGGTCAATCACTTCCATTCTGGATAAAAGTTCCCAACTGCTGAAAAAAACGATGAAAATCAGGATCTGATAAAAGCGAATGAGCCTGTTTTCTTTTTTTAATGAGGTTTTATATTGGTTATGAAGCTGTTCAATATTCAAGGCTCTCAAGCTCCTTCCAGATCGTTTGGAATAGCGTCGGATACTGTGGATGGTTGCGTGCATGGAAAGGTGAGAGTTCCCGCAGTTCATCGGGCACCTTGAAGGTTTTGTGCACGCTTCCCGGGTTCGCAGAAAACAGATAGATGCGGTCACTCATTGCAATGGCTTCACCGATATCATGGGTGACGAGCACAGCTGTCTTTCCGAAGGATTTTAGAGTTTCAAAAACAAGGTCTTCCAGCTTCAACTTCGTTTGGTAATCAAGAGCCGAAAACGGTTCATCAAGCAAAAGGATTTTTGGGTCGACCGCCAGTGTCCGTGCCAGTGCAGCCCTTTGCCTCATTCCTCCAGAGAGTTCGCGCGGATATAATTTTCCGGTGCCTCCCAATCCAACGTCACTTAAAAGTTTCAGCGTTTTTATTCTCTCAATGCCTTCATCCTTTTTAATCAGTTTCAATCCTAATAATATATTTTCTTCAATTGTCTTCCATGGAAATAGATAATCCTGCTGCAGCATATAGCCGATTGAAAGGTCACTGTTGGCTTTCAGCGGTTTGTTTTCGAGCAGGATCTTTCCTGCAGTGGGCGGAAATAGCCCGGCAATAATGGAAAGCAGGGTGGTTTTTCCGCAGCCGCTCGGACCTAGAAAAGAGACGAATTCACCTTTTTCAATGTCGAGGGAAATGTCCGCTAGTGCGGTCGCTGCCGTCTGATTTGAAAAATAAGTATGGTGAATGTCTTGGATTTTTAAAAAGCTCATCTGACATCCTCCTTACCTTTAGCTATGCTATTTTGTAACTTCTTCAGCAAAATCTGTATTGACCAGCTCTTCATGGCTTATGCGTGAAGGCAGCTCGCCTGCTTCATCCATGATGTTTTGCAGATTGTTCCATTCTTCTTCATCAAGAATGGGGTCGGTGGCAAAGGATCCTTGTTCTTTGTAGCGGTTGATAACTGTTTCCATCGTCTCGATATTGGTATCTTCAAAATACGGCTGAATGACATCGGCAATTTCGGCAGCATCATTTTCCTGAACCCAATCCTGTGCTTTCTTCAATGCCCTCGTGAATTTTTCGACAGTCTCTTTGTCTTCTTTCAAATAGCTTTCCTTAGCCATATAAACTGTATAGGGAAGATGCCCGGACTCTGTGCCGAAAGACGCGACGATATAGCCTTTTCCTTCTTTTTCAAAAACACTGGCCGTTGGTTCGAACAGTTGAACAAAATCGCCGGTTCCTGAAGCGAAGGCAGTTGCGACGTTCGCAAAATCAATGTTCTGGATGAGGTTCAAATCTTTTTTCGGGTCTATGTTATGTTTTTTCAATACGAACTCGCCGGCCATTTGCGGCATCCCGCCTTTTCGCTGGCCTAGGAATGTAGAGTTTTTCAGCATATCCCAATTGAAGTTGTCAATTTTTTCACGTGAAACAAGAAACGTTCCATCCGTCTGTGTTAATTGAGCGAAGTTGATGACGGGGTCGTTCGAACCTTGTGCCTGAACGTAAATCGATGTTTCAGAGCCAACGAGAGCAATATCGGCCCCATCGGACAGAAGCGTGGTCATCGTCTTGTCGCCGCCTGCCGTCGTTTTCAAATCAATGCTGAGACCCTCATCTTTAAAAAATCCTTTTTCAATCGCTACATATTGAGGTGTATAGAAAAGGGAGCGGGTTACTTCGGCAACCCTGACCTTCGTTGTTTCCTGTTCCTTGTTGCCGCATGCTCCAAGCGGGACCACCAGCATGCACAGAAGTAAAAATACGACACCTGCTTTACACCATTTTTTCAAAATTCCTTCCTCCTTGATATATAGGTATTTTGCCTACATTATCGTATGAACTGAAGAAAAAAATGTGAATGCCTCGCAGGGGATAAAAACAAGCGGATGTTTTACAATAAGATTAATGAGAAAGGAGAGTGGAAATTGGAGAACGGAACAATTATTTCAAAACGGCGGTTTCCATCACCGCATCCACGAATCCATCTTTATTCAGTTACGTACATATCACAAGGCCTGAAGGTAAAGGGGTTGCTGGCTGAACCTGTTGATGGCGAAATACATGATGCCTTCTTATATTTACGCGGCGGTATTAAAAATGTCGGCAAGGTGAGGCCCGCTAGGATCGTGCAGTATGCCGTAGAAGGTTTCATCGTTTTTGCCCCTTTTTACCGTGGGAATCAAGGCGGAGAGGGAGATGAGGATTTTGGAGGCGAAGATCGATTCGATGCGATATCAGGATTCAATCTTCTTGAACAGCATCCCCGAGTGAATAAGGATCACATTCATATCCTTGGATTTTCCCGTGGGGGCATCATGGCGCTTTGGACGGGGATATACTGTAGGAATGCAGCGTCGATCGTCACATGGGGTGGAGTGTCGGATATGTTTTTAACATATGTCGAACGTGTCGATATGCGTCGGATGATGAAGCGGGTCATCGGCGGTACACCTAAAAAATGCCCCGATCAATATGAATACCGTACGCCATTGTTTGTGATTGAAGATTTGAATGTACCCGTACTGATCATTCATGGTGAAAAAGATGACAATGTCGCCATAGAACACGCGTACCGGTTGGAAAAAAGATTGAAAATGCATGACAAAGAGGTCGAAAGCTGGTATTTCCCTCAATTCACACATTACTTCCCACCGGCCGTGAACAGAAAAGTAGTCGAAGATTTAACATCTTGGATGAAAAGTAAAACCGAATAATGATAGAATGAAGTATATACTAAGTATATTGGCAAGGAGGAGATACACATGGGCATGCCTATGGAGTTAAATACCATGATCGTGACAAAAGGGAACGAAACCCGTGAAGAAGAAAACATTTTTCGGCTGTCGAAAGCTGGATACAGGTTATACCCTATCGATATTCCAATCGATGTCCGTAAAACCATTCAATCTGACTCAAGCGGAACAGCCGTTATCCAAAAAATTGAATGGACCAGTGAAAAGACCATCATTACGTACCAACTACTATCACTGAACTCAACTAACTAAATAGACAAGCGCTTGCCGGGAATCGTCTTCGCTGCAAGCGCTTTTTTTGATTGTGTGGCAGAATTCGACCAGATGTGCGAAAAATTCAGGCTGCACACCAACAATTCGACCATACACGCACAAAATTCGATTCACGCACCAACAATTCAACCGTAACCGCCCATAAATCGACCCACGCACCAACAAAATCGCCCGTACACGCTTATAAATCGACCCACGCACCAATAGATTCGACCGTACACACTCATAAATCGACCCACGCACCAACAATTCGCCCGTACACGCCCATAAATCGACCCACGCACCAACAATTCGCCCGTACACACTCATAAATCGACCCACGCACCAACAATTCGCCCGTACACGCCCATAAATCGACCCACGCACCAATAATTCAACCGTAACCGCCCATAAATCGACCCACGCACCAACAAAATCGACCGTAAACGCTCATAATTCGACCCACGCATCAACAAAATCGACCATACACGCCCATAATTCGATTCACGCATCAACAATTCAACCGTAACCGCCCATAAATCGACCCACGCATCAACAAAATCGACCGTAACCGCTCATAATTCGACCTCTGCACTAATAATCCAACCTACGTGGTAAAATGGTGGAAAGCGCATGAGGTGGGGTGATTTGATGATTTTGGTGAGTGCTTGTTTGGCGGGGCTTGAGGTAAGATACAATGGTACACATAGCCTGGATGATGGAATTATGGAATTAATGAGGGAGAAAAAGGCTATAGCGGTTTGTCCTGAGTTGCTTGGCGGTTTTTCGACACCGAGGGAGCCTGCTGAGATAGTCGGCGGTGAAGGTGGCGATGTCCTTGATGGAAAAGCGAAGATCATCGAAAAGTCGGGCCGGGATGTAACGGAATTGTACATAAAGGGAGCGAATCTTACGTTATTGAAAGCCCAGGAGGTAGGGGCAACGTTAGTCGTTTTAAAAGAAAATAGTCCATCCTGTGGGAGTGCCACGATTTATAATGGGGAATTCAAGGGGGAGAAGAAGGTCGGGAATGGAGTGACCGCGGCTTTGCTTAGGCGGCATGGATTCACTGTCATTTCAGAGGAAGGGTTAATTGAAAAAGAGTAATGGCATTTTAGATAGTGCTTTTGAAAGAAGGGGAATACATGGAGGATATCAATCTCTATACTTTGTTATTTTTAGTACTTGCGGGTTTTATTGCCGCATTCATCGATTCCGTCGTGGGCGGGGGCGGTTTAATTTCCATTCCGGCTTTATTGTTCACGGGGATTTCGCCTTCAGCGGCACTTGCCACTAACAAGCTGGCGGGTACCATGGGATCTTTAACGAGTACGATTTCATTCATTCGGGCTGGAAAAGTGGATTTCAAATTCGTTATCAAGCTGTTTCCGATTACTGTGATTGGAGCGGCGTTAGGAGCATACGTTGTACATTTCGTTTCCGCAGAGATACTGAAACCCCTCATTTTGATTTTATTGATCGTTGTTGCGATTTATACGTTAGTAAAAAAGGATTGGGGTAAAGATGCAAAGTATAAAGGGCTGACAAGGAAGAAAACGATTCTTTTAATAGTCATAATATTTGCGATTGGTTTTTATGATGGTTTTCTAGGACCAGGCACAGGTTCCTTTTTATTATTTTCACTTTTGATCATTGGGTTTGATTTTGTCCGGGCTGCCGGGAATGCAAGAATATTGAATTTTGGAAGCAATATTGCCGCACTTATCATTTTCTTATCTATGGGGACCGTTAATTTTGCCTATGGAATTCCGATGGGTCTTGCAATGGTCGCAGGAGCACTGGTAGGAACGAACTTCGCAATTAAAAAAGGTGCTTCCTATGTACGTATATTATTCATTTGCGTCACGATTTTATTGATTGGAAAAAATGTCCTTAATTATTTTCATGTGTTTTGATGCATCGTTTCCGTGAATGATTCTATTAAAAATGGCCGGGGATACAAATCGTATTTTCGGCCATTTTTACATTCATTTTGTGAAATTCAAGTCCCAGTGAATGCCGAATTTATCCTTGACCTTACCATACTTAGCTCCCCAAAAGGTATCTTGCAGTTCCATTAAGGATAATCCTTGTTCACACATAACCTCATATAAATGCTGGATTTCCGAGTCGCTTTCACATTCGAGGACCAATGCTACATTATTCCCGGCATCAAAGGGATTGCCTGGAAAAGTATCGGATACCATGATCAACATATCGCCTTTTTTGATTTTTGCATGCAGAACAAGTTCATTCGCTTCTTCAGGTGTTGGGAAATCAGCTTCACCGTAGGTTTGCATATCGGTAATCTCTGCTTGAAATACTTCTGCATAAAAGGCTAATGCGTCTTTTGCTTGTCCATCGAAGATTAAATAGGGGGTAACTTGATTTTTCATACTAATCCTCCTGTTTCATGTCATGACTATCAATTCGACAGGGAGATCTTATCCTCCTTTATATTCAAGGGGGCTTAGCTGCATTTTCGATTGTGAGTCATGTTCATTTCCTCATCCAAAAAATTAAAATCAAATTTTCTTGTCAAAACAAGCTTCGCAGATGTAACTTCCTTTTTTTAATATGCTTTTTAATCTGGAGCGAATCCACCTTGTAATGAAAAAATCCTGCCGCTTACATGACAGGATTTTTTCATTACTATATTTTTCTTTCATAATGGAAGGGGGGACTTCATTCCGCAATGTTTCAATAGGATTTCAACTATGCGTTGTGAAGCGAATCCATCTCCATATGGGTTGGAGGCTGTCGCCATTTTTTTATAGGTTTCTTCATTTGTAAGTAAGTTTGTGGCTAATTCATAAATTCGTTCTTCCTCAATTCCAGCCAATAAAAGGGTACCAGCATCGATTCCTTCCGGACGTTCTGTTGTATCGCGTAACACAAGGACAGGAACACCAAGTGAGGGAGCTTCTTCTTGCACACCTCCGGAATCTGTCAATATTAGATGGGCATGCGCCGCAAAATTATGAAAATCAAGCACCTCAAGCGGCTCTATTAAGTGAAGTCTTTGTGTTTCACCAAAAATCCGGTAAGCAATTTCACGGACTACTGGGTTTTTATGAAGCGGGAAAACAACTTGGATATCCTTGTGATCTTCAAGCAGCCGTTTGACGGAACGGAATATTTCTTCCATTGGTTTTCCGATATTTTCTCGTCTGTGCGCTGTCATCAATAACATGCGATCCCCATTCAAACCAGATAGAATCGGATGTTCATAATCTTTCCGTACTGTTGTTTTCAACGCATCGATTGCCGTATTTCCAGTAATATGAATACAATCACTCTTTTTATTTTCCAAAATTAGATTCTCTGCCGCCTGATTTGTTGGCGCAAAGTGCAAATCAGCCAGGACACCTGTCAGCTGCCTATTCATTTCTTCAGGATATGGAGAATACTTATTACCAGTCCGGAGACCAGCTTCAACGTGACCAATCTGTATCTTATTATAGAAAGCGGCCAAGCTTGCGATGAAAGTTGTTGTTGTATCCCCGTGTACGAGGACGATATCCGGTTTTATATCTTTCATGAGAGAACTCAATTTTTCAAGCCCTCGAGTTGTAATCTCTTCTAATGTTTGTCTATCCTTCATCATATCCAAATCGTGATCTGGCTTTATTTTAAAACATTGCAAGACTTGGTCGAGCATTTCCCTATGCTGGGCGGTGACCACCACGATGGTTTCTATTTCTTCTGGATGCTTTTTCAGTTCCAAAACGACTGGTGCCATTTTGATAGCCTCTGGTCTTGTACCAAATACGGTCATGACCTTAATACGTTGTTTAGGCATGCTCATTTCCTCCCCTTCTGAATGTCTCCCCCATTATAACGGGAAGTTCATGGGAAATATAAAAATGAAACAATAATTAACAGAATTTTTACAATATTAATAGGGACTTTATATTTCTTTAACCTCCAGTTAATATCTGGCATTTACAATATAAAGCAGGAAGTAAGCAAAGCAGAATAGAGGTGATAGGCGAATATGAAAAGCGTCCTGATGATCGTGCAAAACTTTTATCCGGAAATCGGAAGTGCGGGAAATAGAATGAAAAATATATATCTCCATTTGAAAAGAAACGGATTTGAGGTAACGGTCATCACATTGAAGCCGAGTTATCCTAATCAAAGTTTATATCAAGATACAAAGTTTTGGGATGAAGAAAGCATTGAAGAAGATGTCATCAGGATTAAACCGGACAAAGTGAAGAGGTATACAAGCAATATGGGGAAGCGGTTGCTTCATTATCTTGAAGCGATGTGGCTTTTCATTTATACAATCATCCGTCTCGAAAAAAAATATGATTACGTGTTTGCCACGACTCCGCCAATCTTCCCGACACTGGCGGCGTTGATCGCCAAGAAAAAGATGAAGGCGAAACTCATTACCGATGTCAGGGATTTATGGCCGGAATCGTTGATAGGAGTAGGAGTATTTAATAATAAGTGGGTTTTGAAAATCGCTTTCTTCCTGGAAAGGAAGCTATATCGGCTTTCAGATTTCATTATCATCAATAGTCCTGGTTTCAGGGATTATATCGTTGCAAAGGGAGTCAAGGAAGAGGCCATCCAATACATCCCCAATTCGCTTACTGCGGATGAGCTGACGTTAAAGAACTTGCTTACACCTGTATCGGAAAAGGTAATCAAGGTCGTTTATGCGGGGAATATCGGACTGGCCCAGGACTTGAAAAAGCTGATAGCCGTAGCTGAAAAGCTAAGGGAACATAAACAAATCGAGTTCTCGATGATTGGATATGGATATCGGATATCCGAAGTGGAGAAGGAGATAAGCTCTAGAGGGCTGACAAATATTAAGATGATTAATGCGATGAATCGAAGAGTGACTCTTCATGAAGTTTCAACGTCCCATATTGCCTATGTGAGCTTGGTTGAAAAAGAAGTCTTCAATAAGGTGCTGCCTGGTAAAATCATCGATTATATGTGTGTCGGAATACCCATTGTCGGTGATGTGGACGGCAGGGCCAAGAAAATGCTATCAGAGGCGAAATGCGGGTTGGTGGCAGAGAGCAGAAATGTTGATGAAATCTGTCAGCTTATCTTGACCATGGCCTCAGATCCAGCCCTTCGTGAAGAACTGGGGGAAAACGGTCATCGGTATGCTAAACAACATTTTCAATGGTCTAAAAATATTAAAGGTCTCATCAATGTGATGGAAGCGTCAGGCTGAAAAATTCGGAAGTGGAGGACAACATGGCGAAGAATGTATGTATGTTCGTGTGGAATCACTTTACAAACGATGCAAGGGTTCTAAGAGAATGCACAGCACTTACTGAAGCGGGTTATGAAGTCGATTTAATTGCCATTCATAACTGGAAAATCGAGGGTTTGCCCAAAAAGGAGAAACACGAAAATGGTTTCACTGTCACTAGGGTGAATAATCGCTGGGATGCGCTTCATAGGATTCTCAGGATCGTAGGCAAATTGAAGAAAAAGAAGTTTGAAATCGTTCTATTGGCCTTATTGGTCTGGAATACGTTGTGGAACTTGAACTTGATCAACGGCTGGTTGGGATCGGCAATACTGTTCGGCTCATTTGCACTCCTTGCGATGGGCACCCTGATGATCACTAAAACGAAGCTGCCGACACTATTAACGAGGAGCTACATTTTTGGTCAAATGATCTATCATGGCCGGAAAAGGAAATATGATTTTTATCATTCAAATGACTTGAATACGCTCATGCAGGGAGCGATCAGCAGTAAATGGTTGAGAAGGAAAAAGCTGATTTATGACTCGCATGAAGTACAAACGAGCAGAACGGGATATAATAGCCGAATTTACGGGATGATGGAGAAATTCCTATTAATGTTCGTGGATGAAATGATTGCCGAAAACCATACGAGAGCTAAGTATAACGAAGACTTATATGGTCTGTATCCCAAAGTGGTCCATAACTACCCGATTCCAACCAATCCGGAGGAAAGTACGGCCGTGAATTTGCATGAGCTGCTCGATTTGCCAGAGAATGAACCGATTTTGTTATACCAAGGCGGCGTTCAAATGGGAAGAGGGTTAGAGCAATTGGTTGATGCTGTACCGATGATTGAGGGCGGGACGGTAGTTTTTATCGGAGATGGAAGAATCAAGGATGATTTAATGAAAAAAGTAAGTGACATGAATCTGGAGCATCGTGTGAAGTTCTTACCGAAGGTTCCGGTCGACGAGCTGCTCCATTATACAAAAAATGCGTATTTAGGTTTTCAGATATTGAATAATGTCTGCTTTAATCACTACTCCGCTTCTTCAAATAAATTGTTTGAATACATGATGAGCGGTGTGCCTGTGGTTGCCTGCAGCTTTCCTGAAATTCAAAAGGTTGTCGATACGGAAAAAATCGGTGTATGTGTCGATTCACATGATCCAAAATCAATTGCCGAAGGCGTCAATTACTTATTGAAACATCCTGAAAAAAGGGCGGAAATGAGCAATAACTGCCTGAAGGCGCGGCAGAAGTACAATTGGAAACAAGAGAAGGAAATCTTTATCGAAATCTATCAAACAGCCTAACAAATTTGAGTGTAGCAGAAAAATAGATAGGAGTGGTTTATATGAAACTTTGTACAATAGGACTTGGTTATATAGGACTTCCGACTTCTTTAATGTTTGCGAAACACGGTGTCGATGTTGTCGGCGTGGATATCCATCCTGAGATTATTTCCAATTTGAATAGCGGCAGGCTCCATATCGAAGAACCTGGATTGGAGGAGGTATTGCAAGAAGTGCTTAATTCCAATAAGTTCCGAGCTGCGTTAAGCCCGGAACAAGCGGATGTTTTCATTATCGCAGTTCCTACTCCAAATAAAAAGGACATGCATCAATCATGTGATTTAACTCATGTCATGGATGCAACCTCAAACATTCTTCCTTTTATCAAAAAAGGGAATGTCATCATTATTGAATCGACGATTGCGCCAAGAAGCATGGATGATCATATTAGACCGATGATCGAGAGGTCGGGCCTTACAATCGGAAAAGACATTTTCCTAGTTCATTGTCCGGAGCGTGTTTTACCTGGAAGGATTCTTGAAGAGTTGGTTCATAATAACCGTATCGTCGGGGGCATCACGGAAACATGCTCATATAAAGGAAGCCTTGTTTATAAAACCTTCGTTCAAGGAGAAATCATTCAGACGGATGCGAAAACGGCTGAAATGTCCAAACTGATGGAAAACACCTTCAGGGATGTCAATATCGCCCTTGCGAATGAGCTGACGAAAATCTGTTTCGAGCTGGATATCAATGTTTTGGATGTCATATCGATGGCAAACAAACACCCTCGTGTAAATATTCACCAACCAGGACCAGGAGTTGGCGGCCATTGTTTAGCGGTCGATCCGTATTTCGTCGTTGCAAAGGCACCAGAGCAAGCGAGAATCATTAAATTGGCCCGCGATACCAACGTATCGATGCCTTATTATATCGTTAATTCCGTAAGGATGATGCTAGAGGGGATCCGGAAGCCAAAAGTGGCTGTTTTCGGTCTTGCGTACAAAGGCAATGTAGATGATATTCGTGAAAGTCCCGCCATTGATGTCGTCAACATCTTGATGGGGATGGAAAACATGGATGTATCCTTGCATGACCCTCATGTCCAATCTGGAAAGATGCCAGTCGTATCAGTGGAAGACGCTGTAAACGATGCCGACTTGATACTTGTCCTGACCGACCATGATGAATTTAAACAAATGGATTATGATAATCTATCAAATCTCATGAGAAATAAATTGATTTTGGATACACGCAATTGCATTGATGCAACTAAAACAGATGTCCCGGTGGCCAATCTGGGCAATATATATCAATACAAAACGATGTCCATGAAAAAAGCCAGGAATAAAGCGATCATCTAAAAACTTGGACAAACATCGATATTGTAATAAGGATTAAGGGGCGCTGACTATGACAGTGCCCTTTTTGAATAGCATCATCTGGCAGGAAGAACGGAGGACAAAAAATCAATGAAGAAAAGGACCAAGCGAGAGCTTGGTCCTTTCAGAAACTGTGGAAACGTTTCAGTTTAAATCCGCTCCCTTTCCGCCAAGCCCCCGCCAAACAATCTGGAGGGGGCTTGGCTAGCCATATATTAGGCCGTTGCCGCCATTATTCGGCCTAAACCGTACTTATTGACCTAAGACGCCGTTATTGGACGTACAGGGCACATTATGCGGCCGTTCACCGCAGAAAATCGACCTACAGGGCACTAAATTCGACCGTTGTCGCAGAAAATCGACCTACACGGTACTAAATTCGACCGTTGTCGCAGAAAATCGACCTACAGGCACTAAATTCGACCGTTCACCGCAGAAAATCGACCTACACGGCACTGTATTCGACCGTTGTCGCAGAAAATCGACCTACAGTGCACATTATTCGACCGTTCACCGCAGAAAATCGACCTACAG
>NZ_CP195840.1:5295772-5331340 GCF_058513295.1 Peribacillus sp. B65 | reverse complement strand
CATTTAAAAAAGACCCGCCATCCGGCTGGTCTTTTTTTGCCGTTGTCAATCCTTCAGTATCTTATATTTTAAAACTGTTAAAAAGCAGAGAAGTAAAAGGACCATAAACAATGTTATATGCAGTATACATGGTAGGGCATACTATGGATGCATACTAATTTTTACTTCTATCTGCATTATCCATATCTGATTAAGACAAAGGGACAGAATTCTTCGTTTCTACAGGGATATATGTTAAACTTAACGTAGTTCTGAAACTGTCATTGGGGGAATAGCCGATGGATACCTCTGCTAAAGATGAAATGATTTTTTCGTTTGCTGAATGGTTGAGAGACCAAGGCAAATCAGCTAATACGATCAAAACGTATACTGGTGTCCTTTCACAGTTTTGTGACCAGACACAAAAGATATTGATGGAGATTCATTCTGAAGATATTCAGGGTTATCTTGATTATTTAGAAAATTGCAAGAAAAGCCCAGGGACTATCGAAAAACACTATATCGCCTTAAATGTTTTCTTTAAATTTTTAGGTAAACCGCAAGTGATGCTTTCTGTGGAACGTAAGGTTAAGGAGCACAAGCTTGAGGTACCTGAAACTTTAAGCATAAATGAGCAGCAGATCCTGTTAAGAGATATAGAAGCAGAAGGAAACCTAAGAAACATTGCCATCGTCTACCTTTTGTTACATACAGGAATCCGCGTCTCCGAATTATGTGACTTGAATGGCCGCGACGTCATCATGGAAACAGAACGAAATTATATACTTGTCAGGAACGCAAAAGGTGAGGTCGATAGATCCGTTCCCCTTACAATATCGGCTATACAGCATATACAGAATTATCTTCTTTCTTTAAAAGAAAAAGCAGATCCGTTATTCATTTCAAGCTATAATCAAAGGATCACTCCGAGGTCAGTTCAATATATATTAAAAAAATACAATGTGCATCCACATAAACTGCGACATACCTTTTGCCAAAGGTTAGTGGATAATGGAATAGATATACAAACGATTTCCAAGCTTGCCGGTCATAAAGATTTAAATGTAACGAAGCGTTATCTAAAAGAAAAATCGCTGGACCTGGCAAATGCGATAGACCAAACTTTCACCAAACATTAATCCATAGAAATTAAAAGGGAAAGCGAGCTCTTTCCCTTTTTTTGTTTATATATTTAAAACAAACAAATTTCCTTGGAAATGAAATGACGAATAGGACGTGGGGGCCTGTGAAGTTGTATTTATAAGAGCATATTGTGCATTGTTTGAACAAGAAAGAGGGGATTCCTAATAAGGAATCCCCTCTTTCTTAATTCTTTACTTAACTGTTTTTTTCTTCTTTTTACCTATTTTCATTATGACTTCATATACTACCGGTACTATTACAAGTGTTAGCAATGTAGAACTCACAAGTCCGCCAATAACGGTAATCCCCAAACCTTGTGATATTAATCCACTGCCTTCTGCACCGATTGCCAGAGGTATTAAAGCGCCGATTGTGGCAAGGGCAGTCATCAGGATTGGACGTAGACGGGTAGAACCTGCCTCGAGTAAAGCTTCCCTGATAGATAGCCCGGATTCTTCATTCTTGATAACACGGTCCACTAATACGATGGCATTGGTTACAACGATACCAATAAGCATTAGTACACCCATCATTGCTGAAACGCTGATGGTCTCACCTGCAACGAATAGCCCTGCCAATGCCCCGATTACCGTAAATGGTAAGGAGAAGAGAATGGCTATTGGTGCTAAACCACCATGGAAAGTAACGACAAGGACAAAGTATACGATAGCAACGGCCGCTAACATAGCGATACCAAGTTGAGTGAATGATTCCTGGATATCTTCCGTCACTCCGCCATAGTCTATAGTGACGCTTGCGGGAAGGTCTAATTTATCAACTTCCTTTTGTACATCTGCTGTTACTGCTGCCACATCATCCGTTTTGATTGTTGCAGACACGTCGGCATAAATTTTTCCATCGCGGCGGCTGATTGTATCGGAAGCTTTGCCTTCTTCGATTTTCACAAGCTCTTTCAATGGGATTTCCATTCCCATTGGAGAAGAAATTTTAGTATTCTCAAGATCTTTTTTGTCTTCGAATGTCGTTTCTTTTGTCTCGACATATACTTTGACTTCTTCTCCATCTTTCTTAATGGTAGTTAAAGCATCATCCTTATTCGTATTGGCAATGGACATGCCAATTTGTGCAGCTGTCAGTCCAAGGTCACTTAGCTTTTCTTGGTCTGCAACTAGAGTGTATTGCTCATAAGCATCGGAAAGACTTGTATCAACATCTTTTAAATCTTTATTTTTCTTCATGATATTTTGAATATCATCAATTACCGGTTCAATATCATTTTGTGTATTTCCGTAAACAAATAGAGTGGTTTCGTTGCTTGATGTTGACGTGAAATCTTGTTGTTTCCATGTTCCAGGTGAATCAAGTTCAGTTAATTCTTTTATGACGGTTTCTTTTTTGTCCCCGAAATTTTCAGTGTCTTCATCATAGAGTACATAGAAGAGAGCCGAGTTACTCGAGCCGCCCATCATGCCGCCGCCCATCATGCTTTCACCAAGTGTGTATTGAACGGTCTTCACATCGTCTTTATCCATGAAGTATTTTTCTACTTTTTCTGTTTGCTTTTCAATATCTTCTTTTAACTCTCCAGGTGCGGGAGTGTAAGTGACGATAATCGTTTTTTCTTCATCTGCAGGCATGAAGCTGACACCGATGCTTGGGATCAGGAATAAGCTGCCGACCAATAATACAATGGCTGTACCGAAAGTGATTATCTTATGGTTTAACGACCAATCCAGTGCTTTTCGGTAGAATGCTGATAGTTTGCTTGGTTTTTCTTCATGTGATTTTAATTCTTTATTAGATAGTCCCTTTTTAAATAAAGAGTCTGCCATTGCCGGAACAAGAGTGATGGCGATTATTAATGAAGCGACCAATGCGAACACCATTGTTAAGGCGAATGGCATGAATAGTTCCCCGACAGGTCCTGTAACGCTGGCTAAAGGCAGGTATACGGCTACAGTAACGATTGTCGATGAAAGGATAGGGATGAACATTTCCTTAGTGGCTGATCGTATTAATTCGCCGCCTTTTAATTGTTCGCCTTTTAAAGCCATTCTTCTATAAATATTTTCAATGACGACAATGGAATCATCGACTACTCGGCCAATGGCAACCGTCATGGCCCCAAGTGTCATGACATTCAATGAAATATCCATTTGTTTGAGCACCAAAAGCGCTGCTAACAGGGATAATGGAATCGAAATGACGGAAATGAGAGTCGTTTTAAAGTTCCTAAGGAACAGCATGATAACAATGACGGCAAACAGACAGCCGAAGAGTGCCTTACTGATCATGGTTTCAACAGAATCTTTAATCGGTTTAGCTTGATCGAGCGTAGTGTGTACACTTACGCCTTTAAACTCTTCTTTGAAATTAGAGGCTTCTTCGTTTACTTCGTCTACGATTGCAACTGTATCGGCATCAGGTGATCTTGTAACCTGGATTCCAATCGATTCGCTACCGTTTGTTCTTGAAATCGATTCGGCCTTACCGGTGATTTTAACATCGGCAATGTCTGATAATTTGACATTTTGCATTTGGGCAGGACCTGTTGCCATGTCAGGAGTTGATTGATTGGTTTCCGGTCCGGTTTGTGCCGGCGTTCCTGTTTGAGAGCCGCCGGTTAAAGGTATCTTTATATTTTTGAGGTCTTTTAATGTGGAGATGTTTCCATCCACAACGATCGTTTTTTCTTTATCATCAAAGTTATATATGCCAAGCGGCATGTTTACGTTTGCGGCCTGGATAACCTTCTTTACGGTATCTTCATCGAGCCCGTATTGAGCCATCTTTTCCTCGTCGAATACAAGGCTGCCTTCATTTACTTGTTGTCCGGAAATTGATACGGATGTCACGCCGTCAATCCCTTCAAGTTTAGGCACCAACACCTCTTCGACGTTTTTTGTAAGAGCTGGTAAATCAGAACCCTTATCTGTTACACTGAGTGCGACGACAGGAAAAGCGTTTAATTCTAATTTAGAGACGCTTGGGGCATCCACTCCCTCAGGCAGTTCTAATTTCTCTAAAGCTTCTTTCACTTCTTTTACAGCGTCGTCCATATCCGTATCATAATCATATTGTAACTGGACGGAAGAGGCATTAGCCATGGACGAAGAACTGACTAATTCGACTCCTGGCAAATTTGTTACTTTCTGCTCAATCTGGTCCGTAAGTTTATCTGCTACTTCTTCAGGTGCAGCTCCAGGATATACAGTGGAGATGCTTATTAAAGGAGTCGAGATGCTTGGAATGGTTTCTTGTTTCATGTTTAAACCTGAGTATAAACCAGCTGCAACGATGATGATCGTAAGCAACCAGATTGCCAATTTATTCTTTAATGAAAACTTAATTATTGAATTCAAGCTTGTACCCTCCATACTTAAAATTGTGACTATTCGGTCATAGACTCAAATATATAGTATATGGATTATGATTGCAACAGATAATATTCGCTAGTGTTAACGTTGTGATTTCAAGGGTTTTGGGATACAATTTGGGAGATGTGACCCATCGGTCACCAAAGGATAAATTTAAGAGATAGGATGAATTTGATGAAAGAAAAAAATAAGATGATCATAGATAAGTCTGTAGAGCTTTTCGCGGAGAAAGGCTATCATGCCACTTCCGTTCAGGAAATTGCTGAAAAGTGTGGGATAGCAAAGGGATCTTTTTATAATCATTTTAAATCGAAGGAAGAATTACTGGTCTCCATTTTTAAATTTTATTATGAAGCGTTGACGGACTCATTGCTTGATCTTGAACTGGATGCTTCATTGTCCAGTAAAGACAAGTTCATGAGGCAAATCACAGTTCACATTGAGCATATGACGGGAAATACCAATTTGATTCAAATGATGATGCAGGAACAAATGGTTCATATCAGCAAAGAACTAGATAAATTTTTACATTATATCCATGAAGAGGGCTTGATTTGGTTCAAGCGTAAAATCATTGAGTTATACCCGGGACTTTCAGCAGATCTTTTGCCGGATTGCACCATAATTTTGGACTCCCTTTTCAAAGGATATATCGGAATATTGATCAGGAAACAAAATGCTTTTGATGTGGAATTATTACCTAGCTTCATATTGAACCGGATGGATTCAATTATCGCAAGCCTGCAGAACATGGAAGATCCATTGTTGAAACAATTTCCCCTACCGGGATGCTCGATGCGGGATATGAGCCCAAAAGAAGAAATCCATTCGATCATCGTCAGGATGCTGGAAGTGGAAACACGTAAAGAAGAGGGAATGGATACACGTAAAAATATGGAAGCTTTAAAGGCAATCCAGGAAGAATTTTCAAAAGCTAGTCCAAGCCCGATCATCTTGGAAAGTCTTTTGTTATTTTTGGAAAAAAATGAAAAAAGGAGTCCCTTGTCTTCAAAGCTTATCTTGATGATGAAGGATTATTTGACAAGTATATGAAAGCTTTACCGAAAGGGGCGTATAGCCTCTTTTTTTCATTTGATCTTAATGAGTTTCAAAAGCGGGGGTTTAGGAAAAGGTAAAATTGATGGGAAGAAGACCATTCTTTCAATAATATGGGGGCAAAAATCATGCGATGGAAAAAGGGAATGCTGATTTATAATGAAAATGCCGGTAATGATAAACTCGAAAGGAATCTTGAGGGGTGTCTTCCGATAATAGCTCCACATATTGATGAGTTTCTCATTCTGCAAACGAAGGAAAAGGGCGATGCATGCCGTTTTTGCTTGGAATATGGTGAAGACATGGATGTAGTTTTCGTATTAGGAGGAGATGGAACGGTACATGAGTGTGTAAATGGCCTTTCGCCGCTTCCGAGGCGGCCCCTGTTTGGGGTTTTACCTGGAGGGACTTGCAATGACTTCTCCAGAACATTAAAGATTCCTCAAAATGTTCGTCAAGCTGCGGAAGCATTAGTGAATGGCAAAGTTCGTTCAATTGATATTGGGCAGGCCAACAACGATTATTTTTCTAATTTTTGGGGAGTAGGGCTTATTTCAGATGCATCAAGCAATATTGATGAGCAGGAAAAAAGCAGGTTTGGTAAGATAGGATATTTATTAAGTGCTATAAGGACAATTGGCGAGAATGCTCCCTTTTCCTATAAACTAAAATATGATGGGAATGTTATCGAAGGGGAAGCGGTTATGATTTTGGTTTTAAATGGTTGTTTTATCGGCACCAATTTATTGCCCTTTCCCATGATTAGTCCAGATGATGGACTCTTCGGCGTTGCCATCTTGGAAAATGCAAGCCTTGGTACATTTTTAGAAATAATAGCGATGAAGCGTTCATGGACACAAAATATGATCTCTGACTCTGGGGTGACTTATTTAAATGCCGATACCCTGACCATTGAAACCAAGAGGCCGCTTGATGTGGATATGGATGGAGAGAACTATAGACGAACTCCTGCACGCATTAAAGTCCTTGCCCGACATTTATCAGTATTAACTCCAAATTAGTATGGTGGGTTTAAATATGAATGGGAATGATTATGTGTTTTTTTTGTATATTCATTCCTTATTTCTGCAATTGTTTCCAAAATAAGATAAAATATATGAAGATATATCAATTTTTGCAGGAGGACCACATATGGTGTACCAGGTCAGATTGTTAAAGGGCATTTTAGAGCCTCATCGGAGTCGTTATCAGCTTCAAAATGCAGAGGCAGTCACAAAGCTTGGATTGAAATTACTATTTTTATATTTTCTTAGTCTTATAGTATTCGCCATTGGGGGATATTTTGGCATTGGTTCAGAATCATTCTCCAAAGAAATCACGAAAATGAGTGCCGATGAATTCGAAGCAGCAAAGCTGCTGATTATGAGCGGCAACATAATAACAGGCATAATCAACCCTTCCATATACATATTTTTATCAGCTCTATTCTTTTGGATCGTTACTGATATCCCATATATAAAATTAGTCATCGTTCAAATGATTCTTTTTGTTTTGCAATTAGTGGAAAAAACATTACTGATTCCTCTATTCGTATTAATGGATATAGGCAGCGATGCCAATCCATTTTCATTGGGGATCATCAGTCAGTATTTTCTCAGAAATGATTATTTCATTCACTTTTTCAGCGGAATCACCATTTTTCAATTTCTTATTATTGCTCTGCAATATTTTTATTTAAAGGAGTTTTCAGAACGAAATAGTTATTTGGTCCTTTTAATGATTGTTCTATTCTATCTGGCCACATGGTTTGTTAAAGCCTTTTTAGCATACATCCAAGTAGGCGTATTTGTATAAGGCGGGTGAAATGAATGAGCGGGAAATGGAAAATTGCAGCGGTCTCCATTGCGTCGATAGTCTTAATAACCGTTAACTTATACCTTATTGAAAAAAAAGAAAGCAAAGTGGAACGAACTGTTTTCGTTGAAAACTGGACTAAGGTAAAAAAAGATACAATTACGGATACTATTCAAACAAATGGGGTAATTAAACCTGTAGAAGAGTATGATATCTATTTTGACACCAAGAAAAATGATTTTAAGAAATTCCTTGTTAAAGAAGGCGATGAGATTACGGCTGGCTCCTCGTTGTTTGAGTATACGACGACCGAACTTGATGCTCTTAAAGCGAGCTTGGAAGCGGAGAAAACGGCATCTGAGGGAGAAATTGCAGGTATTGAGGAATACATAGGGAAGTTGAGGTCCTACCAAGGGACCATGACCAGTAATCCTGAAAAAGCAGCCATTGATGAATCGGTGGAAAAAAACTTGAAAATTGATATAACAACAAGTTCCTCAGATCTTATTAAAAGTAACATTGAGCAAGAAATGTACAAGCAGGAACTGGAAAAAAACAGCTTGAATGAAAAAGTGAAAATGCTTGAAGCTAAAATAACTTCAATTGAGGAGCAGTCCAGTGCGATCGTGTCAACGAGTGAGGCTGATGGTGTAGTTAAAAATATCAATAAAAACCTGAATAATCCCATTATATCCATCGTTTCAACAAATATGGCAATTGAAGGGGATTTCTCTGAAGAGGAAATGAAAAAGGCTGAAGTGGGCATGACTATAAAAGCAAGTTCCTCTGATTCAAAAAAGGCATTGAAAGGGACGATAGGTCGCATCCATTCCTATCCCGCTGAAGAGCCGTCATTAAAAAAGGATAACAGATTTCCATTTCAGGCACTAATCGAACCGGAAGGTGAAGAAACGGAAGCTTTGTTGGTGGGATCCAAAGTGAATCTTACTGTAATAACCAATGAGAAAGCCGGTGTACCCTCCATTCCTATAGAATCCATAAAAAACCATAAACAGCCTTATATTTACAAATTGACTAAAAATGGCTATGTGGATAAACATTACATTACAAAAGGGCTTAAGGCTGAAGGGAAGCAAGAAATCATAAACGGACCGTCGGTAGGTGACGTCATTCTAATGGAGCCGGATGTGTCGAAGAACCATTCTTATTTCATTACCCCAATCCAATTTGGAAAAGTGAAGGCAGCAACTTATAAAAAATTCACCTCTAGGGAAAAAGTAAGATATCTGTTACTTGGCGTATTGGAAAAATAACCGCTTCTTTCATCAAGAGAGGTGATGTCAAATTAGTGATTAATTATATATCAATATAACTTATATTATTAAAAATCGGGAAGAGTAATTATAGATACAATAGTCTCTAATGCAGAATATTCAGACATATTTAAAGATTTTTTCTAGAACTAATGCGAATAAATATTTACAGATTATCATTTTTAGTATAATATTTTATTATAAGTTAACTCGCTTAATCTTATTCCAAGAACGGGGGACCCATTTTTGTGGATTTTATCCGCTAGGGGTGAATTCAGAAATGAAAGGGCATTTGTGTTTCCAATTCCTAACCCGACAGCTAACCTCGTCAGCGTCTTTAAGGGAACATGTGTGAATATTCACGCCAATAAGAAATCGACACATGAAGTGTCTTTTTTTTCGGCGTAAAGACAGAGTTTTTCAAAAAAAGAAAAATTACTTTCTTTTATTAGTATCTTGTTTCCCTTACCGAGACAAAAATGTTTTTGCATCAAAGACTTTATGGAAGGTGAGGAAAGTAAATGAAGAAATTCAAATTAAGTTTAGCTAGCCAAATTTTCATTGGTTTAATTTTAGGGATTATCGTTGGTGCCATTTTTTATGGTAGTGAGACGGCCCAAAACTTTTTACAGCCATTCGGAGACATTTTCCTACGAATGATTAAAATGATTGTAGTACCAATCATTGTGTCAAGTCTTATCGTTGCAGTTGCAGGTGTAGGCGATTTAAAATCAGTAGGTAAACTTGGAGCTAAATCAATATCATACTTTGTTGTAGTAACTATGATAGCGATTGCTGTTGGTTTAATTTCAGCGAATATCATCCAGCCTGGTGTTGGTGTAAATATGGACAAGCTAGAACAAACTGATATTTCTACCTATGTTGATACAGCAGAAACTAAGCAGCATGAATCGTTCGTAGATACAATCGTTCACATTGTGCCATCCAATCCAGTTAAAGCCATGGTAGAAGGCGATATGCTAGCGATCATTTTCTTCTCCGTGTTGTTTGGACTTAGTATTGCGGCCATCGGTGAAAAGGGTAAACCAGTATTCCGTTTCTTCCAAGGTGTAGCTGAAGGAATGTTCTACCTAACTAACATGGTCATGAAATTCGCTCCTATCGGTGTATTTGCACTAATCGGTGTGACGATCTCCAAATTCGGTTTGGAATCTTTAATTCCGTTAGGAAAGTTAGCGCTTTCTGTTTACGGAACAATGATTTTCTTTGTAATAGTCATTCTTGGTCTTATTGCGAAATTTGTCGGATTCAATATCTTTACGTTGATTAAACTTCTAAAAGAAGAATTGATTCTTGCTTTCTCTACTGCAAGTTCAGAAGCGGTTCTTCCTAAGATCATGGAAAAAATGGAAAAAGCGGGATGTCCGAAACATATTGCTACATTTGTTATTCCGACTGGATATTCTTTTAACCTTGATGGTTCTACATTATACCAAGCGTTAGCAGCTATCTTCATCGCTCAAATGTACGGAATCGATTTAAGCATGTATGAGCAAATTACGCTAATGCTAGTGTTAATGATCACATCCAAAGGGATTGCGGGTGTACCAGGTGTATCTTTCGTAGTTCTTTTAGCGACATTGGGAACTGTCGGTATTCCTATTGAAGGTCTAGCATTCATTGCCGGTATTGACCGTATTCTTGATATGGGACGTACAGTAGTAAACGTTATCGGTAATTCACTTGCGGCAATCGTTATCTCTAAATGGGAAGGTCAATTCAACCCGCCTTCCAAAAAAGAATTAGAACAAGTTTCTTAATACAAAAAATCCAGAGTGAAATGTCACTCTGGATTTTTTTTGAATTAAAATGCGCTTCCTTACTTTTGGACGATCCAGAAGCGGCAATCGGAAGAGAAAGCGATGACATCATCATTTTCATGGAATAATTCACTTCGATAAAAGCTTTCGATAACTTTGAACCGTGCTTCTTCCAGGCATTCAAGTACTTCAAGTTTAGTTGGGATATGTAGGTAAGTATCTTCTTGAAGCGTCTTTCCGGATGTGAAAATATCCCCGAATTCATAAAGCCTCTCATCTTGTTTACCAACACACCAAATCATTTCCTCTTGCTCCCAGAAGTTCAGGTAATTTTCGTTTTTATCACGGTCATGTGTTGTGAAAATGAAGAGCCCTTTAGGTTTTAAAATACGGTTGATTTCTTTTAAAGCCAATGTGCGGTTTTTTCGCTGGGCAATTTGCATTAAACCATTAAAAGCGAAGATTGCTTTATCGAATGATGAGTCGTTGAAAGGGAGGTCGGTTGCATCGCCAAGGATAAAGGGTATGTCCAGGGTATATTCATGGGCTATTTTTTCGGCTTCATAAAGCATGGCAGGAGTCAGGTCGATTCCCGTTAGATTTTGAAATCCTTTTTTATATAGTGCGAAGGTGGTCCTTCCTGTACCGCAACCGATATCAAGGATTGCATCTTCCTGATTTAAATATTTTTCGAATGCATATTTCTCTGATTGCCACAGACCTATTTTTTTAGTTGCATCAGCATAGACGGAAACGGCTCCATTAAAAGAATTAATGATAAAACCTTTTTCAATTTTATCCATGATTTAATCCTCCAATCCTTCATTCTTACTATAATATGGATACTTTGAGCTAGTTGAGTGTGTCCCTTAACATTTGGGTTAATATGGAGTACATGTTTCGCATTATTCACATGGTGCTGATGATGATTAATATTGGGGGTTATATAACTTACGTGAAAACCCAAAAGTTTGGTAAAATAATATTATTGATTAAGAGCTCGGAGGGGGTCAGGTTATGAAGAATGATAGCAATGATATCTTATATATGTATATGCAGGCTTCTGAACGGTTTGTCCTTTTTAATGGACTCAATTTTCGTGAATTCGTCTATTCGCTGCCATATACGTTGGATTCCATCTTATTATTGAAACATGAATTCAATGGCGGGGAATACAATTTGAATGTCCTGCTAGAGAGTGCTTCATCTGAAGATATTGCGAAGCTCGTTAAAGAAAATGTCCGGGCATATGGAGATTTCTGTTGGATCGATTTTGAAGAAAGAGAAGGGTTGGATGAATTGGATGGAAGGGAAATAGCGGAACTATTATATTTAGGGCATGCAAAAACTCATCTGGATCCTCCATTTTTCCGTAAATTGAATAATCAATTTGTGTACCTTGCCCAGGATGATGGCTGGTTCAATAAAATTTATTTTCGTTCTCTTTCGACATATTATATGATGTTAGGAAGCCTGATTCCGCTAAAGCTGGAGCTTTTAAAAGTAGAGAGGACTTGGCTTGGAATCAGAAAGAAAAGAGAGCTGACGGCGATTCCGGCAGAAATCATTTCTTCCTTGGCTCATATCCTGTCAGAGGGGCTCGTTTTTTCCTTTCGGCATGTTAAGTATACAAGAACAAAGATTGAGATACCGGCATGGGTCGTAGGGGATTATTTAAACATGGATGAAATGCATGATGACTTTTCAGATAGAGATATTAGGGAGCCAGATGCCTTTATTACCTTCAATCGAAAAGAAAGGGTATGGGAAAGCGTTATTAAAAATACATCATTCTCCTGATTATCCCAACTTCCGAGGTTCGTGTCTTGGATTATTTGACACCCTTGGAACTTTTTAGGTGTAAGACTTACCATCTCATGCATAAAAGATAAGAGAGGGCGGCGCGCAGGGTGTGGCGGTTTTAACCTGTGTTCCGCCTAATAGTAATCATTGGAAAAGCGCCAATGATGGAAGTTTCGCTTTACCCCGCATTAACAGGCTGTAAGGTAAGCGGCGGCAATTGTAATGAAAAAGAAATGTGGTGGGTCAACAGCCTGTAAATGCCCGATTGGCTCAACTAACCATCATTGGAAAAGCGCCAATGATGGAAGTTTCGCTTTACCCCGCATTAACAGGCTGTAAGGGAAGCGGCGGCAATTGTAATGAAAAAGAAATGTGTTGGGCCAACAGCCTGTAAATGCCCGATTGGCTCAACTAACCATCATTGGAAAAGCGCCAATGATGGAAGTTTCGCTTTAACCATTTTAGTGTAAAGTGATACAATGAACATGGTTAAAAGAATATTGGAGGGTAATAACTCATGAAAACTAAACTTGGTTTGCTTTATGGTGGAAAATCTGCGGAGCATGAGGTTTCTATGCAGACGGCTTTAGCGGTCATTAAAGCTCTCGATTTAGCAAAGTTTGATATATATCCGATTTACATAACAAAAGAGGGTTCATGGATTAATGGACCGAAGTTAACAGGACCTGCCGAGAGTGTGGAGGCTTTGACATTTACATCGGATAAATCTAGCTCGCCTCTTGCCTTGCAGGCACATTCAACTGATGAAAATAGTGAATCAACAGGGTATGACGTGATTTTCCCATTGCTTCACGGACCGAATGGAGAAGATGGGACCGTGCAAGGGATGCTGGAACTATTGAACCTTCCTTATGTAGGGAATGGCGTTTTGGCTTCATCAGCAGGAATGGATAAGGTCATCATGAAAAACATTTTTGCCCAGGCGGGACTTCCTCAAGTCAAATATACTTGGTTCATTCGTTCTGAATGGGAGAAGAATACTGAAAGTGCCATTAAAAAGGTAGCGGATGAATTGGGTTACCCTTGTTTTGTCAAACCTGCCAATTTAGGCTCCAGTGTCGGTATCAGCAAATGTAATGATGCTGATGAACTGGAAAGAGCGGTAGCGGAAGCTTTTCAATTCGATCGGAAGATCATCATTGAAGAAGGGGTCGTTGCTCGTGAGCTCGAGTTTGGTATTCTTGGTAATGATGATCCATCTTGTTCGGTGGCAGGCGAAATCATCCCTAAGAAAGATTTTTCCTTCTATGATTATTCAGCAAAATATGTTGACGGTAATTCAGCGATGGTCATTCCGGCGGAGATAACCGAAAGCGAGTATGCTGCTTTATCTGAAATGGCCATTACTGCCTTTAAGTCATTGGATTGCTCTGGTCTGGTTCGCGCAGATTTCTTCTTGACGCATGAAGGGCAAATTTATATTAATGAAGTGAATACAATGCCTGGGTTTACTCCTTTCAGCATGTTCCCGTTATTGTGGAAGCACACAGGTGTCGACTATCCAGCGTTAATTGAAACACTCGTGAAACTTGCCTTGGAACGTCATCAGGAAAAACAACAAATCAAATATACAGTTTGATCATGCAGGTAAAGTATCAGTAAACTTCACAATCCTTCAAGCATTGATTTGATGGATTCCAATCAGCAGGAACCGGTGCGATTTAAACTGGTTTCTGCTTCGTTTGGTTAATGGAGAGCGATTAACGGTTCGATGAATGTAGGAGGAACAAAATGATAAAGAGAACGTTAAAACAAGTACATGAAATGGCTGAGGGATTGAATGATATCAGTCCATTCCAGTCCAAAGGGATTAATGGGGTTACCATCGATTCAAGAACGGTTAAGGAAGGATGTTTGTTCATTCCGCTTAAGGGTGAGCAGGTTGACGGCCATCAGTATGTCAAGCAAGCTTTAGAGCAAGGAGCCGCGGCTTCTTTTTGGCAAAGGGATGTTCCGAATCCTCCTGATGATTTACCGATAATCATTGTCGAAAATACCGAGAAAGCACTTCAGCAATTGGCGCGTTCTTACCGTCAGCAGTTGAATATAAAAGTCATTGGGATAACAGGCAGCAACGGTAAGACGACTACGAAAGATATGACGGCTGCGCTGCTGGCCACTACCTATAAAGTTCATAAAACAAGTGGAAACTTCAATAATCATTTAGGTTTGCCACTAACAGTGCTTTCCATGGCGGAGGATACTGAAGCGGCTGTGTTGGAAATGGGAATGAGCAGCCGCGGTGAAATCGAGTTCTTATCCAAAATGGCAAAGCCTGATGTAGCGATCATTACCAATATCGGTGAATCACACTTATTGGATTTAGGATCACGCGAGGAAATCGCGAATGCGAAGTTGGAAATTGTCGAAGGTTTGGCGAAAGATGGAACGCTGATATACCATGGTGATGAACCATTGCTCCGCGATCGTATCAAAAAGGATTTTCCTGATTTAAACGTAATATCTTTTGGACGCACGGAACAAAATGATTTATATCCACAGACCATTAGCCAAGGTGCAGACAGTACCACGTTTACAATCGCAAGCGGTGATAAGGAAACCAATTATGAGATACCCGTTTTAGGCAATCATAATGTTCTTAATGCGTTGGCAGCAATCTTGGTTGCTAAAGAATTCAATGTGGATGATTCAGCGATCCGCAAAGGTCTGTCGACCATTCAATTAACGAATATGAGGATGGAATTGGTCGAGGGTGCGAAAGGGCAGAAAATCATCAATGATGCGTATAATGCCAGCCCAACTTCAGTTAAGGCAGCGGTGGAGTTGGTTGAGGGCTTATCTGGATTCGAAAAAAAGATACTTGTATTGGGAGACATGTTGGAGTTAGGGCCACAGGAAAAAGACTTTCATTTGAAAATTGGTGAATTGATTTCCAGTGAGCGGATCGATAAGATCTTCACATATGGTCCTTTAGCCGAGTTTATTGCCAAGGGAGCGAGCAAGGCGTTTTCATCGGAGCAGGTTCGTCCTTTTCAAGATAAGCAGAAGCTTATAGAGGAACTGAAATCGTCCACTCAGGAAAATGACATCATACTTGTTAAAGCTTCCAGGGGCATGAAGCTGGAGGAAGTCGTTCAAGCTCTGCAAAAATAAAAAACATGGATAAGGCCGTTTCTTTTTTGAAACGGCCCTTTTATCGTGCTTAAAAAAGTGTCCCGGCAATAATGCAGATGTCGTCGTTGATGACTGAATGCCTCATCCTTGAGACCAATAGCTCCTGAAGGAGGTCTTGTGTATCGAGATGGACATTTTCGATGAATTCCCTTTCGATATGGTCAGATCGGTCAATGGCGGAAGGTAGGGGCGTTTTAGAGAGTCCATCTGTATAGATGATGAAACGGCTTCCTGGCTCATACTGAAAGACTATTTTTTTAATGGGCAATTCGGGAATCAGTCCGTTTGGGGTGGCCCCTTCGTTCAAATTGAGAATTTGGTTGGTGCATGGGGAATACAAAAAAGCTGAAGGAAGTCCGTAATTCACATATTCGATGAGCCGATCCTTTGTATTCACGTATGCGATGAAGGCAGTAATGCGAGCCTTGTTTTTGTTTTCCCGATTAACTCCTTGAAATAAATCCCGCATTAGATTATCCAGTTCCTTTGTTATGAAAATGGGGTCTTTTACACGTTTGATAAGGTCGGGGATCAATGTGCGTATGGACATGTTTATAAGTGCTGTATGAATGCCCTCTTCCAATACATCGATCATTATGAAGCCGTATATCCTGTCATCAACCTCCGTCCAGTAAAATAAATCCCCTGACAGTTCACTTGAAGGTTGGGAAAGGCCTTTGACCTCTATATCTTCATTGTTGATCGACAAAGGTAAACCTGAAAGTTGAATGCCCTTTGCAATTCTCAGGCTCCTTGCTGATTTTTGGTGTATCATTTCAAGCTCTTGCCCCTTCATTTTTGCCGAAAACAGCTGCATGCTGATGTTTCGGAGTGACTTTAATTTAATTCGGACTTCCACTGAATCGGCAGGGACCGCCATGGTTTCATAAAAGGTATTTTCCGGTAAGGTCTGAGGGGTCTCCATTCCTGAAGTGCGTTTGTAAATGAATAAGATAGGGATTTCGTGAGATTCTGCCAAAGCGTACAAAGAAGTTTGCTGCCAAGAGTCTTTTGATAGGTGTAAAGGTAAAATAAATAATGATTTCATCATGTCTGTTGAATTCTTGAATAGATGACTTTGATTGAGTGGATCCTCCAAAAAGGTGACTTTCTTGTTCATTTTCTTTAAGATTCGACCAATATCCTTACATAAAGGAACATCTATTGTGAATATGTTCATATAACCCCCCGTTATTTTGTTGATAGGTCAATCATACTGCATTTATACTCATTTGCTATAATTTTTAAGCAAAAAGATGGAATTTTCAAAAATCAGATGCTTCCATATACCTGTAAATTCAAGGTAATTCATGATAAGTCCTTACTTTTTCAAACGTGGGGAACCGTGGAAGGGTGTTTATCATTAAAACTAATCCTTCCTGAAAAAGGTTTGTTGAAACTATTTGATTTAATCACATATCATATATAAATGGATGATCGTTTTGTGAAAATTTAAATGGATACAGTGAGTCGACCAGAGGCCGGAATGCTTTCATCTCGAACCATGATTTTAAAAGGACTAAGTTACTGTTTTGTGAAATCCTCCTAATTGGATTTTGAAACCACTGGAACGGTTTTTAAATAAAAAAACTTTAGGCAAACTCGTTTTCTTTGAATTTGTCTAAGATTGAATCCACTTACGCATAAATGGATATAGTAAAACGGTGATCCTATTGATGAAATAATCAGTCCATGTGTTTTTTTAGCCTATTATTGAATGAACAAGACATATTCTTACTCAAAAGTGTCACAGCTGCATATTTAACAGGAAGAAATGACTAATTTTTTCATTTTTGAAACTGTCTAAAGTTTTTAGTAACTCTGAATGGGCGATATCCTTTATTGCATTAACAGTTTGAAAATGGTAATATGAGTATGAGTTTAAATGTCTTATCATTGATGATTATTTAAAATTAATCAGGTTGAGGCAACAAAATTGTATGTTCTTACATGTTTCATGAGTTCATTCTTGAGATTATTTTAGATTAAATAGGCCTCGCGTCTGGTCATATATAAAAGCTGCATCTCTTGGCGGCTTTAGTAGCTATTAGGGAATCAAGCCGCATTTAAGCGCTTTTCCACTTCTGCAAATCCTCAACGCACCGGGCCTGTTTTGTATAAGAATCTTGGCTCTCGTCAAGTTTTGTTCATACAGTCTTTTTAAGTCTGATGAATAATAGGTGCAGCAGCCCTCACCTGAATAAAACGGTGAAACACCCGTTTATGCTACTTTTAATTTTCCATATTGAATTTAATTTTGGTTACATGTACTTTTAAAAAGATGAGCGTAGGTTAATGATAAGTCTACACGTGCGCGAAGTTAAAAATGCCAGTGAATGTCCGTACTGGTATATTTCCTTTTTAAAAAATCATATTGAGTTCATTTGAACTAAAAGGCAGACATACTTTTAGGTGATAATGATAAACTTTTTATAAGAGATAAAGAAGAACATCCGTCATGATGATGAGGATTTGAACTAAAACATCTGTGCATGATCCATGAATGCACGTGTAAATTTACGATATAAAAAGGAGTACGAAAACATTGACATTGTTTAGCGAATTAGGATTAGATAGAACGTCCATGAAATCAATAGAAAAAATGGGATTTGAAGAAGCGAGCCCGATTCAATCCCAAACGATACCTCTAGCACTTGAAGGTAAAGATATCATCGGTCAAGCGCAAACGGGAACAGGTAAAACAGCAGCATTCGGTATTCCATTGATGGAAAACATCGATATTAATAACGAAAACGTGCAAGGGATCGTCATTGCACCTACACGTGAGCTTGCCATTCAAGTTTCCGAGGAACTTTTCAAGCTTGGTTACGGAAAACGCGCTCGAGTACTTGCTGTTTATGGTGGACAAGACATCGACCGTCAAATCCGTGCATTAAAGAAAAAACCACATATTATCGTTGGTACGCCTGGTCGTCTTTTAGACCATATCAAACGTAAAAATATTAAATTAGGCGGAGTTCACACTGTAGTTCTTGATGAAGCGGATGAAATGCTTAACATGGGATTCATTGAGGATATCGAATTGATCCTTTCAACGGTTCCTGACGAAAGGCAAACATTGCTTTTCTCAGCTACAATGCCTGATCCAATCCGTAAAATTGCTGAAAGATTCATGCGGGAACCCGTTCTTGTACGTGTAAAAGCAAAAGAAATGACAGTGGATCGTATCGAACAATATTACTTGGAGTTAAAAGAAAGTGAAAAATTCGATACACTTGCACGCCTTTTCGATATTCAAACACCGGATCTTGCGATCGTCTTCGGACGTACGAAACGCCGTGTCGATGAATTGGCATCTGCATTGAATATCCGCGGTTATATGGCTGAAGGCATTCATGGTGACCTTAGTCAGGCAAAACGCCTTTCTGTTTTGAAAAAGTTTAAAGACGGCAGCATCGATGTACTCGTTGCTACTGATGTTGCTGCACGTGGACTTGATATTTCCGGCGTTACTCACGTATACAACTTTGATATCCCTCAAGATCCGGAAAGCTACGTTCACCGTATTGGACGTACAGGACGTGCGGGTAAACATGGTATAGCCATTACGTTTGTAACACCAAGAGAAAGAGGCCAACTGCATGCAGTTGAACATACAACGAAAAAACGTATGGAGAAACTTAAGACTCCTACGTTAACTGAAGCGTTGGAAGGTCAACAAAAAGCAGTAACGGAAAAAATCCTTAATACAATTGAAAATGAGGATTTAACTTTATACCTTGGTCAAGCGGAAGAATTATTACAAAAACATAGCGCAGCGGATTTAGTTGCAGCCATGCTTAAATCAATGACAAAAGAACCGGATCAAACGCCTATCAAGTTAACGGAAGAATCTCCATCTCCAATGCGTCGCAATCGCGGAGGAAGCAGTTCTTCTGGCAACAGACAGCGCAATGGCCGCAGTTCTTCAGGCAGAAAAGATTACGGTAGCGGATCAGGGAAACGCCCAAGCGCGAACCGTAAATCGAATGGTTACGGAAACCGTAGCACGAGCCAAAAAAGAGAAAAAACGAATAAGATTTAATTGAATTGGAAATGCCGCTCATTTGAGCGGCATTTTTTTATGTACATCTCCAATGCTATGGTATCTGAATGGTTAAGGGTTTTTGGAAAGGGGTTAATTTCCAGTATTTAATTATAGTATAATGGATGAAAGCAAGGATGGATGATGATGATTCAATTAGCATTACCTGTCCGGAAGAGGAGAAGCACATGGAACCTGAAAATCGCATATCGAATAAGGCCTTGACCGTATGGAAAATCAGTGGTCTTATAAGCTGTTCAATAACCTGGATTATAAGCATCGCCGTACTCGTGCTTACAATCATTTTTGATTGGACATATTGGGTGTTTGGAGCGTTGATCATAATTTCAATAATCCAATCTTATCTGGCCATCTTTCTGATTCCGTCGGTGAAATGGAAGCGGTGGCGTTACGAAGTAAGAAATACTGAAATTGATATCCAAAGTGGTATTTTCGTCATTAAAAGAACGCTCATCCCCATGATAAGGGTCCAGCATGTTGAAACGAAGCAAGGGCCATTATTGAGAAAATATGATTTAGCCTCCGTTGAAATTTCCACTGCAGCGACCCTTCATGTTATCCCAGCCTTGGACCTTGCAGAGGCAGATGAATTGCGGCAATATATTTCGAGAATGGCAAGTGTGGAGGAAGAAGATGTCTGATCCTAAAAGGCTTCATCCCATAGCTGTATTGCTTAACATCATTAAATCGATTAAGGAGTTAGTCATCCCTTTTTTATTAGTGGTCGTCATTCCTGGGAAGAATGAAGGAATTCCTGGATGGATACAACCGCTGGTCATTGCCATTATTATACTTTTGCTGATAGTCATGGCATTCCTTCAATGGTTACGTTTTACATATCGCATAGAAGAGGGCGAATTCAGAATTGAGTCCGGGGTTTTCGTAAGGAAGAAACGGTATATAAAGTTTGATCGGATCCATAGCATAGATATATCAGAGGGCATCATCCAGAGGATATTCAGCCTAGTGAAGCTGAATATTGAAACGGCAGGCGGGTCTCAGGCCGATGCTGTATTATCAGCCATAAGCAAAAGTGATGCTGAACGAATCAATGCTTTTATAAGTGAAGAAAAAAATGCGAAAAATATTTTTGGTAATGATAAAGATGAAGTTGCGAATAAAGGATATGCAGCTAAATCGTCTTCCGTTTTTAAGCAGACATTGCCGCAGCTATTCGTTATGGCTGCCACTTCGGGAGCGGTAGGTGTCTTCCTATCTGGGGCAATCGCTTTTATTTCACAGTTCGATGAAATGATACCTTTTGAGAGAATATTTAAGGATTATGAAGAGTTTATTGAAATGGGGACCATCATTCTGACCTTGTTTGCTCTGGTGGCTTTACTGGTGGTTTATGTACTGGCCACATTAAGTATGGTAATTAAATATGCTTCCTTTACCGTGTTAAAAACGGATGAGGAAATCGTTATTTCCAGAGGGCTTCTCGAGAAAAGACAGCTGACAATCCCTATCCATAAAATTCAAGGTATCCGGATCATGGAGAATTTGATTCGGAAGCCATTGGGATTGGCGACGGTTTATATTGAATATGCTGGAGGCAGTATGGAAGATAAAGAAAGTCTATCCATCATGCTGTTCCCTTTAATCAGGAAGAGGCATTTACATGAAAAAATCCTGGAAATTTTACCGGTTTATGAAACAACCATTGAGATGACACCGATACCTAAGCGTGCACTTTCCCGGTATGTGTTTCATAAGTTTCTGTACCTCATCCCGATCATCGGTGCCTTGGTATGGTTTTTAAGTCCTTGGGGTTATCTTTTTCTTTTGCTTGTACCGTTGACGATTTTTTGGGCTTACATGCAATATAGAGATGCAGGATGGAGCATAGATGGGAATTTGTTGCTATTGAGCAGCCGTTTTTTCTCGAAGCAAACATTGATCATGCAGAGAAGCAGAATTCAATCAATCACATATAAAAAAAGTTGGTTTCAAAATCGAAAAGAATTAGCAACGATTTCAGCGTCGGTCAAATCAGGAATCACCTCCCGGGTCGGCATGGTTGCTGATGTGGAAGAAAAGGATTGCCTAATAATTAAATCATGGTATTCACCTAAAAAAACAGTCGACTCCCAATGATTGAAGGGAAGAGTCGGCTGTTTGTCCTACCATTTTTTTCTTAAATATAATGGAGCTGTTAAAAAGCCGGTTGCCAGTCCAGCCAGATGACCGATAACGTTGATCTGCGGTTGTATGAAGGTCATGATGACGGCAATTCCGGTCAGTGTATATACTGTATTTCTTTCGTTGTTCGTAAAATTGGTTTTATTGAAAAGTACAAGATATAAAAAGAATCCGAGTAAACCAAAAATTGCTCCGCTAGCACCTACGTGGTTATATGTCAGTGGGTTAATTAGAAAGGTTGCGATATTGGCAAGGATACCTGTCGATAAAAAGAAGATTGAAAACTTGATGGTTCCAAGTAATTTCTCTAGGAATGGACCGAAGATGGCAAGGGAGAATCCGTTAAACAGTAAATGTGTAAACGTGCTATGTAGAAAGATGGGGGTGATCAAACGCCACCATTGTCCATCAGCGATGTATAAGTTCACACCTGCGCCATAATAAAAGAGTACATTGCCGGGAAATATGGGGAAGAGGACAAGAACGAATACAATCATCATAATGAGTATGAGCACAGTAACAGCTCGATATGAATCTGCGTATTCGCGGAAGCCTTCTGTTCTTGTAAACATAAATTCCTCCTTGTTATCGTTTTTAATTAAATACAATATTATCATTTTCAGGTAAAAGAGTCCTCCTAATGATATGCAGCTTATTAAATTAATAGAAGAGGTGTCAAAGTGATTAAAGGTATAGGCGTGGACATTACTGAATTGGATAGAATGGAAACACTGATTAATCGGCAACCCCGTTTAAAGGAACGTATATTAACAGAAAAGGAAATCTTGATTTTCGAAAAGTTAAATGGAAGAAGGAAGGTCGAGTATTTTGCTGGGCGTTTTGCGGCAAAGGAGGCTTTTTCAAAAGCAAACGGAACAGGGATCGGTAAGCACTTATCCTTTTTGGATATTGAAATCATTTCGGATGATAAAGGAAAGCCGATGATTTCAAAGCCGTTTTCTGAAGGGGTCCATCTTTCGATTAGCCACAGCCGGGATTATGCGGTTGCTCAAGTCGTAATTGAAGGGTGAATGGAGTTTTGTCCATCGGGTCATAAACCTTTAGGTTGTCTCATATACATTTAGTGCTATAGGGAGACAAGGCCCGGTAAAAGGTACATGGCAGAGTAGGTGCTCTCGAAAAGTTTTTAGCCGGACTGAGAATGGGTCCGTGCCTAAAATACCGAGGAATCTAAGACATCAGTCGAGCCAATGTCCGGATCCTGCCTTTTCCTCTCCCTTTTACGTTCAAATGACAAAAAGGGGTTGAAAAGATGAAGAAGATGGTAATGCTTTTTGCAGGGATCATGCTCTTGCTTGCTCTTTCTGCTTGCGGCCAAAAATCACAGAGTGACGTAGTGAGTGAATTGAATGAGAAGCTTGGCGAAATGAAGGGATATAAAGCTAACGCGAAGATGACATTGAAGATGGGGACGGAACCTCAAGTGTATAATGTGGAGATTTGGCATAAGGACCCTTCTTTTTACCGCGTAAATCTGAAAAATGAAGAGAAGGATCAAAGCCAGATGATTTTGAAAAATGATGATGGTGTATATGTTCTGACACCAGCTTTGAATAAAAGTTTTAAATTTCAAAGCGAGTGGCCGGAGAACAGCAGTCAGGCCTATTTGTTCGAGTCGTTGGTGAAAGACATTACGGAAGATAAAAGTGCGACATATAAAGAAACGGATAAACATTATGTCTTTGAAACGAAAACACGCTACCAAAACAATAAAATGTTGCCATATCAAGAGATTACTATAAACAAAAAGGATTTATCCCCAGTCAGTGTAAAAGTCATGGACCCTGATAAGACCGCATTGGTACTAGTTGAATTCTCGAAAGTTAAATTCGATACGACTTTTGATAAGGATTCATTTGATATGAAGAAAAACATGACAAGTGCACAACTTGAAGCACCCGTTATGGCAGAGGTCCAAAATGAAGGATTTTCAGTGAAATACCCTGAGAATATTGGTGATATGAATTTAACGGAAGAAAAAGAAATTACGACGGAAAAGGGAGAACGTGTCGTTTTGACCTATGAGGGTACAAAAAGTTTTACTTTAGTTCAGGAAAAAGCTGAGGTAGTTCAAACTTCCGTTTCGACGAATGTTAATGGAGAACCGGTTGATTTGGGTTATACTGTCGGGGCCATGACAGGAAATACGATTGCATGGACTTTTGAAGGTGTCGATTATATGCTTGCATCAAAGGATTTGACACAGGAAGAGATGATAGAAGTCGCCCGTTCGGTTGGGGAAGAACCAGTCAAATAGGATTACATAACAAGCTGATGTTTCCCGTCTCCTTATGAAGGTTTCTTCTGGGTAGGATAGGCGGGAAAGCAGCTTGTTGACATTTTTAATCCTTCCAACTGATTTAGGCTCGCAGCTGGGAAATTAGAATCAAGGTGAAAAAGCACTTTATCTTTCTGGCGGTTGGTTATAGAATGTTCCTATAATGAAACGAAAACTTCGCTACTGGGAAGAATCTTATTGTGAGTGTAGGAAAGAAGGAAATGGTCTTGGAAACGAAAATATTTCATCGAGATACGTGGGCAGAAGTAAATTTGGATAAAATTTTTGAAAATATCTCTTCAATGAAACAAAGACTCGGAAATGGCGTTAGTCTTTTCGCTGTCGTTAAAGCGAATGCATATGGCCATGGGGACTATGAAGTGGCCAAAACGGCGCTTGAAGCGGGGGCGGATTTTTTAAGTGTCGCTTTTTTGGATGAGGCTCTTGCCTTACGAAAAAAGGGAATATTGGCTCCGATCCTTGTACTTGGGGCATCAAGGCCTGAAAGCGCAGCTCTTGCTGCCGAGTATGGGATTTCCGTGACGGTTTTCGATGTAGCATGGTTGGAAAAGGCAAAGGATTTGTTGAAACCGGGACAAGTTTTGCAAATCCATGTAAAAGTGGATAGCGGCATGGGTAGAATCGGCATTCGTGATAAAGGTCAACTCATGAAAGTGGAAAATTTGCTTGAGCGTGAAGCTTGTTTCAATTTCCAAGGGATATTCACTCATTTCGCGACGGCGGATGAAATGAAGACCGACTATTATGAAAAGCAGCTTGCTACATTTAAAGGGATGCTTTCCGTAATGACTGGAAAGCCTGAATATATTCATGCAGCCAATAGTGCAGCTTCTTTAAGATTCACCGATCCTGAATGGAATGCAATAAGAATGGGGATTTCCATGTATGGATTGAGTCCTTCCGTGGAGATGAAGCCGATATTGCCATACCCATTAAAACAGGCTATATCATTGAGAACGAAGATGGTTGCGGTTAAACAGCTTGCTAAGGGTGAAAGCGTTAGTTATGGAGCGACATATACGGCTGAAGGTGATGAGTGGATCGGGACTTTGCCAATCGGTTATGCTGACGGCTGGATCCGTAAGCTGCAAGGTCAGGAAGTTCTTGTGGATGGAAAAAGAGTACCCATAGTCGGGAGGATTTGCATGGATCAATGCATGATCAAGCTGCCTGGGCCATACCCTGTAGGAACAGAGGTCACACTGATGGGGAATGATGGGGATGAATCGATTACTGTCGATGAGATAGCGGCAAAACTGGAAACGATCAACTATGAGATAACATGTATGATTGGACCAAGAGTGCCCCGTGTGTATATAAAAGACAATCAGGTGAATCATGTACGCAACTTCATCTTGGAATGACCGGATTGTAAAAAAATCCTAAGATTGTGAATAAGATTTCCTTTATTATGCTGATAATAGGATTGAGAATAGAATATACTCTTTGCAGATAGGCATTTTAATGGTAATATTGAAAAGGATATATACAATAAAGGTGTGTAGTGATGGTGGAGGTGTATGTTTGTGTCTGAATCCAGCGCAACAAGAGAGATATTAATTCGATTACCTCAAAATTTTTTAACAGAGTTAGATGGGTATGCGAGTGAGGAAAATGTAAATCGCAGTGAATTTATTTATCGTGCCACAAAAATGTATCTTCGCGAACGTAAAAAGAAAGAGTTTCGCGAATCGATGAAACGCGGTTATATTGAAATGGCGGCCATTAACTTAACGATTGCTTCTGAAGCCTTCCAGGCTGAATTCGAGGCTGGTCATTGCGTTGAACGATTAGTTAGCGGAGGCTGAGCCATTGATTGTTGTTAAGCGTGGTGACGTATACTTCGCAGACCTTTCCCCGGTAGTTGGTTCAGAGCAGGGGGGGACCCGTCCGGTACTAATTTTACAAAACGATATTGGTAATCGCTTTAGTCCGACTGTGATCGTGGCAGCCATTACAGCTCAAATTCAAAAAGCGAAATTGCCTACACATGTTGAGATTAATGCAAAAAAGTACGGATTCGAGCGGGATTCCGTCATTTTATTAGAACAGATCCGGACAATTGATAAGCAGCGTTTAACTGATAAAATTACGCATCTTGACGAACCGATGATGCAAAAAGTCAATGAAGCTTTGCAAATTAGTTTAGGCCTCATTGAGTTTTAAAGAAAATTTTTCCCGTTAAACCGGGCGTTATTATAATACAAATCATTCTTGATGTTATTTAGATGGCACGATCCCTGCAACTGTGGGGATCGTGTTTTTTTTTGTCAAATAACATTAACATATCCAAAAACTATACAGCAGGAAATATGAAAAATTTGACGAATAAAAACATTATATAGTTAGAAATTGAATGGAACGTCATTGTTTTTTATAGTATCTCCCTAACTTTTCATTAATTGATGTTTTTCTTACCTGAATTTCGGGTATATAGTTATTTTGTAAATAACTAAAAAAAAAGCAAAAGTTAGTGGGGAAATTCAAAGGAAATCCAAATGGAAATAACATTACAGTTAGTTAACATCCTTGTGACGTGGACAGGGAAACAAGGCAATTGTGTTAGAATGGGAGGATATTATGAATCAATTGGTTTACGATTTTATTAAGCAAAATCAAGATTACATCCTTACTGAGTGGATGGGCATCATGAAGGAAAGTACGGACGAAAGATTAATTAAAGTCGTTTCAGATCGAATGTTCACGCAAACTAGCAGTGAATTTATAGATATGATCATTACGAACGTTGATAGTAAAAACAAGGAATTCACATTGAAGCTTTCAGATTTTGCCGAGAAAGTCGTCCAATTGGGATGGCCTCTCACTTTCGTCAATGAAGGACTTCATAAATTCACGTTAATTGTCATAAATGGTATGGTGGAAAAGGGTCTTGTTACTCCTGGAAATCAAGTCAATCTTGTTAACCATTTGGATAAATGGGCCACACCGATAAATAATGAAATAGTCAATATATATACTCAAACTTGGGAAAGAACTGTTTCCATGCAAAAAATAGCGTTGCAAGAACTTTCGGCTCCGCTCATTCCTGTATTGGAAGGAATAACGGTAATGCCGCTGATTGGTACGATTGATACGGAACGTGCCAAACAGATAATGGAAAACCTGTTGACCGGCGTTGTAAAGCATAGATCTGAAGTTGTTCTCATTGATATAACGGGCGTGCCGGTCGTGGATACCATGGTTGCCCATCATATCATTCAAGCGGCGGAAGCAGTCCGATTAGTGGGCGCAAAATGTATACTCTGCGGCATCCGCCCTGAAATTGCTCAAACAATCGTTAATCTTGGAATTAATTTAAATGAAGTGATTACAAAAAATACATTGAAAAAAGGGATAGAAGTTGCGTTGGAATTAACGAGCCGTAAGATCGTAAAGGTGGAGGGATAAGTATGAGGATTCCGATATTGAAGCTTTATGACTGCTTGTTAGTCTCTATACAGTGGGAATTGGATGATATGACAGCCCTTCAATTTCAAGAGGATTTACTGCATAAGATTCATGAAACAAGCGCGAATGGCGTTGTTATAGATATTACCTCAATAGATTTTATTGATTCTTTTATCGCAAAGGTATTGGGCGATGTCTTTAGCATGTCTAAGCTTATGGGGGCCAAAGTTGTAATTACGGGAATCCAGCCTGCTGTTGCAATAACATTAATTGAACTGGGAATTAGTCTCGATGATGTTCTGACAGCATTAGACTTAGAGAAAGGCCTGGAGAAATTACAACAGGAATTGGGGGATTAAAGAATGGAGTTCCAATCCTGCGTAAAAATCATAAATGAATGGGACATCGTAGCTGCAAGGCAGCTCGGAAGAAATGTCGCTAAAGAGTTGGGGTTCGGTACTGTAGACCAGGCCAGGATCACAACAGCCATTAGCGAATTGGCCCGAAACATATACCTATATGCTGGACAAGGCAGTGTTAGCATAGAAAAGCTAAATATAAATGGGAAGTCAGGATTGAAAATCATTGCAGAGGACCAGGGTCCGGGAATTGAGGATATCCGCAGAGTCATGGAAGATGGATATACCACCTCAGGGGGACTGGGCGCAGGTCTTCCTGGAGCCAAACGTTTAATGGATGACTTTGATATTGATTCGATACCAGGTGAAGGGACTAAGATCATCGCTACGAAATGGCTCCGTTAGGGGGGAAATATGGATATTAGGGAGAACATGGAGAAAAAGTATCATGAGGCGCTTTCTACTTATCTTAAAGACCAAAATGAGCAGGCACTCTACCAAGGACAAAAGATTAGCCGCCTACATATCAAATACAATATATCTCCAGAAGAAATCATCAGTATGCATAAAAATAACTTAATGGAACTTTACCCGGAATTACCGGGAAAAGTGTTGGATTCTTTCGATTTTCTGCTGGAAGTCATGATGGGCTACGGTATTGCATACCGTGAACATCAAAGCCTTAGACATCAACAGCAGGAACTGAAAACGGAAATCGAGATTGCGGCAAACGTTCAACATACTCTTTTGGAAACGAAAATTCCTGATATCAAAGCACTTGAAATTGGAGCGATCAGTGTTCCGGCGAGACAGATGAACGGAGATTACTATCACTTCGTCCAAGATGAAAATGATCGTATAGGAGTAGGGATAGCTGATGTCATAGGAAAAGGGATTCCTGCTGCATTGTGCATGTCGATGATCAAATATGCGATGGACAGTCTTCCCGAGCATCGTCATGAACCGAATAGTGTGCTTGAGAGTTTGAACCGTGTTGTGGAGCATAATGTGGATCCAAGCATGTTCATAACCATGTTCTATGGTTTATATGATCCGCATGACAGGCAATTTTCCTATGCTTCAGCCGGACATGAACCTGGCTTTTACTATGATGCCGCAACAGGTACTTTTAGTGATTTGGATGCAAAGGGCTTGTTGCTTGGAGTTGATAAAAAAACAAGGTATCGCCAATATGAAAAAACGGTGAATCGTGGAGACATGATCATTCTATTATCCGATGGGGTAACGGAATGCCGGACGTATGATGGGTTCATAGAAAGGGAAACACTTATCGGTTTCATTAAAAAGAATATGCATTTGCAAGCCCAGGAAATGGTGAATAATATATTTAAACAATTAGAGAAAATGCAGAACTTCCAACTGAGGGATGATTTTACATTAATAATTTTAAAATCAAATGTTTAGTATTGTTTCTGCTGGGTATAGATATAGGAATGAAGAGGATTTGAAGAGGTGGGTCAAGGATGAATATAACTGTAGATGTTAATGAATTAAATACTGAATTTGTTGTAAAACTAAAAGGTGAAATCGATGCCTATACTGCACCGAAATTAAGGGAATCACTATTTCCGATTTCAGAGCAGGATAATGTTTCGATTACGATTGATTTAACTGAAGTCTCTTATATGGATAGTACGGGACTTGGGGTATTTGTCGGTGCCTTCAAAAGCGTAAGGGCACATAATGGCGAATTCACATTAGTTGGCTTATCAGAAAGGTTACGACGTTTATTTGATATAACGGGTCTTGCAGATATCATTGATATAAAAAGTGGTACAGAGGGTGGGTTAGAATGAGTCAAGTATATGATTACATCGAAATGAAAATACCTGCAAAACCAGAATTCATCGGTGTCATTCGTTTAACGCTTTCTGGGATAGGAAGCCGGATGGGATTTGCGTATGATGAAATTGAGGATTTGAAAATAGCTACCAGTGAGGCTTGTACAAATGCGGTACAGCATGCATATAAGGATTCTGAAAAGGGTGAAGTGAAAGTAAGTTTCGGCCTTTATCCTGACCGTCTGGAGGTCATGGTTTCTGATAGTGGCAAGAGCTGTAATTTCGAAGAAGTTCGTCAAGGACTCGGTCCATACGAAAATGGACAAAAAGTCGAACTTTTGAGAGAAGGAGGCTTGGGTCTTTACCTTATTGAAACTCTGATGGATGATGTTAAAATTCATCAGCATGATGGGGTTACAGTATTTATGACTAAGTTTTTAGAAGGAGAGCAGGTGGAGATGGATGCAAAAACAGTCTCAACCTAATCAGGCACAAAGAGAACAGGTAAATGAATGGATTAGAGCTTACCAGCAGAATCAAGATGAAGAAGCACAGAGTAATCTAGTCATCCATTATAAAAGTTTAGTTGAAACAATCTCCCGCAAGTATGCGAAAGGAAAATCATTTCAGGAGGATATCTCCCAAGTCGGCATGATTGGTTTATTAGGTGCCATTCGACGATATGATGAATCTTTCGGTAAGAGCTTTGAGGCATTTGCCGTCCCTACTATAATCGGCGAAATCAAAAGGTTCCTTCGTGACAAAACATGGAGTGTCCATGTGCCAAGGAGAATTAAGGAGCTTGGTCCGAAAATCAGGGTGACTGTCGAGGAATTGACGACAACTCTGCATCGTTCACCAAGAATAGATGAAATAGCCGATAGTATTGGCGTGACTGAAGAAGAAGTTTTAGAAGCGATGGAAATGGGAAAAAGCTATCAAGCTTTATCTGTAGATCATTCTATTGAGGCGGATTCTGATGGCGGTACTGTCACATTGCTTGATATATTCGGGAATGTCGATGAAGGTTTTGAAAAGGTCAATCAGCGGCTTGTGCTTGAAAAGGTGCTGCATGTTCTGAGTGACCGTGAAAAGATGATCATTCAACATACTTATTTAGAGAATTTAAGCCAGAAAGAAGCTGGCGATAAATTGGGGATTTCCCAAATGCATGTTTCGAGGCTCCAACGCCGCGCGATCAAGAAGCTTCAAGAAGCCATTAATGCTGAAAACTCGGAGTTAATTCAGTGATCAAAGATATTCTGAGGGAAGAAAAAATAGAAGTCCTTGTCTCTCAATCGTCTAAAAACGGGATGGTTTATTGTGGTGATGATTACTTCTTTCTTCATACGAAAGAATACTTTGTGTGTGTCCTGGCAGATGGTCTAGGCAGCGGCAAAAATGCTTATGATTCCTCCCATGCCGTCATCGAGGAAGTTAAACGTAATCATGAGTTGGATGTAGAATCATTAATGGCAGTATGTAACCAGGTTTTAGTCGATAAGCGGGGGGCAGCCGTTTCGATTTTGAAGATTTTTTATGACAAGAATGAATTTGTATACAGTTCAGTGGGTAACATCCGCTTTTTTCTGTATAATCCAAGCGACGATAAACTCGTTTACCCTTTACCTGTTACAGGGTATTTATCCGGAAGGAAACAAACATACAGGACGCAGAGCTACAAATATGAACCAAATGCAAAATTCATCCTTCATTCCGATGGTTTAGAACTTAAGGGAGCTAAATCTTTTTTAAAAAGGCTGGTCCCTATCGATAAGAACGCACAGTGCATATTAAAAAGCAGTCCATTAACTGCAGATGATACAACTTTCATTTTAGGAAGCTTACTTTCGCCATAATTCGGAAGTGAGCTTTTTTGTATTGAATTCGCAACTTCATCACTCATTTGCTAGACTATACTTATTAGATCAAAAGGTTGGAGGTAAACATAATGATCGTTGTAGAAGATAAATTGAAAGAACTGATTAAACAAATATCCAATGAGCTAACTTTGAAAAATAATCAAGTCCAAAACGTCATACAGATGCTGCAAGAAGGGAACACTGTCCCTTTTATCGCTCGGTATAGGAAAGAAATGACGGGTTCGCTTGATGAAGTTCAGATTCGTTCCATCATGGAAAGGTGGAACTATCTTGAAAACCTTGGCCAGAGGAAAGCGGAAGTTACGCGTTCAATTGGTGAACAGGGAAAATTGACCGAAGAATTAACGATACAAATCGAGAAGGCAACAAAACTGCAGGAAGTCGAGGATTTATACAGGCCATTCAAACAAAAAAGGAGAACGAAAGCGACAGTTGCTAAAGAAAAGGGTCTTGAACCACTGGCCAATTGGCTTCTGGAATGTCCAATGCATGCCAGTGTTAGCGAAAAAGCTGCAGAATTCATATCGGCAGAAAAAGAAGTTTCTTCTATTGAAGAGGCTATTGCTGGAGCGCAGGATATCATAGCTGAACATATATCCGATGATGCAGAATTAAGGAAGTGGATAAGGGCTGAAATTTTCAAAGCCGGAAAAATGGTTTCAACTGTGAAAAATGAAGAGAAGGACGAGAAAAAAATCTTCGAAATGTACTATGAATACGAGGAGCCGGTTCAAAGGATTGTACCGCATCGGGTGTTGGCGCTGAATAGAGGTGAAAAGGAAGAAGTTCTGCGAATCTCCATTCAGCCCCGGACTGAAATCATCATTGGTCATCTTGAGCGGAAAATCATTAAAAATAACAAATCTGAAGCCCAAGTTGTTCTTAAATCTGCGATTGAGGATGGACTCAAGCGATTGATCCTGCCTTCTGTAGAACGGGAAATCAGAAAAGAGCTGACGGAAAAAGCTGAGGATCAAGCTATCCATATTTTCTCTGAAAACCTGCGGAACCTGCTCTTGCAGCCCCCGCTTAAAGGGAAAGTGGTCCTTGCCCTTGATCCGGCATATCGGACTGGCTGTAAGTTGGCCGTCATTGATGAAACCGGAAAGGTTCTCGATATCAGTGTGATCTACCCGCATCCTCCTGCTGCGAAGCTTAATGCTGCCCGTGAAAAAACGATTGAAATACTTCAGCGTTTCTCGGTTGAAATCGTGGCAATCGGCAATGGTACGGCATCACGTGAATCAGAGCAATTCATCGCAGATATTTTAAAAGAAGTGAAAGGGAATATTTCATATATAATTGTTAATGAAGCGGGAGCCAGCGTGTATTCAGCCTCGGATATTGCCCGTGAAGAGTTTCCAGATCTTCAAGTAGAACAGAGAAGCGCCGTTTCGATAGGCAGAAGGCTTCAGGATCCCCTTGCTGAACTTGTTAAAATCGATCCGCAATCCGTGGGGGTGGGTCAGTATCAACATGATGTGTCCCAGAAAAAGTTAACAGAATCCCTCACCTTTGTAGTAGAAACAGCTGTTAACCAGGTGGGAGTGAATGTCAATACCGCTTCTTCGTCACTTTTGCAATATGTAGCTGGTTTATCAAAATCGGTTGCTCAAAATATTGTGAAGAAAAGGGAAGGGGAAGGGAAGTTTTCAAGCAGGAAGGAATTAAAGAAGATTCCCCGGCTTGGTGCCAAAACATATGAACAATGTATAGGGTTCTTACGTATCATTAATGGAGATGAGCCTTTAGATCAAACGGCGATACATCCTGAGAACTACAGTGCTGTGAATAAATTATTAAAGAAAATGGGATTCACATCCGATGATTTAGGCAGTGATGCCCTGAATGAAGAATTAGGCAAACTAAATCCGGCTGATTTGGCCGAGGAATTGGAAATTGGGGAAATTACGATTAAAGATATCATAGATGATTTGATGAAACCGGGAAGAGATCCTCGGGATGAATTATCAAAACCACTGCTTAAGCAGGATGTACTAAAAATGGAGGATCTGCAAACTGGGATGGAATTACAAGGTACAGTGAGGAATGTTGTGGATTTCGGTGCGTTTGTGGACATTGGTGTTAAACAGGATGGACTGGTTCATATTTCTAAACTGAGCAACCGGTTTGTAAAGCATCCATTGGATGTAGTGACCGTTGGGGATGTTGTGACGGTTTGGGTCGAACTGGTTGACTCCAAAAAACAAAGGGTATCTTTAACGATGCTCGAGCCAAAGGATCAAAAATAGCCTACGGTAAGCTCCTTCTATAGTAGAAGGGGTTTTTTTATATGGAGCAAAGTTGAATTTATAAACGGAGGCTTTCTTTTTTTTGATAAAAAAACCAACATTGATTCAACATCTTCACTTGATAATAATCCTTTTCATAAAAGGCTTTGCGGATTTGATTCTGGAACCAATTAGGCATAGCTTTTCCTCCCTTAGTTTCCTATTGTATTATTAGTCTATGTTATAATAGGTTGTCATGTTACCAAGGAAAGGGAGGGGGAAATGGATAATCGGCAATTGCAAAAACTAGTGGAAGAAATATCGTTGAAAGACTTTGAAAAGGCCTTTAGACACCAAGCCAGTTTTAATCCACGTCTCCGAACAACGGGAGGCCGATACTTGCTCCGTTCACACAATATAGAAATCAATAAGAAGTATCTTGATGAACGCGGTGTGGAAGAAATGATTGGAATCATTAAGCATGAATTGTGCCATTATCATCTGCACATCGAAAAAAAGGGGTACCAGCATCGTGATGCGGACTTTAAGCAATTACTCAAAAAAGTGGGGGCACCGAGATTTTGCGAGCCGCTGCCATCTAACCAATTAAAGAAAAAGATGAATACTATTCAATATAAATGTGAAGACTGTCAGCAGGTGTATATAAGAAAAAAGCGAATCGACACTACCCGTTTCGTTTGTGGTAAATGTCGTGGAACATTGATTTACCAAGGGTTTAAGGAGTAAAAAACAAAAATATAAAAAAACATAAAAGAACCCTTGACTTTAAGTTGCAACCTCTTTATAATCATAAGAGTCGACAAGATAACAACTTGTTCTTAACGACAAACACTAAGGTCCTTGAGCGTGAAAAAGGAACCCAATTTTCATTATTCCGCAGTAGCTCAGTGGTAGAGCATTCGGCTGTTAACCGAACGGTCGTAGGTTCGAGTCCTACCTGCGGAGCCATTTTTTTGGGGAAGTACTCAAGAGGCTGAAGAGGCGCCCCTGCTAAGGGTGTAGGTCGCGTAAGCGGCGCGAGGGTTCAAATCCCTCCTTCTCCGCCAGTTACATATTTTATCAAGGCCCATTGGTCAAGCGGTTAAGACACCGCCCTTTCACGGCGGTAACACGGGTTCGAATCCCGTATGGGTCACTTTCTTATACATAATCAAAATACTGGTCCCGTGGTGTAGCGGTTAACATGCCTGCCTGTCACGCAGGAGATCGCGGGTTCGATTCCCGTCGGGACCGCCATTTTTTAAAAAACACTTGCTAAAATAATATTATCGTGATATAATGTTATCCTGGCTGTTAATTAGTATTTGATTATTGGGCTATAGCCAAGCGGTAAGGCAACGGATTTTGATTCCGTCATGCGAAGGTTCGATCCCTTCTAGCCCAGCCATTTTATTTAGAGCCATTAGCTCAGTTGGTAGAGCATCTGACTTTTAATCAGAGGGTCGAAGGTTCGAATCCTTCATGGCTCACCATTTATTTTCGCGGGTGTGGCGGAATTGGCAGACGCACCAGACTTAGGATCTGGCGCCGCAAGGCGTGGGGGTTCAAGTCCCTTCACCCGCACTGATATTTTCTTCTTGACATCAAGTTGAAAAGGTGTTAAACTTACAAAGTCGCTTTCGCGGTCGTGGCGGAATGGCAGACGCGCTAGGTTGAGGGCCTAGTGGGGGAAACCCCGTGGAGGTTCGACTCCTCTCGGCCGCACCAATAACATCATAGAAATTAGCGCCCGTAGCTCAATTGGATAGAGCATCTGACTACGAATCAGAAGGTTGTAGGTTCGACTCCCGCCGGGCGCACCATATTTTACGGGAAGTAGCTCAGCTTGGTAGAGCACTTGGTTTGGGACCAAGGGGTCGCAGGTTCGAATCCTGTCTTCCCGACCATTCTTTCTGAAAATATTTTAAAATTAAATGCGGGTGTAGTTTAGTGGTAAAACCTCAGCCTTCCAAGCTGATGATGAGAGTTCGATTCTCTTCACCCGCTCCATT
>NZ_CP195840.1:5252482-5295672 GCF_058513295.1 Peribacillus sp. B65 | reverse complement strand
AAGCTGATCTAGGATATCCAATTGTTCTTGGTTTGCAGAAATATTAAGTGTTTCATGTTCAGGTTTTGTGACTACATCTACCATATCTAATTCCCCTTTAAACTTATTTATTTTGATTTATGTGTTTTCCGCCGATACTACTAATCATACGACTCTAATCTCTTAATTTCAAATATTTCTTTTGTGATACGAATATAATTTTAATAGATATAAATAAGAGTTATTAGGTGGGTTTGAAGATTTATCTTAATATTCCGAGAAAATATTAAGATTATTCTGATGATAATACCTTTTTTCTCATTCCTTATAATATAGAACACTATAATGTCTATAATTTTTGAATATGCCATGCTTGAATGAGACCCAAGAATATTTTATCTGATTTTGGGTAAATAATATTATCGGAATTGGAGATGATGCCTTTGGTAGAACGCAGGATGTTAAAGATCCGTGGTGAGAATATTGAAATATCCTCTAGGTACAATGAAAAATATAGTAAATGGAATTGTACAGCTAAAATTCCCAATAGTTCCATCATTGCTTATTGTCGTGATAAGAATAAGATACGTGCTGAGACAGTTTCTATGAGCAGGTTATTAATTACTTATGATGACTATAAAATTATCTGAGTTGTAAAAGGCGCCAACCTTGGAGAGGAAGTGGGCGCCTTTTTTATAGAATAATATTTTTATCTGCGATATCGAGAATATATCTTCGAAAATGGAGATATATCATCGAAAACTCCTGATTTATCTACGAATTATACGATTTATCGACATAAATAAGCTAACTTTTTATGAAAAGAAACGAAATTGTCAAAAAAAATATCAGAAAATACTGAAAAGAATAGTAAAATTATGTTAATATATTTAAAAAAAGTATTATTTTCTAATAAAAATGAATAATCTATTTTTAAAGGATCTCCATAAATGGAGTGTAGGAGCTGGCCATTTTATAAGCAGCGATTAGCAAGTGAAATAGCCTTATAGAATAAAATTATCAATTAAATGAAATGGAGTCGATACAATGGTTAATATTACCGGATATGGCAAAGCAACACAAGAAGCAGTGAATAATTTTCAGGAATTTGTGGGTTTTGAAATCCCTGCAGATTATCAACAATTTCTCCTTAAGCATAATGGCGGAACAACAGCGGTCCAAAACTGTAAGTTTTATGTAGATGGATTAGACACACTCGTTTGCTTAAATGTACTTTATGGATTAGAACTTCAAGATAAAGAACTGAATTTACAAAAATGGCATGAAGAAAACAGAGATGACTTACATAAGAATTGCATTATAATAGGTAATGATACATGTGCAGGTAAAATCTTGCTGATAAATAACGAAGAGGAAAAGGGAGTTTACTTCTGGGATCAGGGTTGGTATTCGGATCCATCAAGCCAGGATGAAAATATTTATAAAGTTGCATCGAGTTTTAAATCCTTCATTGAGGGATTGAAAATCCCGGAAGAAATCTAATTTTATTGTAATCCCCTTGATTGGCTCATACCATTCAAGGTTTTTTATTGTCATGTTAATGAGGAGAAAAAGATGTATAAAATATTATTGGTTGAAGACGATTCCAAAATAGCTGGTATCTTGGTCAATTACTTAAAAAGGTATGGGTATGAGGTTTTTGAAGTGAAGCAACTGGACCAAGTCTTTGCGGAGTTCCAAGAGATGAAGCCGGATTTAGTTTTATTGGATATTAATCTGCCCTATTATGATGGTTTCCATTGGTGCCGGCTAATAAGGACGGTTTCAAAGATTCCCATCATTTTCATCTCTGCAAGGACAGATGAAATGAACCAAGTCATGGCCATTGAATATGGGGGAGATGATTATTTAACGAAACCGTTTCATTTGGAAGTGGTACTGGCGAAAATAAAGAGTGTCCTACGTAGGGTTTACGGTGAATATGCGGAAATATCTTCATTCCACCAACAAAAAAAGGAAATAGATGGATTAACGCTTTATACGGAAAAAGCGATGATCGAATACCAAGACAATCAGGTAACGTTAACCCAAAATGAGTTGAAATTATTGAGTTGTTTACTACGACAGTATGACACCATTGTCTCGCGTGAAGATTTGCTTGAAGCATTATGGAATGATGATTCATTTGTAGATGACAATACATTGACCGTCAATGTTACAAGGGTTAGGAAAAAACTTGAGGATATCGGCGTCAAGCATGCCATAACAACCAGCAGGGGAAAAGGATATCGGCTAAAAGTAATGCAAGGTGAAGAAAAGTGAATCTAAAATCCTTTTTCAAAGACCGTCTTTATTTTATATTTTATACCGTTCTATTGGTAAGCCTGCTTATTATTGCTTATGCACTAGCCGTTCTGGAAGCGGGGAATCACATATCGGTTTCAAATATCATCTATTTAATTATTCTGGCGTTGTTTATGCTGCTTTTATTTTTAGCGGGCGATTATATAAGGCATTACCGTTTTCTTAGTCAATTAACAAGGATGAAGCAAGAACCGAGCTTATCATTTGAGTATGTCGAAGCCTTTAGGGACCCCCTGTCAAATGAACAAAAGTTGTGTATGGATCTTTTTCAACAAATGAACCAGGTAACAATTGGGCAATTACAAGAACAAATCAAACAGAAGGAGCAATATGAACTGTTGATTCATCAATGGGTTCATCAAATGAAGACTCCTGTTTCAGTCATTTCCTTACTGGTTCAAGAAGGCAACAGGACATTTTCGGATGAGCCGATGAAGGCTTATCTAAAAGAGATAGAAGAAGAAAATGATCGATTTCGCAGAGGGCTGGAAATTATATTGCATGGAGCAAGGCTTCAGCGTTTTTCGGAGGATGTAAAATCGGAGCGGGTTGACTTAATTAATTTAGTCAAGCAAGTGATTAACGAGGAAAAGAAACAGTTCATCAAACGGTTCATTTATCCCAGGCTTGAAACGGAGCTTGAGAATGTATATGTGCATTCGGATCGTAAGTGGCTCCACTTCGCCATTAGTCAGGTGGTCTTTAATGCGCTGAAGTATTCAAGGCAGGAAAAGCATGACAGCATAACGTTCAACATTGTTGAAAAAGAGTCTGAGATATTCCTAAGGATAACAGATCAGGGAATTGGAATTGTCCCGCATGATGTAAAGAGAGTGTTTGATCCATTTTTTACTGGAGAGAACGGGCGAGTCCAACAAGAGTCAACTGGAATGGGACTATATCTAGTGAAGCAAATCGTAAACAGACTTGGGCATGGCGTTACGGTTCAATCGACTGTATCCGAAGGGACTACAGTGGAATTTTTCTTTAAGACAAATACCTTACATGAAAGGTGACAGAATTGTAAGGGTGTTAAACGAATATGTAATAAACTTCGATGGGAGCCTCCCTCTTTATTCATTATACTTACGGTAAGAAAGGGAGGTATTTTCGGATGTCAATTTTAAAAGCGGAACAATTATCCAAAACTTATTTTCAAAAGCAGGGGAATTTATTTCATAAAGCACTACATAATTTCACCATGAATGTACAGAAAGGGGAATTTGTCGGCGTGATGGGTCCATCAGGCAGCGGGAAAACCACTTTGCTTAACTTAATGGCCACGATTGATAAGCCCACAACAGGTAAAGTCATTCTAAATGATCAAAATCCTAATGAATTAAAAAATCAGGACCTTGCATTATTTCGCAGGAGGGAAATTGGATTTGTTTTTCAGGACTTCAACCTTCTTGATACACTTACCGTTCGTGAAAATATCCTCCTTCCTTTAGCGTTAGATCATTATAAACTGCAGGAAATGGAAAATAGGGTAAATCAGTTGGCGAACCTTCTTGGTATTGAAGGAATTTTAGAAAAGCGGACTTTTGAAATTTCCGGAGGTCAGCAGCAACGAACGGCTTGTGCAAGAGCGATGATTCATGAGCCTTCCATTATTTTAGCGGATGAACCTACTGGTAATTTGGATTCCAAATCTGCCAAGCAGGTAATGGATACCCTCACTACTCTTCAGGAGAAAAAGGGGGCAACCATCCTCATGGTCACTCATGACCCGACCGCCGCCAGCTTCTGTGACCGGATTCTATTCATAAAGGATGGTAAGTTCTTTTCGGAGGTTCACAGCGGAGGGGAAAGACAGAGCTTCCATCAAAGGATTTTAGATACGTTAAGCGTTTTGGGAGGAGTCTATCATGAACATCCGACTTCTCGCTAAGAGAAATATCCAAGGAAATGCCCAACGTTATCTAGCTTATTTTTTCAGTATTGTCCTTTCGGTCTCAATCTTTTTTATTTACGCATCATTTATCTTTCATCCAGATGTGGTCCATGCGAATATCCCTGGGGGCCAGTTAATTAGTAAAGGACTCATTGCAGCTGAGATAGTGATCATCATATTTTCAGTTTTCTTTATCGCTTATTCGAATGCCGCATTTATACAGCCGCGAAAAAAAGAGTTTGGGCTGCTGACACTGCTTGGAATGTCCAAATCCCAATTAAGAAAACTGATTTACCTCGAGCAAACGATGGTTTCCCTCATATCTATCCTTATAGGAGTGGGGGTGGGGTTTTTGTTCTCAAAGTTATTTTTAATGGCAGTTTCTTGGTTATTGGCTGTAGAGCAACCAATATCCTTTGTCTTTGTCCCTGAGGCCTTTGTTTATACGATTGTCGGTTTCATCTTGCTATTTCAGCTATTATCGCTTCTTTCATTATTCCAGATTGGAAATGCGGAGGTAGTCGATTTATTAAAAGATAAACAAAAACCAAAAAAGGCGCCCCTCGTTTCAAAGTGGTTAATTGCAATATCAGCCGTTTGCTTAAGCATTTCTTATTACTTGGCAGCCACGATGTCGTTGAACAATTCTTATATTCGAGTGTTGCCCATTTTATTATTCGTACTGATCGGCACCTATTTTTTATTCAGCCAAAGCATTGTCGCTCTATGCAGCAGGCTTTATCGGAAGAAGAAAAGCTTATATGGTGGAACGAATTTAATTACGCAAACAAACCTGATATTTAATATTAAGGATTATTCCAGGTTATTCTTTTTGACCTCGATCATTACAGCTGTGATTTTGACAGCTGCAGGAACACTTTTCATGTTCAGTGCAGATTTAAAAAAGCAAGGGATCGATAACATTCCGCAATCAATTGGCTGGGTTGAAAATGACGCTTCCATTTATTCCGTTATTGAACCATCCGCAGTGGAGAAAACATTAAAGGAAGATGGATTCAAGATCCTTTACGAAGTTAATATGACAGGTGTGCCCATTTCCCACATGTTACCCCATATGAGAACGGGAGAATCCAATGAAAATTGGTCATTATTAATCTCGGAAAGTGATTATAACAATGCGGCTGCATTGCGAAAAATTGATCCAGCAAAGCTATCTGGAAAAGAAGCGTTATACATTTTTCCTTATGGAGGACTCGACTATCAATTTGTTCAAAAGGGTGAACAAAAGGAGCTTCAATATGGTAAACAAACCATACAGGTAACAATGATTGGTCAGCGCAATCAATCGATAGTCGCTCCAATAAAATCAGCAACGACCCTGATGGTGGTCGATGATCAGCTGTATCATGAAATCACTGCTGATGTGCCTTTAAAAGATAAGGTAAGAGTACGAGGGTATGAAGTTAAAGACTGGGAAGAATCAATGGAAACAGCTGCTAAAATCGAAAAAATGTCTAATAATCCTGACCATAATCAATTGCAAACAAGAGCTCCGATTTATCAAGAAATGAAACAGGGAAGCATTTTGATACTTTTTATCGGCTTGTTTGTCAGTTTATTATTCTTTATCGTCCAAGGAAGCATGATGTATCTGCGTGTTTTTACGAATTTAGAAGATAAAAAAATCCAAATTCACGCCCTTCATCGGTTGGGCCTGACAAAAAAAGAAATACGGCAAATTTTAAGTGCGGAAATACGCATTCTATTTTTCGCTCCTTTTCTGATAGGAATGCTTCATGCCATAGTCGCTTACGTGGCATTAAGCAATTTATTGGGATCCAATTTGTTTGTCTATTCGGCCATGGTCATTGCAACGTATTTTCTTTTTCAACTGCTCTATTATCTAGTAACCAAAAAGATGTATGAGCGGGCAGTCATCAATTCGATTAAATAAAAAGCTATCAAATGTAAATGGAATCAGAGGGATCAGGCTCTGATTCCATTTTTTTATTCAGGAGATTTTCTCATTGAAATTGCGTTTTCATTAGTGAAAAATTAGTTAATATGTACTATTGAAAGAGGATTGATTCGCTATTCTGCACAAATTATATGAATTATGGTGTGATTTTACAGGTGAATCCTCCAGATTCTTGTAATATTTTCATATAAAGGGTAAAATTATTTATTTGAAGCGAAAGCTTCGAACACCACATCATTAATTTTTAACATTTTCACATACAAAATTATACTGATATAATTATTTATATGGAAATAAAGTGATTTATTAGAAAATATTAATAGTTAAAGTGTTGTAGATTAAAGTATAAAAAGTTAGATGATCAAAAAATGGTAGGTGAACTGTTAATTACTTGATTAATTATAGTATTATATGCCTGTAATTATAGAGAATATTAGTTTTTTCTCTATTTCTTTGTCACTTTATATAGTAAACTCAGAATAGGTTCGTTAACTTTTAGCTGCTAGAGATGAGGTAAGTTTAATCCTATGAAAAATAAAAAGTTAAGGGCATTTCTTTATTTGACCATTCTTTTATTGATTGTTTTCATTCTTCTAAATATGTTTTCAACATATTTAAGCATTAAAAATTCTGTGCAAAAATCCGTTGCTAATCAAAACTTGGTAGCTGCTAGATCTATTGCCGACTCGATGGATATAGAGGCCTATCAGCGTTTTCTTAATAACCAAGTAAAGAGCCGGGAATATAAGGATATAAAAGCTTACTTAGAGGATGCCCGTGAAAAAATAGGAGCATTATATGTTTATACCATTTTGATTGATAATCCGAGAGTATCCAAGTGCATGATTACTGGATTTTCTAAAGATCATAAAGGGGATTTTCCTATCGGTGGTGCATGTACTGTTCCGCCGGAGCAGGTCAAACAGGGGTATGAAGGCAAAAGCTTCATTACCGGAATTCTAGAAGATCCGGAATATGGTGAGTATTTGACTGTGGGAGTGCCAATGAAAAATCAAGATGGGGACATTATTGGTTTTTTGGGCATTGATGTGAGCGCAGAAGATATTAATGCTATTAACGGCAAGGTATTGAAAAGCAGCATTGCCATTCTTGTTTATAATGGTGGATTTGTTATCATGCTGCTGGTTACCTTTTTTGTCATTCAAAAATGGTATCAAAAGGAACTGACACGTGAAGTGGGGGATACGGAAGATACGTATCAATCGGAATTTCAATCGCTCATTGCTTCAGTCCGCTCATTAAGGCATGATTTTTCCAATCATATACAGGTGATACATGGACTGCTTAAATTAGAGGAAAACGCAAAAGCACTCGAATACTTAACAGGTCTTTCAAAAGAAGTGCATTCGATTGAATCGATGAAATTGGATGTGAGTCATCCGGGCTTATCTGTCTTGTTAGAGACGAAAAGGCTCTCGGCCCAGAATTATAACATCGATATTGAAATCGATGTTTCACCCGAATCCTTCAATCGGGTCAAAACAACCGATTTGATAAAATTATTATCAAATGTCATCGACAATGCTATTGAGGCAACAATTGAATTGCCAGAGCAAGAACGCCGAATGAATATTGCATGCAAAGCTGATGATGAAAAGTATACGTTTATGGTAACGAACTCCGGACCAATGATTTCGGAATTAGATTTGGAGAAAATATTCGCCAGCGGATTTTCAACCAAAAAGGCACAAAAGGGCAAAGTTCGCGGACAAGGATTATTCATCGTTAAAGACTTAGTGAACAGATATGATGGAGAGATTCATGTACAATCTTCGGAAAAAGAAACGGCCGTTACGATGATCATACCCGTAAATGGAAAATTGGGCTAAATTGAAAATTGATAAAAAGACATGATTCCTCAAATACAGAAGGAATCATGCCTTTTTTATGATTCTATTATCGGAATTAGAATCCCTTGCTATCAGGAGAAGGGGATTCATTTTCCCCAAGTGCCGCAAATGGAGCTATGCGCTTCAAGTGCATTTTCGGTATTTTACACTCTGACTATCTAAGAGTTATAAAGATGAAAAGTTGAATAAAAGTACCTGAATTGGACATAATGGGTAGATGTTTAGCTGCTTTCTTCGAGATTATGATAAGATAGGGAAAAAATCAATTAAGGCAGTGAGATTGTGAAACAACAAAAAGGAAAACTTCTCGTGATCATTGGACCGACTGCTGTTGGGAAGACAAAGATGAGCATTGAGATGGCAAAGTTATTTAATGGTGAAATTATTAGCGGAGACTCCATGCAGGTTTATAAAGGGATGGATATTGGGACTGCAAAAATCAAGAGGGAAGAAACAGAAGGAATTCCTCATTATTTACTTGATATTAAAGACCCGGATGAACCATTTAGTGCGGCAGAGTTCCAAGAGCGAGCTAATGCTTGTATTGAGGATATCCAAAGCAGAGGTAAACTCCCCATTATCGTCGGTGGAACAGGATTATACATACAATCGGTCATTTATGATTATCAATTTTCGGAGGCGCCATCCGACCCTGTTTATAGGGAGGGACTCGAAAAACAGGTAAGGGAGTCAGGGATTGATCCCGTTTTTGAACAATTACGCAGCGTTGACCCGGAAAGCGCGAATCGGATCCATCCCAATAATGTAAGAAGGGTGATCAGGGCACTTGAGATTTTTCATTGTACCGGTAAAACGATGAGTGAACAGCTGAATGAACAGCCTACAGAATTGAAATATGATACGTGCATCATTGGGTTGACAATGGAACGTGAAAAGTTATATCAACGCATCGGTCAACGTGTTGATGTCATGGTGGAAGAAGGGCTGATTCAAGAAGTTGAGTCATTTCATGAAAAAGGTTTGAGGGATTGTCAATCGATCCAGGCTATAGGCTATAAAGAAATCTATGATTATTTTGATGGAATGGCTTCATTGGATGAAGCGGTTGAGACATTGAAGCAAAACTCCCGTCGTTATGCAAAAAGGCAATTGACCTGGTTTCGGAATAAAATGGATGTAAATTGGTTTGATATGACCGATCTCGAGGGTTTTCCAAAAAAAATACATGAAATATCTGGATTTATAGCAGGAAAGCTTTTCAGTGAAGGCGAATACATAAATTTAGAGAGAAAAGAGGAGGACTAGTTCATGAAACAATCAGTAAATATTCAAGATCAGTTTCTTAATCAATTACGGAAAGATGGTACGTATGTGACGGTATTTTTATTAAACGGGTTCCAGATTAGAGGACAAGTGAAAGGGTTCGATAATTTTACCGTTTTATTTGAGTCCGAGGGCAAACAGCAATTAGTTTATAAACATGCGATTTCTACATTTGCTCCACAACGTAATGTTCAGATTGATTACGAAGTGAAGGAATAATCATATATATGTATGTAAAAAACAGGTTTAGCTTATAGCGACCTGTTTTTTTTTTTTGCATGCAATTCGCTGTTCTTTTTCAAAGAATCGATAATTTTACGTACCTGTTTTGAATATATATTAAGGGACGGATTATTTTCCGGGAAACCGCAGGAAATGACATTCCCCCATATAAATTGGTGGATGGGAATGGAGATTGTCGTAACATATCCTCAAAGGAAAGAATTCTGTCAAAATAAGTCGCTTTTCAGGAAGGGAATACGGCTTAAAAAATCGAATTTTCCGATGGGTTAGTTGTAACCATCATAAATCGAATGAAAATTTGTGGAATTAGAGTAAGGGTCCAAGATGGAGAGGTGAATGCATTGGAACAACCGATCCGTATGAAAAATAACGGGCAAATCAATATTGTGTTTAATGCGGAAAACAGAAAAGCGCTACAAAAGGAACTGCCGATAAAAGAAATTTTGGTGCAGGAAATCCCCCAACAGCATGTGGCATTGAAAGAGATTGAAGATGAGCTGAAATCGCTGGTCGGGATGGAAGAAATGAAAAAGATGATAAAAGAGATATATGCCTGGATTTACATCAATAAACAACGTGAGGCAAAAGGGCTGAAGACTGGCAGGCAAGCACTGCATATGATGTTTAAAGGAAATCCTGGAACTGGGAAAACGACAGTTGCGCGTTTAATCGGTAAGTTGTTTCAAAAAATGAATGTACTATCGAAAGGGCATTTAATTGAAGCGGAGAGGGCAGATTTGGTCGGGGAATACATTGGTCATACTGCCCAAAAAACAAGGGATTTAATTAAAAAGGCCATTGGCGGAATCTTATTTATTGATGAAGCCTATTCCTTGGGGAGAGGCGGCGAAAAGGATTTTGGCAAAGAAGCCATAGATACCCTTGTCAAGCATATGGAGGATCGGCAGCACGAATTCATTTTGATCCTTGCTGGATATTCGAGGGAAATGGATTATTTCCTCAGTCTTAATCCCGGACTTCATTCCAGATTCCCGCTTGTTATTGATTTTCCGGATTATACAATTGAACAATTAATGGAAATAGCCGATCGGATGCTTCAGGAAAAAGAATATCTAATGAATCGGGATGCGGAAAGGAAATTAAAAGAACATTTAATCATATTGCGTTCATTTCGGGGACCTATTTCATTTTCTAACGGACGTTATATCCGCAATGTACTTGAAAAGTCAATTAGGGCCCAGGCAATGCGGCTTTTATTGGAGGATACATTTGAAAAATCCGATTTACTGACGCTAACCAGCCAAGATTTGGTTTTCGAGGATGATGAAAAAGAATGACATGGAAAAGCCCACCAAGATGGCGGGCTTTTCAAATTTATGTTTTAGGCACCCATTTTTTATTAGGAAGATGCCAATTGTTGGTGTAAGAAAGGACGCGCAATATCGTGATGACGGCAAAGAGCGAATAAAGCTGCCATGACTGGGATAATACACCACTGCCTAAAGCCAAGCCTGCAATGATGGCCCATACTGCGTAGATTTCTTTTCTGAAGACCAATGGCTTTCTTCCGGCCAGTACGTCACGGAGTATCCCGCCGCCGCATCCGGTTAATGCAGCTGATACAATGACGGCGCTTATTGGATGATTAAGTTCCACGGCATACATCGCCCCTTGGATTGCAAAGGCTGAAAGGCCAATGGCATCACTGAAGTTTCCCCATCTATCCCAGTGCTTTGAAAGGTTTGTAGGAAAAACGAAAACGATGGTGATGGATACTAAAGCGATGACAAAATAGAAACTTTGATCCCATAATGCTGAAACGGGGACACCGATCAGCAGATTGCGGATTGCCCCTCCGCCAAAGGCAGTAATTATTCCTAAAATATAAACTCCTAAAATATCATACTCTTCTTCCATGGCGATGATGGTCCCGCTAATAGCGAATGCAATCGTACCTATGAAACTTAATACTTCCCATGTCATATGAATGTCCCTCTATGTCTTTTTGATTTTGATGGTAAAGCCAAATTTGATTTTAGCATGTTATCGGAATTTTTAAAACGGCTAAAAGCTACGTTTTCAGGAAATTTTTATATATTCAATTTTTTTGTTATGATTAACTGAAATCTACCCGAAGGTGGTGCATGTGATTTGGAAGAAGCAATAAAGGAAACGGCCGTTTTGGTTGGGTGTCAAACAACTGAGACTATTGAACGTTTTGAATATTCACTTGATGAACTGGCTTCATTGGCGAAGACGGCGAATGGTGAGGTATTAATGACCATCACCCAGAAAAGGGAAAGCGTCGATCCGGCTACATATATAGGAAAAGGAAAAGTGGAGGAACTTCGGAATCTGGAAGAGGAGCTTGAGCCGGATTTATTTATCTTTAATGATGAACTTTCCCCTAGCCAGATTCGGAACCTTTCGAAACAATTGGAGGCAAGGATCATTGACCGGACACAGCTAATATTGGATATATTCGCTCAGCGGGCGAGATCCAGGGAAGGGAAGCTGCAGGTCGAACTTGCTCAGCTCCAATATTTATTGCCGCGTTTGGTCGGACAGGGGACGGCAATGTCCAGGCTGGGCGGCGGAATCGGCACCAGGGGACCAGGTGAAACGAAGCTGGAAAGCGACCGCCGCCACATTCGTGGGAAAATAGATGAAATCAAGCAACAATTAAGTGGCATAGTGAAGCATCGCGAACGCTATCGTGACAGAAGGAAGCGTAATAAGACCTTTCAAATAGCCCTTGTGGGATACACGAATGCAGGTAAATCAACACTGTTCAACCGTTTGACGGAGGCGGATTCTTACGAAGAGAACCAGTTATTCGCTACACTTGATCCCATGACACGAAAGGCGATACTTCCTAGCGGATTTACCGTGCTGCTGACGGATACGGTTGGCTTCATTCAAGATTTGCCGACGTCTTTAATAGCCGCATTCCGCTCGACCCTGGAAGAAGTGAAAGAAGCGGATCTATTGCTCCATGTGGTGGATTCGTCAAGTACAGATTACTTTAATCATCAGAAAACGGTGCAGGATTTGCTAAATGACTTAGATGTCCCTTCCATTCCACAGCTAACGTTGTATAATAAGAAAGATAAGGTTCACGCTGATTTTGTCAGGTCAGCCAGTCGTGCTTCATTAATGATAAGTGCCTATGAACAATCGGATCTGAATGAAATCATGGAAGAAATTGAAAAGTACGTGATTGAAGAAATGATCCCGTATCATGTTTTCCTGCCATCGAGTGAGGGTAAACTATTATCACAGCTGAAAAATGAAACCATATTGCGCACTCTCTCCTTTAATGAAGAATCGGAAAGATATGAATGCAAAGGTTTTTGTCTAGCTGATCATCCAATAACCGGGCAGCTGGAGAAATATTCATAATAAAGGGGAATTTTGATGTATCAGCAGTTAACAAATGGAGAAGTGTTGAAAAACATTGCCCAGGAAGTGGAAGCAATGATTTCTCCATTACATAAGCAAGTGGACGAACGAATTGAAGAAAATCAATTTCGTGTATTACAAAGTTATCAAGCACATAAAGTGAGTGATTCCCATTTCATCCCGACTACAGGGTATGGATACGATGATATGGGCCGCGATACGCTCGAATTGATATATGCAGATGTTTTTGGTGCGGAAGCTGGATTGGTGCGCCCCCAAATTATATCAGGCACACACGCCATCTCCACTGCTCTTTTCGGCATATTGCGCCCAGGAGATGAATTGTTATACATAACTGGAAAGCCGTATGATACTTTGGAAGAAATCGTCGGTATCCGGGGAACGGGTATCGGATCTTTACGTGATTTTCAGATCAGCTATAAGGCCGTTCCATTAGCGGAAACTGGAACCGTTGATTTCGAAGCCGTCATACAAGCCATTCAACCAAACACGAAGATGGTCGGTATACAACGGTCAAAAGGGTATGCTACACGTCCGTCCTTTACGATCGATGAAATAAAGGAAATGATTTCCTTTATCAAAGACATTAACCCGGAAATCGTCGTGTTCGTGGATAATTGTTATGGAGAGTTTGTTGAGACACAAGAACCATGTCATGTCGGAGCGGATTTAATGGCTGGTTCACTCATTAAAAATCCGGGCGGCGGGATAGTGAAAACCGGTGGATACATTGTTGGTAAAAAGGACCTGGTTGAAGCTTGCTCTTATCGGTTAACATCACCTGGAATAGGGGCTGAAGCAGGTGCGTCGCTTTATAGTCTGCAGGAAATGTACCAAGGATTCTTCCTTGCACCGCATGTCGTGGGACAAGCTGTTAAGGGAGCCATGTTCACAGCTGCCTTTTTAGAAAAGCTCGGTATGAATACATCCCCAAAATGGGATGCGAAGCGAACTGACTTGATTCAATCCGTCCAATTCGATGACCGGGATAAGATGGTTGCCTTCTGTCAGGCCATCCAATATGCATCACCAATCAATTCACATGTGACACCATATCCTGCCTATATGCCGGGATATGAGGACGATGTAATCATGGCTGCAGGCACCTTTATACAGGGGGCCAGCATTGAACTGACGGCAGATGGTCCGACAAGGGCTCCATATGTTGCCTACGTTCAAGGCGGATTGACATACGCCCATGTTAAAATAGCTGTATTGACTGCTGTGAATGCGCTAATGGACAAAAAACTGATTCAATTGTAAATGAATTTAAATTAAGTATGTAATGGGAATCCAGATACAATTGGATTCCAGTAAAAACAATAGTCAAAATATTTGTGTAGTAACAAATCGTTTAATTTTTCTGAAAAAATTCACGTTATAAAATGTAACATCATATTGACAAGTTTAATAACATGATATAAGATTACTTTAAGATAAACAAAAGGAGGATGCTAAGAATGAGCGGCAACAACATTCGGCGTTCGATGCCTCTTTTTTCCATCGGAATCGTCATGCAGTTAACTGAGTTGTCTGCACGCCAAATTCGGTATTACGAAGAGCATCAACTTATTACTCCTATGAGAACAGATGGAAATCGTCGGGTTTTTTCATTAAATGATATAGATCGGCTGCTTGAGATTAAAGATTTAATCGAACAAGGAGTCAATCTGGCCGGCATTAAAAAGATTTTCACTGTAAAGGAACAGAATTTACCTAAAACTCAAGAATTAGAACAAGCGGAAAAAATAAGGCATGACCTTAGTGACGAGGAGCTTCGCAAGCTTCTGCGTTCCGAGCTTTTACAAGGAAGCAAGCATCGAACATCTCTTAGACAAGGGGATATGTCCCGTTTTTTCCAATAAAAATATGATTTATGAATTATTAGGGGGAATAGAAATTGGCAAAGTTCACACGTGAAGACATCACTCGTTTAGCGAAAGAAGAAAATGTTAAGTACATCCGTTTACAGTTTACTGACATTTTAGGGACAATTAAAAACGTTGAAATCCCAGTCAGTCAATTAGAAAAAGCACTTGATAATAAAATGATGTTTGACGGATCTTCCATTGAAGGCTTCGTTCGTATCGAAGAGTCTGATATGTACCTATATCCTGATTTAAACACATGGGTTATCTTCCCTTGGACTTCCGAAAAAGGTAAAGTGGCACGTTTGATCTGTGATATTTACAATACGGATGGAACACCTTTTGATGGAGATCCACGTGCTAACCTAAAACGTGTTCTTGCAGAAGCAAGAGAAATGGGCTTCACAGATTTCAATCTTGGACCTGAACCTGAATTCTTCCTATTTAAACTGGATGCAGCAGGCGAGCCGACGCTGGAATTGAACGATAAAGGCGGATACTTTGACCTTGCACCTACTGACCTAGGAGAAAACTGCCGTCGTGATATCGTTCTTGAGCTTGAAGAAATGGGATTTGAAATCGAAGCATCCCACCATGAAGTAGCTCCAGGACAACATGAAATTGACTTTAAATATGCAGATGCAATCTCAGCTTGTGATAACATCCAAACATTTAAATTGGTTGTTAAGACGATTGCCCGCAAACATGGTTTACACGCGACATTCATGCCAAAACCATTGTTCGGTGTTAACGGATCTGGTATGCACTGTAACGTTTCTTTATTCAAAGGCAACGAAAACGCATTTTATGATAAAGAAGGTAAATTGGAATTAAGCAAAACAGCTGAGCAATTTATCGCAGGTATCATTAAGCATGCTCCAAGCTTCACTGCGGTAACAAACCCAACTGTTAACTCATACAAACGTCTAGTTCCTGGTTACGAAGCTCCTTGTTATGTTGCATGGTCCGCTAAAAACCGTAGCCCATTAATCCGTATCCCAGCATCACGCGGAGTGAGTACTCGCGTAGAGGTACGTAGTGTCGATCCAGCAGCAAACCCATATTTGGCACTTGCAGTTCTACTAAAAGCTGGTCTTGACGGTATCAAGAACGACTTGACTCCCCCAGCTCCAGTTGACCGCAACATCTATGTTATGAATAAAGAAGAACGTGAAGAAGTAGGTATCGTTGATCTACCAGCTACTTTATATGCTGCATTGGAAACATTAAAATCTGATGAAGTCATCAAAGAAGCATTAGGTGAACATTTACTTGAACACTTCGTTGAAGCAAAAGAAATCGAGTGGGATATGTTCCGTACTCAAGTTCACCCATGGGAACGCGAACAATATATGTCAATGTATTAATATCTCAAACCCTTGGCACCTCTGGTGTCAGGGGTTTTTTTATTTGGTGGGCAAATCTAAGTTATTTAAATGTGGATATTTGCCCACCATTTGCCCACCAAATTCAGCAAAAAAATTTAATCGATTAGTCCCTTGGTGTATTCCTCAAACTTGTCTAAGTTTTTCTTTTCGAGTTTTTTGCTTATATGTGCGTATACATCAGAAGTTATCGCAACTCTGCCATGACCTAATCTTTTCTGAACATATTTCATATCTGCTCCAGCTTCTAGCTGGAGCACTGCATGTGTATGACGGAGGGAATGGATGGGAAGAGAAGGCAACTCAGCCCTTTTTAAGATACGACTGAATGCGTTAAATAAGGTAGACTTTGGCATGAAGCTGCCATCATCCCTGCAAAGAACTAGATTTAGATCATGGTGATATAAATCATTCAAGGCTAGTTTATGATGGTTTTGATGCCGTAGGTGATGTTGAAGTACTTGAGTGAGTGTCTGGCTAATGGAAATAACCCGCTTGGAGTTAAATGTTTTTGGATCACCGAACAGTTCTTGTTTGTATTTAGCTGTAAAATCTAGAGTTTTTGTAATAGAAATGGTCTGTTCTTTAAAATCAATATCGGTCCATTGCAATGCAGCAGCTTCGCCTTTTCGCATTCCTGTTTCGATAAGTAGACGGAAAAATATCCAATGATTGTAGCCATATTGATGTGCGGTAAGTAGGAAGAGGGGGATCTGATGGCTTTCCAAATATTTAATTCCTTTTTCTTTTGGTTTCCCTTTGATAGTCACTCCTATACAAGGGTTTTCTGTATTTTTCCTATTGTAACGGCTTTACTCATAGCGTTTGACATCGTACTGTGAATAATCTCTACCGTTCTACGACTATAACCCGCTACATGTATGTTATTTAGAAACTTTTGATACATAACAGGCTTAATATCGCTTAATAATATATTCTTAAAATGCGGAAGGATATGGTTACGGATATTTAACTCATGAAGTTCAAAGGTGTTTTTACGAACTGACCCTTTCTTATATTCATGAAGCCGTTTAGAAAGGTTTTTGGTAGGATAGGTTTCTGTTCTAGCCCTTCATCTAAATGTATCTCCATTTCTCTTGCAGCCAATTGGGCTTCGGCTTCTTTCTTGGTTTTAAATCCACCCTTCATTTTCTCCTTTTTGGATTGAGTGAAGGGGTCTTTGTATTTTATTCGATATTCCCAGTTATCTCCACGTTTTCTGAAACTGGCCATAATTCTCTCCTCCAATATAAATACCATTAAGTGAGAAAACAAATATTAAAATAGAGATTGATGAACGCCTCTCAGAACGGACACTAAGCACAACGGACTTACCTGATTGGTATGAAAAACTAAAAGCAACATTTAATGATATGGAATTAAAATTTGAAGGAGGAGAGTCAAGTCAAGAAGCAATGAATCGAATCGTAAATGTTGTAGAAGAAGTCTTCAAAAGTGGGACTGAAAACACAGTAATCGTCAGTCATGGAAATATAATATCCTTACTTTTAAAGAATTATAATTGTGACTTTGATTTCGAGTGTTGGAAAAACCTTAGTAATCCTGACGTTTTTCAAATAAACTGTATTAATAATGAAGTGATCTTGGAACGTATATGGGATGAAGATAAAGTAGTAAAAATCTAATTAAATACAATATTTTATAGAAATAACGGGTGCGTTTTAGCTGAAGATCAGAGCTGTCTTAAGGCAGCTTTTTCTTAGCAACTATTGGGGCAGATTTGTGAAAGAATGATTGTTAAACAGTGTTTACGGAATTTTTTATAAGAGGTGATTTTATGGATACTTCAAGCTATATATTTTCAGCAATTTATTGGGTCGGAATTATTATATGGTCGCTTAAAAATAAGGAAAAGGCTAAGAAGGAATTACTTCAAATAAAAAATATTTGGAAGACAGGAGTAATAGTATTTTTACTTGTTTTTTCTCCATTTTTAGTTGTGGCTCTTATGGTATTTATACAGTAATTTGTTGTAACTTATTAATCTAACAGGTGATTCTTCATTTTGGAATCGTTTAAAAGAGAGGAAATTAATTAATTTAGGTGGGATTAATAGAGTGGACAAAGACTTTTTTGGGTCTATATTTGTAACTATATTTGGTATTATCGCAACCTGGACTGGTTTGATTTATATGACTCGTTATCGGTTTGATAATAGAAAATTTTTTGAACACATCAAATATATAACGCCCTTACCTTTAACATTTAATTATTGGTTTCTTAAAGCTTTATTTATTTTCGGAGGATTAATGTGTGTTGTTTTGGGTCTATACGGATTTATTTAAGATATTCTTAATGAACTAACGGGTGCGTTAGCTGAAGTTCAGAGCTGTCTTTAAGGTAGCTCTTTTCTTATGGCACTAAAGGGGCAGTTTAGTTTAATAAGACCTTTAGAATCAAACTATTAGTTCATTACCTGATCCTCCTATTCAAAAAACATTTCCCTAATCTATATACTAGATTTTCCCTAAAAAGGTTTCATTGAAAACGTTTGAATCTCCTTTCCTTCTGGTGTCATAATACATGCAGTAATATTGTCCTTATGAACATCCATACCACACGCTCTTTCAATGACTACTTCCATTGAAAACATCCTTTCTACGGTTCTCAATATAATTGGAGGCTGGTGCAAAAAACAGAATAGGATTAATCTACCATGTGTGCTTCCCGTAAGGGAGCGACAGTCAGTGGTGCACCTTGGTCGTTGGAGTCAGACTAACGGATGGGCTCTAACGCACCATAGTTCATCGACCTTCCTCTCCCAGCCGTAGAATCAGTATTGACCGTTCTGGACCATTTTCATTCTCTGTGGTGAAGCGCTGATTTTTACGCTTCATGGATGGCTAACGGGTGCTTTACTTCCATTAGAGAGTTGTCTTAGCAGTTCTTTTTCTTATGGAGCTAAAGGGGCAGGTTTGCGGAAGAAAATATGTGAAAATCATACAAATTATGTGTTGAGAATAAGCTGTAAAGATACAAAAATCCAGGGAGGTGCTCATATGGAAAAACCTATACATTATACAATAGAACCCCCTGAAAATTTCAAGCAATTACTAACCTTATATGAATCTTTAGGATGGAATTCACTTAAATTAACAGTTAATGATTTGAATCAAATGTGCACTCAAAGTTGGTATGCAATTTATGCTTTTGATGAACAACAGTTAGTGGGTATGGGACGTGTTATTTCAGATGGTGTGATTACTGGAGTGGTATGTGGAGTGTGTGTACTACCGAGCTACCAGTCCAAAGGAGTCGGCAAAGAAATGTTGAATCGAATAATTGAACATTGTGAGCAAAATCGAGTAATTCCTCAACTTATGTGTGTAGAAAGTTTGGAATCATATTATGAAACTTTTGGATTTGAGAAGTTTACCATTGGTATGACAAAGAATATAAATCGATAAGTTTAATTGTTGTCTAATTAAAGGGTGCTTTACTTCATTAAGGGAGGTTGCTGCGGCAGCCTTTTTCTTATGGAACTATTAACTATCGGTGCATTTAGTTGAAGAAGAATAAAAAAATGATAAACAGTGAAGATGGGGTAATATGGAGTATTAATGTATAATTTGATTGAAATTAGAAAGGGTGAGGATTTTGAAAAAATCACATATCCTTAATATCTTAGCAGGACTTATAATCATTGGAGTACAGGTTTATCATATCGCGAATGGGGGAGATCCTTTATTCCCTGTTATTATGATAGGTTTATTTGTAGTTTCATATATTATGGAAAGAAAGGGTGTCAGCTCCTTTTACTGGGCAGGACTAACCATCTTATTGTTGTTGTTCTCCTTATGGACTATGCTTCCGCGATTGTTATTTGGACCTTAAAACAAAGAAAAACCCGGTTGTTTGTGAAGAATTGTACTTAAAGTAAAGGGTGCAAGAGTTGAAGAAGTGGTTACGTATGCTATTGGGAGGAAAAATATATGGATTTAGATATTGTAAAAGCCAATTTAAAGGATAAATATTATGAATATAGAGAAAAAGGATATGATTGTAAAGAAGCATATAATAAAATCTTAACCAGTATAAATCATTGGATTAATGAATTGTCCATTTCATTAATAAGAAAGGAAAATTCTATGACTTTAGATCAAATAAAAAAACTTTCATCTATAGTTTATGAGAATGTCGGTGAATGGGTAGGAGCTCCAAAAGTTATTTATAGCGACACTTTACCAGCAGTTGTTTATGATTATCCTAAGGAAAACGGTAATAATCCATTAAACATTGAATGTAATGATAAATATTTTATTAGTGCAAATGGCTTCTCTTATTCATATTCACAATATCTTACGGACTCTGAACTTGTTAGGGATAAAGAGGTACATAGGAAAATTCCAATGGGCTATAAAGCTATATCTTTGTATGAGAAAATGGTATTCATTAAGAATGGACAGATTATAAAAAGCTTTGAGGAAATCCCAGAACAAGCCGAAGGAGACCATTATACAATCATTACCACATCGGAATATCTTGGTCAACGTGGTTATCGAAACTCCCCAGATTTAAGTTTAGTTGATAAAACGGATTATTTAAAAATAAAACAGTTGGCCATTTCTTTGTCGGAAAAGGATAAAAAAGGAATTTATCTTGTTTGCAAAAATAACGACAACATTTATTGGCATTAAACTTATTTTTCTTATTCCACTAACAGGTGCGTTAGCTTAAGATCAGAGCTGTCTTTAAGGCAGCTTTTTCTTATGCAACTATCGGGGCAGGTTGGTTCATTAACACCCATAATATTACAGATTATGATATGATGAGAATATACGTTCGGTAAAGGGTTATAGTCTTAAATTTTTAGGGGGGAAACAAGTGAAGGAAAGAAAGTATCTGCAAGTATGGAGCTTGGATGAAGTGTTTCAGGATGGAAATCAATCATCTCAATTTCGTGAACATTTAAAACACTTGGAAATCAAAGTTTCTAAATTTGAAGAAAAATTGAAGTTTTTTCATACTCCAAAAGAATTAAATGAATCATTAAAAGTTGTAGAAATTGTTGAATTCATAATAGACATTCGAATGAACCTATCACAAGCCAATTCTTTTATAACCTGTCTTCTTGCACAAAACCCAAAGGATCAAAATGCTACAACACTAAGAGGAAAAACATCTTCTATAAATGCTCGTTTTGAGTCTGCTTTTAAAAAAGTACAAAAAGTACTTGTAAACACAAATCAACGTTTGTGGGAAGGGATACTAGATACTGAGGATTTAAATAACTATAAGTTCATACTTAATGAATGGCGTAAAAAGGCTGAGATGCATCTTTCAGATGAAGAAGAAAGTTTAGTTTCAGATCTGATGGTAGATGGTTATCATGCTTGGGGGCAGTTTTATAATTCACTTGTTAGTAGTATTAGAGTTAATGTTCAAATCGACGGAGAAAAAAATGAATTATCTGTTGGTCAAGCGATAAATTTACGTTCACACCCTGATGAAGAGGTTCGCAAAGAGTCTCATAGGGCTTTGGAAGATAAATGGAACGAGCAAGAAGAACTATTTGCCAAAATACTGAATCATATCGCAGGTTTCCGATTACAAGTGTACAAAAAACGAGGATTAGAAAATATACTAAAATTTCCTTTGATTGAAAATCGCATCAAAGAGGAAACACTAAATGCAATGTGGACAGCCATAAGTAAATACAAAAAACCTTTTACAAATTACCTAAATCAAAAAGCAAAAATGAATGGCGATGAAAAAATGCATTCGTATAACTTTTGGGCTCCTGTTACAAAAGGTAATCAAAAGATAAAATATGAAGATGCTGTGGAATTTATTTTGGAGCATTTTAGTCAATTTGGAACGGAATTAGAAAGTTTTTCTCGGCAGGCATTTGATAAAGGTTGGATAGAGGCTGAAGATCGTCCAAATAAATCGACTGTTGCGTTTTGTGCGGGGTTCCCACTTTCAGGAGAATCAAGAGTTTTTATGACATATGGTGGTACAATTACCAATGTTTTAACTTTAGCACATGAATTAGGTCATGCATTTCATAACCATGCGATGAAACCGGTTAATGGATTGAATAAACAATATCCATTGAGTATTGCAGAAACTGCGTCAACATTTTTCGAAATGATCATCTTAGATGCTGCAATGGAAAAAGCTGAATCCACTAAAGAAAAATTGTTTTTACTTGATGAAAAATTAAAACGTAGTGTGATGAATTTCATGAATATACATTCTAGGTTCTTGTTTGAAAAGAAATTTTACGAGGAACGTAAAGAGGGTATTGTTTCATCATCACGTTTAAATGAACTAATGCAAGAAGCAATAGATGAAGGGTATGAAGGTTCTCTTGATAATGCTTCTATCCATTCGTGGGTTTGGACATCACATTATTATATGACCAAATCTCCATTTTACAACTTCCCATATACATTCGGGTACTTATTTTCTTTAAGTATTTATGCAAAGGCAAAGGAAAAAGGAAAAGAATTTGAAAAAGATTATTTAGACTTGCTTCGTGATTCAGGAAGTATGTCAACAGAAGATTTAGTAATGAAGCATTTAGGGGAAGATATTACATCAGAAGCCTTTTGGGAAAAAGGAATTGAATTATGCGTTAAAGATGCCGAAGAATTTATTACCTTAACATCTTCTTAAGTTAATGGGTAAATAAATAAGGTTGCCTCAGCAACCTTGGATCAGAGCTGTCTTTAAGGCAGCTTTTTCTTATGGCACTATCGGGCAGGTTAGTTGCATAAGAACTGGTATAATTTAGAGAAAAGTAAAGGTTAGAGGTGAATTATGGCTTTCCTTATAATAGCAATCTTATTAATATTTTTATTTGACTTCACAAAAATGAGAAATCAAAATCAAACAATAATTAAACAGAATGATAGGATTATTTCTCTGTTGGAAGAGATTAAAAATAAAAAAGCGTAGTCCTTAACCTAACAGGTGCAATAAGGGAGTTGCTTTGGCATATCTTTGTTTTATGGAACTATCGGGCAGGTTAGTTGTGATTAAAAATAAAAGCCTAAATGAGAAATCCTATTGAAGTAGGGGCTTATGTAAATTAGATAATGTAGATATGAAAATGGAGGATATTGTGGAACTTTTAATGTTATTCATAGCAATATATTTAACACCTATATTATGTATAGTATTTATTGTGGCAAGTGTAGGATTAGCAAAGAAAATTAAACGAGATAAAGAGGATACTGCAATCCATACTTTTTGGGTAACAATTTCATTCACATTTATAGTTTATTCTCTCGTATGGAGTGGTTTTATTAGTCTCTAACATTTATTGTACTTGTTTGACTAGCTTAAGATCGGAGCTGTCTTTAAGGCAGCTTTTTCTTATGGAACTAACGGGGCAGGTTAGTTGAATAAGACAAGTAGGATTAAATAAATCTATTATTGAAAAAAAGAGTGATTAACAGAGAAAATTTTATTAAGCTAACTTGTGCTATAGTTCAAGATGTGTGGCTGCCACCACCATTATCAAATGAATTGAGGATGGAAATTGAAATGAAGAAAAATATGTTTAGTTTTACGTCAGCCATAGTTGGAGTTATGGCTCCATTACTTTTATTTGCTGCAATTGAAATAATTAAGTTTAGTGATATATTACTAATTAGTAGTTTGAGCCTGTATGGTGTTTCTATTATATGTACGATTATCGCTGTGATAAGGAAAGAACAACATAAGATGAAGTACATCCCATTCCTTACACTAATCCCCTTTACTCTTTATCAATTATTAATTTTATTGGTTTATTCATTAGGGAAATTCATAAATGGGTAAACTAACGGGGCAGCATTCCTGTCCTGTATTAACTGAAATACTAAAAAGTTTGTGAAGAAATCTACTTAGACTAACGGGTGCGTTAGTTCTATAAGGATCACTAAAAATAATCATACTATATTATAAAAACTGTATACTAAATCACTAGAAAAGAATCCATTTTGATCATCTTTTTCAAAATGGATTCTTTTTATTTACGCTAATATGGGGGTTCAGGAGGACCTATTGATCAATCCCAATCCCTACAGTTGATTCTTTTACATGCAAAATAGCACTCAAAAAAGTGCAAATTATCTCCAAAAGTAACACTTTTTAATAGTCTACTATGAGTGTACTCAAAACTTACAAGGTATTTCGATTTCTTGAAAAGCTGTTCGACATGTGCTTTCAGATACAGGAGGCATATCTGAGATAGCAAGCACATCTGATATAGCAACACATGATATGTCTAACTTTTTTTATTTCGTACTCTGTTTCAAACGAATGATGTGTTCATTTTAAATATCAAATAGATATTTTTGTTGTTATTTCCTAAAAACACCCTACTATAATAGTAGGAGGTAGCATTGCCATGAAAAGAATACTAGTGTTTCTAGCTACATTTATGTGTTTGTTATGGATTCTTGCACCATTTGTAAAAGGTCAATTTCAAGAGGAACCAAAAGTCTCGGAAACAAAGGCAGAAAATAAAAAGAAACTTAAACCCGACAACGCTTCATCTCAAGCTCATACACCTGTTCCGAAACAAAAAGTAACTTCAGCAACCATAGGCGCTGTGGGAGATATTTTAATTCACGATAGGGTGTATATACCCGCCCGCAAGTCAAACGGCTCGTATGACTTTAATCCGATGTTCCGATTTGTGAAGCCCTATCTGGGGAAAACGGATATTACGATGGCTAATCAGGAAACGATGATTGGCGGGAAAGAAATAGGGCTTTCCTCATATCCTTCCTTTAATTCACCAGTAGAGGTGGGAGATGCTCTAAAGGCAAACGGGGTTGATCTCGTGACAATCGCCAATAACCATACACTTGACCGAGGAGAAAAGGCCATTTTGAATGCGCTTAACCACTGGAACAGTATTGGGATGCCTTATACAGGAGCTTATCAATCGTCTGAAGACCAGAAGATCATTCGAATATTAAAAAGAAACGATATTACCTTTTCGTTTCTCAGCTATACGTATGGAACGAACGGGATTCCTGTTCCTGCGGGGAAGCCGCATCTTGTGAATTTAATTGATACCACGAGAATCCAGACGGAAGTTAAAGAAGCAGAGAAAGTTTCAGATGTCGTTGTGGTCAGTCTGCATTTCGGCAAAGAGTATGAACGGTTGCCTAATGATGAACAAAAGCTGCTTGCTCAAACGACAGCTAATGCAGGTGCTGATATTATTATTGGCCACCACCCACACGTTTTGCAGCCTGTTTCATGGCTTACAAAACCAAACGGCGAACGGGCATTTGTTGCTTATTCGCTTGGGAATTTCTTATCCGGCCAGCAGGGAGATTACAAAGACATCGGCGGTATTATGCAAATTGGCGTAAAGAAAATCCAAACCGGGGATGATGTGAAAATCGAACTGCAAAATCCAAAATTCCTGCCAACCTGGGTCAACCGCCCATATGAGATCATTCCAATGAAAACCTTGAGTGATCAGTCTGACAAATATAACGAAATCCAAAAACATATGAATCAATTCATGCCTGAACTGTCATTTGATTTTTAATGAAAGTACAGTCTTTGGCATTGGAAAAAACTAATTGTTTTACATAATGAAAAAGCCACCGGCTATGTAGCCGGTGGACCGCATATTCCTCCTAATAAGGTAAACACTATTCACCATGTTCCAGTTAAACGGCTTGAACCAACAGACGAACATAATAGGTTGCTGCGGCAACCTTTTTCTTACGGAACTAACGGGACAGAATAGTTCAAGAAAGATAACAAAAAATATTAGTGAATATGTTTGGCGTGAAAGGAAAAGTAATGGATAAGGTAAAACTTTATTTAAAATATCGAAAGAAAACATATATTTTAAATACTGCACTTTTTATTGCAGGTTTCATTGTTGTTACCTTTATATTTGGACCTCCGAAGTATTATGTTGTCCCCATTTTATCAATGATAACGGCTTATGGTTTTTTAGAGTTTGTAGAATATAAACGTTGGAAAAAAGAAAATTATTGAGTTTAGCATCCTCAACTAACGGGTGCTTTACTTCAATAAGGAAGGTTGCTGAGGCAGCCTTTTCTTATGGCACTAACGGGGCAGGTTACTGCAAGAAGAAAAGTGAAGAATTATAATTATATAAGAACGGGAATTGGAATATCTTTATTATTGATTAAGTTTTTAAACGGAAAAAGTAATCAATATTTTTTCGCTTGTAATGTAAAACAAACTTTACAAAATGTAAAGTCAACTATACAATATAAGTAGCATATACTATAAAAGGTGGTATTTTATGGTGTTAAGGAACCGAGTAAAGGAATTAAGGGCTAAGTATAATATGACACAAGGTGTTCTTGCAGAGTCTGTAAATGTCACAAGACAAACGATTGTGTCTTTAGAAAAGGGAAGCTATATACCCTCACTTTTACTAGCTATGAATATTGCACATACATTTACTTTGCCAATTGAAGAGATTTTCTTTTTAGAGGAGGATGAAAAATGAGCGTTTTTCGTAATGTGTTTATTTCCGTTATTTTGTTGATATTGTTTGGATGGGGGATGATAGCATTTTATTATGCATCAATTGATATCTCGGAATTTTTTAAGGATTCTAAACAAACTACTATGTTTGAATTAAATTTAACCCCAATATTAGCTTTTGTTTGTTTAGGAGTAATAGTATCATTTATTACTAAAAGTAAGAAGAAAAAGAAATATTGGGCAAAAGCATTGCTACTACCTGATGAGTTTAAGGAAAGTGATGAACGAGAAAAGCAAATTACTAGTCAAGCTTGTAGAGCATCATATATTAGCATGATACATGCATTTCCGATAATAACAAGTTTACTGCTTTTTTATCCGTTTATCTCTGAAACATATCCATACTATCCTATTGTTATATTTTTGTTATTGCCGTTAACACAAGTTGTTACTTATCTTATTTCATGGAAGAAAAATTATTAGTAATACTTTTACCCTTATTAAAAGTAACGGGTGCTTTAGCTGAAGAACGGAGCTGTCTTTAAGGCAGCTTTTTCTTATGGAACTATCGGGGCAGTTTAGTTGATTAAGTAAAAAAATGACAAACAGCGAAAATGGGATAATATGGATTATTGATGTATAATTGGATTGAAATTAGAAAGGGTGAAAAATAGGGGGTATGAAATGAAAGGCTTTTTTAGATTATTTATAGGAATGTTTTTAATTTTTATATTAACAGGATGTATAGGAGAAGATTATGATGTTGGTGTTCCAACTGCTCATTTATATTCAGAAGACCTTGCTACATCTGTGCAATTAGCAGAAGGAAATGTCAGTTGGAGTTCATCAAGTGGAGATGTAGATCAAAAAATAGATGATATTCAAGAATTCGGATTATCACAAGAAAAAATGAAGGTTACTGCTAACGAAAAAGTTTCCTTAGATTTTCAAGAGAACGTAAGAAATGGTGGAGATATTTGGACAGACCCAAAAATAACAGTTGCCCTACTGAAAGATGAACAACGAATTGAACTCGAATTGCATGAAAATAGGGAATTTCAAATCCCCAATAACAAAGGGGGGGATGTTTTAGAAGTTGTATTCACAAGTTCAAGAGGTACTGCCCAATATGTAGGGAATATCTTAATTCAGTGATAGTAAAAATCCCTTCTTTTTGAACAAAAGGGGATAATGCTTTAGTTTTTCACCTTAGAATGCGGTGTTTGATACCATAAACGATTATGATTAATCAAAATCAACCAAGAACTTTAACATAGCCTTTTCTTATCTTGAAACGGGGCAGCATTCCTGTATTAACTGAAATACTAAAAAGTTTGTGAAGAAACCTACTTAAACTAACGGGTGCGTTAGCTGAAGATCGGAGCTGTCTTTAAGGCAGCTTTTTCTTTATGGAACTAACGGAGCAGGTTAGTTGCACAAGGATTATTTATTATCGTTGAAGAATATATACTCATAAATAGTACAGGTTGAGGAGAGATATAGGTGGATAAAGGCAAATTAGAGTTAATAAAAGTTGTGAGTTTAGCTGTAATTGCAATTAGTTCAGCAATAATAGCTTGGAGAATGGGTAAAGTTGTTAATTACTTGTATGACTTAGTTATGTTATCAGGAAATGGCTAATTCTTTTCTTTCCTGCTAGGCCTTTTTCTTTTATCGAGGCAGGTTTGTAAAAGAATGCAGGTACAAAGATTTTTCTGTAACTGAAAAAATTAAAATCTTGAGGGAGAGTAAAATGAAAGATATTCATGATGAAAGCACATGGCCCGTTTGGGCTAATGAGACAATAGACATTGTCGAACCAAATCCCAAGTGGGTAGAAAAAGGTAATCAGGAAAAAGCACTTCTTCTTAATCTTCTTTCAACTTTCGGCATAACGGAAATTCAACATTATGGAAGTACATCTATTCCTAATTTACCAGCTAAACCAATCATTGATTTAATGGCTAAAATTGATTCATTTCAAAAAATAAAAGAAATATCTTCGTTGTTAGCTAATCACGACTGGAATTATGTACCACCTAACATAGACAATCGACTTTGGCAAAGATTTTTTGTAAAAGTAATTAACAACAAACGAGTAGTACATTTACATATTTTACTTGAGGGAGAAGAACGGTGGGATAATCAGCTACTTTTTCGTGATTTATTACGGACTAATCAGCAGTTTATTGATGAATACGCTATTCTTAAAAGAACTTTAGCAAAAAAATATAGCAATGATCGTGAAGCGTACACTAAAGCAAAAACAGAATTTATCAATTATGTTCTTAAATCTTAGTTGCGAACTAATATAAACTTGTGAAGAAATATACTTAAACTAACGGGTGCGTTAGTTGATTAAGGAACACAAATATAATCAATCCTTTTTATAAAAGAATAATTATTAAATATAAAAGGGCATGTTTTGATTAATCTTTTTTCAAAACATGCCCTATCTATTTATTCATTTATTAAGGTTTTTTTGTATTAATTTTTGATCAAACTTTGTTTCAAAGCTACACTATCACATAGAATATAAAAATATATAAAAATCTAACAATCGTACTTAAAGAAATAATTTGGTGTACTTATTAAGGGGGATAAAATGAACAAAAAGAATTTTCTATTAATTGGAAGCCTTGTGTTTTTAATTTTTTTAGGTTGGTTTGCATATCAAAAAGCAACTGATGATACCTATGAGGGGATGTCTATTATTCCAGAACAACACAAAGATATTAATGAGTAACAGTAGGTTTTTTGTGTATTATTGCTTTTTCCTGTTGTATCTAAATATTTTATGTACTTTAATACAGAAAGAACAGGAACCCCATAATGGTCTACAAGCATATATCTTTTGATGCCATTCTCTAATAGAACTTCTTGAACTTTCATTTTTTCGCCTCCTCATAAACATAATCCCTTACTCATGTATCTCTTATATATTAAACATTTAATACTAGGAATAAATAGAATGGAAAGCAATTATAGTATGTAAAAAAATAGTGGATAGTCTATGTCATTTTGAACATAGTATCCACTATTCATTATAGTACGGTTAAGCTACGTATTCCCTCTTTTGTTGAATATATATCATAACCGTCTATCCATCGGGTAGGCGTTTTTTATCTTCCTTGTAAACTAGGCATACAGAAATACATGATCTACAACATATAAAGTGATTGTAATATCATGTGCCTAGTTTAGAGCGAATAAACAATTAGGAATCCTTGCCTTTTAATTGAATATAAATAGTATAAAAATTAAGGGGGAGAAAAGGTGGATATATTTGATGAACATGCGAAAGTGCTAAAAAAGTTGTTTGACAATAAAAAAGCCCAAAAAGAAATTATAGAGAAAATGGGAAACGGCATAAATTCAGAGTTGGAGAATCAGTTGCAAACATTAAAAAAGGAATACTGCGTTTTGAGCAAATTAGAAAGAACATATGATGATCGCTATGAATTTAATTAAAATAGAGCACTTATACATTAAGGTGCTTATTATTTGCAGGAAAACGTCTCATTTTTGTCGTATTGGTTAAACGAAGGGGATGACAAAAAATGAATGATGATTATGAGAAAATCGGTATTTTATTGTCCAATATGACGAACGAATTAGTGTCGAATAGAGTAAGGGTTAAAGCTATAGTAGAATTACTGATTGAAAAAGGTCAGATAACCTACGAAGAGTATGAAAAAAGTTTTGAAAAAGTGTTTGAAAGAGATGCAAAGTCATTTAAAGATGATTTAATAAAAGACGTCAAGAGTAGTGAATAAAAGCACAGGGCATCCATTAATCTGGGTGCTTTTTTATCCTGCCGATTGCGAGTGGTATTTCATATACGGCTTACCGCCTATTTTTAGATACTCAAAGGAGCATATTCGGGAGGTTTCACTCCATGCCGATTTCGCGTTCCACCGTGCTGTGGGGGCATGTGCTAACCTCGCTGGTATCCAAAGCCTTTTCCGTTGTCGTAATCACTCTCGTTGCCTCAATATGGACTTTCGATTATCGACGGGGGTGCTGTCATGGCTCGCCGTATCCGGTATTCTTGCGCTGTTTACGCTGGCCCTGACTTTGGATCGCGGCGACTGCCGGACTGTCCGCAAAATCAGTGGACGGTGCAAGCGCCTTTTCCTATCCGTTAATCTTCCTGCCGTTTATCAGCTCAGCGTTTGTACCAACCGATTCGATGCCGTCGGTAGATCGCCCTTTGCCGAAAATCAACCGGTAACCTCGATAGTGGAATCCATTCGTGTGTTGTTGTCAAGTCAGCCAGTGGGTAATGATATATGGATTGCTCTTGGGTGGGGCATTGGGATTCTGATAGTGGCTTATACCTTTTGCAATAAGGGTGTATAAAAAGCGGGTATGATGAATGTGAGGGAAAAGATAAAATTAGCAGAGGTCAGCTACAGAGATTAAAAAAATCGGTTCCTAAACATAAAAAAAATTGCATGGGCATGACGTATACAATGCATTGAAATTTTCGGAATAACGAAGCGTTTTAGTATCCGAGAATAGACATTAAATAATGATGATTATGGTATGAAATTACCGTCATTTCTTTTAAAGTACTAAATTAAATCATGATGATACAGTTCTGCCAGGGCAAATTTATTTTGATTCTGGTATTTTTTAAGGAAATGTAAATCATTCGAGGTATATGAACTGCTTTCAAGGGGATAAACCGGGGCATTTGGTTACTGTATGATAGTTGAACTCTTACTCTTCCTAATTTAATTATAGCATATAAGAAATGGTAAATATAGACTATTTATTCTTAATTGCTACTGCTAAAATACAATAGACCTTTATTGAGATTTGTGGGAGGGATATAGAATGGGTTCATTGGTTCTCGGTTTTCAGGAGATGGAAAAAACACAGCTATTGCTCGTTGGCGGAAAAGGATTAAATTTAGGGGAATTATCAAAAATTGAAGGAATACAAGTACCAGAAGGATTTTGTGTTACAACCGTGGGATATCAAAAAGCCATCGAACAAAACGAAACGTACCAAGCTTTGTTGGATCGACTGACAATTCTAAAAGTAGAAGATCGTGAACAAATTGGTGAAATCAGCAGGAAGATTCGACAAATCATTAAGGATGTAGAAATTCCTTCCGATGTTGTGAAAGCAGTTACTCACTTTCTCTCCCAGTTTGGTGATGAACATGCATATGCAGTCCGTTCTAGTGCGACTGCGGAAGATTTACCACATGCCTCTTTTGCTGGTCAACATGACACTTATTTAAATATTATCGGCTTCGATGCCATCTTGCAGCATATCAGGAAATGTTGGGCTTCCCTATTTACGGATCGCGCGGTAATCTACCGTATGCAAAATGGATTTGACCACAGTCAAGTTTATTTATCCGTTCTCGTTCAAAGGATGGTTTTCCCACAGGCTTCAGGGATTTTATTTACAGCTGATCCGATTACTTCTAACCGAAAGCTGCTATCAATCGATGCCAGTTTTGGACTTGGAGAAGCACTGGTTTCTGGCTTGGTTTCTGCCGATTGTTATAAAGTACAGGAAGAGGAAATCGTCGATAAGATGATAGCAACCAAGAAATTGGCTATCTATGGACGAAAAGAAGGCGGAACAGTGAAACAACAGGTCGATCCGGATCAGCAAAAGACACAAACACTTACTGATCAACAGATTTTACAACTGGCACGCATCGGAAGACAGATCGAAGCATATTTTGGTCGACCACAAGATATCGAATGGTGTTTGGTTGATGATACATTTTATATAGTCCAGAGTCGGCCAATCACTACTTTATACCCGATCCCTGAAGTGAATGATCAAATAAATCACGTTTATGTATCTGTCGGTCATCAACAAATGATGACCGACCCCATGAAACCATTGGGATTGTCTTTTTTCCTGTTAACGACTCCTGCACCTATGCGTAAAGCTGGCGGAAGGCTGTTTGTTGATGTCACACATATGCTGGCTTCACTTGACAGCAAAAAAATGTTATTAGATGCAATGGGACAACATGATCCGCTCATGAAAGACGCACTCATTACCATAATAGAGCGAGGAGATTTCATAAAATCTTTACCAAATGATAAGCAAGAACAGAGTTCCGGTAAAAGCAATAAAAGTGTGTCGTCTGCTAATTCTAGGGCACAAATCGAAAACGACCCGACAATCGTTTCTGATTTGATTAAGAACAGTCAAACATCGATAGAAGAGTTAAAACAAAACATCCAAAGGAAATCAGGGTCGGATTTATTTGATTTTATTCTGGAAGATATCCAGATATTAAAGAAGATTTTATTTGACCCACAAAGTTCAGCTGTGTTTATGGCTGCTATGGATGCTTCATCATGGATCAATGAAAATATGAATGAGTGGTTAGGAGAAAAAAACGCAGCAGATACGCTTTCTCAATCTGTACCAAACAATATTACCTCGGAAATGGGTCTGGCGCTACTGGAGGTCGCAGATGTGATTCGTCCTTATCCGGAAGTCATTAATTATTTACAATATGTAAAAGATGATAACTTTTTGGGTGAACTGGTTAAGTTCGAAGGTGGACAAAAAACGCAAGAAGCTATCTATGATTATCTCGGCAAATACGGCATGCGAGGTGCCGGGGAAATCGATATTACTAGAACTCGTTGGAGTGAAAAACCAATTACACTTGTCCCGTTGATTCTGGGTAACATTAAAAACTTTGAGCCTAATGCTAGTAAACGGAAATTTGAGCAAGGGCGACAGGCAGCTTTGAAAAAAGAACAAGAGTTATTAGATCGATTGAAGCAATTACCGGATGGTGATCAAAAAGCCAAGGAAACAAAACGAATGATCGACCTAATCCGGAATTTCATCGGTTATCGTGAATATCCCAAATACGGCATGGTTAGTCGCTATTTCGTTTATAAGCAGGCTTTACTGAAAGAAGCCGACCAACTCGTACAAATAGGCGTCATTCATGAAAAAGAAGATATATACTATCTCACTTTTGAAGAACTTGGCGAAGTAGTACGCACAAACAAACTGGATTACCAGATCATCAGCAAACGAAAAGACGAGTACAAATTATATGAAAAACTAACTCCCCCACGTGTAATCACGTCTGATGGTGAAATCATTGTAGGTGAGTACAAACGAGAAAATCTCCCAGCCGAAGCTATTGTAGGTCTGCCTGTTTCTTCCGGTGTTATTGAGGGAAGAGCACGTGTCATCTTAAACATGGAAGAAGCTAATCTAGAGGATGGAGATATATTAGTCACTTCCTTTACTGACCCTAGCTGGACACCATTGTTTGTTTCCATAAAAGGCTTAGTCACCGAAGTTGGTGGACTGATGACCCATGGAGCAGTTATCGCACGTGAATATGGCTTACCAGCAGTTGTTGGGGTGGAACATGCGACTGAACTGATAAAAGATGGGCAACGAATTCGAGTGCATGGGACAGAGGGGTATATCGAAATATTGTAATTGCTGAATACCTTACAGTATAAAGGTTTTTATATTGAAATTATTATCGAATAATCATTTTTGTGTTCTCTAAGGCCATTAAAATGCCAAAAATCCCTGCTTTTTGATCAGGGATTTTTTTCTATGTTAAATGATTGTAATCGATTTTAAACACTACAATGGAGTAACACTTCATATGAGATGCTAGTGTGTTACTTTTTTGTAAAAAAAAAGTTTTAATTTCTATAATGATTCAAACTACAATTATGTCACTTTAACTTGATAAGATTGCATGATACGGTTCCTTTGTCATGCAACTCTACAGTTGCCTATGATTGACAAGCAACCGTAGAGTTGCTTATAATCGATATATGAATTGGGACAAAGACGCTATATTCAAAGCACTAGGCGATTCGACTCGTCGACTTATATTAGACGAACTATCCGAACGCAATGAGTTGACGTTGTATGAACTTACGGTACGTCTCATTATGAAGCATGACCTTTCCATTTCGAGACAGGCGATAGCTAAACATCTTTCTGCATTGGAAGATGCAGGGCTCGTAAAATCTAAACGAAAGGGAAAATATCGTGTACTTATGTTCAACAACGAACCACTTAAGAACTTGTTGAAAGGATGGATAGAGTAATCTTATCGGAACAGGACTTCTGACGAATATGGGTTGTTTTGCTTGCAGCCAGATTGTCAGCAGATCACCATACGTTGCAAATATCTAAGGAGGCAAAACATTATGAAAATCATTGTTACCAGTATATTCGTACAAGACCAAGACAAGGCACTGGAATTTTATTCAGAAAAGCTGGGATTTGAAAAAAAGCATGACGTTCCCATGGGGAAATTCAGGTGGATTACGCTTGTTTCTCCCGATGATCATGACGGTACCGAGCTTTTACTTGAACCGAATGAGCATCCTGCCGCAAAGGAGTATCAAAATAAGATATTTTCCGAAGGAATCCCAGCAACAATGTTTGGCGTTTCAGATATTCGTAAAGAGTACGAACGATTATTGGAAAACGGTGTGAAGTTTACTATGGAGCCGACAAAAATGGGCGAAGTCACAATAGCTGTCTTCGACGATACATGCGGCAACCTCATTCAAATAATGCAGCAGTAATTTCATGACGAAATAGAAGTAATTGTTATATGAGAGTAAAGCTTTTCTTGTATAAAATTAAAGGTACGATTGTGGAACGAGAAGTAGAAGGGTGGTACAAATATGTACCACCCTTTCTATCTATCATATTGGTCAAAAGGTAACACAAAAGATGTACGGGAATAGTCCAGCTTATTTTGATTTAGTGAAACAATAAGGGCTTGAAGGAATTGTTCAAATGAAGGTTTAATTAAAAGGACGTTGAAGTAGTAATCAAACATAATGAAAAGTTATAGAGAAGGGGAACAAAACTAATGAAATACGAATGGAGAAAACAAGAGAAGAATTTATATATCCCAAAACAAAAATCTGAACTTGTAACAATTCCTGAACAGAAATTCTTTTCGATTAAGGGAAAAGGAAATCCAAATGAGCACGAATTCGCTGAAAAGATAGGTGTTCTTTATTCATTGGCTTATGCGGTCAGAATGATGCCGAAGCAAGGATACACTCCAGATGGATATTTTGAATATACCGTATATCCATTGGAAGGAATATGGGATTTAACAGAAGAGGGAAGAAAAAAAGATTCTTTAAATAAAGATGAATTATTATATACGATCATGATTAGACAACCAGATTTTGTAACAAAAGAAGTAGTGGAGAGAGCATTTGAACATGTACGAAAAAAGAAACCACATCCATTTCTAAATGATGTAAAGTTCGGTACATTTCATGATGGATTATCTGTCCAAATGCTTCATGTAGGTCCATATGATGATGAACCTCAAAGTTTTAAATTAATGAATGAATTCATAAAAAATAATAATCTTGAAAGAACTTCATTACAACACAGAGAAATATATCTTTCAGATTTTAGAAAAGTCGAACCTGCAAAATTAAAAACTGTTTTGAGATATAAGGTTAAGCCATAGACTAGGATAAACTCTTCAGTTTGTAGACAAAAGGGTTCTATCAAAAGTTAAAAAAGTTGATTGGAACAGGTGTGTGTGACACTTGCGGATTTGCCTATGACCATCGTTAAAAAGCGAAATCCAGATAATAGTATTTTCCAATAGATCACGCATATTGATTTTAGTTGTAAAATAATAAGAAATAAATTGTACTCATGGGACACAACAAATCCGGGTTGACCCAATTGGAGACGGGGAATAGCTTAATATCAGAGCTGTCTTTAAGACAGTCTTTTCCTTATTCAGCCGGGGCAATTTTGTGGAAGAAGGATTCACGCGTGCTTACGAACAACTAATAGAAAAAAGCATGTAAAGGTGAAACTTAAGAACTATAATAGTGATCTTACATATAGTTAAGAGTGAAATTTCATAAAGTGGCAAAAGGTAAAAGAAGCACCTCCATTTTTCGTGGCGCATGGTGACCAGGACAGGTTAGTGTCTGTGGAAAATTCCCGACGCTTCACGGAGCATCTGCGTGATTCCTCATCCAATCCGGTTGTTTATGTCGAACTTCCTGGTGCGGGGCACAATTTTGATTTGTATCACTCCATACGGACCAAAGCAGTCGTGAATGGCATTGAAGCCTTTGTGGATTGGGTTCAAGCCAATAACAAACGTATATGATAGCAAATACTTAAACTATAGGATGCATTAGCTTAAAAAAATTATAGAATTTCAACACACCACTTAATGAAGGAAAAGAGTGTTAATCCTTTTTTGATCAACACTCCCGTTAGGGCAGTAGCATTCACTTTGTTTTTTTAGGTTTGATTTCTTTAATAATGAAATCTGTTGCTCATTAGTGTTTGGGATTTTTTCCAGTTGCTAAACAATTAACTTTTGTCTTAGTAATGGATGATTTTGACTTATCTTTGCTTTCGCATCAAATGTTTTTGTTTAATATTTACGCTAAATGAGTCCCGTAAGCCATCCATATGTTTAAGAAAAAAGTTCGCAATACTATGTTCCCTCATAATGTCGAAGGCAAGTATTGAGTCTTTACTGATAAATTGTGCAGGAATATACATTTTTTATTTGATTATACAGAAATCTCAATTGAACATGCAGTTAGGTTTTCCCCGATACAGCTCTGTTTTTTGATACAGGAGCATTTTTGCCTAATATAACAGAAAAGACAACAATCACTGCTATTATAAGAGTGAAAATTGTGATGGATTCATTTAGAAATACTGTTGCAAATAGAATCATCAAAAATGGTTGTAAGTATTGAATCTGGCTAACTCTTGCTATCCCGCCCATAGCCATTCCACTATACCAAGCAACATATGCTAGAAATTGACTAACGACTGCGAGATAAATGAAACTGATCCAAGCTTGTAAAGGGGCATGAAGCATTTCATTCGTGAGGTTTAGCCCAACTGGAATAACGAAAAATGGAGCACCGATCATAATTGCCCAAGCAATCACTTGCCAGCTGCCTATTTCTTTCGCTAATTCCCCCCCTTCTGCGTAACTAAGTCCAAGTATGATCACTGCTGCCAGTAAAGCTAAATCGGCATATTGCAATTGGCCGAATCCAAGATGAAGTGCATACATAACTACCGCTAAAGAGCTGATTATACTTGAAATCCAGAATTTGAGAGATGGGTTTTCACCTGCCCTAAATATAGCAAATCCGGCTGTTGCTAACGGCAACAGAGCTAATTCCACAGCTCCATGAGAAACAGGCAAGGTTTCCATTGCCCAAGAAGTGAGGAGAGGAAATCCTAAAACTGCACCAAAAGCAACTATAAGTAGACGTTTGAATTGGCGAAGAGATGGTAGCTTTTCTTTTCGAACAATTAGTACCACGGCTACTAAAATAGCGGCAACAACCGTTCTTCCTAAACCAACGATCGTAGTCCCAAAATATTCTACTGCAATACTTGTAGAAGGGAGCGTTAAACTAAAACAAATGACCCCCACTAATCCCAAAAATAATCCGAATTTTTCTCTTTTTTCTCCCCGCATCTGTTCCAACCCCAATCTTTATACTTTGTACCACATCTGTACCATTTTTTATTTAACTTAAAAACAGTTTTGATATAATTAACATACTATGAGTATGCTCAATAAAAATAAACCATTTTTTTACCTATCTGTCCTGGTACAGATGAAGGGGGATCAATATATGAACTCAAAATATATAAAGATAATGGAAGACATTAAGCTTCGCCTTGAAGATGGTTCGCTAATTGCAGGCAGTAAGCTTCCTTCGATTCGTCAGTTATCTGAGTATTTTTCATGTAGCAAAAATACGGTCATTAAAGCATACGTAGAACTTGAAAAAGAGCATTTAATTTATTCTGTTCCTAAAAGCGGCTACTATGTTGTGAATGAATATCAAAAAGAGACGGTAGAAAATGAGGTGATTGATTTTTTGTCTGCCGGTCCAGATAAAAATGTTATGCCTTATGTGGAATTTCAACATTGTATGAATCAAGCAATCGACCATTATAAAGAAGAGCTTTTTACATACTCTGATCAACAAGGGCTTTACTCACTGCGAGTACAGTTGGTGAAATATTTGCAAAACTTACAGGTGTTCACTCAACCGGAGAGATTAGTGGTTGTTTCTGGCTCGCAGCAAGCCCTTAATTTATTAGTTTCTATGCCATTCCCGAATGGAAAAAACAATATTCTAATTGAACAGCCGACTTATTTCGGATTCATTGAGTCGATCAATCTGCATCAAGCTACTACTTTTGGTATTGAATTATCAATGGAAGGGATTGATCTTGATCGGCTGGAATACATTTTTCGAAATAATGATATAAAATTTTTTTATATTATCCCGAGATTTCACAATCCACTTGGACATAGTTACACGAATAGCGAAAAGAAAAAAATCGTTGAGTTAGCTGAAAAATACGATGTATATATAGTGGAGGATGATATTTTAGGAGACCTTGATCCAAATCCAAAATCTGATCCTTTATTTTCTTTTGATCCTTCTGGGAGAGTGATCTATATTAAAAGCCTATCGAAAATCTTTCTCCCAGGATTAAGGATTGGTACTGTCGTTCTTCCTGCATTAATGATTAACAATTTTTTGCGATATAAATTCAGTTCTGATTTTAATAGTTCAGCACTTTCTCAAGGTGCGCTAGAAATCTATTTGAAAAGCGGTATGTTTTATAGTCATCTCAAAAAAGTAAAAGAGGTATACCGTACTAAAATGCAAATCCTTCAAGAAGCATGTGAATTATTGCTGCCGGCTAATACATCTTTTTCTAAACCGAATTCCGGATTCTATCTTTCCATCAGTTTGCCCGAGAATGTGAAAGCAAAACAGGTGGTTCATATGCTAAACGAGCAGCATATATATGTTGATGATGCCTCCAGAATGTTTTTAGCAGAATATAAAAAGGAAAATCTCGTTCGATTATGCATCTCTCAAGTGAACGAGAATCAAATTAAACTAGGGGTAGAACGATTGGCTCACTGTATTGCTTTAATTGATAGTAGAAAAAACCATATTACTCCAAATAACTTTTTACTCATTTAGAAAGTGTCGGGTTTTTCCCGTCACAACCTATATATAACCACAATAGTTATTTAAAATAATGTAAATTTCCTTAAATGTTTTTACTTGTCCCTCCCTTAATTCCTTAATATAAAGCTGTAAAATAAGAGCTTGTTTATAAGGGTAGGTTCTGATATGATTGTTTGATGAATTTTTTAAAGGGTTTAGAGAGGGTGAGTCAATTGACTAAAGACCTTAGACAATTGAAAAACGTTTCGGTGTTCCAAACGCTTCTAACTTAGAAAAATAATTTAGAAGCGAGGAATAATTATATGAAAAATCAAAGAATCTTTAATAAATCATTTCTTTTTTTATTTATAAGCAACTTTTTAGTTTTTATTGGGTTTGAAATGTTGCTTCCTATTTTGCCCGCCTATTTGTTAAGCATGGATGCATCTTCCATTCAGGTTGGTCTAGTAACATCATTATTTACGATAGGTGCTGTTTTCATCAGGCCTTTTGTAGGTTACTATTTAATTGATAACCAGAGGAAAAGTCTAGCCATTTGTGCAAGTGCAGCTTTAATGATCATTACGATACTATATCCGTTTCTTAATATTATATGGCTTATTCTATTGTTACGACTTTTCCATGGTGCAGCGTGGGGGGTATCAACTACAGCTAATAGTACAATAGTAGTGGATTTGATTCCTAAGACACGCTTAGGAGAAGGAATAGGGTATTTTTCTATATCCACGACAGTCGGGGCTATCGTTGCACCAAGTATAGGTATCCTAATCTATGACTCTTTTTCCTTCAATATTTTGATATGGTCATCAGTAATACTGAGCTTATTGGCAGTAATTGCGCTTCAATTTGTATATTCACCTACTATTGTAAAGCGTGAGAAGAAGCCATTTCGTTTTTTGAATATGATTTTTGAAAAAGACGTTTGGTTCCCAGCATTACTTACAGTTATTACAACACTTGGTTTTGGGGCTATTATTACATTTTTGGTTCTTTTTGGTGAACAAAGGGAAGTAGATCATATTTTTCTATTCTTCCTTATCAATGCAACTGTCTCAACTTTACTACGTCCGTTTACCGGAAAATGGTATGACAAAAAAGGACCTTGGTCTATTATCATTATGTCAGCTGTGTTAGGATTTTTTTCAATTGTTATCCTATCGTATACGACAAATGATTCTCAACTTATCATTGCGGCGATTTTATTTGGGGCAGGTTATGGAACTGTTATGCCATGTTTACAAACATGGACTGTTCAAAAGGTAAGTGAAGAAAAAAGAGGAGCAGCCAACGCAACCTTTTTTTCCAGTTTTGACGTTGGTGTTGGAGTTAGCGCATTTGTATTAGGTATTTTAGCTAAATGGATCAGTTTAGAGATGATCTTCAGGTTTGTTAGTCTAAGTTTTATTGTTGTTGCTGTTTTAGTCTATAAGGATTATATAAATGAAAAGATAAGGCATAAGAAATCGATCTAAAACAAGTCCACCTCTATTTTAATAGAGGTGGACTTGTTTATTTGGCTGATTCTACAGTAATTTTCTTGCCAGTAGAAGTGCTTTGATTTACGAATCTCACGCTCCAAAACTCATATCAAATTTCCCAGGTTCGAAGTTTGAGTTATAATAGTAAAAAACACCCGACTATACTAGGATGGATGTTAGTAAGCTTCTTGATTAATACATAAAAAGGATTGGTGAATAAAAATGGCAATTGTTGATGTAACGGTTATTCCTGTCGGTACACAAACTCCAAGTGTTAGCAGCTATGTGGCAGATATTCAAAGAGTATTAAAGCAATATGAAGAGAAGGGAGAAATCCGTTTTCAACTGACACCCATGAATACAATCATTGAAGGCGACCTGCCTAAATTATTTGAAGTGATCCAAGCGATGCACGAAGTACCTTTTGAAAAAGGTCTTGCTAGAGTCTGTACGAATATCCGAATCGATGACCGTCGTGATAAAGAACGCAGGATGGAAGACAAAGTAAAGCGAATTAAGGGCATGCTTGAGGAATAACAGGTTTTGTAAGTAATGGGGTTTTGAGGTTAAATATGTTAAATATTAGAATTATTAAGAGACATGGAATTCGAGTCGTTGGACTTGATAGCCAAGTGGTGCGATGGGGGGGAAGATCTCCGATAGCAACAAACTTCTAGGGATTTTGTATTGTTCCCGTATATATGTGGAAACTTTCTCGTTATTTTGTAGTAAGCAATTATAGAAGCAAACAGTCCATGCGGCAAATTCTAGAGCGCATGGACTTTTCTTTTTTCTTATACCTATTACACGAATAGATATTGACGTGTAGAAGTGGTAACATTGGTATATTATTTCTGCAAACCACACATTGATTTTAACGCTCCTCATTAGTCCTCTAACATAAAGTTACGTAGGATTTTTATTTTATCTCGATCTTTTTAAGATAAAATTCCCCTTCAAAGTAAACATTTCCATTAGGAACAAAAGGAGCGGTGCCTTAAAGAAGACTGGGGTAGCGACTACAAAGCCGCTGTAGTAAAAGGTATTACGAAGGCAAAAGAATTACCGTAAATCCCTAATTTATTGCCTTACAATCCTAAAAAACCAACTGTTGTTGTGTATAAGCCATTGAGGTCGATATTATATTTAAGGGGATAGTGAAGATCTTTGATGCAATCGATGAGGGGAAAGCCTCTTTTTTTATTTAGGATTTGTTGAATAATGTGATTTTATTATGAACTAACGATGAAGTTTTAAGTCTAACTGCTTATTTATTAATTTAAATTTCTTGGGGGTTTTTTTGATAATAATGAATTAGAAATACACCCCAATTTTCTCCTTTTGATTTTACCATGTAGCCGTTCCGCTCTACACTCCAGGGCAATATACATGTTAAAAAGAAAGGAGGCATGGTTTGTGTGAAGGGAAAAAATGAAGAAGGAAATCTCAGGAAGCAAAAAAAAGTTATCAGAATTAAAAGACGGTGCAAAAGTTGTGAAAAGATACATTGTAAATGCGAAAAAAATCATGAATCTTCCTGTGGTGACAAGAATAAAGTGAGTTGCCTACAATGTGGAAAGAGACATTGTAAATGCGAAAAAAATCATGAATCTTCCTGTAACGACAAGAATAAAAAATTTTGTTGTCGTTGTGAAAAGGAACATTGTAAGTGTGAGCATAAAGAAGGACCCCGTGGACCTCAGGGGCCCAAGGGGCCTAGAGGACCAAAAGGATCAAAAGGAAAACAGGGACCGGTAGGACCAAGGGGACCGGTAGGACCAAGGGGACCGGCAGGACTAAGGGGACCGATAGGACAAAGAGGAGCAACCGGAGCAACGGGAATCCCGGGAGCAGCGGGAATCCCAGGACCGGCGGGAGCAACCGGAGCAACGGGAGCAGCGGGAGCAGTCGGACCAGCGGGACCAACGGGAGCAGCGGGAGCAGTCGGACCAGCGGGACCAACGGGAGCAGCGGGAGCAGTCGGACCAGCGGGACCAACGGGAGCAGCGGGAGCAGTCGGACCAGCGGGACCAGCGGGACCAACGGGAGCAGCGGGAGCAGTCGGACCAGCG
>NZ_CP195840.1:5202382-5252382 GCF_058513295.1 Peribacillus sp. B65 | reverse complement strand
AAGGGCGATGTGATGAAGGAAATTGAACGATTGGAAAACGTGTCGCAAGTCATAAGGATGGTTGAATGATAAGTGCTGGCATAGATATGGAGGTAAAAACATGTTCCGAAATGTAGCAGAGTTAGTAGAACTTGCTGAAAGTAAACAGGTAAAAATCGCGGAAATCATGATTTTACAAGAAATGGAGTTCTCAGGCCTGTCGAGAGAACAGATCATCGAAAAGATGGACAGGAATTTGACAGTGATGGAACAAGCGGTGGAAAGAGGCCTGAAAGGTGTGCAATCCGTGACAGGCCTAACGGGCGGAGACGCTGTTCTTTTGCAAAATTATATCAAGTCGGGCAAGGCACTGGCAGGTAATTTATTATTGGATGCCGTCAGTAAAGCTGTTGCGACGAACGAAGTGAACGCAGCAATGGGAATGATTTGTGCCACTCCGACTGCAGGTTCTGCGGGCGTTGTGCCCGGTACATTATTTGCCGTGAAAGAAAAATTAAACCCGACCCGGGCAGAGATGATTGAATTTCTTTTCACTTCCGCTGCCTTCGGATTCGTGGTTGCAAACAACGCTTCCATTTCTGGAGCGGCTGGCGGCTGCCAAGCAGAAGTGGGCTCGGCAAGCGGAATGGCCGCAGCTGCGATAGTGGAACTGGCCGGCGGTACACCAAGCCAAGCCGCAGAAGCGATGGCAATCACATTGAAAAATATGCTTGGACTGGTTTGTGATCCAGTGGCTGGATTGGTCGAAGTTCCTTGCGTGAAACGTAACGCAATGGGTGCCTCCAACGCGATAACGGCAGCTGATATGGCGCTTGCAGGCATTACGAGCCGCATTCCATGTGACGAAGTTATCGATGCCATGTATAAAATAGGCTTGACCATGCCAGTTGCACTTCGTGAAACGGCAGAGGGCGGCCTGGCTGCGACTCCTACTGGGCGTAGATTGGCAAAGGAAATTTTCGGTTCATATAAATAAACATTCAGTCCCATTAACAACAGGTTTGTTAATGGGATTTTTAATTTGTCTTAAAAAAACAACTCCAATCCCTTAACCTGCTCAATAATAAGATTATCTTTTTGTGAATGAAAAAAGGAAATTAGAGGAAGGTGGAGGAATTTGGCGTTTATGGACACGGAGATGGAAAGAGTCGTTAAAAATTCTGAATTATCAGTGAATATGGAGCCATAGCAACTTTGTTAGTTATCAATTTCAATGATAAGATGAGTACGAAATTCACTATGGGAAGGATTGATTCTTCATTAATTTTCTCGAATTAACGTACACGTCGGCAATGGAAAAAGCGATGTTTCAGGCTCATGGAATCGGCTATGCACTATATGCTCAAAAACTGGAGCAGCGCATGATGGTTGAACAAGAACGGGAACAGGATTATCTAAAAAGCAGGCGTATATCAGACGAGATGAGAGCCAATCTTTTTTTGGGTAGTTAATTTCGAAGATATCGAATAACATAAAACGAAAAAACATGAACAAGCGAAAGAGCAATCTTAAAGATTGCTCTTTTTGTCTTGCCCTAAAGGGGTATTTTCTATTAAAAAGGAGGTGACACCAATTTTAAATAGAATGTATGTTGATGAAGAGGAGGATTGATCTTAGTGGAGAGAAGAGCATTACTGGTATCAGCATTACCGGGATATGAAGAAGAAATTGGGCGGTGGCTATGGTGTTTAGAAGATGTTCGCCGTACGCTGATAACGAAATTGACTGGAATCAGCCAAAATATACTTGATACGAAATTCGATGAAAGGCAAACGATTGGCTCGATGTTGTATCACATAGCTCTGATAGAGGCAGATTGGTTATACGAGGAGGTCCTTGTTTCGGAATGGGATTCGGAAATACGCGCGTTGTTTCCATTAGGATGTCGTGCCGAAGATGGCTCCCTAAACCACATTGAAGGACAAACATTAGAAGAACATTTCTACCGCCTCAATAATGTACGTGAAGTATTTCTTTCAAACTTTCGCACAATGGACCTAACGGATTGGCGTAAACCGAGGGTACTTGAACAATATGACGTCACGCCTGAATGGGTCGTTTACCATTTGGTTGAACATGAATCACATCATCGAGGACAGATTTTTCAGTTGCTGAAGAAATTAGAATGAATAAGAAATTAAAGAATGTGTTTTTTTAATGGCCTGCAATCCATATCAGTTTGTCGACAAATCTGCCGAATAACTGCTTGGCAGACGATCGCTGAAACGTTTGTCAAAGAAAAAAACTGTAGGCAAACTCGCTTTTCTTCGAATTTGTCTACAGTCAATATTCCTGGTCTGATTTATATCATTAATCTATTTGGTGATTGAATTTCGACTTTAAGACGCTGCTGGCATACCCAATGAATCCTCCAACAATGGCAGGAATGACCCATCCTAGTCCTGCCTCATACATAGGAAGTATTGCAGTGAAGAAATCATTGATGAATGAAATGTGTACACCTGCTCCATTTAATCCATCAAATAAACTGACGATGAATGTTAAAAGTAAGCTGCCTTGATAAACTTCAGGTCTTCCTTTAAATAAAGAATGAAGAAATGTTAGGAAAATCAAAACAATGGCCAATGGATAAATGGCTGTCATAACAGGTACGGAAATGGCAATTAACTCGGTAAGTCCAATATTGGCAATAATTGCACTGAATATGGATAAACTTATGGCAATCGTTTTGTAAGGCAGATTTGGAAATAGCTTATGGAAGTATGTCGAGCAAGATGTAATGAGTCCTACGCTTGTCGTTATGCAAGCCACTGTGATCATTAATCCTAATAATAGCCCACCATATGCTCCAAAGTAATAATCCGAGACTTTCGCCAAGACAATGCCTCCATTATCCAAGCGTCCAAGTTCCCCAACGCTTGAAGCACCCATATAAGAAAGAGCTGTATAAATGGTGGCAAGAATAACAGCCGCAATGGCAGTCGCTTTCCCACAAACAATCATTATTTGTTTTTTTGTTTTAGCCCCTTTTTCTTTGATGGCATTAATGATGATGATTCCAAAAACAAAAGATGCAAGGGTATCCATGGTTAAATAACCTTCTCTGAACCCATTGAAAAATGGTTGAACCATATAGTGCTCTGCAGGTGCTTGAAAATCTCCAATTGGATTAACGAAAGCGACTACTACCAGGATTCCAATGAATGTCAACTTGATCGGTGTTAAAACTTTCCCCACAATTTCGACAATTTTCGCAGGATTGAGCGAAAGAAGGCACGAAACTGTAAAAAAGATGATGGTGAAAATAAGTAAAGGCAATGGACCTGAATCTTCAGGTAAAAAAGGTTTTACACCGATCTCAAAAGAAACGTTTCCTGTTCTAGGCATTGCGAATAATGGACCAATGGCTAAGTAAAGAACGGTTGTGAATACAATACCAAAGACTGGATGGACACGGCTCGCTAATGATTGTAAGTCATCTTTTCCAGAAAAACCGAGTGCCAGCACACCAAGTAACGGTAATCCTACTCCTGTGACCAAAAATCCTGCATTAGCTGACCAGATATTCATACCTGCTGATTGACCAAGCATTGGCGGGAAAATTAAATTCCCTGCCCCAAAGAAAAGGGCAAATAACATGAACCCAATCACTACTATAAATGAAGATGGTACCTTATTAGACAAAATAAACCCTCCGAAAAACCAAAATTTGCTATTTTAGAAAATTATTAAATTTTCTAAAAATTATATAAACAGTAATACTAAGACCGTACAGTATTATAACTAAATTAAATTGATATTTCAATATATTTTTTGTTTTTTATTAATTACCTTGATGTTAAGTGATCCGCCCTTATCTTATTTTGAACATCTAAAGGCTGCTCATACTCATGAAATTTGAAATGTTAAAGAAATAAGGGTGCGGAAAAAAATGCTTAGCGTCGCGAACCTGCTTGAGCTCACGATAAAGATTGACGGTTTAGACGGCGGACTTTATTTTAATTTAGAGTGGAAAAATTAAGGGGTGTTTTAAATGGGAGTATTTTTTGAAAAAATACTGGGGTTGTTTTTTGAAAAACGGAAACAAAGCAAAAAAGATGTTTTATTACTAATTTTCATATTCGCGCTTCCTATAGCTAATATGGTTGGGTATATCACGGATATGGACTTATTTTGGTTAACTGACATTGTATTAATTGCAATCATTGTTCTTTCGGCATTCATATATTTTGAAGGAAAACGAAACAGGGTAAATGAACATTAAAATTTGTTTTTTTGGTGAGCGGACGATAGGTTAAATGTTGTAGTAAAGTAAAATAGTGGTGTTAAAATAACACACATGTCCACTCATTGTGTTAAATAAGGAACAATTTTAGTTGTTAAAAGTGAGTTTTATAATATCGTTCTGGTATTAATATGCTAAAGATTTTAGTGGCCTTCGCTGGATAGTTTGCGCAGAAAATATTCCTGGCTAATAAAATTGGCACGTTAAATGCAAGGATAATTAATATGAATTGTCTTAATTAAACGGGGAAAGCGAACATGTTAATTTAATTATTTATTGAAAAAGGCTTGGATAAGGAAGGTTCAGAAATGCTATTGGATGCCCGGGAGCTAGGGATTTCTATAGAAGAAATTAGAGAATTCTTGAATCGGTCGCAATCTTTGAGACCTGAATAAGGTCTGAGTTTGTAGACAAAAGGGGTTCCATCCAAATTTATAAACAATGTTGATTGGATCGGGTGTTCGAGACTGCTGCGGGAAAAGCGCGCCGAGGAGGCTCCCGGACCGCCCGCGGAAAGCGAGTGCCTGTAATGGAAATCGATTCGAGGTTTTATAAACCCAAATATAAGCTGAGAAAAACTTAATTTTCAAAGAGTTTGTCTACAGTCTGGGCTGATTATGCAGCTCTTTTTTTATGGGGCCATAGAGGCAGCTATATTGCGCAGTATGCCGGAACTATAAAAAGTGAATCGAAGCTCTAAGTTATCTCCTAACAAGGGGAGTCAGGATTTATAAAACACATTATTTCTAATTTTTCAAACTGCCTGCGGCTTGAAGTGGCAAAAAAATAACTTGTATTCAGCAGGGTTTGTATATTCTTCTTCTGTCAATTATGGTTATGGAATCAGAATTTCTGCCTTTTGTATATAACTTTACCGTTTTGTCGTGAAAGGAACTTATGAAAATGCTCGAGAAGGGTAAAATCGGAAGCCGTCAACTGACGATATTAGTGATTTTATATACGCTTGGAGATTCTATATTAGTCATTCCCTCCATTGTCGCTTCTGAAGCTAAACAAGATGGTTGGATTTCGGGTATTATAAGCGTGGTGATAGCACCGTTATTGGTTGTTTTTATATATGACGCTTTAAGGAAATGCTATCCTGATTTAACATTAGTGGAATACAGCCAAAAAATTCTGGGTAAGTGGCTGGGAATAGCAATTTCTCTTTTATTTATAAGCTACTTTTTTATAACCACAGCGACTTATCTGAGTGAAATTGGGGATTTTATGATAAGTCATATTATGCCTGATACTCCAAATCAAGTGATCATGATTCTATTTATGAGTGTCGTCCTCATGGCCGCACGTCTTGGTTTGGAACCTTTGGCCCGAAGCGCAGAAATATTTTTCCCATTTGTTGTATTACTTGTATCAACATTGATGATTCTTCTACTTCCTGAGATTAAATTTCAAAACCTGCAACCCATATGGGAGGGGGGATTGAAACCGGTTATACGGGGATCTATACCATTTATTGTTTTTCCGTTTATTGAACCGGTTGCGATTCTAATGATTCTCCCGTTCGTAAGTCAAAAAGACAGAATAAGAAAAAGCCTTTTTGTCGGTCAAGTGTTGGCTGGAAGTGTTTTGATCATTATAACCATGTTAGCACTTCTTGTACTTGGTCCAGAGTCAACAGCAAGACAAAATTATCCAATCTATATGTTGGCTAAGAAAATAAATATTGGTGATTTCATGATGCGGCTGGAAGCAATACTAGCCATAATATGGTTCATCACCATTTTTATTAGATTTAGTTTGTTTTTTTATGTGACCGTTTTAGGCTTGGCACAAACGTTTAAATTGCAAGATTATCGTCCTCTGATTTTTCCGTTTGGTATCCTTTTGATTGCCTTTACATTGATTATGACACCCAATATAGTCCATTATAGTAAATTCATTTCAGAAATCTGGCCGTTTTATGCAATGACATTCGGGTTTCTGCTTCCGGTGATATTACTAATAATCTCCAAAGTTCAGAAAAATGATGGACCAAACTAAGGGGTCTTATTTGTTAAGAAACTTGTGTAAATTTCTAGAAGGTTTTTATAGTTATCTAGAAGCTTAGGTGTTATTCCATAAAAGTGCGCAATTCTTTACTTTATCTCAGTTTTTATGAGGGTTTATAAAACCCCTCGACGCGCTTTTCCCGCAGGAGTCTCGCACACCCGATCCAATCAACTGTACTAGATTATCCTTCATGTTTTTTTACAGTTATCCTTAATGGATGGAAGAAATTCGCGACACTCCTGCCGAATAACTGGCTAGCCGAGACCCCACAGACGCTTGCGTCGAGGAGGCTTGGCAGACAGTCGGCGGAAAGGGAGCGGATTTCTGAAATCAACTGTAGACAAATTCAAAGAAAATAACTGTAGGCAAACTGCTTTCTTCGAATCTGTCTACAGTCTGGGAGTTGCTTTTGCAGCTCTTTTTCTTATGGAGCTAAAGGGGCAGCTAGTGTAACAAGAATAGGTGGATTTAATTTAATAGAGGAGGATTGAAAGAAAAGGCTAATTTGATCAAAAAGAGGATTCGATAGACAATAAAAAATAGTTTGACTTTTCTTACAACTATGTTTATATTTGGTTTAATACTAACTACCGTTAGTTAATAAAATTCTAAAAGTAGGTGTTAGAAATAAAAAGTAATTTAATGAATCATAGGTTGTAAGCGATTACACCTTGTGTTTGTAAATTTATATGAAAAGATTTTTATTTAAAACCAGGAGATGATACTTATGAAATATCCACTTACACCAGATGTAAAGCCAGAGTTTTGTACAACAGGAACCTTTATGCGTTTACCTTCTCAAATGCATGATGCAAAGCTGGCAATTGTGGGTATGCCCTTTGATACAGCAGCTTCTTTTAGGGTGGGAGCCAGGTTTGCTCCTCAAGCCATTCGCCAAGCATCCATGACCCTGTTTCCTTATCATCCTATTCATAAGGTATATCCTTTTGAACAATTGAATGCCATTGATATAGGGGATATCCCTGTTATTCCCCATAATATTCATCGAAGTTATGATCTAATGAAGGAATCCATGTTTGAATTGATGTCCAAAGGGGTCATACCTATTGGATTAGGGGGAGATCATTCTGTCACTTTAGCTAGTTTACGAGCTGCGGCAAAGGTATATGGCCCGGTAGCCATGATTCATTTTGATTCCCATACAGATACTTGGGATACATATTATGAGGAAAAATATTGGCATGGATCTCCATTTATACGTGCACACGAAGAAGGTTTGCTGCAGGCAGATAAAGTATTTCAAGTAGGAATCCGAGGTACGCTAAACCACTCTGGAGATTTACAGGCAAGTCTTGATTTAGGTTATCGTTTGATTACAACTGGTGAACTTTCCAATCGTGGATTTGAAGATGTTTTGAAAGAGATTAGAAAAACCATTGGTAACACACCTTGTTTCTTGACATTTGATATAGATTTCGTTGATCCTTCTTTTGCTCCAGGTACAGGTACACCTGAAGCAGGCGGTTTTAGCAGCTTTGAAACACTTAAAATGATTCGTGCCCTAACTGACTTTAACTTTATAGGATATGATGTGGTTGAAGTGCTGCCATCATATGATCCAAGTCAAATCACTTCACTTTTAGCAGCAACACTTGTACATGAGTTTGCCAGCCTAGCAGCATTAAGTACGAAAGAAGTCAATCAATAAAAAGCAGTCATTACATTAGATAAAGGGGGCAGCTCTTTGCGATGAAAGGATTACCCGAGCTTAAGCGTTCACTAAATACAAGATATGTTATTGTATTTGGACTTTCCTTTATGGCGCCTGTGACAGTCTTTAGCACATATGGTATCGCCATTGATCGTACCCAGGGAATGATTCCGACAGCATATATAATTGCTTTAATTGTCATGCTGTTCACTTCATATAGTTACGCAAAAATGGTTCAGGTGTATCCGACTACAGGTTCAGCTTATACCTTTGTGCAGAAAGGAATTAATTCACATCTTGGTTTTCTGGTAGGATGGGTAATTTTATTGGATTATCTTTTCAGTCCTATGATCAGTGCTTTACTTTTTGGGATTATGGTGAATGCTTACTTCCCTGGTATTCCTATCATTGCAGTTATTATTTCTTTTATTATAGGTGTGACTACCATTAATATTTTTGGGATTAAGGTTGCTGCAAATGTGAATACCTTTTTGGTGTTATTTCAATTTCTTTTTATCATTATCTTCAGCCTGCTTTGTATAAATGGACTTTTAGCAGGAAAAGGTACCGGAGAGTTGTTTTCGAAGGATCCGTTTTTTAGTCCTGACGTAAATTTTAATAATCTGCTCTCGATTGTACCTCTATTATGTTTTAGTTTTCTTGGGTTTGATGCGGTTACAACATTAGCTGAAGAAACCAAAAATCCGAAAAAAACACTTCCTAAAGCTATTTATGCTACGACATTGATCGGGGGGGTATTATTTGTTGCATCTACCTATTTTGCACAATCCATTTTCCCGAACTTCAATGCTTTTAAGAACCCTGATACAGCTATAGTGGATATCATGATTTATACCGGGGGTAATTTTCTGAATAGTTTGTTTATTTCTGTGGTAGTGACATCTGCTACTGCTTCTGCAATAGCTTCAGGAGGCAGCGGAGCTAGGATCTTATATGCAATGGGGAGAGATAATGTTCTGCCTAAGAGGGTTTTCGGATATGTTTCTCCAAAATTCCAAACGCCCATTTTCAATATCCTAATCATTGCTTGTGTTGCAATGAGTGCTGTATTTTTGGATATCGCAACAGCTACTTCTTTCATTAACTTTGGAGCCCTGTTTGCTTTTACATTCGTTAACCTTTCAGTGCTTATCCATTATTTTGTGAGGCAGAAGCAGAGATCGCCTAAAAGTATCGTTTTATATTTACTTCTTCCCTTAATAGGCACCGGTATAACTATATTGTTTATGACAAAGTTAGATATCCATTCTTTAGTATTAGGGATTACTTGGATGGCAGTAGGGTTCATATATTTATTGTACTTAACTAAAATGTTTAAGGAACGTCCTCCTGAACTGAATTTTGCAGAGCAAAAAGAAGAATTTGATGTAAAACTAGTGCAATGATCAGTTACTTTTTATTATTTTGAATGAAAAGAGGTAAACTCCATGGCTATTAAAAACGCGGATATTGTTCTTTCCAGTGATGCTATTTTTACAGGGCTTGCACAAGAGCCGACGTCTGGTGCAATTGCTATCTTAGGTGACAAAATTATGAGTGTAGGATCAAAAGCGGAGATTGAACCTTTTATAGGTAGTGAGACAAAAGTATTTAACTATGGAAATCAATTAATTATGCCTGGTTTTCATGATTTTCATCTCCACATCATGTTTAGTGCCCTAAGTTTAAATAGTGTAAATTTATTTGAAGCCAGGTCAGCTCATGAAGTAGCTGCAAAAGTACGGGGATTTTCTAAAGACTGTTCTGAGGAAGAATGGATTATTGGTATGCAATGGGACGCAGGTTATTGGCATGATAAACAAGAGCCCCATTATAAAATACTTGATGCTGTTATTCCAGATCGTCCTGTTGTTCTTTTTCATGCTGAGGGTCATTATACATGGGTGAACAGTAAGGCCATGGATTTAGCAGGAGTTACTGAGGATATACGTGATCCGGATTTTGGTCGCTATGAAAGAGATAAGAATGGTTTACTTACTGGGATTTTATATGAAGAAGCCCAGCAAATCGTTTTAAAAGAGGCATTACGGTTAACACAAGATAAAAAAGAAATGATACTAAAAAAGTATTTAAGATTGTTATCGCAATATGGGATTACTTCTGTAAACGATTTGTTTGCTCCAATAGATGACTTCCTTCAAGACTATGACCTTTTCGAGAAATTAGATAAGCAAGGAGGATTAACGACTAGATTTCATATCACTCCTGAATTAGATGGCAATTTGGATAAAGCCCAAAAGCTGAGAAATAAATATGAATCAAAGAAACTTCAATTTTCAGGATTAAAGCAATTTGTTGATGGAACAGTCACGGGTCATACCGCTTACTTCCTGAAACCTTACTCCGATCAAGTGGATATCTGTGGTCATCCAGCTCTAAATCCAGAAGTATTGATTGATCGAGTTGTTAAAGCAGATGAATTTGGATTTAGAATCCGGTTTCACGCTATTGGAGATGCGGCAATTCGTTTAGCTTTAGACGCTTTTGAAGAAGCAGTACGTAAGAATGGAAAAAGAGACTCAAGGCATACAATAGAACATATTGAAGTAATCGATTCGGATGACATTGAACGTTTTTCCAAACTAGGGGTCATTGCCTCGATGCAGCCTGATCACATGGCTGCTTCATCAAGAGAGGTATATTCTTCAATTATAGGTCCTGAAAGGGAAAAAAATGTTTTCCTGACGAAGTCGCTTTTAAATTCAGGTGCATCTTTAGCATTAGGAACAGACTTTCCGGTTTCCATCTCATTAAATCCAATGCGGCAAATATATACTGCCATTACAAGAGTTGATAGCAGTGGAGATCCAAAAAATACATGGCATCCTGAACAAAAGCTCACTTTGGCAGAGGCATTGCAAGCATATACATATGGCTCAGCCTATGGGAGTTTCAGGGAGGATGAGCTAGGTACAATAGAAGAGGGAAAACTTGCTGATCTTGTGGTTTTAGACAGAAATCTTTTCGATATTCCAGAAAGTGAAGTGCTCAAAGCTAAAGTGGAACTTACAATAAACGATGGGGAAATTGTGTATAAAAGTGAAGAAACATCTTTATCCAGCATATTCTAATTCTCTAATCATTTAGAGAAACAGAGGTATCAAATATTTAGTTTAAAAAGGGAAATGAGTTTATAATGATATTAACTAACGTTAGATAGTTTGGGGGATCATTATGACAAAAAATGAAATTAAAAACATTTCCTTAACGCTTTTTACCAAGTATGGATACGAGGGAACCGCTTTATCGGAAATTGCCAAGAGGGTAGGAATACAAAAACCCTCAATCTATAACCATTTCAAAAATAAGGATGACCTTTTCTTGTGTCTGTTTGAAGAAATACTAGAAGAGCATATAAACCAGGTCGAACAATTTGTCGAAGAAATAAATACACTCTCTTCTGAAGAAAAGTTAAAGCATATCCTTCTTGATACTTGTAACTATTATAAAAACCATGAAGATAAAGCAACTTTTTTAAAGAGGGCAATGATTTTCCCGCCGGAGCATTTGAAGCACATATTAAATGATAAATTCCTTAGATCTGAAGAATCATTTTCCGCTATCTTACATGATATCTTTGTCGAAGGAATTGACAAAAAAGAAATACGCCAAGGGACAATCGAGAACTTAATCATGTCCTATCTCTGTTTGATTGATGGGATATTCATGGAATTTTCTTATTATGGAAAAGAGAATATGGAACCTAGAATTCAGAATATATGGGAAAATTTTTGGTATGGACTAAGTGGATGATACGTTCAAACAGTTCATGCTCTAAAAGCTATCTAATAGGAATACATTATTTGCTCATATAGAGTAAGTGAGTTTGTCGACAAAAGGGATTCCATCTAAACAAAGTTGATTGGATCGGGTGTTCGAGACCCCTGCGGAAAAAGCGTATTCAGGGGAGACACCGCAATGCGCATAGGCGCCGGGGAGGCTCCCGGAACGCCCGCGGAAAGCGAGTGCCTGGAGTGGAAATCAACGTTCATATTCTAACACTCCCTCAAAAAAATGTAGGCAATCCTAATTAATATCAAATTTGTCTACAGTCTGCCTTGCTCATACCGAGTATGTTTTTTAAATATAATAAAAGCTATGTGAATATAAGGTTTCACATAGCTTTATTATTATTTTTGGTTATGTGATTAGCATGGTCGCCATCTACACGTAAATCTTATTTTTAATCTGAAGCTAGGAATACCTGCCAAAAATCCTGCTTTAAAGTAAACTTACAATTCCTTTGACTTAATCCTTTTAATTAACTCTTCAAACCAATATATTGTGTGATCAGTCCTGGTCGAAAAATAGCTACCCAAAAATTCACGAATATTCTCGTTGCCATTAGGTTCTGACTCGAAATTCCCTAGCTGCTCCCAAATAGCCTTGATGGACTTTACTTTTTTTTCTAGTATTTCCACTACTTTGTCCCGATCTACATACTTGATGTTGGCTAAACCTACAATCATATCCTTAATTTCATCCGCACTTTCAAATAATTTATAGATTTTCTTTGGTAGTTCTTCGCGACCCTTAGCCGTAATCGCAAATACTTGTTTATCAGGCCGATGTTCTTCTTTTATGACTTCAACTGGTTCGACTAAACCTTGTTTTACTAATGATTCAAAATGGTAGTACAGTTTACTTTCAGTTAACCCACCCAGGCGATCCAACGGAATGGGTTCTGAAAGCTGTTTTTTTAATTTATAAGGATAGTTTTTATCCTCCATCAGCTTGCTCAATATAAAAATTTGAATAGACATTTACTACGCTCCTTTAAGAAGTACTATCTCCTTATTGTAGCAAAAACTAAGCTGAGATTTCTGCCGCTTTCTTTTCAACTTCTGTTTCAGAAACCTGTACTGGCATTGGTTTTTGTAAAAACGCGACAATAGCCATATTAATTAACATTGCAACGGCACCTACCGCAGCCATTGACCAAATATATGGACTTGGACTGATGCTGCCAAATAGGTTTGCAAAGTATGCTTGCACCGAGTAATACATCGGTGAAATGTGGCTCATCCATTCATACGGTAAATGCATCATATCACGTGTGATAGTGGCACCATTAGCTATTGTTTGCATTAATAAAATCGGTAAGTTTAAAATCATGCCGCCTTCACCAAATAAGAAGATTAAAATCGCAGTGAAATTAAAACATACCATATAGTTTAGTATTTGTTGACCTACTATACCGAAGAATAGGTCACCGCTCGGCTTGTCAATTAAATATGCTACACCTACAGCGATGATTGATGAAACCACTGCAATCAATAATGCAGCCATTTGCACATAAGTGAATAACCGTGTTTTGCTTGCTTTTCCCCGGCTGGCTCTAAATGCACCCACTAATTGCATCGCCCCGATCATCGCCCCTACATAACCGGCCATTGTTAAGAACATAGGCAGCATATTATGATTCATGCCATCCGGTATTTCGTTGATTGTAACGACATTTCCTACATAGGATTTCTCAATCTTTTCGGCTAATTCAGCGGCTTGCTTTTCTGGTACATTAAAGTTCATCAATACGCCCTGAGCTGTTTGTTGCGAGAATTGTGTGCTTAACTGACTGTTAATTTCAGTTACGATCGCATTCATGGTAGAAGAAACGACCGTTGCCCCTGCCTCATTGATTGTAAAATCGATGCTTGATGACGCTTCACCTTTTTGTATATTCTCAGAGAAGGTTTTTGGGATGTGAACGACTAATGCTAAATCATTGTGCTCCAAATCCTTTAAGGCTTGTTTATTGGTTATATCCGTCTCGATTTCTTTAAAGGGTAAATTTTCTTGTAAATTTTCGGCGATCATCGCTCCATTTTTACCAGCATCATCATTGATGATGGCGATCGGTAATTTATCGACATTTCCTGGAATGGCTGTATACCCAGGCAAGAAGATGCCTAGCATGGCAACTGCATAGAAAATCCCCATAAAGATTGCCGCTGTTGCACCTCTTGTTTTTAAGAATGCAGTAAATTTCATATGTTGAATCCATCCTTTTAATTTCAGTATTTTACTCAATTTTGAGTACTCTAATTAGAGTAGTTTAAATTGAAGTACTTTGAATTTTATTTTATTTTATATAAAAAGTCAATTGAAAAATTTTATGTATATGAAAAAACTCGCAACAAAGCAGAACGTCAAAACTTCTGCTTTGTTGCGAGTAACTATTAGGGAGGGAGGCATTTTGATTCCTTCGGCACTTCTCTGACTAGCATATATGACAACGTTTTAGATACTCATTTTCTCAGTGTCATTAAACCTGTTTAATACAACTTCAACAAATGCCTCTACTGCTGGAGACAGCCATTTCTTCTTTTTTATCAGCATATAGGAATAAATGGGATCGAGATTTTCTGAATGATTAAGTATTTTCAGCTTGCCGCTCTCCACTTCATCTTTCACTGTAATATAAGGCAATACCGAAAATCCAAGTCCGCTCATGACAATCTGTTTGATTGCTTCAATACTCCATAACTCCATGGTTTGAAAGATATCCATTTCATGCTTTATTAAATATTTTTCAAACATGGTCCGATAACTGCAGCCTTCTTCATTTGTGATGAAGAAATGGTTGGTATTTGTGCCGATATTTTTATATGCATCAAAATGATCAGGACCGTCAGGACTGCTCACAAGAACGATTCTCTCCTCAATTAAAGAATAATGAATGCATTTTTCCAGTTTAATTTCCGGATAGACCATTAAAGCGACATCAACCCGCCCACTTATTAAATCGATTTGGTTTTGGCCACATGGACCGTTGGTTAATATGATTTTGACATTGGGATGTTTCAAGGAAAAATCCCTTATGATTGGACCTAACCTGGAGATTGTTAAAGACTCTGGTGCTGCCACTTTTAAAACACCTTTAACTTCATTGGTGCAACGCATGTTCTTGATCTGTTCGTGAGTGGAAAGTAAATCTTCCGCTAACGGTATTAAGTCTCTGCCTAGAGTAGTAAGCTGCAAATTTCTATTTGTATAAGTGAAAATTTCCCCGCCAATCTCATGCTCGAGCGCCTGAATATGTGAAGTTATCGTGGATTGAGTGTAACCCAACTTAGAAGCTGCCCTTGTATAACTTCCTATTTCAACAATAGTCTGAAACGTTTTAAGGTGTCTAATTTCCATATCTTTCTCCTTAAGTTGGATCATGTATCGAAAAAAATGATAATGAATTTTTTAATTTCAATTTTATTTATAGTTATAGTCATCTTACAATAAAGACTGTTCGTTAGGAAATAGTGAATGAAGGTGAGATTATGAGTATAGTAGCGTTTCTTTCATATGTGATGATTACTTCGATTACGCCGGGTCCAAGTAACATCTTATTGATGAATGAAGCAAGGAGGTTTGGCTTCTTTGGGTCTTGGAGGTTCACTAGCGGCATCATGGCAGGATTTGCAGTATTAGGGATCATGAGCGGAGTATTTACAACAAGCCTCTACAATTGGATACCTATCGTGGAGCCATATTTTAAAATGGCCGGTGCCGCATATCTTCTTTACTTAGCTTGGCAGATTAGTTTGCCCAAAGGTTCAAAGAAGGAATCCAGAGATGTGCAGTCTTCTTTTATATCAGGCTTCATTCTTCAAATCATCAATGTTAAAAGCATTTTGTTCTATTTAACCGTGTTGAGTGTGTTTATTTTACCGTTTAATGAGTCGCTTAAATTCGTTGCTATATATTTAGCTTTAACGATTTTTCTGGGATGGATGGCATTGCTTCTGTGGTCTGGATTCGGCTCGCTTTTTAAAGATTTTTTTGCTAAACATGATAAGTCCTTTCGGTTAATTATGTGTCTATTATTGATTTACTCTGCCGGTACAATTTATCTGTGATTAATCAAAAAGTAGCTGTCTTTAAGTTCTTAGCTTGCTTAAAAACGATAAGCTTTAAAAAAAATAAGCAATCTTAATTTATGAACAATGACATTAATGCGGTCTTTTTTTCATACGATATTTTTGGGGTGAAAAAATGGCAAGAGTAAGTTACCGGAGCTCAGATGTCGACTTAATGGCAAGGATGATGAGAGCAGAAGCCGAAGGTGAAGGAAAACAAGGGATGTTATATGTTGGAAATGTAATTGTTAATCGTCTTAAAGCGAATTGTATAGACTTTATAGATTTAAGAACAATTCCACAGGTCATTTATCAAGTACAAGGAGGAAATTATTCTTTTGAAGCAGTTCAAAAAGGTAATGTATTTTATCAAAGAGCAAGATCTGCTGAAAAAAGATTAGCAAAACAGAATTTGGATTATTGGAGGGAACACCCAGGGAAATATGCCCTTTGGTATTTTAATCCATATGCCCCGTGTCCTCCAACATGGTACGATCAACCTTTTGCTGGTCAATTTAAAAATCATTGTTATTATGAACCAAAACCTGGAACATGTGAAAGTGTTTATACCGGAGGTTGACTGGGAGCTATTATTTCATTTCAAGGAGCTGATCAGCAGCTCCTTTTTTTTATTCAACAATCGGGCATTTCAAAAAGGTAATATGGATTATATGGTAAAATATAGTAAAAAAACGGATTATTGTTTGGGGGACTTTTAGTGGAGGCTATAATATTTTTTGTTTATTTTACTGTTGGGTTATTCATTCTCTATATAGTTATTGAAACAGCAGTAAGAAAAGGAATTAACAATTCAATTATCGGTCAATTTCTTGAAAAAAAATATGGGGTTAAAGAAGATAAAAAGTCTTTTCTTGATGATGATTTAGATAATGAAAATAAAACGGATCATTAAAATAAGGGAGGTTGCTACGGTAACCTTTTTTTAGTGGGAATCTTTTAAAAATAAATTCAAAAAGAAAACAATGATCTTACTCAAACAGACGCCAGTTTGTGGAAAAGCACACCTATTCAGTGTCTTTCCGAGGGCGACTAAATTCTCCGTAGTAGACCTTCCGCTTTTCTCGTTCGGATTCAATATTTTCGATGAAAGCCGTTTTTACTTCCTCCAGTAACAACCCCTTTAATTTCCGAAGCTTTATTGGTCCCACTCCTGGTAACTTATCAGGTATAAGAACTTCGAAATTCCCCTGCCGTTTATAAAAACGAACGCTGCCAAGCCCCGTCCTTTCGACTTCCCCCAAGGTATATGCGAATTCAAATCGTTGCTGAATGAATGAAGATAACTCAGGCAGCCCTAAACCTTCATAGAGGGGAGGGAATTCATGATAAACTGGAGGTTCTTTGAATGATATTGAAGAGATCTTCAAATTGATACCCCTCCTTTGGTGGAATAATGACAGACATACATTGCCTATATTATTGTGCTATGGGCCGTTTTTTTAAACATCCTTACAGTGATGGTGCTTTCCTGTAACCAGGAAAAATGCAGATTTTTATTAATGAAAATATTTTATAATCTAGAAGAATTTTACAGGAATCGAGATAGTTATCAATCTTTTAAATTAATTGGGGCTAAAGTTCAATATGTAATGACAATAAATCTTCAGCAAACGTGCGCGATTCTTTAATAGGATCGCTTTTTTCATTGAACTAACGGGACACCTCAATAAGAAGTCTACGGTATTAAAAATAGATAAAACGATAAAACTTTAAATGGAAGGTTATTAGATGGTACATAAGTTGAAGGGGGCTAAATGATGACCGAATTAAATGGGAAAGTAATTATAGTAACAGGTGGGGGCAGCGGAATCGGAAAGGAGACTGCATTGCAGCTATCAACAAAAGGTGCATCCGTAGTAATTGCAGATTATAATGAAAATTCTGCTAAGGAAGTGGTTGCTGAGATAGAAGCCGCATCTGGTATGGCAGCTTCCTATAAAGTTGATGTATCAAAAGGTGATGAAGTTAGTGCTCTTATTGATTGGACAGTAGAAAGATTCAGTACTTTAAACGGGATCTTTAACAATGCTGGAATTGGTCTGGTAAAGCCTTTCTTGGAGATGGATCCAGAATCATATCATCGGGTCATTGATGTTGACCAACACAGTGTATATTATGGGATGTATTTTGGAGCTAAAAAGATGGTTGAATTAAATGTAAAAGGAACTATCGTTAATACAGCATCAATTTATGGAACAATGGCAGCAGTTGGCAGCTTTAATTATAACGCAGCTAAGGCAGCTGTGGTCATGATGTCTAAATCCGGGGCATTAGAGTTAGCTGAACATGGTATCCGAGTCGTAGGAGTTGCTCCAGGATTCATCGATACGCCAATACTTGGTGACAATGAAGAAGTGAAAAATGCTCTAGCTGCACAGCATATGCGGGAAAAGCTCATCCAACCGAAGCAAGTAGCTAGCGTAGTTACGTTCTTGTTTAGTGAAGGGGCCAGTGCAATTAATGGTCAAACAATCCCTGTTGACGATGGTTTCCTAAGCTTCAAATCTAAATAAGAATTCTTAAAAAAAGACTTAACGGTGTAAATTTTTTACGCCGTATTTTTATGTGAATTAGCTTTTAACCTTCAATTGAGAAGCAAACCTAAGATTTTTTAGATCTTAGAAGAGAAGGTTAAAGGAATGTAACCTTCCTTTAAGTTGTTGTTGAAATCCGAATAATTCTAGAGCAGTCGCGAGATTGTGATTCGGTACTTAACGTTTATATCCTTTGAATAAATTACTCCTGTAAAAGCCAGATTATTAACATAGGAAATATAAGTGATATAAATGAGGGTCCTGTATGAACCAAGCTGGTGTGAATGAAAAGTATAAGGTAGAGCCATTTTATGTGTTTTTTTTACTGCATTCCATGCAAACTGGGTTAGGTGTGTTAAATTTTCAAAGAGATTTAGCCAAGACGACGGGAACCGATGGCTGGATCTCCATACTCCTAGCCGGACTGATTGTTCATATATTAATTTGGCTTATATATAAGATTTTCAGTATTGTTCCTGGTGATATCATTTCTGCTAATAATCATGCATTTGGTAAATGGATCGGAAATATCTTTAGTCTCTTATTCATTCTGTACTTTTTCGCCCTTGGAATGACGGTCATAATCGGCTATATAAATGTTATTCATGTTTGGATGTTTGAAGAGATACCTTCTTGGGCATTTGCTTTGGTTTTCCTGATCCTGATTTATTATATATGTACGGGAGGTTTCCGAACCATTACGGGTATAGCCTTTTTAACCGTAATCGTTTCATACTGGCTATTATTTGTACCATTATATGGTTTTAAATACGCAGATTTCAATGGTTTTCTTCCTATTTTCGATCATACTTTAATGGAAATAATGAAAGGAACTAGAAGTACTTCATTATCAATGCTTGGTTTTGAAATGATCCTGATGTTTTATCCATTCATCAAAAATCCTGAAACATCACAAAAATATGCTCATGGAGGAGCCTTGGCCACTACGTTATTGATCCTATTACTTTATTTTGTTTCGACAGTCTTCTATTCACAGAAACAGTTGGTCCTTACCCTATGGCCAACACTCTCATTGACCAGTGTCATTGAATTCCCCTTTATTCAACGTTTCGAATACATAACTGTTTCTTGGTGGGCCATCGTCATCATTCCCAACATGGTCATTCCTTTGTGGGCTGCCAGCAGGGGTGTCAAGCGCTTATTCAACGTCCAGCAAATGTATCCCTTATGGGTAATGTCCATAATCATATTGCTTGTCAGTATATTTTTTTTCGATGTCGATTCCTTATATGTATTAAATAAAATAATCAATCCATACAGCGTGGGCTTCCTTGTTTTATACTTGCCGCTTCTTTTTGTATTAATAAGCATAAAAAAATCGAGAAAACGTTTATGACAAATTATCATTTATATAAATATATTACTCAGACTGTAGACAAACTTGAAAAAAAGAGAGTTTGCCCGCAGTTTTTTATTTTAAAAACCGTTCCAGGTGATTTCAGAAATCCGCTCCCTTTCCGCCGACTGTCTGCCAAGCCGCATCAAAGCAAGCGTCTATTTTTAAATGAGCTATTACAGAACTTCTATCAGCTTAGTTTGGGGTTAAATTCACAATATCTTATGGAGTTAACGGCAGGTTAGTAACCCAGTATCTTCACATTTACATCCAATATTTATGGCACTATTCTGATCTTTTCAGAAAAAAGCAATTACTCATTTTTGTATATTAATTTGAAAGTATTTAATAAAAAAAAGCCAGGAAACCCTGCCTATATATTTATCTTTTTATGAAATACTTCATATAGGAGAAGGCAGCATAAAAGGGTCATCTTTTTTAATTCGTTAATGATATCCCTTCTAAAACCTGATCCCAAATGGCATTATTACTGGGATCATTACGAGGAACTCGTACAAAGCATATCCCATCATGTGGCCAGTTCATGTCTGTAACTCCTTTTAAACCATCTACCGGCTGCATAAACAATAGGTTAAACTTACCCGTTGTAAGTTGAGATAAAATAGATTGTAATTCAATAATATCTTCATAGTTCGCCGTTGACCACTCATATCTGATGAATAAAGTATTTTTACTTTGTTCGATTTTTGTAAGGAAGTTTTGGATGCGATGATTCAGCTTATTTTTAAATGCTGGATATTGAACAATCCAATCTTGGTTTGGTTTCTTCGGAAAATCATGAACGGAATCAATCTTATATTGGCTATCATGAATAAAATGGGCTTTTGATGGTTGAGTACCCCCTGGTTCAAGAACAACATTTCCTTCATCAACAAAATGAGCGAGTATATTTTTCTCATGCATATTTTCTAACTCCATATATCCCTCGAATTTATTCTTTAATAATCTATTTACTTCAGGGAGAAAACCAGACTGAACCCAATCCAAGGGAAATGAATTCCTTCTTAAATCATGCCTCTTTGTATGGAGGGCAGGACCACACCAGCTGCCCAAACCAGCGATCAATTCATATGATCCTTTTATGTCCAATAAATTCAAATAATCACTCCTCTGCTTTTTAATATTCTATATCAGAGCAATTCTATTTGATTGGACAATTAAAAAATGTGTGTAAAAAAAGATGTCAACATAAGAAAAGTTTATAACTTTAAATCTCTCTGTTTAAAAGGTTTCCACGGAAGCCTTTATTCATTGTTGAACCAGAGGAGTAAGATACCAAACTTTTCTTTTATCGAAAGCAAGTTAGTAAATTCTTGTACTTAAAGCATAGGGTGCGTTACTGAAGATCGGTGCTGTCTTTAAGGCAGCTTTTTCTTATGGCTCTAACGGGGAAGGATAGTTGAAGAGTGCTCTTTGACCTTTCTTCAACAATTGGGACAGTTTGTTAAAGAAGGATATTTTCTGTTGTTAGAGAATTAAGATTTAAGAATACAGGATATTGCAAAATAACAGGAACATAGGAGGTATGAAATATGAAAATCCACAGAATAGATCATGTAGGTGTAATCGTAAATGATCTCTCTGCTGCTAAAGAGTTTTTTCTCGATTTTGGACTTGAAGTGCAAGGGGAATGGGAGATGGAAGGAGAATTGATGGATAAGATGAGTGGGCTTAATGACGTTAAAGTAGCATGTGTAGGATTGGGGAAGCCAGACGGTCAGGCATGGATAGAGCTAATTAAATTTTATACGCCGTCAGATGAAAAAGATAGTCAGCAACCTTTTGCAAATACCCTGGGTATCCGGCATATTGCATTTGCTGTTGAAGATATTGAAGCACTTGTTGCCAAATTGAAAAAGAAAGGTACGGAAATCTTTAGTGAGATACAACAATATGAAGATAGTTATAAGTTATGCTACTGTCGTGGACCAGAGGGAATTATTTTAGAGTTGGCGGAGCAAATCAAATGAATTAAGGGTAATTAATAGTTGTTGGGTCAATTGTGGATTTAGAATAAAGTCACGATGCTTTGCCCCTTTAGATGTTATCAAAAGGATTATTTTTATAGTGAAAGGAAAAGTACATCTGAATTAAAAGTGGATAGGTAATTGTTGAGTGACAATAGAGTTGTTCCGCAATCGGGCAATTATATTGAATAAGAGGTTAGATAAAACTCCACATTTTTATGCAGCAACCAGGCTTTTTCAGAAGCCAAAAACGTTGATGTGAAAAAATGTATAAAATCATGCATGAATGATAAAAAACGAACAGGTGCCAAACCCTTTAACTGTATGGGATTTACATTACTTTGTTTACTGGATATAAAAAAAGCCACCTTCAAAATGGTGGCTTGTGATATTTGTCATTCTTGTTTTATAAATAAAGAACCTGCTGTATCAAAGTCATTGATGGTATACCCTCTGTTAATTTTCATGAACAGCAATTCTTCCAATTACTTAGGAAACTTTATAAATAATAACACCACTAATCCTGAGATATATTAATAACAGCAATAATGCAACAATGCATATCGTTCCGATCAAAGCTAAAACATTAAGGATTTTATTTGCTTTTGTACTAAACAGCTTACAAAATACAATATAAACTCCAACTCCAATAATTCCACCTAATGTATTTCCCATAAAGTCAGTTATATCGCTAGCTCCTATAGCAAAGCTGAATTGCAATACTTCAAATAACAAACTAACTCCTGCTATTACTGCAATCTTATTCAAGAAAGACCAATTTGGTTTTAGCATACTGATATAAATTCCAAATGGGATAAATGCAAGTACATTATAGATTATTTCATTAAAATCTATTTGATTATTAACATTAGCTGACCCAGCAAAAGGGATTAAGTTGATTTCCCTAAAATCCGGCAAGCCTTGAAATGAAAATTGCATTTTAAAGACTATAATCCAGGTTAATGCAAATAAATATACGGCCAACAAGCCAGCAGTTATTTTTTTTTGATTTTTTTTTGATTCTTCCATATAAATCCTCAATTCCTAATTCTTTTTCAAATTTATAATCTAAGCTATATCCTACTTACTTTACACTATGCTATCATCTCCGGAAATTTTAGCTATTTTTTCTGATAATTTTATTTCACTATTAAGTAATTGGTATCCGGTTGTTAATTCTTTGTGTGTAAATAGATTTATGTTTTGATTTCTGCTCTTCTTCATTTTTAGTCTCCTCCTTGATGTAATTTGTTTATAGGATAGGAAAAACTTTTAAAATAAAAAGTGGGGTAAATATAAAATTTTTCTTAAATTTATACTTGGATTTTATTATTAATCTTCTTAGGAATCCGCCATTGGTAATTGTGTCTTTAAAATGAAATTGCGATGTTTGTAAGAAAGATGCAAATTTTTGATAAAGTAATGATACTTTATCTTTTCAATCAAAGATTTCTAAATGAGTTTTGATTAAAAAATTATGCCAGATTGCGAAGGAAGAATTGCTGACTTTACAAAAGTGAACCGAAAAGAAGGCGCTTTTGAGTGGAGCTATTATTTGGAATTTAATGCATACGATTGGAACCAATGCCCATTTCAAACGTAAGTAATGTAAAAGACTTAAGGTTGGGAGGCATAAGTATGAGGCAGCTTTATATAAAGCAGAAGGTATTCAGTCTTAGCGGGAAATTTACAGTAAAGGATCAGCAGGAGAAGGATATATATTACGTGGAGGGAAGTTTTATGCAAGTTCCAAAGACTTTCTCCATTATGAATACAGCAAGGGATGAAGTAGCTCTCATTACGAAAAAGGTGTTCAGCTTTTTACCAAAGTTTTTGGTTGAGGTGAATGGTCGAGAGGTATTAACAATAAAGAAGGAATTTTCCTTCTTTAAAGCACGTTATACAATTGATGCGGCAGGCATTGAAGTACATGGTAATTGGTGGGATATGGATTTTCAAATTTTACAGAATGGTAAAATCGTAGGCAAAGTGGGCAAGGAGTGGTTCACTTGGGGGGATAGCTACAAGGTTCAAATAATAGATGAAGAGATGGAAACCATTATTATCGCACTCGTTGTTGCTATTGATTGTGTGAGGGCTGATCAAGCAGCTGCTTCCTCAGCAGCGTCGATTTAAAGTGGAAAAATCATGGCTTGAATAGGTGCGGTGAAACGTATCATAAATAAATGACAAGGCCATTTGGTACCAAGGTTTTATATTCGTTATTCAGTAATCGAGCGCGATTCTTGAATAAGGTTCGCTTTTCTTATAGAACTAACAGGCTGAAGATCGGAGCTGTCTTTAAGGCAGCTTTTTCTTGTTGAACTACCGGGGCAGGTTAGTGAAATAAGATATACTTGTAAAACTTAAGAATTCTTAAGATTTTTGTCGAGTTTTTCTTCAGGTTTGTTTTTTATGATTTGATTATGAATCACAAACCTAGAGGAGTAAGTACATGAAAAATGATTTTTCTTTTATATATCAATATATTGTCAATCCTAAAACTGTCGGAGCAATCCTGCCTAGTTCAAGATACCTTAGCAATAAAATGATAAAAGAAATTAACTTTAAGGATGCAAAATACATTGTGGAATATGGCCCAGGTACTGGAGTGTTTACAGAAAAGATCCTTGCACTAAGAAACCAAAGTACAATTGTTGTTTTAATTGAAAACAATAGGGAATTCTATTATTTACTTAAAAAAAAATTCTGGAATGAAAAGAACTTTATTGTTATACATGGTTCAGCTGAACATGTTCAACACTATTTAAATGAATATAAAATTCCTTATGCAGACTATATTATTTCTGGTTTGCCGTTTGCGAGTTTACCTCAGAATGTATCAAACAAGATATTATCAAGCACTTTGAACGTATTAAAAACAGGTGGGGAGTTTGTAACATTCCAATACACCAAGGTTAAAATACCATTATTGAAAAAGTACTTTTCAAAAATCACTTTAAAAAGAGAATATAGAAATATCCCTCCAGCTTATATTCTTAGGTGTGAACCACGAGAAAAAAACAAGGAGACATTAGATGCAATCTAACATACTTATAATTGATGATGATAAAGAGATAAGGAACCTTATTGGAATTTATTTAGAAAATGAAGGTATGGTAACGGAAAAGTTTGAAGACGCTATTGAAGCCATGAAATTTCTGCAAAAAAATGAAGTCGATTTGATCATTTTAGACATTATGCTGCCTAAAATGGATGGAATACAAGCTTGTATGAAAATTAGAGAAGAAAGAAACATGCCTATTATTATGCTTTCGGCAAAGTCTGAAGATATGGATAAAATACAAGGTCTTATGTCAGGAGCTGATGATTATTTATCAAAACCCTTTAATCCTTTGGAATTAATTGCTAGAGTAAAGTCTCAACTAAGAAGAACGAATAAATATAATACTGATTTAAGCGCTAGTAAAAATGTTATTGAAATAGCAGAACTAAAAATAAATGTGGATACGAGACAAGTTTATGTGCAAAACCAAGAGGTTAGGCTGACTCCTAAGGAATTTGACATTTTAGAGTTGCTTGCACGAAACAAAGGGATTGTACTTAGCGTACAAAAGATATATGAAGTGGTCTGGAAAGAGGAATTTCTAAAATCGGATAATAATGTGATGGTCCATATTACAAAAATAAGGGATAAAATTGAACAGGACCCTAAACGACCCATATATGTCAAAACAGTTTGGGGGGTAGGCTATAAAATATGAAGATTGTTAAGTTTCCAAATAAATTATCCTTTCAATTACTTGGTGCAATTACACTCAGTCTACTTGTATCTATACTCGTTTTAATTCCTGTTGCGCGTTTTATAGGCTACTTTTTGGAAAATAAGGCCCCTAATAATCTTAGTATATCTGTATATTACTCATTAGCCATCTTCATTTTTTTATTTTCAATTTTAACGTTTATAGGAACCTTTATAATTTTAATAAGAAAAAAATTAGGTTATCTTAAATTGATCTCACTAAGTATTCAAAAACTCGCAAATGGAGAAATGGGGCTAATAATTGATTTGAAAGGTAAAAATGAATTGACCCAGCTTGCGGATAACATAAATTACATGTCTAAAGAGTTACATGACAAATTTGAAAAAGAGAGACAATTAGAGCAAGAAAAGAACGAACTCATCACTAATGTATCTCATGATTTACGGACACCATTAACCTCCATTATTGGTTATTTAGATCTGTTAAAAAGGAAACAATACACAAACCAAAAGCAGTTACAGGAATACTTAGAAATAACATACCAAAAATCACATAGACTTAAATTATTAATTGATGAGTTATTTGAATATACTCGACTATCCAATCAGGAATTTAAGTTAAATAAAACCGTTGTGGATATTCGAGATTTAATAGAGCAAGTAATAGGTGAATATATTCCCATTTTAGAGAGAGAACAGTTAAGCATTAATAAATCAATCGAAGATACATATATTCCAGTATTAATGGACGTAGAGAGGTTGGTTCGGGTATTCGACAATCTTATTAGTAACGCCATAAAATATAGTGATAAACCTTCAGAAGTATATATTAGCCTTCACAAGGAAGAAAACTTCGCCTTTTTTGAAATCTTAAATAAAGTGGAAAATCCTCCGAGTCATGACATAAACAAGGTATTTGATCGGTTTTTTATGGGGGATAAAGCGAGAATGGGTAATGATGGTACTGGACTGGGACTTTCCATATCCAAAAGAATCGTTGAATTACACGATGGGATAATATCTGCCGACTACAAAGAAGATCACACGATTGTCTTTAAAGTGGAATTACCTTTATGTTATAACATTTAATACAGTATCATCTTAAGAAATCTTAATATTTATATGAAGTGTTTCTTTATTATTTTCTCTTACAATTACCCTAGTTAACATTCAGGGGAGTGAGGAAAACTGAAAAAAAAATATGCTATTATTGCCATTTGGCTATTATCCTTTTTTGCTTTAGCATACTTTGATTTATTACCAACTGATATAAATACAATTAAACACTTTTTTTCTGAAAATCAAAAATATGCACTGGTTATATTTTTTGGATTTTGGATAATTCGCTTATTATTTCTTATACCTGGGACACCTTTAATGATTCTTGGTGGGGTATACTTTGGTCCAATAGAAGGGGCAATGTTATCTACAATTGGATTAGTAATGAGTGCAACCCTTATATATTTCTTTTCAAGTAAAGTTTCTGAAAAAAAAGTAAAAAACTTCATGGATAATAGGCATAAAGATATAAGCATTCTTTTAAAAACTTATAATTATAAGCTTCTGGGTTTGGGAATGATTTGTCCGATAGTTCCAACAGACGTGTTATGTTTCTTATCGGTTGCTAATGGAATTAAATATTCTACTTATATTTTAACTATAGTAATTGCAAATGCACCTTTGAGACTTTTATATAGTTATATTGGTGTTAGTTTTACAAAATCTACTGTTGGGTTAATTTTAACTTTTGTATCAATAGCAATGATATTTATTGTATCGATAAAAATGTGGAACACTTTAAAAAAAACAAATACAGGCCTACCACTAAAATAAAAACTAATTTCTAAACAGTTGCTCTATAGGCAGCTGTTTTCTTGTTACTAACGGAGGAGCTTCACTGTAATATTTGAGCAGAAAATCAAGCTTGTGAAGTAACGTACTTAAACTAACGGGTGCGATCGGAGCTGTTTCTAAAGCAGCTTTTTCGTGTTTAATTGTTTTGTGATTTGAGCCATAGTTAATAATTGTTTTTCCAATTTGTAACCCTCCTATCTAGGGAATGGAATATTATATTAACTTCTCCGGCAGTTCTGCAATAACCTACCATCCTTAGGAACGTCTTTATGTACTGTTAATCATTTGGTAACAACTTTTGATTTGGATAGATCATCTTGTTCAATTAACCTGCTTCATCTATAGTAGATGGATATAAAAGGTGTAGAGGTGAAGAGATGGCATTGCGGCTATTACGGTATTTTATTTTTTTCTTGGATTAACTTTCTTTGGATTAGGGAATGCGATTGCGGTGAATGTTCAATCCTTGGGGCTGCATCCTTGGGAGGTTTTAAACGTCGCTCTGTTCGAGTGGTTCGGTTTCACAATTGGGACGTGGAGTGTCATGTGTGGTTTAGTACTTGTGTTGATCGTCTTTGTCGTGGATAGGAAGTATATTAATATTGGTACGTTTCTAAATGCCTTGTCAATCGGCCCGATCATGGATTTCTTTTTGCATCTCAACATTCTTCCTCATGAAACGGAGCAATGGTGGTTGAATATACTCATATTGTTGACGGGTATCATCATAACCGGAATTGGCGGAGGAATTTATGTGGCTGCGGGAATTGGGGCAGGTCCCAGGGATGGTTTCATGCTTTCCGTTTCGTAAAAAACTGGGTTATCGGTCAGTTGGGCAAGAATCGTTGTCGAGAGCCTCATCTTGATTATCGGGTTCATCCTTGGAGGTCCAGTGTTTATTATGACGTTTGCATATACCTTTATTCAAAGCCCGATCTTTCAGTTTTCCATGAAGCTGATGCGTTCCTTTATCGCTAGTTTGGAGCAGAAGCGAAAGGAACAATTTGAGATTCCGTTATAATTGGAAGGAGGATGTCCTTTGTTCACCTCCTTTTCGTGTTCTATTCCACTAATGGGTGCTTTACCTGAAAATCGGAGCTGTCTTTAAGGCAGCTTTTTCTTAATGAACTAACGGGGCAGGTTAGTTGAAGAAGAAACTGTTATAATTTGGAGATAGGTAGTGGATGAAAGAATATGCGAGGAAATGGGAAACAATTTAGTGAATAAAAAAATGGGTCTATTAGGATTATTGGGGTTATTATTTATGTTCGGTATTTACATTTCACAATGGAATCTTTTTACTATTGGGTGTATCACGATATTAATATTAATCATTTTCTTTACATTAATCGGAATTTACACTCTCTTTAGCTGGTTTTTTTGATCCCTGGAATCTGCGAGGTATTTATAGTTGTTGTTCTCCCTAACGCGTGCGTTGGCAGGAAATCGGAGCTGTCTTTAAGGCAGCTTTTTCTTTATGCAACTATAGGGGCAGGTTGGGGAGAAGGAAATTTCGGTAAGATAGCGAATTATGCAATAAAATGAAGCTAAAGGTGATTAGCTATGACCACAAATGATGTGCAATATCTACGCTCAGGATTAAGAGTCAGGTGTGAGAAGGATGTAAATCCATCAGTAAGACGAACTTTGTTTAAGCTTTGCGGTTTGGTTACGTACATATATGGAATTTCCTATAAGGGTTGTTGTATATCTAAAACGGATTCTCAACTTAAAACCAGAGATACAAGAGAACTGGCAAGTGCTACTTTTTTTGCACCTTATGATAAAACTGTTGAACCTTACATAAGAATTGCAACAGGAGATTATGAAGAATTAGTTTCAGAAAGGAAAAAAATTTATGGGCAATTTTACGCAGCACGGCTCATGAGATAATCCATTATCAACAATGGCTAGAAAATAAGGAAATGGATGAGAAAGAAGCAGAAAACAGAAGCGAAGAATTATTGGATAGTTACTATGAATTTTTGTGATTTGATATTATTTTTTGAATAAACAGGTCCATTAGTTGAGATATAGAGTTGCCATGTGGTGGCTTTTTTCTTTATGGAACTAACGGGGCATGATAGTTGCACGAGGCTTAATTATTTTCGTTGCAGAATATATGCTCATAAATAGTTCAGGTTGAGGAGATTAGAACTATAAAAGTTGTGAGTTGAGTTTAGCTGTAATTGCAATTAGTTCAGTAGTAATAGCTTTGAGAATGGGCAATGTAGCTAATTACTTGTATGACTTAGTTATCAGGAAATCGCTAATCTTTTCTCATCCTGCTAGGCCATTTTCTTTTTAACTAACAGGTGCTTTAGTTCGTAAAAATATAAAAGGAGAGTACATATTATTCATGGTTAATATGTGCTCTCCTTTAATATTAAGGCTTTTATAATTTTGGTCTTGATAATTGAAGTTCAGTTATAAAATCTCCATCTTCGAAGGGTTGCTCTGTTTTGTGTAATAGCGTTGGGAAGATAAACAAAGTTACCATCATAAAAAATTGTCGCACTAAAAATCAATATTCTCTTAGGTAGATAATGTAAAATCAAAGGGAAGGTGTTATTGATTCGAAGCACAAAGGAACAGGTACCAATGGTGGTACCCTAGTGATATAGCTTATTTCATTTAACTTCTTACAATTGTATTTTCTTCTTTGCATGCTTTAATGACTTCTAACCAATGATTCGGTTTTTGTCCTTTAAACTTCTCTTTCAAATTGAATGTAGCTAATCTTTCTAATTTGTTTTTTGCTGCCTTAGACATGACTGAATTAAGATTAGAAGCTTCTAACATTTGGATAGAACCATCTAGTTCAATTGATCTTCTTAATGCATGAATAGACGTTCCCGTTACTAATCGATTCATGGTTTCTTTAAAGCTCTTGCTATCCATAGTTTCACTTATCGAATCTAAAACCAATTCTTCTATATTAAATTCATGGGCGGCCTCTAACAACTCTAAATAAAGCGCGGCTACTCCCTTCATATAAATACTACGGACTAGTTTTATAGCAGAAGCGTCGCCAGGATTCTCACTCACCTTAGTTATATCCATGCCGTATGGAGTCATTAAGGCGATAAGCCGATCTACTCCGTTACCACTTGCTGAAATAGGAACTTTATGTTTATAAACTGGTAAGGGTCCTAACATTGCTGCGTCGACAAAAAATGCTTTTTTTTCTTGTATGTTTTTGTTAATATTTTGTTTTACTACAGGAGTCGAAGCCGATACATCAACGTAAATACAATCTTTCTTCAGATGAAGTTTTAACACTTCGCTAACCTCATAAGCTTTATCAGCTGGTACTGCTACCATGACTACATCAACTTCATTTAATACGCCCTCGGGATCGGAACGAAGCTCCACTTGCGCTTGTTTAGCCCGTTCTTTTATTTGCGGACCGAAAGTAGGATGGTCTAACATGACATCATGAGCGAGGATCTTTTCTAAACCTTCTTGTTTTAATCCAACGGATAATTCAAAGGCTGCTTCTCCAAATCCAATAAAACCTAATTTCATTCTAAAGTTCTCCCTTCTTTTTATAGTCCATACGCTTTTATTTGTTCTCTCAACCAAGGAGGTTCAATGCTTCCTTCTGGTTTACCTTGCTTGCGGGTTGTTTCATAAGCTGTAATGGTTTCTATGCGCGTTTTCTCATAATCTAGTTTTTTCTCTGCCTTAGAAAGAGCCACTTCAATCTTGTCTCTTGGAACCACAATAACACCATCATCATCACCAATGATCAAATCTCCTGGAATTACAGATACCCCTCCACAAGAAATAGGTTTATGAAGCTCACCAGGACCATCTTTAAGAGGACCGTTTGGAATAAATCCTTTTGCAAAAATAGGGAATTTTAATTGGCTAAGTGTTTCTTTATCACGAACTAATCCATCAATGATGACTCCTTCAAGTCCAATGGCTTTCGCAGCTCCTGCCATCAATTCTCCAAGGTAGGCGTTTGAAGTATGTCCTTTTCCATCCGCAACTAATACATAACCTTCTTTCCCATCATAGATAGCTTGATGAAGGAACAAATTATCTCCAGGTCTTAAGCTTACTGTTAGAGCAGTACCAACTACTTTCATACCTGGTGCTACAGGCTTTATTTTATAATCCATAGAACCTGTACATCCCATCGCATCTGATATAAGTGTAGTGTTAAGACGTTTTGCTCTTTCGATAATTTCTTCCGACAATAACGGTGCTAAGTTACTCAATGACATGCACTCCTTTTACTTTTTTATGTTTCCAATAACTAAACAATTAGCTACTAAATGTAACTTGTTATCTTTGATGTACTATCAACTAAGATAACGCTTTCAAAAATTACATAATTTTTAGTGTATTTCCTGTCTCTTCAACACTTTGTCACGTTATTTTACTAAGTTTATTGACAAAAAAAGAGTTGTAGGTCATTGGAAAATCCACTATTTTTGTTAACTTCAGTTTCAAAGTAATAAATATTACTAAAACTTGTTTGGGGGTAATATTTATTACTAATAACTTAAATGTATACTAACAGCGTTATTTATTAAAGTAAACCCTTTTTTAAAATGACATTGAAAAGAAACTGAATTTTAAGAAGAAAAAGGGCTTAAGAACAAAGAAAGCGAATTAGATTGTTAACTTGAAAGGTTCAATCACCTTTATTAGCTCATTTATTCCGAAGTTCTAAAAGAAATTAATTTTATTTACTACTTATGAAGTAATCATGCATAACGTTTATGGATACGTTCTAGAAGTTTCAGGTAAGGAAATTATTAATACTCTTATTTAAGGGACTCCTTTTTACATTAATAAATAAAAATGCTAAAATTCAATTAAATATCGTAATAAATACTTTATTGGAATAAAATAAAATAAAATTTACACTATAATATGTTCAATTGGAGCGAATCTTATGGAAAACCCAATAATAAAATTAAAAAACAAGATATCAGAATTAACAGAAACACAACAAAGAGTTGCGGACTATATTATTAAAAATCCTGTGGATGTCGCTTTTTTAACCGTTGATCAGTTGGCTGGAATTGTAGGAACTAGTACTACCACCATTATGAGATTGACTTTTAGTCTGAATTATTCGGGATATACTGAATTTCAAAAAGGACTTCAGGAACTTTTACGTAATAGAGCAGCTCCTCAAATTAGATTAGAGGCAAATTTGAAAGATTTAAATGAAAGTGATTTGTGGATTCGCTCTGCAGAAAGTCAACTCGATAATATTCAATCTACAGTAGAGATGATTTCCACGGAGAGTTTAAATAAAACGATGGAAATGATTGTGTCTGCAGATCGAATATTTTGTACCAGTGTGAGAAGTGGATTACCAGTGGCACAACATTTAACTTTTGGACTTAATCGTCTACTTGGAAACTGTGAATTGATTGTTGCTGATTTAAGCGATTGGGTTGACAAAGGAATTAATTTTACTTCGAAGGATTTAGTCATCGCAACCTCTTTTCCAAGATACGCTAGAAGAATTGTTGAATTCGCGATGGTAGCTAAAGACAATAAGGCACAAATTATTTCTATTACTGATAGTTATTCTTCTCCTCTAGTTAAGTATTCGGATTTAGTATTGCCATGTAATTCTAGTAGTATCGCTTTTCATAATTCACCAATAGCATCTATGCTTGTAGCAGATTATCTTGTAAGCGCCATAGCCATTAATTATCCTGAAAAAACCAAAAATCGTCTTGATGAAATTAATTCAATTCTTACCAAAATGAATTATCACTATAGTGATTAAATTTAAAAGATGATAGGAGCAAGGATTCAATTGAACCCTTGCTCCTATCATCTTTTTATTTCTTCTTAACCAGATATCCTACTCACCATCATCTACTCTCTGCTTGATAAAAAAAGGTTTACTTTCAATAAGCATCCATGATAGTATGCTTTTAATAGTTAAAAATATTACAACATAAACTATAAAGGTAAAAAATATTACTACGAAAAAGGACGTTAATTCTTAGAGATATAGTTAGTTTTCTCCAATTTATGGTTTTGTTAAAAATATCACCAGTATATGCCTGAATTTTTTTACAAAAGAAATTATTATAATATGCTGAATGACTATTGGAATCTAAGAATCATCGAATATTGCTTTATTTTTAAAATTAAAGGTTTTTGAAAACGTTATCTTTTTGAGTTTTTTGTTTACAGATAATAAATGATCTTTATGTTACTTTAACTATTAGAAAAATTTCTTACATGTAATGAGCACTCTTTAATTAAAGTGGTGATTCATAAAAAAATTTTAAATGAAAAAGAGGTGTAATTAAGTGAATAATTTAAAACTGTAAAAATCAGATCAGACTATTAAAAGAGCAAGATACCAGCGTATTGGTAATATTATCTTAACGGATCTAATGATCAATTGGATGTATAATTACTAGTACTTCAAGATATGGTTCATAGCAACAATTACAGGGGAATTCAATAATGTCAGTTTTGTAAACCCTTACAATGAAGTGGTGTTAAGAGTCCATTAAGCAGTGCTAACTTAAATTATAGAAAATTTTCATATATGATTCGAAATAACGTATTCAACATGTATTCTAAAAAGTCAGGGAAGATAAAGAGGGGGCATACTATGTTAACATTTCTGGGATTTGCCATGATTGTGGTCTTTATGTATTTAATCATGAGTAAGCGCTTATCAGCATTCAGTGCACTTACGGTTGTTCCAATAATTTTTGCGCTAATTGCAGGATTTACGGATTTAGGACCGATGATGTTAAAAGGTCTAGAGACTATAGCTCCTACTGCTATTATGATTATTTTTGCCATTCTTTATTTTGGTGTATTAATTGATACAGGATTATTTGATCCACTAGTATCAAAAATTTTAAAAATGGTAGGCGGTGACCCATTAAAAATTGTGCTGGGCACTGCGATTTTATCATTGGTAGTTGCTTTAGATGGTGATGGTACTATTACCTACCTTATTGTAGTAACAGCTTTTCTTCCTTTATATAATAAACTGGGTATGAATAAACTCATTTTGGCCTGCATTCCTGCGTTAGCGATGGGGGTTATGAACTTGTTACCGTGGGGTGGACCAGCTGCCCAAGCTACGGCGGCGGTAAAAGTGGATATAATAGACTTGCTTTTGCCAATCATTCCTTCTATGATTGCGGGTGTGTTATGGATTTTAGGAGTGGCATACTTCTTGGGTCGACGTGAGCGTAAGAGATTAGGAGTTATCAATATTGAAGCTAGCTTTAATGAAGAAGAACTTGCTGCTGCACTTGAGGTAGGAATGGACTCATCAATAAAACGACCTAAATTATTTTGGTTTAACCTAGGCCTTACGATTTTAGTATTGGCAGCTTTACTTACGGGCTTCCTACCGTTGCCTGCGTTATTCATGCTCGGCTTTGCCATCGTTATGATTGTAAATTATCCAAACTTGCAGGACCAGAAGGATCGCTTACACGCACATGCAGGTAATATATTAACTGTTGTCTCCATGATATTTGCAGCAGGTGTATTTACTGGGATTATAGATGGTACTGGCATGGTTAGCGCGATGGCAGATACCCTAATAGCAGTTATTCCAGACTCTCTCGGACCAAAATTAACAGTCATTGTTGCACTTATAAGCATGCCATTTACATTTTTCATGGCGAATGCTCCCTTTTATTTCGGGATTATTCCGATTATGGCAGAAACAGCTGCCAACTTCGGTATCCATCCGATGGAAGTTGGACAAGCTTCTTTATTAGGACAACCCTTGCACTTGTTAAGTCCACTCCAAGGTTCTATCTATATATTAATGGGGCTTCTTGGTATAGAAATAGGTGATCATATTCGCTTTACAGCCAAGTATGCGGTAGGTACAGCATTAGTTATGATAATTGTTGGTGTTTTGTTCGGAGTACTATCCATTTAATCATATAAACATAATAAATTGCAGAGAGCTAGTAATTCAAAATAGCTCTCTCTTTTATTGGTCTAGAATTACTTATTATTGTAACTATTTTATTTCACTCTTATTTATAAAGTACTAAAGTTGATTTTACTTTTTAATTAACTTCTAATGCACCAGGATTAAGCAGCGTACAAAAGCTTTAAAAGAAGTCCAGGATGCTTAGTAGGCCTTGGTATAGCAATGGGTAATGCAGATGAATAATTAATTTTTTTTGCTGACCTTTACAAAAAAAACAGTGAATACGGTATAGCTTTTATATAGAAAAAGTAATTGGAATTTTGTACTTAAACTAACGGGTGCCTAAGTTCAGTAACAGGGGTTGTTTCGGCAGCCTTTTTCTTATGGAACTAACGGGGCAGGTTAGTTGAATTAAAGGGGAAAAAAGAATGCAATAGTTTTCATTTTACTTAAAAGCTGTAAGTTATTATAACTAAGCATTTATATTACATAAATAATGACATGACTGTAGGCTATTTTTCATACAATATTTTTGGGGTGAAAAAATGACAAGAGCAAACTACCGAAGTTCAGACGTTGACTTAATGGCAAGGATGATGAGAGCAGAAGCCGAAGGTGAAGGACAACTAGGAATGTTATATGTTGGAAATGTAATTGTGAATCGTCTTGTAGCTAATTGTTTAGACTTTAAAGGTTTAAGAACAATTCCACAAGTCATTTATCAAGTACAAGGAGGAAATTATTCTTTTGAAGCTGTTCAAAAAGGGAATGTATTTTATCAAAGAGCGAGAGGTATTGAAAGAAGATTAGCAGAACAGAATTTGAAGCACTGGAGACAGCATCCGGCTAGATATGCACTTTGGTATTTTAATCCATATGCTCCATGCCCTCCAACATGGTATGATCAGCCACATACTGGTCAATTTAAAGACCATTGTTTTTATGAACCAAAACCTGGAACATGTGATAGTGTTTATAGAGGTTAAGCTTACTCTTTGAGTAAGCTTTTTTACATATTTAAAATATTTATACAATATAAAACTTTTAGTAATAGTTTTTATCTAAAAAAGTAAGATTGTGAATTATTGTACTTCAGCTAACGGGTGCGTTAGCTGAAGATCGGAGTTTTCTTAAGGCAGTTCCTTTTCTATGCAACAAACGGGGCAGGTTAGTTCCATAAGCGTTGTGTACTCGAAATACGAAGGCTTAGTTTATTTATTTTTACCCAACTTCTCGTTACCCGTTTAAAGTTACCCGTAATTTTAGCTAACAATAACTGTAGTTCTGTTATATTATTTTCAACTTCATTGATTCTTTCTATTAGACGAAGAGCCTCCCTATCCTTTAAAAATTTAATTTGTTTACCTTTGTAATAGATTACTACTGTTCCTTTTTTCGTTATTCGATAAGTAAATGGTTCTTCACTTAATCTGTTTCGTTTGTCTATATCGCTCACTACACCGTCTCCCTACTTATTATAGTTCAAAGATTATATTCAAAAAAGGCAGTTAATTCTCCTGTTTTCTTTAAATATTTTTATTCACAGTCTGTGTCAAATCTGTGATAAGTCTTATAGAACTAACGGGTGTGTTCGTTAATTAGTGAGCTGTGGCGATTGGCCATTTTCTTATGGAGCTAATGTAAGCAGGGTAGTTTTAATTAGCTATAAAAAATGTCATTAATATTTCAAAATAGATGCATATCCGTTTCGGATCTATTCATTAGTTCATATCCTATTAATACTAGGGAGGAGATGAATAGATTGGCATCTAATGATGAATTGATTTGTCAAAAGTTTGCTAGGATTATCGGCGGCCAAGAAGGATTTGCGGGTGGCAAATGTGTGGCAACCATAAATCGAAATGAAATAAAAGTAAAAATTTTAGGGGAACGTTTTAGTGTAACCTCTTCTTTCTCATATGAATCCAGAGATAATCAGACCGGACGAGCATTGTGCCTAGGCAGGGTAGCACTCTTGCAAAAAGAAGTCGGGAATTTTGTTGCTTCCATTCTTAAACAAGGAATAATAGTTTCATCCGTACACAATGAGTGGCTATTCGATAATCCGAATTTGGTTTACGTTAATATCGAAGCTGTTGATGATCCATTAGTTTTTGCAAGGAAAGTCAGAAAAGCATTAAGGAACTAATGGATTTCCCACTAATGGTAAAACGGAGCTGTCATAAAAGCAGCTATAAACTGATCACGGTAAAAACCGAGTTTTGTTGAACTAAAGGTGCGTTAACTGAAGATCGGAGCTGTCTTTAAGGCAGCTTTTTCTTATGCAACCATCGGGCAGATTAGTGGAAGAAGGTATTTATTGTTCAGCTAAAGAATAGTATTCGGTAAAGGTTGATTTTAAGGAATAAACTAACTTAATACAGGAGGGGAAAATGGTTGATAATAGTTATGAGAAACAACATCTCAAAAAACTTAGGACTTTTACTTATATCACGATAGCATTAATATTTTCAATGATATTTCTATTTATTAGCATTTTTCTTTTGTATTTTCCTATGATAGGCATTTTAGACCTTGTGTACTTTACACCAAAAATAGCAATTTTCGCATTCTTGATTTCTTGTGTATTTTCTGTTTTAGCTATAAAAAATCTCTTTGGTAAGATATTGTTAGTATTAAACATATTTCTAATGCTATTTATGATTTTTTATGGACCATAACTAGATACAATTAAATGAGGACTACACATTTTAGATATCTAATATGTGTAGTCCTTTTCCTATCAATTGTGGAAAATGTTTGTTTTTTGAAGGTGATTCTCTTATTTTGTTGTATTTTTATTAATTGATGGATTAATAAAAATACAACAAACGGAGGGAAATCACATGTTTAACAATTGGAAAAAAACACTGATGGCTGGAGTGATCAGCTTATCCTTGCTAGGTACTGGGTACGCCAGTCACGACCTGATCTCCTCGCAAAACGTCTCGGCTGAACCGGCAGCTAAAAATGCACCAGGGCATTTGAAAAAAGTGGAGTCTTCCCAGCTTGATGAAATTATCAAACGTGGATACATCAGGGTAGGAATGACCGGGGACTACAAACCCTTTACCTATTTGAACCCGGAAACAAATGAGTATGAAGGCTTTGACGTGGACGCTGCCAAAGAGCTTGGCAAAGACCTTGGTGTGGAGGTGAAATTTGTCGCTACCACATGGCCTGCGATGATGAAAGACTTGCAAGCGGACAAATTTGATATTGCTGTGGGCGGTGTGACTCGCAACACAGCCAGACAAAAAAGCGCTTATGTATCCCAAGGTTACCTTTCATTCGGTAAGGTGCCTTTGATTCGCAAGGAAGATAAAGACAAGTATCTTACCATTGAAGATATTAACAAGCCTTCTGTACGCATTGGCGTAAATCCAGGCGGAACAAACGAAGAATTTGTCCGTCAGTATCTAAGCAATGCTAACGTAACGGTTGTAGAAAACAATCTTGATATCCCACATCTTGTTGCAGAAGGTACGTATGATGTTATGATCACAGACACAGTAGAAGCAATGCTGTATGCAAAAGATGATCCAAGATTGTATGCGGCTCAAACTGACAAGCCTTTCACAAACAGTGAAAAAGGTTATATGATCCCAAGAGGCGATTTCATTTATGCAAGCTACTTAGAAATGTGGATGGATGAAATGAAGCTCCAAGGGAAATTTGATGCTCTCTACAAAAAGTGGATGGAATAGAATCTGCCCTTAAAACTGCCGTGTAGGGAAGCATTTTTTCGCTAACAGGTGTGCTATAGTTTGGTTAGAAGTGAATTAGAAGTTTTTTACGGTTTATAAAACTATAAGCTTGTCTTAGTATTACTCTGTGGACATTACGCCCGGTCACCCCAATTTCCATAGCACATTAGAAATAATGTCACAAAAGTCTTAAATAGGTTAACATTCTTTAATTCCCACCGGTGTTTGTACCTTAAAAAAAGGCCATCATTTGATGGCCTTTTAAATGTAAAAAACATCCTTAATTAACTAAAGGGGCAGGCTAACTCATTAATTTTCAAGTAGAAAAATAAAAAACCACTCAGAGTGTTTTTTAATCGCGCATTGCTCCTGCCTCTCGGGAAGTCATTGCACCTTGTCCTTCGCTTACATCTTTTTGAATTTGTTGTTTTACTTTTTGTGCATCTGATCCGGCAAATTCCGGTTTCATAATTGAACCCAAGTTTCCTTTAGCTGGTTGATTTTGTTGCATACAAGTCCTCCTCAATTTATTGTTTGACAATCTTATTATTTACAAAAAAGTTCAAGAGTACTATTTGAAATTTGTTTAACAATTGGGCCCGATTGTTGAAGAAACAGAAGCAAATTACTTTTGCAAAAATAGCCCTGAAAACGAGTAACATCTCTCGGAAACTCAAGTGATGCTCTACATACTTCATCGTATTATTTTGTGGAATTGAAGGGAATAGCAGTTCCTTTTCTTATGCAGTTAAAGGGGCAGTGACTTCAAACAATTAAGTTATTCAAATAGGTATTTTTTTGTTGAAAAACAATACTTTTAGTGTAAAATTACACTAAAAGGAGAATTTAGTATATATGGAAAAAGAAGACTTCATCAATTTAATATCAGAAAAAATGAAACTTGTTCGAACAGAACAAAGTTTTTCTCAGGATAAGATGTCTGAAATTCTAGGGATTTCAAAAAAAACACTAGTTCAAATTGAAAAAAGAAGAACAGAAGCCAATTGGACCACCGTTGTTGCCTTTTGTGCTTTGTTTAATCATAGCCAATTATTGATATCATCAATTGGTGACAATCCAGTTGATTTTGTTCAGTTAATTGCTAGCAAAAATGGTGGTACGCCTAAAGAAAAAACAATGGGTGGTAAGATATGGTGGAAAGAAATAGAGTCTAGAGGGGATTTTCGTTTGCAACAAAATTTGATTAGTAACCATTACCGCATATTGGATCAATATGATTATCGTTGGCATAGTTCTTTTGATAAAGAAGAGAGTTTAAGTCGTTTAAATGAATTACAGGATATGGGGAATATCGAGATAGACAAAGGTATAGGGATATTTGAAGAATAAGATTTTGCTTGTTCTATTGATAATAAGTTTAGGAGTGAATTTTTATATATTCGGAAAATGGTTTCTGACTGAACAAAGGTATGAACCATCCTCTGAAGAAAAGGTTATTTTAAGTGAAATGGTTCAAAAAACGGTTGAGAGTGAAAAGTATAAAAAGATAGCAGAAAAAGAGAATATCATTGCTATTGATGCAAACATGGATAAAAATAAAGGTGGAATATTCCCCTACTATTTTGGAGTAAGTGTCCGTACTGACATACAAACCTATCTGTTTGCTTGCAGTAATGAACAATGCTCAGAAATGGAAAGCGCAGGAACGACTTATTCTCGATATACAGAAGAAGTACCCAGAATTCCATTTAAAAAATAGAGAAAAGCCAAAAAATAACTGAAATAAAAGAAAGCCTACATCCTTTAATAGCAAGGGTCGTAGGCTTATTTTATTCTTATAGTTGTTTAATTTACATAAAGTCGTACCGATTTAAAAAAAGTTTAACCGTTTTTCTTATGAAACTATAGGGGCAGGTTAGTTCAAGAAACAAAAAGGGGTTCTACCTAAATCTTAAAACAAACAAGACTAGATTATACTTAATGTTTTTTTTACTATAATCCTTATTGGATTGAAGAAATTTGCGACACTCCTGCCGAATTACTGGCTAGCCGAGACACCGCAGCCGCTCGCGGCGAGGAGGCTTGGCAGGCAGTCGGCGGAAAGGGAGCGATTTCTGAAATCAACTGGAACGTTTTTTAAATAAAAAACTTCAGTCAATCTCGCTTTTCTTCGAATTGGTCTACAGTCTGAAACCATTCTATAATGAATGGTTTTTATCTTTATCATAATTTGGTGATGTACTGGAGTGTGTTAATATGCGGTCTAATACTTTTTTAGTAAATGGCATAAAGAAATTAAGTATTAGCCCCCCTAAACAAACGGTTAATAAAGTTCCAACGCCAATTGGTCCATTTGAAATCATTGCCAATATCAAGAATAGGAGGTAAATGAATGTTCTCGAAAGGAATATATTTGTTCTAGTTAATTCTTGTATGATTAATGTTAATCGGTCAACTGGGATCGGTGCAAAATTTGTGTGTAAATATGTTGCAGTTCCTAATCCTATAACAACTAAGCCGATTCCAAAACAAACAACTTTGCTGTACCATAGTTCAGGTGTTATCAAATTGTGGAATAAAAAAAGCCACATATCAATACCGATACCAGTTATAAATGCTGTTAACAATCCCAATACTTCTGGTCTTTGTCTTTTTAAAAATGAATTACTGCATATCAATATTAAACCTATTATTATTTCCCAACTTCCCACAGTAAGCCCCACATTTATGGACAGTCCCACCAAAAGTGCATCAAAAGGTGAAGTTCCAAGGTCTGATTGTATAGTGAAAGAAATACCAAGGGTTAATATTATAATTCCCAATACATAAAAAACATATTTCACTTTACTTGGCCCCTCCATCATATTTTTTTGTTGCAAACGCAACAAAGCTGAGTTAAATTAAATATATGTTATTTTTATTGCATTTGCAACAAAAATACGCACTAATGGGTTAATTATGAAGGAAATTCTTCGTGGAATTGGAATGATAGCAAGGGCATTAGATTCCATAAGTAATATTGAAATTATCGTTGCATTAGAGGGATTTTCCAAAAGAGAAGTAGAAACCTTTTCAATCTTCTTCAAAGAGTTAGAAGAAATATAGAAAAAGACTGGGAATTTGTAAAAAAGGGAAACAAGAGAAATTATTGATTATATAAAGGAGCGATATATTTAAATGACTATAAAAAAGTGTACCCTTGAAGATACACGAAAACTTCAAGAAATTAGTTATGAAACATTTAATGAGACATTTAAGCATCAGAATTCTCCCGAGAATATGAACGCCTATTTGGAAAGGGCATTTAACTTAAAACAATTAGAAAAAGAATTATCCAATATTTCTTCACAATTCTTTTTTGTTTATTTTGATAATGAAGTCGCTGGATATTTAAAGGTCAATACCAATGATGCTCAGACTGAAGAAATGGGTGATGAATCACTTGAAATCGAGCGGATTTATATAAAGAACAAATTTCAAAAACTTGGGCTTGGTAAATACCTGTTAAATAAAGCTATGGAAATCGCAATGGAACGTAATAAAAAGAAAATCTGGCTGGGCGTATGGGAAAAAAATGAAAATGCTATTGGCTTTTATCAGAAAATTGGGTTTGTACAAACTGGGGCCCATTCTTTTTATATGGGTGATGAAGAACAAACGGACTTTATAATGACCAAAACACTCATATAATTTATCTTGAAAGGTACATCATTGATAAATAATGAAGGAAATCCAAATTCAAACAAATGGCAGAACTTATGGATAAGAGATTTAAAAAATCACATATAGCCCACTTTTATTTAACCCGCAGGTTCAATAATTTTGGATGGTACTGCACGAACGGTTAAAAACCAATTGGAACTCATTATTCACTTTATTATTTACCCGAATTACATGACGGATTCATGCTACTGCCGGTTTTATTCGGAGTATATTTCTTCATTCTGATCTCATACTAAAGATAAGAAGGAGGGGTATACATGGCAAAACGAACAAAGAAAAATGATGCAGATCAAAAAAACAAACAAGGGTTTGATTCAAGCAAAACTGATTCTGAATTCTCTAAGGAATTCGGCAGTGCAAATGCTAATCAAGCACATAAAAATAAAGCAAAAAAAGAAAAAGCATCTAAAAATCAAGGTGAGTGGAAAGGCATGCATTGATGCCTGCTCGAGTACGCTTATCGTGCTTCAAACTTTTTACTTAACTTTATGTAAAGGAGCTTATTTAGATGACTCAATCCAAGCGACAGCAAGAACGCCAATGGAAAGATCGTAAACAATCTCAGAATCCACATGGTAAGGTCCCTTCATTTGAACAATTAGCTGAAGATACGGGCAAAAATGAATCTGAAACTAAGTAAAACGGTTCTCTTTTCGTTACCTAAAAGGCCATAATCATCAATGATTATGGTCTTTTTAGGTTTATATATACGAGCTGGCTTTTTTTTAGGTAATAGAATGATTCGTATGTCATCCCCTTAAGTAGATACTGTAAAAGACAAAGACTACATAAAAATGCGGATTATTACAAAACCTTTTAGTAAGGAGTTTTTTGGAAGGGGGGAAAGATCAGATATATGTTTTCGTTACGGGGAGATGCTCATAAAATTTATCTTCAATTAAAAAAAGCCTCAATCAAAGACCGAACTTTCAAAAGTATGAAGAAACTAATGGAAGTGGAAGAAATTCAAAATTTTTATAGTTCGATTGATAGCGATACGTTAAAAAAAGTTTATTATTGTATGATAAAAGAGAAAAACGGATCGGGGATCATTCCTATTATAATATCCTCTGGGCCTTGGCTTTTTCTTCTGTTTTCAAATCAATTGCAAGATTTCCTTTTTAAAGATGGGAGTTTGCTTTGGGTCGTCTTTAGTATAATATATATTTCGATTCTTTCCATAAGTGTGTTTCTTCACTTTCATGAAAGATCATGGTCTTTTGTTCATATTGAAATCATTCAAGAAATTTTACATGATCGAAAAGGGATAAGGGAAAAGGCATGAGGTTCCCTCAATGGGAGTTTTGCGGGAAAAACATATACTTTCTCACTGTTTTCTGGTGTATTATTAGCACGAAATATTATAGCAAAAATGAGGCATCGAAACCTTTTATGAATAGTGATTATTTTTCTGCATATTCAATCTTAATCCCATTTACTCTTTCATCCAACTCGTAAGTTCGGATGTTTTTTTTATACAGGGGCTTGTACAATTTGATAGTTGATTGGTACGTAGGGCACCCGCTCCAATCAACTTTGTTTTAACTTTTAGAAAGAACCCTTTTGTCTACAAACTGCGCGATTCTTAAAGAAGAATCGCTTTTCTTATTGAGCTTACGGGGCAGATTACTTTAACAAAAGTAATGTAATATATAATAAAAAAGCGTGTAGTAGAGGAGTCAGAAAATAATATGGAATGTCATTGTGAACAAAAAGAAACAAGTGAGTTAAAAGTTGAGGGTGATGTTGGGGCGGACCGTATATGGTGCAATCAATGTGGTTGTAACTTGGAAATAGAGGACATTCCGATTTCAAATAAGTTAAGTAGAGAATTGATTGAATGGGTAAATATGTATGGTGAATGGATTGATTGGGATGAAGATAAATTGCTTCATAATGGGATTGAACTTGAAGAAGAACACAATAAACAAGGATTAAATTTAACAGAGAAAGTTAAGAAAGAACTTGAAGGGAAATATAGAATTAAATTTTCACCTTCGACAATGGCAAGAATGTATGCCAATAAAAATCATTAATCCTCATTCCGCTAACAGGTGAGTTAGATGAATATCGGAGCTGTCTTAAGGCAGCTTTTTTATATGCAACTATCGCGGGAGGTTAGTTCATGAAGGACAAATGAAAGTTTATATCGAAATTATTTAAGTAAGAGATTAATTAAATGTAAAAGAGGTAGAACAATGGCTGTTTCAATCAACCCCATTTCCAAAGATGAAAAGCATATTCTTCAGAATTTATATTCCCTTTATTTACATGACCTTTCGGAGTTTACCGAGGGTTTAGACATATCAACAGATGGTTCATTTGAATTTGATTCATTTGAATTAATTTGGAAGAAGGAAGGATTAACACCATATTTTTTGAAAAAAGATATGAAAATTGTCGGGTTTTTATTACTGTTAGAAAGGCCGTTTTTAAATAAGGACTATGATTACAGCATTAATGATATTTTTATTTTAAAAAAATATAGAAGAAAAGGTGCTGCAATTTCATTATTAAAGGAATTGTTTAAACAAAAAAAAGGTAGTTACTTTGTTGTTCAATTAGCCAAGAATATCCCTGCTGTTATATTTTGGAGAAAGATTTTTAGTGAGCTAAATATAGATTTTGAAGAAAAAAAGAAAATTGTCGATAATGAAGAATGTTTGGTTCAATCCTTTCAAATTTAAACAAATATTAAACAACGGGTGCATTAGTTGAAAATCGGAGCTGTCTTTAAGGCAGCCTTTTCTTTAGGGAACTAAGATTAAAAAGTGATCTTAAGATCTTAATATATTCAATTGATATAAAAAAGGTTCAGGTTAGCACAACCTAAACCCAAAATATTATTGAAGCGTATTTAGATTTTGTGCCCTTAAGTAACTTACAACTACCTCTCCAATTTGTCTGCCTAACCTTAAGCCTTCATTGTTATCCACGTTAAAATGTACGCCAGCATACAAACGAGATTGAGCACTTTCTTCCATTATTTTTTTTATTTCTGAAGACTCTTGAGGGAAGAAATAACTTAATACTGTCTCTGCACATCCCGCCACAGTTGCGTGTGCAGAAGGGTAAGCGGGAAAACGAGGGGTAAATAACACAGTAGACAGATTTCTGCCATATTGATTTGGACGTGCAACATCCCAAAGATATTTAAGAAACCACGTGATAACAAAGGTATCATTCATAGCCGAGTGGAAATAACTCTGAACCCTTGCAACACTCGGTGATCCCAGCATATACTTTTCAGCTAAATTGAAAATTAGAGTGGTAATTTTCGCCGTTAATTCACCTGTTCCCCAATATTGTGCGATGCTTATTTGCTGGGATGTCAATGACTTTAATGTATCTTCTACAATGAATAACTCTGTTACCCAATCAATATCTAGAGGATTTTTAATTCGCCAAATGATTCGTTGATGAAAGGGGTCCAGGAACTCATTGTCTCTTCCTCTTGAAATAAAAAACATTGGCCAATTTCCTGCCTCTGGAGAACCTTTAGGTGTGTTACTTTCCCCTGGGTAAGGAAATTCTGTCCATCTTCTATAACTTGTTCTCATAAAGACCACCCCCTAATAAATGTTCTCCTTGTTCCTTATGATTAAGAGTAATGAAATATGACCATATAACTTTTTGATCCCTTATCAGAGAGAAATATCAGGGGGTTGAGCCAATTTATGCCTTTATAGCTGATTCTCCCAGCTTTACAACATAAATTAAGATTTCAAAGTTTTATTTGAAAAACTTCCAAATATTCGAAGGTATTTTAATGATCATATCCTGAAATAATAAAAAAAAAGCAGGAGAAATAATATGAACAGCAAAAAAAGTTATAAAGGATTTATCGCTATTTTTATATCTGTCTTAATGTTGAGTCACTCGGTCTATGCGAATGAATGGGAAGATAAAGAAGTACCTATAAACTTTAAAACTGAGATATTACCTTGGGAGATAGTAAACAACACTATTCCTAATAAAACGACTTTCACCATTATAGACATTGAAACGGGATTATCATTTAAGGTTCAACGAAGAGCAGGTAGTCATCATGTCGATGCTCAGCCACTAACCAAGGATGATACTCAGATTATGAAGAAAATTTATCATAATCAATGGAGCTGGAAAAGAAGAGCGATTATTGTATTAATTAATAATCAAATGATCGCTGCCTCTATGAATGGAATGCCACATGGTGCCGGTTCTCTTCAAAATGGTTTTCCAGGCCACTTCTGTGTTCATTTCTATGGAAGTTTAACGCATCGTTTAAAAAACGAAGATTCCGCTCATAAATTGATGATACTGAAAGCGGCCGGTAAGCTTGATGAATATTTAGGCACGATAAGTCCTTACGAACTTATCCATATTTTTACCATTGCCATAAATCAAGGAGATCGAAAATTATTATCAATGACCTTATCAAATTCGGATCATTCCAAACGTTTCATTAAACTAGCTGAAAATATTACATATTTTGGGGTTGAAGATTTTTCAAGACAACCACTTGAAGACGCAAACGGGTTAATATTCGTGGATGTACCGGTTCAAGTGAAGGTTTATAAAGAGAAAAAAGGGAGTGAAAGCAAAATCATCCATTTTATGATCCGGAGGGAGAGTTTGACTGATCGTTGGTTCATTGATCAAGTGGCGATCTATGAAGCCTTAAAATGAGATTTGTGAAGATACGGAAAAATAAATTCCAATCCATTGTGGGGGTGCATTCTATGCAATTAACATGGATTGCCGGACTTTTACTATTCGTTCAACCTGTGAATATTTCTGAAAGCTTATCGGTAACCCACCAAGGACAAACGATTGCCAGTGTCAACCATGCTGATATTACATTGCCCTTACTGGATGTTCCTATCATGGACGTGGATAAATACAATCAATTTGTCGAAAAAATAGATCGACAAGTGTACCAAAAACCTGTAGATGCCACAATAGACAAACAAGGTAATATTCTTCCTGGGCGGGTAGGTTACAAGCTATACCATCAAGCATTTAAAGAGCAATTTTATTCCTTTTTGTACAGTAGTAAAGCATATAAACTAGAAGTACCTTTGCTTGCTATTCATCCAAAAGTTGACAGCGAATTACTTGCAGAGATTCATGAAAAAAAGATAGGTGAATATAGAACTTATTTTAATGTGAACAACAAAAATCGTACAAATAATATCTCGCTTGCTACAGAAGCCATTAATAATTATGTCGTGTTTCCTGGAGAGGTATTTTCTTTTAATCAAGCCGTTGGCAAGAGATCAGTAAATAAAGGATATATGCTCGCTCGAGTTATCGTTAAAGGAGAGTTTTCTGAAGGGATTGGTGGAGGGATATGTCAGGTGTCATCCACCCTGTTTAATGCTATCGACAATGCAGGATTGCAAACTATTCAACGCTATTCCCATACTAGGAGCGTCCCGTATGTTCCACCTGGCCGCGATGCTACAGTAAGCTGGTATGGTCCTGATTTTAGTTTTAAAAACACATACAATCAACCTATTCTAATCCGAGCTACAACCCAAGGGGGAATGGTAAGTATCATGGTTTACTCTTCAGATATGATAAATTATAAGACACGAAAAGTTCCCGCTGCTTCAAATCAGAAATCAAAAGAACAGATTTACCGTTCCTAAAAGTACACTTTTACGAACGGTTACTTTTTTATAAAATCATCTACTATAATATTTCTGAAAAATTTCATTTTCAATCCAACAATATGGACGGAATACGCAATAGCCTTTCCGTTGTATAATTTCTGAGCCTTCCCCTTGCAGCTAATCTTCGGAGCTATAAATGAATTTCACCAACAATTATATCCTGATACTAGCTATAGAATTGTTTCCTGTCTGCAGGAGTGACAAACTCCATTATGCCGGCTGGCTTTATCCGGTTATTTTCTTCAATTCCTAGAAGCAAACCAATTTTGTCTATTCTTAATCCGGTTATTAATGCATTGGTATATTGAAAATTAATAACCGTATCAAGACCTAAATTATAAAAAAACTTAATAAATAAAGGAGAGCACATATTAGCCATGTATAATATGTACTCTCCTTTTCTTTTTATTTAACTAACGCAACTGTTAGTTTAAGTAGCTTTTGTAGAGTTGACACAATATGTACGGTGAACATTAATACTCCTTAAGAATAGTAATAAAATAAATGAATGTGGTACCCTATTGACTAGTAATATTATCCAAATGAGGATTAAAGAGGATGAACGACGACCAATGCCCTAACTGTAACTCAAACAATATTAAGAAAGGAGCTCTTGGAACCGGGTTTAAATTTGTTCAAATGTTTTCCTATGATAATTTAAGGAATAAACCTTCCAAGATTATTTCTCATCGGTAACTAGAGAGTGGAGGCCCGTTCATATGGGTGAATTATTATCGTTAGTATTAGATTTTTTATTCGTTGCATCAATGTCATTGCATAATAGTAAGAAACATACGGACAAACACATAAAATTTTAAAAGAATACGATTGGTTTACGGCTTTGTATTACAATCCTAAATACACTAGGCTTTTTAATTACGACAAACAAATTAGAGGTAAATAACAACCAAGGGAGAGATAAGTATTTTTTTATACGTTTATGAAGCAGGAATAATTCTAGCAATGATTGTATTCGGACTCGCTTATGTATTTGTAAAAGGGATAGAGGATAGAACGCAACTCTTACTTCAATTTTCGCTAGGCATATTGATTTTAGTGTTTTCCTTATCTGTGATTGGTGGGTTTGAGGGAATGCCGTATGCTGTGTTGAGCCTTGGAGTATTCACACTGGCGATTCTATACTTTTTCTTAAAGAAATATGTTATAGGAAAGAAAATACTCTTTATAGGGGTTCCACTCATCGTCGTTATTCATATATTCATTGGGTTCATCAATCAAGTGGACTACTGGGTAGTGGATAAAGAAAGACTGACGGATGATGAAACCGGGGATTATATTGAAAAAATCGAGAAAGATACATCGATTGTCGGTTACAAAAAGTTTAATGGAGGTGAAGGGGAGGACTTTTTACTAATATCATTGGGTGGTGAAAGAAAGGGAAATACCATTGAAGTGTTGGAAGTGAAAGACGATAGTGAGAAGACTATCATTCGCATTCGGACATCTTATAATAAAAATCCTGAGCCTAATCCGTATATAGCTGTAGCACTTACTCGTATTAAATCAAAGGTAGTCATTTTGGATACGGATGGAACAAATTATGGGGATGGTATATTTGATTAAACCTTTATAATTTGTTCATACTTGGATGGTTCCTTTTTCTTATGGAACTAACGGGGCAGGTTAGTTGTATAAAGAAAATTAAAATTTGGTGGTAAAATTAGTTGATTATGTAGATTAGGGAGAATATTGAATAAATGAGTAATTGGTTATACATTCTTTATGCTGTAATTTTAGGA
>NZ_CP195840.1:5145385-5202282 GCF_058513295.1 Peribacillus sp. B65 | reverse complement strand
GTCTTTCGGAACAGCTTATTTATAATAACATTTTCATTACTGCAAGTCAACAACTTTTTTAAAACTTTTTAAAGTTTGTAATCTGTTTGCAACTCGTTCGTAACGACAGATATAAATATAACACCATTACGTTAACTGCGCAATACCTTTTATAAAGTTTTTTTGAGATAATGTTGTTTTTCTTATAAACCCTAGAATCCACTGTATTGAAAGACATGAAATTATAATTAAAAAACAAAAACCGAATTGGACTTACCAGGATCAAGAGCTACGCCCATGATCCCGGCCATCCGAATTCGGCCCTGCAATCAAAACTCATTTTTGCTTATATTAGCGATGTCTCATTAAAGGGAATAACAGGACGTCACGTATAGAAGGAGAATTGGTCAATAGCATAACCAAACGGTCAACACCAATTCCCAGTCCGCCTGTCGGCGGCATTCCGTATTCTAATGCCTCCAAGAAATCTTCATCCATTTCATGAGCTTCATCATTACCTTGCTCTCGTTCTTTCAATTGAGCTTCAAAGCGTTGACGTTGATCAATGGGATCATTAAGTTCAGTGAAGGCATTTGCGTGCTCCCTACCTACAATGAATAACTCAAAACGATCTGTGAAACGGGAATCTTCCGGATTTTTCTTTGCTAAAGGAGAGATTTCCACTGGATGCCCGTAGATGAATGTAGGTTGAATTAACTTATCTTCGACCTTTTGTTCAAAGAATTCATTTACGATATGGCCGAACTCCATGGATTCCTTAACTTCAATCCCATTTTCTTTAGCAAGCTGCTGGGCTTCTTCTTTACTCATTTCAGTCCAGAAGTCCACACCAGTATATTCTTTTACAGCGTCAACCATGTGAAGTCGTTTCCATTCCGGTTTCAACTCTATCTCATACTCCCCATACTGGATGGTCGTCGTCCCAAGAACTTCTTGAGCTATATGGGCAATCAGGTTTTCCGTTAAGCTCATGATATCTTGGTAATCCGCATAAGCTTCGTACAATTCGATCAATGTGAATTCAGGATTGTGCCTTGTTGACACTCCTTCATTTCTGAAAACCCGGCCAATTTCATAAACTTTCTCCAATCCGCCGACAATTAAGCGTTTTAGGTGCAGTTCAATGGCGATCCTTAAATTCAAAGGCATATCCAAGGCATTATGGTGAGTAAGGAAAGGGCGTGCAGCAGCTCCACCAGCAACAGAGTGCAATAGCGGCGTCTCCACTTCAAGGTATCCATGATCGTCCAAATACCGTCTCATGGCTTGTACAATACGACTGCGCATGATCAACGTATTTTTACTTTCCTCATTTGTAATTAAATCGACATAACGTTTACGATAGCGTTCTTCAACGTCCTTCAAGCCATGAAATTTATCAGGTAACGGGCGAAGCGCCTTAGCAAGGAACACATACTCTTTAGCTTTAATGGAAAGTTCCCCGACTTTCGTTTTGAAGATAACGCCAGTTACCCCAACGAGATCACCAAGATCTGTTTGGTTGAAAATTTGGTAAGAATCCTCCCCTATATTATCCAAACGGACATAGATTTGGATTTGGCCGCTAATATCCTGGATATGGGCAAATCCCGCTTTCCCTTTTCCGCGCTTCGTCATGACACGGCCAGCAATCGTAACTTCAATTTCTTTTTCTTCAAGCTCTTCCTTTTCTAATCCACCATAAGCACTGATTATCTCCTGAGTGTTATGTGTGCGTTCGAATCTGCTCCCGAAAGGGTCTTGTCCATTATCAATCATGGCCTGCATTTTATCGCGTCTTACCTGCAGTTGGTCATTCAATTCTTCATGACTCACGAAAATCATCTCCATCTTTATTAATAAATGCCTTATATAATTAATCAAAAATTCTTTTGCATACATATTTATTCTTACATAAAGTAAAGGAATTCAACAGCTTTTTATCTTAAAACATTGTTTATATACATATAAAAACTGCCAGGATTACTGGCAGTTAAGATAAGCGTATTATAGGAAAATAGGAAGGTAATGTCAAACATCAGACCATTTGGATATTTTGTTGCTTCGCTTCAATATCATCAACAAGTCCATAAAGAAGATTTACAACATCTTCCCTTGTTTCACAAACATTAATTCCTTTGCGAGCCTGAGCATTCCCTTTAACACCCTTTAAATACCAAGAAGCATGCTTACGCATTTCACGAACTGCTACATTTTCATTTTTCAACGCAATCAGTCGATCCATATGAAGCACGCAAACGTCCATCTTTTCACGAACTGAAGGTTCATCCATAAGTTGACCGGTTTCTAGATATTTTACAGTCCTGTAAATCATCCACGGGTTACCTAGGGCTGCACGGCCGATCATGACTCCATCAACACCCGTTTCCTTCAGCATTCTTTCCGCATCCTGTGGAGTTTCCACATCACCGTTACCGATAAGGGGAATATTAATCGACTTCTTCACTTCACGGATGATGTCCCAGTTAGCTTTTCCTTCATACATTTGAACTCGTGTCCTGCCATGCATGGAAACGGCTTTACCGCCTGCACGTTCAACAGCCTGAGCATTCTGAATCGCAAAAACATGCTCATCATCCCAGCCAATGCGCATTTTAACCGTTACCGGCTTTTCAACGGCATCAACCACCGCTGAAACCATCTCATAAATTTTATTTGGATCGAGAAGCCACTTCGCACCCGCATCACATTTAGTGATTTTAGGAACAGGGCAGCCCATATTGATATCAATGATATCAGCATTTGTATTTTTATCTACAAATTGTGCAGCTTCGACCAAAGATTTCTTTTCACCGCCAAAGATTTGCAAGCTTAACGGCTTTTCTCTTTCATCTATATAAAGCATATTCATCGTTCTAGCATTTTGTAAAACGATTCCTTTATCACTGACCATCTCCGCACAAACAAGACCAGCACCAAATTCCTTGACGGTCAAGCGGAATGCCGAGTTGCAGACTCCCGCCATCGGTGCCAGCACTACCGGATTCTTCATTTCTATATCGCCTATTTTTAACACGTTGACCTCCTATAACATTCTTTCATTTATCGTCAGGTGGCTGAAGCTCCTCAATGGAAACATGAAGAATTTCCGCCACTTCCAGTAAAAATGCTTCTGAAGGGTTGCGGTTCCCTCGTTCAACTTCTCCCAGCAAGGAAACGGAAACACCTATTTCCCTCGCAAACCCTTCCTGGGTATAACCCTTTAACTTTCGAAAAGCGCGAATACGCCTTCCCCATTTTTCACCTTCCATAATCGAACTCCTTCTTTATCCGAAATCTGTTCAAGCAGGTCGCTCAAAGGTGCATCCATTTGCGGAAGTGATATATCAGGGTCCACTTCCATTAATGGCACGATAACAAAAGCCCTCTCGTGCATACGAGGGTGCGGGACTGAAAGAATCTCTGTCTCAATATTTTCTTGATTATATAACAAAATGTCAAGGTCTATAGTCCGGGGACCCCACCTAATCTCCCTTTTTCTTCCTAGATCTTGTTCGATTTTCATACACGCGTTAAGTAAGTCTTCGGGTTCTAAATCGGTTTCCACTTTAAGAACAGCATTTAAAAAACAGTCCTGGTCTTCATATCCTATCGGGTCTGTTTCATATAAAGAAGAGCAGGCCATCATCTTGATATGCGGATTCTCAGACAATAATTGGAAAGCTCTTTGGAATGTTTCAAGGCGATCCCCTAAGTTCGACCCTATTGAAAGGTAAGCAATATTTATCACAATCAGCGTCCCCTTACAATCTCTATAGCAACCGACTCATAGTGGCCTGCTATCGGGGGATCTGGTTTATAAACCTTCACGGTGCAAGTCTCGATGGAAGAATATTTATTAAGTAGTTCTGAGGCAATTTTTTCAGCGACAGCTTCCACTAACTTAAAAGGTTCTCCCTCAACAACACTTTTACACACTTCATATAACTCGCCATAGTTGATCGAGTCTTCAAGCTTGTCACTCTTCCCAGCCTTGGCTAAATCAGTCTGAACGATTAAGTCCACTTTAAACCGCTGACCAAGCTTCGTTTCTTCCGGAAAAACTCCATGATAACCATAAAACTCCATCTTATTCACATATATCTTATCCATTTCATTCACCTTTTCCTAATAGAGCGTCCATCATCTTTGCAGCCCGGGCCATTTCCTTCACGTCATGTACACGAACCATCTGACAGCCTTGTTGAATTCCATGGCAAATTGTAGCGGCAGTGCCTTCCATCCTCTCACTAGGCGGCAGGTCCAGAACATGGCCAATCATGGACTTTCTCGATGTCGCCAGCAGCACGGGATAACCTAATGATACCAGCTTATCAAGATTCCTCATCATTTCCAAATTAAACTTTAAATCTTTCGCAAATCCAATACCTGGATCGAGAATGATGTTTTCATCCTTGACTCCCGCATCTTTTACCAATATGATGCTTTCGAATAAATCTTGAAGTACATCCCGGACAAAATGTCCATACTCCATATTATCCCTGTTATGCATCAAGATAATCGGCACTTTATATTCCGCTGCAACCTTTGACATCAAGGAATCAGCTTTACCTCCCCAAATATCATTTAATATATGGGCTCCTGCCTTTACCGCCTCTTCTGCAACTCTTGATTTATACGTATCGACCGATATTGGAACCTCAATATTACGCGATATCGCCTCAATTATTGGGGCGACTCTCTCTATTTCCTCTTCATCCGATATCCTCTCATAGTTAGGACGGGTTGACTCACCGCCTACATCCAATATATCCGCCCCATCGTTGACCATTCGTTCGGCATGCTTCAAAGCAGCATCTATCCGATTATATTTTCCGCCATCCGAAAAGGAGTCCGGCGTAACATTCAAAATCCCCATGATTAAGGTTTTCTTGCTGTAATCCAATTCAAATGAACCGCATTTTATTTTTGGTGCTCCTGCTAATGACATCCAACGTTCTCCTTCGCCTAAAGAAATCTATATATACGAGTTTACCCATTTACATAGGTATAGTGCAAGCTCCATGAAAATCAGGGATACTTCTGCATACTTTGCTACAAAAAGAAAAGCAAAGCCCCATAGGAACTTCGCTTCTCATTTAGTGTCTGTCTTACTCAAAGTTATATAATGGTGTACTTAAGTAGCGTTCACCATTACTCGGTATGATGGCAAGGACCTTTTTGCCTTTACCCAGTTTGTCAGCCACTTTAATGGCAGCTGCAATTGCGCCTCCAGAAGAGATACCGCCAAGGATTCCTTCCTCTTTTGCTGCGCGGCGGGCATAATCAAACGATTCCTCTGTATTTACTTGAATGATTTCGTCATAGAGATCTGTATTCAAAATGCTAGGAACGAAGCCTGCTCCGATTCCTTGGATTTTATGGGGTCCTGGAGTACCACCCGATAATACTGGAGAGTCCGCAGGTTCAACAGCGTAAATTTTAATGTCAGGGAATTTTTCACGCAGGACTTCACCGGCACCTGTTATGGTTCCGCCAGTACCGATTCCGGCAACGAATGCATCCAGGCCTTCATCTCCAAAGGCTTCAACGATTTCAGGGCCTGTAGTGTTCCGATGTACTTCAGGGTTGGCTTCGTTTTCGAATTGCTGTGGAATGAAGTAACCTTTTTCTTTAGACAGCTCAGTCGCCTTTGCGATTGCACCCTTCATTCCTTCAGGCCCAGGAGTAAGAACTAATTCCGCCCCATATGCGCGAAGCAAGTTACGGCGTTCCAAGCTCATCGTCTCCGGCATAACCAGAATTGATTTATAGCCCTTTGCCGCAGCTACCATTGCCAAACCTATTCCCGTATTTCCGCTTGTAGGTTCAATGATCGTATCACCTGGCTTAAGGGTACCATTTTTTTCTGCCGCTTCGATCATCGCAAGGGCGATACGGTCTTTTACACTGCTGCCTGGGTTAAAATACTCAAGTTTCAAATAAATATCTGCACTGTTTTCATTTTGAAGCTTGTTTAACTTAACAATAGGTGTTTGTCCAATTAAATCGATTACAGAATTAGCTATACGTGCCATTTTCTCCACTCCCTTATCATTTCAATACCGAGTATGTTTATTGGTTTTATAATTTTAAAGTTACCAGTTTTAATAGTTCATTGTCAATGATTAAATACTATATTCTAAATTTTCTCACACAACCATTGACCTACTTTTCTTCCTTCAATCCATAAAACCATTCTACATCAAATTCGTCCCAGAAAATTTTCCCTGAGACCGGTGCCTGAATCTGTTCAAGAGCTATTTGGCGGTGAATCTTGTCTTTAACTTCTTCATATTCATACTGCTCGCCCTTTATTCTTTCATGCAGGTAGAGAACGGCCCAGCCATCCTCCGTTTGGATTGCATCACTCCACTTTTTCACCTTCAATTTCTCGGCAGCGGCAATGTATTCCTTGGAGACTTGCTCGTTATCCTGGGATATATAACCCATGTCGCCTCCTTGATTGGCAGTGAATTCATCAAGGGACTTCTCCATTGCCAAGACATCAAAGGAGACACCTTTCTCCAGTTCACGTATGACTTGGTCTGCCTGCTTTTTTGTAGAAGTGGTGATATGGGAAATATGGAAAGCAGTAGGAATTCTATAGATATCCTTATTATTATCATAATGACTCCGCATTGCCGATTCGGAAACCGAAACGTCCTTGGTGAGGAGCTTCTCGAGAAGGAGACTCGACTGAATTTCCTGCCTCAGTTGATCGTTACTTTTATTAAGGTTCTGACCGGCAGTCCCATACATCGTTTTCATCATTTTAAGTTCCCGATCAAGCTCTTCATCCGAAGTCTTCACTTTGTATTTTTCAGCTGCCTGTTTCACTACCTCTTTATCGACCATTTCCTCAAGTACATCTTCCCCATATCTTTTTTCGAGCTCATTAATCCATGCTTCCCGGGAAATATCCTTGGATCCAACCTTTGCGGCCGTTTCTTCCCCAATCACGGATTTTGAAATGATAAGTGGTTTTATGACAAAGATAATGATAGTCAATAGGTTCAACAAGGCAAGGCCAGCAATAATCGCCCGAAGCTTTTGTTTTGGCAAACCCTTATCCCCCGTAAATTATTTTTTTGTTTCTGCCTCTAATTTCTCGAGTTCTTCCTTCGAGAATTGGTAGGTCTGATTACAAAAATGACAATGCGCCTCCGCTTGTCCGTCTGTCTCAATGATATCCCGAATCTCAGCTTGTCCTAGGCTAATCAATGCATTCGCAATTCTTTCCCTGGAACATTGACAGGAGAATTGGACATCCATTTTTTCTAGTATATTCACATTGCCCTCACCTAAAATTTCGATTAGGATTTCTTCAGGAGTCATGCCACTTTGAATCATTTTGGAAACAGGAGTTATCGTGCTTAGTCGATTTTCGATTTTGGAAATCGTATCTTCGGATGTACCCGGCATCAACTGAATGATAAATCCACCCGCTGCAAGAATTGAATTATCCGGATTCACGAGAACCCCAACCCCCACAGATGATGGCACCTGTTCGGAAGTAACAAAGTAATAAGTGAAATCTTCACCTAACTCTCCCGATACAAGCGGTACTTGCCCCGAAAAGTAATCACGAAGACCAATGTCTTTAATAACAGTCAGCAATCCATCGGTACCCACCGCTCTCCTTACATCCAGCTTTCCCTGCTCATTCAAATCAAAGTGGGTTTGCGGGTGAGTGACATATCCGCGGACTTCTCCCTTTGCATTGCTGTCGACCAGGATGGAACCAATCGGTCCACCGCCCTCGATTTTAATCGTCAGCTTTTCTTCACCTTTTAACATTCCGCCCATCATAACGCCTGCCGTCATAGCCCGTCCAAGGGCAGCAGAAGCAGTAGGCCATGTATAATGGCGACGCTGCGCTTCTCCTACGGTGTCTGTTGTTGAAACAGCATAGGCCCGTACCTGTCCTTCATAGCCTAACGCCTTTATTAGATAATCCTTCATTTATTTTGCTCCTTTCAAGCTTTGTATTACTTCTTCACTTGCTCACGATTACGTTTATAAATCAACTGCAGCCCCTTTAAGGTCAAAAATGGCTCCACAACGTCAATAACAGTGGACTCATTGGCAATTAAGGTAGCCAACCCACCTGTCGCTATTACCGTTGGTTCTAGATTACTTTGCGCCTTAATTCGATTAACGATTCCTTCTACCTGCCCAACATATCCATACAAAATGCCAGCCTGCATCGCGGACACCGTATTTTTTCCAATAATCCCTTCCGGCCGGCTGATTTCTATTCTTGGAAGTTTGGCTGCTTTTGAATAAAGTGCTTCCGTAGAAATATTTATACCCGGAGCAATAGCTCCGCCCATGTATTGTTTATCCTCGTTTATGTAGCAATAAGTCGTGGCCGTGCCAAAATCCACGATAATGAGAGGGCTTCCATATTCCTGAATGCCTGCAACCGCATTAACGATTCGGTCAGCTCCCACCTCACGGGGATTTTCGTATTTAATATTCAATCCAGTTTTTATTCCAGGTCCAACTATTAGCGGTTTAATTCCAAAGTATTTTTTGCACATGCGTTCAAGCGCAAACATAATTGGCGGAACTACCGAAGAAATAATGATTCCATCAAATTGATCAAACGAAAGACCCTCATGTTGCAGCAAAGACTTTATGATCATTCCATACTCGTCTTCTGTCTTGTGACGGTTAGTCTCTATTCGCCAATGATATTTTAAAATATCTTCATCGTATACGCCTAATACAGTATTCGTATTCCCAACATCCAATACAAAAATCATCGTTTCATCACTCCGGTAAATTATTCTCCAACATCATAACACACTGTTATTTCCCACGCTATTAGTCGCACTTTTCGAAAGGTACCCCAAAAAACCTTATCATAAAAGTTAAGAAAAGGGTATTTCCGAGGCGGAAATACCCTTTTGAATTAAGTCAACTTAAGACTTTTTATTGTCATCTTCGTTCGGGAAGGAAAGCGGCTGATCTTGAGGTGCACCTTCTTTGATTGGAGGGGTATTCAAACCTTCCTCCGTTATTTCAAGGTCCTCAGGTCCTCTTTTATCCAATGGATCTAATAGGGCCTCTTTTTCTTCCTTCTTCTTATTGATGTTCACCTTGACATTCTCATCAGTGGTTAAATTCCCATTCAGTGCAGTATAATCACGTTCTGGCAATTTACCATTATGGAATAAACTTTTGATTTGTTCAGCATCAAGTGTCTCCACTTCAAGCAAGGTTTTTGCAACCAAATCAAGTTTTTCACGATTTTCAGTAAGTATCTTCTTACATCTTTCGTAAGCTTCCTTGATGATACGTTGAATTTCAAGATCGATTTCATATGCTATTGCATCTGAATAGTTTTGATCATTGTTGAAATCGCGGCCTAGGAAGACCTGACCTTGAGAATTACCGAATTGGAGCGGTCCAAGCTTACTCATACCATATTCCATAACCATACTCCGAGCTATGCCCGTTGCACGCTGGAAGTCGTTATGCGCACCGGTGCTCACTTCTCCGAATGTAACTTCTTCGGCTACACGGCCACCCAATAGTCCTACGATTTTATCTTTAAGCTCAGGTTCCGTCATGAAGAAACGATCTTCTTTCGGCAGCATAACTGCATAACCGCCAGCTTGACCACGAGGGACAATCGTAACTTTATGAACGACCTCGGCATCATCCAGAACCAATCCAATAATGGTATGGCCCGCTTCATGCCACGCTACGATATTTCTTTCCTTTTTGGAAATGACACGGTTTTTCTTGGCAGGTCCAGCGATAACACGATCCGAGGCTTCATCCAAATCGGACATGTCGATCTTCTTCTTATCTTGACGGGCAGCTACAAGAGCCGCTTCATTCAGTAAGTTTTCAAGATCGGCACCAGAAAATCCTGGGGTACGCTGAGCGATCGCTTTCAAATCGACCGTTTCTGCTAAAGGTTTATTGCGTGCATGCACTTTCAGCACTTCTTCACGGCCCTTGACATCAGGTCGGCCTACCGTTATTTGACGGTCAAAACGTCCTGGACGCAATAATGCCGGATCCAATACATCAGCACGGTTAGTCGCAGCAATGATTATGATTCCTTCATTACCACCGAAACCATCCATCTCCACCAGGAGTTGATTCAATGTTTGTTCACGTTCATCGTGACCGCCACCAAGGCCTGCGCCACGTTGACGTCCGACTGCATCAATTTCATCGATAAAGATGATACATGGTGCATTCTTCTTAGCATTTTCAAACAAATCACGAACACGGGATGCACCGACACCCACAAACATCTCAACAAAATCAGAACCACTGATTGAGAAGAAAGGAGTTCCGGCTTCACCAGCCACTGCTCGTGCCAGTAAAGTTTTACCTGTACCAGGAGGCCCAACTAAAAGTACCCCTTTAGGAATACGGGCACCGAGCTCGGCATATTTGCGAGGGTCTTTCAAGAATTCGACGACCTCGACAAGTTCCTGCTTTTCTTCGTCCGCTCCGGCAACATCATTGAAGCGCACTTTTTTCTTATCATCATTATACAATTTCGCCTTACTTTTCCCGAAGTTCATGACGCGGCCACCGCCGCCACCTTGAGCTTGGTTAAGTAAAAAGAAGAAGAGGATAAAAATGATTACAAATGGAATGATGGAAGTGAAAAATGTCACCCAGCCACTTGTCTTTTCTGGAGGTTCGACAGTGATGATGTCTTTATCCAGCTTGGTTACAGCGTCATTGATCCGGCTTTGCGAATACTCACTGAAAGGCACGTACGTCACAAAGAATTTGTTTTCCTCATAACCTTTGAGCTTTCCTGTGATTTCAAATACACTGCTTTCGGGCTGCATCGTAAGTGATGTAACGTCCCCACTCTCCAAATGCTTATAGAATTCATCTTGGGTCAATTTTACGTTTGGTTCATTGTTATTATTAAAAATGCTTACAATCCCAATGATGACCAAAAAGATCAGTAAATAAAATATGGTATTACGGAAGATCCGATTCATCCCTTACCTCCTCCCACGGGTAAACAAACTATAGTAAATACTATCATACAAAATTAATGAATTACAATAATTTAACACCGCTGTTTTTATCTGGTCTTCTCTTTCAAACAGGTACGATTAATTCGAGTAAATTTCAGGCTTCAATATGCCAATATACGGGAGATTACGATACTTTTCCGCAAAATCAAGACCATATCCGACAACAAATGCATCCGGTACGATGAACCCGGCATAGTCCGGAGTGATATCCGCTTTCCTGCCTGTTGGTTTATCCAATAAGGTAACGATTTTAATTGATTTTGCTTTTCGATAACGGAAAAGTTCCGCAAGATAGCTAAGAGTCAAACCGCTGTCGATAATATCTTCGATGATTAAAATATCCCGGCCCTCAACTGATGTATCAAGATCCTTGATGATTTTCACTTCACCGGAAGATACAGTGGAGTTACCATAGCTTGAAACATCCATAAAGTCCATTTCAAGATGTGTATCAACGCGTTTCAGTAAATCTGACATAAATGGCATGGCGCCTTTCAGCACTCCGATGGCCAACGGGAACTTACCTTGGTAATCAGCTTCAATCTGCGCACCCAATTCCCTGATTTTCTTTTGAAGTTCTTCCTCTGTTATTAAAACCTTTTCAATGTCGTTTTGCATGGTCATTGTAATTAATTGCCCCCCATGAAGAATTAAGCTTTTTTATATTCTAAGTAGATTAAAGATTTTTCATCAGAAATTATATCCGGCTCAACATTCGATTTCTTTAAACCAGGCAGCCAAATGACCGTTCCCGTTTGATCGATGATGACCGGCCACACATTTCTTTCTAGCATCGGGATCTTTTCATTAATAAAAATATCCTTTAACTTTTTAGTTCCACCTAATCCCTTGACGGCCATCCGCTCGCCTTCATTCCTGTTTCGGATTGTAAGAGGAAGCTGAACATCTGATTCGGGAAGTATAAAAGAATGATTTCCTCTAAGTACCGGAATTTCTTCTTTTATATAGTGCGCTTTAATCTTATATCCATTCGGAAGAATAGTCTCACCGGGAATTTGTAATTTATAGGAATATTTTTGGCTTTTTTGCCGGAAAAACCTAAACGTGCAAGTTTGATATGATTTTTCCGCAATAAGGCCCTCCGGAAGATGCAATTCTGCAGATGGTTGAGGATTCAAAAACAAAACTAAAAGTTGGTCAATATGTAATGCCGAAAGCGATGAAGGTCTCTCCAAATAAAGATAGTTTAATATTAGTTGAATCGCCCTTCTTTGTAAAGGTTTAGGCATCGCGAGAACCTTATCAATCTGAATAACCGCTTGATCTTTATCCTGTGTGATCCAAACATCGGACATTTTGCTTGAAACCAGGTTCAAAAAAAACTCTTCATCTTCATAAAGCTCTTCACTGAATCGTTGAAAATGCTCATGAACCTTGCCATTTTCTTTTTTTAAAAACGGAAGGACTTCATGTCTAAAACGATTTCTAGCATAGACACCGGTTTCATTGCTCGGATCAAATCTTGGTTCGATATCATGAAGGCCCGCATATTCGATTATTTGGCTTTTCGTGATTTCAAGAAAAGGCCTGATCAGATTTCCGGTATGGAAACGTCTCTTTATAGGAATACCTGCCCTTGCCTTCCCTGTCGCCCCTCTTGTTAAACGCATGAGCATCGTTTCGATTTGATCATCTCCATGATGCCCCAGGACAAGAGTGGAGGCTTGGTGCTTATCCATCAATTCTTCATAAAAGGCAAAACGCAGCTTTCTTGACGTTATTTGTGAACTTTCCCCCGTCTGTTTCATCCGGGCTGGAACATCGATCCTTTTTCCCTCAAATGTAATGCCCCACCGTTCACATATATGCTCGACATATTTATAATCCTCATAGGATTCTTCACCACGAAACATATGGTCAACACTCGCAACAATCATCTCGTAATGAAAAAGAGATTGAATTTCCTTAAGGATATGGAGAAGCACCAATGAATCCGGCCCTCCGGAAACGCCTATTAGCAACTTCGAGTTCTCCTTAATCAATTCGTTTCTATAAATGGTGCTCAGAACTTTTTCCTTTAACATACAATCTTCCTTCTTTATGAACAGGCATTAGTTTTATACGATTCAATCATGAAATGGTTTCAATTATTCCATGGCATTTCACCTAATAACTATATCATAACAACTGTTCATATATGTAAAGAACATAGAGCATCGATATGATGGCAACCAGCAAAAAAGTTTCAAAAAAACCGCCACTTTTCTTTTTTGAATGGTTTTGGGACCTTCTTGCTTGTCTCGTTGCAGGTTGAATTGTTTGTGACTGGCCGGTAGCTGCCTTGGTCGGACCCTTTTTCTTCGAGTGATTTTGCTTACTTAGCACCGTGACCAAATCCTCCCGCATTTGGAGGGCAGAATCATACTGCCCGTGAAGTGCTTTATCCAACATCTTTCTATATGGGTGCAATTCCTTTTTCTGCTTAATCAAGTCGTTAAGCTGTCTATACCCCTCCCCTTGCTTGTGGAAACGTCCAGGATAGGCCGAATTGATTATAATCATCGCCACAGCGAACAAGTCATATTGCGGATCTGCCTTTCTTGATCCAAGTCCCCAGTAACCCCTGTCAAAGAACTCGGTGAATTCTTTAACAGATCGCCCAATTAAGGTGGTTCCGCCTACATCCACGCACCTCACCTTATAGGCTGGTGAAGTCACGATCAAATTCTCAGGTTTTAAATCGCCGAACACCCAGCCATTGGTATGCAAGGCAGACAAGCTGGTTAAAAGCTGAAGCATTAAGACTCCAATCCATGATGACCCTTTCTTATCGATGAAACGCAAAAAATCGTGTCCGTGGATATATTCCATGACATAAAAAGGGAGCTGCTTTCCTGTTTTCATGAAATCATCCGCTTCCAAAAAGGAAGGTCCAAGGGTAGACCCCTGGACCTTTGAAAAGGATTTTAGGATATTCATCTCCGAAATAATGGACGTCCCATTATCACTGAGCTTTAAAGCATAATGACGATTTTTGCTTTCAACCAAATAGACGATCCCGTTCGCTCCACACCCCAATTCCTTAATTATTTTGTACTGGTTTTTATTCCATTTTCCAGTGACCAAACTGCCAGGCAGGAGTTTACATTGATTCCTCAAAGTATTGTTCATCATCATGTGATAACAATCCCCTCAATGAACGTTTTTTATTGAAATATGTTAAAGCTTCACGAATGGCTGGACCTGTTGGAGTGAGTCCCCCTGTACTAAGCTTAGGAAAAGTTGCCGTCAGGGCTTCAAGGTTCGGGGTCCAATCCAGCAACTTTTCAACATCATTTCTTTTCCCAGGAAATACGAATACGGAAAAACTGCTGTCACCCATTCTTGCATTCATGCTAAGGGAAAGATCTAATAAGGAATCTTTTACTGTAGGCAGTTTATGTTTCATGCTTGCACTGGTATCAACAAGAATCAGTACTTCGAGCTTGCTCGTTTCCCCAAGCTCATCGACCACCTCCATCACTTCTCCTCGTTTATCCGGCGGAAGATCCTCCATCGTTTTTGAATCTCCAAGTATTTGTTGAAGTTCGCGATTGATAACTCCCTGTATAGTTTGAGTCATTGCCTTTTGTGTCACCATTTGGACGGTTTGTGACAACTGCTGGGAATAGACTATTTGACTTACGCCACCTCCTGAACCAGCAATCTTCTCGATCTCCTTAAGACCCTTTTCATCTATAACATCATTTTCCATGACACCTATGACATTGATTGTTATGCCTTGCTTCCTTGCTAATTCAGCCATGGCAGACGGCTCCTCACCATGATTTGAACATCCGTCAGTTATAAGCAAAATCTGTTTTAATGTTCCTGCTTTCATGTTTTGCTCTCCCTTCCTATCAATTTGTTACCATAATTGACTAAAAAGGGGGAATTTATACGCTAAGACATCGCATCAAGTCACATCATGGAGTGGAGTGATTGAAAAGTCTCTTTACCTTTTAACCTTCTTCCATTTCACCATCTCATTTTTGGTTTTATTTATTATATATATATAAACGGCCTACTGGGCCTTTTTGCGTTTTGGAGAAACGGGAATGGATGCCCATTTCGGTGTGTTATGCTTGATTTTCGATGTTACCACTGTCATGTCATCATCTATGATCCCTTTTGTTCGGATGACCTCTTCCAATATTAAATCAGAGATTTCCTGCGGATCGTCTGTTTCCATTTCCTTGATTTTCCGTTTAAGCCAGAACTCGATATTTTCAACATGCGAGGGGCCATCGAACACTCCATCGCTCATCATGATTAGTATGTCCCCTGCCTTGAGCTCTTCTGATACAACATCAACATCGAAATCCTGGATGATTCCCATAGGGAGGTTACTTGATTCAATTTTTATTATCCTATCCCCCCTTTTAATGAAACTCGGTATTGAACAGATTTTTAAAAACTTAGCCTTTGCGTCCTGAAGATCAATCATTGCCAAATCAAGAGTCGAAAATATTTCATCGGTAGTGCGTAGAGATAATACGGAGTTTACGGATTTAATGGCTATTTTTTCTTCAATTCCCGATTGTAAAAATTTTTGAAGCAGCTTCAATGTCTCTGTACTTTCAAAATGGGCCCTTTCCCCATTTCCCATTCCATCACTAATGGCTATTGCGAATTTGCCGCAGCCAATTTCCATGGTCGTATGACTATCTCCTGATACAAGCCCTCCCCCCTTGGCAGCATGAGCAACACCCGTTTCGACCGTGAATTTTTTTGCTGACCTAAATATCACCTCACATTGCCCGTTTGGATACGTTGCACACTCTTCTGAATGAACGACTATCGTTTCCCCTAAAATGTCAGAAAGCATAGGTGCAATCAATTTTTCACATTCCCCTCTGCCCTGGCAGTATGGGACACTCATTTCTATATCAACATTCCCTTGTTCTAGACTGTATATTTCTACATACCCTATGTGCAGTCCAAAATCCTGGATGGCTTCCAAAATGGATTCTTCATGTACATGATGATTCTTCCTTTCCCTTTGAATTTCTTTCGCAAAATCATCCATTACTGCCGAAACTCCCCGCAATTGATCCGCAACTAGCTTCCGGCTTTCCTTCACCTGCCTTTTTAATTTTTGGTTGGCTTCAAAATAAGTAAGCTCCTGTGATATCGCCCCAATGACCTGAGGGCCGCGGCTACAATATTTCCCCCATTCCTTCGAAGTCTTTTGGGGAAGCTGACCATTATTTTCACTTAATTGAAGCATAATTTCCTGCATGCCGTCATAGGTTGTATTAAAGTTCTTGGACCAGCACTGTTCCTTTTTAAAACAAAGCTGGCACGTCTTTTCCGTTACATTACTTAAGAAGTAGTCGAATTCTTTCTCATCTTCCTCCAATCTCCCCCTTTCATCCACTTGGGAAAAGCTATTTGAGAGCGCCTCAAATACATGTGAGAATTGCTCCACCCTTTGAGCGGTGACATCCCTCACTTTCCGGGCATACTGCTGCTGTTCATCAGAATTCTCGACTGTTCCCGGTATATGTTTCGCTATTTTGTTGATTATGGATGACGGTGTCAATATAAATAGGGCCACAGCTATAATTGATTCATAGAGGGTCACCATAATATTGCCGGTGCCCTCACCATATAAACCTATCAGTAACGTAGCAATCATGAGGCCCGCGGCAACCCCTATCTTCCTTCCCTCCTTCAACAGACCGCCCAGAAGCCCGGAAAAAGCGAGAAGGCTCATTTGATAGAGACTAGCAATACTTGCCAGGCTGAATATCAATCCAGTAACTACACCTACAGTGGAGCCTATGGCGGCCCCTCCCGCCAGCCCGAAGAGGAGGACCAAGTATCGCGAGAATATATGGTCGAGTGATAGATCGTATATCATCCAGCCTATGGTTCCGGTCATCACCGAAGCCAGCAGGATGATGATGCTGACGATTTCCTCCGTCTTTAATGATTGGGACTTTGTCCGAATGGTCAGCAGCGGGATGGACTGTATGAAGATTAAGGTTAAGATCATTGCGAGTCCCGCCTCTACTCCTATCATCATTAAGTCGTACAGCTGAATCGTTCGGAATACCAGATATTGCTCGGCCAGGTTGACCAGGAATAGTGAAGCAAAAACGTACATCGACATCGTCTTGAATTGTCCTTCCACGGCGGGCTTCTTGATCTTATGAAATAACAGGAGCAGAAACGCCGATGCAAAGATGACTAAACTATTAGAATAGTGAACGGTCAGCCCACCTGCAATCAATCCGAATAAAGCAAGTGGTGCCCTGTCACGTCTCATGAGAAACACGGCTGCGAAAAACGGAAGTCCAAATGGTGCCAGCTGTGAAAGAATTAATGCCCGTCCTAATAAAAAACCAATAATTGCTAAAGAGATACCTTTTTTTATGAATATGTCTTCCGTCTTCATTTGCAGTTGTTGGATCCAATTGATGGCCCCTGCCTTCGCTTCTTTTAACTGAACATCACCAAGAGGTTCCATCATAGGTCTTTCTACTTTTTCCATTTCAACACCCCATTCGTATTAGTGATTTTTATTATATAGAGGGCTTGTTTATTTTTTTGTCAGAATTTTATAAGCGGATAAGAAAAACGTTCGACGAAATTCTTCTTGAACAATCATTTGTATACAGGTTTTTGTGCCTTTTTTTCCAATACAGAAACGGGTGTTCTTTTTTTTTTGAAGAAAAGCAAAGTTTTTAGGTTATTTTTGCGGAAAATAACACGAATAAATAATCAGGAAATGGAAACCGACAAACTTTATTTTTTTTGTTGACATTTATTCTTCACGAATGTAAGATATAACTTGTGCTTCAGTAGCACTTATCATTATGGCGGCGTAGCTCAGCTGGCTAGAGCGTACGGTTCATACCCGTGAGGTCGGGGGTTCGATCCCCTCTGCCGCTATCTTTTTTCATGAAAATAATGGCCCGTTGGTCAAGCGGTTAAGACACCGCCCTTTCACGGCGGTAACACGGGTTCGAATCCCGTACGGGTCATCAAATACAAAAGCGCCTCTTTACACTTAACTCAGTAAGTGTAAAGAGGCGCTTTTTTTATGTTGTTGATAATTAAAAGAAGACAAGCCGGCAAGCTTGCCTTTATCTACACTATGAATAATTTCACAGGAAAAGTTGCTAAACTATTATTTTCAGCAGCAGTTTTATCCGCGTCTTCCTCCTCGACCTCCCCGTTTCGTTTCGGTGCTACGTTTAAGGGTCGTTAAGCGGTCTTCGCTATCTTTTAAGAATTTAGCCATTTTTTGCTCAAAGTTTTCCTTCGGTTGGAAACCATTACCTTTCGAGCGGAAGTCTTTGGAACGGCTGTCATTCCCTCTTCCTTGGCGCGGACGTGGTGTGTATGCAGGTTTTTGCTCAGCTTCAGGACGGTCTATCGCTTTTTTTATGGACAAGCCAATCTTGCCATCTTTAACATTGATGACTTTCACCTCAACTGTATCGCCCACTTTTAAATGATCATTGATATCCTTGACATAGTTATCAGCCACTTCACTTATATGGACAAGACCGGTTGAACCTTGAGGTAGCTCTACAAATGCACCAAAATTAGTTATGCCTGTTACTTTACCTTGTAACTTGCTGCCTACTTCGATTGACATAAAAAAAATGTTCCTCCTTAGAAATGTTAAAAAATCTCTTCACTCTATATTATAACGAAAGTAAAAAAACAGTGTCAATATTAGTCACTATCTTCCTTCCCTTTTGGAAGGGTAAATATGATTTCGCCTTTTTCAGATAAGAAATAATCCCGTCTGGCTATTTTCGCTATATAGTCGTCGTCATTAAGCTTTACGATTTCTTCTTTAAGAAGGGTCTCGTCTTTTTTCAATTCAGCTAACTTTCCCTTCAATTCTTCCTTCTGTTGTACTTTCTCATCCAGTGCAACATTTTGCGTTATGAGGGTGGAAACGGCAAAAATCAAAAAGACAGCGGCGAAAACTGAGTAAAGAGTTAATCTACGCATTAGACCACGCTTCTTTTTTTCTACGGTTTGTACTTTTTTCTCTTGTTGAGCGACGTAGGGATTTTCTATTTTTGCCACTTTCCTTTTACGCAGGCTACTCATTTTTTATCGCTCCTCATTTCTTTTTATTTCTCCATCTATTTAGCGTTCTAAATATAGAATTCTTTATTTTCAATAAAATCCCTTTTCCTTTATTATAAAACTTCCCGACGTTTTTCGTAACAAAAACCGGCAATAAATTCCATATATAGATCAAAATCCATTTTAATGGCCTCCAGAAAATATTCAAAATGAAAAGAAGTATTTTCCCCGCCCATTTTAATAATGCTAAAACGAACTTACATATCCCGAAGATAATGGCTATTACAGATACTATTACCCATTTTATCGGAACAAATATCAGCATGTGAACCGAATTCGTTATAAATCTCGCCAACTTTATCACAAGTATTATCAAAAACTCTAAAAAACGTTGATAGAAGCCTTTGAAAAGTGCTTGATAAGCTGAAAAACCGCATAATAAGGCCAAAAATAAATAAAGGCGAAACTCTCCCTCATTCACTAAAAACAAAACATAAAAAATAAGGAGACCCTGAATGATCCAGAAAAGGAAGTCATGGATGAATACAATCCACCTTTTCCTTTCTGATCGTTTCAGGAACCGGCTATACGTATCCAGGGCAGCTCCAAAGCCACTGCCCATGCCTATCATCGCAAGCAACGTATAAAATTGAATCGTTAAGGTCATTTGAACAATTTGCCAAAGAAGCCTTTAGCTTTCTCCCCTGATTGCTCATCTAAATAAACAAGGTCGAAAATCTTTCCCTTAATGGAGACGATGCCTTTATCAACGTCTAAATTCTTCATTTGCAAGTTTTGGCCCCGGATAGATAGGAATCCCATTACAGTTTCGAGCAGAAACTCCTCATTATCAAAACTTTCAACTTGTTTGACACCGGTAATATCAAGCAAACGGCGGCCTTTCATCGTTACATCGTGCTCTTGGGTCGTTCCCTTTGTGTAACCAGCATTCGGATCATTATATTGGCTCATTTTTTCATCCCTCACAGTACCACTGATTTTGTACAAGTGTATGTCCGTAAGAGCGGAATTAGAACCAAGCCTGTCCTTACTCCTCCGCTAGCTTTTCTTCCTTTACGATGGTATACATATCTGCAGCCGCTTCTTTTTTGGTCGTTTCTTGAATTTTATCGACACGTACCGTAACGAGCTTTTGACCGAATCGTACAGTCAATTCATCGCCATCTTTCACATTTGAACTTGCTTTGGCCTGTTGTCCGTTAATCGTGATTCTCCCTTTATCGGCAACCTCTTTCGCAAGTGTGCGGCGCTTGATCAATCTTGAAACTTTTAGGAATTTATCCAATCTCATCGACATTAAAATCTCTCCCTTAATTAAAGTCCTTTAGCTTTTGCTTCATCCCAATATGAATCCAGTTCTTCCAATGTATATTCCTCAAACTTTTTGTCTGCCCTTTGAATGCACTCTTCTATATATGTAAAACGCCGGTGGAATTTCTGGTTTGCTTTGTAGACGGCTTCTTCCGCTTGTATGTCATAATAACGTGAAATGTTGACAAGCGCAAAAAAGAGGTCGCCCAGCTCTGATTTTATTCTTTCTACATCCATTTTCGGGCTTAATATTTCAGCTTCCAATTCCTGCACTTCTTCCCTGACCTTTTTCCAGGCTTCGGAAACCTCATCCCAATCAAATCCAACCTTCGCAGCCCTTTTTTGATACTCTTCGGCCCGAAGTAAGTTTGGCAGCGATTTCTCAATCCCATCAAGTATGGATTGCGATGCTTTTGTTTCGCTCCCTTTTTCATTCTCTTTGATTTTCTGCCAGTTCACTAATACATCTTCCTCGCCGTTCACTTCAACATCTCCGAATACATGAGGGTGGCGTCGAATCATTTTCGCCGTAATGCCTTCAATCACATCGTCTATCGTGAACATGCCCTCATCTTCACCGATTTGTGAATGAAGCATCACTTGAAGCAGGACATCCCCAAGTTCACCAACCATGCCCTCATCGTCCTCTTCATCGATGGAATCAATCAGCTCATATGCCTCTTCTATTAGATATTTCTTCAAGCTTTCATGAGTTTGTTTCTTATCCCAAGGACATCCGTCAGGACCTCTAAGTTCTGCGATGACCTGCCGCAGCTTAGAAAACTCCCTGTATCGTAAAGCTTCTTCCCTAACAGGCGGGACATAAACACTCGTCAAGTTACTTAACTCCATCTGACGGTCGAGCTCGAACAGAGCGCATCTTGTCACTTTTTCCTGACTGCTTCCTGCCGCTGTAACGATATATACCTCGTAGTCATCCGGTAGCTTTTCCATTAAAGTCAGCTTCACATTGGACGCACTGAATGCGTCATACACCTGTCCGATTATCATATGCTGGGTAATGTGCAAATCATCTGGTGAAAGATCTGTTCCATCCAATAGCTGGAACCCTTCAATTGGATCGATTTTAACAGCCTGAAACAAGGGATCAAGGAAACTTTGCCCGCCTTCCAGCTTAATGGCTATTCCAAGAGCCGGACCCTTTTCGAGCAAAAGCTGAACCGTTTTTTCCGCTACCATAGGATGCCCCGGAACTGCGTAAAGAACGGAACGCTTTGAAGCCTCCTGTAATAATGTTCCGGCAATTTCTTCATATACCGCTTCAAATTGGTCGTGCTTTTCATATATCCCGTCAAACGCCGTGAAATTGATTCCTTCCTTTTTCAAATCCCCGATAACCGGATGATCAATAGTTCTGATGAAGCATTGTTCTGTTTGCAGCAATTTTTTATAAATTCCTAGTGGAAGCTGATCTAAATCCCCTGCACCAAGGCCTATTATCGTAATCTCATTCATGATTTCGTATACTCCTATTCGTTATAATAAATCGTTTAAGCTTTGAACCTGCAGGTATAAGTGCAAGTTCTTCTTCACCAAATAAGCCTGAACGAATGGCGGTCATCACAAAAACGGCTGCACCGATCCCTACACCGGTCAAAGCTTGAATCGTAGCTAACAACCGGCTCTCGCCTGAGGACATCAATTCGAATAAGCCATTGAATATAACAACCGCCGTACCCATGTAAACCGTACTCTTCAAGATTATTAACACGTGCTTCTTTTCAATTAATGTCTTTTTAATATGCACTCTCAATACCACATAAAATAATACAGACATGATCATAAACGCAAGCACTGTTGCCGAGGCTGCTCCCGCGATTTTGTAATGAGGTACCAGGACAAGGTTCAAAGCCCACTTGCTGACCACACCCACAAGCGTAATGATCACCGGTATGAACGAATAACCTAAGCTTTGAATCACTGCCGCTTCTGCCATTATGACGGATGTGAATAAAATCGATAAAGAGAAAATTGCTAAAGTAATGGTCCCTTTAACATCCGTGAACAGCATATGATTGACAGGCTCCATCGTCACCACCAGCCCGATCGCAGCGGCGAGTCCTATCGTCGCGCTTACACGAAGCGCCAATTTGATTTTATTCAATAATTCATGTTCACTTTTCCTCTGAACGAATCCGGATATTACAGGTACCAGTGCCAATGCAAAAGAATTAGCCACGACTGTACCTAGCTGAAGCAAAGGCTGTCCCCGGTCATATACCCCTTTCCATTCCTTGGCTTCCTTTTCCCCCATCCCCGTTTCCCTTAGTAGGGAATATAGGTGCAGAGAATCGACAAACTGAAACAAGATAAGGATCAAGCCAGTTATACAAAAGGCCAACCCTTGGAAAACCAGGACTTTGGAGATTTTGATGAAATTTACCGGTTTGATTCTCATCCGTAAAAAAAGCTTCCATTCTTCTCTTAAAATAACGAAAGCAATAAGCAGTACCAGGCCGGTCATGCCTCCGGTTATCGAACCGAGGACCGCTCCCTTGCCGACCACATAAGGAGAGTAGCCCTGATTCACGAATATCGTTGAAAGAACCAGTATCGTCAACACACGGATGCATTGTTCAGCGACCTGCGAACTTGCTGTCGGTAACATGTCGTTTATTCCTTGAAAATAACCTCGTAAAACAGATGAAATCGGCATTAATAGATATGAAAAGGCAACGATTCTCAGCAGACTGGCTAAACGAGGATCCTTCATCCATCCTGCTATCCAATCAGCGCCAAGGAATAGTGCAGCAAACATCATGACTCCTATCGAACTTAAGACGACGAATGATGTCATTAAAATGTCGTTGACCGCAAAGTTATTTTTGGAAGACTCCCGTTCAGCAATAAGTTTGGATATGACTACCGGAAAGCCGAGTGTTGATAATGTAAAAGCAACACCGTAGAAGGGGTAGACCTGTTGATAGATATAAAACCCGATGTCACCCGCAATGTTCTGATAAGGAATGCGATAGGCCGCACTCAATACTTTTACGATAATCGCAGCTGCGCTCAAAATCAGCGCACCTCGAAAAAGTTCATTTGATGTTTTATTAGGCTTTTCAGCCATTCTTTTTCCCCTTTTCACTCATATGTGGTAGTTATTATAGCATAATTCTAATGGTTATTTTTCAATTCCAGCCATACTGTTAATTAATTTCCATATCCACTTCTTTTTTAGAAATTGCAAAAAGGACAGCGCGATTGCTGCCCTTTCCACCTTTAAAAATATAATGGCATGTCCAAGGTTACTGTTCCATTTGTCTAGCTAGGAAACTTGCTGCTGTTTCAACCGATTTCTGTTCCACTTCACCAATGGTACTATCTTTAGAGAAAATCAAGACGGCACCAATCGGGTCGCCACTCGCAATGATCGGAGCTGCAGTATAAGATTGGACCTCTTCATCATTGGAATCAACGAATGAAATTTGTCCATTTGGAGACTCCAGGACAGGATTTCTTTCTTCCATGATTTTTTCCACTAGTTCACTAACGCTTTTATTTAAGTATTCTTTTTTGGAGCCGCCTGCCACTGCAATGTAAGTATCCCTATCACAAATCATAACTGGATTTCCAAGGCTATCATAAAGTGCTTCTGCATATTCCCTAGCAAAATCGCCTAATTCACTAATAGGAGAGTATTTCTTAAGGATGACTTCCCCATCCCTATCCACAAATATTTCCAGTGGATCTCCTTCACGGATACGGAGGGTCCTGCGAATTTCTTTCGGGATGACGACTCTTCCTAAATCATCAATTCGGCGAACGATACCAGTTGCTTTCATCTAATGTTGCCTCACTTTCATCTAATTGATTTGATAAATCCTCATTTTGTAGCAAAATCATCACCAGCTATTGTACTTAGTATTTTTCTAATGGTAAGTTCTATGCACTTTGAAAAAATTTTTCTTTTTGTTGCATTTTTTTACCATGGTACCTAAAAAAATTTCTTCAAGAGGACTATCATTCAATTTTAGTTTTTTGTGGCTTGAGTCTCTTTTTTTACATACTGTAAACCCTTGGTCATCTCAAATAAGATATTAAGCCATTTGCTTTGTTCTACGCCCTTTATGTGCAGGACCAGCTTCATTCTATTGCCGTCCATGCCGAAGCCGACCATACGGCCATACTTCGATCCCAGCTCGAACACCTTTTGTCCATCCACATCGCTGCTGACCTTTTCCCTAAGGATAATGCTGATTTCCTGCTTTAATTGTTTAATGCTTTCAATTCCGGCCTTTTCAGCATATACCTTCATTTCGGCAATCATGAATAAAAAGGAAACTTCGTCTGGATACTCTCCGAAACGATCGATCATTTCATCCTGTAATTCTTCCACTTCTTCAAGCGAAGCAATACCTCTGAACCTTTTATACATTTCTATTTTCTGATGTCCATCCATTATGTAGGCATCAGGGATATAAGCATCCACTTCAACATCAATTTCAAGGGTGTTCTTTTCTTCGGCTGGCTGGTCATTACGTTTCGCATCTACCGCTTCTTTCAGCATTTGTGAATACAGATCAAAACCGACTGAATCGATGAAGCCATGTTGTTGAGCCCCCAAGATGTTTCCAGCTCCCCTGATGGATAAATCACGCATCGCGATTTTGAACCCTGAACCCAATTCTGTAAATTCCTTAATGGATTGAAGACGTTTTTCTGCCACTTCAGTCAACACTTTATCTTTCCTATAAGTGAAGAATGCATATGCCACCCGATTGGATCGTCCTACACGCCCACGCAGCTGATAGAGCTGTGAAAGTCCCATTCTATCCGCTTCATTCACGATAAGCGTATTGACATTCGGGATATCAACACCCGTCTCTATAATGGTTGTACTCACCAAAACATCATATTCGCCTTCTAAAAAGCTGAACATGACGGATTCCAGTTCTTGCTCTGTCATTTGCCCATGAGCATAGGTGACACGGGCATCGGGCACAAGCATGGAAATTTCTTCTGCTTTTCTTGCTATATCCTCTACCCGATTGTAAAGGAAGTAAACCTGACCATCCCTGGCCAATTCCCGTTCTATCGCTTCCGTTACCAACGAGCCATTATACTCCATGACATAAGTTTGGATCGGGAACCGGTTCTCAGGCGGTGTTTCGATGACGGACAAATCCCTCACGCCCAACATGGACATATGAAGGGTTCTTGGAATCGGCGTCGCAGTCAAAGTCAGTACATCCACATTAGTTTTTAACCGTTTGATCTTTTCCTTATGTGTAACGCCAAAGCGCTGTTCTTCATCAATGATTAGCAATCCCAAATCGCGGTACACGATATCTTTGGATAAAATCCTATGCGTACCAACCACAATATCCACCGTGCCGGCCTTCAATCCTTTAATCGTCTCGGTTTGCTGTTTTTTAGTCCGGAAACGGCTCATATGACCAATCGAAATCGGATAATCTTGAAAACGCTCCCTTAATGTTTCATAATGCTGCTGGGCGAGGATTGTGGTCGGAACAAGAAATGCAACTTGCTTGCCATCCATTATGGCTTTAAAAGCGGCCCGGATGGCCACCTCTGTCTTCCCATATCCAACATCACCGCATAATAAACGATCCATCGGCCGTTCCCGTTCCATATCCTTTTTGATTTCGACGATGGAACGTAATTGATCTTCCGTTTCGTTATAAGCGAATGATGTTTCGAATTCCCTCTGCATATCACCATCAGGTGAAAAGGCATAGCCCTTTGCCGCTTCTCTTTCTGCGTATAACTTGATTAAATCATCGGCAATATTCTCAACGGATGATTGAACCTTGCTTTTGACACGTTTCCATTCCGTTCCACCTAGCTTATAAAGCTTCGGTTCCTTTCCTTCAGAACCGACATATTTTTGGACAAGATCAATCTGGTCGACAGGTACATACAATTTGTCATCCGCTTGATAACGAATATTCAGGTAATCTTTATGGACCCCGTTGATCGTAAGGGTCTCAATACCCAAGTATTTACCGATTCCGTGGTTAACATGAACGACATAGTCACCGATCTTCAGTTCGGAATAACTTTTGATTCGCTCCGCATTCGATAGTTTCTGTCTCCGTATTGATTTCTTTGACTTCTTATTGAATAATTCCGTTTCCGTTATGATACTGAATTTTTGCATAGGTAATTCAAAGCCGCTATTCAGACTGCCGCGTAAAATCTGTACTTTACCTGGAAGAATGCTGTCCGCATTAAACAGTTCTGCGGCCTCTATATCATAATCGGCCAAAACCGAATGCAGCTTTTTTACCCGTTCTTCATCCTGTCCAAGTATGACGACTGTGTATTTACCTTTTTTCCAACGTTCCAGTTCAGCTTTGAACACATTCATCTGTCCATGGAAATTTTGCATTTGTTTACTGGCAAAATTCAGGATATTCTGAGGATTCGTATGCGGTACATGCCGTAAAAACAATGAAAGGTATACAAACGGCCTGCTGGATTTCACTATTAATTCCTGCATGGGATGAGCCAATTTTATATCATGGATAATTTGTCCCTGACTTAAAAGGTCTGTGTACCACCCAGCCTCTTCCTTTTCCAAAGAATCATTGATTTCCTGGATTCTACTGATTTCATCTAAGAAAACCAAACCATTTACCGGTAAATAATCTATTAAACTAGCTGGATCCTCATACGCTAAACTTAAGTATTTAAAGATTTTGTCAGGTATATTTCCCATTTTCAGCTGTTCAAGTTCATAACTGATCGTTTGAACCAGCTGTTCCTTAGTTTTCTCGTCTTTAAGTTTTTTCAAGCTTTTACTTAATCCGCTCTCGAGCCTTGTTATGATTCTTTCGATATGCTCTGTCTCTAGCAAAGCCTCACTGACGGGACCAATCGTCACCTTCTTGAGTTTCTCGATGGATCGCTGATCTTCGCTTGAAAAGGTCCTTATTGAATCTATTTCGGTATCGAATAATTCAATTCGTATTGGATTAGGTTCGGTGATCGGATAAATATCGATTATGCCGCCCCTGATACTGAATTCACCTGGAGAAGCAACCATTTCAGACCGGTTATAACCCATGGCAATGAATTTATTAAGCGTTGATTCAAGCTCGATGTCTTCCCCTAAATTAAATGCTAGCTGATGCCTCTTCCAAATATCCTTTGGAGGAAGCACACGACGTACCCCTGGAATTGGCGCAATGACAATCCCTTTCTTTCCTTCCGCCCAAAAGTTCAATGCCTCTACACGTTGAGCCCTTAATTCCGGGCTGGCTACACTCAAATCAGCCGCTATCAATTCATTGGCTGGATATATATATAATTCTTCCTCGGGAATGAAACTGGATAAGTCCTCATGGAATTTTTGTGCTTGCAATAAATTATGGGTAACCAATAAAATAGGCCTATTCGTCTTTTCATATACGGAAGCCAGCAATAGTGATCTCGAGGAACCTGTCAGACCAGAGACGATTTGCTCCTTAAGTCCTTCATCGATGCCGGCTATTAACGAATGAACATCATCTTGTTTGGAAAACAAGTTCTGTAATCCATTCATTTTATTTCCCCCCTCTCTTAACGTGCAAAAAACATTTGAATTCTTTGTATTAGAACTTGGCCATTTAACCAAGCGTCCTTTTTATTAAAGGCACTTTTTTGTGCCCTGGATTCCAGACAAACGGAAAAATGCTTTGGATTTTGTCCAAAGCCCTCTCCCGCTAATGAATAATATAATCGTTTTCATATAAATCAGGGTTCCTTTGCAGCGATTCATGACAGTCTTCACATATCGCCCTTACATGCATATCCCCTTCAGAATCATAAACGATCATCTCTTGTCGCTCTTCATCGGTAAGTTGATTAAAACCTAACTGCTCCGTACTCAGTGAGTGTGCCTCGATTGAGCCCAGCTTAGTTCCGCAATGTCGGCATCGATAATGGAGAGCCATTTGGTAACCCCCTATTTTAGTAATAGTGTTAGTATGTACAAAAATAGAGGGGTTTTATTCAGCGAAACAGGAAGATATTATTCTTTACTTATATCTACTCTCTGCTTATTGGTTATATTCGTTCATTACCTGTAGAAATGGTTTTTCCAACCAGGCTTCACAAGAAGCTGCACTTTTTTCGATCGTTGCACCGACATGATCCCATTCTTCAGGCGAAAAGCGCCCTAAGACATAGTCAGATACCGGAATACGGCCAATCGGGCGGCCAATCCCTATTCTGATTCGATTGAATTCTTGCGTACCCAAATGGGCAATTGAAGATTTTATCCCATTATGACCGCCTGCACTTCCTTTTTGACGAAGGCGAAGCTTCCCTGGAGGCAAATCAAGGTCATCATATATAATGACAACATCCGCGATATCCACCTTAAAGAAATGCATGACAGCCGAAATGGATTCTCCTGACAAATTCATGTAGGTTAAGGGTTTAAGCAATAAAACCTTTTCTCCCTTTACCATTCCTGCACCATAGATCCCCTTATGCTTTGCTTGATCAAGTGGGATCGACCATCTTTTGGATAACTCATCTATTACTTCAAATCCGACGTTATGCCGAGTTTTTTCATATTGTTTACCTGGGTTCCCTAACCCTACAATAATTTTCATGATTCACACTCCGTCATTACGGTTATTTAGGGAGTTACGCTGGGACGAAGTTTTTCCAAGATCATTGACCTTAGAAAAATAGTACCCTAATTTCAACCTTGCCTGCAAGCTACCGGAGAACTAATTAGTAAAAACCCTATTAAAGGAGTCGATCACGAAAAAATGGTCCGGCTTAAATGGATGATCCAGAGATTGAAAAGACGTAACTCGTTAAGAGCTACGCCTATTATATCACGATTCACTTGTTTAATCCCGGCATCATGACTCTGGTGATGCCTTGGTTTCCCTGCCTTCTTCATTTTCAGGGATACCGCCATCTTGCTGTTCACCTGTACTTATTTCCTCTTCCTGACGAGGAGCCAGAACAGATGCAACGACTTCTTCACCATCGTTGTCGATTGTAACTTGTTTATTCGTTTGAATATCGGATATGTAGATTGTATCTCCTACCTGAAGTTCGGTAACGTCAACATCGATGGAGTCAGGAATGTCATTAGGTTTAGCTGTAACCGTCACTTCATGAAGAGACTGCTGAAGGACCCCGCCGTCTTTCACGCCTTTACAAACACCTACAAGGTTAACGCGTACTTGTGCCTGTAATTGGGCGGACATATCTACAATTAAAAAGTCTGCATGATAAATGGAGTTCTTTATTGGATCCTTTTGATAGTCAGAGAGCATGACTTTATAATTCTTACCTTCCAAGTCCAAAGAAATGATTCCATTACGGCCTATTTCCTTGATTGTCTTTTGAAGCTCAATATTATTGACTGAAATGGCCGTACTGTCATTTTTATTGCCATATACTATCGCAGGGATTTCGCCGCTTTCTCTCAAATTCCTTAAATTAGAGTGTTTTGAATCCGTACGTTCTTTTGCAGCTAATATATTACTCATACATCCTCCGCCTTCCTGAATATGAATTGCAAGTTTCTCTATATTTAACATTTCCCTAAATGGCGAAGCATTAAACATGAAAGGTAAAATCCAAAGGAAGCAAGAAGGTGATAAACATATGGTAAACATAGGAATTTGCTACAAAAAACTTTTTTCATTTTTTTCTCTGATTCAAGCGTGAATCGCCTTTTTTTCCATTTCCCCCTCAACTTGCATCACCCGGTTAAGGATTTGGGCTGCTAGTGATGAATATTGAATGCTATCCTTTTTCCGCGGTCTCGGCAGATTAATTTCCTTATTCATGACGACTTTGCCTTCTTCGATTAATAAGACACGATCGGCAAGCATTACGGCTTCTTCAACATCATGTGTAACAAGTAAGGCAGTAAAGTCCCTTTTCCTCCATAGTTCCTCAATCAGCCTTTGCATGCCAATTCTAGTCAAAGCATCCAATGCCCCTAGCGGCTCATCCAAGAGGAGTATGTCGGGTTGGTTCACCAATGCCCTCGCTAATGCCACCCTTTGTTTCTGCCCCCCAGATAAAACGGACGGCCACTCATTTGCTCGATCGGCAAGGCCCACTTGCTCCAGTAATTCCATAGCACTTGGCTTCCAATCCCCTTTTAAGCCTACACCAATATTTTCAAGGATTTTTTTCCAAGGAAACAGCCTTCCATCCTGAAACATCGTACGTGACGATTTATTTAATCCATTCAAAGGCTTTCCATTCACCAGTATCTGCCCGCCCGTCGGCTTTTCCAGTCCTGCCACAAGACGAAGCAATGTGCTCTTTCCACATCCACTTTTGCCGACAATGGCTACGAATTCCCCTTTTTTAAAGGTGAGGTCCATTCCCTTTAATACTTCAAACTCCCCAAAATTCTTTCTTACACCCTGCAACTCCAACGAATTTCCACTTTTCATGCAAATGACCTCCTCATTGGTATGATGGATGCCACTTTAAGCATCTTTTTTCAATTATTTTGGCCGCAACGTCCGATATTTTTCCCAATAAGGCATATAAGAGAATACTGAGAACAACAATATCCATCCTCATGAATTCCCGGGCATTCATAGCCATATATCCTATTCCGGAATTGGCGGATATAGTTTCTGCTACAATTAATGTGACCCACATGATTCCAAGGGAGAAGCGGATACCCACCAAAATGGAGGGAAAGGCTGCAGGGAGGATCACATTCCAGAATAAAGAAAAACCACTTAACCCATAAACCCTCGCCGCTTCGATTAATTCCTTATCCACCGATTTCACTCCATGAAATGTATTTAAATAGATAGGAAACAGAACCCCTAGGGCGACAAGGAAGATTTTCGCTTCTTCTTCTATACCAAACCATAGAATCACCAGCGGTATTAAAGCTAAATGCGGAATGTTACGTAACATCTGAAGCGATGTATCGAATAAGGTTTCTGCAATGGATGATAATCCATTTAATAAACCCAGTACAAAACCAATGACACCGCCTATTAAAAAGCCGATGAAGGCACGCTGAGCACTGATGCCGATATAATCAATAAGTTCACCTGTCTCCAATAAAGCAACACCTGCTTGAAATACTTCAGTCGGGGCAGGCAATATCCGATCCGACAAAATCCCCCACAATGACAGCAGCTGCCAAGTTACCAAAAGGAGAATGGGCACAAGCCATGATATGAGGTGGAACCTATTGAACTTTTTGTTTAACTTTTTCTGCATCATCAATTTCACTTCCTTTTGTAGGGTAGTGGTCATTAGCCAGTATTTCCCCGAATGGGCTCGTAGCTTTTGAAACGGGAGCTTGCTGCTGTTCAACAGGGAGCAAAGGGAATAATAATTCAGCAACTCTATACGCTTCTTCCAGGTGAGGGTACCCGGATAAAACAAAGGATTCTATTCCGATTTCTTCATATTCCTTCATTCTGGCGGCAACATTTTCAGCACTTCCGACTAGTGCTGTACCGGCGCCCCCGCGCACTAGACCAACACCCGCCCATAAGTTTGGACTGATTTCGAGTGAATCCCTGCTTCCTTTATGAAGTTGCGACATCCTCTTCTGTCCCACTGAATCAAACCGTTCAAAAATCTTTTGTGAATTTTCAATCATTTCATCATCCACAAATTTAATGAGTTCGTCCGCTGCCTGCCAAGCTTCTTCTTCCGTTTCTCTTACGATGACATGCATGCGAATGCCGAATCTGACTTCACGTCCGTACTCTGCTGCCTTTTTACGTACCTTTTCAATTTTTTCAGCCACTTGCACCGGCGGCTCACCCCAAGTCAAGTAGACATCAATATGCTTTCCCGATATATCGATGGCTGGATCGGATGAACCTCCGAAATAGAGCGGTGGGTACGGTTTTTGTACAGGTGGCAACAGAATATTTCCACCTTCAACCTTTAAGTGCTCCCCTTCATATTCCACACTCTCACCAGACATTTCCCTTCTCCAGATATCGAGAAATTCATTTGTTTGCTCATAGCGTTCCCCATGATCCAGAAATACGCCATCACCTGCCAATTCGACCGGGTCCCCCCCAGTTACAACATTGATCAAAAGACGGCCATTCGACAACCTGTCGAAGCTTGAAGCCATACGCGCAGCTAAGGTTGGCGACATTAAACCTGGACGGATAGCAACTAAAAATTTCATTCTTTCCGTTGCAGAAATCAATGAAGAACCAACTACCCAAGCATCCTCACAGGATCGTCCCGTTGGAAGCAAAGCCCCTTCAAATCCCAAATGATCAACTGCCTGTGCAATTTGTTTTAAATAAGGAAGTGTAATCGCTCTCCCTCCCTTTGTCGATCCTAAATAGCGACTTTCCCCATGTGATGGCAAAAACCAAAATACTTTCATTTTATTTCCCCCTTAATTTTTTTTAACATCTGCAGATGCATCTAGAACATTAATTTTGCTTGGAATTAATTTAAGATTGTAAAATGTATCGGCAATATTTTGTTGATCATCCAAAACCGTACTGGAAATCTCCTCAAGTCCGTATTCTTTTCTATTTAATGTTTTTTCTAATGCCTCCACACTCATTCCAATTTCCGGAGATAAAAACTCAGCGACATCCCCTGGGTTTTCTTCAATCCATTTATCAACTTTTATCAGTTCTTCTTTGATGATCTTCAAAGCCTCTTCGTTCCGGACAAATGAATCAGTTGCCAAGAAGAATTCTCGATTCGCAACCAGTCCTTCTCCATCCCGGATCGTTTTCGTTTCAAGCTCCAATTCCGCCGCTGATAAAAATGGATCCCATATTACCCAGGCATCGATTTGGTTTCCTTCAAAAGCAGCTCTCGCATCAGCCGGTGGCAAGTAGACGGGCTGAATGTCATCAAGAGTAAGACCTGCTTCCTCTAACGCTTTGACCAATAGGTAATGAACATTTGAACCTTTATTCAAGCCAACCTTCTTTCCCTTTAACTCTTTCACATTTTTAATGGGTGAATCCTTTTGTACGACTATAGCCTCTCCTGATGGGTTTGCCGGTTGATTGGCAATGTAGACAAGTGGTGCCTTGGCTGCTTGTGCAAATATCGGCGGCGCCTCCCCTGTGTGCCCAAAATCAATGCTGCCGACATTCAAGGCTTCAAGCAGCTGAGGTCCTGCAGGGAATTCAGTCCAATCGACGGTATATCCCACTTCTTTTAAACGTGTTTCCAGATTCCCTTTTGATTTTAAAATATTTAATGTCCCGAATTTTTGATAACCGATTTGGATGGTTTTCTCTGATTCTTTTGCGTCAGCACTTGTGGAGCTGTTCTTTTCCTGCCCACATGCACTCACTATCAGCATGAAGATGCTAAAAATGGATAGGAGCCATATCTTTCGTTTTTTCTTCATATTCTGCACACCCTTCTTAAACTATTTATATAAAAATAAAAGGCTCCTTTCCTTCACCGATAAGACAATAGGGCAAAATGATGCCCAATGTTTTATTGGTAAGTGAAAAGGAGCCTTCGGTAGTCCGATCGGCGTTAACCAGTATGTACCTGCGTTAGTACAGTTTTTCATTCCATGAATATGAATTGAATTTGTATAGCTATTTTATTATTACTATTCTCATCTGTCAACTAAGAATTAAGTATTTTCTGAAACTTTTAAACAAAAACACGGCGAGCCCGATGGCCCGCCGTGTTTTTGTTTATTATGTTATCAATCGAATAATGTGCTGACTGATTGTTCCTCATGCACACGAATAATTGCCTCTGCAATCAATGGTGCTACAGAAAGTCCAACAATTTTATCGATTTTCTTATCTTCAGATAGGGCAATCGAGTTAGTCACGACCAATTCCTTGATCGTTGAATTTTGAATCCTTTCGATGGCAGGACCTGAAAGGACTGGGTGTGTACAACAAGCATAAACTGCTTTAGCGCCATTCTCCACAAGGGCATTGGCCGCTAGTGTGATAGTTCCTGCAGTATCGATGATGTCATCAATCAGTATTGCTGTCTTCCCTTCAATATTACCAATGATGTTCATGACTTCAGCCACGTTCGGTCTTGGACGGCGCTTATCGATAATGGCGATCGGCGCTTTTAGGCGATCGGCCATTTTACGGGCACGAGTTACACCGCCATGATCTGGGGAAACGATGACGATATCACTTAAATCTTTTTCCTTGAAGAAATCAGCTAAAATCGGAACAGCAACAAGGTGATCGATCAGAATATCGAAGAAACCTTGAATTTGTGGTGCGTGAAGATCTAATGTGATTACACGGTGGGCACCAGCCGTTTCTAAAAGATTTGCGACAAGTTTAGCTGTAATTGGTTCACGCGCACGCGCTTTACGATCTTGTCGGGCATAACCGTAATATGGCATTACAATATTGATCGTTTTAGCTGAAGCACGTTTAAGAGCATCGATCATAATTAAAAGTTCCATTAAATTTTCATTGACTGGTTGGCTTGTTGATTGGATTACGTATACGTCACAGCCACGAATACTTTCTTCAATATTAATCTGAACTTCACCGTCACTGAAACTTGTTACGCTACATTTTCCAAGTTCAACACCGATTGCAGCAGCAATTTCCTGAGCTAAATCGAAGTTTGAATTTAAAGAGAATACTTTTAAATTAGGATCTAAATACTGATTTGACATGATGACCTCCGTCGGTTATTTATTAAATTTCAAATTCTTTACATAATCTTCTTTGTTAACTTGACGAGCCCGGGCAACGGATAGGGCATCCTGCGGTACATCTTGCGTGATGGTTGACCCAGCAGCTACATATGCTCCTTCTCCTACCGTTACAGGTGCAACCAGATTAGAATTGCAGCCTATGAAAACATTATCTTCAATCTTCGTCAAATATTTATTTTTCCCGTCGTAATTCACGGTAATAGATCCGCAGCCTATATTAACATTCTCCCCAACCTCTGCATCACCAATATAACTCAAATGCGATACCTTGCTTCCTTTGCCAAAAACGGTCTTTTTAATTTCGACAAAATTACCGATCTTAACGGAATCCTTAATATCTGATTGAGGTCTAACATGTGCGAATGGACCGATTTTTACAAAACTTCCAATACTGCTTTCATGTACAACCGATTGGAGGACTTCCGTTCCATCACCAATTTCACAATTACTGATTTCCGTATTCGGGCCAATTAAGCAATCCTGCCCGATAATACTTTTTCCTTTAATGAATGACCCAGGGTTAATGACTGTATCCTGCCCGATTTGTACATCCGCTTCAATGAACGTAGTAAGCGGATCGATGATCGTTACACCATTCCTCATATGCTTTTCATTGATGCGTTTCCTTAAAACCTGCTCAGCCTGTGATAAAGCCACACGGTCATTCACACCCAATGTTTCCTCGAAATCACTGGATTGGAAGGCCGTCACCACTTCGCCTTCCTGTTTTAAGATTTCAATAACATCCGGTAAGTAATATTCTCCCTGGACATTTTCATTTGAAACTTTTTTCAGCGCGTTAAACAATGCTTGATTGTCGAAGCAATATGTACCGGTATTTATTTCCTTAACATATCTTTCTTCATCAGAGGCATCCTTATGCTCTACGATTTTTTCTACAAGTCCGCCTTCACCGCGAAGGACCCTTCCATAGCCAGCAGGGTTATCTGCATATGCTGTTAAGATTGTTGCTTTCGCCTGACTTTGCTCATGCAATGCTATAAGCTCTTTCATCGTTTCCGCTTTAATCAGAGGCGTATCACCGCAAATAACAAGGGTCGTACCACTTTTTACGGATAAAACGCTTTCCGCTTGCATTACAGCATGTGCCGTACCTAATTGCTGTTCTTGTAAGGCATACTTGCATGAATCACCAAGTTGTTCTTGAACTTTTTCAGCTCCATGGCCGATGACTGTTACAATTTCTTCTATTTGAAGTTGATTGACTTGATCGATAACATGTTGTACCATTGGTTTCCCGCAAACAGGGTGCAAAACCTTATAAAGCTTAGATTTCATCCTAGTACCTTGCCCAGCGGCCAATATTATTGCATAGCGATTACTCATAACAGGCCTCCATTTTCACCTTTTTATCCACTAAAAATATTATCTCAAATAGTGATTCTTTTCAAGGTAACAATTAAAAGTACATATAATTGTCAACCGATCAGGTGAAAAAAGTTCGATTTTCGACAAGGTTATAAATGTTATTATTGGACCTTGGAGAATTATTTTACATCATGGTCGATGTCATTTTCATTAACAGCATAATACAGAAACAATGTCTCCTGCCTTTTATAACACCAGCCAACCCCATTATCCCAAAACACTATCATGGTGCGCCATACCCTATGTCCAAGCCATTTGGGCATACTTCACCCTTTGTTAACTCCCATTCCGAAATCAGGTTACCAAATCATTTCATCTTCAACCAGATGGCTAGATTAAGTGGCATCCCTTTAATTCCACTTACAGGAATTTCAATATCTGGGTGGACAAAAAAGGTTTAAAAATTAAAAAGGACGGGTACTTAAACTTTTGAAGATAACAACGTAGGTTTATAAATTCATTAGGGTAAATATCTGCATGATGAGCGGACAAGTTCTAAACTTATCCGATTTTGAATAAATAAAAAAGAGCACTACTTATGAAGTAGGCTCTAGATGCACGAATTATAATTTTAAAGTTTAAAAGTAATGTTATTTTAAGAAGCACCTGCTCCAGCTTCCTCTAATTCAGTTTCAAGTTCTCCCAATCGATGATATTCTGTCAAGACAGCTTCTTGAATTTTCCCGCGTGTCGAGGAATTGATTGGATGAGCGATATCCCGGAATTCTCCATCTGGAGTTCGTTTACTTGGCATTGCTACAAATAAACCATTGTTTCCGTCGATCACACGAATATCATGAACCACAAATTCATTATCCAGTGTAATTGATGCGATAGCTCTCATACGACCGTCCGTATTCACACGGCGTAATCTTACGTCAGTTACTTCCATTTAAGCTCACCATCCCTTTTTGTTGTTGTTAAAACTTAAAGTACATATTCAACAAAAAAACGTGAACTCCTTCTATTATCTGTAATTTTTTTAGAAAATTCAGCCTAGTTTTTTAAAATACTAAAAATCACCCTTATATTAAAGGAAAATTACCCATTACGAATTGCCTTTAAAAAAATAAAAAAACGCCCGTTTATTTAACGAGCGCTACTACTTCTATTTCCACTAGTGCGTCTTTCGGAAGCCGAGCAACCTCTACACAAGAGCGAGCAGGTTTGTGAGCAGAAAAATATTCTCCGTATACTTCATTAATCGAACCGAAATCGTCCATACTTTTAATGAATACTGTAGCCTTAATGACAGTTTCCAATGAAGCCCCAGCTTCTTTCAATACAGCTTGGAGATTCTTAAAGACCTGGTGTGTTTGTTCCTTGACATCCCCTGTCACCATCTCACCAGAAGCAGTAAGTGGGATCTGTCCTGAACTGAAAAATAACTTATCCACGATCACGCCTTGTGAATATGGTCCGATCGCTGCCGGTGCTTCATCCGTATGTATCGTTTTCATGATATGATTCCCCCTATTCCTTTTTCGTAAAATAATTCCCTCGGCTGACATTGATTTTCTTGTCTCTTTCAACTACCTGCGTCAACTTGATTAATGAAACATAGTCCTCGACAAGACACTCCTCCGTATGTTCGGATTCGACCAGCACCGCAATTCCGGCAACTGTTGCCTTGAATTCATCCAATAGACTGACCATACCGTTGATGGTACCCCCAGCCTTCATGAAATCGTCTACAATTAATACATTCGAACCCTCAACCAAGCTTCTCTTAGAGAGTACCATAGTCTGAATCCTCTTTGAAGAGCCAGAAACATAATTGATGCTCACTGTAGAACCTTCCGTTACTTTGTTATTCCTTCTTACAATGACAACTGGAACATTCAAATAATTTGCCACGGCGTATGCTAATGATATCCCTTTGGTTGCCATTGTCATGATGACTGAGACATTTTTCTTGGCATACATTGAGGCGATTATCCTTCCAACCTTATTCACGGTTTGCGGATGTCCTAATATGTCTGTCATATATAGATAACCGCCAGGAAGCAACCTTTCGGGACTAGCAATCGTATCGCATAATCCGTCAATGAAGGCATTGGCTTCTTCTTCCTTGATGGAAACAATATATTTCACTCCACCGGCCGCACCTGGAACGGTTGTTAAAGATCCTATCCCGCGTTGTTCAAAGGTATCTTTGATGATCGTCAAATCTTCACTGATAGAGGATTTTGCCGAACTATACCTTTCAGCAAAATAAGTCAGCGAAACAAGTTCCCCCGGATGTTCTAATAAATAATTGGTCATATCGACTAGCCTCTCGCTGCGACGAAATTTCATTGAGACACCCCCTTTGTGAATTCCGAATATTATATAGCAACTATACCACTAATGTACGTTTCTATTCAAGATTGTTTCGATCACCCAGTAAACGGACTGCATAGACTTGATCACAAAATCCGCGAAGTCCATTATAAATTCTTTGCATGCGCGAATCATGTTCCACCAAACCAAAAACGGTCGGACCACTTCCGCTCATCAAGACCGAATCTGCTCCAAATGTCTTCATTTGATCTTTAATGTTCGCAACCTCTGGGTATAACTGCAATGTCACCTGTTCCAGAACATTGCCCAATCCCTCGCATACATCGTGATAATTGTTTTCCATAATAGCCGTAATCATTCCAGGTACATCCGGATGCTCCATTTTTGAAGTTTGGAGCCTTTTATATATATCCGCTGTCGAAACGCCAATCGTCGGTTTGGCCAAGATGACCCAGCATTTTGGCGGTGCAGGAAGATGCGTGATTTTTTCCCCGCGCCCTCTGGCCAACGCCGTACCTCCGTATACACAAAATGAAACATCGGAGCCAATTTCAGCTCCTATTTCCGCAAGTTCATCCATGGAAAGACCTAGCTTCCACAGTCTATTTAAGCCCCTCAATGTAGCTGCGGCATCACTGCTTCCACCAGCAAGCCCTGCGGCTACAGGTATATTTTTCTCTATAGTTATAGAAACACCTTTATTGATTCCAAAACGTTCCTTTAGAATAAATGCGGCTTGATAAGCTAAATTCCGATGATCATCCGGAACAAATCGATTATGGGATAGAATTTGGATATGATTCCCCTTTATTTCCTTTAGTTCAATTCTATCGGCAAGGTCGACTGTCGTCATGATCATTTCCACCTCATGATACCCATCAGGCCGTTTGAAAAGCACATCCAAAGCCAAATTAATCTTAGCCGGGGCTTTTTCCATAAGCTTCAATATGTCCACCTACTTTAACGTTCTTAAAAGTTCTTGTCCTATTCTATCATATTTGTTTATATTCTAAAGGTTTTTTCATCGTAATTTCAATGTAATGAAGCTAAGATTGGCCTTTAGAGGGGAATAGACACATGTAGGCACATGGGAGAGCAGCCACTTCCTGAATCCCAAAAGACTTGCTACAAATCCAAATAGCAATTACCGATACATAAAAAAACCAGACTCCTTAACTACAATGTAAGCAAAAATGAATAGAGCTATACATCGCATAAGAAGTCTGGCTACTTTCAACATGACGGCATGATACAATTAAGTGTTTATCTTACTCCTTGTTCACCAATTGACGTTGTGCTTTTTCGATAGCAAGTTTTACCATGTTACCTGCGTCCCTGGCCCGGATTCCTCCCCAGCCTTCTTTCTGGACAACATCGTAAAATCCAAGTTCTTTAGCCAATTCCTCTTTAAGACCATTTGACATAATCCCTTTTTTCCTGCTCAAGCGAAGCAACCCCTTTCACATGCCGTCACATGCCTAGTGTTTGCATCATAAGCTATTTCATTACATCCTTTTTAAGCCTTTATTGGGGCTCACAGGATATTTTATACAAAACAAAAAGCAGCAAACATAGTTGTTCGCTGCCTCGTCTAAGTTAAATCTCTTGTTGTTTGTTTAAAAATGTTAGTTCTACGGTTTCCGTTAAAACATCCGCATAGCTGTAAGATACTCTTTCAAACGCATTTTCATCTTGGTCGAGCTCAATTACAAAAACAGCCGGATAAGTTTCCGCCAAAGTTCCAAATCGTTCTACAGTCTTTCTTCTTCCACCGTTTGCTTTTAAGAGCAATCTTTTACCTAGGTTTGAATCAAGTGCAGTTTTAATATCAGCTAGAGTTTTTGGCATTTTCGGTCCACCTCACTAAGTTAAGTATATCACAATTTACAAATATACGCAAACAAAATAATAAATTATATCAGCACTTAAAAATGTAGTCAATATATTTTTATCTGAAATCCGGCAAAATCGCGAACAATTTTATTATATCCTGGGAAATGAAAAATTATGTAAACGAACTTTTTCATTAATTATTAAACCGAATTTTCGTAGTTAAATCATTACTTAGTGACATTACCAAACAAAAAAACCGTTTTTTTGTGAGGATATCCGAATTCTTCCCCACCAAAAGCAAGCTGCATTCTTTTAAAATGCAGCTCGTTCATTCTTCCTGAAATGGCTTGAAAGGCAACCCGGTCCGTAACACCCCTTTAGTCTCAATTCCCCCCAACCCCTTCTCTCCCGTTAATGTATTCCGAAGGACATCCCAAACATGAATATGATCGGAAAAAGGTGTAAAGCTTATCTTTCCGACGATATATACCGGATCAAGAGCATGTATATTAACACGGGAGGGAGAACTTGCAAAATTAGCCCCCGCTTGGATTAATGATTCAAAATGCGATTGACAAGCCCCGGCAAATATAATCAGTTGGTCTAAATGGGAAACCCTCCTTCGTGCTTCTCTAACTGTCTGTACAAAATCCTTTGAGTGACGGTAGGCATTGATATCGGACATCGGTCCTTTTGATTTTGAATAGGCATCATGACCGGTGACAACAAGAATGTCCGGCCGATAATGGTCCAACAACCCCCCGATTCTTTGGGGCATTTCCTTTTCATTGCAATAGATGCCATTGACCGGAATACTGAATTTCTGATATAGTTCCATGCATTTCCTTAAGTAAGACGCATCCCCATCAACATGGAGGACCCTCCCTGGTATCTGAAAATATTCACCGCTATACCGATAGCCATTACTCGATTGATAGCCATTTTTTTGTTGTTGCAGCTCTAGATCTTGTGTTAATAATCGGTAAGATTGTTCTTGAAGTACCTCATTCGATTTTTGTCGATCATTTCTTTCATTATCATTGATGATCATTAAATCTTGAAAAGGTGCATCTGCAATCAGTCGGATATCTTCCCCATAAAGAATAGCTTCACGCCTTCCGTCAATATCACGGATATCGATTACCCGGAACAACACGTCGCATTTATAAGAAACCCGACCGACAATATCGTTTATTTGAATATTCATGGCCTCACCCCATGAGAAGACTTATTTTCAGCCCGCCCTAGTTTATTTTCATTCTTAAGTTATGCGAACCATTCTTGAATGGTGAAAGGTTGGGATTGATTACATTTTTGGGTACGGTTCCATCATGGTATGCCGATATCAAAATAAAAAAAGCCGGAAGCTGGGAGTGACCCCATTCCGACTTTAATCTTTCACATTATCTTTATTTGAAATTCGGCAATAACGCATCACTTAAGCGGCCAAATTCTTTGATGCTCAGTGTTTCTCCTCGTCTGGAAGGATCAACTTCTGCGGCTTCGAGAGCGGCAAGTATGAGCTCTTTTTTCGACTTACCATCCGGCAGCTGACTGATTAGGTTATTTAATATCGTTTTCCGGCGCTGTGCAAAGCTCGCCCGGGTCACAGTGAAGAAGAAATCCTCATCCAGGACCTCAACGATTGGCTTATCGCGCAAGGTAAGGCGGATTACGGCTGAATCAACATTAGGCTGAGGCATGAATACCGTTTTGGGTACGATCATCACTGTTTCGGCTTCGGTATAATATTGAATCGCAATGGATAAAGAACCATATTCCTTTGTCCCAGGTTTTGCGGCAATTCGATCAGCCACTTCCTTTTGCAGCATGCACACGATGCCTCTAATGGGCAGGTCCTCGGACAATAGCTTTAAAATGATCGGCGTCGTGACATAGTATGGCAGATTTGCAACAACCATCAGGTCCGAGAAGCCAGCGAATTCTTCCTCGATTACCTTCTTGACATCTGCCTTGAGAACATCCCCGTGAATGATGTTTACATTGTTATAGGGAGACAGTGTATCCGATAAGATGGGCAGTAGACGCTGATCAATCTCAAAGGCCGCAACCTTTTTGCTGCTTTTCGCTAGTTGTTCCGTCAATGCCCCGATTCCCGGCCCAATTTCGATGGCGCCGCTTTCCTCTGTCAAATTGGCATGTTCGACAATACGTTTCAAGATATTCGTATCGATTAAAAAGTTTTGTCCTAAGCTCTTTTTAAAGGAGAATCCGTATTTCTTTAATATTTCTTTCGTTCTGACAGGGGTTGCAATATCCTTATTCATTATTTTCCTCCTGAATTATCTGTACCATCGCTTTCTCAAAAGCATCAGTTGATATTTGGAACATTTTTAGTCTCTTATATAACTGTTTACCATTGGTAAACCCGATTTTTAAAATAGATCCAAGTTTTTCCCTTCGTTCCTTGGCACCGGACCCGCCGATTAAACCTGCATCTATTAAATCCTGCTGTGAAATCTCTTCTGAAGCCTCTTCATCCATTAACTGGGCATCCTTTAAAGCATTACGAATCGCCTCAGGAGAAGCATGTTCCACACCAATTCCTCTACCTGACTTAGGAAGGGCTTCCTCCTTCGTTAAAAAGGCGTGTTTACAGCCTTTTACTTGTTCTGAAATGATGTTCCTGATTTTTTGACCAGGAAAATCAGGGTCCGTGAAAATGATGGCTCCACGCGTCTTTTGTGCAAGCCTCACCTGCTCGATACAGGACTCATTCACCGCGGAACCATTGGTTTCTATTGTATCAGCATTAACAGCCCTTTTTATCGCTACCGTATCGTCTTTTCCTTCTACAACAATAATCTCTTTAATCTTCTTCATGGTTTCCTCCATACAGAAAAGCGCAAGCGCTTTGATTAGCTCTTGGATAAACGTAACCGGTCCCCCGTAAAATTTTTCTGGATAGAGAATCCAGTCAAGATCATTTATGAAAGTTTACACACATAAATTGAAATCTTATGGAATAGTGAGACGTCTATCTTATTAAAACAGTTTTACATAGGGTTTTTCAACAAGTGGAAAATAAAACGCAAAAAACAGGAGACGAATTCATCTCCTGCGAGAGAAACCTTATTAGTCCAATACGCGAACCTTTACTCTCTTTACACCCCAACGATAGGCATCATTTTTCGAGGAAAAGAAGACATCAATCCTATTTCCCTTTATTGCTCCGCCTTTGTCAGCAGCTACAGCATAGCCGTATCCATCTACATATACTTTCGACCCCAAAGGAATCACGCTTGGATCGACAGCAATGATCTTTGCACCCGGATTACTCTTAAGATCTACGCCTGTAGACGTGACACCGGAACAGCCCTTACAACTGGCAGTATAAGCTGTTGATGATACGTATATTTCTTTTCCACTTGAAGAACTAACGTTAGTTACTCCGCGTGATGCCTGGGCAACTGTCGTTCGAGTTCCGACCGTTACAACTTTATCCTGCTTTTTATTAACTACTCTTTCTGAAAGTAATTCTCTTTTGACCTCTTTGCCATTTTCCTTAACAACTTCATATTTCTTGGAAATGAGTCCGTCTTTTCCTTCTTTGACAATTTTCTCTTTCCCTTTTGATAAAGAGTCATCTTTTTTTGTTATGACAGCAAAGTCAACTGGTTCTTCCACTACATCGGTGACTTTTTCAATTCGAACTACGTTTACCGTATTCTCAGCTTCAACTTTTTCGGTTAATTTTGGCTCAACTCGATCCAAATCATTGAGTTTTACTCCTTGTTGCTTTAAAAAGTCAGCGACAGTAGTCGAAGTTGACCATACCTGCTTTTCGTTTCCACCTACCACTAATTTCAGTGAAAAGGCTTTGTCTATGGCAACTTCCATATTCGCTTTCAGCTTCGTATTTTTTGAAGGGGTGATCTTATCCTGTTCCTTCACACTAAGATCTTGATCTTTTAAAAGATCTTCTACCGTTTCGGCAGTGGACCAGACTTCCTCCGTCTTACCATCCTGTACCATGACGATTTTTTGTGCAGGCTTCCAAACCACCTCTAAATCATCATCAACCTTCGTGGCCCTTGATGGATGGACATAGTCTGCGGCTTGAACGGTAATCTCTAAATCTTCCAACATATCATTTACAGTAGCCGCGTGTGTACGCACTACCTCTTTTTTTCCGTCTAGCATGATTGTTACTGTATCCTTTGTACCTTGATATATTAGTATTCCCAATGCTGTAGAAACAAGAATAGCACTGCAAATGGCAATTGCCATTCTCTTCTTCCCAAAAGGTTTGGGAATAAGGTTTTTCATAGTTTTTAATAGAATGAAAAACTCCTCCTTCCTCCCGGTGATTATATAGACTTAGTTATCAAGCTGTCAACCCATTCACTTCTCATTCAGGAAATTACTACCTATTATGCATATTCCATATTGAAAAGGAAAGGGTGACTTCTCGACATAATAAGCCTATAGTTGGAGCGAGATTTGTAGAAACTTTAAAATAATACGATTTTAGCTAGCGAACCCCGGGAGATATTGTAAAATAAAATGTCAGTTAATGCCGAATAATTTTTTGGCATTTTCTGTTGTCGCCTGGGAAACTTCCTCGATTGTAAGTTGTTTGATTTCTGCAATTTGTTCAGCAACAAGCTTCACATACGAAGGTTCATTACGCTTCCCCCTATAAGGATGGGGAGCCAAATATGGACAATCGGTCTCTATCAGTAAACGGTCTAAAGGTACGGCCGCTGCCACTTCCTTTGGTTTTTTTGCATTCTTGAAGGTTACAGGGCCACCCAATGAAATATAAAAATTCATATTAATGCATTCCAAAGCCGTTTCCGCACTTCCGCTAAAGCAATGCATGATGCCTCCAACCCTTGATGCCTCTTCTTCCTTGAGTATGTTCACGATATCCGCGGTCGCTTCCCGATTATGGATGATAATGGGCAGCCCAACCTTTTTTGCCAGACGGATTTGCTTCCTGAATACCTCCATTTGAACATCTTTCGGTGATTTATCCCAATGATAATCCAGGCCCATCTCACCAATGGCCACAACCTTTGGATGGTTGGATAATTCCTCGATCCATTGTAAGTCCTCTTCTGTCATATCTATAGCATCGACAGGATGCCAGCCGACTGCGGCATACATGAAATCATAAGCTTCTATCAATTCCATTGCCCTTATAATAGTAGGCCGGTCAAAACCAACGACAACCATATTATTGACTCCTGCTTCCTTAGCTCTTTCTATTACTTCTTCGAGATCCTCGTTGAATTGTTCCGCATTAACATGTACATGTGTATCAAATAACATTATTTTTCTTCCTTTCTAGCACTATTTTATAAAAAAATGAAAGTTTTATGTTTCACATTTAGGTAACAAACAGATTACAAAGGACCTTATATGCCCAACTAATAATCCAGCACTAAAAACAAAACCTGTATAAAAGTACTTTTTCCAAAAGCATAAAGAAAAAAACATAAAAATGTTTCATATGAAACACCTTTATGTTTTCATCGGTTTATTTCACCTTTGAACCATTTGGAATCGATGAATCTATTGTAGCGACTGAGAGTACACCATCTTGGCTTCCCGCCAAAATCATTCCTTGCGATAGCTCGCCACGAAGTTTAACAGGTTTCAAATTCGTTACGCATATCACCTTTTTGCCCACTAAATCTTCGGGTTTATAATGCTGTGCAATGCCTGAAACGACTTGCCGTTTCTCATAGCCCAAATCAAGCTGAAGTTTAAGAAGCTTATCCGCCTTCTTTACTGGTTCAACTTCCATGACCTGAGCAACACGAAGCTCCACTTTTGTAAAGTCATCAATAGTGATTTCATCAACCTCGGGAATCTCCACTTCCACTTTTTCCTCGGCCTTAGGTGCATCGCCCTGCATTTGTTCTTTAATATATAAAACTTCCTCTTCCATATCCAAACGAGGGAAGATCGGATCTCCCTTCAAAACTTTTGTTTCAGCAGGAATTTGACCGAACTCCGCTAAACTGTCCCAGGATTTCAACACATCATCTTTGATGCTAAGCTGAGCAAAGATTTTTTCCGGTGTTTGCGTCAAGAACGGTTTCAAAAGGATTGCCGTCCTGCGTAATGATTCCGCCAAATGAACCATGACACTAGCAAGGTCCGCTTTCCTTGATTCATCTTTAGCAAGAGTCCATGGCTGGGTTTCATCGATGAATTTGTTAGTTCTGCTCACTAATTGCCAAATGGATGTTAGTGCAACTGAAAATTCCATGTTTTCCATTGCTTCCTCATACTTGCCTACCGTTTCTTGGTTCATTTCAAGCAAAGCCTTTTCGAATTCACCATTGGATCCATCGTAATTTGGAATTACACCATCAAAATACTTATTGACCATTGCAACTGTTCGGTTTAATAAATTCCCTAAATCATTTGCCAGGTCAAAATTGATCCGTTCAACAAACCCTTCCGGTGTAAATACTCCATCGGAACCAAATGGAACTTCACGCAATAAATAGTAGCGTAAAGAATCCAAACCGTAACGATCAATCAATGTAACGGGATCCACTACATTTCCTTTTGATTTGGACATTTTACCATCTTTCATGAGAAGCCATCCGTGGGCAAAGACTTTCTTTGGAAGCGGCACATCAAGAGCCATTAACATGATCGGCCAATAGATCGTATGGAAACGCACAATTTCCTTTCCGACCAGATGTACATCGGCCGGCCAATAATTCAAGTATTTAGAATCATTATCCGTTCCGTACCCCAATGCCGTTATATAATTGGTCAAAGCATCTATCCAGACATAAATAACATGCTTTGGATCTCCCGGCACCTTGATGCCCCAATCGAAAGTAGTACGTGAAACGGCCAGATCTTCCAATCCAGGCTTGATGAAGTTATTGATCATTTCATTTTTGCGGGATTCCGGTTGAATGAAATCCGGATTTTCCTCATAAAACTTCAGTAACCGATCCGCATATTTACTCATCTTAAAGAAGTAAGATTCCTCTTTCACCTTCTCAACAGGCCTGCCGCAATCAGGACAGTTTCCATTGCTTTCTTCCACCTGACGTTCCGTGAAGAAAGATTCGCAAGGTGTACAATATAGCCCTTCATATTGGTCCAAATATATATCACCCTGGTCCAATAGCCTTTTGAATATCTTGGCTACAACCTCTTTATGGCGATCTTCCGTCGTCCTGATGAAATCATCATATGAAATATCAAGCTTTTCCCAGAGCTCTTTAATCCCTGATACGATATTATCTACATATTGCTGTGGAGTGATTCCTTCCTCAGCCGCTTTACGCTGGATTTTTTGACCATGTTCATCAGTGCCTGTTAAATACATGACATCGAAGCCACGCATCCTTTTATAACGAGCCATGGCATCCCCTGCAACTGTCGTATACGCGTGCCCTATATGTAAATTACCACTCGGATAATATATGGGTGTCGTGATATAGAATGTTTTTAATTTATCTTGCACTACGTTCCCTCCTCATCTTTTGAAAAACCGGCTAAAGGATTGACCCAAGCCATAAGAATATATTTAAGTTATTATCTCTATTTTAACGCTATATGCGACAATAATCACTAATCTAATCATCGTGTTAATAGAATTAAAAAATTATATTTAAAAATAAGTGATCTGGACGTGACTACCCTTATGACAGCATTACCTCTTACCTCAACAAAATATACCTAAATTTCTTTTTTTGTGCAACAACTCACATATTCGTAAAGTTTTTCAGAAAATTATCCTTAATTCAGAACTTTTGTTTTGAAACTAAATTATATTAAACATATAATGATGAAGTATGTTTTATATGCACACTTTGTCGAAATCTGGTGAAGTGAGGGGTTCCTTGTAGTCTAGCTATTTCTTTACTTTTAAAGGCATAACCGATTTTTTCTCTTTAAAAGCCTTTTTGTTACACAAAATGAGCCATGCTATTTCTTACAAAAAAATGAAAATAAATCATTGACGAATTTGGGAATGGCTGGTATTATAAATTTATAAAAAAATTTGTCGAATAATGGCGAAAAAAATAGAAAATAGGGTACTAGATTGTAACTGAGAGGAGAAATTATAAAAATGAAATCTACAGGTATTGTTCGTAAAGTTGATGAGTTAGGCCGGGTGGTTATTCCAATCGAACTTCGTCGTACATTGGGTATCGCTGAGAAAGACGCTCTTGAAATCTATGTTGATGATGAGCGCATCATCTTGAAAAAATACAAACCAAACATGACTTGCCAAGTTACAGGTGAAGTTTCCGATAACAACCTTACACTTGCTAATGGTAAATTGATCCTTAGCCGTGAAGGTGCAGAATTACTTATTCAAGAAATTCAACAAAACTTCACTGCTTCTAAATAAATGATATAAAAAAAACTTCCGACCTTCGGAAGTTTTTTTATGTTTATTATTCTTGTATATCAATATGATACGCTTGATATACATCCCGTTTTTGCATATTGCGATCTTTTGCGACCTGCTTGATTGCGTCCTTTGAAGTGAATTGCTTGGTTTCCATATAATGATTAACATGACCGACGATGTCAAGGACCATCCACCAAGCTTCTTCAGGTTCCTCCTCCGACCATTGCCCTCCTTCTATTATTAAACAGAACTCTCCGCGAATTTCGGATTCCGTCGCCCATGTCAATGCTTCACTCACAGTCCCTCGAATGAACTCTTCAAATTTCTTGGTCAATTCACGGCATAATACTATACGACGGTCACCTAAAATTTCATGCATATGTTTTAATGTATCTTTCAATCGATGTGGCGATTCATAAACGATCCAAGTCGATTCCAATTTTTTTAATTTTTCCAGCTCCTGCTTTTTTTCTTTTGCTCCCCGCTGTAGAAAGCCATAAAAGTAAAAGGGCTGCGGAATCAGTCCAGATGCGATCAATGCAGTTAATGCAGCATTTGCCCCAGGCAACGGGATGACTTTAAACTGTTCGGCAATGGCTTCTTTGACCAGTTCATATCCCGGATCGGATATCGTCGGCAAGCCCGCATCACTTACCAATGCAATGACCTCTCCAGACCGAAGCCTCTCAAGCATCTGCTTTCCGCTATATTCCTTATTATGTTCATGGTAACTGACGATAGGTGTCGAAATTTCAAAGTAGTTGCATAATTTCTTTGTATTTCGCGTGTCCTCAGCAGCAATGACATCCGCTTCCTTTAAGATTCTTAAAGCCCGGAAACTCATATCCTCAAGGTTTCCTATCGGTGTAGGAACCAGATATAGAGCTGGCTCCAATCCTTCTTTTTCAAAACTCTTTTGCTGCCACATATCATGTATCCTCCTTTGCCATCCACTTTTGCTTTTGTTTTCTGGTTAATTGCTTGAATTTATATTCAGCCTGCATGGCCAATGTCTGTGTTTCGAATATTTCATGATAAATCAGTTCAACCGGGGTCCGGCCACGTGTATACTTTGCACCCCTGCCTTGATTATGAGCATCAATCCTGCGGTCCAAATTATTGGTATACCCAGCATAATAGCTTCCGTCCCTGCATTTTAAAACATAAAAATAATGCTTATTCCTCTCCATATAAAATCCTTCTGATTTCCGGATTATACTCATTTTGATCATTATATACAACAAGCGGAGGAAGAATCTTCAAATCAGGGTTGCCGTCCTTTATCCCTTCAATAAGAATCGTATTCGCTTCTTTTGAACTCTTTGGATAAACGAATTGCAGTCGCTTCGGTTCAATTCTGTACATCCTCATGAAATGGAGGATATCCATCAGACGGCCAGGTCTATGAACGAATGCCGCTTTCCCACCTTGACGCAACAACTGACTTGAAACACGCATGACGTCCTCTAGATTACACATTAATTCATGTCGGGCAATTGCAAAATGCTCATTTTTGTTAATTTCCTCGATAGATGGCGTCGGGAAATAGGGTGGATTGCAAGTAACTACATCATACTTGCTATACCCTATCTGTTTTGGTATTTCCTTTATATCCCCATGAATCATCTCGATCTGCGAGGATACTCCATTATAGTCCATGCTCCTCTGGGCCATATCATATAACCGCTCTTGAATTTCAACACCGGTAATTTGCCCTTTCGTTCTTGTACTCAGCAGCAAAGGTATGACCCCATTCCCTGAGCAAAGATCTACGATTTTCCCTTTTTGGATCGGGACATTTACGAACCTTGATAATAAAACGGCATCTAATGAAAAAGAGAACACCGACGGGCTCTGGATGATCCTTAATTTCTCAGCCAATAGATAATCCAGGCGCTCATCTCCTTTAAGTTCCACCATTGCTGTTACCCTCCTAATCATGTATGGAAAAAGCATGTATAGGGTACATGCTTCGACATAACTATCGTACAAAAAGGGGCCTGACTCATAGTATGCGTCAGACCCCGAATCACTATATATTGTAAACGGTCTATCTATCACGTAAAAGAGATGGAACATCTTTTATATTATTCCATTATCACTTCTTGTTTAAAAAAGATAAACAGAACAAGCAATCTCCTTCTTTTCTTAAACTGCCAAAATGCAGATTGCAAATGTGAAAGCCTTCTTGATAGATACGGGCTAAATTATCATAGCCTTCCCCGATATCCATAACCTTGTCCGCACTTGCAGTACGGTTTTTCACTTTTTGTTTGACCTTTACTGCAGCAGGAGCAGTTTCGACTTCCACAAGGCCCAACCGATGGCGCAAATGCTCGTTCTCCAGCTTGATCGACTGATTTTCCTCAAGGATTTCAGCTAAGTTCTGCTTCAATTCTCCAAGCTGCTTATATAATTGGCCTATCTGGGTTTCCATATTGGTCACCGACTCAAAAATATCTTTCTTATCCACGCTCTCCCACCACCTTAATAATCTGTGGCTTGAATAGAAACGGCTCCCTCTTTAAGAATCTCATCTAGAGTATACTCTAATACTCTTTCTTGCTCGATTAGTTCAATCTGAAGTACGCGTTCTAGAATATTAAGCCCCACTACCTTGCCTTTGCCACCAGGCGTATTAATCATTTCACCTAAATCAGGAAGCATTTCCTTCGCACTTTCATACTCATCATTTTCATATTTCAGACAGCACATCAATCGACCGCATAAACCTGAGATTTTTGTAGGATTTAATGATAAATTCTGATCCTTCGCCATTTTGATGGAAACCGGTTCAAAATCCCCAAGAAATGTGGAGCAACAAAGCATTCTGCCACAAGGTCCGATGCCACCAAGCATCTTTGCCTCATCCCTAACCCCAATTTGGCGCAGTTCTATGCGAGTTCTGAATATGGCAGCTAAATCTTTGACTAAATCACGGAAATCCACGCGACCATCCGCTGTAAAATAAAACACGACTTTATTTCTGTCGAAAGTATATGACACATCAACCAGCTTCATATCCAGTTTATGCTCCACAACCTTTTGACAACATATAGAGTAAGCCTCTTCTGCAGCCGCCTTGTTCTCGTCTACAATCAGCTTATCTTTTGCATCAGCGACCCGAAGTACTTTTTTCAATGGCAGGACAACATCGTTTTCATCTACTTGTTTACGGGCTGTAACGACTCTACCGAATTCAACACCGCGGACAGTCTCCACTATTACAAAATCGTCCTTAGGAATAGTGAATTCACCCGGATCGAAGTAGTATATTTTGCCCGCCTTTTTAAAACGGACACCTACAACATCATACAAATCATGATCCCTCCTGCAAATTCAGCACAAGCTGTTCCATCAACAGCTGTGGATTCGTGTTGGACATCAGCTTCCTTTTTGCTTCCAAAATGCAACCCATATGTTCAGCAAGGCGTCTTGGGGAAAGATGAAGAGCGTGAGTTTCAAATTCCTTCAGTTTATTTTGGAATACAACGAAGTCCTTTTTGTCCAACTGAATGTATAATAAATCCTTATATATAAGAAGTAACAAATCAAGACCTCTGTCAACCTGTTCTCTTTCTTTAAAGTGTGTGGACCAATCCGTCTGAAGGTACAGCAATGCCTTCAAGGAATTGATTTTTAACACTTCATATAATTTTACCACTATTTTTTGAGCTTGTACAAACCATTCATCATGGCTAAGCTCGATTCCAGCTTCCAGATTCTGTGTTATGTGTGCGATGACCGAGGCCAGCTGTGGTTCTAACTCCTGTTCTATCAGCTTCCGTCTCACATTCTCCGGAGATAATGGTTTGAATGAAATCACTTGGCACCTAGATAATATAGTCGGTAGAATCCTCTGAAGCTGTTCGGTCATCAATATTGCTACAGTATCAGCCGAAGGTTCTTCTAAAAATTTCAATAGACTGTTGGCTGCCCCCACCGACATTTTGTCCGCATCGGCAATCATATAAACCTTTCGATCTGCCTCTACGCTTTTTTTCGAAAACTCTTCCTGCAGCCCCTTGATTTGTTCTTTCTTTATTGAGAGACCGTCTTTTTCTATCAAATGGACATCAGGATGATTCCCACTTGAAATCCGTTTGCAATTCCGACAAAGTTCGCATGGCTTATAACCTGCTGTCGGGGCTTCACATAGTAAGCTTTTGGCAAAGGCAATGCTTATCTCTTGCTTACCTGTCCCTTTTTCCCCTTCAAATAAATACGCATGAGCCACCCTGTTCTTCGTTATGCTATTTTGCAGCATCGTCATTACCTGCGGCTGAATTTCACTCATGTCCTGCCATGTTTTATCCAAAACCATCAACTCACTTAAGTATATAAATTAATCAGCAAACCTTTAATCTCGCCAATCATTTCCAATATTTCAAGCGAGCTTTTCTCTTTATTAAGAATTTCCTCGCTTAACTCAACTAATCTTGCATCTATCGTTTCCACGGTTTTCAACGGCCGGCTTTGTCCATATTCGTTCCAGCTCGTAGATTGTTTCAGTTCCAGTCCATATTCAACCGCTTCTTTAACAAACCGTTTCACCAATGCTTTATATTTTGCCAATTCCCTAAAAGTACGTGACCTTACTAAACGATGACCCGCACCTTCAATATCGCCTATCAAACGGTTTAATGTTTGGATTTGCATCTTTTGATCCTGTGTCTGAACCATTTGTTGAAATCTTCCATTCCCAGTTTGGAACTGTTTGGCATCCTGACGCGATTTATCAAGCTTAATAGGGATATCATGGTTGATTTTCATAATGAACCTCCCTGTAACTAACCGTTAAAATTGTAAAAAGTTTTCAACCGGCAGAACAAAAATGGTCGCACCGCCTACTTGAATCTCCACTGGGTAAGGTACATAGGACTCGGCATTCCCGCCCATCGGTGAAACCGGTGATACTAATTGGGATCGTGACTGACAATTCTGTTTGATTATCTGAATGGCTTGGTCAACGCGTTCATCCTCTGTGCCAATCATAAAAGTCGTATTACCTGATTTTAAAAACCCGCCAGTGCTGGCTAGCTTGGTCGTTCCGAAATTATTTTCCACTAATTGATTCAGCAGGCGATGACTATCCTTGTCTTGAACGACAGCAATGATCATTTTCATTCTCATCATCCTCCGGTTACTCTGAATTTTTACTAACTCTATTATATCAACTAGTCCTTGCCTGGAATAGTATTGGTTGAATAATATGGAAACCTATATATTCAGTTTCCCGTTTTTGCTAAAAAATCCAACAAGCTGGCTTTCGTTTCTTCAAGTACTTCATCTATTGTCCGGCCTGCATCCACGATGATGAAACGGTCTTTCCATCTATTTATAATGAATTGATACCCCTCACAAACTTTTTTATGGAAGTCGAGGGCTTCAAGATCCAGCCGGTTCACTTCCCTTTCCCCATTGGACTGGATACGTCTTAATCCCTCTTCTGGGTCGATATCAAAAAAGAGCGTGGCATCTGGCATCATATCTCCAATTGCGAATTTATTGATATTGTAAACTTCTTCTATATCCAAACCCCTTGCATGGCCCTGATAGGCTAACGAGCTGTCTATAAATCTGTCACAGAGGACAATTCCCCCTCGTTCCAACTCAGGAATGACCACTTCCACTAAATGCTGACGCCTTGCTGCTGCGTATAATAAAGCCTCTGTTCTCGCGTCCATGGCTGTATTATCTTTATTAAGGATCACTTCCCTAATTTGTTCCGAAATGGGTACTCCACCTGGCTCACGCGTTAATAGTACTTGGTAGCCTTCTTGTTGCAGAGCCTTGCCAAGCATTTGGGTAATTGTTGTTTTCCCGGCACCCTCAGGCCCTTCCATTGTTATAAAAATACCACGTTTCATCGATGTACCTCCAAGGTTCTTTGTTTGTAGTATAACATTTTAACCAGTCTGCCCGCTTTCATAAACGATCAATTCTCCGTTTGAAAGGGAGGAACAGCCATGAAACCTTGATCCCAGTTCTAGCAGGCTTCTCAAAGTGGATATATGTTCAGGAGTAATCATTTCCCCGGACATAATCAAAGGGATCCCTGGTGGATAAGGAATGACCATCTCGGCAGATACCTCACCCACTGCTTTGTGTAATGCGACAGGTTTTGATTTACTATGTTTCATGACGGAGTATGGCATTTCAAGTCCTATCATTGACCTTCGTTCAGGCAAGCTTTCCCCAAGATTCTCTTCCTTGAATCCAATTCTGCCTTCAGTGGCACTTTTTATAGTTTGAACGATTTCATGAAAAGGAAATTCGGCATCCATTTTTAATAAGGGTAAAATCAGTAATAAATTATCACGATCAGCCAATTCCGTAAAAATGCCTTCGGCTTCACATAGCTGCTGTAACTCAAACCCGCTTAAACCATTTGTTGATTGAATGACCACTTTCAACGGGTCCGCCGCGATGCCTAGTGGCGCCTCCAGCACCCTTACTGTATCCAGGGCACCTAATTCGCTTCTGAAATCTAATATCTTTTCAATAAGGGAACTTTTATCTTCTGATGTAAAAGCGGCTAAGTAGGCCCTGGCCAAGTCGAGCGATCCCATAATCGGGTAAGATGGACTGCTCGACTGAAGCATTTGTAAATAGAAGGCTACTTGATCGACATCAACTAAGGATGAATTCACATGAAGAAATGACCCCATCGTCATGGCCGGAAGTGTTTTATGCGCAGAATGGACAACGGCATCTGCCCCTGCCAATATGGCCGGCTTTGGAAACGGGCTTCCTAACTGAAAATGAGCGCCATGTGCCTCGTCCACCAGCACCGGAATCCCCTTTTGATGTGCGAGTCTTACCATTTCCGTCAAGTCTTCACCAAGACCATAATAATTAGGATAGGTAACAATGATCGCTTTTACATCTGGATGTACACTCAAGGCTTCTTCAATTAATTTTGAACTTACACCGCCAGCAATGCCCCATTTCACATAATAAACCGGTTGTAAAAAGATCGGTTGTACATTCGCTAACATCAATCCATGTAAAATTGATTTATGGCAGTTTCTTTGGACAAGGACCTTATCGCCTTCCCTGCAGGTAGCAAGAATCATGGCAATGTTGCCTACGGTTGACCCATTAACGAGAAAATAACTCCGCTTTACCCCATATAGGTCAGCGAGTAGTTGCTCGGACTTTAAAATGGCGCCCTCTGGAGCATGCAGGTCATCTAAACCACTTAACTCCGTGGCATCAATACCAAGCAGGGAGTTATATAAAGCTTGGCCCTTTTTACTAAACACCCATCCATTTTTATGTCCTGGGACATGCAGGGATATTGGGCTTTTTTTTTGAAATTCACTCATTGCATCGAACAATGGTGTCTGAGATTGATTCATTTTTCTCTTCCCTCACGTCATAGTATTTTTTCATTTTATCAAATAAGTTCAATTTTATCTCATATTACGACAATAGGAAGGCGATTATGTATCCCCGAACAGTCTGATTGCAGCTTGAAGCGTGTTGGCAAGCATTCTTCTAAAGTACCAAAAAAAGAATCAGAGACTAAAGAAACACACCATTTCTTTTTTCTCTGACTCTTTAACTTTCCACAAACTATTTTTTCATGATAATATTTCAGGATTAGTGATTTTTCTTAATTTCTTTAAGTAATATTGGTACTTGGGGTCGTTCGTATCCGTCCCGATCATATCCCTTTCGCATTCCTCGCAAATAAAAGTCGTATATAGATGTATACCCATCCCTTTTATTTCTTCACAAACCGCGCATGTTTCCCCTGCCGTTGTTTTGGTTGTTGTTGTCCCCAACATCTCCACCTCCATACCTGCATTCTCCCCAAAAACCATTGTTCGCATACATTAATTTAAATAGTTTAAGAGAACCGGGGATGCTTTTTACAATGTATGATGAAGAATTTCATTACGTGTATGTCTTTATAAAAGTTTCCATAATTGATAATCCCTTTATATCCAATGATTTTTCTTAGCATTAAACGAAG
>NZ_CP195840.1:5083002-5145285 GCF_058513295.1 Peribacillus sp. B65 | reverse complement strand
TTGTTCGCCGCATCTCTTAGCGACTTTAATATCTTAACATCTTATTACTACTTCGTCAACAACTTTTTTAAAAAAAGTTTTTTCGTTCTTTTTCAAAAGCTTTTACGTTGCAGCAACTTTTATAATATACCAGCGTATAAATCAATAGTCAATAGATTTTTTGAATATAATTCACTTTTGAATCTCATGACTGATTCCACTTGGACAAATTCTTTTTTCCCCTCATATAGATTAGGCATTCCTCCTCGGTGCTCACCCTTTTAAACAGTCTGAAAAGGATGTTATATTTCTCGTTTATAGCCCTTTTGACCAAGTGATCGATTCTGTCATCCTGCAGATCGAATAGTATTTCATCCATCTCTCTTTTTAAAAGGTACTCCAATTCCATCTTTTCCTTGTCATTAATCAATAAACCGAGCATGGTTCACACCTCCATCAGACAGCATTCCCCATTGCCAGCATTTTTATGAATTTTCAACTGACTTTTTTGCATAACAATAATCCTCTCGCATAAATTTGAAGACAAGAGTACTTTGGACAAGGGGATGGATTAATGAAATTTTTCATGGTGCTTCAAGCCAAGAAGATCAAATATTATTCGTTAATATTACTTACGGCACTTTTTACCGCTTGGTTCCTTTTTGTACAAAACATTCTTCATGCTCCCGTTTTTTCTACAGATGATGGGCCGAAAGCTGTTTATAAAGGGGAAAAGAATGTTGCGATCACGTTCAATATCGGCTGGGGTGATGAGAAAGCCGCTCCGATAATAGAAACATTAAAAAGGGAAGAGATTAAATCCGCCACATTTTTCCTCTCGGGATCCTGGGCTGAACGTCATCCTGACATAGTAGCGGAAATTGTGAAAGAAGGATATGAAATCGGCATCCTCGGTTACGATTATAAGGATTATTCCGAAATGGAAGATCAGGAAATCATCCGGGATATTTCTAAAGCCCAGGAAGCATTTAAAAAACTTAATATAAAGAATATAGAACTTTTACGCGCTCCCACCGGACACTTTGATAAACGCCTTTTAAAGATCAGCGAGAAATTCGGATACACCGTTGTCCATTGGAGCATCGATTCAAAGGATTGGACCAATCCGGGTGTGGACCGGATCGTACAGAACATCACCAAGGCCCAAAAGGGTGATATCATCTTATTACATGCTTCAGACTCAGCAAAACAAACGAATAAGGCTTTACCGGAGTTAATAAGTGAACTTCGAACAAAAAATTTAAACTTCGTTAACGTTTCAGAGATGATTTCCAATTCATCAGCAAGCAGTGAGGAAATTCGCTAACTGAAAAAACTGCGTACTAATGGTCTCCTTGAACCTTTAGTACGCAGTTTTTATGTTTTGACTTCCTCAAGTATGGCCCGGCATACATATAGGTTATCTGCCTTCACCAAGTTCACCGGCTTTCATCTTTCCATTTGCCGGAGTTTGCTTACGCCCTCTTTTACTGGCCAATTCCTTTTGTGAAATTTCAATCAATTTGCTCAGGACCAATAATTGATAAGCATTGCAGACCAGCAATGGAAACAGCATGAAGTAAAGCCAGCTTTCATCATTGGCACTTAGGACAGGTATCCACTCCAACACCGTGAACACGACCATGAAAAACAAAGCCGGGATGAATGACTGTTTATTCGTTTGTTTCATTTTGAAATAAGCTGTAACAAGCCCCGAGGCCAATACAACCAATGCTAACACGATGTAGGAACTGATCCCCTCGCCTGAACCAAAGCTAAGGTATCGCAGGTAAACAAGATCGAAAACAACAAAAAGAATGAGTACAAGTTGAACGGCATTCCATAAGGAAGCGCTTTTAAATATTCCGAGACCAAAACGATGTATCGTTAAATAGGCAAAAAAGCCAGCTTGGCTTATGACACTGAAAATTAATCCAACACCGAATAACCAAATAAAAGTTGATAGGATGGCACTGGCATCAAAAGAAGAGAAATAAGGCTTAAACTCATTCCACCGGGCCAAGAAACCTACAACTCCGCCCGTTACACCACCTATAAGCAATGTTGTTAAAAACAATTTAACTAAATTACGGCTGTTCATTGTTTTCCTCCATACATTTCTATTTCATTTCCTTAATTGTACCAACCAAATTTGGAAAAATCCACTTATTCCACCAAGGAATAATATCGCCGATTGGAACCATATTAACAGTAAGAAGGATGAAAGGGGCCCTGCGTATGAGAGTGGGAGTTGCTTTGCTTTTCACGTCATTCTTACTCGTTTGTTCCGGTTGTGCTCAAAATGGAGCAGGCGCAGAAAAAATGGAGTATGAAGAGACAAAGAAGATGGTCGTAGATATCTTGAAAACAGATGATGGAAAAAAAGCCATCCAGGATATCATTACTGACGACAAAACGAAAGCTGAACTTATTATGGATTCGGATGACATTAAGAAATCCATTGAAGATATGGTCACTTCAGATAAAGGGAAGGAATTTTGGAAAAAGACATTTAATGATCCCGAATTCGCTTCCGCGTATGCTAAAGCATTAGAAGACGAACATAAAAAGGTATTGAAGGACTTAACTGCCGATCCTCAGTATCGTGGAATGCTCATGGAAATAATGAAAGAACCGGATATGGAAAAAGAAATGAATAAGTTATTAAAAACCAAGGAGATGCGGTCGGTCTACAAAGAGCTGATCATCGAAACCATGGAGAGTCCTCTCGTCCAGGCTAAAATGCAAGAGAAATTGGATAAAGCAGCCACTAAAGCGGCTGAGAAGGAGAAAAAGTAAAAAGAATGAAATAAGGCTGATTCCAATCGGAATCAGCCTTATTTTTATTGTAGTTTTTCAATGACTTTCTTAGCAATATCTTCGTAAATCCTGCCGAGCCTATGGTCCGCTGCGTAAATGGATGGAGCAAAGTCCTCTTCGTTCCAATCCGGCTGTTGCAGGGGAAGTTGACCTAAAACTTCTGTACGAAGCTCTTCTGCAAGCTTCTCTCCGCCGCCTTTTCCGAAGACATATTCTTTTTCACCCGTCGTTTTACTTTCGAAGAATGACATGTTCTCTATGACACCAATGACTTCGTGTTCTGTCTTGATGGCCATGGCTCCAGCTCTTGCAGCAACGAAGGCTGCAGTCGGATGCGGTGTCGTAACGATGATTTCTTTACATGATGGGAGCATCGTATGAACGTCCAAAGCAACATCGCCTGTACCCGGCGGTAAGTCAAGGACCAAATAGTCCAAATCTCCCCATTCCACTTCATTAAAGAAACTGTTGAGCATTTTCCCCAGCATTGGCCCTCTCCATATGATCGGCGCGTTATCCTCTACAAAAAAGCCCATTGAGATAACTTGAACGCCAAACCGTTCTACAGGAATGATTTTTTCCCCGCGAACAACAGGTCTTTTTGTTATCCCCATCATATCAGGTACGCTGAATCCATAAATATCGGCATCAACCAGTCCGACCTTTTTACCTAAACGAGCAAGTGAAGTGGCGAAATTCACTGAAATCGTAGATTTTCCCACTCCGCCTTTACCGCTGGCGATCGCGATGAATTGTGTCTTGCTGTTAGGGCCAAGCAAGCCTTGGTCCGCTTCATCCTGAGGAATGCTTTCACGGTGCTTGGCTAACTCCTCTTCAGAAAGCTCCGCGAAACGGATGCCTACCGATTCCGCTCCGTTCGTTTTCAGTAAGTCCACAACTTCCGATTGCATTTGCATTTGCTCGGCGGTCCCCGTTTTCGCAATCGCAAGTTTAACGCTTACATGATTCTTTTCAGGTTTTATTTTGATTTCTATAATTCCATTTGTCTCTTCAAGGTTTTTATGTAGAAAAGGGTCTTTAAGATCCTTTAATAAATTCAGTACTTTCTCTTCTGTTAGCAAGTCGAGCACCCCTTTGAATTTTATTTTCCCATTTTTCAGTATAACATATTACGGAAAGAAAGATTATTATCTGCCCCGCATGAGAAACCTGATTATTTTCCCATAATAAAGAGGCCTTGTACCTTACAAGACCCAGACATCACTTTTCTTCTGATAGTTTTCCCTCTGTAAAGTACCGTAAAATCCCCATATAAATCGAGCTGGCAACCTTTTCTTGATACTTATCACTGACAAGGCGTTCCCTTTCCTCGGTATTGGAAAGAAAGCCAATTTCCACAAGCGCTCCCGGCTTCTTAGCATAATTCATCAAATACACATGATTAATCGTTTTTGCATCACGCTTTGTATTTTCCAGGTTCCTGATGATTTCAGTCTGAATGAATTTTGCCACCTGTTCATTTTCTTCAAACCTGCTTGTATAAAAGGTCTGGGCACCTTTCGATGACGCTGATGGAAAAGAGTTCAAATGAATGCTTAAGAATAAGTCCGCTTCCGAATCATTGATCATTTCAACCCGATTCCGTAAGTCCTCCTGTTTTCGCTGGCGGATCCCCTTTGTATTTCCCTGTGCCAAATCCTCATCTTTCTCACGGGTCATGATGACAAGGGCACCCTGTTCCTGCAAATAGTCCCTGACCTTTAATGAAACGGAAAGGGCAATTTCCTTTTCCATAATCTCTTGTACATTTGCCCCGCCGTCCATTCCTCCGTGACCTGCATCCAGAATGATGACCTTACCTGCCAACGGAAGGTTCCAGGAGTCCCAAGAATCATCTTCAACAAATTTAAAAGTTACAATTAAAAAAAGGACAAACAATCCCATAGCGATTCCTGTATATTTCAGCTTTCTGCGCATGACCGTTCCCCTTCCATGATCTCTCTACTAAAAAGTATGGGACAAACCATGGAAATAGAACATGGAATGGGAATTTGCCTTCCTAATGCAGTTTCATTTTATATCGTTTTTCACCAGTCTTAAAGCCGTCCAGCCACCAATCCCCTACAAATCCTTCACAGCAATAAAACAAACCCTCATCAAAAGCATTATTCGCCGTAACTTCCCGCCAATACAAAATGAAGTTAAAAAGAGTATCCACCAAAAATTTCTCTTCCTTCCAGCACCTGGACCTAACATCTTCTTCCGACTCACCATAATAGCCAAACTTACTATAGTTGGCTCCTAATAAATAAGCCTCGATGGCAACATCAAAGTAGCCCTCCTCCAAAACATCCATCAAGTCCTGTCCGAAGTAACGCTGAATCCTTCCCTTCATATCCTCGATAGAAAGTTCCCTGAGCAGCCTGCGTTCGAACTTCAATTGCCTTTCCCTTTGCATCTCCTGTAAACCTAATATCACAGCCATAATTCACCTCCGGGGCAATTCCCCATTTCCCATAATTATTTCCCAAGACATAATTTAGTTTTAGCCTTCTATTTTGAACCATTCATTTATTCCATTGGCAAAAAATAATAAGGATAGGTTTGGCAAGTAATTTAATAATGCGTATCGATATGCAAAATGCTATCTTCCATGGTCAAAGGGCAAACTGAACATTTCGGATGATGTTTAATGGCAGAAAACTCGGAACTATCACCCATAACTCGCCACTCAGGCCGCTACCCGAGGCTGACCTTGTCGACTTGGGTCGCTCACTGCGTGTGTCTCTTTGAACCTTGATCAATACTATTTGAGATCTATTAAGATAAAAGGACATCCATGGTAAACGGATGTCCTTTGATATAACTTTTAAACTGTCCTAAATTCAATCGGTGGCGCCTACACAATGTTTTGAAATGGTTTCCCATGTTTTACTTTATATCTGTCCAGCTCTTTTCTTTAATCTACCAGCAAGCGGCACTACAATTATACCGGCTATTACGACCTGCATCACGTTTCCGGGGATGGAGCCAAATGGCTGTATCCAGTTACCATAAAGAATAACTTCGACAAAATAGTAGCCGACGATTTTTATAACCAATGCAACGGCAACGGCCATAGTGTATACCCATTCTCTTTTGCCTGGTACCTTTTCGGATATAAGGCCGGCTAGAAAGCCCATTGTACCTACGATGACGAATGTAAACGGTGCCCACGCTGCCCAACCAGAGAAAAGGTCGAAGAAGGCCATACCGAAGGCGCCTGCTATCGCTCCTGTTTTTTTGCCATATACCAAGGCTGCTATAAAAAGGGGAACGTTACCAAGATGGATCAGGCCGCCGTTACCCATTATTGGAAGCTTGATGTTGATGAACATTGTCGCTACAAGAGTTAATGCAATGAATAGCGCATTGATGACCAAGGCTTTTGTTTTAGTTGTTTCAATTGGTGAGTATGTTGAATTCATATGAAGTCCTCTTTCTTTTTTAAGTATTATCATACTCCTAAACAGGAACTTAATAAATATGGATTTTACAAAAAATTCTGTATTACATAAATAAACTCAAGTGTAAACAAATGGAACACACCCGTCACCAACGCCGCCGCGGCCCTTTACTTGGATCTGATGCTGAAAATGAACAAATCTTTTTCCGGACAAAGAACACCCCCAACATCATTGCACCTTGTACATTAAATATATTTGATTGGCAATATAATCTGAACTAAAATGAAGCCCCTTTCTTAACCACCATATTATAATGCCTACCAATGAGGCTGTTTTAATGTCAATGTCAACATATTCAGCAGGTAGATCCTTTTTGGTATTCTTCCTTCTAATTTCTACTAATTGCTTTAACAATGAAAACAACTGGTCCTCAAACTGATTCGTTTTAAATAAAATAAGTAAATAATCCCGATGAATATATAAATAATCAAGCAATTGTGTTAGCTGTTGTTTTTCTGATAAATCTTTTGCATGTATTAAAGCAAAAATTTTATCGGAAAGCTCATTTAAAATCTCATCGGTGATTTGCGTTAGTAAATCTTGAATATCCTGATAATGCAGGTAAAATGTTGTCCGATTTAATCCTGCTTTGTCTGCGATTTTCTGAACCGTTAAATTTGAAATTATGGGGTCCTCGCGTAAGAGAGCAATGACAGCGTCCTTAAACATTTCCCTTGACCGAATTGTACGAGGATCTTCTTTTTTTGGTATAGACATTTTTAACTCCTTTATAGTTTTTTCCCTGACTTTCTCAACAGCATATATTTCTATGTCGATTAGTGAACATTTTCAAGAAAACTGTTCATGGTAAGCAACATATTTTTTTGTTACCATCGATTTTATCGACACGGTGTTGAGAATGCAAGTCAAAAATGAAGGGGTTGTCGACAGAAGTGGACATAACGGAAGGAAATAAAAAAGTTTTATTAATTGTATTGATCGCTGGGTGTTTTTTATCAACATTAAATCAGACACTATTAAATGTTGCATTGAGTGGTTTAATGGATGTATTTCATGTAACGGCCGCAACTGTACAATGGCTATCAACAGGATTTATGCTAGTGAATGGTGTGTTAGTGCCGATTACTGCCTTTTTAATGAAACGGTTTACAACAAGGCAGCTATTTATTAGCTCGATGTTCTTTTTGCTCATCGGATCTTTACTTTGTGCATGTGCAGGGAATTTTGGTGTGCTGTTAACGGGAAGAATGATTCAGGCAATTGGTGCCGGGATTATTATGCCTCTAATGATGACAGTTATTTTATATTTATATCCTAGCGAAAAGCGTGGAAGCATTATGGGGACAATTGGCTTTGCGATGATTTTCGCTCCAGCCATAGCCCCTACATTATCTGGTTTTATCATTGAATATGTTTCATGGAGATGGCTATTTATTGGGTTAATGCCATTTATATTAATCGTCATAGTTCTAGCGTTCAAATATTTAATGAATGTTGCCGAGACAACAAAAGCAAAATTGGATATCATAAGTGTCACTTTATCGACGATTGGTTTTGGCTGTGTATTATTTGGATTTAGTAGCGCAGGAAGCAAGGGATGGGATGATCCCGTTGTCATTACTGCAATACTCGTCGGAATGATCGTGTCGACTCTATTCTGTTTACGACAAATGAAATCCAGCGATCCATTATTAAATTTATCTGTATTCAATTATAAAATTTTCACTCTCACATCTTTCATCAATGTACTAATTACGATGATCATGTATGCTGATTTAATTCTTTTACCCATTTACTTGCAAAACGGAAGAGGTTTTACAGCATTTGAAGCAGGTTTACTGTTATTACCTGGAGCTGTGATTAATGCCTTCTTATCCCCTGTCACAGGTAAAATGTATGATAAATATGGTGCTAAACCGCTCTTTATTACAGGTTTGGTATTTATCATTGTTTCGATGTGGGGAGTCATAGATATAAACGAATCCACAACCTATAGCTATTTAATGGTTCGTACCATTATATTACGAATTGGCTTGAGCTTTATTACCATGCCATTAAATACAGCAGGGTTGAATGCTTTACCAAGAGAATTGGGTTCCCATGGTTCAGCTGTAAATAATACCATTCGCCAATTGTCAGGTGCTATTGGAACGGCAGTTGTCATCACAGTGTATACAATGCAGGCAACTTCGCATGCCTCTGAGCTATCAATGAAAAATGAAAATATTTCAGCTATTCAACTAAAGGCATTAGCTTCCATCTTTGGCTCAAGTGATGCCTATGTTTTCATGTTAATCTTATCTTTTGTGGCATTAATTTTTGCATGCTTCATGCCGGGAAAGGCCGTAATCAAAAAAAGCCAAGGTGAATCTCATAACTAAAATTATTAAATGGAGTATTTAAAATAAAGCATATCCGGGAGATCCCAGATATGCTTTTTAATATTTCCAGTGACACACTTTTCCGGGCATAAAAAAAGACTCCCAACCGAAATGGTTGAGAGTCTTTGAAACGGTAATAGAATTAACGTTTTGAGAACTGAGGTGCACGACGTGCGCCTTTAAGACCGTATTTTTTACGCTCTTTCATACGTGGGTCACGAGTTAGTAAACCAGCAGTTTTAAGAGATGGACGGTATTCTGGATCAACTTGAAGCAATGCACGAGCGATACCGTGACGGATTGCTCCAGCTTGACCAGTGTATCCACCACCGCTAACGTTTACTAGAACGTCGTAATTTCCAGTAGTTTCTGTTGCAACTAGTGGTTGGTTTACAACTTCACGTAATGCTGCGAAAGGAATATATTCATTGATGTCACGACCGTTAATAACGATGCGACCTTCGCCTGGTACTAAACGTACACGAGCTACTGAGCTCTTACGGCGACCAGTACCATAATATTGAACTTGTGCCAAGATAGTAACCTCCTTAGTAATTATCCGCGTAATTCGTATACTTCTGGTTGTTGAGCAGCGTGTGGGTGCTCAGCTCCAGCGTATACGTGTAATTTTTTGTAGATTTGACGACCAAGAGAATTCTTTGGAAGCATACCTTTGATAGCAAGTTCAAGCATTCTCTCAGGGTAGTTTGTACGCATTTCAAGAGCAGTTCTAGTTTTAAGACCGCCTGGATGCATAGTGTGACGGTAATAAATTTTGTCAGTCAATTTTTTACCAGTCAAGTGGATTTTTTCAACATTGATTAGAATTACATGATCACCAGTGTCAATGTTCGGTGTAAAAGTTGGTTTATGTTTACCACGTAAGATGGATGCTACTTCAGTAGAAAGGCGACCCAAAGTTTTGCCTTCAGCGTCAATCACATACCATTTACGTTCTACTTCATTAGCTTTCGCCATAAATGTCGTACGCATGGTTAACCTCCTAAAAAACTTTTTAATTTTTTATATTTATTTTCAATCACAATAAACTTCCGGGGCTTATCGTGGGATTAAAATACATACCATATTATATTAACTTCTCCCAGATTCATTGTCAAGGGAATGTTACACTAGGATAAGTTGTCTATAAAACACTCTCTGCAACTCCATAAAAAGGTCAGTGTAGCGTCAAACCGCTCCATTACTGAGTTCATCTCGTTTCCCAGTTGTAAAAAAACTGGTATCACTTCGAAAATAATTTTATTTGTAAAAAACTTTCCATAAATATAAGCCTTGGGCTGGTGCTGTTTTCCCTGCAAAACTGCGGTCCTTTTTGGCCAAAATCCCGCTCATATCATGGGGTGACATCTTGCCGCTGCCGACATCCAGGAGCGTCCCAACCAAGATACGCACCATGTTATACAAAAAACCTTCGCCAACGAAGCGGAAAACCATGTAACCATCGCTCTCTTCAAAATCCATCACTTGTATCGTTCGAACTTTATCGACCACTTCCGTTTTAGCCGAACAAAAACTTGTAAAGTCATGTGTCCCGATCAAGTAGGAGATTGCTTCCCTCATCGCCTCCCCATCTAATGGGTAGGGATAATGATAAGCGTAATTTCGCTGGAACGGATCCCGCAGTTTAGAGCGGGCTATGATATAACGGTACTCTTTCCCAGTTGTATGGAACCTTGCATGAAAATCGTCAGGCACGATGTCGACTTCCAGAACGATGATATCCGTCGGAAGAAGGGCGCTGAACGCCTTTACCCAATTTTCCGTAGGGAATGTAAGGGGCGATTCAAAGTGAAGTACCTGCCCCTTTGCATGGACCCCTGAATCTGTCCTGCCAGAAGCAGTCACTTTTATGATTGTGCCTTTATGCATTTGGGCCAAGACTGCCTCGAATTCACTTTGTATGGTGCGCTTCTCAGGCTGCACCTGATAACCAGCAAAATCCGTGCCGTCATAAGCGATCACACATTTATATTTTGGCATAGTTCTCTTCCTTATTATGAACGTAATAAAAATAACATGACCGTAAGAACACCGATTGAGACCATCAAAAGACTATCACTCATCTTCCAGTTCAATTGGCGATATTTCGTGCGGCCTTCCCCGCCACGGTATCCTCTTGATTCCATGGCAGTTGCCAATTCCTCAGCCCGTTTGAACGAACTAACAAATAAAGGAACAAGCAGCGGTACAATCGATTTAACCCTGTCCTTTATCGGGCCAGATGAAAAGTCAACGCCCCTTGCAGTTTGAGCCTTCATGATTTTTTCCGTTTCCTCCATTAGCGTTGGAATGAAACGAAGGGCAATGGACATCATCAATGCCAGTTCATGTACAGGCATCTTCCACTTTTTCAAGGGCCCCAACAGCTCTTCCATCCCATCTGTAATGGATATCGGGGATGTCGTCAAAGTTAAAAGTGACGTAACAAGGATTAATAAAGTAAATCTTACTGATATGAAAAAACCTTGAATCAGACCGCCTTCATAGATTTCAAACCAACCGTATTCAAAAAGCAAATCCCCTTCTTTCGTAAAAAATATATGGAGAAGGAATGTAAATACGATCAAGAAAAAGATTGGTTTTAACCCATTGTAAAGATAACGAAGCGGTATTTTGGAAAGAATGATCAATAGGATGGTGAATACAGCAAGCAAACCGTAAGAAACGACATTATTCGCCAAAAAGACGACACAAACAAACAGGAACACGAGGAGCAATTTAGCCCTTGGATCCATCTTGTGAATCAGTGAATTTGCAGGGACATAACGCCCGATAATCATTTTATCCAGCATCAGCGGTTCCCCCGTTTCATGGCTTTATCTATTTCTATCGCCAAATCACCGATATTAAGACATGGGTGATCAAATCGAACACCAAGTTCCTTCTGGAGCTTTAGTTGAAAACGGACCGTATCAGGAACATCCAGACCAAGCTCCATTAATTGTTCCGGCTCCGAGAAAATTTCCTGGGGGGTTCCTTTTTTGAACACCGTACCCTTATGCATGATAATGATGTCATCCGCGTACTTGGCTGCATCCTCCATGCTATGAGTCACCAGAATCGTTGAAATGCCTCTTGCTTTATGCAGATCATAAAACATATCCATGATTTCTTTACGTCCTCGCGGATCCAGACCCGCTGTAGGCTCGTCAAGCACCAATACTTCCGGCTCCATGGCAAGGACCCCAGCGATGGCCACCCGTCGCATTTGTCCGCCGGATAAGTCGAATGGAGATTTCTCAAGAACTTCCTCATTCAAACCGACTTGCGCGATGGCTTTCCTGGCCAGTTTCTTCGCATCAATTTCAGAAACGCCAAAGTTCATAGGACCGAAACATATATCCTTTTCAACCGTTTCATCAAATAACTGATGTTCCGGAAACTGAAAAACAATTCCGACCTTTTGTCTTATTGGCCGCAAAGCCTTTTCTTTTCGTCCGGCTTCAATCGTCCGATCCCCAATGAAAACCCGACCCTTCGTCGGTTTTAAAAGAGCATTTAAATGCTGCAGTAGCGTGGATTTCCCGGACCCAGTATGCCCGATGATTGCGGTATAGGTTCCCGGCTCCATTGAAATATTGACATCATGCAGGGCTAGATGTTCAAAAGGAGTATTCACCTGATAGCGGTATTCTACATCATCGAGTGTAATTCGCATAAATCCTTCACCAACTCTTCCTCTGTCAAATGCCCATCAACTACACGAACACCATTTTTTTGTAACTCCTTGGTTAGTTTCACTGAAAAGGGAATATCCAGACCAAGAGCAATCAATTCTTCCTCTAATTCAAAAATATCCTGAGGCGATCCTTCACGATATAGCCGACCTTGGTTCATGACTATCATTCGATCAGCTTTCGCAGCTTCCTCAAGATCATGGGTTATTGATATGACAGTAATATCGTTTTCCTGCTTTAATTCCCTAACTGTTTCAAGCACTTCTTCACGGCCTCTTGGGTCAAGCATGGAGGTTGCTTCATCTAAGATGATTATGTCTGGCTGCAGGGCTATTACACCTGCTATTGCCACTCTTTGCTTTTGACCGCCGGATAGATGGTGCGGCTCTTGATTAAGAAAGGCATTCATTTTAACCTTATTTAACGCACCATGAACACGCTCCACCATAACCTGCTGAGAAACACCGGCGTTTTCTAAACCAAAAGCCACATCATCCTGAACTGTAGTGCCTACAAATTGATTATCTGGGTTTTGAAAAACCATGCCAATTTTCTGGCGTACATCCCAAACTGATTCTTCTGTCAAAAGTTGATCATTAATCGTAATGGTACCTGAGTTAGCGAACTGAAGACCATTCAGTAGCTTCGCTAATGTCGACTTGCCAGAGCCATTATGTCCGACAATCGCAAGCCACTCCCCCTGATGAATATCAAAAGAAACATCATCCAAGGCGTTTCGAGACTGACCCTCATATTTAAAAACAATATTATTTAAAGAAACCAGCTTCTTCACCATGTGGCCCTCCTCATTCTCGACTGCACTCGTCTAAACTAAACTCTGCTCACTCAATATAAATATAGTAATTTTCCTTCTGAAAATATAAAAAAACGCTGCACCCCTTCCACCGAAAGAATTTTCGGTAAATTAAGAGCAGCTAATAGCGGGCCTGTTACGAAAAACAGGTTATCTTATAATCGCTTATCAAAAGCGGGAAGGGATGCTTGAGCTAGACGTGAAGGCTCCCTGCATGATACAGGTTCCGCCAGCCATCGTAACACTCAATGCGAATTTCTAAAGTACAGAATTTCTATTTTAAAAAAAGAAAAAGGGCATAGAACAAGTGAGTATATTCATTTGTCCCGCCCTTTTTCATCGTTGTTATTAAACTAATTCAATAACCACGACTGGTGCACCGTCACCGCGGCGTGGACCAACTTTCATGATACGAGTGTATCCACCTTGACGTTCTTCATAACGTGGAGCCACGTCACTGAATAGTTTTTGAAGGGCATCTGTGCCATTCTCAGCGTCAGCGATTTCGTTACGGATGAAAGATGCAGCTTGACGGCGTGCATGCAAGTCACCACGTTTACCAAGAGTGATCATTTTATCTACTACAGAACGTAATTCCTTTGCACGTGCTTCAGTAGTTTCAATGCGCTCATGGATAATAAGATCCGTAGCTAAATCACGAAGTAATGCTTTACGTTGTGCGCTAGTGCGTCCTAACTTTCTGTAACCCATTAGAGATTCCCTCCTTTGTTGAAGTTCTATATTGTGTGTCTATAACAAGGCTCACAACATAATGGATTGATTCCGCCATGTTATCAGTCGTCTTTACGAAGACCTAAGCCTAATTCTTCTAGTTTCGCTTTCACTTCTTCAAGTGATTTACGTCCTAGATTACGTACTTTCATCATATCTTCTTCCGTTTTATGAGCTAGCTCTTGAACGGTATTGATTCCAGCACGTTTCAAGCAGTTGTAAGAACGAACAGAAAGGTCTAATTCTTCGATCGTCATCTCAAGAACTTTTTCTTTTTGATCTTCTTCTTTTTCAACCATGATTTCAGCATTTTGAGCTTCATCGGTTAAACCAACAAAGATATTTAAATGCTCTGTTAAAATCTTAGCTCCAAGTGCTACCGCTTCTTGCGGACCAGTACTGCCATCAGTCCAAACATCGAACGTTAACTTGTCAAAGTTAGACAACTGTCCAACACGTGTATTTTCAACTTGGAAAGATACGCGTGAAACTGGAGTGTAAAGAGCATCGATTGGAATTACACCAATTGGCTGGTCTTCTCTCTTGTTTTGAACAGCAGGAGTGTAGCCGCGGCCGCGACGTGCAGATAAACGCATACGCATATGACCGTTTTTACCAATTGTAGCAATATATAAATCCGGATTAAGAATTTCTACATCACTATCATGAGTGATATCAGCAGCCGTGATGACTCCGTCACCTTGAACGTCAATTTCCAGCGTCTTCTCTTCATCAGAGTAAATCTTAAGAGCTAGTTTTTTCACATTAAGAATGATAGATGTTACATCTTCCACGACGCCTTCAATTGTTGAGAACTCATGTAGCACTCCATCAATTTGTATAGCTGTGACAGCAGCACCTGGGAGTGAGGATAAAAGGATACGACGTAAGGAGTTACCCAATGTAGTACCATACCCACGCTCTAGTGGCTCTACGACGAATTTACCGTATTTGGTATCGTCGTTGATTTCAACCGTTTCGATTTTTGGTTTTTCTATTTCGATCATCAATAAACCCTCCTTCAAAACGTCAAAACCCCGGCAAGTAAACGAATTCACTTAAACCGAAATTCCCCATGTATACGTTCCCGCTGTGCGCAACAACTGAAAATTAATCCTCTGTAAGAACGCAAACTCAGTATTATATCCCATTATTGACAGGAATACAAAATCTATACAGAAAAATTAAACACGGCGACGTTTTGGTGGACGGCATCCGTTATGTGGAACTGGAGTTACATCTTTAATTGCAGTTACTTCTAGGCCAGCAGCTTGAAGTGCACGAATAGCAGCCTCACGTCCAGCACCAGGTCCTTTAACTGTAACTTCAAGAGTTTTCATACCATGTTCAATTGATGTTTTAGCAGCTGTTTCAGCAGCCATTTGTGCAGCGAACGGAGTGGATTTACGAGATCCACGGAATCCTAGAGCTCCAGCACTTGACCAAGAAATAGCATTACCATGAGAGTCAGTGATCGTAACGATAGTGTTATTGAATGTTGAACGAATATGTGCAATACCAGTTTCTATATTCTTTTTCACACGACGTTTACGTGTATTAGTTTTACGTGCCATGAAAAGTAACCTCCTTTACTAATTATTTTTTCTTGTTAGCTACAGTACGACGAGGTCCTTTACGCGTACGAGCATTGTTTTTTGTATTTTGACCGCGGACAGGAAGACCACGACGGTGACGTAAACCACGGTAAGAACCGATTTCCATTAAACGTTTGATGTTTAGGGAGATTTCACGACGAAGGTCGCCTTCTACTTTAAGCTTGTCAATGATATCACGAATTTTGTTCAATTCGTCTTCCGTTAAGTCACGAACGCGAGTTTCTTCAGAAACGCCTGCTTCTGCAAGAATCTTGATCGCTGTTTGTTTTCCAATACCATATATATATGTTAATGAGATAACAATACGTTTGTCACGGGGAATATCTACTCCAGCAATACGTGCCATGCTTGAGTGCACCTCCTTCTATTTAGCCTTGTTTTTGTTTATGTTTAGGGTTTTCGCAAATAACCATAACTTTACCTTTTCTGCGGATAACTTTACACTTTTCGCAGATTGGTTTGACTGATGGTCTGACTTTCATTGCTATCTAACCTCCTTATACAGATCGGAGCGAAACCGGATTATTTGAACCGGTATGTGATTCTGCCGCGAGTTAGATCATACGGGGAAAGCTCAACCGTAACTTTATCTCCAGGCAAAATGCGAATAAAGTGCATACGAATTTTACCGGATACATGAGCTAAAACAGTATGACCATTTTCTAATTCTACCTTAAACATTGCATTTGGCAAAGTCTCTTGTACTGTGCCTTCTACTTCAATTACATCATCTTTCGCCATTAAAGTGATTCTCCCTTCTCTATGCGTGAACCTATTAAAGGTACACATCTTTCCGTCAACATTACTACAGTCCAATCATCCTCATAAGTCTTACAATTCTGCATCAAGTATTCACCATTTTGTAGAACCAGGCTTTAACTGAGGACCTTTATCAGTTGGACCGAAATGAGGATTTTATGGGTCCTCATGTAAGTCTTGACCGATTCCGTGACCGACATACTCTCGAAATAGAGAAGCAATTAGTCTCGACATAGGTTTGAATAGCATGGGAGATGTTTGAAAGGCGCACGCCTGACATAGCTTCTTTCAACCCTCTATATCACGACTCTTTAGGAATCCCAATAGAGTCACTGCATTTCTTCATCAATTTTGCCGACCGGATATGTCCATGAAGATCACTTAAAAAGTAATCGCCCAATTCAGGGAATACCAAGTACAAGAACCTGATTAATAAATGTGCGAATGCTCTCGCGAAATCCATTATACCCTTTGTATTATAGGAATGCACCAAGTTTAACTAGTAAGTTAGAAAAATGGTATGAATTTCATAAATCAATACGAATGATTAATTTTGTAAAGCACCAAGCAACACATCGATATCTTCAAATACCTTATTAATATCTTGCTGTCCGTTAATGTTCACCAAGTATCCTTTATCTCCGTAGAAATCAAGAAGTGGCTTGGTTTGTTTCAAATTCACATCTAAGCGATTTTGAACCGTTTCTGCATTATCGTCGGCACGTTGATATAATTCTCCGCCGCAACGGTCGCATACATCATCTTTAGCAGGAGGATTGAATACAAGATGGTATGTCGAACCACAAGATTTGCAAATACGACGTCCTGTCAATCTTTCCATTAAGATGCTTTTATCAACATCGATATTAATGACAAAATTCATTTTGCGATCTAAATCAGTAAGAATGCCCTCAAGTGCTTCTGCCTGTGCCACAGTACGTGGAAATCCATCAAGCAAAAATCCTTTGAGACAGTCTTCCTTGCTTAACCGTTCGCGTACGATGCCAATGGTAACTTCATCAGGTACCAATTCGCCTTTGTCCATGAATGATTTCGCCTTTAGACCTAATTCTGTTCCATCTTTGATAGCTGTTCGGAACATATCTCCAGTAGAGATATGAGGGATATTATATTTTTCTACGATTTGTTCAGCTTGAGTGCCCTTACCAGCACCCGGCAGACCCATTAACACTAGATTCAATTTTCTTCCCCCTCAAACTCTATAATGGGTAAAGGGAACAAGCCGTTCCCAAAACTCATTACTTTATAAAGCCTTTATAGTGTCTCTTCACAAGTTGTGATTCCAGCTGCTTCATCGTATCAAGGGCAACCCCCACTACGATCAGCAAACTGGTTCCACCAATCTGTGCAGATTGAGGAAGATCAGCAAGCTTAATGAAAAATACCGGTAAAACGGCAATGATGGCTAAAAATATAGAGCCTACAAACGTCAGACGGTATAAAACACGTGTTAAATATTCTTGTGTACTCTTACCTGGACGAATCCCCGGCACATAGCCACCTTGCTTTTTCAAATTCTCAGCCATTTGTTCAGGGTTAACCTGAATGAATGCATAAAAATACGCAAAAGCAATGATAAGAGCAACATATATGATCATACCAATTGGCTTGGTGTAATCAAGATTTGTTGATATCCAACTAGTCACGCTGTTCTTTCCAAAGAAAGAAGCGATTGTAGTGGGAGTAATGATAAATGCCATTGCAAAGATTACCGGAATAACCCCCGCAGCATTTACTTTCAATGGTAAATGAGTAGACTGGCCACCCATTTGTGTACGACCTACCGCAGCACGTTTCGCATACTGAATAGGAATTTTACGTAATGCCTGCTGAATGAAGATAACAGCAACCACGATTGCTAATACTGCTAAAACAATGAGGATAATCGTTATGATTCGTAAGAATAATTGATCACCGGCATTTTCAAATTGTTGGGCGTAAATCTGATTTGCCGTAGTTGGCAAACTAGCTACGATACCAGCAAAGATAATGATGGAGATCCCATTACCCACACCCTTAGCAGTGATCAGCTCCCCTAACCACAGAAGAAAAGCTGTTCCTGCCGTTAAGACAGTCGCAATAAGCAAGTATGTTGCAATTCCAGGATTTTCAATCAACTGTCCACCTGACATATTATTGAACCCATAAGACATACCAACTGCTTGGATAAATCCTAGGATAATAGTGAAGTAACGAGTGAATTGTGCTAATTTACGGCGCCCTGCTTCCCCTTGTTTAGACCATTCAGTGAACTTAGGAACAACATCCATCTGTAACAGCTGAACGATGATGGATGCCGTGATGTAAGGCATGATACCCATCGCTAAAATCGAAAAGTTTTGCAGTGCTCCGCCGCCAAAGGTATTTAAAAGACCGATGACGCTCAGCTGGTCCTGTTCAGCGAGAAAATCGGCATTCACATGCGGTACAGGTATAAATGTACCGATGCGATAGACGATTAACATTAGAAGGGTAAAAATAATCTTATTCCTTATTTCACCAACGCGCATAAAATTGGAGATCGTGCGAAACATTAGATCACCTCTGTATTACCGCCAGCAGCTTCGATAGCTTCTTTAGCAGTAGACGAGAATTTGTGAGCTTTAACAGTAAGCTTTTTCTCAATGCTTCCTTTGGCAAGAATTTTGATTCCTGCTTTTTCTTTACTTACAACCCCAGTCTCAAGTAAAAGAGCTGGTGTTACTTCAGTACCGTCTTCGAAAAGATTTAACGTATCAAGATTCACGATAGCATAGTCTTTACGGTTGATGTTGGTAAATCCACGTTTAGGTAAACGTCTGAATAGAGGAGTTTGACCCCCTTCAAATCCAAGACGCACACCGCCGCCGGAGCGAGCGTTTTGTCCTTTGTGTCCTTTACCTGCTGTTTTACCGTTACCAGATCCAATACCGCGACCTTTACGTTTACGTTCTTTACGAGAACCTTCTGCAGCTTTTAACTCATGAAGTTTCATGTTGGCACCTCCTTGTTAAGTTAAAAATTATTTTATTGTTCTTTTACAGTAACAAGATGAGCAACTTTGGTAATCATACCGCGAATCGCAGGGTTATCTTCTTGAACAACCGTTTGATGCATTTTGCGTAAACCCAAAGTGTTAACTGTAACACGTTGATCTTCAGGACGACCAATCAAGCTGCGAGTGAGGGTGATTTCTAATTTATTAGCCATAATTCGATTTCCCTCCTTATCCTAACAGTTCTTGTACTGATTTTCCACGTAACTTAGCTACGTCTTCAGCACGTTTCAATTGCTTCAATCCTTCAATTGTTGCGCGAACCATATTAATAGGTGTATTAGTACCTAGTGATTTAGACAAGATATCGCTAACTCCGCCTAATTCAAGTACCGCACGAACAGGACCACCAGCAATTACTCCTGTACCTTCAGAAGCTGGTTTCAATAGAATGTGACCTGCGCCATAGCGACCGTTCACAAGGTGAGGAATAGTAGTACCAACCATCGGTACAGTAATTAGATTTTTCTTAGCATCCTCAATAGCTTTACGGATAGCATCCGGAACTTCTTGAGCTTTACCAGTACCAAATCCAACATGACCATTTTTATCACCAACTACAACTAGTGCAGTGAAACGGAAACGACGTCCGCCTTTAACAACTTTAGCTACACGATTAACTGTAACTACGCGTTCTTCAAGTTCTAATTTATTAGGATCAATGCTACGCATCTGTTATGTCCCTCCTTATCCATTAAAATTCTAAGCCGTTTTCACGAGCAGCGTCAGCCAATGCTTTTACACGACCATGGAAGAGGTAACCACCGCGGTCAAATACCACAGCTTTGAAACCTTTTTCAACAGCACGTTTCGCAATAAGTTCGCCAACTTTTTGAGCTGCTTCAGCATTGCTACCTGCTTCGATATTGATCTCTTTATCAAGAGTTGAAGCACTTGCCAATGTTACGCCTTTTGCATCGTCAATTAATTGTGCGTAAATGTGTTTGTTTGAACGAAACACATTTAAACGAGGACGAGCTTCTGTTCCAGAAAGCTTAGCACGTACACGCGCATGTCTTTTCTGACGAGTAGCATTTTTATCAAGCTTCGTAATCATTTACGTCACTCCTTTCGTTTACTTATGCGGCATTACTTACCAGTTTTACCTTCTTTACGACGAACGAATTCGCCTTCGTAACGGATACCTTTACCTTTATACGGTTCAGGCGGGCGAACATCACGGATATTAGCTGCTAGAGCTCCTACACGTTCTTTGCTTGCACCTTTTACGATTACTTTTGTATTAGAAGGAACTTCGACTTCAACGCCAGCTTCTGGCTCTATTTCTACAGGGTGGGAATATCCTACGTTAAGGACAAGCTTGTTACCTTGCTTTTGTGCACGGTACCCAACCCCAATAAGTTCAAGTGATTTTACGAAACCTGTTGATACACCTTCAACCATGTTAGAGATAAGTGCGCGAGTAGTACCGTGTAAAGAACGGTGAGTCTTCTCGTCAGACGGACGTGTAACAGTTAACACGTTCTCTTCAACAACGATTGAAAGGTCAGGACTGAATGATCTAGTTAATTCACCTTTAGGACCTTTAACAGTTACTTCACTTCCAGTAACAGTAACTGTTACGCCTGCAGGGATTTCAATAGGTTTTTTACCTATACGAGACATAATGTGCACCTCCATTCTTGTGAAAATGTATTACCAAACGTATGCTAAAACTTCTCCGCCAACTTGTTTAGAGCGAGCTTCCTTGTCTGTTAAAACTCCGTGAGAAGTAGAAACAATTGCGATACCTAAACCGTTAAGAACGCGTGGTACCTCTCCAGTTTTTGCATATACACGCAAACCAGGTTTGCTGATACGTTTTAGACCAGTGATAACACGTTCGTTGTTTGCACCGTATTTTAAGAAGATACGGATGATACCTTGTTTGTTGTCTTCGATTAATTCAAAGTCACGTACGAAGCCTTCACTTTTTAAGATCTCAGCAATTTCCTTTTTGATCTTTGAAGCAGGAACTTCCAGTTTTTCGTGACGAACCATATTCGCATTACGGATGCGAGTAAGCATATCTGCAATAGGATCTGTCATGACCATTATATTTTACCTCCTTCCCAAACTCGGGTTTTACCAGCTAGCTTTTTTAACGCCAGGAATTTGTCCTTTATATGCAAGTTCGCGGAAACAAATACGACAAAGTTTAAATTTACGTAGTACTGAATGTGGACGTCCGCAACGTTCGCAACGTGTATATTCTTGTACTTTAAACTTCTGTTCGCGTTTTTGCTTTACGATCATAGACTTTTTAGCCACGATTTCGCCTCCCTTTATTTAGAGATTACTTTTGGAACGGCATTCCAACTTGAGTAAGTAGTTCACGAGCTTCTTCGTCAGTGTTGGCAGTCGTTACGATAACGATGTCCATACCACGAACTTTGCTCACTTTATCGTAATCAATCTCAGGGAAGATAAGTTGTTCTTTAACGCCTAATGTATAGTTCCCACGTCCGTCAAAGGATTTCTTTGAAACGCCGCGGAAATCACGTACACGCGGTAAAGATACAGATACTAGCTTATCAAGGAATTGATACATACGCTCTCCACGTAATGTAACTTTCGCTCCGATAGGCATACCTTCACGCAAACGGAAACCTGCGATTGATTTTTTTGCTTTTGTTATAACTGGTTTTTGACCAGTGATCAATGTAAGTTCTTCAACAGCTGTATCTAAAGCTTTCGAGTTAGAAACTGCGTCACCCACACCCATGTTAATAACGATTTTCTCAATGTTTGGTACTTGCATTACTGATTGATAGTTGAATTTACCCATCAATGACGGTGTAATTTCACTTCTGAATTTTTCTTTAAGGCGGCTCATTGCTTAGTGTACCTCCCTTCATTTATGACTTATTTATCTAAAGATTCACCTGATATTTTAGCTACGCGTACTTTTTTACCATTTTCGATCTTATATCCAACACGAGTCGGTTTACCTGATTTAGGATCAAGTGGCATTACATTGGATACGTGAATAGCAGCTTCTTTGCTTATAATTCCACCTTGTGGATTAAGTTGAGATGGCTTGGAATGCTTTTTCACGATGTTAATTCCTTCAACAAGCACACGATTTTGTTTCGGATATGCAGAAAGAATTGTTCCTTGTTTGCCTTTGTCCTTACCAGAGATGACTACGACTTTGTCACCTTTTTTAACATGCATTAGCTTGGCACCTCCTTGAAAGGCTTTATACAAATTTTACATATTATAGAACTTCTGGAGCAAGAGAAACGATCTTCATGAAGCTATTGTCACGTAATTCACGAGCAACAGGTCCAAAAATACGTGTTCCACGTGGGCTCTTATCGTCACGGATAATTACACATGCGTTTTCATCGAAACGAATGTAAGAACCGTCAGGACGACGCATACCACGTTTTGTACGGACAACAACAGCCTTAACGACTTCACCTTTTTTAACAACGCCTCCTGGTGTTGCCTGTTTAACTGTACAAACGATGATATCACCGATGTTTGCAGTTTTACGGCCAGAACCACCTAGGACTTTAATTGTTAGCACTTCACGAGCACCTGAATTGTCAGCGACTTTTAAACGAGATTCTTGTTGAATCATGTACGGTACCTCCCTTCGGAATTAGCTTAATCCGAACTATATTAAATGATTACTGCTTTTTCTACTACTTCTACAAGACGGAAGCGTTTTGTAGCTGAAAGTGGACGAGTTTCCATGATACGTACTACGTCGCCTGCTTTAGCTTCGTTTAGCTCGTCATGAGCTTTTAACTTTTTAGAGTATTTAACGCGTTTACCGTATAAAGAATGCTTTTTATAGGTTTCTACAACAACTGTAACTGTTTTATCCATTTTGTCGGATACTACGCGTCCAGTGTAGATTTTGCGTTGGTTGCGTTCGCTCATTCTGCAAACCTCCATTCATTATCGATTAGTGACACCGATCTCTCTTTGACGAACAACTGTTTTCATACGAGCAATCGATTTGCGAACTTCACGGATGCGAGCTGTATTTTCAAGTTGTCCAGTAGCTAACTGGAAACGAAGATTAAATAGTTCTTCTTTAAGAGATTTTAGTTTTTGTTCAATTTCAGCAGTGGTTAGATCTTTGATTTCATTAGCTTTCATTTGTTTCACCACCAATTTCCTCTCTTTTTACAAACTTGCATTTGATTGGAAGTTTGTGTGCTGCAAGGCGCAATGCTTCTCTTGCCACCTCTTCAGATACACCAGAGATTTCAAACATAACTTTGCCCGGTTTAACTACTGCTACCCAACCTTCAGGAGCACCTTTACCGGAACCCATCCGTACTTCAAGCGGCTTAGCTGTGTAAGGTTTGCTTGGGAAGATTTTGATCCAAACTTTCCCTCCACGTTTCATATAACGAGTCATCGCTATACGAGCTGCTTCGATTTGACGGTTCGTGATCCAGGAAGCTTCTTGAGCTTGAAGTCCAAATTCTCCGAAATGAACTTCAGTGCCGCCTTTAGCCATCCCTCTCATCTTACCGCGGTGTTCACGACGGTATTTTACGCGTTTTGGCAATAACATATTATTTTCCTCCTTCCTCAGATTTCTTCTTAGTAGGAAGAACTTCTCCACGGTAGATCCAAACTTTCACGCCTAGCTTACCGTAAGTAGTATCTGCTTCAGCATGAGCATAATCTATGTCTGCACGAAGTGTGTGAAGTGGAACTGTTCCTTCGCTGTAATGTTCAGCACGAGCAATATCAGCACCGCCAAGACGACCAGAAACTTGAGTTTTGATTCCTTTTGCTCCAGAACGCATAGTACGTTGGATAGCTTGCTTTTGAGCGCGACGGAATGAAACACGGTTTTCTAATTGACGAGCGATGTTTTCTGCAACCAATTTTGCATCAAGATCTGCTCTTTTAATTTCGATGATATTGATATGAACTCTTTTGCCAGTCAACTGGTTCAAAGCTTTACGAAGTGCTTCGACCTCAGTACCGCCTTTACCGATAACCATTCCTGGTTTAGCAGTGTGGACAGATACATTGATACGGTTAGCTGCACGCTCGATTTCAACTTTTGAAACAGAAGCATCATTTAGACGTTTCGCGATATATTCACGAACTTTGATGTCTTCATGCAAAAGAACTGCGTAGTCTTTATCAGCGTACCATTTGGATTCCCAGTCACGGATTATCCCGATACGCATACCGATTGGATTTACCTTTTGACCCACAGATTACCCCTCCTTCTTTTCTGATACAACGATTGTAATATGACTAGTACGTTTGTTAATTGCACTCGCACGACCTTGAGCGCGAGGACGGAAACGTTTTAATGTTGGTCCTTCGTTAACGTATGCCTCTGAAACGACTAGGTTATTAATATCCATTTCGTAGTTATGTTCTGCATTTGCGATAGCAGATTTCAGAATTTTTTCTACGACTGGAGAAGCAGATTTTGGTGTTAAGCGAAGAATCGCTACTGCTTCACCTACTTGTTTTCCTCGAATTAAATCTGCGACTAAACGCACTTTACGAGGAGCAATACGAACTGTTTTAGCGACAGCTTTAGCTTGCATGAGATGCCCTCCTCTCATTAACGTCTTGTTTTCTTGTCATCACTTGCGTGACCTTTATAAGTGCGTGTAGGCGCGAATTCGCCTAGTTTGTGACCTACCATATCTTCTGTTACATAAACCGGCACATGCTTACGACCGTCATAAACGGCGATTGTGTGTCCGATGAATTGCGGGAAGATTGTTGAGCGACGAGACCAAGTTTTTACTACCTGTTTCTTGTCAGCTTCATTTAATTTTTCAACTTTTACCAATAAATGATCATCAACAAAAGGCCCTTTTTTTAAGCTACGACCCATGCGAGTACCTCCCTTCGTGACTGTTCTACGGTTCTATATATGAACCGTAGCTCAATCCCGTTATTTTTTACGACGACGTACGATAAATTTATCGGATTTGTTTTTCTTCTTACGAGTTTTGAATCCAAGAGTAGGTTTACCCCATGGAGACATTGGTGATTTACGTCCGATTGGCGCTTTACCTTCACCACCACCGTGTGGGTGATCATTCGGGTTCATTACAGATCCACGAACTGTTGGGCGTTTACCTAACCAACGGTTACGGCCAGCTTTACCAATGTTGATAAGTTCATGTTGTTCATTACCAACTTGACCGATTGAAGCACGGCAAGTAGCAAGAATCATACGAACCTCACCTGAGTTTAAACGTACAAGTACATAACGACCTTCTTTACCAAGTACTTGAGCAGATGTTCCTGCTGAACGGACTAATTGTCCACCTTTTCCTGGTTTAAGTTCGATGTTATGAATTACTGTACCAACTGGGATGTTAATAAGAGGAAGTGCGTTACCCACTTTAATGTCAGCTTCTGGACCTGACATAACTTCCAAACCTACTTCTAGGTTTTTCGGAGCTAGGATATAACGTTTTTCTCCATCAACGTAATTAATTAATGCAATGTTTGCAGAACGATTTGGATCGTACTCAATAGTAGCAACGCGTCCTGGTATACCATCTTTATTCCGTTTGAAATCGATGATACGGTATTGACGCTTGTGGCCGCCACCTTGATGACGAACTGTTAACTTACCTTGGTTATTACGGCCGCCTTTGCTGTGTAAAGGAGCAAGTAATGATTTTTCCGGTTTGTCTGTAGTGATCTCAGCAAAATCGGAAGTTGTCATATTACGTCGACCGTTAGAGGTAGGTTTATACTTCTTAATCGCCATTTGTATTTCCCTCCTTCTCTAATGAATTAAGCCTCGAATAGCTCGATTTCTTTGCTGTCAGCAGTTAATTTAACAATAGCTTTACGGCGCTTGTTAGTATAGCCTGCATGTTTGCCCATGCGTTTGAATTTACCTTTGTAGTTCATGATGTTTACTTTCTCAACTTTAACGCCGAAAATTTCTTGAACAGCATCTTTAACTTGAGTTTTATTAGCTCTAACATCAACTTCAAAAGTATATTTCTTTTCAGCCATTACGTCTGAAGAGCGTTCAGTGATTACGGGGCGCTTAATGATATCGCGTGCATCCATTATGCAAGCACCTCCTCTACTTTTTCGACAGCTGATTTAGTCAAGATCAATTTGTTGTGCGAAACAACATCAAGAACGTTAAGACCATCAGCTTCAACTACAGTAACACCAGGGATGTTACGTGCAGAAAGAGCAACTTTCTCGTCTAAACCGTCAGTAACGACTAACGTTTTAGTATCAACAGAAAGGTTTTTAAGTACCGCTACAAACTCTTTTGTTTTTGGAGCTTCGAAAGACAAGCTTTCAAGTACCAAAATGTTCTCTTCCAATGCCTTTGCAGACAATGCAGATTTAATAGCTAAACGACGTACCTTTTTAGGTAGCTTGTAAGCGTAAGATCTTGGAGTAGGTCCAAAAACAACGCCACCGCCACGCCATTGTGGAGAACGGATAGAACCTTGACGCGCACGTCCAGTTCCTTTTTGTTTCCAAGGTTTACGTCCACCGCCTGCAACTTCAGAACGGTTTTTAACTTTATGAGTTCCTTGACGTAAGGAAGCTCGTTGCATGATGATTGCTTCAAATAATACATGATTATTAGGTTCGATACCAAAGATGGATTCATTTAGTTCGATGTCGCCAACTTGTGAACCTGTTTGGTTGAACAATGTAACTTTTGGCATTCTATTGCTCCTCCTTTCTCAGAAATTACTTTGCTTTAACAGCAGTTTTAACTTTGATCAATGCTTTTCTAGCACCAGGTACATTACCTTTAATCAATAGTAGGTTGCGTTCAACATCAACTTTAACGATAGCTAAGTTTTGAACAGTAATTTGTTCTCCACCCATACGTCCTGGTAATAGTTTACCTTTGAATACGCGGTTTGGAGCTACAGGACCCATTGAACCTGGGCGACGGTGGTAACGAGAACCATGAGACATAGGTCCGCGAGATTGTCCATGACGCTTGATAGAGCCTTGGAAACCTTTACCTTTTGAAATTCCTGATACATCTACTAAATCGCCTTCAGCGAAAATACTAACATTGACTTCTTGACCGATCTCATATTCAGTAAGATCCGTTCCGCGGAATTCGCGAATGAAGCGCTTAGGAGTAGTATTTGCTTTTTCAACATGGCCCTTTTCAGGTTTGTTAGAAAGCTTTTCGCGTTTGTTTTCAAAACCAACTTGAACTGCTTCATAGCCATCAGTTTCAACAGTTTTCTTTTGAAGAACCACGTTATTAGCAGCTTCGATAACTGTTACCGGAATAAGTTCACCGTTTTCAGCAAAAACTTGAGTCATACCGATTTTTCTTCCTAAGATTCCTTTGGTCATAAGTCACACCTCCTAGAGTAATTGTTCATATTTATATGAATTATAATTTGATTTCAATGTCAACGCCTGATGGTAAATCTAAACGCATCAATGAATCAACTGTTTGTGGAGTTGGATTAACGATGTCGATTAGACGTTTATGCGTACGCATTTCGAATTGTTCACGAGAATCTTTGTATTTATGAACCGCACGTAGGATCGTATATACCGATCTTTCAGTAGGTAATGGAATTGGACCAGATACAGCCGCACCAGAACGTTTTGCAGTTTCAACAATTTTCTCAGCAGATTGATCAAGAATTCTGTGATCATATGCTTTTAAACGGATACGAATTTTTTGTTTTGCCATAATTTTCCCTCCTTTTCGCCTATTTTAAAATAGACCTTCTCAATGGAAATTTCCCACACACTCGCCATGGCAAAGCGGCCGGGTGTGTCAGCAACCTTCCATATCATCGCAGTCAAAGACCAACATTGTCTATTATACATAATGCACAAGTGAAATGCAAGTTAAACTTGAATATTTCTTGTGCAGCACACTTTTATTATTATACATACTATCACAAGTATTTACAAGTACATTCTATGAGGTCTTTCATATCCATTTTCTTCAATTCAATAATCCTCATGATACCCATTAAATACACTTCATTTTTTACAGATATTATAGAAGAAAGATTCAATATTAATTAAAAAAAAAGAAGCAGATGGCGTCCCATCTGCTTCTCCCGGAAGGCGTCCCTTCCAATATTGTTTTATCAATCAATTATTCTTGGATTGTAGCAACTACGCCAGCGCCTACAGTACGTCCACCCTCACGGATAGAGAATTTAGTACCTTCTTCGATAGCGATTGGAGCGATAAGTTCTACAGTCATTTCGATGTTGTCTCCAGGCATAACCATTTCTACGCCTTCAGGAAGGTTACAAATACCAGTTACGTCAGTTGTACGGAAGTAGAACTGAGGACGGTAGTTTGTAAAGAATGGAGTGTGACGTCCACCTTCTTCTTTAGAAAGAACATAAACTTCAGCTTTGAACTTTGTGTGTGGAGTGATTGTGCTTGGTTTAGCAAGAACTTGTCCACGTTGGATATCTTCACGGGATACACCACGAAGAAGTGCTCCGATGTTGTCACCAGCTTCAGCATAGTCAAGAAGTTTACGGAACATTTCAACACCAGTTACAGTTGTTGGTTTAGACTCTTCGTTGAAACCGATGATGTCAACAACGTCACCGACTTTAACTTGTCCACGCTCAACACGACCAGTAGCAACTGTTCCACGACCAGTGATTGAGAATACATCCTCAACTGGCATCATGAATGGTTTGTCAGTGTCACGAGTTGGTTCTGGGATGTACTCGTCAACAGCTGTCATTAATTCATGGATTTTTTCTTCCCAAGCAGCTTCTCCTTGAAGAGCTTTTAAAGCAGATCCTTTGATAACAGGAATGTCATCGCCAGGGAATTCGTATTCAGATAAAAGATCACGGATTTCCATTTCTACTAATTCAAGAAGTTCTTCGTCATCTACCATGTCGCATTTGTTCATGAATACTACTAGGTATGGTACACCAACTTGACGAGAAAGAAGGATGTGCTCACGAGTTTGTGGCATTGGGCCATCAGCAGCAGATACTACTAGGATTCCGCCGTCCATTTGTGCAGCACCAGTGATCATGTTTTTAACATAGTCAGCATGTCCTGGGCAGTCAACGTGTGCATAGTGACGAGTAGCTGTTTCATACTCAACGTGTGCAGTAGAGATTGTGATACCACGTTCTCTTTCTTCTGGAGCACCATCGATTTGGTCATAAGCGCGAGCTTCTGCGCCACCAGATTTAGCAAGTACAGTTGTGATTGCAGCAGTTAGAGTTGTTTTACCATGGTCAACGTGACCAATTGTTCCAACGTTAACGTGCGGTTTTGAACGATCAAATTTAGCTTTTCCCATTAGGAATTCCTCCTTAAAATTATAAATAAAAGATTAAGTATATAGGGGCTGTGAAAGAAGACTAATTCTTCCATCACAGCTTACATAAGATAGTTATACTTTAATAAGAGATGAAAATCAATTATTCACCTTTATTTTTTTTGATGATTTCTTCAGAAATGCTCTTAGGTACTTCTTCATAATGATCGAAGTGCATAGAGAATGTTCCGCGTCCTTGAGTGTTAGAACGTAAAGATGTAGCATATCCGAACATTTCAGATAGTGGAACCATCGCTTTAACCATTTGCGTGTTACCGCGAGCTTCCATACCTTCTACGCGACCACGACGAGATGTGATATCTCCCATGATGTCGCCTAGGTAATCTTCTGGAATAACTACTTCCACTTTCATGATCGGTTCAAGGATTACAGGCTTACATTTTGATGCTGCATTTTTAAGTGCCATCGATGCAGCAATTTTAAATGCCATTTCGTTGGAGTCAACGTCATGGTAAGATCCGTCAAATAATTTTGCTTTGATGTCGACTAGCGGGTAACCAGCAAGTACACCACGGTCAAGTGAATCAACTAATCCAGCTTGTACAGCAGGGATATATTCACGTGGTACTACACCACCGACGATAGCATTTTCAAATTCGAATCCTTTACCTTCTTCGTTTGGACCAAATTCGATCCATACGTGTCCGAATTGTCCACGACCACCAGATTGGCGAACAAATTTACCTTCAACTTTAGCTGAACCACGGAAAGTTTCACGGTATGCTACTTGAGGAGCACCAACGTTAGCTTCCACTTTGAATTCGCGACGCATACGGTCAACAAGGATGTCCAAGTGAAGTTCACCCATACCAGCGATAATTGTTTGACCAGTTTCTTGGTCAGTATGCGCACGGAATGTTGGATCTTCATCTTGAAGCTTTTGTAAAGCTTGAGACATTTTGTCTTGGTCTGCTTTTGATTTCGGTTCAACTGAAAGTGAAATAACCGGCTCTGGGAATACCATGGACTCAAGAATTACTTGATTCTTGTCATCACATAAAGTATCTCCAGTTGTAGTATCTTTCAATCCGACTGCAGCTGCGATATCCCCTGCATATACAGTAGATATTTCTTCACGGCTGTTTGCGTGCATTTGAAGGATACGTCCAATACGTTCACGTTTTCCTTTAGTTGAGTTGATTACATAAGATCCTGATTCTAATGTACCTGAGTACACACGGAAGAATGTAAGTTTACCAACGTAAGGGTCAGTCATAACTTTAAACGCTAAAGCTGAGAACGGTTCAGAGTCATCTGAATGACGTTCTACTTCTTCTTCTGAATCCGGTAATGTACCTTTGATAGCTGGTACATCCAATGGAGATGGAAGGAAGTCGATAACGTTATCAAGCATTAATTGAACACCTTTGTTTTTGAAAGCTGATCCGCAAATAACAGGGAAGAATTCAACATTAACGGTTGCTGTACGGATAGCAGCTTTTAATTCAGCAATGCTGATTTCTTCGCCACCAAGGTATTTTTCCATTAAGTCTTCATTAACTTCTGCTACTGCTTCAATTAACTTTTCACGGTACTCTTCAGCTAATTCGCGATGTTCTTCAGGAATTTCACCAACAGATATATCAGTTCCTAGGTCATTACCGTAGAAATGAGCTTTCATTTCAATAAGGTCGATGATTGCAGAGAATTGATCTTCTGCTCCGATTGGTAACTGAACTGGGTGAGCGTTAGCTTGTAAACGATCGTGGATTGTTCCAACTGAATACAAGAAATCTGCACCGATTTTGTCCATTTTATTTACGAATACGACACGTGGTACACCGTAAGTTGTAGCTTGGCGCCAAACTGTTTCAGTTTGAGGCTCAACACCTGATTGGGCATCAAGTACTGCTACAGCTCCATCAAGTACACGCAATGAACGTTCAACTTCAACTGTGAAGTCTACGTGTCCTGGCGTATCGATGATGTTTACACGGTGACCTTTCCACTGTGCAGTTGTTGCAGCGGAAGTGATCGTGATTCCGCGTTCTTGTTCCTGTTCCATCCAGTCCATTTGTGAAGCACCTTCGTGCGTTTCACCAATTTTATGGATTTTACCAGTGTAATATAGAACACGTTCTGTTGTTGTCGTTTTACCAGCATCGATGTGAGCCATGATACCGATATTACGAGTGTTTGCTAAGGAGAACTCTCTTGCCATTTGTCTTTCTCCTTCCTTTTATAAGGATTTTATAGTGATTAATCTTACCAGCGATAATGAGCGAATGCTTTATTAGCTTCAGCCATTTTGTGTGTATCTTCACGTTTCTTAACAGCTGCTCCAGTATTGTTAGCAGCATCCATGATTTCATAAGCTAAACGCTCTTCCATCGTTTTTTCTCCACGAAGACGAGAGTATTTCACTAACCAACGAAGTCCTAGAGTTGATTTGCGGTCTGGACGCACCTCAACTGGTACTTGGTAGTTAGCTCCACCTACACGGCGTGCTTTTACTTCTAATACAGGCATGATGTTTTTAAGTGCTTGATCGAAAACTTCGATTGACTCATTGCCAGTACGTTCTTTGATTAAATCAAATGCAGAGTAAAGAATTTTTTGTGATTTACCTCTTTGTCCATCAACCATTAATTTGTTGATTAAGCGAGTCACAAGTTTTGAATTATAAATTGGATCTGGTAATACGTCTCTTTTCGTTACAGGTCCTTTACGAGGCATTATATTTCCTCCTTTCAAGAAAGTTCAATTTTGGTTTAAGATTATTTTTTAGCTGCTTTCGGACGCTTAGTACCGTATTTAGAACGGCCTTGCATACGATTGTTAACTCCAGCAGTATCAAGAGCACCACGTACGATATGGTAACGTACCCCTGGTAAATCCTTTACACGACCGCCACGGATAAGAACCACGCTGTGTTCTTGTAGGTTGTGACCGATACCTGGGATATAAGCTGTTACCTCGATACCGTTTGTTAAACGTACACGCGCATATTTACGTAACGCGGAGTTTGGTTTTTTCGGTGTCATAGTACCCACACGAGTGCAAACACCACGTTTTTGCGGAGATGATACGTTAGTTTGTGCTTTTTTAAAGCTGTTGTAGCCTTTGTTAAGTGCTGGAGATTTTGAATTAACCTCTTTAGACTCGCGTCCTTTACGCACTAATTGATTAATAGTAGGCATTACATTTTTCCTCCCTTCACGTTTTCATTTCTAGTACCACACATCCAGGTGGTTCATAAATGGGTAAAAACAAAGTCTTTGCAAATATAATTGCAAAAACATTTTTACTTTTTAATGGCAACAGTTGCTGCTCCGACATCAATACCACATGCTTTGCCAAGCATTCTCATCGAATCAACATATGTGATAGGAACATCCAATTCTTTGGCGGTCTCAACGACACGCCCAGTCAAGTATATATCTGCATCATCAGCGATGATAACTTCTTGAATTAAATTGTTTTTAAGAGCTCTAACTGCTTGTTTCGTCCCTATAATCACTGACTTTGCCTGTATTACTTTTTCATAAGACATGGTCCATATCCTCCAAAGTTACAGGGTAACATAGGAGCACCTTTGCTATAGTATCATTATAAGTCGGATACTGTCAACTTCTTTCAAAAAAATAATTCAAGCAAAAGGTTTTCCTTACATAATTCTATTAAGATTTTCAATTTGCCCAAACGGAAATTATCAAATTCTCATAGGCTTTTCAGTTGGCCATGAGTAATAAGAGAGACCAACTCAATAAATTCTGATCCTTCATCTCCTCCAATAGGAAACGGGAGTGTGGTTTTCAGTTTAAATTATTGAGCTGGTCCTTTTTCCATTAATCCACTGTTACTGTATCAGCACTTTCGTCAACAACGACAGGGTTTGCTTTTCTGTATCTAAGCATTCCTGTTCCTGCAGGGACAAGTTTACCGATGATGACATTTTCTTTAAGCCCAAGCAATTCATCACGTTTTCCTTTTATTGCTGCATCAGTCAAGACCCTAGTTGTTTCTTGGAATGACGCGGCGGACAAGAAGGAATCCGTTTCTAGAGATGCTTTTGTGATACCTAGCAATACAGGACGGCCTGTAGCTGGTAATTTGTTAGTCAGCAATGCATCTGTGTTTGCAGTAGTGAACTGGTTAACATCCAATAATGTTCCTGGAAGCACTTCAGTTTCGCCTGCATCAAGCACACGGACTTTACGCATCATTTGTCTAACCATTACCTCGATATGTTTATCACCGATCTCAACACCTTGCATCCGGTATACTTTTTGAACTTCATGAAGCAGGTATTCCTGAACAGTAAGCACGTCTGTAACCTTAAGCAATTCTTTCGGATCGATGGAACCCTCTGTTAACTCTTCACCACGACGGACATGAGTATCAACAGTTACTCTTAAACGTGCTGTGTACGGCGCAGTATATGTGCGTGATTCAACTGCACCTTGAACAACGATTTCCTGTTGTTTATCCCGAATTTCATTGATCGAAACAATCGTTCCTTCGATTTCGGAAATGACAGCTTGACCTTTAGGATTTCTCGCTTCAAATATTTCTTGGATACGAGGAAGACCTTGAGTGATATCGTCCCCAGCAACCCCACCAGTATGGAATGTACGCATCGTTAACTGTGTACCAGGTTCTCCGATTGATTGAGCTGCAATGATACCGACTGCTTCGCCCACTTCAACTTCTTGACCGGTAGCCAGGTTGCGTCCATAACATTTTTTACATACACCATGGCTGGTGTTACATGTAAAGGCAGAACGGATCCATGCTGTTTCAATTCCAAGTGATTCAATATAATCAGCAAGATCTTCAGTAATAAGATCGTTTTCAGCCACGATTACTTCATTTGTTTCTGGATGTCTGATCGCTTTTCTTGCATAACGGCCCACTAGGCGCTCTTCAAGATGCTCGATTATTTCAGTACCTTCTCTTAAGGCTGAAATTTTCAAGCCGCGGTCCGTTCCACAATCGTCATCACGGATGATGACATCTTGGGCAACGTCAACAAGTCGACGGGTAAGGTAACCGGAATCGGCTGTTTTAAGGGCTGTATCGGCAAGACCTTTACGCGCACCATGTGTAGAGATGAAGTACTCCAACACTGTTAAACCTTCACGGAAACTTGATTTGATCGGTAACTCAATGATTCGTCCAGCCGGGTTGGCCATCAAACCACGCATACCCGCAAGCTGCGTAAAGTTGGAAGCATTACCACGGGCACCGGAGTCACTCATCATGAAGATCGGGTTGCGTCGGTCCAGTGAGTCCATAAGTTTGGACTGGATGGTATCCTTGGCAGCACTCCAGATGGAAATGACGCGATCATAACGCTCATCCTCTGTAATTAGACCACGTCTGAACTGTTTCAAGACGTTATCTACTTTGGTTTGAGCCTCAGTAATGATTTCTTGTTTTTCTTTTAAAACGACAATATCAGCCACACCAACGGTAATACCGGCTTTTGTCGAATATTTGAATCCAAGATCTTTCATCCGGTCAAGCATTTTAGATGTTTCGGTAATTTTAAAGCGTTTAAAGACTTCTGCGATGATATTTCCAAGAATTTTTTTCTTGAAAGGATCGATAGCAGGTTGAGCCTTAATCAATTCAGGGATATTAGCGCCTTTTACCACAAAATATTTCTCTGGAGTTTTGGTTTCCAAATTATATCGTGTCGGCTCGTTAATATACGGGAATGATTTTGGTAAAATTTCATTGAAAATCAATTTACCGACAGTGGTAATAAGCAGCTGGCGGTTTTGTTCTTCAGTGAATGTTTCATTATTCAGTGATGATGCATGTACGGCACAACGGGAATGTAAGTGTACATATCCGTTTTGGTATGCAAGCAATGCTTCACTTGTATCTTTAAAGATCATACCTTCGCCGATAGCGCCTTCTCTTTCCAATGTTAAGTAATAGTTACCTAATACCATATCTTGAGAAGGTGTAACGACAGGTTTACCATCTTTAGGGTTCAAAATGTTCTGTGCTGCAAGCATAAGCATGCGAGCTTCGGCTTGGGCTTCAGAAGATAGAGGAACGTGGACCGCCATTTGGTCACCGTCAAAGTCAGCGTTGTAAGCTGTACATACGAGCGGATGCAAACGAATTGCGCGACCTTCAACCAACGTTGGTTCAAACGCCTGGATACCAAGTCTATGAAGAGTCGGTGCACGGTTCAATAGTACTGGGTGTTCTCTAATAACTTCTTCAAGCACATCCCATATTTCAGGAGATAAACGTTCAATTTTGCGCTTAGCGGATTTGATGTTATGCGCTAGGCCTCTTTGAACAAGCTCCTTCATAACGAATGGTTTGAATAATTCAATCGCCATTTCTTTAGGAAGACCACATTGGTACATCTTTAAGTTTGGTCCTACTACGATAACGGAACGGCCAGAGTAATCAACACGTTTACCAAGAAGGTTTTGACGGAAACGACCTTGTTTACCTTTTAACATGTGAGATAAAGATTTTAACGGACGGTTACCAGGTCCAGTTACCGGACGGCCGCGACGGCCATTATCGATAAGAGCATCGACAGCTTCTTGCAGCATACGCTTCTCATTTTGAACGATAATGCTTGGTGCTCCAAGATCCAGTAATCTTTTCAAACGATTATTACGGTTGATAACACGGCGATATAAATCATTTAGATCAGATGTGGCAAAACGTCCTCCATCAAGTTGAACCATAGGACGAAGTTCCGGTGGAATGACCGGAAGCACGTCAAGGATCATCCATGAAGGCTCATTTCCGGAGTTACGGAATGCTTCAAGCACTTCCAAGCGTTTGATTGCACGGGTTCTGCGTTGTCCTTGAGCTGTTTTAAGCTCCTCTTTCAACGACTCTACTTCCTTTTCCGTATCAATATCTTGTAAAAGTTTTTTAATAGCTTCCGCACCCATGGCAGCTTGGAATTTCTTACCGTATTTTTCACGGTATGTACGATATTCTTTTTCAGAAAGAAGCTGTTTCTTTTCTAAAGTTGTATCGCCCGTTTCAGTTACGACGTAAGATGCAAAGTAAATAACTTCTTCCAAAGCCCGTGGAGACATGTCAAGTACAAGTCCCATACGGCTAGGAATTCCTTTAAAATACCATATGTGTGAAACTGGAGCTGCCAGCTCAATATGACCCATACGCTCACGACGCACCTTAGCACGAGTGACTTCAACGCCACAACGGTCACAGACTACGCCTTTATAACGAACACGTTTATATTTTCCGCAATGACATTCCCAGTCCTTTTGAGGTCCAAAAATTCTCTCACAGAATAAACCGTCTTTTTCTGGCTTTAGCGTACGATAGTTGATTGTTTCTGGTTTTTTAACTTCTCCATGTGACCAAGAACGAATCTTGTCTGGTGAAGCAAGACCAATTTTCATATACTCAAAATTATTAACGTCTAACAAGGGGCCTACCTCCCTTTTAATCTCCAGGTTTAACCCTTGATTGCCGTCAAATATCAGGCAATCTTACACCGGATGATGGTTGATTGAATCAATAAGGCTCTAACAAGGCAGCATGATCTTCAAAGGAACATCTTGCTGCCAGTCAGAGCGGGTAATATATAACTAGATATGTTTATAATTTTATTCTTTGACAGGTGCCCCTACTTCGGAAGCAACCATATCTTTAGTTTCTGAATCAAGGCTTAATTTGTCTGCTTGGTTGGCTTCTTCTTCATCTTCCAAATCACGCATTTCGATTTCACGATCTTCAGCATTAAGAATTTTAACATCCAATCCTAAACTTTGAAGCTCCTTAATCAATACTTTGAAGGACTCAGGAACGCCTGGCTCAGGGACATTTTCGCCTTTGACAATCGCTTCGTAAGTTTTAACACGACCTACGACATCATCTGATTTAACGGTTAGGATTTCTTGTAATGTATAAGCAGCACCATAAGCTTCAAGTGCCCATACTTCCATCTCACCGAAACGCTGTCCACCAAATTGCGCTTTACCACCAAGTGGCTGTTGCGTAACAAGGGAGTAAGGTCCAGTTGAACGTGCATGAAGTTTATCATCGACCATATGTGCCAGTTTGATCATATACATGACACCAACTGATACACGGTTATCGAATGCTTCACCTGAACGGCCATCATAAAGGACAGTTTTTGCATCACGGGACATTCCGGCTTCTTCAATCGTACCCCAAACATCTTCCTCAGTGGCACCATCGAATACAGGAGATGCTACATGAATGCCAAGTGCGCGTGCAGCCATACCTAAGTGAAGCTCCAACACCTGACCGATGTTCATACGTGAAGGTACCCCCAATGGGTTTAACATGATGTCGACTGGAGTGCCATCTGGTAAATAAGGCATATCTTCTTCAGGAAGGATCCTAGAGATTACCCCTTTGTTACCATGTCGTCCAGCCATTTTATCGCCTTCATGGATTTTACGTTTTTGAACGATATATACACGTGCTAATTGGTTTACACCAGGAGGCAGTTCATCGCCGTCTTCTCTGTTGAATACTTTAACATCAAGAACGATTCCGCCGCCGCCGTGAGGTACACGAAGTGATGTATCCCTTACTTCACGTGCTTTTTCACCGAAGATTGCATGTAATAGACGTTCCTCAGCAGTCAGTTCCGTTACACCTTTTGGCGTGACTTTACCAACGAGAAGGTCTCCGTCTTTCACTTCAGCACCCACACGGATTATTCCGCGCTCGTCAAGATTACGAAGCGCATCTTCCCCTACGTTAGGGATATCACGTGTGATTTCTTCAGGTCCTAATTTTGTATCGCGTGATTCAGATTCATATTCTTCAATATGAATGGAAGTGTACACATCATCTTTAACCAATCGTTCACTCATGATGATGGCATCTTCATAGTTATATCCATCCCATGTCATGAAGGCAACCAATACGTTACGTCCAAGTGCCAACTCACCTTTTTCCATTGAAGGACCATCAGCAAGAATTTCACCTTTTACGACGTTGTCGCCAACACTTACGATAGGGCGTTGATTATAGCACGTTCCTTGGTTGGAACGAATGAATTTTAATAGACGGTATTTATCAAGGTTTCCTTTTACTTGCTGTCCGTCAACTTCACTTACCCTACGTACCCATACTTCACGTGATTCAACGTGTTCTACGATACCAGGGTGTTTACAAATGACAGCAGCACCGGAGTCTTTCGCTGAAACATACTCCATACCCGTTCCAACTCGAGGGGCTTCCGGTTGCAGCAAAGGCACCGCTTGACGTTGCATGTTCGCTCCCATAAGGGCACGGTTGGAGTCATCATTCTCCAAGAAAGGAATACATGCTGTCGCAGCAGATACAACCTGTTTAGGAGATACATCCATGTAATCGACGCGGTCACGCGGAACAACGGTATTTTCACCGCGGAAACGTGCAACAACATCATTATCAAGGAATGATCCGTCATCTGATAGACGTACATTCGCTTGGGCAACTACATAATTATCTTCCTCATCAGCTGTTAAGTAATCGATTTGGCTTGTAATTTTGCCTGTTTCAGGGTCCACACGGCGATATGGTGTTTCAATGAAGCCATATGGGTTAACCTTTGCAAAACTGGATAATGAGTTAATCAAACCAATATTCGGTCCCTCAGGCGTTTCAATTGGACACATGCGGCCATAGTGGGAGTAATGAACGTCACGTACTTCAAAGCCAGCACGCTCACGTGTCAGACCACCAGGTCCCAATGCAGATAGACGACGTTTATGCGTCAATTCAGCCAACGGGTTCGTTTGATCCATGAATTGAGAAAGCTGTGAGCTTCCAAAGAATTCTTTAATAGATGCAATAACTGGACGAATGTTAATTAGTTGCTGCGGAGTGATTGTATTCGTATCCTGAATGGACATTCTTTCACGAACAACACGCTCCATACGGGATAAACCAATTCTAAATTGGTTTTGCAGCAATTCACCAACAGAACGCAGACGACGGTTTCCTAAATGGTCAATATCATCTGTGATTCCTACACCATGCAATAAGTTAAAGAAATAACTGATGGAAGAAATGATATCAGCCGGTGTAATGTTTTTAACCTGGTCGGTCACGTAAGCATTACCGATGATATTGATCACTTTTTCGCCTTCAGCATCGTTTGGTGCAAACACTTTAATAGGTTGAAGAAGAGTTTCCTCCTCCACTACACCGCCTGATGGATGGAATGTCTTGAAGCCGATTCCAGCTTCGATATGAGGCAGAATCCTATCAAGGGTCCGACGATCAAGCATTGTACCTTTTTCAACGATGATTTCACCTGTTTCAGGATCAATCAAAGTCTCTGCAATACGTTGTCCGAATAAACGGTTCTTGATATGCAGTTTTTTGTTTATTTTATAACGGCCTACATTAGCTAAATCATAACGTTTTGGATCAAAAAAGCGTGATACTAAAAGACTTTTCGCGTTTTCGACAGTAGGCGGTTCACCTGGGCGTAGACGCTCATAGATTTCCAGTAATGCTTTTTCCACACTCTCGGTGTTATCCTTTTCAAGAGTGTTGCGTAGGTATTCGTTGTCTCCGATCAAATCGATGATTTCTTGATCTGTTCCGAATCCAAGGGCACGCATCAATACCGTGATCGGTAATTTCCTGGTGCGGTCGATTCGAACATACACAACATCCTTGGCGTCTGTTTCATATTCGAGCCATGCGCCACGGTTAGGAATAACGGTCGCAGAGAATCCAAGCTTACCGTTTTTATCCATTTTCCCATTGTAGTAAACACTCGGTGAGCGCACTAATTGGGATACAATTACCCGTTCAGCACCATTGATGACGAATGTACCTGTTTCAGTCATCAGCGGGAAGTCACCCATAAATACATCCTGGTCTTTCACTTCCCCTGTTTCTTTGTTAACAAGGCGCACTTTCACACGAAGTGGTGCAGAATACGTAACATCGCGTTCTTTTGTTTCTTCCACAGAATACTTCGGCTCAGCTAAGCTGTAATCGATGAATTCTAACGATAAATTACCTGTAAAATCCTCAATAGGAGAAATATCCTGGAACATTTCCTTTAAACCTACATCTAGAAACCATTGATAAGAAGCTGTTTGAATTTCAATCAGATTCGGAAGGTCCAAAACCTCACTGATTCTTGCATAACTTCTACGTTGGCGGTGTCGTCCATACTGAACAAGTTGACCTGTCAACTGATTCACCCCTTAAATCAAGCGTTATAAGGATCCATTTGCCTCGGAAAAGGAATCATTTCCATAGACAAAAAGAAAATGGTTTTTATTTTAAAAACCACTATTTCTCATAAAACGAACTATTATTTATATATTTTTCCCATATTATCCATTGATTATACACCAATGGTATAAAAATTGCATAGTTACGGAATTATATATATGCATTTTATAATACTAACATAGCGAAAATTTAGAGTCAAACCTTTTTGGATAATAGTATATAGTATCCCTTTTTCTTAACGGGCACTTCAACATTTCCAAATAATTGCTCCATTTTATCCATTGCGGATGGAGCTCCTTGTTTTTTTTGAATGACAACCCATAATTCTCCACCAGCTACCAAACTGCGATAGCCTTCTTCTAAAATTTCGTGGACTACACTTTTACCTGCGCGAATGGGAGGGTTCGTAAGAATCGCCGCGAATTGATTGGAGGCAACTTTGTCAAAACTATCACTTTCGTATATCTTCACATTTGCGATCCCATTAGAAGCCGCATTCTCTTTTGACAATTCAACTGCCCGGCTATTTATATCAATCATTTCTATCGTTCTTTCGGGATAAGCTGCCGCAATCGATATTCCGATTGGTCCATATCCGCAACCAACATCGAGAATATCTCCTTTTACAGCTTCATCAAGGTTAAAACTCTCAACCAAAAGACGCGATCCGAAATCAACTTCCTTTTTCGAAAAAACACCATTATCACTTTTGAAGCGAAATGTACGTCCCTTTAATGTGAAATCCCAAAATTTCGGATTGCTTACGACATCCGGTTTATGTGAGTAGTAATGCTCTGTCAGAGTCATCTCCCCCTATCAGAAAGGAATATTGAAGATTTAATGAGAGAAGAGAATTGAAGAATGGATGCTTGCACGCCGGAATGTTCGAATAACGAAATCCTCTCGTTACCAAACCATTAACGGCTATTTTCCGTCATTTCTTTAAAAATGAAGAAAAAAAGCCCGCCAGTGATAGCGAGCTTTTTGTTTATGCAAGATTACTTAACTTCAACGCCAGCTCCAACTTCTTCAAGTTTAGCTTTAACTTCTTCAGCTTCTTCTTTAGAAGCGCCTTCTTTGATTGCTTTTGGAGTGTTGTCAACAAGTTCTTTTGCTTCTTTAAGTCCAAGACCTGTTACTTCACGTACAGCTTTGATAACTTTGATTTTTTGATCTCCAGCAGATGTAAGGATTACATCAAACTCAGTTTGCTCTTCAGCAGCAGCGCCACCAGCAGCAGCTACAGCTACAGGTGCAGCAGCAGTTACGCCAAATTCTTCTTCGATTGCTTTTACAAGGTCGTTTAATTCTAAAACAGTCATGTTTTTAACTGCTTCTAAGATTTGATCTTTAGTCATTTTTATTTCCTCCTCGAAATGGTTGGTTTTTTTTTGAATCAATAGGCTAAATAAGCGGTTAGCTTACGCGCCTTGTTCTTCTTTTTGATCTGCAACTGCTTTTGTAGCAAGAGCAAGTCCGCGCATAGGTGCTTGTAGCACGCTGAGTAGCATTGAAAGTAGGCCTTCGCGTGAAGGTAGTTCTGCAAGAGCTTTAATTTCTTCAGCAGTTGCAACATTTCCTTCGATAACTCCAGCTTTGATTTCTAAAGCTTCATGTTTTTTCGCAAAATCGTTAAGGATTTTTGCTGGCGCAATAACATCTTCAGTTGAGAATGCAATTGCGTTTGGTCCTGTTAATGATTCGTTCAAAGCACTAAGTTCAGCACTTTCCGCAGCACGACGAGTCATAGAGTTTTTGTAAACTTTAAACTCAACGCCAGCTTCACGAAGTTGCTTACGAAGTTCTGTTAATTCAGCAACAGTCAATCCACGGTAGTCAACAACTACTGTTGATTGGCTTGCAGTTAATTTATCAGTAATCTCAGCAACGATTTTTTGCTTTTGTTCAATAATTGCGTTCATCCTTACACCTCCTGTAGATTTGCTTGAAAACATTTATACCGTTTCAAAGAAAAAGCCTTCATCTCTATTGCAGACATGAAGGCAGTAATTTCAAAAGTCATAGTCAAGGACTATTATTATCGAATTACCTCGGCAGGGAATTAAGCTCGTAACGAGCACCTACTGTCTACGGTACAAATGATATTCATTTATTCACAACAAAACTTATTATAACAATAATAGTTTTGGATTGTCAATTATTTATTGAAAGTAGAAGGATCAACTTTCACGCCAGGGCCCATTGTAGTTGTTACAGAAACGTTCTTCATGTAAGTTCCTTTAGCAGCCGCAGGTTTAACTTTCATTAATGTATCATATATAGTAGTGAAGTTTTCCACTAGTTTAGCATCTTCGAAAGATACTTTACCGATTGGAGCATGGATGTTACCAGCTTTATCTACGCGGTATTCAACTTTACCAGCTTTGATTTCATTAACAGCTTTTGTTACGTCGAATGTTACTGTGCCAGTTTTAGGGTTAGGCATTAATCCTTTAGGTCCTAATACACGGCCAAGTTTACCAACTTCACCCATCATGTCTGGAGTCGCAACGATTACATCGAATTCGAACCATCCTTGTTGGATTTTGTTGATGTAGTCAGATTCGCCAACGTAGTCAGCACCAGCAGCTTCCGCTTCTTTTGCCTTTTCGCCTTTTGCGAATACTAATACGCGTTGAGTTTTACCAGTACCATTCGGAAGAACAACTGCTCCACGAATTTGTTGGTCAGCTTTCTTAGGGTCTACGCCTAAACGGAAAGCAACTTCAACAGTCGCATCGAATTTTGCGAAGTTTGCTTTTTTAGCAACTTCGATTGCTTCAGTTACAGCATAAGCCTTAGAAACTTCTACAAGCTTAGCTGCTTCAAGATACTTTTTACCTTTTTTCGCCATGATATAAATCCTCCTAAATTGTGGTTTTAACGGAATGACCTCCCACGAATAAAGGTTGCGAGTATCAATCGCAACCCCGTAGAAACAAATAGCAATTACATGGATTAGTCTTCGATGACAATACCCATGCTGCGAGCAGTACCTTCAACCATACGCATTGCAGCTTCAACGCTTGCAGCGTTTAGGTCAGGCATTTTAGTTTCAGCAATCTCGCGCACTTGATCACGCTTGACTGTAGCAACTTTATTACGGTTAGGTTCACCAGAACCAGACTCGATACCAGCTACTTTCTTAAGCAATACTGCAGCCGGCGGAGTTTTTGTAATGAATGTAAATGAACGGTCTTCAAATACCGTGATTTCAACAGGAATAATTAGACCAGCTTGATCTGCTGTACGAGCGTTGAACTCCTTACAGAATCCCATGATGTTTACACCAGCTTGACCTAATGCAGGACCGACCGGCGGTGCAGGATTCGCTTTACCAGCAGGAATTTGCAATTTAACCATTTTAATTACTTTTTTAGCCACGAGACACACCTCCTTATAAGTCCGTGATGTGGTAATAGGGTAATACCCTCCCACTCATCTTGAATTCTTTATATATTAATAAAGAATGCTTGTATCGTTGAGGCCTAAAAATTGAAACATACTGACCTTTGAAATTTTACCACTTTCAAAAGGCAATTTCAAGTTTTTTTCCGTTTATAATTTTTCCACTTGATTAAAATCAAGTTCAACCGGTGTATCACGGCCGAACATATTGACTAGAACCCTTACTTTACCTTTATCTTTATCAAGTTCTTCAATAGGTCCTGCAAATGTTGCAAATGGTCCTTCCTTAACTTGAACCGTATCACCGATTTCAAAATCAACCTCGATTTTGCTTTCATCTACGCCCATTCGCTTAAGAACGACTTCAATTTCTTCCGGCAGCAATGCAGTCGGTTTTGACCCAGCTCCAGATGAACCTACGAAACCTGTTACTCCAGGCGTATTCCGGACAACATACCATGAATCATCAGTCATGATGATCTCAACCAATACATATCCTGGGAACACTTTCTTTTTGGTCACTTTCTTTTTGCCATCTTTCACTTCTGTTTCTTCTTCTTCTGGAACTACTACGCGAAAGATCTTGTCTTCCATCCCCATAGTTTCAACACGTTTTTCCAAGTTAGCCTTAACTTTGTTCTCATAACCTGAATAGGTGTGAACTACATACCAATTCTTTTCCATGTGTTAGGACTTTAACGTCCTTCCCTCCCTGCAATCAATCATTTTCTTTATTAATCTTTATCTTTGAACGTTTTAGCCAAAAAACCATACGGCGTCATTCCGACTTAACTAGAATATATTGTGATGAACATATTACAGCAGTGCTCGATTTTGAACTTACTAAAAAAGACAAATTAAAAAACCCGTTTCCGGGCTTTTCTGCTGACACATATTATTCTATCACTATTATACCTTATTTTCGAATCTCTTATTCAATAACTAAGCGAATTAATTCGGAAATGCCCAAATCCACCACTGTAAAGAATAAAGCCATAAATACTACAGTGGTTACCACCACGATTGTATATTTGGTAAGCTCCTTGCGTTTCGGCCAGCTTACCTTTTGCATTTCGCGAGCGACTCCGCTGAAAAATTCGGTAAAACGTTTCATGAATGTACCTCCAAGCATTAGAAGCTTCTGTCAATCTATTTATAAAACGGTTATTTCGTTTCTTTATGAATCGAGTGTGAGTTGCACGTACTGCAAAATTTCTTGATTTCCAGTCGTTCGCCGCTTGTCGATTGTTTGCTCTCATAACTATAATTCCTTGTACCGCAATCAGTGCAGGCAAGAACTATTTTTTTTCGCATTAGATACACCTATCCTATCTACTATATCCATAAAACCTTATCACGGCTGTTTTTTATTGTCAATATCAAAGCAGGTTTCGACGATTATGGACACCGGAAATCAGAATATCGGTTTACTTGCCAACCATTAAAAATCTTTGTGAATAATAAACTTCCATGTGGAGAAGGGACAGATGAAATTAAGCGGAAAAAGCGGAGGGATTATAAACTGATTTCCCTTACTTCCAGATAGCGCTCGAGCTTTCTTTTCACCCGCTGAAGGGCGTTGTCGATTGACTTAACATGCCGGTTCAACTCTTCCGAAATTTCTTGGTAGGTTTGTCCATCCAGGTAAAGAGCTAACACTTTTCTCTCAAGATCACTCAGGAGCTCGGCCATCTTTAATTCGATATCGTCAAACTCTTCTTGGTTGATGATCAGTTCTTCCGGGTCCAAAACTTTCGTACCCGATATAATATCCATTAGAGTTCGATCCGATTCCTCATCGTAAATGGGCTTGTCCAGGGAAACATAGGAATTGAGCGGAATATGTTTTTGACGTGTTGCTGTTTTGATAGCTGTAATGATCTGCCTTGTAATGCATAGTTCTGCAAATGCTTTAAAAGAAGATAACTTATCCCCTTTAAAATCACGGACGGCTTTATATAAACCAATCATACCTTCTTGCACGATGTCTTCCTTATCGGCACCAATCAAGAAATAAGTCCTTGCCTTAGCTCTTACAAAATTACGATACTTTTGGATCAAATAATCCAGCGCTTCACTGTCTCCAGTGTGCACCAACCCTATCAATTCATCATCCTCAAACTGCAGATACTTTTCGTTCAGCTTCATTCCGAATTTGAGACCCACATTATATCCCCCTGACCTGACTCAGATAGAAATATTATACAGCAGGTAAAATTTACCCGTCAATGGTTCATATTTTACCCCGGCGCCATTTTTCGAAAATTTCTGCCACTTCTTCACTTAAAGGAATTTTAGCCACGGGTCTTATCGTCGTTGTTTTTCTTACATCTTTCTTGATTTCGCCTTGAATTTCTTCCATTTCAATAAGCAGTTCACGAGCGGATTTCCTTAGGGCCCCTTGGCCGAAGATCACCCACTGTTCCGTGAAGTCCGAGGTTGCCACTTGAATTTGTGTTTTGACATTATTCAGTTCAATGGCCATCTTTTCAATTCTTTCATCCGCAGTTTCATTTTCTTTTGTAAAAATTACGTCAACTTTGTGATTTTTGAATATACGGGCAATTCCCTGAACATATTGAGCGTCAAATACGACAATTACACGGTATCCGGTAAATGCTTGATATTCCGCCATCATTTCTATCAACCGGTCCCTTGCAGCTGCAAGATCCCGTTCCTTTAATTCTCTCAGTTCCGGCCAAGCTCCAATAATGTTATAACCGTCCACCAACAGAATATTCATTTCATCATTGCCCTAGGGGATTTCTTTTTCTATAAACCTCATACATCAATAAACCGGCTGCTACCGATGCATTTAACGAAGTTACTTGACCTGCCATAGGGAGACGGATGAGAAAATCACATTTATCCTTCATTAATCGTGCCATGCCTTTTCCTTCGCTGCCGATAACAAGTCCGATAGGCATCTTTCCATCCATGTTACGGTAATCATCGCTGCCTTTCGCATCGGTACCGACTATCCATACCCCGCGCTCTTTCAACTCTTCCACCGCTCTCGCCAAATTTGTAACGCGAGCTACCGGAATATATTCAATTGCACCCGTCGAGGCTTTTGCCACTGTTGCCGTCAAGCCCACAGCTCTCCTTTTTGGAATGATGATTCCATGGGCACCGACAGCATCAGCCGTCCTCATGATCGACCCTAAATTATGCGGATCTTCAACTTCATCAAGAATCATGAAAAAAGGTGCTTCGTCCCGTTCAGCCGCTTTTGCGAATAAATCATCCAGTTCCACATATTCATATGCAGCCACTTGTGCGATAACGCCTTGATGGATACCTTCAGCCATTTGGTCAATTTTTTTCTTCGGTACGATCTGCACGAATACCTTCTTTTCCTTCGCCAGACCGATGAGTGGCTGCATCGAGCCTTTTTGCGAGCCCTCGGCTATCCAAATTTTATTAACTTCCCGTTCGGAGCGAAGTGCTTCCAATACGGGGTTTCTGCCAATGATATATTCTTCGCTCATGGGTTACTCCCCTTTTCTTCTTCAATGTATTCAATGGATTTTTTGATGAGTTCTTCCATTCTTTCTATTCGACCGGATAAATACAAAAATCCCATAAGAGCCTCGAAGGCTGTACTGTAGCGATACGTTTGCACATCTGTATTCTTCGGTACCGTACCGGATTTCGCATTTCGGCCGCGCCGAACGACAGCAGATTCCTCTTCCGATAGCCAATCTGACTCCAGAAAGAAGTGGATGATTTTATTTTGCGCTTTAGCAGCTACAAAAGATGTAGCTTTTTTATGAAGTAGATTGGGCTTGACCGCCCCCTTTTGAATGAGGTGATGCCGTATATACGTTTCGTATACAGCATCACCTATATATGCTAAAGCAAGACTGTTCAGCATTTTTGCATCTACCTTACTATCGTAATGAAGCATAATTACCCTCTTTTCCATCTTGTACCTTGAGGGGTATCCTCTAATATGATATTCATGTTTTTCAAGCGATCGCGAATTTCATCAGATAAGCCAAAATTGCGGTCTTTCCGCGCTTGAATCCTTTGCTGTATCAACCCTTCAATTTCTTCATCCAGAAGCCCCTCTTCTTCAAGGGATAAACCGAGGACAGAAAATAAGGTGTTGAATTTATCAAGGAAAGCATTAATCACTTCCGTGTCTGTGTTTTTCTCCATCAAGTAATAATTTGCCTGTTTGGAAAGTTCAAAGAGCATGGATATTGCATTAGCTGTGTTGAAATCATCGTCCATTTCCTTAATGAATTGTTCATGTAATTCATTAAGCTTCTCCAACCAAACATCATTATTCTCAGTCAATCCATCACTTACTTGAAGGCGATGCTTTAAGTTTTGATAAGATGTCCTTAAGCGTTCTAGGGACGCTTTTACATTTTCAAGCACTTCTTCGCTATAATTGATGGGATGACGGTAATGTACAGATAACATGAAGAAGCGTAACACTTGTGGATCATGCTTCTGTATGATGTCATGCACAAGGACGAAATTGCCTAAGGACTTAGACATTTTTTCATTCTCAATATTTATATACCCATTATGCATCCAATAATTCGCAAAGGTCTTACCCGTCAATGCTTCGGATTGTGCAATTTCATTTTCATGATGCGGAAAAGCCAGATCTTGACCCCCTGCATGAATATCGATCGTATCGCCCAAATACTTTTTGACCATTGCGGAGCATTCGATATGCCAGCCAGGACGCCCCTTACCCCATGGGCTCTCCCAAGATATTTCATCATCCTTGGCCGTTTTCCAAAGGGCAAAATCAAGGGCATCTTGTTTTTTCTCCCCTATTTCAATACGGGCCCCCACTCGCAGCTCATCGATGGACTGATGTGAAAGCTTTCCATATCCCTCAAACTTACGAGTGCGGTAATACACATCCCCTTCAGATTCATAAGCGAATCCTTTCTCAATTAATGCCGAAATGAATTCAATGATTGCATCCATGTTCTCCATTACGGTTGGGTGAGCATCCGCTTTTTTGCAGCCCAATGCCGATACGTCTTCAAAATAAGCCTTGATGAAACGCTCTGAGATGGTCGGGACATCTTCACCCAATTCTTTTGCCGCGCGAATCAGCTTATCATCCACATCGGTAAAGTTCGAAACGAATTGCACATCATATCCACGGTAATCCAAATACCTACGAACGGTATCAAATACGATTGCCGGTCTTGCATTACCTATATGAATGTAATTATAGACAGTGGGCCCGCATACATACATCTTCACCTTTCCCTCTTCAATCGGGACGAAGGTTTCCTTTTTTCTTGTTGCTGTGTTATATATTTTAATCGCCATATTATAGACTCCTTTCTTCCTGCTTCTGTTCAGCCATCTTCTCTCTTAAGGCCCTGAGTTCACTATCCAATTCCTTAAAGCGATCAGCGATTGGATCAGGAAGATCACAATGATTTAGGTCTTTGTTTATTTTGATACCATCTTGAATGACCACTTTACCTGGAATGCCCACCACTGTAGAATTAGGTGGCACTTCCTTTAAAACAACCGATCCTGCACCGATTTTTGAGTTTTCCCCAACAGTGATGGAACCAAGCACTTTTGCTCCTGTAGCAATCAGGACATTATCCTTTATCGTAGGATGACGTTTTCCCTTTTCCTTTCCTGTTCCCCCAAGGGTTACACCTTGAAAGACAGATACATTGTCGCCAATTTCACAAGTTTCGCCAATGACGATCCCCATTCCATGGTCAATGAAGAAACGACGGCCAATCGTAGCCCCTGGATGAATTTCAATTCCGGTAAAAAACCGACTGATTTGAGATATACTTCTTGCCAGGAAAAAGAATTTCTTCTTGAATAGTGCGTGAGCCATCCTATGACTCCAAATTGCATGTAAACCCGCATACGTCAATATGACTTCCAAATAGCTGCGCGCAGCAGGATCTTGATCAAAAACCACTTCGATATCCTCTTTAAACATCTTTAACAAAATGATTCCCCCCTATGTTCCGTCCTTTTCCAACATCCCCTTTTGAAGCTTTTAAAGCATATAAAAAAGCGTCTCTGTCCAAATAGACAGAGACGCTTGAAGCGCGGTTCCACTCTGTTTGGAATGTAAAAACCAGATAAAGCTTCTTCCTGTTTTTTCATCCCCAACTTTAATCCCTGTAACGGAGGAAATTCCGCCTGTGCCTACTATAAGTTAGTTCAGCAAAGGACTCAAGGGTGCATTTCAGAAAACGAGAGGCTTGAACCACTTTCAGCAGGTTATGGTTCTCTCTAAAAAGCTTCGTTTACTTACTTCTCCCCATCTACGCGTTCTTTTGTAAGATTATTAAATACTATATTACATTTTCGACAAATTGTTAATATAAAATACTCTGAATACGCTGTTTAATTTTTTCCTTGCCCAGTAATGAAATCGCCTTAGGCAAGTCAGGACCATGTGTTTGACCCGTGACGGCAGCCCTTATCGGCATGAATAATTTTTTCCCTTTATGACCTGTGCCTTTTTGTACGGCTTTAATCGACTTCTTGATTTCATCCGCGTTAAATTCTTCAAGCCCTTCAATCTCCTGAAGGAAAGCTTTCATGACTTCCGGTACCTGTTCTTCAGCCAGCACTTCCTTAGCTTCTTCCTCGAACACGACCTCATCCTTGAAGAACAGTTCAGATAGCTCGACTATTTCCGCTCCATAGCTCATCTGCTCTTGAAAAAGGGAAACTAGCCCATGTACCCACTCTTCTTCTTCGGCGGTCAGTGTCTCTGAAACCTTCCCGGCTTTAATTAAGTGAGGCATTGACAATTCCACTGCACGATTGAGGTCCAATTGCTTAACATATTGGTTATTCATCCATGTAAGCTTTTGTTTATCGAAAAGTGCAGGTGACTTAGAAAGACGGTCAGCATCGAAAATATTAATGAATTCTTCCTTCGTGAAAATCTCTTCCTCCCCGACCGGAGACCACCCTAGTAATGTAATGAAATTGAATAACGCTTCAGGTACATAACCAAGCTCTTCATATTGCTCAATGAATTGAATGATCGACTCATCACGTTTACTCAGTTTCTTCCTGCTTTCGTTTACAATCAGCGTCATATGTCCGAATACCGGCGGTTCCCAGCCGAAAGCTTCATAAATCATCAATTGTTTTGGAGTATTGGAGATATGATCATCACCGCGAAGGACATGGGAAATCTTCATCAAATGATCATCGACGGCCACTGCAAAGTTATAGGTTGGAATGCCATCTTTTTTAACGATAACAAAATCACCAAAGCCATCTGTTTCAAACGAAACCTCATCCTTGACCATATCTTTGAAAGTAAGGACCTTCCCAGCCGGAACGGCAAAGCGAATGCTCGGTTTTCTTCCTTGAGCCAATAGTTCCGCTTGCTCTTCCTCAGTTAAATGCTTGCACTTCCCTGAATATTTTGGCGTTTCATTGCGTTCGACCTGTCCTTCACGCTCTGCTTCAAGCTCTTCTTCCGTACAATAGCATTTATATGCCAAACCCTTATCTAAAAGCTCTTGATACAATTCCTGATAAAGGTCGTTCCTTTCGGATTGACGATATGGCCCGTATTCACCGCCAACATCAACACCTTCATCCCAATCCATACCAAGCCATTTTAAATATTTAAGCTGACTATCCTCTCCACCTTCAATATTTCTCTTTTGGTCGGTATCTTCAATACGAATGATGAATTTCCCACCTTTATTTCGTGCATATAAATAATTAAATAAAGCAGTCCGTGCATTACCAATATGTAAATGTCCAGTCGGACTCGGTGCATAGCGAACTCGAATATCACTGCTCATGATATATATAGACCTCCCAGTCGTTCTATTCTATTGTATATATTATCATTTAAATACATTGGGATAAAGGCATCCACCCTAAAAATGAATTTAGTTTGATTTAACCAATAAGACTACAGCCTGTGCCGCGATTCCTTCGCTCCTGCCTGTAAATCCAAGTTTCTCGGTAGTGGTCGCCTTTACATTAATTCTGTCTATCGACGTATCTAAAAGTTCAGCAATCCTGCCTCGCATCTCCTCAATATACGGTGCCATTTTCGGGCTTTGTGCAATGATTGTACAGTCCGCATTGCCCAGGGAATATCCTTCTTTTTTTACAATTGCCCAAATATACTGCAGCAGTTTTGCCGAATCGGCATCTTTAAATTCAGGATCGGTATCCGGAAAATGCTTACCGATATCCCCTGCACCAATTGCACCCAAGCAGGCATCAGCAACAGTATGCAGAAGGACATCCGCATCAGAATGCCCTAGCAAACCTTTCTCATACGGAATCGTAATCCCGCCAATAATCAAAGGTCTGCCCTCTACAAGCTGATGAACATCATATCCTTGTCCTATTCTAAACATATCATTCTCCCCAATCATCTTTTTCCATGTTGTTGTTTATGTAAAATCGCTTCTGCAAAATAAAGGTCTTCCTGAGTCGTAATTTTAATATTATCATAATTGCCCTCAATAATAACTACCTGTTCATTGATCCGCTCTAGCAAACTTGCATCATCCGTCCCTAAAAACGCTTCAGCTTCTGCCTGTTCATACGCACTTTTTAATATGGATACACGAAAAGCTTGTGGAGTTTGCACCGCCCACAAGCTTGATCGTTCCACTGTTTCCACTACCTCTTTGTTTGCCGCTTTTTTAATCGTATCCTTAACGGGCACTGCAATTACGGCACCTCCATGCAGGGAGGCGGCAGCAGTCAATTCACTGATTTGCCCAAGATTGATAAAAGGGCGGGCACCGTCATGGACCAAGATGATGTCTTCTTCTGCATGTTGCAGTCCATTATACACGCTTTGTTGGCGCTCCTTGCCACCCATGACCAGTTTCTTGACCTTTTTAAGCCCATACGCTGCTATCAATTGATTGAAATAATCCTTTTCTGCCGGGTTTATCGAAAGGATAATCCCCCGACAGTCAGGATCTTCTTCGAAGACACGCAGTGTATAAACAATGATCGGGATACCCGATAGTTCAATAAAAAGTTTATTCTTGCCCGCCTTCATTCTTTTGCCTTGTCCAGCTGCAGGTATCACTACTTCATAAAACATAACGGTTTCTCCTACTCTTCTTTATAATGCTTTTTCTAATAGTTTCGGTTTAGCGAATATCATCCGGCCTGCAGAGGTCTGCAATACACTTGTGACAAGTACATCGATTCGTTTCCCGATATGATCACGGCCACCCTCGACTACGATCATGGTACCGTCATCCAAATAAGCGATGCCCTGGTTCTGCTCTTTCCCATCCTTGATGACTTGAACATTCATCTCTTCCCCAGGAAGTACAACAGGTTTAACGGCATTGGCCAGATCATTGATATTAAGGACCGCCACGTTTTGAAACTCGCATACTTTGTTTAAATTGAAATCATTGGTAACGACCATTCCGCCCGATATTTTGGCAAGCTTCACCAGTTTACTGTCCACTTCCTGAATGTCTTCAAAATCACCCTCGTACATCTCCACTTTAATCGGCAGGTCTTTTTGAATTCGATTCAAGATATCCAAACCGCGTCTTCCGCGATTCCTTTTCAATGCATCAGATGAATCGGCAATGTGCTGCAGTTCGTTTAAAACGAATTGAGGAATGACTATGGTACCCTCCAGAAAGCCCGTCTGACAGATATCCGCAATTCTACCATCAATGATGACGCTAGTATCGAGAATCTTAAGCCGCTTGCTATACCCCTCTTCATCCTCTTCGTTCGCTTCACCATCAGTATTCTTTTTCTTATTGCTTTTCATGAATAAACTCAATAGCTCATCACGTTTTTTAAAGCCCACCTGAAAACCAAGATAACCAAATAAAAGCGTAAGGATGATAGGTACCACTGTATTTAAAATAGGAACCTTGATGGCACTGAAGGCGGAGCCAACCAAGAACGCCGCAAGCAGTCCCACTAAAAGGCCGACGCTGCCAAAAATTATATCCGTAATCGGTATCTTAACAAGCTGTTCCTCCAGCCACTTCATAAAATAGATCACATGATCTACTGCCCAAAAAGTTATAAGATAAAAGATAATGGCACCCAACAGTACACTTACATAAGGATTGTTTAATAAAGCAATATCGTCTGCATGTAAAACAATTAATAATTCAGGAATTAGTAACATACCAAGTGTTCCGCCGACTATTAAGAAGCATGCTTGTATAATGCGTTTTAACATCCCTTTCACCTCCCTCTACTCATTATTGACCAATAAAATAAAATGAAACCTTCGAAAATTCGTTTTAATTATATACGTTAAATTCACTTAAGGAATTAGTGGATTTACAAATACGACTTCTTCTCTTTTTCGTAATATTAGCCTAGCACCCTGAGTTTTGAGTGTCAAAAATAAACACCAACCAATTTCAAGCTGGTTCAGGTGAATGTTAAAAGGCCAGCTGCTCCTTACATCCTTCTATTTGTGACCAGCTGATTTTTTAAAATGCGGAGTCCTTCTTTGATTTTATTGGCGCGGACTTCGCCTATACCCTCCACATCGTCAAGGTTTTCAACCGTAGCTTTATTGACTTCACTAAAGCTTCCGAACTGTTTCACTAAATTCTCGATGATCAAACCCGGCAGGCGTGGGATTTTATGAAGAATACGGTAACCACGGGGATGTACTGACTCATCAAGATGTATGTATCCATGATAGCCCAGCACCTTCAGAAGAATGCTTTCATCCAGTTTTTCCTGCATGGCCAACTCTTGAAGCCTAAAAATGATTTCCTCGGGATTTTCATCATTACTGGAGGTATAATCCTTGATAAGCCATTTTCCTTCCGTTTCAATATCTGCCAGGATTTCATTCATTTGCAAACGGATCAATCTTCCTTCCGTACCAAGCTCATTAAGGTACGTTAGTAGCTCGGCCTTGATTCTGAGCACCATTACATAACGATGAAATACCTGCAAAAGGTCGGCATAGGTCACGATTTCCTCAAACTCGAGCGCTCCTAAAACCGATATGCTCTGCTGCAGGACCACCTTGTATTTTTCCAGGGTCTGGATGGCCAAATTAGCTTTAGCAAGTATGACTCCTATATCTTTAAGGGCATAACGGAAATTGCCCTGATATAAAGTGATGACATTCCGACGTTGTGAGATTGCGATGACCAACGACTTGGTCTCCCTTGCCACACGTTCCGCTGTCCTATGCCGCATTCCCGTTTCAGTGGAAGGTGTGCTATTGTCCGGCACTAATTGGGCATTTGCGAAAATGATCTTATCGGCCGTTTCATTTAAAATGATGGCCCCGTCCATCTTCGCCAACTCATATAATGTGCTGGGGGTACAGCTGCAGTTGATTTCGAAGCCGCCATCCACGATCGTTCGCACCTTCTCGTTATATCCGACCACTATCAAACCACCTGTATTTGCCCTCAGGACATTTTCAATACCCTCACGAAGCGGGGTACCCGGTGCTACAATTTGCAGAATTTCCAATTTAGTTTTCTCATACCCTTTTTTATCTGTCATACTTAACCCCCTAACGATTGTTTAAGAGCCTCCGAAACCGATGAAACACCAACGATCTTAATACCTTTTGGCGCAGTCCATCCCCCTATATTATTAGCCGGTATGATAACCCGCTCAAACCCTAATTTCGCCGCTTCCTGCACCCTTTGTTCTATCCGTGACACCCTTCTCACTTCCCCAGTCAGCCCCACTTCACCAATGATGCAATCGGCAGGGTTTGTTGGTTTATCTCGGAAGCTTGATGCAATGCTTATTGCAACAGCGAGGTCAATTGCCGGTTCATCAAGCTTGACCCCACCAGCAACCTTTAAATACGCATCCTGGTTTTGGAGCAGCAAGCCCACTCTCTTTTCCAAAACAGCCATTAAAAGCGAAACTCGATTGTGGTCAATTCCCGTGGCCATTCGCCTTGGGTTTCCAAAACTCGTAGGTGAAATCAATGCTTGAATTTCGACAAGCACCGGCCTTGTGCCCTCCATGGATGCGACGACTGTGGAACCCGAAGCTCCTTGCGACCGTTCTTCAAGGAAAATTTCCGATGGATTCGCTACCTCTTCCAATCCATGTTCTTTCATTTCAAAAATACCCATCTCATTTGTCGAACCAAAGCGGTTTTTGACCGCACGTATAATTCGATATGTATGGTGTCTTTCTCCTTCAAAATATAAAACGGTGTCAACCATGTGCTCAAGCAGCCGCGGTCCCGCAATGGCCCCTTCCTTTGTAACGTGACCGACGATAAAAATTGCGATCCCGTTCGTTTTAGCTATTCGCATGAGTGAAGCTGTGCATTCCCTCACTTGTGAAACGCTTCCCGGGGCAGATGTAACCTCCGAATGATATACCGTTTGAATGGAGTCAATAATGACCAAATCCGGTTTTACCTCTGTAATGGCCTGTTGGATATAGTCCATATCGGTTTCAGCATAAACGAATAGATGTTCCGACATGGTCCCAAGCCGGTCTGCTCTCAATTTGGTCTGCTTGACTGATTCCTCACCTGATATATATAGCACTTTTTTCTGTTTATGCGCCAATTGGGATGATACCTGTAAAAGCAGGGTGGACTTGCCGATACCCGGGTCCCCTCCGATCAATACAAGTGACCCCTGTACGATCCCGCCCCCAAGAGCACGATTCAATTCCATTAAATCCGTCTTAATCCGTGGTTCTTTTTCTGATTGAATAGTCGTTATGGGTGCTGCCTTCTCCCGTTCCCCGGAACCTCTAACCTCCGAATGGGTAAACGCGCCCTTTCTAGCAGGCTTAACGATTTCGGTTTCCTCGACCATTTTGTTCCATTCACCGCAGCCTGGGCATTTCCCCATCCATTTCGCGGATTCATATCCACAAGACTGACACATAAATTTTGTTTTCTTTTTTACAGCCATAAATTACTCCTCTTCCTTTGGAAAAAATATCTATATTAAGGATATTATATCTCTGTTTTATTTAAACCTTCTTAAGGCTAAGTTTTTTTAAAAAAATATTCACTCTGCTTGTCCCGTTTATACTCATATCTACCTATAGATAAAAAACAGAGGTACACTGCAAAAGAATCTGCGTGTACCTCGAAGTTTAGGATCAGGTTATTCACTTACATTTACAGGCTCGCCTTGCCGGATTGCAAACTCATTATTCACGACATCCATTACGACCGTTTGCCCTTTTTTCACGTTGCCTTTAAGCAACTCTTCGGATAGATAATCTTCTACATGCTTCTGAAGTGCCCTGCGGATTGGACGTGCACCATATTCCGGATCAAAACCTTCGGTTGCAATTTTTTCTCTAGCCGCATCTGTCAGCTCCAAGTATATCTCCTGTTCTTTCAAACGGGTAGTAAGCTGATTTGACATTAATGTAACGATTTGTTTCAAATGATCCTTCTCTAATGAGTGGAACACGATGGTTTCATCAATACGATTCAGGAATTCCGGACGGAATGCACGTTTGAGTTCTTCCATCACTTTCCCTTTCATATTTTTATAGTCCTGGCCAGTATCCTGGATGTTAAAGCCGACATACTTATCGATTTTCAATGCCGACGCACCTACATTCGATGTCATGATCAGAATGGTATTCCTGAAATCGACAGTACGACCCTTGGAATCTGTCAGCCTTCCGTCTTCCAATACTTGAAGAAGGATATTGAAGACATCCGGATGAGCCTTTTCTATTTCATCAAGCAGAACGACAGAGTATGGTTTCCTCCGCACTTTTTCCGTTAACTGACCGCCTTCTTCGTATCCAACATATCCTGGAGGGGATCCAACAAGACGTGAAGTTGAATGTTTCTCCATATATTCGGACATATCGATGCGGATCATGGCATCTTCATCACCAAAAATTGATTCAGCCAAAGCACGTGCAAGCTCGGTTTTACCGACCCCTGTAGGTCCCAAGAAGATGAATGAACCAATTGGACGTTTAGGATCTTTCAAACCTGCCCTGGCACGTCGTACTGCTTTAGAAACCGCAATGACGGCCTCTTCCTGCCCAATTACACGATCATGGAGGATCGACTCCATATTAAGCAGTTTGTCTGACTCTGTTTGCGCCAGTTTAGTGACTGGCACTCCCGTCCAGCTGGACACGACATGTGCAATGTCATCCACAGTGACTTCACTGTTCTCCTGCCCTTGTTTTTCTTTCCAAGTTTTTTTCGTTTCTTCCAATTGTTCTCTTAAGCGTTGTTCCGTATCGCGAAGCGAAGCTGCTTTTTCAAATTCCTGACTCTGAACGGAAGCATCCTTTTCCTTGCGAACATCGTCTAGCTTCACTTCAAGTTCCTTTAAGTTAGGTGGCGTTGTGTATGAGCGCAGCCTGACCTTGGAGCCAGCTTCATCAATCAAGTCAATCGCTTTATCCGGTAAAAAGCGATCGGAAATATAACGGTCGGATAATTTGACTGCGGCATCAATCGCTTCGTCAGTAATCGATACGCGGTGATGTGCCTCATAACGGTCACGCAGCCCCTTGAGAATTTGGATGGATTCCTCAATAGTTGGCTCATCGACTTGGATTGGCTGGAAACGACGTTCAAGCGCAGCATCCTTTTCAATATACTTACGGTATTCATCCAATGTTGTAGCACCGATACATTGTAATTCACCACGTGCCAATGATGGTTTAAGGATATTGGAGGCATCGATGGCACCTTCTGCACCACCTGCACCAATCAATGTATGCAATTCATCGATGAATAGGATGATATTACCCGCCTGACGTATTTCATCCATAACTTTCTTCAACCGGTCCTCAAATTCACCACGGTATTTAGTACCAGCCACAACGGTACCCATATCAAGTGTCATTACGCGTTTATCGCGTAAAATTTCAGGTACCTCATTATTGATGATCTGTTGGGCAAGCCCTTCAGCAATGGCTGTTTTACCTACCCCAGGTTCACCGATCAATACTGGGTTATTTTTTGTACGGCGGCTTAATACCTCAATGACACGCTGTATTTCCTTACTTCTTCCGATAACGGGATCCAGGCTTCCTTCCCTGGCAATCGCCGTTAAATCACGGGCTAGGCCATCCAGTGTCGGTGTACTCGCATTTGAAGCGGCAGAACCTTGATGACCACCTGATTCATTGCTGCCCAAAAGCTGTAATACTTGTTGTCTGGCTTTATTTAAACTTACTCCAAGATTATTCAATACGCGGGCAGCTACACCTTCCCCTTCTCGTATAAGACCTAGAAGAACATGCTCTGTCCCAACATATGAGTGACCTAATTTTCTTGCCTCATCCATGGAAAGTTCAATGACTTTCTTGGCTCTTGGGGTATAATGTATCGTTTGAGCCGTATCCTGTCCACGGCCAATTAAATTTTCCACTTCTTTCTGAATCTTATCCGGACCCAATCCAAGAGCAAATAACGCCTTGGCTGCAATACCATCGCCTTCTCGGACAAGACCCAGTAAAATATGTTCCGTGCCAATATTATTATGACCTAAACGGATTGCCTCTTCTTGGGCTAATGCTAATACTTTCTGGGCTCTTTCAGTAAAACGACCAAACATCATAGGGAATTCCTCCTTAGAATTTTCGTTTTGAATAAAGTTGCTGGCAATTCTCTAAGTAATGGCAGAAGCTTATTCTTGCTCCATATCTATTACATGAAATTTGATACTCCCTAAAGAGGTCTATGACCTCTATGAGGAGGAAGATTCAGTGAAATTCAAGCGTTCCCGGATGAGTGCTGCTCTTCGAATATCCCTTTCATGGGGTCTTAAAGGGCCGCCTGCGTACTTTTGTAAAAATCCCGACTGCGTCAAAATCATCAACTCATTTAGAATGCTTTTGGAAATATTTTTTATATACCCAAGATCTATCCCTAACCTAACATCGGAGATACAGGTAGCTGCTTCCTTGGTCTCGATGATTCGAGCATTGGACAAAATCCCATATGAACGGAAAATTCTATCTTCTAATTGTATGTGGGAAGTCCTCGCTAATGCATCCCTCGCTGACCGTTCCTGGGCTATGATTTGTTGCACTACACTTGTTAGATCTTCAACGATATCCCTTTCCGACTTTCCAAGAGTAATTTGATTTGAGATTTGAAAAATATTCCCTAACGCTTGACTGCCCTCTCCATAAATCCCTCGAACCACCAACCCCAATTGGTTGATAGCCGGTATGATATTATTCATCTGCTGTGTAAGGACCAGGCCGGGAAGATGCATCATGACTGAAGCCCTTAATCCTGTTCCCACATTAGTCGGACAACTTGTTAGGTATCCTCTTTCTTCATCATATGCATAGTCTATGGATTCTTCAATCCAATCGTCAAGAACATTTGCAATCTTTAAGGTTTCCTTCAGCTGCAATCCCGACATTAAACATTGAATACGGAGGTGATCCTCTTCATTTATCATGATACTTATTTCTTCATTTTCCGAAAGGAGACATGCGCTTTTCGCTGAATCTTCAACTAAATGAGGACTGATTAAATGTTTTTCAACGAGAACGCGCTTTTCCAGTGGCTGCAATTGGTCAATCTCTAAAAGTTCCAGTTTCCCAATCTCTGGAGTCACTTCCTCTTCAATTCTTTTTTTGACCAATTCAATGATTTTTTTAGCTTCTTCGTTAGAAAAGGAGGTTGGGAAGGTAAAGTCTTTGAAATTCCTGGCCAGCCGAATCCGCGAACTCAATACAATATCGATTTCCGGCCCTTCGGCACTCATCCAGGAACTCAAAGCGTTTTCTACAAACTTTTCCAAGCTCATAATTCCTCGCCTCCCTCTTGGGCTTCATACCTTTTTTCAAGGGAACGTACCTTATCTCTTACCTCTGCCGCTTTCTCGAATTCCTCTTGATCAATGTGGGCCTTTAAAACTTCTTTCAAATCTGAAATTTGCTTTCGAAGATAGATGGTGCCACCGATCCTTTTTGGAATTTTCCCTATATGTGCTGTATTGCCGCTATGAACCCTCTTTAAAATGGGATTTAACTGTTCATTGAACGTTTTATAACATTCGGCACAGCCAAACTTACCAATATGGACAAATTCTTTATAAGATCGATGACAATGCGGGCAACGCCTCTCTTCCGTTTTAGGAAATGCATTTGCCTTCGTCTGTTGAATATTCGACTCGATATTCAACAATCCTGCTAATAAATTATTTATTGAAAAACCAGGTCCACCTGCATCCATGAATATTTCGCCTTTTTCCTGAGCACATATCTCACAAATCATGACTTCAGTCTTTTTTCCATTGATGATTTTGGTGAAGTGCAGGGTAGCAGGCCTTTGATGACATTCTTGGCAAATCAACGTTCATCACCTCTGCCAGTTTCATTTATATTTTAAAGTCGTAAGCATCGCAGTTAAAATTCTTGCCCTAAGTTCATCGCGGTCAGGTAGGTCGATATAAATCACCGATCTATCTATGACGCTCATCATAATCTTTGCTTCTCTTTCATTAATGACGTCTTCATTCATCAGCCGTGAAATTACTCCTTCAGCCATCGATTGAGATACCCTGGAACCAATAAGTGATAATAATTGGTTGATAAGTTGCACGGAATCCTGTGATTCCACCTTCATGATGCGTATATAACCTCCGCCCCCACGCTTACTCTCTACAACATAACCTCTCTCGATGGTAAACCTGGTATTGATTACGTAATTGATTTGAGAAGGAACACACTGAAATTTATCTGCTATTTCACTTCTTTTAATCTCCAAGATATCTTTTTGACTTATTTCAAGTACTTGCTTCAAATAAGTTTCGATAACATCAGATATGTTTCTCACTCAGCCTCCTCCATTCTGACTTTGACTATATTTGACTATTATTATACAAGGAATAATGCATTTTGCAACTTAAACGCACTTTCTTTCTGTAATATCCATTTTCTCCAAATTATATGTAGTTACATACCCCATTGAACATTAAAGTTAAAATATCTTACATAAATACCCTAAAAAGACAAAAGCAAAACCTGCTATTTTTTCTTCTCCTTAAGGTTTTACAATTTTAATACTGCCCAATTCTCAGCTCACCAAAAATACGGCCAGTCCATGCTGTCCCATAAATAAAAAACTTTTTTAATTACGAACATCAAAAAAGACCAGCCGGATGGCTGATCTTAATAAATG
>NZ_CP195840.1:5017319-5082902 GCF_058513295.1 Peribacillus sp. B65 | reverse complement strand
TACTGTGACTGACCCTCGTAATCGTATCGTTCAGTCTTACTTTAAAAGCGTCTGTGCTTTCGCATAATCAGAGATCGTTTTTTTGAATCGAATACTGTGATCACCAGATATCCGCCACCTGTATGTTCTCATCCATCATGTATAGAACATTAATCATTTCGGTTAGCGTTCTTTATACGAGAGCGTAAAGCACAAAGTATTTCATGTTCCTCGTTTTCAATAATGGCAGCTACTACGTTGATAACTTTTTTCATGGAATCCTCCTATAGTGGTAATACATTGTTATCATATCATTTTTATTTAAAGGAAATGTAAAAAGGTGTTTACCCATTTCTATTTTTGTATAATCAAGTTATACAGTAATCAGAGATAGCTTGATAAAGAGGCTATATTACGGAGGTGAAATATGAGCAAGTATGATGCTTTCTATAACTATTTAAAAAGCACCTGGTGGGCAAATGGAGGGTATATTCAATGAGGCAGGATGGAAAGTTCAAAGTGTAGTGTTAGGTGAGTATGTTGAATTTATAAGATGAAAATTTACATAACGCGAACTAAAAAAAAATGTAGAAGTGAATGTGGAGGCTGTTAATTAAACTATTAGGGTAAGGTAGGTACGCAATTTTCTTGAATTAAGGTATGAGTGGTGGATTTTAATGAAAATAGTAAACAAATTACCAAAAAGTAACCAACGTTTACATTTGGACCTAATTAAAAATGGATGGGTTCCGATGAAAGAACCTAAGAATTTAATAAGTGCTATTTTGTTATCTATCCCTTTAATGATTGTCGCTGCCATTATCTCTATTGGGATAATAAATATCTTTTCCAATATTTCTTTAAGCGACTTTGGACTGACATCAAGTTCAATATCAATAACAATTAACCTAGGTATTATTTTTTTGCTAGTCTTCCTTTTAATACTTCACGAATTACTTCATTTGATTTTCATTCCTAATTTTATTAAATCAGAAAAAACATATGTAGGACTTACTCTTTTCGGGGGGGTTGTGATAACGGAAGAAGAGATTTTAAAATCAAGGTATATCTTCATTACAATTGCTCCCTTCATGATTATTTCAATAATTTTCCCATTAATATTAGGTGTATTTGGACTATTAACACCGCCACTGAAATTTTTTGATAATTCTAAACTCAATGGCATCATCAGTTGATATACTTAATCTCCTACTTATAATTAAACAGGTACCGAATAATGCAATTCTGAAAAGTAATGGACCATACACTTATTGGAAAAAATCACTTAAATAAGAAAACTGTAAATAGAAAGTTTCCTTATTATTTAAGTGAGATTTTTTACAATATTCGGCAAAATATAAGTACTATTTGATTTATACAAAAAGCTCGGTTAGTCAAAAAGCCGAGCTTTTGTTACTCTATTTTTTCCCATTTTTTAAAGCATTCATAATAACATTCGTAAATATTTTTCGAAGTTAACTCCTTCTACTTTAGGAATTTGCTCCAAGGAGGAATCATTGATAGCCTCTGTCAGGAATGCCACTGCGAGCTGTACGGATTTTTCTAGGTTCTCTCCACGCATCATGCTTCCCATAATCACAGATGCAAATAAATCACCAGTACCTGAATAGCTTTCACCGTTATACTGCGTCGCACTATAAAAGGTTCTACTTCCGTCCAAATACATATTTCCGATAAACTGCTTCTCTGAATCTGCTGACGGTGGATTCATTCCAGTGATGATAACCTGAGCTCCCGTTTCTTGCTGCAACATATTACCGGCTTCTTCTATCGCTTTAATATAGTCCTCTTCGTTTGAATAGCTATGCAGCTTTCCATAAGACAATCCGGTTAATAAACAGCACTCTGTAACATTTGGTGTAATGACATCTGCACGCTTCACCAGTTCTCTCATAAGTACCAGTAATTCATCGGTAAAAAGTTTATAGACTTCTCCTATATCCCCCATTACCGGATCAACAAGTAAAATGGATTCTTTTGTATAAAATTTATCTAAAAAATGGAAAATATTATTAATTTGCTCTTCACCAGTAACGAAGCCGGTATAGATTCCATCAAAGGTTACATTAAGCTTGCTCCATTCTTCTATGAAGTATTTCATTTTGGATGTAAAATCTTCACAAAAAAAACTTGGATATCCGGTTTGCGCAGTCAATATGGCCGTTGGTAAAGGGCATGCCTGCACGCCCATGACCGAAAGAACCGGAATTGCAGCTGTTAATGAACATTTTCCAAAAGATGATAAATCCTGTAGTACAGCAACTTTTTTCATAATAACCTCCATATGGCCTATCCACTTTAAACTTTATTTATCTTATCATAAATCAGCTAAAAACAGTCATCTCCTCTCTCTTTTCAATACGTATAATATCTGTATTTTTTTATCAACTGACCTCATAGTTTTTTAATAAATTGACACTTTTATAGACACCAGTCTTTTGCTAAAATCATAGGAAAATTCTAGTTAGGAAGGTTTACAGATATGCAAAATACACAAAGTTATTCAAGGTCAAGTCAAAAAACTATGGATTTAATTATTACCGCAATGTTGATTGCACTTGTGTTCCTATCTACTTTCTTTTTGAATATTAAACTGCCAATTGCCGCAAATGGAGGGTTAGTTCATCTAGGAACAGCTATGCTTTTTATTGCATCTATTTTATTTGGTCCTAAAAAAGCAGCTCTTGCTGGTGCGATAGGAATGGGGTTATTTGATATAGTTGGAGGGTGGGCATTGTGGGCACCTATCACCATTGTGGCGCGTGGTTTGCAAGGATATATAGTTGGTAAAATCGCTTGGTCAAAGGGTCGCAACGGTACTAGCATTGCTTTCAATGTAATAGCAACAATCGTTTCCATTCCATTTATGATAGCTGTTTATTATATTGGTGAAGGGATTCTATACGGTAATTGGATTGCACCTTTAGCTTCGATACCTGGAGATCTCGTTCAAAATATATTAGGAATTATCGTTGCCGTTCCAGTTTGTGTGGCTTTGAAAAAGGTTCCTTATTTTAAGTAAATTCGCTATAAAGGTAAACGTCAAGTAGCCCCCAAATACTACATGGATGGTGTATTTCGGGACTATGTTTTGTTTGCTTCCCTTTTTATCGGTACTCTGCATGCAGAGGGTAAACTAGATGACCACGGCAAGACTTTATCTATTTCTTTTTTATTCGTAAGATCCATATTTGGTAGCGTTTCAAACAAATAGCGAAGATAATGATAGGGACTCAAATCGTTCTCTTTTGCCGTTTCAACCACACTATACATGATGGCACTCCCTCTAGCACCTCGCGGTGTATTAGAAAACATCCAATTTTTTCTCCCAATCACAAACGGCTTAATGGAACGTTCACTTCTGTTGTTGTCGATTTCTAAATGTCCGTTGTGCTCACAATTTGGTCACGAGTGGGTGACAAACTATGAGGGCAAAGACTACGGGGAGAAAACACAGTCGTATTAGGAGGAATGAGTCAGACATTAAGATGGTTTTAAAGCTATTTTTCAAAAGAGAATCCAATGGTATGAAAGTAAATAACATAGAAATGACAGGTGTTCCCAAGTTTAAAATACTTTAAAGCAATATTTTTCTCAAGATAGGTTTAATTGCAAAATTTGAAAAATCACGTAAATAGAGCTTGGAGTGTTTATACCAAGCTCTTTAAAGTTTTCATTCTTTTTTTACTAATGAACTCGTTAAACACCAATTATCTAACACTAAGCTATGCACAATCTTTATTTTCTAATTTGATTTAAGAACAAATAGATTTTAACATGTGTCTAGTACTTGATGAATATTAAACTAAATCTATTGAAGGAATTAAGTACAAATTTTCAATGCATTTTGCAATGAAATAAGGTAAACCTCTTTATTTTTTTAATAACCAAAGTCTGTTTTTATCATAATTTTTTGATATAAATCTTTAATTGCTTGTGTTTTTTCTATTGGAGTCAAGTTTTCATTTAACCTAATTTCGTTAAATAGGCTTTGTGCCCATTTAATATTGGAAGGTCCGAATTGGCTTACATACTGAAAAACTTGTCTAATTAGATATTCATCTTCGGATAGATTCAAGGATCTATATCGATTTAAGTCTTGATAAGCTTTATTAGCGATAGCTGAATTTGAATGGTTTAATAAGTTTTGTAAATGAATTACATAAGAGTCATTTTCCACACTGCTTTGATCTTTACTGATAAGGAATGACATTTCTTTGGTTACGTTTTCAGTACTTGGAAGGGTTGAGTATCTTTCTTTAGCTTTTTCTATAAAAGTCCCATATGTATACATATAAAAATATTGATCTGTTTCGTCCTTAAATTCTTTGAGAAGATATGATAACGGCTTTCTAGTCTCTTCTTTATTATTATCGATATACCACCAGTCATTTTTTAAGTCACCTGTGACAAAAATAATCGGTTTCTTTTCTTGTTTAGCTATTTTCATCATTTCTTCCCAAATAATATAATCACCGTAAATTCGATAATCATTCTTATCAATATCTTCAAATCCGGGTGGAACTAGCTTTGAAAACCTAAAATCCCCTTCTTTATAGAAAGAAATTGTTTCATTTCTAGAGTGTTTATTTCCGATTTTTTGAGTATATATCTTAGCAATTGCTTCTACTATTATGTCAGTTTCTTTTAATTTTCCTTTATCATAAAAATCTTTTTGCTTAAATTTATCTTCGTATTCATCTAAAGGTTTATGAATTTCTTTTTTAAAATTGTTAATAACTTCTTTTATTGCAGTTGTTAAATCTTCATGCAATTGAATACTGGCTGATTCTTCAATAAATTTTTGTAATGAGCTAATCTGTTTATCTAATTCTTTTTTATCATTATTAATTGCTTTAAGAGCTTGGTCTATTACTAATTTACGGTTTCGATGAAATTCAGAACCAACTTGATAGGGCATCCTCAATTTAATATTTAATTGATTAAAATTTAAAATATTAAAAAATTCGTCCCTAGCATTTGTACTCATTTTATAAAGACGTAGTAAAATATTAGTATCGAAAACTACCAGTCCATTTTCCCAAATCTCATTTAAAATACTGTCACTATAGGTATAATACTCAAAAAAATGATTTTTAAATTGCTCAATAAAATTAGACATTTTTTTCCTCCTCATATTTTTGTTTTACAAAAACGTATCAATTTCTAGGTAATTGTTATAGAATGAACTTATTTCAGATTCATATTTATTGATATTTTTACCTCTTAATTTTACGAGATTAACACTTTAAAGGCTAGGCTATAATTCCAAATGTTGCTATTTAGATTACTTATTTAATTACCTCAGCGAATATACCAAATATATCCTCTATATTAATATTTATACTATTATCTAAATATTCCCACCTTAATAAACTCATTTTTATATTATCTTAATTTCTTAGTCTTCTATGCTATTTGAAGTATTTTGGTTGTTACCAATGATTGTCAATTCGCCTTTATCACTCACCAAAAATGTCACATCCACTTTTCCACATTATTTAATTTTAATTCTGGTCCTATTATGCCAAGTTTATTTTGTTTCCAACCACCGTACTACTTTTACCAGTATCAAATTCAGTAGCTGCCCAATCTATCTTTTCAAAACCTTTTTTCGTTACGAAATTGCGAATATCCTCAGGCAGACTGAGTTTATTTGTATGTTGAGATTCGTGAGCCTTAGTTGATGTACACCCATTTACAAAAATATTGCAACAGAAAGTCTGCTTTTTATTTTCAAGAATTTTTATCTCATTTCCATTTCCCCTTTAATAATACCATTAAATCCCAATAAATTAGAATAGTTATTTTAAAAATGCTTTTTCACTATCCTGCCCCTTTAACTACATAAGAAAAAGCGATCCTTCTTAGAAGAATCGCACCCTTGTTCACTAAGAATTTCTATTTACTTAGAAGGTAGATACCCCTGCATAAATATTGTTGTATCACACTGATGAATCATCAAACAGACAGTTAAAATAGACACTACAAATTCAGTATAATCAGAGTTTTCATTTTTTTCCATTTTGGATAGTGTCTAATAGAACATAAATCCCATAGGTGGTACAAGCGGGCTAGGAGAGCAGGGAGAGTAGTGTGGAAAAAATCCATACAGTAAAAAACACTTTAAGTGTCAGATTATAGAAAAGGAATAAGAACTTTTTTAACAGTAGTACATTCAGTTGGATGTTGGCATTAATTCATTCCTAGCTTAAAAATAATAATGCCTGTTATGACACCACCTATTATTCCTGCCAAGACACCAACAATCAATGGGTTAAAAACAAATCTTTTGATTCCTCTGGTAAACCTTTTCTGATCCTTGACAAGTTCTTTGTAGGTGTCAGAGCTTTTCATCTTAGCAACTATTGATGGATGGTTTTTATGCCATTGTTGGTTTAGAAAGTCTCTATCATCATCTGTTAGTTTAAACCTGCTGTATAAGTCAGGTCTACTAGCCTGATTATCTATATTCCCCTTTTCAGCAGGAGAGTTAAGATAATATAACATAACAGAAACAAAGCCCTCTCCTACTTTAATTTCAATATCTTGATCTGTAATATTACTAACAGTTACCAGAGAAAGTCCATACCATTGAGGGTCTAGTGTAGTTGATATGTTGCTTAATCCTTTTGCAACCATTGAGACTCTAGGATGATATGTACCTCCTATCCTTCTGGATACCCAGATTGCCTCCTGTGTGTGTATAGAGACAGTTGTAGAAGCTTTTACAATTATCTTTTTCTTATCCTGACTTACCACAGAATTTCCCTTAATATCCCATGCGTGAGCACTAGCAGTTAGATTAATAGAGCTGGCTTTAATATTCTCCAAAATCAAGGGGTAAATACTTAGTTTTTTAGCTTTGATCAATTCTCTTTTAATATCATTATTACTAAGTAACATATAAAATACCTCCAACAAGAGTAATACCCTTCAAGTCCCAGTATTCCTAAATATTAGGAATATGATTTTACCATAAACTATGTAATAAAGACAGCATTCTTTCTCCAATACAATGACCAATTGACTATCAATTTGAAAAATTCGTAAAATCAGCCTTGTTAGTAGGATGTATTGTGCACACCAATCTTAATGAAGCAAACCAGCTAATATGATATCATTATCTTTCTCTAAAATTTCCAATCCCCTTATGTTTTACTATTTTTAGCCATTCAAAAAACCCTCCAAACCCTTTCGGACGGATTTATCTTTATTTCACAAAACAGTTATTTATGCTAAACTAAGGAACATTTGTTTCCTCTTTAATTATGTGTAATTCCAATGAAGCAACTTATTAATACAGGCAACGATTGACACTTCGGCAGGTTTTCCTTCTGTTTTCTTATCTTAGATTTCTTTAAGCTCCTGTTTCTTGAACATCTATGCAACTAAGTGCGGCAAGATACTGAGAATTATGTAGTCTGCTGGAACCTCTTTAATTTTACGTTTAATGTTTGCCGTAAACTTAGCAGATGAGTGATCACTTATATCTACTGCAGCGAAGGCAACCAGTTTTTTCGGATGATTAAACTGATCGATTTCAACAATTTCAGAGATAATAGTTGCTGCCATTTTTTCTCCTATAACGGCAATCGATTGGATAATCTTATATTCTTCCTTTTCATTGGCCAGGGCCACTTACGATGTTCCAAATCAGTAAGGGGTCCCTTGTTATGAAAAAGCAATTCATTATACATACGAAGATTGATTACGGGATTGAAAAAACAATCGAATAAAATTCGGCAGGCATAATGGAGATTGTCACTCCTGCAGCGAAGAAACAATTCTATAGCCAGTATCAAGATTTAATTGTTGATGAAAACAATCAGTTCATTTAATTAGGTCCGAAGATTAAGTGCAAGTTGAAGAAATTCTGCAAATTCTGGCCAACTACGTACTCCTTCTTTCGTAAAATATGTAATAAACAACAACTTAAGCACAAGCCAACATTGTTGAAGCTTTTACTTTAGGATATCCTGATTACCACCCTTATCTAAGAAATCTACCAATACATCACTAGTTATATTCTCTTCAAAAAATCCTGTTTAGTCCAATATATATTTTCATCATGTGTGCTATTGGGATAGTCAACTTTTTCAAGCTAGATTAAACAAATCCTGTTGGATAATTATTCGAGATATTGTATAGGTTAATATTAGGATATACTTATCTACTTCTAGAATAGTATTCAAAAAAGTTGCATCAGTAACATTTACTCCAATAATATTCTCAAATTTTATTTTCATTATGTATCCTTCTTCATTATCCAACTCTAAATAAATCATCTTAGTTATTGAATCTACACGATGTATTAACCCTGTTACTCCAAATCAACCCCCTCTTCCCATACAATAAACTTTACGGGGGAAGCAAACTCCATTGCAGTGTGTATCTTGTTTTCAAACACCTCTACTTGGTATTCGTCTAATATTGGTTTAACTTGTCTAAAATAATCTTTGTTTATTTCTTTTTGAATAGCTTTATGTTCGGGTAAAATCAAAGCTGCTTGCCACTTAATAATTCCTCTGTCACGAATTTTCATTTGAACATCTCCATTCATACTGTAATTTATATTATAGAACGAACGTTCTTAATTATACATAAATTTTATACTAAATACCTAACTCCCCAATGCATCATTCTACCTCAAAAAAAACACCGCGAGAAACGGTGTTTAACTCGGATCACTAAGATTAAAGCCTTTACAATTTCATAATTTTCACAAGAGGGGTAACCCGATTTCATCAGAGTTTTAGACAGATCAACATCATTTAACTTGTCGTATCTTTATGCAAAGCATTCGAAGCTTTGTTAAAGTAGGTATTATCTAATTCGAAACCAATAAAGTTACGATTTAGATTTATAGCAGCTTGTCCTGTTGATCCCGAACCCATAAAACAATCTAATACTGTTTCACCTTTATTAGAATGCGTTGCAATGATTTTTTCGAGAACAGCAACTGGCTTTTGACAAGGGTGAAATCTCACTTTTCCACTAACTATAGGTGCTTCATAAGAAGCCCTATCATAATATGAATTAAACGTTCTTTTTGTCCCTTTAGTATAGGAAATAAAATACTCTCTGGAATTTGACAAATAATTCACTTTCGCATTAATTGGGACCGGATTCGTTTTTTCCCAAATCCCTATTCTTTGTTGTTTCAACTTCAGCTTATCTGCAACTTTTGATATATCAGTTATTTTAAAAAATTAAGCATTAAAGGCCAGATAAACTGAACCTGCCTTCTTTAAACGAACACGATACAAAAAAAGGTAAGAGCATACAAGTAGCTCTTACCTTCCTTCATATTATTTTTCACTATTATTATTCTTCACTTTACTCTTCCTTGCCTGCTGCCATATTCATGTTCGCTTCGACATTCTCCTGATTGATGGTGGGAAATGGTAAATTGCGCTTTCCTGAAAAATTCTCAAGCAGATCTTTAACATCAATTCCCGAAGATGCCTTTAATGACTCCTGCAATGATGCCATTAAATCCGTTGCATAGCCAGTCACTTTATTGGCCCCGCCATTCGCACCGCTTCCACCTGTATCCACTACATTGTAACAGGGTTATATTATGGGAGAAATAAAAGAATCTTTATATGGTGTATGGAGTACTCATTAAACCCAAGTGTTTCTGGGAGAAATAAAACCTAAAGTTGTATCTTCTTTATGTATGATTCTAGCCAGTATTACTATAATAAAACTAGCCGTACCATATTAGAAAGATTCCTGTTACTTTTTGTTAATACCTTACTTTATCTCAGGTCTGATAAAGCTATAACTCGGTATATTTCCCCACCTGTATCAAAGAAAAAGAATCGTACAATGAAATCAAAATCAGAGTTTTCCTCTCCTTATAGACGTGTTGGAGAGAAAATTACCATTACTTCTGCTCAACGGAAGGCTTATAAAGAAGCGAACACTTTGTTATAAGGCGTGAACAGAAAGCATAATAAGCCATCTCATCAATGGATTGTAAGAGAGCATTGGAGGTTCAGGCGTATGGTGAGGGATTAAAAGATAGAAAACTCATATGGATTCAACCATATGTAAAAGGAGCAGGCCCACTAGTACAGAAAGATTATGTAATTAAATAAATACAAAACAATATAATCGGGTGCTTTTCTAGAGTAATATAATTATTTATGGGATGATCGTTTTTTACCGTTCAGTCTATGTTTTATCAATAAGTTTTACCGTTTTCAACTACAGCCCCGTTAGTTGAACAAGTAAAAATACACACTAGAGTCATTAAATGCTTTCATAACACAAAACCACAATTACTCAATAACAAAATTAAAAATGTAAATAAAAAAAGACAATTTCCCAAACTTTGAAAATGTCCTTTGATATTTAACGGCTACTACAATAAAAAAAGAACCTCATAAGAGATTCATTAAGGTGTATCTACTAATTTATCCACTACATTTCCATTTTCATCATAAATCACAAGAAAGGGTTTCCCAGTTGTCCAATCTTCACTTGCAGGAATCAAAAACAATGAAAATATTAAAACTATAGATAACCTTAGTAAAATTTTCATTTACATCCCCCTTTTTAATATTTTTCTATATTTTACCATAAACTATCCGGAAACAATTTGAACATTATGTAAGATACAAAAAAGAACCACTAAAGAGATCCTAAATTATATTTTTAGTTGTTTAATTTTAAAAAAGTAATTATGCGGAATTAAAACGTCTAATTCTATTTACTGTAATTTTTTGCATATACTAATAATTAATTACGTCTAATCTGAGTCCGAAAAACGCTCCCGTAGAATTCTCCACAAACCTTGCTGCTAATTTAAATCATTACAGGAATGCTATTCTGCATAAAGAAAGAGCTGCCTTAAAGACAGCTCCGATTTTAGCCTGTTAGTTCTATAAGAAAAGCGAACCTTATTCAAGAATCGCGCCCGAGAACGAATATAAAAACTTGGTGGGCAGGTTTTCCCAAATTAATACATGTCTACTTCTATGGGCGCAATGCACTGTCACTTTTTATTAATAAAGAAAGTTTCATCTCCATATGGTGGTTAGAAGTTTCTCTTGTCTCCATTCTGGAAATTTGGGTGATTATCGTGGAATTTCTAAAAGAAGTGTTGAAAGGGATTGTTTCCAGGCAATCTCATATCTCTTTCTCAGCAAAGAAAACCACCCCGCGTAGGAAACAAAAGGGTGGTTCCCGATCAATCTTTATTCACCAAACATGGATCCTATTTTGCATTCTCATCAGCTTGATGAATTCCGAATATATTCCCTTCGGTATCAATATAGTATCCTTGCCACGCCATTCCAGGCAGTGCATATTTGGGCAATGCGACCTTGCCGCCATTCTCAAGAATTTTGGCTTCCGCTTCGTAATAATTATCGACACCCATTGTACAAGAATCCCCATTGAGAGCTTGGCCAGCTTCCGGCGGAGGACTTTGACGCTGCATCAAAGCACCATTTCCCAGGTTCATTCTCATCGCCAGTCATGCTCCCAAGTAAGGCATTCCTGCGAAATCACTCCAATCTTGAAATGACCATCCAAATACCTCACCTTAAAATTCTTTGCCCGTCCGTTCCATGTCATCCACATGAATTTCGAGGTGAACTAATCTTCCCTTGATTACCTCCTAGTTTTGTTCAAAATTTTTCCTCTTTCCGTAAGTTGATACCTTATGTAGCTTCATGCCTATGGTGTTTATTTATTTTTTTAAGTCTAAGATGAAGCAGGCTTTTCAATTTGAGTTAAGTCACTTCTTTATCATAGGACAGTTGCGGGAATATCTGACAAAAAAGGCAGCTCCCTGATGGGGGATAGCTACCTTCGTTTACGATTACTATGAAAAGGTAGGAGCAGGGAATTCATCAATTCTCATACGAAGTAAACTATATGGTTTTTCCCGCAGGTCTCTTCCATAATGAAATCTCGCCTGCCGATGTAATTGATTCACAATGACATATAAGTATTGATCGGGGCCAATCGAAAAAGTATCCGGCCATAAAATTCTCGGGTCATGTGCGATGGTTTCCATTGCGCCATTCGGCAATATCTTCCGGATACTATTGTTTTCATAGTCTCCCGCATAAACGGTTCCTTTTGCGCCGGTGATCATTCCATCAGACGCACCTTTTTCCCCCCAATACAGCACATATTGGGATAAATTCAGGTCCTGTATCCTTCTGTCTCTTAGAGCTTCTGTTGAAATCGAGAACAGCTGACGGCTGGTTAGCGGAGCATAAAATAAAACCTTTCCATCAGGAGAAATCGCTAAACTATCGGAAGCCAATCTAAATGGGAAAGTCGAGCCGTCCGGGTTTCGATTCATCAAAATTTCACCTTCTACTTTCGGTAAAAAATAGGGATCAGGTGAAGTTGATATTGCCCCATTTAACCGTCTAAACGCGTTCCCATTTTCTAAATCTACGACGATAATAGCCCCTGGCCCTCTGGAAGAAGAATCCGTTATATATGCATAGCCTGCTCTTCCAACCCGAAAATCCAAACGGACATCATTCAGATAAGTTGTTGGCAAGACAACATCTTCTGTAAAGGTATATACTCTCCTTATTGTATTCGTGCTTAAATCAACAGCAACTAATTTTGCTCCCCCTTGAATAGGTTCAGAAAAATTTGGTGCCCCTGTATCTAGTACCCAAAGTGTTCCACTTCCATCAGCAACGATACTTTGGACACTGACGAAAGACATCGTAATATTCCCAGTATTAACTAAATTGGTTTCTACACTGGGATAAGCCTGCAATTCACCCTCAACAATTTCCGCCACAGTAAATTGAACGTCGTCTCCCCATTTCGGAAAGCATACAAAAATACGACCGGTTTCGGAAACGCTGACACCTGTAGGCATAGCCCCATAAAAAGCATGCACCAGTTCAAACTGCCCAAAATATTTTTCCATAGGTAACATAGGTTGCATGATATCCTCCTCATCAAATCCGAACGGATATCACCTATATATGATGAAAATTTTTTGTAGTGCCTGGTTCTTGATAAATTTTTCTATCGTGATGGATGCTGTGGGTTTATTAGTCCAGGAGAAACATGGGAGTTTCGATAAAGTGATTCAAACTTCCACTGGCTCTTCAAAGACGGGGAATGAGAGCATCTGAATTTACGTTTGCAGTCAATTTTAGAACTAACATAAAAACTATTATGATTTGCTCCCGTCCAGCAACCTGGTTAGAAAATAAATCTGTCTCCTTTAAAGGGGAGTATTTTTAAGTTTAGTGTAACTTTTTCATCCTGAGCATATGTAAGAATTTTTAGAAGCCTATAAAGTGGGCGGATATTCATTTAATATAGATTATTTAAGAACCTCATTTACTTATGATACGGTTCCTCGTAACGAATCTAAATGAGGTTATAAAACCATGATATATTTTATTTTTCATTTAAAGATCTACTTTACCACAGTCAAAACTAATACCTGTTTCATTTTATTTGCCATTTTCCAACGTTGAAGTCTTTTACTTTTGAGTAAATAATTTTGGTGTCTAAAAAAGTTTTAAAAATTCATTTGCTGCTTTTGATAAATAACTATTCTTCCTCCAAATTACTTTGGGTTCAGATATTAAGGTCTGATCCTTTAGCTGAATGACTCTCAATCCTCCTAATGAATGGAGGGATAATAACGAGAGCGGTAAGATCGTTGCACCAAACCCCGATGAAACGAGACCAAATTTCTCAATTTAATGCTGAGAAATTGGGCTTTTTAATATTGGTATTTCCTTAACGTTGTAAATTCGCGTTTTGCTGGTGGTACCCCTGTAAGTACGCACTTTATAATTAAATAGTATCAGTAAAATTACATAGTGTAATAAAGTATACCAATTACTGGGTCTTTGTATAATATTCCTAGAAATAGACACTCCTTCATTAAGCTAACCGTACACCACCCTGGCTAGAGATTTGCACCCATGCCGGGTGCATGTGAAAAAGCCAAGGTCAGCGACTATACAAAAATCGCTAACCTTGGCTTTTAATAACTGATTATTAAATGTTATGCTTTTCTCTACCTTAATTTGATACGTGACCATATCAAGGTAAAGAAAAAGGAGAAAACATCTTTGAATAAGGAAGAAGGGATAGTTTTTCTACTTGATATCCTCTTTTCTTTTTACTTGGTCCCCAACATTTTTCTCCATATAATTTTTACCCCAATTATACATCGAATCAAGAATCGGCATCAGGCTTTCTCCTTGTTCTGTCAGAGAGTATTCCACTTTGGGAGGTACAATTGGATAGACTTCGCGATGAACAATAAGATCTTCTTCCAGCTCTCGAAGCTGGTTAACGAGCATTCTTTGAGTGATGCCCGGCATAAGAGCCTTCAGTTCACCAAAACGCTTGGTCCCCTGCTTGCCTAGGTGCCATAAAACAAGCATCTTCCATTTCCCCCCAATAACAGAAAGGGTCAATTCCTTCTCACAATTGAATGTTTTATTCTGTAGCCTTGTCATTCAAACCACCTCCAAATATAAATCCTAAATCACATAGTATACTTTTTAACACTATGTAAAATTAAAGTGCGTACTTACAAAAATATTATACTTAGTATACGATACATTGTACAGTCGATATGAATTTCTTGCGGTGCAATGATTGAGTGCCAGAGGGACATACTTACTGTGCAACAAACTAAAACATACTATTAGGAGTGAAGGATAAATGGAATTACAATTGGCACTGGATTTAGTAAACATTCAAGAAGGTATTGAATTGGTTAAACAAGTGGAGGAATATGTTGATATCGTAGAAATCGGTACACCTGTGGTTATTAATGAAGGGCTTAGGGCTGTTAAAGAAATGAAAGAAGCTTTCCCTTCTTTGAAAGTATTAGCCGACCTAAAAATTATGGATGCAGCCGGTTATGAAGTGATGAAAGCATCTGAAGCTGGCGCTGATATCATCACGATTCTTGGTGCAGCTGAAGATATGTCCATCAAAGGGGCTGTTGAAGAAGCTAGAAAACAAGGCAAAAAAATCCTTGTTGATATGATCGCTGTGAAAGATCTTGAAACTCGTGCTAAAGAAGTGGATGCATTTGGCGTCGACTACATCTGTGTGCACACTGGCTACGATCTTCAAGCTGTTGGAAAAAATTCTTTTGAGGACCTTCAAACCATTAAACGTGTTGTAAAAAATGCAAAAACTGCTGTAGCAGGCGGCATAAAATTAGATACACTTCCGGAAGTCATTAAAGCACAACCTGACCTTGTCATTGTTGGTGGAGGTATCACTGGACAAGCTGATATTAAAGGGACAGCTGCCCAAATACAAAAATTAGTAAAACAAGGCTAATATCCATCATGCAGACTTCTCAATATTTAGCTGAAATCATAAAAGAGCTAAATCGTTCAGTAGACTTAATAGCTAACGAAGAAGCTGAAAAACTGGTTAATGGGATTCTTGAATCAAAGAAAGTTTTTGTAGCCGGTGCAGGCAGATCAGGATTCATGGCCAAATCCTTCGCCATGCGGATGATGCATATGGGAATTGATTCTTATGTAATCGGTGAAACTGTAACTCCCAACTTTGAAAAAGAGGATATCTTAATCATCGGATCCGGATCCGGGGAAACGAAAAGCTTAGTCTCCATGGCTGAAAAAGCAAAAAGCATTGGTGGTAAAATTGCAACTGTCACGATATTCCCTGATTCCACTATTGGACAGTTAGCAGATATCACCATTAAATTGCCTGGATCCCCGAAAGACCAATCAGAGGGCGATTATAAAACCATCCAACCAATGGGCTCACTATTTGAGCAGACCCTTTTACTTTTTTATGATGCCGTCATCTTGAGATTCATGGAGAAAAAGGGATTAGATACCAATAATATGTATGGCAGACATGCCAATCTTGAATAAAACATAGTCCTAAGAATGTAATAACCAAAAGACCGCAGACATACTAAAGAAACTTTGCGGTCTTTTGGTTAGTCTTTAAAATATTATTTTGTTATTATTAACAATTATTCTAAAATTTTTTAAAAAGGAATGATAGCATGATTTCATTAAAAGGAAAAACTGCTTTAATTACTGGGGCAGGCAGAGGAATCGGGCGTGCTACTGCGATTGCTTTAGCAAAAGAAGGAGTTCATTTAGGATTGATTGGATTAACGATGTCAAATCTTGAAAAGGTAACCGCGGAACTAGAGCAATATGATGTGAACGTTTCAGCAGCAACAGCAGATGTAGCCGATCTTGAAGCAGTTCATCAAGCTGTTGAACACATCAAATCAGACCTAGGTTCTATTGATATTTTAATCAACAATGCAGGTATAGCTAAATTTGGCGGTTTTCTTGATTTAACTCCTGAAGAATGGGAAAACATCATCCGAGTAAACTTGATGGGTGTATATAATGTAACAAGAGCCGTTTTACCTGATATGATTGAAAGAAAATCAGGAGATATTGTGAATATCTCCTCAACTGCGGGCCAAAAAGGAGCACCTGTTACAAGTGCTTACAGCGCTTCTAAATTTGCTGTTTTAGGACTAACGGAATCACTCATGCTAGAGGTAAGAAAGCATAATATCCGTGTAACGGCTTTAACACCAAGTACAGTTGCAACTGATTTGGCCATTGAAACCAATCTTATTAGTGGAAATCCTGAAAATGTTATGCAATCAGAGGATTTAGCAGAGCTGCTTGTAGCCGGGTTAAAGCTTCATCCAAGAGTCCTAGTAAAGACTTCAGGATTATGGTCAACTAATCCTTAATTTGAGAAGCGATCGTCTCTTCTTGTCTATATTGGTTAAGAAGTAGGCTTGTTGTAAAGTGTACCCTTTGTAAAGGAAATTTTTAAAAAAGGGATTAGGCAGCCTAAAGAAGATAATCTCTGTATTGTGGAGTGACCCCAGTCAAATAGACAGAAATAAAAAAGACCAATTAAGCAACCTGAGTTCTATATTGATATGGACTCAGGTTGTTTAATTTTTTCTGGAAGCGATGATGGTTATAGAATCGAATATACATACTTACAGCACCTCGAACCTCTTCAGAGGTACCGAAGGAGTTCATCTAGAAACACTCCTGTTTAAAGTGGCTGAAGAAATTCTCCATACAAGCTTTATCCCAGCAGTATCCCTTTCTTGACATACTGGATTGCATTTTATATTTTTTCAAATAGGTTATTGTATTGGTGGGAAGTGTATTGGGTACCCCTGGTCGCAATGCAGAAGAATTCCTTTAACATTCCGTTTTTTCTTTGCTTTTTTTATTGTTACTATTACAAGTTTTAAGACGTTTCTCCGGCTGACTTGATAAGAAATGATTTCATTGTTATAGTGGTCTTTTATGGCGGATAGGAAAAGTCTCTGTCTATTAAAAATCAAATATGTAATGTCAGTTACCCATTTCTCATTAGATCTGGATGCATGAAAATCCCTATTAAGAAGGTTTTTAGAAATGACTTATGCTTCTTTCTTCCCGTAATAAGGTTTCCTTTTCCGAAAAGAGACTTTAACCCTAGCTCCCGCATAAGACGCTGGACACGCTTGTGGTTTAGGTTTAATCAGGCCATACATTTTCCTCTTCGATACCCATAGATTCCTTTGAGTTTATTGTAGCATCCTATAATTTTTTTCTTAATCTCTTATCATCCAGTTAAGCTGTAGACTAAAATAATCACAAATGCTGCTAGTGTCTTAAAAAATTGTAATCACAAAGATATCTCCATATGATTGTTTGTGTGTTAAGCCTGTTACCGCAAGTAAGGTAATAACAGCGCCGTTATGAGGTAACTAATCCATCCCGCTTGATGCCATCACTATGACACGGTGCATTACATCGGGAGGAATATTATATTGATTAATAGTTTGTATATACTTATCTCCCATCGCACTAAGCGCAATTCCCATTCCACCAGACGAAGAACCAGTAATACCAGATAACTCGTTTGTTGTAACGGCCCCATTTACAAGTGGATTCGTAAAAGTGTGTGAAATACCATCACGTACAGTTGCGAATCCTGGTAATGAAGCAATCCCCCCCCAAATTCAGAAGCAGTATTCATAGCTGCTAGTAACGCTCCACCAATACTGGCATTAATGCCTTGTTGAAACCCCGTTGTAACACGTCCCCAATCGTAAGCAACTGTTGCAATAATACTAATACTAGAGCTAGTTCGACAGACCAAATACCTGTTACTGTCGCAAGATCTACTTTCCCAAACAAATCTAATCCTATCTTTGAAAAGTCAAATCCCTCTGGATACCATTTCGGAATAGAAATAGTAAAAAATTTATTCGCCAAACCCACTAAAACTAGCGGTATAAATGCAAATATTTGTCGTACTGGACTTGTATTAACAACTAAAGGAACCGGTAATGGAATTACTGTTTCTGCAGCAACTGCCGTTAAGTGTACTTTTACGAACAGCGTAATTATAGCAAACAGGAAAGGCTTATCAAGTTAGGGATGATGGCATCCATATGGGTCTAATATTTTCTCTTCTTCAGCATCATAGTAAAATCCTCTTTCTCCGTTAATACATTTGAATCAAGTTCCGGTTCTGTTTCAATTATTTCCACAAAGTCTTTTCTAACATTACCTTTATCTATAAACTCTTCGGTAAACTTGTCAATTTTATATCTGAAACATTCATCTTTGCACCTTCCTTTGTCACAATTAAGCGAATTTGCATGTTACCAATTCAAAAATTCAGGATATTTTATATTTGTCTTAGGATGTAAAGCAACCTGGCATAGGTTCTGTAACTGAGGTTTGTTAATCAATGGGGAGCGTGTGTTGAATTAAGTCTTTTTATGAGGTAAATAAGGAAAGGCTTAAGGATTCTACTTCACCTTAAGCCTTTTCTTGCCCTATTTTAAAAACCCATCGATATATATTTTTCTTCTAAATATTCTTCAAGGCCTTGATGGCCGCCTTCCCTCCCCATGCCGCTTTCTTTCATGCCGCCAAATGGTGCTTGTGCAACGGTGGGAATGGCGTCGTTGTAGCCGATGATGCCGAACTCCAGAGCTTCGGATACTCTGACTCCCCTGCTTATATTCTGTGTGTAAAAATAAGCAGCCAGCCCGTACTCTGTATTGTTGGCAAGCTCGATCACCTCTTCTTCCGTATCAAAAGGGATGATTGGGGCGACCGGTCCAAATGTTTCCTGGTATGTGATGAGCATATCTTTGTTCACTCCGCCAAGAACGGTCGGTTCATAGAATAATCCATCAGCCAATTCCCCTTCAACTCTTTGTCCGCCACAAAGAAGGCTGGCACCTTTTGCCAAGGCATCTTGTACATGTTCCTCTACCTTTTCCAGGCCATCACTGCTGACAAGAGGTCCGACTTCAACCGTTGGATCGATGCTATTTCCGACTTTTAGAGCTTGTACCTTTTCAACAAAAAGTGCAGAGAATTTATCGATGACAGAACGGTGGACGTAAATGCGATTGGCGCATACGCACGTTTGTCCGGTGTTCCTGAATTTGCTTGCAATGGCACCAGCTGCTGCGGCTTCCAAATCAGCATCCTCAAAGACGATGAACGGCGCGTGCCCTCCAAGCTCAAGGGAAAGTCTCTTGAGCTGCGGGGCTGACTTGGTAACCAGCAATTTGCCTACTTCAGTAGATCCGGTAAAAGAAATTTTCCTTACTACCGGGTTTTCAAAAATTTCATCCGAGATAGGTCCGGCACTCCCTGTTACGATACTGACCACTCCAGCAGGCACTCCCGCCATTTCAACCAATTTACCAAACGCTAACGCACTAATAGGAGATTGTTTTGCAGGCTTGACAATGACTGTACATCCAGCGGCCATGGCAGGTCCCACTTTCCGCGTCATCATGGCCAACGGGAAATTCCAAGGGGTAATGGAAGCGACCACTCCAATCGGCTGGCGAATCACCGATAGCCGTTTATTTGCAGCAGAAGCAGGGATCGTTTCCCCATAAATCCGGCGGCCTTCTTCAGCAAACCATTCCAGGTAGCTTGCAGCAAAATCCACTTCGCCCCGGGCTTCCGTTAAGGGCTTGCCCATTTCCATACTCATGATTTCTGCTAATTCATCTTTATATTCATGCATAAGGTCATGCAATTTCTTTAGATATTTACTGCGTTCCTGTGCCGTCAGTTTTGACCAGGATTTAAACGCTTCCTCAGCAGCTGTTATTGCCGCATTCGTTTCTTGGCGTCCTCCATTTGGAATCCTTGCCACCACTTTCCCTGTTGATGGATTTGTTACTGGTAAAGTTTCTCGGTTATGTGCTGCAGTCCATTCACCGTTTACATACATTTTCAGTTCAGATAAATTGACTAATCCACTAGTTTTCAGCATGAATATGTCTCCTTTTTTGTTGGATTTGCAAAGTGCTTCATTATATACACAAAAAGATTAGAGTCCTGAAACTTTAGTTCCTTCGTCAATGTCCGTGTTAATGGAAATCCTTTCATTTTTAAGAACGAAGGTATACCCCACAGCAGCAATTAGGCAAATGACTACAGGTATGATCAGGGCTATATTGAAATTATTGAACTTCGCTACTAAGACCCCTGTTGCGACTGGAGCAATCCAGCCAGCGAGGTTTCCCACGAAGTTTTGCAGCCCGGCAAGCTTTCCTTCCGCACCCTTTGGAGCAACATCCGAAACAGTGGCCCAGAGAATGCCCGCAGCCAATCCTTCACCGCCGATTGCTATGGAGATATACGTAAGTGCCATTATGGCGCTGTCTGTATAGATCGTCGGGATTATGGCTAATGGAAAAAGCATGCCTATGGTTAAAACCGTTTTTCTTGCTTTGATGGAATTCCAGCCTTTTTTAATCAAGAAATCCGACAACACCCCTCCTAGAATATTTCCCAGAAAGGACATGATCCAAGGCAGCATCGTGAAAAATCCGGCTTTTAAAAGAGTCATTTGCCTTTCGACTACAAGGTAAGTGGGAAGCCAGGTCATCATTAAATAAGTAAGATAGTTATGGGCAAACAAGCCATATAACATAGGGTAAACACTTTTGAATTTGAAGAATTTAAATGGCGAGATGTTTAGTGTCGCCGCTTTTTCGGTTTGAGTTTGCTCTTCTTTGATATAGGCTACTTCGGCCTCGTTTGCAATCTTACTTTGCTCGGGATGGTTTTTGAAAAAGAATAACCAGAATGCCAGCCATACAAAACCGATGGATCCAATGACCACAAAGGATGCTTGCCATCCCCAAGCCTGGATGATCCATGCTAAAACGGGTGTCGTTATGCCAATCCCGATAGCTGTACCAGAATTAAAGATCCCGTTTGCAATGCCCCGTTCGTGTGACGGCAGCCAGTCTGAAATAACGCGCGTATTGGTCGGAAACGCTGGCGCCTCTCCAATTCCCATTAAAACGCGGATACCGATCAGTCCGCCAAGTGAACGTCCCATTCCAGTAAACACCGTACAGAGCGACCACCATACGATGGCAATCGAATACGTTAAGCGTGCCCCCAATTTATCAACGATTACACCGACCGGAATCTGCATTAAGGCATACGACCAAAAGAACGCTGACCCCAATATCCCGAATTCGACTGCCGAAAGCGAAAGATCCTTCATCATCGAGGGTCCTGCAATGCCAAGAATTGCCCTATCCATATAATTGATTGTTGTTGCGACGAAAAGGAGTACCACTACAAGCCATCTTCCATTGGTCTTTTTCATACGTCACCTCATTAGATAATTATATTCAGGTAGAAAAATACTGCGGGAAATCCATGTGTCCGAAAAAAGTTAAAAAGGGGAAACTGATTCCAAATCCCCTGAAATTCCAGGTGATTTTCAAATTGAATGGTTTTTATACATTCACGATGGCCGTTTCTGATTTTTTTGCACTGCTTGCATTTCGATTACCATTATTAAATCCTTCAAAGTCACCCTCATAAGCCTTCTCTATAATCAGTTGGATATCCGATGCCTTCGTCAGCCTTGGATTAACGACCACGTTACCGCTTCGCATGGAATCTTCCACTAATTTCGGCAAAACGTCCAATGAGACTCCAAGCTCTTTAATATTTAGAGGAATATTCATGCTCCTATTCATTTCGATGATGGTTTCGATTGCTTTCTCGGCTGCTTGCGCATTGGATAAACCGCTTACATCCTTTCCTAAAGCTATTGCAATTTCTCTATACTGATCCTCACATGCTGGCAGGTTGAATCTCATGACGAATGGCAATAGTGCTGCATTTGCGATGCCATGCGGGATATTAAAGACTCCTCCAAATGTATGGGAAATGGCGTGTACATTACCCAGTCGGGATTGTGAAAAGGCTGCACCAGCTAACAGGGAGGCTACAAGCATGTTTTCTCTGCTTTCCATGTCCGTTCCCACAAAGTACGATCGTGTTAAATTTTCACCGATCATCTTCATGGCCTGCATCGCGAAAGCCTTGCTGACAGGGTTGGCAGATTTGGAGGTGTAAGATTCAATTGCATGAGTCAGAGCATCCATACCAGTCGCTGCAGTAATCTCTTGAGGCAAATTCAATGTAAGGGCAGGATCCAATATAGCTAGCTTTGGAAACAGAAGTGAACTAAGTACACCTAATTTAAAAGAGGTTTCCTTATTCGTTACCACTGTCGAATTAGTAGCTTCACTGCCAGTTCCAGCCGTCGTCGGGATTGCTATGATCGGGAGCGGGGGATTGGAAATCTTTCCAACTCCTTCATAATCCAGGATATGGCCGGGATTAGTAGCCATTGCCGCGATGCCTTTGGCAGTGTCAATGCTGCTTCCTCCGCCTACAGCCAGAACCGCCTCCATCTTTTGTTGCTTAAGATACACTGTCCCCTGTTGGATTGTTTGAGCTGATGGATTAGGCTCCACCTCATCGTAAATCTCAAAATAAAGATTTGCCGAGGAAAGGGATTTTTCAATGCCTTGTAAGAGACCGGCTCCTCTAACCCCTTTATCTGTTACGATCAGCACACTCGATACACCTAAATTCTTAATTAGTTCCCCTGTTTTTCCAGATATTCCGTTACCGCATTCCACCCGTGTCGGCATACTATATGTAAAAGGCATAAGAGACATTTTCATCTTCCTCTCCATTTATATTCTATTAGATGGTGAAATCCTTTCCGTCCCGGTCTGCAGATCCATCATGAATGGTTATGATGCTTAACCTTCAATGGATCCATTCCTTTTAAAAACAATCTATAAAGCATTTCTAAGTAATTCTTCTAAACTGTGCTGCGTTGGCACTCTTGGGTTATTCCGTATCAGGCGATCGATTTGGAGGGTCTTCTCAGCAATTTCGGGAATATCCTCTTCTTTGATCCCGATCTCCCTCAGCTTTGTAGGCAGTCCAATTTCCACAAGCAGGGTAAGCACAGCTTTTGAAGCAGCCAAAGCAGCTTCCTTATCGGAGAGGCCATCCGAGTTCACATTAAACGCCTGGGAAATCCTCACCATTTTTTCTGTTTCTACAGCTGCATTATATTCCATGACATATGGAAGCAAGAGCCCGGTCACCTCTCCATGTGGTGACTTTACAAGCCCTCCGATTGGGTAAGCCAATGCATGGGCTGCTGCTGTACCTGCATTTGAAAAGGACATTCCAGCAAGCAGGCTGCCCATTAGCATATTGGAACGGGCCTCGAGATTGCTCCCTTGCTGCACCGAAAGCGGCAGGTTTTTTGCAATCAATTCAATAGCTCTGTAGGCGAGTGCATCGCTTATGGGGATTGAACCTTGGAATAAAATGTTTCCTTCTGCCTGGATATATGCAGAAGGTTTGGCTGTGTATGCCTCTATCGCATGTGATAAAGCATCAATTCCGGAACAAGCTGTTACATAAGCGGGAAGCCCTAACGTTAATTCTGGATCAAGCAGAGCAACGGTTGGTCTTAAGTAGTTATCCGAGATACCAACTTTCAGGTTATTTTCCACATCGGTCAATACCGCTACTGATGTCACTTCTGAACCGGTTCCAGCAGTCGTCGGAATCGCTACTAGAGGGGCGATTGGTCCAGGAACCTGGTTTTCCCCGCCATAATAGTCCAGGGGATGTCCGCCATGGGCGACCAACAAAGCGACAATCTTCGCCATATCAATGCTGCTTCCTCCGCCAAGGCCAATTACTGCATCAATATCCATTTGAGATTTAGCAAACTTATAGCAGTCCATCGCCGAATCAACTGGCGGCTCCGGTACGACCTGATCATAGATAACCGTTTCGTAATTTGCTTGCTCCAACAACGATGAAATTCTGTCCACGATACCAGCGTTTTTAATCCCTGGGTCAGTAACAAGCAAAATGTTTTTCGCCTTTAACCTTTGCAGGATTGAATCCAATTGCCCGATCGCCCCGTTTCCAAATACGATTCTTTCAGTAGAATAAAAATCCCATGTGTTTCTCATATCCCTTACCTCCAAAGTCTAAAGATTGATGACGACAAGTTTTTCGTCTGTCATCTCTTGCACAGCATAATGCGGTCCTTCTTTGCCAATTCCGCTGTCCTTCACGCCCCCATACGGCATGATGTCGGCACGGTATGTAGAAACATCATTGATGATCACACCGCCAAAATGAAGTTCCTGTGTTGCCCGCATGGCTAAAGTGATATCGGATGTAAATAAACCAACTTGTAAGCCGAACTTCGTATCATTGGCCTGACGGAAAGCCTCCTCGATGTTATCGAAAGGAATGATGCTGATCACCGGCGCGAACACTTCGTGGCAGACTACCTTCATTTCCGGTTTCACATCTATTAATATAGTAGGTTCTAGAATCGAATCCCGCCTTTTCCCTCCATAAACCACTTTGGCACCTAGACCCTCAGCCTCCTGAATCCATTCTTCCGCACGCCTTGCTTCCTTCTCGGAGATCATGGGACCAATGTCCGTGGAAGGATCTGCAGGATTTCCGACCTTCAAGCGCTGTGCCACCTTGACTGCCTTCTCCACAAACACATCGCAGATATCTCTATGAACGTAGATGCGCTGCACAGAGATGCAGGCTTGCCCTGCATTCACATACCCCCGCGTGACACAGAGTTCAACTGCTCTGTCTAAATCAGGGACATCCTTGTGAATGATATTTGGGGAGTTATTCCCTAATTCCAAGGTAATCTTACGAATTCCCGTACTGCTCTTAATGTGCCGGCCTACGCCGGGACTCCCAGTAAAAGTGAACATCGCAATTCGTTCATCCTCCAAAAGGTATTGACCTGTTTCCTGCCCGAACCCGTTGACCACATTGAGGAAACCTGCGGGCAATCCAGCTTCGGAAAAGATTTCTGCTATCTTACATGCAATGAGCGGCGTCATTTCAGCAGGCTTCAACACGATTGTATTTCCCGCTGCCAACGCAGGAGCCACCTTGTGGATGGTGAGATTGAACGGGAAGTTAAACGGGGTGATCGCACCGATAACTCCAACAGGAACCCTGATGGTGAAAGCCATCTTATTGTCGTTTCCAGACTGCCCCAAAGGAACACCTGTACCGGCAATCCGTTTTGCTTCTTCCGCTGATGCAATCATCGTTTGAATTCCTCTATCGATTTCCCCCCTGGCATCCTTCAATACTTTACCGACTTCCTGAACCAGAATCATCGCCAGCTCTTCTTTTCTTTCTTTCGCGATTTCCGCTGCACGCATTAAAATATCGTAGCGTTGATCGGAATCTAGCTTTCTCGTATTAAAGGTTTCCAAGGCATTGGTCACCGCTTCAGAAACAATTTCGCGGGATGCCCTGCCAATCAGGGCAATTTCTTCTTTGTTATATTTGTTCATAACAGCGATTGTATGTTGATCGGATATCCATTGCCCATTTATGAAATGGCCATAAAATGCATTTTTTTTACTAATCGATATGCTCATTGAAGATTCCTCCTTTAAAAATAACGATCACATTTTTTCACTTCACAGTTATTTCTGCTAATTCAATAAATTTCAATCAAGAAAAAGGCAAGCATAAAGCGCTTCCATTTTAAACTTAAGATTTTGCCTGCCCATCAATACTCTTTAATTGTTGTCTATAGAATCCTGCTCAAAATAGTATGTAATCATTTCCGAAAATATATCACATAATATATGATTATGTAAATATTTAAAATTAAAAAGATTCTGTTTTTTTGAATAAAACCTTACTAATAAAGGATTTTTATATTTAAATAATATCGATAGATTAATTAGTTCATGTTAATTCGGATTATTTTATATATAATTTTTTACAAAACTCACGAATATAATATATAATTATCAGTAATGAGGATATTTTTTTGTAGCTATCCTGCAAACTATCGGTCCCCTTATAAACTCTCTATTCTTGATATCAATATGGTTTCGCCTTATCTTATTGATAGAGGGAACAATAAGAAAGCTACTTCAGTAATAATTTAAGTTGTTACATCTATATGAAATAACACTCGTTCTCATAGAAATTTTTTTAAGTTAGGGGCATTTCGATGATAAAGGAAAAAGAACGCGGGGAGACAACGGAATATGTCTACAATTTATTAAAAGAAAAGATTTTTGAATGGGATTTATCGCCGGGACAAAAAATCAATATCAGCCATTTAACCCGGGAAATCAACATTAGCGCCATTCCTCTCAGAGAAGCATTATCTCGTCTGAACTCTGAGAACTTAGTCATCTTAGAACCAAATAAGGGGTATCGGGTCAGTGACATATTAGATACTGAAAATATGGCGAAAATGTTGGAGGCCCGGATATTACTGGAGACGCATGCGGTCCGTAATATTATCCGCTTAAATAATGTAAGCGTGACGGAAGAAATGGCCGCGCTTACAGATGAAATGTTTTCCACAAACACAGGTGCTTCCAACAAAAAAATACTAGATTTTACTCATTTAGATCAACAATTTCATCATGCCATCATGAACTCTGGAGGAAACCCGTTTTTATTTGAAGCATATAAAGGCATGCACTGTCATCTTCATATAGGCCGGTTTTATCACGTCAAAGGTAAGATCGACCAAAAAGACGCACCATCGGAACATATGGAAATCATTGAGGCCATCCGGACAAGGGATGTATACAGAGCCGAGATTGCGATCTCCAGCCACATACAGGATTCCATAGATCGTTTATTGGAGAGGACAAAAAGATAATACTTGGAAGCTATTGAGGATAATCTTCTTCGGATATCAGTCATCGTAATCGCTTTGATCAAATTTCCGGAATATTCAAGTGGGTGTAAACAGACATTCCCATCTCAAATGCTTGAAAAAAAAGGGACAGAAAAACATGTGAAAGATTTATGCACCAAGAAGAAAACAAGTGTGATCAAAGGGATGAAACCGAAGACAAAAGAAAAGAAGCCTTTTGATGCTTCTCTTGTTTTGAAAGATTATGGATCGATTGGATTTGAATTTGCAAAAAAACCTTTGCTAAATCAAAATAATAAACGAAAATCCCTATCACAGTTGATAGAGATTTTACTATGAAAGAGTATATGCCGAATGATTCGCTGAATGAATCCACTTACTGCTATAACCTTTGCTGATTTTGATATCCAAAGAAAAGAAAGAGTATATGTAATAAATCCAAACGAAAAAAGTAAAAAATAACAAAAACCCTATAACTAATTTGCCACTTATAGTTTTTGTAGGTCGTGGGTTTTACTTAATGAAAAAACCTCTTTGAAAAATAGATAGCTTAGAGCACCAAAAAAACGATTTTCCCTTAACGTGGGCAAAATCGTCTTTTCTGGTGCTAAATTTGAATAAGGTAAATGTAGCTCTCAAGACAGGGGTGTTCACTTTTCTTTAATCTTCTTCTATGCGTATTTCATCCAGAAGTAAAAATTAATCCAAAAAGTTAAAAAAGGGTTTGATATCTTCCCTTCTTACTCATAGTCCATATCCATAGTTGTAAAATCTATTTTTCCAAATGAAAACAACCATCTTTATGGCTTAAGGACAACTTTAATACATCCATCTGTCCTTGTATCAAATACTTCATACCCATGCTTTGCTTGGTCAATTGGAAGTACATGGGTTACAACATCGCCAGGATCTACTTTTCCTTCTGATATTAGTTTATAAAGGTAGGGCATATAAGGAATAACAGGAGCCTGTCCGGTTTTAATATCCACGTTTCTTTGGAAAATATCTCCTAGGGGGAATCCATTATAACGGCCGCCATAAACGCCTGTTATTTGTATAGTTCCCGCCTTACGCACGGCTTGGGACGCAATTACAATCCCTCCCATGGCTCCCCCATGTAATTTAAGACCCGATGCAAGATATTCCATCGGAGTCATTTTGCCACTCATCCCGGAACAGTCAATAACGATATCTGCGCCACCTTTAGTGATTTCTTTAAGGTATTCCCCAGTGTTTTCATATTGGGCAAAATTTACGGTTTCGACTTTATTCGTCCTTTTTGCATGCTCTAAACGATAATCGAGATGGTCGACAGCAATCACTCTTTTCGCCCCTTTAAACCAAGCGAATTTTTGAGTAAGTAGACCTACAGGACCGCAGCCTAAAACGATAACCGTATCGCCAGGTTTAACACCTGCGTGATCTACACTCCAGAATGCTGTGGATGCTGCATCAGCGAGCAACACCAATTTTTCATCTTCTACCTCGCAGTCTTCTGGGATTTTGAATGGGGTAAAGTTTCCATAAGGAACACGCATATATTCAGCTTGCCCGCCCGCATACCCACCAGTTGTTTCTGAGTATCCAAAAAAACCACCCATTTCTCCATGAGGATTTGAATTATCGCACTGACTTGTAAGGTCGTGGTCGCAATACCAGCAGCTCCCGCAGCTCACGTTAAAGGGGATAATGACCCGGTCTCCCTTCTTTAACTTAGTTACCCCTGGTCCAACTTCCTCAACAACCCCCATCGGCTCATGACCAATCACATAATCTGTAGGCATATTGGGAATTAATTGATGAATTAAGTGCAAATCGGAGCCGCAAATCGCTGAAGTAGTGACTTTTACAATAATATCATCCGAATTTTTGATGGTTGGGTCTTTAACTTCTTTAACCTGTACATTTTTATTGCCCTGGTAAGTTACGGCTTTCATATGCTTTTCCTCCTTTATTTATTCGGCGTTGCGAACATGCCGAGTCTGTCAGTATCATTCGGGAAAAGATTCATCCCAGCGATACTAACCGCCATATCGGCTGATTTCAAATCTAACTCCACCTGTTTACCTACATCGTTCGGATAAAGCCAGCCCTTCCTGATCATTAAATCGGATAACTCACCATGTAAGTCAATAGATTGCTCCATTTGCTGGTACAATGCTTTTCTCAATGCGGGATTCGCTGTTTCAGATAATGCAATACCATAAGTATGAATCCCACTTTTGATAGAGAGTAGAAAATCTAGCGCGAAAGAGGAATCAGCCATTTCCGGCATATGTTCAGCGCCTTGAGGATCTAAAAAATCCATTTCCATTTAAATTTCACCTCATTTTTCATAGTTTGTTCGGGCTTGTGTATAAAATCCCTTTAGCTCGTTTATAGCAGCTATAGATTGTTGTACGTCTTTTTCCATTAATGCTTTTAAGTCATTGTCAAAGCAAATTCCTTGCATTAATTTTGATCTCATTAAACCTATTGTTTTAAAATTTAAAATTTCATGCGTTTCCATGGTTTCATGAAATGCCAAGCTTTCATTTTCCATACGTTCACCTCCCTAATCTATATAACAAAAATAACTTCCCCAGTTCATTTGTTAGTTATACGGATTATTGACAGATAGGTAGTTTATTTCGCAAAATACACGTTACCTTTGCAAATGATGATGTATAAAAACTTTTGTATTACAAAAGATATGTAGGTGAATTCTCAAAGAAAAGGAGTGAAAAATCATGACGAAGAATTTAGGTCTGCATGAGACTTTAGAGGCGCACGAAATTTTAACTTTCAAGAGTCTTTGTCTAACAAAGTCCTCTACAATGAGCAGTTTAGTACAGGATACAGAACTACAAAATATTCTATTAAAAGACATGAGCACTGGTACACAAGATATTCAAAAACTGCAGGAAATTCTGACGAATCGAGGGGAACAGTAATGACAAATTTTTTGCAAAATATGGCGGGTATGGGTGGCATGACTGATCAGGTTATTGCAACGGACTTCTTAATATCCGCAAAATCAGGAATTAGAAATATTGCATTTGCCATTACGGAAACAAAAACACCTGAATTGAAAGCAGCCTTAAGAGAACAGCTTCGTGTAGCTGTAGAAAGACACGGAGAGATAAGTAACTATATGATTTCAAAAGGTTACTATCATCCACATGATTTAAGTGAACAATTACAAGTTGATTTAAATACAGCAAATACAGCCCTAAACCTTCCGCAACAATAAAGTCAACTCATGGATGTGAAAACAGACAGATTACACAGAGGTACGGGCAAATAGAAAAAAAGCAATGAATTTCTCAAACTAGAGATACATTGCTTTTTTTAGTGGTATATTATAGCAAGTTCTTATAATAGTAATGTAGATGATCCAACTTATAATAAGCTGTTGTGTTTTACTAATTTTACTTCTTTCTTAATATGTTTAAATCGATTTCTTCATGCCACACATACATAGTTCTTAACCGCACTTTCAAACTGAGCTTTACCGCAATTGTCACAGCGACCACTAACGTATAATCTTCGTAGTCATAAATAATTATGGTGTCCTTTTTTTCCTCTAGAATTTCTTCAGACAAAGTAAAATCTCCCTGTTCAATAGCCCTACGATGATACTCAACACTCAACACTTTAGGGACTTCATCTAGCTGAGAGTGTACAACGACTATCTTTTCCATCTTAGACCCTGGAGAAGATGAGACTTTCCCCCTTTGAGTAGACGTTATAGACCATGTTTTTTCATTTTGCGGATTAAGGTCGTATGCGAAACGCCCAATACCTTGGCAGCCTTGCGAATACTCCCTTCCCGCTGAATCATGCTCTCGATTAGATTTTTCTCCACAGACTTAAATAAGTTACTTTTGGTATCCTCATTTCTTAAGAGTTTTGATAGACTGACTCCCGTATGTTGTTTTGCAATAGGCAAATCCTTCGGTTTTATTACATCGCTTTTAGTGGTTAGGACAAGTCGTTCAGTAATGTTTGACAATTCTCGGATGTTGCCTGGCCAGTGATATGCGCAAAGAATATCCATAGCATCCATCGTAAATGATTTATTCTTATTATATTCCTCATTAAAATTTTGGAGAAAATGGCCGATTAACAAGGGGATATCATCCTTTCGTTCCCTCAATGCTGGAGTCTGGATTGGGATGACATTCAATCGGTAATATAGGTCTTCCCGAAATTCCCCTCTCAGGACCATAGATTCTAAATCCCTATTTGTCGCTGCCACAATTCTTACATTGACCTGAATCACCTTCGTTCCACCGACCCGGGTAAACTGCTGGTCTTGTAGCACACTTAAAAGTTTTGCCTGAAGATATAAGGGGAACTCCCCGATTTCATCCAAAAATAAGGTTCCTTGATCAGCAAGTTCAAATAATCCTGGCTTCCCATCCTTCTTTGCACCGGTGAAGGCACCGGTATCATAGCCAAAGAACTCAGATTCCAAGAGATCCTTAGGGATGGCCCCACAGTTCACTTTGATGAAGGCTCCGGAATCTTTCCGCTTACTTGTTTCATGAATTTCCCTAGCCAAGACATCTTTTCCTACTCCAGATTCACCCAACAGAAGTACTGTTGAGTCAGTTGGACCGATATGGTGAATAAGGTCGATAATTTCCTTCATCATCCGGTTAGAGGTGATGATCCCCCTTTTGGAATGGTGTTGTCGAAGTGATAAAAGTTCCATATAATATTTTGCTGAAAGCCTCTCTATTTCTTCTACCTTTTTCTTCATAATTATCTGATCGGTTATATCATGGGTGATGGATAACACCCGAATCAAACGGTTTCCTCCATCAAAGATAGGAATTGCAGTAACCAAGACAGTCCTTCCGTTCTGATACTGTTGGAAATCGGTCACCGTTTGTTTTTCCTGAATAGCCCTCAATGTGACAGATTTTTTTTGGAAGATTCCACTTTCCACAATATCCCTTATATTCCGCCCAGCATAAGCTTCGCGAGGTAAACCACTTAATTTAAGCATGGACTGATTGACCAATAGAATTTTCCCTTCCTGATTCATCGCCAAAATTCCATCATGAAAATTCTCCACAATTGTCCGATATAATTCTAAATCAGGTATCCTCGTAAACTCCATGTGCTCCTCCTACGATCCAAATTGTATAGTTATAAACCATTTCCAGTAACGCTTATGTGTCACCTGTTAGCCCTTTCTGAAACGGCATCTCTATACAGTACAAAAGACATGTACGATAAGCAGAACAAAACAACGACGAATATGAATCTCAATATATAACCGGATCCAACACGAACAATAATTAGATAGTAATGTACATAGTTCTTTAGCGTATCGCATTGAGGGTAACCCCAAACTCTTTCATCTTTTTGAGAACCATTGTATGAGTGACACCTAGGGCCTTACCAGCTTTTCGCACTGATCCATATTTTTTCAGGGCTTGGATTAGCGCTTCCTTTTCCAGATCGACCAGGTTGCCTCCTTCTGCAGGACCGTAACAAGACAGCTTGAGGATTTGCAAGTCTACCTCAGGTTTACCTTCTTGAATCTTCAGTTTATTTTCTTTCTCGTTATATTCACTTACTATATTTGGAAGATGTTTCAATTTAATGACCTTGGCACGGCAGGTAAGCACTAGTCGTTCCACTATATTGGATAACTCCCGAACATTCCCGGGAAATTTATACATTAACAATTGATCCACAACTTCTTTTGATAAGCGTTTTGAATATTGATGTTTCTCATTAAATTTTTTCAAAAAATAACCAAGTAGCGGAGTAATATCATCCTTTCTTTCCCTTAGTGGAGGAATTGTTATTGGTATGATATTCAACCTATAATAGAGATCTAGCCGAAATGTTCCTTCCTCCACCATTCTTTCCAAGTTTCGATTGGTTGCAGCAATAACCCTTACATTAATTTTAATAGTTTGTGTTCCTCCAACTCGGATAAGTTCCTGTTCCTGAAGAACCCGCAGGAATTTTACCTGCATGTCTAATGGCAACTCCCCAATTTCGTCAAGGAAAAGAGTTCCGTTATTGGCCAATTCAAAAATACCCTGCTTACCTGCCTTTTTTGCCCCTGTAAAAGCACCCTGTTCATATCCGAACAACTCTGCCTCTAATAGATTAGGAGGAATCGCTCCACAGTTTACTTTCACGAATAATCCTTTTTCATAACGCAAGCTGTTTTCATGTAGCACTTTGCCAATGACCTCTTTCCCAACTCCAGATTCCCCCAGCAATAATATAGTAGAATCGGATGATGCAACATGATAGACAAGATCAAGGACATCTAGCATTTCTTGGCTATAGGCTATCACTTCTCCTGAACTTTTTTTTTTTTGGATGCGCACCTGTTTGAGCTCGGTTGGGTAGCGCGAAGGTAAATTCTTGGATTCAGCAAGTTGCTCCTGAAGTCTATTTAAGTCCGAGACGTCCCTGACGTTTGCCAGAACCCGGATCAATTCTCCTTTTTGGTTGCAAACCGGCGTAGCTGTAACCAGAGTATATATTCCAGTATTTTTATACTTCTGAACATTTGTATATGATCTTCCTGATTGTAGCGTCTTCATCACCACTGAATCATTCAGAAATAGGCCTTTATCCACCATATCGTTCATGTGCGCCCCGACCATTACCTCCTTGTTCAGTAAAGTGATCTGTTCAAACTCCTTATTGATATGCAGAATATAACCTGTCTCATCTGTTATCAATATTCCATCATAAGAATTGTCTATAACTAGCATCAACTTATTTAATTCATCCTGCAGGCAACGATGAATCTCATTCCATTTGATACTGCCGTAATAAATCCCTTCCTTTACAACAGGAATAATTTGGTGGGTGTTGGAACACGGTAAGCCGTAAATCACTTCCGTCCCGTCGACTGAAACACAGTCTTTATCAATGTACTCTTCGACGAATCGGTTTGAATCAGTATTTAGTAAATCCCTTGCATGAATTATTCCTATGAAATTTTGACCCGACAAAACAGGAATCTCATTTAATTGTGAAGACTTCATGTATTCAGCCGCTTTCCAGATAGGATCTGCACTTTGAACGACAGGAACATTTTGTTCAATACGATCTAACCAGTTCATGTATATCACCTTTTTATAATTTTCGAACAGATTAAGGATATTTGGAATTGTTTCTAGTTAAATAGATGTGTAGAAATGAAGCTCTTATATATGAGGACGGATATGAAAATTAACCTAATAAACACCATCGTGAATAATATCAGTAGAGTAAACAACCTCTTAAAACAATAATATTATTACTCTTCAAATAGGTATAACTGTATACCATTCGATAGTTCATTGGTCAACTAAGGATAGAAGATTTTTCTTTTTATTATTTTAAATATCCAAAGGTGTAAGTCCCTGTAAGGAAGTCAAAAGGAACAAAAAAAAGATTGTAGAGAGAGTAATACCACGCTTTCTCTACAAGCTGGGAAGAACAGATTCAGGGGTTTCTCAACACCTCAGTTGACTTACTATCCATTATTTACTTTCCTTTAAAAATAGGTTTTCTCTTTTCTACGAACGCATCTACGCCTTCTTTAAAGTCTTCTGTTGTGCGAAGGAGGCCGTAGGCTTTCCCTTCCATTTTCAATCCGACTCCCAGCGGACTTTCTTCAGAAGCGTTCAACACTTCTTTTGCAACACGCTGAGCAAGCGGAGAAAATTGAACAAGCTCCTCAACTAACGAATCCACTGTTTGTTGAAGGTCCCCTTTGGACACTACTTGTGTTAATAGACCCCATTGATATGCTTCATTTGCAGGAATTTTTCTGGCACGCATGATCATGTCCTTTGCTCTTGTTAAGCCCACAATCTTTGCAATTCTCTGTGTACCTCCACTCCCAGGAATCATTCCTAGGTTCATTTCTGGAAGGGCAAGCAGGGTATCTTCCCGTGCAATCCTGAAATCACAGGCCATCGCAAGTTCTAGGCCTACACCGAACGTATACCCCTGCAGCTGAGCGATGACAGGTTTTGGAGAGCGTTCAGGAGCAGCCACGTTTTCGGCTAAATGGGAAAGCTTTTCTTGATGGGTCGCCATAAATTCCGGGATGCTTCCTCCTGCACTGAAGCATACATCTCCTGCTCCTTTGAGGATAATGACACGCACTTCATCATCTTGATTCAAACCATCAAAAATCTCTGTCAGCTGTTCTCTGCCGAGCATACTGATATAATTCATTTTCTCTGGACGATCAAACACGATTGTTGCCGTTTGTTTTTCTGCATTTTTCTCTACCCGAATATGGTCATACGTTTGTTCTGTTATAGTCATATGTTATTTCCCCTTTTCTATTTAAGATGAGATCGCTGTTTTTTTATTTACAATCGTTTTCTCGATGGCATTAATGATACCGTCATATCCCGTGCAGCGGCATAAGTGGCCAGAAAGCATTTCTTTGATTTCTTTGGTAGAGGGATCTGGCTTTTTTTCAAGATAATCTGTTGTAGACATTAAGATACCAGGTGTACAAAATCCACATTGAAGACCGTGGCATTCGACAAAGTTTTTCTGTAGATCTGTCAACTCACCATTATTTGCTAACCCTTCAACGGTTTTAATTTCGTCCCCATCTATTTGTACAGCAAACATGAGACAACTTCTCACAGCTGTGCCATTTACGTGTACGGTACAAGCACCACAAACACCGTGTTCACATCCAACATGTGTTCCAGTCAGTCCGCATACATCTCGGATAAAATCACTTAATAGCATTCGTGATTCCACTTCTTCTTGATAGACTTTGCCATTAATAGTTACTTCCACTTGATGACGTCCCATTTCTCTACCTCCTTGCCCTTTCAAAGGCTTGTGTTAACGTACGCTTCGTTAAAACTTTAGCAAGATGTGTTCGATACTCTGCTGAAGCATGAAGATCTGATTCGGGCTCAACTGCTAATTCTACACTTTCAACTATTTTTCCTAGCAAAGAATCGGACAGTGTTTCCCCTATCATGAAGTCTTCTGCATCCTCTATTAACAAAGGAATGGCCTCAACTCCGCCAAGGGCTAATCTTATGGATGAAATCTTGTCATGATCATCAACTGTCATATAGCAAGAAGCAGCAACTAACGCGAAGTCCCCATGCCTCCTGGCAATTTCCTGAAACGAATACCCTCGTCTACCTCCAATGATTGGAATATTAATCCTCGTTAAGATTTCTGTAGGCATAATATCTGTCGTCAAATAAGTAACAAAGAAATCTTCTGCACTAACGTTTCGAACCTCATCCTTTGATGCAATTTGCACTGAACCGTTCAGTGTTAGCAAGGCAAGCGGGAGCTCGGCACTTGGATCGGCATGAACAATGCTTCCGCCTATAGTTCCCCTATTCCTTGTTTGCACATGTCCAATTTGGGTAATTGCGTCGGTTAATAGACCGCAAGTATTGGCTACCATTTCAGATTCTTCTACTTTACTTTGTCTTGTTAAAGTGCCTATTTGAAGTAGATTTTGATTTTCATCATTTTTAATATAATCTAGTTCTGTTAAGCCATTAATATCAATTAGGCACTTGGGTGAGGCAAGTCGCATATTCATAATGGGAACTAAGCTTTGCCCACCGGCAATGATCTTTCCATCTTCACCGGCTTCTTCTAAAAGATTCAATGCTTCATTTAGTGTGGTAGGTTTATAGTAATCAAACTTTGGTGGTTTCATAATTCCCCTCCCCTTCGGTAATCCTATTTTTATGAGATTCAGAATATTTGTTTAAGGAGCTGTCACTTTTTCCTTTGCCTCACTGAGTAACTTCCAAATGCGATTAGGACTTAATGGTAGCTCATCGATCATAATATCTAAATGGGCTAAGGCATCACTTACGGCATTGGCAATCGCCACCGGTGCACTCATGGTATTCCCTTCACCCAGGCCTTTGGCTCCTAAAGGAGTAAGAGGGGACGGAGACTCCGTATGTTTAATCGTTACATTAGGGATTTCTGGAGCAGTTGGGCATAAATAATCCATAAATGACCCAGTTAAGAACTGTCCATTCTTGTCATAAGCTAATTCCTCGTATAAAGCGCCACCAACACCATGAGCCAGACCACCCATGATTTGTCCATCAGCAATCAACGGATTTAAAAGCTTTCCAGCATCATGAACGGTGAAATAATCTATTATTTTCACTTCTGCTGTATCCGGATCAATTTCCACGGTCACCATATCAGCAACAAATCCGTATGTGACAGAGGAATTGATCAGGTCGTTATCATCCGGTGGTTCTGCAGCCTGAGGTGTATAATAATGAGTTTCATAGATTCCTGGTTCCATTCCTTCAGGTAATGCAAGCGGATTCCAATGTGCTAGACCCGCAAGGCGCTTGATAGGAAACTTTTTAGCAGGATTATCCCTTACGTAAATGAAACCCTCTCCCAGCTCGAGCTCAGAGACGTCTACACCAAGTTGAGAGGCAGTAATGTTAAAAAGTTTTTTCCTTACCTTTTGGGCTGCATAATAAATAGCGCTTGAACCTAACGAGGCAAACCGACTTGAATAGCTTCCTGAAGCGATGGACCAAGGACTAGTCGCTGTATCAAGTTCAGCGATTATATTTATTTGTTCCCTTGGTACCCCTAAAACTTCAGATACAATTTGGGCTGCCACAGTCTCGTGTCCTTGACCTGTTGGTGCAGTGCTAATTCTCACGTTTACACTTCCTAACGGATCCATTGAAACAGTAGCCGCTTCTGATGCCCCTGATTTAGGTAAGGATTTCGCTCTTTCTTCTGGTGTTAAGGCAACCGTGATATATCCCATATTTGATCCGGATGGTTCGACGATACATGCAAGGCCGACGCCTAAAATTTTTCCGCTTTTACGCGCTTCTGCTTGTTTTTTTCTAAAGTTCTCATATTTCCCCGTTAAAAGGGCGAGTTCAAATGAATTCTCATAATCCCCACTGTCGTAAATTCCACCCGATGCTGTTGTGAATGGAAATTGTTGTTTTTTAATCAGGTTTTTTCTAATCACTTCAGAGTGGTCCAAAGAAAGTTCTTTTGCAATAAGCTGCATAATTCTTTCGAGGGCAAAGTACTGCTCCTGTCCCCCGTAACCACGGATTAACCCGGTAGGTGACTTGTTTGTCATGACTGCAAACGCTTCAATATTTAAATTTGGTATATCGTATGCCCCGGTTGAGTTGGCATGGTTACGGTATAAGCAGGCTGGTTCTGGTGCGCGAATATAAGCACCAACATTATCCATCAATTTCATTCTTAAACCGGTGACCTTGCCATCATTTTTGACGGCGGCTTCAATGTAGGTCACGCGATCTGTTCCGCTCGCACTTGATGAAAGATGTTCCTGTCGATCTTCTATCCATTTAACTGGACAGCCGAGAAGTTTACTTGTGATGGAACAAAGAACGATATATGGGAAAAGCCCTGCCTTTATTCCATAACTTCCCCCAATATCCTTTGGAATGATCAGTCTTAATTTATTGCTGGGGACTTGTAAGGATTGAGCCATGATTGCCTGAATAATAAAGGGTCCATGAAAATTAGCATGAACATTATACTGATTATGAGCAGAATCATAGTTTGCAACCACACCATATGTTTCAACAGGGGTAGCCGTATATTTCGGAAACTTATATTTATGCTTGACGATATGATCTGCTTCTTTAAAGGCTTTGTCTACATCTCCATAATGGAATTGACGATGATTGGCGATATTCGACCCAACATTTTCATGTAAGATCGGTGCATCCTCTTGTACCGTTTTCTCAATATCTACAATGGCTGGTAACTGTTTATAAGAAACTTTAATCTTTTCCATTGCGTCTTCGGCAGTATAACGATCCTTGGCAACTACAATGGCAACAGGTTCTCCAACATACCTCACCTTTTCGATGGCAAGAGGAAAATACTTAACTGGTGCCGTAACCCCAACACTAAATGGTTTTACATGGTCTTTTATGTCTTGACCGGTTACTACTCCCTTTACTCCCTGCATTTTTACCGCTTCGGTTGCGTCTATGGAAATTATATAAGCATGAGGATGTGGACTACGTAAAATTGCCGCATAGCCTGTATTTGTTGTGTTACCAAGATCATCAATATAAGTTCCTTGACCGGTTAGTAGCCGTTTGTCCTCCACCCTCGTAGCAGACTTACCTATTACCTTTGTCATGTACAACCCCCCTCTTTTTAATCAATCTTTGATAATCGTCTATTGTGTCAACATCCGGAATAATGTGCTGATTCATTGGTGCATATACAACTTCCCTGCTAAACTTTTGAATAACGGACTTTCCACCACTATCTCCTTCTACCTGAAAAAGATGATGAAACATATCTCGTTTGAATAAAACAGGATGCCCCTTCTCGTTGTTAAAAAAAACCGACTGAACGATGGATGGCCTATTCTTTACTTGGTAGGTTTCAACAATTCTGTTTATTGATCCTTCATCCATTTCAGGCTGATCGCCTAAAAGAATAACCATGGCCTCTACTTGTTGGGGTAAAGCTTCCAGTCCGACTTTAATCGAAGTAGACATACCTAAATGTGAATCATGATTCTCTACCACATGTTTTATACCAGGAACAGATACCGCCTCTACCAACCCATTCACTTTTGGATTTATCACAACAACCACCCCATCAAGTACTGAGTGTAAACACGTTTCGATCACATGAAGAACTAGTGTTTTTTGTTGATAGGGCAAAAGCATTTTTGGAGTACCCATTCTGGTTGATAAGCCCGAAGCTAAAATGATCCCCCAGACTTCATGATTCTTATCATTGATAAGCAATCACTCTCCTATGATCTCTAGAGGTGTACAAAAGTTCCTTACCCTTCGTTTGTTTTAAATGCATCGAATTACCACCACGATGAACATTAACCAATTCTGCAGCAATACTGATAGCAATTTCCTCAGGAGTTTTTGCACCAATATCAAGGCCTATAGGACTATAAATACGGTTTAACTGTATTTCATCAATAGTGAAACCGTGGAGCAACTGGTTTGTTCTGGTTGTTGGTCCTAACACTCCGATATAGGGTACCGATGAATGTAACAACGATTTTAGAACCAATTGGTCTTGAGTAAAATTGTGGCTCATCACAATAGCATAACTATGTTCACTTAATGGAACGGAAGTGGGGTGGTCTCGTTCATAGCATATTAATTCATCGGCTAAGGGAAAATTTCTTTTATTAACAAAGCCCGGTCGGTGATCTAATACATTTACAGTCCAGCCTAAATTTTTAACCGTCTTTACCAATGGAACAGCGTCTGGTCCTGCACCAAATATGTAAAGGGTAGGAACCGGCGTAATATGGTCATAGAAGACTTCACTGTTATCTTTCATCTTGAGATCCATTGGTTCCCCAATTTGTAAATTGGAGTGAACCCATCTCTCACCGATCTTAGATTCTTCTTCATCACGAGTTATGGTTGCTATGATAATGGGCTGACTTGTTGTAAAAGCCTCTCTCATTAACTTGCTTCTTTCATGGTGACCAACAGGATCAAATAGCTCTATAAAAATCTCAATGGCTCCATTACACCCTACACCCAAGCCCCAAATTTGGTCTTCTTCGCCCCTGAAATCGTAATGGATTTTTTTGGGTTTTCCTGTCTGTAAAACTTCTTTTCCGTGCTCAAGGACATCACCTTCCACACATCCTCCACTTAACAAGCCTATTAACTCTCCATCTTCAGCAAAAAAACATTTTGCCCCTTCTTTCTGGTAGGTTGAACCTTCGACACGTATGACAGTGGCCAGAATTCCTCTTTTCTTTTCTCTGACACACCTGTCCATCTCATTTATTATGGTAATCATAACCACCCCTCCCAAAGTGAAAAAATATTTTTTTCAATTGATATCTTTTTTTCTTTCCCAGAAAAAATGCTCTCGATACTGAGTTGGAGTTTTTCCTTCTATTTTCTTGAATGTTGTTGCAAAGTAACTGGAATTTGCAAAACCGGTGTTATTAGCAATAACATCAATTGGTAGTGAAATCATTCTTAACATATTTTTTGCCTTCTGAACACGAATCCAAGATAAGTATTCTACAAATGTCATCCCTATTTCTTCCTTAAAGGATTTACTAAAGTAGGATGGGCTTAAATAAACCCTATCAGCAATATTTTTAAGAGTAAGACATTCATTGTAATGTAACTGAATGTATTGTACGGCACTTTGAATCGGTTTTCTTAAATCTAATTCGAATTCACCTTCATTTTTAACCGTCTGACTTATTTCCATTTTAATTATTGGTTTTAAAACACGATCGAATATGTTCAAAAGCTGGTTTTTAGTAAGCGGTTTCAATAAATAAGCTGAAAAACCCGCATTAATGGCTGATTGGACGATTTCAAACATTTTTAACCCTGTAATTGCAATGATGGGTAAGTCTGGATAGATAAGTAGTACGTTTTTCCCAAAATCTATGCCATCCATGTTCGGAAGTGAAACATCCATTATAAGCGCACTTGGACGGGATTGTTTAAGCATCATCATAGCCCGTTGTGCGTTATTAGCTTCATAAATACGAAGAAAGTTATAGTCGCTATTTTCAACAATATGACGAATATTGCTTATACAGCTTTGGTCTGTATCAACAATTAGCAGCTCTGCCATAGGACACCTCTTTACTTCTATGTAAATCTATTATAAAAATATTCAGAAATAATTAGTTTTAATTTTTTAAGATGAGAGTTATAAAAATTTAACCACTTTGACTAGAGTTAGAAAATACATCTTTTCAACACTCTCAGCGGAGAGATTTATTTTATATCAGCCTACAGAATCGCTTTGATTTTGTAGTGCCTCAAAATCACCCTCACGTAATTTTCGGCGTAGGATTTTCCCAACGGGGCTTTTTGGCATTTCCTTAACAAATGTATACTTTCTTGGTCTTTTATAGTTCGACATGTTAGGATACCTTTTACAAAACTCATCTAACTCTTGTGCTGTAACCGTTTCGTTTTTAGAGACAATATAGGCGGATACGATTTGTCCCAATCGATCATCCTTCTCTCCAATAACGATAGCTTCCAAAACGTTTGGATGTTGTGACAGACAATCTTCAATTTCTAATGGATGAATATTTTCTCCCTCACAGATAATCATATCGTCAAGCCGACCAACAACGAATAAATCGCCGTCTTCATCAAGAAAACCAATATCTCCTGTAAAATACCAACCATTGCGCATCGCTTTAACAGTAGCATCCGGGCGATTCCAATACCCCTTAAATGCTTCATCGGAATCTAAATTTGAAATTATTTCACCAATTTCTTCTTTCCCAACTATATCTTCGGGAGTAGAACGACCGTCGGGATCTGCCTTTACAACACGAAGATTTTGGTGAATACCTGGTTTACCAACACTGCCTGGCTTTTCAGATACATTAGGACAAATAGAAAACGTATATACTTCTGTACTGCCGTAATGATTTACAAATACCTTTGGTTTAAGTAACTTCACACATTGATTTACTAATGTAGTGGTCATTGCAGCACCTGCATATCCAACTTTTTCAAGCTTGGATAGGTCATATTTATTGAAGTCTGGATGTGTTAGCATATCATGATAAAGCGTAGGGATTAAATAAAGGGAAGAGATTCTTTCTCTGTAAATAATCTCAAGAGCATCTCTAGAATCAAAGTCTGGCAAAATAGCAATTTTTCCATTTAATAACGCCATGGTAAGCAGTGAACGAACGCCCATTGTATAATAAAGCGGCATTACTCCTAGTGTACTTTCCCACAACTTGTACTGGTTTTGGACGATATGTGCCATCGCTGAGGCATATTCATTCCTATGGGTACGTGGTACTCCCTTTGGACGTCCTGTTGTTCCTGACGTGTATAACATGATCGAAATATCATTTTCATCTAAAGTAGGCTTTTGATAGCTACCTGGGCTTCGGTCTACTAGTTCAGGATAAGAAATATCTACACCAATATAATTCTCATCACCTATCAAAATTGGCCTTTCAGAAAAGTTCGATCCTAATACGGCATTTTGACTGGCTGATTCATAGACGACAGCTTTCGCTTCAGCATCGTTTACACAATACTCGACCTCTTTAGTGGATAATCGGTCATTAAGCGGAGTATAGATCGCACCAAGTTTTTGTAATGCCCAATAAATGATTACATTTTCAACTCGGTTCTTTAAGATGACTACAACACGATCCTGCTTCTGAATGCCTAGACGCTGCAAAGAGGCTGCAATTTTTTCTATTTCCTGTTGTAATTGGACATAAGTATAGCGTTTTTGGTCTTGAACTAAAGCGATATGGTTTGGGTAGCGCTCAACTGCAAAATCGAATAATGTACCTAAATTCATTTTACATCTCTCCTTTTCCCCTTGAGTTGTGCTTATCTTATCTAAATCACTTTTTACTCGTTTTTTAATTCTAAGAAAGGCCAGTTTTGGTTTTTTAGCATGGAGGCTGTTGCGGGTATTATCCTTGAGTCAGTTGATTCCAAGGCCCCACACCCTTTACGATTATTCGATAAGATATAGATTTACAATCGAGTAGTCACCCTTCACTGCACCACAACTATAGAAATATCAGCTTAATACATATTTTCTATTTTCTTTAACAATCTCTATTTTTTTGCACCCAATGATGCATATTTTAAACACCTCTGGATCTACTCCCTAGACTGTTCAATTTCTGCTGACAATTTTAAACTCCCTATACCTTCTATCATGAATACCCCCTCACTTTATATTACTTTACTAAAATAACATATGATAGAAGAGTTATGTTTCAAAAAATGATTTTAAAATTAAGAATGCATCTTTAAATTTATTAATAGACATAATAATCGATAACTTACTTTTGGTATTCAATATTTCACTTTCCTCATATCAATATTTTCCTTAGTACAAACAATGTACCTATATTGAATCTATTAATACTGCAAAAAACAAGCCAAGTTCCATTTATAAAAAAACCTAGGCTTCCTGTTCCTTATAATTCCATCTAGAAAAGGTAGTTTAGTTGTTTTGATAGTGGTTTTAAAGGAAAAAAACAAAGCATGAAGCCGTTTATTTTTCAAGAGACTTTGCAGGTCTTTTTTACCCAGTGAATCAAAGGCATACTGTTCAACATGAATTCAAAAGTTTGACTAATACTTTTTGTACAGGTTTGCTTACAATCACATTGAATAGAGGAGAATATGAATAATAACTTGTAGGAAATGAGCGAAGTGTTTTTTTGATTACCCATGTTGAAAAGGCTGACACCAAAAGGTCATGCACAAAGCCTTTTGAGTCAGCCACAATTTTTTCATATTTTTTAGAAGTCTATATCTCCTTCAAGATGAACTGATTGAATCAATTTATCAGGATTTATGTAATCATCTAGATTACATTCATTGTAGCCGGGAATTTGAACTCGTAAGTATTGCATTTCTTCACTGTCTAAGGGGATTGTACAGTCAAATCCCATCTTCGAGCCCACTCCATCGCGTGTTGACGGGTCAAGCTTCGAACTTTGTGCTTCATGAACTACCACTAAGTCTCTGTCTGCTTGAAAGCGGGTTGCGATTGCCCATTCCACTTCTTCCATATTAAAAATATCAACCTCTTCATCCGTTACGACGACATGTTTAATATCAAAACTGTTAGCAAGTGCTGCTAAAATTGCATTTTTGGCTTCACCCTCATTTCTTTTATTAATGGAAACAATGGCATGATACCGACATGTTCCACCAGGGCTCATATGAACCGCTTTTACGGATGGAACTGTCTGTCGAATGCTCTGAAAGAGACTTGCCTCACGAGGGATGCCACCAAGCAAAAGATGTTCGTAACCCGCAGGGACAATGGTATAAAAAATCGGGTTGTTACGGTGAGTGACAGCCGTAATCTCAATCACCTCTTTGTCACTGCGTGGTCCATAGTATTTTGGGAATTCTCCAAAAGGGCCTTCAGGCTCTCGAACATGTGGAAGAATTTTTCCTTCTAACACTATTTCCGCGTAGGCCGGTACATCGATATCTACCGTCTCACAACGAACGACTTCCAACGGTTCCCCCCGAAGGGCGCTTGAGATTTCCAGTTCATCTACCCCGAACGGAGTACTTGCTTGTGACGCCAGTAACGTCACCGGATCGACCCCAATGACTATCGCACACTCCAGTGGTCTTCCCGCCTCTTCAGCCTGTTTATACAAATGAAATGTATGGCGAGGCAAGATTAGGGCTCCTATCTTATTTCCCCCGGAGATTTGGAGGCGATGAATCGAAACGTTCTGCTTTCGAGTTACTGGATCCCGAACAATAAACAACCCAGCTGTGATGTAATTACCTGAATCTTTCTCATGGTGTACCGGAATTGGTAACATCTTCATCAAATCGATATTATCCAGAATAATATTTTCTTTAATTGGCGCTTGTTGTTTGTTTAGTGCTCGACAAGGAACGGGAGATGCAACTGCTTCGGTAAATTTTGAAATAACGCCATATTGGTCTGTTTCCAACGCCTCTGCAAAATCTTCACGTGTTGAACAAATTCCTGATACAACCGGAACCTGATAATCTTCTACACTAGTAAAGTATGTTGCTTTTTTGCCATCTAATTTCTTAGCTATTTTTGCGATTTCATACTGTAAGCTAACTTTTCGGTCAATTACAGCCAACCGATGAGTTGCTTGCAGATGCTCAATCCAGGTGCGAAATGTCTTAGCTTTCATAAAAAAAGATCTCCTCCTTATATAGCAACTGAAGTTCCTAATATATCCTTTAGTCTGCGTTCTAACATTTTAGACACTCTTTCACGGCCTCGAACTTCAGGTGGAGTTGGGTATTCCCTACCATCTACAATGACAGGTTGATCATATCGAACCAAGATAAGAGGAAGGTATTCTTCGTATAACGCACGAATTCTCTTGGCATGTTCTGGTTTACGGGCAAACAGCTTTAGCATACGAAGTCCAAAGCCTACATGCCGTCCTTCGTCTTCCTTGATTCGGGCAAATCCTTCACTCAAACCAGGCAATAGGCCCTTACTTCCGTATACACCTCGAAACACATCATATCCAGTCATCGCTTGAACACCTTCTATTATTCCTTGGTAATGGGTTAACCCTTCTACAAGTGCAGCCTCACGTTCCTCTTCTCCTTGTTCAAGAGCATTCAGCATTACTTTTACACGATTATCAAGTTTCTGCTGAACCATATTTTTCACTGAAGGAATTCGCTCACGACCAATTACTTCTTTAAAATAGCGCATAAAAAACTCAGTATGTTTAAATTCCTCGAGCAATTGAGTACTAAGGAATGCCTGTTGTTCTGTAGAGGTGCCTAACATGATCCAGGGACAAAACTTTAAGGCAACATTTTCTTCAGCATCGAGAAATCCTGTACAAAAATGAATAAGATATCCTTTAAGGTCTTCATCAAGCGCTTCAAAATCCCTTTTATCCTGGCTAAGATCGATAGCAGCAGGATCCCAAGTCCCAAAACGAATCGCTTTTCGATATAAGTCCCACGCCACTTCATCCGTCGTCTTATCAATACTAGGGATTAGCTCTTCAGTTTTATCGATATTTTCTGTCATTACAATTACCTCCAATTTTATAATAGAATTAATAGTCTTTAATAAAAAAATCAAACTTTAAAACAGTTCTTTCAGTAGATCCAAAATCTCTTCTTCTGTTGCTAGCCAAGGATTAAATTTCCACATTCCACTTTTCACGGAGTCGTGTGCGATCCCCTTAAGGTGCTCTTCTTTAACCCCCACCTGCTGCAATTTCTGTGGAAGCCCGATATCGTTTCGTAATTTAGTCACATCTTCTATTAATTGATCTGTAATCTTCCAACCAGGTAACGATGGATCAGTTACTCGAAAAACGCTAGCCATTTCAACATGCTTATCGACCAGGGATATCGAATTACGGCGGATAACCTCCGGTAAAAGCAGACCTATTGCCACTCCGTGACTAACATAGGCATATCCGCTTAACGCACTACCAATGGCATGTGTCAATCCGAGAAATGATTGATTGAATGCCATACCGGCCAAGAGACTAGCTTCTGCCATTTTGATCCTTGCCTCTACATCATTTCCATTAAATACGGCCCGACGAAGGTATTTGCTAACAGTTCGCATGGCTGATAATGCAAGTGCGTCACTGGCAGGCTGGGATATCCGTGACACAAATGACTCTGCCCCATGTGCAAAGGCATCAAATCCTGAGGCTGCTGTAATTTTCGTTGGTGCAGTCATCGTCATTTTAGGGTCCACTATACTTATATCCGGTGCGATGAATGGGCTCGTTACCGTAACTTTTCGATTCTCCTCCCAATCCGAAAAAACAGCAAACATGGTCACTTCACTTCCGGTGCCGGATGTCGTAGGTATTGCAATGAGAGGAATATTGGATGATTGCTTGATAAGATTTACTCCAGTATAATCACGAATACTCCCTCCATTTCCAGCTATTACACGAACACCTTTGGCTGTATCGATCGGACTGCCCCCGCCAATGGCGATTAAAGCATCGCATTCTTCCTGTTGAAACCCGTGAGCTGCTTTGTCAACGGTTTCAACGCTCGGATCCGGTTCCACATCATCATAAATCACATAAGAAATGTGATTGTCCTCTAAGATTTTTGTTACATTTTCGATTAACCCTGATTTTAAGACACCGTTATCAGTAACGATAAAGGCACGTTTTACTTTAAAAGGTATATTGTTAAGTTCGTTGATTTTGTTATATCCAAAATAAATCTTTGTGGGAAGATGAAACTCAAATGATCGATACATAATAGATAGATCCCCCCCTATTCTTCTATTTCAATATTAATATGTTTTGTTTCGGTATATTCCATTAATCCTTCAATTCCCCTTGTACGCCCAATTCCGCTCTCTTTATAACCCCCAAATTCTGCCTGTGGGTAATTTTTGTTATAGGTATTAATCCAAACCGTTCCGGCCTCGACCTTTTTAGCAATTCTCACAGCTCTGTTGACATCCTTTGTCCAAACGCCAGCAGCTAAACCGAAAATTGTTCCATTAGCAAGTGAGATCGCTTCTTTCTCGTCCCTAAAAACTTGTATGGCCAGCACGGGCCCAAAAATCTCTTCTTGTGCTATTCTTGATTCAATTGGCACCTGATCAAAAATGGTTGGCTCAATATAATACCCTTTATCGTAATCTCCACCGGTCAACCTATTACCACCCGTAATAAGTTTTGCATCTTGTCTTCCAATATCGCAATATTCCAAAATTTTATTAAGCTGTTCTTCCGAGATGACAGGTCCCATATCGGTTGTTTCAATTAACCCGTTACCAACTTTCAATTTTTCAGCCTGTTTACGCAATCCTTCCACCACTTCTTCATGAATCGACTCATGAACAATCACTCTTGATCCAGCAAAACACATTTGGCCGGCAGTAATAAAGGCTGATTTTGCAACGGCTTGAATCGCTTTGTTTAGGTTTGCATCAGGAAATATTATATTAGGAGATTTCCCCCCCAGTTCAAGAGCAAGTTTCTTCACCTTTTCTGCTGCTTTTTTCATTAAGTTTTTGCCAGTAGTCGTGTCACCTGTAAAGCTGATGGCATTAACATCGGGATTTGTAGTCATTTCATCTCCAATGACCTTTCCCGGACCAGACACGATATTCACAATTCCTGGTGGAAAGTCGCTATTTTCCTCGATTAATTTGACAATGGCAGTGCTGATAAGTGGTGTCCGACTTGCCGGTTTTAAAACCACTGCGTTTCCTGCAGCAAGGGCTGGAGCAACCTCTCGAATCATTAGCATGGCCGGCCAGTTCCAAGGTGAAATAATCCCTACTACTCCAATCGGCTCTTTGTCAATGATGCCATATGACGTGGTGGAAAGATTTATCGACCTACCGAATATACTTCGAGCCATACCTGCAAAATATTTTAACGTATCAATACAGGCGTCCAATTCTATACGAGACTCCTTTATCGGCTTTCCGTTCTCTGTGGTTAAAATTCTAGCAATTTCTTCTCTATTTTCCTTCAATTTATAAGCCCATTGCATCAAAGCATCAGAACGTCGCGAAGAATTTGAACGCCAGTCGGATGTATGAAATGCTGCCTTCGCCAATTTAATTGCCAATTTAATATCTTCTAATCCCGATTTCTGTGACTCTCCAACAATCTCACCTGTAGCAGGATTTACGGATGTCATCGTTTCCCCAGTTTTGGCTTCTTGCCAATCGCCATTAATATAATTTCTAGTAATCTCTAATTTTGCAATCACTATTTACGGCCCCCGTTTCTATTTGAGATTGCCTTTTGTTTCTGGAACGATGAGGCTTCCAATAATGTAGACAAGAAAAATTACAATCACAAAATACATAAGTGTGTACGGTATATTTTCAATCGAACCGCTTGCTAATGTTACGAAAGTTGGCATCATACCGCCAATTGCAAATCCCATATTCCATGAAAGTCCTGTACCCGTAGACCGTATTGATGTAGGAAAGCGTTCATTAAGAAAAATTAACACAGGTGCATAAGCAGCGTTTCCTAAAAACACCAGACCCATCGTATTCAAATAAATCGAAGTCGTTGTAACAGCATCGGCTAATGCTAGATAAAAATATGGAAGTCCGACGATATTTAAACATCCAATAACTAAAAAGGTCTTTTTTCTTCCAATAATTTCACTAAGTTGTCCGAACAGTAAAGCCGAAATTATCGTGACAATACTTGAGACAATGAGAACACCTGATAAAACTTCTGAAGATACATTGTTAACTACTTTTAGAAATGTGGGAATAAAACCAGCTGTAAGGTAATAACCTGAACCACCACCAATAACAATCATTAGATTCACAGCTATAACTCGGAAATATTTTGTAAATAGGGTCTTAATAGGAGACTGCGGTATTACATCCTCTTGCCCTTTTTCTTCATTCTCTTTACGTAATTGTGCCCAAAGCGGAGACTCGTTAAGTGTTCTAAATACAAGTAGACCAGCTACTGCACCTAAAATCCCTGTAAAGAACATGACTCGCCACCCCCAATCATTAAACGCTTCACCAGGAAAAAAAGCAGAAACGATGGTAAACGTTAGTGAAGCGAATAGTGCTCCTAACCCGGCTCCTCCCCCACCTATAAGACCAGACATCAATCCGCGCCATTTAGGCGACGCAGATTCTGTTCCAATTGTATGTGTAGATGCCACGACACCGCCTACAAAGACCCCTTGAACTAATCGTAGAATTAAAAAAAGGATTGCAGCAGTCACACCAATTTGTGGGACAGTAGGCAAAAGACCAAAGGCAGCTGTACTAACACCAACCCCTACCACAGAAACAATCATGGCTTTCTTTCGCCCGTTTTTATCTGCATAAGATCCAAATATTGCCGACCCAAGAGGCCGCATCAAAAGCGTTACCCCAAAAGAAGCATAAACAGCAGCTAAAGAAAGCGTAGGGCTGGTTGTAGGGAAAAATAGTATACTAATTGTGGGAGCCACAAAAAGTAGAAGAAAAAGATCATAAAGATCGAAAGACCACCCTAATAGTGACGCTGTCATTGCAGAGACAACCTGACGTCTGTTAACGATTACATTTTCTTGTTCAGAATGAGCGACTACATTAGACATTAGAGTACCTCCATTTTTTCATATCATGTTCTGAATCATGTTAAACGGGAAAAATAGTATATTAATACCCAAAAAATAATGATTATAGATTGGTTATTATTTCATCTTTATTGAGTCCCGACCACCGTTCAAACAGTCGAGCATCAATACCAAACTGATCTAACACCTTACCTACACTTTGATTAACAATATCATCTAATGATGTTGGCTTATGATAAAAACTAGGAACAGGAGGGAGGATTACCGCACCATTCTCTGCAGCTGATTGCATTAGCCGCAAATGCCCTAAATGCAATGGTGTTTCACGGACCATTAGAACCAACTTCCTTTGTTCCTTCAAAGTTACATCAGCAGCTCTAGTGATTAAATTATCATTAAAACTGTTTGCGATAGATGATAGAGTTTTAATAGAACACGGAGCAATGATCATCCCGTCAACATGAAAGGAACCACTTGAGATGCTTGCACCTATATCATTTGAGTCATATACAAAACTGCACAGTGATTTTACTTGTTCCACCGAGTATTCTGTTTCATATTCGATGGTTTTTTCAGCAGAGGAACTAATAATTACATGACTTTCAATTTGAAGTTTGTTTAATGTCTCAAGACATCTAATACCGTAAATGGATCCACTTGCCCCTGATATACCTATAACAATTTTTTTCACTCTGTTTCCTCCTACATTTGAAAACGACTTTTTGGATCATGCACTTTGAAGCGGGTAATCAATCCACTTTTGTTAACTGCACGCTTTTCAAAGTTCCCCCCTTTCAACTTTCAATATTCATCTTTTATATTTGCAAGTTTCATGCCATTAATAAACTGTTTAAAATTCACTCTTTCCTACCCATTAACCATCCAACTGGAACGAATGACGTTACAACTGGAACCCCTGCAGTTCCGCTTTTCTTGAAGACTAGGGTAAGGCTCGAACCTTACTGGATGGCAAATTTCAAATAAACAAAAAAACGTTTGCTCCATTCTGAAACGTAGACCCCGTTCAGATGGGCAATAATTTTACCTTTTACACCTTGTGAACTGCGTAATATATAGTACTGATTCCGAGTCGGTACCTTTCAAAATTGAAGTAAAAAGGATATCCAACTGTGATTGTTTAATGTAAAAAGCCCTTCTCTTAATCGAGAGGGCTTTTATTAGAGATTAATGTTTATTATTTATTTCAAACTCCTTGAGAAACGTTAGAATCTGTACTATTTTTACTTTGTTGAACAATGATGGTTTTAAAATCAGGCTTTTCAATAATTAGAGAAACAGCAACACCACCCAATATCGCCCAGAATGGAGAGCTTATATCATAAAAATGGACTCCTGACATCGCAATGATAAGGGCAAAAAATGAACCAAATTGGAATTGGGGTTTAGAAAACGCTTCCTGTAATGAACTTAAAAGAACTCCCATCATAGCCAGTCCTGCAACAGTGCTGATTAATACTTTCGGCATTGCAGCTACAAAAGGCATGACTATACCTGCAAACAATCCAAAGGTAGAAAATAACACACCACATACAACCACTGCTGCATATCTTCCTTCCATTTGACCAGCTTCTTTTGATGCGCAGATTGCTGTCATTGACCCCGCAATATTCGCATTATGACCTCCAAAAAAAGATGTAATAACCCCGCCAATTCCGCTTAAAATCGTCATCTCATTAACCGGTGGTTTATATCCTTGGGTGTTTAACACACCTGTAGCCTGGGCGTTTTCAGCACCAATTACTAAAAGTGCAAGTGGGATGCCCATTGAAATAATCGCGTCAATATTGAATGATGGAGTCACTAGTTGAGGAACGACAAAAACGGAACTCACATCTTTCACTTGGAATTCTCCCATCCAAACCGATAAAATGATAGCAACAGCAAATGATATTAAAATAGGTGGAAATTTTTTTATATAACGGAATGAGAGAAGATACACGAGGATGGATGAACCTGCAATTATTGGTGCTTTTTCGAGGGATGCAATCATCTCAGTCCCAAAACTAATCATTGTTCCAACGACCATCGACATAACAATTGGAACCGGAATCCAGTCCATAACTTTACCAATAACCCCTGCTATCCCTAACATAAAGACAATGAGACCTGCTGCCAAATAAGCACCCGCAGCTTCATTTAAAGAATAGTTTGACAGTGAACCTACAACAAGTACTGCACCTGGAATTGAATAAGCGCCAGCAATCGGCTGCTTATTTCTTACGGAGATGAATATTCCTAATATCCCACCAAAAAAATATATGGCAAATAACCAAGAAATCATTTGTGTTTGAGTTAATTCGCCATTTGATGCTCCGTTTATTATAATTAGCGACGGACCAGTACAGCCAAAAATTGCTGCCAGCGCTCCTGCACTAACCGTTCTTACATTTAAATGACTTAATAAACCTTTCTTGTTTTCAGAACCCTTTTTTAGCTGCATACCTTCAATCCTTCCCTATCGTTCTATTAACTTCCCTGAATCAAACATGATTTAAAGCGACTTTTCTTGATCTAAAATGAGAATCACCGGCAGAGGCTGCCGGTGACTCTCATTTTATTACTTCCCTGTAAAAACTGGTTTTCTCTTTTCGACGAACGCATCTACGCCTTCTTTAAAGTCTTCTGTTGTGCGAAGGAGGCCGTAGGCTTTCCCTTCCATTTTCAATCCGACTCCCAGCGGACTTTCTTCAGAAGCGTTCAACACTTCTTTTGCAACACGCTGAGCAAGCGGAGAAAATTGAACAAGCTCCTCAACTAACGAATCCACTGTTTGTTGAAGGTCCCCTTTGGACACTACTTGTGTTAATAGACCCCATTGATATGCTTCATTTGCAGGAATTTTTCTGGCACGCATGATCATGTCCTTTGCTCTTGTTAAGCCCACAATCTTTGCAATTCTCTGTGTACCTCCACTCCCAGGAATCATTCCTAGGTTCATTTCTGGAAGGGCAAGCAGGGTATCTTCCCGTGCAATCCTGAAATCACAGGCCATCGCAAGTTCTAGGCCTACACCGAACGTATACCCCTGCAGCTGAGCGATGACAGGTTTTGGAGAGCGTTCAGGAGCAGCCACGTTTTCGGCTAAATGGGAAAGCTTTTCTTGATGGGTCGCCATAAATTCTGGGATGCTTCCTCCTGCACTGAAGCATACATCTCCTGCTCCTTTGAGGATAATGACACGCACTTCATCATCTTGATTCAAACCATCAAAAATCTCTGTCAGTTGTTCTCTGCCGAGCATACTGATATAATTCATTTTCTCTGGACGATCAAACACGATTGTTGCCGTTTGTTTTTCTGCATTTTTCTCTACCCGAATATGGTCATACGTTTGCTCTGTTATAGTCATTTGTTATTTCCCCTTTTCTATTTTAAAATTTTTATTGGCTGATAGCTTCACTTTCATTGTGAGGTGCATCAATATCACCCTCGCGCAATTTACGGCGAAGAATTTTCCCTACAGGACTTTTTGGAATCTCTTTTACAAACGTATACTTACGAGGCCTTTTGAAATTTGATAAACTGGGTAGATTCTTGCAAAATTCATCCAGTTCTTGCTCTGTAACAGATTGGTCTTTAGCTACAATATAAGCGGTAACAATCTGCCCCCAGCGCTCATCAAGCTCCCCAATTACGGTAGCTTCCCTAACTTTTGGATGTTGAGTCAGACAATCCTCGACTTCTAATGGATGAATGTTTTCTCCCCCAGAGATAATCATATCGTCAACCCGGCCAACAACGAATAAGTCACCGTCTTTATCAATAAAGCCAATATCTCCTGTAAAATACCAGCCATCTCGAATAGTTTTTTCCGTCGCCTCCGGGCGATTCCAATACCCTTTAAAGGCTTCAACGGACTTCAGATTCGCAATAATTTCGCCGACTTCTCCTCTCCCAACAATATCATCAGGAGTAGAATGACCGTCTGGATCTGCTTTTACCAGGCGAATATTTTGATGAATCCCCGGTTTACCTGCACTGCCTGGCTTTTCATGTACATCAGGGCAGATGGTAAACGTATATACCTCCGTACTGCCGTAATGATTTACAAACAGTTTTGGTTTAAGTAACTTCACACATTGATTTACTAATGTAGTAGTCATTGCGGCACCAGCATACCCGATTTTTTCAAGCTTGGTAAGGTTATACCTGCCAAAATCCGGGTATGATAACATATCATGAAAAAGCGTCGGAACTAAATAAAGGGATGAAATTTTTTCTCTTTCTACAATTTCAAGCGCCTCACCAGCATCAAAGTCTAAGTTTGATAAAAGAGCAAACTTTCCATTTAAAAAAGTCATAGAGAGCAACGAACGAACACCCATTGTATGATAAAGTGGCATAACTCCTAATGTACTTTCCCACAACTGGTACTGGTTTTGGATGATATGTGCCATAGCCGAGGCATATTCATTCCTATGCGTTCGTGGTACTCCCTTTGGACGTCCTGTTGTACCGGATGTGTATAGCATTATCGATATATCATTCTCATCTAGAATTGGCCTTTGATAGCTTCCTGGGCTTCTGTTTACTAGTTCCGGATAAGAAATATCCACACCATTATAATTTTCAACACCAATCAAGATTGGTCTTTCGAGAAAGTTCGCACCTGACACAGCACTTTGACTGGTTGATTCAAAGATGATAGCCTTCGCTTCAGAATCGTTTACACAATATTCGACCTCTTTGGCGGATAAGCGGTGGTTTATTGGAGTATAGATTGCACCAATCTGTTGTATTGCCCAGTAAACCATAACATTTTCCTGTCTGTTCTTTAAGATGACAACAACACGATCCTGTTTTTGAATGCCTAAACGTTGCAGAGAGGCAGCAACTTTTTCTACTTCCTTTTGTAATTGGGCATAAGTATAAGATTTCAGGCCTTGTACTAGAGCGATTTGATTTGGATAGCGTTCCACCGCAAAATCCAATAATGTACCTAAATTCATAAAAAATCTCTCCTTTCTCCCCTTGAAGGTTCATTACTTATTTAATTGGTAACTTCAGCCTTTTTTAATTCTTTCCCAAATTTTTTGAAGAAGTCTTTAATAACCAGTTTAGATACGCCTCCTAGCATTCGTTGACCGACCATCGCAACTTTTCCTCCCACTTCTGCTTCAAAGCTGTAAGAGAGAACAGTGTTGTTTTCATCTACTGATTCAAGAGTAATATCTGCGACGGCTTCTATGCTTCCAGGTCCTCCCTCACCTTTAACGATCATTTGATAAGATATCGGTTTATTAATATTCGCTAATTCAATTGTTGTAGAATAATCACCTTTCACTGATGCAACACCCATTGATATATCAGCTTCATATTTATTTTCTTCAACTAACTCCAATTTTTTGCACCCCATGATGCATCTCTTAAGCACCTCTGAATCTAATAACACATCCCAAGACTGTTCAATTCCTGCTGGCAAATTCAAACTCCCTTTACCTTCCATCATAAACTCCTCCTATCCTATCTTTAACAACGTTTTCAAGAAAGCGGTTTCAAATGATAAATAATAAATGAAAAAAAAGTATTGCATTAATAATATGGATTGTTTTAATTGTGATTTCACCTTCCATTACTAGCATAATAATCTATAAACTTACTTTCCATTTTCAAAATCTTGTTTAAATCACTTAAAATATTTCTTATTATTTCGAATATTCAATATTCCCCTTCTGAAATTGCGCACAGGCTTTTAATTTTTTTTAACTTAATATAAACTTGGAGAATACCATTTACGCCAAAGTTTTTTACTATGCCAATATGTTCCCATACCTTCAAATATGTTGACTGATAAATTAATATGGTCATCTATTAGGTAATTCTATTTTTTCTACACATTGTGTAAATGGAAAGACGCTTAGTATAACAATTTCACCCTAATGTCATTTTCTATTTCTCCATTGGCTTCCATTACATCCTCCTCTTTTAAAAAAACTAAAGGTAACAGAATCAATGTCTCAAAAAAGAATATTAGGATAATTCAAATAGTAATTATTTTGTCATCTTAAAGATGTAATGGATCATAAGTCACGTGAGAACTTAATGAAATACAACAAAGGCAGACCATTTAGATACGATTATTATTTGAGAGAAACCAATGGAAATTAAAGAAAAGACTCCAGTTCAAATACCATGATCCATATTCTTATAGAGTACCCCTTTTTAATTTGTCCCTTATAAGGGATATAGTCCAAAGGGGAGCTTCATAAATCCCAAACCCTTTATATTACTATGCAATCTTTGCTCCATCTTTTTTTGAATCCATTTTACTTTTTGCTTTGCTGTAGTCCTCTCGATCAAGTAATAATGAAACGACAAATCCTACCAATAGAGCCCAGAAAGCGGCACCAACAGTAAATACTGTTACATTAGAAATGGCTATAAGAAATGCTACCATGGCTCCATTTTTAAATTTCCCGTTGAAAGCCCCGGCAAATGTACTTATAAACACGTTAAAAATAGCAAGACCACCGAGCACAGAAAGCAATTGACCAGGAACCACCGTCGAAACCGCAATAACCATCCCGGCTACTAAACCAAAACATATCCAAAGTAATCCATCAAAAGTTGCCGCTACATATCTCAAATTTTTATCCTCACCTGCTGCATCGCTAGAAACCATTGCAGTACTTGGTCCAGCTATAACAGTTGGGTGTCCTCCAAAAAGAGAGTTAACGATTGTACCAATACCTGGAATGGTAAACATAGCATTGATAGGAGGTTTATATCCTGTAGCAAATAGCACCCCGACAGCCTGCATATTCTGAACACCAATTATCAATATAATTAAGGGCAACGTTAGTTCTAATGTAGCTTGAATACTAAAATGAGGTACTACAAATATAGGATGAGCAAATGAAGGTTGTATCGCCCCCCAGTTCGTTTGCCCAAGGGCTGTTGCGATTATCCCTCCTATTATTATTGCTCCTAGAATAGGCGGGAATTTTCTTGAGAATTTTTTCATCGCCATTAAGAGGAAGAAGACTGCAAAAGAACTCCCTGCAACTGCTGGTGCCTCTACCACAGCCTGTATTGCTTTGATACCAAAAGATAGAAGGACACCAGCAATCATTCCAAGCATAACCGGAAGAGGAATTAATTCTATTACCTTCTTGATTACCCCTGACAATCCAAGAATTGTAACTACTATTCCAGCAACAATAGATGCACCAATTGCCTCATTAAAGGGTATATGCTTTAAGGCATTACCTATTAATATTGCACCAGGTATGCTATAGGCCACCACAATAGGTATGCGATAGCGGAGTGACAAGATAATCGTAAATATACCTCCCGCCGTATAAATAATAAACAACCAAGAAATTGCCTGCTCAACAGAAAGATTACCTTCTTTAGCTGAATTCATTACAATTAAACCTGGCCCCATAATGCTAAACAATGCAGCAACCAAACCAGTTCCAAGAGCAGCGGGAGTTAAATTACCAAAAAAATCCATAATGTTTTTCCTCACGTCTGTACCTCTTTCGATACTCATTTTGGAAACCTCCTTTTTTATCATCTCATTGGATAGAAAAAGATTCTGTCTCTGGCCAACTCCTAGGACGGAATCTAAAACGGAATACTATTACTTTTGGTATTAGCTAACGAGATAATGGCCAGAGATTTACGTTTTCCTTTTATCGTCCACGTTGTCATCCCTCCTATTTTATGAATCAAATCCCCCAAAGAAAGCGTTTACAAATAAAGGTAAGGAGAATCTTATAAAGATATTTGAAGTAGAGTTAACTTTCCCTAATAACAGAATAATCAATTAATATATATCAGTCTTTTAAAATCTTACTTTTCTTATTTCAAAATAAATCTGTCAAACAAACTTTCCTCTTCTTTAGTACGCTATTACTGACAGTACGTGAAAAACATACTTCTCGCTTTGATCAGAGCAAACTCTAGTAATAAAGGTTTTTCCTATTACAAAGCTTCTTATCATAGTATTAATAGACAACTTCTTGAATTATTGAGTTATAAATTATTAAGTAAATACCAGTTACATGTATATCTAAAGGCATTATAAAATGGTACTCAGCGGACGTAATTACATATTAGCTTTTTTTCTTCGTCTACCATTTTGATATCCCATACCATTGTAGTACGACCCTTATGCAACGAATCAAGATAAAATTAAAAGGCATGAGCCCGGTAGATTACCGGGTTCATGCCCTCAAGGCTGCTTAAGTAAATAAAGTATCTAACTTTTTGGGTTCACATCATTTTTACTGGTCGACCTTATAATACGAACGCACACGTTAGTTTAAGTAGATTTCTTCTCAATCTTTTTAGTATTTCAGTTAATACAGTAATGCTGCCCCGATAGTTCAAAAAAGAAAAAGCTGCCTTAAAGACAGCTCTGATCTTCAGCTAACGCCCGTTAGTTTAAGTAACAATCTTAACAAGATGAATTATACATCCATTTTCCCTTTAAAGTAGAAGCTTAAAGTGTAAACGGGTTTAGTAATTATAATTACAGGGTAATTAAAGTTTTGGTATATAAAAAATAGGGGGATTATATTATGAAGGAGTCACTAGATACATATAAATTACTGGAATTCATCCAAGAAAATAAAACGGATTTTGAAAATTCATTATTAAACGAAGCATCTAATGTAAAAGAAAAAATTGAAGAAATTTTAACGGTCGGTAATATTGACCTGGTAAATAATGCCCATAGGCTGATTCAATACATTATTGAGGCTAAAGAACAGGAGCTTCAATCATTTGCTACACAAGAAGGTATAGCTTGGGCGACACACGCAATTCCATTAACTTTCAAATTAGAGTGGGTGCAAGCAATTCGAAGAACCTTGTGGAGGTTCCTACAAGAATATAACAAGGTAAATAATAAGGTTATTACTGAAGAATTTTTTTCGGTAGAAAAACAAGTTAATAATCAGGTAGACAGATTTTTAAATGTTTTTTTTATCACATATTCTCAATACAAAGATTCGTTGATAATGGCTCAAAAAGAATTGGTTGAAAATCTTTCGGTGCCCATAATCCCAATAACACCCACTATATGTATTTTGCCTCTTATTGGTGCGGTTGATCTTTACCGAACGAATATCCTCGAGGAAAAAGTTTTAATGGAGATTGGAAAATTACGTATTCAAACATTGATTATGGACTTATCTGGAATTATGGAAATCGAGGCCGAAGTAATTGATCATTTAATGAAGATTATAGACGGCACTTCATTAATGGGATGTACCACTGTGATTACCGGGTTAAGAGCTGAAGTGGTTAGAAGTATGATAAACTTAGGAATAAGATTAAATGAAAAAGCACAAACATTAGGAACTTTACAACAAGCATTGAATAAATTCTTATTAAGTTAAACACGGAGAATTTTAGAGGAGAGTCGCTTTGCCGACTCTTTTTTCTTATTCAATATATTCTGACCAACTGTCTAAATATTTGTTCCTGCCCGGCAGTTACGCCTTGGTATAAGCTATAATTAGGGTATTTAGTATTTAATTCAACACTAATTAATTCATTTTTTTCTTCAACCAAAATGCCCGGTATACAAAGAATGTACTGCCTTAAAAACAGCTCCTGTTTTCAGCTAACGCACCCGTTACCATCTATGAAGCGCAAAAATCAGCGTTTCACCACAGAGAATGAAAATTGGTCTCTGTGTCGATAATGTTTTAATGGCTGGCGAAGAACGTCGTTGAACTATGGTGCCTTTGAGCCCATCCGTTAGTCTGACTCCGACGACTACGGTGTACTACCGACTGTCGCGCCCTTTATGGGTAGCACTCATGGGGAGATTAATCCTTTTTTGATTGTCGCGCTAGCCTTTACTTAATTTGCAATGATTGGAGGTTTTTATTTAACGGTTTACCAAACTCAATTAGATCACTCATAAGGCTCAGCCTATTTTTTAAAAGCATTTTTACTGTGTCTATTTTGCTGTGGTTTTTTCTGGATTTTGAGCTTTTTTAATTTTTATGGGAGCTCAATTAGAAAATACGATACCTCTTATTGAAGTATCGCACTCTTAGTTTAAGAAGTACACATCATTAATCAATCAAATTGTTCTCTTCAATTTTCTTTTCTAATTTAAATCTGTAATTAATATTAAAACTAAGATTCTTCGGCTTATTCCAAATATAATTGCACCTACCCTACTTACTCCCATTCCTACAAACCCCCTAATTAACTTCAACCACCAAAATGCGTTATGATACCTAAATTTACAAAAACCAATGGAGAATTATATAATGGTAAGCTTGATTTGTGTTAGAACATCAGTGTGACAAAATCCCCGACGCAATAAGGCGAACTAAAACCTCACTTAGTTTAGGATTATCCATTGTAATTTCTGTGATTTGGAATGGTTCACCTTCTCAAATGTAACTGCAGACCTTTTCTGTTGAATCCTTACAAAACGATCTGCCCAGTTTGTATTATAAGTTTCTAGAAGCTTTCTATCCTACTTAGTTATTTTATGCTTAATATGAATGTACAAAAAGAGAAAAGGGATATATAAATACACAAAGTAAAAAGCAATGTTTGAATACATTTCATTCAATCGCTCTATTTGACTCCTCTCTTTGAGCACATTAGCTATAATAAAGAATAGGACCAGTACAATGAACAGACTTATACGTTGTTTCACATTTATTACTTTCTTAATAGCACGACAACCTGCCCATATTTTCACACTGATATTGGGTAATATGAGAAGTAACCAAATCGAAACAACGATAAATTCGACTCTTTCTATTAGAGGGAATTTCGCAATTTTCATTTGATCTAATGTGGGCCATATTGTATGGTTTAATTGTCCTTCACTAAAGAAAACAAATGTGATGAGTGCTACTATTAGATAAAGTAAGCTTGAGAACAAAAGTCCAAAATGGGCCCATTTTTGTGATCTGTCTGGATTTTTAATGAATGGGTAGAACATGAATAAGGTCTCAAAGCCAACATACTGAAACAACATAGCTTTAGAGGATGATACGATTTCCTTCAGAGAGTGGTTAAAGACGGGTAATAAATTGTGAAAATTGGCAAATTCCAACGAAAAAAAATTAAGGGGAAACAGGATAATAAAAGGTATAATAGTTCCCCAGAAACACATTCCAGTAATCACGCGGAATCCACCGGATACAACGTAATAAATGAGGACTAGAAGAATGAGGCTTATTTGCCAGGTCTTCATTAAGGGAAACAGCCAAACTTGAACAACTTCAATATAAACACGGAAAACAATTAACGCTAATATAAGAAAGTAGAAAATCACAAAAATGTTGAACAGTCCGCCAATCCATTTTCCAAAGCAAAATTTGTGAACATGTATGACATCATTTTTAGCAATTCCAAGAATACGATAGATCATCCAAACTAGTATATGAATGCTTATACTTGATAAAATAATGGAAATCCATGCATCATAACCTGCGTCCTTTGTTATATCTCGTTGAAAACTCATGATTCCTATGCCAATAATATTCGTGTAGATCAGAAAGAAAACGTAAAAGGAAGATACTAAATGTCGTTCGTCTAGTAATGATTTCACGTGGCTCCTCCTCTTATCATGCAGACTTACTCTTCAATACCTGTATTTAGGATGTCAATATTTGTGTGTACAGTGGTTTTTACTTTTGGGTATATGTCCATAAACCGTTGATAGTCCCAATTTCTTGAGTTGGCTCTAACCTTTTCTCCCAACCCAATGGGATCTACATTGTATCCTTGTGCCAGTGAAATTAAACGTTGGACCTCTTCCTTAAAGTGTTCATTTAAAATTCGTTCCAATTTTACAATATCTTTATTTTTTTTCAAATCAAACCAGGATGATGCTTTTTCAATCTCTGCATGGATGGTTAAATCGATGAATATACTCGGAATGCCTTCGCTTTTCTCAACCGTATATGTAGTTTTTGCATCCAGGTTTTTCAAGAGAATAAAACCTTCCTTTTTATTTTGCGTGATTTTGGTTTTATATTGTCCATTTTGAGACCCATCAATTAATGTTTTTAGAATTAAGGACTGTCTTAAATTAATATGATTTATGTACTTCCCGTTTTTTAATAAAGCTAACCCGTCAATTTTAATTTGATTTTCCTCTAGGATAAGGTAAGGTAAAATTTGATCCCTCCCTTCTTGATGAAAATTATTCAAAAACATGTGCAGATTCATTTTTGGCAAATTACCACTTTCAATGTTTTGATTGATTTTTTCACTTAAATGGAATGAAAGATTCACATGTTTACTGGATTGAAGTATATCTTCGGCTGTGTTTTCAGCAATGCCCAACTGCATTCGACTCGCTGTATTTGGATTTCGGGCAAAATTAGTGATAACATCTTCAATCCCTTGTGTGGCGTATTCCTTGCCAAACAATAAAAAATCTAATTTTCCTGTCTCAATAGGATAGGCTGATTTTGCATTCATTCTCGGGAGTATGTCTTCATATGAATTAGACACCGTTTTATAAATCTTCAATTTGACATTTCCCTGCTCTGCGAAAGTAGGATAAATAGCAATTCCTTTAACTTTGCCTTCTTCCCGATCATATCCTAGAGCTTCAATTATCTGAACTTCATCAATGATCCTCTCATGTATACCACACCCTGATAAAAAGAAAGTTAAGCTAAAAGTTAACAGAAAACATAATTTCATGAAATTCACCTTTATTATCCTTTCCTGATTACTCATCAAAATCACTTTTCTTTTTTTTGTGATTATGTGGGTGGTATCTCCAAATTGATTTAGGACGTAAATAATTTGGCCTTTTGGATGTTTTACTATAAGAGGAACGGATCAGGCTGTCCGTTAAATCCTCATGCCTAAAAGGATAAAATGGAACTGTATAGGGTGTTCCTAAAGATTCTAACCGTGTAAGGTGAATGATTAAAAACGCAATCCCAATAACGATACCTAGTCCCCCCCAAATAGATGCGAAGAGAATTAAAGGAAAACGTAAAAAACGTATAGTGTTCGACATTTTATAAATTGGGGTAGTAAAGGAAGCTAAGGCAGATAACGCGACTATAATGAGTAAGACATTACTTGTAAGGGACGCCTCAACTGACGCTTGGCCGATAACAATACCGCCCACTATTCCCAATGTTTGTCCTACCTTTGTAGGTAACCGGACTCCCGCTTCACGTAATAGTTCAATCGTGAATTCCAGAAAAATCACCTCTAATACCGGCGGAAACGGGACATTATAACGAGAAGTACTAAGTGAACCGAATAAATCGTTTGGAATCATCTCGTAATGGTAAGTGATAACGGCTATATAAATAGATGTTCCAAAAATGGAGAAAAGGACACTGAATACCCGTATTAAACGAAAAAAAGATGCAAGAATCCATGGGAGAAAGTAATCTTCAGGTGAAATAAAATAATCAATGATCGTAGAAGGACCTGTAATGACATATGGCGACCCACTACTTAAAACAGCTACTTGTCCGTTAATAAGAGCTTGAACCGCCCTATCCACACGTTCAGTTGGCAGAAGCAAAGGAAACGGTGTAAGGGAATTATCTTCTATAAATTGATGCAGCTGAGAAGTATCAAAAATGACATCAAAATCAATATCTTGAAGCCGTTGGGTCATGGTATTAACGTGCTGCTCACTCGTAATCCCATCAATATGGGCAATAATAACTCGAGTATTTGAAGTAGAACCAATGTTTACTTCCTTCGTAATTAGATCAGTTGTATTTATTTGTTGTCTTAATAAATGTATATTTACATCAATATTCTCAAGAAACCCAATTTGTGGCCCCACCACACTAAACTCATTTTCAACATTATTTTGTTCACGCAATCCAGCTTTATCATTAGATAAGAGAATTAAAGCAACCCTTTGATCATTTTCCTTCATTTGAAGTATCGCATACCCTTTAAGTAACTTTGATTCAGCTTCGTTCCGATTATCCGTTATTACAATATCTTCTATTGCGATGATTTTCTTTATGTCATCAATTTTCTCTAGCCTGTCTAGTTCAAAAGGGGTCTCTCGGAAAATCATTAAAATTTTCTGTTGGAGTTGTTGTTGATCGACCAGTGTATTGTAGTAAGAAATGATTAAATGTCCCGATTCATCCGTAAGTGGAAATTGTTTAAAATCACTGGATTTTTTAACCTTAGCAAACAGCTGGCCAAAATCTTGTGAATTCTCAGTCACGGCCTGTTTGTCTTTATTATTTCTAATCTTTCGTTTTTTGAAGAACATCTAATCACCTCCCTATTACAATGGAATTCATATCCTTCTATATTATGTAAAGTCATCCCCATATTTATGTAAATTCGTTTTATAATAAGTGAAAATTTTATCCTCTCCAGTTTACATAAAATAAATATAGCTTAGAGTAAGCAAAGGACCATGATCCTAATAGAAATAATCCCTGTAGGGCGAGGGTAGGACAGCACAACACAAATTTACAAAGTTAAAACTTTTTCAAAATAAAAAGAGCCAAAAGGCTCTCTTAAATCATCGAATGGAGTTTAAACTCTAATGCTCCCCTCAATTTTATACCTAATTCAGGATACTCATTTAAACCGTCCATACATTAACCCAACCCTCATATTGTTCAAATAGTTTGCTTATTAGTTTATCATCATTTTCTTTCAAACCTTTTTTTAAACTTCATTGATTTATGCCCTCATTATCTACTATTTCAATCTTAATATCAGTTTCTTGATCATTCTATTCAAGCTGAATTAAATATGGAAATATGGATGTCATAAATTTTATACGAAGATCAAATTTGCTTTTTATTTACCTCAAGTGTACAACATTCAAAGTCTTTTAAAAAATAATAAACTTGCAATTAGATTCAGAGGTCACTTTCGAAATCTTAAAAATTCCTTTAAAAAAATTTAATACAAACAAATATAGGAAATAATCTAAACATAATAATAGGCTGATGAAATTTATGGATGATCA
>NZ_CP195840.1:4933436-5017219 GCF_058513295.1 Peribacillus sp. B65 | reverse complement strand
GCAATAAGGGGAATATTTAGAAGGACGTCGAATTAGGTAATTTAAAGGGAGTTATTCAAGTAACATAGCAAGTTCAGATATTATTTAATAATTTATATTTAGCTTTGTTGGGTAGTCTTCTTCAGAAGGCTATCTTTTTTTATGAAAAAATTTGATAATTATTGTTTACTTATCGAATACTCAATCGTTAATAGTGTAGGAGGGTGGTCATGGATGAACAACAATTAAGCTTGTACCTAAATAAAAAATTGAAGGCTGTGTATTTCTTTTTGCTAAAAATGGGAGCGATCAAAGAGGATGCGGAAGACATTGTTCAAGAAACGGCTTTTCAATTTGTGCAATATCTAGATACTCTTCAGGAAGAGTATGTTGATGCGTGGCTTTACAGAGTAGCAATTAATAAATATTACGATAGCTTAAGAAAACTTAAGTATAAAAATAATTATGTAAATACATTTAATCTCGAAGAGTTACTGGATTGGACAACACCAGAGCAAATTATTATAGAGAATGAATTACATATAATGCTATCAGAGTGTTTACGTAAAATACCACAAAAATATGCAGAAATACTGTTACTCAAATATAGTGGAGATTTATCCTTAAAGGATATTGCTATTATTTATGGTACAACGGATAAATCAATTAAAACACAGTTAGCAAGAGCAAAGAAAAAAATGAGAAAGATGATTGAGGAGGTAAAATGATTTGGATAAAGATTCAATTTTCAATGCCAAGGATGGGTTCCAACCATTGATAAAAAAAGCGAAAAAGAAATCATTAAAGAAGATAATTATGGTATCAACCATTGTGACGGTAAGTATCTTTATGGTTTTAGGAATAACTTTCATCATTGCGTATAATCAAATGCAACATTCAATGGAAGAGTATTTATCAGTGAAGAGGGCACAAAGCGAAGTTTATGGTGCGAATATCCATTTTGATAAATCTACAACTAGTTTTAGTATAGATTCCTCTATTAATCAGGACCAATATGTAAAAGAAATTGCAGGGATTCCATACACTTGGTACAACGAACAAACTTGGTTTAAAATTTATGATTCACCTACAACTATTTATGATAATTCAATAACATCTACAGATAGTTGGCAATTTTATCGAAATGGACAAAGAGTGGTTAATTTTTATGTTCCTGGTGGGAAAAAAGTAGAAGATGATCGTAAGTTACTTCAATCCTTAGCTTCAACTAGTGTGGTAGAAATAGGCATTTCATTTAAGAAAGAAATGAATACAAATCAAGTGCTGAAACAATTTCCAACTGCTCAGTGGGCATGGGTGCAAAACCCTGATGTCGAAGTATCAGTTAGGCCTGGGTATGTAATCGGAGACTATGCATATGGTTTTACAATTACATCTCCAGAAAAAGGGACTGACAATATAGCAGAAGACGTAAAAAACTTCGAGAAGGTATTATCAAATTTATCTCAAAAAAACGAGAAAGATACGAATGTAGAGCCATTAATAAAATCAATCAAACAGAAAGGATCTGTTCAGGTGAGTGGTATCATTTTAACAGGGAAGGTAAAAGATTTATTACCACTAATTGAACAAGATTCAGTAAACTATGTGAGCGTTGGAGTTATAATTCCTTATTAGGGATAGGAATATGATTTATGAAATAATTAATGGTCAACTAAATAAAGCTTTCTAAATAAAAATATGCTAGTAGCAATAAATGGATTTCACCACATCAACATCTTAATGAACTAACGGTCCGTTAGCTGAAATCGGAGCTGTCTATAAGGCAGCTTTTTCTTTATGCAACTATCGGGGCAGTTTAGTGAAATAAATTGGTTCTACTATATGAAAAATTTGGTGTTATAAAAATAAATAGTACAAATTGGAGAAAACTAACTATGTTAACAGCTTTATATCCTAGCATAATAATCATTTCAATATCATTAATAATTTTATTATTTCAACTTGTGAAAAGGCGTATCTCTGGACTTAATTTTGTATATCTATTATTTTTCACGATTTATATAAGCAGCCTTATTAGTGTAACTATATTTCCATTTCCAGTTCAGAAATTTTTAATTGAAACAATGATAGAGGATAACCTGGGATTAAAAAATAATTTTATTCCATTTAAAATCTTTAATGATGCAATGAACATGGATTCTTTAAGCTTTGGTTTAAGTATTATTTTAAAACAAGTAGTTGGTAATACTATTCTATTTCTTCCTATGGGATTTGTTTTACCAATAATTATTTCAAATATGCAAACAAAAAAGATTATATTCATTGGCTTTTTAACAAGTTTATCAATTGAAATTTTTCAAGGTCTAGCTGGTTTATGGATTGGGTACAACTATCGTGCTGCCGATGTTGATGATTTAATTTTTAACATGTTAGGTACTGCATTCGGCTTATTAATATGGAAATTGCTTTATAAGGTTTTTAAAAATAATAACTCAATAGTAACTTCAAATATTAAAAATATTTAAAACATATTTTATTTTGTAATTTCAAACTTATATCTTAATGAACTAACGGGTGCGTTAGCTGAAGATTAGAGCTGTCCTTAAGGCAGCTTTTTCCTTATGCAACTAACGGGGCAGTTTAGTTTAACAAGAATTATCCTGAAAATATGGTGGTGTATAATAAATTTTAGTTGAGGGGGAGATTGGTATAAATAAAAAGCTAAGTTTAAGCATTTTAGTAAGTATCATTATTCTAATTGGGGTTTTGAGTTTTATAGATAATTTAAATGTTTCAAGAATCCTTGTGATATTAGGAATTGTTAACTTATTTTTTACTTTAATTGTATTAACCAAAAATAAAAATTAACCGTTATAAAATGTATTACTTTAACAAGATATGTTTTTCTTATTGAGCTAAAGGGTGCGTTAGCTGAAGATCGGAGCTGTCTTTAAGGCAGCTTTTTCTTATGGAACTAACGGGGCAGGTTAGTTCATTTAAGATTTGTTTAAATATTAAAAAGTTCCTGATAGGTAATTTTTTAAAATAAACAGTTTAGATTAAAAGAAATTCTTATTACATTAGAGATGTTTTTCCGTTATTATATATAAGAAAGTATTATAGAAAATTTTGGTATTTACTTAGAGGTGATTTTCCATTTGAAAAAAATACTTAAAGCTTATGATTATCCCATATTCATAGCTGTTGTACTACTTTCCCTATTTGGATTAGTTATGGTTTACAGTGCAAGTATGATAACGGCAGTATCCCATTACCGATATCCGATAGATTATTTCTTCCAAAATCAAAAAAGTGCGCTGATTCTGTCATTTATTATGATGGTGATCGCAATGATATTGCCGTATAAACTATATAAACATAAAACCTTTCTAATGGTCATGATGGGGGGGATCGCCCTCCTCCTTATAATTGTGTCTATCATTGGCCACACAGCCAATAATGCAACAAGCTGGTTTCAGATAGGTACACGGAGCCTCCAGCCTGCTGAATTTTCCAAGCTGGCCATCATCATATATTTGTCTGCGATGTACGGAAAAAAGCAGGACCGCATCAATGATATCGATAAAGCCGTCGTACCTCCCATCATCTTTTTGGTAGGCATTTGTTTTTTAATCGTCCTCCAGCCTGACTATGGAAGTGCTGCTATCATTCTGTTAATCGCGGCTTCCATTATCCTTTGTTCAGGAATGAACCTGAGAAGCTTGGGGAAATTATTGATGATATTTTTACTGGTGGTCGGAGTTTTCTTTATTGGTATTGTCGTAACAGGAAATTTCTCCAATGTTTTTTCGGAGGAACGAATTTCTCGTTTTACCGGACTTTCCAATCCGTTTGACAATGGGGATGAAGGTTATCAGCTAGCCAATTCGTTGCTTGCAATAGGTTCAGGAGGAATAACTGGGGTCGGGCTCGGTGACAGCGTCCAAAAGTACGGTTATCTTCCGGAACCTCACACAGACTTTATCATGGCCATCATCGCCGAGGAACTTGGCACTTTCGGAGTTTTGTTTGTACTGGGTACTCTCGGGTTTATTGTATTGAGGGGCTTAATACTATCGGCTAAATGCAAGGATCCTTTTGGAAGCTTACTATTGATTGGTATTTCCTCGATGATTGGTATTCAAGTAGTGATCAATCTCGGGGGCGCTACCGGGCTTCTTCCTATTACCGGGATAACACTGCCTTTTATAAGTTACGGAGGATCGTCACTGCTGCTGCTTATGGTGTCAATTGGGGTTATGGAGAATGTAATTATGAGAATGAACTTATTGGAACAAAAAGAAATTGTACAAACAATTTCAGATAATAAGAACATGTGAAAAGAAAATTTTTAGTTACCTCCATCTTGTTCAAAAATAATTCCATAAGCCACAGACCTTTCCGTTAAAGGGCGAGATTTTTTATTAAGAATTACTTTTCTTAAAGAACTATCGGGTGGGTTAGCTAAAGATCGGAGCTGTCTTTAAGGCAGCTTTTTCTTATGCAACTATAGGGGCAGATTAGTTGAAGAAATGATATTATTATGGAAAAAAGTAACATGACATTTGGAAGGTTGAGAAAAATTGGAGATTTGGAAATTAAGTGAAAAAGTATCTAAAATTAGCGATGTAATACCTTATTATTTTGTTAGTCTATTCTTGTCTTGTATCTCTTTTTCTGTTTTTATAATTGTAGTTAGTGGAGAACCCTCTTGGTTGCAGTTAATGCCTGTTATTATTTATTCTTTTTATGTTGTTATACCTTATTTACTTTTTGCAGTACCATTGCAAATGATATTTAATAAACGCCCGAGAAAATTTAATGTGTTTTATCTTTTAATTTACACGGTACTTTCTTTTGTAGCAGTATTTTTATTTAATGTAATGTTATTTAGAGTTGAACCTACATATTTAGTTAAAACCCAAATATATTACGGATTTGTTTTGCAGCAGCTGCTATTTATTGGTTTTGGGATTCTGTCTTCTTACAAAAGAAAAACTGAAATATCCTAGTTCTTCAGCTAACAGGGTGCGTTAGCTAAAGCTCAGAGCTGTTTTTAAGGCAGCTTATCACTAACGGGGCAGTTTAGTTTAATAAGAGAGAAGCCTATTTTATGTCGCTTTTAATCATCTAATACCAGTTAGTTCTACAGATAGATAAATATGATAATGTTAAACAGGATGTAAAAGAGACAGAACTTTGGACAAGGAGATATAAAGTGAAGAAATTAAAAAAACGAGTTTTTCTAGGGTTAGGTGTGCTGATGGCTGCGTATATACTTTTTGTAGTCTATGATTACTTAGACAATCAGAAAAAGGAAGAACAGAGCCGAGCATTCATGGAAGAAAGCAATAAGGTATTTAATGAATATGATATTATATCGCTCGGAGTCAATCCAAATAACGAAACGATTAAAGTCCATGTGCCGATAGAGGAAGAACAACGGAATGAACTGGCCTATTCTTTGGCTCAAATCGCCCAAAAGCATGGCATGAAGGATTATGAAGTCATAGTTAGAGCTATAAGAGATGGGTACCCAATTTCCAATTGAAAGCCTTGTGAAGGATTGTACTTAAACTAACGGGTGCTTTAGTTCATTAACAGGGGTTGCTGCGGCAGCCTTATTCTTATGGTACTAACGGGGCAGGTTAGTTGAAGAAAGGAATTGCCTTATTTGAATTGTTCCATTAGATTGAGCAAATGTTAACGGCTAATCAATTCCTTTAATTGGGTAACCCTGAGTAATAGAACATTTCCTTAACATAGTGAATAGGATAATTTAAAAAATCTTCGAAGGTGTTGAGAAAAATGTACGGTGCTCCTTTTTCGTATCCCCACCAATATCAATTTTCAAATCCTTATTATTTTAATGAACCAACAAATAACAATATAGTACAGCCCCAATACTGTACTACACATGATGTTGCTAACCGGTTGGCTTTTTTTCAATCATCAATTGGAAGAAATCCAATCGGACTAAAAGATTATGGACGGAAACCATTTGTAATCAATATTAATGAAGCTACAAAACAAAACAATAACTACCGTACCGCAATATGGACAGGAAATCATTTTCAAGTTACATTGATGAGTCTTAAAGCTGGGGAAGATATCGGTTTAGAAATTCACCCTAACGTTGACCAATTTTTACGCATTGAACAAGGTCAAGGGATTGTTCAAATGGGCAAGAGAAAAGATAATTTAAACTTTGTACGAAATGTTTATGATGATTCTGCCATTATGATACCTGCTGGAACATGGCATAATGTAACCAATACAGGTAATATTCCGTTGAAAATTTATTCTATATACGCACCTCCACAACATCCATTTGGCACGGTTCATGTAACTAAAGCAGATGCTTTGGATGCAGAACACCGTTCTGACTGCGATATGCACTATTCTCATCCAACAAAGTATCCAAATAGGATTGTAAAAACTAGCTTTTCTAAAGAGGAAGCAGCAGCAATCGCTTTACTTTTAGGCATTGATTTTAATAACAGTAAGTTTAATTTAGATGAGTTTTGGGTGGGAGTAAATACCGAGCTTGAACATGGAAAAATATCCAGCCAAACAAATGTAACTGGTGATGATCCTATTATAACGGGGAAAATTGCCCTAGCTCATCTTCACGAGTTTCCTGATTACTACAAAAGACTAAAGGTGCTTGAGGAAGAAGCAAAAACCTATTGGAACATGGCTTAATAGCATGCTTAAATGATAAGAACAACTCAATTTTTCAAGCGAGTTTGTGAAATATTTTACTTAAGCTAACGGGTGCGTTAGCTGAAGATCGGAGCTGTCTCTAAGGCAGCTTTTTCTTATGGAACTATCGGGCAGGATAGTTTAACAAGGTTAATTGGGAAATGGTGAAAATATGAAACAATATGATGTTGTAAGGATAATTAAAGATGATCCCAATAATGAGTTTACTAAAGGACAAGTAGGCACTATCCTAGAGGTTTATGAGGATAACAATTATGAAGTAGAGATTTCTGATAAAGATGGGATAACTCTATTCTTGGGTGCAATATCAGGAGATTACTTACAACAAAAAAGGTGGAATAATATAGAAAGTATTAGGACTATATTCACAAAATAAGTTACACTAAAAATAATCAAATTAAAACATAAGGAGAAATGTAACATGATGAAAAAAACTTTAATATTAATTTCTGCACTAACACTATCTATAATTGCTGGTTGTGGCAATCAAGACGAAGGAACGAAAAATGGTTCTGATTCTGCAAATAAAGAAGCAACTACAGAAAATACAAATGAAGAAAAAGAGACGAATAATGATCTCTATTTCAAAGATAATGAAGCAAAATTAAATGACTTAAAAATTAAAATTACAGAAACTAAAGTTATTCAAGCTGGTGAAAAAGGAAATGAATATGGTGAAAAACCTGTATTTGCAATTTGGTATGAAACAACTAATTTAAGTGATAAAGAGATTGACCCTACTACTGGATGGACGGTAGTATTTGAAGCAGTACAAGACAATAATCCTAATGCAGTCAATACCCTTGAAGTTGGTGGACTTCCAGATGACCAATTTCTCGATTCTCAATTAGAAACAATTAAAAAAGATGGTACAGTTAAAAATGCAGTAGCTTATGAATTAGATGATTTAGAAACACCTGTAACATTAATTGCTACACAAGGTATTGGTGGCGATAAATTAGGTGAACAAACTTTTAATATTAAATAAACGTTTTAAATCTGTTTAAAAAACACTTCCATTTGTAAGTGTTTTTTTGCTAATTGATCCCAAAATTAAAGCAGCAGGATGGCAAGAAAGTCAAATACAACGTGAATATAAAGCTTTTTACTAACGGGTGCGTTAGCTGAAGATCGGAGCTGTCTTTAAGGCAGCACTTTTCTTATGGAACTATCGGGGCAGATTAGTTGTATAAAACATATGTTTATCTATAATTGGTAATATATTCATAATTGTAGAGGGGTTGATAACTTGATAGAAGGAATATTTGAAGCACATTTGCCTGTAAAAAATTTAGATGTTTCATTGGAGTTTTATAAAAAGCTGGGTTTGGAACTTGCATGGCGTGATGAAGAAACTGCTTTTTTTTGGATTGAAAAAGGAAAAAGTTGGTTAGGTTTGTGGGAGGGAAATGAGTATCAAACACCATACCATCCTTCCTTACGACATATTGCTTTTCGAGTTTCATATGAAAATTTAAAAGAATCTTTAAAATGGTTAGATTCTATTCAAGTTAAAGTCGTCCCATTTGGTAGTAGAAAATCTATTGAGCCATTTATTCGACCAGCTCAAGAAAATGCTTCCGTTTACTTTGAAGACCCTGATGGTAACAGTTTGGAAATGATGTGTTCTGTTGAAGTTCCTAATGCTTTAAAACATATTACTGATAAGCTGTCCTTTGAAGATTGGGAGGAATTAGCTAAAAGTAAATTTAAAAAAGAGAAGGCATAATTATTTATTTTTCTTAATGAACTAACGGGTGCGTTAGCTGAAGATCGGAGCTGTCTTTAAGGCAGCTTTTTCTTTATGCGACTAACGGATCAGTTCAATGAAAAAGTGAGGACAATAAAAAAAGCACGCAATGGTATGAGTTCAATATCTAAAGGTACTTTTTGTGGACTTATATTCTAATCAAATTTTATGGGTTCCGCAATTTGTTCTTTTGTGGGACCACCATATTGCTGGTTAATGTCTTTAGCTAACTCATCTAAAAATTCATCAGATAAAAAGGGTACAATCTATTTATAAAAGATTAAAGGGGAATAATTATGATCTTGGATGTAGCTAAGGAATTAAAAGAACTAGAGAGTTCTTTTGATAAATTAATAGATTTAAGCGATTTAAATCCAATTAACTTTATGACAAGACTCCAGTTATATAGGTTAAAAGGTTATGAGGAGCTTATTTTTAAATTAGGAAAAGAAAAAGCTTTATGCAAAACCTCTAACGAGAAAAAGCCTTACTTAGAGAAATATAAGATGATTTATCTATCTGAAAGAAAAATGTGCATACGTATATTAAAAGAATTAGATAAGGAAGCAGTAAGTCTAATATATCCTAAAAGTAATGAAATAATTATAAAAAGGGTACTGGAAAGTAGAAAGCTATATAGTGATGAAAAATCATTATATGAAAATATAAAGAATTACCTGAAGCTGATGATAAAAAGGGAACTAGAGGAGACAAACCAGCTATTATATAGTTTAAAAAAATATCCGTTTGAATATATAAACACCCCAGACAGCTTTATTGGACCTGAACCAGTTTATAGGTATCGAAAAGATATTATTTTATACAAAGACGCGTATATCACCGCAAATGAAGGATCGCATTATTCTGTTTTTGGTAACGAAAACACAAGTGAAGCTACAAAAAATACATTGTTGAATATTATTGCTTATTTAAGTGGCCGTCCTTATTTTTACTTTACAGAAAATCGTAGTTTTAATAAGAAGCTATTTAATTTATACGAACAGTTTGATTTACTGGACATGCTTAGGTTAAGAAAGAAGAATTTCTTTGAAAGTCCAGAGGATGAGCCTTTACATCTTGAACTTCCTATATTAAAACAAGTGAAAGGCTACTCGACCGTCCATTTTAAAGATTCCCAACATGAAATGTTATTTGAATTATACCATGCATCTCTAAAACAATTTGAATCACTCCCTAGATGTGTTTTCCTATTTAGAGTTTTTGAATACGGTGCACAAAATCATTATAAACCCCTAATGAAACCGGCTAATTATGATCCAGTGGATGCACTTAATTATTATATAAATGAGATTATGAAACATAATTATAATCCTTTATATTATGTTGATTATGGGACAAATATAGATGAAAAAAATGAAAAAGTTGTGAGGAAAAGAGATGCCAAATATGTAAATTTCGTTACTGAATTAAAGAAAGAGGCAATAAAAATAAAAAAAGAGTGGAATAAAGATTCATATCTTAAGAAGAAAGATTTAGGAAAGATAATCTACGTACACGGAAGAAATGCAGCGGCTCATGGAGGAAGTGGGCGAGGAAATGCCAGATATGATTATTCAAAGAACTATAAACTTTTAAACAATGTAAATATTTACTTAGAATTGATTGCAAGGTATTTAATTGAGCTATTCAACCCTCAACTTAAAAATATAGTTGAAAGAAGAACTGGATACTATATAGCAGAAAATAAAAGTAATGCTTTTTATAACAAATAAAAAATACTTTAATGAGTAAAGGCACAATAACTGTGCCTTTTTATATGTCAAAGAAGTCACAATATGGTCCGATTGCTAAACAAGAGCTCCAAGAATTAAATGAATACTCTATACAAAAGCAATTTACATAATGTGACTTAAAGGAATCGAGCACAAAAACAAGCCCTTGATACACAGGGGCTTGTTCGCTTCTTATATTTATCGTTTGTGCAAGATTTTACACATCCTTGATTTATCAAGGTTTTCCTATTTCATTTATTTTTAGCAGCTGTATAGACAGTTAATCGACCTGTCTTTACATACTTTGTCATTGATGAGAAGGGAAGGGCTTTTATAATTGTTTTTTTGTCCTCGGGTTTGTCCTCGACCAGTTTATAAACTATTTTAAGTTATTTAAAATAAACTCGGAAAATGTTGATTTATAACGGTATTTTGTAACAGATTTTCTCCTGTTATTTCTGAAAATGAATGGGCGGCATGATGTAATCATCGCCTAGAACCCTTGGTATATAGGGGTTTGTAAGGTGGAGATTAGTGAAATGCTAACTTTTTGCTAACTTTCAGTTTTTGAGACAATTTTACTTCAACAATTAGAGGAGACCTTTCGTAAGTTCACTGAACTTATGGGAGGTCTTTTCTTCAATATTTTTTGTCATATGAGCGTAAATGTTCATCGTCGTGTTTATATCTGAATGCCCTAATCTTTCTTGAATCTCTTTTACGCCTGCCCCAGCTTCAATGAGAAGGGATGTATGAGTATGTCTAAAGCTGTGGGGGGTAATATGCTTGTCTACATCCAAATGCTTCATTAAACGCTGTAAACGCAATACCACTTGCTTCATAACCCTTGGATGTCCGATGTTTTCAGCAAAAATGAAATCTTGATTCTCATATACTAACCGTTTTCATTTTCAATTCCATCTGCTCACTCTTGTGTGCTTTAAATAAGGCGACAAGTCCATCGTCAATCATGATTGTGCGGATTGACTTTTTTGTTTTTGGGGTTAGGAGTTGATAACCTGTACTTTTGTTATTTGGATTATAGTATGTTTTGGTGATTCTTATAGTTTTCTTAGTAAGGTCCAGTTCTGTCCATTTTAATGCTAACATTTCGCCTAAGCGCATACCGGTATATGCCAAAGTAGCAAAACATAGATAGTCTAGATATAATCCTTGTTCTTTTGTGATACGTAGAAAGGTTTTCAGTTCATTTAACTCAAGAAACTTTCCCTTAACCTCGTCTTCCTCGATATCCTCAACAGTCACATGCTTTTTGGGCATGACAAAACCATAGGTTGGATTTGTCTTTATCAAGTCTTGCCTGATAGCATGCTTGAAGATCATATTTCCCGTCGTATGGATACTGTCAATATAGTTTTGGCTAAATCCCTTACTTAGATTGTTGATACGGGATTGATACATATGCTTTGTAATCTTACGTAGCGGAAGGTGTCCCCATGATGATACAAGGTGCTTCATAGCTATCCTACGGGCTCTAACACTACTCACTTTTACTTGAGTTCCATAGTATTCTAGCCATTCATTTGCAAAAGTTTCGAAAGTGATGTTTGACTCCCGAATTACTCCACCGTTTAAAATTGATTCTTCAAGTTTGTTCGCTGCTAGTTGTGCTTCCTTTTTTGTCCTAAATTTGAATTGATTGAAAAAGGGGAGTCCCCCGTGTCTTCCTCAATTGCACAGGTTGCAGCTTCTGTCGCTCTTGAAAAATGAGGAAATGACAACGGGAGAGTACGATGAATTTGAATGGACAGTACTTCAGCAGTCCAAAGATCAAGGCTTCAACAGCTTCGAAATTTCGATAGGGTTGCGTGAGGACTGTTTTAAAAGCGGCAAGGGTGTTTATGGTATTTGAGGTGCTTGAAAAGTCAGGTGAAGTAATCAAGACGCAACCACCCGTAGAACTTTTGGAAGAAGAGCAGTTCGATCAGCAATTTACAGTCACCATGGTAACAACAGAATCGAGTGAAGAGATAAAGAAAAAAACATGAAGGTTTCCGAAGTGGATCAGGTTGTTGTAAATGCCCTTGATTTTGAAGGCTTGAGGCATGCTTATTTTTTATCAGTCACTAAGTTTTTCCATTCCTTATATAAGGATGGGCGAAGCTTTTTCACATGTTCCAAAAAATCTTCCAAAAATCCAATCTTTTTTAAATCAGTCAACAATTTAGTAGGGACAGATCTGACCGTATTAAATGCCCTCTTAAGGTCAATTATTTTTATTTCCCCTAGTTCATTGAAAAAAATGTGGCGAACTTCAATATCTAGTCTCGTAAAACCCACAGTTTTCATTTCATCCAGCATCGATAATATTTTCCCCACAATTGCCTCTGAGAGTTTTTTCTCTTTTTTTAAATAATGCTTAAGATTATAACCTTTCACAAACTCCATCACTATATAGTTAGAACCATATTCATATAATTTAGGAATAATTGGAGACGATTGTCCTTTTTGCAGTGCATTTAATTCCTTTTTTTGTGTGTCTTCATTAACAAAAATTTTGACGCACTTCTGAGGGGGCAATTGAAAGACGGATCCATCTGCCCCCTTTCCAAGCATTGTGTAACCACTCAGGTCTTGAACGGTTACAACGCCTTTTTTCATGGCTGCTATTTTTTCAAAATCATTCATTTCTGATCTCCTTTTTTTCGATATTTCTTCAAATGCGCCTATAATTTTAAAAACCTTTATAATACTTTAAAGTTTCATTTAATCCAGCTTTCAAATCATAAGCCGGATTACACAAAATCCCTTGTCTGCTCTCCATCTCCAAAAAAAATGGGAGATTCCCCATTAAGGATTTTCTTAAAAAATAGAAATCACTCCCACTTCTCCTTTTGAAGTTTGGCGGGGACCATAAACATTGGCATATCTTAGAATGGTAAAAGGTACGTTATGAAGTATGTTAAATATTTGAATATACATTTCTAATACCATAATAGGATTGAGGTTTAATGGAAAATGTTTACATTATACTACAATCGTCTTTTTCTCCGTATACTGCACAAGATGAGGAAAGTATGAATTTTTTCACATCGTACTTTTTGCAGCATTCAAGCAAACGAATCGTTCCAAGAATATTTTGATTAGCATCCTCAACTGGATTTTGTATCTAGTAGGCAACATCCACTTGTGCCGCTAAATGGATCACTACATCCGGTTTTTCTCGAGCAAAAACATCTTCTATTTGTGGTGAAGAAATGTCCAGGTCAATGAAACAAACGTGAGAAGGCACATTTTCTCGTTTACCTGAACGTAAATTATCCACTACTAGCGGTTCATAACCTGATTGAATTAATAAATCGACAACATGTGAACCAATAAATCCAGCTCCGCCTGTAACGAGTACCTTCATCCGGACTCACAACTATCATCTATATATATGAGAAGACCGTATAATATTTTACATGCATAAAACTCCTTTATAGTATTATGAATTCGTGCGATGCACTAATATAACCCAAGTTCTTTTCCCCAAACCTCAATTTTTTCAAGGTATCTCTTGAGAAGAGTGCTTTTTCCTCCATCCAACACCTTTTGCAAATGGCTAGAAAGCTTCTTTTCTAGGGTTCTTTGTAAATACGCCTTTTTAAGAAGATTCAGTGGATCCTCACTGAAGGTTATCCCATATTTTAGCATTTCTTGGCAATAAACTTGCACACATTGACTTCGAATCTCCTCTTCGCTTTGTTGCCAATCCCAGCGAAAATCTATTAATAATTCGACTAGAACGACCAAATCATACCAGCAAGGATAATGCTTCGCTGACTCCCAATCAATCAAAGAGACTTTCCAGTTCTCCTCATCATCATTCGCATTTTCACAGCAAATATTGTGGACATGGAGGTCGCCATGGATCAGACACTGGCCAGATTTAGTAATTTCGGGGAAAAAAACCGGACCTTTTTTTAATATTCTTTTGATAATTTTATACCTTGGTTCCACCAATTCTTTTAAGTTAGGATCTTTCATTGCCAAATCTAGGTTTTCCATTGCTTTTTTGACCCCTTTAGTCCTTTCCTTTACCTTCTCCTCAGAATCAAAATGGGGAAGAGAGGCGTCGAAAAGATCTGCATGCCTCACAAATTGATTATCAAAGGTTTTGGCATGAAACTTTGCCACCGTGGGGATAATTCGTTCCAAATGATTTGGAGCTAATTTTATTTGTCCTCGTAACGGCTTCAAACATTCAGTAAACATCCATGTTTCATTCCCATTTACATTCGGTTCAAGCCAATACAAACGCGGCATAATCTCGTGATAAATGTAATAAGCTTTTTGATACATATTAATTTCCAACCTATGATTTTCTTTCAGTGGCAGTTTGTATATTTTAAGCACAATGGGAATGAACTCCGTGCCATCAGTTAGAACCAACTTCCAAATACTTGTCTTTTCACGTGAATTTTTGAGGCATTCTATTCTTTCTTCCACTAATTTCACTTTTTTACCAAGGACATTTTTAAGTTTTTTTTCCCAATCAAATTGTTTCCAACGGCTAAGAATTTCTTCTATACTATTCAAATAGAAAGTTCCCTCCCTCTTTTATCATTTTTACTGTCTCCCCCATAAATTTCGCAAATGGGAAACAAAACTCCGAACAAATGGAAGAGGGTCATTCCAAGCAAAGAGAGCCTCAACCTTTTTTCCATATAAGCTCTTTATCCACTCAACGAACCTCATTTCCCCATTTTTTTGTTTTTGGCGAAAGGAAAGAAAATCACGGACGAAGTAAACCCATTTGACCCCTTCTTTCTGCTCTGTCACTGGTGATGGATTTTGCCCGGTAAGGGATAAATAATACAAGTAAGCCAAATTAACCCCACAAGCAATCGATAATGCTTGAGTTAAACCTATTCTTGAATTGATTTCGATAAATTTCAGTTTCCCATCTCTTGGATCCCGTTTAAATTCGGCAATAGCCAAGCCTTTGAATTGAATATCTTTTAGAAAGGTAGTAGCAAGTTGAATGACTTCTTCATCCCTAACACTTAGGGCAAGAGCAGTGGATCCAAAATGAGGGGGAAATTGATGTAATTTTTGGTTCATCCACAAGCCAATTAAATTCATTTGTTCGTCAAAAAAAGTCTTGACGGAATAAATACAATCCTCCGCACCAGGAATGACTTCCTGGATCATTAGTTCACCGTATGGGCGATAAAAAAGGTATTCTTCTCTCAATTGGGAAGGACGTTCTACTACAATGGCTTTCTTATAAAGACGATGATCGATATTTGAGCGGAAATGAGAAGAATAAACTGGTTTTAATATACAAGGGAAGGTAATTTGATTGATAATTTGCTCAAATTGATCTTCATTATTTATAGCGTAAGTTTTGGGGCATGGCACATTTGATTTCATGGCCAATTCATACGTTAATCTTTTATCTAATACAGCTTCGACCAGTGTGAGATTAGGTAATAGAAACCGATAGTAGTGTGAAAGGACAAATCTGTTTTTTGAAATAAACTGAACAAAGTCATCAGAACCCGCATACAGGACTGGCTTTTGTCCAAACTTTTGCGACAGTCTAGTAAGAAATAGTATTAATGCTGGTCCCTCACTAACTGGATTCGGACAAATTCCGCAAGTGGCAAACCAAGTTTTACCGATTTCATATTTTCCGGTCGTATCAAACGCATATACCTTTATTCCTTCTTTCGCTAAACTCCTCACAATCCCTATACCGGTTGCACTTAGATCAAGAACAACGGCTGGAACATCATGTAGCATGCTCTTTCCTCCTTCAAAATAATGATTGATAGATTTCTTCAATCTTTTTGACCATGTTACTAGTGGTTAAATGTTTTAGTGCAAATGCCTGTGCATTGCGTGCTAATTCTTTTCTAATTGATTTTTTTCGTAATAAGAGCGATAACTTTTTTGCAAGCTTCTTTGGGTTAGCTGGTTCAACAATAAATCCTGAATAATTATTTTTAATAATTTCCGGGATTCCGCCACAATTGGTAGTAAGAATTGCTTGTTTGGTAAACATTGCCTCAATAATTGAGATTGGCAGCGTATCGCTTGTGGTTGGCAGAATAAATATGTCTGATTCACTTAGCAATTTAGGTATGTCTTCTCTGCTGCCTAAAAAGGAAACGTTTTTCAATTCCAACTCATTAACCTGCTTCTCGAGCTGCTTTCTCATCTCACCATCGCCTACTATCCGGACTTCTACATCTCTCAGCTTGTCTTTAATAAGCGCAAGGGCTTCAAATAGGTACATATGACCTTTACGTGGTCGAAGGCGTGCTACACAAGTTATCACCATGTTAGATTGGCTTTTTTTCCTTTTCTTCTGAATATTCCATCCACCAAAATCAATTCCAGTATAAACAGTGGTCATTTTAGATTCCTCCGCACCTAAATTTATTAGAATTGGGCGAAAGACATCACAAACGATGATTAATTGATTAGCATTTTTAATGGCTTGTCTGTCAATGGCCGAAAAATAGATTTCCTCAACCGACCCTTTTTCCATCAAGTTAAACTTTAATCTGTTGTGGGTCATAAATCCATGAGGTGTAAAAAGAAGAGGTTTTTGAAGGGATCGGTTTAGTATCCCTATTACATTAGCTGTATATCGATCTTGTGCGTGGATAATATCATATTGCTCCAGGTCAATATCCTTTAACATCGTATAGTAACTATATAGTTTGCTAATGTTGTGTAGAATTTTTCCATTACAGCTGCCATACCGATTGATAAAAAAATGTGTAAATTCTTCAGAGTATCTAGTTCGTAATACCTCCATTTCTTTAGATGGAAAATGATTTGGTGCTATTACATGGACACTATGACCTAATTTTTCCAAGCCGTTTTTAAGTGTTGTGATATAGTTTTGCAGTCCACCGATACTTGGATACTCCCAAAACGTTGTGATTAATATTTTCATTTTTTTGTTTTGAATTTCTGCTGAATGGATTCGCTGCCTTTCTACCACTTGTTCTTCTTCAAATATTTCATTAATCTCATAATATTGATCCATAGCTGAGATTAGGTAAGGAAAAAGAGTCGGCACAAAATGCTGGTCCTTTTGATGTTTTCCTGTCACTTCCACACCCTCCTTATGATTTCAAAAGCTTCTGCGAATTCGACCCCAACCGTCATTCCCCTGACCCGCGCTAAATATTTCACTCCGTCATATGAACGTGGATGAGGGAATGGTCTCATTTCTATATCATAATGGTGAAGAGATTGTAGCTTGTCATCGATGGTATCTGTAATATCCACAAAATAATTGGGTTTGAATTCCTTATCATTCGTATGCTGGCTCCATTCACTGGAAGAAACCGTTTCAAAACAAAGGATCTCAATCGGTTGTTTTCCAGGCAACGGCCGGGCTGCTGTGATGACTGCTTGAAACAAAATTTGATGGTCTTTGTTTGTATCTCCATAATGATGAGTGAAAATTATAGAAGGTTTATGCTTATCCAATAGAGCTTCAATCGCTTTGGCGATTTTGTGAAGAGGAATTGTTTCCAACAATAGATTGGGGAATTCCAAAAATAGGACCTCGTCTACCCCTAAGTGTTTGTTAGCTTGCTGCATTAATGGCTGAATGTGCTGCTCCTCTTCCTTACGTCCCTTGGCGGCAATCACTGTGATTACCTTATAGCCATGATTAATTAATTTCTTTATCGTTCCGCCGCTTCCAAGAATTTCATCATCGGGATGAGCGGCAATCACTAGAACATTCATACTCATTCAGATCCCTCAACTCCATTTAATATTAGTACTCTAATAATTATATGAAATTGATCCGAAGTGGATATGGACAATGGTAAAAAAACTTCGACACACCCATGTCGAAGCAGAAAGGTTACTTGATCGTTTGTTTCAACGCCCTCAGCGATGACTTGAAGTTTTAACAACTGTGCCATTAGAATAATAGTCTTAATGATGGTTTGATCATTTAAGTCATGAGTACCTTCAGACATAAAGGATTGATCAATTTTCAGGCTTATCAACTGGGAATCGTTTAAGCTAATTAAGCGAACTATATCCCGTTCCAAAATCATCGATACTAATCATAACACCAATTTTTTTAAGCTCAATCAGTGTTGAAATAGCGGATTCAACATCCAAAGTCATACTTTCAGTAATCTCAATCTCTAAATATTTGGGTTCAAGTCCCCTAACTTTTTTGCTAACCCAATTTTTATTTTTCATTCCAACGTATACAATTTCCATTCTTAAAACCCAAGTTGATACAGAGGTTTTGCTAACCCATATAAGGGGAAAAACACTTCTTAGTTGGGCGGCATGATGTAATCATCGTCTAGAACCCTTGGAATATAGAGGGTTTAACGACGATTCAGAATGATTGCCCACACCTAACATGTGAATATCTTTAAGGTTGAAGGCCTCCTACAGATTACTGTGGGAGGCCTTTTCTTTTTATGTAAAGTAAAATTCAATATAAAATTCTGAAAATTTTAAGTTGTTTAACACATATTCGGGTGATATACTAATTTCACAAATATAATCATGATTATAAAATTACTTTGATTGTATTGTAATTTCGATTAAAAATTTTTAGAAAGTGCTTAAATTGAGTTGAAAAAATGATATTGACCACTTTACGGCGGATGATAAATGACTAAGAGGAGGATGAAAAATGTCAACAGAATATAAAGAAAAAGAAATTATCACTAATTTTCCTTATGCGTTTCAAACCATTGAAAACACTTGGATTGTTTTAAAGGATGGAACTAGACTTTCAAGTCGTATCTGGTTGCCTGAAGTTAGGGAAGGGCAAAAAGTACCTGCCATTTTGGAGTACATTCCTTACAGAAAAACAGACGGTACAAGGGCAAGAGATGAACCGATGCATGGTTATTTTGCCGGGCACGGTTATGCAGTTGTCAGAGTGGATATGAGAGGTTCGGGAGAATCAGATGGTCTGCTAAGGGATGAATACTTAAAGCAAGAACAAGATGATGCTCTGGAAGTTATTGATTGGATCTCAAAGCAAAATTGGTGTGATGGAAATATCGGTATGATGGGTAAATCATGGGGGGGCTTTAATTCCCTTCAAGTTGCAGCCAGAAGACCCAAAAATTTAAAAGCAATTATTACACTCGGGTTTACCGATGACCGGTATAACAATGATATCCACTATAAAGGCGGCTGCCTCTTAAATGATAATTTCTGGTGGGGGGCCATTATGCTAGCCTATCAGGTGCGTCCGCTTGACCCTCATATTGTTGGGGATAGCTGGCGTGAAAAATGGCTGGAAAGATTAGAGGAAATGCCTTTATGGATGGGGCAATGGATGGAGCACCAAACGAGAGATGCTTATTGGAGGCATGGATCAGTTTGTGAAAATTACGATGACATTGAAGTGCCAGTTCTAGCCATCGATGGTTGGGAAGATTCTTATACGAATACCGTATTAAGTTTAATGAAAGGGCTTTCAGTTCCCAGAAAGGGGATTATTGGTCCTTGGGCACACGTATACCCTCATGATGGAGTTCCAGGACCAGCAATGGGCTTTTTGCAAGAAGCTGTTAAATGGTGGGACCATTGGCTAAAAGGCAAAGAGAACGATGCGGTGGATGGACCGATGGTGAATGTATGGCTTGAGGAAAGTATGCCTCCTTCTTCCATTAAACCAGTAAGTAAGGGAGAGTGGATTGGACTCGATTCCTGGCCATCAAATGAAGTTCTAACGCAAACTTATCAATTGACTCATGGTAAATTGCTAGAAGAAAGAGATGAAACAGAAGAGCGGGTGTTATTAAAAACACCTTTAAATCACGGCCTTTTATCGGGTGAATGGATGGGTGCCGGAGTACCGGGTGAAAGTCCGTCAGACCAACGATTGGATGATGGTATGGCGATGGTATTTGAAGGGGATGTCTTAGAAGCCCCATTAGAAATAGTTGGTTATCCAAGATTTGAAGTACAAATGACAAGTGACAGACCAAAGGCAATGCTCTTCGCACAACTATCAGATGTGGCACCAGATGGGGCCGTTACCCGTGTTTCTTACGGAGTAATGAATTTAACCCATTTAAATGGACATGATCAAGTAGACTTGTTAACTCCGGGTGAAAAGGTAAATGCATTTGTTAATTTAGACTGTTGCGGGCATAAATTTAAAGCCGGGCACCGGATACGTTTGTCCATTGCAACAACTTTTTGGCCAATGTTTTGGCCGATGCCTGAGGATGCAACACTTACTCTGAATCTTGAAACCGCAAAGTTTTCATTACCAATCTTTAAAGGAAGCCGGGTATCTGGACCGAATATGAGTCCTCAAAGCGCCCCATTAACTCCGACGACTATACTTTCAGAGGGAAGAGTCGAACGTTCCATTACATACGATATTTTAACGGATACATGGACTTGCATAACCGATGGTGTTGGAGGGGTATTTGGTGAAGGGGTCTATCGCTTTGATGACATCGATGTTACGGTTGAACACAATTTGAGACGAGAGTTGACATTATGTAATGCTAATCCTCTTTCCGCGAAATATACAATTTATCAAAAAATGAGGATTGGCCGTGAGGGTTGGTGGATTGACGCTGACATTACCGTTACGCAAACTTCTGATGCAGAAAGCTTTATGATTGTTGGGGAAATGGATGTTAAAGAAAACGGCCGACCGGCATTTCATAAGAATTGGGATCAAAAGATTGAGCGTTTAGGACTTTAAAAAGCCAGGGATTGGAGAGAAACGAGATGAAAGGTAAACTAAGGAAAAATATACCTACTCTAGTCATTTTAATCATTGCAGGTGAAATGATTTATACATTGCCTTATTTTCGAAACTATTATTATGATGTATTCTTAAATGCCTTTCACTTAACCAATACACAAATGGGTACGCTTGGCAGTGCATATGGAGTTTGCTGTTTGATTTCCTATATCTTTGGAGGGTATGTGGCAGATCGATGGAGAACGAAGCACTTGTTGTCCATATCCTTATTTGCGACAGGGATTCTAGGCTTTGCTTTACTATTGTATCCCCCTTACCCTGTGTTGCTGCTAATTTATGCAGCTTGGGGAATAACATCCATCATGACCTTTTGGGTAGCGTTAATAAAAGCCGTCCGTTCGTTAGCATCTGAAAATGAACAAGGAAAAGCATTCGGCTTTTTTGAAGGCGGACGCGGTGCTGCCAAAGTTATCGAATCTGCTTTGGTATTAGGACTCTTCGCCATTTTAGCAAAGCAGCTGAGTGACAAGCTGGCATTGTCTTCTGTGATTATTTTCTATTCCGTGATGTGTATTCTTTTAGGGTTTATGATTATGTTACTTTATAAGGAACCTGATGGTAACAACAGTAGTGATGAAATAAAAGAAAAGGAGGTTAAAAAATTTGATTGGGCAATACTTTTGAGGATTCTCAAAATGCCAACAACCTGGTTGGCAGCCATTCTTATTTTAACGTCTTATGCGATGATTAATAGTTTCTATTATATTACGCCTTATGCAACGGCCGCCTTTGGTGCTTCAACAATAATTGCCGCTGCTTTGGGTTACTTTTCACAATATTGTCGCCCAATCGGAAGTTTTGGCTCTGGCATTATCGGGGATCGAATTGGTATTTCGAATATGGTCATAATTGGCTATTGTGTTCTGGCACTCGGTTTAGCTGCTCTCATCGTATTACCCGGAAAGCCTTCTTTCATCTTATTACTGTTAGTTTTTATAGCGATTATTTATATATCAATGTATGCATTACAGGCAACGCACTTCGCTATTTTGGTGGAAGGAGACTATCCTGTCGAAACAACAGGAACAGTTGCCATGCCCTTGATGATTATTGGGTATAGCGGAGAAATCTTTATGCCAATTGTTGCAGGTGCTTGTTTGGACCACTGGAGTGGTACAGACGGTTATAAGGTATTATTTACAATTTTATTAGGGTTGACGATTGTTGGGTTGATTACGGCTATAATTTGGCAAAGAGTAACGAAAGAAAAACGAATAGAGATTTCGCTCCTGAAGAGAGAAATGAAAGCAAGTTAGCAAAAGGCAAGAGGGTTCCCGAGTGATAGAATAATGAGGTTTTTTAAAGACCCCCAAAAATGTAAAAAGGCTGGCGATAAACGTTTTGTTTTTTGCCAGCTTTCTATTTTTATACGTTTTTATTGTGGGCTAATGTTCTTTCGGCTTCCATGCCATAGTTTGGTATAATTTAACCATAAGCACTTTATTGATTGGCACGCCCCTATAAAATAAAGATAAGAATACAGAAAGCTTCGTTTTATAGGGTTCAGTGATTGAAATGGACCTATATTTTTTTTGAAAGTGTGAGGGGAATAGAAAATGAAAAACAAAGAAATACAAATGGGCCGCATGTGGAAATACTTTGTGGATGCAACAGCTGAAATTATCGAAGAAGAAGGTTTAGAGAATGTAACAATAAGAAAAGTTGCGGATAAAGCGGGCTATAATAGCGCAACCATTTATAACTATTTTTCTGAGGTCTCCCATTTGATTTTTTTCGCTTCAATGAAATTCTTGAAATGCTACACAGATGAGGTAGCTGTTTATATTGAAAAAGGAAAAGATCCAATTGAAAAGTACTTATTAGCATGGGAATGCTTTTGTAATCACTCTTTTCAGCAACCACAAATTTTCCATGCGGTTTTTATTATGGACCTAGCTGATCAACCGGAAAAGCTGCTCGAAGACTATTATAAAATCTATCCTTCTGATTTGATTAACATTCCTGAAGAATTAAAGACTATCCTATTCGAACGTAATGTGTCAAAAAGAGGGCGATCCTTTTTAGAAATTGCACTAAAAGAGGGCTACATTAAAGAGGAAAACGTTGATGCAATTAATGAATTAACCATTTTAGTATGGCAGGGAATGTTTACGAATATCTTAAATAATCGCAAAAGCTACGATTTTCAAACGGCTGCAAAAATCACCATGAACTATATAACAGAGATTGTACACAACGCAAATCTATTTCATAAAAGGGATCATGCAAATCAGCAGTAGCATTATCTTACCATCCTTTTGGCACTTACAAATTTACTATATATTTGTTTTCGCAGCGACATCGAAAAAGCCCTCCTCTATTTAATCGAGAAGGCTTGGGATAAGAATATTCATTTTGTTATTCCCTGTTATTTTTTTGTTTACCTTCCTCAATCTTCCTTATGAAAAGGCACGGGGCTGCTAAGAGCGCATTTCTTGCCCCAGAAACGCGCCCTTTTCTTGAATAACTTAGGTCGTTTAACCGGGGACATACCTATTGAATATTAGCCATCCGCGAATGAAATAAAACCTCAGTTAAAAATGACGTTAGAATCAGTTCAAGTACATAATGCTTTGTTCAAGATTTAGAGATTACTTGCAAGCTGTTCGGATTTTTGCACCCAAAACCCATTTTTTTATAATTTTCACAATTACTATGAATTGCGTATAATGAGATTATGCAAGGGAATACATAAATTTAAAACAAATACGAAATGAAAGAATGGTTATCATTCTATTCTATAGGCAATTAGTCTATTAAAGGTGAAATGATTATGATATCTAGTCTTATGAAGTCTTGGACAATATGGATGAAAATCGGAGTGATTTTATTCGGGGTATTCTTACTATCGTGGTTGGGTCCTGACGAAATTGGTCTTACTGATTTGCTTATTTCATTAAGAGAAGGTGAAGAAACAGGAAATAAGTTAATGCTTGCCGTTTTTTTGTTAATTTCTTTAAATACAGTTTTAGCTTTGTTTCATTATATTGGTGCACTCCTGTTGGGAGACGAAATTGGTGATCGTTTAAACCGTCCATGGTTAAAAATTATCATTCCTCTTATTGTTATTCCTCTCGACTATATCGTGATAAATGCTTATTATTCTTTAACATACTCATTTAGCGCATATGCATTGTTATTGTTGTTAGCAATCTTATTATTGCAAGCCTTTGAAAAGGATAGGCTAAAGCCAATTATTAAAACGATTATTTGTTCCCAATTAATCTTTGGGATTGAATGGCTGAATGAGATTCCTTCTTTATCTAAATATGGATTTGGCCAAGGGTCGATTTCAAAGGAATTAAAAGATATAGCGGTTCAAATTGGATTTGAGCAATCATTAACATTGTACAGTTTAACTTTGTGTTTAATTTTTGTTATTAATGCTGTTATTTTAGCTGTGTATTTTTCATTAGCTGAACAAAAATGGCGGATAAAGCAAGAGCTTCATTATGCGCAGTTGGAAGCAATGCAGTCAAGATCAGGACGAGAAGCACTATATCTGGTCCATGATTTAAAAACACCTCTCACAGCAATTGAGGGGCTAAATTCTTTAATTAGTTTGAAAGTGGACGATTCTAAAATTAAAGAATATTGTCAAAAGGTTTCATCATCGATTCATTCCGTTAGCGACATGATTTCCGAGATTTTATATGATGATAAAAAACATTGGTGCCGTATAAAAGATTTAGTTGAATACGTCGAAGCAAGCAGACTGAGCGGGACAAATCTTAATCTGAAGGTAGAGTTTCAAACAGATCCTGAAATTAAAATTTTAATTAATAAAATCCGAATGACGAGGGCATTAGTGAATTTAATTGACAATGCTTACGATGCAGTGAATGGAATAGAGGATGGCAAGATTTTGCTTAAGGTGAAAACCTATGAAAATGAACTTTGGTTGGGCGTATCAGATAATGGGAAAGGGATTTCACCTAAAGAGCAGCTGAAAATATGGAAAGCTGGGTTCAGTACGAAATCGCATCCAGGGATGGGGTTAGCTTTCGTACGACAAGTTGCTGAAGGACATGGTGCATCTTTAGAAATTGACAGCAAGCTTGGGCACGGGACAATAATTTGGATTAAACTAGCTGAGAGGAGTGTGTCAAGATGAACATTTTAGTCATTGATGATGATGCATCAATTCAATATATGCTAAGTGAAATTTGTGAATTTGCCGGCTGGAATGTAGATACGGCTAACAACGGAAAAGAAGGGTTAAATGTGTTTGCAGAAAAAGGAGCAGATGTTGTTTTAGTTGATTATCATATGCCGGAAATGGACGGAATAAAAACAGTGGGTGAGCTTCGTAAACTTAATGCTGATGTTCCGATTCTTGTATTAACAGTCGATGAACGACAGGAAATTGCTGATCGCTTTCTTGAAGCAGGCGCAACGGATTTTGCGTTAAAGCCTGTAAAAGCGCCTGATTTGATTTCAAGAATTCAACTGCATGCTCGCCTTGCAAAATTAACTCAATCAGCTCCGCAGCAAAAGTCCAGTGAAGAAAAGGATGTATTTGTAACAAAGGGAATTAGTAAGAAAACACTTTGTCACGTTAGTGGTTTTCTGAATTCTAATCGTGAACCCTTTTCTGTTGATACAATTTCTAAAGAAGTTGGTTTGGCTTATCCGACCGTCTATCGCTATATTATGCATTTACTTGATGAAGGAAAAGTGGAAACTATTGTGAGTTATCAAAAAATAGGAAGACCGAAAAATTTATATCAATGGATTGTTGACTAAAAAACTGCCTTAATACAAGGCAGTTTGAGTTTGTAAACAAAAGGGGTTCATCTGAATTTTTAAACAAAGTTGATTGGTACGGAAGCTACGAGACTCCTGCGGGAAAAGCGCTCCCAAGGGAGACCCCACAGGCGCCAAGAGCGCCGAGGAGGCTCTCGGACCGCCCGCGGAAAGCGAGTGCCTGGAGAGAAATCAACGTTCATATTTTAAACTCCCTCAAAAATAATGTAGGTAATCTTAATTAAAATCGAGTTTGTCAACAGTCTGAAACTGCCTTAAAACAAGGCAGTTTTTTTTATTATAATGGGGGTCTCCGTTGCTGCAAAGGCCGCTAATGCAGTAGGACTTTTTTTCTTTTTTTTCTGTATTTTTATATTTTCTGATAATATAAAATTATTTTACAACACTAAAGATTCTTTAAAATTCAAATGTCTTCATTGAACGTCTTCGAGTAAAATGAATGAATTTATAAGTAGATTTTGCTATCTGATTTCTTTTGCACCAGAGTCAAGATTAGAAATGTAAACGCTTACTGATGGTGGGTTGGATGGCATGCGTCGGCATCATCGTATTAGGCGTAGGTGGAACGAAATCAATAATTTATATATTAAAATAAAAACCATGCAATAATTTTGTGAAAGTAACGATTGGTGGATGGTTTAATATTTAACCATATTTAGGGGGACTTTATTATGCAAGCACTTTTAAAAGATGATGTTCAGCAGCCAAACCAGTCCAGGAAAAAGCATCCTCCAGGACTGTATATGCTGTTCGCGACTGAGGCATGGGAGCGCTTCAGCTATTACGGAATGAGAGCAATTCTTGTTCTTTACTTAACAGCAACTGTTGTAAATGGCGGGCTTGGAGTCGACAAATCTACGGCTATGGGCATATACGGATTCTTTACTGGTGCCGTTTATATTACGCCAATGATTGGCGGATACTTGACTGACCGTTTCATAGGCAGAAGATTGGCAATCACAATTGGCGGTATTTTAATGGCGCTTGGTAACTTTTCGCTATTCTCAAGTCAGAGTTTGACAGCGCTTTACATTGGTCTTGGTTTATTGATTATCGGTAATGGTTTCTTCAAGCCAAACATCTCGACAATTGTTGGTGATCTTTATGAAGACAACGATCCGCGTCGTGATGGAGCTTTCACCATCTTCTATATGGGTATTAATGTTGGGGCTTTCTTCGCACCATTAGTAGTTGGCCTGATGAGCTATAAATATGGGTTCTTGACAGCAGCAATTGGCATGATTGTAGGGCAGTTAGTTTTCAACTTATTAGGAAATCGCTATTTAGGCGATATCGGTAAAGAACCTACTGGCAAACCGGAAGTTACAGCTGGTCAAAAGTCAGCTGCACCGTTAACGAAAAGAGAACAAAAACGTACAGCGGCTATCGTTATTTTGGCAGTATTCGTTATTGCGTTCTGGGCCGCTTTCGAGCAGGCAGGAAGTTCATTGACATTGTATGCTAATGACCAAATTGATCGGAATGTATTTGGTTTTGAGGTTCCAACTGCCTGGTTCCAATCATTGAACCCATTATTCATCGTGATTTTAGCGCCAATTATGTCTGCATTATGGTACAAGCTTGGCAGCTCAAAACGAGGTGACTTAAAAACCCCAACGAAGATGGCTCTTGGTTTAGTCACTGTTGGTTTAGGTTTCTTAGTACTGCTTCCTGCTGTTATGTATACAGGAAATGATACAGCGCTGAAAGTAAACATCCTGTTTATGATTGTAACGTATTTCCTTCATACATTAGCCGAATTAATGATTTCACCAGTTGGTTTATCAATGGTAAGTAAAATTGCTCCAATCAAGCTTGCCTCTCTTCTAATGGGAGTATGGCTGGCAAGCTCCGCGGTAGCTAATATGGTAGCCGGACAATTAGCTGCATATACGCAGTCTTTAGGTTACCTGGAAATCTTCAGTGTAATTGGTTTTGTAACAATTGGCTTAGGTATTGTTTTATTGCTTCTTTCGAAGCCAGTAGCAAAGCTGATGAAATAATGAAAAAATGAGCTGACCCAAAAGGCATATAATGTGCCATTTGGGTCGAGCTTTTTTTAGTGTGAAAAAATAATAGAATCGGTCCAAACTGGTGTAAAGGAACGATTCTCTGAAGTTTTATTTCTTTTTGCTTAATCTTATTGTGTTTCAGCATTTTCACGAGTCTTTCATCAATTTGAATGGTATGGAATGCTAATGTAAGTAAACAAATCAGAAGAAAGGAAAAGGAAATCTTATCGCTATCCCTAACGACTTCTGGATAGGCTATACTTATCTAGACAGAAAATTTAAGGTCAGGTAGACTACAGATACAACTAGTTATAGAAAAGAGGTCCGATATGCGACGCGATATACAACTGAATGAACGAGCTTTCTCTTCCAAGGAAGTGGCAGAAGAAGTGGGGATTGCAACTCCCACTGTTCGAAAATATGGTCAAATCTTAGAGCGGAATGGATATGAGTTTTTGAAAGATGGAGATCGACGTATCTTTGTTAAATCTGACATCGGAGCGCTTATAGCGCTACGCGATACGGACAAGCCCCTAGACGATACAGCTAAAGACCTTGTATATCAACAAAAAGAAAGATTAGAAGGATCCAATGAAACACAGATAGCGATACCCGATACATATGAAAATTCACCCCACGACCCCAATCAATTAAACGAGGTCTTAATGTTTTTAGTCAATGAACTGGCAGCCACACGTGAAATGAATGTCCAACTGACAAACGATATGTCACAGCTTAAAACAAAGGTTTCCCGGCTCCAGCAAGATCATCATGTTATAAGTTCTAGTATTGGAAATTCAGCGCAAAGAACTAATTCTAAAATTGAACAATTAACAGAACAACAAAATACCCATTACGAAACATTGCTGGAACAAGAAAAACAAAAAAGTGAACTCTTACAAAAAGAAATACAAAATATGCGGGACGAACAGAAAAAGGAATGGAGTTCACAAAATGAATTTAATAAACGTTTAGAAGAGACTATACAAAAACGTTCCGAAAAATGGCGGGCGCTTTTCTCCATATTCAGAAAATAAGGTGACTGTTAAGGTTTTTTGCCTAGCTGTGTATTGATTTGTTATTGATGATGAAACATTTAATAAATATTTTTTAAATAAATAATGATGGATAAAAGCATAGAGATGCGAATCCTAAAAATTCATAGTGTCATATATGATTCGCGTAGCTGAAAAATAGAATTAAGAAAGAATCTTTCAACTTTACAGGATTTGGCACCTGTTATGTAAATGCTCGGCGATACCAATGTAGCGGACGTTCTACCAAAGGCTCAATTGAAATTCATTGGGGATTTGTTTAAGCGATATGCATCTAAAACAAAATACACCTTGCATTCAAAAATAGGAGTCATCCTTACTAGAGGTGCTCCAGACAGGGATTGATCGGCTCTTTTTTTGTGTGTTTCGTATCGCTGGGCGATATAACTTGCAAATAAATTCGAACCTTTAGGTTTAATAGAAAAGCGGCGTTTGATATGCAAACATGATATACCTCCGAATGAACGAGTATTCTTTTCTAAGGAAGTGGAAGAAGAAGAGGGGATGCACACCCACTGTTCAAAAGTATGGTCAAAACTTAGAACGAAACGGATATGAGGTTTTAAGATGGTGGTTGCCTATCTTTATTCAATCTGACATTGAAGCGCACATAGCGTTACGCGATACGGACAAGTCCCTAGAGGGTACAGCTAAAGGCCTGTGTATCTACAAAAAGATAGATTAGAAGGAACCAATGAAACAGAGATAGCGTTACCCGATATATGACAACTTAACCCATAATTCCAAACAAATAAATGAGATTTACCAATGAACTCGCAGCTACGCTTGAAATGAACGTCCACTGACAAACGATATGTCACAGCTTAAACCAACGGTTTCCCAGCTCCAGCAAGATCTATGTCCTCAATAGTGTTCCTCAAGAAAGGGGCCTATCTGTTCTTTTGTGTGTTTCGTATCGCTGGGCGATATAACATGAAAATAAATCCAAGGAACCTTCATCTTTAATAGAAAGGAAGGTCCGATATGCGACAGTATATACATCCGAATGAATGAGGATCCTCTTTCAAGGAAGTGGCAAAGAAGTGGAGATGCAAAATCAATGTTCGTAAGTATGTTTAAAACTTAGAGCGAAATGGATATCAATTGTTAAAATATGTAAATTCACATTCCTTCGTTCAATCCGACATCGAAACGCTTAAGTGTTACGCGATACGGGCAGCCCCCTAAACGATATAGCTAAAGACCCTTGTATCAAGAAAAAGTAAGATGAGAAGGAACCAATAAAACAGAGATAGCGATACCCGATACATATGACAATTTAACCCATGCTCTCATTCAATTAAAAGAGAGCTTAATCTTTTAACCAATGAACTCACAGCTACACGTGAAATGAACATCTAACTGACAAACGACATGTCACAGCTTAAAACTGAACAACAAAAAAACCATTACGAAGCATTACTTCAATAAGAAAAGGATTCATTACCTTTATTTTAGTCTCCTTTACGATATTCAGGTGTTAATTTCCGTTAATAACTATTTAAACCTAAGGCAAACAAATCAAAAGTAGAAATTCCTTTGTTCCAACTATTCGCAATCACTATTTTCAAATTTCAACAATTTCCCGAGAAATATCTACAAATTCTGAGTAGATATCGACAAAATAATACTCCTTATCGGCCTTTTGCAAAAAGCTTGTTTAAGCAATAATTACTGCATTTAGCTTCTATATTATTTAGCCTTACCAAGAGACAGGTCTCTAGAGTATAAGAAGTTTTCTTTCCTGCTCCTTTGAATTACAAACAACAAAGCAGTGATCCCAAATTTTCGGGATGCACTGCTTTGTTGTTTGTAGATATTCTACGCATTCATAATTAGCTCGATAACTTCTTACCATGCCGTAAATCAACATCAGCAAAATCCTGCCCCCTTTCGATTTTACCAACCAAGAAAATGTAGGACAGTGCTCCTGCGAAGGTTATACAAGCAATAGGGGTAAGTGCAGGAGCAAAATTACCGCCCTGGGCCAGGAAGCCAATCACAATCGGAATAATAATTGATGCAGTACCACCTACATTTCAGTACTAAAGAAATATACAGGGGTGAATGAGGGACAACCTACGATAGTACTGAAGGCAGCTAAATCGCCGCGAGTAGCGACCTGTGCTCGCTCGAACATCACAACAAGACCTAGAAGCAAGTCAAAGAGAACAAGGCAAGGCCGAAGACAAACGCAAGCAGGTTTATCAGTGATAGCTTTTTTTATAGGTGAATGAGGGCTATCTGGAAGGCAGCTAGATCCCCCGCAAGTAGCAACCTATACTAGCCGGACCAGTAACGTGCAATCTCTAATAGGGTACTAACCTCATCAACGGGCAAAGTCTGCCCAAAATGACGTTGGATTCATTCATAAGTTGTTCAGAGTAGCTGCTTAATCCCTTGATTAACAGATATTACCACCCTGTGGTTCGTCATTATTTTTGCCCCAGAACCTTCTAAACTCCCAATAAACTTGACTATATTAACGAGAATCCAATTGAATTTAAAAAACTTGCATTACTAATTATTTTAAGATTATAATACTTGTATACAAGTGTACTTGAACTCTAATAGAGGTGAATATATGGCTGAATCAAAGGAATTTCTTTATCCTGTAAAATGGCTTTCAAAAGCTTCAGCTGGTGATCGTGTTACATCCGAGCTTAGAATGCGTATTATTTCGGGGATGATTGAAAGCGGTGCCATCCTATCTGAAAATAAATTAGCTGCTGATTTTGGTGTAAGCCGCTCACCAGTTCGTGAAGCGTTAAAAATACTGGCCTCTGAAAATATCATCCGATTAGAAAGAATGGGTGCGGTCGTCATTGGTTTAACAGAAAAAAAGTATTCAGAAATTTATGATGTACGTATACTCATCGAAACGTTTGTATTTGAACGTTTAGTAAGGTTGAACACGAATGAATTGGTAATGGAACTTAGTAAAATATTGGAAATGATGAAAGTGTCCATAAAATACCTTGATGCGGATGAGTTTTCCTATCAGGATGTTCTGTTCCACGAAACGATCATTCGATCCATCGATCATTCCTACATCCTGATGATCTGGGATAATTTAAAACCTGTGATGGAAAGTTTGATTCTTCTATCCATGCGCAGTCGTTTTAAAGAAAAGTATGAAGACTTTACACGGATCATAAATAATCATCAACTTTATATTGATGCGATCAAAACAAAAGATCGAGACATCATGATTAAGTCGTTACATGAAAACTTTGATGATGTTCAAGAGAAAGTTGAAGACTTATGGATGGCCCAACAGATGCTTTCAAAAGGAGTCGAACAAGAAAATGACTAGCTATATGTTAGGTGTAGACATCGGTACAACAAGTACAAAAGCTGTACTATTCACGAAAAAAGGCGATGTCATCCAGCAAGAGAATATTGGCTATCCTCTTTACACACCGGATATGACAACGGCGGAACAAGACCCTGAGGAGATTTTCCAGGCTGTTCTGAAAGCCTTTTCAAATATAACGAAGCAGCATCCAGATAAAAAACCAACATTCATTTCATTTAGCAGTGCGATGCATAGTGTTATAGCTATGGATGAAAATGACCAGCCGCTAACCGCATGCATCACTTGGGCAGATAATCGCAGTGAAGCTTGGGCCCATAAAATAAAGGATGAATTAGATGGGCATGAAGTTTACAAACGAACCGGAACACCGATTCACCCGATGTCGCCATTATCCAAGATCACCTGGATCGTGAATGATCGCCCGGAGATCGCAACCAATGTTAAAAAATATATCGGGATTAAAGAATATATCTTTAAAAAGTTCTTTGATCAATATGTGGTCGATTATTCCCTTGCTTCATCGATGGGCATGTTGAATCTCAAAAATTTGGATTGGGATGAGGAAGCCCTAAGAATTGCTGGAATAACGCGTGATCAATTATCTGAACTCGTACCAACAACAAAAATCTTTAACAACTGTGACCCGGATTTAGCCAAACAGATCGGGATTGATCCAGAAACCTCTTTTGTCATTGGGGCAAGTGATGGTGTCCTTTCAAATCTAGGTGTAAACGCTATCCGTAAAGGTGAAATCGCTGTCACGATTGGGACGAGCGGTGCGATTCGGACGATTATTGACGAGCCGAAAACAGACGAAAAAGGAAGAATCTTTTGCTATGCCTTAACGGAAAAGCATTGGGTGATTGGCGGGCCGGTAAACAATGGCGGGATGGTCCTTCGCTGGATTCGCGATGAATTTGCTTCTTCTGAGGTGGAAACGGCTAAAAGACTCGGAATCGACGCTTATGAAGTTTTGACCAAGATTGCCGAACGCGTAAGACCAGGCGCTGATGGATTGTTATTCCATCCATATCTTGCAGGTGAACGTGCACCATTATGGAATCCGGACGTACGGGGTTCATTTTTCGGATTAACACTGTCGCATAAGAAAGAACATATGATTCGAGCGGCTCTAGAGGGAGTCATTTACAATTTATACACAGTATTTTTAGCCTTAACCGAATGCATGGACGGTCCCGTGACCCGAATTCAAGCTACGGGAGGCTTCGCAAGGTCGGCGGTTTGGCGGCAAATGATGTCCGATATCTTCGAATCGGAAGTCGTAGTTCCAGAAAGCTACGAAAGTTCATGCCTTGGTGCTTGTATATTAGGGTTATATGCCGCTGGGGAAATTGATTCCTTCGAAGTAGTTTCTGAAATGATAGGCAATACCCACAAGCACACACCGATAGCTGATTCTGTAAAAGAATATAGGCAGCTGCTGCCGATTTTCATTAACCTATCAAGGGTATTGGAAAACGAGTATACACAGATTGCGGATTATCAAAGAAACTTAATAAATGCTGCAAAGTAAAGACATGGGGGGATTACAATGCCATTAGTTATTGTCGCTTTAGGAATTGTCGCCTTATTAATTTTAATAATGGGCTTAAAATTAAACACCTTTATTTCCTTGATCATTGTTTCGTTTGGAGTGGCTTTAGCACTTGGGATGCCACTTGACGGAATTGTCAAAACCATTGAAGCTGGATTAGGCGGAACACTTGGCCACTTAGCGTTAATCTTTGGACTTGGAGCGATGTTGGGTAAGTTGATCGCAGATTCAGGCGGAGCGCAACGCATTGCCATGACCCTTGTTAAAAAATTCGGGGAAAAGAATATTCAATGGGCTGTCGTGGCAGCGTCATTTATTATCGGTGTCGCCTTATTTTTTGAAGTGGGCTTAGTATTATTGATTCCAATCGTTTTTGCGATTTCAAGGGAATTAAAAGTTTCGATATTGTATCTTGGTATTCCAATGGTAGCGGCATTATCCGTAACACACGGTTTCTTACCGCCGCACCCAGGACCAACCGTTATTGCTGGTGAATATGGTGCAGACATTGGCCAGGTTTTACTTTATGGCTTCATCATTGCGGTTCCAACCGTTATTTTGGCTGGACCAGTATTTACGAAAATAGCAAAAAGATTAGTACCTGAATCATTTACGAAAACAGGCAGCATTGCCTCTTTAGGAGAACAAAAATCATTTAAACTTGAAGATACACCTGGATTTGGAATCAGTGTATTTACCGCTTTACTTCCGGTTATATTAATGTCAATTGCTACGATTATCACTTTGATGCAAAAAACAATCGGATTTGAAGATAATGGTTTACTGGCAGCTATCCGTTTCATTGGTGAAGCAGGTACTTCCATGTTACTTTCCTTATTATTTGCGGTCTATTCAATGGGGTTAGCAAGAAAGATTCCTATGAAAGATATTATGGAATCCTGTACATCAGCGATTCTGCATATCGGAATGATGCTCTTGATCATTGGGGGCGGCGGAGCCTTCAAACAAGTATTGATCGACGGCGGTGTAGGTGACTATGTAGCTGAATTATTCAAAGGAACATCATTATCACCAATCTTGCTTGCCTGGATCATCGCGGCAATCCTGCGTATTTCATTGGGATCTGCTACCGTTGCAGCCTTAACGACAGCTGGTTTAGTTATTCCGATGTTAGGTCAGACGGACGTTAACCTTGCTCTAGTTGTACTTGCGACAGGAGCGGGAAGTTTAATCGCTTCACACGTTAACGATGCTGGTTTCTGGATGTTTAAAGAGTATTTTGGTTTAAGCATGAAAGAAACATTTGCAACGTGGACTTTGCTTGAGACAATTATTTCAGTAGCTGGATTAGGATTTATTCTATTACTAAGCTTATTTGTATAAGCCTTTCCCGGCAGTAAATCCCCCACTTATGGCAGGGATTTACTGCCTATTATTCTTACATAGAAGGAGCAGAAATAAAATGTACAATACAATTGGTGTCATTGGTTTAGGGGTAATGGGCAGTAATATCGCTTTAAATATGGCTAGTAAAGGGGAACAAGTGGCTGTCTATAACTACACAAGAGATTTAACGGATCAGCTTGTTGCTGAATTGGACGGTCAGTCGATTCATCCATATTACGAGATCCAAGACTTTGTTCAGTCACTGGAAACACCGAGAAAGATTTTTCTTATGGTGACTGCGGGTAAACCGATCGACTCGGTGATCACTTCATTACTTCCTCATCTTGAATCAGGCGATATTATCATGGACGGCGGTAACTCCCATTACGAAGATACTGAACGCAGATATGATGAATTGAAATCTAAAGGATTCAGTTATGTAGGAATTGGTATTTCCGGTGGGGAAGTCGGTGCGTTAAAAGGACCTTCAATCATGCCAGGCGGAGATAAGGACGCCTATGAAAAAGTAGCTCCAATCCTGACAAAAATCGCAGCCAAAGTAAATGATGCTCCTTGCTGTACCTATATCGGTCCAAAAGGGGCAGGTCATTTTGTAAAAATGGTACATAACGGGATTGAGTATGCAGATATGCAATTAATCGCCGAAGCTTATACGTTTTTAAGAGAAAAATTGCATTTAGAGGTTAATGAAATTGCTGACATCTTTGAAACATGGAATGAAGGCGAACTGAAAAGTTATTTAATCGAAATCACAGCGGAAATTTTAAGGAAGAAAGATGAAGTAACGGGCTTACCCTTGATCGATGTGATTCTTGATAAGGCAGGACAAAAAGGCACAGGGAAATGGACCAGTATGCAAGCAATTGATAACGGAATACCAGCATCCATTATTACCGAGTCTTTGTTTGCTCGCTACATTTCCGCTTTAAAAGAAGAACGGGTTCATGCAGAAAACATTCTAACAGGGCCTGAGAACGTTCAGCAACAATTAGATAAAAATGAGTGGATTGACTATATTAGGCAAGCATTATATATGGGCAAGGTTTGTGCATACGCGCAGGGTTTCACTCAATATAAAATGAGTTCTGAACTTAACGGCTGGGACTTGCCTTTAAAGGATATTGCGCTTATTTTCCGCGGCGGCTGCATCATTCGGGCAGAATTTTTAAATGTCATTAGCGAAGCCTATCAAGAGCAGCCGAATCTGGCCAATTTATTGATTTCACCATATTTCGCTGAAAAGGTTGCAAATTACCAGGCAGGATTGCGAAAGGTTGTCTGTGAGGGAATAAATTCTGGCATCTCGTTTCCATGTTTAGGCTCTTCACTTACTTATTACGATAGTTATCGTACAGGCATTTCAAATGCTAACCTACTGCAAGCACAACGTGATTATTTTGGGGCACATACCTATGAGCGACGTGATTTAGCAGGGGTCTTTCACACAAACTGGCAGTGATGGAAAGAGACAAAAGAGACAAGCATTTATCAATGACCGTTCATGAATTGGAGAAGGTACCTTGCTTCAAAAAGAGAGCTGCTTTGGCAGCTCTTTTTTTATGTAACAAAAGGGGTCCATTTAAATGTTAAAACAAAGTTGATTGGAACTGGTGTGAGACTCCTGCGAGGAAAGTGAGTTTCTTGAGAGGTAAAACAATGTTCAAATTGTACAAGTCTTTAAATAACTTAGACTCGAAATTTTAGATGGGAAATTTAAATGGTGTATTTAATTGATAATAATCCCTATATGATCGATAAGATACCATTTTTTTATTCTTATAATACCCATCCAACTGCAAAATTTTGGATTTGTTGGTTTCTAAATAATAATGATACCCTTCTGTTTCTAAACTATAGAAGGCATAGGAAATTCCAAGCATTTGTTTCTTGGTGACTTTTGTATCAGGGTGATGTTGTATAAAATCAGCCAATTGCTGTACAGATGTTGCTCGAATGTCTGAGATATCAAATAATGTTTCCTTAATATTAGTCTTTATTTTATTCAAAGTAGTTTTTGCTTTATGTTTGATTTTTTTGGAATGCCTTTTCAAAAATATCACTCCTACTCTGTTTATAGTTAAAAGATTTATTATGTTATTTCCAATCAGGAAACGGAGTAAACGCAAATTTTAATCCTGGGTGAAATTCCACCAAAAGAGAAAGAATCTTGGTGAAAAGATCGACGGCAACGAATAATGTTTTTGGGGTGGTTTAATATTCAGGTAAAGTGGTATATAAATGATAGCGGTTTATTTCTATGCTGTGCCTATTAATGGTCTGGGTTACTTACGAAGAAAGAGTAGCGTTTCATGAATGATGTCGACAGGTAGCACATATTCTTCTTTTGATTATTACCAATTATTTCTGCATGAAAAAGGAGTGATATATCATGAGGCAAATGTGTATTTACTGTTTTAAATGGGCTGACATAGATACGATGACACCACTTTTTGAACAAGGTAGAGAGTTCGTCAATTATTATTGCGAGGATTGTGTTACTGCTGTTATGGATAATTTGTTTAAGCTCCCATACAAACATGTATGCGAACAATCAAGAATCCACTAGCATCAAGCAATGCGATTTAAAAGTTAAATGATTGCGCTGAAACAGCATAACTAGAGGCCATCTCAAACGAGAAGGGCTTTTTTTGTTCGCGTTTGTATAGGATGGGGAGCATGTGTAATCATCGGTGCTCATCTAACATGTGAATGTCTTTAAAGTTGAAGTCCTCCCACAGTTTATTGATGGGAGGCCTTTTCTTATCCAGTAAGCAGGCTGTTTAACCCTAGTTATTTCAACCCACTTAAACAATATGATCATAACGAATATTATTAAGTAGTACTATGGAGACAGTATATCGGATTGAGGAAAAATCACATGATTTAATACTGTTGATTATTGAATTTGGATTAGATATTAACAATAAAAACAGATAAAGAAACTAAAGCATTTAAGGGGAAGATTAACCTGTTAAAGGAATTCAATGTTTGTTATACTCTTGACGCTGATGTTAAGTGGGAGAAAATAAAAAAAGGATTGAGCAGTAAAAAAGAGGATGTTTTACAAGAAGTCTTGAAAAGGATGGAGCACTGTGAGTATTTTATTGTGAAAAGTGATAGTAAGCATCATATTATCAATACTTCATTAATACGGTATATACGCATTTTTGAAAATAAGTAATCTCACTACTGCTTTCTTGGAATATAAGTTATGGTTGTATTCTCCTAACAGTCTATCTGGGAGGGGTTTTTTCTATGGCAAAAAAACCTTTTCATACATATACAGAGCGAATAGGTTTGGTTAACACTTTGAAAGGAGTGAAGAGATGAATAAAGAGTTAGATGATGGTTTTATTGAGTCATTAATGGTTTCCCTTCAAGACGAAAGGGTCATTGAAAAGATAAAAGCAATAGCTGAAGCGGCCTCGTTTAGTCAAATGGGGGAATATAAGGAGCTGCTGAGAGGAAAAGAAAAAGAAATAGCAAGACTCCAACAAGAGATTGAGTCGAAGAAAGAGGAAATTAGTGAGTACCAAATAAAGATTACCCATCTAAATGAGAAAATGGAAGCCTATTTTACTGAATTGCAAAAGAGAAGAGCTGACTATCGGGAAGCGGAAGAACTTTACGAAGCTGTTCATCAATTATCCGAAACCACTAAAAGTTCGTTAAAAGGAATTTTCAAGGGCGGGTCGGTGCAGGAATTCATTGTTTGTGGTGTGCAATATGAAAACATTTCATCTTTGTGGGATTTTATTAAAAACGAGATTATGGAAGGAAGAGAGCAGGAAAGAGAGATTTTGCTCGCCCTTTTTATGTATTTCTTTCAAGAATACGGTAAAACATACGATACCCCTTTATATAAAATACAGCAAGTGAAAATGAATGAGGTCTTCAGGGAAGACTTGTACATAAGGGCCCTCAATAGCAAAATATCAGGGAACATTACGGACATCCTGCTGCCGGGTTATATAAGCATTAATGGTAAAACCATAAAAAAATCGGTTGTGAGAATCTAGCAGGCGAAAAAGAGAATGATATTAAAGGAGAAATACAATGACATCGATTATTATCCCAGAGATTGAAGAAGGCATTGAAAAAATCCTTCTTATGCAATGGTATAAACAGCCAGGCGATTATATTACGGTTGGCGAAAGCTTAGCCAAATTCAGCTGTGAGGGCATCGAATTTGACCTCTTTTCAGAAAAGGAAGGAACCCTTAAAGAATTGAATGTAGCGGAGGACACTATAGTCAAGATTGGTGATCTGATATGTTATTTGGATTCTGGTGATGCAATTTCAGAAGAATTATTAAAAGAAGTTGAAAAACAAGAAACGATAGAAGATAAAGAGCCGCATGAGAACGTAACAAGCTTAGCTGAAAAAAACAACATAGACAGTTCCATATACTTAATGAATAAGAACGAAGAGCAGGTTCTATTCTCACCTGATTCCCAAACCGTTCCGGTCTCTACCATTTCAATGACTTATAAAGAAGTGAGATCTTTAATCAGCCATTTATATCAGAGTGCAGAAGAAACCTTCTTCAAGGATGAAGCGAGCTTCTTTCAAGACATTAAAAAGATGCTCCGTTCCAGATGGGTTTACATGAATAATGGGAATATTATATATGATCACAACATCGCAGCTTTATTTCCTTATAGAAAATACTATGAATTAGTGGACGAGGATTTTGACTACAAAAAGCATCTGGACGTTTCCGGTTTTAAGGGTGATGCCATGACACGGGAAGAAGCTGCGAAAAGTTTCAATACAACCGATCACCCTGTATATAAGAGAATACTAGCTTTAGATGATTACTCCGTGAGTAAAAATCCTTCCATTTCTAGGATATTTGCCAATCAAACGGCTAACTCTTCTAAATCGATAGCGTTTAAATCCAACGGGTACGACATTCAAAGCTTCGATGTAGTAAATCAAAAAACAAATTTGCTGGGAAAAGGATTTTTCGTTCCCGTTTTCCGTTTAAATGGGGAAAATGCCTTTGAAATCAATGACCGAACGGCTCTCCATCTCTGGCTGGAAAACCGATTGGTACCAAGCGGATTAAGCGCAGAACGCCAGAAGGAGTATGAGTATTTGCTGGCATTATATCAATTAAAGGGTTTAGATCAGGAAAGTTTTCTAAAAGAATTGCCATCGATCGCTATCGATTCCAAGACGTTTTATGAGAAGCTTTTAAAATCTGAAAAAGTAAGAGCTGATATTGATACATATGACGAAAAGATGTTAACAGATCCAAACCGGGGACATTGGGATTTATGGCCTGTCCACTCTGCTGAAAAACCTTTAACGATAAAACTGAACGAAGAAATAATGGCCAGAAACCCTAAAATGGATATCAGGGAGGACGGCATAGTTGGTATTGACTTTGGAACGAAAAGTACAGTGGTCGTCCATCAAGAAGAAAGTGATTTTACTCTTCCCATGCGTATAGGGATTGGCTACCTTAACACGGAAGTACAAGACTGGCATTATGAAAATCCAACCGTGATCGAATTTATCGATTTAGAACATTTCCTGGAGCTTTATCAAGAAAAAGAAGGAAGACCGGATACAAGGTGGCAGGATGTGACGGTTTCCCACAATGCCCTTAACAACTTGATGAATGGAAAGAGTGACCATTATTATTCTATATTGAATAATTTAAAGCAGTGGGCTGGAGAAAAGAATAACGAACTCCGATTAAAGGACAAGAGGGGGTATGCCGTTGTACTGCGTTCCTTTTTGGACTTAACCGATCAGGAAATCAATCCAATTGAATTATATGCCTACTACCTCGGTTTGTATATCAATAACCAGAACAATGGAATTTACCTGGACTACACCTTATCTTTCCCGGTGACGTATGAAAAAGAGGTAAGGGAAAAAATTCTAAAGTGCTTTGAGCGTGGGTTAAAAAAGACGCTTCCTATGCCGATTCAGCAGGATGAAGAATTAATGAAAAAGTTTCGTGTCACCGCTGGGGCGAGTGAACCTGCTGCCTATGCCGTGTGTGCGTTACAGGAATACGGGTTTGAACCTGAAGAGGATGAAAAAACGTACTATGGCGTGTTTGATTTTGGTGGAGGAACGACAGATTTTGATTTTGGGATTTGGCGTGAAGCGGGCTTGAAAGAAAGCAGGTATGATTATGTCATCGAGCATTTTGCAGCGGGAGGGGACCGTTATTTAGGTGGGGAGAACATGCTAGAGCTTTTGGCGTTCCAAGTGTTTAAAAACAACCAAAGAACAATGCGTGAGCTAAACATTCCTTTTACTCTCCCAGCAGAATGTGTGAAATTTCCCGGAAGTGAAACGCTGATAAATGAGTCACAAGAATCCTATTTAAATACGAAACAATTGGTAGAAAAATTAAGGCCGCTTTGGGAAAGGCATGAACGGTATGAAGAACAGTTTGGAAAAGGCATGATCCGGGCTGACTTGTTTGACAAAGCGGGTCACGCAAAACTCAATGTGGAACTTTTGATCGATCAAGATGAAATGGAACAACTGATTGAGGAAAGAATTGAAAAAGGCATTAAAAATTTCTTTGAGTCATTAAGGCGCGCTTTTGCCCGGTCAGAACACAGTAGAATTAATAAAGTGAATATCCTCCTTGCAGGTAATTCAAGTAAATCCCCGGTCGTCATGAATCTATTTAATAAATGGATTGAAAGGGAAGTGCAGAGCACTCAAAACTGGGGAGAAGTATCTAATGATCTTTTTGAGATTCTCCCGCCACTGGGGACAGAAGGCGCTTATTTAAAGCAAGAAGAGAGAAACAGAGTGATTAACCGAGATATATTAACCGCTCCTACAGGAAAAACGGGCGTTGCCTTTGGACTTGTACAAAGCAGAAAAGGCGGAAGTATAAAAGTTATTGACCGCGATATGGTGAATGGTGAATCAAAGTTCAAGTATTTTCTTGGCATCGGGAGAAAAGGTAAATTAAAAACAATGATTGATCAAGAAGAAGAGTATAACAAATGGCATCTTTTCATTGATGCGTCAGAAGAAGATTTTGAAATTTATTACACAAGCCTGCCGGAAGCTAGTACCAACCAGCTTGATATTAAGCAGGCACAGAGGAAAAAGCTTCGAATTGAGCATGTGGATGATTCGGCCTTTGTTTATATTCGAACCATAAGCCCGACTGTCATCGAATATGTTGTTGCAGACGAAGGCTCGATTTTAAGTGGGGATTATTTATCTGAAATTACTAAAGTGGGATTAAGCTGATTTTTCGTTGGGAAAATCAAAAGGCTTCCCGCAGTTTACTGTGGGAGGCCTTTTCATGCTCATCGTATATGTATAAATAGTTTCATTTCCAACACTTAATGCTAGAAGCTCAGAGGATTCACTTCTTTGATCCTCCTGTTGTTCCATAATCATTAAGAGTTAATTTTACATCGTAGTTGATCGGAGCTTCACTAAATGTTTGGTCCCAATCCTTTTTGACCTTATTCCATACTTTGGGGTGCTCAATTCTCAATCGATTTCCGAAGCCGGCAACGTCCGTTTTGTATTCTTTTTGCATTTTTTCTAAAACATTCCCCACCAAGCGTTTCACTTCTTTTTCTGATGATTTTTCTGCTTTTTTTAGAAATTCATTTTTAAAAGTATCTCCTGAAACTACCCAGTTTTCAGATAGTCTCCCCACTGATTCAATGTTTACATCAAAAGAGATGCTGTCTCCTTTAACACGTGGTATGATACTGCTTTTCATGGTCTCTATTTCATATACAATCGGCTCACCGGTTTCTTTATCAAAGCTTTTCACTACACCGCCTTTTCCCTTACCTGTTATCCATGTTACGCCCTCCAGTTCCTCTTCATTTAAAGTACCAGTCATTTTGTGCGTCTTTCCATTGATTACGGCAGCTCCGGCAAATTTGACTTGCCCATCTGCTGATAGAACTTTTTGCATCAGAAAACTAGACCCTGATTTGATCTTGCTTTCTACTTTAATATGTGACATGGGGGGCAAAATCCTCGTTGTTCGATATGCATTTTCTACAATGCCAGCCAGACGGAACGCTGGAATTTCTCCTGCCTTCTTTGTTTCCAGTGTTTTGCTTGCTCTTCCTTTGCTGATGAGCACAAGGCAGCTTGGCCTAAGCTCACTTTCCCGTAGATTTTGATCAAGTATTTGTTCCAACTTATACGATCTTGCAAGGTTTTCACCGATAACAACCACTTTCATATGGTGCGCGGTTACGGGTTGTTCACTTCTCAGTGATAATTCACGAACCATTTGATGCATGGAGTCTCCAGTTTCAGAAACATTAACATAAGATTTTTGTTGTGGTCCGGATTGTTTCGTTGTCGAACTCGCTACCTGTGGAGTGATGAATTGATAGGTTGCAGTAATCAGGTTCCTTTTTGAATACCCCCCCCCTTGTTCGTTTAACTTTTTCTCGATGGTGGACTGCTTGGCCTTATCGAATGCCAAACCTATACCTAAACTTTGCTCTTCAATTTCATGACTGCTCCAACATCCTGTAAGGGATAAGAACAAAAGAACAGAGAGGGAAATGTAGAGGGGGCGCGTATTGCTATGTGATTGTTTCATATTTTTTCCCTCCCTTTATTCTTGAGATGATAAGCAGTAGAAGGGGGAGTAAACCAAATAAAAACATGGCGATATTGCCGACGAAATCTCCTTGCTTAAATAGGTCATTGATATTTTTCGGAATCATGGCAAAGATGTAGAGAATCGGAAGCAAACCAAACATGAATGGGTGAATGCTTTTTTTCGTAATTTGAGCCAGCCCTAAAGCGGCTGCAAAAAATGTAATCGTAAATGTGGCGAATATTTGCATGATCCAGACAACGAGCAATAAAGATTCAAACCGTTCAAAGATCAACCCGGCGACTTCAAAACTTCGGATAAGATCAAGTGTCGGCCATGTTCTCATGACCACTCCATCAATAGATAATGCCCCGATAACCATTACGACCGTTATCACGTAAAAAATCAATGGAATGGATACTCCAACAAGCAGGGCTTTTACTGCTTTTTTTGGTGAATTCATAAATGGAATAAGCAGTAGCATGATTTCAGGCCCTGAAAAAGCGAGAGCCGTTGTTTTTACTCCTTTCAGTACAGGGACGATTCCTTCTCCTAATACCGGACGCAGATTATCGATCTCGAATATTTTAAAGCTCATGAAGGTAACAACCAAAAAAAGGATAACTGTCAAAGGTAAAATAATTTCAAAAAGACGGGCCATCGGGTTAATGCCGCCGATGATGAGATAAAGACCTACCCACATGAAAATCATGATGATTGCCCAAGTAGGCGTACCCTCCAGAAGTAAATACCTTATTACTTCCGCCATTGCACGGAGCTGAAAACTGGAAGTTGTAAGAAAGTAACATATTACAACTAAACTTAGTAACCCACCCAGCCATTTTCCTACAATTGCATTGATGTATTGATAGAAGGTCTTTTCGGGAAACTGTTGGCTTAATTTGACCATGATCAGCCCCGCGGTTATTGTGATGACTCCGCCTAAAATAACGCTTATCCATACATCTGGTGTTTGTACCTTTTCCGTAGATGATCTGGGTAGGGTGAGTAATCCTGTGCCGAGTATGAAGTTGATGACAATGACAGCTGCTTGTGGAGTTGTAATTTTGTCTTTCGGGCTGAGAATCATTCTTTAACCACCCTTTCACCGATAGGTTATCCTTTACGTATGGGGTTTTTTGTATGCAACATCTTTGGACGGCGTTTCATCATCATAAGTGGCATTCGCACTATCAGGTCTTTCCACTCACTTAAGCGATAAGGAACGGCTGGACTCAAGTAAGGCACACCAAAGCTTTTTAATTTCACTAAATGACTGACCATTAAAAGAAAAAAGAGAATGACCCCGTATAATCCAAATGTAGCAGCACAAATCATAGCTGGAAAACGCAGAATCCGTAATGTAATCCCAATACTATAGTGCGGAATGGAAAATGATGAAATGGCGGTTAAGGCTACTACAATGACCAAAACAGGGCTAACGATCCCTGCCTGTACAGCAGCTTCCCCAATGATTAAACCGCCGACAATTCCCATTGCGGGACCGATTGGCTTAGGCAATCGCAGTCCTGCTTCCCTCAAAATTTCTATGGCCATTTCCATGAATAATGCTTCGATAAGTGCCGGAAACGGAACCCCGGACCTGGTTCCGATAATGGAGATGGCCAGTTTGGTCGGAATCAACCCTGAATGAAATGAGATGAAAGCTATATACAAAGAGGGTGTAAAAAGAGCCAGAATAGCTGCGAGGTAACGAAGCATACGAATGAATGTGCCAGGAATCCACCTTTCATAATAATCTTCCGGTGATTGCAACATCATGCTCAATGTAACCGGAACGATCAAAGCGAATGGCGTCCCATCTAACAAGATGGCCACTCGACCTTCCATCAAAGCAGCGATCACCCGATCAGGACGCTCTGTATTCTGTACCTGCGGAAAAGGACTAAGGTAATTATCTTCGATAAGTTGCTCTACATAACCTGATTCCGGCACACTATCAATATCAATTTTCTTAATTCGATTTTCCACCTCTTGCACCAATTCGGGATCAACAATATCTTTTATGTAAGCGACAACCAAATCTTTTTTTGAACGCTTTCCTACTTGGAATTTTACTAACGATAAATTCTCAATTTCACCACTGCACCTTAAAAAAGATGTATTATCACTCAATGATTCAGTGAAACCGACCCGTGGACCTCTGACTAATGCCTCTGATACCGGTTCCTCGATCGCCCTTGTTTTATGTTTTGCAGTTCCTAGGATCAGCGCATCCAATGATCCATCAATTAAAAGGGCGGTAGAACCTGTTAGTACTTTAGACGCTAACTCTTTAATGGAACGGACAGCTTCTATTTCACTAATGGATAACACTTCATTTTTTATGAATTCTTTTGAAATGCTTCCCTTGAGGTAGGGAGTGTTCTGTTTATATTCTGCTGAAAAATCAACCATCAATGATGGCATGATATGCTGATCAATGAGATCTTTATCCGATAGTCCATCCACAAAAATGATAACTGACCGTATACCGGTTCGCCCTAGATTAAATTCCCGAAAATGCACATCCCAATTATGGCCAATTTCTTGCTTAACACATTCAAGATTAAAATTAAGATTATCTGTAAACTGATGTGTTGAATCTTGGGAGGTATATGCTTCTTGTTTGTCTTTTTCGTTACCCTTTCCTTTTTTACCAATCTTTGATATCCACTCTTTCATCATCATCACTCATCCTTTGAGGTGCGAAGCAAATTAAACAATTTGCTGATTAGATACGGAATAACAAACACAATGAAAGCCTGTATAAAAACCTGCCATTCTGGAAGGTAGGAAACAATCGTTTTCCACATTTTCATCACCCTAAACTTGTCTCAGATAGCAGCTGGAATTCCTTTATTTCTCAAATAGTATTAATATCTTCTATGTTTCTTATGCAATGAAGTTAAAAAGCCATTAGCCGTATTTGCCATTAATTTATACTTCGCAAAGTAGAGGCGAAATGGATATCAGCGATTTATCCAAATGACTCATTGATAATAGTGAGCTTTAATAAACATTGGTTTTTCTTCTTTGAACTGTGGATGACTTATGCTCACGATTTGAAATATAATTTTAAAAATATCAATATCAAATTGAAATGATGCTCGAAATAACATATACTGAAAATTGAGAATTATTTGTAAATATTAACTGATTTTGGGAAATGTCGCATTTATCAACTTGAGAATAAGATACCCCAATCGCAACCCGGAACATACACGATTAACACTTTATCGGATTGTGAATCCTGGTGAAAAAAGAACGGAATGGATGAGATTATTATCTTTCGCTAAAGTTGCTCTTTATTTTCTAAAGTGATTTCAAAGGGGTGGAAAATGATGAATATATGGACAAGCTGCACAATTAGTTCAATTCTGGCACTTTCCTTACTAGCACCATCCGTGTCTTTTGCTAATGAAAATCCAAATCATGAAGCCGCTGTGAGTAAGGAGACTGCAAGCCAGTATCCAATATTAGAGAAAGCAAAAAAACCGGAAGAAGCGGGCTTTTCGTCTGAAAAGCTGGAAAAAGTGGATCAGCTTATTGAAATGGAAGTGGCAGCCGGTTTCCCCGGTGCTGCCCTGATTGTCATAAAGGACGGAAAAATCGTTAAAAATGAAAGCTACGGGTACAAACAGAAGTTTAATGAACATACGCCTCTTAAGAAGTTTCAGAAGATGGAAAATGACACGTTGTTTGACCTTGCTTCAAACACGAAGATGTATGCAACCAATTTTGCCATTCAAAAATTAGTCAGCGAAGGCAAGCTAAATATCCAGGCAAGAGTCCAGCAGTACATTCCTGAATTCAAAGACACGGAGAAGGATGTAATCAAAGGAAAGGACAATCTGAGGATTATTGATGTTCTTCATCATACAGCAGGGTTCAGACCCGATCCGCAATACCATAATCCAAAGGTTTCTAAAGAACTTTATTCCCAGGAGCGGGATAAAACCATCGAGTTCATCTCAAAAACACCGCTCACATATGTACCTGGAACACAGAATGTCTACAGTGATGTCGATTATATGCTGCTTGGTGCCATTGTTGAAGAAATAACGGGTAAGCAGCTTGATGCGTATGTTGAACATGAATTGTACAAGCCGCTTGGGTTGAAAAATACTAAGTTCAATCCTCTTCAAAAGGGCTTTAAGCCAAAGGATTTTGCCGCAACTGAATTGCTTGGCAACACCCGTGATGGCGTGATAGACTTCCCTAACATTCGCACATACACACTTCAAGGGGAAGTACATGATGAAAAAGCATTTTATTCAATGGGAGGCGTTTCAGGGCATGCCGGTCTTTTCTCCAATACGGAAGATATGGCAGTCCTTCTGCAGGTGATGCTGAATGGCGGGGGATACGGTAAACATATGTTGTTTGATCAAGAAACCATCGATGAATTCGTCGCACCTTCCGAGATGAATCCTACATATGGGCTTGGGTGGAGACGAAATGGCGATGCTAGCATGGAATGGATGTTCAGCCCTTATGCGAGCGACAGTGCCTACGGTCATACTGGATGGACTGGGACGGTCACGATCATTGATCCGGAAATGGATTTAGGGATTGTGTTACTAACAAATAAAAAGCACTCTCCGCTCGTTAACCCTGTAGCCAATTCCAATCAGTTTTTTGGCGACCTCTTCACAACAGGAAGCTATGGAAGTGTTGTAACTGCAATTTATGAAGCATTGAAAACGAATGAATGAAAGTAAATTTCCCATAAAGTTTAAGGCCTCCCAATAATGTTGGGAGGCCTTTTTTCTCGTTTATGGATTTCTTTTAGCCAAGCTCTATTCTATACAGTTTGGGCAAGGATCAGATTTTTATATGCTCCGTCTTGATGGAGCAAATTATCATGGGCACCTTGTTCGATGATTTCCCCATTTTGTACAACGATGATGCGATCGGCATGTTTAATAGTCGCTGGCCCCGATGGAATTGCCTGTGGGGATTATCGTTTCAATTTTAGGAGCGCCGTATTTTATCTATTTACTCGTGAAAAACATTTAATAAATATGAAGAAGTACAGAAAATTTGCAGAAAAAAAAGCCCGTTTTCAGGACGTTTATGAGGATGGGTTTTTTTGCAGTTTTCAAAGAATTTTGATGAGAACTGTACGAACAGAAAGCGGCTCTCGGGAGTGATGAATCATCCCCTAAAAGAACTATTTTAAAAAATATATTGACCGAACGGCTTGTATCCGCTTACAATGATATTTAGTTATTAGTGTATTTAGAAAATTGTAAAAGAGGTACCTGCATGACAAATGAATTCGACAGAAGAATCGGGCGCCATGCAATCATGTACGCGTTTGCGAACGAAGAAGAAGAAGTCATATTGACGAATGACCTTAAGCGGATGGATTGGCTTTATGGAAAAGGTAAAGTCGGTTCAATGGAGCTGCAGAAAATAGTTGCGGCCATTGAGACATCAGCGAAAAGACTTGGGTTAGTCAATCCCGATATGTATCGTGAAATGCATGCACTGTATCATGCGATCATCGAAGCACTCCAAGGAGTGACACGCGGCCAAGTCGAGCTTGGCGGTCTTTTGAGGACTGCGGGCCTTCGGTTTGCCATCGTTCGGGGCAGGCCGTTTAAAAACGGGGACGAAGGTGAATGGATTGCTGTCGCCGTGTATGGAACGATTGGAGCACCGGTTCGGGGATTTGAACATGAAGCCGTTGGCTTGGGAATTAACCACATTTAAATAATTAAAAGCCTATAGTTATTTAGTGAAATAGGGGGCTGTATTGAAAGACTGGATAAGTCTGTCAATACGGCCTCCTTTTGTTTGTTTAAAAAAAGAATAGGGGTGCATGAAATGATTATGTTAACGGGCCAAACTTTAACGATTGAAGAAGCGAAAAAAGTGTTGTATGGGGAGGCATTTGTCACGGCTTCTGCCGAGAGTGTCAAGAAAGTTGAAAAGAGCCGGGAAGCGGTTGAAAATATCGTGAAGCAAAAGAAAGTCATCTATGGCATCACAACAGGTTTTGGAAAATTCAGCGATGTATTGATTGATGCAGAGGACGCAGAGCAGTTACAGTGGAATTTGATTCATTCCCATGCTTGCGGAGTCGGGGAGCCGTTTCCTGAGGTCGTTTCGAGAGCTATGGTCCTTCTCCGTGCCAATGCGCTATTAAAAGGGTTTTCCGGCGTGCGTCCTGTCGTCATTGAACGTTTGATCGATCTTTTGAATGCCCATATCCATCCGGTCATCCCTCAGCAAGGTTCTCTTGGAGCAAGCGGGGACTTGGCGCCGCTTTCACATTTGGCGCTAGTATTGATGGGAGAAGGGGAAGTGTTTTATAAAGGAGAGCGAATGGAGGCCATCATAGCATTATCTAAAGAAGGCATTCTTCCTCTGACACTTAAAGCAAAAGAAGGTCTTGCATTAATTAACGGAACACAGGCCATGACTGGGATGGGCCTCGTCAATTACATTGAAGCCGAACAGTTGGCCCATCAAACTGAAGCGATCGCTTCACTGACGTTAGAAGGTTTACGCGGCATAGAAGATGCCTTTGATGCCGATGTTCATCTAGCACGAGGCTACCGCCAGCAAACAGAGGTCGCGGAACGGATTCGTCGCATGATCAGCGGCAGCCAGCTCATCACGAAGCAAGGAGAACTGCGGGTACAGGATGCTTATTCGCTCCGCTGCATTCCGCAAGTGCACGGGGCATCATGGCAAACACTTGATTATGTAAAAGAAAAACTGGAAATCGAAATGAATGCTGCGACGGATAACCCGCTTATTTTTGACGATGGGGAAAAGGTTATTTCAGGGGGGAACTTCCATGGCCAGCCGATTGCATTTGCGATGGACTTCATGAAAATCGCTGTTGCCGAGCTTGCGAACATTTCAGAGCGCCGCATTGAGCGACTCGTCAATCCTCAGCTGAATGATTTACCGCCTTTCTTAAGTCCGTCACCTGGCTTGCAGTCGGGAGCGATGATCATGCAATATTGTGCCGCTTCACTAGTTTCTGAGAATAAAACACTCGCACATCCTGCAAGTGTTGATTCCATTCCATCTTCAGCGAACCAGGAAGATCATGTAAGCATGGGAACGATTGGGTCCCGACACGCACATCAAATCATTCAGAACGTACGCCGCGTTTTGGCGATTGAGCTCATTTGTGCCTTACAGGCGGTGGAATACCGCGGAACAGAAAAGATGGCTCCGTTTACAAAAGAGTTTTATACGGAAGCAAGAAAGCTCATTCCAAGCATTACACAAGATCGTATCTTTTCTAAAGATATTGAAGCAACGGCAAGCTGGTTACATCAAATCGATTGGAATTCATTTATTCATAGAAGTTTACCTACAACATAATATGAAGTGCGGAATATCCGAATGAACGTTAGGCTTATAGCCCTTTGACCTGGGTTTTAAGCCTAACATCGTTATGTAAATGCTACATAGATCCCAAAAATCCAAAAAGGTCTCAGCATTAGAGAAATGACCTTGAAATAGTAATAAATGCAGGAAATGACTATTGATGGAATGATCGGCTTTACCTATTCGTGCTAGATTAAAAATGCATTTTTGGAGGGGAATCTAATTTGGAAAATCGGCAATTGCAACCACCTGTCATAAATGAAAAAAACCAGCCGTCAAATACTTTGCAAAGGAAGCTGAAAGCGCGCCACCTTACGATGATATCGCTAGGCGGTGCAATTGGTACAGGGCTGTTTCTCGGAAGCGGGCCGGCCATTCACTCTGCAGGACCTGGCGGTGCTTTGGTCGCTTACGCCGTAATTGGTATAATGGTTTATTTTATTATGACAAGCCTCGGGGAACTGGCATCATTTATGCCAGTCAGCGGAGCTTTCAGTACCTATGCTACGCGTTTCATCGACCCGGCATTAGGGTTTGCGCTTGGTTGGAACTATTGGTTCACTTGGGCGATGACACTTGCCGCGGAGCTATCTGCCGCAACGATGGTAATGAAGTTTTGGTTTCCTGACAGCTCGTCTTTTTTATGGAGTTCTTTGTTTTTAGTTTTGATATTCTTATTGAATTACGTATCCGTTAAAGGGTATGGCGAAGGGGAATATTGGTTTTCCCTCATTAAAGTGGCAACCATCATCATTTTTATCGTTGTCGGAATATTGATGATATTCGGGATCATGAACGGAGAGGCGATTGGTTTTAAAAACTTCACAGTTGGTGACGCTCCGTTTGCCGGTGGTTTTTTGGCTACATTGGGTATTTTCATTGCTGCTGGATTTTCTTTTCAAGGTACAGAAATAGTCGGTGTTGCAGCCGGTGAAAGTGAAGACCCGGCAAAAAATGTACCTCGTGCAGTTCGCAGCATTTTTTGGAGAATCTTCCTCTTTTACATCTTGGCCATAGTTGTTATTGGATTGATCGTTCCTTATACGAATGGCAGTCTGCAAGGACACACGATCATGGTTAGCCCATTTACGATGGTGTTTGAAAAAGTGGGACTGGCATTCGCTGCTTCCGTGATGAATGCCATCATTTTGACAGCCGTATTATCCGCTGGAAATTCAAGTCTTTACGTGACGAGCCGAATGTTGTACTCAATGGCAAAAGAAGGGCTGGCACCGCGTATTTTTGGGAAGCTTAACAAGCGCGGCGTTCCCATTTGGGGACTGGTAGTCACTTCACTTGTAGGGATGCTGGCCTTTTTTGCTTCCGTTTTCGGTGATGGAGTTATTTATATTTGGCTTATGAATGCGGTTGGAGTCACTGGATTTATATTTTGGCTGGGTATAGCCGCGAGCCATTACCGGTTTAGAAAAGCTTATATTGCTCAAGGGCATTCACTGGACGAACTTCCCTATAAGTCAAAATGGTTTCCTTTCGGACCGATATTTTCCTTTGCTCTTTGTTTTTTCGTTTTATCGGCGCAAAACTATCAGGCCTTCATTGGCGATGAAATTAACTGGGCCAGTGTGTTCGCTGCCTATCTTGGCATTCCATTCTTTCTGGTAATGTGGCTTGGATATAAGTTCATTAAGAAAACAAAAGTAGTTCCGCTAAAGGATTGCAAAATTGATTTTGATGAACATAGGAATGCAAAATAGACATGAGACTTCTTTTAATAATTTATTTGGATTAATTATTAAAAAATACAACTTTCTTTGTTAGGATCGTTAGCAGCCTTTAAATGACAAGGTTTCTTACCGCCAAGAAACAAAACAAACAATAATTTGAAGTGATGAAAAAATGATCATCGGTTCCAGTTGATTAAGCCGAAGTAACAGTTGGAGATGATTGAATCAATACGCACTATATCAATTTCATTTTAGGGATATTCCTTTTTTAAGAAGTATTATCCCATTATCCCCCTACAAGTAGAGTGACAAGATGTCCTTAATAATCTACCTGGAGGGGATTTTTTTATGGAGGAAAAGGGACAAACATTTAAAACATATACAGAAGAATTAAAACGTGAAGTCGTTCGATAAAGTTGGAGAAGTTCATTGAATTTATGCTTTGTTTAATAGGAAAGGAACTTACCTTGATATAGATTAATTAACAGTTTAGTAAAACAGAGATAAGCCCTTCCAAAAGGGTTTGGAGGGTTACTTGGCATGGCCATGAATATTGTAACAATAGGATATATAATAATTCAGGTTAATTGGGGAGGAAAGACATTGATAATATATTTTGTCTTTTAAGATATATGAAGGTATTGTTAAGTCTATCGACTATATGAAATGGTCTATGAACATGTTGGAAAATAATTGTTCATCTACTTAATTAAATTTCCTTTCTTCCATATACTCACCAATTTTGCGAAACTTATCAAAACGCTGTTGGCGTAGAATGCCTTTATCTAATTGACCAAGTTCTTGTAATGCCTTTCGTAATGTTTCTTTGATAAATTGCGATTGAAGTGGGGTGTCAATATGTGCTCCTCCAACAGGTTCTTGGATGACCCCATCAATCACCCCTAGTTCCATCAAGTCCTTAGCCGTAATTTTCAATACTTCAGCTGCTCGTTTTGCTTGTGTGGCATCCTTCCATAACACTGCTGCTGCTCCTTCAGGTGAAATAACCGAATAAAATGTGTTTTCTAGCATGTAGATTCGATTGCCAATCCCTAGAGCCAACGCACCACCACTCCCACCTTCACCAACTACAAAGCAGATGATTGGTACTCCAAAACTAGCCATTTCACGAAGATTGTGGGCGATAGCTTGAGATTGTCCACGTTCTTCAGCTTCACGTCCTGGGAAGGCTCCTGGCGTGTTAATAAATGTTACGATGGGGCGATTGAACTTATTGGCTTGTTGCATAATTCTTATGGCTTTTCTGTAGCCTTCAGGTTGCGACATGCCAAAACGACGATAGATATTGTCTTTTGTATTTTGACCTTTTTGATTTCCTAAAACAGTTATAGGCATTCCTTCGAAGGTAGCTATTCCTGAAACTAATGCAGGGTCTTCCCCATAAAGTCTGTCACCATGAAGTTCAATAAAGTCTTCAAAAATATGGTGGATATAATCTAAAGTAGTTGGGCGTTGTTGAATTCTAGATAGTTGAATTTTATCCCAAACTTCCATATTTTCATTAAGATGAATTTTGATTTCATTGACTTTTTGCTCAAGATTTTTTAATACCTCGTTTAGGTCAAGATTATGCTTTGTAGACACCTCTTTCAGTTCAGCAATTTGATTTTCCAGTTGTTTTAATTCTTGCAAATTCATCGTTTAAAACACTCCCTGAAATTGAGATGATGGATTTTTAAAATGGTTGTTAATGATTGTTTTAATTCATTCCTATTTACAACCATATCCAGTTGCCCATGTTCCAATAAAAATTCAGAGGTTTGAAAATTCTCTGGAAGTTCTTCTCTTATAGTCTGTTCAATTATGCGTCTTCCTGCAAAGCCAATTAAAGCTTGTGGTTCGGCAATATTGATATCACCTAATGAAGCGAAACTAGCAGAAACTCCACCCGTAGTAGGATTGGTTAATACGGATACGAAAAGAATTTTTTCGTAGTTTAGTTGTTCTAAAGCAACACTTGTTTTTGCCATCTGCATGAGACTAAGAATTCCTTCTTGCATGCGAGCTCCGCCGCTTGCTGAAAACAATATAAATGGTTTTCGTGTTTTTAATGATTCCTCAATGGCTCTTGTGATTTTTTCACCGACTGCTGATCCCATGCTTCCCATACGGAAACGAGAATCCATGACACCAATCACAACCGGATAGCCACCTATGGAAGCTTCCCCAGTAATAACCGCATCATTTAATGCAGTCTTATTCTTATCAGAAATTAATTTATCTTTATATTCAGGGAAGTTCAACGGGTCAACGGAAATTAAACTTTTATTGAATTCCGAAAAAGAACTACTATCTGTAAGCATTGAAATGCGGTCATAAGCTGTAACGGGGTAGTGATATTGGCATTTCGGACATACATTCAATTCTATTTTCATAAGAGATTCATCATAGGTTTCCCCACATGATTTACAAGTAAAAGGGATGGGAGTAAAGCTTTTGTCTATTTCAAAAAAAGAGTTCGATTCTATTTTTTCTCTTTTTAATGGATACATCTTCATCAATCCTCCTGTGGTAAGACCGCTGTATTACAAGTTACGCTCACCATTCTTTAAAATATGGAGCGTGATTTTCAGCTTTTCTTAAAAAGTTTTATACAATCAGAAATCATTCTAGAGAATAAAAATTTTATGAAATTATCTATTCCTGTATGAATGCATTTTTACTTGGAAAATCAGAAACTTACGATTTTATTGACGGGAATTACAAAGGCTTGTATACAATCCGAGTATACAAACATTAAGACTTCTTATTATCTTTCTATAAAGGGGATAAAGGTTACTTAGCTTAACAGAACGGTTGTTTGAAGTGTATGAGTGTAATCATTATTTATCGATCACCATTATTCCGATTATTGGAAAGGGCGATTTACCAAATAGCAAAGTGTCATCTAATAAAGCTAATACTCCCCTTAGTTGGTGTAAGCTCATAATATGCAATTACTAATATAATTGAATGGGCTCATTCTTCCGTGGATAATATTTTATTGGTTTATAGATTGTAAAAAGATAAAGATTAATAGTTTTTTTTATCTAAAGGGGCAGATTAGGATTTTGTTTAACAAGAAATCTAGTGATGTTAGGATACTCATTGGGGGAAGGTTGTTATCTGCCGGACAACCTCATAAAAAGTATTTTAAAATAACAAAAAATGATTGGAAATCAAATCTTGATAATGAACAGTAAGGCAATATAGGTGTAGCGATTGGTCACACCGGTTTAGTAAAAATACATGTTAGTGATGGACTGTATTTTTTTATTATTGAATATCTTTTGCAGCATTGAAAACTTGTACAGCCAAAGAAGCTCTATGAATGGATTAATTGAAAGAAGGCAATCCACTAACTAAAGTAGCCATATATCGTTTTTTTGTACTTCTGGTTTTGTCCTGGAAGAGTATTCGACTGTAAGATTATTTCCCATTTTAAAAAAAATGATAAATCGTGTGTCCGAAAAAATGTTTCGATGTCCCGTTTTTTGCTTTAACCGTTGATAAATCAATGTTTATAGAGGGATGGTGCCACTTTCATATGGTGCACCATCTTTACGTATATACACAACAATTCCGCCCCACATCATTTGAATTTATATTCATTCTTTGTTAAGGTAATTAAGTACTTTAGGGATAGCGGTTCATTCCGTGTGCTGGGACAGAACAAAACCCTAAAATAAAAAGCCATTATATTTCAGTTGGTATATGCTGTGCCTGTTAGTTTCCTCAGTTGTATTGCACTTCTTTTCCCTGCAAAGCTCAAATTAGACACATTGGGAATCCCATAATCATATTTCTATGCGTTTTGGTGTTATACTGCACTGCAAGTATCATTCCACCTGGTTAAGGAAATGAAATACATTAGAGGGTAGTCGTAAGTCCATCTGGACAAAACTCTAAGTGGAAATCGTTTATATTACAGTTGGTATATGTTGTGCCTGCTTGTTTCCTCAGTTGTGATTGCACCTCTTTTTTTCCTACTTGAAATGCTCAATTTATCACACATAATAAAATCCAAGTAAAGAAGTACTTCTTGGGAATAATAAATATAGATTATTTTTTTATGCACGTTATGCCCTGTGCACTTAATAAGTGTCACTTCCGCTTTTTTTGAAGAAAAAGCATTAGGGTAGAATTTCGGTTATTTCAAGGTACTTGTGCATTAATAATCATCACTCGCATAAAACGGGGGAATTCAGCAAAACTGAATATCATATGGGCAACTATTAGAATGAGGTGACTTGATGAAGCCGAATGTAGAAGTCAGAAATGTCTCGAAAATTTTTGGCAAATCTCCAAAAGCAGCAACAGACTTATTGAAGCAAGGCAAAACGAAAAAAGAAATCTTGAAAGAAACGGGACAAACGGTCGGAGTGAATAATGTTAATTTCGAGATTTATCCCGGCGAGATTTTTGTCATCATGGGCCTATCAGGAAGCGGGAAATCCACTTTGATCCGCATGTTCAATCGTTTGATCGATCCCACTTTGGGTGAAATCCTAATTGACGATGAAGATATCGTGAAGATGAACGCGGCCCGGTTAAGGGAAGTTAGACAAAAGAAAATAAGCATGGTCTTTCAGAACTTTGCTTTATTTCCGCATAAAACGATATTGGAAAACGCTGAATTCGGGCTCGAAATTCAAAAAGTGGATCCGGCAAAACGTCAGGAAAATGCGATGAAGGCTCTTGAGGCCGTTGGATTGAAAGGCTACGAAAATCAGATGCCATCACAGCTTAGCGGCGGTATGCAGCAAAGGGTTGGGTTAGCCCGGGCACTCGCCAGTGATACGGATATCCTACTGATGGATGAAGCCTTCAGTGCCCTTGATCCATTGATTCGTAAGGATATGCAGGATGAACTGATTCAAATACAAGATCAGTACAAAAAAACGATCATTTTCATTACCCATGATCTTGATGAAGCATTGAGGATCGGGGATAGAATTGCCCTTATGAAAGATGGAAGTGTAATTCAATTGGGTACCCCTGAACAAATCATGATGAATCCAGCCAATGAATTCGTCGAGAAGTTTGTGGAAGATGTTGATCTATCAAAAGTATTGACAGCCTCTCATGTGATGATACGCCCAGAGAAGATTGCGGTGGACAGAGGCCCGAGGGTTGCCTTGGAAATCATGCGCAAACAAGGGTATTCCAGCATTTTCGTTGTGGATAGGAAGCAGAAGTTATTGGGGGCCGTGACTGCTGAACAGGCACGTCAGGCAATGAGTAATAACCAATCGATCTCTGAAGTGATGACAACTGATATCCCAACTGTAAAAGAGGATGAATTACTTGGAAACCTCATGGATGTGATGGCGACTTCAAGCTTGCCAATCTCAGTCATCGATGATCAGAACAGAATTAAAGGAATTCTTCTTCGCGGTGCCGTTATCGGTGCTTTGGCCGGAAATAAAGATTCCTTGAATGAAATGGAGAGTGAATAATTCAATGAATATGCCGAAAATCCCACTAGGAGCATGGGTCGATTCTTTAGTGGATTGGATAACTATTGTATTTGCTGGATTATTTACACTTATTACGAATGTGATTGAGGGACTACTGGATATCCTGGTCGATGTAATGAGTGCTGGACCTTCCATCGTGTTAATCATAGTCCTGACCCTTCTGGTTACCTATACAAGCAGATGGCCATTGGGATTATTTACATTAATCAGCTTACTATTGATTGATAATCTTGGTTATTGGGAATCAAGCATCCAAACACTGGCAATCGTTATATTGTCAGGAGTCTTAACGATAGTGATCGGGATACCGATCGGAATATGGTGTGCCCAAAATAACACGGTACGTAAGATCGTAACCCCAATCTTGGATTTCATGCAAACGATGCCTGCCTTCGTTTATTTGATTCCTTCAATTTTATTCTTTGGAATAGGGGTGGTGCCTGGAATCATCGCGTCATTCATTTTCGCGATTGCACCGACAATCCGAATGACCAATCTTGGGATTCAGGAAGTGCCTAATGATTTGATAGAAGCATCTGATGCTTTTGGTTCAACCAGCAGCCAAAAGTTATTCAAAGTACAAATTCCATTGGCTACTCCTACGATTATGGCAGGAGTTAACCAAAGCATCATGCTGGCACTATCCATGGTAGTTACAGCTTCATTGGTTGGAGCACCCGGACTTGGGGCGGATGTCTACCGGGCTGTCAGCCAAATAAATGTTGGTCAAGGATTTGAAGCAGGTTTATCCATCGTAATCATTGCAATCATTCTCGATCGTATCACGCAAAACCTTCGTAAACCAGCTTACGAGCATATCGTAAGCAGGAAAATCATTTTTGCGATTTTGGCTTTACTTGTTGTGGGTACTGCACTATTCAGTGCTTTTACAAAGGATACGGCTGTGAACGGGGATAAAAATAGTTTTGCTGCCAAAGCCGATTATGAAATCATCGGAATTGAACCTGGAGCAGGATTGATGAAGTTGACTAAAACGGCTATAGATGATTATAAGCTGGATGATTGGAAGTTGGTTGAAGGGTCATCGGCGGCAATGGTTGCTGAATTGAAAAAAGCGATTGATAAAGAAGAACCAATCGTCGTTACAGGATGGTCACCGCATTGGATGTTCTCGAAATATGACTTAAAATATCTCAAAGATCCGAATGAATCCTTTGGCGGGGCTGAAAACATCAATTCCATTGCCAGAAAAGGCCTTGAACAGGATGCCCCTGGCGCTTATAAAATCCTTGATCAATTCTTCTGGGATACTAAAGATATGGAAAATGTAATGGTCAAGGTTGCTGATGGGATGTCTCCTTCAGAAGCAGCAGAAGATTGGATAAAGGAAAATCAGGACAAAGTATCCAAATGGACTCAAGGTGCACAATCAGGAAATGGCGAAAAAATCAAACTGGTTTATGTTGCTTGGGACACTGAAATTGCCAGTACCAATGTGATTGGCAAGGTTCTTGAGCAGAATGGCTATGATGTAACATTAAGTCAGGTTGAAGTGGGACCAATGTTTGCCGGCGTAGCAAACGGAAGTGCGGACGCCATGGTGGCCGCATGGCTCCCGGGAACACATCTTGAATACTATAATAAGTACAAAGCTGAAATGGTTGACCTTGGACCAAACTTAAAAGGAACAAAGAATGGTCTGGTCGTACCTGATTACGTCGATATTGATTCGATTGAAGACTTAAAATAAGAAAGAAGAGGGAATTTCAGAAATGGAATTCCCTCTTTTTTAAGTTTAGCCGCTTGGGATCAATGGATGGAAACGAATTTATTCCTCAATTCCTCTTCCGTTACTTCGATCTTTCCTTTCAAGTCTTCAGCCAATAATACATAACTTTTCACGCCAATGAATTCTGAATGTGATATTAAAAAGAATTTTGTTCCTTTTTTATACGCAGAAGGATCATCTTCAATCAATTTAAACATTTTCATCCTTTTTCCACCTTGGATATCATATTCGTAACGCATGTATTCATAACTACCTTTGGAGTAGAAGTAATTGCATCGAACAAGTTGAAAAGGAGTTAGGTCACTACTAAGGTACAACTTCTCTTTTCACTTTTTATATCATTGATATTTATGGGTGGTCAACTATTTTTACTGGTAGATACAAGGACCAGCTGGCATTGTCATTTGTTTGCAAATTATGATTATTCCTAACTTTCTGTGGAAGTGTCTATCGTTGAATGTTAAAATTCAGTTGGAAAACAGTGATTCTTTATACATATGAAAGAGATTAAAAAGTGTTTTGGAAGGTGTGGAAATATTGAAACCCATCATATTTGATGTAGATACTGGGATTGATGATGCCCTGGCGATGGCATATGCTTTAAATTCCCCTGAATTGGAAGTGCTCGGATTTACCACTTGCTTTGGTAACGTGCCCGTTGTTGAATCGACCCGCAATACGCTTGCCGTTTTGGAGAAATTAAATAGGCGCATTCCGGTTTTTGAAGGTGCTGACCAAACTTTGGTACGCGGAAGGAAGAAGAGGTATCCCAAGCATGTACATGGGGAAGACGGGTTAGGAAATACCCTTCGGTTTGAACCAACCATCAAAGCATCACAAGGAAATGCAGTGGATTTCATTATCGATCAGGTGCAAAGCCGACCGCATGAAATCACGATTATTGCAGTTGGACCACTGACTAACATCGCATTGGCGATTAAAAAGGCCCCACTGACCATGTCCTTAGTAAAAGAGGTCGTTATTATGGGCGGTGCCGTAAACGTACCAGGAAATGTAACCCCTTATGCTGAAGCGAACATAATATCAGATCCTGAAGCAGCACATCAGGTATTTGCTTCAGGACTGCCAATCACCCTAGTGGGGCTTGATGTGACGCTGCAAACATATCTTTTGAAATCGAAGCTTGATGATTGGCGTGCTACTGGTAAGGAAAGCGCCGAATTTTTAGCGGAAATGACCGATTATTATATGAAAGCATATGAAAACTCCCATCCAGGTTTGGGCGGTTGCGCCCTTCATGATCCGCTTGCAGTCGGGGCTGCGATTGATTCAAGTTTTGTGAGTGCAGAATGGATGAACGTCAAGGTGGTGACCGAGGGTGAAGAAACAGGCAGGACAATCGGTCAAAAGGATGGCGAATCAAGAATCCGCGTCTGTACGAATGTGGAAAGTGCTCGGTTTGTGAAACATTTCTTGGAACGGGTTATATGACATTGAATCATGTATTAATTATAAAGGCTGTTTCTTTTCCCAGAACCATTGGGAATAGATATGCCCTGTTTCTGTTGAATAAATAGATCGGAGTCAGGCCGAATTATTATAGTGGCCTTCAAACTTTAATCAAACGTTTGATTAAAAAGAAAGTCTAAAGTCACTATTATTATGATGAAAACCATATTATTGGGTTATGGCTCGGAAATATTGGGTATAAGGAACTTTTTTTACCATAAAAAAGTAAAATGTTTAAAATTATTTAAAAAATGGGTTTGGAAATATGGAAAAACAGGTACATAGACTTTCGTAATGCCATATTTAGGTTTTTTTACATAATCATAATTTACCATTTTTCGACTTTGCGGTTATTTATATGGCAGAAAATGTATGGTTCTATTAAAATGTACTATATAAGATAAAAGGAGGAGTTTTTTTCTATGTCACAAATTCGCGTAACACCTTCAGAACTGAAAGATGTAGCCAGACAATATGATAATGAGAGCCAACAAGTAACGGATATGATTGGTCGTTTAGATAGAATGAGAGATCATTTAACTGGTATTTGGGAAGGTTCTTCCAGTGAGGCTTTCGTAGGCCAGTACGAAGAATTAAAGCCTTCATTCATGGATATGGCTCGCTTGTTGAATGAAGTTTCTCAACAATTGAATAAATCAGCTCAAATCCTTGAAGACACAGATAATCAGATTGCTAGTCAAATTCGCGGATAATCATTAGGTCAATGAAATAAAGAAATTTCTAGGAAAAAGCGCCGCGACTCTTTATGAAGATCGTGGTGCTTTTTTGCATTAAAGAGGTGGTTTCCATATATATTCAACTAACGATCGATTTAAACAGGTATACAGGGGAAGTATTTGATTTGCAAGTGTCGAATTACCGCTCCATCAAAAAGGTTGTGGAAATCATATGGCAGGTAAAGGATATTGCCAGTGCACCTAAAGAAGGCTATTGGGTGCGGGTCCAGAATAAGGAGTTCGTATGTTCAGGTTATGAAACCCTGCTTGATAGCGGAATTACGACGGGGGACCGCCTAGAGATCCTCTAATGGATCAGTGTGGACTCTTTATAGGAAAAAAGTCTAAAGCCCTTTAGCAGGGGTAAAGGAGTTACATAAAATGGATGAGAAAAAATCCTCATATCTGGAGAAAAAAACAGAAGCTGCGATGATGAAGGATGATAATGGGCATTTGTTCGTTTTCCAACGGGCAAAATTATCGATGCAAGACCCACTGGAATTACAGCTTATTCATGAAGCGGATGATGCTCTCCAGAAACATATAGAAGTGACAGAGGACGAGGTGCAGATCATAGTAAATCCACCAGCCTCTTTTTTTGTTTTTTCAAAAGCTAAAGATAAAAATCCATTGAGTAGATGGTTATCGTCTTATCAAATCTTGAAGAAAATCAGGAATCATGAATTGAGTCGCCTGCAACTTGTCGTTTGTCCGGAAAATATCGTTTTTGATTCAAGCTTGGCCCCATATTTCCTGCATTATGGCGTAAAAGACAGTTTGCCTCCTTATGAGCATAATCAGGATGAGCTATTTAAAGAAACGAAGGCAACGATTTCAGCGCTTGTGGATGGGCAGTATACATTCGAAGAGTATCTGCTTTACCATAAAACCCTGAAACTATCGAGCGAATCACAAAGCATATTGGGGACGGGGACTTGGGATGAACTTTCCACGGTCATTCAAAATCGGATAGAAGATTTAGAGAAGGAAGAAAAAGCATTTGTGCATATCCCCGAAAAGAAATGGAAAACGGGCCGTTATACACTTTGGGGTACGGTGATCGTTCTAGTGCCGCTGCTGTTGTTTACGATTTACACATTATTCTTCTCCCAACCTAAGCAGGAGGCATATGTGGAAAGCGGTGAAAGCTTTTTAAAACAAAAATACAGTGAAGTCATTGACCGGTTGGAGAACTACGATCCGAAAAAAATGCCTTATGTCGTTCAATATGAACTGGCGAAGTCTTACGTCGCTTATGAACCGTTGGATGATGTCAGAAAGAAGAATGTAGAAAATGCAATCACTTTGCAGACTGATAGCCAGTATCTTTTATATTGGATTTATATAGGCAGGGGCATGAGTGAGGACGCGATCGATTTGGCGAGGATCATGGAGGATCGTGAATTGATTATGTATGGACTCGTAAATCTGAAAGAACAGATTAAGTTGGATGATAACATTTCCGGGGAAGAAAAGGAAACGCAAATTAAAGAAGTCGATACGGAGTTATCCCAATATGAAAAGGAACTAAAGGAATTGAAAGAGCAATTGGAGGAACAGCAAGATGAGAACCAGCCTTCAACAGAGTCGACTTTAGAGGACAAAGGCGAAACGGAAGTAAAGCCTGCTGTAAAAGAAGAAGCGGAAAAAGAACCTGCTTCTGGTGAGAAAGAGGAAAGTAAGGATTCCTCCAATAAATCATCTGAAGAAAAAGAGAAAAGCAAAGAGTGAGCAATGGGCCTTTTGCGGAGGTGAGATTTAATGAGTTTATTATGGATTTATTCTAAGGGAAACTACCAATCCTATACGATCAAGGGAAATCATAACGGTCCAATTACGATTGGGCCATCAAAGCAGGATACGATCACCATATATTCCATTCCCTTTGAACATGGTCCTATCAAGCTGAATAAACCTGAAGGACTTGATGGATATGAGGTGTTTAGAGAGGACATGAAGCTTGGTGATGTAAAGCCATTCCAGAGCTTCACCTTTCACGAAGGAGAAGAAAAGGTCGAGATTTTTTATACGGCAGGAGAATTGGAAGAGAGCCTCTATTATATAGGCAACTTGAAAGAAATCACTTTATCGGCCCAGGCAGGAGCCACTATCCGTAAAGAAGGACCTGTTTCCGGCAATGGGGCTTCCTTTGTGCTTCATAAAGGGCAGTGGCTACTCATGCCAAAGGAAAATAGCGGGATATTCCTGAATGGTGAAAGAGTAACGAAAGCTGTTCCCATTCAAAATGGTGATCTCATTTGCTGGCCGAATATGGTGCTAAGGTTGATTGAAGGCGACTTATTGATGATTCATAGTGCCGAGAGCTATGAAACATCTTTAGCTAAAATGAAGAAGCCAATCTCTGAAATGAAAAAAAACTATCCACAATATCGCCGGACACCAAGGATGATCTACGAATTGCCGGACGAGAAAGTGACGATATCTTTTCCGAGCCAAGAATCGGAAGATAATAATAGAGGGTTATGGCTGATCCTTATGCCGCCTTTAATGATGCTAATCGTCATGGGGGTCATCACGGTCATTCAGCCTCGGGGCATTTTCATCATCATATCGATTGTTATGTTCACAACGACTTTAGTTACCTCGACGGTACAATACTTTAAAGACAAAAAGAAGCAAAAACTCAGAGAAGAAAAACGTCAACGTGTATATACAAGGTATTTAGAGCAGAAGAGGGAAGAACTGCAAGAGCTGTCTGAAAAACAAAAGAATGTGCTGTTCTATCATTACCCTTCATTTGAAAGGATGAAGCTGCTGACTGACAGTATTAGCGACCGTATATGGGAGCGAACTTTGGAAAGTGAAGATGCTCTGCACTTTAAGATCGGAACGGCGACCATACCATCAAGTTATCAGGTGTCGGTAAATAGCAGTGATATGTCCAATCGGGATATAGATGATTTACTTGAGCAGTCGCAGGAACTTGTGGATGTATACAAAAACCTGGATGATCTTCCGTTATCGATCGATTTATCAAGCGGATCGATGGGCCTGGTCGGAAAGGAATCGATTGTTAAACGGGAGCTGCAGCAACTGATTGGGCAACTGGCCTTTTTTCATAGTTATCATGATGTTCGTTTTGTGGCCATTTTTCCGGAGAAGGATTACCAGGAATGGGAATGGATGAAATGGCTGCCTCATTTTCAATTGCCGCATGCCTATGCAAAAGGCTTTATATATAATGAGCAGTCACGTGACCAGCTTCTGACCTCGATTTATCAGCTTTTGAGGGAAAGAGATTTGGATGAAAATAAAGGGAAAGTGAGATTCACTCCCCACTTTGTCTTTATTGTCACGGATCGTAATTTAATTGCGGAGCATGTCATATTGGAATATTTAGAAGGTAAAACAGACGATTTAGGTATCTCGACGATTTTTGCAGCGGATGCAAAAGAGAGTTTGACGGAAAATGTCCATACGCTAGTGAAGTATATCAATGATTTTGAGGGTGAGATTCTCATCCAGCAAACGAAGGCCGTTCATACTCCATTTACACTTGATGCACATTCAAAAGAAGGGAATGAGCGTTTTGCACGTACGCTGCGTTCACTTGATCATCAAAAAGGCATGAATAATTCCATACCAGAAACGGTATCATTTTTGGAATTATTGAAAGCTCGAGAAGTGGAAGATCTGCCTATCAGCCAAAACTGGCGGACCAATCAGTCTTCTAAATCCTTGGCTGTTCCGATTGGATTGAAAGGGAAAACGGATAGGGTTGAATTGAATTTGCATGAAAAGGCGCATGGCCCCCATGGTTTGGTTGCTGGAACGACAGGATCGGGGAAAAGTGAATTACTGCAAACCTACATCCTTTCATTAGCCGTTCATTATCATCCGCATGAAGTTGCCTTTTTGCTCATTGATTATAAAGGCGGGGGAATGGCACAGCCATTCAGGCAGATTCCGCATCTGCTGGGAGTCATTACGAATATTGAGGGGAGCAAGAACTTCAGTGCCAGGGCACTAGCCTCCATCAATAGCGAATTGAAGAAACGCCAGCGCATGTTTGATCGATACGAAGTCAATCATATCAACGATTACACGGATTTATACAAAGAAGGCAAGGCGGATGAACCGTTACCGCATTTATTTTTGATATCAGATGAGTTTGCGGAACTTAAAAACGAAGAACCCGATTTCATCCGCGAATTAGTGAGTACGGCGCGAATTGGACGGAGCTTGGGAGTTCATTTAATTCTTGCTACACAAAAGCCGGGCGGTGTTATTGATAACCAGATTTGGAGCAATGCCCGCTTTAAAATTTCCTTGAAAGTGCAAGATGCCAATGATAGTAAGGAAATTCTTAAAAATAGCGATGCGGCAAATATCACTGTCACCGGACGGGGATATTTGCAGGTAGGTAATAACGAGGTTTATGAATTGTTCCAGTCTGCGTGGAGCGGTGCACCATACTTAGAGGATACGGTTGGATCTGAGGATGAAGTGGCACTTGTCACAGACCTTGGTCTTGTTCAAATCTCAAACGTAACGGAACAAACAACTAATAAGAGGAAAGAAAAGATCAGTGAAATTGAAGCCGTGGCGGATCAAATTGTGGCGACACAGGAAGAAATGGAGATTAAGAAGTTGGCAAGCCCATGGCTGCCTCCTCTTTCAGATCGGTTATCGAGAAATGCTGAAAGAAGCCTGACGAGGAATCAAATCCACCTGGGAATGAAGGATGAGCCCGAATTGCAGAGCCAGACAAATTATGTCTATAACTGGATTGAAGATGGGAATGTTGGGGTTTTTGGTTCTTCCGGGTACGGCAAGTCAACCACCGTATTGACACTTCTCTTTAGTTTTGCAGATCAATTCAGTCCTGAGGAATTGCATTATTATATTTTCGATTTCGGGAATAGCGCTTTACTGCCAATTCGCCAGCTGCCTCATACTGGGGAATACTTTAGGTTCGATGAACTAAGGAAAATCGAAAAATTCATGTTATTCATGAAGGCGGAGATGGAAAGGCGTAAGCAGCTTTTTTCAGAAAAGGAGCTTAGTAACATAAAGCTTTATAATGCATTAGTGGAAGATAAATTGCCGATTATTTATATTGTGGTCGACAATTTTGACTTAGTGAAGGATGAGATGCAGGACCAGGAAGCGCAATTCGTTCAGTTTGCGCGTGATGGACAATCACTTGGAATATTCATGATTTTAACGGCAACGAGAATCAATGCGATTCGCCAGCCGTTAATGAATAGTCTTAAGACGAAGGTCGTCCATTACTTAATGGACAGTTCGGAACAATATTCGGTTTTGGGAAGAACCCCTTATGAAAATGAACCTGTACCGGGAAGGGCGTTAGTGAAGAAGGACCAAACCTATCTCATGCAGGTTTATCTTCCAGCCGATGGAGCGGATGATATAGCCGTTTTGGAAGAAATGAAACAGGCCGTGGCAGAGCATAAGGTTAAATATAAGGAAATGGCCAAACCGCCGGCGATTCGGATGTTACCGGCACGTCTTGATTCCAGCAGCTTCAAGAGTTACTGCTCACAAGCCATTAAGAAGGATTCCATTCCAATCGGACTTTCAGAGGAAAGCGTTACACCTGTGTTCTTGGAGTTGAATTCCAATCCATTCCTGCTTGTTGTAGGGCAGTCACGTAAAGGGAAAACGAATGTTCTTAAAGTGCTCTTGGAATCATTGCTTTCACAGACAATTGGGGAAATTGGTTTGTTTGACGGAGTTGATCGTGGCCTATCTTCTTATGCCATAGAGGAGAAGGTGCGCTATGTAGAAACAAAAGATCAGATAACCGAATGGCTCGATCATATCACTGGAATATTTGAAGAACGTGAACGAAGTTATCTAGCGGCATTGGAAATGAAACCGATGAAGCAACTGGAATTCCCAAGGATCATGTTTATCATAGATAGCATTTCAAGGATCCAACAAACGATCGACGGCAGGATTCAGGATAGGATCAGCGGTTTGATGAAACAATACAGCCATCTTGGGTTTAGTATGATTGTCGCTGGAAATGCCAACGACTTCACCAAGGGATATGATTCGTTAACAACCGAACTGAAACAAGTCAGACAGGCTGTTTTGCTTCTTAAAAAATCGGACCAAAGCTTGTATACCCTCTCTTATTCAAGAAAAGAAGAAGAAATACAGCCGGGTTACGGATACTTTGTGCTCAATGGTCAGGAGAGTAAAATCCAAATTCCACTAAGTGAAGAAAGAAGGAGAGTGCAAGAGAGTGTCTGAAAAAATAAAACCGATGCTGTTAATCGGTAAAATACTGGTGATCTTAGCGCTGCCAATCTTGTTTTTTTCTTATATTGGCCAAAATCCAATGAAAAAGACAGAAACGGCTTCTCGTGAAATCGCCATTGTAAACGAAGATAATGGCACTGAATTTAACAATAATCCCATTTATATGGGCTCAGAGCTTGTTACTACACTGGACAAGGATTCTGAATATGAGTGGTTTGTGGTAAATAGGAGTACGGCGGAAAGTGGACTTGCAAATGAAAAGTATGATGCAGTCATATATTTTCCATCCGATTTTTCAGAGAATATTTATACATTCGATGATGAACAGCCTATCAAGGCAGGGATAAAGTACAAGGTACAACCTAGTTTGAATGCAGAGAACATGGAAAAGGTACAAAAGGAATTAGAGAAGACAAAGAGCAAAATGAATAAGCATATTTCAACACAGTATTGGAGCTATGTTTCCCAATCAGTCGAGGACATCCGTAAGAAGTTCGATAATGTCCTTGCTAAAGAAATCGCTTTTCAAAACACGATGTATGAGTTTTATACTCCAAGCTCGGAAAGCCTTGCCGGGGAAATCAAGCAGCATAAGGACATGCTTGAAGGAGTCTTTGCCGAGACGAAGGATGCTGGCAAAACAAGTAATGAAACAATGGATGAAATAGGGAGCACGAAGACTCAAATGGCTTCCTTTGTGAAAGATGTTGTTTCTTTTGAGGAATATCAAAAAGCTCAAAGTATCCTTTTTGATAAAACCTCTGCCCAAAATCAGCAGCTTGTCAAGGAGAGTGTGCAATCATATGACAAGGTGCTGAATGAGGGTGACCAAACAATACCTGAGATTCAGCAAGGGATGAATACGAAATACAGTCTTAATGATCAAGGCATTAGTGAGAATGTTGGGATCATGCAGCAGAAACTCGATTCCAGCAGTAATGAATTGGAACAATTTTCAACAAGCATGAAGGATAAACAAGTAGAACAGATTACGAAAATCACTCAAGATCAACAAAGCTCGATTGAACAATTGAAACAATCGGAAGAGGCGGGTCTTGATAACCTTCAGTCTACGTTGCTTGCGCAAAGAGGGAATCTTGCAAGCAGCTCTGGTGATGGGGAGGTTATTGGTGAAGGTACGAAGCCTATAGAAGATATTGAAACGGAAACGGAAAATGGTGAATCGGTTGCCGCACCTGAAAAGAAGGATCCGATTGATGAACTGTCACTGCAGGTACTGCTGGATCAAATCACTGGGATTAACACGGCACTTGAAAGTTTGGTGCCGGCAGAAGGAAGTGAAGGAACTGCTGAACAAATCAACATCCTTGCAGCGGAACTCCAAGCTGAAATCAATAATCTCAGCGGAACGGTAAACGGCAGAACGGGAAATTATAATCAAGTGATCACGGAGTTTAATACACTGGTAGATTCATATAATGAACTGCTGGCGCAGTTTACGCAATTACAAGCTGATTATAATGAACTCGGCACGAATTACAAGGATTTAGGTGACCAATGGAAAAAGTCACAGGAAGATATTCAAAAATTACAGGACATCCAAAGCATGACAATCGACGAGGCCATCGCAGAAATCAAGGCTCTCGAACAGTCACTTCTTCAAAAGGTGGGGGGAGAAAGGCGAGCGGTGCTGGTGAAGGCCTTTGAAAACCCTATCACGAATCGGGATTCAACTACCCTCCTTGCCTATTACGGTTCACTCTCATCTTACGGTGAATTGGCTGAAAGAGTCACGGAAGCAAATGTAGAAAAGGTATTTGCAGCCAATATAAAAGAATTGGAAAACTTGAAAAATGGGGTTTCCGGAAACGTAGATGAAGAAGCGAAGCTCGTTAAAGCCAGTTTAGCAGGAGTCAATGAGAACTTCGGGATGTTCTCAGATTCCATTATGGGTTATATGAAAGAATATGATGCTAACGTTGAAACGGGGCAGAAAGCTACTTTAGCTGAATTAGCGGCAATTACCGGCAAGGCTCAAGAAGTGTCTGCCAATTTGTCAGATCAAATGGAAGTTCCTGAAATGGAGGCCGAACCGCCAGTTAACCTTGACGGAGAAATGTTTGTATCACTTCAAGACAATACGGCAACAACTGTCGGCTTCATTTCCGAGCTTGTCAATTCTGTAGCGGAACGGCAGGACACGGTCACGAAGGATACAGCAGACCTGCAAGAGAAAGTTGGATCCGTACAGGAAAGGGCCGATCAGCTTAATGATAATTGGTCCCAAAATGTAGACTCGACCGTAAAAATAAAGACGGACGTCTATAGTGTCTTGAATAACACTCTAGTCGATGATCAGGAGAACGGGTATGTGTACGAATATTTAGCAAATCCTGTACAAATCAGCGGGGAAGTCCTGCATCAGGAAAAGGTTAATATCCCACCGATCGTCATGTTGGTGGTCATACTTATTTCTGGGTTATTGATCGGTTTCTTCCTGCATCACTATGAAACCATTCCAATGATGGTGCATGCAGCCTTGTTTGCCTTATTGAATCTGATCGTAGGTTTAATCATCAGCATGTATGGTTTGAAGATCTATCCACTGGGAGATATGCAGGAGATTAAATGGACCGTTTTCACCGTCCTGCTTTTATTCTTCTGTTCAGCGTTTACCAGGCTTGCCTTCTCGATTGGGCCGTTCGTAGGTGCTATCCTGGTGATTGGCTTGATCAGTTTCTTTACCATTCCATTATTGGATTTAATCATGCCTAATTTCAATGTAGACCATCCGGTTGCAGATGTATATATGTCCATACAATTCGGAAATCAGTCGGCATTCATTCCGGCTAGTATCATCTTGATTGTGCTGACGCTTATTGCAACGATCATTCCATATATAGTGAAGCGTCTTACAGAAAGAAGAGCAATGGCCCATGAAGTGGAATAAATATGTAATGCCTGTCTTGCTCATCCTGTTTTTTAGCCATGCACCTCATGGCGGGGCGGAAGATGAACCCATGGTGGAGCCCAATGAATATCAAGAAAACGATATTGATATTCAAACGGAGTATTTCCATGAAGAAGGATTGTTGGAGCAGAAGCGGAAACTGCCTGAAGAACAAAAGGACCTCACTTTTGAAAGAGGGAAATATGATGTCATTGACTCGGTGGAGGACTCATTGTTTCTGTCTCCGGTAGCGGGGAATCAAAATAATACCATCGCTTCAAAAGCAGATCAGCTTGGATTATTCTCGGAGGTCGGCGTTCGAACGAGAAGCGAAGAAAAAACAGAGCCTTCCCTTAATTTTGACCTGACGGTATTGCTTGGCATCGTTTTGGCACTTTTGGTCGTTTGTTTGTTTTTTGTCCTTATCCCGAAAATGGGGAAACTGAATGGAGAGGTTAAACGAAAATGAAAAAAGCCCGATTCCTGGATAAGTCAGGAATCGGGCTTTTTTGCTACATATCCATAACGGTCTTAATAAGCCCTAAAAGAAGGGCGGCTGCGAAGATCAAAATGAAGAATTTTTTATACATGATCAGTACCTCTTATATCTTATGAGTGGATTGCATTCATTTTAGCATAAACAGAAAAAGAATATACAAATCAGAGAGGCGTGGCTTCATTGCCCTAGGGGTTCGAAATTTTTTAATTCCGGTTCCCTTTTGTCTACAAACTGCGATGCGCCGATTTATTGGCGCATCCTATCGGTATTTGACCAAGTCAGGATAAACAGTCTTTGCTGCAAGTTCAAAAGCTTCCCCGATCCTTGGTCCAGTTCGTGACGTGAAATTTTCATTAAACGAATGGACGTCATCGTTGGTTCATGTTCACTTATCAACAGTTTAACATTCCTTTTTCATTAAGCAGCATTAATATTTTTAGTACAAATTCGTTTATGGTTTAGCGATTATCTAGTAAACTTACAATGTAAGGTTTAATTGGAGCTTAATGTAAAATTCGTGATATAGAGAAGGTATGATGCAATAGTGATATTGTGAATCCCGGGAGGTAGAGAATGATTTATAAGCAGGTCAATCAAAAACTGGAAATGGTTATGGGTAATATTGAAAAGGTGATTATCGGAAAACGGGATATAGCCGAACTAAGCATCGTGGCACTCCTTTCCGGCGGACATGTCTTATTGGAGGATGTTCCGGGCGTCGGAAAGACAGTCATGGTAAGGGCACTGGCAAAATCAATAGGTGCAAGCTTTAAACGAATTCAATTCACTCCTGATTTACTTCCTTCTGATGTTACTGGTGTTTCTATCTTCAATCCTAAGGAACAAGAATTCATTTTTAGGCCAGGTCCGATAATGGGACATATTATTTTAGCCGATGAAATTAACCGGACCTCGCCGAAAACTCAGTCTGCATTGCTTGAAGCCATGGAAGAGGCAAGTGTGACGATTGATGGTGTCACAAGAGGATTGGAGAAGCCGTTCTTCGTAATGGCGACACAAAATCCAATCGATTATGAGGGAACATATCCGCTTCCGGAGGCTCAATTGGATAGATTCCTATTAAAAATGAAAATGGGCTATCCCGGTGTGGAAGAAGAGATAGAGGTTCTTCATAGAGCTCAATACACGGCACCGCTTGAGGAGCTGGAATCCGTCATCACCTTGGATGAATTGATAGAATTACAGGCTGAGGTAAAAGCGGTGATAGTGGATGACACAATAAAACGATACATTGTTGAATTGGCGAATCAAACACGTTCGCATGGAGGGGTCTATTTAGGGGTGAGCCCGCGTGGATCGATAGCGTTGATGAAGGCAGCACAGGCCTACGCGCTGATCCAGGGAAGGGACTATGTCCTGCCGGACGATGTTCAATATTTAGTTCCATTCGTATTTTCCCACCGGCTTATTTTGAAACCTGAAGCGAATTATGATGGCTACGATGCTGGAATGGTGATACATGAAATTGTCGCGACAACACAAGTGCCAGTGAAGCGGGCTGTGACCTAATGCGCAAATTCATCAACATTTTAAGAGGAAATATAAGTGTGATAGGACTTGTATTACTCATGAGCGTTTCCTTTTGCTATGCCATGTTTCAAGGCGGTTTTGTCAGTTGGTTCATTTTTTATTCATTTTTGCCGTTTTCTGTGTACGCTTTGATTCTGCTGTTTTATCCGCTGCATGATCTTACCGTTGAGAGAAAGGTCAATAAAAGGGAATGCCAGGCCGGCGAATCTGTTGAAATAGCATTGACTTTTACCCGTAAAAATCGGCTGCCCCTATTATTCATGGTGGTAGAGGAGGAATTGCCTCAGAAGATGGAAGATAGGGGATTCCAAAGGAAAATAATTATCTTTCCGGGATTCAAGCGTACCTTCAGCATGTCATATACCTTGGAAAACTTGCAGCGCGGAGAGCATTCGTTTCAATCGATCCGCTTTTGGATTGGGGATTTTTTCGGGCTAGTCGAAAAGGAAGCGATATATAGTTCACCTATGAAAATAACTGTTTTTCCTCGTTATCATGAGCTTGCTTACAGTGATCTTGATCGAGTGTTCAAGCAGGGGGCAGTGGTTTCAGCAAAGAAGACACAACGGGAACATTCAGTTGTCTCCGGGGTAAGGGAATATCAGCCAGGCGATCAGTTGTCATGGATTAACTGGAAGGCGACGGCTAGAACGAGTGAAATCATGACGAAGGAATTCGAAGTGCAGAAAAACCGGGATGTATTCATCATGCTTGATGAAAAGCCGTCGGATTTATTCGAAGAATCCATTGAAATGGCTGCTTCCATTGCACACTCCCTGTTAAAGAAAGGCATGGAAATTGGGTATGTGAGCAGGAGATCGAGGTTAATCATACCGGCAGCAGCGGGCAATAGCCAGAAACGAAAGATTTTTCACCGACTTGTTAAAGAAGAGCCGAGAGTGGAAAACGATTTGAACGAAAAAATCAGGAAGGGAATTCTTCCGGCAAATGCTGTTATGATATTCATCGTATCAGACTTAACCTTAGAAAAGGTGGACCTATTGAGTGCTTTACGGCCTAATCAGGGATTAATGTTATGTATGAAGAAACAAGCGGATCTTACTGATGAGGAAAGGCTGTCAAGCTCTGCAGCTGTTTCGAGGGGGATAAAGGTTAGCTTTTTTGAACATGGCCAACTAAAGTCTGGCAGATCAGAGGTGATGGCGAAATGAATGTCACCACCGCAAAGTTGGAAAGCTTCATGCACGTCCTCATGTATGTATTTGGTCTGTTGTTGATTACTGAATGGTTGAGGCCTGTCGATAAACTCACAGATACAGGTAATATCATCATTTTTATCGTATTTTTGCTCTATTCCCTGCTACTGCATTATTTCCGCATACATTGGTCAATCCGGTTTATTCTCATTAGTGCTTATATAATGATTTCATTGCAGTTCCTCCATTCAAAAGGCGCTTTATTGCAATTATCATGGCTGAAGGAAGGATTCCTAGCGGATTTTACGGCCAATCTTGGTTTTATATATGATGGTAATTGGGAGCTGATCACAAATCCATTTCGAACGTTTCTATTTTTTGTCCTTCTGTGGCTTGTAACGTATTTGATCCATTACTGGGTGATGGTAAGGCAAAGCATTTTTTTCTTTTTTATGTTAACGGTGATTTTTATATCTGTACTTGATACATTCACTCCCTATGTGGGCGATAAGGCAATGATCAGAATCATCATCATCGGGTTCTTGATGCTAGGCCTGCTGTCCCTGCTGCGACTTACGATACAGGAGCGGATCAAGTTTACGATGGCTTTCATCAATAAGTGGATCTTAATGCTGACCGGCATGATATTGGTGAGTGTCCTTGTAGGTTTCGCTGCCCCAAAGCTCTCTCCGCAGTGGCCGGACCCGGTGCCTTATATTACCTCTTATTCTGATAAAGCAGGGAAAGAAGAAGGTGGTTCGAAGCGTAAAAGTGTCGGATATGATGAAGATGATTCGGATCTTGGCGGTTCGATAGAGCCGGATGGTTCCATCGTTTTTTATAATAATGCTCCTGAAGGACATTACTGGAAAGTCGAGAACAAGGATATTTATACCGGTAAAGGGTGGGTTTCCATCCTGGAAACGGACTTTCACACTTTTTCCAACGGGCAGGATATGGCATCTTTAGATATTTACGACGTTCCTGAAGTGGTGAGGACAGAAGAAATGACGGCAAAAGTGTCCATGACGGAATCATATTCCCATATCCTTCATCCGCAGTCCGGGTATTTAAAAAAGATTGAGGGCAAAAACGGAACGGATTTCAAATATTATGAGAGTATGGACAAAGTTATTTCTGAAAAGGATAATGGCGAGCGACTGTCCATGAAAGAGTATGAGCTGGTCTATGATATGCCGAGTTTTGATATAGCTGAGTTAAGGAAAGTGACGGAACCTGACGAATCAATGGATTTATTAATGGAAAAGAACACGCAGCTTCCAGAGGGAATGCCAAACCGGATATATGAATTGGCATCCGGGCTTACGAGGAATGAAGCGAATTGGTACGATAAAGCAAAAGCCATTGAGGATTATTTTGACGGACCTGAATTCATTTATTCTAAGGATGATATTCCGTATCCGGAGAGTAATCAAGATTATGTCGATCAATTTTTATTCGAGACACAGATAGGGTATTGCGATAATTTTTCAAGTGCAATGGTTGTTTTGCTAAGAGCCGCCAATATACCTGCAAGGTGGGTAAAGGGCTATACGGAAGGGGAAAAATCAATCCTTGATGGCGAATCCGTTTATAAGGTGACCAATAATAATGCACATTCCTGGGTCGAGGTTTATTTTTCAGGGATAGGCTGGGTTCCCTTCGAGCCGACAAAGGGTTTCAATGGGGAAGTTGAATTTTACGATTCGGAATTGAAACAGGAAGCGATCAAGAAGCCTGAAGAAACTCCAAATAATTCAGAGCAAAATAAGATAGAGACCAGGGAACGCCAGGATACACCCGATAGGGAAACTCAATCATCCGTGAAAACGGGTATCGGGAACATGGGTGGGTTCTTAAAATGGACTGCCATCTCACTATCAGGTGCATTGATTTTCGCTTCTATTGGTTATTTCTTTAGAAGGAAGTGGATTCCTCATCTGCAGATTCTTCGTTATAGAAAGAAAACCGGTGCTCATTTCTCGACAGCCTATTTAATTTTATTGAAACAATTAAAACGAGCTGGTTTAGTTCGTCCGGAGGGGCAAACATTAAGGGAGTACGCCGCCTATGTGGATGCAGTGTATGATACGGATGAGATGGGTGAATTGACGGCTGGATACGAGTTAATGATATATCGTGGAGACGTGGAAGATGGCGAATGGAAGCACTTTCAAAAGGGTTGGGAAAGCTTGATGAGAAAAACTAGCTCTTGACCAGGTTTTTATTATATTGATACAATAACAAAAACTAACTTTAACTAATATATCCTTCATATATCCTCGATAATATGGATCGAAAGTTTCTACCGAATCACCGTAAATGATTTGACTATGAAGGCGGATTTTAACAGGAAAGCTGAAAATCTGCCTTCGTCTATACTTTTTCTGTATTTTTGAGGGTGGATTTTTAGTTTTTCTTTTTTTATGATAATATTTTTTATAAGAAATTATCACTCGATTTCATGAGTGAATTACATTGATAGAGGTGACGTTTGTGCCGGGGAAAACAGAATTGCAAAAAAACCAGGAAATGATCGTAGTACTTGATTTCGGAAGCCAATATAATCAATTGATCACTCGTCGTATCCGCGAATTTGGTGTGTACAGTGAGCTTCATCCTCATACAATTACTGTAGAAGAAATCGAGAAAATGAATCCAACGGGAATCATTTTCTCAGGGGGTCCGAATAGTGTTTATGATGCAAATGCATTTGGTTGTGATGAACGCATATTCGAAATGGGCCTTCCGATTTTCGGTATTTGTTATGGCATGCAGCTTATGACTAAACATTTTGGCGGTAAGGTGGAACCAGCGAAAAACCGTGAATACGGAAAAGCGACACTTGCCATCCAAAATGAATCTAAGTTATTCAGTGACCTGCCGAAAGAACAGATCGTCTGGATGAGCCATGGTGATCTAGTGGTGGAAACGCCTGAAGGTTTCCAAATTGATGGGACGAACCCGTCTTGCCCAATTTCGGCTATGAGTGACGAATCACGTAAATTATATGCCGTGCAATTCCATCCTGAAGTCCGTCATTCCGTATACGGTAATGACATTTTGAAAAATTTCGTATTCGGCGTTTGTGGCTGTAAAGGTGACTGGTCAATGGAGAACTTCATTGAAATAGAAATGGAGAAAATCCGCCAAACGGTCGGAGATAAAAAAGTGTTATGCGCATTGAGCGGCGGTGTGGATTCATCCGTTGTTGCTGTATTGATCCATAAAGCGATTGGCGATCAGCTGACATGTATTTTCGTCGATCATGGATTACTTCGTAAAGGGGAAGCCGAAGGTGTAATGGAAACATTCAGGGAAGGTTTCAATATGAATGTAATCAAGGTCGATGCAAAAGAACGTTTCCTATCGAAACTTGCTGGCGTTTCAGATCCGGAACAAAAACGGAAAATCATTGGTAACGAGTTCATCTACGTATTCGATGATGAAGCAACGAAGCTTGAAGGAATTGATTTCCTTGCACAGGGTACACTTTACACAGACATTATTGAAAGTGGTACGGCCACTGCACAAACAATTAAATCGCATCACAACGTTGGCGGTCTGCCGGAAGATATGCAATTTAAATTGATTGAGCCTTTGAACACTCTATTCAAGGATGAAGTGCGTGCGCTTGGTAGTGAAATGGGCATTCCGGATGAAATCGTTTGGCGTCAACCTTTCCCGGGTCCAGGTTTAGGTATTCGTGTATTAGGTGAAATTTCAGATGAAAAACTTGAAATCGTTCGAGAATCTGACCATATCTTACGTGAAGAAATTAGAAAGAATGGTTTGGAACGCGAAATTTGGCAGTACTTTACGGTCCTTCCTAACATTCGAAGTGTAGGGGTAATGGGCGACGCGCGTACGTATGATTATACAATCGGGATCCGTGCGGTTACATCCATTGACGGAATGACTTCAGATTGGGCAAGAATCCCTTGGGATGTACTTGAAATCATCTCAACGAGAATCGTTAATGAAGTAAACCATGTAAACCGCGTAGTTTATGACATTACGTCTAAGCCACCTGCAACGATTGAGTGGGAATAGAAGATTAAAATCATCCAATCAGTGAAGGAAATATCCTTCACTGATTTTTTTTGGTTAAAATAGTATTTGAATATGTAGATTACTTACATTTTACGTATGTTGGCGAAGATATAGCCATAATAAGTAAGGAATATATAGCGAAAAGCGAACATTGCCTAAAATTACATAAAAAATATTCGTTAGATATATTGACGATTATTTTAGTGACTGATACACTATACCTATAATAATAAAAAAACATAATTGTCGTATAATATTGGGGATATGGCCCAAAAGTTTCTACCAAGCTGCCGTGAACGGCTTGACTACGATGTGGAAGGATTGGCGCGGATAAACCGCCACTTCTTTACATGACCGCAGTCAAGCCCCGTTCGTAAGCGAATGGGGCATTTTCTGTTGGCACGATTTTATGATAGGGGAGACTCATAATGAAAAATTATTTTCGGTTTAATGAGCTGGGAACTAATTATCGCCGTGAAATACTTGGTGGACTGACTACGTTCCTTTCAATGGCATATATCCTGGTTGTTAACCCTGTGATGCTGACTTTACAAAGCATCGAGGACTATCCGGATGAATTGAGAATGGACTACGGAGCGGTTTTTGCAGCGACCGCCTTGGCAGCCGCAATCGGTTCGATATTGATGGGACTCATAGCCAGGTATCCAATCTCGCTTGCACCAGGGATGGGATTGAATGCTTTCTTTGCTTTTACCGTTGTGCTTGGTTTTGGAATTCCTTGGCAGACGGCTTTGTCGGGAGTATTGATTTCAGGTATTATCTTCGTTTTGCTTTCCCTATCGGGAATACGTGAGAAAATCATTAATGCAATTCCAGTCGAGTTGAAATACGCAGTTGGTGCCGGTATCGGTTTATTCATTACGTTTGTAGGGTTTCAGAATGCTGGAATCATCACGAATGATGACAGCGTTCTTGTAGGACTGGGCGACTTGACATCAGGAAATACTTTATTGGCTGTGTTTGGAATTGTCGTAACCGTCATTTTGATGACGAGAGGCGTCAAAAGCGGCGTGTTCATAGGGATGGTCATTACAGCCATAGCAGGAATGATTTTTGGACAAGTTCCGGTGCCGGAGAAAATAATCGGTGCCGTTCCTAGCATAGCGCCTACATTCGGGGTTGCGTTCGATGCCTTCGGAAATCCCGGTGATCTCTTCACTGGTCAAATGTTAATCGTGATACTGACCTTCTTGTTTGTAGCGTTCTTTGATACAGCAGGTACGTTGGTGGCTGTAGCGCAACAAGCTGGTTTAATGAAGGATAATGTTCTTCCTAGAGTGGGAAAAGGATTACTTGCTGATTCATTATCCATCGTTTCAGGTGCAATTCTTGGTACATCCACCACGACATCTTATGTAGAGTCTACATCGGGTGTTGCCGCTGGTGCTCGAAGCGGTTTTGCGGCTGTAGTGACAGGATTGCTGTTTGTCCTATCCCTATTCTTCTTCCCGCTTCTATCAGTAGTTACATCTGCGGTGACTGCGCCGGCATTGGTTATAGTCGGAGTGTTAATGGCATCATCACTTAAAAATATTGACTGGCAGAAGTTTGAAATTGCGGTTCCGGCCTTCTTTACGGTTATCATGATGCCTATGACATATTCGATTGCGACAGGTATAGCTTGCGGATTCATCTTCTATCCGATCACCATGTCGATGAAAGGGAGAGCTAAAGAGGTTCACCCAATCATGTGGGGGCTTGGAGTCGTTTTCCTACTATATTTCATTTTCTTGAAGTAATAAGGCAATAAGTAAGGAGAGTCCTGATTTCAGGGCTCTTCTTTCATGTTGTAAGAGAAAGCTCATATCGTGTATAGTAAAAGGACTAAGTACTAAGTACTTTATCCTGTATGGGGCATAGGGATGACTTTGAGAAAAAAAGAGGGAGAAAAATGAATGGTTTTATCGTTGAAAAGGTTTTGAACAATAATGTGGTGATTGCCACGCATCCGTCGTATGGAGAAGTCGTTTCTATTGGAAAGGGCTTAGGCTTCAACCGAAAGAAAGGCGAAGAGTTAAGTCCGGAACTTGCGGAGAAGACGTTTGTCCTGAAAAATGTCAAGGAACAGGAAAGTTACAAAAAACTTTTGCCGCAGATCGATCAAAATCTTCAAGCTGCCATTATAGAATCCATTCATCTCATTAACGACCGAGTAACTGGAAAACTCAATGAACATATACATGTCGGTTTAACTGATCATTTATTGTTCGCCCTTCAGCGTGTTTCACAAGGAATGACTATCAAAAACCCATTCTTGAAAGAAACGATAACCCTTTATCCTTTTGAACATGATATTGCTGTTGATGTAGTAGAATTAATTCAAGATAAGACAGGCATAGGCCTGCCCCAAGGGGAAATCGGTTTTATTACGCTTCATATACATAGCGCAATATCAAATAAAGACTTATCGGAAGTCAATCAGCATTCGCAGTTAATCTATCAACTTATCCAAGTTGTTGAAGAACAGCTCAACGTGCAAATTAATAAGGATAGCATTGATTATTCACGTTTGGTCCGTCATTTAAGATTCATGATAGACAGGGTGTTGGCTGGCGAAAAAGTAGAGGAACCCGAAAAAATAGCAATGCTATTGAAAGAAGAATATCCTTTGTGTTACAATATCTCTTGGAAGCTAATAAAGATTATGCAGCAGAAATTAGGCAGACCGGTTTGTGATGCGGAAGCTGTCTATCTAACGATGCATATCCAACGATTACAAAAGAAAATTAAATAAACATACATTAACTTACGTGTTACTGATTCGATCAGGCATAAGTGAGGAGAATGATTGTTATGAAAGAGGGTATTATATACCTGAATTTTCATTTCAATCCTATCTTTGCTTATGCCTTTTTTGTATTTGAATTCTGATGCGTGGGAAGATGAATACCATCGTAAATGTAACCGTTTTATTAGCATGGAATAACAGTAAAGAGGAGGAAAACCTATGTTTAAGAAGTTGTTTGGTGTTTTGCAAAAAATCGGAAAAGCTTTGATGCTTCCTGTAGCCATTTTACCAGCTGCCGGAATTTTGCTTGCGTTTGGTAATGCATTGCAAAACGAAACTTTGTTGGATATCGCCCCGTTTCTTGCGAGTGGCGGAGTGGAAATGGTCGCATCGGTAATGGAGAATGCCGGGAATATTATTTTTGGGAATCTTCCCTTGTTGTTTGCTGTGGGGGTCGCAATTGGGTTAGCTGGCGGAGATGGTGTTGCCGGACTGGCTGCGATTATCGGGTTCTTGATTATGAATGTAACGATGGGAACCGTTCTTGGCATTGACGCTGCCGACATTGCGAACAATGGTGCGGTGTATAGCAATGTTCTGGGAATCCCGACGTTGGGAACTGGTGTGTTCGGCGGTATAATTGTCGGTGTCATGGCTGCTGTTATGTATAATAAGTTTTATGAAATTGAACTGCCTTCTTATTTAGGATTCTTTGCAGGTAAACGTTTTGTACCAATTGCAACAGCCGCAAGCGCAGTTATTCTTGGATTGCTGATGATCTTGGTTTGGCCGACGATTCAATCGGGGTTAAATTCATTTTCCGAAAATATGTTGGGTGCTAACCTGACTCTGGGAGCTTTCGTGTTTGGGGTTGTAGAACGTGCGCTGATTCCTTTTGGATTGCATCATATCTTCTACTCCCCATTCTGGTTCGAATTTGGCAGCTATATCCCTCAAGGCGGGGGAACGCCAGTCAGAGGAGACCAAGCTATCTTCATGGCTCAAATTAAAGATGGCGTACAGAATTTAACGGCAGGTACCTTCATGACTGGTAAATATCCATTCATGATGTTCGGGTTACCAGCTGCGGCTTTGGCCATTTATCATGAAGCAAGACCGGAAAGAAAGAAAATTGTAGGGGGCTTGATGGCTTCTGCGGCACTTACATCTTTCCTTACTGGGATTACTGAGCCACTTGAATTTGCCTTCTTATTTGTTGCACCGGTACTTTTCGGGATTCACTGTCTGTTTGCAGGTCTATCATTCATGACCATGCATTTACTGGATGTGAAAATCGGGATGACGTTCTCGGGCGGTTTGATCGATTACGTACTGTTTGGTTTAATTAATCCGCAAACCAATGCATGGATCGTTATTCCGGTTGGCTTGGTCTTTGCGCTTATCTATTACTTCGGATTCCGATTTGCGATAAGGACGTTTAACCTTAAAACTCCTGGCCGTGAAGTGGAAGAGGATGAGGAAGCGGAAGGATCTGCAAGTACAGCTGGAAGTCTTCCTGGGGATATCTTGGATGCTATGGGCGGAAAAGAAAATATTTCTCACTTGGATGCTTGCATTACCCGTCTTCGTGTATCGGTCAATGACATCGGTAACGTTGATAAAAATAGGCTGAAGAAACTTGGAGCCGCTGGAGTTCTGGAAGTGGGCAATAATATCCAGGCAATCTTCGGACCTCGTTCAGAAACGATCAAGGGGCAAATGAAAGATATCATCGATGGAAAAAGGCCTCGTAAAGTAGAAGCATCTCCTGAAGTGGGTGTGGAAAAGCAAATCGAGGATGTCATCCCGAAACCTTTACGGACTGATGAAGTTTCCGAGCGCTTTGTTTCTCCTATTAAAGGGGAATTAAAACCGATCACGGAAGTGCCTGATGCTGTTTTTGCTGAAAAAATGATGGGTGATGGATTTGCCATCGTACCTGAGGAAGGGTTGGTTGTTTCTCCTGTAGACGGTACAATCGTTAACCTATTCCCGACTAAACATGCAATCGGTATCGTTTCCGAAGCTGGTCGTGAAATCTTGATACATGTCGGGATCGATACAGTTAAGTTAGAAGGCAAAGGATTCGAAGCGCTAGTCTCTCAAGGAGATAAAGTGACAAGCGGACAGCCGTTGCTCAAAGTTGATATAGAGTATGTCAAAAACAATGCCAGCTCTATCATTACGCCAATCGTCTTCACTAACCTTTCTGAAGGTGAAAGTGTGAAGATCGAAAAGGCCGGAAATGTAGATAGAGAAGAAGCGGACGTAATTACCATTAATAAATAATCATTAATAACAGGAGGGTGGCTATAATCAGCTGCCCTCCTTTTTTGGTGATCAATGACAGGGTCCGGCTTCTATAGAAAGCAAGTGGTGTATATATAGAAGAAGTTGGCTCATAAAAAAGTGAAGTAACTTTTTAAAAGATTGCATTGACTTATCTAAATGCAAGTGCTAATATATTAAATACACCGCTTGAGACAAAAAAAGATAAACAAGTAAATAATAACTTGTTGTTGACTTTGTGTTTGAAAGGTGTTAAACTAATAAAGTCGCTAAAAAGCGATGGAAAAT
>NZ_CP195840.1:4846427-4933336 GCF_058513295.1 Peribacillus sp. B65 | reverse complement strand
TGAAAATTCTTCAAAAATGAATATAGTCTGGCAATGATGGCGAAGAGGTCACACCCGTACCCATTCCGAACACGGAAGTTAAGTTCTTCAGCGCCGATGGTAGTTGGGGGTTTCCCCCTGTGAGAGTAGGACGTTGCCAGGCTGTTCATTTAAATCTTCAAATGGGTTTTAGGAAACATTATATTATTCCGCAGTAGCTCAGTGGTAGAGCATTCGGCTGTTAACCGAACGGTCGTAGGTTCGAGTCCTACCTGCGGAGCCATATGCTTCCATAGCTCAGTAGGTAGAGCACTTCCATGGTAAGGAAGAGGTCAGCGGTTCGAATCCGCTTGGGAGCTTCCCAATCTATCTATGAACACAAAACAGTTCGGCCCGTTGGTCAAGCGGTTAAGACACCGCCCTTTCACGGCGGTAACACGGGTTCGAATCCCGTACGGGTCACCATTTTAAATCATTAATCCGGAGGATTAGCTCAGCTGGGAGAGCATCTGCCTTACAAGCAGAGGGTCGGCGGTTCGATCCCGTCATCCTCCACCATTTTATTCTTTACTTGCCGGTGTAGCTCAACTGGTAGAGCAACTGACTTGTAATCAGTAGGTTGGGGGTTCAAGTCCTCTTGCCGGCACCACTTACAACCATATATTGCGGAGGGGTAGCGAAGTGGCTAAACGCGGCGGACTGTAAATCCGCTCCTTTGGGTTCGGCAGTTCGAATCTGCCCCCCTCCACCATTTTAATAAAAACCTGTGGATCAGTTATATATTCTCTATATTGGGGAATTATATGATTACCACCTTTTTATTTTGTTGAATATTAATTATTGCATATCATATATTGGGCTATAGCCAAGCGGTAAGGCAACGGATTTTGATTCCGTCATGCGAAGGTTCGATCCCTTCTAGCCCAGCCATTTGCGGAAGTAGTTCAGTGGTAGAATACAACCTTGCCAAGGTTGGGGTCGCGGGTTCGAATCCCGTCTTCCGCTTAATATATTTCATATCCCTTAGGGGCCTTAGCTCAGCTGGGAGAGCGCCTGCCTTGCACGCAGGAGGTCAGCGGTTCGATCCCGCTAGGCTCCACCATCAACTACATACACCAAAACTTACGTCTTAAGCCAAAAATGGTTTAAGACTTTTTTTTGTTTAAGGCTAGTTGGGTATACTAATCGCAAGAAAGATCTTTTTTTACCAAAAACATATGTGATAGGAAAACGTGCATCTTTATACATGGAAATGTCGAGTTGAACCAACCGGCATATACGATATAAAATGGTGGAAAGGGGGAATTGTATGTCTATTCAGAAAATTTCCGTCATCGGGTTGCCTATGGACCTTGGTCAAGCAAGGCGAGGGGTGGATATGGGACCTAGTGCCATTCGCTGCGCAGAGATTGTCGAGCGGCTTGAAAGATTGAATATAGAAGTAGAGGATTTAGGGGATATAATTGTGGGGCGTCCTGAAAGTGCAGATGAGCCTGGGACAAATCTAAAAAACTTACAGCTTGTAGCAAAGGGTAACACCCTGCTTGCCACAAAAGTTGATGAAATAATAGAAGGAGGCTCCTTTCCGCTTGTATTGGGAGGAGACCATTCGATAGCCATAGGTACACTGGCAGGAGTCGCAAAGCACTATGAAAAATTAGGCGTGATTTGGTACGACGCACACGGGGATTTAAATACGGAAGATACTTCACCATCCGGGAATATACACGGTATGCCCCTGGCTGTCAGTATCGGGCTTGGACATCCGGACCTAATCAATATCCATGGTTTTGCTCCAAAAGTGAAACCGGAAAACATCGTAATAATTGGGGCAAGGTCATTGGATGAAGGAGAAAAAGAACTTATCCGTGAGAAAGGGATTAAGGTATTCACGATGCATGAGATCGACCGTTTGGGAATGACACGGGTCATGGAAGAATGCATTGATTACCTAAGGGAAAGAACGGATGGCGTCCACCTTTCATTGGATTTGGATGGAGTTGACCCAGCAGATGCACCCGGAGTGGGCACACCGGTGATTGGTGGTATAAGCTATCGGGAAAGTCATTTGGCCATGGAAATGCTTGCGGAATCCAACTTGATTACATCAGCTGAATTCGTAGAGGTGAATCCCATTTTAGATGAGCGAAATAAGACGGCGATCGTTGCCGTGGCCCTAATGGGTTCCCTATTTGGAGAAAAATTATTATAACTGAAAATTAAAAGAAACAGTAACCGGCTTGTAATGGGTTACTGTTTTTTATATGCTAGAAGACGTAGGTTTATTTTCCAGGGTGTATGTAACAGGAACATAGTTATAGATAGATGGTTGCAATCGTATATCCGTATTCACTTTAGAGCACTTCTGTCTGTGGGATCTCCATTTTTAGTTAAATGGATGTATTGGATGATTAAAGAATCCAGTTTACTGCTAACTTCAACAACCTCATTATCCACCATCGAAGAACGGGAAGCCAAAAACATCATCTTCTGTCTGTATTGTTCAATATGGTCTAAAATTTGTTCAGCAGTCATATAGAGAATCACTCCCTTGAATTTTACAATTTCTTACTATATAGCCCTGTTTTTTTTTTCTTAAACATAAAATGTAAAACTTTGTTAAAATTAATGTATTAAATTTTTGAAACCTTTTAGCTTACGATTCGTAGTAATCGTATAGCCGCATGAGCGGGGGTAATACCGGAAAATGGATGCACTCATTAAAGAGAGAATTAATCAAGTATTAAAGGGAGACCATAATGCATTTGGGGAAATTGTCGAAATTTACAAGGACAAAGTTTTCCAAATATGTTTCAGGATGCTCGGAAACAGGCAAGAAGCAGAAGATTTGGCGCAAGAGGCCTTTGTAAGGGCCTACGTGAATATTCGGAGTTTCAATATAACAATGAAATTTTCTACATGGTTATATAGGATTGCGACCAATCTTTGTATTGACCGGCTTCGCAAGAAAAAACCGGACTATTATCTAGATGCAGAGGTGGCAGGAACAGAGGGATTGAATATGTATTCCCAAATTGCATCGGATATGGCGAAACCCGAGGAAGAAGTTGAATCTTTAGAACTGCAGGAAACGATTCAAGTGGAAATAATGAAATTGCCCGAGAAATACCGATCGGTAATAGTATTGAAGTATATTGAAGAGCTATCACTAAAGGAAATCAGTGAAATACTCGATTTGCCGGTCGGTACGGTTAAGACGAGGATACATCGCGGTCGGGAAGCCTTGCGTAAACAACTACGCCATTTATAAAAAGAAGGTGAGAAAAATGAACTGCCATGAGGAAATCATTGAATATATGCATGATTATTTAGATGAGGACATCAAACCGGAGCATAAAGAGGTTTTACGGGAGCACTTGAATAACTGTGCTGAATGCCGGGATTACTTTCATGAAATGAAAAAGGCGGTCGCTCTTGTACAAAGCACTTCCCATATAAAGGCCCCGGATGACTTTACAGCAAAGGTTATGGCTCAATTGCCAAAGGAAACGAAAACAACAGGTGCCAAACGTTGGTTCAAAAGCCATCCCTTCATGACAGCGGCAGCGATGTTCATCATATTGATGACAGGATCTGTTTTTTCGACTTATAATCAGGACGAACATTTTTCAGTATCAAAGCAGCCTAACTTAGTGGTCGATGGTGAAACGGTGATTGTGCCTGAGGGTGAGACAATCAAGGGAAATGTGGTAGTTCAAAATGGTAACATTCAAATAGATGGTGAAGTAGAGGGAGATGTAACAGTCATAAATGGGCATAAATATATGTCTAAGGCAGGGAATGTGACTGGGAGCATCCATGTTATTGACCAAGCTTTTGAGTGGATGTGGTATAAAGTAAAGGACACTGCAACCTCGTTGGTTCCTGCTAAAGATGAGAATAGGGAATAAAATCTGGGTGAGGGCACCGTTTTTCATTTAAGGTGACTTCGCCCAGCTTTATTTTTTTAGGGGACCATTATTCATGGTTCTTTTTTCCTGTGTAAATTTCTCACACTAGTTTTTAGATGTATCATTTAAAAAATGGTATACTATTAAGGTTATCGTATAAAGATTGTAATTGGTATTTGGAGTAATACTGACTGGAGGAAACAACATGTCTTTAACCAATTTGACTGTTTGGGACTATGTAGTAAATTTCATTGATATTCTCCTTGTATGGTTTGTGATATATAAATTGTTAACTATTATTCGAGGCACGAAGGCTATTCAGCTGCTAAAAGGAATTTTTGTAATTGTCATTGTAAAAAGCTTAAGCAACCTGTTTGGTTTCAATACACTCGGATGGTTAATGGCACAAGTCATGAATTGGGGAGTATTGGCGATTCTCGTCATTTTTCAACCTGAACTGAGAAGGGCACTTGAACAATTAGGACGCGGGAAGCTCTTTGCAAGGGGCACCGTTCCAGAAGAGAATCAGCAAGAGCGTTTAGTCGAGGAAATCCTAAAGGCGTCCACCTATATGGCAAAAAGGCGTATAGGAGCCTTGATTACGATAGAAAAAGGTACGGAGCTTGGGGATTATGTTGAAACGGGGATACCCCTGAAATCCTACATTTCTTCAGAACTGCTCATTAATATCTTCATCCCTAATACGCCGCTCCATGATGGCGCAGTTATTTTGCAAAATAACCAGGTGGCGGCTGCAGCCTGCTATTTGCCATTATCAGAGAGTCCATTCATATCAAAGGAACTTGGTACACGGCATAGGGCAGCCATAGGCATGAGTGAAGTTACGGATAGTCTTACGATTGTCGTTTCAGAAGAAACGGGGGGAATATCCGTCACTAAAAACGGGGAACTTTACCGGGATTTGAATCAAGAATCATTTAGGGCCATGCTTACAAGTGAACTGGTAGTGGAAAACATCAAATCAACTTCCTCAAGCATCTTTAACTGGAGGGGGAAAAAGAATGGATAAATTCACCAATAGCGCTTGGTTTATGAGAATCGTAGCTTTCGCCTTGGCAGCACTTTTGTTCATTTCCATTAACTTTGAGATGGAGTCGGATAAAAAATCGCTTGGTTTATCGACAGCCCCTGAAATCAGTACGGAGACCATCGAAAATGTACCGGTTGAAGTGTACTATGACCGTGAGAATCTAGTGGTGAGCGGAGTGCCGGAGACGGTTGATGTTACGCTTAAGGGAGCAAAAAGCCTCTTGATAAATGCGAAAAATCAAAGGGACTTTAAAGTGTATGTAGACCTTTCCGATCCTGCAATCTCAATGGGGGACAGAACTGTCACATTTAAAATAAGTGAGTTGAATGAAAAGTTAGTGGCGACGATCGATCCGGAATATGCCGAAGTCAACGTTCAGGAACGGGTGACGAAGGAATTCTCCGTTGAAGCCGAGTATAATAGCTCTTTACTTGAAGAGGGTTATACCGCTGGTCAGCCAACAGTCAGCCCGAAAACTGTCAAAATTACGGGTGCTAAAGATGCGATTGAACAAATTTCGTATGTAAAGGCAAACCTTGAAATAAGTAAGGGACTTAGCGAAACGGTGAACGCCAAGGCTACGGTTAAAGCCCTGGACAGAGACTTGAATAAGCTGGATGTGACGATCGAGCCATCTTCAGTTGCCGTTTCCTTAAAAGTGAGCATTCCTTCCAAGACGGTTTCGATAGAACCGAAGCAAACTGGCAAGACAAAGGATGGCATCAGGATCACAAGTATAAGTGTCGACCCAAAAGAGGTCACCTTATTCGGTTCGGAATCGGAACTGGAGAAAATAGATGAAATAAATCTTCCTGTAAATATCTCGAAAATCGATGGTGATACAGAATTGGAACTCGATCTTAATAAACCGGAAAGTGTACAAAAAATGTCCTTGGGTAAGGCAAAGGTCAAGATTCGCACCGAGAAAGTTGATGTGGATGAAGAGAGTTCAGAGCCAGTCGTAGAAGAGGAAGAACCTGAAACTGAACAAAAACAAGAAGAGCCAGTAGTCGAAAAAGAAGAAGAAAAAGAAAAAGATGAAACGGCTGCCGTTGAGTCCAAAACTTTCAACAATATACAAATTGTGCCTGTGGGCATACAGGATGGCCAAAATGCCGAATTGGAATCCGATGTAACTAGCATCACCTTGCTTGGTGAGGCGGATGATTTGAAGAAAATAACTAAAGACGACATTAATCTTACAGTAGATGTGAGTAATTTAGATGAAGGTACGCATGATGTGGATTTGGCGGTATCAGTGCCTGAGGGAATGGAATGGGAACTGGATTCTGAAACGATCTCGGTCACCATCACACAAAAAGACGAAGAGACATGACCTTGCTTTAACAACATCATTTAATTCAGTAACGATTCGAAGAAGGAGCGATAAAGATGGGTAAATATTTTGGAACAGACGGAGTAAGGGGTATAGCGAATAGCGAATTAACACCGGAGTTGGCATTTAAACTAGGCCGTTTTGGTGGCTATGTTCTTACTAGAAATACAGAAAAACCCAAAGTGCTGATAGGGCGCGATACTCGTATTTCAGGTGAAATGCTGGAAGGTGCGCTTGTTGCCGGTCTTTTATCCATTGGGGCTGAAGTGATGCGCCTTGGGGTTATTTCGACACCGGGAGTTGCCTATTTAACAAAGGCCTTAAGTGCTGAAGCAGGTGTCATGATCTCCGCTTCGCATAATCCGGTAGCGGATAATGGCATTAAATTCTTTGGACCGGATGGGTTTAAGTTATCCGATGACCAAGAAGCGGAAATTGAAGCACTATTAGATATGGAAAAGGATGAACTTCCACGCCCGGTTGGCGGAGATTTAGGCCATTTGAACGATTATTTCGAAGGAGGGCAAAAGTATCTCCAGTACTTGAAACAATCAGTGGATGAAGACTTTACAGGCATTCATGTTGCTCTTGATTGTGCACATGGGGCGACATCTGCCTTGGCCATGCACCTGTTTGCAGATCTTGATGCAGACATCTCTACTATGGGGGCATCGCCAAATGGATTGAACATTAATGATAAGGTAGGTTCCACCCACCCTGAAGCACTTGCTGAATTCTTAAAAGAAAAAGGTGCGGATGTTGGACTTGCTTTCGATGGTGACGGAGACCGTGTCATTGCCATAGATGAAAAAGGAAATATCGTGGACGGCGACCAAATCATGTATATCTGTGCGAAATACTTGAAAGAAAATAACCGTCTGAAACAGGGAACAGTGGTTTCTACGATCATGAGCAACCTTGGTTTTTATAAAGGTCTTGAAGAGCATGGCATACAAAGCGCCCAGACGGCAGTGGGTGATCGCTATGTGGTCGAGGAGATGCGAAAAGGCGGCTATAACCTTGGCGGTGAACAATCCGGACATATCATCTTCCTGGACTATAACACGACAGGTGATGGCTTATTGACGGGTCTACAGCTTGTGAACATCATGAGCGATACCCAAAAAACCTTATCGGAGCTTGCTGGCGAGATGAAGAAATATCCACAAACGCTGATCAATGTCAGAGTTACCGATAAACACGCTGTAACCGATAATGAAAAGGTACAGGAAGTCATCAAGGCTGTTGAAGGGGAAATGAACGGAAATGGCCGTATTTTGGTGAGACCATCCGGTACTGAACCGCTAGTCCGTGTTATGGCTGAAGCACCGACAGTTGAGGAATGCACTAATTATGTAGATCGCATCGTCGCAGTTGTAAGAGCGGAAATGGGAATAAACGAATAACCAATCCTATGCATAAAAGGAACTAAATTTCCTTTTATGCATATTTTTATAAAGAAGTTCTTTTTCGCAGGTCTTGGTAATAAAGAATTGACCTATGTCCCTTATTTAAGGTATGATTATCCTGATTTACAACTCATTTTCTTGAAAATGGTTGTTTTAAAAAGGAGGGTAGGCAAGGAGAAACGGATTCACAAAAGCGCCTGAACTAAGTCTGGACGAGAAATGGCTTAGTTGACGAGGAGGAGGTTTATCGAATGATCGGCGGATACCTCCCGGCTGAAGTGCACAGCCGCAATAATTCCAATCTTAAAACAGTAGGGCAACTTACTGCACAAAGGGTTGGAAATGCACAATGGGAAAAAGTGCTTTAGGGCATTTCCTTTATAAAAATATATTAGAGATGAGGGGGCAGGGATGCCCCCGTGCATTCCTGTTCCCTCGAATCGGTTGGAGGAACAGAAATTATGTGTGGAATTGTTGGATATATTGGACTTAACGATGCAAAGGAAATTTTATTAAAAGGTCTTGAAAAACTTGAATATCGCGGTTATGACTCTTCAGGGATTGCTGTGAGAAATGAAGCAGGCGTGACAATCTTTAAGGAAAAGGGAAGAATCGCGGACTTACGAGCAGCCGTGGATGATAATACTATGGCACAAACCGGAATTGGACATACGCGCTGGGCCACCCATGGTGTGCCAAGCCGTGAAAATGCCCATCCACACCAAAGTAATTCAGGTCGATTGACTTTAGTTCATAATGGGGTCATTGAAAACTATGCGATTCTAAAACGTGAATATTTGAAGGATGTTGCCTTTAAAAGTGAAACGGATACGGAAGTCATCGTTCAACTGATAGAGAAGTTCGTGAACGAGGGCATGGAAGTGGAAGAGGCGTTCCGTCAAACACTCACTCTATTAGAGGGTTCATATGCAATTGCCCTATTGGATGCTGAAAATGATGAAACCATCTTAGTCGCAAAAAATAAAAGCCCGCTGCTGATCGGCGTCGGAAAAGACTTTAACGTTGTCGCTTCGGATGCAATGGCGATGCTGCAAGTCACAGATCAATTCCTTGAACTGATGGATAAGGAAATGGTTATCGTGACAAATGAAAAGGTAACGATCAAGAACCTTTCCAACGAAGAAGTCATGCGTGCTCCATACACTGCTGAACTGGATGCAAGTGATATTGAAAAAGGTACGTATCCTCACTATATGCTCAAGGAAGTCGACGAGCAGCCAGCTGTAATACGTAAAATCATTCAAGCATACCAAAATGAAGAAGGTAAACTTGCAATCGATTATAATATTACTGAAGCCGTAAGTGAGGCTGACCGTATTTATATCATCGCTTGCGGAACCAGCTATCATGCAGGGTTGATTGGTAAGCAATTCATCGAAAAAATGACTGAAATTCCGGTTGAGGTACATGTGGCATCGGAGTTCACTTACAATATGCCGTTATTATCAAAAAAACCGTTATTCATCTTCATTTCACAAAGTGGTGAAACTGCAGATAGCCGTGCCGTATTAGTGTCCATCAAAGCGCTTGGTCATAAAGCCCTGACCATCACGAACGTACCTGGCTCTACATTGTCACGTGAAGCGGATTATACGCTCTTGCTGCATGCTGGCCCAGAAATTGCCGTTGCCTCTACAAAGGCATACACAGCTCAAGTTGCGGTCTTATCCATCCTGGCAAATGTAACTGGCCAATTCCGTAACATGGAGTATGGTTTCGACCTTGTAAAAGAGCTTGGAATCGTAGCGACTGCAATGGAAGCCCTATGTGATTCGAAAGAAGAGATGGAAGAAATTGCTCGTGAATATTTGTCCGTTACGAGAAACTGCTTCTTCATCGGCCGTTCCCTTGACTACTATGTCGTTCTTGAAGGGGCCCTTAAGCTGAAGGAAATTTCATACATTCAGGCTGAAGGCTTTGCTGGCGGAGAACTTAAACATGGAACGATCGCCTTGATTGAAGAAGGTACACCTGTCATAGCACTTGCTACGCAAGCAGGCGTCAACCTAAGCATCCGTGGTAATGTGAAGGAAGTGGTTGCCCGTGGCGCCAACCCTTGCATCATTTCCATGAAGGGGCTTGAAGAAGAGGATGACCGTTTCGTCATCCCGGAAGTGAATGAACTATTAACACCCCTTATCTCTGTTATCCCGCTGCAGCTCATTGCTTACTACGCAGCCTTGCACCGCGAATGTGACGTGGATAAACCGCGTAACCTTGCGAAAAGTGTAACGGTTGAGTAAGTTACAATGAATGCAATGTAGATCTAAATAAAGTTCAACTGTTTATAAAAAGTTGCGAAGCTTTACCCCTTTGGCTATGATTAGCCAAAGGGGTATTTTTAATGTCTAAAACAACGAGAACCTCTCAAGCTGACAAGCGGTTTAAAGCATGCCAAGGAATAGGAAAAGTGTGCAGTGACAATAAAGTTGTTTAATGCAATCTATCAAATCCATCGGTAGGTAATAACGGCATCCAATAGAGCAATGTTAATGATCTTCCTATGGTGCATTGTTGAAAGAAACCCGTATTGGCATTAAATTTAGGCGATGTTGAAAATGAAGTCTTCATAAAAATTTTTTAATTTAGGGGAGAATGACATGGAAGTCTTTGCAGAATTTTTAGCGAATATTGATAACCCGCAACATAGGGAACGAACGGAAGAGGTCTTGGCTTGGGTAACTAAGAAGTTTCCAAATCTAATGCCGAAAATTGCGTGGAATCAGCCTATGTTTACCGATCATGACACATATATTATTGGCTTTAGCGTAGCCAAACATCATATGGCTGTTGCCCCTGAAAAGGCAGGGATCGATCATTTCTCTGATGAAATCGTGCAGGCTGGCTATGATCACACCAAGCAGCTGGTACGTATCAAGTGGGACAGCCCGGTTGATTACTCATTACTTGAAAAAATGATCGAGTTTAATATTTTTGATAAGGCAGACTGTTCAACTTTTTGGCGGAAATAAATAAAAATCGGAGGGTGGGCTGAATCTCTATTAAAGTGTCCATTATTCGGGGTTCTGTTCAATATTAGAAGTGAAACGATGTGGTCCTGGGGTAAAAGCTCTCCATATCTGCTGCCTGATATAGCTCCATAGGCAAAAAGGCAGTTTCTCCGTCTTTAATGACCTTACCATTACGGTTGCGACTCCATAAATAGTTTAAGTTCAAAAAAAGCACAATGAGTTCCAAATTTGGAACTCCTTGTGCTTTTGTTTTTTGATAAAATCGAGATAACGAATATTATAACCAAACTACTTAAGATATTAAATCAAAAATTCATAAGGGGTATCTAAGGAAAAAATATTAGGTGGGGTGAAGAAATGAAGAAGTTATTATACCTTTTTATATTAATAATTCCTGTATTTTGGTTTGGATTTAATCCCATATCAACCTTTGCAAGTTCTCCAACTGAATTAAAAGAGGAAAGCCAATCAGGTGAGTTTCTGACAGAATATACAACTCTATCAGGCTCTGATGTACTTTTAGGTCAAGAAATACCTATACTTGTAGATGAAAAAACAGGAGAGATGACGAATAATAGATTTGGTATATCTCCAGTGTGTGCTACTTGTAATCGGTATACTTGGAAAACAGCCACAGATAAACGACAATCAAGTGTCTTTCACAAAAAAGTGACTGATACTACAAACTGGAGTCTTAACCTTACCTTCAAGGTGGAGATAGCTGGTAAATTAGTTATTTCTGGTGGCGGAGAAAAGGTATATTCGGCAACGAAAAAATGGAACCAATACAAAGAAACATGGAAATTGACTGGCACTCTAAAAACATATAGTCCAACTGGTAATTTGATAAAAACAGAGCAAAGAAATGCAACTTACATTAAATATAAAAAAGTGGCAATAAAATAAGTTGAAAAAAGTGCAAATACAAACCCTGATTCTAAAAAATGGATTCTTTGAAATTATTGTATAACAAAGGGGTAAGAATGGATACTGATATTAAGCAAACACATCGCTTTATATTATATATAACAATACTAATTATGATTATTTTTCCTTTTGCCCAACTTACATTACAAGAACTTTTTTTGCAAATAAACAAACAATTATTTTTCTTTATAAGTAAACTGGTTATTATCTATGTTCTTTTTCTTTTCTTAAAAAAGAAAAAAATAACCTTATCGAGCATTAGGCTTAATAAGGTACATATAAAATATATTCTTCTTGGTATTTTAATGGGTAGTATAGCTCACATGCTAACTGTGTTTTTTGGTAGGATTCAACATTATCTACTAACGGGCCAGTGGCTTACTGCTGAAAAAATTGTTGGTACACTTATGGAGAGTAGTAAAAACATAAGTTTTTACAGCATTATGATGATTGGCTTTTCAGTGGCGATTAGTGAAGAAATTCTTTTTAGGGGTATATTATTAAAACAATATCAGAGAATGAACATAAAATCGGCCATAATTTTAAGTGCTTTTATTTTTAGCATTTATCATATGACGGTAGGAAATTTTGTTTTTGCATTTGTAATGGGTATTTCTCTTGCACTATTAACTATCTATACTGGGAGTATCGTTCCGGCTATCTTTTTTCACTTTTTGGTGAATGAAATAATGAGGATCATCATGCATTTCCCAGAAAAGGTTACTGAAACTTATTTTCAGGTAATGGTGTCGCCAATTACTACCATAACAGGTTTAATATTTTTTCTATCTATATTAACTTTTCTATTTATAAAGGTAAGAAAAAATAATCAATTTCAAAGTGAAAAAGTTAAATTCTTTGATGGATATATTATTTTGTTGTTTTTGATGTATGTTCTTTTCCTAACAATAAAATAAATTTTAATCAAAGATAATACAGGTATTATAACGATTTCATTTAAGAGGAATGTCCATACTTATTGCCACCAACAATTTTTCCGGCTTGTTAATCGTTGGGTATCAAATTCGCTTTTTGTACCCAACGTTTATAATATAATTAATATTAATATGATTAAATTATCAATTCCTGTTTCAATCTTTTAAGGAAGTTTCCGCAAAATTTCACACAATCGCCTGCTTTTAGTAGAAGCGTTGATATCACAATATAATCATCAACGAACGGGCAGTGTTTTTAAAAATAGCAGGCAGCACTAATGATTTAAAAAAGGTTTTTAACAATCACAAAACCCTCACGAAATAGGAAGCAGAATGGTGAAGGTCGTTCCCTTTTCGAGTTCACTTTTCACGGATATGGTCCCTTCATGCATCTCTATAATTCTTTTCACGATGGATAGGCCTAGACCGCTGCCGCTTTTTGAGCGGTCCCTTGCCAGGTCGGCTTTATAGAATCGCTCGAATATATGGAACTGGTCCGTTTCGGAAATGCCGATTCCATTGTCGGATATCGTTATGGATGCCAGGCTATCAATCTGTTGTAATCGAATCGTGATCTTTCCGCGATGGCGGGTGAATTTGATACTATTGTGTATTAAATTTGTCCATACTTGGCTCATTAAGTCCTGGTCTGCAACTATTGGAACTTTTTCTAAGGATATATCCAATTCGAGTTCTTTTTCCAACCAAGCGGGTTCACAAGCCAAAATAATGGTTCGTATTTGCTGATCCACCCTGAAATTTGTCCTTTCAAAAGGATGATGCTCGGATTCAAGGGATGTAAGCTTTAGAAGGTTATCACTTAATTTAGATAATCTCCTGCTCTCTGTCTCTATTATATGAAGATAATGATTTCGTTCTTCGGGTGTCAGCTTATTAAATTGAAGAGCTTGGGCAAATCCTACAATGGAGGTAAGGGGCGACTGTATTTCGTGTGAGACGTTAGAGATGAATTCCTGCCGCATTTCTTCCATTTGCTTCAATTGCTTGGCCATGTGATTGAAGTGGTTAATGATATCCGTCATTTCGTTTTTCTTTTCCATTTTAAAATCCAATTGTACATTATAATCGCCATTTGCTATTTTCCTTAAGGCATCTATGATCTCGAGGTAAATATTTACCCGTTTATTGTGATGGATAGCGCGGATAAGATAACCGATGGATATCATGATTGCGATGCTTGTCATGATAGTGGCCAGAAACCGAACATAATCGGTTAACCTTAAGGGCAATAGTTCAATGATATAATATCCGGCGGAAAAGCAAATTGAAATAAACGTAACAAAAAACAGCGTGCCAAACATTTGTTTGAAAAATCGATTGCTTTTCATCTTGTTATCTCCAAGCGGTAGCCCAATCCCCAAATCGTTTTAATCCGGAAGGGGAATTCCGATTCTGGAAACCGTTCTCGCACTCTTTTAATATGAACATCGACAGTTCGTTCATCACCGTCATAATCATAGCCCCAAATGTCTTCGATAAGATCTTCCCTGGAAAAAGTTTTTCCAGGATAGCTTGCTAATTTAAACAACAATTCGAATTCTTTTAAGGGAATCGTATATTCCAGTTCTTTGAATGAAATTTCATGTGTGTTGCGATTCATCTTTAATTCGCCGATATTTAATGTTTGTGAAATAGTGATTTTATAGCGTTTTAGTAATGCCTTTATTCTCAGAACCAATTCGATCGGTTCAAATGGCTTTACAAGATAATCATCTGCCCCAAGCCCGAAACCTTTTACTTTCTGTGTTGTTTCCCCTTTTGCAGTCAGCATTAAAATGGGGATATCACTAAATTCCCGTAACTCCTTGCATAATTGCCATCCATCCATGTTAGGCATCATAATGTCGATGACTGCCAAATCGATTTTCGCTTTCTCCATTACTTTCAATGCTTGCAGTCCGTCTGAGGCCTCATATAGATCGAGGCCTTCTTTTCTTAACAACAGGTTTATAAGTTCGCGAATATGTGCATCATCATCGACTATCAATATTTTTGTCATCCTTCTTCTTTCCTTTCGGTGAATTAGGCCAGTTCAAGTTTGTTTAACTGCTGTTCAGCGAATTCGCGATATAATGAGTGCGTTTTATATAGCTCCTTATGTGTTCCGCTGCCCGTTATTTTCCCTTTTTCCAGAAAGATGATTTGATCTGAACCAACAACGGTCGATAGGCGGTGAGCAATGACTATTGTTGTTCGGCCTTTCATTAAATCATTCAATGCCTGTTGAACCACTTTTTCTGATTTGCTGTCCAGGCTGGAAGTAGCTTCATCAAGCATTAATATTTTGGGGTTTCTTAAAAATGCACGAGCGATCGCGATTCTTTGTCTTTGACCGCCTGATAATTTCATGCCCCTTTCACCAACCTCTGTATCATATCCGTTCGGCAGATCAGAAATGAACTGATCTGCATACGCCATTTTAGCCACTTGATTTAATTCTTCATCCGTTATATCCCGCTCGATACCATAACAAATATTATCTCGAATTGTACCTGATACAATCGGGCTTTCTTGTGAAACATATCCAATCTGGCTTCTCCATGAAAGGAGTGTGAAATCATTTATGTTTTCCCCTCCTATGGATATGGACCCTTGCTGTGGTTTGTAGAAACGCTCGAATAATGAAAAAAGGGTCGTTTTTCCGCTGCCGCTTGGGCCGACAATTGCAGTGACCTTTCCGGCTTCAACGTTAAAGCTTATATCTTTAAGTACCTGTTCTCCATTATTATAACTATAGTTCAGGTTCTCCACGCTGATTGATTGCCCTATATTTTGAACTGGCTTCATTGCATCTTCTTCCTCCACTGAATCCAGAATGGAAATGATGCGCTCTGTTGCACCCGTTGCTTTTTGGAATTGTGTAAAGAAACTGGCTAATTGAGCCATTGGCATGATTATTTGGAAAAGATACATGATGAATGCAACTAGAGCTCCAGCTGTCAGGGCTCCTGAAGAAACGCGCATTCCCCCATAACCTAAAATCAGCACGAGTAATGCCATCATGACAAAACTCATTAGCGGCGCAATCAACGCTTGGATTTTTGCCTCTTTTAATCCGAATTGAAATAATTTATGGATGCCCTTTTTTCCATTTTGATATTCCAAAGCTTCTGCATTCGAAGCTTTAACAAGGCGTATTTCCGTTAGCACCTGCTGAAGGACTGCGGTGAAGCTTGCTGTCTCGTCCTGCATTCCTTTTGAAATTTTATGCATTTTTTTCCCTAATGGCATTAATATCAAAACAGAGAGCGGAATTGCAGTGAACATCAATAATGTCATTTTCCAATCCAGAACGAATAACACGATCATGGAGCCTACGATGGAAATGATTCCAGTAACGAAATTTGAGAGGTGTTCAGATATTAATCCCTTCACTACTGTTGTATCATTTGTCATTCGGCTGACTGTTTCTCCCGATTGATGTTCATCAAAATAACTCACGGGTAATACGAGTAATTTTTTCCATAGTTGATCGCGGATACCGGCCACTACAGATTGACCGATCCGATTTAATAAATAGATGGAAAATCCACTGGCCAATGCTTGAACGATGATGGCAAGCACGAGAAGTGTGATCCGTTCAGTGCTTAGTGAACTGATTGAAAAATCATTAATTAGATTTTTTGTGAATAGAGGGACCGTTAAACCTACACCTGTTGTACCTAGGCTTAATGCTAATGCTAGCCCTATCATTAGTTTAGAAGGCTTCGTTTGTTGAACCAACCGAATGAACTGGCGCCATCCTTTTTGATTTTTTGCTTCTGACATATGTAAATACATCCTTTCTTGGTTTTCATTACAGAGAAGTATATAAAAAAGTTGTGAATTGAATATGAACTACTCTTAGTTATTCCACGAAAATTCTGGTGAACCTTTTCTTTCTATTTTTCTTCAATACTACCGTCACTGTTCTCTGAATGAAAAAGTTTTAAAAATATGAAATGTTAAAGCTGATCAGTAGTGTGTGGCTTTTTCTTCTTAAGATACTATAAAAAAATTGGCCTGAAATATTCAGGGGACTAAGAAGGTAAAGGTATATGAAATTCATGGTTAATGGCAAGGCATATCAGTTATAATGGGTCACCAGTAGCAATTTGGAAAATCGGAATGGAATGGAGTACAATTATAGTAATGGGAATATGTAAAAGGGAGTAAGATACAGATGAAGCGGATTACCATATTGATAGCTGATGATGAGGTGGAAATTGCTGACCTGGTCGCTTTGCATTTGGAGAAAGAGGGATATAACTATATCAAGGTATCGGATGGGAAAGAGGCCATTCGTGTTATTAGCGATCAGAAGATAGATTTGGCCATCTTGGATATCATGATGCCGGAGTTGAATGGTTATGAAGTTACCCGTCAAATTAGAGAGAAATATCAAATGCCTATCATTTTTCTTAGTGCAAAAAGTTCCGATCTGGATAAAATCTCCGGATTGGTGATGGGGGCGGACGATTATATGACCAAGCCTTTCAACCCAATGGAATTGGTCGCACGAGTGAATGCGCAATTGCGACGGGCAATGCAGTTGAATAAAGCCTCAAACGAAAACGAATCTATATTGGAAGTCGGCGGTTTGACCATTTATCCGGATCAGCGCAAAGTGATACTATATGATGAAGTCATCGAACTAACTCCGAAGGAATTCGATATTTTGGTTCTCTTAGCCGGTCATTCCCAAAAAGTATATAGTGCGGAAAGTATTTTTCAGAATGTATGGGGCGAAGCGTATTATGAAATGGGCAATAATACTGTCATGGTTCATATTCGTACGCTAAGGAAAAAGCTTGGCGAGGATAAAAATAAAAACAAGTTCATTACGACAGTTTGGGGAGTGGGATATAAATTCAATGGCTGACATGTTACGAAGCTTCCGGGCTAAAATGATTGTATTGCTTGCATTGAGTATGTTGATAGCCGGAACCATTACCTTCCTGATATATAAAAGCCTTCAACTTTATTATCATACGAATGTAAAGGTCGAAGATCCATTGTTCCGTTTGCGTTTGATCATGAATATATATGGAGATCTAAACTTCTTTTTAATCATTTTTATCCCACTTTCGATACTATTCTTCTTTTTTCTTACTAAACCTTATGCGACATACTTTAATAAGATTTCCAATGGAATCAATGATCTCGCAAATGGTGACTTTAAAAGCAGAGTCGACATCTTATCAAAAGATGAGTTCCAGGATATAGCGGAAGATATTAACCGGGCTAGTGAGAAATTACAAGAAGCCGTAGAAAGAGGCGATTTTGCAGAAAGCAGTAAGGATCAATTGGTTCTGAACTTGGCCCATGATTTACGTACACCTCTAACTTCCGTTTTGGGATATTTGGACTTTATCCTTCGAGAAGAAGATTTACCTGCAGAACGAATCAGGCATTTTACGAAGATTGCTTATACGAAATCCCAACGTTTAGAGAAACTTATTGATGAACTTTTTGAAATAACCAGAATGAACTATGGCATGCTTCCATTAGAGAAAAAATCCCTCAACTTAAGTGAATTGCTCATTCAATTAAGTGAAGAACTATATCCACTCTTCGAAAAAAACCACTTGAGTGCAAGATTGACTCTTCCATCGCATTTAGATATTTCAGGTGATGGCGACCTATTGGCACGTGTATTCGAAAACTTATTGACCAATGCCGTACGTTATGGAAACGATGGACAGTTCGTGGATATCCTTGGTTTCACTGATAAAGGGGAGGTTGTGGTGCAAGTTATCAACTATGGAACTTGTATACCTGAGGAAGAACTACCTTATGTTTTTGATATGTTCTACACAAATGATAAGGCGCGGTCCCATAAAGATGGAAGCACAGGTCTCGGTTTATTCATCGCAAAAAATATTGTCGAACAGCATAATGGAACGATATCCGTTAAAAGCGATTCTATACAGACTCTATTTGAAGTGCGATTACCGCAGTGATTTAAGAAAAATTTTATTATTACCCCACTCTTTTTTTAAACTATTTTTCCTAACCTATAGAAAGAAGGTAAGGAGGACTGTTCATGAAGAAGTGGGTTTTTTTGTTTGTTTTATTTTTGCTGTTTGCACGTGAAGTAAACGAATATAAATCTGACGGTGATTTTCAAATTATTGATGAAAGACATGGTCTAAGGGTTCCGAAGGAAAGTGTAACGTTAGAAATAGCTAAGGATCAGGTTTACCAAGGGAATTTGTTATTGGTCAATAAGGAACATCCTGTACAACGGGGAGGGATCAAATCTGATGTGGTTAATCTATTTCAACACAAAGAACTAATAGATGGATATGGTCTGTTGGACGAAAGGATTCGCCTGTCACAGGGTGTGGCAGAGAAATTCTTGAAAATGGTTCGTGCAGCTGAAAAAGATAATGTCCGTCATTTCATGATTAGCAGCGGGTATCGGAATGAAGAGGAGCAAAGTCAGCTCTATCAAGAAAAGGGGTCTGCATTTGCTTTACCAGCTGGTTATAGTGAGCACAACTTAGGGCTATCACTTGATATAGGTTCCACCTTATCAGGTATGAATGAAGCCCCGGAAGGAAGGTGGCTGCAAAAGAATGCTTCGAAATACGGTTTTATTTTACGTTATCCGGAAAATAAAAAGGCTATTACAGGAATTGAATATGAGCCATGGCATTTCCGCTATGTTGGTCTTCCCCATAGTAGAATCATGCAGAAAAAGAATTTTACTTTGGAAGAATACCTTACTTATATAAAAGCGAAAAAGGAAATTGGGGGAACCATAATGGGTGTGGAATATGAAGTCACTTATTATCCTGTATCCTCAAAAAAGACGGTTAAGGTACAGGCCAACGCGTATGAAGTATCTGGAGATAATATGGGTGGAGTCATCGTGACTGCTTTTTCTTCTGTGCATCCACGTGATGGGCAAGAGAAATGAAGAAAATAATAATACAGGATATCATTATTCCAGCTTTGTTTGCTAGTTATATATTTTTGCTAATCAAAGTCATTTTATTTAAGTTTGGCCATATTGATATAACTTTTCTTCTGGAACAGCTTCAAAGTAATCTAAAAAACCCAGCAAATATGAAGGATAGATTATTATTGTTCGGTAATTTAATGCCGCTTAATGAAATAGTGACTGCTGTCCAAAATAGTACATATCACAATATATTCAATTTGCTAGGAAACATCGCATTATTCATTCCTTTTGGTATATTTCTACCCCTCGTTATTGGTAAGGGATATATAAATCTAAAGAGGGCATGCTGTATTTCCATTATAGTAAGTCTTTGTTTCGAAGTCGCTCAGGCTGTCTTTAATATCGGCATCTTTGATGTGGATGATCTTCTATTAAATACGTTTGGCGGAATGCTAGGGTATGCCCTATTCAAGTTAAACATCAAATCGAAAAACCATCAAGTATTATTGTAGATGTACAAGAATGAAGGAGTTCCTTTAACATGAGCATAGGAAAAAAGAGAGCCCGGGGCTAGATCCGGGCTTTTCCCTTGTCCTCAAATAATTTTCAACTTATATCGAATAGGTAAAAAGATATAGTGATATTTTGTTTTTAATAATAAATACCTATATAAGCTAAAAACTTACCGGTTTTAACCGATTAAATATGGAGATACAAAAAACAGTATAAGTTAGGTGGAAAAAATGATTATTTTGAATGAGTCCATTGTGTCGCCAATTCTTCTAAAGGTGTTAGAGGAAAAGCAGATTCCAGTGCTGGAACAAGGGCAATGGGGAGACACATTAACATCAGAAAAGCTAAACATTCAAAAGGATACAGAATTTTTCAAGTCCATGGAAATGGACAAAAGAATTCTTACAAACTCTGAAAATGGCATAACATTATTAGGGCATTATCAACCGAATAGCAATGAATACATTTGGTCAAAGTTATTGAAGGATAAGAGTCAGGTACGAAATTTGACGAAATCTTTATATCCTGATTTCTTTTTCCAAGATATTGATTTATCCATTATAAGTGACCTGGATAAAAATCAAATACCGTTTCCGGTAGTTATCAAACCCAATATTGGCTATTCAAGTGTAGGGGTGCACAAAGTCAAGAATGAGCTGGATTGGGATATAGCCGTGAACCAGCTTAAAGCGGATTTACTTCATTCGGATGGATTATATGATTCAGAGGTGATCGGTTCCCAGTCCGTTTTAATAGAAGAGTGGATTCAGGGTGAAGAGTATGCGATTGATGGTTATTACAATCAAGATGGTGAACCGGTCATTTTGAATGTCTTTAAGCGACTATTCAGGGATGATTACGATACTTCCGATCGAATTTATTATACTTCGAAGTTGGCCATTAATGAAATCTATCATGATGCACTGAAGTTCATGGGGAATATCCAAACGGTCCTTCCACTAAGGAATTACCCGGTACACTTTGAAATTCGCAAAAAAGGAAATCGGGTGATACCCATCGAAATCAATCCCTTGCGTTTTGCCGGGGCGGGTACAACGGATCTAGGTTACCATGCCTATGGAATGAATATGTATGAACACTATTTTTCTGGAACGAAACCGGATTGGAATCGGATATTGGAAGAGATGGACGATCATATATATAGCTTTTTCTTTGCAGAGGTTCCACTGGAAATAAATCTGGAAGATGTTGCGCGTATTGATCATGAAGGACTTCGTCATGAATTCGAACATGTTTTGGAATATAGGCAGCTTCCTTTCCCAAATGACCGGAGCATGGCCATCATCTTTTATAGAAGTGAGGATTTGAATAAAAATCTCCGATTGCTTCATTTGGATTTAATACCATATTTGACTATAAAACACCTGGTTTTCAACTAAGGGGGACATGGAAATGAGATTTTCAAAGCTGAATCCTAAAAAATCTCTATTGGCAAAACTATTCTTGTTTTATATTATTCCTTTCGTACTTTTCGCAGGGGCCATGGGCCTTTGCTTTTCCTATATTACTAATAAAATGATCAATGAGAATGTCCTTCCGCAATTCGATGATCGTCTTTCTGAAAATGCCCACAGTTTGGCAGCAAGCCTCAATCCCACTTTGATAAACAAGGCTTCGGTACGGGGAGAAGAGATTAAGCGTGAGTTGGATGCCTTTGTTAAAGATAAAAAGGGAATCGAATATGTTTATGTTTTGAAGCGGGAGAACGATGCCGACATGATCGTAGCCCTGAACGGCAGCGAGGACTACATGGTGGAATCCCCCTTCACGCCGGAACAGGCAAAATCGATAGATGGAAAAAAAGATGTATTAAGTGAAATATATAAAGATAAGTGGGGTACACACAAGTCATACTTTACGCCAATCGATGGAACGGATGCGATTGTCGGAATCGATATGGATGCAAAATTCATTGATGAATTGAAAAGTACAATGATATTCTATAATATCTTATTTCTGGCAAGTGCCATTATATTAGGTGTGTTATGCGCCGTTGTCATCGGGAAAAAGATTTCGGGACCCGTCAATGAACTTGTTGGTTACACGAATGAAATGGCAAAAGGGGACTTAAGTAAATCGATTCCCGTTGTCAGACGGGATGAGATTGGCGATCTGTCAAGTGGATTTGAAGATATGAGATTAAGTTTGGCGCATATTATCCAGAATGTCCGTGAACATGCCCAAACGATGAATCAAACGACAGTGTCCATTCAGCAATCCTTTGAAGAGATGGTGGAATCCTATGGCCAGATAGTGACGGGGACAACGGAAGAAGCAAAAGCTTCGGAAGAACGTGCCCATCATATTGACCGAATTTCCAATATGATCAGTGACTTATCGGATACAATCCGTTTTATGAACGAGCAAACGAATGAAATGAATGAATTTACGATGCATACGAATACACTTGCTGAACAAGGAAGTAAGCAAGTGCAAGATGTAACGGGCCAGATGGATAAAATCATGGAAAACGGCCAAGCGAATAAAGCCAATTTGGTGAGCCTGGAAGAGGATGTAGTGAAGATAAATGAAGTGATTGGTCTAATTAGGGTGATTGCTTCTCAAACGAACCTGCTATCCCTGAATGCTTCCATTGAAGCGGCACGGGCTGGGGATGCGGGCAGAGGGTTTGCCGTAGTCGCTCAAGAGGTGCAAAAATTGGCTGTGCAAACAGATGAATCCATCGATATCATTTCAGAATCCATTATGCGGATTAATGAACAAACAGCCAAAGTCATCCAAAATAATGATGAGAGTTTTCAGGATATATTAAATGGTGTTTCCTTAGTGGAAAACAATGGCGAGATTTTCAATAAGATATTTGAATCCGTAGAGAAATTGCTGAAAGGCACGGAACAATTAGCCGCCCATTCGAAAAAAATCAATGAGTCTTCGGATGAAAGCCTGGCATCCATTCAGGAAATTGCAGCGATTTCAGAAGAAGGAGTCGCAACGACGGAGCAAATCTCGGCAGCTGCCATTCAACAAAGTACCATAATGACTGGATTGAAGGAGCAAAATCAAGATTTAGCAAATGAATCGGCGATTTTAGAAGAAATGGTAGAAAAGTTCATTACCGAAAAATAAATATTTGATGTAATCATCTACAAAAACCTTTCGTTATAACGAGAGGTTTTTGTTTGGATGAATGCATGTAAGAGTTCATGTGTAATAGATAGAGTCACTTTCGTTACTGCTTATTTTTTCATCGAATTGAGAGAGTATTAAAAATTGCTGGAAAAAAGTTTAACCAAACCATTTGCAATCGCTACCATTTAATGTTATGCTTAGTCTTAATTATTTTTGTTCGGTACTAAGGATACTAAAAGTACTACTTTTCGTTTTCGATGATGACTTAGAGCAAGGATAGTAATACATTGTGCTTAGATGCACTAGGAGGCAACAACAATGGAACAAGGTAAAGTAAAATGGTTTAACGCAGAAAAAGGTTTTGGATTCATCGAACGCGAAAACGGAGACGACGTATTCGTACATTTCTCAGCTATCCAAAGCGAAGGTTTCAAATCTTTAGACGAAGGTCAAGAAGTTACTTTTGAAGTAGAACAAGGTCAACGCGGACCTCAAGCTTCTAACGTTCAAAAAGCATAATTTCAAAAACAAAAAAGACGGATCCTTGTTATAGGGTCTGTCTTTTTTTGTTTTGTGAAAATACATAACAAAAAACCCTGCTCAACGATGAGCAGGGTAAATGGTACAAGTAAAGTAAAACGCTTAAAAAGGTTTGACTAAGTATATCATAGTTTTTCTAAAAAATACTAAATTAAATATATTATACTTATCAAGGTACCGATAGGTAATTACTGAAATCATTGGATTGAAGGGGGTAAAGGAATTTATGCCCCTTCTTTTTTTTGCCTGAATATAGGAAAGGGGACATCTCAGCAAAATTCCAGGGGAGCCACTCCGATGTGAAACAAAAAAACGATGGCCCACATATAAAGACATAAGGGCACATTCATTAACTTTGGGAAGGAGAAAAGATTCTTATACATTCAAACATAGATTTGAATATTCAGGGAATTGTGTTATATTATAATCAAACGAATATTTGAATGAGAGGTGTGAGAAGATGACGGAACTGAAAGATATATGTGATGTTCACCTGCATGATGAAGTGAAGGTTAACCGCATTCAAGTAGAAATGGGCCAGGTGGATATATCCAGCATGTCGAAGCTGTTTAAAGTTATAGGCGATGAAAATAGGGCGAAGATAGCTTATGCACTCTGCACGGACGAGGAATTGTGTGTGTGCGATCTGGCCAATATCATTGGTGCTTCGATGGCAACAACGTCACATCATCTTCGGACCCTTTATAAACACGCAATCGTAAAATACCGAAAAGAAGGAAAGCTGGCTTTTTATTCTTTAGATGATCACCATATAAAGCAATTGATTCTGATTGCGTTAGAACATCAGCAGGAGGTAAGGGTCGATGGCTGAGTCCCCAATGAAAACATATCGTATCCAGGGTCTATCCTGCACGAATTGTGCGGCTAAATTTGAGAACAATGTCCGTGAACTAGAGGGTGTGAATGATGCCAAAATCAACTTTGGGGCGTCGAAGATTTCGGTACAGGGCAGCGCAACCATTGAAGAGATTGAAAAGGCGGGAGCCTTTGATAACCTGAAGATCCGCGGTGAACAGGAACTGGTAACGCAAAAGGAACCATTTTGGAAGCAAAAAGAAAATATTAAAGTGGTGTTTTCGGTTATCCTATTGCTGGTCAGCTGGATATTGGATAATCGATATGCTGATGGAAGCATCATGCCGGTAATCGGTTATGCAGCTGCGATCATAGTTGGAGGATATTCATTATTTTTCAATGGATTGAAAAACCTTGTAAGGCTTCGCTTTGATATGCACACCCTAATGACGGTTGCCATCATCGGAGCGGCCGTGCTTGGTGAATGGGGCGAGGGTGCTACCGTCGTCATTCTATTTGCGATAAGTGAGGCATTGGAAAAATATTCGATGGATAAAGCACGTAATTCCATCGAATCATTAATGAACATCGCACCTAAAGAAGCCTTGATCCTTAGAGGGCATCACGAAATGATGGTTGGGGTTGATGAGATTGAAGTGGGCGACATCATGATCGTTAAACCGGGTCAAAAGCTTGCAATGGATGGCCGGATCATGAAGGGCGCCTCGACACTTAATCAAGCAGCCATTACTGGGGAATCCGAGCCGGTTTTTAAAACGGTTGAGGGTGAAGTGTTTGCCGGAACCTTAAATGGTGAAGGGCTGCTCGAAGTGGAGGTCACGAAGCGAGTCGAGGATACGACGATTGCAAAAATCATCCATCTTGTTGAAGAAGCACAGGCCGAAAAAGCCCCATCCCAAGCCTTCGTGGATAAATTCGCAAAATTCTATACGCCGGCCATCATGCTCATTGCCTTGGCCATTGCCGTATTACCCCCGATTGTGATGAACGGGGATTGGAGTGAATGGATTTACCGGGGATTGGCTGTACTGGTTGTCGGCTGTCCTTGTGCTTTGGTCATTTCCACTCCCATCGCCATCGTGACCGCTATCGGAAATGCTGCGAAACATGGTGTGCTGATTAAAGGCGGGGTCCATTTGGAGGAAGCAGGAGCCTTAAAGGCGATCGCGTTTGACAAAACGGGTACTTTAACAAAGGGCGTACCTGAAGTGACTGATTTCAAGTTGTTATCTGATGTGTTGAATGAACAGGATGTGCTGGCTATCGCTGCTGCTTTAGAAAGCAGATCACAGCACCCCCTTGCCACGGCCATTCTTCAAAAGGCGGAAAACCACGATGTGGACTATCATTCTTTATTGGTAGAGGATTTTACTGCTATCACCGGTAAAGGCATAAAGGGGAAGATCAATCAAGAAATCTATTACATTGGTAAGCCCCATCTTTTTGAAGAAGAGCCAGGTATAGTGTTCTCTGAGGATGTGCTTAAATTAATCAGCGGCTTTCAAAATACAGGGAAAACGGTGATGGTGCTTGGTGATCAAGTGAAGCTCCTGGCACTGATCGCAGTTTCAGATGAAATTAGGGAAAGCAGTAAGGAAGCGATTCGGAAACTGCATGAATTGGGCATTGAAAAAACGATCATGCTGACTGGCGATAATATCGGAACAGCTAAAGCAATTGGAGCGGCGGCTGGCGTTCATGAGATTGAGGCGGAGCTATTGCCGCAGGATAAATTGAACATGATCAAACGATGGAAACAAAAATATGATCGAGTGGCCATGGTAGGCGATGGTGTCAATGATGCTCCGGCCTTGGCAGCTTCCACGGTAGGGATTGCAATGGGCGGGGCGGGCACGGATACGGCCCTTGAAACTGCCGATATCGCCTTAATGGGTGATGACTTATCGAAGCTGCCTTATACAATCCGCTTAAGCCGCAAAACATTAAAAATCATAAAGCAGAACATCACGTTTTCATTGGTGATTAAAATCCTGGCCTTATTATTGATAGCGCCGGGCTGGTTAACACTTTGGATGGCGATTTTTGCCGACATGGGTGCGACGTTATTAGTGACCTTGAACAGTCTTAGGTTGTTGAGAATAAAAGAATAGAATAATAAAAGCTCCCTGGCGCATCTTAAGGTGCACCAGGGAGCTTTTATTTATGAACTTTCCAATTGTTTCATGTGAAACTTTGAAAAAAGCAGTCGGTCCTCTTATTTTTTTGTTGAAAGTTAAAGGAGGTTCAATGAAAAATATTGCTTTGGCAGCAATCGTTATGCAGGCGATGTCTGGTATGCTACAATGTGGCTGACTTTTAGGCAGCATGATAGGTTTGTTTAAGTATAATATAGGGAGTAAGGTATGTACGGAAAGGATTTGAAATGATGGAAATACAGCAAAGGGCTATCTTGGTTGGAGTTAATCTCAACGGTTCAAGGGATTTTGAGTATTCGATGGAGGAATTGGCCAATTTAACGGAAGCATGTGAGGTAGAGGTTGCAGGGACCATCACACAAAATTTGCATCGGGTGAACTCATCACATTTTATCGGTACCGGGAAAATCGAGGAAGTAAAAAATCTCGTTGAGTATAAAGAAGCTAATGTCGTCATTTTTAATGATCAGCTCTCCCCTTCGCAACTTCGCAATCTGGAGAGGGACATGGATTGCAAGGTGATTGACCGGACAATCTTGATTCTGGACATCTTCGCGCATCGGGCGAAAACGAAGGAAGCACAGCTTCAGGTAGAAGTGGCGAAGCTGCAGTATATGCTCCCGCGTCTTGTAGGTTTGAGGGAGTCATTAGGGCGTCAGAGTGGCGGGGTCGGTACAAACAAGGGTGCAGGTGAAAAGCAGTTGGAGCTTGACCGCAGGAGAATCGAGGAAAATATAAGTGTATTGAATAAGGAACTGGAAGACCTTGTTGCACACCGGCAAACGCAGAGGAAACAGCGGAAAAAGAATGCCATCCCTGTCGTATCCTTGGTCGGTTATACCAATGCAGGTAAATCTTCGATCATGAATGCTTTGATCGAAATGTTCCATCCAACAGCAGAGAAGCAGGTGTTTGAGAAGGATATGCTGTTCGCTACGCTTGAAACATCCGTCCGAAACATTCCGCTGCCGGATAATAAGGAATTTTTATTGACTGATACGGTGGGATTTGTGTCTAAATTGCCCCATCATCTCGTGAAAGCATTCCGATCAACACTAGAAGAAGTGGTGGAAGCGGATCTGTTGATCCATGTTGTCGACTTTTCCAATCCAAATCATGAGCAGCAAATAGAGATAACGGATAAGACTTTAAATGAGATAGGCATTAAAGGGATTCCGACGATTTTTGCCTATAACAAAGCGGACCTTACCGATTTGGAAATCCCTAAGGTGAATCGTGACTCTGTATATATGTCAGCAAAAAACAAAGTCGGCATCGAGGAATTGATCGAACAAATTCGCCAGCGTATTTTTGTCGACTATACTCACTGTGAAATGCTGATTCCATATGATCAAGGGCAGCTGGTTTCCTATTTCAATGAAAATGGTCACATAACGGAAACTGAATATGAGGCAAATGGATATCGAATAAAGCTTGAGTGCAAGAAAACGGATTATGAGAAATATAAACAATACATTATTCATCCGGAATGAGCCTGCCTGTTGATAAAATGTTAACGGTTTGTTGATAAGTAGAAAAGTTGATTTCCGTATGTGGATAACTTTTGTTAAAATGCTTCTGTTCCGCAAAAACAAAGAGAATATTGCCATATAATATGTGAATAAGTTGTGGATAAAAGTGAAAAGACCCAGGAAACCTTGAATTGAGTTTCTGGGCTTTTTTTTATGTGGACAAAGTGTTGATAAGTAGGTTTTGGAACAAATCATCCAAATAATATCAGGAAGTATGATGAAACGTAAGTTTGAATGTAGAAAAATGACGATGTTTATCATTTATTGTTAGGAAATATAACATGAATATTACATATTGCATATCTAGCATCTGGAAATACTTTACACTTTGTATAATGTAACTTGCTTTTCAACATTATAAAATAAAGAATACTCAATTCTCTGATTTATCATCAGGTTTTGATTTTTTAAGATTAGTAGGGGGGGCTTTTTGTGTTAGAAGGAAGCAGGGATAGAGGAGTGACCAGTGAGAGAATGATAGAAAATAATAAACAAAACGAGAGAATTTTGGCTGGGAAATCGCCATGACTTGTTAGTTGAATAAATTGACGGAAACCATGTTGGCAATCATTTCAATCGTTTAAATATGAGGACAGTAGAGAGAAATGCATGCAATTCCTCCCTTTTTATTTTTCAAAAATAAATGTTTGGAAGGAGAAATAGTGGATGAGTATGACGAGCCCGTTAAAAGGTGGTCTAGAGATTAACTTTCAGGAAGCGGAGAGGGGTTTATCCCCAAGGGAAGCTTTGGAAGAATCGAATCGATGTTTATACTGCTATGATGCCCCATGTATCCAAGCCTGTCCGACGGGAATAGATATTCCAGGTTTTATTAAGAAGATAGCTTCAGGTAATTTTAAAGGGTCGGCCAAGACGATCATGACTGCCAATCCTGTCGGTGCCAGCTGTGCTCGGGTATGTCCGACTGAAGAGTTATGTGAGGGAGCATGTGTCCTGAACCACTCTACAAAGCCAATCATGATTGGCAATCTCCAGCGTTATTCCACAGATTGGGCCATCCAAAATAAACAAGCCCTATTCAAGGCCGGGAAGAAGAATGGCAAAAAAGTTGCCATTGTAGGAAGCGGTCCCGCGGGTTTGTCTGCAGCAAGGGAGTTAGCCTTGCTTGGCTACAGTGTAACCATTTTCGAAGCTGAAAAGAATCCAGGCGGATTAAATACTTACGGGATTGTATCGTTCCGTTTGCCTCAGAGCATTTCTTATTGGGAAGTTGAACAAGTAAAGAGTTTGGATGTTGATATTAAAACGAATACACGGGTCGGAGTGGATGTTTCCGCAAACCAGCTGACTGCCGACTATGATGCGGTCATTTTAGCTATCGGCATGTCCGATGTCCCTAAGCTTGGAATTGAAGGGGAGGATTTGGCTGAAGTTTATGATGCAATCGATTTCGTAAAAGCAACGAAAACAGGGGCAATCACTGATAAATTCATTGGGAAGAAGATGGCGGTGATTGGAGCTGGAAACACGGCGATCGATGCCGCAACCTGTTCTGTACGCCTGGGCGCCGAACAGGTGAGCATTATTTATCGTCGTACCCAAAAGGAAATGACAGCCTATGATTTTGAATATGAGTTTGCCAAACAAGAAGGTGTCGGGTTTCACTGGCTGACTGCACCCTCCAGGATCCTCTCGGATGAAAGAGGTCAGGTTACGGGCATCGAGTGCGTGAAGATGGTGCTTAGCGAGGCAGGGGAAGATGGGCGGCGCCGTCCAGTCCAAATTCCCGGGTCGGAGTTCGTCATACCGGTCGATGGGGTAATTCGTGCTATAGGCCAATCCAGGTATATAGGATTGATTGAACAGTTCGGCATTGAACATGATGATGGTGTCGTTACATTGGATGGTGATTCCTATAAGACATCGCATGAAAAGATCTTTGCGTGCGGTGACGTGATCTTCGGAAAAGGCCAAGGTGAGGCAATGGTTGTTTCAGCTGCCCAGCAAGGGAAAAAGACAGCCTATGAAATTGACTCGATTTTGATGGGCGAAGCGGTGGATATTGCTTAATAACTATGAAAAATAGGAGGCTTATCATGGCTGATTTATCAATTGATCTTGCAGGTATTAAATCTCCCAATCCTTTTTGGCTTGCTTCAGCACCACCTACTAATTCAGGTTATCAAGTCCAGCGCGCATTTGAAGCTGGCTGGGGAGGAGCCGTTTGGAAGACATTGGGTGACCCAATCCTGAATGTCTCATCACGTTTTGCAGCGGTCAGCTTTAATGGACAGAGAGTTGCCGGGTTCAACAATATAGAATTGATTACGGATCGTCCGCTTGAAGTGAATCTTAAAGAAATATATGAAACGAAGAAAAGGTTCCCTGATCATGCAATCATTGCATCGGTGATGGTGGAGCCGCAACAGGAAAAGTGGCATGAAATCATCAAGCGTATAGAAGATGTAGGGGTCGATGGTTACGAGTTGAACTTTGGCTGCCCGCACGGTATGGCAGAGCGTGGGATGGGAGCTGCTTCGGGACAGGTTCCTGAACTTGTGGAAAAGCAAACATACTGGGCCAAGGAAGCTGCATCCAAACCCGTCATCGTCAAGCTTACACCGAATATAACCGACATTACGGTTACGGCTGAAGCGGCGGTGCGCGGCGGTGCGGATGCAATAAGCATGATCAATACGATCAACAGCTTGGCAGGAGTGGATATCCATTCATGGAATACGATTCCCCATGTTGGCGGCAAGGGGGCTCACGGAGGGTATTGTGGTCCCGCTGTGAAGCCGATCGCTTTGAATATGGTGGCAGAGTGTGCAAGGAATAATAAGATCAATGTTCCCATTTCCGGAATAGGCGGTATTTCAAATTGGCAGGATACGGTGGAATTTTTATTGATGGGTTCGACTGGCGTGCAAATTTGTACGGCTGCCATGCATCACGGTTTTAGAATAGTAGAAGACTTGATTGATGGACTTTCCAATTACCTTGATGAAAAAGGGATATCCTCCGTGATGGATATTGTCGGTAAGTCCGTACCGCGCTATTCCGACTGGGGGAATTTAGATCTTAATTATAAGGTCGTTGCGCGCATTAATAATGATGTGTGCATTAACTGCAATAAATGCCATATTGCATGTGAAGATACTTCTCATCAATGTATAGATATGTTCAAGGACACGTCAGGCAGCTCCTTTTTGAGAGTGCGCGAAGAAGATTGCGTAGGCTGTAATCTATGCTCGATCGTCTGTCCGGCCGATGGGGCGATCGATATGATCGAATTGACAAATGAATTACCGCCAATGACGTGGAATGAACGCCAATCGTTCCTTGGGGGCATAAGCAGTGAAAGTGTTGATTTCGTAAAATGATGGAGGGGTCTAATATGAAGAAGATCATTAAAAATGGAACGATTGCAACGGCTGCAGATACGTATCAAGCCGATATATTGATTGAAAATGAGAAGATTGCAATGATTGGCAAGGACCTCCCGGCTGAGGGGGCTGAAATCATTGATGCAAGAGGCGCTTATATTTTTCCGGGGGGCATTGATCCGCATACACATCTCGATATGCCGTTTGGCGGGACAACGACAAAGGATGATTATGAAACGGGGACGATTGCCGCTGCATATGGAGGCACGACAACGATCATCGACTTTTGTTTGACCGAAAAAGGGGTGCCGTTAAAGAAAGCGATAGAAACATGGCATGAAAAGGCCACTGGAAAAGCGGCCATAGATTACGGTTTCCATTTAATGATCAGTGAGATTAACGATGATGTATTGGCTGAGCTGCCGAGCATCATCGATAATGAAGGGATTTCTTCCTTTAAAGTGTTCATGGCTTACAAGAATGTTTTTCAGGCTGATGATGCCACGCTATACCGCACTCTGTTGCAAGCAAAGGAACTTGGGGCACTTGTCATGGTTCATGCTGAAAATGGCGATGTCATCGATTATCTTACGAAGCAGGCGCTGGCTGAAGGTAACACCGATCCAATTTACCATGCATTAACAAGGCCTCCAGAGCTTGAAGGGGAAGCAACTGGACGGGCTGCCAAACTTACGGAAATGGCAAATGGCCAGCTCTATGTCGTTCATGTCACCTGTGAAGATGCGGTTGAAAAGATTACTGAGGCAAGAAATAAAGGGGTGGATATTTGGGGGGAGACTTGTCCGCAATATCTGGTTCTTGACCAATCTTATCTTGAAAAGCCCCATTTCGAGGGATCTAAATATGTATGGTCCCCGCCGTTAAGGGAGAAGAAAAACCAGGAAGTGCTATGGAATGCTTTGAAAACGGGCCAGCTGCAAACGATCGGCTCCGATCAATGCTCTTTTGATTTTAAGGGACAGAAGGAACTTGGACGTGAAGATTTCACGAAAATACCGAACGGCGGGCCAACGATTGAGGATCGCATGAGTATCCTCTTTTCTGAAGGGGTCATGAAAGAGCGTATTACCTTGAATCAATTCGTCGACATGACATCCACGCGTGCCGCCAAGCTATTTGGATTATTCCCGAAGAAAGGTACGATAGCGGTAGGTTCGGATGCTGATATTGTCATTTTTGACCCGAAAGTTGAAAGAGCCATTTCTGCAGAAACCCATCACATGGCTGTAGATTATAATGCTTTTGAAGGTATGGGAATTACAGGTGAACCGGTGTCCGTTTTATCGAGAGGTCAATTCGTCATTAAAGACAAACAATTTGTAGGCGAAGCTGGAAAAGGGCAATTCCTGAAACGGGCAAAATATAATGCGGCGCTGAAGCCGGATACAGGGAAAAAGCTTACAGTCTAACTTTGGTAAGGAATCTTGCAAATTAAATTAGGGGGATTTTCTATGAGTGATAAGAAAGATTATTTAAAGTCTCCCGATTTGCTGCCTATACCTCATAGTGAGAAAAACATAAGTGCAGCCGGATTTGGTTTCATTTGGGTGGGCATGGCTGTAGTATTGGCTGCCTTCGCAATCGGTGGGAACGGTGTCCAAAGTTTATCCTTAGGCTGGGTCGTTCTTGCAACGGTCATTGCCTGTGTGGTTCTCGGCTTTTTGATGACAATGACAGGGGATATAGGTGTTGAACATGGAATATCATTCCCTGTTTATATGAGGGCGCCGTTCGGTACGATTGGCACCCACATCCCTTCGGTTGTACGCGGTTTTGTAGCGTCATGCTGGTTCGGCTTAAATACTTACTTTGGAGCCACTGCAATGAACGCTATCTTCACAACCCTTTTTGATTTTGATAATTGGTTTATCTGCTTCCTCATTTTTGCCGTTTTACAATTAGTCAACACGGCAATGGGAATAAAGTCGATAGAACGATTCGCCGACTTGGCGGCGCCCGTCATCATTTTAATTTCCGGCTGGATGTATTTCACCCTATCCGATCAGGCTGTAGCCCAAGGAAGAGATGTATGGTCCTGGATTGAAAGTCCGGTCACTGGCGGGGCCGCCGCAACGGCTTTCATGGTCGTCATTATGGCAAATATGGGATTTTGGGGCACGTTGACTGCAGATATGCCAACGCTTTCCCGCTTTATAAAGGCACCAAAAAATGAAAAAAATTGGTTCAAGCGCAATAAGGGGCAAATAATTGGGAATATTATCACCTATCCCATCACTCAGACGTTCATGGTGATTATCGGAGCGGTTTCTTATATGGCTGTTTCCAATTATGATCCTGTAGTTGCCATACAGGGATCAGCAAGTGGAATTGCCCTCGGCGTCCTTTTGATCATGATCGTATTTGCTCAATGGTCGACGAATACTACGGCCAATGTCATTCCCGCAGCTACCATTTTCTCCAATGTCATGGGTCCTAAAATGCCATTTTGGGCGGGAGTCGTTGTAGCGGGGGTGATTGGGATAGTAGTTCAGCCATGGAGCCTGTTCGGCATCATAATAGAAGTTTTATTAATAATAGGCGGAATCCTGGCATCCATTGTCGGCATCCTGGTAGCGGATTACTATTTCCTTCGTAAACGGAGAGTGAATGTACAAGAACTCTATGAAAGTGAAGGCCAGTATAAATACTTGAATGGAGTGAATTGGGCAGGAATCATTTCTTGGGTGATTGGAGGAATCGGTGCAACGATTTTTTCAAATTATTCGTTTATTATTGGCTTTCTTCTCGGCGGTGCAAGTTATTTTATATTAGCTAAGTATTGGTGGTTCAAGCGATATGAACAAGCTGAAATCATTGATCCGAGCGATGAGAAATATTTAGGCATTTCCGTCGGCAGGGATTGGATAATTGGGAAAGGTCCAGAACTTGAGGAAGAGATGGCTTTTACGACTGGCAAGGAGAACGTTTGAAAAAGGGGGAAAGGAAATGTCCGAATATCAAGACTATCGCTTAGAAAGGGAACAAATCGATTTTTTACTTGAAAGAGGATATCGAATCACCCGGGTTTCCGAAAGTTTAAGTGGAGCCTTTCTCGATTTTGAACTGATTGAAGGAACGAAGCAGGAATGGAAGCAATTGAACATCAAAACCCCGGAAGGAAGGAAATACTTCTCTACATTGCTTTTCAAAAAAAAATTGAATTGAAATCGTCATGTACCGGGCCTATTCCTTACGAATGGGCCCTTTTTGTTCGAGTTTTTTGTAGAATTTTGACGTTAGATTTTCTGACAAGTGTCTGGAGATTTAAGGGTTGTCCGTTTATAATAGATTTTAAAGCAGTTTTATAAAAGGATGTGGCTGGATGAATACATCGATTACAATCGAGGAAATTCTAACACGCAAGCATTTTGATCTGACGGATATAATTGCAGGTAGAAGTGGGATAAAGCGTCAAGTGAAGTGGGTCCACTGCATGGAAGTCACACAAATCAGCCATTTGTTAAATGGAAACGAACTGATACTGACTACCGGTTTAGGGTGGAAAGACTGCGATGACACATTTCTATCCTACTTAAGACAGTTAATAGAATGCGATGCAGCTGGACTCTGTATAGAGATTGGCGCCAACACCATGGCAGTGCCGCAATGTGCCATCGATCTCGCAAATGAACGGCAATTCCCTATCATCCTATTTCATGAAGAAGTCCCTTTCGTAGAAATCACGCAGGATATACATTCCCTTATCATCAATAAACAATATCAGATGATCTCCAACTTAGAAAGCTACTCCCAGCAGTTAAATAAAAATCTCCTCGAAATTGACCATTATGAACCAATTCTAAAATTTCTCCACAGCTATTTAAATGTACAGGTTATTCTTATCTTTAATGAAAATGATATAGCCAGCTTTCCAAAAATAAAGAAAAAAACAACCTATCAAATGGTGGCGGACATATACGAAGAGAAGCGGAACATGGATAAAACCGTTCTTGGACAGCCGATTCGAGTGCTTGGTGAAAATTATGCTGAATTGCTCATATGCAGCAACGGCAGAGAGTTGACTGATTTTGATTCACTGATTTTGGATCGAACGGCTACCGCATTGGCACAGCATCTATTAAGGGAGTTATATATTGAAGAAAAGAAAATGTCGGAAGAAAGTATATGGCTTACAAATTGGATTGAAGGTGAATATAGTGACGAAGCAATCCGGGAGAGGCTTTCCTATATTGATCCGAAAATGCATTTGGATGGCGGAATTGTTTGCATTTGCAAACAACACCCAAAGTATAATAAAAACTCCGCAAAATTAGATGGAACCTATTTTAAGATAATGTTTAGAACTGTTTTTGAACAGTACGGCTTTCAGATATTTTCTATGGAAATACATCAGCATCTTGTTTTTATTTTAGGTGATAATCGTTCATCTGAAGATTGGAAATCAAGGGTTACAAGCGCGGTGGATCGAATCATGAAAATGGATGTAAGCGGGCGTAATCGTATGGGTCTGCTTTCCATTGGGTTTGGTAAGCATGTTCAAAGGTTAAGTGAGATTTATAAAAGTTATGAAACGGCCCGTGAAACTTTGCTGCTTCAGGATACGTTACCGGAGGATAACAGGAGCATCTTTTATCAGGACTTACATATGCATCGCATGATATCGCTCATAAATAAGCATGGTAATCTGGAGGAAACGGTGTACGAATATTTAGGTCCTGTCATTGAATATGACAAGCAAAACAATGGTGAGTTAATGCCTACCTTAAAGACCTACCTTGCCTGTAACGGTTCTAAACAGGAAACATCGAAACAACTATTCATTGTCCGGCAAACGCTATATCATAGACTTGAAAAATTGGAGAAACTGCTAGGTTCTGATTTTATGCGCTCAGATAAGCGTCTGGGCCTAGAATTCATGATTTTTGCATTGGACTTCTTACAATACAGCAGCAGGAAGATCAGAGGGAAATATGTAGACAAATATATTGGAAGATAAGTAAGACTAAAGGGTGTCCCAAGGACATCCTTTTTTGAATGCAAGGAAAGGGAGGCAGAAAACAAGGTAAATGCTGACATCAAAATGGCTTATATAACATCTTGATGTCAGCATATTATATTAATATTCATCTTTTTTGGAAAGGCAGCGGTCACATTCCAAGAGGTAGGATTCAGCTTGTTCAATGATATGGGTCCCGCATTCCGTACATTGTTTAGGCGGCAGTGTCCTGAAGAATTCCAATGGGTTTTTAGTTTGCATGATGATTCCTCCTTATGATTTGGTTTAATCAGTCTTCGTGTTTGGAAAGGCAGTGGTCACACTCCATCAAGTAAGATTCAGCTTGTTCAGTGATATGGGTTCCGCATTCCGTACATTGTTTAGGCGGCAGTGTCCTGAAGAATTCCAATGGGTTTTTGGTTTGCATGATGATTCCTCCTTTTTGATATGGTTTAATCAGTCTTCACGTTTGGAAAGGCAGTGGTCACATTCCATTAAGTAGGATTCAGCTTGTTCAGTGATATGGGTTCCGCATTCCGTACATTGTTTAGGCGGCAGTGTCCTGAAGAATTCCAGTGGATTTATAGTTTGCATGATGGTTCCTCCTTTTTGATATGGTTTAATCAGTCTTCGCGTCTGGAAAGGCAGCGGTCACATTCCATTAAGTAGGATTCAGCATGCTCGATAATATGGTCACCGCACTCGGGGCAATGTTTAGCAGGGATATTGTTAAAAAACTCAATGGATTTTTTCATTTGCATGATGATTTCCTCCTTTTAATGTTAGATATATTTTCCGATCGCTTTATTCTTCACGTTTGGAAAGGCAGCGATCGCATTCCATCAGATAGGAATCTGAGTGGTCCACATGTGTTTCACCACATTCCGGGCAATGTTTAAATGAATCGATTATGAGTAAATCTGATTGATTTGCTTGCATGTCTCGCTCCCCCTCTTTATAGTACAGTTTTTGTTGTTTGCTTGTTGTTATAATACAGTATATACCCGAATTTGGAAAATGTATAGGTATTTTACAGAAAATTCGAAATTTTTTTCGCTGATTGTCTAAAAACCCTATAGGTAAGGGAATTATCATCTGTTTATTTTTGAATTTACCTTCATGGCAAGTAGGAAATGGAAGAAATGACGCTTTTTATAAAACGAAAAAACAAAGAGGGAACGAAACGGACAGACAATTTTCAATGTGTTGTGATAGGCATTAATGTAACAGATGAGAAACAGGAAAATCAGTGATCAATGAATGCCTGTTTCACAGTCGATGTAACATATAAGAGCTTGTTCTAAAATTTCAGCAAAATTCAAGCAGCAGCGATTATGTGTAAGTTCCTGTCTGTGTGGTTTTAATACAACAGTAAAGAGGTAACTTGCTAGTAGAAGTACAAAAATGGGAGGTAGCATATGTCGAAAGCGATGATTATCGTCAATCCATCTTCAGGTAAGGAAAAAGCAGGAAGGATTTTGCCGAAAGCGGAAAAGGCACTTGGTGAAATTTTTGATGAGGTATGCGTTCGTAAAACGGAAGGAGAGGGGGATGCTACGGGTTTTGCTAAGGAGGCCTGTGCAGAAATGTTCGATGCTGTCATTTCCATGGGTGGGGATGGAACGGTGAACGAGATAGTGAATGGCTTGGGCGAGCAGCAGCATCGGCCTACTTTCGGAATCATTCCACTAGGAACCATCAATGATTTTGCTAGATCTTTGGGAATACCATTGAATCCCAATGCTGCCATCGAGATTTTGAAGGATATGAATATTAAGGAATCGGACATAGGGAAGATCAATGACCGTTACTTCATGAATGTGTTGGCAGTTGGGGCAATCGCAGAGGCCACCTATAATGTTACCGTTGAACAAAAAACCCGTCTTGGTTCTTTTGCATATTTCATTGAAGGAGCAAAAGCGATCATTAAAAAGACTCCGTTTCCTTTAACGGTTGAACATGATCAGGGAAAGTGGATGGGCGAGGCTCATTTACTAATTGCAACAATGACTAACTCTGTCGGCGGTTTCGAACAACTTGCACCAGAGGCGGAAGTGAATGATGGAAAGCTGCACACATTCATCATTAAGGATTTATCTCTTCCTCTCATCGTCAAGATCATTCCCAGTTTGATTAGGGGGGAGATCATGGGGAATGACGAAGTTGAATATATTAAAACATCCAAGCTCCATTTAACTACTTCAGATGATCTTGCAGTCAATATCGATGGAGATGAAGGCATTCTTCTTCCTTTCCAGGCAAATGTACTGCACAAACATCTTCGTCTCTTTGTCCCGGGAACTAAATAGCTTGTTATGTGGGTTCATTGTCTTACTGGGAAAAGCTGATCATGGGTTAGCCAATCAGCTTTTTTTTCTATGCGGTTACCCAAGGCTTATTGATGGAGTGGTTTGCGGTGTTCATCGTGCACAACGTAAGCTCCTTCGCTTTTATAAAAGGTATCATTATTCAGGGGGATTCCAGGTTAGAATAGTTAATGCATGAATGACTGGGTATAAATATGTTACGCTTATAGTTATGATTATAGATGAGAGAGGAAGTTTGATGTTTGTATGGAGTTTTTTCTTGTTATATTAGCGCTTCTTATATTGATTGGAGTGTCTAATGTAATTAACCATTTTATACCTTTTATACCTGTACCATTAATACAAATAGCACTGGGTGTCATATTGGCACTTTTACCCCTGGGTATGCATGTTGAGATGGAGACGGAATTATTTTTGCTATTATTCATCGCACCCCTATTATTCAATGATGGCAAAAATGTACCACGAACAGCACTATGGAAGTTGAGAGCACCCATTTTGATGCTTGCACTAGGCCTGGTATTCATAACGGTTTGGTCAGGCGGGTATTTAATTAATTGGATGATCCCTTCGATACCATTGCCGGCAGCGTTCGCTTTAGCGGCCATTTTGTCACCTACGGATGTAGTGGCAGTAAGCGCTTTGGCGAGTCGGGTCAAGTTACCGAAGAGCATCATGCACCTTCTCGAAGGCGAAGGGCTAATGAATGATGCCTCAGGTTTAGTTGCCTTTAAGTTTGCCGTTGCAGCTACAGTCACTGGTGTTTTCTCCCTAGTCGACGCAACCTTCAGTTTCATATGGATTGCAATTGGTGGGTTTGTAGGTGGAGCGATACTATCTTTCATCATTATCAGGCTTCGTGTATTTCTTCGCCGTTTAGGGATGGAAGACGTCACGATGCATATGCTGATCCAAATCCTAACTCCTTTTATTATTTTCCTCGCTGTGGAACATTTCCACCTTTCTGGGATTTTAGCAGTCGTGGCTGGGGGAATTGTCCATGCCATTGAACGAGATCGGGAAATATCACCAACTGTAGAACTTCAAGTCGTTTCAAAGAGTACATGGTCCGTCATTTTATATGTATTGAATGGCCTTGTATTCGTTTTGCTTGGCTTGCAAATCCCAAGCGTTGCGAAAACTATCTTTCAAGATCCAGCCTTCAATAATGGACAAGTGATCCTTTATATCGTGATCATTACACTTTTCCTCTTCGCTTTACGATTCATTTGGCTTACGGCTGCCTGGTCGATTGGCTGGATGACGAAAAAAGCGGGAGCCCAAAAACCAGACTTCAAAGCTGCTGGAATCATTACCATTTCCGGTGTTCGCGGAGCTGTAACCTTAGCAGGTTCGTTCTCGATTCCATATGTGTTGGCAGATGGAAGTCCTTTTCCTGAGCGTTCGTTAATCATTTTCATTGCAGCAGGTGTCATATTGCTGACACTTATTGTTGCGAGTGTATTTCTTCCAATCGTGGCAAGGTCAGAAGAAGAGGAAGTGGTGGACAAGCAGTCTGACAAAACGAAAGCTGCTGCCATTCACTCACATCAAGCCGCTATTCGGGTGATTGAGTCCCAAATGACAGATGAAAACCGGGAAGCGGCTTTATCGATCATTTCCAGGTACTGTACCAAGATCAATGAACTGTCCTATGTAGAACAGGAGAAAGAACCGGCGGCATTAAGGGAAGAAGAGAAGGATCTTCGCTTCAAGGCCCTTGAAGCAGAGCAAAGATTCTTGGATAAACTTATTAAGGATGAAAAAGTGGACCGGGAAACGGCGTATATATGCAAGGAATACATCCAGCGTATGGAAGGTGCGGTAACAAATCGACTGAAGTTCCGCTTTTTCAGGTCAGTAACGCTGTTCAGAAGAAGTATGCTGAGGGTTTTAAAATTATTTTTCCCTAATAAAAGTGAAATAAGAAAAATCAATCTTGAGAGATTGGAAAAGGTCAGGGATCTTAAAATCAGGATGTATAAAGCTGCCATCCAAGAGATACAAGCCGGAATTACATCCGATAATCATAAGACATCCTCGATGATCATAGACGAGTATAAAGTGTTGATTTTAAAATGCAAACGTGAAAATAGAGGCCGTACCCCGAGTAAAATGGTCGAATATGAAAGAGAGCTGTTCTATAAAGCGATCCAGGCAGAACGGGACGAAGTGCAGGATATGTTTGAAAAACGACAAATCTCCCGTGATGTTGCCAACATACTCCGCCAGCAAATCAATTTACGGGAAGCACTGACAATCAATGAAAATACACACTGATTAACAAAAGGAGCACTGCCAATAAATTCGGCAGTGCTCCTTCCGGTTTGTGAAGGAAATATCGGAAGGGGCATCGAATTATTAATGTATCCAATAATTGATGAAAGAGGCTGTACTTAATGGAAATGGAAATCGAGACCATCACCTTAACGCCTTATTTACCGGAACATCTTCACCAGCTTTCCCAGTTTTATTTACCGGGTACACAAACCCCTTTTTCGGCTTTGCCGGAAGAGTCACTGAAATATTGCCGGGTAGATTGCGACAGGCACCCTATTGTAATATTGGCCGATGGTACCCCTGTTGGCTTTTTCGTTTTACACATTGGCGAAAACATCGCCCCTTTCACCAGCGATAAAAAAGCGATATTACTCCGTGGATTACTTGTTGATCAAAAACATCAGGGCAAAGGGATTGCGAAGAAGGCCTTGCAAATCCTTCCGGAATTCGCAAAAGGGATTTTTCCAAACAAGGATTCGATCATTCTGGCAGTGGACGCCATGAACGTGATTGCAAAAACGCTTTATGCAAAAGTGGGGTATCAGGATACAGGGATTCAAAAAGAAGGCAGATGCGGGTTGATGGAAATAATGGAGTATAGATTAGATTACGATGAACAAGGATATGGAGTAAGGGATAAATAACAAACATGTAGACTTTTCCAAAAGGGGAGGTCTTTTTTTTGTCCAATTTGTTACAGGTTTCATTATTAAACCAGTGATTTAGAAGGGCTGCTTTTAATAATCCTGCTGCCTTATGGTACACTTTACTTAATGCAAAATTCGTTAATCGAGGTGTAGTCCTAATGAAAACAGTCGTAGTCGTAGGTGGGGGCATTACCGGTTTATCAACCATGTATTATTTACAAAAAACAGTTAAAGCGAGGAGTCTCCCGGTACGATTGATATTAATAGAAGGAAATGAAGAGCTTGGCGGTAAAATAAGGACTGTGCACGAAGGACCTTTTAAAATTGAAGCGGGTGCTGATTCGATTGTCGCCAGGAAACAAAATATACAACCATTTCTTAAAGAATTGAACCTGGAGGATCAAGTTGTCTATAATGCGACGGGAAAGTCATTCATCCATACAGACGGGATGCTGAAGGGAATCCCCGAAGATGCCCTTTTCGGAATACCAATGAGCCTGGAGTCGCTGGCGAAAAGTGATCTGGTTTCTGCCCAAGGCAAGGTTGACGCTTTAAAGGATTTCTATACAAAAAATGAGACCTTTACGAAAAATGACTCCATCGGCTTATTTCTTGAAAGCTTCTTAGGCAAGGAATTGGTGCAAAAGCAGATATCGCCTGTCCTTTCTGGTGTTTACTCAGGAAAATTAAATGAATTGACCATTGCCAAAACACTGCCAGAGATGCTGGATTATAAAAATCAATATGGCAGTATAATACGAGGTCTTTCGGAAAATAAGCAGAAATACCAAAGCAAGGGAAATAAGAAGTTCCTTTCGTTTAAAAATGGCTTATCAACATTGGTTGAACGAATTGAGGAAAGCCTCGATATGGTCAAGATTTTAAAAGGGGTCCGTGTAAATGAAATTGGAAGAAATGATGAGGGGTATATCATTTCATTGGCAAACGGTGAAACGTTCGAAACGGACTTTATCGTGTTGAGTACACCGCATACCGTTGCCCAGAAATTATTGGGAGATCGGGAGCTGGATGAGGACTTCGACGGCTTGATCAATAGTTCGATGATTAGCGTTTACCTTGGATTCGATATCCCGGACAGCATGCTTCCTAAAGACGGGACAGGTTTCATTGCAGGTGATAATAGTGATTTGATCTGCAATGCATGTACTTGGACAAGCCGGAAATGGGAGCATACTTCTGAAAACAGTCAGCTTTTGGTAAGGCTTTTTTATAAAAGCTCAAGTCCGGACTATGAACGGTTACGGTCCCTTACAAACCAGGAATTGATCTCCGTGGCTTTATGCGACATTAAAAACAGTCTAAGCATTTCTGGTAATCCAATTACGAGTGAAGTGACGAAATGGCATGAAAATATGCCGAACTACCATATTAAACATCCTCAAATCGTTCAATCCCTGGAGGAGAAAATCTCCGAGAGTTATCCGAATGTTTTACTTGCGGGCTGTTCATACAATGGTGTCGGAATCCCGGATTGTATTGCTGATGGGGAAAAGAAAGCACAAGAAATATGTCTGAAGTTGTAAAAGGGGGACTGCCAGATGGCGGTCTCAGACTGTAGATAAACTCGAGGGAAATTGAGTGTTTGTAAAATTGGAACGTTGATTTCCACTCGAGGCACTCGCTTGCCGGGGTCTCCCCTGGACGCGCTTTTCCCGCAGGAGTCTCGTACCTTACGCTCCAATCAACTTTATTTTCCCTTTTAATTAGAACCCTTTTGCCTAGTTTTAAAATTAAGGTGATAAAAATACTTTCTAAAACATTTCCGCTAAATCCTTGAAATGATTACTTTAGATCAATTGATCAATAGAACGATTTTGTAAACGTCACGATCGTAACACCAGGTATGATAATAATATCCTAGAGTCTCTTTGAAAACGTGATTAGAAGAGGCTACCAAACATATTAGAGGATCTTTTTTTAGTACAATGTACGGAAAGAAGATCATCAAAAAAATGGAAGATTCACGAGAGGTTACCTATTATCTATACCTGATTCATTTCATTTCCAATAGTAAATCAGAATGGACTGCCAGGTGGCAGTCCATTTTTTATGCATGCTGGAAATTCAGTTTGAAGTTTCCGGCATTTCCTGTATAATGATATTCGTAAAATTAAACTGAAAGTTTACTTATATAAAACTTTATCTACTGTGGGTTTACTATAAGTAAACTGTTGAGGGTAAATATGATGCAAATTGGAAAAAAAATAAAGAACCTTCGCTTGAAAAAAGGATTGACCCAGGAAGAATTGGGGGAAAGAACGGATTTAAGCAAAGGTTATATTTCACAGTTGGAAAGGGATCTTAGTTCCCCATCAATTGAAACTCTTTTCAATATTTTAGAAGTGCTTGGCTGCACGCCGAAGCAGTTCTTCGATGAAGAGGATCAAGTCCAAAAGGTAGTGTATGAAGAAGAGGCACAAACGTTTTTCATCGATGAAGAACGCGGGTATCAAATCCAGTGGCTCGTGCCTGAATCGAATGAGAAGGAAATGGAACCTATTCGACTGACTCTCCAGGAAAAGGGGGAGTTCAAACAATTTGAACCATCCTTGTCGGAAACATTCGGCTATGTATTAAACGGAAGAGTCATTGTAAAGCTTGGTAAACATACGTATTTCGTCAAGGCAGGGGAGTCGATTTATTTTCATGCTTCAGATGAACATCAAATCATCAATGATTTTGAAGGTCCTTCCGATTTATTACTCGTGGTGACGGAATCATACTTATAGAATTCAAATCAAATGCAATCGCTGAAAATTGATGAGTAAGGTAATGGAGAGAGGGAAGAGCTATGGCAAACGGGAATATAATACGCTTCGATCAGGTTACGAAGCAATTCGATGATGATACGGTAGTTCTCGATAATGTTAGTTTTGAAATCGAGAGAGGGAAGTTCTATACGCTCTTGGGTCCTTCCGGATGCGGGAAGACTACGATCCTTCGTTTGATTGCCGGATTTACGGAAGCCTCCAAAGGTGATATTTACTTTGAAGGAAAAAGGATCAATGATGTGCCAGCCAATAAAAGGCAAGTGAATACGGTATTTCAAGATTATGCACTTTTTCCGCATTTAAATGTGTTTGAAAATGTAGCATTTGGTCTTCGGATTAAAAAAATGAAAAACTCGGAAGTGGAAATAAAGGTGAAGGAAGCCCTCAGCTTTGTTAATTTGGAGGGTTATGAAAAACGGGAGATCAGGGAAATGTCCGGCGGTCAGCGGCAACGGGTGGCGATTGCCAGGGCGATCGTTAATGAACCGGAAGTCATCCTTCTTGATGAACCGCTATCTGCCCTCGATTTGAAATTGCGTACAGAAATGCAATATGAATTGCGGGAGCTGCAACAGAGGCTTGGAATCACGTTTATCTTCGTCACTCATGACCAAGAGGAAGCATTAGCGATGTCAGATGAGATTTTTGTCCTTAACAAAGGGAAAATCCAGCAAAGCGGGACCCCTACGGATATTTATGATGAACCGCTGAATCGATTCGTTGCCGATTTCATCGGCGAGTCCAATATTGTAAAAGGAAAAATGATTGAAGATTACCTCGTGGAATTCGTCGGCAGACAGTTCGAATGTGTCGACCAAGGATTGAACAGTAATGAGGCTGTCGATATTGTCATCCGCCCGGAAGATTTAGAGATTACTTCCATCAATCGCGGGAAACTGCAAGTTCGTGTGGACTCCCAGCTATTTCGCGGAGTTCATTATGAAATCAGCTGCTATGACCATGATGGAAATGAATGGCTTGTCCAATCAACGAGAAAAGTGGCAGTTGGGGATGAAATAGGTCTGTATTTCGATCCGGAATCCATCCATGTCATGCGATTGGGTGAAACTGAAGAGGAATTCGATAAGCGTCTGGAAGCGTATCATGATGGGGAAAGTCATGAAGAATAAAATATCCCGTAATATTTACTTCATACCATATGTCTTATGGATTGCTTTATTCGTTATCGCACCCATTTTGTTGATCCTTTACTACTCCTTCTTTGATATTGAAGGCAATTTATCTTTGATTAACTATCAAAAGTTCTTTACGCCAGTATATTTAAAAATGACTTTAAGCTCATTCTGGTATGCGTTCCTGATTACGGGGATATCCCTTTTAGTCGCCTATCCGACAGCATATTTGTTAACGAAAACCAAGCATAAGCAGCTATGGCTTTTGCTGATTATCGTGCCTTCCTGGATCAATTTACTTTTGAAGGCTTATGCCTTCATTGGTATCTTTGGCACGTATGGTGTGGCAAATGGTTTTCTGGAGGCGGTAGGAATCGGAAAGCAGCAGATTCTCTTTACCGATTTCAGCTTCATATTCGTTTCGGTTTATATTTTCATCCCGTTCATGATCTTACCGATATTCAATGCGCTTGATAAAATGAATCCAACCCTTCTGGATGCGGCCAATGACTTGGGGGCGTCCAGATGGATGACATTCCGCCGAGTCATTTTTCCATTGACGATAGATGGTGTAAAGACGGGATGCCAGGTAGTCTTCATCCCGGCACTTTCATTGTTCATGCTTACAAGACTGATTGCCGGTAACCGCGTCATTACGCTAGGTACGGCTATCGAGCAGCACTTCCTTGTAACACAGGATTGGGGAATGGGTTCCACAATTGCGGTATTTTTGATTATTATAATGTTCCTGATTATGTTTGTAACGGGTAACCGAAAGCAGGGTGTGTAAATTGGGCAATAAATTATCACCAATATCAAAAGCGTTTCTCGTTTTGATTTTTCTCATACTCTATGCACCGATTTTCTTTTTAGTCTTTTACTCTTTTAACAGCGGTGGAACGATGTATGACTTTAAAGGGTTCACGATGGAGTGGTACAAGGAGCTGTTCCAAGATACAAGGCTGTTGATCATTGTATTGAATACACTTGTGATTGCTTTATTATCTGCACTGATCGCAACGATCATCGGGGTGATAGGGGCAATTGGAATTCGGTCCTTTACGAGCAGCAAAGCTAAGAATACGGTATTGTCATTGAATAATGTATTGATTGTCAGTCCCGATGTGATCATCGGTGCTTCCTTCCTGATTTTATTCACGATGGCCGGGATCAAGCTTGGATTCTACTCGGTACTGTTGTCGCATATCGCCTTCAGTATCCCGATCGTTGTGCTTCTGGTCCTTCCGAAACTTCAGGAAATGAGCCCTACTTTAATTGATGCGGCACGGGATTTAGGGGCAAGCCGGTGGGATGTATTGACGAAGGTCATCCTTCCATACATCCTACCCGGTATTTTTGCTGGTTTTTTTATGGCATTGACTTATTCACTTGATGATTTTGCGGTTACGTTCTTTGTGACCGGTAATGGCTTCTCCACTCTTTCTGTGGAAATCTATTCATTGGCACGCCGTGGAATTTCATTGAATATCAATGCACTGTCGACACTGCTGTTCGTCGTGACACTGCTGTTGGTTGTCGTTTATTACTTTATAACACAACGTGTAAGGCAAACGGGAATGGGGGGGAAACGATGAAAAGGCTTGTCCAAATGTTTTTGATCATCTCCCTCGTATCGGCCTTGCTTCTATATGCGATTTCAAGATTGAATTCATCGCAGGGATTTACGAGCAGTAATACGCTTACCATCTATAATTGGGGAGATTACATCGATACCGATCTAATCGAACGTTTTGAAGAAGAGACGGGCATAAAGGTCATTTATGAGACATTTGATTCGAATGAGGCCATGATGACAAAGATCGAACAGGGCGGTACGACTTATGATATTGCCATTCCATCTGAGTATATGATCGATAAGATGAGGCAAGAAGACTTGCTCGTTCCCTTGGATCATTCCAAGCTTCCGAATTTGAAAAATATCGATGAGCGATTCATCGATCTGCCATTCGATCCGGAGAATAAATATTCCGTGCCGTATTTCTGGGGAACGGTTGGAATTGTTTACAATTCCAAGATGCTCGGTGGAAAGGAAATAACGGCCTGGGCGGATTTATGGGATAAAGATTTAAAAAATGAAATCCTTTTGACGGATGGAGCTAGAGAAGTGATGGGCATGGGCCTGAACTCTTTGAATTATTCATTGAATGATATAGATGAAGAACACCTTCAAGAGGCAAAATCCAAGCTAGATGCCCTCACCCCGAACATTAAAGCGATTGTCGGAGATGAAAGCCGCATGCTATTGGAAGCCCAGGAAGCGGCGATTGGCCTTGTTTGGTCGGGAGTCGCTTCTGAAATCATGGCTGAAAATGAAGATCTCGAATACGTTGTTCCAAAAGAGGGGTCCAATTTATGGTTTGATAATATGGTCATCCCGAAAACAACCAAAAATGTCGATGCTGCTCACCAGTTCATCAACTTCATGCTGGACCCGAAAGTTGCAGCACAGAACGCGGAATATGTAAGTTACTCGACACCTAATAAAGAAGCACTGAAATATATGCCTGAAGAAGTGGTGAAGGATGAACGTTTCTATCCATCTCCGGAACTGACAAAGAAACTGGAAGTTTACGAAAACCTGGGGAAGAAAAACTTAGCCCATTACAACGAACTCTTCCTTGAATTCAAGATGCATCGTAAATAACACACAAAAAAAGCATGGTGTAGGAATTCCCTCCGTACACCATGCTTTTTCGATTATGTGTTTCACGAGTATTTACTCCAAATCCACGAGTAAAAGCCCAAAACTCACGAGTATTTGCTCCAAACCCACGAGTGAAAGCCGAATTGCACTCTGTTACCTATTTATCAAAAGGCGAAATAACGGTATAATATCTTTTTTTGTAATGATCTACCAAAGTCTCAATGTAAAATGGTAGCAGAAGGAAATACTCTAAAATATATGTAGGTATATAAGTATGTTAGTATAATGATTGTGTTGGTGCATATTGAAGGTGGAACTAAAATCTTAAGGATTAATTAATAATTCCAAGCTATCATTATAGAAAAATTAAGGGAGAGTATTCATGAAACTATTAAGGAGCACGAAGGCATATATTTGGGCAGGGAGCATTTTAATCATTGGAGGGATCATGGCATTTGCGATGATTTCATCCACGGATAAGACAATGGCGAGTATCGATGGCGAGAAAATCAATAAGGATGAGCTGTATGACGCGCTTGTTGCGGGATACGGAGCAGATACTTTAGACCTGTTGATTACGAATAAATTGGTTGAATTGGAAGCGGAAAAAGCAGGGATTAAAATTAAGGATGAAGAAATCCAGAAAGAAATCGATGTTATGGTAGAGTCCTATGGTGATGAAAAGTCGCTAAAAGAGCAATTGGAAGCAAGCGGTTCTTCAATGGAAGCCTTAAAAAAGGACATCGTAGTTTATCTGCAAACGAAAAAACTGGTAGAACCGAGAATTACCGTGACGGATGAAGAAATCAGTACGTATTTTGAAGATAACAAAGATACATTTGCTCAAGCGGAACAAGTGGAAGCCAGTCATATTTTAGTCGAAGACGAAAAAACGGCTAAAAAGGTTGCGAAAGAAATCGCAGATGGCGGTGATTTCGCTAAATTGGCAGCTGAATATTCCACTGATACCGAAACGGCGGATAACGGTGGAAGCCTGGGGTATTTTGGGAAAGGCGATATGGTGGAAGAGTTTGAAAATGTTGCCTTTGATCTTGATATAAATAAAGTCAGTGATCCAGTCAAATCCGAATATGGATACCATATCATAAAAGTAACCGGTAAGAAGGAAGCAAAAAAAGCTAATTTAGAAGACAGTAAAGATGTAATTAAAGAAACGCTTCTTTCTGAAAGATTACAAGAGGAATATCCCGTTTGGTTAGCTGAAGTGAAAAAAGACCATGAGATAACGAATAAATTGGAGGACTCTAACTAAGGTATCAAGTGAAGGATATATGAAAAAACAAAAGGGTAATGGTGTACCTTTCATCGAATGATGTCCCCAATCCAATTGGCCCTACGTTCCAATCAACGTCCAAATTGTACAAGCCATAATAAAAGCTGAGGCATAATGCCTCAGCTTTTTTATATATTAGAAGTTGGATGAGATGGACTTTTGATTGGATAATCCTGAATTTTTAACGATTTCATCACTCTCTTTTTCACCTTTATCAATATCGGATTTCAATGATTGTGCTGGCGTTTCTTTCAGCTGTTTACCGGCTACGACCACCTTTGAACTGATGTCTTTTAATTCACTTGTTGCTTCCTTCGCTGTACCAAGGGCATCAGTGGAGATATCCTTTACTTCTGATACTTTACCCACCACGTCTTCATTGACGGTTTCATATAGTGTTTCGACGTCATTGATTGCCTCTTTAATCGTCTCGGTTGCCCCTTTGACTCCTGATACCATCTGTTCCTTCATTTCGCCGGGATTTTCCTTGACCTGTTCTATCATATTCATGGAGTTGTCTTTTAAAAGGACGGCTGAACGCTTTACTTTATTTCTTGTGTTGGAGTCAAGTAAGGTCAACGCACCACCAACAAGCCCCCCGATTAGAATCCCTTTTAAAAGTTTGCTATTCGTTTGAGTTTCGATAGTTGATTGAGTCATTTATATTTCCTCCTTTAGAATAGTGGATTGTATGCTTACTTTGGGTTTTCCCTTATTTACCATAAGTTAAACTGGAAATAATAAACTGTCATGGGATTGACATAATAAATAAAACAATAGTAATCTACATATAGTTAAATGACTGAACTACTTATTGGGAGGTGCAACGATGACTAATGTAAAAGTTACTGGATTGATTGATCGATATATGAAGGTTTCCTTCTATGTCAATAAGATGGGGGAGCTTTTAATAAAAGACCAGATTTGTGATGTGCTGACGAACGAACAATACTATACTTTACGGTTCATTCAACAACAGCGGTTGTGTACATCGACGGAAATCAGTGATGCCTTTTATGTTAATAAGAGTGCCGTCACATCCAACATCAATAGGCTGGAAGGCAAAGGATTGATAGAACGGGAACAGGACCTGGTTGACCGAAGGGTCTTTCACTTGAAGCTTTCAAAAGAGGGGGAAGCATTGTTACAGGAAACGGAAAATAAGATTCATAAGTTGGTAGAGAGCATCATGACGAAATTCGATTATGAAGAGATCGTTAGATTCCTTGATACATATGAGAAGCTTGCACAAATTTTCATACAAATGAAGAATGAGGAATGGGAGGAAATATAATGAGGGGGATCATAAAGGGAAGATGGCTGGTCATTATCGCTTGGGTTGCAATTACGGCAGGTCTATTGTTTGCGGCACCGAATATGGCGGACCTTGTCCGGGATAAGGGGCAGCTGGATGTACCGGCAGAGTACTCCTCTGGGATGGCCAATGAGCTAATGAAAGAGATCCAGGATAAGGATGAGTCACAAGTGGCCCTCGTATTTCATGGTGATAAGAAGCTGTCTTCCTCGGAATTGAAAGAGATTGAGATAGCGATCCAAAACCTTGAAAAGAATAAAGCAGAGCTTGGCATCAAAGAGGTCATGACCCATTTTAAAGAGCCCTCGCTAAAAGGTCAGTTGGTCTCGGAGAATGAAACGACGGTTTTGACATCCATCACGATGGTCAAGGGGGACCGAGAAGCTAAGGAAGTGATCGATGCCCTTTATAAAAAGCTGGAGCAAGTGGATGTCGAGCATTATTACACAAGCAGCTGGATGATCGATGAAGATCTTAATGCCAATTCCCAAGAAGGGCTGAAGAAAACTGAAGGCATCACGGTTGTCTTCATTCTGGCTGTATTGCTGATAGTCTTCCGTTCAGTGGTGGCACCGATCATTCCGTTGGTAACGGTAGGTTTCACTTATTTATGCTCACAATCCATCGTCTCATTCCTGGTGGATAAATGGGACTTTCCGATTTCGTCTTACACCCAAATATTCCTGGTAGGTATTTTATTTGGAATCGGGACTGATTATTGCATCCTGCTGCTTAGTCGTTTCAAGGAAGAGCTATCGTCACAGGAGTCATTGCCTGAAGCGATCGTTGCGACTTACCGAACTGCGGGTAAGACGGTCTTCTTCAGTGGGCTGACCGTAATGATTGGTTTTGCGGCAATCGGTTTTTCTACTTTTAAGCTCTATCAATCTGCGGCGGCCGTTGCCATAGGGGTTTTCATTTTAATGATCGCCCTCTATACGATCGTTCCATTTTTCATGGCGGTTCTTGGCAAAAAGCTATTCTGGCCGGCAAAAGGGAAACTTGAGCACAGTGAAAGTAAACTATGGGGAATTCTCGGTAACTTCTCCATGAACCGCCCATTGTTGGCGCTAATGATCGTTGCAATCGTCTGTGTTCCCTTTTTGTTTATGTATGATGGGAAGATTTCATATAACTCCCTTGAAGAAGCGGGTGATGATGTTCCTTCCATCATGGCATTTAATATCATTTCCGATGAATTCGGACCGGGACAATCCATGCCAACACAGATTGTCATAAAGAATGACGAACGCATGGATTCGGAAGAGTACGTCGCACTTGCTGAAAAAATCAGCCAGGAAGTCGTCAAGGTGGATGAAGTCGATGTAGTTCGATCCATGACCCGCCCGGCAGGTGAACCGATTAAGGATTTATTTGTAGCGAACCAGGCCGAAACTTTGGAGAAGGGAATCGGAGAAGGAAATGAAGGCATTAAACAAATAAGTGATGGATTAAAAACGGCAGGCAGTGAGCTTTCAGATTCAGGACCGCGGTTGAAGCAAGCGACGGACGGAATAGGGGGTCTAATATCCGGGACCAATGAATTAAAGAGCGGTGTAGGCCAGGTGGAGAAGGCGTTAACAAGCATTGAAGCAGGCATTCGCGATGGCTCTTCAGGGACTGGGGATATAAAAAATGGACTGAATGAGGTCAAGGCAAACTTGGAGAAGCTCGCCACCGGAAGCGGACAGCTCCTCGAAGGCTATAAACAATCAGCTAATGGGCTAAGTGGGCTCACAGATGGATACAAAGAGATTCAAACTAATCTTACGGGCGTATCACAAAGCCTTGCTGGCTTAAATCCTTCCTTTGAGCAAATGGAAGCCACTCATCCAGAATTACAGGCGGATCAGTCCTATCAAACGATCAAGCAAACAGTGCAAGGGGCACAGGGTGGCTTGGAGCCCATGGCAGCAGGCCTTGCCGAGCTAAATAGGAATCTTGGATCAGTGTCCGGCGGTTTGAATACGGCGAACGAAAATATGGCACAAATCGTAAACGGTCAAACATCTCTCGGGGAGGGCCTGAACCAATTGATTTCAGGTGTTGACACTTTACAAAAAGGTCTAAGCACGATGGCCAATGGTCAGGGGGAAGTCATAAATAATCTGTCAGGATTTAAAGGAGGCCTTACCAGCTTAAGTAATGGGCAGCAAGAACTCCTAAATGGTTTTTCAAGCCTCGGCGGGCAACTTACTGATTTGACAGATGGCTTAAATGAAAGTGCCGATGGCCTGAATGAAGTCCATGATGGACTATCGTCCGCACAGGGTTATTTATCAGGGCTGGCAAAAACGGATAAAACGGTAACAGGCATGTATATTCCCAAAGAAGTAGTCGAAAGCGAAGAATTTGGGGAAGCATTGAACGCGTATTTATCTGAAGACGGTAAAACCATGACCATGGATGTGGTGTTCAAGGCGAATCCATATTCCAATGAAGCAATCGAGCAAATTGATTCGATCGAGGCAACCGTTGAAAGAGTAACGAAAGATACAAAGCTAGAAAATGCGCAAGTGGCGATAGGGGGAATCACAAGTACACATCATGACTTGGGCATGATGTCTGAGGAGGATTTCTCACGGACGGTCGTTTTGATGCTGTCGGGTATCGCCATCATTCTCTTTTTCATGCTGCGATCCCTGGTCATGCCGATCTATTTGATTGTATCGCTCGTTTTGACTTATTATACAGCGGCAGCCATTACCGAGTTGCTTTTTGTTAATATTCTCGGTTACGCCGGCATCGGCTGGGCAGTTCCTTTCTTTGCTTTCGTCATCTTGATTGCTCTTGGCATTGACTATAGCATTTTCTTGATGGATCGCTTTAACGAATGGAAGGATAAACCGGTCAAGGAAGCGATGTTACTGTCCATGAGAAAAATGGGAACGGTGATCATCTCGGCAGCCGTAATTCTTGGCGGAACCTTTGCTGCCATGATGCCAGCAGGAGTTTTATCGCTCTTGGAGATAGCCACTTTAATATTGGTGGGGCTTGCTTTATATGCGTTTGTCATATTGCCATTGTTTATTCCAGTGATGGTTGCGACGTTCGGAAACGCGAATTGGTGGCCGTTTTTGAAAAATAAGGAATAAACTTAAATTAAAGAAGGCATCCGAATGGATGCCTTCAGTTTTTCGACTGAATGGGGGTTCTTGAATGGATGGAACCTCCCTAGATTGAATAAATTTGCGACACTCCTGGCCGAATAACTCCGCTAGATTGCTTGCTTTGATGAGAGCTTGGCAGACAGTTGGTGAAAAGGAGCGAATTTAAGGAGTGTTCCGCAAAATAAATGCTTCGGAATGCGAAGGTCGAATAAAATCGTGAACGGTCGAATAAAGAGTGGGCTAGGTCGAATAAAATCGTGAACGGTCGAATAAAGAGCGTGGTAGGTCGAATAAAGAGCGTGGTAGGTCGAATAAAATCGTGAACGGTCGAATAAAGAGCGTGGTAGGTCGAATAAAATCGTGAACGGCCAAAAAAAGTGTGTTGAAGGACGAAAAGCTGCGTGGACGGCCGAAAAAAGCTCCGGATGACGAATAACTGCGGCTCCGGAAACATATTCAAATAAAAAAACTGCAGACAATCTCGTTTTTCTTCGAGTTTGTCTACAGTAAGAAGGCATCCGCATGGATGCCTTCTTTAATTATGTATTCCTTTGTGGCTAAACCGATTCATAATTGGGGGATTCTTGTTTTATATTTCGCGATGATCTTTTGATTGTGTTCATCTGCCCCTTCGATATTACTGCTTAGGAATACGGGAGGGGTCTCCCCTGATTCAATAATCGTTTGGATGACTTGCGTGAAAATCATATTGAGGAGAACGGCCCCGACCACGGTCGATCCAGAACCAAAAGGTATATTATTTGATTTCAGTAATGTGTCACCTTTGGCAATATGATTGTCTATGACCAAATCAACGACATCGTGGAGATAATGCTTCTGTTTATGCCGTGAAGGACAACTTTTTGCATACTCCGGTGATGTTAGTCCAATGACGAAGGCCCCTTTTTCTTTTGCGATAGTGGCGACATCTATGGGAACGGGATTTACGCCGGATGATGAAATGACGATACAGACATCACCAGGACGGATATCCTCATCATGCATGAATTTCTCTGATAGGTCATTTTGCCGTTCAAGTTGGGATGATCTTGAAGCACCCTTAAAAAGCATCAAATCCTCAACGAAAATAGGACGAATTGCTGCTAACCCACCTGCCCGGTAGAATACCTCTTCGGTCAAAATATGAGAGTGCCCGCTTCCGAATAAATGGATGATTCCATCTGACATCACTGCTTTTGCGATATGTTCCACAGATTCCTTAATTGATTGCTTTTCCTGTTCTTCCACAATTGTGAGTAAAGCCTGCACTTCTTCAAAGTATGAGTTCATATATGTGACACCCTCCGATTGAAAATATTCAATTTTATCTGCTTATTTTGATACTGAACTTATACCTGTCCGCACGATAAGCCGATTTAACATATTCAAGGGGAGTTCCATCTATCAGGAACGTATGCCTTTGAATGAATAATATGGGTGAGTGCTTTGGAATCGCTAAATGGGTGACTTCTAATTCAGAAGCAATCGATGATTCCAACGTTTGTGTAGCATAGTCTATTTTAAGTTTAACGTAGTTCTCCACATATTGGTAAAGAGAAAGGTTAATGATTTCTTCCGTTAATCCTTTAATTAAATTGGCAGACATGTACACGGTCTCGAGCGCCATTGGAACATCATCAGCCAACCGAATGCGTTTTATTTCATAAACGGGAGCATAAAGGGAAATGTGCAATTCACTGGCAATCTTCTTATCGGCCGGAATGATTTCAAAGCTCAGCAGCTTACTGCTTGGATTCAAACCCCTGGCTTTCATGTCCTCGGTAAAACTGGTCAACCCATTGAGCTGCTGCTCCAACTTCTTATCGGCGACAAAGGTTCCCCTTCCTTTTTGACGGTATAAGTATCCGTCATTCACCAAATTATTTATGGCTTGCCGGACGGTCATCCGGCTAATTCCGAATTGCTCGGCATATTCACGTTCAGATGGAAGGGCATCGTGCGCTTGGAACTCACCGTTTTCTATTTGTCTTTTTATTTGTTCTTCGATTTGAAAATAAATCGGAAGAGGTGAGTTTTTATCAATCATCGACTTTCGCTCCTTTTAGGGTATTAATACTCCGGATAACGCTTTTTGGTCTGCGATAATTGTAACATTATTATGTTTTTTTAGGATAGATGCAGGGAATTCCTCTGAAATGTCACCGTGTATCAATTTCTTCAGTGTTTCGGCTTTTTCTTCACCAGATATCAGCAGCAGAATTTCTTTGCTTTTCATGATTGTTGAAATGCCCATCGTAACGGCATGTGTAGGAACTTCGTCTATGGAATCGAAATAACGTGCATTCGCTTGGCGCGTTGAATCCTCGAGTGTCACGACATGTGTTCCTGATGTGAAGGAAGTTCCAGGTTCATTAAAACCAATATGGCCATTTTGCCCAATGCCAAGTATCTGAAGATCGATCCCTCCGACGGAATCTATCATTTCATCATACCGTTTACATTCTCCGTTCGTGTCATCTGCTGTGCCATTTGGCAGGTGAGTGCGCTCTTTATTTATATTGATGTGAGTGAATAGGGAGTCATTCATATAATAATGGTAACTGTTTGGATCATTTGGTTTTAAGCCGATATACTCGTCAAGATTAAAAGACGTTACATGTTCATAAGATGTATGATTGCGCACGTGATCTTCAATCAAATTATCGTACATTCCTTTAGGGGTACCGCCTGTTGCAAGGCCCAATTTGATATTAGGATTTCCTTTGACCTTTCCGATCACTATTTCTGCGGCTGTCCGGCTCATTTCCATGTAGTCCTGCACTTGTATGATATTCATTATACATTCTCCTTTTTAAAAGCTATATTTCCTCTGCAGAACGTCATTTCAACGTCCAAGCGGTCATTCAATATTACAAGATCGGCGTCTTTGCCGACCTGGATGCTTCCTTTCCTGTCAAAAATCCGAAGTTGTTTGGCAGGGTTTTCCGCCGTCATTTTTATAATGTCAGTCATGGAACAATCGGTATATTCCATTGTGTTCTTGATGGCATCGTTCATTTTCAATATACTGCCGGCTAGTGTACCATCTGAAAGCGTTGCTTTCGTTTCGTTAACATACACAGGCTGACCGCCTAAATCATAGGTTCCCTTTTCAAGCCATTTGGCACGAAGCGAATCCGTTATCAAGATCATTCGTTCGCTGGTAATTTGGTTATATGCCAGCTTGATCATTTCCGGCCTGCAATGAATGCCGTCAGCAATAAGTTCAACATATAGCTCGTCTCGAAGATAAGCAGCTCCCAAAACACCGGGTTCACGGTGATGGAGTCCCCGCATCCCATTATAAAGATGTGTAACGTGGGTAGTCCCTGCTTGGATTGCTTCATCGATTTGGTCATATGTTGCATCTGAATGTCCAATGGAAGCGACGACGCCAGTTGCCTTTAAGTGAGCGGCAAGATCTAATCCGTTTGGTTGTTCAGGAGCAAGCGTTACAAGCTTGATTTGATTTTCGGCCATTTCCTGCCACCTTTTAAATAGAGTGACATCAGGGTCAACGATATGCTCTTCAGGCTGTGCTCCTTTACGGACCGGTGATATGAAAGGACCTTCTAAATGGATTCCAATTATTTCAGCGTGTTCTTGAGATTGATTTTCGATATATTTACCAGCATTAAGAAGTGCTGATTCAATGGCTTCGGCAGTTTGAGTCATTGTAGTGGCCAGAAAGCTGGTGGTTCCTTCTTTGGGAAGAGTCTCTGCCATTGTGGATAATGCTTCATGTGTGGCATCCATTGCATCGGAATTGGATGCTCCGTGAATGTGGATGTCGATCGCACCGGGAATTACCTGATAATCCGGTGAAAGAGTAATTACCTCGGCATCATCATCCTGTCTGTATTGGCTGACTGGACCAACTTCGGCAATTTTTCCATCCACGACTTTAATATACCCATTTTTGTATGTTTCCTTTTCGCTATGAACTATTAGATTATTAATAATGAATGTTTTCATACATAATCTCCTTTATGAAAGTAAAACTTAATGAATGAGTCAATATATTTTGCCCTCATTTTATCGTTTTTATTAAAAGTTGTCTAGACCAGTTGGGGTATATCAGGATTAAAAAAGCATTTTTTGCTTTTTTTTCGAAGAAAATAGTATATTTTTAAGTGAATTGGTATAGACATCTATATATTTTCTGTGCTAGTATAAGCCAAAGAAAAGTTATTATATTGATAAAATGAAAACGCTTTATACGTCTTTTCGTTCTGCTGAATCAAAAGAAGTTAGGAACAAGGGAGATGAGTTCGATGTTAAATTTTTTACAAAAGATAGGTAAGGCTTTAATGTTACCGATTGCTGTTTTGCCAGCAGCGGCTTTATTGCTTCGTTTAGGGCAACCGGATTTACTCAATATTCCATTTATGGCTGCCTCGGGACAAGCCATTTTTGATAATCTTGCCATATTGTTCGCTTTAGGTATAGCGATTGGATTATCCAAAGATGGAAGCGGTGCTGCGGCATTGGCAGGTCTTGTTGGTTACTTTGTTTTAACGAATGGTACACAAGCGATTAATAAAGATATCAACATGGCTGTTTTAGGCGGTATTATATCCGGTATAGTTGCCGCTCTTCTATATAATAGATACTCCGACATAAGACTCCCTGAATGGCTTGGATTCTTTTCAGGGAAACGATTCGTCCCGATCATCACTTCGCTTGCGATGATTATACTTGCGGCAATATTCGGTTTTGTTTGGCCGCCGATTCAAGATGTAATCAATAGTGTTGGTGACTGGATTACAGGTGCAGGGGCATTGGGTGCCGGCGTATTCGGCGTATTGAATCGCTTATTGCTTCCAGTAGGATTGCATCATGTCTTGAATAGTATGGTTTGGTTCGTCTTTGGTGAATACAATGGAGCGACAGGTGATATAAATCGTTTCTTTGCAGGGGACCCGACTGCTGGGCCCTTCATGACCGGCTTTTTCCCGATCATGATGTTCGGTCTTCCAGCTGCGGCATTAGCAATGATTGCAGCTGCAAAGAAAGAGAAACGTAAATTGGTGACGGGGATGCTTGTTGGGTTAGCGTTCACTTCTTTCCTTACAGGAATCACTGAACCGATTGAATTTCTGTTCATGTTCATCGCACCGGTGTTATATGTAATACATGCCCTTTTAACCGGGGTCTCTCTGGCACTTGCTGTTATATTGGATATCCATCATGGTTTTGGATTCTCCGCAGGAGCCATTGATTATTTCTTGAACTTTGGTATTGCGCAAAAACCGCTATGGTTAATACCGATTGGATTGGTATACGCGGCAGTTTACTTCGTGATTTTCTATTTTGTCATCAAGGTCATGGATTTAAAAACACCTGGCCGTGAAGACGATGAGGAAGAAGTGGAAGAAGAAACTCTTGTGAAAACAGGGGATAAATATACCGATATGGGATCGCTTTTCATTCAAGATCTTGGCGGTAAAGAGAATATAAAGCTAATTGATAACTGTGCAACACGCTTGCGTTTACAAGTGGCCGATTCAGGAAATGTGAATGAAGCAGCCTTAAAACGGCATGGTGCGCGCGGTGTCATGAAGTTGAATAAATCGAGTGTGCAGGTCATTGTTGGAACGAATGTTGAATTCGTTGCAAATGCAATGAAACAACTTGTCAAGAATGGCGTCGACCCAAGCCAAGTGAAAGCAATTCCATCTGCACAAGTGGCAGAGGATATAGTAGAGGAAAACCAAGCTTTGGGTGCAAATGACTTTGTCCTTCCAATTGAAGGAACCGTTTTACCGATAGAACAAGTTCCCGATCAAGTGTTTGCTATGAAAATGATGGGGGATGGCTTTGCTATCGAGCCAGTCAACGGAAAACTAGTATCCCCAATCGATGGGGAAGTGCTAAGTATCTTCCCGACAAATCATGCACTGGGATTGAAAATGGATAATGGTCTGGAAATTTTGATCCATGTTGGTTTAGATACGGTTAAATTAAATGGAGAAGGGTTTACATCTCTTGTACAAGAGGGTCAAAGACTAACAAAAGGAACACCTCTTTTGGAAATTGATTTAGATTTCATAAAACGGAATGCCCCATCAACGGTCACTCCTATTATATTCACTAACTTACCTGAAGGAACGGCAGTGAAATTGCAAAAGTCAGGGATCCAGAAACAAAATACACCAGATATCATCAAGTTGGAAAAACTATAAATTTATCAAAAAAGGGATGTCGACATTGTCGACATCCCTTTAGACTGTGGACAAACTCAAAGAAAAGCGAGTTTGCCTGCAGTTTTTTTATGGCTTGTACAATTTGGATGTTGATTTCCGCTCAAGAAACTCGCTTTCCGCGGGCGCTCGTGGAGCCTCCTTGGCTTGCGCCTGCTGAGTCTCACACACTCGCTCCAATCAACTATGTTTTTTAAATTCAGATGGAAACCAAACTTGAGGAGTTGGTTTGGGTCAGTTGATTCGGGAATATCATTTGATGAAATATACGTTTTCCGAACCACTTTTAGAAGCACACCTTTCAATTGGATGAAACGGCTTCTTTATATACTTCTTGCTGTGATAAATTGTCATAACCAAAACAAACGGGTGCCCCATTGGCAGGATCCATCATGACCCTTGCATGAATACGAAAGACTTCTTCTAAAACGGGAGGTGTAATGATTTCGGTGGGGGTACCGATTTTAACGATTTCTCCTTCCTTCATCGTTATGATTTCATGTGAAAACCGGGACGCATGGTTAATATCATGCAGCACCATGACAGTCGTTATTTTTTGTTCTTTATTAAGCTTTTCAACTATCTGCAAAACCTCCAGTTGATGAGCCATATCAAGGTAGGTGGTCGGCTCATCCAATAATAAAATCTCCGTTTTCTGTGCTAAAGCCATTGCTAGCCAAACTTTTTGTCTTTGACCACCGGAAAGATTTGTGATCTCCCGGTTTCTAAATGAAAGGGTTTTGGTGATATCCATGGCCCATTCAATCGTTTCTTTATCTTCTTTCGTTAATTTATTTACATTATTGCGGTGCGGATACCTTCCATATGAAATAAGCTCCTCTACCTTCAATTGGGCTGGAGCAACCGGGTTTTGGGGAAGTAGAGCCAAGTGCTTGGCAATCTGCTTCGTATGGATCTTATGTAAATCCTGACCTTGTAAAAAAACGCTTCCGCTCTTTTGCTTTAGAATGCGGCCTATCGTTTTCAGTAATGTGGATTTACCACAGCCATTAGGACCAATGATGGTAGTGACCAGGCCTTCTTTTATTTCCAAGTTCAAGTCTTTGAACACCGTGAATTTCTCGTAATTCGTTTCTAGATTTTCCATGCGGAGAATACTCACTGATCATCTCTCCTTCTACGCTTTAGCTTTAATTAGTAAATAAAGAAAATATGGGACACCAATAATTGAGATGACGATCCCAACTGGCAATTCAGCCGGTGCAAAAACGGTTTTTGCGATAAAGTCGGATGCGATCACCAGCAATGCGCCAATTGCTCCCGATACTGGAATTACCTGATTGTGATGGATACCTACAAGGTGCTTTGCTATGTGGGGAGCCATTAAACCTACGAATCCGATATTTCCCGATACTGAAACGGAGGCGCCCACCAACCCGATGCTGCAGAGTAAAAGGATGATCGTTTCCTTTTCTACTGAAACCCCCAAACTTTTAACGCTCGATTCGTCCAACTGATACAAATCCAGTAAATACGCCTTTTTCTTAATAATCGGAATCAGGACTATCATCCATGGTAACATCGATGCGATGTATTTCCAGTTCGCATCATATATCGTTCCTGAAAGCCAAACCGTTGCCATTTCAAAATCGGTTGACTTCATTTTTAATGATAAATATAAGGAAAGGGCACCAAATGCCGAGCCTATGGCGATTCCGGTCAGTAAAAGGCGGCCCATGTCCAGGGTGCCATTCTTCCAAGAGAAAAGGAAAATCAATAGGGCTGCCAAAAGCCCGCCCACCAAACCGAATAGCGGAAAACTCATAATGGATAACCAGTCCGAGCCGCTGTTTTGACCTTGATAGAAAAACATGAAAATGACAATGGCCGTACCAGCACCGGCATTAATACCGAGAATACCGGAATCGGCTAGGCCATTTTTCGTAACCCCTTGAATGACAGTCCCTGCAATTCCTAAGCTCACTCCCACCAAACCGGCGATTACAATGCGGGGGAGCCTGAAATCAAAGATGACCAAATCAAAATCGGAAACTGGATTCACCCTGAATAATGTCTGAAGGACAGCTTTGACGGTCATGTCGAATGTACCGGATATCAAACTAAAATAACTTGTAATAACGATTAAACATAAAATGATGGTCATCGTGATGGTGAAGCGCCACCGAGTATTCTTATCCATTCTTTTCTCCTCCTCTCGTTCTAATTAAGTACAGGAAGAAAGGAATGCCGATCAGGGAAGTAACGACTCCTATGGGGGTTTCGAATGGATAATTAACAAACCGGCTCAAGACATAGCAAAGAGCTAGAAAAACCGCACCGATTACCCCAGCACATGGAACGATCCACTTATAATCTATCCCAATTAAAAACCGGGTGATGTGGGGGATGATAAGTCCAACAAAACCGATTTTCCCTACAAGCGCCACTGCGATTCCCGTTAAGCAAATGATGGAAAGGAGGGCCACAGCTTTTACTATTTTTGTGCGCTGACCTAAATTGATGGAAATTTCTTCGCCTAAAGATAATATCGTAATGGATTTTGAGATGAATAGGGCGAGGATGATTCCCACCATTCCACACGGTATCGCCAATTTTAGTACATTGGGATCGATCTGGTGCAATCTTGAGTTATACCAAAAACTTACATTTTGGGAAATTTGGAAATAGGATGCTATGGCAGCAGAAATACTGCTTAAAAATGTCCCGATCACAGTTCCGATTATGGCTAATCGAACGGGTGATAATCCATTTGGAAGCAGCGACCCAAAACCAAAGACAATTCCGGCTCCCAATGCAGAACCTAACATGGAAAAGAGGATCATTTGGAATGAAGACATACCTGGAGCAAATACCATACAAAGTGTAATTACGAAAGCAGAGCCATCCGTCACTCCCATGATTGAAGGGGATGCAAGATAATTTCTTGTCATCCCCTGCATGAGTGCTCCTGATATGGCTAAAAATGCCCCGACGAGTAGGGCACCCAAAACTCTAGGCAAGCGAGAAGCCATAATGATCGTATGGTCAACGTTACTAGAGTCATAGTGGAAAATGGCATTCCATACCGTTATGGAATCTATATTTTTGGCACCATATAAAATCGATAATACGATGGAGAAGCAAATCAATAGAGGTGCCATACAAAGAATTATTATTGGTAATGAATTTGTTTTTGCCATATCAATCAACGCACCTTACTGTTTATTTAGCTAATTCTTCCGTTGCAGCCTTCAGGAAAGCTGTTTTACTCCAAGCCGTTCCACCTTGGGCAAGGGGGTCAACCGAGTTTACAAACACTTTCTTGTCTTTTACTGCCGTGATGCTCTTCCAAATGGAGTTGTTTTCCAAATCTTTTAACGCTTCCGGTTTTTGTGCATTTTCACTTTCCGAGAATTGCAAGAAGACATAATCTGGGTCCAGTTCTGCAAATTTTTCTATTGAAATCATTTCTTGTGCTTTAATAGGCTTAATTTCTTCAGGGACAGTCAAGCCTAGATCTTTATAAATTACTGGGTTGAAATATACATCCTCAGGATATAGGAATAGGCTGCCGTTCCGGATTCTCACCACTAAAGCCTTTTTATCCTTCAGTTTTTCACCAATTTCCAGTTTTGCTTTTGCGGCGTCATCATTATAGGTTGTGATGATTTTTTCAGCTTGATCTTTTTTTCCGGCTAGGCTGGCCATTAACCGCAGGTTGTCTTCCCAATTTGTCGAAATATGTGAATAAGGGAATGTTGGTGCCACTTTTTCCAATTGTTCCGTCACATTAGCTGGGGATTTAGAAGACCACATGATCACATCAGGTTTCATCCCAAGAAGAGTTTCATAGTTCGGCTGCATTTTTTCACCGATCGACTTAGCACCTTCGAGGTCTTTAGCCAAATATTCAGGTATTTCTCCACCTACAGTAACAACACCAGAAGGTTTAATCCCTAATATGGCTGCATCCTCCATTGATTCTAAACTAGCAGTGGCGATACTGGTGACTTTGGCTGGGATTGTATACTCCTTATCCAGATATGTGACGGTTTGGGTCTTTGCTTCTTTTTTCGCCGTATCTGTCACCTTGCTCTTCTGTGAAGCATCCTCGGAAGTCTTTTCGGCATTACCGCAAGCTCCAAGTCCTAAACTGAATACTGTTGCCATTCCAAGTACGAATAATTGCTTTTTCATTAGTCGATTCCCCTTTTGGATATATAGTATATAAATTTATCGCTTCTTCATGGTCTCCACAGACAAATCTTTATTTGTTGTAAATGCTTTTTCACTTCCTTCAACAAATAGCATAGCCACCAAAAAAGATATGCTTTTCTACATTTTATTTGATAACGATTATCATTATCAATTTAACATGCTATTAAATATATAATTAATTTCCTATTAGTTCAAGAATAATTTTCCAAAGTTGTATTTTTGGTGAACTAACATTCATCCAAAAATGCTTTGGAAATAAGGGCAGAAAGGGAAGGGAAAGCTCTTTTCTGTAAAATGATAGGGGGAAATTATTGATGTATGGTTGATATATCCATTGAGAAAGATTATCATTATCGATATCATGGTAATCTTTCACAATTATATTCTTTTGATATTAAAAGAGCTTAAATTATTTGAGAAGTAAACAATGAATAAGATTACGAGTATTAGAGGTTGGGGGAATTCATTTAGATGATGCATAAAAAAATGGACAAAAGCGTAATGGACAAAACTGTTGCCAGTTCAGAGGTTACGATCAAAGGAACTCAACACTTTCTCATGCATTCGAGTACCGGGGAACGTGAATACCAAATCTTTGTATCAAAGCCTTTGGAAGTGCCGCCACCTACGGGATATCCGGTCATTTATTTGCTGGATGCCAATTCTGTATTTGGAACGATGGTCGAGGCGGAACGATTGCAATCACGCCGGCCGGAAAAGTCAGGAGTGGTACCGGTTATCATTGTAGGTATTGGATATGCCACCAATGAACCATTTTCTTCTGAACGTTATTATGATTTCACTCTGCCCGTTGAGGTTAGAGAGTTACCTGTAAGACCAGACGGAAGTCCATGGCCTTCACATGGAGGGGCGGAAAACTTTCTGAAATTCATAGAAGACGATTTAAAACCGGAAATCGGTAAAAGGTATAAGGTCGATTACAATAGCCAAACGCTTTTCGGGCATTCCCTTGGCGGTCTTTTCGCTTTATATGTTCTTTTTGAAAATCCGTATGCTTTCCAAACATACATAGCTGGGAGCCCATCTCTCCATTGGAACAAAAAGTGGTTCCGTGAGGAGGAGGATAGGTTTCTTTCCCGATTAAATCAAGGAAATGGTGATATTTCCTTATTGCTTGGCGTGGGGGAGCTGGAGGGCACCCATAAAAGTGGCATGAATGAAAATGCATTAGAATTATCAAAACGTTTATCCATTATTGATAGTGGAGTGAACGTTCAATTCAAGGAGTTTGAAGGGGAAGGGCATCTTTCTGTTTTGCCGCCTTTGATTAACAGGGCCTTACGTTTTGCTTTGAAGAGAAATGTGTCTGGTAAGAAATAGGTCTTTCTCAGTAAATCCGTGGAGGGCACTTGACCATTAAGTTATAAGTATATATCATTACCTGTAGATTTGTATTGATAATGATTATCATTGTTAGTTGGAGAATGCAGGGTGCTGAAATTGGCCAGGAGATTGCTAACAAACATCCAATATCTAGAATTTGAAAAAAATATTAAGGAGGACAATAATTGATGACCAACCTTTTCGTGAATGAAACTGGCATCTACAATGGATTTATAAATGAAGAAGGTCGGCATTCCCTTTGTCCCGCCTTTTTGGTTATTCCAGAAGGCGGATCATTGATATATCGAGAGGACTGCTGGAAATACATAAAACTAGTTGCTAGCATTGATGGAACAAAATGAAAACAAGGATACAAATGGACCCTAAATTAGTAGTGAGCATCGTTTATGTCATAGCGATGTTCATGGTTTCGATGGACGGGACGATTGTCAATGTGATCCTGCCAACTATCAGTAATGAATTTAACCTCGATCCCTCTTCAGCCAGTGGCATTAATGTTGGATATTTAGTGAGCCTGGCTGTATTCCTTCCGGTAGCTGGTTGGCTTGGGGATCGTTTTGGAACCAAGAAAATCTTCTTGATGGCATTGGGTGTCTTTACGGCCGCCTCCTTTTTATGCGGATTCGCTAATAATCTTCAAACCTTGAATTTGTTCAGGGTTTTGCAGGGGGCAGGAGGCGGGATCCTGACACCAGTTGGAATGGCCATATTATTTAGAACGTTCTCTGTTGAAGAACGCCCAAAGGTTTCCCGTTCCCTTGTGCTCCCCATTGCATTCGCACCAGCTGTTGGTCCGATCGTTGGCGGATTCCTTGCGGAGCAGCTGTCTTGGCGTTGGGCATTTTATATAAATGTCCCTTTCGGAATTATGGTCCTGTTATTCGGTGTATGGTTTTTAAAAGAACATAAAGAACCAACTGCTGGCAGATTGGACCTTCCAGGATTCTTAATGTCAGCTGCAGGCTTTTCCATGCTGATGTATGCAATGAGCTTAGGACCATCTAAAGGATGGGACTCCCCAGTGATTATGTATACAGGTTGTATCGGTGCAATTCTTGTTCTCTCATTTATTCTATTGGAGCTGCGTGTGAACGAACCGATGCTTGATTTGCGTTTATTATCCGATCGATTGTTTCGGACATTGGGCATCATTTCATTATTTTCAATGGCGGGCTTATTGGGGATGCTCTTCGTGTTCCCGTTAATGTATCAAAGTTCGCTTCATGCTTCAGCTTTAGAAAGCGGGCTGACCACTTTCCCGGAAGCTATAGGTTTGATGGTGGCATCCAGGATGATGCCTTGGACTACGAAGAAACTGGGCATACATCAGGTGATCCGGATAGGGCTGCTTGGTACAATCATCATTTATACATTGATTAGCATTGTCGGGCCGACAGCCAACCCCTGGTTCCTTCGTGCCTTATTATTTAGCGTAGGTATATGTTTGGGACATACTGTTGTAGCCGTACAGTTTTCCACTTTCACCAATATCAACTCTGCTTCGATGGGAATGGCAGCTACATTGTTCAATGTCCAAAACCGGATTGGCTCTGCCATTGGTGTGGCCATCCTAGCCAGCATTCTGGGGGAAGTGGGCACTAGCTCGATAGGAACGAATGGTGAGCAGCATGTTAATTTAATATCCTATCAATTTGCTCTCCTAGGTTCTGTGGCTTTGCTCGTGATAGCCCTATTATTTGCAATGCGTTTGAAAAAGGATGATTTTAAGGCCAAGATACCGAAACAGCATATGGCTAAATCCCTTGATGTAAAACAGGTCAGAAGCGGATAAGTAACTCATTCGGTTAGGTTTCTGGTAAAGGAAGGCCAATGTGTTTTTGCCAGTGACCTCCCTTTCATTTTGCTAGCAGTATAGGGAATGCCTACATAAAATATTAATTAAAGATTGGTTTTGCGGCTCACTACCACATATGAAAAAAAGAGCCTGTTCGATTAGAAACAGGCTCTACATAGTATATGAGGTCTTAAGACTCAGTGGGAAAGAGTATTATGCATTCGAGCATATGCTGGTTATTTCTGCTGCATCAACGATACGCTGAACTTCAGATCCCTCAAGTGTTTCTTTTTTCAATAACTCTTCAACAAGCTCTTCATACTGTAGGCGATTCGAGTCAATCAACATTTCCGTTTCAGAAATCGCTTTCGTGAATAATTCCTGCATCTTTTGCTCCTTCTCGCCTTTATTAAAGGTGAGGGTAAATCCATCTTGAAGCATTCCGGTATCGACCATTTGTTCAAGTAGATGTTTCGCCTGCTGCACATCCCCGCCTACACCGATGCTATGTTCTCCTAAATACATTCTTTCCGCCACGCCGCCTGCTAAAATCATTTTGACTTGATCAAGCAATTCACTGGCTGTTGCCAGATGGAGTTCTTTAGGTATTGGCGCTACATACCCAAGGGCTTCTCCACGCGGAATGATGGTTGCCTTTCGAACGGAACCGGGCTTTGTCAAAGCTGCGATCAGGGCATGTCCACTTTCATGGATGGCCACGCGCCGCTTCGTATCCACATCATTCAAGGTACGTGATGTCGCTCCAAGTATCGTGCGATCAATGGCGTAATCAAGATCCTGTTTACGAATCATATCCTGTTCATTCCTCAGGGCATGACGTGATGCAGTATCGAACAGGGAGCTTAAGTCAGCACCGGAGAAACCGGATGTACTTTCAGCCAACTCATCCAGGGAAGCAAGGACATCTGTCGCCAGACGCTTACCCTTCGTATGGATATTGATGATTTCCTTTCTTCCTTGTGTATCCGGAAGTGGAACTTGGAAAGAGAAATCGATCCTGCCTGGACGTAGAAATGCCTCATCGAGCATATCTTTCCGGTTGGTCGCTGCAATGAATAAAATCCCTTCATTTGGATGGCCCCCATCCAATTGCACTAGCAGTTCAGTTAACGTTTTTTCGCCTTCTTCACCGCCATGAGCTTTCCTTTTACCAGCCAATGCGTCGACTTCATCGATGAAAATGACAGCTGGCGATTGCTTACGTGCATTTTGGAAAAGGCTGCGGACACGGGCTGCACCGACTCCAACAAACATTTCGTTGAAGGCTGAACCGCTCGTTGAGAAGAAGTTTGCACCAAGCTCTTTTGCGATTGCCTGTGCAAGCAAGGTTTTCCCCGTTCCAGGGGGGCCGTATAATAAAATGCCTTGAGGCGGCTTAATTCCAATTTTAGCTGAACGCTCAGGTTCCTTTAGTGTAGTGAGTGTCTGCAGGATTTCCTGTTTGATTTCGGATTGCAAACCGCCTACATCATCCAAAGTTATCTCTGGCAGGGGCTTTGGGGTGGAAAGGCTTTGTTTTTTACTGCCGATCCGCAATCCGCCCTTTGATTTTTTCTGTATAATGACAGCGGTTGTGACGAGAGCCGCCATTAATCCGCCTAAAATCCATAATGCTGATTTATTAGTTGATGAAAAAGAATATTGAACGTTATAAGTTTCGACAAGTTTATTGATCATTTGACTGTTGGGAGGAATACTGGAAACGTATTCTCCATCTGGTGTGGAGATGTGAAGAGTGCCATTTCTTTTTTCTTCAATGGTGACAAGGGCTCCATCTTGGGCTTTAATCGTCTTTTCCACCGAGGAAAAAGGAATGACCATATCCTTTGACTGAGTAACAACATACCAACTGATTCCAGAAATTATCACAATGAGAGCCGTCAGGAACGGCAGCAATTTCGAAACTAATTTAGAGTTCGAGTTCAATTTTTCATCTCCTTTAAGTATATATATTCAGTATAAAATTTTTAAACATGTTATCTATAGGTCTTTATGCCTTAAATTAAAGGTAAATAATGTTAAAGTCAAAAAATAATGTTTATTACGAAAGTTTAAAGGGTCCGGAATTTAGAAATATTTAATCTAACCGGCATATTAGACTTTTTAAATGCGAAATGCTAAAGTGAAATGGTCTAAGTCATGAAAAAATAAAATGGTAGAAGAGTGTGAAGTTCTATGAGTAAATTTATAAAAGACTATATGATTACGATGAAGGATATCGTTAGAGAAGGTGATCCCATTCTGCGTCAGGTAACGGATGAAGTTAGCCTGCCGATTTCGGATGAAGATCGTGAAACGTTGGAATGCATGATGCAATACCTGAAAAACAGCCAGGACCCAAAACTCCAAAAGAAGTACAACTTACGTGAAGGAGTTGGGTTGTCTGCAAATCAGATAGGCTTGAATAAACGCATGTTCGTCATGTATTTTCCCGACGAAAAAGGGAAGCTGTTTGAATATGCCCTTGTGAATCCGAAAATCATCAGCCATTCTGCGACAATGATCTATTTACCGCAAAGTGAAGGCTGCCTTTCCGTCGACCGTGACATTAAAGGGTATGTACCTCGTTATGAACGGGTTAAAATCAAAGCTTTGGACGGTAATGGCGAGGAAATAGAGATGCGGCTGAAGGGCTTTGCTGCAATCGTGTTTCAACATGAGTTAGATCATTTAAACGGGATGATGTTTTATGACCGGATCAACACCGAAAACCCTTTCAAGCTTCCGGAAAACGTGGAAGTGAAAAGTCTGTAAGGCAAAAAGGCAAAGCGACATGCTTTGCCTTTTTACTGTTTTATGGCTGCACAAGCATATCCTCTTCCATATGCTTGTGCAGATCACTGAGTATGGCAAGGTTCTGTTAGCTTAGCTAAGAGTTCGGATAATATACCCTAATATAAGAAATGCCTCTGGTTTAACTGTCTCCAAAACATACGTCCTTCAAACTTCTCACCTCGGTATGATCTTTCGGCTATCTTCACTTCCTATTATAGAAGGGAGATGAAAAACAAAAAGCGCTTCAAACGCAGCGCTTTTTGTTTATTGTAAGTATTCCTTTTTTGAAGGTGTTTCCACTCTTGTTTTACCCATGAAGAATACCGTGATTGCTGCAAGACCGATCGGAATGAGAGCCAAGGTGAATATCAATGATATCGAATCGGACATCGCATGAACGATTTTATCCAGGATAAAGTCCGAAATCTCGGCACGTGCATCCGATTGGAAGAGCTGACGTGGGTCATCCATCAAGCCGGCTGTATCCGGACCTCCTTGCATTCCTTTAAATGCATCCGTCATTTTACTTTGGAATACATTGGTCTGAATCGCTCCATAAATCGTTACACCGAGTGTCATCCCAAATGAACGGAGGAATGAGTTTGTTGAGTTGGCTGACCCCCTGAATCTAGGTTCCAAGTTGTGAATGGACGCAATAGGCAAAAGGGAGAAGGAAAAGCCCATTCCAAATCCAGTCAGAATCATATACAAAGTTAATAAAGTCCTGCTGGTATCAGGGGTGATGGTTCCTAATAGAAGCATTCCTGCAAAATAACAGATGACAGAAACCGTCATTAAGTTGCGAAAACTTGTCTTTGTATTGAATATCCCGCCAACTGCACTGCCGAATACAGAACCAAGCATCATGGGAGTTAGGATCAATCCGGCATTTGTTGCAGAACCACCGTAAACTGCCTGCACGAAAATCGGGATATAGACGGTTAATATAATGAATGTACCGCCATAAAGAATGGCTAAGATCTGAGAAGTGGCAAATAATCGCCTTTTAAACAGCCATAATGAAATGATTGGATCTTTTGCCCTTTTTTCGAAAAAGAAAAATGCAACGAAGAAAACCAAAAAACTGGCAAACAGGCCTATGATGGGAGAGGAACTCCAGCCATACTCCCCGCCCAGTTCGAGAGCGAACATTAAGCTGATAACGGCAATGACGAGTGTTGCTGCGCCACCCCAATCAATTTTTTGCTCTTGGTTGTTGGGTGACTCCTTGTAGTAATTCCAGATGAAAAATAAAGAAATGATCCCAATCGGAACATTGACGTAGAAAATCCAGTGCCAGCTGGAATATTCAGTGATATAAGCGCCTAAAAGTGGTCCCAATACGCTTGATGCCCCAAATACAGCACCGAAAAGTCCAGTTAATTTTCCCCGTTTTTCAGGTGGGAAAATATCAAAAATGATCGTAAAGGCTATAGGCATCAAAGCGCCTCCGCCTATCCCTTGGATTGCACGGAAGATACTTAACTGCACTATGCTCTGGGCCATGCCGCATAATGCGGAGCCGATTAAAAAGACTATAAGTCCAAAAATAAAAAACCTCTTTCTTCCATACATATCGGAAAGCTTACCGAATATCGGCATACTTGCCATCGTGGCGACCATATAGGCAGATGTCACCCATACAAACTTATCGAATCCGCCTAAATCAGAAACGATCGTTCCCATTGCAGTCGCAACAATCGTATTATCCATTGCTGACATCAAGATACCCAATAGTAAACCGGCAACAATGAATTTTTGTTTTTTTTGAGCGTTCATTTATTTTCCTCCTTCGTATCAACCAGCTCATGAATTTCCTTTACATGGTTGAAGGGTAAACGTTAAGATGAAACAAAACATTTATCTTGAAAATCAAGATAAATTTAAGTGTAAAAGGGGTGGCATTTTATGTCAAGCGATAATAAGGTGAATGGAGCTCTGCTAAAGAGCTTAACACACAGATTGCAGCGGTATGGAATGAGATCCGTATTATTTCAACAAAATATGGCCCACAAAATAGGTGTATCCCATACGGACTTAAAGAGTGCTGAAATATTGAATGAAACTGGACCGATTACGGCCGGTGAATTATCCAAAATTACAGGATTGAGCACGGGATCGGTCACGGCACTGATCAATCGCCTTGAGAAATCCGGTTATGTTAAAAGAGAACGAGATCAATTGGACGGAAGACGGGTAATGATTGCACCGATACCCGAAAGGCAGGAACAGATCAAATCGCACTATCAATCGCTTTCTATGGCCACCAAGGAGTTATGTTCATCTTATAATGAACAAGAGCTAATATTGATCAATCAATTTGTTGAGGATATCACAAAAATCATGGACAAAGAAAATGACAAATTAATGAGTGAGCGGGAAAGGTAGCCGGTATGCAGGCTGCCTTTTTTATTTTTAGCCAGCTGGCAGTTTCTTATCAATAATAAAAGGAGTAGAGTGAAATTTATTTAAAAAAGAATGAACAATGTCACGTTTCCAGTAAAATATATATTGATAATGATTTTCATTATCTGCTAATATGAATCTACAAATCATTTCAAAGGGAGAATACACTATGAAAAAAGCAAAGGCGTCATTAGCGGTCTTACTATCAACCAGCCTATTATTTGGCTGTGCGCAGGAAAAGGAAGAAGCCAAGCCGGCAGATGATAATGCCAAAGAAGCAAGTGCGAGTAAGCTTGATGATGTATCTAGCGAGTACCGGGAATATGCCATCGGTGAAATAGAAGAGTTCGTAAACGCAACGGAAGAATTCACTGAGGCCGTATCTGCCGGTGATATTGAAAAAGCGAAGGAATTATACGCACCAGCCCGTATGCATTATGAGAGAGCGGAACCAATCGCTGAAGTATTTGGGGATCTTGATCCCAAAATCGATGCGCGTGAAGGGGATGTCAAAGATGAAGACTGGGGCGGTTACCATAGGATTGAAATGGGGCTATGGCAAGAAAATACAACGAAGGGCTACGAAAAGTATGCAGAACAATTAATGAGTGACGTCAATTTGCTTCGAGCCAAAGTTGAAACGGTTGAGGTAACACCTGATTTGTTGATCACGGGTGCGGTGGATTTATTGAATGAAGTTTCCACGAGCAAAGTGACAGGAGAAGAAGACCGATACTCCCATACCGACCTGTATGATTTCGTTGCAAATGTTGAAGGTGCAGAAAAGATCTATGAACTGCTTACTCCAGCGCTGAAAGAAAAGGACGCGAAGCTTGCTGAGGAAATCCAACAACGTTTTGACGATGTATACGGCTTGCTTGAAAAGCATAAAGAAGGGGATGGCTACATCTCATATACGGATTTAAAGAAATCTGAAGTCAAGGAGTTAAGTCAAGCAATTGATGCATTGGCTGAACCACTTTCGCAAATAGGGATTGTAACGGAGGAATCTTAATTGAAAGAACATACGCCTAAAGATGAAACCGGACTTTTTACAAAAAAAGTGAGTCGTCGAAATATGTTGAAAACGGCAGGAGTTGGTGGAATCGGAGTCGTGATAGGGGCTTCTGGATTTGGCGGGCTGCTGACACTTTCTGAACAAAGGGCAAAGGGACAAACTAAGGATATCGTTCCTTTTTATGGAGCACATCAAGCCGGTATCACCACTGAGGCGCAAGATAACCTTTACTTCGCATCATTGGAAGTAACCACAGATAAAAGGTCAGACCTAATCCAGTTATTTAAGGATTGGACAGAGGCTGCGGCTCAGATGACTGAGGGGAATTTGATTGGTGAAGCATCACATAATACGAATATGCCCCCAAAGGATACGGGGGAAGCGAAAGAATTATCACCCTCCAATTTAACGATCACTTTTGGAGTGGGTCCGACCCTGTTTTCGAAGGATGGCAAAGATCGATTTGGTTTGAAATCGAAAAGGCCTGCAGAATTAAAGGATCTGCCTCAATTCCCTTTAGATGCTTTAGAAGAAGAATGGAGCGGTGGGGATATTTGTATTCAAGCATGTGCAGATGATCTCCAAGTGGCTTTTCATGCCGTCCGGAACTTAGTGAGGATCGGAAGAGGGAAAACGATCATTCATTGGGCACAAACAGGTTTTCAACGGACTAAGCAAGCCGATTCACAAAAAACGACACCTCGTAACCTTTTCGGGTTTAAGGATGGGACTGTCAATCCGGATACGAATAATGACAATGAAATGAATGAGCATGTTTGGGTGAAGGGTGAGGACGGTCCTGACTGGCTTGTTGGGGGCAGTTATATGGTGGTGCGCCGAATCCAGATGTACATTGAAGTTTGGGACCGGACAATATTGAAAGAACAAGAAAATACGTTTGGCCGTCATCGTGACAGTGGAGCTCCATTAGGAATGAAGAATGAGTTCGATACCGTGGACCTTGAAGCTAAAGATCCAAATGGAAATCGGGTCATTCCGGAAGATTCGCATATGAGTCTCTCCAGGGGGGACGGAAAAGCAAAGATATTGAGGCGTCCATATTCATATGCAGATGGAATGGATCCTAAAACAGGGAGCTTCAATGCAGGCTTGCTATTCATTTGTTTTCAGCGAAATCCAAGTAAACAATTCATTCCCATACAAGAGCGACTGGCGAAAAATGATAAGCTCAACGAATATATCGTTCACAAGGGCAGTGCCATGTTCGCTTGTTTACCAGGTGTGAAAAAGGGTGGCTATATTGGGGATTCCCTTTTTGGATAAATATAATCTCAAATGAGGACGTGAAAATCGCCAGCATGGAAATTATCCAGTTGGCGATTTTAGTTCATGAATAAGGAGGGACCAGTATGACCGTTTCTAAATGGAAGAGTGGTATATTGGTTTTAATCGTCAGCCTTTTATTTCTTTCGACGGCTGTAAGGGTTGTTTCGGCGGGTGAAAACCATGATCAGCTTTTTGTTTATATTGGCGATAGTTTAATGAAGGTAAAATCCGGAGAACTTGAGGAAGTATCGAAAAATATCGATCTTTTCGAGAAAGATTGGCAAACGATAAAAACGGACAGCAAGAGTGCGAGGGAAGTCGACGAGAGGCTGTCTGCGGTAAAAAGTGCTGTGAGAGACCAAGCCTCCACAGATGAAATCAAGAAGCGATTATCGGCATTATCCAGTACTCTTGTTATTTATGATACCAACGAAAACCCTGTTGACAAGACGGACTATGAAGAACGCTTAGAAGCAATACTTCCTTTAATAGATAAGTTGGAAGCTTCGATAACTGAAGGTGACTTTGATCAAGCTAAAGTTCAATATACCAGCCTTCTGAGTCAATGGACGGACGCAGAGGTCATTGTCAGGGAGAAAAGTGTTGCTGCATATGGTGAATTTGAAACGAAAATGGCCTTTGTGCGGATAGCGATTACCCAAGACCCACCTGATTCGGAAAAAGCCCAAAAAAATCTAGCTGAATTGAAGGGCCTAATCGAGGATTTCCTTGCAGGTAAAGTTGAAGAGGGAAGCCAGGAGAATACCTATTCCCTTGGGGATGTAACGCAACTTTTACAAGGAAGTGCAACGGATATTGAAAAGGGTGACATCGATTCTGCCGTTGATCAGCTAAATGAGATCTTGACAATTTGGCCTAATGTCGAAGGGGAGGTCTCCACAAGGGACAGCAAGCTTTACAGCGATATGGAAACGAAAGTCCCGACCGCAATCAGCCTATTAGAATCGAAAAAGGTAAAGGCGGAGGAAGCGAAGGGAATCGTTTCCGATTTAAACACAAGGTTACTCCCTTTAATTAATGATACGGGATATACGACATGGGATGCCGCTTCGATCCTTTTGCGGGAAGGGTTGGAAGCACTCTTAATTGTAGCTACATTGCTGTCTTTCCTAAAGAAAATCGGGCAAGCGGACAAACAAAAATGGATTTGGACAGGGGTTGGTGCGGGTTTAGTTGCCAGTTCCATATTGGCGGTCATAATCAATATCGTTTTCTCTCAGATCACGGCTGCGTCAAGCCGGGAATATATTGAGGGAATCACAGGGATAATAGCCGTATCGATGATGTTGACAATTGGTCTTTGGCTTCATGGTAAATCGAATGTTCATGCATGGAACCGGTATATCGACAAGCAAATGAACCAAGCCATTGCTACGGGAAGCATCATCTCTTTCGCTTTGATCAGTTTTCTATCCATATTCCGTGAAGGGGCCGAGACGATTATCTTTTATGCCGGTATGGCTCCTTATATGGAATTAAAGCAGCTGCTGAGCGGGATTTTCCTTGCCTTCCTCATTTTAGTGGTAATTGGTTTCATCATGCTGCGCTATAGTGTGAAATTACCGATGACCCTATTCTTTAAAGCGGCAACGGTACTCATATATGCCTTGGCTTTCAAGATTCTTGGAGTCTCCATTCATTCACTTCAGGTTTCACAGGTGATACAGACAAATACGATCAGTTCCTTTCCGTTTGTAGAAACGATAGGTCTTTATCCAACAATGGAAACGCTGGTGCCGCAAGCTGTATTAATTTTGCTGATTGTTTTGGCGACCATTTGGGTCAAAAAGAGTAATTCCTTACGTACAACCGAATAATATAATGGGACTGATGCATGTCAGTCCCATTTGTGTGTGGTATTAGCGAATAGATCGGCGATAGGAATATTGCTTCCATTGATAAAGGATAAAGCAGCCGATGCAGAATCCAAGGATGGCTATGAGAGAAGCCAATCCGACCATCAAGGTGAATATATAACCGGTAACATCCCAACCCAGCAAAAAAGATATGAATCCAAGTCCTAAGCAAACGACAGCTATTGCTTGGTTGAACTGTTGCTGTGAATGATCTTCAGGAATATAATCGGAGGGTTTCTTTTTAAGAAAGAGCTTGGCGAGACGCATCACTGGATTGAAATTAAAGAGAAGACCTAAAAGTCCTGCAGTTAAAGGAATCACTAATATCCACATTTGTCCCGTTAATAAGGCGGTAGCTACGCTTAACAAAATGACCCATTGATTCGTTCGTACTAAAGGCCGGGGAATGGAACGGATTTCACTCGTCATACTAATACCAACCTTCCTGATATGTTTTGTTTATATTTTATCTTTATATTAATCATATGTGAAGTCTAACAAATTAAAGATAAAACCTTATTTATAATAATTTTAATTTAGTATTGATTATCATTAATAAAGTAGTATAATATGTATAACAAGCAAATAAAGTGAGGAGGACAGTATAAATGGTAGCAAAAGTTTGTGAAACATGCGGAACACCAATAAAAAAGCTAAAGCATTCTGCCCTTTGCCAATGCGGTCCTAAGATATTGAGCAATCAATTCTCAGTTAAAACAAAAAAATAAATCTGTGGAATAGATCATAAATTAAACCATTAATCGGTTTGAGTTTGTAGACAAAAGGGGTTCCATATTAATTTTTCATACAAAGTTGATTGGAGCGGGTGTTCGAGGCTCCAGCGGGAAAAGCGTGCTCAGGGAGACCCCGCAGGCAAACCGAAGAGGCTCCCGGACCGCCCGCGGAAAGCGAGTGCCCTACGTTCCAATCAACGTTCATATTTTATACACTCTCAAAATGCAGGCAAACTTAATTAATATCAAGTTTGTCTACAGTCTGAACCGATTATTCAATTAATCGGTTTTTGTTTTTCCAATGAAGGGTAAAGAGGTAATAAATATTTTCCATTTCAATTAAAATAATGTACGATTAGGGAATAGAATAAAACGTCATGGAGGAAAAAGACAAGACATACTTTCAGTTTGTCAAACCATCACGTGACGGTTAGGAGGGGTTATGTTGGGAACGAGACTTTAAAAATTGGCGAGTTGGCGGAAATGGCGAATGTTACGAAACGAACTGTAGATTATTATACAAACCTAGGCTTGCTTAAAGCAGAACGTTCCGCCTCTAATTACCGTTATTATTCAGTCGGTGAACTTGAAAGACTTCGCCGTATCGAGGGATACAAAAGAGAAAACCTTTCATTGGAAGATATTAAAGAATTACTTAAGAAGGATAAGGAAGAAGCATCAGCAATTGAGGAAAAAGGTCTTCAACTCAAGAATAAAATGGATGGCCTGAACGAGGAACTTCAGGAATTCATTAGCTTGATTGAAAAGGACGGAAAAAGTGAGCTTCTTTTAAAAAAACAGATATCCCGCGAAAGCATGGCCTTAATCCAATCATTGCTAGTGTTGCTGGTATGATTAAAATTTATCCCTATAGTTTTTTGCACAAAGGTGCATATTAACGAAATAGGCTAAAGGGTTTTGATTAGGCAAAAATCGCTTTTTGAAACGAAAATAACCATTTATACAGGAGGTGCTTGGGATTTAGCCGTACATGTCTAATCCGAAGGTCAGAAGGATGGGCACAATATGGCGAACCCGCACATATTGGAGATATTTTTAAAATTATTAGCAGTAGCTGTATTAATAGCATTAACCGCATTTTTCGTTGCATCGGAATTTGCAATCGTGAAAGTCAGAAGTTCCCGAATCAATCAATTGATTGAGGAAGGGCATAGAAATGCCCTTGCAGCCAAGAAAGTGACATCACATATCGATGAATACTTATCTGCCTGTCAATTGGGGATTACGGTAACCGCCTTAGGTTTAGGGGTATTGGGTGAACCGACGGTCGAGGCCATCTTAAAACCATTGTTCACTAAATGGGGATTAGAGGAGTCCGTAAGTCACATCATCTCGTTCCTGATCGCCTTCGGTTCTGTAACATTCCTTCATGTTGTTGTCGGCGAACTTGCACCGAAAACGGTTGCGATTCAAAAGGCAGAAGAGGTAACCTTGCTATTTGCAAAGCCGTTAATCCTCTTTTACCGCATTTTGTACCCATTCATTTGGTTACTGAATGGTTCTGCACGTCTCCTGACGGGCATGTTCGGATTAAAGCCTGCGTCCGAGTCCGAAATGGCCCATTCCGAAGAAGAGCTGCGCATCATTTTATCGGAAAGCTATAAAAGCGGTGAGATCAACCAATCAGAATATAAATATGTCAATCAGATATTTGAATTTGATGAGCGCATTGCCAATGAAATCATGGTTCCGCGTACGGAAATGACCGTTATCGAAAAGGGCATGCCATTATTGGAAGTTGTTGAACTGATTCAGGAAGAACAATACACAAGGTATCCGGTCATAGACGGTGATAAAGATAATGTCGTGGGAATGGTCAATATCAAGCGACTTTATACAGCGACGATTACAGAAGATAATGTAACAGCTTTGACGGTGGATTCCTTTGTAACACCCATTATCCGTGTTCTTGAAACGATCGCCATTCATGATTTGCTGCTGAAAATGCAGAAGGAACGGATCCATATGGCTGTTTTGACTGATGAATATGGCGGAACTGCCGGTCTTGTTACGGTTGAAGACATACTTGAAGAAATCGTCGGGGAAATCCGTGATGAATTTGACCAGGATGAACGTCCGCTCATTCAAAAGATTGATGAAGGGCATTATGTATTCGACGCAAAAACATTGGTTGAAGATGTCAATGATACCCTTGCGATCGATTTGCCGGAGGAAGATATCGATACATTGGGAGGTTGGTTCCTGACAGGCAGATTCGAGATTGCTGTCGGGGATAAAATCGAATACGCCGGATATGAGTTTACTGTAAAGGAAATGGACGGCCACCATGTTTTATATGTTGAAGTGAAGAAGATTAAATAAAACAGGATTACAACAAGAGCCGAAAGTGGAAACTTTCGGCTTTTATTATGTACGAAGATGTCTATTCGGTGTTTAGAACAATGGTCAAGGCAGACTGTTACTTAATTGGAAAATGAATTCATTAAAAATAACACTGTAGGTAACTATTTTAGCTTGGAAAATGTTAAAATTGACTTTGAGCAATGAATCTATCTATATATCATTTTAAGTTTCAAAGAATATAAGGAAATTCTTCAAAAGTAATACTAATGATAGCATTAAGATTTATTTTGCAATGCCGTTTATTTATGGCTGGTATAAATAAGTATTGAAGGTGGGCGGGAAAATGGGTTTTAAGAAGAAGCAAATGTTGGGATTTGGTTTGATCTTGCTTTTCTTGGCTATTTTACTTTCTTTCATGATGGTTACGCTTAACAATTTAAAGAGCAGCATGACTGAGATAGTTGAAAATCGCTATGAAAAAGTTTCAGCTTCGATGGAAATCCGTCAGCTTTTTTCCAGGTCGGACCGTGAGATCCTGTTTGCAGCTAATGATGCAAACAAAGAAGAAAGAGCAGAGAGCCTCGAAATCATCAATGAGAATCATAGTTTGATTGAATCAAAAATTGCCGGGTTATCAGGTTCGTTAAATAAGGCGAAAGCAAAGCAATTATTGAAAGAGTTCGAGACTCAATATGCTTCTTACTCCATAACGGAGGCTGAAATCATCCAAAAGATAAAATCGGGAAACTCTTCGGATGATCTTTCAAGCCTGATGGAGGACCAAAGGGAAAAACGGACGAAAGTCATCAGTACGATGGATGAATTTAAGGATTACCAGGAAGGTGTCATGAACGATACCTTAAACAATTCGAAACAAACCTATGAAGATATGATTGGTTTTGTGATTTTTGCGGTTATTCTTAGCATTTTGGTTATTTCAGTAACGGTTGTTTGGATGATCCGCAGTACATCGAAAGATCTGCAATCGATTACGAAGGTCATCAAAAATATCGATTATAAAAATTTATCGGTCATACCGAGAGTTCCGGTTCGGACTACTGATGAAATTGGTGATATAGCGAGATCTTTCAACGAAATGGCGGGATCGCTTGAAATCTATAATCAAAAAGAGAAAGATTTCACCGAAAAGATCAGTGAACAGAACTGGATCCAGACCCGTGTTGCAGATATAGCTACGATGTATCAGCGCATTGTTGATGTGGAGGTGCTGGCTGACCGGTTCATTACAAGACTTGCACCGATGATGGGAGCTTCAATTGGAGCTTTTTACGTCAAACGGGGCGAGGGCGTGGATATGCGTTTTGTGAAGCTTGCAAGCTTTGCGGGAGATGGCGAAGATTCAGGCAGGCGTGAATTCCGTCTTGGCGAAGGTTTAATTGGACAATGCGCCCTTGAAAAGGAATCGAAAGTCATTGAAGATATTCCTGAAGATTTTCAATTGGTTACGACAGGATTAGGGGAGGTAAACCCGAAAAGCATTGTCATTGCGCCGGTCGTTTTTGAGGATGAAGTGGTGGCGATGGTCGAACTGGCGAGTTTGGAGAGCTTTACGAAGCTGCAAAAAACTTTCCTGAACCAGGTTCTTGATACTCTGGGCATCACGATTAATAATGTTGAGGGCCGGATGGAAATAGAGCGTTTATTGCAAGAATCACAAGCACAGACCGAAGAGTTACAGGCTCAATCTGAAGAATTGCAATCACAGTCAGAGGAAATGCAAGCCCAATCGGAGGAACTGCAAACACAGGCTGAGGAATTGCGAATGATCAATGAACAATTAGAAGAAAGAAATCGTGAAACTGAAGAAAAATCGAAAGAGCTTCAAGTCGCAAAATTGAATCTTGAAAAACAAGCGGAGGAATTAAAGTTAAGTTCCAAATATAAATCGGAGTTCATGGCGAATATGTCCCATGAATTGCGGACACCGCTCAATAGTATCCTGATTTTATCAGAAATGCTTTCAGATCCGAATGATAGTAAATTAAACGAAGAGCAACAGGAATTCGCTCGGGTCATTAACTCATCAGGTCAAGATTTATTAACGTTGATCAATGACATTTTGGATTTATCGAAAGTCGAAGTCGGAAAGCTTGAAGTAGTCTTTGACGAAATGAATTTGAGTGAGCTTCCAGAGCAATTGCACCGTAATTTCGATCATGTAGCGAAGAAAAAGAACATTGACTTTATAATAGAAAAAAGTAAAAACGTTCCGGATATTTTCTTTACGGATGAACAGCGCTTCCAGCAAATTCTGAAAAACCTATTATCCAATGCATTTAAATTCACGGAAAAAGGTTCTGTGACTGTCCAAATCAAAAAAGCTGATGAAGAAAATGTAGCACAATGGATACAGACAAAAGGAGCTAGCAATTGGGTTGAAATTAAGGTGACGGATACGGGCATCGGAATTTCTAAAGAGAAGCAAAAACTTATCTTTGAAGCGTTCCAGCAAGGTGACGGAGCTACAATGAGAAAATATGGCGGTACAGGACTAGGGCTATCGATTTGCCGGGAGTTCGCCAAACTTCTGGGAGGCTGGGTCATTGTAGATAGTGAGGAAGGGCAGGGCAGTACCTTTACTTTCTTTATTCCAAGCATGCCAGAAGGCTTCAAAAATATCGGCGAAGCAATGGCTGCTTCTCCAGAAGTGGCAGCAGCCAACAACGATGATTCTGCCGCCGCACCTTTTGACGGTCAGGGAGAACCGGATGTAGTTATAGTGGATGAAGAAGATCGAGATAAGGCCAAACCATTCTGCAATAAAACAGTACTGGTCGTCGATGATGATCACCGTAATATATTTGCCCTGAAAAATGCGCTGAAGCATGAGGGGATGGAAATCCTTACAGCTGAAAACGGCTATGAATGTTTGGAACTCCTTGAAAAAGGAAACAATATAGATGTCATTTTGATGGATATCATGATGCCAGGCATGGACGGTTACGAAACGATGACCAGAATTCGCGAGCAAAGTAAGTTCGAGGATCTTCCAATCATCGCGCTAACTGCGAAAGCGATGAAAGGCGACAGGGAAAAGTGCCTGAAGGCCGGCGCTTCCGACTATGTCAGCAAGCCGTTAAAATTGGATCAGTTGCTATCAGTCCTAAGGGTATGGCTGACTAATTGATTGATAGTACGGGTAAGGAAGGTTTTGCATGAAGGATACTTTAACGATTGAAGAAAGAGAAGACTTGGAAATCGAATTATTGTTAGAGGCCGTCTATTCCGTTTCGGGCTTTGACTTTCGCAAATATATGCGTTCTTCAATAAAAAGAAGAGTTGAAAATAGAATGAGGCTGGACCATGTTCGCAGGATCAGCGGAATGATTGAAATGGTTTTATATGAAAAAGGGTATGTCGAGAAGCTATTGAGAGATTTTTCAATAAATGTCACTGAAATGTTTCGCGATCCGGATTTCTTTAAAGCCTTTCGTTTAAATATTGTACCGCTCCTGAAAAAACTTCCGGAAATTAGAATTTGGCATGCGGGATGTTCAACCGGTGAAGAAGCCTTTTCCATGGCGATCATCCTCAAGGAGGAAGGACTTTATGATAAGGCGAGGATTTATGCCACTGATATGAATGATGAAGTCCTCCGTCATGCGGAAAAAGGAATATTGCCTTTAAATAGAATGCAGTCTTATACGAAAAACTATTTGCAAGCTGGAGGCAACCAGGAATTTTCGGAGTATTATACAACCGATTATCAAAATGCTTATCTTGATTCGAATCTCCTTAAAAACATTGTGTTTTTTCAGCATAATTTAGTTACTGATGGTTCGTTCAATGAGTTTCATATCATCATGTGCCGGAATGTGATGATTTACTTTACCGGTGAATTGCAGACCTATGTTAATCAGTTGTTTTATGACAGCCTTTGTAAAGACGGCTTCCTTGCGGTTGGCAGCAAGGAAACACTTCATACATCATCCTTTTCGGAAGATTATGAGGACTTTGACTCAAAGGAACGAATTTATCGGAAATTGTAAAAAGAAGGAGTCCGCATATAAGCGGACTCCTTCTTTTTAATTTAGTGCATTATTTTTCGATTTTTTTTCATTTCTATGTTTAAGGTAACGGAAGAAGGGGTATAAATAATGAGTTGGTCTCCAAATAGAATAACTGCCGTTGTTTATTATTATTAAAAGAGACTGAACTTCGTTATAATATAATAGGAAAATCCCTATTAAGGGAGCTTTATGAAAGTACTGATCCATATAAAAAAGATAAATGTTGCCGCTCGATATAAGCCAAAAGGGGAATGAAAGAATGACGATTTTAATCGTAGATGATAACCAGGTTAACCTTTTCGTTATAGAGAAAATTCTAAAACGAGCTGGCTATACGGATTTTCTATCATTAACTTCAGCTGTTGAGATGTTTGAATATTTACAGGTGGATAGTCCGCAACCTAAAGAGACTTCAGTTGATATCATTCTGCTCGATATCATGATGCCGGAGATCGATGGGATAGAGGCGTGCAGGAGACTTCAAAGCATTCCTCACCTTAGAGATATACCCGTAATTTTTGTGACCGCCCTTGAAGATTCAAATAAGGTTGCCGAGGCACTTGATGTTGGCGGAATTGATTATATTATGAAGCCTATCAATAAAATAGATTTACTTGCGAGGATTCGCGTGGGGTTAAGACTTAAATATGAAAAAGATTGGCATAAAATGCAGGATGAAAAAATCCGCAATGAATTGGATCTTTCCATGCAGGTTCAAAGCGGTTTATTAAGTGAACCCATTATAAATGATCACTTAACCATAAGGGCATCATACTTACCTGCGAATAAATTGGCAGGGGATATGTACTATTGGCATCGCATCGATGAAAGTCGGTATGGGATCATCCTGCTGGATATGATGGGGCATGGCATATCCGCCTCACTTGTGTGCATGTTCATTTCCTCCGTATTGAGGGATGCCATCAGGATACATACTGATCCGGTGGCAGTAATAAACGAAATGAATCGCTGGATGAGTACCCTTAATAAAGAAGATAATCCAGTGCATTATTATTTTACCGCGATTTATATGGTCATTGATACAGAGCAAAAGACTGTGGAATATGTGAATGCCGGACATCCTCCGGGCTTTGCTTTAATGGACGATGGAAAAGTGGCCTCGCTTTCAAAAGGGACATGCCCTGTTGGGTTCTTCACCGAAATGAAAATAGAGAAGTCAGTCATTCATTATGAAGAGAAGATTCAGCTCATGCTATTTACGGATGGAGTCATGGAAGCGATAGATCGAGAAGGGACGGAAGGACTCGACCAAATAAAAGAAGCGGTCTCGACGAGATGGTTCGATTGTAAGGAATCTCCCCCTATCGATTTTTTGATGTCCCCGGAAATGCAGCAAGATCAACCGGATGATATGTGTGTTGTTGTTATTCAAGCAAATTGAACAAGGAAGAGGCGGCAGATTATCTGCCGCCTCTTCTATAAAAGGGGGGATATGTTAAGAGAGTGAATCATATATTCGGCTATTTGCAATTAACGGTCATTTTTTAATTTACCAATGCCATCTTGGAGATTGCCTTTTAATTTATCAACTTTACCTTCTGCTTGTAAGTGAGGATCATTTTTCGCGTTTCCGACTTGGTCTTTCGTTTCACCTTTAACTTTATTTACAGCACCTTTTACTTTGTCTGATAAACCGCTCATCATGTTACCTCCTTTTTCTTTATATACTGTATATACCCATGAAGTGTACGGATAAACCTGTTTTATATGGAGAAAGGAGTTTAAGAAGCGATTATAGCCCTTTTACTTAACCTTTGAATGAACTGATATGACCGTTCAATGATATGATCCTTGTCATGATCCAACGAGGCCACATGATATGAATTTTCAAGGGGCGCCATCTCTTTATCCCCGGACATGACCTTATCGTAAATCTGGTAGGAACACGAGTCTGGTACAACGTGATCTTCTGGAGAATGGAAGATAAGAATCGGGCACGAAACGTCTATTAGTTTTTGACTGGTATGTTCCATTATATCAAGCAATTGATTAATCGCTTTTAACGGAACCTGGTCATTTGTGATTTCTTTAGTTGTATCGTCTTTTATGTCAGGTTTGCCCTCAGGAACGAAGCGTGGAACCGATTGGTTACGGTATATTTCATATTCAGGAACTTCGAGAGCGGCATTGATGGTGAGAATTCCATCACAAGCCACTTTTGTAGCTAAATCGAGAACAAGGGCGCCTCCCATTGATTGTCCGATGGCGAATACATGGGTGCAGGTTCGTTTTAATTTTGCATAAGCCATTTCAACATCTTGTATCCATTCCTGATAAGTACTCGTTTCCATTTCATATTCATCCGTCCCGTGGCCCGCCAGTCGAGGAGCGAAGACAGTAAAGCCTTTGGCGGCAAATTTTTCACCTAAATATCTTACGCTTTGTGGCGTTCCGTTAAAGCCATGGCAAATAAGAATGCCGATAGAATTGCCGGGTAAGAAAAAAGGTTCCGCACCTGGTATTACCATTGCTGCTGTCATAATCCCATCTCCTTTAATTTGCTATACTTAAAATAATAAAATTAACTATTCCGATTATTTTACTTGGTTATATAATATCATAATGAAAATTATGAAGTCAACTTGGTTATATGCCAAATTTCATTATAAACAGGCATTAAAAAAAGATACAAAGATACTTAGTTAGGTCTATCCCGTGTTTGTTGCCATTCTTACCATTATATAAGTACTGTCCTTGCATTGTTGATAAACAGAAGAAGCTAAAATAACCGGTTGCAGGGTATAAATAAAAGAAAAGGAAAAAAGAGTTGACTTTAAACTGAAATGGGATTAATATAAATAAGCACCAACTAAGACAAACGAAAAACTTCATCACTTTTGGCTG
>NZ_CP195840.1:4748016-4846327 GCF_058513295.1 Peribacillus sp. B65 | reverse complement strand
GCTACTGTACAGAGATAATAAAGTTGTTTAATTTACAATAAAGTCATTAAAAAATAATAATGTTGTTTAAAAACCCTTATGTCACTAAAGGGGCAGGTTAGTTGTATACGAACTGTGCATATTCATATTTATTAACTTATCGATTTCCTCTCTTTCAAAAGCTGAATAAAAAGCACTTTCTATTTAACTTTTCTAAAAATATAATGAAACGGAAAGGAGGCAATAAGAATGAAACATAATTCTATGCACCAATGGCATAAAGAGCATAATAAACGGGTAGCAGAATTTCACAAAAAACACGCTGCTCAAGTAGCTAATGGAGAAAACGGAAACGGTTGGTTAGCCAAGCTCGAAACGTCTTTTTTTAATAAAGTACTTGTTCCTCTTAAAGTTGTGAAATAACATCTTTTTTTCTGCTCCTGCTTTTTGAGGAGCAGTTATTTTTTGATTTTATATAAATACTTTATGACACAGTATGTGTCAACTCTGCAATAAGTCTTATAGAACTAACAGGTGCGTTAGTTCATTAAGGGGTAGCGTCAGGAAAATGCGGATTTACAACGTTGACCCCATTTTCAAGACGATTATCCCGACCTTCTCCTTTATTTAAAAATCAATTGTGCTATTTGCCTCTTAACCATTCTTTAACTTTATCTGTATTCTCAATTATCTTCTTGTCATTGCCTGGGGGTGTTTTTATAAAAAAAATTTCTGTACCTGGTTGCGAGCGTTGAGCATACTTAATACCAGGGGGAGTCACATAAAAGTCTCCCTGATGGAAGGTGTATTCTTGTCCTGTTTCTACATCCATATATTCTGTCGTACCTTTAACTATATATTGGTACTCATAAGCTTGAGTATGATAGTGAGGTGATTCACTATGAAAATCAGTATAAGAAGTGATACCAATTTCTAACTTATCATCCTCTATATGATTAAGTGTTTGAGGAAGTGATAATTTCCCTACCAAATACTGCCTCGCATTATTTTCTAATGAATATTTAATTTGTTCATTCTTAATAATACATATTTGTTTATTCATCTAATTCTCCTTTGTAAAAAAAATTATTGATATATATCTTTTGCCTATAACTAGCTAAACCCACTTGTTAAGTAGATTTAACCAATCATCAGGATAATAAATTGTTAATTTATTGAATTTAATCCTTATTAATTTATCTTATAAACGCCGCATTATTTCCAGCTAAGGCATCCTGAATTCTTATCTTTTGGGTTCTATGCATATCTATCGTGTTTAATTCCCTTATAGGAACAAAGGCTACTCTTTTCGATTCATTACTAATTACCAAAGAACCCCCTTTAATTACACATAAAAAACAAATAGAAAATTGTTGTCGAACCTCTCCATCTGCATAGGCTATGACATGATTAGGATCACTATATACACCTAACAATTGTTTTACCTCTATATCAAAACCGGTTTCTTCTTTTACCTCTCGTTTTATCGCTATTTCCACTGTTTCACCTGGTTCCATTGTGCCCCCAGGTATAGACCATTTCAAGTTGTCCACTCGTTCTTGAAGAAGAATTTCCTTTTCCTCATGGAATATGACAGCTGAAACTGCTGGAACAATAACTTGCGGCTTTGGTGCATGTTCATCATAATAATAATCTTTTCGATTCATTCTTTTACCATCCTTTTCTTAAATCTAATTTCCTTTTTTTGTTGACAACGTTTCCATTTAATTTTAATATAAACACATAGAGATTAACAAATGTTATTACCCGTAACAAATGCTACTTTATTAATACATTTGATATTATGTTTTTCAAATGTTACGTTTTGTTTTAACATGTTAATCACTTTAACAAAAGTTATATATTAAAAAAAGTATTTGTAAGCGGTTAATAGATTTTGTTTTCAGAAAAGTAATTTTATTGGTAAAAGAAAACTATATAAGGGAGATGGAATAGATGTCAATCTATCAACAACTTTTAGAAAGAGAACGAGCAAATGAACCAATTAAAGTAGGGGTTATTGGTGCTGGACAGATGGGATTTGGAATGATTGGTCAAATCTCTCGTATTCCTGGAATGAGTGTAACAGGTGTTAGTGATATAAATGTTGATGCAGCACAAAGAGCCGCGGATTACTATAACTCACAGGCAGATAGAAAAGAATCAATTATCATAACAAATGATTTTCGCGAAGTGATTCAATCTTCAAATGTTGAGGTAATTGTTGATGCCACAGGTGTTCCGGAAGTAGGAGCAAATATTTCGCTTGAAACATTCAGGTCTAAAAAACATCTTGTTTTATTAAACGTTGAAGTAGACATCACAATTGGTCCAGTAATGCATCAAATGTTTAAAAATGCGGGATTAGTTTACACAGGTTCAGCAGGTGATGAGCCGGCAGCAACTCTTGAGTTATTTGAATTTGCAAAAACAATGGGTATGGAAGTACTAGTTGCTGGTAAAGGGAAAAATAACAAATTAAATGTCACAGCAAACCCGTCCACTGCACAAGAAGAAGCAAACAAGAAAAAAATGTCTTCCCACATGCTTGCTGCTTTCCAAGATGGTACGAAGACGATGGCTGAAATGAATTTATTGTCTAACGCTATTGGATTTGTACCGGATGTAGTTGGAATGCACGGAATTTCTGGAGATCTTGATTCAGTTATTAAAGATTTAGATGTTAAAGAAAATGGTGGAGTGTTAAATAAATTTGGTGTAGTGGAATATGTAGATGGTCTTGCACCAGGAGTATTTGTAATTGTAAAAGGTCAAAATGAAGCTGTAGCGCACGAGCTAAATTATTTGCTGAAAAAAGGTGAAAGAGATCACCACATTTTATATCGCCCGTATCATCTTGCTAGTCTAGAAACACCAATTACTATTGCAAAAGCTGTTTTACAACATGACTCTTCAATTCATCCAATTGGTGCACCAGTTTCTGAAACGGTTACCGTTGCAAAACGTGATATTAAAGCTGGTGAAACATTAGATGGTATTGGAGGCTATTCTGTACGCGGTGTACTTGAAACACATCAGGATATGAAACAAAATGGTCATATTCCAATCGGTTTAATTAGTGGTAAAGTTGTAGCGAAAAAAGATATTCGCCAAGGTCAATTCCTGACAACGGATGATATAGAATTAGATCCTACAACAACTGTATGGAAATTAAGATCGCTTCAAGATCATTTATTCCCTACAGAAGCACCAAAAGGTGAAATTTTAACCACTATCTAAGTTCCGAAGCGTGCAGCAAACACCTATTAAAGAATAGATTTTGCTGCACCTTTTTTCTAAATAAAGGGACTTAAGAGGAGGGAATTACTCTTTATGAATTTTGTGATTGTTCTTTGCTTTTTGTTAATTGTTCAATACGCACTTACTTTTATACAAATGCGATACTACAGAAAAAGTATGGATAATATTGTAAGTGCTTACAAAGGAAAAGAAGGGTATTATTTCTTTTCGGGTATGGAAAGAAGAAAATTCAGACCTGGGGCAATTGCTATGATTGTCGTAGATAATGACTATATTATTCAGGAATGTTATGTAGTAAATGGCTATTCGGTTTTATCAAAGTTTAAAGAGTTAGGCAAATATAAAGGTCAACACTCAGGGGCTGTACTGGATATTTTAGAGGTTTCCAAAGTGAAAAGTAAAGGGAAGTCTAAACGATTACCTGCAATTAATATAGCTCTTTCAAAGGCTGCTGAAAATGCATTGTTATCGATTTCAAAAAAAAATATCTCATTGGTTTAATAGAAAGGAGTGCTAATTACAATGGAATGGATTCAATGGTTCGGAGAACACTTTATCGGAATGTTTGATGCTGGTGGAAAACAGTTCATGAGTCTAATGACTGGTATTGTACCAACTCTAGTTGTGCTACTGACATTTACGTACGCAATGATTAAGTTTATAGGAGAAGAGAGAGTTAATAAAGTCATTCAATTTGCTGCAAAGTATACCTTACTAAGATATACGTTGATGCCAATACTATCAATTTTATTGCTAACTAACCCAATGGCTTATACATTCGGACGATTTTTACCAGAAAAACAAAAACCAGCGTTTTTTGACTCTTTAGTTAGTTTCTTTCACCCTGTAACAGCTTTATTTCCTTATGCAAATGCCGGAGAACTTTTTGTTTACTTAGGAATTGCGAACGGTATAAAAGAGGCTGGTTATTCAATGTCTGATCTTGCAGTACGATACTTCTTAGTAGGTATTGTCATTATGCTCTTGCGTGGTGTTATTACTGAACTTATCACAAAATATCTAGCTAAACGAATGGAAGCGAATTCGTAAAAGGGGGAGGAATTACCATGGCACAAGGAGGAAGCGTCATGACTCAGCAACGTGCAATTTTTGTTGATAAAGGTTCAGGTGGATGGGGGACAGGCCTGAGAATTGAACCAAAAGGAAAGAAAGTGAAAGTTGTTTCAATTACAGGAGGGGGAATCCACCCTGTAGCTAGAAAGATAGCTGAAGTCTCAGGTACGGAAGCAGTAGACGGATTTAAAACGTCGGTACCAGAAGATGAAATGATGTGCGTGGTTATCGATTGTGGAGGAACAGCGAGAATTGGTCTTTATCCAATGAAGCGTATTCCTACAGTTGATGTTCTTCCATCTTCACCGTCTGGGCCACTTGCAAAGCATATTAAAGAAGACATCTTTGTTTCAGGTGTAACAGAAAAGCAAATCACTGTAGCAGATGAGCAATCGGAATCAGAGATTGGTCAATCAGAGATAAAAGAAGAAACTGTGACTAAAAAATTTGATACAACGGACAAAGAAAGTTTTAAAAAAGATTATGAACAGTTAAAGAAGGAAAACCAAGATAAAGGCGATAACTTCTTAATAAGATTTTCAAGAGGAATTGGAAAAGTTACAGGAACATTCTATCAAGCAGGCCGAGATTCCATTGAAATGCTTATTAAAAATATTATCCCGTTTATGGCTTTCGTTAGTATGTTGATTGGAATTATTAACTATACGGGGATTGGCGATGCAATTGCAACATTCTTAACGCCTCTTGCTGGTTCTTTATGGGGTTTAATTATCCTCGTACTTGTTTGTACCCTACCATTTCTATCGCCAGTACTTGGACCGGGTGCAGTTATCGCTCAGGTTATCGGTGTCTTGATTGGTACGGAGATAGCAAAAGGGAATATTCCACCTCAGTTCGCATTGCCTGCTTTATTCGCTATTAATGCACAAGTTGGTGCAGACTTTATTCCAGTTGGATTATCACTTGGCGAAGCAAAGCCAGAAACGGTACAATATGGTGTGCCTGCTGTGTTATATAGTCGTTTAATTACAGGTGTTCTTGCTGTTGTAATTGCCTATATTGCAAGTATAGGCATGTACTAATCATAACTTTATAAACAGATGGAGGAATTACTATGTATAAATCTATTGTAAAAGAAATTGGGGAACTAGCTTTATCATTTGAAGAAGAGAAAATTATGATTTTATTCGGTCCTCAAGCACCAGACGGTTTAAAAGAAGTAGCAGTGATTCATGAAGTGGAAGAGGACGTTTCAGAACAGCCCATTAAAGAAGGGGGGATTCTTCAAATTAATGATCAGCAATTTACAATCACGGCTGTCGGCTCTTTAGCAAATAATAATCTGAAGGAACTTGGTCATATATCAATTTACTTTTCAGAACCTACAGAAGAAGTTCTTCCAGGGGCAGTGTTTGCGAATCCCCATGTACTTCCGCAATTTAAAAATGGGAGTGTAATTGAATTTAAGTCATAATAAAATAATACCTCCTAAAGTCCAAGTAAAATAAAAAGAAAAAAAGGAGGTACTAGTTTGAACTTTCCTGAAGATACTAGATTACTTGTGAAAGTAGCTCATATGTATTATGAAGAAGGAGCTACTCAATCCCAAATTGCAGATGAGGTAGGCGTAAGCAGATCTCTTATCTCTAAATATCTTTCAAAAGCTAGAGATCTTGGAATTGTGGAAATTATTATACATGATGATAAAATTCATCCTTATAGACAATTAGAAGGTAAAATTGAACGTTTGTACAGTTTACGTGAGGTAGTGTGTATCCCAAATCTTGGTGGTGACTCTTCCAAGAGTAGACTAGGAGCTGCGGCGAGTAAATATTTACTACGAGTACTCAAAGACGGTCAAACAGTTGGTGTATCTGCAGGAACAACATTGCATGAGGTAGCGAAGTCTTTGACGTCTCCCCAATCTTATCCATCCGTTACGTTTGTTCCTCTAGTTGGAGGGATGGGAAATGAACGAATGGATATACATGCAAACCATATTGTAGCTCAACTCGCAGAAAGTATACAGGCCCAATACAAGCTTCTTCACGCCCCTGTAATGGTTGATTCTAAAGAAGCAAAAGAAATTTTTATGAGACAAAATTCTATTCTAAATGTTTTTGAACTAGCCACTCGGTCTGACATAGCAATTGTCGGAATTGGTGGGACTCCTGAACATTCGACGATGGTAAACTCTTATCTTGGTCAAGATCACAAGGGCTATTTTGATCAAGGTGATGTAGTTGGAGACATTTGTTATAACTTCATTAATAAAAATGGACAGGCAGCAGATAGTTCTTGGAATGAAAAGATTATTACACTTGATTTAGAGAGGTTAAAAGAAATCCCTCTTGTTGTGGGTGTTGCTTGTGGGATAGAAAAGGTGAAGGCAATAAAGGCAACTTTAGAAGGAAAATTAATACATGTACTAATCACTGACGAAGAAACAGCACAGGCTTTGTTGGATTAATCTAAGGAGAATGTGGGGCGAGAGATGTATGTCATCGTCCCCTTATTTTTTAAAAAAGGAAAGAAAAAGGAGAAGAAAAATGAACTCATCTATTGAACAATTATCAATTTCAACCATTCGAACACTTTCTATAGATTCTATTGAAAAAGCAAATTCAGGACACCCAGGTATGCCAATGGGAGCTGCTCCGATGGCCTATACATTATGGACAAAGTTTATGAACATCAATCCAAAGAATCCAAACTGGTTTAACCGTGACCGTTTTGTCTTATCAGCAGGACACGGATCAGCACTTTTATACAGCTTGCTTCATTTAGCTGGATATGACTTATCAATTGAGGATCTTAAAAACTTCCGTCAATGGGGAAGTAAAACACCGGGTCATCCAGAATTCGGTCATACAGCAGGTGTTGATGCAACAACTGGTCCACTAGGACAAGGCTTTGCAATGGCTGTCGGTAAAGCGATGGCAGAGCGTCATCTAGCTGAAACATATAATAAAGAAGGCTTAGAAATTGTAGACCACTTTACATATGCTGTTTGTGGCGACGGAGACTTAATGGAAGGTGTATCTGCTGAAGCAGCTTCGTTAGCAGGGCACTTAAAATTAGGCCGACTTGTTGTCCTATATGATTCAAATGATATTTCATTAGATGGCGATTTAGATCGTTCGTTTTCTGATAATTCAGAAAAAAGATTCGAAGCCTATGGTTGGCAAGTAATCCGTGTTGAAGATGGTAATGACTTGACTGAAATTGCAAACGCAATCGAAGAAGCAAAAGCTGATTTAACACGTCCAACGCTGATTGAAGTAAAAACAACAATCGGATTTGGTTCTCCAAATCACGCGGGTACATCTGGCGTGCACGGTGCTCCATTAGGTGCTGAGGAAACAAAATTAACAAAAGAAGCGTATGCATGGACATTTGAAGAAGATTTCTATGTGTCAGAAGAAGTGTATGCTCACTTCAACGCTACAATTGCTGAAGTTGGCCAAAAGAAAGAGAATGAATGGAACAATGTATTTGCTCAATATAAAGAAAAATACCCTGAGCTGGCTCATCAATTTGAACTAGCAGTAGAAGGGAAATTACCTGAAGGATGGGAACAACAACTACCAGTTTATAAAACAGGTTCGAACTTAGCAACCCGTGCTTCTTCAGGAGAAGTATTAAACGCAGTAGCGCAAGCTGTACCGCAATTGTTCGGTGGATCAGCAGACTTAGCTGGCTCAAACAAAACAATGATTAAAGGTGCAGAAGATTTTACTCCAGTTAATTATAGAGGACGTAACATCTGGTTTGGCGTACGCGAGTTCGCAATGGGAGCTGCATTAAATGGTATGGCTTTACACGGTGGTGTAAAAGTATTCGGCGGTACGTTCTTCGTGTTCTCTGATTATCTTCGCCCGGCGATTCGCTTAGCAGCTTTAATGAAGCTTCCTGTAACCTATGTATTTACACATGACAGCATCGCAGTTGGAGAAGATGGCCCAACACATGAGCCAATTGAACAATTACCATCACTTCGTGCAATGCCAGGCCTTTCAGTCATCCGTCCTGCGGATGCAAATGAAACAGCTGCTGCATGGCGCTTAGCAGTAGAATCAACTGACCGTCCAACAGTGCTTGTGTTGACTCGTCAAAACTTACCAACGCTTAAGGGCACAAAAGAGAAGGCATACGAAGGCGTATCTAAAGGTGCATACGTTGTATCGAAAGGTGGCAATGACCAAGCTGATGCCTTATTACTTGCAACGGGCTCTGAAGTAAGCCTAGCAGTAGAAGCACAAAACGTATTAGCTGCAGAAGGCATTGACGTATCTGTTGTAAGTATGCCTGCATGGGATCGTTTCGAAGAGCAATCAGCTGAATACAAAGAAAGTGTTATCCCTAAATCAGTGAAAAAACGTTTAGGTATGGAAATGGCTTCTACACTTGGATGGGAACGCTATGTTGGAGACGAAGGACAAGTTCTTGGCATTAATCACTTCGGTGCATCTGCTCCTGGTGAGACAATCATGAAAGAATTTGGTTTTACAGTTGAAAACGTTGTAGCAAAAGTAAAAGAGTTAATAGAAGTTACTACTGTACATGGATAAATAGGAGAAGGATTATAAATGGCTGAAAAAAAAACATAATTACGCGGGATTTCTTGGACAAATATATGGATTAACCGATTCTGTAAAAAAAGAAGGGAAATAAAGTAAACAAACATTGATTTTTAATTATATGGGGGGAATTTATCATGAAGTTTTTTATTGATACTGCAAATCTTGAAGACATTAAAAAAGCATATAAAATAGGGATTTTGTCCGGTGTTACAACGAATCCGTCTTTGGTTGCTAAAGAGGGCATAAAATTCGAGGATCGGATTGAAGAAATTTGTCAAGTAGTACCTCATGTTGAATCTGTTTCTGCAGAAGTAACACCTGATGCTGTTACAGCTGAAGAAATGATAGCACAAGCAGAAGAACTCATTAAAATTAATGGTGGAGATGAGAAAGTAACAATCAAACTACCTATGACATTATCTGGTTTAGAGGCTTGTCGCTATCTTTCTAAAAAAGGTGTTAAAACCAACGTGACACTTATTTTCACTGTGAACCAAGCGCTTTTAGCTTCACGTGCTGGTGCCACATATGTTTCACCATTTTTGGGTCGTTTGGATGACATTTCGGAGGATGGAGTACAATTAGTGGAAAAAATTGCTGAATTATTCCTTATTCATAACTTTAATACACAAATTATTGCAGCATCTGTTCGACATCCAGATCATGTAACTCGTGTAGCGATGGCTGGTGCTCACATTGCGACGATTCCCTATTCAGTAATTGAGCAACTTTCTAAGCATCCACTAACGGATCAAGGAATCGAAAAATTTGCTTCTGATTGGGAAAAAGCTCTTAAAAGCTAAGATTATCTAAAATAAAAACGACTCTATGAGTAATACATGTTCTATGAAAAACTACCTAGATGAATACAGGTAGTTTTTTCGCTTTTTTCTCTTTAATATATATCTTATAAAAATCTAATTTGCATTAAGCTTTTTTAGAAAGTAATAATTAACCCTTCCGTTCGTAAGAGTACACTTTTACGAACTTTTTTTTTTGTTACTCAATAGACTCTCTTAAACAATGCTTTTGATTTTTCTTATGCAACTAACGGGGCAAGTTAGTTGACGAAGACCCGTTTGCTTTATGGTATAGTTTATTAAATTCAGTTTGTAGTTTATGGGGGAAATTTAGTGTCAAATAAGTTGAAATATGTAATGGGATTGTTTTTTGAAAAAAGAGAAAGTACTAAACGTACTAAACCATTTATTCTGATTAGTTATTTAATGAGGATATTAATGGGCTTAATTTTAATAGTAGTTATAATTAATGATTTTAATTTTAATTTCATTAAATATATAATTCTTTTATTAGGAATTGGTTCAATAATAGATGGATTTGAAAGTTTTTTAAAAAAGGAAAATAAGAGGCAAATGTTATTAGATTTTGGTATTGCTTTTATGTGGTTCGTAGTATTTTTGATATAGCATTTATAAGTGGTTCGTAATGTTTTTTATGGAACTAACGGGTGCGTTAGCCGAAGATCGGAGCTGTCCATAAGGCAGCTTTTTCTTATGGAACTAACGGGGCAGGATAGTTCATTAAGAACTACCCGTTTTTTTGATGAATACCTTGCATTATATAGTAATATAAAATATATTTATACCAAGAGGTGGATAATTTGGAAATTAATAAAGAAGTCTTAAAAGGGCATATAGACACTCTCATCCTTTCTCTTTTACATAAGAGGGATATGTACGGCTATGAATTAGCCAAAATTGTTCGAGAAAAGAGTGATGACCAATTTGAATTAAAAGAGGGTACGCTTTATCTGTCTTTAAAGAGATTAGAAAAGAATGAATGGATTTCTTCTTACTGGGGGGATGAGAAAGGACCAGGAGGAAGAAGAAAATATTACAAACTTACATCAATGGGTGAAGAAGGATTTAAAGAAAAGCGTTTGGAATGGGAATTTGTAAGAGATGTGATTGATTCGTTTTTGGATTGGGGGAGAAAAAATGAAAGAAATTGAAGCATTTGTTGATTCGGTTTATCAAAATGTTGGCGGAAATAAAAAAGAAATACAAGAATTAAAAGATGAAATGAAAGGTCATTTATTAGAGGCTGTTCACGAGTTGAAATTAGAAGGAAAGTCTGAACAAGAAGCAATTGAAATTTCCATTGAACGTTTCGGCGGAGAAAAAGAAATGCGTTCTATTGTTGGTCAGTTGTTTAAAGCACAAAGAACATTTGCAAAATGGGTACTTTATACAGCATTAACATTCCTTTTAATTAGTTTTATCGGATATGGTATTCTTATTCCACTTGAAAGGAATCAACAAAATGAGAGTTATCAATTTAGTTCACAAATCCTTGATAGTTTAGGTAATACAATAACCGAGCAAGCTAAAACGGATATTCAAAAAATTGTACAAGAAAATGAAAACATTACAGGAGTAACCATTAGTGCTGTTGAGGTTACCAATTATGGTAATGAGACATTTTATACTACTGTAAGCGAAGAACCAGAATATAGTTTTAGAGAAAAACCAATATTTAACCACTTTATTTCTTATCGAGCTGATGGTACAGGTAACGAAAATTGGGATGTCATGGTTGAATCAAAAGGTTATGTAGAAACAGCATATACTGCATTGTTTCTAAGTGTATGTATTTATTGGGTACTGTTTGCAATTTGGGCAATCATTAACGCTTATCATCATAGACGATTGAATGCTGGTTGGGTTATTGCTTTTGCTTTATTAAATGTTGTAGGGTATCTGTTTTTCCGTTTTATTGGAAAGGGGATAAAAAATGAAACAAATTGAAGAATACGTTCATTCGGTTTACCGAAATGTTGATGGAGATAAAGAAGAAATTCAGGAATTAAAAGAGGAAATGCAATCGCATTTATTAGAGGCTGCCCATGAGTTAAAAGAAAAGGGAGTATCAGAAGAAGAAGCGAGCAGAATGGCTATTGAAAACTTTGGAGATAAAAAACACATGATTAAAGGATTATCAGAATTTTTTAGTGTACAAAAGAGATTTGCTCGTTATATCTTATTATTTTCATTGGTTTCACTTGTGCTAGGAGCTATCATTTTTGTAAATACCTCCTTAGAAATATATAATTTCAAGGAAGAAAGAAGCATCATCATGAACGATGTGTTAACCATTGTAGGTGATGATGATGTGATTTCTGACTCCAAAAAAGAGGATATTCAAACTCTTTTCGACGAACATAAGGATCATTTGAATTATCTTGCAATATTTAACACAGAAGAGAACGCTCAATTAAAAGATTGGTTGAAAGAATTTAATATAACACAAAAACCTTCTACCACTTACCCCATTGAATATCAGTATGCAACATTTATGATAGAAGATCCGTATGAAATTTTTAATAAAGAAGGAATTGTTAGCGATGATTATGATTTAGGAACAGTGGCGAGTACAAAGGATAATTGGATTGTTCAATATGAATATAAGGATACCTACCAGAATGTTATTGAAGCAAATAATTCATGGGCATTAGGAGATTACATGGATATTTTTCAGCTGCCGATTTTGTTCTTTGTAGTGTTTGGGGTTCTAATTATTGTTTGGGGATTCTTAAAAAAATATCATAAAACATATTTAAAAGGACTTATAAACTGAATTTCTTAATGAACTAACGTCTTTTTATAAAGTAATCAAGAAGATTAAAAATATATGTTGTTCGAAAAAGGGGAGGGAGTAGATATTGCCTTCCCCTTTGTGTTTACAGATAAATTTTTATGACTGTATTGTTTATAATGTACTCGATTTTGTATCTCAAAACAGTTTAGTGATTGAATTGGTGCGGTTTTGAGTGGATTAATAACTCTATGTACTCAAATTCATGTCCCCAATGTACTTATCTTTGTGTCTTCGTACACCTTTGTTCAACAATTGGGCCAGATTGTTGAGTAACTCATTTTCAAAATAAATGGATATTTTAGAAGAGATTGTGAAGAAATGTACTTAAACTAAAGGGGCAGTTTTGTGAAGTTACTCAAATCTTATGAAATACGCATAAAAAAAACTTGGAATAAGACAATTAAATATTAATGAAATTTTTTCCTTAATATTTAATTCCAAGATGAACAAATAATAACGTTAAGAGGAGGTTGAAATTATGTTTGATGGAAAGAAGCATGATGAAAAATCAGAAGAAGGGATTATAGCATCAACATCTGGAATGATTGATAATCATGCAAACCGATATTCTGTAATGGAGGGCGGGATTACTCTTGACAGTAAAAAGGCTTTCCCTGCGGAAGATCAAGGTTTGATAAAAGGCGATTTAAAGCGAAGTCTAAACCTTGGTAACGCTTCCTACGCCGAAGGGCAGGGGACTACCGTAATTGAGAAAACAGAAGGAAGATCCATCGCTCGTATTGGAGAATATGCCCATGAGGAAGGGCAAAGAACCCAGGCCATTGGACAAGGTTCCCATGCTGAAGGAGGCTTTTCTCGTGCCACAAAAGCTTATTCTCATGCGGAAGGATACGCAACTCAAGCCGATGGTGTCGCCTCTCATGCTGAAGGGCAACAAACCACAGCCAATGGTTACGCCTCCCATGCTGAAGGGCAACAAACCACAGCCAGCGCAATTCGTGCCCACGCGGAAGGTGGAGTTACCTACGCGACTGCAGAGGCTTCTCATGCAGAAGGATCCGCTACTGTTGCTAGTGGAATCGCCTCCCATGCAGAAGGAGGAAATACGTTGGCTAATGGAGTCGGTTCCCATGCGGAAGGCCTAGGTTGGCTTATAAGCGATCAAGTAAAGCAAAATCAAGCCTTTGGTAACGCCTCCCACACCGAAGGGCAAGGGAATACTGCCAATGGGGAAGCTTCGCATACTGAAGGAAGAATCACGATGACAGGAAATGGGGCTGAAGCGGCTCACGCGGAAGGATTCGAAACCACCGCCAGTGGAGGTTTTTCCCATGCAGAAGGAAATAAAGTCGTTGCTAGTGGAATCGCCGCCCATGCAGAAGGAATAGGTACCAAAGCCGATCAAACTGCTGCCCATGCAGAAGGATCCTATACCAAATCCAGTGGAAATTCTTCCCATGCAGAGGGGTCCAATACCAATGCAAGTGGAAGGGGTTCCCATGCTGAAGGAATAGGTACCAAAGCCGATCAAACTGCTGCCCATGCAGAAGGATTCGGTACCACCGCTAGTGACATTTCCCATGCGGAAGGATGGTATACAGAAGCCACTGTACAGGAATCCCATGCGGAAGGATACCGTACTAAAGCCAGTAATATCGCTTCCCATGCGGAAGGATACGAGACCGCAGCGAGTGGAGATTCTTCTCATGCGGAAGGATATAAAACCGCTGCTAGTGGAATTGCTTCTCATGCAGAGGGTCAAGGATTTACAATACAGGATGAATTTAGGCTTTCTCAAGCCCGTGGTATGGCCTCCCACGCGGAAGGGGAAGGAAATACGTCTAATGGTGAAGCCTCGCATACCGAAGGAAGATTCACGACGACAGGCCCAGAGGCAGTAGCGGCCCACGCGGAAGGTGCCTTTACCCACGCCAGTGGAGGTTTTTCCCATGCGGAAGGAGGCTTAACAACTGCCAGTGGACTCGCATCGCATGCGGAAGGATATAAAACCATTGCCAGTGGGTCTGAGTCCCATGCGGAAGGAGATAATACAAATACAAATGGACTGTTTTGTGCCCATATCATGGGGCGTTGTGGGGATGCTACTGACGCACTTTCCTGGCATCTTGCAAACGGAACAAGTTCAACCAATAAATCCCTTGCGGCGAAGATTTTAAATAATGGAACCGGGATTGCGGATATGGGTTGGGTGATGGGCAATGCCGATTATGCTGAAATGTTTGAAACGGTTGACGGTCATCCCATTGACGTAGGTTACTTTGTGACATTTGATGGAGAAAAAATTCGAATGGCAAATGAAAAAGATGACTATATCCTTGGCATAATAAGTGCCAATCCAGCTGTAGTAGGAAACAGCGGAGAATTAAGATGGAAAGATAAATATGTAACTGATGAATGGGGTAGAGTCCAATCTCATGATGTTGTCATTCCAGCAGAAACCGAACGAGAAGGAAACATTATTATTGCAGAAAGGACAGAGCGGCAACCGATATTGAATCCTGACTGGGATCCTACAAAAGAATACCTTCCGCGTTCAGATAGACCAGAATGGGCTGCGGTTGGCTTACTGGGGCAATTGCTTGTTCGTGATGATGGAACATGTAAGGCCAATGGTTATTGCAGACCAAATAACCAAGGTATCGCGACAACAGCTTCTAATAATAAAGGATATCGCGTGATGAAACGTACAGCTAAAAATAAAATTATAGTTTTCTTTAATGGGAATAGTATTGTTTAAAGACTAAATTGTCAAAGAAATTTAATAGAAGTTTAATTAGATTTTTTAGCCCTTCGGAATATAACTTGAAGGGTTTTCTACATGTATAATACTCGATTGTTTATAAGCTATCGGGTAGCAGCGTTAATTCAATAAAAAGAAAAAGGATTAAGCTGGTCCTTCTTCTTTTGGTGAGAACAGATCCAAAATTCAAACGACTTTCTTCCTTATATCTAGATAAAGACGTTATCAATTTTGCTTGAAGCATTGAGGCTGAATTTGATATAGATTTGTATAAGAACCCTTATGATGATAATTTAGGTAACTAAAGAAGTATCCTTCTTCAAGTAACGGCAGTTTTCTTTAATAACGTTATTCCGCAATCGGGCGCGATTCTTGAATAAAGTTCGCTTTTCTTATAGAACTAACGGGTGCTTTACTTCAATAAGGGAGGTTGCTGAAGCAACCTTTTTGTTATGCAACTATCGGGGCAGGTTAGTTCATTAAGGGTTTGTTACTATTAAATTTATTTCCCGGAATGCCAATTCATACAGAATACCTATTAAATTGAAAGTGTCGTAGTTTTTATTATTTTAATTAGAAACAAAAACCAGCTAATATCTCGTTAAGATATTAGCTGGTTTTTGTAATGAACATCTAGGTGCGAAAAGACCGCAATTATTTTATTATCAGGTTGTTTTTCCATCAGAATCGATTTCCTTATGGTGTTTAATTAAGTCATCTATACTACGTCCAATATGGTGTGTCATAGTAATACGTGCTTCGTCTGGGGTACCTTTGCAAATAGCTTTAACAATATCTTGATGTTCAGAGATAGATCTTTTTATTTGTTGGGGTAACAACGCTGGTAAATGAGGAGGAAATCCATTCCATAGATAATTCAAAAAATTTTCTAGTCTTGAACTTCCTGATGCAGCCCAAATAGCTCTATGGAAGGATTCATTAGCTGATACATAACTTAAAACATCCATGGATAATGCTGCTTTTTCTGATTTTTCTAGTGCGAGTTTAATACCTTCAAACTCTTTACCCTTTAAGTTTGCCCGGGCAGCAGCCTCACCTTCAAGCATTCCACGTATCTCTAAATGATCTACGATATCTTCTATTGTTAAACCCTGAACAATAGCCCGCCTTTTTTGTATAGTCAATATTCCTTCACGGTCTAAAATCTGAAAGGCTTCCCTCACAGGCATTCTTGATGTACCAAGTTCTTCTGCAATTTTTTCTTGAGTAAGCTCTTGTCCCCGTTGTAGTTCACCAGTAAATATTGCTTTTCTTAGAATCTCAGCAACTTGATCACGTGCAGGTAATAGAGATGCTTGTTTCATTTTACATTCCTCCTAATAAAAAATTATAAGACATAAATGATAAAGAAAAGATACAGAATACAAAATTAAATTATTAGTACAAATAACCAAACAGTGCAATTGGTAATTTACCAATGAAGTTTAGGATCCAAAATAACAAATATATTTTAAGTTTATCTTAATTTTATTTCAATAGTAAGCATACTTTTCAATTTCCAAGTAAAAAAATAGATTGACAATTTAGAAAATATTTAATTATAATACAAGTGAGCTTTGGATCCAAAGTTACAAAACAGAGGTAGAAGGTGTTATTATGAATTTGGATTTAAATGAAGTAAAGGGTCTACGTGTAGGGATTATTGGATTTGGAGAGGTTGGTCAAGTTTTTGCAAAAGGACTCTTAGAAAAAACGAAACACGTGTTCATCTATGATATTTTATTAGAGAAAAATAAGAATTTAATAACAGAAAAAATTAACAATATCGGTGTCCAAGCTGTTGATGGAATTGAACAGATTGGAGAGTGCTGCACACTTATAATTTCGTTGGTGAATAGTTCTGCTTCGGAGGTGGTAGCAGCAGAAGTTGCCAAAGGGATAAGAAAAGGAACAGTATTTTTAGATCTTACAACAAGTACGCCTCTAGTAAAGTCAAATAGCGAAAAAATAATTGTTTCAAATGGCGGTATTTATGTTGACGCTTCCATAATGGGGACGGTAGCTACAGAACAGCAACAAGTTCCATTGTTGATTGCTGGGGAGCAATCAGTAAAAGTTCAGGCACTGTTGAACTCGCTAGGATTTAACTGCCAAGCAATAAATCACCCTAATGGAGGGGCAGCAAGCATTAAATTATTAAGAAGTATCTTTATGAAGGGTTTGGAAGCTCTAATCTTAGAAACAATGATAACTGCCAAAAATTACGGTGTATCAGATGAAGTCATGCAGAGCATTTCAAAAACAATAAATAATAATGACTTTACCACTTTTGCTAACGCCTTGATCACGACCCATGTAATTCATAAAAATCGTCGCTATAAAGAGGTTCTTGATAGCTGTAATTTAATAAAAGAAGCTGAACTTTCTCCTTTTGTTACTGAAGGAGTTATATCTTTCTTTTCAAATTCATTAAAAATGGATATAGACCAAGAAGTAATTCAATCAAATAATGTTACGCAAATTCTTGATCAATATTTATCTATGAATGTAGTGAGTCCTTAAAGCTAAAAACATTGAAGTAAAAAGAAATAAAATAGTTGAATTGATAAAAAATACAAGAAGGAAGAGGTTGAATGAATTGTCAAATGTAGGATTTCGAGTGGTTAAAAATATTGAGCGAGTTAACCAGAAAATCATTGAAGAATTTAAAGGGATTGCTACTCCCAATATAGGAGATGTTATGGGGCGAATGTTTGCGATGGACTACTCCATAAAAAGTATAAATAAACCTGGAATACATATTGCCGGAAGTGCATTTACTGTTAGATCACATCCCGGAGATAATTTACTAGTCCATAAGGCAATGGACTTGGCACATCCAGGAGATATAATTGTAGTTGATGCATGTGGAGATATGGGGAATGCAATTCTAGGTGAATTGATGTGTCATTATGCGAAAACAAAAGGAATTATAGGATATATTATCGATGGCCCTGTGAGAGACCTTTACGGAATTAGCGAAATGGGATACCCAGTATTCGCAAAAGGTGGTACTCCCCGTGGTCCTTATAAAGAAGGTCCCGGCGAAATTAATACAGTGATTAGTTGTGGAAATGTTCCTGTAAACCCGGGAGACATAATAGTTGCTGATGATGACGGCATTGTAGTTATTCCAAAAGAAGATGCTGAAAGCGTTCTTGAAAAAGCTAAAGACATCCAAGCAAAAGAAAAAATGGTGATTGACTCAATCTATAATGGAACATGGGAACGTAGTTGGGTTGATGAAACTTTACAGAAAAAAGGATGTCAAATTATTGATTGCGCACCTTTGTAAGCGATTACAGATTATTATTGGTTTTCAAGATTTTAAGTAAACATTGAGTTTTACTTTTTTAAGATAAAATAAAAGTAATAGGGAGTGCCCTTTTTTAGAAGGGGACCTCCTAAACGTAAACTTATCCTTATAATATTGCTTATGGCAGATTTTATAAGAATGTCTCTTTCCTAGACTAGTGCAAAAGTAAACAGAATCGGTTTTAATTTCATAACTAATAGAGTTAACATCATTCAATTGAATAAAATGAATGTTTGGAGGGGAAAGAGAATGAAACTACAGACAAATAACACACAAGTTCACACTAGTGAATTCGAGGCTAAAACTGTTAAAAAAATTCAATACCGCATTCTCCCATTTATTATTGTTTTATACTTTATTGCCATGCTAGATAGAACTAATCTAAGCTATGTAGCTTCTCATATGAATAAGGATTTAGGAATAACTAGTGCACAGTTTGGGATTGTAGCAGGAATTTTCTTCATTGGATATTTTTTGTTCGAGGTTCCAAGCAATATAATATTGAATAAAGTTGGGGCTCGTGTTTGGATAGCTCGTATTTTAATTACATGGGGGATTGTTGCTGCTGCAACTAGTTTAGTTCAAGATGTAACACATCTTTATATCCTCCGATTTATTCTTGGAATTATGGAAGCAGGGTTTTTCCCAGGAATAATTTTATATTTAACTTTTTGGTTTCGTAAAGAAGATCGAGCAAAAGTAATATCTTTATTTATGCTTGGTCTCCCTCTCGCTTATATTTTTGGAGCACCTGTTTCAGGCTTAATTCTTGATCATATACATTGGATGGGCATCTCTAGTTGGCGTTGGATGTTTTTTCTTGAAGGAATACCTGCTGTTTTATTAGGTATATGCACCTTTGTTTTTCTTACTGAGAAACCAGAAAATGCTAAATGGCTAACCGATAAAGAAAAGGCTTGGTTACACAATGAACTAGAAAGTGAAAAACAAAGCGTTACAAATAAATACAGTAATTCAACAGCCAAGACTATATTTTCCCCTATGATTTGGTTACTAGCAATTGTTTATTTTAGTAAAACCCTCGCTATTTATGGTGTTGGATTCTTTGCACCACAAATTATTGATTCATTTACTGATGGATTATCAAGCACTGCCGTTGGATTTATCACAGCCATACCATATATTTTTGCTAGTATTGTCATGATAATATGGGGGCGCCATTCAGATAAAACAAAAGAACGTCGTTGGCACATAGCTATCCCTATAGGAATCTGTGCTTTAGCTCTTATTGCTTTTGGATTTACATCCAATCCAATTGTTGTAATTGCATTGTTGTGTATAATCAATGGAGCTACTTTCAGTCTATATGGACCATTTTGGACTTTACCATCTCTTTTTTTAACAGGCACATCTGCAGCAGCTGGGATTGCAGCGATTAATTCAATTGCAAATCTTGGTGGTTTTGTAGGACCATATGCCATTGGTGCAATAAATGATGCTACGGGTAGTGTATATGGGGGACTGGTTATAATAGCTGTAGTTTGTATTATCGCATTTATAATTATTCTAAATCTTCGCTTTGATAAACAAGAGGCGAATAACAATGAAGAAACCTCATTAAAAGATGAAGATAAATTGCAATCAAGATAATATAAAAATGGTCCTCGAATGATTAAAATAAAAAAGGCATAAACTTCATGCCTTTTTTGTTTTAATCAGATATATAATCTAACTGACTTTTATAATTATCAGTTTGATAACCAAAAAAATTAAAAAAGCCTTAGTGGCGAACATTGGAGAGATTGCTCTTGTGCTGTTATCAAGCCTTAATGAACTAACGGGTGCGTTAGTTGATTAATGATCTTCAACAATTGGGCGCTATTATTGAATAAACCTTAGATTTTTAAATGACTTTATTTTAATATTTTTGATTACAGTGAAGTATCTTATATCCAAAATTAAACAACTATATTTTAACCCCGTCTTAAATTTAGAACGGGGTTATGCTTTTTTTAGGTTTTAAAATTAAATTACTTTATTGTCTTTTTACAGGATTTCCATTCTTTCGTGGTTCGCTTCATATATTCGAATATAATTTTGGGGGTGGTCAAAAAGTTTCCCATCTTTTTCAACCATCCATAAAGCCATCCTTTAGCAGAAAAGAATCTTAACAAAAATGCTTATCAATCTTTATCTTAGATTTATAGCATTTTTAATTGTTTCATATTTCGACAGCGTTTTCATTTGTTGTCCTTTATAATTTTAGAAAAGATCAAGAGATATTAAAGTGGATTAAACAAGCGCTAGTATCACAATCTATCAGTTTATTAAAAAGCATCATAACTCAATTTGGCGGAGGGATATGAGTGAGTGTAAACATCGGAGTACAGCCGATTGAAAATTATGCTAAATTAGAAGATAAAGTTTTAGTAAAGATGGTTCATAGTGGAGATAGCGAGTCATTGGCTTTTTTAATTAATAAATATCAGAATTTTGTTCGCGCGAAGACAAGACCATATTTTTTAGTTGGTGCAGATAAAGAAGATCTTGTTCAAGAGGGAATGATTGGTCTATATAAAGCTATTCGTGACTTTAGAGAGGACAAGGTGGCCTCTTTTAAAGCTTTTGCTGAACTTTGTATCACTAGACAGATTATAACCGCGATCAAAACGGCTACTCGTCAAAAGCATGTACCTCTAAACTCGTATGTTTCTCTGGATAAGCCTCTTTATGATGAAGAATCAAACTATACGCTTATGGATAGGATATCCGGAGAAAAAATAACGAATCCGGAAGCATTGTTCATTAACCAAGAAAAAGCTAATGATATAGAACTTAAAATAGCAGAATTGCTTAGTGATTTGGAAAGAAGTGTGTTGACCTTATATATGGATGGACAATCATATGTGGAAATTTCTGAAGAACTAAACACGCATGTAAAGTCCATTGATAATGCTCTCCAGCGAGTAAAAAGAAAACTTGAACGGCAACTGGCGATAAGGGTGGCTATCTGATTATTTCATTTGAATTTTCTGAATTGGTATATAGTCCCGTTTATTTTTGTGAAAATGATTTCAACCTGCTGAGGTAACGTTTTTCTTATGGCACTAACGCGTGCGTTAGCTGAAGATCGGAGCTGTCTTTAAGACAGCTTTTTCTTATGCAACTAACGGGGCAGGTTAGTTGAAGAGTGGTGTTTAACTTGTGTTCAACAATCGGGACATTTAACGGAGTAAGAATCTAAAATGAATTGAGATGATTTTCTAGAGGAATAGGCAGCAGAACTTCAATGGAATTCTTCTGCTTACAATACTTTCTATTATTATTTTTGTTGCAAATACAACAAAGTTATATTAGATTTAATACAGGTATTCTATTGCATTGCAACAAAAAATTAGAGGTGAAATTTTATGAGTTTGAATTTAAAAAAATTTGACGAGTTAACAAATATTGAACTATACAATCTTTTAAAAGAAAGAACCTTAGTTTTTGTGGTTGAACAAAATTGTCCTTATCTAGAAGTTGATGGTAAAGATCCTTTTTCATATCATCTTTTTAAAGAAGACAATGGAGAAATCATTGCATATTTAAGGATTGTACCTGCAGGTGTTACTTATCAAGAAATTTCTATTGGAAGAGTCTTTGTAAAGAAAGAATACAGGGGACAAGGAATTGCAGAGGAACTTTTAAAAAAAGGGCTAGATTTTATCCAAAACGAATTAAAAGAAACAAATGTTAAAATTCAAGCCCAAGATTATTTAAGAAAATTCTATAGTTCCTTTGGTTTTCAAACTATATCCGAAACATATTTAGAAGATAATATCCCTCACGTCGATATGCTTTTACAAAGATAACACACTCGTCATTATCGCTTAGGGATTGGAGTTATATTAAGGTCTTATGGAACTAACGGGTGCGTTAGCTGAAGATCAGAGCTGTCTTAAGGCAGCTTTTTCTTCTTTAACTAACAGGTGTTATTGTTTAATGAAAACTCTACTAATCTAGTATAATAGTTCTTCTTTTGACTATACTGTCTATTAATATGGTATAGATTGGAGAGAAACAGGTATGATCTTAACTGATGTATGGGGTTTATATAAGGCAGATAAGCAAATCCAAGGTTATTCTCAACAAACATTAAAGGCCTATTATGTCCAATTTAACTTGTTGGTGAATAGTTTTGGAAATATATCCATTCAAGAACTTTCAACTAATTCTCTTAAAGTTTATCTGGGAAAAGCAGCTGAAAAGCTTAAGCCATCCAGTCTGGGTCACAGAATTCGATTTATTAAATCTTTATTTAGATGGGCTCAGGATGAAAATTTAATTAATGGAAATCCTGCTTCCAAAATCAAGGAACCAAAATTAGAATTAAGGGTACCAAAATACTTGTCTGAAGAGGAAATTGAACATTTGCGGGAAGCTTGTCATACATCATTCGAAAATGCTTTATTTGAGTTTATGTATTCAACAGGATGTAGAATTGGTGAAGCAATAACTCTAGATAGGGCCTCAATCAATTTCTCTAATCAATCAGCAATCGTTTTAGGTAAAGGGCGTAAAGAACGAGAAGTATATTTCAATACTCGTTGTGAAATATGGTTGAAGCGATATTTAAGTGAGCGAAAAGATCATGAGGAAGCACTATTTGTGACAACACGCGCACCCCATCGAATGAGTATTTCTCAAGCGAGAAACATTATAAAACTGGTAGCAAAGAGAACGGACATTAAAAAGAGCATTCATCCCCACCAGCTTAGACATAGTTATGCCACAAATTTATTGAATAATGGAGCGCCTCTAGAAGTGATTCAAAATTTAATGGGTCATGAAAAAAGTGAAACCACAAAAATATATGCATATCTAAGTGGTGCAATGCGGAGAGACTTGTATAGAAAGTATTTTTAAGGGACCAAGGTCCTTTTTATTTTGTTCTTAATAAACTATCGGGTGCTTTAGCTGAAGATCGGAGCTGTCTTTAAACGCAGCTTTTTCTTTATGGAACTATCGGGACAGGATAGTTCCATAAGGATATTAATATTAGATCTAACGAGGAACTTATTTCTAAAACAACTTATAAACATCAGTTCTATAAAAACAAAAAGATCTCTAATCTAAACTTTTAGAGATTTTTTTATGCAAAAGCACAACTTTTATTTAATTATTACGTCTAAGTATTGAATTTAAGAAAAGGAGGGGTGGAAACTTGTCGGAGTACATAAAAGTAGAAATTGCAGATTGGTATGACCAACATAGTAAATCTATTTTAAGCTTTATTTTATTGATGGTTAAGGATTATCAACAAGCAGAGGATTTGACCCATGATACCTTTGTAAAAGCGTACTTATATTATAATTCATTTAATCAGCATTCCAGTGAAAGAACATGGCTATTCAGTATTGCTCACAACTTAACGGTGGATTTTTTAAGAAAACGTAAACCCAGCAGGTTCTTTAAAGAAGTATTTCTTTTGCAAAAGGATAATAACTCATTGCCTGAAGAAATGATTCGAATAAAAGAGGAATCATCTGAACTATATAAAGCGTTAGGGGAAATCAAAGATACATATCGAATGGTGATCGTTTTAAGAAAAATCAAAGGTTTTTCTATTGAGGATACAGCAAAGATATTGAGTTGGTCTGAGAGTAAAGTTAAATCGACTCTTTTTAGAGCTATTCCAGCATTAAAAAAACAACTAATAAAGGAGGGGTATTTGGATGAAAAAACAATATGAAGATACTGATTTAGATATCTCCTTAAAGAAGTTAAATGCCGATCTACTGTGGAAAACAAAGAAAAAACAAAAACTGAAAAAACGAATCATTTCTGATATTGAAAAGTTGGAGTCCCGAGAGAGAAGTAAAATTCCCCTCCTATCAACTAGTATTAAAAAAGTAAGTTTGATAAGGAAAATTACAAACTCTGGTATCGCGTTAATCATATTATTGGGTTTATTTATTGGCTCAGCTTTTATTTCTCCTGCAATGGCAGAGGTTGTGTCAAAAGTCTCTTTCATAAATCAAATTGTGCAAAGCTTGAAGGAAACGGATGACAGGAAAGGAAAGCTAGATGCTTTATATGACGAGATATCTAAAAAGTTAAACGAGAATAAGGAGTATAAAGGAAAAGTAGAAGTTGGAATGTCATGGCTTTTTTCCTCTGAGCCCCCTTCATTCACTGTTTGGGTAGAGGATGAAGATTTTAAACAAGAACATGGGGATGAAATTAAAGATATTATTTTTAAATGCGCTAAGTCTTATAAAATTGATGAAGTTGAGGTTGTATTAGAAGTACGGGATAATGTTGAACCAAGTGAAAAAAATAAAGAATTAGAGAAACTTACAGATGAACTACTTACAATAACCCAAGATGTTGTAGAAGAAAAGGGTTATACCATTTTAGCTAGTGGAGTAACTACGAACCCCAAAAAGGTTTCCGTTAAAGTGGGGATTGAAGGAACAGAGCAACATTACAAAGAAGTGAAGAATCAAATAGAAAAACATGTACATGATGTCATATATGCAAAAAAGCATGAGAAGTTTGAAGTTGAAGTCAAAAGAGAAAGTGAAGACGAAATTAAGGGTCAGAATTGGCAGCCTATTTTTACAGCAGTCATGGAAGAAACACATAAAAAGTTTAAAGAAACAAATGGTTTTGCCTACTCCTTTCATCCAAAACCTCTTGAAATCATTTTAAAGACTTCATTATCCAAAGGAGAGGAGACTGAAGAGCAAGCTGAAAGAATTGAAGAGTATGCAAGACAGGTAGTTGAAGTAAAAAGGAAGGAATTATCCGTTGAAGCAATACCATATAAAATCATTATACGAGATAAAGATCATAAGAAATTGTATGAGAAATTGCACAATTAAAATATATTGCTTCTTCAACTAACAGGTACTTTACTTCTCTATGGAGCTGGAAACAGCTCCATAGAGAAATAAAGGGGCAGGATAGTTTAAGTACACTTTTTAACAATGTTACTAAAAAAGCCCTGTTTAACAGGGCAATTCTTGACTAACTATTATTTAATTTGTTTTATTCCTCATCTATTGTTTTGTAACATAATTCATCCAAAACCCGCCATCATTCAATTTATCTATTTCTTTTAAATAAAAATTTAATGGTCCTGAATTTGGGAGATGAGAGCTAGATTCAAAAAGTGTCAAAGAGTTAGTTGAACCATCAGCTATTGGGACTAAGACCAAACTTAACTCATCAATTAAACCCTCATTTAGAAACGCTCCGTTTAAAACGCCCCCGCCTTCCAACATTATTTTGTCGATTGAAAATAATTTTTTAAACTTTTGAACTACTACCATAAAATCTAATTGTTCTTTTCCACCGAAAATATACGAAATACCTATTTTTTGTAAATAAGCAAGATAAGCATCAGAGACTAGCTCTGTAAGAACTTCTACTATATGATCTTCTGTCCTATTCTCGCTCCATTCTGAAATGTAGTTTTTTGTCCATCCTAATTTCCCAGAAGGGTCTACTGCAATTGCATAAGTTTTAGCATCTGTAGTTGCTACATAATCAGTTCTTGGTATTGACGGAATGTTTTCATGTGTTAAATCTAATTTATGTCCAAAGGTAAAGTTTTCCTCCATGGTAATCCTGCCACACATCCATGCTTTGCATCCGTAACGTTCATGAATTTTTTCATACTCGTCAATAAAATATTGGGTACGTTCTTCTTCCAAATAATCCCCAATTATTTTCCCATCCAATGATGTCAGCATGTGGCATATTATATATGGTCTTTCCAAAGTATTCCTCCTTTCTATAAGAACACATCATAATCCTAGGATTGATATAAAAAATGCCCTGAATAACAGGGCATTTTCTATCCTCAACTATTATTTTACTTTACTGTATTCCTCATCTGTTACTGGTTCCAACCATTCCGGTGTACCTGCAGTGATTGCAATGTGTTCAAACCAGCTATCTTTTGTAGCACCATGCCAGTGTTTTACACCATCGTGGGTGACAATAACATCTCCAGCTTTTAAGAATTGAGCAGGTTTACCTTCTTCTTGGTACCAACCTTCGCCACCAGTTACTAATAAAAGTTGGAATCCATCACGATGAATATGCCAGTTATTTCTGCATCCTGGTTCAAAGGTCACATTCCCTACACCAACACTCACTTTAGGGTCAGCAATTAATGATTTAAGATAACTTTGTCCCACGAAATATTCTGCATATGCTTCATTTTTCTCACCCACTGGGAAAATGACGCCATTTTTTACTTCTTCATGTTTTGCCATTTTAACTCCTCCATGAAACTATATTTTTTATTATTAACCTACTTGAACTGTGGGGCGTATAATCATTTCATTAATTCCTACATCAGATGGTTGTTCAATTGCAAAGGCTATTGCACGAGCGATACGGTCAGAATCGATGGCAGCTTTGTAAAATTCATCTAATCCTGCTTTCATTGCTGGGTCTGTTGTAGTTTCTAACAATTCGCTTGTAACAGCTCCAGGAGAGATATTTGTTACACGGATATCCGTGCCACTCATTGCTTCTTCTTGGCGTAAACCTTCAGAAATGGCTTTTACAGCAAATTTAGTACCACAATATACCGTTCCACCAGGGTAGATGTTATGTCCAGCTACAGAAGAAAGATTAATAACGTGACCTGATTTGCGTTCTCTCATAGATGGAACGATAGCAGCGATAGCATACAATACACCTTTGACGTTAACATCAATCATCATATCCCATTCATCCACTTTATTTTCTGCAAGAAAAGCTTGTGGCATGATTCCAGCATTGTTGACTAGCACATCAATTTTTCCAAACTCATTAAGAGCATATGCAGCGAGTTCTTCCATCTGTTGACGAGAAGTAACATCTGTTACTTTATAAATAGCTTGTCCACCATTGTTTTTAATTTCATCTTGTAATTTCTTTAAACGATCTTCACGACGAGCTGCAAGTACCAACTTTGCACCTTTAGAGGCAAGTTCTTTTGCAGTAGCTTCTCCAATCCCAGAAGAAGCACCTGTAATAATGACAACTTTATCTTGAATATTTGACATAATAAATAACACCCTTTCTTAATTTTCAGGAATAATTTCGTTCACACATGTTAATGCATTCAATGTCCTTGGAAAACCTATATATGGAAGGCAGTGGGTGATTGCGGTGATTAAAATTTCCTTATCATTGTCCACATTTTTGTTACCCTGCACATGTGCTTTTACTTGACCTTCAGCACCACCTAAAGCAGTTATGATACAGAGTGTTAACAACTCTCGTGTTTTCAAATCAAGTCCGCTCCGGGTGTAGAAGTCTCCGAAGCAAAAAGAGGAGAGATAATCCTGTATGTGCTTTTGATTTTCTGGTGCGCCTTCTCTCACTTTTGCAATGACATCACCAAAAATCTCTACCTGTACTGAAAGTCCCTTGTCAAAACGATTATCTTCAACAACATTCTTTTGGCTTTCAATTGGTAACGCAATATTCTTGGATTTGAAAACCTCATTGACTTCATTGATAGCATTTAACGTTTTCGGGAATCCAATGTACGGAGCACATTGGTAAACAGCCTCTTTGATCTCTACAGCTGTTAGCCCCACATTCAGTGCAGCACTAACATGTGCTTTTAGTTGGGGCAATGTTTGATTGGTCGCAAGAACCACCAGGGTAATCAACTCACGCATTTTATCGTCAAGGTTACCTTGATAAAATACTTCCCCGAAAATGAAATGGCTTAGAATGTCCTGAAAATCAGGATCAGTAGCATGTGCGGCAGTTACTCCCTCACCAAATAGCTGTTTGAACTTTTCCTGGCTCTTTTCAACACGGTCCATAACTAAACCCCCTCTTTGGATTTAATTAACTCTTCTATTATTCCAAGGTAGTAAAATTTGATGTGTTAGTAAATCATATATTGATGCGGTATCGCACATCTGTATATAATGTAAAATGAAAAGAGGATGTCTGCAACAATCAAAACGCCAGGATTTGTGCGTTATTGCACAAGTTAATTGAAATTGTGCGATAATTTTTAAGAAAGATTGGTGAAAACTACAATGTCAAGGGTAGATAGAAGAGTACAAAAATCTCAAGAAGCAATAAAAAATGCTTTTATTGAACTAATGTCTGAAAAAAGCTTTGATCATATTACGATACAGGATATTTCCGACAGAGCAAATGTCGGTCGCAGAACGATTTATGACCATTACATGGATAAATTTGATTTACTGGATAAGCTTATTGAAGAACATATTAACGAACTAAGGATACTGTGCGAATCGGCATCTGAATTGAATTTTGTCGAGGGAAATCTGATTTGGTTTGAATACTTTGAACTTAATAGTTCATTCTTTTCAACAATGTTAGGGAGTAAAGGAGCCCCTGCTTTTCGTAGTCATTTCCTGGAATTTGTAATCCAAGAGTTAGAGGGTGAAGTAGATGTAACTGAAGGGAAAAATCAAGGTTTAAGTAAGGATTTAATTCTTAAATTCTTTGGAGCAGCTATAGTAGAAATAGTAGAAGCGTGGTTCACTAATGGATTATCAGAACCGACTCAAGTCGTGGCAGAACAAGTGGGGCTTTTGTTAGATAGGAATTTATAGTTAAAGGATAGTTTCTCAGCAGCGTCGATTTAAAGTAGAAGTGTAAAATTAAAAGGCTGACAGTTTTTAAAAAATCACTGCTTGAATAGGTGCGGTGAACCGTATCATAAATAAATGACGATGCCATTTGGTACCAAGGTTTTATATTCGTTCTTCAGTAATCGGGCGCGATTCTTGAATAGATTTTATAGTGGGTAATTAAAGATGCACAACTGACTGGGAAAACAATCTTTACTAATGACTTCTTATTTTCTTCAAGTAATTTTATTCATTTTGATGTACCAAGAATTTTGCTAAATGTTTTTTATAAAAATAATTTGGACCAAATACAAATGTTTACTAGATCCCGAAGGGGTGGACTGACTATTTTTCTTAAAGTAACGTGTTTAATTGTTTTGCGATTTGAGCCATAGTTACTAATTATTTTTCCAATTTATAACCCTCCTATCTAGGGAATGGAATATTATATTAACTTCTCCGGCAGTTCTGCAATAACCTACCACCTTAAGGAACTTCTTTATATACTTCACTGTTAATCATTTGGTAACAACTTTTGATTTGGATAGATCATCTTGGGTTCATTTAATCTTGTTCATTTAACCTTCTTAATCTATAGTAGATGGATATATAAGGTGTAGAGGTGAAGAGATGGCATTGCGGCTATTACGGTATTTTATTTTTTTTCTTGGATTAACTTTCTTTGGATTAGGGAATGCGATTGCTGTGAATGTTCAATCCTTGGGGCTGCATCCTTGGGAGGTTTTAAACGTCGCCCTGTTCGAGCGGTTCGGGTTCACAATTGGTACGTGGAGTGTCATGTGTGGTTTAGTACTTGTGTTGATCACCTTTGTCGTGGATAGGAAGTATATTAATATTGGTACCTTTCTAAATGCCTTGTCAATCGGCCCGATCATGGATTTCTTTTTGCATCTCGACATTCTTCCTCATGAAACGGAGCATTGGTGGTTGAATATACTCATCTTGTTGATGGGTATCATCATAACCGGAATTGGCGGAGGAATTTATGTGGCTGCGGGAATTGGGGCTGGTCCTAGGGATGGTTTCATGCTTTCCGTTTCGGAAAAAACCGGGTTATCGGTCAGTTGGGCAAGAATCGTTGTCGAGAGCCTCATCTTGATTATCGGGTTCATCCTTGGAGGTCCAGTGTTTATTATGACGTTTGCATATACCTTTATTCAAAGCCCGATCTTTCAGTTTTCCATGAAGCTGATGCGCTCCTTTATCGTTAGTTTGGAGCAGAAGCGAAAGGGACAATTTGAGATTCCGTTATAATTGGAAGGCGGATGTCCTTTGGTCACCTCCTTGCGTGCTCTTATTCCACTATCGGGTCAGGTTAGTTTAATAAGAGGTATAATTTTATAAAAGCTCACAGGTGGTGGGAAGATGACTTTAAAAGAGTTTATTGAGTTCCAAGAAGGTATAGCAATCGGGGAAGAATACTCATTTATATATCAAAATGAAGAATATTGGATAAGCCAAAATCCAGGTGCATATTATCTTACGCGAGTCAGAGGTGCCTATACTCAAGAGTTTGAAACTTCTGAGGCTCTTTTTAAATACGGAACAATCGAAGAAAAACTACTTTCAGAAATTTATATGGATTTTGAGTGGTAAAATAAATGTTGATATATTCTTGTTGAACCAACGGGTGCGTTAGCTGAAGATCGGAGCTGTCTTTAAGGCAGCTTTTTCTTATGGAACTAACGGGGCAGTTTAACTCTATAAAAAATTGGAAGGTAAATCCAATTAATAGTATAGTCATATGTAACAGCTCCTTTTTGTGGTCTTTTTCTTGATCGAAGAAAAATTCAGCTGAGGGGTATTGTACCAAATAATTTACATTGCTTTTATTTTTTGAGAAAGTAAAGGTACAATTAGTACTTATATAGTTTTATGATGATAAAAGATAATGAGGTAGGTAAAAAAAATGATTGCAAAAACAGAAGAAGATTTTAATGGTTTGAAGGAAATTGGCAAAATTATTGCCTCAATTAGAGATGAATTGGTACAAAGAACAATTCCTGGCATAACGACCAAAGAACTAGATGATATAGCCGGAGAACTTTTAGAAAAAGCAGGTGCAGTTTCAGCTCCAAAAGGTGAATATGATTTTCCTGGCTACACTTGCATTAGTCTTAATGAAGAAGTGGCACATGGTATTCCAGGTCATCGGGTTATTCATGAAGGCGATCTAGTAAATATAGATGTATCTGCTTCAAAGAACGGTTATTTCGCAGATACAGGAATCTCATTTGTAGTAGGAGAAGGAGAAGAAGTATTAACGAGATTATGCGACGTTGCTAAAAAGGCATTTGAAGCAGGTCTTAAGAAAGCAAAACCCGGTTCCAAAAAAAGTAGAATCGGAAAAGCAGTATTCGAAACTGCGAGACAGCATGGATTCACTGTTATCAAAAACCTTACAGGACATGGTGTTGGTCGTAGAATACACGAAGCACCTGACCATATTTTAAATTATAATGATCCATGGGATAATGAAATATTAAAGGAAGGGATGGTTATCGCATTCGAACCATTCATCTCAACCTTTGAAGAAGAAGTATTCCAAAAAGAAGACGATTGGACCTATGCTACAGAAAAAAGCTATGTAGCTCAATTAGAACATACGATTATTCTTACTAAAAATGGTCCGATTATTGTCACACTTTAATTTAAACAATGAAGTATCTAAAATTATAAGCCTTATTTAGACTTTATGATTGTAAATAAATGTACTTAAACTAACGGGTGCGTTAGCTGAAGATCGGAGCTGTCATTAAGGCAGCTTTTTCTTATGGAACTAACGGGGCAGGTTAGTTGAAGAATTATGTTTAACTATATAAAAGAAAAACAAACAACTAAGAGGTGATTGTATGAAATATACTTGTCCTTGCTGTGGATATAAAACATTAGATGAGGAACCTCCAGGAACGTATGATATTTGTGAAATCTGTTTTTGGGAAGATGATGGTTACCAATATGAACATCCAGATGAGGATGGTGCAAATAAAATTTCTTTTAGAGAGTCACAACAAAACTTTATAAAATTTGGCGTTAGCGATTTAGATTTTTCGGAAAACGTAAGAAAACCAAATAATTCCGATATAAAGGATCCAAATTGGAAACCGATATGAGTTTATATAGGGAATTATTAAACTAACGAGTGCATTAACTTAAGATTAGAGCTGTCTTTAAGGCAGCCTTTTCTTTATGGAACTAAAGGGCCGGATTGTGGAGGATTGGAAAATTTTGATTCTACAAAAAAATTGGGGGATTGGAAGAAGGAAAGCTATGTATAATTAGTGATGTAAGTTTATGCTTTTTATGTAATAATTATTTTGTAGAGATGTAAAGTTACAATTCATACATAGTGAAGGTGGGGATCATAATGGCAACGGGAACGCATACTGTAGTAGTTCCAGTAGATGTACAAGCAGTTTGGGATTATGTCAGTGATCTCGAAAAATGGGCAACGACAGTACCAGCCTATAAAGAACATGAAATCATAAATGACAAGCAATCTATTTGGACGTTTGAAGGTAGTGTGAAAGGTATTAAAAAAACAATACAAGCACAGGTAGATATTACCGAATGGAATGAACCTTCAAATATTAAGTTTGAATTAAAAGGTTTATCAGATAATTTTACAGGAAGCGGTCACTTTACTGCAGAAGATGTTAATGGTGAAACAATAATGACTTGTACGGTGGAAATCCATGCAGGCGGATTATCTGGTGCGGTGTTAACACCAATTATTAAATGGGCTGTTCCAAAAGTAGCATCTCGTTTAACAGAATCTATCGCACGTAAAATTGCAGTATTCTCATAGTTTTCAAAGATTGAAAGCCAATTCATTTTGGAGATACCTTCTCTGAAGTATAGATGGTAACATTCTGAAGTGACCAATATAATTATAACGAGAAATTTTATAATTAGCGGAAGGGGGGCTGTCCAAAGAGGATGGCCTCTTTTTTTCAATATTCCAGAATCGCTTTTCTTAATGAACTAACATGAGCGTTAGCTGAAGATCGAGCTGTCTTTAAGGCAGCTTTTTCTTTATGGAACTATCGGGGCAGGTTAGTTGAATAAGCGTAGTGTATTCCTAATGCGACATAGCAAAATATTGTTTCTGTTTCTTTTTTAAAATTTGTAAAATTATAAATAGGGATAGTCCAATGACTATCCCTAACATTACATATGATTTCGATTAACGAGTTCTTCCGCCTAATTGTTGTTCAGCCATTTGCACTAAACGTTTTGTAATTTCTCCACCAACAGATCCGTTCGCACGGGATGTTGTATCAGCGCCAAGTGTAACACCGAATTCACTAGCGATTTCGTATTTCATTTGTTCTAGAGCTTGCTCTGCGCCATTAACTACTAATTGATTACTGTTGTTATTTCTAGCCATGTTGTCAGCTCCTATGAATGTAATGTGTTGCTAGTCATAGGTTTTGATATTGTTAAGAGTTATATGCATAGAATTTAAAATAAATCAAGGCAGTGATTAAGTGAAATTAAACTCATCTGTAGCTCTAGAAGGGAAGAGTTACAGGAAAACATTGAAGCCGCCGGCAAGGTAAGGGTTTCAGAAGCTCCGAAAAGCAAATAATCTGATGTAGAGGTTTTCTCCTCCTATTGCACAGTTTATATCATAGCCGAAGTTAAGGTAAAGAAAAGGCGATAATAAACGGGATATTAATATGAGAGCTTTTCTTAGACGGCTTTTAATTTTTGAATAGAAGGTACAGATTAGTGTGAGGAGGCACCGCCTTCTGTTAACAACGGAAGGCCTCCCTTATGCCGGCGGTCTCGGTTAGAATCAAAGGCTAAGAAGTTATAACATTAATTTGGAGCCGGTGTTTTAGCACTGATGATAACACCTGTAACGATTGAATAGATAGACTATTGTCTTTTATAAATCTAAAACGGGCGCCGGCAATTTCGTATAAAAAATTCACCATGAAGTATTATAGGAAGATAATATCTATTTCGAAGGAGGAAAAAATTGAGCGATCATATTAAAAGCGAATTATCATTATTCACCGAGTACCTTGTATCATTATTATTCACAGCTTGCCTTGCGGTTTTTCTCACAAAGTTCACTGATTCATTTCCATGGCTTTCCTTTATTGGTGTTTCAATAGGTCTTGCCCTCATGATTTACTGTTGGGAACAAAAGAAAAACCAATGGTCTCTTTTTATTACAGGCTTATTATTGAACACCGTTGTTTGGTCTATTGTTTTGAATTGGTCCTCATTTTTTTAAATATATTTATTCCTGAAAAATACAAAACAGCCTGATCCATATTGATTGGATTTGGCTGTTTTATTTTAAGTTTAATTAAGGCCTTTTTTTAGAAAATTGCCTACTCACTTTTTCTGTGATAACCACTCTGCCACGATTGCAGCTTCTTCATTTGAAATAACGCCTGCTGGCATCCCATTTTTACCATTATTAATAATATCCTCTATATCACTTTGTGAATATTTTGAACCAATTTTATTTAAAGCTGGACCAGCTCCTCCTTGTAAATTTTCTCCGTGACAAGATATACAACTATTACTCACAATTTCTTCAGGATTACCAGCTGAAGTATCCTGTGTTCCCCCATTTGAATTTGGGGAAGGTGAGGGTTGATGGCCTCTGTAAAAAAACAGTAAAAATATTAAACATCCTGCAAGAGCAATACTGACTCCAGAAGTAAACCAAATTTTTTTCATAAATACCTCCGTATTTAATGTAGAGTGGAGTAAAAATCTTTTTGATAAAAGAACAAAGAAAGTTTCTAATTTATCTTCTACATAATAATAGAATCCGTGGAAAATACATAAACCTCTAAGTTTTTATTTACTCTTCCAAAGTACTTAAGCATTATTATTTAATTCATATCTTTCCCCAAAGTTATTTTTGCATGAATACATTTTTACTAAAAGGTGAGGTTCTTTTAATCTAATCTCGGGTACCAAAAATTCCTTTATAACATTTCCAACTTTCTGCATGGTATTTAATAAAAGTTAATACATATGGTCGAATTACTGAAAAACTAATATGAACTATTAGAAAGATGAGGAATTTGGATATTGAACTGTAAACAAAACAGGCATGTATAAATATAAGCTAGGTATAAAATTGAGCAGTTTTGTGAATATATTATAAGGAATAAAAAAGGCAACTAACCACCCTTTGGTGTAAATAATAAAGTTTACTGGAAAGGTTACAAACGGTTTTTAGTAAATGTAACTGATGTTTTTTATGGAGGATTGACGTGATGTTTCAGAATATTGGGATTCCAGGCTTGGTCGTAATTCTTATCATTGCACTTGTTATTTTCGGTCCGAAAAAACTACCTGAAATTGGTCGGGCATTTGGACGGACATTAACGGAATTCAAGGGTGCAACAAATGGATTAATTTCTGATGAGGATAAACAGGAAGAGAAAAAACATGAGTTATCGACTGCTGAAAAGAAGATGCTGGATAAACAGTAGAGTCCATAGTGGATATGAAGGTGGGCATTTTTCATATAACAGGAGGAGGCCACCATGGAAAACAAAGATTCACATCTCATTGAACATCTTGATGAACTTCGGCAACGAATGATTAAAACTTTGATAGCCTTCGTTATCTTTTTCGTTGGTGCGTTAGTTTTTGTTGAAGACATCTATAGTTGGGTAATTAGAGATCTTGGGAGGGATTTAGCTATCCTAGGACCAAGTGATATTTTATGGGTGTATATGATTATTTCGTGTGTTTTTGCCATTGCAGCTACGATTCCTGTAGTTGCCTATCAGACTTGGAAATTTATAGCACCTGCCCTGACAAAAGAAGAACGCAAAGTGACTCTAAGGTTTATCCCAGGATTATTCATTTTGTTTATTCTCGGAATCTCTTTTGGATACTTTTTGTTATTTCCCATTGTGCTAGGATTTTTAACAAATATGTCAGCGGGGCAGTTTGAAATGATGTTTACAGCAGATAAATATTTTCGGTTCATGATTAATTTGATTTTACCGTTTGGCATTCTATTTGAAATGCCATTGGTAGTGATGTTTTTAACAAGATTAGGAATTCTCAATCCAGAAAGGTTGGCAAAAACGAGGAAGGTATCCTATTTTTTTCTGGTAGTCGTATCTATTATGATTACCCCTCCAGATTTCATATCGGATATGCTGGTCATTATTCCTTTACTGGTTCTTTACGAATTGAGTGTCACTATATCCAGGATTGTGTATAAGAAAAAGATAGAAAGCGATGCATTAATGTGATAAGGGAATTCACACCTTTTTTTAAAAAATAGGAGGGTTTTTTTTGTCGGATAAAGAGAAAAGTCAAATTGAAAAACAAGGTAGTACGAGACGTACCTTTTTAAAGAACTCTGGATTAGCTGTTGGAGGCCTCATTTTAGGTGGAGCAGTTGGAAGCATGTTTGATAGAAATTCGGAAAGTGGTGTGACAACAGAACGGAAAGGTCAAACTCAAACTCAAGCTAATAATCCGAATGAAGCCCTGATGTTTTTTTATCCAGAAGAATATCAGACGACAGCGGCAGCGGCAGAACGTATTTTCCCAAAGGACGATCTTGGACCAGGGGCTATGGAATTAAATGCGGCGATTTATATTGACCATCAACTTAACAGTGGGTGGGGAGTAAATGAAAAGGATTATAAACTTGGACCCTATTATAAGCCAGAAATAACACAAGGTGAACAGAATAAGCTTTACCGAAAAGATTTGTTTCGGCTAGGCTTAAAAGAATTGAATACATATAGTAACAAAAACTATAAAAAGAAATTTACAGAATTAGAGGCTAATGAACAGGATGAAGTTTTAGCTGCGTTTGAGAAAGGTAAAGCAAGTTCACTTTCTGGTGCATCTTCTTCGGCATTTTTCCAATTGTTAAGAACTTTGACCATTGAAGGTGTTTATGCCGACCCATTGTACGGAGGAAATAAGGAAATGCTAGGCTGGCAGATGCGAAAGTATCCTGGTTCTCGAATGAGTTATACAAAAGAAATCCAAAGTAAAGAATTTTTAAAGCTAGATCCAAATAGCCTTCAAAGTCATATGAAACATTCATGATAGAAAGGGATGAAAAACATGGCAAAAAAACTACCTAAGGTACCCGTCGTTGTTGTCGGGATGGGCTGGGCTGGAGGTATTATTGCCTCGGAATTAACAAAGGCAGGAATCAAAGTCGTTGGACTAGAGCGCGGGAAAGAACGGGATATGAGTGATTATTTAATGGTGCATGACGAACTGCGTTTCCAACATCGTGAAGAGTTAATGCAAGATTTATCAAAAGAAACTATTACTCATCGTAATAACCAAAAAATGAGAGCACTCCCTATGCGTAATTATGGAACTTTTATCGTAGGTGAAGGTCTTGGGGGAGCTGGTAGTCACTGGAATGGACAAACCTACCGTTTTCTTCCTTATGATTTTGAAATTAAATCTCTAACTGAAAAAAGGTATGGTAAAAATAAAATTAAATCAGACTATCCGATTCAAGACTGGGGCATTACATATGACCAAATAGAACCATATTATGATACATTTGAAAAAATGGCAGGAATATCTGGTGAAACTGTTAAGTTATATGGAAAACGCTCAAATCCTTATCCAACAGGACCGATGATAAAAACACCTGTTTTAGCGGAATTCGAACAAGCAGCGAAGAAGCTTGGCTACAAACCATATATGATCCCATCTGCAAATCTATCAGAGAATTACGAAAACCCTGATGGTATTTCACGTTCAGCCTGTCAATATTGTGCGTTTTGTGAAAACTTCGGTTGTGAGTATGGTGCAAAAGCAGATCCAGTTGTTACGGTCATTCCTGTTGCAAAAAAAACTGGTAACCTTGACCTGCGCACATACTCAAATGTCACCCGTATTTTAAATGATGGTACGAAAGCGACAGGTGTTATTTATGTGGACACCTTCACGGGTGAAGAATTCGAACAACCGGCAGAAGTAGTGGTCTTAGCGAGTTATGTATTCAATAATGTTAGACTTTTACTTAATTCAAATCTTGGAACACCCTATGATCCAAAAACCAGAAATGGGGTAATTGGTAAAAACTATTGTTACCAAGTGAGTTCAGGATATTCAAGCCTTTATTATAATGGCCGTGAGTTCAATATATATGGAGGTGCAGGTGCATTAGGGATTGAGATTGCAGAATTCACAGGTGATAATTTTGATCATTCGGATGTAAACTTCCTTCACGGAGCAGGAATTCGTACAACCCAATATGGGAATAGACCTATAGCAAATAATAACTCACCGATCGGGACACCTTCTTGGGGTGCAGAGTTCAAAAAGCAATCAATCAAATATGCCAATAGCATCCTGCAAGTCAAATCACAAGGTGCAAGCATGCCACACATACAAAACTACCTTGATCTGGATCCTACTTATAAAGATGTATATGGTATGCCTTTATTACGGATGACATATGATTATACTTCCCAAGACCGTGAGTTAGTAAAATACATGGCGAAGGTAACAAGATCGATTGCTAAAAAAATGAGTCCAGATCATATTGATACGGTCGCAGAACAAGCAGATTTTAACGTAAACACAGATACGAATACGCATAACACAGGAGGCGTCATCATGGGGGCTGATCCTAAAGATTCCGCAGTCAACACTTACATGCAAATGTGGGATGCTGAAAATGTATTTGTTGCTGGTTCTTCGGCATTTCCTCATAACAGTTCGTTTAACCCAACTGGTACATTAGGTGCTTTTTCATATAGAGCGGCAGAGGGAATTGTAAAATACCTTAAAAAAGGGGGTTCTCTCGTATAAGACAGCCTTTTCTTTGACCTAAAAATAACATGACCTGCTCCCACAATAATTGGGGGCAGTTTTTTAATTTTAGGATGCTAAAAAAAACAAACATGCATGCTCCATTTAAGACTAAGGGTATCGTTTAAGGTACATATTAAAATTAATACCAAAAACTTAAGATACGGGGGGTTATAAAATGAAAGGCAAATGGAAAATCACTATTTTATTCGCATTACTTTCGGTAAGTATTCTGTCAGCATGTAACGCTGGTAATAACGACTTTAATGATCAAGAGGAAGTAGATTATCGTCCTGTTCGAAATGACACTGACACGAATCCAAATAATAATGATGATAATAATCGATCATTTAAGCATGATGAAAACCCTGATCAAACAGATAAACAAATGGAAAAAGGAGATAACCTTGAATTTAATAAAACGAGAGGCGATTTATAGAACCCTAATAACTAATATCCAAAGGCTTTTCGATTCGATTTCTGGTGGTTAGTCTAATGTTGTTGGAACTGTTTCATAAGAAGACAAAATTTTATTTGGGATACCATTGGAAAAACTCCCAAAACCCGCTTATCCTCCAGTTTGACTTTATTTCTCATTCTTGCACAAATGTATTCCATGGAGTTGACATGATAAAATGAAATTTAACAAGAAAAAAATCAACGTTGTAGATATTAAAAAAGCGAAGAAAAGTGTGTTTGCTACAGGGGTAGGAAATGCTATGGAGTGGTTTGATTTTGGCTTATATTCCTATTTAGCTGTTATCATTAGTCAAAACTTTTTTAGTGCTGTTGAAAATGATGAGCTAAAATTAGTGTTCACCTTTGCAACATTTGCGATTGCCTTTTTAATGCGCCCAGTAGGCGGTATCATATTTGGTAAAATCGGAGATAAATTAGGAAGAAAAGTCGTTTTAACAACCACGATTATTTTGATGGCTTTTTCAACATTACTAATTGGTTTATTACCTACATATGATCAAATCGGTATATGGGCACCTATACTCTTATTAATAGCTAGAATTATTCAGGGTTTTTCAACTGGTGGCGAATACGCTGGTGCAATGGTCTATATTGCAGAGTCTTCTCCAGACAATAAACGTAATATGCTTGGAAGTGGATTGGAAATTGGTACGCTCATTGGTTATATATTAGCTTCACTACTTGCCAGTACACTCTTTATCACTCTATCTGATCAACAGATGGCCTCATGGGGTTGGAGAATACCGTTTCTACTTGGCTTACCTTTAGGGCTTATTGGGTTGTACTTAAGAAAAAGTTTAGAAGAATCACCGATTTTTGAAAATGAACTTTCTGATGATGAAGCCCAAGAGGAAAGCTTTCTATCTATTTTTAAAAATCACAAAAAGGATATTCTTGTATGTTTTGTAGCTGTTGCATTCTTTAATATTACAAGCTATATGCTATTATCATACATGCCTTCTTATTTAGATGAGATTATTGGATTATCTAGTACAGTAGGAACCCTATTAATTACGATTCTAATGATCATTATGGTGCCACTTACTTTAATGTTTGGAAAGCTCAGTGATAAAATTGGAAATAAGACTGTTTTCTTAATCGGTTTAGGCGGTTTAAGTCTATTATCTGCCTTTGCTTTTTATTTAATAAACTTGAATGCTTTAGTATTTATTTCGTTAGGTGTTCTAATTCTAGGTGTTCTGCTTTCAATTTATGAAGGCACAATGCCTGGATCGTTACCAACCATGTTCTATACTGATATTCGATATCGAACATTATCAGTGACATTTAATGTTTCGGTTTCAATATTTGGTGGAACTACCCCTTTAGTTTCCACATGGTTAGTTCACCAAACTGGGAATAACTTAGCACCTGGTTTCTATCTAACAGCCGTGAATATTATCGGATTTTTAGTGATATTATTCTTGTTCAATAGTACTTCAGGAAAATCCCTAAAAGGTTCTTACCCAACAGTTGCTTCTAAATCTGAATATCAAGAAGCTGTTGAAAATCCAAAAGATTCCCTATGGTGGAAAACGGAAAAAAGAGAAAAATAAATGGAATTAAAAAGCACCCATTCAATGGGATGACTACTCGAAATACAGACACTCAAACATGAGTGTCTGTATTTCGGGTTTTTGTTTTACTTATTGAGGTCTCGCCAGCTATTTAACATTATCTATAAAAGGGTGGTGAGGAATTATGAAAAAGAATTATACGGTTTTCTTTTTACTTTTGTTTATTGAAGCTATTTCTAGTGGTATGCCACTTAAAAATTATTTCGACTATTCTATGATTATTGGAATTGGTTTAGCGACAGTATATTCGCTTGGAAAAAAGATCAGGGTAAATAATTCACATCATTAAATGGTTTATAATTGGTAGTCAGGGCAGGTGAGTTTTTTGTTAAATTACATCATTTTTATTATAACTTTTTTTATTATTGCAATAGTGTTTGAACGTTGGTTGAAGAAGAAATTGAAGATTGATAAAAGTAAGGGGGCATTTTATAAAGGTGTCAATCCATTTCAGAGGTGGACTGAAATAGCTATGATAATAGCATTTCTTTTATTAATATGGTTTGTTGATAATCCTATTTCCTGGCTTATTGGCTACTTTCTTATTTCATTAAGTTTTCGTGCTTTCATGGAATGGAAATATAAAAGGGAAGAAAAAGAATACATCTTAACTTTATACTCTATGTTTATTTACCTTTTTGTTTTGGTCATAGGCTTTTATTTAATTTAATATTATCTAAATAAAAACAGCCCCAATAAGGGACTTTTTTTACTGTGTCCTTAATGAACTAACGGGTGCTTTAGCTGAAGATCGGAGCTGTCTTTAAGGCAGCTCTTTCTTTATCCAAATAACGGTGCAGGTTAGTTTGTTTAATAAGCGTAGTATGTTCGTACTGTGTAAAAACAAACACGAGCATTTTATGGAAAAAATTACATTAATTAGTTAAAATGTTTACGAGGTGATTTTGTTTTGGGATACACAGGTTTGTTCGTAATGCTGGCAATTATCTTTTTAATAGTAATTTCCAATAGGCATTTATTTTGGTGGATAAAAGCCACAATAGCAGTCTATTATTTTGTAATTTCTTATATCTTTATCACTACTAAAAACAAAATTGATAAACAATATGAGAATATACTTCCTGTACCAGATGCATATTGGGATATGAATTCAGGATGGGTTAATACAATGGTTGGTTATTATTTCTGGCCTTTGGCTGTAATTCTCCTTTTTATTTACTACAAATGGTATAGAAGTGTACAAAGCAGGATAGCAAAAGGATGGATTGTTGTTAGTTTCATTCCAGCAACTGCTATTTTTTTAATTATTACTTTTTTCTTTGGATTCGGATACGGGTACAGACCATAAGGTTTGTACTTTATTTTTATTGCATAGTTTGTGTCAACTCTACACTAAGCCTTTTAGAACTAATGGTGCTTTACTTCAATAAGGCAAGCCTTTTTCTTATAGAACTATCGGGGGAGAGGGCTGTTTGATCTTTAATTGGGCCATATTCTGGAGTAACTGATTGTGCAAATGACTAAAATTAGAAAAGAAACTGGTGGATAAAAAAGGTAATATGAAGACTGCAAGTAACTCCATAGTTCTTTCCCCCACTAATGGGTTCCTTTCCGGAATATCCATGCTGCGTGAATATTCCAGGGCACGAGCGTTCCGCACACTACTAGTAAAAAATTTAAAAAGAATTTATGGATTTGAATTTGTTGCCATACAATTTTATAATTGTATGATTAATGATTGTATGAAAAAGGATGAGGAATGTGCCGATTAATTCGTTTGAGGATTATCCAATGACATGGAAGCCGACAATAAATCGAGAAGACAGACCGATTTATCAGGCATTAGCTAAGCAGTTAGAATATGACATTATAGAGGGGCGCTTAGTGCCTGGCACGAAACTTCCACCACAAAGGGAGTTAGCGGATTACTTAGAGGTGAATCTAAGTACGATTTCGAAAGCTTTTAAAGTATCTGAGTTAAAAGGACTGGTCAGTGCGACCATAGGTAGCGGCACTTATGTTTCGTATGATGCGATTTCGAACGCTTATTTGCTTGCAGAAGAAAAGCCAAAGCATTTAATTGAAATGGGAGCAATTTTACCAGATCGTGTGTCGTATGGGCCTTTATTTGACTTATTGCAATCGATGTTACAAGAATCAGATTGTGCGAGATGGTTTGGATACAGTCGACCAGGCGATTCGATTTGGCAAAAAGATGCAGGCGTCAAATTATTGAAATTTGCCGGTTTTGAAACGACCAGAGAACATATCTTACTTGCTAATGGCGGACAAAACGCCATCACAGCAACACTTGCAAGCCTTTGTCAGCATGGAGATCGAATTGGAGTAGATCACCATACATATCCAGGCTTAAAGACAGCAGCCGCGATGCTGGGGATTCAGCTTGTACCGATTCGTTCAGAGTCTGATGAAATGAGTCCGGAAGCACTTCTTTATGCATGTAAAAATGAAAATATTAAAGGATTATATATTATCCCAGATTATCAGAATCCGATGACATATACGATGAGCGTTGAAACTCGTAAGGCTATTGCTGAGATTGCTGTAAAGTATAATTTATTTATTATTGAAGATGGAGCGTACCATTTAATCCAAGAAAAAGTCTTGCCGGCTGTAGCGACATATGCCCCTGAGCATACGATTTATATAGCGAGTTTATCGAAATCGATGGCACCTGGACTCCGTCTTGCTTATGTGGCAGTTCCTTTAAAATACCTGAATTCTACTCGAAAGGCTCTTTATAATTTAAATATTTCCGTATCGCCACTACTTGCAGAGTTAGCATCACGAGTAATTGTATCGAATCAGTTTGAAAACATTGTTGCATTTCATAAAGAGGAAACAAAAGCTCGCAATCAGTTGGTTAATCAATATTTAGGTAAAGAGAACTGTTTAGGTGAAGAAACAGGGATTTTTCATTGGTTACATCTGCCGCATCAGTATACAGGTGACCAATTTGAACAACTAGCTGCAGCACAAGGTGTACAGGTATATAGTGGACGGCGATTTGCGGTAGGTAATGTCGCTCCAGCAAATGCCGTACGTGTGGGGGTTTGTGCTCCAGAAACGAGAGAGGAACTTGAAAAAGCTCTTATTATACTTAGAAAAATAATTGAAATGTAAAATAAATATTGTTTGCCATACAATAATTATATTGTATGGCTTTTTTTTTACGTGTTATGATAATTCAAACTTAGTTGGGGGATGAAAGGCAATATTAATTTTGGTGTCATAAGCTTATCATTGGAATATGTTTATTATAAAAAATCTGAATATTCCAATAAAACCGGAATTGGGTAGGTAAAAAAATTGAAATGTTAAAGGAAGGAAGGTTTACAAATGGATAATAAATTTGCTGAGAGGGCCCGTCTAGTTAATTCGTCTGAGACCCGTGAAATATTAAAAGTAACAGAAAGGCCAGAAGTCATTTCTTTTGCGGGAGGACTTCCAGCTCCGGAGCTGTTTCCTGTTGAAGCCCTTAAAGTTGCTTGCAATGTTGTATTGAATGAAGAGGGCGCGGCTTCTCTTCAATATAGTACCACTGAAGGCTATGGTCCTTTGAGAGAAGCTATTTGTCAAAGGATGAAAGCCATTGGGATTAACTCTGCTATTAACAATGTTCTTATCACTTCAGGGTCCCAGCAAGCGATAGATCTTACTGGAAGACTATTTATTAACGAAGGAGATACTATTATTTGTGAAAGCCCAACCTATCTTGCAGCAATTAATGCATTTAAATCATACAATGCAAACTTTGTGGAAGTTGCTATGGACAATGATGGGATGATAATGGAAGAGCTGGAGAGGAAACTGCAAGAGCATCCAAGCGCAAAATTCATCTATACTATTCCCGATTTCCAGAACCCTACAGGTCGTACATTAACACTTCAAAGACGTAAAAGAATGATCGAACTTGCTAATCAATACGATGTACTGATTGTAGAAGATAATCCCTATGGAGCTATAAGGTTTGCTGGAGAGGGGATACCGCCGGTGAAACGTTTTGACACAGAGAACAGAGTAATTTATATGAGCACGTTCTCTAAAATTTTCACTCCAGGCATGCGAATTGGATGGATTTGTGCAGATCAATCGTTTATTGATAAGTACGTGGCTTTCAAGCAAACAGCTGATTTACATACTGACAGCTTTGCTCAAAGGATAACAGCAAAGTATATGGAACTTTACGATATGGAAGAGCATATTAAAAAAATCAAAGCAGTTTATAAAGCAAGATGTACAATAATGTTAAAATGCATAAAAGAATTCTTTCCGGAAGATTTGTCTTACAGTAAGCCAGAAGGTGGATTGTTTATTTGGATTGAGCTCCCAATGGGGGTTGATTCCAAACATATATTTTCAGAGTGCTTGAAAAATAATGTTGCTTGTGTTCCTGGTGTTCCATTCTTTCCAAATGGCACACAGAAGAACACTTTACGTTTAAATTACTCGAATATGCCTGAAGAGCAAATCATTGAAGGCATGAAGCGTATGGGTGATGTATTACATCGTGAACTAAATAAAGAGACAATATGTTTGTAACTAAAGGAAACAAAATATAATTAAATCAAACACCAAAACCATTAATAAATACCTTCTAAATGTTTAATGAAAGCACTAATCTTAAAAATATCCAATTCAAAAAATAAGATTTTAATTATATTTTTTTATAAATCTTACATTTGAATAATCAGGAGGCTTATTATGCCAATATCATTTATAAATCCATATATTACAAAGTCCGTTTCGACATCACCACCACCACCGTTTACTCCTTTATATACGCTTATATATAAAACAGATTAAGAATCTGCGAAATATATAAGCTGTTTCGCAGATTCGAAGGAGTAAACGATGAAATCTAAAATTCAGTTTATATTATCAATGATTATTTTCGGTACAATGGGTTTAGTTGTGAAATACATCGATTTATCTTCGAGTGAAACAGCTTTTCTAAGCAGTTCAATTGGGTGTCTATTTTTAATGTTTGTATTTTTCATTATGAAGAAATCCATTCCATGGAATTTAGTGAAAGTTAATGCTTCTGCCCTTTTTCTTTCTGCGATTGCATTAGGAGGGAATTGGATTTTTCTTTATCAATCCTACGATCATACAACACTTGCTAATGCAACACTGGGGTATTATTTTGCGCCAGTGTTTGTCATGGTTCTCTCGCCATTTGTACTTAAGGAGCTTTTACCAATTAAAAAAATTGTTTGTATTGGTGTAGCGATATTAGGTATGTTATTGATTATTGGAAACGGCATTAGCGCCTCTGGTAAAGATGATCTACTTGGAATCCTTTTCGGATTAGTTGCGGCTGCATTTTACGCAGCCTTAATGTTATTAAATAAATTCATTCAAAACATGGGCATGTTAGAGATTACAATCATTCAACTTGGAACAACTGCTTTACTTCTCTTTCCCTATGTATTATTCACTGAGGGATTTGGTATCTTGGAAGTCTCAAGATCTTCCATTCCTTTTATAATACTATTAGGCGTTGTTAACACTGGTATTGGCTTTTGGTTATTTTTTTCTGGTATGCTAAAGTTAAAGGGACAAAGCATTGCTATGCTAAGCTATGTAGATCCTTTTGTAGCTATACTGATTTCTGCTGTAATCTTACAAGAAAAAATGACAATTGTTCAAATTATAGGTGGCACACTCCTTTTAGGTTCAACTTTTATTAGTGAAAATAATTCAATTAATTTTCGAAAACGACATACGAAGATTTTAACAAAATAAAGAAATGGGGCAGTGAGGGGAAATCCCGCACTGCCTTTTATTATGTTCAAGTAAAAAGACTAAGCTTTATTAATCACCTTACTTCCACCAAACTACTTCTTTATTTAACTTACGCAGAGTTTGTGTCACTCTACAATAAGTCTTAATGAGCAAACGGGGCAGGATAGTTCAATAAGATGTCGCAGCACACACTAAAAGAATGGTACAGCTTTCAAGAAAAATAGAAAGCGGAAACCAAAAATGGTTTCCGTTTGTTTATTTTGAACTTAGGATTTTAATTGCATGATATGCTTTTCTTGGAAAATACTTAAACTTTTTGAAACTTTTCTTGTTTATAGATTCCACTAATTAGTAAAGGGGGTCAAATAAGATGGAAATAGAAAGCCACCGGCTAGTTAAAAAAGCAATCAAAGGTAATAAAAGCGCCTTTGAAAAGTTAGTTCAACAACATTATGAAAGAATCTACCGTACTGCCTATCTTTATGTACATAACGAAGAAGATGCGTTGGATGTTGTCCAAGAAGCAACCTATCAGGCCTTTACATCTATCCATTCGTTAAAAAATCCGGAGTATTTTATGACCTGGCTCACCAGGATTGTCATACGATGTTCGGGACATGTCTTAAAGAGAAAAAGCAATGTCGTTCCTTTGAGTGATGAGATATTGTCAAACCTGCCGGGTCAAGTAAATCCAAACATTGAAGAATCATTACTGCTGATTGATGCAATTCAGCAGCTGAAAGAGAATTACCGTACTGTTATTATTCTATTTTACTATTACGACTACTCGATAAAAACGATTAGCAGTGTCATGGAAATTCCAGAGAATACCGTAAAAACTTATTTAAGCAGAGGGAAAGCGGAGTTAAAAAAGTCCTATAAAAATGAGGAGGAGGACAAATGCCATGGATAAGAAGGAACTCAAAGAAGCAATAGAACAAATAGCTGTACCGAAAGAAAAAGTATTTAGTGCCATTTCCAAAGGGATAAACAAGGAAGGTAATAGTGGAAAGGCAAAGAAAAAAAAGGTTCTTGTAGGTGTGGCGACTGCTGCTGCTCTTCTTGGAATCACCGTAGCCTCAGGATTTGTTAATCCTACAATGAATAGAGTATTAGCTAATACCCCTTTAATAGGCGGGATTTTTCAAGAATTTAATGATTCAACAGGCGTGGAATTAGCTAACCAGGATGCAGTTACAGAATTAAACCAATCAATTACAAAAAATGGGGTAACTGTAAGACTGACCAGCGCTTACTTTGATGGCAATGTAGTATCAATTACAGGATTTGTAGATGAAGATGTTGAAAAGGGGCATAACGAAAAAGGAGAAGTAAGCTTTGATGTAAACTTTGAACACAATAAAGGGGATCATGACCCTTGGTTAAATGGAAAGTCAAATGACATTAAGAAAGTGGAAAATGGATATAACTTTCAATGGAAAATGGTATATCCTTATAAATCATTTAAGGAGAATTCTACTCTTCCCATAACGATTCATAATATCAACGGGATAAAAGGTGAATGGAATTTTGATATTCCAATTCAACAAGAAAAAAATCGTACATTAGCTATTAATCAAGAGCAAGGATACCCGGACGATGAGGTCAAAATTCGTATTAAAGAGATTCTTACCGCAAAAGCGTCATCTTCGCTTGTTTATGAGACCGTGGAGAAATACAAGGGTGATGACATTATTATATTAAAAGCTGTTGATGATAAAGGAAATGTGTATAGGTTTGGAAACCAAACAGTTCTCGAGGATTCTGAACAAAAAGATGGATATCATAGTACCGTTCGGACAGAGATGACCAAGCTGAATTCTACTATTACTTCCCTTACTTTTAATCCGCAGATAAATATCGCAGATCCAAAAGTAAAACAGCTTTTGAATATTAAATCTTTCACCTTAAAAAGCACACGGTTCAATTTAGGCCTGCAGGTAAATGATGTTACTCAAAAAGGTGAGAAATTGGTAATAGATTATCAACTTACAGGGCTTCCGAAGAATTTGAGTAAAGGTAAACTTGAAATAATTAACCATAATTTGAAATACCTTTTCTGGTTGGTTGATAAGGAATATTTAACTAAGATCGACCCGGAAAATCCATGGCCTCCTAAAAACCACGGTATTCCCTTTAATAAAGTAAAAATGATTGATAAGGAAACAGCACACTTCCAATCTACCTTTGACTTAAACGGAGAAGAAAGGATTGAGAATTTTAAGCTGGAAAATACAATGTTGCTATTTGATTTTTCAAGCTTGGTCCCAGCTAAGGAATTAAAACCATTTACTGTTGTACTTTCAGTGGGGAATGAATAAACAATTAAAGTAGCTCATTTTAGGGACCATATAGTTGACAAGTGGAATGCTACTAGTGCATTGAATAATTAGTAATATCGGGGCGATGACTTATATAAGTCACCGTCTTTTTTTATTAGTTAGAAGTCTGTGAAATATTGTACTTAAACTATAGGGTGCTTTAGTTCATTAACAGGGGTTGTTTCGGCAGCCTTTTTCTTATGGCACTAACGGGGCAGGTTAGTTCTACAATATGTATAATATTGGATATAAATATTTAGAGGGGGATTATTATGTTAAAATTAGGTAACTAACAATATAAAAAGGAGTGATCTTATGGAACGTAGGAAATACACTCGCTTATCTTTTTTCTGTTTAGTTCTTTGTATCATTGCATTCATCGCTTTATTAGTCATCGGTACATTAGGAAATGGCAGTGTTTTAGGTCCATTGTTCGCTTGGATTGCGATGTTATCCCCCATTTTCGGAATAATCCTAGCGATCCTAGGAGAAAAAGGTAATATGAAGTTGGTAGCCATTACTGGAAATATAGCCGTTTTATGTACGATATCTTTGTTCGTTGGTGCTATGAGTTTTTATGATGTTTTAGATAGAATACTTGCTTAAAATAAAGAAAAGTACCCCATTTTAAGGGGTATTTTTCTTTTCTCACAGTTTGTGTCAACTCTGCGATAAGTCTTAAAGAACTAACAGGTGCTTTAGCTGAAGATCGGAGCTGTCTTTAAGGCAGCTTTTCTTTATGGAACTATCGGGGCAGTTTAGTTGTATAAGAAATTTCTATAAAGTCCTAATTTATCTATTTTTCCTGTTTTATTTTGGCAAGTCATTCACTTCATATGCAACCCGTATTCCAGATTCAATCGCCCCTTGCATCCAAGCGTGGGTAAGCGAAGTATGTTCACCGGCAAAGTGCACTCTTCCTTCAGGTATAGGGATATAAGGATACAACTCGGTTTCCTGGCTCGGTTCAAAAGCAGTGAAAGCTCCAGAAGAATATTCATTATCGACCCAACTAAAGGAAGTTCCTGACACAAACTCAGAATAGACTTGGTCTCCATAAATTTCAGCTAAGTTCCTTAAAGCATATTGAATGCGTTTTTCGTTGGATAGACCGTTCCATGATAAAGCCTCATCTGCCCATGTATAGCTTGCCAAAACCACAGCAGGTCCTTTTGTACCAATCCCCTGACTGGGGTAATAAGTGAATCGAATCGGAAGGTCAGTTATGGATTTACCACCATATTGATGGTGCCTTTCCCAAAACCTGCTTTTAAACTCGATTCCGATCTTTGTTGCGCTCATATAGTTTAGTTCACGAATCGCTCGCCGTTTATAATAGGAAAAAGAATGGTATGGTTCAACTTTCACAAATCGTAACACTGAAAAGGGGATGGTTATGATGGCAAGATCACCAGTTATGGTGGAATCCTCTAAGGTGTGCTGATGGGTGGAATGGATGGTTACTCTGTTGTTATGTTGGAGAATTTTCATCATCCTTTGATTGAACATAATAACTTCTTTTAATTGCGGGAGAAATGCCCTTGGCAGCAGATCCATACCGCCGGTTATCTCATAGAAACGATTTGCTCCGAAGGACGCCTCTTCTCGCAAAACTTCAATAAATGACATCCCCATATATGCTTCTAAGTCAAGGAGTACACCAATCATATCAACCGCGCCATCTGAAAAAGTCGTTCCATATTGATAATGGTAATAGTTTAAGAAAGTACCTAGTGAGTAGTTTTTAAATTCTTTTTCTACGAGATACCAATTTTTCGTTGGGTCTTGTTTAATAAAATCGAGAATTGGCTGTGTAGCTAATTTCACCAGCTCCTGTGCGCTTTTACCTCTTTCATTTGGGGCAACGGGAAAGTTTAGAATACCAGGAGAACGTTCAAAAATGTTAAGACGTGTTTTGATTCCATTGAGATAAAGAATATCCATTGGAGTTCGGTTAATAAAAGGGTTTACGGTTAGCCCCCATTTTTTTATATACTCTAAGGTCAAAAAATGAACATCAGGAATACGCATTGGGCCTGGGTTAAAATAAAGCCCATTGCTAAATGGGGAGCGTATGGTATAGGCACGTCCGCCTACCCTGTTGTTTGCTTCAAGGATTGTGACGTTGTGCCCTGCCTCCTTCAATAGAGAAGCAGCAACCAGTCCTGCTAGTCCTGCGCCAACAATAGTAATATGTTTGGGAACTTGTGACTTTTTAAGACCATTTCTAATAATGCTGATCATTTGTTGAGTCGTTAATTGATTATTTGTGTTATTAGGCATCTCTTTACCCCTAGTGAAATAGATTTATTACATTGTATTCCCTTGTATAGATGCCTATGTGTTCTTTTATGGATAAAAAAAGTATGTAGTTTAACAGATAAAGAGATAAAGTCTGCTTTTGTGAAAAACTCCTAACAAGGAACAAAGAGACAGGTAACAGCTTATTCGGGCTATCTTTGTACAGTATTTTGATAATTTCCCTAAAGATTTACAAAGATATTTATCGAAGATTGGATTTGATCTTTTAGAGGAGAAAAAAGCAAGAGAATTATGTAGGTTAAGTGATGAACTTTTAACCCGTTCTTGTTGAACTAACAGGTGCGTTAGCTGAAGATCGGAGCTGTCTTTAAGGCAGCTTTTTCTTAATGAACTAAAGGGGCAGGATAGTTGAAGAGTGCTGTTTGATTTTTATTCAACAATTGGGCCATTTTGTTAAAGATACTTCTTAAAGATGGTTGGATATTTATGTTAAAATCAGGGGGGTATACATCAATCTAAATCAGCAGAGGTACTTATATATAAGGGTATTGTGAAATTTGGAGAGGGGAGTAACAAAAGATGGCATTTGCCGTAGGGTATGGAATTGCATTTATAGGAGCACTTGTAGCTTATCAACTTAGCAAAGGTAAGTCGAAAAAAAGAAAACACATTGTTTGGGGTATTGCTCTTATGTTGGCAATTTCACCATTCTTATCTTTTGCGGTTGGGCTAACATACGCATTTATTGTTGGGAATGGTTGGGCAGCTTTGATTATGTGGTACTTGTTCCCAATAGGTTTCATCATAGGACTTATTATGCTACTGGTAGGCATATTTAAGAAAAAAGAAATAGAGAAGGTCATGTAACTTCTTCAACTAAAGGGCGCGATTCTTGAAGAAATTTCGCTTTTCTTAATGAACTAACGGGTGCGTTAGCTGAAGATCGGAGCTGTCTTTAAGGCAGCTCTTTTCTTATGGAACTAAAGGGGCAGTTTAGTTGAAAAAGGAATATTAATTTTATTGGGTTATGGAAAGAACAAAATATAATAAAAAACTCGCCAAAAACTGAACGAGTTTTAAATACCTATTTTTATTACTGGTTGAAATAATAATGCGCTCAACATAAAACGATTATACGATAGGGTGTGGTTTGAGCAGGGATACTTCTTGTGCCAGGTCCATAGAAAACAATTAAATCTCGGTTCGCTGGATATCTTGAAAAGAGTTGCCCATTTGTTAATAATATTTGGGTATAGGGAGATAATTTTAATTGTAATTGTCCATCACTACTCACCAATTGGTTATTAAAATAATCAACTTTTACATTCTGATGTGGGTTATCTTTTACCATGACAAGCGCTTGATATTGTGGAGGGTAAATAAGAATAGCAGGTAAATCTCCATCATAATATCCTGTCACGCGATCTCCTACTATGACCATTTCATGGTCAACGAAGTAAGTTGAGGGTGAAACCACGAAATTTACTATTGAACCCAATTCATTTTCTATTGTAAATAATTTATAACAACCTTCTCTTTCACCATTTTGACCTGTAAAAAAATCACTAATCACCGTGACAGTTCCATGAAATGAATAAAAAGTTGTCATACAATACCTCCAAAATTAAAAGATAGGGGCGATTTTTTATTTTGAGACTATTCGAGATAAGGCTTTTTTAGGATTTTAGTATAATGTAGGGATAGGAGGACAGGTAACAGCATCTATAAGTCTTGGGTCAATACCGTAGAATTGCCAGAAAGCACCGTTCCATCTATATCCAGATACTTCTCCATATTCCACACGAGTAGGGTAAAACCAAAATTGTCTGCCATTTATAAGCCATACATAAGTGTTTTGATATAGACAGTCGACGATATAGGACACAGAAGGTTTTGGTGGAATGAATGTTGGAGGAGGGGATTGTGGACTCATTGTCCCCTGGCGTGGGAAATATCTCATGTGATTTCACTCCTTTTAGTTAGGTTCTCAACATTATATGTTGAGAAGAAGTAAAAGGATTATTTAACGCGAAAACCAAAGATTGTGAAGTAATGTACTTAAACTAACGGGGCAGGTTAGTTCAAGAAGGTATTAGTAAATCTTTTGACGAAAATATAAAGAGCTTAGTAAGAAGCGCTTAAAATACCATTTAATAATAAACAGGAAAAAACTAACTGCTAAAAACTTTAGGGGGGAAAATATTGAAACAAACATTACTGATAATCGATGCTCAACAGGAATTAATAGAAGGTAATAAAGAAGAACAAGGAGTCTTTGAGAAAGAAAAAATCGTTAATAACATTAATACTGTAATTGAAAAAGCGATAAATGAAAGTATCCCCGTTGTTTTTATAAGAGATTTAGATGTTTCAAATGGAGAAGGACCTGGATTCCAGATACACAGGGATATTAAAATACCATCAACTGCTATCATATTTGATAAAGCTGCCACAAATTCATTTTATGGAACTCCATTACACGAACATTTAAGTAAAAACAATGTAGACCATATTGTAATAATGGGATGTAAGACGGAACATTGTATTGATTCAGCTGTTAGAACAGCAACAATCAATCATTTTGATGTAACATTAGTTGGTGATGGACATTCCACTTCTGACTCCAAAAACTTATCTGCAAAACAAATAATCCTTCATCACAATGAAACCCTTCACGGTCACTATAATGTAGACAATTTTTCACTTGTTAGAAATTCTAATGAAGAACTGTTTAAACCTATTCACAATAATTACCGATAATAATCATCTTCAATTAACGAATGCGTTAGCCGAAGATCGGAGCTGTCTTTAAGGCAGCTTTTTTTTATGCAACTAAAGGGGGAGGTAATCCGATAATAAAAAAATACATATATAACGAGGTTTGGTAAAATTAATTAGAGGCTTTAATCATCTTGGTTATTTGTTTCTTTTCTGGAAATATAACACAAGTGGTTGACCCTAGAGTAACAACTTTTCGTGTATTGATGATATGTGGAATCATTATATCTTTCTCTTTCTCTTTTCTCAGTGAGAAAGGACTTTGGAGAAAATTAGCTTAGGTCTTAGTAGATTTGTTGGTTTAGTTTACTTTATGGTTGTTGAATTAATGAGAATAATATTCCAGGGTAATGGATTTTAAATTGTTTATTCAACAAACAGGTGCTTACTTAAAATTACCAGGAGCTGATCAACAGCTCCTTTTCTTATGGGGGTACCCTAATAGTTCTCACATGTCACTGCAAAATTCTATATACTAAAATTAATTGAACTAGAATACACGAAGAATCTTTAAATAGAAGTGTAATACGAGGAGGAGATATCATGCTTATTACGGAACGGCATCAATTAATATTAAAGCTATTAAAAGAAAAGGGGAATGTTAAGATTCATGAGCTAGTAGAATTAACAAATACTTCAGAATCTACTTTGCGTCGTGATCTAGATCAATTAGAAAAGCAGAACTACTTAAAACGTGTACATGGTGGAGCTTCACTTTTACATAGTAAACGAGACGAACCGAGTGTGTTTGAGAAAATAACGCAGAACCTTGAGGAAAAAGCTAAGATAGCAAAATATGCGGCAGAACTAATTTTGGACGGCGACTGTGTTTATCTTGATGCTGGAACAACAACGTATCAGATGATCAAACATTTAAGACAAAAAGATATCGTTGTCATTACAAACGGAATTGATCATTTAGATGCATTACTTGAAAATGAAATATGTACATACTTTATTGGTGGGTTTGTTAAAAAGATTACCAAAGCAACAGTTGGACGTTATGCATACGAAAGTATAAAAAAATACAGATTTGATAAGTGTTTCATGGGTGCGAACGCTATTCATTATAATTTTGGATTGACTACCCCAGATCCAGAAGAGGCGCAAATAAAAGAAAGAGCCATCTTTTTGTCACGTGAGGCCTTTGTATTAGCAGATCATACAAAATTTGGAGAAGTATCATTTTCTAAGTTTGCAGATTTAAACCAAACAAAACTTATTACGAATGAAGAAGGTACAATAACGTTAGGAAAATATAAGGAGAAAACGGAGATAATTATTGTGAGGGACTAAAAACTAAATTTGCTATCGTTGAAGGAAAGCTGGTATTCAAACTGTCTGATTCAGACAGTTTGAATACCAGCTTTTTTGAAAATTCTGAAATTATTTTATTGAAAATTTTCCCCTTTGTTTTATCAATATAATAAAGAATGCTTGATTTATTGTAATGTGGCCAATTAACAATGAGGAAAATCTGCTCCATGTATTAAATATACCATTTGAAACGTTTAATATTTTATGTTATCAATATATTTTTTGTAATAATTGGAACCGTTGACAATTACAAACAGCTCTAATATAATCAAAATCAATCAAAAACAACCAAAATCAATCAATTATAATTCTAATGTGTAAAGGGTAATTATATTGTTTACAAGGGATGAAAGCGTTATCAATAAATAGTCAATGTGAAAAAACTATCAAAATCAACCATACTTCCATTTTTTCAACCAAAAATATTCATTTAAGGAGGTGATCTAGTTTAAGAGATTGAGAGCGTTAACAATTTCTCGTTCAGTAGCTAATTATTTTCATCTTCAAAAACTAGGGGGGACTAATATGGTGAAATATTTAAAAGTAATAGGAATGCTAGTTTTGGCGTTTGTAATTGCCGCGATGACGGCATGTAGTGGGGCTAGTGAATCATCAAATGGATCAACAGACGGTAACGAAGGACAAAAAGGTAACAAACAATTAACGATCGGTGTAGCGGTGGGTAGTTTAGCAAACCCTTTCTTCGTCTCCATGGCTAAAGGTGCTGAAGAAGCAGGAAAAGAATTAGGTGCTGAAGTTCTAGTTGAAAGCGCTGAATATGATTTAGCCAAACAAGCAGCTCAAATTGAAAACTTTATTACGAAAAAGGTAGATATCATTCTTTTAAATGCTGTTGATACAAAAGGAATTGCGGCAGCTGTTCAACAGGCCAAAGCTGCTGATATTCCAGTAGTTGCTGTAGATACCAATGCTGAAGGTGGTGTCGATGCCACTGTTACTTCAGACAACTATCAAGCTGGTAAACTGGCCGGAGAATATGTGATTGAAAAATTAGATGGAAAAGGAAAAATAGTTATTATTGATGGACCTCCTGTTTCGGCTGTATCTGATCGTATTCAAGGTTTTGAAGATGCAATAAAGGATTCCGAAATTAAAGTTATTGCGAAGCAAAATGGAGAAGGGAATCGCGAAAAGGCATTAACGGTGATGGAAAGTATTTTACAAGCTAATTCATCAGGCTCTATTGACGCTGTATTTGCGATTAATGATCCAGAAGCAATTGGTGTTGAAATTGCTCAAGAGCAAGCGAATCGTAAAGATGAATTTTTCATTGTCGGAGTGGACGGTGCTCCTGAAGCTACAGAAGCAATGGCAAAGGAAGGAAGTACAATTGCCGCAACTTCAGCTCAGTCACCTAGTAACATGATCAAAAAAGCTGTTGAAATCGGAATGAAAGTGAAAAATGATGAAGAGGTTGAGGAGCTTATTAAAGTTCCAGTTGAGATTGTAACTCAAGATACATTAGATTCTTACCAAGGTTGGTAAGAATCTTTCAATAAATAGGCTGATAAGGATTCCTCCTTTAATCAGCCTATTCAAATCAATATAAGGGGTGAGATAAAGGTATGGCTGTGAATGAAATGTCCCTTAAAGGCCAACAAAGTCTAAAAAAGCCAGTGTTGAATATGGAAGGTATTAGTAAGACGTTCTCGAGTGTAACCGTATTGAACAATGTGAGAATTGAACTTTATCCGGGTGAAGTACATGCATTAATGGGAGAGAATGGCGCTGGAAAGTCAACTTTCATGAAAATCCTCGCAGGCATTCATACACCTGATGACAATGGTGGGAAAATCTACTTGAAAGGTCAACCAATTTTATGGAAGGACCCTACTGATGCAAGGAACAAAGGAATTAGTGTTATTCATCAGGAGTTAAACCTTTCTCCTAATTTAACAATAAGTGAAAATATCTTAATGGGTTCCTCCTTTCCTAGAAATGGTTTAGGAATGGTGAAATGGGATAAGGTCCATGAACGTGCCCAAGAGGTGTTAGATTCAATGGGGTCGAATCTAAATCCACGCCAATTGGTTTCGACCTTAAGTGTTGCTCAACAACAAATGGTCGAGATCGCCCGAGCATTATCCTTTAATGCAGAGGTACTCATAATGGATGAACCAACCGCCTCTTTAACAGATAAAGAAATAAAAAAGCTATTTGAAATTATTGATGATTTGAAAAAGCAGGGAGTTGCTATTGTATATATATCTCACAGAATGGAAGAAATCTTTAAAATTTCTAATAGGTTCACTGTATTACGTGACGGCGAATGGATTGCAAGTGGGCCGATTGAAGAGACAAATCCTGATCATCTCGTAAAGCTGATGGTAGGACGGGATTTAAAGGACTTGTTTAATCGGTCAAAAGCCTTTGGCACAAAAAATCCAAAGGAAGTTTCACCTGTACTTGAATTGAAAAATGTTTCTGATAACACAATTGTAAAGAATGTATCTTTAAAAATTTACCCAGGTGAAATTGTTGGTTTAGCGGGGCTTGTTGGTGCTGGCAGAACAGAATTGGTTAGGGCCATTTTCGGTTTGTCCGAGTTGAAAAGTGGCGAAATATTGGTTGATGGTCAATCTGTTAAAATCAAATCCTCAATAGATGCTATTGCTAATAGGATTGCACATGTACCTGAAAGCAGGAAAGAACAAGGGTTATTTTTATCAATGTCCGTAAAAGAGAACATCATAATGGCTGAATTGAAAAAACACGCTAAAGCAGGAATTGTTAGTTGGAAGCAAGCAAATGAAAGCGCTAACCAATATATTGAAGACTTAAATATAAAAATAGCTTCCCCAGAACAGCAAGTATCAAACTTAAGTGGTGGGAATCAACAAAAGGTAGTGATCGCTAGGTGGCTATCAATTGCACCCAAGGTATTACTACTTGATGAGCCAACACGAGGGGTTGATATAGGTGCCAAGACTGAAATCCACAAGATTGTTTCAAAGCTCGCAGATGAAGGATTGGCCGTTTTAATGATATCATCTGAACTTCCTGAAGTATTGGGGGTAAGTGATCGAATACTTGTCATGAGTGAAGGAAGGTTAACAGGCGAGCTTTCGAAGGAAGAAGCTACACAGGAAACTATTATGCGTTTAGCTACCATAGGGGGGAGAGAGAAATGAGAGGGAATACGCAAACTATTACACATTCACAACGCCTAAATATAGGAAATGTCCTTTATTCTTTATGGAATAGGCTTGGCATGATCATGATTTTATTATTATTGTGTGTAGTACTTTCATTTACAGCACCAAATTTTTTAGATACAGCCAATTTATTGAATGTATTAAAACAAGTTTCCATTATTGCTATTTTAGCTGCTGGGATGACAATCGTTATTTTAACTGGTGGTATTGATTTATCAGTTGGTGCAACAGTTGCTCTATCTGGCGTTATCTCAGTCATGGTCTCTTCTGCAGGAGTTAATCCTATAATTGCGATGTTATCAGGCGTACTAGTAGGGTATGCAGTAGGACTGATTAATGGGTTTCTTACAGCCAAAGCAAAGTTACCAGCATTTATTGTTACACTAGGCAGCTTCACATATGTTCGTGGACTCGCTTATGTCATTAGTGGCGGTTATCCAATTGTTTTACAAAACGAAACATTTAAATTCATCGGTGGTGGAAGTATTTTCGGAATCCCCACTCCTATTTATATCATGTCTTTAGTATATGTCGTGATGTTTTTTGTTCTTAAATATACGATGTTCGGTCGTCATATTTATGCGATTGGTGGCAATGAAGAGGCAGCTCGGTTAACTGGAATTAAGGTTGAAAAGTCTTTAATCAATGTGTATTCGATTAGTGGTTTACTAGCTGGTTTAGGAGGAGTCGTTTTAGCGGGAAGGTTGTTTTCTGGACAGCCAACTGCTGGTCAAATGTATGAGTTAGACGCAATTGCTGCTGTTATTCTAGGAGGAACAAGTTTAACAGGTGGAAAAGGGAAAATAATAGGAACAATTATTGGGGTTTTAATTATGGGGGTAATCAGTAATGGGTTAACTCTAATGGATGTCAACTATTATTGGCAGTTAGTTGTAAAAGGTGGAGTCATTGTAGCAGCCGTTCTATTAGATCGATTGCGCGGAAATAGTCCAGCATAACGATCACATATCATTTTAGATTTTAAAAAAAGGGATGTGAAATAAAAGTGAAGAGGATCATTAGTATTCTACTAATATGTTCAACTGTCACTTGTTTACCATTTAATCGTGCATATGCAGAAGACCCTGGGTATTATAATGAACCATACCGTAATCAATTTCATTTTTCTCCTGAAGCTAACTGGATGAATGATCCGAATGGTATGGTTTTTTATAAAGGTGAATATCATTTGTTTTATCAATATCATCCGTATGGAACGACATGGGGACCGATGCATTGGGGGCATGCTGTCAGTAAAGATCTTGTTAATTGGGAGCATTTGCCGATTGCTTTATCGCCGGATGAAAACGGTCAGATTTTCTCGGGGAGTGCTGTTATTGATTGGAACAATACAGCTGGCTTTGGAAAAGAAGCAATGGTTGCCATCTTTACGCATGCAGGGGATAAGCAAGTCCAAAGTATAGCGTATAGCCTAGATAAAGGAAGAACTTGGGAAAAGTATAAAGGGAATCCCGTAATGCCAGACCCTCCTTCACAAGATTGGCGCGATCCTAAAGTATTTTGGCATGAAGAATCAAACCAATGGGTTATGTCGTTAGCGGCTAAGGATAAGATTATGTTTTATACCTCACCTAATTTAAAAGAGTGGGAGTATGCAAGTGAATTCGGCGAAGATGGTGGAATACAAGCAAATAGCTTAGACAGAACTTCTTATAGCATGTCATCCCAGACAGGTGAATCATTTAGCTATGAGGGAGATATTACCCTTAATGAAAAGAATGGGAGAGAAGGGACAGGCGGTTTAGTTTTTCGGTCAGATAGGCGTGCAAAGAACGGCTATGTTGCGAGCTTAGATGCCAAAAACGATGTTATAACATTAAGTAAGAATGTAGATGGAACAAACGAGGAAATTGCGAGAAAACCTTTTACCCTCAAAACTTCAACTAACTACCATGTGAAGGTGGAAACAGATGGGGATCAAATTCAAGTCTCTGTAAACGATCAATCCGTTATAAAAAAAACAGATATAGAATTCGATTATGGATACTATGGATTGTCAGCGTGGAATTCAACGGCTGCCTTTCGAAATGTGGAGTTCAAGAATACATCTAACTTTGAAACCAATTTATCAAAATGGACAAATGTAAATGGAAGCTGGGAGAACACGATGGATGGAAAAAGTGGAACCTCTACGGAGGATGCTTTTGTAATGAGTGGTCAAACAGGGGATAACTTTTTTTATGAAGCAAACATTGAGATATCTGGGGAAAAAGGTGGCAATGGAGCCGGCTCGCTCGTTTTTCGTGCAGATCCTCATGCAACAAACGGTTATATGGCAAATATCGATGCTTTAAACGATACAATAAAAATCATGAAAATCGAAAATGGAGACATATCCATTCTAGCTGAAAAAACAATAAATCTAGATACAGATAAAAGGTACCATTTAAAAGCAAGCACTCATGGAAAAAATATTAAAATTTTTTTAGATGGTAATCTCATTCATGATGTAAATGATTCAACTTTTTCGTCAGGACATTTTGGCTTAAATGTTTGGAATTCATCCACGTTATTCCAAGATGTTCAAGTTGGTAAGAACATCATGACAAATGAGAAGGAAGTTACTAATCATGATTTTGAGACAGGTGATCTAACTGGGTGGAGTACAATCGAAGGTAATGCTTTCACAAAAGATCATGTGACAAATGTACCATCTTACTGGGGAGGGGATTTCGGCCACCAAGGAAACTACCACCTATGGGGGTTTACTGATCTTCAAAAGGGAGATGACGCAACAGGTGAACTGCACTCCTCATATTTTAAACTAGGTGGCTCTGGAGAAATCAACTTTCTGTTGGGCGGTGGTAATGATATCAACAACCGCTATGTTTCGTTAGTGAGAGCCTCTGATGATCAAGAATTAATTCGACAAGCCAATACCAAATTTAAAGAAGAAAAATATCAAAAATACGTCTGGGATGCTTCTAAATACATTGGAGAAGTGTTATATATTAAAGCTGTAGACCAAGCTACAGGTGGTTGGGGTCATTTAAACATGGATGATGTTAATGTTTATAATGAAGGGGCCATGCCAAATGAAGTAGACCAAGTTGCCAAAGAGCCTGAGGAAGACGATTCGAAAGAAAGCGGCATCCTTACAGACTGGTCTGCTGTTTCTGGAGAGTGGATACCTTCTACTCATGGTAGTAACGGAGGGATTTGGGAATGTCCTACTCTAATCGAATTACCAATTGATGGTGACCCTTCAAAAACAAAATGGGTACTACAGGTAAGCATTAATGATGGCGCTCCTGCAGGCGGGTCAGGTATGCAATATTTTGTAGGTACCTTTGACGGGAAAACGTTTAAAAATGAAAATTCTTCCGATCAAGTGTTATGGACTGACTACGGGGCAGATTATTATGCCGCAGTAGATTGGAGCGGAATTGATGGTAAGAATGGCGAAAAATATTGGATTGGCTGGATGAGTAATTGGCTGTATGCAAATCATACACCAACTTCGACTTGGAGAAGTTCAACGACATTGCCAAGAAAGATGGAGCTAACTCAGACAGATGAAGGTTTACGTTTAAAACAAACACCAGTTTCTTTAAAAACCATTCGAGATAAGGGTGAAAAAATTTCATATAAAAATAAAGTCATATCTGGTGAAAGTAATCTCCTATCTAAACTATCAGAAGATACATTTGAAATGATAGCTGAGTTTGATGTAGATGATATAAAAGCAACTGAATTCGGCTTTCAAGTTCGTAAAGGAGCAACTGAATATACGACTATTGGCTATGATGTTGCCACCAAACAATTATTCGTAGACCGTTCAAATTCAGGAAGCTTTGATTATGGGAACAATGTGGTCGGTAAGCATGACGGACCGTTAAATGCATTAAATGGGACTGTGAAAATGCATATTTTCATTGACCGATCTGCTGTAGAAGTGTTTGGAAACAAAGGTGAAACGGTTATTTCTGATCAAATTTTCCCGGATCCATCAAGTAAAGGATTACAAATTTATAGCAAGGGTGGAGAAGTTACATTAAAGTCTTTGAAAATATACCCTTTAAAGAGTATATGGAAAAGATAAAGACTAAATTTCAATCCTATTAAAGATGGGTTGATAGTAAGAGTTTATGAAGGCTGTCGAAAATGATCGATAGCCTTTCATTTTACCTAAATCACAAGAATGGAGATGTAATGTAAATGAATAAAACAAACCGCGCAGTCATATGCGTTGGGGAGCTTTTGATCGATTTTTATTGTACAGATATTGATGTTAATTTAATGGAAGGTAATCATTTTCTAAAGAAAGCAGGGGGTGCACCAGCGAATGTCGCAGCTGCTATTTCAAGGCTAGGTGGGGAAGCAAGTCTTATTGGAAAAGTAGGAAATGACCCATTTGGATTATTTTTAATAGAAACGATAAAAGAGGTGGGGGTTGATACATCGATGATTGTTACTGATGATTTGGCACCAACTACTTTAGCATTTGTTTCTTTACAAGCAAATGGTGAAAGGGATTTTGTATTCAATAGAGGAGCGGATCGAAATTTAACAGAGGATAACTTATACCCAGATAGATTAAGTGGTGCAAAGATCATTCACTTTGGATCTGCAACTGCATTTCTGGAAAACCCTTTTAAAACAACTTATTTAAAGGCAATGGAATTTGCACAAAATAGGGGGATATTTCTATCGTTTGACCCTAACTTCCGACATGATTTATGGAAAAATAGAGTGGCTGAATTTATTAGTTTAGCTAGAAAGGGTATATCAATGGCTGACTTTGTAAAAGTAAGCGAAGTAGAGCTTGAACTAATCACGGGAAAAATGGATAAATATGATGGAATAGCAATGCTCCATCATTTAGGAGCAAAAATAGTGGCTGTTACCCTTGGATGTGAAGGCACTCTTCTTTCAAATGGAAGTGGAATGAGTGTAATAAACAGCGTCGAAGTAAATTCAATTGACTCAACTGGTGCTGGTGATGCATTTGTCGGTGCTGCTTTATTTCAATTTGCAAATCTTGAGTCCTATGACACAATTCTTAGTGATTTTAGTAAACTTAAAGAAATCATTCTTTTTGCAAATAAAGTAGGTGCCGTCGTATGTACGAAGGTAGGAGCGATTTCTTCTCTACCAAACGAAGAGGATATATATAAGGTTTAGTCTTCGTCGTATTGTTTCGAATATTTAGTTTATATTGGTCCCTTAGCGGATAAATATTATATATATATAAATAAGAAGAACCATGAACTGAAGTGAATTAGATTTTATTTTGATTAACTAGTAAAAAAACAGATGAATAACAAAATCATGCCTTAATCGTTACTTAGAACAGTAATTAGGTAATTACTAATAGTGCCTCGCCCATTTGGATTGAAGGCACTATTTAGTGATTTAAGAAAAATGAGCCCACTTAATGTGAACTTTGTGAAATATTGTACATAAACTAACGGGTGCGTTAGCTGAAGATCGGAGCTGTCTTTAAGGCAGCTTTTCCTTATGGAACTATCGGGGGCAGGTTTGTTCAATAAGGGACTTGAGTACAAGCTGCTAAAATAGTTAGAAATAGGCAGGGAAGGGTGAAGTAAATGTGTGGAATCAATTTCATTTTAGCTAACACTTATAAAGAAACGTATAAGGAAGAAACATATGTAGAATTTGAAGAGGGAATACATTCATATCTTTTAAGCAAGGAAAAGGACTCTAATAACGAGTTATGTTTACTTCTAAATCTTAATATTTATGGTGAAACAATATTGTATAGAGACGAGATTAATGAATTAAAATTTTTTTGCATAGAAGCGTTAGAGCGAAAAAAACATATATTTGCCATAGGTGATTAGTTTTAAAAAGTCTTAAACTTGGTGCGTTAATTCAAGATCGGAGCTGTCTTTAAGGCAGCTGTTTCTTATGGAACTAACGGTTTAATAAGGAATGCTATAATAGCAAACGATTTTAAGGAGTTAAACTCTTATGATAATAAAAATTGACTTTGGTGACGATTTTATTCAATACCTTTCTTGTTCAACAAAAGTAGGTAGGAAGATGAATAGTATTCAGGAGGACTTTCTAAATTGGATTTTTGACGAGGAAAAGAATACAGAACATTGGGCTTTAGAAAATGGGGAAAGAATTCACCCTAATTATGATGCAAAAGCAATTGTTGAATGGTTAAACAATGTAAGATTTAAGCGAGGAATGGCGAAAGCTAAATTAATCACGAATCCTCAATTATGTGTTAAAAAAAATTATATTTTTAGAGTGTTTTTTTAATATTTACTGGTCAAACCATAAGATTGTGGAAAAATGCACTTAAAATATCGGGGAAGGTTAGTTAAAGAAGGTATAATCAATTAATCAACAAGAATATGAGGAACACGAGGTCAAAAGTGATGTATCAACCATAAAAGGCTGTCAATTGGCGGCCTTTTGAAAGTAAATCAAAGTCATTGTTTTTTATTAAATCCTTGAAAATGTAAGCGCTTTCTATTATAATGATAATGGGTTGGATGGCATGTGTGGCTGTCATAGTATCTGGCGTAGGCGGGGCCGATACTAGGAAGAGGGCTTAGGAAATGTCCTTTTTTATTTGTTAAAACTAGTTTTTTTATGTGGTCAGAAGTCAAAATGTTAATGTCCAACGATGTATAAATACATACATAAACAATAAAAACGAAAGACATTAAACCCCTTGAGGCCTAAGGGGTTTTTAGCATGCTGCTTAATTACATATTGTTCGTAAAAGTATACTATTATGGACCTACAGCCTTCATAATTAGATAAATCAATGATTGAAATAGAAAAAGCTCTAGTGGTTAATCTAGTGGTTTTATTGATCATCTAGCAAACCCTTGCTACATCAAGGTTGTATAAAATCCTGAATATACGATAAAAAATGACTAAGAACCAAACCCTTGATACACATGGGTTTGGCTTTTTTAGCTACTACCTAAAATAGAGTTGTATAACATATTCATTCGTTCCTTTGAGGTCTTCTTCAACGGGGCAGTTTATTTTCTTAATTTAATGGACAAATTATTATAAGTTGAAATTGTGTAATGGTACGTTAGTACAAATAGGTTTATGTTTGTCAAAAAACATATAGAAATTGGAGAGAAATGAATAGTAAAATAGAGAACTTAACAAAACGACTATCTGCTGCTCAAATAATTGTTTTTTATTACCTAGTGGCTGTAGTGGTTTCAACCATTTTATTGCTGCTTCCTATTACTCAAACGCAGAATGCAGAGCTCTCATTTATTGATGGAGTATTCATTTCTATTAGTGCGGTAACTGTAACAGGATTATCTTCGGTAGATGTAAGCCAGCTGCTTAGTGTTCCCGGTACGTTTATTTTTGCAATCATCCTCCAGTTTGGTGGAATTGGGATCATGGCTTTCGGAACAATACTATGGCTTGCATCAGGAAAGAAAATAGGACTCAGGGCAAGAATACTCATGACGACGGAACAAAACAGCCCCACTTTTTCCGGGATTGTTCGGTTCATACGAATGATCTTCTTTTTCTTTGTCATGATTGAGCTATTAGGGGCTATTGTCTTCGGTACATATTTTTTGAAGTATTTCCCAACATGGCAAGAGGCATATTTGCAGGGTTTCTTCGCCTCTGTGTCTGCTACGACAAATGCCGGTTTTGATATCACAGGAAAATCACTGATTCCGTTTGCAGACGATTATTTTGTCCTGACCCTTAATATAGTACTCTTTATTATCGGATCCCTTGGGTTTCCTGTTCTAATGGAGGTAAGTCAGTGGCTGAGGCATAAGGGTAAGATGCCATTCCGGTTCACCTTGTTCACAAAAATTACAACCGTAACTTTTTTCATACTGATCGTAATCGGAGCCATTTTCATCTATCTGTTTGAGTACAGTCATTTCTATTCAGAAACCTGGCATCAATCCTTTGTCCATTCTTTGTTTTATTCGATATCTTCAAGGACTGGCGGAATGGCGATCAGCGACGTCAACCAATTTTCAGTGCCTACCATTTTGTTACTGAGTATTTTTATGTTCATAGGGGCATCCCCCAGCAGTGCTGGGGGTGGGATAAGAACCACCACGTTTGCTGTGATGCTGCTTACCATTTACAACTATGCGAAAGGGAACAGAACAATAAAAATATTCAAAAGGGAGATCGATGAGGAAGATATCATCAAGTCATTCATCGTTTTCACAACAGGTATGATACTGTGCAGTTTGGCAGTTGTCATTCTTGCATGCATTGAATCTGCCTTTTCCCTAATGGAAATTTTATTTGAAGTTTCCTCTGCTTTTGGCACTGTAGGCCTTTCGCTAGGCATTACACCGGAATTGAGTACTGCTGGGAAGGCCGTAATCATGATTTTAATGTTTATAGGGAAAATCGGGATGTTTACCTTCTTATTCAGTATGGGAGGCAAACCAGTTAAACATCCGTATCACTATCCCAAAGAGCGCATCATTATAGGATAAAAAATGTACTACAGCAAAGGTTATCAATTAATAAAGATATACAAAAGTGCAATAGTTGTATTGAAAATCCTTTTCTTCTTCAACTATCTCCTCCACTTATATTAAATAAGCAGTAAAAAGGATCCTTCAGTTTTGAAGATCCTTTTTTTATACCGTCTCATGAGGATAAATACGTATAAGAGACATATATAAATCAGACTCTCGAATATACCCCGTTCTTCTTCTAATAATGCGTTCCAAAAAAATCGTGAAATCTTCATTATTTAAACATAATCAATTTTATTATGCATAACAATAAACGTAATTAACTTTTGTTTGCAATATAACAAACATAATAATATAATGTTTGTTAATTAGCGAGAGTGGAATGTGGTGTTTAAAATATGAATTTCGCCTGTCCTATGTTTATCAGAAATCTTAAATAAGAAGATAATTAGGATTTCTAAGCAGGAATTTTTGACGGAACATCGTATTGGGGGAAGGAAAAAAACGAAAAAATAAAAAGGAGCAATGATATGAATAAAGATGAATATAAGTATAAATCAATTATCACTGTTGAAAATTACGACAAAGTAGATGGTAAGGCTGCCTATGGTAAAGAAATCGAATCGTTAAGCACAGGAATGCTACAGGGGAAATCTCCTAGAACAGGAGATATCGTTGGAAAAATTGTAATGACTGATGATTCTGCTCAAGAAATTGAGTTATCTGCCACTAGAATTTTAGATTTAGCCATCCTTATTTTATCGACCAACTTATATTTTAGAGATGCTTATAAATTTGAAAAGCTGTATGATCCTGAAAATCAAATCGTTACTGCTTTAGGGTTGCAGGGATATAAGATGCAATTAGAAATTGACACAAAAAATGAGAATTTAGATAAAGATATTCAATATTTTTATGATATGTTGCAATCGGATGGCGAAATTTTGGGAGAAAGATTTAGAATCATCAACGATATTATGAAGGAAATGGGATATCGGTAAGGAGAATCATAAAATGATAAGAGGATTTGTCGTTTCAGATGGCAGAAAATTTACAGAAGAAGAAAAACAAATGATTTGGAAAAAGTCTCCTAGCCATCAAGAAAGTGTGGAGGAATTACGTGTTGCAGATACAATCAATAGGAATTGGCATAATGGAGAACTGCGAGTCATCAATGTACTGCTAGAGGGGGATGCTGGCTCAGGTAAAACACAACTTGCCAAAGCTCTCTCTCATGATCTTCGATTGCCATATACGAAAATTACCTGTTTTGCCGACATGGATAAATCAGATGTTTTCGGCTCACTTTTGCCAGTAATGGAAGAAGCACAAGTGGAAGATAAAAAAATAATTCAGTTTTTTGAAAATAATAGCACGGCTCAGCAGCTTTTAGAAAATTTGTCTTCCTATCTACAGTTAAATATGGCAGAAACGAAAGAATACTTGGCAAAACTTGAAAAGAAAATCAAAGACACCGGTAAGAATGTAACATATAAGTATTATCCATCAGAAATTGTTCGTGCACTACAAGAAGGCTACCTGTTAGAGATACAAGAACCTACTGTCATTAGAGATGCATCGGTTTTAGTTGCATTGAATTCTGCTCTTGAAATTGATGGTATTTTAAATACTCCAACTGGAATGATCAAACGGCACCACGATGCTGTAGTAGTTATTACAACCAATAGAAATTATCAGGGGAATAGACCCCTTAATGAATCATTACGTGATCGAGTTCAACACACGGAACGAATGAATCTTCCTTCTAAGGGAGTGATGGTCAACCGGGCTCTCAGTAAAGTTGGTTTTGCAGATGAAGGGCTATTAGCAATGATGGCTGAAATCATTATTTTATTAGATGCTACTTCAAAAGCTAATGGAATCAAGGGTGTAGCAGGAATGAGAAGTTATTTCTATTGGGTGAATGCAGTGCAACAAGGAGAAAATATCTTTGATTCTATTTATCAAAAAGTCATCTATAAAATTACCACCGATGAAACTGAGATTAGAATACTAGAAAAAGAATTAGAAAGCAGTCAATTATTGGAGCGTATTCAATCTTATTTACTGAATCAAAAGAATCCAATGAACAAACCGCAAGCTCCTCCAGGGTCACCAATGGTAGATAATTATGAGGAACAACAAGACGGTGAGGAGGAACTTCAAAAAGATACATCTTCCATTGATTTTACAAAAGAAGAGGAGAAAATTCAAAATAGTGATTCCGCTCTGCCTCAACAAGAAAAAGGGAAACCGTTAGAGATTTTTTCTGAAAAGAGATCAAAGGACATTGAAATCGATAGTAATAAAGGAAAAGAGCATGAGGAATCTCAAACAGGTATTTCTCAGCAACAAGTAAAACAGTTGCCGGAAATACTAGAGAAGCAAGAAGCTGATAAGAAAAAAGAGTTGAATAAAGAAGCTCGAACGCTTATGAAAAACACGATTCATCAAAAAGAAGGGATCATTATCCACCGCCCTCATGCAACGAAGGAAAGTATGAGTGAAGCAGAACATATTAAAAAGGAAATAACACCTCTTGTGGAGAGTATGGCAAGAAAAATTCTTGCTGTATTAGAAAAAGAAGAGTCAGTAACATACACTCCAGGGAAGTTATACGGTACGCGATTTAATGCTTCTAAGGTTGTGATGGGAGACTATCGTTACTTTGATAAAAAAAATCCTCCAACTGATAATCCCTCTCTAGCTATAGCGATACGTATAGATGAGTCTGGTTCCATGGTTCGGGCTCAACGAATGGAGAGTGCCAAAAAAGCAATAATCGCTTTAACAGAGTTTTGTAGAATGTTAAATGTTCCTTTGATGATTTATGGAGACACTGCAGATATTAGTAAAAGGGAAATGACTTCACTATACTCGTACAAAGAGTTTGATGATGGGTACGAAGGGGTTATAGGAAAAATTGCGACAATGAAGCCTCGCCAAAATAATCGTGATGGTGTTAATTTACGAATATTGGCAGAAAAATTATCGAAACAAATCGCTTCTACCAAGTTATTGATAAATATTAGTGATGGGCAACCAAAAGCCATGCCTAATTATTCAGGGGATGCAGCGAGGGTGGATATCCGATCAGTTATTAGTGAATATGAAAGAAAAGACGTGCTATTCCTATCTGTTGCTATCGGAGAAGATAAAGAAAAGATTGCAGAATTACACGGAAGAGAGAGATTCCTCGATATGACTGACCTTAAATCGTTTCCTCAAAAATTAGTGGAAACAATCAGTCGCTTTTTATAGGAGGGATTTGAAAATGGTTGAAAAAAGCAAAAAGGCACTGGTACGGTATCAATAAAGATTTTTCCGTTTTTTTAACCCCGTCCTATATTTAGAACGGGGTTATGCTTGTTTGAGGTTTGAAAATTAAATAACTTTATTGTCTTTTTACAATTTTCTCGGTATTGTAAGCGAAAAATTAGGCCTTTTCTTCAATATTCCAGTCAGTGGTCGGTGTATTCCATGATAAATTATAGTCTAACCTTAACCTCAGTACCGTCCTTAGCTTTGACATCTACTAGCACGATCCCCCTATAATTTTTCAGTTCCTTGACGATAGGCTTTAGCGTTTTTTTGTCTATTAGTGGAAAGGTAAAGTCCAGTTTTTTTCTTTCGAAGTGCACTTTTGTCCATTTGTTTGCATTTTGCTGAATAAATTTTGAAGATAAAATTGAAATAACAATGTTTAAAATGGCATATGGAATTGGAAGGGTAAACCGAACGCCTTTCGCTTTCACTTTAACATGCATCATAAGCGAATCACTAATCAATGATGACTGAAACGGTATCCCCGTTTGCCGATTTAATATCAACAATTTGGCCATCTAATTCGTTTTCGATTGCTTCAATAATAAGACTTATGTCTATATCTTTAACGTATTTTTCCGATTGAGGAATACTCGCTGCGATGCTGTGTCCAGCCACTAATACTGCCTTGACAAGTTTTATAGGCAAATTGACCGTGACATTATCATTTTCGGCGGATACAACACGAACTTTTAAGGTTTTATCTAAATATTTAGTCGGTTTTTCAAGAAGCTTGTTACCTGTTTCTTCTTTCTCTTTTAATATTTGAATCAGTTCTGATCCCTTATCTGCATCAATCTTCCCTTCTTGAACCATTGTTAACACTCTTGTAATTTCCTCTTTCATGATAAATTCCTCCCTATTCCTCTTTTAAGAGCTTAATGGCTTCTTCTGTTGTGATTTCGCCATCTTCCAACATGGTGACAACTTTTTTCTCGTCCACTTCATTTTTCTTCTTCTGTACATATCCAAGCGATGAAATGATGTCAGTTAGCTTGCCTCGAACCGTTGGATACGAAATCCCCAGTTCCTTTTCAACTTCTTTGATATTCCCTCTGCATGTTAAAAATACTTCCACAAAATGAAGCTGATCCTTTGATAAGGATGCCAGCTTAGATATTTCAAACTCATTTTCAATCGTAGTGTGACAATGAGAGCACTGCAACTTTGTAATTTTCAATGTTTTACTGCAAACAGGGCAATTTGTGATTAATTTATAAGCCATAATGAAATCCCTTCCTTTTAGTTAATTCGATTATAAAACAAGGAATTGAAAATATAAATAATAAAATTTAAATTTTTAATAAAAAAATTCAATAATATTAATTTAAAGTTTAATATTATTGATTATTCGTTTTTATTATCCATTCAAGTATTATAATGGTTGAAATTGTAGACATTTCTCTTGGGTAAAATAACCAGTTACATAATGAGCACGATTACATAGTCTTTGAGATGCTGTTCAATAATCCATTTGATATTAATATTCCAATTATGATGATTCAGCAGTCGGTGGCATTGATGTATTATTTATTGATCTAACTTGAAAATTATAAGCTTACGGGTTGATTAATCTCCGATTATGCAGTGAGTTGAGGACTTAGTCTTTATTAATGAGTGGAATGCCGTTTTCAGCTAAGCTCCTCTAATGTACCAAAACAAGGGTGATTAAGAATTTGAGATTTTCCAGTATTGTACTATGATAAATTTATATTATTTGAGTTTGGAAGGGTTTGGGACAGTGACCATACTCTTACAGATTTATTTAAGGAGTGGTAAAATGGCACGTGTTTTATTTATTAATGCTGGGTCAGAAGGACATATCAATCCAACTATTGGGGTTGTGCAAGAGCTTATTTCGCGTGGAGAAGAGGTAGTGTACTTTACGATAGAATCTTTTCGAGAACGTATCGAGAAGACGGGAGCTACTGTACGAACAATTGACGGTGAAAAATTTATAGAAGCTTTTCTCTCAGGCGGAAGAAATTATTTACTCGAAAGAATCAACGGTCTTTTAAATACGGTAGATATCGTCATCCCTAGCGTTCTTGAACAGATCAAAGGAGAGCATTTTGATTACATCATCCATGATTCCATGTTTGGCTGTGGACGTTTACTTGCCCAAATCCTTAAGCTTCCCGCAATCAATTCTTGTACTTCTTTTGCGCAGACAAAAGCATCATTCGATAAAATGCTGGAACAGCTTTCTAAAGAAATTCCTCCAGAAATAGTTAAACCTATACACGATGAATTTCAAAGACTGACGGTAATGGTGAAGGAAAAATATGATGTGGAGATCCATTCTACTTACGAAGTTTTTTGTAATCCTGCACCACTTTCAATCGTTTATACAACTAGGGAGTTTCAACCTTTTAAAGAAGCATTCGACCAAACTTACAAATTTGTAGGTCCATCCATCTCTTCACGGTTAAAGCAGGATAACTTTGACCTTGCTGATATCAAAGGAAAAAGTCCCATTTACATTTCTCTTGGAACAGTTTTTAACCGGTCTCTTGATTTTTATAAGCTTTGTTTTGAAGCATTTGGAAATAGCAATCACACGGTTGTCATGTCGGTCGGTCAACAAACCCCACTAATTGAATTAGGAGAGATTCCCCAAAACTTCATTGTGAAAAAATATGTTCCACAAACGGAAGTGCTAAAATATACTAAATTATTTATCACACATGGTGGAATGAATAGTACCAATGAGGGTCTCTACTACGGGGTTCCGCTAATTGTAATCCCACAAAGCGCGGATCAGCCCATAATTGCAGGGCAAGTTGCCAATATCGGAGCCGGTATTAAATTACAAATGCAAAGCTTGACTGCAAATCAACTGCGTGAGGCAGCAGATCATGTTTTAAACGACCCATCTTACCATAAATCTGTTTCAAATATAAGAGAATCCTTTCAAAAATCGGGTGGATATCACCAAGCTGTTGATGAGATTTTTGAATTTATAGGTCAATACGACATTTAAAATAAATTATCGGTGGCATTTTCTTGGTGGCAATTCTTTTTTTATAAATGAAGGAATGAATCAATTTGTATTTTTGAAAGATGGAAAAGTGGTCTGCTATTTATATGGTTATCCTTAGAATAATGGATATGGTATATTTTTTGAATCTGAGGATGCTGGCTATATGCTTAATATTAAGGATGATTGAAAATTTCGAGTAGACAGAAACGACAGTGTCGTATATTTGAGAAAATAGGCAAGGGTTTAAATGAGGGTGCTGCGGCACCCTTTTATTATGGAGCTACGGGGCAATTTAGCTGAAGAGCGGTGACATATAAAGGTATTGTCCTATTTACATAGAATATTTTAAGAGAATAGCACGTGAAAAATTGGGGGACATATATGGACATTTGTTTTATTGGTGGCGGAAATCACACGGATAATGAATTAGGTGAGGTGTTCCTGGAACTTTCAAAAATGATTAAACGTGATGCTAAGATTTTAATAATTCCTTTTGCAACCGACAATTCCAGGTATGAAGGTTGGATGGCAAGTATCAAACAAGCCTTTTCAATCATGGAGAATGTAAGTATTGAATTATTAAACGAAGACCTTTCAGACAAAGAAATGAAAAAGTCTATAAAAGAACATGATATTCTTTACTTTATTGGTGGAAAGCCAGAAAGGTTAATCCATGTTATAGAAGAAAAAGGACTTGTCCCAATTATCAAAGACTTTCAAGGTTTAATCATTGGATATAGTGCGGGTTCATTAGCTTTCTGTAATGATTGCATAATAACAAAAGATAAAGACTATCCAGAAACAGTAGTGATCAAGGGCTTAGGATTAGTTGGGTTTAGCGTTGAGGTCCATTATGAGGATAATATAGATGGAGAATTAATTTCCCTATCAAATGAACGAAAGATATATGCAATACCAAATGGAAGTGCGATTTTCTCCAAGAACGGGGAACTATTTAAAGTTGCAAATGATATCTATTCCTTTCAAAATATGAAAAAGGAAATAGTGAATTCCTAAGTCTTAAAGAACCAACAAGCTCTTTACCTCAATTGGAGCAAGGGTGCCGGGCGCTAAAGGATAGAGAAAAGGAGACTGCAATGAAAATAAATTTAATGATTTTCATTACATCAATAAAAGAACAAGAAAATGGTATATCAATGATGAAAACAGTTGAATCTGATATTCGTCCTGTTAAAGGGGATATAATGGATGATCCAGGATTCGATTCAGGATTTCATAATGGATATGAAGTTGTAAAGGTTTCGATTAATTATGCCTCAAATGAATGTTTTGTTTCGCTGCACCCGCTTGCGATTGAGATTAAGGAAATCAGGATGGAAACCTATATAGAGAAACTGGAAGCAAACGGTTGGCGTGCTGTCTCAAAAGAGGAATTGAAAAGTATGTAAAAAGGTAAACCCATAAAATTGACGTAAGGAGCATGTAAATGGAAAAATACTCAACAACCACTTTAAAGATGACAAGAAATTTTGATGTAGTGCCTGAAATGGTTTTTGATGCATGGTTGAACCCTGAGATGATGAGAAAATGGTTTTTTACATTGGAAGGGACAAATAAGGTGGCACAAAATGATCCTCAAGTGGGAGGTACTTGGGAAATTATTGATCATCGCGATGGAAAAGATTATCGGGCGATAGGGGAGTACCTTGAAATGGACCCTCCCAATAAATTAGTGTTCACTTTTAAAATGCCGCAATTCAGTGAATTAGTAGATACAATTACAGTTGAACTGAAAGAACTTCAAAAGGGCTGTGAAATGGCATTTTCACAAAAAATCACCGTTCCTCATGAAGAAAATTGGACAGAATCCGATATCGAAAAAGCTCTTGGAGAGTATCACGATGGATCTGAACATGGCTGGAACTTAATGTTTATGGGACTGAAGGAACTGGTTGAAACTGGACAAGTTAGCTATAAAGGCTAATAGTCGTGGGCCACAGTTTTTAGACAAAAGGGAATCGGAATCGCATCCCGAACCCTGAAGGTCGGAATGGATCGAAGAAATTTGCGACACTCCTGCCGAATAACTGGCTAGCCGAGACCCCACAGGCGCTTGTGCCGAGGAGGCTCGGCAGACAGTCGGCGGTAAGGGAGCGGATTTCTGAAATCAGATGGAATGTTTTCGAAACTCAATTACAGAGTTTGTGCTAATAGTCGTTTGCCAATGAAAAGCTCTCCAAATTAACTGGAGGGCTTTTCGGAATGTAGTTTTATATATTGACAATCCCCTTTGAATTGGTAATATTTACTTTATTATTACATATGTGATTTTTAATAGAAGGCGGTTTAATTATGGATGGGAAAATCAGTTACGACGAGTTTCATAAACTGAAAGAAAGTGGGCAATATCGCAAATTGGTCATGTTATTATGACTAACTTTATGTACATATTTTGTTTATTAGTATGGGGACTTAATTTTATTGCCGTTAAGATTCAAGGTACACCTGTGAGTTTAGAATTATCTTTAACATATCGTTTAGGTTTGACGGCCATCCTATTTTTCAGTTTATTGTGCATGCTTAGACCAAAAGGAAAACCCAAGAAAAAGGATGTTCCATTCATTATTGTGTTTGGAATTTGTAATTTTGCTTTAAGCTATTTATGCCTTTATTACGCCACTATCTTAAGTTCAGCAGCAATGGTTACGTTAATATTTTCATTGAAAGTCATTTTAACGCCCATTGCCCTTCGTGTTTTTTTGAAGGAACCATTGCATTCACGTATCTTAATTGGCGGGATAATTGGTGTGCTGGCTGTTTGTATTGTTATTTATCCGAGTTTACATGATATTCATGGATTCAATGATATAAAGGGCATCATGATGGCTGTTCTTGGTACCATCCTTACTGCATTGGGCGATGCAAGCTCAGCTAGAAATGCCAGGAAGAAAGTGAACCCAATCTATGCCAATGTACTTGGATTTACAGCAGGAGGAATTCTTTTGGCGGCCATTGTGTTCATTCAAGGACAAGCAGTCACTATACCGACATCCATTACATATTTATCTGCTTTGTTCTATTTAACTATATTCGCTTCCTTTGGAGCTTGGCTATTCTACCTCAAGCTTGTAGAAAAGATAGGTGGGGCGAAAAGTGGATACATGGTTGCCCTTTTTCCGGCAATTGGAGGTATAGCTTCAGTGATGATTGGTGAATCAGATCCAACCATTTTCTTGGGAGCTGGCTGTCTTTTCAGTTGTTTAGGTGCGGCGATTGCATTAGGTTTTGGCATGAATATTGGTAAAAGTAATTTGAAAGAAGAAATTTAATTCGAATTTCAGAGAGGGATGGGACAATGGAAAGTAAATGGCCAAATGATATGAAAGTAGCGCAAATGCGGGTTGCACGTCCTACTGATCAACTAAAAAAGGTTATAAAATTCTATTGTGAAGGATTAGGTTTGAAAAAAATCGGTTCTTTTGAAGGGCACGAGGGATATGACGGTATCATGATCGGTCTTCCTGATTCCAGCTATCATCTGGAGTTTACTCAACATAAGGATGGCAGTCCTTGTCCTGCCCCATCAAAAGATAATCTGCTTGTCTTTTATATTCCTGAACGTAAAACCATTGAGGAAATCACGAATAGGTTGAAAGGTATGGGCCATGAACCGGTTTCTCCGGAAAATCCATATTGGGAAAAATCAGGTGTTACTTTTGAAGATCCGGATGGTTGGAGAATTGTATTGATGAATTCGCCCGGCATAGGAAATTAAATTTTGAAATGAAAACGACCGAAAAGCACCATGCTTTTCGGTCGTTTTGGGTTTATGAGGACATCGTAATCCCGCCATTGATGTGAATGCACTGTCCTGTTATATAGGCACCTTCATCAGATGCCAGCAGCACGTAGGCACCTGCATGATCTGCTGGCTGCCCGGGGCGGCCAAGCGGTGCCTCGGTACCAAATTCGGCAACGGATCGTTCGTCGAATGTCGCAGGGATGAGCGGAGTCCAAATCGGTCCTGGTGCAACCATATTGACCCGGATCCCTTTTTTAGCCACATTCTGCGCAAGGCTGCGTGTGAATCCGACGATTGCTCCTTTTGTCGCTGTATAATCCATCAAAGTTGCATGGCCTCTGTAAGGATTGATCGATGTTGTGTTGATGACCGAGTTGCCTTGTTTCATATGAGGAACCGCGTGCTTGCTCATGTAAAATACTGAATAAATATTGGTGCGGAACGTTTTGTCCCATTGCTCGTCCGTGATATCTTCAATGTTTTCCGTCGGAAATTGCACCGCAGCATTATTGACGAGGATGTCCAGCTTTCCGAACTCGTCCAGCGTCTTAGTAATCAATTCTTTACAATTCGCCTCCACGGAAACGTCACTTGGAAGTAGGAGGCAGCGAACGCCTTCCGCTTCAATCAGCTGCTTTGTTTCTTCGGCATCACCGTGCTCATCTAAATAATTCACAACCACATGGGCGCCTTCCTTTGCATAAGCAATGGCAACCGCACGTCCGATGCCGCTATCTCCGCCTGTAATCAAGGCAACGCGGTCCTTAAGCTTACCGCTTCCTATGTAATCCTTTGGCTGAATCGGAAGTGGATTCATCTCAGATTCAATACCAGGCTGTCTTTCCTGCGTTTGTCCGGGCTGTCCATTCTTTTGCTGTTCATATATATTCAATGAAATCTCCTCCTTTTAAACTATTGATCTAGTCATACTTTAGCCGTTAAAAAGTACGGTTAAACATCGACATTCCCACCGATTCCATCTGCAAACGATTACAAAAATATAGTGAAGAAGGACTTACGGTGTTCAAAGTTGAATTACATTTAAATGAAAATTTCAGGGGTGTTAATATGAATTCGACAGGAACAATACAAGAATTGACCAAAAAAGAACAATGGTTAGAAGCCTTTCCAATCATGAATCAGTTGCGTACTGACTTAACTCAAAAAACATATCTGGAGTTACTTGAAGAAATGAGGAAGGACGGATACTGTTTGTTTGCTTTATATATAGATAACCAGGTTGTATCCTTGGCTGGTTTAAGCTGGAGAGTGAACTTTTATAATAAACGTCACGTGTTTATTTATGACCTTGTAACAGATTCTGCACACCGCTCATTTGGATATGGAGAGAAGTTATTAAGTTATATACATAACTGGGCAAAAGAAAACGGAGCTGCATATGTGGCATTGGAATCTGGGATCCAACGAAACGAAGCCCACCGATTCTATGAAGAGAAATTAGATTATGATAAATGGTGCTACTCATTTAGAAAAACGCTGTGAGTAAGAATAGCGACGTAAAAGAGCTGAGTATTCAGCTTTTTTTGTGCCATTTTATGGAGTAAATGGAGTGAATGTAAGACACGTTGTCCACTATGTGTATTGGATTATTAACATTTTAAGTAAGAAGAGATCAATTTAAGATAAATTCACGAGTAAACACGTGAAATTCACAAGTAAAAGTTCGAAATTCAAGAGTAAATCGCTGAAACTCACAAGAATAAGCCCCAAACTCACCGCAAATGCTCCAATACCCAGAAATTGGAACGTTTATTGCAAGTATAATAATGAATCCAATTCCTTTGAAAAAATATATTGAACTACTCATCTTACTAACGAGAATATCCTTCTGCTGCAGAGTTTGATCAAAAGTCCTTATTTTGATGTTTACGTCAAGATGAAAAGTGAGGAGTTCGATGAAGTGTTGGAAATGCTAGTTTGTTTTTTTGTTTTATAACGGGAGTCGTGTTTCTATATTTTGGTTTGTTTCAATACAATTGGCTGTATAAGGGTGTAAAGGAGATTGAAGAAGACAATGATTTTCCTTTCATAAGCAGTTATTGGTTCTGGCGGATTTTGTTCATCGGAATCAGTTTATTCATCATTTTTAGGACTGTAAATTCATTCTTTCGCTGAAAAACCCAAATTTTTGTAATGATTTATTTAGCCTTGGACATACTTAATTAAGATATCAAAATGTAACATTTAATTAAGGAGGAAACCAAATGGCTAACGAAAATATACAAATGAAAATGGAACATATTTGGCAGGATACCTGTGGTTCTTGGGAAAATTGTACGGAAACCACAATTCAGTCATTCTTGGCAAAATCCGAAGAAGGCAATATAGATCCGCAGTATTGCATGAGCTGGGTGGAACAACATAAAGCTCAAATACCCGAGTGGGATGCCGTTTCAAAAGTGTCGCTCGACTGGGTTAATCAACATACATCAACGGGTTCACCCATTTCAATCAAGGAAGATTATTAAAAGGCTTATGAATGGTTCGAATTCCACTATATTTAAGAGGTGAAGATAGTTGTCAAATAATGAGGAAAACGGTAAATCAAATCGTCGGGATCCAGATTACAGAGTTAATGCTTGGGATGAAATGAATGGTGAAGATAAGTTTGTACAATCAGCCATCCAAGAGGAATTCAATAATCCAGTAATTGAAGAAACGATTTTGAAGTTCAATAAAATAGCGAATGAAGAAGAAAAGGAAACTTGATTTTTGGACGCGCCCTATAGGGCGTTTTTTTTTGAAAAAAGGAAGAAGGAACTGCTAATAACTTATTATTCAAAAGCTTTATCTTTTAGATTTATAAAAAACAATAATATACAAATAAAGGGAAAAGGCATCTTGGTATCGTATAAAGCATAGTATAAATCGTTTTTATTAATAAGTTAGCAATATCATTATGGGAGTGAAGATCATGGAAGCTGCTGTAGAACGGATTTTTTCTAATGAATTGGTGAAATTGGCTGGAGATTTTTTTCAAGTGAATGCGGGGAATCCGGTTAAACTTGGAGATGCAGAGAACTACGTATTTGAGGTTTACAGGGATGGAACGCCATACATTTTAAGAATGACACATCAATCACATCGTACAAAAGCTCAAGTGCTTGCTGAGTTAAAGTGGATTGAGCATTTACAGAATAATGGTAGTGAAATTCCTAAGGTTCTCTTTTCGAAAGATAATAACTTAGTTGAAATTGTAAAGGGCTCGGATGGTTCAGAATTTTATTGTTGCCTGTTTGAAAAAGCTCCTGGTGTAAGAATGAAAGTCACCGATGAAAATTTCAATGAACCTTTATTTTTTGAATGGGGAAGAACCATTGGCCAAATGCACAAACAAACTAAAAGTTATAAGCCAAAAGCGGAATATAAAAGGCTGGATTGGCATGAAGAAGAATTATTGAATGCTCAGCTCTTTCAATCCGATGTACCGGAGCAATTGATGCGCCAACAAGAATTAGTCACGAAGAAGTTAAATGCCCTTCCGGTTCATCAAGATAATTTTGGATTGATTCATTCTGATATACATAACGGCAATTTCCATTTTCATGAGGGGAAGATTCATGTTTTTGACTTTGATGACTGTTCTTATCATTGGTTTGCCAGTGATTTGGCCATACCTCTGTACTATCTGATGTGGAGCTTGGAACGTGAAGGGACAAAAGGGCTCGATGAATATGCTGCCAAGTTCATGAGGGAATTCATAAAAGGCTATGAGACGGAAAATATTCTTGCGCCTATAGAATATGAAACGATTCCTCTATTTTTAAAGCTAAGGGATTTAACGTTATATAATTTTTTCCATAAAAAATACGATTTGAAGAATGCGGATAGTCCATTATACAAAACCGTTCAAAAAATCGAACAAAGAATCATCGAAAGCCGTCCTATTGTTCACTTCGATCCGAACATGGTTCATTAAGGGGGATTGGAATGTCAGATATAAAAAATAATGGGCTTGCATATAGAATTCGGACTGGTGTATTGGAAGATGCGGAAGCGGTTTTGGATGTGCAAAATTCCGTTATTTCCGAAGGCGAGTATTTTATTGCCGTATCGGAGGAGTTCAATAAAACATATGAACAGCAACGAGATTGGATACGAAGGTTATTGGAAAATGAACGGGAAACCATCATCGTGGCCGAAATAAATGATAAAGTGGTTGGATGGATAGCCTTTCAATCGGAGAATAGGAAGAGAATGTCCCACAAGGGCTCATTTGGGGTGATGATCAGAAAAAATTTCAGAGGGATGGGATTGGGAAAGGAGCTTATTGAAGCGTTATTGGATTGGGCAGAAGCCAATCCGTTGATTGAGAAGGTGAGTTTAGGAGTTTTTTCCACAAATCATCGGGCAATATCATTGTATAAAAGGCTGGGGTTTGTTGAAGAAGGCCGTAAAATAAAAGAATTCAAGATGAGCGAAAGTGAATACGTTGATGATATTATCATGTACAAAATGGTTTGATCAGACCGAAAGAGCATGAATGGATTCATTACATGCTCTTCTGGTTTGGTTATGTATCTATTTTTATAGTAAAACGATATTTATGTCATGCATTATTTAATTACTCTTACCTTCACTTGCTTTCTTCCCCACGTTAAAGCATCCGCTTCCTTCGCGATGAAGACATCGATTCTGTTTCCTTTGATCGCACCGCCCGTGTCTGCAGCGATAGCTTGTCCGTAGCCTTCGACTTCAACGATGGAGCCTAGCGGAATCACGTTCGGATCGACTGCTATCAGTTTGGCATCATCATATTTTTCTAAATCGACACCCATTCTTGTAGTGCCTGAGCATCCCTCGCAACTTGCTGTATATGCTGTACTTGTAACCGTCAGTTCTTTAACGGCTGAGCTTGCCGAACTGGCTCTTTCTTCTAATTTACTGATGGTCCGTGCACCGGCTATACCGTCAGCGGATAAGCCCTTTTGCTTTTGAAAGTTGATAACGGCTTGCTTTGTACCTGATCCATAAATGCCATCGACCGTTGATGAGTAAACATCCCAGGCTTTCAATAGCCTTTGCAGTTCAGCTACAGGCCTTCCCATATCCCCGCTTTTCAGTACCTGTATTTTCTGATTCGTTTGTGTTCCTGCTATTCCATCGACTTTCAGCCCTGATTTTTCCTGGAACTTCTTTACGGATTCCTTTGTAATCGGTCCGTAGTAACCTGTTGCTTCATGATAGGGAAAAACCCCTTTTGTCAGTAATAATTCTTGTACTTGTTTTACATCACTATTACTCATCCCAAATGAAAGTGTGCGATCCAAGGCAGCGGCTTCGCCTTTTGTTGGCATGCAAACTCCTAGAATGAATACAGAAGCCGTTAGGATCGTTAATAAAATTTTCTTCATGTTTATCCTCCTCGTTGTTTCCTGCAATTAAACCATTCGTTAAACTATCACTCTTTTAGGCGCAGTTAAGGAAAAACACCGCGAAGGCACTAAGTAATTGTTAAAACATGTAACATATAAAAAAGAAATGAGGCGGACATCGGGTTACCATATCCTTATTGATTAACTAATTATGGAAAAAATCACCTTCATATGGAAACGGACCGGAACCGTTTGGTTGAACAGGGGCATTCATTCATGTACGTTTAAGTTAATAGAAGTTCTATTTTAAGGTTAAAGGAGGAAATCATTTGATTAAGGCAGTTATTTTCGACTTTGATGGTTTAATTTTAGACACGGAAACGGCTTGGTATGAGGCTTATAAAGAAACGATGGCTTTTTATGAATCTGATTTGCCCCTCGAACATTTTGTTACATGTATCGGAACGGATAATACTGAGCTTAATCAGTACTTTAAAGATCAGTTGGGGGAAAGGTGTAATATTGAAGAAATTGAATCCAGAGCAAAAAGCCTCCATGAAGTAAAGATGAAAACATCACAGGCACGTGAAGGTGTGAAGGATTATTTAGAAGAAGCAAAAAGAAATGGATATAAAATCGCCCTCGCTTCAAGCTCGACAAAAGAGTGGGTCACTCATCATTTGGCGGAACTCGGACTGTTACACTATTTTGAAGTTATTATCACAGGGGATGAAGTCAAGAAAGTAAAACCAGCGCCTGATTTGTATGTAAAGGCAATTGATGTTCTGGCCATTCAGCCGACAGAAGCCGTAGCATTTGAAGATTCGTTAAATGGGCTTCAAGCGGCCCTGACTGCAGGTTTAAAATGTGTGATCGTTCCTAATCCCGTGACGGAAGCTTTAGCTTTTGAAAATCATCATTTACGCCTCCGTTCCATGATGGATAAGAGCTTGTCTGACGTCATAAAACATATTGAGCAATAAGCGTTCGAAGGAAAGTGTAGTATGATAAAGGGATGAAACCGAGCCGAAGATGGCAGAGTCTTCGGTTTTTCTGGTTTTAATGAAAGTTATATTTTGGTGGGGAGGGTGAGTTTATGGGATTGCATATCAATGACGAAGGAGTCCGGCTGCGGGAGGTCAATGAGAGTGATCTTCCAGTCTTTTTCGAGCAACAATTGGATCCTGCCGCAAACTATATGGCTGCCTTCACATCTAAAGATCCATCAGACAAGGCGGTTTTTTTGACACACTGGAAGAACATCTTATCGAACCGGGATATTCAAAAAATGACCATAATCCACAACGGATGTGTTGCGGGCAGTATTCTCAAGTTTGAACAGTTTGGTAACCCGGAAGTGAGTTATTGGATCGGGAAGCAATATTGGGGGAAAGGGATCGCTACAGGGGCACTGCTCCATTTTTTGCCGAAAATAAAAGTCCGCCCTCTTTATGCCCGCGCAGCCAAGGATAATCTTGGTTCCATCAGGGTGCTGGAGAAATGCGGATTTGAAAGATTTGATGAAGACAAAGGTTATTCCCATGCAAGAGGCAAAGAGGTTGAAGAATTCATTTTGAAACTTGAAAGTTAAGATAATAATAACAATATCGTTTAGCCTATGAGGAAACGGGTGACAGACAATGGGATATAAGATTTTTTCCATCATTTTTATTTTATGCGGTCTTTTTGTAATGTGGTTCGCCATTTTTGGCAAAAAGAAAGAGATTAAAGAGATCGGCATACCAACGAATTTCATCGATGTAGTTTTAATGATGATATATAAGCTTTTACCTTCCATTATTAGAAAAATCCTTCTTTTTGCATTGGGTCTGTCCATTTCTATCGGATTTACCTATATATTGATTAAGTTATGAAAAATTTTCCTTATTAGATTAAATAATCCTGAAACTTTATTCTTGCGGAATCGTATTAAATGGTAACGATATATAGGAGTTGTTGCTATTTCGAGGAAAAAAAGTGATGGCAGTGTTTAGGATAATTGGGGCGGGAAGTTGACGCAGACGGAAGGCTTGATGTTATTTCACAATAAGGTCAGGTCAAGAACGGGAAACCATAAAATTCAAATCTATTGATTGCAGCTGATTCAAGGGGTGTTTATATCCAAATGGAAGAATATCAGTATAGTAATAATATGCATAATATGGTAATGTTGAATTTGTGTGATTTTGGAAATTTATAAAAAAAGGAAGGTATTATATGTCTGAATCGGTTCTTAAGGTTCAATCCTTAACTAAAAAAATTGGAAAAGCAACCATCGTAGACAATGTTAGCTTTGAAATAAAAAGCAATGAAATATTCGGTTTGCTTGGTCCGAATGGAGCGGGTAAGACCACGATCATCCGTATGATCACAGGTCTCATCAATCGTACGGGCGGTACTGTCATGATCAATGGCAGTGACCTGGATAATGATTTTGAAGGTGCGATGAATCAATTGGGGGCCATTGTTGAAAACCCGGAGTTCTATAAGTACATGACAGGCAGAAAGAATATCCTGCATTATGCCCGAATGTCATCCAATGACATATCCACTGAGAGAATAGAAGAGGTCATTAAGCTTGTCAAACTGGATCATGCCATCGATAAGAAGGTTAAAACCTATTCATTGGGAATGCGCCAGCGCCTTGGAGTGGCACAGGCCATTTTACATAAACCGTCGTTATTGATTTTTGATGAACCGACGAATGGCTTGGATCCGCAAGGGATCCGCGAGTTTCGTGATTATTTGAAAGTATTGGCAAGTGAAGGCGTCGGGATATTGATTTCATCACATTTACTATCGGAAATGCAATTGATGTGTGATAGTTTTGCCGTTATCGAAAAGGGAAAACTGATCCATACGAAAGAACATATTGTTGATGAAAAAACCGAAACGATCAATGAAGTTTCATTCACTGTCAGTGATGGGAAGCTAGCTAAAAAAATCCTTCAAGAACAGTTTGCGGATATTACGATTCTAAAAAATGGTGCGAAGACAATCTCCGTATCGGCCACCCGAGAACAAACGGCCAATATAAACCGGAGTTTTAATGTAAATGAACTGGATGTCTTTGAAATTGGCATAACCAGAAAATCGCTGGAAGATAAATTCTTCGAAATCACTGAGCAGGAAATGAGGGAGTCTGTATGATGTCCTTAGTAAAAAATGAATGGATGAAAATCTTTTCAAAAGTATCAACTTATATATTCATCGCTTTTCTATTATTGGCAGCATTAGGGGCTGCGGTCATCGATTATAAACTAAGTCCTGACGAAACGAATAAAGATTGGAAGCAAGAGTTAAACGCAGATATCCAAGAACAGCAAAAGGCTTTGGAAGCTAAGGAAATCAGTGAAGATGAAAAAGCCGCCATCATGGAAGACATTAATTACAACAAGCAACTGTTGGCTGATAATATAAACCCTGACTTAAACACGAATTGGACCTATATGGCTGAATGGACTACATCATTAACATCATTTGTCACTTTATTCGTCGTTATAGTTTGCAGCTCGCTCGTTTCTTCGGAATTTTCCGATGGCACCATTAAACAACTGTTGATCAGGCCTTATAAACGTTGGAAGATCCTACTTTCCAAATATATTACTTCCCTGTTATTTGCAACGTTACTACTTGCGAGCCTTCTTATATTCAGTTATCTAATCGGAATCATATTCTTTGGCAATGGTTCGTATTCAGACAAAATCATGGATCCTGCATCTTTCGAATTCAGTCTGGTGGTAGTCGGCGAATATTTCGTAGACATGATCGTTTACTGGATACCAGGATTCCTAGTCATCACGACCATCGCTTTCATGTTAAGCACATTATTTAAAAACCAAGCACTTGCAGTAGGGATATCCATTTTCATCCTATTTGCTTCTTCGACATTAAATATGGTCATTCAATCATTCATCGGAAAATACGAGTGGTTAAAATTCGTCTTATTCCCCCACCTTGATTTAAGGGGCTATATTTCCGGAACCATAGAAATGTTCGATGGAGCTACACTTGGATTCTCGATGGGTGTACTCGGCATCTATTATCTTATCTTTTTAGCGCTAACTTTCTTCTTCTTCCAGAAAAAAGATATCACTAATTAAATAGAGCGAAAAACCGAAATCAGTGGCTGATTTCGGTTTTTCTTATGCAAAAGGAATGTTGCTGCTTAGAATCTGGCATAAAGTGAAACCTTTATCCAAAATTATCCGTATAAGATAATATGAGGATATTCAGTTGGGTGCAGGGGTGAAAAATGAATAAAAACAAGGTTCTATGAATTGGACTTATAGGATTTTCTTTATTTCTAATAGGCATGATGATTTCACAATGGACAGTTGCTGGCGTAGTGATCGGGATAGGCGGAGGTTCGTAATGGGGATCAGTTCCTACCTGTTTGCAAGTCAGTAGCTCCATGTACATATGAACAATACACTAGTTAATTGCGGACTTCGCGGAAATAATCTGATAGAGATGGAGCAGATTTAAAGATGGGGAAAATGCATTATAAACGAAAGTTAGTCATTGTATTTATAATTATTGGAACAGCATTAGGGCTCTACGTGTACTCGGCATTCTCTCAAAAATTGACAAAATCAACAGATTTGTCTGATGAATCTATCGGGGGATTTAAAGTGTTGGATAACATATCGAGTCCGGAATTCATTAGGGAATATGGAGAACCCATCGATCAAGATAATAATAATGCTTATGATTATTATTATTGGAAGGGCGGGTTGAAAACGGCCTCTATCAATACAGACGAGGATAAAGGGAAAATCATGCGGTTGATCATTTCAAGTACGGACGACGATCAATTTGAAAACTCCCTTCAAACAAGCAAAGGTATTAAATTAGGAAGTAAGAAAGCGGACGTTCTTTCGAAGTACGGAGATCATTATTATAAAAGTTATGAACAGGGAGCCGATATTATCGGCTACATTGACCATAAACGAGATATTACTTTAGAATTTTGGTGTGTTCAAGGTGGAAGGGTTGCAGAAATACGATTGGATGATGCAGAGGTCATGTAATGTTTTTTCACCAGCGTCCCCGATTAAGGGTCTTGGCTGTTTAAGAGAATAAGAAAGTGATGCGATAAATAATATGTTCATAAAAAATTTCATCTATCATTACATCATTTATCCAATCATATTTGTTGGGTTATATGCAGCATTTACCATTTTCAAACTTGATACCCCGGTTCCTATAAATGATGCTCTGCATATGGTTTTACTCTATTATTTTGCAATAAGTGTGTATCATGCTTTTCCTACTATAAATTCTAAGGGGAAACAGAAAAAATTTCCATTTTTTTCATGATCTCTGAAACCATTTATTACTTTATCCGTATATCTAAGTATGTACGGTGCTTAGGAGCACCGGTATTTATCGGCATTTATCATTTTAATAAATTGGGAGATGAAGGATCATGAGCGAAAAGGGTTGTATGAAATGCGGAAGCAATGATGCGGCTAAGAAGGATGTAGCCATGACAGGAACAGGCTTGTCAAAAATGTTCGATGTCCAGAATAATCAATTTACGGTTGTGTATTGCAAGCAGTGCGGTTATTCGGAGTTTTATAATAGGCAATCATCTGCAGGCAGTAATCTGCTGGATCTATTCTTGGGATGATCATTGGCAAAACAAGAATCCCCTTTTTCATGAAAAGGGGATTCTTGTTTTTTATTCATTTTAGGAAGAGAATTACTGATGGAACCGGACTAGGCCGCCAAAATAAAGGAAGGCAGGGAAGACGAGATCATGACAATCTTGCGCGAGATAGCAGGTGTACATTAATGATTCCGGATCAAATGTGGGCGAATATCATTACTCGTGACGGCATGCCCGAGAAATGATAGTATTAATGTAAAAAATGGAAATTTCATGAGGGGAAATTAAATGAATAAAATAGCACTTCTTCAACTGTCTCTAGCCATGACAATCTTCGGTTCTGTCGGTTTCTTTTCGGAACTATCAGGACTTCCTGCATTGGAATTGGTTTTTGTTCGCTGCATTTGTGCTGCCGTATTCTTATGTGCAGCCTGGATGATTACCGGACATTTCAAGAACGAAATATGGAATGGCAGGGAGGTAATGCTCATCATTTTATGCGCGGTGGCCAACTTGTTAAACTGGATATTCCTCTTTAAATCCTTTGAGCTGATATCAGTGACAATCGCCATTTCGCTTTATCATTTAGCGCCGATCCTTGTACTCATTATAGGGAGCTTCATCTTTAGGGAGAAAATGAATTTATTCTCCATCTTGGCCATTTCCCTTTGCTTCATTGGCACATTACTCATTATGGGAACAGATGGATTTCGATCATCATCTCCTGAATGGGAGGGCATCATGTATGGAATCATTGCTGCATTTTTCTATGCGGCAACCATGCTTTTAGGAAAGAGCATTACAAAGACCAGTGTATATGCGACCACATTTCTGCAAATGTTCATTGGATTTCTATTACTGATTCCTTTTGTCGATTATTCCGTATATACAACTTTAAATTCTTCCGAATGGTTTTATACGGTTCTTACTGGCATCATCCATACAGGCGTCGTGTATTTGCTGTTTTTTAATAGTATTCGCCATTTGCCTACAAATGTAGTATCTTTCATGATTTTTGTCGATCCGGCAGTTGCCATCCTTTTGGATATTCTGCTTTCAGGATTTAAACCGGACGGTATTCAAATTCTAGGTATTTCCTTGATATTTATTGGGGTGGTCTATTCACTTAAAACGACTAGACCGACTGAAAATGATGTCATGCAGAAAAGGCCGCACACAATGTGAGGCCTTTTCTGCATGAATTTACCTATTGATTAAAATGATAGACATCCCAAATGTCAGGGGTTTCTGATCCAATGTACCAAGCAGCTGCACCGCCTAGATGATTTTGTTTTACCAGGTCAATCCGGAGCTTGATCGATTTTTTATCCTCTATCCAAATTTGATGCTTTTTCCCTTTGGAAGTATACATCACGTAATTTTGTTGAGTCTTTTTATCCCATACCTTTTTAAGTTTTTGAGATGAAATGATTTTGTTGACCTCAGCCATGGTACGGTCATGACTTATCACTTTTTTGGTCGACAAATCGGTCACCCATTCTCTCGTATAAAATGGTACAGCCAATATGATCTTATGAGCAGGTACTTCTTTCATTAAAAGCTTGGTTCCTTCTTTGATCCAAGGTAACGAGGAAACGGACCCGGCTACTGGGCTCCCTCCCCAATGCTCGTCATAACCCATTATGATTATATAGTCCGCTATTTTGCCAAGTGCTTTCCTATCTAGACTTTTTGACCAATAAGGGTCGTCATTTTCTCGGGTGACATCCACAGACACATTAATTCCATGCGGTTTTAGTGCCTTTTTTAGTTCGCCTATGAAAAGTACAAAGTCCTTCTTATTTTTTGGGTCGATGTTTTCGAAATCTACATTTATTCCATCACTTTTCGTTTTAACAAGTGAATCCCGTAAAGTTGAAACCAATTTCTGGCGTTTTTTTGTATTGCCTAGTACAGAACCAGTTAAAACAGGGTCAAATTTATTCCCGATAAGCTGCCAAACTTGTTTTCCTTGTTTATGTGCAGCTTGGATGTATTTTGTATCTACAGAAACCGAAACGTAATTACCGGTATCCGTCAGTGTATAAGAACGGGGAGAAACTACATTCAAATTGGGTTGTTTAAGTTGCTGGGTATAGTTTTCTTTCGATCCATTATGCTTCCAGCCCATGACGATACGGTTTTGCGCCTTTTTTTGAAGCTGGGATTTCTTTATCCATCCCTTTTTTCCGCCAAGCAATTGGACCTGGTAGTAATAATCCGGAACCTTCAATTTTTGGCCCACTTTAAGGGTAACCGAACTTAAGTTATTTAATTTCGACAATTCACTTGTTGTTACCTTGTATTTAGTAGAAATCTTCCACAATGTATCTCCTGATACAACCTTATGAATCTTATATTTCTGGGGAATCTTCAGGTTTTGGCCGACAGTTATTTCGGAAGATGTTAATTTATTTTCTTTTTGTAGCGCACTTACTGTAACACCATATTGATTTGCTATTTTCCATAGTGTGTTTCCAGTCTTTACTTTATGAATGATGGGCCCAGCGGAATCCCCTACTGAAGAAGAAATGACGGGAAACGCCTCGCCCTTTTTTAAAGTCTTTAATAGAGTAGAACCTAATTTAGGAGAACTAAAAACTTTTGTATTGTCCACTTTAACAGAACCTATGTATTGGGTTTTCCTTGATGAATGACCACTGGTTGGAAAGAGACACATACAAAGAAGGCTTAACATAATAAAATATCCAAAGAATTTTTTCACAATTTTTTTATTCCCCTTTGTAAAATTTAACTTTACTAGTTTACTATGGAGAATAGCTTTAAAAATAGAGGTACATTGTGGAAAGGCATTTCTAACCTTCGTGTGGGTTGAATTAATTCATGTGTAGGTCGAATTAATTCACTGAAGGACGAATTAATTCATGTGTAGGTCGAATAATTTCGCTGTAGGTCGAATTAATTCATGAGTAGGTCGAATAATTTCGCTGTAGGTCGAATTAATTCATGTGTAGGTCGAATAATTTCGCTGTGGGTCGAATTAATTCGTGTGTAGATCGAATTATTACGCTGTAGGTCGAATTAATCCAAGTGTAGGTCGAATTATTACGCTGAGGGTCGAATTAATTCATGTGTAGGTCGAATTATTTCGCTGAGGGTCGAATTAATTCATGTGTAGGACGAATTATTACGCTGAGGGTCGAATTAATTCATGTGTAGATCGAATTATTTCGCTGAGGGTCGAATTAATTCATGTGTAGGTCGAATTATTTCGCTGAGGGTCGAATTAATTCATGTGTAGGTCGAATAATTTCGCTGAGGGTCGAATTAATCCAAGTGTAGGTCGGATTATTTCGCTGAGGGTTGAATTAATTCATGTGTAGGTCGAATAATTTCGCTGTAGGTCGAATTAATTCATGTGTAGGTCGGATTATTTCGCTGAGGGTTGAATTAATTCATGTGTAGGTCGAATAATTTCGCTGTAGGTCGAATTAATTCATGTGTAGATCGAATTATTTCGCTGAGGGTCGAATTAATTCATGTGTAGGTCGAATAATTTCGCTGTAGGTCGAATTAATTCATGTGTAGTTCGAATTATTTCGCTGAAGGACGAATTATTCCGTATGAAGGACCGTTAATTCGTAAGTTCTAGTCCATATATGAAGAAGGGGAGATTTCATATGTCACATTTTGCATTACAGTTTCATGATTTTAACGCATGGGCAAACGAACAAATCTTTAACCGCTTAAAAGAGCTTCCAAAGGATGTTTACCATCAAGAAGTACAAAGTGTGTTTCCATCGATATCGAGTGTGATGGCCCATGTGTATCTTTCCGATCTGGGGTGGGTGGAGGTTTTTTCCGGTAAAAGCATGAAACATGCATTGGAGTTGGCTGAACAACTGAAGGAACAAACAGAGTCAAAGGAATTAGAGGAAATGGAGGCCATGTTTTTTGAGTTGTCCGGTCGGTACAAATCGCTGCTTAGCCAAAAAGAAAATTTAGATAAGCCTCTTATAATTGAGAATCCAGCTGGCGGTCTAATGAAAACAGGTGTTGCCGAATTGATTCCGCATGTCGTGAATCATGGAACATATCACCGTGGCAATATCACAGCTATGTTGCGACAAATGGGTTATGCCTCTACTTCGACGGATTACGGTCTTTATTTATTTTTAAAAGGAGAGTAACGGGACTTCATTTGCTTACTGATGGGACTGTAAGCACTGACAGTCCTGTTCTTAAAGTGAGGCTACCTGTCATTTTGAAGATAATGGAATCCTATACATGTGAACAGGTTAACCGGTTCTTCCTGGTTGACCTTTTTTACGTTTGCTGCTGGAAATGACTTGTACATGACATTTGTCATCTTCTAGTCATGACACCTGGTACTAATAATTTTAGGTTGATTTCTTTATACTATGTAATAACGACAAATAAAAGGAAGTGCAATTAAATAATGACCTTGCAAAATACGAAAAACTTGAGAAAACAAATTGCTCCTTTTGAACAATCAACGACAAAGCAAAGTATATGGCAGATCATCAATACCTTGGGGCCATTCATTATTTTATGGTACCTAGCATATATAAGTCTTTCCGTTTCTTATTGGTTAGCTTTAATTCCAGCTGTGATTGCTGCTGGCTTCTTGACAAGAATATTCATCATTTTTCATGATTGTACGCATCATTCGTTTTTCAAAAGCCGCCGTGCGAATAGAATAGTCGGGACTATCATGGGTGTTTTGACTTTATTCCCGTTTGATCAATGGGGACATGAGCATTCTGTGCATCACGCAACAAGCGGTAATTTGGATAAGCGGGGTACAGGGGATATTTGGACCCTTACGGTCGATGAGTATTTGGCTGCACCGTTTAAACTTCGTTTTGCCTATCGTTTTTACCGCAATCCAATTGTTATGTTTGGTTTGGGACCGATTTATGTTTTCCTTCTTAAAAATAGATTTAACCGTAAAGGCGCTAGAAAGAAGGAAAAAAATAATACGTATTTGACGAATGCATTAATCGTCGTTTTAGCGGCATTGCTTTGCCTGGCAGTAGGCTGGCAGTCGTTCCTTCTTGTACAAGGTTCCATTTTCATGATTTCTGGTTCAGTCGGCATTTGGCTGTTTTACGTCCAGCATACATTTGAGGACTCTTATTTTGAAGAAAATGAGGAGTGGGAATATGTATTGGCAGCAGTGGAAGGAAGTTCTTTTTATAAACTTCCAAAACTGATGCAGTTCCTCACTGGTAATATCGGTTACCATCATGTTCACCATTTAAGTCCAAGGGTACCTAACTATAAATTGGAAATGGCGCACAACAATACGCAGCCTTTAGAGAACGTTCCAACGATTACTCTTGCGACAAGCTTGCGCTCACTCCGTTTCCGTTTATGGGATGAGGAATCCAAGAATTTTATCGGTTTCAAAGATATAAAATATTTAACGAAAAAAAGCGTTCCCGCTCAAGTGAAATCTGAACTGTAACGTTCAGTATCATTCCAGACTCCCTTAATAATCCTCGGATTTGGGGGAGTCTTTGCTTCATATAAGGAACTCGATAAAGGAGAGAACTTAAAATGATTCGAATTGTCATTGCAGAGAATCAGCAAATGCTGTTAGAGGCAATAAGTTCTCTACTCAATCTTGAAGAAGATATAGAAATTGTCGGGCAAGCCGGTAATGGAGTAGAAGCGGTGGCCCTTGTTCACCAATTACAGCCTGATGTGTGTATCATGGATATGGAGATGCCTGTAATGAGCGGACTTGAGGCAGCAGAAGCATTAAGGTCAATTGGATGTAAAGTGGTCATTTTAACGACATTCCGAAGAACTGGTTATTTTCAACTCGCAATAAAGGCTAATGTAAGTGGTTATTTATTGAAGGATAGCCCGGGTGAAGAGTTAGCTTGCTCGATTCGCAGCATAATGGATGGCAAGCGAATATATTCCCCAGAACTTATAGATGAGACTTCCAGCAATAATGGCCGGGAAATGGGAGTGTTAGGTTTGTTAGCCGATGGTCAATCAAAAATTGAGCCGTCAAATCAGCAAAGCGGCACAATTGGAACAGTAAGGAAATATTTTTCCACCATCAAAGATAAAATGAAGTTACCGGCTGGTTAGGATTTGTTTCTTAAATCCTGTTGACACGTTTTTTTAAATTGTGTACGATGGATTAAATTATAATATTGAAAATTCTGTGATGAAGAGAGTAGTTCATTTTGAAATGGAAAGCGAGTTAGGGATGGTGGGAGCCTAATGCAGGACGGATGAATGAAGCGCACTTTGGAGAAATTTCTTGAACCGTTTAGTAGGGAATATCGGGGAGTCACCTCGTTAACAATGGAAAGTGGTCACAATTTGTGGCAACTAGAGTGGTACCACGGGAATTCATGCTCTCGTCTCTTATTTAGAGGCGGGGGCTTTTTTGTTTAGGAGGGAAAATGACGATGAATAAACCAATTGCAGAATTGATTTCAACTGCTTTGAACAATGAAATGCCAGCTAGTGAAATAGAAAAATTAATGGAAAAGCCAAAATTGATGGAATTAGGCGATGTCGCCTTTCCATGCTTTACTCTTGCGAAAAAATTCAGAAAGTCGCCTCAGGTGATTGCGTCTGAAATAGCCCAACAATTAAATAGTAAGTTGATCCAAGAAGTGAACGTTGTGGGTGGTTATCTGAATATCTTCGTCAATCAACAGCTGGTGACGGAAAACGTGCTGCAAACGATATTAAGTGAAAAGGATCAGTATGGTTCGATGCAGCCTGTACAGGAAAATGTCGTGATTGATTATTCCTCCCCGAATATTGCCAAACCTTTTTCCATGGGGCACTTACGCTCAACGGTCATAGGGAATGCACTGGCTAACATCGCCGAAAAAAATGGCTACAATGCTGTGCGTATTAATCATTTAGGAGATTGGGGCACGCAATTCGGCAAGTTGATTGTCGCATATAAGCTGTGGGGCGACAAAGAGGCAATCGAAGCTTCGCCGATTCAGGAATTATTGAAGATCTATGTGAAGTTCCATGATAGAGCCGAAAGTGATGAATCGTTGAACGAACAAGCACGAGCAAGCTTCAAGTCGCTTGAAGATGGGGACGAGGAAGCACTGGCATTGTGGAAATGGTTCAGGGATGCGTCTCTAAAAGAGTTTGAGACGATTTATGATTTATTGGGCATCCGTTTTGATTCCTATGCCGGCGAAGCGTTTTACAATGACAAAATGGATGCGGTTGTCGGGGAACTAAAAGAAAAAGGCTTACTTACCCTATCCGAAGGTGCCTATGTCGTGCAATTGGAAGATATGCCGCCTTGTTTGATTACGAAAACGGATGGTGCGACACTTTATGCCACGCGTGATTTAGCTGCCGCCATGTATCGTAAAAAACAGTATGAGGCGAAGAAAACATTTTATGTTGTCGGAAACGAACAATCCCTGCACTTTAAACAACTCTTTAACGTCATTGAAAAAATGGGGTATGAATGGTCAAAAGATTTGCAGCACGTAGCATTTGGCATGATGTTAAAAGATGGTAAGAAAATGTCGACTCGTAAAGGGAAAGTCGTGCTCCTTGCGGATGTATTGGCAGAGGCGATCGAAACTGCGAAGCGCAATATTGAAGAAAAAAATCAAGCGCTTGAACAGAAGGAACTGGTTGCAAGACAGGTCGGTGTCGGAGCGGTAATTTTTAACGATTTAAAAAATAACCGCATGAACGATATTGATTTTTCATTAGAACAAATGATGAATTTTGAGGGAGAAACAGGTCCATATGTACAGTACACATATGCGCGAATTTCCTCATTGCTTGAAAAAGGTGAATTTAACGAGCAGGCCATCCATTTTGACGCTTTAGGTGAATATGCGTGGCCAGTCATCCAGCTGCTAGAGCAATATCCGAGCATTGTCCAAAAATCGTTTGAACAAGCCGACCCATCACAAATCGCGAAATTCAGCTTGCATTTATCGCGTGCATTCAATAAGTATTATGCACATACAAAAGTTCTAGTTGAAGACGAATGGAAACAAATGAAACTCTCATTCGCTTTTTCCGTAGCGATTGTATTGAAGGATGCGCTAAGTTTATTGGGAATTTCCGCGCCGAAAAAAATGTAAAGGTAAAATGAAAGAATCCATTTTGAACTTTCAAAATGGATTCTTTAAAATCTTATTCAATGACATCGAACCATAAGGGGGATTTATCATCAATTTCACCGTTGTAATTGATCGTGATTTCTTCGCCAGCCTTTATGTCTTTATGTGCATAAAAGTCTATCGTTAAATCATCTAAATTATTATCATACTTCGCATTCGGAGTGTATGAATGATTGAATAGCGATCCATTTCCTAAGGCAATGGCCGTTTCATCGTCATCTCCCCAATAGAAACAGTGATGAAAGAGTGACGTTTTCTTTAAATATTTCCATTCTCTTTTGGGTGAAATGATGACAGGTGATGCCTCAATGAGTTCATCCTTTTTAATATCCCTTACCGCATATATTCCCCTGCCGTATTTCCCCGTATTTTTAATACAGATTGGTGATACGGCCTCTATTGCTTTTTTCCAGTCCTGCTTGGCTTTCAGTTTTGTTTCGTCTAGGTCACCAAGATGCTTATTTAAGTAATCACTGCGATTGCGAATGAAATCGAAGATGAATTCTGGTTCCTTGTCAAATAGATCCACTTTATTCTTTTTATATGGATCAAGAAGGATGTGGGGGCGTATCGCCTGGTGCAGTGATAATACTTTATTTTCCATGTGATTCACAGTAAATGTGGTTTCCAATTGTTCAACCAAGAGGTCTTTGTAGAACTTGCGGTATTCCGGAACCTGCAATAGAAGATAACTAAGGTGATTTGTCCTTTTTCCTCCAATAGGGACATATGTGTGTTCCATGATCCCGCCACTGACTTTGCGTCCCCAAGTGGCATCATAATCCCAAGGAATGATTTCAAATAAGTTTGTTTCACTATTGCGATATAATGCATAGTTATGAGTGAAACCGTCGTTATTCATTGAACATACAGCTCCAGCCAGCCAGCGTAAGTATTTATGAATATCAAGATGCTGCGAGACTTCTTCAGGAAATTTGGCAAGCGGGGTGGTATTGATTTTTCTGATCAATTCAATAAGGTATTCATCGTCGGACGGTTTTCCAAACGCTTGTTTATAGCCTGATACAAGGGAATCTTTCGGTTTCCCATCCCTTTCCAATGAAAAGTTGGCATGATTGTTGACTGCATAATAAATGGGACCGGCAGGAAGTCCTCTTTTTTCCAAAAAGAATTCATCAACGGACTCCAGTTGTAAATATACCCCTTTACACGAGCCGTTACGATATAAGTCAATATGCTGACTATGGGGGGAAAGAACTCCAAGGTCTTGGAAGTAATCGAGTGAGAGTTTATTGCGAATGAGGGAAGGATCTTTGTATTCGGCATTGAGATGGATTTTGTGGGCACCAAAGAATTTTTCTGGCTTGATGAAATCAATCCAATAGGATCTTTTCCTGAATTTTCGGGTATAAGAGCCCCGATAGGCAATATCGATATCATAAATGTCGTTTTCCAATTTCAAATAGGCGGGAATGGGGTCATTACTCCATACGTCCGCACGTAAATCTTCTAGATCTCCTTCTTCAATCATTAAGAAATAAGATGGAATATGATAAGGCATACACTCACCTTCCTTTCTTGAAGATGTATTATGGTCAAGCGCAAACATGTAATGTATGAAAAAATTCAACTTAATCAACCAGAGATTGATCAAGTTGAAGCTTTTTAGATTTAACTATCTTCTTCTTTTTTTCTTTCCACTTCCAGTGGATGTACTAGATGTAGATGTGCTGCAAGTAGATGTGCTGCAAGTAGATGTGCTGCAAGTAGATGTGCTGCCAGTAGATGTGCTGCAAGTAGATGTGCTGCCAGTGGATGTGCTGCAAGTAGATGTGCTGCCAGTGGATGTGCAGCCAGTGGACTTGCTGCCAGTGGACTTGCTGCCAGTGGACTTGCTACCAGTGGACTTGCTGCCAGTAGACTTGCTGCCAGTAGATGAGCTACAGCTGCTGCTGCTGCTGCTGCTACTGCTACTGCCAGATGAACCGCCTTTTCCTTTTTTTCCTTTCGGCATAAAGACCCCTCCTTTAATAAGGTTAATTTCATGATATGCAGTATGGTACAAACTTGAACGTTGGTTAACGACAAAAGGGCTAAAAAAAAAATGGCGGAGATTAAAATAGTAATGTAGAGTTATGGCGGGTCACTTCAATTAGAGTGTCTGCCTTTTCTGAAATGAAAAATGCCCCTTACTCCCAAATGGGAATAAAGGGCATGTACC
>NZ_CP195840.1:4636339-4747916 GCF_058513295.1 Peribacillus sp. B65 | reverse complement strand
CTAATCCAAAGGAAATTATGAACAGTTTAAATAAGCCCTGGAGTTGTTCAACTAAACGGTGCGTTAGCTGAAGATCGGAGCTGTCTTTAAGACAGCTTTTTCTTATGGGACTAAAGGGGCAGTTTATTTGAAGAAGTAATGGTATAATTATCCTTAAAAATATAATAACTTTCTATTTTACTTGGTATTTTTTAATAATTATCGTAAAGGAATGACATATATGAAATTAATTAAACGATTTATTTTAAACCGTCCTGCTGAAAAGCGACTTGCATATTTTTATGGAATGGTTGCAACAGATGAACAGGTGTGGTTACTACGCGACGAAAATGGCGACTTATTACTTTTGGATGATGATGATGGAGACTATCCATTTTTACTACCTGTTTGGCCAAGTCGAAGTTTTGCTGAAATGGAGTCTGCCAATATAGATAAGTCATACGAAGCGTTCAATATACCACTTTTGAATTTTTTCGATTTACTAGTTGATATTGAAAATGACGGTGGTGCCACAGCGATTTTCCCAAATAAAAACGATACAACGATTCAAAAACGTGATGAAATAAAGGAAATGATTCGCAATTTATAGCAAGTAAGATACTCCCTCACATTAATTTGGAAAATTGTAATATTTATAAAATAAATAAAACCGCAATTAGACTAATAAAAGAGAATCCTATCATTAGTATGTCCAATTCTTTAGTAGAAATTGATTTTGTTATTTTACTAACGGGTGCTTTACTTCATTATAAGGAGCTGATTAGCAGCTCCTTTTCTTAGGGGCAGTTTAGTTCAAGAAGGATTATCTTAAGATTATAGTGAATTACTTATTATAAAAACTTTGTATAACTCAATAGGAGAGAGAATATTGGATATTCCAGAAGAATTAGACCTAATTTCTGTATTTGGAACTATTCCTAAGAGGAAAGATGAGACAGATGCTTTTTATTACGACACATCAACTTTTGTTTTAGAAAATGAAAAAGAAAAATATGAGATTATCCTTTCTCCTTTTTATCACGAATTTAGTTTAAGTGTTAGGGAAAAGAAAACAAATAATGTATTGTCATATATTGAATTACTTTCTGTTAATAAAATTGAGATTGTGGAAGACAAAAAGGAGCATTCAAAAATTCGTTTGTTTCACGGTGATTCGGAAAGATATGTAAATATTATCGAAATAACTTTAAAGCCTAGATTCCATATGATTTTCAGAGAACAATATTGTTAATTTTTTTCACTAACGGGTGCTTTACTTCAATAAGGGAGGTTGCTGATGGCAGCCTTTTTTGTTTCCCAAAGTTATTTTCTTACAGCTACAATAATGGTGAAACACAATGAGAAATTGAGAAGGAGCTTATGCAGTTTGAATATTATTAAATATTTTGGAATCCAATTTATTCTTTTTACTGTAATAATCCTAACAGGGTTTTACTCAGATAGTTACATAAGCAAGCCATTTACTTACACTGATTTAATAGCAATAATTATTCATTTTGCTATAATAATCGTTGTGTTAAATGGATACTTTAAGCTTAAGAACGTCTAATGCCTATTCATTTATTTAATAGAGTTTTACTTTCTTTGTTAGCTTTTGTTTTTACCTTTATTTTTATAGAGATTTTAACAGGAGAATGAGATTTTATCCCCAATGAACGGTGCGTTAGCTGAAGATTGGAGCTGTCTTGCAGCTTTTTCTTTAATGCAACTATAGGGGCAGGTTAGTGGTAGAAGAAGGTAATCAGGTGTTAAGTAGAGAAAAAGGTAGCAATAAATATAAAATTAAATAACTGAGGCGAAAAGGATGGCTCATAATGGGATAGTTTTAGTAGTTAGTGTATCAATATTCTGAGATGATGAAATCTTAATAATTAGAGAAAATAAACCAACTGCTATTGATAAGTGGAACTTTCCGAGTGGACGCATTGAATATGGTGAAGACATTCTCTATTCAGCTCGTAGGGAGGTAAAAGAGGAAACTGGCTTTGATGTAAAACTTAATGGTACAACGGGTGTATATAATTTTATCAGTAGTACAAACAATCAAGTTATTCTATTTCATTTTACTGGTGAGGTTAATGGTGGTTCATTAAATCTTGAAGAAGATGAAATTTTAGACAGTAGATGGATTAAGGTAAATGACCTTGTGAAATTTGATAATGAAGAACTACGTGAACCAAGGGTACTAAAGCAAATAATAGATAACTTATTAAAAGAGAGGGTACATTCAATTAGTATTTATAATGAACAACTAGATAAATAATTTTTATTAAGCTAACAGGTTCTTTACTTCTTTATCAGGAGCTGATCAGCAGCTCCTTTTCTTATGGCACTAAAGGGGCAGCATTCCTGTAATAACTGGAATACTAAAAAGTTTGTGAAGAAATCTACTTAAACTAACGGGTCCGTTAGTTCTATAATGATCACTAAAAAATAATCAAACTATTTTATAAAAATTTTATACTAAATCACTAGAAATGAACCCTTATTGATCAATCTCTTTTCAAAATGGATTGTATTTATTTACGAATATGAGGGTTCAGGAGGACCTTTTGAACAATCTTTATTTCAAAGCTACAGTTGATGCTTTTTTTAACAGATGCTTTAACACAATACATACATGAACTGAGCTGGAAAGTTCCCCCCTAAGAATAAGAAATAAGAATGGCCGAAAATCAATTTGATTTTTCGGCCATTTTAATATTTGAAAATGGGGAATTCAAGTATTATTTTTCTACAGATGCAAGAATGTCTTCAGCTAAGAGTTTAGATCCACTAGCACCTTTTAGATATTTCAATGTTCCTTCACTAGACTAATCAAATATCTTTATACTGCTCATTCTTTTATTTACTTCTTTAATGTTTAACTGGTTGGAAACAAAATTATAATTTGAAGGAATAATTATATTGCCGGCTATAGCAAAAGCATTTAAACAGACTATATGAGTTAGTCTATATTGCTTATAATCACTCCATTCAACAGGTAACAACTCTTTTATACAATTAAAATAAGTAAGAGTTATATTAAGTATTTTTTCCTTAGGTAATTCGGCTATCTTTGTATTTATAATTAATAACAAAAGAAAGTTATATACATTTTGTAAAGTAATATGCTTTTCTTTAGTTCTTTTGCCAATTAACGTTCCTTTATTATACAAGGGGCTGTTAGGGTCAATAATTAGCTGTGTTGCAATCCAACTAAGATTATCACTTTCTCTTTTTAAAAATCTACTTAACGAAGTACCTATACCTTGAGCTTTTGTATTAATAATATCAAAAAATTTAATTTCTTCATCTTCATCTAAACAGTGAAAAGCTTGGAAGGGCACATTTAAAATCGCACTAGTTTCTTTTGTATATACTCCGATTCACCCAAATTCGAAGTTTTTACCTATTAACCTTCCAATATTCAGGCGGGCTTTTTCATCTCCCTGAAATCCTCACTCTTCACCGAAGATAAGCAATCATTTCATGCTTTCTACTATCAGTTCAGTAAAAACGAAGTCATATCTAGCCGATTGTGATAATTAAGGTATAATGATAGGGGAAAGATATTTTGTAACGGATTAGGTGAAGATGATCATGAAGCTAATCATTGCGGAGAAACCAGATCAAGGTTCAACGCTAGCAGCTCAATTTAAAACGAAGAAACAGCAAGGCTATATAGAAATCATGCCGAATGAACTTTTTCCCGATGGAGCTTATGTAACTTGGGCTGTCGGGCATTTATGTCAACTTGTTTCACCGGAAACCTATCATTCAAAATGGAAAAAATGGTCGATGGAAACGTTGCCGATGATTCCTGAGAAATTTCAATATGAAGTGACCCGACAAAAGGCAAAGCAATTCAATGTTGTGAAGACCTTGCTTAGGAAACCGGAAGTCGATGAAATCATTCATGCAGGTGATGCCGGGCGTGAAGGAGAATTGATTGTACGCAATATCGTTAATCTATGCAATGTCAATAAACCGATGAAACGTTTATGGATTTCCTCTTTGACCCCAAAAGCGATTTATGAGGGATTCCAAAATTTGAAGAGCGAGGAAAAAACCAGGCCGCTCTATTATGAAGCGTATACGAGAGCTTGTGCGGACTGGGTTGTGGGAATGAATGCGTCGAGAGCGTATAGTATTTTATTGAAACAAAGGGGCGTTTCGGATGTGTTTTCAGCTGGAAGGGTTCAGACACCGACTCTTGCTTTGATAGTGAAGCGGGAAATGGAAATTGAGCAATTCAAGTCTGAGCCGTTCTGGGAAGTGTTCGCTGACTTCAAGATGGATGGAAAGAAATATCAGGGAAAATGGCAGCAGAACAATGATCCGAGAATAAAGACAAAAGAAATGGCTGATAAAATTGCCGCCTTTTGCAAGGGTAAGGAAGCTGAAATAGCTGAAATGGATACTGAAAGGAAAGAATTTCAGCCGCCTTTGTTATTTAATCTATCGTCATTGCAAGCTACAGTGAACAAGATTTATAAATATTCACCGAAACAGACGCTTGATATAGTACAAAGTTTATATCAAAAAGGGATCGTTTCTTATCCACGTTCAGATTCCAATTATGTAACGGAAGGGGAAGCCGAAACATTTCCCGATATCTTGCAAAAACTAAGCGGATTTTCAGAATATGAATCCCTGTTTCCTTTGCCACAACCGAACATCATGAATAATAAAAGGTTTGTAAATGAAAAAAAAGTGACTGATCACTATGCAATTATCCCGACGGAGCAGGTAACCGACCCGAAGCGGCTTTCCGCCGAAGAACGGAATATTTATGACTTGGTGGTACGCCGGTTGATTGCGGCTCATTATGAAAAAGCGATTTTCGATTACACCACCATTAAAACGCTTGTCGATAAGCGTGCGGAATTCATTTCTAAAGGCAAACAGCAGATTCAAGAGGGATGGCGCAAAGTGATTTTCCAAGATGACAAGGATGATGATATCATTTTGCCGTCCGTTTCCAAAGGGGATACTGGAAAGGTCGCCAATATAAAGGTGAAAGAAGGAAAAACCCAACCTCCTAAGCGCTATACAGAAGGTCAGCTGATCACTTTGATGAAAACAGCCGGAAAGCATCTGGATAATGAAGAGTTAGAAAAAGTTCTGATGAAAACCGAGGGTCTCGGAACCGAAGCAACTCGGGCTGGCATCATTACCATGCTCAAAGACCGTAAATACATCAATGTCAAAAAAAATCAGGTTTTTGCGACAGATAAAGGGAAAGTGCTGATTACTGCCATCGGGGAGAAAATCCTGGCTTCACCTGAAATGACAGCCAAATGGGAACAGCGTTTGAGGGAAATCGGTGAGGGAAAGGCTTCAGCCGGCGGATTTATGGAAGCTGTTAAAAAGATGTCAGCAAAAATCATCAGTGATGCCGTGGAATCATCGGAAAACTGGGATTTTCAAGGGCTGGATACCGAGTCGATTCAACGGAGCGGCTCTAAAAAAAGAAGCTCGGCATCTGTGGGCAGCTGTAAACTATGCGGTTCTAAGATTGTCGATAAAGGGGAATTCTATGGATGTGTAAGTTATCAAAAAACAAAGTGTAACTTCACCATCTCCAAAAAAATCCTTAATAAGAAAATCAGTCAAGCAAATATAAAAAAGCTGTTGGCGAGCGGTGAAACGGATCTGATAAGCGGTTTTAAAAAAGGGGAAAAAACCTTTGATGCCATTCTATCGTGGTCCGATGCTGAAAAGAAGATCAGTTTTACATTCCCAACAGAACAAAACATCAAGCAAACTTGAGAAGAAGCATCATTAAAGGCGCCCTGAGACTTATATCTTCTTGTTTCGGGGCCGTTTATATAGTAAAATTTTTAGATATGCGTTTGAATGGGAGGATTCCGAATGCCTACACCGAGCATGGAGGATTACATAGAACAAATTTATTTACTTATTGAAGAAAAAGGATATGCAAGAGTTTCCGATATTGCCGAAAATCTTTCCGTCCACCCATCTTCTGTTACAAAAATGGTACAAAAACTGGATCAGGAAAAATATTTGATATATGAAAAGTACCGGGGTCTCGTTTTAACCGCAAATGGGAAAAAAGTTGGTAAAAGGCTCGTATACCGTCATGAACTTTTAGAACAGATGCTAAGGTTGATTGGGGTCAAGGAAGAAAATATTTATCAAGATGTAGAGGGGATTGAACACCACCTTAGTTGGAATGCCATCGATAGGATTGGAGACCTGGTTGAATTCTTTGAAGAATCTCCTGACCGTGTCGAGGATTTACGTAAGATACAAAAAAGAAATGAAGAAAATTCAAAATAAGCTGCCGCTGGCAGTTTTTTTTTATGTATTTGAAAATCACTAGGGGTGACGTTTTAAAGGAGGATTTTTGAATTAAGAGCAGAATAGCTATAGGGAAGCCCCGGTCGGGAATTAGGGGGTATATGGGAGGATGAATTTCAGATGAATTTACATACATGGCATGAAGAGTCGAAAAAGGAATGGGATGTTTTTGCACCTATGTGGGTGAAGAATTCGCAAGAAATGTGGGAAACGGGGAGCCGGAAAAACATTATTCCTTTCTTTTCTGAATATGTACCTTCGGGAGTGAAGGTAGCTGACATAGGCTGTGGAGATGGAGTTGGTTCCTTGAAATTGGCCGAAGCGGGATTTAAAGTAACCGGAGTTGATCTATCCAATGTGATGATTGAATTTGCAAAGGGAAAAACCGCTCAACAACCAGGACTTTCTTTCCTGCAAGGAGATTTTTATAATCTACCATTCAAAGATGAAGAAATGGATGCAGCAATGGTCATTAATTCTTTGGAATATACGGGTGAACCATTAACGGTGATGAAGGAAATCCAACGGGTAATAAAGCCTGGCGGCTATGTATGTTTTGGGATACTTGGTCCAACAGCTGAACCACGAAAAAACTTCAGTTTTCAACGGTTATTAGGAGATAAAGTCATCATGAATACAATGCAGCCATGGGAATTTGAAAAAATGGCTTTAGAAACAGGATGGAAGGCAGTGGCTGATACCGGCGTTGCAAAGAGAGGGGTGGACTATGCAAAACTGGGACATTTTTCAAAGGAATTAAAGCAAGCTGTATCGTTCATGTGGCTGTTTCTCCTGCAAAAAGAGGTGGGGCAGTGATGGAGAAGTATCAAATCGATCAATTCGTTGAAAAGACGAAGCAGCAGGATAAAGGGCAAGGCTTATTCGAACTTGAAACGGAACGAATCCTGGAGATTAATTTGGAAAAGCAGATCTGGGCAAAAATGGGGACGATGGTTTCTTATCGCGGCCATATTAAATTCGAGCGGGAAGGCATCTTGGAGCATGGTCTTGGTAAACTCTTTAAAAAAGCTTTGACTGGTGAGGGTGCATCCTTGATGAAAGCGACCGGAAGCGGCAAGCTATACGTCGCCGATCAAGGGAAGAAGATTTCTATTTTACAGTTAAATGGTGAATCGATCTGTGTTAACGGAAATGATTTACTTGCATTTGAACCGGGGATTTCATGGGATATAAAAATGATGCGGCGCATTGCCGGGTTATTGGCGGGGGGATTGTTCAACGTAAGGCTCGAGGGGAGAGGCATGGTCGCATTCACTTCCCATTATGAGCCGCTTACTTTAATGGTGGAATCTGGGAATCCGGTCTATACGGACCCGAATGCCACAGTAGCTTGGTCAGGGGAATTGCAGCCTGAATTCGTAACGGATGTTTCATTGAAGTCGTTTTTTGGGAGGGGAAGCGGCGAATCCGTTCAAATGAAATTCGAAGGTCAAGGATTTGTGGTCGTCCAACCTTTTGAAGAGGTATACTTCGGTAATAAGGAATCATGAAACAAACAACCTGAGTCAGAAACTCAGGTTGTTTCCCCATGAAGTGGCTGCCCAAAAAAACGATTCACTTAAAAGTGAAAGCTTCTTTTTTCTTACCCTTTCAATCCCACTCATAAGGGGTAGATTGATAGACATAATAGTTCAGCCAATTAGAGAACATCAAGCTGCAATGGCTCTTCCAGCGGTGGAGAGGTACCTTGGTCGGATCGTTATCAGGAAAGTAATTTTCAGGGAGTTGCGTATTGATCCCACGCTCTCTATCGCGCCTGTATTCTTCACCTAGGGTATCGGCATCATACTCGAAATGGCCGGTAACCATAATTCTTTTTCCGTCAATCGAAGCAGCGATCAATACACCAGCTTGATCGGACTGTGCGAGAACCTTCAATTCAGGATGGTTAACTAATTTTTGATAGTCAATATCCGTATGGCGTGAATGAGGGGCCATAAAATAATCATCGAATCCGCGGACTAGATTTTCATTCGGTTCAAGGACCTCATGGGTGTATACGCCGAAGCATTTCTCTGGAAGTTCGTATTTGCCTATTCCATAATGATGGTACAGGGCAGCTTGTGCCCCCCAACAGATATGTAGGGTGGATGTGACATTTTCGCTTGACCAGTTCATGATATTCTGCAGTTCTTCCCAATAATTGACGTCTGAAAATTCCAGCTTTTCTACTGGAGCACCTGTAATGATCAAGCCGTCATATTTCTTCGTGCGAATTTCATTAAATGATTTGTAAAATTGATCTAAATGAAATTTACTTGTGTTTTTTGATTCATGTGTGCTCAAGCGCAGGAATGATATATTTACTTGAATGGGAGTATTGCCAAGAAAGCGCAGTAACTGGGCCTCCGTTTTTTCTTTCTCTGGCATTAGGTTTAATATTAATATATTCAATGGACGGATTTCCTGATTGGTAGCTCTTTCCTCATCCATAACGAAGATATTTTCCTGTTCTAAAATTTCTCTTGCTGGCAGTTGTTCTGGAATTCTGATTGGCATGATTAGCCTCCTTCTTCAAAAATCATAATATTTTAATTATATAGAAAATTATTGAATAGAAAAGCTATTTTAATAATTTCTTGTAAATCCCGAAGGAAATGGCCCGGAAATGGTAAAATGGGAAGATCATGAATACATAAACTTATAAGTTGGAGAGGTGTTTGGAGATTGTTTGATCCTACAGCATTTGAGAACATGAAAGTGGTATTGGAAGGAGCGGTTTACGATCGTGACTTCATTGGGGATATATTGGTCATAAACCGTGATGATATAGTGAATCTCTCGACCATGTCCAGATCATATAAGATTGAGATGGGATTGAAAAAAACAATGGCGCCCATTTCGATTAGCGGTGCCATCGAGTTACACGCTTCTCTCAAGAACCTAAGTTCGGAGTTACTCGATGCCGATATTGATGATACGCATACGGGCTGCACGGTCAATATTTTCATTTCTTTTCCCAAAAAGCTTGATGAGGTTAATGCTGAACAATTGTTGAACGACCTGGAAAAAATTTGGGGAGATCAAAGAATCATTACAGTGACGACCAGCGATACGGTCAGTAAAAAAATGCAACCCGTTACTTCATCTATATATAAAGTATCATTTGGAAGACTGGTAAAAGAAGAGCAAATGGATGATTTGGAAGACATGGTAGAGTATTTGATTCAATCCATCCAAGCAGTGAAGATTCCAGGATGATAGGCAAAGGATAAAAGTTGGTAAACGTACCTTTAAATACGGTAAAATGAATCATCATACTAAAGGGAGAGATCATATATGTCCATTTACGAATTTGAAGTCAATAAAATTAATGGCGAAACCATCTCGCTTGAGGAATATAGAGGGAAAGTGATGATCATAGTAAATACCGCAAGCAAATGCGGTTTTTCGCCACAGTATGATGATTTGCAAAGCCTGTATGTACAATATAAAGAGGATGGGATTGTCGTACTTGGTTTTCCGTGTAATCAGTTTTTGAATCAGGAGCCTGGTGATGATCTGGAAATCGATTCATACTGCAAATTGAATCATGGTGTAACTTTCCCGATGTTTGCCAAAGTGAATGTTAATGGAAAGGAAGCCCATCCCTTATTCAGCTATCTGACTGAAAATGCTCCCGGAGTGATGGGATCCAAATCGATAAAATGGAATTTTACAAAGTTCTTGATTGACCGAGATGGAAATATCGTCAGCCGGTATGCGCCTAAAACAAAACCTCTGGAAATGGAAGAGGATATAAAAAAATTATTATGAGAAATGATTCGAGTCCAACGGAAGCTTCTGTTGGGCTCTTTTTTTTAGGTTAGAAATTTAATGCATGCATCCGTTTTTAAAAGGGGACAGATGGTTGGGATGTTGAATATAATAGAAGACACAAATGAGGGGGGAAAACATGGAACGAATTGCATGGGTAACAGACAGTACGGGAACTTTAGACGAAGAATTATCATTGAATGAACATGTATACGTCGTTCCGATGGTCGTCATCATCGATGGGAAGGAATATGAAGATGGCGTCGACCTATTACCTGAGGAATTATACCGTCGGATGAGTGAGGATAAAATCACCGCCACTACGTCACAGCCGTCGGTCGGCAGATTCCATGAGTTATATAAGGAGCTTGAAAAACGCTATGATCGAATCATAGCCGTACACCTTTCAAGTGAATTGAGCGGCACCGTTTCCGCGAGCAGGCAAGCTGCACAAATGGTTACAATCCCCGTTGACGTTTTTGATACTTTACTTATTTCCTTTCCGATGCTATTAATCTTGAAACGGCTCATGCATCATATTAATAATGGCGATTCCATCAATGGGGCCTTCGTCAAAACGAGAATGTATGCGGATAACCATGAAACTTATGTATTAATAGGTTCTTTAGATCAGCTGCACCGCAGCGGCAGACTAACAAACGCACAGTATATTCTAGGAAGCCTGTTAAGCTTTAAACCCATCATTTCAATCGAAAACGGTGTGCTTCATACTAAATCTAAGCCCCGGAACCTTAAAAAAGCGGAAAAACAGATCTTCACTGATTTTCGTAGATCAGTCGAAGCGGGAAATGTAAAAGAATGCACCATATTATATGGAGCAATGTCGGAGCAGGCACAGAGATGGAGAAAGATGATTTCCGAAGAATTTCCTCATGTGTTGACCCATGTATCCCCACTTGGCAGTGCCATCGGGGTGCATACCGGTGAACAGACGATTGGAATCAGTTGGTTCAATGAAGATTAAAGCACACCATTATTGAGAACCATGGTAAAATAGATAGGACATGGAGTGGTGAAATGAAACAAACGATGATTGAATTAACGGAGAAGTATGTATATGACCAATTGAATTCTGATGCCAGCGGCCATGATTGGTTCCATATCGATCGTGTACGTAAGCTGGCTTTACATATTGCAAAAGAAGAACGAAAAGGAAATGAGTTCATCATTGAATTGGCGGCCCTGCTTCATGATATCCCGGATGATAAATTAAACCAGGAAGCCGATGGAGGCTGGAAAAAGCTTGATTCTTGGTTCGATGAAATAAAGTTGGATAATGATAGTGTGGATGCCATCAAACAGATCATCAATTCAATTTCATATAGTGCAGGGCAGATGAAGCTTCCCTCGATCGAGGCTGAAATTGTTCAGGATGCGGACCGCTTGGATGCAATTGGTGCCATTGGCATAGCCAGGACATTTGCATTTGGCGGAAAAAAGGGACAACTTATGTATGATCCTTCATTGCCCATAAGGGAAAACATGACCAAGAAGGAATACAGGAATGGCAAAAGCTCTTCCATTCATCACTTTCATGAAAAGTTATTGCGTTTGCAAGATATGCTCAATACTTGTACAGCCAAGAAGATTGCAAGTGAAAGGCATGAATATATGATTGGATTTTTGGATGAATTTAATAAGGAATGGGATGTACGATTATGAAAGTTTTTAGCATGGAAAATGTAATGAAAACCCAAGGGGAAAAGCTGCTTTTTAAAGATGTCTCTTTTTCCATAACCGAAGGGGAGAAAATCGGGATCGTTGGAATAAACGGCACCGGTAAATCGACATTATTGAATATTATCGCAGGATTGGAAGACAGTGATTTAGGAACGAAAGATCACCCGAATGATTACACGATTTCCTATCTATCCCAAGACCCTCATTTCGATGAGGAATTGACGATCATGGAATATATGTATGAAAGTTCAACTCCTGTATTTTCGTTGATTAAAGAATATGAAAAGACACTCGTTCAACTCCAGGTAGATCCGCAGAATGGCGCAGTACAGGACCGTTTGTTAAAGCAACAGCAGGATATGGACACGCTTGGCGCCTGGGATACAAGTGCCAATGCCAGAACGATACTGACCAAGCTTGGACTTCCTGATCACTCAAGGAAATTGGGGGAACTGTCAGGTGGCCAAAAAAAACGTGCGGCCCTGGCAAAAACCTTGATTGAGACCCCTGATTTACTGATTTTGGATGAGCCTACCAACCATCTCGATTTCGAAAGCATCACTTGGCTTGAAGAATATTTGGGGAAATATCAAAAGTCCGTTTTATTTGTAACCCATGATCGATATTTCCTTGATCGTGTGTCCAATAAGATTTGGGAAATTGCCCAAACGCAGCTTTTCGAATACAAAGGAAACTATGCGGATTATTTAGAATCAAAGGCCATTCGTGAAGAGAACGAGTCAGCTGAAAGAACGAAAAAGGAAAGCCTATTCAAAAAGGAACTGGCCTGGATCCGTAAAGGAGCCAAGGCCCGTACAACGAAACAAAAGGCCAGGATCCAACGCTTCGAAACATTGGAATCAGGTGTAAAGGATAAGCAGAAAACAGAGAACCTGGAAATGGAATTAAGCGGTGCCCGTCTTGGGAAAAAGGTGCTTGAGATGCAGGATGTTTCTAAATCCTTCGGTGATCGAACCATCATCAACCATTTTTCCTTCCTCTTCAAACCAGGTGATCGAATTGGGATCGTCGGTAATAATGGCAGCGGAAAGTCAACCTTGTTGAATATCCTGGCAGGAAGGGAATCCATAGATGAAGGAAACCTGGAAAAAGGGCAAACCGTGAAAATAGGATACTATACTCAAGAAAGCGTCGATATGGATGAGAATTTGCGCATGATAGAGTATATTCGGGAAACGGCAGATTCAATCGCCCTTAAAGATGGTAGTTTCATATCGGCTGCGCAGATGCTTGAAAGGTTCTTATTTCCAATGGGATCGCATGGGACGCCAATTCGTAAGCTGTCCGGTGGGGAGAAAAGGAGATTATATCTCCTTAACATATTGATGTCGGCACCTAATGTCCTGCTTTTGGATGAACCGACGAATGATTTGGACACGCAAACCTTGACCGTTCTTGAGGATTATTTAGAAACGTTTTCAGGTGTAGTCATTACTGTATCACATGATAGGTATTTCTTGGATAAAACGTGCCATCAGCTTCTTGTTTTCAAGAATAAAGGTGACATTGACTTCTATTACGGCTCTTATTCAGAGTTCTTGGAAGAAAAGACGGAAGAGGCTGTGCCAGTAAAAGCACCAGAGCCACAGATGAACCGGACCGAAAAGAAAAAGAAAAAACTAACCTATGCGGAAAGTAAGGAATGGGAAGAGATAGAAGGGAACATGGAGCGGGCCGAGCTGCGCTTGAAAGACATAACATCAGAAATGTCAGCGGCGGGAAGCGATTTTGAAAAAGTACGCCTACTTCTTGAAGAAGAAAAGGAACTAACGGATAAATTAGACCATTTGATGGAAAGATGGGCGTATTTAGCGGAAAAATTGGAAGAAGAATGAGCGTGGTGACTGGTCCAAGGAAATAAACTTGGATCAGTCTTTTTTTTGCCAATCTCAATTGCATGAGAATCTGTTGCCGATGTGATAATATCTAGTACATGGAAACGTCTTGTAAAAGGAGAGAAATGCATTGAAAATTAAGTCGATAGAACCTACACCAAGTCCGAATACAATGAAAATCAATTTAACAGAAGAGCTATTAGCTGGTAAAAGCAATAATTATAAGAAAGACCAAGCTGACCAAGCGCCCAAGCTGATAAGGGATTTATTTACGATCGAGGGAGTGAAAGGGGTATATCATGTTGCGGACTTCTTAGCCGTTGAGCGAAATGCGAAATATGATTGGAAAGATATCTTGGTCCAAATCCGTCAGGTCTTTGGTGAAAAAACCGAAGAACAAAATCAACAAGCGGCATTAAATGAACATTACGGTGAAGTAACTGTTGCCATTCAACAATTCAAGGGCATTCCGATGCAGATTAAAGCAAGTGATAGTCAACACGAAAAACGTTTTGCCTTACCGGATTATTTCATAAAGGGCATTGCCGCTGCCCAAAAAGAAGATGATAATGTAGTCCTGCTTCGAAAATGGAAGGATTATGGCGTAAGATATGGTGATATGGAAGATATCGTGAAGGAAGTATCGGATGAACTGATCGCAGCTTATCCGGAAGATCGAATTAATCGGCTAGTTGCAACTGCAAAAGAAATGGTCGATACGAAGGAAGCAATTTTGAAACGTCCAAAAATTAAACTGACTGCAGAAATGCTGAATGATGAAAGCTGGGAAAAGCGTTATCAGGCTTTAGAACAAATGGAAGATCCAACGGTTGATGATGTTCCAGTATTGGATATGGCACTCTCCGACAGTAAGGTCTCCATTCGAAGGCTCGCGGTAGTATACTTAGGTATGATCGAAGATAGAAAAGTGCTTCCGAGCTTGTATAAAGCCTTGAAAGATAAAAGCGCGGCCGTAAGACGTACGGCAGGTGATTGTTTATCAGATCTTGGCTTTGAAGAAGCGATGGGAGAAATGTCTCAATCACTTTCGGATAAAAATAAATTGGTTAGATGGCGGGCCGCGATGTTTTTATATGAAGTGGGAAATGAAACGACCCTCCCTTATCTTAAACAAGCGGAACAGGATCCTGAATTCGAAGTGGCCCTTCAGGTCAAGATGGCCATAGACCGTATAGAAAATGGCGAAGAAGCAAAAGGTTCGGTTTGGAAGCAAATGACAGAATCAAGACAAGCGAATGACAAGTGATTTGAAATGACCCAGGAAAAAGGCATGCGGATAATATAATCCGCATGCCTTTTTATTTTTTAAGGATCATTTCCAATCATTTGAAAGGGGCTCCCCTGAGGTCGAATCTATAAATTGGAACTCTATTATTTTAGTAAAATGATTTTTGTAGATATTTAGTGAAGAATGGTTGCATTTGTCTATAAATATGTTAGAATTTTTAGAGTATACTAAAAATTATATTATTCTGAATCATTAAACATTTAGCGGAAATTGGGGGTACAACAAATGTCTACATCAAATATGAGAAGTGACATGATTACAAAAGGGGTCGATCGAGCTCCACATAGAAGCCTGTTGCGGGCAGCAGGAGTTAAAGAAGAGGATTTCGGTAAACCGTTCATCGCGGTTTGTAATTCATACATCGATATCGTTCCAGGTCATGTACACCTTCAGGAATTCGGAAAAATAGTAAAGGAAGCGATTCGCGAAGCGGGCGGTGTTCCTTTCGAATTTAATACGATCGGGGTAGACGATGGAATTGCAATGGGTCATATTGGTATGCGCTATTCTTTGCCAAGCCGTGAAATCATCGCAGATTCCGTGGAAACTGTTGTATCGGCACATTGGTTTGACGGTATGGTGTGCATTCCAAACTGTGACAAGATAACGCCGGGAATGATGATGGGAGCACTTCGTGTCAATATTCCTACAATATTCGTAAGCGGCGGACCCATGAAAGCAGGTAAAGATAAAAATGGTAAATCACTTTCATTAACATCCGTTTTTGAAGGGGTGGGTGCTTATCAAGCAGGTAATATCAATGAAGAGGATTTGCAGGAGATCGAGCAAGTTGCATGCCCTACTTGCGGTTCTTGTTCAGGAATGTTCACAGCAAACTCCATGAACTGCCTGGCTGAAGGATTAGGACTTGCGCTACCGGGAAATGGAACGATTTTGGCGGTAGCCGAAGAACGTAAGGAATTCGTTAAGAAATCCGCTAAACAGTTGATGGAGATAATCAAACAGGATATCAAGCCTCGTGATATCGTGACGATTGATGCAATTGATAACGCATTTGCCTTGGATATGGCGATGGGCGGTTCGACCAACACCGTGCTTCATACGCTTGCATTGGCACATGAAGCAGGTTTTGAATATCCGATGGAACGCATAAATGAAATAGCTAACCGCGTACCGCATCTAGCGAAAATTGCACCGGCATCCGATTATCATATTGAAGATGTACATAATGCCGGTGGTGTTAGTGCCGTCATTAATGAGTTACTCAAAAAACCAGGTGCCTTTAATGGAGATTGCCTTTCTGTCTCAGGTAAAACGCTCCGCGAAAATGTTGCCGGTTGTGAAATATTGGACAAGGATGTAATCCATCCATTGGATAATCCGCATTCTGAGCGTGGCGGGCTTGCGGTATTGTTCGGTAACCTTGCTCCTCAAGGCTCCATCGTAAAAGTGGGCGCCGTTGACGCATCAGTTGGTGGCTATCACAGGGGTCCTGCCATTTGTTTCGATTCCCAGGAAGATGCACTTTCCGGAATCATTACCGGAAAGGTTAAAGAAGGGGATGTAGTGGTCATTCGTTACGAAGGGCCTAAAGGTGGGCCGGGAATGCCGGAAATGTTGGCACCCACTTCCCAAATCGTCGGGAGGGGACTTGGAGCGAAAGTTGGTTTGATCACTGATGGCCGCTTTTCAGGAGCATCCCGAGGCATCAGCATTGGTCATATATCCCCCGAAGCAGCTGAGGGAGGCCCGATCGCCTTTGTTGAAGATGGAGATATCATCGAATTGGATTTGAATAATCGTAAAATCCAATTGGAAATTTCCGATGAAGAATTCGAAAAGCGCAAAGCCAATTGGAAAGGCTTCGAGTCAAAGGTCAGGACAGGCTATTTAGCACGTTATTCCAAACTTGTGACGAATGCCAGCTCAGGCGGAGTGATGAAAGTTTAAGTTAAAAGGAAGACTAAAACATGGTGGCAGAATGAAAGTGGATTCTGTCACCATGTTTCTTTGTGGGAAACAATGAATTTTACAAAGCTATAAGCATCATTTTTGCATATTCACTTAACAATATAGTATGATTATTCTAATTGAAGAAATGTAACCAAGGGGGTTTTTTTATGTCGATGGCATATGATGAATATATGAAGCAAATGGTGAAACCAATGCGTGCGGAACTGGTGCAAGCAGGTTTTGATGAGTTGGAATCCGCTGAAGCGGTTGAAAACTTTATGGAATCGGTAGAAGGTACGACACTTGTGGTCGTGAATTCCGTTTGTGGATGTGCTGCCGGGTTAGCCCGTCCAGCTGCTACTCAAGCCGTACTGCAAGCAGACAATAAGCCAGATCATTTGGTAACTGTATTTGCCGGCCAAGATAAGGAAGCGACTGCTAAAATGCGGGAATACTTTGATGGAATAGAACCTTCTTCACCATCAATGGCTCTTTTAAAGGGCAAAGAGGTCGTACATTTCATTCCACGCCATGATATAGAAGGACAGCCAATGGAAGCTATCATGGAAAATTTATTGGCAGCGTTCAGTCAAGTAAAATAAGTGATAAAGCGGAATGTCCTGGAAACAGGGCATTCTTTTCAAATTTAAGAGAGTATGAAGGGGTAGGGATCCATGTTTGTCACAACAGTAGGAAGAGCCGATAAAGAAACGATGATATTAGCAAAAAGGTTAGCTGAAGAATTACATATCCCCTTTATAGCCCGAAGAAAACGATCGGTGAGAGATATCCAAGCGGAACAAAATGAAGATGATTGCCTTGTTTTTGGTAAAAAACGGATGGAGTTGTATCGATACCAGGAAAAAGAACCATTCTTTTTCCACCCGAACCTAGCGATGATCCGTATAAAAAGAATAATGCGTGGAGAGAGTGATCCATTTCTCATTGCCGGAGATATAAATGAAGGGAATTCTGTGCTTGATTGTACCTTGGGTTTGGGCTCTGATGCGATTGTCGCAAGTTTCAAAGTGGGTGAACATGGACAGGTTGTCGCATTGGAAGGAAATCAATATTTGGCCTTGCTCGTGGACCATGGGATGAAGACATGGGAGGATGCAGAAGAAACGATGATTTCTGCGATGAGAAGAATAGAGGTCATGCAAGGTGATCATTACGAAATTTTGAAAACATTGCCGGATAATCATTTTGATGTCGTATATTTCGATCCCATGTTTGAAGAAACGATTCAGGAATCGAATGGGATCAGGGGACTGACTCATTTTGCTAAAGGTAAGGATTTATCTGTGGAAATAATGAAAGAAGCCAAGCGGGTTGCGCGAAAGAGAGTCGTGTTGAAAGACCATTTTCGCAGCTCCCGCTTTGAGGAATTTGGATTTGAAGTACTAAAAAGAAAAACATCCAAATTTCATTTTGGCTTCATTTCCATTCAGTGATCAAGATTTATAATCTGTTTCGTCCAGGCCCATGGCACAGCCTTCTCGGCTTGAATCGGCAGCACCATAGTTAGAGCCATCAGGGTTGATTTGAATCGCTTGGACATTCCCTATTGAGTGGGGAACTTCATTAAAGGCGAAGCCCATTGCTTCCAAGTGGCCTTTGCTAGTCATATCCATTCCTGCTTCCCATTCAATATGAGGGCCCATCGGAGTGAAAATTCTAGGTTCTTCGATGGCTGCTTTCAAATCCATTTTTAAATCGAGTACATTAATGATCGTTTGTACGACTGAACTGATGATGGTTGGTCCACCTGGTGACCCTAACGTCAAGATCGGCTCGCCGTCTTTAAAGATGATGGTCGGGCTTTTACAGCTGACTGGGCGTTTATTGGGCTGCACTTCATTCATGCCGCCTGGAATGGAATCAAAATCAGTCAGTTCGTTATTCAGCATGAAACCATAGTCGGAAACCATGATGCCTGATCCGAATGGATGTTCCACTGTAGACGTGCATGCTGCGATATTCCCCCATCTGTCACGGACGGTGAAGTGTGTGGTTTCACTGATATCCTCTTCATTAGGCTGAGGTATGACTTCCCTTTGCTTCACGGAATCATAAATCCAAGGGTTTCCGAAGTCAATGGCATTATTTCTTGTTTTGAAATTAATGAATGAACGGCGTTTAGCTATATAATCATCATGCATGAGACCCGCCAACGGCAATTCGGCAAATTCGGGATCAGCGAGAAATGCCTTTTTGTCTGTAAATGCCAGACGCATCGCTTCTGCTATTAAATAATATTTTTCCCAAGAACGGACGTCATATTGTTCTATTTGGAAGCTCTCCAATATTTTCAGGATTTGGATGACCGTGAATCCGCCAGCACTTGGGGCATTTGATGACGCAATTAGATAATCCTTATAAGTCCCATACATTGGTACATCGATTGTAGCTTTATAGTCCTTTAAATCAGAAAGCTCCATGAACCCTCCAAGCTCCTGTATACAGGAAATGATGCCTTCTCCGATTTCACCTTCATAAAAAGCGGAAATTCCTTCACGTTGTAAGATCCGATAGGTATTCGCCAGCTTTTCTTTTATAAGCAAATCGCCATCCTGATAGGGTTTTCCGTTTGGCATGAAGAATTTACGCGCTTCATCGCCCAATCGATATTCAAAATTTTTAAGAGCGTCGCAAAGAACCCAATTGACGGGAACTCCCTTTTCTGCAAATTCAATGGATGGCTCGATGAGGTTCGCTAATGGCTTACTGCCATTTTCAGCGAGTGCTTCATCCATAGCTTTCAGTATTCCGGGTATGCCTACCGCTGTGGCTTTGATTGATCTTTCTTTAAATGGGATGACTTTCCCTTTTTCATCAAGAAACATGTCTCGATGTGCTGCTTTAGGTGCTCTTACATGCCCATCGTATATTTTCGTTTCCTTATTTTTAGCGTTATATACCATTAGGAAACCACTTCCGCCGATACCGGTCATCATGGGTTCCACAATATTCAGGGCAAATTGGATGGCGACCGCCGCATCGACAGCATTTCCACCTTCACGTAATATTTTTTCCCCTATGGAAGTGGCTACCGGATGAGCTGTAACGACCATTCCGGCGCCCCCTGTAGCTGTTTCCCTTTTATAATCCTTATCTTTAATGATTTCATTGTTGTTTTCCAAAATAATTCCTCCATTATTCAGTCCTTTTATCTGCCAAAAGGTAAGGCTTATGTTTGAATGAAAAGAAAACCTTGTCATTGTAGAAGAATGACAAGGAGATTTTTCGTAGGTATTCATTTATTCTTAATCAGCAAATGATAAATATACGAAAAATGCTAATGTTACAAGACATAAAGCCACCATGGCAGTCGAAGCCATATAAGACCCCTCCTTAAAAAGACTTGAATCTAATTAAGTTCTCCAAAAATCGTCAAAATCCTTCATTTAAATGTAAATTTATTGATATTTAATAAAAAAGTTCGAGTTCATAAACTTTATATAGGTATTTATCCTTTTTTTTGATTTTTAAAACATGGGTAACTATATATTCGTAATTACCAAAAAATAAAAGTATACTAAATATAAAGACAATACAAAAAAGGAGGGGGAGTGTGATTTGAAAGCGGCGGTTTGGTTCAGGAAAAGTCTCGTCATTTTAGTATCCGTTTTGACGTTTGGTCTTGTCACTCCTTCAGATCTGGCGTGGCTTGCGGAAGCCGATTCGTTAAAGGATACTAAAAAAGGGTTAGTGGAAGAAGAGGGATTATCCTATCTTCCTTCGCAAAATTCTACTGAACTAGAAGAGGAATTCAACCGGGAAGAATTTTTATCGGGCATAATGAATAAGGCAGAGGAAAACGCATTTGTGAAATTTGGCGAGAAGATCAATCCTAAAATTGGTGATGAGTTCAAAATGGCCATATTACCCAAAATGGAAGAAGCCATTACCGAAATGGCTGCCCAATTTCCAGACGAGAAATTACAGCAATTAACCATCACTGAGCAGCCGAGTGCGGGCAGGGCCGAAAAAATATTTCATATTTATGATACAAACAGCGGCAAGGATATCATCAGATTCCATGTCAGGCAGGAAAATCCTCCACTGGAAGGGTATTGGTTCGATTTTCATTATCATACCCATCATGATTCATTTGCCACCCATTATAATATAGGGAAAATATATTGGGATAAAAATACGCCGCCAGAGTGGACGAGTAAACAAAGGATCTCATAGCGGTTGGTTTCGTTGATTTTATGTAAGTGTAAGAGTATGATGAAAATGAAGTGAATTTCTAATAGCATCGAAATGATACGTTGTCATGCAACGTATTTATTTTGTGTTGAAATAAAAGCAGAGTTTTTATCATAACGGGGAACAATGTGAACAATGTTATTTTAAAAGGTTTTCTAATTTTGCGGTTATAGTAGCAGAGGAGTCTTTATCATGTCAGAGTTGTTAAATAACATCATGCAAACGTATGCACAGTTTTTTGACTGGCATATGTGGGTCGAGGTTTTATCCGACCCGGTGAGCTGGGGATTGATTGGAACGCTCGTATTAATGGAAGGGTTGCTATCAGCGGACAACGCTTTGGTATTAGCAGTAATGGTCAGGCACCTTCCGGAAAAACAACGGAAAAAAGCACTTTTTTACGGTTTATTAGGTGCTTACGCTTTTAGATTTATAGCGATTGGAATAGGTGTTTTCCTCATTAAGCTTTGGTGGGTGAAGGTAATTGGAGCAGCCTATCTTGGTTGGCTCTCATTTAAATACTTTAGGGATAAAAGAAAAAAACAAGCTGATGAAGATATTCAGGGAATGAATAAAAACAGCATACTGATCCGTATGTTTGGTACCTTATGGGGAACGGTTGCCGCAGTGGAATTGATGGATATAGCATTTTCCGTCGATAGTGTCTTGGCCGCATTCGGGGTGAGTGAAAAAGTCTGGGTGCTTTTGACAGGGGGAATGATTGGTGTCTTGATGATGCGGGGAGTGGCGGGATTATTTCTAAAATTGATAGATAAGGTTCCTGAATTGGAAACTGCCGCATATGTCCTTATCGGATTCATTGCTATAAAAATGTTATTGGCCGTTGCAAGGATAGAAATCCCGCCTGCAATCTTTTTTGCCTTTATTTTGCTGATTTTTGGCACCACGATCGTATTCCATTTGAAGAAAGGGAAAAAGCTTAAGGAACATGGTTGAGCACTATTTAAAAAAGCTGCCATCGAAAATAATGGCAGCTTTTTGTCGCAAAAGTTTCAGAATGGTATCATCTCGAAGCGCTTTTACGATTTTTTTGTTCCTAATTCGACTTCCCCAATTATGAATATTACCATTTCTCGGTCTTTCCATAAAAAGCTCTTTGTTTTATCGATTGACTTCCTCTATCTTCTTTAACTAACGACTCAGGAAAGAAGGAGAATCAAATGTAGTGAAGAATTAATCTCGTTAAGAATGGTATTTTACCTGGAGGAAGTATCTATGGAATTATGAGGTGGTTTATATGACAGAAATATCTAGTTTATGTTCCGAGGGGGATCTGTTGTTGATGAAAAAACAGCGTAACATTATTTTATACATTGGTACTTCAATTGATGGCTATATTGCAAATGATGATGGTACATTAGAGTGGTTAGAATCAACAGAAGTAGAAGGAGACTCTGGCTACAAATCACTACTGGAAAGAATCGACACAGTTGTAATGGGAAAAGGAACTTATGATGTCATTCGTGGATTTGAGATGGATTATCCTTATAGTGAATTTAAAAATTATGTATTTTCCAAATCTGTTAGTGGCTCAGATGAATATGCTACATTTATTGATGAAGATGTCAAAACTTTCATTAAAAATATTCTACATAAGCCTGGTAAAGATATATGGTTAATTGGTGGAGGGAACTTAGCCCGTGAATTTTTTAAAGAAAATTTAATTGATGAATTCCAGCTAGCCATTGCACCCATTATTTTAGGGAAAGGAATCTCCCTTTATATCGGAGATGATATTACTGTAAATTTCAAATTAACCAAAGTACAAAAATTAGGTCAACTTGCTATGCTTCATTATATTAAAAAATAAAATATTAACTGCATTAAACCAAATGGATTTTGAAACATTTACAGGTATTGTAGAAATGGACGAAACGTATTTTTTATACTCTGAAAAAGGTAAAAGAAGTATTGAAGGGCGTAAACCACGCAAACGTGGTGGTTCTTCAAAGTTTCGTGGAATTAGTCACAAGCAGGTATGTGTTCTTATTGCAAGAGAACGTCAAAAATCTACCTATTCAAGTGTTCTTGGTAGAGGAAGAATCGTCAAAACTCAATTAGAAAATGCTATCGGCAATAAATTGTCGTCGGACAATACATTTTGCACCGATGCTTGGAGGGCATTTTCTCAAAGTGATAATATATCAATAAGTAGTATGATAGTAGAAAATTGTCTTTTCAAGACAGATGTTACTTATAAAGAGTTAAGATTATCAACCTTTAATAAATGAATACATTGGAACTACGGGGGCGGAAAATTGAATATAGAAGTTGGCTATTTCCCGAAGAGATATTATGACTCAAATCCTGATGCTGGAGGTTTTTTCCCGTTTGCAATAGAAGGCACTACGCCATATGTTTTCTCAATGGATGGCTTTTATCTACCAGAATGTGATGAAAATTTCCTGCCATTGTGGATGAGAAACATTCAAGCATTTCCACTTTATTTTTGTGCTGAGGTTTCTTCTTATTGCAAAGATGAGTTTGAACATAATTGCAAGGAATTCAATATCAGTTATAGATACTTAACTAACCGATACGTTGTTACTGAAATCCAGAATGAAAAGCAGTTTCAGGAGATTTTCCCTTTCTATATTACTCTTGGTAGTGGGAATGATTTAGTTTTATGGTCCACAAACAAAGATGTATTTAGTGTAGAACAAAGAGAATGGAAAGGAAATTGGGAAGGGAAAATTGCGGGAACAGTAGTGGTTAAAGTAGAAGTCGATACAAGTATTTTTTGGATTGGCTATGATGGAGATAACATTGCGGTTATCTCAAGTCAATCGAATTTCGCAACATATAAAAAAATAATCAAGACTTTTCCCGATTTTGTAGTTCCAAAGCTATGTAAGTACGAGTAATTTTAAAAATTAAAATGATTATGAGACCCCTGATAAGAGAAGGTCTCATTTATTTGACTAAAAAACAACAATATTATTTAACATAACCAAAATGTTAAAACAAAGTTGATTGAAGCGGAAGGTGCGAGACTCCTGCGGGAAAAGCGAGTCGAGGGTAGACCCCACAGGCGCAAAAGCGCCGAGGAGGCTACCGGACCGCCCGCGGAAAGCGAGTGCCTGGAGCGGAAATCAACGTCTAAATTGTGCACATATAAAAAAACTGTAGGCAAACTTGATTTTTCATCGAGGTTGCCTACCCGTCTGAAGCTGACATCAAATATGATGTCAGCTTTTATTTTGGAAAATATCAATTATTTGAAGAAGGGCTGTAAATGTTGTGAAGAAAAGCAATGGCAATAAAAAGTTAAGCCAAAGTGAAGACAGTAGCGGATGCAGCAGTATGCCAAATAAGATGGAGAAGAGAAAAAGGTCGAGAATGATGAACACTCTTAAACTGTAAATATCAAGCACTTCTTCAGCAAGTTCTCGGTGCTCCTTCAAGATTGCTTTTTTATTATTGGTTTCCATGCGATCACCTTAAACCTTTTACGATTATATACTGTTGATATATGAAAAGTGCGGATCAATGGTTCTTCTCATGATGAATGGCAACCGAAATTACCAAAAAAACATAGAGTTTTTACATTAGGGCAATATGTTATACTAATATAATAGTATCGAAGGTTTAGAGTTTTTAAATAACATATATTTTCTTAACATAAATGAGGAATGAAGAAGGGGGGAGAAGCGTGTGAAAAGGAAGAAATGGTTATCCATACTTGCATTATTTGTCTTTTTATTCTCAATGCTCTCCTATTCATTAGCGAAGGATGAAGGGGTGAAATGGCGGAATTTACCCAAAGATAATCTTTTAAGACAAGCTGGACTTTTTAAAGGCAATAAAGAATTGCAACGAATATTTTTATTTCCAGAAGAGGAGTACGATGAAAGGGAAGCACTTAAAATTGCTGGTACCATTAATAAACTGCCTCATTCCCTATTGAAGAAAACTGCTGAAAGTGGTGTGAGGATCAAACTATTCGATGGTGATTTAACAGAAAATCAATCCGCAGCAAAATTAAAGGGGAAAACTCCGCGTGGTTATTTGAATAAAGAAACAACTTGGGATGATGTGCCTGGTATGGGCGGATCACATACGGTATTGGTTAAAATCGGGGCAAGTGACAAGGGCAACGGGCATGGCTCCGTTAATTTGGAACTGCATGAGCTGGGGCATTCTATCGATAATATAGTGTTTGATGGAATCCGTGAAGACATGGATTATTTGAAGATTTGGGGTAAGGAAGTGGATGGGCTGTTTCCCGGGATTACGTATTTTTCCAATTACCCTGAGGAATACTTTGCAGAAACGTTTGCCATGTTTTATGTGAACGATGAACAAAATCAATTGCTTAGACAAAAAGCACCCAAGACTTATAATTTTATTAAGCAATTAGATTAAACATTGGGCAATAATACGTTAAAATAAGGAGAATGAAAGTAGAAAAGGTGGTTTATCATGAAGCAATATTTAGATTTATGTAAGCATGTACTCGAAAATGGAACGCAAAAGGGTGATCGTACGGGAACAGGAACGATCAGTACCTTTGGATATCAAATGAGATTCAATTTAAAAGATGGATTCCCTGTACTTACAACGAAAAAGGTTAGTTTAAAAGCGATTATCCATGAACTATTGTGGTTTTTGAAGGGTGATACGAACGTTGGCTACCTTCAGGAAAATAGCGTGCGCATCTGGAATGAATGGGCTGATGAAAAGGGAGAATTAGGTCCGATTTATGGTCATCAATGGCGTTCTTGGGGAACGGCTGATGGAAGGCAAATCGACCAAATCAGTGAATTGATCGAACAAATCAAAACGAATCCAAATTCAAGAAGGCTGATAGTCAGTGCTTGGAATGTTGGGGAACTGGACGAAATGGCCTTGCCGCCTTGCCATGCTTTCTTTCAATTCTATGTCGCTGATGGTAAGCTTTCATGCCAGCTATACCAACGTTCAGCGGACGTCTTTTTAGGTGTTCCTTTTAACATAGCTTCATATGCGCTCTTAACGATGATGATCGCCCAAGTGTGTGATTTGGAAGTTGGCGAATTTGTACATACTTTCGGGGATGTCCACATCTACTCTAACCACCTTGAACAAGTGGAACTGCAGTTGACTCGTGATCCCAAACCATTGCCAATCATGAAAATCAATCCGGATGTGAAAAATATCTTTGATTTCAGCTTCGAGGATTTCGTTTTGGAAAATTACGAAGCTCATCCCCATATAAAAGGTGAGGTAAGCATATGATTTCATTGATAGTTGCTATGGATCAAAATCGTGTGATAGGTAATAACAATAAACTGCCGTGGCATTTACCGGCCGATTTGCAGTATTTTAAAAAAGTTACCATGGGCCATCCGATCGTCATGGGCCGAAAAACATTTGAATCGATCGGCAGGGTCCTGCCTGGCCGGGAAAATGTCATCGTTACCCGCAATCAGGATTTTAAAGCGGAAGGCTGCGTAGTTTTACATGATATAGCACAAATCAAAACGTTTGCAGATAGCCGTGATGAGGAAGTTTTTGTGATTGGCGGAGCCGAAATCTTCAAGGAAATCCTTCCTGTTACCGATCGCCTGTATATAACGGAAATCCATGAAACCTTTGAAGGTGATACTTTCTTTCCAGTGATTGATGAAAATCAATGGGATAAAGTCTCCTCAAAACCAGGCAGCATCGATGAAAAAAATCATTATGCACATGATTTTATTATTCTACAAAAAAAATAAAGTGCTAATCCGATTATGGGGAAATGACTATAATCGGATTTTTTTGGTATGAAACGAACAAAAGCAAGAATTTTTAGAAAAATCAATTACATTAATAACAGTAAAGTGCTATAATGATTGAATTCATTAAGGAAGGAAATGAGGGATTGTTATGAATCAGACTGCATCTAAGAATAGGGGGATTCAATTGGAAGATATTCTAATTGCCTATAGAGAACTGAAAGAAATCGTTTTGCATACTCCTTTACAAAAAAATCAGAGGCTCTCTGAAAAATATGATTGTAATGTTTATTTAAAACGCGAGGACCTACAACACGTACGTTCCTTTAAATTAAGAGGGGCTTACTATAAAATGAAAAGCCTGACCGCTGAAGAGACGAAGAATGGAGTCGTTTGTGCCAGTGCAGGAAACCATGCACAGGGAGTAGCTTTTTCCTGTAGCCAATTAGGTATCCATGGGAAAATTTATATGCCTGCTACAACTCCAAGGCAAAAAGTCGATCAAGTGCAGTTATTCGGAAGGGATAATGTGGAAATCATCCTTGTCGGGGATACTTTCGATGATGCATTTGCCATGGCGATGGAATGCTGTGAAAAAGAAGAGCGTTCCTTTATCCATCCATTTGACGATGAAAAGGTAATCGCCGGGCAGGGTACAACGGCTGTAGAAATCCTGAATGATTGTGAAGATGGAATCGACTATGTATTTGCCGCTATGGGCGGTGGCGGTTTAATGGCCGGAGTATCGAGTTATTTCAAATCGGTTTCCCCAAATACGAAATGCATTGGAGTTGAGCCGCAAGGTGCTGCTTCGATGGAATACTCCTTCAAGGAAGGAAAAGTTTCTGAGCTTGAAAACATAGATACATTCGTTGACGGGGCAGCTGTCAAGTGTGTGGGACAGTTGACATATCAGCTTTGTAAGGAAAACCTGGAAGATATCGTTGTCGTCCCTCCAGGCCAAATCTGTACGACGATTCTCGATTTATATAATCAGCATGCGATCGTAGCTGAACCGGCAGGGGCTATATCTGTAGCCGCGTTGGATTTATACAAAGAACAAATCAAGGGCAAAACGGTTGTATGCATGGTCAGCGGAGGGAATAACGACATTGGGCGTATGCAGGAGATTAAGGAGAAATCCTTATTATATGAAGGGCTGCTTTATTACTTCATCGTGAATTTTCCGCAACGTGCCGGAGCTTTAAGGGAATTCCTTGATGAGGTGTTAGGACCGAATGACGATATAAGCCGTTTTGAATATACGAAGAAAAATAATAAAGAAAGCGGGCCGGCCCTGGTTGGTGTAGAACTAAAAGATAAAAATGATTATGAAGGGCTCATTCAGAGGATGAACAAGAAAGGATTCTCTTTCGTAGAGGTCAATAAAGACAGTAATTTATTTCACTTATTGATTTAATCATGGATTAAATGTTAAATTAGGATAGAATAATACCTATGTTTTTACATTTTATTCTGCCGGCCCAGTCGTATATGGGCATACTGTCGATAATTGTTACCATTCTATGACGAATTGCCAGTTTCCTTTCAATTGGTTGGAAATGGTATTATAATCGGGGTAGGTCTAATTACAACACCAAAGGGGATGTATCCATGTCGAACATTGGAGTACCTGGTCTAATTCTCATCTTAATATTGGCTTTAATTATCTTTGGTCCGAAGAAACTTCCAGAAATTGGACGCGCATTTGGACAAACACTTCGTGAGTTTAAAAAGTCCACGAGTGATTTAACAAAAGGTGATTATGAAGAAGATAAGAAGCTACAACAAAAAAATCATGAATGATTGAATGCTGGGCGTAAGATGCAACCGTCTTGCGCCTTTATGCTGGAACAAAGATACGGATTTTCAGATGAAGGCGTGATCAACTTTGGAAGATAAAGAATTAAATATCATCGATCATCTCGATGAATTGAGAAAACGGCTCATCATTACAGCTGTTGCTTTTGTCATCTTTTTTATCGCCAGTTTTATTTATGTTGAGGAGATTTATAATTGGTTCGTGAAAGATCTCGATTTTGAACTGATGGTATTGGGACCGAGCGATATTATCTGGATTTACTTTATGCTTGCAGGTGTCGTAGCCATTGCGGCAACGATACCGGTAATTGCCCTGCAAATCTGGTTATTCGTTAAACCCGCTTTGATGCCAAATGAAGTAAGGGCGACCCTTGCATACATTCCGGCACTTTTCCTGCTTTTTATCGGAGGGCTTGCTTTCGGTTATTTTGTCATCTTCCCGACCATTCTTCAATTTTTGATTGAATTGGGCGATGGGATGTTCATAACCAGTTTTACAGCGGATAAGTACTTTTCATTCGTATTTAATATGACGATACCTTTTGCTGTTTTATTCGAGCTTCCCGTCGTTACCATGTTTTTGACCTCCCTTGGCATAATTAATCCTTATGTGCTTCAAAAGTTAAGGAAGTATGCATACTTTGTACTGGTTGTCATAGCCATATCGATTACGCCGCCCGACTTTATGTCAGACTTTATGGTGATGGTTCCGCTGCTGTTATTATATGAAATCAGTATTTCTTTATCTAAAGTCGTCTATAAACGAAGGGTGAAACGTGAAAGCTTGCGGGAAGGCACCTACGAGGAAGGTTTATAAAAAGAGGTCCATAAAGGCATTTTGTCCTTTATGGGTCTTTTTTTTTGTGAAAGTCAATCTGATTTGTCTGTTTTTTTACACATTTGAATATTTATACTTTTGGATTTATTGTGTATAATGTAAGCAATCGGTGAAAAATGAGGATTGATATTTTGATGTTCAAATGCTTGGAATTCAAAGATTGTTTTGGACATAAGGTCACAATTTCAGAAATACCTGTCTTACTGCCTAGTGATCCGAATTTTTTTATGTTGACCGTGCGTTTGGAAGTATTTGTAAAGAAGGTTTTTGCCAATAAAGATCATAAAGAAAATTACTCATTTAAGCATTATTTAGCATCCGTACTCAAATGGCCCGTTTATAACAAGCTTTTTTTTGGAAGTTTACTAAATAATGCTTAATGCGGACTGTTCCATAGCTAACATCTCCGTTAAAAGAGATGACACGAATGCCATGCAATATCTAATAAATCGGCATGTGTTCAGGTTAGCTCATGGGACGGTCTTTTTTTTGTGTGAACATTTCAAAAGACTAGTATCACTTCACTTGATAAAAAAAGACCTTTGGTTTGAATGCGTACCTTGAATAGGTATAATACAATAGATATGTTAATTTAGGGATGTGTAATGATGAATAAAGTAAAGATAGTAACAGACTCGACAGTAGATATGACACCAGAGGAACTGGAATTTTATGATATAACAATGGTCCCTTTATCGATTTTTATAGATGGGGAGACTTTTTTGGATAAGGTTGAAATCGAACAAGAAGAATTCCTGAAAAGAATGAACCAGTCAAAAGAACTGCCAAAAAGCTCACAACCAGCCGTAGGTACCTTTGTGGAGGTATATGATGAACTAGGAAAAGACGGCAGCGAGATTATTTCCATACATATGACAGGTGGCATGAGCGGTACAGTTCGCTCAGCGGAAAGCGCAGCAAGCATGTCTGAAGCGAAGGTTACCGTTCTTGATTCGAAATTCATTTCAAAAGCGATGTCATTCCAGGTGATCGAGGCAGCGAAGATGGCGAAGGAAGGGAAATCCGTAGCTGAAATAATTGATCGACTGGAACATATTAAAAAGCAGTCAAGTTTAATCATTGTCATAGAAACACTTGATAACCTAGTTAAGGGTGGAAGAATTGGCAAAGTTTCTGCTTTTATTGGTTCATTGCTGCACATAAAGCCGATTGCACTTCTTGATGATGGTGTACTGAATCCTGTATCCAAAGCTAGGAGCCAGTCACAGGTCGTGAAGTTCATCATCAAGAAATTCAAAGAAGATACTCAAGGCAAAAAAATTAGAGGCATTGGTTTTGTCCATGCGAATGGTCTTGAAATAGCCGATAAAGTCCGCCACGCCATTTCAGACTTAACAGGATATCAAGACATAAAGATAGAAGCAACGACTGCCGTCGTAAGTACCCATACGGGTGAAGGCGCAATGGCAATCATGTATTATTGGGACTGATATGGATAAACCATGTGAAACTGCGTTTGGCGACGGTTTTGTCACTTTTACAATTGTCTTTAATTCGTAGAAATAGTTGCTGTTCTCATTCCGATTGGTCTGTTAGAATAAATGAAGTAACAGAATATTTTATACATAAAGGACGGGGTAGGGATGAGAAAGCTGCAAGTGCTTATGGCAGCTATGGGAGCATCAATTTTTTTGCTGTTGACAGCATGTGGTTCCAATGGTGTACCTGATGCCAAAAATTGGGATCTTGAAGATTTCAGTTACATCGATCAGGAGGGTAAACCTTTCTCAAAAAGCGATCTCAAAGGAAAGGTTTGGGTAGCGGATTTTATATTCACTAGCTGTGAGACGGTCTGTCTCCCCATGACTTCGAATATGACGAAGCTGCAGCAGCAATTGAAGGATGAAGGTATTACTGATGTAGAGTTCGTTTCATTTTCCGTGGACCCGGAAATTGACAAACCTGATGTTTTAAAAAAGTTTGGTGACCAATTTAATGTGGATTACGGCAACTGGCACTTTCTGACCGGTTATGGACAGGAAGAAATCGAGCAGTTTGCATTGGATAACTTTAAAACGATCGTCAAAAAGCCAGAAGCAGAAGATCAGGTGATTCATGGTACCAGCTTTTTTCTGATTGATCAAGAAGGAAAGATCATCATGGATTATACAGGCCTGCAGGATATTCCCTTTGATGAAATCATTAAGCATATTAAAATTTTACAGAATTATTGAACAGGTTAAATGACCTGTTCTTTCTGTTTTCATCCATCTTTATTATGATTTCAATGTAGTTTTAAAGATGCTGAAAATGAGCAATAATTTTATGAAGAAACAGCAGTGGTGAAGAATGATTTTACATGCTCAGTACATGCTAATTTTTATAGGACTAGCTTTAATTCACTGCATTTTTCATATTGTATAGTAAGGAATGCTCAATTCTGGAAGTACAATGAAGTATATTGTTTGCAATCTTTCGTTTTCTGCATGATATAATATATGGGTAGGAAGGTGAGGGTCATGAGATACAAAATCACCTGTCTTTTCATATGCCTAGTTTGGATTTCAGGCTGCAGTCAAAGTGAAACAGCCTCAAATCAGCCATCTGTTCAGCAGAAAAGCATAGTTGAGCTGAGTAAAAAGGAAACCATTCCTGCCAGCTTTTTTCCGGACCCTGTGAAAATCGTATCGATTGGCGACTCCTTGACTCAAGGTGTCGGTGATAGTAAAGATAATGGCGGGTATCTGCCTTATTTACAAAATAAGCTGGAAAAAGAACCATCGATTACTTCAGTTGAGATGATTAATCATGGCATACGTGGAAATAGGACCGACCAACTATTGAAAAGACTGGATAAGACTAGGATTAAAGAAGACATAAAGCAAGCTGACTCGATTGTCGTCACAATCGGTGGAAATGATATCATGAAGGTCTTTAAACAGAATTTCTCCAACTTGGAACTGAATCAGTTTGATTCGGCAAAAATAGGGTATGAAAAAAGATTAAGGCAGATACTTGATAAGGTTCGTTCCGAAAATGAATCTGCGCAAATTTACCTTGTAGGCGTCTATAATCCATTTTCCAAATGGTTCGGAGATTTTTATGAACTTGATATGATCATGAATGATTGGAATGAAAGCGGAAAAGAGATCATTGAAGAATATGATTCAGCCTATTTTATTGAAATAGCAGACATTTTCGAGAATTCCGAAGAAGATTTGCTGTATGCCGAGGATTATTTTCACCCAAATGACCGCGGGTATGAATTAATCGCAACAAGAATCTATAATGATATGGATATTACCACTATCGGAAAGGACACATTGGAAGCGAGTGCCAAAGGAGATGATGACCAAGAATGACAAATGTCAAATGGAAGACTTTGTTTATTTCCCTATTAGCCCTAAACATCCTGGTCATCCTGTTTGTAACGATTTTAGTTAATCTGCCGACTAAAGATAAAGATCTGATACCCAAAGTAAGCCATGAAGAAGATATCCAATTTCAAATTCATACGAATCGGGAAGATTTGACAAGATTAATCAACCAGTATCTGGATAAAGAGGGATTGACGGGATCCATTCACTACGAAGTGTATTTAACGGATGAAGTCGAATTATATGGAACAATGCCATTTTTCAACCGTGAAGTGGAAATGAAATTGACTTTTGAACCAATTGCCCAAAAGAATGGGGATTTGATCCTGAAGCAAAAATCAATTGCAGTCGGTAAAATGAACCTTCCTGTTTCATATGTAATGAATTTAATAAATGAGCGTTATAATATGCCGGATTGGGTTAGCATCAGTCCCAATGATGAAAGTATTTATGTGTCATTACAGGATATGGAACTGAAAAGCGATATTAGGGTTAAGGCGAATGAATTCGACCTGAAAAATGATGATATTTCATTTTTATTGACCATCCCATCATCATTACAGTGATAGTGAATAGATGGATAAAAAACCAGGATCGATGCATCCTGGTTTTTTATCCATTTATGGAGATAGTGTTAAGGTTTCTAGTGAGGATGTCTGCCGATTCGAACCAATTAAATAAATGGTTGTAGGAGTATTGACTTGGAAGGCTTTGTTTGGCAAAGGGAGTGCGATCTCTTTTGTCCCAGCTATCCTCACTTCGAAGTCTACTATCATGGGATGTATATTAAGATATTCGCTTGCTTTCCTGAAATGAAGTTGATCAAAAACGACATCTCCATCTTTGACGGCAATATCCACCGAGAGTAAATCATGTGAAAGCTGGATGAATCGTACCTTTGCTTCATTTGGAGGAACAAATGGATTATCTTCGAAAGATAACATGCTCAATGATTCATTAGCCAGGGCAGATGCAACAGCAATGGTATAGAAAGTCCCGCTTTCAAGTGTCACTTTACAGCTTAAAAGAGGTAAGGCGCTTTGTCCCCTGCGGTATATTTCCAATGGGTACTTGCCAGCGGGGAGTGGTAAATAACCATTGTTCTCTTTATATGAGAAATTTTTAAGGATAGGCATTTCATTTACATAAACATCAAATGATGGAGCTGTTGGGGCAGCATGTAAAAAGCGTACTTGTGCAGGCGGTAGGACACTCATTTGTTCATATCTCAATTGTTGTGTTGATTTTTCGAGACTTTTCAAATGCTTATGGAAATAATAATCATGTAATTGCGGATCGCTGTTTTTGTAATAAGACGATAGTAAATCATATGTTTCCGATTTTTGTGAATATGATTGTTTATCGCTCATTTCCAACACCTCTCATTTTTCCAGTATGTTCATATCATATGTTGTCATGCTTGGGCGTGTGTCTCCCGTTTAAAAAGAGTAGGGACGATTTTTCGTGAAGAGGGTCGATCGGCATATTATTTTACAGGGTCATATAAAAGCGTTAAAATGCATTCAATGGATTGTTTGTAAAAAAGGAGGATTTTCATTTGACAAAGCAATTAGAGAAGGCAACATTCGCAGGCGGATGTTTCTGGTGCATGGTGAAACCATTCGATGAACAGCCTGGCATCGAATCCGTTATCTCTGGCTATACGGGCGGGACTACGGAAAACCCAACGTACAAAGAAGTTTGCTCCGAAACGACTGGCCATTATGAAGCAGTTCAAATCACCTTTGATCCAAGCGTATATCCATATGAGGAGATAATCGAGTTATTCTGGCAGCAAATTGATCCGACAGATGCTGGCGGGCAATTTTATGACCGGGGAAGTTCTTATCAAACGGCCATTTTTTATCATGACGAAAAACAACGTGCAATAGCAGAAGCATCCAAGGCTAAGCTGCAGGCAAGCGGGAAATTTTCAGGACCGATCGTAACGCCGATTATACCAGCCAAAACGTTTTATCCAGCCGAGATTTACCACCAGCATTATTATAAAAAGCAACCTGAGCATTATGAAAGATATTCGATTGGTTCAGGACGGAAAGCATTTATACAACATCACTGGGGGGAAAAAAATGAAAAGTAAAGAAGAATTAAAACAGAAACTCACTCCGATTCAATATGAAGTCACACAAAATAATGGAACGGAACCAGCCTTTAACAATGAATATTGGAACTTGAAGGAGGAAGGATTATATGTGGATATCGTTTCAGGAAATCCTCTTTTCACTTCAAAGGAAAAGTTCGATTCAGGCTGTGGTTGGCCAAGCTTCACTAAACCGCTTAAAGAAGAGGAAGTAGTGGAAAACCTCGATACGAGTTATGGTATGAGAAGGATAGAAGTCCGCTCAAAAACTGCCGATTCTCATCTGGGTCATGTTTTCAATGATGGGCCGGGACCGTCGGGATTACGCTATTGCATCAATTCTGCATCATTAAGGTTCATCCCGCTCCAAGATCTTGAAAAAGAAGGATATGGAGAATACAAAAAGCTGTTTGATTGAATGCAAAACCCCCTATCAGCTAATGATAGGGGGTTATTTATTGGGTAATATTCAATCTGTGATGATTGATGCGATCCGGACATATGGAATGGTGGTAAGTTCCATTGCTTTAGTCCTGCCAGTCACCTCAAAACGGACAGTATGTGAACCGGGACGGAGCCCATTTGTGATAAATAAATATCTTTCACGGACAAATGGCCACCACGTATTCAAAGTCGTGGTTTCATTTCCGTCGATCCATACATTCACTTCCCCGCCATCAGGACTTCTAAGCAGTTTAACACCAAGCATACTTCCATTGAAGGTATATTCAATCACACTGCCCTTTTCACTGCTAGTGTAATAGCCACCCCTTGGACGGAAACCGCTCATTTTTCCATAGTGGTTAATTTCCGATAATTCAAATTCAGAACGGGCATGCAGCTTAGATGGAAGGCCTGCTACAGCCTTTTCCCGTTTGAAGTTATCCAGGAACCGTTCATAAATTGCATCAGCATATAATTTATAACCCAGCCCATTTGGATGAATCAAATCTCTTGTCAGCTGTTTTTCCGTATATCCTGAATCTTTGAATATAGGTCGCATATCCACATTGGTTGCACCGTAATGTTTGGATAAAAGTCCGATGGCTGACGCAAATTCCTCATATTTCAAGGAACTCTCTGTTATTGTGAATAATTCAGCATTAGGGTGGAGACGTTTCGCCTTTCTCATTAACGCTTCATATGTCATGGTAAAATCATCGACATTCATATATTTGCGATCATTCTCACCAAAAACGAAGAAAATCAGATCTTTGTGATCATGCTCCCTTTTTTTTGAAAGCTTGAATAGGCCTTCAAAAGCTGTGGCTCCGCTTTGGACCACGTAGTCACCGTGTAAAGAAATATCATTGGTTTCATTCATCTTATTTTCTAACTGTTTGAACCATGTTAGATTAGGCTTTTCAGCTCCCGACCCTCTTCCGATACTGTCACCAATGACGAGATATTGAATGGGCTGGCCTGATTGGAATTTTTGATAAACATTTATCGAATCATCTGATCCATATGTTTTAGGGACTTTTTGAAGGATATAGCTGATTAGAAGGATCGTGGCGATTGCAGCGAAAGGGATGAAGGATTTTGCGTTCGTTTTCAATTATGTTCCCCCGTATTGCCTTTTATGTATCCATGTAGGTATGAGATAGCTTAAAGAGGCTAAGAATTCTTTTTTCCTTATTATATCCCAATTTTAACGTAACACAATAAGTATGAAATGTTTTTTTGACATTTTTCATGGTTAGTCGCGGTAATTCAGCCAATGAATGATTACAGGTGAAGATGGTGTTGCTTGAAGTTTTTTCTTAAATCCAGAAAAATAGGCAAATGCACAGACCAAGGCGGGCGTATTGACATATGGTAAGGTGTAAAGAGAAATAAGAATTCTAAAAGGAGTGAAACTTAATGTACGGATATGGTGGAAATGTTGCAGGACCAGGATTTGGTTATGGTGGCGGTGGATACGGCGGCGGCGGTGGTTGCTGCGGATTTGGATCAGGCTTCGCATTAATCGTTGTCTTGTTCATTCTATTGATTATCATCGGCGCTTCATTCTGCTGCTAATACGATAACCTAAAGACCAGCTGATAAAGCTGGTTTTTTCTTTATATTAGGAATGTGGGTGGACCTTTTTAGGTTCCATGGTTGTTGACTGAAAAGGCAGGTTAAATCCAAGGTGGACAGGCGATACATAACCAATCCTAATTCCATTCCAGATACCGGCATGGCCAATCTGCATCAAAATAGCTTGTGTGAAAGAATACCATGAAGGTTCTGGGTTTTTCTTTGTTCACCATTTCTGCTAAAATAACGACAGAATGTAATTAATTTAGGGGGATAAAGATATGAAACCTTCCCGTTTACAAGCAGGGGATGAAATTCGCGTAATTGCTCCTTCAAGAAGTTTGGCGATTGTCAAAGGGGAACAACGCAGATTGGCAGAAGAAAGGTTAACTGAACTTGGTTTTAAAGTGACATATGGTGAAACGGCTTTGTTCCATGATGACTTTTTCTCGAATTCGATCGAAGACCGGATCGAGGATTTGCATGAGGCGTTCAGGGATCCAAATGTGAAGGGGATTTTTACAAGCATCGGGGGGTATAACGCTAACCAATTGTTACGATATATCGACTATGATTTGATTAAGGAAAATCCAAAAGTGTTGATGGGTTATAGTGATATAACCGCAATTTTATTGGCCATTTATAATAAAACAGGTTTAACTACATATTCAGGTCCTCATTTCTCGACGTTCGGGATGAAGGCTGGTCTGGAATATACGATGGAATATTTTAAAAAGGCTGTAATTGAAAGTGAAGGCTTTTATCTTGAGCCAAGTGAAACGTGGAGTGATGATTCCTGGCATTTAGAACAGGATGACCGAACTTTCCACCCGAATGGTGGATATATGGTCATTCAGGAGGGTGAAGCGGCTGGAACAATCATTGGAGGTAATCTTTGTACACTTAATCTATTGCAAGGGACAGAGTTCATGCCATCTTTAAAGGACAGCATCCTTTTCATAGAAGATGACGAAGAAAGCCATCCATTCAGTTTTGACCGGGATTTACAATCCTTGCTCCATCAGCCGGGTGCAAGTGGGATTAAAGGAATCGTCATCGGCCGTTTCCAAAAGGATTCCGGAATGACTGAATATGCCTTGCAGGAAATCATCACTTCCAAAAAGGAGATAAATGGCATACCTGTAATCGCAAATGCCAACTTCGGTCATGTCCATCCATTTGTAACGGTGCCGGTTGGTTCAAAAGCTGTAATGAAGGTGAAGAATGGAAAAGCGACGATCCAGATCCTTTCCTGACACATTATGAAGACGCCGTTCAAAAAGTGGACGGTGTCTTAATCTGTTCGGGATATGTATGAATATATTTTGCAATCTGGTGTATTTTAGGAGTCTTTCCTCTTGTAAGCCCTGGAAATTGTCCTATTTTACAAGCATTATTAGGGAATATGAGTCTAATAGTTCAAATTCTTTATTTTTCTGATATAATACTAAGAGATTTAAAATAGAAAAGGTGATTATGTGTTATTAACAATTCCAGCATCCATTCGTTTAGAAGGGGCTTTGGCCGAGTATAATAAAAAAGGCCGTGTGAGCCATACATGTTTCGTATGTAACGAAGACACTTCTAATGGGGATGCAAGTAACTTAAACTACTATAAGTTAGGAACTAAAAAGGTTTGTCATTCCTGCATGAAAAATGTTTTGCGTCATCCGTCTTTAAAAGAGTATGAATATGTACATACTTCAGTTATCGATAAAGCTGCTTTTTATAAAAATGTGCTGGCTGTTTTAAAGGATGAAAGCTTTTTGGAGTCAATTCGTGAAGAAAAACTAAATAGCGTATTGTAAGAAAAAAGTGTATCTTTTGCGGATACACTTTTTTTGTCGCCTTTTTTTACGATCTCCCATGAAACCAAGAAACTTATCCGATTACATGCCTAGGCCAATTTCTTTAGCAAGATTGCCTTCACCTGGACATACACTTTATTATATTGCATTTGTTTTTAAAGAGAAGGAGTGTGCAGGCTTATGGAGCAGTCTTCATTGATAAAACCGGTCCTGGGAGGAGCCTACCCGACTATCAGTCATGGTCAGGGAGTTTTTTTGTACGATAAAGATGGAAAGGATTACCTAGATGCTTCTTCCGGTGCTGTTACAGCCAATATTGGCCATGGAGTCCAGGAAGTCATTGAGGCGATGGTCAAACAGGCTAAGCAGGTTTCATTCGTGTATCGTTCCCAATTTACCAGCGATGCTGCAGAGAAACTTGCCGGAAAAATTGCAGAATTGACCAAAGGGGAACTGACATACAGCTTTTTTGTAAACAGCGGCTCCGAAGCGACTGAAACGGCATTGAAAATTGCCATTCAGCATTGGCAGGAAAAAGGGAAGCCTAAGAAACAAAAAATCATATCGAGATGGATGAGCTACCATGGCATCACGATGGGGGCTCTTTCAATGTCCGGACATCCGATTCGCCGGGAACGATTTACTCCTTTGCTTGAATCATATCCTTCTGTATCTCCTCCATATTGTTACCGATGTCCACTTCAACTTGATTCGCATTCGTGCGGAATGGCCTGTGCTTCGGAATTGGAAGCATCAATCCGGCGTATTGGCAGTGAAAATATAGCTGCATTCATTGCTGAACCTGTTATCGGCGCTGCAGGAGGGGCCATCGTTCCTCCTGATGGTTATTATCGAAAACTCAAGAAAATATGCGAAGAGAATGATATTTTATTCATTGCGGATGAAGTAATGACCGGCTTTGGACGTACCGGTAAGATGCTTGCTTCCGAATATTGGGATGTGGAACCTGATATCGTAACATTTGGTAAAGGTATGAGTGGAGGGTATACCCCGATAGCAGCCGCAGTAATGACCAAAAACGTGATGGAGCCCATAATGAAAGGCTCGAAATCAATTATAGGAGGCCATACGCTTAGTGCTAATCCATTATCGTGTGCGGTATCTTTGGCCGTTTTGGAATATGTCGAAAGGAATGATCTTGTCGAAAAATCGGCCGACAGAGGGAATTACCTGATTAGGGGCCTAAAAAATTTGGCAGGGAAGTATTCCTTTATCGGTGATATACGCGGGAAAGGTTTATTGATTGGCATCGAATTTGTCCAGGATAAAGCAACATCGGCCCCATTTCCGAAGGAGGCAGACGTGACAAATGAAATCATTGAATTGGGGATGAGAAATGGAATACTTCTTTATCCCGCCGCAGCAGGTCTTGATGGTGTAACCGGGGCAGCCATCATCATCTCCCCTCCGTTAACGATATCGGAAGAGGAGTGTGCTGAATTGTTAATGAGGGTCGATATAACTTTTAGACAATTCAATGAATCGATAGGTAAACGTTCATCACAACAAGGAAGTGAGTCATAGTGGTGGAAAATACATTCAGGAAGATTTGTAGTTTGGAGGATGTGCGCCATCACTTTAAAGATAATCAGTCCATCATGTATGGGGGATTCGGTGGCATAGGGACGCCTCCTGGATTGATCAATCTGATTTTGGAATCAGGCATTAAGGATTTAACCTTGATTGGTAACGATACAGGTTTCCCCGATATCGGAATCGGAAAACTGGTCACGCAACGCCGAGCGAAAAAGATCATCGTTTCCCATATCGGTTCCAATCCTAATGCAGGACTATTAATGAACAATGGAGAACTCGAAGTGGAGTTCTCTCCGCAAGGGACACTTGTCGAACGTATACGGGCCGGAGGAATGGGGCTAGGCGGTATATTGACCGATATTGGAATTGAGGCCGATATCGTCCGGGACGGCAAGCAAACCGTAAAGCTAGGTAAGAAAAATTATCTGGTGGAACCGGCATTAACTGCAGATATCGCCATTGTTTACGCAGAAATGGCAGATCCTTATGGAAATCTTATATTTGATAAAAGCGCCCGGAACACGAATCCACTCGTTGCTGCAGCTGGACAAATCACTATAGTCGAAGCCATGCAAATCGTTCCGCTTGGCTCTTTGGATCCAGAGGACATCATTGTTCCGGGTGCCTTTGTGGATTATATCATTCCATCAAAAGGAGTCGATTGGAAATGGGTTTGGGAACAGAAGATAGAAATAGAATAGCGAAACGGGCAGCAGCAGAAATAAGCGATGGGATGCTGGTCAATTTGGGAATTGGCATTCCATCACTTGTACCGAATCATCTTTTGAATGACCATAAAGTTATGTTTCATGCGGAAAATGGCCTTGTGGGAATTGGCAGTACTCCTGAAACGGGGAAGGAAGATGCGCATCTTTGCAATGCAGGCGGACTGCCGATTACCATTAGAGACGGGGCTTCCTACTGCGACAGTACTGTTGCATTTGGGATGATACGGCGTGGCAGGGTGGATATCACGATTCTAGGAGCCCTTCAAGTAAGTCAAGCGGGGGATCTCGCTAATTGGATTGTCCCGGGAAAGCGGGTGCCAGGCATGGGCGGTGCCATGGAGCTGGCGGCAAAGGCCAAAAAGGTCATTGTCTTGATGGAACATAACGATAAAGCGGGCATGTCTAAATTAGTCAAAAAATGTACGTTACCGTTAACTGTCAAGAAATGCGTACATATGATCATCACCGAATTAGGCGTGTTTTCCATAACTTCGGGGGGCCTCCTTTTAACTGATGTATTTGATACGTCCAGCATTCAGGAAATCAGGAATCGGACCGAAGCCTCGTTTACCGTCTCTGAAAACATCCATATTTTAAAAGAATGAGAGAGGAGAATGGATATGTATGAGGAAAAAATAAAAACATGGTTGAATGAACATCGGATGAATGGGGTTCAGCTTTTGCAAAAACTGGTTCAGGAACCGAGCAAAAGGGGGCAAGAAGGAAGTGCACAAGCCATAGTGGTCGAGAAGTGCAGACAACTTGGTCTAGAAATAGATCTTTGGGAAATCGGGGATGAACAATTAAGAAAACATCCCCATTTTTATTGCGACCGCCGGGACTTTAAAGGAAATCCGAATCTTGTGGCTATTAAAAGAGGAACGGGCCAGGGGAAATCCCTTATTTTAAACGGACATATTGATGTAGTTCCTGAAGGAGATCTTGCAGCATGGCACGATGAACCCTATAGCGGCAAGTTAATGGACGGGAAAGTCTTCGGGCGGGGAACGACGGATATGAAAGGCGGAAATGTATCTTTATTGCTGGCCATTGAAGCGATCGTCGAATCTGGAATCCAATTGAAGGGAGATTTAATATTTCAGAGTGTGATTGAAGAGGAAAGCGGTGGTGCCGGCACACTTGCGGCAGTCTTACGCGGGTATAAAGCTGATGGTGCAATCATTCCGGAGCCTACAAATATGAAGCTATTCCCATTACAGCAAGGTTCGATGTGGTTTCGACTGAAAATAAAAGGCAAGTCTGCACATGGGGGCACTAGGTATGAAGGAGTCAGTGCAATAGATAAAGCGGTTAGTGTAATGAAAGAAATCAAGATGCTCGAAAAAGAACGGAATGAGTCACTTCGTCATTCACTCTATAAAAATGTCCCTATCCCCATTCCAATCAACATAGGTAGCATTCAAAGCGGGAATTGGCCTTCCTCCGTGCCGGATACAGCCGTTCTGGAAGGTAGATTCGGCATCGCCCCGACAGAAACCATGGAAGAAGCACAAAAATCGCTGATGGAGCGAATAGATGTTTTAAATGAGAGTGATGCATGGTTTAAAGAAAAACCGATTGAATTAGAATGGTTTGGGGCCAGATGGCTGCCTGGCAATCTCGAAATAGAACATCCGCTCATGAAGACAATTGGCACTTATTATGAAAAAGTGGTAGGGGAGGAACCGCTTGTCGAAGCGTCCCCTTGGGCGACGGACGGAGGGTATCTTTCATCGGTTGGCTCTACCCCCGTAGTTGTGTTTGGACCAGGGGAAACGAAGATGGCCCATGATTCGAACGAATATATAGTGGTGGATAAAATGATGGAGGTTGCGGAAATCATTGCATTGACCATGATTGAATGGTGTGGGGTGGACCAGGAATAATCATTTTTCCGGAGGTCTGATTCCAGGAAGGGTCAGGCCTTTCGCAACAATTTCGAAGTTTTGAAGGGAGCGGGACAAATGGAGGCTGGAATCACTGAAAAAAGGATTCAAAAGCCAAGGTGCACCATACATATTACGATTGACCATTTTAATAAGCGAATCAGGATTGATGATTATTTAGGTCATTTTCAAGAATGCGTGGAGGAATCTTTAAGGGTGGCTAAAGACATTTCAGCAGAAAAAATCATCTTCAAGTCACGCAAGGAAAACGTTTTGGCATTGCTTGCTCAGGGCTTCCTATATGAAGGAAGCATCGACAAATTCTTTTTGGGAAGCGATTGTTTCTTCCTTGTTAAATATAACCGGAATGCAAGGCGCAACAGTGCAGAATGGGTAAAGGAAGATCAAATCCTTACCGATGTTCAGAGGCTGCCGATAAAATCCGGTTTAGATAATCCGCCATCAGCCTATCAACGCCGTAAAGCGGAAGTTACCGATGTACCTCAGCTGGCCCAATTGTATGGGGAGGTTTTTGAAGTGTATCCCACACCGATGAATGATCCGGTATATGTGAAAAAGTGCATGGAAAAGGGAACGGTTTTTTATATTTATATCCATGAAGACAGGATTGTCAGTGCTGCTTCAGCAGAAATTGATTCCTTTTACCATAACGCAGAAATCACCGATTGTGCGACATTGCCGGAACACCGGCAGTACGGCTTGATGAAACACTTGATTTCCGCGCTTGAAGAATATCTTATCTCTCATGAAATTTATTGTATTTATTCGATTGCCAGGTCGCTCTCATTCGGCATGAATGCTGCATTGCATCAGCATGGATACTCGTACCGCGGACGTTTGGCCAATAACTGTTACATCTTCGATAAACTGGAAGACATGAACCTTTGGGTGAAAAATTTCACTTGAATGCTCAATTTTAGGCGGTACATGACAAGTTTTTGGCATTTCCTCATATACATCTAGCAAGAAGGTCTTGAGGAGGGATATCTTGCCAAGTGAATTTTTTAATACAAGTGAAGTATTGGAAGCAATATTAGAAACCATTGATGAAGGCATTCATGTGATAGATCCAAAAGGACAGACCATCTTTTATAACGAAGTGGCGGCCAATCATGATGGGATGAAAAGAAGTGAGGTGCTTGGGAAACCTTTGCTAGAAGCCTTCCCTTCTTTGAATCACAAATCATCGACATTGCTGAGAGTCATTAAATCTGAAAAACCAATCTACAACTATAGCCAATCGTATGTAAATGCACATGGGCGAATCATTGAGACGTTAAACACGACGCTCCCCATATATGTAGATGGGTTTATGATAGGTGCTATCGAGATTGCCAAGGATTATTCAAGCTTGAAGCAATTATCTGAAAGGCTAGCAGACCTGGAAAGCTCGCTCAAGACGATCAAAAGTCCTGTAAGGAAAACTCCCGGGACCGATGGATTATATTCTTTCACTGAAATCCTGACTATTGATGCTGGATTTAAAGGTCTGATCTCACAAGGGAAAAAGGCTGCCCGCTCCTCCTCATCGGTGTTGGTTTATGGGGAAAGCGGTGTAGGAAAAGAGCTTTTTATTCAAAGCATACACCAGGGTTCGAGCCGCAGTAAAGAACCATTCATCGCGCAAAATTGTGCGGCCTTACCAGAAAATTTATTGGAATCGCTTCTATTCGGTACGGCTAAAGGAAGCTACACTGGTGCTGTGGAACGCCAGGGACTGTTTGAATTGGCCAATGGCGGAACCTTGTTTTTGGATGAATTGCAATCGATGCCGATTGACTTGCAGGCAAAGCTTCTGCGTGTGCTCGAAGATGGGTTCATAAGAAGGATAGGAGGTACAAAGAGTGTACAGGTGGATGTGAGGATCATGGCAGCGATGAATATAGATCCGAAAAAGGCGGTATCGGATAACAGGTTAAGGCCCGATTTATTTTACCGATTGAACGTATTGAGCTACGAGCTGCCTCCGCTAAGGGAGCGGATTGATGATATAGAGCTTCTTACTGAACATTTCATATCAATATTTAACAGTAAATTAGAATTAACCATAAAAGGCATGGATGAGCAGACAAAGGTTTTTTTTCGGGAATATCATTGGCCTGGAAATGTAAGGGAGCTTAAACATACCGTAGAATTCATGATGAACCATACGGAGAATGATGTTTTGAACCTTGCAGATTTGCCCCAGTCTTTAAAAAAGCGCACCCCGTCTGAAAAAATACTTCCGCTTCGTGAGGCGATGCTTGAAATGGAAACAAAGTTGATTACCGAGGCCCTTCTTCAAACGAACGGTAACGTTTTTCAGGCATCGAAGCTATTGCAAATTCCAAGGCAGACCTTGCAATATAAAATTAAAAAGCATATTTGAATGGAAAAAATCCGGATGCAGCCTGCAATCCGGTTTTTTTTATGGGCCTTCGAATTATTGGGTCATTTTGGCACCCTTCTTGCATTTAATACTACTATCATAACTCAGGAGGTATAACCATGTTATTTGACTTATATAAGCCAGATCGCAATTGGAAAGATATAGAGCTATGGAAAGATGTAACCGAAGAACAATGGAACAACTGGCTGTGGCAGCTTACGAATACGATCCGGACTGTTGATGATTTGAAGAAAGTGATAAACCTGACTCCGGATGAAGAGGAAGGTGTGAGGATTTCCACAAAAACCATTCCATTGAATATCACCCCATACTATGCTTCGTTAATGAATAAAGATGACCCAAGGTGTCCAATCAGAATGCAATCGGTCCCAATCTCGGAAGAAATGCATAAAACCAAATATGACATGGAAGACCCCCTTCATGAGGATGAGGACTCCCCAGTGCCGGGACTGACCCATAGATATCCGGACCGCGTTCTTTTTTTGGTGACGAATCAATGCTCCATGTACTGCCGTTATTGTACGAGGAGACGCTTTTCAGGACAAATTGGCATGGGCGTGCCCAAAAAACAATTGGACGCTGCAATCGGTTATATACGTGACACACCGGCAGTTCGGGATGTCCTTATTTCAGGCGGGGACGGATTATTGATCAATGATACGATCCTTGAATATATCCTCAAAAACTTAAGGGAAATTCCTCATGTTGAGATAATCAGGATAGGTACGCGCGCTCCTGTTGTTTTTCCTCAAAGAATCACTGAAAATTTATGTGCCATTTTAAAAAAATATCATCCGGTTTGGCTGAATACTCATTTCAATACCTCGATAGAAATTACCGAGGAGTCTAAGAAGGCATGTGAGATGCTTGCAGATGCAGGTGTACCTGTGGGCAACCAGGCAGTTATTTTAGCGGGGATCAATGACAGTGTCGCAATCATGAAAAAGCTGATGCATGACCTTGTTAAGATTCGTGTCCGCCCTTACTATATTTATCAGTGCGATCTGTCGGAAGGCATCGGTCACTTCAGGGCTCCCATTTCAAAAGGCATTGAAATCATCGAGGGGCTCCGAGGCCATACATCCGGGTATGCTGTTCCTACCTTCGTCGTCGATGCTCCTGGAGGGGGAGGGAAAATCACGCTTCAGCCGAACTATATCCTTTCACAATCTCCAACCAAAACGGTGCTGCGCAATTTTGAAGGTGTGATAACCACATATCCCGAACCTGAGCAATATACACCAGGACTTGCAGATGAGTACTTCAAAGGGGTATATCCTGATATGGAAGAAAAACAATCAGATATAGGTGTATCTGGTTTAATGACCGACAAGCAATTCAATTTAGTGCCTGAGGGACTGAAGCGAATGAATCGACGGGAAAATTACGTGACTAACCCAGAGCATGCTTCATTGAAAAACCAACGTGAAAAGCGGGATTTGTTAAAAGAAAAGAAATTCCAGGCACAGCAAAAAAAGAGCACGCCTAAGGGAGATGAATAGCATGGAGACGTGTCCATGGTGTGAGAAAGGGAAGCTTGCATCAGTGAATGGGACTGTGTATTGGGAACTGCCGGATGGTACGAGGGCAGTTGAAATTACGGAGACCCCTTCATCTCATTGTGAGAGTTGCGATGCATTTTTTCAAAGTGATGAAATAGTGAAGGAAATTGAAAATCAATTATTTTTAATTGATACTAAACAGCTTGAAAAACAAACGACGTACAGTGAGCTAATGAACATGAAAAGGCTATTGAAACGTAATTACTTTGACTTTTAGCGGCTGGATGCATTTACGTTTCCATATATGAATGTATAAATCCCCTCATTTGGACAGAATTAGTGCAAACCACTATTTCCATCTTAGATGAAGGGGATTTTCCTTTTCAGATAATGAAATAATAAGGTTTTTGAAGTGCATTTGATTGAAAGATTGGGTTAAGCAAGAATTAAGCACTTCGTTCCTTTCTTCATGAAAAAAGTATAAAAAAAGATTTTCCATCATAAAAGGATGGGGATTAATATGGAAGGGAGTGCGATATTTAAGTGTAATTCCGTAAGAAAATGAATGCATTTTTTGTTGAAAAATCGTGGATTTCTATAAAGTGGGGAAGAATAGACCAAATTCTATTTAAAAAAGTGGACGGAAACGGAAGTTTCCGATATATTAAAGCAGAAATCATAGTTATTTTAGGGGGGCTCAACATCATGAGACCATTTTATTTATATTTAATGAAATTTCGACAACCAAAGGAAATTGATGCAATCACTAAATTTGCCAATCATGCCTATGAGGATCATGGCTTCCCAAAACAATCGACTGATTATAATGAACTGAGCAGTTATTTAGAATTGAATGCAGACTATCTCGATAGTATGTCACTATTCGATCAAGCTTGGGAACAGTATATCCAAATAGAAGAAGGGCTCTTATTAGGAGATCAGGAATAGGGGAGGATCGGAAGGATGCTTAAAAGCCTTCAAACCCGAATTTTGCTTTATTCATTACTTATTGCAAGTGTTCCTCTTCTGATATTGGGGATCATATCCTATGGATCACAACGGTCCCTGCTTGAGAAGGAAGCAAAAAATGCCCTGAATGCGGGTTCACTGAATATTGTAAATGAAACATATAGCTATTTGAACGAACGGATCAGTGATGTGAAGTTAATGAGCGCAAATTCGGTAATCAACAATCCTGGCCATTCAAAAGAAGAGAAGTCAGAGGAACTAAAAAAGTTTATCAATGCAAAAGGAAATTATTACGGTGTCTTGCATTTGGATTTGGAAGGCAATGTCATTGCAGATACATCCAATAAAATGATCGGGGACAACCTCGCGCAAAGGATATGGTTCAAAGAGGCCATAGAAGGTCATGAATTCCTTTCTGACATTTATAAAACCCGGGCATACCCAGAACCGATAATAGCTCTGAGTGCTCCGGTATATGATAATGCAGGGAAAATGATCGGTGTCGTATCTCCAGCTTTCCGATTGGAAGGACTTTGGGAGCTGATGGAGAAAAAGGCTAACGAAATTAGCGATAAATACCCAGTGAACTTTTTCATGATCAATCAAGAAGGCATCATGATTTCGAAAAAAGACCCACATGGAGTCATGCAGGCTTCTGCCTTGAAAGAAATGGGATTAACGAAAGGTAAGCTGATGGAAGCTTCGTTATCGGATGAATTGTACAGCGCAGAGAACGGGGAAAAAATATATTCCATCCAGCCTGTCCATACGATTGCAAAAACGGAGAATAAATGGTTTGTTGTTGTGGGTGCAGATAAGAAACAAGTGTTTCAGCCTTTGAATGACCTTTTAACACGGTATCTGACAATCTACAGCATCGTTTTTGTTTCTATCATTCTGGCTGTCTATTTACTAACAAAGACCCTTGTACGGCCAGTTCAAGAACTTGTCGAAGCGACAGAGGATTTCATTGGAGGAAAGGAATTCATCATTTCCGATAAAAGAAGCTTCGAGGAAATGGAAAAATTGAAACTTGCCTTTCTAAGAATGATGGAAACGATAGAAGATCGTGAGAAGGAAATCGTCCGAACTGAAAAATTGAAATATGTCGGCCAGCTTGCTGCCGGTGTCGCACATGAAATCAGGAACCCACTAACGACGATAAAGGGCTTTTTCCAATTATTGAAGAGCCAGGATCATGATAAAACATTAATAGAAAAATATAGTGATGTCATGCTTCATGAAGTGGACCGGGTTAATGTATTCGTGACACAACTTCTTGATTTGGCAAAACCGCATCAGCTGGAATGGGAGAAAATCGATTTAAAGGATTTCCTTGAAGAAATAATAGATACCTATATCCCTTCAATTCCGAGTTCTCATGTAAGACTAATTAATGGAGTGACACACTCTGTCGTTGTTTATTCAGACAGGAACCGGTTAAGGCAGGTTCTCTTGAATGTCTTGAATAATTCTTGTGAAGCCATCGAAGCTAGGGGGCAGATTGAATTGCATCATACTTCCGAGTCCCATTATGTAAGATTAGTGATCAGCGATGATGGGAAAGGCATCAGTCCCGAAAATTTAAAAAATATCGGCATGCCCTTTTATACCACCAAACCGGATGGAAACGGATTAGGTGTGGCGACGTGCATTCAGATAATGGAGGAATTAAAAGGGAAATTCCAAATTGAAAGCGTCCGCGACGAAGGAACGAAAGTGACGCTCATCATTCCCACTGCGAACCGTCTCATTAAATGAGGCGGTTTTTGGCTTTAGTGCCATTTAATAAATGGGCCGGTTCCTTAGCTAAATGAGCAAAATGCCCTCTCTTTTCCATTAACCTCCATGTTTGTTTGTGCATATAATTTACTAATCAAACGATAAGGACCATATTGGGGGATGTCTCTTATGGGCAAAAAAAAACAGCCGAAATTTAAATTAGGCGATACAGTCGTAATAACAATGTATGGGACAGTCGGGAATATAACCGATGTGAAATTTCTCGATGGTGCTTATGTGTATGAAGTGAACTATAGTGAAGGTCTTTATATCGAAAAAACATTGCAATCGATAAATGAATATGAAGGTGAAATCCTTTATCAAAAAGAACAAATAGATATTGAATATAAATATTTATTAGGTGACTTGGTCCAGGTGGATGGGTATGAACAGGATTATTTCAAGATTATCGGCTATCGAACGGAAATTTGGCGCTATAAGGAAAATGCCTGGGAGGATGTAATCTATGAGTTATCCAGAATCTCTGATGGTGAATGGCTTGAAGCGCATGAGGAAGAACTGACTTTGATAGCCGATGCTAAACGTGCAGATGGAATCATTAAAAAGTTGGGTCTGCTACTTCCTAAAAAGAAAAATGAGCTTGCTATCATTGCTAAACAAAACAACCCTGGTAAAGGTGAGCGAGAAATGACAATGACAAAAAATGAAAAAAAGGAAATGATTGATGGACTGTTGGATTTATATAATGATTATTGTAAGCTCTACGAACATTTTGGCGATGACGAATATCGCCACATCATGAAGATCGCCCTTGCTAAAATTGAAAAGGCGGCAGAGGAAATTTATCCAGATCATAAAAAGAAGCAAACGAAGTGAAAGGTATCCTGAATTTTTAAAGGGGCAATTTCCAAATTCCCTATAGAAGCTTCCATTCAAATTGAACACGGATGGATCATGATAAATATAGGCCCTTCAAATGATTTTCCATAATGGGATGCCTTACTGGTATATTTGTCTCTACACATTCATAGACCTTTAAATAAGGGGGCGATGATTTGCGAGAAATTGAGGTTTTTATTGATACAGAAGAGATAGCGGAATTCTTTTTTCAAGAATTGATAAGACGGGGCTATCTTCCAACAGAAGCTGAAGTTGAAGATCTTGCTGACATCACATTCGAATATCTTCTTGAAAAGTGCATAATTGATGAAGAAGTCGATGAGTAACCTGTCATAAGACGGTTAACAGCTTCCTATCCCTTAATTTCATTAACCTTAAAAAAAGACGGCGGACCTCCGCCGTTTTGTTGCGGTTCAAAGGAAGGGTGCCAAAGTCTTTTCATGACTTCCAGTTTCCTTATCTTTTTCAAGTTCTAGGATAAGGTTGGATTTTCCTAACTTGTGGTTGATATGGTATAGTAGTTTTTGAATATCATTTCAACCACAAGTTAAGGAGGACATAGTCGTATGAGCGTACATATTGGTGCAAAAGAAAATGAAATTGCGGAAACGGTCTTACTTCCTGGGGACCCATTGCGTGCAAAATATATTGCTGAAACATTTTTAGAGGATGCTAAACTTTATAATGAAGTCCGTAACATGTTTGGATATACAGGGACATATAAAGGGAAACGAATTTCTGTACAAGGTACAGGCATGGGTGTCCCATCCATTTCGATTTACGTGAATGAATTGATGAATAGCTATAATGTCCAGAAGCTGATTCGTGTGGGAACTGCAGGAGCGATTCAGAAGGATGTAAAAGTCAGGGATGTTATCCTTGCAATGAGTGCTTCCACCGATTCCCAAATGAACCGCATGACTTTCGGCGGGGTGGACTTTGCCCCAACGGCGGATTTCGAATTACTAAGAAAAGCTTATGACGCCGGCACAGCTAAGGGCTTGCAATTGAAGGTCGGTAATGTTTTTACGGCCGATCAGTTTTATAATGATAATAGTGATTTGGAAAAATGGGCAAAATACCAAATCCTTGCGATAGAAATGGAATCAGCAGCGCTTTACACGCTTGCTGCTAAATTTGGCCGCCAAGCATTATCTGTATTAACCATTTCCGATCACATTTTAACCGGTGAGGAAACGTCGGCGGATGAGCGCCAGTCAACCTTTAACGAAATGGTTGAAGTGGCTTTGGAAGCAGCTATCCAGGACTGATAATTGGATGTAAATGACAGGCGGGTGACCAGGAATAAGTGAAGCTGTATAATGACAGTTGGATACAGGCTCAGTTATTCCTTGGTAGCCCCATTTTTGTAATGTCAATAGATGATACCTGTAGTCCATGGAGCTTTCTCTATGTTTTAACGTTTGCGAAGGCGTAAAAAAGTACATATGGGCATAAGTTGTTATTTTTGATAACAATTATTTTTCGATTGTCATGAAAGCTGTTAAAATAGATAGAAATCGTTTATATCGTCATGAAGAATGAAAGTGGTGAGGCTTCAGTGGAAGAAGAAAATCAAGGACAGCCAAAAGAGGCAGGGAAATTCATTAAAATAAAAAAGTTTACGTTCATTATGGGGATTTTCTTAGTCATATTTCTAACTGCAGGGATTACTACAATAGCCTTGACCTTTGGAGATGAAAAAGTAGAGTCATTAGCACCGGATAAGCATGCGGAATTTGAAAAGCTGTATACTACATACGATAAGATAAAAGATAACTATTATGAAGAGGTTGATGAAGAAAAGCTGGTTGACGGCGCAATTAATGGAATGATCAAATCATTGGATGATCCCTACTCTGCTTATATGGATAAAAAGGAAGCATCGAGTTTCCATGAAAGCATCTCTTCATCTTTTGAAGGAATCGGTGCCGAGATTCAGGAGCAGGATGGAAAAATCATGGTCGTCTCACCGATAAAAGGGTCCCCAGCAGAAAAAGCGGGGGTAAAGCCGAATGATATCATTTTAAGTGTGGACGGTAAAAGCGTTGAAGGGCTAAGCTCTTCTGAAGCTGTCCTGAAAATCAGGGGCGAGAAGGGCACGAAAGTGGATCTATCCATCTCAAGAGCTGGTGAGTCGGCACCGATTGAGCTCACCATTAAACGGGACACAATTCCGATTGAGACGGTTTATGCGGAAATGCTTGATGATGGAGTTGCCAAGATTCAGGTGACCAGTTTTTCCGAACATACAGTCCAAGAGCTGAAAACGGCACTTGAAGAAATGTCCAAGAAGGATATGAAGGGTCTCGTATTGGATTTGCGGGGAAACCCGGGGGGACTGCTTGATCAAGCAATAGAAATGGCAAGCCTGTTCATACCTAATGGGGAAGTGGTCCTTCAAGTTGAGGATCGCAGCGGGGAAAAACTAGTCGAAAAATCGAAGAATGATGGAGAACTGAAAATCCCGGTAGTCGTGTTGATTGATGACGGAAGTGCCAGTGCTTCTGAAATCGTTGCAGCGGCTGTCAGTGAATCTGCTGACATTCCATTGATTGGGGTCAAGTCATTTGGGAAAGGGACAGTGCAGACTGCCGAAGACTTTAAAGATGGATCTAATTTCAAATATACGGCAGCTAAATGGTTGACTCCTGAAGGTAATTGGATTCATAAAAAAGGGATCAAGCCGGATATTACCGTGAAGCTTCCTGATTATGCCAGCCTTCCGTATATTTCGCCTGACAAGGAATTGAAAGCATCCGATTCTTCGAGTGAAGTGAAAGCTGCTGAAGAGATGCTGAAGGAAGCAGGCCATGATCCGGGTAAGATAGATGGATTCTTTGATGAAGCAACAACGAATGCTGTCACAGCATTTCAAAGGGAACAAAAAATTAAAGAAACTGGCACCATTAAAGATGATACTACCGTGAAATTGATGCAGGTCATCCAGGAGAAAATCCTTAAGAATGACACACAAGTGAAAAAGGCGGTAGAAGTATTAAAGAAAGAAATCAATAAGTGATTTAGCCCGAAAAGCCTGTCAGCGATTATCGTTGGCAGGCTTTTTTGTCGTTTAATGCATAAGATTCCAATATTAGGAAGAGAATAAGGGGTAATTTTCCGATGAGGTGAGGTAATGAAAGAAAAGGTATTGTTCATATATCTATTGATCCTGATTCTGGCAGGCTGCACTTATGCCCCTTTACCCAAACAAAATGGAAATGCAGGTACGGAAAAAAAACTAACCAAAGAAGAGAACCAGGAAAGTGTGAAAACATTTCTGTTAATTGGTGTCGATACAAGGGGAGAGGAAAAATCTCGATCAGATGCGATTATTCTGGCAAAATACTTTCCTGAGCAGGAAAAATTGAAACTGGCTTCGATTATGCGTGATAGTTATGTGAAAATCCCTGGGAATAAAACAGGATATAACAAAATAAATGCAGCTTATTATTATGGTGGAAGGGAACTTCTCAAAAAAACCATACAGGAAAACTTCGGTGTCAAGGTCGATCATGTGGCGGTAATTGACTTTCAGGGATTCGTGAAGATGGTCGATTTACTTGCACCTGAGGGGGTAGCGGTGAATGTGGACCAGGAAATCATTGATGATATGAGCATTCAAGCAAGCGTCGGTAAAAATGTTTTACATGGCGAGGAAATATTGAAATATGTCCGTTTTAGACATGACGATGAAAGTGATTTTGGAAGGGTTGAGCGACAACAAGAAGTAATGGTTCAATTAAAAACAGCCTTTATAAATCAAATCTCGTCCTTCGAAGGGATGGCAGCCCTTCCTAGTATAATCGAACAAGGACTCTCGTACTTGGATACGGATATTGGACTGAAAACAATAATGGAAATGGGGCCAAAAGCCGTCTTCCATACACCAGACACCGTCGAAACCTTAAGGGTTCCAGTGGAAGGTAGCTTTAAAGATGAAATATATCCCCAGTCCGGAGCCGTTTTGGAAATGGACTACACTAAAAATAAGAAGGCACTTCAAGAATTCTTTTCAAAAAAATAAAAATTGTATTATGGACCTCGCAAGAATAATCACAAAAACGAGAGGGATAAGTAATCCTTCTCGTTTTTTATCATCAATAAAGCAACCTGGATCATTTAACAAAAAGCGGAATGTTTTTAATGAAATCCGGGGTTATGATGCCATTTTCGGTAATGATGCTTGTAATTAGATGATTCGGTGTAACATCAAAGGCTGGATTGAAAGTCTTCACGTTTTCAGGAGCGATCCTAACACCTTGAATGAAGGTGATTTCCGCTTCATTCCTTTCTTCGATCGGGATGGAAGTGCCGGACTCGAGAGTGAGGTCGAATGTGGTTGATGGAGCGGCCACGTAAAAAGGGATACCAAAGTGCTTGGCTAATATCGCCAATCCCAATGTCCCGATTTTATTGGCTGTATCTCCATTAGCCGCAATTCTGTCGGCACCGACGATGATTCCATTTATTCCTTTCTGATGAATCGTATGGGCAGCCATATTATCAGAAATTAATGTGACATCAACCCCCGCTTGCATCAATTCCCAAGCAGTCAAACGCGCCCCTTGCAGGACAGGCCTGGTTTCACATGCATACACTTTTAGCGGAAAGTCCTTTTCTTTTGCCAGGTGGAAGGGAGCCAAGGCTGTGCCATACCGAGCCGTGGCAATTCCCCCAGCGTTGCAATGCGTTAGAATGGAATCTCCTCTAGTGAATAAGGATAAACCATGTTCCCCGATTTTCCTGCACATTTCTTCATCTTCAGCAAAGATGGCTTTAGCCTCCGATATAAGTGCTTCCTTGGCAGTTGAAATGCTTTGCGCAGCTTCCAGAGTATTTTCCATCCTCCTTAACGCCCAAAAAAGGTTGACAGCGGTTGGCCGTGATGATGCGAGTTTTTCAATATGCCTTGATACATTTTTCTTGAATTCGGCTAATTCAGCGGTTGTTTCCTGTTTCGCACCAAGTGCAACACCAAATGCTGCCGTCAGTCCAATTGCTGGGGCACCGCGAACTTTTAATGTCAAAATGCTGTCATACACATCATCAACAGAATGAAGTTCAATGAATTCAGTTATGGAAGGAAGGGCTTGTTGATTTAATAATGTAATATGGGTATCAGCCCATTGTACCGAATAAGGTAATGGTGCTTGTGTTGTCATGTGCAGGTCTCCTTTTAAATGGTTGAGTAAGATGGCAGTGTACGTTGCTTCAAGGCTTCAATGACAGCTGGAACATCCAATTCTTCCCGTTTTTTAATTAAAAAAGCACCAATTTCCAATGTAGCCGTTTTGGCAGCGATCCTTGTTTCTTTATCTTCAATGACATTTAAATCGGCAACATGGGAAAGTCCGATGGTTCGCCGAATCAGTTCACAGCCGGCAAAGCCGAATGCATCTTTTTTGAATTTTGTCAGTAAATAAGGCAGATAACCTTTCACATGGCAAAATGGGCTTTTATTTTGGCCTTCCCATAATTCGGAATAAGTTTCTTCAAAGGCATTCCAAAATTCATTAAGGTGTGTGAAAATCTCTTCCTTTCCAACGCTATTACGTGTGACTGCCTGAAAGAGAAGGTTGGCAGTGTATTGACCAAGGTCAAAACCAACTGGACCATAAAAAGCGAATTCTGGATCGATAACCTTTGTTTCAGTTTCACTTGCAAATATACTTCCAGTATGTAAATCTCCATGAAGCAAGGCTTCCTGCTCGGTTTCAAAGCTTTGTTTCAGCTTAGCGACCTCAAGGATCACTTCTTTATCATTCCATATATTTTTGGCGGCATCAGTCAATTCCACCTCGAAATCTCCCGGGAGTTCCTCAAAAAATGGATCCGTGAAAATGAAGACCTCAGTGATTTTGCAGAGTTCGGGATTCGTGAAATGTCGGGCAACTTCCTTTTTGGCAGAGGGTTCTAAATGATAATCGGATGTATAAAATGCCGTTTTCGCAACATATTCACCAATATGCTGTGAAAGCAATGGATATGAATCGCCTTCGATCAATCCTGTTCTAACGATTTTCAAATGGGATAAATCCTCCATGACCGTGATGGCAAGCTTTTCATCAGAATAATAGACTTGCGGTACGAATTCTGGGCAATAACTTCTGAAATGAATCAGCGCATTCGCTTCAATGGCAGCCCTTTTCAATGTCAGCGGCCAACCTTCGCCAAGTACCTTGGCATAAGGAACCGCTTGTTTAATAATAATTCCTTTATTTGTGTCTGTGTCTGTAATATGAAAAACATAATTTAAGTTTCCATCGCCGATTTCTTTACATGTTAAACTTGCATCCGCATTGACCAACCCAAGTTTTTTTGCAAGGGTTATAGCTGTTTCGTTTGTCAATCTCTTAAAATTTGAATGGTTTTGAGTCATTCTTTTCCCCTCCGGATTCAAAATAAGAATAAAAAAGCCTCTTTCATATAGAAAGAGGCAGAAGTTTTGGCTTCGGACCTCTTATCTTCCAGAATATGAATTCTGGTGGAATTAGCACCGTGCTCTGTGGATTTTATAATCCGGCGGTGAATCCGCCCCATTTCACAATGGTATTACAGTCGGTTGCTGGGCTTCATAGGGCCTTTATCCCTCAGCCTGCTCTTGATAAGAGTAAATGTTTTCTGAAATTTTAATCTTCGGGAAAATAATATCAACTTTTTAAATAGTTTGTCAATGGGTAATTTAATAAAAATCAGGACGGCGATCTTCGAATACAGGTATTTTGTTACGTGCTTCCGTAACTTTATTGAAGTTCAAGGTGCCTGTCAGGAGTTCGTTTCCTTCTCCGGCTTCACTTATGATATTTCCCCAAGGATCAATAATCAGGGAATGACCGGCAAATATATTATTGACATCAGAGCCTGAGCGATTAACGGCTACTACATAGGCTTGGTTCTCGATGGCACGGCTAATCAATAAGGCTCTCCAGTGATCGAGTCTCGGCTTTGGCCATTCAGCCGTAACGAATAGAACTTCGGCGCCTTTAGCGGTATGCGCTCGCTGCCATTCAGGGAAACGGATGTCATAACAAATGAAACCAGCACATATTTTTTCATCAAGAGTAAATAAACCATCCTTTTCTCCTGGCTTCAGGAAATGATGTTCATCCATTAACTGAAATAAGTGAAGCTTATCATATTCTTTTATGAGACTTCCCTGTTTATCGATGATGATCATGGTGTTATAGATTCCCTTGCTTGTTTTTTTCGCAATGGAACCGCCTACTATGTGAATCTCGTGTTTCCTTGCCTGTGTTTTAAGAAATTCAATCGTTTTTTCCGCCTCTTGATCAGCAATCTCATTTAACCTGCTTAAGTCGTATCCGGTTGTCCAAAGCTCTGGTAAAATGACGATATCGGGTTCTGACCGTGCTGCTTTTTCCAACCATTGTTCCGCAACCTGAAAATTGATATCCGGTTGCCCGAATGCTATATCCATTTGAATACAAGCTATTTTCCACTTCATCGTTTAAAACCCCCACATGTAAAAAATGCTTTACAAGACTATGATAAACATATATCATTTGTGTCTAGAATTTCAAGAAATTTCAGAGAAGGTGTATAAATGGTGCAATTCGAAAAATCCAGACAGCTTCAGGACCTGCCCAAGCAGTTTTTTGCCTCACTAGTCGCAAAAGTCAATGCCATCACGGAGCAAGGACATGATGTCATTAATTTAGGCCAGGGAAACCCTGATCAGCCGACACCAGACCATATCGTGAAAAGCTTGCAGTCTGCCGCTGAAAAAACGATTAATCATAAATATTCGCCATTCCGGGGGCATCAATATTTAAAAGATGCTGCTGCCGTCTTTTATGAACGTGAATTCGGTGTCAAGCTGGATCCGAAAAGTGAAGTGGCGATTCTCTTCGGGGGAAAGGCAGGCCTTGTCGAACTGCCGCAGTGTTTATTGAATCCGGGTGATACGATCCTTGTTCCGGATCCCGGCTATCCGGATTATCTTTCCGGTGTTGTTTTAGCCCAGGCAAAGACCGAATTCATGCCCTTGACAGAAGAAAATGATTTTCTTCCAAAATACAGTGACATACATAAAGAAGTGCTTGATAAAGCCAAAATGATGTTCTTGAACTATCCGAACAATCCCACAGGTGCTTCTGCAACTGAAAGTTTCTTTGATGAGACCGTCTCTACTGCAAAAGAGCATTCAATTTGTGTGGTCCACGACTTCGCTTATGGGGCGATAGGATTCGACGGAAAAAAACCGATAAGCTTTCTCCAGTCAGAGGGAGCGAAGGAAATAGGAATAGAAATATACACACTATCGAAAACATACAATATGGCAGGGTGGAGAGTCGGCTTCGCAGTGGGGAATAAGAGTGTCATAGAAGCTCTTGAACTATTACAAGACCATCTTTATGTGAGTCTGTTCCCGGCGATACAAGAAGCTGCCGCAAGCGCTTTGCTTGACTCGCAGAGCTGTGTAGAGCAGTTAGTGCAGATGTACGAGGGACGAAGGAATGTTTTCATTGAGGGATTGAGGGCAATCGGCTGGGATGTCAAAGCTCCTGCTGCATCATTTTTTGCCTGGCTCAAGGTACCTAAAGGTTTTACGTCCGAGAGTTTTGCAGACTATTTATTAACGCATGCCCACGTTGCTGTTGCCGCAGGGAATGGATTTGGTGAATTTGGCGAAGGTTATGTCAGGGTAGGGCTGCTGACTTCGGAAGAACGGCTGAAAGAGGCTGTGGAACGGATAAGTAAATTAAAATTATTTTAACCACAATGATATATCCGATTAATTCACCCTTAAATAGTTAAAACTTATTGACAAAGTAGGGATTACCTGTCAGAATACAAAATAAATTCTTAATCTTTCGATACTTGGATGCAAATTTATATATCAGCGTTTTCTTATTTTGAGCAGGTGGAGGGACTAGCCCTATGAAGCCCAGCAACCGACCGTAATTCCATTGTAAAATGGGGCGGAATTCTTCGCCGGATTTTTCTTGAAATCCACAAGGCACGGTGCTAATTCTTGCAGCCAATGGCTGGGAGATAAGAAGATGGCTTATTAAAGCCTCTTCTTTATGAAGGGGCTTTTGCCATTTTGAGACCATTTCAGGTTAATGACATCGAGAGTTTACTAACGTGATATAGGAGTGATCAAATGAGCGAGATAGTCGCTACTTATTTAATTCATGATTCTAAGGGAAATCATGAGAAAAAAGCAGAGAGCATTGCCTTAGGTTTGACTGTCGGGACATGGACGGACCTGCCCCATTTAGTCCAGAAACAACTGGAAAAACATAAGGGACGCGTCGTATCGGTGACACCACTTTCCGAAGAAGAGAGGGCAAACAGCTACTTTAATCGTAAAGTATACCGTTCGCTTATTAAAATTGCCTATCCGGCAAGGAATTTCTCCAATGATTTACCTGCAATCCTAACGACGGTCTTCGGCAAACTTTCATTGGACGGGGAAATAAAACTTATCGACTTGGATTTTGTCGGTGATATCCAAAAAGCCTTTCCCGGGCCGCAATTTGGCATTGAAGGCATTAGGAAAAAGATTGGCGTATTTAACCGGCCCCTGGTGATGAGCATCTTTAAAGGTGTATTAGGAAGAGACCTAACATTCCATAATGAGCAACTGAGGCAACAAGCATTAGGAGGTGTCGACCTAGTTAAAGATGATGAGATCCTCTTTGACCAGGAACTGACTCCATTTTTCGATAGAATAAAAACGGGAAAAAGAATATTGAATGATGTCTATGAAACCACTGGCCACCGAACTTTATATGCAGTCAATCTATCAGGGAAAACATTTGAATTATTGGATAAGGCAGAGCAAGCGGCTGATGCAGGGGCAGATGCCTTGTTGTTCAACGTTCATACATATGGTTTGGATGTATTGCAGGCCTTGAGTGAACATGATCGTATCAAGCTGCCGATCATGGCGCACCCCGCATATAGCGGGGCATTGTCAGCTTCATCATTTTATGGGGTCGGCTATCCATTATTGCTTGGTAAATTAGTAAGGTTATCAGGTGCGGATTTATCCTTGTTTCCGTCCCCTTATGGAAGTGTCGCACTTGAAAAAAAGGAGACCTTGGCGATTGCTGAAGCTCTGACAAAAGATGAACTTTCATGGAAAAAAGCCTTCCCTGTTCCCTCTGCTGGCATTCATCCGGGCATGGTTCCGGATCTAATCAAGGATTTTGGAATCGATAGTGTGATTAATGCCGGAGGTGGAATTCACGGGCATCCTGATGGAGCAGATGGCGGGGCAAAGGCTTTCCGATCCGCTGTGGAAGCCGTACTGGCAGGAAAGGAACTATCTGAAGCGGCTGCTGAGGATGAAACACTAAAAAAAGCTCTTGTGTTATGGGGAGGCCTATAAGAAATAATGAAACCGATCATCTTTTGTGATTTTGACGGAACGATCACCAACTCGGATAATATCATTTCCATCATGAAGAAATTTGCGCCTCCGGAATGGGAAGCGTTGAAAGACGGTGTCCTTCAGCAAAAAATCAGTATATCTTCAGGAGTAGGGGATATGTTTTCCCTGCTTGATAGCGGCTTGAAGGATGACATCATCCAATATGTAAGAAAGACGGCCGGCATTCGTCCAGGGTTTTATGAATTCGTTGAGTATACGAAACAAGCCAACATCCCTTTATATATTGTAAGCGGGGGCATGGATTTTTTCATTGCTCCGCTTTTAAATGATATCTTGCCAACAGAGTCCGTTTATTGCAACCGTGCATTTTTTGATAAGGAAAAGATTTATATTGAGTGGCCGCATTCTTGTGATGATCAATGTAATAATGGTTGCGGTTGCTGCAAGCCATCCATTATGAGGGAAATTGCGGGTGCGGAAGATTTTAAATTCGTTATTGGAGATTCAGTAACGGATTTTGAAGCTGCAAAACAGGCGGATTTTGTCATAGCCCGTGACATACTGCTTGAAAAATGCGATAGGGAAGGGATTCCACATCAAGGATTTGAAACGTTTTTTGATGTAATTGATATTATTAAGCAGCAAAAGGTGGGTAAAGCGTGAATAATCATTCTAAAGAATGGCAGGAGCTGGCAGATATTAAAGCTGAACTGGCCGAAAGGGATTGGTTTATGGGAACTAGCGGGAACTTGTCCATTCGGGAGCCTAAAAGACCTTTCTTTTATATTACGGCAAGCGGTAAGGATAAAAGGAAGCAATCGGATTCGGACTTTTTACTGGTGGATTTAAAAGGAAAGCCAGTTGAAGAAACGAACCTAAGACCATCGGCCGAAACTTTACTTCATACAGTCATTTACCGGAAAACGAATGCGAACTGTGTACTCCATGTCCATACAGTTGAAAATAATGTGATATCCGAATTGTACGGGGATGAAGGCCAAGTTTCATTTCGTAATCATGAAATCATTAAAGCGACCGGTCGGTGGGATGAAGATTCGGAACTTCGGATTCCAATCATATATAATCATGCTGACATTCCGCTGTTATCAGATAAGTTCGAGCCACATGTCGAAGAAGACTCTGGCGCCGTGCTGATCCGCAATCATGGTATTACGGTTTGGGGTAAAAGCGGACTCGAAGCAAAGAGAATACTTGAAGCTTGCGAATTTTTATTTCAATATCAACTGTTGCTTAATCAACAAAAGGCATTTGCAGTTTCTTTAAGATAAACACTAATGTAGGAGGAATGAATGATGGCGACGATCAGATTCCAGGAAACAAACGAGGTTATTGAAAACGGTGAACAGGTAAAAGGCTTTTTAGAAACACAAGGGGTTATTTATGAGCAATGGGACATTTCTAAATTACCGGCCCATCTCGTGGAAAAATACGATCTAACAGATACTGAAAAGGAGGAAATCCTTGCAGCATTCCAATCAGAGATAGCGGAAATCTCCGAAAGAAGAGGCTATAAAGCGCATGATATCATCACATTATCCGATGCGAATCCGAACTTGGATCAAATGCTTGAAAACTTTAAGCAGGAACATCACCATGAAGATGATGAAGTGCGTTTCATAGCAGGCGGTACGAGTATCTTTGCGATTGAAGGCAAAGAGAAACAGTGGTTTGACGTGCGCCTTAATCCAGGTGATCTTATTAGTGTACCAGAATCAACAAGACATTATTTCACGCTTGCAGAAGATAGAAAAACTGTTGCTGTCCGCATTTTCGTTACAGCGGCAGGATGGGTGCCGATTTACGAAAAAGACGAAGTTCAAGCATGAATCAATGTTAAAAAACCAGCTTACGGGCTGGTTTTTATTTGTAGAAAAAAGGGAAGTCGGGATGATCTCACCTAACCTTGATTTTATAAAAAAACATGATTAATCCCTTTGTGTTTTTTCTATTTTATAGGAAAGAAATCTCGCAAGATTGAAGAAATTTGCGACACTCCTGCCGAATAACTGGCTAGCCGAGGCCCCACAGACGCTTGCGTCGAGGAGGCTCGGGAGACAGTCGGCGGAAAGGGAGCGGATTTCTGAAATCGACTGGACGTTTTTAAATAAAAAACTGCAGTCGAACTCGCTTTTCTTCGAATTTGCCTAGTCTGAAACCAGCTTACGGGCTGGTTTTTTTATGTGAATCCGGCAAGTGCTTTAGTAAGGTAATTATGATAAAATTTAACGGAATCGAATTTAACAGGATCATAGGAGCAGATAAGAATGAAAACAACCGAAGTGTACATATTGGGCGGCTTTCTCGGCAGCGGGAAAACGACGCTTCTTCGAAATATATTAAAGCAGGAAAGTGACGCGGGCAGAAAAGTGGCCGTGCTTTTAAATGAGCTCGGCAGTGTATCGGTTGACAGCGGACTCATTGGTGATGGAGTGCCTCTGAAGGAGTTGTTTGACGGGTGCATCTGCTGCACAATTCAAGATAAACTGGAAGTTCAGCTTCATGAATTGCTAACCGAAAATGACTTGGATGCGGTTTATATTGAAACGACGGGCGCTGCTCATCCAGTTGAAGTATTGGATGGCATCATGTCCCCGATCTTCGCCAAAAGGCTGGAGTATAAAGGGATTATCACCGTGGTCGATTTATTAAGGTGGCGCGATCGCGAGGAACTGTCTCCGCAGCTTCGACAGCTGCTTGCCGAGCAAATCCACCATGCCGATTTCATACTATTGAATAAAGCGGATTTAGTAAGTGAGATGGAGGCCGCACAGCTGATATATACGATACAGGCACTGAATACGGATGCTGTATGTTTATTGACGGAGTATGCAGACGTTTCCTTGAAATCATTGCAAGGGATGCAAAGAAATCGGCAAAATAGCCATCAAAAGCTTGATGTACATGACAATTTGCATTTAACTGCAGTCGTTCATACCTTTGAAGGTGCCGTGGCACAAACCGACTTTGAAGAGTGGCTTAGGTCCCTGCCGGAAACGGTATATAGAATGAAAGGATACATTTCCTTTACACATTCACAATACCCCCATTTATTTCAATACTCCTACGGAATGCCGATGTATATGAATGAAATGATGAAAATGCCATTGAATATCGTCATCATCGGGGAAAAGTTGGATGAGGAAATGTTGATCGGTCAGTTGAAAGCTTTGGAAGCGAGAGCGGTCTGATAAACGTTTACCGCCCATAAAAGAAGGGAAACATATAAGAAGACTTTCTTATCAAGGAGGCGGTATTAATGCCATGGAATAAGAACGATTACCCAAATTCGATGAAGAATCTAGATAAAGATGTCAGGGAAAAGGCTATAGAGATCGCGAATGCATTATTGGATGAAGGATATGAGGATGGGAAAGCCATTCCAATTGCCATAGACCGGGCTAAGATGTCGGTGGGAAAAGATTGAAAAAATGGTCAGACCCATTTGAGGGTCTGACCATTTTTATTCTTGCATTCCAAAGGCGGCAAATGTCTTTTCGTCTTCTATTAATCCGCACGCAGCACATTGCACCCGAACTTCAGGACCATTATATGCTAGATGGAACGGCTGAAGGGAATCGTTCGAATATTGTTCAACAATCTCACCGGATTGCGGATCCTTTTTAACAGGGGTTGCTACTTGCTGAATGAGATTGAAGCGAGATTTATTTGTCCGGCAATTCGGACAGCGGTATACTTGAGACACTGTACTCACTCCTTTTTTGAATTTTAAAAAGCGTAATCGTATTATTAAGATAGTCTTTACGAACTTGATCAATAATATGTATGAATTAGTAATGGATGGAAGGGATACTATGAAGGAAAATATCAGGCAAGAAGAATTACTGGTGGCTTATTTAAGCATATGGAACAATCGTAAGGTGACCGATGGAGGTGGAAGGGAAGTTTTGCCGGAACTCGTCCGCCGTGAGCTTTTGGATGAAAATGCCCATCCCCGTGCCCGAAAACCAGTATTGGAGAAATTTTACCTCTCCATTAAACGCGTGATGGAATCTTCGCTTTCGGAAGAAATGAAAAATGCAATCGTCATGCTCTATATCACTGAATTGGAAAGATTATGATTCCAGATTGTGATACGGGTGCTTGTTAGCAAATATTCTTATCCGCTTCATACTTTTTTCACAAATCATTGTTAAAATTTTAAAAAAATAGATATTTAATGAATAAGGAGCTTAAAATATGAAGTGGGGCATTGGGCTTTTTCTTGCCATCGTACTGCTTACTGGGTGTAATAGCGGTAATGCATTTACTAAAATCAATAAAAGTGAATCTTTCCTGGCGACTGTCAATATCAAGGATACTTCTCTGACTTTTATAGATGAAAACTATCATCCATTTGCAAAATGGGATATTTCAGAACCATTTACCGGAGCCCTGCTCCTGGCAGACAAAGATACTATCCTGCTTTATGGAAAAGAGATGAAGAAAGTCCAAGTTTACTCTTTATCAGCAGGAAAAATGATAAACAGTTGGGAAATTGGGAAAGGAATCGTCAATATGCAATTGTTACGTGATGGAAAAAGCATCGTGGCGGTCAATCAAGCGAATCACTCCATTTATTTTTTAAATGCTGATGGGGAGGTACAGGATATTGTCAAGGTTGGTAAAAGCCCCTTGACCGTTCTTCAAGGAGAGCAAGCAAATCGCTTGTATGTTATTAATTTTGGTGATACCAAATGTTCAGTGATAAATCTTGAAACGAAAAAGGTCGATTTCGAATTTCCCGTACATAGTTCCAGCACCGGCACGTTATTAAGGGAAGAAAAGGATGAAATATGGATCGGAGGACATGGTGATGGGGACCAAGTGGAAGAAGATCTATATATTTATTCGGCAAAAACGGGAGAGTTGAAGAAGAAACTGAAGGCCCCCACCATGCCGATAAAGTTCCTGGAGAATGCTGAAGGCATATTTGTCCTAAGTCATGGTACAAGCTCCTTATATAAATTGAATGATCAATATGAGGAAGTGAAAAGCAAAGTGGTCGGCGTCAACCCCTTTGAAATGGCGAACTTCAATGAAGATGTGGTCGTGGCGGGATATGATAGTGATGAAGTGTATGTAATGGATGCTGAAACAGTCGATGTTAAAAAAACGATAAAAGTCGGCGAAGGTCCGTTCCAATTGATGTTGAGGGAGTAGATGACATGCATGCTTACACCATTTTAGTCGTGGATGATGAAGAAGATATGCGAAATCTAGTTGAAATGTATTTGCTGAACTCAGGTTATCGATGCCTTCAAGCTGCGAATGGAAAAGAAGCTATAAGGATGGTTGAAACAGAGGAAGTGGATTTAATCCTATTGGATATCATGATGCCAGGTATGGACGGTTTCTCCGTTTGTGAAGAGATTCGTGATAATTGGGAGATCCCTGTGATATTTGTCAGCGCGAAAGGTGAAGAATGGGATAAGGTGAAAGGGCTGAAGCTTGGCGGCGACGATTATATCGTCAAGCCGTTCAATCCAGGAGAATTGGTAGCAAGGGTCGAAGCTGTATTGCGAAGGACAGGGAAATTATCATTGAATGAAGAGAATCAAAACCATGTCCGATTCGGTAAAATTAGCTTGAACTTACAATCCAGAACGGTTTTGGTTGAAGGGAAGGCAATCAATTTAACCTTGAAAGAATTCGAATTGCTGTTATTTCTCATGCGTCATAAAAGCCAGGCACTCAGCCGCGAACAACTGCTTGAAAATGTATGGAGCGGGGAGTATGGAGGATCTTTACGTACTGTGGATACCCATATCAAAACGTTACGAATGAAATTAAGAGCGGCCGATTACATTCAAACCGTCTGGGGAATCGGTTATAAGATAGAGGAAAAGAAATGATCAATAAATGGCGAACCCTTTCATTTAAATTATGGCTCACCATCATCACCGCCATCATCCTTTCCGTTCTGTTCGCATACTCACTTTCTCAATATTATTATAAAAATCTATATGTCGAGAAGCTTAAAACAGATTTAGTCAATGAAGCGTCATTGCTAGGGGCGGATTATACCGGCGGTGAAATCAGTGATGACTTCAAGGGAAAAGTTGAATGGTTTAACAGTAAGAATGACAGCGAGGTCTTTGTCGTCAACAATCCCAGGGAATTGAGTGCCTGTCTGCCTTTTGAAATCAATTATGATACCCTTATTTCTGAAGAAGAACGGCAAATGCTTTTAGATGGGAAAGCCGTTGAAAAAGAGGGATATGAGAAAAGGTTTGAAAAGAACATCGTAGCGGCGATCATACCCCTGATTGACGAAGATCGCCTCGAAGGTATCATCTATACATATATTCCAGTAGATTCCATTACGGTCTTACTTAAGGAATTTGCTGTAAAATGGTTGGCAGCGATCCTATTATTCTTGATAGTCGCGATATTTTTTACTACGAAATGGTTGAAAAGGCTAATCAGTCCGATTAAGGAAATCGAGACTGCAGCCCATCTCGTTTCAGAGGGGAATTATGACATACAGGTCCATGTAAGGAGCCATGATGAAATAGGTAAACTGGCAATAGCCTTTAATGATATGGCCAATTCCATCCATTTGGAAGAAGAAAGAAAAAAAGAGTTTCTTGAAAATGTAGCACACGAGCTCAGAACCCCGCTTAGTTACGTAAAGGGATACACGCAGGCCATATTGGATGGTGTCGTGAAAAATGATGAAGAACAACGGAAATACCTTCATCTCATTTCAAGGGAGGCCCTTAGGCTGCAGCGGCTTGTGGGTGATCTGATGGACTTAACAAAAATGGATAGTGATCCATTCTTGTTAAATAAAATCCCAATTGCCTATGCCCAATTCATAGAAGACGTACTTGTGAAATATGAACCGATAATAAAGGAAAAGCAATTGGACTTGCAGTTGGATCTGGATCCAGACCCGATTATTTTTGGGGATGAAGGAAGGATGGAACAGATCCTGCATAACATTTTTGATAATGCCATTCAGTACACGGATTCTGGAGGGGCGATTCATATTACCCTAATTCAGCATAAAGATGATTGCGAACTGCTGATAACTGACACGGGTAACGGGATTCCGGAAGCGGATCTGCCTCATATCATGAATCGTTTTTACCGAGTGAACAAAGCACGCAGCCGTTTTGATGGCGGTTCAGGGCTTGGACTGTCCATTGTCAAAAAATTGGTGGAATTGCAAAATGGTAAAATCGAAATAGAAAGCAAGGAAAAAAGGGGAACAAAAGTCAAGGTCATCCTACCGGTTATAAAAGAAGAATGGAATTCATAAAAAGGGGATACGTTCAAAAATGAAAAAAATCGTATTATTTTGCATGACGTTAATTTTTTTGGCCGGATGCGGCAAGGAAGAGGAAATTCCGAAAATGCTAAATGTCGATTTAGCTGTCGATCCAATTCAGGGTAAAGTGAATGAGCCTGTAAAATTTCAGGCAAAAGTGACTTATGGGGACGAAGCCGTGACAGATGCGGATGATGTCAGTTTTGAAATTTGGCTTGCGAATAGCGATGACCATGACAAGATTGCAGTAAAACATAAAAGAAACGGCATATATGAATTGGAGAAGATTTTTGATGAAGAAGGAACCTATTATGTATATGCCCATGTAACGGCAAGGGATATGCACAACATGCCAAAGAAAGAATTCGTCATAGGGAAGCCAAGCACTCCTGAACAAAATGGTGGGAAAAAGGAAATGGACGAAATGGATGATGAAGAAATGAAATGATGAATGACCATCAAAAAAAACAATTCGGAAGAGAATCCGAATTGTTTTTTTTTTTTTGAAAAATGGACCAAGGCAATAGGGTAGAAATGATCGGGACAAAAGACGGAGCATCGAAGTTAAATCGAAAAATTTGTAACATAAAAGTAATGAAAGTCATATTAAGTTGGTTAAATACGATATGTCAACAAAAAGTTATTAGTATTCAATGGAAATGGTTCTATGTAACTACCATTGACAAGTGAGGGCTGGAAAAATATGAGTATATATACCACCGAAAGAAACATAGATAGGTAAAGCATTCTTGCAAGCTTTCTCTGAAACTAGGATAATAATATTTTCTCTTTCGTATCCTGTTAAATTCGATGGAAATTGCTGGTGCATTTATTACAAAAAGTGCATGTTATGATAATTCCAGAAGCAAAGCACAACACAAAACGAACATCACAGGAGGAAATACGAATGAAAAAGAAAATGTTTATGTCAGCAGCAGCGGCTGCAGCTATTATATTCACAGGAGTAGGAGCTAACCAAGCTGAAGCAGCCAACTGTGATACTGTTAAACAAGTAACTTATAAATCTATGAATAAAGAGGATATGCAAAATGTCCTTAACCAATACCTAGCTAAATACAACATCACTTTACCTGCAGCGCAGGCACAACAAAAACCGGTTCAAAAACCAGTCCAAAAACCAGTTCAAACACCAGGTCAAGAAGCTGGAACAGCGAACCAAGCAAAACCTGAAGCAAAACCTGAAGCAAAACCTGCAGCACCTGAAGTGACACCTGATAAATCAACTGATGAAAAACAAGAGACAAGCTCTGAATTAAGTGCTTTTGAACAAGAAGTTGTTAAATTAACTAATGCAGAACGTGAAAAACAAGGTTTGTCAGCTCTTAAAATCGACACTGAGTTGAGCAAAGTTGCACGTATCAAGTCTCAAGACATGAAAGATAATAACTACTTTGATCACAATAGCCCAACTTACGGCTCACCATTCGATATGATGAAAAAATTCGGAATCAGCTATACATCAGCTGGTGAAAACATCGCACAAGGTCAACAAACACCTGAAGAAGTGGTACAAGCTTGGATGAATAGCCAAGGACACCGTGAAAACATCATGAACTCTAGCTTTACTCATATCGGAGTAGGTTACGTAGAATCTGGTAACTACTGGACTCAACAATTCATCGGAAAATAATAGATTAATAGAAAAGTGCATCCCATTAATATGGGGTGCGCTTTTTTTTTGCGAGAAATAGATTATTCCATTCCATGGAAAAAAATCAATTCTGACATTGATTGGTTCTCTATAATGTACCCAAATCTAAAAAAATTGAACCAAGAAATAACTGGAACCGCACCTTAACATCAGTGAGGTCCCGGTGAAGCCACTTAAATCTCGGATACATCGATTTCTGAATACTGTGTATTGAAACTTTTCTGAAGACGTATTTCCAATGTTGATTCTTTATATTGGGCTGATGCCCCTTTTTTCTTTACAGGTGCGGGGAGTGTTATGACATGCCGATCTGACTCTTCAGGAATCCCCTCGATGATGGATTGGTTAGATGTATGGTAAAGTTTCATTTTCTTTAGCCAAGATTCATCTTCTATTGGAATTCTTACGAAGACATATAAATGCGTTTCAAATACTTCGGCATGTAAAGGATGTTCAGATCTGGCATTTTCTTTTTGTGAGCGGCCATCATTTTGATTCATCATACCTTGCATATTTTCAGGTATGACTTGTGAAAATACTTTTTCAATGAATGATTGTACATCACTTTGCTGCATATTTTTCATGAAATCCTTTTGGTTCGGGTTATTCTTAAAAGAAAAAAGTGAATTCCAAGGAAACATATTGAATTCCTCTCTCCTGCTTATGGTCTGACAGGTTTATTTGTTATATTTTATGCAGCTAAAGCCCATAGGTTCTTTTATATAATTACTAAATTATAGAAAACGGAATAAACTTATGTATAATTAAGTAAAATCCATTAGATAAAGAGGGTAGGCCTGTGGATGAAAAAGTAGCTTTTATTACTGGTGGAGCAACGGGAATCGGCAAAAGGATGGCATTTTCACTCGCGGATAATGGAATGGCCATTATCATTACTTATCGAAAAAGTAAAAAGGCAGCTTTAGCATTAGTGGATGAATTACAGGAAAAATACCATGTTAAGGCACTTGCGATTCAAGGTGACTCGTCAAGTGAAGAAGATTGCCGGAATATTTTGCAAAAGATTTTGGAGGTCTTTGGCCATGTTGATATCTTCATTCATAACGCAGGGCCATATATGCATGATCGTAAACACATGACTGAATATGGCAGTGATGAATGGAAGTACATCATGGATGGGAATTTAAACGGTTTTTTCTATTTTGCGAAGGAACTTATTCCGCAAATGCGAAGTAGAAACTGGGGCAGAGTCATTACATTAGGGTTTGAACGGTGTGAAACTGCACCAGGTTGGATTTATCGTTCTGCTTTTGCCGCGGCAAAGAGCGGCTTGACCTCCTTGACAAGAACTTTAGCTGCGGAAGAAGCTACACATGGCATCACCGTGAATATGGTCTGTCCTGGTGATATAGTAGGTGATTGGAAAGAGGGGGAAATCAGGGGCGCGAGAGCAGAAAAGGATGGTACGGTTCCAATCGGCAGACCGGGTACAGGCGAAGATATAGCGAGGGTCGTCACGTTTCTTTGTGATGAGGAGTCAGATTTCATTACCGGCAGCATCATTCCGGTAACAGGCGGAAAGGATGTTCTCGGGAAAATATATAAAGCCTAGCGTGAGAATGAAAAAGGGTGAGGCCGGTAATCCAGCCCCACTCTTTTTTCACGCCATTTTTTTATATTTCACTTGCTGTATGAACCGTAAGCGAGCCGCCAAGCCTATTGCTCCGAGAGCCAAGCCGGTAATTAGGCCAATCCAATACCCAAAGGCTCCCATATCGGTATACTTTGCGAAAACATAGCCAATGGGAAGCCCGAGAATCCAGTAGGAGACCAGTGACATCGCAAATGTGACATTAACATCTTTATAACCACGCAATATACCCTGAATAGGTGCCTGGAGGGCATCCGATATCTGAAAGAAGATGGCATATATTAAAAAATGTGAAGTCAGCATCATTACCTCATGATCTTTTGTGTATAAAGAAGCCACAGGTTCACGGAAAAGGAATAGGATGGTCGACAAAACGAGCGACATTGTCAAGGCCATCGAAATGCCAATCCAGCTATACACTTTTGCATCTTTATAACGGTTTGCCCCAATTTCAAATCCAATGACGATCGTCAAAGCCATGGATATACTTAGCGGTATCATATAAAGCAGGGAGGCAAAATTCATGGCAATCTGATGCGATGCTATTGTGACGGTATCATACTTACTCATCAAAAGGGTGACGGCCGAGAAAATGCTTGTTTCAAAAAAGATAGCCAGCCCGATGGGTACTCCAATCAATAATAAAGCACGCCATTCTTTCCAGGAAACCCGGAAAAATTCATTGAAAACCTTATATGTCGAAAACGGGTTGATTTTTATTACAACAAGGATGGCCACCAAGGCAATTAACCAATAAGTAATGGCAGTGGCGTACCCCGAACCGACACCGCCAAGTTCGGGGAATCCAAGCTTTCCGTAGATTAATAGGTAATTAAAAAGGACGTTTACCGGGAGTGCACATAAGGTGATTATCATGGATATCCTGGTCTGCCCCAGAGCATCAATGAATGCCCTTAACGCATTATAAACGAATAAAGGAATGATACCGAGTGAAAGTGCAATCAAATAATCATGAGCAACCATGTGGACACTATCTTCAAGGTCCATGGCATTCAATACGGGGTTCAAAGAAAACGCCCCAATGATTAATATGAATAAGGCTAAAGTGACAGCTAAATAAATGGCCTGCATCACGGAATAGGAAACGGATTTAGACTGCCTGGAACCGACCAGCTGTGAAACCACCGGCGTTAAGGCAATCAATATCCCGCTCAGCCCCGTGTATACGGGTGTCCATAGCGAACTGCCGATGGAGACGCCAGCAACGTCCTGAGTGCTGTATTGTCCTGACATCATCACATCAAAAAAGGTCATGGCATACATGCTGATTTGGGTTATCAGGATAGGTATCAATATATAAAATAATAGGCGGATCTTTTGTGATTTAGTATAAGTCTGATTCATTAAAGTACCTCAATATCAATATTTGCAATTTTCAACACAATGAAAGAATTATATCACATAAGCATGTGATGTTTTAAGAGTTTTTATTTGAAGCTAAAAAAGACTTGCCGTTTTGGGCAAGTCTCAGCTTGTAGACAAAAGGGGTTCGGAATTAAAAAATTCAGAACCCCTTTTGATTTTTCGCTTATTTAAGTTAATAAGTGCAGAGCAAGTATACGTGGATTCCACACATGTGAAAGAGTGCGATATGGTTTCCATGAAAAGTGCCTCATATCTCAATGTTCGGGGAAAATTAAACGACACTTTAAAGATCTAAAGTAACCATTTCAAGTTGATCTCGCTGAATAGAATCATGTTTAGAAAGCATCCTCATCACCTCAAGTTTTAATTAGTCTATTTTAAAACAATAAAGACTTTAGGCAAAAGGGTTCTATCTAAAAGTTAAAACAAAGTTGATTGGAGCGGGTGTGCGAGACTCCTGCGGGAAAAGCGCGTCCAAGGGGAGACCCCACAGGCGCAAGAATCCCGAGGAGGCTCCCGGACCGCCCGCGGAAAGCGAGTGCCTTACGTTATAATCAACGTCAAAATTTGTACAAGCCATAAAAAAATGTAGACAATCTCGATTTTCATCGAGGTTGTCTACATTCTGAGACTTTCCGTTTTTGGGCAAGTCCTTTTGTCAGTCGCGCATGGATTCAAAATCATTCATGGCTTCCATATTTGAGTCTTTTTGAAGAATGAAGGCTTGGGACGGAATGGCAATTTGTACATCTTCCTGTTCCAATATCTCCATTATTTTAAAGTTCACATCTTCTTTGATTGATAAATATCCTCCAAAGTCCGTCGCTTTCGTGAAGAAATAAAGGTAAAGATTGAAACCGGAATGACTGAACTCATCAAATTTAACCAAAATCGTTTCCGGATGGACTTCAGGATGATCAATCAGCATTCTTTCTATGTCTTTAATGACATTTTCCAATTTTTCTTTTGGTGTCGTGACATTCACACCTAAATGGAAGGCAATCTGTCTTTTTCCCATCTTGGACCAGTTGATGATCGGTTCATTCGAAAGGGTCGCATTTGGGACTGTAACTAGAGCTTGGGCAAAAGTCCGAACTTTGGTGCTTCGGAATGTAATGTCTTCAATGGTTCCCTCAACACTTGGAGTTTTGACCCAATCTCCTATGGTAAAAGGTTTTTCGGTAACGATGACGATCCCTCCAAAGAAGTTGCTGACTGTATCTTTAGCGGCAAGAGCGAAAGCCAATCCACCCAATCCAAGCCCTGCAACGAATCCATCGACATTAAATCCCCATTCTTCAGCAATGATGGAGGCACCAAAAGCAATGATGATTAATTTTATGATTTTCGTAAAGAACGGCATGACGATTTGATCGACTTCAAGCCCGAATTTACTTACTAATTTCGGAAATAAAATGGTTAAGATCGAACTGATATTGAAAATCGTCCAAATTATTAAGAAGACAAAAAATGATCTGTATATTTTCGATCTTAATTCAACCGAAGGTGAGTCAATCGGAAAATAGTGCAGTGAAATGATAACACCAATCAAAACGATAAGCCATCTTACCGGCTGTTCTAAAGCGAGCATTAAGTTGGCGGCAAATTCTACTTTGCGTTTTTCTGCAATTCGTAGAAAGAACTTGAATATATATGTAGTAAATACTTTCCGAAGCAAAAGGAAGATTAGAAAAATACCAATGGATATTCCTAATTTGGTCCAGGCTTCGATTCCATCAAATTGATCTAGTGATTCAGAAACTTCTTGCAATGTATTACTCCTCCAATGTATCTTGTAGTATTGTAGAATACTAAGATTATAATATATTCATGCTGAAAAAGGAAAAATAATCGATGATTACATTCCTCACGGGGATTTTGCGGTTCACTGAATACTTTTTCAAGTTATTAATGGCAGGGATATATGGTAATATGGATGCAAAGTGATTTTTTAAGTTTGGAAGGTGGAAATATTGACTAAGAAAATAGTATTTACCGGAGGCGGTTCTGCCGGTCATGTATCTGTTAATGCAGCAATCATCCCGGAATTTTTAAAGCATGATTGGGATGTTACCTATATTGGTTCAAAAAAAGGCATTGAAAAAAATATCATCGAAACGGAATTTCCCGAGGTCCGTTATGAAACGATTTCCGTAGGTAAATTCAGACGTTATCTATCAGTTGAAAATATGAAAGACCCTTTCCGGGTCATAAAAGGGATTTTTGATGCACGAAAAATATTAAAAAAGACCAAGCCGGATTTCATTTTTTCTAAAGGTGGATTCGTTTCGGTTCCAGTCGTTTTGGCAGGCAGGATGCTGAGAATACCGATTGCGATACATGAATCGGATTATACGCCTGGTCTGGCTAATAAGATTGCCATGCCACTTGCATCGAAAATTTTCACCACTTTCCAGGAAACGGAAAAAGACCTTCCGAAAGATAAGGCCATGTATCTAGGCGCTGTATTGCGCGATGGGATTTTTAAGGGAAGCGCTTCAGCTGGTAAGACGTTCTGTGGATTCACGAATAACAAACCGGTGTTACTCGTTATGGGCGGGAGCCTTGGGGCCGTTAAAATCAATAATATGATTACAGATAACCTAGATGCTTTATTAAAGGATTACCAGATTATACACATTTGCGGGAAGGGAAATGTGAAAACGGAATTGAAACAAAGGGGATATGCTCCTTTTGAATTCGTACATGAAGAATTATTCGATCTTTTGGCGGCTGCTGATGTCGTTGTATCAAGGGCAGGTTCGAATTCAATCTTTGAATTCCTTGGTTTGCAAAAGCCGATGCTGCTTATCCCTCTAAGTGCCAATGCATCCCGCGGAGATCAAATTCTGAATGCGTCAAGCTTTGAAAAACAGGGCTTTTGTAAAGTCATTCAAGAAGAAGAGTTAAATGACCGGATTTTTAATGCTACATTAGCGGATTTATTGGAACAATCGAATGAATATCAGGAAAAAATGCGTCAAAAACGCCCATTCAAAACGGCAGCTGAAATGTATGAATTATTACTTCAAGTAATGGCTGCAAAAAAATAAGTATCAATCCCCTCTATGCAGCATATCTTTTTCGAACAGAGGAGGGGGTAGAATGGCTTATGAATATTCCAAAGGATGGTTCATTCAGCAGCTAAAAGCTGCAGGGATAAGCTATCATCCAATTGAGAAAAAAAAGCTGGAGCTGTATAAAACCTATATTCTTAGGCGATTATACGACGATTTGCAAAAAAGATAAATCATAAAAAAGAACCGCAACGTCGTTAACGTTGCGGTTCTTTTTATAGGAAATTACTTATAAAAGGAAAAAAACAGGAAATAAGAATACCTGCGATAGCCATTGCCGCACCTGCGACAGCCCCGGTGAACTCACTTTCCTGGGCAGCTTGAGCAGTTCCGAGACCGTGAGCGATCGTACCATAAGCGATACCACGAGCGAAGGGCATCGTAATGTTTAGTTTATCCATCATTTTTGGAGCGATCATCGTACCCAGCACCCCAGTCAAAATGACGAAGGCTGCTGATATATTGGAATTTCCGCCATAAAGTTCAGTGATTTCAACAGCGATGGGCACTGTAATGGATTTAACCGCCAATCCTTGGAGTATGAATTGCGGAAGAGAAAATGCTTTAGCGATGGCGAAGGCAATGATCAATGTGACCATAAGGCCAAATATCATGCCGCTAATTGCCGGCATTGCATATTTAACGATTATCTTTCTATTCTTATAAAGTGGTACGGCCAAAGCAACGGTAGCCGGTCCCAGGAAATAGGTTATGATGTCTTTTCCCGGTGAATAATCTTCGAAGTCCAAACCGCTGATCAGCAATACGAGAATTATCGTAACCGTACTGAAAAATACGGGCGTCGTAAAAGGTGATGGATGTTTAGCATATATTTTCCTTCCAATGAAATAGGCAAGGATGGTTATCAAGATGCTATATGTTGTGATGAGCGCTGTCATGCTGCTTAACCTCTCCTCTATGGGATAGCTTCTGAACAGTCCAAGCTGAAACGATGAATCCAAATATCAGGCTGACTCCCAATGTAAGTGCCAATGGCAAACCGAATTTAATGAAAAGCCATCCCATTGTCATTAAACTGATTGAAATGGGGATGAAGAAAAAGGCTAGGTGCTTTACCAAAAATCCTGAAGTAAGTTCAATCCATTCGACTTTTATAACCTTCGTCTGTAATAAACCGAATAACAGAATCATGCCGATGACGTTGCCTGGTACGGGTAATTGAAGTAAATTGGCTAAATAATAGCCGAGCTTGCAAATGATGAGCAGGAAGATAAGCTGCACGATAAAAGCAAATGTTTTTTTCATGATTAAGTCCTTTCAATGACGCTTTGAATATATTGATGAATTGGTCAATTGTATTCATTATAAAAAAATATCCCTAAAAAGAATAGGGATTTGCAGCAATCTATCTTAAACATCCTATGTAAATGGAAAAAAGAGCTTTCCAGGTTTGGAAGCTCCGGCCATTATATGAAAAGATAAACAAATCCAAATTGAAATGTTCTTCGCTTTATGCTTCAAGTAACTGCTGTTCGTCATCATCATGCTGTCTAAGGATATGAAAGGTGTATAAATCTTTAGGGATTTCATACAAATCGTAGATATCTTCTTCATGATTGATCTGATCATAAAGGGATTTTCTTGTTTCGTTGGCATTGACGGCATAGGGAAGCTTTTCTGCAGCTTTTATAGAGCGGATATTTTTTTTGCGAATACGCATGAAGACCGTTTCCAAACCGAGCTCGAAAAAAAGCTCTTTGAAGAAAGCGTCTTTTGCAATGGCATTATACCCTTTTCCATGATAAGGCTTGCCAAGCCATGTGCCTAAGAAACCTGCACCATTTTCAATATCATATAAAGAAATACAACCGATGGGATTTTCCCATTCATCCAAGATTGTTCGTGAAATGAGTTGCCCAGCATCTTCGGCTTCGATCGTTTGCTTAGTGATGAAAACATATTCTTCATATGAATCTACCTTATGGCGCACGAAAGGGAAGACATCTGGATGCGTCATTTGTTCATAAAGAGAAAAACAATCTGTGAAATCTCTCTTTTTTAACATTTCCGTCCCTCCGTTTGAGGGCAGTTCTTATGCGTAGTCGCTGCCCACCCTCGAAATTTTTTAAGTCGTTCATCAAAAAATTTCGGGGTGGGAATCGAACCCACTAGAACCGGAAACCGGTGGCGCACCATTTGCCTTCCCTATTTTTATTGTCAGAAAATATGCAAATCTAAAGTACCTTACGAAGGTATAATACTAAAAAAAAAACGGTTTGGGAATAGGTTTTTTGCCTTTTTTTTTCGTCAAATTTCAACTTTTTCCTGAAGGGGGAAATCAGTAGGCAAACGTCTGCATTTTTCCTTGAAAAACTGGTTCTTCGCCCGCCTTTTTCTTTAAAATTCACCTGTGAATTGCATGAATAAAATGATTGCGCCGAGGGCCCATACATAAATGGAGAATATTTTCAGTGAACGCTTTTTTAAGAAATCGATCATCCATACTACTGCAATATAACCAAAGATTGCTGCGGCCAGGGTTCCGACGAAAAGCGCAGTGAGTGGAAGCCGTTCAACATCTCCAGTAAAAATCGGTTTCATCTGAAATACGATGCCCCCCGTAATGGCAGGAATTGAAAGCAAAAAGGAAAAATAGGCTGCAGTGGCCCTATCCAATCTGCAGAAGAGACCGGCGGCTATCGTTAGGCCGGAGCGCGAAAGAGCAGGCATGATGGCAGCAGCTTGGAAGGTACCGATAATCAGCGCATCTTTAATGGAAATTTCATTAAGGGATTTGGCCCCTTTTTTCACTCCGTCCGCTACCCATAAAATCAGTCCGGTCGCTAAAAATTCCCAGCCAATGGTGACACCTGTTTTTGAAAGGCCATCAAACCAATCCCCGAGTAAAATGCCGGCAATCACTGCAGGAATCGTCCCAGCAATGAGAAGCAGAGTCATTTTGGAGAAAGGATTTTTCAAAATGGCAATTATGTCATTCTTATAGACGACCAATAACGCCAGCAATGTTCCGATGTGGAGCATGGTATCCAGAAAAATTCCGGCCTCGTCAAGATGGAAAATATGCCGTCCTAAATATAAATGTCCAGTACTTGAAATAGGTAAAAACTCAGTCAAGCCTTGAATGATCCCAAGGATGAAGGCTTGAAATTCATTCAGCAAAAAAACATCACTCCATTCTAGAAGGTATAGGACAATCCATTATTTAAACTGTATGCACAAGAATGATGAACATGTCCGGATTTTATTTGCATTATCAAGAAAAAGCAGTCCAATTTCACCTGTTTTCGAATAAAATGAAAGGAAAATGAAACTATTTTTCATTTGATTCGTAATTATTCATATGAGAAAGGAGGAGAAGACACTATGCCTACTAAAGATGAAAGAGTGTTTGCTGCCCTTATTTATGTGATCAGCTTTTTTACAGCATTTATCGGTCCTTTGGTGATTTGGTTATTGAAGAAGGACTCGTCACAATTTGTGGATTATCACGGAAGGGAATACTTGAATTTTTTCATTTCCTACACCGTTTATTCAATAGTCGCAGGGATACTCACTATAGTATTGGTTGGATTCTTGCTATTGCCGGTAATCGGGATAGCTTTAGTCGTATTCACCATCATTGCTGCTGTTAGGGCTTATGAAGGAACGGATTACAGGTTCCCGTTGATCTTCAGGATATTATAGAATGATGTAAAAGGATTCCGTTCATTCGGAGTGCTTTCAGACTGCAGGCAAACTCGAGGAAAAGCGAGTTTGCCTGCAGTTTTTTATTTAAAAACATTCCAGTGGAATGAAGAAATCCGCTCCCTTTCCGCCGACTGCCTGCCAAGCCTCCTCGCCTAGCGGCTGCGGTGTCTCGGCTAGCCAGTAATTCGGCATGAGTGTCGCAAATTTCTTCAATCCAATAAGGAATCATTAAAAAGACATTAGTCTTGTTTTTAAAATTGGGTAGAAGCCATTTTGTCTACAATAGGATTCCGTTCAATTCGGAGTCCTTTTTTATTTGAACCGTGTTGGGAAATGCCCTTCATTAAAAAGGGAATAGATCACATTAAAGCGAATAAAGTATTATGAAAACTACTTCCATGCACTTTTAGGAAGTGGATGTCGGGCGGATTGTGGTACTGCTAATCAATGGCCGCCCTTAAGGCGGCAATCTTTCTTGTAAGGAGTGAGGAGCAGAGCGGGATATGAATATACGTGAATTTTATCAGAAAACGAGCAATTCAAATTTTCATGCATCTTGGATATCTCTTCTTTTGGCATTTGTATTTTTCATTTGCCATATTTTTGCGATGATACCGGGCAATATATTATTGATCACGTCTCCTTTTATTTTCTTTAGCATTGCCCAATTTATCAGTCATCGGATATATGAAAATAGAATGAAGGAATTACCTGATGAACTCGTCGGGACGAATACCGGGTTATTAAAAAATGAACATGTTTTATTGACTTTTATGCCAGCACCGACATTGCGCCTGCTCCTATTTGCGCCTGATGGGTCACTAATGGGCGAAATACGGGATTTGAATATGAAGTGGTTCATGTGGATGATACCCAATTTCTTGTCGATGCTTATGACCAAGCGTTATGAACTTGTGGACCATGAAGGGCGTTTGCTGGCTAAGTACCATATCAAAAGGGGGCTTTTCAATAAAATGACGATCATGGATGACCAGGGCGGCATTATAGGATCGTATCAAGAAAATAGGTCATTCGTGAAAATCAATGGAATGATCTATAAGGCAGACGGTACGGAATGGATGCCCATTGAAACGCCGGGGAGCGTTAATTCATTCGAGATTGTCACAAAAGACGGGGAAAAGATCGTTTCATATCAAGAAGGCTGGATGCCTTTGGAGTGGGGGAAACGATTCAAGACTAATACACCCATACTTTCTTTTTCATCAAATGTTGCTGAAATTCCTAAAATCATCGTCTTTGGGTTCTGTGCAGCCACTCTGAATCATCGTTCAAATTGACTATTGTTACCCTTTAGCAAATCTTTTAAATATTTGATATAATAATAGGAGATACATAGATTAAATACATAATAAAAAGGTGGTAAATTATGAGTTTACTTAATGAGATTCTTGATTATAATGAACAGTTTGTAGAAAAAGGTGAATATGTTAAGTATAGAACGGACAAGTTTCCTGAGAAACGTATGGTCATCATAAGCTGTATGGACACTCGGCTCGTTGAACTATTGCCAAAATCCTTGAATGTCAAAAATGGCGATGTCAAAATCCTGAAGACTGCCGGGGCAATTGTCTCCCACCCATTCGGAAGTGTGATGCGGAGTATCCTTGTTGCTATTTATGAGCTAAAGGCAGATGAAGTATTGGTCATACCTCACCATGACTGCGGAATGGCATCAGTCGATGCCGATTCTGTAATGGACAAGATGATCCAACGTGATATACCAAAGAGCACCATCGATACACTGGGAGCTGCAGGAATCGATATCCGCAATTGGCTTCGCGGATTTGATGATGTTTATGAAAGTTGTAAGAACAGCGTCGAAGTGATTAAAGGACATCCTTTGATCCCTAAAAATATTCCTGTGCATGGTCTAATCATTTCGCCTGATACAGGGAAGCTGGAATTGGTAGTAGATGGATATTCGCAAGAACAAAAATAATATATTCATCGAGGCTGTCGGGATCATTCCCGGCAGTTTTTTTTCAAATTTTTATCATTGCTATTTATTTTTATCCTTTTTTTTGTTAAAATCGCCAAGTGTAGTTTGTCACTAATACAAACGGGTGGGCGAGGGATAAATTTAATAAGGATACAACATGAAGAAATTAAACTTGGAAACGTTTTTTCATTTTTCCGACTATGGAACGAATGGAAAACGTGAAATCCTTGCTGGAGTGGTCGGCTATTTTACGATAGTCTATATTCTCATCGTGAATTCCCTGATTTTATCGGAAGCGGGCATACCGATTAATGGTGCAGTGATTGCCACGATTCTTTTATCTGCTTTAAGCTGTGTCATGATTGGACTTTGGGCGAATGTCCCAATCCTTCTCGTTCCAGGAATGGGCGTAAATGCCCTATTTGCTTATACCATGGTTCAAGGAATGGGTCTATCTTGGCAATCGGCTCTTGGTGCTGTGTTTATCTCCGGGGTAATTTTTGTAATCATCGCTTTTACAAAATACTCTAAGTTAATCAGTGATTCGATTCCAAGTTCGATAAAAGAAGCCATATCTGTCGGTCTTGGCTTATTCTTGATGCTAATCGGTCTTGAAAAGGGCGGGATAATCACAGGAGGTTCATCATCAATCGTCGCACTCGGAGATTTAAGCGATCCAGCGGTGTGTGCAACGGTGTTGACCTTTTTATTGGCAATCACGCTGTTCATCAAGAATGTCCCCGGTAATTTCATGATTACCATCCTGGCAGGCAGCCTCATTGCCTATTGGTTCGGGACGGTTCAACTATCGGATATCCATTTTTCAGGCATAGACACAGCTTCCTACGGCGATCTTTTCTTTTCATTATCGTTCCTGGAAGCAAACCGGATTGAATTCTGGATAAGTGTATTTGCGATGACGATGGTTCTTGTTTTTGAAAATATTGGTCTTGTACACGGGCATGTAGACAGTATCAACCGCCAGGATGCCTATAAAAAGTCGCTGCAGGCGACAAGTGTGTCCGTTCTATTATCAGGTTTATTCGGTTCGAGTCCTACCGTTGCAACAGTAGAAACGGCAGCTGGAATCGCATCAGGAGGCAGGACTGGTTTTACTTCAGTGGTGACAGGCGTGCTATTCATTCTATCACTGTTATTTATACCAGTGATTAAAGTAATCCCTGACAGCGCCATTGCCCCCATCTTGATTATCATTGGCATTTTGATGCTCGGAAACATAAAAAAGCTGAATTTCAGTGATTTAACCGAGAGCATACCTGCAATCATGATCATCACGATCATTCCTTTCACATACAGTATTGCCGATGGAATGGCATTCGGTTTCATCCTGTACCCTTTCTTGAAGCTTGTAACCGGAAAAGCAAAAGAAGTGTCAGCCCCGATGTATGTGAGTGCCGGAATGTTTATCGTCTATTTCATCATCGGTATGATCGGTTAATTATTCAAAAGAGCGGTTGGAATGAGTTAATTCTTATTCCAACCGCTCTTCTTATTTGTTTTTTCGTTGGAAAAAATGGATTTAATGTGATTTACGCGATGACACATCCATCTTGAAAATGCTATGATATAGAATATTAAAAAATGATAAATGAAAAGCAGCATATTAGAGGATGTGACAGGATGATTATTGAAGGTTTAAAAAGCCATGGTTCAGGAAATGATTTCTTAATCATTGATGAATTGACTACAACCCTGACGTTTACTGAAGAAGAGCGGAAAAATTTCGCGAAGGCCCTATGCAATAGGGAGAAGCTTGGAGCGGATGGTATTTTGTTCGTAATGAAAAGTGAACATGCCGATTGCCGGATGCGTGTCTTTAATGCGGATGGATCTGAAGCCTCGATGTGCGGCAATGGACTTCGCTGTGTTGCACGTTACGCGAACGACGTTCTAGGGCTAGATAAAATGATCGTTGAAACCATGAAGGCAGATCTACTCGTGGAAAAAACGGAAGATATTTATGAGGGCATTCCGACTTTCAAGGTGGAAATTTCACCAGTAAGTTTCAATGTGAAGGATCTACCTCTTGTATTGGCTAAAGAACAGCTGCAAAACGAACCATTGCCGGAACTTCATGATACCCTGCTATTTTCGGCATTGGCGGTTCCTAATCCACATTTGATCACACTCGTCGATAGTGATGTTTTACAAAGTGATTTGCAGGAAGAACTTTCAACAAAGGTCAATCAACCAAATGAACTTTTCCCTGATGGTGTCAATGTCAGCTTTGTGAAAGAGCTGGAACCAGGGAGCATTTATGTGCGGACATTCGAACGGGGAGTAGGCTTCACGAATGCATGTGGAACGGCGATGTCGGCTTCAAGCCTTGTAACATGCTCTGTTGGTTTAAACGCGTTGGAAAGTGAAATATCTGTCTACAATAACGGCGGAAAAGTGAAATGTGTCGTCCATCATGATGAAGAAAGCCAAAAGTATTCAATTGATTTAATCGGGAACGCAACTTATGAATTCAAGGTATCGATTGAAATAGATTTAGATCAGCCTGAAAAATTTGAAATGCTTGAAAAAGAGGATTTTGAATTGGAAACAAGCTTATATGCCAAGCTTCAGGATGAAGTGCAAAGTTATTTGAAAACAAAATTATAAAGAAATCTTCAAACTGCAGGCAAACTCGGAGAAAAGCGAGTTTGCCTGCAGTTTTCTTATTTGAAAAAGTTGCAGTTGATTTCAGAAATCGGTTCCCTTTCCGCCGAGTGTCTGCCAAGCCTCCTAGGCTCAAGCGCCTGTGGGGTCTCGGCTAGCCAGTTATTCGGCAGGAGTGTCGCAAATTTCTTCAATCCAGTGAGTTTTCATCTCATATAAAACAGTAAAAAATCATGTAGTGAAAGCCAGTCTTGTATTCTCTATATTAAATTGAGAAAGGGTTTCGGGATGAGACCATTTCGAATCCCATTAGGTTGACAAACCCGAAGAAAAGCGAGTGCCCTACGTTCCAACGCTACATTTTACATTCCCTCAAGGTTGCCTAATAAATAAAGCGACTTCTGACTCTTTGGGTTTACTTCAGTTGTTGGTTTTTTTTTGTTTTAGGAACGACAAAACTTCCAAAAAGGCTGGTCCATTATCGACAAGTCTGTAATCCACAAAAGCACATCCATCCCTTTTTATTCTGTTTGGGATGGTTTCAATCGTATAGTCCTTTAACTGGAGATTTTCGTCCACTTCTTCCCAAAACAAAGGAGTAGCCACACCTGCGAAAGAATTTCCCCGTGGGGAATAAGGCTGGATGATGGTTTTTCCTTCACTATGCTGCACAAAGTCCAAGTAAAGTCGATTGTGCCGATTTATTTTCATTCTTTCGGTTGTAAAATCATTTGGATTGGAACTTGTTAAGTAGTCACCGAGAAAGTCGGTGAATATGCGTGTCTCCTGATAAGTAAATGTGTCTTCAGGCAGTGGGATGTGAATTTGCAGTCCTTTATTACCTGAAGTTTTTACAAAAGCTTTAATCCTTAATGATTCCATCACTTTTTTAATTTCCTGTGCGGCCTTTATTGCAAAGGAGAAAAATTCGATTGATGGGGGATCCAAGTCCAAGACGATTTCGTCAGGTCTTGTTTTACCCGCTTTCTGAAATGGGGCATGGAATTCCAATGCAAGCTGATTACCAAACCAAAGAAGCGTTTCAATATCGTTACACAGCATGTATTCGATATCCTCATCCATGAACGTTTTAATAAAAGCCGGCGCATAATCAGGTTTGTTTTTCTGGAAAAATCTTTCTTTATCCAAAGTGCCATGAGGATAGCGGATCGTCGTAAGCAGTTTATCCTTCAAGTAGGGTAAGAAGAAAGCTGAAACCTCTCGTAAATAATGAAGGTATTCAACTTTTACCACCTGTTTACCTTCAGTTATCCAAAGCGGTTTATCCCTGGAAGTTATTTGTACCGTATCTGGAAATGTGTATTGACCTAGCACAAATTTCTCCCAGGTACATTCATCGGGAGTCGTTTGTAAAAGCCATTGCGAAAACTGGGGTTCACGCAATTCATTTTCCTCGTATACGTGTAAGAATTGAACTTCTATGCAAATGGACGGATGGATATAAAAAAATTGTGCGTCTTCGTTTGATGCATTTTGCTTTATCAGTTGATGCAATATACTTTTATCTTGAGCACTCAGTCCATTTTTAACACTTCCGATTTTCGTTACGGCACCTTCCTTGAAAACTGCGAGGGAAACATAACCATTTTCTTTGTGCAATGCTGTAATGAAACAAGAAACGGTTTTCCAGTTTTTCACCTTAATCCAAGATGTAGTGCGTTTTCCTTCTTGCCAAGTACCCCTAATTTCCTTGGCGACAACCCCTTCGCCATCTAATAGGGTGACCTTATTCAAGGCACTTTCCAAAACGTCAAAACTTTCTATTAATTGTATCAAAGCCTTATCGTTGGGATCAGGCGGAATAGGAAAGCCAAGTTTTGCCCCCATATTCAACATCAATTCCCTACGTTCTTCCATAGGTTTAGCTGCTAAGTCTTTTCCGTTGATGCGAAGCAGGTCAAACGCTATAAACCGGCATGGGGAAAAGCGGGATTTTTCGGATATTAGGGATTGTTTACCAAGGCGTCCTCGCCACTGTATTTGAAAAAAGTCCGCTTTCGCTTCATTGGTAAGCCAGACCAATTCTCCATCCAACTGAAGCGGGAGATATTCTTCCAGGTCCAGTTCTTTGATGTAAGCAATGATTTCTGGGAATTGTGGTGATAATTCCTTCTCGTTCCGACTTGAAATGCTTATGGTATCGGAGTCTATCGTTAAAATAGCCCTAAAGCCGTCATATTTGACTTCATAACGCCAATCCTTGGAGCTGGGGGCTTCGGGGTAATATGTTGGCAGCATCGGTTTCATTTTTGTATCACCTCCGCAAAAAATTGATTAACATTATTTTGCCAAAAAAACGAAGTGTTAGAGTTGGCAATTGTTTTTTAGGTTTTTTTTGAACAAAGGGGAATAATAAAATTGTTCTTCTCTTTAAAAATAAGTTATGAGGTGACGAATATGCATACGATGTGGAAGGGGAGCATATCATTCGGTTTGGTGAACATTCCGATCAAACTTCATGCTGCAACGGAGGATAAGGATATTTCTTTAAGGACGTTGCATAAGGAATGTCATTCACCGATTAAATACGAAAAAGTTTGTCCGATATGCCAGAAAGAAGTGGGTAAGGATGATATAGTCCGCGCTTTTGAGTATACAAAGGGAAAATTTGTTGTATTGGAAGACAATGAACTAGAGCAACTGAAAAAACAAAACGAAGAAAAAGCCGTGGAAATTGTGGATTTCGTTAAAATTGAAGAAATAGATCCCATTTATTTCAATCGGAGTTACTACATGTCCCCTAATGATGGAGGGATAAAAGCTTATTCCCTTTTGAGGCAGGCCCTCAAGGAATCGAATAAGGTAGGATTAGCAAAAATCATCATTCGCTCTAAAGAACAAATGGCGGTAATCCGAGTCGTTGATAATACCTTGGTGATGGAAACGATTCATTATCCGGATGAAGTCCGTTCCACAGCGGATGTTCCGAATATCCCCGCCAATGATACCATTGCAAAAAAAGAAATCGATACTGCCGTATTATTAATAGATCAATTAACGACCACTTTCGATCCGACAAAATACACCGATGACTATCGAACCGCGTTACTTGAATTGATTGAATCAAAGAAAACGGGACAGACGACGATTACAGCCAAAACAAAAGAACCAGTTTCCAACAATGTAACCGATTTAATGGAGGCATTACAGGCATCCATTGACCGTACGAAACATGATGAACCGGAAAAGAAAAAGACGACCCGAAAGAAAGCGGCACCAAAAAAAAAGAAACAAGCTTAAACAGGAAGCTGAGCGGAAGACATATGGTGTCGCTCGGCTTTTCTGCTTGTTTTAGCAAGGAATCAGGCCTCTTATAAGGGAATGAAAGTGACTTTACAGGGAGGTATTTGAATAGGGAATGAAAGTGAAAATAGGTAAGTGAATCACGATTTAAGGATTAGAATGGAACTAAAAGAAAATGATGGATGATAATGAAGGCAAAAAAATTCGCTCCCTAAAGAGCGACAATGAGGAATTCAATCGTGAAAATCAACATATAGGCGAACGGTTGTAGTTTTCGACTATATATTGTGTTCATATTCTACCATATTTAATTCTGAAATAGCAACAAAATTACTGAAACTAACCTATGAATTTTTCTGGAAATCAATGATATTTCGCCCATTTAACGGCTCATGTGGCTTTTTCACTTCATATATTTTTAAAAACTACTGAATATAATGGATTTTTAGTATAATTTATACATATAGGATGATATAAATTAAATATGAATGGAAGATGCAAAATGGAAAATGGAAAAATCAAATCACTTCAGGCCGGAAAGCCGAAACATGAAAGTTTTTCGAATGTCGATATCTTTTCAGCCATGGATAAACAAGCACAGGATAATGTGACAGTGACTAAATCAGGCATAATTGGTGATGGGGTAGGTAATGAAAAGTTCCATGGAGGTCCTGATCGGGCTTTGTGCTTTTACCCCTTTGAGCATTATTCATTATGGAATGAAAGATTCTCTAAAAAGCTGGATATCCCAGCATTCGGTGAAAATTTAACCGTAGCGGGGATGAGGGAAGAAACCACGTATATCGGCGATATTTATCAAATAGGCGAAGTGATTGTTCAAATTAACCAGGGGAGGATACCTTGTTCGACCATTTCCCACTTCAATCAAGAACCTAAGTTTTTGGAACTCGTGCTGAAAACGAGTTTCACTGGTTATTTTGCAAGAGTACTTCAAGAAGGAACGATAAATAAACAAAACGAGATCGTGCTAATAGATCGTTTGCAAGAAAAAATTTCAGTTCATTATGCAGCAGAGGTAATCCTTCATAAACGAGATGGGCTGGAAGGCGCCAAGGCTTTACTTACTCTGGACCCATTAGCGGAAGACTGGAAACAAAGAATCTTGAAGAGGGTTCAGGCTGCAAAAGATTGAATCATTTTTGCAAAAGTGAAAAAAATGTCGATCAGGTATTGAAATTGACAGATTATTAATGTAAATTAAATATAATCTAATTTTGAAATCTTGTGAAAATTATATAAATGGATCTTATCGAGAGAGGTGGAGGGACTGGCCCGAAGAAACCTCAGCAACCAGCTTAGGCAAAGGTGCTAAATCCAGCAAGCAGAGCTTGATAGATGAGGAGAATGTTTCAAAAAACCTTCTTCTTTGAGAAGGTTTTTTTTCCTTTTCTCTCATACTCATAAAATACGACAAAAACAGGACTGTTTTTGAGAGAGGGTGTAATGATGAATTTTCGTAAAGAAGTGAAAGAAAGAATGCTGGTTGGGGAAGGGGCAATGGGGACCTTATTGTACTCAAATGGCATCGATCAATGTTATGAGGAATTAAACTGCACGAATCCGGATCAAATAGAGTCTATCCATCGTGCCTATCTGGAAGCTGGTGCAGATATCCTTCAATCGAATACATACGGAGCCAATTTCAACAAATTGAAACGGTATGGACTTGAAGATGAAGTAAGCAGAATCAATCGCCAGGGAGTCATTCTTGCTAAAAAAGCGGCAAAAGGAAAGGCTTATGTCTTCGGTACCATAGGGGCACAACGGAGTATCAGAAAATCGGATTTAAGCCTGGAAGAGATTAAACGGGGGTTTCGTGAACAGCTATACAGTCTGTTGATGGAAAATCCTGATGGGATTCTCTTGGAAACATTTTATGACCTGGAAGAGCTGGAAACCGTTCTGCAAATCGTAAAAAATGAAACTGGACTGCCGATCATCGCAAATGTCTCGATGCATGAACTGGGTAATCTCCAAAATGGAATCCATTTAAATGAAGCCTTTCAAAAACTCGAGCAATTGGGTGCCGATGTTGTTGGGGTGAATTGCCGTCTTGGTCCACATCATATGATCCGGGCCTTGGAAGAAGTGAGTTTGCCAAAGCAAGCATCGATTGCCATATACCCTAATGCCAGCCTCCCTGATTATGTGGATGGAAGGCTCGTCTATAAAGCCGTGCCGGAATATTTCGGTTCAAGTGCCCTGGAACTTCGTGAGCAAGGTGCCGCTATCATAGGCGGGTGCTGTGGAACGACGCCACTGCATATTCAAGCTGTAAAGAATGCGATCGGAAGTTTTGCTCCCGTAAAAGAGAAAGTTACGAAATCCCGTGAAATAGAAATAATTGAAGTGAACGAAAGAGAATTGGAACTTCCACTGTACGAAAAGGCCAAGACGGAAAGGACGATCCTGGTTGAACTTGATCCACCTAAAAAGCTGGGAATAGAGAGCTTCATGACCGGTGCAGAGGTTTTGAAAAAAGCAGGGGTCGATTCCATTACACTAGCGGATAATTCACTTGCCTCACCAAGGATATCGAATGATGCTCTGGCTAACCTACTGAAGAACCAATTGAATATTAATCCGATGGTGCATATAACATGCCGTGATCGAAATTTGATTGGCCTGCAATCACATTTAATGGGTCTGCAGACGGTGGGGCTGAATGAATTATTGATCATCACCGGAGATCCTTCAAAAATAGGGGACTTCCCGGGTGCCACTTCGGTTTATGATTTATCTTCCTTCGACCTTATAAGCATGGTCAAACAATTTAATGAAGGTCTTTCCTATTCCGGTCAAAGTCTGGGGCAACGGGCAAATTTTAAAATTGCGGCAGCGTTTAATCCGAATGTGAAATATTTGGATAAAGCAGTACTGAGAATGGAAAAGAAGATTTCCTGTGGTGCTCAATCCTTTTTGACACAGCCAATTTATTCGGTGGAGCAAATCGAAGAAGTACATGAAGCTACAAAACATTTAGAAACCCCGATTTTCATCGGTATCATGCCTTTGACAAGCACCCGGAACGCAGAATTCATCCATAATGAGATCCCAGGCATCAAATTGCCTGATAACGTAAGAAGGGCAATGGCTTTAGCGGGGGATGACCCTGTAAAGTCAAGGATTGAAGGGGTTAATATCGCGCGGGAACTGGTGGACGCGGCAAGGGAAAAATTCAAGGGCATATATTTAATCACTCCGTTCCTTCGCTATGAAATGACGGCGGAACTTACGAAATATATTAGAAAAGTCGATAGTAAACAGACATCAGAGGTGGCAGTACATGAATAAAAAAGCGATTCAAGATCAGTTAAATTCCAAGATTCTCCTACTTGATGGGGCGATGGGAACCATGCTTCAAGCGGAGGATTTGACAGCAGATGATTTTGGCGGGGAACAATTCGAGGGCTGCAATGAATATTTATCACTGACGCAGCCGGAAATCATCCAATCCATTCATGAAAAATATTTAGCGGCGGGCGCAGATATCATTGAAACAAATACCTTTGGAGCGACCAGCATCGTTCTTGAGGAATACCAAATAAGCACGATCGCCTACAAGCTAAATAAAATTTCAGCTGAGCTTGCCGTTAAAGCTTGTGAAAAGTATTCCAATGAGGAATGGCCAAGGTATGTAGCTGGCTCGATGGGCCCCACTACAAAAACGCTTTCCGTAACGGGCGGAACGACTTTTGATATTTTAACCGATTCTTATGAAGAACAGGCACTGGGTCTCTTGGATGGCGGTGTAGACTTGCTATTGGTGGAAACCTGTCAGGATATGCTTAATGTCAAGGCTGCCTTTTCTGGAATCAAAGCAGCATTCGCAAAAACAGGAAAAGATGTGCCTGTCATCATATCAGGAACAATCGAACCGATGGGCACGACACTTGCTGGCCAGTCCATAGAAGCTTTTTATTTATCGGTTGAACATATGAAGCCCGTAGCTGTCGGCCTTAATTGTGCAACAGGGCCGGAATTCATGATAGACCATATCAGGACACTTGCAGATATATCAAACAGCGCCATCAGCTGTTATCCGAATGCCGGGCTCCCTGATGAAGAGGGCCACTATCATGAGTCACCTACTTCCCTGGCAGAGAAAATGAAGCAATTTGCCGAAAAGGGATGGGTCAATATCATTGGCGGATGTTGTGGTACGACACCAGAGCATATTAAAGAACTTTCCAGGGTCCTCGAAGGCATGAAGCCCCGTACTATTACGGAAACTGCCCATGGTCATGCCGTATCAGGCATAGAGCCGCTCATTTATGATGATTCAATGCGTCCTTTATTCGTAGGTGAAAGGACGAATGTTATCGGTTCCCGAAAGTTCAAGGAGCTGATACGCGGCAAGCATTACGAGCCAGCAGCCGAAATTGCACGTAACCAGGTGAAAAAAGGCGCCCATGTCATTGATATTTGTCTTGCTGATCCTGATGGGGATGAGCTTGGCGATATGAAGGAATTTGTAGAAGAGGTCGTCAAAAAAGTGAAGGTCCCATTGGTCATCGATACTACGGATGAAGTTGTACTTGAACAAGCATTAAAACATTCACAAGGAAAATCGATCATTAATTCCATAAACCTTGAAGATGGTGAAGAGCGCTTTGAAAAAATAGTACCCTTAGTCCATCAATATGGTGCTGCCGTTGTCGTAGGAACCATTGATGAAATAGGGATGGCCGTCGATGCTGAACGGAAATTGGAAGTGGCAACACGGTCTGTGGATCTGCTCGTCAATAAGTACGGTCTAAACAAAAGTGACATCATCTTTGATCCGCTTGTATTTCCTGTAGGCACAGGAGATGAACAATATATAGGGTCTGCTTTAGAGACGGTGAATGGAATAAGGGCGATTAAAGAAAAGTTTCCAGAATGCCTAACGATACTTGGCATTTCTAACGTTTCTTTCGGTCTGCCAGCGAGGGGAAGGGAAATATTAAATGCAGTTTTCCTTTACCATTGTACAAAAGCGGGACTCGATTATGCCATCGTGAATACAGAAAAACTTGAACGTTTCGCTCTGATTCCGGAAGAGGAAGTGAAACTGGCTGAGGCACTCCTGTTTGAGACTTCAACTGAAACTTTAGCGATTTTTACCGAATTTTATCGTGGAAAAAAAGCTGAGAAGAAGGATAATGGTGTGATCCTGCCATTGGACGAACGTCTAGGTAACTATATTATCGAAGGAACGAAAGAAGGATTAATTGATGATTTAAATGAAGCGATTGAGCGCGGTGATACCCCATTGGAAATCATTAATGGACCATTGATGGATGGCATGAGTGAAGTGGGTCGGTTGTTTAATGACAACCAACTTATTGTCGCAGAGGTGCTTCAGAGTGCTGAAGCGATGAAAGCGGCAGTATCTCACCTTGAACCACTTATGGAAAACTCTGAAGATAGCGCTAAGAAAGGGAAAATCCTTTTGGCGACTGTCAAGGGAGATGTGCATGATATCGGGAAAAACCTAGTGGATATCATCCTATCGAATAATGGCTATGAAGTCATTGATTTAGGGATCAAGGTCGCCCCGCAACAAATCATTGAAGAGGTTCGAAAACATGAGCCAACCATCATTGGCCTTTCTGGGTTACTTGTCAAATCTGCACAGCAAATGGTTTTAACCGCTCAGGATTTAAGGCAAGCGGGAATAGATACCCCAATATTAGTGGGTGGGGCAGCATTATCACGTAAATTCACCGATTTTAAAATATCACCTGAATATGAAGGACCGGTTTTATATTCCAAAGATGCGATGGATGGTTTGGCTGTAACGAATATTTTACATGACTCTGACAAAAAAGTGGTGTACTTGGAAGAGTTAGTCGAGAAACGAGAAAGGTCGAAAGCGAATGCCGCCATTGCCGCCACGCTGGAAAAACCTGTCCGTAAGCAGTCCACAGCTGCTCCTTTAAGCGATGCTCCTGTTCAAATACCGCGTGACATCAAACGTCACGTCCTGAAAAACTATCCATTGGATGTCATCCAGCCATATATAAATAGGCAAATGCTGATTGGTCATCATTTGGGGTTAAAAGGTAAAGTTTCCGAACTGCTTAAGCAAGGGAATGAAAAAGCAGTGCAGCTCAATGATCTCGTTGATGAATTGATTGAATTCCTTAAGACGGAACCGGATTATGGCTTGCATGCAGTTTATCAATTTTTCCCTGCTCAAAGCGAAGGAGATAGGCTATTGGTATACAACCCGGACAATCATCAAGAGGTTTTGGAAACTTTCGATTTCCCAAGGCAAGATACGAGTCCGCATCTTTGTTTAGCGGACTTCGCGAAACCGGTCTCCTCCGGGCAAATGGATTATGTTGGTTTCTTCCTGGTCACTGCCGGAAAAGGAATCAGAAAATGGGCAGAAAAACTTAAGCTTGAAGGAGATTTCTTGAAAAATCACGCCCTTCAATCACTTGCTCTCGAAACAGCAGAAGGGTTTGCGGAAAGAATTCATCAATTAATGCGTGATGATTTAGGCATAAGCGATCCGATTGAAATGTCCATGAAAGAGCGATTTGCCGCTAAATACACCGGACAAAGGTTTTCTTTTGGTTATCCTGCTTGTCCTAATCTGGAAGACCAGGAAAAGCTATTCCGCCTGTTACAACCTCAAGATATTGGCGTGGAATTGACTGAAGGATGCATGATGGAACCAGAGGCTTCCGTTTCCGCCATTGTTTTTGCACATCCTGAAGCTCGTTACTTTAATGTCGATCGATAATTCATATTATAAGGCAGCGGTATTTTTTACCGCTGCCTTATTGCGCATGAATCCCCTATATTGGCACATCTTAATGGTCAAAAGGAAGGGGATGCAACACCTATGAAGAATAAGCTTAATTTATTTCTTTCCATGGCGGGTTCTTTCATTATTATTTTGTTCCTTATGGCTGTGCAAAACGTTCAAGTACATGCAATGGTACCTGAAGAGATGACACCGCTCCTAAAAAGTAAGGAAAATCAGAAAATCGCCTATTTGACTTTCGATGACGGTCCATCTTTGAATACCATCAAGATATTGGATATTTTGGACCGCTATCATGTTAAAGCCACATTTTTCGTTAAAGGCAACGAAGAGCCATACGCAAAGGAATGCTATCAGGAAATGATTTCCCGCGGTCATTCGATTGCCCTTCATTCATATACACATGATTATTCCATCATTTATCGATCGACTGAGGGTTTCTTTCAAGACTTGAATAGACTTGAAACCATGCTGCAAAAGGAGTATGGGTTAAAAAGCCGAATTGTGCGCCTTCCTGGCGGCTCGAATAATCGTCTGCGGCATCAGGCTGCCACTAAACCCATCATCAATGGAATCCTTCAACAACTAAAGGACAAAGGGTATATATACTTTGATTGGTCCATTGACTCGACAGATGGCTTCAGTCCGTCAATAAGTGAACGACAAATCATTACTGCTGTACAAAAAGGGACGAAAGATCAAAAGCATGTTAATATCTTATTGCATGATATCAATAGTATGAAAAATACAGTGAAAGCATTGCCTGATATAATTGAATTCCTAAAAAAAGAAGGGTATACCTTTGATACTATTGATGAGACAACCCCAAAAATGCATTTTAATTGATGAACACATTGTTTATCTATAGTAAATTAAGGTATAGGATATAGAGATTACATTGTGAAAGGATTTATCGTTTCTATGATGCCATCATTGTTTTTATCACATGGAACACCGCTATTAGCTTTGGAAAAGAATAGCTACACTTCTTTTTTGAAGGATTATATGCAAGCTATGAAGAAACCTGCTGCCATCGTTATTTTGTCAGCACATTGGGAAAATGAAGATCAAATGATTTCTGCAGTAGGGAAGCATGAAGTCATTTATGATTTTGCAGGATATCCTGAAGAAATATTTCAAATAACTTATCCTGCCAGGGGATGCCTTGAGCTTTCAGATCGAATTTTAACCTTATTGTCCAAGATAGGTGTATTGGGGGAACTTGATGAAAGGCGCCCCCTGGATCATGGAGCATGGGGGCTTTTGCATATCATGTATCCCGAAGCTGACATCCCGACCGTATCCATGTCCATCAGTCCTGCGCTGCCATTGGACAAGCAGTATGAAATTGGGAAAGCATTGAGAGAATTAAAGGAAAGTAATGTCCTAATCATAGGAAGCGGTGGAATTGTCCATAATTTCACCCAAATTCAGAAAGATATGCATGTTGCAGAAGGATGGGCAATCGAGTTTGAGAACTGGGTCGAAGAGAATATCATGAAATGGGATTTGCAATCTTTGTTCAATTATGAAAAAATCGCCCCTTACAGTACAGAGGCTGTGCCTTCCAAAGAGCATTTCATTCCATTGGTCATCGCAATGGGGTCAGGAGATGACAACAAAAAAGCTACTCTCCTGCACAGGAGCTTTCAATATGGCAATCTGAGTTTAACAGCTTGGAAGTTTGATTGAGGTGAAAGGGTTTTCAAATTAGTTAAATTTACCTGAAAAATAATCATTATACAAAAATACAAAATTCTTTTTTTAGCGAAAAAAAGACTTAAATGAGCAAAAAAGACAATTAAAAGCGATTTTTGACGAATTAAACAGAAATATAGTTTAAAAAAGGTTGCATAAAGTGGTTTAACCTTTGGATATTTCGACAAAAACATGTTAATATAACATCTGAAAACGTTTTATCCTTTAAAATTTTATTATTCAATAACCAAAGTTATTTAGTATATATCTTATATATATCATATATTTGGGGAAAATTTAGAAGAAAGAAATTTGGGGATGGATAAAACGAAATGAAAAAAATTATGAGAAAAATTTGGGGGTTTACAAAATGACCATCAATGATTCTAAGGTATACGACCAATGGAAAACTTTTTCGGGTCCAAACCTTGGGTATGTCATGGAGCAATACGATTTATTTCTAGCCAACCCGGAAGAAGTGGATCCGGAACTGAAAAACTTTTTTGAAGTATCTGGTCCTCCTTCGTTCGATGTATCGGCAGAAACAACGACTGGAAGTGCACTAACTGTACAAACTGGAGAAGTTCTTCCAATGAAGAAAATTATGTCTGCAGTTAATTTAGCTGAAAATATCCGTGCATACGGACATCTTGCTGCAAATATTTATCCTTTAAAAGAAGAAGCTCTGGACACTGAACAAATTCACTTTGAAAAATATGGCTTGACTGCAGATGATTTAAGGAAAATACCGGCTGACTTAATTTGTCCGGAATCACCTGAAGACGTGAAAGACGGATACGAAGCCGTACAATACCTAAAACAACTCTATACAAAAACGATAGCCTTTGAATTTCATCATGTTAATGACTTGGATGAAAAGCAATGGCTTACTGATATGGTCGAATCCGGAAACATGTTCCCGGAAGTGGGAAAAGAGAAAAGAGAACTATTACTTAAACGATTGAATGAAGTAGAAGGCTTCGAGAAATTCCTTCACCGCACATATGTAGGGCAAAAACGTTTCTCTATTGAAGGACTGGATGCTTTGGTTCCGATCTTAGATGAAATGATTTCACAAACTGTTCAAAACGGAACGGGGAATGTGAATATTGCCATGGCTCACCGTGGACGTTTGAATGTGCTTGCACATGTATTAGGAAAGCCATATGAGGTCATTTTCTCTGAATTCCAACATTCACCTAATAAAGATTTGGTTCCTTCCGAAGGTTCAACAGGCATTAACAATGGATGGACCGGTGATGTTAAATACCATTTAGGTCTGGATAAACAGATTACTAAAGCTAATATACAAAAAGCAAGGATTACACTTGCCAATAACCCAAGTCACTTGGAAGTGGTCGGCCCAATCGTGGAAGGGTATTCTCGTGCGGCTCAAGAAGACCGTTCAGAAAAAGGATTCCCTGTTCAGGACATTTCCAAATCCCTTGCAATCCTGATTCATGGTGATGCAGCATTCCCAGGTGAAGGAATTGTACCTGAAACGTTTAACTTAAGCCGTTTACGCGGTTATCAAGTTGGCGGCGCCATCCATATCATTGCCAATAACATGATCGGTTTTACAACGGAAAGTGAAGATTCACGTTCAACTTTATATGCTAGTGATTTGGCAAAAGGCTTTGAAGTGCCGATCGTGCATGTGAATGCAGATGATCCAGAAGCATGTATGGCTGCTGTGAACCTTGCTAACCTATATCGTGAAAAATACAACAAGGATTTCTTGATCGACCTGATCGGTTACAGACGTTTCGGCCATAACGAAATGGATGAGCCATTGGTGACTCAACCTGAAATGTATGCATTAATTCATAAGCACCCAACCGTTAAAGAGCTTTATGGGAAAAAACTTATTGAAACTGGCGAGTTCACTGAAGCCGAAGTTAAAGCGATTGCTGAGCAAGTGGATACAAGGCTTGCAGATGCATATGCGAAAATTTCCGGAAATAAACCGGAAGCTTCTAAAGAGTGTAATCCTCCTGGGATTATTGAAAAAGGACTTCCAGCGATTGAAACGGCAGTTCCGAAACAAGAACTTGTTACAATTAACGAAGAACTTGTTAAGTGGCCGGAAGGATTCACTCCTAATAAAAAATTAGGAAAGATTTTATCACGTCGCTTGGATTCCTTTGGTGCTGACGGAAAAATTGATTGGGCTCATGCCGAGACATTGGCATTTGCATCCATATTGAGTGACGGCACACCAATCCGTTTGACAGGACAAGATTCAGAGCGTGGAACATTCGCACAACGTAATATCATGTTACATGATAGTGTTAATGGCAAAACATATTCACCACTTCACACACTTGAAACTGCCAAAGCATCATTCGCTGTTCATAACAGCCCGCTTACTGAAACGGCAGTTCTGGCTTATGAATATGGTTATAATGTATTTGCACCTGAGACACTTGTATTATGGGAAGGGCAATTCGGTGACTTCGCTAATACAGCACAAGTGATCTTTGACCAATTCATCGCGGCAGGCCGTGCAAAATGGGGTCAAAAATCAGGTCTTGTCATGCTGCTTCCACATGGTTATGAAGGACAAGGACCAGAGCACTCAAGTGCACGACTGGAACGCTTCCTTCAATTAGCAGCTGAAAACAACTGGACAGTTGCCAACTTAAGTTCGGCAGCTCAATACTTCCATATCCTTAGAAGACAAGCTAAGATTTTGGATCAAGAGCAAGTACGTCCGCTAGTCATCATGACACCGAAGAGTATGCTCCGTAATCAAGTGATGGCTTCTACAGCAGAAGAATTCAGTGAAGGCGCATTTGAATCATTCGTAGAAACCAAAGCATTGGGCAAAAAACCTAAATCGGTTGAACGCATTGTTTTTGCTTCAGGTAAATTGGCGGTTGAACTTCGTGAAAAAGCGGCAACTGAAAAAAATACGGATTGGTTGCAAATCATCAGTATCGAAGAAATTTATCCATTCCCATTCACTGGAGTTCAAGAAGCCCTGAAAAAATATACAAATCTTAAAGAAATCTTCTGGGCTCAAGAAGAACCTAAAAACATGGGTGCTTGGACATTTGTTGAACCTCGCCTAAATGCAGCGGCTCCTGGCAATCTTTCAGTAACATATATAGGAAGGAAGCGCAGATCAAGCCCGGCTGAGGGAGATCCACTTGTCCATAAAAATGAACAACAACGGATTATGACTCAAGCAATTACACGCAATAATGAGGGGGAGAAATAAAATGGCTGAAGTAAAAGTACCTGAATTAGCAGAATCAATTTCTGAAGGATCTATTGCGCAATGGTTAAAACAACCCGGTGATCACGTTGAAAAAGGAGAATATGTCCTTGAACTTGAAACGGATAAAGTCAACGTGGAAATCATTTCAGATTATACTGGTACACTTTCGGAACATTTAGCAGAAGAAGGCGATACTGTCCAAGTCGGACAGGCTATCGCCATCGTTGATGAAAATGGATCAGCTGCAGCAGCTCCAAAAGCGGAAGCTCCTAAGGTTGAAGAAGCTAAAGCAGAACCAGCTAAGGCTGAACAAGCGGCTCCTGCTAAAGAGGCTCCTAAAGCAGAAGCGAAAGAAGCATCATCCACTCAACAAGTTATTGCTTCACCAGCTGCAAGGAAATTGGCTCGTGAAAAAGGAATTGACTTGACTCAAGTGCCTGTAGCCGACCCACTAGGTCGTGTACGTGTACAAGACGTAGAAGCAGCAAGTAATGCTCCTGCAGCTCCTACAGCACCTGCGGCAGCTCCAAAACAAGCTCCTGCAGCTAAACAAGCAGCCGCTCCTGTTGAAGTGAATGATGACCGCATTGAAGTGGTTAAGATGACACGCCGTCGTCAAACCATTGCCAAACGTCTAGTTCAAGTACAATCCGAAGCAGCCATGCTTACTACTTTTAACGAAGTCGATCTTTCTGCAGTCATGGAATTGCGTAACCGCCATAAGGATTCTTTCGTGAAAACAAATGACGTTAAACTTGGTTTCATGTCATTCTTCACTAAAGCGGTCATTGGCGCATTGAAAAAATATCCGCTATTGAATGCTGAAATCCAAGGCGACCATATCCTGAAAAAGAATTTTTATGATATCGGTGTAGCTGTATCCACAGATGAAGGTCTTGTTGTTCCGGTAGTAAGGGATGCTGACCGCAAAAGCTTTGCTGAAATCGAGAAGAACATTTCCGATTTAGCTGTTAAAGCGCGTAACAACAAACTGGGACTTTCAGATTTATCAGGTGGTACTTTCACCATCACAAATGGAGGGACTTTCGGTTCCCTATTATCAACACCAATCTTGAATGCCCCTCAAGTTGGGATCTTGGGCATGCATACAATCAAGACTCGTCCAATCGCTGTTGGAGATCAAATCGAAAACAGACCAATGATGTACCTTGCATTATCTTATGATCACCGTATCGTAGACGGAAAAGAAGCTGTTGGTTTCTTAGTGGCTATCAAAGATATGCTGGAAGATCCAGAACAACTTTTACTTCAAGGCTAATAAAATAATAAGAAACCCCCCTGTCATCATGACATGGGGGTTTTTTGTTTGAAGAACTGAAAGGATATTTTCATAGAAAAAGAGATAATGAGGTTCAAGAAAGGTTATCTCAATTGAAATTGAATGTTTTTGAAGGTATTTTTGAATGAATTTGAGTATTTTTAAACGTTTGTGATTGATTATTCCTTCGTTTTCATATATGATGATGATATTAAAGTGAGGTGGGCGAATTGTTGACAACTGAAAGGCACCAGTTCATCTTATCGATCCTTAAAGAACATGGAACGGTAAAGCTGCAGGAGCTTGTAGATCAGCTACAAGCCTCGGAGTCGACCATTCGGAGAGATTTAGTGCAACTCGAAGAAATGAAGCTCTTGAAGCGTGTGCATGGCGGGGCCTCTTTACTTCAAAGAAAAGGCCTTGAACCAACAACTATTGAAAAACAAAACAAAGCAAGAGCTGAAAAACAACTTATAGCAAAGCTGGCGGCTTCATTCATAGAGAAAAATGATTGTATATATCTTGATGCAGGCACGACAACTGCGGAAATGATTCCTTATTTAAAGGATAAAAATATAACGGTGCTGACAAATGGTCTTATGCATATTCCAAAACTCATCGAATTGGAAATCAAAACAGTGTTAGTTGGCGGAACGATTAAATTTTCGACAAATGCGGTTATAGGAAGTAATGCTGTACAGTTTTTGAATGAATACCGTTTTGATAAATGTTTCTTGGGAATGAACGGCATCCATCAAGATTTGGGTTTCACAACACCCGACCCGGAAGAAGCCCTACTGAAGAAGATGGCGTTACGCCTCTCTAACGAAACTTATGTGCTTGCTGACAGTTCAAAACTGAATGAAGCTACTTTCGCTAAGGTGGCAGATGTAAGCGATGCCATAATCCTTACAGACAGCAATGATGAAGAGGCTGTTGCTCAACTCGATAAAAATCCAAAGGTAAAGGTCGTGACCATTTAATGATTTATACAGTGACACTCAACCCATCCATCGATTACCTTGTCGAGGTGGAAAGTTTTCAAATGGGCAAGGTGAATCGAACCAGTTATGATGCAAAATTCCCTGGAGGGAAAGGGATCAATGTTTCCCGAGTGCTTAAAAGGCTGGGCAATAGTACGACAGCTTTAGGATTCATCGGTGGACAAACAGGTGAATTTGTAAAAAGGTTCTTAAGACAGGAAGAGATTTTCACGGACTTTACAGAGATAGCTGGAGATACAAGAATAAACATCAAATTGAAGACAGGGCTGGAGACCGAAATTAATAGCCAAGGGCCAGTCATTTCAAAAGGGAATTATCAACAATTATTTAGTCAAATTGAACAGTTGAATAATAATGATATCCTCATTTTGTCAGGAAGCATCCCTCCAAGCGTTCCATCGGATGTATACGAAGCCATGGCAAGGTCATGTTCCGATAACGGCATTAAAGTGGTGGTGGATACGAGTGGCAAGGGATTATTGAATGTCCTTCCACACCGGCCATTTTTAATAAAGCCGAATCACCATGAACTGGGTGAGCTTTTTTCCACAGAAATAAGGACGGTTGATGATGCTAGAGAATATGGTACTAAATTGGTTGAAGCAGGAGCACAAAATGTTATTGTTTCAATGGCGGGACAGGGGGCCGTGCTTTGCACCGGTGGAGATTCATATTCCGCAAATGTTCCAAAAGGGAACGTCATCAACTCAGTGGGTGCCGGTGATTCCATGGTCGCAGGTTTCATCGGGACATATGAAAGGACAGGGGATATTTTATCCGCTTTCCGCTTCAGTCTTGCCGCAGGAAGTGCTACAGCCTTTTCATCCGATCTCGGTACACTGGATAAAATTGAAGAGTTATTACCGCAAATTGCCATCAATCAACTAACAGGAGGCTGACTCTATGAAAATTACAGACTTGTTAAAATTGGATACAATCATAATAGATTTGCAAAGTGTTACAAAGCAAGCAGTCATTGATGAACTATCAGGAAAGTTGGCCGAGGCAGACAGGTTAAACGATGTGGAGGGTTTCAAAGCTGCCATCTTAAAACGTGAAGAGCAAAGCACAACAGGGATTGGTGAGGGGATAGCCATACCGCACGCAAAAACAAATGCTGTAAGGGTACCAGCCATCTGTTTCGGCAAATCGGTCAGTGGTGTTGATTATGAATCGCTTGATGGGCAGCCAGCTCATTTGTTCTTTATGATTGCAGCAAGTGAAGGAGCGAATGCAGATCACTTGGAAACCCTTTCACGGCTTTCTTCGTTACTGATGGATGATAAATTCAGAGCCCGCTTGATTTCTGCTTCTTCCGGTGAGGAAGTGTTGGAGATAATCAATCAAAAAGAAATGGAGGCTTATGAAGAAGAAAGGGAAGAGGAGCAATCAAGTAATGATGCCAGTGGTAACGATAAAGGAGGTAAAATCCTTGCCGTTACAGCATGTCCAACAGGAATTGCCCATACTTATATGGCTGCCGATGCGTTAAAGGCCAAAGCGAAGGAAATGGGAATCGATTTCAAAGTGGAAACAAATGGTTCCACAGGAATCAAAAATGGTTTAACCGCCGCCGAGATTGATGAGGCGGATGCAATTATCGTCGCAGCGGATAAGCAGGTGGAAATGGATCGTTTTAATGGAAAACATGTCATTATAGTGCCTGTTGCCCATGGAATCCGGAAGACCGAGGAGCTGTTAACCAGAGCCGTGAATCAGGATGCACCTGTTTACAAAGGAACTGGAAATGATAAAACTGATGAAGGTGATTCAGCTAAAGGAGGATTGGGGATCTACAAGCACTTAATGAATGGCGTAAGTAATATGCTTCCATTTGTCGTCGGGGGCGGAATCCTGATTGCGCTTTCTTTCTTTTTCGGGATAGAGGCAGCCGATCCGGCAAATCCGGAGTATAATCCGATTGCCAAAGCATTAAGTGATATTGGCGGTGGAAATGGTGCTTTCTTCTTGCTTATCCCTGTCCTGGCTGGATTCATTGCTTCAAGTATTGCCGACCGTCCAGGTTTTGCTCCTGGTATGGTAGGGGGATTATTGGCAGCACAGGCCAATGCCGGTTTTCTTGGCGGACTGATCGCCGGTTTCCTTGCAGGTTATGTCGTATTACTTTTAAGAAAATTGTTTTCCAAGTTACCGCAAACACTCGATGGCATTAAACCGGTTTTACTCTATCCTGTTTTCGGAATGTTAATTACAGGGTTTATCATGATATTTCTTATAAATGAACCAGTAACAGCAATTAACACGGGCCTGACCAATTGGCTTCAGGGCTTATCCGGAACGAACGCAATATTCCTGGGCCTGATTCTTGGGGGTATGATGGCTGTGGATATGGGCGGACCTTTAAATAAAGCAGCATTCACCTTTGGTATTGCAGCCATTGAGGCATCAAGTTTCGGACCGCATGCTGCAGTAATGGCTGGCGGAATGGTTCCTCCCCTGGGAATCGCATTTGCAACAACATTCTTTAAAAGTAAATTCAGTGAAATGGAAAGGAAGTCCGGATTCACTAATTACTTCATGGGTGCTTCATTCATCACAGAGGGTGCCATTCCTTTTGCGGCGGCGGATCCATTGCGAGTTATCGTCAGCAGTGTTGTTGGGGCAGCGACGGCAGGGGCCCTGTCAATGGCTTTTGGTGTAACTTTGCCAGCGCCTCATGGGGGAATATTTGTCATCCCTCTAGTCAACCATCCTTTCCGCTATTTGCTGGCTATTTTAATAGGAGCCCTTATTACCGCTTTAATATTGGGATTCTGGAAAAAGAAACGGATATAAAAAAACTGAAAGAAAGCGGGTCCAAGTACATTGGATCCGCATTCAGTTTGTAGACAAAAAGGTTTCGGAATGGCATCGTTCCGGAACCTTTTTTAATTTTATTTGATGGAAGCAGTTATTAATAGAGGATCTAAGTGACTATCATGCGTATTTTCTGCTGCCGCATGAAACGAATAGGCAAACTGTTTTGTTCTCTTGCACATAGTAGCTACTCTCAGGATCAGTTGAACTTTCTTTAATCTCCCTGTTTTCTTTCTTGATAATCTTATCTGGTGGAAAGGACTTCTTTACACTGTTTTTACGATCTTGATTTATTTCTTCTTGAATGTGTCCTTGATGGCACGTGCTTCCTTAGGATAGATGTTTCACTATACCTAAAAAATAAAACCAACCTTTTATATGGCTGTGATAATTTTTCGGATTCTGGATGTGGTAGAGTCCTTTAACACGTTCTGTTCCATCTGATTTAAAACGGCAAGGATCCAATCCTTTGCTTTTTACATACGAAGAAAAAGCCATTCAAGCATCTAGCAAGCGTATTGTCCGATGTCAATTTAGTGCCGATCGAGCTTTGGCTAATTGGGGTTACACAATATTGAAGTGATAATTTATCTATAAGAAAAATCATTGTAGATAGCTGTTTATTACCGATTAACGAAACTTTTCAGTCATTAAGAACGTACCATTAATAATGGCGACCTAAAAACTGGGAGGTAGTAAGTATGGATTTGACCCCAAAACAACGAAACTTGTTGCTATCATTAACCACTGATTGGCAGACACCGATTCAAATTTCTGGCCGTCTTCCGAAAGAATGGGGAACTCTATCCTGTATAAATCAGACTCTTAAAGAGTTAGTCCGTGAAGGGTGGGTGCAAGCTAATCCAGTAATGTTCGGTCTATTCCGATTAACCACGGAAGGCATGAGCATAAAGGAGTTAGAATTGGGTGAGAACTAATGCTATATCGGCAACTTACACAAGAGGATAAATTCATTTTATTCGATTAGCTGTTATTTCAATCGTAAATTAACAATGAAAATTAACATAGCCTAAAACAAAAAAACTGAAGACAAACTCGATTTTCGTTGAGTTTGTCTTCAGTCTGAAAGCGAATCCAATTACATCGGGTCCGCTTTTCTTATATCCAATCCAAAACTTCAATCCGGTTGCCGAAAGGGTGATACAAAAATGCGGTTCGCTTCAGGAAACCTTGCGTCACTTTAAAAGATATATGATTAATTATTAAATGTGGCTAGAAGCCTATAGCCTATCTTATTTTCAACTACAAGAGCCGAATGGGATTTTTCGCACAGTCCTCAATTGGTCGATCCGGATTCAAACCATTCTCACCTCCCTCATTCCTTATAGATCCAATATTAAAACAAAATAATTATTATAAGGTTTGCTAATCTTAATATCGACTGGTTTTTTAAAGCATGAATGTTATGTTTATGGGTAAAGGAGTATTAAATTGACAAAAGGGAGTGAACGTACATGCTGAAGAAAAATACCTTAAAAACGACGAAAAGGGATGATATGATTGATGTAACGACGGAAGTACAGGCCTTCATTAATGAAAATGGGGTTCAAGAGGGGATAGCTCTTATATATTGTCCACATACGACAGCAGGAATCACGATTAATGAAAATGCTGATCCCGATGTCAAAAAGGATATGCTAAGAAGATTTGATGAGCAATACCCATGGAACCATACATTGGATTTACATATGGAAGGAAACACGGCTGCCCATTTGAAATCAAGTACGGTTGGTTCTTCACAGCAGGTGATTATCCATAAAGGGAGCTTAATCCTTGGTACATGGCAGGGTGTATATTTTTGTGAATTCGATGGTCCCAGAGAAAGGCAATATTTTATAAAATTATGTGTCGACCGGTAAAATGGAAGGTATGGCAAGGATGAAGTGGGAGGAAGCGGATTGGACGATGTTTGGATTGAAGGAAGCAAAGTAATATTGAGGAATGTTAAACAAGCCGATTTAAAACGTTTATGGAGCCTGAAATATGGAGAAGCCGATCCAGAATGGAAAAAGTGGGATGCACCTTATTATCCTCTAGAACTCATTGATTTCCAAACGTATATCGAAAAAGAACTGAAGCATAAAACCTATGATGAGAAAATGGGGGCTTACTCCGAGTTATTAATGGAAAAAAACGATCAAATAATAGGCTCTGTTGTATATTACTGGGAACATGAACCTTCACGCTGGCTTGAAATCGGAATTACGATTTTTGAGCCCGAGTATTGGAACGGCGGTTACGGAACAGAAGCGTTAATGTTATACATAGGTTATTTATTCGAAAAAATGGAGATTGAGCGGGTTGGTCTGACGACGTGGTCAGGTAATGAACGTATGATCGCAGTTGGAGAAAAGGTGGGCATGCAAGTAGAGGGAAGGATGAGAAAATGCCGTTATCATGATGGTTATTATTACGATTCAATCAGAATGGGAATGCTAAGGGAAGAATGGAAATCATTAAAATTTCGAAGTTAATAGACCCGTGAAAATTTTTCCTTCATTTCCTTGGAAAAAATTTAGCACTGTTTTCTCCCATATGGTCTGTTATCCTAGGAAGATGCTTAACGAGGAGGTTACAGGATGAAATTATCAGTTATAATAACTGTGATAATGACTCTAAGTGTCATCATACTTGGGATAGCTTTTCCTAAGGGAACGACCAGTAAAGCTTCGGATGGATCAACCAAACATGTCATTAAACAAGGTGAATCGATATGGGATATTGCGAAGCAGCACGGTGTTCCAATCGGTAAGTTGAAAGAAGTCAATAATAATGTAAATAATGTTGCCGAGCCCGGTAAAACATTGATTATTCCACATGTAATGAATGAAAAAGATAAAGAATTATTAGCAAGGCTTGTGCATGCAGAAGCTAAAGGGGAGCCATACAGAGGTAAGGTCGAGGTGGCAGGAGTTGTTTTGAATCGCCTTGATAGCGATGAATTTCCTGATACGGTACGGGAAGTCATCTATCAAAAAAACCAATTCTCGCCTGTTGGTGATGGCAGTATAAATAAACCAGCAGGAGATGACGCCAAGAAAGCTGTCAATGAAGCATTGGCGATTCATGGCTATACAAATGATGCATTGTACTTTTGGAATCCTAGCATTTCGGACAGCGAATGGATGAAACAATTAGATGTAATCAAAATAATCGGCGGTCACCATTTTGCCATATAAACTGCATCTCAAGAACCGGCTTTCCAAATGGGAGGCCGGTTTTTAATTTAGAATCCTTCCGTTAAACGATGTCAGCCCACATCTCGCGGGGATTCAGCTCATAAATGCTGTTTTCACGGTACATGATGCTTCCGATAATGAGTTCACGCCTTATCGTTGCATAATCATCATGGAATGACTGTATGAATTCATTCAGTTCTTTTTCTGGATACTTACGTCCCTTTTCCAGAAGGCTGCCAATATGATGAAGGATGATCATTTTCTTTTTCCTTTGTGCCGGTATTGTTTTTAGTCGGCCATCTGGCGTATAGAAGTTTTCAAGGATCTTTTTGTGTTCTAAATTCAGCTTTTGATTATCCATATTATTAGAGTCCCCCTTATTTGAAACCATTTTAGGTAATGCTGACGAATAATGCTTCAGTACATCTTCATTCAAAAAATAATATACCGTATTTTTTTCCCTGCGATCCTTCACTAAATTAATGTCCTTCAATTTCGTTAAATGGTGTGATATGGTCGGGGCCGTCAATTTCAATATTCCCGCAATTGCCTGTCCGTGTTTCGGGCCATTTGCAAGGATGGATATAATCCTGATCCTGGTTACATCACCAATCGTTTTGTGGAAAGCGACCAATTTTTCTAATTGCACTTTTATCCCCCTTTTCTAATTAGGTTATCATCTAATTAGATGATAATCTAATTAGTGGGTATTAATCAAGTTAATATTCACTTTTCTATATTGCTTGGAAGAACTGGTGTATACTTTAGGTGAATACAAAAAAATTAAGCCGGAATTAAGGAGCTGTAACATGGCTAATACACATGTTTATACAAAAAAAGAAGAAGTGGTCAATGCGATAACCCACGGTATCGGCGTTTTGTTAAGTATTGCCGCCCTTGTGTTTTTAATCATATTCTCAGCCCAAACAGGATCGCCTTGGCATGTAGTCATTTCAGTCATTTATGGTGTTTCCATGCTTCTTTTATATGTTTCTTCCACTTTAGTGCATAGTTTTCCAGAGGGCAAAACGAAGGATATATTTGAAATCTTTGATCATTCAGCCATATATATATTCATTGCCGGGACATACACGCCCATCATGCTTCTTGTGATCCAAGGGTCACTCGGCTGGACACTGCTAGGTATAATTTGGGGAGTTGCAATCATAGGCGTCGTCTTCAAAGCTTTCTATGTGAAAAGATTCCTCTTCCTTTCGACGATTCTCTATATTGCGATGGGGTGGATGATCGTTATCGTTTGGGGACCACTTACAGCAACGATGCCTTCAGCTGGTATCCAGTTATTGATTGCAGGGGGATTGCTTTATACGTTTGGAGCCATCTTTTATGTTTGGCGCGGTTTTCCGTTTCATCATGCGGTTTGGCATGTATTCGTGCTTGGGGGGTCTGTCACACACTTTTTTGCGGTATTGTTTTATATCCTTCCACTATGATAACTTCGTTGATATGATGTATCTGAGAGATTCTTGAGGTTTTAAATGCCCCCTATTAGGAAATAAATAACGTATACAAACTAAAGGAGGAAAAAACTAATGAGAAGATCAATCAAAATATTATCGGTCCCGTTTGCGGCTATGCTTGTTTTGGCTGGATGCGGCGAAGAAAACGATGAAGTGAAAAACCCGCCAGTTCAGGAAAATGAAAATCAAGCGGAAAATAACCCTGAAACAGGAACGGATAATAATGAAAAACTGCCTTTCACTTATAAGGATTTTCAATTAGAAGTGGATTATAAAGGCAATGATAACGAATACGAAGCTGAATATGATACCATGGGAGCCCAAACAGAAGCTTCGATCGAGGACAAACTTAACAAACATGAAGTTCACGGTGATGAAGCAATGAAAGAATTGACCCCGATTTTAGAAAAATTGACATTCACCAAAGATTCATCAGATGAGGAAGTCATTCAAGAAGTGACAAAAGCTTTTAATTTGAAAGATGACTATCAAGAATTCGATCTAGAGGTCGTTTTCGAAGATGGTACGAAAAAAGAATATAAAGTGAATAATAAGTAACCAAATCCGTTACTATATTCTTCCTTGTGTAATAAAATGGTAGCATGTTCATTGTGTCCTCAATAGTTGTCAAATTACTGTTACTATAGTAAAATGATTACGGTTAGCAAAGGGGATAATATACATTTGCTATTCATATTCGGACTTATGGGGATAGGACCGCAATAAATACTTGTAAAAAAGATTCTTTTTAAGAGTCTTTTTTTTATGCAGAGTTCCGGAATTTTGAATATAGATGAAAGAGAGGGTACCACTAGCGGTACCCTCTCTTTCATTTACCCATCATTGGGAAAGTGGTGCATTTTTTTTTGGCAGCATATTAGCCGACGCTAACCTTGAACGGATTGTAATGCCAAGCCAAGATGCAAGGAATGCCTTTAAAACGCCTACAATTATAAATGGAGCAAAACCGCTGGCAAATGCCACTGGCCAAGATAATGAACTCATATATTTTAACCAAACCGTACCGATGACCAAAGTAACTATCATCCCGATTGTATTTGCAAGGAAAGCCATCGCAACTGAGAAACGCGTTTTTTCCAATATCAAACCCGTTATATACACTGTCGGGATATAGGATAATAAATAACCGCCAGTAGGACCGAATATTTTAGCAAGCCCTCCTGACATTTCAGCGAATACAGGAACACCCGCTGCTCCAATGAACAAATATAATAAAACGGAAGAGGTTCCATAACGTGAACCGAGTATCGTAGCTGCCAATCCAACAGCTAGAGTCTGTCCTGTAATCGGTACTATGGGCAGTGGAATTGTAATTTGGGCAAGTATTCCTATAAGTGCTGCAAATAAAGCTGTAACCATCATCATTCTTAACTTCTCATGACGTTCCTTCATCGTGCTTCCTCCTAATGTAAACCTAGTTATGTAACGAGTTAACATATAAAGAATTTTAATATGTTAAGTAAACACTGTCAATGGTATTATGAATTTTATTTCAATAATGGTCTTTTAAAATAAATGAAACTTTTTGAATGCGTCATTCGTATAAATGGTAAGCAAAGTAATTGGAGGGGATTATAACCAGATATTATCATTGTTGGTAAAACGCTTATCCCAGGTCCTTAAAGTAGTAAGCGGCTTGGAAAAATCGAATCTAAAGGATGAAAAAGATGGAGTTATTTGGGGTTCCGTTAGAAACAGTCTATTTATATGGATTAATTATATTCGGGGGGCTAACATTCTTATTTATTTTGTTTAATGATATATTTTCCGGCCTTGAATTACCGGATATATTTAATCCAACTCTCATCTTTAGCTTTTTCACCGTGTTTTTTGCGAGTGGGTTTTTGTTTGAATCGCTTTCAGGACTTAATGCTGGATTGAGTGCCGGCATTTCCCTGATCATTTCATTAATTATCGTCACTTTACTGAATGTATTTGTTTTGATTCCCATCTCATCAGCGGAAGAAAGTTTGACATTTCATGATAATGACCTGAGAGGGAGGGTCGGCAGGGTTCTGACATCAATCCCAGTTGACGGGTTTGGGGAAGTCCTGATTGAAAGCATCAGCGGAAGCATCGCGAAAACTGCGGCAAGTTATAAGAATGAAGGTATTGTTTCGGATTCAAAGGTCTTGATCATCGAAGTTAAAAATGGGGTTGTCTATGTTATGCCCCACCAGGATTAAAAAAAGGGTAGGAGGTAAGTTATGTTTGATTTAATTTGGATTGTTGTCGCCATTGTTGCATTTTTACTTATCGCACTTATTGCTGTCTTTATTACGAAATACCGTACTGCTGGTCCTGATGAAGCATTGATCGTGACCGGAAGCTATTTAGGAAGCAAAAATGTTCACATCGACGAATCAGGAAATAAAATTAAAATCGTCCGCGGCGGTGGTGCATTCGTTCTCCCGGTGTTCCAGCAAGCGGAACCACTAAGCTTGTTATCAAGCAAGCTTGAGGTCTCAACTCCTGAAGTATATACGGAACAGGGAGTTCCTGTCATGGCAGATGGTGTATCGATAATCAAGATTGGCAGTTCAATCACCGATATCGCCACAGCGGCAGAGCAATTTCTTGGTAAATCAAAAGATGACCGTGAACAGGAAGCGCGGGAAGTCTTGGAGGGACATCTTCGTTCCATCCTTGGTTCGATGACAGTCGAGGAAATTTATAAAAACCGTGAAAAGTTTTCCCAGGAAGTACAGAGGGTAGCCTCGCAGGATC
>NZ_CP195840.1:4510663-4636239 GCF_058513295.1 Peribacillus sp. B65 | reverse complement strand
CCCATCTACATCTTTTCCTAATTCAATCTTTTTTGTTTTACTAAATTCAATATTGAAATTCTCTGGATTGCCACCAATTGATTGAGCTACGTTATATTTATATATACCTTGCCAAGTAAGATTGCCACCGGATTTGCCCACATGACTATTTGCAGGATCGCCTGTCGGACTCGTCCAGAGCTTTAACATGCCTGTATCCATACTCATCGTAAGGGAGGTGCTTAAATTATTTAATGCTTGTTTTTTCACTGAGGACAAGACAACATTCTCAGGAGTATTAAAGTCAATGGTGGTTGGTTTATTTTCCACTTCCAAAGCATGACCGTCTTCTGTAGTTACATGGAGTTTCGCTTGATTATTGATCTGTGCCGGTCCATAAAGCGAAACCATTGGGTATGAATCCGTACCAGATCTATTCATCTGTACATCTGCACCGGCATCCACGTTAAATGACTTAAACTTCCCAGATCCGGTAACTCCTTTTTTTCCATCAATCTCTAGCTTTGCATTAGCCCCAATGGAAAAATCTGCATCACCGCCTGTTGCATAAAATACTCCATACCCGCTCTTACTTGTAAAAATTTTCACATTCGCATTTGGTGCGATCTTAAATTGAGGTTCTTTTGTAACCGACCAAATAAGAGAGTATCCATTATTATGGCTTATTTTGGTTTCACCATCGATTTCCACACTTCCGGTTTCTGCCATCTCATGGGCAGGTGAGGATCCCGGCATTGTAGTATTATTAATATCTATGTCGTTTACTCCTTTGAAAACAGCTATCCCGTTACGGTTCCAGATTAATTGTGGCCCACTGTAGTTTACATTTTCGAATATTTGCTCTACATTTTTTGTTACATCATGTATTGTAATGAGACCGTAATAGTTCTTTCCTTTAATATTTACGTTTTTCACATGGACACTGCTTAATATTTTACCGTTGGCATAGATACCACCTGACGCTCCTACAGCTCCCGTTTCCGATAATGTATGGTCATTTCCTTCGATCACGATTTCCGATTTTGCCGGGTGAATTTTAATCGCTCCGCTGATATCAATGTTTTGTCCAAGATGGATCGCAGTAATTCCGTTATCCGTTTCTAAGGCTGCCTTCAACTCTTGAAAATTATTGACGACTGCTTCATTTACCATCATTTTTGAAGCTGCTTTCCCAGAAGATTTAGTTTCGTTTGTTTGTGTACGAGCTTCTTGATTTTTCACCCCAGACTCTTGTGAATTCGAACTTTCCTCATTCTTTGGTGTGGATAGTTCTTCTGCAAATCCTGCACTTGGCATTAATAGAGTACTTGCTAATAGAAATGATGTTGTCATAACGTTAATAGGTTTTAACATTTTACTTTTCTTCATAAAAGAAACGCTCCTCTAAAAAAAATTTTACTTACAAGATTAATAATACTTTTTTTCGAGAAGTACCTCGTTCCAATAATGATCCATAAAAAATCATTTTAGGAACCACATTTGGGCATTAAACGTCAATTTTAATGTGATTATTTTCATTTATGGTGATGAGTTCCATCGGGTGAAATGATCCTGCATTTTATAAAAGCATGTCCTCTCATCAAATCCCTTCGTTTAAATCCATAAATTTAAAGATTCTTTTAGGGCTACAATCATTATGGTTACATAACTAAAAAAATGTGATAAAAGAAACCATTGGTTCCGTCTTATCACATTTACGCTTGAAAGGATTTATCCTTTACATTCCCTGAAGAGTTTCTTCTATTTTTCTTATAGCTCATTGTCATAACGTTCCGTCGGATTACATGACCATATATATCACCCAACGCACTTAGTACACGCCATAGAACTTTTCACCGTAATCTCCTTACATACCACTTTTACTTTTATTCACCCTTTTTTCCATGGGCACTTTTAAGAAAGGATAGTGAAGTTATTAAAATAAGGGTGATTTTCAGCGTATTTATTTCCTGTTTATTTAATAAAAGATACATCAGAAATAAGACTAAAAAGGCTTGAATAAAATAGATCCTGTATTTCAATAGGGTGAACCAAGTTTGTGACACCCATAGTAATAAAAAGTTATATTGCTTCGACATCATCTTTCTCCTTTATCATGATGTTGATATTATCCAGATTTAGTTTCTGGCATCATTATATACAAATAGGCTAGTGTCGGTATTTCATAAAGTAAAATCATTCATTCAGAAAAGAAATGCAGTCCATTTTTCATTGGATTTCGAAAAAGCAGGTGCAGATTAGAGGGCGGCTGATTTTACTACCGAAGAACTAGCGTTGGATTAAATGCATAAGGATAAAAAGGAAGAGTGGGCATCGCAAATAAAATCGAATGGCTATTGAGGAAAACAGACCTACTAATATTCACTTCACCTGTACTTTTGATTTCTTAAAGGACCGAAAAAATTATTCATAAAAAACCAGCCTGCCCCCTGGGATCATAGGGAACAGGCTGCCAGAGGGGTTATCAAAGGCACAATTTTTTGAAACCGCTCAGAGATGGGTCTTCTGCAATGGGGTTTTTGGGAAGGGTCCTCACTGCTACTTTATTTTATAATATATTCCAAGTCATAACGTTTCAAAAATGAAATGAGATAAACCATTTTTTATATTGCGCCTTCCCGTAAGAAGTTATCTTAGCAGGTGAAGAAGGGGTGGAACGGAGTGTCATGAACGAAAACCGTAACTTCATATCTTTAATTAATGAGCAAATGCTATTCATCTGCCTCATAGGGAGATTTGTTTAGAATCCTTCGATCAGTCACCAACTGGAACTGAATGATTTTAAATCAGATTGATCGATTAATAAAAAAAGATTGTAGAGAGAATGACGCCTTCCCTACAATCCCGAACAAGCTAACTTATTTCTTCAAGCATACTTCTTACTTTCCTCGTCTTTAAAAAAGCTCTTCATTGCATGGAAAACGTCAGCCTTTTGTTTAAGGATATAGTACCTGAATTTTTCATTATCGATGTTCTTATAAGCTGTCATCAATGTCGAATGACGATTGTATTGATTGACTTCCCCGTATCCGAACATATTGGAAACCTTCATGAGTTCTTCAACAAGCTTAACGCAGCGGACGTTATCGGATGTTAGGTTATCACCATCGGAAAAGTGAAACGGATAGATATTAAACTTCGCGGGGTCATATTTATGATCAATAAGTTCTAATGCTTTTCGGTATACGGACGAACAAATCGTACCGCCGCTTTCCCCTTTTGAAAAGAAATCCTCTTCCGGAACAACTTTCGCTTCTGTATGATGGGCTATAAACTCGATTTCCACGGTTTCATATTTTGTCCGCAAGAAGCGGTTCATCCAAAAGAAAAAGCTTCGAGCCATATATTTTTCCCATAACCCCATACTTCCGGAAGTATCCATCATTGCCAGTACAACTGCTTTGGAATCAGGTTTCTGAATCTCATTCCAAGTTTTGAATTTAAAATCTTCCTTATAAATAGGATGAAAACCTGGGTCCCCCCTTAAAGCGTTCCGTTTGAAAGCCGATATCATCGTTTTCTTTTTGTCGATATTCCCCATTAGGCCTGTCTTGCGGATATCGTTGAATTCGATGTGTTCAAGCGTGTGCTCCGCGTGTTCTTTCTTCTGAAGATTAGGGAGTTCCAATTGGCTGAACAGGGCTTCCTCCAATTCCATCATCGACACTTCGGCTTCATAATAATCCTCGCCAGCCTTGTCACCTGCACCTTGGCCCTTACCAGCCCCGGCATCGGACGGTGAGCCATCCCTCGCGACTACATCCCCCACTTTACTGTCTCCATCGCCTTGCCCAACATGTTTGTTTTTATCATAGTTATAACGAATTTTGTATTCATCCAAGGAGCGAATGGGAATCTTGATAACATCCCGGCCATTGGACATCACGATGCTTTCTTCTGAAATTAGATCAGGCAAATTATTCTTGATCGCTTCCTGCACCTTTTCCTGATGACGTTGTTGATCATCATAGCCTTTCCGATGGAGGGACCAATTTTCCTGTGAGATAACATACTGTTGATTACTCTCTTCCGACATTCTCTTCCCCCCTTAAAAATGTTTGCACGCTTTTCATCATTCCTTCATATAATAAATTAGTGTGGGAAAGCCCACATCATTCCGGTTTTCCAATCAAAAATACAGTGCGAAAAAACGGATTAAAAGAAAAGTATTACTCTATCTTATGCAGCGATGCTGGATAATTTACAACAAAATTCAATAATGGACGTTTACCTACGAACTAGACAAGTCCTGACATGGGCATTAGAGGCCCTTTAAAGTTTTTTTAAAAAATGCTACTGCAAAATAAATATTTCAAGAAAACGAACAGACCTGATGATCATCAGGTCTGTTCGCTTTAAGCGGGTTTCATTTTTCGGATAATAGGATTATTAAAATGCCAGCGTAATTAATGAAATACAACAAAAAGGGTGCACCAGCAGTTTTTCTGGACACCCTTTTACACAGATAGAATGATTCTGGTTGTGATATTCGTCAATCTTCATCTTCCTCTATTTCATGTTGAACTGTACCTGGGCGTTTATCCCACTCTTTCAATTCTTCATTCGTCCTTTGATTTTCCATCTGCTTTCCAAGTTCTTTCATCTCTTCATAATCCTTAGCCATGGAGCTATTTTCCGGAACATGTTCTTTTTTCAATTCCTCTTTACTCATTTGCCATCACCTCTACTTATTGATACCCAATATTTCCAAATCCAAAACGTAACATATCTAATGGAAATATGGGGTATAGATAAGACATTATGAGCTAATGTAAGGAGGTGCAAGAAGTATGCAAACAACTACCCTTTATGTAAAGGAAGCAACGTCAGAAGGACCGATTTTAAATCTGGAGTCCATACTTTTGAAAACGGAAGGTGTGGAACGCGCGATCATCGATGTTGATGATGGGGAAATTAAAATCGATCATAGCGAAGAAAAACTATCACCGAATCAACTGATTACACTTATTGAACAGTATGGTTTGAATGTAACTAAATAAAAATCAAAGCACCGGACTCCCTCCATTCAGAAGGGCCCGGTGCTTTAATCTCTTGCCTTCTATAATCACCCTTTAACAAAAGATGCATGATTTCAAGGGAATTCAGAAGTCCACCTTTCTTTCATTTACCTTCCGCAAAAGGCCATAAACCCCTGCCCGATTGGGGGCAGGGGCAAAAAAGTATGGATTACCGATTTAACAAGCTTCCCACATAGCGCAGCAAATCATTGGCTGAGGTGGAATTATAACCGTGCTCGTCGATAAGTCTCGTGATGACCTCGTTCACTTTCTTCAGTTGCCTTTCGTCTGGTGTCTTCGTTGAAGTAGTGATCTTTACGACATCCTTCAAATCAGCAAATAGTTTTTTCTGGATTGCTTCCCGTAAACGATCATGGGAATTATAATCGAATCTCTTACCTTTACGCGCATATGCAGAAATGCGAATCAATATTTCTTCGCGGAATGCTTTTTTTGCATTCTCGGAAATTCCAATTTGCTCTTCAATCGAGCGCATCAGTTTTTCATCTGGATTGATTTCTTCCCCAGTCAATGGATCACGCAGCCTTGATTTATTGCAGTATGCTTCGACATTGTCCAGATAATTATCCATGAGGATCTTCGCCGACTCTTCATATGAATAGACAAATGCCTTTTGGACTTCATTTTTTGCAATGGCATCGTATTCTTTACGTGCCAGTGAAATGAAATTCAAATACCTCTCCCGAAGTTCGTTCGTAATGGACGGATGCTGGTCAAGACCTGCTTTTAATGACATAAGTACATCCAACGCATTAATGGACGGGTTTTCCTTACGAATGATCGTAGAGGAAATCCGGTTAATTACGTAACGCGGATCGATTCCGCTCATGCCTTCGTCCTGATATTCTTTTTTCAATTCATTGATGTCTGCGGAATTAAATCCTTCGACATTTTCCCCATCATAAAGCCTCATCTTTTTCACTAAATCGATATCGCCCTTTTTGGGATCCTTCAATCGTGTCATGATGCTGAAGATTGCCGCCACCCTTAATGTATGCGGAGCTATATGAACATCCGAGACATCACTTTCACGAATCATTTTTTCATAAATCTTTTCTTCTTCGGTAACCTTCAGATTATATGGAATCGGCATGACAATGATACGGGAATGCAATGCTTCATTTTTCTTATTGGAAATGAACGCTTTATACTCCGTTTCATTCGTATGGGCCACAATGAGTTCATCGGCACTGATCAATGCAAAACGTCCTGCCTTAAAATTCCCCTCTTGTGTCAATGATAGCAAATGCCATAAGAACTTCTCATCACATTTCAGCATCTCCTGGAACTCCATCATCCCGCGGTTCGCCTTGTTCAGCTCACCATCAAAACGATAGGCCCGCGGATCTGATTCGGAGCCGTATTCGGCAATGGTCGAAAAATCGATGCTGCCCGTCAAATCAGCGATATCCTGTGATTTTGGGTCTGAAGGACTGAACGTTCCAATTCCAACACGCTTATCCTCCGAAAGGAAAATACGCTCGACCATCACATCTTCAATCCTGCTTCCATACTCCTGTTCTAACCTCATTACATTCAGCGGCGATAGGTTTCCTTCTATCCTTATTCCATATTCTTCAAAAAAATCATTCCGTAAATATTGAGGAATGAGATGCAGTGGATCTTCATGCATCGGGCATCCTTTTATTGCATAAATGGCACCAGTGTCTTTTAATGAATAATTTTCAAGTCCACGCTTCAGTAAAGAAACGAGTGTGGACTTCCCGCCTGACACAGGACCCATTAGAAGCAATATCCGCTTACGGACATCGAGCCGCTTTGCCGCCGGATGGAAATATTCCTCGATGAGCCTTTCCAGTGAATCTTCAAGGCCAAACAACTGACCGCTGAAAAAATTGTATTTCTTTGTCCCATTTACTTCCTCTATCCCTGCATCTCTGATCATGTTGTATACACGTGAATGAGCAGATTGAGCAACTAAAGGCGTTTCTTTCAATATTTCTAAGTACTCTGCGAAGGTGCCTTCCCACTTCAGCTTCTGTTCATCTTCTCTAAATTTTTCGATTTTCTTTAAAATATCCATTAAGGAACCTCCCCCTGTCACTTTCAGAGAATACTTAAATCTATGCTCCAAGTCTGACAAACATGTCAGACTTTAAAAAGTCGCCGGCCATTGTTTCGAATAGCCCTTGGCTCTCCAGTATCGAAAAAGGCTTAATCATTGAAGAATTGAGGACAATTATGCTGACAAGAAAAATTGTGTGCACTCCTGCTAAAAATTAGGGTATACTAAGCCTATACTTAAGTGGGACAATATGGGTAAAGGGAGGTCACAGCATGGGCACAGTTATTATCGTTGGGGTTGCTATTACATTTTTAGCCGCTATCTTCACTGCCGGGTATAATGATAAACCAGGTGTGAAATAAAAAAATAACAGCCTTTCTTAAATCCAAAAAGGGGACAGCAAATTAAATTTGCCGTCCCCTTTTTTTCACCCTCATCGATATTAATAGTTAGAGCATGCCAATCAATGAAGTGGCTACACCATTTATACAGCGTCCTTTTTTTCAGTGTGAGCGGCAATGTTATTCTCCATCGATCTCAAGTCTTCATTTACTTTTTGTCCTTGTTCCAAATATTCTGTTTGGAATCCGCTCTTTATTGCCCAGCTATAAAACCCTAGAGATAAACATGTTATGAGGACCATATCCCAACCAAATGGGATTATGTTTAGTCCACCAAACTTTTCACTGCCTAAGTATGAAATGGTCATCATACAGAGTAAGTAAACAACCATCCAAACCCCAGCCAAGAAGTTTTGACGGAATCCCTTCCAATTGATTTTTGCTTGATAATAGAAATAAACGGGGAGACCAATCATAATGATAAATAATACTTGTCCTGTCAGTGGCCACCTTGCCCAATATAAAACCAAAGAAGCAAAAACAAAGCCAAGCGGTGCAATGATACTTAATCCTTTTAGACGTAATGGTCTGTATAAATTCTGACCGGTGCGCCTTAATGTCATAACAGTAACTGGACCTGTAATATAAGAAACTAATGTCGCAACCGAAATAACCTCTGCCAATACTCCCCAGCCTCTAAACATAAATAAAAATAAGAAGGATACACCTAGATTAAAAAACATGGCTTGACGAGGGATACCATAAAGTGGATGAAGTTTTCCAAATACGCTTGGCAAATATTTATTCTTTTCCATTCCATAAAGCATTCTTGACGTTGTCGCCGTGTATGTTATTCCCGTCCCGGAAGGAGAAATAAAAGCATCAACGTATAGTAAAATAACTAACCAGTTTATACCTAGGACTATTGCTAAATCAGCAAACGGTGAATTGAAATTCAAATGTTGCCATCCGTTCACAATCATGGACGGATCAACTGCCCCAATAAATGCAATCTGTAATAAAACGTAGATAACCGTTGCAATTAAGATGGAGCCTATTACTGCAAATGGAATCGAACGTCCAGGATTCTTTGCCTCACCTGCCATGTTAATCGGACTTTGAAAACCGTTAAATGCAAAGATGATACCAGAAGTTGCTACAGCAGTAAGCACACTTGCCCAACCATTAGGAGCGATACTTCCTGCAGAGGTAAAATTAGATCCATGAAAACCGGCAAATAAAAGTGAGCCGATCGTCAGTCCAGGTATAATAACCTTAAAGACTGTAATAAATGAATTTGCTTTTGAAAACAAACTAACTGTCCAGTAATTCAATAAAAAATAGACGACCAATAATGCAGAAGCAATTGCCAAGCCTGTCCCAGTTAGACTCCCATTTTCTACTAAACCATGTGTCCACTCCGCCCATTTCCATGGCCATGAGCTCATATATTGAACAGAAGCAATCGCTTCGACTGGAATTACAGAAACAATTGCGATCCAGTTTGCCCAACCTGCAAGAAAACCTATAAACGAGCCATGAGAGTATTGCGTATATTTTACCATCCCCCCAGCTTCAGGAAACATTGCCCCTAATTCACTGTAAGATAGTGCGATAAATAAAATAACAACCATCCCGATAATCCAGGAGATAATGGCAGCCGGTCCTGCGATTTGTGCCGCTTTCCATGCTCCGAATAACCAACCTGAGCCAATAATTGACCCGAGTCCTACCATCGTTAACGAAAACGTACCCATCTTTCGCTGCAAATTATTCATATGTTCATCACCATGCTTTCCAAATTTCATTCTTTATAATGACGTTCTTAACTGATTTATCAATTGTTTCAAGTTCGTCCAATTGATTCTTGAAGTGATTGCTGAATTGCATCACCTCTTGCTAAGTTTAGTGAATTGTAATGCAAATTTTGGATGTACCCTATATTGCTTTTTTAATATGAACAGATTTTCTCTGCTTTTAGAAAATACTAAGATCCCATTCCTGTGCCATTTGTTTCAATAACATACCACCTGTTACGCTATTCCCATATTCATCAATGGCAGGTCCGTATATACCAATGCCACATCCATCTTGAAAGGGAAGCCCGCTTCTGGAACTTGGAGGAACAAGTGCCATGATCCCGCCAGATACTCCACTTTTGGCAGGCACCCCCACAAAAGCCGCAAATTTACCCGAAGCATTGTACATACCACAAGTAAGCATTAATGCTTTGGCCAGCTTAGCCACTTTTTTGGGGAGTACTTGTTCTTTACGGATGGGATGGTATCCATCTTGTGCAAGAATCAGCCCAAGCAGGGCTATGTCTTCTGTGGTTACTACTATGGAACATTGTTTGAGGTAAACCTCTAAAGCTTCCTCTACATCCGACTCTAAATAATTCGTCTCTTTTAAATAGTGAGCCAAGGCTCTATTTCTATGAGAGGTTTGCCACTCAGATTGATACACTGCCTCATTGATGGCCGGGCGCTTTCCTAGCAAATTTTCAAATAATGTATAGAGAAATTCTAATTTCTTTCGTGAAGTATCACCTGGGAGAAGCGAAGCTATGGTAATCGCCCCTGCATTTATCATCGGATTGAATGGCTTTCCCGGCTTATGCATTTCTAAACGAATAATTGAATTGAAAGCATCTCCAGTTGGTTCCACATCGACCCTCTCTAACACATAAGAAATGCCACAACCCAAGCACGCGGCTATAAAGCTGATCACTTTTGAAATACTTTGCAGCGTGAATGGGACTTCCCAATCCCCTGACTTGATCATTGTTCCACCAGGCTCCAGTATGCAAATGCCTAATTGCGATAAGTGTGCATTCCTCAATGCAGGTATATAATTGGCGGTTTGCCCTTCAGTAGCATAGGGTCTGTAATGTGCCACCCATTCATCTAAGTCGGCTTGCTTTTGACTACTAACGTGAATGTCATACTCTTTTGACAATTCTTCAATCACATTTTTCCACCTCTTCAGTTGTTGTATCATTATTCAAAATGAGCGTTTTACCGAATGCCATCATGCTGCAATAGATTAGATGAAAACATAATGAATATTCTAATAATTGTTAAGCGCTTTCAAAAAATTCTATCTACCGTTAATTTTAAATTGGGAACTACATAATCATACGAAAACCTACAAAATCTAAAAAATAAAAATCCACTAAAAAAACGGAATCATCTCACATGTTCCGTTACCATTTTTGGTGGATAGAAAAACAGATTGGTTTTGCGATAATTGGTTTTAAGCCGTTCCATTCAGGAACAAAGTAAGCGTTGTATTGAAGCTGATGAAACTGTATACTGATTTTTTAAACAAATTGGGAGGTGACGACTTGAATCTGAGTACGTTAATGAAAAAAGAGGTCAATATCCTTGCTTTGATGTTGTTAACAGTCCCATTAGCAGGCGAATTGAGTTTTTATCCTTTAAATGAAACGTTTCGGGTAAGTTTTGGTCCACCTGTACTTTTCTTCTTTTTACTATTATTACAGAAAACACCTGCCATTCTTTCGGGCTTCCTGACAGGAACAATGGTTGTGGTATTTCGTATTCTTATAGATTTTTTCATTCATGATAGTTTTTCCTGGGCTTCCGCTTTCCAAGTTCATTATCCAAGTTTTTTCTTTTATTTCACCTACTGCTTTCTTTTTTATTTAGTGAAAATCAATCGCTTTCAAAACCGATCTTTGATTATTGGATTTATTGGTCTCATTATCGAAATATTGTCCGACTCAGTAGAATTAATCTTTCAATATATTGTATTGGAAACAACAATTACGCTAGGTTCACTGAATGAGATGATCATGATCGCATTCGCCCACAGTTTTATCGTTTTAAGTTTTTTTAATATGATGAAGCTTTATGAAGCACAATCAAGGGAACGACAAATCAGAAAACAAAATGAACATATGCTGATGCTCATTTCCAACTTATACGAGGAAACGATTCATTTAAAAAAAACATTAAAAAATGCTGAGAATATTACAAAGAAATCGTATGATTTGTATCGAGATTTAAAAGCTCTGGAAAAACGGGAAAAGCAATCTCATGTTCTTACAGAGCCATATAGTCAAAAAGCATTGCGCATCGCGGGTGAAATGCATGAAGTCAAGAAAGATAATCAACGAATTTTTGCCGGTCTTTCCAAATTGATTTCCAATGAGAGTTTTAAGGATTATATGAATGCTGCTGAACTTTTTCATTTAATTATCCGAATTAATGAAAAATATGCCTTATCTCTAGGAAAGGATATACAATTCGAATACTCATTGGATCAAAAAAATGATTCACATTATCATGTGTATACCGTGTTATCTCTTTTCAATAATTTAGTCGCAAATGCAGTTGAAGCAATTAAAGATAAGGGAATCGTCCGTTTAAGTTTGTGTGAAATCCATGACAATGTGGAATTTAAAGTTGCTGATACTGGACCTGGAATTCCTCAAAAATATCAGACTGTCATATTCAAACCTGGGTTCACTTCAAAATATGATCATTTCGGGACACCTTCAACGGGGATTGGTCTCTCATATGTTAAAGAGGTCGTAAAAGAACTGGGAGGCGATATCCTGTTTGAGAATAGTTTTAACGGCGCCGTTTTTTCAATAAAATTACCCATTCATAAGTTGATCCAGAAAGGATGATTCCATGCGTTTTTTTATAACAGATGATGATTGTGCCATACGTTCGAACTTAAGCCAAATTATAGAGAACGAAGATTTAGGAGAAGTGGTGGAGGAAGCCGAGGATGGGAGTCTATTAGAAGGCCATATTCTGAATTTAAAACAAATTGATATATTATTCATTGATTTATTAATGCCCATCCGGGATGGCATTGAGACACTTCGTCATATAAAAAGTACATTTAACGGAAAAATAATAATGATTTCGCAGGTTGAATCAAAGGAGCTGATTGGTGAGGCATACTCACTTGGAATAGATTATTATATTACCAAACCAATCAATCGTATTGAGATATTAACAGTTATCCGAAAAGTTATGGAACGGATTCATTTAGAAAGATCAATCACAAATATCCAAGCTTCTTTGAATAGTGTATTGAATTTTGAACAGCCAAAAGTTGATAAATCCAATAGTTTTAATGAAAAAAGTATAAGTGAGGTAGGTGAATTCCTACTATCGGAATTAGGGATCGTTGGAGAAAATGGCGCAAAAGATTTAATGGAGATGCTTCAATATTTATTTATGTATGAAAGGACTTTTACTTTTGGAAAGCATTTCCCTACCCTTAAAGATATCTTTGTAGAAATCACCAAAAAAAAGCTCGGTACATCAGCTTTGCAGGCTGATATCAATCGAGAAATAAAAGCTGCCGAACAGCGAATACGCAGAACGATTAACCATTCCTTAAATCATTTTGCCTCGCTCGGTTTAACGGATTTTTCAAATCCGAAGTTTGAAAATTATGCTTCCAAATTTTTTGATTTCACAGTCGTACGCCAAAAAATGAAAGAATTGCAAAATGATTCAACAATAGTTCTTACACCTACCCGGGTAAATACAAAAAAGTTTATTCAAGTATTTTATTTCGAAGCGAAACGATTGAATCCTGATGAAATAATTAGATATAGATAATCAATGATTAAAACAAAAAACTACGGAAGCACTTAATGGAACATAAAATCCCCTGAAGGATTTCAGGGGATTTTAGCAAGTTCTTATTTTTTCAACAATAAATACATGAAATAAGGAGCACCAATCAATGCAACCATGATACCTGCAGGAATCCCCTCGGGTTCAATTATATTACGGCCTATCGTATCGGCAAGCAGCAATAGCCATCCACCGATTAAAATGGCGACCGGAATGAATAGTTGATTTCGAGGTCCTACCAAGGATTTCGCTATATGCGGGGACATAAGTCCAATGAATGCAATTCCGCCTGTAACAGAAACGGCAGCCGCTGCCAGTGCTACAGCCGTGATTAGCAGTACGATCCGCTCCTTTTCAATCGATACACCGACCCCAATTGCGACCGGTTCACTTAAACCAAGCAGATTCAAACGATTCGCTTTATATAAAGTGAATGGAATGAGGATGATTAACCATGGAATAATCGCCCAAACGAAAGGCCAATCCGTGCCCCATATATTTCCCGCCAACCATTTTGAGATGAAATCGACCTTTTCTCGTTCCGCTGATGAAATGAGGACAATCATCAGGCCTGAAAGCGCCATTGAAAAACCTACCCCGATCAACACTAACCGAACGGGTTCAAGGCCACTCCTTCTTTTGAATGAGAGAATATATATTAAACAGGCCGTCAGTAACGCTCCGATAAAACCGACAAGCGGAACCATATAAACAAAAGAACCAGCATCAAGCGGGAAAAACAGAAAGAAAGCTGCAATGGCAACACCTGCTCCTGAGTTGATCCCGATGATTCCGGGATCGGCTAAATCATTACGTGTGATCCCTTGCAGAATGGCTCCCGACAGTGCAAGGGCCATGCCTGCTAAAAGGGTGATGATGATTCGCGGTAACCTTACGGAAAATAAAATGAATTCCTCTTTAAACGTCCCTTGCCCGAAAAGCGTGGGAATCAGTCGTCCTAAAGAAAGATTGGAATATCCCGAACACGTCCCAATAATGATCGTAACGATGATGAGTGCAGTTAATGCACCTATCATCCATCGCTGTTTTTTGACTAATGATGACTGGATCATGAAAATGCTTTACCCCCTTTACGCACGATTAGGAGGAAGAAAGGTAAACCGATCATCGCAACAACCGCTACCACAGGTGTTTCATATGGAGAATTGATGGTACGGCCGATCGTATCGGCAAGCAGCATGAAAGTGGCTCCCAAAATCGCAGACATTGGAAGGATGAATCGATAATCCGTACCCACGATAGCCCGAACAATATGGGGGACCATTAAGCCGATGAACACCATATTTCCAACAAGTGCAACGGCAGCACCTGCCAGGAGAATGATGACTACGAAAAGAACCGCCTTTATTTGTGTTGTCTTTTGCCCTAAGCCTACCGCCACTTCTTCACTTAAGCTAAGTATGGTGAGCTGTCTGGAAAAGATAAGGGAAATCAGGATGCCTATCAAAATGAACGGGACGATTACCCGAAGCTGCTCCCATGAAGTTCCGATATTCCCGCCAGCTGTCCACATCGATACATCTTTTGATACCTTGAAATAAATGCCTACCCCTTGCGAAACGGCAAATAGGAATGCAGAGACTGCAGCACCAGCCAATACAATCCGCAAAGGTGAAAATCCGCCCTTTTTGATCGCACCAATTCCGAAAACCATGGTTGCCCCGACAGCGGAACCTATAAAACACGCAATCATGATCCCTAAATTATTAGCATTTGGAATAAATGCCAAAGTAATGGCGAGACCTGCATTGGCTCCTGCCGTCAATCCAAGCAACCCCGGATCGGCAAGTGGATTCCTGGTCATTCCCTGCATGATGGCACCAGAAACGGCAAGTGCTGCACCAACAAAGATTGCGCCCACTTCACGAGGGAAACGGATTTCCCGGATGATTGAAAGCTTTTCACCGACAGCATTTGATGTCAGTGCTTGCCAGACATCTTTTACAGTAACATCCGCCGCCCCAAATGCCATTGAAATAATGAACATGCCTATGAATACAGCAATCCCTATGAGCAGTTTATATATAAATGGGATGAAACGTTGATTTTCTTTAGTCATCTGTCTCTCTCATCTCTTTTTTATAGAATAAAAGGAGAGGAATTGGAATCCCTCTCCCTCACTGTATTATTTTCCAAGAAAACTTTTGGAAAAGAAGTCTAATTGGTATTCTAATGTTATTGGATCATTGAAGTAGAATTTTTTTGCATCAGCTTCATATAGTTGATTGTTTTTAACGGCAGGTATGTTTTTAAACGTATCTGTTTGTTGGAATGAATTGTCCTGATCTTTGTTATTGCTCAAAATCACATAATCACCGGCATAGTCTTTCAGGACTTCTAATGATAAGGCAAAGTAACCATCTTTCAATGCCACTTCTTTTACCTTTTCAGGCATGCCCAATTTCATTTCTTGATAAAGGATTTCCGTTCCACGGCCCCAATTATCGCCGTATACATAGAACTGTTTGTCAAACTTTTCGAAAACGGAAACGGTAGCATCTTCTCCAATTTTAGCCTTAATTTCATCACCGGTTGTTTTTGCCCGTTTTTTGAAATCATCCACCCAAGCTTGAGCTTCTTTTTCTTTATTCAAAAGTTTACCAATTTCTACATGCTGTGTTAAATAGTCCACTTTTCCGTATGTATACGTTACAGTCGGAGCAATTTCCTTTAATTTATCGACATTTTTAATCGTTGATAAACCAATGATTAAATCCGGATCCAACTCAATGATTTTTTCCAGGTTTTCGTCCGTGACTTCCTCGACATTTTTTAACTCTTTAAAGTTCGGGTTCATTTTAGACCACGAATCGACACCTACAAGGTTAACATCCAAAGCCATTACGTTACCTGCGAAAGAAGATAGTACTAAAACACGCTGAGGATCTGCCGGAACTTCAACAGGACCATTTTCAGATTGATATGTGATGGTACCTGATTTTTCCTTTTTGGAAGCGGAGCTTTTTTCTTTTTCGTTTGACTCGTTACCACAAGCACTAATAATTAACACTAACAGCAGTATAAACGGGATCATTATCTTTTTCATTTGTTGTCAAATCTCCTTTTAATAAATTGTATGTGCTGCACATTGGTTTGTTTGTTCGTTGATCTCGTCCGATTACCGCATCAATATGGAATACTTCCTTAAGCACTTCATGAGTGATGACTTCTTCACAATCTCCTGCTTTGACTATTTCCCCGTCCTTTAAGGCAATGATATAGTCGGCAAAGCGAGCAGCTTGGTTTAAATCATGAAGAACCATGACAATTGTACGTCCCTGTTCTACATTCAGCTTTTGTAATAATTCTAGAACCTCCAGCTGATGCGCCATATCCAAATAGGTGGTCGGCTCGTCAAGGAAGATGATTTCCGTTTCCTGGGCAAGTGCCATCGCAATCCAAACACGCTGGCGCTGACCTCCTGATAGAGCATCCACCGGACGGAACTTGAAGTCTTTCGTACCGGTCACTTCAAGTGCCCAATCAATCACATCATAGTCTTTTTGGGTCAGGCGCCCAAAACCCTTTTGATAGGGAAAGCGCCCATATGATACGAGCTCCCCAACCGTCAAACCGCTTGCACTCTCGGGTGTCTGCGGAAGTATGGCCATTTTTCTTGCAAGGATCTTAGTGCTTTCTTTTGAAATATTCACCCCATCTAAAACAACCGTACCTGATTGATTAGAAATTATTCTGGTGATCGCTTTCAAAAGTGTCGATTTCCCACACCCATTTGAACCGATGATCGTCGTGATTTTTTTATCTGGAATTTCCACACTGAGATCTTTTACAATTAAACGTTCACCATAACCAATATTCAAATCCTCTGTATATAGGCGAACCATTTTTTAACCTCCATTTACTGAAAAATAGGTAAGTAAAAACTCAAATGAAAATGATTATCATTATCCACTACTTAATTACTATAATTCTATCTAAATATATTGTCAATGGTAATTTCATGGGCATATAAGAAGAAATTCTGACAGGATTTTTTGGGCCGGTCCATATTACCGACTGACAAATGAACACAGTAAAGATCCCGGAAATATTTCCGGGATCTTTACTGCTAGGTCCATACTCAGGACTTTGGAAGATGTCCCTTATGGGAAGGGCAATAAGCCATTACCATCAATCAATGTTTCTTAAATCCTTGCTTCTCAACATAATCTTTCATGTACAACCTGCTTTTCTTTCCAAGCATTCCAGCCATTTGCTCGGTCCAGGTGTCTTTTCGTTTACCTTCAGTCCGACGCTCGTAATAACTGGAAATCGTTTCATTATACTCTTCAAGTTGTCCGATGAACTCTTGCTTATCCTCCTGATATCCATTTTCATGATAAATATTGGACAGCGGCAAACGCGGCTTTTTATCCGAACGGTTTTTCGGATATCCGACCACTAGAGCGAATAATGGTATAACGCGATGCGGTATATTCAATATTGCTGACACTTCTGGGAGATTATTGCGGATCCCGCCTATATAGCAAATGCCAAGATCCATCGATTCTGCTGCCAATGCCGCATTTTGAGCCGCAAGAGCAGCATCAATACAGGCAACCATGAATTTCTCCGTACTTTCAATTGATTCGGACAGGTCAGTGTTTTCCATTTCGGAAACCATATCATGACGATATAAATCGGCGCAAAAGACGAATAGATGTCCATTCTTCTCTACATATGATTGTGGTCCGGCAAGTTCAGCAAGCTTGGCTTTCTTTTCCGGATCGGTTACCCCTATGATTGAATACGCTTGAATATAACTTGAAGTCGATGCCGCTTGGGCACATTCCACAATCGTTTTGATTTGCTCCTCAGACAATAACTTGTCCTCAAAAGAACGTATGGAACGATGATCTAAAATCTTCTCAATAATGTTATTCAATGCTCCCACCCCTAAAGAATATGTAAAGTATCCATCATCGGGGCTGAAATAATGCCCCCGATGACAGTAATGATGAAACTCAACCTTTTGTTTTCAAATCCAATTCACGGTAATTTTGCTGTCTAAGTGCTTCATAAACCAAGATGGCAGCCGTGTTCGACAGATTAAGTGAACGTACTTTATCCGTCATTGGAATCCGCAGGCACCGATCCATATTTTCTTGGATCAGATCTTTCGGGAGCCCCGTCGTTTCACGGCCAAAAATGAAGAATATCTCACTGTCTTGATCACTGTAATCGAAGCTGGAATGCGGCTGCTCCCCGAATTTCGTCAAGTAATAAAATTCACCGCCGGCATTTTTTTCAAAAAACTCTTCTAACGAATCATAATAATGGATCTTTACATTCTCCCAGTAATCGAGCCCGGCCCGTTTGAGCTGTTTGTCATCCGTCGAGAAACCGAGCGGGCGAATGAGATGTAAAGACGTATCCGTCCCTGCACATGTTCTTGCGATATTTCCTGTATTTGCTGGAATCTGTGGTTGATATAAAACTACATGTATTGACACTTCATTTTCACCTCTAGTTTGAACTTCACCTTAATTATAGCATTAAACAAAAAAGACTAAAAACCAATCACCCTCCATCCAAAATCACAAAGAATTTATAAACAATGTTCGGTGTGTATCTCGTTGAATCCTCATATGTCCAATACCGGTGACGGCTGTTCATCGTATGTGCATTCACTAGCGGCATCCCGTCCTGATCCTTCGCCGTTACGATCAAGTTATGATCAAACCGTCCGTCCCCTTCGAAATCTATACAAAGGATATCTCCCAAATTCAATTCCTTGGCCGACTCGACCTGCTTTGTCCTGATGGCATTCCCGGCTTTAAGCAGATGATATAAAGAATGGGCCGTCGTCCATGTATAACTCCAGCTTTTCCCTCTTATCCACCAGCCCTTACTTTTATTTGGGGCCCCCCACATCGGTATTCCTCCTGCATGTAAACATTGTGAAATGAAATTCGTACAATCATCAGTGAATTTATGATAAGCGGGATTGAATTCGTTCCACCAACGCTCGGCATATTGGACAGCCTTCATCCGATCATATTTATATGCGAGACGCTCTGCGCCTGGATCACATTTTGGCGGTGCCCCTTCGGTTTCAAAGCTCGGAATCAGCTCACTTTCATCCACTATATAACCATTTCGAAACCGGGCCTCCCTTTCCTCCATTTCTTCTTCTATATAAAATGAATCCTCCTGTTTCAATAAATATTGCAGGTGCACGTGATATGTCAGAACTGTATCATTGTCTTCCTTTCTCTTTGAATGTACCTTGCCTGCCGCATTCACCCGAACAATTTCCGCAGCACGGTTTCTCATCATTTCCTTCTTCAAATGTAACTTCCTTTCACCCCGTTCCAGATCATCGGAAGTATAAAACTCCACTCTTTCTTGTAAAAGGCGTTGCAATTGTTCCCTCAAGTTCATGCCCTCCTTCTTACCATCTATGCTAATGTGTATGTATGAGGGCATGGACAAAAACACAATTTCATAAAATGTGGGAGTTTCAACTTTATATATATAATGATACTTTTAAAAAGGTTTCCTTGAAGGTAACGGAATATTCTAAGCCAAAAAAGCCGCCCCGTTAATATTTACCGGGCGGCTGCATTTTAGATATCATTTAGTTTCCAAGGTAAACTGCAGTCCTTTCTCAATTTCCGCCAATACCTCTTCATCCGTTTCCTTCATTCTTGCATCTTCCAATGCGGAAACAGCCTGCTCCCGGCCAATTTTCCCAACTGCCCAGGCCGCCGTCCCCCTGATGACAGGCCGCGGATCATCCTTCATGACCTGTATCAATTGAGGCAATGCCGTTTCATCTTTGAAATGGGCCAATGCTAAAATGGCATTTCGTTGGATTGGTTTTTTACCGCGCCAAGAGCCAGATACATGGCCGTATGTCTCTTTGAAGTCCCTATTCGAAATCGTAAGCAGCGGTTTTAACAGCGGTTTCGCCAGCTCCGGGTCGGGTTCCATCTCTTCATGAAAATGAAAATCCATTCCTTTGTTTTTCGGACAAACGGTCTGGCATGTATCACATCCATACAAACGATTGCCTATTTTCGTCCTGAACTCATCCGGAAGGAAACCTTTTGTCTGCGTCAAGAACGCAATGCAACGCTTGGAATTTAGCTGCCCGCCCTGAACGAGCGCTCCAGTCGGGCAAACATCGACACATTTATTGCATGTCCCGCATTGATCTTCCATCGGTTGATCCGGTTCAAATGGCAGGTTGGTTATCATGTCTCCCAAGTATACATAAGACCCGAATTCCGGTGTGATGATCATACTGTTTTTTGCACTCCAGCCAATACCTGCACGCTCAGCCACCGCCCTATCAGATAACTCGCCCGTATCAACCATGGACTTCATCATTGCTCCTGGCACCTTATCACTAATGAAATCCTCAAGTAACTGCAATTTATTACGAAGAACGGTATGATAATCCGTTCCCCAAGACGCCCGGCAAAAAATCCCCCGGCGCTCACTTTTTGTACTTTGCGGAGCATCCTTCAATTTAGAAGGATAAGCAAGCGCAATCGAAATGATGGATTGCGGTTTATCGAATATCAATTCAGGCCTTACCCTTTTATCTATATCGGCTTCTTCAAACCCTGACTGATAATCCAGCTCCTGTTGACGTATCAACCGACCTTTCAATTCGGTAAAGGCCGTGGCCGATGTAAAGCCGATTTTATCGATGCCGATTTCCTTACTATATATAATCACTTCTTGCTTGAATGTGTTCATATCCATATTAATCACCTACGTTCATTCAGTATTCCCATTGAAAGCTTGAATCTTTTTCAAACCATTGCTATCTATGATAAACTAATTGCAATCATTTTTGGAGGTGAAACCGTTGGAAATTACCGTATCAGCTAATCTTAGCAGTAAAATCCCTCAATTCAAAGTTGGGATCATTACATATGAAAACATCGAAGTAGGTCCCTCCCCGCAAATGGTGAAAGGAAGACTTCAATTATTTCAGGAAGCTCTTTTCTTCGATCTTGAAGAAAAGGAATTGACCGACTTTTCCGGCATTAAAGTGTGGCGGGAGATTTTCAAGGCTACTGGAACAAATCCGTCACGGTACCGCCCCTCCGTGGAAGCCCTTTACCGTCGAGTAAAAAAACAGAATTACTTGACACCCATTCATTCAGCCATCGATTTAAATAACTTCTTCTCGCTGTTATATGAAGTTCCGATTGGCATTTATGATGCGGAAAAATTATCAGGGGACATCTCGATTAAGATCGGCGAGGAGTCAGATGGTTATGAAGGTTTGAACGGCCGCTTGAATTCCATGGAGAATATGATTACATCTGCCGATCATGTGGGCGCATTCGGAAGTCCTTACGTTGATTCAGAACGCACGAAAGTCACTGAAGAAACGAAAAAAGCTATCCAAATCATTTATTTACAACCCAATACTCCAATCACGGAAGCAGATCAGCTGACGAAATCCCTGATGGACATGTTCCTTGAAATCCATGGTGGTGAAGGGACTTACTCGATTGTAGAAGGATAATTAAAATTCGAACGAAATTAAACCCTTTCCACAATCGGAAGGGGTTTTTATGATTTTTCCAATTAATAAAACCAGTCCTCTAGTATCCTTTTATTCAACCGATCGATCCATACCCTGAAAAAAGCGATAAAATGATTCCTGGATTTTAAGAGCATAAAGGATCACCTAGCTTAAATTTGGTTTGGGATGAGTCTAGCCTACGGACTTTTCTCAAATTACATTCCAGGTGATTCCAGAAATCCGCTCCCTTTCCGCCGACTGACTGCCAAGCCTCATCAAAGCAAGCGCCTGTGGGGTCTCGACTAGCCAGTTATTCGGCAAGAGTGTCGCAAATTTCTTCCATCCATTAAGGATTACAGTAGAAACATTAAGGATCACCTAGCTTAAATTTTGTTCGGGATGAGTCTAGCCTACGGACTTTTCTTAAATTACATTCCAGTTGATTCCAGAAATCCGCTCCCTTTCCGCCGACTGTCTGCCAAGCCTCATCAAAGCAAGCGCCTGTGGAGTCTCGACTAGCCAGTTATTCGGCAGGAGTGTCGCAAATTTCTTCGAACCAGTGAGGGTTTCATAAAACAATAAAAAAACAAAGAGCGAGATTGCCTACAATTTTTTCCAAAAAAATGTTTTTGCTGTTTTCAGCCGGAGCACTTTTGTTTCAACCTACACCTCACTATTCGGACTCCCAATCCCTTTTTGTCGCCAAACTGCAACCATAACAATGGTTATTATATCCGCACACCTTGCTCTTCCCCATTAACAGTGTCTAAACAGACCTCAACTACATAACTTGCAAGTTAGGACAAAAAAAAGCACACACTTAGTCAAACTGATTCTACTTACGTAGTTAATCACATTGACTAAGTGTGTGCTGAATCGAAATCCCCACTCTCCAGGATGGAGGATAATATAAAAATAAAAAATCGGTTTTCGGGCATAACATACTTACTGCAGGCAATTTGAACAATAAAAAAAATCCCACTGTAAACAGTAGAATTCTTGTAATAATATTTAAACGCAAAGCTTCGTTCTCCAGGTAACGAAACCCTACGTTATGAGTATGTATTGGAGCGGGTGAAGGGAATCGAACCCTCATCATCAGCTTGGAAGGCTGAGGTTTTACCACTAAACTACACCCGCATATTCTTGTAGAAGTTTGTCGAATTACCAATCAACAAAATTAATTATATAGTTTAATGTGAAAAAATGCAATAGTTCTTTTAAAAAAAATTAATAATTAACGTATTGTAACGTTAATATATTCATTCACTCTAGTAAAAATGTTAAAAAGTCCTCTGAATCAGAGAACTTTTTCATCCTATATGATGATCTAAGACCAAATGACTTCCATTAACCGCGGATAAACCTGCTGTGCCGTTTCAAGCAGCATGATTAACTTCCTGAACGCCAGATCCGGTACGATGTCCCCCTCAATGGAGTATGAATACCGAATGGAAATGGTCCCATTTTCCTCATACAGCTTAGAATACCTAAAATTAGCATTATATTCATTCAACAGTGTATGTACATCCTGTTTCTTTTCAGGATTCTTCAACTCGGCGACATTAAAGCAAAATAAGTCCGCCACATTTTCATCTTGATTGAAAGCAAATACTAAAAGGACCTTCCAGCCGTCCTTTAACTTTTGCTCAGCCCTAAAAAAGGTGGTGCCATCTTCATTCAACTCATTCATATAGATTTTCTCACTAGTTAAAAAATCACGAAATTTAGCAACGTTTGACATGGTTCATCACCTTTCTCTTTGTAATTACATTTTATAATGAAAACTGGCATTTTTACAGACTTTTCTATAAACCTTCCAATTTCATCCTATTAATAGGGGCGAAGAATCACTCAGCTAAAGAAAGGGATTCAAATATGATCTCCCGGATCAATAGATTGATTAGCCAGTTGCTTCTCCGGAAAACTGAAGCGCATCTTGTAGGTCCAAAATTTCCTGACGGATTTTTGAATATCCTTCTATTTCTGGCACTTCTTTATTCGTATGTGATCGACTTTTATCGGCCGCTATCGCCATGTTTTCGAAAACATACAGCAACTGAGCAAGCTCCCGCTCTGAAAGGATTGGCCGTTCAGAGGATTTTAAGCTGGCATTTAGATAATATCCCAACTGTTCTATCGAAAATATAACGGGCCAAAGAGATTCCAATCTAGCCTTGTTTTTGAATATCTCACCAAGGGATGCATTGTAGACGGTTAATAGATTCACCATATTTGTTTGCATTTTGTTCCTTTCACTGCTTTCATCAATTGCAAGGTCATTATCTTTTTCAGAGAACGCCATCAATAATAGCTGCCCCTGGCTACGAATCGTTTTGGCTATTAAATGATTGAGAAGACTGGATGCCGAACGACTTCCGAGTAACAGCGACCCAATAAGCCCTATCAAGCTTCCAACGACAATATCGGTTATCCTTACAGTCGCAAAAAAACCGAAATCATAGCTTTGAGATGAATATTCCGCCATGATCAATACTGAAGGGGTAAAAAACATCGCCGCCAATCCATAATTCCGAACGATGAAAAGCTCTGTAATGAATGTCAAAGATAAAATGATCAGAACGATGATGAACTCGTTATGAACGGCTGCTAGAATTAAACTTGCTATCAGGAGCCCGATGACCGTCCCGAAAGTCCTTTGGACCGCCCGATGGAATGTGGAGATGATGGTCGGACCCGACATAACGGCCGCACAGGATAAGGGAATCCAGTACGAACGGTTAAAATCGGCGGAATAGGCGATGATCGCCGCAATGGTAAGGATTGTTCCATATCGAACGGAAGAGAGGAAAACAATGGAATTCTTATCGAACGCCCCAAGAAAAATGGTCTTTAAAGAAGGCTTGGAGATGGTTGCTGCTTGATCGATTTTCTGTACAGGTTCATTCATGATGGCATCTGCATTGTAAATCATCATGAATAACGCTTCCACCTCATCAGTCATTTGGTCAGGTTGAAGGATCTTTTTTTTATTCTTTTTTCCAGATGCAATGGAACCGGCCAAGGCACGAACGGAATGACCTAATTCTGGCGGCATCACGATCTTTTTGTTCAAGGTAATCTCCAGAGCCTCCAAGAATATGGCATTGGCATGTTCATTCAATAGATATAATCGCTTCAACTCATCTGGACTTCTCCTGTTTGAAACCCCCGCTAACAGTGTATCTTCAGCGTGTTTCATCGCCAATACGGTTCTTTGTCTTGCTTTATTGAAAGTCTCGGTGCCCATGGAATCAAAGAATGCCCCCAATTCTCTGTACACCTTTTCTACCGCAAGCGATTCTGGTCCATGAGGGTTGAAAAACCAGCCTAACATACAGATTATCCATGATAGTGCCCCACCCATTAAAACAAGGCCACCACGCAATGGGGCAAGGCTTTGGTCAACGGGCATACCTGTCGCAAGCGCAAAGCTCAAGACGAAGAATACCGCCGAAGGACCGGTTATCTTTAATGCACCAAATACAAAAAAAACACTGGCCCCGATGATACCCATCATTATGGCTGTTCCTAATTGGTATGGAGCCAAAAGCGTCCCTAAAACAACAGATAAAGCAAGACCCACCATCACAAAGAAAATCTTTTTAGCTCTTTGGCGATACGGTTGGTTAAAAACGTATAAATAAGTGAAACCTCCTATCGCTGCAAGTAAACCGTACGATAAATTTCCGAATAATAAGCCAATGAAAACAGGTAGTGCAGCAGCTTTACCTGCACTTAGTGCTTTTATCCAAGGAAATGGATTCTTTTTTATTTCAAAAGCCTGTTTAAATGTAGTATGTATCGTATCCAATTTCAGAGATTCCGAAGAGGACCTTTGCTTATTTTCACTCATTTTCAATTTATCCTTTCATTAAAGATTCCAACTCTGTAGTGAAGGCTATGTCTGATGAAGTGACTTCTCATAATTAATATCCTTCATATGGATCAAAAGATACCACTTAAGGTAATGAAGGATCATATAACTTGAAAGAAAACGGCCTTTCCCCGATTTAAATCGAAAAAAGGCCGCTTTTGTCATAAGCTGCTTAAAAATCCCAACAATGGACCTTCCTCAGCTTTATTTCCAGAAAACTTATAGTTGAGCGAATTCAGGCTCCGCAACTTTTACAAGCTGTTTACCGAGGTTCGTTCCTTTAAACAAACCTAAAAATGCATCAGGCGTGTTTTCGAACCCTTCAATAATCGTTTCTTCATACTTCAGCTTTCCTTCTTGAAGCCACTTACCTAAATCCGTTGCACCCTCTTGGAATCTAGAGGCATAATTTCCAACTGTGAAACCTTTCATTAGTGCACTCGTTTTGATCATCGCCGATTGCAGACGCGGTCCTAGATCTTTTCCTTCTGCGTTATACGAGGAAATCGCTCCGCATAATGGTATTCGGGCATTCGCATTCAAAAGTGTGAAAACAGCATCGGACACCTCGCCGCCCACATTATCGAAATAAACATCGACTCCATCGGGAACAGCATTAGCTAAATCTGTCGCAAAACTATCACTTTTATAATTTACGGCTCCATCAAATCCCAGCTCTTTCGTTAAATACTCAAGTTTTTCATCTGAACCAGCGATGCCAACAACCTTCGCACCTTTAATCTTAGCAATTTGTCCGACTACTGAACCAACTGCTCCAGCCGCTCCTGAAACGACTACCGTTTCACCTTCTTGAGGTTTACCAATATCAAGCAAACCAAAGTAAGCAGTTAAACCGGTCATTCCAAGAATCCCTAAATGAGTTGTGACCGGAGCCACCTTGGGATCAATCACGCGGATTTCCTTTTCGGTGACAACTGTGTATTCTGCCCAGTCGATATTCCCAACAACGACATCCCCTTGTTTGAAGGAATTCGATTTGGACTCAACAACTTCAGCAACAACGCCGCCAGTGATGACCTTATTCAATTCAAATGGAGCAATATATGATTTGGTATCTTGCATTCTGCCACGCATATATGGATCGACAGATAAATATAGTGTACGTACTAAAATCTCATTATCCTTTGGTGTGGGAACTTCACTCTCAACAAAGTTGAAATCCCCTTTCGATGGCATACCTTTTGGACGGTTTGCCAGGGTGATTATTTGTTGTTTAGTTTGTGTCATCATTGTTCCTCCTTGGTTTGAATACGTAATTTCGAAAAGAAGCGTATCACTGATGAAGTTCATAGGTCAAAGAATATGATTGGTTTTTTCTTCCATAACACTCTTATGTAGTCTTTCCTATAAACCCCAAACTTGCTACAGCCTATTATGTCCCATGTTTTTCATTTCAATATACGGTTCACTCCCAGAAAAATTTAACGGCCTTTCCCCGATTGGATACCGAGAAAAGGCCGCAGCTTAAAACTCTATTTTTATTGTCTGCTTGGCAGATGATCAACCTCCGCACTATCCCGATTTAAAACATCAGCCTGGACAGTTTGTACTGCAATCCTTGAGACTATGTTCGCCCATGAAAAAACTACTAGCTTAATGGATAGTCTACATCAATTTTGAAATAAACATCGTGGCAATTCCAAAGTAAATAAGTAACGAGAGGATATCATTTAGTGTTGTAATTAGCGGACCAGAAGCAACTGCAGGATCGATGTTGAATTTATATAATATCAAAGGAATAATGGTCCCAGCTAAAGTCCCGATAATTAGGGTCATCACTAACGAACTTCCAACCACTAATCCCAGAACGGGATTTCCCTGCCAAACATAAGCTATGATGGAAATCAATATTCCACAGGTAACGCCTATTATCAATCCAACTTTCAATTCCCGTATAATAAGTCTGGTCACGACTCCTTTATCCGTATCACTAGTGATTAGGCCCCTTACAACAACAGCTAAAGATTGTGTACCTGTATTTCCAGTCATCCCTGCGATCATCGGCATAAAGAAGGCAAGTGCAACAACTTTGGACAATGTTTCTTCAAAACCGCTTATAATGGTTCCAGACACCAATCCGATAAATAAAAGTAGAATAAGCCAGGGAAGCCGACGATATGCGGCCACGTGCGCCTTCGTATCAAAGTCTATAGCTTTACCGGATGCCGATAATTTTTCAATATCTTCATTCGCTTCCTTAATGACAACATCAATAATATCATCGACGGTTACAATTCCTAATAATTCATTATTTTTTTCAACTACTGGAATTGCTAAAAAATCATATCGCTCAATAACACGAGCTACCTCTTCTTGGTCTTCATAAGCAGTAACCGAGATAACCCGGCTATACATAATATCTTGAATTTTTTCAGATTCATCATTTATTATTAAATCCCGATATGAGACAACACCTACTAATTTTTTATCATTATCTATTACATAAAGATAATTGATCGTTTCCGAAAACTCCGCAAAGATTTTCAGTTTTTCAACTGATTCACGAACTGTATAATGTTGGGGGATCCAGACAAAACGGTTTGTCATTATTCGCCCGGCTGTTTCAGGGGGATAATTCATGATATTTTGAACGATTTTTGATTCTTCTTGTTTCATGCCTGAAAGAAGTTCTTCAATTTTTTCAGGGGATAGGTCCTCTAACAATGAAGCTAGATCATCATTATCCATTAGATCCATTACATGACCGGATTTCTCTATTCCTAATTTACTAAGGATTTTTAATTGATGCACTTTCTCAACTTCTTGAATCAGTTCAGCGATTTGTTCTGAATCAAGTAACAACAAGAAACGTGTATGGTGTTTTTCTGGTAGCCCCTCAAAAATTCGCGCAATGTCATAAGGTTGGAGTTCTTCTAATATTGCTAAAAATTCATTCTTTTTTCCTTCTTTTAAAACTTTTATGATTTGTAAAGTCATTTGATCTTCGGTCAGGACTTTTATCATCTTGTCACTCACTCCTTTTTAGGGGAGCAAAAAATATTTCCCTTAAATACTAAGAGTAAAAAAAATATTTATTCCCCTTCCAAAATCTTGTTTTCATTCACGTGTATGTCGACGTGAATAGTTATCCAAATTCCTCACCCCCAGGAAAAAATAAAAAAACCTCCATTACAAATGAAGGTGTTAAATACGGTATATATGCGTACATTGTCTGGATGACAAATACAAACAGTCGTATAAGACTGAATGACAAATACAAGCATAAATCCAGTTCCTCCATTCGTAGAGCTTTAGCACTGTGTGGCATAGGACAAAGCCAGCTACATTAAAAACCACCTTATGTCGATGGTTTCTGTTGACCCATTGGCGTCTTTCGACATTTTTGGGCAGTAGCGTATCTCCTACACAGGAGCCTCACCTAACGAGGATATTTAATTTACACATCCACTCTAAAAGAGTTTCTTTTAGATGTCAATGTTTGATTCAAATAATTCTAATTTTGACCTAATATCCCGATCTTTAAAAAGGGAACGTGAAAACAGCACCGACTTAGGCGCTCTCGATTAAGACGGTCTGTTCTCTTAATTAAAAAATCCCTCCACAATTGCCACCTTATTTAAAAAGGGACAATGGAAAAATAAACGCAATCACAAGGGAAAATATTGGAATTTGATATTAAAACTTACTTATAATGGAGACGGATATGAATGTCTGAAACAAAAAAAAAACATTACATGAAATAGTTTTTATCTCTAATTACTTTAGAAAGGAAATCGCTCGAATGAAAAAACTTTTGACGATTATATGTATTTTCGTAAGTACTTTTGTATTAATGGTAGGTTGCAGAACCAAGGAGGCGGTACAGGTGGAAGAGAATTCAAAGGAAGTGAGCTCATTGAAAGCTATTGAAGGCAGATGGGAGGGAGATATTAAGATTCCAAATCAACCACTTCCAATCATTGTTCATTTTACGAAGAAAGGTGGAACCATAAGTATTCCTGTACAAGGGTTGAACGAATTCCCCTTAACAAGTGTAAAGTTAAGTAAATCAGACTTGTTTTTTGATATGAAGATCCAAAATCAGCAAATAACGTTTGATGGTAAAGTAGATCAGAAAAGGATTTCAGGAACATTTGTTCAAAAAGGGCAAAAGTTCCCCTTTGAATTGGTCAAGAACTCCGATCAGGCAGTTGAAGAAAAAGAATCAGGTGAAATCGTGCAGGCCGACTTAAAGAACGGAACCATTAAAGGCCTTTTAGAAACACCAAAAAATGAAGGGCCTTTTCCTGTGATGATTTTAATTGCGGGTTCTGGTCCGACCGATAAAGATGGTAACACCATTGGAAATCCGGGAAAAAATAATAGTTTGAAAATGTTAGCCGAGAGTCTTGCAGAAAAAGGTATCGCAAGCATTAGATATGATAAGCGCGGAATTGGTGAAAATATGCAATTGGCAGGAAGAGAAGCGGACCTGAGATTTGAACAGTATATTGATGATGCAGCTGCCTGGATTCAATTTGCCAAAAAGGATGGCCGTTTTTCCAAAGTCGGCATCATCGGCCATAGCGAAGGCTCTTTAATAGGAATGGAAGCAGCTAAGAAAACAGAAACAGACATATTCATTTCATTGGCAGGTCCAGGCGAACCTATTGACCAGGTACTCATCAAACAGCTTGAAGAGCAACTGACACCGAAGTTATTAACGGAATCGAAAGATATACTGGCAAAGCTTAAACAAGGAAAACAAGTCGAGACTGTCAGTGCAGATTTGCAGAATGTATTCCGCCCTTCTGTTCAACCTTACATGATTTCTTGGATTCAATATAACCCGATAGAATCAGTAAAGGAACTGAATATCCCTGTTCTGATCGTAAACGGCAATAGAGACATTCAAGTGCCGGCAACTAACGCAAAGGCGTTACATACGGAAAAAAGCGATTCTGAATTACTTATACTCGAAAAGATGAATCACGTATTGAAAGAAGCCCCTGCAGATCGAGCGGGAAATTTAGCAACCTATACAAATCCTGAACTACCATTATCCACTGGATTAATTAATGGAATCATAGAATTTTTAAACAAAAATGACTTTACCAGTAAAAATAACAATTAAGAGTCGTGTCTCCCCGGGTTTGCAAAGATCACCCAAATGATCCTCGTGCCCCAATATTAAGGTGAATAATCTTTTTAGTTTGTATCATCTTAGCCCTGGGTATCTCATATGTGTTTGTATTACTAAAAGAAATTAAGATCATTAAGAATTTGAATTGAATATTTATTGGATGAGTTAAAAGCAAATGGGTTCTATCTAAAAATTAAAACAAAGTAGATTGAAACGGAAGGAGCAAGCCGAGGAGGCTCCCGGACCGCCCGCGGAAAGCGAGTGCCTGGAGAGGAAATCGACGTTCAAATTGTACAAATCAAAAAAAACTGTAGACAAAGGGCAGAATAATTCTGCCTTTTGTTTTTTATATTTTCTCCGAGCTACTCTGCCCCGCAGAAACCAGAAAAGCTCCCTCATATCGAATTTATGGTACAAGCGCTAGTAACTGTGAAGCAAATATTCGACTGATCCTTCATAAAGTACATACCAAAATCAGTTATTGGATTCCTAAAATACACGTGAAATATATTCTATCGTGGTAATAGAAATGACTTCAATCATTTACCTGAAGGTTCACCTGGTAAACAATCCTTTTTCAATAAAAACTTACATCCAGAAAAACAATGGCAGGTAATCTAACAAAGAGGAAGATTTTGTATAAATTCATTAGTATAATTGATGAAATTACAATTAGAAAGGAAAGATGACTATGAAGATGCTTATACATGCTTTAAAAAGGAATACCACATGTATCCTTGAAATCATTTATCTGTATATACTTTTCTTTTTTTCAGAGCTACAAACTACTACTGCAAGCTTATTAAAAATAAAGTAAGAACTATGTAATTTAACCCTCTTGTATGAACTTATGTTAAAAAGACCCTCTAGTTCCCAAACATTCCATAACATTTTTTATTTCATCTTCATAATTAGAACTTTCAACAGTCATAACAGCCAGTTTGCACACTTTGTCTGTGTAAAATCCCTCAAGGGCGAAATGCAGATCGATATGCAGCTGAGCTCCTTTTTCAACAGGCAATGATTGTTCTATCTATCCTCCTACCGAGCTACCTTACTAGCCGTGAATGAAAAAGATCACTTGATAAGGATGTTCCTTACAAGTGAAAAACATAAGTTCACCAAAAAGGGACAAACTGTATTTGAAAAAAGAAAGGAGATGTGAGACATGACAAAAAAGTTCAATAAAGGCAGCGGTAACCAAAATTCACCGCAATTACACGGACAAACTCCTATTAGCGGGGACAACAGCAAAGGAAATAAAAGAAATAAAGATCAGAGCTCTAAATCAGAGTAAGTAAATGAAACAAACCGGTCATATTCAGACCGGTTGTTTTTTTGCAGATAATCTTCTTAGTTATTTGGCAGAAAGAGATTAAAAAGGACAATTCTCAAAGGTCCCCTTCAAAAAAGGGCGATCATTGAATTATCCTGTGTCCACTGGACCAACTTTGATTCCAAAAGCCCAATTCTTTAAAAGCGTTCCAAACTGTAAATGGAGTGCTGCAAAACTGACCCCAGGAAAGTTTTAATTGGAAGGAATTCGTGTTACATATTTATACCGGAAGTGAATGTAAAAAATCATGTTGCGTTAGCTATTTGATTCTTTTTGCATTAGATCTTCTGCTCTAGTGTTGATGTCTCCAAATCATCAGTATCTTGATGAGTATAAGTAAAGTTTTTTGTCATCAAACTGACCACCACTAAAACAACAATGTTAACAAATAGGGCGATAATACCCACATTCAGGTCTTTTATTGCTTGAGGAAGATAAGGAAACAGTTGTCCAATTTTTATATTCCCCAGTTCCATGATGGAAACCAGTACTCCTCCTGTTATTATCCCTGCAAATGCTCCATGTTTGGTTACAAAATTCTTTCTCATCAAACTTGCGAAAAAGGCAGGAGCAAGTTGTGTAATAAAATTATAGGCGATTAAAGCGAGACTAAAGAGGGTGTTTCCACCTTTAAAGGTCAAGTAAATCCCTACTAGAGAAATAAGCGGAACCAAATATTTTACCAGTTTTGCAATTTGATTTTCCGTTGCAGATGGAGTGAATACGCTGTATACATTTTTCGCAAGCAATGTTGATATAGACATCAACAGCATGGAACTTGGGACTAGAGCGGCTAACACGCCAGTACCACCGATTAAGCCTACAAACCATGGATCAAATTCTTGTTTAGAAAGCTGCAGCAAGATAAGGTCGGCGTCGCCGCCTTTTAATCCAGGCATCTGTAAGATCGCTGCAAACCCGACAAAAAAGGCAAACAATAAAATCAATTGGTATATTGGCATTAGGATTGCATTTTTTCGCAGTGCTTTCTCGCTAGAGGCAGCATAAATAGGAGAAAACCCGTGCGGCCACATATAAAATCCAATAGCGCTTAATACAACGGTCGATATATACCATGAAACGCTCATTCCCTGATTTGGAAGTATGGTATAGTTCGGCTTTGCCTGTTCAACGGCCTCATACATAGGTTGAAGACCGCCATAATAATGAAGTGGGAAATAAACTCCTAAAAATACAACAACGCCAAGAATCAGAATATCCTTCAAAATAGCTGTCCTGGCAGAACCGTGAATACCGGAAACCATTACAAAAATGGTAACACCAATTGCTCCAACCCAAATGGCAGCTGTAGAAGAAATGACCCCATAGGATGTTGCAGAAACGATATATCCTAAACCCTTCAATTGCAGGACTAAGTAGCAAGTACAAGCTATAACACCTATTACAGCAACAAGCACACCAAGATATGGACTTTGATATTTTTTCACAAAAAAATCAGATTGGGAAACTAATTTATGTTTCTTTGCATACCTCCAGATTGCCGGAAATGTCCAATAGGAGATGACTGTAGCCAGACAGCCATATGTCACGATACTAAAGATGGAACCACCTTCCCCATAAGCCGAACCACTTGCACCCAAAAAGGTAAAGGTAGTATACATTTCACCTGCGGATAAGAGGAAAATCAATAGGGCTCCCATTCCGCGACCTCCAACTGACCATTGTTCCAAGTTCATTTCTTTCCCTTTTTTAGCCTGGATACCAATCAAAACGGAAATGACGAAAAAAAACAGGATGAAAAAAACGGCAATGTTCATCTTGAATCTCCCTTCTGATTAGCAGGATCGAGTAGATAAATAATCCCCATTATACCTGTGGTCAGCACAGACCAAAGTACAATCCAAAAATGAAAAAATGGCATACCCAGAACATAGGGAGTTACTTTATTTGTAAACAAAGCGCCCACAATAAAGCCAAGAAACGGGATAATTCCGAGCCAATATATTTTTTTCAAACTCTTAACCCCCTAGTAAGTTAGATTTAACATTTTTAAAGTCCCATGAACAAATAACTTCACCCCATTTTGTAGAGCCTGTTCATCGACTGTAAATTTGGGATGATGGTGAGGATATATAATCCCTTTTTCTTCATTACGAGCTCCTATTCCAATATAAGATCCCGGAACTACTTTTTGAAAAGCAGAGAAGTCTTCACTTCCCATAATTGGCTTTGAAATTTCTCGACTTTCTTCACCAAATATTTCACAGACCGTTTCGTCCATCAATCGGGTAACTTCTTCATCATTAATGGTAGGAGCATAACCAAACTGATAATCGAATTCATAAGTAGCTCCATGCGCTTCAGTAATCCCTTTTACTATCCGTTCGATAAAATTCGGGATTTCTTCCTGCAGTTCCAGATTGAAGCTGCGAACTGATCCACCAATGCTTACCTTACTTGGAATAACATTAATCGCACTTCCCGCATGGAACTGAGTCACTGAAATCACCAGGGCTTCCTGGGCATCTCGATACCTCGAAACAATGTGCTGGAGATTTGATACAACCTGAGTTCCAATTGCTATGGGATCGACGGTAAGTTCAGGCTGTGAGGCGTGCCCCCCTTTACCCACCACGGTAATGTTAAAAGTATCAGCCCCAGCCATCATCGGACCGTAACTTAGTCCAATTTTCCCTAAAGGAAGAGTCGACAAGAGATGGGATCCAATGATCATATCCACTCCATCAAGCACACCGGCCCTCACCATTTCTTGAGCACCACCGGGCGGCAGTTCCTCAGCATGTTGAAATAAAAAGAGCACCTCACCTTTAATTTGATCCTTTAACTGTGTAAGAATTTTTGCTGTGCCAAGCAGCATCGCCGTATGCCCATCATGTCCGCAAGCATGCATAACTCCTGAATTCTGTGACACAAAGTCAAAATCATTCTCTTCTACAATTGGAAGCGCATCCATATCTGCCCGCAGTGCAATAACCTTCCCAGGCTGCTGACCAATCAAACGAGCCATAATACTCGTTTTTGTCGGACGTGAAATTTCCAATTCACCAAAAGCTTGCAGCGTTTCATAAACAAATTGTGCTGTTTTTTCCTCCTGAAAAGACAGCTCAGGATACTTATGTAAATATCTTCTCCAAGCAATCACTTCACCTTTAACAGCCTCGATCAAATCATGAACCATTATAGTTTGAGACATCCACTACAACCCCTTTTTCATTCAATTTACATAACGACCACTAATTTAGGATAGTTTAAGGAAAAAATTCCTTAAATAGAGTATAATCTCACGCGGTCTTCATTACAATTATTTTTTGAAAATTCCAAACTGTTTTTTTGCACTGCATCTAATTGTTGAACTTTTTAATGCGACATGAAGCAGAAATAAAAAAGCACCCAAATTATGGGTGCCTGTAATTTATAATAATTGATAAATTTTACTCGGTCTTCCACGGGTGGCGTTAGCCTCTTCACCAACGCATTGTGCCAAATCGACTTCGCACATATCCGCAACAATACGCCGTACATTGCGCTCTGTCATTTCAAGATGTGTCGCTAAGTCCTTTGTAGTAAAATCACTCCAGCCCATTCTTTGAACGAGAGCCGAGATTTTCTTATACGTTTTGACACTGATATTTCCGCTTTTTAACTTTTCTATAAGGGGTTTATTGTGGGTACGGGTATCATATTGCAGTTCTTTCTTTTTGCCTGGTGATTCGATAATTTTGCCATCATCTTGAATAATCACAATTTCTCGCTTCTTCATCTCTTTTGAATGTTGAATAGCACGAAAAGCATTGATTTCCGCCGAATAGGCAGTCTCGCCGAAGCCAATTCCAACGGCAACGGGTGTATCTGCTTCAAACGCCAATTTTTGGATGGTATCTTCGAGCATAATGATTTCTCGTTCAATCGCGCCGCGAGAACTAAAAATCATGTACCTCCCATTCCCTTTATCTGAAAAGGAACCATTTATTTTTTCTCCAAGTTGAATCAACATTTCTTTTAGCCGAAGCTCCAAGTACTGTAAATGATAAGGAGTTTTCATTTCCTCTGCCACTTTGTCAAAGTATTCGACTTCAATGATTTCCACTCCGATTTGTGTATCTTTAAAGTAGGAAGCCTTTACTTTTTCAGAAAGGATTCGAAGCGTTTGCCGCACTTCCATCTTACTCATCGACATCCGGTAGGCTGGAATGCCATACTCCCTTAAAGCTTCACACACGGACGGAAAACAAGAAAAAGCACCTTCTGTCATTCCCTTATTCCATAAATTCAAGTGAAAATGTACCAATTCATCCGTATCAACCTCTGTCTCAAACACTTTCGTATAAATCTTTTGGGTCTTTATATTCAACTGTGACAAAGCTTCTTCGCTTATATTATTTGAGGACATAGTATCGATACTTAGATGCTCAATGATTTTTCCTTGTTCGTAGATCATCTCTAAAAAGGATTTATAAAAACCTGATTCCGTGGCAGGAACATGGACCATTATTTTATCTGTACCCAGTGTTCTTTTTGCAATTTCATAGGGAAGTGGACCAGAAAAAAGCCATGCATGTACGTGAGAATCATGTTCCTTTACAATATTCTCTACCTCTTCGGTCCTTTCATAGGGCAAAGAGATGAATTCCAACTCATGTTTATATTCTTCTGCCAATACTAAAATTTTTTCTATAGAAGTTTTTAAACCGACAAGTCCGATTTTATACATCCAGTAATCGACTTCCTTTATCATCTGTAATAGATTCATTGTTCTTTGTAGAATATCCTGGTTTAATCTAAGTCATGATATCGTAATCCTAATTCTTTCTGCTGTCTAACTATTGCTCAATTTGTATTGAGTCCTGGTTATTAGTTGTTTTGTTACTCTTGATCATATAAGCAGCAAAAAGGAAAGATTAATTGTTTTCATACCCTCGCCAAACTTTTCTCTTTTGTATCATTTTATCATGCAACATGAAGTAAAAATACGTTGTATAAGCTTTTAATGAGAGGTTTACAAGTCAGCTTTCTATATAGTTCGTTGCAAATCAACGTTTACTTTCCCTAAATTGAATAACGATATTACTATCATTTATAACTGTTCTGGTATTTTTACATATACGAATGATAGAGGAACATCTTTTTGATATTGCACCATAAGAAAAAGAGCTGATTTTCAGCTCTCTAGGTTAAAATAAAGTTTAAATGACTAGATCCAGATAATCAAACTCATTACTAATGAGAATCCCCTTCAAAACTTTCACCGTAAATCGATTGCATTTACATGATAATAAGAACGTCGAGGTGTTACTTCTTTAACATATAAATTTTACGAGGTCTTCCCCGAGGTGATTGAAGTTCTTCTCCTTTGTACTCCACTAAACCGCTTTCACTCAAACTACTCATAATTCTCTGAGCATTTCGAACGGTCATGGATAAATGAGAAGCTAAGTCTGAGGAAGTGAAGCCGTCCCAGCCCATACGATCAACCAATGCTTCTATCTTTTTATACGTTTTTACACTAATGTTAGCCTGATTCAATTTATCTAGCAGTTCTTTATCATTAGAACGGAAGGTATATGCCAATTGTTCTTCTTGACCTACGGATTCAATCATTACACCATCTTCTTGGATAACAACAATTCCGGAACTGTCTTGCTTCTTCGAATGACGGATTGCCTTGCGGGCATTGATTTCTGCCGATGCAGCCGTCTCTCCAAAACCAATACCCACTGCAACTGAGACATCCATTTCAAGGGCCAGTAATTGAACAGTACTTTGCAAGCTGCCAATTTCCCGTTCAATTGCCTTGCGTGAACTAAATATTTGATAGCGGCCGTTTCCATTTTCTATGAGTGATCCATCTAATTTTTCGCAAAATGAAAGCAAGGTTTGTTTAATTTTCAGCTCCAAATGCTGAAGATGATAACGAATATTAACCTCGTCCACAAATTGATCAAACTGATCAATTTCAATAATCTCTACACCTATCTGACTATCTTTAAAATAGGTGCTTTTTGCTTTTTCAATCAAAATCTTGACCGCTTGCCGGATTTCCATCTTTGTCATATTTATTTTGTAGACAGCAACATTTTCTTTTTTCAAGGCCTCATATACAGATTGTAAAACGGTTAGGACAGCATGTATCTCCCCTTCCCTCCACAACTGAAGATGAAATTGAACAATTTCTTGATAATCATATTGTTCATCAAATGTTTTTACATAAATATGTTCGGTGGAAATCCCTAGCTCTTGCAGTGACTCATGCAGAAAAAAGTCTTCCAATCGAATCATATCGATGGATAACTTATCGAAAAAATGTTTTTGATCTGCAGACATTTGTAATAAACATCTATATAAACTAGATCCTACGGGAGGACAATATGTAAAATTGGCCTCTGAATCCAACATTCCTTTTGCTATTCTATAAGGAACTGGTCCAGAGAAAAACCAACCATTTACTGTACTTTGGTGTTTTTTTATAATGTCCGTTACCTCACGTGCATCTTCATATGGAAAATCAATAAAATCTATTTCATGTTCAAATTCATTAGTAACATCCCGAATTTTCTTTATAGATGAAAGTGGACCTACAACCCCAATTTTATACAAGTTTATTTCACCCCTACATCATACTATTAGTTTTATTATATCAAAATAACCACCCCTATCAGGGAATAAAAATGAGAGCCAAATATAAAAGCATGTAAAGCACCGTTTGACATTAATAAACGGTGCTGCTTAATATGCTTTCCTATCTATCGTGAGTTCAAGAGTGGCAGGACTTTTTGACTCAAAGGTTTCGAATCCTATTGTTTGTTTAACAATAATTACCATAAAATAATTTCTCTTTTTTCTGAAAATTTTATTGAAATAGATTATTCTTAATTATATAATACATTTAACGAAAATAGCGTTAAATATTCGTTAATTAAAAATCAGTATATTGGAAGGAATTAATGAAGTTCTCAAAGGATGAAAGACGGTAATTTGAGTTTAAGGCATGTTTAGAGAAAAAGTTTATAAATGGAATGGTGCAAAACGCACAAACTACAAATGGAAGAAGGTTTAGGAGGAGAATGTAATGGAACAAAAAGTAATTAAAGATACAACTAATCTTCAAAATCATAAAACGGGTGGTTTTTTCAATCGAGTAGAGCGAATAGGAAACAAAATCCCCCACCCCTTTATCTTATTTATTTATATGATTGCCTTTTTATTTGTTGTAACCGCTCTCTTATCAGTTTTCCATGTTTCGGCATCGGACCCCATAAGTGGAGAGAGAGTGGAAGTTCAAAACCTCTTAAGCCGTGAAGGCATCCAATGGATTTTGCCGAATATGATTAAAAACTTTTCCGGCTTTTTACCACTGGGATCTATTTTAGCTCTTATGCTAGGAGTAGGATTAGCAGAAAAAGTTGGATTGTTAGAAGTTTTGATTCGGAAAATGTCGTTAAAAGTCTCAGGGAAATACGCTAGTTATTTAGTTGTATTTGTTGCCTTTTTTAGTCATGTTTCTTCTGATGCAGCGCTTGTTATTATGCCTCCCCTTGGTGCTCTAATTTTCCTTGCTGTGGGACGGCACCCTGTTGCTGGGTTGCTCGCTGCCATCGCTGGGGTTGGTTCAGGTTTCACTGCCAACTTATTAATCGTCACAACAGATGTCTTGCTTTCAGGAATTAGTTCGGAAGTAGCGAAAGGCATGAATGGAAATTTGACCGTTAATGTTACTGATAACTGGTTCTTTATGGCGACTTCCGTTCTCGTACTCACGGTAGTTATATCCTTGATTACAGATAAATTTGTCGAGCCGCGCTTAGGAAAGTATGAAGGTAGCGGTCAGCATAAGAAATTGGAGCAATTAACGAAGCAACAAAACAAAGCACTCCTGGCTACAGGTATTTCAGCATTGATTTTTATTGCTGTTATGGCCGTTCTAGTCGTTCCAGAAGGAGCTCTATTACGAAATCCAGAAACTGGAGCGATTCTCCCCTCGCCATTCATGTCTGGAATTGTCGCAATCATCTTACTCTTCTTTTTTACAGTTTCTATTACTTATGGAGTTAAGGTGGGAGCGATTAAGAAACAAAATGACATTCCGGAATTATTAGTAGACCCAATTAAAGGAATGGCCGGATTCATTATCATGGTTTTCCCGCTTTCCCAGTTTGTCGCTTGCTTTAACTGGAGTAATATGGGTAAATTTTTGGCTTTATCCATCACAGATCTCTTGGAACAGCTAAACATAGAAGGTGCACCTGTCCTAATTGGGCTAATGTTCTTATCTGGACTTCTTTCAATGTTCATTGCCAGCGGATCTGCAATATGGTCTATATTGGCACCCGTTTTTGTCCCAATGTTCATGGTATTAGGCTATCATCCTGCCTTCGCCCAAATGTTGTTCAGGGTAGCAGATTCATCTGTACTGCCATTGGCTCCTGTATCTCCATTTGTCCCACTATTCTTAAGTTTCTTACAAGAGTATCGAAAAGATGCAAAACTAGGAACTTATTATTCTCTTATATTGCCTTATCCGATTATCATCTTCATCATTTGGACGCTATTGGTAGTTGTTTGGTATTTCCTTGGCCTCCCAATTGGTCCCGGAGTATATCCGAAATTACCGTAATTTAAAAATCTCAAGCGCCTCGCATGCCCCTTAAGCGACTTGAGGGGCTGTGCTGCTTGATCTAAACAACAAATCGTATTATATGAATTATCATCAAATAAATTAGGAGTGAAACGAATTGGATATTATTTCTTTAAGACGTGATCTTCATCAACATCCAGAAGTTGGCTTTACGGAATTTCGAACTGCTTCAAAGGTAGTAGAAGCACTAACTTCTCTGAAATATAACGTGATATTTGGCAAAGATGCTTTAGATGGTGATTCTCGCCGTGGAGTCCCCCCTATAGAAGTATTAGAGGAAACATTTAATAGAGCATTACAAGATGGCGCCAATCCAAAAATCCTCCAAGAAATGGAGGGCGGATATACTGCCGTCATCGGTATATTAAAAGGTAAAACTGATGGCCCAACTGTCGCTTTCCGATTTGATATGGATGCATTGCCTGTTACAGAAAGTACTGATTCTGACCACTTCCCACAAATAAACGGTTTTCGTTCCAAATATGAGGGCAATATGCATGCCTGTGCACACGATGGCCATACGGCAATTGGCTTAGGGCTTGCTGAAAAATTAGCGGATGGCAATTTCGCAGGAACGGTAAAGCTTATTTTTCAACCAGCTGAAGAAGGCGTACGCGGTGCCTATTCAATTGTACAAAAAGGAATTTTGGATGATGTGGATCATATATATTGTCTGCACCTTGGCACAGATGTCCCTCTGGGAGAATTTCACGGTGGGTCTTCCGGCTTTTTAGCAAGTACGAAAATGACTGCCCATTTTCATGGGGTATCTTCTCATGCAGGTGCTTCTCCTGAAAAAGGTAAAAATGCATTATTAGGAGCAGCCACCGCATTGTTAAATATTCATGCCATTCCAAGATTCAGTTCAGGCTCTACCCGCGTGAACGTAGGTGTTCTTAATGGAGGAACAGCCGCTAATATTATTCCAGCGCATGCAAAAATGATCATTGAAACCCGTTCTGTATCCGAAGAAACAAATGCTGAAGTGGAGCAACGTGTTCGAAATATCGTGGCTCATAGTGCAGGTATGCATGAGCTTGAACATGAAATTGAAATTATAGGTCAAGCAATTACGATTCGTTGTGATCAAGAACTTGTCGAACTGGCCATGGAAGAAGCCAGGAATGTAGAAGGTTTTTCAACAATCAAAGCTTGCAGGGAATCCGGTTCTGCTGGTAGCGAAGATGCAAGTTTTATGATTCGAAGAGTACAGGATAATGGCGGAAAAGGGACATATATGATTATCGGGACTGATATTCCTGCACCACATCACCACCCTAAATTTGATATTCAAGAAGAGGTTTTACCAAGGTGTGCAGAACTTTTGAATCTAATTGCAAGACGCCTATTAAAATAATTCTTCAGAATATATATAGGAAGGAAAGAGTGTAAAATGACACATGTAAATAGATTATCGGAAATCATTGAACAAAAAAAAGAAAAATTCATTGAAGTCAGTGATCGTATATGGAATTTTGCTGAAACACGCTTTGAAGAGTATCAATCTGCTGAATTGCTATGCAGCACCTTAGAGAACGAAGGATTTTCTGTTGAAAAAGGTGTTGGAAACATAGAAACGGCATTCATTGGCAGCTATGGAACTGGTAAACCTGTTGTGGCAATCATGGGAGAATTTGATGCGCTGTCAGGAATGAGTCAAAAAAAAGCTACAGCTAAACAAGAGCCAATAGTACAAGGTGAAAATGGCCATGGATGTGGTCACAATTTACTTGGTACGGGATCTTTAGCTGCAGCTGTTGCAGTGAAGGATTATATGAAAGAGAATCATATAAATGGGACAGTTCGTTATTATGGATGTCCTGGAGAAGAAGGCGGATCAGGCAAAACCTTCATGGTCAGAGAAGGATTGTTCGATGACGTTGATTTTGCATTTTGTTGGCATCCACTGGATGTTAACGGCGTTATGTCGATGGATTCGCTTTCAAATTTCCAAGTGTATTATAAATTTAAAGGGAAAAGCTCCCACGCAGCAGCATCACCACATTTGGGACGGAGTGCTTTAGATGCGGTAGAACTTATGAATGTTGGTGTGAACTATTTAAGAGAGCATATCATCCAAGAAGCAAGAGTCCATTATGCAATAACGAATTCAGGTGGATTATCGCCTAATGTTGTCCAACAAGATGCAGAAGTTCTTTATTTATTACGAGCTCCAGAAGTTTCACAAGTTCAAGATATTTACTTGAGAGTTTGTAATATTGCTAAAGGAGCTGCCCTTATGACAGGAACTGAATTAGAAATCGTTTTCGACAAAGCCTGTTCCAATGTTATCCAAAACAATGTGCTAGAATCCGTCATGTACAAGAATTTTCAAGAATTAAGTATTCCACAACACGATGATAAGGAAAAACAGCTTGCCAAAGAAGTCCGCGCCACCTTAACCGAACAAGAAAGGAACAGTACAATCAATCCTTTTAAAGATAATCAAGATGATGCATTGGCAAATTGGTTAGAACCTATTGAGGGCCTCCAAGCGCCATTAACAGGTTCCTCGGATGTGGGAGATGTTAGTTGGATTGTTCCTACTGCCCAATGCACAACAGCTTGTTTTGTTCTTGGGTCACCTTTGCATAGCTGGCAGTGGGTTACACTAGGATCAACATCCATTGCCCATAAAGGAATGCTTCATGCTGGCAAGGTTATTGCGGCAACTGCAGTAGAAGTGCTTCAAAATCCAGAATTAGTTGAAAAGGCAAAAACGGAGCTAAAAGAACGATTACAAGGGAAAAGCTATATCTCCCCTATTCCGCAAGATGTAAAGCCTTTAGTTAAAAGATGATAGACTAGATTAGTGGGTTACCGTAATCGCCCCTTGCATATACGGCCATTTAGTTCATGGTATAAAAAGGGATCTTCGATTGGAAGATCCCTTTTCCGTTTGGTCTTTATATTAATTCCAAATTTTTGTTAAGAGCAGTTTCTAACATCTCTAAGTGTCATTAAAATTAAGTGGTAAAAAAGCTTATCCCATCACATTCAACAGATATCCTTCAATTTCGTGCTTGCTTTTTAAAATAACTATTAGCTTTTCAGGGTCACTCTTTTGAAGATCGGCAAATCTGGCTTTCATTTCTTTCTTGCGAGGAAAATAGGTGGTCATGATAAATTTAATAAACTGCCAGTCTAATTTTTCATTGCAGCCTTTGCCCATATCCGGCCTTGTTTTACCTATATTAGACAACCAACGTTTTATAACCCGGTAAAGGCAAACACGGAGAGGAAGTTCTAAATAAATAATCGTATCGGCAAGCTCCGAACGTAAATTAAAAGAATTACTATAGTTGCCCTCCATTATCCACTTGTCATGACTCAATACCTTCTTCTGGGCAGAAATAAAAGCCTCTAAAGGAGCCTCCACCCAGCCAGGCCTCCAGTAGAATGTATCCAAATGATATACTTCGATATTCAAATGATCTCCAAGCCTTCTTGCAAAAGTAGATTTTCCGACACCCGCGGACACTCCGATAACCATGATACGTTCCATTGATATACCATCCACTCTCCCCTTTTATGTTCATAAGAAAAGGCGACCCTTCTTGAAGAAGAATCGCATCAGTTTTAGAAAATGAAGTATGGTTGCTGCGGCGTCCTGTCAAAGAACAAGCCAGCCTTACATTTATTAAATCAGATGCCCTAAATGTTTCTTTACCTCGTAATCAACAAGTTTTTCATCTTTCTTAATTCGTGCCAGATAATCCGGGTTGGCTATAAGCGGACGGCCAATCGCCGCAACGTCAATGATGCCTTTTTCCAGTGCTGCTTCTGCTGTTTCAGGATCAAGCCCGCCCACACCGACTATGATTCCATCCCAGTGGCTGCGTACCAATTCATGCATGGTCAATCCTCTTGCAATCGGTTTGGTAAATTCCATCGTGGATGGGTGAATCATTTTGACTCCTGTTTCATTGAACGCTTCAATAAATGTTTGGATCGCTTTTTCAGGGTCTTCCCACATGTAAGACGGCTGGTCAATTTTCAAAGCCGAGAAACGAATAAGGGTACGTTCCACTCCAACCGCATCAATGACTGCTTTTAGCACTTCCTTCATAAATGTCAGACGCTGTTTTAAATCACCACCGTACCGATCGGTCCTTTCATTGGAGGTGTCAGAATTGAACTGGTCTATTAAGTAGCCATGTGCACCATGAATTTCAACGCCGTCAAAACCAGCAACCATTGCATTCTTTGCAGCTTGTTTATATTGGTTCACAACTTCTGCAATATCCGTCTCTGTCATTTCTTCAGGAGTGTCAAAAGGTTTGCCGAATCGTGAAACCTTACCTTCTGCAGCGATAGGTGACGGAGCCTGCGGAGGAAGTCCTCCTGCAATTTCATGGTGACTTGCACGGCCCACATGCCAGATTTGCGCAATAATCGTTCCGCCTTCAGCGTGTACTGCTTCCGTTACTTTTTTCCAGCCGTTGATTTGCTCTTGAGTATATATACCGGGAACTCCAGGATTGCCCTTTGCTCTTGGTGAAATCACTACACCTTCAGTAATGATAAGTCCGATTCCATCTTGAGCCCGTTTTCGGTAATATTCTACGGTCAGGTCATTCACAACACCAGTTTCGTTATCGGCAAACGAACGTGTCATAGGAGCCATAGCCGTTCTTGTTTTTAAGTTCCATGCACCTATTGTTACAGGTTCAAACATTTTGGTTTTTATTGTTTTCATATAAGTTCCTCCCGTTAACCGCTTAACCTGAGCTAAATTTTAGTAACTTTCATTGTGTAAGATTATCCGATAAGTGGTTAATTTTCAAATAATTCACTCTGATTTTAGCGCTTTTGATAAAATATGGTAATAAAGACCAATGAAAAAGCCAGACAGAGAAAATTACTTTCCCTGCTGGCTAATTTATTTTTCTTCATTACTATCTTATTAGTCTCGTGCTCTTCTGATAAAAAAAGACACGATCAAACCAATGATTGCAAGGACAAGACCGAAAATAAAGGCATCTTGAACGCCTGCAGTCAATGAACCGCTAATGGCAGATGGATCGAACGGATCTTCTGCATTTGCCATATAATTTTTTTGGGATGCTGACATGATTGTAATGGCAACGGTTGTACCGATAGCCCCTGATACTTGTTGCAATGTATTCATTAGAGCAGTTCCATCCGGATAAAGATTTTTCGGCAGTTGATTCAGCCCATTTGTCTGGGCCGGCATCATGACCATCGAAACACCAATCATAAGGAGGGAATGCATGACGACTACCATAATGATCGTCGTTTCAGTCGTTACGTTCGTCAAGGTCCATAACATGACAATCATGATAATGAAGCCAGGGATCACTAACCCTCTTGGCCCGAACTTATCAAAAATGCGCCCCGTAACCGGAGACATGATACCATTAAGCACTCCACCCGGTAATAGTACCAGCCCAGCAGAAAATGCAGCTAATGCAAGCCCGGTTTGCAGGTATAGCGGTAAGAGAATCATTGATGACATGATGATCATGAAGGTGATGAAGACGGTTATTAAACCAAATGTGAACATCGGGTATTTAAAAACGCGCAAGTCAATCATCGGTTTATCCATGTTGAATTGTCTTACAGCAAACAGGAAGAGCGCTATAAGTCCGACAATGATAGAGGAAAGAACTATCGCATTGCTCCATCCTTGTTCTCCGACAATACTAAAGCCATAAACAATTCCGCCAAAACCAATGGTTGATAAAATAATGGATGGTACGTCAATTTTAGGTTTGGTGATTATTGAAACGTTTTGCATATACTTGAGACCGAATAGTAAAGCGATCACAAAGAACGGCAAAGACACCCAGAAAATGTAATTCCACTTCAGGTTTTCAATAATCAAACCTGAAACTGTCGGCCCGATTGCTGGGGCAAACATGATCACCAGCCCCATCAATCCCATCGTCGCTCCCCTTTTATGGATAGGGAAAATCAATAAAATGGTATTGAACATGAGAGGCAATAAAAGACCCGTTCCGATTGCCTGGATGACACGGGCTAGCATCAAGATGCCGAACCCAGGTGCAATTGCTGCAATGAGCGTCCCAATGATGGAGAATACCATTGAGGCAATGAATAATTGACGAGTATTGAACCACTGAATCAAGAGTCCCGAAACGGGAACCAATATCCCCAATGTTAATAGGTAACCCGTTGTCAGCCATTGCACGGTGGAAGGACTGACATTGAACTCTTGTATTAGATCACCCAGAGCCATGTTTAATGCCGTCTCACTGAATAACCCAATGAACCCTGCAATTAAAAATGCAATTAAAATGGGAGTCGTTCTAATGACTGGTTTTTGTTGCTGTGTTGCATCTGTAGACATAAAATATTTCCTCCAATTACTAACTGTTCGACCTAAGCTTAAGATAATTTTTTCGTATGACTTATTTATTTATCAGCAATAATGGTATCTGTTCGGCAATGGCTTGGAGAGGTCCCCCGCTTTTCGCCGTTAAGGATAAAAGGATACCGCCTTCAATCAAAGCATTAATTACGATACTCAATTCTTTTGCCCGTTTCTCACTGAATTCCGCCTCGAGTAATTTCTTCACATATATGGATTGCCAATCTTCTATCGCTTCTTGGCAGGCCGTTCTTATCTGCTCACTTGTCGTATATGTTTCCGCTGCAATCGTTCCGATTGGCAGTCCTAATAGATTTTCACTATCCCCAAATACCTCGGATAATTGAAAAATATGAGCCTGAATGGCTTTGATGGGGTCATCGATTTCATCAAAGCCCCGTTGAATTTCATCTATCACGAATTCTTTAGTATGAATTATCGCCTCTATCGCCAATTCTTCTTTGCCTTTCGGAAAATAATGATACAGAGAACCTTTTGGGATTCCACTTTCCTCAATAATGTCTTTAAGCCCTACACCATAATATCCACGTATTCGAAAAAGTCGGGAAGCAGCTTCAATAAGAATGTCTTTAGAGTTTCGTTTCTCTGCCATAGCTGGATCACTCCTTGAATTATATCAACCGGTCTATTAGAGACTATACTTGTATATCATTGTTTTGTCAAAGATGATACTTATATATGCATTGAATATGCGATTGAAACTCATTGGAAACAAAAAAGAACACCTCCTAATGGTGTTCTCTGCAAGTTTAAAAAATCGTGAAAATCAATACCTTCTTAAACAACCCGGCATTTTTTAAAACGCTTCGATTATTAATCAAACACATCGTCCTGGCTCAATATCTTCAAGGATTCTTGTCATGATTTTTGAAATCAAGAATAGCAATTACAAACATGCCAAAGCTTAGCATCAGGGAAATAACTTCGAAAGTACCCATTCATACATCGCCTCCTTATATCCAGCTTTTCCTGATCAGAGATTGTCCTATACAAGAAAACATAAAGTACTGGCTTTTCAATGGTATATGCATTAATAATAAAAAAGAGCAACCCCAGTAAGAGGTGCTCACGTAGTAATCATATTCCTTGGAATCAAAAGTACATATTTATTGGAACGACTTCAATCTAAACTCTTTATTGACAATAAGCTCTTGATTTCCGCTTCTGTTATCGAGTGTTTTTTGAGCCACATCATATACACTCATACACTTTGCTCCTGTTATAGAATGAATTTATTATGTTGGTCCAAAGTTTAAGTTTAAGTTTAAGTCATTACTTACCTTTTAATAAGGCCGAACAACTTTTCCATATTTTTTCTTCTTTCTGCTCTCGCTTGGATGGCCTGATCAATGGTAACTGTGATAAAGTGACATTTCGATAAAGGTCTAGATTGAGAAATTAAATCTAAATCTTGGCTTATGACGGTGCCTATTGTGACAAAACCACCACCTGTCATTGCATCATTATGTAAAACAATCAGTTCTTCCTCATTTGTAAACATAACAGATCCTATAGGATACGCAAAATCAACTACATTTGAAAAACTAGTTCCTGCACCGAATGGTGGGTATTGCTCAGTAAATGTCACACTTGGGCCAGTATATCGGTAAGCGACCCGGTTGGATTCATGCGAAACGATCCATTCCGAATTGAGAAAAGTTTTTAACCCCTGATCGCTCAACAAGTAACCTGATAACCCCATCGTGACACGTAATTCTTGAAAGTCATTAAAGGTTGGGACGAATTCTAGTGGAACAGATTTACCAACCTGCTTTGAAGCTCCCGGCAGTGGCTCATTAATCTGTATTCTATCGCCTACAGCTAACTTTCTGCCATCAAAGCCCCCAATCTGGCTTAGTTCATAGGTTGATTTACTACCTAAAACATCTTGAACCTTTATGCCACCAGAGATACTTAAATAGCTTTTCACCCCCTGTTGGCAAGCTTTTATCGTTAAGATGTCTCCTTCTTTTACTTTATGGGCTTCCCAGAAAGATAATCGATGGTGATTTAAGTATGCTTCCATTGGAGCACCTGTGAGGGCGATAATTAGATTTCTATGAATTTCAAACTTTCCCCCTAATAATGTCATCTCAAGTGATGCAAATTCAGCTGGATTTCCTACTAGTAGGTTTCCGATAATAAATGAATATTTATCAGCTGCTCCTGATGGCGGTACACCCAGATGATACTTTCCGACGCGTCCCATGTCCTGTACCGTGTTCCATAACCCAGGCTCCTTAATTTCTATCATTTAAAAACCCTCCATGAGCTCATCGATATACTTTTTTCCTTTTTGTACATATTCAAGTGGCGAAAGATCAATTTCTTTTACTTTATTAATATACGTTCCAGTACTTACATTGCTTTCGATCTCATTATATTCAGATTCCTTAACAGGACGATACTTCCATATATCTCCGGGTCTTGCCAAAAAGGAAGTCTCTTCTAAAGGGTTTATTTTATCTACTAAAGGGATAGCTGATCGTCCTATTAGTTGATAGCTGCCTGGTCCATTGACTGGATAAATCACATTGAATGCACCACCTATACCAATGCTTCTTTCCGGCGTTTCTGTACGGGGACTATTATATTTTGGTGCTTGAATGATCTCATTTGGCTTTAATCCAAGCGGAAAATGCCAACCCGTTCCAGGCAGAAATCCAACCATCGTAATTAAATAGGGTGTATCTGAATGAGTTTTAATAAATGATTCTTTGTCTGTAAACCCATTTACTTTCATCACATATTCAAAATCTGTTAAGTCAGGGGCCGGGTGTCTGCTCTTAAAACGCAGGGAATATTCTCTTGACACTGGATCGTCGTACCATGCTGGAATTTCTACTATTCGTACTGATAAATTTAATTTTTCAGGATTACTTTTCGTTAAATCTATTTCTTTTAAATAGTCCAATAAATCTCTTGCTGAGACGATGTCCGGATTATAACGAACTAAATAGGAGGCATTGGATGAAACAATATCAATAATGCCTGGAATTTCTCTTTTTCTCAGCTCCTCAGTCACCGCAATTGCTTTAAAGTTACTCTCAATTCTCATTTCACGAGAAATTTCAGCATAAATGTATTCGTCTCCTCCGAAATTAAAATGAGTTTCAGGTAAATTAAACAATAATTGTCGCCCCCTTTGTTATTTCAACTTTTTCATCCGCCTGCTTATTGTCGCAGGACTAACACCTAGTACCTTAGATAATTTATCGGCAGTGCCGTATTTTTGCATCCCTCTTTGAATAAGTTGAGTTTCTAATTCTTCTACCGCTTCTTTAAGCGGCATTAATTCTAAAACTAATAGTTGTTTTTTCCTTTTTTGAACTTCCCCGTACAAAAATTTCAATGCATGCTCCCGTTTAATCCATTCTCCCTCGCCCAATAATGATAAGCGCTCCACTATATTTTGAAGCTCCCTTACATTTCCCGGCCATGAATATGTCTCTAAAACTTCAATGGCTTCTGGGGTGAAACTTTTCTTGATATCATACATTTTTTTAAATTGTTCCAAAAAATAAATGGCGAGGGGAAAGATATCATCTTTTCGTTCACGTAATGGCGGAATACTGAATGGAATAACATATAATCGGTAGTATAAATCCTCCCTGAATTCACCTTGGTTCACCAACTCTCGTAAGTCCTTATTGGTTGCTGTTATAATTCGAACATCTACAGGTCTCGGATGGGTCCCGCCAATTCTAGTCACTTCTCGTTCCTGCAACACACGTAATAGCTTCACTTGCATATTTAAAGGAAGTTCACCAATTTCATCGAGAAAAAGCGTGCTGTTATTAGCAATTTCAAACAACCCTGCTTTCCCATTTTTATCTGCACCAGTAAATGCCCCTTTTTCATAACCGAACAATTCACTTTCAATTAGATTCTCTGGAATAGCACCGCAGTTAATCCGGACTAGCTGCTGGTTACTCCGAGGACTGGCTGAATGAATTTGGTGGACAAATACTTCTTTCCCAACACCGGATTCACCTTCCAGTAGAATAGTCGAATTAAATTGGGCTACTCGCTTTATCTCTACTACTAAGCGCTCAATTGTTTTCGAACGATAAACAAGTTGTTTATTGTTAAAATCATCATGATCTTGTAGAGTTTGAGAACTTTCGTCCGACTGATAATGAATTGAGGGACTTTCTTGTGTAATATCCCTTGAAAGTACAACTACTTTTTCTAATTTCCCTTCATGGTACACCGGGGTAGCGACAGACCAGACTCTACTTTTTCCCATAGAATCCTGAATCGATGTAACCTTTTTCTTTTGTTTTTGACATAGTTCAAAAACATTAGGCTGAAAAATGTTCTTTCTTGTAAACTCACTTATATGCTTACCAATTATGTTTTCTGGATTTTCCACTTTCCAAAAATCGTTAAGAAACATTCCCGCTACTCGAATGATTTTTCCGCTTTCGTCAATGACGAGAATTTGTTCCTGGGAAGAAGCATATACCGTTTGTAAATCAGAATTCAGATTTCGTACAAAGTCTAATTCTTTAACAGAATCCTCGAAAACTTCACGCGAGAAAAAAATATGAATGAGTCCTTTTATTTTATCTTCCATTTTTAAAGGGTAAAAATTCCCAACTGTGTATTTAAAATTAATAGAAGCGTTCACATTTATAAGAGTTTCCCCAGTCATTACTTTATCAAGGTTTTTATCGATACTTAATAACACTTTATAGTCTCGAAACTGTAAAAATGAGCGGTGGAGACCTAAAATACTTTCTGCTGTTTCATTAATATATTCTATTTGGTAATCGATATTCGTTCGGACAATTCCTACCCCAGCTCCATGTAAAAGGAGATTTAAATCCTTCAAATTCAGCTCACTGATTTGATTTCGGGCATGTTCAATTGTAGTGAAGCCGATAATTTCTCCATTGGCATCTTCCCCTATAATAAGAGTAACGTTATGGAAAAATTCAACAGGCGAAAACTGTGGGACTTTTAAAATATCATTTTTATAGATAATTGGCTTTGATAAGTCTTCATTTTGAGCAATTTGGTTCATTAGAATCTCAATAGTACTATAGCCAACTAAAGACCCCTTATCCTTTACAAACACAATATTCGCTTTTTGATTTGATAATTTTTGAATGACGGCTCCAATAGTGCAATGTATATTAACATATACTGAAATCGGTTTAAGAATATCGTTCCAAATAATCAACTTACTCACCCCTCCCGATTAAGAAATCTTTATTTTATTATACTTTTTTTTAGTTAAGGATTTAGAAGTATTTTAATATAAAAATAATTTTGATTATTTAGATAACTATATCTATAATTTTTTTCAACAACTAGTGAAATAACTACGGCTTAGTTTGAGAAGTTTACAAATTAATTGAAGAGAGTCTAGAGGGCAATTACAATACAATTCGTTATATTGGGATCTAAACAGAATGACTCCGGCATACAATACCGGAGTCATTTACTAGTCAACTATCTATAAATCCTTTTTTAGGACTGTCCTTTTTAAAAGAGCATCGTTCATTAATTAGACCCCCACTACTATACCAATATACATTTTAGGACAAGTATCTTATTAGATGATCTTATTAATAGGGACAATCTCGACGCCACTCCCTTTTAAAGCCTCTACAACTTTTTTAGCCAGAGTCGGCGCTCCTGGTGTATCTCCATGAATACAAATGGTCTCTGCTTTAATGGAAACATCCTTTCCATCGTGTGTGATGACTCTTCCTTCTTTGACCATACGAACAACTCGCTGTGCAATTTCTTCATAATCATTGATTCGTGCGCCTGTTCTCGTTAGCAAAATGGATCCGCTTTCAGTATGCTCCCTGTCAGCATAAGCTTCTTTTGCAACTGGGACACCCATTTTTATCGCTTCTTCCATCACTTCCGATTGGCTAAGCGCAAATATGATCATATTTGGATCGATTTCATGAATTGTTTCTAATATTGCTCGTGCTATAGTCTTATCTTCCATTGCTTTCATAAATAAAGCTCCGTGTGGTTTACAATGCTGGATTTTGACATCTGCTGCTGCACTGAATTCTCTTAAGGCGCCTAGTTGATACATCACATAGTCTTTTATTTCTGATGGAGTACAGGTCATGAAGCGACGACCGAAACCCAATAAATCTGGAAAACCTGGATGTGCACCAATCCCTACATCATATTTCTTTGCTATTTCCACTGTTTTTCTCATAACATGGGGATCTCCGGCATGAAAACCACATGCAATATTAGCTGAGGTAATAAGCTGCATTAATTCTTCATCATTGCCTAATTCATAAAGGCCGAAGCTCTCACCCATATCACAGTTCAAATCTACCTTATACATAGTTTTCACCCCTCAACTTGAACTTTATTTTCTGCTAAAAATTGAGTCGTATAATTACCACTAATAAACTGGTTATTTTTCATGATTTGTTTGAGAAGCAAGAGGTTTGTTTTAACTCCCTGTACTTCAATTTCTTCAAGCACTCTCTGCATTTTTGTGATTGCTTGATCACGTGTTATTCCGTGAACAATAATTTTACCGATCATCGGATCATAAAAAGGGGTCACCGCACTGCCTTCAACGATGCCAAAATCCAACCTTACATCGTTTTCGGGTAATTTCAACCTAGAAATTACACCAGGACTAGGAAAGAAAGTATTAGGATCTTCTGCATAAAGTCTGCTTTCAATCGCGTGTCCTGTTTTGTTTATCTCTTCCTGTGTAATCGTCAGTTTTTCCTTCGCAGCTATTTTCAACTGTAGTTCAACTAAATCTAGTCCCGTTATTTCTTCAGTTACTGGGTGTTCCACTTGCAGACGAGTATTCATTTCAAGAAAATAGAAATTTTGATTTTCATCAAAAATGAATTCCATTGTGCCTACATTTGTATAATCGATTTGTTTTACACCTCGAATGGCTGCTTCCAACAATTCTTTTCGAAGGGTATCATTTAGAAATGGCGAAGGGCTTTCTTCTATAACCTTTTGATTTCGACGCTGGACCGAACATTCCCTTTCAAATAAATGCAAGACATTCCCGTGTGTATCGGCGACAATTTGCACTTCTATATGCCGAGGTTTTGAAATCCATTTTTCTAAAAAGACAGTACCATCATTAAAAAATGAATTAGCTTGTTGCTTCGTCGCATCAAACACCTTTATTAACTCGTCATCATCTTGAATTAGCTGCATCCCAATACCACCACCACCGGCGCTAGCTTTCAACATGAGTGGATAGCCAAGATCGTTCGCAATCAGCAATGCTTCGTCAACTGACTCAATGCTTTTATCCGTACCTGGCACAACCCTTACGCCCGCCTTTTGCATTTGGGTACGAGCTTCAAGCTTACTGCCCATAATGTGTATCGTTTCCGCAGAAGGTCCGATAAAGACAATATTTTCTTCCTCACATTTGCGTACAAATTCCGCATTTTCAGATAAGAATCCATACCCAGGGTGAATAGCATCTGCATGTGTTTCTTTTGCTACCTGAATCACTTTTTCAATATCAAGATAACTCTTTTTCGCTTGAGCAGGACCGATGCATACAGCTTCAGTCGCCTCACTGACATAAGGAGCCTCTGCATCGGCTTCAGAATAGACAGCGACTGTTTGAATACCTTCCTTTTTACAAGTACGAATAATTCTCCTAGCAATTTCCCCTCGGTTTGCAATCAGCACCTTTTTAAAATAGCCCATTTACTTTTCCTCCTTCCTTCTTCAAAATTGATTACTGTTCAATGATTACCGCTATTTCCTGTCCTGCGTCTAGAATGTCCTCGTCCTCTACAAAGAATTGTGCAAGAACTCCATCTGTTTCTGCTTTAATTTCATAGAAGTTTTTCATGACTTCCACCATAGCAAGAACGTCACCAGTCTTAACTGTATCTCCTTCTTTTACGTACACGTCCTTATCAGGAGCGGGTTTGCGATAAAATACTCCTGGAATTGGTGATAGAACTGTTTTTTGTTCAGCCATGATTGATTCCCCCTATTTGTCCTAATACTTGTTTTTTCATTTGATTGATTTTTTCTTTGTATTCCTTTCTTGCCTCGAGGGCTTCATTAATGTCAACAGCCACAAAGCGTACCTTCTCATTTGTTTTGATTTGTGCCATTTTGTCTAAATCCGTACTGATAATTGTACAAATCGTCGCATAGCCTCCACCTGTCACAGCATCGTTTAACAAAGCAATCGGTTCGACACCATCTGGTATTTGAATCGATCCGATAGGATACCCTAAATCCACAACATTTGAAGGATTGCTGCCGGCTCCAAATGGTTGTTGACGCTCTACGAAATTCAAACGCTCCCCTTTAAAACGGTAGCCAACACGGTTTGCTTCCGGTGTAACCGTCCAATCGATGGAGAAAAAGCGTCTTTTACTTTCTTCAGTAAGGCGATAACTGCACAATCCTACAACAACACGTATTATATTCGTTTTTGAGAAAACCGGAATTAATTCATCACTTATGCGTGTTCCGATTGCAATCTTTGATTGGTTTGCATTACCGATTTTCAAAAAGTCCCCAGCTTGAAGTGATCTTCCTTCGAAACCTCCAATTCCGCACAATGTATATGTGGACCGTGATTCCATAATAAGCGGCACTTCAATTCCGCCAGCTACCGCTAAATACACCCGGGCTCCTTGTTTAACAAAATCAAAGGACAGAACATCTCCAGCCTTAACTTCTAACGTTTCCCACATTGGAACATACTGATCATTAATTTTTGGTGGTATTTCCCCTCCTGCAATAGCAATGGTTACATCTTGTTGGAATTTTAAGATTGGCCCCATATAAGTAATCTCGAGAACAGCTGCATTTTCATCGTTCCCAACAAGAAAGTTGCTTGCCCTGAAGGAGTATTTATCCATGGCTCCCGATGGCGGCATACCCACTTCATAAAAGCCTATTCTCCCATAATCTTGAACAGTCGTTTGAAGGCCAGGGTTAATAACTTTAATCATGCATATAACCTCCTAATCACAGATTCTGAAAACGCATTTGGATTTTCGAGAACATCTTTAGGTTTAAAGGTAATATCCTTCGTCAAATAACGGAATTCCCCATTTTCAACTTGTTTTCGAATATCTTCGTACTCCTCCATGGAAATGCTTCGATATCGAAAAACATCCCCCTGTCTCGGGAAGGTCATTGACTCTTTAAAATCATGTAAACGTTGCTCCTTTTGAAAAATCGGTGCTGCAGCAGTTCCAAACAATTGATAACCACCTGCACCTTGAACCGGATATATAACGGCAAATGAACCGCCGAATCCGAATGCTCTCTCTGGCGTATATGTTCGAGGACGGACATATTTAGGTGCTTCGATTTGCTGCTCGTTTGGAACCATTTGATAGCACCATGGCAATCCCGGTACAAAGCCTATCATCGAAACCAGATAAGGGGCATCCGTAATTGATTTAATTAAATCTTCTTTTGTTTGAAAGCCATTTGTATGTGCCACATATTCAATATCTGTTGATGTTGGATCCTGATGTCGATCTCTAAAACGCATTAATGCCTCATGTGTCCAAGGATCTTCAAATAATATGGGTACATCTACTGCACGTGCAGTTATTTCAAAGTTGTCCAAGGAAACATATTGTCCAAGTTCTTTCAATTTTGAAATTAAATCATCTGGATGAATGAGATCTGGATTAAACCGAATCATATAGGAAGCATTGGAAGGACAAATATCCAAAATTCCTGATACTTTCTCTTTTCGTAACGCCTTAGTAATGGCCATTGCTTGAAAATTTGTTTCAAGACTCATTGCCTCAGCTAATTCAACAAAAATAAACTCATCACCGCCATATTCGTAACGGGTCAATGGACTTCACCTCATTTATTGGATTTATACTAAACCATTGCAATTCTCATGCCAAAACGGAAAACGATAATATTTGTTGATTATTCAGACTATTTAAATGGCAAATCGTCTAAATCCGTTTATTAATATTTCAATTTTGAAATATAATCTTTCAAAAATGAAATAAATCAACAGGTTACTAGTTCATAATGTCTAAAATATAAAAAAGACCACAAAGCTTTCTAGGCTTTTGCGGTCTCTCAATTTATGTCCTCATCAACAATAATGAAACTATCTATAAAGTATTTTCTTACAAAGAGTCCATTACTACTAATAACCAAGTTTTTTTTCTACAACGTTCATTAAGGGTTTACCGTCAGAATAAAGCTTTAAATTTTTCAGGAATAATTCCATAACACGATCTAGGTGTTTGGAAGAGTTGTAAGCATTATGTGGGGAAACCATGACATTTTCCAGCTGCCAGAAAGGATGGTCCTTAGGTAAAGGTTCTACTTCAAACACATCTAGGGCCGCTCCTGCTATGTGCCCATTGCTCAAGGAATGAATTAAATCTTCATCAACAATCGTATTACCTCGGCCGACATTAATTACATAGCTGCCTTTTTTCATTTTATTTAAGCGTTCTTTATTAAAAAAGTATGATGTATCTTTTGTAAACGGAAGGGCCAAGACGACAAAGTCGGAACTGGAAAGGACCTCATCCACTTGATCCATTCCCATTATCAAATCAGCAGGTTCATATTCCGTGTTCCTCTTGGAGGGATTCCGGCGGCACCCAATAACGTTCATACCAAGTGCTTTACATCTCTTTGCTATCTCATAGCCAATATCCCCATATCCAATTATCCCCACTGTCGCATTCTCGAGATCTTTCACAGGAATTTCAACCCAAGTTTTGTTTATTTGATTTCTGATCATTGTCGGTACACCTCTTGCTAATGAAGACAGCATCGCAATTGTATGCTCCGCTATTGGGACAGATGTGCAGCCTTTGACATTGGTGATGATGACATCGCTGTTTTGTATATCTTCATTCAGCATGGCCTCCACTCCAGCAGTGTCTGAATGGACCCATTTAATATTTGGAGCTTTTTTTATAATGTTAAGATTATCATGAAGCCCCAGCGTATAAATGACATCAAACTTCGATAGATCAACTGTTGGTTGTGGTTCAGGTTCACCGAACTCCCATGGCTCGACAACAACTTCTGAACAAATCTCCTTAAACTGATTGATGTATTTTTTCGGTATATCGACCCTGATATAGAGTGAAGGTGCTGTTTTCTTAGAATCGGACATTATAAAACCTCCTCAAGAACCTACGATACCCTTTTCCCTCTTTTATGGGAAAACAATCCGTTGCAGATTAGACCATGCCTGCTTTATGGTCACCTCAAGAAATCTGGCTGCTCTTTTCTGATTCTGTCCCAAAGAGGCTGAAAACTCAGCCATCCCTCATATTCCGTTCCCGTTTGTTCTGCCGTTAACTTTGCATACTCTTCTTCTATAAAAATAGGCTTACCTACAGACTCAGCCATTATCTGTGCTTGACATGAACGTTCCATCGTTATGAACCACCACGCAGCTGAATCTACAGACTGGCCTACAGTTAACAATCCATGGTTGCGGAGGATGACAGCTTTGCATTGACCTAAAGCCTTAGCAATGCGTTTCCCTTCTTCGGATGCGTAAACCACACCCGTAAAATCATCAAATAATGCATGATCTCTGTAAAATTGGCAGGCATCTTGCGTAATCGGATCTAACAATCTCCCTAAGGAAGACCATGTCTTTCCATAGACTGAATGAGCATGTGCCGCTGCAATGGCATCCGGTCGCGCTTTATGAATTTCAGAATGAATGGCAAAGGCAGCACCATTCACAGAATGTTCACCCTCTACAATATCACCTTTATGATTGACCAATATTAGATCCGAAACGGAAATTTGACTAAAATGCATCCCAAACGGATTAACCCAGAAATGGTCTGTATATTTAGGATCACGGACCGTAATATGGCCGGCTATCCCTTCATCGAAACCAAACTTTGAAAAAAGACGGAAAGAAGCTGCCAACCGTTCCTTCCTGTGAATGCGTTCTTCTTCCAATGTATTGAATGTTGCGGGTTGCAGGGAAATTGTCTTTGTCATTTTTACTTTCCTCCTCAATTTTTCCGTTTTTTTGCCGAACCATCAATTAGCCATTGTGTCCATGTCCGCTTTGCCCTTTATATCTTGCTTCACTTCACTTTTGTTTCTGTGATCATTATTCGGACTTAGGAGAGTGATCGTAGTAATGACGATAAAACTAGTAGCGAGCCCGTACAGGATTGGTTGAGTGGAGGAAGGTCCATTAATCACCAATCCGACAATAATAACGATCATGCTGGCCAGAATCGAGTAAAATGCCGCTGTAGCCGTGACCCTTTTCCAAAAGAAGCCAAGGATGATCGGAAAGAACACAGCACCGGATAAAATTGCGTAAGCTACATCCAATGCAACTAAAATATCTTGAATCCATATCGAAACGATTATGGTCAATACACCAATCGTTAAAGTTGTAATTCGGGATGTTTTTAAAAATTGACGTTCATTCATTCCCGGACCGATATATTTTTTAATGATGTCATTAACAACTAAAGTTGACGAAGCGAGCAAAGTTCCTGAAGCTGTGGACATTAGGGCCGAAACCACACTCGCAATGACAACCCCCAATAGGCCAGCAGGTAAAGTTTCCATCGCTATACTGGTAAATGCATTTTGGGGATCGCCTAAATCAGGAAGGATAATAAAAGCGCACATTCCAATGATACTGATTGCAATCGCATAAAAAACACTATATATTCCCGCTCCAACCGTTCCGCCACGAGAAACAGCTTTGGTTCGTGCGGTAAAAAGACGCTGCCAAATATCTTGGCCAACAACTACCCCTAGAGTAAATAGTAGGAAATATTGAAAAATTGTTTCTCCGCCAATGTTGCCTAACTCGAAATGTGAGGCAGGGAGATTTTCTTTAAGCGAGCCCCACCCTCCTGCCTTAGAGATGCTCATCGGAAGCATGACAAAGAAAATGCCGATCGTCATGATGACGAATTGCACGACATCAGTCATGGTGACTGACCACATACCTCCTAATATTGTATAAAATAATACGATCCCACCCCCGACTATCATGGAAACCGTTAAATTCCAGCCAGCCAAAACATGTAAAATCGTCCCCATCCCAATCACTTGCGTTACAGTCAGCATGAATGTATAGATAACAGAGACAAGTGCACTGATCAATCTTGTCTGAGAGTTGTAGCGCTTCTCAAGCATTTCACTGATCGTCAATACTTTTAAATTAAATATCTTATTTGTTAAAAATAACCCGATAGCGATTATGCCGAGGCCGATCATCACCACTAGCCAAATACCGGATATCCCAAACTGATAACCTAACTTTGCTGTTCCTAGAGTAGAAGCCCCCCCTAATATCACAGCAGCTAAACAGGATAAATACATAAAATGACCAAGATTACGTCCTGCCACAATGAAATCATCTGCTGTTTTTGCCCGTTTGGATCCGATTACTCCCACAATGATTAAAACAGAAAAATATAGAATCATGATCGATATATCCAAAATATGCATTTACACATCTCCTTTTGGGCTTATATTGTTCTTTCGCTTTGTAAAGAGGGAAGAAAGGACTTCAACGATTCCTTCCTTCTTTACAGTTAAATGAAGGAACTAATTGTTAAGCTGGGTCTCCAAATCTCCGACTCTCTCTTTTTTCTCCAGTTTCCCTTTTTTTGCGAGGGCGATGAGTGTGATGAATTCATAGACAATATTAGCGGCTGCGGCAGCCGTGATTTGTCCGTGATCGTATGATGGTAAAACCTCAACAAGATCGAATCCAACAAAATCTATATTCGTCAAGCCTCTCACCAAAGCCAAGGCATCATCAATGCTGGCACCGGACACTTCAGGGGTCCCCGTTCCCGGAGCATAGACCGGATCTAAAAAATCAATGTCAAAAGATAAAAACACCGGACCATTCGCAACACGCTCATGAATGACCCCCAGCATCTTTTCAACCCCGAGACGTTTATAATCGTTTGTCGTATAAACGCCCAAACCTAAATCCCGGGCATCTTGAAGATCTTCCGGTCCGTACAGACCGCCCCTCATACCAATTTGAAGAGATCGCGATACATCGATGAGCCCCTCTTCTATTGCACGGCGAAAAACGGTTCCGTGATTATACTTTTGATCAAAATAACTATCCCAAGTATCAGAGTGAGCATCGAATTGAAGCAGGGCAACAGGTCCATGTTTTTTTACGATCGCACGTAACTCCCCTAGTGTAATGGAATGATCGCCTCCCAATGAAATGGGAATGATCCCTTTTTCAATGACGGGGGTAAGCTCTGCTTCGATTTTTTTATATGTTTCAGAAATATACCCCGGAATGATCGGGATATCTCCATAATCTATTCCTGATATATAGTCAAAAATATTAATATCTTGTTCTGGATTATAAGGACGTAAAAGGATTGAAAAATCGCGAATGGCCTCTGGTCCGAATCTCGCACCCGTTCTAAATGATTGCCCGGAATCAAAAGGAATCCCCGTAATGACAAAATCCATATGTTCATCTACCCGTTCAACAAATGGGAGCCGCATAAACGTACGCACTCCACAAAAACGGGGTGATTTGAATGAGTCTTTCGGTTGATACTTCATCATGTAACATCCTCCTAAATTCTAATTCTGCCATAATTTTTTTCACACCACTGCAATTGCAGCTGCCCTACAAACTTTCATCTTTTCTAATAGAATGGCTATGGAAATTCTATTTCTATCTATTACATAAGCAAGATTCAGGCCAACTATTTTGCTGTGGTATATGGGGCTTTTCGTCATTTTGTTTCATTCAACTGATTAAAAACTTAATCATTTTCTTGTTTTTTGATTTATTTTTTGATTATTTAGACTTTTTGATTTATATTTTAATTAAACAGCATCCCAAAACCCAAAGGAGCGGAACTTATGTACGATGATATGCTGGAGGAAGAACTAAATAAGATTATTGAAACATCGAATAATAACATTCTCATTACCGATCAAGATGGGATCATTTTATATTCCAACCCAAAGCTTTGGGAGATTTATGGTATGAAAAGTGACTCTTATATCGGTACCTCCGTCTATCAATTAGAAAGTGAAGGCCTTCTCACGCCTTCCATCAATGCGATCGTTTTAAAAGAAAAGAAAGCGAAGCGCATAATGCAAGAAACGAAAACGGGTCATGTTGTCATGTCGACTGGCTATCCCATTTTTAATAAGGAAGGACTTCTCGTTAGGGTAATCAGCTATGGTCAGGATCAAACCGAGATTTTGCAATTGCAGGATCAATTTGAGCAATTACAACGAAAAATAAAAGGCTATCAAACGGAAGTCGAGGATTTAAGAGAAAAGGAACTGGATTACCATTATTTGATTGCCAGATGTAATGAAACGAAGCATATTTTAAAAACGATCCATAATGTTTCAAAAACCGATGCCACGATTCTCTTATTAGGACCTTCAGGGGTAGGGAAAAGCACTTTTGCCCGTGCTGTTCATGACCAAAGCAACCGAAAGAAAGAACCTTTTATCGAAGTGAATTGCAGCACGATACCTGAAAGTTTGTTTGAATCAGAAATATTCGGCTATGAGCCGGGATCATTTACAGGGGCAAATAAACAAGGGAGGCAAGGCCTGATTGAACAGGCTGACAGCGGGACGCTTTTCTTAGATGAAATCGGGGAACTCCCACTTGCCATGCAAGCTAAATTACTGAAAGTATTACAGGAAAAAAAGATAAAGCGCATCGGCGGAAAAAAAGAAAACCATATTAACTTCCGCCTGGTTGCAGCAACTAATCAAGATTTGAAGGAGATGGTAAGTCAAGGTAAGTTCAGATTGGACTTATTTTATCGTTTGAATGTGATTCCCATCCAAATACCGGCATTACATGAACGTAAAGAAGATATCCCTCTCTTAATTCAGCATTACTTACAGAAAACCAATGATAAATACCAGAAATTCAAAAAAATCCATCCATCGACTTATGAAATTTTGACTCATTATCATTGGCCCGGAAATATACGGGAATTAGAAAACTTAATTGAACGGCTAATCCTGACCATCGAAGAGCCCATTATATTTCCCGAACACCTTCCCCAATCCATCACAGGGCAAATAGAACAGCCTGAAGATTCCACCTTCCTGGCAATCGAACAGGAATGTGAAGAGAATTTCGATTTAAAGAAGACACTGGAAAAAGTTGAAATGCAACTGATTGCAAAAGCATGGAAACAATGTAAAACCACATACGAAATGGCAGAACATTTAGGCATCAGCCAGCCAACAGTCATCTATAAATTAAAGAAATACAAAGAGTATTTGTAAATCCATCTGACTAAAATCCCTGTAAACCATGAATGTCCCTTAGCTAATTAAAGCTAAGGGCGCATTTTGAAGCCTTATATGACAGCAATTCGAAGTGAAACTATGAAGATTATCGACAATAATACCAATAAAAAGCCCCTCAAAAAAAATCCACATTCAAGTTGAATGGGATTCAAAATATCACGTTTCCAAATTATTGAAGTTACATCTCATATTAATTCAAACGGATGATCGTCAGTGAAGCCCTCACCAACTGTTAGCGACCAGTCACAACGGTAAACACAGTGTTGGTTCCATTCACTGTGAATGACCTGAATTTGGGTTGCTTGGAAGCGTAAACCGATTGCCCCCACTTCTCCTGTTGTACCGGTTGATCCAGTAGCTCAATATTCCCTTTGCTACGGTTGCACCTGTTACTTCCTGCTCCCTTTTCTTCACATTTCCATGATTGTCTCCATTTTAATGAAAATAAAAGATATTTTACTATATCAACAGAATTGGAATTACATATATCCTATTTTGAGTTGAATAAAAAAGAGGCACCCATAATGGGAGCCTGAATTTTTAGTGAAGGTAAGCCATTATATGTAAACGGTAACCATTCCGCATCCTTATGCTAACACGATGATTGAGAAATGGGATATTCCACCCAGTAACTTAGGAAATATCTTTTCTATTGTACCGAAATTAAAACAGGCTAGCTTATAGTCGGTTATTTCACTGCCTTTTTTCTAGCTTTCACTTCATATAATGATCCTTCCGAACTGACGATATATTCAGGCTTTGGTTTCCCAAGGTTCGCTTTATGGCCTGCGATATGGGCTTCACTCTTTTCCCACTGCTTCCAATGCGCCTCCGACTCCCAATTGATCATAATGATGACCTCTTCATCCCCGCGACGCACTTTTTTCACCATCACACTTAAATCGATGAACCCTTCCTGCTTTTCTATGATCCCTTCCCCACTGAACCGTTTTACTACTTGTTCTGCATTACCTTCTTTTACCACCATTTTTCTCATCTGGACGAACAATCTGAACAACTCCAATCGATATACTTATAATGAATCATTTTATTCGATAACGATTCTCATTGTCAATTATTGAGACTTCGACTTAAGTGCACTACTTAAAACTCCAAATCCAAAAACAAAATAAAAAATGGATCAGGAAGTTATGGCATATCTTCCTGATCCACTTTTTATTGTCATTCACCTTTTATCTTTAAGACTTTTGGGAACATAGTCATTCAGTTTATTAAATAAAGAAGTAATGTAGGAGCTGAGTTCGAAACGATCCTCCTGAACAAATTCAACTAACGACACTCCATTCTTTTTCATAACTTTTCCCCCTTTAGTTTTTATCCCGGTGCATAAACCTTTTCAGGGCACTAATACCAGTGAATTCTGCCATTTGCCGAAATCCATAACTTCTCTCCATTGTTTTCTTTATTTGATTATACAAGAAAGCGCTTACAATGTAAAATATTATAATACTAAAGATTGCTATTTAATTAGAATGTTCCAGTTATATAAAGCTACATATTTATATTTTTAAACTATGCTGGCTTTTTAGGTGCACTTTCTTAATCAATTACTACTTGTCTTGTTCACAGTGTATAAAATTTCATGAAATGCCCTTCAATATTTCAGTTAATCGCAGGAACTCTTCCTTATCACGATTTCTTAATGAGTGATCGATTTCTTTTTCGATTTGTGCTTTCCGGTAATCACTAAGGGCCTTTTTCAAAACCATTTCAGCCATCTCTTCAGGTTCAAGCGATGTTCCTGGCAATTGCTTCTCCATACGAAACCAACTCCTTAACCTTTTTTCTATTATACTAAATAACTTGGAGATTATTATTATTTATTAACTTATCCTTTCCTCTTTTTTATTTCCTTATCCACATGATTTCCACTTTGCCACTCTTCCATACATAAAAAATACTAAATGATTTGAATTTAAAACTTTTCATTTTATCCGGGAATATCGAATCGTTTATTTCCATTACTTTAGAATTAATTATATTCCATTACAGGTGATTGGAGCTAAGTTATCCGCTTCATTTTTTCAGAAAAGTCAGAAATATGTTGACCGGTATGGATAAGCCCTCTAAAATAATCTAAATAATCCAGTTTTTTACTTATATTCATTAACCATCATTTTTGTTCTTTTCGACCTTATTATTGTTGAAAACAATTTTGATGAAAAACTTAGCATTAAAGGAGCATTTATCATGAAAAAAAGTCGAGTTCTTTTCGCAAGTTTAGCCGGTTCCGTTATTGAGTGGTATGATTTCTATTTATACGGGACAGCTACTGGCCTGGTTTTTACAACTCTATTCTTCCCCAATCATGATCCTGCCATTTCACTTCTTCTCGCCTTTGTCACTTTCGGGGCTGGTTACGCAGCCCGACCAATCGGGAGTATCCTATTCGGTCATATGGGTGATCGCATCGGACGGAAGGCAGCACTCATGTTCACCCTTATTGGTATGGGAGGGAGTTCAATGCTTATCGGTGTTCTGCCCACTTATGCCCAGGTTGGGTTGGCAGCCCCCGCCATCTTGGTGGTGCTGAGGTTAATTCAAGGGATTTCCTTGGGAGGTGAATGGGGCGGAGCCATCCTATTGGCAACGGAATCTGCTCCAAAGGGTGTCCGTGGGTTATATGGATCAATTCCCCAACTAGGGGTCCCCATCGGTTTGGTTGCCGGTTCGTTCAGCCTGACCCTTATCAGTTCCTTGACAACCGATGCCCAATTTTTATCTTGGGGTTGGCGGATTCCATTCCTTTTAAGCGGTGTACTGATTGCATTGGCAATCTGGGTAAGGAGTGGCATTGAAGAAACGCCGGAATTCCAACAACAGAAAGATAGCGGCGATCTTGCGAAAGTTCCCATTATTGAAACGTTGAAACACGATTGGAGAAGTGTGCTGCAAGTGATCGGTCTAAAAATTGGGGATGGGTTCTTCAATGTATTCATCATGTCCTATGTTCTCGTCTTTACTACACTGTATTTTGGTTATTCCCAAGAGTCAGCCTTGACCGGTTTAACGATTGGCTGCGCTACAATGCTAGTAACCATTCCTGTCATTGGTTACATTTCTGATTTTATCAACCGAAAAATCATCTATTTTGGGGGCCTGATTCTCCTTTTCATCCTGGCCATCCCATATTTCACAATGATCGGGCAAGGAGCCGGCTGGTTCTACTTTATGCAGGCAGTTGTACTCGGCGTCATCTGGGGAGCCATTTTTTCTACACAAGGGACGTTATTCTCGGAGCTCTTTCCAGCCAAGGTGCGTTATACTGGATTATCTGTCGGTTATCAGGTCGCGGCAGCCATTGCAGGTTTCGGCCCGCTGATCTGGACCACGATGGCGGAATCATATGGCCCATCCCCTCTGGTATTTGGCGGATTCATGATGGCAGGTCTCGCAATTTCCCTGGCGCTTTGTATATTATCACCGCATTTCAGCAGAAGGATCAAAAGTGATCAAACACTCAATCCACAAGAGCTGGATTTGAACTGATTCTAAAATCCCAGGCATAAGTAATAACAGAGGCTGAACGTCCTTTCACTTGGACAACCGGCCTCTGTTTTTTTAGAAAGCACATACCTGTCTAAACTTCCTTAATTCCCACAATCTCCAAAAGATCGGTCAACGTCCGGATTTCATAGGTGGGGCTGATTCCCAGATTATTATCCTTTTGATGGGGATTGTACCAGCATGTATCCATTCCATAATTCAAGCCGCCCTGTATATCTGATGTCAAGGAGTCGCCCACTATCAACGCTTTCGATTTATCTGTAATCTTTAACTTCGTAAATGCATAATCAAAAATCCCTCTATCAGGCTTCTGAAACCCAGCCTCTTGGGAAACTATTAAAGTTTCAAAGGTATTGCAAAGGGGTGACCCCCCTATTCTTGCTGTCTGCACTGTCGTGAAGCCATTAGTTATAATGGCCAGCCTGCATCCTCCAAGCTTCTCGCAAACCTCCAAAGCCCCGGGCAGAAGATGTATTTCCTTTCCCAAATGTTCTAGGTACACACGGCTGAATGCATCCGCATCAATATCAAGCCCATGCTTCAGGAACAACCGCTTGAACCTTTCCACTCCCAGATTTGTTAAATCTATAAGCCCCTGTTCCAAATCCCTCCATAATACCTCACTGATTTCTTGATAGCATCCCGCATAATCCTCCGCCCCTGTAAGCAAACCGAACTCTAAGAAAGCTTCATGCAGTGCATTTTTTTCCGATATTCCAAAGTCTAGCAATGTATCATCAACATCAAATAAGATAATCTCGTATTTCATCGCTGCCTCCATTATCATTTTAGTCCAACTTAACACATTTCCTTTAATTACGTATAACTTATTAGATACATGCTAAATAAATACTGCAAGCTTGGAAAACTACAAAAAGGACAGCTTCAAAGGCTATCCTTTTTTGTATGGTTCTTTATGGAGGATGACTCCAAATGGCAAACTGTTATCATATTTACTCTGTCATGACCATGGCGTTTATTCTATGACGCACAGCTATCATTTTAAATACCAACAGAAAATAAGAGACTTCCCTTTGCGGGCAAGTCTCTTATTTTTATGAAGAGCCAACTATTTTCTCTCCTCTCGGCTTTGTACTATTTGAGTCTGGTTCTCTTGTGATGCCAATTTGATTGAATTTATCATTAATGGACAGTTTGTATGTCAATGATCCTGTGCCGGCATCATCAGGCTTGAAAGTTCCTGCATTAGTCCGCTTTCCATCTTTCAGCAACCAAACCTGATACACCTCGGACTCTTGAAGGCTAGGCAAATTCTGAATTTGCACGATTAACCGTCTTTCTTCTCCTTGCTGCAAAATGTATGCAGCACCGTCCGTATTCATATTTACAGCCGTCTTATCGACAGGCTGCAAAGATAGCGACGTTTTAACCTCCATTGGCAGATTGATGGCCGCAAGTTCTTTTTTCAGTTGAATATTGGAATATAACAGCACAAACGCCAAAACTAGCGCTGCCAACAAAAGACCTGAAGTTACTGGTGTAAACTGCTTAAAGAAAAAACGCCTCCAATTCTTTTCCCTTCTCACCGGAACTTCATCATCCGTCTCAAAGACAAAATTCATAACCTCTGATTTCAGGGAAGAAGAGGGTTCTTTTTCTTCGAAATCCCATTTCAATGACTTCCAGGCTTCCGTCATTTGTTCATACTCCCTAGTGCATTCAGAGCATTGTGTTAAGTGTTCCGCGAATGCTTTTTTTTCTTTTTCACCCAGTTCACCCGATAAAAATGAAAGCAGGTTAGCGCACTCTGTATTCATTTACAAACCACCTACTTCCAAATGCTTTTTCAATAATTTAAGCGACTGGTGAAGTCTGCTCTTGATGGTACCAATCGGTTCATTTTCAATTTTGGCAATTTCGGTTAATGAGTATCCTTTCCAATACAGTAAATCAATCAGTCTTTTTTGCGGCTTGCTTAACTTACTTTTTGCATTGGCAATTTCACTGTGTAATAGCCCATTTTCTATATCATTATTCGGATCTTCTATGTCAATTGGACGACTCATGTCCATGTGTTTATTATTCCGAATATGAACGCTGTCTTTACGGACATAATCCACACACACATTTCGTGTAACGGTCAAAAGCCAGCTTACAAAGTGCCCCTTTTCGGAATTGTAGCTGCTTTTTGTGGTCCAGAGCTTTAAAAAGACCAACTGCACAATCTCTTTGGTTTTATCAGGATTTCCATTTGTGAACTTAAAAATAAAACCATAGATTAATTTAATATGCCTGTCATAAAGTTCTTCCAGAGCAGGACGATGCTTTTTCATTACTAATGCCATCAATTCCTTATCAAGTTTTTCTTTCAATCGCACCTGCAACTCCTCACAAGTAAATTTGGAAAAAACGTGTAACAGGAACGACCATCAATGATCGTCCCTTTTTCTTATTTTGGAAAAACCGTCTTGTTATTTACAATATACCAAACATTTTTCACGCCTTCGCCATTGACATCTCCCGCTGCCTTATCATTCACAAAATAGTAGAGCGGAAAACCTTTGTACGTTACCTGCTCTTCCCCTGTATCTTCCCTTTCAATGGTTCCAAAGTCTTTTTCCTCAAATCCTTTTGGAACAGCAAAATCCCTTTCCATGAACGGCGGCCATTTTTTCAGACAATCACCGATGCAATTGCTTTTTCCTGATTTATCATTCTTGAAAAAGTAAAGTGACATTCCCTTCGAATCAGCCAAGTATTCGCCTGTTGTTTCACTTTCCATTAATTTTAGGGTTTCTGCTTTTTCATCGGCAGTACCACTAACCACTTGATCATTTTGGGATGAATCATTAGCTTCATTTCCACATGCCGCCAAAACTAGAACCATCATAAAAACTGAAAATACCATCCACTTTTTCATATACTCTCACTCCTCGTCAATTTACTTCCATCCCCATTTTTGAAATACTTGATGGGATTCTTCCGTTTTAAGATAATCAATGAATTGTTTTGCCTTTTTCTTGTTTTCACTCTTACTCGTTATGCTTATCGGGGTTCCTCTATAGAGCTTGTCTTCCTCAGGGAGCTGAACCAGGTCCGTCACATCCGCAAGACGGTAATGCCAGGATTCATATGTGATCCAAGCGTCCAATTTTGAATTTGCCTTCCATAGATCGATAGCTTCGGCACTGGACTTCACTGAAATGTCAATATTCCTGCTAATTCCAGGAATCAATCCTTTCCTTCCAGCCAAATCTTCCCATAGCCCCAGTTGCCCGGCTCCATTAACATCCACAATCTTTACGCCCTTCTTCGATAAATCCTCCAGGGACTGTATATTCTTTGGGTTTCCTTTTCTAACCAGGATGCCAGCTGACCGTGTATACAATTCAGTGCGGCTCTTTTCATTAATGATACCTGGATGATCATGCATAAAATCTGTTAGCATATACTCTGACCCTCCGTAAATGATATCCGCATCCCGTTTGGCTTGATCAATCCATTTTTCTTCGGGTCCCGCTGTTACTTCAACTTTTATCCCGGTTTCTTTGGTGAATTGTTCCGCCACTTCCTTGATTGGTCCAAGAGGTCCACCTGGTCCATATACTTTTACTACGTCGTTGACAGCTTGCCCCCGTTTCGCACCCATTTCCGGTGAAAATCCTAACAGTACTAGCATCAATGATATACACCCGACAATAAGAACCTTTTTCAAGTCTTTTCTCTCTCCCTTCTAAAAAGCCTTTGTACTATAGATAACGGGACAAACTTCAAAACGGTTTGAAAAAATTGTTAATTATTTATAACTTGCAGCAAAGCACACTGATGATTTCTAGTTTTTTACTTTTTCTCTCAACAAAAAAACCATTCGAAAACGGAATGGTTGCAGACTGTGGACAAACTCCTTAGTAATTGAGTTTGTCTACTATTTGGCTTTTAAAATTTGACGTTTTGGAATGTAGGGCACTTGCTTTCCACGGGCGATCCTCCCCACTCAGGTGTCTCGACCACCCGCTCAAATCACCTTTGTTTTAAAATTAAAATAGAACTCTTTCTACCAGCTTTCATGCACATACTCTTTCAAATCTCTTAAAACAACTGGCAGAAAAGCTTAGCTTGATTTGCTTCCCTTTCTCTGTCTTTTTCTTTTACTGATCATAGCAATTCCCAACAATATCAGAGGAATAATCGTTTGCATCAAAACCCCATAAAAAGGGAAGGCGATAATATCAAAACGACTGACATCCATAGCGCTAGGATACGACCAAAAGCTGAATTCTACAATCAAAAACCCTATCGGCCATACAACCGGACGATAGTCGGAGAGATTCAGCCACTGCGCGGTACCTAAAGCAGCCGCATAATAAAACACAGAAATTTTGACAAACGCTCCTACTATCCATACGGCCATGATGGCGGACTCCAAATGTTCAAAAAAGTCGGCAAAACTGATGTACCGAGATACATTCATCAGGGGATAATTCTTTGTGGATGTTGTTGATCCGAGTACAAAAAGAACGATAAGATTCACCACAACTAACGTCATCATTACGGCAAACACAGTCATCATCCCATATTTCATTCCTTTTTTCATATCCGCCAAATAAGGGAGGAGAAAAATCATCAGAAAAAACTCGCTGAACCATCCACCTGGTACAATCGAACCCTTGATTGGAGGCATAATTCCATTCCCCAATATCGGGAATATATTCTTAAATTCAAGATCAGGGCCCAGTAAGATGATTAAGAGGAGGATTGGAATGATAAAAACGGGAACAAACAATTGGGCAGCTCGCCCCAACACTTCTATCCCTCCGCGTACGATAAAGGCACAGAGGAGTATCATCGATGCCATGACCACGCTTATCGGAGTTTTGACCAGAAAAGAGTCGACAATATATTCTCCGTAACTTCTTAGGATTTGCCCTGTGATCGGGATATAAAAAAACAAGAATAAAAAACCGAGAATTTTCCCCGGAATCCGACCAATGATCTGTTCACTGAATTGGATCACCGTTTGTTTCGGATAAAGTTTGTGCAGTTTATAAGCGATATACACCGTCGCATACCCGATGAGAGACGCCAAAATGGGGGACAGCCATAAATCAGTTTTGGCATATTTGGCTGTGATGCTTGGAACACCGAGAATGGCCGTTGCCACAATCGTCGGATACATCATGAATGCCATCTGTAGAGATGAAATTTTCCCTTTCTCCATCATCTTCCTCCTTTCTGTGATAGTATGGAAATTTGAAATCACGCAACCCACTGATAGATCTACTTTTTCATAAACTCTTAAAACGGCTAAAAAAGAGATGCAATCCATTCAGTTGGTCCTGCCCTCTGCGCGAGTACGAATATTGATAGCACCTTAACGATAGGATATTTAGCATAAAAAATGCCCAGTCAGCTGGTTTCGGTTCCTTTACGATTTCTTTTCCTTAAAACAGCAATCACCAACAATAACAGAGGAATAATCGTTTGCATCAAAATACTTTGTAAAGGGAAGACGTTGATATCATTACGACTGACATCCACAGAGCTAGGCAACGACCACAAACTGAATATGACAATCAAAATCCCTATCGGCCATACAACAGGGCGATAGTCGGAGAGATTCAGCCACTGTGCTGTACCTAAAGCGGATGCATAATAAAACACGGAAATTTTTACAAACGCCCCTACTATCCATACCGCCATGACGGCGGACTCTACATGTTCAAAAAAGTCGGCAAAACTGATGTATCGAGATGCATTCATCAAGGGGTAAAGCTTTGTGGATGTTGTTGACCCGAGTACAAAAAGAACCGTAAGATTCACCACAATTAACGTCATCATCACGGCAAACACAGTCATCATCCCGGATTTCATCCCTTTTTTCATATCCGCCAAGAAAGGAAGGAGGAAAATGATCAGGAAAAACTCGCTGAACCATCCTCCCGGTACAATCGCACCCTTGATTGGAGGCATTATACCATCCGCCAATATCGGGAATATATTCTTGAATTCAAGATCGGGAATCAGCAAAAGGATTAAGATACAGATTGGAAAAATGAAAACAGGTACAAACAATTCAGCAGCTCGCCCCAACACTTCTATTCCCCCGCGTACGATGAACGCACACAGAAGCACCATCGATGCCATGATCACACTAATCGGGGTACGTACCAGAAAAGAGCCGACAACAAATTCTGCGTAACCTCTAAGGATTAGCCCCGTGTTCTGGATATAAAAAAACAAGAATAAAAAACCGAGAATTTTCCCCGGAGCCAAACCAATAATCTGTTCACTGAATTGGATCACCGTTTGCTTCGGATACAGCTTGTGAAGTTTATAAGCGATATACACCGTCACATACCCTATGAGTGCCGCAAAAATGGGGGACAGCCATAAATCGGTTTTGGCATATTTCGCTGTGATGCTGGGTATCCCGAGAATAGCCGTTGCCACAATCGTCGGATACATCATGAATGCCATCTGTAATGATGAAATTTTCCCTTTCTCCATCTGCTTCCTCCTTTCTTTAATAGTATGAATTTAATCCTGCAACACCCACTAATAGACTTACTTTTCCATAAACTCTCCAAATGGCCTGAAAAGAGTTTCCACCCATTGAGTTGGCCCTGACATCTGTGGGAGGTTGAACATGGACAGAATCAATCCAGTGAGGAGCAGTGTAAGAAATGCCATTTTATCTTTTTTAGGATTTTGTTTCATTTTCGGCCATTCAAACAAAATGATTAAAGCTACGATCACGGCTGTACAAATAAAAGCCCCCCATCTCATTTGTCCTTCACCTCTTCCTCAGACAATCCTGCCGGTTTGTTTATATAACCCTGTCTGCGAATATTGGCCGCAACATCGATTTCCACTTCCATTTCCGCGAATATCTCATCCCAGTGGTTTTCGACCTTATTAAACTGTTTAGGATATTTCCTATAGAAATCTTTACCCAACCCTAAAATGTCCGCTTTCTTCTGCTGAGTATTCAGAAAAGCCATCTTGATGCGTTTTTCTATATCTTTTTGATATGCTCGTTCTGCAGCTTTTAGAGACTTAGGATTTGAAAGGTTTAAATTCGTTCCATTTTGTATAACAGCTCCTTCTGTATTTACCTTCATCAACAATTTCCATTTATCATTGATAATTTGCGGAATGATCTTGACTTTGGCTGACACTGGACTTAAAGATATCTTCCCCTTCACACCTTTAGGTTGTAAGGTCACTGTGTATGATTCCACTTCATCTCTTAACCACAATAGCCCTCTAGTTTCCTTTTCAGTCATCGTTCCAGTCATTTTATCTTTTTTGAACACGGCTGTTCCGACAATGTAAGGAATTCCCTGTAATTTCGTTTGCCCTTTTGCTGGTGGTAAAATTTTAACGAATGGAAGTGCGGCCGCTCGGGGTTTACCCGTTAACATTTCATCTAAATCCTGCATTGTGACCAGCATCCCTATATGTAAATCAGATAGTTCTCTAAGCACTTCTCCTGAATAGTTTTCCAGGGGTGGCAAAGATTCAAGGATAGGCTTTGCTTTCCCTTTGCTGACATACACATTTGCTTTCTCTCTTGGCTGCGGATGGCGCAGCAAAAAATCCAGCTGCTCTTTAATTCCTTCCTTCGCTAACTTTTCACCGAATACAAATACTTTACAATGTCCCCAAAATACTTTTCGCGGAAGCTTGCTTTGAAGCTTAGACAATGCATCTGAAATATTGGCGCCTTTTTCATATCTCACCAATGTCGTAACAGCACCCCCTCCTTGACTGGTCCCTCCTCCTTGACCGCCGCCTCCACCACTTATTGAACTTGGAATAAAAACTTGGACGGATAGTTCGATTTGATTATTATCGTTCTTATCGATGGCGGCTGCTGTGACAATCGCCAAGTCAGTGATTTCTATTCGATCCCAACAACCGCTTAGAAAAGGGGTCGTTCCACAAATAACGAGCAAAAGAAAGACGCTTTTCATGAAATGACGCCTCTTTACTTTCTCCAATACCTTTGTTCTCCTCCAACCATTATTCACTCCGTTTCACTTCCCCTTTTTGAATTTGGTCCCTGTTCCTGTGCTTGACGGTATACATTAGAATCCCCTGTGAGGCGCGGGCGTGTATCCATCTTCCACCAAGGAGCCCTCCACAGCACATCTTTCAGCTCTTTACCTTTTAACGGTGCCAGTGGCGTTAAGTAGGGAACGCCGAAGGAACGCAAGCTGCATAAGTGAATGATTATGGCGATGATTCCCATCATGATGCCAAGCAGTCCTAAGGTACCGGCAAGCAGCATCATTGGGAAACGCAGCATCCGGAAAGCAATTCCGGCAATATAACGAGGCATCATAAAAGAAGCGATTCCCGTAATCGCAACCACAATGACCATTGGCGCTGAAACCAACCCCGCTTGTACGGAAGCTTGACCAATCACTAGCGCTCCAACAATGCTGACAGCAGAACCTACCTGCTTCGGCAAGCGAACCCCTGCCTCTCTTAGTGCTTCAAAGGTAATTTCCATAGCCAATGCCTCTACTATTGCAGGAAAAGGGACCGATTCCCGGGATGCCGCGCTGCTTAGCAGGAGTGCGGTTGGGACCGCCTCATGATGGAACGTCAAAATAGCAACATATAGGGACGGAAGCAAAAGAGATAGTCCCATAAAAATATAACGTAACCAACGGATAAAAGTGCCTGCCATAAAACGTTGAGCATAATCCTCTTGTGATTGAATCAAAGAAAAGAAGGATATTGGTGCAATTAAAGTAAAAGGGGTTCCTTCTACAAGAATGACAGCTCGTCCCTCCAACAAGCAAGAACAGGCTACATCCGGCCGTTCTGTCGTCATGATCTGAGGGAAAGGTGAAAACGGATTGTCCTCGATCATTTCCTCGATGTACTCGCTTTCTAAAATACCGTCTATTTTAATTCGTTCCAACCGAGTTGTAATCTCTTCAATCAGTGTTTTATCCGCAAGGCCATCAATATAAGCAATTGAAACATTCGTCCTGGTATACGTTCCGATCTTCATCGATTGTAATTTAAGGGCAGGACTTTTAATAATACGTCGCAATTGGGACGTATTTACCTCTAGAGATTCAATAAATCCCTCTCGTGACCCCCTAACTCCCCCCTCTGCCATAGGTTCTTCAATCGCCCGCTTTTCCCATTTGGACAATCCTAAAGAAAATCCATCGCTTTCCCCTTCATATAGAAGGATCGGGTTTCCAGTGGAAATCGATTCAATGCAATCCGCCAACATATTCACTTTTACCACTTTAGGAACGGGCATTTTATGTTCAATAAACTCATTTAATGGTTGTGGTTCTTTTGATGACTCCTGCATGAGTGGAGATAGCACATATTGCTCTATCGCCTCGATGTCTGAGAGTCCCGCAATGTAAATGAGCATCGCCCGCGTCTTTCCGAAAAGTAAGAACGAGCGGAACATGACATCCGAGCAATTATCATAAACAGAACGAAGTGTTTCTACATTTTGATTGAAATTCGCAGCAAGTGCATCTGCAGGCTTGGAATCCTGGTAATTATTTTGTACACTGGATTTTTTTTCTTTCGTTTTCCTTAACAATCTACCTACATTACGAATCAAGCTGAATACCCCCATTTTTTTGCAGGTCGCTCTAACTCCATTTTTCTATGTTTCTTCATTAAGGGTATTTTATACAGGAAATCCTGTTTCCGGCATTAACTAATTTTCATGGAAAAGCTATGTTATAAGTGATTTTGAATAAACCGTAAACTCTTGTGATATCCTGTTTGTAATTAATAACTAAGGGGTATATCAAAAATCGAGGCTACATATTAAAATACTGTCTCTGGCTAAATATTGTTTTTTGAACAAGCTACACAAGACCATAAAATAGGGGTTATTTTTTAAAGATGGATATTCGCTTTAAAATACCTCTTTTTTTCTTTTTAAATAAGTTTCATGGGCAAGCAGACTAAAACGATAAGGGAGATTCTATGTCATTCTTAATCACATTGCTCGGATTATTGGTGTCCACAATAATCGCTACAATATTAAATGCCATATGGCCTCGTATCCCACTTCCGATATATCAGATATCCATGGGAGCAGTGCTTTCATTATTACCATTTCAATTATCATTTGATTTTCATTCAGAATTATTTATGATCTGTGTCATTGCTCCGCTGCTTTTTACAGAAGGAAAAAATACGTCTCGTAAAGAAATGCTTGAATTGCGTAAGCCTATTCTGTTATTAGCCTTTGGGTTAGTATTTGTGACGGTTTTTGCAGGAGGCTTTTTCATCCACTGGTTAATACCTGATATGCCGATGGCTGTGGCTTTTGCTTTAGCAGCAACAATTACCCCTACGGATGCGGTAGCGGTACAATCGATTACAAAAGGATTGAAATTGCCCGGTAATATGATGCCCATCCTTGAGGGTGAATCACTTTTCAATGATGCTGCTGGAATCGTCGCTTTTAAAGTTGCCCTGGCAGCTGCCTTAACTGGAGTGTTTTCTATAAAAGATGCATCGCTTAATTTTATATTTGTAGCTTTAGGCGGTATCTTTATAGGGATCCTATTGGGCTATTTAATCGTTAAATTACGATTATTTTTACGGGTTCATGGACTTGAAGAAATCCCAATGTCTATTGTCATTGAACTAATTACGCCTTTTGCCATCTATATGGTAGCTGAAGAATTCCATGTTTCCGGAATCTTGGCAGTGGTTGCTGCAGGTGTAATTCATGGCATCGAGCGGGATCGCCTTCAGAATTCCACGACTAAATTGCAAATTGTATCAACTAATACATGGTCTGTATTAGGTTATGTCTTGAATGGACTTGTATTTGCTTTGTTAGGATTTATGTTGCCGAGTGTTTATCAGGAAATTGAGTCCAACTTAAATAGGGGCATTCTTTTTGGGATAAGTGTCTTGATCGTTCTTTTATTATTGGTGATCCGTTTTATATGGGTATACATCCTGCATGATACTTTTACGAAAAACAGAGTGAATCCATTAGAGCAATTCATTATGTCCAGGGTTCACCCAGAAGATAGCGAGGACACTGATGAGGAGAATGTTTCAAGATCCCGATTTGCATTTTTGACATCCGTTTGCGGCATTCATGGAACCATTACATTAGCTACAGCTTTATCCATACCATATTTCATGCGGGATGACACTTTATTCCCGATGCGTAATACTGTCTTGTTCATCGCAGCTTGCGTAATATTGTTAAGCGTCACCTTGGCTACGGTTCTCTTGCCACTACTGGTAAAGACACCGACTGAATTCAAAGATGAGCGGCTAACCTCTGAGGAGGCTTATAAAATTGTTTTAAATAAAACGATCAATCAGCTGAGCAAAGAAACAACCATCGAAAATCAGAAAGCGGTCCATCAAGTAATGGAGGATTTGAATGAACAACTGATAGATTTGGAACGGGGAATAACGAATCGGCCGGATAATCGGACAATACGCGATTTAGTGGAGCTGGGAGCCAATAAGGAATTGGAAGTCGTTTCTGGATTAGTCGAAAAAGGGACTATATCTGAAACAGCCTTTGAACTATATAAAGTGTATCTTTCAAGAACCTCGAATTATATGCAAAAATCCTCCATGAAAAGGGCTTGGATCAATTTGCAGGCGATTCTTTTCAAGAAAAAGATCAATGTCAAATGGGATAAGAAATGGGAAGCGAAATTAGAGGACTCCATCGTTAAAAATGCGGACCTGATCCAGGAGTTTCGTAAAGCCCAAAAAGAAGCTTCAAAGGAAGCCATTTCATTGCTCAAACAACAAACTACACCTGAAAACCGTCATGAAGTGATGCTTGTCATTCAAAGATATAATCGTTATTTGAATCCATTCGGAACATTAAGTGAAAAAGAAGCACATCGCTTTGAAGAGATGGTGAGTCATTTTCAGTTGATTGCAATGCAAATCGAACGTGATATCATTCAACAAATGGTTGAAGATGATCAAATATCCATGCAAACAGCAACTGAGCTTAGACAAAACTTAATCTATGATGAAATGATAATGATACAAAGTTAAGAAATGTTAGAGACACCGTTACGACAGGGAGCGGTGTCTCTTTATTTAAATCCACAACCGCTCTCAATTCCTTCTTTTATCAAGTCCATCATTCAATATTTTCACTTGGAAGCGAAAGTAGAGATAGAATACGGTCCAGATGATCATATAGAAAGGTATGAAAATCCCAATTCCTATAGCCAATCCTTTTAAGCTGAATGGAATCCAACCAACAAAGAAAGATAATAGGAAGTAAAGAATGCTGACAGTAAGGAAGTGCAGAATGGTTTGAGATAACAAACTCCATTTTTCATTTTCAAAGAAGATTGTTGCCGTGCTGAAGAACCAGCCACATAATATGCAGCCTATCGCGTTTTTTACAAATATTCCACTGTCTAATGCAGTGACCTCTCCAAAAGCGATCACTGCAAAACACGTCAGCACCATCACGAGTGCCCCAAAGCAAATCCCAACAAAGCTACGGAATAATAGTGTTTTCATCATAATCCCTTCCTTTTCCATTGAAATGCTTTCTTGATTCCTTGAACATAGTGCCGAGAAACATATTCTTTTTCCCCTGATCGGAAATACACACATAAGGTCCCGTTGAAAGATGCCTCGAATCTGCTTAACTCATCTAAATTGGCAATCACTGACTTGGACAATCGCACGAATTGATTACCAGGAAGGTCCCTTTCCAGTTCATATAACCTTTCTTTCATTTCGAAAGTCCCCTGTTTCGTCCGCACCATTATGGAATCTTGCTCTGTAAATAAACAGATAATTTCCTCTGCCCGAAATACGTGCTGCATTTCTTCTTTCCTGCCGACAAAATACGGTCTTTTCTTTTCCTTCAAACGCTCCATCAGTTCCTGGACTTCCTCATTCCATTCGTGATTTCTGATAAGCACCTCTATCGCCTTGATCTCCTTATCTATCTCTACGTTTATTTTCAACTCTGCGACCTCCCTTTGCTTATAATGTAAGTATATTGATATTTTTGACAATTCGCTTGTGATTTCCGGTTACATGTAACTTTACAGTGATAACATGCTTGAAATGGATACTCAGATACACTAAATAACCGTCCAAATAATTGGACGGCCCTTTAATACAAAAAATTTTGTTCTGCTTTTGAATCCGTTTTTATCAATCAGCTTACTATTGACCTGTTCCAAGGGTCCGGATCACTCTTTGCTTGTAAAAGTGCTTGGCATCACCACAGCGATTACCTCTCCACGAGCGCAAAGTTTATCGATGGCAAATACCTCTGTTTCGATTCTCCATTTCTTTGGATGAACCTCATGAATGGTCCCAACGGCTGTTAATGGCACATCATTTGGGGTTGGCTTTACGAATTCCACTTTCAGTGATGCAGTCACAAACCTGGGAGGCTCCACTCCATCTCCAACTTCATGCCCATTTTTACGATGCATTGCCAATGCAGCGGAGCCTGTCCCATGACAATCAATTAAAGAAGCAATCAAGCCTCCATAAACAAATCCAGGAATTGCGATATGCTCTGGACGTGGTGTATAAATTGTCCTTGTTTGCTCGCCTTGCCAACCGGTTCGAAAGTGATGACCCTCTTCGTTTAAACGACCGCATCCATAACACCATGCAAATGCATCTGGATAATCATCTTGAATCGCTTTTATCACTATCTCCTCCATCATCTCTCCTCCTTTTTCAGAATATTATAACATCATTAAAGAGAATTCCCAGATAGTTTATTGAGCTTTCAGCTTTATACATACTGCAGAAATCGATAACATACATAAAAAGTTTGCAAGAATCCTTGCTCCTTTTCTCGATAAATGACAAAAGCCCCTGTTAGCAAGCAGCATTCAGGGGCTTTCATTTGAAAATATATATAGCTAAGAAGTGTATCTATTATTTTGTTGCAGTTTACCTTCTTAAAAGTTAAGCCTTTTTCTTAAATCCCAATACTTGAATGTCATTTTACCCATTTTCGACTTCGAAAGTGAATTATATTTACGTTTAAGTGCTTGGTTTTGTTTTTCTAGCTTAGTAATTTGTTTCAGTTGAACTGTGTTCAGTTTTTTTAATTGCTTTACTTCTTTAGCTAATTCTTTATTTTTCCCTTTCATATCATATTTTTCTTTATCAGCAGTTGCCCGTCCCTTCATTGAAATTTCCACATCTTTTGGCTTTAATTTAGGATTTCCATAGGTTTCAAATCCTATAGTTTTTAAATATGGCATGTTGTTTTGAAAATTTTGTTCATAGTTTCCATAACTTTTATGGATGTGGAGAAATGAATAACATCCGGCTTTTTCTGCTGAAATGATTTGCCCATATCCAGACAGTTTAAACAGTTTTTCGACTCGTTTTATTTCTTCAGGTATGTTTTTGACGATATAGGTGAAAACTTCGTCAGCACTTAACTCTGCAGGCAATTTTTTCACTTTATTTGATGGTGCATGCTTAGTCAGTTCATCAAAGTCATCTACATCAACATAAAACATATTTGTGCTTTGCTCTACAAAATCTGTAATACGTTTGCTCCACAATAGTCCTTGCAGTTTTTTTATGGCTTCCGAAAATAAAAACTGCCTGCTGACCTGATACATTCGTTTTGCCGCAAACTCATATATATCCTTATTGCATAGTGCTAATTTGACAGCGTCACGAAAATCCTTCTCTGTAACAGCATATAACGGGTAATCTTCGCCAAAAAGCTTTATATGCATTTTGGTTGGATTCATTATTACAGCCTTCCTTAAAATCCCATACTCCAATAGCTTTGTAGACAGTTCAAGACTGCTGTCCATTTCCTCGCTTCTCCAGGTTATCCCAATATCACTGTTCACGATTAATTGTTGGGCATTCTCCCTTGTCAATGCACCGTACCATGTAAGACCATCTGTATTTTTAAGAAGGTATGCCGCTTCTTCCTTAAACTGAGAATCATCCTTAACCCATTTGAATTTATCCCCCGCAACATCAAGTGAAAGATTCGGAATTTCGCGCTTTAATTCTTTAAAAGCAGTAATGATCGGAATGGTCTTCCAATCAGGGTCGAACTTCCCTGTATATACAAGTTTGTTTTTTAACCGGGTCTGCCCTTCTGCTGATTCAATGTTTGGTATCATCGGGGTAAGCAGGGAAACTTTGTTTTTTTCTTTATTCAAATTAAGAATCTCAATGACAAATTCGCACATCTCTTCTGTTTGACATAAGAAATACGCACACTGATCATATATATTTTTGATGCTCTCAAATTTTTCTTCATCAACATCCTGGCCTATGTGAGTCAATCCTGTAGCATAAACTAAAGTATTCTTTATGATATGCTTATGCTTTGCTATTTTTTCAACAGTCTCAATGCTTCTAACAAATAGCCAATCATATCCCTTTTGACTCCAATAGTGAGTAATGAGCATTTCAGCTATATCAAAATCAATGACACCTTTTTTTACCCATTCATCATCGGTGGCACTGAAAAAAGGATCAACAAAAGGATTGAGAATGGTTATATTATCAAATTTCTCAAGAGGCCGAATTAAGATATCACGTTTGACCGGGCTAGCTAGAAGTAAGTCAACTTCGATGTTGGAATCTAGCGCAATGGTCGATGCTAAGGAAGATAAAAATACTGCAGATCCATCCATTGAATTCATGTCAATAAAGCCAAATAGAAGTACCTTCATTTTTCTGTTTTCAACTAGTTCATGTGAATTCAAAGTTTTCACTCCAATGACTGAAATCTGATATGAATCTTTATTTTTTTATTTGTTCTTTAATAGATGATTTAAGCGCAAGATATTTTAACGTGAATTTTCCTGCATATGTAACGTTGAATTTGTGTTCTAATAGCTTAAGTCTTCGTATTTCTTTGTTAAGCTTAATATTTTCTTTTTGTGCGATCTTACTTTTTTCTAATTCTTCTCGCAGCATATTATTTTCTTTTGTAATGTTCTCAATGATTTTTTGTTTTTCAGTGCCATTGCCCTCTATGAGCTCCAATGTCATGGACATCATGTCTTTCATTTGTAATTCGAGTTCCTCGTACATAGTTTTCCAATATTCGTTTCGCTCTTCCATATTGAAAAAACTCCCTTCGATTAACCTTGGATAATCTCCAATTCTCTTTTAATAACAACATCTACTGCGCATATTTCTCGAATCGACTGAGAAGCTTGTTTTGACACTCTTAAAAATACGTCCGGATTGTAATATAAGCGCTCTATTGCATCGGCAATTTCGATAGGAGACTCAGGTTTTGTTAGAAGGCCAGAAACGTCATGTTTAACGAATTCCGGGATTGCCGTAATATCTGTTGAAATCGGCACTAGCCCGCTCGACATTGCCTCACACATTGAAACCCCTTGAGAATCCAAACGGGTCGGGCAAAGGAAAATTCCATACTCCTTATGTAATGCAGCGATTTGATCCTGAGATAGGAAACCTTTATGAATCGTTACATTCTCAAAATCCCTGATTGGCTCAACGGTTTGATCGAATAATTTTCCATCACCATAAAATGCAAATTCCAACTTATCGAAGTATGGTCGCTTCGATAGTTCAATAACTGCTTTCACCGATAAATCATTGGCGTATTTTCGCGAAGCGTATGGCCTGATTGAAAGGACTTTTGTCCGCATTTCAACTGGCTTTTCAATAAAGGTAAAGAGATTGTCATCTATTACATTAGGAATGATTACTGAATTTTTCGATTCTGCTCTTGCATCACATTCCGCTATATGTTCTTTGAACCATTTGGAAATATGAACAAAGGTTGTATTCAACTCATTCGTTTGATAAAACCAATTCATGAAAGAAAGCTGAGCTACATAATAGTCGTCCGACATTTCAAGTATCTTCCGCAAGCTTTCAGGGCTCTCAAGAAAATTAAACCACCTTCTATGCCATGCCTCCGTTTCAAATCCATGTATCCAGGTAATAATCGGTAAATCTGTGTTCGTTTCTTTTATCGCTTGTACCATTTTTGGATTAACAAAATGAATGAGCGCTTTTTTATGTACTTTATGATTTAAGAAAATGCGCAGATGCTGTTCAGTTCCACGATAAACAGGTACATCTTCATACGTATACTTTTCTGCTTTTTTATAGGCAGGATGCAAAACAAAAACATCAACTTTCAAACCCTCATCCAGATAGGCCTTGACTCTTCGGTGGATAAACCCATTCCGATATAACTGATCTTCATGTGGATAAGCATTCGTAATGATTACATATCTATCTTTTTCACTAAATGTAAGCTCATATAGATTTACAGATTCATCCATTTTTGTTCACTCCTACTATTCAGTCATCTTCAATCAGCCTGCTACTTATCTGTAAATGAAGGATTTTTAAGAGACTCTTTTCCAATCACCTTTAAAACCGTCAACCGATTATAACAAACATGTATTACTGAATATTGACATCAATATGAGAATTCTGTAAATAAAAGTAAAGTTTTCATGAACTTTTATATGCTTTTGTAAAGCTTCATTAATGTCATGACTGGGAGCATCAGTAATAGCATGAAGGTGGATGGTAAATAAACAGCAACATAGAGAAGGAGGGCGTTCCATTTAGCGGAAACGCCCTCCTTCATTAAACAGTTATAAAGTGTCCACTATTCCCCCCATAACTTGTCTACACCATTACAATAAAAATTCATATTATATAAGAAAAGGAATTGTCTAAAAAAGAGGTGCGATCTTACATGATACCCATAGATGATTGTAAATTATTGATTTCATGCTGCAATCATAAAGGCGGTCTATATTTAGTCCAATTTAAACAACAACAACATGAAATAAAAAAGATTTTAAATGTTGGATGCACAGGCATTACAAAATACGGCAGCTCTTTTGTCGTAATTTCCAATTCTCATGGAATCTTCATTTTGGATGAAAGCTTAAAGGTTATAAAGAATAAGGCTTTATCTACAGAATTAGATTTACATGGTGTAGCGGTAGATAATGATAAAGCTTTTATTATTGAAACCAAAACTAACTCAATTGGTGTTTATGATTTGGAAAACGATTTGGAAAGAATTGATGAAATTAAATTTTCACCTAAAAATGACGATGTTTGCCACGTCAACGATTTGTATATAGCAAATGATAAGTTATATGTATCGATGTTTTCATATCCTCCAAGGAAAAATTTACCCTCTTTAGCAAGTTATTTCCCTAATAAAACAATCCACAAAGGTGTGATCCTTGAATATTCTTTACAGGAAAGAAAAGTGGTTAAGATTTGTCATGATAAATTACTTCAACCTCATAGCGTACTTCATTATGATAATAAGATGTATTATTGTGTTTCAGGTGAATTCCTAGTAAAAAGAAATGAGGAAGATATTTTTAAATGCCTTGGTTATACTCGCGGATTAGCAGTTAGAAATCAAACGATGTTCATTGGTCAAAGTGAGAGTAGGCACATACCGGTTTTACTAAAAAAACATACGAACATATTATTGGATTGCGGGATTTATGTTCATGACATCTCTACGAAACTTTCATCTTTTATCCATATACCTTCTGAAGAAATTTATGGAATATTGGTTATTTAAAAACAGTGAAATCATATTTTTCAGTTGTTGAAATTTTTTTATCCTTAATGGAAGTTATTCGTTTAGTTACCAGATCATAAGGATATCTTTCTTTATTCACTTGAACAGTCAGTGAACTTTTTTCTACCTTCAAGAATTATTCAAGCATGTTTTTGTAAGAATAGAATAGAATCGAAAAAAGACCAATTTGCTGAAGAGAGTGATATAGATGGAACCAATTACCTTTAAAGCATTTGCAATCACTAATGAAATCGATTTGAATAAAATCGCCATTCATTGCGGCATACCGAAAAAATTCACCTGGGAAGAGCCTTTAATCCTTAAAGGCGATTTTCTAAGTTCCATCCTAAATAAAAATGTGGACGAATCGCAGCAGGTGCTGGTTTTTTCCTTTGGCAGCATTGTCTTCATCAATTACTCACACGCAAATGAGATTAAGGAATTTTCATCCTTTATCCATTCTTTCGAGCCGGTTATTGATCTCGACAATTTAGATAGATATACAGACGATTACAGCCTTCACTTCAGTGAAACCGGAAGCATCAATTTGACAGACGAATATGTAGTTGTACCTAAATATGAATTTTTCTACCCTGAATTAATTTCCACCATTCTCGCAAAATCGGTGGCACTTGAAAAAACTGAGGAACAGCTCGGAAAAATCCACGACAAGCTCGAAGCCATGATAGACCGACTGGAAAAAGGCAAGCTGAGAATCGGTAATAAGGAACTAGCGAGGACGACTGCCAAAATCGTACGTCACGAGTATAATACCCTAGCGTACATCATGATTCTGGACAAACCTGATATTACATGGACAAGCAGCATTGCCGGCGAATTTTATGACAGAATGCTTGATTTTTTTGAATTGAATGATCGGTATAAAATCCTGAAAAGTAAAACCGAAATTTTATATAACATTATGGATGGGTTTTCTAACATCAGCCATTCGATCAGGGGACTATTCGTTGAATGGATCATTGTAATCCTCATTGTCTTTGAGATCGTTCTGACGTTATTAGAAATTGCAGGATGGATTCCATGAATTCTGAATCATATCGTATGGAATACCTTCCAAAAAAATAAGCATCGTTTAAGTGCTTCAGACTGTAGACAAATTCGAAAAACCGGTTTGCCTACAGTTTTTTCTTTGAAAAACGTTCCCATTGATTTCAATAATCCGCTCCCTTTCCGTGGACTGTCCATTTCCTAAGTTTTCTGATGGTCGTCTCATAGGTGCCTGTTTTTCTTTTATCTTACTTTCCCAAAGTATTTCATTTGTTTAATCCAGGGCAAAGTGGAAAATTAATTCCTCCCCTTCTTCCCCATTGAATCTATATCCTTTATCAATGAATCCTGCTTTTTTATATAAATTTATCGCTGGAACATTCGTATGATGCACTGTTAGAATAATCTCATCTTTATCTGGATGACTTAGTTTGATCATATCAGGCAACACTTTTAAAGTCTCAAAAGCTAGACCCTTTTTTTGATGGCGCAAATCCAAGGAGAATGATTTTAGAAGAATCGCATTCTCATTACTTGTATATTGATTTCCCGCTTTATCCGTATATAAGGCAAAACAACCAATCAAATCCTTATCTAAATAAATGACCATGGGGAAGTTATATTTATCCTTCCTGAAGTCTTCAATAACTTTCAAAGGTAAGGAAGTATAGATTGCTTGTTCTATAGGTAAACAATAATTGCTCAGCGCCTCATAGTCATTTTCCATAAAAGGTCTGATAGTTAATCCAGTCATCATACTTGCACCCCATTTTTACATTTCTATAAATCCATATTAACAGATACTAAAGTTTTACAATTCACTGCAAAATAAAAAAAGGAATGGTTTGTTTACCATTCCTTCAGACTGTAGACGAACTTGAGATAAAGCGGCGAGAATCCGCTCCCTTTCCGCCGACAGTCTGCCAAGCCCTCATCAAAGGAAGCGGCTATGGGGTACTGGCAGACCAGTTATTCGGCAGGTGTATCGCAAATTTCTTCAACCTATTAAGAGTTTCATAACCATGAAGATGTTAAATCATTCAGACGCTGATAATTCACTTTCCGTTACCCATTTATGATTCTTCACTTTTTCTCCTCCCGCAGTCGGTGTGAAGTCGACCATATAAACAGTCGTTTTTTCAGCAGATTCAACTTCAGCGACAGCCCCGTTCATTCCTTCCATATGAGAAGCATTTACTGTGACCTCCGCTCCGGGTTCATATGCTTTCTCACCTGCATCTTTGATTTCTTCGTGAATGATCCATTTATGATTTTCAACTTTTTCTCCGCCAGTTGCAGGCGTATACGAAATTGCATAAGCAGTCGTATCAAAGGCACCCACTATTGTTGCTTCCGCCCCCTTCATGCTTTCCATATGACCTGATTCGATAATCGCTTGACTTCCAACTTCATAGGTTGGATTTTCTGCAGCTTTTAACTCTTCTGGAACATCACCCGTGCTAGAATGGTTCATGTCCATTTCACTATGTTCCTTTTCTTTTTTTTCTTCTTTGTTTTTATCATCGCTGTTGGAACATGCGCCAAGGACTAAAAACAGGGCTGCTAATAATGATAAGATGATAGGCAATTTTGTTCTTTTTTTCATATTAATAAAACCTCCCTTATGATTACATCCATCTTACCAATTAAATATGCAGAAAATATGGAGTACACTCGTGGCAAAAGAAATGAAGCCTCATACTTTTTTAGGAATAGTCCTGCCTCAATTTAAGCGTTCATTAGCCACCACAGTCGCTACTTTTATTGCTATTCGATTTTTCTTGAAGAAACTTTTTGAATTGCTCTTTTGTAACATCCGATTTCATTGCCAATATTACTAGTTCCAGCCATTCGTCAGGAAGGTTTTCATCAAAATCCTTCATATCATCATCTCTTTCTTTTTATCTTTAGTTGGTTTAACTGTATGGGGTAAGGTTCAATATTGAGGCTATTTTTCCACGTGAAACTATATTCGGAATATCATTATAAATTATCTCAAGCGTCCATAGCTGGATTTTAGTGTAAATTTAATAAGTCTTTACATTTACATATAAGGCCTCAATGTTTGTTTGTTATCTAATCAAGGAATTCCCCATTCTTCTATATACCTTTAATTATAAAAGTGAACAGCATGCTATCGGGAGTGTTTTAACAGAAGTAAAAAGAGATGGTTTATTGATAGAGGTTATATGAGGGGTATTCAATCCAAACGGATATTGCTTGGAAACCAAGCAAGAAGGACTTTGGTAAAAGTCCTTCTTATGTTTAGTCTCCCAAAGCTGATTGTTCGATTTTTTGCATGATATGTGAAAGGTTCATGGAGGCATGTCTTTTATAATCCCTGCCTATGGATTTAAATAATCCTTTTGCTATTCCTCTTAACATGATTTTGGTATGACCATCCGAAATAATGGACTTATTAGGGAAACTTGATTCAGCTTGTGCACCGCCAATCTTATTAGCTGTTTCCTTAATAAAATCAATGATTTTAATTTCCTGTATTTTACCTTCGATATCGGTTTTATAGATAATTTGATTTCTCCAAAGCTTTAGCTCAATCCTCTGTTTAGTATAATCGAAGATGTCTTCCGTAATATGAACATTGCTCATTTGAATGGAGTCCTTAATAGGATACAATCTCGGGTTAGGATTGATTTTCTTTATTAAGGATTGATCAATCGTGACCTTTTCCCGCTTTATGCGCGTATTCTTCGTTTCACATAAAATCAGCCTTAACTGTCCGGCAATTATATTATTGAACTCTTCTAATCCAAAGAGCTCAACGAGCATTACGCTATATTCCAAAATGGTGATAGCTTCATCGAACTTTCGTTTAGCAGCAGCATTCGATCTAGTGAAAACCAATCGATTCTTCCTCTCCATATCCTTCTCACCCCACTGAATTCATATTTATTTAGTGAATAGTAAAAACATCCAGTTGATTTCATCCGGAGTCTTTTTTGGCCGTTCTCGATTTTTTTCGTCCTTAACAGCACTTTATCCGGCCATTCTCGGACTTATTCGACCTTCAACGCACTTTATTCGACCCTTCTCGGACTTATTCGACCTTCAACGCACTTTATTCGACCGTTCTCGGACTTATTCAACCTTCAACGCACTTTATTCGACCGTTCTCGGACTTATTCAACCTTCAACGCACTTTATTCGACCGTTCTCAATTGTTTCTTCCTTCACCTCAGTATACCTGCGCGGTCTCGACAATCATTTTATTCATAAAAAGACTGTCGAGAATGGACAGTCTTTCGGTATGGACGCCTTTGATATTCAGTCCTTTTCCACTATCTATCGAAGTGCTGTTTCATTAACTCTTTAAATCGTGTTCCATCTATTTCTTCTTTCGTCACTTCCCCATCTTCCCACCGGGTAAAGGATGTATCAGTTAAAGTGATGTTCCCGCTGTTTGTCAAACGGGTGATTAATGGATGCTTATTGAATGGCGATTGGGGATGTTCCCTGATGATCGTTTGGACCTCATTAAGTTCCGCTACATTTCCTACGGGTTTTGAAGAATCGAAAGCATACCCAATTCTCCAATCGCGATCTTTATGTTTCAGTTTTAATTCAAGGACATGACCTCCATGGTCGGTACTTTCTTTTTTTATTCGGAATTCACCATTTTGGGAAACGACCGTTTCTCCGTTCAGCGGAACTGGTTTTAAAGGCAGATTCCCGCCAAAACCCGTATCGATCAGATAGGTTTGGCCCACATGGTTCAATAGAATGGTAACATGGGTCCTTCCTATGGTCATCCACCCCTGATTATAGATGACACCTCGAACCAAGAATACATCAAAGTCATTTTCCTTCAGGAAAAAATAAAGAGCTGCATTCAATTCATAGCATAATCCACCCTCATTCCTCACGAGGACTTTGTTCATGATATTGGCTTTATTGATATCACTTAGATGGGAGGCCATGATTGATAAGTTTTCAAACGGAATGGTTTTCGCAGTTTTATCCAGAATTTCATCTAATTTTCCAAATGTCAGTTTCACATCTTCCTGGAGCCCTATTCTTTTCCTGAATAATGCATTCAGTTCATTCATTACGATTCCCCCATTTTAACAGATACCAATGAAGAGCATCTTGACTTTGTATATATTCATTATACTTTGCCCATATTTCATTCTTCAACGATATGCCATTAACAAAACCCACATTCCACCTAGCACCATGAAAAATAGGCCGCCAAATAATGTCGTAATTTTGGGTAACTGTCTCCAAACATGCTTCAAAGCTGCTTTAGTCATTCATTTACTTGTAAAATGATTTTACCCAAATTCTTATTTGCTTCCATATGTTCATGCGCCCTTTGTACCTCTTCAAAAGGGAAGACATGATCGACGATTGCCTTGATTTCATGTTGGAGGAACAACGGCATGGCTTTTGTAATGAATTCTTCAGTTAACTCTTTTTTATATTCATCACTCCGAGGAGTTAAAAGAGTTCCTTTTAATTGAACTCTTTTTAAGAGAAGTTCCATCAAGTTCACCTTCTCGACTACTGTTCCTCCTAGAATCCCTATCAGTACCCAGCGTCCATCAGTTTTTATGCTTTTAAGGTTTTTCTCCCAGTAAGAAGCACCGATGAAATCCAGGATAACATCCACTCCTTGATTATTTGTAGCTTTCATTACTTCCTCATCAAAAGATTGTTCTTTATAATTGATACAGATATCCGCCCCTAATGAGTGACAGAAATCCAATTTTTCCTTTGAGCCGGCTGTAGTGATGATCTTCGCTTTTGTCAGTTTTTTTGCCAGTTGGATAGCTGCTGTGCCTACACCGCTTCCGCCAGCATGAATCAATACCGTATCTTGATCCGTCAATTCACCTAACCAAAATAAGGTTTGGTACGCCGTTAAGAATACTTCAGGAATTGCAGCCGCTTCTTCAAATGACAAGTTATCCGGGATCTTCATTGCTCTATCAGCCGGCATCAAGGCATATTGAGCATAACCGCCGCCGTTTACAAGTCCCATCACCCTTGTCCCTAATTGTAAATTTGCACCTTCCCCTGTTTCCACAACTTCCCCAGAAACTTCAATCCCCAATATTGGATTGGCCATATAACCCGATTTCCCTTCTCGTGAAACAATATCCGTTCTATTTATAGCAGAGGCTTTCACCTTAATTAATATCTCCCCTTTTCCGGGCATCGGCTTGGAAAAATCCTTAAATAGTAATTGATCTGCTCCACCCGGTTCTTTAACTACCACTGCTTTCATCTGTCCCACTCCTTACTATTAAATTAGTGACCACACTTTTAAAATGGTTTGTCTTGAAGATGGAAACTATGCTACTCCAAAAAATATCCACAAGCAAATAATTAGGTTTTGTAAACATGTTGATAGAATAAAAAAAGCCGATGTCCCATTAGGGGCCATCGAGCTTTTTTTGAAAAGTTTCCTATTATTATCTTTTATTAAGCGTTTGACTTCTATCCAGGTCATGATGCAATTGTGCTGCCGGAACCTTAGGGTTAGGAATCTGCCCTTTTGCAACTGGTTCAGCTACATAAACAAAATCTCCTGTACCATCTGGGGCGCTTCCTGTTGCCCATAGTCCGTCTGCTGATTCATTACCTTCTGACAAGTTCCAGAATTCGTACGCTTCCGGTTGAGATTCCATTTCCGCTTCCGGTGGGAATGACGCGGGAACGACAACGCCATTTTTTTCTTCAAGTTCTGCAATGGCCGCCATCCATTGATATTGGTGGTAACGATCACGGGCTAACATTTTACGGAAGGTGGCACGTACCCCCTCATCTTTGGTCATATGATATAAACGGGCCACTTGAAGGCGTCCTTGGCTTTCAGCATGAAGATTCGATCGCATGTCCGCTAATAGATTTCCGCTGGCTACAATATAAGATCCGTTCCAAGGCACCCCATTCGAGTTGGTTGGCAGTCCCCCAAGACCGCTTACGAGCAAATGCTGGGGATTGATTCCACCCATGATGGCTGCTGTTGCAGGATCTTTTGCGGCTTCTGCTTGATCTTCCGGAGAAGCGCCATCAAGCAATTGACTAATGAGCGAACAAAGCATCTCTACATGTCCAATTTCCTCTGTACCAATATCCATCAGCATATCTTTGTATTTTTCTTCTCCACGGCAGTTAAAACCCTGAAAAAGATATTGCATCATGACAGTCATTTCCCCAAACTGTCCACCTAACACTTCCTGAATTTGACGGGCAAGCATCGGATCTGGTCGATCTACCTTAACTTCAAATTGCAATTCTTTTTGATGGCGAAACATATTAACTCCTCCTTTTTTTATATGATGTACGGTTTTTTATTACCCGCCTGTCCATGCTTGAAACCTGAATTTAGTTATAACGAACAGTAATTAGAAAAAATTTACATACCATTAACAATGATTACTGAACTAAAAAGCCAAGGACTATCTTTGGGCTATGAATCGCTCAATAAATAAGATTTATAAAAGGTCCATTTACTGTCTATAACTTTACAATACAGGGTAAAGTAGAAAGAACCATATATAGGAAATTCAAAAAGGAGGATGGAAAATGGATTTCAAGCCCCGAAATCAAAAAGATCAATCTATTTCACAATTACGTTATACTTATTCCGCTCGTAATCTATGGTCCGGTTTTCTATTCGGGATCGGATTGGTGGCATTCATCGATGAGTCCATCTTTCATCAACTATTGCATTGGCACCATTTCTATGACAAGTCCACATCCAATATTGGGCTTATCTCGGATGGTTTATTTCATGCCCTTAGCTGGTTCGCAACGGTCGGGTCGTTATTCATGTACGCTGACCTTCGCCGTCGAAAGGGATTATGGCTGAAAAGGTGGATAGGGGGAGTTTTGCTCGGGGCAGGTTCTTTCCAGTTATATGACGGGATCATCCAGCACAAGCTCATGCGTCTCCATCAAATCCGCTACAATGTCGATATTCTCCCATACGACTTGATTTGGAACATTGCAGCCACAATCATGATCTTGATCGGCATTATCCTTATCATTCAAACAAGGCGCAGCGTACTTAAAATGAAAGAAGATACCAGCAATGCACAGTAATGGACATATTCATGATAATGGGGCTGGTTTTGAACCGATTTTATTGATTCTTCTGGCGCTTGTGATAGTGATTTATATCGCAGCTGCCGTAATTTCAAACCGCCGCTATAAAAAATGGCCCTTATACCGTACGCTCTTTTGGATTCTTGGCACCATCTGTGCAGCCTCTGCAATTATAGGTCCCATAGCCAATCGCGCGAATATGGATTTCACGGCGCATATGGTTGGTCATTTACTGCTTGGAATGATTGCACCCATCCTACTCGTGTTTACCGCACCTATTACTCTTGCACTGCGAACACTTGATGTACAATCAGCAAGACGCCTTTCAAAGGTGTTGAAAAGTTGGCCGCTGCGCATTATAAGCAATCCAATCACTGCCTCTGTGCTTAATATTGGGGGGCTTTGGATTCTTTATACGACTGAGTTATATGGGTCGATGCATCAGAATGCCCTTCTACATGCATTAGTGCATTTTCACGTGTTCATGGCGGGCTATCTATTCACTGCGTCTATGATTTATATGGACCCGACGCCCCACAGGTTCAGCTTCATGTTTCGTGCTGTCGTATTTACAATTTCACTGGCCGGCCATGATATCCTTTCTAAGTATATTTTTGCCCATCCTCCAAGCGGAGTCACAAAGGAACAAGCGGAAAATGGAGGAATGTTAATGTACTATGCCGGCGATGCCATTGACGTTGCACTTATTTTCATCCTTTGCTATCAATGGTTCAAAGCCACCCGGCCTAAGGAATCACTTGCCTTGTAGGAAGGAAGGCTACTTATTACTTAGTTAAACTCCTATGTTTCTGTTTAATCGTCCAACATTTAGCTCATACTAATTTTTGATGAAAAAAATTTAGGATGGAGCTGAATGGAAAATGGAATTTGAAGCTAACAATTCTACTGAAAATGCTCTTCGTGATTATAAAGCTGGAATCGGTGCCTTTACGCATAAAATGCCTGTTCTCGCAGAGAAATTCAATTCGTTTACGGAAGAGTGCTTTAAAGAAGGTCAATTATCCCAGAAAGAAAAACAGCTTATCGCATTAGGAATAAGCTTATATTCACAAGATGAATACTGTATTATCTACCATACAAAAGGATGTCTTGATCAAGGCTGTTCCGAACAGGAAATTCTTGAAGCCATTGGTGTGACCGCAGCATTTGGCGGAGGAGCCGCCATGAGTCAGGCTGTAACACTCGTCCAGGAATGCATCCAAGATATAAATCAGATGAAACAGTAAGAAAGAAGGGATAGGACAAATAGTCCTATCCCTTCTTTCTGTTGTTGACAAATGCTTTTAATGACTCATGTTGTTGTTATTGTTATTTCCTTGTGCTGGTGCATATGAATTCAACATTTGCTGCATATCCTGCTGTGCAAGCTGCGGAACTTGATAGTAATGATGTTTGTTTTGATATATCGAAATCTCATATGCCATTTCAATGCAGTTCGGAACGGAATCTGCAAATACGCGGCGAACCACCGGATTCGTTATTTCAAGCGCTGCCATCGCTTTCATGGATGCAGCAGACTTAACAGCTCCAAGCATCAAACCTGAAATGCATTCATCCGTAATTTCCGATACGGATTGCAAAGGTTTCTTTGGCTGAGTTGGTGTCAATCCATATATAAAATCGTTACCTTGATTCATTTTGTAGCTCTCAGTCCGTTTAGAAGGATCCTGGCCCGATTGGAAGCACTCCAGTGAAATATTATATTCATCTTGGATGAACTGATATTGACGATCCAGAATATCAAGTAATTCCTGATCCTGAATATGCTGACGCAAAAGAGTATACGTGTTTAAAGTACCAATCGTTCCCGACAACACTTCATGTACATCGAATACTTCGTGACCACCGTGATTCATTTGTGGGGGAATGGCACCCGTTTGCATGTTCTGGTGTACTTGACCTTGTTGATATTGGTTTTGCATTGTATTTCCCTCCTCGTTTTATCAATGATGCGAACAAGTTTAGTATGTTAAACCCCAACTGGATTATTCAATCTAAACTCTTCCAAGAAGACCAATAAGCTGCTGCATCATGTTTTCTGTATAAAAAAAACGTGGCGTTTTAAACTATAGACACTTTATATGTATGGGAGGATTTCCAATGACACATCAATGCTTCTATTGTAGTGATGTTACGGAAGAAAAAAAAATCCATGTGGTAACGTTTCAAGTTTCTGACACGGATAGAAATGAAATGCTCTGTGATGAATGTTATCAAGAATGGCTACAAGGAATAAAAGGTTAAGCGTTAAAGCCCTCTAACATTTCACAAACATCAACAATGCATACTTGGATGAACTCAGGGTAACTTAAATCCGTTAAATAGTGAATTTCAAGGAGGATGGTTATGGGAATTTTAAGCGGTAATCCGAAAGAAGAGCCAATGCATTACGGAGAGGTATTTGGAACATGGGCATTTCTAACAACTACAAAAGGACTGATTGCCTGTCATCAAACTATGCTTAATCATACTGGCGACAAGGGCCAGCATAAATTACTTGTTGAAGTGATCAATCAAGGGAAACAGGAACATGACCAACTTGAATCATTATTAAAAGAAAATAACGTAGGACTGCCTCCGTCACCACCTGAAAGGCCTAAAGCTAATTTGGAGGATATTCCAGTCGGGGCACGTTTTCAAGATCCTGAAATCTCTGCTTCAGTATCAATCGATATTAATGCAGGATTAGTTGCTTGCAGCCAAATCATGGGTCAATGCATCAGAGAAGATATTGCACAGATGTTCGCACAATTCCATACGAATAAAGCTGCATTGGGTGCTGACTTCCTAAGATTGAATAAGGAAAAAGGCTGGCTGTCCCTCCTCCTCTTCATATTAATAAAACAAGCATGTAAATATAATCAAATATCCCCTAATCATGTTGACATCGTGATTGGATGCCCAACATGATTAAGGGGTTAATTCCGATAATGAAAGGACGATTAAGGAATCATTACCATTGCAGACTTTCGATTAAGTGGCACTTTGTGCATTGTTGACTATAATCAGTTTTTACAAATTCATGATTACACTTCTCGCGAAAAATGTTCAGCTCCCTTTTCAGTTGTTCCAATTGAGTTTCCAACTGTTTCATTTCAACTTTTATTTGGATTACCCGATTCATCGAATTCTCCCTCTCATCGGAATCATAAATAGATTTCCCCGTCCGTTTTCCTAAATTCATTCGCTTTTTCTTTAAGACCTTCATCGATTACCGACTCAAAGCCCAGACCCTTTTCCTTCGCCAAATCACGGATGTCTTGAGAAATCCTCATACTGCAGAATTTGGGTCCGCACATTGAACAGAAATGGGCTGTTTTGGCACCTTCAGCCGGTAGTGTTTCATCGTGATATTCAACTGCCCTTTCAGGATCGAGGGAAAGATTGAATTGATCTCTCCAACGAAATTCGAATCTAGCCTTCGAAAGGGCATCATCCCGTTTTCGTGCCTGGGGATGGCCTTTAGCAAGATCAGCTGCGTGGGCTGCAATTTTATAAGTAATGACCCCTACACGAACATCCTCTTTATTCGGAAGCCCCAAATGCTCTTTCGGTGTCACATAACAAAGCATGGCCGTTCCAAACCATCCAATCATGGCAGCACCAATCGCAGAAGTGATATGATCGTATCCAGGAGCTATATCCGTTGTCAATGGTCCCAGGGTATAGAATGGTGCTTCTTGACAGACTTCCAGCTGCTTATCCATATTTTCTTTAATCAAATGCATCGGTACGTGACCGGGTCCCTCCACCATGACTTGAACATCGTGCTTCCAAGCAATCTTCGTCAGTTCCCCAAGTGTTTCCAATTCAGCGAATTGAGCCTCATCGTTTGCATCTGCAATGGAGCCAGGACGGAGGCCGTCACCTAATGAGAAAGAGACATCATACGCCTTCATGATTTCACAAATCTCTTCAAAGTGAGTATAGAGAAAACTTTCTTGGTGGTGGGCCAAGCACCATTGTGCCATGATGGAGCCCCCCCGGGAAACGATTCCCGTAACTCGCTTTGCTGTCATGGGAATGTATCGCAAAAGCACTCCGGCGTGTATCGTGAAGTAATCCACACCTTGCTCAGCCTGCTCGATTAATGTATCCCGGAAAACTTCCCAATTTAAATCTTCCGCGACTCCATTCACTTTTTCCAATGCTTGATATATCGGAACCGTCCCAACTGGCACAGGAGAATTCCTGATAATCCATTCCCGGGTCGTGTGAATATTCTTACCGGTGGAAAGATCCATTATGTTGTCTGCACCCCAACGTGTAGCCCAAGTCATTTTCTCCACTTCTGCTTCAATCGATGAACTAACAGCGGAATTTCCAATATTCGCATTTATTTTCACATGAAAATTACGTCCAATGATCATGGGCTCACTTTCAGGATGGTTAATATTCGCCGGAATGATCGCCCTCCCGCTAGCTACCTCATCTCTTACAAAATCAGGGGCTACATTTTCCCTGATCGAGATGAATTCCATCTCAGGAGTTATGATACCTTTTCGGGCATAATGGAGTTGGGTTACGTTTTGCCCTTTCGCTGCACGCAATGGTTTTCTTTTCAATCCCGGAAAAATTTCTGCTTTCGTTTGTGACTCTTTTTTATACCCGTTATCTTCGGGCTTTATTTCACGCCCTTCATACTCTTCAACATCTTCCCTTTCCAGAACCCAGCTGCGTCTAATCGGGGCAAGACCTTTATGAATATCAATGGGATATTCTGAATCCGTATAAAAGCCGCTTGTGTCATATACTCGTAAAGGCGGATTCTCCTCTTCGCCGAATGAACCTGTAGTCGGACTTAGCTTAATTTCACGCATGGGCACCCTAATATCGGGTCTAGATCCCTCAACATACACTTTTTTACTCCCGGCAAAACTGGACATAATTGAAACGTTCATGTCATTTACTGAATTACTCATCATGATTTCATTTCTCCTTTTTAAGTTCATTTAAAAAGGACAAAATCCAATCCATTTCGCACGAAAAAGCCAGATCTCATATTTAAGACCTGGCTAACGTTAGTATGGCTACAGAAATGACCAATTGAAATGTCATTGTTTAGTAGATTCTAACTTCCCCACGCTGGTATGAACCAGATCAGGTCCTGAGGGTTAAGAAGCTTAAGCGCTTCTCTCTCAGCCCAACTTTTATTGGACACCCCTAGTCTGAATAATTTAATTGATTACAGGGTAACTATATCTCACCCTTTGCATTCTGTAAATAATTTGAAAGACCTAATATTTTCATTACAACTATCCAAAATTTATTATTTGAAGAAGAGCCGTTCATTAATTTCCCAGGCTCTCAAGGATAGGGTAAAGCTCCTCTAAATGCTTGATTTCATAGGTTGGAATCACTTCATTCCGTTCCTTATCATGGCGATTTATCCAAACCGACTTTATGCCTACCCGTGATGCTCCAAGGATATCCGTCATTAAATTATCGCCGACCATCAATACTTCATCCTTATCAAGCTCCATGATCCCCAAAGCATGCTCAAAAATGGAGGCATCCGGTTTACCTCTTCCAAATGCGCCTGAAATCACGATTTGGTCGAAATAAGGAACCAGTTCAGGCGTAATTTCAAGTTTGGTATTTTGCAGCTCAGGAGATCCGTTCGTAAGCAATAGCAACTGATACTTCCCTTTTAATTCATCCAGAACACGGAATGTTTCTTCATAGATAAATGGCTTTTTGCGTCTCTCCGCAGGGAAACGTTCTGCCAGTTCAAGTCCAAAATCCGGGTCATCGATCCCTAATGCCAATAACCCTCTCGTCCACGCTTCTTTCCGATAAGCCGGTGCAATCCCGGCCATCTTCCTGAATTCATCATGATCATCCTGAAAATTTCCCCATAGCCCCTCAAATGGGTTGATTCCGATCATTTGGGTGAATGCATATGTATCGTAAGAAGAATAAAGCTCACGCGCTTCCTTTCGCACAGCTTCTTCAAAATCCTCGACATTCAGATCATATTTCTCCTTGGCCACTTCACATGTGGCCACAAAAGCCTCTTTTACACTTTTCTGATCCCATAGTAATGTATCATCTAAATCAAAAAAAACTGCCTTCAGCAAAATGTCCACCCCTCTTTCCCTATTATTGAATTCGTAAAAATTACACTATTACAATAATAAACCACAACCAATAAAAAAAGAATAACTATTCGGAAAATGACTTACCTTTTCTAGTGGGAAACCCTTATCCACTTATCATCTTTCAAATACATACAGCTTTCCATTACTGGCAATCTTGAATTTGGGACCGGTGAACCCCCGTCGGATCAGCTCTTTCCTCATATATACCATGAGGGCGGCATGACTCACGATCAAAACATCCCTTTCCCCCTTTGCAAAGACTTCATCCAATACTTTATTGATCCTTCGCTCTGCGATCTTAATTTCCGCCCTTGTCTGCTTGTTTAACACCGAGCAGCAACGAATCCAGATGGCCCAAAGGATGAATGGCAGCTTTACCCTTCCTTTAAGAGGCGGGGAAGGTATTTCCCGCAGCTCCTCCATCCGGTGAACCGGACCTGGATAGATATGTTCCGCTGTCTTGACAGCTCTCGACATATCACTGCAATAACACTCCTCCCATTCCTCCGCGCCAAATAAAGTCGTTCCATAAATAATATCCGCTGCATCATAGTCCTTAAACCATTGCTTCATATCATCCGCCGTCACAGATCTCCCAGTAGGAAATTCATGTGCCACCTTAAAATGCCGTACCAAACCAATTTTCATATCTTCTCCTTTTTATCTTTTAAAATATACGTTTCTTTTTCTTGTAAACAGCCCTTATCAATATATTACCCTATGTAAAACTATAAAAAAAAGTATGTTAAAACCATTAAAACCTTTGAACTCTCCTTGACACTGTGTATATATTTAAAAGTTTTTAAAGATCCAGTGTTTAATTATGATAGCATCGAAAAAAGAGAAAGCATCTCGCCTTCTCCATTTATCGTTTAATCTATGAATTGTAGTTCTGTTATCGTACATCTTTTCCTGAATTTATATTTTCCGCTCAAATCACTGAATTGATAATCATTGAGAGATTTCCCCAGTTGTTCCCTCAGCTTCTCTACAGTGATGGATTCCTTAACTGTCTCTTTCCAATTTTCATTTCCGATCAACTCATCGAACGGAATGGTAGTCAGGACTTCATCATATATCTGGATGCTTTGATCGATGCCGAAGCTGCCATAGATACTGCCATTTTCATCAGCAAAGATATGATCCGATTCCAATTCCTCCACCAATACTTCCAGATATTCCTTTGACTTAACAGGCTTGATGGCAATCTCTGCTTCCGCCTTTACAGGTCCCAATCTCTTATCGACGATCTCTATCGTCAATTTAACATGAACGGGCGGATACCCAAACCCTTCACAAAGTTCTGTTGCCGAATTATATACCATCTGTACGTCCTCCTTTTGCCACTATCATTATATAATAAAAATAGTACATTTCATTACCAAAAACCCTTATTCAAGTTCACTTGCATCTTATTTTTATAGCGACTCTTTTTCAATTCATACGCTCCTTCAACACTGAAGGGTCAATCGTCATATTTCGAGGATTTCCCTAATACGAAATCCACGAATCCTGATTTTCTCAGTTCACGGGCATAATTATCATTCATATTTCATACCTCATTTATACGTTTATCGATAATACACCATTAATTTTGATCTATTTATGAACTCAACTAAAAATCCAATGCCGCTCAGGACATTGGACTTTTTATAAGCTTCACATTATGGCTTTAGCACCACTTTAATACATTCATCCTCGTGATCGTTAAAGATTTGATAAGCCTCACTCGCTTTTTCTAGAGGGACTTTATGGGATATGATTTCCGTGGGGTCGAACTCTCCAGCCGTGATCTTATCAAAAAGCTTGGGCATGTAGTGAATGACCGGTGCTTGTCCCATTTTAAGATTAATGTTCCGCTCAAATAAATTGCCTAATGGGAACATATTATATTTGGATCCGTATACGCCAGTCAGTTGGATCGTGCCGAATTTACGTACGGCGTTAAGTGCAATCTCGATCGCACTTAACGTTCCACCCTGAAGTTTCAGCTTTTGCTCAATCGCTTCTATCGTTGATTTCTTGCCGTCCATTCCTACACAATCTATGACCACATCTGCCCCGCCAGAAGTGATTTCCTTAATGTAGCTGCCCATATCGTTATATTCATCGAAGTTATACGCTTCAACCTTATTCATTTGTTTAGCCTTATTGAGTCTATAAGGAAGATTGTCGATGGCAATGACCCTTTTTGCTCCTTTCATCCAAGCGAACTTCTGAGCCATCAACCCAATCGGCCCACAGCCCAATACCACTACCGTATCATCTTTCTTGACGCCAGCGTTCTCTACACTCCAATATGCGGTTGGCAGCACATCGGACATGAACAAAAGCGCTTCATCTTCAAGTTCACATGACTCTGGGATGACAAACGGCATGAAGTTTCCATATGGGACCCTTAAATATTCTGCCTGCCCGCCTGGATAGTTCCCATATCGTTCCGTAAAACCAAAGTACCCGCCTGTATCCACCGCTTCATTGGGGTTGGAATTATCACATTGACTCTCCATATCATGTTCACAATAATAACAGTGCCCACAAGAAATGTTGAAAGGCAGGACAACCCTGTCCCCTTTTTTCACCTTTGTTACTTCCGGTCCCACTTCTTCGACGATGCCCATCGGTTCATGGCCAATGACATAATCTTTATGCGTCGGCAAAGCACCCTGATATATATGGAGGTCGGACCCGCAAATAGCCGTTGAAGTCACTCGGACGATGATATCATCCTTTTGCTGAAGTTTCGGATCTTCAACTTGTTTTACCTGTATATCTTTTGCTCCTTGAAAAGTTACAGCCTTCATATTCAACCTCCTAAAATATTCTTTATACATTTGATATACCCGTCAAAAAAGGCTACTAAGCCTATGAACATCTAATTTCCCAAGAATCTCTTCATCATGCTGCACTAGGATACAAAAAAAGCCCCGGAAACCGGGACTCACCTATGAAACCATTTATTTAGGAACCTTATTATTGTGCTTATACTCACTTAGTACCTCGTTGAATACATCGGGATAATTCGTAAACAGCCCCGTTGCACCCCATTCAAGAGCCTTTTTCATATCCGCTCTTTCATTTACTGTATATGGATGGAATTGGAGGTCATGGTCGCGAACCATCTTCACATATTGTCCGTCCACCTTATTGAAGTTCGGCCCAACGCCAATTGCATATTCCTTAATGGACTCCAATTCTTCATCGGAAATGGTTGCTGGGTTTTTATAAGAAAAAAGTTGCACAAGCGGTAACTTTGGATTCATGTCATGAACCTTCATAAGGCTTTCTTTACTGAACGATTGAATTAATACATTCTTGGTTCGGCCTTTTGAATCCACCATTTTATATTCTTCCAGAACCTGCAGAAGTTCTTCTTCCATTCCCGGATATACTTCAGGAGACTTTGTTTCTATATAGTAATTGGCCTGCTTTCCGAACTTCTTAAAGACTTCTTCAAGAGTGGGAACCGTTAACCCTTCATATACCTCTTTTGCCAATTGCGGATATTTTTCATTGAACCATGTACCGGCATCCAGTTTCTTGATTTCTGTCAGCGTTAAATCCTTCACCAGACCAGTACCATTCGTTGTACGATCCACCTTTTCATCATGCATTGCTATCAATCTACCATCCTTGGTCATTTGAAGATCGATTTCTATGTAGTCGCCTTTCATTTGTTCTCCCATTTGATAAGCTGGAATGGTATGTTCAGGTGCATAACCAGAAGCTCCCCGATGTGCAATATTCACGATTTTCTTCTCATAAATAGATGAATTGGTATGATTTCCATTTGCAGCTAGGGTCCCGATGGAAGTAGCCTGCAATATAAAAGCCGCACTCATCATACAAAAACTGAATTTCTTTATATTCGTTTTCATTTTCCCTCTCTCCCTCCTACTATTACCATCATTTTAGAAGGGGATTGTGAACTTACAGCAAATATAATGTAAAGAAATAATATATTATCTAAAATGGTTAAAATAACCTATCAAATACAAGGCATTCATGTAGTTTTTTCTACCTGATTAACCGTTTCATTGACACTTTAAGCCTTCCAGACCCTTATTAAATCAAACTTAATGCCGATAAATTCCAGATATTAGATCAGATATTCCAATGTTGACATACCAAGAGGACCTGTACAGAATTGCTCCTTAACTCCTTTCCCTGACTGACCTTCAGGTACTGAATTCCACCCGACCCATGCCTGGAGTATGGTCTTTTCTAAAATATAGATACAAAGACTATAAATGCAAAATCTATCTTTTTCTGATTTACAAAAAACTAGTATCATATTACTATTAAACAAACAGAATATTAATCCTAAGGGGAATTATGTTAAAAAATTATCAATATTATCAAAACAAACACCGATTTATACTGAAAGCATTCATGGCAATGATATCCTTTTTACTATTAGTTGGGATTTCTGTATCACCTATAAGTTGGAAAGATAATCCCTACGAGATGACATTACAGGTCATTTTAATATCGGGGATGATAATTTCTCTGTTATTTTTCTTAAAAACAGAAGTCAATTTTTATAAGACCCTATTCATTTTCTTAATTACTGTTTATTTATATAGCAAATTTTTGATATTTCCAGATACAGCAATCATGCTTTCTTTATTTGCTATAGCACCCTTGTTTCCCATTTTTCTCTTTGATAAAATCGGGTTTTATGTTGTGGCAACTTTAAATATCATATTAGGTCCCGCTTCCATCATGATCATTTCAAAAACGGATCTTCAATACACTTATGAATATGTCGCTTTGGATAGTTTCGGCAACACGCTTAATTTCATCGCCATTCAAATCATATTGGTATTCGTGTTCATAGGCACCAATAATAGGATGGAATCCACTAATGCATTCCACAAGGAAATACAGCAGGCCAAACAATTGAACTCAGTCGGACAGCTAGCTGCCACCATTGCACATGAGATACGTAATCCGATTACAGTCGTTAAAGGGTTTGCCCAGTTATTAGATCAAGAGAAGGAACTGAATGAAACGGAAAAATTTTATGTACAGACCATGCTTACGGAACTTGAATATACACAAGTGATAATCAATGACTATTTGTCTTTGGCAAAACCGCATACGGATAATGTACAGGTCATACCTTTAAATTATGAAATCCAAAAGATTTCCGATTTATTAACCAGTTTCGCCAATAATCGTAACATAGGCTTTCTCCTGGATTTCCGTGACGACCTGCACATTAACATGAATCCCATCGAACTTAAACAGATACTGGTCAATATCATGAAAAATGGAATTGAGTCAATGAACAAACCTGGATTCATCAAGGTGGAAACAGAGCAGGAACGCACTATGGCAAAAATACGAATAACGGATACAGGAATAGGTCTCTCAAAAGAACAGCTTGAAATTCTAGGTACCCCATTTTATTCACTTAAAGATAGGGGAACCGGTATCGGCCTGACCGTTTGTTATTCCATCGTTCAAAAATACAAAGGGAAAATCGTGGTACAGAGCGAAGTGAACAGAGGAACATCGTTCACCATTTATTTGCCCTTATATAAAAAAATAGATTAAATATATATCCCTAATAAGAAAAAGGATGACCACCCATCACCGGGCGGTCATCCTTTTTCAATTAGGCTTTAAAACTATCTTGCCATTTCAGCAAATAATTTTCTAAAAAGCGGACAAACGAGTCTGAGATTTTACCAGCGAGGGCAAAAATGATGATGCCTACGAATACGACGTCCGTTTGCATGAATGAACGGGCATCCTGGATCATGAAGCCCACCCCTCTATCCGCACCCAGCAATTCAGCCACGACCAGGCACATCCAAGCCGCACTTAAGGCTAAACGGATACCAAGTAATATGTTTGGCAAAGCTGCAGGAATCATGAGCTTCGTTATTTGTTCCCGTCGGCTAAACTCCAATATTAGGGCAACATCGTACAGTTTTTTATCCACATTCCGAAGTCCCAAAAAAGTTTGTAAATATAAAGGAAAAAAAGCACCTAAAGCGATAAGCAGCACTTTGGATAGTTCACCAAATCCGAACCACATAATGAATAAAGGGGTAATAGCAAGTAAAGGGACCGTTCGTAACATTTGAATGCTCGGGTTTAAATATTCCTCGGATTTTTTTTGCATGCCAACGATGACTCCAAACAATAATCCTAAAAAACCACCTAATGCAAAGCCTAGAATAGCCCGCGTTAAACTGATTTGTAAATGCATGCCCATTTCCCCCGACTGAACGAGATCAATGAAAGTCGTGACGATCAATAAAGGTGATGAGAATAATTGGGCAGGCAGGATGCCAACCGATCCTAATGTTTGCCATGCAATCAACACGACAACGGGAAGGACCGAACCCCGCAATGCCGATTTGGCGAGTTTGGATTGTTTTGTCGTTTCCCTAATGACAAGCGGCTTGTTTTGAGCAACGGTCTGTGTAGACATAATTTTCATCCTTCCTTTTTTCAAAAATTTAATTAAATGCTCCAATCTTCCACTTCTACTGGATGATGATCAAGTTGGGTTAATATGACGGACCTGAATTCCTGAAACGCTTTGCTTGTTCGAGTTCTTGGATATGGCAAATCAATTGGAACGATAGCTTTAATCCGTCCAGGCTTTGCATCCATGACGACCACTTTCCTCGATAAAAAGATGGATTCATCTATATCATGGGTGACAAGCACCATCGTTGTCTTATTCCTCTCCCATATTTCTAGTAAAGCCTCTTGAAGATGCGTTCGCGTGAATGCATCCAACGCACCGAATGGCTCATCCAGTAATAATACTTCCGGATTACGTAATAAAGCCCTGGCAATGGCAACACGCTGCGACATTCCACCGGATAATTGGCGTGGATACGCCGTTTCAAATCCTTTTAGTTTAACAAGTGAAATCAAATCATCCACCCTTTTTCGAATGTCCGGTTTCTTTAATGGAAGGTTACCTGCAATATTCTTCTCCACGTTTAGCCATGGAAATAAGCGATGCTCCTGAAAAATGAAACCACGGTCTTTAGAAGGGCCGCTAACCGGATGATCACCTGCCATGATTGCTCCGTCAAAGTCTGAATCAAGTCCTGCGATCAACTTTAATAATGTGCTTTTCCCGCAGCCGCTCGGACCAATGATGGTGACGAATTCACCATTGTTGACGGTCAGATTTAAATTATCCAAAACATGGACACTTTCATTCTCATTCTTAAATGTTTTGCTTACTTGATTAATTTCTAACGTCGCAACCAATACCCTCACCCTTTCTTAAATAAAAAAATAGAGATCCAGCAATAAGGCACATATTGTCCCTTTGCTGAATCTCTAGTTAACTAGTCGATTCAATATTTCATTTTATATTAACTTATCGATTATTTATAATCAACACCTAATACCAATTTATTTTATCGGATTAATAGTGAAAAAGTAATTGACAGATAATTCTAACAGCTGTTAAGATGCATTCATACACAAATCCGCTTCACACAGGAGCCAATTAAATAAAGGTCATGTGAATCAACTGGACTACCGGAGATTCAATGAAGAGTAACCCCGGCATACTCTTCGTTGAATCTCTTTTTTGTCATTAATCTGACTATCCAGATGTGGTAAGTGTATTAGAGAAGGAGGGAATTCATGAAGGAATATCGTAACAAGTTAACCGCATTACTACTTGCCATCATTAGCATCACTGTATTGGCAGGCTGTAATTCCGATGCCGGCAAAGCTTCCGGGAAAAGTGATCCACTGAAAGTTCATATTGCCTTAAATGGCAAGATGGGACCATTGGTCATTGCAAAGGAAAAGGGATTGTTCAACGAAGAGTTTTCTAAACTGGATGCCCAAATCGAGTGGAGTGAATTCTCGAGTGGTCCCCCGCTTTTGGAATCCCTTGCTTCCAATCGGGTTGACCTGTCTTTTTTAGGGGATGGTGCACTGATTGCCGGCATTGATAAGAATCTGCCATTCGAAGTGATTGCACAAACAGGACGGGGTGAGTCATCTGTCCGGATCCTGGCTCAAGCAGAAGGTAACATAAAGAAGATTGAAGACTTAAAAGGAAAAACGGTCGGTGTTGCCTCGGGGACAACGGGTCATGTGTATTTAATCAAGGCATTGAAAGCCCATGGCTTAACGACTGATGACATTAAACTGATCAATTTACAACCGGATGATGCTCAAGCAGCTTTTGAAACCAAACAATTGGACGCCTGGGCGATATGGAACCCTTATTACCTTAATAATATTGAAAAAGGGAATGCTGTCGCACTTAAAGTAAAAGGAAAAATATTAGCACCTGGAGCTATCATTGCACGTAAAGGCTTTGCCGAAGAGCATCCTGAAATTGTAGAAGCATATTTAAAGGTTTATAAAAAAGCTGCCGACTGGCAAATTGAAAATCCAGATGAAGCATCTGAAATTTATTCCAAAGAAACTAAATTGCCTGTGGGTACGGTCAAGACAATAATAACGGCCGAAGAACCAAATATCTTCTTTACCGAAGATGCCATCAAAGCACAACAAGAATCCATCGATACTTTAGCTGGTGTGGGTTATATCAAGAAATCATTTAATTTTAAAAATCAGATCCACAATGAATACATTGATGAAGCCTTTAAAAAATAAAAAAACATACCTTACAGGAGGAGATTGATTATGACGGAAACTAAAACACAACAATTAAAAGTGGTACCGGTAGCAGGAAGGATTGGAGCGGAAATTCAAGGAGTCCAATTAAGCGGAGACTTGGATTTAGCTATTTTCAGTGAAATCAAACAAGCGTTAAACGATCATAAAGTCGTATTCTTCAAAGGTCAAAACCATTTGGACGATGCCAGCCAAGAAGCATTTGCCAAACTATTGGGTGAGCCTTATGCACATCCTACAGTACCGGTCAAAGACAATACTAACTATATTTTCGAACTTGATTCCGAACGGGGTGCTAAAGCAAACCATTGGCATACTGATGTCACTTTTGTTCCAGAAGTTCCTAAATACTCTGTTTTAAGAGGTGTAACCATCCCTGATGTTGGCGGCGATACAGTCTGGGCAAATACCAATAAGGCATATGAGGACCTGCCGGATGGATTGAAGAAATTAGCTGACGGACTATGGGCAATCCATACAAATGAATATGATTATGCACAATTCAAACCAGCCGAAAACATTGATGATGAGGTTAAAAAGAAATATCGTGATATATTCGAATCCACCATTTATAAAACAAGGCATCCAGTCGTTCACGTGCACGCAGAAACAGGAAAAAAGCATTTGTTATTAGGTGGTTTTGCTGGAAGAGTGGAAGGATATACAACAAGTGAATCTGAAAGATTATTAAGTATCTTCGATTCATACGTCACGCGCTTAGAAAATACCGTCCGTTGGCAATGGAGTGAAGGGGACGTGGTCATTTGGGATAACCTGGCCACGCAGCATTATGCTATTGCCGATTACGGGGAACAGCATCGCGTCGTTCGCAGGGTCACTGTAGGTAAAGACGTTCCCGTAAACAAGGAGAACGAGTCAAGCAAACTAATTATTAAAAAATAAACTCCTGTATCGATTGAAAGGTTCGAAAATACTCAAACCTCCTGAGGAACTGGCCTTAGTGCAGGAGGTTTGAGTATTTTCTTTTTGAACAGGTCTTTCCACTCGCCCTTTGGCATTTTCAGTACTTTATCCCCTCATTTAAAATTAACTTCAATGAATTCAACCTCTTCTGCCCGACTTAATGTTCCATGGGCTTTTCCAACGGTGCCTTCTTTGTCTTCCCAAAAGAAGTTATGGTCCTGAACGATCGTGCTAAAATCAAAGTCTCGCCACCGGGCAGCGATGGCCAGCAATCTATCTCTATGCTGAAAATCACTTGAATCCACTATTTTATAAACTTCTTCTATAATCTTAGGGGACATCGGTATAGCTCCCCATTTATCTTGCGAGCGAACCTTTTGATGAGTCATTTTATGCATGACGTCCATGACTTCCGTTTCGGTTGAGCCTTCATCAAGTCCTGTTTCAAATTCGATCCCATCATATATCGCAGTTTTGGCCTCAAGTTCCGCAGCTTTCGCTTTTGCTTCCCTTTGGGCTTCGATTTTTTCATCTTCTCTTTCTCTTTCAATTTGTTCTTTGGCTTCCCTGGCTTCAATTACCAGTTGAGCTTTTTCGTACTCATTGGAGTTCTCCATGATTTTAAAGGAAGCAGCCCCCACCCCGAATAATGCAACAGCAGAGATTCCACTAACAAGTAAAACCTTTTGCGTTTTCTTCATAAAACTTCCTCCAAGATTGATAATGTCAGATAATATTTATTTTAACATATTAAATGGATGTACTATCCAGAAAAGGTAGACATCCAACCTTCTCATCCCTTCAAGAAGAATTACAGTAGTTTCAGATATCGATAATTCCCCAAGGTACCATTCTATTTTTTCAAGAAGATTCATTCGTCACTTATTCCATGCTGGATGACATATTTAATGCAGCAACAGTAGACAAAGAAAAATTGATAATACCGGGTGCCGGGCATTGTGAAGCTGAGGTAGTGGATCCGGAATAGTATGGGAACAAGGTATGGGGTTTGTGGATAAATATATGGAGTAATGTAAGAGGGTAAAAAGAAACTGCCGATATGCAATCGGCAGTTTCCTTTCGTTTTCGTCCAGAATATTTTGAGCTTACATCGCGTTTTTATCAGGATTAATTAGCCTGAACGATTATTTCATCGATTATACCGTAATCCTTCGCCTCATTTGCGCTTAAGAAATAATCACGATCTGTGTCCTTCGCCACCTTTTCGATAGGCTGACCGGTCCTTTCCGAGATGATTTGATTGATATGATCCTTTAGCTTTAAAATCCTTCGGGCAGAAATTTCAATCTCCGTGGCTTGCCCCCTCGCCCCACCTAGCGGTTGATGAAGCATGATTTCACTATTTGGCAAAGCGCACCTTTTCCCTTTCGTACCCGCCAATAAAAGCATGGCACCGAATGATGCAGCCATCCCCGTACATACAGTCCGGACATCAGGCTTAATATATTGCATCGTATCATAAATGGCGAAACCGGCACTGGTCGATCCCCCTGGACTGTTTATGAAGATGGTAATTTCTTTATCAGGTGCATCCGCTGCCAAGAATAACAATTGGGCAACCACGCTATTGGCTAAATGATCGGTGATCTCTTCCCCAATCATGATGATACGGTCTTTTAGAAGTCTGGAATAAATATCGTACGAGCGCTCACCCTTGCTTGATTGCTCAATTACATATGGAATTGTGGTCATATCTCTTCTTCCTCCTAACAATATAATTGGCTATGCAGCCATTGAGAGTGTGTTTGAAGGAGTGAAGCTTGATTGAGAAAGAATCGGACGATTCATCAGTTTAGGAATCATCGATTCACTGTTCAGGGATTTAAAAGATGGGATGCTTCTAATGAGGATATCAGGATTTTGGGCTTTTAAAGCCTGTGTCATCAGGGACATGAGCCGCTGTTCCTCCTCATCCTGCCAATCTTCCACACAAGACAACATACGCTCATCAACGTCATTGTCAAAACGCTTTTTCACACGGTTCAAGATGGCTTTTACTGCTGTTTCCGTGGTGTTCAAATAATCTGAGATTTCTTTTGACCGATAGAGGAACCCTTCCTTTAATATGAACACTACAGCTTGTTTCGGGGTAAGGGATTTAATTATATATTCAACCGTTTCAAAAACATTTTCCCCTCCTGCCCCCTGCTGTTCGGTATCCAACAGATCGTCTAAGGATTCTTTTTTCCTTTTTCTAATCGTATCAATCCAGGAATGGCGGGCAATCGTCTTCAATAGAGCGGTTGTTATCTCCGTTTTCTTTCCATAGCCCTGCATTGCCCTCAATATCGTTTCCTGTGCCAAATCATCCCCATCCCAATTATTTTGGGTCAGGAATCGGCAAAACCGCAGCAATTCAGGATAGACTTCACGCAAAATCGCACCGTTATCATTTTCTTCAGAAATATCTTCCCTTAACTTATTTATCATTTTTTCTCACTCCTTCAACACCCTCTATCCTATAAACGTTTCAGAAAGAGAAAAAGATATGGGGGTGAAAAATTTTCCTTCATTCTTCTTTATATCCTATTCCATTTTTTCCATTGGATTTCCTTTCATACTAAAAACCTGTTTGGTTAAGCTCCAAACAGGCTAATGTCAATGTTCTGTATGCAACAAATAAGACCTCCCCCGCTGTGTACCCGGTTCGTCACCAAGCATTTCAGTGAAGACCTTATTTACCAAACCAATTATTATTCTCCGTACACGCCATTAAGACAATCAGCAAAATCTTTGGAAGTGACTTTCAGGAATGTTTCGTATATATCCAAACCTTTTCCCAATTCTCAACTTGTTCCGATATCCCTGACCTCCCCGGATGTCCTTGTAGTGAATCCTGAATTTCAAATTTCCGGATGATCCATAGGAACTCAGCTGCTATTCCAGGTGTTCAATGCATTCGACCGTGTATTCGCTAGGTTCCATTTCGTTTTCTTCGATACCAAACCAACTGGAGGTGCGACCTTCATTAGCGCTATCTTTACAATAGTTCACCATAGAACCTGCTGGATTATCTTCAGATTCAGACTCTTGATCGCTCATCTCTTCAAAATTCACCGATCGCTCGTTATGACGCTCTCTGTCTACCTTTTCATTCTCCAGGTCTGCGAACATGAACATGCAGTAAAAAACGGCTATCATAATTGCCATAGTAATCAACCTTGAGCTTAAAGGCAGTACCTTTTTCAATATAGCTAAAACTCTCTTCATGGTGGTTTCCCCAATCCTGCTAGCATAATAAATTCAGAATGAATTAATTCATCTATTAAATATCCATCAATAACACTAGTTTAGAAAAATATTACTATTTTCAGTATATCAAGTTCCAGAAGTTTTTTATTGCTATTATTCAATAAACAACTAAAATACTCCGAACCCTATAAAAAGGACAGTCCAAAAAATATCAGTATACTCCTCAAATTGACTTCCATCCTTTTTCAGTGTTACTCTTAAAAGTATACATTCAAAATACTGATTCCATTGGCGTGAAATAAGGGTGATCACTTTTGCCAAAAGAACATTTAATAGACGTTCAACCAATCAGATCATCGGAAAAATTAGATGATCTGAAATGGTCATTGAAAAGACATTGCAGCGAGAGAGACTACATATTGTTCTTGTTAGGCATCAATACCGGATTGCGTGTAACTGATTTATTATCGCTGAAGATAAAGGACATTGAAGGCAAGATGGAGGTCATCATCAAGGAAGGGAAAGCAAAAAAGCCAAGAATGATACAGCTTAATACTATATGTAATGAATTGGCCGCCTATATAGCCACCATTGATGGTGAATGGCTATTCCCCTCACGCAAGGGCGATAAGCCAATAAGTAAGATACAAGCTTACAGACAGCTTAATAAAGCAGCTGACATGGTGGACATCGAGGGCGTCGGTACACATACCATGCGGAAAACATTCGGGTACTGGCACTATAAACGAAGTAAGAACCTCGCTGAGTTACAAATGATCCTTAACCATTCACACCCTGTAATTACACTTAAGTACATTGGGGTTGCTGAAGAAGGAACAGAGGGCAGCTTAAATGACTTTACACTATGGGAGGACGGAAGAAATGTCACTGACTGAATACAATGCAAAATATGAATCTATCATTCGCAGCAATATTTCCGACAGACAAAAGGCATTGAAGTTAGCTGATCTAATGACCGATATGGAAGGCCAGCTAAAAAATGAAATCGGGGAACATCGAAATAAAGAGGTAAATGCTTTATATAAAAAAGTATCTCTTTTCTCCAACTTGTTATAACCAGCTTAAGACCTTGCCCTTATGTGCAGAGGTCTTTTTTTGCTGCTGTGAAGGTAAATGATCTGTTTCCTCAAGGGTTTACACTGAACTCCTTTAACATCCGACTCACTCGATAATGGTTTCAATGTTTACAAATTAAACATACTTAAGGAATACTTTTTCGCCATTATTTGCAAGATTTTTATCCCGGCAACGCTGTTCCCCTTCTCATCCAGCGCTGCACCATAAATTCCAATCCCACATTTTCCGGGGACGGCCCCCATGATTCCCCCTGACACACCGCTTTTAGCCGGTATGCCAACATTAATGGCAAATTCACCTGATGCGTTATACATGCCGCAAGTAACCATGAATGTCTTGCAAATACGTGCAATGTCCCCGGGGATGATTTGCTTTCCCGTCAACAAATCTTTCCCATTCATGGCCAGCACACAGCCTATCCTCGCTAAATCCTGACTGTCCATTTCAATGGCACACTGCTTCGAATACAATTCGATTAAATCCTCCACATCCTCATTTATTACATTATGCTGCTTTAAAAAATAGCTTAAAGACCTATTCAAGTCTGCTGTATTGTATTCTGACCGGGCAACATCTTCATTAAAACCGATAGTAGGATTTTGCGTCAACTCCCGGATAAAATGTAAAATACGCTGAAATCGCTCATTTACACTGTTACCTGCAATCATGTGGGTCACAGTCAATGCTCCTGCATTGATCATCGGGTTTAACGGCTTGGATGGCTTGTTTGTCTCTAACTTGGCAATTGAGTTAAAAGGGTCGCCGGTAGGTTCTTTTCCTACATAGGAAAAGACATATTCCTCTCCCTTTTCCATTAATACCAGAGCAAGTGTCAAAACTTTCGATATGCTTTGCAGGGTCATTTTACCTCTTACATCCCCCGCACAATATCCTTTTCCGTCAGGATAGTAAATTGCAACAGACAAATCCCCAGGATTCGCCTTCTCAAGAGCCGGTATATAGTCTGCCACTGTTCCCATATTTGTATATTTTTTTGCCTCATCGACCAGTTGCTGTAATTCTTCATTGGAACTGCATTGACATCCCATATTGTTCACAATTTTCCGCCCCTTAGAAAATTTGTTTTGTGAAGCGTTCTTAGATAGTGGTTTTATTATTTATTACCATATTTCATCGATATTATTTAAAAAACTACGAAGCGGCACTTTCCTGGTTTTAGATTTCTTAAATAATAATTCTTTAAAGAAATTTTCATATGCTTCTTACTGATACTAATTCACCCATTATAAGGTCTAACCATACTCCCCTAATCTAAATGCATACGGTTCTGAATTATTTTCGTCGTGTTTAAAGAAAAAAGACCTCACATAATCGTTGAGATCTTGATTTTAATGCTGCGTTGGAATCAAATAGGGTTCATCTTTTTTTGTTATGTGTATATATTCAAAGACATATCATTGGTTAATCATCCAATTCTTCAACTCTTAAACCTTCAATACCCATAATTTTTGAAGCTTCGGTTTCATTCTCAGGAAAAATGAAGCATTGTTTTTCATGAGAAGAAGTAGCCAGCCAGACCTTTCCTTGTTTAAAAAAAGACAAATCCTCAGGCAAATTAGGCATTTCCCACTGAAAAAGAGATTTTGCAATCATTTTTATTATTGATTTTGCATTCCCATCAGCATAAAAATAATAAACATTTGCAGTTTGATTATCACCAAGAGTTGTACTAGCCCATGTTGATTCGCTTCTCATTTCTTTTAATGATGCTTTGAACTTATTTATGATTTCCTCTAAGTCTTTTATTGCACCCATATCGGTTCTAATAACTAGATGAAATTCATCACATACTTCAAAGCATAAATCAATTAGTTCCTGATAAACTCTATTTTTTGGATCCCTTTCAACGCTTAACATCTTGTCCCCCCTATTTATAAATCAAGCATATTACAATACGAGATTATTTTGCACTGCCATAGAACGCATGTGCACCCTCAATCCGAATACCTTTACCATTTCTATCGTATCCAGAGAGTGGATGATAGTGCCAAACCATGTTCTTTCCATTTGAAACTTCTGCAGCTGTCACTTTCTTAATTGGACTTGCTTCTTTAGCGATTGTCTGTGCATTAGTTTTAGAAGTTGACCAAGTATTATTCTTACTCTTTAGTCTATTAACTGCACTGGTTTTGCTAAGACCTGATCCAATAAATAACTTTTTAGATTTTTTATCTACTGTAGCAACATAATGATTATATCTTTTTTTCTCTTTATTAATAAAATTATTAACTTCAATATATGCAACAGTTCCTACTAAGAGTACAGCACCTGCAGCATATAAAACTGAGATAGCTTTTGCAGATAATGTTATTCCCCAAGGTATAGCAAACAGAACAGTTGGTGTAGCAACAGAAGAATCATAAATAAATATCTCTCCAGTTTCCATGGACGTATATGTCGCTTGCATTCCGTACTCATCTAATTTTTCAATTACGACTTTATATTCTTCTATTTCATTTTCACTATTTTCACTAACAACACTTAATTGATTATTCCCCGGATCAATATCAATTGCTACCGTTGTGTCCTTAATCTCCCCAACTTCACTATCCACTGAAACCTCTATACCAACATTATCCGCGGAATAATCAATATTAACCAAATCAATATTTTCATCTAGTAACAGTTCTTCATATAATTCAGTAGAAGTAATTGATCCTTTTTGCGTAGCTCCGTATACATTATTATAAGGTACTATTAGAGAAAAAATTAAACTTGTAATAAACAAAATTATCATACTCTTTTTTTTATTTGTATTCATAACTAAAATCCTCCTATCTATAATAGGTGATAACATTAATTCTATTTTCTTTTTTGATTTGTTTGTTATGTTTTAATATTGAATTAAGTGATAAAACTCCAGTAACATAGGCCGTTGCTAGTGACGATCCATCTTCTAAAACAGCCTTATTATCATTTTGAAATACAAGTATTCCTTCACCTGGTGCAAATATATCTATCTCCCCAATTGAATTAAATGAACTAGACTCTAATTTTTCATTTATACTACCAACTGAGATAACATTTTCATATCTGGCAGGAAAATCTAAGTTTAGTCCATAATTATTTCCTGCAGAAGCTATAATAATTATCCCTCTTTCTATGGCCTCATCAACTACTTTTCTCAACTCAGGAACATCTTGCTTAAATCCAAAACTAATATTAATTAAATCTACCTTTTTATCCATACTCCATTTGATTCCTTCTATAACATGAGAAACTTCTCCCCCTCCTTGATCATCAATTACTTTTACATCGTATATTTCTATTAAAGGGTTAATTCCTTGCACAGTTTCATCATTTTGCTTTGCTGCAATTATGCCTGCAATTGAAGTTCCATGACCATATATATCTTTTGTATATTTACTTTTATTGATTACATTATATTTTGCAACAATTTGTCCTCTTAATGCAGGGTGTTTATCATTAATACCGCTGTCTAAAATTGCAACTTTTTTAGGTTTATCCAATCTATTAATTGTATATTCTTTATCAGGAAATACTAAACACATTGCCCAGTTTTTTTGACATTCCACTTCATTAAATTTCATCTTAATTTCTTCATTACTAGAATCGCATGCTGATAAAATAAACATAATCATCAAGTAATAAATAGATTTTTTCATGATTACACCTCAAATCAACAACTGCATTTATCTAAGTTACAACCACCTCTCTTAATAAACAGATTAATTAATCAACATACAATTTTATTATTTAACTTTGAGATATCAAAAAGATTGAATAATTCGTAGTTTACCATTTATTTCTTTTTAATAAATTTCTTTTATGAATCAAAACACATCAATAATAAGTCATAAAACTGGAGAAAACGTGACTTATGCATCATGAATCAATATTAATTTCTGAATTTATGACTTTTTTCAAACTATATATTCTTTAATTTGAAATAGTTGCATTTAATATTGAAATCAATTTATCTAAAATATTATCGAATCATTAGTCCAATAAACGCAGGGTTATTTCTTTAACTAAGGGGTTGGTCCATATTATAGGGCTAAACAGTTTTTACAGATTGACCTTCTTGTGGAATTATAGAAAAAAGGCGACCAATTGCGGTTGCCTTTTCTACTTGCACGGAGGTATCGTCAATGCCCCTGTTCATAGAGTCAACAGTGGTCTCAGGATACTCTGTATTGGTTACCAATAAAAAAAATTTATCTATATATGGTTACTTAATAGTTTAAGATTATTTGTTAATGTTTTATGTTAATATCATAATGGTTAGCTTATCCATAAAAGGATGTAACCGAAATCAGTGAATAATCGAACTATGACTCGGAGGAACTTATCATGAATAAATTTAGATGGTCAATGGTTTCAATTATAGTTGCTGCAGCAGTTCTTGCAGTGGTAATAACATTACAGCAGAATGCCAAAAAGTATGAAGCAACGCATAATGAACCAAATACCGATATTTCTGTTATGGATGTTACGGGGAAAATTAAGAAAGATAAAGATTTGGAAGAGCAAACTTCAGAAAAAGAACAAATTCTATATGAATTAGGCCTTGGCCCAGCTTCAACTGCAGAAGACGTTATGAAAACTATGCATAGTATGACTCATCAAAAAGTAATTTCTGAAGAAAAATGGTACAACCTTGAGATGGCTCCTGAAAACATCAGTGCAGTTTATGAATTTATTAAAGACAGCGACATCGGCTTCACACTTAAAAGAGAATTGTTAAAAATCGCAGGAAACTGGAAAGAAGGAAACTTCGACAATATAGTGGAAGATCACAACTACCTTTGGGGTGCTCAAAATGGAAATGTTGGTAAAGCTACCGGAGTTCTTACTCCTGAACAAGAAGCAGAATTTGTAAAAGATAACTTTTAATAGTCATTAAAAATCGAGGCCATCGAGTATTTTTATTAATCAAAACAATGGCCTATTTTCGCCAACAGTAAAAATTTGATTCGCGGATTTTTGGTACAGCAGAAGAGAGGATTTAGGCGAATATGCTTGGGGTAATACGGGTATGCTCCGGCTGCCCCTTCCGTATACACACGAGTATGTCTTTGTTGGCATGCGAGTTGCTTTAATCGTTTTATTTATTTCATTGCATGAACAACGCAATTATTTCCGATATCTTTAAGCGCTCCACTTCGTAATCTTCCCCGCATAGTTTTATTCCATCGCATAGCAAATCCGTTGGTCGAATTTTTCGGAATGACGTCTATAATCGGCTTTTGTTGTCGGTATAATCCGTATCTAAGTCACGCAGCATATTAGTATTTTCCGTTAGAAAGGCCGCTGGCGCTATTATGTTCTAATGCGTTTTAACACATTCGATACATAAACCCTCATGAAGGATATTAAAACGTCGTGTCAGTACGTTTAAATGGGGCATTTTCATTTAAAATGTTTAAAGATAAATATACAAAACCAATATCAACCACCCCCCCGCCAATTTAGGCAGAGCTCGTCCTCATAGTTTGATGAAAACGAGGAAAATCACCCCTTGTAAAAAACGGAGCAACTTCACTGTTCTTTAAAGAAGATTTAATTTAAAAAAAGAAGGAATTAGAAGCGCTTAGACGGAAATATATATTATTGCATAAGCTTTCATATGTATTTAACATTTGATGGAAAGTAGGAAAAGCCATGGGGAAATCGAAGAGTTTACAAGAAATCTATAACGCCAACCGTCCAGAAAATAATGAACTTTTCCGAGCGATACAACAGCATCTACAAATGAAGCATCCAGACAAACGAATGACAGCTACGAGAACATTGCAAATAATTGTGGCTGATAGTGTTTCATCTGGAGAGCTGCGTAACGTGGAAGCCCGCCTTCTTCACAGTTTATAACGACCTGTTGTTTCATAAGCCCTTTGAAATGTTGTTAGAACACAGAAAGGATCTTCGTTTCGTAACTCAGCAACATTCATTCTTTTGCTTACTTAGTGCACTTTGGTGCAATCACTTTGCCTCTGGAAAAGTGTCTGTTTTCTATTTATTTAATTTGATTACAGATTCAAATGGTGAGTAAAAATGCTCGAAAGATAAAGATTGACAACGTTTTTAGTGTGCCTCATACTAGTGGTGACTCAAATGACAGAATATTACGAATAGTGGAGGGGTAATTATGAATAAGGTTTTCGTTCCTAACGCAATCGCCACATTAACAAGACTTTTCTACAGTTCGACTACAATGAATGAGTATTTAGCGATGAGAACCGCCCAATTCTACATTGAAGACCTGAAATTACTGCAAGACGTGGAAGCTGTTGCCTTGGCAATTGAAAATCAAAATGCTTTCGCATTAATGTCTAAATTTAAATTATTTGATTATAAGGCTGCTGAAAAAATTGAAATCGCACTATCCTCTTCTGGCTATACGGAAGCAGACCTAAATGCTATGAATATTGAAATCTAAATTTATTTTTTTAAAACGAATGGTAGAGTTAATACTCTTTGACCCATTCGTTTTTATTTTTAATCGTAAGAACAAACATTGATAAAATAAACGATTTCTGTGCATAAGATTCTATCACCATTCAAACTCCGATAAGCTGCCAAACTGTTTGATTCGATTTTGTATGCTCCTTGGTTTCAATTTCCTTCATTCTAGAGTGATTAAAAACCATTGCATAATACCCCCGCACATTATTTGTACATATTCTGTATTGCGTGATGAACACAAAAAAGCTTCACACAATTAAGTGTGAAGCTTGATGTAATAGCGATTCTTCGCTATTGGTGATACCGGTGGCCGGGGTCGAACCGGCACTCCAGAGGAACACGATTTTGAGTCCCGTAAAAAATTAAAATGCTTATTAAACCAACAGCCCCAACCAATGTCGGACTATGGTATTATTTGTATTAACACGACTACTGACAATTATGCCTTTGGTCTTCAAAAACGTCAAGTGTAATTTACCTTCTTATTAAACTTTGCTTGCCCAAGCAGCTTATAATATTTTATTAGCTTCGCTTCATATTCTCTTGCCTTTCCAACTTTCCTAAACTCGTCTACAATTTTATAAGTTACTTTACCTTGCGCCATTAGCTGCTTATGTTCCGAGTTTCTTCTATAATATTCATTCGTTATTATTTATTTCATCTGAAAAGAAAACCCGAAGGTCCCTTTTCATAATCTATTCATTTATTGTGGTTTGTTTTCATTCCAAAGTTTTGCATTTTCTTCAAGGCTTTCAACACGAGCGGAAAGATCTTCTAATTGTTTTTTCAATTCTTGATTTTCAATTTCCAAAGTTTCATTTCCCGTTTGGAGAGCATTGATTTCTTGTTCATATGTGCTAATTTTCCCTTTGGTTCCCTGAACTTCAGATGAAAGATTTCCTAACTTTTCATTAATGGATTTGTCTTGGTCTTGAAGTGGTTTAAATTCATTCCAATACAGCATGTTTCTAAACTTTAAGAAACTGCCTGCAAGTTCATATCTTAGAACTGTATCATATGGTCTAAATTCATATCTGTTATACTCTGGTTGTTCAAATTTGTTTTTCATGATATTATAACCCAACACATACTGAACATCACTGTAGAAGGGGTCTGTCTGTTTAACATCTTGGGCAACCATTTCTGCTGATGCGTTAGATGTAATTCCTCCAATAATTCCTACTGCTAAAAGTAATCCAGCAATTTTCTTTTTCATAATGATTTTCCCCCGATGTTTATAAATATTTCTTTATTAACCGATTCTGTTTCAATCTGCAATATATTGTAACATTAGTAATAAAGCTTGTACGCAAATCTAGAAAATTACCAGATTTTTAACATAAAATATTGATTTTAAAATAAAAAATAAGCCTTGATGGGCTCGTTTTTTATTAAAAGTTATTATCGATAAATTCTGCTTCTTCATCCGAGTTAAGGACTCCAGTAGCTTTTCCAACAGTTCCACCTTGATATTCCCAAAAGAAGTTATGATCTTGATCAACGTTTTCAAAGCTTCCTTCTTTCCAGCCAGATACGATTCTTAACAAATGACGTTTAAGAGAGAAATCGCTGTCTTTCACTATTTCGTAAACTTCGTTAATGTTTTCAGAATTCATCTCAACCGATCCCCATTTATCTTCAGAAATAACTTTTTGATGTGTCATGTGATGCATAACCTCAATGACCTCATCTTGAGTTGAAGTAGGACTAAGACCAGTTGATTCTTGAACTCCACCAATTGCTGCAGTTTGTTCTTCCATTTCTGCTTCTTCATCATCCTTATTCAAAATTTCCACAGGAGTACTTCTAGCTTCCCGCCTTTCTTGATAACTTTTAGCATTCTGATAAATTGTCATTACCACTGAGATAACTGCTGCAGCTGCTATAAGTCCAACCATTGACCATCTAAATTTGTTCATTATAAGTTCCTCCGAGTCATAGTTCGATTATCACTCATTTCAGTTACATCCTTTTATGGATAAGCTAACCATTATGATATTAACATAAACTATTAACAAATAATCTTAAACTATTAAGTAACCATATAGATAAAAATAAATTGAGCATAAGTTATTAATCCTCAAAATGCTCTAAATCTAAATTGATTAGATGGGATTAATAATCACTCTGTATTGGCCATTAAACTATTCCCTATATAATTTTCTATATAAAATTTATTGGAAACCAATACAGAGCATCCTGAGACTTCTGGGGTACTATATAAATCTTACCAGTTTATCAATTGAACATTGGAATCTTTTAATCTTTCATAAGGATCAATTTGTCCATGCTTCAATTGGCTTTTATATAAGGTATTTTCTAAGCAAGTTCTAAAGTAAGCTCCAAAGTTATCTATATCAGGATTTGCTTCTACCTCTTTTAAGACCCTATAACAAACTTCTTTACTCAATCCTTTTAATCGATATTCAGAAATTAATTTATTTATTATTTCATCGTTGTTAACCGATTCTTTGTTAACAAAATATTTATTAATATTTTTATATTGTTCTTTTTTATTTTTCTTTTTATAAGCTGGTAACTTTTGTACAGGCTTGGATTGCTCTTTTGTCATAGCTCAAAAAATCTTCAGACTGTTTCTGTACTGAGGTTTCTTGTTCATTTTCCTCGTTTAGGTCTGCGCTTTTGTCAGAGCTGACAGCTACTTTTGGAAGTAACTGCTGCACTATTTTATCTGTGATATGAAAGTACTTCTTAGATGGTGAACCCATGATTACCGATTCGATATAGCCTGCATCTTCTAAATCCTTAATTGCTTTCAATTGCTGCCTGTATGATAAAGCTGTTTCTTCTTCCAAAACTCCACTAGTTAAATAGAAGTACTCTTTACCATCTCGTACAGTCAGCATTTTCTTACTTCCAAAACTTTCATAGCTTGAACATAACTGCCCGAAAATAATTGCTCCGTTGACTGATACTTCATGAGCTAGTTCTTTATTGAACATAACAAACGTATTGCCACCAAGTATGGATAATAAATTCATGTTCTTTTTCTCCTTTTGACACAGAAAAGGAAACTTGCTAAAATTTAATTAGAAGTTAATTCTTCTGTTTTTTGTTTAGAGATGGTAGAGCCGCCAAACTCAGTTGCCATCTCTTTTATTATTATAATACACCGAACACTAGTTCATAAAATATAAATTGGTATATATTACCTATATATTCAATCCTTTTAATGCTCCGTGCAACTTATGCTTTTGCTCCAGATCTTGTCCCCATAAATTCACATATCTTTTAGTAACAGTGATATCTGTATGACCAAGTAAATGCATTAAAGAGAATGCATCCACACCTGAAACAATCATACATTTAGCCATCGTATGTCTAAATGTATGAGGACTAACTCGCTTATTTATCATTGCTTCCTTCCCATACTTAGTAAGCCTAGTTTGAATGCTATGTCGATTTAATTCTTTATTATCCTGGCTTATGAACAGTTTGGTCGTCTCAACGTCTCCTCTTATTTTTATATATCTGCTTAGCTGCTCTTGTGTCGTTTCAGATAAGTAAACCGTTCTTTCAAAGAGATTCTTTGTTCTTCTAATAATGATAATGTTCCCTCTAACATCATTTCCTTCAATGCCTACAAGTTCAGACAATCTGACTCCAGTATCTAGGAATACAAGTATGATTACTTCATCTCTAAAGGATATAAACGTTTTTTCTTTTCTAATTGTCTTTATAAGTTTCTCGATTTCTTTATTGTCCAATGTTCCATTTGTCTTTTGTCTATCCCTTAATAATTTGATGTTCTTCATTGGGTTCTTATCGATAAGTTTGCTCTTACATAAAAAGTTATAGAATGCTCTATAGAATGCTCTTAGAGCTCTCAACCGGGTATTAATAGTAGTAACTTTCATTAGTTCCTTACTCTGGAGAATTAAGGTTTCTACGTCCTTTTGTACCCATTCAACGAGCTGCTTATTAATTATCTTCTTTGCTCCATGAAATTCATTTTTGTAGTATTCAATCGTTGCTGGTCTTAAATTTCTTAAATAGCAGTCCTTAAAAAAGGCTTCATATGCTTCTTCATCTGAAATCTTCTTCTTAATAATATCTTAAGTTCATCTTCCGTTAATTCTTTACGTCTTTGGTTTATTTTTGTCGTATTAAAGACAAAGAAAAAAGGCCCCAACATTTAAGTTGAGACCTTGATTCTATAAACATTTTTGATACCGGTGGCCGGGGTCGAACCGGCACTCCAGAGGAACACGATTTTGAGTCGTGCGCGTCTGCCAATTCCGCCACACCGGCATGTTTGTTGGAGGCGGCAACCGGAATCGAACCGGTGGTAAAGGTTTTGCAGACCTCTGCCTTACCGCTTGGCTATGCCGCCAACGTTTTTGGAGCGAAAGACGGGATTCGAACCCGCGACCCCAACCTTGGCAAGGTTGTATTCTACCACTGAACTACTTTCGCATATGGCTGGGCTAGAAGGGATCGAACCTTCGCATGACGGAATCAAAATCCGTTGCCTTACCGCTTGGCTATAGCCCATTAACGTTGTAATCATTATATCATGTTTTATTAAATGGGGCGACTGATGGGAATCGAACCCACGAATGCCTGAACCACAATCAGGTGCGTTAACCACTTCGCCACAATCGCCATTATAGGATTTAAATTGGCAGGGGTAGTAGGACTCGAACCCACACTGGAGGTTTTGGAGACCTCTGTTCTACCTTTAAACTATACCCCTGTAATAAAGATGGTGGAGGGGGGCAGATTCGAACTGCCGAACCCTAAGGAGCGGATTTACAGTCCGCCGCGTTTAGCCACTTCGCTACCCCTCCGCATATGGATGAAACATGGTGCCGGCAAGAGGACTTGAACCCCCAACCTACTGATTACAAGTCAGTTGCTCTACCAGTTGAGCTACACCGGCACTACTATGGTGGCTCAGGACGGAATCGAACCGCCGACACAAGGATTTTCAGTCCTTTGCTCTACCGACTGAGCTACTGAGCCAAACAATAAAAATGGCGGTCCCGACGGGAATCGAACCCGCGATCTCCTGCGTGACAGGCAGGCATGTTAACCGCTACACCACGGGACCATAGATTGCGGGGACAGGATTTGAACCTGCGACCTTCGGGTTATGAGCCCGACGAGCTACCGGACTGCTCCACCCCGCGACGGTAATAATGTTGCTTTTTATGCATCAAGTTTTCGTGTTAAGTGTTTCAATGGGCTGAAATGATCAATCCTTTATGCAGAAACAACTTGATGTTATTGAAAAATGGTGGAGGATGACGGGATCGAACCGCCGACCCTCTGCTTGTAAGGCAGATGCTCTCCCAGCTGAGCTAATCCTCCAATATGTTGTCTAAATGGTGACCCGTACGGGATTCGAACCCGTGTTACCGCCGTGAAAGGGCGGTGTCTTAACCGCTTGACCAACGGGCCAGGTATAAATGGCGGAGAGCAAGGGATTTGAACCCTTGAGACAGGGTTACCCGTCTACACGATTTCCAATCGTGCTCCTTCGGCCACTCGGACAGCTCTCCAATAATGGCTCCGCAGGTAGGACTCGAACCTACGACCGTTCGGTTAACAGCCGAATGCTCTACCACTGAGCTACTGCGGAACAATATAAGCTTGGCGACGTCCTACTCTCACAGGGGGAAACCCCCAACTACCATCGGCGCTGAAGAGCTTAACTGCCGTGTTCGGAATGGGAACGGGTGTGACCTCTTCGCTATCGTCACCAAACAATGTTAACATTTTTTCAAGACATATATTATTATAACGTCTTTTTGAGAAAATGCAAGAAGAAATTTTCATTCCTTCAAAACTAGATAATAAGAAGGTATTTCATTTTTTT
>NZ_CP195840.1:4378797-4510563 GCF_058513295.1 Peribacillus sp. B65 | reverse complement strand
GGACCAGCGGGACCAACGGGAGCAGCGGGAGCAGTCGGACCAGCGGGGCCAACGGGAGCAGCGGGAGCAGTCGGACCAGTCGGGCCAGCGGGGCCAACCGGAGCAACCGGAGCAGCAGGAGCAGTTGGACCAGCGGGGCCAACGGGAGCAGCGGGAGCAATCGGACCAGCGGGGCCAACGGGAGCAGCGGGAGCAGTCGGACCAGCGGGGCCAACGGGAGCAGCGGGAGCAGTCGGACCAGCGGGGCCAACCGGAGCAGTCGGACCGGCGGGACCAACCGGAGCAACCGGTGCTGGGTTAGCGGAATTTGCGTATATTTACAATTTACTTGCTCAAACTGTTGCAATTGAGGCAGATGTTACATTCGATACAAATGGGATAACTACACCAGGAATTACTCATGCTCCAGGATCACCTTCAATACTGATTACCACTGCTGGCATTTACGAAGTCACTTTCTCCGTATCGGGTACAGAACCAAATCAATTTGCACTATTTTTAAATGGAACTTTGGTTCCTGGAACCATATATGGGTCTGGTGCAGGGACGCAGCAAAACGAAGGTCAAGCAATATTTACGATAGGAGCAGGAGGCGTTCTTACTCTTCGAAATCATTCTTCAGCCGCTGCGGTGGGGCTTACAACTCCCATTGGCGGAACACAAGCAAGTGTAAATGCTTCTATTGTCATTAAAAAATTAGATTAGTTGGATAGACGCCAGAAACCACAAATAATCTTGGAAGACATTGAAATTTAGAAATAGTCAGTTGCATTCTGAGCAAATCTAAATAACTAACATTTATTAATAGGGCTGGTAACGGCCCTTATTAAATAAAAACAGTTAACTAGCCTAATTAAAATAATAACAAGTAGTCAGTTCATATATATAATTGATGTGATTCAGTAAGAATATGGGAAATATTTAGTGACAGAACTGAAAAAAGAGGGGAAAATGTTTCACCCCTCTACATACCCCATTGTTACCTCGCGCTATATCCAGTGATATGATATGATTTGAAATTGTCTGAAAAATTGAACTATATCAACACATTAAAAGTAAAAGAGTAAATATTAATTCCGCATATAAGTTAACCATGGGGAGAATAAGTAGTGATAATTACAAATGAAGCTCCAAAAAAGATAAAAATGAACAGTTGGGTAGATAAGAATTCTATCTTTGAAAAGTGGATTCAGTAATTATTCTAGATTTACAGGAACCTATAAACGTTCGCCATAAAGTTCTTTTTCTTCATTTGGATGAAAAAGAGTGAATCCTTTTGAGCAAATCACAAATCTTCTATCTATCTCGAATCCAGCCTTATTCAAAATTTCAACAGTTCCATGTGAACCAGTGCCTGCATACCCGCAACTACAACCAGATAGGTGTAGCTCATTTCCTTTTTTGTCTATAAGGATGAGGTCGCTATCGACTAAAAAATTTTCGTTATTAATTTCTTTAACAATTTTTGCAATTTTAAAACGGTCAAATTGGTCTTTAACTGCTTCGAATAACGCAATACTTTTATTGGTAACACCACGGTCTTTACCGTAATCTTTTATGACCAATACTTCCCGCTCATATGATTTCTTATATAGATGGTACTTTTGGTAAGTGACGTCATTTATTTTACAAATAATTGGAGTAGTACTATTCAGTTTTTTATTCGTAGATTTATTAAACATTTGACCCCTCCTAAATAGTTTTTTTATTAAGTTTATTAGGAGAAAAAGAGATTAGTACTAAGAAGCTGTTAATAGGCAAAATTTTTTCATTTCTGATTCTCTTTTAATTGATAGGGATGAATCGTGATATCGAACAGTTAGGGGGAAGTGGAAAAATTAAAAAAGCACCTAAAGTGTGCTTTTTAATAATATATCTTTATAAAATAAAGGATAAACATAATGTTCATGACAAACTCGATTATAGCAGTAATACTGACATCGATAATATTAGTTTTCCTCGAATGATAAGGGGCAAACAAGACGGTATAAATAGAACCAATGATAGTTAAAATTAAGCAAAAAAAAAGACTAAATCTTTTCCTCTTCTCTTCAAGCGTTGATTACAACTGAAAGGGGGAGATGAATGGCGGTTGGCATAAACAAAGTAATCTTTTGACAATTAACATGTCAATTCGTAGGCTATATTTAAACGTCTATCCATGGGTAGGCAGTTTTTTATGTTATTAGGCAAATGCATTTAATAAGTGTGTGCCTAAACACTTTCTGTATGTTTTATAAATCATCGAAAGGCACTCATTGTCTGGGTGCTTTTTCACTGTATATAAAATATGTAATTTAATTATTGGGGACAAGCACAAGCGTAATTTAATAATTTCTATAATATAAAGCAAAGCATGAGATGGAGGTGATTACATGGGAAAAGAAAAAGAGGAAGAAAATAATAGTAAGAAAGACAATAAGTCTAAAGAAGAAAAATGCTGTTTTAAATTGGAATATAGTTTTAAACTAGAGAAATGCAGTAGCAAAGAGGATAAAAAATGTTGTAAGAGCAAAGATAAAAATTGTAGCAAGAAAAAAGAAGATAAAAATGGCAGCAAGAAAAAAGAGGATAAAGAATGATGTTGTGATTGCAGTAAAACCAAGAAACAATTGCTAACACCATTAAGGGTTAAACCGATTTCCTTGGAGCATCCATTCATTGGTTGCTCTTTACTTTGGGAAATAATGTGACTCGAATGTATCATACAAGGGTATGAGTGTTCCTTATATGTATTCAGCTAAAAACATAATTTCGGAAAAATTTAAGTGAATCTATATGTTACCTCTTGAAACACATTTAGTTCCAGTTGGCGGAAATCAGTTTTATTAAATAGAAAAGACATGATGCCGAAGAATATGACAACCCCTCTTTGTCATACCCTTTATAAAAAGATAAGGGTGTGACAATGCTGATTAGGAAGAAAAACAACCAAATCGTTTTTTATATAATAAAAGGCTCAACAATTAAAAGGTTTTTAATCCTAGATCTAATTATTGGATCAGGAATTTTTTATGTGGTCAAATTCATTTCTTCAAGCATATTAATAGCGAGTGCGAGCAGTTTTGTTGGAACGGAAGGAATTAAAAAGGCTCCGAAAGTTCTAAAAAATGCAATTGGATTAATATCCTAAAGGATTATGCATTCCACGGAATGGAGCTTTGTTAACAAGAAGAGAATACATATTATAAACGTCTGATATGTATTCTCCTTTTTATAATGACACAACGTTGGCGTTCTCTACGTATTTTTCCATACAGTTGCATACTTCTTTTGATATTTTGCATCCTCTTCTTTTTCAACTAAATTCAGTGCGATTTGCTTTATTTCTTCATCTTTTATTTCATTAAACAAGTTCCTAAGTCCTTGAATAATATCAAAACGAATTAACGTGTAGTTTTTTTCATGAACGCAATTTAAATACCGATCAACAAGACTTCTTATTACCATTTCTTTTTGCTCAGTGCCAGCTAGACCTATTTTCCATATAGATTGTAGGCTATGTCTTGCAGTGACGAATTTTTTATCTTTTGTCACTTCCCAAACCAATGGGAAATCCTTTAGCATTCTTTTCTCAGGATCACTTTTCGCCAAACTGCTAAGAAATTGTGCCGCCCTTGATCTTCGGTGGTTATCAGAATGAGTCAAATCCTCCTTCAATTGGTCCCATACATCATAAGCCCAGTCCACCTCTTCTTTGGTAGAAGCAAGGATATGATTGTAGGCTTCGTATTGTAAGTCCTTATCTTGAGAAAGTAAATTTTCAAAAGAAGTTTGTATAGTACTATCCATTAGAAACACTCCTTCTTAAAATATGATAGGCAGCCTCTCATCACTGTTGTTCTGTCCCGAATAGCCAGTTAGTCCAATTATAATTATTTCAAATAAAAAAAATACTCAATAACTTTCTCGAGAAGCGGCTATTTTTAGCCGGCATAAAGCTCGCCTGAATTTGAAGTTAAAATTCAATAACCTAATTAGGCTGTACCGAACGTATACATCTATAATGATTCATTATAATTAGGGGGGAATTATGACAAATCCACATAAAGTGAAACCCTATTTATTGACACGTAGTTTGCAGCCGGAAAATCAGGAGACACCGATTCATTTCATCAATAATGATAGCATGGAAAACCAATTATTTTATAGAAGGAACCACTTTTCTTATCCGACTCTTTCCTATTCAAACTATTGGCTCCCTATAAATGGGTTAGTATCCGCTCCTTTACTACTGTCCATGCAAGACATTCTTCAATACCCATCCAAAACGGTGGAAGTTGTCCTTGAATGCTCGGGTGACAAGCGTAATCTCTTCGAACCTAAAATATTTGGAGAACAATGGGGAAAGGGAGCTATTAGCCAAGGTAGGTGGAAAGGTGTACCATTACGAAGATTACTTGAATTATCTGGCATGGGGGAAGGGGCAAAAGAAGTTGTTGTGGAGGGTTATGATTATGGAAATAGGAAAGATCTAGATGAGATTTTTACCTATACAAGGAGTTTGCCTATCGAGAAAGCACTGCATCCAGATACCATTATTGCATATGAATATAATGACCAGCCAATTCCTTTTAAACATGGTTATCCACTGAGGTTAATAGTTCCCCAGTGGTATGCAATGGCATCCGTTAAGTGGATAAAGCAGATAAGTGTTATTGCTTCTACATTCAATGGGCCGTTTCAAACAATTGATTATGTGTATTATCCAAATCAAGACAATGTTCAAGGTGCATTTCCAGTTACTACAATAAATATCAATTCGACTATCCAAAAACCGCTGGATATGGAAATTATTAATACTGGTAAGCATTTAATAAAAGGAATTGCATGGACAGGAAAAGGAGTAATTACAAAGATTGAAATTAGTCTTGATGGTGGCTATACATGGAGAAACGCCGATATTTTACCTCGTCAAAATATTGGTTATGGATGGGTTAGTTGGTCATTTGAATGGACTATATTAGAAAAAGGTGAATATACGATTAAATCGAGAGCAACAGATTCATTTGGTCAAATTCAACCGGATTTTCCTTTTTGGAATAAAAAAGGTTATGGATATAATGCCATTGATCAAATTAAAGTTAAGGTAGAATGATTATCAATTTATATTTAGGGAAAGAAACGGGAGAAAAATTATTGAAGAAGAATATAAGTGATCCATTCTATATGAAAAAATCAGCTGTGATTATCTTTGAAATTGGTTAAATCAATTTAGTTAATCGTTGAAAATTACCAGGAACATCGGACAAAGAGTCGCTCGCTTCCGTAGCAAGAAACTCCTTCAGTGGTAAAAGGCGTTAATGATAATGAGAAAAGCCGTTCCTGGATTTGGCCAAATAACGGTTTTGTTTTACAGGGAAACACCCTACCAAAAGAGTTTTGGAGGGTTATTTGGCATGGTCAATTAAGTACTGAATAAGGGAATTGACAGCCTATTTAGCTGGTTAGTTGAGAGGTGTGGTTCCATTTGGAGATTATTCCTGACTAACGGCAGGGTAGGTTCAAGAAGTGTAGTAGTGCAACGGACTGAGGCTAAAAGCAGTATAGAATTTTCTTGTCTCCAAATAGTAAAGTAAAAGATTTTAAATGTGAAATTACTTTGGGACTAAAATGCATAGAAAATTTTAATAGGAGTGACCCCGATGAGGTTAACAAGAATATTTTTTATAGCAGTATTTCTTTTTACTTATTTACACCTTCAAACTTACTCTTATGCAACAGAAATTAATTTTTCTGAAAAAAGCAGAGTTTTGTTAAAAGTTAAAGATACTAAAGGGATTAGTTATAATGTTTATTTTTTTGCTCCTAAAGAAACTAAAACAGACTATTACCTTTGCAGCACAGGCGATGAAGTATTTATAGGTAATTATAGTTTTCTAATTCAAAAACAAGGTGAAAAAGAAATAAAAACGACATCCATCATTTTAAAGGATTATCCTTATAACCAAACCCAAAGAACCGTGTTTCCGATAATATCTAAATCTTATCCTGATATCGTGGTGGTTTCAAATCAATTAGACTGTAACACAGAGGCAGGCTATCTGTATTATGTTGATAATGAAAAAATAGTATCAGTAAAGAGTGTTTTGTCCTATACTTTACCACCAAGGTTCAATGAGAAAAATAGGTTAGAAACAATGAGTTATTACAATCTGGAAGATTTACCTTGGGTATTAAATACATATGAATTGGATTTAAAGAGTAATTCATTGAAAATGATAGATAAAAAATCTTTGTCTTTTGAGGAAGGTCAGAAAATGAAAAATAAATGGAAATGAATTAATTCATTGATGAACTACAGTTGTTACTGTAGTTTTTTTAGTGACTGTAAGGGATTTCCAATGGTTTGTTAAGGAGAGTTAACTTTCAAAATATTAATTGACGGTTATTCGTAGAAATATTATGATAATTCTATTAACGACTATTTAACGACATATATTTTTGTTTTTAAATAGTCATCAAAATAATAGATTCATGAAAATTAATAACAAAGGGGATGCTTTATGAAAAAAGAAATGTCATTCGGAGTTGCAATAATACCGCTCGTCGTCATGATTGTAATGATGGCAATTACGGTGGTTTGGCTGGAACAGGGTCCGCATATTCCGCTTATTGTTGGAACATCAGCTGCTGCTATTGTTGCTTGGTATTCTGGATATAAGTGGAATGAAATTGAAGAGTCCATGTACAAGGGAATACGTCTCGCTCTGCCAGCAGTCGTCATCATTATTCTGGTAGGGATGACAATCGGGGCTTGGATGGGCGGAGGAATTGTTGCCACCATGATATATTATGGTCTTAAAATCCTCACTCCTTCATTTTTTCTTGTTAGCATCTCCGTTATTTGTGCAGTGGTATCATTGGCAATCGGCAGTTCTTGGTCAACGATGGGGACAATCGGTGTTGCTGGGATGGGGATTGGTCTTAGTATGGGAATACCAGCGCCAATGATTGCGGGGGCTATTATTTCAGGCTCATATTTTGGTGACAAAATGTCACCGCTTTCAGACACGACCAACCTTGCATCCGGACTGACAGGAACAGATTTATTCGTGCATATTCGCCATATGCTTTACACGACAATTCCAGGCTTTATCATTGCCTTGGTCGTATACGCCATTCTTGGGAAGGATTTTGGTAAAGGAGATATGAACGCTGAGAATATTGAACAAACGATGCGTGTTTTGCAGGATAGCTTTTTCATTTCTCCATTCTTATTGATCATTCCGTTAATCGTCATTATCCTTGTTGCTAAAAAGGTTCCAGCCATTCCAGCGTTGATTATAGGGGTGTTGCTCGGCTTTTTATCACAAATATTCATTCAAGGTGGCAGCATGGCTGATGCAATAGCAGCGTTGCAAAGCGGCTTCGTGATTGATACGGGCGATAAAATGGTCGACAAGCTGTTTAACGGCGGCGGGTTGGATTCAATGATGTACACCGTGTCCATGACGATTGTTGCGATGACATTTGGTGGAATCCTTGAAAACACAGGCATGCTTCAAGCGATTGTAAAGCAAATATTAAAATTTGCAAAAACATCAAGAAGCGTCGTTGCGTCAACTGTTTTATCATGCTTTGCGACGAATGTAACATGCTCAGAACAATATATTTCCATCGTTATTCCTTCACGTATGTATGTAAAAGCTTATCGTGATAAAGGACTTCACTCGAAAAATCTATCCCGTGCGCTTGAGGATGGCGGAACACTGACTTCAGTATTTGTTCCTTGGAATACTTGCGGAGTATTCATTCTGGCAACACTTGGAGTGCATGCATTCGATTATGCACCATATGCAATTCTGAATTTTATCATCCCGGTTATTTCTATTATTTACGCGATGACTGGCTTTACCATTACGAAATTGACAGAAGCCGAAATTCAGAATATCAAGAAAGAAGAGGAAGCAACCTTACCTATTTGAAATACTTGCCAAATGACCTGCAATAAAGCAAGAGAACTCTAGCGAAGAAAGGTTCCATTTGAGAGAACCTTTCTTTACTTTAAATCTAGTATACTGGCAAATTAAGTTGATAAACAGCTCTAGGGCGTCCCTTCGAATACGTCATTTCTTCGCCGACGATGGTAACATGACCATGATCGGATAACTTTTTTATAATTCTTTCTGTGGTACGACGGGTCACCTGTAAATAATCCTCTAGTTCTGCAGCTGTGAATTGGACGGATTGGCGGGAATGACTGAACTGGATGATTTTAGATATGTTTGCAGGGCTCAATTTTGTCTGTTTGGCAACCTGAAGAAGTTCGGGATGATCGTTTTTCAAGCGTTGCTGTTTGGTGTGCTGTGGAAACGGTCCAAGCAAATCCTTGTCTTCCGTGAGAATGTATCCGCATTTGTACTCACCATGTTTTTCAGCAAAACCGAGGGCAATCTTTGCATGGCGATCTGCATCCAAAATGGTTGAACCATATCCGAAACCAATCTTACTCTTCTTCTTGAATTTGGCAAAAATATGATTCATGCCGTTTTTCTTTATCAACGATTCGATATCACCACGAGTGCTGTACAGGATGAAATGGCAGTCTTCCAGCAGCTGGACGGAGGCTTGTATTTCATGTGCCAAACCATCTATCAGTTCATGAGCGTTCGCATCTTCAGATATGACATAGCAAACGGCAATCTGTGAAGATCTGCTTTTAATTAGTTCGGTATAGGCTTTAATATCATGCAGCGCTTTAAAGATGGAGCTTCGGGGATCAACCATGCGCATGGCAGGTACCCCAATAAGCTGCAGTTGATCAAATACAGAATGTATGCTTGTTAGTGCAAGATCAATTAAACCATCCTTCCAAAGTTTATGATGATAAGAAGTGATTATTGAAATATCAAATGAGTCATCAAGCATCTCCTGGTAATCAATGATATAGCTTGGCTCCATCTCGATTTCAAGGTCAGTTAATACGTTCGTTACGATCGAGGCGTTGCTAACATCGATGGAAATTCGATGAGGAGACATTTTTTTTTGATAAAGCACGGATAGTAAGGAAGAAGCGACCGACATTTCATCTTGTGCTAAATAAAAAGAAGGAATCGGAAGGTGCTCATGATATTTTTTTGAAAAGTAGTACGGCAACGCCCCTGAGAACAACACAGCATCACACGGCTTGAGTGTCTTTACAAGCATACCTGCCTCTGTAGGTTTCTGATATACGTAGGCGTCGAAATCAATATCGGCAATCTCGGATGTGATGGATTCAATTCTTTCGATAAATTCAGTGGAACCAATGACAGCAATTCTTGTATTCATTGTTAACCTCCAAGTGAAAGAGCTAATGTATTCTAAATAACGGTTTATTAACGACAACTATATCAAACTCGTACAATCTTGTGAATCGAAAGGGAGTTTTGAAAATGAAAATTACAGCAATCCACCTTTATGCAATCCATCTGCCTCTTAAAGAGCCATTTGTGGTCAGTTACCATACCTACGAATTTATGCCATCGATCCTTGTCAAAATGGAGACGGATGAAGGGTTTGTGGGGTACGGGGAAGGTGTGGCAGACGAGCATGTGACAGGTGAAACCTTGGAAGGGACCTACCAGGTGTTGAAAAATACGTTGGGACCCATACTGTTGGGCAGGAATCCATTTGATATCGAAAGTCTTCATGACTTGATGGACAAAGCGATTTATGGTGCCCCTACAGCTAAGGCGGCCATTGACATTGCTTGCTTTGATATCATGGGTAAGAAACTGGGGCAGCCTGTCTACCAGTTAATCGGGGGACGTTATCATGATGAGTTCCCCATTACCCATGTCTTAAGTATAGCTCCTCCTGAAAAAATGGCGGAAGAAGCGGCAGCTATGGTAGAGCAGGGCTATCGGTCATTTAAAATGAAGGTTGGCACCAATGTCAGTGAGGATGTGGCACGCATTCAAGCTGTCCGCTCCATTGTAGGTGATAATATCGCTATACGTGCAGATGTTAATCAAGGATGGCGGAATAGTGCGGTAACTCTTGTGGCGATTGATCAATTGCGTGATTGCCAGCTTGATTGGCTTGAACAACCGGTAGCTGCTGATGACATCGATGGGATGGTTGAAATAAAATCAAAGTCTACGATTCCGCTGATGATTGATGAGGGATTAAAGGGCACACGGGAAATGCGTGAAATTATCCAGAAACGAGCAGCCGATAAAGTGAATATTAAACTGATGAAATGCGGTGGTATATATCCGGCAATAAAGCTAGCCCACCAAGCAGAGCTTGCTGGGTTAGAATGTCAGATTGGTTCAATGGTAGAATCATCTATTGGTTCTGCAGCAGGCTTCCATGTCGCATTTTCCAAAAAAGTGATCACAAGCGTAGAACTCACTGGTCCATTGAAATTCTCTAGGGATGTAGGGGATCTTTCTTATGATGTACCATATATCAGATTGACCGAAAAACCAGGTTTAGGTGTAGCGATAAATGAAGAAACGCTAGTTGATTTAACAGTTTTTCATGATGTCATCCAATAATAGGGGGAGTAACTTTGGAATTGATTTATGAGGGTACCATCAAAAAGGATAATAAGTATAAACGCTATGAGGTCAGAAAATTAGTGTTGGAGGATTTAACCGGTATTTTGCAAGTTCAAGAACAGGTCGTTCACCATTTGACCGATAAAGGTGTGCTTCAACCGCTTACTAAGGAAGAGTTTCAATATATTCTAGAAGGAAATGGGATCATGATTGGAGCATTCGTTTCTGAGGAACTCATTGCATTCCGGGCGTTGCTGGCTCCTCCTATTGATGGGGAACATCTAGGGAGAGATTTCGGATTGATGGAAAACGAGCTGTCGGAAGTTATTTATCAGGAAATTTCAAACGTACTGCCTGCATACAGGGGAAACAAACTGCAACAGACACTTGCAATGTTGATCATGAAGGAGTTGAACAAGCAGGAGTCGCCTTATCGATATGTATGCTGTACAGTTGCGCCTTTTAACATCCCAAGCCTAAAAGATAAATTTGCCCAAGGAATGGAAATTGCAGCATTAAAGGAGAAATATGGTGGTCAATTGCGTTATATATTTGTCAAGGAATTGGCTGTAGTGGATGCATCTCCATGGCAGGAAATCCAGATCATTGAGATGAACGATATAGCATCACAGCAAGGAATTATCGCAAAAGGTTGGCGTGGATTCAAAATGGAAGAACAGGAAGGAAAACATTTAGTCTATTATGGTAGTAAGCATACGAGTTAATAAGAAAACTGCCAATAGGTCTAGCGATTATCTATGCGTCTGTAAAGAAACAACATTGCTCTTTTTCTTGTTTTGGACAAATGTTGCGAACATGACTTTATTTTAAATATCCTAAACAAAGGACAGTAATGCAATTCCAATTAACAATGCATAATAAAATCAACTTAAAAAGATAATCGAATTTAGATTAAGTGTTGCAACTAAGTTGTTTTTACATACCAAACCCAGTAGGGCACCATAGATGTTGCTGAAGGGATTCACTTCCAAAAGAAATTTCATAGAAGTGAAGGACACCATCTGACTCTTGGAGGGGCTACGTTCAAATTGTTCAAACCGTTAAAAAACTGTAGACAAACTCGATTTTCATTGAGTTTGTCTACAGTCTGAAACGCCTTAAATGGCGTTTTGTTAATGTTTGGGTTTATATCCAAGATTTTTTTAAAAAAGCTGTAAACATACAACACATAAAACTTCCGATTACCATTTGAATAAAAAAAGGAGCATTTCTGCTCCTAATCTAATCTAATTTAAAAGGTGAGATGTGAGAATTCAACACTTAGAAATTGAGTGCCTGGGTTTTTAATCGGTCTATTCCATTTTAGTCTCCAATTCACCATTAACTCGATATATCTTTCTAGGTCTCCCTTTAGCTGTCGGTGCTTCTTCACCAATTATTTCGGCAATCTCTTGCTCGACTAAACCATTAAGTATTCGCCGTGCGTTCCGGGGTGTCATTTTTAACCATTCTGCAAGAATTGATGCTGTTATAGAGTGGTTCCCCGTTCTTTTTTGTACAGACAAAATCTTGTTAAGTGTTGTAATCGTGACGCCACACTGTTTAAGTTTTTCACTGATTTCCTTATTCTCCGTTCGATAGCCAAAAGAAATGCTTTCTTGTTCTTTAAGAGGACCTTCAATAATCCCTCTATCATCAACAAGGAATGCACAAAAAGAATCGTAATTTTGTGCATGATTCAAAGCAAGTCGTGCATTTTCCTCTGCAGCCAATGCAGTTTCTCCATAGCCGATTCCAACGTTCGATGGTAATTCTGAAATTAGAGCTAATTTTTCCAAAAGATCTCCAATTTGTTGCCCGGTTTCTTTGATGGAACCTCTCGTGGAGAAAACTACAAATGTTCCAATGCCAAGAGGCACAAAAGTGCCGAAAATAGATTCGGAAAAGTTTAATACAGCATCTTGCACTTTTAAGTTCAATCGATGTAAATCGTAGGATATGGTGTGGTGATTCATGTTTGTATCCATGTTTTCCACTTTGATAAAAATAGCAGCAATTTGTGATTGTTTAAAATGAAGGGTTTCCCATTTTTGGATCGCTGTTTTTAGCGTTTCACGTATGTTGCTGCGTGTAGGGGTAACTCGATACACAGGAATCCCTTGTAACTTCAATTGTTCGTATACAAAGTATAGACAGGTAATGCAAATATCAACTTTTCCCTCTTTAAATAGTTTTTGATGAAATGCAAGAAGATCCTGGAGAGAAGTATCTTGAAGATATTCATGTACATGAATATCTTCATATGAAATGCCGAGATCATGATAAGTCTCATATACATCTCTTTCTTTAAGCAAATCAATACTCATCCGATTGAGGCTTTTAGAATCTTTATAACCCACTTCCACTAAAGTTTTTGTTAAGCTTGCCCCATCTAAGTTAAGATAAAAAAATGGTTGTTTGGAACCGCTTTTTTCTACAAAAGGATAGAGAGCTGGACCTGCAAAAATCCAAAGGTCGACCAACTGTTGATTTTGTTTCACGATATTTGTCGCCTCTTCGGCATTTTGATATCCAAATGGAATCGGGTACAGTCTGTCTGAGTATTCATTTGCAATATCGCATATAATCTGTACATAGTCACTTGGACCAACAATTCCGGCTTTTATTTTCATAGTTGAAACACCACCTAATAGAATAACTTGCAAATTTTCCAAAAACGTTATGTATTATTTCAGGCAATAACTTAATTAATCGAATAATTCCTGCTTTTTTATGCTTACAGTTTCTTTTGGATCTTCTTTAATCGATTATAACAATTATAGTAAACATTAGTATATATGTTGAATAAGTTGCTATGGATGATCAAGAAAAATAAAACTATAAGAATTGTTAGAAAATTCAGTTGACAATCCGCTGGTTTTTTTTTATGATTTATTTAAGGAACACATTAAGAATAATTCCTTAAATAAAAAAAAGGGGGATGCATTTCATATGAGTAATATCTCTTCTGATGATAATCAATCGTTACAATTAGTGAGTCCTGAATCATTTAGAAATGTAATCAGTCATTTCACCAGTGGAGTATCGATAATTACCGTAAGGGAAAGTGAAATAGATTATGGGATTACTGCCAGCGCAGTTAGTTCCGTGTCTCTTGAACCTCCAATGCTACTTGTATGTGCCAATAAAAATACAGGTACCTGTCATGCAATTTCGAAAGCAGGTTCATTTACTGTAAACATTCTTGCTGAAAACCAGAGCGCGCTTGCGATGCAGTTTGCCAGGTCAAACACTGAGAAGTTCAAAGGTGTGGAAATGTCCTATGGCGAACTGGGTAACCCTGTTTTAAACAACACGCTTGCCCAGATTGAATGCAGGGTGGTCGAAGAAGTAACGGGAGGTACTCATTCCGTCTTTCTGGCGGAGGTTCAAAAAGCCGATGCACTCTTAGGGGATCCACTCGTGTATTTCAAAGGAGAATTTGGTTCGTTCAAGAAAGCTTAAAACTGAAGTTAAAACAAGCTGTGTGTCTAAGTCATTATGATAATTAATCAACAAATCATCTAAAAGGAGGAAATTTTATGGCTTTAATGACTGGTAAGCAATATCGTGAATCTTTGAATGACGGCAGGGAAGTATTCATCGATGGGGAAAGGGTCACAAATGTAGCTGAACACCCATCGTTTAAACCGATTGTTGATGTGAAAGCAAAAATGTATGACATGGCCTTTGAACCTGAAAATAAGGATAAGTTAACAACTCGATTGGAAGATGGCGAAGTCGTTTCACGAGCGTATAAAGCGCCAAAGACTAAAGAAGATTTGACAGGAATCCGCAATCACGTGGAAACTGTGCTTGATGATCTTGGCGGAGTTGTATACCGTGTTGGTGATGAAACGATCGGTGAAATGTGGTCCTTATATGACGCGCAGGATAAATTAAATGAAATTAACCCTACTTACGCGAAAAATATTGCCAATCATATCGATCGCGTGGCAAGGGAAGACTTGTTCCACGTTTCCGCTAATACGGATCCAAAAGGGGACCGGAGCAAACTTTTTAGCGGAAAAGATGGCGGAACCCTGCTTCATGTTGTTGAAGAAAACGATAAAGGAATTGTCGTAAAGGGTGCGAAGTTTGAAACGGCTGCCGCCTATGCTCACCAGGCGTTTGTTAAACCGACCATCTTGAACTGGGAAGCCGGAGAAGAAACGATGGCCCCATTTGCTTGTGGGTTCATCGCTGATATGGGAGCTCCTGGATTAAAGCACATTTGCCGTACGTCCCTCGGTACAGGGAAAAATGATACAGATTATCCAATCTCCACAAAATTTGAAGAAATTGATACATTGCTAATATTCGATAACGTCCTTATTCCATGGGAAAACGTCTTGTTCCATCGTTCATTAGCCTCTGCTGCGTACATTCGTTCCACTTTGCATCGGTATTCTGCCTTTAACTACGTCCTTAGAGTATTGCGCAGAGCAGATTATTTGCTAGGAACGGCTTTATTGAACGTTGAACAAACAGGTCTGACAAAGCTGCAGGCAGTAAGGGAAAAAATATCTCAGCTTATTAATTACCGGGAAGGAATTAATGCTCATTTAACAGCTGCTGTTGCAAATGCGGAAGTCAGCCCCGGCGGTTTAATGATGCCAAATCAATCTCTTCTTTACACTGGCCGTGTATTTGCACTATCCAATTTCCCGGCGATGGCACATTTAACGAGGGAACTCGTAGGAGGGCAACTTGCCGTTACACCAGATTCCGAAACGTTTGCAGATCCAGCGATTCAAGAATATGTTGATAAGTACTATTCCGTTGGGGAGTGGAGCGCAAAAGAACGAGGGAAATTACTATACTTTGCGAGAGACCTATTGAATTCTTCTTATGCAGGGCATAGAACTACCTTTGAATTGTTTGCTCAAAGTCCTCCATTTGCTCAACAGATGTCAGTTTTCAATAGCTTTGATATGAAAGCACAGCGCGAAATGGTTCGTAAAGCAGCAGATTTAAACTCAGCTATTACTGTTACTAATCAGTAATCTTATATATAGAAAGGGGAAGATTTCATTGGAAATACATACACAAGGAACCTTACAGCTTTCTGCATCGGTTCTGTCGATTGGTGCACTTGACGGCATCCACATGGGGCATCAAGCATTGCTATTAAAGGCAAAAGAACGGGCCATGAAGCTTGGAGTTCCTTTTGTTGTATATACTTTTGATCCTCCTCCAAAAGTCTTTTTTAAAGGCTGCCAACTGTTAATGACAGTGGAAGAGAAGCTCCATCGCCTCGAAATGCTAGGAGTTGACCATGTTATAGTCGGTCCATTTGATGAAGCGTTTACTCAAAAGGAAGTTTCGGTATTCATTGAAGAATTAAAAGAGATAAGTCCCATTGAAATCTGGGAAGGCCCTAACTTCCTATTCGGAAAAAATAGAAAGGGCACCATCGAAGTATTACGCCGCTATTTTAGAGTGGAAGTGTTACAGCCCCTGACATGTGAACGAGGTGAAATGATCTCTTCTTCACGCATTCGCAAGCTTTTGCAACAAGGAAACTATCCTCAGGCAAAAAAGCTGCTAGGGATCGATTGTTTTACTTTGATTTCAATGTGTGAGAACCAAAATGCCAGAAAAAATAGTTTGGAAATTCATTAATAATAATAAGCAAGGGAGAATTCGAAAATGGAAATTAAAAGATATCGTAAATTTGAAACGAATAAATTTTATCCAGCTGATATGGGGGAGAAATCTCATCACGTGGCAAATGAATTTTCTATGGTCGTTCGTGCGGGAAACCGTATTTTTATGAGAGGGCAAACAGCATTTGATCTGGAAGGTAATTTTCACGGAGAGAATGATGTGACTGAACAGACAGAGAATGCTTGTCGCTGCATCAAGCAGTTGCTTGAAGAAGCAGGGGGGAAAATGGAAGACGTTTGCAAACTCACAACTTATGTCACTGATCGTTCTTTTCGAAAAGAAGCCTACGCTGTTATTGCTAAGCATTTTAAAGGCGTATACCCAGTTAGTACAGGACTTGTCGTCAATGGGCTGGCACTTCCTGAAATGCTCGTGGAAATAGACGTCGAAGCAATAATTAGCGGTAAGGAATAAAGGGATTCAATAAATATCATTTAAATGTATGGAGCAGCAACGATTGGAAAAATCATGTTGGTTGCTCCTTATTTTCAAGGGAGGAATAAAAATGAACATAACAAGTACGTTTTCTGTGGCAGGACGCTGCTCTTCAACAGGAGCCTTAGGAGCTATTGTCACTTCCAGCAGCCCCGCTGTTGGCGCAAGATGTCCCTGGGTCAAATCGAATATAGGTGTCATCCTGACACAAAATGTCACAGATCCTAGACTAGCAGACATAGGACTTTCAGCTTTGGAAACAGGTTACGGTGCCGAGGCATCGATTCGGACAATGGTGGCTGCCTCGGACTTCCCTGATTTTAGACAGCTGGCTGTTGTCGATGCTAACGGGGGATCAGGCGTGTTTACAGGTGAAAAAGCGCTTGGAGTATACGGGGACTATTATGCCACTGATGTTGCCAGCATCGGTAACCTATTAAGCAATCCAGAAATCCCAAAAGCGATGGGCCAACATTTTCTTGAACAGAAGGAACTCTCTTTACCCGAGCGGTTAATTTCAGCTCTTGAACTCGGTTTTAACATGGGAGGGGAGCTTGATCAAGAACATTCGATTGCACTTTTGGTCTATCATCCGGATACGCCGTTCGCTTATGTAGATCTGCGTGTTGATTATAGCGATGATCCACTAAATGATTTGAAAAAACTATGGGAGATTTATAGTCCGCAAGCAGAAAATTATAAATCCAGGGCAATTGAGCCGGAACTCGCACCTTCCTATGGGGTAAAAGGTGACGAATAAAGAAGTTGCTAGGAGAAAGTGAGGGAGTGAGCAGCTATGAAAATCAATATTAACCGATTACTGTCGGACATCAAGGAGTATGCTGAATACGGAAAAGATGATCAAGGAGGAGTGACAAGACCCAGTTTTTCACAAGCTGATCATGAAGTGCGAGCACGGTTTATTAAGGAATTAGAGAATATGGATTTAAAGGTCACTATTGACGGGGCCGCTAATATTTGGGGAAGGCACAAGGGGAATGGAAACAAACAAGGCAGTATCGTTATTGGTTCTCACCTTGATTCAGTTCCGAATGGAGGCAAATATGATGGCCCGTTAGGTGTACTTATGGCGAAAGAAATTATAAAAACACTAATTGAAAATAACGTGATTCTTGACCATGACTTGGAAATCGTTTCATTTACGGCTGAAGAATCGAATGATTTTAACTTATCGACGTTTGGAAGCCGTTCTTTCGTCGGCAAATTAAAAATCGAAATGCTGCAAGATGTCTTTGATTCAACTGGTGCCCGTCTTAGTGATGAACTCATTAAAGCCGGGGGAGGCCTTGATAAATTCCCGATGATGACGGAAATGGGAAAGAACAAAAAGGTTTTTATTGAACTGCACATTGAGCAGGGACAGCGATTGGAAAGTGAAAATATAGCTATGGCTTTCATCAACAGAGTTGTCGGAACTTATCGAAGTAAAGTAAGGGTTATCGGGCAGTCCAATCACTCCGGTACGACATTGATGGAACATAGAAAGGATGCATTGACTGCTGTAGCTGAAATGATTCTTGAAGTGGAACGTCATTGCCAAGGAAGTGGCAGCAGTGTAGTTGGAACGGTCGGCAAATTGACTGTCTTTCCGAATGCGGCAAATATTATTCCAGGACAAATTGATTTTATCTATGAAGTCAGAGGAGAAACAGAAGAGAAGATTCAACATAAGGTTAACGTTATACAGAGTGCTTGGGAAGAAATCGTGAGAAAAAGAAAGGTGGACGTTCAGCAACAGATTTTTCTTGATCAAAAACCAGTTGTTTTAGATGAGGATATTGTTCAAATATTACAAAGCACAGCTAAGGAGATGGAAGAGCCTTTTATGACGTTCCCCAGTATGGCAATACATGATGCCGCTCATATGGCAATGATTACAAAATCAGCTATGGTCTTCGTGAAAAGCATTGATGGGAAAAGTCATTGTCCTGAAGAATACAGTCTGCCTAAGGATATTGAAAAAGCCGGAAACTTAATTCTGCAGGGAATTATGAACATTGATCGGGAATTGACGTAGAAATCCACCGTTTATTAGTTCAAGTTTTCATATAGTAAAGCAGCTTTACATGATGGCACCGACTATTTTTATGAGGGATCTTTGCATTTTTAAGCAAATAAGCTCCTTGCTATTGTGGCCCCTAAAAGAAATATTGCTCCGTTCCTTTACGGAAAATGATAGAGTTATGACCTCTATTATTTAATAAGAGACAAGGTGGAATCAGCATGCTTAAGGATAATGGACGTATTGAAAAAGACTTTCTAGGTGAAAGAGAGGTGCCGATGCAGGCGTATTACGGGATTCAAACAATACGTGCAATTCAGAACTTCCCTATTTCTGGCTATCGCATTCATGAGGAATTAATAAAAGCGTTTGCCATGGTAAAGAAAGCGGCAGCTATGTCCAATATGAAGACTAAGCGATTATTCGATGGTCTTGGTAAAGTGATCGTTCAGGTAACAGATGAAATAATGGAAGGTAAATGGAACGACCAGTTTATCGTTGACCCCATTCAAGGGGGAGCAGGGACATCCATGAATATGAATGTAAATGAAGTGATCACCAACCGTGCACTTGAATTACTCGGTCATGAAAAGGGATCCTACAGCCATTTAAGTCCCAATAGCCATGTGAATATGTCGCAATCAACTAATGATGTATTTCCAACAGCGATTCATATTGCAACGCTTAGTCTATTAGAAAAGTTACTAGAAACATTGCAGTACATGTATCTGGAATTCAAGAAAAAGGCGCAACAGTTTGATCATGTCATTAAAATGGGACGTACACACCTTCAAGATGCCGTTCCGATTCGCCTTGGGCAAGAGTTTGAGGCCTATAGCCGGGTACTGGAGCGGGATATTTACCGTATAAAGAAATCACGTCTTCATTTATATGAAGTGAATATAGGAGCAACGGCAGTGGGGACGGGCTTAAATGCAGATTCGCGTTATATTGAGTATGTGGTAAAGTACCTGACGGAAATTAGCGGGTTTCCATTAGTCCATGCAGAGCATCTTGTAGACGCTACTCAGAATACAGATGCTTATACAGAAGTATCCGCTGCATTGAAAGTATGTATGATCAACATGTCAAAAATTGCGAATGACTTACGTTTGATGGCATCTGGGCCACGTGCAGGCTTTTCTGAGATTTCACTTCCAACCCGTCAGCCAGGTTCATCCATTATGCCGGGTAAGGTGAATCCAGTCATGCCAGAACTCATCAATCAAATAGCCTTCCAGGTCATTGGAAATGACCATACCATTTGTCTTGCTTCAGAAGCTGGCCAATTTGAATTAAATGTAATGGAGCCTGTGCTTGTTTTTAATTTACTTCAATCAATCAGTTTAATGAATAATGGGTTCCGTGTATTTACCGGATATTGTCTTTCAGGTATCGAGGCAAATGAAGATCGTCTAAAAGGATATGTAGAAAAAAGCGTAGGCATTATTACCGCAGTTAATCCTCATATCGGATATGAGGTTGCCGCACGCATCGCAAAAGAAGCAATCGAAAATGGAAAATCCGTTCGTGAATTATGCCTGAAATATGATGTCCTAACAGAAGAAGAACTAGATTTGATTTTAAACCCTTACGAAATGACCGAACCGGGTATTGCTGGTGCAGTACTGTTAGATTTAGAGTAAATCTGGATTGACATCCAAGATTTATTACCGAGCAATTGTTAACTCTCAGTTGAAACTATAAATAAATAGATAGTGGCATCAGGATAATATTAAGGTAGCTTTTGAAATGAATATACTTGTAGGTTCATCTTCATAATTCATCGAATTGCAAAAACAATCTGGAGATTTCATAATCGGATAAAAATGTATGGCTTTAGAGAATAATTAGAGTTAAATTCTATTATGGTAGCTTTTTAATTAAATGAAGCTAAATTTTAAAAAAGTCAGGGGGATTGATTAATGGCATTTTTAACTGACAAACGCTCATTTTAACCGTTTAAGATTGTAAGCGCTATCAACTTTTAAGAAAATTCTTAGATAGTAATCGAAACTTGGAGTTAAAAAGTAAACGGGGAGTGAAATGAGTGAAACAGGAAAACAATGTGAATGTGGTAAAAACCCCTTCTATATGGCTTGCTTTAATACCAATCGTGTTTATGGCGTGTGCCCTGGCAATCGGAATTGGTGTTTATGGTGCTGATCCACATGTACCCCTTTTAATAAGTACGGTCGTTGCTGTAATCGTCGCTTTGAAACTAGGTCATAATTGGAATTCAATTGAAGAACACTTAGTAAAAACAATTAGTGTATCAATCAAAGCCTTATTGATTCTGGTGATAATCGGGGCGTTCATTGGAGCGTGGATGGCATCTGGAATTGTGCCCTCGATGGTTTATTATGGATTAGGCGTCGTATCTCCAACGTATTTTCTTGTTACAGCCTGCATCATTTCAGTTCTAGTCAGCATTGCTGGAAATGCCTGGTTCGCTGCCGGTACGATTGGAGTAGCGTTAATGGGGATTGGGCACGGCTTGGGTGTTCCATTACCGATGGTTGCTGGTGCAGTCGTCTCAGGTGTTTATTTTGGTGATAAGATGAGTCCTTTATCGGATGTGACGAATTTCACCTCGGCGGTTGTAGGTGTCGACCTTTTTGAACACATTAGGAACCTAATGAACACTACTGTCCCCACACTCATTATTTCGCTAATGTTGTATACGTTACTCGGGTTCGAATTCCGTGGAGAAGGTGCAGATTTATCACAGGCTGAAAAGATTCAAGGAATTCTTTCAGATCAATTTGTTATCTCACCGTTTTTATTAATTCCGTTACTTTTTATTGCGTTAATTTTCATTTTGAAGATACCGGCAATTCCTGGGTTGACAGTCGGGGTCCTTATTGGTGGGGCTTGTTCCCTAGTTATCCAAAAAACTTCGTTAGGTAATATGATTAACATCATGAATAATGGTTATTCTGCCGAAACCGGTTACAAAGTTACGGATGAATTGTTAAACCAAGGTGGAATTCAAGATATGATGTATACGGTATCTTTAATCCTTATTGCTTTATCATTTGGCGCTATTCTCGAAAAGGCGAAAATATTGGAAACTCTTCTTGGGTCGCTGCTTAGGAAAGTAAAACGGACAGGCAGCTTGATCACAGCGACTGCTGGTACGTGTATCGCTTCAAACGTCGTTGGGTGTGACCAATTCATGTCCGTTATTATCCCTGGACGCATGTATTTGAATGAATATAAAAAACGGGGGCTTCATCCGAAATTGCTTGGACGTACATTGGAAGATTGCGGGACAGTGACAGCAAGTCTTATCCCATGGACCACTTGTGGTATTTTTATGTTTTCCGTTCTGGGTGTTTCTCCGGTTGAATATGCTCCGTATGCATTCTTTTGCTATATCAGTACTTTTGTCGCTATCGCTTATGGATATTTAAATATAAAAATTAACCGTTTAGAAGTTGAAGAACTAGCTGGAAAAAGGAGTGACAAAAAAGGTCAAGATCTCGAATCTTCTTTTCCAATGGAATAAAAACATAAAAAAACCACTAGAATGATTATTCAGATTATTGACAATAATCTAATTATACTATATATTTTTATTTAAGGAATAATTCCTTAATTATTCTCAATATAAACTTTACTAGGTTAATAGTTGAAAGTGTTTGAATTTAAATAGTTATTACATTGGGAGGTATGGAACATGGTTGTTTCTAAAACCGAGTCGAAAATCGAAAAGTTAATTGAATCAGACAAAAAGCATTATCTTCATCCAACGACTGTACCTAAATTGTTTATTGAAAATGGCCCGAAAATAATTTTTCACGAAGGGAATGGGATCCGGGTAACGGACATTAAAGGTGATACATATATTGATGGCGCTTCCATGCTTTGGAATGTAAATTTAGGGCATGGAAACAAGGAACTTGCGCAGGCTTCATATGACCAGATGGCCACTCTTGCTTACAGCTCTTCATTCTATGGCTACTCCAATGAAAAAGCTGTTCGCCTGGCGGAAAAAGTAGTTTCCATTGCACCTGGAGATTTAAGTGCCATATTTTTCACATCCGGTGGGTCGGAATCAAACGATACAGCTTTTAAACTAGCACGTTTTTATTGGAATTTAAAAGGTCGTCCAACTAAGAAAAAAATCTTATCGATAAGCCGTAGCTACCATGGTGCAACGGTTTCTGCTGGAACAGCGACTGGCATAGATGCTTTCCATAGTTTTGCAGGTTCAAGGGATGCCGATATGGTGATGGCAAAATCACATTTGACTAATTGTGAGCTTGGCGATAAAAATGATCCGAATTATGAAGGATGCATTCGTGATGTCATTGAAAAAGAAGGAGCGGAAACCATCGCTGCCCTTATCCTTGAACCAATTCAAGGTGCAGGAGGTGTTCACGTTTCACCTGATGGTTATTTAAAAGCAGTTAAAGCCCTATGTGAAGAAAATGATATCCTGATGATTTCTGATGAAGTCATTTGTGGATTTGGCCGTACCGGTAAAATGTTCGGTGTCGATAACTGGGACGTTGTACCTGATATCATGAGTGTAGCAAAAGGGATTACGAGCGGTTATGCACAGCTTGGCGGCGTGTTGGTTAATAAAGAAATCAGAGATACTATCGTTCAATATGATCAAATATTAGGTCATGGCTTTACTTATAGCGGACATCCAACAGCTTGTGCCGTTGGATTGAAAACGATTGAAATTCTTGAGCGCGACAACATTCTTGATAACGTTAACAACATGGAGAAGGAGCTGAAGAAAGGGTTTGACTACTTAACGGATAAACACCGGTATTTCACGAAATCAAGGGCGGTCGGCTTGCTTGCCGGATTTGAGCTTCAGCAGGACCGTGATTTAGATGCACCATTTGCAGAATCAGTCAAACCAGCTTCGTTTGTCGTTGATCAGTGCTTCAAACGCAAATTGATTTTAAGAGCTGCAGACTTTGAAAAGGGCAAGGATATTGTTGCCATTGCTCCGCCGCTTATCATAAATAAACAAGAAATTTCGGAAATGATCAATATCATCGATACAGCAGTAACTGAATTTAATAAAACTATTAAATAAATCATTCATACAACATGCTAGAGAGCTTGAAGGCTTAGCGGCTCGGTCTCTGGCATGTTTATTTTTAGACTGGAGGAACCAAGAATGGCGAACCAAACACTTGAAATAAGCAATAAGGTGAGTGAGTTTTTAAAAGATACGAAAAAGTTGTACATCGATGGAAAATTTGTGGAATCGTGTTCTTCAAAAACATTTGAAACAATTAATCCAGTTACTGAAGAAATATTGGGAACAGTCTATGAAGCGGAAGAAAAAGATATAGATTTGGCAGTTAAGGCAGCAAGGAAAGCATTTGATGAAGGACCATGGTCAAAAATGGGTGCCGCTGAAAGAACAAAGCTCATCTTAAAATTAGCTGACCTTATTGAAAAACATCAAGAAGAGCTGGCACAGTTAGATACTTTGGACAATGGAAAACCAATAAATGAAACACGGGCCGTCGATGTACCAGGTACGATTGAAACGTTCCGGTATTTTGCTGGTTGGGCGACAAAGAATATGGGGCAAACAATTCCTGTTTCCGGTCCATTCTTAAACTATACTCGTCACGAACCAGTCGGAGTTGTCGGACAAATTATCCCATGGAACTACCCTATTAATATGGTTTCTTGGAAAGTGGCCCCGGCCTTAGCTGCAGGTTGTACGGTTGTTTTGAAGCCCGCTGAACAGACTCCGTTATCGGCTCTTTATTTTGCTGAACTTGTTGAAAAGGCAGGTTTTCCTGCAGGTGTTGTTAACATTGTTCCTGGATTCGGTGCGAAAGCCGGTCATGCAATAGTGAATCACCCAGATGTAAATAAAGTTTCGTTTACAGGCTCGACGCCTATCGGGAAGCAAATAATGAAACACGCTGCAGATTCAATGAAACGGTTGACGCTGGAGCTTGGAGGAAAGTCGCCTAATATCTTACTCCCGGATGCGGACCTTTCAAAAGCGATTCCCGGCGTGTTCAACGGCATTATGTTCAATCAAGGGGAAGTTTGCAGTGCTGGATCGAGAGTATACGTTCATAAGGATCAATTTGATGAAGTCGTTTCCGGTATGGTTTCCCTAGCTGAAAACGTTAAGCTTGGAAATGGATTGGATTCAGATACAACGATGGGGCCACTTGTTTCTAAGAAACAACAAGACCGCGTCTTTGAATTTATTAACATTGGTAAAGAAGAAGGAGCAAAGGCAGTGACAGGCGGGAGAAAATCGGATAAAGGTTTCTTTGTTGAGCCGACTATTTTTATTGATGTAGAAGAGAATATGACGATTGCAAAAGAGGAAATCTTCGGACCAGTCGTCGTTGTCATGCCTTACAATACTGTGAATGAAGTAATTGAACGTGCGAATAACTCTCCATACGGTTTAGGTGCAGGTATCTGGACAGAGAACGTGAAAATGGCACACAAAGTTGCTAATCAATTAAAATCAGGAAATGTATGGATTAATTGCTATGATGTAATAGATCCAGCTTCTCCTTTTGGAGGATATAAACAGTCTGGTTTTGGTAGGGATTTAAGTGCCTATGCTTTGGAAAGTTATACCGAGGTGAAGAGTGTTTGGGTGAATTTGGAGTGAAAATAGTAAATGGTGAAATCTCGTATCAAGCCGAATATCGCTATTGAAAAGAACAAAGATATAAAAGAAAAGCAGTTTACAGATTGGCTTAATGCTTTGGAATCTATATCAGTCTTCGGTTTTTTAGAAAATAAAGAACTAGAGGAAAAAGTCGCAGACTTGCTGAAGAACTATTATGACAACAAAAGCGCCGGAGCTAGGATTCTTGCTCCGGCTTTATTTCATGATGGATATTGTGATGAACTGATCTGCCTAGGGGGAGTAGATCGTTCATGGTTTGTTATCAAAGGTACAAAAATGGTAAAGAAACCTTAGCTATTATTTTGGCAGCCAGCTGCTCATATACGCATCATCTTCTATAGCGTGTGCTTCTTTTACGATATACAGCGGTCGGAATGTATCGACCATGACTGCCAATTCACGCGTTTCTTTTTTACCGATACTCGCTTCAATTTTGCCAGGATGTGGCCCATGTGGTAAACCGCTTGGATGAAGGGTAATCGATCCTGTTTCAATGCCGCGGCGGCTCATAAAGTCACCATCCACATAATATAGGACTTCATCACTTTCCACATTGCTGTGGACATATGGAGCAGGGATGGCTTCTGGATGATAGTCATACATACGTGGTACAAATGAACATACGACATAATTATGTGCTTCAAACGTCTGATGTACTGGCGGTGGCTGATGAACGCGTCCGGTTATTGGTTCAAAATCATGAATGCTGAACGCATAAGGGAAGAGATAACCATCCCATCCAACCGCATCAAGCGGATGAAAATCATACGTATAGGATGTGATCATGCCTTGTGCCCGCACTCTGATTTCATATTCTCCTTTTTCATCTTTAGGCTCCAGTTTTTCTGGTGTCCGGAAATCACGTTCGCAATAAGGTGAGTGCTCAAGAAGTTGTCCAAACTCATTGCGATAGCGCTTTGGCGGTACGATTGATGAATTAGATTCAAGGATGAAAAAGCGAGCTTCTTCTGTTTCCAAGACGACGCGGTACGTTGTGCCAATCGGAATGATGAGGTAGTCACCTGGCCCAAAGCTTAATTCACCGAAAATACTTTCGATTTTGCCTTTTCCTTCATGGACAAACAACATTTCATCACCTTCACCGTTTCGATAAAAGTAATTCATTTGCTGGTTAGGGCGTGCAACGCCAAGTGCTACATCATCGTTTGCCATGAAAATTTTGCGAGATTCAAGAAAATCGCCGCCAACTTCCGTATTCCATGTCCGGAAATGACGATGTTTTAATGCATCTTTTTCTTCATATTCATAACGGACATCGCGGATTTTTTGAGCTTTTTTTACTTGTGTTGGCTGATTGATATGATAAATGAGTGACTGAATACTAGAGAAACCTTTCGTACCCATCAATTGTTCATAATACAGGCTTCCGTCCTCCTGACGAAACTGAGTATGACGTTTATGAGGAATGCGACCCATTTTAACATAATGTGTCATTGCCAAAACTCCTTCCATGTAACTATCTTTTATATTTAGTAGATTAGTTGCTACATCTTCACTTTATGGGTACCTAAAATCTTTGCCTCCGAAAGGGCTGGCAAAACTTGACCGCTTACTTCACCAAATCCAATTCGATACCCATCTCCTTGACACCAGCCACTGATGGTCAACTTGTCCCCATCCTCAATCCAGCTTCGTTCGCCCCCGCCTTTAAGTTGAAGCGGTTCTGTGCCGCGCCATGAAAGTTCAAGGAGGCTGCCTCGTTCTTCACGGCTTGGACCGCTGATAGTTCCAGATCCATGCATGTCACCGGGACGCATATTACAGCCTGTAATGGTGTGGTGAGCCACTTGCTGAGCGATTGACCAATACATATAGCTAAAGTTGGTATTCGTAATCCTAGTTGCTTGTTCTGTATTTTCTGGTGTCAAATGAACTTCAAGGTTAATATTAAATGCCCCATCTTTTTTTTGCTGCAGGTAGGGAAACGGCTCTGGATCCTGTTGCGGTCCAGCAGTACGAAAAGGTTCCAGTGCTTCTAGCGGCACGACCCAAGGCGAAATGGATGTAGCAAAGTTTTTAGAAAGAAATGGACCAAGAGGCTGGTACTCCCATGCTTGTATATCACGTGCACTCCAGTCATTTACTAGAACGAGCCCGAAAACATGATCTTCAGCCTGATTAACTGGAATTGGTTCCCCAAGAGTATTGCTGGGTCCAATAAACCAGCCCATCTCTAGTTCGAAATCAAGCTGTATCGAAGGTCCAAATACTGGATAATCTGCATCCTTTGGTTTGCGCTGTCCCGAAGGACGCCGCACCTGGGTACCACTTGGAACGATGGAACTGGCCCGTCCATGGTAACCAATCGGCAAGTGTGTCCAGTTTGACATGAGGGCATTGTCTTTCCCTCTGAAAATTGTACCCACATTGGTCGCATGCTCTCTTGAGGCATAAAAATCTGTATAGTCTCCAATATTTGCAGGAAGAAGCATCTCTATATCTGCCAATGGGTGAAACGCTTTAAAACGAAGCTCTTCATTATCACGTAGTACAGACGTTTTCGAATCCAAAAGGTATTGAAGTTTGTTACGTACAGCAGTCCAAACCGGACGGCCAAGTGACATAAATTGATTAAGTGAGGAAGAGGAAAAGACATTTTTTCCTTCTGCACCTGTCCCACTTAGCAAGCCAACCTCATCGATTACAGATAAATCAAGAACATAATCACCGATGGCTGTACCGGCACGGGGGCTTTGCCCGTTTTTTTGGAAAATGCCGTATGGTAAGTTTTGAATTGGAAAATGTGATTCTGGTGTTGTCTCAATAAAGGAATGTTTCATCTTACTGCCTCCCCATGAAAAATAGTAAGCTCCCCTAGTTCCTCCCGAGGCTCATTAAAGCTGCAGCTTCCATAGGAAGCTGCAAAGAAACTGCGTGCTTTGATGATTTCGGCCGAACTGACTGTCAAATCGCGCCAGGAAAGCGAGTCTGTTGTAAATGAAAAATTAGTTGGGTCTTCATCATGCAAAATGGCTTGAATGGTTGCTGTATTAACCGAACGGCTATATGCCATAATAGAAGCGGTAAATACGTTAACAAAACCATGCATGCGTGTTTTAACTTCCGTTCGGTACTGGCGTATCGGATGGTGCAGACCAGCTGTGAATTTAAGTGGCAGTTCTCGTTTCTGGCATTCGTGAATAACGAATGCTGCTTGATTGACTGTAGGAAACAAATTAGCCGTGATTCCACCCATGCGCATTTTGATACCTATACGTTTTAGGGATTTTTGGTTAATCGAATGTATAGTATCCAATGTGTTTAGAAATTGATCATTCGTTCCTTTCATTTCGCAATAAATGGGATAACTCCCAGTTTGTTTTTCAAGATTCTCCAAGAATGAATAATTAACCTGTGTTGGAAGCGGAAATTCTATTGCTTGTATGGTTCCAGCTGTTTTATATGTTTCTAAAAAATGACGAATAGCTTCCATTTCGGTTTCGATTTCTTCGAATTTCGTAAAAATAACAGATAACCGAAGTGGATATTTGTCATTAAATAGAGCTTTATATGGTTTAAGTTCACTCAATCTTGAAGCAGGAATAACAAACGGGCCGAGCATCCAGCTGTCCGAATCATGGATGTATGCATGAAAATTTGAAATAGCTTCTGGAAGCGGAAGTGCAGCCGGTGGAAATAGACCTGCATAATCAATGAGTTCGGTCATAAAATGACTGACCGCTTCTTCTCTCCACTTTACATTTACTTTTGTTAACAACAACCTCAACACCTCCTATTAAAGGAGGCCATACCGCGAGAGACAACGGTATGACCGTTCCAAATCAAATATTTCCGCGAAGTTCTTGTTCGCGTTCAATCGATTCAAACAATGCTTTAAAGTTTCCGTCGCCGAATCCAAGTGCACCTTTACGCTGTATGATTTCGATAAACAGTGTTGGACGATCAACAAGTGGTTTAGTAAAGATTTGAAGCAAGTATCCTTCATCATCACGATCGACCAGAATATTAAGTTCTTGAAGTCGTTTCACATCTTCATCAATATCTCCTACACGATTGGCAAGTTCTTTATAATAAGTCTCAGGGGTGTTTAAAAATTCCACACCATTTTCTTTGAGGGCAGCCACCGTGCCGATGATATCGTTTGTCAAAAGGGCTAGATGCTGAACGCCCGGTCCATTATAGTAATCTAGGTATTCTTGAATTTGAGACTTTCGCTTTCCTTCCGCAGGCTCATTAATTGGGAACTTAATGCGTCCTGTTCCATTCATCATGACTTTTGACATTAGAGCAGAGTATTCTGTCGAAATGTCTTCATCATCAAAATGCTTCAGAACAGTAAAACCGAATGCACTTTCATAATAGTTTGTCCATTCTTCCATAACTTCCACATTACCAACGAGGTGGTCAACACCAATTAATCCGGTTGGTTGAGATTCAAGGGTGTTCTCGCGAGCTTCAAACCCTGGCATAAATACGCCTTTATAATCGACTGATTCTACAAGCGTATGAATTGTATCCCCATATGTACCTAATATCGCTTTTTTTACCTTGCCGTTTTCATCTTCTTCCACCCATGGTTCCCGAAGAGCGATGCCACCTCGTTCGATCGCACCCGCATATGTTTTTTCTAGATCCTTTACTAGGAGGGCGATATCTTTTACACCCTCGCCATGAAGTTTTATAAACTCGGCAACGTCTGTATTGTCTGATAGGGTACCTGTTAAAATCAATCGGATAGCGCCCTGTTCCATTACGTAAGATACACGGTCACGGGAACCTGTTTCTAATCCTTTATATGCTACAAGTTTGAAACCGAAAGATTTCGCATAGTAATAAGCAGCCTGCTTTGCGTTTCCTGTATAGATTTCTACGTAATGAACACTCTTTACCGGGAACAATTCTTCTTTCTTAGTTTTAGGTGATGCTACCATTTTTTCAGCCATTTTAACCTCTCCCTTATCATTTTTAACTTTAAGTAACAGAATTTTCGAAATTTAGATTCTGTAATGTTTCACATCTTAATCTATAAAAATTCATCGCGCAAATATGTGTTTTAACGCGTTTAGTATTTATGGCATAAGTCTTTTAAACCGTTAAAGCGAATATGCGTTTGAGTGTACTCTTGCAAACTTTTGGTTAATCCAATTAAAATGTTGGCAACAAAAACCGAAGGGGAGTTAGCCATGAAAATTAACGTAAAGTTCTGTCCATGTAATTTCGAAGACGAGTTGGAAACTATGAAGGGAAAATTAATTGAGCGAACCGATTTGGAGGTTATTGAAGAAAGGTGCTTGTTATACTGCGGCCAATGTTTGATGGAGCCATTCGCACTTATAAATGGTGAAAACATTGTCGCAGACGATCCGGATGAACTTTATAAAAAAATAGATCAATATGTGGCTAACATTAAACTAGGGGAAATCGTGTAAAACCGAAAGAAAATATATTTGATAGATGTTTTGATCGAGAATTATATATTTAGAGTTGTTACTGTCCGGAAACTTGAGACCTTCAGAAGGAATCTATATATGATAAAATATAAGTAAGCCCTACTCCAAAATGCATGATAGTAGGGCCTTATTTTTATTCTGAAGGGAATTTCATTATGACTGCATTAATTGGTAAAAAGTTTGAAAATGGTGTATTTATTATGGCTGATAAAAGAATAACCTATAGAGGAACCGAAAACTTCAGTGATGATGAAAAAAAAGTAATAGCATTAAATCAAAATGTGATTTTTGCATTTGCGGGTGTTAAAAATATCATCGATATATGCATGGAGGAACTAAAAATGTTTTCTCTTGGAACAAATTCAATTGAAGAAATCGAGGCACAATCTCAAAAATTATTTAGAAATTCATTGGAGATGTTCCAAAAATTATATCCTGAACAGGATTATGCAACTGTTTATTTATTGGCGGGGTTCACAGCTGATGGTATACCTCGTGTCACTTACTTCTCATCAGATGATGCTTTTCAAAAAAGCCATCCTCTCGATTTTTTTTATAAAACATTTCCGAATACAGAAATGATGTATCTTCGGAATTATTTAATAAATGAAGTGGATGCCACCAGAACAGATCTAAATTATTTTATCATTCAATTTTCTTCTGCCATCCGACAGATAAACAATGAAAAGGTTAGTAAGACTGCGTATTCTATATTCTTAACCAAAAATGGCTTATTTGAGATAGACATTGATGAAGATGGAATCATTAAGATTGTACAAATGAATCTTGATAGTTAAAACAAAGGTGATAATGCTGACAGCAGATTCATTTATTTTTGATTAAAGAAAGCTATTTAACTTTAACGCGGTGAAAGCTAGCCGTTTTACAGAATGTATGCTTTAATGTATAAGCTTGCAGTGGTGGGAAACTTATAATAACATTTAGAAAAATTGTGGAAATTAGTGACTAAATGATTTTAATTCACTAATTGCACAGTGAAGGGAAGGTGCAACTTAAAAAAATCGAGTCTTCAGTTATGAAGCTGCAGAAAAAAATATCCACTATAGTCAAAAACAACAAATTGATTTATGATGAGGTAGACATATATTTTTTTGTATACATTATCTGAAAATTATGACTATGGGTGTGATAAAAATGAAGTTAAAAACAATACAGTCGCAAACTCTTCAAAATCAAGTATATGAATATTTACATGAACAAATTGTAAGCGGCAACATACCACCTGGACAACGAATCGTGGAAGGAAAGGTTTCTCAGGAAACAGGTGTCAGTAGAAGTCCAATCCGAGAAGCGATCCGCAGGTTAAACAGTGAAGGATTAGTATCCGTCAGTCCAAGAGGCGGAGTAAGAGTATACCGCGCAACCTTTTCAGATTTTAAATATCTTTATGAATGCAGGTTAAGCCTGGAACCTACAGCTGCTTTTTATGCCGCTTCACGTATGAATGAAAAACAGCGTAAACAATTGTCAGATTCAGTTGATAAAATGAATCTCATGGTTGATAAGAATGAGCTTGAAAAATTAAAGGTCCTAAGCAGCCAATTTCACTACCTGATTGTGGAGGCTAGTGGTAATCCTTATTTGATGAAAATGATGAATCAGTTAAATTCCTTAATTTCTTTTTATCGAAATGCCGTATTGAATATCCCAAAGAGAATAGAAGAGGGTGCCGATGAACATAAAGCGATATGGAATGCTATTAAAAATGAGGATGGGAAAGCTGCAGAGGAGTTAATGAAGGCACATATTCAACGTGATTATCAATTTTATGTTTCCATGTACTCGGGTGTTAAGGATGACGAATATTAATAAAAGGAGAGTGAAAAAAATGATTTTTCCAGAAAAACTTAAAATTCGTGATGTTACATTGAGAGATGGCCTGCAAAATGAACCTGTTTTTGTCGAAACCGATCAAAAGATATATAAAATTAAAAATTTAATTGAAGCAGGATTTGACCGCTTGGAAGTCACTTCCTTTGTTCATCCAAAGTGGGTTCCTGCTATGAAAGATGCGGATGAATTAGGACAGAATCTGCCAATGGCTCGTGGAGTAGAATATGAAGCTTTGGTCCCAAATAAAAGAGGATTAGACAGGTTCCTAAATTCAAAGATTCACAATGCGCTTTTTTTCCTCTCTGCGAGCACACAGCATAACCAGGCAAATTTAAATAAGAGTTCTAATGAATCTTTAATTGAAATAAAAGATTTAATTGAAGAAACGACTAAGGAGGGTAGAAAAACAATTGGTGCAATTTCAACGGCATTTGTTTGTCCGTTTGCCGGGATCGTACCATACTCAGAGGTGGAAAGGATTGCAGAGTACCTCGTTAATAATGGGGTTTGCGAATTAGGCCTGGGTGATACAATCGGCAAAGCAACGCCGAGACAGGTATATGAATACTGTAGCCGTTTGGTAGAGAAGTTTCCGGATATTCCTATTGGGCTTCATCTGCATGATACCTATGGATACGGATTGGCAAATGTTATGGCTGGGATACAGGCTGGTGTTCAATTAATTGATGTAGCCCAAGCTGGACTAGGAGGATGTCCATATGCTCCTGGATCTCCTGGGAACATTCAGGCAAGTCGTGTAGTAAAATTTTTAGAAAAACAGAATATCAAAACAGGTTTGGATTTGGAACATTTAACGACATTAGATACCGAATTTCCCCAACTGTTAGGAGACAGTAAAGGATTAACAAAAACAGTATAAAGTTAATTCAAAATTAGGAAAAACCACACAGTTGATTGTATACGTTATTGTAATATTCAGAAAATTAAAAAAGGTAATTCAGAAACAGGTAGGATATGTTAATAATTGAAGGGCGGGAATACAATGAGAAAACCTTTAGAGGGTATTAAAGTTTTAGAATTAGGTAACTTTGTAGCAGCTCCGTTTGCCGGGAAGATTTTTGGTGAATTTGGTGCTGAAGTGATCAAGGTTGAGGATCCCAATAAAGGGGATTCTTTACGAAATTGGCGAGTGATGCATAACGGAACGTCCCTGTGGTGGTACGTGCATGCAAGAAATAAAAAATCCATAACTCTTAACCTTCGTGAAGAAGAGGGACAGGAGATGGTTCGGGAGTTAGCAAAAGATGCGGATGTAATTATTGAAAATTTCCGGCCAGGAACGTTGGAGAAATGGGGAATTGGCTATGAAGACATTAATAAAATTAATCCAAGTATCATTATGACAAGGATTTCTGGTTATGGCCAAACAGGCCCTTACCGAAACAAAGTAGGATTTGGCAGCGTGGCGGAATCGATGGGTGGCCTTCGGTACCTGACAGGATTTCCTGATCGTCCCCCAGTTCGAGTTGGTTTAGCAGTTGGTGATTCTATAGCAGGTTTATATGCAGTGAATGGTACGTTAATGGCATTAAGAGCGAGAGATAACGATCCATTAAAAAGAGGACAATATGTGGATGTCGCTCTAACTGAAGCGGTATTTTCTTTGCTGGAAGGCGTGCTGCCAGAATACGATTTAAAAGGAATAATAAAAGAAAGAACAGGTGCTACCTTGGAAGGAATTGCTCCTTCAAATACCTATATATGTGCAGATGGTAAATATATCGTCATTGCGGCAAATAGCGATAGTATTTTCAAAAGATTTGCGCATGCGATAGGACGGCCAGAATTTGCGGAAAATCCGACTTATTTAACCAATAATGGCAGAGCTGAAAATGCAGAATATCTAGATCAAGTCATTGAAGAGTGGACTAGGAAACACTCACAAAAAGAAGTGCAAAAAATATTAGATGAGGCTGGTGTGCCGGTTGGGCCTATTTATAATATTGAAGATATTGTAAGGGATGAACATTATCAAGCACGTGATATGCTTCAGACGGTCACTTTGCCGGATGGGGAGCAGGTACTAGTTCCAGGAATTGTACCAAAACTATCTGAAACTCCAGGCAGCATTGAATGGATTGGTCCTGAACTAGGACAACATAACGAAGAAGTCCTTGGGGGAAAAAAAATGAATCAGCAAAAATAGTTTACTTTATTCTTGCTAGCTAAACCTTAAAACATGTCATGCCTGGCTGTCGGCATACACAGGTAAACAGGGAATGAAAATATTTAAGATAAAAGGGGGTTATAATGCTTCTTTTCTGACCTGAGAAAAAAAGAGAGGGTTACAGTAAATTTCCAGGCATATTTGAAAGCGGTACCAATAACGAACCTTGGGGAGGAACTAAGTTTATGTTATCTATTTTAGGATTTGCTATGATTTGTACCTTCTTATTTTTGATTATGTCAAAACGTATATCTCCGTTTATTGGCCTAACGATTGTACCTATCATATTTGGTTTAATCGGAGGATTTGGACCAGAATTAGGGACATTGATAATGGAAGGTATTCAAAATGTAGCGCCTACCGCAATTCTTTTGTTATTTGCCATTTTGTATTTTGGTGTCATGGTAGATACAGGGTTATTCGATCCATTAACCTCAAAGATTATAAAGTTAGCTAACGGAGATCCACTAAAGATTATCGTAGGAACTGCTGTGTTAGCGGGAATAATAGGATTTGATGGTGATGGATCCACGACGATGATGATTGTTGTAACGGCTTTTCTTCCTCTATATAAAAAAATGGGGATCAGTCCTATCATATTGGCCTCCATTACAATCATGCAAATTGGTATCACAACACTTGTTCCGTGGGGGGGACCTGCTGGCCGCGTAGCGAGTGTGTTAAACCTTAATCCAACGGAATTATATCTTCAAATGTTGCCTGGAATGCTTGTAAGTTTGCTATATGTTATTACCGTTGCTTATTTTATCGGTTTGAAAGAAAGAGCTAGATATAAAAAGGAAAATACCGAATCTTATTCTATACCTGAAGCTAGAATAATAGATGCTGCAATTGAAAGCGCTACAATAGAAAATATCTCACCAAAAAACACAAACATTAAGCGTCCCAAATTAATTTGGATCAATTTCCTTGTATCAATAGTTATCATGGTTGCCATTGTACTTGAATGGTTACCTGCTGCCGTACTCTTTATCATTGGTACAGCACTAGGACTACTCATTAATTATCCAGTCTTAAATGATCAACGAGATCGGGTCGCCGCTCATGCACCTAATGCAATAGCAGTGGTTGCGATGGTTTTTGCTGCTGGGATTTTCTCGGGAATTTTCAAAGGTACTCCAATTTCTGAATCTATGGCACATTCGATTGTTTCAATTATCCCTACAGACCTTGGTCCATATCTGGCTTTAATAACAGCGGTTGTTAGTGCACCTGCCATCTTTTTAATTGGTCCTGATGGATTCTACTTTGGGATTTTGCCAGTCCTGGCTGAAACTGCTTCTACTTACGGCATTGATACTTTATCAATGGGAACAGCTGCATTGTACGGCACTCCTTTTGGTATCATGGGTCCGCTCGTAGCATCTGTTTATTTATTGATTCACATAACGGGTATCAGCCTAGGTGATCTTCATAAATATGCAGCAAAATGGTCTTTAGGGATATTGCTTATTTATATCATCGTAGGAGTGATTTCAGGGACGATCTCTTTCTAAAAAATGAATTCTAAACAAAATCATTGGAGAGAAGGAGGACAATCCAAAGGTAGCTGTAAATGTGGAGACATAATAAGGGAAGGAACCGTGGCAGTTGTATGCAGGGTCCAGATTTAAGATTCTTATACTATATTGATGGTGTTAAAGAAAGGCTCCGAATAGAGGTACCTCTGGTTTTATTATGGAATAATGAACATAACGCAAAAGGAGGAATGAAGAATGATTCATAAATTTAAAGGACACTTCCCCAATGTACATTCAAGCTCATATATAGCCCCAGGAGCACAGTTAATTGGAAACATAGAACTTAAGGAAGATACGTCCGTTTGGTTCAATGCCGTTTTAAGAGGGGATAATGAGAAATAACGATAGGAAAAGGATCAAATATTCAAGACGGTGCAATAGTTCACGTGGATCCAGGTTTTCCAATTAAAGTCGGTGAAAATGTTACTGTCGGACATAACGTGGTTCTACATGGCTGTACTGTAGAAGATGGCGCGTTAATTGGTATGGGCGCAACAATTCTAAATGGAGCAGTAATCGGAGAAGGCTCTCTAATCGCTGCTGGGGCTCTAGTTCCAGAAGGAAAGATAATTGAACCGGGTGTTTTAGTAGCCGGTGTTCCCGCTAAGGTCATCAGAAAACTTACACCAGAAAACATAGAACAGGCAAAAGAGGGAGCATCACAGTATATCAAAAATGGCGCTCTATATAAGAAAGAGAACATAAGCGTAATAGAGAAAGCATTCAAATAATTAGAATGCACTTGTACGTTAAAAGTGAGAAGGCAGGCTGTCCGCAAGATTGGACGAGTCTGCTAAATTATTAATAAAACGGTAGAAGCAAAAGAACCTTTTTTTATGTAAGGCCATTTGCATGGGAGTTGCAAGGTATATATTGCATTTCATACCTCCTTCCGAGTGTGATTAAAGTGTCAGTCTGTTGAAATTGGTTCCCGTTTTAGCATGGGTAGGCAATAGGAGCGCATCCTCAATGTGAAGATAAATATTATTTTGAAAACTTTATTGGAGGTCAATTATGTACAAAAGTAAATTGTCTGAAAAAAACGTACAACAATTATTTAAGGCTATCCTTTCTTTACGGACACAAGAAGAGTGTATGGCTTTTTTTGATGATTTGTGCACAATGAATGAAATAAAAGCTTTTACCCAAAGACTAGAAGTTGCCAGAATGCTTCGGGATGGCTTTACATATGAAGGAATCGAGGCAGAAACCGGTGCCGCTTCAGCTACAATTTCAAGAGTTAATAAACTTTTGAATTATGGGAGTAATGGTGGGTATCAGATGTCGTTAGATCGCATGGATACTACTAAAAAATTTTAAGAGTTTCGGCAGAGGGGTTTGACTTTTGGGGCTAGGTTCATCTTTGGGTTTTTGGTAAAAAATATCAATATATATAGAAGAAACACGTCAATAAATAGCTTTTCATTTTCTTTTAAACATACATCACTTGAGATTGTCATTTACAGTCTCTTTTTTTGTTTGAAAAAGTGTAATCGTAGATAACTTTTATAAGTTAGAAGGATACACTTACAGGAAATGGGGAGTTGCATCATGTTGTAGAAGGGGGAGCATGAAGATGGATTATCTCTTTTTTTCGCTATGTCTAAGTGCATATTTATAAGATATGAATTCCGATACTTTTAGACTGATTACTTTACTTGATTTGGCAAAATTGATGGCTGAATAGATGGATAGTCCGGCGGTCAATTTGTTGTTAATTTTTCGCTTTAGTTAAATTTAGTAGGAATACAATATTTATAATTTTTTATCCGGAGACACAAGGGGAGGGGTTGTTGTAATCGATATATTAATAGGAAGAAATACGTCTTAATATGAAATAAATGCTGCATTAGCTAGTTTACAAAGTAAGTAAAATAGCAATTTTCCGTTCGTGGAAAAAATAACTTCATTGTTAAATTATTGTTATTACCTTATAATTTTCTAGAAACATATGAAATGTTATGAATAGGAGAAAAGTATGAAAAAACTGTGGACGATTTTAGTTTCATTTACGTTGTTAATTAGCTTATTCCCGCAATTAGCATCGGCAGCACCAAGCAAAAATTTTGAGCAGGACCTTACAAAGTATTTAAAAGAGGTAAGCCTTGTCAGGGGTTTTCAAGTGACAAAGGATGATATTGAAACATCTCTTTCTTTTTACGACGAAAGTATTAAAAACTTTGAATCTATTGGTGATCTTAAAGAAGCCTTGGGCGAAGTCATTAAGGCAGATTTAAGTAATCTAGATGCCATCTATGATGATTATAATCTAACCAATGAGAGCCTGATTAATCTATTACACGAAAATGGTGAAGAACTAGACGATTATATCTTTATCTGGGACCTCGATGAAGCTGTTTATTTCTATACCGAAGAGGGCGATTTTGAACGCGATCCGAACTTTGACAAAGAATTAGTCAATTATTTAGCCAAGGTTAGCAAGGAAAGAGGCTTCCAAGTAACAAAGGAAGATATCGAAGCGTCATTGGAACTCTATGATTTTAGCCTGGAAGAATTTGAATCTGTCGAAGAGCTTAGCGAATTCCTAGGTGACGTCATAAAGGCAGATCTAAGCAACTTAGACTATTTTAATGAGAATTATGGATTGGATAAACAAGCCTTGCTTCAAATGTTAGAAGAAAATGGTGAAAATATTAACGATTATATATACATAGATAATCTTGAAGAAACTGTTTGGAACCTTACTGGTGGCGGGATTGATGGCGAAGTTGCCGAAGATCTTCTTCCTATTTTCGAGCAGGAACTCGGTCTAACGGAAGAGGAATTACAGAGGCTTGAAGACCACCTGATGTCTTTGGAAGACCATCTTTCCAACCCGGAAACAGTCAAGCAACTTGAAGAATTGGGCAACCGCATGATGGCTTTCGAGGAATTTGATGTAGCAACCGAGCTTACAGCTGAACAGATAGCTGAAATGGCCTCAATCTATGAAGAGTTACTTTCCATCTTTAAGCTTAATGTTTCCTATTCCCTTGTGAAAAGTGGCTCGGAATCGCCTGTATCCCTTTTAGATTTAATGAAATTGGAAGAATTGAAGGGTGCTAACCTGAAAATAATGATATATAATACTGACGGGAAGTTCTTGGCTGATCTTTTAATAACAGGTGAAATGGTCGATTCTGATACTCTTACCAATGCAGGCGGGCAAATAAAGGAATCTGCAAAAGAGGTGCAAAAAACCATTGAAAAGGCACCAATTGCTAAACCAGTAAAACAAAAGATCAGTACCAATACTACTTCAGAACAACAAACCGTAAAAGGGGCTAAACTGCCAAATACCGCTTCCGATTATTTACCTAGCGCCCTTTTAGGATTATTTCTTGTCTTGATCGGAAGCTTGATGTATCGAAAAATTAGGAAAGCTTAATATGAAACAATTAAAGAAAAAGCGGCTCCTGCTGCTTTCTTGTACAATTGCCATCATTTTATTTGGGATTTGGTTTTCCACATCCAATATGTATAAGTTTGCAAAAGGCTACTTTCTTTACAAGACTCATGCTCCAAGTAGTCAAGTAAATGAAACAGTACAGAAAACACCAAGTGATAAACCAGCAAGTAATAAAACAACAAAGAAAGAGCTATATCCTGTCCGCCCTGAAACGGGTGAAGAAATCGGGGAATTGTATATACCCAAACTAAAAACAAAACTCCCTATTTTCCATGGCACAAACGAGGATGAATTGGAAAAAGGCGTTGGTCACTTTGCAGGAAGTGTGCTACCTGGTGAAAATGACAATTCCGTTCTTTCCGGTCATAGAGATACGGTATTCCGTAAACTCGGGCAAGTTGGCGAAGGAGATTTGTTGATAGTAACAACATCGGCAGGGGAGTTCACATACAAAATCAAAAAAGTTCGAATTGTGGATGAGGATGATCGAACCGTAATCGTACCAAAGCCACGGGCAACGCTAACCGTCAGTACCTGTTACCCCTTTGATTATATCGGGTCAGCACCTGAACGCTATATACTTGTTGCTTATTTGACTTCAAAAACAGTAAGTTAATCATCTAATTTCTAAAAACAAGAGTCCCAATAAGGAAACCTATTGGGACTCTTTTAATTTCTATTTTGAAAAGAAAACGAAGGTGAAAGTCACTATAACCAAATGAAAAAACACCGATATCGATGTTTTTTCATTGCTAATTTATTTATATTGTTAGGTTATCCTTATTACTCACTGAAGCGGATTTTAATATTTTATGATGATAAATATAAGAGCCGGCTATCAAAATATATCCGATAATGAAAAGCAGCCATCCACTGGCAGGGTCGCCCACTGATATGCTTGAATACATAGCACCGGTCAAATCAAATACAAAACCTGCATAAGCCCATTCCTTAATTCTCGGAAAGCCAGGAATAAGTATTGCCACGACACCTAATAATTTGGCAATTCCAATAAAGGGTAGGAGGTAGGTAGGATAACCTAAATGATTAAATAAGTCGACTGCATCGGGAACAGACATTATATCCGGAATAGAACCCAAAACCATTAGTGCCACTAAAAGCCCTGTGAAAATCCAATATATAATTTTTGTTTTTTTCATCTATTCTCATTCCCTCCCTTAGATTGACATTCTAATCATATTCCACATTCCTTTTATTAATGCTTTCTGTAACAAATTATTAACATTAACGGTAATATCACGAGTAAACATGCTGAAATTACGAGTAAAACAGCAAAATTCACGAGTAAACGGCGCGAAATCACCAGTGTAGCACGAAATCCGAGTAAACGTGCGACTGTCTGCCAAGCCGCATCAAAGCAAGCGTCTACGGTACTCGGCTAGCCAGTTTTACGGCAGGAGTGCAGCAAATTTCTTAATTTTAGAGAGGATTTCCTCCGTTTGATCTTTACATCCTTAAGAAAGAGTTGATCACAAAATCATGAATTAAGATTATCGTTTGCCCAATTGTTCTATTCCAAAAGTCTACTGCTTGAAGGTGATTTTGGAGTTTTCTTTAATGTAAAAGGCAGTGGCTTCTTTAACCACTGCATTTTGATAAAAAATTTCTAGAATATTCCATGATTAGCTTTGCTGCTTTTATTCCTGAGGTGTTGGTGGATATGTATAGTGAACATTGCCAACACTGTATTTGACACATGCAGGTATGGCTTTATCTTATAAAAAAGTTTATTGATTTAAAAGAATTGATTAAAATGACGCATAACCCGACACAGGAAATCGTGATGAGGGAATACATTAACTTTAAGTCTTTCAATATAATAATTCCGGCAATTACTATGAGAGAATCAATGATAAAAATAATAATTCCAGGATTAGTTGCTGTAGCTTTAGAGATTAATAGTGCTAGTAAATCCACTCCACCGGGGCTAATATGTTGTCTCAGCATAAAACCGACACCAATCCCAATCGTCATTCCACCGATAATGGCACTTGTTATGATCGGTAGATGAACCAAACCGTTTAGTGGTGTTAACCAATCGATAATGGTTGATGTAAAAGCTAACCCAAGGATGGCATTAAAGAAATAAGATTTATCGTATAGAAGAGATAGAAGGTATATGGGAATATTGATCATAATCATGGTATGTCCAACCTGGATTCCCCACACATATTTGATTAACAAACTTATTCCAAATATCCCGCCATTTATTAGATGAATGGGAACGATAAACAGGTTAATACCAATTCCAATGCAAAAACTTGAAAAAAGCAGAGTAACTAACTTTTTCATTAATACATTCCCCTTGTCCAAATCATTATCTTAAAATATATGAGAGGAATGTAAATATATACTCAGCATATTTAAAGTACCGGTGCAATTTGTGAATTGTTGGCTTTGTTCTTCAGAAGATATTCTGAAGAGACATGGGATTACACTGGGTCATAATAAAGGCCGTCTCCTGGAGGCCAGGAAGTAATTTGGGCAAAAAAAGAGACACTCTTAAAAAGTGTCTCTTTTTTTTGCATTTATATGTCTTCATGGGGCAAGTCAGTTTAATAATATAAGAATTTTTTTACCTTGGAAAATAGGTTGATTTAGCCTTGATTATTAAAAGCTTTTTTTTGATAGGCGATTTGTAATGGTATCTTCTTGTGGTGATGTTTGCCGAATATAAAAGGCAAGTATGAATGCAACTATGGTCAAACCTGTTGCGATCATGAATGCATCATCCACTCCCATTACGCTGCCTTGTTTAATGGCCATCGCCATTTGTGATGTATTATCTGGTGATATATTCCTTTGAGATAAGATTTCCTGTACATGTTTCGTTCCCTGGTTTGTCATGATGGACACAAAGAATGCCATGCCAACAGCGCCTGCTACCATTCTCAATGTATTGACCATTGCTGTTCCATATTTGTTTAGGCTAAGTGCCAATTCATTTAATCCAGCTGTGAAGATAGGCATCATCAGTATCGACATTCCGAACATTCTAATCGTATATACCCATACCACATAAGAATAGGACGTATCTGTTTCAAGCCGCGTTAAAAGGTACGTTGTAATGATAGTGATGGCAAGTCCGCTCACCGCAAGCCATCTTGCACCAAATCGGTCAAACAGCTTTCCGGTGATAGGAGACATGATCCCCATTAAAATCCCGCCAGGCAATAGCATGAGACCGGATTCCATCGGAGTAAACCCACGGATATTCTGCATATAGATTGGCATGATGATCATTCCGGAGAACATACCCATAGTTGCGATGATGTTGATGATTGTCGTTAAAGTGAACATCCGATACCGGAAAATTCTAAACTCCAAAATGGGATGAGATACAGTGAATTGCCTCCAGACAAATAAAGCTAAACTGATTCCTCCAACAAGGAACATCATCAGTACCTCAGGGCTGCCCCAGCCCTTGGTGCCGCCTGTAGCAAATCCATATAGAACTCCGCCGAATCCGATAGTGGATAGAATTACACCCAGTTTATCGAGTTTAGGCCGGCTGGTTTTCCCTACTTTTTTAATGATGAAAATGGCAAAGATGAAGTCAAGCAGGGCGAATGGGAAAATGATAAAAAACAGAACCCGCCATGAATAGTTTTGGATAATCCATCCTGATAATGTCGGTCCTACAGCTGGGGCAAAATTCATCGCGATACCAAATATGCCCATTGCAAAACCGCGTCTGTTAGGTGGAAATAAAGTGAAAATTACATTTGTAATCAACGGGAACAAAATCCCCGCACCTGCAGCTTGAACCACACGTCCGATCAATAAGACGGAGAAGCTGGGGGCAATTCCACATAAAAATGTTCCTAATGCAAAGAGTCCCATCGAAGCAAGATATAATTGTCTTGTATTGAATCGTTCCATTAAGAAAGCGGTAATCGGGATGACAATCCCATTGACCAATAAGAAGATTGTAGTAAGCCAATTAGCTGTTGCAGCTGATATGTCAAAATGAGTCATTAATTGAGGCAATGCGATATTGATTAAGGTCTGATTTAAGAAAGCGACTAGAGCACCAGCCAGCATCACCGCAAACATGGGGCCTGTACGAATTTTAGTGATGGCTGTTTTTTCGTGATTCATTATTATGGCACGTCCTTTCCGCTAGGATAGTATAAATTGTACTGTCTGCTATTTTTAAAGAAACTAATTCGTCTCACGAAGTATTAGTGTAAACTAACCTATATTTTCCAATAAAATACACCATTTAAGGAGATTCATCTCAATTTACGCTTTTTTTGAGGTGTTTATTCTTTATTAACCACTAACTTGACAATATTTCAGGATACATTCTCATGGAAATCCCCCAGGCTAACATCCATTCTACAGGTATATCATATTTCAAACAATAATCACCAACATAATACTTACAATGTACCAGAGAAATTTTTGCACTAGGTATAAATACTTTAACATTCTATCATTCGTAGTCACTAAAAAATAGTTAATTTATAAAAAGGTGTGATGAACAATAAAATCACGACTTTTCCGCATTTTCCGAATGATTATTTTTTAAATATTCAAAATAATTATTGCAATCAATGTATTGGTTAATTATAATACAAAACATAACAAATAAAAAGTCGTTTTGAGGGGGTGAAAGAATTGAATATTGCAGGGATGAATATCACTTTTAGGCATTTCCCTTTTCATTATTTTTTGGAATGCATGGACAAACTTGAGATTAAAAGCATTGAATTATGGGGTGGGGAGCCGCATTTGTATGTTTATCGCAACATACTAGGAAATATAAGGAGTTTGAGAAGGGAACTTAAATCTAGAAATATGAAAATCATCTGCTATACGCCAGAACAATGTATCTATCCTTATAACATTGCATCCTCGGATGCTCATTGGCGAAAAAAAAGCATTGAATATTTTATGGAGAATCTTTACGCCGCGCTGGAGTTAGACACAAACATGATGCTTATCACTTCTGGAATAGGGGACTTTTCTGTTTCACAAGAGGAATCATGGAAGTATGCAAGTGACTCAATCTTTCAATTAACCAAAGTAGCTGAGAAGGAAGGTTTGATTCTTGCTTTAGAGCCATTGACAAAATATGAATCCAATCTGGTAATTGACTCTAAGGGGTTAAAGAAAATGTTAGAGGAAATCCAATCTCCTTTGCTAAAAGGAATGATAGATACAGTTTCCATGCAACTGGCAGGTGAAACACCTGATGAGTACTTTTCCTTCCTTCCCGAATTAAGCCATTTTCACCTAATCGATGGAGATGGTCAATCAGATACGCATTTGGCACTAGATGATGGTGTTTTAAATTGGAGAGAATATTTAACGAGTCTTAAAAGCCATGGTTACAAAGGAAGTTGTACTCTAGAGATTATGGGATCAAATTATTATCAAAATCCAAGCGATGCAATTATGAAATCTATTGAAAAAGTAAGGGAATTGGGAATTTAATCATCTAATTTGGAGGAACTCTTTATGAGTAATGGCACACTTACACGAAAACTGGGTTTTTGGTCTGCTCTAGCTATTGCTGTTGGAACTACTATAGGATCGGGTATTTTTGTCTCATCTGGTGATGTTGCAAGGGCTGCGGGTACTCCTTCCATTTCTATTCTAGCCTGGATAATAGGCGGGGTGATTGCCATACCTCAAGTAATGGTGCTGGCCGAGTTATCGACCGCATACCCCCAAAATGGAAGCGGTTACGTTTATTTAAATAAAGCTGGGTGGAGGCCTTTGGCATTTTTATATGGATGGGCCACTTTCTGGGCGTTGGATCCTCCATCCATATCGATAATGGCTTTAGCGCTTGTTTCTTATTTAGCAACCTTTTTCCCATTTTTCTCGGGAGTTGCCGGAAAATTATTGGGTATTGCGATCATCCTGCTAATCACATCGATTCATTATCGAAGTGTGAAAGAAGGAGGTCTTTTCCAGGTCATTATCACGGCTATCAAGATCATTCCTTTCCTGATCGTCATTGTGCTGGGAATAATGTATATGAACCCTGAAAACTTTGCTTATACCCCAGCTCCTGGTGCTCAAAAGTCAAGTTTAATAGGCGGTGTATCTGCAACCACATGGGCATATACGGGAATGGCTGCGATTTGTTTCATGGCTGGGGAGTTCAAAAATCCAGGGAAAATACTTCCCCGAGCTCTTATTAGTTCGGTATTCATCGTGTTGGCTTTATATACGCTGCTAGCCATTTGTGTCATCGGCTTGATGCCATTTGAAGAATTAATCAACTCCAATGCGGCTGTTTCAGAAGCTGTAAAATATATTCCGGGATTATCGGATATTGCATCATCATTTGTGGCCATTACAGCGATTATTGTTATCTTGGGTTCGTTGAGCTCTTGCATAATGTTTCAGCCCCGCCTTGAGTATGCAATGGCAAAGGACGGACTATTCTTTCAACGATTTGCGAAGGTCCATCCTAAATATGAAACTCCAAGCTTCTCCATCATCGTTCAGGTTACGTATGCATGTATTCTTGTGTGCTTCAGTAATTTAACAGTGTTACTTGGCTATTTCACACTGATTCAATTGGTTATTAACATTATGGACTTTGCCGCTGTTTATAAATGTCGTAAAAGGGATGATTATAACCCAATCTATCGTATGCCAATGTGGAGATTAACGACGGTGTTAGCTATTCTTGGAGCATCATGGCTGGCTTGGGGAACTTTTACTTGGGCGCCTATCCAAGGAGTGATTGCAGCATTGATCGTCATCGCAACAGGTCTGCCGGTTTACTATTATTGGGAAAGGAAATATGGATCCAAGAAAAATAACGACAGCGATATCGTTGCTTAGCAGAATGTTAAAGGAAGTTGGACCTTCTTTTGACAAACGCACTAAAATTTAAAATAAAACAATTGTACAAATTATTATGTTTAGATATAATACAAGACATAACAAATATACAGGGATATGGGAGGAAACTATTGATGCTAAAGTTTGATGAAGAGTTATTTCTAAATCTTGTAGAAAAAGAGGGCCTTGCTTTTAGAGGCCAGATTGAAGAAATCGTAGATGGAATCACCAAAAGGGGCTACAGCAATATTTTTCTGATCGGCGTTGGTGGCACCATAGCCATGATGTATCCATATGAATACATTTTAAAGTCAAATTCTACCATCGATGTCCATGCAGAAATTGCTGCTGAGTTCATGGTGATGAATCATAAGCATTTCAGCAAAGATTCAGTCTGTATTTTTACATCTGTATCCGGGACTACTCAAGAAACAGTTGCAGCGGCTGAATATTGTAAAGAAAAAGGCGCCACTACAATCGCTTTAGTTGCAGAGCCAAATACTCCGTTAACACAAATTGCGGATTACTGTATAACGACAGGTTCTGAAACGCACTCTTTTGATACTTTCTTTATGCTTTTGTACATGGTCGTCTTCCGTTTCATGCATAACAACAATGAATTCCCGCAATATGAACAATTCACGAAGGAGGTTTCTCTACTTCCGCGTGCAATTCTAGATGCCGTTAAATCTTTTGACAAAAAAGCAGAGGAATTTGCCATTGCACATAAAGACACGGATTACCACATGATGGTCGGTTCTGGTAACCTATGGGGAAACACTTATTCATATGCCATGTGCATTTTAGAGGAGATGCAATGGATCCAGGCGAAATCCATCCACGCGGCAGAGTTTTTCCATGGTACGCTTGAACTTGTTGTAGAAGATACAAGTGTTATTTTACTAAAAGGAGAAGATGAAACTAGACCGCTGATGGACCGTGTAGAGAGATTTGTAGAAAATATCTCTAAAAATTTAACGGTTATTGATACCAAAAGCTTTGAAATGGACGGTATCAGCGAAGAATTCAGAAAGCACTTTTCTGTTAGTATTAACTGGTCGGTATTAAGTCGAATCAGCGTTTACCTTGAGCGTGAAAGAAATCATCCATTAACACTTAGAAGATACTATCGCCAAATGGAATATTAAGATATGTGGAGCACTACTTAGTAGTGCTCTTAATTTTAAAGAAAGCGGGGGAAAATGATGAGAACGGTTACAGTCGGAGATAACTGTATGGATGTCTATCAAAAGAGCGGGGAGGTCTATCCTGGCGGTAATCCTTTAAATGTGGCTGTCTATTTAAAAGGGTTAGGTGCTGAATCTGCTTATATTGGCTGGGTGGGCTCCGATCAATACAGTGAAAAGATGGTTAAAGCGATTCAGGAAAAAGGTGTTGATATTTCCCATCTTTCGCGGAAAGAAGGAAAAACAGCTATTACTTTTGTTGAAATGGTAGGAAATGACCGCAGGTTTGGAGAATACGACGAAGGTGTCATGGAACATTTCTGTTTAACGACGGAAGAACTCCATTACATTCAAACATATCAGCTTATACATTCAGGGATTTGGGGACATGCGGATAAGTACTATTCCTTTTTTAAAGAAAAAGGAATGCTCACGTCTTTTGATTTCTCAGATCAGCTAGATCACGATTTAGTGAAGACTTTACCGCAGTTTATTGATTATCCTTTTTTCTCTTATACGAAGGACGATGCTTTTATCCGCAAATTTTTAAAGGATGTAAAAAATCAAGGACCTAAAATTGCGGTCGCCACTTTAGGTGAAAATGGTTCACTTGCCTATGACGGCATTCAATTTTATCAATGCGGTGTCGTTGAAGCGAATGTGGTGGATACGATGGGGGCGGGGGACTCCTTCATTTCCGGTTTTATTTATGGAATATTGAAAGGCCATTCCATCGGCAATTGTTTAGAATTGGGCACAGAGTCTGCTGCGAAAACAATTAGCTATTTCGGTGCGTGGTGACTGGGAATGGAAATAATGTATAATAGGTAATAAATAATAAAATTTGACGGATAAGGATGAATCTAATATGAATTTAAATCCTTCAACCCCCCAGCCACTATATATGCAAATAAGGCAAATGTTGAAGAATGATATTCAGAACGGTAAATACAAACCAGATGAACAGATCCCAACCGAAGCAGAGCTTTGTGAAACTTATAACGTTAGCCGCATTACCATACGAAAAGCAATAGAGGAATTGGTGAAGGATGGAACACTGACACGTATTCCGCGCAGGGGTACCTTTGTTGCATCTAATAAGTTTCATAATGAGTTGTTATCCATAAGTGGATTCTCAGAGTTTAGTCATCAGCTGGGGAAGATACCGAATTCCCGGATTTTACGAAGTGAGGTCATAGCCGCACCAAAAGAAGTTGCAGGTCATCTCCTCATTGAAGAAGGAAGCCCCGTTCTCGAACTTGAGCGACTCATGTATGTAGATGAGCGTCCGCTTTTCTACGATACCGCTCATTATTCGTTACTTCGTTTTCCGGATTTAGAAAAGAAGATTGCAAGGGATGAATCAACTTATAAGATCCTTTTGGAAGATTACCATACAGAAATAGTCAGTAACGATAAAATTATAGACGTGATTGGTGCTACAAAAATCTATGCTAAATATTTAGAATGCGATATTGGAGCAAATTTATTTAGAATAGTGAAGATTGCTTTCGATGCAAACGACGAACCTGTGCATCTCTCAACCTTCATGTGTGAAACCAACAAGGTCAATCTGACCGTTCATCGGGCAAAATAGGTCATGCCAATAATTTGGCATGACCTATTTAAATATCTAGTTTTGATTTTCCTCCTCCAATCTTTCTTCTTCGGTCATCGCATTTAAAATATCCTTACAATTAAAACATAAGATTTTCTTGTTATCTAACAGAATGCCGTTCAGGAAACCAGCCGTACAATATACATCACTTGCACAGCGAACACAAGAGCCAACTAGTTCATCCATCTATTAATCTCCTTAATCAGGAATCGGGTATAGTTTGGTGTTTTATTTTACATAAAGATAAAGGCCAAAATCTTGCATAACGGAAGTGTGCCCCATTTGCCGTAACATGGTAGCTATATTGCCACGATGATATGATCCGTGAGTGACAATGTGTAATACCGATTCGGAAATGGTAGTTTCAAGCAATCCGGCATAGGGGTTATCCACGACAATTACCTTTTCCATATCCTCTGTACTCAGAAGTACTTTGTTTCTTTCGTATAAGTCTATAAATATTTTTTTCATTTCCTCAATACTTTTCTTTTCCACCGCTTCTTTTAATTGATTAGAAGATGCCATTGCTTCATTCATACTTTTACCTGAGATAATGTCAAACCACGCAAAATCTGTGAGATAAATATGAGACAACACTTTTGATACCGACGAAAAACCAGTCTGAATTTCCTTATGGTAAATGTGCTGTGGAAGTTCATTTAACCGATCGATGATGACTCCATTTGCCCACGCGTGATAGTTATACATTTCTTGCTCGGGGTGATTCATTTAAAAAACCTCCATATACACTAGTTTTTTCGTTTTGAACAATTTATGCAGTGAGAACAAAAGTATACAGGTGAATTCAATCCAGTATATTCATTAATATGTTGTTCTCTAATATATATAACAATTCCTCCTGAAGATTCTCCCGATATATGTGCTCAACATAAATGTAAAATGTATAAAAATAAGAGATAGTACGAACTACGAACATTGATTATTAAATGAATAGCTAATGGAGCATCACATATAGGCATTTTTTCTTGCAGGAAAATAGCTCCCTATATCGAACTGATAGTAAAGGAGATGGTAATATGAATCTGAGGATTAAATATAGGCTTTATATCCATGTAGACGGAAAACTTATTCCAGAACAGTATGACCGATACGAGATACTAAACGTCAGAGAAGGTATTGATCCAAATGATACTAAGGATTACCAAGAGCTTATTAAAAAATTGAGTAAGTCGATTAATCGGCCCTTAAATGAATTTGAAATAAAAGACTATGAATCAATGTAATTGCATCCTTTTGAAGATTGATCGAATGTTACGTATTCTAAAATTTTCTCCTTCAATAGAATGAAATTCATAAAGTTTAAAAGTGAAAATAAATAAAGAAAACCTAAAATGAGCCTCCTCCTTATATTAATAAATGTAAATGTAAGGAGAGAGGAAAATTAAGATCTTGCTTCAGCAGTTGTAATGGTGATTGGAATAAAGAAAATGGTTATAATTAATCAAGCAAAAATCTTTGTCTTCAAAAAGCTATGAAAATTTGAAATACCGTGGTTTCAGCTCAATTTATCTAAGCTTTCTAATAGGTTTCTACGTATGGTTGGAAGGATTTTAAATATTTTGAAATAGACCACGATAGAATATGTAATGAATACAACATTCCATGTTATAGGAATTTCAGTCCCTTCCTCGGGTAGTGGCTAGGGGGACGCAATGATTAAAGTGCTTGGGTAGATAAACGCTAATAAAGCGCTCCATTTTTGGAGCGCTTTATTGGCGTTTATTCATTTGAATTTTTTTTGAACAGTCGTTGAATCTACTTCACCCTTATGGAGATTTTGCAAAAAAATTCAAAAATTAAGGTTTATCAGAGAGTCGTCTCAGGTGAAGAGTTAGGGAGGAAGCGGGATACCAATTATTATTTATAGACAAACATTGATAATTCTATCTGTTTAATAAGATCTATGTAAAACTCTCTTGTATCAAGAGAGTTTTTTTGCATGAAAAGGTATTTAGCTAATATGGAGTTTTGTTAACGGCGAGCTAAAAAGAAGGGGAAAAGGATGATATGTTTTTAATGAAAATTTTTCACATTCTCTTTTATAGACTTGTCTTTACTTGGTCCTGTTTGCGGACTGTTGTTAATGCTAATGAAAATAAAAGCTGATGAGTTGGAGAAATAAAGAGCAGGTTTACAAAATCTTAACATTTGGTTTATGTGGGATTAATGTTTTCTGATTATGATTAAACCGTAATAAACAGTAATAAACATTAAAGATTCCACACTAAATGGAGGCACTTTTTATGAATCGCACATTCAAGAAGAATTGTTACAAGTCTATTCAAGCTTTGATATTAGGGGTGAGTGTACTGGGATTAGCTGCTTGTGGAGCTACTAATGAGGAGGCTGCTTCAGTGGTTAAGGATCCAAGTTCGTTAACCTTGAAAGAAATTGAAACAAAGGCAAAAGAAGAGGGGACTATTAATAGTGTCGGTATGCCTGATTCATGGGCTAACTGGGGAGAAACTTGGAATGAAGTGATGAATAAATATTCATTGGAACACAATGATACAGATTTGTCCAGTGCCGAAGAGATTGCCAAAATGGAATCTGAAGGAGAGAATGCAACAGCCGATATCGGCGATGTAGGGATTTCCTTTGGGCCAATCGCGGAACAAAAAGAATTAACGATGCCATATAAAACTTCCTATTGGGACCAGGTACCTGAGTGGGCAAAAGATGACAATGGAGATTGGGTTGTTGGCTACCAAGGAACGATTGCATTCTTTACTAATAAAGAATTAGTAGAAAACCCGCCTAAATCTTGGGATGACATATTAAAAGGGGATTATAAAGTAACAGTTGGAGATGTCCAGCGTGGTACACAGAATCAAATGGCCGTACTTGCTGCCGCTATTGCTTACGGCGGTGATGAAACAAATCTCCAACCGGGAATTGACTATTTTGCGAAGCTTGCCAAGCAAGGCCGCCTTAGCTTGACTGATGCCAAGCCGGCTAACATCGAAAAAGGGGAAGTGGAAGTTGCCCTTGTTTGGGATTTCAATGCTCTTGGTTACGCTGACCAAATTAACCGCGATCAATTTGAAGTGATCATTCCAAGTGAAGGTTCAGTCGTAAGCGGCTACGCAACCATTATTAACAAATTTGCCAAGCATCCGCATGCGGCGATGGCAACTAGAGAATATATCTTAAGCGATGAAGGACAAATTAATTTAGCTAAAGGATTTGCCCGTCCAATTCGCGATGTAGAACTTCCGAAAGAAGTAGCTGAAAAAATGGTTCCAGAAGAACAGTACAAAAATGCAAAACCAATTGAAGATTACAAAGCTTGGGAAGAAACGGCTAAAAATTTACCTCAGATTTGGCAAGAAGAGGTGTTAGTCCATGTCAAATAAAGTAATAGCAATCGTTGTTGATGGTATGAGATACGATAAAGCATGCGAAGCGCTGGGATTTATTCAGCATTTAGTCGAAACGAATCAAGCGTCACTTTACAAAGTTAAGTCGGAGCTTCCAAGTCTTTCCCGTCCATTATATGAAGTGTTGTTAACAGGTACGCCGGCTTCAATAAATGGGATTACGTCCAATCAAGCCGTTCGTTTATCTACTGAGAAAAGTCTCTTTCATCTTACGAAAGAAAACGGGTTAAGAAACGGAACAGTGTCCTATTACTGGGTAAGCGAACTTTATAATCGTGCGCCATTCCATTTTATTGAAGACCGTGAGCAAGAAGATGAATCCAATCCAATTCAATACGGAAAATTTTATTGGGACGATGACTATCCAGATAGCCATGTGTTAATGGATGCAGAAGCTTTACGTAGAAAGTATGACCCTCACTTTTTATATATTCATCCGCTCGGTGTAGATGTAAAAGGAGAAATTTTTGGCTCGGAATCAAAAGAATATCGTGAGCAAACCCTAAAAATGGGAAGCTTGTTGGCACAACTATTGCCAATTTGGATCAAAGAAGGTTACCACATATTAATTACATCGGATCATGGCATGAGTGAATATGGCAACCATGGCGGCATAACTGATGGTGAACGTGATGTACCGCTCTTTATCATTAGTCCAAAAGTTGAGCCTGGCATTTATGGTGAAGTGGTTTCGCAATTAGCTTTTGCACCGCTCGTTTGTGAACTATTAAATATTGAGCCGTCCGATAAAATGATTTCATATCAATTTCCAGGTCTGAAAGGAAAAGTCACCCTGTAAAAACATTATTGTTAGAGAACATAGAGGAGCGAGAAGTCTTGCGAAAAATAAAAAAACAAAAAATTTACTTATTAGCTCTTTTACTGCCATTTATTATGTTTGTGATTGGATTTGAGATAGGACCATTAGTGGCAATGATTAAAAATAGTTTTTATGCAGATGATGGAATTCAAGTTACGATTGATCAATACTTAACCATATTCAAAAGTGAATTTTACTTACAAGCCATTAAAAATAGCCTGGTCATTTCCTTGTTTTCTGCTATAACTTCTGTGATTGTAGCAGTCATTGCAGCCTATTCGTTTACAAAGTTCTCTCAAAAAATACAAAACCGACTACTGATGGTTACCAATATGACGTCGAACTTTGAAGGGATTCCCCTTTCATTTTCATATATTATCTTACTTGGAAACAATGGGTTGTTTACGTTGCTATTTGCCAAGATTGGTTGGGACCTGTTTGCAGATTTTAATTTATATTCCTGGACAGGCCTCATTCTTGTTTATATTTATTTTCAAATTCCGCTTGCCGTTATGCTCATTTACCCGTCTTATCAAGGAATTAGGCAACAATGGAAAGAAGCATCTTCATTATTAGGAGGGTCAACATTTTCATTTTGGCTTCGGATAGGGGTTCCAGTTCTTTTACCTAGTATTGTAGGTACATTCAGTATTTTGTTTGCTAATGCGATGGGAGCCTACGCAACAGCCTATGCATTGGTCGGCAGCAACTATAACATATTGTCATTGCAAATTGCTTCTCTAGTTGCTAGTGATGTTGCATTAAAGCCGCAGCTAGGTAGTGCATTGGGAGTCCTTCTAGCAACGACCATGATAGGGGCGATGTGGTTCAATGAACGAATGATGCGTAGAGTTAGGAGGGATTTACGATGAAGTCTTCATTGACATTTCATAAATTGTTTGTTGGATTACTAGTTATATATTTATTAATTCCGCTTGTAGGAACACTTTTATTCTCGATTGCTGGTAAATGGGATCATACGATTTTACCTGAGAGTTATACGCTGAAATGGTATATTGAATTGTTTCAAGATGAACGGTTTTATGATGCTTTCCGACGAACACTGTTTTTAATTGTCATGTCTGTAGGTCTTAGTGTTGTTATTATGCTTCCGACAATTTTTATTATCACGGTATATTTCAGTAAATGGGAAGGATTACTCCAAGCCGCAGCCATGCTTCCTTATGGAGTTCCTCCGATTGTTGGAGCCGTTGGATTAATCAAGCTGTATTCTGCTGGACCGATTCAAATTGCCGGAACACCTTGGATTTTAATTGGTGCTTATTTCATAACCATTCTACCATTTATGTATCAAGGAATTCGTAACAGTCTTCGTACGCTTAATGCTGTACAACTTGTTGATGCAGCTGAATTACTCGGTGCCACAAAATTCCAAGCCTTTCGTACGGTGGTGTTTCCAAATATTATATCTGGAATTTTAGTGTCTACCTTATTATCTGTCTCTCTTTTATTTAGTGAGTTTGCTTTTGCCAATTTGCTTGTCGGGGGCCGATTCGAAACCCTTCAAATTTATCTATCCGACAAACTAAACAGCAGTGGTCACTTAACAAGTGCAATTGTTATAACCTATTATTCAATGATTTTACTTTTAACGGGGACTGTATTAAAGCTTACGTTTAGAAACAAAAGAAATCCTGTCGGGTCAAAATAAGAAGCGAATTCCTTCATTTTTTTTAGAAAAATACCGTCATAAAATACTACTTTAGAAGGTGAAAACTAATGAGCTTTGTAACCATCGAACAAGTGACTAAGGGATATGACAATCAATTAGTTTTAAATAATATTTCTTTAACATTAAAAAAAGGTGAATTTGCTACACTTCTTGGGCAAAGCGGGTGTGGAAAAAGTACATTATTACGTTCCATTGCGGGACTTGAAGACGTTGATGTAGGAAGAATCTTAATTGATGGAAAAGATATTACTGATTTATCACCGCGTCAGCGTGAAGTCGGTATGGTGTTTCAGTCTTATGCGCTTTTCCCGAATATGAATGTTTTTGATAATATCGCTTACGGCCTTAAAATGAAAAAGGTGAAAAATCTTAAGTCAAAAGTGAAAAATATGATTGATATGGTTGATTTAATAGGAAAAGAAGAGTCTTATCCTCATCAGTTATCTGGTGGACAACAGCAGAGGGTTGCTCTTGCCCGCGCGCTTGTCATGGAGCCAAAAGTACTGCTTCTGGATGAGCCGTTAAGCGCATTAGATGCTAAAATTAGAAAAAGTTTGCAAAAAGAATTAAAGAGAATACAGAAAGAATTAGATATCACAACTATTTTTGTTACACATGATCAGGAAGAGGCAATGACGATGTCTGATCGAATTTTTGTCATGAATAAAGGACAAGTTGTACAATCCGGTTCTCCTTCAGAAATTTATACTTCTCCAGTCAATACATTTGTTGCAAAATTTATCGGGAATTATAATGTCTGTAATATGGAAGTTTTCCGAAAACTTGTTCGCACCAAAGAATTAAAAGGGAATGAAGTTGCCATTCGTCCAGAAGTTTTACAATTAGTTTCTGTTGGTGAGGACAGTTTGGACTTACAAGAGAATTGGGGGATTAAAGGATTTATTAAAGATGTTTCCATGGCAGGTAATGTTTTAAGGTATGAAGTAGAAACAGAGGAGTGCGCTTTTCATGTAGACTATCTTCACCACCGTGGGGAAATGTTTGAGCAAGGAGCACGCGTTCAAATTCTTGTACCGAAGAAAGAATGCATTATTTTATAAAGTATTGATGATTTAGGGGGAGAAATATGTCTGTTTTGCCTGAAGAAAGAAAGAATGAAATTTTAAAAGAACTTAACAAAATGGGAAAAGTAAAAGTTATAGAATTAGTAGATCTATTTAATGTTTCAGAGGAAACGATTCGACGCGATTTGATGATATTAGAGGAAAAAGGACTGTTAAAGAGGGTTTACGGTGGAGCGATTAAAACAGTCTTTGAATTTGAGGAGCCTCCATTTACACAGCGTACAACGGTGAATCAAGAAGCGAAAATCAAGGTTGGGAAAAAAGCGGTGGAACTCATTTCCAATGGAGATGTGATTGCCATTGATGTAGGTACAACCATGCTTGAATTTGCCCAGTGTATTGAAAATAAAAAAGACATTACGATTTTAACCAATTCTCTTCCTGTGTCGTCTGTGTTGACTGAATTGCTCAATCAAAATAAATTTACAGGACAAATTCTATTACTTGGAGGACAAATTGATCCAAAGCATCAATCCATATGCGGGGGTCTCACTGAACAAATGTTAAATCAATTTAATATTGATAAAGCGTTCATTTCAGCTGGTGGCGTTTCCATTCAAAGTGGCGTTAGTAATTATCATTTACGTGAAACATTAGTTTCACGCAAAATGGTCGAGGTATCAAAGCACGTCATATTGCTAACGGATTACTCTAAAATTGGTGTCGACACCTTTTGTAAAGTTTGTCCTCTAGAAAAAGTAGATGTGATTGTCTGCGAGCAACCATTTCCAGAGGAATGGAGAAATGATTCTAAATTAGAGGAAGTCAATTGGATTCAAGCATAGCCCATAAAAGGATATATCGAGATGGAAGAGGGAGTACTCTCTTTTTGAATAGATTTTTGTTGATAGCAGAAAAAAAGCTAGAAAGAAAATTTAATAGATAGAATGAGAAAAGGAGCTATATAGCATGAGTTTCATTGCGATAGATTTAGACGGAACATTATTAAACGACAAGAATGAAATTAGTGAAGAAAATATAAAGGCGATTCAATATGCCCAAAATAGAGGCTTTGAAGTAGTTATTTCAACAGGACGGGCTTATTTTGACGTTCAAACAATTTGTGAAAAAGCCGGGATATCCCCATTTGTAATCGGGACAAATGGCGCAACCATTCATTCAAAAAGCGCAAAGTGCATTTCTTCTATTACGATAACTAAAGATCGTGTTGAATCTATTCTCCAATGGTTAGATGAACGGAATTATTATTACGAAGTGTTCACTGATAAAGCCATCTATACTCTTAAAAAAGGAAGAGAACAGTTCCATAATGAGATTAAAAGTTTGAAAAGCGCAGATTTGAATCCAGATATGAAAGAATTAGTTGAAATAGCGGAAAGGCAATTTGACCAGTTTGGATATGTTTTAGTTGAAAACTATAATGATATCTTAAAACAGGAGGAAGAATTCTATAACATTTTAGCATGTTCTTTTGATGAAAATAAATTAGAGGAAGCCTGGAACCAATTCGAAAATTTTGGTGAGTTGATGGTCGTTTCATCTGCTGATCATAACATTGAAATTACCAGTAAAAGAGCTTCAAAAGGAATTGCCCTTGAAAAATTGGCTTTCTTGATGAATGGCTCATTAGATAAGGCTATGGCAATCGGGGACAGCAACAATGATTTATCCATGTTTCAGAAAGTTGGATACAGCGTAGCGATGGGAAATGCAAAAGATGTCATAAAAAATGCTTGTACAACGACAACCCTTAAAAATGATGAAAATGGGGTAGCTTATGCGATTCATCGATATATGGAGAACTTCGTGGTTCAAAAATAAGTGTCAATGCCAAAGGGGAGAGCGATAAAATGGCATGGATATATATCATAATGGCAGGACTTTTGGAAATTGTCTGGGTGATCGGTCTTAAATATTCACACGGATTCACCAAAATTATACCTAGTATTGTTACGGTAGTTATTATAATCTTTAGTTTCTTTTTACTTTCAAAAGCTTTACATTCAATACCCTTAGGAACTGGTTACGCCATTTTCACTGGATTGGGAACGGTGGGAACTGTAGTAACTGGGATGCTTTTTTTGGGTGAGACCATTAATCCACTGAAAGTATTTTTTATGGCTTTAATGATATTGGGGATGATTGGAATAAAAGTCAATCCAGCAGAGCCTAAACATTAAAGGAAATGAACTGATATAGGGGATGATTCAATGGCTTGGTTTTTTCTTATTATTGCCGGATTTGCCGAAATCGGTAGTGTTATAAGCCTGAAACGTGCAGACGGCTTTAAAAAATTGCTCCCCTCTGTAGCGTGTCTTTTTTTGGGGAGTTTAAGCTTTTATTTTCTATCCTTGTCATTAACTTCTCTTCAAGTCGGGACTGCCTATGCAATATGGACAAGTATCGGCTCTGTTGGAAGTGTTTTAGCAGGAATGATTTTCTTTAATGAACCTAGAAGTTTAAGATTAAACCTATTCATTATGTGTATCATTGCAGGGGCTATAGGAATCAAAATCACTTCTTGACATTAAACTTAAAAAAAAAACGACCTTAATTTTTAGACAAATAGTTGACTCCCGTAAGGTGTGGGAGTCATTCTATTTAGGGTCCATAGGTAAAGAAGTGTTTTCTTCTATAAATTCTCAAATTGATTAGCAAATTAACCAAAATGTTATGTAAGCGGTGCAACAGTTTCTATAGCAGACTGCTTAGTTGGATATGCCCCTTCCATGTTTGCATTTATTCTATATGGAAGCATTTTGAATCAATCACCAGGAATAGAAGGTGTCAAAAGTTTTATTATAAGCAGCTTAGTTAAAATCGTAAACAAAAAAAATCAACCAAATTCACAAAAAAAAAACTAAATGCTTAATTAAAGGTGGGGAAAAAATGAAAATTGGATTAGAAACAGAAAGCTATCACTTGCAATTTATTACGGGTCGAATGGATATTTTCGGTTTTATCAGAAAAACAGCTGAATTGGGATTAGACGGAGTCATGATCAATATTGTTCCATGGCCAGGGTTGTCAGGATGGGGTACATTAGAATCATTTGAGCCGGAATATTTAGAGAGAGTAAGAAAAGAAATTCAAAAGTATGGATTTTTCGCTGAAATAGACACAAATGGAAGCGATCCGGAACATCTAAAAGAAGTCATTAAGGCAGCACATAGAATCGGAGCGGATGTGATTCGTACGTATACATGCTTAGGAGAGTATGATCCGGAAAGATTGAAAAAAGCACCAGGAGATATCAAACAAATTGTACCATTATTAGAGAAATATAGGATAAAACTAGCTGTGGAAAATCATGAGGAAGAGTTAACAGATGAGGTTATTCAAATAATAAATGAAGTCAACAACCCTTGGGTTAGCGCTCATTGTGATGTGGGCAACGGAATGATGGCATGGGAGGATCCAGTTGAAGCTGTAAGAAAATTAGCGCCATATGCATTCACAACCCATTTTAAAGATCATATTATCATTCATGATGGCGAGGATTATAGGGTATGTGGAGTACCAGTAGGGACAGGCAATATTGATACAGAAGAGTGTTTTAAAATACTTGTTGAGAAATCTACCCTAACTAGAATCAACGTTGAAATGTGTTTTCCATATGCCATCAATTTTAAGAGAGAGCTTGGTGCTGGCGGAGTGTTTGCGGTTGGAGAAGGAGCTTTCAAAGTCGAACAACCTCCATATGATTTAAGTGTCATTAAACCATTAGATTACTATTATCCTCCAAAAGAACTTTTAGAACAAATGATTGAAGATCAAGAAAAAGGTACAGTACAATCGGTTAAGTATACCCTTGCCTTACGGGATAAATATTGCCGATAAATAATATGTAGAAGCAGGGGTGTTGTATAATTCTGTTCATATAATAAAAATTATTACAGCGGTTCCAGCTAATACTTGCTATTGGGTTGATAGAGAGCCTCTTATGATTGCCAACATTACTGTCACTTTGCTTTTCGAATTCCGACACACGGTTATTTAATAAGTGTCGCCTATCTTGTTATAGTAACGGATACGTAGTTCATTATGACATTAAAAAGCCCCTCTCAATTAAGAGAGGGGCTTTATCTAATTCTTTAGTGAATTTTTGGCTATTTCTACACTTTTACTGATTCAGTATTATACTTATGATGTTTCATCCTGCCGTGAATTTTTTTGTAAAAGATCACGGATTTCCTTTAAATATTGCTCGGATGCCGGTACCGCTTCCAATACCTCTTCCTCGTTCGCTTGTTTTTTTCTAATAAGAGAATTCGCTATCTTCATAAACATGAAAATCGCAAATGAAATGATCAAGAAATCAATCACAGATTGGACAAATTTACCGTATTGAACAACTGCTTTTCCAACTGTGATAGATAACGAAGAAAAATTGACCCCACCTAATAAAATTCCAATTAGCGGTGTGATAATATTATCTACTAGTGATGAAACGATCTTTCCAAAAGCAGCACCCATTACTACAGCTATCGCAAGATCGAGAACGTTTCCTTTGGTAATAAATTCCCTGAATTCCTTTAACATTGTAACTACACCTTTCTTATTTCAATTGATAAAAGCATATCAGAAACATGGTGAAAATTAAATAGTGTAAGAGGCATCCATAATTCAAAAGATAGGACCATCCATCCGTTTAATCATTTGAATCCGTTTATATATTGCCAATCACGACACTCCGATCAAAGGAGATAAAACGCTATTTTCCATTCGAAACCATTAAAGAGCCGCTATAATAAAACGTCTTATTGAAGAAGGATTTAAGAAAGGTCATGGAACAAAGCAAAAAAGTAATGGAAGGGCAGAGTGGGAACGACTAAGGCGTCAATTTTCAATGTCACGTAAGGCCGTTTTCACCAACTTGAGGAAGGGGGTGAATATAAATGTATTCGTTTGGCGATAATTATATTATTGTACTACCCCCTAAGTGGTACTCCTCCATTGTTAAAAGCCCTTCTCTTAATTGAGAGGGGTTTTTTGTTTTGGGATTTGTTAAATGGTTTTTGTTAATATGAGGTATTTGGACTGAACTTAGATCGAATTGGATTTTTTATACTTCTTTCCAACCAACAATATCAGAGGGGAACCTATAATGCTTGGAAGAAACCAAAAAATTAATGGGTTCCATTCATTGAAGATAGTTATATTGGATAAATTTACTACAAGAATTGCTGTACAAATAGCGATATAGGAACCGAGCATCCCGCTAATATGAGATACAGTCCAGTTTTTCCATTTCTTCTTACCAGCTACATAGCCTATAAATGCGAAAGAATATGAAAATATTCCAATGAAAAATAAATATGCGCTGCTTTCCCAATTCAATATTGCCATAGTCAGGGATGTGACAAAGACTACAACATATGCACTGTGATAAATTTCACCACAAATTGTATGCATACCTCTTTTTTTCTTTGAAGACATAGCACCTATTCCACTAATAAGACATATTGCTCCAGCGCAAATGTGAATGAACAGAATGGTCTTAAAGATAAGCAATCTTCCCTTCGTTAAATAATCTTTATCAAAATGTAACAGATTATATATTTATTTTATTATAATACAAATATTTACCAAAAATATGAATGTTAATTTTCAAAGAAAAAATCAATTCAGTTATGGCAGATGAGTTTCTATACAATGCATCCTTTGCAAAACGGTCAGGCGCTGTATTTGTTGCGGAAAATCGTCAGTGAATCTGGTTTTTATGTGTTAATTTCTATATTTGGAATAAAGGGTCAGTGCGGTACACAAAAGGGAATTGTGTATCGTCCTTTTTAGGGAAAAAGGAGGATTTTACGTTTCATTTGGAGAATGTTTTGACAAATGGGGGTGGATTATTTGAGACAACATTTTGAACAGGATTTATCTAGAGAGGATATTTTTAGAATGATTGTTAAGCACCTTGATGTATTTCCGTTGACTAGTCTAGAGGCTATCAGAGAAGTGATCAGGAGTTCATTAAATCAAAGAGGCTTGATAGGGGGGATGACCACACAAACAGGAGCCGCTACATATAACCGGAAAATATCAGACCAGGATATCCAATTAATAAATGATTGTATTTGTGACCTCTTAAATAGCCGCGTTATCCAACCTGGTATTAATGAAGTCAATCAGGATTTACCATGGATTTCTGTTTTTGATAAAGAGAAACTTGAAACATTGGTGAATTCCCTGTCTTAACTTTTTACATATAAAAGCCCTTCTCTAAATCGAGAGGGGCCTATTTTCTTTATCCGATAATTGCAATTTTCCATATCCTTCATACTCAATTAATTGTATTTTTTAACCTGTAAGATGGGATTCAAACATATCGATGATTTCAAGGAAACGTTCGGCCTCACGGAAAACGTGATCAGCCAATAGTGGATGAATGATGCTCTTGATTTTGCATTCTTCGATTAAATCCCTGGCGGTTTTCTTAAAGTCTCGAAGTGATACGACGGACACGCGGTTCTGATCTAGAAATTGATCCAGAAGAGGGGCCGTTTGAGATTGCGGTTTCATGGACTCTAAGTCTACGGCTTGAAAGACTAATTGATCAAAATCATTACTAAAGTTTCGCGCCATATCCACCAGCTTTCTTTCCGATGGATCAAGGAGATGTCCAATGAATTTTGCATGATCCGCCATTATTCTTAAAAAGAAAACATTTTCCTTGATGATGGCATCTGCAAGTGGTTTCAATTTACCTTCATTTAATTCTATTAATCGTTTTCTAAAATAATTGGCTTCTCTGCTTGTATGGTCGACTAGAAGTGGGAAGTTGTTTGCACCAGGCAGTTTACAGGTGAGTATTAATCCTAATACCTTCCTTTTAAACAAAAATATGCCTGTGGCAGCTTGTTGCACCTCCGCGTTAAATCTTCTGATTTGTTCTGGATCAGCTTGATTTGTAAATGAATGGGATTGCTGTTCTATCCGTTCAAATAAAAGATAAAACTGATTAGCTTCCTCAATTAACTGTGTATCTTCACATCTAAAACCTAGTCTTAGAAATAACGAGTGTTCCTTCATTATTCTTGACCAAAAACGAATCTCATCTAAGGAGCGTTCAACAAACATTCCAGAGTTATTCCTCATAGCTTCCTGTGCGTTCTCACTCATAACTAAGGCCCCCTCTTAAAACATAACCATCATTCAATCTTATTAACAAGGGGACAATAGTATTCTGCTTAATTTGCAAATTGTATCATTACGGATATCCTTTTAGCACCTCAAATCAATTGGTTCTTGATGTTCAAGGTGTGTAAAAAATTCCTGAACGATCCGAGACTGTAATTTGTTCGGCAGGACTTCAGGGTAATATCTAAAAAACCCTTAGAACTAATTCATTCTAAGGGTTATCATCCAGTACATTAAGTTACAGTGATAGTCATTTGTCACCAAGTTCATTTATTTTTTTCGTAAGCTCATTAAACCTCTTATCGAGTTCCGTGTACGCTTTATCATTTGGCGTCATAAAGCTAAGCTTTCCCAAAACTTCCTGTCTTTCTGTTTCAAGTGTTAATCGCAGTTCTTCCAAATCATCTCTTTTGGAGGATGATGATTCATACAATTGCTTTTGTATGCGATTATTCGAAATGACAAGTTTGCTGCCTGTCGTTTTTTCGAGAAAATATCTATCATGCGAAACGACGATAAGCGTTCCAGTATAATGTGCTAAGGTTTCTTCAAGTTGTTCCCGTGAAGCTAAGTCCAGATGATTTGTCGGCTCATCCAAAATAAGCACATCTTTTTCTTCCAATATATATTCCATTAACTTACATTTCACGCGTTCACCCATACTCATATTCTTAATGGGTTCTGTCCAATGAGACGCCGTGAAGCCTAAATGCTTCATTAAAGTTTGAACGTTCCCTCTTGACTCGAAAGTATCTTTATGAAAAAGCTGGGCGGGTGTAAGTTCAAGTGGTAAATCAAACACTTCTTGCGTCAAATAGCCTATTTTTGCAGATGGTGAAATCCATACATCGCCCGCAAAAGTTTCATGTCCAAGAATTATTTTTAATAATGTCGTCTTTCCGCTGCCGTTTGGGCCTATAATGGAAATCTGCTCACCATGCTGAATCGTGAAATTGACGTTTTTAAACAGTGTTCGCCCGCTAAAAGTCTTAGTTAAATTCTTAACTTCCAAAAAACGTTTTCCCGTCTTGTTTTTTGTTTTAATTGAAAAGCGTACAGTATATTCTGATTCAACAGGTTCAGCTTTTGCTTTTTCAAGCTCTTTTTCAAGACGCTTTTGTTTAGATTTTACCTGTGCATCCATTCGCTTCGCTTTCACACGATAGTATTCCTTAACTCCTTCCTTTTTCGTCGATTGTGAATGGGCTTTTTTTGACCAGGAAGTGATTTCGTTCATTTGTCCCTCGATCCGTTCAACCATTTTTTGCTGTTTTTCATATTCACGTTGTTGTGTAAGTCTTTTCTGTTTGCGAACTTCCATATAACTAGAATAATTCCCTCTGTGCTCAATTAGCTTTTTATCTTCAATCGACCAAATTTTCGTTGCAACAGCATCCAAAAAATAACGATCGTGCGAAACAAAAATAATGGTACCTCTATAATTCTTAATTTGTTCATTGAGGAATCCTAAACTGGCCTCATCAAGATGGTTCGTAGGTTCATCTAATAGTAAAAGGTCTGCACCTTTAGAAAGCCCTTTTGCTAGCCGGGCCTTGATTTTTTCTCCTCCGCTTAATTGTAGGAAGCCATGGCTTGGTACATGCATTTTATCCAGTAATTTAACTTCGGTAGGCGTTTTATCTTCTGAAGAATGCGACTCGACTTCTTGTTCAACCATAAAAACTTTCAAGTCTTGCTGCAGCCATTGGATTTGTCCATGTGCTGGCTCTAAATCATTGTTAATTAATTGCAGCAACGTAGATTTACCGGCACCATTTTTGCCAATGATACCGATGACTTCCCCTTGTTGAACACTAGCATTAACATTTTCAAAAATGTTATGGTCCAATACTTCAAAGCTGATATTGGTTAACTTTAATAGTTCTTTCATATAATTATCCCTCTCCTTAAAGGGAGAATAAAAAAAATCCTCCCAGTTCTATGGAAGGATTAGCCGTACCTGTGCATTATCAAATAAGAGCTATTTTCATGATAGCTCTACAATTTATAGAAAATGGGCAGACTAATCCTATTTCGTATGATTTGAAATATGTGATTTCAAATTTTGAAAATAAGATTAGTTAATCATCGGCCACCCATCATCCCTTCTGATATTAATAAAATCAGTATAGCATAAAATAATCTTTGAAACCAAAAGGAAGCAGCATAATACTTTTACATCATTTATATTTGTTTTAACTCAATCAAATATTTTATTATAAGGTGGGCAGTAGGACTGAATATTTCCTATAAAACTCATAAATATTTACCACCATAGGATTGTTTCCTTGAGGAGGTCATTAATATGGAATATATAAAGGGAATCGATGTTTCACATTGGCAAGGTGCTATTGATTGGGAGGAAGTTGCAAAGGCAGGCGTGAAGTTCGTGTTCATTAAAGCAACAGAGGGAACGAGTTATTCCAAGCTATCCTATTTCAAAGAAAATGCACCACAAGCATTGTCAGCGGGATTGAAAGTCGGGGCCTATCACTATGCGAAGTTTGCAACTATTGCAGAAGCAAAGGCTGAGGCTGCTTATTTTTTAGATTCTATCAGCTCTTTTGCTTTAAATTATCCTGTTGTTCTTGATCTTGAAGAAAATAAAAAAAAGGCAAAGAAAAAAACGCTGACAGATGCAGCAATCGCGTTTTTGGAGGCTATTGAAGAAGCTGGATACACGGCTATGCTGTATACTGGTAAATACTTTCTCGAAAATACTTTAGATGAATCAAGGTTGACGAAATACGCTTTGTGGATTGCCAGATACAACAGCACGTTGGGACGAAGCACAGATATATGGCAGCATTCTGATTCAGGTAAGGTAAGTGGGATCAGCACAAAGGTGGATTTGAATATAGCCTATAGGGATTTTACAAATACAATAAATACTTTTAGGACGCACAACTCCCGTGCATTGAAAACTGAGACAACCACAACTTATACTGTAACAAAAGGCGACACACTTAGCTTCATTGCAAAAAAATATAAAACAACAGTAAAATCTCTTGTTAGTCTTAACGGAATTAAAGACCCCGACAAAATTTATATCGGTCAAAAATTAAGGTTGAAATAAGTAAAGGCTCTTCTCATTACGAGAGGAGCTCAGTTTTTAAATGAATATTATATTTCTTTAAGTTCGTCAATTGCTACGTCTGATCTTTCCTCTAATGGGCCTCTTAGATGTACTGTAGCCGTTCTTCCATCTTCATTTAAATTATCAATCCATACTGAAGTGCCATTATATCTCACCTCAATGTCAGATGAAGAAGAAAGAATCTGTTTTACACGTTTAGCATCCATATAAATCCCTCCCTTAATTAGTCTACCTATTATTTGGGAAAAGCCTTAATTTTATTCATTTGATTAATATTGCAACTAAATCATAAAAAGCGCAATGATGTTTAACTTTCCATTTATCTGCCGTGACTTTTTTTAAAATTAAGCATGTAAAAATGAGAATTCTTAATCTTAAAAATATTGAGTTTATCTGATAGAATGGATAGGATTGTAAATAATTTTTTGAGGTGATGAATTTGAAAAAACGCAGGCTTCTGGCAGCCTTTTTAATACTTATTGGCGCCTCCGTTATATTTACATGCGTTCAGCAGCCAAGTGGAGCCAATGCCGCCAAAGATAAACTCAATATTAAGAAGCTCGACGTCGATGAATTTTTTGCTGAACGTGAAGGTACTTTTATATTACGTGAAGTGAAAAAAGGTAAGACTTTTATCTATAATAATGAACGGGCCGAACAAAGATTTGCGCCGCAATCGACTTTTAAGGTGCCCAATGCACTTATCGGATTGCAGGTCGGTGCCGTCGAGGATGAATATGACATTAAATATTGGGATGGCGTGAAAAGGGAAATTGAGATATGGAACAAGGATCATACGCTTGGGTCTGGTTTAAGGAACTCCGTTGTTTGGTATTATCAAGCAATGGCCCGTGACATTGGAGAGAGTCGAATGGAGGAATGGATTCATAAGATTTCTTATGGCAACCAAGATATTAGTGGAGGGATAGATCAGTTTTGGCTAAGCAGCTCACTCAAAATTTCTCCTATTGAACAAGTGGATTTCATGGCAAATTTATATGGAGAGAATCTTCCTTTTGATAAGGATGTCATGAAAACCGTTAAAAGGATGATGATCCAGACTGAAGGGGACAGCTATACACTTTACGGAAAAACAGGGCAGGGGACAAACATTGGCTGGTATGTGGGTTTTATTGAAACAAAGGGAAGTGACTATGTTTTTGTAACGAATATCTCCGGTACATCGGCAGAAGCTAGGGAAATCACAAGGGACATTTTACAGAAATATCATTTAATGGCTGAATAGGTTTTGATTTGGTGATTGCCGAAGTGAGAAGGTAAAAATGCCAATGTGACTTTGGCTAAGCAAAAAAGAATATAATATAGAGCTAATGGATGCTACTATCAATAGGTGAGTTGCTTCGTTCAAACAGGGCTAACGGGACGGAAGGTTTGAATAAGGAAGTAGATAAGATGGGACAATATTGGAGGAGAAAGTGTTGTTGGGTTTGAAGTCATATACGCATTCTTATACATGCTTTTAGGGGGGTATCATGGAACTATCGTTATTATTGGAATATGGCTGGGTATTAATCATTCTAATTTTTTTAGAAGGTTTATTATCTGCTGATAATGCATTGGTTTTAGCCATCATGTCAAAGCATTTACCACAAGAACAGCAAAAAAAAGCGATTAATATTGGGTTGCTTTTGGCTTTTATATTTAGGATTGGTGCAATCTTCATCATTTCGTACCTTTTCCATGTTTGGCAAGTTCAAGCAATTGGGGCTGCATATTTAATTTTCATTTCATTAAAGCATTTACTAAAAAGGGACCACGGTGACAAAGAAAAAAAAGGGAAAAGCTACCGTATGACCGTTGCGCAAATTGCATTAGCTGATATTGCTTTTGCTATTGATTCCATTTTAGCTGCAGTCGCTCTTGTCATTGCCTTGCCAGATACACCGATGGGTGATATAGGAGGTATGGATGGGGCTAAATTCATTGTTATTTTATTAGGAGCAATTGCAGGTTTAATCGTCATAAGGTTTGCTGCAGGATACTTCGTTAAGATACTGACGGAGCGGCCTAGCCTCGAAACGGCAGCCATGTTGATCGTTGGTTGGGTAGGGGTAAAGTTATTGATGCACACCCTTGCGCATCCAGCCGTGCACATTATTTCTCATGATTTTGTTGAAGGACCGATTTGGAATATAATCTTTTGGTCAGTCATGCTTCTTATTGCAATAGGCGGATGGTTTTTATCTGGAAAAACAGTGAAAAACGATAAGCAAAATGACTAATGTTATTAGAATCAAAAAGAGTTGAAATAGTTCATTAATTCCCTTATTTTAATAAATGAGCTCCTTGGGGTTATTTTTTGTTAACGCTATGTTTGCCAAATAAGAATTTTAGACCGACTTCAAATTTGAACTGCACCTCCAATTGTTAGACAACATTCTAACAATTGGAGGTGCTTTTTTGCCATTGCCGCCATTTACCAGGGCCTTCCCGGCGGCAGTATTGCCTTGTTTGCCATAATCATTATCACCCTTATTTTTCTTTCAGCTACACTAGACTCTTCGTCATTCACAATAGCAAGCGAAGCATCAAAAAAGTTGTCATTAGATCAAGAGCCAGCTGGATGGCACAAAATATTTTGGGCTTTGGTCATAGAACTTGTAGCGTTTTCCATGATGTTTGGTGGAGGACTGCATGTTCTTCAATCAGTAGTAGTCATTACCTCCGTTCCACTCATCTTAATTATGGCGATGGCATCGATATCTCTCATTAAATGGATTAAAGAGGATCAAGCAGAAAGCAGCAGTATAGAAAAAACTATCAATGAAGAACCTACAAAGCTAACATCTTAAAGTATCATTCATACTCGGAGGATACAGTATAAGGGATAAACGCCAACAGGCACCAGCTAAAAAACAGCTGGTGCCTGTTGGGCGTTCGATGAAACCGTACAAAACTTTTCTGATTTGTAAACAAAAAATGTCTCTCTAAATTATTTATCGCAAAGCCATAAATGGCAGTTGATTCAGCGGAGCTTATTGACGGGAGGGGATGTTCAAATACCTATCTGTCCATTAAAGAATTGATGCACCGTATGAATAAAAACAAAAATGCCTCCTCATATTAAAAGAGAGGGGATGTGTCACATGATAAAAAGTATATCTACTTTTCAAGCAACAATGGTACTGATTCTATCTATTGGGTTGATGAACCATGTTATCGTTTTGCCTTCACTGCTTGGTGCATCCGGAAGAGATTCATGGATCAGTAATTTAGTCACCGGGATGCTTTTTCTATTATGGCTTCCCATGGTTTATTGGATAATAAGTAAAACAAAGCAACAGCATATCATTGGTTGGCTTCATACTCACAGTCACCCGCTCGCCGCCTGGTCCATAAAAATCCTTCTTTTCTTATATATTTCATTAAACTTGTTTGTCACTTTATATAGCACATTTTCCTGGGTAAACAGTACTTATATGATTCAAACGCCAGAATATATATTATTTATACCTTTCATCATCCTATGTTTTATTGCTGCAGAGGCTGGAATAAAAACAATAGCCATTGCCGGAGGATTGGTTTTACCCCTTGTTGTGGCACTTGGATTTATGATAATGACGGCAAATATACAGTATAAGGATTACTCCTTGCTTTTCCCTATTTTTGAAAATGGAATTACACCTGTTTGGGACGGGGTCGTAATACTAGGAGGAGGTTTTACAGAGATATTTCTTCTCGTTTTGATTCAACAGTTTGTAAAGACAGAAATAAAGTTCAGGAGTTTATTTTTTTTAGGTTTATTTCTTTTGTTTATCAGTATGGGACCCATAATAGGCTCCATTACAGAGTTTGGTCCGGTACAGGCTGCAAAAATCAGCAATCCTGCATACGCTCAATGGCGGTTACTAACCATGGGTAAGTATTTGAACCGGCTGGATTTTTTATCAATATACCAATGGCTTTCAGGTGCATTTATCCGTGTATCGTTATCGATATTCCTAATGGGGGAACTGTTTCAAATTAAATCAAAGAAAATAAAAAATATTGTATTGCTTGCTATATCAGTCTCCTTAATCATTGCGCTTTGTATACCAATCGACATTCCAGCATACAGGAATTTTACGGAACGATATTATTTTAAATTGAGTGTGATTAGCATTTTGGTTATAACCTTTTTTATTAACATGGTCATTTTTTTGAAAGAAAGGGTGAAAAAGAATGGAGCCTCTATTGAACAAGTCAAATAAGGGGAGTTCTTCGGAGATCCAACTAAAGACGGAGTATTTCAATGAATTATTCGGAATGAGCTCGGATGTAAAATTCAAAAAGCATACCATTACATCTGAAGGGAAAACCGATCCGCCCCTTATTTGCACTTTGATTTATTCAGAGGTGTTGGTCGATGTCAAAAAGTTGTGGGAATCAGTAGCACGGCTTGAAGGTAGTGTATTCATAAATTCTAAACTGAAGGAAGAAGGGGTTATAGAGGATCCTCAAGACGAATTTAAAATCAGTAGGGTTTTCCCTTCCTCCACTATAAAAGAAGATGTGGAGGAAAACGTATTTTCCGGGATGGTCCTGATGCTATTTGAAGAATTGGAATTATTATTTATGTTTTCCCTACCAAGCATCCCGAATCGAAGTCCCGAAGAAACAAGTAGTGAAATTTCCATCCGAGGTCCACGTGATGGATTTATCGAAGATATCTCTGTTAATTTAGGGTTGATCAGAAAAAGATATAAAACTGCATCACTCGAAAATCAAGCATTTACTATTGGCAAAAGGAGCAAGACAAAAATCAATTTATTATATGTGAAGGATGTTGTAAATCCAGAAACCATTGAAAAAGTAAAAAGGAAAATCTCCTCAATAAACACAGATATCTTGTTGGGAACTACTGAACTTGAAGAATTTTTATCAGACAGTAAGTTCAACCTGATACCGTTATTTGATTATACAGGGAGGCCGGATTATGCTGTAGCCAGTTTAAATAATGGGCGCTTTGCCATTTTAGTGGATGGGTCACCAACTGCCTTAATTGGACCAGGCAATATTACATTATTGTTAAAAGCCGCGGAAGATCGTCATACTCCATCTTACTATACAAATTTCGAATATTTCTTTCGCATTTTCGGACTGGTGATATCAATATTCCTGCCAGGTTTTTATATAGCACTAATATCATTTCAATTAGACCAGCTCCCCTTCCCATTTTTGGCGACGATAACCGTATCTAGATTTGGGTTGCCTATATCACCTCAACAAGAGGCCTTCTTGATTTTGGGTTTATTTGAGTTGTTTCGAGAGGCAGGGATCACACTCCCCAAAGCAATCGGTCAATCACTGGCCGTTGTGGGTGGATTAATTATAGGGGATGCGGCAATTAGAGGCGGGATTACATCCCCGACGATGCTGGTGGTGGCAGGTACCACTGCGGTAGCTACCTATACATTAATCAATCAATCTTTAGGTGGAATTGTAAGCATGGCCAGGTTTTTTGTATTATTTCTCTCTTCTGTTTTAGGATTATTCGGATTCTTTCTCGGTGTATTCTCTATTGTCCTTTATTTATCAAGGCTGCAGATTTATGGTTTACCTTACTTAGCGCCTATATCACCACTATCCTTGAAAGATCTTCTAGGGGGCGGTGTCTTTGTGAAGCCATATCTCTTTAGAAAGAAACGAGCCGAAATGCTGAAAACTAAGGACAGAACAAAAGGAAATCGCTAATGAAAATGATCCTTAGATTTATACTATTCGTAATGAGCCTTGCTCTTTTAAGTGGCTGCTGGGATACCAAGGATATTCAGGATATTCAATATATAAGTGCAATGGGAATAGATTATCAGAATGGGCAGTATGTCATTTATGTGCAGGTGACGTCTTTTGCAGGTGTGGCTAAACAAGAAGGCTTGGAACCAAAACCAACACCTGTTTGGGTCGCCAAAGGGCAAGGGAAAACGATGAACGAGGCCATGAATGATATTTATAAAAGGTCAAACCAGTATATTTATTGGGCTCATGTTAAATTGATCATTTTCTCTGAAAGATTACTAAAACATGGATTGGACAACGTAAACGATCCCATTTTAAGATTTCAGCAAATTAGGGAAACAACTTGGTTATATGGTACCGATGATTCCTTAGAAAAGATTCTCTTTGTCAATAGTTTATTCGGCTCTTCAGTGCAAACAAGCATTTTCAATCCGAAGGATATTTATAAATTAAGATCCTTTGTCGAACCCATCCGGATCCAAAGATTTTATACACAAAATTATGAAACAGGAATGACAATAAAACTACCGAAGATTTCGTTAAAAACTGAGGTGTGGAGAGCAAAAGAAAAATCACAGAACACCGTAAAACTATCAGGGTCCTATTTTATTAAAAATAATCAGCTAAAGGGGGAGATAGCAAATAAACATCTTGGGGGGATGAGATGGTTAACAAAATCAACGGTAAGATCCCCAATTGGAATAAAAATCAACAAAAACAACATTGTTCAATTATCTTTAATCAGGCCAAAATTCAAAATAAAGCCAATCTATGCAAATGATAAAGTCGAATTCGATATTTCAATAGAAGTAGAAGGTGCCGTAACGGATATGGAAGAAAACATTTCATTAACCCACCTTAAAGAAAAAATACAGGGAGCATTAGAGAAAGAAATCAGGGATACCTACAAATACGCTCTTGATAAAAATATAGACATCTATAATTTAGAAGCAGTTATCTACAGAAAGAATATAAAAAAATATAAAGAAGTTTCTAAAGAGGATTTTAGCCTTAATGAAGAATCCATTCGTAATATTCAGGTGGAAGTTGCTATTAAAAATACAGGCGATTATAAATATGAGTACATGAATTGATCCTTCAAAAGTGGATTGCAGGCTGCCATGACAGAATCTTTCTTCAAACCCGTTTCCAATGATTATGATATGGCAGCTAATGTAAATGATATATTCAACAACAACTAACTATGTAAGGATTTATTTTGACTTACATAACGATTAAAGGTAACTCGATTTTACTTTAATAGACCTAATCGAAATCCATAGACTACGACTTGTGTACGGTTCTTGGCTTTAAACTTTGTCATTAAACTGCTTACATAATCCCTTATAGTATGCTCGCTTAATTGCAATAATTCGGCCATCTTTTTATTGTTATACCCCTCCGCCAGCAAATTTAAAATCACGGATTCCCGTTCCGTCAATTGTTGATCGGTATAAATGGATACCTCATCATCCTTTCTTGATAAATATAAGCCTAACCGTTTTCCGACCTGTTCAAGTAATGTCAGTTCATCTTTTGAATAATCGAATTCCTCGCCTAATTGATCAAAGGTCAACCAGCCGAAAACTTGCTGATCATGAACAATCGGTACAAATATGACAGTTGAAAGATTAAACAACGTTATATGTTCCTTTTTAATATAATGATTGGGATTCTTTAAAAATACAGGCTTTTTTGAATTGAAAACAAAGGATTGCTTCAAGCTGAGTTGTCCTCTCATGCTTTGAACCTTAGGTAGCTCCAATCCAATGGTGCCATAAAATTGATTGGACCAAGGAATATAAGCATAAAAAACACATCTTTTATAGTGAAAGAACTCTTCACATTTTTTTAGGATATGAGCAAAATCCTTAATTCCTGATGAGTTAATTAGAAGCTCATCTAATTGGTCCAATAGTTGCAGTCTTTTAAGTTCAGCATTTTCTTCGTGGGTTTTTGAAAGTTGCATGGGTTCGACATCCATCCATTTGTTATAGCTATGGATGAGGTGAGAGAAAATGGATAATAAAAACATTAGAATGGAAATGGTATTGGCATGTTTCAGGTTGGCCATTAAGGTAACGATGGACTTTTCAAAGATCAATCGGAACATGCTGAAATGGTTCACATTTAAAATGGGCAACTGTGATTGAAGCCATGTTTCCAAATACTTATCGTATGTTTCATTTATGTCTTCGATGTTTGGAGCGGATAAAAATAGTAGAAATGATTCCAGTAATGTTTGAATCATCTTACGTTCATTTTCTAATATAAGGGGCTCTAGATTCAAATAAATATTGATATTGTCTTCAATCTGTTTGTTATGACTTTTTATGAATAATATGAATTGCTGAAACGATATCTCTTCATAAGCATTAGCGGGCTGGGTCATACGAGTCTCTTCTCCTTAAACAAAATACCCCTATATAAGGGGGATACTTACCCTATTATTATACGGCATATTATAGGATAGTATTTCAAATTGCGAGGAGTAAAATAAAGGCATAGACAGACAATGAAGCTTTTTTTAGCGGCATTCCATTTAAAGTGGTGGACAATTGTTAAAGTTAGCTTTATTTACTTGTCTAGGGAGAACCTCCATGGATGGAGATTTCTGGTGCTCAAGGAATCTGTTGCGTAGAAAATAAGAAAAGGGGTAATATGATGAGACTTGAAAACAAAGTGGCCATCATTACAGGCGGGGATACAGGAATAGGGAAAGAAACAGCTTTGTTATTTGCTAGGGAGGGAGCAAAAATCGTCATCACTGATATAAACCAGGAATCAGGTGACCAAGCTGTGAAAGACATTCAGGCAATTGGCGGAGAGGCGCTATTCATCCGTCATGATGTCAGCAATGAAGAAGATTGGAAAAGGGTTGCAAAGGAAACGATTAATACTTTTGATAAGGTGGATGTTCTGTTCAACAATGCGGGTATTTATATCATTAAACCGGTTGCGGAGATTGAACTGGAGGAATGGAATCGTCTCATGTCGATTAACGTGACCGGCGTATTCTTGGGAATGAAACATATTATGCCACTGATGGCGAAACAAAATAAAGGTTCAGTCATTAACGCTTCTTCCATTGCAGGCTTGATTGGCGCCCCTGGTCATGTTTTATACGGTGCAAGCAAGGGAGCGGTCCGGACAATGACTAAAGATGCTGCCATCGAGTATGCTTCCAAAGGGGTCCGTGTAAACTCGATTCATCCAGGATATATCGATACCGGGATGGCGGACTATGCATCTGAACAAACTGGCAGTACAAAAGATGAATTGGGTAAAGAATTCCCGTTGGGACATCTGGGCAGCGTCAAAAATGTGGCGAATACAGTGCTTTTCATTGCCTCGGACGAATCTTCCTATACGACGGGTACTGAATTTGTGATAGATGGCGGAGCGACTGCACGCTAAAAAAACTACTTTTCTAACGGATATTAGAAACTAAAAACCAAGGAGTGTTTAGAGATGAGATTAGAAAATAAAGTGGCAATCGTAACAGGGGGAGCAAGCGGGATTGGAGCAAGCACGGCTCAATTATTTGCAGAAGAAGGAGCAAAGGTGGTCATTGCCGATTTTGCTGATCATGGACAGGCTGTGTCAGAAGAGTTAAATGGAAAAGGGTATGATACTCTTTTTGTTAAAACTGACGTGACGAATGAAAATGACGTAAAGAATATGATCGAAGAGACGGTTAATAAATATGGAAAACTGGATATCATGTTCGCAAACGCAGGAATTGCAAGAGACGGAAACATTCATGAGTTAAGCTACGAGCAATGGCAAAAAACGATTGATATTAATTTATCCGGTGTCTTCCTATCCGATAAATATGCGATAGAGCAAATGCAAAAACAATCTACTGGCGGCGCCATTGTCAATACAGGCTCCATCCATAGCCATGCAGGGAAACCGGGGGTAACAGCCTATTCTGCTGCGAAAGGCGGGGTCAAACTGTTAACACAAACGTTAGGTTCGACCTATGCGAAAGATGGCATTCGTGTCAATGCAGTTTGCCCTGGATATATAGATACACCACTTATTGCCGAAGCACAAGGTGAAATAAGACAAGGTTTGATCGATTTACATCCAATCGGCCGTTTAGGCAGGGCGGAAGAAGTGGCGAAAGCCGTTCTCTTCCTCGCAAGTGACGATGCATCATTTGTTACAGGCACAAGTCTTATTGTGGACGGCGGATATACCGCAGTATAAATTTTAAGGATTATTCGCTCGGTCTCTTAATCAGTCAAATTAGGTTTGAGGTGCCAATCAATAGAGCTTCTTCTGTAAGATGAGTGGTGTTCATACACCCAAATCATACTGGAGGGCTTTTTTTTACATATAAATGTATAAGGATTTAAAATGTAGATATAGTGATACATTCCGAAACCCTACCTTTTAGTTACATAATAATCTACCGACTTATATTTATTGTTATTTTTAGAAAATATTGAAAATTATAAATTTAAATGTTTTAATGTAACTATGCCTTTTATACTGGTTCGGACGACGTGATGTTAACACCACTAGTAAAATGGGGTAAATCTATTGTTTCATTATAGAAAGGATGTGTCATTTTACTCCTTATTGACTTGTAAATATATGCCCTATCTATTCAGTATTTCCATCTGTCAGTTTGCCAAGTTAGTACTATGACGAAATGAAGTGGATTTAAAACCAAAAAAAGGGAGGGACTTTATTTTATGATAAAAATCGATCTTTTATTTAAAAATGCAAATGTGCTGACTCTAGATAACAGGAATCGCCGGGCTAGGTCAATTGCTGTAGCAGATGGGAAAATTGTCGGGATTTGGGATGAGTGTGAGCCACCTAAAAGTGCAGTGGAGGTTACAGCAAGCACTGATGTTGTAGATTTAAAGGGATCCACCCTAATTCCAGGCTTTATCGATACTCATAACCATATTTTAATGTATGGATTAACGATGGGACAGGTGAACTGCGGTACACCGCCCAATCAATCCATAAAAGATATTTTAGAGGTGATTGGTGCAAAAGCAAAAGACACTCCCGATGGCGAATGGGTAAAGGGATATGGCTATGATGATACGCTTTTGTATGAAAAGCGCCATGTTACTCGGAGTGATTTAGATAAGGTTTCGCCAAATAACCCTGTAGTCATCACACACACTTCAGGGCACTTATCCGCAGTAAATTCGCTTGCCTTGCAATTCGCAGGTTTAACTGATGATGTTTCTGATCCCCAGGGCGGACATTATGGACGGGATGAGAACGGAAGACTTAATGGGGTAATTTATGAACCAGCGGCAATGGCACCAATAAATAATCACATACCGCAAATGACAATTGGGCAACAGGTTGACATGATAGGAAAGGCTTCAAAAGATTATGTCGCTCAAGGAATTACCACGAATACAGATGCTGCAGTTGGATTTAATAATTTGGAAGATTTAGAGGTTCATCTTAAAGCGGCTGAACAAAAAATTAATCCGATGCGAACGAGACTGATGATCATGCATCAGCAGCTTCGTGAAGGAGAGCCATTCGGGGGTTATTCTCCAGCTCAATTGGACCTGGAACTCAGGGAAAGGTCTGGGGGACGGGTTAAATTAGATAGCGCAAAAATGTTTCAGGACGGCTCCATCCAAGGATTAACAGGAGCTTTACGTCTTCCATATTATCAAAATCAAGATGTATACGGAGATCTCATTCATCAGCAGGAAGCATTTAATGAAGAAGTCTTAGACCTGCACAGACGAGGATTTAGGATCACAACGCATGGAAACGGGGATCGTGCGATCGGCTCGATATTAGCGGCATATGAATATGCTTTATCCAATAGCCCTCGTACAGGGCATCGCCATAGAATCGAACATGTCCAAACTGCGACCACCGAGGACATCATGAAGATGAGGGAACTTGATATAGCCGGATCCTTCTTCATCAATCATGTATATTATTGGGGAGACAGGCATAAACAAATTTTCCTGGGTCCGGAGCGTGGAAGACGTATAAGTCCGTTAGCTGAAGCTGTTGCACACAATTTATTGTTCACCCTGCATTCCGATTGTCCAATTACCCCAATCTCACCCCTATTTTCAGTATGGGCTGCAGTTAATAGAATAACGAGAGAAGGTCATGTTTTAGGCCCAGAACAGCGCATTGATGTAGAAACAGCTTTAAAGTCGATGACTATTTTTGGCGCAAAACTAAATTTTGATGAGTCACGATCAGGCAGCATAGAAATTGGAAAACAAGCAGACTTTACCATTCTCGAGACTGACCCTACAGCTGTTCATCCAGAAGAAATTAAGGACATAGCAATTCTAGCCACCTTCATAGATGGAAACCCAGTATATGGACAAGAAAAGGTAAAGACTACTTAATTTCTTACCGGAAATTTACTGCGTATAATCAAAAAAGGAAATCCTATATGTTTGACTTAAGAGCACCTATTATCTTTGAACCCGCATCCTCGACATTAGATACTCCATGATCCTGTTTCCTTAGAGTTTAAAGAATCGCGATGAAAATTAAAGCTAAACTAGGGGGCTATGCTAGTGAACAAATTAGCATTCGGTCAAAATCCAAAAATGATTTTGTTATTACTTTTTGCAGGTAATTTGTTCTCGGCACTGGATCGCTTTGTCATTAATTACGGGATTGTCCATATATCCGATGACCTCCAATTGAGCGCATCCTCCACAGGTCTGATATTAAGCGTCTTCTTTTTAGGATATGCGATAATGCAGATCCCCGGCGGCTGGATGGCCGATCGTTTCGGCGCTAGAATCGTTCTGATTGTCTCTGTCTTTAGTTTTACCATTTTTACCAGTCTGACAGGATTGGCATGGTCTTTTGTTTCGTTGCTGGTCATTCGTTTTATGTTCGGATTGGGGGAAGGAAGTTTCTTTCCTGCTGGGGCCAAAATGATAGCAGTGTCCATTGCGGAAGAAAAGCGATCCCGGGCAATGTCTTTGTTTCTTTCCGCACTCACTGTTGCAGGTGTCATTTCACCCATTCTAGCAGCCACTCTGCTTGTTAGTATCGGATGGAGGATGATGTTTGGCATTATTGGGATTTTCGGGTTTACGATTGGGTTGCTATATTTGTTCTTATTAAAACCAAGAGTAGGGAGTCAGGGCCCGCGAGAAGTAGATTCCTTAACGGAAGTTCCTGTCAAAGGTTCTTTTATTAAGCTGTTTAAAACCCCCTTGGTCCTTAGTTTGATGGCTGCCTCGTTTGCATATGGTTTCGTCAGCTGGGGAGTGATGTCATGGATGCCGACTTACTTGGTGCAGGAACGTGGCCTGAATTTAATTTCCATGGGTCTTTTACAGATGATCCCTGCAATAGCATCGGTGGCTTTCTATATTATCGCCGGTTATGTACTGGATAAAGTGAAAGTTGGTCGGGAAAAATGGATAGGGGGCTTTAGTGGATTAGGTCTAGCATTATTCGTGTATCTCATGTTTCATGCAGAAACGGTAACGGGAGTTATCATCTATCAATCCATTATACCTATATTTTCCGCAGCCTTATCCACTATCATTTTTAGTCTCCCGCTAAAGTATTTACCAGAAGCAATCGGAGGTTCTGCAGTGGGAGTGGTCAATTTAGGGATGCAAGTGGCTGGCTTCATCGCTCCTTTAACGATCGGTTTTGTCATAGACGCTTTCGATGGATCGTTTAATGGAGCTGTTTGGTTATTGGTTTCATTCGGAGTCGTTTGTTTTATCGCTTTTATGACCTTGAAATCGGGTAAGGAAAATTCCATATCAGAAAATCCACAAACAATTCCTGCTGTAAAATAGATTGATATAAATGAAGACAAAAGTGGGCGTGAGAATTTATAAAAATTTGTTCGAAATGGTATATAGAGAGTGAAATAAGTCTGCCAGCTACTATCTTGAAAAGCCTGATGTTACTGAATTCAGTTAACAGGGCTTTTTTTTATACGATATTATCAATATATTCATACAGTAAGGCCAGGGTATTTTTCATGATTAAAATATACAATTTTTCTATGTGCTGCAATTAATCTATTTGGAGTAGTGTTAAGACCTATATTCGGTGAAAGGAAAATGGATGTACTAGTGGAGTCCGAAGGAGGCACTGAAATCTAAGTTTTTATTAATGTATAACTTTGGTAAAATTAGTTTATAAAAATAATCAATGTTCTTAGGGAGGACACAAATGAAGGTAAAAAAAATACATCATGTAGCAATAATTTGTTCCGATTATGAAAAGTCAAAGACTTCTATGTAAATATTTTAGGGTGTGATATCGAGAAGGAAACATATCGGTCAGAAAGGAAATCGTATAAATTGGATCTTATCGTCGGAGGGGAATATCAGCTGGAATTATTCTCATTTCCTGATAGCCCCCATCGTCCTAGTTATCCTGAAGCTAGAGGGCTTAGACATCTTGCTTTTGAAGTGGAAGATATTAATCAAGCGATTGAAGATTTAGAAAACGAAAACATTCCAGTCGAACCTATCCGTGTTGATGGGTTAACAGGAAAAAGGTTTGCTTTTTTTTGTGATCCGGATGATTTGCCTCTAGAAATATATGAAAAGTAGGATGAGGTTACCTCTATTTTTTAAGTTGATTTCAAAGATGAATACGATGATTTAAAGAGGTTACTTATATCAATTAAACTATGAAGATTCCCTATGATATGTCGATACCATTAAGTTTGATCCACTTGTATTCCATATTTCGATGAGAGCTGAAATAATCACCGGCTATACTATCTGTAGATCGGTCATTTAAATATGTCAGGAGATAAAAAAATGAATGTTTACAAATTTACAGTGTTGATACTTTTAACGACATTTTTGATGGGTTCTTCTTTTGCAGTAGTTAAAATTGGTCTACCTTATTCATCTCCATTATTATTAGCAGCATTACGCTTCACACTTGCCGGACTCATAATGGCGATGATCGTAATCTTTTTAAAAAGACCGCATCCAAACTCTAAAGGGGATTGGATAAAAATGCTCATTATCGGCACCTTTCAAACAGCCGGAGTAATGGGGTGCATTTTCCTGAGTTTACGCACGATTACAGCAAGTGAATCCTCCATTCTTACATTCACGAACCCGTTGCTTGTTGTTGTTTTCGGTACGATCTTTTCACAAACACGCTATAAACTATATCAATGGATTGGTGTTTTATTAGGATTAGTCGGAGTAATTATAACGATGGGAGCGCAACTTGAATTTAAGGTTGGTATTCTTTTCGGCATTCTTTCTTCTGTTTTCTGGGCGATTTCCACATTATTGGCGAAAAAATGGGGAGCGATTTCCGATACATGGGTATTATCTGCCTATCAGATGCTTTTTGGCGGTTTACTGCTTTTACTTAGCAGCTTTATTCTTGAAAAACCATTTTTCATACTGAATGGCAATTCGTTGTTCATTTTATTATGGTTAAGTATCATGTCATCGATCGTGCAATTTGCTGTTTGGTATTACCTTTTACAAAAGAGTGATCCCGGAAAAACAAGTGCCTTTTTATTTTTGGCACCTTTCTTCGGTGTATTATCAGGGTGGGCACTATTAGGTGAACAGATATACACTTCACTCCTAATTGGCGGACTGTTTATCATCATTGGCATCTATCTTGTAAATAGCAATTTCCAAAAGGAAAATAAATTCGTTAAAAGAGCTTTATAGTAATCCCATGGATTTAAGCCGCTAAAGACAGAAAATCCTACATGATGAAAAAGAAAAGAGCCTTTTTCTTTTTCATCATGAAGGATTATAAATTATACCTCTATACAAAAAACTTCTTTAAATCCTTCTTTCCCTTTAGGTGTTACTTTTACTGCGCGAATAGATGGAACACGGACTATCCAGCCTAAATCAAATAAATGTGTAAGGAGCCCATTCCCTAAAGCTCCGCCAAGATGATGGTGACGTTCACTCCAATCTAAACATGAGTGGGAAAATGAACGGCGTTTTCTTCTTAAAACAAGTAAATCGATGCCGAATTCAGAAAAAAAGTGATTTCCTTTGGGTGTAACTGTAAACTCTCTCTCTTCTTTTTTCAAATATCCGGCCTTCAACATCGATTCAGTTAATTGGACTCCCAGTTTTCCTGCCAAGTGATCATAGCAAGTTCTGGCTTCCTGAAGCATTTTAACTTGGCTTGATTGTTTTAACGACCGAACTTCAGGAGGTGGGGAAATGGCAAGAAACGATTCTAAAATGTGCGCAATTTCTCCATTTGCTAGCTGATAGTAACGATGTCGTCCGTGTTTTTCAACTTTAACAAGGTTACCTTCCACTAATTTAGAAAGGTGAAAGCTGGCGGTTTGAGGTGTTATTACAGCCATCAATGCTAATTCACCTGCAGTATGAAAACGCCCATCCAGTAAACTTGCAAGTATTGTTGCACGTGACGTTTCTCCTAGGAGGGAGGCTATCTCCACCATATTTGGATTTATACTCACAATAATTACCAACCTTTCTAACGATATGTAGCTAATTTTTAGTTTAAATAAGCTGAATGCTATGTAATTAGCATTTAAAACATGTAAACTTATTTTTCTATTATACAGTACCCTGCCGTAATGATATTCGGTAATTCACGATTCCTGCTTTAATTAAATTTGAAAAAGGATATTGGACCCTACAATAAAAGTGGATAGTGTTTATTTCGTATTTTTTCGGAACAATATATTTTGAGTCGTCTCTACAAGGATTTTTTTGATAAAATGCACGTGATAAATTGGTTGCTTTTTTGGGGAGAGATTATGAAATCAGGAGAGGTTAAAAAGAAGACTGTAAAGAAGAAAGATTGTATACCTTTGGATAAGCGTTTTTTACTGAAGTATATTCTTTGTAAACTAGGCATACATTTTTACATGTTCACTAATAGTAAACGTTCATAATAGTCTTAGAATAAATACCGGTGAATAGTCCCTTTTGTGAATTTAGTAGTCAAATAGGAGGGAATGAAGCGTATGAAAATGTCAGACGTTGGATTTAAAGGTCAAGTTTTTGGATTTATAAAGTTCACACCTTTTGTGGAAAGTTTTTTGTCTGGAGATTTATATATGAATAATTTCAAAAAGTATATTGATATAGAAAGTGCTTCAGGAGAAAAAGGTGTAGGAGACAAATTTGAAGCAGCACATGTTTTTACGGAATTAACAATGAATTTCTTTACTCAAGATACCAATGAATTAATAATGTCGGGGCGTACTAAAAAATTGAATTTCAGAAAAAATATAAATGTAAAAAGACCATTATATTGTATGTTTGCAATTATTGGCGATATGTTAAAAGTGGTTAACGAGGATGAAAAGTATTACTATACCAAATTTGATTTACCTAATGAACAAATCGATAAAATGATCAGGGAGTTCGGAGATAGCTTAATTTTTGTTACCCCATCGCAATTTATTGACAGAATAACTAGAACACTCAATGAAAAAGGTTATGCTTACAGAGGGGGCTTGGTAAAATATGATGATTATAACATCAATTCCTCAGCTAGGATGAGCTCTTATAAAAATCAAGGGACTGATATTTATTTTTGGAAAGATAAATACTTTGAAAATCAATATGAATATCGCATAGTTCTCACAGATCAAGAAGTTGATGAAGCCTTAATTGTAAACATAGGTGATATTTCAGACATTAGTACCATTTTTAATGCAAACGAATTTTTCAGTGATAAATTTGAAATAAGATTACGAAAGAAAGGAAATCTAAGCATCCATTAAATTGGGTGCTTTTTATTTACAGGATGGATAAAGAAAGTATAGAGCTTTTTAAAGAATTAAATAGAACAGTTAAATTAACCGGGAATTCTAGGGTAATCGGATCATAAATATTCACTAGTATGGGTTTGTCTTTACCGAAGGTTGCTTTTATAACATTGGAAAAATATAAAGATGGAAATATGCAGCAAACTCATGCAGGGTTTCGAATAAAGAAGTATAGTGATTATTCTATTAAAAGAGGGCGACCAAGTCATCCAGGTGACTAGTTCTCCCTCTTTTGAACTTTTTCTATATAAAAAGTTTTTAAACCATTTATGGATCTTTTAAGAGAGCGCCATTCAATAGAGTCCAAAATTCAGCAATAAACGCTCTGAAACTGACGACTTTCTTCTATTGTTATTCATAAAACTATGAATATGGCGGAAAAACATACTGTAGATAATGGCCATTTTGCTGGAAATTCAAAAAGTATCATTCGCTTTTAAATCATAGGGACTAAGGTATCAAAACGCGGAAATATACGTTTAGCAAATATCGGCAACGTAATGGCAATGGTGATAAGTGGTTATAAGCCAGTTAAGTTTTTATGCAATAATACGATCACTTGATATGAATGTTATGATGACTGATACCGCTATTTGATCTGCTCTTATAGGTGAGTGACTTTTGAGGTGCTACCGTGTTTGGCTTAACAGCAACCCTGTGACCAGGCCAAAACGGACATCCATTGCAGCCTATTTTTCAAAGGAAATCCCTTTTTATTTGTAGGGAAAGGAATGATTTAATGCCAACTTTATTACTATTATTTTTAACAGCAAATAAGTGGAAATCTTATGTAAATTCGTGTAATCTACAAAAGTATGTTTTTTTCCTAATCGTAAAGGGGGACCTTAATTGAGTTCAACAAAAAGTAAACAGTCAACAATTGTTGCCCTTTTACTTGCGGGCACATTTATTGCGATCTTGAATCAAACATTAATGATTACCGCGATTCCTCCTGTAATGGAGGAGATGAATGTTACGGCAAATAGTGCACAGTGGCTAACAACCGTTTTTATGCTGGTTAATGGGATCATGATCCCTGTTAGCGCGTTTTTACTGGAGCGCTTTACCACCAGACAGCTTTTCCTTTCCGCGATGGGGATTTTTGCTATTGGTACTTTGGTGGCGGGGCTAGCTCCTAATTTTGGAATGCTGCTGCTAGGACGGATGATTCAGTCGAGCGGAGCCGGAATCATGCTCCCGTTAATGCAGACAGTCTTCCTAATGATTTTCCCTGTTCATAAACGGGGTGCAGCGATGGGACTGGTCGGTCTGGTTATTTCCTTCGCGCCAGCTATTGGTCCCGCTTTATCTGGCTGGGTTACGGAGACCTACTCATGGAGGGTGTTATTCTTTATCATTCTTCCAATTGCTATTATTGATATCATAGTTGCATTCTTCGCTTTAAAAAATGTAACAGAAGTTACACGGCCAAAAGTGGATGTGCTTTCGATTGTTTTATCTTCCGTAGGTTTCGGTGGGTTATTGTATGGATTTACAGCTGCAGGTAATTATGGCTGGACAGACGAGAGTACCATCATATCGCTAGGCATTGGAACAATTTCACTTGTTTGGTTTATCAAAAGGCAATTGCGATTAAAGCATCCAATGCTGGAGTTCCGTGTGTTTACGTATTCATTATTCCCGATTGCCATTATTATTGGAGCCATTACCTTTATGGGTCTGATAGGTGCCGAAACGCTCATCCCGCTATTTATGCAAAACATGCGAGGATTTACTGCGTTTGAAGCTGGATTAGCCATACTCCCTGGAGCGCTTATTACCGGAATAATGTCACCGTTCATTGGACGTATTTTTGACCGGATTGGGGCCAGGTGGCTGGTTATTGGCGGATTACTCCTCATAACCGCCTCCTCCTTTACTTTTATGGATGTTGGTCCCTCGACAAGCTTTACATTTATAATGGTCATGTACAGTATTCGGATGTTCGGATTAGCCATGGTTATGATGCCTGTTTCGACAGCCGCCTTAAACCAGCTGCCTAAACGGTTAATCGCCCATGGTGCAGCAATGGATAATACGATGAAAATGATTGCCGCATCTGTAGGTACTGCCATACTTGTTACTGTAATGACATCAGCTACCGAAAATGCTCAGCAGCGTCCCGAGATCGTCCATCCTGATATGTATGGCGCGCAAATCTCATTTATTGTCATCGCTGTACTTTCGTTAATTAGCTTCCTCATTTCTTTTAAAATAAAGGATCAAAAATCAGCAGGAAAAGAGTTCCGAGAGAAGAATTAAAGATTTGAATCCGAGTTTTTTATGGTTGAAAAGAATCACAATATAGATTTCATCTACTTGTGATTCTTTTTTTTACTGAATATCCTATTGGCGTCAGGCTCCTCACCTTATTGAACTTCCTCAGTTTCTCGCAAATACCCGCTTATTCACAGGTTTTATTTTGAATGTTTGTACGGATAAATGAAGTAAGTTAGGGACATTAAGGCATCGTGAAATAAAGGAACAATAAATGTTATTTAGTAGTCAAAAGCAATGATAATAGTGGAATATTCCATATATGGCATCTAGTCACCAATGAATTCATAGAGAATTGTATTGTACAATTATTTTGAAGTGGTATAAGTGTTTTTCGCACCAATGTTATAAATGACTGATAAAAAAACTCTCTGTTATTCTGTTAGTAAATCATATACGATTTCAGCAATTTCATTTGATCTTTTTTCCACTGAATGTTTATTAAATTTGTTATTTTTTTCGAAATAAGAGGTTAATTTTTTATTTAAAAAGTCTATTTTTTCTTTTCTTTCGCCACTTTTAACGCTAAAAGGAATATTTCCAGTTAGTTTCTTAGTTACAAAGAATTCACTGATTTTATAATGAACTGCCTTATCTTCAGGGACTTTATTTGAACCAGAAGTGTTTGAGTCAAGTAGTAGTAATGTTAAATTACCTATTCTGTTTAAATTGTCTTTAAACTCATTCTCGTTACTAAATCCATAATTATGTAGTTGGTTAAGTGCCATTTTCCTCGAGAAAATGTGTTCAATACTAATTTTTTTATTATTAATTTTTTTATCAAGAACCCTTTCGTGGTTTAGACCATAGTATTCAATGAATTTAAAAATTTGGTCAACTTTATTTATTGGTTTTTCTTTTGATCCTTTTTCAAATTTTCTTGTTGCAATGGCGTTTTTAGCATCCAATGCTTTTTCTTTTATTAATAAGTCAATGCTGTTTACAAATTGAGCATATGCATTAGTTTTATTTTTTTTGCTATTACTTAGGTATTTTTCTATTATAGATGGAATCTCTCTTTCAATGTAATTTGTTTGTGTAAAAGAAAATAACACACTTGAACCTAGACGAATTGCTAAATCCAATACTTCCTCTTTAGTTTCTTGGGATTCATTATAAAATGGTATCAGTAAGAAAAATAATTGTTTTATTCCCAAAATATCTACTAAATATTTTAATTTATTTAAATCATCTGTATAATTGTTATCTGCTATGAATGCGATTTTAGTGTAAGCTTCTGCTCTCTTTTTTATATCTTTTGAGAAGTCTAAAATCTCGGTAATATTTGTGACTTTAAAAAAGTTATCTGCAAATTCTTCATACATCTTTTCATTTTTAATGTTTTTACCCTTTGTTCCAATAATATAATGTTTTAAAAATTGGCTCTCATTAATTGATGCTCTTTTATTATAGTGAAGGTTATCTAAAAAGCTTGCCCAATTATTTTTAAATTCAATTTCTTGGTCATCAGTAGCACCTTGCTCGGATAATTTTTTTAATAACAAGTTCTTAATTAAATCAATAGGTTCTAGGCGAACCCCACGATTATTGAGGATTTCAAACAATTGAAATGCTTTTGCTAAATTAGGGGCTTTCGTCAATATTACGCTAACCTTACTTTCTAGATACATTGCAAATTTTAGATGTTGTTCAATGCTCATCTGCTCAATATATTCACTTAAAGTTTCATACACAATTCTAATATTTTTATCAGAAGGAGTTTCATCGTTTTCCTCTGTATATGTGGCTGGGTCATCTATCAGTAAGTATCGATAAGTTTGCCCGAAATTTAAACTTTCATCATGGAACAATTTATGTGTTGCCTGTCCACTGTAACTCAATTTTGAATATCCACTCAACAGTTTCGAAGTTAAACCATGTAAAACTACTGTATAATTATTATAATTTGGATTCATACTTAATTCTAAATTTTTAAGATACATAATTCTGAATATTAAAGTTAAAGTTGTTAATCTTTGTTGTCCATCAATAACGTATCTAATTTTATTTTTCTCATCCTCAATAGCAACAATATTTCCTAACAGATATCCATCTAATTCTTCGGGATCTTTATTAAAATTATCTGTATCTTCACTAAAGTCATCCATTAAATCTCTTGCTTGAGCTGCTCCCCAAACAAAAGTACGCTGAAAATCTGGTACTTTGTATTTGAAGTCTACACTTAAAAGTAAATTTGATATTTCGACTTTCTTTGAATCAATGCCAGCCATCTAACGTTCCTCCTTTAAAAGTGTAAAATTACTTAATTAAATCTTATTTTATTTTACAATAAAAATTTCTAGAAAAAAACGTTTTCAAATTAGTAATGTTTACCCGATAAATAAAATAATAAGTTAAGCTTTTAGGTAAGGGATAACACCTTTATACGATTATTAATATGTTGTTACTAAGCTAACGAAGGCTTTATTAGAAAAGGTAAAAAATTTAGACCACGACAAGTGGTCTTTTTTAGGTCATAAAAAAAGCAAAGAGCAACCACTTTGCCTATTATGATTTAAATTATGTAAGGTCAGTAAAGTCTCTCTTTTTTTGGTCTCAATCGTGCAAGATAACCAGACCTCAACATTCTGTGAAGCTCATCATTTGCCTTTTCTTTTAAAACAGATTTTGCATAAGCTTGGTCAAGAGCCATTCCTTTGGCATTTGCTCTCTTAACAACTTCTGTAATGCTGTTCGTGTATGCTTACTCCTTGATAATCCATTTTTTCAAGGTATCTGCCTGATATTCCTCTACCAAAGTTATGTACTGATGCAGCCTTCTAATCTCAGCTTGTGCTCTCGGAACAGTAATTAGTTTTATTGCCATAAATTCACCTCCATATTAGGAATTTTCGACAGTTTCATTTTGATCCTTTCGACAACATTATGAACAAATTTGCTCTTTTTTAGTGTTTCTTCTAAATGGGAATATTTGATATAATTATTTAACTAGAATAACGAGGAAAGGTTTAACAATGGACATTTACATTAAACAGTGGAACGACCTTATTTTGAATTGCAACTTTGATAATACATATAAAATGGCATGGTCTAAGGCGTTAGTTGAATTAACCGTTAATACCAATGAACCTATAGAAGATATTGTTATATTTGATTTTAACGATATTGGAAAACTTTGTTTAAAGTATTATTGGAATCAAACAATTTACTTTGATTTAATACAAAGTCCAAACATAAAAAAACCTCCTGAAATCATTTCTTCTACTAAGGATTTAATAACGTTATTCTTTAATAAAAAGCAATCTGTACAACCAATAAGATTTGAAAAGATAGACTTTAGTACGATTAAATTAGCCCGTGAATATGAATTGGCGCTAAAAAACATTGTTAGAACACTAAAGCAAGATGTTTGTTGGCGTTTTAAGAACCTTAACCGTCAAACATACGAAATATATGAATTGGACCGTAATGAGGGTAAGGTATTTTTTTATAAAAACCATGTCTTAACTCTTAAAGAGTACAGTGATTTTTTATTTACCGTTATAAATTACCGTTGGACACAAATGTTAGAGGGCTTTGATTATAGTCCACGGATTTCAAGAAAAGTACGGGCAATAGATGAAAATAACATTAGACGGACTTCTTTAAAAAAGTTTCATCAGTACCTTGATTTAATGTTTGAGGACGGCAAAAGAAAGTGTTTTTATTGCGGTGAAAACATAGCTGAAAACGAGATTTCCGTTGACCATGTTATACCGTGGTCTTATATGTTTTCGGATGATTTATGGAACTTAGTGTACTGCCATAAAGGGGAAAACTCCGAAAAGTCTAACCGTTTGCCTTCAAATGAAGATATAATTCGCTTAGAAGAGCGAAATAAACAGTTATTAGACCGTATGCAAAATAACACTAAGGACTATGATCAATTACAAATTGCCGTTGAAAAGGATTACGTTAAAAAGTTTTGGATTTCATTTAAAGGATAGGGGCGATATTAGTGGGTGAAAAAATTTATAACAAATTAGTACGGGATAAAATTCCGCAAATCGTTAAACAGGGTAATAAAGTACCTTTTACACTTGTTGCTACCGAACAAGAGGTTAAGCCGTTGTTACTGCATAAATTAATAGAAGAATTGGAAGAGTTTAAAGCTACACCTAACGAAGAAGAGTTAGCGGATATATTAGAAGTTATTGACGGTATGGCATACGCCTTTAACTTAGATATGGAAAAGGTATTAAAAGTAAAAGCTGATAAGTTAGAAAAACGAGGGGGATTTAATGAACGCATTATTTTAGAAAAGGTAATAGAGTAATTATAATGAAAATGGTCCCCTCTCAGTTGAGAAGGGCTTTTAATAAGGAATTATTTATTTGTGCTTTTTTCTTGTTCAACTAACGGAGCAGTTTAGTTCAAGAAGGGATTTTCAATTAACTAACGGGTGCTTTACTTGAAAAACATGGGTTGCAAGTCAACTCATGTTTCTAATTAAATTAAAGTTGCAGGTTGGTACAAGAAGGAGTTGTAGCTATTCTTGTCGAAGTGAAGATGCAGATTAGTATTAAAAAGAAAAACAGAAAACTAGATAGTTGTGTTTAACCTAACCGGAAGAAAGTGGTGAATTATACTATGATTAGTGAAAATTCTATTTTTAACAAACCCTACAACCTTATAGATAATGCTCCAAAAGTTATTGAATGGGAAGATTACGAAAGAAATTTACTTGAAGATTATGAGATCCTATTAAAAGAACATGGAGACGAGGAAGATGTTTTTCAAGAATTTTTTGAAAAAAATCCATCACTATTACCAGGAGCTTTTGGAATTTATGGTGAATCTGGTCATGCTCCATATAATAATGCTTTAATTACTCAACCATTACTCCAAGGTTTAACAACTAAAATACCTGATTTTTTGTGGATTGCTTCAGATAGTGGAACAATTTATCCAATTTTTATAGAGATAGAAAAACCTAATAAAAAATGGTTTAGAAATGATGGACGACCAACAGCAGAATTTACTCAAGCTCAAAATCAACTTAGTGATTGGAAAATGTGGTATTCAAATCCTAATCACCAAAGTCTTTTTTATCAGTATTACGATATAGATGGAGAAATAGCGAGGGGGAAAGCAGTTAAACCACAATTTGTTTTAATTTTCGGGTCTAGAAGTGAATTTAGTGGGAAACCTGATTTAAATCAAAAAAGATCGCAATTAGTGCGAGAAAATGAAATATATATGACCTTTGATAGATTAACACCTAATATCAAAGCAAGAAATACCATTACTTGTAAAGTGAAAAATAGGAATTATGTCGCTAAATTTGTTCCACCAACATTTAGATTAGGACCTGTATTTGCTGAGGAATTAAGTAAAATAGATAATAATGAAGAAGCTATTAATAATTCTCAAATAGATGATATAAGAAAAGAATTTCTTATTTCCAGACTTAAATATTGGGTGGATTTCGGCAAAAGACAACCAAGAGGATTGAGAAATTCAGGAGATTGGGAATAAACCTTTTGTTATTCGAAGTAAGGGTGCGATATAAAAATTCGCCTAACCAAAAAAACAGCATTTTCCAAGTATATTGAGGCTGCTGTTTTTTAATTTTATCGGATTATAGGCTTAGCGTTGTAAATCGGCATTTTCCTGACGCTACTCCTAAAAGAAAAAAATCTGTAATGTTGTGCAGCTAAAGATTATGCACTTCCATTCCAGGGGTAGCTTTGTATCAATAGCCTTTATTCTTTTGAAATTGTGAAGTGCTAACGTGGCAGGTTAGTACAATAAAGATTTAGAAATCGAATTTAAACAGCAGTGAGGCTTGGGCGTATTACGGGAGGACAAGGGGGATTATGAAAGTTCAGTGAAATGAATTAAGCAAAAAGGGAAAATATAGTATTATGTATTTAGGCAATTGTGTTTTCAGTGGAGGTGGATAGAATGGATAAGACATCTGAGATTATTACTATAAGTGATCGAGATATAATGTCAGCCATTCAAGAAAATGGTTGGTACCTTGACAAGGTAGAAAAAACGCCTGAAAGATGCTTAGAAGCTGTTAAGCAAAATGGTCGTACATTACAATTGGTTCCTAAAAATTCACATTCTATAGCTTTGTGTCTTGCTGCTGTTAAACAAAATGCTTTAGCTATAAAATATGTGTCAAGAAAAATAATGACGGATGATATTTGCATAGAAGCCGTTAGAAATGACGGAACAATAATAGCCTACTCCACGTATATTCCTGATGAGTTCCGAACAAAAAAGCTTTATCTTGAGGCAATAAAGCAAAATGGCAAAGCCCTTGAATATGTTCCCGATAAGTATAAGTCGGAAAGTTTTTGCAGAATAGCTATTATGCAAAATGGTTTAGCGCTCGAATTTGTTCCGAAGAATATTCTGTCAAAAGAACTATTCGTGTTAGCAGTTGAGCAAAACGGATTGAGCTTGGAATATGTGCCAAGTAAAAACAGAAGCAAAGAATTATGTAATGCTGCTGTTAATAATAATGTATTGGCATTAGAGCATGTACCGAACAGATATAAAACGACGGAGTTGTGCAATGCGGCGGTAAACTCAAGTTGGAAAGCTCTTCTTTTTGTACCTGAGAGTATGTATACTTTAAATAATTGCCTTGAAATATTTGAACGGATATTAAGGGAATGCGACGATCTTTCTGAGATATCGTATAGTGACCGCTCTTGTGTTAGAGAGATAGCAAACCGCTTGCCAGATGATATAAACAACGATATTCAAATTATCAGATTGGAAAGACAATTACAGGTACGGGTATTTAAGAGAAAATACTTTGATAAAGAAATACATAGATTTATTACGATAGAAAAAATATGCTATAGAGAAGAGGATGAAGTAAAAGAATTCGATTTATTTGTTGACTTTTATAAGCATTTAGATGCGGATTTGAAAAATGCCAATTTGCTTCATTATGATTTTAAAGAGGTCAGTCTCGCCGATTTTAATATTGAAGGTGCCTATATTAACAGCGATGTATTAGTCGAACAACACTTATATGACGATTCTTTTTATGCTGAAAACGTCAAAGATTATGATTGCAAAACAGAGCTGATGATTTCTGCAGAAAATGAAGTAGTAAAGGCTATCTCTGTTCTTCATGATATCGATGTGATTTCAAATGCCACATTAAATGACACTTCCCACAAGATTTACTATATTAGTGATATACACCTCAATCATAAGCTTTTAAAAGCATTCCCGACAAATGCGACTGAATTGGAAGTTAAAATGTATATCAGAGAGCTTGTAGAAAAAATGATTGATACTGCTACAGATGGGTCTCACGACGACTACTTATTAATAGCGGGAGATATATCTTTTAATTTTGAAATATCGACTTTGTTTTATACAGAATTAGTCAAATATATGAAATCGAAGTTTTGGAGTCATCGTCAAATAGTAGTAGTGCTTGGGAATCACGAATTATGGGATTACAATCGGCGCGGGTTTGCACATTCTAAATCGCTTACATTGGATGAAATTATTCAGCAATACCGGGATTTGTTCTCAAATCTAGGTATATGTTTTTTACAAAATGATTTGCTGCTTTCAAACGGAACGATCATTTCAGAAAAGCAATTGCAATCCATTGATCAGGACGAGTTGAAGCATATCTGCTTGAAAAGTCCTTTTGTAATACTGGGTGGATTAGGGTTTTCCGGCTTAAATTCACAATTTAACGCCACGCAAGGAATTTATCGGCAAACCATTATGTCTATAGATGAGGACATCAAACAGACAAACCAATTTCAATTCATTTACAATAAAGTGAAAAGTGTTTTAGGCAACGATAAAGTTATAATTTTAACACATACGCCAAAAGAAAACTGGTCGAATGAGGATTACAACCCTAACTGGATATATGTGAATGGACATACTCATCGAAATGATTACTGTTGTGACGAGGAAAAAACTTTTTATTCCGACAATCAAATTGGATATTTTTCTACCAGCATAGGTCTAAAGCATTTTAAATTATCAAGGGCTTATGATATTTTTAAGTATTATCCTGACGGAATTTATTCTATTTCTAGAGAGCAATATTTGGACTTTAACCGAGGCGTTGGGATTAAAGTAACTTTTAATAGAGCAGGAACTATACATATGCTTAAAAACAATAATGTATATTGTTTTATACTTGAAAACCAGAACACAGGGAAAAAATATCTGTTAAATGGTGGGATGATTAATAATTTAGAACATAACGACATTAATTATTACTTTAAGAGAATGGCGTATTATTCAGATGCAATCATAGGGTTATTTAGCGATTACAATCAAGCACTAAAATCCATATCTGATAGTATTAAAAAAATTGGCGGTACTGGCACAATCCACGGATGTATTGTTGATATAGATTACCTTAATCACATTTATGTGAATCCGGTAGACGGAACCGTAACCCCATATTTTGCCTGCTCGATTGTCGATAAGTATACCTATCCAAATGTCAAAGCGCTTTTGTTAGCTCAAAGAAAAGATTTATATGATAATTATATGAAACTTTTAGAAGGAGAGAGTGATGGCGTCAAGCTGTTGGAAGGTGAAATAAAAGCAGAAAGCATTGAAATATCAAGATATGTTCCAGATACTGATATGTATAGACCATCAAGAATAATGAGGTCATTACAGTACCTGACAGAAGTTAATGTTATAAGGATTTGGAATGATCGTATTATCGACTTTCAATTGCAAAGCAAAAATAAAGCAAAAGATTTGTTTGCTAATAATAACGACACTTTGTTGCTATCAGTTAAACGAAACAGAAGCAATTAACGCCGCTTTTCAGCGGCGTTTCTTCGTGATTATGAGTTGTTTAATGATCTTTTAGATTAAGGAAATTCTGGTTGCGCATAAATAGTCGTTTATACTGCTTTGTTGGTGTCAACAGAGATTCCGGAACTATAGCTTAGTGTCCAATATATAGGTAAATTCGTGCTTTATAAGAGTATTAAAATCATATGGATGGCTTTTCTTTCCCATTGGGTTATCGAAATTATTATTCGGATTTGAAAAAATAAGGGATACCCATAAAAATAAGAGAGATAACTTTTTTCATTCAGCAATATTTTCACAATCAACTTTAGTTGTCAATTATAGTTGACAACTAAAGTTGGATTTGTTAATCTAAACATGTAATAAATGGATTTGGAGGTAAAAAATGTGGGTGACCTGAAGTTTAAGACAATACTCAAAGAAGAACGGGAAAAAAGAGGATTATCTCAGGAAAAATTAGCTGGTCTGGTAGGTGTTTCTAAAGAAACCATTAGAAAAGTTGAAAGTGGATTATCCATACCAAATGTTTTTTTGGCTTTAGCCTTAGCTAAAGTTTTATCAGTATCAATCGAATATCTTTTTGAAAAATTAAAAGACAAAGAAAAGTAAAGAACGGAGGAAGTGCATGAATGTTTAATTAAAACATGTTCGGGTGTTACCTATCTTATTTTTTATGCATCTTCAAAAAACTTAAGCTTTTAAAAAAGGAGAGATGGAGAAATGGAGCACAAGAGAACAGAATATGAAATTGGAGGAAAATTATTAATTGGATTTGGAATTGCAGCAGCAACATTTTTGGGAACTATATTTATGAAATCTAAGAATAAATCAGAAGCAATAAAGTCGGGTATGCCAATTAAAGATAATAGTGAAACAGAATTTGAATTTGACCCAAAAACAAAGAAAGTTAAGGTAAAAAGGAAAACTGAATTTGATGTTAAAGAACCGGAGAAAGAAACAAAGACAATCATAAAAGAAGTACCCGTTGTAAAAGGGTTCAAGAAAACAAAAAAAGTTCAAGTGGATGTAGATGAAAACGGGAATGAAATTCCAGGAACTCAAAAAGATTTTGTTGGATGAAAAGATATGCTAGTAGCGGGTGCTTTTACTTCAATTAGGAGTAAGGCTTTTTTCTTTGCCTTCAACTATTAGTATAGCAAAATAAAGAACTCTAAATAAATTTTAGTAAATGCGCTCCTATGCTTCTTAGTCCTATAGAGCTTGCTGCCTCTTGGATAATCCTCCAAGCACTTTTCCGATTGATTGGTTGATTTATTCCTTTACGTACGACTTTGGAAAATATATTGGTTCAATTCTCCTTTAAAATTTTCCTTTATATACTCCTTCAAATGCTTTTAAACACATTTTGTCATAGCAATCTTGTTGTTCTTACCAGTTTTTGTTTCCTTCAATTGAAAGTGACTATACAATTTACATCAGGACCCATTACGTCTGCATACCGGAGCTCCAAAAGGTCTGAAACCCTCATTGCTGTATTAATACCAATGATAAATAACAAGTGTTCCCGTGGACTATTTTTCAGCAAGGTCTTCATCGTTTCAATCAGTTTTCGTTCCCGGATTGGCTCTACAAAAAACTTCATACCGGTACCCATCCCCAATGAGATTTACCCTATTAATATATTTCATTATGTCTCATTCAAAAACTACTACTCTCTGAGTGCTAGTGTATTGAATGATCAAGAACCTTATGGCTCTAGGGTCGAAAAAAATTTAACGAATGGGACACAATGTGATTGTGTCTCATTCATAGGCGTTAGAATTACTTTTATAATCAATAACAATAACCCCTTAAAAGGAGAATGCTTAAAAAAAATTTTTTATATTTTGTATAGGAAAAATTAGGTAATAGTAGTATTCTTTAATAAGAACACCAGAATTCACCTATACAATTGGAGTGTGAGTTTGATAATGACAAAGATGAGCAGCATTAAAGTGAAACTAAATCAAGGCAGCGCGAATGATCGGGAAAACAGAGGTGCTGAATTTGAAAAAAGTGTCCTACCTCTTTCAGTTGGAGGGTTTGAGAAAATTGGTTTAGCTCTTTCAGGTGGAGGGTTTAGAGCTTCATTTTTCCACTTAGGGGTTTTAGCTAGGATGGCTCAATTAGATTTATTACGTCATATAAAGGTAATATCGACTGTTTCTGGTGGATCAATTATTGGTGCTCTATATTACATAAAATTACTTAAAAGGAAACCTCAAACTCAACAAGATTACATAAACCTAATTAAAGAATTAGAGAGCGATTTTGTTGACGGTGTTCGTAAAAATATTCGTAATAAAGTATTTTTTCCTGGTTAAATGAATTTAGAGCAGTATTTTTGAACAGAGAAAAACTTCTCGGAAATTTCTATGATAAATTTTTTTATAAGGACAATTATAAAATGTCTGACCTCCAAAGCGATGGTATGCCGGAGTTGATCATAAATTCTACTCTTTTAAGTAATGGGAGAAATTGGTATTTTAAGACAAATTGCATGGGTCAATATGAAGATGAAGATATAAATTTCCCAGAAACAAAGTTAACTTATACATCAGAAAGTCAAGTTTATTTAAAAGATGCAGTTACTGCTTCTTCTTGTGTACCGGGAATATTTAATTATACAAAGTTATTTTTAGATTCGACTGTTTACAAATTTGTTGATGGAGGTGCATTTGATAATCTTGGAGTTTTTTCTCTAAACAAGGAAAAGGAAAAATGGGATTTGATGATAATAAGTGATGGTTCAAAACAACTTACTTCCCAAGACTTTATTCCAAGAAACCGTTTTAGAGTATTGAGAAGAAGTTATGATTTAAGTTTGGAATTAAATAAGAATCTAATGTTAAAAGATTTAGAAAGTCAAAAAATATGTTACAAACATATCCACTTAAAATTAAAAAAACCCACACAAGTTCATGAAAGTGTCGGTGAAGCATTATCAAATATTAGGACCGATTTGGATAAATTTGATAATGAAGAATGGAAATCACTTGCTCATTTTGGTTACGAGCTCTCTGATAATGAATTAAAATTAATTCCATATGCATCATCACAACCTAATGTTGCATTTTCATTTAATGACATATCATCTAAGGTGAAATCCCCAAATCCATTCTATTTAGCCAAATTGAAGTCCGGCTCAAATTTAGGCAAATTTGGTGGAAGGATGCTTTATCATTGTGATGATTCTGAAAACGAATATTTAAAACAACATTGGGACGCGATAAAAGAAATATGGAGAAAGTATAAAATTTATCTAGTTTCCTTTCTAGTTTGTTTTATGCTTTTTTCTATAGAAAAATTTGCAATTGACCATAAGTTTTTACAAGACCCTGGTTTGAAAAGTTTAATAACTACCTGTATTTTTATATTTTTCTTTATTCAGTTGTTTTTATTTTCAATTCTAGCATCAGATTTTTCAGTGGATTATTCAATACGGAATGCAATTAAATCAGAGGATGGTTTAGAGGATGAATTCCAACAGATGCCAAAAATTTTGAAAATACTGATTGCAGCTTTATTCTATATTCTAATCGTTCCACTTTATTATTTTTTTAATTGGAAACAAGAATCGGAACAGAAATGGAAACGGAAACACATTCCTTCACTTCAAATTATTCAATGACCTATTTAGGAAAAATGTTATTTATTAAAATAATTCATCTAATAATATTATTAAGTATATATGTTATGATTTTAGCAAATGTATTTATACTTATTATTTGGCTTATAACTAAAGTAATAAGCTAAATAGAAATGAAAACGATCGACTCATTATTTGAGCGATCGTTTTTTATATAAGAAGATTACAAATGATATTAAGTAAAAAGAAGCGGCAAGTGTATTTCGCAATTAAATAATGTTGTTAATGGCAGTATGTTTTTTGAATGAAAAATAACCGAAAACAATCGAGTCATAATAAAAACTTACCTATTTTCGGCTTATTATGATTTTGGGACACTGAAGTTATTAAAACTGAATCTATTTTGGATGATGTTATTGAAAAAGTAGCAAAAGAAGCCGGTGTATCACGCGAATATGTTGAAAATTATATGAAACGAAACCTTTTCGCATGGTTTGAAGAAAGGGATGATAATGACTAGAAAATTTAATCCGCCACTAGAACCTTATTTGAGATTAATAGATAACATTATAAACCCGTCAGATGATGTTCCAAAAGATATAATCCTTATCCAAGAGGAATCGGCAGAATATAAAATGCTCTTATTGAAATTGAGAAGTGCAGAAAATTTTCTTGATATTAAATACTAACAATACAAGCTGGACAAGGTGAATTATGACAACTCTATGTAAAAGTAGCTGTTGCAACAGGTATAGTATTGGGAAGACTGTATCTCGATAATTCAATTAAAGAAAACAAAAAAAATCTAAACTACGAGATAACAAGCGTTTCTTAAATAAAAAAGCGCACTGCTGCGCTTTTTTTATATTTTAGGTGTACAAGCACCAACCTAGTGTAGTTTTGGCATTATTTCATGCTAAGTGAAACAGAGTATATTGGCTTCAATATGGCATTTAAGAAATCTTCAACGCATCCCCTTAGCAAGATATCTTCTATTACCACAAATCGAATTAAAAACATTTTCTCAATGAAATAATCTATTTCATCATCAGTTGTAACTGCATCAAGCTTTCTAGTCTTTTTTTGACCCAGAAGTGCTTGCCTAAAACTAGATTTACCTTTGCCATTTAAATGGACATCAAATACTCTGTCTCTCAAATCACCTGTTTTTCCAACGTAAACACACTCATCATCTTTGGTAGTAAAAAGATAAACTCCACCTTTCTTTGGAAAATCATATTTTTCAGTGTCTTTATCTCTAAAGGTTCAAGAGCCATAATATCAAAACTTATCTGTTCCAACTTTGACTTCCATAAAGGTTCAAAATTCATAACAGACTTTCCTTTTTTACTTCTAGGGGTTTACAGAAATTGCAGGATTCCCACGAATTACCACGTTTCTCCTTTACAAATTCCAGTAGTTCTTCAATGTTGTTGGAACATACCTTTTCGTATTTAGTTGTTCTTTTTCCTTCATCACTCTTTCTCCGAAGGTATGGACAATCTGCTATATGTACCTTATTCATTTTTGATTGTTTTTCTGCTCCATCAAAGTAATTCAAGACGTATCCGGACTTATTTTCCTTGTACCACGCTTCAGGAGCAGATTAGATTAGGTTATGTGCATGCAAAAAATATTGCGACACAATTACAGGGAGCTTCATTAACTAGTGTAGTTGATCCAATCCCTGGTCTAGAAACAAGTAGCAAGAGAATTGAGGGTTGAGAATACGCAAAATGTGTATTTGCTTTTCCTCAAAACCCAAGTCCCTTAGCCTTAAGTTGGATAACTCATTAACCCGGATTCCGCTTCCTAAGAAGAGCGATAAAAGTTAAATTTTTTTCTGAATTCACACCCTTTTATCCTATTAATTCAATAATATTGGAAGATAACGGATGTAAAGGGGGCGAGTTTATGACGGCTATTATACGCCTTATTTTTTTATTTATGCAGGTTTTTATACACCTCGATTTAGCAAGCTTTGTTCTATTCTCTACAATAAAAAGTGCATAAAAGCAATAGCTTTTATGCACTTTCTAAGTATCAATTATAAGTTTTTGAGGGTTCGTTTTTTAAGTAGGTTTAGTTCATGAGAACATAATTAATAGCTAGAACCTATCTGGTATATATACTTCTAAACAATCATTTATGCCTTTACAAAAACGGTTTTAATAGAAGTGAAAAACTCAATTGCAGCTTCTCCTTGCTCACGAGAGTGGGAGCTAGATTGTTTCATTCCCCCGAATGGGGCTTGCAGTTCAACTCCCGCAGATTCAGCATTAATACGTACGAGACCAGCATCCATCTTATTAATAAAAGAGAGCATGTGACCAATATTTTTAGTGAAAATAGAAGCACTTAGTCCAAATTTCACGTCGTTTGCAATTTGTAATGCTTCTTCTAAAGTCTCAACTTTGATAAGGGCAAGCACTGGTCCGAAAATTTCCTCTTGGGCAATAGACATTCTATTACTTACATTTTCAAAGACAGTAGGTTCCATAAAGAATCCATTGACTAATTCATCTTCCCCCAAACGTTTACCGCCATAAATCAATGTCGCGCCCTCTTCAATTCCTTTCTTTACGTAAGAAAGTACTGTATTCAACTGGTTCTCACTTGCACATGGCCCCATCCATACATCTTCTTTTAAACCATTCCCAATTTTTATTTCCTTTATCTTTTCAATAAGTTTATTTTTGAACTGCTCGTAAACTTTACTTTGTACGATTACACGACTTGTAGCTGTACATTTCTGTCCCGTAGAACGGAGGCCTCCACTAATAGTTGCTTCTACTGCCTCTTCTAAATCGGCGTCATTGGCTACAATGAAAGGATTCTTCCCACCCATTTCTAACTGATATTTAGCACCACGCTTTAGAGCTCCTAGTCCAATTAATTTACCAACCGCATCAGATCCAGTGAATGTAATTCCATTAATATCCGGGTGATTAGTAATCGCTTGACCAATGACAGACCCAGGGCCTGTCACCATATTAATAGTACCCATTGGAATCCCTGCCTCGTCAAAGCATTCTATTACTTTGGCTGCGGTTACTGCGGTTTCTTGAGCTGGGTTTAAGAATAACAGTATTTCCATAGATGAGTGCCGGCGCTATTTTCCAGATGGGGATTGCCACTGGGAAATTCCAAGGGGTGATAACACCTACAACTCCAAGGGGAGTACGAGTAGTGAACATTAGTGCTTCAGAATCCGATGAAGGAATCACATCACCTATTTTTCTCATTCCTTCTCCTGCATAATAACGAAGGATAGCGACACCTCTAGCTGTTTCCCCTTTTGCTTCCAGAAATGTTTTTCCCATTTCACGAGTCATCGTTTCCGCAATTTCATCAATACGTTGCTCGAGTGCATTCCCGAGCTTCCTTCGCAGCAAGAACAGCGTTATCTAAATCTTCTTTTTCAGACTGTTGTACATAACCGATGATTTCATGATGATTGGCTGGATTGATACTAGTATCAACCTTTTGAATAGAAGCAGTTACCCATTTACCATTGATATAGTTTAAATACGTTTTTACGTCAGTTTTTACGTTCACCTTATATACCCCCATATTCCTTGAACAGGGGAGTCCCGCTGAAGAGTTCCTGGTTTCTAAACTTTATATCGAATATCATATGTCATCGTTTGATATGTCCACAAATAAATTAGGTAAATTAAATATTGTTAAATCAGGTAACCCCCAAAAAATTGATGTTCCTAGGAGTAAGGTCACAGCAAAAGGGAATATGTCAACTAGAATCACCTTCGATGGAGAAGACCTTATCACAAATATAACGGGAACAGTCAATGACATGTATATTGCCGAAAAGACTCTTTTTCCAAACATTTGGCAATGGGCAGGTAATAATTTTACTACTATTATCAGTACAATAATAACCGCATGGTTAACTGCATTTTTAGGGCGAGAATCGTTATATAAAAAAAGGGAATAAAGTGTATTTTATATATAAGTGGTTAAAAAAGTGGAAGTCCAAGCTGAACTATAAATAATAAATAATTGGATTTTATTTTTATTTATTCTACGTATTTATTTGGTTTAAATTGTACAGGCAAATAACTTTAGAGGGCTAATTTTGGTGACCCGGTGGCGACGAAACGGCGACGTTAAAAACTTTTTTTTATTTTCTATAGGATACCGTCCTATGAAATATGGGTATTAGAATTGTTATATAACAATAGCACTACCTTGACAGGGAAGGGGTCGTGGGTTCGAATCCCTCACAGGTCATCAACTAACAAAGGCTTAAATCCTTGATATAACAAGGATTTAGGCCTTTTTTATTTTGTCTTACTGGATGCGTTTAGATCAACGATAGTGATTTGCTCACATTTTGCTAACGTGACTTCTGAAGAGCATTGTGGAAAATATCAGCTACTTCATCATCTTGGTTTGGAATCAAATGGGCGTAATTCTTTAACGTGATGGTAGGATCCGAATGTCCTAAACGAGCCGCTACTTTGACGATATCTACCCCTTCAGAGATCAAGATGGAGGCGTGTGTGTGCCGGATATCGTGAAACCGAATGGATGTCACGTTAGCGGCTTTACTGATACGTTTCATCACACGTAACACGTTCCGTGGATCTTGTAAGGTGCCGATTTCTGTACAAATGACTAAGTCTTGGGCTTGATACTGTTCACCAAGCCTTTTCCTCTGTGTTTCTTGACGTTCTTTATGAGCCTTTAATTCCTTGACAAGGAAATCAGGAATCGGGACTTGCCGTTTTGATTTTTTCGTTTTCGGCGTTGATAAACGATATCCTTTATTCGGGATGTGAGAAAGGGAACGTTGTATCCGGATAGATTTTTTTCCAAAGTCAATATCGCTCCATTTTAGCCCAAGGAGCTCTCCTTTCCTCATTCCCGTATAAATAGCGAGTAAGAACGTTAGATAATGTCGTTCCCCTTTGCAGTGATTAAGGAACGAATCAATCTCATCAAAAGACCATATCTTCATTTCTTCTTTTTTCACCGAGGGTGGATCAGCATTGATCACCGGATTAAAACTAATCTTTTTCCACTTTACAGCTTGACCGAAGGCCTGGTTTAACAACTGGTGTAATTTTCGTATGGTACTTGTACTATACTCCTCATCTAATTTGAGGTTATAAAAAGCATCGATATCTTCGGTCGTAATTTTTGATAGGGGCTTGTTGGCAAAAGGATTTTCTCGTATTAAGTGCTTATCCATCAAATACTTTCTGCTTGATGCCGTTGTTTCTTTAATCCTTTTTTGATAATGGGACGTAAACCAAAATTCCATATAGGATGAAAAGGATTCTTTGCTCGGTTCCAGATATCGATTTGCATCCAGCTCATTTAGAATCTTTCGAAGAGCAGCATCTGCATCTTTTTGACGAGGAAAACCACCCTTTGTTTTTTGTCTACGTTTACCTGTAATCGGGTCTCTTCCTATGTCTACAATATATGACCAAGTATTTCCCCTTTTTTTAACAGTGCCTTTCATATTGCTTGCCCCCATATCCTATTGTAGTTTGTGTTAGAACATTGGAAAGCAAGTGGTCTAGTATCAGTTTGACCACTTACTTTCGGTTCTATAAGCCACTCTTTTCCTCTAGTTTTCAGATAGCAGCTTGAATAGTGCTACTTGTGCATCTTTTTGGCGTGTGAGTCTGCTTTATGTTTTTTGTATACATTCACCTGTTAGCGAATTTTTCTCAAAATCTACTATATGTTCAAGAGTTTTCGCTCTTTTTTGAGCTACCTCTCATTATGCTAACCTCCGTAAATGTTTGATAAAAATTATGTAAGGTAAGTAGGTAGTTCGGTGATATGACTACGCACTTACAGTTTTATAAGCTGCTCACTTGTTGTTGGGTCAGCCAATTAAAAAACTCATCACGGAGCACACGTTTGCTGCGACCTAATTTAATAAGTGGAAATGATTTTTGTTCCATTAACTCATAAGCAGTTGGCTTAGACACCATCAAAATTTCAGATAAGTGCACAGCTGTTAGGATCATTGGATAATCTTCGATGTTTTTAGTCATACTTTATTTCTCCTTTTAGTTTTATTTATTAGTTTAATAGTGATTAATTTGAATTAACTTATTTAATTCGGACACATTATATTTTTTTAATTTCACTGTTTTCAAGGGTTTGTCCAAAAAATAAAAAAAATTTAAAAACCGACTATTAATTGCATTAAAAGCCGGTAATTCTAAAGAGGAATAAATTTAGAAGTATAAATATGTACCTTTCTATAAAGAGAGTGAAAAGGTCTCTTCTAGAAGGCTAAGCTAATTGGCCGGAATTTTTATAGTTGTTAAGCTAACGGGTGCGTTAGCTGAAGATCGGAGCTGTCTTTAAGGCAGCTTTTTCTTTATGGAACTAACGGGGCAGGTTAGTGCTACTCCAAAAAGTTCCATTTGTCCATTGAGCAAAGAAAATAATTACGGTAATGTTAAATTCAAGGGATTAATATGCCAAATAAAAGAGGAGGAAAAATCATTAATAAGAACTTAATTTTGGTAAGTCTAGTGTTTATGTTTTTAACTGCTTGTTCTAATACTCCTAAAGATCCAGAAATATTTTCAACAAATAAGAAAGAAAAGGAAATTGAATCATTGATTTTTAAGGAACTTGGCAAGCAGAAGGTTGACGTTGTTGTAGCTTATGGAATATCCACAGAAACCAACTCAGTTAATTTGGGGATTAGAACTTCAAAAGAAGATTTCGATAGTACAAAACAAAATCTGGAAAAAATAGTGAATAAAACTCTTACTAAAAATGGTATAGAAGGTTTAGCAGTAAATATAAAAAAGAAGTAAATTAAATTTGTTGAAAACTGGCCGATAAAAAACGATTTAATGAATTTGTGAAGAAATCTACTTAAACTAACAGGTGCTTTGCTTCAATAAGGGAGTTGCTTTGGCTGCTCTTTTTCTTATGGAGCTATCGGGGCAGTTTAGTTTAATAAGACTTTAGAATCAAACTATCAGTTGAAACCTTTTTAGGGGAAATCTCGTATACAGATTTAGGAAAATGTTTTTTAGAAAAGGAGAAACAGGTTATGTTTATAGGGGATATTATATTTCAAGTAATTGTTTTCGGAGGTATAGCATTAATTTTAGGTGTTTTAGGTTATTTATTATTTAAGAGGACAAAGAAAAGCTAATTAAATTTCTAATTTAAGTAACGATTGCTTTACTTATCAGGAGTTGATCAGCAGCTCCTTTTTTATGCAACCATCGGGGCAGTTTAGTTCAGGAAGGAAAATTACAGAAAGATATAGAAACTTGTATATTTTCTAACAATTATCATAAAGGAATGAAATAAATGAAATTAATTAAACGATTTATTTTAAACCGTCCTGCTGAAAAGCGACTTGCATATTTTTATGGTATGGTTGCAACGGATGAACAGGTGTGGTTACTACGCGACGAAAATGGCGACTTATTACTATTAGAAGATGATGATGGAGACTATCCATTTTTACTACCTGTTTGGCCAAGTCGAAGTTTTGCTGAAATGGAGTCTGCCAATATAGATGAGTCATACGAAGCGTTCAACATACCACTTTTGAATTTTTTCGATTTACTAGTTGATATTGAAAATGACGGTGGTGCCACAGCGATTTTCCCAAATAAAAACGATACAACCATTCAAAAACGTGATGAAATAAAGGAAATGATTCGCAATTTATAGCAAGTAAGATGCTCCCTTACATTAAATTGGAAAATTTAAAGTAAGACAAGATCGTACATCTAGTTTTATGTCATATATTTAATTGTAATATTTATAAAATAAATAAAACCGCAATTAGACTAGTAAAAGAGAAACCTTTTTTTATTAGTAGGTCCAATTCTTTAGTAGAAATTGATTTTCTTATGGAACTAACGGGTGCTTTACTTCATTATCAGGAGCTGATTAGCAGCTCCTTTTCTTATGGAACTAACGGGGCAGGTTAGTTTAACTTCATATAATTGTGTATTATAGTGATAATATAAAGTTTTTCTAAAGGAAGATTAAATTGAAGAATAGATTTTCAATTGGAGAAATGGCTAAACTCCATAATACGACCATAAAAACCCTTCGATATTATGATGAAATTGATTTATTAAAACCTATACATACGGATCTAAACAACGGTTATAGATATTATTCAACGGAACAATTTGAACATTTGAACACTATTCATTATTTAAAGGAATTAGGTTTTTCATTAAAGGAGATCAAGGGACATCTAGACGACAGGAATATCGATGGTTTTTTGTATCTCTTAGAGGAACAGAAACGATTAACCGAAAAAAAAATGAAAGAACTGGAACGAATTAACCGAAGGTTCCAAAATCGAATCAAGGACATTAAATTAGCACGAGAAATAAAAGAATTGGAAGTGCCATTCATACAGGAGAGGAAAGAGAGAAGGATAGTAAGATTAATGGAAATAATCAGTTCAGAACCTGAGATGGAAGTTTCCTTACGACGATTAGAGAGTCTGTCTAATATGAGTTCTTCTATATTTATTGGGGGAGTAGGTCTTACGATAAGTATTAATAATACATTAAACAACAAGTTCAATGAATATAACTCGATATTTATTTTAGTCGAAGAAGATGATATTCAAAATCCTTTAGTGACAACTCTTCCCGAAGGAATGTATGCCTGCATTTATTATAATGGAAATCACAGCGATTCACCCGAACATTATAGAAGCTTACTCAATTGTATTCAAGATAACGGTTTCCAAGTTATCGGGGATTCCATTGAAAGAACAATAATTGACCATTATATCTCAGGTAGTAAAGAAGACTATCTGACAGAAATACAAATACCAATAAAGTGTTGACCCTCCCGTTACAGGAGGGTCTATATTTTTTGATAGAACAATAATTAAAAGGAGAAATGATTATGTTTGGAACAATCTTTAATACAATGATGATAGTAATCGGAAGCATTATCGGAAGCATCTTTAAAAAGGGGATAAAAGATGAATATCACAACATTCTAATGCAGGCTATGGGGTTAGTTGCGTTGGGGTTAGGAATAAATGCACTAGTGCAACATTTACCTTCCAGCAAATATCCGGTACTTTTTATTGTAAGCTTAGCCGTAGGGGGATTGCTCGGTCAAAGGCTGAATTTAGAATCAAAATTTAATGCTTTAGTTAATAAATATTCCAGAGGTAATTTAGCTGAGGGGTTAGCGACTGCTATCCTATTATTTTGTATTGGAACGTTATCTATTTTAGGTCCTGTAGAGGCAGCGTTAAAGGGAGATTATACGTATCTGCTTGCAAATGGGGTGTTGGATGGGATTACCTCGATTGTATTAGCATCCACATTTGGTATTGGGATAGCTGTTGCAGGAATTGTTTTATTTATTTGGCAAGGTGCCATTTATTTAATTGCTATTTTAATGGAGAACTCCATAAATAATGATCTTCTGAACGAAGTGACGATTGTAGGAGGTATATTGATAATCGCATCTGGTTTAAATATTTTGGGGATTAAGAAATTTAATACTTTAAATCTTCTACCATCAATAATAATTCCTCCTATTGTATTTTTAGTTATTCATTTTTCTCATTTATAATATTTGTGAAATATTACACTTAAACTAACGGGTGCGTTTAATAAGAAAATGATAAAATGATGTAAGTAAAGAAAAGTGAGGCGACCAATTTGAGAATAGAATTAGCAACAAATGAAGAGGTTGAAAAACTATATACAAAGTTTAAAAAATTCAACACTCATCTTCTCGAGGAGCCAAGAATAGTGTTTCCCTATATTGGTATTATGGATGTGTATAATCGAGTTCTTACAGAGCAAGAGGCACGAGATTTACTAGGTTATGAGCAGCACCATTTAAAGTATGGTTCCAGATTTTTATGTGCCTTAACCCAGATTTATCGTACTGATAATGAATTATTTGTTCATTTCAATAAAAAAGGATTAAGCAAAGAACAATTCAAATTCATTCTAGGCTCCTTAAATCGGATGGAGGCTAGTATTTTTAGAAAGATGTTTGCTATCAACAAGGGCATATACAAAATTGGTGATGAAGAGGCACTTAAGTTTCTGGTTAACCTTTCAGTTGAAGAATTGTATTTTTCGAATTTTTTCTTTCCTTCTCTTGATACAGTTTTTATAGGAAATTATGATCTATGTTTCCCTGTGTATAGCAAGTCAAAAGAAGGATTTGAGAAATGCCGAGAGATTATTGAAAGAAATGAGTTATTTATTCGAGAGTAATCATAAAATGTGCAAATTTGACAAGCTGAGTACTGATACAGCTATTATAAGGGCAGGATAGTTGCATAAGGAATGGAGAATATAAGCTATAAAAATTATTAATGCGGGTGATGTTTATTGAAATTTCCTAAAGGAGTAACTGGTTTTTATAATGTAAAACATAATAAGCCACCAACAATTGATAGGAAACAATTTAAACAGCTATGTTTTAGTATCATTAAAAGGAATAACGGAAAAGTGTTGGAATTCATAGAACCACAGTTTCCTACTAATTTTTTAAATGTCGAAGTTAAAGTTTTCAATAAACATTTGCATATATTGCTTAATGAACATTATCCTTTTTTAGCTTTTGCTTCTTTTGTTGATTTTGAAAATATTATATTTATTGATGAACCCGAATTATTGAAACAGTTTAGTCCATTTTATAAGGTTTTGAGTATGGAGGAACTTAAAAAACCATTATACATTGAAGAGAGAACTGGAAAGATTATTTTAGAAAATGATAATGAATTAAACAGTGCTGAATTGGAACAAATAGCGTATTGGAAGCCAAAAAATTCTGGAGAGGTAATCTTTAACTTTTGGGATTAAATCTAATAATGCTATTGAACAAACAGGTACGTTAGCTAAAGAAGATATATCTTAAAGGTAGCTTTTTCTAATGGAACTATATGGGCAGAATAGTTAAAGAAGACAAAATAAAAACAGTGCATTTGTAAAAGCTAATTTCTATTACTTTAATTTTGGGTGGTTCTAATGACAAAAAGATTTAAAACTATTTTAATGACGCTAATCGTAATATTCCTTTTATTAATGGCTGGTAAATATCTATTGGATTTTTTATTTGCGGATATGTGTGGAAATGATATTAAACAAAAAACCCCTTCTCCCAGTGGTGAGAATGTGGCTTACATTTTCGAAAGAAGTTGTGGTGCGACAACGGGATTTTCACCCCAATTATCGATTTTAAATAAAGATGATGATTTTCAAAATGAATCAGGAAATACATTTAGGTCAGATAAAGATTTTTCGATTGAATGGTTTAATGAAAACGCCCTAAAAGTTATCTATGATAAATCTTCTGAAACTTACGAAATTGACAAAAAGGTGAATGGGATTAAGATTGAATATGTAGGTGAATAAAAGCCTAATATTCTTTTAGTTATTAAGCTTACAGTTGGGTTTGCTTAAGATCGGAGCTGTCTTTAAGGCAGCTTTTTCTTATGGAATGAACGGGGCAGTTTAATAGAAGAAGACCCGTTTGCTTTATGGTATAGTTTATTAATTTCAGTTTGTATATGGGGGAAATTTAGTGTCAAATAAGTTGAAATATGTAATGGGATTGTTTTTTGAAAAAAGAGAAAGTACTAAACCATTCATACTGATTCGATATTTAATGATAATAGCAATGGGCTTAATTTTAATATTATGTATAATTAATGATTTTAATTTCATAAAATATATATATCTTTTATTAGGAATTGGTTCAATAATAGATGGATTTGAAAGTTTTTTAAAAAAGGAAAATAAGAGGCAGATGCTATTAAATTTTGGTATTGCGTTTATGTGGTTCGTAGTATTTTTAATATAGCATTTATATGGGGGTTCGGAACATTTTTTATGGAACTAAAGGGGCAGGTTAGTTGAACAAGGATTAACCACAATTAGTGTAGAATTCTCAAAAATTAGAAGGGGACTGGAGTAAAGTATGCTTAGTTTTTTAATTGAATTAATTGCAGGATTATTCGGATATAGTGACACTTTAAATACGAAAAAAATTGACCAAAATATTGAACAGTTAAATCAACACCATTGTTTTAAAAAAATTTACGAGGATGAAAAATACCACCGTTTTTTGTAAATAAACACATCAGACGTTATTTACAAAGCACAATTCGTGTTAGAAAAATTATTCAAAGAAGCACAAAGAAAGCTATTGTTCCTTCTTGATAAACAAATAAAATCGTAATTGTCTATCTTAAACTAACGGGTGCTTTACTTCAATATCAGGAGCTGATCAGCAGCTCCTTTTCATATGCAACTATAGGGCAGGATAGTTCCATAAGCTGGAAATATTTTCATATATGAAATAGGATTTTTTTCGCTTATGCTAAAATAAAAAAGAAGGTTAAGGCGTATGAATGTCACTCATTTACTTGTTTTGTCTGTGGTTATTGGCTTAATTAATAGTTTTAAGGATAAGAAATTTAAAACGAAAAGTTTTTTCAAAACGTCTTTAACATTTTTCACATCAGTTCTAATCTTCATCATAACTGGAAATCTATTTTTGAATGATTTATTACATAAATATCTTCCCAGTGAAGAATATGGGATATGGCTATTTGGAGGTTTGTTATTGTTATATCCGATTTATATAACAATTAAAGGTTTTAAAAAAAAGACAACTAACCTCTCTTCGTAAATATCTTTAGGATGCGATTCTTTAATAAGGGATCGCCTTTTTGAACAAAAAGGGCAGGATAATTGAAGAACATATTTGTTAATCTAAAGAAAAAAGAAGATAAATTGAGGTAATAAAAATGTATGAATTTAAAGAAGAGTTCGATAGAAAAGAAAAAAAATATAAGATTTACCTATTTTTATTTATTATCTCTGTTTTAATAAATACATTCATTGACATTTTTGAAAAAGTTTCTGGAGTTCGCATAGTTATTAGCCTATTAATATACAGTGTAATCTTTTATTTTGGATTGCGTAGAAAGTTTTGGGCTGAGCTTATGATTAAATTTTTTGTCTGGCTAAATATTATTTTATTGTTCCTAATTATTACTGTTAAGATTTTAGGGTTGTAGTTCAAATTAAATTTTAATGATCTTCAACTAACAGGTGAGTTAGCTGAAGATTGGAGCTATCTTTAAGGCAGCTTTTTCTTTAGGGAACTAACGGGGCATTTTAGTGGGAAAAGATTTGGAAACAATATCCTAAAAAGGATACGTTAATGTGATTCCTTTTAATAGATAAGATAAGGGGTTTTTTTAGATGGATATTCTCGATATAAAAAAAATAGTTAAGGACCTACCAGAAGAGGAAGTAAAGTTATATCTGCAATTTATTCTTTTTAAGATTGGATTGTTGGAGGATAAGGAAAATTCTTTAGTTGAGTTTACAAATGATCTTAAAGAAATTTATAACCAAATTCTTAATCCAAAAGACAAAAACCAAAGTACATTTGATAAATGTAATTACCAAAAGGTTCATATACAATTTGGATATCCATATTTAAGACAAACATTAAAAGAATTAAACATCCTTGATGAAGAGTTTATTATAGCTTTCCACGAAAATTTCTCTATTGCTCCTATAAACAGTTTAGATACCGAAAAGGGACAAACAGATAGATTTGATTGGTTAAAAAACAACTTATCTAATGAAAATGAAGTTGAATTTTATAAAGAAAGTTTGCCGAAAGTCATTTCTCAAGTATTATCAATTCCTGATGATCTTCCAATTTACATATGGGTATCAGAAAATGCAAATGAACAAACAGCACTTCTTTTTACACTGTATTTGTTGCGGGAACGAAAGAATAATATTTGTATCATTGATACCGCAGCATTGTACAGGAAATTGTTTGAAAAAAAAGCTAAGAAGTATGAATCTTATTTTTCGGGTGAAATCCCTTTAAAAGAATTACAAACCATATATAAATATAGCCAAGACGAAAACCAGATTTTATCTCACAAAGAGCGTAAGTATTATGAAAAAAAGTGGCTACACCTCTCCACGAATCCTGGTACATTAAGAATATGGGAAAATGAAGAAATAAAAGTTGTACCTGAAGACTATTTCGATGATTTTATAATCGAAAAAGCGAAGAAGCTGATTGGGAAGAAAAAAGGGTTTATTATGAGTGCAAGATTAATTGGTGAAGTTTATGGACATATTCTTCAGTATATCGGTGACAGCTTTTTGGAATATAGGGTTAGGAAATTAATCGAAAAGGGAATTTTTGAATATGAAGGTAGCTTAGAGGCAATGCGTTATTACGGTATTAAGTTTAAATAAATATTTTTTGTAAAGCAGAATGAAAAGATACATTGAGGGAAGCTCAGAAAATGAGCCTCTCTTTTCAGATGATTCTTCTATAACTTTCGTAAAATTGTTTGTGAAGAAATGTACTTAAGCTAACGGGTGCGTTAGCTGAAGATCGGAGCTGTCTTTAGGACAGCTTTTTTTTCTTATGGAACTATCGGGGCAGGTTGTTTATTACAGTTTATAATACGAGTAGACTTTGATTTAGATTGAGGAGATAAAATTATGCGTGCTTTTTTGAGAAAAGAATTTTGGGATGACAGAAATAAACCTATTCTGTCTATACAGTGGGTATTGACAATCTTTGCAATAATATTATATTTCCAAACTTATGACAGTATAGATTTTTTTTACTCTGGAATTTTAAGACTAATTGCAGGAATAATCACCCTTCTAATAGGAATTGAAAACTACATTGTTAAAAAAAGCGAATATATATTTTGGTTCATCCTAACGATAATGTTTTGTGGAATGGGGATAGACATCTTAATGAAGTAACGGGTGCGTTAGCTGAAGATCAGAGCTGTTTTTAAGGCAGCTTTTTCTTTATGCAACTATCAGGGCAGGTTAGTTGAACAAGGAATTAGTTACCAAAACCTAAATTCTGATATTTTGAGATAATCTAAAGGTAACTAGACTTTGAAGGTAAGGGGTAAAAGATGAAGAAATATATTTCGTTAAACTTAATTTTGTTTATTGTATTTTTGGCAGGAACCATACTTACGATATTTATAATATATAAGGATATTGATACTTCGCTATCTCTTAAATTTATTATAGGATATGTAATTTATCTTCTTCTATATGGTTTGTTCTCCATCTTTTTAATTATTGCGAATACAAGGAAGTTAAATTGGATTCAAATAAGAAAAAGGTTTTTTACGTTTATTATTTGGTTTATTTCTTTAAGTGCTTTGCACTATCTTCTTTTTTATTTTTTTAGAAGTTCGGAAATGTACCCTTGGGATTTAGGAATTCCTTTGGGTGTGTCATTTGGATTGGCATTTTCTGATTTAATGTCTTGGAAAAAGAAAGCATAAATGGCTTTTTGCTCTTTCACTAACGGGTGCGTTAGCTAAAGATCTGAGCTGTCTTTAAGGCAGCTTTTTCTTTATGCAACTAAAGGGGCAGTTTAGTAGAAGAAGACCCTTTTGCGATATGGTATAGTTTGTTAAGTTCAGTTTGAAGTTTTATGGGGGAAATTTAATGTCAAATAAGTTGAAATATGTAATGGGATTGTTTTTTGAAAATAAGATACCTAATAAAAAGAATAATTTATTCTTAATTCTCAATTTTGTAGATTTTATTATACTCACGGTTGATTATTTCACAGATATAGAATTAACTTGGTTATTTATAGTTGTGACATTAGCAATACTTGTACTTTCTTTTTCTATACATATTGATGAACGAAAGTTATAGATACAGAAAAGGTAATAAATAATTTCTGTACTTGTACTACAATAAGGTGCTTTACCCTTAATGTGCGAGGTTGCTGCGGCAACCTTTTTCTTACGGAACTATCGGGGCAGGTTAATTGAATATTAAAACGTTTGTCCTATTCCTATTTCTTTTTACATATATTGAATCAAAAAAGAAGAGGTGCTGAGGAAATATGGGCTTACTTGAGTTTTTTAAACAATTATGGCTTGAAGGTACAATAAATAATACTTCAAATGATATTACAATGATACCAAATATTTTACAGCTAGCTGGAGCAATATTAACTCTTCTTTCTGCATTAAAAGTCTTTAATAAAGTATTAGAAAAACCTAGAAAACCGAAGATAAATAAGGGTTCAATTCTAATTCTTGAAGAGGAAAGATTTAGTGAGAAAATCTACAAGCTTGATAATAAAAAGAGAATAAGGGAAAAAGAAAAATATTTTAAAGAATTTGCTTACGTACTTTTCGGAATACTCTTAATTATATGTGGTTATATCTCTGCTTCTAATGATTTAGATTATACAAGCAATCTCAGTATTTATTTCATATGCCTTATACTCCTTCTTCCGATTATTTTTTATTACTTAATTAGATACCGGAAATCTTATCTGGATAGAATAAATTCACTACTTTTAGCTTCTTTGTGTGCATTAATTACTTTGTTATTTCTAGTTTTAATGTATTTTTTTAAACGGTTTGCAATAACATTAAGTTTCTTAGGTTCTACTTTTTTGTTAATATTTTTCATAATTATTATCATAAGATATGTAAATAGAATGATTGAAAAAAAGTTTAAACAGGATAGTACTCGTTGAAAGCCTTGGAATATTATTTATTATTCAAGTAACGGGTGCGTTAGCTGAAGATCGGAGCTGTCTTTAAGGCAGCTTTTTTTTATGCAACTAAAGCGGGCAGGTTAGTTGAACAACCGCCCCTTTTAAGCATCGTAATAATAAAATGTATGGAACAATACGGCAGCTAGTGCTGCAATTTCTTCCGTTGTTGATTCAATATTAATGGTATCAACCATTGAAATCTTAGTGGAGAGAGGCATAGAAACACTTGCAATTCGTTTATTGTTACATTTTAAGTGACCTGTACCTGTATAATCTTTTTCAAAATAATAGTCTTGATTGGCAATTTTAAACGAATACGCTTTTTCAATCAATTGAACTTTATGTCGTGCAATAGGTATTGTCTGCGAGGATAAATGGTCAGTTATTTTATATCGAATGCCAGGAAACGCACAATCTATGCTATAAAGGGGTTTCCCGTAAGCATTGGTTATTTTATAAGAATAAGGTAAACCAAAACGAATTGTCGCATTGACGATACTGGCAAGGAATTTATGTCGTTGTTTTTGCATCAAAAAAATGGTTTTACCCTGTTCGTCTATTATTACTAATTTGGTTGAAAGAAGCACCGATTCAGGTACTTGATATGTAAGAGGTTGCACCTTATTCCTCCTTTACCATTGATTGTTTAAGGGTTTGCGTTAATTCTAATACTAATCCTTATCCACATACAAATACAATTCCTTATAGAACTAAAGGGGCAGATTAGTTGATTAATAAATGAAAGTAAAAGAGACTTATAATAAAAGGAGCAATTTCAATGATAAAAGGTTTATACGAAGCACATTTACCAGTAAGTAATTTAAATCGTTCAATTGAATTCTATGAAGGACTTGGTTTGCAATTTGATCACAAGGTTGAAGACAGATTGGCTTTTCTAAGGATTGAAAAAGATAAAAGTTGGTTAGGGTTATGGGAAACAGATAAAGTAGTTAATTTGTAAACTAGAAAACCCGAAAAAAATCAAGCAACGTATGTATTCAAGTGAATGGGAACATATAAATGAAATATAATTTGTATCTTAAATAATATTCGCAAAATACTCCAACTAACGAGTGCGTTAGCTGAAGATCTGAGCTGTCTTTAAGGCAGCTCTTTTCTTATGGCACTAAAGGGGCAGGATAATTCAGTAACGTCGCATAAGACATATAGTGAACAAATAAAAAAAGACAGTGAACCACGCTGCCTCTTTTTGTATGGGTTAAAGAAAACGAAGAATTATTTCATCTTATCTAGTGAAATTATTCTATGTTTTAATTCTGAATTCATATCTAAAACACCTATCACAATTTGATTATCTTCCGTCAATGTTATGTATCTGAAATAATCATCATCAGAAATCAACAAATCGGTGTCATTCGTCGTTTTTTCCATTTTGGCAAATACATCTACTGTGTACTCAAGGTGAAAAAAATCATCAAATCCCTTGCTTGAGCTACCTACCCAGGTATACAGAAAATCTTTCAGTGTGATTTGTTCAATTCCCGATAATTGTTTCTTGAATTTTAACTTATCAACTGTTACGTTTATCATCTTTCATCACTCCTTAACGAGTCTTAATTATATATATTGAAGTCTCCTCTAACAATGCTATTTGCGTAACAATCCGTTTACAGTTTAGTAACTTGGTTCGTTAGATCAAGAACGGAGCTATCTTTAAGGCAGCTCTTTCTTTATGCAACTAAAGGGGCAGTTTAGTTGAACAAGAATTATCCTTTAATTAAGGCGGTGTATGGTAAATTTAGTTGAGGGGGAGATTGAAATGAATAAAAAGCTAAGTTTAAGCATTTTTTTAGGTATCATTATTTTAATTGGGGTATTTTCGTTGAGTTTTATAGATAATTTAAATGTTGCCAGAATTGTTTCAAGAACCCTTGTGGTATTAGGTATTGTTAACTTAATTTTTACTTTAAATTTATTAAACAAAAATAAAAATTAACAATTTTCCTTCAACAAGATGCCGTTTTCTTATTGAACTAACGGGTGCGTTAGTTCCATAAGATGCAATAAAAGAGACCACTTATAGGTGGTATCTTTTATTTGTTCTCATCGATAGAAAACGTTCCTATCTTTAAATATTTTCTCGTGTTCTCCCGAACCTTGATACTCCTTTTCTTTTCTCTTCCTTTCCCGAGTTTATTAGAGAAAATAAAATTTTGATTCCTTAACATTATAGGTGCAATATATACATTATTTAAAAAGACTGTATTCGTAAAGATTGTTGTTTTTCCTTAAATTTCACTTACAACAAAAAAGCAAAGTGATTTGAATTAATGAACCCTCTGTTTTTCCCGTATTAAAGTAAAATGTAAATGAAAACTAAAACTAATTGATCAATATTGAGAGGGATTGAGTGGGTCATATGAAAAGAAATAAATATTTGAAAGTTATTATACCGTTAGCTCTCATTGTAATCTGCGTTTATTGGTATTATTCAAGTATCGTAATATCAAGAACTTCAGAAAATGGATTGTGGAAGGTAACCTACTCCAAAAATACAGACCCCAGTGAACCATATGGTTGGGAAGGTCGTTTAAAACAAAGAAATGACGATAATGTAATGGTAAAGGCCATTGTAGTTAAAAAAAATGATGAAATTTTATACAGTATCGATAGTTTTGTAGAAGGAAGGGCAGAAGATGGCGAAATTACTGTTCTGCATCCTTTTTCAAAGGATTTTTACTTAGGCCCTAAGCCAACTAAAGGCACGGCTGTATCCGTAGTTTGGGAACGCAACGATGAAACTTATACCGACATTGTTCAAATAAGGTAGAAATTAATAGGCAGCAGAGATGCTGTTTATTTTATTGGATAGTTAATAGCTCAAAAATAGTTGCACTGAAGAAGACCACTAATAGGTGGTCTCTTTTATTTGATCAAAGATTAACATTAACCTAATCTTTAATACAGCCTAAAAACAAAAGCGATTCAGGTATTATTCCTTATTGTTAAAAAATTACTTTTTATGTAGAATGTGTTTAATAGTTGCGAAGGAGTGATTTTATGGAACGTAGCAAATACACTCGTTTGTCATTTTTCTGTTTTGCTCTTTGTATCGTTGCATTCCTCGTTATCTTAGGCATCGGTATATTTGTCAGTGCCACCGAGTCTAGCCGCGGATTTGGAAATATCGGTGTTTTAGGTCCATTGTTAGCTTGGATTTCGATGTTATCTCCCATTTTCGGAATAATCCTAGCGATCTTAGGAGAAAAAGGTAATATGAAGTTGGTAGCTCTTACTGGGAATATAGCCGTTTTATGTACGATATCTTTGTTCGTTAGTGCTATGAAATTTTATGATACTTTAGATAGGATACTTGCTTAAGACAAATTTAAAACGCCCCCAATTTGGGGGCGTTTTTTAAGGGGGAAGTAGGTTGAAAAAAATGATCTTAGCGGGAATAGCGGTAACGATTATTACAGGGTCTTCGGATGAAATGAATAGTAGCGGCAAGCCGTATGTGGAATTATATGAAGAAAAAACAACTTACGATCTTTCTATTGTAGATACAGCAAGAATGATGGATATTGAAATTAATAAGCTGAAGGTCAATGAAGATCAGGTAATAGTACACTTTAAGTTGGACAATGAATATTCGTCAATTCCTGTTAGTTGGGATTCCACAAAATCAAATATAGTCATCGATAATACAAAACTGATTGCAATCGATAGTTCTTTAAATGAAAAAACTGATTCGGATGTTGTACAAGAAGGAAAAATAACATTTGATGCGGAAGGTAAGGACAAAATTTTCAATGAAGGGAAAGAAGTCACATTTAATTTAGGCGTGTTTGAAATTGAGGGGGATTTCCCTGAAAGTAGAGATATAACTACTTCCGTCATACTGGATTAATATAAAACCGGTAAGAGGATATAGGAATATTACACACACTAGTATAGCTTTTTTTGGTCGAAATGATGGAATATGAGGGTTATCACCTGAATAAAAATTATTTAAGTATAATAAGGATTAGATAACAACACTTAGTAAGCAAATTTAATCTAATAAAGACCCTTCCTATGAGTTAGGAGGGGTCTTTATTAGATTTATAGTTATTATTCCCACTCATAATCAGGATTGAATTCCTGCGGTTCTATTTCTGACATTTTATATGTAACGGGTTTTTCATTTGGCAACGTGATCGTTAGTTCGGTTATTTCTTTATTTAATTCTAAGGTTAGAAAAGAAGTCCTGTTCGATTCTTTGCTAACTATTATACCGGTTCGTTTTAATCCTGTTGATTCTGCTAACTGGAAATGAAATAGGATTTTATCTTTTCCCTTTTTCGGTATTTTTTCTAATATAAACTTGGTTCTACCCTCGCCACCGTCACCATCACTTTTGATTAGGATATATGATTCATCGTCCATCCAACCACCATATATAGGATACCTAGTTGTTTCAGAAGTGGCTATATCCTCTTGTTTTGTAGAATCATCTGCCTGTTTTTTTTGCTCTGGCTCTACATCTACCTTTTCATTTGTCTCGACTACTTTATCATCAATAGTATCGTAAAAGGCAACGCCTGCGATGAATAAAGATATTGAGAAAAATACAACCAAGTTTCCTATTATTCCGGTCATTTTTAGAGAGCCTATTTCACCGATTAATGCTAGTATGAATCCACATATTGGAGCAATCATCATAATTCCAAAGATGGTGTAACCAAAAATACCGTTATTTCCAAAATCACTATTAGGAATGGAAGTAGCTTTATTATGTCCTATAATCAAAGTCAAAACGAATAATAGAATGGTAACCATAAAGCAAGATATGGAAAATATGCTTAACTTCTTTTTCATCACTGAATTTCCCCCTGTGTAAAATAAGAAAACAAATATTCTTTGATTACATTTGCCGTAATCATTACAGTTTTAAATCACTTTGTTTCTCCAATTTTCTTCGATGCAGGACCTGATAGTTCGGGGCCTGGCATATCAATACTTTTATTAGCTATTACACTATTAAATCATCTTAGGGAAAAATAATAATTGTACTAATAGGTTCTTGAAATAAAACTCTAAACTGATATTAAGTATTTTACCATAAAATGCAAGTTATTAGTTTTTTATCCTGAGAGCAACAATCTTTCAGAAAACTGCCTAACAAAAAAAGACTTTCTACATTGTTTAAATGTAGGAAGTCTTATCTATTAAAGTGATTTCAAATGTTCAATACGTTTTTCTAATGGTGGGTGTGTAGAAAAAAGTCTGGAAAATTTCCCCTTACCACTAATTTTAAAGGCAGCAATAGACTTTTGGCTGTCATCAACCAAGTTTTTGGTATGTCTTAATGATTCTAAAGCGTGAATCATATTTGCCTTTCCGCCTAAATCGGCAGCTAATTTGTCCGCTTTAAATTCACGTTTTCTTGAATGCCAAAAGATAATGGGACTGCTTAAAATACCAAATAGAATCTCGAAAACTATAGAAGATACGAAGTAAACAATACCGGCAACTTCTTCTCTTACAAAACTTGAAACGATTTTTGAAGCAATACGGGAGAAGAAAATAACGAACGTGTTTATCATTCCTTGCAAGAGTGTGGTTGTAACCATATCACCATTCTTAATGTGTGCTATTTCGTGTGCAATAACTCCACTAATCGCCTTTCGATCCATTCTTTCTAACATACCGCTTGAAACAGCTACTAAAGAACGTTTTTTGCTTGGTCCAGTAGCAAATGCGTTGACCTCTTGTGAATGATAAATACCAACTTGCGGCATAACTTTCAAACCAGCCGTATGTGCTAATCGGTAGGTTTCTTCCAATACAAAGCGTTCGTGATCGCCACGCGGGGAATGTTCATCAATTAATTGAACACCCATAACCCATTTCGCCATTTTACGAGACATTAACAAAGAAATGAAGGAACCAGCAAAACCGGCGATGACGCTAAAGGCAAGTAGGGAACCGTAACCACCGCCACCAATATAACTTTCTACACCTAGTAACGTGGTGATCGTGGTAATGGTGATCAATACGAGAATATTAACGAAAATAAATAAGGAAATCCTTTTAAACAATTAAGCCCCTCCTAAAATATAATGAACCTTATCTTAATAAGGCGTTCATCAATAATGAAACAAACATTATAAAGCTATATACGAAAAAATTTAAAAAAAGTTTCAATAAAACTTCTCACCACTAAGAACAGAAAAAATTTTAGGCTATGTAACTTCATAACAGCCTTCAGTTATGAAATGATATGTATTCTTACCCTAAATTTCTTCACGAGTTAAGAATAGTAGGCTGATTCATTCAATCTTAATTTCAAACTCGTCTTCGAAAGAATATAATGAATATATAAAGTCCGTTTTGTATCGGGCTTTATTTTTTTGTATTTTAATTGTATTTGATTAAGGTCATATCAATAAATCTGTCTTTTCCACATAAACACAATGAAACTATACTAAACTTTAATGTGTTATTTTATGAACTCCCTTCGGATAAAATTCTATAATCAAGGAAATTGGGGGCAATATCGAAATACATTTGTAATGCAGTCTCAGAATTTGCATCGTAAAGGCGACGAAGAGCAAGCTTTTCAATCACATTTATATTTGGCTTATTTAGATGCGAACGCACCTGTTAATGGCAGAGGAAAAGCATTTGACCCGAGTTCTAAATGTCAAGCTCCGCATACAATGAATATGGTAAGGTTTAATCAAGAAAACTATTTTATATCTGATCAAAATTTAAAAAAGGAATTCATTAAGGTGGCAGATAACGATTCTTTGATGGAGACAATGCCTTTAAAGTCGGAAGAAAGGAAAAAAATAAATCTGAATAATTTAATGAATTGTACAGATTTTTCAGGAGGAAGTATATTGTTGAAAATAGTTAGAATTATCTTAGCGATAATTGTTCTTACTTTATCAGTCTATCAGCTAATTACTGATAATTTTGAGGTGATGCCATATTCTATGTTGTTCTTGGGGGCACTAATGTTGGTAATAGGCTTAGCCGAGCTTCAAAAAGACAGAAAAGGATTTGGGGGATATATGTGTATTGTTGTCTCTTTATTTCTTTTCTTTGTTTCCATACAGGATTTCTTAATATACTAACGGGGCTTTAGTGATAAAGATCTACAAAAGAGAGCAGGAACGAATCCTACTCTTTTTTTACGTTATTTTCTTTTATACACAGGTCTTTTGTGAAGCGGTATGTATTCTTCGCCCCTGGCCTTTGCGTTTGAACGTTCTGATAGTATCTCTAAGTGAGATTCAATTACTAATGCGTCGTAGTAGTCAAAACCATCCGGATTACCTTCGCTACTTCTTTTCAATTGCTCGTATAACCTATCAAAGTCTTTTTGTTCACTTTCCGTTAAGTATTGGTATAAGATTTTTCTTTGTTCCATTAAAAACACCTCCTTACTATAAGTAGTGAAAGAAGTTCCGTAAAACTAAAGCAAATCTAAAAATAATTAGAAAAAAGCCGCTCCAATTTATTGTGTAGGGAGCCGCTTTGTTTGGTAAGGTGGTTACCAAACCTCGTGAAACTCAACAAAATGATGTTTCTATCATCCAAATAAAGGACGGTTTTCTCTTACGGAATTTCTAAATATTGTTAGTAGTTTTTTGCTTTCAAGATTGTAAAAAGTTGTACTTAAAGTAACGGGTGCTCAATAAGGCAGATTGCTGATCCAACCTTTTTTGTATGCAACTTGGGGCTGGTTAGCGAAAGAAGGTTCGGGTAAACTTAACGAAAACATTGAAGGGTTATTTTTATAGGAATGTAACAAATTATGATTAGATACTAGCTCAAGTATTTTTTATTCCAGGGGCAGAATATATTGCGTGGTTTACTAGATTTATTGTTTAATAATTATCTGATTTTTTATAGAACTAACGGGTGCGTTAGCTGAAGATCAGAGCTGTCTATAAGGCAGCTTTTTCTTATGGAACAAACGGGGCAGGTTAGTCAATAGAGGTTATATTAATTATTATGTTGAATTTAAATACTTTAGCCGCCATTTTGTTTGGCGGTTTTCTATTGCCAATAAAAAAATTAATAAAAAATATAATATTCTTTGTAACGAAATTACCTTGAATCGGATATATAGAGAAAGGAGGAAAAGGCTTGGGAGAACTAGATGAAATTTATAGCAATTATGCTGAAGAAGTATTCAAATATCTAATGTGTCTTTGTCACAACGCAGATTTATCAGAAGAACTAACACAAGAAACCTTCTATCAAGCTGTAAAATCCATTGATAGATATAATGGTGAATGTAAGATGTCAGTTTGGCTTTGTCAAATAGCGAAGCACTCCTATTATAAACATCTAGAACGTAATAAGAAACAACAAAGACATATGTTTCAAGATGAAACATTACATACTTCTCCTGAAGCTGAATTTATTCATTCGAAAGACAAAATTGCCCTATACCGAATAATACACCTACTTAAAGAACCATATAAAGAGGTTTTACTTTTGAGAATCTTAGGTGGTCTTAGTTTCAAAGAAATAGGAGAAATTCAGCTGAAAAATGAAAACTGGGCGAGAGTTACTTTTTATAGGGCTAAGATGAAATTAAGGGAAAGGGGTAAGGATGACAATGGACAATAAATGCAATATAGTGAGAGATTTACTCCCATCTTATATCGATCAATTGTGCAGTAAAGATAGTATTCATTTTATTGAGGAACATATGAAATCGTGTAAAAAATGTAGAGAAGTATTAGAAAGTATGAAAAATGATGTTGATTTTACCGATGAGATAGATGAAGTTTATAAAGTGGAAGTAAAGAGACCATTCCAAAAAGTATCCAGCTTCTTCAACGGTCAAAAGAAACTGACGGATTATTTACTTCTAGCAACACTTTTCTCCTTGCTGTTTGGACTCATTTTTCTAATCCATTCGATTATAAAGTTTAGTGAACATAGAGAAGAAGTAACTAAGTTAGAAGTAGTAGAACAAGAAAAAGAAACCATTATGGATGATGTATTTCATATTCTTGGAGCCTCAACAGAAGTGACTGAAAAAGAAGAAAAACAACTTCTTACCATATTTAATAAGTATAATAAAAAACTTAATTTATTAGCTGTTTTTCCAGCAGCAGATATAGAAGATTGGTTACAGGAAAATGCTTCTGTAAAACAGAAACCTACAACGATCTATCCTATTGAGTACAATGAAGCCGCCATCATCATTGGAAATAAGGGGATACTTAGGAAGAATGAGTCTATTACCCCTAGTGGTTACGATTTAGGAACTGTTGTGATGGCGAAAAATCGGTGGGTCATTCAATATGAATATAAAAGTTCGTATGAACAGACTATTGAGAGACATCACCAATTAACCTATTACGGACCAAGCACGTGGAGTATTTTTCAGGCACCGATATTATTATTTACTTTATTTAGTGTTCTTTTGATATTTTGGATATTCTTAATGAGACAAAATAAACGTCTTAAAGATGTAATGGGATAAAATATATACAGCTCTTATTTTAATAAGAGCTAGTTCTTCAACTAACGGGTGCTTTACTTTCAATAAGAGAGTTGCTTTGGCAGCTCTTTTTCTAATCGAACTAACGGGGCAGGATAGTTGTATAAGAAAATGTTAAATTAGAGAGTAGAAGGTGATGAGGATAGTAAGTAATTACAGTTGATAATAGGGGATGTTTATATGAATTGGAACTGGAATGAAACCATTATAGATTTTCCACTCTCGTCCGAAAACTTAAAGAACTTATTAAATACCGTATGTAGAAAAGAAAACAGATTTTCACAATTTGAGTTTATTAAGTGGTGTGATAACCTCACAATGGCTTTTGAGGAAGCTGAAGCATCTAATGAATTTGATGAAATAGCCTTTGGGATAGCACGAGATATTGAATGTCAATGGGATTTGTTTTTGGTAAATACTTACTCATTAACAGAATTGCAGAATTTAGACCTCTCAAAAGTAAAGTTACCTCAAGATTGGTTTATAGAGTGGTTAAAGCAATTAAACGAGGAATAAAGATCAGAGCTGTCTTTAAGGCAGCTTTTCTTTATGCAACTAAAGGGGCAGGTTAGTTGCATAAGATTTTTATGTTATTCAACTAACGTGTCAGGCTAAATTATCAAACTCAGTATTGTCCTTTTGGGTTAATATTGAGATAAGGCAAGGCTACTGTTTTATATATGGGGGATGTAAAATGAGCAATTATAAAGTTGGTTATCATTGTAAATGTTGTGGGAATTATCACGATGAACTTCCCTTGAGTTATGGAAGTCCTGTTCCTGATTACTATGAAGAAGTACCATTCGAAGAACAAGAAAGACGAATAGAGATGAATGAGGATGTGTGTATTATTGATTATGAATATTTCTTTATTCGTGGATGTATTGAACTTCCAGTAATAGATGGGGAAGGTCCTTTTATTTGGGATGGTTGGGTTTCATTAAGTGAAATGAATTTTGATAAAATGATGGAGTATTGGGAAGTCGAAGGAAGAGAAAAGGATTTGAAACCAATGTTTGGTTGGCTGCAAACTTCTATTCCTTGTTATCCTGAAACACTAAACTTAAAAACAATGGTTCACACTCGTCCAATAGGTTTACGTCCTTCTATAGAATTAGAACCAACAGAACACCCATTATCCATAGAGCAAAGAGAAGGAATTGGATTTAAAAGAATAAAGCAGATAGCAGAAGATTTGTGTAATGTAGAAGAAAAATAATATCTCTGCTTAATGAACTACCGGTTTGTTAGCTTAGGATCGGAGTTGTCTTAAAAGGCAGCTTTTTCTTAAACAACTAATGGGGCAGGTTAGTTGAAGAAGTTTTCTCGATATGTACTGTTTCCCAAAGTTATTTATTACAGCTACAATAATGGTGAAACACAATGAGAAATTGAGAAGGAGCTTATGCAGTTTGAATCTTATTAAATATTTTGGAATCCAATTTATTCTATTTACTGTAATAATCCTAACAGGGTTTTACTCAGATAGTTACATAAGCAAGCCATTTACTTACACTGATTTAATAGCAATAATTATTCATTTTGCTATACTAATCGTCGTGTTAAATGGATACTTTAAGCTAAAAGAACGTCTAATGCGTATTCATTTATTTAATAGAGTTTTACTTTCTTTGTTAGCTTTTGTTTTTACCTTTATTTTTATAGAGATTTTAACAGGAGAATGAGATTTTATCCCTAATGAACGGTGCGTTAGCTGAAGATCAGAGCTGTCTTTAAGGCAGCCTTTTCTTTATGGAACTATCGGGGCAGATAGGGAAGGAAACAATTAGCATCAGGGAGAAAAATATTTTTTGAGGTGACTTTAGATTGAAAAAATATGGTGTAGCAATTCTTTATCTATTTGGAGGAGGACTATTTTTAGCAATTGGTTATTCAAGTTTTGCTCAAAATCTGCTAGAAGAGCTTACTACTCAAATGAATAATCCTGAATTGTTAATTGGATTTGGTTATATTTTTCTGATTGTTGGTATTATTCATTTCTTAATAAACAGTCTTAAAAGGAAATAACTAGTTAACTTTCTGATATTACTAACAAGCTCATAATTAAACAAAAGGGTGCATTACTTCATATGGGGCTGGAAACAGCTCCTTTTTTTTAGAACTAAAGGGGCAGGTTAGTTCTATAAGAGTTGGAACTTATTTGTAATTATTGTGGTAAAATTAGGGTGACTATTAGATATAATAAGGGAGTTTAATATGGATAAATACAAAGTAATTTTATTTGATTTAGACGGAACACTTTCAGACCCTAAGGTAGGTATAACTAAATCGGTTCAATATGCATTGCAAAAAATGAACATTGTTGAGCCTGACATTGATAAACTTGAATGTTTTATTGGTCCACCACTACAAGTTTCATTTGCTGAATATTACGATTTTGACGAGAAAGACACACAAAAAGCAATTGAATTATATAGGGAGAGGTTTAAAGAAAAGGGAATGTTTGAGAATGAGTTATATTCAAATATTGCAGTACTATTGAAATCGTTAAAAGAACAACAATTTACTTTAGTTGTAGCAACTTCAAAGCCTACTGTATTTGCTGAACAAATTCTAAAGTACTTTAATATTGACCAATATTTTGAACTTATTGTCGGAAGTAACCTTGATGGAACAAGAGCGTCAAAAACTGAAATAATTCAATACATACTAGATAAGTACCAGGAACATACGCTTAGTGACTTTATTATGATTGGCGACAGGAAGCACGATATTATTGGTGCTAATAACACCGGGATTAACTCTATTGGAGTAACTTATGGATATGGTTCATTTGAAGAACTAAGTCATTCTAACCCTACTCATATTGTCAAGAGTGTAAGCCAGTTAAAGGATATTTTGATGGGTTGTCAGGTCAAAAAAGATCTTGAACTAAAGGGTATTTAGGCTGAAGGTCGGAACTGTCAATGCTACAGCTTTATTTTGTTCCACTAATGGGGGAAAGTCATATGCAAATTATTAGCGTTAGAGAACATCCAGAGTATAAAGAAAAAGCAATTAAATATTTTCAGAGTAAATGGGCGAACGATAACAGTATGAAGGTATATGAGGACTGTATTTCACACAGCATAACAACGGACAGTCCGTTACCGATTTGGTATTTAATGGAGGATGCTGGTGAGGTTATGGGCTGTGCAGGTCTTATTAGCAACGATTTTATTAGTCGTATGGATTTATGGCCTTGGATATGTGCTCTTTATATTGAAAATAGCTATCGTGGTAAATCTTTAGGTAAAGAGCTACTTTTACGTGCTAAAGCTGATGCCGAAAAAGCAGGATTCAATAAAGTTTTCCTTTGTACTGACCACATTGGATACTATGAAAAATATGGATTCACTTATATAGGTGATGGATACCATCCTTGGGGTAGTAGTTCAAGAATTTATGAGAGCAATAACCAAAATAATCATTTTTCAGCTTAGCGATGTTTTATTCAAGAATGGCTTTTCTTAATGAAATATCAGGTGATTTACTTCAATAAGTGAGGTTGCTGCGGCAACCTTTTTTCTTCGGATCTAAAGGAGCAGTTTAGTTAAACTAGGAAAATTAAAGAGAATAGTAGAAATAAGTTTTTACTACTTAATTGGGGGATACTTGTATGATAAATAAGATTTATGTTGTGAGACATTGTGAAGCACAGGGCCAACCTTCGGAAGCACAACTAACAAAAAAAGGATTGAAACAAGCGAAATATTTATCTGAGTTTTTCTCCAATACTAAAATTGACCGAATCATATCAAGTCCATTTTTACGTGCTATTCAATCCGTAGAACCAATAAGTGAGAAAATAAAATTAAAAATAGAGATTGATGAACGTTTGTCAGAACGCACACTAAGTACAACGGACTTACCTGACTGGTTTGAAAAACTTAAAGCAACGTTCAATGATATGGAGTTGAAATTTGAAGGAGGAGAGTCGAGTCAAGAAGCAATGAACCGAATAGTAAACGTTGTAGATGATGTTTTTAAAAGTGAAACTGAAAACACAATTATCGTTACTCACGGAAATTTAATGTCTTTACTGCTAAAGAATTATAATAATAACTTTGATTTTGAATGTTGGAAGAATCTTAGTAATCCTGACGTCTTTCAATTAACTTTTCAAAAAAATGATGTAAATATGGAACGTATATGGCAAGAAGAAACAATAATAAATATTTAATTAGGTGTATTATTTTGTTCAACTAACAAGTGCTTTACTCAATAAGGGAGTTGCATTGGCAGCTCTTTTTCTTATACTTGTGAAGAATTGTACTTAAACAACAGGTGCGTTAGTTGAAGAAGCCATAGAGAACGTTTACTTCGGTCCTTTCCTATGATAATCAACAACGAACCGGCTGCCATTTGGCAACAGTATTTGTTATAACTAAAGGAGTAGTTTAGTTTAAGAACTAGGATTACGGATTGCGATGAAGAATGGTTGGAAATTGAAAAAATTTATAAGTTAGTATATTTTGTTGAAATTGGCTTTATAGAGCATTCTTATTGTTTTATATATAATTTTTTAGGAAGATATACGCTTAATTTTTTTAGGGGCTTTAGTAGGGTGTGGAATTAATGAATTAGTATATGGAAATATCCTATGGGTTAAATGTTACCCTTGAAAGGGTTACTTCGAAAGGAGATTGATTATGTCCGATTTTGAGGAATATTTAAAAAAGAAATTAGAAGAGGATAAAGATATAATTGAGCAGCTATCTTACTCAACCGATCAGCTGAGGGAAATTTATCGAAAAGAGTACGAATACAAAAAGAATTCACCTGCATTAGAGTTGAGACTAGAAGGACAGGAAATAAAAAGTGAACTTGTAGAATATTACTTACCCGAAAAGTGGGAAATGCCGAGGCAAGGTACATTACTTTATGACGATGAAAAACTACTTAATGTTTTGAAATTAATTATCTTCAACATAGGTGTAAAAAAAACTCTAGAGGTAATTCCACAGGATTTAATTAAGCAGTACCTTAACGGTCTTAATAAAATGAAGGTATTTGTTATATACACAACAGACAATGGATTCTTTGAGGTATTAGGCATTATAAGAAGAAGATCGTTAGAAAATGCAAGAGCAGCAGCAAGAATAACACACTCAACCAATTTCCACGGTAACCGCCAAAAATATGATATCCTTGGACCATTTGATGACGAAATTCAAGCTGACAAATATATTGAAGCAAGAAGGTGGGGGGGTAATGATAGTTGATAGAAAAACAGGCATTACAAGCTAACTGGTACAAGAATTAAAGAATAGAGCTGGCATCGAGTCAGCTATTCTTGTTTCACAAATGGGGCAGGATAGTTCCATATCCTTTAACAGAGTTGCATAATTCTCATTTCGCAACTTCTGGTTTAAGCTCTGCGGTAATATTTTTCATATCAATAGTTGTAATCTACTTTCTAAAATCATTGCAAAACTTCGCATTAAAGGGCAAATGTGAACATCCCTCATTGAAAGTTGAAGCTGATTTTAGTGCGGACCCTATATGGTGCAATGTTTGTGGTTTTAACTTAGACATTGATGACTTCCCTCTATCTGAAGAACTAAAAGAGGAACTATATAACTGGGTTCAAAATTATAAAGAAATATCTATTGATGAGCATAATAAAATAGGTATCGACTTAACTGCAAAAGTTAAGGGTGAAATAGGGAGAGATTACACCATCATATTTATTGAACAGTAGTAAATAACTAGTATTATTTTTCTTCTTAAGCTCTAACTGGTCCTTTACTTTATTACCAGAAGCAGATCAGCAGCTCCTTTTCTTATGCAACTATAGGGGCAGGATAGTTCCATAAGGAAAATATTAAAAATTTCCCTCAAATTACATAAAAAGGTACAATTATTCAAAATAGTGAAAGATAAAAGAGGGATTTGTTATGAAAATTAGTCAAACCAGGAATTATAAATCGGTCGCTAAATTAAATAAATATGTACACGATTTACATTCAAATTTATACCCTAAATACTTTAAGGAATATAACTTTGAGAATGTGAAGGAAGTTTTCAAAAGTCTGATTAATAACGAAAGTTTTATTTTCCTTTTGTTAGAAGATAACGAAGAAGCACTTGGCTATGCTTGGATAGAGATAAGAGAATATCCGGAAAATGCATTTAAAAAAGGATATAAGTCCGTTTATGTACACCAGATTAGCATAGTGGATACAAAGAGGAATAAGGGGTATGGTTCAAGTCTTATGGAATGTATATATGAAATTGCGAACGATCGAGGAATAGATTTAATAGAATTAGATTATTGGTTTGAAAACAGTGTTGCAAAGGACTTTTATAAAAAGCAAAATTTTATAAAGTACAGAGAGTTTGTTTATAAACAGTTGTAGTTTCTTGTTTTAACTACGAGGCAGTTCAATTGAACAAAAAATATAATATTAAATAGTATTTATCATAAAAATTTAAATCAAGGGTGTGCATCACAGATGGAAATTACCATCAAAAGAACAAGTTTGACTGAAGTAGATATGTTGTTGACCATTCAGAAAAAGGCTTTTGCAGAAGACTATAAGTTATACCAAGACCACGATACAACTCCTGTAAATGAGACACCTGAGAAATTAATAGAAAATATAGAACACTATATCCATTACACAATATGGTCAAATAACAACATTATCGGTGGAATAGATCTCCGTAAAAAAGAAAATATACTGTTATTAGACAAACTATTCATAGCAAACGAATATCAAAATAGAGGTCTCGGAACAAAGATAATGAAATTAATTGAGGTAGAATTTCCATTAATAAAAATTTGGCGTTTATATACTCCATATTTAAACAAAAGAAATCAATATTTTTATGAGAAATTTGGCTATGAAAAAATAGGAGAAGTTCAGCTAACTGAAAAGCTTTTGTTATTTAAGTATGAAAAATGTATTTAATTTAAGGCGAATTTAAAGTACATAAAAGGAACACAAGATGAGTTTTTTGTTGAACTAACGGGTGCGTTAGCTGAAGATCAGAGCTGTCTTTAAGGCAGCTTTTTCTTTATGGAACTAACGGGGCA
>NZ_CP195840.1:4239320-4378697 GCF_058513295.1 Peribacillus sp. B65 | reverse complement strand
TTCGTTGCCGTTTACTTCGTAAGCGACTTTTACATCTTATCATGTCTTCAACATTGTTGTCAACATGTTTTTTTATTTTTTTTGTTTTGATGAAGCTGCGAAAGCTGATGTCCCGCAGCGACATGTATTAATATAACACCTATATTACTATTGGTCAACAATAAAAATGCATTTTTTTAAAAGTTTTTTGATACCCGATAAAACCGGTGATATACCTCGTGACCTTTTGTCTCCGCCTTGATGACGTCGATAACCTTCTTCTCTATCAAATATTCCAATAAAACACCCAGGTCGACTGAATAAAACTTAACTTCCGGATGCTCCATAAGCTCCGCAATCGTCCACGGATCTTCTTTCGTCCCCATTATTTCGATCAAATGCTGTGAACCTGCATTCGTCCTCGAATAAATAAGAAATTCGCTCGCAAGGAAAAGAAGCTCCAATCTTTTTTCGAGTGTTTCCTCGCTGCTGATCAATTCTTTATATAACTTATAGATCTCAGGTTCCATATGCTTCACTTGGTTCCAGACCGTAACCTCCGGATAAAAACCTTGTTCTATTATTTCCAAACGGGCCAAGTGATGCAAGGAATGAACGATATGGTTGTATGCCTCCAGATAATGGCCTTTTTCAAAGAAGCTTTTCCCATCCATGTACCTGCGAATTAACTTCGCAAACTCCATCCCCATCTTTAACTTCCTTCCATAGAAGGGGAACTCCCGGATTTCTGTTTTCAAACGGTCCAAATATTCATTCCGGTCAAAAAGAACCTTCCCGTTATATATCCAGTCAACCACTTTGCGGTTCGTACCTAATAGAAGCCATTCTTTTAACTGGTCTTCCTGTACGATATGCAAGGCTGCCTTTTTATCCCGGTAAGTGTAATGCTTTAAAAACACGGCCTCTTCGGCTTCGTCTGCAATCACAAAAAGGATGTAGTCAAATGTATCGGTAATCGGGCTATTATCATCCCTTTTTTCTATTAACAAGATTCCAAGTGTAGATTTTAAACTTGCTCGCTCTTGATAAATCGGGCGAAGGATATCTTCCATCATAAATTCCTCCAAAACCTTTTTTTTTAGACTTTCGACAAAACTCTTCAAATTCCTGCTTATCTCCCTTACCCCAAACCATCTCAATTCAAAAGTAATATGTATCCTTTATTTCTTTTTTGTTCCATCCGCTGTTTATGTTATAGTTAAAGTTATATTTTAGGAGGGACAATCCATGGCTAAATATTCTAGCAAAATCAATAAAATACGCACTTTTGCTTTGAGTTTGATTTTCATTGGCTTCATCGTAATGTACCTTGGGCTTTTCTTCAAAACGCATCCTGTTGTCATGACGATTTTCATGGGGCTGGGCCTTTTATTCATAATCGCAAGTACAGGGGTTTATTTTTGGATTGGAATGCTTTCCACAAAATCGATCCAGGTTGTCTGTCCTAACTGCGGCAAACCTACAAAAATACTAGGGCGTGTAGATATTTGCATGCATTGTGAAGAACCATTGACACTTGACAAAAAGTTGGAAGGCGAAGAATTCAACGAAAAATATAACCGGAAAAGCCTGCATGACTAAAGGAATTCGGCTAGCTGAATTCCCTTTAAAGAAGTCTTTAACAATTGTATCATTTCTTCATAACATGAAAAAAAGTTCCAACCAAGTGGAGGAACTTTTTTTAATGCGATTCTTTTTTCGCACAATCCGTACAGTCGCCGTAGATTTCCATCCGATGGTGACTAACATTGAAACCGGTGACTTGTGCTGCGAAATGCTCGACTTCATCCAATGCAGGATAATCGAAATCCACAATTTTCCCGCAAGTTTGGCAAATTACATGATAATGATTCGTCGTCACAAAATCAAACCTTGCCGAAGAATCACCATACGTAAGTTCTTTCACCAAACCTACCTCACGGAACACACGCAGGTTGTTATAAACCGTTGCCACACTCATATTCGGAAACTTGCCTTCCAGCGCTTTATATATATCATCAGCGGTAGGGTGGGACATGGAGCTTATCAAATACTCAAGTATCGCATGGCGTTGAGGAGTTATTCTTACACCGGTATCTTTTAAGGAATCCAACGCTTCTTTTAACTGAACTTCAGACACCGTCATCCACCTCTTTTTCTCATTAAGTATGCATTCTTAAATTATAATGTTTATAAATAGTGTACCTTTTATGCGTTGAATTTGTCAATAATTCAATGGCTTAACCATTCTTTTTTAGTTTATTCATGAACACATTGAATCTTTCCCATTTTTGCATTGAGTTTAGTATCCCCTGGATAAGTCGATTACATTGGTGAAGTCTTTTCCAGCTTTCAGGTATTCACGCATATTTTTTTCGAATATGGCAAAGGTTCTTGGTAAATATTCTCCGCTTTTACTTGAAAGATGCGGAGTGACTGTAACATTCTCCATCCTCCAAAACGGATGCCCTTTTCCTAAAGGTTCCGGATCAAATACATCCAAGATGGCATGAGATAATTCCCCGGCATCCAGGGCTTCGATCAACATTTCATCGTTAATCAGGTCGCCGCGGCCAATATTCACGAATACTGCAGTTTCTTTCATTGCTTCAAAGTGTTCTTTTTGCAGAATGCCCTTCGTTTCATCCGTACTTGGCAGGACGGATACGATATAATCGGCTCCCGGTATGGCTTCCAATAAATTATCCAGGGCATAAAGGTGATCGATGGATTCCACTGGCTTCCCGCTCCGGTTCACTCCTATCGTCTTCATCCGAAAGGCTTTCCCAAGACGAGCCACTTCCCCTCCGATTGCACCCACGCCAATAACGAGCATCGTCTTGCCGTTCAATTCCCCTACTTCAATCTTTCTATCCCACAGTTCTTCCTTTTCATTCTTCATAAGCAGTTTCAATTTCTTTTCATATTGCAAAAGCATCCCTATCGTATACTCTGCCATCGGTATTTTATGAATGCCTCTAGCATTCGTCACCAGAATGCCCCTTTCCTCTATGGCTTTAAATGGCATTAATTCCATCCCTGCACTCATGACCATGATCCATTTCAAGTTCGTAGCTATCCCAATGATTTCTTCAGTTAAGTCTTCACCATATGTAATTAAGATTTCCGCTTCACGAAGCGGCCCATCCGTCCATCCTTTTTGATAAATGAAGCTCAAGTCAGGAAAAGCTTCCGTCATCTTCTTTTGGATGCCTTCATTCGGAATGACAGTTGAAAGTATTAACATGTTTATCTCTCCCTTTTAATTAACATAAAAAAACACGGGCTCTATGTGTCCCGCGCAACTTTCTCTGAGGAGGTATTCCCTTAATAAAGCATATTCAGGTGTCCCCTTTTTGAGTTGGACAAAAGCCTTAGCCTTATTAAAAAAGGCTTTATTTTAAGGAATTTGGGTTTAATGCATCTAATTCCGGCAAAATGAAAACGCCATCCCTTCTTATCAGGACGTCGTCAAAGAAGATGTCACCACCCCCATATTCGGGACGCTGGATCAAGACCATATCCCAATGAATCGATGATCGGTTTCCATTATCCGCTTCTTCATAGGCAAGTCCAAGAGCCAAGTGCAGACTTCCGCTTATTTTCTCATCGAACAAGATATCGTCCATAGGTTCCAATATGTATGGATTGATCCCAATTGCGAACTCCCCGATAAACCGGGACCCTTCATCAATATTCAGAATTTGGTTCATTTCAGAGTCACGATTGGAAGTAGCTTTAATGATTTTTCCCTTTTCCAAGTTTAATTCTATGTCACTAAAGGTGAATCCTTCATAGGTTGTTGGTGTGTTGAAGGATATCCTTCCATTGAGACTATCTTTTATGGGTGCCGTAAACACTTCCCCATCCGGTAAATTCTTTTTTCCGGCACATATGACGGCCGGCATACCTTTGATGGAAAAGGTCAAATCTGTTCCTGGCGAAACGATCCTGACTTTGTCAGTTCGTTCCATCAATTGTTTTAACGGTTTCAAGGCCGTCTCCATTTTCCCGTAATCCATGTTGCATACATTCAAAAGAAAATCTTCGTACCTGTCGAAGGTCATGCCGGCTTTTTGCGCTGATGCGTTGGTGGGATAATTAAGCAAGACCCAACGTCGGTTGTTTACATAGAAAAGAGTGGGGGAATTCATAGCCTCCCCTTGAAGACGGTGCCTCTCGATGGGAACATCGGTCATTTCCACATCGTTTTCTTCCCCGGTGATGATGATTACCGCATCGATATCCTTATATTTCTTCAAGGCCCATTGCGAAGAGGTGTCAAGTTGTTCCTTTACATTCCCTTGTAACAGGTGGCGGCTTATTTCATCGTCTTCGAGTTCTACATATGGATAAGCACCCACTCTGTATATTTCATCAATCAGCTCTTTCAATAATGGTTTCGTATTGATATTCCCCCGTATGAGGATTCTCTCTTTTGGCTGTAATTGTATCGAATGATGAATCAGCCTGGCTGCAAGCTTCGTTATTCGCTCATCCTTCATCTGCCTGTCCCTTATTTTTCGAGGTCGCGAAGAGTTTGAAGAGCTTCTTCGACATGGCCTTTGACCTTTACTTTACGCCATTCTTTGACTACCATACCAGCCTTATCAATCAGGAAAGTTGAACGTTCAATGCCCATATACTCCTTGCCGAAGTTCTTTTTCAACTGCCACACATCAAAGATTTTAGCCGCTTCATGATTTTCATCAGCCAGCAGCAGAAAAGGCAATCCATGTTTTTCGATGAATTTTTCATGACGTGCAGCTGGGTCTGGGCTGATTCCAATGATGACCGCGTTCAATTCCTCAAATTGCTCATTATGGTCCCGGAAATCACAGGCCTCCGTCGTGCAACCTGGCGTCATGTCTTTTGGATAAAAATATAAAACAATATATTTTCCCTTAAAATCCGATAGGGACACCATTTCACCATTGTTTGCAGGGAGCTTGAAATCAGGTGCTTTTTCTCCAATTTTAACAGTCATATTGAACCCTCCATTTCTTTCATTATGGTAAGAGTACCCAATAATCGAAAGAAACACAACTTTCATTTATCCTTCCTATCTTTGTGCTCCAAATCGATCACCGTCCGGATCACGAACGCTGCCGGCAGTGTATAACCGATGAAAGCCTGAATCGTAGCTATCATCCTGCCCATGCCAATCGGGGCTATATCTCCATACCCTACAGAAAACATCGTCATCGCACTAAAATAAAAAGAAGTCTTCAACTGTTCATAGAAAGTGCCATCCAATCGATTGCCCATATCAAGAATCACCGAATGATTCTGAAGTTCGTATAATAAATAAATCAGTGCAAATCCAACTAATATCGTCGCATATAAATTGCCAAGCCACAGCATATCCTCCAGAGAAAACTTCTTTCCTCCCGACTCAACAAGAAATAACGTACGAATGCTCATCACCATGCAAAAAATGATTCCTGCAATCAAGATGTAGAAAGTCATCCCCCACGCCCCATTTCAAAACGCCACTTCCTCTATACATACTCCCTGTCCAAACAATATATTCTTTTTTAGGAACAGACCTCATCCTTATCACCCACACGCCTTATAACCGGATACTTTTCCTGAATTTTTTTCATGTTGACCCTTTTGGTCGGATATGTTAAGATTGTCTAAATTTTTATAATAGTTTTTATTTTATAATTTTTTAACCTGCAAACAGTTATCAAGGCAGGTTTTGTCAAATTTCATATGTGGAAATAGGTTCCTAATTTTAAATTAGGATTAAAAGGGAAGTCCGGTGTAATTCCGGGACGGTCCCGCCACTGTAATGGGAGTGTTAGCGCCATCCAATATGCCACTGATCAACGGATCGGGAAGGCCCGCCGCTAATGTTAATCCCTAAGTCAGGAGACCTGCCTATTTCGACAACACTGTTTTAACCTACGGGAGATAGGGAGGTGTTAGGGACCTTATAATTGTAAGGGGCATTTTGCATGCCTCTTTATTTTAAGCATTTCTAACCATCTCTTTTGACGGTTAGGAATGCTTTTTTTATTGCTCAATTAAATGAATATAGGAGGATGGGAATATTGAAAAGCAGTAGTTTGGGTTACCCTCGAATCGGGGAAGATCGTGAATGGAAACGTACATTGGAAGCTTACTGGTCCGGTAAAATCGATGAAGCAGAATTTACGGCACAACTAAAAGCCATCCGTTTAGGCAACTTACAAAAACAGAAGAAACGAGGCATTGATATCATTCCTGTCAACGACTTCACTTTCTATGATCAAATGCTCGATATGTCCGTAATGTTCGGTCTTGTTCCTGAACGTTATTCAGCCTATGAAAGCGGAAGCGTTCCCCTTTCCGTTTATTATTCAATGGCTCGCGGAAACAATGATGAAGTCGCTTCCGAAATGACGAAATGGTTCAATACGAACTATCACTATATTGTCCCTGAATTAAAGGTGCCACAGCTGACGTTAACGGAAAATAAACCACTTGCAGCATATCGGGAAGCCAAGGAAAAGCTAGGAATTGAAACAAAGCCCGTGTTGATCGGTCCTTATACTTTCATCTCCCTTTCCAAAGGCTTCAAAAAACAAGATATCCCTGGCATCATCCTGAGCCTGCTTCCCCTATACACGCAAATCCTCCGGGAGTTGGAGCAAGAAGGCGTGAAGTGGGTTCAAATGGACGAACCTTCACTTGTTTCATCGATTTCCAAAGAAGATATGCAAACTGTTACTTACCTCTATGAAAAACTGAATGAAGCAGCACCAAACCTGAACATCATGCTACAAACATACTTTGATGCCGTGGAACATTACCAGGAAGTCATCGAATTACAAGTCCAAGGAATCGGTCTTGATTTTGTACATGACAAAGGGAGGAATCTAAGCAACCTGGAAGCATTCGGCTTTCCGAAGGACAAAGTGCTTGCTGCAGGTGTGATTGACGGAAAAAACATTTGGCTTTCTGATTTATCGAAAAAAATCCAATTGATCGAGACTCTTAAGACAATGGTAGCCGAAGACCGAATCTGGCTTCAGCCCTCTTGTTCCCTGCTTCATGTCCCGGTGACCGTTCGTAATGAAACCGCCCTATCAAACGAAGTGAAAGAGGCCCTTGCTTTCGCTGATGAGAAACTCGAGGAAATCACACTCTTGGTCAAAGGGAATAATCAAGGCTTTGAAGCAATCGCCGAGAAAGTCGATGCAAATAAATTCACGCTTCAAACGTTAGCAAGTTCAAATGCCCGGAATCACGGAACTGTACAATCCAATGTCGAAAAGGTTAAAACCAGGACCGCCGGCCGTCAGCTTCCATTTAAAGAGCGTTACCAAAAACAACAGGCATTTTTCAAATTGCCTTTTCTTCCTTCGACAACGATCGGCAGCTTTCCGCAGACATTTGATGTTAAACAAGCACGCGGGAAATTCAAAAGAGGAGAATGGACCGCTTCGCAATATGAAACATTCGTTAACGAAGAAATCGGCAGGTGGATCGAAATCCAAGAAGAAATCGGTTTGGATGTCCTTGTTCATGGGGAATTCGAACGAACGGATATGGTTGAATACTTCGGCCATAAGTTAGGTGGATTCGTCTTTTTAGAAAAGGGGTGGGTACAATCCTATGGATCCCGCTGTGTGAAACCGCCAGTCATCTACGGCGACATCCATTTCATCGAACCGATGACAGTCAGGGAAAGTGTATACGCACAATCACTGACGAAGAAGACGGTAAAGGGAATGCTTACAGGTCCTGTTACGATTTTGAACTGGTCATTTGTCCGTGATGATATTTCCAGGGAGAATGTATGCTATCAGCTGGCACTCGCTTTGGAAAAAGAAGTCATTGCATTGGAATCCGCTGGAATCAAAATGATTCAGGTCGATGAGCCTGCACTTAGAGAAGGTCTGCCATTGAAAAAAAGCGATCGCGACGAATATTTGAACTGGGCTGTGAATTCGTTCTTGATATCGACATCAAGCGTGGAGGATACAACCCAAATTCATACGCATATGTGCTATTGCGACTTCAACAGTTTCATGGATGTCATCTCCTCCCTCGACGCCGATGTAATTTCCATCGAAACATCCCGCAGTCATGGGGAGCTTGCTTCCGCATTCGAGGAAAAAACATATGAAAAAGGTATTGGTCTGGGTGTGTATGACATTCACAGCCCGCGTGTGCCGGCAGTGGAAGAAATGGTCGATATGATCGAACGTGGGATCAAGGTATTGGATAAAGACCAGTTTTGGATCAATCCTGACTGCGGACTGAAAACAAGGGGTATCCCGGAAACCGTCGCATCCCTGAAAAACATGGTCGAAGCAGCAAAAATCGTCCGTGAAAACCTGTTAGCTAAACCAACCGGCAAATGATTGAAAAGCACGTTGCCCACCCAACACAGCAGTCACGGACTTTTTTAACCGACCTTGTTTTTCCACCGGATACAAATCATCACAATACCATCTTTGGCGGAAAAGTAATGGCCTATGTTGATAAAATAGCCTGCATTTCAGCTATGCGCCATTGTCGAAAACCCGTTGTGACTGCTTCAAGCGACTCTTTTGATTTTTTGGCCCCCATCAAGACGGGGGATGCGATCAACCTTGAAGCTTATGTCACCTGTGCCCATCGCACATCAATGGAGGTATTCGTTAAAGTGGAGCGCGAAAACCTATTAACAGGTGAGAAACAGCTTACGGCCCGTGCTTTTTTAACGATGCTGGCCATTGATGAAGACGGTAAGCCGACAAACGTACCACAGGTCATTCCGGAAACCGAAGTGGAAAAGCAGCTATATGTTCAAGCACAAGCAAGATATATTGAAAGAAAGAATAAACGCAAATAAACAAAAAACCCTTCAACATGAATGCTGTTGAAGGGGTTTCTTTCAGTTCCCTGCACCGCGGTACCTCTTCACTCCCTGATTCCATATGAATACGGATATCATGAAAAAGGCTACCCCAATTACAGGTGTGGCAAATGCATATGCATACCACTCTTCTTTTCTAAGGAAATAAGATGCCGGATAGACACCAACAAACGCGAATGGCAGCACCCATGTAAGGACAAAACGAATGACCTTATTATAAATATCAACAGGATAGCGCCCATAGTTCCCGATATTGTACATCATTGGCATGATGGATGTTTTCGCATCCGACCAGAAACCAATGCTTGCTATCGCAACGAATATGGCTGCATAAGCAAGGGCCCCGCCTATTGCAAAAATGATGAAAAGAATCGGGTCATACCACGCAAGCTGCAGATCCAATGAAATCCCCGAATAGAATATAATGATCAAACCGGTCACAACACCAAATAACGCTTCAAGCTCGATTCTTTCTAAAATGACTTGAAACAGGCTATGTATAGGTCTTGTTAATATCCGGTCCATTTCACCTTTGACGATATAGCGGTCATTAAAATCCCAGATGTTGAAAAAGGCTGAAAAAAGGGCGAATGGGATAAGGAAAAATCCATAAATGAATATGATTTCTTCACGGCTCCAGCCGCTTAAAAATTGTGTATGTCCAAAAACGACTAAGATAAATACCAGATTCACGACCTGATTCAGCAGGTCAGATAGGATTTCCATGAAGAAATCGGCTCTATATTGCAGTCTTGTTTTCATATATTGACTCACGTATTGAAAAAACATCGATACATAAAACATCCCGTCAACCTCCTTGAATAATCAGCTGTTTTTTTGCGACTATCCATAAAAGCTGAATCGGTATTATGAGAATGATGCACCAAATTAACTGCTGTAAAAGCGCCATGCCAATTTCGCCTGAACTGTACCCATTCGTAAAAATCATGCTTGGTACATAGCTGATCCCTTGAAAGGGTAAATATTTCATCACTTCCTGCGCCCATATAGGATAGAAACTGATGGGCAGCAGCAGGCCGGAAAATAAATCAATGATAACCCTTTTAGCGCGGATTAATCCGGCATTATTATATAAGAAAAAGGTAGTGATTCCCGTCAATAAGTTAATTTGTGTATTGATGATGAAGCTGAACAGCAAGGAAATGCCGAACATCCCCCACGTAGCCGGCTCGTGCGGCAATTCGATAGGAAAAATGAAAGCTACCAGCAGCATCCCCGGAATTGAGAAGAAGAAGAAACGGAATATCCCTTCCCCAAGTCCTTGCATCGTTTTCATGCCTAAATAGTTATAAGGCCGGATCATCTCAATGGCAACCTTGCCGTCTTTAATCTCAGTGGCGATTTCGCGGTCAATATTATTGAAATAAAAAGCGCGCGCCATCCATGCAACCGCGACATAGGTTGTCATCTGCATGCTTGAAAGTCCTTCGATGGAGCTTTTTTCTCCATATATCGCATTCCATAAGAAATAATAAGCACCGATATTAATGCTATAAATTAAAATGCCGGTATAATAATCCGTTCGATACGCAAGCATCATTAAAAAACGCATGCGGATCATGGCAAGATACTTCCCCATGGCCCTCCCCCTTCTTGATAGACACGTTGTTTCTTATTGATAAGAGAGTCAGACAGTGCCTTCTTCGTAAATATTGCGAACGATCTCTTCAATGGACGTTTCATGGATTTTGATGTCTTTTATTTTAAAATGAGATACGACAGCTGAAACAAGCTGTGAAATATGATCACTTTCTTCTTTCAACAAGGCAATGTAAGTTTGATTTTTCTCATCATAAACCCAGTTAGCGGTAAATGGGAGCGCTAATGATTGTAATTCCTTCAATGCGATCGGCTCGATGAATTGAAAATGAATCTGTTTTTCCTCAGCCCAGTTATCTTTCAAACTCTGCAATTCCCCATCATAGATGATTTGTCCTTCATCAAGCATGATTACACGCTCACATAATGCTTCAATGTCTCCTAGATCATGTGTAGTCAAAAGGATTGTCGTATTATATTTCTCATTGATTTCTTTCAGGAACTCACGAATCTTCATTTTCACGAGCACATCAAGTCCAATTGTCGGCTCATCCAGGAACAGCAAAGGCGGATTGTGGATCAAAGCTGCCGCAAGCTCACAGCGCATTCGCTGACCAAGCGAGAGTTTACGCACTGGTTTGTCCAGCAAAGGACCGATATCAAGCGTCTTGATGACATGTTCCATATGATCGTTATATTGTTCATCCGTTACCTTATAGACCTTTTTTAACAGCCTAAACGATTCTTGAACCGCAATATCCCACCAAAGCTGTGAGCGCTGACCGAATACGACTCCGATTGTCTGGGTGAACTTTTCCCTTTCTTTATGCGGATTCATGCCATTGACCGTGATTTCACCTGCTGTCGGTTCCAAAATACCTGTCAGCATTTTGATCGTGGTCGATTTCCCTGCACCATTTTCCCCGATATAAGCTACCATCTCACCCTTTTTTACAGTAAAATTGATATCATTGACGGCAGGGACGACCTTATAATTTCTGGTAAGTAAATCCCGGAAGGCACCCTTTAGCCCTGAACGGCTTGAAGCCGACTTAAATTCCTTCCGAAGCTGTTTCACTTGAATTGCATCACTCATCCTGTTACATCCTCCGTAATCTCTTGTCCTAATGAATTAGTTTATCCAAACCAACCTTTTTAGACAATAAAAATGCTTGGATGCCATATACCATTTTCAGGGAGGAAATGGCCGTTGTACCAGATACTTATATAAAGGAGACGAGTATGCTATGAATATCAAAAAATTATTACTATCCCAAATTGAAAAAGTCGTTTTCGACCTTCGATATGACTTCCTTTATGAAGATGAGTACGGTGAATTATTATGCCAGGTCATCCAAAGGGATTCCAGCGGGTCCATCGAAAGCACACCCATCAGTTTCCACCTCCTCATTAATGAAGAGAAAGGGACCGGCCAGCTAATCTATTACCAAGCCCAGGGCGAAATGAACCGCCAATCCTTCGACATCGAAAACCCTGACACCATCTTGGCCATACTTACTTTCATAACAGGAGTTTTGAAATCCGACCCTATTTCGCATACAGAATGATGGCCCGGAACCCTGATGCTTATAAGGCTGCAGCTCTTCCATCAGTGAATGAATCACATTTCCCAGTTTTCGACCCCAGATTTACGGACGAAAAAGTGCTATGATTAAGGGGAAATATGTTTATATTTTTAGGAGGTTTTAAGATTGGATTTTAGTAATTCGGAGCTTTTACATAAAGAGGCATTGGAACATATCGTTGGCGGGGTTAACAGCCCATCCCGTTCCTACAAAGCTGTAGGCGGCGGTTCACCTGTTGCGATGGATCATGCCAAAGGTGCTTATTTCTGGGATGTTGATGGCAATAAATATATCGATTACTTAGCTGCATATGGCCCGATCATCACAGGTCATGCGCATCCACATATTACGGAGGCGATCGTTAAAGCAGCAGAAACGGGCGTTTTATACGGCACACCGACCAAACATGAAGTCAAATTTGCCAAAATGTTGAAAGAAGCCATAACATCCATGGATAAAGTCCGCTTCACCAATTCAGGAACCGAGTCCGTCATGTCCACCATCCGCGTTGCCCGCGCTTACACAGGACGCGATAAGATCATCAAGTTTGCAGGCTGTTACCATGGACATTCCGACCTTGTTCTCGTCGCTGCAGGCTCTGGCCCGTCCACTTTAGGAACACCGGACTCTGCAGGCGTTCCCAAAAGCATCGCACAAGAAGTCATCACGGTACCTTTCAATGATATTGAGCCATTTAAAGAAGCACTGGATAAATGGGGTAATGAAATTGCTGGCGTGCTGGTTGAACCGATCGTCGGCAACTTCGGAATCGTGGAGCCAAGCCCCGGCTTTTTGGAAGATGTCATTTCATTATCTCACGAAGCCGGATCACTAGTCATTTTCGACGAGGTCATCACAGCGTTCCGCTTCATGTACGGAGGGGCACAGGACTTTTTGGGAATTCAACCCGATTTGACCGCCCTTGGTAAAATCATCGGGGGCGGGCTTCCTATTGGTGCCTATGGCGGTAAAAAAGAGATCATGGATTCTGTCGCACCGCTGGGACCGGCCTATCAAGCGGGTACGATGGCAGGAAATCCGGCTTCCATGCTTTCCGGGATAGCTTGCTTAGAAGTACTTAAAGAAGAGGGGCTGTATGACGAGCTGGACCGGCTGGGGAAAATCCTTGAAGAAGGTATCCTGAAAGCAGCCCGCCAATATAATGTACCGATCACCATCAACCGCCTTAAAGGTGCGTTGACGATCTATTTCACGACAGAAAAAATTGAAAACTATGAGCAGGCGGAAAATACGGATGGCGAAATGTTCGCTAAGTTCTTCAAACTCATGCTAAACCAGGGAATCAATTTGGCACCTTCCAAATACGAAGCCTGGTTCTTGACGATTGCTCACACGGATGATGATATCGCTTATACTCTAAAAGCGGTTGAACATGCATTCAAAAACCTAATATAATAAATCAAATCAGCATAATTATGCATTTTTTATACACCCTCAGGATGTACATCAATCTTGAGGGTTTCTTATTTCCCTGTAATAAATCTTTAATATTGGCATTTGAAGCCACTCCTCACAAAAATCCCGCCAATCACAGCATCCAGTCCATTGTATAAAAAATTGATTTCTGAATATTTAAATGATATGATATGGATACATTTATATACATTTATACACTTTCTTTCAATCTATCAAAACTTGGACTATTGTTCGGGTTTACTAATATTTCCCCCATTAAACACATGCTACAGGAGGTGAAAGGCAGCGGATAAGGGTAACCTTATTCAAGCCACATATATGACCCAACAATGGACACCTGCTACATTCAAAGAATTTCACAAGGAAGAACATGATGCCTGCGGTATCGTTTCCTGCATCGAAAAAAAGAAGATCCCTACTAACGAAAACATCTTTGCCTGTATCGACGCCCTGGTTAAAATGAACCATCGCTGCGGCTTCATCAATGGTGAGGGCGATGGCGCCGGCATCCATATCGATATTCCCCGTGCTCTTTGGAAAAAGAAGCTTGAAGCGGTAAATGTCGATTCAAGCATCGTCGATCAAGATACCTTCATTGTCGGCCATTTATTTTTAAGCAAAAAAACAGAAGCTAACGACTTAAAAATCGAAGTCAAGGAGAAACTGCTCCAGCATGGTCTCTCATTGATATTCGAAACGGATAAAGCCTACCGTTCCGAGGCATTGGGACCGATTGCCATTCAAGAAGACCCAGTGTTCTGGCAATTTGCCTGTTCCTCCACCATCAATAACAACCAGGAGCTTTCAAATGTTCTTTTTGAGCTGACTTCCGACATCGAAAAAAGTGATTTCATCCATGTTGCATCTTTAAGCCAGCATCATGCGGTATACAAAGTGATGGGTGCTGGAGATACGCTCCCTGCCTATTATCTTGATCTTGCCGACCCTTTGGCTGCCTCCACCATGACACTGGGGCATAATCGTTTTTCAACCAATACTCTATCAAGCTTCTTCCGGGTCCAGCCTTTCAGTGTACTTGGACATAATGGCGAAATCAATACCATCGCCAAATTGCGTGATGAAGCGAAAATGATCGGAGTTCCCATCGCTAAAGATGGAAGCGACTCACAGGATTTAAACAAAACGATCGAAACTTTCATCTGCCGTCATGGCTACTCTTTATTTGAAGCTGTCGATCTTATGTTCCCGCCAATCATCAATGAAATCAAGGAATATCCCGAGCACTTACAAGACTTATATACGTATTTAAGGGAAGCATGGGGTCATTTTGCACAAGGTCCGGCAGGCATCATCTCCCGTTTCGGCGATGAAGCCGTGTTCTCAGTCGACTCTTTAGGCTTGCGCCCACTATGGAATATTGAAACGGAATCATCTTATATGTTCACTTCCGAACCAGGAATCATCCCTTCCAGTGAATATACCGGAGATCCGAAACCGATGGGGCCAGGGGAAAAAATCGGTTTGAAATGGAACGGCGACAGCATTGAATTGTACACATACAAGGATTACCAGGATAAAGTATTTGAACTCTTCAATGATCGTTTCGTCCTTTCCAATGACCGAGTTCGCTTACAGCAACAAGTGTTTGAAAAGGTTGTCTCCATGACAAATACGCAAGCCATTCATAATGGTCAGTATAAAGCCTTTGGGTGGGAAAGGGAGCATGTCCAATTAGTGGAACAGATGGCCGAAAAAGGTGCTGAGCCCATTCGTTCACTTGGTCATGATGCGCCACTCGCAGCACTTAATCCCCAACGGACCAACATTGCTGATTTCATTAAGGAAAGTGTGGCCGTTGTAACCAACCCTGCGATCGACCGGGACCGGGAAACCGAGCACTTCTCAACAAGAACGATCATCGGAAAACGTCCTTCCCTTTTCGAAGCGAATAAGGCAGGAAAGGTTACGGAGCTGCTGACTCCCTTATTGATTGAAGGGTCAACGGGTTATGAGTGTTCATCTATCGTATCGCAGCCAAGCTATGATCAGTTCATTAAATATAACCAAGATCAAAAACTCGTACACTTCATTTCAAGCACGTTCAAAGAGGATGAAAACATCACGGATGCCTTGACCAGGATTACGGATGAAAGTGTCACTGCAGTGGATGAAGGAAAAACGCTGCTCGTACTGGATGACGCCCTTGCCCATCAAAACGGCAACCTTTGGCTTGATCCCCACCTTGTCACCTCAGCCGTCGATCAAGCGTTGGTCCGTACAGGCAAGCGCCGTGATTGTTCCATACTTTTACGTTCAGCATCGCTAAGGTCACTGCATGATATCATCGTTTCTTATGGTCTTGGGGCCAACTTAATCAGCCCCTATTATATGTTCCTTTCCTTATCTTCGGATGACCTCAAAGGGGTTAGCAATCTATATAACTCCTTGACGAAAGGTCTTGAGAAAGTCATCTCCACCATTGGCATTCATGAGCTTCGCGGCTATGGAAGACTTTTCTCAAGCATCGGTTTACATGAGGAAATCGCGAAATATTTAAATGTGGCTAACTTCTTCGGATCCAATGATCTGGACTATAATTTTGATAAAATCAAGGCCGATGCCATCCAGCGTGCAGAAGATTACGGCAATGAAAAAGAACGGATGGGCAAAACCTTCCATTTGTTCCCAAGGATTTGGAAGTCTATCGGGGAAGTTGCTTCAACCGGGGACTATGATGCTTATCGCGAAAAGATCACCGAGCAGGAAGAATCCAATCCCACGACGATCCGCCACTTGACATCATTAAAAACTTCAGATGCTTCCATCCCTTCTGAAGAAGTCAGTCTTTCGGTCGGCGAACAGGAATTGCCGTTCGTCATTGCCTCCATGTCTTTTGGGTCACAAAATGAGATTGCTTTCCGGGCCTATGCAGAAGCTGCCGAGAGGTTAGGCATGATCAGCATGAATGGTGAAGGCGGGGAAATAAAGGATATGCTTGGCAAATACCCGAAATCGCGCGGACAGCAAATCGCTTCCGGCCGTTTCGGTGTCAATGCAGAACTATTGAACTCTTCAAATCTATTGGAAATTAAAATTGGGCAAGGGGCAAAACCTGGTGAAGGCGGTCACCTTCCAGGTTCCAAGGTCACAGCGAAAATCGCAGAAGCCCGAAATGCAACAATCGGTTCCGATTTGATCTCCCCTTCCAATAATCATGATATATACTCAATTGAAGATTTGGCCCAAATGATCCATGAGCTAAAAACGGCAAACGACAAAGCAAAAGTTGCCGTCAAAGTACCAGTCGTTCCTAACATTGGTACGATTGCTGTCGGCGTCGCAAAAGCGGGGGCAGATATCATAACGCTTTCTGGTTTTGATGGCGGAACGGGTGCTGCCAGGATCCATGCACTCGCGCATGTTGGTCTGCCAGTTGAGATAGGTGTGAAAGCGGCCCATAATGCACTGCTTGAGTCAGGTATCCGACAGAACGTTGAAATTTGGGCTGACGGTGGGTTAAAAAGCTCGATGGATGTATTGAAGGTAATGCTGCTTGGTGCAAACCGTGTAGGCTTTGGGACCCTTTCGATGATTGCCGTCGGCTGTACAACGTGCCGCGGATGTCACCTTGACACTTGCCATGTGGGCATCGCCACACAAATTGAATCGGAAGCACAGGCGAAAGAACACGGGCTGCGCCGTTTTGTTCCACGAAAATTTGATTTAGCCGTTCAGGGATTAACGAATATGTTCAATGCATTTGCAAAAGAACTCAAAGCTTTGACCGGATCACTCGGGGTGAAGAATCTTCAGGATATCGTCGGACGTTCTGATTTACTGCAGCAAGTTAAAGGACAACAATCATTGGATTTAACCTATTTATTGAAAAACTTGGATATAACACCGTTCTCACATAAGGAAACGGCGGCATATTTGAATGAAGGCTCCATGCAGGTGGCCGTTGGCGCTGAATATCTTGATTCGCATGTAGATGATCTGCAGCAATCCCGTAGCTATAGCTCAATCACTTCCGAGCAGCGTGTTCTCGGCAGCAGGGTGTCCTGTCACCGCGTTAGGGGCAGATTGGACGGATCATACAAAAAACTTCCCCCCGTTCACCTATCCTACCAGGATGGTTCCATCCCGGGTAATGGACTCGGGGCATACAATACGGAGGGAATTACAATCAGCGTGAATGGCGGTGCCCAGGATGGTATCGGCAAAACATCGATTGGCGGAAATATTTCCATCTTTAAATCTCCAGGAAAAGATGGAAAGTTCTACAATGGCTCTGTAGGCAAGGGGTTTGGATACGGTGCACAACACGGCCTTCTCATTGCCCAAGGTGATGCGGATGCCAGGGCGGGAATCCGGCTTTCCGGGGCGGATATGATCATTGGAGGATTATTGAAACAACCGCTTCCTAAAAAGGAAACCGGTAATATTGCGGTAACTTCCAATATTAAGGGATTCGCTTTTGAATATATGACAAATGGAAGAGGTTTGGTTCTGGGAGATCCCGGTCCATGGATTTGCGCAGGGATGACAGGCGGTGTCGTTTATTTACGGCAACAGCCTGAATCTGGATTAACCAAAGAGGTCATTAAGAAGCGGGTTGCGAAAGGGGCAAAGATTTCCATTGAGCCCCTATCCGCAAGAGGCCTGCAGGATGTGGCCGAACTTCTGGGCAAATACACAGCCCTATTGAAAGATCATGGCCAAACCGAAGAAGCGGCCTCTTTAGAGGCACTTCTTCAAAAGCCTGAAGAGCACTTCCTTCAGGTCGTTCCAGTTAAAGAACAGGCGGACCCTGCTGTTTCCACGGAGTGATGCCGAAAATATAAGAAAAGGCTGATGCTCGTTAATGCGAGCATCAGCCTTTTCTAGTCATATACCTCTGGAATGTCTTCAAACGATGGAAAAACAAACTTGAAAGCAATCAAGAAATTGCCTATCGTTTCTTTATATATTAAACTTGATTTTAGCTATTGTAACTCTTAGGAAAATCCTGTATATTACTTTTTGTTTACATCTTCTTATTTTAGTGTAAAGTACTAACAAATAAGTTAGAATACAACTTTAAGCAAAAGCCTATATATAAATAGAGCCACGATCCATTACAATACAAAGAAAGGATTAACCCATATATGAAGTTTGGTGCCCGCATTCTCAAAACAGGAATAGCAATCGTTTTAGCGCTTTATCTCTCGGAACTGCTTAACCTTCCTGCTCCTGTCCTTTCTGGGATTGCTGCAATTTTTGCAATACAGCCGACCATTTACCGTTCATATCAAACGGTGTTGGAGCAAATTCAAGGAAATATCATTGGCGCATTGGTTGCTGTCTCCTTCGTTTTGTTGTTCGGAAATGATATTTTTATGATCGGTCTTGCCGTAATGGTTGTCATAACCATCAATTTAAAATTGAAAATGGATAAAACGATCGTCCTTTCCATCGTGACGGTCATCGCCATCATGGAAAGCCAGGAAGGGGAATTCCTGAATTTTGCCTTTATTCGTCTCTCTTCCGTTTTGCTTGGAATCGTTTCTTCGTTTATCGTGAATCTTGTTTTCATTCCTCCAAAGTACGAAGCAAAGCTTTATACACGCATTACAGATGTAACCGAAGACATCTTGAAATGGATCAGGATCAGCACAAGACATGCTACAGAACACACTTTATTGAAAAAAGACATCAGCCGATTGAAGGCGGAGTTACTCGATCTGGAACATATCTATTCCATGTACAAAGAGGAACGGGAATATTTCAAGAAGAACAGTGTAGCTAAAGCAAGAAAGCTTGTCGTTTATCGGCAAATGATCATAACGACAAAAAAAGCGTTTGAAACCTTGAAGAGAATCCATAAATTCGAGAATGAAGTATATCAAATGCCTGAAGATTTCCAACGGAGCATCTTACAGCAGCTTGATTCCTTGATCCGCAAGCATGAACAGTTGATATTACTGCATATCGAAAAAATCAAGTCAATAGAGGAGATTGAAGATTGGGACCAGGATTGTTTAAGTCGTAAAGAGCTGCTCGCCCATTTTTTCGAACAGCAGAATCAAGTGGACGAAATGCATGATAACCTAGGCCACCTCTCTGCCCGCCTTGTACCATTGATTTCTGCAGTCATAGAATATGACGAACAATTGGAACACCTTGAAAAGCTGATCGTCAGCTTCCAGTCCTTCCATAAGGAAGATAACGAAATATCTGTCCAGTATGAAGAAGATTAAAAAAAGACGGTTCCCGGGAACCGTCTTTTTTCGTCTCTATTTAGAGCATGACCTCATTCAATCATCCAAAAGGTTCTTATCAGCAGCCTTTTCAATCGTATCCAATTTCTTTAAAAGATCCTGCAGCTCGTCTTCCGAGAATGAATTGAAGTTCTTGCCCATCAATTTGTTATGATCCGCAAGGACTCTCCCCAAAATCGCTTCCCCAGCCTCTTTCAATTCAAGGTTGATGACCCTGCGATCCTTATCAGAGGGCTGCCTTTTTACATAATCCATTTCGACCAACTTATCTACAAATACGGTAATCGCACTTGGCTTTACGGTTAAGAAGTCAGCCAGCTGAGTCGATTTGATCGACCCCTCTTTTTTCAATATCAATAATATGAAAAACTGAGGCGATGTTAATCCATAAGGCTGAAGATTTTTTGCTACGATGGCCCTAAGCTTCTTCCTAATCCGAAAAATCTGCATTTCTATACTATTAGTTACTTCCCATTTAAATTCCAGCCTTCTCACTCCTTATATAGGACAATCCTACCTCTTAAATTTAATTAAATGGCATTCCAATGTCAACTTTACTTTCCATATATCCTTAAAACTAAAAAAAATTCAAATTTTTACTATTTCTCTGTATTTATTTCCCACCATTTTTCCGAATAAATTACATGACAAAAAATAATTAAACTGGTAAACTCTTTACTTAATAATATTAATACTTATAAAAGTTAATATTTATTTAATTTAACAAATAAACATTAGAATAGGAGGCGTTGTCATTTCTGGCTAGTGAACAGTATCGAAAAAAGGAATACATCATCAATATTTTTTGGAGGCGAAACAAGTGAATAGAGGACGTTTAGTTTTAATCAATGTCATTGGTTTGGTTATTATCATAGCGGTATTAGCCGGTGGGGCTTATTACTATTATGAAAGCACGAATTTCATTAAAACGGATGAAGCGAAGGTTTCAGGAGAGCTATATACCATCGTTGCCCCCGCTGCCGGTAAATTAGCAGATTGGGACTTACATGAAGGAGACAGTGTAAGTAAGGATGACAATGTTGCCAATGTAACCACTTTAGATGGAAAAGAAGGGGTAAAAACCGCAGCACAGGGTACTATCGTTAAAACACAAGTGCATGATGAGCAGCTTGTTCAAGCGGGTCAAACGCTGGCTCAGACCATCAATATGGATGATCTGTCCATAACGGCTAATATTGAAGAAAATAAATTAAAGGATATCGAAAAAGGTGACAGCGTAGATATTATCATCGATGGAGATCCCGATACTGTCTTCGAAGGTACATTGGAACAGATCGGTTATGCTACAACGTCCGTCTTTTCAGTGATGGGCAATCAAAACAGCAGCGGAAACTATACGAAAGTCACTCAAAAAGTACCAGTTAAAATTTCCATCAAAGCACCATCCGATAAAGTTCTGCCTGGAATGAACGCAGAAGTGAAAATTTCAACTAAATAAAATGGCTACACAGTTATACAGAAAGGAGGCTTTTCTTTAAATGGCTTCTCAAACCATCACAGTAAATGAAAACAAGGGAATGAAGCAGTTTGCCCCCATGTTAATTATCTTAATGCTAGGTTTGTTCATGGTCATTTTGAATCAAACCCTGCTTAGTGTCGCCATGCCCAGGATGATGGCAGAATTCAATGTAGCTGCGACTACGATTCAATGGTTATCAACTGGATTCATGCTCGTGAATGGAGCCTTGATCCCACTGTCCGCTTTTTTAATTGAACGGTTTGGCACGCGCATTTTATTCCTTGCTGCCATGTTTTTATTCACCATCGGGACATTCATCTGCGGCATCGCACCCAATTTCCCCGTCATCCTTACAGGCCGGCTGATTCAGGCGGCGGGCGGCGGGATCCTGCAGCCATTGGTCATGACGATCATTCTTTTCATCTTCCCTCCGGAAATGCGCGGGAAAGGCATGGGAATCTTTGGACTTGCCATTATGTTTGCCCCTGCAATCGGCCCGACTTTATCTGGTTGGGTCATTCAGGAATATAGCTGGCGGGTCATGTTCTACGCAATGGTGCCATTAGGCATGATAGTCATGACACTCGCCTTTTTAAGTATGCGTAATGTAGCAGAACCAAAGAAAATCAAATTGGATTTGTTGGGTGCGTCTCTTTCCTTGCTGGGAGTTGCTTCCTTACTATACGGTGTCAGTGAAGCGGGTTCCAAAGGCTGGACGGATCCCATCGTTCTGGGAACGATCATCATCGGGCTGATCCTTTTGACGCTTTTTGTGGTTCAACAGCTTAAATCGGAAACACCTATGCTCGACTTCCGTGTATTTAAGTATGACATGTTCGTATTATCGAATATCATTTCCGCCATCGTCACAGTGGCCATGTTTACCGGGATATTCTTATTGCCTATATATTTGCAGACATTAAGAGGCTTCACACCAGTTCAATCCGGCCTATTGATGTTACCCGGAGCCCTTGTGATGATGGTGATGTCACCCATTTCAGGAGCATTATTTGACAAAATCGGACCTCGTCCATTAGCACTAATTGGTTTAGCGATTACTGCCGTCACAACCTTTGAGTTCGCTAAATTGACTACGGAAACTACCTATTCGACTTTGGTCATCATCTATGCCATCCGCGCACTTGGAATGTCTTTACTGATGATGCCGATCATGACTGCTGGGATGAATCAGCTTCCCAAGCATTTGAATACACATGGTACGGCAATGAGCAATACGCTTAAACAAGTGACCGGAGCCATTGGTACGAGCTTCGTCACAACCATTTATACAACCCGTGCATCTTTCCATGGAACTGCTTTAGGAACGGAAATGAGTACGAGTGATCCCGGTTTTGTTCAGAATTTCCAAACAATCGTTCAATCCATCATGAGTTCGATGAATCAAACTAGTGAACAGGCACAGGAAACTGCCATGTCGCTGATTTCTTCACAAATCCAGGGTCAAGCAAATGTGATGGGAATCAATGATGCATTCTTTTGGGCAACAGGCTTTGCAATTGCCGGTATCGTTCTTTCACTGTTTTTACGTGACGTTCGGAAGGACAAAGCAATGAAAAAAGCTAAACAAGAACACTTGGATGTACCTTTGCTTCCTTCACCAGTAAAAAAATCGGTTTAATTAAATGGGGGAATAAAAATGAAGATCTATGTTGTTTACGACAGTGAAGGCAACCATACGAAAGCACTTGCCGAATCAATAGCTCAAGGGGCCGCCGCGGTCCCCGGCGCTGAGGTTCTCATTGACCATGTGAACGAGGCGGATGTTTATAAGCTCCAGGAAATGGATGCCATCATTTGGGGCTGTCCCGGTCATTTCGGCACCATCAGTTCGAGTTTGAAAACATGGATCGATAAACTTGGGTATCTATGGGCGGAAGGTGCGCTGATCAATAAAGTGGGTGCTGTGTTCTGTACGACGGCCACCGTACATGGCGGACTCGAGGCTACCATGCTGAACTTAATCACCCCTATGCTTCATCAAGGCATGATCATTGTTGGCTTGCCCGGCACTGTCCCGGAAAACGCCTTATATGGCTCCTACTATGGAGTAGGAATAAGCTGTCCGCCCGGTGTGGATGACAACATCACCAAAAATGACTTGCAGCTTGGAGAAGCATTAGGAAAACGGGTTGCCCATGTCACCCGTTCATTCATAAACGAGCTCTAGGAGGCTTGATTCAATGGGCATAATTCTAATTATCATCGTTGCCATATTAGCGGTTACGGGCTTGATCACATACAATATCAAAGCCTTATCCCCTGAAGGTAAGCCGCCGGGTGTCGAGGAAGAGAACTCGTTGGAAGAGTCCGCTTTCTCTTCGGCTGATGATTCCGTTACCGAAATCATCTCCCCAGCAGACAATGATGAATTGAAAATGAAAGATCAGGATTATCGTTTGGCACTTTCCAAGCTTCACAATCAAAAGCCAAATGATGAGCCAACTGCAGAAAAAAAGCCTAATCTTCGCAAAATGAAAGACAAGGAATACCGTGGTACATTGGAAGACTTCCGGCAAAATGGCGATTGAAGCACGTCACCCCATTCGGCATATTCGCCTCTTCTTGGGTTTTCCACACTGCCTTTAGATTAAAGATAGACCTGCAGGCTTAACTTATTTTTCTGGTTGACAAATATTCACAAAGACTTTAAGCTAAGGTAATGTAACACAAACATTTTTTTAAACTCAGCTTTTGTTGAGAGACGGAATTTTAAAAGGATTTCCTTTTTTCGTTCGTCACTTGCCTTTTTGGCAGGTGGCGATTTTTATTTTTACAGGGGTGAAAAATATGCAACTTTTGAAGTATTCCATAATGGTCTTAATCGGTTCGATCTCATATGGCACATTATCCACCATGATGAAGTTTGGATTCATGGATGGCCATTCATCCGGAGAACTGGTCGGCAGTCAATACCTCGTCGGTTGGCTGATTGTCTCCGTGTTATTTCTTTTTTCGTTTAAATATAAAGTTTCATGGAAGAGTGCCGGATTACTTTTAATCACGGGCATGATGTCCACTTTCGTCGGAAAGGCATATGCCGTTTCCGTATCCGAGCTTCCCGCTTCCATTGCCGTTGTCTTTTTATTTCAATTTACCTGGATAGGCGTCCTCATTGAAAGTTTCATAAATAAAAGACGCCCGGATAAAAATAAACTCATTGCCATTTTCGTTCTCTTCATCGGAACATTATTTGCAGGCGCGATCTTTGGTCAGCCTCTATCCGGCCTAAGCCTAAAAGGCGTATTGTTCGGTCTATTGTCTGCCTTGCTTTTTGCGCTATATATGTATTGCAACTCTCAATTCGCAGTTGGGGAATCTTCAATGAAACGGCTGTTTTACATTGCAACAGGTGGTATGCTGACTGCTGTATTCACAACTAACCCCGTCACACTTGTGACGAATCTTGTCCAAACGAACCTATGGTACTACGGTCTGCTGCTCGGCACATTGGGTGTTTTAGTTCCTTTCTTTTTCTTTGCTGTCAGTTTGCCCAAAGTGGGTGTCGGCCTTGGAACGATTCTTTGTGCTGCGGAACTGCCCTCAGCGATGGTCGTTTCCGTCATCTTTTTGCATGAACAGGTTACGTCACTGCAATGGTTCGGGATGTGCTTGATCATCGTAGGCATCGCCTTGCCTGAGGGAATAAAGCATCTGCCGCATTTCCTTCCTGACAGAAAAAAAACGCTGCATGAAAAAAGGATTTCATAACGTGCATGCGCACAAGAAAGACCATTCCCGTTAGCGGAATGGTCTTCTTTTGTATATATTGTTTTTCCTATCCTTCTTAAGAATCCAATTGTTGTACTTGAAATAGGTTGTAGTAATGCCCTTGCTTTTTCATAAGTTCTTCGTGTGTTCCCATTTCCGTAATTTCCCCATTATCGATATGAACGATCCGATCGGCATGGGTGATGGTGGATAACCGATGGGCCACGATGATGGTTGTCCGGTCTTTCGCTAAAATATCCAGCGCCTCCTGGATGTAGTGTTCACTTTCCAAATCCAATGCGGATGTGGCTTCATCAAGTACAAGGATTGGCGGGTTTTTCAAAAATACCCTCGCAATGGCCACCCGTTGCTTTTGGCCTCCGGATAATTTAACTCCCCGCTCCCCGACTTTCGTTTCATATCCTTCTTTCAGACCCATGATGAAGTCATGGGCATTCGCCGCCTTTGCCGCTTCAAATACTTCTTCATCACTTGCATCAGGCCGTCCCATAAGGATGTTGGCCTTAACCGATTCGCTAAATAAGATATTATCCTGTAGAACCATTCCTATTTTATCTCTTAGGCTGCGGACTTGATACTTACGGATATCCGTCCCATCCAATAATACCCTTCCCTCCGTCACATCATAGAAACGGGAAATCAAACTGACGATCGAGGATTTTCCGCCGCCGCTCATCCCGACAAGTGCAATGGTTTCCCCTGGTTTGACATCCAAGTTTATATGTTTCAAAACGGGTGCCTCTTTTTCGTCATAAGCAAACGATACATCCTGAAAGGTTATTCTGCCTTCCACATGCTTAAGCTCTTTCGCCCCTGGTTCGTCATCGATATCATACTTCTCATCCACAAACTCAAAAACCCTGTCCATGGACGCCAATGTCTGGGTCATTGTCGTCGAAGAGTTAACTAAACGTCTTAGGGGATTATAAAGCCGGTCAATGAAACCGACGAAGGCAACCATGGTACCCAGTGACAATTGTTCATGAATGACCTGATAACCGGCAAATCCTATTACGAGCAAGGGGGCAATATCCGTGATCGTATTCACGACGGCAAATGACTTGGCATTCCAGCTTGTATGCTTTAGGGCCTTATCGAGGAAATTCTTGTTTTGCTTCGCAAACAATTCCTGTTCCCTGTCTTCTATCGCAAAGCTTTTGATGACTGACATCCCTGAAACCCGTTCATGAAGGTGACTCTGTACATCAGCTAACGCTTGGGATCGAATCCTTGTATAGGTTCTCAGCTTGCCAAAGAAATGCTTAATCGAAAATGCGTAAAAAGGAAGCATGATGATCGATACAACGGTTAACTTCACGTCCATTGTAAACATGATGACTATCACTATGATGATCGTTGCTATATCGAGCCAAAGGTTCATCAAACCCGTGATGACAAAGTTCTTCGTTTGTTCCACATCCGTGATCATCCTCGAAATGACCTCGCCCACCCTTGTATTGGAATAATATTTAAAACTCAGTTTCTGTATATGAGTAAATAAATCATTACGAATATCATATAAGATTTTCGTTCCGGTCCATTGCGCAAAATATTGTCTGTAATACTCAATCGGCGGTCTAACTGCAACGAAAATGAAAATCATGATGGCCATTGCCCATAAAAGGCGTTCGGATTTCACGGCCTTGGACAGATCACCATTTCCGATGATGTCATCCACTATATACTTACTGAGCAATGGAAGCAGAAGCGGAATTGCGAACTTTAGCAATCCAATCAGTACCGTTCCGATTATCTGCCATTTATATGGTTTGACGAATTGCAAATATCTCTTAATGCTCCCCACGGAATACCTCCTTTTCTGAATCATTAAATCCAAATGAAAAAAGTCCATACCAGCAATTTGGAATCTTATATGCACTGTTCAATTATATTTTCCTTTTCGATGATTAAGTATCAAAAGGATTTCATTCACTAACTTTCAAACACATTTAAAGGAGGTTTAATGGTTCCTGCATCGTGATAGATTGAAACAGTTGTGTAGATATATGTTACACAATGAAAAAGCCTGCCAATTAAGCAGCAGGCCTTTTCTATCATCGATAGGTTAAAAAGCGTTCATACCAACTATCAATAAACTCTGCGGAGAATGGTCCTTTTCGCTGGCGTATCATATAAATCAAATAGTCTACGTTCTGTTTCAATATTGAATCGATGGCATCCGGGTAATTCATTTCTTTCCGATGCCTTTCATATTCATCCTCATCCAGCAAATTAAACGTCATATCTGGGAATACTTTAATGTCCAGGTCATAATCAATGTATTTCAATGCTCCCGAATCGTATGTGAACGGCGAACTGATATTGCAATAATAATAAACCCCGTCCTCTCTCAACATACCAATAACATTAAACCAATACTTTGAATGAAAATAGCAAATCGCCGGCTCTCTCGTAATCCAGGTCCTTCCATCTGATTCCGTTACCATAGTACGGTCATTCGCTGCTATCACCAGATTTTGGGTCCCTTTTAAAACGGTTGTCTCTTCCCAGATACGATGGATATGTCCATTATGTTTATAGCTGTGGATTTGGATTTTTCCTCCTTCGGCAGGAACAATCCCCATTTATCTCTCCCTACTTTCTATAGACACCCTGACAGCGTACTGTGCCCTATTCCGTTTGCAGTTGTTGTGTGTATTTAAAATATATACTTTTTTCCATTTACCCTATATTCCTATATTATAGCGATTTATTCACAAATTTAAAACAAAAGTGGCTAATCTCCCAGTGAAAATGTGTAAATAAGTCGAAAAAGTCTGACCATCCACCCATTTTAACTAAGAAATTAGCCGGTTATTTATCGTATGGCAGCCTGTCCTTGCTGAAAATAACGGATGACTTCTTCCGTTTGCTTCTCGAACATATCATGGATACTTTTCAATTCCTGCTTTTTGAGTTGAATCTCTTCCTGAATGGTGACCGCTTCACTCTCCTCTTCCAGGGCAAGGAGTTGCTTCTCTATATCTTGGCATCTTTCGATTTCGGATTGTAAAAGTAAAAGCTTATCCATCGTTTTCAACTGGTTGTTAATAAGCCGGTTAAATTCCTCCATGAATGCACCTTCCTAATCTGTATTTTTTCTATAAGTATGTATATTCTATTTTAATCAGCTTTTTCCTTTGACATAAAATGTAAACACAACGAAACATTTGTCGAATACAATGAAAGGCAAAAAAAAGCACCCTTCATAAGAAGGATGCTTTTTCATCGGCAATTAGCCTTGGTTTTTATTGCTTTGAGATTTTTGGTTTTGTTGTTTCACTTCTTGAACGTTAGTTTCAGAAGCAAACTCTGTACCGAATTGGCCTTGTGCTTGACCTTGGCCTTTTCTTTGTTGAGATTGCGCGTTTTGTTGTCTCACTTCTTGAGCGTTGGTTTCAGAAGCAAACTCTGTACCGAATTGACCTTGACCTTGTTGAGATTGCGCGTTTTGTTGTCTCACTTGTTGAACATTTGTACCTGCTTGTGATTTATTCATGTTTTTAGCCATTGATATCACCTCCACGATAATAAGATAACCATTATCCAGGAGTGCTATCCAACAAAAATCATTTAAATTTTTCCAGTTACATTAAACAAGCAATGAAATGCCTCCATCAACAATTACGGTTTGTCCACGAATCATACTGGCTCCATCGGAAATTAAAAACAGGATGGTATTCACCATATCTTCCACCTCGACCATCCGGCCAGCGGGAGTCTGATCTGCCGCCTCAGCAAGCATTTCATCCCGATTCGGGAAAGACTTCAGGGCATCCGTATCGATCACACCGCCTGATACAGCATTGACACAAATATTTTTTGCAGCCAGTTCGACCGCTAAATATCTTGTCAGTGCTTCAAGTGCAGCCTTGGAAACTCCAACAGCTGTATAATTTTTCAAATAGCGAATGGATCCCAGTGAACTGATGCTGACAATTTTCCCTCCGCCGTTCCTCTCCATTAATTTCGCCGCTTCCTGTGCGCAGAAAAGGAGGGCTTTTGTATTGATGTCCATGGTCCAGTTCCAATGGGATTCCTCCAGCTCCATCAATGGGCGCTGCACTCCAGAGGCCGCATTATTAATGAAAATATCCAAACGTCCATAATAAGCATCGATTTCCTCGAACATGCTTTTCACTTTTGCAACGTCACCGACATTTGCCTTAACTACAAGGGCTTTGCGCCCTAACGCTTCAATTTCGGCCGCCACTTCTAATGCTTTCGACTTGCTCCGGGCATAATTAATAACGAGGTCGTAACCTTCCTCTGCAAGCCTTATTGCCGTGCTTCTGCCTAAACCTTTACTGCTACCTGTAACGAGTGCCACTTTTTGTTCCATACGTTTATTCATCCTTTCTGAGTAAACACCTAGTAATAAAAATCATTTTTTTTAAGGAGTGTTACTGTTATGTATGTTGGACGTGATATGACAGAGTTATCGATGATGCAAAAATCGGATTGGGAAAATAGTGAACTTGCCTATTTTCATCACTCCCTTCAACAAATGGTACCTTATTTAAACCAAGAAGGACAGAGTATCCATAGCGAAATCGTCAAAGAAATTGAAAATAGAGGCGGACTTAATAGACAAGAAGCAGATTATACCCATGGAACGAAAACCATTTACGATTGATTTTATACGGATATCGTTTTAATAATCAACAAAAGGAAGAGGATATCTTAGCGGATATCCTCTTTTAGCATAATATCCCTGTTCCCAGGGAAATACAAATCGCACCCAAAAAATAAAGAATGTAATATGATTGACCCCATGAATGCTTGAATACTATAAAGATTTATTCGATACACTCTTTTTCTTTATACGCTCTCATCATTTTTTGGTGGGAAACCGGAAATGCCAACTCCTCCATCTCTGCCTCACTCACCCACTTAAGTTGCTGTTCTCTTAATGTCTCTTCACTGATGGCTTCTTTGACCACTCCGATATACGTGTCCACTTTCCAAACGAGGTGTGAGAAAACATGTTCAATTCTTACAAGTGATTCAGTGATTTCCGGTTTGACGCCATACATTTCCTGAAACCTACTTTCGAAGAACTCCCTCTTATGCAAAAGGGATGAATGGTTTTCGAAATTCGGATATTCCCAAAGATTTGCAAGCAATCCTTCTGGTGCTCGCTTGTGAATTAAAAACTCACCTTTTTCATTCGTTAAAACGGCAGCTACAATTGGTACATCCCGCGTCTTTTTCTTTTGGATTTTCACCGGCAATTCCGACTGAACCCCAGCTTCAAATGCTAGACAATGACTTTGGACGGGACATAATAGGCAGGCAGGCTTACCTGGTGTACAAATCAATGCTCCAAGTTCCATCAACGCTTGATTGAAGGCTGAGGTATGTTCATGATCGATCAGCTTTCTGACGGCTGCTTCGAAAGTTTTTCTTGTCTTTGGCTTTGCAATGTCTTCATATATCATCAATATCCTTGATAAAACACGCATGACGTTTCCATCAACGGCTGGCTCCGGCTTACCGTATGCGATACTAAGTATCGCACCAGCTGTATAAGGGCCGACACCTTTCAATTTGGATATTTCATCGGGATCATCCGGTACAATCCCATTATAGGATGCCTTCACTTCCTGAACGGCACTATGCAGATTCCTTACACGTGAATAATATCCCAGCCCTTCCCATGCTTTTAGGATTTTCTCTTCATCGGCATTGGCAAAATCCTCGAGTGTAGGAAACCATTCCACAAACCGGTTGAAATAAGGAATCACCGTGTCCACTCTCGTTTGCTGCAGCATTATTTCAGAAACCCAAACACGGTACGGGTCCTTATTTTCCCTCCATGGCAATTCTCTTTGTTCTTCGAGAAACCAGGAAACCAAATCTTTTTGAAATTCATCGATTTTTATTTTTTCTATTGTCGGGATCGTTATTTCTTTCACATCAGTTCCTCCAAAGATGTTACACTCTTATCAAAATTGGGAATACCTATAGTAGGCCATTCTTTTTTTAATATCATGTTCATATTCATTTATTTGTAAAGATTCATGGAAATAAATCAAAATTATATTCATTTGATGGTTAATATATAAATACGGTATGATGAAAGAAGACCATTTTTTTCAAATTGTGGCAGGGAGGTTAGTTTTTTGGATACAGGTACTCACTTTGTCATGGGAATTGCTCTTGGAGGTCTTGCCACATTAGATCCTGTCATTGCGCAGAGCCCAGTCACTGCAAGTGCAGTCATAGCAGGTACGATATTGGGATCACAAGCTCCGGACATTGACACTGTTTTAAAATTAAGGAATAACGCTGTATATATACGAAACCACCGTGGAATCACGCATTCCATTCCCGCTGTTTTACTCTGGCCCTTGATTATCAGCGGAGCACTTTTCGCCATCTTACCTGAAGCAAATTACCTTCATCTTTGGCTTTGGACCTTTTTAGCCGTTTTCCTTCACGTGTTCGTGGATATATTCAATGCTTATGGGACCCAGGCTCTCAGGCCGATTTCGTCAAAATGGGTAGCTTTAGGGGTCATCAATACATTTGACCCGTTCATTTTTGGAATACATGTTGCCGGCCTGATATTATGGGGCTATGGATTTCCTCCAGGCTATTTATTTCTTTCCATTTACGGAATACTCGTCATTTATTATATTTCCAGGTTCAGGGAACAAGCTTTTATAAAAAAAGTGGTCAAAAAGCAAATTCCAGGAGCAAGGAAAATCCTATTATCACCGACCATGCGTTTTCATCGCTGGAAAATTGCGGTGATTACCGAAAAGAATTATTATGTGGCACGGGCCGATAATGGATATGTGACGATTCTAGATACCTTCGATCGAGTGCCATTGCCTGAAAGTGAAATTCTTGAAGCCGCCAAAAAGGATATCAACTTGGCAGCCTTTCTGTCCTTTTCGCCGGTTTACCGATTTGAAATCGAACAGATTAAAGAATATTATGAAGTCCGTTTTATCGATTTAAGATACCGCAGCAATGGATATTACCCGTTTGTGGCAGTGGTCCATTTAGACAGCGAATTGAATATCTTGAATTCTTATACCGGCTGGATCTTTAGCGAAGCGAAACTGCAGAAGAAATTGAATATTATTTTGTAGTCACTGCGTATTGAAAAAGAGCTGATTCCAGGGAACCCCTCTGGAATCAGCTTTTTTAATGCACTCGATTCTGCTGATTTAATAACTGTTGATATTTAGGGTTTTTTGCAATGAATTCGTGGAATTGCTCACCGTAGTTATCAATCCAGGTCCTTACAACTCGCGATGTCATTTCTTCTCCGGCATATTCATGCCCGGCCTTTGCATAGGTCGCCTCGAAATCTTCCCATAATAATTCCACCCAAGTCAAAGCTTGCTCATACGTGATGTGTTCATTTTTCTCAAGCAGTATCTTGGTTAATCTTTCATGGTAATCATTCATTAGAACCACCTCATTGCCAATATTTTTACAGAATGAACTATACTGTTCCATACCCATACTAGTGGTAAGCGGAAACGCTTCTGTCTTTAATCTGATGCTTGGAGGAGAAAAATTTGCGAAATAAACAAAAAGGATTCCCCAACCAAAACAATAATAAATTCCAAGGCGAGCCTCGTGCCAAAGCAAGGTATGCTTCAAAGCGTGCAGATGGCAGTATAAATACACACCCTCAAGAAAGAATGAAAGCCTCAAACGAGCGATCGAATTAAAAGATGCACCAGAAGGAATCGGGTAGTTCCCCGGTTCCTTTTTATTTTAACATTGAAATCGGCAGTGCTTCTTCCTTACCGCTTCCGCCTAAGCGGTATCCCCAGGCGAATACGCCATTCATATAATCAATTTTGAAATAGACACCGGGATCTCCGTCAATTTGATATATTTCACCTTTTTTGAAATCATCCGGATTTAACAAATAGGCCTTTGCCATCGTCACTTTTCGTTCCAATACTGAAAATTCATTAACCATTCCCAATTGCTCTGCTTTTCTCGCTTTTTCAGTCAACGCTGCAATTTCCTGCTGTAGTTCATAGGCGGACAACTTGCTGTATCTTACGTCGCTCATATATATGACTCCTTAAATGAAATATTAATTTACCTCTATATTAAACAAAATTTTGCGATTTGGCTATCGATGCACTTAATCCCCATCAGGATTGGAAAGATAACGCTCAATCAATTCTATTGGAAAACCTTTTCGGTATAATGCCTGCTTCATTTTTTGTTCATATTCGAAGCCTTCATGGTTTTTATATCGACGTTGCATTTTTTCGGCATGGTGGCAAAGAGAATCCCATTGTTCATCTTCATCCTTTTCAACCGTCACATCTTCAAGTGCTTCATGGATGACATCTCTTGGGAAGCCTTTCCGTAACAAGGTTTGTTCAACCTTCAGCTTTAAAGCTCGTTCGGAAATGTTTTTTTCCTTTTTGACCGCTTTTCCAGCAAGTTTGCTTGCATGTTCAATCTGAATATCATAGGGGTATTCCTTCAATGCCTCGACAACCAACTTTTCTTGCACCCCTTTTTCCTTAAGCTCGAGCTTAAGGGTAGTGGGCCCTTTATTGCCGCCATTCACATGGGTCCGTACGTAAGCCTTGGCAAATTCAAGGTCGTCTAAATAGTTAAAGCTGTAAAGTTTATGTATCGCTTCCTTAATGATCGGCTCTTCCGTTTCCTTCTTTTTTAAATAAAGGCGAATTTCCGATTCCGAGCGCATCCGGTATGATAAATAATTAAGTGCATCGGTAAATGCTTTTTGGATTTCATCATGGAATTGTATTTCAGCCAAAAGCAGGTCATCAAGTTCCATACCCTTTTTTAAGTGAAATTTCAATAGCACTTCTTCGTCTACACTGAAGGCATATTTTTCGTCAACGAAAATGTTATAACGATCTTTACGTTTCTTTTGGGTTGTTATTTTTGTTATGTTTGGCATAAATCCACCCCCTCCACTACTTTACCCCTTTACGTTTACCATTTCTATATATAGCATGTCTAAAAATGAAAAAAGAACATGGGCATGTTAAAGTGAAGGAAAGAAAGGGAAAGGAAGTGGTTTTCATGAAAATAGCCATTGCTGGTGGAAGCGGTTTTGTCGGCACAGCCCTTATTGATGAATTATCAAAAGAAAATCATGATATATATATTTTGACGCGTCATCCCGAAAAATTTAATAAACAGACTAATTTGACATATATCGGCTGGTTGACCAAGGACGCAAAGCCGGAAAAACACTTGGCAGGGCTCGATGTTTTCATTAACCTTGCTGGTGAATCTTTAAACAGCGGGCGTTGGACACCTGAACGGAAACGCCGGATTGTCGAAAGCAGGGTCGAAGCTTCCAAAGAGATGAACCGGATCATTTCCATACTGCCCGATAAAGTGTCCGTCATCATTAATGCAAGTGCAATCGGATATTATGGGATTTCGGACAATGAAACCTTTACCGAAACCTCTGAATCGATTGGTGATGATTTCTTGGCCCGTACTGTTCAACTATGGGAAAAGGAAGCGGCTAAATCACGCTCTTACAGTAAAAGGTTGATTCTGACAAGATTCGGGGTGATTCTTGGAGAAAAAGACGGTGCACTGCCAATGATGGTCCTCCCCTATAAACTATTCGGCGGAGGAAAGATGGGCAAAGGGAATCAGTGGCTTTCCTGGATTCATATCCATGACGTGGTCCGTGCAATCATCTTTTGCATGAACGATGCTCGGATAGAAGGTCCAGTCAATTTTACTGCACCGAACCCCGTTCAGATGGATACATTCGGGAAAACGATAGGAGCTGTCCTGCACCGGCCCCATTGGTTGCCCGTACCTCCCTTCTTCCTCAAGAAACTGCTTGGGGAAATGAGCATACTTGTACTTGAAGGGCAAAATGTCCTTCCCGCTAAACTTAAAGAGGAAGGATTCACCTTCTCCTTTCCAACCCTTAAAGAAGCTTTACAAAATACCTTAAAAGAAGATTCTCACGTATGAAAGGGTCATTTTAGGAAAAAATAGGGATATTAAGTGGAATGGAGATGATCTAATTGCTTAAAAAACACGATAAAGAGAAAAGTAACTTGACTAGTACACAAGCGATTCTTTATGCTCGCGAATTTAAAAAAGCAGATCGGGCTGGTGGATATACCGAAAAGAAATCCCGTCGTTAAGTTTGGAGTTTTTTCCCGTACATTTTGAACAGCCACTCAACACAAAATAAGCTGGAGATGATAAATGAATTCATCTCCAGCTTATTTTTTATTCTAGGGGGCGCTAACATGGGACGCAATAACATACACCATAATCGAGATAAGAACAAACAGAAACTTCCTCAGGTTCCTAAAAACCTGAAAAGTGACGGACTTGACGTTGAATATTCTTCCGAACTGGCTGACCAGGAAGACATCGAGGCACAAGCCCGGGCAAATGCGGCTGACCGCCGTGCTCATAATCGCCGCTTATAAGCAGGAAAAACCAACCAAGGGGCTGTAAATCAGCCCCTTATGTTTTCTTTATTTACATAGCTTATCCACAGCCCTGTGTATATTGTGGATATATTCAGAAAATACTGATAAAAAACAAGTACAATAAATCACCTTATCAACATGAAAATAATGTTATTTCTGGATAACCCTGTGGATTATGTGGATAAAGTAGATTTTAAGCTAACCACTCAGCATTATTTTTGTGGATAACTATTCTCTCTCCTTGAATTGTTCCACAGGATTATTATTTATATAATAACTATCTGTTACGGTCTATATTAAGTCTTACCTCCAAGTATTATCGTATGCCAAATGACTTTTCCACCCCTAACTTGTCAGTAGGCTTATTGCTATTGACCCCAGCATTAAAGAAGGTTCCCCAAACTTTTTCCATCAGCATTTTCTTCCAACTGTTTACGAAGCAAGAATTTTTGCATCTTCCCACTTGCGTTTCGAGGCAGCTCATTACTGAAGATATATCTTCTTGGACGTTTATAGTTCGCCAGTGTTTCACTGTTCTTACACCAGGTTTCTAAGTCGGATTCCGCTAGCGTTGGGTCTTTGGCTACGATGAAGGCCGTTACCATTTCCCCCCAATGATCATCTGGCTGACCAAGGACTGCACAGTCGAGAACTCCTGGATGCTCATATAATGTATCCTCCACTTCCCGTGGATATATATTTTCCCCACCGGAAATGATCATGTCGTCCACCCGGTCCTTGACCCACAGATATCCATCCTCATCCAGGAAACCGATGTCACCGGAATGGTACCAGCCTTTGTAAAGCGCCGTTTCGGTCTCTCTATCTTTTTGAAAGTAACCCTGCATGATACATGGACCCTTCACAAGGATCTCCCCTGTTTCCCCAGGTTCAAGCATATCCTCGGGATCCGATGGCCCTTCTTCATTCGGGCGGACAATGATGATTTCATGTTCGGAGCATGCCTTGCCGGCAGAACCTGCTTTCCTAATTTGATCTTCCTCCAATAGGAGAGTGATGGCGGGACCCATTTCAGTCATTCCATAAGCTTGGATGAACTGCATGCCGAGTTTCTCCTGACAGGCCCTTACAAGTGAGGGGGCCATCGGGGCTGCTCCATAAAGCCCAAGCTTCAAACTCTGGAATTTATAATCATCCAAGTTTTCCTGAATGAGCATGTTCCACATCGTAGGAGCAGCAAAAAACTTGGTGATCCCCTCGGATTCAATCAGTTCCATTACCTTTTTGGGATTAAACTGATGTAATATGACATTTGCGGCACCGACCTGTACGCGAGGTAAAAAGGAACAGTGCAATTCGGCACAATGGAACATCGGTGCAGTAATCAAACCGATATCAGAGCGTTCGTACTTCATTGCTTCTATTAAAATCTCTGCTTGTTTGACCATATCTTTATGAAGGTGGATGACCCCTTTGGGACGTCCGGTAGTCCCGCTCGTATACATGATGGCATAGATATCATCCTCGTGAACATCCACTTCTTCTGGCTTTGATGAGATGCTGGCCAATTTCTGGCGGTAACCTTTGGCATATCCAGGTACATCATCATCAATATACCAAAAGGCCGTTTCCGAAAAACGCTTTTCAACCGCGGCAACGTTCGCTTCCAATTCGTGTTCGAATAAAACGACCTTTGGAGCAGCGTCGTTCAAGATGAAAGCCAACTCTTCCGGCATTAACCGGAAATTGATTGGATTAAAGATTGCACCGATTTTTGCACAGGCAAAGAATGCTGTTGCAAGCTCTTCATTGTTGTAAAGGTACGTAGAGACCCTGTCCCCTTTCCGCACCCCTTCCGCTTGAAGGGCCGCCGCCAACCTATTCACCTGCTCATTCCATTGAATGTACGTATAGCGGATATTTCTTCTCACGTCGTAGATAGCTTCTTTAATGGGGAATTCCTGAACCGTCTGATCAAAGATATTTTTAATCGTCACTGACATATCATTTTCCTCCTCAAGTAGGCCCACCATCAACAGGAAGAGTTCAGGCAAAGCCTGCGATGGTCGGCTTCATCCCTTTTCAGCTTTTACTTTCGTGCGAATTACGAATATTCATAAATGGAATGTCCAGTTTCAGTCCAATCTTTCTATGATGGTCGCATTCGCCATCCCATGACCTTCACACATTGTTTGCAGCCCATAACGGCCGCCAGTCCTTTCTAACTCATGGATCATTGACACCATCAATCTGGCCCCGCTGCCGCCAAGAGGATGACCCAAGGCAATCGCCCCGCCATTTGGATTCAGTTTCTTCGGGTCTGCCCCCGTTTCTTTTAGCCAGGCAATCGGTACAGGAGCGAAAGCCTCATTCACTTCAAATATGTCGATATCTTCAATTGTAAGACCTGCTTTTTCCAAAGCTTTTTGGGTGGCGGGAATCGGCCCCGTAAGCATCAGGGTGGGATCTGACCCGACAACAACCCGTGTATGCACTTTAAAGCGCGGTTTCAATCCAAGCTCTTCGGCTTTACTGCGTTCCATCAATAATAAAGCGGCAGCACCGTCACTGATTTGACTTGAATTCCCCGCATGGATTAAACCGTCTTCTTGGAAAACCGGTTTCAATCCAGCAAGTACTTCAAGCGTAGTTCCACCCCTTGGGCCTTGATCTTCCGTAACTTCGATATGATTTCCTTCTTTATCAGTACCCGATACTGATATCATTTCACGATTAAAATGTCCCTCTTTTTGAGCACGTATTGCCTTGGCATGGCTCTCCACGGAAAACTGATCACAATCTTCACGTGTTATTCCCCACTTATCGGCAATTCTCTCAGCTGATAACCCTTGGTTGATCACCTCATAAAGGTCCATATACTTTTGGCTTGTTACAGCACCTTGGTAATTAGACCCCATGGGAACTCGTGACATGTTTTCCACTCCACCTGCCACTACCACATCCATATCACCCGACAAGATGGCCTGGGAAGCGAAGTGGACTGCCTGCTGACTTGATCCGCATTGACGGTCAATCGTCGTTCCCGGCACTTCAATCGGAAATCCGGCAATCAGTGCAGCAACCCTTGCTATATCACCGGCCTGTTCGCCCGACTGTGAAACACAGCCTAAAATGACATCATCGACAATAGCCGGATCGATGCCCGCCTTTTCAATCAGCTTCTTCAATACTTCCCCTGCCAGATCATCAGGGCGGACGTCTTTCAAGACACCATTCCTTCTGCCTACTGGCGTGCGAATCCCTTCAACGATAACCACTTCCCGCATATACTCTCTTCCCTTCTCAACCTTTTTATTAAATTAAAGACCCATATTCTTAGCGATGATCTTCTTCATGATTTCATTTGTCCCGGCATAGATGCTCGCTACCGGAACATCCCGATACCTTCTGGCAATCTTGTATTCCTCCATATATCCATAGCCGCCATGAAGCTGCATGCATTCAATGGATATTTTTCTGGCAGTCTCCGTCAAACGCCATTTTGCCATCGAAACTTCCGTTACAACCTGTTCACCAGCCATATGTTTGGTGATCAATTGATCTAGGAAGGCACGCCCCATTTTGATTTCCGTTGCCATTTCCGCGATTTTGAATTGAGTATTTTGAAACTGACTTACGGATTTTCCGAACGCTTCCCTGCCCTTCACATACTCAATCGTATCGGCCAGCATATCCTCAGATGCGGTTTGAGCACAAATTGCCACCACAAGTCGTTCCTGCTGCAGTTTATCCATTAGGTAATTAAACCCTTTGCCTTCTTCACCAAGCAGGTTTTCCTTTGGAACACGGCAATCCTCGAAGATGAGCTCTGCTGTATCCTGACTGTGCAAACCAAGCTTCTTCAGTTTTCGACCCCTGGAAAACCCGGGTGTATCCCTTTCGACCACAACTAAGCTAACGCCTTTATGTTTCGGAACAGCATTTGGATCCGTTTTACAGGCAACGATGACCAAATCCGCATGTATGCCATTCGTGATGAATGTCTTTTGGCCATTTACTATGTAATGATCTCCGTCCAAAATGGCAGTCGTTTTAATATTGGCCAAATCCGAACCTGTACCAGGCTCTGTCATGGCAATGGCTGTAATGATTTCCCCCGTCGTGCATTTGGGAAGCCAGCGCTGTTTCTGCGACTCATTTCCGTATGCGGAAATATACGGAACGGTGATGTCACTGTGAAGTCCGAAACCAATGAAACCAGAACCGACTCTTTCCAATTCCTCATTAATTATGACTGAAAAGCCCCAATCTCCCCCTGAACCCCCATAATCTTCTCCTAGGTCCGGACATAAAAAACCCTGTTCCCCCATTTTCACCCAAAATGACCGGGGAATGATCCTCTCTTCTTCCCATCGTTCATAGTGGGGAACTGCTTCTTTCTCTAAAAACTTTCGGAATGACTTACGGAAAATCTCATGATCTTCACTTAGGTATGGATGTTTCATCTGTTTTATCTCCTCTCCAATTCTTTGTCGGAGGCTCTTTTCCTGGATTTAGAATGGATTGCCCTGAAGGAATTAACAACTTACCTGGGTGACATTCTAATGGCCCCATCCAGTCTGATGGTTTCCCCATTCAGCATTGGATTCGTTATGATGCTTTCCGTTAGTTTAGCGTACTCTTCTGGATACCCGAGCCTTGATGGGAATGGTACGGTTTTCCCTAATGACGTCCTAGCTTCATCAGGTAACGAATCGAACATCGGAGTATGGAATAGACCCGGCGCAATCGATACGACACGTATCCCTTTGCTGGCAAGCTCCCTTGCGATTGGCAGAGTCATACCAACAATCCCACCCTTGGAGGCACTATATGCGGCTTGTCCGATTTGTCCTTCAAAGGCAGCGACCGAAGCAGTATTGATAATGACGCCACGCTCCCCTTCTTGATTCGGCTCATTTTCGACCATTTTTTCCGCGGCAAGCCGGATTACGTTAAACGTACCGACCAAATTGATTTGCACGACTTTTGAGAACGCTTTCAATTCATGCGTACCTTTTCTGCCTATGACCTTCTCTGCAATTGCAATGCCTGCACAGTTGATGACCGCATTGATGCTCCCGAATTTTTTCATCCCTTCATCCAACGCCACCGATACGCTTTCTTCACTTGTTACATCCGTTTTAATAAATAGGACTGAATCTCCCAATTCCTGAGCCATTTTAGCGCCTTTTTCCTCAGAAAGGTCAAATATGACCGCTTTTCCACCTTTTTTAATGATGTTTCTTACTGTCGCGGCTCCAAGACCTGAAGCTCCTCCTGTCACAACTGCAATCGTTTCTTGAATTTCCAAATCCTCACCCCATTTGTTTCTAGAATATATATTCATCTTTCACTATCATCAAAACCTATTTTCAAGATTTATTTCACCGCTTGCCTGTTTTATCGTTCACTTTCAAGTCATGAAGGGTTTCGGTAAAGCCTTTGATTACCAGTTCAAAATCCTGCTTCAGCCCATCCAGCTCTTTAATGCGTTCATTTATTTCGTTCAGCTTCTGTCCTGCAGTTTCAATCGTTTTTTCCAATTGCTTTATGCCTGTCCTATCCTTTTCGAATAAAAGGACGATATCTTTTATTTCCACTAACGAAAAACCATACTTCTTACCGCGCATTATGATTTTGAGCTGTGCATATTCCTTCTTTCCATAAACCCTTTTTCCCGTTTCGGTACGCTTTGGTTTAAGCATACCCAGTTCCTCATAATATCGGAGGGTCCTTGTCGTCAATCCGAATTCTTTTGCTAAATCAGAAATGGTGTACATGTTAAAACCACACTTTGCAAAGGGATTATTTACCTTCATTTTAACATTGACGTTAACGTAAACTTCAATAATTATTCACAAAATTTATAATATATGAAACTATATGAAAGATTTAAATTGATATACTAAGGGTATATTCTTTTAAAGAAGGGAATGATCGCTCAATGCTATGTTCAAAAATATTAGTTGCTTATGATGAATCCGAATTGGCACTTAAATCTTTAGAAAAAGCGATTGAATTAGCGAAGCTGGATCCCGCTATCGAAATCCAGGTGCTTCACGCTGTTACGCTGCCAATCAAACCAAATATATATGGCAATGCCTTTCAGGAAATTGAAGAATCAATGCTCAAGTATGGCAAGGAAGTGATTAAAAAAGCGGAAGCGCTTTTATCCGAAATCCCGAATGCATCCCAAACATTTGTCATAGAGGGTTCAGCCATCACGGCTTTATTGGAACATGCAAAATCCCAGAATTGCGACCTTATCATCATGGGCAGCCGCGGATTGAGTGGCTTCAAGGAATTCCTTGGCAGCGTGAGCCACTATATCGTTCAACATTCCCCAGTTCCTGTCTTGCTGGTCAAATAAAATTCACGGCAGTACTCTTTATGACCAGCCCTTTCCTAGGCTGGGTTCCCCTTGGAATCCAGCTTATTTATGCGTGCATGAATTCCAAACTTATCATGTTTTACAAACACTTCCGTTTACAGGTAAAATGAAACTAATTTAAACGAGGATAACAGGTGACGCAATGGATATTAAACATTTGCAATACTTTATAGAGGTAACCAATTTCAATAGCTTCACTCGGGCTGCCGACCATTTATTCATTACCCAGCCTACCATCAGCAAGATGATTAAAAACCTGGAAGCCGAGCTAGGAGTTGAGCTTTTTGATCGTTCACGCAAGCAACTGATTTTGACCGATGCAGGCAGGGTCGTCTTAGAGCAGGCAAAATTGATTGATAAGGCCTTTCACAATTTGGAAACGGAAATGGACAATTTATTAGGCCTGAAAAAGGGACATATACGCATCGGGCTTCCGCCGATAATAGACGCTTCTTTCTTCCCCCGGATACTTAGCCGTTTTCACGAGGATTATCCTAATATTACCTTTCAATTAGTAGAGGATGGTTCAAAGAAAATAGAAGAATCCGTTCAAAGTGACTTAATTGATATAGGCGTAATAGTCCTGCCAACCAACACCGCACTTTTTCATCATTTTGCTTTTTTGGAAGAAGACATCAACTTGATTGTCCATCCCTCCCATCCGCATGCTTGTGTGGAAGAAATTGATTTGGCCGACCTGGAAAAGGAATCTTTCATCTTATTCAATAAAGATTACGTCCTTCGAGATCTCATCATTTCATCCTGTAGTGAAGCTGGTTTTTCTCCACATATCGTAACGGAAAGTTCACGATGGGATTTTATTGAGGAAATGGTTTACTGTAAACTTGGCGTTGCTCTATTACCTGAAAGTTTATGCCGTCATGATGATCGCGTAAAGACAATCAAGGTTAAAAACCCCTCCATTAGTTGGAATTTAGGATTTATTTGGAGTAAGGACCATTACCTTTCATACGCTGCAAAAGAATGGCTGAAATATACGAGGGAAGCGTTATCAGATAAGCAGTGAATTATCTAGCATGGTTGATGTAAGCACTATCATAGATTTAGGTTATGCACATGATAACATCTAACCATTTTACAATGCGTTACGGCGGGGTTAGACTAGTATAAGTAAAAAGCACGGTAAATGCTGATGGATCCATATATTCTAAAAAGGAGATATTCATGATCACTTTATCTAGTGTCGATGAGTTACAGGCAACAGAAGCAGCGCTGGAGAAAATTAAATATTCATACCCCGAACTATTTGATAAACTGCTCCATGTCGTTGCCTTAACACGGGCTCTTCAATTTAAATATCAATATATGGGCACATTACTCATGGATGAAAACCCTAACGAATACACCCCTGAATTCGTTATGCCCTCCGTTATCGGATTATATATAGAGGAAGTTCAAAAGTTAAAGGATGATCCGAATATCCAGGCATTACTTCAGACCTTCTCCCAAAATAAAAATATTGGATATGCCAAAATCAGTATGCTTGTGCTCGGTAAAAGCCCTGAATCGCTTTTAGGCGCCTCATGCATCAAATGAAACCCCCTGATATACTCCGAAAAAAAAAAACCTCCCTTTTATGGAAGGTTTTTTTCTTTACGTGTAATTAAAGCACTTTACTCAAAAAGGCTTTAGTTCTTTCCTGCTGGGGATTATTGAAAATCTCACTAGGAATATTTTCTTCAATAATATAACCTTCGTCCATGAAAATCACACGATCTCCAACTTCTTTTGCAAACCCCATCTCATGGGTCACAACTACCATGGTCATGCCTTCCTTAGCCAGCTGCTTCATGACCTCAAGGACTTCGCCGACCATTTCCGGATCTAGAGCGGAAGTCGGCTCGTCGAATAGCATGATTTTCGGTTCCATCGCCAACGCCCTGGCAATTGCGACGCGCTGCTTTTGTCCCCCCGATAATGAATCCGGATATGCGTTCGCTTTCTCGGCAAGTCCGACTTTCTTAAGCAGTTCCATCCCTCTTTGGGAAGCCTGTTCTTTGGATATCTTGCGGACCTTTATCGGCGCAAGCATTATATTCTCAAGAACAGTCTTATGTGGAAATAAGTTAAAATGCTGAAATACCATGCCAACTTCCGTCCGGACTTTATTGATATTGACCTTCTTATCTGTCGTATCAAGCCCTTCAATGAAAATATGGCCTCCCGTTATCGTTTCAAGTTGATTGATACACCTTAGGAAAGTGGATTTTCCCGACCCAGAAGGACCAATCACCACGACTACTTCCCGAGGGGAAACGATTGCATTGATATTTTTCAATACATCATTATCGCCAAATGACTTCTTAAGATTCTCCACCTTTATCATTCTGTTTTCAACCTACTTTCGAGTCTATTTAATACAAAACTTAAGATGAGGGTAAGGAATAGATAGATGAAGGCACACGCCAAGTATGGCTCCCATACTTTAAAGTACTGACTCCCCATCGCTTTCCCCCAATACATCAATTCCGGGGCAGCAATGACACAAAGCAGTGATGAATCCTTCAATAATACGATGAATTCATTTCCTAACGGAGGAATCATCCGTTTGAAGGCTTGAGGCAATACAACATGTATCATTGTTTGCACATGGGTCATTCCCAATGAACGGGCCCCTTCCATTTGCCCTTTATCGATGGATTGAATGCCCGCCCGGAAAATTTCGGCTATATATGCAGCTGCATTTAAAGATAAAGCAATGACACCGGCAGTTACTGCATTCGTTTCCCCGGTAAAAAAGGGCACAATTCCAAAATGGATTAAAAAGATTTGAACTAAAAGCGGTGTTCCGCGAAAAACCGTGACATAACAGTAAAATGGAAAGGCAAGCACCTTGTTTCTCATGATTTTCCCTAAACCGATCAATAACCCCAAAAAGGTTCCGATGAGGATGGAGGAAACTGACAGCCCTATAGTAAGCAATGTTCCTTTTAATAAGAAAGGAGCATATTCAAAAATAATATCCCAGCGAAAACTCATTTTGTTTCCCTCCTAAGGCCAAAAAAACTGCGTAACTTCACACGTAAAGTTACGCAATCTTTTTACTATCCATTTATTTTTATTGTTGTGATTTCAATGTTTCTATATCTGGATCAGTACCAAACCACTCTTTATATATTTCTGCATATTTCCCATTTTCATAAATGGCATTCACGGCTTTATCGAACTCCGATTTCAATTCACTGCCTTTTGGGAACATAAGACCATAAAACTCCTCATTGAAACTTTTGCTATCTTCAACGACTTTCAGTTTTTGATCGGGGTTATTTTTCACATATTCTTCAACAACCGTATTATCAGCTACGACAGCCGCAGCTCCGCCTTTTAGTAATTCCTGAATGGCCAGGTTATTATTTTCGAATTTTTTGATATCCTTGTGATTCTTTCCAAGGAGTTTCTCTACCGCTTCCTGTCCAGTAGTACCGGTCTGAACGGCAATGACGTTTCCTTTCAATTCATCTCCAGATTTTATATCACTATTCTCAGGAACTAGAATCTTGTTTGTGGATAAGAAATACGGAACCGAGAAGTCATAAGATTGTTTTCTTTCGTCATTCACTGTAATCGCAGATATGGCGACATCCGCTCTCTTACCTTCGATTTCAACAAAAATCGGATCCCAGCCAACAGTTTCCAATTTAACTTCATAACCCGCTTCTTTTGCAACGGCATTGATGAAATCAACATCGAATCCTACAATCTTATCGCCTTCAAGATATTCAAATGGAGCATAGTTGGCGTCCGTCACGATCCTGAGTGTTTTTCCATTGGACTCTTCTTCATTACCAGTTGTCGAGACTTCCTTACCCTTCCCGCATCCTGTCATGACTAGTAACAAAGAAGCTACCATGGCAAACACTAAAAAAGAAACCTTTTTCAAAATAATCCCCTCTTCTCTCTCGTAAACTCTCTTTTTTTAAAAAAAACAGATAAATCTAACTTTAGAGAACATTCAGTATATTCTTTTAAGAATATTATACGTTTATTTGTTTTTTTATGCAATAAAAAGTCGACAAATAACTTTAGTAAAATAAAATTTTAATCAATTAACTTGGTAAATCAAATACGCAGCTAAGCTCCAATGGGGAAAGATGCACCCTTTTACCCTTTTTTCGAATTAATGGATATTATATTGAAAATAGATAGTGCCACCTTTCAAAAGGTTTAATAGAACAAAAATAAGCAGCGGCCATATTAGCGTGGCCGCTGCTCAAATGATTATTATGGAACTTCCTTATTCCCCTCTTCAATATCTAACATATCCAACAGGAAGATGAAAATCGGTATTCCGATGATCAATCCCCATATCCCAAGGAAATGCTCGGAAAACAATAGGATGATGAAGGTGAAAAATGTTGGAAGATTTGTTTTTGCCGACATGAATTTCGGATTTAAAATATAGCTTTCAATTGAATGGATTACAACTATCATGATTAATACAGCAATCACTTTGGGCATGCCGCCGATACTATAGGCAATCATACTAAGTGGAATGAGGGAGATGATGACCCCTGCAACCGGAATCAAACCCAGGAAGAAAATCATGATCCCTAGACCGAGCAACTGCGGGAAGCCAAGAATCCATAAGAAAGTTACAGATAGGACAGCATTCGTAATGGCTATCAAGAACTGGACCTCAATCACCTTTCCGAATGAATTGATGAATTTGACGCCAAAGTGGCTTAAGTTTATAAAGAAAGATTTAAATTTGGCCCGCTTGAATTTAGAAGTGAAACGAATGATTTTATCTTTTTCCAATAAGAAAAATAGACTAAGCAACATGGAAATGAAAATTTGAAATGCCAGTTTACCGAAATCGGATATATAAAGATAGAGTGTATTCATCTGTGTTTGAAGATCGAGCGGCGATCGCAGCTCGTTCATTATATTAATGGCATATTGAATGACCCTGCTATCTGGTGGATGTTGAAAGAAGAAAACGATCTGTGTCACTAATTCCGTGAATTGTAGCGTAATGACCGGTAGATATTTATAAAGAACGATGGCTAAACAAGAAATGACGACTGCATATAAAAAGCTTATAACAACCTTAGAGTTGATATGCATCACTTTATTCAGCCGAATCATGATAAATTGCTCCAGCCTTCCCATCAGGAAAGTGAAAACAAATGTGAATAACACGATATTAACCATACTGCCGATGCTTATTAAAAAGAGAACTAATACAATTAATGTAATTAACCTTGAAAAACCTTCGCTTTGCAAATACTCTTTTACCACTTACCTATCTCCTAACTACCATTCTGCCGTGATAATTCCATCTACCTTTCATTTTACACGGAATTGAGGAATTCTACTACAATTACCTTCCATTGACAACAAAATTATTTGAATGGGTAAGACTCAGGATGAAGACGTAGTTAAGACCGTTTTCGAAAATTCGACCATTAATTTCTCAGCACTTTCTGCATGAAAAAACATCTGCCAAATTTGCAGATGCCAGACTTTAGACAAACTCAATGAAAATCGAGTATGTCTAAGCTTTTTTATTGTTTTTTAGAATTTGGACGTTGATTTCCGCTCCAGCCACTCGCTTTCCGCGGGCGGTCGCGGAGCCTCCTCAGCTTGCGCCTGCGGGGTCTCCTCTAGACGCGCTTTTCCCGCAGGAGTCTCGCACCTTACGCACCAATCAACCAAATGGGCAGATGTTAATCTTCATCCTTCACATCGATATCTTCGGGGATGGGTTCGTTATAATAATCCGCTAAATCCTTCTTATATTTCTCCATCTGTTCAAGATGCATATTAAACTGATCTTTAAAAATCAAATGCTGCTCACCATCATGAACGGTGCGAATTTTATTTTGAACGATCAAACTTTCTATATAAGATTCCGGCATCGATAGATATTCCGCAGTCTCTTTTACTGTCAAGTACATGCCTTCACCCCTTTTCCTCTCTAACTATACTAGATATGAGGCATTATTTGAAGCGCTTGATTTTTAACTAAAAACCCCTTACATGCCAAGGAAAGGACGATACCCGATTCGGGGTATTGTCATGCAACCTCACCAGCTTAATCAATTTCCGCCAATGGAACATTTTAGATGAAACAACTTACAATCCCTTCCATTAACATGTAAGATAATGTTAAAGCAATATATCCATAGATTAAGAGGAGTGGACAAAGATGACCTTCTTTTATGTCATTCTTGCGGCAATTTTTGCTGTTTTCCTGGTCAATTTCGTTAAAGGGCTAAGTGAACCGGCTAAATTAGAACGCTATCAAAATGAATTCCGTAAATACCATGGTGAAACTTTAGATCTGCATGCAACGGAAATCGTTTCAGAAGCATTGATAGAAAAGCTTAATAAAGCACTGGATTTCAATTATATGGAAAAAGTCAATGCTGAATTCCGCCTGAAGCATCCTCGGGACTCACAGTTAAAGGTCAATCAGGCTTGGCGTGAATTGAAACGCTATTTGATTATGGCTGCAGTGTTTGGAAAAGTTGAAATGTTTAATTCAGTCATCGATGAGTTATGGCATATCATGCTGAACTATAGACAGGAATATGATGAGTTTTGCCAGGTTTTCATCGGTAGGACCATTCAGCACCATCCTCATTCAGAACCTGTTTTCAAACCCGATGAGCGCACTCTTTTTGACTTTTACTATGTACAGCTATTTACGGTGGACTCCCATTCCATTCAAAAATGGGGCAAATTTTTCAAACATGATAAAGGGCTAACGCTTCTCCGAGATTTTGAAACGTTGGAGCTGGAGCAGTTAAAAGAGAAATATATGCGGAAACCGACAAGTATACAGGCGGAACGGACCTTTGAATCTTTCACTTCCCAATTTAAAGAAAATCGCCCCATGTCAGAATTGAATTGGCGGAAAACGTACGATCAGACTGACTACGCAGCTCCCGCCTATTTCACTTATGCAAGCACCGATGATTTCGACAGCGAATTTAAAGATATTTTCGGTAATGAACCGAACACAGTTTCCACTGGATCCGGCCATGCAGATCATGGTGGCCATAACGGTTCCCATGACAGCAGTTCTGATTCCTCTTCAAGCTGTTCTTCATGCAGTTCTTGTTCGTCTTGAGCTTTTCGCTTGGAGAAATCCAAGCGTTTTTGTATACACAAGAATTAGATGAACTGGATTGATGAAGCTTAATTTTTTACTCAATTTTAAAGGAGTTACAACTGATATGCATGATAATGAGATACGAAAATTCAGACCAGTTTTTGTCTATGCAAATTTGGAAAATAAGAAAAAATTAGTGCAAGGTTTAACTGAAGATCGAGTGAAATTAATTCAAGAATTAAAAAAATATAGAAATGCCCTTTCACCATTTTTAATTAATGTTTTGCAAACTAATATAGATCAGTGGGAAATAGAAATTCATGATTGGGAAGAGGAAATAAAAAAAATAGAAGCAGAGAAAGAGAGCTTTTAAGTACTCTCGGTTTGCAGACAAAAAGGGTTCGGAATTTATAAATTCCGAACCCTTTTTGAGATTTCCTTTGAATTTTCGTCCAAGGTTAAGAGCTCGGGTATTTGACGCATTCCATTTCCTTCTTCATTAATTCCACCGATTGAACCAATTCTTGATCCTTTGTTTATTTTTCTCAAGAACCTCCTTCGATGTCCGGTTGTCTTTTTGTTTTTTCCATTCAAAGAAAGATGCAATTCCGATAAGCAGCCCTCCACCGATGATTAAATACAGCCACCATGGCATCTCGCTCCACATAGAATTGGTATTCATATATACATTGAATAAAATCGTCCCAGTTCCAGCGATGAAATAGGATTTATATTTCATCATGAATCCAAAGAGCATTGCTGCCAATGACACGGTTCCGATAATGAGGGCATCATATAAGGTGTTTCCTGCCATTGCATCAATGATCAGGGCTAAAAACAAAAGGAAAACAATACCGCTTTCGATATATTGTGTGATTTTGCCTTTAACAAAAATTTTCCTTAGCAGAGTGGTGCTGACAATGAACAGCGGCAGAATATTCACCTCCTCCTCAAGTACAGGAGGGATCGTGAGCTGATCGACAATGACCCAATACGGATATAGGCTGAACAAAATCGCTGCTGCCAACTGGGATTTTCTTTCCAACATGCCTGTCGTCGTGCTTCTCATCAAAATGAAATAGGCCGGAATCAGAAGTGCCGCGATGATTTCCAAAATGAAATGTGCCGGTCCCCCTGTCAAAACATCCATGTTCATGGCAAGAAGAAACAGCAGACCATAGACTCTGTAAAAATCCAATTGAAGTCCTGCCCCGCCTTTATCTAGCAAGCCTTTAAAGTATTTCTTGCTTAGCAAGACCATTATGGCCGTACACCCAAAAAGGACTGCCGTTCCAACGAAAGGCTGTAATGTGTCCGCGTACACGATGATGATCCAATACGGATACAAACTGAGAACTCCCGTCAGCCAAACGTAGATGCCCTTTTCTTTTACATCCTTTGTGAAACTTCCAATCAAGATGAAGTAAACCGTGATCAAGAGCGATACAAAAACTTCGAGTAACTGGGTCAATGTTTCAGTTGCTGGAAATCCCCGATTCATGGCCAGTAAAAACAGCAAGCCATATATCCTGTATGCATCGAAGGTGATTCCTGTTTCTTCCTTTTTGATTAAACCATCGAAATAACGCCGGCTTAAAAGCAGCATCCCTGACATACAGCCAAAAAGGAATAGCAATCCCATTACAACAGATAAGCTGTCGGCATAGCCGACTATGATTAAGAAGGGATACAGACTGACTAGTGCAGCAATATTGGAATAGATTTTCCTTTCTAGCTTTTCCGCTGTCAAGCTTCTCAGGAAAATGAAATAAGCGGTTAACAGCAGCGATACAAAGACTTGGAGTAACTGATGCTTAGTATCATTAAAAACCTCCGCATTCATATCGATCAAAAAGAATAAACCATAAATCCTGAAAGGATCAAAGCTGATGATGCCTGATCCGTTTTTCTTGAGTAATCTGCTGGAATACAGGCTGCTTAACAACAACATACCTGCCATACAGCCAAAAAGAACAGCCAAACTCGTGACGATTGGGAGTGTATGGGCATAAACTATGATATTGATGAACGGGAAAAGGCCGATGATTGCCGCTATTCCCGAGTAAATGCTTTTTTCTTTCTTATAGATCGTGAATCTTCCCATCAGGATGAAGTAGCTAGGCAACAGCAGGGAAACAAAAATCCCCAAAATCGCAGAACCTGTATCGCTCATAAACACTTCCAGATTCAGAGTACACAGATATAACAAGCCAAAAATTCGATAATAATCAATGACTCTCTTCGTTCCCTCTTGGTTGAGCAATCCTTTGAAAAGGCGTCTGCTAGCCATCATCATCACAACCATACATACAAGCAATACGATAATCGCCATAACCAGAGCTAATGTATTTACATACATATTATAGAAGATGAACGCCAGGCCTAGAGGAACCGCAACATAGTTCCGCCAATTCCTTTGCATGAGCAGATACCAGGCAAACAAGAGCTGTACAGTCATCACTCCTACCCAGACTAACTCGCGGTTAAGTGGAAAGTCCCGGATTGCCGTTTCAAAAATGGATATGCTTATCCCTAAATGAATGAATGGAATAAGGTAATACTCAATGATGCCTTTCCAATTCTTATTGGATAACGCCCACAGAATGGTTATGAGTCCTGCTGTAATCATCATGCATATTGATGTAATGAATACCATTTGCTCCATGTTTACCACAAATAAATGGACCTGTAGGAAAAGGACTGAAAACCCTAGGTACGTAAAAACGTATTTTTCCCATTTCACATGCGCCCTTAAAGCACTTAAAATATAAATCGACAGTTGCGCAACATATAGTAACGGTGAGCTTTCCGTAAAAATAATGAGCAAATATCCAACAGGAATCGACAGTAAATTGGCAAGGTGACTTGCGTAAATGAAATACAGTTTCCCATTTTTTGAATATTTCCCAAGCCATTCTCCTAATAGGAAAAAGATAGTGGGGCCGAGCAACACGAACGCAATCCTCAGCACCATTGAAGCAAAATCAAAAACATCGTAGAGTGAAGCATATAAGCTGGCACTTGTAATCACGACAGGCACCCAGAATATGTGCTTCCGATGGATATGGACGGACCAGCCGTTTATTGCGGTAGCTACGGCAATCACTCCGCTTGCCTCCAAAGGATTCCGTGAATCGAATGGAATCGATATCAAGGAAAGGAAGGAAAGAATCTGTCCGCTATATGCAAAAACTGGAAATAATTTATGATATCCCTTTTTAAATGTGTAAGCTGCACCGATGGAAATCAGTGAAACACCCATTAAATAGACGCTGAGCGGGATATTTGACCGAACCCATTCTAAACTCTCCATCAAATATGGATAGAAAGCAACCAAAGCCAGTACGAAAGTGATTGGAAATCCGTATAAGGCATTTTCCTTCATATGCTTTGTTTCGTCTTTTATAAATGTGATGAAGAAAAGCCCAGAGATCATGGCGAGCGCCACACTAACTGCAAGCCAATCCATTTCGCTGAATTTAATGGTCAGTATCACTAACATGATCATTGGGGAGATAAGTAAGATACTCTTCCTAAACAGGATGTACCTTGGGTGACGATTATATAAATATACTCCAAGATATTGAATGACCTGAATAACAAAAATCAGATTTAAGATGGTAGAAAAAGAGACTGGCAATGCAAAGAAAAGGTATAGTAACGCTAAGTCGAAAATAACAACAGCCGGGTACGTGAGGCTTGAATTTCTCGATTGAAGGGAAACATAGGCAAGCTGAGCGGATACTAACATGAGCGCGACGAATATTTGCGCATAGTTCTCCTGGTACACCATCGCGTTACTATATAAGAAAACGATCCCGCTCCCAATCAAACTGGTGAACGTGAAGTTCTTGGAAAGCTTAGTCATTTTGGATTTAACCAGATATTTCGATAGCATGGTAAAAATGATTGGTACAAATGCAAATGCGGTGATCATGTACTCACTTAAAAACGAGTTATAAACAAGATGGATATATCCATACGTGAAAACGGCGCTAAAAGCCATTTCATAATATTTTTTTTGGAATTTGACCGAAATAATTAAAAACAAAACAGAAAAGACCATCAACGTTAGCGAATACACCAAGTTGCTTGAAAATAACGTCAGGATCACAAAAGTCTCCACGATAATCTTAAACTGGATAAATTGAAAAATGAATGGTTTAAATAACGTTAGTGCTTTTTGATTTTTCAATTGCTCAATATTCCATAATAGCATTAAATTAAGAACGCCAATCGCCAAAAACATCCACGCAATAGTCGGCGTCACAAAAGCCAATCCGAAATAGCAGGTAATGGCAAACGTGAATATTGAAATGAAAATGAATATTTTCGACTTGAAGTAGTCAGCAATCTTACAATAAATGGCTAAGCAGAGTAATCCCCCAAGAAACCCCAGAAGCCCCCGCCCCCCACCATTAAGTGAAAGGTACTCTCCAAAAATCCGATAATATGAAGCTGATAAAATCGTAATCGGAATGAATAAACCCGCTAGCGTCAAGAATGCAAAAGAGGTCTGTTCAATTTTCAGTTTCGAAGCGATGAAGGCCATCCCTGCAAAAATGACGGATACCATTCCAATGAAGAGAACTTTCAGGACCGCATTCAGATCCCCCCATGAAGTGGTTGCTAAAATCAACCCGCCAAACAGAAGCAATATGACCCCAGTGAGCAGGATGACAGAAATATTCCGTTCCCTGATTTGCTCAGGTGTTTTCTTCGGCCTTGCCGGTTTTACCGGTTTCTCCCGCTTGATGGCCTGCTTTTGAATAACCGGTTTCCTATCAGTGATCTCCTTGACAGGTTCAAGGCTCTCCTCTAAACCGGATTCAATGTGAGCATACCCGGCCTTCTCATCTTTCATTATCGATTCGTTCAATCCACTGGATTCCTGAAATTGCAATGAAGATTCTTCGATCAGGCTATCCTGAATCCTCTTATCGGCACTTTCACCGATTTCCGTTTCAGTTCCATGGGTGGATTTCTTCTTTTCTTGCTCTAAGCGCTTTTGTTTATGGAGGGCTAATTGGAAATGCCGATTGTATGCCCTGCTAATCCGGATATATTCTGATTTAGGGATGAGCCGCCTTTCCCATAAAACATCCAGCTCTTCTTGGAAAATACGCTTCCTTCTTTCTAATGTCATTTCTTCGTTTGAAGAGTCATTCATTCCAAGCTTCCCCTTCCTTCAAATAGACCTTCTATCATCTTATGTATAATCTCTTTTCGATAATAACAAAGTTTTTCCATTTTTAAAATATATAGGATAATGCACCAAGGGTGTTCCTACTGACTCAAAAAAAAGAATGACTTCCATTGAAGCCATCCAACGTTTCTATTATATTGATTTTACTTTATCCTCGCTCCTGATAATGCATAAATAAACGATCATTGAAATGAAAATCGAGGCGGCTGCAGTGATATAGATGCTCCTATATCCGAAGAGGAAGCCAATCTGCCCGAACACGATGGCACCTATGCCCACTCCAAGATCGAAAAATGAAAAGTATGTGGCATTCGCCATCGCCTTCCGATTTGGTGCCGTCTTTTCAATCGACCATGCCTGCAGCGCCGGCTGGACAGAGCCGAATCCAAATCCATAAAGCACTGCCGCAATGTAAAGGACCACTTCACTCGGCATCCATGCAAGCAGGAGCATCCCAGCCATGATGAGTACTGTTGAAGGCACGAATATGGCTCGATGTCCCCTTCGGTCATATAATCGACCCGCAAATAATCTCGTGACCATGAGGGCCATTGCATATACTAAAAAATACCACTGAATTCCATCCACACCTTTTTCCGCTGTATATAGGGGAAGGAAGGTTGCAATTCCACCGAATGTAACGGAAATGAAGAAAATGAGCAATGATGGCTGAAGGGCACTTTTTTCATATATATCAAACCTTTTGGCTCTGACAGCCGCGGAAGGATCACTTTCCACTTTTTGATACCGAATAAGTGATGCTGTAACAATGGAGAAAAATCCCAATAATGAACAGATCAAAAACAACTCTTGAAACGGAAGGACCGTAACTAGAAAAAGACCCAATGATGGCCCGAATGCCAGCGCTAAGTTACCCGATAATCCGTAATACCCCATCCCCTCACCACGCCGTTTCGCAGGGATTATATCGGAAGCAATCGTTCCTGAAGCCGTTGAAGAAAATCCCCAGCCGACGCCCTGTACAATCCGCATCATGAATAACAAGCCGATGCTTCCCATAAAACCGAAGGAACCCACTGACAATGCAAAAATGGCTAAACCGGCAAGAAAAACCATGCGCCTTCCCTTCGTCTCCAATAATCTGCCGGCAATCGGCCGAACGAGCAAGGCCGAAAAAGTGAAGATTCCAAGGACAGCCCCCACCAGGCGATCGTCACCGCCAAGCTGTTCCACAAACAGCGGGAGGGTCGGCATCGTCATTTGAAAACCCATGAAGATGCACATATTTGCCAAACAGATCATGATGAAATCACGTGTCCAGATTTTATCAGTCCCTCTTACCCGTTCATCCACTAAGGTTTCCCTCATATCCCTTCACCTTCTAATTATTATAGTCATTGCCAGTTTACTAAAATTGGTTAAAATAAGCGAATGATTTATTTCGGGTACCTAAATATATATATATAAATAAAAGACCAGTATGACACTGGACTCCCCCTATATCTTTCATCTACCGGCCCGAACAAGTTTCTGTTCTTTTCTTCGCCGTTTATCTTGAAACATTTTTTGATCCGCTTCCATGAATAAACTATCCATATTTCCTTTTGAATTCGAACGGTAAGCATGCCCAAATGACATACTGATGTGAGGGCCTTTTTTTAGATCGTTTTGCAAAAGGATTTCTTCCTTTAATAATTCACAAAGAGATTCCACTTCTTGCTTGCTTCTATCAATTAGCAGAATGGCAAACTCATCTCCTCCCACTCTCGCTAAAACAGCGATGTCAGAGAATATCCGTTTCAATAGATTTGCCGCTTCTTTAATCAATTCATCCCCTTTCTTATGGCCATGCGTATCATTCATATATTTCAGCTCATCTAAATCACACAAAATCATGGCAACCGGAGTATCAAAATCCAGATTGGATTTGGCAAATATATTATCAAAAAACTGTCGATTATGGATATTCGTTAATGGGTCATGGGACATTTGATACTCAATATCCTGTATGAATCTCACTCTTTCATCGATATTGCGAATGATTCCTTGAACGGCTACCAATTCATCTTTTTCATATATAGGTGTAGCATATTCCTCGAACCACAAAAAATCCCCCTCGATATTTTTCCAACGTTGAATGACCGGCTTAGTATAATCAATCCCACCATATATCTTTTCATTTAGGATTTCAAAGTCATCAGGATGAATCCTTCCGAAAGGGGAGGAAGGGTCATTGTATGCTTCTTCCAAGACGCCATGACCTAAAAGTGTATTGATGGATGGACTTAGATACCTGAACTTGGAACTTGGGTTTGTTTCGTAGCAGTAGATAATATCCTTAGAACTTTCCACTATATTAAAAACCTTTTTTTGCACTTCGAATCCTTTCTTCCGATAGTCCTTTTCCCTTTTCTTGCGAGTGAAGATCGTACGTTTAAATATATCCAATGACAATTTATTGAATTTCATTCCACAGCCCCCATACTTTTGAAGTCATTTTCATTAAAATCTTTCCTTAGATTTGATGGCGGACTTATACTCATTACTTTTAACATAATTATCCTTTATATATTATAATTCCAAAACATCTAAAGGAAAAACTTTAAATGTTTTTCCTTATCTCCTTAAGTAAATGGGAAAGCTTCTAGCAATGGCCGCATAATTGAAAAAAGCCGATTCCAATTGAATCGGCTTTTTCATGCTTCATGACTATTTCGTTATCTCGATTTTTCCATTATTCGTTTCCAATTTCACTAAGTTTTCACCTTTGCCAATGACAGTATCTCCCTCATACTTACCAAGGATATCCACTCTCCCATTGTCAACATGAACATCGAAAGTTGTATTTGTCGGTTCATTCTCCGTTTGGATCATGATTTTACCATTATTACTTTCGAAATCGATCTCCCTATCCAAGTCTTTCGTGACCAATGTGATTTTACCGTTATTCGATGACCCAACCAGTTTTCCCTCCACATTATTAAGCTCTACTTTTCCATTAGCAGATTTCACTTCAACTTTTTCGGTTATTATATCATTTAATTCTACCCGGCCATTTTGAGACCTCACATTTAGATCTTCACTTTTCAATCCTGATATTTGCAATTTTCCATTATCGGATTCGACGGCAAAGGATTTATAAGATTCATCAGGCACATACACCTTTAAATGTAAGGATTGAATATGAAAACCAAAGCTAAAGGTACGTCGATCTTTTAATTGTACCGAAAGCTTCTTCCCTTCCACATCTGCGGTGAAATCCAACTTGGAAACATCCATCCCTTTTGAAACCAACTCTATCCTTGTCTCCTTATCCTTGGTTGGAACGATCTCTACAGCTGCATTGTCAGTGTCGATCTGAATGTCCGTTACGATTTCCGAAATCGTTTTTTCCTCTGTAGTCGTTTCCTTATCCGTCACTTGGGAAAACGTAAACAGACATCCTATTACTCCGATCAATAACAATACAAGTGCAATGATCGATAATTTTTTCACATTAATCATTTTTCAAACCGCCTTTCACAAGAGAAGCGTTAAATTTTAAATAGCGAATGAATCCTTTAGTTAAAGCACTCGTAGCGACAAACATTCCCATGGCAATGAAAATGCCAATCCCGCATAATCCCAATGCGAAGAAAAGATCGAATAATTGAAAGTTACCTATCGCAAGGTTAAAAAGAACGCCAAACGGAGCTAGAATGAACGCTATCGCCGAAGCCCATCCTGCAATGACAACTCCGATCAATGCTATAAATGGTCCCAAAACGATCACTAAATTAAAGAATCCCAAACCAATGACTGCCCAAACTGCCCGCATTACATTACCTGCTGAAGTAGTTTGCTCGACCTGACCAAGACGATAGGATGCCATCAGTTCCTTGGAAATCTGTTTAGGATTCCCAAGAGATTTGGAGATTTCCTGCTCTGACTTCCCTTCTTCCATTCCAATTTCGAAATACTCTTCGTAATCTTGAAGGATATCTTCCCGTTCCTCTAAGGAAAGTCTGGTTAAAGAGGCATTCAATTGTTTTAAAAATTGTTCTTTATTCATTGGTTCACACCTTCCTTGATTAATTGATTGACCCCATTGGAAAATTCATTCCATTCCGTCAACAGCTCTTGAAGGTATCTCCGGCCTTTGTCGGTTAAAGTATAATACTTGCGCGGAGGCCCTTCTGTTGATTCTTGTAAATATGTCGTAAAATACTCTTCCTTCGTCAATCGTCGTAAAAGTGGATATACCGACCCTTCCGATATTTCAATTTGATCCGAAATCTTCTGTACAAGTTCATATCCATAACGATCCTGCTTATCCAATAAGACCAGGACACACAGCTCCAGAACACCTTTCTTAAATTGCACATTCATAGCACCATCACTCCTTCCAAGAGTCCTTCAGTATAGTTCAATAAACAGTACTGAACACCGAACAATACATCTTATGTAAATAATTTACCACACGGTACTGTTCATTGCAAGGTACTATAAATAATATTTTTTTGGTACTACATGCGTTCCAATAAGGGTAGAAGAAAATTAGCATTATATTCAAAGCGGCAAGAGAATACGATGTATAATAGTAAAATGTGGAAGGAGGAGTTACTTTGGCCAACAAAGAAATAACGAAAAAGCAATTCGAGTTTCTTGAACATGAATTTAATTACCTTGAAAAGGAAGGAGTCATCTCCCAGCAAGAGAAAGTGAGGATGTTAGATTCCTATGACGTAAAAGGTAATTTGAGCTTCATCACTATTTTATTATCCATTGGGGCACTTCTTTTAGGTTTAGGCGTATTGACCTTCGTAGCCAGCAACTGGATTTATTTAAGTAAAGCGGTTAAATTCCTGCTTATCATTGCATGCCTAATCGGAGTGAACTTTGCTGGCGTGAAGGTGCAGGTACGCTTTCCCAAAACGTCACGAAGTCTGCATTATGCAGGTATTCTGATCTTTGGTTCAGGGATTTTTCTAATTGAGCAGATGTTTAATATCAGCATCAACTTCAACAGTTCCTTTTTATTATGGGCGATCGGTACGGTATTCATTGGATACTATTTGAAGGATGTCTTCGTTCTCCTTTTTACATCTTTCCTGCTTTTCATTTATATTAACGGAAGTATATTCGTTGATGAAACAGCTTATCCGCTTGCCATTCTTGTATTTCTGCCGGCTTTATACATTCTGTTAAAGAAATTCGATTACCCTAAATATCTGACCTTTTTCATTAACGCTTTAGCCATCAATACAATTGCCTTATTTCTTATGGAATTCGTGCCTAAGCTGGAGTTTGAAAATTCGAATACGATTGTCCTTTCCATTCTGTTTGTTCTGGGAATCGTGCTTGCCTATATTCCGGTAAGAGCCAAATTACAAAACATCACCCACATACAAGGGCATATCTTACATGGTATTACTGCACTCTTCCTTACCTTTGATTTTTCAATCTGGTTCCCTTTAGCTTATTTCGTTTTTCTGCTTTATCTCATTCTAAAAGGCAGTTTGACCAGCATCGTGATAATATGTGTACTGATCTTCAGATATTACATCTATTCTTTTGACTTCCTGCCAAAATCACTTACATTCATCATCGGCGGAATCATGCTTATCGGTTTTGGCTTCTTCTTCGAAAATCAACGAAAAAAAGGAGGGGAGCTCAATGAATAATCCATTATTCCGGCCACTTATCGTATTTTCCATTCCAGTCTTGATTCTGTTAGTCTTGGCGTTTCCTCCGGTCTGGACAACAATGACAGGAGATGTAATCAAGATCAAAACAGCCCCGGTCGACCCGACTGACTTGTTTAGGGGAAGCTATGTGGCTTTGAAATACGAAATTGAATCCGTTAAGCCATCACAGGTCGATGACTCGATTAAAACCGAGTTCCATACAAGAAATATGGGGGATTTTAAAAAGGTATATGTACGTTTAAAACAAAATAAGGATGGACTTTACGTTGTCGATTACGTAACGAAAGAAAAACCCGGCAAAGGCGTTTACCTTAAAGGGAAATTGGAAATCCCATATGACCTGCACAATGCTGAAACCATTCAGATCAGATACGGTTTGGACAATTATTTCGCATCCGAAGAAAAGGCAAAGGAAATGGAGAAGGAAGCATTGGCCAATCCTTCAGTCGCCGTCGTAAAGGTTCGTAATGGGAATGTTGTTTTAACGGATATCATCATTGAATGAACCCGGAAATGACTAGCAAAAAGAGCATCGGTTTTACGATGCTCTTTTTATTGCTGGACTTTTTTCATATGAACATCAGATGTTACTTAATGACTCGCTTTGCCCCTATATATTTTTCTTTCCAATACTTATCACTCATTTTGACGACCTTGACCCCTTTGGTGGTGGTCCCGATAAATGTACCATTTCCATAATAGATTCCTACAAAAGAAACCTGCCCTTTCTTACCTGTCGCATAGAAGACCAAATCTCCCGCTTTTAAATCTTTTTGCTTAACGGCCTTTCCGATTTTATACTGTTCCGCACTCGTTCTTGGAATCTTCATTTCTGTCGCGGCATTTTTATATACATACTGGGTTAGACCGCTAGCATCAAACCCTTTTGGGGTCGTCCCCCCATATTTATAATTGCTTCCCACCTGCTTCTTTGCCAAAGCGGCAACTTCATCGCCATAATTGATAGAGGCTGAAGCATTAGCCGGATTGAATATGAATGCCATCAATAATGCTCCGATCAAAACTATGGCTGCAAGCCATTTTGAAACTGGTAAACTATAACTCATCCTTTTTCCTCCCCAAACTGAAAATGAACCACAATTTTAAATGTATGCTGCATTTCGGTTTTCAGACCAAAATCATTTTAATTGGTGTGATCATCATTTCTGCAAAAAAAAACAAATAAACAGATAACGCCGTTGTGTAGCAAGTTACGGTGTTATCTGGTATATTCTACTCTTCAATAGATGAAAGAATAGTGCCCATTACTTAGGCTCATCGTATTGTCGTGCATTCTCACTATCGCTTAGACCTTTAGTAGTATGATCGACCACACCGCCGACCCCAAAGAATGTAAGCGCTATGAAGTTAATGATGCCTAAAGCCCCGTTCAATGCATCATCAGTAATGGTAAAGCCTATAGGGGTAATGAAATTGTTTATGAACGCGGCAACCATCTGCGCCAATAATAAAAGCCCAGGAAGGAGTACCGTGAATATAAACGTCGGATTCTTAAAACGCACTTTCCAGTTGATCATTGCTTTTCCCCCTCTCTATCATATTAAGTCCGAAATAGTTGCAGACTTACTATATATTATGCGGCTTGTCCTTTTTACGTTCGGAAATTCCATAAATAATCTATCTCTCTAGTTTCCCATTAACATGAAAAAGCCCATCAGTGGATGGACCTTCTCTTAAACTATCAAATAGTTTTAAAAAACGATAGAGCGCCTCACTTTAACAAATAAGTAACAACTTTCTCAAGCTCTATATACTCCTTTGCGTGCCAGTTGATTCCTTCCTTTACTTAAATAAGCTTCTGCCTCTATAGGTAATTTGGAAGTCACCGTCCGCTTACCTTTTCTCTCAATCTCCCCCGGAAATGATACTGGCGGCAAGTCCTCTGCCAGCCAAAACGGTTTATACTGCTGAGGCAATTTATAACCTGATTATATTGAACGCTTGATCTCAAACTCCATTTTTTTCCTCCAAAAACAATCCGATCCGTTCGGCAGCTTCTGTCAATCTTTCGGCCGGCTGGACCAAGGCCATCCGAACATACCCTTCACCCTGCTTCCCAAAAGCATCACCTGGAACGACCGTGACCCCTGCTTTTTCAATCAATGCATAGGAAAAATCACGTGATTTCCAGCCAGCAGGAATTCTGGCCCAAATAAACATGGTAGCTGAGGTTTTCGGCACATGCCACCCCCCTCTAGCAAGACCTGATATCAATGCATTACGTCGGGACTCATATTCCTTAACCTGTTCGGACAGCAGCGAAAGATTGGAAGTCAGTGCCATCTCGGCAGCTTTTTGGATAGGATAAAAAACTCCATAATCGATGTGTGATTTCAACGTTCCCAGGATGTTCAGCACCTCTTGATTACCCACCGCATACCCGATGCGGCAGCCGGCCATGTTAAAAGTTTTGGAAAGTGAGTTAAACTCGATCCCCACTTCCTTGGCACCAGGAATGGACATAAAACTAATTTGCGGATGATCATCAAAAATCAATTCGGAATAAGCAAAATCGTGAACCACCATGATCTCGTTCTTTTTCGCAAACGATATGACTTCCGCAAAGAAAGCTTCATCAGCAAGGGCGGTGACAGGATTTCCTGGATAACTGATGATCATCATTTTGGTCTTTTTCAATATTTCTTCCGGAATTCCGTTGAGCTGCGGCAGGAATCCATTTTCGGCAGTAAGCGGCATCGGATAAATGATTCCGCCGGCAAGCTCTACACTCGCTTCATAAATTGGATATCCCGGATCTGGCACCAACACATAATCTCCAGGGTTTATCATCGCCGTTGCCAAGTGTGCAAGGCCATCCTGCGATCCCATCAGTTGGAGGACTTCCCTTTCTGCATCCAGCTCCACCCCATAACGCTTCCGATAAAAATAACCGACTGCCTCATGGAATTCAGGCGTACCTTTTAACGTATATCCATAGGAACTCGGATCCTGCGCATACTTCACAAGCGTATCCACTACGAAATCAGGCGGTGGTAAATCCGGACTTCCTACACTCAAATCGATAACATCCAGCCCACGTTTCATTGCATCCTGCTTGCGTTCCGCCAACTCTGAAAATATCCCTGTTGTGAATCTTCCGACTTTTTCAGATGGAGTCATATTCATTCTACAATTCCCCTCCATTAATGATTTATATCTATCATTATAGCAATCAATCTCGAGTACTTTAAGAATTCATCAGTATATGTTCCAGAGCCTCATCAAGATGAGGGAATTTAAATGCATACCCCGCCTTTTCCAATCTCTCAGGTATGACCCACCGGCTTTTTAATATCAATTCTGTTTCGGTACCCATAAAGAAAGCCCCCATTTCAAGCATGGGTGTTGGACAGGGCAGTCCAATCCTAATATTCATGAGCTTTCTCAAATGAGCCATCAATTCACGATTTGTAACTGGATTCGGAGATGAACAATTAAACACCCCGCTCAAATCCTGATTCTTTCTCAGAAAAAGGACAATGTTAAATAAATCTTCTAAATGTATCCAACTGAATTTCTGATTTCCTGATCCTTGATGGCCCCCCAGACCAAATTTAACCAAATTCCTATATGGGGTCATCACTCCCCCATCTCCCAATACAATGGCGATCCGTAAAGCAATTTGTCTCGTCTTGGGTAATCGGAAATCGAAAAATGAGCGCTCCCACGCTTTCGCCACATCTACGGAAAAGCCTGAACCGATTACACCATCCCCCTCTGTCATTGGTTTATCCTCAGCATGCCTGTATATCGTTGCAGTACTTGAGTTTATCCATAATGAAGGAGGATTTTCACATTGTTCAATCGCCTTACCTAGCACTTCAGTCGTATCGGTTCGTGAATCCAATATTTCTTTCTTATTCTTGGCATTGTAGCGGCAATTGACCGTTTTTCCTGCTAGGTTTATTAACATATCCGAATTATCGATCGTTTCCCTTATTCCTTCTATATCTTCCCAGCCAGTATGCGGGGTTTGCCTGGAGATGATCCTTACCTCATATCCCAAATTCCTGAAATGCTTTTCAAAGTATTGACCGACAAAACCAGTCCCGCCAGCTAAAACCACTTTCTTTAGCATATATCCAACCCGCTTTCTTTTATGAGTGAATAGGTCCAATGATAACCAGTTCAGCCCTTATTGTGAATTACTTCACAATTATACCATATTATTACATCGGCTGGTATCACCACTACATAACGTAAACGTGTTCAACATATGGTGAACTTGTCCAAGCACAAAGGAATAATACACATAAATTAGTAATGTGAAAATTTATTAAACAAAGGGATGATTGCAGTGTCAAATAAAAAACTAAGAAGAACTGGTGAATCCGATAATGCTGGTTCCACAACTGGCGGTTCAGGTAATGGCAATTCAGAAAATGGAAATAGCAGTGTTAGGACTGCCTTGAGAAGAATATTAAAAGATTTATTAAACAATAATGGAGGTACTTCAATCAAGGAACCTATTTCAATCAAGAAATTCAGAAAAGATTAAGAGATTTCTTTTTTGAGATTAACATGGAAACCCTTTGGAATATTCTAAAGGGTTTCTATATTAATAAACAATAATATGATCTCCGCTTTTTGGTTTAATAGAGAAAAAGGAGAAGTTATGATGTATTTTCGAGACTGGAAACCTAAAAAAGATATCAAGACTTTAACGGATATTACAATAAGTAATTTTCGGGTTTCGTCTGATACAGTGCATGAAATTTTGCAAAAGTCCCATAAGGTACTTGTAATTTGTAATGATAAAGGTAAAATAATGGGATTTCTTTGTTATAATCTTTATTTATATAAATTCGCTCATGTTAATTATGTAGTCCTTGACAAGAAATATAGAGGAAAGGGAATTCTGCAATCCCTTTTACCGAAATTAGTGGCTCATGCGAGAGAAAAAGGAATCCTTGCAGTGTCCGGTTTGGTAAACAGAAATAACCCTGAAGCATTGCAGAAATTTAAAGACTTTGGCTTTAAACCGATTTTAACTTATCAAGATGACATTCTAATTCAATCCTTTTTATAACAAGGGCCTCCTGCCCCAGCTTTGCGTAATTAAGAAGATAGATTGTGAAAACATGGATTAAATATGAAGCATGTGTTCCTCCATACAAAACTAATGAAACCGCCTGTAAATTCTGCACGAATTCATGGGCATTTTCCCTGTACTCTCATAAATAATAGTAAAAAATTCGCTACCTCAAGTAGTTCATTGAATTTTCTATTTTTTCAAATGAATCCCATTATTTTCACCATCCATTCGTGTATAGTGAATGTATACCTGCAAAAAGGGGGATCTTTATGAAATCGATAGAACTTATCATCTTGAATCTGGAAGAGGTTAGAAGAAGAAACATTAAACTATGGACTTCAATACCTAAAGGCACACTACATTGGAAGCCAGACGACAAGGCAATGAGCTGTTTAGAAATGGTTAGACATGTCCTTGATAGTGAGCATTACTACCATTTATCCATTAAAAATCAAGGCAGCTTACCCGTTTATGAATCACCATTTGAAAAACAGCCGCTTATCTCTGTCGAAGCCGAATTAAACTTTGCGGAACCTTACAGGCGTGACTTTATGGAAACAATCCTATCCTTCAGCGAGGACGACTTATCCACTATTAAAATTGACCGCTCCGATATTGGGTATATCAGGGATTTAGGAGATATGTTGCTAAGGATCGCTTATCATGAGTCTGTACATACTGGTCAATTATTGGACTACTTAAGAACTGCTGGAGTTCCTAGAATTAGCGTTTGGGATTAACTGCATCATTTTCATAGGGTGTTTCATCACGGTGAAGCTCAATCAATTGTTCAACAAGTGGCTCTAAGTTTGACTGTCATGTGTATTTCCAAGTGTTACAATCATTGATCATCAAGAAAATGTTTCATGTAAGAAAATTGTGGAAAAGTAATGGTATAGGAGGGATAAGAAATGTTATCTAAAAAACCAGCGGCCAGAATGGTTAGCGCCGTTATTCTAACCGGTTCCCTTTTAGGGGCAGGTGCATCGTTTCCAACAGAACCGGTTGGGGCTGCATCCACAATGGATTCCGCTTCTGGCATAGCTAAGGAACACGCTCTTACCACCTTACACGAAATCTACAACAAAGCTTTTTCAGGGGAAATGCCTTATACTGCCTTGGGTTTGAAAATTGATGAAAACACCCAAAAAGAAGTATATGAGACATTTGGTCCTCCCCCTGAGCCAGGTAACACAGATGAAACTTTTGACTATTACCATGCAGAAATGGGGCATCCAGGATTTGCATTTGCCTATAATGATGACAAAACCATCTCACAAATCCGATATTTTGGGACAAATGTAGAACGGGACCATAATCTAGGAAGCATCACTCCTAAAGTTTTAGGAAAACAACTCGGCAGTGCTGACGAAATACGCCATATTTCCAGTACGAATGAAGACAACTACATTTACAAGACAGGGAACTATGAACTGCAATTCATTGTCGGTGAAGATCAAACTGTGGATCATATCAATCTACTCGAAGCTAAATAATATAATTGTCGCAGGCTGTAGAGAAAGAAAATTTTCTCTACAGCCTTTTTTGTTTCATGCCCTCCCCTTCTTTCTTCTTCTTCCAAACCGCTGTCAGCTTCCCGTAACATATTATGGAAGCAACCCGGCCATTTAATTTACAAAATCCATACTCCCCCCAAACGGGCTCTTAATATTTTCACAATAAAATTAGCTCAACATTATTTCAATATATGGAGGGTGTCCGTAAGATGATTAATAAGTTCAGGGCTTTCACAGGAACGGTTCTAAGCATAGCCATCCTATTTCAGGGTCTTCCGGTCGCGGTTGCTGCAAATGATTCAGCAGACACTCAGACAAATCCGGGAGGCGGATGGATGAAGGGGGAATATCATGCCCATACCACTCAGTCCGATGATGCCGAGGGCTCACAGAGCCTTGAGAGCTTGCTAAATAACGCATTTGATAAGTATGGTATGGATTGGATGGGAATTTCCGACCACTTGAGGATGTCTTCAAGGGATGCTGAGGGAAATTTGATTACAGGCGGGCCGATACCGCTATCTCAGGGAATCATACAATATCAAACCCCGAAAATGGAGCAATTGCAAAAAGAGGGCAAATTTAAAAGTAAAGTCATCTTTTCAGGCTTCAATGGGATATGCCCACATACGAGCATGTCGGCATAGGAATTTTGGGAGACAAGCCGGGCTCACCGAAAAGTCTGAAAGCTGGCAATCAGTTCGAATATCTGTTCACCAACCAGGATGAAAAGATGTTTGATCCTGATGATGTAGCCGTCTGGAAAGCACAGGATCAAAGAGCCAATAAGACATCCAAGGATGCTCGAACAGCATTGGCATGGCTCGAGAAAAATTATAAGAATACAAGTTATGCCATATTGAACCACCCATCAAGAAAAAGGGTGTACAACATATCTGATTTTCGCGACTTCAACAATATAGCCCCGGATGTCATGTTCGGGTTCGAAGGTATGCCAGGTAACCAGATGGAGCCGGATAGAGGCGGTTTAAATCTGACAACACCGGAAAACAGGACCTACGGCGGTTCCGATCACATGCTCGCTAAGGTAGGAGGTGCTTGGGATGCCCTTCTTGGGGAAGGCCGTAAGTTCTGGAACTTTTCCAATTCAGACTCCCATTTTGAAATCAGTGAAAACCGCTTTTACTCAAGCGGCTACTGGCCAGGTGAATATTCCAAGAATTATACATGGGTAAATGGTTCATCGATGCAATCCGTCCTTGATGGCATGCAATCAGGGAAATCCTTCTCCGTTTTTGGTGACTTGATCAGCGCCCTTGATTTCCAAGCTAAAAACGGAAACAACAAGGCAGATATGGGCGGGGATCTTAAAGTTAAGGAAGGACAGATGGTCAAGATCACCATCCGATTTAAAAGCCCCCAAAAGAACAATAACGGGGACCAGGTCAAGGTGGATCACGTGGATCTAATTTCCGGGGAAGTAACCGGGAAAGCAGTACCTGGAACACCTGCTTATAAAGCCACCAATGATACGACAAAAGTGGTTAAACGCTTTACAAGTAAAGACTGGAAAACCGATCGCGATGGTTTTCATACCATCACTTACAAGTTCAGAGCAAATAAGGATCAATATTTCCGTTTGCGCGGCACGAATCTCGGGGAAAATGTCTCTGGAGAAACGATGGACGGTGAACCGCTGATCGATGCAAAGACTGAAATCGAGGATAACGAAAAACGCTTTTCAGAAATAAACAAACGTAACTATAAAGACCTTTGGTTCTATTCGAACCCTATCTTCGTTAGTGTAGAGGATAAAAATCATAAAAAACGTTAAGTTAAAAAGAATCCTGAAATAGTTCTGGACAGTCCAAAAAGCCCCTCTCCGCTTAGCTAATAGTTGACGTGGATAAGGGGCTTTTTGCCTCCTTAGAATGGATATCGGTTCAGCTCCTTCCCTGGTTGACGATACACCTTTCTTTTACTTTTATTTTCACTTCAATGCGTGAAAAACCGTATAATTCACCAAGTTTCATTAACACTAATGATATAAGTTATTTTCATTGACTTTTTTCCTTTTCTTGTATAGTATCACAGAGTATCAATCCCTATCAGATTACTAGGAGGTTTACCCAAATGAAAAAAATGGTTGCACTTTTATCGCTATTGTTAGCTTTCACGGTTGTACTTACCGCTTGTGGTACCGATACAAAAAATGAGGCAAACGATACCGACAATAAATCTTCTTCACAAGAAAGTCTATATGATAAAGTCAAAAAAGATGGCGTATTAACTGTTGGAACAGAAGGTACATATCCTCCTTTCACATTCCACGATGATTCAGATAAACTAACGGGGTTTGATGTTGAAATTGCTAAAGAAGTGGCAAAACGCCTTGGAGTGAAAGCTGAATTCAAGGAAACACAATGGGACGGCATGTTTGCAGGCTTGGATGCAAAACGTTTTGATATGATCGCAAACCAAGTGGGCATCGATGAAGACCGTCAAAAGAAATATGATTTCTCTGACCCATATATTCAATCAGGGGCCGTATTACTGGTACACAAAGATAATACGGATATTAAATCCTTCGATGATTTAAAAGGCAAGACCTCTGCACAATCTTTAACGAGTAACTACAATGACTTAGCCAAATCTCATGGTGCTGAAGTTACAGGTATTGAAGGATTTTCTCAATCCGTACAGCTTATTGGTTCTAAACGTGTAGATGCCACGATCAATGACAAATTATCGTACCTTGATTATAAAAAGCAACACCCGGATGCACCTATCAAAGTGGCTGATGAGGAAGAAAGCGGAGTTGCAAGTGGTTTAATGTTCAGAAAAGACAGTGGCAAATTAGTGGAAGAAGTAAACAAAGCACTTAAAGCAATGAAAGACGACGGCACGTACGCGAAAATCTCGGATAAATGGTTTGGTGAAGATGTTTCTCCTAAGTAATATTTTCACCGACCCCGAGCGTATGAACCAGCTTGTTTCCATCGCTCAAACCTCCCTCTATCCTATGATAGAGGGAGCTATTCAATATACGATTCCACTAACATTGATCACATTCGTTCTCGGTCTTATTCTTGCTGTACTCACAGCATTGGCAAGATTATCTTCCATAAGGATTCTTCAAATAATTGCGCGTGTATATGTGTCAATCATCCGCGGGACACCTTTACTTGTGCAATTATTTATCATTTTCTATGGACTTCCAAATTTAGGTGTAACAATCAATCCTTTCATATCGGCCATTATAGGATTCTCTTTAAATGTGGGAGCATACGCTTCAGAAATTATCCGAGCAGCCATTTTATCCATACCAAAAGGGCAATGGGAAGCAGGCTATTCAATCGGGATGACATATACCCAAGCTTTAAAGCGCATCATTTTGCCTCAAGCTGCGCGGGTATCCATTCCCCCATTATCCAATACGTTCATTAGCCTTTTAAAGGATACATCGCTTGCCTCACTCATTCTGGTAACGGAATTGTTCCGTAAAGCTCAAGAAATCGCTGCAAAAAACTATGAATTTCTACTACTTTACATAGAAGCAGCTGCTTTATATTGGATTTTGTGTACAATACTATCTTTCATTCAAGGAAGTTTAGAGGACAGACTTAATCGTTATGTAGCAAAATAAGAACCGCAGTAGTTAAAGGAGATTTTAAAATGATCAACATTAAGAATCTTCATAAATCGTTTGGTGACCTTGAAGTATTAAAAGGCATCGATTTGGAAGTGGAGCAAGGTAAAGTCATTGTATTGATCGGTCCTTCGGGTTCAGGTAAAACAACCTTTCTTCGGTGTTTGAATCTCCTTGAAGTACCCACGGACGGGACGATTGAAATTGATGAAACCATAATGGACTTCAAAAAATCCGTTAAAAAAAATTCAATTACATCTTTTCGCAGTTTAACAGGGATGGTTTTCCAAAGCTATAACCTCTTCCCCCACAAAACAGCATTGGAAAATGTAATGGAAGGACCCATCATTGTAAAAAACATAGCCAAACATCAAGCAAAGGAAACGGCTGCTGCCCTGCTTACAAAAGTCGGCTTAGGTGAGAAAATCGATTTTTATCCGTTTCAATTGTCCGGCGGACAGCAGCAACGAGTCGGAATTGCAAGGGCCCTGGCCATGGAGCCAAAGGTCATGCTATTCGATGAACCCACTTCCGCTTTAGATCCCGAACTAGTTGGAGACGTGTTACAGGTCATGAAAGACCTGGCGAAAGAGGAAGGCATGACAATGATCGTGGTAACCCATGAAATGCGTTTCGCCCGTGAAGTCGCCGACGAAGTCATTTTCATGGATGATGGAAAAATAATGGAGCGGGGAACACCCGAGCAGATCTTCACAAACCCTAAAGAAGCGCGCACACGTAAATTCCTCAATCTGATTCAATAAAAAAACGGTGCTATTAAAGCACCGCTCGCAGCCCCCCCATTTCAAAAAATGGGGGTTTTTTGCCCACCATCAAATTAATGAGATGCTGGGACCTGTCTAGTCTGTGTCCGTGCATGGTATAACTGAAAAAGAAGCAAAGCAAAAACGGAAAGGATCGCTCCCGATATAAATGGTAAATCAATCGAAATTGAAAATAACCAACCGCCGATCGGAGGACCTGCAATCCTGCCGAACGAGTCGAAGGAAGATAACAGTCCAGTGACACTGCCATGGCCCGTCATGGAACTTTTGGTCAGTAACGCCGAAATTGCCGGACGGATGAACCCATTTCCCACTCCGAAAATCGTCAGGAAGATCGCCGATGTCCAAAAGCCGGAAGAAAACAGGATGAGTATGAACCCAGCTGCCGAGATGATGATTCCCATTCGGATGACCGCTCCTTCTCCATATTTCTTTGTCATCCTACCCACTAATCCACCTTGAACGATTGCACTGCCAACTCCCATGATCATAAAGATATAGCCTAATTGGACAAGACTTATATCAGCCTTTTTGGCTGCAAAATAAGCAAAAGTCGTTTCTAGTCCTGCCATAGAAAGAGTGACGATCAATTGCAGAAAGAACATGGTTTTAAGTGGCCCTCTAAAGGCTTTCCACATAGATTCTTTATTTTTTGACTGCTGGGCCCTCTTTTCAACTGTATGTGATTCCTTCAGTATCGCAATCACTAAGAATAAAGTAATCAAAGAGGTAATTCCAGCAATGTAAAAAGGTAAATTCAAACTTGATTTGGAGAATACCCCGCCAATCGCCGGACCAAAGATGAAACCAAGCCCTGTAGCGGCCCCGATGATCCCCATCCCTTTTCCGCGATCTTCCGGCGTCGTGATGTCAGCCACATACGCCATTGCGGTTGGCATGTTTGCCGATGACAATATCCCGCCAATAATCCTTGCTACAAATAATACCCATAAGGAATCTGCCGAGGCCGTGATAAAAAACGAAAGAGCCAAACCAGCAATCCCGATTATCATGACAGGCTTACGTCCTATCCGGTCAGATATACGTCCCCACACCGGGGCAAAAAATAATTGCATTAATGAATAAACAGCCATTAAAAGTCCAAGCTCAGTAGGACTGCCACCAACCTTTTCTGCAAGAAACGGAATGACGGGAATAATGATCCCAAATCCGACCATGACTAAAAACATCACTAAAAAAAGAACGGGTAACACTTTTTTTGTTTCCATTATTTTTTTCTCCTTTTACTCTTCCACATTCGCTGTATAAGCAATGAATTCCTGAATCATATTACTTAGCATAATCTTCCTGACAATACTTTAAACAGTTTATCATACAACCTTTACCAAATCAGTATGAAGCACGATCTTCTTACCCAAACCACCTTAACTAAATACAGAACAGATAACAGGATTCCTGATCTGAACATAAATTTTTCATTTAATGGCACTTTTCGTGAAAATAATGGATGGGTTCGTTAAAAAACTTTCCCTCCCCTTATTTTTTGTTAAGGGGTACTCTATACTGTAGGGTATGATTGATGTGTAGGAGGTAAAAGAATGTCTAATGATCAGTGGATTTTAATTATTGACGATGAAGAAGACTTGGCACGTCTCATGGAGACGGTTTTACATAAAGAAGGTATCCCGAATATTGTTACGGCGGGGACGATTGCGGATGGGTGGGCAAAGTTTCAGAAGTTCAATCCATCACTAGTCTTGCTAGATATTATGCTGCCAGATGGTGAAGGCTATGATTTATGCAAGCAAATTCGGGAAGTGTCGAATGTGCCCATTCTATTTTTGTCGGCAAAGGATGAGGAAATTGATAAGCTTTTAGGGTTGGCGATTGGCGGGGATGATTATATTACCAAGCCATTCAGTCCGAAGGAAGTTGCATATCGGGTAAAGGCGCAGCTGAGGCGTGCGGGCTTTTCAGAGGAAAAAGCTGCTCCGAAAAAATTTCAAGTTGGTCCTTTTGAGCTTAGTGCAAATGAAAATGAAGTGAAAAAGGATGGCAAAACGCTAGAGCTCACAGCTAAAGAAATCGGACTGATGAGCTGTTTTATGCATCACCCAAATCAGATTTTGAGCAAAGAAACTTTATTTGAACATGTGTGGGGCGATGATTACTTTGGCTCTGATAATACAGTTATGGTTCATATTCGCCGTTTACGCGAAAAAATCGAGGCGGATCCTTCAAACCCTTCTTTTTTAATAACCGTTAAAGGACTTGGTTATAAATTACAAACCAAGGGTGAAACAAGATGAAGTGGAAATTGACACGGCGCTTTTTAGGATCCGTTGTGACAATTGTTGTAATCGTAGGAATCGTAAATACAATTTTACTTTTATGCTTACTCTTTGTTCATTTCGACACGGAAGAGGAATCTGCGGAAAACTTTAGCCGATCTTTTTCACAATATGTAGAACTGATAGATGACAAACCAATGGTAAATGAAGATGGGCTGGAAAAACTGCGGAACAATAACGCCTGGATACAATTTTTGAATGATAAGGGCGAACAAGTTTCTGCCTATTACACACCTCAAAAATTGCAAACCGTATATTCTCCTGTTGAAATCGTCCAAATGTATAAGTATAAAGAAATTGATGCAGAGACGACTGTTTTCGTCGGCGAAGCTCATGATTTCAGCTATTTTGTAGGGGTTAAAGATCGAGGAATAGGCCGATATGTAATGTCCTATAATTATGTTCACATTTTAAAGTACATCAACATCATACTTTTACTGTTTTTAACCGTGGATATTATTATCGCCCTAGTCATTGGACTATTATTTGGTAAAAGATTAACGACACCACTTAACACTTTAATAGAAGGAATACAGCAGCTTCGCGAAAGACGTTTCAAAAAGATGAGTATACCAAAAGGCGTTTATGAAGATGTCTTTCACAATATGAATGAACTATCTATAAAGTTGGATCAGTATGAAAAGGAACGTGATCAACTCGACCAAATGCGTGAGGAATGGATTAGCAATGTTTCTCATGACATGAAGACGCCACTTGCTTCCATCCATGGATATACAGAATTGATGAAAGATAATGCCTCTGAATTAACACCACAGGAATTGTATGAGTTTACATCCATTATTAATAGACAGTCCGTATATATGAAAGACTTATTGGATGACCTCAATTTAACGATGCGTTTGCGCAACCAACGACTTCCTTTGCAATTTGAAGTTGTTGATATCGTTGGGTTTATAAGAGAAATGACGATCGAGCTTTTAAATGATTCACAATTTGGTGATAAACAGGTTGAGTTTGTGGCAAATGTGGATAAAGCAACACGTAAAGTGGATAAAAAATTACTGAAACGGGCGATTTTTAACTTTATCTACAATGCGCTCGTACATAATGATGAAAGTGTCGTCGTGAAAATACAAATTGATGATATTGGTCCACAATCGGAACTTCATACCAAAATTACCATTGCCGATAATGGCCGCGGTATTCCCGACAAAGACTTGGAACAGGTTTTTGAACGCTACTATCGAGGTACGAATACTGCCAGTACACATGGGACCGGTTTAGGAATGGCCATTGCAAGGGACATTATTCTGGCTCATAAAGGTAAACTTGATTTGACTAGCGTTGAAAATAAGGGAACCACAATTACGATACTTTTATAATTATTTAAAGGGCTGTCCATAATTTACAGACAGCCCTTCTTTCATTTATCTTGTTCGTGCTTTTTTTGGAATATCCTCAAATTTCACTTCATCATATGACGAAACCTCATCACCATTTTTCACGTACATCTTTAAGTAAGCGTCTTTTCGAAGATTCTTTTGTGCCGTGAATTCAAGTGGTATCGTTTCACCATCTGCATTTTTGGCGTCCAGTTTATAAGAATAGTAAGTCATCACTGAACCATCATCCAGTTTGGTTTCATGTTGTACCCCATCCTCTGTAATTTGCAAATAATAATTATCGGCATTCATGCGGTTAAAGTCCATTTTAGTAAGTGCGAAGACACCTGCCGCTCCCAATATAAACAAAATGCCAACTACCATAATAAATTTCTTCATCTCGATCATCCTTCTGTTTTATTATTTTGTGTGATAATACGATTATAGGAAGCTACCGTTAAGATATAATACAGACCGTAAATGACCGTATAGGCGATCATCCAGATCAACACAGGTTTTTCCAGGTCCATCATCAATAAGCCCGAGAAGGCTTTTAAAGCAACCGCACTGTGTAATAACCCCACTGCCAGTGGAACGAAAAAGATTACAAACACTTGTGATGCAATGGACTTCCGCATTTCTTTTGCGTTAACGCCCATCTTATGGAGCATATTGTATTGTGATTTATCTTCCTCAGCTTCCGTTAGAACTTTAAAGTAAATGATACTGCCTGTTGCCGCTAAAAAAACAAGACCAAGGAAACTTCCGATAAAGAGCAATGAGCCTACACCTTCAATGCTTGTTTGAAAATCTTGAGGGGCACTGGAAAATAGCGCTTCTTCAGGCAATTGTTTTGCAATTCCCCCCGATAAATCAGTGGAAGCTTGATCAACTCCGATAACACGATAGTTTAGGGCTTCCCCTTCTTTTTGCAATGATTTAAATTGATCATTCGATACAACCACTGCAATGCCTGCTGTTTTGGCATTTAAAACTGTTTGTGTTTTAAAGCTTTGGAATGTGATTGCCGTGTTGTTTTCTGTCCTGATCGTCTTGTCCCTGTATTCAGGTGAAAATCTTTTGTCATATCCAATATCTAAAATGACTGCTTTGCCATTATTCACAAGCAATGCATCCTTACCTTGTACTTCTGCTAATTTGTTATATGTTCTTTCATCGATTATCGTGTAAATCCTTTTATCAGAGCTATCGAATGCTGATCCCTCACTAAGTTCTTTTGTATTAAATGTGACAGATAGTGCTTCGACATTTTCATCATACTTTGTATCTGGCAATATAGCGCTGACTTGCTGATCGCTTTTTGCATCCGTTTGCTGATACATGAAGGTGTTCGGATCAACGGTCATAACTTGGTCATTCGCGTTATAATAAAGGCCATAAACCGCACCGCCAGCCGTTACCGTTGTAGCACTTAACACTGCAATTACGGTCAATGTCCGTGCATTACCCCGAATACGATATAGCAGCTGCGAGATCGTCATCAGATGCAGGCCTTTCCATAGCCATTTTTCATTTTTCTTAATCACCGCTAACACATAGCCTGTCACGCTATGAAACAATAAAAACGTACCGGCAATAACAGTTGTCAAAATGATGAGTGCCGTCATCAAAAAACCGACTTTTTCCCATACTTTAGAAGTAAATAGATCTTGCATCGCCAACCAATAACCCATGACAATCAGAAAAATTCCCAGAATGGCTACAATCATCGATGGCTTCGGAGCCGCTTCCCCTTTTTTCGTTGCATGGAAGAGATCGATTAGTTTAAATTGATAAATCAACTGATAGCCCTGGAATGATGTCACCAAGAAAATAATCAGAAATACGATTGAGGTGTTCAAAGCAGCAGATTCCGAAAATGTAAATGGTGCTATGACATCATAGCCCATTAAATAGATCAAAATCGTCATGAACCCTTTTGAACAAAGAAATCCAAGTAAAATACCCACAACCAATGAAACCAAGCCTAGCAATAGGTTTTCAAAGAAGAGCATAAAACCGATCTGACGATTACGTACGCCAAGCAATGCATATAATGCCACTTCTTTTTTACGTTTTTTCATGAAGAATGAATTGGAATTGGCAATAAAAATGGCAACGAAGAAAATCAGGATGACAGCCGCACCACTCATTAATGAATCCAATTTCTGTGATGAAGCCGTTTGTTCTGCAACTGTGTCACTATATTTTAATGTTACAAATGTAAAATAGATGATAATGCTAAATACCATGGATGCGATATATAAAAAATATTGGGAGAGGTTTCGAGCAATATTCTTTCTCGCCAGACTAAATAACGTCATCTACCTCACCTCCAATTTTTGCAAGGACATCCATAATTTCTTGGAAGAAAGCTTTACGTGATTGGCCACGACGATATATTTCTGTTGAAAGCGTACCATCCTTGATGAAAATGATCCGCCGGCAGAAGCTTGCGGCATATGCATCATGTGTCACCAACATGATGGTGGAATTATTATTTTCATTTAGTTCACTTAAGCTTTCCAGCAGACCTGTTGCTGATTTTGAATCAAGTGCACCTGTGGGCTCATCTGCCAGGATCAATGCAGGCTCTGTCACAAGTGCCCTGGCTGCAGCTGTCCTTTGCTTTTGCCCGCCGGAGATTTGGTATGGATATTTAGCTAATAAGCTTTCAATCCCAAATACTTTAGCAATACGATTCACCAAGTTAGTAATTTCTTCCGCTGGAATTTTTGCAATCGCCAGTGGTAATAATATATTTTCCTTAACAGTCAATGAGTCAAGCAAATTGTAATCCTGGAAGATGAAACCAAGATTATCACGTCTGAAATCCGTTAAGTCTACCCCTTTCATATCGTGAATGCTCGTATCATTCATGAAAATTTCCCCTTCAGTCGGCGAATCAATGGTTGCCAACATATTGAGCAACGTCGATTTCCCCGCTCCAGAAGGTCCCATGATTCCTACAAACTCCCCTTCATGAATCTCAAAAGATATATTTTCCAACGCTGTGAAGGCAGCGCTTGATTTACCATATGTTTTTTTTATATTTTCCACTTTTAATAATGGTCCCATTTGTTTCACCTCTTCAGTATTGTTGATACTTATACTTTACATGCCCATTCTTACAGCATCTTTGTGCCAACCTTACAGCAAGCTTAAATCCATAAAAAAAACGCCTGCCATTTAAATAGGAAGACGTTTTTTTATGGATTTTTTAAAAGTAAAAGTATTTAACTTTGCTTCAGAAGCCTGCGATCGATTACAAAATTACCAAATGGAATGAATGAAACGATGAAAATCATCGCCATTTTTAAAAAGGACCATTTTGATATGATGCTCACATAAAGTAATAAAAGTCCAAATACAACAAATAAGAAACCATGGATGCTACCTAAAATGAGTGTTGCTTCCCCAATATCCAATATGTACTTAATGGGCATACCAATGGCAAGCAATAAAACATATGAGATTCCCTCAATTATTGTAATAAACCGAAACCAACCAATAGCTGTCGAAAACATTCGCTCATCCCCTTATTCATTGTACAAGTACGGCACACAAATCCAGCTTCTTGTCCCCAATCCAAAATCTGTTACTTCATCATATTATATTACTGTGCCATCCACTAATAAATAGTACCAGGTTTGCCTAAAAATAGAACAACAAAAGCCCAATCCAAGGATTGGGCCTGTTAACAACGCAAGGTTCAAATTTACTTAAAGACGTTCAATTTCGAAACCAATTCGCTCCCTCATCCATATGCACGAAGGGAATATCCGTATCAATTACACCGTTGATTCGTTTTAACTCAACATCTTCCCCTTCGAGCCATTTTTCAAAATCTATTGAAGTCGGCTCCTGGTTCCCTCCCAAGGCAATCCAAGCTTTCATCTCCTTAGGTAAATAAGCGGATGTATGAATCGTTCCTGCCCAGCTGCTATATAAATCCGAGAAGACACCTTGATTGGTATCATTAAACAACCTATAAGCATCGTAGGCAGATGAAAGTCTTCCCTCCTGATCTTGGATGATCTCCAATCGGCGTTTTGAATCGATAAGATGGTTACGGTTTTCATTTTTCATGATTTCAAAGTGATTTGTACAGGCATTTGACGTGCGCACCTCTACATTTCTCGGGGAGGTTTCAACGATATAGGTACTTCCGCTTTTATCATAGACGACGTAAGTGAAAGAATGACGATGCGGGATTTCCTTCAACATCGCGACCGCTTCCTGAACGTTCGCACAAGATTCAACAATCAGTCTGCCAATCATGCAACAGATGAAACCATCTCCAGGGTTCTTGCGATTCATGAAGTTATAGCCTATCACCAAACCTTTTTCATTCATTCCATCCATTCGACCAGTCCCTCGCTGACTCGGGCCGATGCTTGAATACCCTTGATCGGTTGGCTGGAATAAGACATAGCGTCCTTCATAGGTCTTTGGGTGGTAATCATAATTGCGAATGAGATAATCATCGCCTGTCATGATGGAACAGCCCGACCGAACATAATCCAAACGGTATCCACCAAACTCTTGCAGCACGCGGTCAATTGGCCATTTCAGCGCTTCTTGCAACCCCAGTAATTCTTCCCAAACTCCAGGGGCGAATTGTGTAATGGCTTTCTTGACCTCTTCTTCTTCAACCGTAAACCGAGGCTGCCTGATCTTCCACTGATCTTCACGATTTTTTACCGTTAGTGAATCTTTTAATTCCTCCCCTTGCATGTATCCAAACTCATAATGTGTACCCCGAAATTGTATGACATCACTATATATTTGCTTCACGGCTTATCCCTCATTTACAGTAGTTGCTATTCAAGTTAAGAATACTTGAAGTATTGTTGAAAATAAAGAAGATAAGCCTTTAAATTTATGAAACAACTCACCACCCCGTACCTCCCTCATAATCTGTAACTAGGCACATTTATGAGGGGGACGGATCATGGAGATGGAATTAACGGCACTCCATTGGATTTATGTTGTATTCATTGCATTGATAATCGGGTTTATGGTAAAACGTCGTGATACTACCCTCATCTGCATAATTGGTATTTTCCTTTTGGCTTTAGTGGCTACAGGCAGTTTAGCCTCTTCCATAAGCGGGATATTCAACAGCTTCATTTTCGCAATCACGGAATTAATGTCCACGATATTAATCATTTCAATCATCGTTGCCATGAGCACGGTTTTAACGAAGTCGGGCATTAATGATGTCATGATTGCACCGTTTGCGAAATTCATTAAAAATCCTACACTTGCCTTTTGGGTAATCGGAATCGTCATGATGATGATATCCTGGTTTTTCTGGCCATCACCTGCCGTTGCCTTACTTGGGGCTGTTCTGCTCCCTGTTGCTTTACGGGCTGGTTTACCTGCTCTTGGTGTGGCGATGGCGATGAACCTATTTGGTCACGGAATAGCATTATCAGGGGATTTCATCATTCAGGCTGCCCCTAAACTAACGGGCGATGCGGCTTCCATACCAGTCGGTGATGTCATCGCTGCGAGCATCCCACTTGTCATTACAATGGGGGTCGTCACCACCCTCTCCGCCTTTATCCTTTTAAAGCGGGATATGAAGCTGGGAAAAATCAATGCGGCGGATAATGAGGGGATCGTCCAAGATCAGACAATGAATGAAGATTTGCTTACATTGAGACAAAAGAGGTTTTTTGCCATTTTCATTCCGATTGCCTTTCTGTTGGATGTTGTGGCATTGTCGATTTTGAAGTTGCAAGGCGGAGATGCAACGGCATTGGTTGGGGGCACTGCCGTTTTCATTTTGCTGATTTTATCCCTTGTCGCACATAAACAACAAGGTCTTGAAAAATCAACGGCCTATTTGATTCAGGGTTTTCAATTTGGCTTTAAAGTATTCGGACCCGTCATTCCGATCGCCGCATTCTTCTATCTAGGTGATTCTGGATTCAATCAGATCATCGGTGACTACTTACCAAAAACATCCCTCGGCATCGTCAATGACCTTGGTGCCGCCTTGGCAGCCTCCGTTCCTTTAACGAAAGAAATAGCCGCCGTCACATTAACGGGCATCGGTGCCATCACTGGCTTGGATGGATCGGGCTTCTCAGGCATTTCTTTAGCGGGATCTGTCGCCAAACTTTTTGGCACGGCAATCGGTGGCGGAACCGCCACCTTGACTGCACTCGGGCAAATAACCGCGATTTGGGTTGGCGGAGGTACCCTGATTCCATGGGCACTGATACCAGCAGCTGCCATATGTAACGTCAGTCCCTTTGAACTTGCCCGCCGGAATCTGCTTCCGGTAACCATTGGTTTAGCAGTGACTACAATTGTCGCGATGTTTCTCATTTAATCGATTTGCGCCGATTTGTGTGGACTTTACATTGAAAAAGGACTGAGTAAAAAATCAGTCCTTTTTCATTTCAATCATCGATATAACTGTGGAAGTCCGTCGATATATTCCTATTTTCGGAGGTATAACTGTAGATTTCGTCGATATATTTTTCCTTCATACCCAACTTATTCGTTATTGAATTTCTTTTTTGAAATCCATATGTTCGTTACCAATATCGCTACTGCCGTCAACTCAAGTGCCGCTAATGCACCCCAAATCGCTTGTGAATTGACTGTGCCTAAAATCAGTACTTCCATGGCATGTTTACTCATGCTTGCTGGATTCACATTGTCCATTACGGGACTTAATCCAACTATGATTCTACAGCCGAGGAGAAATACTATCGAAATTAATGCAATAATACCCTGACTATTAAAAATGGTACTGATCATCGTCGTGAATGAAACGATAAATAGGATCCACAGCAGATAGAACAGCAAAGCCACTATTAAATCCGCAAAATCAACACTCGTAAACAAAAAAACTGCATACAGATATGAAACCAAATATCCCAATGCTACACTGAAGGCAACAAACAGATAATTGGAAATGATCTTCCCGCTTATGTAAGATCCAACCGTCACGGGCCTTGTAAGAATGAAAGCCAGCATACCATTTGCTTTATCGGATTGTACGACTCCCATCATGGAAACGATGATGATCATGACCCCTAGCTGATCAAATTGAGACCCTAAGGTACTGGCAAGAACTTCGCCGCCTTTTTGGGCTGCCATGCTTGGATCAATGGTGATCCCTTGGGCCCCGCCCAGTGCCTCTAATATTGAAGGTAAATAATAACTTACGACTGGTTGAGTTATTCCTAAAAATATAAATACAAGCGGCAGCCAAATCACTTTATATTCACGTACCATCTGAACAAATTCCTTTTTAGCTAAAACGGCAAAATCACTCATCTTTCCACCACCAATTTTAAGAAAATCTCTTCCAATGTATCGTTATCTATTTCGAACCTTATAAGATCAACATTATGCTCCAGAGCATTCGCAAGTAACATATTCTTGTTTGAATCAATATTTTCCACTTCTATCTTCAATTTATTTCCCATTACATCTACACCTTTGACAAAGTTCAAGCTTTTAACATGTTCAATCCATTTTTGACTTCTTGAGGTTATGTCGACATTGATTTTATTTCCGCTATTCCTGGTTAATAATTCAGACATTGTAGTATCCTCAATTTTTTCACCACTTTTTATAATGACAAACCTCTCACATATCTCTTCTGCATCGCTTAATATATGCGTCGATAATAAAATGGTCGTATCTTTCTTTATCTCTTTTATGATATTTAACACTTCTCTCCGGCCGATTGGATCTAATGCCGAAACCGGTTCATCCATGACAATCAAAGCTGGTTTATGTAACAGCGCCTGTGCAATTCCAAGCCTTTGTTTCATTCCGCCTGAAAAAGTCCGCACCTTTGAATTCTCTTCCCCGCTCAACCCTACTTTCGACAATATCACTGGAATGCCGCTTAATAATTCTTCCTTTTTGATACCCGAGAGCTGCCCCATGAATGTAAGGGTTTCTTTGGCAGTCATCCATTGAAAGAAGTTAGGGTATTGTGGTAAGTAGCCTATTTCCTTTTTCATTTTTGAAATTTTCTTACCATCAAGCAATACCTCTCCCATAGTTGGATCTATAATATCTGCAATGACTTTTATTAGTGTCGACTTACCAGCCCCATTTGGCCCAATCAATCCAACACATTCCCCAGATTGCAATTCCATTGAAAAATTATTGACCGCTGTTTTTTCTTTGAATTTTTTTGTGACATTATTAATCTCCAATTTCATATTCTGTCACTGTCCTTTCTACCAATAACGAAGTAAAGAATTGGACCGATAGTATTTGCAAAAATAATGATGAGTGTCCACAATAAAACATTTTTCCGCGTCTTTCGATTTCTGTATAAATCAATTAATGCAATAAGGATTAAAATCATCCCAATAGCAATTACCGGTAAAATAATCGGCAAAATAGACATGAAATCAATATCTTTCAATTCGTTCCATCCGTAATGCAATTCCATATATACCACTCCTTAATAGCAAAATATTATTATCATTATCAGTAATGATAACATTTGAATTGGGATTTTTCACCTGTTTTTTCTTGATAAAATATTGTATGAGGTTTTATTGTTATTTATAATGATAATATTATCATTATAAATAACATTTAAGCTTTGTTGCATGAAGACATTAATTATTTACAATTGAAATTATTTAATTTCCAATGTGAGGAGAATAAGATGATTAATAAAGCCGAAATTTTAATGCATCCTGTAAGAATGAAGATTACCCAAGCTTTAATGAGAAACAGGGAAAATGGTTTAACGCCATTAGAAATGTTAAAAATCATTAAAGATGTACCCCAAGCAACATTATATAGACATATACAGGTTCTATTTGATTCAGGTGTCATTCGCATTGTAAAAGAGAAAAAAGTGAGATCCGTTTCCGAAAAATACTACGTTTTAAATGAAGAAGAAGCACGACTTAGCGGGGAAGAATGGAAAAAATCCTCTAATGAAAAAAAGGTGAACTATTTTTCTTATTATCAATTATCCCTTATGACCCAATATCAAAACTATCTTACTAGATTGGAAGAAAGAGACTGCGCAGAAGATGGTTCAACCTTTTCCCTTTTAGAACTAAAGCTTGATGATGAAAGCTTTATTAACTTTCAAAATGAATTGAACGATTTAATGGTAAAATACTACAACGCTACAAATCAGAGTGCTAAACAAGATTCTCCTATTCGAACAATCGGCGTTACAATCATTCCGGAATCATAAGTAAATGAAAAGGCTGTTCTCAAACCAGGACTAAAAGAACCATGAATACTATAGATTCACCAACCAAAATGGTTGCAGTCTCCGTTTTGAAACAGCCCTTCATTATGGAAGTAACTTCAAGGTTAAAAAGGGATATCCCCGCTGTCAGCAGCTTCCCAATGCTTCCTTGATACTGCTGTATACTTCATCCCACAGGTGTTTTTCTTCAGCAAAAGCCGCAGTTATCTTCTTGATGACTGCTTTTTGCGCTGCCTCGAAACGTTCATCATCCTTGGCCGGCAGGTCTGACCTTAACTCCATTACATACTCTTGTACCTTTGGTGCACGTGGTCCCCAAATAGCTTTTTCTTCACCATTCTTATCAATGAATATAAAAATGGGAATTGAACGCGCTGTTCCATTCGTTAAGTATTGATCCATCAGTTCAAGATTTTGATCTCGTAAAACCATCCGAGTTTCAATATTTGCCGCTTCAGCTATATTCAGCAGTATTGGAATGTTCATCATTGCATCTCCGCACCAGTCTTCGGTAATGACAATGGCCCTAAGTTCCTTCGTCTTTAATTCATCGAAAAAGCCTTGGTCCTCTGCAGAAACGGAAAAACCCTCCTGAATCGATTGTAAGTTTTCTTTATGAACCTTCATCGAGGATACAAATTCTTTAGCGGGAATCCCCTTTTCAAACCATTCATTCAGTGTCGTCATTCTTTTTCTCCTATCTGTTTTTAAGTTAAAAATACCATAAACCCCTTATTTTTTCATTGTTTCCACCCTGAAAAATAAAATTCCAATTTGGTAAATTAAAACCATGTTTTCTTTCCCGTGTAAAGGGAAAACTCTAAATACATTCAATAGCTTACTAACTAACTATTTTATATTCATTAGAACATTGTTTTCTAGTTTAGGAGATGAAATTTGTGGAAGGTTTTCTCTTTGCGCTACTCCCTGCATTGACATGGGGCAGCTTAGTGCTTGTTTCCGAAAAGCTCGGAGGCAACTCTTATAATCAAACACTTGGCATTACAATCGGTTCATTACTGTTCGCCATCATGATGTCTTTCATCAATCCGCCGGAATGGAGCAGTACAGTGTGGATTGTCGGTATCATTTCCGGAATAGGCTGGGCATTCGGGCAGTTATTTCAATTCAACAGCGTCAAGGAAATCGGGGTATCGAAAACCGTTCCAATCTCAACAGGACTGCAAATTCTCGGAAATACGTTTTTTGCAGTGATCATTTTCAGGGAATGGAATGACAGGATGACAATCATCATCGGCATAGTTGCAATAATCTGTTTGATTACAGGTGTCTTGCTGACGAGCTACGGCGATGGTGATAACAAAAAAGCAGGAAGCATGAAAAAAGGGGTTTTATATCTTGCCATTTCAACGGTCGGTTATGTTACATATGTCATTGTCGTCAGATGGAATGAAGTTGACGGATGGTCGGCGATCCTGCCGCAAGCAATTGGCATGTTCCTGGCTGCCCTGCTCCTATCCATCAAACATAAACCGTTTAATAAATATGCCGGAAGAAATATTCTAACCGGAATGATGTGGGCAGTCGGTAATATCGGCCTCCTGCTCGCTAATCCAAAAGTAGGCGTTGCCATCGCATTCTCATTTTCCCAAATGGGGATCGTCATTTCCACTTTAGGCGGCATCTTTCTTTTAGGCGAGAAAAAATCCAAAAAGCAAATGGTCTTCGTCATCACCGGGTGTGTACTCGTAATTGCTGGCGGAATCATGATCGGCTTTACAAAAGAATAGTCAAAGGAGCGATAAATGATGTATGAAGATTTAGAGAAAAAAGTGGTAGTGATCACTGGGGCGGCAAAAGGGTTAGGAAAAGCCATGGCCGAAAGGTTCGGTAAAGAAAAAGCGCATGTCGTATTAAATTATCACACTGAAAATGGCGACCATAAGGAAATCATCAAAACGATTGAAGCGGCAGGCGGGAAAGCCGCAGCCATTCAAGGCGACGTTTCAAAGGAGGCGGATGTGAAGAAATTGCTTTCATTCGCTGTGGACACCTTTGGCACAATCGACATCATGATCAACAATGCTGGTATTGAAAATGAAGTGCCCAGCGAAAAATTGACTCTTGAAGATTGGCAGAAAGTCATCGATGTAAATCTAACCGGAATGTTCCTGGCAAGCAGGGAAGCAATCAGTTATATGCTCGATCATGGCATTAAGGGGAATATCATTAACATGTCTTCCGTTCATGACCGGATCCCTTGGCCTCATTTTGTCCACTATGCAGCAAGTAAGGGCGGAGTCAAGATGATGACAGAAACCCTTGCACTTGAATATGCTCCTAAAGGGATTCGCATTAATAATATTTCACCTGGGGCAATCGACACACCCATCAATGCCGAAAAATTCAATGATCCAAAAGCTAAACAAGAAGTCATCGACCTGATACCGATGGGATACATCGGAAAACCGGAACAAATTGCGGCTTGTGCCGCTTGGCTAGCTTCCTCCGAATCTAGCTACGTAACGGGAATGACCTTATATGCTGATGGCGGAATGACCAAATACCCAGGATTCCAAGCTGGAAAAGGCTGAACTTAACTAAAGAAAAGAACCATTGCAATGACTAAAACGAATAAGACCATAAAAAAAACCAATGGTGAAATGACGCGTTTGACCCAATAAAGGAAAAGATTCTTACAACCGGAAAAAAGAGCAATCCTATAAAGGATGCTCTTTTTTTCGCTTATTTCTACCTGGCAACAGTATCATATTTCGTTTTATTTCATTTTAGGATATTGTATTTTCTTTATCACGGATATCGGGCCCTTCCCAAGCTTAGTGTTCACTATGAATCATATTAAAAAGAATTTAAAGGATTGAATCATAACCGTGAAAAAAATCGATCATATTTCAAGGACGAAATAAAAAAAGATGATCCCATTTAATCTGAGATCATCTTTCTTTTACTGCTGGCTAAGTGTTAGCGAATGCCTTTCATGTAGCCTTGAATCTTTGGTGATAAGGCCATCAGGGCAAGTCCAAGGACCATTGAGGCAACACCGATCACTCCAAAATAAGCCATTTCGGTTTGAGGCGTGTAGAATCTGACAATTTGTGCGTTCAGTGCTTGTGCTGCTGCACTTGCCAGGAACCACAGGCTCATCGTTTGTGCCGAGAATGCGGCCGGAGCCAATTTTGTAGTAGCTGAGAGTCCTACAGGAGATAAACAAAGTTCTCCAAGTACTACAAGGAAATAACTAAGTACAAGCCATAGCGGATTGACTAATGCGTCCGATCCACCGAAATAAACAGGAAGCAGGATCACCAGGAATGATAAACCGGCGAACAGTAAACCGATTGAGAACTTTTGAGGAATGGTCGGCTGACGCTTTCCTAGTTTAATCCATAACCATGCGAATACTGGTGCAAGGGTAATGATGAACAAAGGGTTCAAAGATTGGAACCATGCCGGGTTTATTTCTATTCCAGCAAAATTCAACTGTGTCCGTTTGTCTGCATAGCTTGCTAATATAGTTGCACCTTGCTCTTGAATCGCCCAGAACATGACGGCTGCTATAAACAAAGGAATATAGGCAATCAAGCGTGAACGTTCAACAGAAGTCGTTTTCGGGCTGCGATACATGAAAATGAAATAAAGTGTCGGAATAACGATCCCTAGGATACCTACAAGATTAATGAAGGTTTCAATCGTTAAGATGCCTGCAGAAGCCGTGATGCCGATAATGGCAGCTATGATTAGTGCAGCTATCCCCAATTTAGTGAATACTTTTTTCTTTTCATTCTGTGATAATGGGTTAGCAGGAAGAGTTCCAGCCAGGCCCAGGTTCTTTTTCTTTGTTGTAACAAAGACGATGAGTCCAATTAACATACCAATTGCCGCAAGTCCAAAACCAAGATGGAAGCTATAGTCCATTCCGACTGTACCGACAACAAACGGTGAAAGGAATGCACCCATGTTGATACCCATATAGAATATACTGAAACCGGAATCCCTGCGTTCGTCATTTTCTGCGTAAATTTCACCGACAATGCTGGAAACATTCGGTTTTAATAAACCAGTACCCAGAACGATAAGTACCATGGAAACAAAGAACATGGAGAGACTGCCTGGTACAGCAAGGACAATATGCCCGAGCATGATCAAGATACCACCGTAAAATACGGCTTTTGAAGTCCCGAAGATCCTATCGGCGAGCCATCCGCCAATTATACCTGACATATATACTAAAGATCCGTATATGGATACAAGGGCAAGGGCTGTGGGTTCATCAAGACCTAGTCCCCCTTTAGAAACTTCGTAATACATATAGTAAACAAGAATGGCCTTCATGCCATAATAGGAGAAACGCTCCCAGAACTCAGTAAAGAAAAGGGTGAATAGTCCTTTAGGGTTTCCAAAAAAACCTTTTTGAGGTACACTATCCACAATTTTCTGTTTATTTATCGTTGCCATACCTAGTCCTCCTTTTATTATTGTATAATAACATTTTATTTTCTCTATTGTAAACAAATATTTAGTATATTTAAATAATTAATTTCAAAATAAATAGAAGTGCCTTTCCACCATACAAGCCAAAGTCCGGATTTATACTAAAAAACAGTCCATATAATCTAATAGAAAGCGGCCATCAATGATATATTACCCTAACTTCACTAATGGTATTACTTTGGTAGCCATGCACATATTAATGAGAATCAAAATGGCAAATTTTGAATAATCAAACCATTACCGTTATATACACCGTATAATAGATATAAAAACGAGGAGGCACCTTAATGTTCGGGATCATAACCGTCGTGATGATTTTTTCCATCCCTATACTTGGAATACTGACAACCCATTTTGAAAAACAGTCAAAAACCAAACACAAGATGCTGCAAGTTGAATTGGAACTTGAAAAACTTAAACATGAAAACTTTCTTATGGAGACGGAAAAAATGAGGCTGGAACTGGATCAGATGAAATTCGAACAAAAAAGAGACGAGCCAAGGTTACTATAATCAAGTAACGTTGGTTCGTCTTTTTTTAATGAGTTTTGTACCGTTTTAAAAACCCTCCGCCCGTCATAAGAATTACAATAGAGCCATTTTAATGGATATATTGATCGCCAACAAGAAGGTCTGACAGCACCTTTGTCGGGATGATGAACTCGACTGCCCCCATATATCCCGGCGCAGCTTCGTAGCTGTTAAAGGCAATGACTAGCTTGCCATCTTCGTTAATATAAAAGTTTTGGTTTTCATCGATGCCTTTAAATGCAGTAAGATCATCATCTTCCACCCAATATATCTTTTCCGGATCTTCAGCCATCTGCCGCTTCATCTGTTCCTTGATGTTTTCGCTGATCACCCGAAGATAACGATCATCTTTAAATAAGCTATTTAACGTTAAAAGCACTTCGTTCTTCTTGTCGACTGTATCGAATTGACTTTCCGTGGAACTGGAGGCCTGAATCGTATCCGTATAACGCTGTACCGATAATATCGTTTCATTATCCGTCAATATCACATATCCGCTTTCCACCGAGATATTGCCCTTTTCCCCATCCTTCAGTTTTGACATGGAGTCCGTGAATTCCTTATATAGCTGTTTGCTTTCCGATAAGTATTTATCATTCAAGCTATCTTCGAGCTGTTTATTCTCCAGACCGGATATAGCAGGTGTTTTGATTACTGCCGAGGAATTATTCGCTTCTTCTTTCCATTCGACGAAGGTAATCACTTTGATGACCTTCTCGACTATTGGAATATCACTCATGGCTTTCGCCGCTGCCGGGCTGATGTTTACGGAAGCTGTCACGATTAGAAGGACTGCAGCCGCTGACACGAGGATATTCCTGCCAACCCTCGGCTTCTTCCTTGGCTTTTCATTCAAGGCTGCTTGAACGACATCATTCAATTCCTTTGGTATCGGTATTTTAAGATATTCTTCCCGCAGATCTTTTAATTTTTTTTCCATCTTTTCGTTTCCTCCCGTTCAGTCATGTTGATCCGCAATAGTTGCAGCGCCTTATATAATCTCGTTTTAACCGTGCTTACGTTCTCTTCCAGCACTTCCGCTATCTCGTCCAACTTCAGGTCCTCAAAGAAACGGAGGACGACTACCGTTTTGTACTTGACTGAAAGTCCTTCCAGGGCCTTTTGCAAATCGAGGTCAGGATAGTGATCTTCCTCACCGCTGCGTAAGTATTCTATTGTTTCGTCATCGGCGACGGTCAGTTTCTTTTCCTTCCGCAATACATCCAGTGCCGTTCGGACGATGATCTTATATAACCAACTATCTATAGAAGCAGCGTCTTTGATTTTGCTGCTGGAGGCTAGCGCTTTCCTGATCGATTCCTGCACGATATCAAGGGCATCATCTTGGTTTTTGACATAGTAAAAAGCAAGTCTGTACAAATTATCTTGCCGTTCGGTTATCCGGGCCGCGAGTAATTGATTCATATCTGGATTTTTCATTGCATGATAGAGCTCCTTACATTTAAATTCCGTATCCTAGGTACATAGAATAGACGTTGGTGGAGCCATAAAAGTTTGAAAATGAGCAAGGAAATATATAAATATAAAAAAATGAAATTTTTTACAAACTTTTAAGACTTTTGGCGCGTCTATATAGTAGAATGATTATCGAGGTGGAGTGCATCATGAGGAAATTAAATTATAAAAAAGTCTTTATTTTTCTATTTTGTCTAACAGCTGCTGTGGGAACATTGGGGTTAGCCATCAAAAGCCTTGCTTTTGATAAGAAAAGAACCGTTTCGGCCTATACAACCGATAAAAATTACCCAGAAGCCGATATTCAAACGTATGTGAAAGATAATACGAAAGGCGGATATTCAGCCAGCAGGCCCGTTCTGCATTTAGAAAAGATCGACAAGCAGCTAGAAGCCTACATAAAGAAAGAAATTAAGGATTATGAAAAGAAATGGAAAGCATCCGACGGAAAAGCTTCCGAGCTTAACCTCACCTATACGATCCTCCATTTCAGCAAACAGACCATTACGATTTCCTTCGATAAATATGAGCAAGTGGAAGGAAAGAAGCAGTCTGGAACCCAGATCTTCACTTATGATATTCCATCTCAGCAAAAGCTCTCCATAGAAGACATCTTTGCCACGGATACTGATTATTTATCCGTTTTATCCGATATTGTTTTTGAAGAGTTAACGGAGAAGGAAGAAGAAGGCATTTCAAACAGTCTCATTAAAAAGGAAAACAAACTGAAGGCAGCCAACTTCAATTCTTTTTCAGTCTTGAAAAATACGCTTGTATTCTACGTTAAGACTGATGATTCAACCAAGACCCATACAATAGCCATCAAGAAGGAACTTTTTAAAGATAGTTTGCTAGATTCATATCAAAGTCAAGATTTGAATGAGGATCGTGTAAAGGAATGGCAGCCGCAACATATCGTTGCCAAACTGCCCGTGCAAAATGAATGGATCGACCCTTCAAAAAAGGTCATTGCCTTGACGTTCGATGACGGGCCGCATCCAAGTCATACCATGTCCATTCTTGAAAACCTGAACAAGTATGATGGTCACGCGACGTTTTTCGTGCTTGGAAGCCGCGTTCAGCACTATCCGGAAGTTCTTCAAAAAATGCTGCAGCAAGGAAATGAGATCGGTAATCATTCATGGGATCATCCGCAGCTGACGCGCTTAAGCAAGAACAAAATCGAAGATCAAATCGAAAAGACCCAAGACGCTGTAGAAAAAGCTACAGGTGCTGAGCCAAATCTCGTCCGTCCCCCATATGGAGCGATTAACAATAATGTACGTGAATACATGGAGGATATGAAAGTCACACTTTGGGATGTCGATCCCGAAGATTGGAAAGAACGCAATGAAAAGAAAATCGTAAACAAGGTGATGAGTAAAGCCAAAGATGGCAGAATCATATTAATGCATGATATCTACCAAACTAGCGCCCAGGCTGCAGGAAAAATCATCAAACAACTGCATGACCAAGGTTATCAACTGGTCACAATCTCGGAATTGGAAAAGGTAAAGAAGGATCGTGAACTTTCCGGAATCACCATAAGTGAATAATCAAAAGGAAAGAGCCTGTTTCGTGATTCGGAACAGGCTCTTTTCTTTCAAATAAAATAAGCAGGCCTTTGATCATAAAGCAAAGGTCTGCTTGTTATTTCATTCACCAAGATCTACATTATGATAAACTTGTTGAACATCTTCCAAATCTTCCAATGCATCAATCATTTTTTCGAATTGTGCTTGTGCATCTTCTGGTAGGGTTAGGTCATTTTGGGCAAGCATCGTCAGCTCGGCCACTGTAAAATCGCTGATTCCTGCATCCTTGAATGCTTGTTGTACAGCATGGAATTGTTCAGGTTCTGCATAAACGATGACACTTTCTTCTTCTTCAATGATGTCACGTACATCAACATCCGCTTCCATTAACAGTTCAAGAACATCATCAGCCGTTTTACCTTCAATCCCGATGACTGCCGTTGCATCGAACATATAAGCAACAGATCCGCTGACACCCATATTCCCGCCATTTTTCCCAAATGCGGCACGTACATCAGATGCCGTCCGGTTCACGTTGTTTGTCAATGCATCCACGATGACCATTGAACCATTTGGACCGAACCCTTCATAACGAAGTTCGTCATAGTTTTCTTCCGAACCGCCTTTGGCTTTTTCAATCGCACGGTCAATGATCGCTCTTGGAACATTGTACGTTTTCGCACGCTCAAGCACGACCCTTAATGCCTGATTGGATTCTGGATCTGGTTCACCTTGTTTTGCCACTACATATATTTCCCGTCCGAACTTAGCATAAATCCGACTAGTATTAGCATCTTTTGACGCTTTTTTTTCTTTAATGTTATTCCACTTACGACCCATTATATTCCACTCTCTTTCATCAATGATATATACGAATAGATTATTAAGATACGGCCCTATGAGAAAACCCACTAGGGGAATTCCTTTGAAGATAGGCTATACGTTTACTAGATTATATTATACATCAATTGTATAATTTTGAAAAAGTCCTGCACATCCCTCACTGCCATTTATCGGTGCTTGGCACTATTTTTTTGAAATACTATGGAAAACATCAGCATTGGTATAGTATGAAGTGATCGGAAAGGAGAGATGATCCATGAAGGACAACCAAATCATCATCGGGATACCCGGTAAATGGAAGGACCGGACAGAATTGATTCAAACGGTCGCTTCCCAAAGCGAAGGGTATCTGTTAGCCGGGAATGTTTTTCATAACAGTGATAAGAACATTACTTTTCAGGCGGAGATCCATGATTATGAACCCACTTTGAAAGAGAGCTTTTCTTACGCCAGTAAAGACGCCTTTTCAGAGAATGCATTAGAGGAAATCAATGACCATACCTTTACCGTTTATATAATAGCCGATGTATCCGATACCGGAACTGTTATCGATTTGATTGATGCCGGGGCAGCGATCCTAAGGGCAGGCGGAATGGCAGTGAAGATAGAAACCGCTGGAATTGCCCATTCAAAGGAAGATTGGCAGCATCTACATCATAGCCCGGATATTCTCTCGGTATATGCCCATTTTGTCACGATCATCGGAGAAGAAGACTATTATTGTTCATTCGGAATGAAAGCCTTTGGTCTTCCGGATGCCGTGACACTTAACACAATGAGTCCGAAAGAGGCGGCTGCTCTGCTTAACACATTTAATTATTACCATGTAGGTGAACGGCCTCTCTTTAAGAATGGCGAAACGTTTAGCATTCAGCAAGATGCACCAGACTTTATATTGACGGGCCTTCAGGACTTTAGATATGAAGAAGACCATCCCTTCTACAACCCGTTTGGATTATGGAATTTAGGGACAAGTAAATAGAGGAGCGATTCGCTCCCCCCAGACTGCAGGCAAATTCGAATAGATCGGGTATGCCTGCAGTTTTTATTTAAAAGACGTTCCAGTCGTTTTCAGAATCTGCTCCCTGTCTGCCAAGTCTCCTCGACGCATCTCGGCTAGCCAGCTTTTTGGCAGGAGTGTTTCAATTTTCTTCCATACAATAAGGATTACAGTAAAAAAAACATCAAGGATACCAGCTTGGTTCGGAATAGACCATCCTGTAGTTTTCATTTTTAAAAACGTCTCATTTGATTGGAACGGAAGGTACGAGACTCCTGCGGACAAGAGTGGCCAAGGGAGACCCCCGCAGGCGCGAAGCGTCGAGGAGGCTGCCGGACCGCCCGCGAAAAGCGAGTGCCTGGAGAGGAAATCAATGTCCTAGTCTTAATCATCATCCGGAATGAGACCATCCCGAACCCCCTTTTGCCGACAAACTGAGTGGAGTAACTCGCTTCTCCATTTTATTTTGTCAACCGAGTTTTTCACGCTTTTCTTCTTCATGTTCCTTCTTCACGAGGGACATGCCGCTCGCTTGGTATTTGAGGATCTTTTGAATGACCGTGCCAAGATGTGCCCCAGCTTCAACAGGAGGAATCCCTCCTTTATGGATGTTGGAAATGACCATCCTCTCCGCTTCAATGGTGCCCAAACGTGGTTTATAGCATATATAAGCGCTCAATGATTCAGCACTGACCAGACCAGGCCGTTCACCGATCAACAGGACAATGACTTCAGGTCCAAGGATTTCACCGATATCATCCATCACGGCAACCCGGCCCTTTTCAATATAAAAAGGTGTACCTGTATCCAGACCTGCCACTGCCAAAGATTGTTTGAAAGATAAATAGACGTCCTCCACATTTTCTTCGATCGCCTTGGCACTTAAGCCATCGGAAATGATGATTTGAACCGTTGGGGCCTTTATGCATTTGGCTTCTAACACCCGCTTTGCTTCATCCGAAAGCTTCCTGCCATAATCCGGACGCCGTAAATAAACTTCCTTATCATCGGCCTTCGTTTTCACCTTGAATAAATCCAAGCGCTTCAAAAGAATATCACTGACTTCACCATATACAGCATCGACGGCCGCCGCATGGTCAAAACGAAATTTCAGCCAAGAATCCGTTTTCGGCCGGGTGCCTGACCTGCCTACACCTATGCGTGCAGGGGTTTTGGCTATCAAGGCATCCAAATCTTCCTTATGATTCATTCCCATTTCATCCACTCCTAATGGTTAAATATAGTTGGATCACCGGCACGCTTCGTTAATTTTCCATTCTCCATAATCTCCATCTTCTCCAGCCAAGCTTCATATAATGGGGCAGGCCGCTTATCCATCGTTTGCCTCAAAGTCGCTATATCGTGGTAACTCAAAGACTGATAGTTTAACATGCAGTCATCCCCCATCGGAGTTGCGATGATGAAATTCACACCAGCAGCCGTTAAAAGTACACCCAAGTCCTCGATATCATTTTGATCAGCCTTCATATGATTCGTATAGCAAATATCCACACCCATCGGCAGTCCATGCATTTTTCCCATGAAATGGTCTTCTAACCCGGCTCGGATGACCTGCTTGCTGTTATATAGATATTCAGGTCCGATGAATCCGACGACCGTATTGACAATGTACGGATCAAAATAGCGGGCAAATCCATAGTTCCTGGCTTCAAGCGTCACCTGATCGATTCCGAAATGCGCTTCAGCCGATAACTCGGAGCCTTGCCCCGTTTCAAAATAAAGATGCTGCGGGCCTGTGCCGGTCCCATAGGCCTTCGCGATCTCATTAGCTTCTTCGAGCAATTGTACGTTAATTCCAAAAGAGCGATTGGCCGTTTCCGTTCCGGCTATGCTTTGAAAGATCATATCAGCAGGCGCACCTTGCTGTACGGCCTTCATTTGCGTGGTCACATGCGCAAGCACACAATTTTGGGTCGGAATGTTCCATTTCTGGATGACATCCTGTGTCGCATGAAGCAGCCGCTTTACGCTTTCGACCGAATCATCTACAGGGTTGATTCCAATGAGTGCATCCCCGATTCCATAGGAGAGGCCTTCTTTTAAAGAAGCCAGCATGCCATCCACATTGTCAGTCGGGTGGTTAGGCTGAAGGCGCGAAGCAAGCGTTCCTTTGTATCCGATCGTGCTATTATTCTTGGTGAGCACTTCGATTTTATTGGCTGCATGGATAAGGTCGAGGTTCGACATCAATTTGGCTGCCGCAGCAATCATTTCACTATTCAATCCCCTGCTTAATCGCTTTAAATCCTCGCCGGTCGTGTCGTCACTCAAAATATATTCTCGCAGCTCGGCAACGCTCCAATTCTTCACAGATTGATAGATGGTTCCATTGATGAGACCATCTATGATCCGCGACACCTCATCCTCTTCCGGGGAGAGCAGGGGATAGTTCCTAATGTCCGCCAAAGTCAATTCGCTAAGCACCGCTTTCGCCGCAATCCGTTCTTGGACAGAATCTGCTGCAATTCCCGCAAGTCTATCTCCTGATTTCTCTTCATTCGCTTTGGCCAGGACTTCTTTCAACGATTTGAATTGATGGATTTCCCCAAAGTATTGAGTGGATAATTTCATCGTATAATCCTCCTTTTCCTAACTGTGAAAGGTTAGCGTTTTTACTACAACCGGAACGACTCCTGTCCGAAGCAGCCTTCCTATATCCAAATAATCACCATGTTCCACTTCTGTCTGATCAATGCAGATGACCGGCAGATCCGGTTGGTTCGCTAGAATGGTTTGACCAAGTGCCTTCCCATAATCACTATCCATGACAACGATCAGAGGCTGCTGCCGATTCGGTTTTTGCTTCAGTGCCTCGGTGAAAGCGACTGCGAGCCGGTGAATGTCCCGAAATGATTGATAAGGTAAATTCGTTAAATAAAAGGCAAAATTCAGCCCCTCCTGCAAGGCGTCGTATATTGTGATCGCATCCTGAACAGCTTGTGCCATTTTCGCGGTTACATCATCAAGCCCGCCATGAAAATCGACCCGATAGACTGGAATATTACGAACTGGCAGATGAGAATCATTCACCTCGATGGTTGCTCCGCTGATTTCAGTTGTATGTGCGCCTGCTCCAAGTACAGTCGCCCGAACCGTTTCAACGGGCTGTTCCCACTCCCATGCGGCCAATTCTTCACTTTCCTTGATAGAGGCCGCAAGCATCATGCCGATATCCCGGAAGCTTTTGTCCTCCCGTTCTACATGATAAATGCAATCACTGACACCGCCCGAGAACATCAACACTTCTATTCGTTCTGTCCAAGATGGCCCCTTCCCAACTAATAGAAGTTCATCTTCTTTTGTGAAGGAGCCAGCCAAAAACCTCGAAAGCACCTTCGCCATTTCATTTGCGATGATTGACCCTTCACCATTCAAAGGAGAGTGCCCTTTTGATTTCAGCCATTTTCCTATTGAAGGAGCAACCCTCACCTTCGCTCCGTCCCACTCCACCAAACGGCCTCCTATATGCAGTGTGCAGGTTCCGCAAAGCATGCCTGAATGGTATACGGCAATATTCGCGGTCCCCCCGCCAATGTCTATGTTCGCTACAGTCTTTCTTGTCTTGATGGAATGTTGATAGGCACCGGATCCCTTGGCGGCAATGATTCCCTCCAAATCCGGACCGGCTGCCGCTACAAGGAATTCCCCCGCCGCTTTAGATAACCGGTACACCATTTCTTCTGCATTTTGTTTGGTTGCCGTTTCCCCAGTGATGATGACAGCCCCTGTTTGTATGTTTTCAATCGTGATTCCTGCTTTTTGGTATTCACTTTCCACCATTCTTTGAACAGCAGGTATGTCAATTACCGTCTCGGATAAAAGCGGGGTCCTGAAAATGGGACTTCGATACAGAATTTCCTTATCGGTAATTTCGATTTTTGGCACCTGTCCGCCACCCGCCACATTCCTAAGCGAGAGCTCGCTGATAATAAGTTTCGTCGTACTGGTGCCAATATCAATTCCTGCACTGATGATTCGTTCCACCTGTTCATTCATTAAAATCACACCCCAGTTTTACACCACTTGGATTTCATTGCTGTTTTCTTCTTCGTTTTTCGTTTTATATTCATTAATGCCGATAACTCCTGCTGCACGATCCTTTTCTTCTAATTCCAAAGCTTTCGGAACGGACAGCCAGTAAGCAAGACCGATTCCAATCGCTCCGGCAGATAGCTTACCGACAATGATCGGTAATATTAAGGAGGGCTGAAAGTTGGCTGTGAATGATAAATGATCGCCCAATAGGAAGGCCGCACACACAGCGAAGGAGATGTTTATGACCTTATCTTTCGGCGGCATATCTTTAACAAGCTTGAACATTGCTAATATATTGGCTACCGTGGCTAATATCCCTGCACTCCCAGCTTTACTCAACCCAATTTTCCCTCCCAGCGCTTCCAAAGGCTTGCCTGCATATTTTTGAATCAGGTAAATCATTGGAAATGCACCTGCCAGCATTATCCCGATATACCCCGCCGTTTCCAGGGCACGGAACTGGTCTGCCTTATCGGCCATGATCGGATGGAAACCCCAAGCACCAAATACTTTGGAAAACAATCCCGTGAAAATTTCAACGATCGAAAACACGAGTACTAGTTTAATCGCGGCGTCCAATATTTTTCCAAACCACATGAAACCTTTGATCATCAAATCCGGTAGGAAATAAAGGCCTAACGCGAGCAAGACCACAAAAATAAGAAGAGGGGAAAGATTCAGGGCAATTTTCAAATAGCTCAACGCGAATTCGTATGTAGAATCCGCATTCGTGGAAATCACTTCGCGGATTTTCGAATTCGTTGCCACCACCAGCACGCTTGAGATAAAAGCGCCAATGGGAATCGTCAGGATTCCTGACATGACACCAAGTGCCATGTATTTATGATCACGCTTCTCCAGCATCGCAAGCCCCATTGGAATTGAGAATACAATCGTTGCCCCAGACATAAAACCGACAATCATCGCCATGATCCAGCCTTCATACGATTCCTTCAGCTCGGCCGCTAATTGGTAGCCCCCCATATCCGTCGCCAAAATCGTTGTTGCGGCGAGGGCGGGATCTGCACCGATCGCAGCGAAAACCGGGCCGCATACTGTATTGATGAACCATGATAAATAAGGGATCGAGGCCATGATTCCAGCTGCCGGGATAAATATATGGCCAACGGTATGCAAACCTTCCATGAACTGTTTCCCCAAGCCTTGCTCACTGTCTTTAATCGATGCAATAGCACCGACAACGGCACACACCATAATGATATAAATAACGAATTTACCTACCATCTCCATACATATTCCCCCTGAATTCCGATTTGATTTGGCCTATCGACTTTTAAAAAAGGGTATAAAAAAGACGCCTCTTATAGCCCAAACTTAGGTTACCCGGCAGAAATGCCTGCCTACAACCAATTTGGTCCATCAAAGCGCCATTGCTTCATCTATTTACTTGTTTTTGATCATTTGCAATGATTCGTCGTGCCACCGTATCCATGGAAAGCTGCTTATCCATGCTTAGCCTTCTCAGCTTATTGTAAGCGACTTCTTCCGTTACATTCTTCCTTTTCATGATGATACCTTTTGCCTTTTCAATGACTTTACGATTTGTGAGAGTTTCATCCAATTGAGCATTTCGTTCCTGATACTTCTTTGTATTGGCTGCTTGCAGCAAAGCTATCTCCACTGCCGGAATCAGATTCGCCTCCGTAATTGGCTTTACAAGATAACCTACGATATTCGCCCGCTTCGCCTCATCGATATATTCACGCTGACTGAATGCGGTTAAAAGCAGGACTGGAATCTGAAAGGTATTGGATATCACATCGCTAGCCTTGAGCCCATTCATTTTAGGCATTTTGATATCCATCAAAACCAGATCCGGCTGTAGTGCATGTGCCAATTCAATTGCCTTCTCGCCATTACGTGCATGTCCAACCACATCGAAGCCTGCATCCTTGAGCATGATCGTTATATCAAGCAGAAGTATCGATTCATCCTCCACGACCAAAATCCTCTTGACCACTTCTCCCACCTACCTCTTGTATGGAAATCTTACAGAAGCCAGGGTACCTTCTTTAATCCGATGAATCGAAAACTCCCCATCCAAATCGTTTTCCACCGTCATTCGGATGATATCCAGCCCCAAAGAAGGTTTCATAGCAGGTGTATACCCGATGCCATCATCTCTTACTTGAATTTCCAATACAGGATCATCCTTTTGCAAGCATACGGTAATCTTCCCTTCCGACCCTTCCTTGAAAGCATGCTTCACACAATTATGGATGAGCTCATTCACCACCAGCGCGACAGATATGCCAATGTCGGAATCAATGGAATGAAGCTCACCATTATATTCAATGCTTAGGCATTGACGGGCATGACCCTCCGTATGAACAATCATATCGCCTATTTTCCTAATAAGCTCCAGCAGATCCACATGTTCGACCTCACTGCTTGCCAAAATGATTTCATAAACCGACGAGATGCTTAACACCCGGTTCAGACTGACCAATAAATGGGGCTTGATTTCTTCAGGGGCCCCTATCCTCATTTGCAGCCGAAGTAAACTGGCCACTGTCTGCAAATTATTCTTCACCCTATGATGAATTTCACGAATGGCTACTGATTTGCTAATCAGCTCTCTCTCTTTATCCCGCAGTTCAGTCAGGTCCCGGATGATGATGAACGTTTCATTGGAATTCTTATTGCCCAAATGGAATTTCTTTATTTGGAAAATCTTTTTACCAATGTTCATTTCCTTCATTAAAATGTCCTCTTTTGAAGCAAGAACATCGTCAAAGCCAGGAAAATATTCGAAAATGGATTCACCTAAGACACATTCCGTCATGCATATTTCCGATACTAGGTTAATGGCAGAAGGATTCGTATAGACAAGTCGATTTTGATTATTAATCAGGAAAATGGACTCCTCGATAAATTCAGGAACTAAGGAATTCTGCTGATCTTGCCTATCAAACTGATTTGAAGTTTCAGGTTCTTCATCCATCACCTTTTCCATGATCAAAACGGCGATGACCCGATTGCATTCCCCCTTGATTGGAACGACACTTTGCTGGACCATTGCTCCCTCTTGAGTCAATGCCCGATTCACGAACATGTCCTTTCCGGTACGCAATACATAAAATACGGCCGGTTCAAAAGCCTCATAGGCAAATTTTCCGACAACCGGATGATCGTAAACCGAATTCACGGAATGCCCGCATGCCTCTGCCACGACAATGGCATGCTTCCCTTCACGCACCGGACAATCAATAAACACATTCGCTTTATTCAAATTGGCTATCAACGATAAATTCGTTGATAGGTTTTCAAGAATTTGAATATCACTGTCCTGTAAAAGAGTATGCAACTCACATAAATCTCGGACAGTCATTGTCCGTTCCATAGGCAAAACTCCAATAAACGTTTATTCATGGATATTATTATTGATTATTATAGATATCGACCCTATTTTTGTCAATATTCAAAATATTCTAATGTAATGTATTCTAACATAGATAACGATATTTAAGAAGATTGATCCACATTCTTATCAACTCACTTATGGAACATAGTTACCATCTTAAGTCCATATAATACTACATTTGCTTTTTGCAAGGTATTCAGATCCCTCATGAATTCTACCTCTTCTGGTTATAGTAAAAAAGAAAATAACGAAGGAGGTACATTCCATGAAAAGTTCAAAGGAGTTTGTTGAAAGCATTCAAGAGCAGCAAAAAAAGGAAGAAGGCAATATGCGCCGTCAAGGCAATGGGAATCCCGCTCAGAAATTACCGAATAAAAAACATTAATCAAGTCCTTCTTCAAAAAATCCCAGCCTTAAATTTCAGGCTGGGATTCTTTTCACTCCGATGCACTTTTTTTCTTCTTCATCTCTTCGATTTCTTTAGAAAATGTTTCTTCTATCTCATTTTTATTTCCATATAAAAAGAGGTTATCCCCTAATTTGATTTTATACTCATATAGCTCTTTTCTGATTTTCACTTCTCCGCTTTCAATAAATAAAATATTGATGTCGGCTCCATGTGATATGACATCATAGGCTTTGACATCGATGAACTCCGAGTCCTCATAAATATCGATCTCCATGACCACGTCTTCATCTTCTAAAAATAGGACCTCTTCTATCGGGTGTTCCCATAATTCATAATGATTGTACATTTCACTTTTCATCTTATTCGATAATCTATTATTCAGGAATGGAACTTTCACTAAAACGGTTAAAACCAGCAGTATTCCAATAATGATGCTTAACTCCATCAAGCGCAAATCATCTGTAAGCAATGTACTGATCGATGAAATGATGACAGCAAGCGAGAATGCACCAAATAAAATTAAGAACATGCTTATTTTCCTTCGAACGGGGTGATCGATAATGGATTTTGACTCGTCAGTTGTAAAACCAGTGCCCGTCAGCATGGAAATAACCTGAAATCTTGCCACTGTGCTTTTTAATCCAGTCAATTTCATCAAGGTGACCGATATTTCAATAACAAGAACAATGATTATAAAATAAAGCAGCATAAAAAGTAAATTCATCAACATGATCACTTCCTCATCTATGGTTTACCCCAATCCCGTCAAAAGAAATCGCATTCGTTGTCTTTTCAAGTCTCCACCAATATATTCACTTAATGCAAATAACTGACATGAAAACAAAAAAACACAGTAAGATCCCATTGGATCTTACTGTGTTTTATTCCTTTATTCTAATCGGATTCCTATTTCCGTTCTAATCTTGCTTTTCAGGGGAAACCCGATTTCTCAAATGGTCTTCAGCAGCAATTTTTTTAACAGCGGTGTAAATTGCTCTGGCAATTCAGCTACACTCGGAATCATTAGGCGTTCTTTGCCATAGATGTTTTTCATCGTCATCTCTTCACTTTCATCGATGCCTCCATCGGCTAAAAACAGGCCGATGACTTCGATGCCTTTTTTTCTGGCTTCCGAAACAGCAAGATGTGTATCGACAATGCCATTTTGATCATAATCGGCAGCTGCCGGCTCACCATCGGAAAACACGAGCAAGAAACGGTTTTTTTCGCGTCTTTTTTCCAATTCCATTGCGGCAACCCTGATACTGTATCCGTCCCGGTTATCTTCCTCAGGTTCAAGCTGCATGATTTTAGCTCCTGAGTTTAGATAAAGAGAATCAGAATGGGATTGAATCACATGGAAGTAGTTTGGCTGATATCCTTCTCTCACTTCATTTGCATCTTCCCAAAAGCCTACTATCGAGTGGGGGATCCTTAATTTCTTCAGTACTTCATGAAACAGGACCACCCCTCGTTTCGTTTCATCCATCTTGTTATGCATGGATGCCGAGCAATCGATAAGCAATGTGAATACGGCATCCATTTCATTTGAATCCTGGTTCTTTTTATAAAAAACCCGAGGATTCTCTTCAAATACAAGCGGCAGTAATTTCTTTGATAAACGGCCAAAAACCAAATCTTTTCTAGGTGCGTTCTTTTTATTTTCCAGTGTTTTTTCAATTGTACTGGAGAGTTTTCTCTTAAACGGTTCGATATCCGCAACAAACTCACGGTAGCGCTTCTCTTCCGTAAGTGTTGGTACTTTTGCTTCCTTGATTACCTGAACCACGTCTTTATTTTCTTCACCAAATGGATGTTCACCGCTTTTGCCCATATTGGTTTGTTTCTTCTCCAGCGTTTCTTGCTGATTGTATTCCTTTTGTTGACTTTCACCTGATGAACCCTGGATCGAAGCCAGTGCTTGGTCGGCATCTTCCGCTTCCCGGGCACCTCCGCCCATCAGGCTTGTTTTCGTTCCCTGCTCCAATTCAAATTGGAGAAACGTCGAATTACTCTCGCCGTTCTTGTTCTCCCGATGCCAAGTCGAAAATTTTTCATCAATGAACTCACTTTTTTCTTCGTCTGCATCATCTGTATCATCGTTCAACAGTTCATCATTTCTAGTCAGTTCATCAAATAAGGTATTTGCTTTATACTTTTCCACACTTGCAATGGGGAAAATGAAATATTCATTCATCGTATCCTCGTATCCATCATTGACACGGAAAACGATTTGCTCGCAAATCCTTGTGATATCACTGGTTTTAGTGGCTTCAAAGACCGAATGGATGAACGGTTTGAGCTTCTCCAGTTCTTCCAGCTGCCTTTCATTGGCTCTTGGAAAAATCGGATCCGGCCTGTCAGATTGAAGCAGTAAATATATGAGGCAGTATAATTCATCCAGTGCAAAACTTCTTGTGACATTCGTCGCCAATTGGCTTTCGAAATATTGTTTAAGGTAAGCCCCCCTTACCGAAAACCATTTTTTCGTGCCTGGCCTTTCTTTCTTCACCAATTCTTCCAATCGCAAATCTTCCAGCAAAGCGAATAATTGGGCTGCAAACTTCGGAAGTGAACTTTCCCCGATGCTGTCCTGGTACTCCTTCATGCTCTGGATTGTCGTATGATGCAGCGTGCCTATCGTTCTAAGGAGCACGTCCGTTTTCAATCCCGCTTCCTTCACTTCCTTATTACCATTTTCCCAAAAATGGCTAGCTGTGACCTTATTCTCGATCAGATCAATGAAGGAGCCATAATTGTATTCGAATTCCAGCTCAGGAATGCCGGATAAAACGGTCGAGAGATCCTGAAGCTGTAAAAAAAGAGCCGTATCTATTATTGAATCATTGAACCGGATATACTTCATGAGGCATTCTCCTAGTTAGAATAATGTGTCAGCCAAGTTCTTCACGAACTCACGCTCCCGTTCCTCGTCCAACTTATCCACAATGGAACGAAGAATCGCCCGTTTCGCCGGGATCAACACACTCAGATCGCAAGCATCAAGCAAAGCCCTGATCGATGCCGCATCTTCAGCCACCTTCCCTTGATTCACGGCATTTATCAAATCACTCGACAGTTTAACGAACAAATCAATACTTTTTGGGTCCTCCAGCTTTGTATTGGTTTCTATCAATTGCTTTAACTGCTCCCCTTCGATATAAGGAACTTCAATGACGACAAACCTATTTTTTAGCGCTTCATTCAGCGGCACTGTTCCCACATACCCTTCGTTGATTGCAGCAATCACATTAAAGCCTTCTTTTGCCGTTATGACTTCATTCGTGAACGGATTCGTTATCGTCCTTCTGTAATCAAGCACGCCATTGATAAGCGGCAGAGTTTCCGGTTTTGCCATGTTGATTTCATCTATATATAGGAAGTGACCGTGATTCATCGAATTGGTCACTGGTCCAGGTACGAATTCTATCACTTGTTTTTCCTCTTTGTAAGCCAGCGTCTTGAAGCCCAATAAGCTTTCTGCATCCAAGTCGACTGAGCAGTTGACGCTGAACATCGGCTGGTTGAATAAGTTCGATAATGTCTCGGCAAACTTTGTCTTTCCAGCCCCTGTCGGACCCTTCAAAAGGATATTCTTTCCCATGCTCAAGGCCGTGATGGCATCCACCATCAACTCCATCTCGGGAGGCAGATATCCGCCGCTCCTGATCAATTCCTCAAATTGAGCAGGATTCTTTTTGCTTGCTTGTAATATATTTGCTATTTCTATTGGTAGTCGATTGATCATTATGTTCCTACACCCCTTTCTGAACATTTTAAGGCTCTTTCCCATTAAAAACAAACACTAAGAAAAGGAGCTGTCATCAAGACAGCTCCCAAACTGTGGATAAACTCGGAATAAAACGAGATTCCCCTGCAGTTTTTCATTCTGAAATCCGCTCCCTTACTCCGATACCAAGACTCATCAAAGCAAATTGCGTGTCACAGATTTCTTCAATCCAATAAGAGTTTCATAAAACAATAAAAAACCATAGAACTAGTTCGCTGCAGTTTTTTATGTAAAAGACGTTCCTGCCTGCTTTTGTAGACAAACTAAGGAGCTGTTAGCAAGACAGCTCCTTTCAAGAATCGATGTTAGTGAATGATATCCCTTAATAGGCTTCCTTAGGGTCGCCTTTCAATAGGTATACCATGTAGCCCAATACACCGCCGATGATGGCAGGAATTATCCATCCCACCCCTACACTATATAGTGGAAGGTATTGAGTGAAAAGGTCCGAAACGGCATCCATTTTAATGCCTGATGCCACTATTCCATCCATTATGCTGATGATGGCCGTTAATAATAAGCTTCCTAAATATACCTCCGATTTCCCTTTGAATAAGGAATGGAAGAACGTTAGGACAATCAAAACGATCGCCACGGGATAAAGCGCCGTTAACACAGGCACTGTAATGGAAATGAGCTTTGTCAAACCTACATTGGCAACAGCCGCACTGAAAACGGAGAAGATGACGACATATGATTTATACGATACAGCAGGCAGTATTTTATTGAAATACGTAGCACAAGCCGTTATCAAACCGATGCTTGTCGTCAGGCAAGCAGCGATCACAATCAACCCTAACAACACGGCACCAGCCGGTCCGAAAAAATGATTCGAGGCTTGAGCCAAAACGTCTCCGCCATTACCCAGTTGACCGAGTTTTTCCACACTTGTTGCCCCGACATAAGTTATGGACGCATAAACGATCACCAACAAGGTGGCAGCAATTAAGCCGGCTTTCAAACAGAAGCCTAACACTTCTTTTCTTGATGTTATCCCTCTATCTTTGATCGCGTTGATGACGATGATCCCAAATGCAAATCCGGCCAGCGTATCCATGGTCAAATATCCTTCTTTAAACCCCTTGAAGAAAGAATTATCTGAATAATCAGCCGCTGGTGACTGGATTTCACCCATTGGGTTAATAATGGCGACCACAATGAGAATCCCGATGAAAATCAATAATAAAGGTGTTAATATTTTTCCGACGATATCGAGCATTTTTGATGGATTGATGGATAACAAACAGGCAATTCCAAAGTATATGATCGTGAATATCAGCAATGGTAAAAAACCGACATCATTAGATAGGAAAGGTTTAATCCCTATTTCGTAGGACACACTCCCCGTTCTTGGAAGCGCGAAAAGCGGTCCCAAAGATAAATAAAGAACGACTGTGAAAATGATGCCGAATAACGGGTGTGCCCTGCTTGCAAGCGATTGAACATCATTTTTCCCCGAAAAACCAAATGCCAATATTGTAATGAATGGCAATCCAACACCAGTAATGATGAACCCTAAACTGGCCGACCACAAATTGGTCCCCGCGGATTGACCGAGCATGGCAGGGAAAATTAAGTTTCCTGCTCCAAAAAATAAAGCAAAAAGCATTAATCCTGTTACAATGACAAAAGATAGCGGTGCTTTCTGTGACATATAGAGCCCTCCATTGATTTGATTATCTTAACGAAGAAAAGTTGTCCATCAATTTCCGGTAAAAAGTGACATGAACTTCGAACCATTCTACTTATCTGTTAAAATGGACCTTCATGAAACTATGAATCATCCATAACTCTTCTTACTATAAAATTCGGCGGAACGTTTGTCAAAGCTATTTCATTCATTATTCGGAAAAATCTTTCTTTTCTTACTTCTTTCCAAGAAAACGAGAGAGGCATTTAGATTCAACAGGAATTTGAGTAAAAAGTACCGCAATTTATTTTGCAGGAAAAATGTTTTAATATTTAACCAAACTATAAAAAAACAAGAATATAGGAGGTAAACATGAATACTGAAAAAGAAAAGATGGTGAGCGGGAAACCTTACATGGCCGCTGATCCGGAATTAATCACAGATAGGGAAAATGCCAGAAAGTTGACCCGGTTATACAATCAGACAACGGAAAGCGAAGGGGACGAACGAACTGCACTGCTGAAACAGCTTTTAGGTTCCACTGGGCTAAATGTATATATTGAACCCACTTTCCGTTGTGACTATGGATACAACATTTCTGTCGGGGAAAACTTTTATGCTAATTTCGATTGTGTCATTTTGGATGTTTGTGAAGTGAAAATTGGCAGGGACTGCATGTTGGCTCCCGGAGTGCATATCTATACAGCCACACATCCGCTGGATCCCTTTGAACGCAGTTCTGGAGTGGAATACGGAAAGCCGGTTACGATAGGGGATCATGTATGGATTGGCGGAAGGGCCATCATCAATCCCGGCGTTACAATAGGGAGTCATTCCGTCGTCGCTTCAGGGGCCGTCGTAACAAAGGATGTTCCTGAAGGCGTTGTTGTCGGTGGAAACCCAGCGAAGGTCATCAAGCATATTGAAGGAATTAAATAAGCAGAGCCCACTCCCCCTGAGTGGCTCTGCCTCCTTTTTTTCGTTAAATTTTCTTCAATGCTTCCGCGATTGCAATATCGCCAGAGATTAAATCAAAAGAACGCTTGTAGGTATTTTCTTCAGTCAATGACGCAAGAATCGTTCGAGCCACATCTTCACGGGCAATCGAACCTCTTTCCAATTCCTCGGCGGCTGTCACTTTTCCCGTTCCCGGTTCATTCACCAGACCGCCAGGCCGAATGATCGTATAATTTAAATCGCTTTGTAACAATGCCCTATCCGCATAGTGCTTTGCCACATAATACGGTTTGATCGCTTCATTCCAGTTTTCGCGATTATTGGCCTGAAAAGCACTCACCATAATGAATCGGTCGATTCCCAAGCTTTCTGCCGCTTCAATCGTTTTAACTGCACCATCCAGATCAATCAACAGCGTTTGATCAGCACCGGTGCTTCCTCCGGACCCTGCTGTAAACACGACGGCATCACAGCCTTTTGCCGCATTCGCAATCTCATCCACTGATCCAGTTAAACTGACGACCGCAGATTCAATTCCACTTCTCTCTAAATGCTTACTTTGCTCTTCTTTGCGAACCATCGCCCGTACACTATGATCCCGGCTATCTTTTAATAAATCTACAAGCTGTTTACCGATCTGCCCGTTTGCCCCAACTACGAATACTTTCATAAAGGTCAGCTCCCATAATGGTTAGTTTGGTTTCCATTAAAATTATTTCATGGACTCAGAGCATTATCAAACAATCAGCCCGCCGATTCTGCTTTAACATTGGAAAAAGTTTGGCAACCACCCTTATATATTTTATAATAAGAACAATACGTGTTCTTCGGAAACACAAAGGGGAGGTGTAAAGATGGCAATAAGAATGTTAATGCCACCTTCTGCAGCGTCTCATGCAAAGCCTAGTATTGGAGGCGATACTTTGCATGGGGTTGAATTAAGCTAAACTTAATCGCCCGCCTTATCATTTCTAATATTCGGCTTTGCACCTTATTTCATTCTTAATAAAGAATAAGGGGCTGGCAGAAATGAAATATGTAAAAGCGACGGCCGTTTTACCTGAAAAGCTGATCGTTGAAATTCAAAAGTATGTGCAAGGTGAAACCATATATATCCCTAAACCCGAAAAGGCCCATCACAAATGGGGAACCCGTTCGGGATCAAGGGAATTGATCGATGACCGGAATGCCTCTATAAAATATGCATTCAAGGACGGGCATACCATCCATCAATTAGCAGAGGAACATTTTCTCTCCGCGGAAACCATCAAGAAAATCGTATATTCCAAATAAGGATTACACGGGTAGCACTGATAATGATATCAGTGCTATTTGTATGCAGAGTATGTTTCTTAGCCGTTTTCCCTCTTTTAAAGCAGATGCAATTTATGTAAAGTAAAGAGAAACGGTAACACTTGCAGAAACAGGAGTGAAGAAAATGGAACCTTTTATCAGGAGCGAGCAGTATAACTTCATAAAATCCCAAACACAAATTCTCATAAATGGACACGCGACTGCCAACGATAAGGATGTGATCAACACCCTGAAAACAGTCGCCAAAGAAAGAGTATTAAGCTTATTCAGTGACTTGAACGAAGAGCAAAAACAACTGCTGGACCCAGTGGATACCATCAAAGATCCCGCACAAGCCGAAGCCTTTCTCTTACAGGTGAAGCCATTTGTGATCCCATTTAAAGAAGTAACCGAAAAAACGATAAAAAAACTATTTCCTAAAGCAAAGAAATTAAAAACCCCTTTGTTGGAAAACATCGATTTGAGAGAGATCTCATACCTAGGATGGGATGATGTCGGATCCGGAAAGAAATTCATCATTGCCCCCCATCATCATAAACTCACCGGATTGCATGGAACCATTAAACCTGCCAACAAAAAAGGGATTTGTGCCATATGCAGCCGCTTTGAAGAAGTAGGGATGTTCATGTCTGAAACAAAAGGAACCGTCCAAGGTACATTCATTAAAAAAGGGAATTATATTTGCCTGGACAGTATGAAATGCAACCAGAACATAACCACTTTGGATAAAATGACCGACCTGATCGAACGGCTGAAATAATACTGAAAAGCAATCCTTCAATGGCGAAGGATTGCTTTTTGTCCTTGTTAAAAAATTCTCATTTTGTCCTGCCTATGGAACTCTAGTATAATGGAAGCGATACATGAAAGAAGGAATGATATATTGAAAAGCAAAATGAATCAGTTGTTCGAAGACCAAAAAAATGTTCATGTGCTGTATTCCTATAATGAAATGGAAAATTACATTAAACAAGTTTTAAGTTATATTCAAGATGGCATCATGGCGGGAGATTACGTCATTCTTGTTGAAAATGACCGTATTTACCCCATTATTCATAAAGAGCTGAGCACTCGGTTAACAAAAGATCAAATGGAGCTCCTTCACTTTGTGAACAACTTCGATTTCTATTGTTCAAGCGGCAGTTATCATCCTCCTGCAATCGAAGAATACTTTAATAAAATGGTACAGCCCTATGTGGAAAATAAAATCTCTTTCCGATCATGGGCACATGTGGAATGGGCAACCCTGGAAGAGCCGCTGCACATCATAGAGGAATTTGAGAGAACAGTAGATGAAGCTGTAAATCTACTGTCGTTTCCATTAATTTGTGCGTACAAAGGTGAAAGGATGCCAGACTACCTTAAAACCATATTGTTGGAAACACATCCTTATGTCCTAAAAGACGATGATATCATCATCTGTGAACAATACTTGCCACCTAGTTTGAAATAATAATACACAACACGCTTAGGAATCTCCTAAGCGTGTTGTTTCCGTACATTATTGAAAATTTTTGGGTTAGTTACTCTTTGGGTTTTGTGCTTTACATGTGAGTTTCGGCGCTTTACTCGTGAAATCAGGGCATTTACTCGTGAGTTTCGGCGCTTTACTCGTGAAATCGGTGCTTTTACTCGTGAGTTCCGGCGTTTTACTCGTGAATTCGGCGCTTTTACTCGTGAATTCGGCGCTTTACTCGTGAAATTCGGGCATTTACTCGTGAATTCGGCGCTTTTACTCGTAAGCACATTTTTCCCACCACACAAAAAAAGAAGCGCCATAATGGCACTTCTTTTTTTGAAATTAAGGCAATACCGATGCGCCCATCAAGTAGCGGTCCACTTCTCGAGCTACTTCACGGCCTTCATTGATGGCCCAAACGATGAGGCTTTGCCCTCTTCTTGCATCTCCGGCAGCGAAAACCCCTTCGACATTGGTTCTGTAATCGCCATAAATGGCATCAATTTTTTGATGCACTGTTTCTACGCCAAATTGAGTTAATAGCGGCATTTCCGTTCCTTCAAATCCGATTGCGATGAAAACGAATTGTGCAGGCCATACTTTTTCAGTTCCAGGAACTTCCCTGAAAATGTACATTCCGTCATCGCCTTTGATTTTTTCCATGGAGATTGTGTGCAGTTCTTTTACGTTGCCATTTTCATCGGCGACGATTTTTTTTGTTTGGATTGAATATTGACGCGGATCTGCACCAAATTTCGCTTCCGCTTCTTCATACGCATAATCAAGGGAAAACACATTCGGGTAGGCTGGCCACATATTATCAGATGTACGGGCCGTCGGAAGGATTGGATGCTTCCCGAATTGTACGACGCTCTTACATTCCTGGCGAAGGGCAGTCGCGACACAGTCAGCTCCTGTATCCCCGCCGCCGATGACGATGACGTCCTTCCCCTTAGTGTCTAAAAACTTGCCGTCTTCAAAATTGGAGTCCAGCAGGCTTTTAGTCGAAGTCGTCAAGTAATCCATTGCAAGGTGAATGCCTGTTGCTTCACGTCCTTCAATTTTCAGGTCACGCTGCTTTTGGGCACCTGTGCAAAGGATGACTGCATCATACTGATCTTGCAGTTCTTCGGCTGTTATATCTTTGCCTACTTCTGTATTGGTAATGAAATCAATGCCTTCCTGGGTCAATAATTTGATCCGGCGTGCAACGACATCTTTTTCAAGCTTCATGTTCGGGATGCCGTATGTCAACAGCCCGCCTGCACGGTCTGAACGCTCATAAACCGTGACCGAATGACCTGCTTGATTCAACTGGTCGGCACTCGCCAATCCTGCCGGCCCTGAACCGATGATGGCAATTTTCTTGCCGGTCCTGCTTTCAGGGATGCGAGGCGTGATCCAGCCATTTTCAAATCCTTTATCGATGATGGTCCGTTCAATGTTCTTGATGGTAACGGCAGGATCGCTTATCGCTACCGTACAAGACCCTTCACAAGGGGCCGGGCAGACGCGCCCGGTGAATTCAGGGAAATTATTCGTTTTCGATAAACGGTCCAATGCTTCTTTCCATCTGCCGCGATACACCAAATCATTCCACTCCGGAATCAGATTATGAATCGGACAGCCCGTTGTGACTCGGTTCAATTCCATGCCCATATGGCAGAAAGGGGTGGCGCAGTCCATACACCGCGCTCCCTGTGTACTTAACTTTTCATCAGAGAAAGGAGCTGTATACTCTCTCCAGTCGTTTAAACGAGTGAGAGGATTCCGGTCTTTTGGTTTTTCTCGCGGATAATCCATAAATCCTGTTGCTTTTCCCATCTTTCTCTCCCCTTCCTTACTGCATCACAGCTTGTTTAGTGATTTTTTTATCTTGAACGGCATTTGCTTGAAATGCACTCATGATCGCTTCTTCATCCGTCAGCCCTGCACGCTTCTGCTCATTGATGCTTTTGATCATCCGTTTGTAATCTTTCGGAATGACTTTTACGAATTTCTTAGCGAAATCCTCCCAGTTCTCCAGTACATACGATGCTTTGGCACTTTCTGTATAATGAAGGTGACTGTAAAGCATTTCTTTTACCTCGTTGGCATCATCCATATTATCAAGCGTCTCGAATTCTATCATTTCACCATTGCATAATGCCTTGAATTCTTCTGCATCATCAGCAAGTACATAAGCGATGCCGCCTGACATGCCTGCCGCAAAGTTTTTGCCGACGTCGCCCAGGATGACCACGCGTCCGCCTGTCATATACTCACAGCCATGGTCTCCAATTCCTTCAACGACGACATTGACTCCACTGTTCCGTACGGCAAATCGTTCCCCTGCACGGCCATTAATGTAGGCCTCCCCGCTTGTTGCACCATATAAGGCGATATTTCCGGCAATTACATTGTCCCCGGCCTCGATCTGATTGCCAGAAGGTGCCGTGACAATGATCTTTCCGCCAGATAAGCCTTTCCCAACATAGTCATTGACATCACCTGTCAAATACATCGACATCCCTTTTGGAATGAACGCACCGAAGCTCTGGCCCGCCGATCCCGTAAAACGAAGTGTGATTGTATCTTCAGGCAACCCTTCTTCACCATAGCGTTTGGATACTTCACTGCCGACAATCGTTCCGACCACACGGTTCACGTTTGTAATCGGGAAGCTGACATCCACCTGGGTTTGGTCATTTAAAGCAGGCTCCACAACAGGTAAAATCTCACGGATATCCAAGGATTCTTCTATTTTATGGTTTTGAGGAAGTTGATACGTACGAATCCCTTCCGGTTGGAAAAGAAGTGTCGTCAAGTCCAGATGCTTCGCTTTCCAATGGTTTTGCGCCCGCTCGCTCACTTGTAAAACATCAGTGCGGCCGACCATTTCTTCCAATGTTCTAAAACCAAGCTCAGCCATCGTTTCCCGGACTTCCTCAGCGATGAAGCGCATGAAATTCACGACATGATCGGGATCTCCAGTGAATTTGCTGCGAAGCTCAGGGTTTTGAGTAGCTACCCCGACAGGACATGTATCCAAATGGCAAGCACGCATCATGACACAGCCAAGGACCACAAGCGGTGCTGTAGCGAAGCCGAATTCTTCCGCTCCAAGGATAGCTGCCATGACCACATCGCGTCCCGTCATTAATTTTCCATCCGTTTCAAGGACTACACGGCTGCGAAGGCCATTCAGCATCAATGTTTGGTGTGCTTCGGCAAGGCCCAGCTCCCAAGGAAGACCAGTATGTTTGATACTCGTTTTTGGTGATGCGCCCGTACCGCCATCATACCCGCTGATAACGATGACATCTGCGGCTCCTTTGGCCACACCGGCTGCAATCGTGCCTACTCCTGCTTTTGACACAAGCTTGACGCTGATTCTGGCATCACGGTTCGCATTTTTCAAATCATGGATCAGCTGTGCCAGATCTTCAATCGAATAGATATCATGATGCGGAGGCGGTGAAATAAGGCCGACACCCGGTGTGGAACCACGGACCTCTGCGACCCAAGGGTATACTTTGTTTCCAGGCAGCTGGCCGCCTTCACCCGGCTTTGCACCTTGCGCCATTTTGATTTGAAGTTCATCGGCATTAACAAGGTAATGGCTTTTCACTCCAAAACGACCGGACGCAATTTGTTTAATTCCGCTGCGGCGGTCATCGCCGTTTTCATCCAGTTGGTAACGGCTAGGGTGCTCCCCGCCTTCACCGCTATTGCTTTTTCCGCCTAAACGGTTCATCGCAATCGCTAATGTTTCATGTGCTTCCTGACTCAATGAACCGAATGACATCGCGCCCGTTTTGAATCGGCTGACGATGGATTCCACGGATTCAACTTCATCTATAGAAATGCTTTGGCGTTTTTGGTCGAACGAGAATAAATTCCGTAAAAAACCGAGTCTCTCTTCATTTGCCAAGTTTGAATATTGCTTAAATAAATTATAATCGCCTTTCCGGCAGGCCCATTGCAGTGTATGGATCGTTTTTGGATTGAATGCATGATGTTCCCCTGTTTTTCTCCATTGAAAATCACTTCCGCTTTCAAGTGTTTGGTCAAGGGAATCAGCTGCACCTTTTCTATGACGAATCAACGCTTCATCTGCGATCGTTTCCAAATCGATCCCACTAAGCTGCGATGCCGTACCGCTGAAATAGCGTTCAATCACATCAGCACCGATTCCGACCGCTTCGAAAATTTGCGCTCCGCGATAACTTTGAATCGTTGAAATCCCCATTTTCGACATTACTTTTACGATGCCTTCCGTCAACGAGCGTACATATTTCCTCACCGTTTCTTCGTAGCTGATGGCCAAACTGCCTTCCAATACGGCCTGCTTATATGTTTCATAAGCAAGGTACGGGTAAATCGCATCCACTCCATACCCGATCAGGGACGCATAATGATGGACTTCCCTCGCTTCCCCGGATTCAACGATAATGCTCACTTTTGTACGGTTCCCATGACGGATCAGCTCCTGATGAAGGGCGCTCGCAGCCAGCAGGGAAGGTATCGCAGCCTTTTCCTTGCTCATATCCTTGTCAGATAAAATCAAAAGGCTTACTCCATCAGCGATTGCTTGTTCCGCTTCACGACAGATGCGATCGAGTTCACTCTCTAAATCTTCTGAAAATAAAGTGTGAATGACTTTGCTCCTGAATTCAGGATAGGAGTTTCCTTTCAACTGCTGCATTTGACCTGGCGTCAAAACAGGTGAATCCAATTGAATGCGGCGGCTGTTCGTTTCATCCGGTTTCAGCAAATCTCCTTCCGCACCGAGGAATGTCATCGTTGACGTGACTATCTGTTCACGAAGCGAATCGATTGGCGGGTTGGTTACCTGTGCAAAGGATTGCTTGAAATAGTTGAATAGCGATTGCGGGCGATCTGATAAGACCGCTAACGGAATGTCATTCCCCATGCTGCCCAGTGGATCTTTGCCTTCGTTAATGACCGGCAGTAAATATTTTTGGACATCTTCATACGTGTATCCAAACGCTTTTTGCCTGAATAACAAATCACTCAATGGCTCCCCTTCGAGCACAGGTTCTTCGTCACTTAATTGTACAAGCTGTTCGTCCAGCCATTGCTGGTATGGATTTTCCTGAGCCATTTCCGACTTGATCTCTTCATCGGAAACAATACGGCCTTCCTCTAAATCTATTAAAAGCATTCTGCCTGGGCTTAAACGATCTTTATATAATACATTCTCCGGCTCCACATCGATCACGCCGACTTCAGAGGAGAAAATGATGTAATCATCTTTTGTCACATAATACCTTGCAGGCCTTAAACCATTTCGATCCAGGATGGCACCGATTTGCTTGCCATTCGTAAAGGATATGGCCGTCGGCCCATCCCATGGCTCCATGAGCATGCTATGATATTCGTAAAATGCCTTCTTTTCCTTCGTCATATGCGGATTTTCCGTCCACGGTTCAGGGATCAGCATCATCGCCGCATGTGCCGGTTTACGCCCGGCAAGCACGAAGAATTCAAGTGCATTATCAAGAATCGAGGAATCACTGCCGTCTATATCAAGAATAGGCAGCACCTTTTGCAGGTCATCCCCGAATGCTTCCGAAACAAACTGCTGCTCACGAGCTTTCATCCAATTCACATTACCTCTGAGCGTATTGATTTCGCCATTATGGATCAAGTAACGGTTTGGATGTGCCCGTTCCCAACTAGGAAATGTATTCGTGCTGAAGCGGGAATGCACTAAAGCGAAAGCCGAAACGAAGGACTCCTGTTGAAGGTCAAGATAAAAAGCATCCACCTGCTCAGGCGTCAACAATCCTTTGTATACGATCGTAGCACTTGAAAGGCTGGCAAAATAAAAACGATTGCCGCGTTCACGAGCCCAGTTTTCAGCTTGTTTTCTGATAATGAACAATTTACGCTCAAAAGCTAAATCATCAGTCATCCCTTCGCTTGCCCCGATGAATACTTGGCGAATCGTCGGACATGTCTCCTTGCCGACCTCTCCGATTTTCGTTGCATCAACAGGAACCGTTCTCCAGCCTAATAACGTTTGGCCTTCTTGTTCGATAAATGCATTCAAACGAGCTTCGATTTCATTCCGTTCATCATCATTGTTAGAGAAAAAGAGCATGCCTACACCATAGCGTCCTTTTGCCGGCAAATTCATTTCCGGGCATGCCAGCCTGAAATATTCATCAGGAATCTGTACCATTAATCCTGCGCCATCTCCTGTAAGCGGATCGCTGCCTTGTCCGCCGCGATGATCTAATTGGCACAGCATATTCAGTCCTTGTTTGACGATGTCATGTGTAGCAAGCCCTTTTAAATGAGCATATAAACCGATCCCACATGCATCATGTTCAAATTCAGGATGGTAGAGCCCTTGTGCTTTTGGTATTTGATTGTATGTCATATTAATCGCCCCCATCGTATTCTTACACCGTTATGTCACTTACATTTATTCTAGGTTTTCAAATCGATATAAACAATATATAATTCTAGTAGAATCCATCTCAATTTGAGATGAATGGCAGGAGGATGAATAAATGGAACTACGACAATTACGTTATTTTGTTGAAGTCGCCGAGAGAGAACACGTCTCAGAAGCCGCAGAGCACCTGCATATCGCACAATCTGCAATCAGCCGGCAAATATCCAGATTGGAAGATGAACTTGGCGTTCTGTTATTCGAGAAAATCGGCCGGAATATCCAATTAACTCCAATTGGTAAAATTTTCTTAATCCATGCCAAAACGGCGATACAAGCGATTGAATATGCTAAATATCAAATTGAGGAGTTTTTGGACCCTGAACACGGAAGCATTAAAATCGGGTTCCCGACCAGCCTTTCCACCCATTTACTGCCTACCGTCATTTCCGCTTTTAAAGATGAGCAGCCAAATATCGGCTTCCACTTAAGACAGGGATCTTATTCCTCTTTAAAGGAAGCTGTCAAAAATCGCGAAATCGGATTAGCCTTTCTTGGGCCGATTCCGACAAACGATCCAGATATTGAAGGTCATATCCTGTTCACGGAAAACATATCGGCTTTACTTCCCATCACTCACCCTTTGGCTGAAAGAAAGAGTCTGCGCCTAAGTGATTTAAGAAATGATCCCTTCGTCTTGTTTCCCAAAGGATACATCTTTCACACTATTGCACTCGAGGCGTGCAAAGCAGCCGGTTTCGCACCGAATATCGCCTCGGAAGGTGAAGACATGGATTCCATAAAAGGGCTCGTTTCTGCCGGAATCGGAGTCAGTCTGCTCCCTGACAGTACTTTTTATGAAGTCATTCCAAGACTGACTGTCAAGATCCCGATCGATACACCCGAAGTAAAACGGACTGTCGGCATCATTACTCCTAAAAACAGGGACTTGGCTCCATCAGAAAAACTTTTTTACCAATTTGCCAAAAAGTTCTTCTCTGTTCTCGAGCAATATCAATAAAACATGGCGATCCTTCTAAACGGTGAATGGGAATCGTAGATGGGACAGCTCTTCCCATAAATATTTCACTAGACAACTTGCCTATAGCCCACTGAACGAATAATGTATCAAGATTATTCGTTCAGGAGGAATTTAAATGCAACCCACCTATTCACATCTTGCTTGGCATGAAACACTCGAGCTTCATGAGTTGGTTGCCGCCCAGTCCAATGCCCTTATGAAATTTAAAAAAGCTTATCCAAAAATAAAAGACCCCATTCTAAAAACGATTTATAAGCAAACAATCGATACCCTTACCCAAAACATCATGGAGCTGCTGCAATTTTACCCATTGACGCCTAAAGCGCACCGGGATGACGATGTATCAAGAGATGACGCATCGGCAGCTGCTGCCGGGGAATTGCTGGGCTTTGCCAAATCATCGATCAAAGATTACGCACTGGCGATTACTGAAACAGCCACCCCTTCCCTTCGAAAAGTATTTAAGAAACATTTAAATGGAGCCATCGATACTCATGCCAAGATTTTCAACTACCTTTATGAAAGAAACCTCTATCCTGCTTACGACTTGAACCAATTGCTTCAAAATGACGTCGATGTTGCCAATAAGGCTCTTTCCCAGCCATTCTAAATGCAAAAAAAAGGCAAGCATACCGATTGCTTGCCTTTTTGCTGCATTCCGATTCCGTTTTACATTATAATGTTATAATATATAAGAATTGGTTTTAATTAGGTTAATAGTATTCAAGAGGTGAAAATCATGAAAAAGATCTATTTATCCATCATCCTATCCCTGCTCTCATTTTCTTTAGTCGCATGTAAAGCTGATGATCCAAAATCCGAGAATAACCTTTCAGTTCCTGAGCTGACAGCAAGGGAAAAAGCCATCCTGGAGAATTCAAGTGAACATTCCTTTCTTATCGATTTCAATGTTGATGATACATACAAAGAGATGTCCGTCTGGATCGAAAAATATGAATTTGGCAAACTTGTTGAAGATGAAAAAGGCCGCATGACAACTGGGGTTGAAAAGAATGGGACAATCCTCTTCACCACCTCCAAAACGGATGATGATCAAAAACGATCGATGTTCAACATCAGCATTCAAAACGATAATGGTACGGATACAGTTACTTATCCTGAAACCATTGATGAAATGGATTCCAGCGTATGGGGCAGTGCTGGCAAACTCAAAATAAACAGCATAAACAAGCTTGCATTGGCGAGTATATGTTACTCAAGCGGAAATGAAGGCATACATTCACTTTCCACTGATTTTTATGGTGATATGGAAGGACATATGGACGAGTTGAAGGAATACGATGTAGTCTACCTTCTAAGAAGTGAATTTACTAAATGAGCTGACAAATGCAGGGACAAGTTTGTTTTAACACGATACTATTGCAAAAGTTGAACGTTAAACTCTATGAATTCGAGAAAGTAAATGAGGCGTTTGAAGAATCAAAAAAGGGTTGTCATCTAATGGTTGATGATGAAAAAACCATTGGATGACTGATTTTGCTCATTTGATAGATGAGTAAGTCCAAGTTATAGGATGGATGTAAATTTTTCTACATTTAAAAAAGGGGTTGAAGGAAGAGGAATTTGGGTGTAATCTTTAAAAATAATAAAACGGAAAGAAGATCATTAATTTGAAGAAAATCATCCTCCTCTTTGCAGCAGTAGTCATCGCGAGCTCTCTCGGACATCAAATAACCGGCGGATATAATGACCCTCGAAAATCCCGCCCTAGGTATATACATTTGAAATAAGGAATCCGCTTTTGAGCTTGATTCCTTATCATTTCGGTAGGCAATAAATATTAATATTTTAGGAAGCGATCATGGAATTTGAATCTAAGAAAACTTATCACTCAATTAAGCTGGTATTAAATCCCCTTAAATTCCTCAGTCCTCATTATTTCTCTCCAATATTAGATCACCTTCATTCGATATATAACCATCTTTTCCCGTTTTATCGATATATACGTTATAGCCCTTTTTCAGTTCGATCACGATTGGCTTTTTCACTTTTTCGTCGATATCCCATTGAATCGTTTGCAAGCTTTCGGTTTCCGTTTCATCTTTTATATCGACAAACACTCCAATTTTATCGCTTGCTCTTGATAGTACATAATTCCCCGCTGGGATCTCTGTACCGACCACATAATGACCAGGATCTTTCATGATGATTTTTTGATTTTTTTTCACGACTTTTTCAAATTCAGAAGGCTTGAATTCAATCTTCCCTTTAATCGAGAAATTTTCATTCATATATGAAGGCTCTGCATGCAGTACAGCATTTTTGTGCATTTTATTGCCAGCAACTACAGCTTCATTATCGAGAGCTTTAATATCATAATAACCCTGATCGATATCTCTCCCGACAATGATGTTTTGTGATTCCAACACCTTATAGGAAGCAGCATTATTTTCCGTATTTCTATTAGCGGCACTCATCGCTGATGGAACAATGTACACTTTATAGATAAGGAATCCGCTTATCAATACGAGTAAAGTTAACGCGGCTATGCTTTTATTTAGAGTCAAGGACGATTCCTCCATTATCCATCTTTACATACTCATCGGCTAATTCCTCCAGGTCCTGTTTATGATGGCTTGTCAACAGAATGAGGGCGCCGCGCTCTTTTTCTTCCTTCAAGATCTGATAAACTAGCGTAACACCTTCTTCATCGATGGCATTTGTCGGTTCATCCAATAATAAAATGTCCGGTTTTTCAAATATCGCTTGGGCGACGCTTAGACGCTGCTTCATTCCTAACGAAAATTTTCCAACCTTCATTTTTGATTCCGGATCAAGGCCGACTCTTTTTATATTCAGTTTAATATCTTCATCAGTGGCGATATTCCTGATTTTTGCTAATATTTTCAGATTTGTATAAGCGTCAAATTGGTGCAGTAGGGAAGTGTTTTCAATAATGACACTACTATTAGCAGGAAAGGAAATATCTTTATGAAGGATTTTTTCGTCTATGGCAATTTCTCCTGAGCTTGGCATGATTAATCCTGCAATCGCTCTAAGCAGCATCGTTTTACCAGAGCCATTTCTTCCATACAAACCATAAATTTTCCCGCCGTTAAACTCATAATTGATATCATGCAAAAGTGTCTTCTTCCTCATCTTTTTATGTAAAGAGCTAATTCGTATTTTTGTCATTGTGCACCTCGTTAAATTAAATCGATTTTCTTTAATCGTCTATAGGTTAAAACAGTTAAAATGATCGTCATTACGGTTAAAACGATATAAGCATTTACTGTTGATATTCCGCCAGTTTCAAGTACATCACTTCTTACATACATGCCGAAATTGGGAAGCAAAAAATATAAAATCCACGTCAGCTTTTGTGTAGATAATAGAACTCCGCCTAATGTAACCGAAAAAAGCACATAAACATTTATCAGCAATAAAGATACTTCCTCCGTAAAATGAAGTTCGAGTGCCATTTGAATGAAAATCAGGACAATATTGGACATCATATAAAGACCCGCTATACAAATCAATGATGGCAAATCATGATAAAAAAAGGTCTGATCGACATTATTTATAAAAGCGAATACGATCGAGATAAGAAATTGAATTAAAGATAATCCAGATATAAGGATCATTAAGTTCCCGATTCTTCTAAACCCAAGTTTCACCCTGCTTTTTTCCCTGATCATCAGGTAGACCCCATAACCGGAAATATATTGCCGCAAATAACCTAACGACAAAAAACTCAATCCAGAAAAGAACATATACCATGTTCCCAATACAACAAACTTATTACTGATCGGAACTCCGCTAACGATCATATATTCCGTAAGATCGGCTTTAGAGCCATCGAAATAATCAAATAGTAAAATTTGCAACAAAATGACGATCAACATCGTTAAGAAGATTCGTTTAGTCATCAGAAACACCAAACATGAAATCTTTTTTCTCGATTGCGAAAAGCCCAAGTAAAACCATCACGAGAGATAGAAATAATTCTTTTCCAATCATGATTAGCGAATAATATCCTGTAATTCCGCTGCTTAATATAGGATCGATAACATTTGCGGAGCTGGCAGGACCCCAATGAATATTCAGCTGACTCTTCATCACATATAAGAGAAAACAGATACAAAAGGTTGCTGCCGTCGCTATGATTGAATTGGAATAATCAAAAATGAAATAATAAAGCAGGCCAATCGAGAAATATATACACGTCAATAGGGCTAAATTAAGAAGAGATAAGTTCCAATATTTTGATGATATAAAGTGAAATCTATCGAATATGAAAACAGCTGCGAAATTAATCAATAAAATGATGAACGCAAAGATAAACGAACTTATAAAAACTTGGATGGTCCGTCTCCGATACATGTCGATTCTTGATTGTAAGCGAACGATAATGTGTGGATGCTCATCTTCAATAAAAAAACGATAAAATAGTAACAAAGGAACAATATATGTGATCAATAAATTTTTAACCGAGAGATAGCCTTCTACACTCGCACTTACATCACTGATCAATTGATACGCTGGGTCTAGCTGCTTTATTTTTAAATAATGAATATTATAGGTCATCCATAAACATCCAAATAAAAGAACAAGCAGCAGTGATACATATACTTTTTTTTGATTAGACTTCATCACTTTTCACCTTATAAATGAACCCAATAATGATGATCGCTAAAAAAAGGATGGTCGATCTAAAGGAAATCAAAATGAAAGCTTCTAAGGTCACTTCGTTAAAAGGCTGGATGATCATTGCTAATGAATAATTCAGTCCTAAAATTTGTGAAAACCAAATAACAAAGCTTAACGGATACGTATACTTTATATCCGGGAAACACCAACTAAGGACAGTCGCCATCCCTGCGCATAAACTAGTGTAAAACCCAAAAATGATGATATAAACCACATTGGTGACAGCAGGCATTTTGTTGGCGAGTGTATATAAAAGATTTTCCGGGGATAAATCTGGTGTCAACCCTGTATCAAATTCACCATTCATGAATACAAAATATGCAATAATCATGTTTAATAGCAAGCAACCAACCATCACTAAAAAGGCAAATGACATATTTCCCAATAACATCGTTTTATAATAAGAGTATCGCCCTTTTTTGGTCGCTACGATATAACGGTAGCCTGTTTTATAGTCTTGGATATAGCTGTCGGCACACAAGATTAATAGAAAAATAGGCAAAAACCAAATAAGTAGTATTTGCATCATATGACCTAATGAACTTCCCGCTAAAAAAGTGGCTAGATGGGGAATGATCCATGACTCTGAAACATTGCCGATCAAGATAAATATGTCAATAATAACAATTGCCATTATACATAACACGATGAACTTTGTTTTTTTATTATTTGTTAATCGATAATAATAACTATTCATTTTGTCTCCCTTTAGAAAGCCACCATGAATAGAGAATCATCCAAGGTGGCTTCACCATATTCACCATTTTTTATTTATTATATTCCGTGGTGTAAGATTCTTTATACTGTCCAGGTAATATTCTCCCTGTCTCTTCATCCCAATATCCGTCTACGGAATAGGTATTAGAGCTATAATTATTATTTTCTGCCGTTAATCGTACCTCGGTGGCATTGGCACCTGCATTGCCTTTAACATAATGATTGCGCCCACTATTTAAACCGCCGCTACCGGCTTTCACTTTCGCTGAAGGAGATACATTCGTCCCAGTGCTTTTCTCCAGCCAATACGTGGTATAAGTATTCGTACCTTCTTGTGAATGATACATTCTCACCTTCCATGTATTCCGTTCCGTAGTCGTTTGGCGATACTTTGTACGTGTATATTCGTTGTCTTGCTCTTTCTTAATCTTAAAGGAATATACCGAATTCTCATTCCCAGCTTCAACTGAAAGCGTTCCTAACCCGATTGAGCAAGCTAAAATAGTACCTAATGCTATTACTCTTCCCTTTCTTTTTTTCATCATATTTTCTCCTGAAATTTATTTTTGAACAGATTAATGATATATGAACGGCGAGTATGTGAAGTTTCATAATTAAAATGGGACATGCCAAATCTGACATCATGAAGAAAATGCACATGACAAATCATTTTCTAGCATCACAGCTCGGAAAAGGCATGCTTATAGCAAAAACACCGCCGATGAGGAGCAGTGTTTTGATTCGTTTCCACACAAAAAAAGGCCGTTTAACATTTAAGTTAAACGGCCTTCCCCTGTTGCTATTTAGCTTTCTTTACGGTTACTTTTGCTGCTTTTCCTGTATTGCCCGCTTTGTCTTTTGCTGAAACATATAATGCGGACCCAGCTTTTTTCTTGCTGATTTTGATGGAGAAGTTCCCCTTACTATCAGCTTTTGCCGTTCCGATGTTTTTATTGCTGTACTTCACGGTAACGGTTGAACCGATTTCCGCTTTACCAGTTACTTTTGTTGCTTTATCGTTTACTTCATTCACTTTCGGTGTACCTGGAGCGGTTTTATCTTTAACCGTTACTTTTGCTGCTTTTCCTGTATTGCCCGCTTTGTCTTTTGCTGAGACGTATAATGCGGAGCCAGCTTTTTTCTTGCTGATTTTAATGGAGAAGTTCCCCTTACTATCAGCTTTTGCCGTTCCGATGTTTTTATTGCTGTGCTTCACGGTAACGGTTGAACCGATTTCCGCTTTACCAGTTACTGAAGTAGCTTTATCGCTTACTTCATTCACTTTCGGTGCATCTGGGGCGGTTTTATCAAGAACCGTGACGCTTGCCGCCTTGCTTTCACGCTTTGCTAAGTCTGTAGCCGTGACTGAAAGTTTAGTTCCGGCCTTTTGCTTGCTGATTTTCACTTTGAAATTCCCTTTGCTGTCCGTGTTACCTGAACCAATCACTTTTTTGGCACTATTTTTGATCGAGATTTTCATGTCCGCTTGCGATTGACCCGTTACATACGTATCTTTGTCACTTAAAGCTTTGACAGTTGGCTTGTTAGGGGTTGCACCCTTATTCACGAATATTTTGATTGAAGATACTGCTAGTTTGGAAGAATCAGAGATATTCACAGTAAGCAGCTGCGCAGCTTTTTGGACCGGAATCGTAACGCTGAACGTTCCGTTGGCTGACGCCGTTCCTTTACCGAGCGTTTTGCCTCCGCTTTTCACTTCGATTACTGACCCTTTTTTAGCTGAACCAGTCAGTTTTGTTTGCGTATCCATCACAAGATTGACTTTAGCATTCAAGTCCACTGCACTAAGCGCACTGTACGCATTCAATCTTCCGTATCCTGATACTAAATCTTTTCCGACAGGAAGTTCTTCTTCCGGTATGATGATTTCGCCATCTTCCGGTACATAGTCCTCATAAGGGTCAACATTATCTTCTTCTTCAAAAGCGACATATTCCGATGTCTCATGAAGGATTTCCCTTACTTCATTCACTTTCAACCCAGGGTTTCCGGATAATAACAAGGCTGTAGCTGCCGCAACATGGGGAGCTGCCATTGATGTACCATCCATGTAAGTAACATTCCCGTTAGGCACAAGGCTTGGGATGGCTGTCCCTGGTGCGACCATGTCCAACTTCGATCCATAATTGGAATAATCGGATACTAAATCAAGGGCATTGGTTGCACCGACGGATATGGCGTATTTTGATGATGCAGGATAAGAAAGACCTTCCATCCCATCATTACCGCTTGCCACGACAACCATTACATTCTTGGCAGCGGCATGTTTCAAGGCATATTCAATCGTCCTGCTATATTCTCCGCCCAAGCTAAGGTTTATGACCTTTGCACCATGATCCACGGCATATTTAATGCCTAGTGCAATTTTCTCATTGTCTCCAAATCCTGAAGAGTCCAAGACCTTCACAGGCATGATTTTAGCTACTGGATTGATTCCTTGCATGGAATAACCGTTATCTGCTTTGGCAGCGATGATTCCGGATACATGTGTACCATGGCCATTGTCATCGATTGCTTTTTCTTTCTTATCGATGAAATTCTTACCTGACTCCATTTCAACGACACTCTGTAGATCCGCAAGTGAATCATCGACACCTGTGTCGATAACCGCTACCAACGTATCTTTTAAATTGCGTTTCTTAATAAGGTTCTGCAGTTTTTCGTTATCGATGTCCGCTCCCTTAATGCCTTCTTCCCCACCGGCGTTATTCAAAGACCATTGATACGGTGATTGAATGTCGGCAGAAAGTGCTTTGTACGTTTTTACCGCTTCGATATATTCCACTTCTGGAAGTTTTTCGATACCGGAAAGAGCTGCTGTGCTCATTTTAGCTTGGTTCTTTAACTCGACGACATACATATCATCATACAGAACCTCTTGTTGCTTAGGTGCCGATAATGTTCCATATCCTTTTCCGCTTATCTTGGATTGGACAGCGCTTAATGACTTCCCTGGTTTAAGTTTGACGATATATTTGTTCTTTACATTTTTCGAAGCAGGAAGTTCGATTCCCGCTTTGCTTGCGATATCGACGATTCTCTCACCCGCAAGTTTATCAAGATTGATTTTCTTTGCAATGGCGTCCATATCCTTTTTCAATCCCGCCGGAGCGACGTCTGCCGATTTATTGAATAAGGCCTTAATCGCCTCTTGCTGCTTGTTGCTAATGACTGCCGTACTGCTTGCTCCATTTTCATTAAGATCCTCGATAAGGGGCTTAATCTCGACTAAGTGATTATAAACGGCTTCCCTTGCCGTTTTATTACCAGCCAGATGAAGGGCCAGGAATGGCGAAGCTTTATAGTATAAAGAGGAAAGGGTACGTCCCTCAGACGACTTCGTGAGAACTTCATCTCTAAAAACGCGGAGTGTTTTCAACATGGATTCTCCCGTTTTCTTATCGTTTACACTCACTTCAACCGGGCAAGATTCCAGCTCCTCCCCTTCGTCCCCGGCAGATGGCGGCAATGTCACTGAATGCGCATTGATGGAGTATTCAGCTACATTTTCCGCATCCGGGATGGGATTTCCCTCATCATCCGTATCGCCGAAATATTCAACTTTAACATAATACGTGCCTTCCCAAGCATATGGGAAATCGACTACGGCTTTTTCATCAGGATAAGAAGAGACAATATAATTGCTCTCATCTTTTTCTGCTTTTTCTTTATCTTGATAAACGGAGATATTCAAGATTTTGTCCGAATTGACTTCGAACTCAATATGGGAGAACTTTTGTACTTCTTCTGTTGTGGGACTGATTTGGTACCATTGGACATCCGGTTTTTCAAACTTTCCGTCCAGAGTGTCCCCATTTTTAATCGTTTTTACATTTTCAATAGGTGTTGCAGCTGCAGCTTGAGAATTTAGCGGAACCATCAAGCTGAATATCAGTGCAAAAATAAGTGCACACGCCGTAATTCGACTCACATTCTTAAATTTCACGGTTTTCCCTCCAATAATTGGTTAAAAAATAACAGTACTATACCAAACTATCACACTGTAACATTTTATCAACCAATTTTTTCCCTTTTTTATGTCAAATGCTTAATTTATTTGGCCATAGAGCTGAAAAATGATTCGCATGAACCAATTAAGCAAGATATTTGCGTTCCGATGTTCCTCTCATGACGATAGTAGCCTAATTGGTAGATTGATCGCTAATAGATTTAAATCGGTGAGAATCCTAACATGACCTAATTCCTATGGTCAGCCAATGCCACGAAAAAAAGCTGTCCCAGCAGAAAAATATGCGGGACAGCTTCCAATCATTTTTATTTAGTTTGCGACGATATTGACTAATTTGCCTGGTACGGCAATCACTTTACGAATGGTTTTCCCATCGATTTGTTCTTTGATGGAATCATCACCCATCGCGATTTCTTCCAGTTTTTCTCTCGTAGTGTCAGTCGGCACCATTAATTTCGCTTTGACTTTTCCGTTGATTTGGATGACGATTTCGACTTCGTTATCCACTAACTTAGCTTCGTCGAACGCCGGCCATGTACCGTACGTGATGCTCTCGGAATGGCCCAGTTTAGACCAAAGCTCCTCGGCAATGTGAGGTGCAACTGGTGCAAGCAGCTTTACGAAGCCTTCGATATATACTTTAGGAAGCGAATCCGCTTTATAAGCATCATTAATGAATACCATCAATTGTGATATCGCCGTATTGAATTTCAATTCCTCATAGTTCTCGGTCACTTTTTTAACCGTTTGATGATAGACTTTTTCAAGCTTGCCCGTGTCATCCGTTTCGGTCATCTTATCTGTGATCGTACCGTCATCGTTGACTAATAAACGCCAGATACGGTCAAGGAATCGGCGGGAACCGTCCAATCCGTTTGTGGACCAGGCAATCGAAGCATCCAATGGCCCCATGAACATTTCGTACATGCGAAGTGTATCGGCACCATGGCTTTCAACGATATCATCCGGGTTCACGACATTCCCTTTTGATTTACTCATTTTTTCATTATTCTCGCCAAGGATCATTCCTTGGTTAAATAGGTTTTGGAATGGCTCCTTCGTTGGCACGACACCGATATCATACAAGAATTTATGCCAGAAACGAGCGTAAAGCAAGTGAAGCACCGCATGCTCAGCGCCGCCAATATAAATGTCGACCGGCATCCATTCTTTTAATTTTTCAGGATCTGCAAGTGCTTCCTTGTTGTCCGGATCGATATAACGAAGGAAGTACCAGCTGCTGCCTGCCCACTGTGGCATCGTGTTTGTCTCACGGCGCCCTTTTCGTCCATTTTCATCCGTTACATTCACCCATTCCGATATGTTTGCAAGTGGTGATTCGCCTGTACCTGAAGGCTTAATGTCCGTAGCTTTCGGTAAAATCAATGGAAGATCTTCTTCCTTCACTGCAGACATCGTGCCGTCTTCCCAATGGATGATCGGAATCGGTTCACCCCAGTAACGCTGACGGCTGAATAACCAGTCGCGAAGACGGTATGTTATTTTCTTCGTACCGATTTCTTTTTCTTCCAGCCATTTGATCATCGTCGAAATGCCTTCTTCTTTATTCAATCCATCAAGGAATTCCGAATTCACATGAAGTCCATCGCCTGTATATGCTTCACTTGTCACATCTCCGCCAGCTACGACTTCCTTGATCGGCAAGTCGAACTTGACTGCAAATTCATAATCACGCTCATCATGGGCAGGAACCGCCATGATCGCACCCGTTCCATAGCTGATCAACACGTAATCGGCTATCCAGATCGGCATTTTTTCGCCGTTTACCGGGTTAATGGCATAAGCCCCCGTGAACACGCCTGATTTATCCTTGGCCAAGTCTGTTCTTTCTAAGTCGCTTTTATGTTTCACTTCATCTAAGTAAGCTTCAACTGCTGCCCTTTGGTCAGCCGTGGTAATTTTATCGACAAACGGATGTTCAGGTGCCAATACGGCATATGTTGCACCAAATAACGTATCCGGACGAGTCGTGAACACCGTGAATGTATCATCAAAGCCATCAATATTGAAAGTAACCTCCGCTCCCTCGGAACGGCCAATCCAGTTACGCTGCATATCCTTGATGTTTTCCGGCCAATCCACATCGTTCAGATCGTCAATCAAGCGGTCTGCATACGCAGTGATACGAAGCATCCACTGTTTCATCGGGCGACGCTCAACCGGATGGCCCCCACGCTCACTTTTCCCATCGATGACTTCTTCATTAGCCAATACCGTGCCAAGTGCCGGACACCAGTTAACTGCAACTTCATCAATATATGCAAGGCCCTTTTCATATAATTTCAAGAAAATCCATTGCGTCCATTTGTAATAGTCGGGATCTGTCGTGTTTATTTCACGATCCCAGTCATAAGAAAAACCTAGGGCTTTGATTTGGCGGCGGAACGTGTTGATGTTGTGCTCCGTGAATTCGGCTGGATCATTTCCCGTATCGATCGCATATTGCTCTGCCGGAAGTCCAAAAGCGTCCCAGCCGATCGGATGCAATACATTATACCCCTGCGCCCGTTTCATCCGTGCCAGGATATCGCTTGCCGTATAACCTTCCGGGTGCCCCACATGAAGACCTGCCCCTGAAGGATATGGGAACATATCCAGCGCGTAGAATTTGCGTTTGCCGCTTTCTTCACCCGTTTTGAATGTCTTATTGCCTTCCCAATACTTTTGCCATTTCGTTTCTATGCTTCTATGGTCAAAACTCATATGATTTCCTCCTAATTTCCGTATAAAAAACAATAAAAAACCCCTCATCCCAAAATAGGGACGAGAGGATTATGTATATCTTCCCGCGGTACCACCCACATTGGCGATAGCTAAAATCCGCCCAGCTTAAAACATCCGTAACATGGATTAAAACGCCAGGCATTACTTATTAATTCACACCCGGGACTCCAAGGCGAGTTCGCGACCGTCCCAGGTTGACTTGCACCACCCGTCAACTCTCTTTACTGGTTTAAACCGCTACTATTCCTCATCATAGTCTTTATGAGAATATTGATTTTATTTCATTCTAGTCAATTTCACCGATAATTGCAATAGCCGTACATAAACATTATCGACAGGTTTTTCATTATATATGCGAATTCAGGAAAATTCGTGCAAAAAAGGGAGCTATTCATTCATAGCTCCCTTGCTTCCATTTAATGTCGCAGTAAAGTCATTTCATTCCTCAATTGATTCAACTGCTGCTTCATCCGCGAAAGCATTTCTCGTTGCTGGTCATTCGAACTGGCATACAATCGTTCCATGTCCGTCAAAGCCTCTTCGATATACCTTTGCGAATTTTGAAATTGTTCATCATCGTAATGCTCCTGCCGTGAAGCCTCGTTAAATTCAAACTCTGCAAAATGGAGAGCACCTTCACATTGCTCTAAAAAATGATCGACGGATTGTCTGGTTGCCATTTCAAACCCTCTCCTTCGCGTCTCATTTGGATGATTCGGAATCATCTTGTCTAGTTTGAGCAAATAACGGGTGGATTATCATTTTTTTTGAGCAATCAACCTTTATCCCAAAACTTCTCACCTTGATGGGAAATGAATTGCTCGATCCATTCGGCAAAACCCATGTGGAGTTTCTCGCCTTCTTCAAAATCATCGATATGGCCTTTTACCATTAAATACTCTTTATCGCCTTTAGCGACGGCTTCCCCATCAATGACGATATTATCTTGATAAATGCAGGCCACTTTATAGCATCCCTCATAGGAATTTTCATATGTGTAATTAATAATATCATCCAGGCTGTATAAATCATTTTCCCCGCCCGATTCCACATTATCGAACAGACGGCATCCATTGGTTATTTTTAAAAACTCCTTATAATCCTCGGGCAGAAGCAGTCCGGTTTTCTTTTCAAAGGAATGAATTTGTTCATCCGAAGCAGGTGAATTGAAGGTGCAAGTGGCTTTGTATATGAATCCATCTTCATTTACTTCGATCACCTGATTATTTTCGGCTAATTTCTTTTTCATTTGATTAATCGCTTCTTCAACTTGACCGGTCATGTCCATCAGCTCCCGATTGGATATAGTCATTCAAAGATATACTGGAAATAGCAGCAAAATGTTTAGCCCTCAAGTATACAGTATACGCTTATTTTTCAAAAAAAGACCTAGCTGCGAGAATGTTGTATAATATATGTTGCGATTTAATTTATTTAGGAGGTTGCTGATTTGAATCAGGCAAACCCGTTTATATATGCAACGGATAACAAACGATATCATACATGGAATTACCACCTGAGGGAACATTTTGGACATAAGGTTTTTAAAGTTGCCCTGGATGGCGGTTTTGACTGCCCGAACCGTGATGGCACCGTCGCGCATGGCGGCTGTACCTTCTGCAGTGCCTCAGGCTCTGGTGACTTTGCGGGCAGCAGGGTTGAACCCCTCGACGTTCAGTTTCAGAAGATCAGCGAACGGATGCATCATAAATGGAAAGATGGAAAATATATGGCCTATTTCCAAGCGTTCACGAATACGCATGCCCCAGTGGAAGAACTTCGCGAGAAATATGAAAGTGTATTGACCCAGGAGGGTGTCGTCGGGCTCTCCATTGCGACACGTCCGGATTGCCTTCCAGATGATGTAGTCGAGTATTTAGCCGAATTGAACGAACGGACCTACCTTTGGGTGGAGTTGGGTCTCCAGACGGTCCATGAAAAAACCGCGACGATGATCAACCGTGCCCATGATTTCGATTGCTACAAAGAAGGCGTCGATAAACTGCGGAAACACGGCATCCGCATATGCTCCCATATCATCAATGGCCTTCCTCAGGAAGATTACGGCATGATGCTGGAAACAGCCCGGGAAGTTGCCAAACTCGATGTGCAGGGGATAAAGATCCATTTACTTCATTTATTAAAAGGGACACCGATGGTCAAACAATACGAAAAAGGCCTGCTCGAGTTTCTTGACCGTGACGATTATGTCAGCCTGGTATGCGACCAGCTGGAAATAATCCCTCCAGAAATGATCGTTCACCGCATTACGGGTGACGGTCCGATCGATTTGATGATCGGTCCAATGTGGAGCGTCAATAAATGGGATGTCTTGAATGCCATTGATGCCGAATTGAAACGCCGTAACAGCTGGCAGGGAAAAAATCATCATACGGAGGTACAATCATGAAGCTTGACCGAATTTTGCCATTCGCCAGGATTCTGCTGGAAAAAGCGGTCCATCCCGGGGATATAACCATTGATTGCACGATGGGCAACGGTTTTGATACGGTCTTTCTTGCAGGACTTACAGGTGAAAACGGGCATGTCTATAGTTTTGATATTCAAAAAGAAGCAATTCAAACCACAGCGGCGAAACTAAAGGCCGAGAATTTACAAGAGTGCTGCACCCTCATTCACGATGGGCATCAACATTTGAGCAAATACGTCAGGAAAGAGCATTCCGGAAAGGTCACGGGTGCCATATTCAACCTGGGCTACCTTCCTGGCGGTGACAAATCAATCATCACCCAAGCCGATACGACGATATCAGCCATTGAACAGCTATTCGAATTGCTGGCGCCTGAAGGCATCATCATCCTCGTCATTTACCATGGTCATCCAGGGGGATTGGCAGAACGGGATGCATTGATGGATTATGTACAGAACTTCCCTCAACAGAAAGCCCATATCCTGAAATACGGGTTCATCAACCAATCAAACAATCCGCCATTCATTGTCGCGATTGAAAAAAGATGATGACTTTTGACACCGTTCGAACGAACGGTGTTTTTTCAATCCCAACTCGCAGAAGCAGAATTACCAATCACAACATTTTGAATTTTGCGTCTATAATGATTATAATGATAGAAAATAGATAAGAGGGTGCAGAAAATGGAACATTTGCCTACTTCATTACTGACGGATATATTAACTGAAAAAATCAAAAGGGATTCAAGTGAACAATACGGGGAGTTTGTCAGCTCGCTTAACTCGTTGACAGAAAACCAAAAAACCATGGAGGACCTCAAACAATTCGATCACCATTTTGATAGGTTCCTGCCACAACTCGATTTAATGATTTCCACTCAAAACCATGAAGCGATCATGAATATGAAAGCGACGCTTTTGGACCTATTCGCCAATGACTTAACCTTCAAATCCATCTATCTTCTATCCACCGCATTATCGAATAAAAAAGAACTTACACACTTGAACCAATTTATGTACCCGGTTACTTACTGGGCCCCGGTGATCAAGTCAAACGAATTGATTAAAAACGCAGGCTGATTCAAATAAAAAACTGCCAAAGGTCTAACCTCGGCAGTTTTTTATTTATCCTTAAGTATGTACTGATCAAACGACATACCCTAATATTTTTAAACGGTTCTCAACAAAACTCAGCGCATATTGAAATACATCATCACGTTCTGGTTCATTGAAGATTTCATGATATAGCTTTGGCCATTCCTTATATTGCTTTTCACTGGCCAAGTTATAATTAAACCACTCACGAACCGCCTTCTTGTTCACGACTCGGTCATCTCCGCCCTGCATGACCAAAAGCGGCACATCCTGGAAATCAGGAATTTCTTCAAAAGCATCCTTCATAGCCTGTGCAAGCTCGCGATACCAGCGAACCGAAACCTTTGTGATATATAATGTATCGTTTCTATCGGATTCACGGACTTCCGCACTTCTCGTCGCCATTTCAGGTGTCAATCCGGATTCAACCCTGAACTTAGGCATCACGATATTCAAACCATGCGAGATGGTTGTCAGGAACTTCGGCGGCTTCGTCACGAGGCCCAAGCATGGAGAAGAAAGAATCACCCCTGCAATGTCCCATTCCTCTTCCTGAAGAAGGCGTATCGAAATCAAACCGCCCATGCTGTGTCCAAGTAAAAAGACCGGCAACGAATATTCGTAAGCCTCTTCTATCCAGCTTTTCACTTCGTCCAAATACTCATCAAAGGAATCGATATGTCCCCGGTAGGCGCGAGTTGTCATACCCTGCCCAGGAAGGTCGCCCATGACGACATGGTATCCAGCCGAAAGCCACATTTGTGTTACCCACTTATAACGTCCGTGATGTTCCATTGCCCCATGAATGATGACAATGACGCCCTTTGCGTCTCCTTCTGTCTCCCATTTCCACATTCGAAATCCCCCTTTCACTTTTCACTTGTTGTGTACGATCCATGATAGTTAAAATAATATATATAAATTATAACCATATTCGTGATTTTCGACAAAAAAGAAATCTAACAAGTTGTACATTGCTATTATAAATAGCCAAGTGTATTTGCATACGGTATATTAAAATAATACATAAAAACATTCACTTCGGAAAGGAAATGATTGAAAATGATTATTTATCCGTATAAAGGCAAAGAACCTGAAATCGCCGAAAGCGCTTATATTGCTGAGAATGCTGTCGTGACAGGTGATGTCAAAATTGGCGACGAAACATCAATTTGGTTCAATTCCGTCATTCGCGGTGATGTATCCCCAACCATCATCGGGAAAAAAGTCAGTATACAGGATAACAGCGTCCTGCACCAAAGCCCAAATAATCCATTGATCATCGAGGATGAAGTAACCATTGGCCATCAGGTCATTTTACATAGCTGTAAAATCCGTAAAGGAGCTCTGATCGGCATGGGATCGATTGTACTTGATGAAGCTGAAATCGGCGAAGGAGCCTTCATCGGTGCCGGCAGCCTCGTTCCACAAGGTAAAGTCATTCCACCGAACATGCTGGCATTCGGACGGCCAGCTAAAGTCATTCGCGAAATCAACGAAGAAGATCGCCAGGATATGGAACGCATCGTTCGCGAATATGCCGAAAAAGGACAATACTATAAAACGGCGGAACGCATAAAGTGAATTGACTGAAAGTTACGAGTATTGTACTCAAACTCACGAGTTTTTGCTCCAAACTTATGAGTATACGCTCTAAATTCATGAGTATATGCTCTAAACTCATGAGTATACGCTCTAAACTCACGAGTATTTGCTCTAAACTCATGAGTATACGCTCTAAACTCTCGAGTATACGCTCTAAACTCTCGAGTACTTGCTACAAACTCTAGAGTAACGCTTCAACCTCACGATTTGATGACACAAACAAACTTGTATACGACTTTAACTCACGAGTTTTGCACGTATTTTATATTTCTTTGGGATTTCTTGAATTATTCCCGCTGACGGCAAAATTAATCCAAAAAAAAAAGGTGTCCCGCAAATTGCGGGACACCTTTTTTATATGATTTACGCTTGTGCTTTTAATGTTTCTGCTTTGTCCGTGCGTTCCCATGGAAGATCGACATCTGTACGGCCAAAGTGTCCGTAAGCAGCTGTTTGTTTGTAGATCGGGCGACGAAGGTCAAGCATTTTGATGATGCCAGCTGGACGAAGGTCGAAGTTAGCACGAACTAGGTCAACAAGGACTTCTTCGCTAACTGTACCAGTTCCGAACGTATCAATTGAAATCGATACAGGCTCTGCCACACCGATTGCGTATGCCAATTGAACTTCCGCTTTGTCGGCAAGGCCGGCTGCCACGATGTTTTTCGCAACATAACGAGCAGCATATGCAGCAGAACGGTCAACTTTAGTAGCATCCTTACCAGAGAATGCACCGCCGCCGTGACGAGCGTATCCGCCGTAAGTATCAACGATGATTTTACGTCCAGTAAGACCAGCATCCCCTTGAGGTCCGCCAATTACGAAACGGCCAGTCGGGTTGATGAAGTATTTAGTTTTAGCATCGATCAATTCAGCTGGAACGACCGCTTTGATCACATGTTCTTTTAGATCGGCTTGAATTTGTTCAAGCGTAATTTCAGCATCATGCTGTGTAGAGATTACGATCGTATCTACACGTACAGGACGGTTATTCTCATCATATTCCACAGTTACCTGTGTTTTACCATCAGGGCGTAAGTAAGCAAGAGTTTCATCTTTACGAACTTGAGCCAGGCGGAATGAAAGTTTATGCGCCAATGAAATCGGAAGCGGCATAAGCTCTTCTGTTTCATTACAAGCAAATCCGAACATAAGACCTTGGTCCCCTGCACCGATTGCATCGATTTCTTCCTCTGACATGTTTCCTTCACGAGCTTCCAATGCTTTATCGACTCCAGCTGCGATATCGGCAGACTGCTCATCAATGGAACTCAACACTGCACAAGTTTCAGCATCGAAACCGTATTTCGCACGTGTGTAGCCAATTCCTTTAATCGTATCACGAACGATACGCGGAATATCCACGTAAGCGGACGTTGTAATTTCACCAGCAACAAGTACAAGGCCTGTTGTTACACTAGTTTCACACGCAACACGTGCATTTGCATCCTTAGCTAGGATAGCATCTAAAATGGAATCTGAAATCTGATCACAAATTTTGTCCGGATGGCCCTCTGTAACAGATTCAGAAGTAAATAGACGTTTCTTTGACATCATATTTCCTCCTTGGAAGTTAGTATGTTGTAGGCATAAGCCTGATTTTTACGGAACTCGTTTCCCTCATTAGTTTCAACTATAGACACAGAATTACTTATGAAAAACACAAAAACCTTCCCTGGCAAATGAGGAAAGGTTTAAAATTCTGTCTTCTATCCTTTCACTCTTATCGTTCAAGGGTTTTTACCTTGCTCAGGTTAGCACCATCACCACTATTCCTTGAAGACCTTCGCTTTATTTTCGGCGATCGATCTTGGAGTCAAGTTCAATATGGCAGGTTGCTGGGTTTCAAAGGGCCTGTCCCTCCACCAACTCGGGATAAGAGAATCCGTACAATTTAAGATATTATCGTATCTGGTTGGAATTTGTCAATGCTTTTCTAAAAAGAACATTTCCGCCCAGTATGGCTTTCTTTTGAAAAAAGTGTTGATACAGCGTCTTAGAAGGGTTTACAATGCAAAATACGAATAGAAATGTTGGAAATTGCCATTAATAATAAGTATTAAGCTTACGAAAAACGACTTCACCATTGGAAATATATTGCTTACTTACTTCCTATTAAAATAAAATTGACTTTATTAAAGTATATGTGATAATCCTGACTCGGTTCCTGCCGGAATAAAATGATTAACTCGGCCAGCTGAAAATAATCACAAATTAGAAGAAATAGTATAGACTATTTAAATGAATGTGTTATACTAATTGTAATCTAAAAACTTAAACAAAGGAAGGTACCTCATATATGAATTCTGTAGATGTTTCTAATGAGTTACACCAGTTATTAACAGGAAACAATGTGCAAACTCAACTTTCAGTTCCTCAATTGGTCGAAAAAGTATTAAGCAGAAATGAAGGCGTTTTAACATCAACCGGCGCAGTAAAAGCTGAAACTGGCAAATATACTGGTCGTTCACCTAAAGATAAATTTATCGTGGAAGAAGCATCCGTTAAAGATAAAATCGATTGGGGTTCAGTGAACCAGCCAATTTCCGAAGATGTGTTCAATAAACTATATAATAAAGTAGTTGACTACCTAAAAGCAAAAGAAGAGATTTTTGTTTTTAAAGGTTTCGCTGGTGCAGACGAATCATCTCGTCTTCCAATCCGTGTTGTTAATGAATATGCTTGGCATAACCTTTTCGCCCATACTTTGTTCATCCGTCCAAATGAAGAGGAACTAAGAGGTCACGAAGCTGAATTCACAATCCTTTCTGCACCTAACTTCAAAGCAGACCCAGAAGTGGACGGAACCACTTCCGAAACTTTCATCATCGTTTCATTTGAACGCCGTACCATCCTGATCGGCGGAACGGAATATGCAGGAGAAATGAAAAAATCGATCTTCTCGATCATGAACTACTTACTTCCAGAGGCTGGAATCCTTCCAATGCATTGCTCTGCTAACGTAGGACGTGAAGGGGACGTCGCTTTATTCTTCGGTCTGTCCGGTACAGGCAAAACAACTTTATCAGCAGACACTAGCCGTAAACTGATTGGCGATGACGAGCACGGCTGGTCTTCTAATGGCGTATTCAACATCGAAGGCGGCTGCTATGCGAAAACGATCAATCTTTCACGTGAAAAAGAACCACAAATTTTCGATGCAATCCGTTTTGGTGCCGTATTGGAAAATGTTGTTGTTGATCCGGATACACGTGAAGCGAACTATGATGACAGTTCATTGACTGAAAACACTCGTGCTGCTTACCAAATGCAAGCGATCGATAACATCGTGAACCCAAGTATTGCAGGACATCCAAATACAATCATTTTCTTAACAGCTGATGCTTCAGGCGTTCTGCCTCCAATCAGCAAGCTTTCCAAAGAACAGGCAATGTTCCACTTCCTAAGCGGATACACTAGTAAATTGGCTGGTACTGAAAGAGGCGTAACTTCACCGGAAGCTACATTCTCCACTTGCTTCGGATCTCCATTCTTACCTCTTCCAGCTCAACGCTATGCTGAGATGCTTGGTGATAAAATTGACGAGCACAATGCAAAGGTATACCTTGTCAACACTGGATGGACTGGCGGAGCATACGGAACTGGAAGCCGTATGAAACTTGCTTACACTCGTGCAATGGTACAAGCGGCACTTGAAGGTGAATTAGCGAACATCGAAACGATCAAAGATGATATCTTCGGCTTGGATATCCCGCTTCATGTTCCTGGTGTTCCTGATGAAGTGCTTCAGCCAATCAAGACTTGGGCAGATCCTGCCGCTTATAAAGAAGCAGCAACGGACCTTGCCGCACAATTCCGTGCTAATTTCAAGAAATTCGGCAGCGTTCCAAGTGAAATCGAAGAACTTGGCGGACCGACAGCTTAATAAATTGTACACAAAAGGACCAAGCTCTTGCTTGGTCCTTTCAGTATGTCGACAAGAAATGTCTCATCCCGAACCATGATTTCAAAACATTTCTTCGTTATCCTTCATTCATTGTTTACTTTTTGAATGGAAACCTCAGAAATTTGCTACACTCCTGCTACTCGCTCTCCAAAACCCCACTAGATACATCAGCGAGGAGTCTTGGCAGACAGTCGGCGGAAATGAAGCGGATATAATTCGTGGACCTTAAAAAATAAATGCTTCGGAGTCCGAATAGTTAGGTGTAGATCGAATAAATTCGTGGACGGTCGAATAATGTGCCGTGTACGTCGATTTTCTGCGACAACGGTCGAATACAGTGCCGTGTAGGTCGATTTTCTGCGACAACGGTCAAATTTAGTGCCCTGTAGGTCGATTTTCTGCGACTACGGTCGAATTTAGTGCCGTGTAGGTCGATTTTCTGCGACTACGGTCGAATTTAGTACCC
>NZ_CP195840.1:3943042-4239220 GCF_058513295.1 Peribacillus sp. B65 | reverse complement strand
GAATCCTTCATATTGAGCCGATTCTACTGACTCTTCTTCATATTGTTGCATCTCTTTCTCCATTTGAGACTCTTTAGGTGACATCCCTTGGTATGGGGCCTGTTGCTGCTGTGACTGAACGGATTGATATTGGTGATAATCTGGATTGTGATGTGCATTGGCATCCATTTTTTGGTTTCCTTGATACTGCCCTTTCACATCCGGCCCATAAGTTCCAAGTAACCCCTTATTACAGCCGCAATCTTCCTCTTCCTCACCGGCAGCCTGGTTATACTGCTGAGGGAAGTTATAGTTATTGTTGTTGTATGAAGATGGCGATTCGCCTGGTGACTCATAATCTTGCTGCATATATGAACCTGCTACTTGAGCTTGTTGATTCATCCCTCCATAGTAATGGTGCGGAACCGGTGCGGAAGCTTGATATGGATATTGTTGCTGGCTTGGTATATTCATGCTCGCCCCTTGGACGAATCCTTGACCCATCATGTACATGTCAGAAGATTCTCCCCAAACATCAGAGCTCTCTTCCATCATTTGATAACCATGTACTTCCGGAGCCGCCTGATACCCTGGAACTCCTTGATATGGGGCTTGCATATGCATCTGCGCCCACGGTGGCGGCTGAATGCAATAACCGCTTCCGGGCAAAATTGGTGTTACTGGAATACAATCATCCACCGGCTCAATGTATTCCTGTGCTGGCTGTACAGCTGGCTTTTTCTTCTTTTTAGTGGCTACCGGCTCTTCTTTTTTCTTTGGTAAAGGTGGTGGTGCAGGAGGCTTTTGCACACTCATATTGGTCATGTTGACCATATAGTAATTATTGATATCGATTTCCGGAATCACCGGCATGGGCACCGGAATTTCTTTTGGAACGATTTTTTGCTTTTCTTTAATGATTGGCTTTGGCTGAATGATCTGCTGCTCTTTCTTAACTGGTTTTTCCTTCACTGGCTGTTGAACGATTGGTTGCTCTTTTATCGGCTGTTGATATTTCGGCTGTTCTTTTACCGGCTGCTGAAATTTCGGCTGCTCTTTTATCGGCTGCTGAAATTTCGGCTGCTCTTTCATCGGCTGCTGAAATTTCGGCTGTTCTTTTATCGGCTGCTGAAATTTCGGCTGTTCTTTTACCGGCTGTTGATATTTCGGCTGTTCTTTTACCGGCTGTTGAAACATCGGCTGTTCTTTTACCGGCTGTTGAAACATCGGCTGTTCTTTAACAGCCGGTTTTTGCATAATTGGCTGTTCTTTTATAGGCGCCGGCTGAGCCTGGTACGGTTGAATTTGGGATTCTTTAATTCCCGGTTGAATATTCACGTTTGGTTTAGCAGTTTCTTTTATTACAGCTCCGGATGTCCCTGGTATTTTAATTTTCATTCCGGGCATCATCATATCCGGGTTGCTCAATTGCGCGTTAACTTTTTTAAGTTCTTCAAAACTGACGCCGTATTTTTTGGCGAGTTTCCAAAGTGTATCGCCTTTTTGGACTATATGAATTTTCACGCTGTTAACCCCTCCTGTGCATATGTCCATATATTCTATGAAGCAGTGGGTGAATTGCTATTATTTTTATCATGAAAACTTATGCTTGAAAAATGACATTTATGATTGGATCAATGATTTAGGGAAATGGAAGGTACTTTTTTGGAGAGGAACTAAATGATATGACATCTTCAAAAAGGAAATTTAATTGGGACCATTGCCTTCATTCTAAAAAAAGGAGGCAATGGCTTTTAGGTTTGAAGCCATCATGTTATGAAACGCTTCTTTCAAACTTCTGTCTAAACTCAGGGAAATTCGGGTATAAGAAAGTAAATGACCTAAGGCTTTGTCTTCAGGTACTTATCTTACATCCCTGGGGGGAATAATAATGAAATGGAAAGGTAGACAGGGCAGCTCGAACGTCGAGGACAGAAGAGGAATGAGCGGAAAAGGCATGGCCGGAATCGGCGGAGGAATCGGATTGGTAATTGTCTTGATCGTGACGCTCCTTGGCGGTAATCCTAGCGAATTGCTAGGCAGTTTGAATTCTACTGAATCGAACAATGGCAGCACTTATGTCGAGACTGATGAAGAGAAGGAACTTGCGCAGTTCGTATCTGTCGTCCTTGCAGAAACGGAGCAGGTCTGGACAGAAGAATTCCGAAAAAATGGACTGGAATATAAGAAACCGAACCTTGTCCTGTATTCAGGCAGTGTCGAATCGGCATGCGGAATGGCAGCTTCTTCCGTAGGGCCATTTTATTGTCCGGGTGACATGAAACTATATATTGATCTCAGCTTTTATCAAGAGTTGAAGCAAGAGTTCCAGGCACCTGGTGATTTCGCCATGGCCTATGTTATTGCCCACGAAGTCGGACATCACGTTCAGACACTTTTAGGGACAACGGAAAAGGAAATGCCCGATCGTTCACAGGTCAGCGAGACTGAATATAATAGGTATTCTGTCCGTCTTGAACTACAGGCCGATTATTTGGCTGGAGTTTGGGCACATCATGTCCAAGGAGAGAATTTGCTTGAAAAAGGCGATCTTGAGGAGGCCTTGAATGCAGCAAGTGGTGTGGGGGATGACCGTATCCAAGAAAAGGCGCAGGGGTATGCGGTTCCGGACAGCTTCACACACGGTACATCCGAACAGAGAAAACGGTGGTTCAATAAAGGTTTTAAATCCGGGGATATGAATGAAGGCAATACTTTTAAAGCGAGTAACCTTTAAAAGTTCTTACCTGTTTAGATTAAAAGAAAAAAGGGGGGCTTATCCCCCCTTCAGATTGTAGACAAATTCGAAGAAAAGCGAGTTTGTCTACTTTTTTTATGTTAAAAATTGCAGTTGATTTCAGAAATCCGCTCCCTTTCCGCCGACTGTCTGCCAAGCGTCTGTAGGGTCTAGGCTAGTCGGCAGGAGTGTCGCAAATTTCTTCAATCCTGTGAGGTTCAGCTAAAACAGTAAAAATACATGGATTACTCGGTCTTGTTTTAAAGTCATGGCAATAATTCTTTGATAAAATTGTAATAGGGATACGGGATAAGACCATTCCAATCCACATCAAGCGGACAAACTCAAAGGGGTATTGCCCCTCTTTTTCTTATGATCCAAAGTCTTTTTAGAAAGCACTGACTCAAACGCGTTCCAGCATTCTGTTTAAAGCCAGGATTGCATTATCCGCAATGTTCTTCTCCACTTTGATCGGATTGATGATTATACCTTCTTCAATGGATTCAAGTGCCCACAGCAGGTGAGGCAGATCAATTCGGTTCATCGTAAGACATGGACACATATTCGGATTTAACGAGATGATGTTCTTGTCAGGATTATTGGCGATAAGTCGCTTGACAAGGTTCATTTCCGTTCCGATTGCCCAGGAACTGCCTGGTTCGGCTCTTTCGATCATATTGATGATGTACGATGTCGAACCCGCATAATCTGAAAGGGCGACTACCTCACGGCGGCATTCGGGATGAACGATGATATTCATTTCAGGCTGCTCCGCTCGAAGCGTTTCAATATTAGTTGTGGTGAAATTTTCATGGACTGAACAATGTCCTTTCCAAAGAAGTACCTTCAGATCTTCGAGCTCCCCTTCATAAATCAATTCATCCTTATGCGGATCCCAGACAGCCATTTCAGTCAATGAGATGCCAAGGTCAAAGGCTGTATTCCTCCCAAGATGCTGATCGGGAAGAAAAAGGATCCTTTCCTTTTGCGAAAGTGCCCACGAGACCATCCTTTGTGCATTGGAAGAAGTCACTGTCGCCCCGCCATTTTTACCTACAAATGCTTTGATGGCCGCGGTGGAATTAACATAAGTTAGCGGAAGGATCGTATCGCCAAATAAATCCTGAAGCTTTGTCCAAGCCCGTTCCGTTTGTTCAATATCCGCCATATCCGCCATGGAGCAGCCTGCACGCATGTCAGGAAGGATAACCGTCTGCCCTTCTTCCGTCAAAATATCAGCTGTTTCAGCCATGAAATGCACACCGCAAAACACGATATAATCCGCTTCGCGATTTTGCGCTGAAAGCTGAGCCAATTGAAGTGAATCTCCCGTTGAATCCGAAAATTGAATGACTTCCTCCCGTTGATAATGATGACCTGGGATATAAAGGCGGTTCCCCAGTCGTTCCTTAATGTCCCGGACCCGATTCTCCATCTCTTCCTTTGTCATCGTTTTATACGTTTCAGGCAATGCATTTCCTGCTGTTTTAGCCATTTCCAATATGTTCATTTCAATATCCCCTCACATTCTTTGACCTTTGCGCTAATATCAAGTGCCCTTACACTGTGGGTCAAGCTGCCCAACGAAATATAATCTACCCCTGTTTCCCGATATGAGGCTAGATTGTCTAAATTGATCCCTCCAGAAGCTTCAGTTATGACGTGGGCGGGAACCAATTTAATCAGTTGCTTGATTTCTTCTGGGCTTCGATTATCGAACATGATGATATCTGCACCGGCTTCCACTGCTTCAAGCACCTGTTGTGGTGATTCCGTTTCCACTTCCACTTTAGTGGTATGTCCCAGTTTGGATTTTACCGTTTGAACCGCTTTCGTTATGGACCCAGCGAAAGAAATATGGTTGTCCTTTATCATGACTGCATCATACAGACCATTTCTGTGATTGTATGCCCCGCCGGAACGGACCGCATACTTTTCAAGCATCCGCAGACCAGGTGTAGTTTTCCTCGTATCACAAGCTCTCGTCTTCGTCCCCGCTAAAATCATGGCAGCTTTATTAGCCTGTGTAGCAATGCCGGACATACGCTGCACTAAATTCAAAACGACCCGTTCCCCTTTTAAAAGTGATGCCATATCGCCGGTCATTCTTGCAAGCTGCTGTCCTTCTTCAAAGACTTCGCCATCTTGAACAAAAAGGAAAACCTCGATTTGCTCATCCAATAATGCAAATCCCGTCTTGATGACGTCCCCTCCACTAAAGACCCCGCCTTCTTTTGCGATGAATGTCAAAGTCCCTTGTTCACCTTGATCGAAAATCGTATCACTCGTTACATCGCATTCCCCTATATCTTCCAATAAAAATTGTTGCAGCATCTGCTTAAGCTTCAATATATTCATATAGTCGTCTCCCTTTCACTCGGTTTTTCACATCGGTGCAAGCAAGGATAACCGAATTTTCAAGCCATTTGGCGTCATCTTCGCTTGGATAGTCACTGCGGAAATGACCGCCCCTGCTTTCCGTTCTGGTCAATGCGGATTCGGCAATCAGCCACGCCACTATCATGGCATTTATTTTCGTTATTTCTTCTATCGTTAATTCCGTTACTTCCAAATGCAGCAATTTTTCGATATCAAATGTCTCAAGATAATCCTTCAGTCGAGTTAATCCCGCTTCATCTCGAACGATTCCCGCTTCGTTCATTAATTTTTCCTGCAATGTCGTGAGATCAGGTAAAAAGGTAACTGGACTGGAACTCTTGGACTGCTCTTTTTCTTCCGGTATCGTCCTTGCCGGCACTTTAGCAAGGAAACGGCCAAGTGTATTTCCAAAAACCAGCCCTTCGAGAAGTGAATTGCTTGCCAATCGGTTTGCACCATGTACACCCGTGCACGCTACTTCACCAACAGCAAACAAAGAAGGAACTGAGGTCTGCCCGAATTCATCCACTTCAATTCCTCCCATTAGAAAATGGTTTCCAGGTGCAACGGGGATTTTCCCCGATTGAAGGTCCAGCCCGCTTTTTTCACATAATGAGCTCACTGTCGGAAAACGAATCTTAAAATCCTTAATCATCGAAATATCCAAAAATACCTTTTCACCGCGCTGCAAATAGGAAAAAATCGTTTGTGCCACAATATGCCTTGGAGCTAGATCCTTCAAGCTATGGACATCCTCCATGATCGGCCTTCCCATTTCCGTCACTAATCTCGCACCATCCCCGCGGACCGCTTCTGAAACCAGCCCTTGCGCTTTGCCATTTACAAAAAGCAGGGTCGGATGAAACTGAATGAATTCCATGTCACGAACTTTTGCCCCGGCCTTGAATGCAAGTGCAATTCCATCACCTGATACCGTTTGTGAATTTGAAGTGAAATGGTATAGGGAACCACAGCCGCCTGTAGCCAAAACCGTCTGTTCAGCATGATAGGCAGCAAGATTACCTGCCTTATCAAGTGTTTTGACCCCTATGCAGGAATCATCTTTCCCGATGATCAACTCCACTGCAGCAACATTCTCCAGCACAGTAATCGATGATTTTTTCAAGCACCCTATAAGATGTTCCATCATGTACTTCCCGGTAGCATCTCCGTGACTATGGAGGATTCTTCGTTCACTGTGGGCGCCCTCCATGCCAAGCAATAGTGTTCCGTCATGATCATGGTCAAATCGCATACCTGATTCAATAAGTTCAGCTATTACAGAAGGTGCCTCTTCAACGAGTTTTTCCACTGCCTTCACCTTGTTATAACGCTGACCAGCCACCAGCGTATCTTTTTTATGTAAGGATACTCTGTCACGATCAGATATTGCAGCAGCAATCCCGCCCTGAGCTAAATAAGAATTGCCATGACGGATATTTGATTTTGTGATGAGTATCACATGCTTATGTTCACTTGCTTCCAATGCCGTTTTCAAGGCAGCAATACCGCTGCCTATCACGATGATTTCCGCTTTTACCATTATTTCATTCCTCCTGTTTATGACAGGTGTCTTGACAACTATATTTACATATTATTAAACTATTATCAAGAAGTTTTTTAAGATTAAAGGATGGAAGTGATTTCTTGATTTATTTGGATTATGCCGCTACAACTCCGATTGATGAGGAGGCTCTCGACGTATTCAGCCAAGCATCCCGGAAGTTTTTCGGGAATGCGAGCAGTTTGCATGATATTGGCTCTGAGGCGGCACGTTTATTGGATATGTCACGACAGCAACTCGCAGAAATGCTGAACATAAAAAAGGAAGGAATCATCTTTACGAGCGGCGGATCAGAAAGCAACATGCTGGCCATAGATACATTCATCGCTTCGAAACCATCCTGGCAGAACCACTTGATCGTAAGCCGAACTGAACATGCATCTCTTGCCAATTTCGTGACGAAGCTTGAACAAGATGGCTTCGAGGTTACTTATTTACGGCATTTGGAAGATGGCCGTGTTGATATTGAACATCTCCAGGAATGTATGTCGGAGAAAACATGCTTGGTCATTGTCCAGCATGTGAATTCGGAAATCGGGGTCATTCAACCCATTGAGCAAATAAGTGAAATCGTTCGTAAACACCAGGCCTTTTTTCATGTGGATTGTGTCCAATCATTTGCTAAATTACCGCTTGGCAAGATAGCTGCCTCATGTGATGGACTATCCGTTTCCAGTCATAAGATTTATGGTCCAAAAGGGACTGGGGCCGTCATTTTCCCGGCCATCCATCAGTTGAAGGCTTCGGTCCCGAATATCACTCATGAATATGGTTTCCGACCAGGAACAGTGGACGTCCCCGGAATAGCTTCCTTTGTAACCGCTGCTAAGAAATTGGGGGATATCATGGAAGATGAACGAAAACGGATTTCCACACTTAGGATGCAATTGATCCAACGGCTAACCGATAGGAAAATCGATTTTCAAATCATCGAAGCAAAAAACGAGCAATTGCCTCACATTCTGGCGCTGACCTTCGCTGGATTGCAAGGACAGTACATCATGCTGGAATTAAACCAGAAAGGATTCGCCGTTTCGACGGGAAGCGCCTGTCAAATCGGTAAACAGGATCCTTCAAAAACGATGATGGCCATTGGGAAAAGCGAAGTTGAAGCACATCAATTTGTCCGCTTTTCCTTTGGCAAATACACGACGGCCGACGACATTCAAAAGTTGGCGGACTGCATCGAAGGAATAGCTGCCATTCGATAAAATCCTCCAATCTGTGTTAGAATGTTTGTAATTAAAGAGGTGAATGTTTATGGAAAGAAAGAAATTACTCGGGGAAGAAAGACGGACGAAACTCTTACATTTATTGCAAACAAGCGCGGAGCCTGTAACAGGCAGCGAGCTTTCGCAGATAACGAATGTAAGCCGGCAGGTTATCGTTGGTGACATAACCCTCCTGAAAGCGCGGAATGAGCCTATCATTGCGACGAGCCAAGGCTATCTGTACTTACAAACGGGGAGCACGCAAAAGCCGGAACGGATCATTGCTTGCCAACATGATCCTTCCCGGACCCAAGAAGAGCTATATTTACTCGTGGATATCGGCATCACGGTGAAAGATGTCAAAATCGAGCACCCCGTATACGGTGACCTTACTGCTTCCATCATGGTCAGCAGCCGTAAGGAAGTCCAGCAATTCCTTTCAAGGGTGACGGCAACGAATGCATCTTTTTTATCGGAGCTAACGAGCGGCATCCATCTCCATACACTGAGCGCATCATCTGAAGAACTGCTCGACGAAGCGGAGTGTGCTTTGAGGGATGCCGGCATTTTAGTCGATTGAATGAACGAAAAAACCTCAAAAGCCATATCTTTTGAGGTTTTTTTTATGGGCCTTATGTTCACTCATCATTGGAATTGCTTTCATTTGAGCTGCCATCCCCGGAGTTTTCATCTTCGTTACTTCTTAACTGCCCGATAAGACTAATGACGGAACCGACCGCCTGTACCCAGCCTCCCATCACTTGGATTGATTCAGCATCAGATGGCTTCTCTTCCAAATAAGGATATTGATATTTTTGCAGTTCCTGCTCCTTATCTTGTTCTTCTTGCTCTTGATCCTTATCTTGGTCTTTTTCTAGAATGCTATTTTTAAGTTCGGCAATTCCACCTATCGCTTGCATCGAATTCCCAATCGCCTGCAACAAATTTCCCGTAGCATTGAAGGCCTGCTCCGGTTCATCCGGATTTTCGTATGCCCCCGCCAAAGCGGTGCCTCCGCCCAACGCTTGAATCAGATTACCTTTGATGATTAATTCCTGTTTCGTTATTTCATCAAAATCAATGACTAGGCCTAAGATAACGGTCGAATTCCCGATCGCCTGTATTATATTACCGAATTTATCCAGTGACCAGGTTTCTTCTGCATCAGCCAATAAGGCATTACCTGTTGCTTGAAGTTCATTTCCAATCAAATCCAAGTTCGTACGAAATTCTTCGTCCAAGACTTTGGATGGTGTACCAGCAACAGCAGAAATGACGGTTCCTATCGCTTGAGTCCAAGAACCGAAAGTTTCTTTGAATTGACTATCCATCTCTGCTGACCACCACCCTCTCTCTGCATTTTTGATTAAAAAGGTGCATCCACTGAATCAGTCATCAAGGTATGTATTACTGCTCCTATTTCCACATGTGGCCTACCGGGATTTACTTATTGTATTTGCTTTCATCACAATCGGTGTTTGTTTTTCATCCAAAATCATGCTGCCTACTTTTATATATTTCATAAAATGCACGCAAAGGGAATACAAAACCTTCGCAAAAAAATGCCCCGGGAAAACCCCGGGGCACTTACATATTCATTGGATAAAACTCAGCTGAGGTTGTACCATTTATCATTTTAGAAAAAAAATTTCACAAAAGAAAAATCAGCGCTGCGGTACACCTGTTTGGACTTTAAAGCATGAATAGCTTCCCATGATCGATACCGTACATCCTAAGGCCTCAAGCTCGGAAATCGCTCCTGGGATAAGGACATCGTCAAGGGGCATTTCGATGTCGATGATGAAAAAGTAATTGCCCAATCCAGTTTTCATAGGTCTTGATTCAATCTTGGAAAGGTTAAGTTTCCTCCAGGAAAAAGCGGAAAGGACTTGGTGCAGCTGCCCTGAGTGGTCGGCAGGAAGCTGAATCATCAAGGTCGTTTTCTTGTCGCCTTCAACGGTCAAATGCCCTTCATAGTCGACTTCACTGTTGGATACGACAATAAACTTGGTGTGATTATGTTCGTAATCGTGAATATTTTGTTTTGCAATCGTCAAACCGTATTCCTCTGCAGCCATATCATTTGCAATCGCTGCAATATTGATATCGGGATTCTCCATCACCATCTTCGCAGCGGCAGCTGTGGATGTGACATACTCATACGGAATGCCTCTTAGCTCATTATGTAGAAATTTGCGGCATTGAGCGATGGCATGGGAATGCGAATATACCATGTCAGGTTTGAAACCAGGATATGCATGGTCAGGATGCACCATATAATGCTGTTGGATTGGAATCGTCACTTCGCCTTTCATAGGCAATGTGACTTCATGGACTAAGTAATCCATCGTTATATTTACCGAACCCTCCAAAGCATTCTCGATCGGCACGAGCGCGTGATTCACTTCCCCGTCCCGAACAGCATCTAGGCAGTCCGGAATCGTGTTCATCGGTATTTTTATATCATTAGGAAATAGTCGCGATACAGCTAAATCCGTGAACGTTGCTTTTGGTCCAAGAAATGCAATTTTTGATGTCATATTATAAACTCCTTTTCACGGAAAATCTATTGTTTATGTTATGCCATTTTCTGATTTTTTACAATAGTTAATCGTTAATTTCCTCTTTCAAATGAAAACAGCCTGAAGACAAAATAAATGAGTTTGTCTTCAAGCTGTTTTAGGTTTTTAAACTTTGACCGTTGATTGGAACGGAGGGCACTCGCTTTCCGCGGGCGGACCGGGAGCCTCCTCGGCGCCATCGCGCCTGCGGGATCTCCCTTGGACACGCTTTTCCCGCAGGAGTCTGTAACTTAAGTTCCAATCAACGAGTTCAATTTGACATGATTACTAGAGTCCGTTGGTCTTTAGGTTACGGTTTCCATGATAAATGCCTCACTTCTCTACGTTCGGCAAAAATTATGAGCCACGCTTAAAAGATACTGACCTGTTTGAACAGATTTTCTCGGAGCTACTATCCTCCCCAACATACATCCATCTGCGCCGCATGAAACGAATAGGCAAACTGTTTTGTTCGTTCATCTTTACATAGTAGACACACTAAGGACCAGTTGGAAAAGGTTTCTTAATGTGACCAATTCGAAACCTTTTATCTACAAACTGACAGCCTGTACATGTGAAATGTACAGGCTGTTTTCATGCGCCGTTACCAATGATTTCGACTTTTTCGACGAACTCCATTTTACGCAGTTTAGTAAGCAGTTCATTAATATCCATCGTCATCCCACCCGTATTCAGGGATAGGGTGACATTTGCACGTCCCTGCAAAGGAATCGTTTGGTGGATGGTCATGATGTTGCAACCGGATGAGGCGACGAGCCGTAAAAGCTCCGATAGAGTACCAGAACGATCTTCGAGATAGAAGAACAGTGTAATCAGCTTTTCCTTAACAACTGTATGAAACGGAAAAACCGTGTCACGGTATTTGTAAAAAGCACTCCTGCTTAGGTCCACTCGCTGTACCGCTTCCCAAACTGATTCCGCTTTTCCCCGTTCAATCATTTCTTTTGCATCCAGCGTTTTTTTCATCGCTTCGGGAAGGACATCCTCTCGAACGAGGAAAAATTTCTGATCGGACTTATTCAAACTCCGCACGCCTCCTTTTGCCTGCCATCATGGTCTCCAATCAATCAACAAATTCAAATTCATATTCAAGGATACGGACGATATCGCCATTTGTCGCACCTTTTTGGCGAAGGCCTTCGTCGACTCCGAATGAACGAAGCTGTCTGGCGAAACGACGTATGGACTCTTCACGGGTGAAGTCAGTCATTTTGAATAAACGCTCGATCTTGAATCCTGATACGGCAAAGCTGCCATCGGGTTCGCGTTCAATGTTAAATTCATCCGACTGTGATGTATGTTTATATAGAACCCGGTGGATTCCAGTATTCTCTTCTTCATGTTCAAGAGGGAACTCTGGGGTCTCTTCGATTTTATCAGCAATAGCATAAAGAAGCTCACGGATCCCTTCACGCGTCACGGCAGAAATCGGGAAGACAGGGTAGTCTTCTTCCAGCTTTTCTTTGAAAGCCGCTAAGTTATCTTCTGAGTCCGGCATATCCATTTTACTTGCTACAATGATTTGCGGACGTTCAGTCAAGCGCAGGTTATACTCTTCCAACTCTTTATTGATTGTTTGGTAGTCTTCATATGGATCCCGGCCTTCAAGACCCGACATATCGATTACATGAACGATTACCCTCGTTCTTTCAATATGGCGCAGGAATTGATGTCCAAGGCCCACACCTTCTGAAGCGCCTTCGATCAGACCAGGTAAATCGGCCATGACGAAGCTGCGGTGATCTTCCGTTTCCACCATTCCGAGGTTCGGGACGATCGTCGTAAAATGGTATTCGGCAATTTTAGGTCTTGCTGCGGATACGACGGAAAGCAAAGTGGATTTCCCTACACTTGGGAAACCAACCAAACCGACATCAGCCAACAGTTTCAATTCCATGACTATATCACGTTCTTGGCCCGGTTCGCCGTTCTCCGCGATTTCAGGTGCAGGATTGGCAGGTGTGGCGAAACGGGAATTTCCCCGGCCTCCGCGGCCACCTTTGGCAATAATGGCGCGTTGTCCGTGCTCAACTAAATCAGCAATGACTTCCTTTGTCTTATCATCAATGACAACGGTGCCTGGTGGAACCTTGATGACCATATCCTTTGCAGCCGCACCGTGCATGTTTTTGGACATGCCATGTTCTCCGCGAGGTGCCTTAAAGTGACGTTGGTAACGGAAATCCATTAATGTACGCAAGCCCTCTTCCACTTCAAAAACGACATTGGCCCCATTTCCGCCATCTCCGCCGGCAGGTCCGCCTTTAGGTATGAATTTCTCACGACGATAAGCAACTATCCCGTTACCACCGTCTCCGCCTTTTACATAGACTTTCGTTTGATCGACAAACATGCTATCACTTCCTTGTTTTCTGCAAGTCATTTCTTGCTGTATACTTCTCTAAAAGTTAATATCCATCTTAAAAAATATTTCATCCTCATTACATTCAAGAATTTCAATTGATTGCTCGGCCGTCAATGAACTTTCCAAAAACTCGATCACTGGGGATTGATCAATGAACCTGCCTTGCATATGAAATGAACAGCGCATATCGCTCACTTCTTTTTTACACATGGAAACAGCCAGTATATTTTCAAAAAACGGATCGAGATTCTTATCGAGAATTTTAAAGAAATCATTTGTCCAGCGATACATCAGCCCGTCCATCTCAGTTGAGCCTTCAAAAACATCAATGATTTCATATTCGCAATAAAATGATCCATTATTCCAATTCGACGTCAACAACATCTCGGTGAACTTAGGTAAGTTCAAACTGGAGAGGCGTGCTTCATTCTGGGTTTCAACAATGATTTCATCAATGATGCCCTTGACACGATCAATTCTGTTCAACTCCAGATTCCCTTTGATGATTTGAATTTTATTCAGCCAGTCATGCCTGGTTTGACGCAGAGTTTCAATAGTCGTCCAATTTTTGTCCATTATTAACACCTTCAATTATGATAAAGAAACTTTTTTTTCAGCTCTATCATGTTGAATACTTCCATTTGTACAGTATATCAAAAAAACAACAAACAGGAAATGAAGCTCGATTCACATGCCTTCACATGAAAGCCCCCGTCCAAAAAATACAGCCGCACACCCTGAGTTCTTTGGACGATGGTAGAGCCATTTGAACTAAAAAAGAGAATGGGCCTTTTATGCACCAATTGGAGATATTATAGTTGAATTGGAGTGTCTATTTGGTTTAAACCAAATCGGATGGATGAGTAATCTTGGATTTTCCCCCCTGAAAGTTTAAGAAAGCCCGCCGATTGGCGAGCCTTTTGTAAGTCAGAGGTTGTTTTCCTTATACTAATGACTAAAGTCTCCTGCAAACTGCTGGTTCATTTCCTATAGTATAAATAAAGGGCCGGACCCCTTCATCACTATATAGCATACCATTATTAAAAATGACGCGGTATATAGTGTCTTGTAGAAGGAATCAGACCCTTTTGAGTCAGCCTCTGTTCAAAGATGCCAATTATGCTTCTTGTGCAACTGGATATACGCTTACTTTTTTACGGTCACGTCCGAAACGTTCGAATTTAACAACACCGTCTACTTTAGCGTATAGAGTATCGTCTCCACCACGGCCTACGTTCTCACCAGGATAGATTTTTGTTCCGCGTTGACGGTAAAGGATAGAACCACCAGATACGAATTGACCATCTGCACGTTTAGCACCAAGGCGCTTGGAGATTGAGTCACGTCCGTTCTTTGTAGAACCTACTCCTTTTTTCGAAGCGAAGAACTGAAGATCTAATCTTAACATTTGTTCCACCTCCTACTGGTTGAGGATAATTTTCATGTATTTACCATAATCACGTTCGATGGTTTGCAGCGATATGAGCATGCCGTTCAAAAGCAGCTGAACCTTCTCTTCCGATTCCGGCGAAAGATTCCCCGGAATGACGCAGCGAAGATAGCCGCCTTCTCTCCCTTGCTCAATCTCAGGCTCTACGTCCGTTAAGGACATGATTGCATTGACTGCCCCGAAGGAAACAGCCGATACACCTGCACAAACGATATCAGAACCTTTTTTAGCAAAATTAGCATGTCCGCTTAAGGTGAACGAAGCAATCCGTTCCTGCGGAGCATCAAATACAACTTTGATCATCTAGAATCAGCCCTTACGCGTTGATTGCTTCGATAACAACTTTAGTGTATGGTTGACGATGACCTTGTTTTTTACGATTGTTTTTCTTCGCTTTGTATTTGAAAACAGTGATTTTCTTTTGCTTACCTTGTTTTTCGACAGTACCTGTTACAGTAGCGCCTTCAACTAATGGAGCACCGACTTTCACGTCTTCGCCACCTACGAATAAAACTTTGTCAAATGTAACAGTTTCGCCTGCTTCTGCGTTTAATTTTTCAATGTAAACCGCTTCGCCAGCTGCTACTTTAATTTGTTTACCGCCAGTTTCGATAATTGCGTACATACTTGCACCTCCTTAAATGTCTCAGACTCGCCAATCACAGGCGTTTTACCAGAAAGGCAAAAGCTTAAAACCTGATGTTGAGCGGTTGTAGCACGGGTGCTACAAACATAACATTAAAATCCTAACATGAAACAGGAAAGGCTGTCAATATATTTATAACAATTCCCGCCCTTCACTCGAAAGCCTTCCCGATTTCCTGAATGCTCCCGAAGCGCTTGATGGAGTAAGCATTCCTCGAACCAGGGATAAAAGACAGGAATACCTTTTTACCGATCAATTCCTCCAATGTCGGCCGATATGATTCCTTTTCACCAAGCAGCACGTCCGCCACCGCTTTACTGGCCTCCACCCAGACCGCTTCATCATCTGTCTTCCTGTGTTCCAGCAGTTCACGTTCCAACCGGAAGGCAACCGTTTCAGGACTCTCGATTTTACCGCTTCCACTGCACACTGGGCAAGGCACCGTCGCCATCTCACTTAAAGACGGTGAGGTTCGCTTTCTCGTCATTTGTAAAATGCCCAGTTCCGTAAAACCGATGACCTGGATTCGCTTCTCATCCCTCACCGCTTCCTTTTTAACGATTTCGATGATTTCCTGCTTATGCCGGGACTGCTCCATATTGATGAAATCTATCAGGATGATTCCGCTGATATTCCTCAATCTCAGTTGACGGGCGACCTCTTTCGCCGCAGCCTGATTAACCGCAAACAATGTTGCTTCCTTCGCCACCTTGCCGGTGAACTTACCTGAATTGACATCGATTACGGTGAAAGCTTCCGTTTCTTCAAAAATTAAATATCCGCCATTCTCAAGCCAAACGATTTTCTTGGCCATTTTCTCAACTTGCGCTTCCACATTCCATTCGGAAAAAATATTCTTTGTACTCGATACATGGGATATTTCCCACTCCTTACGGTTTTCCTGTATCCATTTTTTCAACTCGCGATAGGCCTCGAAGTCATCGATGGCAAGTTCCCCGGTCGCCGTTCCCGACATTTCGGAAATGATCATATCAAGGTATTCATCCCTCTCATAGAGAAGGGAAGGGGCCTTGAGGGACGCAGCCTTAAGTTCAAGCCCTTTATAGAGCTCCCGCAATCCATTTAACCTGTCAAGGAAGACCGATTCACTTTCGTTCTCCATCGAGGTGCGGACAATCAATCCCTCATCAGGCTTTTTATGCTGCAAGGCAGTTTCCCGCCATTGCTTCTGAAGATCATTGTTTTTGAATTTCTTTGAAACACCAACATAATCTATTCCATGTATGTATACGAGGGAATCTGTCGAAAACTCGATCAGCCCAGTCAATTTAGCTCCTTTGGTGCCCGTTTCATCCCGCGTCACCTGAACTAGCAGCTTTTCTCCCTGACGGACAAATTGACCAATCGATGCTTTCCCATCACTTTTTTTTATCAGCTGGAAAGAGGGAATCTCGTCACGGTGTAAAAAACCATTTTTCTCTGCTCCATAATCAATGAAGACGGCATCCATGCCCGGTAACACCTTCGTCACCTTCCCAAGATAAATATTACCGACAGTACTGCGCTTTTGAGGCGGAATGATTTCAAGTTTACGTAAAACACCATTCTCAAGTACAGCCACTCTTTTTTCGCGTGAAGCCAGGTTCGCGATCATTTTTTTCATCAAAAAAAATCCTCTCCTCAATTTGAAGAAAGGATAACATATTTAATAAGAATATAATAGGTCGCCGATTTTCCCGTTTGTCATTTTCTCGGAAAAATAGGCATGAAGGATTTCCGTTTCATCCAACGAGCCGCTCTCTTTCCCGTTTTTCATGATGATCACGGGGTGTTTACAGCCGCGTTGAAACATTTCCAGCACTTTATAAATCGGTTCTTGTGAGTCCACCGAGATCGGCTTCAGTTTCGCCAAATCATTCGTATGCCCGTAATGGCGCTGCAGAAGAAAGCGGATGAACGCATAATACCTCTGCCGCCATTCCATGACGAGTGACAGACTTATGAAAAAGATGATGAGCCAGATGTTCAAATTGAGCGGATCCAGAATGAGCCAGGTCAAAAAAGCAAGGAAAGCGAATACTGCAGAAAAGTGAAGTGTATGCTTCTGCGCTTCCAGAAAGGTGCAGTATAGGGAAACACCGATGAATAGCAGCCTTCCCCCGTCCAGGGGCCAAATTGGCAGCAGATTAAAAATCAGCAGCATAAGATTCATATACAAAAATGGCTGGTACAGCTCATATGGGATAATGGTAAAGAAATAGAGCAGAAAAGCTGCGCCAATGAGCCAAACATGTTGAAGCGGACCGGCAAGCACCACCGCCAAATCCTCCTTCAAACTCTTGTTTCCATATTCCTCAGTCTCGACAGCCCCGCCAAAAGGAAGAAGCTGGATTGACTTTATCCGCCATTTGAAGTGCTGCGCACAGACGGCATGCCCCATCTCATGTATGAAGACGATGAGCAACAGCATCATCACTTCAACGAAATGGGCTGTGAGGATGGCGATGCCAATGACAAACCACAATGTCGGATGCACCCTGATTTTAAACAGTAACTTCCCATATTCACTCAAAGGAAATCACCTTTTTAGGATCGACGAAAGCATCATTTTCCTTTATCGCTAAATAAAACCTGCCCATGGATCCATCTTCACTTAGTGTAACCTGTCCGACTTCATTGCCCTTTTTAACGAACTCATACAATTTCACATCAATTTCTTTCAGCTGCCCATACCAAGATTCAGTTTTATTGGCATGCTGAATGACTACCGTCTTTCCGATCCCCTCCTTTTCACCGGCAAAAATGACTACCCCTTCATTAACGGCCTCGACCTTTGAGCCTTTGCTCGTTTCCAATATGATTCCCTCACCGTTCGTCTCGAAGTTTTGGGTAATCTTTGCAGAAGCTGGCATTGCATATTCTTCATTCGAATCAACAGTTTCCGTATTGGCTTCATTCGGTAAAAAAGCGATTGGTTTACCAAACGCACTTTCGTACCAATTGGAGATTGAAGCGAACTGAAATTCCTTGCTCATGTTCTCCATGACAAAACTCCTGGCAGGGTCAAGCCGCACAGAAGGGTGTTTGAACATCACCGCGACAATCAGGAACAGGCATACACTGGCAAGGATTTTAAAGAAAAAATATTCTTTCTTGAAGAGCGGATGGTCTTTTTCGGAATATCCGTTATATGAATCAATCCCATATGGTTCCTCATTGTTGATCTCCGTCCAACTACTGCTTCCTGCAGGTTTATCATTAAACTTGCGTCTCTTGGCGATACGATTGCGGATATCTTTCCTGCGATCATCCATTCCAGACTTCCCCCCCTGCTCATGTCAAAGCGCTATATTACAACGTATGAGCAACTTGTCCAGACTATTCTGCACTTCCCTTAAAAAATTTTTTCCGATGAAAAATTCACTGAAACTTATGAATTTCCAAGGTGGTTCGGGCAATCGATTCAGAAAATCGAATAATTGAGATTGATATTGTTCCCCGGAATTTGTTATAATAAAGTGGTTTTAACATTATTGAGGGGGAACATTTTTTTATGTCAATCGAAATAGGCAGCAAAGTACAAGGTAAAGTAACAGGTATCACTAATTTTGGAGCATTCGTAGAATTACCAGGAGGCTCAACAGGTCTTGTGCATATCAGTGAGGTAGCAGATAGCTATGTAAAAGACGTAAATGACCATCTTAAAGTAGGCGACCAAATTGAAGTAAAAGTGATTAGTGAGAAAGACGGAAAAACTGCCTTGTCCATCAAAAAGGCTATAGATAGACCCGAAGGGCAAACCTCTTCTTATACCAAACGCCCACCACGCCAAGGGGATAGCCGTTCTAAAGATTTTCGTTCAAAAGGTAATTTCCAACCAAAGGAAAATTTCGAAGATAAAATGGTGCGCTTTTTAAAGACTAGTGAAGAAAATTTATCGACACTTAAACGCAGCACCGAATCAAAACGCGGCGGCAGAGGCGGAAGACGCGGATAACCCGCTGCATTTTTAGCATATAGATCAGGCAAGCCAGTATATGGCTTGCCTTTTTTATTTCACAAGAAGCATAAAAAAAAGCGAGGGCATCAAATGCTCCCCGCTTCTTGACAAAAGAATATAGATTTACCGCACGCTGAAGAATTTTTTTAATTTGGACATGAAGCCCTTTGGTTCGCTGCCAATTGGAGTCAAGGGCACAGATTCACCAAGGATCCTTCTGGCGATGTTCCGATAGGCAAGCGAAACTCTATTATCCGGATTATAGGCAATGGGTTCCTTTTTATTCGCTGCCACAATGACCTGGTCATCATCAGGAATGACGCCGATCAAATCAATCTTAAGAAAATCGGCAACTCCATCGATATCCATTTCTTCATCCTCATGAAGCAAATGGCCGCGGATCCGGTTGATGATCAATTGGGGCGGTTCAATATGCTCTTCTTTTTCAAGCAGGCCAATAATACGGTCAGCATCCCTGACAGCCGGTCTCTCTGCAGTCGTAACGATGATAGCCTTGTCTGCCCCAGCTATGGCATTCCTGAAGCCCTGTTCAATGCCTGCAGGGCAATCAATGATGACATAATCATAGTCAGCCTTCATATCGCTGATGAGTTTCCTCATCTGCTCTTCATTCACCACTGTTTTGTCACTATTTTGCGGAGCGGGAAGCAGATAAAGCAAATCCTCGAAATGTTTATCTTTGATAAGCGCCTGGTGTATCTTACAGCGCCCTTCGACCACATCGACCAAATCATAGATGATGCGATTCTCCAATCCCATGATCACATCCAAATTCCGAAGACCAATATCCGTATCAATCAAGCAAACCTTTTTGCCTAGAAGAGCTAAAGATGTTCCTAAATTGGCGGAGGTGGTCGTTTTCCCGACACCACCCTTACCGGATGTTATAACTATTGCCTCTCCCACGATTAGAGACCCCCTTCTAATCTATTTAAATTAGGTCTATATTTCTTTAAGACTTGCAATTTTTCTATTATGATATTTTGTTCTTCATCCATGAAGGCACATTCCAAGTCATGTCCCCATTTCGTATATTGGTCAGGAGATAAATTCACTTTTCCGGCAATACGCAGTTGGGCAGGCTTCATGACAGAGGCAGCTATAATGGCCTCGTTATTCCCTTTATATCCGGCATGGGCTATTCCCTTTAACTGTCCCATGATATATATGTTGCCACCCGCACGAACCGTTCCGTCGGGATTGACATCCCCTATCAGCAGTAAGTCCCCGGGAACTTCAAAAACCTGTCCCGACCTTATCACCTTGGTCACGGTCGTCACTTGATTTTCATCTTTCCATCGTTTCGCTTCATCCTTCGTCAGGACATTCGAAATCATCTCATCCACGAAAAGCTTCTTCTTTTTATGGATGACCTCTTTAATCTGTTCTTCTTGTTGTTCATCAAGATAGCGGTTCCCTGTATGTACTTTTACGGAAATGGACGGGTCATTTTCTTGAAACTGATAGTTTGCCGAAAGCTTCACTTCTAACTCTTTCAATAATTCGGAAAATGAGCAAGAATCATCGAGATGAAGCATAAACCCGTCTTTTGTTCCCTTAATCATGACATTTTGCTGAATTCTTTTATTCATGACGTTTGTTTCACCTCAATGAAATATAATTCGACATAGGAAAACAAATTTCCTTTTTCTACGTACACGGAAATGAGAAAATACATTTCCCACCTGCTTCTTAAGACACAGGAACGTTATTCCGTTTCTCCTTGCAAATCAAGCTTTTCAATCATTCTCTTTAAAGGGTAGCAGCTAATAATAATGAATGCGAGATTCAATAATAATGTAGGAATCAATCTCCGTTCCGCAAATTCAGCAAACCCCATATCTGCAAAAGAGAGTATGATATTCATCTGAAAGATGACAACCTCTAAAACTGCCGTGAATAAAAGCGCAGTAAGACAGGCAATCAATATATTATTTTGCAGGATTTTCATGCATTTCGATATCAAATAGGCAAGAAAAGGCAGCAGGAACATGTAAGTCCCAAGGATTTCCGTATATACGACATCATAAGTCAACCCAAGAATCGCACCATAAAGCATACCCATTTTCCTTGAGCCGAACATGGTCAGGAAAAAAACGAAAACCATCATGAAATGGGGCACGAGGATTTTATCGGCCCCGAATGCATCTCCAGCGAACATCTGGGCGAAGATGCTTTCAAAAACAAAAAAAACCAAGGCTATAAAAGAAAGGATGAAATATCTCACTCAGCTTCATCCTCCCCTTCACTTTCTTTCGGTACACCGTCCACTTCGCGCTGAACGACCATGACATTATTAATATCATAAAAATCCGTCGAAGGTTCAATATATGCAGTCTGGTTCAATCCATATTGATCCACTTTAACATCGACAACTTTCCCGATCAGCAGACCTTTCGGAAAGATCCCTCCATAACCGGATGTGATGACCAATGAATTTTTCTTGATCTTTTTATCATATGGGATCCGTTTCATCAGCAAAAGGTTCTTCTTATCATCGAATCCTTCAATCAAGCCATATGCTTTATCATCACCTTGGACGATCGATGAGACACGATTGGCTTTATCGATCGAGCTTAAAAGTTGAACCGAGGCCGTGAAATCCGTCGCTGATTTCACCTTACCGACTAACCCATTGGACGTGATGACAGCCATATTTTTTTCTACCCCATTGCGCTTCCCTTTATTAATCGTCAGCATTTCATGCCAGCGGTCGGGATTGCGTCCAATGACCGTCGCCTGAGTGGGCGAATACTTGCGCAGGTCATCTTCTTTTTTGAGGTTATCGCGAAGTTCTTCATTTTCTTCCTTTAAATCTTGGACTTGCGTTTTCAATAATACATATTCATCCAAGCGGGCTTTCAATTTTTTGTTTTCATCGTATGTATGTTGTAGGTCTTTTAAGCCCCCTACAAAACCTGTTATACCCGATACTGGCTTATTAAACACATTTCCGACCCAGCCTGTCGTATCTTTCAGGAATTGCTCCGGCCAAGTCAACTCTTCTCTCTCCCTTAATGAAAAACCGATCAATGCCACGAGAACGATAATACTAACGAGCAAGAGAAGGAGCTTTTTATTAAAAAACTGTGGCATGGTGATTACACCTCTATCTAAAATTTCTTAAAAATACACTATGGATTTAATTAAACAGCAAAACATAAGAAAACCGGCTCAAAATTGCACCTTTTGTTGAGCCGGCCCTATTTGAGAAGTAATGCTTATCGCGAATCTCTTGATTTAGTCTTGAATAAGTGAATGTGGTCCAGCGCTTTTCCCGTTCCGATTGCAACACAATCCAGCGGGTTTTCAGCGATGATCACCGGCATTTGCGTTTCTTCACTGATGACTTTATCCAAATTGCGCAGCAAAGCGCCCCCGCCTGTCAGCACAATGCCTCTGTCCATGATGTCAGCCGCTAATTCAGGTGGTGTTTTCTCTAAAGTGTTTTTCACGGAATCCACAATTGCAGAAACTGTGTCGCTTAATGCTTTGGATATTTCCTCCGCTGTAATTTCGATCGTTTTTGGTAATCCAGTCAATAGGTCACGGCCGCGAATTTCCATGTTTTCTACGCCTTCCGTATCCCCAGCAGAACCAATTTCCATTTTGATCGCTTCAGCAGTACGCTCACCGATCATCAAATTGTAGTTCTTACGGATGTAAACGATAATGGCGTCGTCCATTTCGTCACCTGCGATACGGATCGATTGGCTTGTAACGATTCCGCCAAGTGAAATGATTGCCACTTCCGTCGTTCCTCCGCCGATATCAACGACCATGCTTCCTGTAGGCTCCCAAACAGGAAGGTCCGCACCGATCGCTGCTGCAAACGGTTCTTCGATTGGATATGCGTCACGGGCTCCAGCTTGTCTTGCTGCATCGATGACTGCACGCTGCTCAACTGCAGTAATCCCAGAAGGCACACAAATCATGACATATGGCTTGTTGCCAAATACGCCCTTCTTTTGAGCTTCCTTCATATAGTACTTCATCATGGTAGCCGTCGTTTCATAATCGGCAATTACTCCATCCTTCATCGGGCGGAGGGCAACCACGTTACCAGGTGTACGGCCGATCATGTTTTTCGCGTCGTTTCCGACTGCAACGATTTGCTTTGTATCTGTTTGCACAGCTACAACCGATGGTTCACGTACTGCGATGCCTTTTCCTTTCACATAGACAAGCGTATTCGCCGTTCCTAAATCAATCCCTATATCTCTAGCGCCAATTCCAAACATTATGGTATCTCCCTTTCGTAAACAAAAATGCCTTTTTATAAGTTCAAATAATAATTTGTCGTTTTTTGACAATAAGAGTTTTGAAAAAGTTTCCTCTTTTAAAAATCATAAACAATATTATATCGCATCGTCAAAAATTTTGATAGTGTCATAAATAACCTTTTTCCTTCAAACTAACATATTTATGCTCCCCGATGATGATATGGTCCAACACTTCAATCCCGATTATTTTACCACATTCTACTAACCTTTTCGTCACTTCAATATCTTCTCTGCTGGGAGAGGGGTCTCCGGAGGGGTGGTTATGAAGACAGATGATAGAGGCAGCGGACCTTTTGAAAGCCTCTTTGAAGACCTCGCGCGGATGCACGATCGAGGCATTGAGGCTGCCGATGAATACCGTAGTTTTTTGAAGCACCTGATTTTTCGTATTTAAATAAAGACAGACGAAATGTTCCTGTGATAAAAACCGCATTTCTTCCATGCAATAATTGGCTCCATCTTCTGGAGATCTAATCACATAACGGTCTTGATCATTCAAATTGTTAATTCTCCTGCCAAGTTCGACAGAGGCCAGGATTTGAATCGCTTTCGCTTCACCAATCCCTTTAATCACGGTCAGTTCTTCCACTGAGGCTTCTTTTAGCAGGCGAAGGCCCTTGAAGGAATTGATGAGCCTGCCGGATAGCTGCAGGACGGATTCTTCCCTTGATCCCGTCCTCAATAGCAGAGCGAGCAATTCCTGATTGGAGAGACCCTGCGGTCCGTCTTGCAGAAACCTTTCGCGCGGCCTCTCCTCTTTCGGGTAATCCCGTATTAACATTTTTTCGCTCAAAAAATCAACCCTTCCTTAGAAAAGGGAAGATGCCAGAGGAAATCGATCATTCTAACTCTTGCTGCATCGCTTTAAGTTCCCGGGCCAGTCTTGAGACCGGAAGCCCGACGACTGAGAAATAGTCCCCTTTGATTCGTTCGACAAGAAGAGATCCGTATCCTTGAATCCCATAGCCGCCAGCTTTGTCAAAAGGTTCCCCGCTATCCAGATAACGTTCGATTTCAGCTTCTGGCAGCTCCCAAAATGTCACTTCCGTTTTTTCTGCGAATACTCTGCGATGCTTGCCGAATAGAATGGCGACACCTGTGTATACCTCGTGTGTCCGTCCCGATAACATTTCCAGCATTCTTTTTCCATCCGCACGGCTTGTCGGCTTACCCAATATCTCTCCATCAAGGACAACAACGGTATCCGAGCCGATTACCCAGCTTTCCTGAAATTTTGCTGCGATGGCTTCCGCTTTACGGGATGCCAGTTCTTTCACCGCTGCATCAGGACACATGTTTTCATCAATACTTTCATCGACATTGGAATTCATGCTTTCAAAGGGGATTTGAAGAAATTGTAGAAGTTCTTTACGACGTGGTGATGAAGAAGCTAAAATCAATGGCTGCATAATATAAAAGTCACCTTTCTTTACATAGGGAGATACATAACTATCCTATCAAATTATGGTGCAATCCACAATTATTGTTTACTAGGAATCGACAAATGCCTGTAAGTATTTCCCGGAAAATAAAAAAGGTGTCACAGATGGTTTCATATTGGGGAGCTTGTCCATTTGGCAGCCCCCCTTCTTTTCTTTACTTAACTCGATTTGTTTTGGTAATTCAATAAAAAATCAAGAAGACTTTCTTGAGCCTGGAATAGCTTTTTTTCGTTTTTGGAAGTCTCATATTCATCAATCGACTTTGCGGCAGCAGTCAGGTCATCGTTCATATTCGAAAACTCCGGCGATAATTTCCCCGCCTTCAGTTCATCCAAGTTTTTTTTCAGGGTTTCTTTGTTTACCGTCCCTTCCTTTCCGCGAAGCTTGGTTGCGGATGTTTCTGCCAAGGAAGTATATACTTCCTTCATCTTGTCGAGGGTTTTCTCATCTTCCTGGCTTGTCCCAGCCGCTTCAAAATTGATTTCCTTCCAATATACGTCCACATCATAGGACTTTAAGAATAAGGCCAGCTCCTTACTTGAAGCTAGACTCTCTGCCGACCCCAAGAATAGATAATAGCTGTCTTCCAATTTGAAAATTTCAGCAGGAACCTGCTTTTCAATGATTTTCTTTTGTATTTGCCTTGCCGCATCCTCGCTGCTGAATACTCCTCCCTGTACAAGGAATGTCTTCAGCTGGTTTCCTGGTTCAGTCACTGCCGCTTTTTTATCCTCAACAGTGGCTTCCGTTGGAACCGGGGTCTCGACCGAAGATACTTCGGCTTTTTCCTTTGTAATCGTTTTAACGGCGATCAAGCCAAGAATCGACCCAAAAAAAACAGCACAAATGACAGCGATCATGAATGTCTTGATCGGTCTTTTATCAGAACCTTTCAGCGAACTGGTACCAAAACCGATGAGCTTCGGCATTTTTTTCTTGGGCGGTGAGGGTACCAATACGATTTTGTTTTCGTTTGAATCCTCAGGGAGTATCCATTCGAAACTCTCGTCTGTTTGTCCCTGTTCCTGCTCCTTACTCGCCGCCTCTTGACTTTCAGCCTTTTTATCGGCAAATACTTTTTCTTCCCCATTTATTTTAATCGTTACACCCTTGCTTTGTTCCGGCTTGCCCAATTTTTTTCCTCCCCTCCAGATCATTTTTTTCATCCTAACATAGAGGTAAAAAAAAATAACAAGACTTTTGTCGTCTTGTCATTAATAGGTTTCGTCAAATTTCCCTATTCATATATGGGTGACGAAAATAGAATTCCAGGTACTGGTACTTCTGGTTCACAAACCATTCAATATCGCCTCTCACCAATTACATACATCACTCTTTCATGCCAGATTCACTTGCAGCCAATTGGGGATAGTTCCCTACTGAGCTATTGTTCAGGTGATTTTTGACAAATTCCTCTTGGATCAGGTTGGTTCTTTAAGCTCATCTTAAAAAATTTACATACCAATATAGAAGGGAATCGCCCCAAAAATAAGCAGTCAATGTCCCAAAAACGATATACGGACCGAAAGGAATAAGTGTTTTCTTTTTTAGGATTCCGCTCAGCAATCCGATGAAGCCCAGGAATGCCCCATAAAAGCACGCAAAAAGAAACGATAACAGCACCATCTTCAGTCCCAGTACAAAGCCAATCACTGCAAATAGCTTGATATCACCGCCACCCATGCCACCCTGACTCACGACTGCGATTAATAACAGCAGGCTAAAGCCCACCACTGCCCCGACAATTGAATCCCACCAGGGCGACAGCGGAAATGAGACTCTTAAAACGATAAAAATCACCGTAAAGAAAAGCAGTATTTTATCAGGTATGAGCATATAGGCGACATCAGTCACGAAGATGATCATAAATAATGAAATCAATGCCAAGCCAACCAAGAGTTCGCTCGACCAGCCAAGGAATATGGGAGCAGAGGCAAACAAAACACCGGTCAGCATTTCCACTATCGGATAAAGGGGGGAAATCCTTGCTTTACAGCCCCGGCATTTTCCGTCTTGCAACATATAGGAAATAACCGGCATCAACTCGAAGAATGTCAATGTGCGCCCACAAGAAGGGCAGGCGGAGCGACGATTCGCAAATGTCTGACCAGCTGGAACACTTAAACCGACAACGTTAAAGAATGAGCCTAAAATTAAGCCGAAGACGAAGAGATAGATATGGATAGCCATCATTTATACAAAGTGCATGAGGATTCGATTGCTTTTCTATGAAACCCTAATAAAAAAATCCCTTCCGCTATGTAATCGTCACTGGGGCTCTTCATGATCATTCATTCCTCCCGTCATTTCATTAAGTAGATCCTACTATTCATCAAGCATGTAGAATCAATATATAAACATATTTTAACAAAAATACTTGGTGATTTGTTATCAATCACTCTATTAGAGTTTTTTCTTTTCAACCAGCTCTGTTAACAAGGGAAAAGGACCTTTGAAAAGGTCCTTTCAGACTGTAGACAAACTCGATGAAAATCGTGTTTGCTTTCATTTATGATTTGGTGAAAGATAGGTATTCAGAGAATGGAAGCCCAAGTATTGATCCAGTTATATTAGCCAAACTGACTTTCAGTCAATTTACCCTCGGTATTCGTTCAATTCTACAATTGAAGAAGTAGAAACAAATATGGCTTACCGTTGGTTCTTAAGCTTTGGTTTCCATGATAAAGCGCCTCATTTCTCGACAATCGGGAAAAATAATTAGTCCACCGGTAAAGGCACATCCCTTTAGGCATCTTCTCTGATTAGGAACTCCCTCACAAGTGAAAGGAAATGGAGCGACCCTGTGATGACAAGAATCTCTTTTTCCCCTGTTTTCCTTCTGCCTTCCGTTATCGCCTCCTGCCAATCCTTGTTTATCCGTTTATTGGGATGACTGCATTTTTCATATAGCGTTTTCGCATCCGCCGCCCGTTCATGGTCGAATTCGGTAATGATGATTTCCATCGCTTCAGTTTCCAGTCCATGAAGCATCTCGGAATAATTTTTATCTTTAAATGAACTGAATACGAATCGGTACTTATAATCGGGGTAATGCACTTTTAGCGTTTCCTTCAGCACGTCGATGCCGGCAGGATTATGTGCACCATCGATGATCACCAACGGCTCATCCGATATTTTTTCAAAGCGGCCATCCCATTTCGCTTCGCCTATTCCTTTAAGGATGCTTCTCTTATCGATATTTTCCATTCCTAATGTGACAGCAGCAATGGCCAGTGCCGCATTCTCCATTTGATGACGTCCTAGCATCCGCATTTCCACATTTTCGATGGACCTGTCGGCAAGCGAAAATGAGAAACTTTGCCCTCGTTCACTTTGCTTTATATTGCCTATATGAAAGTCTTTACCTAATTGGTAATAAGGTACCCCTAATGATGACGCTTTTTCTTCAATTACTTTTGCTGGTTCCCCGGCTGTGACTCCGCTGATGATCGGCGCCCCGCTTTTAATGATGCCAGCCTTCTCAAAAGCAATTTCCCCAAGTGTGTTACCCAGGATGCTCGTATGTTCCAAAGAAATCGAGGTAATGATCGAAAGAAACGGCTGGATGACATTCGTTGTATCGAGCCTGCCTCCCAAACCGGTTTCCATCAAAACCAAATCCACTTCCTTTTTGCTAAAATAAGAAAATGCCATCGCAGTCAAAATTTCGAACTGAGTGGGACCGTCCCCTTTACTGTCCATCTCTTGTATAATCGGCCAAAGCTCACGGAAGACAGCGATAAAATCCTTATCACTGATTTCATCTTCATTAATCTTGAGCTGTTCATTCATCCGTATTAAATAAGGTGATGTGAAGGAAGCGACCCGAATCCCTTGGGCAAGTAGGATCTCTTTAATATATTGCAGTGTTGATCCTTTCCCGTTAGATCCTGCAATATGAATATATTGTAGCTCCTTATGCGGGTCTCCTAATTCAGTTAACAATGCTTCCATCCGTGATAGGCCAAAATTCATGCCCAATTGAACTTGGCGCCGTTCAAAAAAATGATTGATTTCTTTCATGGTCGTTACCATTATCGTTGTGCCTCCTCTTTCTTTATACCGCTCTTATGCGTTAAGATTATTTTATCAATATATGAACGATTAACCTAGATGAAAGGTAGTGTTTTACCATGAAACCTTCAGATTACCACTGTTGGATTGTCGTTAACGGCTATTTACAGCATGATAAGTTTTCCAGTTTAGCTTTGTTCATTAAAGAGGCGGCTGAAAGGAAAGATATCATGGCAACTCTTATCCGTAATTCAGATCTCATTCCCATAATCGAAAAAGGAGTGCCACTGCTTAAAGGAGCTTTTGATAAGCTTCCTGATTTTGTTCTGTTCATGGATAAAGACATTCATTTGGCACGCCATTTGGAATTGCTCGGCATCCCCGTTTATAACAGCAGTAAAGCGATCGATATTTGCGACAGTAAAGCAAAAACACATCAAGCATTAACCGGGCATGGTATACCGATGCCGAAAACCTTATTTCCCCCTTTTACATACGAAGGGATTGAAAGGGTCAATATGGATGCTTTTATCCAAATCGGCAATGAGCTTGGGTATCCGCTTATCGTTAAGGAAGCATACGGTTCTTTTGGGGAACAAGTATATTTGATCCAAACAGAGGATGAGTTACTAAAGACGATCCGTAATCTTGGCCACAAACCATTTATAATCCAGGAATTCATCGAGCACAGTAAAGGTCGGGATATTCGTGTGAATGTCGTGGGCAATCAAGTCATAGCAGCGATGCAACGCCATTCGGAGCAAGACTTCCGAGCTAATATGACTGCCGGAGGGCAGGCTGCACCATATATACCCACCAATGAAGAAGCACAACTTGCCATCCGATGTGCGCAAATTCTGGGTGCCGACTTCGCTGGCGTCGATTTGTTGTTCGGTGAAGAAGGTCCGCTTTTGTGCGAAGTGAATTCGAATTCGCATTTACTGAATATTTATGAATGTACAGGCATCAACATCGCTGAAAGCATGTTCGATTATATCTTGAAAGAATTAGGAAAAGGAAGTGCATCTGATGAAAAAACAAGCAGGCTGGTTGATTTATAACCGTGAGGATGCCTTGAAAAACAAAGGATACATAGATTGGATGCTTGACGAAGCCAGTAAGCTTGATCTTGATTTACACTTTCACTTTCGGGAAGACCTTAGGATCGGTCATCGTTTCAACGAGTTGTACGTGGAACATGGGACGCAGCCAATTTCATTGCCAGACTTCGCTATCGTCCGGACCATCGATCCTTTTTTTACAAAGCAACTTGAGCAACTGGGGATTGCTTGCTTTAACTCCTCCTTCGTATCGGAAATCGCGAATGACAAAGCAAAGACGCACCAATATATGTCCTCGCTTGGGATTCCAATGGCCGATACCGTATATTGTAACGGAAGACCGAGTGCCGATGACATGGAGTTCCCTTTCATTGCTAAAGAAACAAGTGGACGCGGCGGGAAACAAGTATATCTAATACAACATGCCGATGATCTTGCCATACTGAAAGATGGAAATTGGATTGTCCAAAAACCCGGCTTATTCGGTAAAGATATCCGCGTTTTTGTAATTGGAAAAAAAGTGAAGGCTGCTGTACTTAGGGAGTCCGCTTCAAGTTTCAAGGCAAATTATACGCTGGGCGGATCGGCTTCACTATATGAGCTATCTGCAACTGAATTAGCCCTTGTCGAAAAAGTGATGAAGTCGTTTGATTTCGGCCTGGTCGGAATCGATTTCATATTTGCCGAAGATGGCAGCCCCATGCTCAACGAAATCGAGGATGTCGTTGGCAGCCGGACATTAAGTGCATTAAGTGATATGAATATCGTATCGGAGTACCTTACATTCATAAAAGAAAGAATATCCTCCTAACGAAACACAAAAAGGATGAACCGGCATAAAGCTGGTTCATCCTTTTGTTTTACAGTTGTTTCAGTTCGCTGATCCTGTGGATTACAGAGTCGCGTTTTTCGCTATAGTCTTTTTCCTTGGCACGTTCTTCTTCGATGACGCTTGCCGGCGCCTTTTTGACGAAGCCCTCGTTGCCTAGTTTTTTCTGTACACGCTCAACTTCTTTATTAAGTTTGTCGAGTTCTTTTTCAAGACGTTTCACTTCTTCGTCAATATTGATCAGTCCTGTCAGCGGAAGGATCAGTTCTACGCCAGTTACGACAGCTGTCATGGCTTGAGCAGGTTCCTCGACTTCAATTCCGATCGTCAATTGTTCAGGATTACAGAAACGCTCGATATAGCTGCTGTTTTTCTGTAACGTCTCTAAGATTGACTCATCTTTCGCTTTTAAAATCAAATTGATTTTTTTGCTAAGCGGTGTGTTCACCTCAGCACGGATATTACGTACGGAGCGGATGATTTCAACAAGCAGCTTCATTTCCTCGGCTGCAGCTGTATCTGTCAATCCTTCATTCACTTCCGGCCAAGCGGCAACAGTGATGGACTCACCTTGATGCGGAAGGTTCTGCCAGATCTCTTCGGTAATGAAAGGCATGAACGGGTGTAACAATCTCATCGTGTTATCCAGTACATAAGCCAAGATCGAGCGCGTCGTTTTCTTCGCTGCTTCGTCTTCGCCATATAGCGGAAGCTTCGCCATTTCAATATACCAGTCACAGAAGTCATCCCAAATGAAGTTGTATAGCACACGGCCCACTTCACCAAACTCATAACGGTCCGCAAGTCTGGTTACGTTGGAAATCGTTTCATTCAAGCGCGTCAAGATCCATTTATCGGCTACAGACTTCTCACCGCTTAAATCGATTTCGTCATAAGTCATGCCATTCATGTTCATCAAAGCAAAACGGGATGCGTTCCAAATCTTATTGGAGAAGTTCCAGACCGCTTCCACTTTTTCCGTGCTGTAACGAAGATCCTGTCCTGGCGAGCTGCCAGTGGACAAGAAGTAACGCAGTGAATCGGCACCGTATTGATCGATGACATCCATCGGATCGACACCATTGCCAAGCGATTTACTCATCTTGCGCCCCTGTTCGTCACGAACGAGTCCGTGGATCAGCACATCTTCAAATGGTCGTTCACCCGTGAACTCAAGAGCTTGGAAAATCATCCGTGATACCCAGAAGAATATGATATCATAACCTGTCACAAGTGCCCCGGTTGGATAGTAACGTTGGAAATCGATACTGTCCTTGTCAGGCCAGCCCATAGTCGAGAACGGCCATAATGCCGAGCTGAACCATGTATCCAGAACATCCGTATCTTGTTCCCAGTTTTCAGCGTCCGCAGGCTCTTCGTGACCTACATACACTTCACCTGTTTCTTTATGGTACCAGGCTGGAATGCGGTGACCCCACCAAAGCTGACGGGAAATGCACCAGTCACGGATATTTTCCATCCAATGCAGGTACGTTTTTTCGAAACGATCCGGTACGAAATGAACTTTTTCCTCATCGGATCCTTTTTGAAGCTCAACGGATGCATCAGCCAGCGGCTGCATTTTAACGAACCATTGCGTCGAAAGATATGGTTCAACAACAGCACCGCTTCTCTCTGAATGTCCCACTGAGTGAAGGTGATCTTCGATTTTGAAGAGTACTCCTTCTTCCTGAAGGTCTTTGACGATTTGTTTACGGCATTCAAACCGGTCCATGCCTTCATATTTACCAGCCTTTTCATTCATCGAGCCATCTTCATGCATGACAAGGATGCGCTCCAAATCGTGACGGTTCCCGATTTCGAAATCATTCGGGTCATGAGCCGGAGTAATTTTGACCGCGCCTGAACCGAATTCCATATCGACATAATCATCACCGACAATCGGGATTTCCCGGCCTGTAATTGGCAAGCGGACCATTTTGCCGATCAAGTGTTTATAACGGTCATCTTCAGGATGTACAGCAACAGCAGTATCACCAAGCATCGTTTCTGGACGGGTGGTGGCAATTTCGATTTCACCTGATCCGTCAACCAATGGATATTTCATATGGTAAAATGCGCCCTGCACATCTTTGTAAATAACCTCGATATCGGATAACGCCGTTTTCGTCGATGGATCCCAGTTGATGATGTATTCGCCGCGATAAATCAAGCCCTTGTTATAAAGCGAAACGAACACTTCGCGCACAGCTTTTGAAAGCCCCTCATCAAGAGTGAAGCGTTCACGTGTATAATCAAGTCCAAGACCCAGCTTTGACCATTGTTCACGGATATGGCTCGCATATTCCTCTTTCCATTTCCATGTCTCTTCTACGAATTTTTCACGTCCAAGGTCATAACGGCTCACGCCTTCCGCACGAAGTTTCTGTTCTACCTTCGCTTGTGTGGCGATACCGGCATGGTCCATGCCCGGCAACCATAAAACATCATAGCCTTGCATTCTTTTCATGCGTGTCAAAATATCTTGAAGTGTCGTATCCCAAGCGTGACCAAGATGAAGCTTACCTGTCACGTTAGGCGGCGGGATGACAATCGTGTATGGTTCTTTTTTATCGTCACCCGTCGTTTCGAAAAACTTTCCATCAAGCCACCATTTGTAGCGGCCTTTCTCTATCGTCTGCGGATCATATTTAGTCGGCATAGAAATTTGGTTCTCTTCCATATCATTTCCTCCTTTTTAGGCATAAAAAAAACTTCCATCATCACAAAAGGACGAAGGAAGTTGTTCGCGGTGCCACCTTTTTTCCGAAAAAGAAAAAAACTCTTTCGGCTCTCAAATCGGATAACGGCTCTTCACCGGCCTTCGCTACTAAGAGTTCACGAAGACTGCTCGCGGACGACTTCGGATGCTGCTTCCTGGAAACCTCGCACCAATTTGGTTTCCTCTCTGAAAAGTGCATATCATCTTACTATTTCCGGTCTTTGCATTGATTTATATTCATATGTAAATTCATTGAATGCATATAGTATATAGTACAAAAAATATGGGGCTCCAGTCAATCATCTTTTCGCTTACTTTCCCAGGAATCATCCCATTTGTTACATTCAAGGTCGTTTTCTTTATTTTATCCTCCAAGAACAGTGAATGTGACGGCTTTATCACCTTTTCCACTGCCCACCCATAGAATATAAGAAGTCCTAAAAAGGAAGGTAATAATATGAAGCGAAGATATACTCCCTATACTTTACCGCCTTGGATGAAAAAATTCCGCGGTGTCTGCCAGCAGTTCATCGTCCCCTTTATCGTATTCCAAGGATTACGCACGTTGATTTTTCCGACTTTCTTCGATATGCTCCTGCTAATCGCATTTATTTTCCTGGCCATGTCTTTATATTTCGAATGGATATAATTATTCCCTTACAGCAAAAAAATATACATGACTGGAGATAATCCAATCATGTATATTTAGCTTGGAGGTGATTGTTCTTCTTTGGCAGCCTCGGCAGCAGCCTTTTTCTGCTGTTCGATCTCTTCGATTTTCATCACCATATATTCAATATTTTTCAGAAGCCAAAATTGCCGCTGCAGTTGAGTAACATTTTCAAGCTCTGAACGATGGACCCTGCCATCGGAATAACTCTTCACTAATTCCAAAGCTGATCCAGGGAATGCCAGATAACTTTGCATGAGCAGCAATTCTTCTTCCTTCAACGGAAAATAACGAAAATAGTTATATAGCCAGTCAACGCAGTCATCGCATTGGACAGGATAGGTCCTGGCTGATTTAACGAGAAATGGCAGTAAATCGAAATGCGGCGGAGCCGTATTCGAATTCTCAAAATTGATGAAGTAGCCATACCCCCGCTCATCATAAACGAAATGCTTCAAAGAAACCTTTCCGTGCGTGACCACGGTTCGCACCTTTTCACTATCCTTCGTTTTTTCATACCAGGTTTCAAACTTCTTGATCGAGTACTTCAGCGCCTGTGAAATATCAGTGTAGAAAGAACAAACCGTCATTTCGAATGGAGACATATACCACTTCTTTTCACAGCTGACAATATACTCATCCATAAAGTCCTTCTCGTTATTCCAGGCATCAAGCGTCCGCTCATAATGGGCTTCCCTTTCCTCAATATCCACTTGTATTTCCTTAACGGAAAGTGTATGCATCCGAGCAAGCTCCCTGAACATTTGCTTATGTTTTTCATCGCGCTCCCCGTCCCCCTCATTATTAAGCCAGGGCATCAGGTAATACAAACGGCCATTATGAAGAACGGCGTAACGCTGATCCATCGTTTGATAAATCGGAACGATCCGATTATAGCCGCGATGGTACAGTTTTTGAACATTTTTGATAAAATCAATGCCGTTCTGCGGTAACATCGATTTCAAGGCAAATGTACCGCGATCACTGTACACTTTTTTCACACGCCCGAAGTCCTCGATATATTGTACATACATGGCATATTCCTTCAATACGGTTTCCGTGTCCCGATTCAGATTGGCAGGCTGCTGATTCTCGTTTTCCCTCACGAGACTCACTCACTTTCTCTAAAAAACTAAAGATTCTCCAGCACCTAAAAAACAGGAGCAGACCATATGCTCTGCTCTCTGTCCCGATCAATTCTTATATGCAACCGCCTTCGGTATATAGATGACTTGCCCTTCATGAACGTTTTGATTCGACTCCAATTCATTGCTGAAAAGTATCGATTGAACCGTAACATCATATCGTTGAGCCAAGTCATCAAGCGTTTCCCCTTGCTGAACAATGCAAACTTTCATCCTTACCAGTTCTTCTTCCTGTTTCCGTCCGAATAAATCCATGATGGAAGGCTGCTTCTCACCATGATCGGCCGTTTCTTTATCATCACGTTCCGCGGCTTGTTTCCTGCCTTTGAAATTCTTAACCTCCTTAGCCGGAGGCGCAGGTCTTTCCCTCTTTTTGAATAGATCGCTTAAGGACGAATGAGATTCCTCTTCCTGCTCCACCTTTACATGTTCATTTAGAATAGGACCCGCTGCAACGCCATCCTCCTCCTGCCGTATGACATCCTCGGTTTCTAAATTGGAAACAGGGCTATTTTGATGGATGGCTGCTTGACTTGGCTCTTCTACTACTTCTTCTTCTACTTCTTCTACTTCTTCTTTCAATGTCACTCTAGGAATCTCTATCTTCTCCACTGGATCCTGCCTGCTTGGTTCTTCCTCCAGTTTCTCCTCTTCCATGGAAGGTACCTTATCCGTTGGGTCAGACGGATCTCCAATAACTTCTTCCTCTACAGCTTCAGCTTCTTCCTGTCTATGCACTTCCGTTTCCCACTCCTCCTCTTCAGGATATGGTGAAACGGGAATTTCAAAAACTGGGGCACTATGCTGATCGCTTAAATAAATCGGCTCCTCTTCCTCTTCTTCATTTGCTTCAGAAACTCGTTTTGACTCTGCAGAAAAGGGCGCGTATAACTCTTCTTCCTCCTCATCACGGAAAACAGGCTGAAAGTCCGGAATCGGCGGCACTGCAGCCGCATAAGGAATATACGACTCATTTTCCCCATCCGTTTCTTCTTGTTCCTCTGTTTCCCCAACTTCCTGCTCCGTATCGAACCGTTCTTCCACATATGAATCATTATAGATTCCGGTTATCAAAAGATCCGCCTGCAATTTCAAACAGTTATGCTCTGGCAGGGCATAATCAAAGCTTTGAATCGAGACATCGACCTCATCCAATGAGGCAATCCGATTATTCGGAATCGTTATGTCAACCGGAAAACGGTGTGTGAACTCATTTAGTCCATTGGGATGCCTCTCGACCTTATGAACCGCTTTTGGCAAAAAGGTCTGCGAAAACTCCTCTTCTTCACCATTTTGCGAGTCTTTATATTCACCGCTTAAATCCAACGAGCCTCGTATAAAAACATATTGGTCACTTTCTTGAATCGTCACATTTGGATCAAGCGAAATGGAATATAGCTCAGCCACTTCCTGTCCCTTCTGGAACCAAACGGATTCCTCTAAAGAAAATCGTAAATACGATTCATTTTCTTGCGACAAAAACAACTCCTCCTTTCAGCTTCAGGAAACGGTACCTATACCAATATCAATCTATGAAGAAAGGAAGCCGATTATTCCTTAATTTCATATGCCACACTCGAGACCTTTTATTTCCTGAACCTTTTAAAAAGAAGGGATTCAAATATTTCAGGCTAAAATCATGCGGGATTGTAACAATGGGCATGAAAACCTGAATGAAACCATTATTTCGACTTTCCACGTACTGATTGAATTCAAAAAAACTGGCTGCCCTTCTCCAAAAGTTCTTGGAAAATGGCAGCCAATTCAAAGTTATCATTATTCAATATATCGGTAGTTCGTGAAGCCTTGCATCATTTTTTTAATTTTGCAAAAGCCTGTTCTGCCGCTGTAATGGTCTTTTCGATATCTTCATCACTATGTGCAGTGGAAAGGAATAAACCTTCAAACTGTGACGGCGGCAAGTAGATGCCTTGATTCGCCATTTCCCTATAGTAAGAAGCAAAGAACTCTAAATCGGATGTTTTTGCTGTATCATAGTTTACCACTTCTTCATTCGTAAAGAAAAGTCCAATCATGGAACCGGCACGGTTGAATGTATACGGGACTCCGTACTTTTTCGCTGCTTCCCCAATACCTTTTTCGAGCATATCCCCTTTTCGGGTGAACTCATCATAAGATTCTGGAGTCAATTGGCTCAGCGTTTCAAGGCCGGCCGTCATGGCAAGAGGGTTACCCGACAATGTTCCCGCTTGATAGATCGTCCCACTCGGGGCAATTTGTTCCATGAATTCTCGCTTGCCTCCGAATGCACCTACAGGCAAGCCGCCGCCAATAACTTTCCCAAGGCAAGTCAAATCAGGTACGATGCCAAAATAGCCTTGTGCACAATTATAGCCGACACGGAACCCTGTCATAACTTCGTCAAAGATCAATAGAGCCCCGTATTGGGTGGTCACTTCACGTAAGCCTTCGAGGAAACCAGGTTGTGGCGGAACCACACCCATGTTCCCTGCAACAGGTTCTACGATGATACAGGCAATGTCTTCGCCAAATTGTTCAAATGCGTATTTGGTCGCAGCTAGATCATTATATGCTACGGTAATCGTATTTTTTGCAATGCCTTCCGGTACTCCCGGGCTATCCGGTAAGCCTAATGTCGCAACTCCGGAACCCGCCTTGATCAGCAAGGAATCGCCATGTCCATGATAGGAGCCTTCGAATTTCAGGATTTTATCACGGCCTGTAATGCCTCGTGCCAACCTTAGTGCACTCATCGTCGCTTCCGTGCCTGATGATACCATACGGATCATTTCAATCGAAGGCACCCGTTCAATGACCAGCTTGGCCAGTTCATTCTCAATCAGTGTCGAGGTCCCAAAGCTTGTGCCTGATTCCGCTACCTTTTTCAATGATTCCACGACACGGTCATTCGTGTGACCCAGGATAAGCGGTCCCCATGAAAGAACATAGTCGATATATTCATTTCCATCGATATCATACATTTTTGAGCCTTTTCCGCGCTCCATGAAAATGGGATCCATGTCCACAGATTTGAAGGCACGTACCGGGCTGTTCACGCCGCCTGGCATCAAATTTTTTGCTTCAGCAAACGCTTTTTTCGATTTTTCATATGACCGCATGATTCAATCCCCTTTTTCCATTACAGGTTATATTTTTATATCATTGATTATCTTCGTTTATCCAGCGTGCTACCTCTTTTGAAAAATACGTAATGATCAAGTCGGAACCTGCGCGTTTCAAGCCTGTCAGCATTTCCATCACTATCGCTTTTTCATCAATCCAGCCATTTTGGGCAGCTGCCTTAACCATTGAATATTCACCGCTGACATTATAGGAAACGATCGGAAGATTAAAGTTATTTTTAACGTCTCTGATGATGTCCATGTAGGAAAGGGCCGGTTTCACGATTAGGAAGTCCGCACCTTCAGCAACATCGGATTCAGCTTCACGGAATGCTTCAAGGCGATTGGCGGGATCCATTTGGTAAGTTTTCCTGTCGCCGAATTGCGGCGCACCATTTGCGGCATCACGGAATGGGCCGTAAAAAGCCGAAGCATATTTCACCGCATAGGACATGATTGGGATATCTTCATAACCCGCTTCATCCAGACCTGCACGGATGGCCGCAACAAAACCGTCCATCATGTTGGAAGGTGCAATGATATCGGCGCCGGCCTCTGCCTGGCTGATTGCCGTTTTGGCAAGAAGGTCAAGTGAAGCGTCATTGAGGATTTTTTCCCCTTCTACGACCCCGCAATGGCCATGGCTTGTATACTCACATAGGCAGGTATCCGCTATGACAATAACATCGGGATATTGTTTTTTAATAAAACGGGTTGCCTCTTGCACAAGTCCGTTATGGTGAAATGCCCCTGTACCCTGTTCGTCTTTATCATGATCAAAAGGGACACCGAATAAAATGACTGATTTAATGCCCAGACTCACGACTTCATCCATTTCGGCCCCCAGATTATCCATGGATAGCTGATAGATACCTGGCATGGAGTTGATCTCATTTTTCACATTTTCTCCGTCGATGACGAAGATCGGATAGATCAAATCCTCTTTATGTAATTGTGTTTCACGGACTAAAGCCCTCATGCCGGCACTTGCACGCAAGCGACGGTGGCGATTGAATGGAATGTTTTTCATTTTAAAGTTCCTCCTTTTTACTTCTTTTCAAAATGAAGCGTATTAACTCAGCAACCATGGCATCCGTCGTATAAACTTCTGGACAGACATCGACGGATAGCCCATGTTTTTCAGCCGTTTTAGCGGCAATCGGCCCGATGCAGGCGATGATGATCCGGTCTATGTATGTATCCAATTCATGGCGTTTCATGATCTGTAAAAAATGATTGACCGTCGATGAACTCGTAAAGGTTATGATGTCGATATCGTCGTTCCTTATAAGCTGCACCAGTTTTTTTTCACTGCTTCGAGGAAGCACGGTATGATAAATAATCACTTCATCACAGGATGCACCAGCTTCATTGATTGCCTCCGCAATAACCGCCCTTGCGAGATTTCCTTTTGCCAGCAACACGCGGGACCCTTTATCAAGCACGGCATTGAACTCCGCCACGAACCCCTCGGCAACAAACTGAGTTGGAACGAAATCCGCCTTATATCCAAGCCGTTTCAGGGCCGCTTCTGTTTTGGAGCCGATTACGGCTATTTTCGGAAGCTTTAAAGGCTGGTTACCAAGAAGCTTAAAGAAGAAATCCACCCCATTTTGACTGGTCAAAATGATCCAGTCATATGTAAGTAACTCATCTAACCGCTGTTGTACATCTTCCAAATGATCAGGAAGAGTGAACTCAAGCAATGGCACAAGAAGCGGCGTTCCGCCATTTTTTTCGATCGACCCTTTTAAACCATCTGCCTGTCCTTTCCCTCTGGTGATTAATACCTGATAATCCTTAAGAGGTTGAAAGGGATTCATTACTGATCAAGCTCTTCTTTTACGCGATCGATCAATTCTTTACCGCCCATTTCGCTAATCTGTTTGGCAGCAGCATGCCCAACCGCCTCGGGATCGGTTCCCTCAACCATTTCTTTATAAATCACCTTTCCATCCGGGGCAGCGACCAAAGCCGTCAAGGAAACGGATCCATTATCTTTTGCCACCGCAAATCCGGCAATCGGTACCTGGCATCCGCCTTCCATTTTATCCAAAAAGGCACGTTCCGCTTCAACCGTTCTTTTAGTTTTTTCACAGGTCAATTTCGCAAGTTCCGCCAGCAGCTCTTTGTCGTCTTCACGGCACTCAATGGAAAGTGCTCCTTGTCCAACTGCCGGAATGCAAATATCTTCATCTAAAAATTCCGTTACGATGTCCTTCTCCCAACCCATTCTTGACAGTCCGGCAGCAGCTAAAATGATAGCATCATAATCTTCCGTTTTCAGCTTATTCAGACGGGTATCGATATTACCGCGAATCCATTTAATTTCAAGGTCCGGCCTTCTAGCCAATATTTGCGCGCCACGGCGCAAGCTGCTTGTACCTATGATGGAACCCGGCTTCAGTTCGGAAAGATTTTCATGATTTTTTGAAATCAAGGCATCCCGATGGTCCTCCCTCGGTGGTATGCAGCCAATCGTCAAGCCTGGAGGCAGCACTGCTGGCATATCTTTCATACTATGTACAGCCATATCAATTTCTTTATCCAGCATCGCTTGTTCGATTTCTTTAACGAATAAGCCCTTTCCGCCTACCTTGGAAAGTGTTACATCAAGGATTTGGTCACCCTTTGTGACAATTTCCTTCACCTCGAAATCGTATGGGACCCCAAGCTCTTTAAGTTGATCGATAACCCAGTTAGTTTGGGTGATCGCTAATTTACTACGTCTAGAACCGACAATTATTTTTCTCATAGTTTCCTCCTAAGTATTCCAAAAGTGGAATGTTGAAAGGCTTCCGAAAAGGAAAAAGTTTATTAACACAATCATGAAAGATCCAATATTCAGAAAGGCTAGCGTCCTTCCATACATTTGTTTCCGAATTTTCAAGTATAAAAACACACTGTAAGCGATAAGCAAAATAAATGAGCCGATGATCTTCATGTCCAGCCAGGATACCCCAGGCACTTTTATATATGCCCATTGAATCCCCAGGATAAGGGAAACCACTAATAATGGAACACCTATTACTGCGAGGACATAAGACATTTGCTCGAGCTTTGTTAGATCGCCGAGTCGAAGCAGGCGTTTTCCCCATTTCTTCCGTTTCAGTAAATCATATTGGATTAAGTATAAAAGTGAAAAAACGAAAGAAAGCGTGAATGCCCCATAGGATAGGATGGCAAAAGTGATATGTATGAGCAGTAGCTCTGAAACCAGGCGCTGTGCAAGCACTTGAGATTCTATCTGAACAGGTGCAAAGGTATGGATGGCCATAACCATGAAACCTAATACATTCGTAAAAAAGACCGTAAAATCGACTCTTAGCAATCGGTTAATGATTAAAGATAACGATATGAGGACCCATGCATAAAAATATAATCCTTCAAAAATCGTCAATACCGGGAACCTTCCCGTTTTCAACACATACAGAAATAAAAAAATTGTTTGCAGTACCCAAACAATAGAAAGCAACCAGAAGGCGACCCTGTTCGCCTTCTGGTTATTATTGAGGAAATCGATAAAATATAAAAGCATACTGATGGCATACAACAATACAGTGGCTTCATGCAATCTTGTCATTAGTAATTCCATATCTACCTCATTACTGGACAGGAACTGGATTCAATAGGGATGACTTGGAGCTGTTCCGTTCTTTTTCATCCGCAACCAGCTGGTCTTCAATCAATTCCTCTAAATGGAAGATTTTCACGAAATTATTTAATTGCTCTTTTGCATTCGGCTCATCTGCCAGCTCTTTTGCATAAAGAATCGGATCTTTCAGCATTTGGTTGATGATGCTTTTCGTATGCTTATTCAAAACTTTTTTGTCACGTTCGCTCAAATGCGGAAGCTTTCTTTCGATGCTTTCCATCGTTTCCTTTTGTATCGATAGGGATTTTTCCCGTAAAGAAGAAATGACGGGAACCACACCAAGTAAATTAATCCATTGATTGAAATCAACGATTTCTGATTCGATCATCAATTCTATTTTCTCGGCAGCTTTTTTACGTTCTTCGATATTGGCTTGCACGATCCCTTCAAGATCGTCAATATCATACAAGAAGACATTTTCCAGCTCAGCCAATGTTGGATCGAGGTCACGCGGCACTGCGATATCGACCATGAAAATAGGACGGCCTTTACGAAGCTTATTGACGAATGACATCATTTCTTTTGTTACAAGGAGATCTTTTGATCCGGTGGAAGTAATCAGGATATCAGCTTCCACTAAAGCGCATTGCAGCTCTTGAAGCTGTTTCGCCGTACCATTGAATCTTTCCGCCAGGTCGACCGCTTTCTGGAAGGTGCGGTTAATGACTGTAATGCTGTCGGCACCATTGCTATGCAGATTTTGAATGGCCAGCTCACCCATCTTACCGGCCCCAAGAATCAAGACATTCTTGCCGTTCAGGCCTCCAAAGATTTTCTTGGCAAGCTCGACTGCCGCATAGCTGACGGAAACGGCATTTGTATTGATTTCGGTTTCCGAATGAGCTTTTTTAGCCAATGTAAGGGCTTGCTTGAAGAGATGGTTAAAAACGGTACCGATCGTATCTTCCTTCTGCCCTAACAGATAGCTTGAACGTACTTGTCCCAAAATCTGAGTTTCGCCCAGTATCATGGAATTCAGGCCGCAGGTAACTGAAAATAAATGCTCAACAGCCCCATCGCCTTCATAAATGAACAGATATTTAGAAAATTCTTCTTTATCGATATTAAACCATTCCGAAAGAAATTCCTTTATATAATACCTGCTTGTATGAAGCTGGTCACCGACCGCATATATTTCCGTCCTGTTACATGTTGAAATAATAATATTTTCCAAGATGCTTTTTTTATTTTTAAGAGCTTTCATTGCCTCGGCAAGTTCGGCTTCGTTAAACGATAGTTTTTCCCGAATTTCTACAGGGGCAGTTTTGTAATTTATACCAACCGCTAGAATATGCATCCTTTTGTTTTGCACCCCCAAAATTTTTCATGTAAATTTATTATACCATGTACTAAAATGGTTTTACGCAAATAATATGAACAGTTTATGAATAACGTATGCTACCATGAAAAGACAGCCAAAACGCCAGTAATGCTACAAAAGGTGTCTTAGCAGGATTAGTAAGTTACATACATATTTCGACATTGTGTACAAAAGTACCATATCAAAAATGGCAAAAAACTTCAAGTAATCGAATTGCATAGGAGGATAAAATGAAAACGCAGCGTATTTTCCCAGGAATCGTATTAATCGGTTTCGGGCTCTATTTTTTTCTTGAACATTCCCAAATCGAAATCTTTCCAGGCTTTTTCAGCTGGCCCACTTTATTATGTATAGTTGGTGCAGCCTTCCTGATTCAGGCATATAGCGGTAATGAATATGAGTCCATCCTGCCAGGCGTCATCTTACTGGGTTTCGGGGCTCACTTCCATATCGTCGAGAATCTGGATATTTGGCCGGATAATATAGGTATCTTTATTTTAATCATCTCGCTCGGATTTATTCTCCGGGCACGTAAAACAAATTCTGGAATGTTTCACGGGATGGTAATACTTCTCATCTCGATCACTTTCTTATTCTATGATCAAATCACTTCTTCTTTTGGGCTTGTTGAAACAAGCACTGCGAACATCGAAAGGTTTTGGCCATTTGCGTTGATGGCAATCGGCATTTATTTTTTGGTTCGAAAAAAGTGAGAATTGCCGATTCGGATTTTTTGCAAATCCCATGATGAAAAAGGGTATTCCAGTTACGGAATACCCTTTTCTTTTACATATATTTCTTAAGGACGCCCCAGGCTTGTTCCTTGCCTTCGCCTGTTTCACCAGAGAATAGAAGCAATTCATCTTCTTTTTCCATATTTAGCGTTTGGCGCGTGATTTTCAAGTGTTTCTGCCATTTGCCTTTTGGAATCTTATCCGCTTTGGTTGCAATGACGATCCGGGGCAGATCATAATGCTTCAGGAATTCATACATCGCGATATCATCCTTTGTAGGAGGATGACGCAAATCCACAATCAGAAGCGCAGCGCGGAGCTGGTCTCTGGAAGTGAAGTACGTTTCGATCATTCTTCCCCAAGCATCACGTTCCGTCTTGGATACTTTTGCATAACCATAACCCGGTACATCCACAAAATGGAGTGCTTCATTTATGATATAAAAATTCAAGGTCTGCGTCTTACCCGGTTTAGAGGATGTGCGCGCCAAGTTTTTTCGATTGATCATTTTGTTGATGAAACTGGATTTTCCAACGTTGGAACGGCCTGCCAAGGCAAATTCCGGTATTGGAGTATTGGGATATTGTTCAGGCTTCACAGCACTGATGACAATATCTGAACTTGTCACTTTCATTCGTTCACACCTACCAATGCATGCTCAAGGACTTCATCGACGTGTGAAACTGGAACAAATGTTAATGCTTTACGGACACTTTCCGGGATATCATCAATATCCTTTTCGTTATTTTGCGGGATGATGATTTTCGTAAGTCCTGCGCGATGGGCCGCTAAAGATTTTTCTTTAAGCCCGCCGATCGGAAGAACCCGTCCGCGTAATGTAATTTCGCCTGTCATGCCTACCTCTTTTCTGATCGGCCTATTTGTAAGGGCCGATATTAACGCTGTTGCAATCGTGATGCCTGCAGAAGGGCCATCTTTTGGGACCGCACCTTCAGGGACATGAATATGAATATCATATTTTTCATGGAAGTTCGAATCAATCTGAAGTTTCTCGGTTTTTGAACGGACATAACTGAAAGCAGCCTGGGCTGACTCTTTCATTACATCGCCAAGCTTTCCTGTCAGGATCAGCTTGCCTTTACCTGGTGATAAGGAAACCTCGATTTGCAGCGTATCGCCGCCTACCGATGTGTATGCCAATCCATTAGCTACACCGACTTGGTTCTCGACCTCCGCCTGTCCATAATGGAACATGGTTTTCCCTAAAAACTCCTCGACATTCTTTTCTGATATGACGACCCGCTTTTTATCTCCGGACACGATGATTTTCGCAGTCTTCCGACAGATGCCTGCAAGCTGTCGCTCCAAACTTCGAACACCGGCTTCCCGAGTATAATAACGGATGATTTTTGTAAGAGCTTCCTCACGGATTTGCAGTTGTGTCTTCGATAAACCATGGTTTTCCAGCTGTCTAGGCAGCAAGTGATCCTTGGCTATATGAAGTTTCTCTATCTCAGTATAACCTGCAATCGAAATGATTTCCATACGATCACGAAGCGGGCCAGGAATCGATCCCAAATTATTCGCCGTCGCCACGAACATGACTTTGGAAAGATCGTAAGTTTCTTCAATATAATGATCACTGAAATTATGATTTTGCTCTGGATCGAGCACCTCCAGCATCGCTGCAGATGGATCTCCCCTAAAGTCATTGGACATCTTATCCACTTCGTCCAGTAAAAAGACTGGATTGATCGTTCCAGCTTTTTTCATGCCTTGAATGATCCTTCCTGGCATCGCCCCTACATATGTACGGCGATGTCCGCGGATTTCTGATTCATCGCGCACCCCACCTAAAGATATACGGACGAAATTCCTATTCAGCGATGAAGCGATCGATTTAGCCAAGCTGGTTTTCCCGACCCCTGGAGGTCCCACCAAGCAAAGGATTGGTCCCTTCAATGAATTGGTCAATTGCTGGACGGCCAGATACTCAAGCACCCGCTCCTTCACCTTTTCCAAACCATGATGGTCCCGGTTCAGGATTTTTTCGGCTTTATGAATATTCAAGTCATCTTTGGTCGCTTTGGTCCAAGGAAGCGAGATCAACCATTCGATATAATTGCGGATGACAGAGCTCTCGGCCGAACTGGAAGGAACCTTTTCATAACGGTCCAATTCCTTTAGTGCCGTTTCTTTGATGTGCTCAGGCATTTCCGCTTCCTCTATCTTTTCGTTGAGAACCTCAATTTCCCCTGTTTTTCCTTCCTTATCTCCCAATTCCTTTTGGATCGCTTTCATTTGTTCTCGTAAATAATATTCCTTTTGAGTCCGTTCCATCGAACGCTTAACACGCTGGCCGATCTTTTTCTCGAGAAAAAGAACTTCTTTCTCGTTATTGATGATCTCGATTACACGGCTTAAACGCTCTTTCATATCAATGGTCTCAAGCACTTCTTGCTTCTCCTTCAATTTCAAAGGCAAATGGGAAGCGATTATATCCGCTAATCGTCCAGGCTCTTCAATATCCGAAGTGGACGAAAACGTTTCACCGGTTATTTTCTTGGACATTTTTATGTATTGTTCAAAATAATCCAGTAAGGTGCGCATTAATGCCTGATGTTCAGCATCCTTTTCATCACTGTCTTCATATATTTTAATCTTGGCACCATAATGTGTCTCATAATCGTAAAATTCAATGACTTCTGCGCGGTTCAACCCTTCCACCAACACCCGGATTGTACCATTCGGAAGCTTCAGCATCTGTTTTACCTTTGTTAAAGTTCCCATTGTAAATAAATCTTCTTCACCTGGTTCGTCCAACGAAACATCTTGTTGTGTCGTCAAAAATATAAGATGGTCTTCCACCATTGCTTTCTCAAGGGCTTGTACCGATTTATCTCGGCCTACATCTAAATGAAGTACCATCGTTGGATATACAAGCAGTCCTCTAAGCGGCAGGAGGGGGACGATGATTTCTTTATCAGTCATTTCCTGACACCTCCATCTAATTAGTATCGTCGTTGTAAACTATTTACCCATGTTCTCAACCTTTTAACAATTCTATCCTATTTATATAGAAGTGTCTATTCGTTTACCTTAACACGTTTCGACTGCTATTATTATCTCCAATATTAGATAAAAAAGCACGTCTGAATGCGTGTTTATTTTATACTTCAGGTTTGTCCGGGACGCCAATATGGTCCTTAAAATGCCCCGGTTCTTGTTTTTCCCGGGGCATCTCCTTTATACACTTTCTTTTTTTGATAGGTCCAAGGTTGTGAGGATTTGTTCCGACATCAATTCTTTTTTCAATGCCTGATCCAGCACTTCTTTCACATTTGAAACGGGAATGATTTCTATATCCTTGATTTCAGATAGAAGTGGCTGCATGTTTTCGGCTGGGATGATTACTTTCTTTGCCCCGGCCAGTTTTGCCGCCTTTATTTTCGGAATGACACCGCCGATCGGTTTAACGCCGCCATGAATGCTTATTTCTCCAGTCATTGCCACTGTGTGATCAACAGGGATTTTATATATGGCCGAGTATATGCCCGTGGCCATTGCAATTCCTGCAGAAGGGCCATCTACTGGACTTCCGCCTGGAAAGTTCACATGGATATCAAATTGACCGGCAGGCACTCCCATCGACCGTAACACCGTAATGACATTTTCAATTGAACCTTTTGCCATGCTCTTGCGGCGAACCGATTTGCCGCTTCCGCCGCCGATACTTTCTTCTTCAACGATACCAGTAATGTTTATCGATCCTTTTTCATCAGTAGCGGCCATGACCGTAACCTCGATTTCCAGCAATGCCCCGCTGTTGGGACCATAAACTGCAAGACCGTTGACAAGACCTATTTTAGAATTCGCTTCTATTTTTCTATCCATTCTTTGTGTCAGCTGACTGCTATGGGCCATCCAATCTATATCTTCTTCTCTGATAAAAGTCCTGTTTTCATTAATTGATATACCAGCAAGAGTCTGAATCATGTTGACAGCTTCCCTGCCATTTCGGGCATAATCCGAGATCGACTGCAAGCCTTTTTCACTGATGGTGATTCCCACTTTATCTGAGGCATTCTTAGCCACGGTGATTATTTCCTCACGGTCAAGTTCACGGAAAAACACTTCTATGCATCTTGAGCGTATCGCAGGCGCGATTTCATTCGGTGTTCTTGTTGTGGCCCCAATCAATCGAAAGTCAGCCGGCAGTCCATTTTTAAAAATATCATGGATGTGAGTCGGAATATTTTGATTTTCCTCTTGATAATAAGCACTTTCAAGAAAGACCTTACGATCCTCCAATACCTTTAACAGTTTATTCATCTGTATTGGATGAAGCTCCCCTATTTCATCTATGAACAGTACGCCTCCATGAGCATTGCTGACTGCACCCTGCTTTGGCTGCGGAATGCCTGCCTGTCCCATTGCCCCGGCTCCTTGATAGATTGGATCGTGCACAGAACCAATGAGCGGATCGGCAATCCCCCGTTCATCGAACCTGGCTGTGGTGGCGTCCAATTCAACGAAAACGGCTGAATTCTTAAAAGGAGACTTGCCATTTTTCTTCGCCTCTTCCAAAACAAGTCTGGCAGCTGCAGTTTTCCCTACCCCTGGAGGACCGTAAATTATCACATGCTGGGGATTCGGCCCGCATAAAGCAGCTTTTAAAGATTTAATCCCATCTTCTTGACCGATGATTTCATTAAATGTGCTTGGTCTGACTTTCTCTGCCAATGGCTCTGTTAACGAAATCGATCTCATTTTCCGTAATTGGTCCATCTCCTTACGTGAATCACGGTCAATGGAAACTTTTTGTGTCCGCTGGCCTTTCAATAAGTTCAAAAAATACAATCCAATAATAATCCCAAAAAACAGCTGGATAAACAACGCCAATCCTGTCCAATTCATCGTATTCCCTCCTGCACTCTCCTAGTTTGTCATTTCTGTTAGTATCTCCTTTGGAAGGGCGATATTATCCAAGAAATTCGTGTTGAAAATTTTGGCGTTTTTATCCTAAGTAACAACAAATTGAAAAAAAGACTACCAGGATGAACCGGCAGTCTCAGACTGTAAACAACTCGAAATTAACTGGTTTTACCTACTGTTTTGAGGTTTTAACGTTGATTTCCACTACAGGCACTCGCTTTCCGCGGGCGGTCCGGGAGCCTCCTCGGCGCTCTGCCCCTGCGGGGTCTCCCTTGGACGCGTATTCCCGCAGGAGTCTCGTACCTTACGTCACAATCAACTTTGGTCTATAAACAAAAAGACTGCCAGCATTAACTGGCAGTCTTACTTTTCCATATTATCAAGCAGATGTTTTCTTTTCTTGTCCTTTGATGGTTGTACCGTCTTTAAGGACGAGCTTTGGAGATTCATTTTTCGAAATCGTGCTGCCTGTGATTACACATTTTGCTACATCATCACGTGAAGGCAGATCGAACATCACTTCAAGAATGATGCCTTCGATGATGGACCGCAGACCACGTGCACCAGTTTTACGTTCAATTGCCTTTTTAGCAATTTCACTTAGCGCTTCCTGTTCGAATTCCAATTCAACATCGTCTAGTTCAAGCAACTTTTGATATTGTTTAACAAGGGCATTTTTCGGTTTTGTCAGGATTTCAATCAACGCAGCTTCATCCAATTGCTCAAGAGTCGCAATTACCGGAAGACGACCGATGAATTCCGGAATTAATCCGAAACGAAGCAAGTCTTCAGGAAGGACTTTTGAAAGCAATTCTTTTTCTGCAACATCATCCTTTTTCACGTCAGAGCCAAATCCAATGACTTTTTGACCAAGACGGCGTTTGATGATCGGTTCGATGCCATCAAAGGCACCGCCGCAGATGAACAAAATATTGGTCGTATCGATTTGAATGAATTCCTGATGTGGATGTTTACGTCCACCTTGAGGCGGAACGCTTGCAACCGTTCCTTCAAGGATTTTCAATAATGCTTGTTGCACACCCTCACCAGACACGTCACGTGTAATAGAAGGATTTTCCGATTTACGGGCAACTTTATCGATTTCATCAATATAAATGATGCCTTTTTCCGCTTTTTCCACATCATAATCAGCGGCTTGGATCAGCTTTAGAAGGATGTTTTCGACATCTTCTCCAACATATCCAGCTTCCGTCAATGAAGTGGCATCAGCAATCGCAAATGGAACATTCAGTAAGCGCGCCAATGTTTGCGCAAGAAGGGTTTTCCCGCTTCCCGTCGGTCCGATCAGGGCGATGTTACTTTTAGAAAGCTCCACATCGTCGACTTTGCTATTGGAATTGATACGTTTATAATGGTTGTAAACAGCGACAGCCAAAGATTTCTTTGCCTGTTCTTGTCCAATAACATATTCGTCAAGAATTTCACGGATTTCCATAGGTTTAGGAACATCCCTGAATTCTACTTCTTCATCAGTGCCCAGCTCTTCTTCGACGATCTCCGTACAAAGTTCTATACACTCGTCACAAATATAGACACCTGGACCAGCAACCAGTTTACGGACTTGTTCTTGTGTTTTACCGCAAAAAGAACATTTTAACTGTCCTTTTTCATCATTAAATTTAAACATGTACGTTCACCCCTTTAAATACTCTTCCAACTCTATTACATAGCGGTACCTAATCGTAATGAAAAAAAACGAGGCACACATCTACTTAAACATTCCAAAATCCCTAGTATGTTTTGCATTTTATCATGTTCTTGGAAGTTTAGTAACAAAAATGCTCACGCGTCCGAGTTGTTAAATAAGTACAATAATCAATCAATATGTATTTGCCCTTTACCAGTATGCCCAAAACTTTGGATTTTTAAAAGCAGGATTTGCTGTATAAATATGTATATGCGGTATTAGAACTAATCTACACTGAAATCCAAAAAAAATCAATCAGGAAATAACCGATATTTGAAATTTACACTAATTCTCAATATGTATAAAACAAGGCACGATTACTCGCGCCTTGTTTTTTAAAGGAAATATTTAAATCTACTTATTTATAAAAATTATTTTGCGTCAACTGTTTTGCTGTTTTCTACCAAGAAGTCAATTGCTTTCTTAATTTTAAGATCGCCTTTGATTCCTTCTAAGTTTCCAAGAGCTTGTTTGATCGCATCAACTTCCATATTGTACATAGTAGCCATTTGTGCAAGTTCAGCTTCTACGTCCTCGTCAGTCGCTTCAAGTTTTTCAACTTCAGCGATTGCTTCAAGAGTTAGGCTCGTACGAACTTGTCCTTCAGCTTCTTCTTTCATTTGCGCTTTTAAAGCTTCTTCGTCTTGACCTGAGAATTGGTAGTAAAGCTCCAAATTCAGACCTTGAGATTGAATGCGTTGAGAGAACTCATTCATCATGCGGTCAACTTCATTTGAAATCATCGCTTCAGGAACGTCCATTTCTGCGCCTTCAACAGCTTTACCAATTACAGTGTTTTGAACGAAGTTTTCTTCTTCGTGCTTTTTGTCATGCTCTAATTTATGTTTTGTTTTTTCTTTAAGTTCAGCCAAAGTTTCCACTTCGTCGTCGACATCTTTCGCGAACTCATCATCCAACTCAGGAAGTTGTTTTGTTTTGATTTCGTGAATTTTCACTTTGAATACTGCTGGTTTACCTGCAAGTTCAGCAGCATGGTATTCTTCAGGGAATGTAACTTCGATATCTTTTTCAGCACCAGTTTCAAGACCGACAAGTTGCTCTTCAAATCCTGGAATGAAAGAGTTTGAACCGATTTCCAATGAATGGTTTTCTGAAGCTCCGCCTTCGAATGCTTCACCATCAACGAATCCTTCAAAGTCAAGAACAACTGTATCGCCTTCAGCAACTTGTCCTTCTTCTTTAACGACAAGCTCAGCTTGACGCTCTTGTAAAGTTTTCAATTCGTTTTCAACATCTTCGTCAGTTACTTCAGTATTGAATTTTTCAACTTCAACACCTTTGTAATCTCCCAATTTAACTTCAGGCTTAACTGTTACAGTTGCAGTGAAGATCAGGTTTTCGCCTTTTTCCATTTTCTCGATGTCGATTTCAGGACGATCTACAGGCTGAATTCCAGCTTCTTCGACAGCATTTGCATAAGCATCTGGAAGAATGATATCAAGCGCATCTTGGTAAAGTGATTCTACGCCGAATTTTTTTTCGAACATTTGACGTGGCATTTTACCTTTACGGAAGCCAGGTACATTTACTTGTTTCACTACTTTTTTGAAAGCTGCGTCTAAACCTTCGTTTACTTTTGCAGCGTCAACTTCAATTGTTAGTACGCCTTGATTACCTTCTTGTTTTTCCCATTTTACAGACATGTGTTTCCCTCCAAAAAATCTATATACTTCAATAATAAGCATTGGATGAATATGCTTTGCAAGTGTTAACAAGTCATCCTTCAAATATACCCAAAAAATATTGGGGAAATCGTCAAAATTAGACGAATATACATTACAACCACTACATTATACCACAGGATTAATCTGTTACAACAGCAATAGCTTAAATAATGGGATAAGAAATTTCTTCAATTTCTTTTATATAGGAAAGAATATCCGCAATGCTTTCCTCATCAGCCTGGTACAGGTCCGCTAAGTCCCTACCGAAAACTTCCCCGGTCATGTATTCTTCCGCCAAGGCATGATAGGCAGCTGCCCATGCAGGCAAGCTTTCAGGTCCGGGTTCAAAAGGGAACAATAAAAAAGAATGACGTTCAATCAAACTATGGACCATTTCAAATAAGCTCGGATTATCCTGACTGATTTCCTCTTCGGTCAGTCCGGTTACCTTCTTATAGAAGTCCGTCTCCTTCAAACTTTTCAATCCCCTTGGTATGACCGACTTCGATTGATTGAATTTCCTCAACGTCACTTCCTCGTTATATTCCTGGTCGATAAGAATGTTAAGGAGCATCGTTTTAAAGAAAGGGTGTCCCTCTTCTTTTTGTAGAAATTTTTCGATTTGAGGGATAAATGGTCGAATATTGATATTCGTTAGTTTTGAAATGACCATTAGCATTTCATTATCCGTTTTCCCTTCAAAAAGTTCATCCTCCTGCAATTCCTCTGAAAGCTGCTGATTTTGCCTTTCCTTCTCCTCTTTTTTATCCTCAAGGGCCCTTTTACTGAACTGAAGCATCTTTTCGAAATGTTCCTCTTTATCAAAAGGAATTTGGCTTTCTTCAAATAGCAGTTCGATCGTCGTGACCATTTCCTGATGCTCGCCTAATTGCAGCAGAACCATCAAATAAATATTGATCAGTTGAAAATAGTCACCGATGCCTTTATTCAGCATCTCTATACACAACTCTTTTGACTCCTTGTAATGCTCAAGTTCGACTAGTGAGACCACTAGTCCCATGCAAACTTCATCATTCTCGGGCTCATACTCCCTAGCTTGGCTGAAAAGCTGTGCAGCCGCTTTAAAGTTTCTGTTTCCAAGCTCATCCAGTCCCTTTGCAATCAGCCTATCACCGAGATTTGGAAAGGCGATAATCTTGGTTTCTTCGGCCTTCTTTTGGTTATTCTCATTATCCATCCTATTTTCCGCCTCACCGTTCGCTTTTTGAGAAACAGTTTAGCATGTAATAGCAGGAAACACAAAATTTATATGGGGCGGATGAACACCTTTCTTTCTTTCCCAGATAAAAAAATCCCGCATCCTTTCTAATCAAGAAAGGAGAACGGGATATGACCTTCTTCTATTAATATTAAATGCTCGAAACAGCCTTTTTTTGAGATTCATAGGCAGAAATCTCTTTATCATATTGAAGCGTTATCGAAATTTCATCCCAGCCTTTGATGAGCATTTCCTTCCAATATGGATGAATTTCAAAGCTTGTTTCAAACCCTTGACCATCATTCAATGTCTGATTGGGGAGGTCGATCGTCAACTCATAGTCAGGTGCCGACACTCTCTCCATTAAATAGTTTACTTCAGCCTGGGTTAAAGCGATGGGGACCATCCCATTTTTCATGCAATTACTTTTAAAGATATCAGCATAAGACGGAGCGATGATGATATCGAATCCATAATCTTTCAATGACCAAGGGGCATGCTCACGCGAAGAACCGCAGCCAAAATTTTCTCCTGCTATTAAAATGGACGTGTTTTGATTATGAGGCTGATTCAATTCAAAATCAGGACGCTTCTGTCCATTTTCATCAAAACGCCAGTTATAGAATAAAAATTCGCCAAATCCGCTTCGCTCAATCCGTTTTAAAAATTGCTTTGGAATGATTTGGTCCGTATCCACGTTTTTACGGTCAAGTGCCGCCGCTCTTCCTTTATATATAGTAATGGGTTCCATTCTATGCACCTCCGGTTAATTCGTATTCTTAATGGACTTGTTCAGTTCTTTTCAAATTCCTAATATCGACAAATTTCCCATGAATGGCGGCCGCGGCAGCCATAGCCGGACTAACCAGGTGCGTTCTTGCTCCAGCGCCTTGCCTGCCTTCGAAGTTCCGATTACTTGTGGAGGCACAATGCTCACCGGACGGAACCACGTCAGGATTCATGCTTAGGCACATGCTGCAGCCCGATTCACGCCATTCGAAGCCCGCAGATTTGAAGATTTCATCCAACCCTTCATCTTCCGCTTGCCTTTTGACGCTTTGTGAACCGGGAACGACCATCGCCCGAACTCCTTTTTGAACAGTTTGGCCTTCGATCATTTCTGCAGCTTGCCGTAAGTCCTCAATGCGCGAATTGGTACACGATCCTATGAAAACATGTTGTACGGGAATTTCCGTGATCGGCATGCCTTCCTTAAGACCCATATACTCAATGGCTCGATTAAGTTCCTTGGGATCCATGATATCTTCCGCGAAGGTAGGCACTTTACCGTCCACGCCACTAGCCATTCCAGGATTCGTCCCCCAGCTCACCATCGGTGGAATCAAACTGCCATCAAGAATGATTTCTTGGTCATAAACAGCATCCTCATCACTGGAAAGTGACTTCCAGTCCTGAACACATCGCTCGAACTCTTCTCCTTTCGGCAAATATTTACGACCTTTCAAATAAGAGAACGTGGTTTCATCGGGAGCTACCAGCCCCGCTCTTGCCCCGCCTTCGATCGACATATTGCAAACCGTCATTCTCTCTTCCATCGACATATCCCGGAAAACTTCCCCACAATACTCAATGATATGTCCAGTACCGAAATTGACGCCGAATTTAGAAATCACATATAAAATGACATCTTTCGCCATCACACCATGACCAAGCTTGCCATTAACCTCAAGCTTTAATGTTTTCGGTTTAGTTTGCCATAGGGTTTGTGTAGCCAAAACATGCTCGACCTCACTCGTACCGATTCCAAACGCAATCGAACCAAACGCACCATGTGTGGAAGTATGACTGTCTCCGCAGACAATCGTCATTCCTGGCTGTGTAAGCCCTAATTCCGGCCCGATAACGTGAACGATACCTTGATCCGGGCTGTCTAAATCAGCAAGGCGGATGCCGAACTCCTTACAGTTTTGCTCAAGCGCCTCTAGTTGTTTCCTTGCAATATCATCCTCGATGAAATAGCGGTTAACGGTTGGCACATTATGATCCATTGTCGCGAAAGTACGGTCGGGTCTTCTGACTGTGCGTCCTTTTAATCTCAATCCTTCAAATGCTTGCGGAGAGGTCACTTCATGAATATATTGAAGGTCTATATAAATTAAATCCGGTTTATTCTCCTCTTCATTTACAATATGGCGATCCCATATTTTCTCTATTATCGACTTTCCCATCACTATCCCACCTCGATCAATCTTGTATTTTTTTAAAAAACACGGCCTATTGTTAGGCCGTGAAAGAAGTTTATGCGTAAGCTCCCATGATATTGGAAATAGCTTCCTGGTCTAAAAGATTTGCTTTTATTTCTGCGATCATCTCTGAAGTGGATGTAATATTTGGTTGGCCATTTGCGATGTCGCCTGTTCTTAAGCCATATTCAAGGACCGTTTCCACAGCCTGCTCAACGGCTTTCGCCTCATCTTCCAAACCAAAGGATAGACGCAGCATGGAAGCCGCTGATAAAATCGTCCCAATCGGATTAGCCAGGTTTTTGCCTGCGATATCCGGGGCGGAGCCATGAATCGGTTCATATAGATTAGGCCCATTTGTTGATATGGAGGCGGAAGGAAGCATTCCAAGCGAGCCAGTCAATACCGACGCTTCATCGCTTAAAATATCACCGAACATATTCTCCGTCACGATAATATCAAATTGTTTCGGGTTTTTGATCAATTGCATGGCCGCATTATCAACAAGCATATGTTCAAGGATTACATCCGGATAGTCCTTGGCAATTTCTTCAGCTGTCTCACGCCACATCCTGCTTGATTCAAGAACATTCGCTTTATCCACGGATGTTACTTTTTTCTTGCGATCCGATGCTAATGCAAAAGCAAGTTCAATGATGCGCTTCATTTCGCTTTTCTGATAGAAAAGTGTATCGACGACCGCCTCTTGCCCTTCTTTTTCCATGCGCTCACTTGGCTTTCCGAAATAAAGGCCGCCTGTCAGTTCCCTGACAATCACGAAATCCACATCTTCAATGAATTCCTTTTTAAGAGGAGAAGATTCCGACAAGCTGGAATAATAGCTGATTGGACGGATGTTAGCATAAAGATTCAAATCTTTGCGGATTTTCAACAAACCTCGTTCTGGTCTTAGGTGCGCAGGCTGGTCATCCCACTTAGGTCCTCCAACGGCCCCTAATAATACCGCATCGCTGTTTTTACAAATCTCCACTGTTTCATCCGGCAGGGGTGCACCTGTGTTATCGATGGCCCCGCCGCCAATCTCACCATATTGAAATTCAAAATCGTGTCCATATCTTTGGGCAACGGCTTCGAGGATTTCTACAGCGCCTCTTGTTACTTCTTTCCCGATGCCATCTCCTTGAAGCACCGCAATATTCCTTTTCATCGAAATCTCCCCTTCCTATTGTAATACTGCTTTTTCTTCCAGTTCCTTCATGATGATCACACGGTTCACAGCGTTCAAATACGCTTTGGCGGATGCTTCCAAGACGTCCTGATCAAGACCCCTGCCGCTTGTTTCCACACCGTTATAATCAATTTTTACAAAAACCTGAGCAAGGGCATCCATTCCGCCGCCCACCGATTGAATTCGATAGTCCAGCAAGCTGATCTCGCTGCCCAAACATCTTTCAAGCGTGTTATATAAGGCTTCTACACTTCCTGCACCTGTAGCCGCTTCCTGAATCTCTTCATTATCGCCTTTTTTCAGCGTGACCGTTGCTGTCGCCGTCTGATGGGTACCATGGGAAATCTGTAAGGAAATCATGTCATAAAAACTGATATCCGTCGCTTTCTCTTCAAGCACCAGCGCAACGATATCTTCATCCGTCATGTTCTTTTTATTATCGGCCAATTCCTTGAACTGAATGAATAATGAGTTCATTTCCTCATCCGTTACCGTAAAATTCAACTCTTGTAATCTTTCTTTGAAAGCATGACGTCCTGAATGCTTTCCTAAAACTAACGAATTGGACGAAACCCCGACAAGTTCTGGTGATATGATTTCGTATGTCGTTTTTTCTTTTAACACGCCATCCTGGTGAATGCCAGATTCATGTGCGTATGCATTGGCACCAATAATGGCTTTATTAGCAGGTACTTGCATTCCCGTAAGGCGGCTGACCAAATCACTGGTCCTTTTTATTTCATTCAATACAAGACCCGTTTCCGCTTGATAGAAATCTTTACGGATGTAGAGTGCCATGGCCACTTCTTCAAGGGCCACGTTTCCGGCACGTTCCCCAATTCCGTTGATTGTGCCTTCGACTTGCGTAGCTCCGCCTTCGATGGCAGCCAATGAATTGGCCGTCGCCATTCCAAGATCGTCATGGCAGTGTGCGGATAAACTAACTTTATCAATAGAAGGAACATGTTCACGAAGGTATCTGAAAATGTTTCCGTACTCGATTGGAGCTGCATATCCAACAGTATCCGGGATGTTAATGACCTTGGCACCAGCCTGAATGACCGCTTCAACGATTTCAGCCAAATAGTCAAGTTCTGTACGGCTTGCATCTTCTGCAGACCATTGTACGATCGGAAAACGCGCTGCCCCGTACTTGACCATATCAACTGCCTTTTCAATCACTTGCTGCTTCGTCATTTTCAACTTATATTCACGATGAATGGGCGAAGTGGCGATGAAAGTATGCAACCTTGGTTCTTCCCCGCCCCTTAATGAATCCCAAGCTGCATCGATATCTCCTTTTACAGCGCGCGCCAGCCCTGTGACAGAGCTGTTTTTGATTTTGCGCGCGATTTCCTGTACGGAGTTGAAATCCCCTTTGGATGCTGCCGGAAAACCGGCTTCGATAATATCAACACCCAATCTTTCAAGCTGATAAGCAATTTCAAGTTTTTCGGTAAAATTCAAATTTACACCGGCTGATTGCTCCCCATCTCGAAGTGTAGTTTCAAATATATTAATTTTTCGCAACGGCTACCACTTCTTTCTCTTTTTGTTGAGGTTTTACGAATGGCATCATTTTTCTTAATTCACGGCCAACCACTTCGATTTGATGTTGGTTTTCACGATTATTGATAGCATTGAAGACTGGACGATTCGCTTGGTTTTCCAAGATCCATCCTTTAGCGAACTCACCGTCTTGGATGTCTTTCAAGATCGCTTTCATTGCCTCTTTCGTAGTTTCCGTCACAACGCGTGGTCCAGAAACGAAATCTCCCCATTGAGCTGTGTCAGAAATGGAATAGCGCATGTTTTCCATACCGCCTTCATACATAAGGTCGATGATTAATTTAAGTTCATGCAAACACTCGAAATATGCTACTTCCGGTTGGTATCCAGCTTCTGTCAATGTTTCGAATCCAGCTTTCACAAGGGCAGTCAATCCGCCGCAAAGTACGGCCTGTTCTCCAAATAGATCCGTTTCCGTTTCTTCTTGGAATGTAGTTTCCAAACCGCCAGCTCTTAAAGAGCCGATTCCCCGAGCGTACGCAAGGGCCAAATCTTTTGCTTCACCCGTAACATTCTGATAGATGGCGAATAATGCCGGCACCCCTGCGCCTTGTTCATATGTACGGCGAACAAGATGTCCCGGACCTTTTGGAGCGACTAATAATACATCTACGTCTGCCGGAGGAACGATTTGATTGAAATGGACGTTGAATCCGTGTGCGAACATTAACGCTTGACCTGCGCGCAATACCGGCTTGATTTCTTCTTGGTATACTTTCGGCTGAGTTTCATCCGGTAATAGGTTCATGATCACGTCTGCCTGTTCAGCTGCCTCTTTCACCGTGTAAACATTGAAACCGTCTTCCACCGCTTTATCGAAGGATTTACCTTTCCTGATTCCGATGATTACATCTACACCGCTGTCACGTAGGTTTTGTGCATGTGCGTGTCCTTGTGAACCATATCCGATTACCGCTACCTTTTTATTGTTGAAGAAATTCTCGTTTGCTTCTGCGTTATAATATACTTTTGCCATAATAATTACATCTCCCTTTTCATCATTGTTTTTTGTTTTGGTTTGTTTTGGTTTTTATTTTTATACGATTGTCGCACTCTTAGCGTGTGCAATTTGCATTCCACGCGGGATGGCGGCTGTCCCTGTCCTTGCCAATTCCTTGATGCCATATGGCTTGATCAGTTCAATGAAGGCTTCGATTTTATCCGATTCCCCTGTGATTTGAACTGTCAGGCTATCTTTACTGACATCAATAACTGAAGCTCGGAAGGGTTCGATGACTGAATAAATCTCGGCTCGGGTTTGTGTAGTCACCAATATTTTAATGAGTGCAAGTTCCCTCGCCACAATCGATTGATTCGTAATATCATATACTTTCAAAACATCGATCTGCTTATTCAATTGCTTGGTGATCTGTTCAATGACAGCTTCGTCATCAACATCGACCACGAAGGTCATCCTTGAAATGCCATCCTGTTCGGAAGGTCCGACAGTCATGCCTTCAATGTTATAATTTCTTTTCGTGAACAGGTTCGTAATCCGATTCAGGACGCCTGGCCTGTTGTTCACGGTGAGGCTAAGAATTCCCTTCATTGATTAAACTCCTTCCATTTCATCAAGCCCTTTTCCTTGTGCTACCATCGGAAAGACATTTTCATTTTGTTTTACCCGGAAATCAATCAACACTGGACCATCAGTCTTTAACGCTACATCCAGGCAGTTGCTTGCTTCTTCCTCCGTCGTCACTTTGTACCCCGGAATTCCATAAGCATCGGCCAATTTCACGAAGTCCGGATGCGATTGAAAAATACTGTGCGAGAAACGTTTATCATGAAATAGTTCCTGCCACTGTCTTACCATACCTAGTGCCCCGTTGTTGACGATGATGATTTTGATTGGCAGATTCATTTCGGCAATGACTGAAAGTTCCTGCAGGCACATCTGGAATCCACCATCCCCAGATATGGAAAGCACCGTCGCTTTCGGATTCGCCAGTTGCGCTCCGAGAGCCGATGGTAAGCCAAAGCCCATCGTTCCCAATCCACCGGAAGTGACCCATGAATTCGGTTTGTTAAATGGATAGTATTGCGCTGCCCACATTTGATGCTGTCCAACATCCGTCGTAACGATGGCTTCCCCATTCGTTTTTTCGTGAAGCATCTGGATGACCCGCTGAGGTTTCAATACGCCTTCTTCATGGGTATAACGCAATGGGAACTCTTCATTCCATGCAGTAAGCTGTGTTGTCCATTCATCAATTTCCGGTTTCTTGCCATTTTGCGCAATCAACTCTGCCAGTGCTTCCTTGGCACTTCCGACGACCGGAATTTTTGTCGGCACATTTTTACCGATTTCCGCTGGATCAATATCGATATGGGCCACCGTTGCATGCTGTGCGAATTTCGCTAGGTTCCCAGTCAATCGATCATCGAACCTGGCACCGATATTGATTAATAGATCACATTTCGCTAACGCCATGTTTGCCGCATAGCAGCCATGCATACCACCCATACCGATAAAGAGAGGATGTTCCGCCGGAAAGCCCCCAAGACCCAATAAAGTGTGGACGACGGGAATGCCTTGCTGCTCGACATATTCCTTTAATAGATGGGAGGCCTTTGCATGCAGGACACCTGCCCCTGCAAGAATGACCGGTCTTTTCGCCCCGCTTACTGCTTCAACAAGCTTTCTGATCTGTAAGTAATTCGGCTTGGTCGTCGGCTGATAGCCCGGGAGATTCATCTCTGGCTCCTCTTCAGTCGATACACCTTCTATAATGGCCATGTCCTTAGGTATATCGATTAATACTGGACCTGGCCGGCCGCTTGAAGCGATATAAAAAGCTTCTTTTATAATGCGCGGAAGGTCTTCCGGCCTCCTTACCTGATAGTTATGTTTTGTGATCGGGGTAGTAATCCCCAGTACATCAGCCTCCTGGAAAGCATCCGAGCCAATTACACTGGTAGCTACCTGACCCGAAATTACCACAAGCGGTAAAGAATCAATCATTGCATCGGCCAAACCGGTGACAATGTTCGTTGCCCCTGGACCGGATGTAACTATGACCACTCCCGGCTTGCCGGTAATCCTGGCGTATCCTTCCGCTGCATGAATCGCACCTTGTTCGTGCCTTGTCAAAATATGAAAAAGTTCTGAACTGTAAAGCTTGTCATAAATCGGCAATACAGAACCTCCCGGATAACCAAAGATGACTTCAACATTTTCCTTTTTCAATGCATTCAGCAGAAATTCAGCACCAGTATAATGTGTCTTTCCACTTTTCCGATCAGCAACAACTGACTTTTGTGTCATTTCGTAAAAAACCTCCTTCGCTTTTCTATTGAATATTTCTTAACATTCAGAATTTTCAGCTTTTTATGCATACAAAAAAGCCTTTTCACCCCAAATGTACTTGCACTCGGCAAGTTAAAGGGGTGAAAAGGCTTGATGAGCCACTCCACGGTACCACCCTTTTTCGCATGAAACTCCATGCGCACTTTGAATAGCCTACACTATTCTCTGTTTTGGTAACGGGTACTGGTACGCACCCGTTCAGCCCTACTAGTCTGACGTTCAAGCTGAAACTCCAAGGTGAGTTCATCTTTCGGGACAATACCGGCTCTCAGCTACCCGGCTCTCTGTGACTGCCTTTTTAAAAGACTACTTATCCTCTTCAATGCTTTTCGCATTATTCATATTTTTTGAAACGCTTATGTTTGATGTCTTGTATTTGTGATTATCTTACGTGTATTTCGGGTAGTAGTCAACAGGTTTTTTGAAATTTTTTGATAATTCTAAATTGAAAGATTTGTTGTATCCGCTTACATACCTATCATGACCACATTCTATAAAAAAAGTTTTTTTAATATTTAATTTTTAAAAACGTCAGATATCCCATTAAAATTATTAAAGTGATAACAAACTTCTCCACTGAAATATCCTCGCACTACGCACATGATGCCAGTCACTAGTATTAGTGTTCTCAAACAGCGGATCATCCATTTTCCCTTTCACTGTTCGCTGACGCCACTCTTGATATAAGATTCGGCCTCAATCCCTTTTGAAGATCTCTAGTGGATAAACCGCCTGACATTCCAAGATGCGGAAAATCACGGAACAATTCAAAATCCCCTCCCCAAACAAATCCCAGGGATTTTGCTATGGCCGCTACCCTTGTCCACTTTTCGCCCTCTGTCCACAATGTCCGCTTGCCGTCATCACTAACAATGACAAAATCTACAGCAAGTCCATAGTTATGCAAGGACTGGCCAGCTCTGGCATAAGTCACGATAGGCATTGATTTATTCGTTCTGCCCCGTTCATACAATTCATTTTGTTCTGGGAAACTTCGATAACCAGCTGTTATTTGAACAAATATCCCCGCTTCATAAGCTAATTTAACCACTTCAAGTATCGTCTCGTTCACGACCGGGTCCATACCGCCTCCCATATTTTCCTTTGCGCGATTCAATAGGGTTTGTAATTTGATGGCCATCCTAGCACCTCCCCTATATTAAATGCGAACAACACTGTAGGCGGAAAGGCATTTTTATATTTTTTTCTTGGGGAATTGATGGAGTGAAGATTATCTAAAAAAATGACAATGGGCTGAACACAGGTGATATTAATCATCCCCTGGTCCAGCCCTCTAGTTCATTTAGCCAATACATCCTCGTATTCTTCATTTTTTTCAAATTGTTTTTGAACGAACGAACATACCGGAACAATTTTCAGTTTTTCCTCCCTTGCGAATCCTATTACCTTTTCAACAAGGGCATTTCCTACCTTTTGTCCGCGCAACTTGTCAGAAACAACGGTATGATCGACCGTGATTTCATCATCACCTGATTTAAAGAATGTAATTTCCGCTAATTTCTCACCAGATTCTTCGACAAAAAAAGAACTTTCACCTTTTCTAATATCAACCATGTTAATGACCTCCTTTTAGTTCCTCTTTATCATATCTCACAAAATGGAAATTAAACAAATATTTAAAATGCGATTGAAATTGAATAAAGTAAAGTACTTTCAAAAGTTTTAATGCTAGCATTGCCCATGTGAAGTTTATTCACAAACTGATGGTGGCTAATATATATTTTTTCAAGAAAGGCAAAACTTGACCGATTTTTCCTTACCGCTTATATGCCCTTCCGGTACTTCAAATTTCACCATGGCTACGTGCACAACACTGTATTTAATGTAATAAAAAGGTTTTAATTATTCCAGTTTGTCGACAATAGGGTTCTGAAAATTTATCTTTCATCAAATGATGCCCCCGAATCAACGGACACAAAGTAGCCATACCTTCAAACCTTAAGTATGATTTCCATCTGAATTTTATTACGATGTTGATTGTAGAGGGAGGCGCGAGACACCTGCGGGAAAAGCGAGTCTAGAGGAGATCAGCCGAGGAGGCTCCCGGGCCGCCCGCGGAAAGCGAGTGCCTGGATCGGAAATCAACGTCCAAATTGTAAACACCATAAAATTACTGCAGGCAACAGGTTTTCTTCGAATTTTCTACAGTCTGAATAATTCTTCATAACCTGAAATACAGTGTTTTTCAAGCTTTCGTTTTTTGATTGCATTTAATCAATGGAAGAAATCTTCCCGTAATGATGTAAGAATAAGTATATAATAGTAGAAATTGAAAAAAACTGCCCTTTAAATGTTAGGACAGTTTTACACTTTTATGAAAACAAAATATAAAATGATCATCGATAACAATATGACCATAAAAACAGCGATTAGAATAACGTCGAACTCGAGGGCCGGAATGTCCCTTCATTGATTTGCCGCTTCTTCTGAAGATAACCGAACTTCGCCAGCACTGTAATCACAAGGCCCAATGCACATGTAAACATCCCCAGCACGATACTAATCAGGTCAATCCGGGGATCCCGATGCACACCAAACGTAAAATGTATGCTAGTCGCAAGAAAACCAACCCCCACTATCGCAATCACCGTTCTTACCCAGGCTAAAAGGTACGTTCATTAGCCAGCTGCTGCTGGACATATTTCAATTGGTTTTTCTCCATGTCATCACCTTAATAAAATCAGTCATCTTTTCAGGAGTGAAAAGGCCCTGAACATAGACCCGACAAACATAAGCCCTGCACCGCCGAGCAATAAATATATACATAGAGTTTTATTAATAACATTCAAAGGATAAAGTAAGGCCCCCAGCGCTATGATTGCTCCTATCCCCGTTATGGTCCATCCTATTTTTTTCATTCGCAACTCCTAAAATAAATTATTTAGTGAAGGTCTCCACTGGTTTCCCCCTATTTCATAAACAGGACCCTCATTATTAGCTTAAACCATTTAAAAACTTACAACAAGTGAGATCCTCTGATTTTTTTCCCACAAAAAAAGAGCCACAAATGACTCCCTGTTTTAAAGGCCACTTACAAGTCAGTGGATTTCATTCTATTGTATCCCCGTTCTTCGTATGGCTGTATTTTTTCCATCCACATTTCTTCAAGTTTTTTCAATTCCCGTTTAACATCAAAAAATCCTGTTTCTTTCGGCTTCAATACTTCCAGCACCTCAAAAGAAAAAGCATCTTTCCCATATTGGTTCCACTCACCTTGCAGCACTTTATTGGTGTTTGTTCCGACTTCCAATTCAAATTGTTTCCCCTTCAACGTCTTTAAATTCCTCGTGCTTCCGATAAAAACTTTATTATTTACCGTATTTCTGATTTGGTATACACCTGCTTCAACTTTCGTTTCTTTATATAATTGCTTCAATTCTTTTTTACGATCCATTTTTCTTGCCTCCAGTCATCATTTCTTCAGCCAATATTGGCTCCCATCAGGCTTTCTATCCAAAAATCCATATTCTATTAAATACCTTCTCAAAAGAACGTGATCATGATAAACGGTACCCAAAATTTGATTGATTTCTTTTTCTTCGTATTTCCGCTCATTTTCAAATCGGTTCATAATTTCTTGAAGAATGATCAGCCTTTGTTTTTCCTTTGGCGGGAAAGACTTTAATGCATCCTGACTGCCTTTAGGGAAGTATTTTTTCAGTACAGTCACCTTTTCATCCTCGGTAACGTTATAACGATCATCAACCATCGTCGCTTTTTGATGAAGCGGGATAAATGCCGGCGCATGTTCATCTTTATCTTTCAAAAGTTCCATCAGGGCTAAAAACAACTTAGCCTGACGCTCTTTTTCTTTCAACACAAAACGATGGTTCCGAATGGTGGACGGACTGCCTATCCCCATTTCCTCCTGAACCTCAGCATCATTCTTCCCTTGGTAAAATAGGCGAAGAAGGCGGTTTTGATGGTCCGTGAGACCTGTAAGTTTTTTATCGAGATCGATCAAGTATTCAAAAACGGAGTTGTGTGCATGTTCAATATGAATCCGCATATACCTCTTTGCTTCATAAAGAACCCCATCTTTCGGGTATACCACCCCCTTTTCAACTGCATTTCCGCACAGCAAACAAACATATTGGTTCTCACCTTCTATATACCCTTGTTTAAGCTCATCCTGAGATGCGCTCCAAAACATTTCAGCGTCCTTCATAAAACAAACACTTCCCTATAAAGTTTATAATATAATAAACATAATATTAATTCGTTTGCATTATGTCAATGTTTTTTCTAATTTAACTCCAGCAAATTATCCAAAGATGAACTTGATGGCCAGAGGGCTTCATAACATACAATACAGCTGACAGGCGCTACACCATCCATTAAACGAAACGATCCCCATGACACTATGCCGTATAGCACATTGAATAATAAGCTTAATTTCCCCAATAATATGCTATATAAGCGTGAATAAGCTTTAGAGGAGGATATATATTGAAAGATGAAAGCAATGCAATTGTTCCATCAATCCATAACACCGATTTACACAAGGCAATACAACATTTATCTGAACAATTCAAGGTATCACTGCCAGAATTACGCGATACGATTGAATTACTTATACAAAACCAATCAAGTGGGATGCAGCTTAGTTTAGGAGATGAGAAAAGTTCACCCGTCGAAGAATTGAATACGGCAATAATCAAAAACCGTGAAATCATTAAAAAAAATCTCCAAACATTAAATAGAATTTGATATAGAAAAAAGGCATCCGATTATGGATGCCTGAATTTGTAGACAAACTCGATAATAATTGGTTTTTGTAAATCGAACGTTGATTTCCACTCGAGGCACGCGCTTTCCCTGCAGGAGTCTCGCACACCCGCTCCAATCAACTTTGCTTTAAAATTCAGATACAAACTCAGGCATCCAATCATGGATGCCTGAGTTTGTGGAACATATGAAATTCCTAATATAAGTCCTTCGTTGAGCTCTTTAAGTATTAGCTAGGCACAAACTTAAGTATCCCTTCCAGATAAACACCTTGCTCTTTTCGTGTGCATTCCCTCAACTTGATTCTTCCTTCTTTTTCTAACTCCTTGGCTAATTGGACCACTTCTGTTCCATCTTCGGTTATTTCGACTGAGAAGAAATTGCCCCGAGTGGAAGTTTGAATGAACTTGAATAATCTATCTTTATTCATTTAAACATCTCCTTATTTATAACAAGTTCGACATAAAAGGTCATCCACCTGCGATAAATATGAAATAAAAAACTTCTTGTCGTCATACGAACTTTAACAGTTAAAAGGATAGCAAATTTAAATTACCCTCGTTGTCTTAAGCCAAAAGTAAAAAAGCCAAAACCTTTGAAGGTTTTGGCTTTTTTTAGTAGTGTCCCAGGAGAGATTCGAACTCCCGACCGACGCCTTAGAAGGGCGTTGCTCTATCCAGCTGAGCTACTGAGACGTTTATGATATAAGTTGCGGTAAAACTTATGTATTACCTTAACTGTTCCCTTAGGACACTTCTTATTATAGTAGGATATCAAAAGAAAGTCAACGCTTTTTCAAAAAAAGTTTTTTCTTTTTTTAATAACCAGGAAGCGGGGAAAAACGCTTCCTGTTCATTATACATGAAGTCATTCCATTTGATAAGCATTTCTTAGTTCTTCAACGATTTTTCCTTCAAGGTCATAATAGATGATTTCAAGTTGGTCATTTCCGATTTCCAAAATGGCATAGGTTTTTTCTTTTCGTCCACGCGGCTGACGTATGCTTCCCGGGTTGATGAAGAGCTTGCCGTCAATCAATTCAGAGCCTGCAGCGTGGGAATGACCAAAGCAAACAATATCCGCCCCAAGCTCTTCACTTTTATAAGATAGGTTCATCAAGGTCATATTTATGTTATAGAGGTGTCCATGTGTAAGGAAGAAACGCTTGCCTGCGATGTTCTCCACAATGTCATTCGGATATGCCGAATCATAGTCACAATTCCCGCGTACGGCTAAGAACCCCGACATGTGAGGGTCATTTCTTTCCAACTCTGAATCACCGCAATGGATCATGGCTGCAACCTCTTGTTTATGACGGTCGGTAATCATGCTGATTTCATGAGTTAAGCCATGACTGTCACTCATTATTAGCACTTTCATCGTCACATTCCTTCTTCCCTTTTTAGAAATAGATCAAGTTTTTCATCTAGAGCCCTCAATGCATTGGCACGGTGGCTGATTTTGTTTTTTTCCTCTTTTGTCAAATCTGCGTTTGTTTTACCCTGTTCCTCAACAAAAAAGATGGGATCATAACCAAATCCATTCGCTCCTGAAGGCCGTTCTGTAATCAAGCCTTCCATCGTTCCCGATACCGTAATCGTTTCCTGGTTGGGTGACGCTAGTGCCAATGCGCAATAAAACCTCGCCGTTCTATCCTCTTTTGGCACGCCTTCCAGTTCCCGGAGGACTTTTTCCGTGTTCGCTTCATCACTCTTGGACTCTCCAGCATAGCGCGCAGAATATACGCCTGGACGGCCCTCCAATGCATCTACAATCAATCCGGAATCATCAGCAATGACAAAACGGCCTAGCTGATGGGCAATGGCCTCTGCCTTCAGGATCGCATTTTCTTCAAATGTCGTCCCTGTTTCCTCAACATCCGGAGCATCCGGTACATCAAGAAGTGTTTTGACTTCATATCCTTTAGCAGAGAATAAGCTTTCGAACTCCTTTGCTTTCCCTTTATTTTTCGTTGCAATTATTACTGTCTTCATTTTTCATTTCACCCTTTTTCATTTTATCGGCATGTGAGCTCTTTTCGGTCTAAGAAAGAATTTGCTGTACTCATTAATGTTAAGCCGCTTATTCTCCAGTGCCAAACGGACGAATTCAGCGCTGCCTTCCATGATCAATAACGGCCGCTGAATTTTCCAGATAAGTTAAGTCTAACACAACTCCCTCATCTGAAATAACCTGAAACTTATAAACTAACGTTTGTAATTTTCACTATGTTCAATATGGATATTAACTTTTATGTTATTTATTGAAGTCTTATCAAAGGAATTAATAATTCTGTTATCCCACTTATTGACATGGTATCTGTATGCCTTTTCACTTATGTTAAATAGGTCTGTATTGATTTTCTCCCCCGTCTCCAATGTCTTCAAAATATCATGCTTAACTTTTGTTTCTACCTTTTTTTCGATTTTTTCCATATCCAAGTTAGCTATATTTTGTTTCAATATTCCATTTGCTCTAACCTCTAAGTCATATAAGGGTTTCTTTTGTTGTTCCAATACTATGATGTTTGTTTTAGGGTCCATGATTTCAACACTTACCTTTTGTTTGTTCAGGGAAAAAAACATTACTGTCGCCTTGTTTTCAACCCATTTTAAACCTATCAAATCTTGTTTACTTACGTACCCTTTATATTGTTGTTTTGATAAAACATAGCCGCCATTCAACGTTGGTATCTTCTTTTCTTTCCCGCCCTCTGAGTAATGATGCTCATTTATGACCAAAGAGGGAATTAAAATGGAACCAACCGGTTGATAAAACTTCGAAACCAGTTCACTGAATTTTAACGGGGAAATGAAATAGTTCTCGTTAATAACGGTCTCTGGCCTTTGAATGATCGTGAATAAGTTAGGAAGATTAAAGAAACTATCACTGTCAAACACCTTTTTAATATCCTTGTTCGTAACGAACAGCCATGAATTGTATCGCAATAAGGGCTCTTTTCCTACATATTCAATGAAATCCTTCATTTTATTCTTGATTACATTCTCACTTAAAATGAAGGAGTTAATATGCCCGATATAAAGCGGTAATGCGGCATGTTGTTCTAATTCGGTAAATGCTTCCTCGATACTTTCCCCTTTACCTTCCCCAATGACAACAGTAGATCTTTCTTGTAATGCAGTGGCCCCCTCTTGTTTTGCTATATCCGCAAAATTCAACGCTTGAAAGTATAAGATGAATTCACCCTCTTTATAATCGATCCCTAGAGCGGATCCATATGTTTGAGCTTGAATTTCCTTCATTCCCCAGCATCCTGTCGTCAATAAAAGTTGACAGCCAATAACCATGACTGCAATTAGCTTTCTCATTTGTTCGACTCCTTTTGCGGTTCATTATCACTGGACTGTATAGCTTGATTCCGCTGCCTTAACATCCCATACGGAAGCTTGAATAAGACTTTTAACATATCCGATTTACTTGGTTTGGAAAATGGATTCACAAAAGGCTGTCCGAAACTTTCCAAGGAAACCACAACAATCAAGATAAGGAATATTCCCATGAAGAATCCAAACAAGCCTAAAAACGCTGAACAAGCAAATATGAATAACCTTATAAGAACGATATTTCCAGCAATATTCTGATTGATTAAGGTATAGCTTGAGAGAACTGTAACAGCTATTACTACTAACATGGAGGGTGAAGTCAGCCCTGCCCGAATCGCTGCATCACCTATAATCAATCCACCCAACACAGAAACCGTCGGACCTACAGCTTTTGGCAGGCGAAGACCAGCTTCTTTAAATAGTTCAAACAATATGATCATCATGAATGCCTCTAAAGAAGCAGGTATCGGTAATCCTTGTCTCGTGATTGAAATCGTCGCAAGAAGCGAAAAGGGAATTTGGTCGAATTGATAGGAAACTAACGCTATAAAAAAACCCGGTAACGCAACCGTTACAAATAAGGCGACTACACGAATGATGTGCATAAAACTAATGTAAAAAAAGCTTGCATGTGCGTCATCAGCAGAATAAAGTAACTGATTAATACTGGTCGGTCCGATTAAGCATGTGGGATTCCCGTCCACCAGGATGGCAAAGCGTCCTTGATTCAAGGATTCAACAACATAGTCCGGTCGACCGATATAATCCATTAAAGGGAAGATGGAAAGTTGAGTATCATATAGGAGTTCTTCAACTTGGTAACTGCTGACTATGATATCAACATTTAATGAATCCAATCGTTTTTTAATATCCAAAAGAATCGAAGGATTAATAATGTCATCTATATAAAGTAACAATATTTTGGTTTTACTTCTTTTCCCGATTGTATATTCAATGCATTTAAGTGTTGACGTTTTTAACCTTTGGCGAATTAAAGACATGTTATCCGATATATTCTCAATAAATCCATCTCTAGGTCCGCGAATGGAAGATTCTATATTGGACTCTTCCGGACTACGCTTAGGGGAATTAGCTAATGGAGTATAGTAAATTTCATTAGAAGATTCATTAATAATGATTAGGTCTCCTGAAAATAGAATGCTTTCTACTTCCTCTTTTAAATCGGCGTCTTTTTTTAGCGTACTGATCTCCATAATATTGCTTAATTGATCAATTGTTAATTCCCCATTTTCTTGAACCGCTTTTGATATTGTAGGCAGTATCACTTCATTGATAAATTGCATATCGACTAAGTTTGGCGCATATAAAAACCCCAACAAATAACGACCTTCAGGATCAAATGTTTTTTTTCTTAAAACAACATCAGAGGAATGTTCGAACCATTTTTGGATTTGGTCAATGCAAGAAGGAGTTCCATTCAATTTTCCCTTCCTCATAATGTTTCACCTTTTCCTTTTCCCTTTTTTATAATAAGGAATAACAGTATAATTGCAGCACTCAAGAGAAACAGACTACTGATCGGAAAGAAATATTTGTATATAAAATAAAAAAATGAAGTGGCATCCCAATGGATTAGCGTTCCAATAACAATTAATGAATATAGTGAGAGCAGTATCCACTTCTGATGTTTTGAATTTGAGATTAATTTATATCCTATAAATAAACATAAACTTATTCGAATCATGGCACCTGAAAGCCATTGGAAAATGGACAGGAAATCGAGTCGAGTAATATAATAGCCAAACCTTAACAGCTTCCACTGTTCATAAGCTGGATTCCTCATTTTCACTGCTTCCACGGAACCAAATTCTGCAATCGCCCCCATCAGGGGTCCTAACGTAAGCATGATTAAAATTACACTAACTAATAAAAGCCACTTGGCTTTTAGCTTATCTTTCAGGTAAGGAGTCAAAAATAAAAAAACGATAATTTCTAAATATCCTGCACTCGTATACAAAATACCATTTAGAGTATTGCGATACCCGCTTTCAAATATCGGGAACAATAATTCGTAATTCTTATTACTCGTATTCCCCAGCCCCACAAATATCCCAAAAAAAGTGACGAACGGAAGAAACAGGAGAGCCAAAGTACTTATGGTGCGTATTCCTTTATAAGTTGCAAAAATACAAATAAAAGTGAATAGGCTAACGACTACAATGTTCGGTATGTCATGAGTATAATTAGCTTTTGCCCAAATCACTGTAAACTTGACGGTAATGAAGGCGTTAAATATAAAGTACAACCCAAATGCTATTGTGAAAATATATGTAACAAAAGGTGTAGACCATTTTTTTAGAAAAGCGATTATATCTTCTTTATCTAGTTTTTTATAAATATAAAAAATAAATAGGGTCCAAACGATACATGGAACAACACTTATTATGACACTTATCCATGCGTCGCGTTGAGATGCGGTCAATATATTGGGAAGGAGTAGGACATGTACCATGAATCCTGTATTCATGATGATTAAAACATAGATGTGTAAAGCCTGAATGATCTTTTGATCCATAATATCCCCCCATTAATTACACGATTAAAAGTAATTTCCCCTTTTAAAAATTTATTTATGTAAAAACTTTCTCTTGATACTAGAAATGCTTGGCGGCGGTATTAGTATTCAACTAAAAACAATGTATACAACAGGTGCAATAACAGCGTGGTAATTCAATTGTGGAATAAAAAATAGAGGCAGCTGCAGGCTGCCTCATTGTGATTTCCAGATATAAATTGCTCTTTAAAAACTACCTGTGTTGACTTTCTCTGGACGGACCACTGGTTCGGATAATTTCTTGCCTTCTTCATTAAGAACATCTGCGCTGCCCTGCACTTGCACTTCAACGCTTTCAATTCCTTTCTGTTCCGTTAAGGAAAGGACCAAGGCATCAAGGACTTCTTGTGATACCTTTTTCTCTTTAAAGCTTCCAAGGATATTTTCATTAAAATTGAGGCTGACCTTACCTTCTGCGACTTTAGGCTCGTCAAGTAAAGCTACATCACTCATGAACCCTGTTTGCAGGCTTGAACCTGAAGGACTCTTCGTTAATTCCTGAATGACCGCTGTTACATTATCAGACACCGTTTCGCTGATCCTGCGTGTCACCGGAACATAATAGGTGTACTCCTCGTCACCGCCTACATAATAAACGGTCAGTGATTTGGTATTGGAAATGTCGACTACGTCACTCGTATCGATATTGATTCCTGACGACCTTGAGACATTCTCATCTATCGGTGTGCCATTGACAGGCATTTCGGATATATCTTCCCCATTAATTCTCATTTGGATTTTCTCGACCGAGTCGAATTGTGTCAGTGTCCATGTAATGGCTTGGAGGATTTTAAGTTCATCCTCTTTTTGATAATTTTTGAACTCCGGCGAAAAGTCCGCCACAGCCACTCCGTCTTTAATGTTCACGCTTATTTGGGTATCGGCAGGAATGACGGCCCTGAATCCATTCGGAAGTTTATCCGTGACAGGTCCGTTAGTGACAAGGTAATCAAGGGCCTGTTTGGCGACAGCTTCCGATTTAGGAAGTTCCAATGTTTGTGGAACCACATACCCGCTTTTATCAATTAAATATAACTCCGTCTTCACTGTTTTCGTTTCAACAGCGCCCTCTTCTCCATCAGTCGCGGGCTTTTCCTCACCATTCATTTCTGTTTCTTTTAATGAAGATTCATCCTCGACTAATGAAACATCCTTTGGCGGATCTATTTCCTTTTTCTCTTCACCGCCAAATAATCCGCAGCCTGAAAGCCAAAAAGAAGATGCCAGAATGGTCACAGCCATTGTTACTTTTGATTTATTGGACATAAAATCACTCCTAGGACAGTTTGTACTCCTATTTATACGAGCCCTAGGGGAAAATAGACCAATTATATTTCTCTTTGATAATGGGGCTGGGCAATTTGCCCGTTTGTCAGCTTCACTGGGATTTCGGGACTACCTGAATGGAACAATCGAATCCGATTCCCCAATATAACCGGAATGATGGACAGAATCATTTCATCCACCTGCGTTTCCCTTATGAAATCACTCACTAATTCTGCACTGCCGACAAGCCAGATCCTTGAACCTTCTTTCTGTCTTCCGATGAAATCACCTACATCTTCATCCATAACCCTTTCGCACTTCTTGAAAGCAGGCTTTATGTTGATAGGGAAATTCTTGTTCCAAAATATGAATCTGTCATATGTCTCATAATCACCGTATCGATACTAACACCGTCTGTTCAAGACAAGAAAAAAAGACTTCCAAATGGAAGTCTTATAAGTGATCGATTTTAATTGTTTCAATGGTATTGACATGAATACCGAGCCAGCTCGACGCGATGGAACCAAACATGTCTCTGGAACCGGTTGTATAAAAGCGATGAACTGGGCGGAGCTTGCTTTTATTGATTAATTTATAGTAATCCAAAATGACACTTGCCTCACGGGCGGTTTCTTCCCCAGAGGAAATGACTTGTACTTCATCCCCCATATAGGAAGAGATTACAGGCCCCAGCAGTGGATAATGGGTACATCCAAGGATCAATGTATCGATCTTCGTTTTCTTCAACGGGTTCAAGGTTTGTGCCACGACCCTATTGACGATACCCCCTTCAAACTCCCCGCTTTCTACGATTGGGACAAATTTCGGGCATGCTAAACTATCTACTTTCACATCGGAATTGATGGAGGCAAGCGCGTCGTCATATGCTTTGCTTTTCACCGTGCCTTCCGTACCAATCACGCCAATATGCAAGGAATCAGAAACTTTCAATGCCGCCCTTGCCCCTGGATGGATGACACCCAACACCGGAATCGGAAGTGTTGCCCTGATTTCATCCAGTACAGCTGCAGTCGCTGTATTGCAGGCGATGATCAGCATTTTTATTTCCTTCTTCATCAAAAACCTCGTCATTTGCCATGTAAAGGTTTGGACATCTTTTTTGGTCCTCGGCCCATAAGGGCATCTTGCTGTATCACCTAAGTAAATTATATTTTCATTTGGAAGCTGACGCATGACTTCTTTAGCTACTGTCAAACCGCCTACCCCTGAATCAATGATGCCTATCGGTTGTTTCAAAAAACTCGCCTCATTTTTCTTTCATTTCTTGATGTAGTTTTACTAGAATCCCTTTGAGGGACATGATGTCAGATTCGTTAAAATTGACTAACACGCCACTCAAGTACTGCTGCCGCTTATTAATCACTTCTTCGATTATCCGTTCACCTTCTTCAAGAAGGTGAATTCGAACCACACGCCGGTCCTTTTCATCCCTGACACGCTGGACAAGCTGATGTTTCTCCATGCGGTCAATCAGATCCGTCGTTGTGCTGAAGGCGAGAAACATCTTCGTGGACAATTCGCCAATCGTCATGTCACCTGATTCAAAAAGCCATTGCAAAGCCACGAATTGAGGAATGGTAATTTTATAATCATGGAGAATTTCTCTTCCCCTTTGTTTAAGCCATGACGATACATAGCGCAATTCCCTCTCGATATCGGCTACATATGCCGCCTGCTTCTCTTCATCCATACACACAGCTCCCCACTTCATGAAACTTATCATACTACCATTTTGGATGAAAGTGAAATGATTTTCAAGATTGATTACCTGGAATCATAATGAAACGCTCTCATAAAAATAAGCAGCATCCAAAGAAGTCAAAACAACCAAATTGTTTTGCCCTTCCTTATATGCTGCCAATGAACGGGAGAGAAAATATTTATTAGGCTTACGTATTAAGAGTTAACACATTAAAGCTTAAGTTCTCCCATACGAAGGAGTTCTATGACTGCCTGCGAACGTCCTTTAACTCCAAGCTTCTGCATCGCATTCGAAATATGGTTTCGAACTGTTTTTTCGCTAATAAACAATTCACCTGCGATTTCTTTTGTTGTTTTGTCTTGTACTAGTAACTCAAATACTTCTTTTTCTCTTTTGGTGAGTAGTGGCTTATGAGTGAATTCGTTCTCCTTCAAGTAATGTTACCCTCCTTGCCTTCACCAGCATAAAACCCGGAGTGGGTGTCTATTTAGTCAAGATATAGTATGTCGGCTGGGGCAATGGAGTGACTATTTTACTTGTCTAAATGGAAATATTTTTAGGAATGTTCCAGCACAGTTTGCCACATCGAGTGCTTCATCTCTTCCGTCCAAGGTATCGGCTTTCCGGTGGCCTTGGAGACTTGCACAATCGTCCCCCTGCCCGTTAAACAAATTGATCCATCCTGTTTGGTCCCCATATAATGTATGTCCACTGAAGAATTTCCGATATGGTCAGCTTTCACATGGATCGTCAATCGATCATTGAAAAAAACCTGCTTCAGGTAATCACACTGTAAGTTAGCAACAACCGGCATCTCACCGCATTCAGCAGAGGTCCAATCCGACATGAATCCCATGCTATTGAAATACTCAATCCGTGCTTCCTCAAAATAAGTAAAAGGAATCGTGTTATTCATGTGCCCAAACATATCAGTTTCTGAAAAGCGGACCTTAATCTCATGTTTAAAGGAAAAATCATTGATCCACTCCGTTATATTATCGATATATGATATTTTGCCCAACTTGTGCACACCCTTTCTGAAATGAATGACTATTCACTCATTTTATAAGAAAAAAGCCATAATGAAAAGTATTTTATATTGGAAGATGTTTAATTTTATCATTCTCACTTCATTAATTTAGTCATTCAGCATTTGCGGGTGCCACAAATCATTTTACACATCAATCCAAGCTATCAATCGATAAAAAAAGAACCCATATCAAAAGATATAGGTTCTTTCATGTTCATTATTAAACTTCATCGCTGCCGAAGAAGTTACGGAATTGTTGGATCGTAGTATCACGGTTCAACGCTGCAATCGAAGTAGTTAATGGAATGCCTTTAGGGCAAGACTGCACACAGTTTTGTGAGTTACCGCAGTTTGCAAGTCCTCCATCACCCATGATTGTATTTAAACGTTCAGCTTTGTTCATTGCACCTGTTGGATGTGCGTTGAACAACCGAACTTGTGATAATGGTTGTGGCCCCATGAAGTCTGAATTGCTGTTTACGTTCGGACAAGCTTCCAAACAAACACCGCAAGTCATACATTTAGATAACTCGTAAGCCCATTGACGTTTCTTTTCTGGCATACGCGGTCCCGGTCCAAGATTGTACGTTCCATCGATTGGAATCCATGCTTTTACCTTTTTCAATGAGTCGAACATACGGCTGCGATCGACTTGCAGGTCACGAACAACAGGGAATGTACGCATTGGAGCTAGACGAACTGGCTGCTCCAATTGATCGATAAGAGCTGTACATGATTGTCTTGGTTTACCATTGATAACCATTGAACAAGCACCACATACCTCTTCAAGACAGTTCATGTCCCATGCGATTGCTGTAGTGTGCTTGCCTTGTACAGTTACCGGATTACGACGAATTTCCATAAGAGCCGAAATTACGTTCATATTCGGGCGGTATGCTAATTCGAATTCCTCATCATAAGGAGCTGAATCCGGTGTATCTTGACGAGTGATTATAAAACGGACTGTTTTAGTCTCAGATTTAGTTTCAACCATTTTTTTGCTCCCCCTCTTTAGTGTTTCGTAGTGTAGTCACGTTTACGCGGTGCGATCAGTGATACATCAATATCTTCATAATGGAATTCAGGTGCTTGATCCAAGCCTTTGAATGTTGCCATAGTAGTTTTCATGAATTCCTCATCATTACGTTCTGGGAAATCAGGTTTGTAATGCGCTCCGCGGCTTTCGTCACGGTTTAACGCACCAATTGTGATTACACGAGCCAATTGCATCATGTTTTGCAGCTGTCTAGTGAATGCAGCTCCTTGGTTACTCCATTTAGCCGTGTCATTGATGTTAATTTTCTTGTAACGTTCCATCAGTTCAAGAATCTTGTTATCCGTTTCTTTCAGCTTGTCATTGTAACGAACTACAGTAACATGCTGTGTCATCCACTCACCAAGTTCTTTGTGAAGGACGTACGCATTTTCGTTACCATCAAGAGACATGACTTCATTCCATTTCTCTTGTTCTTGTTTTTCGTACCCTTCATACAATGAAGAAGGAATGGATTCTGAAGTTTTATCAAGGCCTTCAATATATTTAACGGCGTTCGGTCCAGCGACTGAACCACCATAGATTGCAGAAAGAAGTGAGTTAGCACCAAGACGGTTACCGCCATGTTGTGAGTAATCACACTCACCTGCAGCGAATAAACCTTTGATGTTTGTCATTTGGTCATAATCCACCCAAAGTCCGCCCATAGAATAGTGAACGGCAGGGAAAATTTTCATTGGAACTTTACGAGGATCTTCACCCATGAATTTCTCGTAGATTTCAATGATTCCGCCAAGTTTAATATCAAGTAATTTCGGATCTTTATGTGATAGATCCAGGTAAACCATGTTTTCTCCATTAATGCCAAGCTTCATGTTCATGCAGACGTCGAAGATTTCACGAGTCGCGATATCACGAGGTACTAGATTACCATAAGCAGGGTATTTTTCTTCAAGGAAATACCAAGGTTTTCCGTCTTTATATGTCCAGATACGTCCACCTTCACCACGAGCGGATTCACTCATTAGACGAAGTTTGTCATCTCCAGGGATTGCTGTCGGGTGAATTTGAATGAACTCACCATTTGCATAATTTACACCTTGTTGATAAACGATGGAAGCTGCTGAACCTGTATTGATCATTGAGTTAGTTGATTTACCGAAAATGATTCCAGGGCCGCCGCTCGCCATGATGACTGCGTCTCCAGGGAATGATTTGATTTCCATTGAAGTCAGGTTTTGAGCTACGATACCGCGTGCTGTTTGCTCATCATCGATTACAGCTCCAAGGAATTCCCAGCCTTCATATTTCGTTACAAGACCTTCAACTTCATAACGGCGAACCTGCTCGTCCAATGCGTAAAGTAATTGCTGACCAGTTGTTGCACCAGCGAATGCTGTACGGCTATGTTGAGTACCACCGAAACGACGGAAATCAAGAAGACCTTCCGGAGTACGGTTGAACATAACACCCATACGGTCAAACATATGGATGATCGATGGTGCTGCTTCGCACATCGCTTTAACCGGCGGTTGGTTAGCCAAGAAATCTCCGCCATAAACTGTATCGTCGAAGTGGATATATGGAGAATCCCCTTCACCTTTTGTATTTACTGCCCCGTTGATTCCGCCTTGGGCACAAACTGAGTGAGAGCGTTTAACAGGCACTAAAGAAAATAAATCAACCTGTTGTCCCAGCTCTGCTGCTTTGATCGTAGCCATTAATCCAGCTAGACCTCCACCAACGATAACTATTTTACCTTTACCCAATTCTGTCACTCCCTTATTTCCATTAGCCAAGCTATGTTTTTCCTAATTCTTATAAATGAACTCTATCTTCTTATACGAAAGCGAAAATTGCGCTGATTCCGATATAAGAAAGAAGAACGAAAACGATCAATGTAAAGTAAGTCATGATTCTTTGCGATCTTGGTGAAACTGTAAGACCCCAGCTAACTGCAAATGACCATAATCCATTAGCAAAGTGGAAGATTGCCGAGATAATACCAACAATATAGAACACAATCATAAATGGACTAGAGAAAATTTCAGCCATCATGTCAAAGTTAACTTCAGCACCCATAGCTGCTTGAATTCTAGTTGCCCATATATGCCAAACAAGGAAAATCAACGTTATGATTCCAGTTAGACGTTGTAGCATGAACATCCAGTTACGGAAGAAACTAAATCTGCCTAAATTGTTTTTTGCTGTAAAGGCAATATAAATTCCGTACACAGCATGGAAAATGAGCGGTAGATAGATGACGACCCATTCTACCAGAATCTTCACGGGCGTATACTCAATTAAATGAACTGCCCCATTAAAAGTCTCTTCTCCTTTTGTTGCCATAAAGTTTACCGATAAATGAAAAATTAGGAATAGACCAATTGGAATTACTCCTAGAAGTGAATGAAGCCTGCGATTCCCAAACTCACGATTTTTTGCCACTAAGTGCCCCCCCTTAATTTGTGAAAAATCATGCAAAGATAAACTGGTGGCTACCTTTTATCTCCGCGTGAAAATACAGTATAGAGTCAAAAAAACTCCTCTATACTTCCTTTACAATTATGTGACATGTCCATTTTACTCCTGACTTCTATATGCGTCAAGAAAACGGATACAAGAAATCTCTTTTTCAGAATAGATTTTATTGGATTAAATTAGCTATTTTTTGTATGTCAAGATGATATTTTGAATAAATTTCTAATTTAACTATTAATATCTCGATATAATTTCTCATTTTTTTCCAATTGTTATTTAAATAAATAAAAAACAGTATAATTTGCAAAAGAAATACGTTTATAATAGATTTACAGAAAGAGGCGATAAATTATGAAAAAAAATATTGCTGCTGCGATAGAAGAAGAGATTCAAACTGAAGAAATTCAAACTGAAGAATTCCTGGTTCCAGCTTTCGGATACGAATTAATCAGAGAAGTTCTATTGAACGATATTCTCGGAAAAGACTCTAATCAAATCCTCTATTGGGCAGGTAAACAATTAGCAAGAAAATTCCCATTGAATGGCGATCAGGAAGTGATTGAATTTTTCCAAAGCGCTGGATGGGGCAATCTGGAAATCTTGAAATATACGAAACACGAGATGGAATTATCCCTGACGGGTGAAATAATCAGCCGCCGCCTGGATTTACACCCTGATTGTCACTTCCAACTTGAAGCCGGTTTCCTTGCCGAGCAGTTTACACTGCAAAAAAAATTCCTCAGCGAATCAACGGAAGAAATTAAACGCCGCGCAAAAAAAGTGATATTCACCATCCAATGGGATCCCAGAGATCCAATCTAATGAGCCCTTAAAACAGACTTACCCTTTTTACCGGAAGTCTGTTTTTTATTGGACTCCTGACACTTAAGCTAGCACATTTGCATGCTGACCTAGTTTAAATGCTTCATGAAGAGATTCGACCGCCTTCACCATTTCCTTTTCATTGACGACAGTCGAAACTTTAATTTCCGATGTGCTGACCATTTTCACCTGGATGCCTGTATTGGCCATCACTTCAAACATCTCGGCAGCCACTCCCGGATTGGATACCATACCAGAACCGACGATGGACACTTTTGCCAATCCGCTCTCCGTTTCGACTCGGTCGAATCCCAATTGTTCTTTATTATTTTCCAGCACGATCAAGGCCGCTTCCGTATCTTCACTTTTTGTGGAAAAAGATAGATTGGTCGTATCCTCGGCAGTCATGCTTTGAATGATGATGTCCACATTAATCCGGTTTTTCGCAAGTGTTGTGAAGATTGTGGATAATGCACCAAGTGATTGGGGCAAACCATATATTGTGACCCTCGTAATACTGTCTTCAAAAGCAATCCCGCGTACAATTAAGTTTTCTTCCATAGTTGCTTCCTCCTCAATGATCGTTCCTGATTCTCTCTCCATGCTTGAACGGACTTCAAGCGGTATTTGATAATTTTTTGCATATTCGACAGCCCTTGGATGAAGGACGCCCGCCCCCAAGTTGGCAAGTTCCAGCATTTCATCATAAGAAATCGATTGGAGTTTTCGTGCGCCTTTTATGTAGCGAGGGTCCGTTGTGAAAACACCCGTTACATCCGTATAAATATCGCATCTATCCGCATTCAGCGCTGCAGCGATGGCAACCGCTGTCGTATCGGAACCGCCTCGCCCTAAGGTAGTGATTTCCCCATTTGCATCGTTCCCCTGGAAACCAGCCACGACCACTATTTTCTTCTCCTGAAGCTGAGCTTGGATCCTCGTGGCATCGATGTTTAAAATCCGGGCATTCCCATGAACGGATTCCGTTTGCATGCCAGCCTGCCAGCCAGTATACGAAATGGCTTCATGTCCTTCTTCAATCAATGCCATCGTTAACAGGGAAATCGTTACCTGTTCCCCCGTAGTCAATAGCATATCCATTTCCCTCTTGCTCGGGGTTCCGGAAATATCCCGGGCCATGGAAACCAATTGATCCGTGGTTTTCCCCATGGCTGAAACAACGACGACTACCTCATTTCCATTCTGCGCTTCCTCGATTACCCGATTGGCAACATTTTTGATTTTTTCTACGCTTCCGACGGATGTTCCGCCAAATTTTTGAACGATTAATGCCATCCTCATGCACCCTCTCTACCTTTTTAGGCAATAAAAAAAGCAATGAGAAATATCTCATTGCTGTGATCACATATCTAAATACTGTAAACACAGTGAGATAGCTCTCCAGGGTATAAACCCTGACAATCCGCCATTTATTAAATGTCGGACCAGGAAAACAAGGTATGAGTCTTGTCTTCCTTCGGCGTCATCCCCTTTCAAAACCTTTCATGGAAGCTCATACTTCTCCAGGTTTTTACTCTTGAATTCCGCACCTCTATCAGCACTTTTAAGTTGTCTAGTTAAAAATTCTTTTTAATCATAGCATAGAGATTTATCGGTAGCAAGATTATTCTTGTAATTTTCTAACGATTCCCTCTGCTACCCCTTTTGGCATGCCAGCTTCCATGATTTCCTCGGCGGTTGCCTCTTTGATTTTCTTCAATGATCCAAAATGCCTTAATAATTGCTTCCTTCGCTTTTCCCCGACTCCTGGAATATCATCAAGCTGGGAGTGAACTGCATTTTTCCCGCGTAGCTGACGATGGAATGTAATCGCGAACCGATGCACTTCATCCTGAATTCTTTGCAATAGGTAAAATTCCTGGCTCCGTGAATCAAGAGGTACGATTTCAAGCGGATTTCCGATCATCAATTGCGAGGTCCTATGCTTTTCATCCTTAATGAGGCCTGAAAGTGGAATATCAAGGCCCAATTCATTTTCCAGAATATCCCGTACAGCTTCCACATGTCCCTTTCCGCCATCAATGATGATCAAGTCCGGAAGCGGCAGCCCTTCTTTCAATACCCGTGAATACCTTCTTCTGACCACTTCACGCATCGATTCATAATCATCAGGCCCTTGGACCGTCTTGATCTTATATTTGCGGTACTCCCTTTTTTCCGGCTTTCCATCAATGAACACGACTAAAGCGGAAACTGGGTCACTTCCCTGGATGTTGGAGTTATCGAAAGCTTCAATTCGATGCGGGGTGTAGATACCCAGTTGCTTCCCGAGGTTTTCCACCGCATTGATCGTTCTTTCTTCATCCCTTTCAATCAAAGAGAATTTTTCCTGAAGCGCGATGGAGGCATTTTTATTCGCCAATTTAAGCATGTCTTTTTTCGCTCCCCGTTTCGGGTGAATCGTTTTGACACCAAGCAGCCCTTCGGCCATTTCGGCATCCACTGATTCAGGCAGCAAGATTTCCTTTGGTTTAAAGTGGTTCGTAATCTCGTAAAACTGACCGAGGAATGTAAGAAGTTCCTGTTCTGGTTCATCGTAGACCGGAAAAAGTGAAACATCCCTTTCTATTAATTTACCCTGCCGGACAAAAAATACCTGAACGCACATCCAGCCTTTATCATAGGCAAAACCAAATACATCCCTGTCGATGAAATCTGTCGTCATCATTTTCTGCTTCTCCATCGTAATATCGATATGGGCAATTTTGTCACGGAACTCCTTGGCCCTCTCGAAATCGAGATCTTCCGATGCCTCCAGCATTTTTTCAGTCAGTTCTTTTTTTATTTCAGTATGCCCGCCGTTCAAGAACCTGTTGATATCATCCACCATTTTTTTATATTCCTGTTCCTCTACATCATATACACATGGGGCCAGGCACTGGCCAAGGTGATAGTAGAGACAAACGCGATCAGGTAAAGTATTGCATTTTCTAAGGGGATAGATGCGGTCGAGCAATTTTTTCGTTTCGTTAGCTGCAAATGCATTCGGATAAGGACCGAAATATTTACCTTTGTCTTTTTTGACTTTTCGCGTAATGATTAGACGTGGGTGGCGTTCCGCAGTCAGCTTTATGAAGGGATACGTCTTATCATCCTTTAGCATGACATTATATTTTGGGTCATGTTTTTTGATTAAGTTCAACTCTAAAATAAGAGCCTCGATATTGGAAGAGGTGACAATATATTCGAAATCCTCAATTTCATTCACGAGCCGGAATGTTTTTCCGTCATGAGATCCCGTGAAATAAGAACGGACACGATTTTTCAACACTTTCGCTTTGCCTACATAAATGATCGTTCCCTGACGATCTTTCATTAAATAACAACCAGGTTGATCGGGAAGAAGGGCAAGTTTATTCTTTATTTGTTGATTCATGCATTCAGCCTCCTGTTCTCCCTTTTTTACAATTATTATATATCAAGATAGCGAAAAAAGCTTCAAGTCCGCAGACTTGAAGCTTTTTTTAGCTAACCTACTATTACGCGTGTTTTGAAATAAGTTCAGCAAGTGCTTCTTTAGGTTGGAAACCAACAACCTTATCAACCACTTCACCGTCTTTAAGCACGATTAATGTCGGGATGCTCATCACACCAAATTTTCCAGCTGTTTCTTGGTTTTCATCCACATCCACTTTTACGATTTTTGCTGTATCGCCAATTTCAGTATCAAGCTCTTGAAGAACAGGAGCGATCATTTTACAAGGTCCGCACCATGGAGCCCAAAAATCTACAAGAACGACACCTTCGCTAGTATCTGTTGTGAACGTTTGGTCAGTTGCATTTATAATTGCCATATATATTTCCTCCTCAAATTTACTCAAATAACTAAAAACAGTATATCATTGTTGCTCGAATCGATGCTAATATTTTGCTTCAGTGGTAGGATGTCCAAAAAAAGAGTAAATATGCAGGCCAAATAAAGGGGCAAGACATGTATCGGCTTATGCCAAATGTCTTGCCCCTCATCTGTATTATTTCTATTACGCGTTAACTTTAAGTTTTTTGAATTCTTCCGTTAATAACGGAACGACTTCGAAAAGGTCTCCGACAATTCCATAATCCGCCACATTGAATATGTTAGCTTCCGGGTCTTTATTGATCGCAACGATAACCTTGGAGTTGGACATCCCAGCTAAATGCTGGATCGCACCGGAAATTCCGCAGGCGATATAAAGGTCAGGTGTTACGACTTTACCCGTTTGCCCGATTTGCAGAGAGTAATCGCAATAATCCGCATCACATGCTCCGCGGGAAGCTCCTACCGCTCCGCCAAGAACTTGTGCCAGTTCCTTTAATGGTTCAAAACCATCTTCACTTTTCACGCCGCGGCCACCAGCGATGATTACTTTCGCTTCTGAAAGGTCGACCCCTTCACTGGCTTTTCTTACAACATCTTTAATGATTGTACGTAGATCCTTGATATCCACACTTAATGTAGAAACATCACCAGAGCGGGACTCATCTTTCGCTAATGGTTCGATATTGTTCGGACGGATTGTCGCGAATATCACGCCATCTGTTACAATTTTCTTTTCAAATGCCTTACCGGAATAGATCGGACGGGTGAAAACGATATTTCCGCCTTCTTCTTCAATGGATGTAACGTCAGAGATCAATCCTGATTCAAGCTTTCCAGCCAATTTTGGTGCAAGGTCTTTTCCTAGGGCCGTATGTCCAAAGAATATTCCTTCTGGTTTTTCCTGATCGATGACGGCAAGCAAGCTTTGCGCATAACCATCTGAAGTATATTGTTTCAATTGATCATTTTCGACTGCAACAACCCGGTCTGCCCCATACTGGATCAATTCATTTCCGAAATCTTGAACACTGTCACCAACCAAGACACCTACTATTTCCCCGCCATCTGCAGCAAGTTTAGCCGCACCGATAGCTTCAAATGATACATTTCTCAGTGAACCGTCACGAACTTCGCCCAATACAAGAAACTTTCTAGCCATTTATAAAAACCTCCTGTGCACTATTTTATCTTTTTGTCGTGTGTTGTTATTTTGAAAAAGTACCGTTTCGATTAAATCACTTTTGCTTCGCTTCGTAATAATTGAACAAGTTCGCTTACTTGATCACCGATTTCGCCGTTTAATACTTTTCCAGCTTCTTTTTTAGCAGGAAGGTAAATTTCAATCGTTTTTGTTTTTGCCTCAACATCTTCTTCTTCCAAATCCAGGTCATCCAATTCCAATTCTTCAAGCGGTTTTTTCTTCGCTTTCATGATTCCCGGCAATGATGGATAACGTGGTTCGTTTAACCCTTGCTGAGCCGTCACCAACAACGGAAGGGATGCTTCGATCGTTTCAGAGTCCCCTTCGACATCACGGATAACGCTTACATTTCCATTTTCGATGTCCAGCTTAGTAATGGTAGTAATATAGGGAATTTCTAAAATTTCGGCCACGCGTGGTCCCACTTGACCAGAACCGCCATCAATTGCAACGTTCCCTGCAATGATTAAATCGGCATTTTTATCTTTTAAGTATTCGCCTATAATTTTGGCAGTCGTGAATTGGTCGCCATTTTCAATATCGTCTTCTATATTTATCAATACGGCTTTGTCAGCACCCATTGCCAGCGCCGTACGTAATTGCTTTTCAGCCTCTTCGGTTCCGACGGAAATAACCGTTACTTCGCCGCCTTGTGCATCACGCACCTGGATTGCTTCTTCAACTGCATACTCATCGTATGGATTAATGATGAATTCTGCTCCATCCTCATTAATTTTCCCGTTGGATAGAGTAATTTTTTCTTCTGTATCAAATGTTCTTTTCAGCAGTACATAAATGTTCACGATAATACCTCCCGAATAATTTGAGTTTTGAAGATTATGAATTTTATTGATATATAGTATTGTATTCTACAGATTTCATCAAAATCCTGCATGATATATAAAAATAGTTATTTATACTCGAATCATCATTTCCCTGTGAATACAGCTTCCCTTTTTTCAATGAAAGCGCCGATTCCTTCTTGTGCATCAGCAGTATCGAAAGCTTGGCCAAAGAGGGCGGCTTCCCTTTCCACACCTTTATGGTAGGCATCATGCTTGGAATAATTTAATAACTCTATGGCCGACTTTAAAGCAAGCGGGCTTTTCTTGGCAATTTTATTGGCTAGTTCTTTAGCTTTCGGAATCAATTCTTCATCCGTGAAGGCATGATTCGCCAATCCGCATTGTACAGCTTGGGTACCTGAAATCGGTTCACTTGTAAACAGCATTTCAGCTGCCTTTGCCATGCCCACATAACGAGGAAGACGTTGGGTCCCAGCAAATCCAGGGATTAAGCCCAACTGCAGCTCAGGCAAACCCAGTTTAGCCCTTTCGGTTACCAAACGGATGTGACAGGCCATGGCCAGCTCCAATCCTCCGCCAAGGGCCGCTCCATGGATGGCTGCAATGACCGGTTTTGGGAAAGATTCGATTTTCTCAAAAACAGATTGCCCGTTCTTGGTCAGCTTCTCGAAAGCTTTCCCGTCTTTCACTTCCGTAAACTCCTTAATGTCTGCTCCTGCAGAGAAGAATCTTCCTTCACCATGAAGAAGGACAACCCGTACGGCGTCATCATTCTCAATTTGGTCGAAGGCCTGTGACAGCTCTCCGATGATAGCCGAAGAAAGTGCATTTGCAGGTGCATGATCAATCGTTATAAAAGCCACATGATTTTCGACAGAAAGCTTAAGATATTCCATTTCAATCCCTCCAGGCATACTAGTCGAACTTTTTAGAAAATTTAATATGTATCACTTCCCGATAAAGCTGGAAGCAGAATTAACCGATTCTTTCGAGGATGGCTCGCCATCCTCTATTTAAATCGTTAACTTTTCAGGCCACAGCCGCCAATCAGAAGGCGGTGAACATCTGGTGCAAGGTCTGGGAGCGAATACTTTTGCTCATTCATGACCCAGGTCGTCACTGTTTCGTCAATCGTTCCAAAAATCATCTGCCTGGCAAGTAAATTATTTAAATCAGGCAGGAATTCGCCGTTTTCTTTTCCTTCTATAATGATTTGATCGATTAAATTTAAATACCCTCTTAACACATCATTAATTCTTAGGCGCAATTCTTTATTCGACTGTCTTAATTCCAACTGAGTGACAATTGCTAAATTCACGTCTTCTGAAAGGTTTTTAAAATGTTTTTGGATGAGCACATGCAGTTTATCCGAAGCAGTGGTCTTTCCTTTTAGCTCTTCTTCGATCTGTTCCACAAAATAGCCCATCTTTTCATGGAATAATGATATTAGGATATCTTCTTTATTTTTAAAATAAAGATATATGGTGCCATCCGCTACCCCTGCCTGCTTGGCGATTTTGGATACTTGGGCTTGATAGTAACCGTTTTGGGCAATGACGATAACGGCCGCATCAATAATTTGATTATACTTAGGTCTGTTGCTTTTCACTGGATGTCCCCTTTCAGAAAATGAATGAACCATCATTCATATTTCTATCATAAAATGTTGACCCTTTACTGTCAAGCAAAACTTCTAAGGGGCCTGACATTCCACTTCTGTCCATTGTACAGTCCCCATCCATAGGTTGTCCAGCCGTTTTGCAAAACACGGAGCTCTCTTCCGCTGCTCCGTTAAAAGGGGGGTGCATGTTTAAGCTTCTTTTCTTTCCTCGGATATTTTTTTCTTTTCCTCCTCGATTAGGACCCTTCTCAGGATCTTTCCTATCGTCGTTTTTGGAAGTTCATCCCTGAATTCATAGCTGCGCGGCACCTTATAGGAAGCCAGGTTCTTTCTGGCAAATTCATTCAATTCCTCTTCTGTGACCCTCGCATTTTTTTTCAGTACGACATAGGCCTTGACGGTTTCCCCGCGATATGGGTCAGGGATGCCTGCCACAACCACTTCCTGTATGGCCTCATGCTCGTATAGCACCTCTTCCACCTCACGTGGATATATATTGAAACCGCCTGCAATGATTGTATCCTTTTTCCTCTCGACGACATAAAAGAACCCCTGCTCATCCATGTAACCCAGATCGCCAGTAAGCAGCCAGCCATTTTTAAAGGTTTTTTCCGTTTCATCCGGACGATTCCAATATCCTTGCATCACCTGTGGTCCTTTTATTGCAATCTCTCCAATTTCATTCGGAGGAAGCTCTTCAAAGTTTTCCAGGGACAGAATCACCGAGTCGGTATCTGGCCAAGGCAGTCCAACGCTTCCTTTTACACGCGGCTGATCCCAAATGAAATTAGCATGTGTCACCGGTGAGGTTTCTGAAAGCCCATAGCCTTCAACAAGCTTTCCGCCGGTAATTTTCTCAAACTGCTCCTGGACCTCTAAGGGCAATGATGCAGAACCGCTTATACAGGCATTGATGGAAGAAAGGTCATATTTGGCGATATCCGGATGGTTCAAGAGGCCAATATACATCGTGGGTGCTCCTGGAAACATGGTCGGTTTCTGTTTTTGAATGGTTTTAAGCGTCGCTTCGACATCAAATTTTGGCATGATGATCATGGTGTTCCCTTCCATGACGGATAAAACCAAAACTGTAGTCATACCGTATACATGGAAGAAAGGCAGAATCGCAAGGATCCTTTCCTCACCGCGCTTATTTTTATAAAGCCATGCATTGCACATTTTCGTATTTGCCAGCATGTTCTTATGGGTAAGCATGACCCCTTTGGGAAAGCCTGTTGTCCCACCTGTATATTGCAAAAGCGCAAGGTCATTATCCACATCGATTGGCACTGTGACTTCTTCAGTGATCTTTCGTTTCATGATTTCGGAAAATAAATGATGATTCCCTTCATGCTCCACATTGATGACAATGCCGTATTGCTTTTTTTGGATAAAAGGATAGATAAGATTTTTCGGGAATGGTAAATATTCCTTGATAGCGGTTACAATTATATGTTCTATATCCGTTCTTGATGCCACTGCTGTGACACGGGGAAATAAAATATCCATCGCTAAAATTATTTTCGCTCCGGAATCTTTCATTTGATATTCTAATTCACGTTCCGTATAGGTTGGATTCGTTTGAACCACGACTCCGCCGGCCATCAAAATCCCAAAAAAGCTTATGACACCCTGAGGGCAGTTTGGAAGCATGACGGCAACGCGTTCACCTTTTTGAAGACCGATACTTTTTAAATAGGCTGCAAACTTTAAAGCCGATTCATGCACTTCCCGGAAAGTTAATTCTTTTCCCTGGAAATGAATCGATACTTTATCAGGGAATTCTTCAGCTGATTCCTTCAAAAAAGAATAAAGAGGTTTATCTTCGTACGACAAAACAGCGGGTATCTGTTCCGGATAAATAGCTTGCCATGGCTTATTGCTCATTTGCCCCCTCCTTCTGAATATTCTCAATACTCTTAATCATTATAATACAATCGGGATTTTCTTACAATTGCCGAATTTCAGAGTATAAAGACCTTATGATGAGAAGTAGACCAGTATATATCCTATGCCAACCACAGGGAACGAAATACATTAAAAGAGAGAAAAAAAAGGAGTGGATCCACTCCTTACAGACTGTAGACAAATTAGGGTAGAACCAGTTCACCTTCAATTCTAGTGAAGGTTTCATCTCATATAAGTTTGCATGCACGGTAAAGCATTAAGCGATAATGCTTCAATCTTTTGTATCAATTTGGAGTGAACCATATTTCTCTTCCTTTGCCGTAAAGTCTATTTGACCAATGTTATTTCTAACTTTTGTAAGAGTTCAAATAAAAGAAGCGGCACAATGGCCGCTTCAATTGAAGAATGTCATATAAATGATTCCAAACAGAAAAAAGATACCGCAACAAACAATTAATACTTTTGCAAGTTTCTCCACAGCTTACTCCCTCTCATGAAGGGCATTAAGAAATTCCGGCGCCGATGACAAAAGATAATGCGATTGATATGATCATCGATAGGAATCCAACTGCCCGATTATCTTTTTGTATTTCTTCATCTATTTTAAATCCAGGAGTCATAAATTCAAAAATGAAATACCCGATTAACAGCAGGACAAATCCGTATACGCCCCAGCCAATCATGGTAAGAAGCGAATTCTGATGGAGAATGGACTGTTGGAATACATAGGCGATCCCAAATATTTTACCACCTGTTGCCAATGCGACAGAAAGGTTTCCCTGTTTGATTTCCTCCCAGTTCTTGTACTTTGTGACAAGTTCAAAAATGGCTAAAAAAACAATCATGCACAAAATAACGACACTGTAACGAGCAGCTATATATACATATTCATTTTCCCACATGTTCTCCATGGTCCAACTCCCGAATGGTAACTAGCCACCCGGCTTGGCTAAATAGCCGGAGTGACCGCTTTCCTTTATTTAAATTCCACCACCGTAACACCTGTTCCGCCTTCACCAGCTTCCCCGAAGCGAATCCTTTTGACAGAGCGGTGATTTTTCAAGTATTCCTGGACTCCGGACCGAAGAGCGCCCGTTCCTTTACCATGAATGATGGAAACACTCGAATAACCGGCCAAAAGAGCATCATCAATGTACTTTTCCACTCTTGAAATTGCATTTTCAAAGCGTTCTCCACGGAGGTCAAGTTCCACGCTAACATGATAATCGCGGCCTTTGATTGTGGTAAGCGGCTTTGTTTCTTTTACTTTTGTGCTCTTGATGAATTCCAGGTCAGACTCCTTCACCTTCATCTTCATGATGCCGATCTGAACCTGCCATTCATTATTTGAGACCTTCTCAATCAAGTGACCTTTTTGACCAAAGCTTACTACCTTAACTTCATCTCCAGGTTTCAAGCTTTTATCCAGCGGCTTAGCAGCTTTATTTGACGTTTTTTTCACTTTAGGCGCTGCTTCTTCAAGCCGCTTTTTGGCATCGATCAGTTCATGCTCTTTAACATCGGCATGCTTTTCCAGTCGCAGTTTACGTAAATCGGCAATGATCGCTTCCGCTTCCTTTTGTGCATTTTCAACGATTGCTGCTGCCTGTTTTGCTGCCTTTTCGACCATCGCATCCCGTTCTTCATGGTACTCATCAATTTGCCTTTGAAGGTCTTTATGAAGAATTTCCGCCTCTTTCAGGTGATTCTTGGCTTCCAGCTCCTCTTCTTCAGCCTTCTTGCGGCTGTCCTCAAGGGATGCTATCATATTTTCAACTTTATTCGTGTCCTCACCAATATGACTGCGGGCGCTGCTTATCACGTTTTCTTCCAAACCAAGACGCTTGGAAATTTCAAAAGCATTACTCCGCCCTGGTACACCGATCAAAAGTTTGTAGGTGGGACTCAAAGTTTCCACATTAAATTCGACGCTTGCATTAATGACGCCTTCCCGATCATATCCATACGCTTTTAATTCCGGGTAATGTGTCGTTGCAATTACACGTGCTCCGCGCTTATACACTTCATCCAAAATGGAAATCGCCAAAGCGGCACCTTCCTGTGGATCTGTTCCCGCTCCAAGCTCATCGAATAAAACAAGGCTGTCATAATCTACATGCTTAAGGATATCGACAATGTTGACCATATGCGAGGAGAATGTACTTAAGCTTTGTTCAATCGACTGTTCATCGCCAATATCGGCATAAACAGAAGAAAACACAGCCGTTTCGGAACCATCCAGCGCAGGGATTTGCAGACCCGACTGGGCCATTAACGTACAGAGGCCTATCGTTTTCAGGGTAACCGTCTTCCCTCCTGTATTCGGACCGGTGATGACGATTGTCGTAAATTCATCACCAAGAAAAATATCATTGGCTACGACAACATCACTCGGAATGAGCGGATGTTTCGCTTTGAATAATTTCACGCGTCCCTCATTATTCAGAATCGGCTTGGATCCTTTTATCGCTTTTGCATATTTTGCCTTGGCAACAAGGAAATCGATTTGTGCAAGCACTTTGACATTATGAAGCAATTCAGGGGTGAACGCACCGACTTTTTCCGATAGTTCAACCAATATCCGTTCTATTTCCTGCGTTTCCTTCACCCGGGTTTCCTGCAGGACATTATTCAGTTGAACAATTGCTTGCGGTTCAATGAACAACGTCTGCCCTGATGATGATTGATCATGAATGATCCCGCCATATACACTGCGGTATTCCTGTTTTACCGGGATGACGAATCGATCATTCCGGATGGTGATGATGGCATCGGATAACATTGTTGATGCATTTGAAGAACGGATCATACTTTCCAGTTTTTCCCTGACGCGGCTTTCGTTCGTCCGAATTTGGTTTCTTAGGGTACGAAGCTTGTCGCTGGCAGAATCCATCACTTCGCCATGTTCGCTTACTGCAAACGTAATTTCCTGTTGCAAATCAATCAACGGATGAAGGGAATCGATATATTCAGCTAATAGCGGAACATCAATTTCCTGCTCTGCGAGTTCTTCGAAAAAACGGCTGAGGATCCTGCCGGCACGAATCGTACTCGCAAGTTCCATCAGTTCCATCGGCGAGAGCATTCCGCCAATCTGTGCCCTTTTTGCATGTGGACGGATATCGAAAATCCCGCCCAATGGCAGGTTACCTTTCAACCGGACGATTTTGGCTGACTCATCTGTTTCTTCCTGCCATCTCGACACTTCTTCAAAATCCGTGGAAGGCATTAATTGCTCTGCCTTCTCTTTTCCTATGGATGAGGATGCGTGTGAGATTAATTGTTCTTTTATTTTATGAAATTCCAATGTCTTTAAAGCTTTTTTATGCATGGAGTTAAAGCTCCTCCTTATTTATGGGCAAATAGTTAATCATTTCTCTTTAAAAACGCCAATAATCCATCCGTATCCCTTGCATTAAGAACCGTTGATTCTTTAATCCAGCCCTTTTTGGCTGACGAGACCCCAACAGGCATATGTTCAAGCATGTCGATGCTGTGGGCATCCGTATTGATTATGATAGGAACTCCCGCTTCTTGCGCCTTGCGCAGATGGGGAGGTGCCAAATCCAATCGGTTCGGATTCGCATTCAATTCCAAGGCGGTATTCGTTTCACGAGCCAGTTCGATCAGCATCTCTATATCCACATCATATCCGGCGCGTCTGCCAATGATCCTTCCCGTTGGATGGGCGATGATATCTACATGCGGATTATTCAGAGCCGTTTTTAAGCGCTCCATGATCGTTTCCCGCGGCTGTGAAAAGCTTGAGTGAATCGATGCGATCACCAAATCCATCTCTGCAAGCAGCTCATCGTCATAATCAAGTGTCCCATCAGGAAGTATATCCATTTCAATCCCTGAAAGAACGGTAAAGTCAGCGTATTTTTCATTAAGTTCATGGATGATTCGTTTTTGTTCTCGTAAACGTTCCGCGGTCAAGCCGTTCGCCACTTTCAGATATTGCGAATGATCGGTGATGGCCATATATCGATACCCTTTTGCACGGCATGCTTCAATCATTTCTTCAATCGTATGAGCCCCATCACTCCATGTGGTATGCATATGCAGATCACCTTTAATGGCCTCTAAAGATATGAGAGGTTCATTAGCATCATAATGCTCGACTTCCGTTCCATCTTCACGTATTTCTGGCGGAATGAAAGGAAGGCCAAAATGGTTATAAAATTGTTCTTCCGTTTCAAACGTCAAAACATCACCGGTTTCAGTCACTTCCACCCCATATTCGCTGATTTTCTCTCCGCGATCTTTAGCAAGCTGGCGCATCCGCACATTGTGATCCTTCGAACCTGTAAAATGATGGAGTGTCGTGATGAATTCCTTATCCTTAACGATTCGGAAATCAACAGAAATATCATATTCATAATCAAGCACGACCGATACTTTTGTATCACCGGCCGCAATTACCTGCTTTATCCCTTGTATTGCTAGCAGTTGATTTTTAACCTCTTCGGGATGATCTGTCGAAATGATGAAATCTAGGTCCTTGATCGTTTCCCTCATGCGCCGGATGCTGCCGGCCCTGGAAGAACGGATGATGTATTCCATGTTAGCAAGGGCCGTTTCAATATCAGCCGCGATCGGCCTCATGAAGGCAAGGGGGAGTCGATCGGGCCTTGAACCCGCCTCGGCAATTGCAGACAGGATCTTCTCTTCCGTTTTTTTGCCGAAACCGGCAAGCGCCGCGACCCTGCCTTCTTCACAGGCGATTTTAAGATCATTCACATCTTTGACATGCAGCTCTTTATGAAGCTTGGCAATTTTCTTCCCGCCCAAACCTTGAAGCTGCAAGAGCGGAATCAATCCTTTTGGCACCTGCTCCTGAAGCTCTTCAAGTACAGTCGATTTCCCCTCATTTATATACTCTTCGATGACGGATGCCGTTCCTTTCCCGATTCCATTTAAAGCGGTAAAATCTTCGATCTCCGACAGGCTCCGGTCATCCGTTTCCAAGGCGCCTGCTGCCTTTCGGAAAGCTGAAACCTTGAACGGGTTCTCTCCTTTTAATTCCATATATATTGCAATTTTTTCTAATAATTTAATGATATCTTTTTTATTAATTGTCATTTAATTCACCGCCGGAAAAATTAGTAGGGTCTCCCATGTTCACTTTCTTAAAGATACCTTTCTTGGAGGTAAAGTACAAGCAGTCCGATTCTTACCTTAGGGGGAATTACATGCTGCTACATAAAAAGGGGCCTCCCCCGTTCAAAGTATAGGAATCCAGGACTTTGAGAAAGGGAGGCAGGCCCACTTATACTGACATTAAGATTGTTTTAGATCATGAAACCAAAGTTCCTTCACCTGCTCGGATAGGAACGGCGTATGTTTCACGATCGATTCTGCCAGAAACGAGCCCGTTAATGGTTTCTGGATTGAATCCATTGGCAGCATGGCAGCTATATATAATATAATAAACATGATAAGATAGACTTCGAGAAAGCCCAATATCCCTCCACCCCAGCGATTAAGCTGCTTTAATATCGGAAGATGGGTAATGAAGTTGAGCATGGATCCTATCATTTGCCAAAGAATCTTGGCAGCAAAGAAAATGATTGCAAAGGCAATTGCATTGTAATACGCCGTATCAAGCCCGACTGTATCGAAAAACATATTAAGGGTCGAGGAATCTCCCATCGTTGGAAAAGGAATCCACAATTTCAAATTGGGAGCAAGATCTCCGTAAAATACATAGGCGACGATGAAGGCTACTATGAACCCTGTCATATGAACCGTTTGTAAAATGAAGCCACGCTTTAAACCGATTAATAAACCGATTAAAAGAATGGCCAGAATTGCTAAATCAAGCATGTACTCAGTCCTTCTCTCTCTTTAATTCCAGTTGAAGCTGGTCTAATTCATCTTTTAATTTAATATATTCGTGGATGGTATTCACGGCCGTTAGCACCGCTAGCTTACTTGTATCCAAGTATGGATTTTTCATCCTGATCTCTCTCATTTTTTCGTCAACCATCGAAGCGACCAGGCGCATATGACTTGCGCTTTCTGTGCCGACGATTGTATATGGTTGTCCGTATATATCAACTGTTGTTTTATTTCGTTTATCGTCTGACAAAATGATGCCCCCAATCTAAACAATCCTAATTCTATCATATCACGAAGTTTTTCGTCATGAAAGAGAGTACATCGTCATTTCTCGCATAAAAATTTCAATAATTTGTCAAACGAAAACGAATTTTAGGAAGAGGATTACCTAATAAACAAAATGAAGTTAGGAGCTTACCCATTATGTCCCATGTTGTTTTACTTATCAGCCCTGAACAAATAAAGGCTATGAAGTCCCACTATTCTTCATCCTTGGCCGCCAAGCTGCCGCCCGGGAGCATCTTTTCCGCCAAACCGCCGTTATGTACGGTGACCGCCTATAAATCTGGAAAGGTGCTTTTTCAGGGTAAAAATGCCGAGCTAGAAGCAGTAAAATGGCAAAATGGCACCACTGCTGCTGCTCCAAAGAAAAAAACGACATCCTCTGCATCAGTCAATGTCCATCGATATTCGCCGCCTGCAAATATCGGAACCATGTCTGTGATTGGATCCGATGAGGTCGGAACAGGAGACTATTTCGGCCCGATCACCGTCGTAGCCGTATATGCAAAAAAGGAACAACTAGCCCTATTAAAGGAGCTTGGTGTCCAGGATTCCAAAAATCTCAAAGATCCACAGATCATCGAAATCGCCAAACAGATTAAGGATGTAGTGCCATTCAGCCTGCTCACATGCGACAACCCGAAATATAATGCGCTCCAGGCAAAGGGAATGTCACAAGGAAAAATGAAGGCACTCCTCCATAACCAAGCAATCAAGAATCTCATGCAAAAAATCCACCCGGAACAAGCGGAAGCGGTCCTTATTGATCAATTCGCCCAACCAGAGGTATTTTTCAATTACCTTAAAGGGCAAGAACTATTTCAAGCCAACGCCACCTATCTATGCACAAAAGCGGAAGGCATACACCTTGGAGTAGCAGCCGCATCCATCCTGGCCCGATATGCATTCGTGAAACGCTTTGACTTGCTGAGTGAAAAGGCCGGATTCAAAATCCCTAAAGGAGCCGGATTTGCAGTCGATGAAGCGGCCGCAAGATTGATTCATGAAAAAGGAATCGATTCATTAAACGAATTCACGAAAACCCACTTCGCCAATACAGAAAAAGCGAAGCGACTATATCAACAGAAATATCATAAATAGAAGAAAGCGGCTGACCTTTTGGAAAAGCCGCCTTTTTCTCGTGAGTTCGCGCTTTTTACTCGTGAGTTCGCTCCATTTACTCGTGAGTTCACGCTATTTACTCGTGAATTCACGTCATTTACTCGTGAGTTCGCTCCATTTACTCGTGAATTATCGCAATTTACTCGTGAATTTGCACTATTTACTCGTAAAATCCTAAAAGACAGCTCCCCAAGATTCAGGGAGCTGTCTTTTTGGTTTTATCCTCTTAGCTCTGCGCCAGCTTTTTCTTTAACGGCTTCAAGCACTTTATCATGTGCTTTTGTAATGTCCTCGTCCGTTAGAGTACGTTCCGGGTCGAAGTATTTCAGTGAGTAGGCAATGGATTTCTTGCCTTCCTCCATTCTTTCACCTTCGTATAAGTCGAAGATGCTTACTTCTTTCAGCAATTTGCCACCGGCTTCTTCAATAATTTCCTGAATGTCCCCGGCTTTCGTAGCTTGATCCACAACGAGCGCGATATCGCGTGTGGTTGATGGATAGCGCGGAATGGTTTGGTAAGCAATCGGCGCGACTTCGGCTTCTGCCAATGCTTTTAAGGAAAGTTCGAAAATGTATGTTTCTTTAATATCCAAGTCTTTTTGGACAGTTGGGTGCACTTGGCCGATAAAGCCAATCACTTCACCATTCAATAGTACTTCCGCTGTCCGTCCTGGATGCATGTCGTTGATTTCCGCTTGGCGATAACTGATTTGATCAGCTAATCCAAGTGTGTCGAATAATGCTTCGATCACGCCTTTGGCTACAAAGAAATCCACTGGTTTCTTTTCACCTTGCCATAGATGTGACTCCCATAGGCCTGTGATTGCTCCAGCAATATGTTCTTTTTCTTCAGGCAGCTCTTGTTCGTCACGCTTAAAGAATACCGAACCGATTTCATACAGTGCCAGTGAATCAATTTGGCGGGCATTGTTATATTTCACGACTTCCAGCAATTGAGGCACGATGCTTAAACGCAGCTGGCTCCGTTCTTCACTCATTGGCATTGCTAATCGTATGGATTCTCTTGCTTCCAATGCAAATTGGGACGCTTTTTCCTGGCTTGTCAGTGAATAGGTCACCGCTTGATAAAGGCCTGCGCCTTCAAGTGTACGGCGTGCCTTCCGCCGTTTAATTTGATAGTCAGTCAATTGGCCTGGGGTAGCAGAGCCGATTGGAAGTGTAGCGGGAATGTTATCATATCCATATAAACGTGCAGCCTCTTCGACTAAATCAGCTTCAATCGTAATATCACCACGGCGCGTCGGGACTGTGATTGTGAATGTTTCATTGTCAAGTTCAACGCCGAATTGCAGACGTTTGAAGATTGATTCCACAACTGATACGGTCATGCTTGTGCCAAGAAGTGTGTTGATTTTTTCAAGAGTGATGCTAATGACTGCAGGTTCCATTGTCAATTCGTCAACTTCTGCTGCTCCTTGTAAGACTGTTCCGCCTGCATATTGCGCAATCAATTGTGCAGCACGTTCTCCAGCTTCACGTACACGTGCTGGGTCTACGCCTTTTTCAAAGCGGGCACTGGCTTCACTGCGTAAACCATGGTCCTTTGATGCTTTACGAACTACTGTACCTGCAAAATATGCACTTTCAATAATGATGTTCGTCGTATCATTTTTAACTTCGGAATCAGCTCCGCCCATCACACCAGCTATCGCAACAGGCTCGCTGCCATTTGTGATCACTAAATGGTCAGGTGTCAAAGTGCGTTCAGTTTCATCCAATGTTACGATTTTTTCAGCATCCTTCGCTCTGCGGATGACGATCTCCTTTGAACCAAAGCGGTCATAATCAAAGGCATGGAGCGGTTGGCCGTATTCAAGTAAAATGTAGTTCGTGATATCCACGACATTATTATGAGGTCGGATACCTGCAGACATCAACCTAGTCTGCATCCAAAGCGGTGAAGGGCCGACCTTTACATCCTTGATGATTTTAGCCATGTATATCGGGTTATCTTCTTTCGCTTCCACTTTGACACTGATATAATCAGTTGCTTTTTCAGGTGCCTCTTCTTTCTCGACAACCGGCCATTTCACTTCCCGGCCTAGAATGGCTCCCACTTCGTATGCAACACCAAGCATGCTCAAAGCGTCGGAACGGTTTGGAGTCAGCCCAAGTTCCAGCACTTCATCACTTAAACCAAGTTCCTCCAATGCATCTTTCCCTACTTCCACATCATTAGGGAAGACGAAGATACCTGTAGCATAATCCTTGGAAACGAGCTTGGATTCGAAGCCCAATTCCTGAAGCGAGCAAATCATCCCGTGCGATTCCTCTCCGCGAAGTTTCGCTTTCTTGATTTTGAAGTTACCTGGAAGGACCGCGCCAACAGTAGCGACTGCGACTTTTTGGCCTTTATCGACATTCGGTGCTCCACAGATGATCTGAACGGGATTTTCAGCCCCGATATCAACTTGGCATTTATTCAATTTATCTGCATTTGGATGCTGTTCACGTTCTAGGACATGCCCGATGACGACCCCTTTTAGCCCTTCACTTTTCTTTTCTACCCCTTCAACCTCAATGCCGCTTTTCGTGATTTTGTCAGCTAGCTCCGTCGCATTGATGCCTGAAAGGTCAACATAATCTTGTAACCATTTATATGACACAAACATGGTAGGTCCTCCTTTTTAAAATAAAAAATTTATGCTTCGTGATGGTTGAATTGTTTTAAGAATCGAACATCATTCGTATAGAAATGACGGATATCGTCCACGCCGTACTTCAACATGGCAATCCGTTCCACACCGATTCCAAATGCGAATCCAGAGTATTTCTTGGAATCGAAGCCAGCCATTTCAAGGACGTTCGGATGAACGATTCCACCGCCAAGCACTTCGATCCAGCCTGTTTGTTTACAAACGCTGCAGCCTTTACCGCCGCAGATTTTACAAGAAATATCGACTTCGACGGAAGGCTCGGTAAATGGGAAGAAACTAGGACGAAGACGGATTTCACGGTCTTGCCCGAATACTTTTTTCGCAAATACGTCTAGTGTTCCTTTCAGATCGCTCATGCTGATGTTCTCATCGATGACCAAGCCCTCAATTTGCTGGAATTGATGGGAGTGTGTCGCATCATCGTTATCACGGCGGTATACTTTTCCTGGGCAAATGATTTTAACAGGACCTTGACCTTTATGTTTTTCCATCGTTCTTGCTTGAACAGGTGACGTATGCGTACGCATCAGGATTTCATCCGTGATATAGAAGGAATCCTGCATATCACGTGCCGGATGGCTTTTTGGCAAGTTAAGTGCCTCGAAGTTGTAATAGTCGCTTTCAACTTCAGGACCTTCCGCGACGGTATAACCCATACCAATGAATAAGTCTTCGATTTCTTCCACGACACGTGTTAATGGATGAAGGTTCCCCTTGTTTACTGGACGTCCTGGAAGTGTGACGTCAATCGTTTCAGTTGCTAGCTTTGCATTGACTGCCGCAGTTTCAAGTGCTTTTTGTTTCTCCTCGATCTTTGTTGCGATCGCTTCCCGTACATCATTGGCAAGTGCCCCGATTTTCGGGCGTTCTTCGGCAGATAATTTACCCATGCCGCGCAATACCTCAGTGATTGGCCCTTTTTTCCCTAAATAAGCAACACGGACTTCATTCAGTTCTTTTAATTCGGAAGCGGCGGCAACTTTTTGCAACGCTTCTTCCTGCAGTTCTAATAAACGTTCCTGCATCATGTCTTCCTCCTTTATTTTCCTTTTGTAAAAATGAACACAAAAAAACCCCAATCCCTAAAGGGACGAGGTTTATGTATCGCGGTACCACCCTTATTAGTGCACAAAACAAAAAAACTTCTGCACTCACTTCATTAAAAATAACGGCTCTTCACCGGAACATTTTTCAGACATCCTGTCTTCCCAATGCCAACTCGAAAGGTGAATTCACTTAAGCAGTGCCATAAAAATGCTTTCAGTCAAGGCATTTTCTCCCTGGATATGGTTAACTAAAGCTACTAGTCTTTGTCATCGTCGTTTCATTATAAAATTCTGTTTTATTATATTATAATTCTTCGGCCGTTTCAAATCGATTTTCGTAAATGGTACATTAAAATCCCGGCAGCGATACCCACATTCAATGATTCGCTTTTTCCGTAGATGGGAATATAAAGGTTTTTAGTCGTTTTCACCAATAATTCCTTCGATACCCCTTGGCCTTCATTACCGACCAGGAGGGCAAATCGGGAAGACTTTTCCACTTCCTCAAATGGCGATGCGCCTTCTAATGCCGTGCCATAAACCGGTGTGCCGCCTTGCTTCAGCTCATCGATGATTTCGGAAAGGTTCCCTTTAATGACAGGCATATGAAAGAGGCTTCCTTGCGTCGAACGGACCACTTTGGGATTATACAAGTCGGCACACCCTTCGCCAAGTATGACCGCATCGATTCCAGCAGCATCCGCTGTCCTGATCATCGTTCCAATATTACCCGGATCTTGAACGGCATCGATCAACAATAGCTTATCCGGATTGATGGACGCCATGCTCGTTGATTTCTGTTCACAAACCGCGGCAATTCCCTGCGGGGCTTCGGTATCGCATATCGCCTTCATAATATCATTTTTCACATAAATGAGTTCTGTGCCTTCCACCTTAAAATGGGCAGGCATTTCAGTTTCTTCATTTATTATCACTTCCAAGACGATTTCTTCTTTTAAGGCTTCTTCAACTAAGTGAAAACCCTCGATTAAATATTTACCTGTTTTATCGCGTTCTTTTTTGGTCAAAAGTTTTTTCCAATGCTTAACTTGCGGATTTTTTACGGATTCGATATATTTCAAGGGTAAACGCTCCTTTAACTTCACACTGATTTTCCTATTATAACGCAATTCGCATACATATTGCATGCGAGTTTGTGAAATGCTATTAATGTCAGTCATTATGTGTTAGAGGAGGAATAATTATGAATTTAAACTTACGTAATGCGATCATCCAAAATGTATCTGGAAATTCGCAAGAGCAGCTGGAAGACACGATTGTCGATGCCATACAAAATGGCGAGGAAAAAATGCTTCCTGGATTGGGAGTATTATTCGAGGTCATCTGGCAAAATTCATCCGAGCAGGAAAAACAGGAAATGATCACTGCCCTCGAAGCAGGATTAAAAAAATAACAGCCTTAGCAGGCTGTTATTTTTTTGATTTCGCTTCGCCAGCCTTAAGTTTTTCGATGGAGACTTCTTCATCAAGCAGCAAGATGAGTTTTTTTGAGCTCACTTCTTCAAGCATCGCTTTTGTCTCAGCAAAAGAGTAGCCATATTTCGTGAAAAAGCTGCGTAAATCTCCAGATCCTTCATCTGTGAAGTAATGGAAAATTTTCAAGAAAAGAGTGTCCTCCTTATCCTGATTGGCAATGATCAGTATATCCGTATGTTCATTTCCAAGCTGCACGTGATTTTTTATATCAGCTGCCACTGTCATTTGGGTGCCAGATATGCCTTTAGCTTTTAAGTCTTGAATTGCAGCAAGTATTTCCGGATTAGAGTCAAAAACACCATATACGTTTTTTTCCATGTTTCTCCCTCTCCTTGTTACTCTACTAAAAATAAAATTCCTTAGTCATTATACCTTGCGGCTTTAACATTAAACAAGCAAATAGTATAGCGGAAATTCGCAACTAATGAACGGGAAAACCCTTTGCCTAAAGGATTTAAAAAAAAAAGCCTGTAGACAAACTAGATGAAGAATCGAGTTTGCCTGCAATTTCTTTATGGCTTGTACAACTTGGACGTTGATTTCCATTCCAGGCACCGACTCGCTCCAATCAACTATATCAAATCGGAGGATATAAGATGTTGCTTTGGGTCAGATTTTTCGGGAACATAATTTGATGAAAGATATATTTTCCGAAACCCTCTTTATCCACAAACTGAAGAACAGCCTTGTGCAGGCTGTTCTTTTTGCGTATTACAGATTGTCGGTATTGATTCGATTTTTGATGTATTCTTCTTGCAAGCCTTCCTCTTGCTGTCCGCTCGCATTCGGGCTCAGAGTCTGATCCAGTGATCCTCGGGCATCGAGGGCTTTGTCAGTATCGGCAGAAAACGGGTCTGCATGAGGGTCGCTTGCCAGTGTTCCTTCATGATTACCTGGTTTTTGCTTCTTGAATTTTTCCGTGGAGTTCCCCCAGATTTCCCTTTCTTGAGCTCGCTTCGTACCCAGTTCTTCATTTTCAAAGATGTTAGCTGAATTCCCGTGAAGCTCTTCACTTCTTCCTGGCTGTGCTTCCACTTCTCCTGATTGATAGGCATTCGCTGTTGTTTCAGGAAAAAGGTTAGGGTCCGGATTGTTCACCACTCCTGTTTTAATCGGATTCTCTGCAGGTTCGTCCGTATCCTCGATACGGTTGGAAGTTATGTTCTCTCGTGCTGATACGGTTTTCGATTCATCTAAAAGAATCAGGAATTTTCCAGCCTCCACTTCATTTATATAAGCAGTGGCTTCACTATCGGCAAGCCCTAACTCACCTAGTCGGTTCCTTATATCTTCAGAACTCTCGTTCAGGAAAAAATGTTTCATCTTATCAATGAAGGAATCCTCATTTGAGTTAGTAACGACTTCGACATCCGGATCACGCTTTTCATTGACGAAATCCAAATCTTCTTTCCTATCAGCCATTACCGTTATTTCTCCTTCATGGACCCCCTTTCCCTTGAGGGATTGTATAGCCTGGATTAGTTCTCTTTCCGTATTAAAAACACCATAAAATGTTTTTCCCATGCTTCTTCCTCCTCCTATTATTCCGATATTTCTTCTTATGTGTATTTATACCCTGATGGGTGCTAATTAAACAAAAAGGTTTGCCTTCCCTAGGCTCGAACCTTTAATAAGTCTCTAAAATCAAAAAGAAGCCTGCAGTTTTAAAACTGCAGGCTTTTTCCTTCAAGCTTAGAAGCGGTCGGTTCTATGTTCAGTTGCCTTTTTCTCATTCACGATCGAATCATCTGTACTATCAAGCTGAATATCTTCCTTTTTAAGAGTATCCTGAACTTGTTCCGTTTCTTGTACAGCATGTTTCTTGATGACAATTTCATCAGAGACGACCGGTTTTTTCGAAACTTCCAATTTTTCTTCAACAACAGGGATCCTGATTGTTTCCCCATCTTCAATGCTCCCGGTTTCCAGATTCGCTTCACGTCCTGAAACTGATCTATGCTCGACTGTCACTTCTTCGTGTTCAACAGGGACATTTATCGTTTTATGCTGTTCATTGACTTCTTTGTTAATGACGACTTCACCTGTCTGAACTTTTTCTTTATCGATGTTCAGCTGTTCTTCGCGTAGTGTAAGCGTCCTTTCATCCTCTGGCAATTCACGGCCGTGTCCGTTGACTCCATATACATCTTCTTTATTTAATGCATCGGTTTTTTCAGTGCCGTTAAATAGTTGGTTGGTGGAGTTTGTATCAAGCCTTGTACCGGCAGTGTCCATTGTTCCGGTCGTGAATTTATCTTTTGCCGTTCCAAGATGGCCTTCACCTTCTTCAACCAGAACCAGGACTTTTCCGTTCTCTACATCAAAGACATGTTCAGCCGCTTCATTATTCGAAAGGCCTGCATTCGCCAATCTTGTTGAAAGATCTGCCGTATCTTCCGGCATGAAGAAACGTGCCACCTTGTCCATAAACGATTCGTCGTTAGGAACATTCGTCATTGTATGAACATCCGTTTCGCGTTTGTGGTTCGTGAAATCCAATGTTTCTTCCTTGTCCGCGACGACAGTAATATCGTCCCCTTCAAAACCCTTTGCCTTAAGTGCATTAATTGCTTGGATCACTTCTGCGTTTGATTCATAAACTCCATATACTGTTTTATTCATTTTACATTCCTCCTTAGGTTTTGTTGTTTCGTTTAGTGGATGCTATATATAAACACTACCCGCCATGGTCCTAAGTAAACGAGGAATCAATATTTCTTTTTTGTTATAACTTTTACAATTCGTTCTCAGCACAGAACGCATTTTTTTCTAAAATCCAGACTTTACAAGGGATTCCTCATTTATTAAAATGTAATGTTTAACCAAATAATTACATTTATTTTCTATTTACATTCTTTTTTCTTCTATTATAAAGCCACAGCCTTTATTAGCAGGTCTGCAATATGCACTGCTTTCGTACAATCCCCCAAGTTTTCCCTCTCGATCCCCAATTGCATTTGTAACAAACAGCCAGGGTTTGCCGTTACAACAATATCGGCCTGTGTCGATTTCGTGTGCTCCATTTTAGAGTCAAGAATATTCATGGACATCTCTGATTCAACAATATTATAAATCCCTGCGGAGCCGCAGCACCGATCCGCATCCTTCATTTCCCTGAAGTCGATTCCTTCTATCGATTGAAGGAGAACTCGCGGAGCCAATGAGGTGTTCATCACATTCCGTAAGTGACAGGAATCCTGAAAAGTTACCGATTGAGCCGGCAATTTCAAGCGAACCTTTTCCTGGAAACGCAAATCAACAAGTATCTCGCTGATATCTTTCAACTTATTTTTAAATGCGATTGCACGGTCGTGCCATTCTGGTTCAGCTTGGAGCAGATGGTCATAATCTATGAGAAAAGCTCCACATCCGCCGGCATTCGTAATAATATAATCAACTTCCTCTGCTTCAAAAGCTTCTATATTACGCTTGGCCAGTTGCTTAGCACCTTCTTTTTCGCCACTATGTCCGTGCAGCGCCCCGCAACATGCCTGGGATTTCGGAATCACGATTTCACATCCGGCCAGCTGAAGAAGCTTTAATGTGGCCTTGTTCGTCTCCAAAAACATCGTATCCATCAAGCAGCCGGAAAAGAAAGCCACCTTTTTGAGCGGCGTTCCGGTTGCAGGCAGCTTGGTCGGCCTATTTTTCATTTCTGATTTTTTCGGGACTTTCGGCAGCACTTTTTCCATGGTTGCCAAATTATCCGGAAGCAGGCTGAGGACTCCCGTTTTACGGGCAATGTATTGCAGTCCTGATTTCTGATAGAAGCCAAGCAAACTCGTCATGGCCTGCATTCGCTCCTGGTGTGGGAATAACCCACTAAAGACGGCCTTGCGAATCGTTTTTACAGGGTAACTGTGTTTTTTATTCTGATGGATGATATCCCTTGCTTCTTCAAGAAGATGTCCATATTTGACACCTGAAGGACACACAGGCTCACAAGCCCTGCAGCCGAGGCAAAGACTCAACGAACGTTCTACATCCTCATCAGGCTCAATCACACCATCCGCCACCGCTTTCATAAGTGCGATCCGGCCCCTTGGTGAATGGGATTCCTTTAGCCCCGATTCTATGTATGTCGGGCAATGGGGTAAGCAAAAGCCGCAGCGCATACAATTCAACAATTCATCTTCATTCATTTTTTCCGCGAATTGAATGGCAATGGTTTTCCTTTCCTGAACTGTCGTCATGAAGTAACCACCACTCTTTTCCTGGTTTCCTTGGCAAATACTTTGCCGGGATTCATGATGTTATTGGGATCGAAAGCTTGTTTAATCGCCCTCATTGCGTCAATCCCTTCTTTCTTCAGCTTCCATTCAAGATACGGGGCCTTCATCGCTCCTACACCATGTTCACCGGTAATCGTCCCGCCAAGGTCGATAGCCGCGGCAAAAATGTCGGCAAAAGCGAGCTCCACCCTCTCCATTTCCTCATGATCACGAGCGTCGGTAATGCACGTTGGATGCAGGTTCCCATCCCCAGCATGACCAAAAGTGCAAATATCCACGTCATGCTTGTCTGCGATTTCATTAATTGCTTTAACCATTTTGGCAATTTCCGAGCGGGGAACGGTGGCATCTTCCAAAATGGTTGTCGGCTTTAGGCGTGCCAGTGCGGAAAGGGCTGTCCGTCTTGCTGTTTTCAAGGCGACAGCGTCAGATTCCGTTTCGGCAATTTCCACTGAAACCGCCTTCTCCTCTAGACAGATATCGGCCATCCTTTTCATATCACGTTCCACCACTTCAGGCGGCCCATCCTGTTCAATCAGCAGGACCGCTTCCACATTGGTGGGCAAACCGATTTTCGCGAAGTCTTCAACAACTATCAAAGTCGGCCGATCCAGAAATTCCAATGTAACAGGAATGATTTTATTTGAAATGATCTTGGCCACTGACTGGGCTGCAGCATCCAGATCTTGATATAAGGCAAGCATCGTCTTTGTCGTTTCCGGCATGGGGATCAGCTTTAGGATCGCTTCCGTAACGATTCCCAAGGTCCCTTCCGATCCGACAAATAGTTTCGTTAAATCATATCCGGCTACGTCTTTGGCAAGCTTGCCCCCTGTTCGAATGATGTCCCCGTTCGGAAGGACAACTTCAAGCCCGATGACATAATCACGGGTGACTCCGTACTTTAATCCTCGCAGTCCGCCAGAGTTCTCATTAATGTTGCCGCCAATCGTGGAGATTTTCATCGAACTCGGATCCGGCGGATAAAACAATCCCTTCTCTTCAACTGCTGAAATCAAGTCCAATGTGATGAGCCCAGGCTGTACGGTAGCCGTTAAGTTCTCCTCATCTATTTCAAGTAATGAATTCATTCGATTGAATAAAAGGACAAGCCCACCCTCTGTCGGGCAGGTGCCTCCGCTCAAATTCGTCCCAGACCCGCGTGGAACGATCGGAACATTATATTCGTTACAAACTTTGACGATGGCTGCGACTTCAGCTGTGCTGCCCGGTTTAATGACAGCATCCGGCATCGCTTGAAAGCCTGGCGTTGCATCATATGAATAGACTAGACATTCCACTTTCGAGTCATCGTAATTCTCCTGACCGACGATGGTAAGAAGTAGCTGCTTAACCTGTTTTGTTAACATGTACATCCTCCTCATAAACATAGGAAATTTCGAGATTTTTTATATGTTGTAAGTATAAGAAAAAAAACACTTGGCCTTCTATGTATGAATATATAGAATTTAGTGCTTTCCAGAGAATTATTTTGTATGTTTATCCAATACTCTTACCGCTAGATACATAGTGACTAAATCGGCTAGCTTCCTAGGGTTCAGTCGGGTCAAATCTTCTATGCGCTTAAGCCTGTAATGAAGGGTATTGATATGGATGTGCAGGGCTGCGGCTGTTTCCTTCAAAGATAGATCACATGCAAAATACATGGAGAGGGTTTTAAGCAGCTCCTCATTAGGAAGCAGCTCCTGAATTGTCCTGGATAAATATTCCTGTTTTGTTTCAGCGGTAACTTCATCAAACAGGACCTCAAGCTTCAAGTCCTCGTCAAATATGATCCCTGATGAAGGACACGCGATTTTCAAGGAACGTTCCGCTTTAAAAAACGCCGACCTGAAAGCGGATCCTGATGCACGCGAACTTACTCCTGCACACACTTTATAACCCGAACTCTCCTCTAGCTTTTTTTGCAGTTTACTTAGTTTCTTATATTGCTGGTTTTTTGAACCGATGAAATCGGCTATTGAAAGAATGACGAATTGGTTCCTCCCCCAACGGACTGCGATGTCATTGGGATGCTGCTGGCTTATGTAAATCTGAAGCGTTCTCCATACATAAGGTTCAATGATTTCCTCAGTCTTGAATTCCCCAAGAGTGATGATTCGGTCTGCATGAACATCGACCCCAAGCAACTTGGCCTTCTGAAGGAAATGTTCATTGAACGTCTGCAGCTGATGCCATTCAAATACAAAGAATTCCATCAGACGTGATTGGGATTCTGCTTGTTCGAAATGATAGCTTTCCTGAATGAACATCTCCGTCATCTTTTTTAATAGTTCCGCATAAGGGGAAACATGTTTGGGGTCACCTGTAATTCCAATGACACAAACGGCTTCCTGGTTGAAGAAAATAGGTAGGTTTATACCTGCCTTCACTCCTTTCCAACTACGTTCATCCTGTTTGTTGATGATCAATTTCTCACGATTGTTGAAAGCGTGGATGGCTCCTTCATGATAAGATCCAATACGGCTGCTGTCGGTGCTGGCGATAATTGTGCCAGCATGATCAATAATGATGATTTCCTCTTCAATCAGTTTCCGAACCTCATGAACCAATTTCCCTGCCACAGCTGCCAATTGCATTATATGTCCTCCTTTTTTGTATGGGCTTGAAAAATATTTCGAGGCACCCCTATGAAAAGGGAGCCTCATTCTACTTATGGAATCATCCAGGAAAGGACGCCATTTTGCAAGAAGGTAATCACACAAACAAGCAGCAATAAGAAAAGACTATGTTTGAGCGTGAATCTCAATAATTCCGATTCCCTGCCCGCCAAGCCAACGGCAGCACATGCAATCGCTATCGATTGTGGTGAGATCATCTTTCCGGTGACCCCTCCGGAAGAGTTCGCCGCCAGCGCCAGCACCGGTTCCATCCCAACTTTAAGAGCGGTCACTTTCTGCAGACTGCCAAATAAGAGGTTTGCTGATGTATCCGATCCGGTAATGAACACCCCTAGCCAGCCGAGAACCGGTGCGAAGAACGGAAATAAATCACCCGATTTTGCAAGGGTCATCCCTAATGTTGTCGACATTCCTGAAGAATTCGTCACGTAGGCAAAGGCCACCACGGTAGAAATCATCAAGATGGGCTTTGCCAACTCTTTCATCGCTTCAACAAAGGTGCTATAAAAGTCTTTTGCAGACATGTGTGCGATGAACTTCGTTACGATTGCAGCCAGTAAAATGGCAGTCCCGGCTGCCCCGAGCAGTTCTATTTTATAGAAAGCCGCAATCTGCAATCCATTGCTTCCGATTATCTCATTATGCAGACCCGGGACTTCGATTTGGAAGGTTAATAGCTTCCCGATTTCATTGATTGCGCCAAGCAGCACATTGTTGCCTTCATAATGTCCGGAGAGTGCCGGCTTTATTGGGTTCATCCCCCATATTGTTATGAAAAGCGTTAACAGAAGGAATGGTGACCAAGCATGGAATATCTGCCATTTCGAGTATTTTGTCTCCGCTTCGGCTGTATATAAAGGTTCGACAGTGGCTGCCGTTTCCTCGGAGGCAAAGCGAAAGATCGTTTTAGGTTTCCAGAATTTAAGGAAGATTGCCAATGCAAATAGTGACACTAACGCGGAAAGGATGTCCGGTAGTTCGGGCCCAAGAAAATTTGAACTTAAGTACTGTGTGATGGCAAAGGAAAATCCGGAAACCAAAATTGCCGGCAGGACTTCAAGCGACCTTTTCCACCCAGTCATTATTAAAATGAGATAAAGCGGAATGAAAGCCGAAAGGAATGGCAATTGGCGGCCGACCATTTTTGAGATCTCCATGGCGGCTATGCCAGTAGGGCCTTCCATGGCGATAATCGGTATTCCAACTGCCCCGAATGCTACCGGAGCGGTATTCGCGATCAAACAAATTCCGGCTGCATATAGCGGGTTAAATCCGAGACCGACCAAAAGCGCAGCCGAAATGGCAACAGGTGCTCCAAATCCCGCGGCACCTTCTAAAAATGCCCCGAAAGAAAATGCCACCAATAATGCCTGGAGACGGCGGTCTTCCGTAAGCGAAAGCACTGAAGAACGAATGATATTGAATTGTCCGCTTTTAACAGTCATTTTGTACAAAAATACGGAAGTGATGATTATCCATCCGATTGGGAGCAGCCCATATACGGCTCCCTGTGAAGCAGACATCACTGCTTTTCCTGCAGGCATTCCGTATATCAATACAGCCACTGCAAGAGCTACAAGCAAAGTGGTTATACCTGCAATGTAACCTTTCATACGTTTGATGGTAAGTGCCCAGAAAAAGTAAAGAATTGGAATGAGTGCGGCAAGAGATGATAAAACTAAATTATCGGTGATCGGCGTAAAGTTTTGTGTCCATGTCATTCATTTCGACTCCATTTTCTATAGATTTTTTAAAAAATTCAGAAATCAATCGCTAATTGAAACCCCTTACATACCGAAATATTCAAAGTCATCAGATGACTTGATGAGTACTCATTAAAATTAAATGATTGAAAATATAAAATCAAGATTTTTTTTATTTTTTGTTGATTTTTCACCCTTCTGGAAGTGTCATATAGCATTTGTGTTATATAATATTAATCAGAGAAACTCATAGAAAATAGAGGTGCTACTACTTGGTATATAAAAAAATAAAGCCGAAAAAAATTTATGAAGAAGTCAGCGATGAACTTTATGAAATGATTCGGTCAGGCAGCCTGAAACCAGGTGAACAATTGGATTCGATTCAGCAGCTTGCGGAAAATTTCCAAGTCGGGCGCCCGGCCATCCGTGAAGCATTAAGTGCATTGAGTTCAATGGGTCTTATTGAAATAAAACAAGGTGAAGGAACATTCGTTAAAACCTTCGACCCCGCCATCATGAACCACCCCTTGTCTGCCGCCCTTTTGATGGATCAAGACAATATCAAGCATTTACTGGAAGTTCGGAAAATACTTGAGTCCGGTACGGCAGAAGTGGCAGCGAAAAAAAGAACGGAAGAAAACCTTATCGAACTCAAGGACAGGCTTTTTAATATGGAAAAGGTATCAGATGATGAAGAACTCAGTGATAAAGCGGATATCGCCTTCCATGTTGCAGTGGCAAACGCATCACAAAATGAGCTGCTGATTACATTGATGAACCATGTTTCAGAATTAATGACGGAAAAGATGCGTGATATCCGTCGGGTTGCGCTTTATTCCGAAGAGATGACACTTAAGCAGCTTTATCAGCAGCATGTCAGGATTTATGATGCAATCTTGGCACAGGATGAAGACGGAGCCCGCAGTGCCATGCTGTTTCACCTTCAAAGCGTCGAGGAATCACTGGACCGGGTCATCCAAAAAAATCAGTAAAAGCATAGTTGACCTTTCATTAATTTCAAAAATACCCTATACAAAAAAGGATAAAATTGATATATTATTTTGAAAACGATTATCTTATTTAAAAAATCATGGAAATTGGTATATTCTCTAAACCATTTCCTTTTTCCATTTTCTAGTCATCAGATGACCTGTTAACTTATTTGAAATAGGAGGAGTTCAGATTGAAAGTTACTCTCTTTGCAACATGTTTAGTCGATTTGTTTCAATCCAATGTCGGCAAAGCGACAGTGGAGCTACTCGAGAGATTAGGCTGTGAGATCGATTTCCCGGAATCCCAGATATGCTGCGGACAGCCGGCATATAATAGCGGGTATACGAAGGAATCGAAGGAAGCCATGAAAAAGATGATTAAAACGTTCGCGGATGCTGAATACATCGTAACCCCTTCCGGTTCCTGTGCAGCGATGTTCAAGGAATATCCAGCCCTATTCAAAGGGGATGCCGAATGGGAAAAGAAAGCGGCATCATTAGCGGCTAAAACATATGAATTGACCCAATTCATCGTGGATGTCTTAAAAGTGACCGACGTCGGGGCGACCCTTAAGGGAAAGGCCACTTATCATACTTCATGCCATATGACACGGCTGCTTAAGGTCAAGGAAGCACCTGCCATTTTGTTAAGCCATGTCAGGGGGCTGGAAATGACACCACTTCCGGATGCCCAAAACTGCTGCGGGTTCGGGGGAACCTTTTCGGTCAAGATGGGTGACATTTCCGGGCAAATGGTCGAGGAGAAAGTCTGCAATATTGAAGATACCGGGGCAGATTTTTTAATCGGCGGGGATGCAGGATGTTTGATGAATATCGGCGGGCGGATCCAAAGGAAGGGGCAACCGGTGCAAGTGCTTCATATTGCGGAAGTCCTGAATAGTATTTAAAGAAAGCGAGGAGGGGAAAAAATTATGGCTATGAAAACCAGCTCTGCCAAGTTTAAAGACCGGGTGGATGAAGGAATACATAATGATTTTATGCGATTGGCCGTATCGAGTGCCCAAGAACGATTACACGGACGGCGGCTGACTGCCGTTGATGAATTGGGAAGCTGGGAGGATTGGCGTTCCCTTGGGGAAGAAATCAGGCAGCATGTGCTTAGTAACCTTGATTTCTATTTGCACCAGCTCGCAGAAAATGTTTCGAAAAGAGGCGGTCATGTCTTCTTCGCTCAAACGGCTGAAGAAGCAAGCGGTTACATCAAGGATGTTATTGTAAAAAAGAATGCCAAAAAGGTCGTGAAATCCAAATCGATGGTCACGGAAGAGATCAATTTGAATGCCACTCTTGAGGCAGTTGGCCTCGATGTCGTTGAAACGGACCTTGGTGAATACATTTTACAAGTGGATGATCATGATCCCCCTTCCCATATCGTCGCACCTGCTCTCCATAAAAATAAGGAGCAGATTAGGGATGTTTTTAAAGAAAAGCTTGCATATACGCAAACTGAAAAGCCGGAAGAGCTTACCGCCCATGTCCGGGGCATTCTGCGGAAAGATTTCTTAAGCGCCGATGTGGGCATTACCGGCTGTAATTTTGCGATTGCTGAAACGGGCTCGATCGGTTTGGTGACGAATGAAGGAAATGCAGATTTGGTCACCGCCCTCCCAAAAACGCAAATCACCGTGATGGGAATGGAACGGCTTGTACCTACATTCGATGAATTCGAAGTCCTTGTCAGCTTATTGACAAGAAGCGCTGTCGGCCAAAGATTGACCAGTTACATCACCGCACTTACCGGTCCGCGTGATGAAGGTGATGTAGACGGACCCGAGGAGTTTCACCTTGTGATCGTGGATAATGGACGCTCCTCCATCTTGGGAACTGAGTTTCAATCCGTTCTTCAATGCATTCGCTGTGCTGCCTGTATAAATGTCTGCCCAGTCTATCGCCAGGTTGGCGGTCATTCATATGGTTCAATATACCCCGGACCAATCGGTGCTGTGCTTTCACCTTTACTCGGAGGTTATGATGATTTCAAGGAACTTCCATATGCCTCCACTCTTTGTGCCGCCTGTACAGATGCCTGTCCGGTAAAGATTCCTCTCCATGATTTACTGAGGAAGCATCGGGAAGTCATCGTTGAAAAGGAAAAAATGGCGCCGTTTTCAGAAAAGATGGCCATGAAGGCCTTCGGAATTGGTGCGGCATCGCCTATGCTTTATAAATTCGGCTCCAAAATCGCACCATCAGCGATGTCCCCTTTTAAAACGGGGGATATCATCTCGAAAGGACCGGGACCGCTCAAAACTTGGACAGAAAGCCGCGAGTTCCCTGCTCCAGGGAAAGAGAGCTTTCGGGACTGGTTCAAAAATCGGGAAAAAGGAGGGAAACCATCATGAATGGAACCATCCATAATGAAGGGACATTTTTAAACAATATAGCCAAAAACCTGGGAAGGGGTCCTATTTCGGAAGGCATCTCCGTTCCGGAATGGAAGCACGCCCCCCAAAAAGAAGTTTTGAAACATGCGACACCAAATGAGCTTGTCGCGGAATTGGAGGAGCAATGTAAACGGGTGCATACTCAATTTCACGTTACCGACTCCAAGAAAGTGATGCATTGTTTAACACAGGTGATCGAGGAGCTTGGAAACGGACCCTTGATCATCCCTAAGGACGATCGGTTTTCCGACTATGGGTTAGAGGGTATCTTAAAGGAAAAAGATGTCCATATATGGGATCACCAAGCCGGCAAAGAAAATATCGAAAAAGCCGAAAGTGCTAACATCGGAATCACATTCAGTGAGATGACATTAGCAGAATCGGCGACCGTCGTCTTGTTCAGCGACAAGGATCACGGCCGTTCCATCAGCTTCCTTCCTTCTTGCCATGTTTCCATCATTCCAAAAAGCACCATCGTACCGCGAATGACCCAGGCTGCTGCGGCCATCCGTTCAAAAGTTAAACGGGGCGAGGTCGTTCCTTCCTGCATCAATTTCATAACAGGCCCGAGCAACTCTGCTGATATCGAAATGGACCTTGTCGTCGGAGTCCATGGCCCCATCAAAGCGGTCTATATAATCGTCGAAGATAAGTAGAAATAAGAAATAGAAAATGGAGAGGACCTAAATTAGGCCTCTCCATTTTTTACTTTCACTATATTATTCGTAAATGATCCGATCAACCGCTTCGCGATCGAGGCGTTTAATCACTTCGACAATGAGCTTAACTGCATTCTCATAATCATCCCTGTGAAGCATTGCTGCGTGTGAATGAATGTAGCGTGTGGCAATCGTGATCGCCAGAGCGGGAACACCATTTGCCGTTAAATGGATGGAGCCGGCATCCGTCCCGCCGCCTGGAATCGATTCATATTGATAAGGAATATTCATTTCATCAGCCGTGTCGGTGACGAAATCGCGCAATCCCTTATGTGCCACCATCGATGAATCATAGATGACGATTTGCGGGCCTTCCCCCATCTTACTCATCGCTTCTTTTTCGGAAACCCCCGGTGTATCACCAGCAATGCCGACATCGACGGCAAAGCCGATATCCGGCTGAATTTTGAATGTGGATGTTTTGGAGCCACGCAGGCCGACCTCTTCTTGCACTGCGCCAATTCCATATACTACATTAGGATGGTCGCTTTCTTTCAGCTGTTTAAGCACATCAATGGCGATTGCACAGCCAATTCGATTGTCCCAGGCTTTGGCGAGAAGCATCTTTTCATTATTCATGACTGTGAATTCAAAATATGGCACAACCATATCCCCTGGCTTGACGCCCCATTCCTTAACCTCTTTTTTGCTGGATGCACCAATATCAATAAACATATCTTTAATATCAATCGGCTTCTTCCTTGCATCGGCTGACAGGATATGTGGCGGCTTGGAACCGATAATGCCAGTTATATCACCTTTACCTGTAACGATCGTCACGCGCTGGGCCAGCATTACCTGTGACCACCAGCCCCCTACCGGCTGAAAACGCAAAAATCCTTTATCATCAATTTGGGTGATCATGAAACCGACTTCGTCCATATGCCCGGTAACGACGATTTTCGGTCCGTTTTCATCTCCCGTTTTCTTGGCAATCAAACTCCCCAGACCATCTGTCGATATTTCATCCGCAAATGGTGTTATGTATTCGGTCATCACTTTTCTTACTTCACTTTCATTTCCTGCAATGCCTTTAGCATCCGTTAAGTCCCGAAGCATCTTTAACGTTTCATCCAATTGAGCCATTCTTTTACCTCCCTATAACTTACATTACAAGAATAATTATACAGACAATCGATTACATAAACAATCAGTAGCCTTGCTTTTGCCTTTCGTAATTCACTTCATTTTTGCTTACATAAGCTTTTTCCACATCCATTGCCGAAAATCCAAGCAACTCCCCTAATTGTAAATACGCAGCAAATACCTTTTGGAAGGATGACTCTGTCAACTGTGTGCGAAATTCACTGATGTAGCCGTAAATAGCAGTAAATTGAACAGTAAAATCCTCCTGATGCATGGTTGGGGCAGATGGAACTTCCGGTACAAATCCCCGTTCGATCCCGAGTGACAAAATGAAATGAATGCCATCCACGTATTCAGCCAAAATCGTTTCTTTATCAGAGGGGCCTTTAAGACTCCAGAATTTAAAACATCTCGTTTCATTGGCTAGCTCACCAAGCTCCACTAAAAGAGCAAGTATCTTCCGTTCCACCAAGTCTTCAGAACCCAATTCATGCTTTGATTGTATATGCTCATCCAAAGCTGCCTGCATTTCCATTAATTTACCTATGTTCATTTTCATCACTTCTTTCCTTGTCTTCCCCTAAATTATATCAAATAAATGAAACTTATTAAAAACCCATACGTAAATGAAGGGAATCACTCTGTTTAAGGAGGTAGCTCCATGGTATTGATCATGCGGTTCATTCTTTTGGCTCTCATCATTTTCTTAATATATACAGTCATCAAATATCTATTTAATCCGAAAAGAAAATTAGAGCTGGCACATGAACAGAAAAAGTTCTTTCTGCTCGACGATACAGCCAATATACGAAAGAATTTTTTATTGACGTACAACGGGGTGATGTTTGAAGGGGAAAAGTATCTAGGGACGACGGAACGCTCCTTTGAGGTCATCTCCATCTTCATATGGCCCAAGAAAGTGGCCGGCCTAAAAGGCTTGAAGCGAAATGACTTTTTAAAAATCGAGGAAGCCATAAAAAAACAATATCCGGATGCCGTTATTGATTGGAAAAGCCCTGTTAAGGAATTTTTACAAAAATGAAAAAAAATCACACGTAATGAAGAGCCTTGAGAAAAATGTACTCAAGGCTCTATATTAATCATCTGAACGAAAAAATTCCTTCCAGGGAACGACCGTCTGTTTCTCTCTCAATAAATAGAGCAATAAGGTTAAGGATAATAAAATGATGACGATCAGGGTTGGACTGAAATCTGCAATATAGTGGCCAAAAACCGTATATACGAATGCTACAGGGAGATTAGTCATGAAGGATAGATAAAAATAATTTTTCAGCCCTTTATTGGATTCCAATAAGCAAAGCGACAGCAAGTAAAAGTGAATGAATGGTATTAGCCTCAGTACTGCAATTTGCCGGCTGTTTAGCTTTCGGTTTCCAAAAAGCTTATTCTTAAGCCGCAGCAACCTATCCTTTGTTTTCGGAAATTTGCCTATCACGAAATAAAAGGCCATACTGGACAACGTCAAACCGATTACCGAATAGATGGTTCCAAAAGCTGCCCCGAATAATACTCCTCCAGACATGCAAACCACAATGACGGGAATGAATAAAAATTGCCTTAATAAATGAAAAGTGATAAAAATCAACGGTGCAAACACGCTTCCTGATTGAACGTAGCTCATCACAAGTGTCAGTTTATCATTCATGCTCTCCCTCCAGCTACTCTTTGCTGCTTCTACAAGCATATACATTATAGCGGCTACATATTACAATTGAATGAATATCTTAATCAATAAGCCTATCTGAAGAATCATCAATATCGGCAGGCCCCACTTAAAAGCGGCATGCTTCGTCTTATGGCGGAATTGCTTCATCCCCAAAAAGGACCCAGTCCCTCCGCCTATAACCGCCCAAAACCAAAGTGTCTTTTCACTGATCCGGTACTCCCCATTACGCGCTTTCCTTTTGTCGATTCCCATTAAGGCAAACCCGATGATGTTTGTGATGATCATATAAGCAGCAATGAACCATACTCCTTGCATCCTTATTCCCTCCTTTAAATATGTAAAAAGCCACCCTCTTGAAAAGAGAGTGGCTGTATCAGTCAGACTTATTTGTCTAATTGTTGTTTAGCAGCAGTTGCTAATTGAGCAAAAGCTTGATCGTCAGCAACAGCAAGATCAGCAAGCATTTTGCGGTTCACTTCGATACCAGCAAGCTTTAGACCATGCATTAAACGGCTGTAAGAAAGACCGTTGATGCGTGCTGCAGCGTTGATACGAGTGATCCAAAGTTTGCGGAAATCACGTTTCTTTTGACGACGGTCACGGAAAGCATAGTTTCCTGACTTCATTACTTGTTGGTTAGCTACTTTGAAAAGAATATGTTTCGCGCCATAGTAACCTTTAGCTAATTTTATTACCTTTTTACGACGTTTGCGAGTAACAGTACCGCCTTTTACACGTGGCATGTTATTTCCCTCCTATTTAACTCGATAAATCGAACTTATTTAATGTTGTCTAGCATATGACGAATACGTTTGAAGTCACCTTTGCTTACAAGGCTAGCTTTGCGAAGCTTACGCTTTTGCTTAGTAGATTTGTTAGCAAATAAATGGCTTGTGTAAGCGTTAGAACGCTTAAGTTTGCCGGATCCAGTCTTTTTGAAACGTTTAGCAGATCCGCGGTGAGTTTTCATTTTAGGCATAAGGTATTCCTCCTCATTACAAATTACTTTACAATTACTTTTCGTTTTTCGGTGCTAAGATAATGAACATGCTGCGCCCGTCCATTTTTGGGTGTTGCTCGATTGTAGCCACTTCTTTACATGCTTCAGAAAAACGAACGAGTACACGTTGACCAATTTCCTTATGCGTAATGGCACGTCCTTTGAATCGGATAGAAGCTTTTACTTTATCGCCTTTTTCAAGGAATTTAATACCGTTGCGAAGCTTCGTATTGAAATCGTGTTCTTCAATCGTCGGGCTCAAACGAACCTCTTTCAGACTGATGACTTTTTGATTTTTACGTGCTTCCTTGTCTTTCTTTTGCTGCTCGAAGCGGTGTTTTCCGTAGTCCATGATCCGGGCTACCGGAGGCTTTGCATTTGCAGCAACTAAAACTAGATCAAGATTTACACGAGCGGCAATTTCCAATGCTTCGAATTTCGTTTTAATTCCAAGTTGTTCTCCGTTTTGGTCAATAAGACGAACTTCACGGGCTCGGATGCCCTCGTTTACCATCGCGTCTTTACTAATAGTTAGCCACCTCCAAAGATATTGGCGAATACGAATATTTGAATAAATTCGGTCACGCTCACAACTCGCTTACAGGATATAATCATAATAAAAAAGTGTGGATGCATGCTGCACCCACACTGATAGACTCATTCAGAAAGATCCAAATAATCAAATCATGACCTGTTAACTGCATTGTTTGCGTCAACCAGGTGAGAAGCGGGTGCTTCTTCTTTTCATCAAACACGTATTCAATTCACTTTAGAAATATATCATAAACACTGATGACTTGTCAAATGCTAATTTATTCGTTTTTCACAACAAAATTAATATTATCAGACATTCAGTTATTTGACAATACGTTTTTTAAAGTAATTTGGACAAAAAATATTCATCATGATACTTCCCATCAAAAAACAATGATTCCCGCTTTATTCCTTCCTTTTCAAAACCCATCTTTCGATATAAGGAAAGCGCAGGGGCGTTGTTTGCAATCACGGACAATTCCAGGCGCCGGATTCCGTTTGTCCGTGCATGCTCCTCCATTTTTTGAAATAGCTTCGTACCAATGCCTTTTCCCCGGTCAGTTTCATTGATGCCGATGACGATTTTGGCTGAATGCCTCGTTCGGCCCATTTGATTGCCCAATAAGATCAGGTAACCATACAGTTCATGGCCGCTAGCAGCAACGAGGAAAACGGAAAGGGGATTTTTTTCGATTTGCTCCATTTGCTTCTCCATTTGTTTCGCTGTCGCTTTTCTTTCTCCAGGGTTGAACAGCATATACCCGGAATCTTCAACATGATTGAACAGAGCAGCCAAGTTATCCGCGTCTTCCCTTGAAGCCTTTCTAATCTCCATTTATCCCCACTCCCCCTTTGGTTACAGTCCATACTGACAGAAGCCATCAAATGTTAAGAGTTTTCTTTCGCCTTTTTCTTTTTCTCAATGGCGTCCCAAGAAAATAGGGCTATCCAAAATAACAGGACCGGGACGATGGCATATTGTCGATAACCATCCAATAACAATAAGATGATGATGACAAGGAATGTCGGTCCGAATAGATAAGTAAATTTCTTTTTCATGCTGCCCCTCCTTTTCATTGCTGTACATATTTTCACATGATGGTTTCATTTTTATCATGCCATAATTAAAAAGAGGGACACAACTATATGTGCCCCTCTTTTTGATGTTAACGGCTTACTTCAGCCTTAATCGCTGAAACGAAATCTTCAAAAGCGATCGTTTCGGATTTTTGTTCACCGTACTTACGTACATTCACGCTGCCTTCTTTGGCTTCATTGTCTCCAACAACCAGCATGTACGGGATTTTTTGCATTTGCGCTTCACGGATTTTGTAACCGATTTTCTCGTCACGTGTATCCAGGTCGACACGAATGCCTTGCGCCTTAAGTTTTTCCTGTACTTCTTTCGCATAATCCAAGTGCACTTCAGGTGAGACCGGGATCACTTGTGCTTGGATAGGTGCAAGCCAAGTCGGGAATGCCCCCTTGTATTCTTCGATCAAGTAAGCGACAAAACGTTCCATTGTGGAAACGACACCGCGGTGGATAACAACCGGACGATGCTGCTTGCCGTCCTCACCGACGTAATTAAGATCAAAACGTTCAGGAAGCAAGAAATCAAGCTGAACAGTGGAAAGCGTTTCATCTTTCCCTAAAGCAGTACGTACCTGAACATCAAGCTTAGGACCGTAGAATGCCGCCTCACCTTCCGCTTCAAAGTAATCCAGACCAAGTTCATCCATGGCGCCTTTTAACATGCTTTGCGCTTTTTCCCACATGTCATCATCATCGAAGTATTTTTCTGTATCCTGCGGATCGCGATATGACAGACGGAATGAATAATCCTTGATATCGAAATCTTTATATACTTCCAGAACCAGGTTCACAACGCGCTTGAACTCTTCTTTGATTTGGTCGGGGCGGACAAAAATGTGTGCATCATTCAATGTCATCCCACGTACACGCTGAAGGCCTGAAAGGGCACCTGACATTTCATAGCGGTGCATCAAGCCTAGCTCGGCAATCCGGATTGGCAGTTCCCGGTAGCTGTGGATGCTGTTTTTATAGACCATCATGTGATGCGGGCAGTTCATCGGACGCAGGACAAGCTGTTCGTTTTCCATCTCCATGACAGGGAACATGCCGTCCTGGTAATGATCCCAGTGTCCAGAAGTTTTATAAAGGTCCACGCTACCCATTACAGGTGTGTAGACATGGTCATAACCCAACCGTTCTTCCTTGTCCACGATATACCTTTCGATTGTCCGGCGGATGGTCGCTCCTTTTGGCAACCACATCGGCAGCCCTTGCCCCACTTTCTGTGAGCTCATGAACAAGTTCAATTCTTTACCGATTTTACGATGGTCACGTTCCTTTGCTTCTTCAAGGAAACGCAGGTGTTCGGCCAAATCTTCTTTTTTATAGAAAGCCGTACCGTAAATGCGTTGCAGCATTTTGTTTTTGCTATCGCCTCTCCAGTATGCTCCAGCGATGCTCAATAGCTTGAATTCTTTGATTTTCCCAGTTGATGGAACATGAATTCCACGACAAAGGTCAAAAAATTCACCCTGCTCATAAAGCGTTACCTGCTGATCGGCAGGAATTGCATCGATCAACTCCAATTTATACTCGTCGCCTATTTCTTTAAAACGGGAAATCGCTTCATCACGACTTACTTCGATGCGGGAAATTTCCAAGTTCTCGTTGACGATTTTCTTCATTTCTTTTTCAATCAATGGAAGGTCTTCGGGAGTCAATGATTCCTCCAGATCCATATCATAGTAAAAGCCGCCCTCGATGACTGGACCTACGCCGAATTTAGCGTTTTTGTACAAACGTTTGATCGCCTGTGCCATCAAGTGCGCTGTGCTGTGACGCAATACTTCAAGAGCATCCGCTGTGTCCTGTGTGACGATTTCGATTGAACCATCTTGTTCAATCGGCCGTTTCAAATCATATAATTCACCATTGAATTTTCCGGCAATGGATTTTTTCCTTAAACCAGGACTGATGGATGCAGCGATGTCTTCAGTTGTTGTGCCTTTAGCAAACTCCTTAACCGCTCCGTCAGGAAAAGATATTTTCAGTAATTCTGACATTGAGTTTCACTCCTTCTTATTGTTCGAACAAATTACAGGTATTTGATTCCATTACAACACAAAAAAGCCCGTCCCTGTATAAAACAGGGACGAGCTTAGTAATAAATATCATTAACCCGCGGTTCCACCCTCGTTCCAGCTTGCTTTTCACGGCAAAATGGCACTTGTAACTTGGTAACGGCAGCTTCCCGTCAGCTCATATTCACAGGATGCCTGCTTTCCGAGCCGAAGTTTAAAGGTGGTAAGTGTTCCATGCGAATAGGAAGCTTACAGCCTGTTGGCTCCCCTCTCTGATAATCGGCGACTAGAATACCCTTGTCCTCATCATAACTTTTAGTTTTTTAATAGTATGTAGGAAATTATAATTTGTTATACGGTGAAAATCAAGGTTAATTTTCTTTTTTCCACGAAAGATCATTCAAATGGATAGAAAATGACGAAAGTGGCAGGATAGTGGCCCGTTCTTCGAAAATCCTTGAAATGGTCTGGATCAGCCCCTCATCCTTGTCATCGGTATAGATACACAAGTTTTCAGGAGCAATCGATAAAAGCGGGGCAAGTATCACCGTATCGAGAAATAGTGAACTTTTGGCAAGAAGCCTCCTGTCGATCATACTATTGATTTTTGGGCGGTCGAGCTTGCTGAACTTCTGATCATAGAAATGAAAACCATCCCGGTTGACCAGGTGAAGCTTTCTTAATTTCGACTCCTGCCCTTGAAGGCAATCACGGAGCGTAGCAATGAAATTTTGATAGTCCTGTTCCAGCTTGTATTCATCAATCGCCTTGACGACATACTTTTCCAACGTGTGCTGAAATGATTTCAAACGGAAGGTCGTAAAAGAATCGAATGAAAAAGATACCTTTCCAGCCAAGATGCTTTGAAGTCCCTCCTCAATCAATCGTTTCTCCGTACTGAATGCTTCATCTTGACTCCTGGTTCTTTCCACCTCGATGATTGATGATGCAATTTCAATGATTGCTTCAATTTCTTCCCGTTCCCTATAAAAAAATTTACCGACTATTATTTGCTCCAGAACAGGAAGCGTCTTTTCTTCCAATAAAAAAGAATGAAATGCATCACGAAGCAGAATTAGCCATTCATCACCTGAAGACTCCGTCATATCCACATACATGCCTTGTTGCGGAAGAAATCGAATATATGCTTGAAATTCTGCCCCCAGTGGATGGACAGAAACGAAATTCAGTAATTTCAATGCCTCTGAATCGTTTTGAAACGAAATTTGCACTACGACATCCCCCCTTCCCCCTTGCTTCTTTTTTCATGTATATGGGGATGGGGACGTGTTTAGAAGTAGGATGAGCCTTGTAAGATGAAAAAAGTGACCTCCATTAAGAGACCACTTTTCTTCATCTTCTCCGATTCATGCCATCAAGCTTGACCGGCTCAGCTAAATATTGAATTCTTTCCAGTACCCTGGCCGCCTTCACTTCTTCCTTCTCACCACGCTGTGAAAAGGTCAGGTGGTTCTCCAGGCCATTCAAGTCAAAATTCGAAGTGAAAAACGTTGGCAGGTTTTCCAGCATCCTGAATTGTAAAATCGGACCAAAAACCTCATCGCGTCCCCAGCTCGTCATGGACTCCGCTCCAATATCATCAAGCATGAGGACAGGTGCCGTTTTCACCATTTCAATTTTTTCATTGACCGTATTATCACCTATCGATCCCTTAAGTTCCCTCAAGTAGTCAGGTACATAGACAATAAGGGAGGAAATTTGCCTTTTTGCAAGTTCATTGGCAATCGCACCTAATAAGTACGTTTTCCCAACGCCGAATTTCCCATAAATATATAAGCCTTTTTGCCTTTTACCTGGCTCATATTCCATAATGAACGACATCGCTTTACTTAAGACAGACAAGCGTTTGTTTTCATTATCCGTTTGGGTAAAGTCTTCAATGCTCGCCTTTAAAATATCCTTCGGTACATACAGGCTGCGGATCAACTTTTCCCGTTTCCGCTTTTCATCCTCTGCCAATTTCCGCGGGCAGACTTCATAATGCAGGTTCAGGGCTTTCCCTTGAACCACCAATTTGGGATAATACCCCTGCATCATATTGATGCAGCCATCCAAGCTCGGACATTTATCACACTTATTGCTTTGTGAAGTGAACTCATAAAGCTTCCCCAAGTTTTTATCAATCATTTCCTTCGTGACCGTCGAGCTGTTGGCATTCATAAATAACCGCACTTGTTCGTTTTCAAAAATCTCCTGTTTCAGCTTTTCATAACGCTGTTGAAATTGATTTGTATTCGCCAATTTATTAAGAGACCTATTAATCTTTTCCATCGTTCATTTCACCTCCTGCTTTCCACTGCTTCCATTTCTCCAGAAGCTCGCGTTTCTGGGCATCCAATTCAGGCTGATCTGCATTCTGCTCCTTCTGTGATTCTTCTTTTTTCTCAAGCCACTCCGGAACCACTTCTTCACGTATCGCCTTTTTCCGGCCGCCCTTCGCAGCATTCCTGCTTCCTTGAGCCCAGTCCTGATATTTCCTATGTTCATTTTTAGCCAGCTCCATCGCCTCGACCACCGTGGAGACCTTCAGTCGTGCCCAATGGCCTGCCAGCTTTTCGACATAGCCCTTCGTGAACTTCATATCCGTTTTGAGCATGACATATTCAATCAATACATTGACGACACCCGGATTCAGCTTTTGATTGATCATCACGCCCTCAACGACTTTCAAATCACCGCTTGATGGCTCTGCACCGCCAGACAATTGCATCAGCCGCTCCCTTGGGGAAATCGTCTCCAAATGGCGGATTAACTCTTGTTCCTGTGTTTTCGGTTCCTCTTTTTGCGTCCGTTCACGAATCGGCTGCACCCGATTGACAAGGGAAGGCATATCGGCCTGTCGTTCAATCTGATACCAGTCCCTTGCCGCCTTTCTGAGCACTTCCTCATCGATCTCATCATCCAATGAAACGGCATCCATTACTAGTTTTTGCATTTCAAGCGGATCGATGCCATATAAAAAAGCAAGTTTGGCAATCGTATTTTTTATTTTCGGAGTAAATGCCTTTTTCGGTACGATCGAGGATTTTATCCCGGCAAATAAAAGGTCGAAATCAAATAAGTCATCAAACCCCGATGGCTCGACGCCTTCCGTCCGATCGATGTATTGCTGTTCAGGCATCGGCTGCCATTCATTTTTCGCTTCATCCGATACATATAAAGAGTCCAAATGATCTGATGAGAATACTTCCGCAAAAGATTTAGTCACACCTTCATATTGATCGGTTAAGATATGGTCATCACAAAAGAATCTCTTTAACCGGTTGAATTGCGCTTTACCGATTTTTTTGTATAAGTAAATATTCAGCATTCCATCCGTGAAAAACTGCTGGGGGGAAAGCGGCGGGTTTAACTCATAGATGAATTCCTTCGTTTCATTTTTCGATTTCTTATATACATTCAACAGACCGATTCCCTCAAGTAAAAGCCGGGCTTCGTAAATATCAGCTAACTTAAGGCCGATGGTATTCATTAATTGATAATGTGAGGAGGTTTCCGACCATAGCCTGTTCTCCTCCAACTCACTCCATAACGTCATATATAGGCTAATGCATATAGGTCCAATAAGAGGTTGATATAGTCGGGTAAGTATTTTCCGATCATAGTCATGAAGCAGCCCCGCAGATGAGACCAAATATGAATCAGCTGGGAGCAATTCTTGCCAATGCTTTGACATCTCCATTCAAACCTTTCAAAAGATGTAGTGAAAAAAGAGCCAAAGTGAATCTTCAGCTCTACTTTCTTTCTTTATTTATCAAATCTTTCAATTCATCGATAAAGACATTGATGTCTTTAAATTGTCGATAGACGGATGCGAACCTTACATAGGCAACCTCATCGACTTCTGCCAGCTTGTCCATCACCATCTCGCCGACATTGTCGCTTTTCACTTCCGATATGCCCTGGTTGCGTAGTTCTTTTTCTACATAACTGGTAATTTGCTCTAGTTCTTTCAAGGGAACCGGGCGTTTTTCGCAAGCCCTGATTAAGCCACGCAGGATTTTATCACGACTGAACTCTTCCCGCGTCCCGCCCTTTTTCACTACAATAAGCGGTGTTTCCTCCACCTTTTCAAATGTCGTGAATCGAAAACCACATGCCTCACATTCACGGCGTCGTCGAATCGATTTACTTTCATCGACTGGCCTGGAATCGAGCACTCTTGTTCCGTTATATTGACATGATGGGCATTTCATCATTATCAGCTCCGTATTTTATGTAGGACTCCCCTATCTAAATGTTCCCCAAGGAATTACTTCTCTATCTTAATCTTATATTAAATGGAACGGCCAGTACAAGTAAAAAGTGTAACTTCCGGCAGCAGGCACTTTTTGTTCTGCCGTTGAAGCACCGTTGTCAAAGTTTTTATGCTACAAGGGCATCCTCCCCTATAAAGGGAAGCAGACTGCCGATTGATTGCATTAAAAAAGAGATGCACCCATGGCATCTCTGTGTATACGTGTTTTTTATAGGGCACTTATATTGGCTTTTTTCATTTGTACAGGACCTAATCCACGTGGTAATTCTATGTTTTCACGTGTTTGCGCATTCAAAGCTTCTGCAATATAATCTGCCGCAATATTCGGATCCAAGTTACCGCATGTATAGACATCAATGCTCGCATAGCCGTGTTCTGGAAAACTGTGAATCGTTAAGTGTGATTCAGAAATGATGACAACCCCGCTGACTCCTTGTGGAGCAAATTTGTGAAAGGCAACTTCTCGTACCTCTGCACCTGATTTCAAAGCAGCATCAACAAAAATCTTTTCAATTAAATCGATATTGTTCAGTTTTTCAAAGTCACAACCCCAAAGTTCAGAAATGACGTGTCTACCCATAGTTTCCATAGTGTAAGCTGTTTCCATATTAAGCTTCCCCCTTACCATGATTTAAAAATAAGTTCTGATAACTACCACGGGGGAAAGTTAGTCCAAAGAGGTCCTAACCCTTTAAGTAGCCATCATGCAAACCGCTATTGAAGAAGTTCACGATTCATAGTATATATGGTTTGAATTTTTTTTGCAACTCCAAATTGAATTTTTGGAAAGATAAACTTTATATGTAATAGGGATATAGCGAAGGTTCAAATGTGGAGCAAATTCCGTCTTCGGTTTATTCAGCGCCATAAAGCAGCCGGGAATTCATGGATCACTGCATGAAAAATAGCCCGCTAAAAAATTCAGCAGGCTCTGACTGTAGACAAACTCAATAATTGAGTTTGTCTACAGTATATTAGGCCGTTGATTTCCACTCCTGGCACTCGCTTTCCGCGGGCGGTCCGGGAGCCTCCTCGGCGCCATTGCGCCTGTGGGGTCTCCCTTGGACGCACTTTCCCCGCAGGAGTCTCGTACCTTCCGTTCCAATCAACTTTGTTTTAACAGTAAGATAGAACTCCTTTTACCTACAGTCTATTTAAGGAAGAAACCAAGGAGATTAAGGGCAGTTCAACTGATACTGAGAGTAGCTACTATTATGTGAATGATGAACGAACAAAATAAGTTTGCCTATTCGTTTCATTCGGCATCATACGCAATGGATTTGTGTTAGGGACGATAGTAACACCCGGAAATACGCATGATGATCATATCTTAGAGCTTCTGGTTGAACTAGTGATTGAGAAAGTTGGAAAACCAGGAGCAGATGCAAAAGAAAAGTATGGTATGCGTTAGGTCACCATTCTCTATAACTGCTTCAAATCCGATAAAAAATCAAAAATAGCCCGCTAAAAAAATTTAGCAGGCTCAGTTATTTCATTTTATTTTACTGATAATTCGACTTCGGAAGTTTTTTTCAACTCGGAGCCAACCAATTTCACTAGGTCCACTACCCGGTTGGAGTAACCCCACTCATTATCATACCATGCAAGGACTTTCACTTTCCTGTCCCCGATCATCATCGTCGTCAACCCATCGATGATTGCAGAGTGTGGATTCGTTTTGAAATCACTGGAAACTAAAGGTTCCATCGTGAATTCCATGATACCTTTGAGTTCATTTTCTGAAGCATCGATGAAGGCTTGGTTCACTTCATCAATCGTGACATCACGGTTTAAATCCACAACAAGATCGACTAAAGATACGTTAGGTGTCGGTACACGTATCGCCATTCCATGAAGCTTGCCTTTTAATTGCGGCAACACTAGTGAGATGGCTTTTGCAGCTCCTGTAGTCGTAGGAATCATGCTTTCCGCAGCGGCACGGGCACGTCTTAAGTCTTTGTGCGGGTTATCGATATTATTTTGATCATTAGTATAAGAATGTATCGTTGTCATTAAACCGTTGTTTATGCCGAATTTTTCATCAAGCACTTTTGCAACCGGTCCAAGGCAGTTCGTTGTACAAGATGCATTGGATATGACGAAATGCTTGTCAATTTCCAGCACTTCCTCATTTACTCCCATTACAATGGTAACGTCTTCATTTTTACCCGGCGCTGATAATATAACTCTTTTTGCTCCTGCTTCTAAATGAAGAGCTGCTTTAGAACGATCATTGAATTTGCCAGTGGCTTCAATTACAATATCTATGTTCATCTCTTTCCAAGGCAATAGCTTTGGATCGCGGTTATTTATTAGTTTTACTCGGCGGCCATTCACTATTAGTGAATCATCTTCAGCTATAATGATACCGTCGAATTTACCATGTATCGTATCATATTTTAGTAAGTGTGCTAAAGTTTCAGCTGGATAGCTTGCATTAATGGCAACAATGTCCAAACTCTCATCTAATATGGCTTTTCGGAAAACCATTCTTCCAATTCTCCCAAATCCGTTAATCGCTATTCTTGAATTCATTGTTCGGACCCTCCAGAAAATATTAGTGTTATACTTATTACCTTTCACATGTAATTAGTATAACATAATTCAGAGGAATTGTGCTAATAAAAATGCGGATTGTTCTTATTTTTTCAACATAAAAAGAAGAAACCGGGCGGTTTCTTCTTTTTATCATAATTATATGACATACCATTCGCTAAGTATGGACTTCACTTGCCGCTTCGTTTCATTAATGTCCCCATTATTATCGATGACGGCATCCGCTAAAGCCTTTTTATCGGCCAAGGGCATTTGCGAATTGATCCTGGCAAGTGCATCAGTCTCCGAAAGACCATTCCTGTTCATTAATCGCTGCAATTGAACTTCCTCATCCACATAGACCAATAGCGTCTTATCCACCATGAATGTCAGCTTGCTTTCAAATAGAAGCGGAATATCCATGAACACCGTTTCTTCACCTGATGATAGTGCCGCTTCCGTTTTGAGAAGCATCCAACTCCTGACGGCAGGATGCACGATGCTATTCAATAGCAATCTCTTTTCTTGATCATGAAATATGATCGACCCAAGCTTTACGCGATCTATATTCCCATCCGTCAATAATATATCTTCACCAAACGCCTTCACAATTTGATGGTAGGCTTCTTCACCTGGCTCAACGACAGCACGGGAAGCCAGATCTGCATCTACAATCGTGAATCCGAGTTCCTGTAAATAGAGGCTGACGCTGCTTTTCCCACTGGCGATGCCTCCGGTGATTCCGATGATTTGTCCCATAAGCTCCCCCTTTTAAACCATGTATCATAACTTGAATATACCGATGATAATCAATAGTACACCTGGAAGAAAGGTCAAATGCTGGACAACTTTATTATTTGAAAGTAATTTCCCGCTTTGAATTCCGCTCCAAATGAAAATCGAACTCATAACAGCGATGCACCCTGCGAGAATAATCGGTGAAATGCCGATCATAGCCGCTCCAACTCCGGCCCCGAAAGCATCCAGCGAAAGTGCAAACCCGAGAACAAGCGCTTCAACTCCAGTAATCGTGCCTGATTTATCAAAATCGGCATTCAATGGTTTTTGTAAAATATTAATGACTACCCCAAGTGATTTAATTTCAAAATTAAAGATGATCTTTTCATGATATCTATCATCTTTCAGTTCTTTTTCAGGCTTAAAATACTGGTATACCATCCAGGCACCAAGAAAAATGAGGATGATGCCACCCGTTTTTTCAGCCGCCCCGATAGATATGAGCTGACTGATGAATTGTCCGATGACCATCGCTATACCTAAACTCAATGCAGAGCAAAATGAGATGACCGCTATTGACCTTAAGGGGATTTTCATCTTCCGCATACCGAATGTCAAACCTACGCCAAATCCGTCAATACTAACTGCAAAAGCAAGAAAAATAATTTGTAGCCACATCGGAATATTACTCCTTCCCTACTCGTTGCTACCCTAGTATATGGAAGGAGCCCATCCGATGTGTTAGAAAAAACACTACCTATTTAAGCGGCTGGCATAACGGGCAAATATGTGTACCGCGTCCTGCAACAACCAGTTTCTCAAGGGGCGTGCCGCATGTTTTGCAGTTCTCGCCCTTTCGTCCATAAACATTCAATTCCAACTGAAACATGCCGATTTGCCCTTGGGAATTAATGTATGAACGAATCGTACTTCCGCCTTTTTCCACAGCTTCCCCTAAAGTCGCAATGATTTCTCCATGCAACGTCTTGATTTCCTGCAATGAAAGTGAAGAAGCGATTCTCTCTGGATGAATACGGGAGCGGAATAACGACTCATCCACATATATATTCCCAATCCCGACGACAACCGTTTGATCAAGGAGAACGGGCTTGATTTTCCTGTTGGTTCTTGCCAGCTTCCTACTTAGCCCCTCGACAGTAAAATCTTCAGACAAAGGTTCCGGCCCTAAATGCAAAAGGGGCAGCCGATCAAGTTCTTCCCCTTTGGCAAATAGATGCATCGTTCCGAATTTCCGGACATCCCTGTACCGAAGTTCACTGCCATCAGTGAATGTGAAGATCACATGGGTATGCTTATCATACGGCTCTTCTTTTGGATGCACGCCGTATTTCCCTTCCATTCTTAAATGCGAAACCATCGAATAATCATCCAAGGTGAAAATGAGGAACTTGCCCCGACGGCCTATTCCCCTTATCGTCTGTCCCCTTAAAGCATCCTGAAACTGTTCGACAGGTTCAGGCGCTTTAATGATCTTTGGCCAAAAGACGGACACTTCCTTGATCTCTTTTCCGAGTACGAGCTGCTCTAACGTTCTTCTGACTGTTTCCACTTCTGGAAGTTCTGGCATTGCAATCACCTATCTTTTATTATTTGGCATCAAACCATGTTGGCCCGAAAGCATAGTCCACTTTAAGGGGCACGTTCAATTCAATGGCACTTTCCATTTCCTCCGGGACGATCACTTTAAGGATTTCCAGTTCCTCAGGAGGGGTTTCAAAAATCAATTCATCATGCACCTGAAGAAGCATTCTCGTTTTAAGCCCTTCACTTTTCAAGCGCTTATTCATGTTTATCATGGCAAGCTTGATGATATCCGCGGCGCTGCCCTGAATCGGCGTGTTCATTGCTGTCCGTTCGGCAAAGCTCCTTATGTTGAAATTCCTGCTTGTTATCTCAGGTATATAGCGCCTTCTTTGCATCAGAGTCGTGCTATATCCTTTTTGACGGGCCTCATGTATGCTTTCTTCCATATATTCCTGAACACCAGGAAAGCTTCTTAAATACTTCTCGATGAACTCTCCAGCTTCTTTTCTTGTGATGCCAAGACTTTGCGATAGCCCGTAATCACTTATACCATAAACGATTCCGAAGTTGACCGCTTTGGCATGGCGCCTCATGTTCGAAGTGACTTCCTCTGCCGATACATGGAACACATCCATGGCTGTCTTTGTATGGATGTCCATCCCGGCCTGGAATGCTTCCACCAATCCGCTGTCATTGGCGATATGCGCCAGAACGCGCAATTCGATCTGGGAGTAGTCGGCAGCAAAAATGATCCAATCCTTTTCGGAAGGAATGAAGGCCTGCCTGATTTTCCTTCCTTCTTCCAGTCTGATCGGGATATTCTGAAGATTGGGATCTGTTGAGCTTAACCGGCCGGTCTGGGTCAATGCTTGGTTGAACCGGGTGTGCACCTTGTCCGTTTTGCCATTGACCACCTTAAGCAACCCCTCAATATAAGTGGATTGCAACTTACCAAGCTGGCGATACAATAGTATCTCCTTAACGATATCATGCTTGCTCTCCAGTTTTTCCAGCACATCGGCTGACGTCGAATAACCTGTTTTGGTTTTCTTCATGACAGGAAGCTCCAACTTTTCAAACAGGATGGCCCCAAGCTGTTTAGGTGAATTGATATTGAACGCCTCACCAGCCAAATCAAAAATTCGTGCCTCGATGTTTCTTAAGCGAATGGCTAATTCCTGTCCCATGTTTTTCAGTCGGTCTATATCCACCTTGATTCCCTGCCATTCCATATTGGCCAGGATTATCGATAGTGGCAGCTCCAGTTCCGTAAATAGGTGAAATTGCTCGAACTCTTGCAGTTTATCGATCATCGGTTCTTTCAGGGACGAAATCGCCTTCGCTTTTCTGGCGATATGCTCCCTCAATTCCGCTTCCTCAGGTATTTTGCGTTTTGCACCTTTTCCATAAAAAACATCATCCGTTTCAAGGCGGATAGCACCTTGAGTTTTCGTGATTTCAGCCACTTCGTCCACTGACTCTGCCGGATCCAGGATATAGGATGCCAAAAACACATCAAAATCGATGCCTTTTATTTCGACTCCTCGATGGCGAAGTGCCACAACCGTACGCTTCGCATCGAAAACCGTTTTCTTTTTTGTTTCATCCTCTGCCCAGGATTTAAAGGCCCCGGAATTCAGGGCATCATCTCCATGGAAGTAAAAATGACCTTGTTCATTACTGATGGCGATCCCTATTATATCGGCACGATGATAATTATCTTCTAAAATTTCAACATACAAAGCACTCTCATCGGCAAACATTCCTTCTGTCATTTCAGCCGAGTGAACCTCAATATTCTCCTGTTCAAGCGGCGCACTTTCCGTTACATCCAATTTATCGAGCAAAGTCGAAAAGCCAAGCTCTTTATAGAATGAGATGACTCGATCCTGATCCATGCCAGTATACTCAGTCTCGTTTACGGAAACTTCAAGCGGCGCTTCCCTCGTTATTGTAGCCAACTCTTTGCTTAATAGGGCCAGGTCTTTATGTTCTTCTATTTTCTCTTTCAATTTCTGTCCGCTTACCTCATCAATCGACTGCAAAAGGTTTTCAACTGTTTCAAATTGATGCAATAATTTAAGGGCAGTCTTTTCACCAACTCCCGGAATACCGGGAATATTGTCAGAGGCATCTCCCATCAGCCCTTTTAAATCAATGATTTGCAAAGGGGAAAGACCGTATTTTTCATGTATATGCTTTGGAGTGTATTCCTCAATTTCAGTAATCCCCTTTTTCGTGATGGAAACCGTCGTACTAGGGGAGGATAATTGCGTTAAATCCTTATCACCGGAAATGACCTTCACTTCAAAACCATCTTTTTCCGCTTGCAAAGAAAGCGTACCGATAATATCATCGGCTTCGTAGTTCTCCAGTTCATACCTTTTTATTTGAAAACAATCAAGCAGCTCGCGAATGAAAGGGAATTGCTCCGATAATTCTGGCGGCGTTTTTTGGCGCCCTCCCTTATATTCTTTAAATGATGCATGTCTGAATGTCGTTTTACCCGCATCGAATGCCACAAGTATGTGCGTTGGCTTTTCTTCTTCAAGAATGCGGTTGAGCATCATGGTGAATCCGTACACGGAATTGGTATGGACCCCCTTATCATTATTCAAGAGCGGAAGCGCAAAAAACGCACGGTATGCTATGCTGTTTCCATCTATTAGTACTAGCTTTTTATCCAAATCCGTCTTCCTCCAGTCATACAGGTATATGTAGTTATAGCTTCTATATAAAAACGCAAAAAGCCGTCCATTTTCCTTCTCTATTCTACCATGAGTAGAAGCGGAAAGAAAAATGACGGCATCAAGGTTATTTTGTATTTCCCATTAACAAGCTGGCATATGGGGAATCCGAAGGAAGAACGATTACAGTTTGATCTCCGATCGTTTTTTTGTAGGATTCTAGAGTCCGGTATAGTTTATAGAATTCGGGATCTTTGGAAAACGACTTATTATAGATTTTCGCTGCTTCCCCTTCTCCTTCAGCCCTGATCACTTCTGCATCAGCCTCTGCAGTAGAGAGCAATTCTTTCACTTTCCTATCAGTATCCGCAATGATCCGGTTTTTCTTCGCATCACCTTTGGAAAGGTATTCTTGCGCTTTCGATTCCCGCTCTGAAATCATCCTCTTGAAGACGGACGCTTCGTTTTCGGCGGGCAGGTCAGTCCGCTTTATCCGGACATCCGTCAAGCTTATGCCATAACTGTCCTTTTGCAGCAGATCGTTGACTTTTTCGGTTATGCGGTCGTTTAAACTTCCCCTGGATGACTTCTCATCATTGATGATCTCATCATAATTCAGCTGGCCCAGCTCCGAACGAACTGCCGAATAGATGAACTCTTCCATTTTCGTTTCGGCATTCTCAAGTGTCCTTGCATTTGTAATCAATTTCTTCGGATCTTCTATTCTCCAAACGGCATAGTTGTCGATCAGCATCCGCTTTTTATCTTTCGTATTGATTTCCGCTTCTGAAACATCAGAACTCATCTGATACTTCGGCAATGTCACGACACTCTGAATGAATGGCACCTTCGCTTTCAATCCCGGGGTCTTATCGATCCTTACCACCTCACCGAATTGGCGGACGACTTTATATTCTCCCTCTTTGACGATATATACATTGGTGAAGATGATTAGCAGCAGAGCGATGATGATAATCAGGAAAATGCCGAATCTCACATAGCCCCTCCAATGAAAATTCCCTTTTTTGAGTTCAGAGAAATCTACTATTTTTCCGCTCATTGTTTAGCGCCCCCTTCCCCTGTCGCTTTTTCTTCCGATCCATTCCCTTTTTTCGTTTCTTCTTCAGGTATAGCAGCTTCATCAGGGGCAGGTGTTTTTTTCGTTTCCTCCTTTTCAAGCGAGCGAAGCGGCAAGTACTTCATTGTGTTTCCATCATCATTCATAATATAAATCTCTGCATTCGGCAATACTTCCTCAAGGGTCTCAATAATAAGGCGGTCCTTCGTAATCCCCTTATTGCCCTTATACTCACTGAGTAATTTTTCAAAGACCGCTACATCCCCGCGGGCAGCTTCCGTACGGGCAGCTTTATCCCCATTAGCCTGAGAAATGAGGGCATCTTTTTCCCCTTCCGCTTCATTCATACGCTTATTTTCATATTTATCCGCTTCATTGATTTTCGTATTCGCCGTTTCCCGGGCATCCGTTACATTGGTAAATGCTTTCCGCACTTCTTCATTCGGTAACTCCACGTCCTGGAGTTTAACCGCAGATATGGAAATCCCGACATCATATTTCTCCATTAGCTGTGACAATAAATCGCGTACATCCGCTTCGATTTGCGCTTTTCCAGATGTAAGGGCATCATCGATTTTCGTGCTGCCGATAATGCTCCGTAATGCAGCTGAAGTCGTATCATATAAAATTTTTTCCGGGTCATCTGCATTGTATAGATATTTTGGAGGGTCGGTGATTTTCCACTGAACCACTAGGTCGGCAAGCACAATATTTTCATCACCCGTAATCATTTTGGTTTCACTCGGGTAATTCGTCACCTCTCCATCCTCTTCTTTATATCCAAATTTAAGACTGAATGTTTCTTTAGATAATTTCTCAACCGATTGAATGGGCCAAGGCAGTTTAAAGTGAAGTCCTGGTTCCGTTATCGTCTCCTCCACTTTACCAAACGTCATTATGACAGCTTGATCGGATTCATCAACCGTGTACCAGGTCGATATCGCAACTACACCTAAAATTAAAATAAGAAAGACAAGACCTGTGATCGTATATATCCTTTTTAAGCTAACGATATGTATCACCCCTTCTTTGCAGTTATATCTTATTTACGCAAGAAAGGGCCTAAAGTTTCATGAAAATCAAATATTTTCCTAGAAAAATAGGAAAGAGGAATGGTTCCCGGGGAATATAGCCAAAATTAAAAGACAGAGACTATGTCTCTGTCTAAAGTTTTTAAGGGTTTTGTACAATTGGAACGTTGGGCACTCGCTTTCCCGCGGCCGGTCCGCCCTTTGCGCTTAAGGGGACTCCTTGGACGGGCTATTCCTACAGGAGTTTCGCTCACCTGTTCCGATCATCTTTGCTTTAAAATTTAGATTGAACTTATACAAAAAAAATCAAACAGAGACTATGTCTCTGTCAATGTTTAACTCCTTGGATGAGGGGTTGTACAACCATTGTACCCCTTCATTATGAAGTCAGTTTTAAGGAATTGTAAAGGACTTGTAAATAAGAAACCCGCTACATTTTCCCTTTTAAGCTTTTATTTAAAGTGACTGTAAAAGTCGTCCCTGTTCCAGGTATGCTTTCGACGTTGATTTTACCTTTATGGACTTCAATTATATGCTTGACGATTGCCAGTCCAATGCCCGTTCCTCCAGAATCGCGGCTCCTCGCCTTATCAATTCGGTAAAATCGTTCAAAGATCCTTGGCAGTTCTTTTTCTTCGATGCCGATCCCGCTGTCTTGAACTGCAATATCGACCGTCTGTTCATTTTCAATGATATCAACGGTGACCCTGCCGCCATTTGGTGTATAGGTCAATGCGTTCGTAATCAAATTGATGAAAACCTGTTTGATCCTGTCAGATTCCCCTTCAATGAATACTGGTTCCGGTGATGTTTTAATTTCAAGGGATACTTCTTTTTCCTTCAGCTTGCCTATAAGCATCTCTTGTATTTCGCCAAGCACTTTGGTAATATCCACGACCCCTGCGTTTAAAACAAATTCCTGTTGCTCCATTTTGGATAAATTCAGAAGCTCCTGAATGAGTTCTTGCAGCCGGTCACTTTCTTTCAGGATAATCGATAAAAAGTGCTTTAGGGTCTTTTCGTCTTTTAGTGCGCCATCTAACAATGTTTCAGAAAAACCTTTAATGGATGTGATTGGAGTCCTCAATTCATGGGACACATTAGCGACGAAATCCTTTCGCATCTGCTCGAGCCTTTTCAATTCGGTGATATCATGGAAAATGAGGAGGATCCCCTTCCATTCATCATGATTCCCGATAATGGGAGCCCCGTAAATCTCAAAATGCTTACGTTCTATGGCAAGCGGTATCTTCACCTGTCGTTTTATCGTTTTTTCCGTTCGAAAGATCTCTTCGATGATGGCTATCACTTCCTGATCTTTAATGACCGAATAATATTCCTGGAACAAAAACGTAGCGGCGTTCACATGGAAGCTTTTCTTGAATTCCCGGTTGATTAAGGTCGTATACCCTTTACTGTCTATCAGCAAGACTCCACTACCGATATTTTCAACAAGCGCTTCCAAACGATCCTGATTCATTTCCCTCGCTACCTCTGTTTCCTGAAGGTTCCTCGCCAATATGTTCAAGGAAGTTGTCAGCATTCCCGTTTCATCGGAATGCCGCCCGAATGTCCGGGTTCCGTAATTCCCTTTTGCCAGTTCAATGGCTGCCATCGTCGCCTCTTCGATCGGACGGGTATAATATGAAGTGATTTTGCTCGCAAGCATGAGAATGATGATCAAGGCAACCCCTAAACAAATGATCAATATTTGCCACATTTGTTTATTCACTTGATGGATGGCCTCTATTTCATTGCTATGGACGACAAATCCTTCAATTTCGCCGTCCTTTTCAACCGTCTTCCAATAATAATGGAGGTCCGATTCCCCTTCGACCACTTCATACCCTTCCCCATGCTTAAGCCCTTTTTCCAATGTTATTTTGCGAAGGACATTAGCGTGGCTTTTAAGTATTTCATTGGATGATGTGGAATCGTATAATATTTCCCCACTCAAGGAGAGAATGGTTAAATTCGAATCTAAAAGGGGTGTCAATTTTGCCGTCTTCCCTTTTTCCAAAAAGGACTCGATTCCGCCATGCTCCTGAATATATGTAGAAATGAAAAATGTTTCGTTCTGTATACGCTCATTGAACGTTTTAATATAATAACTTTTGAACAAGTGTCCTAATAAAAAGCCCACGGCCATCAGGACGACCATCACCAATGTGATGAGGGTATATAAGAGCTTTTTACGATAGGTCGTCATTCTTTTTTAGGCTCCTCAAGCTTATACCCCAAGCCCCTTATCGTTTTAATATAGAGAGGTTTTTTTGTATCTTTCTCTATTTTTTCACGAAGATGGCTGATATGGACATCGACGATCCGTGAGTCTCCCGCGAAATCATAATTCCATACCGCACTGAGCAGTTGATCCCTGGTCAGTACTCTTCCTTTATTCTTCGCCAAGTATAAAAGTAATTCAAATTCCTTTGGAGTCAATTCTAATTGCTGTTCATCAAAGAATGCTTCGTATCGTTCCGGGAACACTTTCAATTCCCCTAATTTCAAGAGACCATCTTCCTGATCCTGACTTGACTCACTTCCGTTCGATTGCAACTGGGATCTTCTTAAAATGGCTTTAATCCGGGCCACTACCTCCCTGGGACTAAATGGCTTGGTCAAGTAATCATCCGCACCTAGTTCCAGTCCCAGCACCTTGTCAAATTCATCGTCCTTAGCTGTCAGCATCAAGATCGGTATATTGATTTTTTGCTGGCGAAGCTGCTTACATACTTCAAGCCCGTCCATTTTAGGCAGCATCAAATCCAATACCACTAAATCGGGGCGTATATCCACGGCAGCCTCCAGCCCTTGTTCTCCATCCAAAGCTGTGATAACCGTATAGCCTGATTGTTCTAAATTGTACTGAAGTAAGGTAACTATTGATTGCTCATCATCCACTACGAGAATTTTCTTTGACATTAGATCCTCCTGAATTATGTATTACCCAAAAGACCAATTCCTTGGTCTACTCATCCAATTCCATTATAAAGAATATTATATGAAAATTACACATAAAAAAAACTGAAATAAAGTTATTCCTATCTTCAGCAGGGAAATTATAAGTTCCAGAATTCTTTTGAAACGGATTAAAAAACTGCCCGGAGTCGGAAAAGGCGTTGGCCTGTTATTCCAATATCCGGGCAGTCTATAGATGATCTCTCTTATTGAAGGACTTGCATAACAGCTTTAACTGATTCGACTGATTTCGAAAGTGCAGCCTTTTCATCTTCAGTCAAATCAAGTTCGATGATTTGTTCAATACCGTTTGCACCAAGTACAGTCGGCACTCCTAGGTAAATACCTTCAAAGCCGTATTCACCTTCAAGATAAGCGATGGATGGAAGAACGCGACGTTGGTCTTTAAGTATTGCTTCAGCCATTTCCACAAGAGATGCAGCTGGTGCATAATATGCGCTTCCGTTTCCAAGAAGGTTTACGATTTCTCCGCCGCCAGTGCGGGTACGAGCTACTATTGCTTCTAAACGATCTTGAGGGATCAATGTTTCCAAAGGAATTCCGCCTGCATATGAGTAACGCACTAGAGGTACCATATCGTCTCCGTGTCCGCCAAGTACGAAACCAGTTACATCTTTAACGGATAAGTTTAATTCTTGAGCTACGAAAGTGCGGAAACGAGCTGTATCAAGTACACCTGATTGACCGATAACGCGTTCTTTAGGGAAACCAGATTCTTTGTATACAGTGTAAGTCATTGCATCTACAGGGTTAGTCAAAACGATGATTGTTGTATTAGGGGAATATTTAACTACTTCTTTTGTTACTGATTTCATGACCTTTTGGTTAGTTTGAACTAAGTCGTCACGGCTCATGCCGGGCTTACGGGCAATTCCGGCTGTGATGATCACTACGTCGGAATCAGCAGTTTCTGCATAGTCGGATGTACCGGTGATATTAGCATCGAAACCTAGAACAGGTCCTGCTTCCGCCATATCAAGGGCTTTACCTTTTGTAGGGTTTTCAGCTTGCGGAATATCAACCAAAACGATATCACCAAGTTCTTTTTGAGCTGCCAGGAATGCTGCTGTAGCGCCAGTGAATCCGGCACCTACCACTGTGATTTTTTTACGTTTAGACATGTTATTTCCTCCTTAAAATATATAAATACTTTTGGAATACTTTTAACATTCTCTTGAAAATATATATAAGCCTCCTGGAAAAGCAGCCCGTTCAGGCACTTTTCCAGAAAGCATACAATGAATTATTTAAGGTTTTTAATAAGCTCGTCTGCGAACTCAGAACATTTAACTTCTGTTGCACCTTCCATTAGGCGGGCAAAGTCATATGTAACAACTTTAGAAGCGATTGTTTGTTCCACTGATTTCGTGATGCTGTTTGCAGCTTCGTTCCAGCCAAGGTGCTCAAGTAAAAGAACGCCTGAAAGAAGAACTGAAGATGGGTTAACTTTATCAAGACCAGCATATTTAGGAGCCGTTCCGTGAGTTGCTTCGAAGATGGCATGTCCAGTTTCGTAGTTGATGTTTGCTCCTGGAGCGATACCGATTCCGCCAACTTGTGCAGCTAATGCATCAGAAATGTAATCTCCGTTCAAGTTCATTGTTGCAACAACATCAAACTCTTTAGGACGAGTCAGGATTTGTTGTAAGAAGATATCAGCAATGGAATCCTTAACGATGATTTTGCCTTCAGCTTCAGCAGCGGATTGTGCTTTGTTAGCAGCTTCAGTGCCTTCAGCATCTTTAATTTTGTCATATTGGTTCCATGTGAACACTTTATCGGCGAATTCTTGTTCTGCAACTTCATAACCCCAAGTTTTGAATGCACCTTCCGTGAATTTCATGATGTTACCTTTATGAACAAGCGTTAATGACTTACGGCCTTCTTTGATCGCATAGTTAAGTGCAGAGCGAACAAGACGTTTTGTTCCTTCTTCGGAAATCGGTTTGATTCCGATACCTGAAGTTTCAGGGAAACGGATGTTTGTAACACCGAATTCATTTTGCAGGAAATCGATCAATTTCTTAGCTTCGTCAGAACCTTTTGCATATTCGATACCAGCATAGATGTCTTCAGTGTTTTCACGGAAGATGACCATGTCAGTGTCTTCTGGACGTTTAACTGGTGAAGGTACACCTTCAAAGTAACGTACTGGACGAAGACATACGAATAAGTCCAAAACTTGACGCAATGCAACGTTCAATGAACGGATACCGCCGCCGATTGGAGTTGTAAGAGGTCCTTTAATAGCAATTAGATATTCGTTAATGACATCAAGAGTTTCTTGTGGAAGCCATTCGCCCGTTTGGTCAAATGCTTTTTGTCCAGCTAAAACTTCTTTCCATTCGATTTTCTTTTCGCCATTGTAAGCTTTTTCAACTGCTGCGTCTAAAACGCGGGATGCTGCAGCCCAGATGTCAGGACCGATTCCGTCTCCCTCAATATAAGGAACGATTGGATTGTTTGGTACGTTAAGAGCACCGTTAGTAACTGTGATTTTTTGGCTTTGTGTCATGTCTCTTACCTCCGATTCAAATTCAAAGGTTAGATGGCCTGCCATTAAATAAGGCAGAACCACTAACCTTTTTTACTCACATCTATTAATTTACTACAAATTCGATGAAATAAAAAATGATTTTTCGAAAAAATTTAAATTAGCGGTTTTCAATCGGTACGTATTTTTGCATACCTGGTCCAACATACTCTGCACGCGGACGGATAAGGCGGTTGTTTGAATATTGCTCAAGGATATGAGCGATCCAGCCTGAAGCACGGCTTACAGCAAAGATTGGTGTAAATAGGTCATGCTCGATACCTAAACTATGGTATACAGAAGCAGAATAGAAATCCACGTTCGGCGGAAGGTTCTTTTGACCGGTTACGATTTCATGAATTTTGATGGACATATCATAATATTGCGGTTGTCCAGTAAGTTCAGTCAGTTTTTGTGACATTTCTTTAAGGTGTTTAGCACGAGGATCACCTTTACGGTATACACGGTGGCCAAAGCCCATGATTTTTTCTTTATTGGCTAATTTTTCGTTGATATATGGCTCAACGTTATCAACTGAACCAATTTCTGTAAGCATTTTCATGACTTGTTCGTTAGCTCCGCCGTGAAGAGGGCCTTTTAAAGCGCCGATCGCAGCAGTTACACCAGAATAGATATCAGCTAATGTAGCCACACAAACGCGTGCAGTGAATGTAGAAGCGTTTAATTCATGGTCAGCATGAAGAACCAATGCTTTGTTGAATGCTTCTTCTTCGATTGCCGTTGGTTCGTTACCGCTTAACATATATAAGAAGTTAGCAGCAAAGCTTAAATCTGTACGTGGAGCAACAGCTTCTTTCCCTTGACGGACGCGAGCGAAAGTTGTTACCAATGTAGGGATTTTTGCTTGGATGCGGATTGCTTTACGATAGTTAGCGTCTTCACTCATTACATCTGCTTCTTCATCATAAAGACCAAGTAGAGATACTGCAGTGCGAAGAGCTCCCATTGGATGTACTTTATCAATTGGGTATGTTTTGAAGTGATTAACCACTTCAGCTGGAATTTCAGCATTTTCAGCAAGTTGTTTAGTTAATTCTTCTAGTTGGCTTTTGTTCGGAAGAGCTCCGTGCCATAAAAGATAGATTACTTCCTCGAATGTTGCGTTTGAAGCTAAATCATCGATGTCATATCCTACATACGTTAATGTGTCATCGATAATGGAGCTTACTGATGAAGTTGTTGCTACCACACCTTCAAGACCTTTTGTTGCTGTCATACTAAATCTCTCCTTTTCCTAGATATTCCCCTATGCCCTTGCTATTAGCGTATAAATGTAGCGCTTCCAAGAAATTAGCTTTTGTAAACAACCATCTATTTTTTAGCAGAAGACATACACCTTGTATTGGAAGCGTTCACAGAATATGACCCCAACAATATAAAATGTACGATAATCTTTAATACGAAATTCTAAAAATAATGCTTGTAGCTATTCCTAGTGAGCGCTTGCTCAATAACTACATCTTTTTTTTAAGATTCCTCAAAAATATCAATGATATTCCGAATCCCAATTTTAATAAATCAGAGCAGTTACATGATTATTATAAACAATAAACACTTTTTTGGGAATGAAAAGCACTTAAAATGTGAAAAAATTATTATTTTATTAGAAAAATTAGCTACATATTCTCTTGCTTATTTTAATGCGATTCAATACGGTTTTTTTGAAAATTTGCCCCAAGACAGAATAAATGAAACATTAAATAGAAAATTTATATTCCCGGGACTGACGGACTTTTCTGCCATTAGCCATTCGCTTCATTTAAAGAAATTGAATATCTGCATGCATAAATAAGCAATTCCCGCCCCGATTAACGGACCGACAGCCACACCTTTGAATAATGCGACCGCAAGAATCGTCCCAAAAACAAGAGCCGTGGTAATGTGCGGATCATGTGATAGGAGCGTAATCCCATTTTTTGCTATGAGCGCAACGGCTATTCCAGATGCAAGCGCAATCCAGGCATAAGGAGATTTTATCGCGTCTCCTAGTTCCTTGAAACCTATCGCCCCGTTTGCTATTGGTATCAGTACGGAAATCGTAATGATCGTAACGCCCAGGTTGATTCCTTTCGCTTCCAGGTATGGAAACACTTTGGCATCAAGGCCAATCAGTTTCATGATTAAAAGAAAACCCGCAGCCATGATCAGTGAAGTATTTTTCCCAAACCAACCTATTGCAGCAAGCAGAATTAAAAATACGACAGGACCGTTGATCATTATCCCTTCACCTTCTTCCTTTCTTTTTTGTTATTTTAACATAACAAACTCCCTTGTTTCCTAGGAGAAAAATGATTTATGGAACGATGTATCGGCGAAAAAAGTTAAGCCGAAAGATGAAAGAATCTTTCCTTTCTTTTCCATCATCGTTACAATTATAATACAAACTTTATGATTGAAGGAGGATATGACTTGAATCCGGTATATATGTATCGTTTCATTCGCTCTTTACTGGTCGTTGGAGGGGTAATTTTAGGCGGGATTGCCGTGTTTTATTTATCTAAATATACATATCCATTCATCATTGCCATGATAATCGCTTTCTTGATGAATCCCCTGGTCACTTTTTTCGAAAGGAAAGGGAGGCTGCCCCGAGGATTGGCTGTATTCGTTTCCCTGTTACTCATTTTCCTTTTATTTGCAGGTCTTATCACTTTACTGGTTGCCGAGATCATTTCAGGAACCAATTACCTTGCCGGAGTCATCCCGAAACACATTGAAACCATAGTGGATTATATAGAAACATACATAGCGTCCACCATCATCCCTTTATATAATCAAATAGCTGCCATGTTCAATAATTTGGATATCGAACAGCAAGACACCGTCCTCAAGAACATCCAAAATATCGGTGAGTCCATCACTACCGGAGTAAGCGGCTTCATTCAAGCTTTCTTGAAGAACATCCCCACAATCATCGGATGGTTTCCAACTACAGCAACAGCACTCCTTTTTACCCTGCTGGGCACTTTCTTCATCAGCAAAGATTGGGATACCTTTGGCCGAATGACCGGAAAAGTGTTGCCTGATAAGATTTTTGCAGGTGCAAAGCGTTTATTCAAGGATTTAAAAAGGGCTTTGTTCGGGTTTATCCGGGCACAATTCACTCTTGTTTCATTGACGACTGTCACGATTTTAATCGGATTTCTCATTTTAGGGGTGAATTATTCAATTACCATTGCCTTGATATGCGGGCTGGTCGATATCATCCCCTATTTAGGGACAGGTACTATTTTCATTCCATGGATCATCTTTGAATTCATCGCCGGTAATACAAGTCTCGCAATCGGTTTGTCCGTCCTTTACATAATCGTCGTTGTCCAACGTCAGCTAATAGAACCAAAAGTACTTTCTTCCAGTATTGGTTTGGATCCGCTTGCCACTCTCATCGCCTTGTTCATAGGCTTCAAATTGATCGGTTTCCTAGGTTTGATTGCAGGACCTGTAGTGCTTGTCATATTCAATACACTTCAGCGTGCAAATGTCTTCAAGGCCATATGGACTTTCATCATCGGGGATACAAAGAAAACAACTTAAGTTGATCAAGAATATCCTTAGCATTCACCGATTTCCATTTAAAAATCCGCCTCGGGTACAAGGCGGATCTTTGGTTTTAAGCTAAAATTATTTTGACGTCTCGAATTGTTCTGTTTCAGTGGAACCTGCAAGTGCTGTTGTGGATGATGTTCCACCAGAAACGACTTGTGCCACTTCATCAAAGTAACCAGTTCCCACTTCACGCTGATGACGTGTTGCTGTATAGCCGTCTGGCTCACTAGCGAACTCCGCTTGTTGAAGTTCTGAGTATGCAGCCATGCCGCGGTCTTTATAACCAAGAGCAAGATTGAACATGCTATGGTTCAATGAATGGAAGCCTGCAAGTGTAACGAATTGGAATTTGTAACCCAATTTACCCAATTCCACTTGATAATTGGCAATCTCTTCATCACTTAATTTCGCTTTCCAGTTAAATGATGGTGAACAATTGTAAGCAAGCAGTTTGCCCGGGAACTCTGCATGGATCGCTTCGGCAAAGCGGCGAGCATCCGCTAGATTAGGTTCAGAAGTCTCACACCAGATAAGGTCGGCATATGGAGCATAAGCAAGACCTCTTGCAATTGCTTGGTCAAGACCTGCGTTCGTGCGGTAGAATCCTTCCGGAGTCCTTTCACCCGTGATGAATGGTGCATCGACCGGATCAATATCATCAGTGATCAAATCTGCAGCATCAGCATCCGTACGGGCAATCAGAATAGTCGGTGTACCCATTACATCGGCTGCCAATCGGGCGGAAACTAAATTGCGTACTGCCGTTTGGGTTGGAAGAAGGACTTTACCGCCTAGGTGACCACATTTTTTCTCGGAAGAAAGCTGGTCTTCAAAGTGAACGCCTGCCGCTCCAGCTTCGATCATGCCTTTCATTAATTCGAAGACGTTAAGGGAACCGCCAAAGCCTGCTTCAGCATCTGCCACGATTGGTGCAAACCAATCGATATCATCTTTTCCTTCAGCAAAGCTGATTTGGTCTGCACGCTGAAGTGTCTGATTAATGCGTTTAACCACTTGCGGTACGGAGTTGGCTGGATATAAACTTTGATCAGGGTACATTTGCCCTGCGATGTTAGCATCTGCCGCCACTTGCCAACCGCTTAAGTAGATTGCTTTTAAACCAGCTTTCACCTGCTGCATGGCTTGGTTACCAGTCAATGCTCCTAATGCATTGATGAAATCCTCTGTATTTAATAGATTCCACAGTTTTTCAGAACCACGGCGTGCCAATGTTTGTTCAATATCGATGGAACCCCTTAGTTTAATAACTTCTTCTGCCGTATAAGGACGCTTGATTCCAGTCCACCGTGAGTCATTTTCCCAGCTTTGTTGTAATTTTTGCGCTCTCTCATTCATCATCATTATTTCCTCCTAATTTATATTATATTTTTTGAATATTAAGATATTTTTTCGTATGCCGCGTTGGTTAAGAAATCTGCAAAGTCATCCGCTTCAATCAATTGTTCAAATAGTTTAGTAGACTCTTCAAACTTTCCTGATATGAAAGTTTCTTCCCCTACTTCCGATTTAATGACCGCCAATTCTTCTTCTTTGATTTGATGGAATAATTCCTCGGTTATTTTCCTGCCATCTTCGAGAATGCCTTTTGGATGACGGATCCATTGCCAGACTTGAGCCCTTGAAATTTCAGCGGTTGCAGCATCTTCCATTAAGTTATTGATGGGTGCCGCACCTCTGCCGCTTAGCCAAGAGGCGATATATTGGATGCCTACGTTAATATTCGTCCTTAATCCTGCCTCTGTAATCGTTCCTTCCGGTACAGCAAGCAGCTCTTGTGCTGTTACATGGACATCTTCCCGTTTTCGGAAAATTTGATTCGGTTTTGGGACGAGCAGGTCAAAAACCTCTTTTGCCGTGCTTACCATACCTGGGTGGGCAACCCATGTTCCATCATGACCGTCTCTTGCTTCGCGTTCTTTATCTGCCCTTACTTTCGCAAAGGCCTCATCGTTCTTAACCGGATCATTTTTAACAGGAATTTGCGCGGCCATCCCGCCAATTGCAGGAGCATTACGAGTGTGACATGTTTTGATTGCCAGTAAGGAATACGCCCTCATATTCGGGACGGTCATCGTGACCTGCTGCCTGTCTGGGAAGATAACATCATCCGAGTGACGGAATTTTTTCAGGAAACTAAAGATATAGTCCCAGCGGCCACAGTTCAGGCCTGCCGAATGTTCTTTCAGCTCGTACAGAATTTCGTCCATTTCGAATGCAGCAAGAATCGTTTCTATCAAGACCGTTGCCTTGATGGTTCCTTGCGGAATTCTCAAATCGTTCTGTGCATATACGAATATTTCATTCCATAATCTTGCTTCGAGATGGCTTTCCAATTTTGGTAAGTAAAAGTATGGACCGCTTTGTTTTTCAATCAATGCTTTTGCATTGTGGTAAAAGTACAGTCCAAAGTCAAAAATGCTGGCTGATATAGGCTGTCCATCCAAAAGGACATGTTTTTCCTCTAAATGCCAGCCGCGCGGCCTTACTTTTAAGACAGCTGTTCTTTCATTTAATTCATACACTTTACCATTTGGATTTTTAAATGAGATGGTTCCGCGGATTGCATCGCGCAGATTCAATTGACCATCAATGCAATTCTCCCAAGTGGGTGAATTGGCATCTTCAAAGTCCGCCATGAATACATTGGCACCTGAGTTCATGGCATTAATGATCATTTTACGATCGACAGGTCCAGTGATTTCAACCCTGCGGTCCTGCAAATCATTCGGGAGGGCCGCAATTGTCCAATCACTTTCACGAATATGCTTCGTTTCTTCAAGGAAATCAGGAAGCTTGCCTTGATTCAGTTCTTCCTGAACGCTTTTCCGCCGTTCCAGAAGTTCTGCCCTTCTTCCACTGAAATGCCGTTCAATTCTTCCAATGAATTGAAGAGCATCCGTTGTAAGTATTTGTTCATATCCTGGCTTAATGCTGCCTGTAATTTGTAAGCCTTTTGCTTCCGTAATCATGTTGCCTCTCCACATCCTTTCCAACTCTTCTATGTTATAATACAGTTGTTTTATTTCCTGTTTGTATTATATAACACGTTGTATAAATTTGTCACCAGTTTTTTCTAAAAAATCTAAAAAAAGATTTTTTAGCATGGAAAAGCCTGTTTTACCAATGTTTCCAAGGAGTTAATAATTTTTAAATCCTGTTATTATACACATTTCATTCTCATGGAAATCATCATTTTATGGTGAAACAGAGAAAATCCATTTACATTGAAACTCCCATTTTAATGAAAGCAAAAAAGCACCCTATAAAAAACTTGGATGCTTTTGTTTGACCTTTTTTCCAGACCAAAAAGGCTGCCTAAAAGCTTGAGCCTTTAGACAGCCTTATATTATTTATGCCGAATGATGGTAACTTTCCCTTTATTCATTCTGTTCATGATAAATCGGATAACAATCGGTTTGAGGAGATTCCGGGTTGGCGGAAACACAAGGATCAATCCCATGATATCCGAGATGAGCCCAGGGGACAGCAACAGTGCAGCTCCGATAAAGATACAGATTCCATCAATGATTTCATTTCCTGGCATCATTCCGTAACGAATCTGTTCCTGTGCCTTTTTCCATGTTTCCATCCCTTGCCGTTTAGCCAAATAGGCTCCGATCAAGCCTGTGGCTACAATCAGGAACAGCGTTGGCCAAAAACCAATCAGATTGCCTGACAGCAAAAGGACAATAATTTCAACGACCGGCATCGCAATGATAAACATTAAAAAATATTTCATCTACATTCCTCCTGCACAGCCCATTTCTGGTGCGGTACATCCATCTTACCTCATTGGCACGGAATCAGCCAAAATTTCGTTTTACAGTACGTTGGCATGTCCATCATAAATGACTCCGCGACCTGCATCGACTGTTATTCTTTGACCATCCTTGAAAACCTTGGTCGCGTCCTCCGCCCCAACGATGACCGGTATGCCCAATGTGACTCCTACAACAGCTGCATGGCTTGTCAAACCGCCTTCTTCCGTAATCAATGCCGCACACTTTTCAATCGCCGGCATCATTTCGCGGTCCGAACCGATCGTAACCAATACAGAGCCTTCCGTCACTTTTTCCAAAGCTTCCTTGGCATTCTTAGCGATAACCACTTCACCTTTAGCTGATTTCCTGCCGATTCCTTGAGCCTTCAAAAGAACCTCTCCTAACACATGAATTTTCATCAAGTTAGTCGTACCTGTTTCACCTACAGGCACACCGGCTGTAATGACGACTAAATCCCCATGGGAAACTAAGCCAGAATGCAAGCTTTCATCTATTGCGGTTTGAAGCATTTCATCGGTAGTCGTTGCTTTTGGACCAATCTGCGGATAGACTCCCCAAACCAATGCAAGCCCTCTTGTAACATGATCATTGGATGTAACCGCAATGATCGGTGCTTTAGGGCGGTATTTGGAAATCATCCTTGCCGTATGGCCGCTTTCCGTAGGGGTGATGATTGCCCCTGCATTAAGATTAAGCGCTGTATGGGCAACGGATTGGCCAATAGCATCAGTGACATTATGACGGTTCACTTTGCTTCTGACTGATAATATATCCCGATAATCAAGGGCAGTTTCAGCACGTGAAGCAATGTTATGCATCGTTTGCACCGCTTCGACAGGATAGGTTCCAGCAGCTGTTTCGCCAGAAAGCATGATTGCATCCGTTCCATCAAATATGGCATTGGCCACGTCACTTGCTTCTGCACGGGTCGGCCTTGGGTTACGCTGCATCGAATCGAGCATTTGTGTAGCCGTTATGACTGGTTTCCCAGCATTATTACATTTTTTGATCATTTGTTTTTGGACTAACGGCACTTCTTCTGCAGGAATTTCCACTCCCAAGTCTCCACGTGCTACCATCAAGCCATCTGAAACTTCCAAAATTTCATCAAGACGGTCTACGCCCTCTTGATTTTCGATTTTTGGGATGATTTGAATATGTTCCGCTCCATTTTGCTGTAATAATTCACTAACTTCAAGCACGTCGGAAGCTCTGCGTACAAATGAGGCAGCAATGAAGTCGATACCCTGTTCGATTCCAAAAAGGATATCCTGTTCATCTTTCTCCGTTATGCCAGGCAGGTTTACCGAAACCCCAGGAACATTCACGCCTTTTTTGTTCTTGAGTGTACCGCTATTCAAGATCTTCGTATGGATTTCTTTTCTTACCTGATCTATCTTCAACACTTCAAGCCCGATCAATCCATCATCCAAAAGGATTTTAGATCCTGGGTGGACATCATGCAGAAGCCCTTCATAGGTAATGGAGAATTTTTCAGGTGTTCCCAGGACTTCATTCATGGAAATAATGACTTCATTGCCGGCTACAAGCTCTATAGAATCATTTTCCATATTATTTGTTCGTATTTCAGGTCCTTTTGTATCCAACAGGATGGCAACCTGTTTACCCGCTTTTTCGCTAGCTTCCCTTATATTGCGAATTCTAGCGGCATGTTCTTCATGATTTCCATGAGAAAAGTTAAGACGTGCCACATTCATCCCTGCTTCTATTAATTGAACCAGCTTTTCTATACTTTCACTCGCGGGTCCAATCGTACAAACAATCTTGGTTTTACGCATGTGTCATCCTCCTTTAAGGAAAACTCGCCGCCTGTCCACCTTTTGAAGACAGGGGCGCAGTGTTTTATGTCCTCTATTTAAATACCCAATTCTTTAAAAAGCAATTCCTATCAATTATGATTAAATCGATAGCTCTGCAGATAAATCATACATCTTCTTGTCAATTGTATGCGGTTTAGCAAGGGCTTCGATGATATCATAATCAACAAGTTGATTTTGTTCTATCCCTACAGCCCTGCCTCCTTTTCCTTCAAGAAGCAATTCAACCGCTCTTGCTCCAAGGCGGCTTGCCAATACCCGGTCATTAGCCGAAGGAGATCCCCCGCGCTGAACATGGCCCAGGACAGTTACACGGGTTTCAATTCCTGCTTTCGCCTCAATACTCCTGGAGATATCAACGGCACTTCCAACACCTTCAGCTACTATGATGATACTGTGCTTTTTCCCTCGGTCATGTCCGCGGTTCAGCTTTCCAATCAAATCATCTATTTCATATTCATATTCAGGACAAAGAATCGTTTCAGCTCCGCCAGCCAATCCAGCCCAAAGCGCAATATCGCCGGCATCTCTTCCCATCACTTCAACTACATAAGTCCTTTCATGAGAAGTAGCCGTATCCCGAATTTTATCGATAGCATCGATGACTGTATTCAGGGCCGTATCGAAACCAATCGTAAAGTCCGTACCTGGTATGTCATTATCAATTGTTCCAGGAACTCCGATACAAGGAAAGCCCCTTTCCGTTAAAGCTTTCGCTCCGCGGTAAGAACCATCTCCACCAATTATGACAATGCCCTCGATACCAAGTTTATTCAATTGTTCAATCGCTTTCAGCTGGCCTTCCTCTGTCTTAAATTCCGGACAGCGAGCCGTATGTAACATCGTGCCGCCTCGATGGATGATATCCCCGACCGACCCAAGTTCTAGCTTCTTTATATTTCCATTTATTAGACCCTGATAACCATGATAAATCCCGAAGACCTCTATTTCATGAAAAATTGCTTTCCGGACAACTGCTCGGACTGCCGCATTCATTCCTGGAGAATCTCCTCCACTTGTCAATACACCTATTCTTTTCATAAATGTCACCTCTCTACAGCACTAATCAATTTCAAGCTCCATTATATCATTGTACCCTTTTTCATGCCTCAATAAGCAGTACTTGTTTCACTTATGCTCACTTGATGTTATAAGCCTAACCGATTCTCTTCAGAAATTGAAGTAAAATGGCGTAAAAGTTTACATTCTACACACAAACCATATTCTTTACTCGTTTCGGTAATGAATACATATGTGCCATGAAAGGATGAAAAAACGTGTTGCCCCAGGCAGCACGTTTTTCCATTTACAAAATGTGTTTATGAATGCTGTTCCACTTCCTTAGGTTCGCCCTCAGGTTGTTTTGCAAATTCATATTCACCGATTTTCTTGAATTTCATATAACGCCGGTTGATAAGATCATCACTATTCAATGGCAGAAGTTCCTTGAATGAACGTTTCAGGATATCCTTGATGGCTTCAGCCTGTAAATTCGAATCCCGATGGGCGCCGCCCCTCACTTCAGGAATGATTTCATCGATGACTCCTAAGCGATTTAAGTCGGGAGCCGTGATTTTCATCGATTCCGCAGCCCTCTTAGCCTGGGAGGCATCCTTCCACAGCAAGGCTGCAGCCCCTTCTGGGGAAATTACCGAATATGTTGAGTTCTCAAGCATGAAAATTCGGTCTCCGACACCAAGTGCCAATGCACCTCCGCTTCCACCTTCACCGATGACTATACTGATTACCGGTACCTTCAGCCCTGCCATTTCGAATAGGTTTTTCGCAATGGCTTCACTTTGCCCGCGCTCTTCAGCAGCTTTACCAGGGAAAGCTCCCTTCGTATCAATGAAACAAATGATCGGCCGGTTGAATTTTTCAGCCTGTTTCATCAGACGCAATGCTTTTCGGTAGCCTTCAGGATGGGGCATACCAAAGTTACGACGGATGTTTTCCTTCGTATCCTTACCTCGTTGATGGCCGATGACCGTCACGGCAAGTCCATCAAATTCCGCGATTCCAGCGACAATCGCTTCATCATCCCCATAATAACGATCACCATGAAACTCGATGAAGTCATTGAATAATAGCGGAATGTAATCAAGCGTAGTCGGCCGTGCTGGATGCCGGGCAATCTGAACACGATCCCACGGTTTAAGATGGTTATAAATATCCACTTCCAGCTTCTCTAAACGCTTTTCCAATGTTTCGATTTCAGCTGTAAGATCTACATCAGCATCCTTCGAAATTGACTTTAGCTCTTTAATCTTATTTCTCAGGTCCGTAATGGGACGCTCGAACTCCAATTCGTAAATCATAACCATTCACCGCCCGGGGCATGAATTTTAAGGATCGTCGTCAAGGTTTCCTTCATTTCCGTACGTTTGACGACCGCATCCAATTGGCCGTGCTTCATCAAGAATTCAGCCGTTTGGAAATCTTCAGGAAGCTCTTCATGGATCGTCTGTTCAATGATCCTTCTTCCCGCAAAACCAATAAGGGCTCCAGGCTCGGCTAGATTAATATCGCCAAGTGACGCGAAACTTGCCGAAACCCCGCCTGTGGTAGGATGGGTCATCATTGATATGATCAGTCCACCTTCATTGCTGAATATCTTGAGTGCTGCACTTGTCTTTGCCATTTGCATCAAGCTTAAAACACCCTCCTGCATCCGAGCGCCGCCTGATGCGGTAAAAATGATGAACGGAATCTTCAACTCACCTGCACGTTCAATGGCACGGGTAATTTTTTCCCCAACAACGGATCCCATGCTCCCCATCCGGAAATTCGAATCCATTATGGCTGTTGAAACTTGGTACCCATTGATGCTTCCAACTCCTGTTACAACCGCCTCATTAATCTTGGCTTTCTTTCTATCTTTTTCCAACTTTTCCAGATAATCCGGAAATTCAAGCGGGTTAACTGAAATCATTTCTTTATCAAATTCATTAAAACTGCCGGCGTCGAATAAAAATTCGATGCGCTCATGGGAAGACATCGAATGGTGGTGCCCGCAATGTAAACAAACTTTCTTGTTTTTCACCAATTCTTTTGTATACATGATTTTTTTACAGCCGGTGCACTTTGTCATGATTCCTTCTGGTACATCTTGTTTCTCCCGATCTAAAGGAACCGTTGCATATTTCTTCTTAGACTTCGCAAATAGCTCTTTAAGCAAGCTTAATCCTCCCTTTACCACCAATTATCTATTTTATGATACTTGGTACAAACTATATCAGAAATAAAATTAGTATCGTGTAAAAAGGTGTCACTCGTCCTTCGACATATTTCTAATTCTAATAAGATACGTTTCGATGGCTTTTTCTTCATCACGTTCGAGCAAATATGTAAGAAGTGACAGATAATCTTCTTTTTTCACATTACCCTGTACCATCTCTGATGTTCTAGCATAGCTGTTGACAATGCGCCAAATTCTTTCCAGCAATCGATTGCGATTCAAAATGGCAATCCTTAAGAAGAAATCATCATCATGAAACTCATCCGCCTTGACCCAGACCATTAATCTTTTGATGTCCTCAGCCGTAGCGAAAAAGGCGACGATCCGCAAACAGTCAATTTCAATCAGCCTTTTCGTCTCAGACAAATCTTCTTGTACTTTTTTATCTTGCAAAAAAAAGGTTCCCAGAAGCTCGACTAGCTTATGCTCCTGGAAATCCCTGATAAACGTCCCTTCACCACGCCTTGTTTCTATTAATCCTAATAGCTCTAAGGCACGCAATGCTTCACGGACAGAGGAACGGCCTACATTAAAACGATCCGATAACTCCCGTTCTGATGGGATTTTATCTCCCGGCAGGAGGCTGTCCGCTTCAATCATGCTACGTAGGCTCTCAACTACATCGAGATAAATTTTGGATGAAGATGTACGACCTGCCAAATTAATTATTCCTCACTTTTTCCAATGATCGCTAATTTCCTTGTTTTTTCTTTAATTTCCTCGGGATCCACATTAATTCTAGCCACTCCCGTTTCCATCGCTGCCTTGGCAACAGCAGCCGCAACGGCAGGTGCTACCCTCTCATCAAATGGAGCAGGGATAACGTAGTCTTCGTTTAACTCATGTTCCTGTATTAAACCGGCAATGGCTTGTACTGCTGCGACCTTCATTTTTTCATTGATATGTGTTGCACGTACATCCAAGGCACCACGGAAAATCCCTGGGAAAGCTAGGACGTTATTGACCTGATTCGGGAAATCCGAACGGCCTGTTCCTACAACCTTGGCACCCGCTGCTTTCGCATCTTCCGGCATGATTTCCGGATCTGGATTAGCCATCGCGAAAATGATCGCATCCCGATTCATCGAAGAAACCATTTCTTTTGTCAATGCACCTGCGGCAGAAACACCGATAAATACATCAGCGTTTTGAATGACAGTTTCCAAAGGTCCTGAAACCTTATTTCGATTGGTGACTTTCGCCACTTGTTCTTTTGTATCATTCATACCTGTCGAACGGCCCTCATAAATGGCACCCTTCGTATCACACATGATGATGTCACGAACTCCATAGCTATAAAGCAATTTAATGATGGCAATGCCCGCAGCGCCTGCTCCATTCGCCACCACTTTAATTTCCGACATTGATTTATTCACAAGTCGTAACGCGTTCACAAGACCGGCAACAGTAACAATGGCTGTACCGTGCTGATCATCATGAAAAACAGGAATATTCATTTCTTTCTTGAGTCGTTCTTCAATTTCAAAACAATTTGGTGCGGCTATGTCCTCTAAGTTCACTCCACCGAAAGTCGGTTCGAGTAATTTAACGGTCTCTACAATTTTGTCCACATCCGTCGTTTTTAAACAGATTGGGAAAGCGTCCACTCCAGCGAAACTTTTAAATAAAACGGCTTTTCCTTCCATAACCGGCATAGCAGCTTCCGGACCGATGTTTCCAAGTCCCAACACAGCCGTTCCATCAGAAATAACGGCAACAGTATTCCCCTTCATTGTATAGTCATAGACGGTTTCCGGCTTATCGTAAATATCTTTACACGGTTCTGCGACACCAGGAGAATAAGCCAGGCTTAAATCTACTGCATTCCTTACCGGTACTTTCGAAACTGTTTCTAATTTCCCTTGATTCAAGCGGTGCATATGTAATGCTTCTTCTCTTAATGTCATAGTTTCACTCCTAAAACAAATTGGATAACCCATATCTTATATGCTGAAATCTAGTGGTCAGACCACAGCGGCCTGTTTTCAATATAACATAACTATTAAAGTTGTAAAACAGTTATTCTTTCTTGTAAACCACATTCCCTTTTCCAACCAAGTCAAATAATGCCTGCATCAGACTATCTGAAGGATTGACCCAATCCCAATAAGATAGCTGTACATAGCGGTTTTCCCTCTCGTAAAAAAGCATGACCTTGGTTTCACCGCTATGCTGCATTAAAATTTTTTTTATTTTTTGCAGTGTATCCTTCGTTTGCTTGCCGGCCTCAATTTTCAGGAATATCGTTCCGTTTTGTTCCTCTTTCATCTGCTTCACTTTTTCAAGCGGGTAAACGTTCCTGATCAGGAGCTGTGTTTTTCCATCCCGCTCTTCCAATGTTCCTTGCAGCATAACGAGTTGTCCATGATTTAATTCAGCAGAGTGGTTTTTATAAACATTTGGAAAAACGACCGCTTCAATATCCCCCTCTTCATCACTAACGCTCAAGAAAGCCATCACATCGCCCTTTTTTGTCCTTATTGTTTTAACCGACGTAATATATGCGCCAAGTAAGACTTTTGATTCCTTTTTATCGGTAGCTTCATCTATGGTCAAGCAGCCGAAGTGCTGAAAAAGTTCTCTGTAGCTTGTCACCGGATGATTCGATAGATAAAGGCCCAATGCGCTTTTTTCCAATGAGAGTTTGTGCTCGATAGGGATGGGATCGACCCGGTTGTATTTCGGTTTGAGTGAAAACTCACCATCCGAAAACATATCGAATAGGTCATCATCCGGATTAACCAATTCCGTATGATTGATCGCTACGTCCAAGCTCGCCAACAATGTTGCCCGGTCTTCACCGAATTCATCAAATGCACCTGAATGCACAAGCGCCTCCAACACTTTCCTATTTACGATTTTCCCTGAAACGCGCAAACAGAAATCGAATAAATCAGCGAACTTCTTCTGCCTCCTCGCAGCAAATATTTCTTTCAGGACCGTACCGCCTATCCCTTTTATGGCTCCAAGGCTATAACGGATCCCTTCCTTTTCGGGTAAAAACGGGTATCCGCTCCGGTTAATCGAGGGAGTCAGAACCGATATCCCTTTCTTTTTTGCTTCACGGATATATTGCGAAATCTTTTCATCATTCCCGACGACCGATGTCAAGAGTGCTGCCATGAAATATTCCGTATGGTGAGTTTTCAAGTAACCAAGCTGATAAGCGATGAAACTATACGCCACCGCATGGCTTCGGTTGAATCCGTAGTTAGCGAAGCGGACAATCAAGGAATAAATCTCATCTGCCGTTTTTTCGGAATATCCTTGTTTCAATGAGCCGCTCACGAAATGCTGCCGCTCTTGATCCAGAACATCCTTCTTCTTCTTGGAAACGGCACGGCGGAGCAGGTCAGCCTCCCCTAGTGAAAACCCGGCTAAGCGGGAGGCAATTTGCATGATTTGTTCTTGATATACGATAACCCCGTAAGTAGGCTCGAGGATATCCTTCAAATCCTCGTGAAGGTAATCAATCTGAGCCAGTCCATGTTTTCTCTCGATGAACAGCGGTATATTTTCCATCGGACCTGGACGATATAGGGCATTGACCGCGACGATATCCTCGAATCGGTTCGGTTTCAGCTTTATCAAAACCTTTCGGATGCCATCCGATTCGAATTGAAACACCCCGGTTGTTTCTCCTCTCCCTAAAAGGGCTAGCGTCTCGGGGTCATCCATAGGGATATGGGACAAGTCGAGCTTTTTCCCCGTTCCCTTTTTAATGTTATTTAGAATATTATCGATGAGCGTTAAATTGCGAAGTCCAAGAAAATCCATTTTAAGAAGTCCCAGTTCTTCGAGAAGGTCCATTGGATATTGAGTCAGATGGATTCCGTCATGCCCTCCCTGAATCGGAATATGCTCGGTCAGTGCCTGGTCGCTGATGACGACGCCGGCAGCATGAGTCGAAGCATGGCGAGGCAGACCTTCAAGCAATAACGCGGTTTGAAAAAGTTTTTGATTCAGGTCACTCTCATTAACGAATTCCCTGAGCCTTTTCGATTCCTTGAAAGCCTCGGGAAGCGTGATGCCCAGACGGCCTGGAATCATTTTCGATACCGCTTCCTGTTCCTTTGAATTCAAGCCGAAAACACGTCCTGTGTCCCTTAACGCAGCCTTGGCAGCCAAAGTTCCGAATGTAATGATTTGTGCTACATGAAGTTCCCCGTACTTCTTCGCGACATAGGCAATCACTTCTTCGCGGCGGTTATCCGGAAAGTCAATGTCGATATCCGGCATCGAGACACGCTCCGGATTCAGGAAACGCTCGAACAGCAAGGAATGTTCGATAGGATCGACATCCGTTATCGACAGGACATAAGCTACCATCGACCCGGCGGCAGAGCCCCTTCCAGGACCAGTAAGGATTTGATGGTCCTTAGCGAATTTCATGAAATCCCAGACGATTAAAAAGTAATCGCTGAATTTCATCTTTGTGATGACATCCAGCTCATATCGTAGGCGCTCTTCATATTGGATGGATGGCTCCGGCAATCTTTTCTTCAGCCCTTGGAAACAGATGGCTTCGAGCATTTCCTCGGCTGTTACTCCATCTTCAGTAGGGTACTTAGGCAGCAGTGAACGATTAAATGGGATTTCCAGATTGCATTGCGCGGCAATATGTAGTGTATTTTCGAGTGCATCCGGTCTGTCATGGAATAGTTCTGCCATCTGAGCCCGGCTTTTCAAATAAAATTGATCTGATTCAAGTACCGTATGCGTCTCATCCGCCAGCTTGTCGCCATTTCCAATTGCCAACAGGACTTCTTGTGCGAGTGCATCGCTTTCATTCAAATAATAGACCGGATTCGTCGCGACAATCTTTATCTCTAAATCTCTCGCCAACTGACTTATGGCTTCGTTACCTTTTTCCTCATCCGCAATCGAAAGTCTCTGTATGGATATATAAAAATTATCATGACCAAAAATTTGCAGAAATCGCCCTGCTGCCTGTTTGGCTTCTTCAGGATTTTCTTCTCTCAATAGCGTTTCTATTTGCCCCTCCGCACCCGGTGTGATTGCAATCAAACCCCTGGAATAGGCTTTTAGCCAATTCATCGGAATGCCTGACGGGGATTTCGTTTTTATGGCACTGCTTATTTTAAGCAGGTTTTGATATCCTTGTAGACTTTTTGCCAATAAAAGAAGTCCATGTGGCGATTCCCGTTCATCAAGGACATCCGCAATTATGCCGATGATCGGCTTTATACCTTGTCTCTTGCATTCTTTATAAAAATAGACCGAACCGTACATAACATTTCGATCGGTTAAGGCAAGACTTGTACAGCCATCCGCTTTCGCTTTGGCCACAAGTTCAGTGATCTTCACCGTACTTGTCAGCAGGCTGTATCCGCTCTGAATATGGAGATGAGTATACACGTTTTTTCTCCCACCTTTGTAAGGCATGTTTCTTTTCATTATAGTGTTTATTTCAAAAAAAGAAAATATGTTCTCATTACCAATGCAATTTAACTTCCTGATTTCCTGCGACTATCATATTACCTCTGAACTTCCCATATAAATGGAATAGAAGAAGAATATCAAGCAAAAAAGGATGATGATATATGAATGAAGCCTTTGTTCCAGCCTTTCTCAACAGCTTTTTCATATCGCTTGGCGTATTGCTTGGCGGCTCTATAATCGGGGGCCTCGCGGCTTTTTTTACTGGACAAGCCCCGATGACGACTGTATTCCGGCTGTCGGACAGCCTTCGTATTTGGGCCATTGTCGCTGCGATCGGGGGTACCTTTGATATGGTCTATAATTTTGAACGCGGTATTTTCCACGGAGAAACGAAGGATATAGTCAAACAGGTCCTATTGATTCTATCTGCACTTGGAGGGGCACAGACAGGAGCACTGATCATAAACTGGTTCACGCAAGAGCATATTTCACCATGAGAATTCCTCCCTATCACAGGTCTCCCACCTGGCAGCGTTTTTTTGCCGGAGCCGCACTTGGCGGATTGATCAGCTGGGTTATTTTCTTTTATATGCATGGTGTTCAGCAGGAGAAGCAGATCCGGATCCTTCACGAACAAAGAGAAGAAATCAAGGATTTAAACGGGGAAATCGCAATTTGGGAGCAGGATTATAAAAAATTGAATGAGAAAAACGAGGAAATCCTGACGATTCAGGAAGTGGAAGTAACCATCACGAATGAAAAATACAGTCTGGATCGGCTCAGTATTGCAGAAGCGGAGGATGTGATTGAGGACGACCTTTCCTCTCTTCTCGCCAAAGATGTCGCCAGTGTTTATGAAGGAAAGGTGCTTTTGAAAAAATCGATAGAAAATAAGATCGTGACCATCAATAAAAAGCGCTATCAACTTGAAGTCGTCGAGATCATGTTTTATACGAAAATGAGTATTGAAATCAAACTAAAAAGGACTACTTCTTAGATGTTGGCTTAATTGATTTCTACCAAACTTAAAGACCAAATCATATGCGATTTGGTCTTTAAGTTTTTTCATTCCGCTTTATTCAACTCTTCCATGTCGGCAAGGATATTATCCACTTCATCCCAAGAATGAATCGAAGCCCCTGCTGCAAGCGGGTGGCCTCCGCCGTTATATTTCCGGGCAATCGTATTGATGATTGGTCCTTTAGAACGGAAACGGACTCTGATTTCTTTATCCTCTTCAATGAAGAAGACCCAAGACTTAACATTTTTAATGGAACCGAGTGAGGAAACGAGCTGAGATGCCTCAGATGTGGAAGCATGGAATTTTTCAAGTATATCTTTTGTGATGATCATTTTCCCTGTGCCATAGGGAAGAATTTCAAAATGCTGCAGCACATAGCCATTCAACCGGACTATGCTTTCCTCGACGTCATACATTTCCTGATATAACTGAGGGCGGGAGAACGAGTAGTGAATCAACTCACTGGCATAGGCAAATGTCTTTTCAGTCGTACTTTGGAATAGGAAACGACCTGTATCGCCAACAATGCCTGCATATAGAAGGCGTGCCGCTTCATCACTCATCTTCAAGCCTTCCTCTTTCCCGAACTGGTAAAACTCATAAATCATTTCACTTGTCGAACTTGCCGATGTATCGACCCAGCGCATATCGCCATATGGATCTTCATTGGGATGATGATCGATTTTAATCAGTTTATCCCCCGTTGTGTACCGTGCATCACAAATCCGGTCCGTATTTGCGGTATCACAAACGATTACCAGAGCACCTTGATATGTTTCATCCGAAATCACATCAAGCCTTCTTAAGTAATTCAATGACGGTTCTTCTTTCCCGACCGTAAAAATTCGCTTTTCGGGGAAAGATGCTTTCAGGATTTCCGCCAATCCCCCCTGTGAACCATAAGCGTCCGGATCTGGACGGACATGACGATGGAGAATGATAGTATCATAACGCTTTATATCTGCTAATATTTCAGCTTTCATATAGATCTCCCCTTAACATATGTATTATCGAGCCTAATAAAGATGATATATTTCATTTAATCAAAAAATTGCGGAAATAGGAAGACTCATCTTGTTTACTGTGGCATTCTCTTTCATTTCCCGCTACAATAAAAAGGTACATATGTTAAATTGGGGGAATTTCAAACGATGCCTATTCTTGTCACCTTGATCGTTCTTTCATTAGGGGTCTATCTGTTTTATAAAATCAAATCGGTCCGAACCAGAATGCCGATGGAGAAAAAGTGGATTTCAGGGAAATCTTCCATTGCCCTAGGTGCGTTTGTCGCACTATTCGGAGTCAATCAGCTTTTTCTATTCCACACGACCATCACTTATATCATTGCTGCCGTTTTCATCTTCGTTGGCCTATTCAGTATTTGGGGCGGCTATAAAATGTATAAATTTTATTTGCCGCATGCAATCGAAGAAGCTGCAAATCAAAAAGGATAATCGAAATTCGATTATCCTTTTTATTTTTCATGATCGGTCAAGCAATTGGCAAGTCAACATCGCCTTGCCGACAAGTTTGCCTTGGTTAAACACTTCAACATCCACTTTTCCGAATTTACGTCCTACATCGAGTACACGAGGATGGATTTCAAGCGTACTGTCGATCTGGACTGGCTTGATGAAATAAATCGTCATGTTTTCCACGACCAAGTCACCGCGCTTATAGCTTCGAAGTGCACGATTTGCTGAGTCGGTGACCAATGTCGTGAACACACCGCTTGAAATGGTTCCAAGGTAATTGGTCATCTGCGGAGTGACTCCATAGTTATACACTTCCTCGCCCTTGCCCCGATTCGAAGTCATCACAAGCTGGCTTGTAATCGTATCGTCGATCGTTTCGCCGACCTGAGGCTGCCTTTGGCTCATTTGCAGTGCCTTCAGGACATCCTGCCTGCTCACGATACCCTTGAGGATATGACTGTCATTCACGACCGGGATTAACTCAATCCCTTCCCAAACCATCATATGTGCAGAAGATGCCACACTCATTTTATCGCCTACGGTCATCGGGTTTTTCGTCATCACCTTATCAATGAGCGTCAGCTCTTCCTGTCCGATGATATCTTTTGATGTGACCATTCCTTGAACCTTCATATTGTCATCGACAACAGGGAAACGGCTATGACCGGATTCCTGATTCAGTTCATGCCAAGTCTGAACCCGGTCACCCACCGTTAAAAAGGTCGTTTCCTGTACGGGTGTCAAAATATCCTCCACCAGCAAGATTTCCTTTTTGATCAATTGGTCATAGATTGCCCGATTGATCATCGTTGCGACGGTAAACGTATCGTAACTTGTTGAGATGACTGGCATCTCCAATTCATCGGCTAACCTTTTAACAGGCTCTTCCGTATCGAATCCCCCGGTGATCAGCACCGCTGCACCCGCTTTTAACGCGTGCTCATGGGCCTGTGTACGGTTCCCGACGATCAGTAGGTTTCCTGCACCCGTATATCTCATCATGGCATCCAGCTTCATCGCCCCGATGACGAATTTATTTAATGTCTTATGAAGTCCCGTTTTCCCACCCAGAACTTGTCCGTCAACAATATTGACTACCTCTGCAAAAGTGAGCTTTTCTATATTCTCTTTTTTCTTTTTCTCAATGCGGATCGTACCTACCCGCTCAATCGAGCTCACGTAGCCCTGGTTCTCCGCCTCTTTAATTGCCCGGTATGCCGTACCTTCACTAACATTCAATGCTTTCGCTATTTGACGGACGGAAATCTTTTCGCCGACAGGGAGCCCATCGATATGTTTTAATATTTGTTCATGCTTTGTAGCCAAGCGCTTCACCCTTTTCACGGTATTCCTATTCCCCATTATAAGGTCAAAGAGCCTAGTTTATCAAACAACTACTAGTATTGGCGCAACCTTTTATATTCAGGCTGTCGTTTTACCTTTTGTTTCTTAGGAGAATATAGTATGCCCGTCAAGTTTCCAGCTACCGCCAACAATGCAAACAACAGCCAAGATCCAGCGAACAGACCCTCCAGACCGCCACTTTCCAACGATAAACGCGGCACGGCATAATACAGCATCACACCGCATAGTAGCAAACACAGAAATAACCTCTGTTTCATCAAACCCCCCCTTTTTTTTCATCTATTCATTTTATGCCTGTGAAAGGAAAAAAGACTTGGCTGCAAAACGAGACTTTACTTTCCGATTGCTGTAATGACCCTGCAGGAAAGGCAATGCTGCTTAAAAAATTATTCATTTCAGCCTGCCATCCCCACGCGATACACAAAAAAACGGAAGCCCTGCAGGCCCCCGCTTCTTTTATAATTCGATTTCATCCCCGGCTTCCATGATCAGTCCATTTCCCTCTTCAAGCATATCGATGAATTTGTTAGGATCCTGTTTGATGACAGGGAAAGTATTGTAATGAATCGGCACGACTTGTTTGGCTTGAAGGAACTTCGCTGCAAGTGCGGCATCTTCCGGGCCCATGGTGTAATTGTCGCCGATTGGCAGGAATGCCAAGTCAATCGGATGTCGCTCCCCGATCAGCTTCATATCGGAAAATACCGCTGTATCCCCTGCATGATAGATCGTTTTCCCTTCTATCGTAAGCAATATGCCAGCAGGCATTCCCAAATAAATGATTTGCCCATCCCCGTTATTGAATCCCGTTCCATGGAATGCTGGCGTCAGTTTCACCTTTCCAAAGTCGAACTCGAAAGCTCCGCCGATGCTCATCCCGTGTGTTCGAACTCCTTGAGCACCCAGGTAGTCGGCCATCTCTGCAATGCCGATGACAAGTGCATCATGCCTTTTGGCCAATTCAACCGTATCACCGACGTGGTCATTATGGCCATGTGTTAAGATGATCACATCCGGTTTCACATCTTCTACCTTCAAATCGGTCAATTCGTTTCCAGTAATGAATGGATCGATTAAAATCGTTTTACCATTCGTTTCGACTTTTACAACTGCATGTCCATGAAAAGATACTTTCATTTTTGATGCTCCCTTCCCATACCCACTAATTTTTTTAAGTAGCTTTCTTAGGCCTTTCCCATTTACTATACTTTTAAATATTGCTATGGTAATTATATCTTATTAATGGAGGTATCGTCATGAATGAACGTTTGACAGAACTACAAAATTGGCTACAGGCCAATGAGACTGAAGCCGCTTTACTTACATCTACAGAGAGCATCTTCTATTTGAGCGGTTTTTTTAGTGATCCTCACGAAAGACTGCTGGCACTTGCCATTTTTGCAAATGCCGACCCATTCCTTGTCTGCCCGCAGATGGAAGTTCCGGATGCTAAACAGGCTGGATGGGCTGGAGATATCATCGGTTACACCGACATTGAAGATCCATGGGAAAAAGTTAAGCAAGCAGTGGAGAATCGCGGGTTATCCATTAATAAAATGGCTATTGAAAAAGAGCATATGAATGTAGAACGTTATGAAAAGGTCCAACAACACTTCGGAGCCCCAAAGCTCGTTTCCGCAGAAGAAAAACTTCAAAGGATGCGAATGATCAAGTCGGAAGATGAAATGGTCAAAATCCGTGAAGCATGCCGTCTTGCCGACTTTGCGATTGAAGTGGGTGTCAGCGAAATTCATGAAGGTAAAACGGAAATGGAAATCCTTGCGGCGATAGAATACGAATTGAAAAAAGCCGGAGTCAGCCAAATGTCTTTCTCCACCATGGTCCTGACTGGTAAAAATGGCGCTTCCCCACATGGCACACCTGGGAATACGAAGGTTCAGCGCGGCGACCTCGTCCTCTTTGACCTTGGCGTCGTTCATGAAGGGTACTGCTCTGACATCACTAGAACGGTCGCTTACGGAGATATCAATGATAAACAGGCAGAAATATATGAAACTGTACTTAAAGCACAAGAAGCTGCCGTTAGAGCCAGTAAACCTGGTGTATCCTGTTCCGAGATAGACCTGACGGCCAGAAACATCATCAGCAAAAAGGGATACGGTGAATTCTTCCCGCACAGACTCGGCCACGGGCTTGGGATCAGCGTCCATGAGTATCCATCCTTGACTGAAACGAATTCCCTCGAGCTTCAATCCGGAATGGTTTATACCATCGAACCTGGCATATATGTTCCAAATGTTGCAGGCGTAAGGATTGAAGATGATCTATTGATCACGGATACTGGCTGTGAGGTTTTGACCAAATTCCCGAAGAGCCTGCAAATCATAAAATGATAATGCATTAACCAATTAATATAACAAAAACCGGATACCCCCGCCTTCATTTAAGACGGGGGTATTTATTCAACATTTCAACTAATCGGTCCGCAGTTCATACTTCATTGCTTTATCACTGCCGTCAAACCAAATGACCAGCCATTCACTATCAATTCTTATGATTCCCCTTTCGGCACCGAGATAATAAACAACATTATCTTCCTCTTTAAAATATTCCGTTTCTGTTGGAGACCCTAAAAGCGTAAACACTTCTTCTTTTGTCATGCCTATCAATTCGTGTTCATTCATTAAATCTTCTACCAGGTATACTCTTCCTTCATCATCATTTAGCCATCTTTCAGCGGTGAAGCTTGATTCATATTCATACACCCCCAACAGAACCACACAAAAAAATAGAAGGGCAAAGCCAAGGCATGTAATGACTATAAATCTAATTTTGAGTTTCCTTTTATTATGCCGGTCGGTATATTTCCATGAAATCCATTGAAAAAATAGTAATAGAATAAATGGAAGCAGCAGTGCTGATATACTCATTAAACTGATAGAAGCATGTGCAGCATTGATGAAAAAAATATAAATGAAATAGATCAAAGCATACAAAAGCACGAATGAATATAATGCATAGTTTACTATTTTTGAAACACTCAAAGAAAAAACTCCCCTTTCACATTAAAGATTACCATAAATAAACAAATGCGTTCCTGCAATGATTCCTTACATCATAAGAGTTGGAAACATATTGTTCCATTTTTCAATTTCCAGATTATTGGCATAAACATTCGCTAATTTGTTACAATTGAAATCAGATCCATAAGGTAAATCATTGTATAATAGGAATGAAATAGAAGGAGGAGATTCACTTGAATAGTATAGATTATAAAAATATTCTTGTAGCAGTGGACGGCTCGGAAGAAGCAGAGTGGGCCTTAAAAAAGGCCATCTACTTAGCAAAACTCAGTGACGCTACCCTTGTGCTCACACACATCGTGGATACAAGGAATTTCCCTACTGTCGAAGCTTATGATATGACTATCCGTGATCACTCTGAAACCTTTGCCAATGAGCTATTGGACAAGTATAAAACGGAAGCCATTGCCTCCGGGATTACAAAGGTCCAAACAGAAGTTGCCTATGGTTCTCCTAAAGTTCAAATTCCAAGGGATTTAGCGAAAAAGCATTCGATCGATTTAATTGTTTGCGGTGCAACAGGCCTTAATGCAGTCGAACGTTTCCTTATCGGCAGCGTATCGGAAGGCATCGTTCGCCATTCAAACTGTGATGTAATGGTCGTGCGTACGAATCAATAAGAGAAAATGATAAAAAGCTCGTTCGCCAAATTGGTGAACGAGCTTTTCCTTGTTATTCACTTACCAGTTTTTCCGCTTTTTCAATCGCCAGCAGGACTTGGGCAAAACCTGTACCGCCCGCACTGTTACGGCGTTTAACGGCCTCATAAGGATTTAAAGCATCATAAATATCCTGATCAAACAACTCGGAAGCTTCCTGGAATTGTTCAATGCTCAGGTCCACTAAATAGCAGCCATTCTGGACACAGAACAATACAAGCTTCCCGACCACTTCGTGCGCCTTACGGAAAGGCATTCCCTTTGAAGCTAGGTAATCAGCTAATTCCGTCGCATTCGAGAAGTCATTTTTTGTTGCTTTTTCCATTACGTCCGTTTTCACTTTCATCGTTGAAATCATGCCGGCAAATATTTTAAGTGAACCAACAATGGTCTTAACCGTATCAAAAACGCCTTCTTTATCTTCTTGCATATCTTTGTTATATGCAAGCGGCAGTCCTTTCAAAACAGTCAATAACCCCGTTAGGTTCCCATAAACCCGTCCTGTTTTACCACGGATCAATTCCGCCATATCAGGATTTTTCTTTTGCGGCATAATGCTGCTTCCCGTGGAAAACGCATCATCCAATTCAATGAATTGGAATTCCTGGCTTGACCAGAGAATGATTTCTTCGCTGAAACGGGATAAATGCATCATCATTGTTGCACTGTTACTCATGAATTCAATCGCAAAATCACGATCACTTACCGCATCAAGGCTGTTTTCGTAAATCCCCTCAAACCCCAATAGCTCCGCACTGAGGGCACGGTCAATCGGGAAAGTCGTCCCAGCTAATGCCCCAGCACCCAATGGAGAAATATTGATCCTTTTGAAACTCTCGGTGAAGCGCTGCTTATCACGCTCAAGCATCCAAAAATAAGCCATTAAGTGATGCGCAAATGAAATGGGCTGTGCACGCTGTAAATGTGTATAACCTGGAATTAACGTTTCCACATTTTTCTTGGATTGTCCCAAAATCGCTACTTGCAAATCATTGATGAGTTCCAGGATCACTTTCGTTTGGTTCCGCATATATAGATGAAGGTCGGTTGCAACTTGGTCATTACGGCTTCTTCCTGTATGAAGCTTTCCGCCAACTGGACCGATTTCGCTTATTAGCATACTTTCCAGGTTAAGATGGATATCTTCCATCTCAACCTTAAAAGTCAATTCACCCTTCTCAGCCTTTTCCTGTAAACTTTTCAGACCTGCAATGATCTGATCCGCATCTTCCTCAGGTAAAATGCTGCATTGCTTTAACATGGTTACATGAGCTAAACTGCCTTGAATATCTTCAAGGACAAGTTCCTGGTCAAAGGAAATGGAAGCCCCAAACTCATCTACCCATTCTTCGGCAGATTTCGTGAATCTTCCTCCCCAAAGCTTGCTGCTCACACTGTCACCTTCTTGTTATTGACCATGCTGTTCACTTTCGTTGGAAGACCCCATAACTTAATGAATCCAACTGCTGCATCATGATCGAATTCATCTGCTTTTGTATAGGTAGCCAATTTTTCGTCATATAGGGAGTACTCGGATTTTCTTCCTTCAACAATCGCATGACCTTTGAATAGTTTGACACGGACCGTACCCGTTACATTCACTTGTGTTTCTTTCAGGAATGCAGCCAAAGCCTTTTGAAGCGGAGAGAACCAAAGTCCTTCATAAATCAATTCAGTCATTTTCTTCTCAATCACCGGCTTGAAGTGAGCCAATTCTTTTACAAGCGTGATATCTTCAAGTTCTTTATGTGCAGCTATCAATGTCATCGCACCGGGAGCTTCATAGACTTCACGTGATTTGATTCCTACTAATCTATTTTCAACGTGATCGATACGCCCAACTCCGTGTTTGCCGGCAATTTGATTCAACTCGACAATCAGGTCAGCCAGTTTATAGTTTTTATCATTCAATGTAACCGGCACACCCTGTTCAAAACCAATTTCAATGATATCGGCAGTATCTGGCGTACATTCAAGGCTTGTAGTCAAATCATATGCTTCTTCGGGCGGAGCAGCCCAAGGATCTTCCAGGATTCCACACTCGTTACTTCTTCCCCAAAGGTTTTGGTCAATCGAGAACGGACTCGCCATGCCAATCGGAACGGGAATGCCATTTTTCGCTGCATATTCAATCTCCTCTTCACGAGACCATTTCCAGTCACGAACAGGTGCAAGAACTTGCAAATCAGGGTTCAAGGCGGAGATGGATACTTCGAAACGCACTTGGTCATTTCCTTTGCCCGTACAACCGTGCGCAACAGCTACCGCGTTTTCCGCTTCAGCCACTTCCACTAATTTCTTTGCGATCAGCGGACGTGATAAAGCTGATACCAATGGATATTTCCCTTCATACAAAGTATGTGCCTGAAGAGCCGTCAATGCGAATTCATCAGCGAATTCGTCCTTCGCATCAATGACATAGGAACTTACCGCACCAACAGTGATCGCTTTTTCTTTAATGAAGTCCAAATCTTTTCCTTCACCGACATCCAAACAGCATGCCACAACTTCGTATCCTTGATCTTGTAACCATTTAATTGCAACGGAAGTATCCAAACCTCCGGAATATGCTAAAACAACTTTTTGATTTTCCATTTCCATCGTCCTTTCGTGTGAATAAAAATTCATCGTTTGTTATTTTTATTCAATCTATGATTAGTACTTTATCATCTTTATTAAAGGAATACAAGGGGTATTTTAAAGATTTTGCTAAATAATCCGCTAATAATTTTAGTGAATTTACACATTGGATGCTTCCGCGGGAATATAGTAAACTAGGAGTATGATAAATCGAAAAGCGGAGGGCATATGAAAGAACTATTTACCTTTGATGAACGGCTTGGCATCTCAATTCCCGATTTGAATCTGGAGTGGGATGAATATACAAAAGGCGAGCAACAGCAAATACTCGTACACTGGGAGAATATCCGGGGAAGCATCCCGGACCGCATCAAGGAACTTGAATCCACCATTAACCGAAAGCAGTTTCGGCTCTCCGATGAGAGTAATTTCGCCAGATCATGCCAGCTCAATTCCGAAATTGCGGAACTTGCTTCCATCATCAATGATTTATGGCTATGGTATCGTGCCAATCAAGTCGTAAGTGAAAAGATGCATAATTAAGGCCTATTCCATGCAAAAAAAGCCACAGTTTAAAACTGTGGCTTTTTTTTGCATCCTCTTATAAATCCTTGCGAAGTTCACCAACGACATGTCCCAATTCCGGAAGAATCAATTTATTCATCGCAAGCCGAACCGCCCCTGATGAGCCTGGGGTGGAAAAAACGGCTTTATTGTTCACGACTCCGGCAATCGCCCTGGATAAAATGGCGGCAGACCCGATATCCTCTTGATAGCTAAGCATTCGAAAAATCTCGCCAAAACCGGGAATTTCCTTGGTCATCAACTCTTTGACCGCCTCGATCGTTACATCCCTATTGGCGATGCCAGTGCCCCCATTTGTTAATATGACATCGACCTTGCTGCTTTGGCTACCAGAAGTGACCGCATCCTGAATCGCTTCCCGCTCATCTTTAACGATTACATATTCATTCACTTCATGACCATTCGAATTCAGCAATTCCATCATCAGTGCTCCGCTTTTATCGCTTTCTTCATTACGTGTATCACTGACGGTTATCACCATGCAGCGAACTGCCTCCGTGATGGCTTTTTTATGATTCTTGACACTCATTCTTCATCAGCCTTCTTATCCAGTAAATAACGATATTGATAGAACTTCTGGGCAAATTCACTGACACTCCGGGTCATTTGATAATTGGATCCAGCCCCGATGGCCATACTGATGAACGGTATGCCACGAACCAATTTTTTTCGAAAAACAGTAATGGATAATGCTTTCAACAGCTGCTTCAGAGGCTGTTCCATCCAGGTAGGGTTTGTCAGTTCTTCAATTCCTAAATAAAAATAGTCATCTTCTGCGGTCTGGACCTCGCGGATCAATTCTTCCCACGCTATTCCTTGGAGCCTCTTTGGCATCGCTCCTGCATTGAATACCTTAAGGGCCAACATCATTTCAAACGGCGTATTCACCTCAACACCATAAGACATCGCAATTAGCTGTACGATCCTGACATTGATGACCGTCATGGCTGGAATATCGCTCCCTAGCAGAAGGAGGCCTCCTGATCCGCTCATCCCTCCCTGTGCAAATGAATATAAGCGATGCTTAGCGATATGCTGATTGGCTATGTAATTCAACTGATCGATCGATAAGTGATTCAAATCACTCAACGTTTCGATTTCTTCATTAAACACGCGCGCAGATGCTAAAATCCGCTCTCTTGCATCTATTTGAACTTGTGAGCTCTGAACCATGGCATGTAAATGAAAAAGCCAGGTATCCAGCTTTTCAAAAAACTGTTGTTGGACGTTTTCAGGAAGCAGGGCAAACCCCTGCTCCAACCATTTATCATACAGTGCAGCAAGGTCCGTGGGCTCATATTGATAAAGTTTTTCCTGCCATTCACTAATTTCATTCCAAATTTTCATTTCCCGGTTCGTGAATTCCATGCATCAAGCCTCCTATGTACAGAATTGGTGGATTCTCCCTTAAGTATACCATAGAGGGAAGCCTTTCAGAGAACGGATGATAGGAATCCAGTGTGAATGGGGATGGGCTGCATGGACATAAACTCCATGAGGAGTCGGACTTTGAGGAGGGAATTTCATGGGAAAGACCCCTTACCAGTGGAATAAGGGATCATTATAAAAAAACAGGAAGTCATGTTTTCCAAGTTTCACTCAAGGCTATCTTCATCGTATCCCTGACAATCATGATTTCTTCATTAGTGGGGATGACCATGACTTTTACAGGGGAATAGGGTGCATTGATGAACGCTTCCTTACCCGAGGTGCGATTGAGATCCTTATCCCAATAAACTCCCATGAATTCAAGTCCCTCCAAGATTCGGCCCCTAATGGTTTGACTGTTTTCACCGATGCCCGCTGTAAAAATGATGCCATCCACACCTCCCATTTTAGCTGAATAGGAGCCAATGTACTTGTGAATTCGGTCTGCGAATACTTTAAGTGCGAGTTCAGCCCGCTCATTGCCTTCATCCGCTTCAACTTGAATATCGCGCAGGTCGCTGGAAAAACCGGAAAGGGCCAGGATGCCGCTTTTCTTATTCAGGACATCCAGAACTTCATCTACTGTTTTACCCGTCTTCTCCATGATATAAGGAATCAATGCAGGGTCGATGTTCCCTGAACGCGTTCCCATAGTAACACCGGCCAATGGTGTAAATCCCATTGATGTATCAATTGATTTGCCGCCCTTTATGGCCGTGATGCTTGCACCATTCCCTAAATGGCACGATATCAATCGAAGCTGTTCAATTGGGCGGCCAATCATTACGGCAGCACGCTGTGATACATATTTATGTGAAGTACCATGAAACCCATACTTCCTTATTCCGTATTTTTCATAATATTCAAGAGGCAAGCTGTACAAATAGGAACCTTCTGCCATCGTTTGATGGAAGGCAGTGTCGAATACCGCAACCGCTGGCACATCATCCAGTGCTTGCCTGAAGGCTTTGATCCCGGTGATATTGGCGGGATTATGAAGGGGCGCCAACTCGGAAAGTTTTTCGATTTCCTCTATTACGTCCTCCGTAATCAAGACCGATTCGCTGAATACCTCACCGCCATGCACCACCCGATGCCCTACGCCATCTATCTCTTCAAAGGAGTCAATGATGCGATGGTCAATCAGCTTTTCCAATAAAAGCCCTACAGCCACTTCATGATTGGGTATATCAAGCGTTTCAGAAACCTTGTCGCCTTCGACGCTTAAAGTAAATGCGGAATTTTTCAAGCCGATTCTTTCTACAAGACCTTTTGTAATTACTTTTTCACAAGGCATCTCAAAAAGCTGAAACTTCAATGAAGAGCTGCCCGCATTAATAGCCATGATTTTTGACATCCATCCTGCTCCTTTTCTCTAAGCTAGTTCTTCCAATGTTATCTCAACGAAACGTGCAGTGTATTGTACAATCTTATCATGACAAGCAGGTTCAACCAAATATTAATGAACAATTGCAAATAATCACTCTCAAATAAAAAAATGAAAGCCAATGCCCGGGGCATCAGCTTTCATTGACTATTTTTCCTCTTTAAACCAATCGTCCATCTGTTGCATGACAGACCTGGTCGCTTCGAAATCCGACAACTTCGGAAGCTGTACGAGCAATGCCTTCTTCGGTGCTTCGATACCCTCTTTTTTCTTTTGAAGAATCAGGATGCTTTTCGCAGCCGCTTCACTCTTAAACATGGAAAGCGGCAATTGCACCATCCCTTGAATATGTGTATGCTTCTTCAGGAAATCATTGAGTTTCGGCGCTTCCTCCGAGACGAACAGGTTATTCGGGACAATGAAGAATAGATGTCCGCCATCCTTCGCGTGTTTAACACCTTGTTCAATAAACAAATGGTGTGCATACGAATGTCCCTTATCGGCCTTCAATTCATATTCAGCTGCACGCACATCATTCGGATAATAACCAATCGGCAAATCACTGACCACAACATCTGAAGGATCGATGAAAAGCGGCTCCAGGCTGTCCTGGTTGAAAAATTGCAGCGGGTGTTCTTGCAGGTTGGCACCTGCATAAGCAAGCCTGATCAAGGTTTCATCAATCTCGACACCATATGAAGCGATGTTTTTATCAGTAAGTTGATTCAAGATCGCAAATAGTAAGTTCCCCGTTCCGATGGCTGGATCGAGCATGACTATCTCTTTTTGATCCTTTGTGAATTTACCGACTAAATAACTGACGAACATGCCGACTGCATCAGGAGTCATATGATGATTCGGCTGAACGCTCTGCTGCATGCCTTTTAAAATGGCAAGCTGGTACGCTTTTCGGATTGCTTCTTTTTCATATTTCCCTGGTGAAAATGAAGCATAATGCTTCACTAACCTTTTTTTCGATACTTCACTGATTTCCTCCTGCAGGACTTTCCCTTCGAAGAAATTCTCGCCCGTTTCACCCAGGGCATCCAGATACGTACATGATAGTTCACTTTGCAATATTTGGGCTGTTTCATCAAATTCATAAAATAATTGTTCAACTGGGGTAGACTTCACTTATTAATTCCTCCTGTTTGCTTCTGTCCCTATTTTAAAGGTAAGAAGAAAGAGATACAAGCCGTACGTCCTGCTCATCATTCTTCGTCTGTTTAACGTACTGTTTTCCGTTTTGAAATTATTAAATACAAGGTGTAAAATTCGGACGTTGATTTCCACTTCAGGCACTCGCTTTCCGCGGGTGATCTGCCCTCGGCTTGCGACTGCGGGGTCTCCCCTGGACGCGCTTTTCCCGCAGGAGTCTCGTACCTTACGTTCCAAGCAACTTTGTTTTGAAATTCAGATAGAAACTCTTTTGTCTAAAAAAGTGGCTAGGAATGGTCACACCCCGAACCATGAAATGTTTTGGTGGACTTGATTTCCATTCCAGGCACTCGCTTTCCGCGGGTGGTCTGCCCTCGGCTTGCGACTGCGGGGTCTCCCCTGGACGCGCTTTTCCCGCAGGAGTCTCGCACATCCGCTCCAATCAACTTTGTATAAAAATTTCAGATAGAAACCCTTTTGTCTAAAAACTCAAATACGGATTGTGTTGTTGCCCTGTATTTTTTATTACTTGGATAGGCTCAATGAATGCCCCAACAGAATACCATGCATGAGGTGGTGATTATATATGGATAATCAATATCAAAACTATCATGGGCAGGTTAATCCGATAAATCAGCAACATGATATTCAGTCAGCAGATGAATTAAACAGGCAACAACAGGGGTTTCAACAAGGGTTTCGACAAGGATTTCGACAAGGGTATCGACAAGGGTATCGAGAAGGATTTCGAGCAGGGCAACAACAGGGGTTTTTCCCAGGACCAAGACAAATGCCGTCGTGGCCTAATGAAATTGACATAAAAGTTGGAACACCTAATGGTCAAGAGTGGTCTGGCAAGGTTGTTTTACCACAAAATGGTCCGACTTTCGAGCCTTAACTGATCCAGCATATAATAAATGAAACTCGTCAAAAGAAACGAACTGTATCGATCGACCTCAGAAATTAATAATAAGCACAACTTAAATGAATATTAGAGCCTAAAAAGGACCTGTCCACTTCAACGACAAGGTGTTTATCAACAAGAAAATCAACATTAAAACAAAAAACCGGGCACATTGAGCCCGGTTTTTTAAAATTTGCATCTTATTTTGCCGCTTTAGCCGCTTCGATTGCACCTTCGTAATTAGGATGGCTGGTACCTTCACTTACATATTCTACATATGTGATTTCATCAGAGCTGTTCACTACGAATACAGAGCGAGCCAATAGACGAAGTTCTTGCATGACGACACCATATGCTTCACCGAATGAAAGGTCACGGTGATCGGAAAGAACTTGAACATTGTCCAAGCCGCTTGCAGCACACCAGCGTTTTTGCGCGAAAGGAAGATCGTTACTGATCGTAAGTACTTTTACATTATCCAATTTTGCCGCTTCTTCATTGAATTTACGTGTCTGTGCGTCACAAACACCTGTATCCACAGATGGCACCACGCTGATAATGCGGACAGAACCTTTGGAGTCGTTTAAAGTAACCGGTGATAAGTCATTAGCCAATACTGTAAAATCAGGTGCTTTGTCCCCAACTTTTAGTTCTGGTCCCACTAAAGTGATCGGGTTGTTTTTAAATGTAACTGAAGCCATTAAAAATTCCTCCTTTTTCTGCTATATGTACAAGCATAATAATATTTGTTTTGCCGGAATTTTGCAATTAATTGAATTGGGAAATGTGATTGGAGCTTGTACATGACATCCAAGCTTTTGAATGTGTAATGATATACTGCAGCAAAAATAAAAACTCGGCGGATGCCGAGTCGCAGTTAGAAATCTATATCCATTTTAGGTTCTTGGTACCTTTTTGCAGCTGGTTGACTGCCGCCTTGGTTTTGATTACTGCCCTGCTTTTGATTATTGTCTTTCTTGGATAGCATGGACTGAATCTTATCGACGACTTGAGGAGCTAAATCCATCATTTTTTCGAGAAGATGCGTCCCTTCATCCAGATGGATCATTTTCACCCCATGGGAACCGACAATCAAAAAGGCAATTGGTGTTATGGAAACCCCGCCGCCGCTACCGCCGCCAAAAGGCTGCTTGGAACCACCTTGCTGTCCTTGATGGTTTCCATCCATCACAAATTCACTGCCACCGGCTGCAAAACCAAATCCCACTTTGGATACGGTTAAAATGACACTTCCATCCGGAGTTTCCACCGGATCTCCGATGATCGTGTTCACATCGACCATTTCTTTCAGATTTTCCATTGCTTCTTTCATTAAACCTTGGATCGGATGATCTGACATTTAAATTCCCTCCACTCTAGAACGATTGTTTATTGGAATCACCTGATAGCTTCGCTAATTTACTCGACTTGAAATGCGGCTTCCCGCCTTTCCAATAACGAAGCAGTTTTATTCCAGTCACCATAGCCTGCCCGATTCTAAATTGTAATATGCAGGAAATCGACGTGTTTGCCTGCCATCTCTGAAAGTCGGGTGTAATGGAATAGGAGGGCATGATCCGGAAGTTGAAATAGGTTGTCAGCAAACCGATGATGGAACCTTTGAGTGCCCAGCATGCTCCAGTTAAAACACCGGTGTGTGCAGCGTTTTTAGTACCGACCTTACTATGCCAAGTGAATTTTTTGACTTGGACTTTCCCAGCGAAGTGACGGACTATCTTATGGAAACCGATTATATGCTGAAGCATCTCCAGAATGTCTGCGAATCCGTCACGCATATCTTCAGCTGTAATTTTTTTCTTTTCTTCCTTTTTTGTTTTTCCGTTCATTTCTTGCTCTTTGTTTACTACTACAGTTGTCGAGTCATCTTCCATTTTGATGACCGGAACCTTGATTGTATAGTGAAAAAGCCCATACCAAGCTGATAATTTAATATGTATTAGGTCATTCGTTTGGACACGTTTGTAGTCGATGGAAACTCTTACTTTAGTGAAAACAACTATTAGCAACACCAAAATGAGGATACCTATAATCAACAAAAGCCACTTCATGCACCCACACCCCTTCAGCCTATCATTATTGGCTTATGCAAAAAAAATAAACCTGTAAAAGCGAAAATCACGCTCTTACAGATTTATGACTGGAAGAAATCATCTTCTGATCAACACAACGCCCGTGTCTGCAAAGATATCATGCAAAGCCTGTTTCTTCGGTAATAGGCCTGCCAAGAGATAGCCGATCCAAGTGATCTTTGAAATATAGCGGCCAATCAGCTCCCTGAACAAAATCGTGCCCCAAGAAATGTTTCTTTTCTCTTCCTTCAATGCAACGACTTTCAGTCCAAAAATCATTTTACCAAGAGTTTGGTTCAAGAATTTGGTCATCAAAACAAAGTATAAGAAGAATACGACCCCCGTTAAAAATCCCTCTGCGGAAAACCAGAGATCATCTGTCCCTTCATAAAACTTGAAGATGGGATGAATCAAAATCCTGTTCAAACTTCCGATAACCAATAGGTCGGCTAAATAGGCCCAAAACCTCATCCAAAAACCGGCAAAATGCACTTTCATTACTCCGTCATCATCCACGGCATTACTGACTGGTGTAAATCCCTGCTCAACGGGAACCTCTTGATCTGCCATTAGATTGGATGAAGCAATTTGTTCATTATTTTCATTTCGTTCCGTCATCCTTCAGCCCCCCTATTCCGCATACAAATACATTAAGCGTGGAGAATTTGAAGAGGAAAGGATTTTTGTCAAGACTGCCGTTTCCACATCATTTCCCAACATTTTTTGCGCACCCATACTGAATAATGAACCGAATCCTGCCTCATCTGTATAACGGATAACTTGAGCATCCTTTTCACCGATATCCGTTTTCATCGCGGCAATTACATCATCCAAATGGCCGAAATCATCGATTAGATGGTTTTCTTTAGCCTGACGTCCATCATAAATGCGGCCATCTGCGATTTCCCTTACTTCCTTCTCTGACATACCGCGTCCATCTGCAATGATTTTTACAAATTGGTCATAAGAATTATCGATCATGTCTTGGAGTATTTCACGTTCTTCACCAGTCATTTCCCGGGTCGGACTCATAATATCTTTGTGTGGTCCGCTTTTGATGGTTTGGAACTCAACACCATACTTCTTGGCCAACTTCTCGTAATTATACCCCTGCATGATGACACCAAGTGAACCCGTCATCGTTTCAGGACTAGCATAAATCTTATCGGCTGGTGCAGAAATATAATACCCACCTGAAGCTGCCATAGACCCCATTGATACATAAACAGGTTTTTTCACTTTCTTGATATCAAGGATCTTTTCATATATCTCTGCACTTTCGACGACACCGCCGCCTGGAGAATTCACCCGAAGGATGATTCCTTTGATATCGTCATTTTCCTCAGCCATCTTCAGCTTATCCATGAAGGCACGGTGATTATATGTTGCCGAACTAAGTAATGAGGCTTCTCCTGTATCTTGAATCGTGCCCTCTACATCGAATACGGCAATAACATTAGAGAAATCATCGCCTTCTATGACTTCCTCGTAAAATGCACTTTCAGAAGCAAATAAATCATCAATGATATTTTCCGTATCCGCTGTAAATAGAGTCGTAGCCGTCCCTACAGCAATAGAAACAAAAAATAAAACGGCTGCAATTCCAAGTGCCGCCCAACGCTTTCCATTCATCTGTTTTCCCCCTTAAATATATGTATCCTTCTTACCATACGAACTAAAGACGAAAATGTTTCATTCCATGATAAACCAAGACATATAAAATTGTAGCAAATAATCCTCAAATTGGAAATGAATTGGTTCATTTTGGACAATCTCCATTTGTTTTTTCAATATCCATTAATATATTAATTTTCCCAAGTTTCAATTTTTGAGCTGAGCAGTAAATCACGTAAAGGGAAAATCAGCTCAACTAAAAAGCTGCCGGGATCATCCTGGCAGCTTCTCTATTTATTGCTTTGGTGCTAATTCAATTGCTGACTGAATGGCCGCAAGCATGCTTTTTTCATCAGCGATGTTCTTTCCAGCGATATCAAAGGCTGTGCCATGATCTACGGAAGTTCGGACTATGCCGCCCTTGAGCCCTACAGTAATATTGACCCCAGCCTCAATTCCCATAACCTTGATTGGGGCATGTCCCTGATCATGATAACAGGCAATGACAATATCAAAATCCCCACGGCCAGCCCGGAAGAACAATGTATCTGCAGGAAGCGGCCCGCTTACATTGATTCCTTCAGCCTGTGCCTTCTCTATTCCAGGCATTAACTTCTCTTCTTCTTCACCATTTCCAAATAAGCCATTCTCCCCTGCATGAGGGTTTATACCACAAACGGCGATGCTTGGGTTTTGGAAGCCCGCCTTTGTCAGCGTTTCATGTGCAAGCTTAATTACTTTGTACGTCCGTTCAGGATTAATGCTTTCGATAGCTTCAATCAGCCCCATATGAGTCGTCAAATGGATTACCTTTAAATTGGGAGTGGTCAGCATCATCGAAAAGTCATTTGTATCCGTAAGGTCAGCAAGAATCTCTGTATGACCCGGATACATATGACCACCTTTGTGGAGCGCTTCTTTATTCAGTGGGGCTGTACAGATTGAATGAATTTTCTTCTCCTTTGCCAGGTCGATGGCCTTTGCCAAGAATTGAAAGGCGCCGTCTCCCGCTAAACCAGATACCTCTCCAAACGGAAGGTCCAAAGGTAGGATGTCCAGATCCAGAACATCTATCGTACCGAACTCATATTTCGCCTCTGCAGGATCTTTTATGGCATGAACCATCCCCTCAAAGCCTACGATAGGCTTTACCTTTTCTATTATTTTCGCATCTCCGATAATAAGCGGCCTGCACTGTTGATACACCTCAACGTGAGCCAATGCTTTTACGATAATTTCCGGGCCAATTCCCGCTGCATCTCCCATCGTAATTCCGATAATGGGTCTCATCAATCATTCTCCCCCTTCAACTTATTCATCGCATGGATAAATACGTCCTCTGAACCAAATCCTCCAGCTTTCGTGACGACATGAATAGCGTCATTACCTAGGAATTTGGAGATCGGGACCCCTATTTCCAGTTCATCCAGCAATTCGAAACCTTTTACATCCCATAGATTGCATATTTGCTTGGCTGTATCGCCGCCTGTCATTGTCACACCTTTAAAATATTGTTTCTCTAACAGGACAGAACATACTGTTCCAATCGCTTTCACAATCTCGTTACTGACCTGTGTATGAGTAAGGCCTTTAGATTCGCCTGTTTTCCAAGCCCTTTCAATATCCGCGTTTTCTGCAGTGGAATAAATGACGACATCCTGCCCTTGTGCTGCCATTTGGATGGCCTCATGATAGACTCTCCTGATTTCCTCAGTTCTTTCCCGGTCTTCCCCTACAGCTTTATGGGACTCGAATGATATGGCATGTACCTGGGTCTGTTCCAACATTTTTTTCAATTGTTTCCGTGAATTCTTATTTACACTTCCGATCACTGTAAGGACCGGCGAGCTTGAATTAGGAATCTTCAATCGATTTTCCTTGTGTGGTATGGAATAATGGTCAGGCAGGTAATTGGCGATCCCTGCCGATCCCGCCCATGCCACGTCAATATTCATTTCCTTTGTATAATTCAATATGTCTTTCAAATGCTGCTCTTCGGTTGCATCGATGATGATATACGTTATCGAATCCTTTGCAAAACCTAATAACATACTGTTCACATGGTTTTTGCCTTTGTCCAAATCCTTCACTGTAATTGTACCAATTTTATGTGATGTCTGGGCGCCAATCAACTCTGGCAGATAAGATTGGGTCACAGGCGTTTTTGGGTCCTTGGAAATCTCTGTTTCTCCAAGAGGAATACCATTTAAATAGTGGGTAGAATCCAGAATTGATCTTCCATTTTTAGGATAACCCGGAGCGATCATGACTAAATCCGGCCTTACAGCATCATAGATGGCATCGATTTCAGCACCGATATTTCCGCGCATTGTCGAATCTAGCTTTTTGAAGATCGTTGAGAAGCCAGCCCGCTTTAAAAAGCCTGCCGCTGCCTTGACTTTATCATAAGCATCCTGCCTCTCAAGTGAGCGGCTGTCTGTATCAAATACGACGGCATCATAATCCCGTACATTTTCTTCATCCAATCCAAATAGTACGGTCGTTTTAAGACCATGTCGAGCCAATTGGACTCCGCTATCATTGGCGCCAGTTAAATCATCCGCAATAATCGCTAATTTCATTTAAATCCCCTCCAAAGCATGGGCTAGCCTAATTATTGTATTTAGCCACTCCACCCTTCTTATCCAAATGCTTGGATAGGAAGCCGATGAATATCGGGAGAAGAATAGCTGTTGTCACGACACTTGCTGCAATTTGTACAGTAGCAAGCTCCGCATGGATCCCGAATGAAGCATTCGCTGCCACGATAGCCACCGGAGTCCCGACGGCGTTACCCGCAGTGGAGCCTTCAGAAGCACCGACAATCGGGTTCCATCCTATCCACTTAAAGATCAGATACCCTCCTCCACCAGTTAGGAGAACTGTAATCACACCAAGCAATACTCCACTTAATCCACCTTGGATTATCGCTGTGAAATTAATCCCCATACCTAATGAAAAAGCAAAGAATGGAACAAGCTTATCGCTTCCTTTAGAAAGAAAATCTTTCATCTCGGAATCCAAATTCCCTAATACCACCCCGACTAGCAGCGGAAGCAATACGGCTATGAACGAAGTTGGAGAGAACATGCCATCAGCGAAGCCCATTGTCCCGAAAATAGCAAGCGCTACCATTGTTAAGAATGGACCATCACTTAAAGCGAGAAATGGGTAGGCGGCCTTGTCTTCTTCTTTCCCATACTGACCGGCTAATGCAATATAAAGCCCGCCATTGGAATTTGTCATGGCTGCAATAATTGCCAATGGTGCCATCCCTAAGAACAATCCGTTACTATCTGCCAGCCAGAACCCAATTAGGCCGACCAGTGCTCCTAACACCCACTTATATGTTAAAAGTGTAACGCCCTTTTTCACCGAAGTGCCTGCTGTACGAAGATTGATTTGCGTTCCGGCAATTAAGAGGAATAATGCTATCAAAGCACTTGAACTGTTCACGAACAGTGCTTCCGTAAATCCGCCAATCCTTAATAGACTAGGAAATAATGTATTGATAGTGGCTGCCAGCAATAGCGGAACAACCATCATCCCCCCTGGGATACGATCAAGCGTTGCTTTAATTCTCATAATAAAAACCCCTTTGTTTTATTATTAAAGCGCTTACAATATTCATATTAAAATATGATGTTAATAAAAGCAACACTTATAAAAATATAAAACTACTTTTATAAAAACAGTTTAAAAATGCAACACATTAATCAAAAAAAACAAACTTAAAGTCATTCTTTAAGTTTGCGCCATAATGTTGCCCGGTTGATACCCAATCGTTCAGCAGTTTTCGTTTGATTATAATTTTCCTCTTTAAGAACTCGCTGAATGATATACTTTTCCATTTCTTTTAGTGTCGCTTTTTGCGAAACGAAGATATCAGTCGGAATGTTATTATCTTCTATTATTTTCTGAAGGGTTTCCCTTCGTATCACATACTCTTTTTCATTTAAAGCTATTTGCTTAATTAACTGTTTTAAATCGTCGATGTTGTTAGGATACGAATACTCTTCCAGAAGAGCAAGAGCATCACTTTTTATATTCATTGCAGTTGTTCCATACGTTTGATGATAATAGGATAAAAAGAATTTCGTTAAGTCTCCTATATCGCTCTTTCGTTGCGATAAATCCTGCATATGAATCGTGTTTATTGCAAAATGCCCAGCAATGGATTCGTTGACTTGACCATTTGATACAATGAATATCGATAGACTTTTTCTGCAGCAAATGCTTAGAAATTCTCTTAATGGTTCATAATCATTTAGACAATCGATATTCTTCAGAGTTATGGTGCGGATATGCTCAAGAGGCAGTTTGTTAAGATCAGCTTCCTTGAATTCTTTGAAATCAATTATAAGAAGCTTTCCATTTTTAGCTTGTTCATTATGTATATAATGTACAAGAAACTCCTTACCCGTCCCTCGATTTCCTTTTAGGTGAATGATTTCATGATTCTTATAGAGCGATGTTACATTATTTATGAGAACTGTATCCATGGCAATCGGTTCTGAGATGGAAGCTGCCTTAATCTGCACCCCTTTTTGATCGAATCGTTTCATCGAACTGGCATCTAATACATAAACACCATATGATGAGTACAAACCATCATGCCAAAAGCCGTCCACATCTATACTTCTGCCATCCTGTGAAAAACTGGTATGAAGCTGCTTACTTACGTTCACTTCTCCATTCATGGTTCTATATTGATCATCGCTCAATGGGTTGGAATCAAAATCCGTTAAATGCTCATACACGATTTGATTATCACTATTTAAAATGACGATATTATGGACTTCTTTAACTAAAAGCCTTTCATACATCCTATTGATGTCGCTTTTGTAATGAAGATAGGCAATCATTTCCCTAGCATCATTGATGGCCCTTATGATAGATTCCTTTCCCGATTGAATGAGGAATCCTTTCATGCCATAAGAGATGGTAGTATTTATAGTAATCACATCACCAACAATCTGTTTATAGCCCTCGTTTTTCAAAGTCAAGATGAGAGGAGCTACATCTTTTGATTCACGGACCGTATAAACCTGTAAAGGAAGGTCCAATAAGTCGATAATCGATTGGGCGCCTGATGTTATATTTGAAAATCCTACGATGGCCGTTTTATCTTTAAGCTCACTGGCCAATGTCAGGGATCGGATCATATCATAACCGGAAAGGTGCATGTCAATCACTGGGATATTGACCGATTTCTTAATTAACTTGGCCGTTCCTCCCCGGCTGATTATGGCATCCGCTCCGTTTTCCGCTTCCAATTTTGCAAGTTCAACACCCTTTTCCAAGTCGCCTATGGAATACCCTATTTCCAAGTCTGGATAAAGAGGCAAACACGCTTTTATAATTGGAATCATTGATTCATACGGCGCAATGATATGTACTTTCATACACATAACCTACTTTCTTATATATCCGAACCCTACCCTTTGTATGGCAGGGATTTAAGAGCCCTTACTGAGAATTCATTATACCATTATTCTCTTTTCACTTCCTAAAAAGACGATCCTAGTTAATCATGCAAGAGCGGACCATTCTTTCTTTTCGTTACCGCTTTAACAAAAGTGCTTCATTCCATGATAAACTATGTCATATAAAAATGTACGAAATGTACAGCTGCATTTTGTACTGCGGTTTTACTTTCTCAAAAGAAAAGAAAGCCCTTTCATAAACATACATACTAGGAGGGATCATGATGAACACTCGAAGGAATATTTATTTTTTCCATGCACCGAATGCAGAGATGCTTAGCAAGATTGAATACTTGTCAGACTTGGCGAAGCAACATTCGTATGAAGTCATCCAGGATTTCACAAAAGCAAACATCATCGTAAGCATCGGTGATGACGGCACATTCCTGCAGGCAGCCCGTAAAACCGGGTTCAGGGATGACTGTTTATATGCTGGCATTTCCACCACAGGTAACTTGAATATGTATTGCGATTTCCACTTGGAAGATACGGATAAAATGATCGATGCCATGACTAGAGAGCAAATCGAGGTGCGTAAATATCCAACCATCGATATCCAATTGGACGATCAGCCCTCCTTTTATGCCCTTAATGAACTCAGTATCCGGTCTTCCATCACCAAAACGTTCATCATGGATATTTTCATTGATCGACTCCATTTTGAAACTTTTCGCGGGGACGGAATCATCATTGCTACTCCGACCGGAAGCACCGCCTATAATAAATCGGTCAATGGGGCGGTTGTCGATCCCCTTCTCCCTTGCTTTCAAGTGAGCGAGCTTGCTTCCATCAATAATAATACCTATCGGACCTTAGGTTCCTCATTCATTCTTAGCGGTGATAGGACTTTGACCATCCACCTTGAACAAAACGGACCAAGCTATCCGATCATCGGAATGGACAATGAAGCCTTAAGCATCAATCATGTCGAACAGGTAAAGGTCCGGTTAAGCGGTAAAGTCATCAAGACCGTTAAGCTAAAAGACAATTCCTTTTGGGAAAAGGTTAAAAGGACCTTCCTTTGAACGTACTAAAAAGGTACCGGATATGATAGCCGGTACCTTTAAATATGATAAAAATCTTTCGTATTTTGATAAAGGGTTTCATAAACATCCTCAATCGGCAATCCTTTAATTGAAGCAATTTGACGCACACTGTCATGCATCATGCCGGGATGGGTCCATTTCCCTTCGAAAACCCCTTCAAACGGCCATGGGCCATCCGTTTCAATCATCATCAGCTTAAGTGGGTATGCCGAAATTAATTCCTGTATTTCCCTCTCATAACAAACATCAGGTGTAATCGAAATGCGGTAGCCCTTTTCGGCCATTCTTTCGACTGTGCGGATATCTCCTTTAAACCAATGAAAGTGCGCCTTTGTGATTTGATGCTTATCCAAAAGGTCGCAAACGATAGGTGCATCTTCATGGACGGCATGAAGGATAACCGGCTTTTCCATCTCTTTAGCAAAAGCCAGGAACTTCTCCAATATCACTATATACGCTGAGTTATCCATATCGGGATTTTCCTGCCTTAGATAATAGGGCAGTCCAACCTCACCTATGGCAACCATATCTTGACGATGTTCCCGCATCCAGTTCAATAATTCGTTCACTTCTTCATCACTCGGGAGGGGCTGCTCTGGATGAAAGCCAAAGGCTGGCTTAACTCGGGAATCCTCCAGTGAAAGCTGATAATTGTTAATAGAAGAAGCCAAATTCATGGAAACAGTCAGCAAGGATTGCAAATGAACCTTTTCCATGTCAGTCAGAATCTGCTTCCGCTTAACAACATCATATTTATCCAAATGGATATGGCTGTCGATGATTCTCAAATTTAATAGCCTCCTTACTTAAGTAGAAAGAGTTGGCATTAATGCTGCATATAACTCTCTTTTCAAATGAAAAAATTCATCACTAAGAAGCTGTTCTTCACTTCTTGGCCTTGGAAACGGAACTTTGACTTCTTTGATGACCGCAGCCGGTTTTGCAGATAACACATAAATTCTATCGGATAGGAAAACCGCTTCATCTATGCTATGCGTAACAAAAAGCACCGACCTCCGATTTTCCTCCCAAACCGACAACAGCCATTTTTGCATTTGCAATCTTGTCAGTTCATCCAAGGCAGAAAAGGGTTCGTCCAGGCACATCAAGTCCTGTGGACTTAAGATACTCCGGATGAATGCGGACCTTTGCTTCATGCCTCCTGATAATTCATGCGGATATGCTTTCTCATACTCTTCTAATCCAGCTTTCATCAATAGGGCTTTTGCCTTTTCTTTATCTCTGATCCCAGCAAGTTCACTTCCCAGCAAAACATTTTCCAATACCGTTCTCCAAGGTAAAAGGGAAGGCTGCTGCGGCATATAGCTGATATGGCCCTTTAAACCATTTATCTTTTTACCATCCAGTGAAATGATGCCATGATCCGGCTTCAAAATACCTCCGATCAAGTGGAACAAAGTACTTTTACCGCTGCCCGATGGCCCAAGGATCGTGACAAATTCCCCATCATCCACACGAAAATTCATGTTCTCCAATATATTCTGTTTACCATCGAAAGAATAGGAGACATCTTTAATTTCCAGCTTCATCCTTGCCGCCCTCCTTTCTCTTCCAAGAAACTAAGTATTTCTCCAGGAAGGTGATGATTCCAAAAAAGACCAGGCTCATTCCCATAATGATGAAAATGGCAACAAACACCCGGTCTGTCCTGAACGCAGAGGACGCGAGCGTCATATAAACACCAATCCCCGATTTTGCCCCGAGCCACTCTGAAATAACCGCACCCATTACGCTATAGGTGGCCGAAATTTTCAGGCCGGAGAAAATGAACGGGATTGAGTGAGGAAATTCCAGCTTCCAAAATAACTGGTTTTTCCCCGCTCCCATCATCTTGAAATAATGCTTAAGTTCGTATGGTGTCTGGCGAAAACCGTCCAATGATGCAACCGCAACCGGAAAAAAACATACGAGCGAAATCACTATTAGCTTAGGCAGCATGCCAAAGCCAAACCAGATCACCAATAGCGGGGCCAAAACTATGATAGGTATATTTTGTGATAGTATGAGCAGAGGATAAACCGCGTCCTTCACACCTGGAAATAGGTGTAAGGTTGCAGCAACCAATAAGCCGATGCAGCTACCAATAAAAAAACCCGACAACGCAAGCTCGGTTGTCGATATAAGGTGTCCGTAAAGATTGCGCGACGACTCAATTCCTTCAATGAAAATGGCCGATGGAGCGGGAAGCAGCCATTGTTCAACCTTCAATAAGACTGTCACTGACTCCCAAACTATCAGCAACAATAATAAAAGAAAGAAGGGAGCCCCCTTCTTCCAAATTCCCCTTCCGATCATGCCCGATATTTCTCCGTTAACGTATCCATCGTAATCCCGCTTGGTTGATATAATATTTTCACTTGGGAAATGACATTCGGCGATCCTATTTCAATCATTCTTACATTCATTTTTTCTATCACGGCAAAAAGTTCGGAAAGCTCGCCCTCCATTGTCGTTTCAAGGGGGTGAACCTCATACTTGACACCAGATTCTTCAATGATCTTGATTGCTTCATCGACCATAGGGATGACATTTTCCCCTTTAGGAATAATTTGTATACTAATTAATGAATTGGCCATCGTATTTCCTCCTATTTTGGTAAAAATTCATTGGTAAATGCCTTTTCAGGATCGAAATCACCTTCAAGAAGCTTGTTTTCTGTCATCCAATCACTGTAATTCTTCCAGATTTCCAGTTTTTGTTCACCCCAACGCGGAGCATCATCCTGATACTTGGCTGCAAGCCACTCCTGGCTTTTCTTAACTAGTTTTGCATCAAGATCCGGCGCAGACTTAATTAACATGTCTGCTGCATCAGCAGGATTCTTAATCGCAAACTGGTACCCTTTTGATGCTGCATGAACGAATGCTTTAACAGTTTCGGGATCTTCTTTTATCATCTTTTCATTTGTAGTCAAAACAGGAGTATAGTAATCAAGCTTATCAGAGTATTCGGTTAAGTAAACCATATTAAGCTTTTCATTTCGCAACTCAGCCTCAATGCCTGTCCATCCATAATAAATCCAGGCAAAATCTATATCCCTTTTAACCGAAGTGAAAAAATCCATGTCTCCTGTATTGACTATATCCACTTTATTTACATCCGCATTTTCTTTTTTCATGAGTGAATCAATAATGGCCTTTTCAACCGGAGAACCCCAGCCACCATACGTTTTCCCTTCAAAATCCTTGGGAGTTTTAATGTCCTTTGCCTCAGGGGAAGCGAATCCAGAGGTATTATGCTGGATGACTGCAGCAATCGAAACAATTGGCACGCCCTGCACGCGGGCCTGTGTTATGCCCTCCTGGTAGCTCACGCCAAATTCAGATTTTCCTGAAGCGACAAGCTTATCCGCTCCAGCTTCACCTGGCATGATAATTTCCACATCAAGACCTTGCTCTTTAAAGTAACCTTTTTCCTTTGCAACATACAATCCTGTATGGTTTGTATTCGGTGTCCAATCGAGCACGACCGATACCTTTTTTAATTCTTCATTTTTAGATGCTTCTTCTTTTTCATTAGTTCCGCCTGCACCACATCCAGCCAAAAGGAACAACGAAGTTAACAGTGGTAAGAATTTATTCAAGTTATTATCCTCCTACACATCATATAAGATCCATATGCCGGAACCATAATGGGGCTCCAGGGTCTATTCAAATACTGGATAAAAAGCAAAAAACGCCCGAAGATGAATTCGGACGTTAACATACAAAACAGAAAGTCAGTAATAATATGTTCCCTCCGCTGGCATCACCCAGATCAGGTTCAAAGAGTCAGCATCTAAAGGATGCAATCTCAGCCAGCAGTACTGGCCCCCCTACATTTCTCGCACATATGAACTTTTCTCTCTCATTATATCAATTCATAGGGAAAAGGGAATACTAATTTGCTTCTTATCACTAATTTGAAAGGTATTCCTTACTCTTAAGGATATCTAGCAAAACATCTTTTGGAACGAAAATCATTGAAATCAATGTAATTCTGCCTCTTTTCATTCCAATCATTCTTGACTGCAGCGGTGGCTGACAATTTCTAAATAGTCATTTCTTTGCATGCATTCATATAATGAGCATTATCTGTAGACATTTATGTTTACTGGTTTTATAAACCGTTAATTTAATAAGCAAAAGGTGGATATGATCATGATAAAGATTAATCACAGATGGTTAGATGTCAGTCACATCCAACCAGGAATAGCATCTGCTGAGTCGCTTGAAATTCTCCAATTGCTGGATGAAGATACTAACGTTTTTGAATACCGGAATTTTGGAGAGTTTAATTTCGATATACAGCTGAGGAACCGAGTCATAGAAGCAGCTATTGCGTTGGATAAAAGCGGTCCAGAATTTTCCACACTTGAGGAATCTCAATCCAATCAACAATATTGGCACCTTTCAAAGGATGGCACCTTTACCCTTCAGCCAGGGATTCTCCCTCATGCTGCACTCGTTGACATTTTCATGAATGGAAGGCTTTATGCCTTCGAATGCGGGACAGCAATCGTCGTCACTTTTTTAAAGGCCATTTTGGATTCAATCGGCCCTAGGAATTTCGATTACCTTTTTTCAAACCTATTTTTATATGACTGGCGCCCTCCACAGAACATGGAACTTAATATTCACAAAGGGAGGGATTATTTACCAGGCGATTGTGTTTACTTCATAAACCCTGATCATGACGAGACAACTCCTGAATGGCAAGGTGAAAATGCCATATTATTAGGGAATAACCTCTTTTATGGCCACGGGATCGGGATAACGACGTCACAGGGAATCATCGATGAATTAAATAGCAATAGAAAGCCGTACGCAACCATATCAGCATTCCTGACAACGCATATCATTTTCCTGGATAGTTCCTTCTATAGACAATTCCAACTAAATATCCCCCGAGCAAAGCCCGATCACTGTCCTGCCAGCCTTTCCAATTGTATTGTTTCTGAAATAGGTTCGAAGATTTACCTTTCATGACCTCTTTGTTTTATATACCCGCATAAAAAAATGCTTGGGGAGAGATCTCCTCCCAAGCATTTTTTCTTATTCATGCACCAATATTCCCTTTGCCTTTAAGCCTGCGGGCATTCGCCTGACCCCATTTCGTTATGGATAGTGTATAAACGGCCAAGGCTGACCATATGAACAAAAAGGCTAAAAGATGTGCTTTGGTAAAACTTTCATGATAGATGAATACGCCTATTAATAAAGATAAGGTCGGAGCGATATACTGAAAAATGCCAAGCATCGATAACGGGATCTTCTCCGCCCCTTTCGCAAAATATAAAAGAGGCAAGGCCGTGGCAATCCCGCCGCCCACCAGCAGCAAGCTTGTGCTTCCCGCTGTAAAGAACTGCATTTCTGATTGGTTCATCAAGTAAATCAGGTAACCTAGGGCCAGAGGCGTTACCATCATTGTTTCAAGAGTCAGCCCGATCGCCGCTTCAGCCTTGATCATTTTTTTTGCCAGACCGTATAATCCAAAGGTCATGGCCAAAACAAGAGAGATCCACGGGATCGTGCCGAAATGAATGCCCAGGATCAAGACTCCGATTCCTGCAAGCAGGAATGAAATGATTTGGGCCCCGCTCAATTTTTCTTTTAAGACTATCACTCCCAATAGTACACTGACTAGCGGATTGATATAATATCCAAGGCTCGTGTCGAGGATCCGTCCTGTATTAACGGCCCAGATGAACACTCCCCAATTAGCTGTAACAAGCAGTGACGCCGTAAGTAATGCCACAAAGAGTTTGGGATTTCCCAATATGTTTTTGACATAGACAAGAAACGCCTGCCATTTTTTCATGAACATCAATAAAACCAGCATGAACACGAAAGACCATAATACCCTCTGAGCTAAAATTTCTATTGCACCGACTCCCTGAAGGAACTTCCAGTAAATCGGCACGATTCCCCACATCATGTAAGAAAGGGCTGCATAAATCGCCCCTTCTTTTTGTTCATCCACTTTCATAACAAGCCTTCTTTCCATTTACATTCCTTTATCTAATTCCATCTAACAATTTTGTATTTCCATTTCTTTTTTTGCAACTGTTAATTTTTATCATACATGATTTTATCATCGATGACCGTCATGACCGCCTCAGCTTTTAGGAGGTCATCCGGCGCAACAGCAAAGACATCCAGATTAAACACGGTAAAATCGGCATCGTACCCTTTATTGATCACACCGCGGCGTTTTTCCTGGCCGATTGCTGCAGCACTCCCTTTGGTATACAATGCGAAAGCCTCGTAAACGGAAAGCCTTTCAGACAAGCCATATACGGTATGGTCCTCACTATTGATTTTCATCCTTGTGACAGCTGCATGAATGCCCAAAATTGGATTTAATGGCTCAATGGGTGCATCCGACCCACCCGCACAAATGATGCCCAAATTCAAATAGGTTTTCCAGGCATATGAGGATTCCAACAGATTGGCTGGAACCTTTTCTTCCACCCACGGAAAATCGGACGGGACGAAGCCCGGTTGGATATCAAAGATTAACGGCAGCTTTGCCGCCCGCTGCAACAGCTCCGGCCGGACGATCTGTGCATGGATGAGCCGGTCCCTCTGTCCCTCTTGCGGGGGGAGTGCCTCAATTGCATTCAAGACGTATTCAAAAGCGAGATCGCCAATCGCATGGACAGCAATCGGCATTCCGGCAGCCCTTGCTTTTTTCACCCATTCCTGAAGCTCGTTTTCAGTAAATATCGCGACTCCATTCGTATTCTTTTGATCTACATAAGGCTCGCTCAACAGGGCTGTTCGTCCCCCTAAGGAGCCATCCGTAAATATCTTCATGCTGTCGAATTTAATATATCGCGTACCTTTCTGATAACCGCCTCCTGCTGCCAGCATTTCTTCAAACGCTTCATGATGGACAAGCAAGTTCGCGCGAAAGGCCATTTCCCGGTCCTCGATTACCGATTTAAACGCCTGATATGTCGGCATGAAGCCATTATAGTAATGGAGGTCCTCAGTATGTCCGCCAGTCAAACCTAGCTTATATGCGTCTTCTATGGCCTCTGTGAGTGCGTTTTCGATATACTCTTGATCAATGCCGGGAAGACTGTCTAAAATAAGGTTCTGTGCCTGACTTTCTTTAAATAAACCATTTAAACGTCCGTCAGGATAACGGCAAATCACCCCGCCTGAAGGTTCTTTAATATCTTCTTTAATATCCGCTTCCAAAAGGGCGCGGGAATTGACCACCAAGGCATGACGGCAAATCCTTTTCAATACGATGGGATGTTCCGTCGATATCACATCGAGCTCATCCCGTAATATCAATTCAGGACTCGGCCATTCGTTTTCATTCCACCCTTCGGCAACGATCCACTTTCCAGCCGGGGTCTTTGAGCACTTTTCCTTCAAGGATTTCATGATCGACTCCCTGCTATCCATCAAAGAAAGGTCTAAACGAAGCAGCCTTTCACCATGCCCGACCAAATGAAGGTGACTATCCACTAACCCCGGCAGCATCGTTTGTCCTTTTAAGTCGATTTCCCTGGAAATATTGCCGGCATACTCATTTTTCAAATAGCCCTGGCTGCCGGTATCAACAATTACCCCCTTTTCAGTGTAGACTGCCTCCACTTGATCATTTTCTTTAATCATCGTATAAATCGACCCATTGAACCATAACGTTCCCACCGGCTTTACACTCCTTATTAAATGATTGTTACTGTGCAGATATGCAGTAAGTGTACCATCTCATATCACGAATTCCCATATTTATGCTTTTATCCAAGCCCCTGTCAATAAAAAACGCCAGCCTTGGAGGCTGACGGTCATGCATTTCGATCAATTGTTAAGGAGTGCTTCTTCCCTTTTCCGTAAATCCACCCGTTTGATTTTACCTGATGTCGTTTTGGGCAGCTCTTCTAAAAATTCGATTTTCCTTGGATATTTATATGGGGCAGTCAATTCTTTCACGTGCGATTGAAGCGTCTTGATCAAGTCCTGGCTGTTCGGATCGATATCATCCATCAAGACGACATACGCCTTGACCACATTTCCCCTTATTTCATCAGGACTTGCTATAACGGCACACTCTTTAACATATGGATGCTTAACGAGTGCATCTTCCACTTCAAACGGTCCAATCGTATATCCCGAGCTGATGATGATATCATCGGAACGACCCTCAAACCAGAAGTAACCATCCTCATCCTTTTTCGCCTGATCGCCAGTGATATAATAATCCCCACGGAATTGCTGCGATGTCCGCTCGGGATCTTTAAAATATTCTTTAAAGAGTGCAGGTGTATCGACATGTACGGCAATATCCCCCACTACACCAGGAGAACAGGGCTTACCGGAATCATCAATGATATCCACATGGTTGCCCGGTGTCGGTTTGCCCATGGAGCCCAATTTAATTTCCATTCCTTTTGTTACACCTACCAACAGGGTATTTTCGGTCTGTCCATATCCATCACGCACTTCAATATGGAAATGGTTTTTAAAGACCTCGAACACTTTTTGATTTAAAGGCTCTCCCGCTGATACAGCACTATGAAGATGGGATAAATCATAGTCATCAAGGTTTTCCACCTTTGCAATCAATCGATACTCGGTTGGTGTGCAGCATAATGCATTCACTTTGTAGTCCTGAAGCAACTGTAGATACTTTTTCGCCTCGAACTTCCCATGGTAAGCAAGACCGGTCGCTCCCGTTCCTAGAACCGCCAGGAAAGGACTCCAAATCCACTTTTGCCACCCTGGACCCGCAGTTGCCCAAACCACATCCGTTTCGCTGATGCCGAGCCAGTTTGCAGCAGACGTTTTCAAATGTGCATAAGCCCAGCCATGTGTATGGACGACCCCTTTTGGATTTCCTGTCGTTCCGGAAGTATACGATAAGAACGCCATATCCCCACTCTTCGTGTCGGCCATTGTCAGCTGATCGGATTCTTTGCCGGCAAGCTCATTCAAATCCAACCAATTTTCGATTCGTTTTCCGATTGAGAATTTCAGAAGGATTTCCGCTCCTTCTATTTCATTCAATTCATGAGTATATTCATGATAACTGATGATTCCTTTAACATCACCATGGTTGACTCGATACTGCAAGTCTTTCGCACGAAGCATTTCCGAACAAGGTATGACAATCATGCCAATTTTCAATGCGGCTAAATACACTTGATATGCTTCCACCAAACGAGGAATTATGATAAGGACCGTGTCACCTTTACCCAGTCCTTTTTTCTTTAAGGCATTTCCAATTTTATTTGCACTTTTTAATAAATTCTCATATGTAAGTTGTTTTTTATCTCCGGTTTCGTTCTCCCAGAGTACGGCAACTTTTTCTGGATCTTTTGCATAACGTTCCATTTCACTCACTAAGTTGTAATGTTCCGGAGCCAATAAGTCTTCACGCTTCATATTCTTCCCCTCCAATTATGAACTCTTAGTACCTACTCATTATACAAGATACTTCTCTAATATTTCTATTTATTTTTACAAATAAATAAAGAGAGCGGGTTTAGGAATCCACTCTCTTATAGCCTTTTGACAACTCTTAAAGTGAGTTTGTCTGCAGTTTTTCTTTTTAAAAATTCCGCTGATTTCAGAAACCTGCTCTCTTTCCGCCGACTGTCTGCCAAGCCTCCTCGGCGCAAGCGCCTGTGGGGTCTTGGCTAGCCAGTTATTCGGCAGGAGTGTCGCAAATTTCTTCCATCCTTTAAGAAATACTGTAAAAAACTATGAAGGATAAACTAGTTTACTTTTAAAATTTTGGTTCGGGGCGAGAGCAATTCGGAACTCCTTTTGCCGGAAAATTGATGGAACCGCCAGACTGTAGACGAATTGGAGAAGATTAGCCAGTTTCCCTACAATATTTCTTAAAATAGAAGTTCCAGTGATTGGAACGTAAGGTACGAGACTCCTGCGGGAAAAGCGTGGCCAAGGGAGACCCCGCAGGCGAGCGCCGAGGAGGCTCCCGGACCGCCCGCGGAAAGCGAGTGCCTGGAGTGGAAATCATTACACATACCCCCTTTCGGAAATCCGCTCTCTTTCCGCCGACTGTCTGCCAAGCCTCCTCGGCACAAGCGCCTGCGGGGTCTTGGCTAGCCAGTTATTCGGCAGGAGTGTCGCAAATCTCTTCCATCCAATAAGGTTTCATATTATATAAAACAGTAAACAATTATGTAGTAAAACTAAGGAATTTATTAAATCGTTAATTATTCAGCCGTCCACGAATTCAGTCCGCAAACGTAAAGAGAGCGGGTGTTAAAACCCGCTCTCTGTAGCCATATTTATTAAATTATCTGTTGAAGCCTCCGCCTAATTGTTGTTCAGCCATTTGAACAAGGCGTTTTGTGATTTCTCCACCAACTGAACCGTTAGCGCGAGATGTTGTGTCGGCACCAAGTTGTACGCCGAATTCTGTAGCGATTTCATATTTCATTTGTTGTAGAGCTTGTTCCACTCCAGGTACCAATAATTCGTTTGAGCTGTTGTTGTTTGCCATGTGTTTTTCACCTCCTTGTGATTATAGAGTGTGTTAAAACACATGGCTTCATTCGCACTATTTTATTGGTAATTACAGGATATTAAAATAAGTCTTCCATCGCTTCATCCTTATCGAAAGTCTGACCAGGTTTAACTGTCAATACTTCTGTTTCGGAGACTGCTTTTTCAATCAAGGAATCAAAGTCGACGAAGCTTTCATAGTAATTGACTTTTTCACGTTTCGGTTTCGTTTTTGGGCTTGCCGGCGTAAAGACCGTACAGCAATCCTCATACGGCAGATTGGATATTTCAAAAGTATCAAGCTCTCTTGCAATTTTGATGATTTCCGTTTTATCCATGGTAATCAGGGGGCGCAGGATCGGTGTATTCGTCACCTCATTGATGGCGAACATGCTGCTCATCGTCTGGCTCGCAACCTGCCCAAGGCTTTCACCGGTAATCAGTGCCATGGCTTCTTCCTTTTCACGAATTCGATCGGCGACCCGCATCATTAAACGACGGGTAGTAGTCATTGAGTAGTTTTCCGGGATTTGCTTTTGAACCAATAATTGGATTTCCGTAAATGGAACGATATGCACTTTCATGCTTCCATTTATTTCGGCAAGCTTGCCCGCCAAATCAATGACCTTTTGACGTGAACGTTCGCTCGTGAACGGTGGGCTGTAGAAATGGATAGCTTCCACGTCCAATCCCCGTTTCATCGAAAGGAATCCCGCAACAGGGCTATCAATCCCGCCTGAAAGCATCAGCATCGCCTTTCCGCTTGACCCGAATGGAAGACCGCCTGCCCCCTGGATGATTTCACCTGTCAAATACACGGCTTCTCGTCTCACTTCCACTAACAGGTTCAAATCAGGGTTCTTTACATCCACTTTTAAATCCTCTGTATTTCGAAGCAAATGCCCGCCGATTGCCCTGTTAATTTCATCGGTATTAAATGGAAAATCCTTATCCGCGCGTTTTGTCGTGATCTTGAACGTTTTTACCTCTTCAAGAGTATGATTCAGGTAATACAATGCTGCCGTTTTCATCACTTCCAGATCACGCTCTATTTTTATCGCAGGGCTTAATGACTGAATTCCAAAAATGCCTTTCAATCGTTCAATGACAGGCTTATGGTCAGCACCGTTCAGGAGTACGTACATCCGCTCCCGGTTGGCTGTAAGCACTACACCTTCAATATCTTTTAAACTCCAGCGAATATGTGCCTTCATTTTGTCTACAAAGCCTTTACGGTTTCTTTTTTTCGTGGAGATTTCTCCATAACGGATAATTATATGATCAAATTTCATTTTGCAACCCTCATTATTTTTTCTAAATTAGCGACTATTTTCTGTATCGCCGCCAGAACTTGCTTTGCTTCTTCCATTTCATTGCCATAGGTAGTACTGATTCGGATGACGCTTTCGGAACGAGCCGAATTATGGAACATTGCATCCACCGTTTTGCTTATCGTCCTTTTTTTCGAAGAACAGGCACTAGTTGTCGAAACATATATTCCTTCCGATTCTAGTGCATGCAGCAATACCTCGGATTTAAGTCCGGGAACGGAAAAATTCACAATATGTGGTGCCCCTTCTTCAGGACTGTTAACCAATACCCCGTCCATTTCCTTCAAACCTTTATATAAATAAGTTTTGATTTGCTGCAGCTTATCATGATACAGCAATTGATTGTTCATACTAATACGCAAAGCCTTCGATAGGGCGACGATTCCCGCAACATTTTCGGTACCGCTCCTGATTTTCGTTTCTTGATTGCCGCCATGGAAAAGCGGATCGATCCGAACGCCTTCACGAACATAAAGGATGCCCGTCCCCTTCAAGCCGTGGACCTTGTGGCCGGAAATTGTACATAAATCCACATTGGCATCAAGCAATGATAAAGAAACTTTGCCTGCTCCCTGCACATTATCGACATGAAAGAGCACGTTTGGGTAATGTTTTATCAATTTGCCGATTTCAGCAATCGGCTGTATCGAGCCAACTTCATTATTAACATGCATGACGGAAACCAGAATGGTATCCTCCCTCAATGCATCCTTTAGGTCCATTACATCAATTTGCCCAAATTCATTAACGGGAAGATATGTGATCTCATAACCCATTTTCGTCAATGATTGGCATGCATCTTCTACAGAAGGATGTTCAATCGCTGTCGTGATTATGTGTTTGCCGCGATTTCCCTGAAAGTGTGCGGTTCCTTTAATGGCAAGATTATTTCCTTCCGTCCCCCCGGAAGTGAAATATATTTCCGAACTCTTCACCTTTAATAAATCAGCGATTTGCTTTCTTGCAGCGGAAAGCAGTTTTTCGGATTGCACCCCAAGTCCATGAAGTGAAGAGGGGTTCCCGAAATAGTCCGAAGTAACCTTCATGAATGATTCGATTACTTCGGGATATGGTTTTGTTGTTGCACTATTATCAAAATAAATCATGGGCTCACCTTCCATGTTTTTGTATCTATGATGGTCACTCTACTAAATATAAGTTTCAATGTTGCTGTTGCAACATCTAATATTAACATAATTGAATTTGAAAGAGAATGTAAAACACTGGTCCATGAATGATAGGAGAATTGCTTCTTTTTATTCCTCAGAATGATTTAAACTTCCCACCTGTCTATTCACGGTCCATCCGGTAAAAGAAAAAAACCCGCCTTGGCGGGTTTTTAGGAAAGGACTTCTTCTATGTTCGCCCCGATTTTTCGTAAACTGCCTGGGTCGACCTTTTCTATGGCCGTTGCTGCCGTTTCCAACGCTGCTTGATATTCATAGCTTCGGAATTTCGCCTCGGCTTCCCTAAGGCTCTCGGCAACCATATCGTGACTGCTTCGATAGCGATTTCCGAATTGGATCACCTTTTCGGCCAAATACATATGTTCGATTAATTCTTGGGCTTTTTCGTGGACCCTATTCACCTGTTGAACCGCTTTTTCCAAATAAATATAAACAGCTGCCATGTCAAGCGGCTTTTCTTCAAGTTTCCCCTGGACATCATCCATGCTTTCTTTGGCATCAGATAGCACCAATTTATACTCTTCCGGAAGACCCGGAATATTGCTTTTTGCAATTAATCGTCCAGTATCGACCATTTTACGTTTCAATTCAGCCAGTGAATCCCTGGCATCCATTTCATCTTTCCGTAAAGCCTGTAATTTAATCGTGAAGTCTTTCTGATTTTCCTGTAATTCCTTCAACTGTACAGCCAGCCCCTGCATCTCTTCGCTGATAAGGGAGCTTGCCATCACATTATCCTCCATTTTCAATACAAGCAATTGATGGCGTTTCGAAATCTGGGCAATCTGCTTTTCCATTTTCCGTTGTGCATCGAGCTCATTTTCCGTCAGATGATATGTGTGTTGAACATGTATGGTTTCAACTTTAAGTTTATCGTTTTCATATTCAAGGTCACTAATCGTTTTCCTGAGAACTTCATCATTTTTCAAGATATACTGTTTTGAAAGTACTTCTTTTTCCAAAAGGTCATAAAGCACCTCAATGCTTTCGCGCATATCTTTAATGCCTTTATCCACTGCTTCCGTTTCGGCATTTTCCAATTGTGTTTTATATAGTTCCAGCTCTTCCTCAAGCCGGGATATTTCCTGCTCGAATTGGATATGGCTCAACAGATACCCCTGTCCTGACATCTCCTCATAACCATCCTTCAATTCTTGAAGCTGGGAATGCAGCTCGGATTGGCTATCTACCAATAATTTCGGGAGCATTTCCATTTTAACCGACAGAACCGCCAATTTTTCCTTAATGGATAGAACAAGCTCCCTCGCATTCAAATAATTGCCATTCACGGTCTCTTCGTCATACTTTTGAAGGATCTGCAATACTTCATCCAAGGTACTTTCCAGCTTATCAGCAGCTTTCCCGTAATTATGCCTATGTGCAAGCAGGGATTTCTTCAATTGACGGTAGGATTCCTTGATATCCTCAATTTCCAATCGGTTTTTTTCCTCACTGCCTACGAGTTCATTCAGTTCGTATAAGATCTTTTTGATCATTTCCTCGATTTCATTCAGCTTGACTGTAATTTTGCGCTGTACTTCTTTTGATCGGCTGAAACGGTATTTATCGACGAATTCCTCGGCATCGAATAAAAGCTCTTCGACTTCGGGCATATGATCAGTAATGATGGCGTCCCATTCAATGCGCCAGTTTTCGAACATTTCCTCTGTTTCACCTGTCATGTTCAATTGTTTGACTTTAGAAAGCTCTTCCAGCACGGGGCGGTGCATGATGCTTATTTTCCAGGATTCCAGTCGATCGATTTCTTTAAAATATCTCTTTTTGAAAAAATAACCCCAAATGATGAAAATCAAAATTAATACAATTACCCCAATTATGTAATCCATGGTAAGCCCCCTGTTCTAATCCTTACAGTCTTGCCCGTTTATATATCAATTTTAAAAATGTTAAATTTAATGCTTTTATGATACCATGTTAGCAATAATTTTTGACGAGAAAAATGTTTTTTTTGTAGAAAATTGCTACAAATACCTGTTTTTTGGGAGGGAAGGACCATGAAAGCTGACGGTCATGTGCACACTCCGTTTTGCCCTCACGGCTCTACGGATAAATTCGATGAATATATTACGCGGGGAATCGAACTAGGATTAAAGGAAATCACATTTACGGAACATGCTCCATTGCCACGAAATTTTCAAGATCCTACGCCTGAAAAAGACAGCGGCATGGACGCTGCCCTGCTCCTGGATTACTTTCAAGAGCTCCGCGTACTTAAAGAACGCCATAAAGACAAAATCCTGATCAAAACAGGTCTGGAGGTTGACTTTATAGAGGGTTATGAAAAAGAAACAAAAGAATTCCTCGACGAAATCGGAGAATTCCTTGATGATAGTATACTTTCCGTCCACTTCATCAAGCATCAAAGCAGTTGGCACTGCATCGATTTCAGCGAAAATGGGTTTGGTGAGATTGCCAATGAACTAGGTTCAGTGGAATCGGTGTATGCCAAATATTACGATACTCTGGAAAAATCAATAACAACTGATTTAGGCATTTATAAACCAAAACGGATCGGGCATATTACGCTTGTCCATAAATTCCAGCATCGATATCCGCCGGCTTCTAGTTTTGACGAGCGGGTTTACAAGGTGCTCGACATGATCAAAGAACAAAGGTACGAACTAGATTATAATGGAGCCGGGCAGGTAAAGCCGCTATGCCGTGAACCATACCCTCCTGAACGGTTTGCAAAGCGTGCTTTCGATCTCGGCATTCCGCTTATTTACGGTTCCGATGCACATCAGGCTAAGGATTTGGGTCAGGGCCATCAGGCACTGATTGAAGGGTTCAATGGGTAACTCATGTATACACTTCAGCTCCGCCCGGCTAACAGTGGCTGTAGGTCGATGAAAAGGGTATCCTGCAAAAAACGTCCGACTTCATTGGCATATATATTCGTGTAGTAGGCTTCCTGCGGGAACACATGAAGCACATCCATCGCATAATGGGTATGCAGGACAGGGGCCGTCAATAAACCCTTCAACTGCAGCATATACATGGGAACCGAGACCTGCTGGAAACTCCTGCTCTTGATCCCCTGTTCCAAAATATATTGAAAATAAGACTTTTCCTTTGTAAAATAAGTCGAATGAATTTCACGATTTAAATTGGAATCGAGTGAAGATTCCCCATATATGAACCGTGCAGCAAGGAAGTTTTCCCTCTGGAAAGCGAGAATATCCTTTACAAGATTCATCAAGCAATGCTGCGGACCTTTTAGTTCCAGCAGTGTCATGTTCGTCTCAAGGACCAGGATATACTCTTCTAAATAGGAAGTGAAACAGAATTCCAGCAACCCCTGCTTATTCTTGAAATAGTAGGCAATATTCGCAGCGTTCACTTTGGCTTTATTCGCAATATCCCGTATGGATGTAGCATGATAGCCTTTTAAATGAAATAAATGCAATGCAGCTTCCACAATGGCTTGTTTCGTTGGCGTCTGGCGATTCATTCAGGCAATCCCTCGCTTTCTTTGAGACAAGTCTTGTGGACTATTTCTTCACGGAAGAGCCTGAATCCTTTAGTAAGTTCTCGACAATTTCCCAACAATAAAGCAACATGATTAGAAAGTGCTGTAAAAATATGCGGAAGACAGGTGAACGCTTTTGTTTAATGTCGAAATGTATCAAGGAAAAAAAGAAAATAACTATGATCTGGTCCAAAAGCAGCTTCTTGCCTTAATTGAAGATGAAACGAACCGGATAGCCAATTTAAGCAATGCGGCAGCTTTACTTAATCAGTTTCTTGATGAGATTAACTGGGTCGGCTTCTATTTATACGAAGAAGGCCAATTAATTTTGGGACCCTTCCAGGGCCTTCCAGCCTGTGTCCGCATTCCAATGGGCAGGGGCGTTTGCGGGACTTCAGCGGCGACTGAAAAAACCCTTCGCATAGAGGATGTCCACCAATTCCCTGGACATATCGCCTGTGATGCGGCATCAAGATCTGAAATTGTCATACCGCTCATAAAGGATGGCAAATTGATCGGTGTCCTCGATATCGACAGTCCGGTCACGGACCGTTTTGACGAAATGGATCAGCAAGGACTGGAGAAGTTCGCTGAAATCCTTTCCAGGCATCTATAAAGTTAAAGGGAGCGGCAATCCTTGCCTGCTCCCTTTTCCATTAAAGGCCCCATGTACATGTACCCGGTCCTTCCTGAATTCTTCACAATATATAACGCCTCATCGGCCCATTTGATATTTTTCTCCATTCATTATCACGCTTACATTGAAAAAACCTCACTAAAAAATTGCAGTTTTTAAATTTACCTGCTGCGATTCTCTTTATCTACGCCTTTTAATTAATCACAACTGGCCTTGACTCATTGAGCCAAATATTATACAATACTCTTTGTGTAAAATATTGCAGCCTATGTGACAGCCTTTATGTTCTCATTTTGTTCCTCAATACAGAGGTGTATCTCGTAACCCTCTGCTGCTAGGGCGAAGGTACATGAAAACAAAATGGTCATAATCGTACATTCACACGGTTTTTATTTTACCAAAATAAAAACATTTAAAGGAGGAGTCATCCTATGGCTCGTTATACTGGCCCAAGCTGGAAACTATCCCGTCGTTTAGGAATTTCCCTAACAGGTACTGGTAAAGAATTAGAAAAACGCCCTTATGCTCCAGGACAACATGGTCCTAACCAACGTAGAAAAATTTCTGAATACGGAATGCAACTACAAGAGAAACAAAAACTTCGTCACATGTACGGAATCACTGAACGTCAATTCCGCACAATGTTCGACCGCGCTGGCAAACTTAAAGGTGTACATGGTGAAAACTTCATGATTCTTCTTGAATCACGTCTTGATAACCTAGTTTACCGTCTTGGTTTAGCTCGTACACGTCGTCAAGCACGTCAACTTGTTAACCACGGTCACATCACTGTAGACGGAAGCCGCGTAGACATTCCATCTTACAAAGTGTCTCTTGGACAAACAATTTCAGTTCGTGAAAAATCACGTAACTTCTCAATCATTAAAGAATCAGTTGAAGCAACTAACTTCGTTCCTGATTTCCTTACTTTTGATGCTGAGAAATTAGAAGGTACTTTCACTCGTTTACCAGAACGTTCTGAATTGCCTGCTGAAATTAACGAAGCTCTTATCGTTGAGTTCTACTCTCGTTAATAACTTCAAAAACCCCATCCTTGGATGGGGTTTTTTTTGCATCTAAACACCCCTGCATGAGAAAGCCCGGCTGTAATTCAGCCGGGCCTTGAACAATCATTTCACTAATGTATATTTCTTTTTGCCGCGACGAACCAGGATGAACTCCCCTTCAATCTTAGAAGCTTCCGTCACTACATATTGCAGATCAGTCACTTTCTCCCCATTTATGGAGATTGCCCCATTCTGAATATCTTCCCGGGCTTGACGCTTTGATGGCGAAATTTTCGCTTCAACGATTAAATCGACCAAACCGATATCTTCCTTGCTTTCACGTTTGAAGCTAGGAACATCTTTGAAGCCCAATTTGATTTCCGCCGCACTTAAATTCTTCACCTCTCCGCTGAATAGGGCTGCAGAGATTTTGATTGCCTGGTCAAGAGCTTCCTGACCATGAATCAAACGGGTCATTTCTTCCCCTAAAGCTTTTTGCGCTTTACGCAAATGCGGTTCGGACTGTACGGATTGCTCTAACTCTTCAATCACCTCACGAGATAGGAATGTGAAGAATTTCAGGTATTTCACGACATCAGCATCGGCTGTATTGATCCAGAATTGGTAAAATTCATACGGAGTCGTCTTTTCAGGATCAAGCCAAATCGCTCCGCCTTCCGTTTTACCGAATTTCGTTCCATCCGCTTTCGTTACGAGCGGGATCGTCATACCGAATGCTTTTGCATCCTCATCATTGGATTTCCGGATCATTTCCAGCCCAGTCGTAATATTGCCCCATTGATCACTGCCGCCAATTTGCAATTTACAGTTGTAATTGCTGTATAAATGGCCGAAATCAATTCCTTGTAAGATCGTGTACGCGAATTCAGTAAAGGAAATTCCCGTATCCAAGCGGGAAGCAACCGTATCTTTTGCCAGCATGTAGTTAATGCCGATGTATTTCCCGTAATCACGCAAGAACGTGACCATATCGATTTTACCTATCCAGTCATAGTTATTGACCATGATCGCACCATTTTCACCTTCGAATTCAAAGATGTGGGATAGCTGCCCTTTTATGCAGTCGGCATTATAGAGCACTTTTTCCAGCGTTTGCAGCTGGCGTTCCTCTTTTTTACCGCTTGGATCACCGATAAGTCCAGTCGCACCACCCACTAATACAATGGGACGATGGCCATGCTGCTGGAAACGGCGCAATGTCAAGAATGGCAATAGATGTCCGATATGCATACTATCCGCAGTTGGATCGACACCACAGTATAAAGAAATTTTCTCTTTTTCTAAAAGGTTCTTAAACCCCTCTTCATCCGTTTGTTGATAAATAATCCCTCTCCATTCGAGGTCTTTAAGCAATTCCATTTAATATTCCTCCTCATCTTAGAAAAAAACCGCAAAAAGCACACAAAAACGCCCCTTCATAAATATGAAGGGACGAATGAATTCGCGGTACCACCCAACTTGAGGACATACTATGCCCTCCGCTCAAGACGAATAACGGTCGTCAACCGTTTCCTGCTACTAATCATTTCACAGCAAATGCTCCAGGAAGTAATTCATCATACTATTTGTACCGATTTCCACTAACCACCGGCTCTCTGAAACAGGGATAGTCTGACTACTGGGTCCTATCATCGCGATCATTTAATCATTTTATTGTTGTTAATAAACTTTTATCATACATAAGATTCCTTGTCAACATACCCTTACAGATTATAGAAAAATAAGAAAGATGCCCTTTCCCCTACCTGTTGTATGCTATAATATATGTGATTTCAGGGGGTATGATACGATGAATAATAATCAAAAAGATAGATTTCTAACAGTCTGGAAGCAGCTGACCCGTTTTTTTCAAAATGAAAAAACACATAAGAACGCGCGGGTTACATACCAAGTCATTTGGAATTTAACGCTGATCTTCATTATTGTGGGGATTCTAGGATTCTCATTCGCCGGCGGCGTCGGAGCCGGCTATTTCGCTGCCCTCGTCAATGATGAGCCGGTACGCTCAAAAGAAGATTTGAAAAAAGACATTTACAATTATGAAGAGACCTCTGAGGTATACTTTGCTGATGAAGTATACTTGGGCAAGCTTAAGAGTGACCTTGAGCGTGAAGAAGTGTCCATCGATAAAGTTTCCGAGCATCTAAAAAATGCAGTCATCGCTACTGAAGATGAGTATTTTTATGAGCATGACGGGGTTGTTCCGAAAGCTATCCTGCGTGCGATTTACCAGGAATTTTCGAATGCAACCGTCCAATCGGGAGGAAGTACATTAACACAGCAGCTCATTAAAAACCAGGTCCTGACCAACGAAGTATCGTTTGAACGGAAAGCAAAAGAAATCCTGCTTGCGCTCCGGGTCGAAAAATTCTTTGAAAAGGAAGAGATTTTGGAAACGTACTTAAACGTCTCCACTTTGGGACGAAACTCTTCAGGCCGTAACATCGCCGGGGTCGAGTCCGCCGCTGAAGGTATTTTTGGCGTGGAGGCCAAAGATCTGACACTGCCCCAATCAGCCTTTATCGCTGGATTGCCGCAAAGCCCTTTCGGATATACACCATATACCCAGAAAGGAAAATTGAAGGAAAATCAAGAGCCCGGCATCAACCGGATGAAAACCGTTTTAAAGCGGATGTATAGTAACGGATACATAACAAAAGCAGAATATGATAAAGCAAACGCATACGACATTACAAAAGACTTTATCGGTAAAACGGAGATGCCGTCGGAGAAATATCCATGGCTCACCTATGAAATCGAAAAACGCTCCATCGAAATCCTATCTGTCAGTCTGGCAAAAGAAGATGGATATGAAGAGAAAGATTTAAAGAATGATGATTTAAAAGCTCAATATCTAGCACTTGCCGATCGTAAGCTGCGGCAAAACGGCTATCAGATTTATACGACAATCGATAAAAAGATTTATGACAAGATGCAGGAAGTTACGAAAAACTATCCGAATTATGGATACGATAAAACGGCACAAGTCGTCGATCCAGATACGAAGGAAATGAAAACGGTGAGTGAGCCCGTTGAAGCCGGGGCCATTCTCATCGAAAATAAAACAGGAAAAATCATCAGTTTCGTAGGCGGCCGTGATTTCAAGCGGGAACAGACGAACCACGCCACCGCATCATTGCGATCGAACGGATCAACGATGAAGCCCCTGGTGATATATGGCCCAGGCATCGAGCTAGGCAAGATCTCGCCTGGCAGCGTATCGGCTAATGTGCCGATCTCCATTCCAACAGGCGGCAAACCGTGGAGTCCAGGAAACTATGGCGGCGGCAGCTATACGGGAGTATCGACTGCCCGCGAGGCCCTGAAGAATTCCTACAATATCCCGGCAGCGCTCTTTTACAAGAAAATAATCAACCTGAGCCCCGCTTCGTATTTGGAAAAAATGGGCTTCTCCACCGTGACGAAAGGGGATTACTCCAATCTTGCCTTGTCATTAGGTGCGATGGAAAAAGGTGTAACCGTTGAAGAAAACGTCAATGCATTTGGTACATTTGCCAATTCAGGAGAATTCATCGATGCTTATATGATCGATAAGATCGTTTCGAAAGATGGCAAAGTCATCTATCAGCATAAAGTGAAACCAGTGGATGTTTTCTCTCCGCAATCCGCTTACTTGACGCTTGATATGATGCGTGATGTCGTAAACAGCGGGACGGCGTCCTCGGTCAGGAACCGACTTGCCTTCTCAAGCGATTGGGCAGGTAAGACCGGTACTTCACAAAACTATTGGGACGCTTGGTTCGTCGCTACGAATCCCAATGTATCATTCGGTACATGGCTGGGATATGATACACCGAAATCCTTGCAAGGGACCTATAATGGTCTTGAATATAATAAACGTAATATGTATTATTGGGCAGATCTGATCAATGCCGCATATAAAGTCGACCCTAAACTCATTGACCCCGATAAGCGTTTTGAAATGCCGGGCGGAATTGTCAGCCGTTCCTTCTGTGGCGTTTCAGGACTGCTTCCTTCAAGCTCATGCCAAAAGGCCGGGCTTGTCAAATCGGATTTATTCATCGCGAAATATGCTCCATCCAGGGCGGATGATAGTTTCATAGATGGACAATATGTATCAGTCGGCAGCAAACGCTACGCAGCCCTTCCGCAAACGCCTGGCGAATTCACAAGCGGCGGGTTCATGTTGAATCCAGATTCATTTGCAGATATCGGATTGAGATATGTCGTTGACCCGGGCTCCGTGATTCCTGGAGCCGAAAAATCAGGAAATGTCGTCGGGGCGACAGCGAAATTGAATGATAATGGCAAGGCACCAGATCCCCTATCCATAACGATCGGTAACGATAAAATTACATGGGGCTTGCATGATGAAGGAGATGTCGTCGGTTATCGTGTCTATAAAGACGGCAAGAAAGTGGCGAGCATCAATGCTGGGGAGAGCCTTGTTTATAAAGTCGGCTCAGGCGGTTCCTATTATGTAACGGCCGTAGACATAGTCGGCAAAGAATCAGCCCCTTCTCAACGTGTTGAAAGCGGCGCTAAAAAGACCGGTTCAAAAGAAGATTCCACAAAAACTAAAGATGATCGTGGAAAAGATAAAATAGCTAACGAAGATAAAAAAACAGACTCAAAAGAAGAGAACGGTTCAGGTAAAGATAAAGAAAAAGAACCAGAAAAAGAAACGCAAACGGATAATAATAAAGAGCCAGCTCAAGATAAAGATCAAAACAAAGAGAATACAGATCAGGAAAATCAAGAGACCGACAAAGAGCAAGACACCGTCAATGATAAAGAGCAAGACACGGATAAAGCTGAAGAAGAGGAAGAATGACACTCTTTCTTGAACTAAAAACAGGCTGTCGGTTACCCCGACAGCCTGTTTCCTTATACTCTCCCCAAAAAGGCATCCATGGAAGTGACCATGGATGCCTTTTCCTTCTCAATAATCAGTAAGACTAAGTTTTCAATCCTCCATCGATGATAAATCGCCAGTTGGCAGATCAAGTTCCCAAGCTTTCAAGACACGACGCATGATTTTACCGCTTCTTGTTTTAGGAAGTTTATCCCTGAATTCAATTTCACGAGGTGCCGCATGTGCTGCTAGACCATGCTTTACAAATGTACGAATTTCCTCAATCAATTCATCGTTTGCCTCGTATCCGTCACGAAGTGCGATGAACGCTTTGATAATTTCCCCCCGAACCGGATCCGGCTTACCGATGACCCCCGCTTCGGCTACGGCTGGATGCTCGACCAATTTGCTTTCCACTTCGAAAGGACCTACCCTCTCCCCTGCCGTCATGATGACATCATCAACACGGCCTTGGAACCAGAAATAACCATCTTCATCCATATATGCGGAATCTCCTGAAACATACCAATCACCTGGCATAAAGTAAGATTCATATTTAGCTTCATTCTTCCAGACGGTCTTCATCATCGAAGGCCAGCCTTTCTTGATGGCAAGGTTCCCCATTCTATGCGGCGGAAGCTCGTTGCCTTGATCATCCACTATTGCCGCCTTCACACCTGGAATCGGTTTGCCCATCGAGCCAGGTTTGATTTCCAGGCAAGGATAATTGCAGATGACCTGTGCCCCGGTCTCCGTCATCCACCATGTATCATGGATACGGTGATTGAATACCTTCATTCCCCAGCGCACCACTTCCGGGTTCAACGGTTCACCCACACTTAATATATGGCGGAGAGAACTCAAATCGAACCGCTTAACGATTTCGTCACCTGCGCCCATCAGCATCCTGAAGGCAGTCGGGGCACTATACCATACCGTGACACCAAAGTCCTCCAAGGTCTTGTACCAGGATTCAGGCTTGAACCGCCCGCCTACAATGACATTCGAGGTCCCTGTCAGCCAAGGTCCAAATATCCCATAAGACGTCCCTGTCACCCATCCAGGGTCCGCTGTGCACCAATACACGTCCTCATCCTGCAAATCAAGGACCCACCTTGCCGTTTGATAATGCTGGATCATCGCATTATGAACGTGCAGCACTCCTTTTGGTTTGCCTGTGGAACCTGAGGTGTAGTGAAGAATCAGCCCGTCATTCCGATCCACCCATTCAATTTCGAATTTTTTGTCGGCTTCTTTTAATTTTTTATTGAAGTTATGGTAATTTCCTTCTTCTTTTATATTTTCCCCCACCAAGAAAATATGCTTTAAATGGGGTAATTCATCCACCGGGACACGCGGCAAAAGTTCAGGTGTCGTCACTATCACACTTGCCTCACTATCTTCAAGACGGTCCCTTATGGCTCCTTCCATGAAGGCTTCGAACAACGGCCCTACGACCGCTCCCGTTTTAATCGCACCCAACAATGCAAAATAAAGCTCCGGGGAGCGAGGCATGAAGATGAAAACACGATCTCCTTTTTCCACATTGGCAATGTTCTTGAACACATTGGCCGCTTGATTCGTATAATCTTTCATTTCCTTGAATGTATACTTTTCATTTCTTTTATCGTCTTTGTAATAAAGGGCCACTTTATTCTTTTTGTATGTTTCGACATGGCGGTCAATGGCTTCATACGCAAGATTCACTTTACCGGTTTCAGACCAGGAGAATTCCTTTTCCGTCTCAGACCAGTCAAACTTATTGTATTTTTCATCATAATTCTTTAAATTAAAATTACCTTCCACTACTGGTAACGCTTTCACATTCATACGACAAACTCCCCCTTCATTCGGCTCTATATTTTTATTATAGTATAAGAATCGAATTATCTCAATTTTTAAAATATTGAATACTTCCATATAAGGGAAATCCCTTCTTGGTGAATTTTGAAAGCAACTGGTATATTGTTATGGTTAAGGCGAATCCATATGATGGCCGTGAAAGACGAAGCACTGTAACAAAAGCGCCTTGAACTTTCTGAATTATGCCCCTCGTTTTCATGTATAATTTATGTAAGCTTTCCATTCGGTCAGTTTTTAAAAGCAATGCTTCGTATACTCCGGAATGCGAGAGTGTAAGATTACTATATAACAAGGGTGGTGAAAGAATGGAATATAGTAAGACCTTTTACACTAAGGAACTGCAGACATTAAGCGGAACGCTCATCATCGAGGGGCCGTTAAGCGGCGAAAAAATGTCCGCTTATGAGTTTCACGAAGACTTGGTCGCCTTTCGCCCGCCTGCTTTGCAGCATAAAGCGTTAATAGAGATTGCAGACTTGCCTGAGGGCAGGATCTTTATCGCCCGTGAAAATGAAACAATCGTGGGTTATGTAACTTACTTATATCCCGATCCCTTGGAGCGCTGGTCTGAAATCAAGATGGAGGACCTGATTGAGCTTGGTGCAATCGAGGTCATCCCTAAATACCGGGGTGCCTCCGTCGGGAAAAACCTAATCCGCCTTTCCATGGAAGACGATTCGGTTGAAGACTTCATCATCATCACCACTGAATACTATTGGCATTGGGATTTGAAAGGGACAGGTCTGAATATATGGGACTATCGCAAGGTCATGGAAAAAATGATGAGTGCCGGTGGTTTGGTCTACTTTGCAACAGATGACCCTGAAATCAGTTCCCACCCGGCCAACTGTCTGATGGCCCGTATTGGCAAAAGGGTCCCGCCGGAATCCATCCAGAAATTCGACCAATTGCGTTTTATGAATCGGTTTATGTATTAAAGAGGCGAGTAAGAGGAGGAAGGAAAATGATTGTTGAAACAATAATGAATGAGGATATTATCACCCTCACTCCAACCGATACAATCCATAGCGCTGTCTTGATCATCAAGGAGAAGCGAATTCGCCATATCCCGATTGTCGATGACAGCTTTCAACTTGTGGGATTAGTCAGCGACCGTGATATTCGGGATGCTGCCCCTTCTATATTCCGTACCGAAGAATACAAAAATGATTTACAAAAACCACTATCAAGCATCATGAAAACGGAAATAATCACAGGGCACCCGCTGGATTTCGTGGAAGAAATCGGGGCTGTTTTCTGTGATAACAATATCAGCTGCCTTCCAATCGTAAAGGGAAGGAAGTTAGTGGGAATCATAACCGGTTCTGATTTACTTCATTCATACGTTGAGTTGACTGGAGTCAATCAGCCCGGTTCCCAAATCGAAATCAGAATCCCGGATAAGGCAGGTTCCCTTCATGATATTGCCCATATTTTCAAAAGGCGCAATACGAATATCCTGAGCACCCTCGTTTATCCTGAAAAAAATGGAACCGACTATAAAATTCTTGTAATTCGTGTACAGACGATGAATCCATTTATGGTGGTGGAGGATTTGAAGAAAGAAGGCTATACCGTTTTATGGCCTAGTCTACCGGGGTTTTCACATGAATGATACATCCCTTTTCGTATATTCGGATGAACTCCTTACCTACAAATTCAACGATGAGCATCCATTCAATCAAAAACGGCTTAAACTCACGCTTGATTTATTAAAAAAACACCATGCAATCAATGATGATCAAATTATCAAGCCCAGAATGGCAACCGATGCAGAATTGGAACTGATTCATGATCACCATTATGTAAACGCTGTCAGGTTGGCAGGCCAGGGAAAGCTCCCCCCTGAAAAGGCTGTGAATTATGGGCTAGGAACGGAGGATACCCCCATCTTCCCCAAAATGCACGAAGCAAGTGCATTGCTTGTAGGCGGTACCTTAACGGCTGTGGATGCCGTCATGACCGGCCAGTCCCTGCACGCACTTAATCTTGGCGGTGGCCTGCATCACGGTTTCCGCGGAAAAGCCTCGGGCTTTTGCATTTACAACGATAGTTCGGTCGCGATTAAATACCTGCAAAAAAAATATGGGGCGCGTGTCTTGTATGTCGATACCGATGCACATCATGGTGATGGAGTCCAATGGTCATTTTATGATGACCCGGATGTTTGTACACTATCCATCCATGAAACGGGCCGCTACTTATTTCCCGGCACCGGCAATATTAACGAGCGAGGCCAGGGAAAAGGCTACGGCTATTCATTCAACATCCCGGTCGATGCGTTCACTGAAGATGAATCATGGCTCGATTGCTACATGGCTTCCTTTAAAGAAGTCATTGAATTCTTCAAACCGGATGTCATATTAACGCAAAACGGAGCCGACTCCCATTATTACGATCCGCTCACCCATTTATCAGCCACCATGAAAATTTATAGGGAAATACCAAAGCTGGCCCACGAAATGGCCCATAAGTATTGTGAAGGACGGTGGATTGCAGTGGGCGGCGGCGGATATGATATATGGCGCGTCGTCCCGAGGGCTTGGGCGAGGGTCTGGCTTGAAATGACGAATAATGATATATCAGGTCCCCTATCAAAGGAATGGCTCGATTGCTGGCAGCCTGAGTCCCCTGTTCCCCTGCCGAATGAATGGGATGACATGGAGGATATATATGAACCCATTCCGAGGAAGCCTGAAATTACCGAGAAGAATGCCCTGACGCTTGAAAAGGTCCTTTATCCCATCAGGTCTTCCAGGCAAACAACGAAAAGCAATGAACAAAGTTAACCAAAAGATCGTTGAAAAACGATCTTTTTTGTTCGGGGCAAACATTTGAGAAACAAAAAGAGAGTGCCCTCGGGACACTCTCCAAACCAGTTTATTTCGTTGATTGACGGTTTTCAATCCGATGTGGCAGGATCACTTTTTCAAGACCTTCCTCCACTTGTTCTTTATTCATCAACTTTGTAAGAAGCCTCATCGCAACCGCACCAATATCATATAAAGGTTGAACGATCGTCGTGATTTGCGGACGCACCATCAAGGTCAATCTCGTGTTATCGAAGCTGATCACTTCAAAGTCTTCCGGTACATTAAACCCTTTGTCCTGAGCGGCATGGACAATTCCAAGCGCCATTTCATCAGCACCGGCTATGAATGCTGTCGGTCTGTCTTCAGCTTCCAGGTACTTTTCAAAAGATTCAATTCCTGAATCATATGTATAATCACCTTCAACGACATAACTTTCATCAAATGGAAGCCCAGCTTCTTTCAATCCTCGTTTATAACCAGTCAATTTCATTTCATTAATCAACGCCGAAGGGTTTCCGCTTACAAAAGCGATATGCTTGTGGCCTTTTTTAGCGAAGAAGGTCACTGCGTCGAATGCCGCCGCCTCATAATCAATATTGACCGATGGAACTTGTCCGCTTTCATCCACCGAGCCTGCCAGAACGATTGGAACAGGTGAATTCTTAAACTCTTTGACATGCTCATCAGAAATGTTGCCGCCCATGAATACGATACCATCCACTTGTTTTCCAAGCATCGTATTCAGCAAATGGAATTCCTTATCTATATTCTCATCAGAACTGCTTAGAATGATATTGTATTTATACATGGTGGCTATATCTTCTATGCCCCGTGCCAATTCTGCAAAAAAGATGCTTGAGATATCCGGGATGATGACCCCGACTGTAGTCGTTTTCTTTGAGGCAAGTCCCCTTGCCACTGCATTGGGACGGTACCCTAACTTCTCAATTACATCTGAAACTTTCTTCCTTGTTGCAGGCTTTACATTTGGATTCCCGTTAACTACGCGGGAAACGGTGGCCATGGAAACATTCGCCTCACGCGCCACATCATAAATGGTTATATTATTCATTTATCCATTCCTCCATTTCTTTCATTTTCCCCATAAAAGACCCGAATTATTTCGGAAAATAATCTTTTATGCGTTTTTCTCTATAAGGAAGATTATTTTAGGAACGATCTGCCTAACAAAAAATGCAGTCCTACTCTCTTCTCAGTCAAATATTCAATACCCTATTCAAGTATAAAATTCACATAGATATCACTTTATGTATGACTCAATCTTCCGAACAGTTCTCATTCTTGTTATTTATCATACGATAGTCGAATCTTTCCTGCAATCCAATAGTGCTCATTTCGAAGCTTTTTCTGCAAAAACTAGTATTTTACCATTAAAAAAAGCCCTTGCCAAGTTGGTAAGGGCCGTAAATAGATCATTTAAAGAATTTCTTAGCTTATACAGTTACCCAGTTCAAACGTTTAATCTCTTCGTAGAATTCATCAAATTGTTTGAAGTCCATTTGCTGTGCAGAATCCGATAAAGCAACGGAAGGATCTGGATGCACTTCAGCCATAACACCGTCAGCACCGATTGCAAGAGCCGCCTTAGCCGTAGGAAGCAGAAGATCGCGACGTCCAGTTGAATGCGTTACATCAACCATGACCGGTAAATGAGTTTCTTGTTTTAAAATCGGTACAGCAGAGATATCAAGTGTATTTCTTGTTGCTTTTTCGTAAGTACGGATACCGCGCTCACAAAGGATGATGTTGCCATTGCCCTGCGACATGATGTATTCCGCTGCATGAATGAACTCTTCAATCGTTGCCGCCAGTCCACGTTTTAAAAGAACTGGTTTATTTACAGCACCTGCCGCTTTTAGCAAGTCGAAGTTTTGCATGTTGCGCGCCCCGATTTGGATGACATCGATATGATCGATTGCCGCTTCGATATCGTTGGCACTCACGATTTCACTGATTACAGCCAAGCCGTATTCATCAGCAACACGTTTAAGTATTTGTAATCCTTCCAAACCAAGCCCTTGGAAGTCATATGGAGATGTACGTGGCTTAAATGCACCGCCGCGCATCAATTTCAAACCTTTAGCTTTAATGACTTCCGCCACCGCAGCTGTCTGTTCATAAGATTCAACGGCACATGGTCCGAAAACGAAGCTAGGGATCCCGTTACCGACCAATTCACCCTTAATGTCGATGATCGTGTCTTCAGCCTTTTGTTTTCTCGATACAAGAAGCGTTTTCTTCTGATCATCTTTTTGTAACTCCAAGCCCAATTTAAAGATTTCTTTGAAAATATGTTTAATCGAACCAAGATCAAGCGGTCCTTGATTATTGGCTTCGATAAGATCCAGCATTGTTCTTTCACGGACCGGATCGTAACGGTTTACACCTTGTTTTTCTTTAACGCGACCAATTTCCTGTACAAGTTCAGCACGTTGATTAATAAGATGTAATAACTGAAGGTTCACATCATCCAGTTGATTACGAAGTCCATCAAGCTCTTTGTTGCTCATTACAAATCCATCCCTTCGTTTTTTAAAATAGAAATCGGTTCAGCGGACTCAAACTAAAAAAAATCCCATCCGGATCCTCGAACATCCACCCCGATTGTTTTATCAATGAAAAATTTAGAATATTTCATGTATGATTAAATCAATTATAAATGAAGTGTCCATAAATGTCACTATATTTTTCTTTAATAATTAAACGCTTTTAAGCATTAAAGTTATAAATGCATAAAACTAGGTGCCGCTCATGCCAGAAAAACGATTACACAGAATATTGAAACACGATCCGTTGTAGGAATTATATTGGAAATAGAACAGGAAAGCTATCATTTAATTGATCATTTTTCACAAGAGCATAGAAAAGTTTAAATCTTCTGCCACTTGTCCGAAGCCGAGAAATGTTTAAAGAGGTTTTACGGAAAGGCCTTCCTAGAAAAGGTTTCCCCAGGATTAACATCCTTAGGCCCGCCAATCAATGGAATAATAAAAGGCCGGACCCCTTACCAAAGGGATCCAGCCTTCCATTCATTCTGTAATGGCCTTGCTCAATGAATCATATGTAATCCGCCAATGAGATTCATTCCAGACAGGTTTTCCACTTTTAAAAAGGATGGCCTGAGGTGATTGATGTTTGACCTCAAAGGTTTCTGCTACATAATTGGATAGTGGACGAGCTTCCTGGACGGCCAAATAGGCCGTTTTAAGTTGTTCGTTCCCTAAGATGTACCTCTCATATTGTTCAAATGCTTCAGCGCTGACAGGGCATGTTACGCTATGCTTGAAAAGCAGGAATGTATCCTCTTTTAGAAGCTCATTGAATTGTTCTTCTGTTTCGATTTTGCTCATGACCATATAGCAGTCTCCTTTCCTTGTCATATAAATTTTACCATCAAAAAGGCGATGAAGCCATCGAAGCACTTCACCGCCTTATTCTTCGTCCCTTAATGACTCTTCATTCCCATTAAAGAAGCCAGGGAGTTTAATTCTTTAGTTTACTCTCCGTTTCATCAAATGCCTTTTTCGCTTCATCAAGTTTTAATTTTGCCGCATTCTTGTTTCCGCTTGTTGGATCTGCTGAATTATTTTCCGAATCATTGCCGTTAGCAAAGTTCGTTTCGACGGATACGATAGGAGCATCGGTAGTTCCGGTTACATCAATATCCTTATTGCTTGAATTCGTTGTATCATCAGCAGCGTCGCCGTTTTCTTTTCCTGTTTTCAGGCTCTTCACTTTGTTGACGATATTCGAAGATTTATTGGAAACGATTTCCGTGACGGAGCTTGTTTTTTCTTTTGCAGTATCAGCAAGGACTGTACCTTTTTCCATTGCCGTTTGTCTTAATCTTTCTGTTTTCTCGGAAATGTTTCTAGCTTGTTCATTGAAGTCATTCCTTAATTCCTTGCCTGTTTTCGGAGCCATGAACAATGCTGTAGCCGCTCCGATCATCCCGCCGATCAAGGCGCCAATCATAAAGTCCTTCGAATTGATCGAGTCGCGTTCGTCCTCATAAGATTTCTGATAGTCCTTTGCCGCAAATTCTTTTTGAGTCATAATACATTCCCCTTTCAATTTTCAGTTCATTTTTTATTTAACTAGATTTTAGGATCTAGAACGTAAAAACCTTTTTTTAGGCAGGTTATCTGTTTCAAGCGCTTCCCTTTCTAACTCCGCCCTTTCGGTTGGAGTCGGGGCAGCCTGTTTGCTTCTGGCCTTCCACTTGTCTCTGATCTCCATGGCAACATTACTCCATTGTACAATTTGTGAGATTCGGTCTTGATTATTATCAATCTCAGCCTGCACTTTATGGGAAACCTTTTGGATGGAAGAATTGAAGCTGGAGATGGATGTGCCTACATCCTTCACCGCATCCACCACCGTGTTCAGGTTTTCTGACTTGTGCTGCAAATCTTCAGCCAACGTATTCGTTTTATGTAATAACTGAGTAGTTTCGAGCGTTATGCCCTGCATTTGGCTCTCTAGTCCTGTCAGCGTCCGGGCCACACTGTCCAGGGTAGTTTGAAGTGATGTCAGTACCTTTGTTAGGAAAATAACGAGTACCAAAAAAGCTATCGCTGCAACAGCAGCACTTACGTATAAAATAATCTCCATTGGAACACCTCCGAAAAAAATCGACTTATTTAATAGCTGTTAGATATTAATTACCCCTTCCCTAATATTATAAACGTATTTATTTTTTCAATATACCCTATCAAACCCTAATCTGGAAATATTGTTGTCTGCATCCAGTTCCTCCGTAAGTTCATGGGTCACACTTATGGCAGGAAATCGGGTATGATAGAAAAGATAAGTCGAATTTAAACAATGGAGGTATTTTTTATGAAAGATCCCAGAATTGAAACATTGTCCAAAAACTTAATCAATTATTCCGTGAAGCTTCAAAAAGGTGAAAAAATCTTGATCGAAAACTTTGGTTTGCAGCGTGAGCTTGTTAACGCACTTGTGAATGAAGCCTATGCAGCAGGTGGTTACCCATTCGTCCTTTTAAAGGATCACCAAGTGGATCGTGCCTTGCTGATGGGTGCCAAAGAAGAACAGTACAAGATGATGGGTGAGTTTGAAGCAAACGTAATGAACCAGATGGATGCCTATATCGGGCTTCGTGCCGGGGATAATATCAATGAACATTCCGATGTCCCTTCAGAGAAGATGGCGATTCATGGACAGACAGTCGGTAAAGTACATAGAAATATCCGCGTGCCAAAAACAAAATGGGTCGTGCTTCGCTACCCGACAAATTCCATGGCCCAATTAGCCAAAATGAGCACAGAAGCATTCGAAGACTTTTATTTCGAAGTCTGCAACCTCGACTATGGCAAAATGAGCGCAGCGATGGACAACCTTGTTGAATTGATGGATAAAACGGATAAGGTCCGCTTAACTGGGCCCGGTACGGACCTAACTTTCTCCATCAAAGACATTAAAGCCATCAAATGTGCGGGTGAGCTGAACATTCCTGACGGTGAAGTATATACGGCTCCGGTTAAAGATTCCATCAATGGAGTTATTTCGTATAATACTCCGTCCCCTTATCAGGGTTTTACTTTTGAAAACGTGAAGTTAACATTCAAGGATGGAAAAATCGTTGAAGCGGTTGCGAATGATACGGAACGCATCAACAAAATTTTTGATACTGATGAAGGCGCACGATATGTCGGTGAATTTGCAATTGGTGTAAATCCTTATATTCTACACCCGATGCAAGATATCCTCTTTGATGAAAAAATTGATGGAAGTTTTCATTTCACTCCCGGACAATGCTATGATGATGCCTTTAACGGAAACCATTCAGACATTCACTGGGACCTGGTCAATATCCAGCGGCCTGAATATGGCGGAGGGGAAATCCATTTTGATGACGTCTTGATACGTAAGGACGGACGCTTCGTTTTACCGGAACTGGAAAATTTAAATCCAGAAAATTTAAAATAACGTAAAATAAAAAAAACGACCGACCCGCTCTAACGGGACGATCGTTTTTTTATTTTACCTGCAGTGAATGCTCATAGGCTGCTTGGAACTTTTGAATGTCCCCTGCACCCATGAATAAAACGACACTGTTTTCATGATTTTGCAATATTGATGTTGTGTTCTCCGTAATCAGCTCGGCTCCGGGAATCTTATCTTGAAGGTCTTCAATCGATAACTTCCCTTGATGTTCACGAGCAGATCCAAAAATTTCACATAAGTATACTTTGTCGGCCAAATTCAAGCTGTCGGCGAATTCATCAAGGAAAGCCTGAGTTCTCGAGAAAGTATGCGGCTGGAATACCGCAACAACTTCACGCTCTGGATATTTCTGACGCGCCGAGTCGACAGTTGCAGAGATCTCGGTCGGATGATGTGCATAATCATCAATGATGATCTGACTTCCGATTTCTTTTTCTGAGAACCGGCGTTTAACTCCGCCAAAAGTCCGCAATTGGGCTTTCACAGCTTCCGTATCCAAGTTTTCATATTTACAAAGTGCAATGACACCAAGTGCATTCAACACATTATGCTTTCCAAAAGTAGGAATAGTGAATGTATCATAGTAATTGTTCCTTACATGCACATCAAAAGTCGTGCCATCCGGAGTGACGGAAACATTTTTCGCTTGAAAATCATTTCCTTCTGCAAATCCGTAAAAAATAACCGGTACTTTCGCCTGAATATGTGGTAAATGTTCATCATCCCCGCACGCAATGATGCCTTTGTTGACTTGAAGGGCCATCGTTTGGAAAGCCTCGAACACGTCTTCGACATTGGCATAATAATCAGGATGATCAAAATCGATATTCGTCATGATTGCATAATCCGGATAATAGGAAAGGAAATGACGGCGATATTCACATGCTTCGAATACGAAGTAATCAGAATTCACGATTCCTTTACCCGTTCCATCCCCAATCAAGAAGGATGTCGGTTTAGCGCCCCCCATCACATGGGCAAGTAAGCCGGTCGTCGATGTTTTACCATGCGCTCCCGTAACCGCCACGCTGATGAAGTTTTTCATGAAATCACCTAGGAAACGGTGATAACGGATGATCGGCAAATCAAGTTCTTTTGCCTTCACGATTTCCGGATGACTATCCGGAAACGCATTTCCTGCAATGATGGTCATTCCAGGTTGAATATTTTCCTCGTTGAAAGGAAGGATTTTAATCCCGGCTTTTTCTAATGCCAATTGTGTAAAAAATTCTTTTTCGTAATCGGAACCCTGCACTTCAATATTCATATCATGCAGTATTTGTGCAAGAGCACTCATACCCGACCCTTTAATTCCCACAAAATGGTAAGCAGTCATAAAGCGAACCTCCACCAATCGTCTACCTGTATGACAGTATATGACGTCATCTTTTATTTGTTTTTTCATTACGAGACTTGTTAGTAACGCAATTTCTTCATAGGTTTTTCAAGCTTATATTTTCAATCATTCATCAACAAAAAACTATTATATCACTTTTTTATTCATTCATCCATGTCAGGCAGATGCCAATTTATCAAATCATTGGCTTTTCCCTTAATTAAAGTGATAAAAAAGGGTTTTCACCCCTTCACATTATATACAATTTCCTTTTATTAGGTTCTCTTAATTAACATGTAAAAATTCCAGTTCTTCTTCCGTAATCAATACATCCCTGGGCCTTGAACCCCTGGATTCGGAAACTACTCCATGTTGCTCCATCATTTCAATTAGGCGCGATGCACGGTTATAACCGACACGGAAGCGCCTTTGGACACTAGAAGCAGATGCAGCCTGCTGGCTCACGACAAATTCACAGGCCTCGAAAAACAGTTCATCCGCTTCTTCCGTGACTTGGGCCCTGTTCAGCAAGTCTTCCTGCTCGAACAGGTATTTTGGCTGCTGCTCCAGTTTAACATGGTTAACGACCTGGTCGATTTCTTCATCACTAACAAAAGTCCCTTGCAGGCGCACCGTTTTTGAAGAGCCGTTTTCAGCGAATAACATATCTCCTCTTCCCAATAATTTTTCTGCACCGCCGCTATCGATGATCGTACGGGAGTCGACTTGTGAAGAAACCGAAAAAGCGATCCTTGTCGGGATATTTGCCTTGATCAATCCAGTTATGACATCGACTGAAGGTCTTTGAGTGGCTACAATCAAATGGATGCCGCAGGCACGGGCCTTTTGGGCAATCCGGCAAATTGCTTCCTCTACATCAGCCGGGGACATCATCATTAGATCCGCAAGCTCATCGATGATCACCAGGATATAAGGCAGCTTGCTTGAATATTGACCGGCTTTTTCCGCTTGGTCATTAAAGCGGGTGATATCACGGACACCGGCATGTACAAACAATTCATAACGCCGTTCCATCTCCTCTACAGCCCACTTCAACGCAGCCGTAGCGGCTTTTACATCGGTTATGACTGGACTGACCAAATGCGGGATCCGGTTATATGGGGCGAGCTCAACCATTTTCGGATCGATCAACAGCAATTTCAACTCCTGCGGTGTCGCTTTATAAAGCAAGCTTACCAGCATGGTGTTGATACAGACACTTTTCCCCGACCCCGTTTGCCCGGCTATCAATCCATGCGGCATCTTTCTCAAATCGGTGATGATTGGCTGACCGGATATATCGAGCCCTAAGGCCACAGCAAGCGGTGATTCATGCTCTTGAAACTCAGTACTTTCCAAAACCTCCCGCAAAAATACCGGTTTGCTTTTCCTGTTCGGAATCTCTATGCCAATTGTATGTTTACCCGGAATAGGCGCTTCCATCCGCATATCTTGAGCAGCAAGGCTTAGTTTGATGTCATCCATCAGGTTCGTCACTTTATTCACCTTCACTCCCGGTTCCGGATGCACCTCGAAACGGGTTACTGCCGGTCCTTGAGTGACATTGACGACCTTTGCACGGACATTGAAATTTTTCAATGTCTCATCAAGTAATAAAGTCTGTTCCTCGAGCCACACATCATCATGCACAGCATAAGTGGGAGGTGTCAGCAATTCGATATTAGGAAACACATAGTATGGATTTTCATTTTCATCCGCTTCGACGGAGCCAAAAACTGCCGGGATTTCGCCCTTACTGCCTTCTGCCGCTTCCTCTGTATATACTGCTTCTTGATACCCGTGTCCAGAAATCGGGGATTCCTGTTCCAAGAGCGGCTTAGGGTTGGAACCGATGTTGGATTCGACTGTATTTTCAGGCACAGCAGCGACGGTTTCGGAACCAACCTTAGCGTCCGAAAAGGTAAGTGATATGGCCGGAGTCTGCTCTTTCGGAATAACTCTGCCTTCCTCCTGTTTCCGTTCAGGAATGGCGGTTGGTTTCGCTTGTCCTGCCTCTGTTTGGGCAGAATCATCCATTGGCCGCTTATCAGGTGATACTACTGCCCTTTCCGAATTAAGGCTTTTTTTTTCCGGCATCATTTTATTCATGAAGTCATTTTTTTTCCGATCTTGCTTAAGCATCATCACATTAAATGGGATATGTTTTTTCGGACGTTTGTGCTGCACTTCAGGTATTGCCTCAGATGGGTCTTCAGGCATTGTCCCTTGACTAACGGATGGTTGATTTGATTGTACAGCAATCTCCCCAGGAACCGATATCGCTTCAGGCGGTGTGTCGTCCGTCTGTTCCATGATGGATACAGCGACTTCGCGTCCAAATTCTACTTCGTCCTGTTCAATAGCCTCTTTTTCCACCGCAGGCTCAATTATGTTGGGCTCGATTACTGCTTGTTCTGGCAGTGTCTCAATGGAATTCCTGCGAAAGAAAGCGGGTATCTCTGAATCTTCCAGTTTTTCTTCCGCTTGTTCCGGTATAAGAACGGATGGTTCTGTCGTCAATTCCTCATGTGACACTTCTTTTGGAATTTCAGGAATCGATGCTGGAATCCCGATATCGGGTTCTTCCTTTTTTAGGACGGGCATTTTGCTTTCTAATTCATATTCGACAATTTCTTCAGAAACGACTGTTTTTTTTTCCGGACGACGGAACCCATAAATGGGTGAAGGGATTTCCGTCGGACGGAATGGAGTATTTGAAGGGACTATTTTTGAGACTTCCTCCCGTTCGAAGTTTCTCCGTTTTGGTTCAGGATCCCTCACAGGCCTTCTTGTTTCTTTGGCCGCGCTCCCCTTTTTGGGTTCATGATCTTCCCTGTTTCTTTCCCTAGGCTTTCTTTTGCTCTGTTCACGATCTGGAATGAGCGGAAACTTGAACTGCCCTTTTGGATATTGAAACAGGATTTTCGTATCAGGGTCTGGCGTCTGCGACATTTTTTCCACTTTTTGATTGTAAACCTTTATTTCTTCTTCCTTTGACTTCGCAAGCTTTGAAAAATCCATTTTCCTTAATGTCTCTTCATCAAGCGGTTCATCTATAATAATCTCTTCAATTTCAATAATTTCCTCTGCTTGGAACCATTTTTTCATCTTATTTAGCCATTTCAAAACTATCACTCTTTCTACATCTGTAGTTATGTAACTAATTCTACCAGTTATTTTAAAAATATCGAGAAAATTTAAGCTAAATTGGGATTAGTATCTATTTTTTTATCGCACTCTTACTAACTTAACGTATTTCGCAGAACTCCTACCCTATTAAACCCCTTCTGGTATGAGTTTAAACCTGCACTTCGTGAAATAACATTAGCCCTTAGTCTACTATTTAAATAAAACACCGCTGTTAAATCGCGTTTACAAAGAGATTAAGTTTTCATGCGGCGCAAGAAGCAGACTGGTCAATTCATTGAAGCATCCTTCACGAAACCTCCGGTGGCATCCTGAAACCCATAAAACACCGTTCGTTAATACCGAACGGTGTTTTGTGGGTTTCCTCACTTTTTTGCAAACAAATATACCAATGGAACTATTCCCATTCATAAAAATCGCATACAACTTGGGCCACTGATTTGGATGCGATCAAAAGGGCATCTTCATCAATGTCGAATTTGGGATGGTGATTGAAATATGCCTTCTCCACCCCTTTTGGTTTACAGCCAATGTAAAAGAAGCAGCCAGGAATCTTTTCTGCATAATACGAAAAATCCTCTGAACCAGAGAAAACCGGAAATTCCATAACCTTTTTAATATCTTTGTCTTTCATGCTTTCCAGGCTATTTTTCACGAATCCAGTCAATTCAGGGTCATTATATAACGGAGGATAATCAGGCACATATGTTAGTTCGCACTGAACATCAAATTCCGTTTCTATCCCTTTAACGATGCGGTGGATTTCCCTATCGATCAGCTGTTGGGTCTCTGCTGTCATATAACGGACATCCCCTTCAATTTCTATACGATCTTTAATGACATTAAAGCTTCCTTTTCCATCGAAGGAGCCGATTGTGACCACGCCCATATCAAAAGGGTTCAAGCGGCGGCTGATCACGGTTTGTACGGCTGTCACGAAATGGGCGCCTGCCACAATGGCATCATTGGCCATATGCGGGGACGAACCATGGCCGCCTACACCCTTAATCGCCAGCTTGAAATAGGTCCGTCCAGCCATCGAATAGCCGCCGTGATACCCGACAACCCCTGCAGGATGGGACGGAAATAAATGGATTCCAAAAACGGCATCAAGTTCATCCAAAAACCCTGATTCCATAATGCTCTTTGCTCCACCTGGGGGTGTTTCTTCTGCATGTTGATGGATTATTTTAATCGTACCGGATAGGGAATCTTTAAGCTCATTGATGCAGTCTGCCAGAACCAATAAATAAGCGGTATGCCCATCATGTCCGCAGGCATGCATGACACCTTCATTTTTTGAACGGAACGGGACATCCGCTTCTTCTGTAATCGGCAACGCATCGAAATCCGCACGGAGACCTATCGTTTTCCCAGGTTTTCCGCCTTCGATCGTTACGATGATCCCTAATCCATTTCCTACATTCGTTTGAATCGACACATCCTTACCCTTATAAAAATCAATGATATATTGTGCCGTTTTTTCTTCTTTGAAGGATAGTTCCGGGTTCTCGTGTAAATGACGGCGGATTTGAACCATTTCCCCTTTACGGGCTTCCAGCATGTTCATTAATTTGCTTTTCACGTTCACGTTTATTCTCCCCCTTATTTCAAGTTGAGCATATTAGTAAGTTCCATGTTCGGTGCATGCCTTCCGATACAAAGTGCCAATTAAAAAAGGGCAGAGAAGGATTGCGTAAACTTACCGCTCCCCTTCTCTGTCCTTTTCACCTGAGAGTTTAGCTCCATTTTTGGTCATGGAGATTTCCCCTTTGGTGGCACACTGCTTCCTGCGCACTCTCCAGAGCTGCGTCCAGCTGCGGTTCCATTTACCTGAGAGATTTGCTCCAAGGGATCTTTTTGGAACTTGCTCCTTCGGTGGCTCAATGCTTGCACTCTCCCACAACATTCATCCGCTTGTTCTTTTTATATTCTCAAAATATTCCAATTATATTATCGCCGATTAAAAAATAAATATCAACTCTGAGTTATAAACTCTATTAAACTTTAAAAGGACCGCTGCCAGATGCTGACACGGTCCTTTTGTGATTCATTATTGTTCAGGCTTTTTGTTTTTACCCATAATGAAGATGGGCTCCAACTCATTTTCTTCGTAAAGGAATGATAGAGCCGTTATCGGAACATGACCGCTGGCAAAGAAGCTCATCGCCATTTGCGCAAGAATATCATAGCCCGTATCATTCTTCACATCGGCAATGATGATGACATCCTGATGGGGAATGGCCACAGCCATGGTTCCCTCGATCTTGTCCTTCATTTCCCGAAGCCATGATTCATTTAAAATCCTGCTGGCATCATATCCATCATTCGTGTTCAAAAAATAAAATGCATTACCTGCAACGATATCCGACTTCATTTCAGTGGTGAGGGAACGGGCATTGAATAGGGCAATTTCACGGATCCTGTCACCCTGCCAATTTTCCCGTTGAATCATCTTTTCATCTATAAGACGGTAGGTTTTCCCTAAATCAAGGGCATAAAAAACCCGGGTTTCAGCCGTATGCTCATCGAATAAAAACGGATTTCCTTCTTCGGATTCCATTGGAAAGGAGGTCGAGCGGATGACTGGGAAAATGAATTTCTCCTTGCCTTCCATACTGTGTTCTTCCCCCATCACATTCAGGGCCTCTTCCACGTAATAGGTAATTTCATCGATGGCCTTTTCCTGTACGTTTTCATAGTTAGCAAGCACAGGAGGCAACTCGATGGTGATCCCCTTCCCGGTCTTCACATTTTCCACCCGTAACGTATCTTGCTTGCTATCGAATTTGAATGAGCGATTCTCATCTTTTAAACGCTCCTTCAAGATATTTTTCAGCTTCGTGCTGTCCATTTTCATGACTGACCCTCCTCTTCATTGAAAAATCCCCAGCGAGAAGGGGAAATTGATTATAGTGATTGAATGAATTCCTCAATTTGTTCTTGCGTTTTGCGATCCTTGCTCACAAATCTGCCTAGCTCCTTGCCATTATCATACGCAATGAAACTTGGTATACCGAATACATCATTAGCCGCACACACATCGATGAATTCATCACGGTCCACATAAATGAATGTAAAGTCAGGAAATTTCGTTTCAATCTCCGGCATTATCGGTTCGATTACACGGCAATCTCCACACCATGTTGCTGAAAAAAGAAAGATATGTTTGCCTTCATTTTTAAATGCATCATATTGCTCTACTGTTTGTAATTTTTCCATTTGTATATTCCTCCTGCTCTAAATGACACCTTATTTTTTATAATCCCATCATACCAGAGTCTCCAGGAATCAACCATTAATACGGATCGGTTGAAAGTCACTGGTCCTCTTATTTCTGGGGCACGGATGAAACGATTTCCATCATTTGTTTTGCATCGGTTTTTAATTGGTCTTTATCCGTTTCGGTTGTCAGCTTCACTCCGCCGATCCCCACTGCAAGCTCATACTTTTCTTTCGGTATCTCTTTAATCGAAATAAAGCCGAATTTATCATCGGTTTGAAAAGAATGCAGTACTTCAAATTGATCCTCTTGTTCCTTTATGGCCAAATATAACACGGAGCTGTCTTCTTTTTCATTCGGATTGACAAATAATATATAAATCTTATCACCTTTTTGTAAAATCAAATTATTATCATGTTCTTCCACAACTTTAAAATCGTTTGGCAGATAGACCTGAATTAGGCCTGCCTCTTGATTGGGCTGTTTTTCATCGTCACGAAAAGCCACTTCAGCAGCCTTCATTGCCTTTTCGGTTTGTCTTTCGATACCTGAGCAGCCCACGATCAAACTGCTTATCAACAGGAAAACAAGAAAATTCTTATTCGATAAAGCCATCGTCATTCCTCCAGCCGTCTCTTTTACTACCATATGGATAATATTATCCTTATTTACGGAATTCATCCATTTTCTAAAAAACATGGTACAATGAAAGCAATTTTATTATCGAGGAGGAAAACAATGAAGTTAATCGTGTATCTTGCTGGGGAGATCCATTCAAATTGGAGAAGCGAGTTGAGAGATAAGGCCGCTGCACTGAAGCTTCCTTTAGAATTCGTCGGCCCGATGGAAAATCATGAACGCTCCGATAATATCGGTGAAGATATCCTCGGGGAACAGCCGAATCCTATCCTGAAGGATGCGGCCGCTTCCCAAATCAATAATTTACGGACAGGTCTTTTGATGAAAAAAGCCGATCTTGTCGTCGCCCTGTTTGGTGAGAAATATAAACAGTGGAATACTGCCATGGACGCAAGCACCGCCGTTTCCCTGGGTAAACCGCTTATTTTGATTCGCCCGGAATCCCATCACCATGCTTTAAAGGAATTATCGGAAAAGGCGAGTGTCACGGTCGAATCCGTGAACCAAGCCATGAAGGTGCTTTCTTATATTTTTGAAGAAGGGCTGTAAATCTCCCTGTCCCTTAACCTTCCAGCTCAAGTATGAAGGATTTTTGTTTACCCAAATAAAAAGCTTGCAGGAGAAAGTTAGATTCCTAACCTCACCTGCAAGCGAAAAACGAATAAATTTTGATGGTTGAACACTATTTCTTTTTAATGGGAATCCAAATTTCGGAGTAATAGTCTGGGTTTGAAGCGTCGTCATTCGTGTATACTTCCAATTCGGGAGTGCCGGCATGTTCATGACCGCTGGAAGGAAACCATTCGGAAAAAATTCGCTTCCAAGCTTGTTGGATGCTATCAGGCATAGGTCCGTGAACTTCAAATACACCCCACTTGGAAGCCGGTATCGTAAGGGTCGAAAACTCTTCAGGCGCTTCCCCGGCATACTCTGCACCTATCCAATAATCCATCGTTTCATTTTTTTCCACAGCCCGCTTATCGATACATACACCAAGCAAGCCATTTATTTGGCCATTGTTCAGCTTCGCTAACCTATCTCCTGTTCCATCCGAATTGACTTTCTCCCACAACTTTGGAATCCCGATCAAATTCTCTTCATTGACCAAGGAAAACTCTTGCTTGATTCCAATCAATTGAAAGGAATCTCTTTCAAGGATATTGTATTTCATCGGTTTTGCCCCTTTCAGAATAACCTGTATCATCAGGCGTTCATAGAATTTCAGCTTCCCCATAAACTTTCGGGCTTCGCTTGGAGATACCCCATGCTGCCTTCGAAAAGCCTTTGAGAATGCCTCGGGGTTGTCATAGCCGTACTTGTAGGCTAAATCAATGACCTTGCCATTTGTGGATGAAATCTCCTGGGCCGCCAAGGTCAGTCTTCGACGCCGGATATATTCACCAATGGAAATATCCGTTAAAATGGTGAATGTCCGTTGAAAATGAAAAGCTGAAGCATTCGCCTGCCTGGAAATGCTCTCGATTGTCAGGTCCTCCAATAAGTGCTCTTCGATATAGTCGATGGCCTTTTGGATTGATTCAACCCACCACATATCCGCTCACCCCTTGTCACTATATTAGCAAAGCCGCTCAATAAAACCCTGTCTTATTCTGCTCTGTTTTGGCAGTGTTCGTTTCCATCATTCGAAGCCCGCCTTTCCATGGCAGTGATTCAAAAATCCTGCTTTTTCATTTTCAGCTTATATTCGTATTGACCGGCTAACATCCTCATGATATGAAGGAACATTTCGCCCCTAGTGATTCGCTCATTTGTAAATACGCCGATCGCTCCTTCCTTTTTGCTAATATTCTCTTGCCTTGTGAAGGCATCCATCACCGGGCCCAACTCTTCACCGTCCAGCAGCCTCCCGGCAACAATTCCCGGTACCGGGATTCTCGCTCCGGCAGCTACAAAGACCTCGCCGTCCCTCGTGGCCATTGCACCCCAATTGCACAGAAACAGGGCTTGTCCCATTTTCACGACACCGCCTTCAAGTCCGATACCCATATCGGCATCACTGTGAATCAAGCAATTCCGGGCACGTGTCATTGCCCCCTCCATCGTTTCCTCGTCTGAAAAAGGCTGTTCCGGGACCCCGCTCTCCACTTGAAGCGAAATGATTTTAGCATCTTCATATACACCAAGCACGGCACTTATTTTCGCCGGATTCTTACTGCCTACTGCTATTTTCAATATAATTACCTTCCTTCTATGTAAAAAAAAGCTGATGGAAAAGGATTCATGACAGCATCCCTTTCCATTTCAGCTTCCTCCATCAACCGTTTTTTATCAAGGTCTCGAATGTCGTTTTATCACAGGAACGAACCAATTTACCAATCAGTTCTCGTGCAGCGGCATAATCATCAATATGAATCATGGATGCATGTGTATGAATATAGCGGGAACAAATGCCAATCACCCCGCTTGGAATGCCTTCGTTTGAAATATGGACTTGCCCTGCATCCGTGCCGCCTTGGGAAACGAAATATTGATACGGAATCTCATTCGACTCTGCCGTATCAAGGATGAATTCCCTCATGCCGCGATGCGTTACCATCGAACGATCGAAAATGCGTAGCAGTGCCCCTTTTCCAAGCTGACCAAATTCACTTTTACTGCCGGACATATCGTTCGCCGGACTTGCATCCAATGCGAAGAAAAGATCCGGTTTGATCATATGAGCTGCAGTTTGAGCGCCCCGTAATCCCACTTCCTCCTGGACAGTTGCCCCGGAATATAAGACATTCGGTAACGTTTCACCTTTTAAATCTTTTAACAATTCAATCGCAAGTCCGCAGCCGTAACGATTATCCCACGCTTTTGCGAGGATTTTCTTCTCATTGGCCATCGGCGTGAATGGACAAATCGGTACAATCTGCTGACCTGGCTTAATACCGATCCTCTTAACATCTTCCTTATCATCCGCCCCGATATCAATCAGCATATTTTTGATATCCATTGGTTTTGAGCGTTGCGACTCATCAAGCAAATGAGGCGGAATCGAACCGATGACACCAATGACAGGACCGTTATCAGTTATGATTTCGACTCTTTGGGCCAAAAGCACTTGACTCCACCAGCCTCCTAGGGTCTGAAAGCGGATCATTCCATTTTCCGTTACGGAGGTAACCATGAATCCCACTTCATCCATGTGCCCGGCAACTAGTACAGTCGGACCATCCTCATTGCCTCTTTTTACGCCAAATATTCCGCCAAGGCGATCTTGGACGATTTCATCGGAATACTTTTCCAGCTCACTTTTCATGAAACTCCGAACTGCATGTTCATTTCCCGAGGCTCCCGGTAATTCCGTCAATGTTTTAAAAAGCTCCAAAGTCTCATGATTCATTTTTCTACCCCTAACCTATGTATTGTTTCTTACTATTTTACAGAACTTAGCATCGTGTTACACTAGAAAGTTCTAATTTATCAGTTAATGGGTAAAATTTCAAATTATTAGTCAAATAAAGCGTTCTTCTGTATACTGGAAGAAGTGATTTTAAAAAATGCAATGGAGGAGAAATCAATGAATTGGAAAACGTTTTTACTGGGTACTGCAGCCGGGTTTGCTGCGGGCTATGCGACAAAACAACTATTGGATCAATCTAGTAAACCTTCTCCCGATAAAGTCTTGGCCCAAGTGAAGGAAACAGTCAAAAAAGATGGAAATATATATGGCTCATGGATCTTGATGAAGCCGGAAAACTATTCAAAAAATGATTTGGACTATGAAGTGTACAAAGGCGGGATCACCAGAAACACAGAGGGTAAACGCGAGCAATTCGAATTTGTTGCAGATGCTTCAACAGGAACGATATTGGAGCTTAATGCGCAAAATGATTGAAACATAAAAGGAGGTCCGTCAAAATGACGTCCTCCTTTTGCTTTACCGCTTCCGCTTCAATTCGTCTATTATCTCCTTACCCGTTCCATCCCATTTGATGGCACAGTATTGTGCATCATGGTAAAAGCTGTACCAAGACCCATTTTCCAGTCCGGATTTCATCCACTTTTCCTTCGCTTCGATGGAAGTCATCGGATAATCATCATATGCGAGGACCCAGAGGACATTCGCATGGGCATGCGTCGGCATAATATCTGCCATGTGAATCAATCTATCCCCGGCATCCTCAATGATGATGATCGCATGGCCATCACTATGTCCCCCAGTATGGATCATTTTAATACCGTCCGTAATTTCCTGCTCACCTTCAAAAGGACGTACAAGAGAAGCGACAGCCTCCCAGTTTTCTGCCCAATATGTACTTTTTGATCGAATATTCGGGTTTTTCATTTCATCCCATTCAGTTTGGGTTGTAATGATTTCTGCACGCTCGAAAACAGGCACCCAAGTATCACCATCACGTTTCGTCAAACCGCAGGCATGGTCGAAATGTAGATGGGTCATTAAAATGTAATCGATATCATTTGGCTGAAGCCCAAGTCTGCCAAGATCTTCGACAAGATTGGATTCCTCCGTCACCCCAAAATTCCGTTTCTGCTTGTCATTCAGCTTTCCATTGCCAATACCGGAATCTATAAGCATGTTCAATCCATTAGCCTGCACCAAAATCGGATCCGTTCTTAGTTCGATTTGGTTATTTTCGTTAACAGGATACTTCTTGGACCAAAGCGGCTTCGGTACAACACCGAACATCGCACCGCCATCCAAGTGAGTCACACCGCCATTCAACCATGTTAATTTAATTTCCCCTATTTGCATCTTTTCCATTATACCCCTCCTCTTCCTATAGTTTAACACCCACTTCCATATATTGAAATTGATAACGATCAAGTCATCCTTGTGATAGAAATACACCCGATAAACAGATAAAAAACCAGATGCTGTGCACCTGGTTTTTTATCTATTTATGATTATTGGAACATTGCTTCCAATCTGTATATCCGGTTGCCTTTACTCGAGAACTTTTCTTCATATTCAGTCATGATATTGCCTTCAAAATTGCTGTTATGCAGATCAAGGCTTACATATTTCAAGAGCATGCCGTATTCGGAAATACTCTTCAAGGAAGATTCGAATAACCCTTGGTTATCCGTCTTGAAGTGGATCTCGCCATTGTCTGGCAGGATGCCTTCATATACTTCGAGGAAGGTCTTATACGTTAACCGACGTTTTGCATGACGTGATTTCGGCCACGGATCAGAGAAGTTCAAGTAGACGCGATCCACGTCACCTTTTGCAAAATAATCCCCCAAGTTCGCTGCGTCAACATTCAACAGCTTTAGATTTGGAACATCCGCTTCAATCAGCAAGTCCAATGCAGCTACAATGACGCTTCCATATACTTCAATTCCAATGAAATTCACATCAGGATGGGCTTTTGCCATTTCTGTGATGAATCGGCCTTTGCCCGTACCCACTTCAATATATAACGGATTATCGTTACCGAAAACTTCATGCCATTTACCTTTATGGCTCACTGGCTGCTGAATTACATATTGTGGAAAATCATTCAAACGGTCTTCAGCCCAAGGTTTATTTCTTAAACGCATGATGACACCCCTATTTATAATATAATCGTTCAAACCATACCACGAGTGGATGGATTCCTGCAAGTTGATTTTTTCAGGAAAAATCCTGCATGCACCGACTTAACAAATAAAAAAACTGCCGGCCATCCAGGCGACAGTCTCTGTAGTTTTCATGTATAAAACTTTCCGCAAAACACACCATAAATAAGTGAAGGGCAGGCAAGAACCACCTGAGAATCCCTTGAATCCATATTTAAGAAAGGAGAGGTATTATATGCCGCTTTCCCATGAACATCAAATGTCACTATTGAAAGATATATTGACCAATCATCAATCAGACTGCTGCGGATCCGTTTCTGAATGTGAACAGGTTGAAAGGCTCGTCAAATCCTTAATGATCAATATGGATATAGACAGCAATGTAAAAACGGTACTGACGGAGATTTACGAATACAGCCAGACTGGCATCGGTACCGCCGATTTAGATGCACATATTTCAACCCACCAGAACGACTTGTCCCAGTGGGTGGATGATATAGATCAATTCTGATCAGCCAACCATCAATAATGCTTCCAGTTTTTGCAGTAATTCATTTCTTTCCTCGTACCGCTTTCTGCGATGATGCCATTGGATGGAAAGCACAAGTTGTGAAACCGTGTGCCATTTCATCCTCATCTCCAGGCCTGCGTCTAGCTTCTTGCCGTATCGGGCAAGCCATTGATTCCATTCTTCCCTTGGGACATATGAATACAGGAGTATGCCGAGGTCAATGGCTGGATCGCCAATGACCGCTCCGTCCCAATCAATCAGGAACAATCCGTCGGTTTCGGTCATGAGCCAATTATTATGGTTCACATCACAATGACAGACGACTTTTTCGTCGCATTCAATCAACAGGAGATTATTTTGTAAAAAATGGATGGCCTGCTTGATTATCGGAATATCCGTAACATCCGAAGATAACCCGGTTTCTATGTCTGTAAGTATACTTTCAGGTCGTAAAGGGGATTTCCCAAGCCTTTTGAGCATGCTTAACAAAGGATCGGATTGATGAATTTTTTGAAGCAGCTTTGCGACTCTTATATTGTTCATTTCCTGCTGAGATAGCTCCCTGCCTTCCATCCAATGCTGGGCCGTAATTACATCCCCGTTTTCCAGGCGTTTTGTCCACATTAACTTTGGAACAATGCCCTCAGCTGAAAGAACAGCTAAAAATGGCGATGAATTTCGTTTAAGGAAGAGCTTCTGCCCCTCTTTCTCGGCAATAAAGGCTTCTCCCGTAGCTCCTCCAGCAGGGGATATATCCCACTCCTGACCTAATAAATGTTCCAACTGGTTCACCTTCGATTTCCTCGCTTAATCATACAAATGTGGGTACGTTCACCTAGTGTATGTATTACCACTACTTTGAGTCCATGTTTTATAAAAAATCCGCCTGCTGGCGAAGCTGCATATATACTTGCATCGGGATGATACCCGCAATTAAAAACATCCTCATTTTAGAGAAATAAAAAAATAGCTATTGAGCAATTAAACAATAGCCATAAATTAAATTTTAGTTGAAAAACGGTTTCTTCGTCAAGTACTATAAAACGATTATACGCATAAAACAAAAACAAATAAATCATTTCATATTTTTGTATCGGTTATCACCCTTGAACATGACGCGCAATTTCTCTTTCAGAACCACTGCAGCTACTTCGTTCCTACCAACAATTTCCCCGTCAGACTGGATTTTTACTGAACCTTGATTCTTCATTTTTATCATTTTACCAGAAAAAGAATCAACATTTTTAATGTTGAGGTGACCGCCCCATAAAACGGTGATGAAAACGGTTAATAATTTCAACATAGTAATATCATGGACTGCAATCACGTTCAACCTGCCATCATCCACCTTCGACAATGGTGAAATTTTCATTCCACCTCCAAAGTAGGGCTGGTTCGCAATAACGATGAACCATACCTTTTTCAAAAGATGCCGTTTTCCATCAATGATCAATTCCATGCAGCTGGGCTTGTAAGAAAATAACATTTTTATAAAAATCAACAGATAAATTAATTTACCCGCTCTGACAAAATTAAACCATTTTTTCAGGGGGGCACGGTTTGCTTCATCGGAAATTTCAGCATCAATGCCCATTCCCAGGCTGTTCACAAAATAACCCACCTTGCCATTCGTCTCGAACTGTCCAATATCAATGGTATTAAAGGCATTATCCTGAAATAAGGAAAGGGCTTCTTCCATATTCTCAGTTTTTTGAATGCCCCTTACATAATCATTGCCGGACCCAGCCGCAAGGGAGCCGATGATTGCGTGAGGGAAACCAATGGCGCCATTTATCATTTCATTAATCGTGCCATCTCCCCCAACAGCAATCACCCGGGTATCCTGATTAGTCCCTGATAGTATTTCCTTCGTCAATCTTAGCGCATGCCCCTTTTCCCGTGTGAAAAACACCTCATGGGGAACAGCTTTTGATTTCAGTATTTCCTCGGCTTTTTTCCAAATCTTTAAACTCGCTTCATTTCCAGCCACTGGATTGACAATGAAATACACCGTTTCATTAAGGTGCGGCATATTCATTTCCTTCTGGTTGGTTATATTCGGCTTCCCATTCCGGTCGCAGGCTTGATGTAGTTTGGCAATATTCAAGCAATGCCTGCGCCCCTTTTAACTGCTGTGCCTTAAGAGGAGACGATATTGCCCGCATCCTTTCAAACCATTCCGGGAAGGTCCGTTTATCCAATACCGTAATATCATAAGGGGCTTCGGGATAATCGACATATCCATTCCGGGATAAAATCACCTTTTTTATCGGCATGTTCACTTCATATAGCTCAAATAACTGGGAGACGATGTTCGTCATCCGATTTGCGCCCAACAAAGGATTAAGCACTTTTTTATCTGGATGCTTATGATGCCTGCGGACCCAGAACCGATCACTCGAACCGATGAATGCAGCGTCTTCTTCCGCTTCCAGAAAAGTGATGCACCAAGCATCAACAGGGGTCAATAAAATGACTTCGACTTCAACAGGCGCATTTTTCAATAGAAAGATAGGTTTATATAATACGAGAAACGTATCCGGAAAACGCTGCAGAAAAAAGCGGAGCCTCTCATCCAAAATGAATGATTGGTCCACAAATGACTTTTCATGAAGCGTCGAACTACCCCACTTCATTTGAAAGCGGAGTAATTGATTTAAATAATTTTGCTTTAATTCATCCAGACTGGCCGGACGGAACGGAAATCTTAATGAAAAAACATTAGCATCTTCATTCTGTGCCGGTATTGGCAGTTCTTCTGCTTCTGTCTCCTGTTTACCTGCCCGGTGGAAGATGCCTTTAACCTTTTTCAACAGGCCCTTCGACTCTTCCTGAGGCGGATCGAATTTGACTTGTGTTTCAGAAAGCTCGCTATACAACCGATCTAGCTCGCCCGCATTATAAGCAGCCTTCAATTTATCCCATTGCTGTTTTTTCAAACGTGCAAATTGCGTTGGATAACGATAAATATCCTGCTCATACCGGGAAATATAATCCTGCATCTTTATGAGCTGTGCCATTTGACCACCACCCATCTCTCTATTTTTGAAGGTTTATCGTGAAAACCTTCTCGTATGAAGGGGAAGCTCCAAGATGTGTTTGATATAACGCAACCTGATCTGCTTCAAAATGCTTATCCTTCAAATTCGCTATCTGGCGGACGCTCTCCAACGAAAAGGGACTTTCACCCTCGAATTTTCTTGCCAGCGTTATATGAGGCTTAAAAGGCTTTTTATCAAGTTCAAAACCCGCTTCGATACAAGAATTATAGACTTTCCTTTGGATGGCAAATAGCCTATCTTGCTGCTTGACGCCTGCCCAAAGGATCCTTGGACTGTCACTCCTGCCAAAACCGCCGATATCGCCGAGTTCCAAGCCGAATGAAGCCTCATTGGAAAGCTCGCTTTCCACACGCCCCATAGCATCCTCTTTCAATGTATCGGGAGCATTTCCCAAAAATGCCATCGTAATATGATAATCGGCTGGATGCAGCCATTTCTTAAATGGAAATTCTGGCTTCATTTGTTCCGTAACAGCATTTAAAGAAGCCTTAATATCATCAGGCAATACTAAAGCAAAGAAAAAATGAGTATTCATGGTCACGTTCATTCCTTCCTATTTTCCCTTTAATTTTACCATAATTCCCATTGCATATACCTTTTCTTGGGCTTCCTAATAAATATTCCCTCCATCAGGAATATTCCAAATCTTACTTACTATGAAAGCGGTCCAGGAGGGATTTTTTCGGGCTGGGTCGGATTATAGCCGAGTTGGGTCGGATTATCCGCGAGCTGGGTCGGATTATCTCCGCGCTAGGTCGGATTATACCCGAGCTGGGTCGGATTATACCCGAGTTGGGTCGGATTATCCGCGCACAAGGTCGAATGATCACCCCGCTAGGTTGGATTATCCGCGCACAAGGTCGAATGATCAACCCGCTGGGCCGGATTATCCGCGCACAAGGTCGAATGATCAACCCGCTGGGCCGGATTAACGAAACACACAGCAAAAATCCAAACAAAAAAGGACCAAAGATTGGTCCTTCCCTGCTTCTTTTAACTGAAAACTGTTTCGTAAAGCAGGAACAAGTTCAGTCCAATGATAAGGACAGCTATAAGCCAAGCTACGCTCGAGGTGATTTTATGGTTGACCAGGCTGCCCATGATTTTTTTATTGCTTGTAAACAAGATCAAGGGCACTAGGGCAAACGCGATGCCAAACGAGAGTACAACTTGGCTCATCACAAGTGCTTTGGATGGATTCACTCCCCATAATATTATGAGCAGGGGCGGAACGGTTGTAATGATCCTTCTCAAATAAATGGGTATATGTCTTTTAATGAATCCCTGCATGACTACATCACCGGTCATTACACCAACGGATGAGCTGGATAAGCCGGCAAATAAAAGTCCTATTCCAAAAAACATCGCGACTGATGGTCCAAGCATGGCCCCGAACTGTTGGTAGGCAACATCCAAGTCCTCAACCAGTGCTCCATTCTTATGAAATAGGGCAGCTGAAACGATGACCATGGCGGCATTGATCGCACCTGCAATCAACATGGCGATGACAATGTCAATGAGCTCAAAACGATAAATCCTTTTTCTTTCCAAATCGTTTACTCCGACTATTCTTCTTTGCGTCAAAGATGAATGAAGGTATATCGCATGGGGCATAACGGTGGCTCCAAGCATACCGGCTGAAAGTAAAATACTGTCCACTCCCTCAAACTTTGGAGTGAAGAGTCCTAAAACAACGGCTGATGTATCAGGTTTTGCATAAAAAACTTGAGCACCAAATGCTATCACAACTACAAATATCATGACAGTGATCAGAGCTTCGAATGTACGATAACCCCTGCGCTGGATTTCCAAAATGGCAAAGGAACCAATCGCTGCAATTATTGCCGATGTGATAAGCGGTAAGTCAAATAGCAAATAAATCCCTAGTGCAGCTCCTATGAATTCAGCCAGGTCGGTTGCCATTATAACGGCTTCGGCCTGAATCCATAAGAAGAAAGATGTTTTTTTCGAAAATTTTTCCCTGCATAACTCTGGAAGGTTCTTTCCAGTGGCTATTCCCAATTTAGCTGATAGTGATTGTATTAGCACAGCCATTAAATTGGATGCGAAGATAACCCATAATAGCGTATAGCCATATTTTGATCCGGCTGTAATATTGGTCGCATAATTCCCTGGATCAATATAGGCCACAGCTGCTATAAAGGCAGGCCCTAGATAGGGAAGAAGTTTTTTTATTCCTCTCGAAGAAGATTGATGCAACGCATCGGACATATCTATGTCAACTCCTTTTTATACGCAACTTAAATTGTTGCGACAGGTAAACTTTTTAGGTTATTAGCAAGTATATTCCTGGTTCTTGAAAATGTCAAAAAGGGAGGATTGCATATGGAGTAATTAACTCGGAGATGTCTATCTCGCTTCCGACTACACATAAAAAAACCCCTTTGCCAATAGTGGCAAAGGGGCTTTTTTTTCTAGTTAACGGAACCGCATTGCTTTTCGATTTCCTCGGAAAACAGTTTCTGCAGTCTTCGGGTAATCGGACCGGGTTCCCCGGCTGCAATCGATTGGCCATCGATGTTTATAATTGGTGTCACTTCGACGCTAGTGCTTGTATAAAGGACTTCGTCGGCTGCCATCATGTCTTCGACCGTGAAGGCTTCTTCGACATAGGGAATCCCATGATCCGCGCAAAGCTTCAGCATCACCTGACGGGTAATTCCATTCAGGATCAAGTTTGTGGCCGGATGCGTTTTAAGTTGCCCATCCACCACGATTGATACATTTGACGAACTACCCTCCGTCACCGTACCATCACGATGCTGGATCGCTTCATCACAGCCTGCTTCGATCGCTTGCTGTTTAGCCATTATATTACCAAGTAGATTTAAACTCTTGATATTACAGCGCAGCCAGCGTATATCGTCGGTGGTAACAGCATTGACCCCTGGCTTCATTTTGCCTGTATAAGGCATTTCCTTTGTATAGGCGACAAAGACCGGTTCCACCTCTGCAGTTGGAAAAGAGTGTGTACGCGCAGATACTCCTCTTGTCAGCTGCATATAGACGATACCGTCCTTCAGTTGATTTTCAGCGATCAGCTTTTTCATGCGGGTTTTGATTTCCGCTATGGTTAAGGGAACCTTCATCTGTATCAACTTCGCACTGTCGATCAGACGGTTCAAATGCATGTCCCCTGTAAATAATTCACCATTATAAACCCGGATGACTTCATAGACGCCATCACCGAATTGATATCCCCGGTCTTCAATATCTACCTTTACTTCGGACCTGCTTTTAAGGTCGCCGTTAAAAATGATTTTTCCCATGTCTTCTCCCTCTTTACCTCTTATTTAGCCAATTCATGAATGGCACGTGCATAAATGGACGTAGCCTTAAGCATATCCTCAATATCAATATATTCATCTTTCTGATGCGCAATGTCTTCGCTGCCTGGGAAAAGTGGGCCAAATGCAACGCCTTCTTTCAATGAACGGGCATATGTGCCGCCGCCAATCGAAAGAAGCTCGGCTTTATCACCTGTCTCCGCTTCATACACTTCCTGCAAGGTCTTGATCAAGAAGCTTTCACTGTCCACATAATGTGGAGTTGAATGCGAATTAGTCTTCACTTTCAAATTATATGCCGCAAGCCTTTCTTCCAGCGCCGCCTTTTGCTGTTCCCACTCAAACGTGACCGGATAACGCATGCTGAAACCGATCGAGCTGTCGCCTTGTTTAGAATAATTGAAAACGCCGGCATTGATCGTCAATTCTCCTGTTTGCTCATCCGAATAAGCCACACCTAAATTATTTCCGCGGGAATCTTCGAACAAACGATCCTTGATGAAAGTGAAGTAAGCTTTCGCATGCGGATCAAGAGTGAGATCAGCTAAAAATACGGCTAAATGTAGACCTGCATTTCTTCCGTTGTTCGGTTCCATCGCGTGTGCCGAGACACCATTCATTTCAAGCAGCACTTGATTTTTTTGCGGAACGGCTTGCCCCTCCAATGAGTACTTTTGCAAATAATCCTGATAGTTTGCCGCCACTTCAGCAGTGTTGTCCGTTTCCACAATAGCCGTCGCAAAATCCGGTACCATATTCGTCCTTCGACCTGAAGAAAACTCGATGACATTCACGTCTGAGTTCGTGCCATTTCCTGCATCGGCAGGATGGATAACCGAGAAATCCCAGATTCCTTTTTCCGCACTGATGATCGGGAAATCAGCATCTGGTGCGAAGCCTATCGAGGGCATTTCCTCCACTTCAAAGTACCGGTCAACGCAGCGCCAATTCGATTCTTCATCGGTTCCAATGATCATCCTCACACGTTTGTTCAAAGGTTCTCCTAGCTCCCGGACCAGCTTCATCGCATGATAGGCAGCCATCGTCGGCCCTTTATCATCGATTGCACCGCGAGCATATATGCGGCCATTGCGGATTTCAGCGCCGAACGGCTCCGAACTCCAGCCATCTCCCTCAGGTACCACGTCGACATGGCATAATATCCCGATTAACTCCTCGCCTTCACCCATTTCAATATGACCAGCAACATTATCGACATTTTTCACAGTGAAACCGTCTTTTTCGCCTAATTGAAGCATGAATTCAAGAGCTTCCTTCACCCCTTTACCGAATGGGGCCTCCTCTGTAGGATTTTCCTCATCCAGTACACTTTTTATTTTCAATAAGTTTTGAGTATCCAGTAATAAGTCCATTTTCCGTTTTTCAACTTCTTCTCGCCAATTCAATTCACTCAAAATACGACAACTCCTCTTTTATATATATTTTTCATTTTATCACTTTTACTACCACATTCGCCAAGCGTTGCTACCTATTCTTCGTATTCCCGTATTATTGCTACCGTCAAACTACCGATAAAAGCCCTTACATAAATAAAAAACACCCCGTTGATTTCCTCTCCAGGCACTTGCTTTCCACGGGCGTTCCGGGAGCCTCCTCGGCGCTATACGCCTCCGGGGTCTCCCTTGGACGCGCTTTTCCCGCAAGAGTCTCGCACACCTGTTCCTTCAACAAAAATTTAGATAGACTTCCTTTTGTCTACAAAAAAACACCCTCTTTTATTAAAAAGAGGATGATTTCATTAAACTATCGGCATCCATAAGCTTTGTAACTTTTCGGTTTAGCCTTGGGATATATAATGCTAAAAACAAAGAACGTCCTAAACTGAAAGCCAGGAATGCAAGCCATAATCCATGATTGCCATGATTGCTGACTGCTGCGAATTGGACTATTAGAAAAGCCATTAGTGCAAGGAGCATCGAGTTCCTTACTGGAACGGCTTCAGTCGCTCCGGTGAACACTCCATAAAAAATGAGTCCGATAAAGGCAGTGAACGGGAATAGAACTATCCAAAGTCCATATTCATGGGCCAATTCGATGACGCCGGGAATATCCGTGAAAAGGAGAATGACCTCATCGCTGAATAGATAGTAAGATGCGGCAAGTATGAACGAAGCATACAAGCCCCACCGTGCCGATAGTGAGAGTGTTTTTTTATAAAGGTTTATATCCCTCGAACCAATCGCCTTCCCGACCAGAAGACTCGATGCATTCGCGAAGCCATCAAAGCAATAGGCCATCAGGTAATGGATTTGAATGAGTACGGCGTTTGCCGCCAGTGTCTCTGTCCCGAAAGTGGCTCCCTTGGCCGTAAAAAGATTGAAAACCGTGATCAGGCAAATGGTCCTGATGAATAAATCCCTGTTGACCACCATCATTTTTTTCAGGGAAGCCCGATCGAACCCCTCCCGGAATGAAAATGAATCCGGTACGTTGACCGCTTTCCGGATCACCCACAAGCCCAGGAAAAACGCGGCAATCTCTGATATCAATGAAGCGGCAGCAACCCCTGATACAGACCATGAAAAGCCATTTACAAAAACGAGGCATAAGACTATATTCATCACGTTCATGAAAACTTGAATGAACAAAGATGTTTTTATCCTGGATTTCCCGATTAACCAGCCTAAGATGACATAATTCAATAGCGCAAAAGGTGCCCCCCATATCCGGATGCCGAAATAGTCTGCGGCAAAGGCGGAAACGTCCGATTCCGGACCGATTGCGCCTAACGAAACATTCAAAATGGGCTTCTGGATCACGATAAAAAGCAGACCGATGATCGCTGCTATGAAAAATGGCCGAACCAAGGCCATCAGGCTTTGCTTTTCATCCCTTGCCCCCTCCGCTTGTGCAGCGAAGGCAGATGTACTGACCCGAAGAAAACCAAAAAGCCAATACATCGTATTAAAAATAATGGTTCCGACAGCCACCCCGCCAATATAGGCGGGATCGCTCAACTTTCCAACCACAGCCGTATCGACCGCACCGAGCAAGGGCGTACTCATCGTCGAAATCGTAAGCGGGATGGCCAAGGAAAGATACATTCTGTTATTCATAAAATGATGACCTCCAATGTACAGAAAAGTTCTGAAAAGTTAGAATTGGAATGACGTTATAAAAATTTGTATCCAAAGTACAAAAAGTTTGCAGTATTCCATTTTAATCACTAGAATTGAACATATGGTGCTCCCCAACATGCATACGATGCCTCTACAAGATTACTTGTTAATCGGTTCAAATAGAACGGATTAAGCTATTTTAGATATTGATGATCTACGGTATCAAATTTGTAGATTAAAAGATTGATAACGCTCTCAACATGGGAATTCCTTTTTCCACAAACGTACATGAATTTTTTTACCCAGCAAGAAAAAGCAAAATCGCAAGCGAAAAAATAAAAAGCTTGACGGATTTTAAAAGGAGTTATAGTATTGCTCGTTGATAATATAACTTTTGAACTATGCTTGAACATATATTCATCGTTATAACAACCAATTAGGAGTGATCATGATGGGAAGATTGACTAATAAAGTAGCCATTATCACTGGCGGAGCATCTGGTATGGGCAGGGAAATGGTTGACCTATTCACAAAAGAAGGAGCACAAGTCATTGCTGCTGATATCAATGAAAAAGCTGTAGCTGTTGTGAATGAATTGGATAACGTCCATGGAGCTGTACTTGATGTATCTTCAGACGAAAGCTGGAAAAAAGTGACGGATGAAGTTATCGCTAAATTTGGCAAGATCGACATTTTGGTTAACAATGCCGGTATCTCAACGGAAAAAGGCATTAACGATACGTCATTGGCCGATTGGCAGCTAATGTTAAGCATCAATGGATTTGGACCATTCCTTGGAATGAAACACGTTGTTCCTTACATGGCTAAAGAAGGTAAAGGCGCAGTCGTGAACATTTCTTCCTTTACTGCTCAAATCGGAATGGGCTTAAACTCTTATTCTGCTTCAAAAGGTGCCGTTCGTGCTATTTCCAAGGCTGCCGCAACGCAATATGGCCGCATGGGTGTCCGTGTCAACGCTGTATTCCCTGGTATCATCGAAACACCGATGACTCAAAAATTAGAAGAGTCAAAAGAGTTAGTGAACCAAATGATCAAGGCAACACCATTACAACGCTTGGGCCAGCCGGCGGATATTGCAAATGCCGTGCTTTATCTTGCTTCCGATGACGCTTCATACGTAACTGGTGCCGAGCTTGTCATCGACGGTGGATACTCAGCTCAATAATTATAGGCAGAAATGGAAAAACCCGTTTCTGGAATCCAGAAACGGGTTTTTCTGATTCAATAAAGAAATTTTGAAGTTGAAATGATTTAAGTTAACACACCAATGAAATAGCCAAAAGTCGTAAATACCAAACACCAGCTGAAAGCACCTGCTCCGGCAAAGATAAAGTACTTTCGTTTCCCCATTCCATTCATACCGGAAATGTAACTGGCGAAGTGACGGACTCCTGGGATGAAATAGGCTATGATAATGGTCCAAGGACCGTATTTATTGAACCATTTCTCCAATTTTTCCAACCTCGCGGGGGTCATTTTGATCCACTTACCATACTTCCTCAAAAAAGGCTTCCCTACCTTTTTCCCGATGAAATAACTGAAAAGCATCCCGGATATCGATCCAAGGAAACTGACAAGGAATGCTCCCTGGACATTCAAAACGGAAATGGATGACAAATAGCCGACAAAAGTCATCATGAACTCATCAGGAACCGGCAAGCCGATAATCCCAATGGCCAACAGCGCATATATCGCGAAATAACCATAGTTTGATATTAAATCCTTTACTATATCCATCTATAGTACTCCATCTCAGCACCCTTTTTTAAAGTAATCCAATTTCTTATGCGGGCCTGGGTAACGTGATTACTTCTTTTTAATAGGATAACCTAATTTAACCCAAATGAGTTGATTTTCATAAAAAAAGATAAAAAAAGTAGAATTGACACGTTTTTTGTTGAAAAACCTGTATGACAATGGAATGTAAAACGCAACAATAAAGCGGACTCTAAACCTGAGTCCGCTTCTTCTTATTTCACAATCTTTATTTCATTGATCGGCCAATACACTAGATTCGCCTTGCCTACAATTTCATCGACGGAAATCGTGCCGATTTCACGGCTATCCAAACTATTTTGGCGATTGTCCCCCATAAGGAACAGCTGACCTTCCGGCACAGTCATGCTGCCTGTAATATCTTCGAGCTTGAAGGATTCAGTCAGCGGCACCCCTGCCATCTGATTCTTATATTTGTCCAAGTATGGTTCTTCATAAGCTTTCCCATTAATATAAAGCGTATCATCTTTATATTCAATATGGTCTCCTGGCAGACCGATAACCCTTTTTATATAATCTTTATCTACCGTTGCATGAAAAACGACAATATCAAACCGGTCGATATTATCGATACTCGTTCCAAACTTGGTAAGAACAATTCTCTCGTGGTCTTGCAGAGTCGGCATCATTGACTCACCGTCCACGACAATCGGTGCAAAAATATACGTTCGAATTAAAAAAGCTAGAATGACTGCAATCAATATCGCTTTTATCCATGAAAAAACTTCTTTTCTATTTTCCAATCGAAGTCCCTCTCTCTGTTTTTTATTCATGCCATTATATCATAATCCTTTAATGATCACGTCATACAAATACCCACATTTTACACATTATCAATTACTTCCATTTTTCATATTGGATATCGATGCTTTCCAACTCTATTTCCCTGCGCTGCATTTTGGCTGGACAAATCGCATTATATGTACGTACTTTCTCATTTATTTCATCAATTCGTTTCATTATTTCAGATTCAGGTCCATTCATTTTTTTCAATCGAACCAATCCGGATAACTCTTCCCGAATTTCTTTTTGCCATTTTATCCAAAGCGGAAGGTAGCCGGCATCCTTGGCCTTTGCCAAGAAATTGTCATATATATTTCCCGATAACGCCGACTCCGGAAGCGGTTTTCCAAAGCCAGGATTATTCTTCAACCCGCCGTCACGTTCATATTCCTTAAAAATCTGATCCATCCAGTTTACATGCCCGTGTTCTTTGCCCATAAACAATCCCCCTTCAGATCACTTCATGTTACATCTATTTACAATTATAACATTTTTATCAATATCCACTCCACCCTGAAAGACACTTTCTACTATTATATATGCATACCTTTCAGCCAAATACATTTAGACATCAAAAAAGGATTCCCTATGACGGGAATCCTACAGACTGTAAACAAACTCGTTGAAAATCAAGTTTATCTACAGTTTTTATGAGGGTTTGTAAAATCTCGGATGTCGATTGAAACGTAGGGCACTCGCTTTCCGCGGGCGGTCCGTTAGCCTCCTCGGCGCTTTTGCGCCTGTGGGGTCTACCCTCGACTCGCTTTTCCAGCAGGAGTCTCGCACACCCGCTCCAATCAACTTTTTTTGAAATTCAGATAAACCCTTGCCTACAAATTCAAGGATTCCCCCTATTGCGGGAATCCTTTTTTGCCATCTATTTAACTGTGATTTTCCTTTTTACTTCTGCCTTGTTCTTCGATTTATCCGTAACTGTGTAAGTCAATGTATAGTTACCTTTTTTCTTCGTATTCACAGTCCCTGTTATTTTGATCTTACTTGATAAACTTCCATCAAGATTATCTTTCGCAGATACACCTGATTTAGGATTGAATGTCGAGTTATAGGCAATGGTTTTGCTTTTGGCACCGGAAATGACCGGCTTGGTGCTGTCTACCGTAATCTTTCTTGTGACTGTCGCAGTATTTTTCGATGAATCAGTGATTGTATACTTTAATGTATACGTTCCCTTTTTCTTCGTATTCACCGTACCTGTCACTTTGATTTTACTTGTCATGTTGCCATCAAGGTTATCTTTCGCAGAAACACCTGATTTAGGGTTGAATGTCGAATAATAGGCAACTGTCTTACTATTGGCTCCCGAGATGACTGGCTTGGTGCCATCAATCGTGATCTTCCTTGTAACTGTCGCTGCATTTTTCGATGAATCGGTGACCGTATACTTCAATGTATAGGTCCCCTTTTTCTTCGTATTGACTGTACCCGTCACTTTGATTTTACTAGTCAAGTTGCCATCGGCATTATCCTTGGCACTCACGTTCGTTTTTGGACTGAATGAAGAATTAAGTTTGATGGTTTTATTCCCGGCACCTGAAATCACTGGCTTGACTTGATCATAAACAGTTATTTTCCTTGTGACCTTGGCAACATTCCCAGCCTTGTCGGCTACCGTATAAGTCAAATTATAGGTGCCCACTTTCTTGGTATCCACCTTACCTTCGACACGTATGACACTCGTTAAGTCACCATCTTTATCATCCTTCGCCTTTATGCCGGTTTTAGGATTGAAGGTTGAGTTGAATGGTATCGATTTACCGGCAGCTCCTGAAATCACAGGCATATCCGTATCCTTGACAATCGATGGCCCATTGGAGATGTAAGCCGATGAAACATACCCCTTAATACTGTTGTCTTCCGTTTGTACGGGGTAAAAGACAAATTTATTTCCCGTAGATTCGTGATAATCAAAATTCCCTGTGATGATCATGCTTGTATTTGGTGGCACACGTACTGCACCTGCCGTAGTGCTTATTTTTTTCCTGATATTCGCACTGGATGTCGTCACAACTTTGTCTCCTGCCTTGAACCAATAAACGGAGTCATGCGTTTGATCTGTCAGTGTGTATTCAAGATTTTTAAAGATGATATTTTCGGTGCTTTCCCGGTCATATTGAAAGTCCGTTGTTTTGAATGGATATTTGGCCAGTTTTGTGCCATCCAAATAACTTTGTTTTTCTATCTCAGCAAAAACTTCCTCTTGGTAGGCACTCGCATTTCTTTGTCCGTTTTCCTGGTAAAGAGGACTGTTCACCGGTTTTGTCCCATTGTATGCCATGACAGGGAAATACCAATTTTCGATGACCCTGCGTCCTGCACCTTTGATCTTCGGCAAATCACTTCTTGAATACATGCCACTCAGGACCTCGACGCCTGCCTCGATATTGTAGACTATATCATTTTCCAGCTTTTTCTGATCATATCCAGTTTTATTGGTAAGCTGCATTAGACCGATACCGCCATCGTCGGATTTAATCGGTTTACCGTCCTCATTAAATTGCCTCCAATCCCCGTTTTCCTGTGTAGCCACCGCTTTTACCACTTCAGGGGGGATTTCAGCCTCTATTGCTGCATTCGTCAGTAAGCAGTTAATCTGCTTATGGGAAGGATTTTCATTGGGTTGAATCTCACCGAATGATGAACACGCATTGGTAATACCAGACTCCGCAAAAGCCTGTCCATTGAACAATCCGAGTGTTAAACAGGTCAGTGCCCCAACCTTCAATAATGGTATTTTCATTGATCGAACTCCAGTCTATTTATATTTAAATCTATAATAATAGTAACATGATAGACTGGTTATTGCAGGTATAAAAAGGTATATACTCCTATAATATCCTTACAGCAAATAAAGGAGCTTACCCGCATTTTCGGGCCAGCTCCTTTATTTTCAAATCACAGAACTATGTATGGTGTCGTATTATACGATCACTTCCACCGTTTCCCTCGGCTTCCTTACAAGGCACATGATTCCCGGTACGATGAAGAAGATAAGCGGCCAAACATGAAAGATCGTCAGAATGCCCGTAATGATCAATAAGATTCCGGCTCCCTTCGCTTTGCCGCCTTTTAATAGAAAGATAGCAATCAAACCGCCTGCCAAGGCAATGAACAGCGATATGATTCCAGCCCATAATAAGCCCATGAAAAGTTTGACTGACATATCTATCTCAGATGAAGAAAACTCCTGAGAATCTGTCATTAATGAGTAGTCCACCATTTCTTTCAAATCGATACTGTTGATATAAACGGCCGTTATGATCGTCACGATTAAAAAAATTGCAGCGATGCTCACGCCTATGATACTTAATACGTATTCCCATGTCCGTTTCATTTGCTTCGCCTCCCTGGAAAAGTCACTTATATATAATACCCAATCCGGGAAGGAATAAAAGACTTTTATTCTTTACTTCTTAAAATCTTACGAGCGTCCATTTGGCAAGGCTAATCCAATCTACCCCTGCCATAACTCGCAAACAGGAAACCGACCCGGAGATACGGCCGTCACTCATCCTTCTTTTTCAATCGTTCATTTAATTCATCTCTTTTATTTTCAAGGTTATTCATTTTTGTCATATGTTTTATAAAGAAACGGATCGACTTCACAACCATTACGAATAGCAGAACTAGCAGGGCAAGGTAGAATAATTGCCATAAAATATCAACAATATTAAACATTAAGTCACCCCCTGTCTATGAATGGTAAACATCAATTCTGGCCAATAAAAGCAGTAAGTGATGCCTTTTTAAACTTTCCGCATTTTGTTATGTCCCGTAATTAAATGATAACACGATAGACCATAACACTGAATGCAAACAACAGTTCTGCAGGAATGATTAACGAAGCCCCTCCAAAGGAAATAGACTCTGTTATTATCAGAGCCTATAAAACATACCTATTCACGATTAACTCCACCAATTGTTCGACAGACGGTTCATTGGGCATCATATCCAATGTAAATCCATAGTCTTTAAGTCTATTGCCGGTACTTTCCCCGATTACCCCAATGGAGGCTTGATTTAGCAGCCCTTCAACATCCACGTCTGCCTTGTTCCCATATTGCATCAGCATATCAACAGAATGCCGATTCGAAAAAAGCACCGTTCCGACAGCTTTCCCGTCCAGCATTCTCGGAAGGATTTCAAGGAATCTTTCATCGACGAATTTATCGATTGATTGAAAATAGTCTCCGTCCCCATGGTCCGGATCTCTTTGATCTCTGTTTCGATCTCCGACAACCAACAGTGTTCCGGCTTTCGCCATCTCGGATTTGAGTTCTGCCATCAGTCCCCGTTGCTGTAAAGCCTTTTTTGATTTCCTTGATAACACATAAAGTTTCGAAGAAATCCGTCGGAAATCAATAGCATGTTCAGTGAGTGAATCCAAGAATCCATGGACACTTTCGGGGGAAGTGAAGAGTATTCGATCATACGAAAGAAAAGAGAGCAGCTGACTTTCTTCCATTTTCACTTTTGCCGCATTCCATTTAGGAAACTCGATGACTTCGCCGCCAAGTTCTTGCAGGGCTTCTGCCAAGGAACTCTTTGCCGTTCCGGTCCGGGCCACTAAAAACCGCTGTCCATATAGTGGCTTCTTTTCGAACCATTGCAGTTTGCCCCTTAGTGAAATGATATCCCCGACCAAGGTGATCGCAGGATTGCCAAGCGACCTTTCACTTACCCTTTCGACGATATCAGCCAAGGTCCCCTCGACACTTTCCTGACTTCCATATGTGCCCCATTGGATGACGAGTGCCGGCGTGTTCCCCGGCTTTCCATGATTGATCAAATTTTCACGGATATAAGGAAGATTGGCCACACCCATATAAAAGGCGACCGTATCTATACTTTTCACAAGCCCGTTCCAATCTATATCCTTCTTCGTTCGGTCATGGCCCGTCACCATCGCAAAGGAGCGTCCGAAATCCCGATGTGTGACGGGTACTCCTGCGTATATCGATGCAGCAATGCTGGACGTAACCCCCGGAATGACTTCGAATGGGATTCCCTCATCCTTCAACGATTCCGCTTCCTCCCCGACTCTTCCAAAAACGGCAGGGTCACCGCCTTTCAAACGGACGACCCGCTGCCCTGCCTGTGCTTTGGAAACAAGCAGCTCATTGATTTCCCCTTGACTGATGCCAGTAGTATAAGGTGTCTTGCCACAATATATCAATTCACACTTGAGGGTGGCAGCCTCCAACAGTTTGGGATTTAGCAATCTGTCATACAAAATGACGTCCGCTTTTTCAATCGCTTTTTGACCCTTTACGGTAATCAGGCCCATATCACCCGGACCTGCACCCACAAAATAGACCTTGCCATTGGCCATGCTGAACTCACCCCTATCTGCTTGCTATTCCCTGATAATATTTCACCAGCTCCACCATTGCACTGCCCATCCGTTGATCTTCAGGATAAATGACCCGCTCTATCCCTTCATCGATTACCACCTGCGCCGTTACCTTTCCGACCGCAAGAGCAATTACATCTGATGCAAACAGGTCGGCTATCTTATCCTCCACACCTTGTTCACGGACAAATCTCATTAAATTTCGCGGCTGCGGTGCACTCGTGAACACAACCGAATCGATTTTGCCTTCAAGGAGTTCTTGGATCAGCTGCTGCATCGTTTCCTTTTCGGGCGGTATATGTTCATATGGCAGGATTTCTTTATGCTCCACTTTTTGTTCATCCAACCAGTTCATCAAAAGTGGCGCCGGATCGCCGTGAAGCTGCAAAGCGACCTTTACACCTCCTGGCAGATGGCCTTCCAGATTGCGAACAAGCCCTGCCGTACTGCCATCATCATCACGGATTAATGGCTGCAGGCCAAGCTTTTTCAGCATATTCACCGTTTTATAGCCCCTAGCTGCAATTTTCATAGACTGCAAGGCTTCTACGAAACGATCTCCCGCTTCCATCTTCACGGCCGTTTTATATAATAATTCCGTCCCCACTCCCGTCGTGAGGATAATCCAATCGAACTCCCCTTCCATCAACCGGGTGACATCCTCTTCCAAATGGGAATCATCAAGGAATACCGTCCCCTGTGCCGGGCGAACGAGCGGGACTCCCCCAAGATTTTGAACGATTTTACTAAGTTCTTCCGTCTTCCTTGCTCCCAATAAAGCAACGGTCCTGCCATTAAGCTTACTCATCCATGCCCCTCCTATATGTACATTCAATTAAATCCATCTCACCCATTATACAAATTTTCAGTCTTTGAAACTATAAAAAACCAATTCCATATCAAAATCAACGCTTTTTCTTTCTTTTATCCTATATGAAATCAATCGAAAGATGAATTAGCAGCACCTTGCTTTTTTTAAGTCCCACCCTCGTAAGTTTCGGGCTTTTACTCGTGAGTTTGGAGCAAATACTCGTGAGTTTCCAAGAAAGTAAAACTGATCTGGAGTTCACTCCAGGTTGTATACTGTGTTCATCATTTAAAAATAATTATGTAAGGGGATATAGTTTGCCTGAACACCGGCAATAAAAAAGCTGCCATCAGGACAGCGATTTACTTTTGTTAATTCTTGTTTAGTGCCCTTTGGGCAATATGTTTCTGTTCTTTTTTCACAAAAACATCATATTGAGTGGTTTCATCGCGATTTTGAAAGCTTTCAGAGCCTAAATTCATAGGCGTTTTCGTTTTGAATTGTATCCCTTCCCTTTCCAATTTCGCAACCGCCTTAAAATAATTTTCATTCCCGAATGCTGAATAAATACATGTCCAATATTTATAGGAAATTAGTTTGGCAGTTACTGCACATGCAATCACGAAGACTAGTATTCCAATCATTATATACACCATTTAGCTCCCTTTCATTTCGGACTTTTTTGAAAAGCCATCCTGTACACTATATTCTTTGCCATATATAACATTTCCTTTTTAAGTAAAAAAGGAGACCCCAGTTTCGGGTCTCCTTCTTCATATCTTCATTATTTTTCCGGCACGTTACATGAATCGTCCGTACAAGCGTCGCCTGTTGCTGGATCATTCACGATCGTAAGCGGATTTTCCTCAGCCCATACTTTTTTTAGCGTATCCAGGAACGCTTCTGTTGGCTGGGCACCAGAAATTCCATACTTGCGGTTAATGACGAAGAATGGCACTCCTGTAATACCAAGCAGGCTTCCTTCTTGCTCATTTCCCCTAACCTCTGCAGTGAATGCCGTTCCTGCCAGCATGGCCTCCGTCTCGGACTTTTCAAGGCCAACCTCTTCAGCCAAACTAGCCAATGTAGCGTGATCTCCAATATGTTTGCCTTCCGTAAAGTAAGCTTTAAATAGGCGTTCATTCATTTCTTTCTCTTTACCTTTTGATTCAGCAAAATGCATCAAGCGGTGGGCATCGAACGAATTCGTTAAGACCACTTTGTCCAAATGATAATCGAGTCCCAATTCTTTGGCCTGTTGAGTCAGGTTTTGGCTGTTTGCTTCCACCTGTGCTTGAGACATGCCGTATTTCTTGGCCAGCATTTCATTTTGAGTCATATTGATATCCCGTTCAGCTTCTGGGTTCAACTCAAAACTCCGAAATGAAACCTCTACCTGTTCTTTATTTTCAAACTGCTTTAACGCCTCTTCGAATCGACGCTTTCCTATATAACAGAACGGACATTGATAATCCGACCAAATTTCCACCTTCATGTAAATACCTCCTTATTTCAAATGCAATCGCATTAAGCACATTATATATTCCTAGGTATCCTCTTGCAAGGATATTACCCTAGACACTCATTTTCAAAATTGGTAAAGTCGACTTTTTTCATGAATTCTTCCAATGTATAGCCCTTTAGCAGGCGCAATGTTTCCTTTTCGGCTTCGTTCATGATCTCCTCCAAAGCCGTATCCAGCTGTTTCACGACTTCACCGCATTCGCTCGTTTCCATACAAACAAGACATTCCGGCCGTACCGCTTGATACACATCGGCCAAAGTCAGCTGAGAGGCAGGCACCTTCAAGCTGTATCCGCCTTCCCGCCCTTCCTTTGTTTCGACGATCCCCTCAGCTGCAAGCTGAGCCATCACCCTTCTTAAAAAAGTGGCATGTGACTTCACCTTTAAAGCGATTGCCGAACTTGTCAGGAGCTTTTCGCTTTGTGCGAGCCAAACCAGAGAGTGAATGGCAATAGCGAACCGCGGCGGCCCAATTTGATTGTTTCGATTACCTGAAGACAAGATTATCCCCCCTTATACTCTTATCCATTGTAAGGCCATTATACTATGTTACGTTCTCTCGAACAAATAGGCCCCTTTGACTTAATAGGCACAATCATATAGTCTGAATAGTAAATCTTTATTACAGGATAACTTCCATGAAGGAAAATACCCCTATTTACTCGTCATCCTTGGGGCAATGCTTTGGGGAACGACCGGAACGGCCCAGTCATTCGCCCCCGATGGAGCCCATCCCATTGCAATAGGTGGTGCGCTGCTTGCGCTGGGGGCCGGAGCTTCATATACGGTATACAAACTGGTTAGTTAGGATTTTTTCGTAGCCCAGGTGAAATCGTCAAAGAGATGATTCCGCATAAGAGCCGACTCCGATCCATTACATGGGGATATTGATGAACCAGGAGCTGTCCTAAAGTGAAAAAAAGTCAGGATAATCTCCTGGCTTTTTTTCACTTTACTTACTATTGAATCAGCCTTTGAGTTTTACTAAGTAAAACAAAAACCAGACGGCATGGTTTTGTTCATCCGCGGCAGCACGCCGGAACGCCTTTCTAATGGTTCTATCAGCCGCACCATCTGCGACATCCTGATAAAAATCTACTGTTTCCTGTTCATCTTGAACGGCAAATTCCAATCCAGCTGCATAGGAGTCCGGGCATGGTTCCGTCACTTTAGGCTGTGGCTGCATCCCGGTCAAGCTGTTGTATATCCGGGTGAATGCTTGAAAATGTTTTATTTCATCTTCCCTTATTTCAATGATTTGTTTCCTCTGCTTTTCATCCGGCGCTAATGCTGCCAATTTCTCATAACACTGGATGGCACTGTACTCGCCATTTATCGCCTTTTCAAGCTGAATCAACATATCCTGCTGTCTGTTCCAATCACCTTCATACATATCATGCCCATACATGGCATAACCCCTCTCTGTTCTTTATCCCATATAGTATGAATAACAGAGAACCAGGTGCCCATCAAATAAATGTTTGCCTTCAAAATATGAATTTGAAGAGAATTCTCACCGCCCACGTTTTCTGCCATTTGGCTGTATAAATAAAAGAGGAATGGGATCTTATGATGGAATATATGGCTTTAAGGCCTTTTTACATGAAAAGGGTGTCTTCGTACAGGCAAAACACCCCTTTCAACTTCTACTGAATGATTTGTACATTTTCATATAAATAAGCTTCTTCGGGTGCCTTTATTTTATTCGACTCTTTTAAATCGATCACCGGTACGGGTTCCCCTTTATAGCTTCCTTTTTTTAATGTTCCTGTAATCGTATACCAATCATTCGTCTTCATTCCTTCCACATTCCCGTTTACCATATATCCGTATAACGTCGCATCGACCACACAGCAGGACATGGAGAGGCGGGAGATGGCCATTTGTTTTTTCGTAAATGTATCCTCACGGTATATGAACCCCGAAATCTCTATTTCCTTACCCTCTATCGTATCGAGGTTGTTCAGTAAATCATCCAGCACTTCAAAATAATTATCATCGGTTACGGAGATTTTCTCCCCATTCGCATGTTTCCCTGAATCATAAGAACTTACCATCTGTGCCTGCTGCTTCGCCATCCCTCTTTTCGCCAGCACTTCCCCGCTTAATGTAAAATCGGTCAAGGTGAAGCCAAGAAGAATCGGAATGAAGAACAAACTATATTTCAGGACCAGTGCGGACGAGGAAGACTCTCCCTTCGATCCGCAATCACAATGTTGTTCACCCTGTTTTTGTTTTTTCATTCGGAGAAGGCTGATCACTAAAAAAGCAAAAAGCGCTGCCAATGCATATGGAACCATTTTGGGTGCAATCAATTTGGTTAAATATCCTGAAACATACAATTTAAAGATCATAAGGCCAATTCCAAGCAGCAGCAATCCTTCAAGTCTTTGGATAAAAAAACGTTTCATCAGAAGCCCCCCTTACTGATCAATCCGCCTGCAATCAGGCACAGGCTGAAGACGACTGCGAAAACAAGCAAGACATACGTGACGACGAAGCTCCGTTTAAAACAGGACATCATGATCAAAACATTTTTCAAATCCAGCATGGGGCCAAATACAAGGAAACCCAGTATCGAGCCTGGCAGAAAACTATGGGAAAAGGAGGCCGCAACGAATGCATCTGCTGATGAACAGAGTGAAAGCACAAATGCAATTCCCATCATCAACGCCGTGCCTTTTATTGGCGCTTGACCAATATCGGCCATTACAGATCGATCCATGAACACTTGAAATACACTGGCAAACAAGGCCCCGATGATAAAGTATCTTCCGACCATAAAAAATTCCTGTGAAGTATGATCAATGAAGCTTGTCCATTTACTGGACTGACTATCATGTTCATGCCCATGTACCAGTTCCAGCTTGTCCTCTTTCACCACATCTTTAGTGCTGAATAAATGAATAAATAAACCTGCGATTATGGCCGTCAGGACACAAAGAATGATTCTTCCATATAGAATGGAAGGTTTATTTTGGAACGCATAATAAGTTGAGCCGAACACGATGACATTCAATATTGGGGCTGTTACGAGCAAGACCACACCTGCATGGACCGGGACACCTTTTTGAATCAATCTCCGGACGACCGGGATGATTGCACATTCGCAAACCGGAATGATAAGCGCCGCCGCTATCGATGCAAAAATGGCGGTCAGGGGTCTTTTTGGTATCATCCGCTGAATGATTTCTTCACTGATGAACAGCTGGATGAACGATGAAGCAATGGCCCCGAGGAACAGGAAAGGAATCGATTCTAAAAACAATCCCAAAAACACGACGAATACAGAGTGAAGCATCGGGTAGCCCGAGAAATCAATCGCTTTGGGAATGAATACATCTCCTAGAAAAAAGAATGCCAGCAGCAAAAACAGCAGTATCACTAACAGCAAATTTCCCGTGTAGCGTTTCAAAAGCATATTTAACCACCTCGCAAATCATAATTATTACGATTTAAGTTTGGATTCGGTCTAGTATATGCTTTTGATAGGATGATCAGAACAAGAAAAAAGAGAATGGTAGACATTCCCCACCCTCATTTATTTCTTCGATATAGATCCCTGCTCTTGTAGCCCTCTCCTAAAATCATTTTCATTTCCTGGCGCCGTTTCACTTGGGTCGCCTCTTGTTTTGCACTATACACGTAACGGGCCCAATCCTTGCGATACCCTGGGGTAAGTGATTGATAGAACGCAAGCAAATCTGGAGAATCGTGTAAATCTTTCTCAATTTCAGAAATCATTTCGATATAATCATCTACTGATTGGCTTGCTTTGGTAGATGGACGGTTTCTATTTTTCGAATCTTCTTTCAGTCCGACTACCGTAAAGACATCATCCAACCCAACCATACGTGCAAACTTCAGGTCACTCGAGCCAACATAACCTTCATCATCCGCACCAAGGCCTTGCATCAGATCATCACGATGAATATATGTAGCATAACCCTTATTCCCCTTCTTGGGGTACGCCAAATAAATATAGCCGTTTTTACTCAAATGATTCTTCTCGATTACCTTATCCACGATTCCTTTTAAAGAACCCATATCCAATACAAAGGCAAATATAAGATCATAGGCACTTTCATTAAGCTCTGTATCGTAATCCGGCAGCTCTGTTAAATAATCCGCCCCGGCTGGCAGATTCAAGACTGCTACCCGTTCATATTTATGTAAATTCAGTTTTTCGACTATTGTTTTGCCCATTGGCATTCACCATCCCAGTTCATTTTTGTCTCTCTTCAGTTTATAAGCACCCCATTGCGTTAGCAACTTTCCGTATTCAAGAGAAAAAGGACGGGAAATAATGCTCCCGCCCTTTTTAAATATATTGGCTCATGCCCTTAGAAAAAATCAATTCCAGTGCCCAGCTACCTCGAGTTTCCTTTTTCCTTTGAAAGCAAGGATAATCAAAGCTAAATTGATGATTAACATGATAGCGATCGCATAGAGTACGGATGTATAGCTACCTGTGAATTCAAAGATATAACCGTATCCCGGTAAAGCGACAATACCAGCGACAGCTAAACCTACCACAGCAGAAGCATAGATTTCACTGTATTCTTTATTGCCGAACAAAGCAGTTGTCAGCAGCGGTCCCAATGTGCCGATAGATGCAACTACAAATCCATAGATAGCAATGGCCAATGTAAACATTCCTGAATTTTCCGGAATGGCTAAAAGGATTACAATTGGAACCAAACCTATTATCATCGCAAAGAGTGCTGTGTTTTTCGCTCCAATTTTATCCGAAAGAACACCGAAGGCTAAAGCACCTAATAACACACCAACCGACCAGCCTCCCATTGCATTACCCGCAAATGTAACATCATAGCCCAAGCCCATCGCAAATGGTGCAACATGCTGACCAAAGCTTCCTATTGCCGTTATAAAGAAGAAAAATAGGAGCAATGCATAAAATGCAGAGGATTTTCTTGCTACTGCTGCTGTAACCCCTTTATTAGTAACTGCTTTAGGAATTGCCTTTTCATCACTTTCAGATTCGTCTTCCCCAAGCCGCTGCATACCTTTTTGCTGTGGGGCCATCCTAATCGTTAAAAGTACGATTGGTATTACGATTGCCATCACCAATACACCTAAAATGATATACGTATTTCTCCAGCCTTGGCTATCTATTAAATTACCTGCCATTGGTTGAAGGATTGCCCCGAATAACCCGCCTGAAGCCACCATGATTCCCATTGCCAGGCCATTATGCTTTTTAAACCAATTATTGATCAATACTGGCCCAGCCATTTGGCAGACAAAAATTGATCCAATTGACATAGGGATACAGAACAAGTACCAGCCCCATACGGAATTCATTAAACCAAACATAGCAAATGATCCTGCTTGTAAAACAACTCCTATTACCAATATTGTTCTAATATCATATTTCGCCATCATTTTACCTGCAATCGGCAGGAAAATCATGGTGACGATTGATGAAATGCTGAAGTACAAGGATAAGCTTCCCATCCCGAAGCCCAAATCCTCTGTCACAGGTGTCAAAAACAATCCGCCTGCAGTCATAATGCCGCCTTTGGCAATACCGACCATAATAGCCAATCCAGCTAATAGCCACCAAGCAAAGTGAATTTTTTTCTTTTTACTCATTGATGTTTCCCCCTAAGCTCTCGTATTGCATCAAAATCCCCGCAGTAAAAGCCAGTAGCGTCATCGATTTGAAATAACACTACTGGTTATTAATGGACATTATCTAACTCCATATATCCAATTATTGTTTAATCCTCAAAAACACCCAGCTAGCATCCGCTTAACGTAGTTTAATGGAACCGCCATCCACCATGATTGTTTGACCAGTAATATAATCAGAATCCTCACTTGCCAAGAATACAGCTGTACGTCCGATGTCACTTTCAAGCTCACCAAGTCTTCTTAGCGGAATTTTCGCAAGCATGTTTTGATAATATTCTGGCTGCTCCTCTGCCCATTGAAGCATGCCTGGTGATTTGGCAATCGGGGCAATGATATTTACATTGATGCCGAATGGACCGAATTCATTTGCTGCAACACGGGTAATTCCACGGATTGCTTCTTTTGCTGCTGCATACGTACCTTGATTGACATCACCATTAATCCCGGCACCTGATGCAAAGTTAATGATTTTACCCTGTGTTTCTTTTAAGTATGGCAATGCAGCTTGCATGAAGTAGAAGGTTGGATAGAATCCGGTATTAAAGGATAAATCCAATTCTTTTTGTGTTGTGTCAGCAATGGAAGCCATTCTTGAAGCGTGTGCATTATTTACCAAGATATCAATTTTCCCGAATTTATCAGCCACTTCTTTAACGATCGAAGCCAATTTGTCATGCTCTGCAAGATTAGCTTGAATGAAAATGGATTCCGGTTGATATTCTTGTAATTCTTTTATGGTTTGGTTCCCAAGCTCTTCATTTAAATCGATGATCGCCACTTTTGCTCCTTCTTTAACGAAAGCCATGGCCATACCTTTACCAATACCGCCAGCTGCCCCAGTGATGATAGCGGTTTTCCCTTGAAGTCTACTCATTTTTCTATCCCCTTTTATACATGTATTTTTTGAAATGCAATGAACTGCTTCTCTATGCATATATCTTGCTTTTATATCGGTATCGTGAATATGCACATTAGCATGAACCAATAATATAAAACGTTGACTTGTAAGTCAATCAAAAAGTTGACTGATGAGTCAATCAAAAAAGTATTCGCTGAAAAACGAGGATAACCTCCCTTTTCTATCGAATATGTTAGTGAATGTTAAAAAGCCCCATCACTATTTTTTTTGATAAACTTATATGGTAGAGTGTTTATGGACAGAAAAATTTCCTACCGGTCGTTTTTTAAAAATTACCCATATGCATCAGCGATGAAATATTATTCAGCAAGTGAGGAATCAACGATGGCTCCAAAAAATGATGAACAATTTAAGATAATCCGAGATCAACGCTATGAAGAAATCAGCAGTGCTGCACTGAAGATTTTCGCACGCAAGGGCTTTGCTGCAACAAAAATCAGTGATATTACTTCATCCGTGAATTTAAGTCATGGACTGTTTTACCATTACTTCAAATCTAAAGAGAATATTTATGTTTCCATTATCATGAACGTAATGGATATGTTTATTGAAACAGTGAATGAAGCGGAAAATAGAAAAGGCACACCTTGGGATCAACTGGTTTGGTTCACTGAACTTACTTTTTCCGGTTCACCAGAGGAAGCCTTGGATCGCCGTGTTCTTGTTATTGAAGCCCAACATTCCGACACGCTCCCTGATGAGATTAAACAAGAATTGAATCAAAAATATGCCACAGCCATGAGAGGGATTGCCCGTATTATCAGTAAAGGACAGCAGGATGGAATTTTTGTGGATGGTGACCCGTTGGAACTGGCCATTTACTTCATTTCACTTAATCAAGGACTTTTATTATGGAATTCAAAAGATATCCATCCCATTAAGGTTTCCGTTAACCAAGTAATGCGTCAATTACAGGCATAAACTTAAGTAATGTGCATAGGCATTAGGGTATCAACACTCCTGAAAAAATGATTTTCCTAGAAATGCAGACCTGACTTCAGATCTGTATTTCTACCTCAAATCAAAACATTATAAATACCGATAAACAATGTGTTTTCGTTGTACTATAAGAAATATCTTTTAACACTCTTTTTTAAATAGAAAACCTGGTTAAAAGCATAGTCTCACACTCCTTCAATCATCATGAATCCACTTTAAATCAGGTGTTTTTTCCGTAGTTTTTATGCATTCTTTATGCAATCAGATATCCCTTTGTTTTTTCTTATATCAAAAAATTCAGTGATGCTTTCATATGGGGGTGTCACAAAAGGGGAGTTCTCATGAATTTTATCGAGTATGATTTGCTATTTGAATCAAGAAAACAGTTAATAGAAGAAATTACGGAGTTGGATGAAAAAATGCTCCACCATAGGCCTGTGCCTGAAGTATGGAACATCGCCCAAATTTGCCATCATTTATATCTTACGGAACAGGTTTTTACAGAAGTTATAGCAAAAGGCATTCGGGAAAGGGATTTTAATAATATCATTCAAAAAAACATTTACTTCGTTACTGATAGAACAAGGAAATTCTCATCCCCTGAGGTCATTTCACCCTCTTCAACCCCATTTCAATTATCGAGCCTTATGGATTTGCTGGCAGAATCAAGAGATCGATTATTACAGGTTCTTTATGATATGGATTCAGATATCTTGTTGAACAGAAAGAAAGCCAAGCATCCCCTGTTCGGGGACCTCTCATTGGATCAATGGATAGAATTATTATCCTTACATGAACAAAGGCATATCAACCAGATACAAGAAATAAAGTCCTCCCTTATATAAGCCATTCAATGACTCCATTAGTAATCAGCCGGGTACAGCATTTAAGTCGATTTCCAATAAATAAAGAGACCACTTCATTTTGTGGTCTTCTTTCATGCTTACTATGAAACGAACGTGACTGTCAGGGGCTGCACCAAATTGTTGGATGGGCATAACCCATATTTAACCATTCCGGTATCAAGATGATACTTTTAGTTTCCTTTTGATTTGTGTTGCGAAGATTTCAAGACAGATTGCAATTATCAGGATAAAATAAGTGATTGCTCCAATTTCACTCAAGTCAAAGTAAAATCCACTTGCCATGAACATATCAAAGCCGATTCCTCCTGCGCCTGCCGCTGCGCCCATTGCGACCGCCACTGCAAAATTGATTTCAAAGCGCATGAAGGTCCAGGAAATGATATAAGTAATCGAAGATGGAATGATGACTTGAAACACGATCTGCCACCAATTCGCACCGCTTGCTTGCAGGGCTTCTATAGCACCTTTATCAATTTCCTCGAAGGATTCCGAGTAGGCCTTTACAAGGTAACTTATGGAGTGAAACGTCATCCCTATAACTGCCGCTACACTGCCCAACCCTGCTGCGACTGCAAAGATGAGGACCCATAACACGGTAGGAACGGCTCTAATCAGGGCAACCGATCCCTTTATGATCACCGATAATGGCTTGGACGAGATATTTCCAGCCGCTAAAAGTCCCAACATCAGGGCAATGATTGCACCAAATATTGTCGTCAAGAAGGCTAAACCTAATGTAATCGACACCTGATAAAGCGCTTGAGCAAAGGTAAAGTGCTTCAGATGCGGCTCAAAAAACATGGTCTTCAAATTGTCGACCGTCAATGATAGCGCGTCCCACAGTTTGACATCCTTATAATCAAAACTGGCAAAAGCGTATATGGTCAAACCTGCTAGTAGCAGCACACACAACCTAATGGCGATTGAAGATTTCGAGAAGGGCTTTTTGGATAGCCGTTCAAGTAGCATTTTATCTAAATCCTGGCCAGTAGGAGAAGGAAATGGTTTGATTGGACCCTCTGCCTGCATTATAAAATCACCCTCCTCACATAATTTGAGATCAATTCAATAGATAATATCGAAATGATGATCGTAATGACGACAAGACTGGCAATGTCATAACTCAAGTTTTTATAATAAAGATTAAACGTAAAACCAATACCCGATCCTGTAAGCAGTCCAACCAATGTTGCATTCCTGATATTCGTTTCAACCATAAAAAGTACCCAGCTGATCATTTGCGGAATGGTTGAAGGTATAACAGACTGCGAAATTACGGTTAGATAACTTGCGCCGGTTGTCTGCAAAGCCTCTACGGAACTGCAGCTCACTTCATCGATCGTTTCAATAAAAGCCCTTGTTAAAAAACCGAAAGATCCGAAAAACAAGGCAAAATAACCGGTCAAGGAACTTTGTCCAAATGAAAATAACAGAACCAACGCCCATATTGAGACATCAATATTCCTAAATAAAACTGCTATCCCACGGCTAAAACCTCCGAAAAAGGCATTCACCCTTGTCGTATTGGAACCCAGTATCGCAAATACAAAGGCCAATATTCCTGCTAATGTGGTTGCAGCAACGGATATTAAAAGTGTTTCTTTCAGCTTTATCAAAATGTCCGGGAGTTTGGTAAGGGAATCCTTTGTTGGATAAAAATTCGATAACGACCATTGTATGGCCTTAGGAACGGAAGTAACCCCTTTTGCGATGCTGAATTCGGTAATGATGATGGAAACAGCCGTCGCAGCCCCAATGAGCAAAAACAATACAAGTGAATTTCTTCTCTTTTTTGCAAAAACATCAGCCGACATGGGAACCTCCCAAATCAAAAATCAACTTTCCTTCATCCGATCCATAAATCTGATGGATATCATTTGAGGTTATATTTTGAGTTGTGCCATTGAAAACAACCTTGCCACCATTCACACCGATAATTCGATCCGAATATTTCAGGGCCACATCGACTTGATGCAGGTTGACAACAACTGTGATTCCCATGGAAGAGCATATATTCCTTAAATGATCCATGATCACCTTGGAAGAATTCGGGTCAAGAGAGGCAATCGGTTCATCGCACAATAGCAATTTAGGATTTTGGATAAGTGCCCGCGCTATACCAACCCGTTGTTTTTGGCCACCGCTCAACTGATCGGACCTTTTATAGATTAGATCTTCCAGACCGAGAATTTGGAGAACTTTAGCAGCCTGAAGTTTCTCCTCTTCACTATAAAGGCCAAGGATTCCAGCCAGTGTAGATTTATAGCCTAAACGTCCATGGAGGGTATTTTCAATCACACTTAATCTATTTACAAGATTGTAATGTTGAAAAACCATCCCTATTTTCCTGCGTACTTTCTTTAACTCCCTTTTATTCACCTTGTATACATGATCATTATCAAAAATGATTTCTCCGCTAGAAGCATCGATCATTCTATTGATGCATCGAAGAAGAGTTGATTTCCCTGCACCGGATGGCCCTATGATCGAAACGAACTCTCCTTCTTTCACAGTGAAGTCAATATTGGATAACGCCTTTGTACCATTTCCAAAATGTTTTGAGACATTTTTCACTTCCAATAATGTTTTCATGTATGATCCTCCCACATTGTATTGCCTTTATTTAGATAATTCCCGAATTGGATTGAACCAGTCATCCTCAACTTCTACCAATCTTTCTTTTCCGCTCACCCTTTTAAATAGCCCTGATAACTTAGAGTCTTCTGGTACAAAAACTTTCTCGTTATTTGCCATTTCATCAGAAATCAACGTTTTAAGGATTTTTTCACGTGTTTCCTCACTGACTAATTCCGTGTTAACAACGAAAGGTGCATTCAAAACTGGTGTCACTGAAATGAGTGAGAATGTCTTATCTACAACTGTGTTAAAGGGTTCAGCTGCACCCTTCTTTACCTTATACACGGCACCTGCTTTATTCTCTTCCCCATCAGCCAGCTCCACATAATTATTGACACATGTGTCACAAAAAGCTGCCACGTCCGCTTTCCCGGTCAAAAGATTTACAGCGGATCCTTGGTGTGAACCGCCATAAAGCACTTCACTGAAGAATTTATCTTTCCCGCCTTCCAATAAATCCTCGGCCTTTAATTCCTTAAACTTATCTTGCTTCGAGAAATAATCAACGATTCCTGTGGAAGGAACTTTGAAGCCAGATGTAGAGCTATTTGATACGAAAGAGAACTTTTTCCCTTGGATACCGTCTATCTTATATTCGTCGTTAGTTTTATAGTCATCTGCATTTTGAACAGCCAGCCAGCTATTATAGACTGCATCATCCAACGTACCTGATTCACCGCTTGGAACAACTAGAGGTTGAACACTATCATTTTTGTTGTTTGCTTCAATATATCCTTGTGCTCCCAGGAATGCCATATCTGCGTTTCCATTAGCAATTGCCTCGATTGCAATGTTATAATCCGTAGTGGTCTTATGTTCGACTTTCTTTCCTGTGGCATCTTCTAAGATCTTCCCGATTTCATCGCGGGCTTCCCCTAAATCTTCCCCTGATTCATTTGGCAGCCATGCTATGGTTAATGTATCATCCTCATTTGCACCTGTTGAACTACTAGAAGAGCAGCCTGTAAATACCAGCAAACTAACTAACATCAATATGGACATCATCGACTTTTTCACGTTAAATCTCCCCTCCATTTTATACAGTCTTTTCTTATTTCAGTCACTTCCCATATAACAATACCGGTACAATACTAACCTGCTGTTAAGGAGGCTGAATATTCAGTAAAATTTGCGTGAATTCATCATTAAATTTTTTGAATAGCATGATTAAAACATCCATCCTGCATGCTATATTCCTTAGTTACTAACCGATTCATGAACTCCAAGTCATGAAAAATGCCCAACATTGTCGTTCCTTCGTTCATTAGCTGTTCAAGGAGGGTTTTCACCTTCACTTTAGAATCGTGATCCAAACTTGCAGTAGGTTCATCCAACAGAAGGAGCCGCGGCCTTTTCACCATCGCTCTTGCTATATTTAACCTTAGCTTCTCTCCTCCTGAAAAAGTGGCAGGGTAACTGTCCCAAAGCTCTTTTCCTATTTCAAAGTGATTGAGGATTTTTTCTGTTTCGATATTGGCCATTTCCCTGGTTTGTCCCATTTCAAGGATGGCCCCGGTAACGAGCTGCCTTGCTGTAGTTCTTGGCATGACATTTAAAAATTGGGATACATAACCTATCTCATGCTTACGCATGTAAATCATTTCCCTTTCCGTTGCTTTTGCCAGATTGATCGCACCATAGTGGGAAGAATCATACCAGATGTCTCCCACTTGAACCCGATAAGTACCGTAAACCGATTTTAGGATCGTTGATTTGCCGCTGCCGCTCTTGCCTGTAATGCCAATGAATTCGCCTTTTTTCACTTTGATCGTAATGTTGCTGACCGCATGGATATTCTTGCGTTGATTATGTAAAATAAAAGACTTGGATAAATTATTGATCTCCAATATGTTCTCCACTTTGCCACCCGCTTTCTAGAATTTATATCCTGTAATTCGTTTTTTGAATCAATTTTCCATCTACAATCACGGTTGTTATCACAGGGAAATCACCAGAAATTTTTTCAATAATAAGTATGTCAGCCTTTTTCCCTTCGTGAATCGATCCAATTTCGTCCTCCATCTTGACTGCCTTTGCAGGATTTAACGTAACTAGCTTAAACATATCGACAAGATCCATTCCATGGTTTTCGACTAATTCAAACATTGAATGCAGAAGGGCTGCAGGGTAATAATCACTGCATAATATGTCTATGCTTCCATCCTGAATGGCTTCAGTGGCACTTAGGTTCCCGCTGTGAGAACCTCCCAAAAGCACATTTGGTGCACCGGCTATAGTATACATCCCCATATCATGGGCCTTACGGGCAATCTCAAGTGTGATTGGAAATTCACTTATACTCGTTCCAAAGCTGTGAACCAATTCAAGCTTCTCTATTGAATCATCATCATGTGAGGCAACGGCAATATTGTTTTCCCTTGCCAGCAGTGCGATTTCCTTCATTCTTTCAATCGTCAGCTTTTCCTTCACTTGATGAGTCCGGATCATGACATCAATGGCTTCATCACTATAATCGTTATACCCTCTTAAAGTGTTTCGATAAATCTCTAGATGCCGATACTGCCCTTGTCCTGGAGTGTGGTCCATGAATGAGACCAGATGCACTTTCTTTTCCGTAACATATTCTCTTAGACTATCAATATCTTCCAAATTATCGATTTCATAACGGGCATGAAACCGATGACGTACTAGGTGCTTCATCTTATGTGTTTGATCAATTAAGTCAATAAGCTTCCTAACATTCTCAGGCTCCCGAATTGGCTTATATGCGTATTCAGTGGATTTATAGAGCGACAGTGAGTGGAACATGGTCGTGATCCCGTGCGTAATCAGTTCCTTTTCCGTTTCTCTTAAGCTCAAATTAAAATTCATTAAAGAAGTCGGGCGCGGCGCAGTCATATGTTCAATATAATCCGAATGGAGATCAATAAAACCGGGTGAAACATATCCGCCCATAGCGTCCAGCACTTCGATCTCAGGACTTCTTTCTATTTCTCCCACAGGTGCAATCCGGCAAATTCTATCATCCTTAATTAAGAGATCATGGTCCATCAGGATCGAGTCTTCCGTTATTATCTTTCCATTTTTAATCAGCAACAATGTCTCTTCCCCCATTTTCTTTAGTTTCTTTTACAGCAGCGAGTGTACTAATTGCTGGGTATAAGGATGCTGTGGATCTTCGAGTATTTGATCGGTTAAACCTTGTTCGATTACTTTACCCTCCAGCATAACGAGCGTACGGTCTGCAAGCATTCGGATTACGCCCAAATCATGGGAAACCAATACAATGCTAATATTCAAATCTCTTTGGAGGCCTTTAATTAAATCCAATACACTTGCTTGAACTGATAAATCCAAACCTGTGGTGACCTCATCCAATAGCAGTATGGGTGGATTGTTGGACAATGCTTTGGCTATCTGGACCCGTTGCTGCATTCCGCCTGAGAAATTCCTTGGTTCCTCTTTCATTCGATGAATGGGAATATTGACTGCTTCCAGGAGCTCGGCGCCTCTTGATTCCATGCTGCCAACATGTCTGTTCCCAGCTGAAATTAACTTCTCGGCAATATTGCCTATCGAGGAGAAATCCATTTTCAACCCTAGAATCGGGTTTTGATAAACCTTTCCCATCAGGTGGTTCCGAACGTATCTTTTTTTCTGGGCAGACTCCATGAATAAGTTCTTTTTTCCATCCTCAAAGCCAGCCACATACAGTTCTCCCTCTGTCACTTCTTCGTCAAAATACAAACTTTTCATTAAAGTGGATTTGCCGCTGCCGCTTTCCCCTACTATTCCGAGAACTTCACCTTGATACAAATCAAATGTCAGATCTCTGCAGGCATAAACCGTCCCGCATTCGTGACAATAGTTTTTCGTCACTTTTCCTGATTTCATATGTTTGCATATCGAGCATCCGTCACCATACTGTTTGTTCATTTTTTTAACTGATAATACGGGCACCTCAAGCACAGACATTTAATTCACTCCCAATGATTGTTTTTGATTGACCATTTCAAGGCAATTGCTTGTATCATTGCATTGGAAATACGTTTCACCTGACTCCTCATCAACAAGTTCATCCAAAAACACATCGTTGGACCCGCAGAGAATGCAAGCATGATTTGCAAAAGACTCGATTTGAAATTCATAATCATCAAATGCCAAAGATGATACATTTGTATATGGAGGTACTGCATATACCTTTTTCTCCCTGCCTGCACCTAGCAAAATGAGCGCTTCATTATCGTCCAGCTTGGCATTATCGAATCTTGGTATAGGACTTGGTGCCATGACATACCTGTCACGAACCATCACCGGATGGTCTGCATCCGTCGCCATTATTCCGTACTTCATAATTTGTTCAAATAACATAAGCCATGCTCCGCTATACTCTCTCTCAGCATGCAGCTTTTTCGTTTCATGTTCGCTCGGTTCAAAATTCCTTAAAGGTTCCGGTAACGGAACTTGAAGAATTAAAATCTGGTCTCGTTGCAGCGGCACTTCCGGCACCCTGTGTCTAGACTGGATTAAAGAGGCTTCTTTTGTGCTATCCGTTGTCCTTACCCCAGTAGTATCAGATACGAGTTTTTTTATGTTAACGGCATTAACGGATTCATCCGAGCCTTGGTCGATTACCTTAAGGACGTCATCCTTTCCAATCAATGACAATGTCAACTGCAGGCCGCCTGTGCCCCAACCACGCCCAATCGGCATTTCCCTTGAAGCGAATGGGACTTGATAACCCGGAATGGCAATCGCCTTCAGTGTCGCCCTTCTAATCTCCCGTTTCGACCCTTCATCAAAGAATGCAAAATTATAGGTCTTATTCATGCAATCCAACCTCCTGCTCTGTGGTCTTATCTTTCGACTTCCGAATGCTATCAAGCTTGGACTGGAACGTAACATAATGAGGCATCTTCAAATGGGAGATGAAGCCCGTTGATTCCACTGAATCTATATGATAAAGAACGAATTCCTCGTTGTGACTTGGAAACTCCTTGTTGGGTTTTTCCAGGCAATTATCCAAGATGCCCATTGCGATTGCTTTCGTTTCATTTTGTCCCATGCACATGCCATAGCCAACTTCAAACTCTATTTCTTTTTTGCCTTGCTCTTTCTCTACCGTAAGCGGAATGAGCATCTCTGTCTCAGTTGCTGTGAAATCCCCAATATAATAGCTATCTTGCTCTTGCCCGTCGTCCAGCAACGGGTGATCGAGATGAACTGGCAGCTGGCCTACGCGCAGCTCCCCTACTGTCGGGTGCAGTGCACCATATCCACGGATGACTGCATAAGCAAGCGATGTCACTGCACCGGTTTGGCCTCTTGTTAAAATTTGCAGGCGTTCACTCCGCATTGAAGGAAACTCCAGACTTTTCCTTGTCACATCCCCAGGCTGCAAATCATTGTTTTCACAGCTTGCTAATAAGCCTTCACTTCTTAGGTAGTCCAAAACTTTAGGCAGGGAATTTAAATCATCCATTTGGCTCTGATATTCCGTTGAACGATTTTCTTCTTGAAAAGCCCGTAACCAGCCTTGAATGCTAATATCCGATTCATTTTCCAGCTCCGAATCTAGCAACCTATGTGTATAATCGGTTGTTGCACCTAAAATCTGCCCGCCAGGTACATCCTTAAAACTAGCTGAAATTCGCCTTTCCACCTTCATATTTTCAGAACTGATCACTCTTGAAACATGCTTTCGCGGCAAAGTGGATCGATAAGCTCTCAAGAGGAAAACAGCTTCTTCCGGATTGCCTTCAGCCTGTTTAATAGCAAGTGCAGCCAGTGATTGATCATACAAACTGCTTTCTGACATAACCTGATCAATCAACCCTCTCATCCCAGCTTCTATCTTATGCAGCTCTATAGCCGTCCCTTTTTTGACCCGTTCATACTTTAAGCGTTTGATGGATTCCTCAATCGCCGTTGTTCCTCCCTTTACTGCAACATATCCCATATAATCTCACCCCCATTTTCTTTGATTTGAGTCGTTCTCGGTAAAGCTATTAAACGATCTTTTTGATCCACAAAATACATATCGATTCCTAACGGGAATTCTATGTTTTTTTCGTTCCTTGCACCAAGCCAGGCGGAGACATTTGGGAGGCTTATGAATGATTCCTCTTGAATTCCCGGTCCTGAAAGGATCATTGAATCCCCTTTCGTTATATCCGGCACTTCTAGAATGATCATTGCCGATTCATGGGGGTTCAACAGATTTCCTATCTTTGCTTTATTTATCGCTTCCTTCCTTTGCTCCTCGGAGGCATCATGTAAAATAAAAATATAATCCGCTTCCGGCAAATCGACAGGCTTCGAATAAGTAAGCTGATTGATCATTCTTGACACCGCCTCCCCCTCCTTTGCAATGACATTAAAAGTCACTTCAGGGTCAAGTACAGTAAGTGCAAGCAGAATAGTAGAAGATAAGCATTCCATTTGAACATCCAATGTCTTGGCTTCCCTCTCCAAAACCACTAAAGTTCCAGGTCTTGAAGTCGCCGTTACAAGCTTTCTATAAACAGTTTGTATATCATGAACTACATCCAAATTCATTGCTTTCCCCCCTCTTATTGAACATCCATTGTTTCAAAATTAACTTTGGTTCTTAAGATTGATCGATTCAGCTCTTGAAGATTTTTCTGTATATTCTTCTTCTCATTTTCTAAAGCATGTGACCATAATCTTGTTTCTCCAAGATCAGCCTGATAAGCAGCATCAATGATCGCTAAACTTTGTGCCAGCTCTTCCCGATGTCCCTTAACGATACCAATCCCGATTGAATCCTGGATTTGGACCGTGCATTCTGTCACCAGCATTTCCCCTAGATAAAACAAGCTCTTTTTTGCCGTTTCCCTTGTCTTTAGCAACACGAGGGCACTTTCTGGCTTTTGAATGACGGTAACTTTATATTTCATTGCTATTTCCTTGGCAAATTCCTTTGCAATGTCCTCAGAGCCTTGTATCAAAATCTCGGTTCTTTCCCTTCTTCTCATTCCATTGGCCTCCAATGTTTTAGTTTCAAGCTAACATCTTCAATGTATCTTGTTGCCAAGTGAACGTACGTTAAGAAAGAGTAAATCTTGTATGGAATTTGTTAAAGCCGGACCTACATTATTCAAATTTCGTGCTTCACTCGTGAATTCGGAGCATTTACTCGTGAGTTCCGTACTTTTACTCGTGAATTCGGGACATTTACTCGTGAGTTTCTTACTTTTACTCGTGAATTCAGGGCATTTACTAGTGAATTCGACCGATATCTGGAATGGAAGTTTTTATATAACATATGTGAAACAATCGCTCCGATAGATTATGACCGTGTGCTCAAGGACTTGATTACTTCGCTTATCCTGGCATACTGATTCCACTTGCAAAAGTGGAATTAAACTTGAACACTGCAAAATATCCCGTTCGAATAAAGTAGGAAAAATCACATTCAACGTGCTGCTGCTGGATCCGAATTCTACAAAGCCACGCTGCCGATAATATTGAAACATGGAGGTTATATCCGGACCGTCCTTTTCTATTTCAGGAAATGTTGATTTTGCTACAAAAGATGTATGAAGAGCAATCGGGAAATCGTCCATTAACCTAAGCCTGCCAATTTTAAAGACCTTGTCATCACTTTCCACCCCGAGGCTTTGAAAGATCTTCTGATCATAAGAAATTTCTTCGCAAAAAATAGTACTCGTTTGAAAGGAAAACTGAAATTCTTTCATTTTCTCGGTGAAACTAACATCTCCGGATAGAATTAACGGAATTTGTTTCTTGGTTTCCTGGACATAACTTCCCTTACCTTGCTTCGAATAGATAAAGCCTAAATCTTGAAGCTGCTCATATGCTTTCCTGACAACCATTCTTGGTACATTAAATTGATCGGCGAGTATATGCTCTGAAGGTAACTTTTTATCAAATTGAAAGGTCCCACTCTTAATTTCAGATATCAAATGATCCACTAAAAAGTTTTTTTCCGCCAACAAAAATCCCCCTTTACATATAATTTCCTTGTTACTGTCAGTGTAATGAGAAAATATGAAGCTATCATGATTTTCTTGTAAAAAAAAAGTCCTGGTCAATTACCAGAACAAAAGGAATCACTTATTTTATCAATCTTTTTCCATACAATCCCCTGCATGTTCAGTCTTTCAAATTCCTAGTCCAGCATGTAAGCATGCCGCTCTCACAGCAAAATTCCTGGTTTCATAGATCGATATTTTTCAATATCACATCATTAATGGCCATGCTTTTTTTCCTTAATTTCAAAGCAGCCACACATTCCTTTCCTGGGCTCATACTGCCAAGACGAATCGGCTTCTCCCCATAATCCCCATGAAAATCCGAACCCCCTGTCTTAATGAGATTATATTGATCTGCATATGAAATCGCTCTTTCCTCTTCTGCATGCCCATGATGCGGGTGAAGAACTTCAATCCCTTCAAGCCCTGCTTCTACAAGCTCAGGAATAATTTCAAAGCTCCCGTATTGTCCAGGGTGAGCAAGGACCGGGACGCCTCCGGCAGCTCGAATCGCCTTTACAGACAGAATGGCATCCACATACTCCATAGGAATAAAGGCAATGCCTGGCACTTCTCCATTTTGGCCGCGACTGAAGATTTTCTTATACAAATCACCATAGATGGAATCCGTATACCCCGATTCCCGTAGCGCTAGCATAATATGCTGTTTATAAACTCCGGTTCCTCCCCTGAATTTAGAAACCTGATCCCAAGTTATTCGATAGCCTGCATGAATTAGTCGTTCCACCATTTTTTCAGAAGCTGCATTCCTTTTTTCAATCAATGGATTACAAAGCTCCTCAAGTGCCTTATGACCAGGCTCAACAAAATAGCCCAGAATATGTACACGCCTGCCTCTTGCAAAGTCATAACCAGACACTTCTATACCAGGGATGATTTCAATTCCTATTTCCTTTCCCCGTTCCACCATCTCTTGCAACCTTATCGTTGTATCGTGATTCGTAATGGCTAAATGACCAATGCTCTCCCTTTTTGCAACCTCCAATAGTTCTTCAAAAGAACTGGAACCATCTGAAATGTTCGTATGACAATGTAATTCAACCTTCACGCCAATCCCCCCATTCTTTTTCGTTACCCATTATCATTTTAACTTAGTGCCATGTCGGTCAACGTTAAGATGATGTAAAAAAACGTAAAGGTGTAAAAGTCATACAAATTGGTGAAAATACTTAAGTATTTCAGGCTGTAGATAAATAAAAATGTTCTAGTTGATTTCAGAAACCCGCTCCCTTTCCACCGACTGTCTGCCAAGCCTCCTCGACTTAAACGTCTCCGGGGTCTCGGCTAGCCAGTTATTCGGCAGGAGTGTCGCAAATTTCTTCCATCCATTAAGGATTACAGGAAAAAAAACATGAAGGATAAACTAGTCTTAAATAGGATTCGGAATAAGACGAGCCAGCAGTTTTTTCTTTTAAAACACAAAGTTGATTGGAACGGAAGGTACGAGACTCCTGCGGGAAAAGCGAGTCCAGGGGAGACCCCACAGGCGCAAGGCGCCGGGAAGGCTCCCGGACCGCCCGCGGAAAGCGAGTGCCTGGAGAGGAAATCAACGTTCCCATTTTACAAACCTACAAAAAAGCTGTCGGCAAATAATTATTATCTAGTTTGTGAACAAAAAGGTTCTATCTAAATAAAACAAAGTTGATTGGAACGTAAGGCGCGAGACTCCTGCGGGGAAAGCGCGGCAAGGGAGACCCCGCAGGCGCGCGCCGAGGAGGCTCCCGCCCGCCCGCGGAAAGCGAGTGCCTGGAGTGGAAATCATTTTCATTGTATATTTCGCTTCCTATCCAGTTACGGATTTTCCATCAAGCTGAAATAAAATCAAAATAAAACCATTAAAAATTTTGACTTACTGTCAAAAATGATGTACATTACCTATTGGGCGAACAATTTTAATAAATAAATATAAAAATATTCGTATATAGAGGTGCATAACATGGAAAACGTGTTTGATTATGAAGATATTCAATTAATTCCTGCAAAATGTGTAGTAAATAGCCGTTCTGAGTGTGATACATCCGTTACTTTGGGTAAGCATACATTCAAGTTACCTGTAGTACCTGCCAATATGCAAACGATCATTGATGAAAAGATTGCCATGTACTTGGCTGAAAACGGTTACTTTTATGTAATGCATCGTTTTGAGCCAGAAAAACGAGTGACTTTCATTAAAGACATGCATTCACGAGAATTGATCGCTTCCATCAGCGTCGGCGTTAAAGAAGAAGAATACGGTTTCATCGAACAGTTATCGAGTGACAACATTGTGCCTGAATACATTACGATAGATATTGCACACGGACATTCCAATGCCGTGATAAAGATGATACAGCATATTAAAAAACATTTACCTGAAAGTTTTGTCATTGCAGGAAATGTAGGAACTCCTGAAGCGGTACGTGAATTGGAACATGCCGGTGCAGATGCTACAAAGGTGGGCATTGGACCAGGTAAAGTATGCATCACTAAAATCAAGACTGGATTTGGCACGGGCGGCTGGCAATTAGCTGCACTTCGCTGGTGTGCAAAAGCGGCAAGCAAGCCAATCATTGCAGACGGCGGCATTCGCACGAACGGTGATATTGCCAAATCGGTTAGATTTGGAGCTTCGATGGTCATGATCGGTTCACTATTTGCTGGACATGAAGAATCTCCAGGTCAAACGATCGAGAAAGATGGAAAGGCCTTTAAAGAATACTTTGGTTCAGCATCTGAATTCCAAAAAGGTGAAAAGAAAAACGTTGAAGGCAAAAAGATGTTTGTCGAGCACAAAGGATCTTTGGAAGATACGTTGAAGGAAATGGAACAAGATCTTCAGTCATCCATTTCATATGCAGGTGGTACCAAGTTGGAAGCCATCAGGAATGTGGATTATGTGGTCGTTAAGAATTCAATCTTTAACGGTGACAAAGTTTATTAAGAAGTAACGTAAAAACGGCCTAATCAATGGATTAGGCCGTTTTTTTAATTATACCTTTTTAACAAATTGGGATTTTAATTTCATTGCACCAAAACCATCAATCTTGCAATCAATATCATGATCACCATCAACTAGACGGATGCTTTTGACTTTAGTGCCCATTTTTAAAACGGATGAGCTCCCTTTCACTTTAAGATCCTTGATTACCGTAACGGTATCACCATCGTTCAAGGCATTTCCATTAGCATCTTTGATAACCTTCTTTTGATCACCATTTTCCGTTTCCGCTTCCACCGTCCACTCATGAGCGCATTCCGGGCAAACAAAAAGACTTCCGTCTTCGTATGTATATTCTGAATCACATGCAGGGCAATTAGGAAAATCAGACATAATTTCACTTCCTCCATTCGTTATTCCCAATTTTAATATAATAATGGTTTACATACAACCAGTAGGCTATACTGCTCCTGTCCCCCCCCTTCCTCTAGAACCTATAAAGGTTTTACTATATACTTTTAAGAAAAAGCTGGAAAGTGCGGTGAATCCATTGTTTAAACTTCTATTGATAGAGGATGATACGACGTTATTCAATGAAATTAAAGATAGATTGGCGCAATGGTCTTATGATATTTACGGAATTGGCGATTTTAGTAAAGTGGTTCAGGAATTCACGGACATAAAACCTGATTTGGTCATCATTGATATACAGTTGCCGAAGTTTGATGGATTTCATTGGTGCAGAATGATCCGGGCCCATTCCAATGTTCCCATCATCTTTTTATCATCACGCGATCATCCGACCGACATGGTGATGTCCATGCAGCTTGGAGCTGATGATTTTATCCAGAAGCCTTTTCATTTCGATGTACTCATCGCAAAAATACAGGCCACCCTCCGCCGGGTATATAATTACAATACCGAAAAAATCGAATTGAAAACCTGGTGCGGCGCAACTGTGGATTATGAGAAGAACACGGTATCGGCCGAGACTGGTACAATCGAATTGACGAAAAATGAAATTTTCATCTTGAAAAAGCTCATTGAACAGAAAAATAAGATCGTAAGCCGCGAAGAGTTAATCAACAGCTTATGGGATGACAAACGTTTCATAAGCGATAACACCCTTACAGTGAATGTGAACCGTTTACGAAAGAGGTTGGATGAACTGGGTTTAGGGCATTTTATCGAAACGAAGGTCGGACAGGGCTATATCGCCGTAGAAGAGGCAAATGCATGATCAGAAAATATCTCATGGAAAGGTTCAGCTGGATCACATTCTACATAATTCTTCATCTATTCATTATCTTTGTCGCTTATCTTGATTCGGCTATTCCGTTAAAGCCAATACTGTATATTGCCTTTTTATCATTGCTCATGTTCAGTATCTTTTTGATTTTCCGCTATAAAAAAGAAACTTCCTTTTATAAAAGTCTAGAAGCGCGGGAAGACAACCTGGATATAACGAATATAGCCGAACCAGAGAGCCCTTTCGAAAAAATCATAGAAAACAGCATCATTAACCAAACCGAAGTATTGAAGCAATCCGCAGCAATTGGCCGAATGACTTTAGAGCAGGAGAAGGATGAATTATTATCTTGGATTCATGAAGTGAAGACACCATTGACAGCAATGCATTTAATGATTGACCGCTTGGATGATGAATTGCTGAAATCGCATTTGACTTATGAGTGGCTGCGCATTCACCTTCTTCTTGATCAGCAGCTCCATCAAAGGCGCATGCCTTTCATCGAAAATGATTTGTATATAGAGAAAACCGATTTGGAAACAATAATCTTTGATGAGATTAAAACGCTGCAATCATGGTGCATTCAAAAAGGGATCGGCTTCGACATACAATTGGATGTAACCGAAGTGCTTACTGATGCCAAATGGCTGGCCTTCATCATGAGACAGCTCTTGACCAACTCCATTAAATACAGTGAAAACTCAGATATCACGATATATTGCCATGAACAAGCCGGACAAACGGTTCTTGAAGTCCAGGATTCCGGACGGGGCATTGACCCAAAGGATTTATTCCGCATATTTGATAAAGGATTTACCTCCACGACAAACCATCATGACAATGCGGCAACCGGCATGGGGTTGTATTTAACCAAGAATGCGGCCGAGTCCCTATTCATCTCCATTGATGTTAAATCAGAGCTTGGAACCGGGACGACCGTTACCTTGACCTTCCCAAAAAGAAATGATTTCGTGAATATCACAAGCATGTGACAAAAGTGTCACATGCTTTTATTCTTTGTTCGTCCAAACGAAGGAAAAGAAATACATGGCCTTTTATAATGAGGATATAGAAAAAAAGGAGTGTATCCAAATGAATATATTAGAAGCGAAAAAAATCCATAAAAGCTATGGTAATAAATTCAATAAACAAGAAGTATTAAAGGGTCTCGATATAAGCATACAAGAAGGTGAATTCGTAAGTATCATGGGTGCTTCCGGTTCAGGAAAAACGACTTTGCTGAATGTCCTTTCCTCGATCGATAAAATCAGCAACGGCACCATTACGATCGATGGAAAAGAGATTTCAGGGATGAAAGAAAAGAATTTGGCCGAATTCCGGAAAAACCATCTAGGCTTCATCTTCCAGGAATATAACCTATTGGACACACTGACTGTCAAAGAAAATATCCTTTTGCCCTTATCCATTACAAAAACGCCCGCTAATGAAGCGGCACAAAAGTTTGATAGCGTGGCGAAGGAACTGGGCATATATGAAGTGAAGGATAAATACCCAAATGAAATTTCCGGTGGTCAAAAACAGCGTACGTCTGCAGCACGGGCTTTCATCCATGATCCAAGCATCATATTTGCCGATGAACCGACTGGGGCGCTTGATTCAAAATCAGCTTCCGATTTACTGAACAAACTGAGCGAAATGAATAAAAAGCGCAAAGCGACCATCATCATGGTAACCCATGATCCAGTGGCGGCCAGTTATTGCAGCCGAGTCATTTTCATTAAAGATGGTCAAATATATACACAATTGAATAAAGGTGAAGAATCCAGACAAACCTTCTTCAAGGACATCATGAAAACACAAGGTGTATTGGGAGGGGTTCAAAATGAGCATTAATCAACTCATCTTGCGAAATCTGAAGAAAAATCTGAAGAACTATTATCTGTATGTGTTTGCCCTGGTCTTCAGCGCTTCCCTTTACTTTGCTTTTGTCACCTTGCAATATGACCCATCGCTGGATGAAGCGGAGGGTACGGTGAAAGGGGCCGCCTCCATCAAGGCTGCATCAATCCTGCTTGTTGCGATTGTTTCCATATTCCTTTTATATGCCAATAGCATTTTCATAAAAAGACGCAGTAAAGAAATTGGCTTATTCCAATTGATAGGCATGACGAAGAACAGGATATTCCGTATCCTTAGTGTGGAAAACCTGATCCTGTATTTCTGTTCCGTATTCCTCGGAATCTTTGTAGGGTTTGCCGCTTCAAAATTGATCATCATGATACTATTTAAAATAATGGGTATCCAGGCGATCGCGACTCTTAAATTTTCTTTTCAGCCGCTAGTGCAAACCTTGCTCGTTTTTAGCGCCATCTATCTTTTAATCATGTTGATGAATTATACCTTCATTAAAAGGCAAACCATTCTATCATTATTTAGAGTGACTTCAATGACGGAAGGAAAAGTGAAAAAGGTTTCGATGTTCGAAATGATCCTCGGGATATTCGGGATCATCCTGATCATTGCTGGCTATGTCGTTTCATCCAAATTATTCGATGGAGCTTTTACAGAGATGACCGAGCTTTTTATGGCCATGATATTCATTTTGGCAACCGTCATCATCGGTACCTATCTGTTCTATAAAGGATCCGTAAGCTTCATCTTTAATATCATCCGTAAAAAGAAAAATGGCTATTTGAACATTAATGAAGTATTGTCCCTTTCATCCATCATGTTCCGGATGAAATCGAATGCGATATTATTGACGATCATCACGACCGTTTCCGCTTTGGCGATCGGGTTATTATCATTAAGCTATATCTCCTACTACTCAGCGGAGAAAATGGCACAAAGCAGTATCCCCACCGATTTTTCGATGACGGATAAGGGAGATGCGAATACATTCAAAAAAGCTTTATCCGACAGTAAAATTGATTATGACGAAAAGGTGATCGATGTCATTCAAGTGGATGTCAATGTAAAGGAAATTATGGAGACTAGCCTCGAAGGAGTGAACTTTGATCCCGACATCATGACCGTTCCCGTCATCAGTGATGAATCCGTTAAAGGAATCAACCTCGCTGAAGATGAGACCCTTTTCAGCGGATACAGTAATATGATGGAGAAGGTCATGTCCTTGAAGGATTCCGGAAAGATTGAACTGAAGGGCAAAAATGAAGTGATTCCGCAAACATATATGGGCTTGAATGATGATACCTTCCTGTCCTATTACTTCACGAATGGCGGACTGCCCGTTGCCATTGTAAACCAAACGATATTCGACCGTTTGAAAAAGGATGTCGACCCGAAAATCCAAAAAGTATCATCCGTTAATATCGGCATTGATGTGAAGGATGAAGCTGAACTTGAAAAAGCGAATGATCTATTCAATAAAATGAGTTTTAAAGAAGAACATGTGAATGATTCCCAATTTGAAATGTTCAACACCCAGAAGAAGAACATGGGGCTTATCATGTTCATCGTCGGCTTCTTAGGGTTAACCTTCCTCATCACATCCGGCTGTATCCTATATTTCAAACAAATGGATGAAAGTGAAGGTGAAAAATCCAATTATACTATCTTAAGAAAACTGGGATTCACGCGTGGTGACTTACTAAGGGGAATCCAAGCAAAACAAGTTTTCAATTTCGGCATTCCTTTGGTCGTCGGTCTGCTTCACAGTTATTTCGCAGTCCAATCAGGATGGTTCTTATTCGGGACCGAAGTTTGGACACCGATGATCATCGTTATGGCATTATACACGGCATTGTATTCGATCTTCGGAATCCTATCCGTATTTCATTACAAGAAGGTCATTAAAGAATCTCTATAAACCGCTAAAAGCTCCAGGGCCCATGAGGCCCTGGAGCTTTTTCCGTTCCCTTTAAAGTACCCCAGCCGGTTTCATCATTTCTTTGATCAATTCCCTGTTGCGCTTTTTAAAGATTTCATTATGGGAAGAAACCATTCCCACTCCGTGAGCGTCAGGCTGGATATATTGCTTTGCCTTGTTTACGGCATTTGCAGCATCTTGAAAAGTGCCTGCTATCAGGTTCAATTTACCTTCATGACTTAAGATATCACCGGCAGCGTATATTCCATCCATCGAGGATTCACTTGAAGGAGTACCTTCAATATAATAATTGTCGGCTATGGCAATATCCACTTTACTATTTCGAAGCAGAGATGTATCACGCTCATAACCATGATTGATGATGACTTCATCGATCGGCAAGTAAGAAACCTCTCCCGTTGCGTGATTCGTCAGTTCAACATGTTCAATTGATTCATGATCAGCGCAGGCGATCAGTTTTGTAATCGTCGTATTCAAGAAACAAACAGCAGAGCTTTCCATCAATTGCCTTGCTTGTGATTCATGACCTGCTAAACTATCTTTCCTGTATGTCAGATACACCTTTTTGGCGATGGGCTCCAATTCATTTGCCCAGTCTATTGCAGAATTCCCGCCGCCTGAAATGATCACCGTCTTATCCTTGAATCGATTGAAAGACTTAACAGTATAGTTTAAATTGGAGACTTCAAACCTTTCAGCCCCGTCTATTTCCAACTTTTGCGGATTCAGAATTCCGCCGCCAACCGCGACAATGATCGTTTTGGAAAAGTGCATTTGCCCTGAAGCGGTATGTAAAATGAAGATACCTTCTTCATTACGTATGATTGATTCCACTTTTTCATTCAAGACGACTGTTGGATTGAATGTTAAACCTTGCTCCACTAACTGCTCAATTAATTTTTCCCCAGTAGTGGGTGTCAGCCCTCCTACATCCCAAATCATTTTCTCTGGATAGACATGAATTTTCCCGCCTAGCCGTGGCTGGTATTCAATCAGTTTAACTTTCATTTCTCTAAGTCCGCTATAAAAAGTGGAGTAAAGACCTGCTGGCCCTCCCCCAATAACCGTTACATCAAATAAATCTTGCTGTTCCATTTACGTCCACTCCCCGGTAATCAAATGTGATTGATTATCATTCTCATTTAATCGTACACTCTTTTCTCACTTTTTACAATATGGATTTATTAAAAAACTCTGTTCATTTTAAAAATCAACAGAGTTTTTTTATTCCAATCACTAAAAACTTACCATTCATTAAGTACGTATGAATGATAAGTGGAGTATTACAATTAGAATGTAAAATTAGGTTAAAAATGGAATAAGGGTATGGGACGTCAATGAATATTATTGCTAAATTATTTTTATCCTCGGTCTTAACATCGCCCCGTGGTTGGCGATTGATAACTACTTCGTAGGTACTTCCACTTGCTGTATAAGTTGATATGCTTTCAAAGCCATTTCAACGTTTAATCTGTTCTCCGGCATATCAAAATCAAGATCAAGAATCTTTTTTATCTTTTCCAGCCGATGATAGAGTGTTTGTCTTACAACATGTAATTTTTGAGCAGTAAGCTTCTTTGAGCGATCAAGCTCAAAGTATTTTGCTAATGTCAGAAGCAATTCCGTTCCATATTCCTTATCATAGGATATTAAAGGAGAGAGATAGTCTTCAATAAAATGTGCTGTATCTTGATCATGCTGAATTAATTGTATCAATCGAAAGATGCCAAGGTCTTCGTAAAAGGCACTTGTCGAAAACATACGATAATTTAAAGCTAACTGCGCTTCTCGATAACCAGTATGAGCATCCAAAAGTAACTGGTATTGTCGCCCAACGCCTATACGGATTTGGCTAGATTCACCTTCTTTAACATATAGCAACGCATTGATCACTTTCAAGAAGCGTGCCTTAGAGGAATCGGCAGTTCCAAGATCAATAGCTAATACAATAATCTGATTTCTTACAGATGTGATATAGGGTGTAAAAGAATATTTTGCGAACCCAGACCGAATTTTTAAAGAATAATGATAAATAGCGGATTCATTTTCTTCATCCGATAAACTTAATGAAGACGGATGAAAAACATCTTCGATATCAATGATTGCAATTCGATAATGTATAGAAGCGCGCTTCGATTTTAAAGAAATAAATCCCCTTGCCTGTTCCTCATTATTGATGCGTCTATTAAGTAAATCATTTAGCCATGTAGATTCTAAACGTAATCGTTTTTCATCCAAATAATGTTTGCGCAATAAGTCTTGTGAGATTGCTAGAGAAGCACGATCAAGGATTAGGAAATCAAATTCATCCAATTCACGATCTAAAACCATAACAAGGTACGCCCAGATTTGATCCATTGCTCCGATCGGTTGGAGAAGAATAGTATGGTTCAATGCCTTCCATTCAACGGGCGAATCATTTGTAATTCGGTCATGCCAGTGTTCTTTATCTTCATAAATCGTGTGAAGTAGCTTTTCCATAAATTCATTTTTCAATCCTGGAATCGAAAAAGGTGTTCCTTCTATAGGAAGATAGATTATTGGTGCTTCTGTCTTCTGTTGCAACAACTTTAAAATATTTGATAACCCATGAGTAGTGAGTGACAAAGAATGGAACTTTCTGGAAATAGAATCTAGTGTAACCAACTTCTCATGATGAGAATTAATGATAAACGAATGTAGATCCTGTGCTATTTCGACGAAATTTATGAATTCTTTGAAAATAATAATCGGAAAGTTATACTCATTTGCCATCTCGATCATTTCTTTAGGGACCTTGTCGAAGTGGTGTCCAAGTTCTATACATAAACATGAGGCCTTGCGTTCGATAAGATTTAACAAAAATGAAGTATTAGAGGAGTCTCTCCATTCAAACCCAAATCCGGTGGAGAGTATCAGTTCCCCTCCCTGAAAGATGGTATCATCAAAAAACGGAATTTCAAGGACATGTGTCCATTTGACTTGACGGTGCAACCCATTTGCCCCCGCAACTACCTCCGTCTTTGAAAAGAGTGAGCGCTTAAGAACATCTTGTACTGTAAGCATATGTACCTCCTCATTTAATAATGGTTAGCTGTATCATCTTATTATAACTATACTAGAAAGTCTAAGCCCATAAAATATGGTACCCTATCTCTGTTTAACCCCAAGTAATACGACCAATGTCTATAAGTAAGTTCTTTTACGTGCTTTGTTGAAAACCTTAATCAACCTGATAATCTATCATAATTCTCACCATTATTCATCAGTTATATGTGTGCATGAACGGTGGAGTACTGAAACTTTAAACGACCAAAACATTCGATAAACAATGGAAAAATCATCACTTTTCACCAATGCTATATTCATAAAAGTACAAAATGGCCAAAAGTGCTTGGTTAAAAAAAAACTAATATAAATTTAACCCCGTGTCTAATGAAAGGGTTATCATTTCCCTGTAAGATTTTAGAATGTTCAATAAATTAAATGCAATTAAAAAGGAGAATGAACAATGATAGTAGGAGTTCCTAAAGAATTAAAAACTGCAGAGACTAGAGTGGGATTAAATCCAACATGGGTAAAAAAATTAACAGCTTACGGTCATGAAGTACTAATACAAAGCATGGCAGGAGAAGCTAGTGGTTTTTGTGACGAGAAATATGTTTTGGCTGGAGCAAAAATAGTAAACACGATTGACGAAATTTATGAGAAGGCAGAATTTGTTGTTAAAGTGAAGGAACTTCAACCCTATGAATACGGCCTTCTTAAAGAAGATCAAATGATAATGGCATGGTTTCATTTGGCGGAAGATGTAAATCATGAAATGACACAGGCATTACTAGATAAAAAAGCCATTTCATTATCAATGGAATTAATCGTTTTACCTGACGGGACAAGACCTACCATTAAACCAATGAGTGAAATTGCCGGAACATTAGCAATGCTTGAAGCAGTCAAATATGCTCAATATGGTTATGGCGGAAAAGGTATACTTCTCCGGAAACTGGCCGGTTTACCGTCGAGCACTGTACTCATACTTGGTGGTGGCAATGCTGGACTCAATACTGCGCAAGTTGCTGTGGGTCTTGGATTGAATGTAACAATCATGGAAGCATCAATGAAACGCATTGATTATTTGAACAACCAGTTGCCACAGGTGGACATTTTGGGTTGGGATAAAGATATGATGTTTGAAGAACTTATTCAAAGTGATGTTTTAATTAATACAATTTATCCGATGCCAGGGGTAACCGAGCCTCTCATTACACGAGAGATGGTCAGTAAGATGAAACCTAATTCTATTATTATTGATATTGCAGGAACGGGTATAATTGAAACCTCACGTTATACGACTTTAGAGGATCCAGTTTACTACGAACAAGAAGTCCTACATTACTGTGTCCCGAATATGCCGGCTCTATGTCCACAAACCTCGACAAACATGATGCTGATGACAACCGGCCCATATATTATGAACATTGCGAATAATGGTTTGAAAGAGGTTGTAGAAAATGATGTAATAGTAAGAAATTGTATCAGCACTTTGAACGGTGAAATTGTTCATCACGAAGTTGGGATCAATCATGACATGCCTTATACAGATATAAAAACGGAGTTACTATTGTCAAAATAATAAAGCGTTCTTAGAGTCATCTCATATCCTACGTTTCATTTCGATTGATTAGAAATCAGTGTACACGTTATTGAACAAGTCGCTACTAAAGAAATTCCAGGAGTCAGTAAAGATGCCGGCGAGAAGATTTTTGCAGGAATTATCTTTGTTATTCTGCAGACGGAATTCCTTACGAGGAATGGGGAAACAAGACAACAAATTCATGGATAATTCAAAGTAGGCTCCCTAGCATCTTTCTGACTTTTTTATGATTTCTAGAAAACCACGCATTAAAAAAGATGTAATAATATTGATCCTATTTCTTGTAAAAAGTTAAATCAGGTAAAAGAGGAGAGTATTTTACATGTCGAATTTAAGTAAAACGGATAGAACACTGACACTCATTCCAGTTGTATTGTTTGGTTTTTCATTTATGGGGTTAACCACAGCTTTTACTACGTATGGTATTGCGGCCAATATTTCCCACGGTACGGTTCCGGGAGCAATGATAGTTGCTCTAGTGGTAATGATGTTTACTGCTTACAGTTATGGGAAAATGGCAATTGCGTTTCCATCTTCAGGTTCTGCATATGTTTATACGCAAAAATCGCTCAATCCCTCTGTTGGATTTCTTGTCGGATGGGTGATCTTAATGGATTATTTATTTATGCCCATGGTGAATTATTTAGTATTTGGTATTTTTTTCTCAGCAGCCTTTCCTACAATTCCAAGTTACATTTGGATTTTAGGTATGCTGATTCTCGTCACTTTTATTAATATTAAAGGATTGAAGATTGCCACAAATGTAAACGCATTCATAACGATTTTTGCTTTTCTTTTTATCGTTATCTTTATAGGTTTTTCCATTAAGGAAATTTTTATGGGAGAAAGCACGGCAACTCTTTTATCTCTTGAGCCATTCTATAATTCGAAAGAACCCTTTTCTTATACAATAGCTGGAGCAGCTTTATTATGCTTTTGTTTCCTTGGGTTTGAATCAGTTACAGCGTTTGCGGAAGAGACAGTGAACCCTAAGAAAACAATTCCCCGAGCTGTTATTTTAATTACTCTTGGTGGTGGTTTAATCTTTACAAGTGTTTCATATTTCTCGTATCTTGTATGGCCAGAGTATAACACATTTAATAATCCTGATTCGGCTGCCTACGAAATTATTAAACTTGTTGGTGGAAAGGCGATGTACTCAGTATATCTTGCGCTTTATGCATTAGCTGTATTGGGTAGTGCCATGTCGTCCCAGGCAAGTGCATCACGAGTCCTCTATACGATGGGGCGAGATGGACAGTTTCCTAAAAAGTTCTTTGGCAGCCTGCATCCGAGATATAGAACACCCGTAAATAATATACTGATCATTAGTTTTGTCTCTTTGCTTGCTTTATTTTTAAGTTTAGATCTTGTAGCATCATTTATTAATTTCGGGGCGTTTCTTGCGTACACTTGTGTTAATATTTCCGTAATTGCTCATTATTATATTAGAAATAGAGAACGTTCGGTTAAAGGAACTGTCTTATATTTATTTGTTCCTATTATTGGAGCTGCCCTTGATATTTTACTTCTTGTGAATCTTGATGCGCACTCAAAAGTACTTGGAGTAAGTTGGTTAATAATAGGCTTCATTTATTTACTTGTATTGACAAAAGGACTTAAAAAACAGCCACCAGTATTAAAAATCGAAGAAAATTATAGTGTAGATTTAAAATAAAGTCACGCTGTTTATAAAAAAGATGAAAAACGGTTTAGACATAAACTATTGTCGGTATGAGACCTACAGTTCATTACTGGATTATCTATCGAATGGTTATCTAACGAAAAGATTGATGTCGTAAGTCTTCCACCTTGTAAAAAGAAATAAAGAATATAGAGATAACAATCAGTCCAAAAGTGAAAAAGTGCAGACATATCTCATTCCCAATCGAGAATGAAGGATATGCTGCACTTTCTTCGCACTGAATGTTAGTTTGAACGAGGTCTTTTCCCATCCGCTATTAGAAGGTTGATGGTATCTATGAGTTCAGGCAGTTCCTCCATCGTTTTGATGGTGAAGTCTGCGCCGTTTTGCATAAATGTGTCTGCCGTTTTAGAGATGAGGTTTTGTTTATCTCGTTCTGGTAAACTCGTATACTCATCCAAACTCAATCCCATCTCGGAGCTTCCGACAATGATTCCGACCGACCATACTCCAGCATTCACTGCCTCTTGCATATCGGAAATGGTATCGCCCACCTTCACTACTTTCCATGAAGCCGCTAACTTCAATTTTTCCATATTCCTATATATCATGTAAGGATAAGGCCTTCCAATCGAATCGGTTTGATCCGGGGTTACATGGAAATCCGGCCGATACCCTTTTTGCAAAGCATTTGCTACGACGACCTCCATCATTGTATCCGTATATCCCGTTGTCGACCCAATCTTCAAGCCCCGATTCCTTAATGCTTCCACCGTCTCGATAACCCCCGGAATGGGATCTGTATAATCCGCCAATGACATCATCAATGCCGGTTCGAATTCAGCATATAGTTTTTCAACGTCTTCCTCATTGAATGGCCTTCCGTATTGTTCCTCCCATAACGAAGATATCCTTGGCATGGTCAGCATCGCACGAATATGGTCGATTTTCAGCATGCCCATCGGAGCTCTGGCTTCCTCCATCGTCACGTCCAGTCCAGCATTCTTAAAGATATCCACAAAAACATTCACTGGTGCAAAACATCCAAAATCCACAGCTGTTCCTGCCCAATCCAAAATGATTCCTTCTACCTTATTCATACTGTCACCACTTTCATATATTTTTCTACGATCCTGCCAAGTTCCTCGATATCTTCTTCATGGATTTCGCCAATATTGCCAATTCGGAATGTATCTATGTCAGTAAGCTTTCCAGGGTATATTACGTATCCCCTCTCTTTGATAAAATTATAGAAGTCCTCAAAATCAAAGGCTTCAGTTGGAAAAAGGAAAGTTGTAATGATAGGCGATTGTTTATCAGGTGAGATATATGCATGAATGCCCAATTTTCCCATCAGCTCCCTCAGCCTGTCATTATTATTTTTATAGCGGGAGAATCTAGCTGGGATGCCGCCTTCTTCCGTTAATTCTTCCAACGCTTTAGCAAACGCGGCCACTACATGTGTTGGAGAAGTGAAACGCCATTTCCCATCCTTGTCCATCTCTTTCCACTGATCATATAAATCCAAGGACAAACTGCGGGCATTGCCTTCACAAGCCAATAATTTCTCAAGCTTTACGATGACAAAACCAAAACCGGGGATTCCTTGAATGCATTTATTTGCACTGCTGATCAAATAATCAATTCCGAGTTCAGGCACATTCATGTCAACTCCGCCAAAGCTGCTCATCGCATCAATGATCAAGATTTTTCCTTGTTCCTGTGATATCTTCGAAACCATTTCTATCGGATTTAAAATCCCTGTCGTCGTTTCACAATGAACCATTGCTATATGTGTGATGTCACGATCATCCAGTAAAATGTTTCGGATTTCAGCTTCATTTGGAAACTCATTGTACTCAACGCCATACTCCACATGATTCAGCCCGATGCACTCCGCCATTTTCACAATCCGTTTCCCATATGCACCATTCGTTATGATCAGCACTTTATCGGATTTTGAAAGTGCAGTCGTCAGCACAGATTCTACAACAAACGAGCCGCTTCCCTGCATAAGTACAGCCGTATATTCTCCGTTTGCAGCATACGCCAATTCAAGAAGCTGAGATCTGATTTTTTGTGTAATTTCTTTATAATCATTTTCCCACGTACAGCGGTCAACAAGCATTTCCTGTTTCACCGTACTTGTAGTGGTCAGCGGTCCAGGCGTTAATAGTTTATAGGTATTCATTTTACTTCACTCCTCACTGTATTTATCATTGTGCCGATTTAAAGAACTCTTGATGCTGTTTTAATAATTCAACCGTTAGGGGCTGCTTGTATTTCTTAGGATGGGCCGGTTTGTTCTTTTCCGTTACCTTTTCACCTTCATAAAGTGCGACCGGGTAATGTTTCAGCAATTCTTCTCTAGCATCTTTACTGATTGTTTCTGCCATTTTCATTGCTAAACTTGTTCTACCTTCATTATCTTTATTCACGACAGCCACAGATTCCGTGTAGGAGAAATTCCCCTCAACCGGATCGACGAACTTGATCGGTAAGCCCGACTCTTTAGCCATCACGGCTTGGTAGCGTAAACCAAAACCGGCAGCCACTTCCCCTGCTTGAACTTTATTGATTGGACCTGAACCTGAGCTTTCAAGATGCGGACCGCTATTAGCTATTAAGTCATGGAGAACCTTTTTCCCCTCTGCGTCACCGTATTGACTGATTATTGCTTGAACTAAAAGCCACCCTGTTGAAGAGTCCAGGATATTAGGAATTGAAACGAACCCTTTATATTCCGGCTTTGTCAAATCCTTAATCGAGGTAGGCATCGGCAGGCCTTTTTGTTTAAGCACTTCCGTATTTACAAAAATGGAACCGGTATTTGCCAAAATCGGCGTGTAATAGGCTGGATTTTTTTCCAAAGCTTTTGCACTGAATGACAGGTCCTTGAACATGGAGTGCTGATCTTGGGCACTTTCAATGAAATAGGAACTCATCGTCACGACATCGGCCTCGATTTCAGCGCCTTCTGCGAGCAGTTTCCCTCCTAATTCAGATGTGCCTAATGATTGAAGGACGTATTTCCCTTCATATCCGGCATCTTTCAGGGAAGTCTCCATTGCTGCAGTGGCTTCTTCATCTCCATTCGTATAAATGACCACCTTTTCCTCATCCGCTTTGCCGCTGTTACGGCCGACCAATACAAATACCAAACTTAAAGCAACTAAAGAAAGTAAGGCTATCTTCAATGTTTTAGACATAATATCCCCCTCATTAATGTTTGAATTGTCTTTTTTGATAATGATCACAAAGCAGCTTCACGACTAGATTTGTAAAAAAGATAAGTAAAGACAGGATGAATATTTCATTGAATTTCGCAAAATGCTGAAGCTCTTTAATTTTACTGGCCACTAATGTGGTTTGGGCCGTGACCAAAAAGATGATTCCGCTGATCGTCACCATACTATTGATGAAATAGTAGCTGAACATCTCGATCACCGTAGATGCCGAATTTGGCAGAATGACACGATAGATTGTCCTGATCCAGCTATCCCCCAATAGATTCCCGGTGGTTTCCCAACCAGGGTTCATTTTGGATAAAGAGTTCTTCGCCATTAAATAGGGTGTTGTAAAGAAGTGGACAATGTTACATAGAATGATGATGGCAAAGGTTCCCTTCCAGCTGCTGCCGTTGAACAGCAGCAAATACGATAAGCCCAACACCATTCCCGGTACTGTATTCGTCAGCATCGAAATGACATCCATTGACGATTTCCCCTTAAGGGGCGTCCGGACATTCAAAACCGCAGAGCTAAAGGCGATGAACGTTCCCATTACAGCCGTCATCAAGGCAACGAATAAGGAGTTTTTATAAACTGCCGTTAAATCGCTTGATTGGAATGTGTCGATAAAGTGCTTTATGGTGAACGAGAGATCGTAAGGGAAACTAGTTAAAAATGGTGCAATGAACATGACCGCAAATACAGAAAACATCCCTATCAAGACCAGCAGCGAGATACCCCCAAAACATATATCCCTTCCTATGTGCTTCGTCAATTCGATATCGCTGAACTTGTCATAATGAAAATTAAGTTTTTCGAGATAGTTTAATAGAAAAACACTGAATACTACCGGAATGAGCATGAGAATGGCAATCACTGCACCGTTATTGAAATCAGGGATTGAACCTAGCATGACTTGATACAGCTGCGTCGCAACAACGGAGTAGGTCCCGCCGACTGAAGCCGGTATCCCAAAATCGGTGAAGCTCAAGATGAATGAAAGTACAAAGGCTCCTCCCAAAGTTCCCGATAATGGCCGTATGATCGTATTCATGAAACTTCTTATCGTTCCGTCACCCATTAATTTTGAAACGATGATGAACTTTTTATCCATGTACTTGAAGGAATTATTAATGAGCAGAAAAGCTGATGGCAATGTATAAATCACATAACCTATCAATAATCCATTAAATCCGTATATATCGAATAGATTCCTTCCAAAAATCTTCGTTATGATTCCTTGATTTCCAAAAGAGTAGATGATCGCAAACCCGAAAGTTATCGTCGGAAGCAGCATCGGAATAAGGATCCCTGTTTTAATTACACTTTTTAACGGCCTATATAATCGGGTGCAATGGATGGAATAGGCCAGGAAAAAGGCTAAAACGGTCGTAATGACGGCTGTGAGCCCTGAGATTTTCACGCTGTTTCCAAATGACATCATCAGCTCTGCATTTGAAAGGACCGTTAGATAATTCGAGAGACTGATTCCATCAGCCGTTTCAAAAGAACGGACGAACAATATCCCAAGCGGCAAGAAAAGAAAAGCGGCAAATAGCAGTAAGATAGGTATATAAATGACTCTCATTGCCGGTTTTACATCAGGCATACTTTTCACCGAATAAGTTGTAAATATTTTCTCTCTTGATCTCCAGTTGTTTAAGAATGAATTCCTTCACAAAATCATTGGCTGGCTGATTGATGATTTCTTGAGGCGATCCAAATTGAGAAATATTCCCTTGATTAATGATCAAAATCTTATCGGACATCGTCAAAGCCTCTTCCGGGTCATGTGTCACTATGATCGTCGTGAGCTTAAATTCTCGGGCAATGGATTTGATGCGTTCCTTTATCGATTCCTTGATCACACCATCCAAAGCACTCAGCGGCTCATCAAGTAATAGGATTTTCGGTTTCATTACAAGAGTCCTTGCGATCGAAACCCTTTGTTTCTGACCCCCGGATAATTCGCTGATCCTTTTTTTTAAATGCGGTGTTAATTCCAGAAAATCTATGTATTCTTGAAGCTCTTCCTTGGAAACGGATCCCTTCCTGTTCCTCAATCCATAAACGATATTTTCATAGGCATTCAAATGCGGGAAAAGAGCGTAATCCTGGAAAACTATATTAAATCCCCGGTCTTTCATGGGCACGTTACTCAAATCGGTATCATTGAAAATGATTTTTCCATGATTGATACCCGTCAAGCCCAAAATTATATGTAATAAAGTAGTTTTGCCGCTTCCACTTGGTCCTAATAGTGAAACGATCTCCCCCGTTTTTATTTCAAGATTTATATTATCCAAAACTGATTTTCCATCGAATTGCTTGCTAATATTTTGTAATTTTAGCAAACCGTTCACCTCCTTTAATACACCCTTAGTATAAAAGCCATTTGTAAAACGAATTTGAGATTTTTGTAAATACTCTGTAAATATTGAACACTTTATTACTAACTTAATACTAACTTTTGACCAACTAGTGATATTTTTATCATCTATATGTTGAATATGTTCGCGGTAAACAGTACACTTAAACTGAATATCAGGAAGATAGATATGAAGAATAGGCGGGTGTAACTTATGCTTCCTCTTGAAAGGCAAAAGAAGATCATCGAGTTATTAACGATTAGAAAAGTTATGAAGATTGCCGAGCTTACTGAAGAAATGCAAGTTTCCATCGAAACCATCAGAAGGGATATAAACCTTCTTACAGGGCAAGGAAAAATAGAAAAGATCTATGGCGGCGTTAAGCTGGTTCAATCGAAGTTTGGAGAGTCGACGATAGATGAACGGATGTTCAGTCAATTAGAAGAAAAGGAATCCATCGCTCAAAAATGCAGTGAGTATATCGACGATGGTGATTGCATTTATATCGATAGTGGTTCAACAACCTATCAAATCGCTAAATATATAAAACAGAAAAAGAAACTGACCGTGATAACCAGTTCGATCCCCGTTGTAAATGAGCTCATTCATAGCGACATCGAGATATTGATCATTGGCGGGAAAGTCAGGCGAAATGAACAATCCATCGTTGCATTTGACTACTTATTCAACTTTAGTGAATTGAATATTACAAAAGCATTCATTTGTGCGAGCGGCATAACCGTTGAAAAAGGCATATCCGACTATAATTTAGAAGAAGCGAACACACGAAAAAAAATCATAGATCTATCCCAAGAAGTCTATGTTGCCGCTGACAGCACAAAGTTTGGGAAAGACGTGACCATCGGGATATCTTCACTGGATAAAATCGATTACATCATAACCAACGATCATTTACATAAAGATTTCATCTCTTCATTTAAAGAGACCGACACACATTTGATTCTTTCTTAAAAGCAAGAAAAAAACGGGAACTATACAATAGTATAATTCCCGTTTTTTTGTTCAAGTTGCAGTTGATTTCAGAAATCCGCTCCCTTTCCGCCGACTGTCTGCCAAGCCTCCTCGACGCAAGCGTCTGTGGGGTCTCGGCTAGCCAGTTTTTCGGCAGGAGTGTCGCAAATTTCTTCAATCCAGAGAGTTTTCATCCTATAAAACAGTAAAAATACGTGAAAGATAACCAAGTTTTGTTTGAAAAATGTGGTAAAAAAACCCCTCACTAAAATCATGAGAGGGATCGGGATGAGACCATTCCTAAATAAAAAACTGTGTCCTCCATCAATGGAGAGTGAAACTCAGGCTAATTTCTGGTTTTGACTCTGACCGGGCCCGGGCGATTCCCATAAAGTTGAGCCTAGTACCTCAATTAAAATTCCTTTCATGCTGAAGGAGCCATTCCTTTCTCCATAAGCCACCCGCATAACCAGTTAATTTCCCATTTGAACCTATTATTCGATGACAAGGAATCACGATGCTTAACTTATTTCTGCCGTTAGCGCTCCCTACTGCCCTAATGGCTTTTTCATTACCGATTGAAACGGCGATGTCTTTATAGGAACCCGTGTTAGCGTACAGGATTCCTGTTAATGCGTTCCACACGTTTTTTTGGAAGATGGTCCCTTCAAGTATATAAGGAAATGTAAATTCCCTGCGTTCACCTTTGAAATACTCATCAAGCTGACTAAAGCACTCCGCCAAAACCTTGGGCGTTTGCTCTTGCATAATATTTATCTTTATATCCCTTTCAGCGAACAGTATGGAACAAATGGCATCATTCGTTCCTGATATCTCGATAACTCCAATCGGCGATTCATAATCTAGTTTATATAATTCAGGCATATAAGGAACTCCATTTCTGTATATGTGGCTTACATTCGATTCTTAAGATTCATGTTACGATATTCACTTGGAGTACAATTTTTCAAACGGCGAAATACTTTATAAAAGTTTGAAGGGCTTTGGAAGCCCACTTCAAGGCAAATCTCAAGGTTCGTTAGACTTGTGCTTGTTAGAAGGTATGAAGCTTTATCCACTCTTATTTTTTCCAAGTACGAACGGGGAGTTTCTAATGTTTCCTTTTTGAACAGCCGCTCCAGATAATAGGAACTTACACCGACATGATTGGCAATATCCTTTAATTCCACTTTTTGATTATACTGATTTACCAAGAAAGCAATGATATCTCTTACAAGTCCCAACTGAGGGGAATCATCAACTTCCGGTTGGCATCGTTTGCAAGCACGGAAACCAGCCTTTTCAACTACATCGATGTCATGATAGAATTTCACATTTATTTTTTTCGGCTTCCTTGACCTGCAGGAAGGGCGGCAATATATTTTAGTTGTCTTTACTGCGGTAAAGAATAGTCCGTCATATTTAGGGTCGCAAGCAATGATCTTCTCCCACATTTCTTCAAAAGTAAGATTTATAGCAACAGCCATTATACTCCGCATCCTTTCAGGTTTAGTTCCCATATAAATGTGAGGTGTCATTTAACTCTACTATTCGTGCTGTCTCTCGTTCTATCAATGCAAAGACTTTATCGGATAGGGCATTTCCGAAACTGAGACGTTTTACGCCTAATTCCTCAAGCTCCTTACCATTCGTCAATCCAGGCAAAGATAATACATTAAGGGGAGCGCCTACATTCAAAGTGATTTCCTTTATATCATCATGGTTCGTTAATCCAGGGATGAATATTCCGCTGGCACCACTCTCCACATACGCTTTTGCCCGCTCTGCCGTTTCCTGGAAATGATTTTCTTTTTGAAAATAAGTATCTGTTCTAGCATTGATGTAAAAACCTTCATACCCATTATAATCCAACGCTTCCCTTATTTTTAATAGTAGGCTGCAGTGTTGAGATATATCTCTTAGACCTTTTTGTTTTTTGAATGAATCCTCAATATTGATCCCGGCTACACCGACGTCTGCCGTCCTTAACACATTATCGACAATCTTTTCTTCGGTTTCACCATAGCCTGCTTCAATGTCCGCAGTGACGGGAATTTTCACATTATCCGCAATTAGTTTAATAATACCTAAATGTCTTTCAAAATCAATCAATTCGCCATCAGAATAACCCAGGGAGTTGGCAATTCCCCAGCTTGTCGTTCCAATCGCCTTGAATCCTGATTTCTCGAGAATCAAGGCCGATAATAGATCCCAGGCATTCCCCAATATCAACAGGTCCTTCGAAAAGTGTAATTCATTGAATTCCTTAATGTTAGTCATTATAGATGCTCCTAAAATTTATTTGACCTCATTTTAACAATCAACCCAGCTCCAAATCGTCCTCATTCTTGCTCTTATGGTCCATTTCAAATAATGATTGTGCTGGATTCCCGTGACAAATAAAAAAAATGCCCTTTCATACCAGGGCATTTCAGTTTGTATACAAAAGGGTTCTATCTAAAGTTATTACAAAGTTGTTTGGAACGGAAGGTACGATACTCCTGCGGGATGAGCGAGTCTAAGGGAGACCCCACAGGCGCAAGTGCGCCGAGGGCGGACCACCCGCGGAAAGCGAGTGCCTGAAGTGGAAATCAACGTCTAAATTTGTACAAGCCATAAAAAAACTGTAGGAAATTCCATTATTATCGGGTTTATCTACAGTATGTAAGGTGTATCATGGCACATTCCTGTTGTCGACAAAAGAGGTTTCATCTAAATGTTAAAACAAAGTTGTTTGGAACGGAAGGTGCGAGACTCCTGCGGGAATAGCGAGTCCAAGGGAGACCCCACAGGCGCAAGTGCGCCGAGGAGGCTCCCGGACCGCCCGCGGAAAGCGAGTGCCTGAAGTGGAAATCAACGTC
>NZ_CP195840.1:3604248-3942942 GCF_058513295.1 Peribacillus sp. B65 | reverse complement strand
AGCCATCAGGCTGGTCTTTTTTTGTATTGCAATATTTTCGGCTTTCAGGGAGGAGTGACGTAAATTACATCTAATCGACCTGAAGCCTAACCTTTCGACCTAAAATGAAATAAATCGACCTGCGTTAAATCCTCTCAAATTACAAAAGCTGACTTTTAAAATAGGTCTTACTTGAATTGAAATAATTCGCGAGAGCAAGATACGAATATGGAGCAGAGGTTAATTTCATGAATAAGGCTATGGTAATTGAGAGGGGAAGAAGGGTAGGATATTGAAGGAGATGTATAATTTATGGGTGCAGGTGCTTTTACGGAAGACAGGGTTATCATAATCTTAGGCATTATGGAATTTCCATTATAATATAATCCTCTTTTTTGAAATGTAACTTGTCTTTACTTGTTCTTTTCATTATACTGGGAAGAATTTAATAATTTTAATAATGCAAGTTGGATGCTAAAGAAGAAGACAGAAAAAATAGAATTATGGAAGGAATCGGTATTGTGGGTAAAAAGAGTAAGGAAAAGTTTGAAGTTATCGAGGGCGAGACAATTGATGCATGTTTAGATCGAATTAAAGCGGCGGGGTACTTTCCTGTAAGGAGAACGGAAGAGCCCATCTTTGCCGAGAGAATCGAGAATGCCAAGGTCCATTATGTGCCAGTTGATCGAAAAATTGTATTTGAAGCAAAATTAATTGAGTAAAACACGAACGATTAATTAATATCATGTAAAAATATTCGATTTTAACTTGACATTAAAATGGCCGGAAGGTAAGATGAAGTTACATTAATACATCTCATATAATCATGGGGATATGGCCCAAAAGTTTCTACCTGATGACCGTAAATCATCGGACTATGAGAAAAGCATCTGACTATTTCGGAAACTAGCCAAGTCTTTTTGTTTTTTCAAAAGGGCTTTCTTTTCCGGACAGGTTGCTTTCTCGATGAGGAAGCAACCTGTCCGGTTTTTTAATTTACATGTTATAGATAAAAATGATAAGCGTCCGTCTGCATACCCGGGACGCCATAATATGAGTGTTGGAGGGAAAGATGATATGAAACCGCAAGTTGGGGTTATTATGGGAAGTGTCTCGGATTGGGAAACGATGAAATACGCTTGTGAATCATTGGAACAGCTTGAGATTCCCTATGAAAAAAGAGTCGTTTCCGCCCACCGGACGCCGGATTTACTATTTGAATATGCAGAGAGTGCAAAAGATAGAGATATTAAAGTGATTATTGCCGGAGCAGGCGGGGCTGCACATCTTCCAGGTATGACCGCCGCTAAAACGATTGTCCCTGTGATAGGCGTTCCAATACAGTCGAAGGCATTAAATGGGATGGATTCGTTATTATCGATTGTTCAAATGCCTGGTGGCGTACCGGTTGCAACGGTTGCGATCGGAAAAGCGGGCGCAGTCAATGCCGGTTTGTTTGCGGCTCAAATATTAGCAGCTTTTGATTCTGACATTGCCGATAGGTTAGAGGCTTTACGAAACGAAACCAGAGAAAAGGTGTTACAGAGCAGTGAACAACTTAAATAATACAATCATTTTACCGGGACAGACCATTGGAATAATCGGCGGAGGACAATTGGGCAGGATGATGGCCTTATCGGCTAAGGCATCTGGCTTTAAGATAGCGGTCCTTGAGCCGACAGCAGAAGGTCCATGTGCTCAAGTGGCGGATATTGAAATCACTGGTGCTTATGATGATATCGAAGCATTGAAAAGGTTGGCTGAGGTCAGTGACGTCATAACATACGAGTTTGAAAATATCAGTTCAGAAGCACTGGATTGGTTAAAGCAACATGCATTTCTTCCACAGGGCTCAGAATTATTAAAGCTGACACAGGATAGACTGACTGAAAAAAAAGCCATATCTGATGCAGGAGCTTCCGTTGCTCCATATCAGGAAATACAGGATATTTCAGAAATTCACCTTCATATAGAGAAATTAGGGTACCCTAGTGTGTTAAAAACGACGCGGGGCGGTTATGATGGAAAAGGGCAGTTGGTCATTAAGGAAGAAGCCGACATCAAAAAGGCTGAATCCCTGCTCAAAACAGGTATATGTGTGCTGGAAGCCTGGATTCCTTTCGTAAAAGAAATATCCATTATCGTGACGCGTAAGGCAGATGGCGAGACAAGTCATTTTCCGATTGCGGAAAACATTCATGTTGAAAACATTCTTCATAAAAGCATTGTTCCCGCCCGTATTAGTCAACAAGCTGAACGGAAAGCTATTAATGAAGCTTTGCAGCTTGCAGAGAAACTTGATTTGGTGGGGACATTGGCGGTCGAGATGTTTTTAACCGCTCAGGATGATATCATCATTAATGAATTAGCGCCAAGACCTCATAACTCAGGCCATTATACAATGGAAGCATGTGAAACTTCACAGTTCGAACAGCATATAAGGGCTGTCTGCAATTGGCCGCTCGGCAATACGGAGTTATTGAAGCCTGTGGTAATGATAAACATCCTTGGTGAGCATATCGAGCCCTTAATGGATGAAATTCCGACGCTTTCAGATTGGAAGGTTCACCTTTACGGTAAGAAAGAAGCCAAGCTTAAGCGGAAAATGGGTCATGTGAATATTTTACGTCCAACGATTGAGGAAGCTCTTTTGGAAAGTGATCGAAGCAAAATATGGAATCAACAGGTTGAAACGGAGGAAGTAAAATGATTGAACGTTATACCCGCCCAGAGATGGGAAACATTTGGACAGAAAAGAACCGCTTTAATGCGTGGTTGGAAGTTGAAATCTTAGCTTGTGAAGCATGGTCTGAGCTAGGTGTCATTCCTAAAGAAGATGTGAAGCTTCTTCGTGAAAATGCTACATTCGATGTAGACCGTATCAATGAAATCGAAAAAGATACACGCCACGATGTTGTTGCTTTTACACGTGCGGTTTCTGAAACATTGGGAGAAGAACGGAAATGGGTCCATTACGGACTGACTTCCACTGATGTGGTGGATACAGCTCTTTCATATGTGATAAAGCAAGCGAATGAGATACTTGCCAAGGATTTAAATAACTTCGTGGAGATCCTGAAAAATAAAGCGAAAGAACATAAATATACGGTTCAAATGGGACGTACACATGGAGTTCATGCTGAACCGACCACTTTTGGGTTGAAACTGGCTCTTTGGTATCAAGAAATGAAGCGAAATGTAGAACGTTTTGAAGAAGCTAGAAAGAACATTGAGGTTGGGAAAATCTCTGGAGCTGTCGGAACTTACGCAAACATCGACCCGTTCGTTGAAAAATTCGTTTGTGAAAAGCTTGGCCTTGAAGCAGCGCCAATTTCAACACAAACATTGCAGCGCGATCGTCACGCACATTATATGAGCACATTGGCTTTAATTGCGACATCAATTGAAAAATTCGCAGTTGAAATTCGCGGCTTGCAAAAAAGTGAAACACGCGAAGTGGAAGAATTCTTTGCAAAAGGACAAAAAGGATCTTCGGCAATGCCTCATAAACGGAATCCAATCGGTTCTGAAAATATGACGGGTATGGCTCGTGTAATCCGCGGTTACATGATGACAGCATATGAGAATGTGCCATTATGGCATGAACGTGACATTTCGCATTCTTCTGCTGAGCGCATCATCTTGCCGGATGCAACGATCGCATTAAACTACATGCTGAACCGTTTCAGCAACATAGTGAAGAACTTGACCGTTTATCCAGAAAATATGAAACGCAATATGGACCGTACGCTTGGATTGATTTTCTCACAACGTGTACTGCTTTCCCTTATCGATAAAGGACTTGTCCGTGAAGAAGCTTATGATACGGTTCAGCCGAAAGCGATGGAAGCATGGGAGCTTCAGGTTCCATTCAGAAGCCTGATCGAAAAGGATGATAAAATAACAAGCTTGCTTACGAAAGAAGAACTTGATGATTGTTTCGATCCTACACATCACCTGAAAAATGTTGATGTAATCTTTGATCGTTTAGGTTTATAAAAGTGAAGGCGGCAAACATGGCACCTCTAAACGGTGATATGTTTGCCAAGCCTGATCAATGGCAGGAAGATTCATAATATTCACAATGTGGGGGTCTGGACAGATGGAAAAACGAGAATTGTTGTATGAAGGAAAAGCGAAACAGATTTTTGCAACGGACAACAGTGAAATAGTTTGGGTGGAATACAAGGATTCGGCAACAGCGTTTAATGGTGAGAAGAAGTCAGAGATTGCCGGAAAAGGTAAGTTGAATAATCAAATTACTAGCTTACTATTTTCAAAGCTTGCCCAAGAGAATATCCCATCCCATTTTATTGAAATGCTTTCCGACCGGGAGCAGCTAGTCAAGAGGGTATCCATCATTCCACTTGAAGTCGTTGTCAGAAATACGGCTGCCGGCAGTTTTTCTAAAAGAACTGGCATTGAAGAAGGCCAGCCGCTCAAGAAAACGCTGATTGAGTTTTACTATAAAGATGACGAACTCGGCGATCCTCTGTTAACGGAAGACCATATTGAAGAATTGCAACTTGCAAGCAAGGAAGATGTAGCGATTTTAAAAGAAAAGGCAGAAGAAATCAGTATCGTCTTAACTTCCTTCTTTAAAGAGTTAGACATTAAATTGATTGATTTTAAATTAGAGTTTGGTAAAACCCCGAATGGAGACATTCTGCTGGCAGATGAAATTTCACCTGATACCTGCCGATTATGGGATATTAAAACAAACGAAAAGTTAGACAAAGATGTATTCCGCCGTGATTTAGGAAGTTTAACAGATGCTTATGAAAAAATACTAGCAAAGTTGGAGGGCACTCAACATGTATAAGGTTAAAGTATATATCACACTACGCGAAAGTGTACTAGATCCACAGGGAGCAGCAGTGCAACAATCACTTCATAGCTTGACTTATAACGAAGTCAGTGATGTTCGAGTGGGGAAATACATTGAACTTACAATTAAGGATACGGATCGTGATTTAGATCAACTTGTAAAGGAAATGTGTGAAAAACTATTGGCCAATACGGTAATTGAAGCTTACCGCTATGATGTTGAGGAGGTTATCACCCAATGAAATTTGCTGTCATAGTTTTCCCTGGTTCCAATTGTGATGTCGATATGTACCATGCGATAAAGGATGCACTGGGGGAAGAAGTGGAGTATGTTTGGCACTCTACAGACAATCTAGATCAGTATGATGGGATTCTTCTTCCTGGAGGTTTCTCTTATGGAGACTATTTACGCTCTGGAGCAATTGCAAGATTTTCGAATGTAATGGCAGAAGTCGTAAAAGCGGCACAAGCAGGAAAGCCTGTATTGGGTGTCTGCAATGGTTTTCAGATTTTACTTGAAGCAGGACTTTTACCTGGTGCGATGCGCCGTAATGAAGGCTTGAAATTCATATGCCGCAATGTAGGACTGAAGGTTGAAAATAACCAATCGATGTTCACGACAGGATATGAATTAAATGAAACGATTACGATCCCTGTTGCACATGGTGAAGGGAATTACTACTGCGATGATGAGACATTGGCTGAATTAAAACAAAATAACCGCATCTTGTTCACGTATGATGGTGAAAATCCAAACGGAAGCTTGGAGCAAATAGCGGGAATTACAAATGAACAAGGAAATGTCCTCGGAATGATGCCTCATCCCGAACGTGCTGTTGATTCGCTGCTTGGCAGTAAAGACGGCTTAAAGATTTTTCAATCCATCGTAAAAAACTGGAGGGAATCACATGTTATTACAGCTTGAACCAAGTCCGGAAAAAATTAAATCGGATCGATTGTACGCAACAATGGGACTATCCGATGATGAATTTGCAATGGTGGAGAAAATCTTAGGCAGACTGCCGAATTATACGGAAACTGGATTGTTTTCGGTTATGTGGTCAGAGCATTGTTCCTACAAAAATTCAAAACCCATCTTAAGGAAATTCCCGATTACAGGGGAGAAAGTGCTACAAGGTCCTGGTGAAGGAGCAGGTATCGTTGATATCGGTGACGATCAGGCTGTCGTTTTTAAAATTGAAAGTCATAACCACCCTTCGGCAATAGAGCCTTATCAAGGTGCTGCTACCGGTGTCGGCGGAATTATCCGTGATGTTTTCTCCATGGGAGCCCGTCCGATTGCGATGTTGAACTCGCTTCGCTTCGGTGAGCTAGACAATGATCGTGTGAAATATCTATTTAAAGAAGTGGTTGCAGGGATTGCAGGATACGGGAATTGTATCGGAATTCCAACTGTCGGCGGAGAAATTCAATTTGATCCATCGTATGAAGGAAATCCTCTTGTCAATGCAATGTGTGTCGGTTTGATCGATCATAAGGACATTAAAAAAGGCCAAGCGCATGGAGTGGGCAACACAGTGATGTATGTGGGTGCGAAAACTGGACGTGATGGTATTCATGGAGCAACATTTGCATCTGAAGAGCTATCAGAGTCTTCGGAAGAGAAACGGCCTGCCGTACAAGTAGGCGATCCATTCATGGAGAAGCTGCTTTTGGAAGCATGCCTTGAATTGATTCAAAATGATGCCCTTGTTGGCATTCAGGATATGGGAGCAGCAGGTCTTACAAGCTCATCTGCCGAGATGGCGAGCAAAGCTGGCTCAGGAATAAAAATGAACCTGGATTTGGTACCGCAGCGTGAAACGGGAATGACAGCATATGAAATGATGCTATCTGAATCACAAGAGCGGATGCTGATCGTTGTCACTAAAGGACGCGAACAGGAAATCGTCGACTTGTTTACGAAATATGACCTAGAAGCGGTTGCTGTTGGTGTAGTGACGGATGATAAAAACCTAACCCTTTCCCATCAAGGTGAAATCGTTGCTGAGGTTCCGGTTGATGCATTAGCTGAAGAAGCTCCTATTTATCACAAGCCATCTGCAGAGCCGCAATATTTCCGTGACTTCCAAAGCATGACGGCAGAAGTGCCAGTCATTGAAGATTATAAAGAAACATTGGTATCACTATTGAAGCAACCGACAATTTCGAGTAAGGAATGGGTCTACGACCAGTATGATTACATGGTCCGCACGAATACAGTCGTCTCACCTGGATCGGATGCAGCGGTAGTGCGTGTACGTGGTACGAATAAAGCCCTTGCCATGACAACGGATTGTAACTCCCGCTTTATTTATTTAGATCCTGAAACAGGCGGCAAAATCGCTGTGGCTGAAGCAGCCCGTAACATCATTTGCTCGGGTGCGGAACCTTTAGCGATTACGGATTGCTTGAACTTTGGGAATCCAGAAAAACCAGAAATATTCTGGCAACTGGAAAAAGCGGCAGACGGTATGAGTGAAGCTTGCAGAAGCTTAAGTACTCCTGTAATCGGCGGAAATGTTTCCCTTTATAATGAAACGAATGGTGAAGCGATTTATCCGACGCCTGTAGTTGGAATGGTTGGTCTAGTCAATGACCTTAAGCACATCACAACACAAACATTTAAAAATGAATCCGATTTGATTTACGTGGTCGGTGAAGCGAAAGTTGAATTCGGAGGCAGTGAATTACAGAAAATGCTCGAGGGTAAAATCTTTGGACGCGCTCCAGAACTTGATTTGGACCTTGAACAAAAACGTCAGCAGCAAATTCTGACGGCAATTCAAAAAGGACTTGTTGCATCAGCCCATGACCTTTCGGAAGGCGGTTTGGCAGTGGCTTTAGCTGAATCTTTATTCGGGGCTAGCAAACTAGGGGCAAAAGTGAATATATCCGGGGAACCTGTATCTGAATTATTCAGTGAAACGCAATCACGATTCTTACTGTCCATCAATCCTGATAATCAAGCGTCATTTGAAGCTCTTGTTGAAGATGCGATTTGCATAGGCTCAGTAACGGCTGATAATAAATTAGTCGTAGCAACAAGTGATAGCAAAGTGTTGGAAGCGGACGTTGAAGATTTACAAACAGCTTGGAAGGGAGCCATACCATGCTTGCTGAAATAAGAAGCCTAAACGAAGAGTGTGGTGTTGTTGGAGTCTGGGGACATCCCGATGCAGCGCAGCTTGCTTACTACGGTTTGCATAGCTTGCAACATCGTGGTCAAGAGGGAGCGGGCATCGTCGTGACGGATGGTGAGCAGATGTCCATCTCTAAGGGCGAAGGACTTGTCACAGAGATATTCACTGCGGAAAAAATGCAGGCACTTTCCGGTAGCGGTAAAGCGGCAATAGGCCATGTCCGTTATACAACGGCAGGCGGCGGCGGGTATCAAAATGTTCAGCCTTTCCTGTTCAATTCTCATACAGGGGGGCTGGCCCTTGCTCATAATGGGAATATCGTCAATGCCCATCAATTAAAAGCACAGCTTGAAGGACAAGGAAGCATTTTTCAAACGACCTCTGATACGGAAGTTCTGGCACATCTGATTAAACGCTCCGGCTACTCGGATGTAAGAGATTCCGTGAAGAACAGTTTAAGCATGCTGAAGGGAGCCTATGCCTTTGTCATCATGACCGAAACCCAAATGATCATGGCAAGAGATCCGCATGGCTTCCGTCCACTTTCCTTGGGGAAAATAGGCGATGCATATTTCGCTGCATCTGAAACATGTGCTCTTGATATTGTAGGTGCAGAATTCATCCGCGATATTGAGCCGGGAGAACTGGTTGTCATTAATGATGAGGGAATCACATCCGAATACTTTTCGCTTTCCAGCCAACAGGCAATGTGCACGATGGAGTACGTGTATTTTTCCCGTCCGGATAGCAACATTGATGGTATCAATGTTCATACGGCACGTAAAAACCTTGGTAAGCAAATGGCACTCGAAACCAAAATTGAAGCAGACGTAGTTACAGGTGTACCTGATTCGAGCATCTCGGCAGCGATTGGCTATGCTGAAGCTGCAGGCATTCCTTATGAAATGGGTTTAATAAAGAACCGTTATGTTGGACGGACTTTCATTCAGCCATCACAAAGTCTGCGTGAACAAGGCGTAAAGATGAAACTATCACCTGTAAGAGGGGTAGTGGAAGGCAAGCGGGTCATAATGGTTGATGATTCAATCGTCCGTGGAACAACGAGCAGAAGGATTGTCCGCATGTTAAAAGATGCCGGAGCGAAAGAAGTGCATGTAGTAATCAGCTCACCACCGATCAAGAATCCATGTTTTTATGGCATAGACACGTCTAAAAAGGAAGAACTGATTGCAAGCTCAAAATCGGTGGAGGAAATAAGGGAAATCATTGAAGCTGATTCCTTAACTTTTTTAAGTGTCGAAGGTATGGTCGAAGCGATTGGACGACCGTTTCCTGGAGAAACGCGCGGTTCATGCCTAGCTTGTTTCACCGGAAATTATCCGACTGAAATTTTTGAATACGAACGAGAAAAAACAAAATGTTAATCAAGTCGGCAATGATGATTGATTTTCGGAGGAGGATTTCAAATGGCTAATGCATATAAACAGGCTGGTGTGGATATTGAGGCTGGTTATGAAGCGGTAAATCGAATGAAGAAACATGTAAAGCGCACATTTCGTCCAGAAGTAATGAATGGTCTGGGCGGTTTCGGCGGCATGTTTGACTTATCTTCCTTGAACCTTAAAGAACCTGTGCTCATTTCTGGTACGGATGGAGTGGGTACAAAACTTTTGTTGGCGTTCATGATGGATAAACACGATACAATTGGAGTGGATTGTGTAGCTATGTGCGTCAATGATGTTGTCGTTCAAGGTGCTGCACCTTTATACTTTTTAGATTATATTGCCTGCGGTAAAGCAGATCCTGAACGAATTGAAATGATCGTCAAAGGAATTGCAGATGGCTGTGAGCAGGCGGGCTGTGCTTTAATCGGCGGAGAAACGGCTGAAATGCCGGGCATGTATGAGACGGAAGAATACGATGTGGCAGGTTTTACTGTAGGTGCCGTTGAAAAATCACGTCTGATTACTGGTGAAGCGATCTCTGCTGGTGATGTCGTTATTGGACTCGCTTCAAGCGGCATACACAGTAATGGGTATTCCCTTGTTCGTAAGATCCTTCTTGAAGACTCAGGTATGGGGCTTCATGACTTCGTACCGGAACTGGATTGCAAGTTGGGGGAGGAATTATTAAAACCGACGAAAATCTATGTGAAGTCCGTTTTATCGACGTTGGAAAAATTTGAGGTTAATGGTCTTGCCCATATCACCGGTGGAGGATTCATCGAGAATATTCCGCGTATCCTTCCTGAAGGATGCGGTGTTGAAATCGAGCTTGGAAGCTGGGAAATTCCAACTATATTTTCATTCCTTGAAGAAAAAGGAAACCTTGTAAAAGAGGAAATGTTCAATATCTTCAATATGGGTATTGGGATGACGGCTGTCGTCAAAAAAGAAGTGGCATCGGATGTGCTAGCCCACCTAAAGTCTTGCGGTGAAGAAGCCTCAATTATTGGAACGATCGTGGATGGAAATGGAGTGTCGTTCAAATAATGAAACGCCTTGCTGTCTTTGCATCAGGTAACGGTAGTAATTTTCAATCAATTGCTGAAGCAATAAAAAGTGGAAAGTTGGAGGCGGAAATCTGTCTTGTCGTTTGCGATCGTGAAGACGCATATGTGCTTGAGAGAGCAAAGCTTGAGAATATTGACTCTTTCTCCTTTTCAGCAAAGAATTACTCCAACAAGACTGAATATGAATCGGAAATCCTGGAAAAACTTCGCCAGTATGAGATAGAGTTCATCATTCTTGCTGGTTATATGCGTTTGATCGGTCCGACATTATTACAAAAGTATTCACAGAGGATTGTGAACATCCACCCTTCACTTCTGCCAAGTTTTCCAGGCAAGGATGCAATTGGCCAGGCTTTTGATGCCGGAGTGAAGGAAACGGGGGTAACCGTTCATTATGTTGATGATGGAATGGATACAGGACCGGTCATTGCCCAAAAAACAGTGCCAATTCTTGAAGGGGATACGAAAGACATCCTTCAGAAAAGGATTCAGGAAATGGAGCATGATTTGTATCCATCAGTTTTGCAGGAGCTATGCCACAAGAAACTTACTTAATGGAGGGACCAACATAACATGAAGAAACGCGCATTAATTAGTGTATCGGATAAAACAGGTATCGTAGAATTTGCTCAAGGTTTAATTGAAGCAGGTTTTGAAATCATTTCTACAGGCGGTACCAAAAAAACGCTTCAGGAAAATGGTATTGAGGTTATTGGAATCAGTGACGTCACCGGTTTCCCGGAAATTTTGGATGGACGTGTTAAAACGCTTCACCCGAATGTCCATGGAGCAGTGTTGGCAAAACATGATGACAAAGGTCACGCAGCACAGCTTGCTGAGCATAACATTGAACCCATTCAACTTGTCTGCGTAAACCTATATCCATTCCAAGCGACTATTTCCAAACCGGAAGTCACTGTGGAAGATGCTATTGAAAACATCGATATCGGTGGACCGACAATGCTTCGTTCTTCTGCTAAAAACCACGAATATGTGACTGTTATCGTTGATTCCAATGATTATCCTACCGTATTGGCTGAGCTGAAACAAAACGGCGGGGTAGCAAAAACCACGAATCGCCGCCTGGCTGCAAAAGTTTTCCGTCATACGGCAGCATATGATGCAGTTATTTCAGAGTATATGACAGAGCTTGCCGATGAAGAAAATCCTGAATCATTGACTGTTACCTATGAATTGAAACAGTCGCTTCGTTATGGGGAAAATCCACATCAAAAAGCCGCATTCTATAAAAAACCGCTTGGTTCCGTTTTCTCAATTGCAGAAGCGAAGCAATTACATGGAAAAGAACTATCATACAACAACATCAATGATGCTGATGCAGCACTTCAAATCGTTAAAGAATTCAATGAGCCTGCTGCAGTTGCAGTCAAACATATGAATCCTTGCGGCGTCGGTGTCGGTGCGACCATTTTGGAAGCATATGAAAAAGCTTATGAGGCAGATGCCACCTCCATTTTCGGTGGGATCATCGCTTTGAACCGTGAAGTCGATAAAGCGACTGCGGAAAAGCTTCATGAAATTTTCCTTGAAATCATCATTGCCCCTGGGTTTACACAAGAGGCAGTGGAAGTATTGACAAGCAAGAAAAACCTACGTTTATTAACGATCGATTTTGACGCGGTTAAAAAGCCTGAACGAAAATTGACATCCATTGAAGGCGGATTACTTATTCAAGATCGGGACGCACATAGCTTAAAGGATGCAGAGGTAAAAGTGGCAACGAAACGTGAGCCTACACCTGAAGAGTGGAAAGCCATGGAACTTGGCTGGAAAATCGTGAAACATGTCAAGTCGAATGCAATAGTGGTTTGTAACGATCAAATGACATTAGGTGTTGGCGCAGGTCAAATGAACCGTGTGGGAGCTGCAAAAATTGCTCTGGAACAAGCTGGGGAAAGAGCGACAGGAAGTGCATTGGCATCAGATGCATTCTTCCCAATGGATGATACTGTAGAAGCGGCAGCAAAAGCGGGCGTCACGGCAATCATTCAGCCTGGTGGATCTGTTAAAGATGAGGATTCGATCAAGAAAGCTGATGAATATGGGATTACAATGGTGTTTACAGGAATTCGTCACTTTAAACATTAATCAAAAACGAGGTGCGATAATGAATGTACTAGTAATTGGCCGGGGCGGCAGGGAGCATGCCATAGCCCGCAAACTATTTGAAAGTAAACGGGTTGGGACTGTTTTTGCAGCACCGGGAAATCCAGGGATGACCGATGTAGCGACTCTTGTTCCAATTGATGAAAACAATCACGGGGAATTGGTTGCCTTTGCCAAAAATAATGCAGTTGCATTAACGGTGATCGGGCCCGAAACACCATTGTTGAATGGACTTGCCGATGATTTTGCGGAGGCAGGATTACAGGTATTTGGCCCTAATGGCCGTGCTGCTGTCATCGAGGGAAGTAAATCCTTTGCTAAAGATTTAATGAAGAACTATAGCATTCCGACAGCGGAATATGAAACATTCTCTGATTATGATTCAGCAAAGGCGTATATCGAAAAAATGGGTGCACCCATCGTCATAAAAGCGGATGGTTTGGCTGCTGGAAAAGGTGTCGTAGTTGCTATGACGATGGAAGAGGCGTTAGACGCCATCCATGATATGCTTGTCGGGGCAAAGTTCGGGGAAGCATCTGCCAAAGTCGTTATTGAGGAATTCCTTGATGGCGAAGAATTTTCATTGATGGCATTCGTAAATGGGGAAAAAGTGTATCCGATGGTCATTGCTCAGGATCATAAGCGGGTTTTCGATGGAGATCAGGGTCCGAACACAGGTGGAATGGGTGCATACTCACCGGTGCCGCAAATTTCCGATGAAATGATCCAGACTGCAGTCGAAACGATTCTTAAGCCCACTGTAAATGCCATGATTTCTGAGAATCGGAGTTTTACAGGAATATTATATGCCGGGTTGATCGCTACTCAAAAAGGCACAAAAGTCATTGAGTTCAATGCCCGTTTTGGCGACCCGGAAACGCAAGTCGTTTTACCGCGCCTAAAAACAGACTTCGTGGATACGCTTGAAGCGGTTCTTTCTGGAGAGGATTTACAACTTGAATGGCATGAAGAAGCCGTGCTTGGAGTGGTCGTCGCAGCTGATGGATATCCAGGGGAATATAAAAAGGGATCTATCATTAAAGGCTTGGAAAAGATTGATCCGAAAGCCCATGTTTATCATGCTGGAACGGCTCTCAATAATGAAGGGAACTTCATCTCGAATGGCGGACGTGTACTTCTGGTTGCTGCAAAAGGGAAAGATTTGGCCTCTGCGCAAGCTGAAGTATATAAAGAGTTAGGGCATATTGAGAAAGACGGTTTATTTTGGCGAACGGATATTGGCTACCGAGCAATAAAATACAATTTTTCATCATAATATAAAGAAGCTGACTCTAAGCGGAGTCAGCTTCTTCTTTAGAAAAAACTTAATATGAATCAGATTGATTGGATTCACTTTCATATTTTGGCTCACTTTTCATCAAGTTCTGTCCGTTTTCCATCGCATCTACGACAGGACAATAGCGGAGTATGCCTTCGCCTATTTTCATGGCAGAAAGCATCACCACGATTATGTAAGATTGGTTTTTCCATGGTTTTTTCACCATTTTAGCCATGGCCCATGTTAAAAATGTAAAACCACAGGTAATTCGCATTAATGCATTTATTATACTGATATTTTGTTTAAACTTCATTTAAAGTCCATCCCTTCACAAAAATTTAACAATATTCTGGATAACATTACTGTTCTAATGGGGTAAGTATGTTACTATGAAATAAAATTGGATTGAAAATGGTTTTTTTCATACATCTGTTTCTAATAACTTATGGGGGAATGTTTTATGCTTGAACAGCGCTATAGATGGAAAAATAAACATCTAAGAGAACATATAGATGTGCTGGATGGCAATAGGGCACCACACATTCTGCTTAAAAATACGACTTATTTAAATCAGGCTTTACGAAAATGGGTGAAGGCGAATATATGGATATATGATGATCGCATCATATATGTCGGCGATAAGCTTCCTGATAATATAGACCGCTGTGAAATGGTAGACTGTACAAACCAGTACTTGGTCCCGGGTTATATTGAGCCGCATTCACACCCTTCTCAATTATATAATCCCCTTTCTTTTTCACGTTATGCATCTCATTTTGGCACAACGACATTGATCAATGATAACTTGCCGTTTCTATTGCAGTTAGATAAAAAGAAAGCGTTTTCTCTTTTGAAAGAATTACGTAACATTCCTGTAACAATGTATTGGTGGAGCCGTTTTGACGGACAAACGGAATTGATCGATGAAGATATGGTCTTTTCCCATGGGGCCGTTAAATCATGGCTGGAGCATGATGCCGTATTACAGGGCGGGGAACTGACTGGATGGCCGAAGCTTCTCGATGGGGATGACATGATGCTGCACTGGATTCAGGAAGCCAAGCGAATGAGGAAGAAAATAGAAGGACACTTTCCAGGTGCTTCAGAGAAGACTTTAGCAAAAATGACCTTGTTCGGAGCCGATTGTGATCATGAGGCAATGACAGGTGATGAGGTAATGTCGCGCTTGCTGCAGGGCTATTATGTATCGTTAAGACATTCTTCGATCCGTCCGGATTTACCAAAGCTGATACGGGAAATCCATGAACTGGGCATCGATCATTATGACAAATTCTTTTATACGACAGATGGATCGCCGCCGTCCTTTTATGAAGGTGGTTTCATAGACTGCTTGATCAAAATAGCGATAGAGCATGGCGTTCCGGTCATCGATGCATACAATATGGCAACTATCAACATCGCACGTTATTATAATATCGAATACCTTCATGGCAATATTGCCACTGGAAGGGTAGCGAACATCAACTTCCTGACCGATGTAAAGGAACCCGCACCGGTTTCGGTAATGGCAAAAGGGAAATGGGTTAAAAGGGATGGTGAAATCATTCCGGATAAACAGGAAATCGAATGGAGTGATTTCGATTTTAAACCACTCGATCTTGATTGGGATCTTAGTTTAAAGGAAGATTTTGAATTTTCCATGCCGTTTGGAATTGAATTGGTCGATAATGTAATTACAAAACCGTACTCGCTTGCCAATGATGTTGGCCATGAAGAACTGAACTTTGAGGATGATGAATGCTTTTTCATGCTTATCGATCGGGAAGGGAAATGGCGCATCAATACGATATTAAAAGGGTTTGCGGACAAATTATGCGGCTTCGCCGGCTCTTACACAAATACAGGTGACATCATACTGATCGGTAAAAGGAAAAAGGATATGCATTTGGCATTTAACCGGCTGAAGGAAATCGGCGGTGGAATCATTTTAACGGAACAAGGCAAGGTGATTCATGAACTTCCTCTGAAATTAAAGGGGGTCATGTCCACCAAGGAGGTTCCAGAACTGATAGAAGAAGAAAATGAATTGAAACATTTACTGCGTGAGAGAGGTTATCGCTTCGCCGATCCTGTTTACACCCTTTCGTTCTTTTCGACAACCCATCTCCCATATATAAGGCTAACCCAGCGAGGAGTATATGATGTAATGAATAAAACTATACTCTTTCCTACTATAATGCGTTAAAATATAAGAGAAGAAATGGCTAATAAATCAGAGGAGTGGAAAGATGAACCTAAAGAGAGTTCTTTTCATCGTTATTGCTATTTTACTGCTGGCAGGATGTTCTACGAAAGAAGATTCTGCATCGGATGACAATAAGCCGAAAGACCAAGCTGTCATCAAAAATACAGATGTGAAAAATGAACCTTCCAATGAGTTTCCACTAACAGGTATAGCCACCGATGAAGACAGTGAGCGCAGGGCTGCAGCAGTGATGATTAATAACCATCCGGAAGCACGCCCACAATCGGGCCTCTCAGAAGCGGATATCGTCTTTGAAATGCTCGCAGAAGGTGATATAACCAGATTTTTAGCCATCTTCCAAAGTGAAATGCCAAGCCAAATCGGTCCGATCCGGAGTGCAAGGGACTATTATATCGAATTGGCAAAAGGCCTTGATTGCATCTATGTCTGTCATGGAAACAGCCCCGAGGCAAAAACCATGCTGGACAAAGGGTATATTGATAACTTGAACGGATTATATTATGATGGTACTTTGTTTCAACGTTCGGCAGATCGAAAAGCACCGCATAATTCCTACACTTCCTTTGAGGATATCCAAAAAGGCGCGAAGGAAAAGGGATATGAGTTGAATGGTGCACCGGAGCATTATGCTTTCCTTACAAAGGAAGAGGCAGCTGGACTTCAAGGGGAACCGGCATTGAAAACCGAGGTTTCCTACGGATCAGACGAGTATGATGTACAGTATGAATACGAAGCCACGGAAGAGAAATATAAACGTTATTCGAACGGAGAGCAAACAGTCGAGCATAAATCGAATAAACCTATTTTACTGGATAATATATTGATCATTGAGGCTGCTCATCAAGTGATCGACGATAAAGGGCGTCGTAAAATCGACTTGAAAAGTGGCGGAAATGGTTATTTACTTCAAAAAGGAAAAGCGAATGAAGTAGAATGGGTTAATAAGGATGGGCGGATTATACCAGTGAAAAACGATAAAGAAGTAGGGTTGATTCCAGGGAAAACTTGGATCAATATTATTCCGGATGAACCTGGTTTAGTTGGAGACGTCTCATTTTGATACCCATGAAATTGAGGGGGAGTAACATGCAAATTGATAAGTTAAGAGGAAAAGAAACGGATCAGCTGTTTAAGTCGATCCTTTCCTTGCGTGATTTGGACGAATGCTATCGATTTTTTGATGATTTATGCACAGTTAATGAAATTTCATCACTGGCACAGCGTCTTGAAGTAGCCCGCATGCTTGAAGAAGGTAAAACCTATCATAAAATCGAAACGGAAACGGGTGCAAGCACGGCTACGATTTCCAGGGTCAAACGCTGCTTGAATTACGGAAATGATGCTTATTCCATGGCACTTAACCGTATTAAGGATAACGTTGAGGAAACAACTGAATCCTAATTCTTTCGATCAAAATAAAAAGCCGGGGAATTCATTTCCCGGCTTTTTATTTTGAGTTCAGGGCTCTCTTTGCCGGCTGTCTTTCAACCGTATCCGTGTTATATTGGATTTTAGATTCAGAGGTTCCATTTGGTAATAACATTTTATCGATACTTCTCTTTTTTAATGAAAAATCTTAATGCTATAATGGTGTAATGGGAAGTGTGAATGGAGGATTATAATGTACGATTTTCGCGAGTGGAAACATGTTTTCAAACTCGATCCAAATAAAGAAATAAGTGATGAGGCCCTAGAGAAAGTCTGTGAATCCGGTACTGATGCAATCATGGTCGGGGGAACGGATGGAATCACGCTAGAGAATGTGCTTCATTTAATGGCACGTGTCAGACGATATACCGTCCCATGTGTGATGGAAATTTCTTCTGTTGAAACCGTGACGCCAGGGTTTGATTTATATTTCATTCCGAGTGTCCTGAATAGCACCAACCCGGATTGGATGATGAAACTGCATCAGCAAGCAGTAAAGGAATATGGATACCTTTTGAATTGGGATGAAATTTTCGTTGAAGGGTACTGTATCCTGAATCCTGAGTGCAAGGCGGCCCAGTTGACGAAAGCCAATACCGATTTGGATATGGATGATGTGGGTGCATACGCGATGATGGCAGAAAAGATGTTCAACCTGCCGATTTTTTATTTGGAATACAGCGGTGATTATGGCGATGTCCAGATGGTGGAAGCTGCCAAAGAGAGTTTGGAGGATACCGTACTATTCTATGGCGGTGGGATAAAATCAGTTGAACAGGCCAAAGAGATGTCCAAGATTGCGGATGTCATCGTTGTCGGCAATGTGATTTATGAAGATTTGAAAGTGGCACTTGCAACAGTTTCGGCAGTTAAATGAAAACATGTAATAAATATAGTATACTAAAACAGAAACGAATGTTCGTATAGGTGGTGTGATAATGCAATATTTAGCGGAAAAATTACTAATAGGTTTGAATGAACAGCAACAAAAAGCAGTGAAAGCAACTGATGGCCCACTTTTAATCATGGCTGGGGCAGGAAGTGGAAAGACGCGTGTGCTGACTCACCGAATAGCTTACTTGATGGTCGAGAAGGAAATAGCGCCTTGGAACATCCTTGCAATCACGTTCACCAACAAAGCGGCACGTGAGATGAAGGAGAGGATCCGAGCCATACTTGGCGGTGCGTCCGAAGATATCTGGATTTCGACTTTCCACTCGATGTGTGTCCGTATTTTACGAAGAGATATCGACCGTATCGGATTTAATAGAAACTTCTCGATATTGGATACGACGGATCAGCAATCGGTCATAAAACAAATCATGAAAGACCGTAATATGGATACAAAAAAATATGATTATCGTGCCATTTTGGGTAGCATCAGTTCAGCGAAAAATGAATTGGTCGGGCCGGAAGAGTACCTGAAGACGGCGTCTGATTACTTCACTAAAGTAACTGCCGATGTATATACGGAATACCAAAAACGGCTGCGTAAAAATTCAGCGCTCGATTTCGATGATTTGATCATGATGACGATTCAATTGTTCCAGCTCGTACCTGAGGTGCTTGAATATTATCAGCGTAAATTTCAATACATTCATGTTGATGAGTATCAAGATACGAACAGGGCTCAATACATGCTTGTTAAACTGCTGGCTTCACGCTTCCGTAATCTCTGTGTTGTCGGGGATTCCGATCAATCGATCTATCGCTGGCGCGGTGCGGATATCGCGAATATCCTTTCATTTGAAAAGGATTATCCGAATGCCAACATGATTTTCCTTGAACAGAATTACCGCTCGACGAAAAAGATTCTTGCAGCGGCGAATAAGGTCATCGATAACAATCAAAACCGGAAGCCGAAAAATCTTTGGACAGAGAATGCAGATGGCAATAAGATATTCTATTACCGTGCAGACAATGAACAAGGGGAAGCGCAATTCGTAGCCGGAAAGATAAATGAGTTAGTCCAGGATGGCAGCCGGAAATATTCAGATATAGCAATACTTTACAGAACAAATGCACAATCACGTGTCATGGAGGAAGTTCTGCTTAAATCCAATATAAATTATGCAATAGTCGGGGGCACTAAGTTCTATGACCGTAAAGAGATTAAGGATTTACTTGCCTATCTTCGCCTTATTGCGAATCCTGATGATGACATCAGTCTTCGCCGTGTAATCAATGTACCAAAACGCGGAATTGGTGCAACTTCAATGGACAAAGTGGCAGATTATGCAGATCAATATGATGTTTCCATTTATAAAGCACTGGAATCTGTGGAAATGGTAGGGATAAGCGGGAAGGCTACCAAAGCGGCAAGGGAATTCCATACGCTGATCACTAATTATACAAATCAGCAGGAATACTTATCCGTAACGGAACTTGTGGAGGAAGTCATTAAGAAAACCGGTTACCGTGAGATGCTGCAGGCAGAAAAAACGATTGAATCACAAAGCCGCCTTGAAAATATAGATGAGTTTTTATCTGTTACGAAAGCATTCGAAGATAACAGCGAAGACAAATCATTGGTGGGCTTTTTGACTGACCTTGCGTTGGTTGCAGATATAGACCAACTTGACGAGAATACTGAAGAAGCTACAAATACGGTAACGTTGATGACGCTGCATTCAGCGAAGGGACTTGAATATCCGGTGGTCTTTCTATTGGGCCTTGAAGAAGGGGTATTCCCTCACAGCCGATCGCTTATGGATGAAGAGGAGATGGAAGAAGAACGCCGTCTGGCTTATGTGGGAATTACAAGGGCTGAAAGTGAACTATTCATAAGCAATGCCCAAATGCGGACATTGTATGGACGGACGAGCATGAATCCCGTTTCCCGTTTCATTAGTGAAATACCAGAGGAACTTCTTGAAGATCTAAAACCGAAACCGGCTCCTAGAGCTAGGCAAACACCTTTCAGTTCTTCGAGAACCGGATCTCCTTCAACTGCTTCAACAAGAAAAGTGCCTGCCTTCGGAAGAGCTGTTTCTGCGCCATCCGCAACGGGCGGCGAAGAGATCGGCTGGGCTGTCGGTGACCGTGCCTCCCATAAAAAATGGGGAATAGGAACCGTGGTGAGCGTAAAAGGAGAAGGCGAAGGGAAGGAATTGGATATAGCCTTTCCAAGTCCAATCGGAATCAAGCGGCTATTGGCGAAATTTGCACCAGTTGAAAAGGCTTAAGATTAATATGCTTCCACTGGTAAAGAATAGGGATATCTGACTTTAGACACCGCTCTTCTATAAGAAGTGCGGTGGAGTCTTCTTTAGAAAGGATTGAACGTATGGACTTACAAGCTGCAGAGAAGAAAATTCTAGAGCTGCAAACGTTGTTGAACCAATACAGCTATGAATATTATGTCATGGACCAGCCATCAGTACCTGATGCTGAATATGATCGTCTGCTCCGTGAACTTATTGAGTATGAGGAGAAATTTCCGGAACTGCAAACGGCGGACTCACCGACACAACGGGTCGGTGGCGCCATTTTGGATATGTTTGAAAAAGTGGAGCATACCACACCAATGCTTAGTTTAGGCAATGCCTTCAATGAAAGTGACTTACGGGATTTTGACAGAAAGGTCAGACAATCTGTAGGTGACGATTTTTCCTATGTATGTGAATTGAAAATTGATGGACTTGCCGTCACTCTTCAATATGAAAATGGATATTTCGTAAGAGGGGCAACCCGTGGAGATGGAACGATCGGTGAAGATATTACCGCTAATTTAAAAACGATCAAATCGATTCCATTGAAGCTGCGGGAGCCGGTTGCCATTGAAGTGCGCGGTGAGGCCTTCATGCCAAAAAAATCATTCGAATCATTAAACAAGGCTAAGGAAGAACGCAGTGAGGAACCATTTGCAAACCCAAGAAATGCAGCTGCGGGCTCGTTAAGGCAGCTTGACCCAAAACTTGCTGCGAAACGTAACTTGGATATTTTCCTTTATGCGATTGCCGATTTGGGCGAAACAGGGGTCCGTTCCCACAGTGAGGGTCTGGATTTATTGGATCGACTCGGATTTAAGACGAATCGGGAAAGAAAAAGATGCTCGAATATAGAAGAAGTGCTGGCCTATATAGTAGAATGGACGGAACAACGTCCAAACTTAGCCTATGATATTGATGGAATTGTCGTAAAGGTGGATTCCCTTGAACAGCAGGATGAATTAGGATTTACTGCAAAAAGTCCGCGATGGGCGATTGCTTATAAATTCCCAGCTGAAGAAGTCATTACAACCCTAAGGGATATCGAGCTGAATGTTGGCCGTACGGGTGTATTGACCCCTACCGCAGTTTTGGATCCCGTTCGGGTAGCAGGTACCACTGTACAGCGAGCTTCACTTCACAACGAAGACTTAATCCGTGAAAAGGACATCAGAATCGGAGATCAAGTGGTCGTGAAAAAAGCGGGCGATATCATTCCAGAGGTAGTCAATGTGCTGGCAGACCGCCGTACAGGGGAAGAAGTCGAGTTCCAGATGCCGACTGAGTGCCCGGAATGCAGCAGTGAACTTGTCCGGCTGGACGGGGAGGTTGCTTTACGCTGCATCAACCCGAAGTGTCCTGCACAAATACGGGAAGGTTTGATTCACTTTGTTTCCCGTACAGCAATGAATATAGACAGTCTTGGTGAAAAAGTGATTAGCTTGTTATTTAAAGAAGAACTCATACAAGATGTGGCTGATATTTATAAGCTTACATACGATCAACTGATTGCTTTGGAAAGGATGGGGGATAAATCCGTCAATAAACTTCTTCAAGCAATCGAAGCTTCGAAGACCAACTCGTTGGAAAAATTACTATTCGGGCTGGGCATTCGCCATGTTGGTTCCAAAGCTGCCAAGACGCTTGCGAGGGAATTCGGGACGATGGAGGCCTTAAGCAAGGCGAGCCGTGAAGAACTAACGGCCATTAATGAAATAGGCGATAAGATGGCTGATTCCATCGTAGCTTATTTTGAATTGGAAGAAGTCCATGCATTATTGAATGAGCTGGATGCAGCAGGTGTGAATCTTACTTTCAAAGGGCAAAGAGCTGTTTCTATAGAAGATATCGACTCCATTTTTTCCGGTAAAACAGTCGTTTTAACGGGGAAACTGCATCAGTTAACACGTAACGAAGCAAAAGAGAAATTAGAGGCGCTAGGAGCTAATGTTGCTGGAAGTGTCAGCAAGAAAACCGATTTGGTCGTAGCTGGCGAAGATGCCGGTTCCAAACTGGCAAAAGCTGAAAGCCTAGGCGTCATGGTATGGGATGAAGAGAGACTGATTGAGGAACTAAATAAATAAGAGGTGTAGCTATGAGGAAACACTCTATTTTGGGGATGATTCTTATACTGCTTCTTGCTGGATGTGCGCCTAGTTTTGAGGATAAGCAAGAGGTAGTTCAAGACTCCAAAGACAAAAAAGAATCGGCAATTATTCCGAAGTATAAAATTTCTGAAGAATATTATCAAACAATCCTACCGTTTGAACCATCAAAAGCACGCGGTTTGGTCGTATCCAATCTAAATACCCGATATGACATTGAAGAATTCGAAAATGGTTTGATGCGGTTGGCGCAAACCCAATTCGACCCGGAAGATTACCTGTTTCAAGAGGGGCAAATGCTAGATAGTTCCACGATATCTTCCTGGCTGAACAGAAAATATACCGATAGTCAGTTGAAAGAAAAGAAGAAGAAAGCCTCAGAGAACCTTGGCTTGAATCCGGTTGATCCGGGTAAAGGTGACATTGATAAGCGGAATGAAGAAAATCCGATCTATCTTGCCCATATTTTAGAACATAATTACTTGGTGAAAACAAAAGATAATTCAGTGAGCCTTGGCGGAGTTGTAATAGGTCTTGCGTTGAATTCAGTGCATTACTATCAAAAGGAAGAATTCGGTGCCACCTATGAAAATAAAATCGATAGTAACAAGCTAAAGCAAGAAGGGGAGAAAATTGCTGGAGAAGTCCTGAAAAGGCTGCGTAAAATGGACAAGCTGAAAAATGTTCCGATTACGATTGCCTTATTCGAGCAAAATGAAAAATCTTCAGTAGTCCCTGGGAATTTCATTTCCTATACGAATATCGATAAAAACTCTGACAATATTGGAAAATGGACGAACCTGGACGAAGAGTATTTCCTATTTCCTTCTGCAGGGGCTGAAAAAAAATACCGTGATGACGTCAATACATTCACGAACTTTAAAGAAGATGTCGAAGAATACTTCCCTAACTTTAACGGAGTCATCGGCAGGGCGTTCTATATGGATGATCAATTGCAAAGTCTGAACATCGATATCCCCATTCAATTTTATGGGAACTCCGAAGCGATCGGCTTTACCCAATATGTTGCTGGCCTTGTAATGGAACGTTTCCCGAACTATATTGCCGTACAGGTATCCATCACCTCTGTAAATGGACCTGAAGCACTCATAGTCCGTGAAGCGAATCAGGACGAACCAACCGTTCATATATATGAATGAAAAAAGATGAAGCTTAGCGGCTTCATCTTTTTTGTGTCCCGCTTTTAAATGGGAATGTATCCAAAATAACCTTTAAACAGGAAGTAAACCCTTCCATCTTAGGGAGCAACTGCTTTAAAAAGGGAACATTTGTCGAATTTTAAAGGACTTATTGTCATTTCCCCGGAAATTCCGGCAACTTTCCCATATTTCCCGGAAAATATCTCTTTTTCCTTATGAAATAATTGAATTTCGACATTGTATCTCTTGTTGCTTTACTGTGTAATAGTTTGATATGATTTAAACGATGATTATATGGAGAAAAGCGACGAAATTCAGTCGATTTGGATATTTTTTCGGAGGTGAAGAGAATGTCACGTATTTCTATGGAACAAGTTAAACACGTTGCCCATTTGGCTCGTTTGGCCATTACGGAAGAAGAAGCACAACAGTTTCAGCATCAGCTTGACCAAATGATTTCATTCGCGGAGCAGTTGAATGAGCTTGATACGGATCAAGTAAACCCGACTTCTCACGTTTTGGATATGAAGAATGTTATGCGCGAAGATGTCGCAAAACCGGGATTGCCAGTTGAAGAAGTAGTTAAAAATGCACCGGATAGCAAAGAAGGATATATCCGTGTACCATCAATAATTGAATAAGGAGGGACAATGATGTCGTTGTTCGAACAAAAGGTTTCTGAGCTTCATGAACGCTTACATAAGAAAGAGATAAGTGTCACTGATCTTGTTAACGAATCGTATAAGCGAATCGGACAAGTAGAGGACAAGGTGAAGGCATTTTTGACACTTGATGAAGAAAACGCCCGCAATCAAGCAAAACGATTGGATGATCAATTGGTAAAAGGCGAGAACGAAGGCGCTTTATTTGGTATGCCAATCGGAGTGAAGGATAATATTGTCACTAAAAATTTGCGTACGACTTGTGCGAGCAAAATTTTGGAGAACTTTGATCCAATCTATGATGCAACCGTTGTTCAAAAGCTACAGAAAGCAGAAACGGTTACGATCGGGAAATTGAATATGGATGAGTTTGCGATGGGTTCTTCCAATGAGAACTCCGCATTTCAGGCAACACGCAACCCTTGGAACACGGAATATGTGCCAGGCGGTTCTTCGGGCGGTTCAGCTGCATCTGTCGCTTCCGGTGAAGTCCTATTCTCTTTAGGTTCCGATACGGGTGGATCAATCCGCCAACCAGCTGCCTATTGTGGAGTTGTCGGCTTAAAACCTACATATGGACGGGTTTCCCGATTCGGACTAGTAGCATTTGCGTCTTCACTGGATCAAATTGGGCCAGTTACAAGAACGGTTGAAGATAACGCCTATTTGCTTGAAGCGATTTCAGGTGTAGATCCAATGGATTCGACCTCTGCCAATGTTGACGTGCCGAATTTTGTGAATTCATTAACAGGCGATGTTAGAGGATTGAAAATAGCTGTGCCTAAGGAATATCTTGGCGAAGGCGTTGGTGAAGAAGCACGTAATTCCGTACTTGAAGCATTAAAAGTATTAGAGGGGCTTGGAGCTGAATGGGAAGAGGTATCCTTGCCGCATTCCAAATATGCTTTAGCTGCCTATTATCTGCTATCTTCATCGGAAGCTTCGGCTAACCTTTCACGTTTTGACGGTGTGCGTTACGGACACCGTACAGATAATGCAGAAACACTTATAGAAATGTATAAGCAAACCCGTGCAGAAGGATTCGGTGACGAAGTGAAACGCCGTATCATGCTTGGAACTTTCTCCTTAAGTTCAGGTTATTATGATGCTTATTATAAAAAGGCTCAAAAAGTACGTACGTTAATCAAAAAAGACTTTGAAGATGTTTTTGAAAAATACGATGTCATCGTTGGGCCGACTACACCTACGCCTGCATTTAAAATTGGTGAAAAAGTCGACGATCCATTAACGATGTATGCAAATGATATCTTGACGATTCCAGTCAATCTTGCTGGTGTACCGGGTATATCCGTGCCATGTGGATTCGCAGCGAATGGTCTTCCGCTTGGACTGCAAATGATTGGTAAGCATTTTGATGAAAGCACGATTTACCGCGCGGCTCACGCATTTGAGCAAGCAACAGATTTTCATAAACAATTTCCTAAGCTGTAAGGGGTGAAAAAAAATGGACTTTGAAACGGTGATTGGTCTAGAAGTACACGTAGAATTAAAAACGGATTCTAAAATTTTCTCAGCGAGCCCAAATCATTTTGGTGCCGCTCCAAATAGTAACACGACTGTAATCGACCTAGGCTACCCAGGTGTATTGCCTGTCGTCAATAAAAAGGCTGTTGATTTTGCAATGAAGGCTGCAATTGCCCTGAATTGCGAAGTGGCGGAGATTACGAAATTCGACCGGAAAAACTACTTTTACCCGGACAATCCTAAAGCATACCAAATTTCACAATTCGATCAGCCGATCGGTGAGCATGGTTGGATTGAGATTGAGGTGGGCGGCAAGAAAAAGAAAATTGGCATTACCCGCATTCATATGGAAGAGGATGCTGGAAAGCTGACACATAAAGGGAACTATTCACTTTGTGATTATAACCGCCAAGGTACGCCTCTAGTTGAAATCGTATCCGAACCTGATATCACTTCCCCAGAAGAAGCTTATGCATATCTGGAAAAATTGAAATCCATCATTCAATACACCGGCGTTTCCGATTGTAAAATGGAAGAAGGCTCACTTCGCTGTGATGCCAACATTTCCTTGAAACCTGTCGGCCAAAAAGAATTCGGTACGAAAACCGAATTGAAAAACTTGAACTCATTCAACTTCGTCCGCAAAGGGTTGGAGCATGAAGAAATCCGCCAAGCGGAAATCTTGAATGAAGGCGGCATAATCGAACAGGAAACACGCCGGTTCGACGAAGCTACAGGCAGAACGGTACTAATGCGAATTAAGGAAGGCTCCGATGATTACCGTTACTTCCCGGAACCGGACTTATTGACAATTCATATCGATGAAGAATGGAAAGCGCGTATCGCTGCCGAGATTCCGGAACTTCCGGATGCCCGGAAAAAACGCTATGTCGAAGAATTTGGCTTACCTGAATATGATGCAGCCGTTTTAACGGTAACGAAAGAAAGTGCTGATTTCTTTGAAGCGACAGTCGCTTCAGGAGCTGATGCAAAACTGGCATCTAACTGGATCATGGGTGAGGTTTCCGCCTTCTTGAATGCAGAAGGTAAAGAGCTGCATGAAGTCAAATTGACTGCTGAATCGTTGGCTGGAATGATCAAGCTGATTGAAGATGGCACGATTTCTTCTAAAATCGCTAAAAAAGTTTTCAAAGAATTGATTGAAAACGGCGGGGATGCCGAAACGATCGTCAAGGAGAAGGGACTAGTCCAAATTTCCGATGAAGGCGCATTGCGTACAGCCGTTGAAGAAGCATTGAATAATAACCCGCAATCAATTGAAGATTTTAAGGCCGGTAAACAAAAAGCAATCGGCTTCCTTGTCGGACAGATCATGAAAGCGACAAAAGGACAAGCAAATCCACAGCTTGTTAATAAAATTTTGGTGGAAGAAATCAATAAACGTTAATATTGACCGTATCACTTTTAAAGTGGTACGGTTTTCTCTTGATTAAGAAAAGATTTTACTGTGAAAAAGCGAAAAAATTTTTGAGTTATCTGTAGGGGTAACTCCTTTTTGTGCGTCTATTACATGAATGATTAAAAGGAAAGGAGGAAGAGAAGTGACGGATGAGTTAGTTGAGAAGGTAAGGGCTGGGAATGATCATGCATTCCGAATGTTGATTGAAACATATAAACAGACGATTTATAGGACCGTCTATTCCGTCTTGCGGAATCAAAAGGATGCAGAAGATGTTACCCAGGAAGTCTTTATCAAAATCTACACCTCTCTTCCTCAATATAAGAACCAAGGTTTCAAAACCTGGATTACCCGAATTGCGGTAAATCATGCAATCGATTTAAAGAGAAAGAGGGAACGCCAAAAGGAAGAATTGCAGGAAGAACATTCATCGGAAGCTAATTTGGGCTTAACGGATGATGTCGAGGCGGTATTCTTTCGGAATGAAAGGCGAAAGCAAGTATTACGGAAGCTGAATGACCTTCCAGAGGGATATCGGGATGTTGTATATAGCTATTACATAAAGGAAAAGACATTCAAGCAAATTGCAGAGGAACAGCATATTCAAGTGAAATCTGTCGAGGTAAAGCTATATCGGGCAAGAAATTGGATGAGAAAACATTGGAAAGAGGAGGATTTTTCGTGAATCATGTTCCTGAAGCAGAATGGGTTGCATATTTGGCAGATGAAATACCAGAGGCTCTAAAAATTGAATATGAAAATCATCTATACTCCTGTGACAAGTGTTTGTCCGCCTATATGGAAGCGATGGAAAAAGAAGAAACCAGTCTGGACATCGAAGGATTTGATATTGCAGGTCCGGTCATGGACTCGATTAGCCGATTGAAAGAAGGTTCTGGTGAAGAGGCTAAACAACACCGAAAAGAGAAATCACTTCGGACGATTACAAGACATTACCTGATCGCGGCCGGGTTTACCATTTTATTGATGGCAGGCGGAGTATTTCAATCATTGACGGAATACGTGGATTCTGTGGAATCAAGCAGCGGAAGGGAAACTCAGTCCTTAACCGATGGACTTATTGATAAAACATTTAATTGGATGGACACAATCGAAAAGAAGAATAAGGAGGGGTTTAGAAATGAATAAAAGTCCGGTATTAGCTTTTTTATTATCGTTTCTGCCAGGTTTCGGACATTTTTACCTAGGAAGGAAATATAAAGGGTTATTTTATTTTCTTGCCACGGCTGGATTGGGGCTTGGAGGTCTATTTCTTTCGTTGATCAGTCAATCGGATGCGTTTCTGGCTTTTTCCGTTATTGGAATGGTGTTTTATTTCATCAGTATATTTGATTTGGTGGTCACCTCACTGAGGAATCCTAAAAATGAAGAGAATGTAGGGGCCGATCAGCCGGAGACGGAAAGATTTTATGTAATCATCCTGTCATTCGTTCCAGGATTAGGGCATTTTCAGCTGGGTCTCATGAATCGGGGACTCATTTTTCTCATCGGCTTTTTAGGCCTTGGCATCATGGTTGTATTCATCAGTGTGATGACACAATTGGAAGGTCTGTTGATATTCATGGCATTATTGCCTGTTATCTGGATTTACAGCTTTTTTGATTCTGTTCAACAGCTGAATAAAAAGCAAAGAGGTGAGGAGCTTATCGATCGGACCATTTTGGAAGACTTCGAGGAGAGAAGGGAATCCGGGAAGAAGAGTAAATCGGTCGCGACTTTACTCGCCATTTTTCCTGGTGCAGGTCACTTATATTTGGGGCTGCAAAAACGTGGAATTCAATTGATGGCCGGCTTTTTATTCGCCATTTACATACTGGATTTACTCCGGTTAGGTTTCTTCTTTTTCCTTATTCCGATTATCTGGTTTTATAGTTTTTTTGATGGATTGCAAAAAGCCTCGAAAATGGAAGAGGGACCAGTAGAAGATACGCCCATCATTTCGGGTATGGTCAATCACCAAAAATGGCTAGGATCGGGGTTGGTGGGAATTGGAATCTATTTCTTGGCCAGTAATATAATCGTCCCGGCCATTGCCCCTCATTTGGATGAATGGATTGGAAGCAACTTGGAGTATTGGTTTAGAGATTATTTTCAAAAAGGACTTGTATGCATCCTTCTCATAGGCGGGGGAATCAAACTGCTGTCGGGAAGTAAAAAAGGTAGAGTCGAGGAGGAGACTAAATGAGAACATGGAGAGTCGGAACGATTTCAATGGGGATCTCCCTGGTTGGTTTGGGTTTTGTTTTACTCGTTTCTCAAATTTCGGATATGAATTTGACGACGATTCTGCTATCGTGGTGGCCGTTGCTGTTCATTATCTTGGGTGCAGAGATTCTCTTTTATATTTATTTTTCCAGAAAAGAAAGTTCTTTTGTAAAGTATGATATTCTTAGCATTCTTTTCGTTGGATTGCTTGGAACGACGGGAATAGTTTTAATTCTGCTTACATCCAGCGGATTGTTGGATCAAGTTAGGGCTGCCGTTAATAGTGAAGAGAAAACGGTCAATTTGCCTGGTTTCAATCAAAAGGCAGGAAAGGGCATACAGAGAGTTGTCCTGGACACTGGTTCATACCCATTGACAATTGAAAGTGGTAAGGACGAAGAAGTTTCCGTTTTTGGAACATATGGTGAGCGGGTAATGGAAGATGATGATTCATTGTTGAACAAAGCGGAAGATTATTTACTTGTTGAAAGAAATGGTGATACTCTTTATATTAGCTTCAAGGATTTACCGAGTCAAAATGGACTTTTGGACAGTGGTACAAGGAATCTTAAGGCAACCCTTATAATCCCTGCTGAGTTGGCAGTGGAAATTGACGGACAAAGTACCGATCTTGTCTTGAAGCCTAGAAAGCTCTTGAATGACTGGAGTGTGAAGGACAGCGGAAATCTAAGTGTAGTCCTTCAGGATAATAGTGATATCAAGATAGATGCTAGAGGGGTCGAGGAACTTGAAGGCCCCGAGAGTGGCTGGAAGATGACTGAAGTGAAAAAAGGAACAAGTGATGAAGGCATTGTAAAAAAGAATGGGATATTCAATACTGGTGATGGGAAACATACTTTAATGGTTACCGATACATTTAACGTGAACGTTCAATATCCATGATTGAAATCATTTACTAGAATAAAATTGTAAAAAGCATTATAATTTTCCCTGATGCGATTTCTAGTAAAATGTAAAAGATATGGACCGAAATACGGTCCTCTTTTTTTCGAATATTGCTTTTCATGTAACGAAGGATTAAGATGTAAATTATGGAATCAATATGTATAAGGATGATGGGAAATGAAAAGAGCAAGGTTGATTTACAACCCGACTTCGGGCCGGGAAGCCATTAAGAAGAGCCTGCCAGGTGTGCTAGCAAAACTTGAAGAAGCTGGTTATGAAGCTTCTGCACATGCGACGACCGGTGCCGGGGATGCGACGAAAGCGGCTAAGATAGCGATTGAACGCGGCTATGATGTAGTTATTGCAGCAGGGGGCGACGGTACGATTTATGAGGTTGTTAATGGACTGGCCACTGCAGAGAAACGTCCGAAACTAGGAATCATTCCGACGGGAACGACCAATGATTTCGCCCGGGCGCTGCATTTACCGAAGTCGATCGAAGGAGCGGCCGAAATTATAGCCGGTGGGCATACGATGCCGGTCGATATCGGGAAAATGAACGATAAGTATTTCATCAATATTGCTGGCGGGGGCAGATTGACCGAATTGACCTACGACGTGCCAATCAAGCTGAAAACCATGCTTGGTCAGCTAGCCTACTATATTAAAGGAATTGAAATGCTTCCTTCAATTAAGCCGACGGAAGTTTCTATTGAATATGATGGAAAGCTTTTTGAAGGAGAGATCATGCTTTTCTTGGTGGCTAACACGAATTCGGTCGGCGGCTTCGAGAAACTGGCTCCTGACGCCTCTTTGAATGATGGGATGTTCACGTTGCTTATTTTGAAAAAGGCAAACCTCGCTGATATTGTCCGTGTCGCAACATTGGCAATGCGCGGTGAACATATACATGATAAAAACGTCATTTATGAAAAAGCCAATCGAATTAAAGTACATGCCAAAAAGGACATGATGCTTAACTTGGATGGGGAATTTGGCGGGATGGCCCCAGCTGAATTCGTAAATCAGTACCGCCATTTTGATGTATTCATCCCGCAAGGAATACTGCCGGATGATCCGGCAAATAAATAGGTTGAAGTGGCCACTGAATCTGGTGGCCTTTTCAGTTTAATGAAGCAAGGAGAATTACAAACATGTTTATCAGGAAAGCGACACCGGACGATGCAAAAAAGGCAGCCGTATTGACCCGGTTAGCGATTAAGGAAATTGCAGAGGTTTTGACTGGTGAAACGGAAGAAGAAAAGATACTTTCCGTTCTTGCCGATTTGTTCAGGAAAAGTGGGAATCGGGTCAGCTATGAAAATACGCTTGTCAGTGAACATGATGGACAAGTATCTGGATTGATCATTGCTTACCATGGCAAGGATGCCGAAAGCTTGGATGAACCGATAGTGAAACAATTAAGGATGAAGATGAAAGACCCAAGCGTTACGCTCGATAAGGAAGCGGAAATGAGAGACTTTTATTTGGATACAGTATCCGTTGACCCGGATTTTCAAGGAAAAGGTATTGGCAGTGCACTGATTCAATATGTTGAGGGATATGCTAAACATAAGGGATATCCAAGGGTTTCTTTGGTTGTTGAAAAGGAAAATGAAGCGGCGAATCGTCTCTATGGCAGATTGGGGTATGTGGAAATTAAAACCATTCCGATTAGCGGTCATGAATTTCGCTATATGGTAAAGGAAATAGAAGAACCTCCTGTTTAACAGGGGGTCCTTTTTACTCATTTAATATATGGCACTGTATGCGATTACATTTGCTGTCCATTCATGGCGGCCCAATCAGCGTAAGCGCCGGTGCCATTACAGCCGGGACAGTCGTGTATATCGGAAAAATGATATTCCGTAGGTACGAAGGAGCTGTATCCACGTCCGTAACAATCTGGACAGAGGCCTTTTTCCTCCATACTTGCACGATGTTTTTCTAACCTTGTAGCATTCCAGGCCGATATAGAGTTAAATAAACCCATTTCCTCACCTCATCTGTTTTTCCTTATTTTTCTTTTTTTAGTGAACTTTTATTCATGGAACTATGAAAAATCCGTAATTCCTTCCACTATATTTTTATGAAAACCAAGGTAAATTGGTGAGTGGTTTTGTGACAAGGCCTCTATTGTGGTAAAATACAGGCTAGCATAAAAAAGAAAAGAGAAGATGATATGAAAAAAACAGCACCAGTTGCTAAAAATGATATTATAGAGGTTTTATTTGAAGATTTAACACATGAAGGGGCTGGCGTCGCTAAAGTCGATGGCTACCCGATCTTTGTTCAGAGCGCCCTTCCAGGTGAAAAAGCAAAAATTAAAGTGATGAAAGCTAATAAGGGTTATGGCTTCGGCCGCTTGATGGACATTATCGAAAACAGTCCATACCGTGTTGAGGTCACGACCGAAGATTACCCTAAATACGGTGGTTGTCAGCTGCAGCATATGAGCTATGAAGGACAGTTGGAATTCAAGGAAAAGCAAGTGCGTGAAGTGATGACACGAATCGGGAAACTTGAGGATGCGAAGGTTCACCCGATCATCGGGATGGAGAACCCAACCCACTATCGCAATAAAGCGCAAGTACCTGTTGGTGAAAAGGATGGCAAGCTAATAGCTGGATTCTTCAAACCGCGGACACATGAAATTGTTGAAACGAAAGAAAGCATTATCCAAAATGAAGTGATCAATGAAGCCGTTCAAGTTGTTAAGGAGATTTTCAGTAAACTTGGTATTCCTGCTTATAATGAAGAGGCACATAAAGGTGTTTTACGGCACATCATGGCCCGTTATGGCAAGCAAACAGGCGAATTAATGATTGTTCTTGTTACAAGAACGAAAAGTATTCCTTTCATCGAAACCATCGTGAAGGAAATCGTTGAACGTCTTCCGCAAGTGAAATCCATTGTTCAAAACGTGAATTCCAAGAAAACGAATGTTATCTTGGGCGATAAAATGACTGTACTATGGGGCGACGAAGTGATTCATGATATGATCGGTGATGTGAAGTTTGCGATTTCAGCAAAATCCTTCTACCAAATCAATCCAGACCAAACGAAAGTCCTTTATGATAAAGCTCTTGAATATGCAGGGCTGACGGGTGAAGAAACGGTGATAGATGCTTATTGCGGCATTGGGACCATCTCTTTATTTTTAGCTAAAAAAGCGAAAAAAGTAATCGGTGTCGAAGTGGTCGAAGATGCGATAGAAGACGCACGCCGCAACGCTGAATTGAATGAAATCTCAAATGCAGAATTCATGGTCGGCGACGCAGGTAACGTTATTGCTGAATGGTATCAAAAGGGCAACACTGCGGATGTCATCGTTGTGGATCCGCCTCGCAAAGGTTGTGAAGAATCCCTTCTGAATACGATCATCGAGATGAAACCTAACAAAGTCGTATACGTATCATGCAACCCAGGCACTTTAGCGCGTGATCTTCATATATTGGAAGAAGGCGGATATAAAGCGGTTGATATCCAGCCTGTCGATATGTTCCCAATGACGACACATGTTGAAAATGTAGTGTTATTAGAGTTGAAATGAATGAGTGTGGCCCGGTCTAATTGACTGGGCCTACAGTTTTTTTATGGCTTGTACAATTGGACGTTGATTTTTGTTCAAGGCACTCGCTTTCCGCGGGTCTCCCTAGACGCGCTTTTCCCTACAAACTGTGGTCCCGGTCTAAATGATCGGGACCTTTTTACCGTAATTAGTTTGAAGGGAAGGGAGGGAGATTTTTTTTTTTTCATGTTTATTCTTGACGCTTTGACTTGGACATATAGTAAGGAATATATGGATTGGGAGGCAAGGTGATTTTATTAATTTTCAAAAAGCGGTGGCTGTAATTGTTGGTAGCTTTTTGGTGGGCATTGGAATCAATGGTTTTTTAGTTCCCCATCATTTAATAGATGGCGGCGTTATTGGGATTGCACTTATCCTTCATTATTTCTTTGGTTTTCAAACGGGGCTATCCATGTTGATCCTTAGTATTCCTATATTTTTATATGCCTGGTACTATGAACGGCCTTTTTTCTATAGCAGCGTTCACGGATTGCTTTTGACATCCCTTTTTATGGATTGGCTTAATCCATTGAAAAAGGTCTTTTCCATTTCGATACTAACAAGCTCTTTGATTGGCGGTGCCATCATAGGGATGGGCATAGGACTCATGCTTCGATATGAGACAAGCAGCGGGGGAACGGATATGTTAGCTAAAATCATCTCAAAATCTACTTCCATGGATATTGCTTTGGCGATTATCGTCATAGATACACTAATCATTTCAGCTGCAGCATTTACCTTAGGGATCGAAATTTTTCTTTTTTCATGTGTGACGATTGTCATCATTGGACTGATCACATCGCTTATGAAAGTAAGGAATGATTAGTTCCTTAAGATATAGGAGACTTCATCTATTGCCCTTTGCAGCTTTTCGCTATTTTTGCTGAACATCTCTTTAGCTTCCTTTGATTCAGTTCCAAGGGCAAACAACTCTAAGTCCGCTTGGCATTTTTTCAAGGTCGCGAGCAAAAGAGGTTTTTCTTGAGGGGAAGGAACTTTAAGCTTATCATCATAAAGGTCCACAGTTAATTCTCCGTTAGAATTAGCTTGACCAAGAAACACATTTTCTAGGAGTACACCCAGCTTATCCAATTCAGTATGAAGCCAATTTTGGTTCAGACCAATCGTGGAAAGTGGTTCATCAAGTATGCTGCCGTCCATAATGATGGTTTGTGGCTCCTTTACTGCAGCTACAGGCAAGTTAAGGTCCTTGGCTGTTATAGGTTGATTTTGCTTCTTTAACATTACGGAAAAATCCCCGTTGGCTTCCAATAAGGCAAACTCAACTTCAGAAATATCGAAGACATCCTTTTTCCGGAGCAATCCTAACAATTCATCGATGGTATATTTCTCTTTTTTTAAATTATCTTCCATGACTTTCCCATCTTTGATGAAAACCGATGCTTTTCCTTCCACAAGATCACGGAAAGTTTTACTTTTTAAGGATATTAAACCTGCAATGAAGGGTGCTATGGCAAAAACGAGAATGGACAGTACGCCATGTATAATATTGCCCTCCACTTTTGTAGCTAATTCTGCCCCAACATTACCAATGGTTATGCCCGTTACATATTCAAAAAAGGAGAGCTGGGACAATTGTTTTTTTCCTAACACTTTAGTGATCAAAAAAAGAACAATTAAAAAGAAAAATGAACGCAAAACAATTTCTATCCAACCCGGCATTACCAAACACCTCCTGCTTGATCATAGTCATTAAAAACCTTTATATTGCGGTTCTTCCCTTTCTAACTCGCCTACGCGCTTCTGTACATCCTTAATAACTTCATTCACCACCAGCATCGTTTCATGTAAGATGCGTTTAGATTCATCGTCTTGAGTCCGGAGTGCTAAGCTGGATAAACCTGCTTCAACTCCTTTTAGGCTAGATACACATTGCTTTACATTGGAAGCTATCGTCATGCAGCATCCTCCTAATCTTTAGGTCTATGGGTCGGAACACTCCAGGCTGTTATCCCATGCACCGGTTACTTCAAACATGCGAGCGGCAACAACCGAACAATCCAGTCTTTTCCGTATCCGCTAACGCTTCCGAAACCACCTCCGCAGAATGTTCATCCGGTATGAGCAGGCGTCTGTTTGTATACTTCAAATCTTATCTGTCCCGTTACACAAGTAAATCATGGTTGTGGTTACTCATATTCAATCGATACGGCATGGGCAATGCATGGAATCGTCTCACTTTGTTGAAAGGAAAGGGGAGATAATAGAGCACCTGTAGCCACGACGAGCAATCGTTTTATTTCTCCCTTTTTCATGCGATTCAATAAGTGACCATAAACGACGGTTGCGGAACATCCTGGGCCGCTTGCCCCGGACAGGACCGGTTGACCATCCCTGTATATCATTAAACCGCAATCTTTATATTGCTCCTCTTTAATCGGCGTACCATGCTTCTTAAATAATTCCAGAGAAACTTCATGTCCAATTTTCCCTAAATCCCCGGTCACTATCAGATCATAATAGGACGGGTCGAGGTTTCTTTCTCTTAAATGGGCTTCAATCGTATCCACGGCGGCCGGGGCCATGGCACCTCCCATATTGAAAGGGTCAGTGAGGCCCATGTCGATGACACGGCCTATCGTAGCTGAAGTGACCCTTGGTCCTTCCCCGGCGCTGCTTAATAAAGCCACGCCGGCTCCTGTAACGGTCCATTGGGCTGTTGGAGGTTTCTGCCCTCCGTATTCAGTTGGGTATCGGAATTGTTTTTCTACTGCGGCGTTATGACTTGATGCACCTGTCAATAAATACTCTGCTCCTTTGGTATTGACAAGATAAGCACCAAGCGCCAATCCCTCCATGGAGGTGGAGCAGGCGCCAAATAAGCCGAGATAAGGCGTTCCCAGTGTTCGGCAGGCAAAACTGGTAGGCGTTATTTGATTGATAAGGTCGCCTCCAAGGAAAAATTGAATCTGTTCCTTCTGAAGACCAGCCTTTTCGATTGCTTTTGTGCTAGCTTCTTCCAATAAGACTTTATGTGCCTTTTCATAGGTATCTTGATTTATCCATAAATCGGAATGGAGAAGATCAAAATCATCCGCAAGCATACCGTCTGCTTCAAATGGACCGCCGACAGTTCCTGTGGAGACGATGACAGGCTTTTGATCAAACACCCATGTGCGATGCCCCGTAAGCATTATAAACCACCCCAATGTATGAGTATTGTCAGTGCGAAGGTAAAACCAAGTATTAACATAAATGATTCGCCAATTTGAATATATTGGTGCCGTTTCCTAACAGATATAGCTGCATTACCGCCAATTCAATACACCATAAGTCCGGTAAGGACGGAAAAACGCTTGATATAGAAAAGAAATGAATGGATACAAAAAAGGGCTGGTTGCCTTAACCACCCTTTTTTATATGAATGATTATTGCTTATATTGAGGTTCCTCATTTTGAATCTCTTCAATGCGAGGAGTGATGCTGTCCACAATCGTTTGTGTTTGTTGGGCAGCTTGCTGGTACAGTTGTTTGGCTTGCTCATTATCTGTTGAAAGGGCGAAGGTTTCAAAGCTCGCTTGAGCACTTTTCAGCCCGGCTAATGTTGTTTTGACATCGTTTATTACTGTCATATATAGGACCTCCCTAGTTTATATCTTCTTGTTTAGAGTAAGAAAAAAATGATTATCTATACCTTCCAATATTTATCTGGATGAGTTAACTATCTCAGTCCATTAATCAAACGTTTGATTAATGAAGGACAACAGACAAAAGTGAGGTTAATATCATTCATTACGCAAAGTGGTTTTTATTTCTTAATTATTGACTGAATTCAGAATTATTAATATAATTAGAAAACATAACGTGACTACGTGAGGTGATATGACATTTATATTCATGATGATTTATATAGTAGAGTTGTTTTTGAAATTTCATCTGAAGAAGTTGTAAAAGGACTGCTATTCCATAAAAGCAAACAAGAGTCGGAAATTGAATCGATTAAAGGTAAAATTCATAAATATGAGCAAAAACGAAGAGCTGAGGAAGCTTGGTATCAATCCCTATCACCATTTAAACGTTTTTTTACAGGGCGTGCTCCAAGTCATCACCAGGCCGTTGAGCATTTGGTGAATGTTAAAGATAGATATAAACAAATCGAGAAAATAAAACAGAAGGTCGCTTTTTTAAATGAGATGATCGGTTTACTTGAAGCTGAACCGGAAAAACGGGAAATTAATTTACCATCAGACATCATTAAAGAAATAATGGCCTGGCAGAAAGCGGAGGGAACCCCAAGATGACTCTAGAAACGTTAAACGCTGGCTTGGATACGATTTGGGTGGTTCTGACAGCAGCCATGATTCTATTGATGGAGGGCGGGTTTGCTTTATTGGAGGCAGGGTTCGTCCGTACGAAGAATAATGTGAACATCATCATGAAGGTTTTTGCCGATATTACTATTGGAACGCTTTGCTATTTCGTCGTTGGTTTTGGCTTAATGTATGGAGCGGATGTATTTGGAATTATTGGAGCAAGCGGCTTTCTGCTGAAAGGTGATTTGTCGCATATAGACCTTACGATTTCCATCGACGCATTTTGGTTATTTCAAGGGGCATTCGTCATCGCGGTCGTTTCCATCGTTTCGGGAGCCGTTGCAGAAAGGATCAATTTTCGGGCGTATCTTATTTTTGTCGTAATGATGACGGCATTCATCTATCCGATTGCCGGTCACTGGGTATGGGGTGGTGGCTGGTTAAGCGGGTTGGGCATGCAGGACTTCGCAGGGTCAGCAGTCATACATGCACTAGGCGGTTTTTCTGCACTTGCGGCCGCCATTGTAATCGGGCCGAGAGCAGGAAAATTCACTTCACGGGGGACTAGCTCCATTTCACTGCCGAGCAATCTCCCACTGGCATCTGTTGGGGCATTTCTTTTATGGTTTGGCTGGTTTGGGTTTAATGCTGGAAGCACCTTGCAAGCTACTGATGGACGCATTGGCCATATTGCAATTGTCACGATGCTTTCAGCTGCATCAGGGGGAGCGGCGACCTTGCTTTATACACTTTTTAGATATGGACGCTCGGATGCACCTTCCGTCATCAATGGATCACTTGCAGGTCTTGTCGGGATTACGGCTGGCTGTGCATTCGTTAGTGATCTTTCGGCATTGTTGATTGGAGCAGTTTCTGGAATGTTGATGTTAGCTGCGACCAATTGGCTGGAAACCCGAAAAATCGATGATCCGGTTGGCGCCTTTCCTGTTCATGCGGCATCAGGGATGTGGGGTACGATAGCGGTAGGGCTTTTCTCCACTGAAAACGGATTGTTCGCCGGTGGGGGATGGCATTTGCTCGGAGTTCAAACATTAGGATTAGTGGTGTTATGCATCTGGGGCTTTACATTGACATGGTTCGTTTTTAAAATTATAAATGTTTGGCTGCCTATCAGATCCACTGAAGAAGAAGAAGAACTCGGATTGGATATCAGTTATCATGGCATCATGGCCACACATACCTCGCCGGAGTTCATCAAGGTCGAGGACTACTATAAGCAGGATGAAGAATTGACAAGGTAATGACTATAATACAAGATAGAATCAAGATAAGTAAGAGGTGAATTTAAATGGGTGCATGCAATCTTAATCATTCGCAGCAAGATGTCAGGCTGAAATTTGAAAGTCAAAAGAGATTTTTACCAAGCGAAATAAGTCAAACATTAGATCGATATCTGGAAAAAGGGAATTCGCAGGAAACATTGAATGAACTTTTTCATCTATTGAAGAAGTATGACTTGTCTACCCAGGAGGAACAGGAATCAAGAAACGAAAAGTTGAAACGGTTAATGTTGTAAAGGGAAAAAAACGGAGGATGACTTCCGTTTTTTTTGTTTTTTCTTATTAAACGATTTAAGGGATTGGGCGCGGGAATCTGACTCCTATTTTCTTTTTATTCGGTGCAAAAGTAATTGTAACTGCTTTTTTAAAGAAGATAGCAGGAATAACATTTAAGGCAGCGAAAACATGACTGTAAACGAAAAGGTATTCTTTTAAGAGTTTAAGTAACTCGGACAAAGGTTTAGCGGATCTTTAAAGATTTAATCAATCGTTTGATTAAATTTCATGAACTGACTACCAGGCCTTCGATAAAAGCATGGAAAAATAAAAAAGCGGGAGCCCATAATGAGCTCCTGCTATCTTTAAAAACCATCATCTGTCGCGGTGAAGGGGATGTTAAGGTTTCTTTCCACTGCCCGAAGTCTTTGATTCAGTCTGTTTAACCTATTCGTATGTCGCTGGTCCGCTTGACTTAGCCTTGTGATTTCCTGGTTAATGCGGTTCACTTCACGATTTATCCGCGTGATTTCTTGGTTCTGCCGATTGAGTTCCCTCGTTTGACGCTCGTTTTGACGCTCAAGTTCCCGGATTCTTCTTTCAAGTTGTTGAGGCTGCCTTTCAATATCGAATTGGTCTGGCACATGGCTATATGGATTTTCTTGTACCTGCTGAAGGTTCCAATCTTGCTGTGGCATATAATCAAATCGTTCAGGCTGTTGGAAGTATGGGTTAAAATTTGGTTCAAAGTACTGATGATTTCCATTTTGTTGTGGATAAGGATAAAATCCGTATGAATTCATGGTCAACTCTCCTTTTTAAAATCAGGATGGATACCCTATAACTTATGTCAGTTCCGGTGAAGTGACTAGGCGTTAGCCCATATTAGCGGGAAGAAGGGGTAATTTACAGAAAAAATTTCAATAAATTTGCAGAAACCATCCGGTTCCTATATCGTTTAGGGGAGGAGAAATTCTTTTATCCAACTTGAAACCAATTCCAAGGATAATCCGTATATAAAGAAAAGAGTGTAAGTCAGGAGTGTAATGATTATGAATCGATTTCTTGCTGATTTTGTTCCGATATTGATTGCATTTCCAATGGTTTTGCCGGTTTGGATAATTAGCTATTTTGTATTGAATCAACCGTTTGCCCTGTCCGTTGTCATATCTTTAGCAGGAGGGGTGCTTGCATACTGGCTAAGTTCCGTATATTTTTCATCCAGATACCTCAAAAAACATGAATTGACGAGAAAAGAATATCAATATATAAAGAAAAATTTAACTGAAGCAAAACCAAAGATTTGGCGGGTGCAAAAAGCACTAATCTCGGTCAGGCATATCTCCTCTTTCAAACAGAGGAAAGATATGATTAAAATGATCAGGAAAATATACAGTCTGACGAAAAAAGAACCGAAGCGATTTTACCAGGCGGAACAATTTTATTACTCGCATCTGGATTCCGCCATGGAGCTTGCGGAGAAGTATGTTTTTTTAGCACAGCAGCCAAAAAAGAATAGGGAACTCGAACTCTCCTTAACTGAGACTCGTAAAACATTAAAGGAACTCACTAATACGATAGAAAAGGATTTATATAAAGTGATTGCGGATGATATCGATAACCTTAACTTCGAATTGGATGTTGCTAAGCAATCCATTAAAACGAGAAAAGAGTCACAAGTAATTGATGAAAGCAGGAGGTTAAAATGAATAACAATGATCCAAACCTGTTGAATAAAACGAACGATGCCAGTTTGATCGATGATCTTTTAGCCAATCCATTTGATGGGGTGCAGGAGGTGGAGAAAGCATCTTCACAGGAAGCGAAACCGGTTAAGCTGATTGATGTCATCCCTGAAGAGAACAGGGCAAAGGCTTATCAGCTTGCCGAACAAATCGACCCAACGAATCATCAGGCAATGATTTCCTATGGTACACCCGCCCAATCAAAGCTCCTGACCTTTTCTAATTCGATGCTTGAGCATGTCCAGAAAAAAGATGTGGGTGAAGTGGGCAACATTATCAGTGATTTAATGAAAAAGTTAAACGAGCTGAGCCCGGATGAGCTAAAACCGGATAAGCCATCATTCTTTGCGCGTATGTTCGGGAAGCTCTCGGGATCTGTACAGGAGGTACTATCCAAGTATCAAAAAACAGGGGCCCAAATTGATCGTATCAGTGTGAAACTCGATCGGAGCAAGAATATCCTGTTATCGGATATCGTAATTCTTGAAAAGCTATATGAAACGAATAAGGATTACTTTCAGGCATTGAATGTCTATATTGCAGCTGGGGAAATCAAACTAGAAGAAATTCATGGGAAAACGATTCCGAAGCTAAGGAAGTCCGCTGAATCAAGCAATGATCAAATGAAGTTTCAAGAGGTCAATGATATGCTGCAATTTGCTGAACGGTTGGATAAAAGGCTTCATGATTTGAAATTGAGTCGTGAAATCACGATTCAAAGCGCACCGCAAATCAGGCTGATCCAAAACACGAATCAGGCACTAGTCGAGAAAATCCAATCTTCGATCATGACCGCGATTCCCCTTTGGAAGAATCAGGTTGCGATTGCATTGACCCTAATCAGGCAAAGGCATGCTGTAGAAGCACAAAAACAGGTTTCCAAGACTACGAATGACTTGTTATTGAAGAACTCCGAGATGCTGAAAACGAATACCATTGAAACGGCTAAAGAAAATGAGCGCGGACTTGTCGATATCGAAACATTAAAGAAAACTCAAGCTAACTTGATTTCCACGCTTGAGGAAACAATGCGGATTCAAGAAGAAGGCAGGCATAAACGCCGGCAAGCCGAACAGGAATTGGCATCAATGGAAAATGAGCTGAAACAGAAACTATTAGAGATAAAGGGATAAGGGGAGATAAAATGGAAACTATCGAAGCTATAAAAACGAGACGAAGCATTGGAATCGTAAAGCAAGATCCGGTACCTAAGGAAATGATCGAGCAAATCATCGAAGCCGGAACGTATGCACCCAATCATCATCGAACGGAACCTTGGCGTTTTTTTGTATTGACTGGAGAAGGAAGAAATAAACTTGGCCAGGTATTCGAAGAAATCACAAGAATTGAAAATGCTGATGATACCCCTGAAAATTTAATCAGCAAGCTCGAACGGCAAAAAAAGAATCCATTAAGGGCTCCAGTCATCATCGCAGTGGGCATAGAGCCTAGTGATAAGAATAATGTCCTTGTGACAGAAGAATATGCGGCAGTGAACAGTGCCATCCAAAATATGCTTCTTGCAGCACATTCTCTAGGTCTGGGAGCAGTATGGAGAACGGGGAAAATAACGTATCATGAAAAGGTCCGTGAATTTTTCAATTTATCCTCTAAGGGAGAGGTATTGGCATTCATATACTTGGGTTATCCTGACATGGAGCCGAAACCTGCCAAGAGAACATCGATTGATGAATTGACCACATGGATCGGATGAAAGATTGAGGGAGCTGCATCAGTTTATAGATACTGATGCAGCTTTTTTATTGCCTTCCATAAGGCTTCCTTAAATCTGCAATTAATGAAGGGGATTTGGCTTTGCCAAGCTTCGTTTCAAGTGACGATTGATGAATTAGGTTGTACAATACATAGGAAGAATAAATTTTGATGAATTAGGATGTGTCTATAGATGAGAACGATTGATCCATTTGAGATACTCGATGGAAAAGCGATAAAATATTTGGATGTATTTGGCGTTGAGGATGGCATTGCTTTAAAGAGTAAGTACGAAGATAAATCGTATTGGATATATGATTATTATTGCATGCATCAAACTTGTGATTGCCAGGAAGTATACCTTGAATTCGTTGAGGAGCTTAAAGGCAATAAACAGGCGGGACAGCATTTTGGAGTGAGGGTTTCTTTCGGGGATAATCAATTTGTCCTGGAGGATTATAATATTTCCAAGCAAAAGGCGATGGATATCGCGGAAGATACGCTGAAGTACAGTAAAGATGTAATGGAATTATTTAAACAGCGGTATCAGCAAATGAAGGAAAAAGGCACGCAAATTATCACGGAAAGTGCAAAGGCAGCTAAAATGCCGCATGTTCATGCAGAACCAGTCATTGGCAGAAATGAGCCTTGTCCATGCGGAAGCGGGAAAAAATACAAAAAATGCTGCGGTGCAGCTTAACATTTTGGAAGCTGACTCGATTCGGAGTCGCTTCTTTTTTAATTGGAAAAGCGCATGCTTGCAAAAAAACTGAATAATGAATAAAAAAATGTAGCATTTATCGAACATTTGTTCTATAATGAGAGTACCAGATAATAACACAAAAAGAAATAAAAACTAGTTATTTAGACGGAATTTTCCGAAAACTTCTTTTTTATTTTCATAAATCTGGTATATATAAGAGAGAAGAGTTTTTTGATCTCATCTCTTTCAACGGTAGACGGCAACCAGACGGGATGAAAATCCCCACACTGATGGCAGTTTAACTTATTGAACGAAGGAAGGGGTAATCAAATGACAAGAGAAAAAAGATTAATACCTTACAAAGTTCTAGAAGTAATGGAAACGGTGAAAGAGAAGATTCCCGAGGGTGTCGAGCTTGTGAAAGCACCGGCGATTTGGGAAAAAAGCAATTATGGTGAGGGCGTGGTAGTTGCCGTCATCGATACAGGCATTGACAAGGGACATCCAGACCTCAAGGAAAGAATCATTGGCGGGAAGGATTTTACCAATACCGGGGATTATCAAGATGATAACGGACATGGGACACATGTTAGCGGTACGGTTGTAGCTGCCATTAATAATGCCGGTGTAGTGGGAGTGGCTCCGAAAGCAAGCATATTAGCGTTAAAGGCCCTAAATGGTCAAGGACAAGGCGATATAGATTGGATTAATGGGGCTCTAGAGTATGCAATCAATTGGCGGGGACCTAATGAAGAAAAGGTTTCGGTTATTTCACTTTCACTTGGCGGACCTCCGGATGAGACTGAACACAAACTCATTCAAAAGGCCCTTCAGAACGATATCCTTGTAGTTTGTGCAGCCGGAAATAGCGGTGATGGGCGTCATGAAACGGATGAATTGGATTATCCAGGAGCATATCCCGAGGTAGTGGAAGTCGGAGCTGTGGATTTAAGCAGAAATTTAGCGGATTTTTCAAATACAAATGATGAAATTGACTTGGTGGCGCCAGGGGTCGATATTCTCTCTACGTATCCAGGCAATAAATATGCGAGGTTGAGCGGAACGTCAATGGCTACGCCCCATGTAAGCGGTGCAGCAGCTCTCTTGAAAGTGATTGCTGAAAAGGAATTTGAGCGCAATTTAACTGAAGCGGAATTATATGCACAGCTGGTGAAAAGTACGGAAGATCTGGGAATAAGCAAAAAAGCACAGGGAAATGGATTGCTTAACTTAACGATAACGGACCAAAGAGCTGAAAAATCGATTAAGATTACGATAGAATCAGAAAACCTTAAGTTACCGAGCAAATCGGTTGTCATGGAATATTAGAAAAGAAAAAGGTGCCTCAAGAAATTGGGGCACCCTTCCATAATGATTATTTTTTATTTTTCCTTAGAGCTGCTAAAAGCGCTACAATGGAAAGAATTAGTGATATGACAGCCAGGGTGATGATCAGCGTTTGGTTGCTATCATCTTCTGTTGTTGCTGACTCCTTTGAATTGTCAGTTGTCGTGGAATCATTAGTGTCAGCTTCATCTTTGTGACCATGGTCCGCTGGTTCTGCACTATCATTAGGCACAACCGTAATTTCCGTTACAGAATGCGGTAGGTCTGAGCCTTCTTCACCGCTCCATTCAACAATTTCACCATCTTCGTAATATTGAAATGCATCCCAGGCAACTTTCGTTTCTTCTTTAGGATTTTGTGCTACGAAAGAGAATTGCTGGAATTGTCCTGCTCCGATACCTTCATCAGTTGCTGCCCAAGTTACCGTTTTTACATGCCCATCTTTGTCACCTTCTGTAGTTACTTTCCATCCCGGTACAGGTTGATAGCTCTCAAAAGTAACCCCTTCAGGAACTTTTAAAGTCACCTTTGTAGTGGCAGCTTCTTTTTCGACGGGTACTTTAAGTGTATAAGTTTCCCACGCCTCAGGGGCAGATGAACTAGGCTTGACTGTAACGTGAGCATACGCTGAACCGGAAAAAATGAATAGTGCAGCAAATGTAAAAATAAGAAGCTTTGAAATGCTTTTCATTAGTATTAATTCCTCCTGTTATGAATTTCCTATGAAAATTATAAAATCAGCATTGATTGAATCCAGGCTTTCAGTTAATCCGTGAACATGGATACTCCACTTTCCTGGCATGGTTAATATAGACTTTGATGTAAATGTACCTGTGTTTTTCTCCTTCATCTGCAGCTTTATTTCACCATTTGGCGTATCCAATGACTGCATTGTGATTGTAAGCTGCTCTATTTCAGCAATTGGCTTGCCTTCATTGGAAAGGTTTACTTGAATCAGGTTATCCCCTACTTCATTGGGGGTCACCATTAATGTAACCTCATTATTTTCTTCAGTCAGTAACGTCTTTTCAATGGGCCCGGGAGAAGACATGGCAGTTTGGACATTTGTCAATAGAGCTGCAACGACAAGTATGACGATCCCTAAACCAAACTCCATTCCCACACTATAACCAAGTTTTTTCGTTTGCTTTTTCCCTCGGAGAAAATGAAAGCCTCCTAAAACGATCATGACTAACATGAGACCGATTTTCGCTAGTAACAATTGGCCATATGTTGTGTTAAACAATGAATGGATAGTCGGTACATGCTGTAAACTGCTATATATCCCACTGACAATCAGTATGATTACAAACAGAAATGACCATTTGGAAAACCTGGAAATGATCGACCAGTAAAACGTTCTCTTATCTTCTTGGACTGCCTGACGATTGGCTAGTCCAGGCAAAATTACCAATAAGGCCATAATGCCGCCGAGCCATAAAGCCATGGACAATAAATGAAGGAAATCCATCAAAACGGCCAGGACCTGATTAGGAACGGCTGCTGTATGTCCAGTTAAAGCCTTACAAATCATCAAGCAGGCAATTATGATGAAAGAAAGGTAAGGTAGTGATTTATTCAGGGTGTTCTCGAGCATGAAATAAATCACTAAAAATAGAAGCAGCAATATTAGAATTTCAATGATCCAGACCGATCCAAAGTTTGTAGCATTCAATACTTCTTTTATATAACTAACTTTAAATGCATCAGTCCAACCTACGCCAGCATCAAGCGTAACTTTTAAAGGCAGACTGCAGAAGATGGAAAATGCTAAACCTGCATATGAACTCCAAAGGTATAGACGAGTTCTTCTGCTAGCTTCAAAAAGTCGAGAATCCTTCATTAACGATAATCTGAAAAAAAGGATTCCGGTTAGGGCAGCGAAGCATATGTATTGAAGACTTTGCAGGATTACATTGATGGAATTCGGAAAACTTGCATTCACTTCGGAATTTTCTTGGCCTGAAAGACCAACTGAATCTCCGAATTGAAAGGGTATTGTTCCTTCGATGGGATGGCCATCACTCGAAACCACTCTCCATTTAATGTAGTAAATCCCTTCATCGATAGTGTCCTTCCACTTAGCTTCCAGTACTTTTTCACTTTGTTCCGAGATTGCACTGTCTTGGATTTGAATTTTGTCCCCATCTTGGCTGAATACCTCAAGCGAATGGAAAGCTGGCTGGATATTCTCACTGAATTGAATGCTGATTTTTTCAGGAAGAGCATCCATTGCTTCATTCGGGCTAGGATTAGAGCTTATTATTGTAGCATGACCAAAAGCCATTGCCGGGTTTAAAAGCAAAACGAACAGGCTGACTATCAGCCAAAAATATTTTTTCATCTTGGTGTGCCATCATCCTTTCATCAGATTATGTAAGTTTATTATAAAAGGAAAATGTGAAAAAACAGTGAAAATAAATTAGTTATCTAAAGGCAGTTTAAGAGGTTCGCTAGAAAGGTGAAAACAATATGGTTAGATGACCTGCCTCCCTCCATCCATTATAACCATAGTATTGGTTGGGGATTCCGCTTTGCACCAAAGAATCAATAGGTATCCTCCGAAAAAATCCATTAAGAAATAATTAAGGTTCCTTTGGTAACCTGGCCCTATCATGTTTGCAGGAATTATAGGAGGGATAGGCTTTGCTAAAGAAGGGGTTAAAAGAAAAAAGCGTGAAGGTGATCTTGGTTGGTTCTCTTGTAGGGATGGGAACATCCACTTATATGCCCGAGGCATGGGCTGCGGAAGGCGCGTCTGTCATTCAGGAAGAGGCACAAACGGTAAATAGTCTTTCAAAGCTAGAAATAGAAGGGATAGAACTGGATCAAAAATTTTCGGAAGATGTACACGATTATAGTTCGGCAGTGGGGAATGATGTGGAAAAGATCACATTGCTTGCAGCAAGTCCTAACGAGAATGCAGCCATATACGTGAATGGTGTAAAAATGACAGATGGTAAAGTGAAGGATTTAACTCTTCAAACTGGCATGAACACGTTTAAAATCACCGTCAGCGATGGGGAAAATGAAACGGTTGCGTATACTCTCAAGGTCGAAAAACTTGAAAGTGATGATAACCTTTTAACATCGATTGGATTATCAAAAGGCTCATTAACATTCGATTCTAAAGTGACAGCTTATAATGCTTCAGTTGAAAATGAAGTCCAGTCCGTTACGGTAACTCCAACATTGAGTGACAGTACCGCAATTGTAAAGGTGAATGGAAAGGATGCTACCAATGCCGGTGTAAAGGTCACACTTCCAGTCGGTAAGACAACGGTGAAGATTATCGTTACAGCTGAAAATGGAGATGAAAAAACCTATACGTTAACGATTACACGGGCTGCAGCCAAGGTAACCGAATCGAAAGATGCTCCTAAAGAGAGTGAAGTTCAAAAGGAGCCATCCACAGAAACAAGTAATGCTCAACCTTCCTCGGATAATGGGAATAAATCATCTTTAACATCAACAGAATCCTCGGATAAGGGGAATAAATCACCTTTAACATCAGAGGAATCCTCCAATAATCTAAAACTAAGCAGTGGTGTCAGCCAAGTGCCGAAAGCACAGCAAATTGAAAGTAATTCAACACAAAAACTGAAAACGGATTCTATAGAGAAGGCAGCGTCAGCAGATTCTTTAGGCGAGGAAGGCAATAATGCACCAGTGTTAAACAATCTGACAGTATCAACCGGAGTATGGAACAAAACTTTTGAATCTAATGAGCATACCTATCATATCGAGGTCGATAATGATATTTCTTCAGTCGAAATGGATGCAGCGACAAATGCCAGCGGAGCAACGATTGAATATGACGGTGAGAGCAGTAAACAAGTGAAGATCAAGGATAAAGCGAAGACGGCCATATCCGTTACCGTTTCAAAGGATGGGGAGCGCCGTACTTACGTCCTTGTTTTCGAAAAGGATATGGATGTGGAGATGGATGAGGAAGAAACCGTGGATGATGTCAAAACAAAAGAGGCGGAGGAAGTTGAGGCTGCACAAATGAGTACGGCTGGCAAGAATGTGAGCGATACATCGAAAGATACAGAAGGCCAGGTTAATGTGAAACAGCCTGTCGAGACTGTGTCATTCTTAGGGAATATAAAGGATTTCTTCACCTCCCTGTTTAAATAGAATCGTTCTGAATCCTGCAAAAAAGGACAAGGTTTAGGCTTGTCCTCGGATTCAAAATTTTATGGGCAAAATGATTTGGATCTCGGTTCCATAGTTTAGTTCGCTGTTAAAGCGGACCTTTCCCCGATGCGCTTCGATGATTCGGCAACTGACTGTCAGTCCTAATCCGGTTCCTTTTTCTTTAGAAGAATAGAAAGGTTCTCCGAGATGCTTTATCCGGTTTTTTTCAATTCCGCTTCCATTATCTTTGATGGTGATGGAAAGGTTATTATCCATGCGTTCGAAATCAATCCAAATGTGATCGGCGGATGCCTCCATTGAATTTTTGAGCATGTTTATGAAAACTTGTTTTAATTGGTTTCCCTCACATAAAAGAAGCGGTATTTCGTTTTTAACAGATATTGATATTTGGGTGGGGTACGAGTCCGCCTCTGGTTTCAACAAGGTTTTGACATCATTCATCAGGTCGATGATTTGATGATTGCTGAATGGAAGTTCCTGTGGTTTCGCCAGAACGAGTAACTCACTTACAATAAGATTGATTCGGTCCAACTCACTTAACATGATTGTGTAGTATTGTTCATAGGGATGGTCGCTCTTTTTAAGCAGCTGGACGAAACCTTTTAAAGAAGTCAACGGGTTTCGTACCTCGTGGGCCACACTTGCGGCAAGTTCGCCGACTATCGATAATTTTTCGGTTCTTCTTAAGCGGGCTTCGGTTTCCCGGATTTGAGTGACCTCTTTAGCATAAGTAATGATTCCGACTAAATCCTCGCCAACCATCATCGGGACAAACGTACAAGAAAGTAAGATGGAATTCCCGTACTTCGTCAGGAATTCTATATCTTTACCTTTTTTGATTCCCTTATGGTTTTCCATGACATATTGGCAAGATGTACGGATCAATTCCGCGTCTTCTGCTGAGAAGTTCAAATTAATGAATGAGGCTCCATGTATTTCTTCCTGTTGAAAGCCTGTTACCGTTTCAAATCTAGGATTCACCGTCGTGATCATTCCGTTTAAATCAAGCATCAGCATCGGATATGGGTTGTGTTCAAACAATGATTTATAGCGTTGTTCACTTTCGAATAATTGATTCTCCGCGACAACCCTTTCAGAAATATCCCTGCCAATGACGACTAAGCCTTTTCGTGAACCATCCTCATTGAACAGGGGAACTTTAATCGTATCAAAGGTCTTGTGATTGCCATCGGGAAGAGGGATGATTTCCTCACACCGTGTGATTTCCCCTTTTACCCACGTTTCTTCATCGGAAACTTCACAGTAGATCAACGACTCTTTATAAAATTCGGAGTATTCGGCGAGCTCACTGTCTCTTTTTCCTTTATAATCTACATGCTCCAATTGAAATAATTGCAGCCCGAAGGTATTGGATTCAAGCCATCGGCCATCACCATCCTTGAAGTTAACGAAATCAACCATCGAATTGATGAGTGTACGCCGACGTTGTTCCGCCTCTTTTAATCGTTTGAATTCTTCCCTTTTAGCTAAATAAAGATATAAGACCAAGCCTATTGATAAAAGGAAAACAAAGCCTTCCACTCTTTGCAGTTGAACGAAGACTTCCTTGTTTTGGATATTTGTAGTTAAAAAATAGTCGAATACGACTAATGTAAGAATCCCGGATAGGATATATATTGCTAAGATGGAGCGTTTGGACATGGAGATTCTCCCTGATTTTAGACATTTCAAAGGTAAAATTACATACACATTTTAACAAACTATCGAAAAAAAATATATGCAGAATCCTAAATAAAAAAACAGGGGCCAATGTGGTCACCTGTTTTTTCTGAAGAAGGTAAGTTTCTTTTTCTTTTTTGCACGCTTATAGATAATGAAAAATAGTAAGAAGAGGAGTGCGAGTGCAGCTAGCGTATATTGGTTCATTTCAACAGATAGCAGTCCATAGGGAATCAGCGATAGGAAGAAAAAGTATATAAGGTTGCCAAGCGCCGTCGCTAATAAAAAATCCTTGAACGTGACAGTGCTGACTCCAGCTGCCAAGTTAATTAAGCTTGTTGGGATAAGCGGGAAAATCCTTCCTGTAAAAACGTACATGAAGCCATGCTCCACAACGGTTTCCTGCCATTTTTCACCAATCTTCTTTAAGAGAAGCTCCTGAAACCAGTTTCTTGCTGCATAAAAAATGAATCCTGAGGCAACAACACTTGTAAACCAACTCCATAGATAGCCATATATGAATCCGAATATCGTGACATTGATAGTCAGGAGCAAAATTAAGGGGATGATTGTAAAAGAATTTTGTACAAACATCAATACGAATGTCACAATAAATGTAAGCAGAAGGTTTTCCTTCAATATACCAATAACAGAATCCAGGTCACTTTTCCAAACCAAAGTGAACAGCTCAGCATTAGAGTATATAAATATTGCGATTACAAGGAGACCTATTATGGTCAGGACTTTTTTCAATGGGCCACCACCATTCTTACTAATAGTTTATCATTTTCGAGTTCATTGGTGAAAAAAAAGAGCTGCCGCATCATGCAGACAGCTCTTTTCCATTATAGTGGCCTAACGGCGCGAAGATTCCTTTTAAAGCCACTTTTCAAACTGAATTCTTTTGTTCATTCCATAAATGATTGGCGCTCCGATCAGGAGGACGACGAACTCACCGACAGCTGTAGTCATCCAGCTTAGCCAGAATGGCAAGCCAAAGGCAAGGTTCAGTTCAATTGCAATTAAAAACATTGTGAACGTGAAAAAGATAATCGTGGCGATCATCCGTCCTTTAATGCCTTTTATGAAACGAGAAATATAAATGACAAGCAATAAGGCGAGCAGGGATTGCCCCACCCCAAAAATCAAATCATATGGCACCATCGGCGAAAAGAGCAGATTCGATATGAAGACCCCGCCAACGATACCGTAGATATACTTTTTATTGAATACAATCAGATGATTCAACATTTCCGGTACACGGAATTGGAACATCTCAAAAGCTATTGGTTTAAACACCAATGAGACCGCCACATACAAGGCAGCCAATAACCCGTTTATCACGAGTGTACGAACATTCATTTTACTCTCTCCCTAGTTTTTTATCGTGGGATGGTTACGAACCACGTGTAGGCGTTTACCCGATTATTAATAGTATCCCATGTACGCTTGTTTCGTCAATTTGTAAAGAATGGTTTTAATTTATTAGTTTCCAAGCAGTAGAAGTGGCACAATAGGATTTTGATTTATTGCAATGAAGGATGATATTATTTCAATATGTACGTAAAAGGAGTGAATATAAAATGTCAATCGAGAGTGTCAAAAGCCATTTTAAACAATGGAATCGGGAAGGCGACGTAAAGGAGTTCGAAACATCGAGTGCTACGGTGATTGAGGCAGCGGAAACCATCGGTGTTATCCCAGCGCGGATTGCTAAGACTCTTTCCTTTAAAGGGGAAGGTGAACACGCGATTTTGGTAGTTGCCGCAGGGGACGCCAAAGTGGATAATAAGAAATTTCGTCAGACATTCGGCTTCAAGGCACGAATGCTTTCGCCTGAAGAAGTGCTTGCACAGACCGGCCATGCAATCGGAGGCGTTTGCCCGTTTGGTCTGGCAAACGATTTAGCTGTTTTTCTTGATGTATCGATGAAGCGCTTCGAGTCATTGTTCCCGGCTTGCGGCAGTGCGAACTCTGCAATAGAACTTACACTCGCTGAATTGTTTGAATATTCAGGTGCGAAGGAGTGGGTGGATGTTTGTAAGGGTTGGGAAGAAAAGGAGAATGAGGAAACGGCGGTAGGCAATACAGTTGATGTCATTTGATTAATGTGTCAAAAAATTAGATTCACATGATTGGGATTGAGTCCACTGCAGTGGACTTTATTTGTGGGGGCCGCATGCATTTCCATGATTAAAGCGGAAAACGGGCAGAAAGTGTTCCTGAGCGGAGGTTGAAAGATGTTAAATGGAAGCGAAAGAAAAAGCAATAGCAGCTATCTTAGTCTTAAAACTCTTTATGAAGAAAATATAACGGTTAAGAGCATTGCCCAGGAGCTTGAGTTTTGCCATAAAAATGATCAGGCGCTGGATATTCAGAAAGCATTGGAGAAAAAGAATTTTGATATATTGGCTGTCCAAGATCAAGGGGAAATCATCGGGTATATCGAAAGGGACGAACTAGGTGAAGGAAGTATTTCTGAATATATGAGAAACTTTTCACCAAGGGAAATGGTTTCGGATTCAACTCCTTTGATCCAGCTTCTCCATATTTTCAAGAATAAAACAAGGGTGTTCGTCTTGGAGAATAATTCAATTAAAATGCTGATTACCCATGCCGACCTTCAAAAGCCTCCGATCAGGATGCTGATATTCGGATATATTACCTTATTGGAAATGAGGATGAGCGATATCATCCTGGATAGATTCGGCGATGGCAGCTGGTATCCAATGATCAGCGAAGACCGTTTAGAAAAGGCAACCGAATTATATAGAAGGAGAATCGATAAAAATGAGGATATCAATATAATAGAGTGCCTGCAAATCAGTGATAAATTCGATATTATACATAAAGATAAAGAATTGAGGTGCTTCTTCCAAATCCCTTCGAAAAGTAAAGGGAAGAAGGATGCGAATGCCATCCGGAAATTACGGGATAAGATTTCCCATGCTAATGAACTGGGTCTGGACATGTCATGGATGGAAATCATCGAGGTTGTCGAGTCCTGCGGCCGACTGCTCGAAATCTCTGAATCCTATCCTTACGAAAAATAAGATCCGGCTAATCATGCTGGTTCTTTTTTAGTTCATCCAGACAGAAAAAAACTGCCCATATCAGGCAGTCTCCCCGAAATATCAAAAATCCGGCAGTTGATCCAGGTTATTTTCCTTTATCCCATCGGGCTCACTCCGCAATATGTCACGTCCATATTTATGAAAGACGTCAACATTGGCCAGGTTGCCCGCCTTTGCTTCCGCAAGGGCTGTGGGGTAGTCGAGTTCGCGGCCGGAGTTCGTCTTGATGGCGATAATATTGTCCTCTTCATTTTTCCTTACGGCGATGATTTCTTCTTTTCCTGCTGAATCAGGTTGGTTTGCTTGCGGTGTTCCCTGCTGTTTATATGATTCATAGGCTTTTTCAAATTGGTCCATGTTTTAGACACCTCCTATTTATAGGGTGAGCCATTTTTTCTGCAATATACAAACCGGATTTCGTCCAACTTGAGCCGTTAATTCGTCCAAATGGGCCGATTTTTCGGCACTTTTTTTTGTGATTGCTGTCTTATTGGCCTTTTTGCAGTGGCATGGCACTTGCATCTATTTTAAGTAGTGCAGTAGTGCAAATTTAAGTAGTAGCAAGAAATAATATCCACTGAATTAAGGGAGGAATATGAATCATGAATGTAAAACAAGGGGCAAGCACTGTAAATGCAAAACAACAGGTCAAGACAATGAAAGCGGCGGTCGTCAATGAATTTAACCAAAAACTTGAGGTTAAAGAAGTACCCATTCCGAAATTGGAGTATGGTGAGATATTAGTGAAAATTAAAGCCTGTGGCGTGTGTCATACCGATCTACATGCGGTACATGGTGATTGGCCGGTAAAACCCAAGCTTCCGCTTATCCCCGGACATGAGGGTGTGGGCATTATAGAAAAGGTGGCAGAAGGCGTAACTTCCTTGAAAGTGGGTGACCGTGTTGGGATCCCTTGGCTTTATTCAGCCTGTGGCGATTGTGAATATTGTCTGACCGGCAGGGAAACGCTTTGCTTGGATCAATTGAATGCAGGCTATTCCGTGGACGGCGGGTATGCGGAATATTGTAAAGCACCTGCCAAATATGTGGTGAAGGTTCCTGAAGGGCTTGACTTTGCGGAGGTATCACCGATTTTCTGTGCAGGTGTAACGACGTATAAAGCGCTTAAGGTATCAGAAGCAAAACCTGGTGATTGGGTAGCGGTTTATGGAATTGGCGGATTGGGACATGTTGCCCTGCAATACGCGAAAGCGATGGGCTTTAATGTCATTGCTGTCGATATTCAAGATGATAAGCTTGATCTGGCGACGGAACTGGGGGCGGATTACACGGTTAATGGGCTTAAGACCGATCCTGTACAGGCCATAAAGGATAAAGTTGGCGGTGTGCAGGCATCCATTTCTGTAGCGGTTACGAAAAAAGCATTCGAACAGGCTTACAGTTCTGTCAAGAGGGGAGGCACACTTGTCGTAGTCGGATTGCCGAATGATGAACTTCCAATCCCGATTTTTGATACAGTGTTAAATGGGGTAACTGTAAAAGGGTCCATCGTCGGGACGAGAAAAGATCTACAGGAAGCTGTTCAATTTGCGGCTGAGGGTAAAGTCAGAACGAATATTGAAACAAGAAAGCTTGATGAAATCAATGACGTGTTTTCAATGATGGAAAAGGGAGAAATCAACGGACGCATCGTATTGACGCTAGAATAGTAACAGAGGAGGAAGCCCTGGAACGGGGCATCCTCCTTTTTATTATGTCTGGCTTTTCTCATTTAATATATAGCGCAATTTCCTTATGGATATTTGCAAGCGTTTGGCAGCTTCATTCCGGTTGCCGTAGGTTTTTTGCAGTGCTTGCATGACGAGCTCCTTTCCAATTGTCGATTGAAGCTGTTTGATTTCCGTAAGGATTTCTTCAAGCATCAGTTCATCCTTCTCATTAAAATCGGCCACCAGTCTTTTTCGCCACTCTTCAAGAAGGTTTTCTGTTGACTGAATCTCATTAAGGGACACATTTTTGTCAGTGGTGATCTGGCTGTTGGATAGAGAGATATCATTGGCGGTTATTACCGACTTATTGTCTGCAAGAGTTAGCGTGCGCATGACCACATTAGAAAGTTCGCGTATGTTGCCTGGCCAGTTGTATTGCTGTAATTTTTCAATGGCTTCATTGGAAAAAGAAATATCTCCATGACCATTTCTCTCAATCAAGTGACGGACAAGCAAGGGAATATCCTCTTTTCGGTTCCTTAATGGCGGGATATCCAGAGTCACGACGTTCAGTCGGTAAAATAGGTCTTCCCGAAATTTATTCTTGTCCACGGCCTGCTGCAGGTTTTCATTGGAGGCTGCCACTAACCGGGCGTTCGTCCGTAATGTCCCGCTGCTGCCAACCCGCATGAATTCCCGCGTTTCCAAAACCCGAAGCAATTTGACCTGAATGGCGGGACTCGCATCCGCAATTTCATCAAGGAAAAGCGTCCCGTTCCCTGCAATTTCGAAAAAACCCTTTCGCAGCTGGGTCGCTCCGGTGAAAGCGCCCTTTTCATGACCGAATAATTCGCTTTCAAGCAGGGATTCAGAGATCGCTCCGCAATTGATGCCGATAAAAGGTTCATGGTTCCGGGGGCTGGCAATGTGGATGAAGCGGGAAAGCACTTCTTTACCGCTTCCAGTTTCTCCTTCAATTAATACATTGACGGATTTTTGGGCCACCTTGAAAGCCGTTTCAATCAAATTCTTCATTAAAGGACTTTCACCGACAATGAGTCCTGAATCCTCGGCTAGCTTATGAATGAAATGCTGATTCAAAGCTTCATTTTCATTTAATAGGTTGTCAATCTGCCTTTCCAGTACTTCAATATCCACGAAGGGTTTTTCCATGTAATCACTCGCGCCGAGCTTCATTGCATCAACAGCGGTCTTGACGGTGCTGTATCCGGTCATGATCAGTACCTTGCAACGCGGCTGCAGTTGTTTTAGATGCTGCAGGAGGGAAAGTCCATCACAATCCGGAAGCTTCAAATCTATCATTGCGACATCAAAACGCTGCTGATTCCAATCGATCTCATGAAACTCCTTGCCGCTATTCACAACTTGTACGAGGTAACCTTTCATCGTAAAAAGGCGGGATAGAAAAGTCCCAACCTCTTTCTCATCGTCTACCACAAGTAAATGAACCACCTTATCATCCCCTTTCCTCTCCTTGTAAGGGAAGCCTCAGGAAAAAAGTGCTTCCTTGTCCTGGCGTGCTCAATACGTCGATCTTTCCGCCATGGTCTTTGGCGATGCCGAGGCTTACAGACAGCCCCAAACCTGTACCTTTTTCACGGTCTTTAGTCGTATGAAAGGGATGGAATATGAAGGGCAGGCGTTCTTTTTCAATCCCCGTTCCGTTATCAGTCACCTGAACCACCATGAACTTGTTTTCTGTATAGGTAGTGATCGCAATTGATTTTTCCGTTTGGGCGGACTCATCCAATGCGTCCTTGGCATTCAATAGCAAGTTGATGATGATCTGTTCTATCTGCGGCTGGCTGCCCTTTATGAAAGGAAGGTCTTCCTGAAGGGTAAGATGGAGGGAGATTTGCTTCTTCCCAAGTTGGAACTTCAATAGGTTCAGAACCTGGTGAATGGCTTCGTTAATAGAGTAATAGTGAAATCTATACTCATCCTGCCTTGAAAAGGTAAGCAGGCTTTTCACTATTTGCCTGCATCGGTCTCCGCAAATCTTGATATCGTCCAATAGCATATAATCCAGATTGTCCTGTGGGGTTTTCCGTAGTAAAATTTGCGAGTTACCAAGAATGGCCGTTAATGGGCTATTCAATTCATGGGCAATCCCTGCTGCCATTTCACCAATCGCCCCAAGTTTCCCGGCATGCAATAGCTGGACTTCCATCTGTCTTCTTTCGGTGACATTTTTATAATAAGCAATGACCCCATATACTTGATGCTCCTTATTCTGAATCGGGTAAGCATGCATTTCTAAGATGGTATCATGATGAAGGAGAATTTCCTGAAACCCTGGCTTATTACACGTAAAGGTATCTTGAATCAAAGATTGGGATTTTACAATTAAAGCAAGCAGGTCGGAAAAGTCCCTGGCTGAATCATTGGATTGATAGACCGTTCCTTTGTGATCAAAGACGATGATCATATCCTCAACTGCCTTGAATGTATCCTCCCACTCCTGTTTGGAATGAAGAATTTCCTTATAAAGCTGGGCATTCTCCAAAGTTAACGCAAGCTGGTTGGATAGTTGCTCAAGAAATTCGAGTTCATCTTCATGCCATGTTTTCTTTTTCTTCCTGCCGAAAGTCCAAATTCCGATTTTTTTACTTTTTCCGTATAAAGGGACTAATAGAAGTGATTCGATTTCAAGGGATAATAGACGTTCCTTTTCTGGGAATTCCGGTAACCGTTTAACTTCCACCTGAATCGGCTGTTTGTCCTTCAAGGCGGATGAGAAATCCTGAAAAGGGTGTAACAAGTTTTTGGGATCCAGCTCAAGTTCGCAGTGACCATTAGGGCAGATGTGGAGCAGGGCAGGTTCTTCCTCATACAATATGACAAAATGACTGTCATCGAAGGTAATGAGCTGCTTAAGTTTTGCAATAACATTTCGGAGAATCTCTTGGATGTCGATGTCCATATTCATATTTTTAGTGATGTCATTCATGATTTCAAGCTGCATATTTTTCTTCTTCAGCTGATCCACGGTTTTCTTAAGTTCCGTGTAATACGTTTTCTTTGAAGATTTAACGCCTGTCATTAAATCTATCATTTCAAGTTTGTTCATGCTTTTCACCTCTTATAGGGCTGTAAGAAGCAGCTGATTTATCTGTTCTAATGACATATCACGAGGATTTGTGATCATGCAGGCATCCTCAAGAGCGGTCATCCCAATGGGATCTATCATTTCTTTCGTAATGCCGACATCACTTAAACTCTTGGGAGCCCCTATATCCTGAGATAATTCCCTTACAAAGCTAATGGCTGCCATTCCTGCTTGCTGCTCGGTCAATGCCCGTGTATCGATGCCCATGATGTCGGCAATCTCGCTGAATCGCCTTGGTGAGGCAATTCGATTGAAATCCATGACATGGGGAAGGAGTATCGCATTGATTTCACCATGTGGAAGGAGGTACTTGCCGCCTAGGGCATGTGAAATGGCATGGGCAGCTCCCAAAATGGCATTGGAAAAAGCCAGTCCAGCCTGCAGGCTCGCCATCGCCATCGCTTTTTTTGCTTCCTCATTATGCCTGGATGCTACAGAGGGGCGTAAGTGGCGGGAAACGATGGAAAGCGCGTTTTTAGCTTGTACATCTGTCAAAGGTGTCGCAGCGATTGAAACATAGGATTCAATGGCGTGTGTTAAAACATCCATTCCCGTAGCTGCTGTCAAATCCGGTCCCAAGGTGGTTAAGGTACCAGGATCGACTATTGCAATATCGGGAACGAGTGATTTTGAAATGATCGTCATTTTTTTCTCGCGGAATGAATCGACGATCACCGAAAACTGGGATACTTCCGAACCCGATCCTGCAGTGGTCATGATCATCACCATGGGCGGGAGGGGAGAGTGGACTTTATCAACACCTTCATAATCACTGATGATGCCGCCATTCGTTACTAAAAGGGCAACCCCTTTGGCAACATCCAAAGCACTGCCTCCACCCAACCCGATGATGGCATCACATTCTTGTTCTTTAAATGCCAAACAGCCGGCCTCGATCTCCCTGTCCTTCGGATTGGTCGTCATTTCAATGAAGGTAGCAAAAGCAAGTCCTGCATCTTGGCAGGATTCAATGACTTTATCTAACCAGCCAGCATTGGCCACCCCGGAATCGCTTACGATCAGCGCCTTTTTGGCACCCAGCCGCAAGCAGGCCTCGCCAGCTTGTTCAATCGAACCTTTTCCAAAAATCACTTCCGGCATCACGAATTTAGTTATCGACATCTTTGCGCCTTCTCCCTGTAGAAATTCTATCTCTTCTGTATTATTTTCCCGAAAAAGAGCGAAAATCCTGTTTGGATTACAAGTATTTTTATATAATATGACAAAATATCGATTGATATAGAACTTTCGGCACGAATCAAACCTCCTGTTAATTTCTTGAATTTGTAAATTAGGTACTTTAGACATGCATGAATAGGGATAAACCTACCTAGTTAGTATTTTCTATATATTGTAAAATTATGGAGGAATCTATTAAACTGGGAGGCAATCTATGAAAAAACAATTTCTGTCGGTAACCTTAATCGCAGCATTGACACTCGGGACAGCCGGGACAACAACCGCATTAGCAGCGCCACATTCATCGCCGGTGCTATCCGCGCCATCCACGGACAAGCAAGTCATTAAAAGAATAGATGCCGATAAAATCTACAAGATTATTGAATACCTCTCACAAACACCTCGGGTGGCCGGTTCGGATTCTGAGTATAAAGCCGTCCAATTCATCAAAAAGCAGTTCAAATCTTATGGCTATAAAGCCGATATTGAAGAGTTCAATTTTTTATCTTATACAGATCCAAATCTGGTCGAGCTATCCGTTGCTGGATTCGATGGGGAAATCCAAGCGAACCATTTAACCTATTCAGTTAATGGGGACCTATCCGGTGAAGTGGTATATGCCGGTTTAGGAACGAAAGAAGAGTTTGGGGAAATCGATGTTGCAGGGAAGATTGCCCTTATACAAAGAGGCAGCCTCACTTTTGCAGAGAAAGTATTGAATGCAGCAGAAAAAGGGGCAGCGGGAGTCATCCTATTCAATAATGCAGAAGGGGAATTAAACGGGACACTCGGAGAGGATAATGACAAGTATATTCCATCCGTCACGATAACCAAAAAGGATGGAGAAGCACTTCTGGAAAAACTGAATGCTGGAGTTAAATTGACAGCATCATTAAAAATTGAAGGAGCTTATTCTGGAGAAAAAACCTCTTATAATGTAGTGGCTACGAAAAAGGCAACAAAGAGCAATAAAGCAAAAAAGAACGATATCATTTATATTACTGGCCATCATGATTCCGTCGCAGGAGCACCCGGAGCGAATGATGATGCATCAGGAACATCCGTCACCCTTGAACTTGCACGTGTTCTGAAGAATCTTCCTACAGATACGGAAATTCGTTTCGTCACCTTTGGGGCAGAGGAAAATGGATTGCTGGGTTCACAGCATTATGTGAGCAATCTCCCTGATGATGATATCAAGCGGACCATTGCCAACTTCAATCTCGATATGGTGGGAAGCAAGGATGCCGGAGATTTGGTCATTTTGACTAATGATGGAGAAATGAACCTTGTAACCGAGCTGGCCCAGGCATCAAGTACAAGATTGAATGGTGAGCCGACTCCATATGGACAAGGCGGGAGAAGTGACCATGTATCCTTTGCTGAGGCTGGGATACCCGCTGCTTTATTCATCCACAGTCCATCAGAGCCTTGGTATCATACTCCTGATGATACCATTGATAAAATCTCAAAAGAAAAGCTTCAGGATGTTGCTGAAATTGTCGGTACCGCTGTATATGACCAAGCTAAAATCGAAGCTAAAAAACCTGATCTCAATCATAAAAAAGGGAAAAAGGTGAAAGTTCCGCATTTATTTGACGAAAAGGAATTCAAATAATGCTGTAAATATTCAGAGGGTGCAGCCTGCACTCTCTTTTTATGTTTAAAAATGGAAAATCAGGGATGAAAAGTCTAATCTGGAATTGGTGCGTGTGGGATGAATTCCCTAAACACCTAGCATAAATAGCTTATTTGTCCCTATTTAACTCTAAGACTATAATCCTTATAATAAAAATTATGAAAAATATGACAGTCTACATAATGAGAATAGTATGTTTGAGGTGATTTTTTAAGTGTATGCAAATTCATTGAGTGAAATACACTCAGCCCTTTCCAGTAAAATGTCCGATGTGAATGAAAAAATCAACCGTTTGGAGCATGCAAAAAGTCAAATCAAAGTAGAACAGAATGCTTGTCTTGGGGAAATAGCTAAAATTAAAAATCCGGACTTGGCAAAAAACTGGACGGGAAACCGTGCAGAAGACTTTCAAGATGCCCGTATTGATGCATACAAGGCAATGTCAACGATCATTCATGATGATTATGACGACTATCAAGAGAAAATCGACGGTAAAATCATGATACTTAATATAGAGAAAAAGACTCTGAGTGCAGCAGGTACGATAGCACATGAAGCGGATGTTCTTTTAGGCAAAGGAGAAGCCGTCATAGATCAATTGGAAAGCAAAATATCATATTTAAAAGGGTGGTTGTTTTAATGACGACAATCAAACTGAATCATCCTGCCGTAACGAAGCAAGTCGATCAGGTGAAGACGGCACTTGGTACAGTCACGCTTGGAAATTTGCCGGCAGGCGAGCTTGGCAATAATAAATTGGAATTCACCTCGAAATGGATCGACCGCGAAACGAACCTGGAGAAGGTCTTCGAGCAATATATCAAAATCGTCCAGAAAAATGTGGAAGATACCCGTGCCAACATTGACTTATTAAAAGAACAGGATGAAGCCATCGCCCATACGTCTTCACATGGGTATCAGCGATGAAGATATATGAAGCCGAGACATTGACGGCCGCAACCAAGTCGCGCGCCAAGCAATATGAAGAACTAAAGAAGGAAGTCACAGCCCTGAAAAAGGAATTTCAGGGCATCGTCGGCCTGGATAACGAGTTTCAGGGAGCCGGTGCTGCCGCCATCAAAAGCTTCTATGAAGCGCAAATCGAGGTGGCGGACGCCTGGATGGAGCTATTCACGACCCAAATCAGTTTTTTGGAAGGCATACCGGCCACCCTGGAAGAGGCGGGCCTCTCCGGAAATACGGTGGTCGAGGTTCCCTTTTTAGACGGCGAAGTGTCGAACGGCATCAACCAAGCGAAATCGCTTGTCGATGAACAAGCGAACGATCTCCAAAGAATCCTGAACAGCATTGACGATATCCTGCCTCTTGATATGTTCGATCAAAAGGACTTTAATGAAAAAATCACGCTGGCCGGACATAGACTGGATGACACCGTGACAAAGGTCGAGAATGTCGACCGGCAATTGGTCGAGGAATATGATGTGTCCGTCGGGCAGGAAAACGTGGCCGTTGGCCTCTTCCGTGCCTTGCTTGATGCCACCAAACAGGACGGCCACGTTTCGCCGATGACATTCAACCAATCGGCATTCAAGAACAGTGACGTCTATCAAGTGAAGGATGAAGTCGCCGGTCAGATGAAAGATTATCAAACCTTCAAAAAGCAGCAAGCCGAAGCCCGGAAAATCGAACAGGAAATGGAAGAACTCGAAAACCGGCCATGGTACGAAAAAGCCTGGGATACGACAAAAACCTTTACAGGGGAATTCACGGGATATTATGATTCTATCAGGGCCTCAACCGGAGTCGATCCAGTAACAGGGCGCAAGCTGTCCGATGCCGAACGAATCGCCGCCGGCGCCATGGCAGCCGCTGGATTCATCCCCGTCGTCGGCTGGGCCGGCAGGGCCATCAAGGGCGGCAGCGCCATCTACAAAACGGCCAAAGGACTTAACGCAGCGAACCACGCGCTCGATGCCTATAAAACGACAAAAGGCTTTAGCCTCCTCCAGAAAACCGAATACGGGATATACGGACTCCTCGCAGCCAACGGCCTTGGTGAAGCGGCCACAGGTAAAGACATGTTCGGCAACCAGCTAACCGAGGAACAGCGCCAGAACGGGCTGTTGATGGCACTTGGCATCGGCGGTGTGGCAGGTGCGGCAAAGGTCGCTGATAAAGTAGCGAGTGGTACAAAGTTCGTCCCTTACAGCAAGGAATTTGCACAAAATCAGGTTCAGAAGGTTCAAGCCATCATCAGCGGTATGGGCAAAGCCACATATGAAAATGTGATAAAGGTGGGCAAAGCCACCGGGCAGGTTGCTAAAACAACCGGCCGCTTCATTGCCAATGAAACAAAAACCTTTAAGGATATTGCCGTTTCCCATGGGAAAGCGGCTGGCCGGGCTATAGGTGAAATCAAAATGCCTGTTCTCAGACCGTCCCTTCAACCTGCTGGGCATAATATGGTTGGACTTGAAACCGATTCAGTAAAAGTGAAGGAGCTCGTGCAGAAATTTAGTGTTAGAGGTGGGGCCAGTGAAGCAACCCCTACATTTAGTAATATACCCGAAGCTCATGAATGGGGAGAAGCGTACTACTCTAAGTGGTTAGATTCCTTGACCGAAAGAGAAAAGGTAGCTATTAAACAATACACGGGAAATGATTACCAATATATTAATAAATATTTGAGAGGAATTGAAAATTCTTTATATGGAATAGATAAGCAGGTTATTGATGATATTAAAAGTGGCCTGAATAAAGCAGCAGTTCCACATGATATGCAGGTCTTTAGAGGAACTGACCTCACGCCATTAGAAAGTATTTTAAAAATAGACGACCATGGTAATATAGATTTGGGTTCATTAATAGGAAAGACTTTTAAGGATGAAGCATTTGTGAGTACTGCGATTGTAAAAGAGTCATCATTTGATTATAAACAGGTTTCTTGGACTATAAATGTTCCAAAAGGAGCGAACGCTGCTTATGTTGGGAAAATTAGTGAATTTCCTGATGAGGCCGAGTTACTTTTAAATGCTGGTCAAGAATTACTTATCAAAGAAGCCAATGAGGATGCGTATGGTAAGCTGCATCTTGTATTAGACTTAAATAAAAAGTAGGTGTAAAGAATGACAGGCAGAAGAATGGTAGACAGATGGGAAGACGATAACAAGATTTTTATGAGTTTAGCCATTAAGAAAAGATTATTACCGAGTATGTATGGCGGTATTATCGGAGACATGCTGGGTGTTCCTGTTGAATTTAAAAAAAGAGGGACTTTCACTATTAATGATATATCGGGATATGGAACCTATAATCAGCCGCCAGGCACCTGGTCGGATGATACTTCGTTAACTTTATGTTTAATTGAAAACTTAATTGGAAAAAGCGATTCAGCGGAGCTCATGCAAAAATTCGTTCAGTATATGGAATCTGGTTATTGGACACCACATCATGAAATGTTCGATATTGGCAGAACGACCAGTGAAGCCATAATCAAGTTTAAAAATGGAGCCCCAGCGCCAGAATGTGGCGGAAATGCCATGTTTGATAATGGAAATGGGGCGTTGATGAGGATCGCTCCAGTGGCATTTATCCTTATTAATAACTTTAATTTCATTGAAAAAATTCAAACCATTAAAAAGTATACGGAAGTAACACATGCACATCCGCGTTCTGTGGTAGGTTCCATTATTTATGTCGAGTTTTTACTTAGACTTTATTATAATAATTCTCCTGAAGATGCAATAAGGCAAACAAAAAAACTTTTTGATGAGAATTTTGATAAAGATCATATATACCAAAAAGAGCTGCAATCCTATTCAAGAATTTTTGAGGAAGATTTCTTTTCATTACCACAAGAAGAAATTCAGTCAGATGGTTATGTCGTTCATACGTTGGAAGCAGCTATTTGGTGCTTAGGAAATTCAAATTCGTTTAGCGATGCCGTTTTAAAAGCAGTGAATCTAGGGGATGATACGGATACAGTAGGTGCCATTACAGGGACAATGGCAGGTATGTACTATAAAATGGACGACATTCCTAAAGAATGGCTTGAGAAAATCATCAGAAAAGAAGATATTGATGAATTAATCAACCAATTCCATAGTTTTTGTGCAGATAAAGCCATTAAAGAAAAGTATGGGGCTTGATGTAAATCCCCAATATAAACAAAAAAACTCCTATAAAATTCCTTTATAGGAGTTTTTTTTGTCCAGAGTCCAGTTTATGCGATGTTAAACGGAAAGCAAGCAGTTTGAATTGGGTGATGGGAAATTAAATAATGGAGTGAGTGGGAAAATGCTAAGAAAAGGTGAGTATACGATCTATAATGGTAAAGAGTATAGATTCATAGAATCTGATTTAGTAGAAGCTATTGAATTAATTAGTAATGATAAAAATGAAATGGACAATGGCTTACTTATTATAAAAAAATATTTACACGAAAATAGTAGGTGTAAATGAAGTTAAAGAATTATATTCTATAAATCCCTATGCTGTATATAAGGGAGAGGTGTTTCCAGCATCACAAGAAAGAAAAACCGGAAAAGTATTGTTGGATACAACAAACACTGAACTTGCTAAAAGGATGGGTTTTGAACGGACAGATAAATATATGTACTCTAAATCTGTAAAATGGGATGAAGTTGAGATAATCGAGGAGAGGAAGCCTTATTCATTAGATTAATTTCTTCATTTCAAACGCGATTATATTTATTGTACTATCCCCCTAATGAGCTTTGGCACTGTTTTGTTAAAGGTCTCCTTTGTAGGCGAGTAGATAGGAAGATGAAATTAATGGATAAGAAAAAGCAGTTAATCGATCAAATAAAAGTTGTGATAAATAATCTTGAAAATGATTATTATAATGAAATTACAAGGGGCGTGTTACAACTTATATATAAAAGATATAAGGACGCATTGGATGTAATGGAAAATAATGAAGATATAAGAGAATTAAATATTATTGGCGGCGTAAGGGCTTATATGGATAGTTATAATGACTATCTAAATCCGTTATTAGGAGAATTACATAAAGCTGAAAAATTAAATAGAGAATTATTCAATGCTTGATAAAGTTTGAAAATGGAGGAACCTATGATAAGAAAAGGAAAGTATGCAATACATAATGGTAGTGAGTATAGTTTTATTCCACTGAAACATAAGTCTATAAGGTTAATAAGTAATAAATATGCTGATCTATCTCAAGGTTTCAGACATTTAGATGAAAATATTTATATAAAAAATGTTTCTGTAGAAGAGGTAGAAAATTTATTTAAGATAAATTCGAAGGCAATATATAAAGGCGAGATGTTTCCAGCATCTGAAGAAAGAAAAACTGGAAAAGTATTGTTGGATACAACAAACACTGAACTTGCCAAAAAGATGGGGTTTGAAAGAACAGATAAATATATGTATTCCAAATATGTGGAATGGGATGAAGTGGAGATAATCGAAGAGAGGAAGCCCTATTCGTTAGATTAATTTCCCCGTTAAAAAGCCCTTGAGGTTAAGGGCCTTTTTTATGAGGTATAAACTAAAGGCAAGAGATCGCCCCAGTTGATTTAGTAATGACAGTATTCTTCCGTTACAATGTCGGCAAAGGTTTCTGGATTATAATAGCTTAAGCAGAGCCTGTGCACCTGTTAGGATAAGTCCTATTATAAAACCACAGACCGCTCCGTTCACACGAATCCATTGTAAATCTTTTCCTACACCATTTTCCATCATATCAATCAGCGTTTCGTTGTCTAGCTTATCTAAATTTTCTTGTACAAGATTGCCGATCTGCGTATGATTATTTTCAATTAGAACAGTAATTTGTTTCTGAATCCAATTATCGATGTGCGTGCTATTTTCTTTTATGTTGTCCAGTACGTGATGAATCATTGGAGTCAGATAAGCATCCATGAAATGTTCATCTTCGACGAAATCCAATGCTTCTTGTTGAATTTGTTGTAGAGTTCCCTTTATTGTCGCCTCAGGCTCCCATTTTGTCAGAAGTTGTTTTTTCCATTTTTCAACTCCTTCTAACAATTCCCGGTTATGGTTAATGCCTTGTATCTCTTTCCTGATATATAAGATTAAAGCCTCTCTATTTGGTTCTTTCTCGTTTTGTAAATTATTTACGACACTTAATAACAGGTTTTGTATGATATTCCCAAGTTTCTCTTCGTTAAGTAGACTTTGAATGGATTTAACGGCGAACTGAAGCATACCTTCCAGTTCAATCTTACTGAGTACATCCATGGAAACAGTGCCAAGTCGGTGACTGGTTTCTTTTTTTCCTAACCAATCTTCAGCTTTTTTCAAAACATGATCCAAAGCCTTTTTATCAAACTCTTCGTTAAGTAACTGTGAACTTACTAAATGTAGAATCTTGCTCATGTCTATGTTAGAAAGTGATATTTTAATTTTTTTAGCAACGAAAGGTGTAATCTTTTCTATATCTATATAACCAATCATTTGCTTGATTAATTTATTCAGGACTTTTCTAAAAGTCTCACTTTGAATCTCTTTTACTAAAATAGGGATCAATTTTTCAGTAAAAGGAATATGTTTTACTTTGTCCTGAATGCTTTCCTTAGAAAGCCAGTCGTTTTTTAACATCGAAACAAGTGCATTTGTCATTCTTTTACGATTGTTGGGCAAAAGCGCTGTATGGGGGATCGGTAATCCAAGCGGATGGCGGAATAATGCAGTGACTGCAAACCAATCTGCCAATCCGCCGACTAAACCAGCCTCAAACCCTCCATGTAATAAATCTAACGGCAATGAACCTTGAAATGGAGTGGTTGCAATATAACCTGCCCCCATGATAATTAGTGAATATCTAGCTATTTTTCTTGAAGATTTTATTTTTGGTGACATTATATTCCCTCATCCTTAAAATGATAGTCAATTACTATAACCCGAATCATTAGCAAATTTTATAACTTACTTTCATCTAGTAGTATAGCAGGTAGTTCAAAAAAATAACCACAACAAGGCAGTAAGTTCATTAATTTTGGGCATAGAATATTTGTCATTTTCCCTTGAATGTTCAATATTCAGATGATAAATGCACAAAAAAAAGCCGATTCACTCAATCGGCTTTTTTTATTCATCCAACAATATTATGATACTTCTGTTTTTATCGAATTATTTGTCCCTGTATTTTTTTTATCTTTCATGCGACTGAAAATAAAGGCTAGAACGGAACCTGATATATTATGCCAAACACTGAAAATGGCACTAGGTACAGCAGCCAAAGGCGAGAAGTGGGCTGTTGCTATGGCTACACCTAAACCAGAGTTCTGCATACCAACCTCCATTGCGACAGCTTTCTGTTTCGCTAAATCCATCCCGCATAAACGAGCAAAGAAAAAGCCGAGTAAAAAGCCAAGAACATTATGAAGAACGACTACTGCAAAAATCAGCAAACCTGTTTTAGCCAGCTGAGCTTGGCTGCCAGCCACTACGGCAGATACGATCAGAACGATGGAAATGACAGATACTAGAGGTAAAGCCTTTGCACCGGCCTCTGCCTGTTTGCCGAAAAACTTTTTGACGATGAATCCAAGCAGCAGTGGGATAATCACCACTTGAATGATCGAAATGAATAATGACCCAATACTGATATTGACCCATTTACTTGCCAAGAGCAGAATAAGCAGGGGCGTTACGATAGGCGCTAGAATAGTGGAAACAGAAGCAATGGCAACTGCAAGCGCAACATTTCCTCTCGCAAGAAACACCATGACATTTGAAGCCGTTCCACTAGGGCAACATCCTACCAAGATAACACCAACAGCGACTTCTTTGGGCAAATCGAACCCTATTGCTAATCCGAATGCCAATAAGGGCATAATGATAAAATGACCTGCTACCCCTAGTGCGACCTCTTTCGGCCGTCGGAATACTTCTTTAAAATCCGATGCCGATAATGTAAGTCCCATGCCAAACATGACAATTCCTAGTAATGGAACAATATAGTCTCCAATCCATATAAACTGATTAGGTAAGATATACGCAATAACTGCAAATAAAATGACCCATAAGGTAAACGTTTTACCAGCAAATCCGCTGATTTTCTCTACTACTCCCATAGTGACCTCCTAGATGTTTTAAAATAAAACAATTATAGTTTATATTCTGAATATTTAAAACCCTTTTGGGCAATAAAAATATCAATAGGGCTGAACTAGTGTGAATATGACGATTTAAAGCGGACAGGTTTTTTAGATTCTGTTCGCTTTTTTACTTTATTTTTTTTAAAAAATAAGTGGGTGCTGTATATTAGTGGCAAACTAGTTTATGAGGAACCGGAAATTGAATTAGTAATTGTTGTTTTACAGTTTTAATTATTGCTATTGTATGTTTAGCCAGGGCTATAAAAGAAGTGGAGATGTGGTTTCTTTGATACATATATTAATTGCGGATGATGATCGGCATATTCGGGAGTTGCTTAAATTTCACTTGGAAAAGGAAGGGTACATGGTATTCGAAGCGAAGGATGGTAATGAAGCCTCCTTGCTACTGGAGAAGGAACGGGTCCATCTGGCTGTTGTCGATATTATGATGCCGTTTAAAAACGGACTGGATCTTTGTAAGGAAATCCGGGATCAATATGATCTGCCCGTCATTTTATTGACAGCTAAAGATCAACTTATCGATAAGGAAAAGGGGTACTTTGCAGGTACGGATGATTACCTCGTAAAGCCGTTTGAGCCACGGGAACTTCTATTTCGGATAAAAGCGCTATTGCGAAGGTACCGTATGGTGAATTCTGAATCCATCTCATTGAATCAAACGGTGATTGACCGTAGAAGTTACGAAGTGCGAATAAAGGGGAATACGCTGCTCCTGCCGCTTAAGGAATTTGAGCTGCTGGCTCAGCTTGGGAGTTTTCCAGATCAGGTCTTTACGCGTGAGCAGCTTATTGAACTGGTTTGGGGTGCTGATTTTGAAGGGGATGATCGAACGGTTGATGTTCATATTAAACGGTTGAGGGAACGTTTTGCCGGACGGACCGATGATTTTGTCATAACGACTGTCCGTGGCTTAGGTTATAAACTGGAGGTCAACAAGAAGTGAAAACACTTTATTTCAGGATAGTTATTCAAACCATTTTGATCATGGTGCTTGCCAGTGTCATCGCTTTTTTAATTTCCAATGTTTATTATCATCAGGTTCAAAAACCCAACAATGGTAAGAAGATAGGCAAAGTTGCAAGTGAGATCGTCTCCTTATATGAGGAGAATCCTGATCAGGATATTGATGCGTATTTAAACCATATTGCAGGTTTGCACTATCAAATGTATCTATTTAATGAGCAGGGTGAAGGAACTTTATATGGTGAGCCGTTTAGGGATACCAGTTTGGATAGCGACACGATTTCCGGAGTTTTGAATGGAAATACCTATCAAGGGATCGTCAATTATAATAATGGGTTATTTATTACCGGTTTTTTTGAAGATGTTTTAATTAATAGCATTGGGGTCCCGTTAAACGTGAATGGCGAAAAGCATGCATTGTTTGTAAGACCGAATATAGAGCTGCAGTTTGGTGAATTTCGCTTTTTCCTTGCGGTTTTGCTCGTACTGACGCTACTTCTTAGTTTTTTATTTGTGATCATTAATACGCGTTTCATCGTTAAGCCGATTACGAAATTAACGGAAGCTACAAAAAGAATCGCCGATGGGGATTATAGTAGTGAATTGAATGTCACCCGAAGAGATGAAATAGGGGACTTGGCACAGCATTTCTCGAAAATGACTCAAAGCATACAGAAGTTGGATGATATGAGGCAGGAGTTCGTATCGAATGTATCTCATGAAATTCAATCTCCGCTTGCATCCATCCAAGGTTTTTCTCAAACCCTCCAATCGGAGGAATTAACAAAAGAACAAAGAAATCAGTACTTGTCCATCATTGAAAAAGAAAGCAGGCGCATGTCGTCGTTAAGCAAACAGCTGCTCATGCTTGCTTCGTTGGATAAAGAAGAAGATCCGCTACAACGGTCAAATTTTGATTTAGCGCAGCAAATCCGGCAGGTGTTGTTCATGCTGGAATGGAATTGGCGGGAAAAAGATATGGTGATCGAAATGGATTTGCCGTTAACCGTCATTTCTGCAGATGAGAAACTTTTAAATCAAGTTTGGACGAATTTGATAACCAATAGCATTAAATACTCGGAAAGCGGCAGTTCGATCAATATTCGGATTAAAAGTATAGGAAGTGCTGTTGAAGTGATGATCGCGGATACGGGCATGGGAATTCCAGAAGAAGACCTTCCTTATATCCTTGAACGCTTTTATAAAGTCGACAAAGTGAGGAATAGGAGTGAAACAGGCAGCGGGTTAGGACTTTCGATCACGAAGAAGACGGTTGATCTTCATGGAGGAACGATCGAAGTTCAAAGCGAACTTGGTAAAGGGACCACTTTTTATATACGGCTGCCCCTTATGTAATCAGTTGTTCATCTTCCATTCATATTGATTGTTTACAATCGAGTCATACCGATTGAAGCAGGACTCGATTGGTAAACAAAAGAAAAGGGAGATGAAATGATGTTTTTGGCAATACGTGAACTAAAGCATTCAAAGTTACGTTATCTGCTGATTGGACTGATCATGGTATTGGTCGCTTTGCTTGTTTTTATCATTTCAGGATTAGCTAATGGACTTTCATCAGATAATGCTTCATCCATACAAAACATGAAAGCCGACTATTTCGTTATGGAGCATGACTCTAAAAATAAATTGAATCGATCCATCATATCCATGGAAAAGCTTGATGACATCCAGGCTTTATCGGATGTTAAAGCAGCCGAAGGGCTGGGGCAAATGATGATCACATTGAATAAAACCGGATCATCGGAGAAAACGGATGTCACCATTTTTGCTACCGATGCCAGTGGGATACTAGCACCGAAGGTCATAGAAGGAACGAGCTATGACAATAAGAAACAAGGTGAAGTAGTTGCAGATCGTTCTTTAAAAGAAGTGGGTTATAAATTGGGTGATTCACTTAAAGATGACCTATCAGGTAAGGTTTTCACCATTGTTGGTTTTACTGAAAAGCAGTCTTACAGCCATTCACCGGCAGTTTACATGAATGTTAAGGGGTGGCAGGAGATTAATCCTGGATTGAAAAATCAAGGAAAAGACTCAATCAGCGCAATAGCCGTGCAAATGGATTCGAAGGCAGAAGAGAATGTACGTGAATCATTGCCTGAAGGAGTAACGCTCATTTCGAAAGAAGAATCACTTCAGAGTATACCAGGGTTCAAAGAGGAACAGGGTACATTGACGATGATGATTGCCTTCTTGTTTGTCATTGCAGCATTCGTTTTGGCTGTATTCTTTTATGTGATTACCTTGCAGAAGACTAATCAATTTGGAGTCCTTAAAGCACTCGGGGCCAATACGGGTTACCTGGCAAAAAGTATTGTTGGTCAAGTAATGCTGCTTGCAGTGACATGCATAGCCATCAGTGTTGCACTGACATATGTCGTCACTTTAATCATGCCAGAGGGAATGCCATTCGTATTGAGTACCGATTTGGTCATTAAATATTCCGTGTTACTTTTGGTTGTATCCGTATTGGGTTCGCTGCTATCACTATACCGAGTAGCGAAGATAGATGCGATCGAAGCAATAGGGAGGGTATCATGATGAGGGATAAACTATTATTTGAAAACGTCAGTAAGATTTATGGGGAAGGCGTTAATAAGGTGACTGCCCTTGATAATATTTCCCTGAATGTGAAAGCGGGGGAATTCGTCGCGATCGTGGGTCCTTCAGGCTCAGGAAAAAGTACTTTTCTTTCAATAGCGGGTGCGTTACTATCTCCGAGCGAAGGTCGCTTACTGCTGAATGATGAAGATATAACAACACTATCACCAAAGGAATTGACTAGAGTTCGCCTCGAAAAGATCGGGTTTGTATTCCAATCATCGAACCTTGTGCCATATCTAACCGTACGAGATCAGCTTCTGCTACTTTCTGAACTGATTGGCAAGCGAGATAAAAAAACTGTGAAAAAAGCGGACGAATTGCTTAGCCACCTTGGACTTGGACATCGGGCAGATCACCTGCCAGAAGCACTGTCGGGCGGTGAGCGGCAGCGTGTAGCCATTGCCCGTTCGCTGATGAATGATCCAGAAATCATTTTAGCGGATGAACCAACCGCAAGTCTTGATTCCAAAAGAGGCAGGGATGTTGTTGAAATGCTTGCACATGAGGTGAAATCAAGAAATAAAGCGGCCATCATGGTAACGCACGATGAAAGAATGTTAGATTTATGTGATCGAGTGGTCAATATTACAGATGGCAAGGTATTTGGATGAAGTTATAGGTAAAAGGCCGCTGCCTCTCCAAAGGAATTAGGAGTGGCGGCGGCCTGAATTGCTTGAATGGGAACCTGGTAAGCGGTTGGTATACTAGTCGTTACTTTATCTAAACGATTTGCATTTATGTATAATATATTGCAAGTATCCCAGATGGTTATCTTCGGATTAATCATGTTTTTTCATTTTAAAGAACAAACAATGATAGGTTGCTTTTACACCTGATTCATCTCGGTATTCTGTGTCGTATATGTTGATTAACTCTCGAAAAAGGGAAGGGCGCTGGCAGTAGTTTTCTTTGTTGCTGTTAGCTGCACCAATCTTTTTAATTGAAGTGAAAAATTCACGTACTGTCTGAAAGTACTCCAGTTCAAGATTTTCCATTTTTGTTATCTCGATTGGAGATGCTGATGAAAAGGGGAGCGCTTCTTCACAAATTTGGGATAATTCTTCTAGTGTGTAAAACATTTGGCCTGGTGAACTATCAATGGAAAGCTGAAGCTTTTCTTTCGCCTGTTCATACGACATATGAAGCTCTTGAAATGTATCTATTCCGAACGTTGAAAATATCAGGCTTCCTTCAGCCGTTAATCGTGTACATAGTTTTTCTAGGGTTGCAGGAAGATCATTCAGCCATTGAAATGTTGCATTGGAAATAATCAAGTCGAAATTTTCATTTAGCGCCATTTCTTCGATGTCCGTACATAAAAATGTAACACGGTCCTCCTTTGTCATTCCTTTCGCCACTTCAACCATTCCGGGTGCAATATCAACAGCCGTAATGGCGGCATTAGGGAATGCTTTGACGAGTAACCTGGTTAAGTAACCAGTGCCGCAGCCGATTTCAAGAATATTGATTTTATGATTGGTGTTTTTTTGAAGAAGCAAATCCACTAATTTTCTTGCCATGTTTTTTTGAACATTGGCATACGCATCATATGTTTTCGCGTGTTCACTAAACCGCTTGCTTAACAATCGTTTATCAATCATGAACGTACTCCTTTTGAATAAATGTTTTTATATGCTCCATACATTTCTGTGGTTTTGTGAAAAATGGAATATGACCAGCACCTTCAATAATATGAAGCTCGGCTTGCCCACCCAGGTTTTCTTTAATGAAGGAGGAGGCTTCAAGTGGACAAATTTTGTCTTCCCTCCCATGAAGCAATATAAAGGGGGCTTCAATCCGGTCGAGTCTTGCTCTAGCATCTTTCTGAAGTAAATAATCCAAACCAATCAGAAGCGAAAACACATCATCTCCATGAAACTCGCGTTGAATTGTCTTGATGAATTGATCATAAAAACCTGCTTCTTTTTCAGTATCGGAAAACATTGCTTCATAGAAGGAAGTCAAAGTCTTCTCTTTATTGCGCTGCAGTTGTTTCTTCATGCGCTCGACCATTCGTGGATCCCAGCCAAATGTGTAATTTTCTCCGGTGGTGAACCGACTTGTTGCGCCAAAAAGGATAAAACCGTTTATTTTTTCTCGAAAGGAACTTGAAAGTTCAAGTGATACTATTGATCCTAATGACCAGCTCAGTAAATAAACAGGACCATCTATGGAAGTGATTGTTTCTATGACTCGTTCTTCAATGTCATTTAGTGCTTTCATATCTCTCCAGTCTATAAATGAAAGGTGAAATAGTTCTGACAGCGGTTGGATTAACGGTTGAAACGCATCTTTTTCCATTCCCCAGCCAGGAAGCATGATTAAATTCGGCTGTTTCATTTAATAACACCCATTTCTTTTCCAATAATCGAAACTCTTTCAACTGCCCAATCAAGATCTTTTTTATCGTGGAGAGCCGTAACGGTAAAACGGATTCTCGCTTCATTTTCAGGAACGGTCGGCGGCCTTACAGCAATAGCGGCAATTCCTTCTTTCTGCAAACGTGCAGCAAATTCCATCGCTTTTTCGTTTTCCCCGATGACGATAGGAACAATTTGTGATTGGCTTCCGCAAATATTAAACCCGTAATATGTGAGTTCTTGTCTAAAGTGTTCTGAGTGTGTTTGGAGCAGTGAGCGGCGTTCTGGTTCTTGCTGCACAAGTTCAATCGCTGTTTTTATAGCACCGAGTATGGCCGGGGGAAGTGCAGTTGAATATATGAATCCGCGCATGCGATTTTTTAAATAGTCAATGAGCCATTTTTTCCCGACGACATAGGCCCCGAATGAACCGAGCGCTTTACTGAATGTTCCCATTTGGATATCTATTTTATTTTGAAGATGGAGGTGACCGGCATAGCCTTCACCATGTTTACCGTAGATGCCGCTTCCGTGTGCTTCATCTGTCATTAACAGTGCGTTATAACGTTCCTTTAGCCGAACAAGTTCTTCGAGAAAAGCGAAGTCACCATCCATGCTGAAGACCGTATCCGTCACGATTAATTTCCGTGCTTCAATCGGTGATTTTTTCAAAAATGCTTCTAAATGATCTAAATCATTATGACGATAGCGTATATGCTTTGCTCTGCTTAAAAGAGCTCCATCGACAATGCTTGCATGATTTAATTTATCGCTATAAATAATATCGTTACGGGACAGCAGGGTGGAGATTATTCCAAGGTTTGCGTTATATCCACTATTGATGATGAGTCCTGCTTCGGCTTTCTTCCAATTGACAAGAGCTTGTTCCGCCTGCTCGTAAAGAGGATGATTGCCAACAATTAAACGTGAAGCCGTTGCTCCTGCACCATATGTATGTACTGCATCAACCATAGCCTTTTTCAGCCGCTCATCTCCGGCATACCCTAAATAGTTATTAGAAGCTAGATTAAGCATCCTGCACCCGTTGATTGTAAGCCAAGGCTGCTCGGCACATACGGTTGATACGAGTTCACGCTTTTGCGAAATCTCTTCTAAATGAGCCAGTTCTTTTTTTATTTTTTCTTCCCAACAAGGCAATTGTTTTTCACTGTGCATGGCCATTCTCCTTTTTATATGTCAACTAAAATTAATACAGGTTAACATATAAAACATTCTAATCATGACTCAATGAAACTGTCAAGCTTTGAAAAGGAGCATGAGAATAAACTAATAATCATTAATCTGGAGAAATCAAGGGTCAAAAAAAGCTGGTTGGTTATTTTGAATAAAGGAGAATCGGGCAGCGGCTTTGTTAAGCTAATGTATAAAAAAGCTTAGTGAAAATAGTGACTTCTTATGTATTAAGCTCATTCATTGAAGATAATCTAACTTCAAAGGTAGTCTTTTTGTTAAACCTTCAAATCTTTGAAGGATTAAATGGAATTCCATGTTACTATAGAGCAGTGAAATTAACCGAATTCACATTAACCATTACATAAAGGAAGGGTATAAATATGAAAAAGATTTCTTTGGATGTTTTCTTTATATTAATAGGAGCTTTTATTTTCGCTTTGGCAATAAATCTTTTCGTCATTCCCAATGAGCTTGGTGAGGGAGGAGTCACTGGGATAACCATCATTTTGTTTTATCTTTTTGAATGGTCACCAGGGCTGTTAAGTTTGATCATTAACGCTTTCCTGCTCATTGTCGGCTATAAATTTTTGTCGAAATTAACAACGGTATATACAATCGTAGCCGTTGCATTCAATTCACTTTTCCTTCATTTAACCGAAAGTTGGACGATATCTTCAGATGAATTGGTCATCAATGCGATATTTGGCGGGGTTTTTGCCGGTGCAGGAATTGGCATGATCATTCGTGTTGGGGGCACTACTGCCGGTACGACAATCCTTGCCCGAATTACTAATAAGTATTTGGGATGGAGCTTAAGCTATGGACTTCTGTTTTTCGATTTAATCGTTGCGTTCTCATCTTATTTCATCATTGGTGCAGAAGGTCTGATGCTCACTATCCTTATGCTTTATATTGGAACAAAAACGATGGAATTCATCATTGAGGGATTGAACCCGAAAAAAGCGATTACCATCATTTCAAAAGAAGCGGACCAGATTGCAAAGCAAGTAACCGAATTGATGGACCGGGGTGTCACTGTTTTTAGCGGCCATGGATACTATACAAAGGCATCCAAGGATATTTTATATATCGTTATAAGTAAGCAAGAGGTGCTAAAGTTAAAGAGAATAGTGCAGTCAACGGATAGCAATGCGTTTATAGCCATACATGACGTTCGGGACGTATTTGGTGAAGGATTCCTGGATATCTCGAAGTCCTGACGCGAATAAAGTATAAGCGAAATGAAAAGGCCTTGATAGGCTTTTTTATTTTGTACTGCAAAAAATCTGTAAATTCATAATAATTTGTTATATTATGTAAGTAAGAAACCACACACCCTGAGGAGTGCAGCCATTAAATGTGGAGGTGTCCAAGATGATCCTTTTAAAAGTGGATGACAGAAAGTTTGGGAAAAGCAATATCAAGTACAGTGTCGTTGATAAAGAAACGAATGAATTGATCATTAGCGGTGTGTTTAAGGAATTTGGACAAGCAAGCGATAAATATTATGAATTGAAGGATGAATACGGTCCTTCCAATGTGAAGATGATATTGAAGTGATAAGAGGGAAACCGACGGGTTTCCCTTTTTTCGTATAATGCCAGGAATGAAAATGGCCCGTACAATAAATAATCGGATAAAGGAATAATCAAAGGTTTCCGAATCATATAATTAGATTAAGAGAGTTCTTAACATCCTTTTTTTACAATATACTACAATTTTATTGTAAAGTATGGAATTTGGTGGTAATATAAAGCGCATAAATGTAAACGTTTGCAACATTTTTTTGTGAGGAGGTGATGTAAAAGAAGTACGCTAGACTATGAATTTTATAGAATGAATGGCTTTTATTTTACTAATTTTATGCAAACGTTTTCTTAAAATTGCATGAATATTATGAGAAAAAGGGAGAGTGGGTAGGCATGAGGCGTAAAAAATGGTACGGGGGAATTCTTACTGTTTTATTAATTTTTAGTGTAATTTTGGCAGGATGCTCTTCTTCAACTGGCGGAAACAGCGACTCAAAGGATGTCGTGACGCTCGATATATTTCAATTCAAGGTAGAATTCAAGTCGCAATTCGAGACATTGGCAAAACAATATGAAAAAGAAAATCCAAATGTGAAGATCAAGGTATCGACAGTCGGCGGCGGTAATGATTATAAATCTGCCATAACGGCAAAGTTCGCTTCAGGTGAGGAGCCAGCGGTTTTTAACATTGGCGGACCGGTAGATGTCGCACAATATAAAGATAGATTAACAGATTTAAAGGACACTAAAGCTGCTGCTGCAGCGCTTGACGGTACTTTGGATGGCGTGGAAGAGGACGGGCAAGTCCTTGGACTTCCATTTAACCAGGAAGGATACGGCTTGATCTATAACAAACGAATATTTAAAGAAGCCGGAATTAATCCTGATGAAATTACAAGTTATGAAGCCTTAGAGGCGGCAGTTAAGAAAATCGATTCACAAAAAGACAAATTGAAGCTCGAAGCAGTTTTCGCATATCCGGTAAAAGAGAAGTGGGTGACAGGAAACCATTTATCCAATGTATTCTTATCACCGGAGTTTGATGGAAATGTGTTAGAAGCAAGTAAAGCACCTACGGTTAAATTCACGGATGGTGACAAGTTTAAACAATTGGTCGATATCCAAAATGAGTATTCCGTCCAGCCGACAGCAAGTCTTGATTATTCCCAACAAGTGGAGGAGCTGTTCTCGCTTGAAAAGGTTGCGATCATTCAGCAAGGTAACTGGGTTTATAACACAGTCTATGATATGGATCCTGAGTTAGCTGAAAAGGGAATTGGCATCATCCCGATTCCAAATGGAGACAATGCAGGCATGCCAGTCGGCGTACCGAACTATTGGGCAGTGAACAAGAAATCGGATGAAAAGGTACAGGAAGCGGCGAAGAAGTTCCTCGATTGGATGTATACATCCGAAGCAGGGAAGAAAGCCGTTTTGGAAGACTTTAAATTCATTCCTGCTTATGAAGGATATGATGTAGAAAAAATTGCCGATCCAATTTCAAAAGAAATTTATAAATACTCCCAAGAAGGAAATACGATTGGGTGGGTGTTTAATGGATATCCGGTCGGTTGGAATGATGATCTTGGTGCAAGTGTCCAAAAATACGTAACTGGTAAATTGACTTGGGAGGAACTTGTCCAACAGAACATTGAAAATTGGGAGAAGATTCATAGCAAATAAGCGTTGGGAAATGCAAGTGACCAATCGGCATGAAAAATGTGTCGATTGGTTGTTCCTTATTATAGAAAAGTCGCTGAGGGAATTTGCCTCAACAAGGGATTCATCAAATAACACAGTCATGATCTAAACCCATTAACTATTAAATCATTTGAAGGAGGTCGGTTTCGTTGAGAAATCGGGATGCTGCATATTGGCTGTTTTTGACACCTGTTCTTGCTGCACTCATTTTGGTTGTGATCGTGCCGCTCATCTACGGATTTTATTATTCCTTTACGAACTGGAACGGTTTAGGGACTCCGGATTTCATTGGTCTTAAGAATTATATAGACTTGTTTACGGACAAAGGGTTCCTTGATACATTTTGGTTCACCATTAAATTTTCCGTAGCGGCAATTGTGGTAATCAATATCATCGGATTAAGTTTGGCCCTCATCGTGACTTCGAAAATTAAATCAAGCAACATATTGCGGACAGTTTTCTTTATGCCCAATTTAATTGGCGGCTTGATACTCGGCTTTATTTGGCAGTTCATTTTTATTAAGGTCTTCGGTGCGATTGGTGATTTGACTGGGATCGAAGCATTTAATGGGTGGTTATCAACGACTGATACAGGTTTTTGGGGATTGATCATTTTAACGTCTTGGCAGATGGCCGGATATATCATGATCATTTATATTGCCTATCTGCAGGCTGTTCCTGAAGACTTGATAGAAGCGGCAAAAATTGACGGAGCGAACAGCTTCCAGCGTTTTCGCCATATAACTTTTCCGCTAGTGGCACCTGCTTTTACCGTCAGTTTGTTTTTGACGCTTTCCCACTCGTTCAAGATCTATGATCAAAACCTTTCCTTGACGAATGGAGCTCCCTATAATTCAACTGAAATGGTTGCGATGAACATTGTAAAATCCGCCTTCACCGAAAACGATATGGCATATGCACAGGCAAAAGCCGTTATCTTTTTCGTAATCGTGGCGGTCGTTTCGCTGACACAAGTCTATTTCAATAAAAAACGGGAGGTTGAGCTGTAATGAGGGGAAAATGGAAATTGTGGCTGATTGGATTCATCGGATTCATATTGGCCATATTATGGCTCACTCCGTTTTATTTAATGCTTGTCAATGCTTTTAAAATGAAACGGGATATATTTGCCGATACATTGGGACTGCCTGAAACCTGGACATTCGAAAACTTCACTCAAGCTTTCGAGCAATTGGATTTCCTCCGGACTTTATTCAATTCTTTATTGATATCGGGCGTCAGTGTAGTCATCATCATCATCTTTTCTGCGATGGCAGCATACGCTCTTTCCCGAAACAAAAGTAAAATAAGTTCCCTGCTTTTCTTTGTGTTTGTAGCAGCCATGCTGATCCCGTTTCAGTCTGTGATGATACCGCTCGTTGCCCAATTCGGACAGCTGGGGATGTTGAACAAGGCCGGACTGATTTTCATGTATTTAGGTTTTGGCTGCAGTCTTTCCATATTCCTTTATCATGGTACTTTAAAAGGGATTCCCCTCTCACTTGATGAGGCAGCAAAGATTGATGGTGCAAACCGCTTTCAAGTATTTTGGTATATCATTTTTCCATTATTAAAACCGATGTCCATTACCGTTGGGATCTTAAATGTCATTTGGATATGGAACGACTATTTGCTGCCATCCCTTGTTATTGGCGGTGCAGGATCGGAGACCATCCCGCTTAAATTATTCTTCTTTTTCGGTCAATATACGAAGCAATGGCATCTTGCCTTGGCTGGACTTACTTTATCCATCATTCCAGTCATCATTGCGTACTTTTTTGCTCAGAGGCAAATTATCAAAGGAATTGCAGATGGAGCAGTTAAATAACTATTTAAATATAGGGAATATTAAGCCATGTGCGGTGAACGGGGAGTGTTGATGAATTTGTCTGTTACTATAAAAGACGTTGCAAAAAAAGCAAATGTCGCTCCATCAACGGTATCGCGTGTAATCCATAACAGCCCGACAATCAGTGAAAAGACAAAGCGTAAAGTACGCAAGGTATTAAAGGAAATGGGCTATCATATGAATGAAAATGCCCGGAACTTAGTCACGAAGTCAACTAAGGCCATTGGGATCGTCATGAAAAGTTCGGCAAGGGAATCACTTTATAATCCCTTTTTTCCAGAAGTGATCCGAGGCATCGGGGATTTCTGTAATAAAGAAGGGTACAGTCTTTCCCTGACAACCGGCGAGACGGAGGATGCAATCTTTGAGGATGTCGTGAAAATGGTTCAGGGCAGAAGAGTGGATGGCATGATTGTTTTGTACTCTAAAAAGGACGATAAAGTGGTGCCGTATTTATTAAAGCAGGGCTTCCCGTTCGTTTTGATCGGGAAGCCAAGTACGAACATGAGCGGAATCACGTTCATTGATAACGATAATGTTCAAGCGGCCAGGGAAGTATCGGAGTTTGTAATAAGTCTTGGACATGAGCGAATCGCCTTTTTAGGGGGCAGTCCCGAGTTTGAGGTGATCCAGGACCGCTTGACAGGTTTTCAACAAGCGATGGAGCAGGCCGGGCTGGATGTGCGACAGGAATATATCAAATTGATTCCTTTAAATCGAACGGATGGAATAAAGGCCATTGATGAATTGCTGGAACTGAAAGAGGCACCAACCGCATTTTTGGTTATGGATCTTTTATTGGGTGTTCTCTTGCTTGGGGTGTTAGCTGAAAAGAACTTGAAAGTGCCAGAGCAAATAAGCGTCGTCTGTTTTAACCACTCAGAATTCATAGAATTTTTAAGTACGCCGCTGACAACGGTTGATATCCATACGTATCAGTTAGGGTTTGAGGCGGCAAAATGCGTGTTCGATCTAATTGCAAATCCGGAAATGATGGAAAAGAGTATCAGTATTCCTACCAAAATCATAAAGCGGGAGTCGCATTTTGTTGCTGAAAAGGAAATTAAATGAAAAATGTAGAAATGTTTTACCAATTAAAGCTTGATTTTTGCTAACATAAATTTACAATATAGATTATCACTATTATTTTTGAAAATTCATACTTACTGAAGTCAATAAGTATGTTCTTATATTTTGATCACACCTAACGCAAACGTTTGCGTTATGGATAAAGAGGTAATAGTTAAACATGAAAAGCAAGTTGCCGTGAAATGAATCTAGAATGGAGGAGGTTGTTCATGAGAGTCCTGGTATGGAATGAGTATCGCCACGAGAAAACAAAGCCTGAAGTGGCAAAAGTATATCCAGATGGTATCCATGGTGCAATTGCTAGCTTTTTACAAAGTGATCAGGTCGAGGTGAGGACCGCTACTCTCGATGAAGAAGAGCATGGATTAACTGAAGAAGCGCTGGAACGAACCGATGTACTTCTTTGGTGGGGGCATGTTGCACATGATGAAGTTCAGGATGAAATCATTGCAAGGGTCCACAAGCGAGTACTCGAGGGTATGGGTCTCATCGTCCTCCATTCCGGTCATTTTTCAAAAATCTTCAAACGGCTTATGGGCACGACTTGCGATTTGAAATGGCGGGTCGCGGATGAAAAGGAACGGCTTTGGGTTGTCGATCCCAGTCATCCTATCGTTAATGGAATTGGAGAATATATAGAGCTTGAGAAGGAAGAGATGTACGGGGAACATTTTGATATTCCTGCACCAGATCAATTGATATTCGTCAGTTGGTTTGAAGGCGGGGAGATATTCAGAAGCGGCTGCACGTATCAGCGGGGAAAAGGGAAGATTTTCTATTTCCGTCCAGGTCATGAAACATATCCTACTTTCCATAATCCGGAGATTCAACGAGTAATTAAGAATGCCGTTGATTGGGTCAAGCCGGAATCTGGAGTCGTAACGAACTATGGGAAAGCCGAACCGTTGGAATCCATCTCAAAGAGATGAAGTGAAGGAGAGAACAAAATGGGCAAAGTGAAGGTAGGAGTCATTGGATGCGGGAGTATCGCAAAAAACAGGCATTTTCCGGAGTATGATGCACATCATGAAACGGAGATTATTGCTGTTTGTGATATTGTGCAGGACCGGGCGAATGCAGCAGCACAAAGGTATGGCGCCCAAGCATATACTGATTATATAGAACTTTTGAAGAATGAGGAGATTGAAGCGATCAGTGTATGTACACCGAATTACCTGCATGCACGCATCACGGTTGCAGCCTTGGAAGCTGGTAAGCATGTCCTTTGTGAGAAACCAATGGCTACTTCTTTGGTGGACGCTGAAAAAATGAATGCAGCAGCAGCGAAAAGCGGCAAAATACTAATGATTGGTCATAATCAGCGTTTTGTTCCTTCTCATCAAAAAGCGAAACAGCTTATTGAGAGCGGGGACCTAGGGAGGGTCTATAGCTTCCGGACGGCTTTTGGACATTCCGGGCCGGAAACCTGGAGCGTGGACGGACTGGAAAGCTGGTTTTTTAAGAAGGATCAGGCAGTCATTGGTGCAATGGGCGATTTAGGCGTTCATAAAGCTGATTTATTACGGTATATCCTTGGAGAAGAATTTGTTGAAGTGGGAGCCTTTGTGGAAACGACTGCCAAGAAAAATACAGACGTTGATGACAGTGCGGCCTGTATCCTCCGGACGGAGAGCGGTATCATCGGAACTCTTACCGCCAGCTGGTCTTATGCAAAAGAAGACAATGCTACGGTCATTTATGCGGAAAAAGCGGTATTGCGCCTTGAAGACGATCCGAAATACTCACTGATCATCCATCATGATAATGGAAAGACAGAAACCACCCAATTAGGAAGCATCCAGACTAATGACTCAGAAGGACAGCATGATTCCGAAGTGATCAGCCACTTTGTAAAATGTGTGGTGGACAATGAGGAGCCTCTTGTCTCAGGAGTTGAAGGATTAAAATCATTAAAAGTCATTCTTGGCGCGATGGAATCAAATGCATCCCGAAAAATCATCCGCTTATAAAGGGGTTAAAAGTCATCATGTACAAATTAAAAATGGGTATTATCGGTGCTGGCGGAATTGCCCAAAAAAGGCATATCCCAGCTTTTCAAAAATTTCAAGATAAAGTGGTTTTATACGCCATTCAGGATATAGATGAAATGAAGGCGCGAGAAGTGGCGCGTGAATTTCATATCGAGAAGGTTTTCACCAATTATGAAGAAATGTTTGCTGAAGTGGATGCTGTTACGATTGCAACGCCTAATAAGTTCCATGCGGAGATTTCCATTGCTGCTCTGCAAGCGGGTGTTCATGTATTATGTGAAAAGCCGATGGCCATTACAACTGAGGAATGTTTAGCAATAACCGAGGCTGCAAACATATCAGGTAAAGTGTTATCGACTGCTTATCATTACCGCTTCATGAAGGAAGCTCAGGCTGCAAAAAAAATGATTCAGGCCGGTGAGATCGGTGAACCGTATGTAGCGCGTGTACAGGCAATCAGACGACGCAAAGTCCCTGGCTGGGGAGTTTTTACAAGCAAGGAATTGCAAGGCGGAGGAAGCGTGATTGATTACGGCTGCCATTTGCTTGATTTGGCATTATGGCTGATGGATGACCCAGAACCGATTGAAATCGTAGGTTCGACATATAATTATGTAAGTAAGGGTGTCGATCAGGTCAATTTATGGGGGAATTTCGATGCCTCGGTATTTGAAGTGGATGACCATGCCACTGCATATATCAAATTTGCCAACGGAGCATCTCTATTATTCGAAACATCCTGGGCCGCGAATATCCGTGAAGAAGCAACTGTTTTGAGTTTATCCGGAACGCAGGGCGGACTTGATGTGTTCCCTTTAGTCTTGAATCAGGCTAAGCACGGCATGCTTTTAAATAGTGAAGCAGTATGGATGCCAGGGGAAGATACACCAGACCTGCAACAGGCAGAGAACTTTATTAATAGCTGCCTAGGATTGGCAGAACCATTGGTAAAACCATCGGAAGCCATGAAAGTTTCAAAAATAATCGAAGCCATTTATCAAAGCTCGGCAAGTGGGAAGGTCATGAGCATAAATTAATGAAAAAGGTGAGGTGGGGCATGTGAAATTAGGGATCTTTACAGTGCTATTTGCTCAAAAATCATTCGAGGATATGCTTGATTATGTCGCGGATTCCGGATTAAAAACAGTTGAAATCGGTACAGGCGGGTATCCAGGGAATATCCATTGTCCACTCGATGAACTGCTCGAAAGTGAAGAAAAGCGCCAAAAATACCTCGAATCCGTTCAAACAAGAGGGTTAACGATCAGTGCATTCAGCTGCCACGGCAATCCAATCTCTCCAGATGAAGCATTCGCTAAAGAAAGTGATGAAACACTGATTAAAACAATCAAGCTTGCATCCTTACTGAACGTCCCGGTCGTCAATACCTTTTCCGGTACAGCAGGTGATCACGAAGGAGCTAAATATCCAAACTGGCCCGTCGCCCCATGGCCGAATGAGTATACAGATGTGCTGAAATGGCAATGGGAAGAAAAATTGATCCCCTATTGGAAAAAGGCGGCCGCCATTGCCGATGAACACAATATAAAAATCGGCCTTGAACTGCATGGGGGCTTTCTTGTGCACACACCCTACACCTTGTTAAAACTTCGGGAAGCTACATCTGATGCAATAGGCGCCAACCTTGATCCAAGCCATCTTTGGTGGCAAGGCATCGAACCAGTCGGGGCCATCAAAATCCTCGGGAAAGCGGGAGCAATCTACCACTTCCACGCAAAAGACACATACTTGGATCAGGATAACATCAATATGTATGGGTTAACCGACATGCAGCCATATGGAAATATCCAGAGCCGTGCCTGGAACTTTCGCTCGGTAGGATGCGGCCACAGCCTGCAAGAGTGGTCCGACATCATGAGTGCCCTTCGCACATACGGTTACGATTACGTCGTCAGCATCGAACACGAAGATCCGCTAATGTCAGTTGAAGAAGGCTTCCAACGGGCCGTAACCAATCTGAAAACTGTACTCATAAACGAAAGCCCAACTGATTTATGGTGGGTATAATTTAGAGTTGATAACGAGCAGCCTAACGCAGGTTGCTTTTTATGTTGTTCGTTGCTCATGAAAAAGTGGAATTCACGAGTAAAAGTGTAAAACTCACGAGTAAAAGTGTAAAACTCACGAGTAAAAGTGTGAAACTCACGAGTAAAAGCGTGAAACTCACGAGAAAAAGTGCGAAATTCACGAGTAAAGGCGTGAATTTCACGAGTATAACAGTATAATTCTCGAGTAAAAGTGTAAAACTTCACGAGTAAAGAGGAATTAATAATATGTTATCTTTTTCACATCAATTGTGTTAGAGACAAACATATTATGTATGACCCTTTCCACCCTTACTTTTAAACGGGCTCTTGGAACTGTCAATATACCGAAATCTTTCGCCTTTCTTAATATACGTGTAAACAAGAAGCATAGGAGGAAGTAAAGGCTTCATAAAAGAAATCAGCTGTATCCAATGGAGATAGCTGGTTTTTAAAAAAAATTCAAGTTGACAGTCACCTACTACGTGTTACAGCATACTCTATAGTAAGTAACACTGGATACCGACAGCACTGAATAGTGAAGTTGCAAAAATGTTATTAAGAATAGGAGTTGACACCTCTGCTACTCGGTGTTACAGTTTAGTTGTAATAAGTAATACTAAATAGCGTGAATACATTCAAAAAGCTATTCAGTAAAAATTCCCCTCAGAACTAAGTTACAAGTCACAAAATAGAGGAGGCTCTGAACATGGAAAATTTAACTGAAATGCTGAAAGGTTCGCTGGAAGGCTGCGTGCTGGAAATCATCAGCCGCCATGAAACCTATGGCTACGAGATTACCCGCCGCCTGAACGAGCTTGGATTTACTGAAGTCGTGGAAGGGACCGTCTATACCATCCTCGTGCGATTAGAAAAGAAAAAACTGGTGAACATAGAAAAGAAACCGTCAGATATGGGGCCGCCCCGCAAGTTTTACTCACTTAATGAGGCTGGACGCCAGGAACTTGAATTGTTTTGGGAAAAATGGGATTTTGTATCATCAAAAATCAATGTCTTAAAGTCAATCTAGCTTCATAAGATATTCCGTACGCTATTTTTGGAGTGTCTTGTTTATAAAAAAGGAGGAAAAATAACATGATGGAATTATTCAAAAAAATGATTGGTGATAAAAAAGAGTATAAAATGATGATGGCACGGGTTGAAGCTCTGCCAGAGGACTACCAATTTGTATTTAAGAAAATTCAAAACTATATGTGGAATTTCTCAGCGGGCAACGGGATGGATATGCTGCACATGCAGTATGAATTAATCGAGTTGTTCGAAGCAGGTGCTGCGGAAGGCAGGCAAGTGCTGGAAATCACTGGGGACGATGTGGCGTCCTTTGCCGACGAACTAGTGGCAAATGCTAGAACCTATTTCGCCAAGTATCGTGAGGATTTGAATGACAGTATCATGAAGCGATTGGGAAAAAATAAATTCAATAAATAATTCCGACTGAATAGCTGGTTACAAATGTGAAATGCCACCTTCGCTATTCAGTTATATTTTAACTCGGTAGTAAGTTATACAGATTATCAGTCAGACTAAATAGAGGACTATAGGCAATTTAGTTCCGCTGGGCGCTCGGAAGGATAAATACGAATCTTATAAGCGGCATTACTGCGCTATTAAAAGGAGGAAAAAGTATGAGCAATGCAGTGATTTCTGTAAAAGGGTTAAAAAAGTCATTTAAAGACAATGAAGTCTTAAAGGGGGTGGATTTTGAGGTGCGGCGTGGCGAAATTTTCGCACTGCTGGGCTCAAATGGAGCGGGCAAGACGACGACGGTCAACATCCTCTCGACTCTGATGAAGTCCGATTGCGGTGAAGTAGGTATTTGCGGCTTTGACGTTCAACGTGAACCGGATCATGTTCGCCAGAGCATCAGCCTGACAGGGCAGTTTGCAGCTTTAGACGGCATGCTCACCGGGCGGGAAAACCTGCTGATGATCGCCAAGTTGCGGGGAGTTTCCAATCCCGCTCAAGTCGCCGACAATCTGCTTGCGAGATTCAGCCTGAACGATGCGGCCAACCGCCGGGCGGATAAATATTCCGGCGGGATGAAGCGCCGGCTTGACATCGCCATGAGCCTGATCGGGACGCCAGCAGTCATTTTTCTCGACGAACCGACGACAGGGCTTGACCCCGAAGCGCGGATTGAAGTCTGGGATACGGTCAAGGAGCTAGCTGGAGGCGGCACGACAATCTTGCTGACGACCCAGTACTTGGAGGAAGCCGAACAACTGGCGGACCGTATCGCCATCCTGCATGGCGGAAAAATCATCTCGACCGGGACCCTTACCGAACTCAAGGAGATGTTCCCGCCAGCAAAAGTAGAGTACATCGAGAAGCAGCCGACATTGGAGGAAATTTTCCTCGCAATCATCGGCAAAAAGGAGGAGTTGTAAATGAATAGCAAAACAGGGGTATTACTAGGGCGTTTAATGCGCAACATCATGCGCAGCCCGGATACAATTATCACGGTGGCGATTACGCCGATTATGATGATGCTGCTGTTTGTCTACGTATTTGGCGGCGCCATAGAGGCAGGCACGGACAACTACGTCAATTATTTATTGCCGGGAATCTTGCTGATGGCTATCGCATCCGGCGTCGCTTACACTTCCGTGCGGCTGTTTACGGATGTAAAGAGCGGGTTGATGGCGCGTTTCATTACCATGCCCATCAAGCGCTCGTCGGTATTGTGGGCTCACGTGTTGACCTCGCTTGTATCCAATTTGCTTACTGTCGTCGTTGTTATCCTCGTCGCACTCTTGATGGGCTTCCGTTCCAGCGCTGATATCCTGGATTGGCTAGCAGTAGCTGGGATAATCGTGCTGTTTACGCTGGCGCTGACATGGCTGGCGGTCATTCCTGGATTGACAGCGGGGTCTTTGGAAGGGGCGACAGCCTACTCGTACCCGCTGATTTTCCTGCCGTTTATCAGTTCGGCCTTTGTCCCCACCGAAACCATGCCTAAAATTGTCCGTGCGTTCGCCGAGAACCAGCCAGTGACTTCAATCGTGAATGCGATTCGTGCCCTTTTGTATGAAGGGTCTGTTGGGAACGATATCTGGATTGCGCTTGCCTGGTGCGTCGGCATCATGGTCATCGCTTACTTCTTCGCCAGTAAAGTATTTAAACGCCAGTTCGGGTAAGTACACCATAAAGGGATTGGCCAAATCAATGGACAGGCGATGCGATGAAAGCATTGCTATCACATGGAAGACTGCTTGAATGCCGGGGCAACCATCACATGGAAACCCTCAAAATTGCTGTGATTAGTGGCGGCTCGATCAGTTATCCCAACGCGAGGTTTGCATGCATGTTCCGAGTAAAAGTGGAAAACTCACGAGTAAAAAAACAGCAAAACTCACGAGAATATCCGCAATACTAAAAAGCAAATGATTGCTGAAAATTCTTCTGAAATTTAAAAAGCGATGCCCCCGGAATTCTGGGGGCATCTTCATTATCATCTTTGCCTTGGGGTGTAATCCAATTCCTTAAATAGTTCCGTCAATTCATCCTCGGTCAGGTCGCGCCATTGTCCGTTCGCCAGTCCGTCCAGATGGATGTTCATGATCCGGATTCGATGTAAATCACGGACTTCATAGCCCAGTGCGGAGCACATACGGCGGATTTGTCTGTTCAGTCCTTGCATCAAAGTGATGTTAAATGTATATTTGGTCAACTGCTCAACTTTGCAAGGAAGTGTTTTCGTATCCAAAATCTCCACTCCGGAGGACATATCTTTAATGAAGGACGCGGTAATTGGCTTATCCACGGTTACGATGTATTCTTTTTCATGCTTGTTTTCTGCACGAAGGATTTCATTTACGATGTCTCCGTCATTTGTAAGAAGAATCAGACCGCTTGAGTCCTTGTCCAGCCGTCCGATATGAAAAATGCGAAGCGGATGATTTACAAAATCAACGATATTCCCTTTTATGTGTTTTTCGGTCGTACTTGTAATCCCTATCGGTTTATTCAGTGCAATATAGACATTTTGCTGTTCGACTTTTATCGGCTTGCCGTCGACACGGACATCATCGCCGGGTTCAGCTTGACTGCCAAGCTCAGCTACCATGCCATTAATCGTCACACGGCCATCGGCTATCCATTTGTCTGCGCCTCGTCTCGAGGTAATTCCGGATTCACTGATAAATTTATTGATCCTCAACTAAAGCACACCTTTACATTCAGATTTTCTTCTTTAAAGGATAACGTAAATCATGGTGCATAGACAAGGGGAAAAGACAGAAAGCGTTCGTTGGTTAGAATTACTGGATGTTCTTTACATGTTCCTCGTGACAGCTGCCGGATATGCCTTTTTCTTTTTGCTTGTCAGGTAGACACCTATAAAGACCAGGATGCCACCGAGGATTTGGATGAGCGAAATCGCATGACCTAAAACCAGGCTAAGGATGGCGGTAAATACAGCAATCAGATTCAGGTAAATTCCAGCCTGGCCGGCATTGATATGACGAAGGGAAACATTCCAGAAAATAAATGAGCCGACAGACGGGAAGATTCCAATATATAAGAGACCTGTGATGGCTTTACTGCTTAATTCAAGGTTCATTCCCGAACCAATGGCAAATGGAGCGACGAGAATCAATCCGAGAAATACGGAAACGGCAGTAGCAGAGATGATCGGAATGTTTTTCAGTTTTTTACCGATTATTGAATAGAAGGTCCAAACGAGAATCGCCAGGATCATCAATAGGTCACCTTTATTATAGCTGAGCTGGAAAATATCCAGAAGGTGTCCTTTTGTCAAAACCAATAAAACGCCGAATAAAGAAATGATAAGTCCGAGTGCATGGAGGGATGAAATTTTCTCCTTTAATAGCAAAGCGGAAAAAAGAACAATTAAGGCAGGGTTCATGGAATTGACAAGAGCGGCATTCATGGAAGTTGTATAGGTTAAAGCCCAATAAAGGAAAAAATTATAACTGATGATCCCGAGCACACCCAAGACTAATAATAATTTCCAGGCTTTCCATACAGTCTTCCAGTGTGGCTTTTCAATCCACTGCGCTAAAGGAAACAATAAGAAAACGGCAATTAGCCATCGCGCAAATGTTAGCTGGATCGGGGAAAGTTCTGTCACAACGTATTTTCCGAAAATGTAATTACCGGCCCAGAACAAATTTGCCAAGATAAGAAATAAAATAACAATAGATTTTTTCATAAGACTGCCTCTTCCTTAATTTATGGAATATTCACTAAATATAACAAAGTAGAGGTACCTAAGCAATATAGAGAGCCTACGGTTAATTTAAGTACAAGGATGAACCGCAGAGCAGGATAAAAAGGCCGTTCAGCTTAAACTGAACAGCCTTTTTCACATCTATAATTAAGCGAAAATGGCACTGATTTCGGCAATTTCGTCCATGGTTAAATCGACATCCAATGCTTGTAAGTTGCGTGTGACCTGTTCTGGCTTTTTCGCTCCGGGAATGAGTACATCAATCGAGTGCCGAGTTAAATACCAAGCTAGGACGACATCGGCAACTTCGGTATGCTTCCTGTTGGCTATCGCCCGTACTTCTTCCACTTTTTGCAGGTTGCTTACAAAGGCTTGTCCTTGGAAAAGCGGACTTTTTGCCCGGCCGTCATCGAATGTTGATTCCTGATTATATTTGCCGCCGAGCAGACCGGACGCAAGCGGGAAATAAGGAATGAAGGAAATATCATTTTCGGCTGTATATGGCAGCAGGTCTTGTTCTGCCTCCCGTTTGAATAGATTGTACTCGGATTGCAGGACATCGACATAGCCGTCTTTATTCGCTTCCTTCAATTGTTCGAACGAAAAGTTCGAGACGCCGATTGACTTGATTTTACCTGCATCCTTCAATTCCTTTAAGGCACCTACTGCTTCATCTTTAGGGGTATCGCGATCAGGGAAATGGATATAGAATAAGTCGATGTAGTCTGTTTGGAGCCTTTTTAGACTCAAGTCCACGGCATTTTTCAGAAAAGCGGGAGAGTTATCAAAAACGATGCTCCCATCGACAAATTTGTGTGCCCCTTTAGTGGCAAGGACTATGTCTTCGCGTTTGCGACTCTCTTTAAGGATTTCACCGATAAGTTCTTCTGAACGTTCAGGACCGTAAATGTAAGCTGTATCCCAAAAGTTGATTCCTTCTTCCAATGCCGTTCTCAAAACATCCCTTCCTGTATCCTCACTTAGATTAGGGAAAAGGTTATGTCCGCCAATTGCATTCGTGCCAAGGCCAATCGGGTTTACATACAGATCTGTTTTACCAATACGGGTTTGCTTAGACATATTACTTATCATCTCCTTTGACCCCATCATAACAAAAAGCGGATGTCGATTTCCAAAATAAAGCAATGCAGGCGTGCACAAAATAAGCAGATGATCTGTAAAATCACCTGCTTACTTCATTATTATAGTGTTTCGATTTCAAACTCCTCAGCTGGCGCTGTTTGTCCGATTTGACTGAGCAGAACGCCAAGGGCTGTACCGACGAGAGCAGGGATGATCCACTCCATGCCGTAGGCGGAAAGGGGAAGGACATCACTCAAGGTTTGCACCGGTCCTAATTGTAGGCCGAAAGCATTCAGTCCATCCATCAAGGCGAAAACTCCTGTGAAAGTCATTGCACTGCGATAAACCTTCTTCGGGTTTTTGAAATGACGGCTGAAGAATGTCAGGACAATCAGGACGATCGTTAACGGATAAGCCATCACAAGGAATGGTACCGATACTTTCAGAATTTGATTCAGACCCATATTTGAAAGGATGAAACCGACGATTGTTACAATCAGAATGACGGTTTTATAGTTCAGTTTGGGGAAAAGTTTCGAGAAATACTGTCCGCAAGCAGTGGTCAATCCGACAACGGTGGTGAAGCATGCTAAAGTGAAAATGATGCCGAGAAGGACCTTTCCGCCAGTTCCAAGTAAAAGGGTCGATGCGACAGTGAGGATATCCGTTCCGTTTTCGAATGAACCATCTGCTGCCATGCGTGCTCCGATTACTCCTAAGGAGATATAAACTAAAGAAAGCAAAACACCAGCGATGAGACCCGCTTTTACTGTATATCTCGTCAATTGCTTTCGTTCTGAAATCCCCCTTTGCTGGATTGAAGTAAGGATGACGATCCCAAAAGCCAGGGAAGCTAGAGCATCCATCGTGTTGTAGCCTTCAATGAACCCTTTCGAAAATGCTCCTGCAGCATATTCTTCGGTTGGAGCTTGGAATGGAGCATCAAGCTTTACGAACCCAACGACACAGAGAATGACCATGGATAAAAGAAGAACGGGTGTAATCCAGCGTCCCATGAAGGTTTCCATTTTTTCTGGATTCAATGAAATGGCATAAACGATGATGAAAAATACGGTTGTGAACATGAATAGAAATAGTGATTGATTCATTGAGTCTCCAAGATACGGCTTGAAGCCCATTTCATAGGCAACATTCGCATTCCGCGGAATGGCGAGGAACGGCCCGATGCTTAAATAGATGACAACCATGAACAACGTGCTGAATAGTGGATGTACACGGGCACCGATGGTTTGTGCCCCGCCCTTAACAAGTGAGACTGCAAGAAGCACCAAAATTGGCAGGCCGACTCCGGTGGCGACAAAACCGGCAATGGCCGGCCAGAATGAAGTTCCTGAAGATGCTCCTAAAAATGGAGGGAATATAAGATTCCCCGCTCCGAAGAACATTGAGAAAAGCATAAGGCCGATAAATAATGTGTCTGTTTTTTTCATGGTGATTTCTCCTTTTTTTAAAAATGATAACTCTCGCCGACTGGCCTGAAAAAGGCTAATTAAAGTGTTTTGTGCAAATAAAAAACTCGCCCCTGAAAATCAGGGACGAGTTTGTGCTCGCGATACCACCCATATTCCGCACTACAAAGAAGCTGCGGCACTCAGTCAACGTACGAATTCATACGTGATCCATTGTAACGGCGGAAACCCGTCAAAGCCTACTGCATTTTCAGCTTTGCATCTCAGAGATGATTTTCGGATAGGCCTTGGACATCGACTTCCACCACATGTCGACTCTCTGTGGAACAGGGTTCCCATCTTACTCTTTCTCTTCATAGATTTTATAATATAAAGACAATTTAGCAAATTCTGATTATGAAGTCAACATAATTTATCATAAATCCTTTAAAAGGAGCAGGAAATTAGTCCCTCGTTAGCGAAACTTCCTTTATCCAGAGGATTTTTTGAACAAGAATAGGCTATAACTCCCTATTATCTTTCTAATCCCAACTATATTATAATAGAAGGCAGAACACTAAAGGAGACAACAGTATGTCTGAAAATAAAAAATTAAGCCTGGCGGATGCAGTCAAACAAAAACTGGCTCAAAAGCAAGCGGGATCAAGTAAAGATAAACTGGAAACAGGCGTTGTGAAAAAAACGAAACAGCTTAAAAGCCAGTTGACCAAAAAGCCGAATAACCAACGTAAGCGTACAGGGGTATAATCCTAATTTGTCAAAGGACAAGTACTGTTCGGAGCTTATCAGAGAGCAGTTACCTTTTATGAATGAGGGTACTGCTTTTTTATATGGAAGAGGCAGGGGGATTTTGCTTTTTACCGTTTATAGGTAAGTTGAAGGGTGGGCTTCTGGTAATTTAGAGGGATAAAGAATGGTTCGCTCACCTCTAGAAAAAACATATTTTCTCGAATATGGAAATGACATCTCTGTATCGGATTATTAAAAACATTACAGTTCCAATTGTTTCTGTTTTAAAATTGTAAGAGTGGTGACATGTTGTTACCATATTGTTTTGCTAAAATAACATTTTAAGGTTTTGTAAATGATTTTTTAACTAAAGGAACCTATAGATTGAATGTTAGGTCTACTAGAAGGCTTATAGAATCAGTGATTATCCTTTAATTGAAAATATGAAATATATCGGGGGAATAAAGATGGACGAACGTCTGATCGGAAAAAAATATTATGAAACGATGATTGAGGATACAAGGAAGCACCCCATTCAAGCTTTGGGTGAAATGTTTCTCGTGGAACAAAAAAAGGAAAGAGCGGATTTAACCGCAATTCGATTTGCTCAAGGAGAAGTATATTTTCAGCATCATGACTATGAGGCAGCCATTTTTAAATGGGAAAACATAGAAGGGGAACTTGGTTCATGGGCGAAGAAAAACATCGCTGATGCTTATTTTGAACTGGAAATGTATTCAACCGCAGAGGATATCTATAAATCCGTCGATACGGATGAAGCGGTCTTGAAAACAGAGGTTCTTTTGCAGCTGTTTTCCCTGTACATAGTGGAATCGAGAAATGATTTGGCTTCCAAAGTCGTGAAAGAAGCAGTCGAGTTTCAACCGGACTACCCGAATGTCACGGAAATCGCACGCGCCTTTTTTGAAGAACAAAAGGATTGGAACAGTGCGGTGGTATTAGCGGCGAATGAAAGTATCCGTACAGAGTCAATGGGCTGGTTCGATGTGCTGAAAACGTATATCCAGCAAGGTGTTGCCCAATCGATGGAGCCGGATTATTTCTCAACTGTCCTTGGTTCGTTATACACACTCGACCAGGAACGTTTCGAGAAAATGACGGTTGCCCTTTGGAAAAATTATAAATATACGGATTCTTATTTCGAATGGTTAAGAGTGATTAATAATTTGATAGATACCATCGAATTGAACCATGCGGATGTATGGGATGAGCTTTCCGTCTATTACAGGGATGCATATGCAGGTCTGTTAGAAGGAACGCATCTAATCAAAGAATTAAGTCCTGTCGTGCCAAGGTTGCTGGAAAACTGGCTCAAAATCGCAGACGGGGAGCTTTCGCTGTTTGCGGCGGCGTCCACGTTGTCCTGGAATGAAATCTTCCCGGATACGGTCAATGCGCTGGTCATTCAGGATGCAGAGAGCCTGCTTTCGAAATCGCCTAAATTGGGAGGCGGACTGGAAGCGGGAGAGAAACTGTTCAATTCCATTATCCAGTGGGCTGAAGATAATGATTTAAGGGTTGGCAATAAGCTTAAATGGATGGTGGAGGGGCTTAAGGATACCAGGAATTTCAATCTCCTTCTTGCAGGAAGTACAGGAAATGGCAAGACATCCTTTATTCAGTCAATCGTTGGCGAGAGCATTGCTGCTGAGGACCATTCTTCCCTAGTCAGTGTCAAAGATGGGGATGATTTGGAAATCCTTGAAATTACCGATACAGATAGCAAAGTTGTCGAGGAGCTAACTGATTTGGATGAAACACGCCGTCAGCGCGGGACTATTGTCGATGTGACAATCATCAGTGACTACCTAAGAAATAATCATCTGCGGTTATTGGATACACCGGGGTTCAATGGGGAACAAAGCGTGGAATCCGATTTCCAAGGCTATTTACATGGCAGTGATGGCCTGATGTTCGTTCTTGACGCCCGGGCTCCTTTCACCGGCAGCGAAAGGGATCTGTTATTGGAAATTCAAATGATGGCTCCGAAACTGCCGATCCATTTCCTATTAAATAAAATGGATACGATATACAGTGATCAGGTCGCAGTCCGGATGGAAGACGAAACATGGGATAAAGTGAATGCATATTTCCCGAATGCGAAAGTGTTCGCTTTCTCCAAACATTATGACAGCAGGCAGCAATTGAAGGACCTTTCAGCCTTCCTTCAATCGAATTATCAAGATGATAATTGGAAGGAAAGAAGATCTGAAAAAATCCTGGCATTCATTCGTAAAACTTTATCTTATCTATTAGAAAAACGGGCAGCCAATGAGCGGAAATGCGAGCATTCCATCTCTTGGAATGAACAGATGGAAGTCAAGCTGAATGGGGCGGTCAACCAATTGGCTGATTTGGAAAAAGAAAAAAGTGAAAATATCATAAGGTCGTATCGTTCGCTTAAGGACGAAGTGAAAAATCAGCTTTATTCAAAAATTCCTGAATTACTGAGGGATTGCTCTAAATCGTTAACGGAAAGCAGTGATTTCAGTCAGGTCCATGTACAGTTAAATCAGGAAATGAATGAGCGGATTCAAAACTTCATTTCTGACAAGATCATGCCTCAATATTACCGTTCTCTTCAAGACTGGATTGCCAGTTCCCAAATGGAGTTCTCACAAAGCCAGCAGTTTATGGATGAGATGAGTGCCGGTTTCAATGAATTATACAAAGAAGAACGGATTACGCTTGCAGGCGACTTCAGAGTATTGGATGACTGGCGCCGTGATGCCGACCGGATGACAAGCAGCATCCGCATCGAAAACGTCAATATCCTTTTGCGCAGGACTCCATCTCAATTACTGCTTAAAGGGGCAGGGAAGCTGTTTGGGGCGATACCGCAAAATAAAGCCAATATGTACAATCGTTATAAGAAATACCTGGAAAGTGAAGATTACCTGGATGTTGCGGAAATGATCACGGAGCGTTTCCTTACCCAATTTGGATTGTTTGAAAAATCTTTGGATCGTGACATCTCCCTTTTCTATCGCGGTTCATTTGCATTACTTCAAAAAACGATAGAGCAAACGCAGACTGAAATAAAAGACTACCAGGCTGCATTGGAGCATATGAAACAAAATCCGGAAGTTTACCGTGACCCTATCACTTTGTTCGAAGTGAAATTAAGGCAGTTGGAGCGGCTTGAAAAGATTGAGAAAAAGCGTCTAGCCCAGCTTCAAAGAAAATAAAAAATAACGGGGAACATTTCAAATATTCAAAAATCTATTGACTTTACGACTATATCCCTATAAAGTGATAATTACGAAAACGTAACACGATATATCTCTTATCAAGAGTGGCGGAGGGACTGGCCCTAAGATGCCCAGCAACCGTTCCATTAGGAATTGGTGCTAAATCCTGCAAAACAGAAATGTTTTGACAGATAAGAGAGGGACAAGTCTGCAAAACAGCCGATTAAACCTCTCTATATTAGAGAGGTTTTTATTTTGGGATTTACACCAACTTAACTGATAAGACTAATAAGAAAAAATGGAGGGAAACAAGATGAAAAGGTCTATTAAAGGTATATTCATTTCAGCCATCGCTTCGGCTTTGCTTTTAACGGGGTGCTCTACAGGTCAGAGTTCCACAGAGTCGAAGAAAGAAGAAAAAGTATCATTTGAAAATGTTCCGGAAAGATTCGCTGATGGAGATGGAGCCAGAATCAAAGTGATCCGTAAAATTGGCGGTGATGATCATACGGCCCAATACCTGGCGGGGGCGAAGGAAGAAGGAGAAGCACTGGGGTTTCAAGTGGATACGTACACAGCCAATGGTGATACGGCTAAATTCCATGATGCGATAGCGCAGGCTTTGGAGGCAGATTATGACGGCTATATCATTTCACATGGTGATGATGCAGCAACTGTGAATGACGTTCAAAAGTTGGTTGATGCAGGTAAAAGCGTTGTCACATTCGATTCAATAAGCGATCTATCTAAAATAGAAGGCGTGACATTAACTTCACAAGATGATGAAGCGTTGGCAACACTGGCTTTTGATAAGCTGATAAAAGAACAGAAAGGTAAAGCGGCAATTGCATACCTTTGGGTGGACGGTTTTCCTCCAATGGTAAGAAGAAATGCAGTCTATCAGGAAAAATTAAAAGAAAATCCTGGGATCAAAGAAGTCGAAAGATTCGGAGTGGCATCTGCTGATACATCGGTTCAGACACAAAATGCTGTAGCCGCAATGCTGAATAAATACCCTAAAGGTAAATTGGATGCCATTTTCGCAACATGGGATGCCTTTGCTATCGGTGCAGCCCGGGCGATTAAAGAGGCGGGCCGCGATGAAGTGAAGATATATGGAATAGATGTCTCGAATGCAGATCTCCAGGAAATCCAATCGGCTGATAGCTCATGGTCCTACACGGCAGCAGTAGATCCCAAGTTGATCGGTGCAGTGAATATGAGGATATTGGCTAAAAAATTAGCGGGCGAAGAAACGCCGCAAACCTATGACTTGGAGGCTTCACTTATTTCACAAAAGCAAATCCAAGCGTCTAAAGAAGCAGTGAACATGGCAAATCTGTCTGGTATTGTCGATGGCTGGGGTGTATCGACGGAATTTGAAGAAGATTGGATGAAAGTTTTGAAAGATCATTATAAAAATTAAAAAGAGACACTCTCTTTCAAGTAGAAGGGAGTGTCTGTTCAATAAGGGGGAATGGACATGGGCACGCAACTAGAAATGAAGAAGATTTCGATTGAATTTCCGGGGGTGAAGGCGCTGAGTGATGTTGATTTTTCCGTAAAATCGGGGACAGCCCACGCATTGGTCGGTGCAAACGGAGCAGGGAAATCGACGTTAATGAAAGTTTTATCGGGAGCCCATGTTCATTATTCAGGTGACATTTATATTGATGGGGTGAAGAGGGATATCCGCTCGCCAAAAGCGGCTCAAGAACAAGGCATTCAAATTGTTTATCAGGAAGTGGATACCGCCCTCATCCCTTATTTAACGGTTGGGGAAAATGTAATGTTGAATGATATGGTCCAAAACATGGGAAAAAAACAGATGGTCCAATGGAAAGAGCTGCATAACCAAGCGGCTTCTATTCTTGAAGATATGAAAATTCGTGTCCCTTCGAAAAAGCTGGTAAGAGACCTTACCTTGGCTGAAAAACAGATGGTCCTGATAGCAAGAGCCGTTTCGACAGAATGCAAATTCCTGATTCTCGACGAGCCAACTGCTCCGTTAAGTCATACGGAGACGACAGAACTTTTTCGAATTGTAAATGAATTAAAGCAAAAAGGCGTGGGAATCATTTTCATTTCACATCGTCTGCCCGAAATTTTTGAAATCTGTGAGGAAATTACAATCATGAGGAATGGGGAGCGTGTCACAAGTCGAAAGAAGGAAGATATAACCCGTACCGAAGTCGTAGAGAACATGCTTGGAAAAACCATGGATGAACAGTTTCCTGAAGTGAATGCTTCGATTGGCGACGTTATTCTGGAAGTGAACGGATTGTCAGATGCAGAGAAAGTTAAAAATGTCAGTTTGAATATTAAAGCAGGCGAGATAATCGGCTTGGCAGGGTTGGTCGGGGCTGGGAAAACGGAGCTGTGTAAAACCCTTTTCGGCCATACGTCCATCACAGCGGGGGAAGTCATCCTGAATGGTCGAAAGCTTTCCTTGAAATCACCGCACGAAGCAGTAAAAAGCGGTCTGGCACTTGTACCTGAGGAACGCAGGAAAGAAGGGGTCCTTGTTCAGGAATCAGTCTCGGCGAACTTGACGGCAGCCAGTCTTGGCAAATTCTCCAAGACATTCAGCTTTGTGAATCGCAAGGCGGAAAAGGAAAGAGCGAAGGAAATGATCGCAAGCCTCGGCATTAAAACTCCTTCAGGGGAAGTGAATGTCGAAAACCTTTCAGGTGGCAATCAGCAAAAAGTTGCCATCGGGAAATGGCTTATGGCCGATGCGGATGTATACATATTCGATGAACCAACGAAAGGGGTCGATGTTGGAGCCAAGAAGGATATATTCGAATTGATTGCAGAGCTTGCAAGGAATGGGAAGGCGATCATTTATGCATCATCCGAGCTTTCCGAAATCATTGGCATTACCAACCGGACATATGTGTTATATGACGGGAGCACTGTCATCGAATTAGAAACAAGTAAAACGAATGAAGAAGAACTACTATTCTATTCAACAGGAGGAAAATAGAATGAGCATACCCAATCCTGTTACACAGACAGCGAAAGTGAAGAAAAAGGTGGAACTATTCGACTTTTTCTATAAATACGGCACAATATTGACGATTATCATTCTGATTGGAATTTTTGCCGTGTCCAATCCATCTTTCATTCAAACTACGAATCTGGTCAACATCCTGCGTTCCATTTCAATCGTGACCATCATTGCGATCGGCATTACGATATCCCTGACCGTGGATGGCTTCGACCTTTCCGTCGGCTCCGTCGCATCATTGGCCAATGCCATCGTCATCTCGATGTTTGTCTGGTTTTCACAGGATACATTAATTGCCATATTAGCTGCGATCGGTGCCTCACTTGTCGTAGGCGCCTTGAATTCATTCATGATCGTTAAATTGAGAATTCCCGACATGCTGATGACTTTGGCTACCATGTTCATTATCCAGGGAATTGCCCTTACCTATACAAAAGGGGCCACGGTTTCGCAAAATATGGTCATGCCAGACGGGACGTTCGCAACAGGACTGATCAGCCCGTTTTTCGCCAAAATTGGCCAGGTACCGTGGATAATCCTGATCATGGCCGTCATTGTGATAGCGACCCATATCTTTTTGACTTATACGAAGCACGGTCGTTATATGTACATTATTGGGGGAAATAAGGAAGCGGCGAGACTTTCCGGGATATCGGTCAATAAATACAAAATCCTTGCCTATCTGCTTTCGGCTCTATTTGCTGCAATCGGGGGGATTGTCCTTGCTTCAAGGGTCATGACATCGGAAATCAATTCAGGGTCACCCTATTTAATGGATGCCGTCGCGGCTGCCTTCATTGGTTCCTCCGTTTTAGGAGCGGGAAAACCGAATGCCTTTGGAACCTTTGTCGGAGCAGTCCTGATCGGAATCCTACAAAATGGGCTGATCATGATGTCCGTTCCGTATTATGCGATGGATATCGTCAAAGGAACAGTGCTGGCCCTTGCTCTCGCTGTAACTTATTACAAACAAAAACACTAAAATGAATCCGTTACGTTAATATGACTATATGATAAGTCTGCATGTGGATGAAATGTGAGACTGTAACTCGTGGTGAGTTTTAACTATAAGATGATAGGGGAAGAGGGTTCTTTTTAACCCTCTTTCCACACTAATCTCCCATATTCAAATTTTAAAAAAGTAAAAACACTCACTATATTTTGTTTTTATAAATGACTTTGTTCACATCGTGTCTTACTGTTTTGTGACCTTCTTTAATTCCTTTCCCCATGGCGATAAGCATAACATCTAAATACCTATCAGAAATTTTTAAAGCTGACTTTAATTGTTCGGAATCATACCCGGACATTGTAATGGTTTCAAGACCTGCCTCGTTCGCCAATAAAACTAACGACATTGACGCCAGGCTTGCGTCTCTTATTAATTCAGCCTTTAAATCTTCTTTTGATTTATTTAGATAATAATTGATTGCCGCGTTTGTTAGATAATCTCTTACTGATGCGTCAAAATAACCTTTTTGAAACTCATCCTCATGTATCATTATGATATTTTCTTTTTCAAATGCTTGATAATCACCTAGTATAACAATCAGTACTGAGGCTTCAATTACCTGTTGCTGATTAAAAGCAATGGGCAGTAACAAATTCTTTAAATATGGTTCATCTATAACCAGGTATCGTGTTGCTTGAATATTGTTTCCGTTAGGCGATTTACTAGCTCCTTCAATAAATGTCGCCAACGTTTCGGGACTAATTTTATAATCGGGATCGTACTGCCTTACGGAACGTCTTTTTTCTATGATCTCCCTTACACTCATCGTGTTCACTCCCAATGTTATATTTGCTTCATAATCAGAGTATAATGGACCCATGATGTAGAAGAAAATAACGCACAATAAAGTGGCATAGCCACCTTTATGTGCCTATTCAGGAGGAATGAGGAATGAAGAGTTTAAATACTGGAATAAATATTTTCATGAATACTGTAGGAGGAAAGTGGAAATGCTTAATCCTCTTTTTTCTGAGTCAAAAACCAATGAGGACAAAAGAGTTTTATATTCTAATACCGGCCATTACCCAGAAAGTTTTGACCGACCAATTAAAGCAGTTGGAAAGAGATGGGCTTGTCCGAAGAGAAGTATATAAAGTAGTACCACCAAAAGTAGAATACAGTTTAACTGAGTTGGGTCAATCCTTTGTACCTGTATTAAATACAATGTGTGAATGGGGCACTACATATGCAGTTGAACAAAATCTCGAAAGACAAGAACAAATTTGTCGCCATCATAAATAGTAAGAGCTGCATCAACTAGGAGTATGGCTTTTTTTTTGACAAGTTCAGTGATGCAAGCAGAATTTATTCAACTATCAGTATAATTGTCAGAAATACAAAATGTCTTGAAGATGACTTTTGGCAGTCACTCTAGAGATTGTAATAAACTAACAGGTGCTTTACTTTAAAGTAGTTGCTTTTCCCCACTCTTTTTCTTAAAATGTAACGGTTAGTTGCATAAGATTTTTTTTGCTTTATAATTAGTACCAGGTGTTAATATCAAGTTATAAAATGATGCAATTCATACACACGAGGTGGCTATTCTATGTTCAAATCCAAAGCACGTATTACTGCGATAGGTTCGTATGTTCCTGAAAAAAGGTTAACAAATAAAGACTTGGAAAAAATGGTTGAAACCAATGATGAATGGATTGTTAAACGTACTGGTATTAAAGAACGAAGAATTGCACATGAAGAAGAGTTTACTAGTGATATAGGTTATAAAGCTGTAAAGGATTTAATGGAACGGTATGATAAATCTGTCGAAGATGTTGATATGATCATTGTCTGTACCTTTACACCTGATTTCAACACTCCAAGTGTAGCATCTTTAGTCCAAGCAAAGCTAGGTATTAAGAATACTGGAGCTATTGATTTAAACGCTGCCTGTGCAGGATTTACTTATGGGCTGCATGTAGCTAATGGATTAGTAACATCTGGTTTAAACAAGAAAGTTCTTGTTATTGGAGCTGATACTTTATCTAAACTTATGGACTATGAAGATCGAGCCACTTGTATTTTATTTGGAGATGGCGGAGGAGCAGTTCTTGTAGAATATGATGAAAAACAGCCAAGTTTTATTTCTTCACATTTGTATTCTGAGGGAGAAGGCGGAAAACATTTATATAGTACAAACCTATCGACACGAATAAATGGTGAAGACTTAAATAATAGTGGCAACCTTGTACAAAATGGACGTGAGGTTTATAAATGGGCTGTCACGACCGTTCCAAAAGGAATGCAAACTGTGATGAAAAATGCCGAATATCAATTGAATGATGTTGATTGGTTCGTACCGCATAGTGCAAATTTAAGAATGATTGAGTCAATATGTGATAGAAGTGGCTTTCCAATTGAGCGTACTTTATATAGCTTAGTGGAGTATGGAAATACTTCTTCAGCGACAATTCCATTAGCTTTAGAAATAGGATTAAAAGAAGGGAAGCTCAGTGGTGGTGAGAAGGTTTTATTATATGGTTTCGGCGGTGGATTAGCTCAAGCTGGATTGCTTATCAATTGGACCCTATAACACTTTTTTTCTGCTACTGATCAGCAGCTTTGTTCTTATTGATATAAAGGGTCAGTTAAAGTTATCAAGGATACTAAAATAACAAAAGACACCGTACTAATAGGTATGGTGTCTTTGAATTATCTTAAGGATTTCAAAATCTCAAAATGGGCGGAAGTCGCCTATAGTAAGAAGTTTGGGTTTGTTAGTGATAAGTGAACAGGACCAAAATATCATGTTTACTCCAATATTTAGTGGGAATGCTATTTACAGTATATATCCCTGAAATTTGAGGAGGAAATTTTAACATGCTTGATGCTAAGACCATAGAAATCGTTCAGTCAACAGCACCTGTTCTCAAGGAACATAGTAAACCAATAGGAAAGAGATTTTATGAATTACTATTTTCAAAAGCTCCTGATTTGTATAATCTTTTTAACCAAACGAACCAAAAAAGAGGAATTCAACAAGAGGCCTTGGGATATGCTGTCTATGCTGCTGGTGAACATATTACGAACCTTGAAGCGATAAAACCTGTAATTAAAAGAGTTACTGAGAAACATCGTGCGATAGGGGTCAAGCCTGAACAGTATCCGGTTGTAGGTGAAACGTTGCTTCAAGCAGTTAAAGATGTGTTGGGTGACGCAGCCACAGATGAAATCATAGAGGCATGGGGAAAGGCCTATGGCTATATTGCAGATGCCTTTATTGATATTGAAAAAAACCTTTATGAGGAAACAGAACATCAGCATGGTGGATGGGAAGGATATCGAAGCTTCAATATCGATAAAAAGATAAAAGAAAGTGATGTGGTAACCTCCTTTTATCTAAAGCCTACAGACGGAAAACCCATTGCCTCCTACCATGCTGGGCAATACCTAACACTTAAGGCTGAAATTCCTGGCGAGAAATATACGCACATACGCCATTACAGTCTTTCGGATTCACCTGGAAAGGATTACTACCGAATTAGTGTTAAACGTGAAGATGCCCATGGAGATGCTCCATCTGGAATTGTATCTAACTATTTACATAGACAGCTGCAAGTTGGAGATACGCTGCAATTTTCTGCTCCAGCAGGTGACTTCGAACTGGATAACACCGATTTACCCGTTGTTCTAATTAGTGGCGGTATTGGCATTACACCTTTGCTTAGCATGTTAAATACCATTATAGAAAAGCAGCCACAACGTCAGGTTACGTTCATCCATGCAACAAGCAATAGTCAAACACATGCTTTTAAAGATCATCTGCAACAAATAGTGAATGAACATCAACATATAAAATCATTTGTAGTCTATGGTGCACCAACAGAAGCCGATCGAACCTCTGGGCATTTTGATAAAGAAGGATACGTTGGTTTAGACTTCCTGCAATCTATCGTTCCATCAAAAGAAGCTAATTTTTATTTTTGCGGACCTATTCCTTTTATGGAAGCAATCAATGAGGCCCTAAATAAATGGAGTGTATCGAAAGACCGTATTCATTATGAAGTATTTAGTCCACTCGCTATTTTAGGAGAAAAATAAGTAAGCTAAATTTGTGAATAAAAAGGATCTTTCATTGAAGTGAACCCAAAAAGCTAGACACATTATTTACTTAGGCAGCCTTGAGGGCATGAACCCGGTAATCTACCGGATTCATGCCTTTTAATCTTTTCTTGATTCGTTGTGATTGTAGTAATGGAAATATTCTTCTAGTTCTTGTTGAGATGCTTCATGTCTTTTTTGTGCAATAGATTTAGGTTTTTTTCCTTAATCGTATAAAGTCAAAAAAACTGCACCTCCAATTGTTAGTTGGTGACTAACGATTGGGGTGCAGTTCATTTTAGGGTTCTCTATTATCGACACCTGATATTAAGTTACTTAACATTTTTCTCGGAAGCGTCTGTATTCTCTATTGAACCAGTCTCTTGTTTGTTTATTGCATTTTCAGCGGTATTCAACTTTTTTCTCATTGGGAAGTAATACAAAACAGCTGGGACAACTAACCCAATAATCCAAGCGATATCTGCTCCTTCAAAAGCCTTGGCTATCGGTCCTACATAGAATGATGTGTTTATAAAAGGGATTTCCGCCAAGATTGATACAAGGAATGCGATACAAGTAATCCAGTTTATTTTGCCATATTGACCGTTCACATCAAAAATATCTTTTACATTGTAATGGCCATGTCGAAGCAAATAATAATCAACAAGGTTGATGGATGTCCAGGGAATTAAAAAATAACTAATGAAAAAGATGAAATTCAAGAAAAAAGATAGGAAATTACTCTGACCTAGTAAGCACAAAACGGTACCTGCTACTGTTACACAGAATATCATTCCTATTCGTACTTTCGGTGTGACCTTTAATTTAATAAACGGTTCAATTGTTGTTATGGTTGCCATGAATGCTCCATATAGGTTAAAGACATTTATAGCAAGCTGTCCAAAGATGATTATAAAGAACATGATTATAGCAAAATTTCCAAACAGGCTGGCCAAGTTACCGCCAGAGTGATCAAGGAAGTTAGGAATCGCTATGGTTAAGGTTGCGCCTAATGTCATCATCCATATAGTCCCGATGACTGTGCCAGCGTAACTATACCAAAATGTATGGGCCGTGGGTGTGGTTATCGGTAGATAGCGAGAATAGTCTGCAACGTAGGGGGCATATGCCAATTGCCATGTAGCAACCATACTCACTGCCAGCAAAAACACTGGTATATCCAAATTCCCAATGGCCCAACTGCCTGCCGGAACTTGCAATTGGAAGACTATATATGTAGCTACAATATAAATACAAAGAGACGCCCAAGATAATAATTTTTGCATTTTATGAATTAAGTTATAGCCATAAATGGTGGCCACGAAACAAAGTACATTTAAAAGTATTATGCTCCATGTTTGGTCGATCTTTGTTAAACTGCTTAAGGTTTGTGCTGCAAGCAAACCGCTGCTGGCAAAGAAGCCTAAATAGACAAACATAACGAGAAACAAGGGGAAGATGGCTCCGATTACACCAAATTGAGCCCGGCTTTGGATCATTTGCGGAATTCCGAGTTGAGGTCCTTGAGCTGAATGGGAGGCCATGAAAATGGCGCCTAATAAGGTACCGACAATAATTGCAGCCAGACTCCAAAATAAATTAAGACCTAATGTAATGGGCAATGCCCCGGTCACAAGGGTGGTAATATGCATATTTGCCCCAAACCAAATTGGAAATAAATCACGGGCCTTGCCATGGCGTTCATCTGCCGGAATATATTCTATACTGCGAGTTTCAACTTTCATCAATTTACCCCCTATCAAATTCGGTATACTACCATGTACCATGCAAGCTTATTTTATAGAATCACTATAATTGTAAGCGTATACAGATGTCAATATTTTCAGAAAAAATAATTTTTAGGTAACTATCATAAAATATCCGTTCATTCATCTAGTGAATTTCAATAAATCAGATTGATCATTAGACTGAATGATTGGAAATATTAAACTCTAGTTTGAAAATTGTGGAACAACATGTCTTCCAATAAAAAATAAAAATTTTATATTTTTTGAATTGACAGTCTATTTTTCATGACCTATAATTGCACTTATCAAGAGCTTGCATGGTACATGGTACAAACTTTTAAAAAGGAGGGGCTTTTCATTACAGCTATCTTAACGTTGGGGATTACTGCTCAGGTTACGAACGCTATACGCGAATCCATAGTAACTGGAGATTATGAACCAGGACAAAAATTATCGGAAACTGTTTTATCTGAATATTACAAAGTTAGTAGAACCCCTATAAGGGAAGCATTTAAACAGCTAGAAAGAGAAGGGTTAGTCGAGATCATTCCAAGGGTTGGAACATGTGTGACCAAACCAACTGAAAAGGAACTGGATGAGTTATTTACTTTAAAGGAAGTAATGGAAGGGCTCGCAGCGGGGCTGCTTGCAGAAAGCGGGAGTGCTGAAGACATTAATAACCTTAAGCAAGCAGTGTCTGACATGGAGGTTGCTATACAAACCTCGGATAAAAAGCTATATGTCGAGGCTAATGATGTTTTTCATTCAGTCATCCAAGAAGGCGCCAATAACTCTAAATTAAGTTACATGCTAAATTTGCTGCTCAATCAAATACCTTATAGACAGTATGTCTTTTTAACCATTGAAGATCCGAATCGCCGTGAGAGATCACTAAAGGAACATCAGGCGGTCTTGATTGCTATAGAGAAAGGCAATCGGGAGGAAGCGGAGAAGGCCATGCGAGAGCATGTAAAAGCAAGTGGAATGCAACTTAAAATGGACATAGCAAAGAAACTTGGTCAAAAAAAGTGATATGAGGGGGAATGAGTACTATGAAATTTGGAATCTTTGCAAACCTTGCAGGACAGGGAAGACATGATGAATATTATAAAGTGCTGGACGAAGCCCGTGAGCAAGCTATTTATTGTGATGAAAATGGTTATGATTCGATTTGGTATACCGAGCACCACTTTGGTCATGAAGGAAATGAATTGATTTCTAACCCGATCTTAATGGGGGCTGATATTGCTGCACGTACAAAGAACATTCGAATTGGACAAGCTGCGAATGTCGCCACTTTCTGGCATCCGCTGCGTTTGGCGGAAGACATAGCAATGCTTGATCAGTTAAGCAAAGGACGTGTGGAAGTTGGTCTGGCACGTGGATTATACGGACGGGAAGCGGCTAATTTAAACACTTTGGCTGATCCGGCAAATCAAGAACAAAACCGTGCACTGTTTGAGGAAACATTGGAAATTTTAAAAAAGGCTTGGTCAAACCGTTTCTTTTCACATCAAGGTGACATCTATCAATTTCCTCCTAAAGGTTTAAAGTGGAGTCACCCTATGAGCCCATCAACACCGGAATTTATGGATATGGAGAAAGGAGAAATTGATAAGATTTCCCTTATGCCTAGACCTTACCAGCAATCACTTCCTCTGTGGCAGGTAATTGATTCACCGCGTTCTATTGAATTGGCCGCGGAGAACGATATACAAGGAATGTTTTGGATGCCGACCGTCAAAGAATTAAAAGGCCGTTTTGAACTGTACCGTGAAAGGGCTTCCAAATCCAAAGGCTATGAAGTGCCACTTGGTCAGGGTATTGCTTTGGTACGTGATGTATATGTAGCGGAAACGATGGAACAGGCTCGTCAAGATGCGGCAGAAGCAGTATTGAACAATTATCGCTGGATTTGTCACTGGAGAGGACTTAGCAACCTTATGGATCCGGGCGAAACAGTAAAAGAAGGGCAGGAATTGAACTATGAATTCTTACACCCAAGAAATTTATTGTTTGGTACACCTGACTATGTAGCAGAGAAAATTCAGGAATTGAAGGAAGAACTGAATTTGGAAACATTACTGCTTTGGGTGAACCATAATGGTTTGCCACATGAAAAAATGATGAAAAGTTTAAAATTGTTCACGGAAGAAGTAATGCCAAGATTCACAAAAACTAAATTGGGGGTAATGTAAATGTTAGATATTCGTAAAGTGTATACAGCTATAGAAGAAACACGTATTGAGGGCGGTAAAAAAGTAGAGAATCCCATCAAGATGATAACAAGTATGGCGGTTATCAAAAACCCATGGGCTGGAAGAGGATATGTTGATAATTTAAAACCGGAAATTGATGAATTTGCACCGCAAATTGGCGAATTATTAGTTGCTGAACTATTTAAGCACATTGATTCCGCTGATGACGTCGAAGCATTCGGCAAGGCAGCTGTCGTGGGTGTTGATGGGGAGGTTGAGCATGCATCAGCTTTTATCCACACTTTGAAATTCGGTAACAAATTCAGGGACGCCGTGAAAGGAACGAGTATCTTAAGCTTTACTAATAAGCGTGGTGGCGCTGGATCTGCGGTGCTCATACCGATGGTACATAAGACAGATGAGTCTGAACGCTCTCATTTCATTACATTTGAAGCTTCTATACCTGATGCACCTAGGGCCGATGAGATCGTTGTTGCCATTGGGGCTTCTACAGGAGGACGTCCTCATCCGAGAACAGGAAACAGGCATCAAGATATGGTTGAAATGGGGCTGGTTTAATGCCAACTACATTGCATGGAAAAGATTCGCTTCATTATGAAGAGAAAGGGATGGGGCAATCGCTTATCTTTATTCATGGTGTTGGTCTTGATCTTACGATGTGGAAAAAACAAGTTGAAGATTTGTCGAAACATTTCCGTGTTATCACATATGACATGGTTGGGCACGGAGGATCTGAGCATCCTCCGGGTCCTTATTCCCTTTCACAGTTTGTTGAGCAGTTAGCAGAACTAATGAATCACTTACGGATTGAAGGAAGTCATATTATTGGTTTCTCCATGGGTGGTATGGTCGCTCAGGCATTTGCATTAAAATATCCGGATAAAGTGAAAACGCTAACAATTATGAACGCAGTGGCCAATCGGACGAAGGAACAGAGGAAAGCCGTTTTAAAAAGAGTGGAAGAAGTGAAAATAACGGGCCCTTTGGCAACAATTGAACCGGCCATTAAACGATGGTTTAATATTGAATTCTTGAATTCAAAGGAAGAAACTGTTAGTGAAATTCGGGAAAGACTTCAGACAAACGATGCTGCTTCATATTTAGCGGCCTATACACTTTTTGCAACTGCGGATGAAGATTTGTGGCCGCAGATCCACCAGATTAATATACCGACCCAAATTATAACAGGGGAGCATGATGTAGGTTCAAATCCCGAAATGGCAAGACAAATGCATGAAAAGATTGTGGATTCAGAATTAATGATAGTACCAAATATGAGGCATATGCTGCCGATAGAAGGAGCCAAAATAGTGAACGAAGCTATTAGGTCGTTTATTGAAAGACAAAAGCAAAGGGGTGACTCGATGTGAAAGAGCTGAAGAAATATCAGATGTATATAAACGGGGAATGGATAGAATCATCAAGTGGTGAATATTTCGATAGTTATAACCCTGCAACCGAAGAAGCTTGGTGTCAAGTCGCTAAAGGGAATGCTGAAGATGTAAATCATGCCGTTCAATCTGCGCATAATGCATTCCTGCATTCGGGATGGACCAATATGACATTCACGGAGCGGGGGCGTCTGGTTAGAAAGCTTGGAGAGCTGATTGCTGATCACTCTGAAGAGCTTGCGAAAGTCGAATCACTGGATAATGGGAAATTAATACGCGAAATGCGCGGTCAGGTAAAATATTTACCTGAATTTTTCTATTACTATGCGGGTCTAGCAGATAAAATCCATGGTCAAACCTTACCAATTGATAAAAAAGATATGTTCGCTTTTACATCCAAAGAGCCGCTGGGGGTAGTAGCCGCCATTACTCCTTGGAATTCCCCTCTTTATTTAACAACCTTGAAGCTTGCACCTGCACTTATTGCAGGAAATACCATAGTCATTAAACCTTCGGAAATGACTTCGGCCTCTCTATTGGAATTGGTAAAACTGGTTGAAGAAGCTGGTTTTCCACCTGGAGTAGTCAATGTAGTTACCGGCTTTGGAACTCCTGTAGGCGATACACTCACCTCCCATCCTCTTGTAAGGCGTGTGGCCTTTACGGGAGGTTCAGAATCAGCACGGCATATTGTTCGTAATTCGGCTCAAAATTTTGCGCAGGTATCGCTTGAACTTGGAGGGAAATCACCCAATATCGTGTTTGAGGATGCTAATCCGGATAATGCGGCGATGGGTATCATAGCTGGTATTTTTGGTGCTTCAGGACAAAGTTGTGTGGCAGGTTCGCGTGCATTTTTACATGTTGATATTTACGATGAAGTGATGCAAAAACTCGTAGACAGAGTATCGAAAATCAAGATCGGTGATCCTTTTCAAGATGAAACAGAAATGGGTCCGCTGGCTACGCAGGCCCAATTGGAGCGAGTCGAAAAATACGTGGCTATCGGATTAGATGAAGGTGGTAAACTTGTTTGCGGAGGTAAAAAGCCTGAATATTTAGAAAAAGGTTGGTATTTTGAACCCACGATCTTCGAGCATCACGATAATAATTCCCGTATTACAAAGGAAGAAATATTTGGCCCCGTGTTAAGTGTGATCCCTTTTAAAGATGAAGAAGAGGTTATTCAATTAGCAAACAGTACTGATTACGGATTGGCAGCTGGAATTTGGGTGAGTGATATTGCAAAAGCTCATCGAGTCGCGAAAGCTATACGTGCTGGAATTGTTTGGGTGAATACCTATCGAAGTATTTCACCAATTGCTGCAATCGGTGGATCTGGCCTAAGCGGTTATGGAAGAGAAGGCGGTTATGAAGCGATTCATGAATATATGCAAGATAAAGTTGTTTGGATCAATACATCATCTGAACCGATTCCTGACCCGTTCATAATGAGGTAATGGGAATTTTTGGGTATGCACTTTTATCTAAGAGATTTAATAAGGAGGAAAAGTGAAATGAAATTACTGGGGATTTCAGGAACGATAATAGGAACGAAGACGAAAGTTGTTATTGAAAAGGTTTTAGAGGAAGTTAAGAATAACCATCCTGATATCGAAGTCGAATTGCTTGATTTGAAAAAGTATGATGTTCAATTTTGTGATGGCCGTAATCCGTCAACATACACTGGAGATACGAAAAAAGTAATTGATATCGTTACCTCAGCAGACTTTTACATTATAGGAACCCCAATATTCCAAGGGTCAATTACAGGAGCTCTTAAAAACTTATTTGATTTGATCCCCCCGAAGGATTTCCGTAATAAAGTAATGGGGCTAGTGGCTACCGGTGGAACCTACCAGCATTATTTAGTCATTGAAAATCAGCTGAAACCTATAGCCAGCTATTTCCGTGCATTTGTTGCACCTGGCTCTGTTTATGCTCATAACGACCATTTCAATTCACAAAACGAACTGGTTGATGAGGAAGTTTTGGAACGTATTTCAATGCTTGGTGAAGAAATCGTTTTTATGCAAAAAGCACTGAAAAGTACTAAACCAGAGCATCAATTAAGCTAAAGGGCGGTAGATTTAGGAGATTTAATAAACTCCAGCTGATAAAAAAACGTTTTGGAATTGAGTACATTTCAATTAGCAGAGCTAAGTAGCAAGGAGGGGACAAATTGCTATTAGATGTAGAAGAGATAATAAACTTAACTGATTTATCCTTTATTAAAGTTTGTAATGAACAGTATGGGATTAATAGAGGAGTTTATAATACCATCGATGCCTGGTTTTATAAGCAAGGAATTAGTAACATTCTAGAAAGGCGCAATAGTATATTGTATTTTCTTGAATTTATTAAGCGAAGTTCCGAGAGTGAAAATAATCACTGTAAATTTGGTCACGGTGGCTTAACTACAAAATTAGAAGAGTATTATTTTCCAAGAATGGAATCGACTGTTTCAAAAATTGCCTCTAATCTTTAGATGAAGCACTTACAAAGAGTGAAGGGTGGCTGAGAACATGACAATCATAGATAAAGTAGAAAAAAAACATTTACTAATTAAAGGGGAATGGGTGGAGGCGAAGGAGTATAGTTTGCTTCGTTCTCCTTATTCAGGAGAAGTCATAGCTGAAATCCCCCTGGCCACAGACGAAGAAACCGACCAAGCTATTGAAGCGGCGCAAAAAGCTGCTAAGGTGATGGCAAAAATGCCAGCCCATCAACGTGCGAATATCCTGGAAACATTGGCCCATCTTCTTGAAGAGCGCGCGGATGAAGCCGCCAAAATCATATCTATTGAATCAGCAAAGCCGGTTACAACCGCTAAGGGCGAGGTGGCGCGAACAATTGAAACCTACAAGTTTGCGGCTGAAGAAGCGAAAAGAATTCATGGAGAAACGCTTTCGCTGGATGCCGCCCAAGGTGGCGAAAACCGACTCGGTTACACTGTACGTGAACCGATTGGAGTGATTGGGGCCATAACACCTTTCAATTTCCCCATGAATCTAGTCGCTCATAAAGTAGGTCCTGCCATCGCCTCAGGTAATACAATTGTATTAAAGCCAGCAAGCCAAACACCTCTATCCTCTCTGTTCCTCGGAGAATTATTACAGGAAGCCGGATTGCCTGCAGGAGCATTAAATGTGGTCACAGGTGGAGGAAGAGTGGTTGGAGACAAGTTGGTCACTGATTCTAGAGTAAGTATGATTACTTTTACCGGCAGCCCAGGAGTCGGGATTGGCATCCGCAACAAAGCCGGATTGAAACGAGTGACGCTGGAGCTGGGATCAAATGCAGCTGTCATTATTGACAGGGGTGTGGATATCGATAAAATCATTTCTCGTTGTGTGACGGGAGCGTTTTCCAATCAGGGACAAGTATGTATTTCTTTGCAAAGAGTTTATGCTCATGAAGAAATCTACGATCGCTTTGTTGAAAAGTTTATAGAAGCTACCAAACTATTAAAATTAGGTGATCCGCTTGATCCAGAAACGGATGTTTCCGCTTTGATTTCCCCAAATGATGTTGAAAGAAGCCTCAATTGGATTGAAGAGGCAAGACAAGGTGGAGCCAAGATTGCAACAGGTGGAATAACGGAAGGCAATATCCTTCATCCGACCGTCATATTGGATGCAGATACTCACACAAAGGTATCTTGTCAAGAAGTGTTCGCCCCAATCGTTTTGATTAACAAGATTCAATCAGTAGAACAAGCAATTGATTTGGTGAATGATTCAATTTATGGCCTGCAGGCAGGGATTTATACGAACGATGTAGGTACAGCAATGGATGCAGCGGAAAATTTACAAGTTGGTGGAGTCATGATCAACGACATTCCGACATTCCGTGTGGATAATATGCCGTACGGTGGAGTGAAGGAAAGTGGAACTGGACGTGAAGGATTAAAATATGCAGTTGAAGAAATGACAGAAATGAAGCTGGTTGTCTGGAACCGAAATTAGGGAGTGGAAAGCATGGCTTATTATGCAGCAATTTTACATATGATTGATGCTGAAAAAAATATAGAAGTTCGTCCACATCATATCGAGTATTTAAACGAACTTGATCGTAGAGGGAAGGTTTTTGCAAGAGGCCCTTTTGCGGATGGCTCAGGCGGCTTGGTTGTTTATATTGCAGACACATTTGAAGAAGCACTCTCTTTAGCGGAAAATGATCCTCACGTTGTACATAAAGTGCGGAGACTCGAATTAAAAGAATGGAACATTTAATAATGAAACGTTATGATTGCGTGTCAATGCGATGAATATATACTGGGATCTGGAGACAGTTCCTTCATTAAAGGGAGGTTGCCGAGGCAACCTTTTTTTATGTGCAAAGCAACTCGATAACGAAAAGGTAAAGTTATACCAAAGTGAGGAATGATCTTTGATAACTGCCAGTTGTTATATTGTGAAAGTATTAGTGGAAAAAGGATCAAAGAGCGAAATAAAAAAATGCTTCGTGTAGTTAAACAGGCAGGAAAAAATGGGTTTAAAAGTCTTGTCTATACAAGGCTTTTTTTGAATTAAGCTGAATTATGTGATGGCAAGATGGCTTATTCAGTGGAAAAATTATAGAATTGAGTAGCTGCTTAACTGGCTAGCTACGACCCCGGAGTCGCTTGCTTTGATGAGGCTTGGCAGACAGTCGGCGGAAAGGGAGCTGATTTCTGAAATCAACTGGAATCTTTTAAAATTTTACCTTTCTGCAGCAGTTCCGAAAAATTAATCTGATTCCCTTGATATACCAAGGTTTTCTTCGGTGTCACTCATAAGTTGCATAGTAATGCGCTTATTACTATCTTTACTTTGCATAATTCATCTCACAATACTAGGAGTAGGAAAGGCGATGAACTCATTATGATTTTTAGCGAACGATTAAAAAAAGAACGGGAAAAAAGAAATTGGTCACAAAATGATCTTGCGGAGAAGATTCATGTGAGTCGCCAATCTGTGTCCAAATGGGAAACGGGAAAAAATTATCCTAGTATTGAAGTACTCATTAATTTAAGTGATTTATTTCAAATTACGGTAGATGAATTATTAAGGAGTGACGAGGAATTGAAAGAAAAAATAATAAGGGAAAGTAAGCAGTTAGCATTTCCAAAAAGGAAAATGTTTTTTGATATCGTATTATTAATAGGAGCATTTTTGTTAGTGTCTAAATTAATTATTTTTGGACTTAATAAATTTGCCGGCACAGATATTACCATTTTAAAAAGCATGCCAGTTGTATCGAATTTTTTACCATTAGCTTTGATGGTCATTGGCGGTATTGGTTCAGATTATTTGAAGGATAAATATGTAGATTAAAAGAACTCTGATTATAAAACTTTATAGTGAATCATAAAATAGAATCTTCTGTTTTCCCTTTTATTGGGGACATGATAATAAAAGAACAGAACCTTTGAATCAGGTTCTGTTCCTATTTCTTATTTGAACTTTTGCACTTCTTCTTTTCCCTCGAATTTGTTATCTTTCAATATGCCGATTTCTTCAATATGGTTTCGTGCCGTTTCATCCCCTAATTTATAAATGAGGGCATAAAGCCTTTTCATGGCTGCATCGTATTTATCATTTGCCCGGTCATGATGATAGAGTAGGTAGGGCACATGTGAACGGGCATATGCTTCCAGGTCATCTGTCCGGTGTTCCTCCAAGCATTGTTTCAATTCTGCAAGTTCCTCATCAGTTGCGTGTACGGTGAAGCTTGGATTCTCTTCAAGTTTTTGTCCGAGTACGTCGCCGCTGACCAAATCGACATGATAGGTCTGTTTTTCCTGCATCATTCTGTGATCATCCTTTCAAGCGTTTATCTATTCTGTACCACTATTTGTAAAAATTTAATCATCAATGTAAACATTTCCTTAATGAAAAAGATAGGAAATAGAGGTATCGGATTTCTTATCAAATGGTATAAGATGAATTTACAGAATAATATGGAAAATCAAGGGGTGATATAGTGAAGAGGTCAATCATGGTTATTTTTTTGGTGTTGATTGCTTCAGGCTGCGTAACAAGGAATTATGATTCCAATATGGATTTAGGGAAAAGTCAGTTGAATGAGGAAAATTATTTAGAAGCCCACGAGGCATTTGAATTAGCTTATAAAGAAGCAAATACACCGGAAGCAAGGGAGTTAATGGATCTTTCAGGTTTTCTGGCGAATGGAATGAAGAAATACGACGAACAGGATTTTGATTCGGCCAAAAGAGATTTTGAAGAAGCAACCGCATATAAAGCAAAATACCGGGAAGGTAAACTAATGGTTTCTAAGGCGGTGGAAATGCAACCGGTATCAGACTCCGCCACGATAGAAGCAGTAGAGGGAAATGACGAGGCGGAGCCGGCGGAGGAAGCAACCGTGGACGGAACCAATGGATCCAAAGTAGAAGATGAGGCGGCAACGGATACAATAGGCAAAGAAGAGAGCAAGGCTTCGGTTAGTACATTAAGTAAATCTCAGGCAGAGAAGCTAGTTAAGGATTATGTGGACATGGAAAATTTTCCTGATTTAGATATCGAATATGATCATGATGCCGAAAAGGGAGATTACATTTTTCATGTTTTCGAGGTGGATGAACCTAGTCAGGAAAGTGGCCACAAAACCACTTGGGGCTGGTATGGCGTGAATAAGAAGACTAAAGAAGTTTATGAAGTCTTGTAAGGATAACTGTATGGTCGAATTGAAGGCCCCTGTTGAGGCCTTTTTATTTTGCAGGCGGCAAGATACAGGATTCGATAAAATTTTATAATTTTTGTAAAATGTCGCCCTATTCGTTATTTCTTAAGAATTTTTTAATATTTCCTGTTTATGATTGAGTCAAGTAAAGGATAAAGGACAATCATAGGAGGGATAAAGATGGAAAATTATAATGGTGATGAGCAAGTCAGAGTAAAGGCAGAACGGAAAAAGGGTAAGTCTCTTTGGCTAACTAGCCTTGTTTCCGGAACGGTTGCTGCTATGGTTACATCGTCTGTATTTCTATTTGGCGGGGACTTTATAGGTCAAGGGAATAGTCCAGTGAATGAGTCAACCAAAACGGCAGGTGTACAGCAAACGGAAAGTGTTGAAAAGGATAAGAGTGTCACGGCGGAAAAGTTATCGACAAGTACGGATTCAAATGATAGGGCAGAGATGGTCGAATCAGCATCCAAATCGATAGTCGGGGTCGTGAATTTACAGGAGATGCAAAACCAGTACCCGTACCAGCAGCAAAGCACGGAGAGCGAAACGGTTGAAAGCGGCACCGGCTCAGGGGTCATCTATAAAAAAGCTGATGGGAAAGCCTATATCATCACGAACAATCATGTTATTGAAGGCGCTAAGGAAGTCGAAATTTCATTGTATGATGGACAAAAGGCAACGGCGACGGTTGTCGGGGCTGATGCTTTGACTGATTTAGCGGTTTTGACAATTGATGCCTCGAAAGCACCTGAGGGAATTAAATTCGGGAATTCCGATAGCATGCGTCCAGGAGAAGAAGTATTGGCAATTGGCAACCCACTTGGACTTGATTTTTCACGATCGGTTACACAAGGGATCGTCAGTGCGACCGGACGCTCCATTTCAGTCGATACCTCGGACGGGGAGTGGGAACTTGATGTCCTTCAAACAGATGCAGCGATCAATCCCGGCAATAGCGGGGGTGCATTGATCAACACCGCTGGGGAAGTGATCGGCATAAACAGTTTGAAGATTTCCGAAAACGGTGTGGAAGGCTTAGGGTTTGCCATACCAAGTAATGATGTGATTCCGATTGTTACGGAGCTGATTGAAAATGGAAAAATCACGCGCCCATATTTAGGAGTCAGCTTGGCCAGTATGGAAGAACTGCCGCAATATTACATTCAAAATGTTCCAGAAGCCGTAAAGTCCGGCGTAATGGTGACGAGTATAGAGGCGGGATCGGCTGCGGCGAATGGAGGGCTTAAGCAACAGGATATCATCGTTGAGATTGATGGAACGAAAATAAATACTGCCGCTGCATTAAGGAAGTACTTATATACAGATAAGAAAATCGGAGATAAAGTAAAGATTAAAGTATATCGAGGCACTGAAGAGAAAACGGTAACGATCACCTTGCAAAAACCATAGAATGAGGTAAGGCCCCTGATTATTCAACAGGGGTCTTTTATTGGAGTTTTTTTAATAGTATACAGTGGGCTAATATCGGTAAAATAGATAGTGTATTTGCACTGTTTTGAAGTTTGTTCATATAGTCTTGAATACCTAAAGGTGAATGGTGGCGCCTTCTATTTGTCAAGGTTTTCATCGTGAATATGTTAAAAAATAGAAAAGATTTGACAAATTTGTGAAATGTCATAAAATAGAAAGAAAGGGGATGAAATTATGGAAGCTAATCAGAAGATGTTAGATGCAGTGAAATGGGTATCGGGCACAGGTTGTGTAATCGGAATTATTATTTTTGCTTTAAGTTTCTTTGTAAGCGATTACAATAAGGATTATATATTCACCGCTGTTGGAATCGCCATCACATTAAGCGCAGCTGCCATTTTTCTAGTTGGTATATTTTTTGTCCTGACAGAGGAAATGGTAATGAATACACGTAAAGGCGAAAGAATTGAACCGGAAACGACTAAAATCATAAAAATGAAAACAAAGGCTAAAGCTCCAACAAACAGAAGTACAGAATTCAGTAACTAAAGCGAGGAATATAGCGCAATATACTGTTTTTCTAAACAAAACTAGTTGTTCTTTTACCTAACTTGCTGAATTTGAGTCAACTTGATCACAAATAATGAATGCGCTTTCATTTCATATTATCAGAATCGAATTATCGATTTGTTACATTTTAATTCAATATACTGCCACTCGTCATTGCCAAACACACGATGTGCTTGTACATCCAAACCAACTGCCTGCACGCCAGGAAGTCTCAATTACATTTTAAACAATATCTACGAGAAAAGGACACTTTTAAGAAGTCCTTTTTTTGTGGTTTTTTTTATGTACTTTTAATTGAAAATTCAAAAGGGAAAGGGATACAGGTATCAATATGGGGTTATTGAGCAGTGGTTTTGCTAAAGGCAGATTTGATAGCAAACCTGAATTACTTACTACGCTTTTGCTACACGGCTGTTTAAAAATACTGACAGGGCATAAGGATTGCAAAAAGAACCCAATTTCATTTCAACTCGTTGTTTCCTTATATATATATAATATTGACCTGTGTTGGTTCATAAGGGTATTGAAGCATGGAGACAACATCGTGTCCCATGTGTCTACCATTTACCAACCTCCTTGGCCGAGTGAAAAAAATCCGGTTTAAATCATGGTATCTAACGATAAATACCTAATTGACAAGATAGGTAATATAATTCATAATCTTTAAGAGTTTTGAGGCAATATACACGGTGACTATAATGTGAAATTTTTATTTCATTATATTAGAGTAATATTAAATGGAAAGAGGATCGGTACTATTTGTAATCCTGCACTGATAAGTGAATTTTCAAAGGCAAGATATGAAACATTTATTATATTTCATTTGCTGAAGATTTTCGAACATTTCAGTTCATTTACCATCTTCTTACTGCTCTTTAATGAACTTTATGTGACAGATGTCACTTTGTATTGTCTTTTTTTAGACTTGGGATTAATATTGGTATGTCGGGGTTTGTGAACATGGTAACACTTTGTCCGAATAATTACCAATTGGAATTTTATTATGTAAGAAAGGGGTAGTACTATGAAAATAAAATGGGCTCTATTAACTATACTTTTTACTATTGCCACTGTGCTAACCGGTTGCGATAACCCATTAATGGTCTTGGACCCTAAAGGGCCAGTAGCTGCAACACAAGCAGATGTTATTATGATTTCGATATGGACAATGGCCTTTGTCGTCCTTGTCGTTATGGTACTGTATATCTTCATGATAATGAAATATCGTGCTTCCAAACAACGTGATGATTATGAACCGCCTCATATTGAAGGAAGTAAGGTTCTTGAAATAATTTGGGTTGCGATCCCAATTCTAATCGTCGCTTTCCTATCCGTTGTTACTGTTAAAACAACAAATGAAGTTGAGGCAACACCTAAAGGATACGGTGATCAAGAACCTTTAATTATTTACGCTTCATCTTCAAACTGGAAGTGGCACTTTAGTTATCCGGAAGAAGATATCGAAACAGTCAACTATCTGTTTTTACCTACTAACCGACCAATTGAATTTAAACTTTACTCATTCGGTCCAATCTCAAGTTTCTGGATTCCGCAACTTGGAGGACAAAAATACGCGATGTCGGACATGGTTAATACGTTGCACTTAGCAGCTGATGTACCAGGAGAGTATATGGGTCGAAATTCAAACTTCAGTGGTTCAGGTTTTGCTCAGCAAACTTTCAACGTTAATGTACTATCTGCAGAGGAATACGATAAGTGGGTAGATGAAATTAAAGCTACTGCTAAACCGATTACTGAGAAAAAATTCAATGAATTATTAAAACCTGGTCATGTGGGACAATCCACTTACACTGGAACTCACTTAGAGTTTTCTCCAGCTCCTGAAGGGGAAAATGCTGGTCATGACCACGGATCTTCTGATACGGAAGAAAATGATTCCAAGGATTCACACGATGAACATTCAGAACACAGCAACATGAATCATGATCACTAAGAATTAATTTCGTTCGATAAAACAACTAGGTTTACAAGATAAGGAATATTTTCCTGAAAGGAGTCACAAAAGTATGGATTACTTTGATCGATTTGCCGTACCTCATCCAAGTCCTGCGATTTATGCATCCATGGTTGCCATTGGTTTAACCATGATTGCGGTTGTTGCCGGAATTACCTATTTTAAAAAATGGGGTTACTTATGGCGTGAGTGGTTAACAACGGTTGACCATAAACGTATTGGTATCATGTACATCTTGGCAGCACTGCTTATGCTCTTCCGTGGTGGCGTGGATGCTCTTATGATGCGTGCTCAAACGGCTATTCCAGATAACGGTCTTTTGGATGGACAGCATTATAATGAGGTATTTACAACACACGGGGTCGTCATGATCCTGTTCATGGCTATGCCATTTATCATTGGGTTAATGAACATTGTCACACCATTGCAAATTGGAGCGCGTGACGTAGCATTCCCACGTCTGAACGCAGTAAGCTTCTGGTTATTCTTCATGGGGGCAATGCTATTTAACATCTCTTTCGTAGTCGGTGGTTCTCCTGATGCAGGTTGGACATCTTACTTCCCGCTGGCAAGTAACGATTTCAGTGAATCAGTAGGTTCGAACTATTACGCGATTGCAATTCAAATAGCTGGTATCGGTACATTACTGACTGGTATCAACTTTATCGTAACAATCTTGAAAATGAGAGCACCTGGCATGAACTTAATGAAAATGCCAATGTTCACATGGTCTATCTTGATCACAAACTTCATTATCGTTTTCGCTTTCCCTGTATTGACAGTGGCACTTGCGTTGATGACAATGGATCGTCTATTCGGAACTCAATTCTTTACGATGGCCAATGGCGGTAGCGATATGCTTTGGGCGAACTTGTTCTGGGTTTGGGGACATCCTGAAGTTTATATAGTAATTCTTCCGGCTTTCGGTATATACAGTGAAATCATTTCGACATTTGCACGTCGTAACCTGTACGGGTATAATTCGATGGTTATCTCCATGGTAGCTATTTCTACTCTATCTTTCATTGTATGGGCTCACCATTTCTATACAATGGGTCACGGTGCAATGGTTAATGGTATCTTCTCGATTACCACAATGGCAATTGCCGTCCCGACCGGTGTTAAGATTTTCAACTGGTTGTTCACACTTTGGAAAGGTAAAATCGTTTTTACCGTTCCGATGCTTTACTCTTTAGCTTTCATTCCGATTTTCACGCTCGGTGGGGTAACAGGGGTCATGCTTGCAATGGCAAGTGCTGACTACCAATACCATAATACAATGTTCTTAGTAGCTCACTTCCACTACGTTTTAATCCCTGGTACTGTATTTGCCGTACTTGCTGGTTTCACGTACTGGTGGCCAAAAATGTTCGGTTTCATGTTGAGCGAAAAAATTGGGAAATGGTCGTTCTGGTTCATTACAATCGGCTTTAATGTTACATTCTTCCCGATGTTCATCACTGGTTTAGATGGGCAGGCACGTCGTATGTATACGTACTCTGAATCAACAGGGTATGGTCCATTGAATATGCTCTCTTTCGTTGGAGCGATTGGCTTGGCAATAGGTTTTGCACTTATTGTGTACAATATCTATTGGAGCACTCGTTATGCGTCAAGAAATATTTCAAACGATCCATGGGATGCACGTTCTCTAGAGTGGGCTACACATACACCAATCCCTGAATATAACTTTGCAATTGTGCCAACAGTTGATTCTACAGAAGCATTCTGGGATTCAAAGAAAAAAGGCTTTAAGTTATTTGGCGGTAAAGTAGAAAAGATCCATATGCCAAATAACAGTGGTGTGCCGTTTATCATGAGCTGTATCTTCTTCGTTTGGGGCTTTGCGATGGTATTCAGCATGTGGATCATTGCTATCATTGCAACGATCGGTATCTTTGCTTGTATGATTCACCGTTCATTCGAAAAAGATCACGGACGTTATATCTCTGTTGAAGAGATCGAAGAAACTGAAAATAAATTGCGAGGTGCTAAGTAATGAAAATAGATAACTCGCTGCCACTAGAATATAGCACGGAAGAAAATCGCTTAAAGATTTTTGGATTCTGGATTTTCCTAGGAGCAGAAATAGCTCTTTTCGCTACACTGTTCGCCACTTATTTTGTATTGGTCAATGGAACTGGAAATGGTCCAACAGGGGAACATCTTTTTAAAGTCCCAACCCTGATGTTCCAAACAATCTTTCTTTTAACCAGTAGTTTTACCATAGGTCTTGGAATCAATGCAATGAGACTTGGCAGACAGAAAGCAACGATTGGTTTCTTCATTATCACCCTTATTCTTGGTTTAGGCTTCTTGGGAGTCGAAATTTATGAATTCGTGGAGTATGTACATGAAGGAGCAACCATTCAAACAAGTGCTTTCTTATCTAGTTTGTTTACATTACTAGGTACGCATGGAGCTCACGTTACACTTGGTTTATTCTGGGGAACCTTCATCGTCATGCAAATCAAAAAGCGCGGTATGACTCCAGAAACAACAAACAAGGCTTTCATCTTTTCACTTTACTGGCATTTCTTGGACGTTGTCTGGATCTTCATCTTCAGTTTCGTCTACCTGAAAGGAATGATGTAATATGAAAGAATTATTCCCACGGGGCCAAGTTATGGGATTTGCGTTTTCTCTAGTCCTGACTTTGGTCGCACTATCAGTTATTATGTTTGATCTCTCACTAAAAATGGGTGTGATCATCCTACTTGTTACAGCTTTCATGCAAGCTGCACTGCAATTAGTTATGTTCATGCACGCAGGTGAGTCTGAAGATAAAGCATCGATTTACACAAACGTTTATTACGGATTGTTCGTTGCATTGGTTACAATTTTCGGTACAATGCTAACAATGATTTGGGGATATCAATAATCGATTCCGGAAAAGCTGGGCGTCTTGATGACGCCCAGTTTTTTTGTACTTTAATAAATATAATTTCTTATACCGATCTATCCATCTCATTCATGGAAATTTGTTAAGAAGGATGTGGATGAAACCATTATGTTTAGTATAACCATTTCGGAAAATTATATTTATAAAGGGGAAATTGTGTTTAAGTACAATGTTTTACCAAAGTAAAACGTTAATAGAACGGACACATCTTCTAAGAGAAATTGCCAGCCCTATTGATATAATAAGTTATAAAGAATTAATTATAAATGTAGCGGAGATGATGAATTGACATTGCCGGTTTTGATTTTGACAATTATATTAAGCTTGTTAAAAATATTGGTTTCCTGTCTTCCAACCGATGCTGTTAATTGGATTATCAGCAAATTTAAAATACACTCAGAAATTAGTGGCGGGAATGCGATCGTATCCTTTGACGGAAAACGATTGGAAGGTGAAGAAAAAATTCAAGTTATTAATTACTTTAATAACGCCAGATTTTTGAAGAAAAATCATATATTCCCGGGTAACGAGCAATTGTTTTTACATCCAGAGGACAGTGGGACTCCATTAGTCATTGATACTAAAAAAGGCAAAATTGATGTTAAGTTATTTGTGTATATTTACAATGACCGAGTGGATGTAGTTAAACAGTACAAGAAGAAAGTCATTTCTTATAGCCTGTTTTCCGATAACCTCCAAGAACGTTCCATGCCATTAATAAGAAATTTAGTTTAATAACAGTAATTCGGTCTCAGTTTGTAAACAAAAGGGTTCTGTATTAAATTAAAAACAAGGTTGATTGGAATGGTGTGTGCGAGACCTTTGCGGGGAAAGCGTGTCCAGGGGAGACCTCGCAGGCGCAAAGTGAGTGCCAGGAGAGGAAATAAACGATTGAATTTAAAACCCTCAACAAAAACTGCAGGAAAATCAATTATTAGCTTGTTAGTGGACAAAAGGGGTTCTATCTAAATTTTAAAACAAAGTTGATTGGAACGGAGGCTCCCGGACCGCCTGCGGATAGCGAGTGCCTGGAATGGAAATCAACGGTTAAATTGTCTACAGTTGAGACGGTCCTTTAAAAGACCGTCTTTTTTAAAAGACTTTTATTATATAATCCCATTTCAATTGGATATTTTTTTCATTATAAAAAATTCTAGTACACAAACTGACATCTTAATTTTAGTGTCTTTTGAATAAAAATAATTAAAAGTGTTTTTTACCAGGAGGGAATTGCTGCAAGAGGATCTTTAATAGTTCATATGAAACGTATTTTGGAAATTATTAAAATGGTAATAAAAAAGCAGGTATCTATTGCGATGCCTGCCTTCTTACGCTTTCCATTGCTTTTCAACTTGATGAAGGGCTTGTTGTAAAATTACTTCATGATCTGTACCCGGTTTAGTAAGGACGTTAGTTTGATAAGATTTTCCTTGGAAATCAACTGTTACTGTAACTTTTACCATAATGCATCTTTCCTTTCTTGATTCAGAATTAAATGAGGTGGTTGTACCTATTTCTTTAATACCCGTGGCAGAGGATCTTTCAAACATTTCAAAAGCTGTTAAATCTAAAGAATTAATATTCAAAATTATCTGATATTTTTACGGATGTGTCAACATTTTTTTTTTTTGACCTACCCCATTTCCCATTAAATAGAAAACGACCTGGCTTGTACACATGACAGCCAGGTTGTTTTTGTAAACGTACTATATTCATATTTTAGTTAAAATAATACCGATTAATGCTGCAAGAACACCGGCAATTTGATAGGTTTTTAGTTTTTCCTTGAATAAATAACATCCAGCGAATACGACAACTAAACAGTTCAGGCTGACGACAGGGAAAATGATGCTTGCGATCCCTGTGTTCAATGCAAAGAAATAACATCCATAGCCTATCATGCTTAAAAAACCTACTAAGGAACCGATTTTGACTTCCTTTAGCTTGATTTTTTCTTTTTTTAAGGCCAGAGCCGAAAGAAGATAAAGCATTCCGCCTCCATACATTGATACAAGGATATCAAGGGAGTTTAAATGAAGACGTGTTGATGTCGTCATTAGAATTCCGAGCACTCCGAATGATAAGATGGAGAATACTGTGTGCATGATCCAAGGGACATACTGATGGTTACCTTTGGCGTTAGGTGTATACTGGATAACTAATGTAGCGAGAAACATGCAGACTATTCCACTCCACTGCAAGGAGGAAATATGTTCGTGAAAAATTAAAGCTGCACAGAGTATGGGGAATATGGCATTCGCTGCGATTAATGGTGATGTCAAGCTTGCCGGCCCTTTTTCAAAGGCGCTTGCCATCTGGATGTTACCATTAGCGTTCAGTACACCAATTGCTGCACCAAGCATGATGGACAGCCAGTTCAGCTGCAAACCATCCATAAACATTCCATAAATAATGGACAAAATAAAAGCTGAAAAATAAAAGAAAAATTGGATATGTATCTTGGAATAGCCTTTTCCGCTGCTCCATTTGAAAATGCTGTTATTGATTCCGAAACATAAGCTGGTGATGAGTGCTGCAAAAATCCACATGTGTATATTCTCTTCTTTCTTATAGGTTGAACTGCTTTTTCCATTTTAAACTGAATATATAAAGGAATCAAACCCAATTTAAGAGAGTTGCATTGACAGATTGACTATTTTTTTTTATATTTACTAAGACAATTTTAAAATATTTCCCGATAATCGGGAGAGGTTCATAGCATCACCCTCTTAAAAAAACTATGGCTTTGATATTTTTCGCGAATCAACCATATCTTTGAGGAGATATGGTTTTTGTTATATAGAGGCCCATTTTATGAATCTCCCTGAAGCGTGGGATTAGGAGGACTTTTCATGTCTGGAAGAAAAGAAGAAGAATTAAAAAAAGATATCACACTGCTTGGTAATCAAGGAACAAAATATACATTTGACTATGCGCCTGAAATCCTTGAGTCATTCGATAACAAGCATCCGAACCGGGATTATTTCGTCAAATTCAATTGCCCGGAATTCACTAGCTTATGTCCGATAACGGGCCAGCCGGACTTTGCTACCATTTACATCAGCTATATTCCCAGTGTGAAAATGGTGGAAAGCAAGTCTTTGAAACTTTATTTATTCAGCTTCCGCAATCACGGTGATTTCCATGAAGACTGCATGAACATCATCATGAATGATTTAATCGAATTGATGGATCCTAAATATATTGAAGTCTGGGGCAAGTTTACACCAAGGGGCGGAATTTCCATCGACCCTTACACGAATTATGGGAAACCAGGTACGAAGTATGAGGAAATGGCGAATTACCGCTTGATGAACCATGACTTATACCCGGAAACTGTGGATAATCGTTAAAGAATAGGAGAGACAATGGGCATATGCCCGTTGTCTTTTTCTTTGTTTTAGCCATTCCCGATTCATCGTCCTGATGATTTGTCCTTTTTAAAAATACAAATGTCCTCCTATAATGGAATTTCCACTTGATTGTTTCGAGAAAAAGCGTAATAATAGGGAGAGTTGATTTTGACAGAATATTTACGAAAATAGGGGATGTCGAGATGAAAGTTGCAAAGTTTGGTGGAAGTTCACTTGCGTCAGGTGAACAATTGAGGAAGGTATTCGAAATTGTTGTTTCTGATCCAGAGAGAAAGATTGTAGTCGTTTCGGCTCCAGGGAAACGCAATTCCGATGATATAAAGGTGACGGATTTATTGATTGAAGCTGCGGAACAGCAGCTGCGCGGGGATAACGGAGAGCATTTGATAGAAGATGTCGTATCCCGCTATGCGAGCATTGCTGAAGAGTTGGATATATCCGAGAGTGTCATCACTGGGATTCATGAAAATTTAATGGCACTGCTGCATGCAGACCAAACTAACCCGAAGCGCTATCTGGATGCCTTGAAGGCAAGCGGCGAGGATAATAATGCGAAGCTGGTCGCAGGTTATTTCCAAAGCCGTGGTGTAGAGGCGCAGTATATAAATCCAAAGAAGGCCGGCTTGATCGTAACGGATGAAGGTGGATTTACCAAGGTGCTGCCAGAGTCTTATGATCGGTTATATGCTCTGCGTGATGAGCCTGGAATCGTAGTATTCCCGGGGTTCTTCGGTTATACGTTGGATGGTGATGTGTTAACCTTCTCAAGAAGCGGTTCCGATATTACTGGTTCGATTCTTGCGAATGGGGTCAAAGCTGATTTGTATGAGAACTTTACGGACGTGGATGCCGTTTATGCGGTGAATCCAAATGTGGTTTCCAATCCGAAGGGAATCCGGGAATTAACCTATCGTGAGATGCGTGAGCTTTCTTATGCAGGCTTCTCGGTATTTCATGATGAGGCACTGATTCCTGCATTCCGTGCGGGAATACCAGTCCATATCCAGAATACGAACAATCCGGCGGCACAAGGGACCCGAATTGTGAATACACGGGATAATACGAACGGGCCCGTTATTGGGATTGCGAGTGATAAAGGATTTTGCAGCATTTACATTAGCAAATATTTGATGAACCGGGAAGTTGGTTTTGGTCGGAAACTGCTGCACATCCTTGAAGATTATGGAGTTTCATATGAGCATATTCCATCAGGCATCGATGATGTGACGCTTATTCTAAGGCAGGACCAGATGAAAGGTGAAGCCGAGAGAAAAATCATTTCCCGAATCAAGAAAGAGCTGCATGCCGATGAAGTGAATGTGGAGCATGATCTTGCCTTGATCATGGTTGTAGGGGAAGGAATGCGCCATAATGTCGGTACAACGGCAAGAGCGTCAAAAGCCTTGGCCGAAGCTAAGGTGAATATTGAGATGATCAACCAGGGCTCTTCGGAGGTAAGCATGATGTTCGGTGTGAAAGGGCACAACGAAGAGACGGCGATTCAGGCATTGTATCACGAGTTCTTTTGAGTATGGGCGTTCAGGACCTCCTTTTAGAAGGGGGTTTTTTTGATTAATCTTTTAGTCACTATACATACGCTGGATTTTTCATTCGGTTCTTTATGATAGTGGCAATGACCGTGTGATAATCATTACAAGCTAACAGTCGCGCTGTAGGGTTCAGGGCGTCTTTATTAATTTAATACCCATTTGTCAAGTGGTTAAAGCAATTAGAGGAGAACGGAGTTGACGCTCCAACCTCTGAATACATATCTTTCACCAAATTATAAATGAAAGAGATGTCAAAGGCACATCAAGTTTACGAGCCAAATGATTCACTGAGTTGATCTTGCTGAATAGAATCGTGTTTAGAAAGCATCCATATCACCCAAGTTAAATACTTCTATATAATACAAAAAAGAATGTAGGGATAAGTTCTATCTATATGTTAAAACAAAGTTGATTGGAGTGTAAGGGGCGAGACTCCTGGGGGAAAAGCGCGTCTAGGGGAGACATCGCAGGCGTAAGCCGAGGAGGCTCCCGGACCGCCCGCGGAAAGCGAGTGCCTGGAGCGGAAATCAACGTTCAAATTGTAAAAGCCATAAAAAAACTGTAGAAAACTCGATTTTCATCAAGTTTGTCTACAGTCTGAGTCTCCAAATGGAAGATTGGATGCTTTCCTTTTATGTTAGTCCATAATGGTCAGGAGTTGATCGATCGCGGTCCTTGGACGAGGGGCAGGAATCATATCGGGATAGCCAACGTGAAGGCTGCCGACGATTTTCTCGCCTGGTTTCACACCCAAAGCTTCACGAAACTCCATGCTGTGTATCATGCCGTATGTTTCCCATATCATCCCGATTCCCTGTTCCCAGGCAAGCAGGCTGAAATTCTGGATCAAGGCACTTGTAGCCGCATAATCTTCTTCACGTGTCATGGGATTCGGATTCTCTTCCATGATCACTGCGACAAACATCGGTACACCTATAAGTTTATTATATCCTCGCTGTCCGGCTGCTTTTTTCTTTTCAGGGTCCTTCTCTTTGCCTTCCATGAATGCACGGGTTGCTTCTGCGAGTTTTAAACGGCTATCACCATGCACCACGACGAAGCGCCATGGCTGGGTCATTTTATGGTTCGGTGCCCATGTCGAAGTTTCCAATAATGATTGAATGGTATCAATAGGAACAGGAATGTCCTTAAATCGTTTGATGCTGCGCCGTTCTTTAATGATATCTTCTAGTTTCATGATCATCCTGCTCCTTTAATCATATATGTAAGTTTAATAGTTGAAAAAAAATAATCCCCGGCTGCCTAATATGCTTCCAACGTGAATAAATTACTTGAATAAAGAGGGGGCAATATTCTAGTGACTTGCATTCGCTAATGAGCATATAATTTTACTAGGCACAGAGAAGCCGGGGCGACATTGTATCTATGTACAATATCAAAAGGGTACGATAAGAGAATATCGTAATTGCTTATCAAATTTCAGAGATCGATAATGAAATTGAAAATCATTATCAATTAGAATTTTCGCTTATTTCCTGTTATTTGTCAAGGGTATTTATAAAAAAAAATTCAAGATATTTACCAATGCTTTAAAACGGTTAAAATCTTTTAAAAAATCTGTATAAAAATGTATAATGAGAGGATAAAAAAATGCTATCTACATAAGAAGAATCGAAGGTGTCATAGATGAAAAAATTGTCCTCATTTCTTAAGCCGTACTGGCTTTTGATCATTCTTGCTTTATCCTTAATGATTGTCGAGCTCGGGGTAGAGCTGTTACAACCTTTATTTATAGCAAAAATAATTGATGATGGCATTTTGCAGAAAGATTTATCGGTGGTGATTAAATGGGGAAGTGTCATGGTTGGGCTTTCCGTTTTTTCATTTCTTGGCGGGATCGTTAATTCCTTTACGGCATCACATGTAAGTCAAAGCTTTGGACATGATGTCAGGAAAAGCCTTTTTGGTAAAATACAGGCGTTTTCTTTTGCAAATTTGAATAATATCCCGACTTCCTCGTTGATAACAAGGATGACAAATGATGTGACACAACTTCAAAATACGGTTTTTATGGGCTTGCGTATCATGGCGAGGGCGCCATTGATCGTAATCGGCGGAGCGATAATGGCTATTGCGGTCGATTTGAAACTATCACTTGTTTTGGTCATTTCAATTCCGATTCTTGTTTTCTTCCTGAGATGGGTTATGAAACGAGCAGCCAAGCTGTTTAAGCTCGTACAGAAAAAACTCGATAATGTTAATGGCGTAATGAGGGAAAACCTGATAGGCATGCGCTTGATCAAGGCTTTTCTTCGTAAGGAGCATGAAATCGGCCGATTTGACGATGCGAATGAAGAGTTGAAAAGAAAGACCGTGACTTCGCTTCGTCTAATAGAAACGACGATGCCTGTACTGATGTTGGTCATGAATGTGGCGATTCTGATCATTCTCTGGCTTGGAAGCGAATTTATAACAAAAGGAGATATACAGGTAGGGGAAGTTGTGGCGATTGTCAACTATGCCACAAGAATTGCGGCATCCCTTTCCGTTTTTTCATGGCTGATCATGGTCATTTCCCGTGCGAAGGCTTCAGCGGAGCGTGTGACGGAAATATTTGAAACCCCGATAGATATTGATGAAGGTAAGGCGGAAAGCAAGAGTGGGGCCGTAAATGGGGGAGGCATCAAGTTTTTGGATGTATCTTTTCGTTATCCTGGAACCGATACGCCGATATTGAAAAACCTGACCTTCTCCATCGATCCGGGAGAAACGCTTGCCATCTTAGGAGCGACAGGATCAGGGAAAACATCTCTGTTTCAGCTGATTCCGAGATTATACGAAGTTGAAAGCGGCTCCATTCAAATTGATGACCAAGATCTGAAAGATATCCCCCTGAATTCTCTGCGGAAAAGGATCGGCTATGTACCGCAAGAGGCGCTGCTTTTTTCAGGAACCATAAAAAATAATGTCGCTTGGGGAAAAGAAGGTGCCTCGATGGAGGAAATCATGGCTGCGGCCAAGCATGCTCAGGTGCATGAGACCGTAATGAAACTTCCGAAGCGATATGAAACCCAGTTAGGGCAAAAAGGAGTGAATCTGTCCGGAGGGCAAAAACAGCGCTTATCGATCGCAAGAGCATTGGTGCGCAGACCGAAGATTCTCCTTCTGGATGATAGTACGAGTGCGCTGGATTTGAAAACGGAAAGTAAATTGCTTGCCGCTTTAAAGGAATATACATGCACAACGCTCATCATTACACAAAAAATCAGTACAGCCATGGAGGCGGACAAAATCTTGTTGCTGGAAAGCGGTCAAGTCCTTGCACTGGGGAAACATGAGGATTTGCTTCAAACAAGCGATCTTTATCGAAAAATCGTTCACTCACAGTTTGGGGAGGAGGGGATTTCGCTTGAGTCAAAGAATATCTCCCGATAAGGCAAAGTCTAAACCGGTCAACTCCTGGAATACGATAAAAAGGATCATTCCCTACTTAGCAACGAATAAAAGCCTGTTATTTTGTGTCCTTTTCATGGTGCTGATAAGCTCGGTTTTGGGGTTGCTTGGCCCCTTTCTTGTTGGGATGGCCATTGATGATTATATTGTCACAAAAGATAGCGGGGGGCTGATCACCCTTCTTTTCGGACTTCTTGGAGTCTATATATTCTATTCCCTATCCATGTGGCTTCAGAATTATTGGATGATTGGAATCGCGCAGGATACGGTTTATGAAATGCGCAATCAATTATTTAAAAAGCTTCACCAGCTGTCCATCCCCTTTTTTGACCGGCGCCAGCATGGGGAATTGATGAGTAGGGTCACGAATGATATAGAAAATGTCAGTTCCACTTTGAATAGTTCCGTCATCCAGATTTTTTCAAGTGTGCTGACACTGGTCGGGACGATCGGAGTCATGCTGTATCTGAGCCCTTTATTAACTGTTTTAACCTTATTCATCGTTCCGCTTATGTTCTTCGGTCTGAGGTGGATAACGAACCGGACAGGAAAGCTGTTTAAACAACAGCAGAAGAACCTTGGGGAACTGAATGGGTTTATAGAAGAAACGATTTCCGGACAACGGATCGTAAAGGCTTTTTCACAAGAAGATAAAGTGATCCGGGATTTTATCATCCGGAGTGAAAACTTGAAGAAAGCCGGCTTCCTATCACAATCATACTCCGGGCTGATTCCAAAACTGATGAATTTACTGAACAACCTAAGTTTCACGGTAATAGCTGCTGTTGGCGGGTTTTTGGCGCTGAGTGGCATAGGAACGGTTTCCATCGGGGTAATTGTCATCTTCACCGAGTATTCAAGGCAATTCACCCGTCCGCTCAATGACCTGGCTAACCAATTCAATACACTCCTTTCAGCTGTTGCCGGTGCGGAGCGGGTTTTCGCCATACTTGATGAAGAAGAAGAGGAAGTGGATGAGAAGCAGGCCTCTGAACTTCGCGATGTCTGCGGTGAGGTGGTCTTTGAGGGTGTTTCCTTTTCGTATAATGATGAGGAGCAAACGATATATGATGTTAATTTCCAGGCGGAAAAAGGGGAGACCATCGCGCTTGTAGGTCCCACTGGGGCCGGTAAGACTACGATCATTAATCTTCTTGCCCGTTTTTACGAGCCGAGCAGCGGCCGGATAATGATTGATGGGCAGGATATCCAACAGGTGACGAGGTCTAGTCTCCGTAAGCATATGGGCTTCGTTTTACAGGATTCCTTCTTGTTTCAAGGTACGATTCGTGAAAATATCCGCTACGGCCGACTGGAGGCGGAAGATGAAGAAGTGGTGAATGCAGCCATGCTTGCCAATGCCCATTCCTTTATCATGAAACTGCCAGATCGATATGATACCATCTTGAATCAAGAGGGCAGTGGAATAAGTCAGGGGCAGCGCCAGTTATTATCGATTGCCAGGGCTATTTTAGCCGATCCCATTCTATTGATTTTGGACGAAGCGACAAGTAGCATAGATACGATTACCGAACTTAAAATCCAGGAAGCATTACACCGCTTGATGGAGGGAAGGACAAGTTTTGTCATTGCCCACAGATTGAATACAATTCAGCAAAGTGATCAAATCCTTGTACTTGATGAAGGAAGGGTCATTGAAAAGGGATCCCATGATGAATTGTTGCGGCAGAGGGGTTTTTATTACGACCTATTTCGCAGTTCTTTAAGGGGAAATCAGATTGGATGAAGAAAGAATGTGTGCCGTCAGGCGCACATTTTTTTGTTGTTGGTCCAATAACAAGGACAACTTCCGTTTCATTTAATGATACACCTTCCAAAAATGGTATTTTTTAATCGATGCGGTTCTTATAAAGAGTGTGAATTCATAAATCCATATTGGTGGGAAAAGAGGTAATTATCGACAAAATAATGGAAAATACTTTACAAATTGACCAATTTACTATTGCTAAAAATCCTTATGGTGACATATAATTCAGAATATATATAAAATTCTTTAAATTTAATGGGCATGGGGAGTAATTCAGCCCAGGTCCCTTATAAATGAAGGTTTTTTATAGTTGTAAAATAGTTCAATGGAGGGGAGATGGAAAAAATGAAAGCGCTTAAGTCAGTCGTACTTTGGGGGATCATATCTGCTTTGGGGGCGGTGAGTTTTGGTTTCGTCGCGCTAAACCGGGGGGAAAGCATCAATGCCATGTGGATTGTCACTGCAGCACTCTGTGTTTATTCAATTGCATACCGCTTTTATAGTAAATTCATTGCACGGAAAGTGTTTGAGCTAGATGACAATCGCCAGACTCCATCGGAAGCGAATAATGATGGGAAAGATTATGTTCCTACAAACAAATGGGTGTTGTTTGGCCACCATTTTGCAGCAATTGCCGGAGCTGGCCCTCTGGTAGGTCCCATCCTTGCAGCGCAGATGGGATATTTGCCAGGGACGCTATGGCTTGTAGTCGGAGTTGTTTTGGCTGGTGCCGTACAGGATTTCATCATTCTTTTCGGTTCGATGCGCCGTAACGGTAAATCTTTGGGAGAGATGATCAAAGAGGAAATTGGACCGATTACAGGCTTGATAGCGATGATCGGTATCCTCGGTATCATGATCATTTTATTGGCGGTACTTGCCCTGGTTGTCGTAAAAGCGCTGGTGGGCAGTCCGTGGGGAATGTTCACGATTGCCTCGACCATACCGATTGCAGTCCTTATGGGCATTTACATGCGTTATATAAGGCCGGGACGGGTTGGTGAAGGGTCGATTATCGGAATCATACTTTTGATGCTCGCGTTATATTTCGGCCGCTTTGTAGCCGAGAGTGCAACATTGGCGCCAATGTTCACTTTCAGCGGGGAAACGATTGCCATCATGTTGATTGTCTACGGTTTCGTTGCCTCCGTTTTGCCTGTATGGATGTTATTGGCACCGCGTGATTATTTAAGTACATTCTTGAAAATCGGTACGATCATCGGACTTGCACTTGGTATCTTTATTGTCATGCCGAGCCTTGAAATGCCTGCAGTCACTCAATTCATCGATGGAACAGGACCTGTATTTTCCGGAAATTTATTCCCGTTCCTATTCATTACGATCGCTTGTGGAGCGGTATCGGGATTCCATGCACTCGTTTCCTCAGGTACAACTCCTAAGATGATTGAACGCGAATCGCATGCACGTCCAATCGGATACGGGGCGATGTTGACTGAATCCTTTGTAGCCATCATGGCGATGATTGCCGCCTGTGTATTGACGCCAGGTATCTATTTTGCCATTAACAGCCCGGGAGCCGTTGTGGGAACGGAACCAGCGCAAGTGGCTGCTACCATATCCGATTGGGGTTTCCTTGTGACACCTGAGATGATTACCGGCCTTGCAGACGATGTTGGGGAAGAGACCATCATATCCCGTACTGGAGGAGCACCGACCTTTGCAATCGGCATGGCCCATATCTTCTCGCAAGTGATTGGGGGGGCGTCCCTGATGGCGTTCTGGTATCATTTCGCGATCTTGTTCGAGGCATTGTTCATATTGACCACCATTGATGCAGGAACCAGGGTGGGACGTTTTATGATACAGGATATCATCGGCACCTTTTACAAACCATTTGCCGAAACGAATAAATGGCTGCCTAATATAATTGCAACTGCCATTTGTGTAATCGGTTGGGGGTACTTCCTTTATCAAGGGGTCATTGATCCTCTTGGCGGGATCAATACCCTTTGGCCATTGTTTGGAATTGCGAATCAGATGCTTTCCGCCATTGCGTTGCTGCTTGGGACGACGGTCCTTTTCAAAATGGGCAAAAAAGCGTACACATGGGTCACTCTTGTGCCCACTACATTCTTGTTGATAGTGACCATGACGGCAGGGTGGCAGAAGCTGTTCCATGAAAACCCGGCAATTGGCTTTTTAGCACATAAGGATAAATTTAAAGCGGCTTATGATAGTGGGGAAGTTCTTGCTCCTGCAGCCAATCTGGCCGAGATGAAGCGGGTTATCGTCAATGATTATGTGGATGCTGCTCTATGTGCCATCTTCATGATCGTGGTGATCACTGTCCTGATATCTGCCATTAGGTTATGGATAAAAGTCTTGAAGAACCAGAAAATAGATTTACATGAAACGCCTTATGTATCAAGGTCGTCATAAGGGAGGGAAAGCAATGTTGAAAAGAATAATTACAATTCTCAGCTACAGAAAGCAATTCGTCAGTTTGCTCGTCGGCGTGCCAAGTTATGATACGTATGTGGCACATATGAAAAAGCATCATCCTGAAGAGCGCGTGAAAACCAGGAAAGAATTTTTCTGCGAAGCCCAGGATGAACGGTATAACGCAAAGGGTGGGAAAGTGTCTCGTTGCTGTTAATTGAATATTTTTTGAGGGTCCTCAATATGAGGGCCCTTTTTTTATTGGTTTTTTTTGAAGTGGGACATAGGTAGAGGGGTAAATGTAATAGTAATGGAGTCGTAAAAAGGTGGGAAATTAATTATAAGACAAAAAAATCAAATTATCTAAGCCTTTATTCACAGTGATGTTATATAACCTAACATTTTTTTATAAAATATTAAAATTAAGTTGAATTATTAGAAAATTAAGTATATGATAAAAAATATAACATAATAGTGTTAATAAACATAACATATACAAAAAATAAGGGGGAAAAAAACAGTATGCAAATGGCAGATTCGGTATTCATGTTTTTGGCGACAATGATGGTTTGGTTAATGACACCAGGGATTGCCCTATTTTATGGAGGGATGGTAAAAAGTAAAAATGTCCTGAATACGGCAATGCATAGTTATATGCCATTGGCTGTCATTTCGATTCTTTGGGTGCTGATTGGGTATTCATTATCATTTTCACCTGGTAATACACTTCTGGGAGGTCTGGACTGGGTTGGCTTAAAGGATGTAGGCTTTGCACCTGGACCATACAGCGAAACGATTCCTCATAGTTTGTTCATGTTATTCCAAATGACTTTTGCCGTTTTAACCGTCTCGATCATTGCAGGTGGCATTGCCGAGCGGATGAGATTTTCAGCATTCCTGATTTTTACGATCCTTTGGTCTTTATTCGTATACGCTCCCGTTGCACACTGGGTATGGGGAGGCGGCTGGTTAGCGGAACTTGGTACACTTGACTTTGCAGGCGGCAACGTTGTTCATATTTCTTCAGGGGTTGCAGGTCTGGTTTTAGCGATCATGTTAGGTAAAAGGAAAGAGTCGGGTGACAGTGCACCGCATAATCTTCCTTTAACATTCCTTGGCGGATCATTAATATGGTTCGGTTGGTACGGCTTCAACGTCGGAAGCGCACTGACAATCAATGAAGTGGCGATGAATGTATTCGTCAATACAGCTGTTGCGGCCGCTGCTGGTATCATAGGCTGGCTGATCGTTGAGTATATGGCTAATAAAAAGGCAACATTGCTGGGTGCGGTATCAGGAGCTATTTCTGGCTTGGTGGCCATTACACCTGCTTGCGGATTCGTAACCCCTGCCTCTTCCATCATCATCGGTGTCATTGGTGGTGCCTTATGTTTCTGGGGCGTATTCTTCCTGAAGAATAAACTCGGTTACGATGATGCACTTGATGCTTTCGGATTGCACGGGATCGGCGGGACATGGGGTGGGATCGCTACAGGTTTATTCGCGACCACTTCCGTTAACGAAAACGGTGCAGATGGTTTATTCTATGGAGATTTCAACTTGTTGTGGAAGCAGCTTGTAGCGATCATTGCGACATATATCTTCGTTGCCGTGGTCACATATGTCGTTGCTAAAGTCATTAACCTTTTCGTACCGTTGCGTGTCAGTGAAGAAGATGAGTCAATGGGGCTTGATCTTACACTTCATGGAGAAAAAGCTTATCACGAATCCATTTAAAAGGGGGTTGCTCATATGTCCGAGGTTTTAACGAAAATCGAAATCATTACACGTCCGATCAAGTTTGAACAATTCAAAGCGGAACTTGCAAAAATAGGGGTAAGCGGAATGACTGTATCGGAAGTAAAAGGAACGGGTCTTCAGAAAAGTTATGTGGAAACCTATAGAGGCAGAAATCGTGAAATGTCACTACATGATCGAATGAAAATCGAAATCGTCGTGTGTGAAGTGCCAGTTCAGGATGTTGTGGATGTAGCAAGGAGATTCCTGAGTACAGGTAAACCAGGTGACGGAAAAATCTTCATTTATGAATTGGCGAATGTTGTGAATATCCGTACCGGAAAGGAAGGCCATGATGCATTAAAGAATGACATCTGAATGTCCGGCCGAATGTGCCGGATACAGTTGATTAAAGAAAGGGAGCTGAAAATGGGGAGACTGGTCCGAATTGTTAATGCAAAAAAACAGAAGATCGTTAATACGCTCATTTCAGAGGATGTATATCAACCTGATGACCGACCCTTTTTATTGGAATTGCCACTGAAAAATCTAGAAGAGATACTATCTCTAAGAATAAAATCCTCGTTTCAAAATCCCCGTTTTAAAAAATGACCTTTAGCCGTTATCCTATATGGGGAGAGCGGCTTTTTTATGCGTTTGATTTCCACCCTCGCGACATTTAAATGTTAGTATATAAGGAAACTTTTTTCTTGAATCCCCCATGGAAATCGAGGAGCTTTCCAACTATAATGAATAAGGATGTAAATTTAAATACGATTTTTTTGCCTTTTTTGACGCTTTTCGCTTAGTTACTTCAATTTTTCTTTAATTTTATGAATAATAAATTCAAAAAAATGTAAGTTTTCCAAAAAATGATGAATTATTTTATGAATGCCCTGTTTAATAATAGGGAAATTATTAATATGTTCTTTTAAGAGGTGAAAGGAAATGGATCAATTTACGGTCGAATCCGTTTTAAATATCATCAGGGAATTTGTACCGAAGGATGCTTCAATTTCTGTGGCTGATTCCGAAAAATACATTTATTATCAACCGAGCAAACAAGTTGATTTAAGAATAAAACCAGGTGATTTAATCAGTGAAAACACAGCGACATATAAAGCACTGAGTGTCCGTAAAAAAATAGGGGTGCAGGTTGAAAGCAATGTATTTGGCGTACCTTACTATGGGCTGAGTGTTCCTATCATGGATCAGGGCAATCCTTTAGGAGCGGTCACGGCCATCTTGCCGACAAAGCCATTAATTTTACCTACATCATTCTTGACCATTAAAACCGAAGATCGCTGGATACCGCTTCCATATGATGAAATTATGTATCTGGAAGCTCAAAATAGGAAAACTAAAATTCAGTCCGAACGTGTGAGTGGATTTCATAAAATGAATTTAAGTGAATTGGAATTCATTTTACCTAGTGATTTATTCATTCGCGTGCATCGTTCGTACATCGTCAATATCAACTATATTCAAGAAATCCTTCCCGATTTTCATTCTACATTTTTACTGATAATGAAAGACAATTCCAAAATCCAGGTCAGTCAAACGTATGCAAGTCAATTCAGGAGGGCTTTAGGATTTTAATGATTCTCCCTTGTGTGAATAAAATGCTGGTTTATGCCCTATTTAAGGCTTTTCATTCAAAAATGAATGTGACGATTACACAGGATTGGTAAAATTAAGTGTAAGAAAAGCGAAAATGGGGGTCTTTTGTATGAACGAAAGCGTTTTCAAAAAAATTCGCAATGAACAATTTAAGGGGAAAGTAGTTACAGCGGAAGAAGCAGCTTCATGGATTAAAGATGGGATGAAACTCGGGATGAGTGGATTTACCCGTGCTGGTGATGCTAAAGTTATTCCGATGGCTCTAGTTGAAAAAGCAAAAACTGAAAAATTCAAAGTTGACGTTTATACTGGTGCTTCATTAGGACCGGAAGTCGATCAACATATGGCTGAAGCCGGTATCATAAACAAACGTTTGCCGTTCCAAGCGGATAAAGGCATTCGCAATAAAATAAATGCTGATGAAGTCACTTATGTGGACCAGCATTTATCTCATACAGCTGAACAAGTTCGTCAAGGCATTGTCGGACCTATAGATTTTGCAATCATCGAAGCATTGGCGATTACGGAAGAAGGATTGATCATCCCGACAACTTCTGTAGGTAACTCAGCCATATTCGTTCAAGAAGCTAAACATGTAATCATTGAATTGAACGTGTCCCATCCAGAAGGATTGGAAGGGATGCATGATATATATACACCAGCTGAACAAGGGAAACGCGAACCGATTCCTATGACTAAAGCTAGTGATCGCCTTGGATCGATCGGTATTGCGGTTGACCCTGAAAAAGTAATGGGAATCGTCATTTCTACAGATCTTGATGCACCTTCTACAATCGTGCCGCCGGATGAAGAAACTGCAACAATCGCGAACCACCTCATTAACTTCCTTCGTGAAGAAATCAAGGCTGGCCGTTTAACTGAAAGCCTTGCTCCGCTTCAGTCGGGTGTAGGTTCAGTGGCAAATGCTGTATTCGCTGGCTTCCTTGATTCTGAATTTAAAGATTTGGAAGTTTATTCAGAAGTGCTGCAAGATGCGGTATTTGATTTAATCGATGCTGGAAAAGTTAAATTCGCTTCAGGTTGTTCGATCACATTAGCTGAAGAAAAAGGTAAACAAGTTTACGGTGAACTTGAAAAATACCGTGATAAACTAGTTCTTCGTCCACAAGAAATATCTAACCATCCTGAAATCATCCGCCGTCTTGGTTTGATTTCAATCAATACAGCGTTAGAGTGTGATATCTATGGTAACGTAAACTCGACACATGTTTCTGGGACAAGAATGATGAATGGAATCGGTGGCTCGGGAGATTTTGCCCGTAACTCACGCCTAGGCATTTTCGTAACGAAATCATATGCAAAAGGCGGCAAGATTTCCAGTATCGTTCCTTTCGTTTCTCATGTGGATCATACTGAACATGATGTGGATGTATTAGTGACAGAGCAAGGGATCGCTGATTTACGTGGTTTGGCACCAAAAGAGCGCGTAGAGTTAATCATTGAAAATTGTGCGCATCCTGACTACCGTCCACAGCTTCGTGCATACTTCACTGAAGCTGTTGCGCAAACTGGCGGGCATCAAACTCCACACATTCTTGAAAAAGCATTTTCATGGCATACAAACCTAGCTAAAAACGGTACGATGCTTGAAGCAGTACTTCAAGATCAAAAATAAGACTCAAAACCACCCCGCCAATACAGCGGGGTTTTTTTATTTGGGTCCGTTTCCCGTATTGGGTGGAAAACCATGAATCTTTCAATTTGCATGATGGTGCATATTAGTTTTTTTCCTCTAACATATAAAAGATTTAAAGTGTAAAATGATGCTTAACCATCAAAAAGATAGGGAACTGTATCTTTAGGCTTTTTTCTTTTATTTTTGTATATAATTATTCATTCAAGTTATAGAAGTATGGTAAACTGCTAACAATGAAGGATTATCATACATAGAATTTTTTCGTTTCCTTAGAAATAAGGAGTCATATAGAATGCTTATAGTGGAGGAGATTATTTGTTCAAGCAAAAACTGCATTTTTGGACGTTAGAGTTATTACTATTGTCTTTACTTTTTTATGTTGGTACAAAGATTTCTTTTCTTTTTGAACCAATCGTGATTTTTACCTCGACATTGTTCTTTCCCATCTTGATTTCAGGTTTTCTCTATTTCCTGTTCAATCCCACTGTTGATTTCCTCGTTAAAAGAAGAGTGCCTAGGGGATTGGCGATATTATTGCTTTATGTATTTTTCCTGGGATTGATTAGTTTGCTGGTCGGTCTGGTTGGACCTTCACTGTCCAAACAGGTTACGGATTTAATCAATAACCTTCCGGATTATTTCAATCAAACAAGGAAGTTCATTGAAGATTCAGCGGAGTCAAAATGGTTTTTATGGACGGTGGAACAAGATTATGTACCTCTGCAAGAAGTAGGGGATTCGCTTCAGAAATATTTGACTGATTTACCTAGTAATATTACGAACAGTTTAACTTCCGTTTTCAGCGTAGTGACGAATATTACCTTAGTGGTCGTAACGGTTCCTTTCATCCTGTTTTATATGTTGAAGGATGGGGATAAGCTTCCGGCCGCCATTATGAAATTCGTCCCGGTTCGCTATAGGAAACCAGCTTTAACAGTGCTTCAGGAAACTGGCGGGACGCTTACTACATACATACAAGGGCAGATGCTTGTTTGCATGTTTGTCGGGATCGGAACGTTCATCGGGTATTTGATCATTGGTTTGCCATATGCGTTCTTATTCGCGCTGATTGGCGCTGTAACCAATATCATTCCATATGTAGGTCCGTTTATCGGAGCCGCTCCTGCTGTCATTGTGGCGTTGATTCATTCACCGACCGAGGCGTTATTGGTCATTCTGGTTGTAACGGTCATTCAGCAATTGGATGGTAATTTCATTTCACCGTTAGTCATCGGGAAGAAATTGAACACACATCCGCTTACCATCATCATCCTATTGCTCGTCGCCGGAAACATTGCCGGTATCATCGGCATGATTTTGGCCGTTCCGACTTATTCCGTTGTTAAAACGATTGTATTGAATATCGTAAAATTCATCAGGATCCGAAAAGAGGAAAAGCTTGAAGAGGATATATTGGAATGAAAAAACGGGCCCGACTCAATTGAGTCGGGCCCGTTTTCAGTGCGTATAAATAGGTTACAAACCTAAGGAAATATATTTTACTTCCAGGAATTCTTCGATGCCTTGGTGTCCGCCTTCACGGCCGAGCCCGCTTTGCTTGAATCCGCCAAATGGAGCTTGCGGAACGGAAGGAAGTCCATCGTTCAAGCCTACAATTCCGAATTCAAGTGCCTCGGTGAATTTGATGCCCTTGGTGATATTTTCAGTGAAGACGTAAGCTGCCAAACCGAAGATGGAGTCATTTGCCCTCTTGATTGCCTCTTCGTCAGTCTTAAAGGAGGCAATGGGAGCTAGTGGACCAAATGTTTCTTCCTTCATGCAGAGCATGCTGTCATCAATGTTGGACAGTACGGTTGGTTCAAGAAAAAGGCCGCTTATTGATTTACCGCCAGCTTCGAGCTTAGCCCCGCTGCTGATTGCTTCATCTATTTGTTTTTGAACCTTATCCACTGCATTTTGATCGATAAGCGGACCGATATCGACGCCATCTTCCAGTCCGTTTCCTACCTTTAGTTCCTTTACCTTGGCAACGAGCTTTTCGATGAAGGCTTCTTGTATGGCTTCATGGACATAAATGCGATTTGAACAAACGCATGTTTGTCCTGCGTTACGGAATTTTGAACTGATGATGCCATCAACCGCTTTATTAAGGTCGGCATCCTCAAGAACGATTGCTGGTGCGTGACCTCCGAGTTCAAGCGAGATTTTCTTAACTGTGTCAGCCGAGCCCCTCATAAGGGTTTTGCCGACTTCTGTAGAACCGGTAAACGTCAATTTACGAACCCTCGTATCTTGAAGCCAAGTTTCACCGATTTCTGATGATTTTCCTGTCACGACATTGATGACACCTTTTGGAATGCCAGCTTCTTCAGCTAATTCAGCCATTTTTAAAGCTGTTATTGGAGTCAGGTTTGCCGGTTTAATGACGACTGTGCAGCCGACGGCAAGCGCTGGTGCCACTTTTCTTGTAATCATGGCTGCAGGAAAGTTCCAAGGCGTAATGACAGCTACAACTCCGACAGGCTGTTTAGTCACGAAAAGACGCTTATTGGACACGGAAGCAGGAATCGTTTCGCCGTACACCCGTTTTCCTTCTTCGGCAAACCAAGATAAAAAGCCGTTTGCATATGTCATCTCACCAAGAGCCTCTTTAAGGGGCTTGCCTTGCTCTTCAGTCATGATTTTTGCCAATTCTTCTTTATTATCATCAATCAATCGATGCCATTTCCAAATCAGTTCAGCGCGTTCGTAGACTGAGAGTGCAGCCCAGCCCGTAAAGGCTTCATATGCGGCATCTGCAGCCTTCGCCGCTTCAGTTGCACCGCCTTTAGGAACGGTGGCAACTATTTCATCCGTTGCCGGGTTTCTTACTTCAATTTTATCCAATCCAAAATCCGACCACTCACCGTTAATAAATAATCCGTAATCCTTCATGATAAAACCTCCTAATTTGGTTAAATCCATCAAACTACTAAAACTTTTAACTTTATACTTTTACCTGTTACATAAAAGTATAAACACTTTTCACTGATTCTGAAATTTATTTGATTGGCTATTTATAGAAAATTGGCTAATTGATAGAAAGGGAGCAATACAAAAAAAGAGGTGCAAGTTACACACCTCTTCATTAGTGTTCGATTATTTTTCCGATGAGACGGCCACTTCATTCATATCACCTGAGATGGCTTGGTTTGGATTGAATTCACCTTCTGATTTAGAAATGACCACTGTAGCAACACTGTTACCGATTAGATTGGTGATGGCACGTGCTTCAGACATGAAGCGGTCGACTCCCAGTAGTAATGCCATTCCTTCAACTGGAATCATTGGGAAGGCAGCTAATGTTGCAGCAAGGGTAATGAAACCGGATCCCGTTACACCAGCAGCACCTTTGGATGTTAACATCAAGATTCCTAGAAGGGTCAATTCCTGCCAGATGCTTAAATCGACACCATATGCTTGGGCGATGAAAATTGCAGCCATGGATAAGTAGATGGATGTGCCATCAAGGTTGAAAGAATAACCTGTTGGGACAACCAAACCGACTACCGATTTTGAGCAACCGTATTTTTCGAGTTTTTTCATCACGCTTGGCAGGGCGGATTCCGACGAAGATGTTCCTAAAACTAAGAGGATCTCTTCTTTTATATAGGCAATGAACTTGAAAATATTAAAGCCGTACATCTTTGCGATCGAGCCAAGGATTAGTATGATGAATAGTGCCATTGTGATATATACGCTGCCCATTAATTGTCCTAACGAGGTTAAAGAACCAAGGCCAAACTTACCGATTGTATAAGCCATTGCTCCAAATGCGGCCAATGGAGAAACTTTCATGATCATACCTACGATGCCGAAGAAAATGTCGGCAATATGCTGAAAGAAAGAAACGACTGGCTGCACTTTCGGTCCCATTGCCGCCATTGATAATCCGAATAATACGGCAAAGAATAGAATAGGGAGTAAGTCTCCGCCGGCCAGTGCTGCAACGGCATTATCAGGAATGATATTAGAAATGAAAGCAACGGCTCCATGTTCCGTTTCGGAAGCGGCTGTTGTATATTGTGATACATCTCCGCCCTCGACTGAATCGATGTTAAAGCCTTTACCAGGTCCCAGCAGATTGACTACGATGATACCGATGGCAAGTGCGAAAGTGGTAACGATTTCAAAATAGAGCAGGGCCTTTCCGCCGATGCGGCCAACCTTTTTCATATCACCCATACCGCCAATTCCGATTACGACGGTTAAGAAGATGATTGGTGCGATGACCATTTTAATCATTTTAATAAATAAATCAGCTAATATCTTCAGCTGCTCACCGAAAGCAGGGAAGAAGAAACCGACTGCTATACCCAGAATGATACCGATGATGACCTGAACTGTTAAATTTTTTAATATTTTCAAGGGGCATTCTCCTTTGTTATATGATAGCGCTTTCTTAACTTGATAATAGTGTAACAGAAGAAAGAATCAGAATATTCTTTTGGTGATATTGTTTTCTTTTTGTTCTTTTTGGTCTTGGGGATTTTGAATAACTGAAGAGGAATTAAAAGTGCCATTAGGATATAGATAGATTACTAAGCTGCAAAAAAAAATACCGGTGGAGCACCGGTATTGGCGAAAATCAATTTTCAAAAGGTTTTATGAGTGCATATAGGGTTCCGATCACAGGAAGTTTCAAACCGGCCTTTTCGGCAAGGCGCAGTGCACCGCCCTGTAAATGTTCCACTTCGAGGGTTATGCCCTTCCGGCGGTCCTGGTGCATGGAAGAGGTGGATTCGTCAGGTAAACCTGCCATGTTTTCTAACGCTTGAGCAATATTCTCCACAGTAATACCGACGTCATAAGCATTTGCAAGCTCCTTCATTTCAACAAGGACCTTTTCTAGCAATCCATTGGTTTCCGGGAATCTCCGTATCGTGCCGATAGGGAGGTTAGATGCAGTTGTCACACCGGAAAAAGCGGTGATGAACATATATTTGATCCACATCCTGATCAATATGTTTTCCGTTCTGCTTGCCTTCATGATAGCTGATCCGGTAGCCTGTTCGAAATCATCACAAACTTTTTTTTGTGACGGATGAAGCGGGCCATAGATTAAATCGTGATTTTCATTGGAGTGAATGACATGACCTTTTTCATCAAGGGTTGCTATGATGAAGGCGCTTCCTCCCAAGACGGCTTCTTCGCCCAGTTCGTCCTGTAAAATGGATACATGTTCCAACCCATTCAAAAGCGGGAGGACCTTTGCGCCCCTTTCAACAAGCACCTTTAAATCTGTAAGAGTGCCTGGCAGATGCTGGCCTTTTACAGCGAGAATCACAAGATCGACCTTTTCTATATCATTTACATTCTCTGTGATATGAAGGTCGTTGAATTGGTAGTTTCCATGTGGGCTGGTTAAGCTGATCCCGTTTTCCTTCAATTGTTTAGCGCGGTTTTTTCGGACAAGGTATTGAACATCCTGCCCGGCCTGCTGCAACCTGCCCCCAAAGTAGGAGCCGAGTGCCCCTGCCCCTATAATGACAATATTCAAAGCGCACACCTCTCTTTTGATTAAGATATACTAATCATAACATTGACTGAATTTTCGGTAAATGTTTTCCGTTTGAAGGTAACTGGTTGTTTAGTTGTTTGCAAGAATGGGAAAAACAAAAAAACAGCCTGAAAGGTTTCAGGCTGGTGCTTATCATTATTTATAGATTTTTACTTTAACGGTTTTTCTGCCCCAATTGATAGCTTTTGAGTGAGAAGAGTAGAAGACGTCAATTTTATTACCTTTGATTGCGCCGCCTTTATCTGCAGCAATGGCATCCCCGTATCCTTCTACATGAACTTTTGTTCCAAGTGGAATGACTTTAGGGTCGACTGAGATTGCTTTTACGTTAGGGTTTTTCTTTAAGTTAAGACCCGATGCTGTAATCCCGCTGCAGCCTTTGCAGTTTGCTGTGTATGCTGTTGCCTTCACCGTGATCGTTTTATATTTTTTTGATGATGATGATGTTTTAGCTTTAGGTTTAGCTGCGGTCGATGTTTTCTTGACCTTTAAAACTTGTTTTGGATGGATGTTATCTTTTTTCAGGTTGTTCCAACTTTTGAGTTGATTGACTGTTATATTATGTTTATTGGCGATACCCCATAGTGTGTCGCCGCTTTTAACTTTGTATGTAGTAGTAGCAGCCGATGAAACTCCGGAAAAACTAAATACCAAAAAGAAAGCAGTGAATAGTGGAAGTAGTATTTTTTTCAAAATGAATAGTCTCCTTTGTTTTAAATCGTAGACTTAGAATAACAGGTCTTTATGACAATAATGTTTCGGTGGAATAGTAATTGTGTTACAAAAAGGTTTCCCTTGATAAATAAATGTAATATAAACTAGGTCAAAAGTACTCATCTAAGAAATGTAAATATATTATTTATTATGTCAGTATAAGCGTATTTTTGTTAAATAGTGTTGATGTAATGGCGTATCCTGTTTAATGAGGTAATATATGGACGTGTAATCCCTGGTTTTAAAGTCCTGTATATTTTGTAAAAAAACAACGTAATAATAGACGATTGAATGCTGTTTATTTTAGTAGGAGAGGATATGCGGAACATGAAAAAAGCCGACATCTATGTGATGCCGGCTTTTTTTCATGACTTGGATTAATGTAAAACAAATTCAGAAGCGAAATCGACAAGCATTTTTTGATAGACTGCTACCGATTCAAGATTGACGCATTCCCTATCTCCATGCCAGTTCTCACCTTTTGGTCCGAATTCAATCGCTGGGATATCATATGCCGCAAAAAAGACGGTATCTGCGGAGCCATGTTGTCCAAAAATGACAGCGTCTTGCTTGGTGTTTCTTTCGATAATCGGACGGAGCAGAGTGATGAATGGGTCTGACTCTTCGGTTTTTACAGGTTTACTGTACATATTAAGGTGGACATTATTTCCTGTCACACTTTCGATCTGAGCAATGATATCTTCCATTGTTTGCGTAGGAAGATAGCGAATATCAAGACTTAGCAAACAGGCATCCGGTACCTTATTATAGACCTCCCCGCCTTTTATTTTTGCTAGGTTAAGTGAGGGTGAAGCGTATAGGGGAGTATGATCCCGGGTGAAAGGAAGTTCCTTTATTTTTTGATAAAGATCATATGCCTTTTCAATTGCATTCACGCCTTCCCATGGCCGGCTTCCGTGTGCGGATTTGCCGGATACTTCAATATCGATTCGAAGGGCACCCTTTGCCTGGAGCCCGATACCCAATTGCGTCGGTTCAGCACAGATCACAAAGTCCCCTCTATAACCATGTTTCGCTAAATATCCGGAACAGTTCAACCCGCCAATCTCTTCATCCGATACGATCTGAAGCTGGATTTTCAAACCTAAGTCCTTATCCTTCAGTTCGGTAAATGCACACATCATCCCTGCAACTCCAGCTTTCATATCGGCTGTCCCTCGTCCATATAAGTTTCCTTCATGAATCTCAGGGAAAAACTGATCCGGCGTTCCGCTGACAACATCGACATGGCCATTCCAAATTAGGGTTTTATCTCCGCTGCCAATCTCGCTTACAAGCATCTTATAACCGTTATTTACGATCACATTCACGGTAAGTCCTTGATCTTTAAGCCAGTCCGCACAGTAATCAACTGCTTGGTTAGCTCCTTCTTTCGATGAACTGTCGATAGATACTAAATCTTTAAGTAACTCGATGAGCAAAAAGAAAACCTCCTAAAAATATGCATACTATGATTATATATACCCTTTCTGAGAAAGGGTTAACTCAAAATTTTTTTCCTGTTAATTAACGTTTAGCACTTTCATCATCTGGGGTATGTAAAGGGGGAGCGACAATTTACATTCTTTAAGGAGGATGATAGATATGGATAAACGTATAATTGGTGTATATGAAACTGGAGAAGAAGCCATAAAGGCTGTTGAGTCATTACAGGCCCAAGGATATAATCGTGAAGATATTTCAGTGGTAGCTAAAGATAAAGAAGAGTTAAATGCAGTGAATGAAGAAACGGGTACCAAAGTTGAGGAGGGGCTCGCAGCAGGTGCGGCGACCGGAGGTATTTTGGGCGGTGCTGCCGGATTATTAGCTGGTGTGGGAGCGTTGGCGATTCCGGGAATCGGACCGGTACTGGCAGCTGGACCGCTTGCTGCAACATTAGCCGGAGCGGCTGTAGGTGCTGGTACAGGAGGATTGGCCGGTACATTAATCGGTATGGGCATACCTGAAGACGAGGCGAATCGTTATGAAGCGGATGTAAAGAGTGGCAAGCTGCTTGTGTTAGTCGATTCGGATGCGAGAAAATCCAGTTCTTCTTACTCAGGAATAACGGAAACCGATGAAACGCTAACGAACGGTAGAAGAACTCTATAGGTCGTAAGTTAAAAAAGGACGGATCCCTTAGGGCCCGTCCTTTTTTTGATTAGAATGTGAATTTCTTTATTTCTTTGTGCATTTCCTGGGATAGGGCATCCAATTCACTAGCCAGGGCATTTAATTGTTCCATGGAAGCATTCGTTTGTTCCACGGAAGCAGATACTTCTTCAGTTCCCGCTGCAGTTTCCTGACTTATCGAATTTAATTTTTCTGCATTGCCCGCCATCCGTGTGACCTCGTTTACCATATCGTTCATCATCTTTTTGATTTCGTCAAAATTGCTGAATGTGTTCGCGATGATGGATGCAATGTGACTGAAGGCATTTTCCGTATCCGTTACAGAAGTATCCTGAAGATGGATTTTTTGATTGACTTGATCAATCAAATGAACGGTATTGGTTGTATCGGTTTGCATGGCTTGAATGATTTGAGAGATTTCTTTCAGTGAGTTTTCCGTCTGTTCGGCCAATTTTTTCACTTCATCGGCAACGACTGCAAACCCTTTTCCGTGTTCACCAGCCCTGGCTGCTTCGATGGCAGCATTCAGGGCGAGTAAATTCGTTTGTCCTGCAATCCCGCTTATGGTTTTTACGATCACACTAATATCATTGGATCGTGCATCCAATGATTTGACTGCCGTACTCATCTTATTGGATATCAGGGACGTTTCATTGAATTGTTGTTTCAGGCCTTGTACTTGAGTGATTCCGTTTTCGGAAGCCTTGAACATATTTTCGGATTCCGTGGCCATTTTGCCCGTTTGCGCCTCAAGATCATTGATTTTGTCAGCCAATAGCTTTACGGCCATTTCGTTATTCTGCCCGACTTCGATTTGGTCTATGGCACCGGTTGCTATTTGTTCCATCGTCATGGCCACCTCGTTAGCTGCCGCTGAATTTTCATCGGCACTAGCCACTAGCGTCATGGAGGAATCCGATACTTTATCGGAAAGGTTTTTGACAACTCCTAACATATGACTCATATTCCTCGTCATTAAGCTGGTGTCTTCTGCAAGTTGGCCTATCTCATCTTTTCTGGAAATGGAATTCCTGGAGGTGAAATCGCCGTTAGCCATTTTTCTTATGGATTCCTGCAGCTTTTTAATGGGATTTGTTAAAGAACGGGTGATGAAGATGGCAGATAGTGCAGTGACGGTAAAGACAATCAAAAGTGTGATGATATTATCGATTATCATCGGGCTTGCCCGGACTTTCACTTCATTTTCCTCCATTACCCCTGCTATTCTCCATCCAGTGGTAGGATTTGTGGCGTATCCGACGATCCGGCTTTGCCCTTCAAATTCCTCGATCATTGATCCGGATTCACCTTTCATTTTTTTGAAAATATTTTCCTTTGATATATCCTGTTGAATTTTTTCCTTGTCTGGATGTGTAACGAATGACCCTTTCTGATCCAGCAAAACTGTATAGCCCGTTTCGCCGAATTTCGTTTTATTGACCATCGTGATCAATGTATCGATCGAGATGTCGACACCGAGCACGCCTATTAATTCATCACGATCATCATATATGGCTTTTGCTGCCGTAATGACAAGCTCATTCGTAGCCTGATCGGTATAAGGTTCCGTCCAAATGGTCTTGTCTTTTTGTTTTAATGCGGATTGATACCAATCCCTCTGTCTTGGGTCGTAGTCAGCCGGCAATTCAGTTTCTGGGAATATAAATGCTTTTCCATCCTTCTCTGTGCCGAGATATATACCATTTATTTCAGAGTTACTGGTTTGCGTATAAGAAAATTCATCCATTATGGATTCGAGGTTCTTATCATAAGAAATCATGATAGGATATTTACTGATTCTATCCAATTGATTTTCCGTTTTTCGAAAGAAGGTCTCGAAAGAATCGTTCATTGACTTGACTTGTTCTTCCGTCGTTCCGGTAAGTTCCTGGGTCGTCAACTCGATACTATTTTTATAGCTCATGTAGGAAATGGCCATTCCGCTTATCATGATCAAAGCTAAAAAGGGAATCAATATTTGTTTTTTTAGTGAATTAAAATACCAGTCTGTCAGTCTTCTCATTTGGAAAAACCTCCTTCTTATAAACTTCTAATTAATTTTGGCTTCTATTTGATATTTCGGTCTTCTTTCGCGTTTTTGAAGTGATTAAGTTAGAAAATTCCAATATTAATTTTGTCATGAAGTGCAATGGTGGGAAGGGAGTGGGATATAGAGGATAAAAAAAGAGTTGACTGCCGTCGTCAACTCTTTCATTTCAATGATTACTATTCGACTTGGATATTTTTTGTCCTGTCCATATACCATGTGTAAAACTCGTCTGCGTATTCAACGGATACATCTTGGAGCTTTGTATGGTGTACAGGCTTGGAGCGGTTGATCGTTTCAATTGTGGCAAGCCCGAAAAGCTTTTGCAGCTTCGAACGTTCCACCTCAATTTGAATGACCTTGCTCCTTTTGGTTATGAATAGTGATGTTTCCAAACTTCCGGCTTTGAACTGAATGAACTCATCATTTAACAAGTAACGGCTATTTTTGTAATCCATTATTCTCAATGTATAAATGAGAACGAGTAGAATCAGTGAGATATACCATAGGGAGACGTTGAAATAATAGATTGCCAATGTTGTGAGAATCCAGAAAAAGCTGGGCCGCAGCATTCGGATTTTGAAGGCCTGTTTCGATAGTGACTTCATTGACCGTTCCACTTTATAAGCGGGTAAAATCTCTTCTACCATCCCATATGCCCGTTCAATTGATAAAAAAGGATAGAGGGTGTTCGTTTCCAGCTCTTCATCACCGGTGCTTCCTGCACTGATCAGTTTCACTTCTGCCAACCCTAGCAATCTTTTAATGATTGATTGGGTGATTTCGACTGCTTGTACTTTTTCTTTCCGAATGGAAAAAGCAGATTCGTCCAGTACGCCTTTCTTGATATATATGCGCTCATGATCGGATGAAATTTCATATTTTCCATATTTAACGAATGTGGAAACGATTCCGAAGGCAACAGCGACACATATGAGGCCTGCAAAAACGATGGTAATGATCCACCATGAATCCAATAACTTGGCAAGAAACCCTTCGGCATTCTCCAAATCGATAAAATCATCGAGTGTATTATATAACGTAGCCAATATCGGGATAAGAGCCAGGAAGCTGAGTGATGTAAAGGAAGCTTTCAGCACATCTTGTTTGCTTGGCGTGAAATGAATCGTTTTTTCATTGGCTGGTTCCATATCCTCAGCAATTCGTTCTTCGGGAATATCCGCTTCGTTAACCGGAAGTTCCTGTTTTGAAGCATATTCCCCCTCAAGCCGTTCGGCCTCTTTTCGGGAAATCATCTCGAAAGGTACACTACCCTGATCACCTGTCATCCCTGTTTCGAATGTTAAAGAGGTCAATCTGAAAATCTTATGAAATAACGTCGTGCGTTGCTGGACATTCTGAACCTTATGAAGCGGGACAGTTCGATACGATTTTGAGACAAGCCCTGAAGTAATATATAAGGTACCTTCTTTGATTTGGTATTTGTATGTATACCATTTAAGGATGACAGAAATGACTTTCCAAACCAGATAAACTAGAAAGCCGATTTGGAGTACCTTCATATACATCTTTTCAGAACCGAAATTCAAGACATAAAGCATGATTATGAAAAATACATTTCCTTTCAGCAATTTCCAAAATTCGAAAGGGATTTTGATAGGGTGTAATCGTTTTGCTTGTTCTTCCATCATTAATCCACTTCCTTAATTTTTGCGAAATGGGCAATTTTATCTCGTAATTCATACGCTTCCTTCTCGGGGATGGCTGGTATGTCATGAGAGTCGCCCATTGTTCCGATGCTTAGGGAATAAAGGTTGTATTTTCGCAAAAACGGTCCTTGGTTCAATTTGACGGATTGAACCTTCGTCATCGGAATGAGTTCATGCGTTTCACTCCAGGCTCCACGTTTTGTTTGAATGAATTCTTCGTTCACGTCGTAACGCCAATACTTTTGCAACAGTATCGGTTCAATGAAGATGGACCAGATAGCATGGAAAAAAGATAATACGATAAGTCCGTTTAAAATCCATCCAATCCATTCTTTCCAAGTGAAATAATCATCAACAAATAATAGGAAGCCAAGGACGGCGAGGATAATGAGATTGGTAATGGCTTCGGTCATCCGCCACACCTTCACTGATTCTTTGGATATTTTCTTCGTTGGTGGCTGTATCTTGGAATACATATATTCACTCCTTACTATGTCTTTATACTTATACGGATTATCTTGCAAAAAAGTTCCCTATTATAGGTACATGTATAGAAATTGGCAGCCGCATACCATGGAGTGGCGGCCGAATAATCCTGCAGTTTCCCGAGTATGTATAAATAAGGAGTTTTCTAGTGGATCTTTTCTTTTTATATGATCGAAAAATGGACAAGATAGAAGTGGTGAGTTTCTAGAGTGGGAGTGATAGGTTTGACGTATAAAAGGAAGTTGAGTTTTATATTCTTCCTGTTTTTGATTTGTTTTTTTAATGGAGAATCGATGCAGGCTGCGAATGATGATGGAAACCTAGGGCAGGAAATTCAACGAATATTGGAGCATTCGCCAGGACTGGATGGGGCGTTGACGGGAATTTCCATCCGTTCAGCTGAAACGGGGGAAGTGATTTATGAACGGGGGTCGCAAACGAGATTGCGGCCTGCTTCGAACCTTAAGCTTTTGACTGCAGCAGCTGCGCTGGAAACTTTAGGGGAAGATCATGTTTTTCAAACGGAACTATACATAAAAGGAGTGCAGGTTGGCCATGTTCTGCAGGGCAATGTATATCTGAAGGGAAAAGGAGATCCCACATTATTGGAAAAGGATTTTGATGAGCTGGCAGCTTCACTGAAGCACAGGCAAGTTAAGTTCGTTCACGGGGATCTTATAGGCGATGATTCTTGGTATGATGACGTTCGTTATTCCCAAGACTTAGTTTGGAGCGATGAACAGGAATATTACGGTGCAGCCGTTTCGGCTTTAACGGCTTCCCCGAATGAAGATTACGATACCGGTACCATCATCGTGGAAATGACCCCAGCGGAAAAGGCTGGGAAGAGGGCAACGGTGAAGCTGGAGCCTGAAACCGATTACGTGAAGGTCATCAACAAAACGAAAACTGTATCGGCTGACGCTAATAACAAAATTGAAGTTGAACGGTCTCATGGCACACAAGTCATTACGGTGACCGGTACCATTCCGGAGCATTCCGGTGTGACCAAAGAGTGGATTTCTGTGGAAGATCCCACAGAATATGCGCTGAGCCTATTTGAAAAATCAATGAAGAAACATGGAATTAAAGTGTTGGGAAAAAGGAAAAAAGGGAAAACGCCAGTAGGAGCGGACATGATTGCCACTCATCAGTCCATGCCGCTTTCACAGCTGCTTATTCCTTTCATGAAATTGAGCAATAACAGCCATGCCGAGGTTTTGGTAAAGGAAATGGGCAAAGAGGCAGAAGGGGAGGGAAGCTGGAAGGATGGTTTGAAGGTTACTCAAAATCAGATGAAGAGTATGGGTCTCGATATGCAAACGATCATGATGCGTGATGGATCTGGAATTTCCCAAGTCAATATGATTCCAGCGAATGAAATATCGAAGCTGCTGTATGCCGTTCAGGAAAAAACGTGGTTTCCTGCTTACTTGAATGCTCTACCGATTGCAGGCAACGAAAATCGGATGGTGGGCGGTACGCTTAGAAAGAGGATGAAAGGGACACTTGCAGCCGGGAATGTTCGTGCGAAAACAGGGACGATTTCAGGAACGAGCTCCTTATCAGGTTATGTGACGACCAAAAGAGGGGAAAAAATCATATTTTCGATCATCTTGAATAATTTTGTAGAAGAAAAAGGCATTACGGCAATTCAGGATAAGATAGCCGTAATGCTCGCAGAACAGGAAAACCTATTGGAAAGCGGCCATTAATATTCATGGAAAGCTAAGTTGAAGTTCAGGATATGCGAGAAAAAGGTCGGCTTCAGCCTAAGCATTTTTATATAGTTACCATGACTGTTATTGAAACGTCTGTAATCCAAGAGGAGTATACCCTGTCCAGCTTACTTCTGTTCGAAGAACCTTAAACGTTTTTTTTTAGTGATGGACCAAATCTATTTTTTGTTTGAAACTAATAACAGTACCTTCATCTTAGTTTTTTCATTTTATCCCCTCAAGGAAGGAATTTAAGGGAGGATGAATAGAAATAAGTAGTATAGGGGGAATGCTTATGAACTTTCCAACACTTAATGGACCGTATACGATTAGCAGTCTTATAACTAAAATTTATGAAATTTCCAAAGAACGATCTCTCTATATATTGGCCATAGATGGCCGGGGCGGGTCTGGAAAAAGTACACTCGCTGCCCGTATCCAGGCAGAATGTCCGGGCAGCGCGGTCGTACATATGGATGACTTTTATTTGCCATCATCGGATAGGGTTCAACTGCCTCCATCCCAAAAGCCGATTGGAGCGGATTATGATTGGGAACGTGTTTGTAACCAAATCCTGAAACCGCTTACGGAGGGAGGAGAAGGAAGGTATCAAAGGTATGATTGGGAAACGGACACTATGGCCGAATGGCATGAGGTTCCTGCTGGGGGCCTTGTCATAATAGAAGGAACGTATTCTATCCGTAAAGAATTGGCAGGGTACCATGATTTCACGATTTGGGTGGAATGTCCACGTGATCAGCGTTTGAAACGTGGCCTTGAGCGGGATGGTGAAGATGCTCGTCAAATGTGGGAGGATAATTGGATGGTTCATGAAGATCTCTATGTGGGTGCGCAAAGGCCTCAAGAAAGAGCGAATCTTGTTGTGGACGGAACGAGATGAATCCGGGGATATTTTAATTGTAAGGGTTTACCTATAAAATAGATTGTATGTTTAGATAAATTTCTGGGGAGCCGGAAACAGGGGGGAAACTATGTTTACTAATGAAGAACAAGCTGCCGTATATAAAGCCATTTATAACCGTAGGGATATCAGGAGTTTTTTGCCAAAGCCAATTGCAAAGGATATACTCCGGAGAATTTTGGATGCTGCACATCATGCGCCGTCTGTAGGATTCATGCAACCTTGGAGTTTCATCGTGATTTCGTCTCAGGAAACCAAGAACAGTTTGGCATGGGCAGCGGATAAAGAAAGAAGGGCACTCGCTATTCATTATGAAGGAGGTAAAGAAAATAAGTTTCTTAGTTTGAAAGTGGAAGGGTTAAAAGAAGCACCATACACCATTTGTGTTACATGCGACCCGACACGGGGCGGCTCCCATGTTTTAGGGAGGAACTCCATTCCGGAAACCGATATTCTATCTACAGCCTGCGCAATTCAAAATATGTGGCTGGCTGCCTGTGCGGAAGGATTGGCAATGGGGTGGGTAAGCTTTTATAAGAAAAATGATATTCGTGATATTTTGGAGATTCCGCCGCATGTAGAACCCGTTGCACTCCTGTCGATTGGCTATACGGATCAATATCCGGATAAGCCCATTCTTGAACTTGCTAATTGGGAAAAAAGAAGGCCGATGGATGAACTTATTTTCGAGGATAAATGGGGTAATAAATAAAACGATATATTAAGATTCCAAAACTTTTTATTAAGCTCTGGTTCAGGGCTTTTTGGTTGTGATGAAGACATAAAAGACTCTTACGAAAGATACATCTTTTGTAAGAGTCTTTTTAAGTTAAAACCTGCGCCGTTTTGAAGATCCCGGTATACCGAGATCTTCACGGTATTTTGCAATAGTACGGCGGGAGATCTTCGTTCCTTCATTTTCGAATATTTGACAAAGTTTCTGATCTGAAAAAGGCCTTATCTTATCTTCATCGGCAATCAATACCTTTATTTTTTCTTTGATGGTGGTCGTTGATTCGGTTGCTTGGCTGTTCACGCGGTGTAACCCTCTAGTAAAGAAGTTCCTTAGTTTAAAGAGGCCATGCGGCGTCTGGATATATTTATTGCTCGTCGCCCTGCTGATCGTTGATTCATGAAGCTGAAGTTTTTCCGAAATGTCTTTCAGTGTCATAGGTTTTAATCCAGTAATTCCCTTCATGAAAAACTCTCGCTGTTCGTCCACGATTGATGCTGTCACTTTATAAAGTGTCATTTGCCTTTGCTCAAGCCCTTTTAAAAGTAATTGGGCATCATTTATGTGCCCCTTTATATAATCTTTAGCTGGATTAACTGAATTCATAGCAACGTGGTTCTTGTAGAAAGGATTGATGTAAAGTTTAGGCATGCAGCTATTGTTGAGCGTTATCAGAAAACCTTCTTTATCTTTTTCCACGTAAACATCCGGAACTATGTAATGAGTCATATCATTGGAAAAGTGACTGACTGGACGCGGGTTTAACGTACGGATGAAATCCGAGGCCTCTTGTACTTCCTGAACGGTCACCTGGTAAAGACCGGCAATTTTCCTGTAGCGTTTTTCTGCTAAATCCGTTAAATGCTTTTTAACGATCTTATACGCCAATTCATTGTAATCCACATGCTCACGCAGCTGAATGAGTAAACAGTCGGTCAGATCTTTAGCCCCGACTCCAATGGGGTCAAGGGACTGCAATACTTGAATCATATTTTCGATTTCTTCCACGGACACGGAAAAATGAGAGGCAGCCCAATTGGCATCCAATTCAAGAAATCCATATTCATTTAAGTTCCCAATCAAGAATTGGAGAATTCTCTTTTCAAATGCTTTCAACGAACTTAGTAAACTCAATTGTTCCAGTAAATGGCTTTCCAGTGTTTCTGTGTTGATTGAATAATTATTGATAGGGTTGTAATCATTGTCTCCGTTAAAACTTTTACTTTTATAGGACCGTATCTGAGAATTTATTTTATGTGTATGAATGCTAGATTCAGAAAATGATGCGAGGGGTTCTTTAAAGCTAATTTCGAGAACGGGATTTTCGTAAGCCTGTCGGTTCAGGAAATCTATCAGTTCATGGGAGGAATATTGAAGGATATTGATTGATTGCTGTAATTCAGGTGTTAATGACAATTTCAATGTTTGTTTTTGGTACATTTCAAATCCTACCTGCATATATATCAACTTCTTTCGTTTAGATTAACATAGCGGTTCAAAAGGAATGAAAAAATATTAACATGATAATAATACAAATCTTCAGAAAATTCAACATTGTGTGTCAGGTTTTGTAACATCAATTAAAAAATAAAGAGGGGGATTCAAAAATTTGTGTAAATTAAGATTTAATTTAATGAATGGGAGTCGAGTGATTCAAATTCGAATCAAATGATTTGTATATGAATTAACACGCGCTCCTAATGATTCACTTATGAATCATATTAACTTGAATACCTTTAATATAAGGCTCATATAATTTGGCATGCATCTTGCTATATCTATATATATAAATATAAAAAATAAACTAGCTTGAAAAAAATCCATACATGAGAAGGGTGTTTTTTACATGATTAAAGAGACTACGGGTATTCAGGAATTAATCGATTTGGATAAAAAGCATTTTATCCATCCGACTACGTCAATTGAGCAACAGCAGGCAGATGGTCCAAGTTTCATCTTTAAGGAAGGAAAGGGAATATATCTTACGGATGTAACGGGCAGGACTGTCATTGATGGCATGGCTTCACTTTGGAATGTGAATATTGGACATGGACAAGAAGAGATGGCTGATGTCGCAAAGGAACAAATGGCGAAGTTAGCTTTCACCTCAAGTTTCGCCACTTTCAGCAATGAGCCGGCAATCCGTTTAGCGGCCAAAATCGCTTCCATCGCTCCTGGGGATTTGAATGCAGTTTTCTTCACTTCAGGTGGATCGGAGTCGAATGATACGGCAATCAAGCTTGCTCGACATTACTGGCTTTTGAAAGGGCAGCCTAACCGTCAAAAAATCATTTCCCGCTCGAAATCCTATCATGGAGTGGCAATGGGAGCCACAAGTGCGACTGGCCTGAAACCGTTCCGAGACTTCACGAATTCAATCGCACCGGATTTTTACCATGTGGACGGTTCTTCCATTGAGGAGTTGCGTAAGGTCATAGAACAGGAAGGACCGGAAACGATTGCGGCATTTATCGCTGAACCGATTCAAGGGGCCGGCGGCGTGAACCTTCCTCCTGAAGGCTATTTTAAAGAAGTAAGGGAGATTTGTAATGAATACGGCATTTTAATGGTGACGGATGAAGTCATTACAGGTTTCGGAAGAACAGGGACTTATTTTGGGATTGAACACTTTGGTGTTGTACCTGATATGATGTGCTTTGCAAAAGGTGTGACAAGCGGATATGCACAGTTAGGCGGGGTCGTCCTGAATGATAAGATGCATCAGGATTTCATTGCCCTTTCAAAAGGCACGCTTTTACACGGCTACACATACAGTGGCCATCCTATGGCTTGTGCGGTTGCTTTGAAAAATATTGAAATAATTGAACGTGAAAACCTGATAGAAAACTCGAAACAGCGTGGTGAAGAGTTGCTTGCCGGCTTTAAGAAGCTTCAAAGCAAACATCCGATTATTGGTGATGTCAGGGCACTTGGATTAATTGGAGGCATCTCCATCGTAAAGGACAAACAAACAGGCGAAGGCTTTGAGACTCAGCTTGCTCCAAGGCTGGTTGCTGAAGCGGCTAAGAATGGTTTGATTTGCCGGTCTGTTACGTTTGATCAAGATACACTCGTATTCGCACCGCCTTTAATCATTACTAAATCGGAAGTCGAAAGAATAATTGAAATCCTTGATGAGACATTTACTGCTGTCGAAAAAGAAATTTTATAAGAGGTGAAAGTGATGGTCATGACTGAAACGCTGAAAAAGAAATTATTCATTAATGGTAAATGGCAAGAAGCTGAAAAATTCACGACACTAAAGTCTCCCTATAGCGGGGAAGTTCTAGCGGAGATTCCTTCGGCAAGCCTTGAAGATGTCGAGTTGGCAATAGAATCAGCCTATCAAGCTAGAAAATCAATGGCAGCTTTACCTAGTCATAAACGTGCTGCCATACTTGAAAAGCTTGCGAGCCTTTTGGAAAGCCGCAAAGATGAGGCAGCTGAAATAATTGCTAAAGAGGCAGCGAAACCGATTAAAACGGCAATGGTTGAAGTATCCCGGACGATTGCCACATATAAATTTGCAGCAGAGGAAGCAAAACGGATTCATGGAGAAACATTGACGATGGATGCTACAGCTGACGGAGAAGGAAGAATAGGATACACAGTCCGTGAGCCTCTAGGTGTCGTAGGTGCGATTACGCCTTTTAATTTTCCGATGAACCTGGTTGCCCATAAAGTAGGCCCGGCGATTGCTGCCGGAAATACACTTGTCCTGAAACCTGCGAGCCAAACACCGCTATCTTCGCTATTCCTTGCTGAACTATTAGCTGAAACGGATTTGCCGGCAGGTGCGTTTAATTTAGTTACCGGAAGCGGCTCGGTAATCGGTGATAAATTAGTCACAGATTCACGGGTAAAGAGCATTTCGTTTACAGGAAGTCCGGCTGTCGGAATCGGGATCCGCAATAAGGCCGGGTTAAAGAAAGTGAGTCTTGAACTAGGTTCGAATGCGGCTGTCATCGTTGATAAAGGGATCAATATCGATAAAATCATCCAACGCTGTGTATCCGCAGCATTCGCTTTTCAAGGGCAGGTCTGTATTTCCTTACAGCGTGCATATGTTCATGAAGAGGTATATGATGAGTTCGTCAAAAAATTCACAGAAGCAACGAATGGCTTGAAACTTGGAGATTCTTTGGACCCGTCGGTGGATATTTCGGCATTGATCAGCGCTGGCGATGTACAGCGAAGCCTGGATTGGATCGCTGAAGCTAAACAACACGGTGCGATTGTTGCAGCAGGAGGCAAATCTGAAGGAAATATCCTGCATCCAACTGTGTTGCTGGAAGTGGATGCAATGCTTAAGGTATCTTGTCAGGAAGTCTTCGCTCCGATTGTTTTGATCAATAAGGTTTCTTCCGTTGAGGAAGCGATTGACTTGGTCAATGATTCCGAATTCGGATTGCAGGCCGGGATTTACACAGAAAATATCAATCTGGCTCTTTCTGCCGCAGAAAAATTGGAAGTCGGCGGTGTTATCATTAATGATATCCCAACTTACCGTGTCGACAACATGCCATATGGCGGAGTCAAAAAAAGCGGAACTGGCCGCGAGGGGCTGAAATATGCAATTGAAGAAATGACGGAAATGAAATTGGTCATTATTAACCGGAATTAATCAGAAAAGAGGTGAGCAGCTGCTCATCTCTTTTTTCTATAATCTTGAAAGAGTTTGGCCCATAAGTTATGCAAAAATGAATAGTTAATTCAGCACTGAATTTAAATGAGACAGGAAAGGGCAAAAAAACGTGAGTTACCTAATATTTCAAACTGGCATGAATCTTGCTCATATCTAATATATAGATAGATAACTTAAAACCGAGGAGGAAATTACATGCAGGAAACTTTGCAAAATAACAAGAAAAAAGAAGGAACGGGAGCACTGGACTTAAAGATGTTCATCAATGGGGAATGGGTGAATTCGACTTCAGGTGAGAAGAGGGATGTATTGAATCCGGCTACAGGGGAAGTTATTGCCAAAGCTGCGGAAGGAACACAGGAAGATGTGGATGCAGCGGTCGAGGCAGCAAAATATGCTTTCTATGAAGGTGGTTGGTGGGGAACTCCTGCAGTGGAAAGAGCTCGCATTTTATTCAAAATAGCCGACAAAATAGAAGAAAAAGCTGAAGAACTAGCTGCGTTGGAAACATTGGATAATGGGAAACCGCTGCGTGAGGCTCGTTTTGATATTGCTGATTCAGCAGCCTGTTTTAGATATTATGCAGGATTGGCTACAAAACCGACAGGTCAGACTTTTGAGGTTCCTGACGGCCAGCAAGCGATGGTCGTAAGGGAACCAATCGGTGTATGCGGGCAGATCGTTCCGTGGAATTTCCCTCTAATGATGTCAGCCTGGAAACTGGCTCCGGCGCTTGCAGCAGGAAATTCCGTTGTATTCAAACCATCTGAGATCACTCCGGTGACAGCGGTCAAACTATTTGAAATCATGGATGAGGTCGGATTGCCAAAGGGTGTCGCAAACCTTGTTTTGGGAGCGGGGCCAGTTGTCGGACAAGCCATTGCCGAACATGACGAAATCGATAAAGTAGCCTTTACAGGAGGAACGGCAACAGGTCGTAAGATCATGGAGGCTTCACTGGGTAACCTAAAGAAAGTGACATTGGAGCTCGGCGGGAAATCGCCTAATATCGTATTTGCGGACTCTGACTTTGAGACTGCCGTTGATTATGCTCTATACGGGATTTTCTGTAATCAAGGACAAGTGTGCTCAGCAGGCTCCCGTTTACTATTGGAAGAGTCCATTTACGATCAGTTCATTGCAAGTCTTACTGCGAAGGCGAAAAAGATCAAAGTAGGTTCAGGTTCTGATGAAAACAGCCAGATGGGACCTATCGTTTCAGAAGCCCATATGAACAAAATATTATCGTATATCCAAATCGGAAAAGAAGAAGGCGCCAAATTAATCGTCGGTGGAAATCGAATTAAAGAAGAAGGCATGGATAAAGGTTACTTTGTCGAACCTACTATTTTTGTTGATACGACACCGGACATGCGGATTGTGCAGGAAGAAATTTTTGGACCGGTGCTTGTCGTTCAAAAATTCAAGGATGAAGCGGAAGCTCTTCGACTTGCCAATGATACGAAATACGGCTTAGCGGGAGCGGTGTTCACGAATGATATCGCAAAAGCATACCGTGTCATTAAAAAAGTGCGTGCAGGCATCACGTGGATTAACTCATATCACCCAACTTATAACGAAGCTCCTTGGGGAGGGTTCAAGCAAAGCGGAAATGGACGCGAACTGGGAACTTTCGGTTACGAAGCTTATACGGAAGTGAAGCAAATCAATAACAACTTGGATATCCAGCCAACAGGCTGGTTTGATGAAGAGTAAATAGCTTGACGAAAAGGCTGTTCCTTAGGGAACAGCCTTTTTTGTGGATCGCAGATATATTTCTGAAATCGGAGATATATTCAGGGAAATTGCAGATAAAACTCCGAAAATCGGAGAAATAGTCCGAGAATCGCAGATAAAACTCCGAAATTGCAGATAAAATGCCGGAATCGCAGATAAAACTCCGAAAATCGGAGATATAATCCGAAAATCGGAGATATATTTCAAAGAATCGCAGCTATATTCAAAGATTGCTCAACGTTGATCTACTTTTGTTGGACTTTTTCAAGTTCCACCCGTCCTGAGAAGAAAACGGCGCCATTACCCATATCTGCGAGCCGATCTGGGGTAAGGGAATTAATGTGTTGCTTTGTTTCGGGCGTATTCTGCCACAAGCCTTGGCTGACAAGAACGCCTGGTAACACATTTTCTCCAGGAGCAGCGGTAAGCAAACATTCACCGCGATCGTTCCAGATTTTAACGATATCTCCGGGTGCTATCCCCATTGTTTTGGCATCAGCGGCATTCATGTGCAGTTTTGGTTCCTTTTCCATGGAGATATGTTTGGCATTATTTGAAAAGGTTGAATTCAAGAAATTGTGATTAGGTGCCGGTATGAATAAAAATGGCAGGTCGCTGTCTTTAATGATGGGTGTATATGTTGGCAAAGGCTCGTATCCATCCCGCTTCATCCTTTCGGAATAAAGTTCGATTTTACCGCTTGGTGTCGGGAGTTTGCCTGGGAACATCGGCCGCATTTTGGCTTTGAGAAATTGATTCCTCGAAAGGGAGTCATAGGTGATGCCTTCCAAATGCGGGTTGTCGGGAAAATCCAGCGCCTGCCGTATCAAATCTTCCTCTGAATCTCTAAATGCTTGTTCCTCAAATCCCATTCCAACAGCCAACAGTTTGAACAATTCAACATTCGATTTAGATTCGCCATATTTTTCGACTACAGGTTTTTGTATTTGGACGTAATTATGCCAGTATGAATTATAAAAATCCTCCGTTTCATAAGATGACGTGGCAGGAAGGACGATGTCGGCAAACATGGCCGTTTCGGTTAAGAATAGGTCATGGACCACTGTGAATAGATCTTCCCGCATTAGACCCTCCTGTACCTTATTTGCATTTGGAGCGACAAGTGCTGGATTGGAGCCGTAAACAAACATGGAGCGAATCGGGTTTTCTTTTTCCAGAAGAGCTTGCCCGATTTGGTTCATATTAATGGTCCGGGTAGCTTTATTTTGCAATAAATCCGGACGTCTTAAGGCATTTGTATTAAACGCGAGATATCCTGAATTCCCTTTGATGGCTCCGCCGCCTTCCGCCATCCATTGGCCGGTAAGGGCAGGCAGGCAGGCAATGGTGCGTACTGCCATGCCGCCATTGTCATGGTGCTGCAGGCCATTGCCTATCCGGACGAATGATGGACTGGTCGTGCCGTACATCCTGGCTAATTCATATAAGTCATCAATTGGAACTCCAGTGATCGCGGAGACCGTCGCAGGGTCATATTGGCGGACGTGTTCGCGCAATTCAGCAGCACCCACTGTGTATTCATCGAGAAAGGCCTGGTCGACTAGATTCTCGGCATATAGGATATGCATTAATCCGAGGGCGAGCGCACTATCTGTACCAGGCAGAATGGGAATGAACCAATCCGCCCACTTGCCTGTTTGGTTTTTATGTACGTCAATGACAACTACTTTGGCCCCGTTTTTTCGGGCTTGCTGGGCAAGCGTTACTTGGTGCATATTTGTGCTCACAGCGTTAATGCCCCACATGATGAAAAGTTTTGTATGAATCGTTTCTTCTGGGTCGGTGCCGAATGAACCACCCATTGTATAGCTGTATCCGACTGAGCCGGCCGCGTTACAAATGGAGCGTTCAAGCATGCTTGCACCGAGCCTGTGGAAAAAACGGCGATCCATTCCTTCAGCGCTAAGGTTGCCCATGTTTCCGTAAAAGCTGTAGGGAAGTATGCTTTCCGGACCATGCATATCGATCAGGTCTTTCCATTTGGAAGTGATTGTGTCAATGGCCTCTTCCCAGCTGATTGGAGCGAATTTCCCTTCTCCTTTCGGACCGATGCGCTTTAATGGCTGCTTTAAGCGATTTGGGTCATATAGACGGGCAGTCATGTTGCGGACTTTGTTGCAAATATTCCCTTTTGTGACTGGATGATCAGGGTCTCCTTGAACTTTAATGATTTTCCCATCTTTTTTGTGCAGCAGTAAACCGCATTGATCAGGACAGTCAAGAGAGCAAACAGAGGGAAAGACTCCATCTGGCTGATTGATATAGGATTGCATGGCGTATTCCTCCTTATAATTTAATCTAATAAAATGAATTTTCTTAATTATATTGAAAGTGAAATCGGTGAAAGGTGCAAGAACTTCTTAACATATGTTTTTTTTTCTGATAAGCTTACTAGATGAAAAATTAACCTAGGGGGATTCATTTTTGGATTACGGAATTATAATATCAATTGGAATATACATGGCAGGCATGCTGTTAATTGGTTATTTGGCCTATCGGAAAACGGCAAACTTAACCGATTACATGCTTGGCGGACGGAACTTGGGCCCGGCTGTAACTGCATTGAGTGCAGGTGCTTCCGATATGAGCGGCTGGCTGTTGATGGGTCTTCCGGGTGCAATGTACATAAGTGGATTGAGTGCTGGCTGGATTGTCGTCGGCCTGTGTGCAGGGTCTTATTTAAACTGGCTATTCGTGGCACCAAGACTTCGGACATATACGGAATTGGCCGGTAATTCGATTACGATTCCCGACTTCTTGGGAAATCGGTTCAAGGATGGCTCCCGGGTCTTAAAAGTGGTATCGGCATCGGTCATTTTAATTTTCTTCACTTTTTACACATCTTCAGGCATGGTAGCAGGCGGTGAGCTTTTCCGCACGGCTTTCAATTTGGATTACCGGTGGGGCATCTGGCTGACAGCGAGCGTCGTTATTCTTTATACATTATTCGGCGGATTCCTGGCTGTTAGCTGGACGGACTTCGTACAAGGTACGATTATGTTCATTGCCTTAATTCTAGTCCCGGTTGTCACAATTGTAAATATTGGAGGCTGGGATCCCACTTTCAATGAAATAAAATCGATCAATCCGAATTTATTGCATGTTTTTGAAGGAACATCGACCATTGGCATCATATCTCTTCTGGCATGGGGGCTTGGTTATTTCGGGCAGCCTCATATAATCGTTCGATTCATGGCGGTTTCATCTGTTAAAGAATTGAAAAGCGCACGGCGAATCGGTATGGGCTGGATGATTTTTGCCATCGTCGGAGCGATGTTCACCGGGTTGGTGGGGATTGCTTATTTTAACCTGACAAGCAGTCCTTTAGGGGAAAAAAATGCTGAGTCCGTCTTCATCATTTTAGCAAAAGAACTGTTTCCTTCCCTAATTACAGGCTTTTTGTTGGCTGCGATTTTAGCAGCGGTCATGAGTACGATTGCATCTCAGCTGTTAGTATCGGCAAGTGCCCTGACCGATGATTTCTATAAGCAGTTCATTCGGCCGAAAGCATCTGATAAGGAATTAGTGCTGGTAGGTCGGTTTGGTGTATTGGCGATATCTGCCATTGCCTTATTATTGGCGTTTAATCCAAGCGGTACAATCCTTAAATTGGTGGGTTATGCATGGGCTGGTTTCGGAGCGGCATTCGGTCCTGTCATTCTATTAAGCCTATACTGGAAGCGGATGACGAAATGGGGAGCCCTGGCGGGAATGATTGTCGGTACGGCAACCGTGATCGTTTGGGATATGATCGATAAGTTCGCTGAAGTATACGAAATCATTCCTGGTTTCATTGCTGGTTCAATAGCGGTGATCGTTTGCAGCTTATTATCGGCCAAGCCTACAAAAGATATAGAAGAAGAATTCAATCAAGCCATTAAAAACCTCTCTTGATCATTGAAGGTCCAGTTAAAATGCTCTGGATTTTTTAGCTATATAAAACAATGATTGCAATATATATGGTACAATATCGATAGAGTCCTTATGTTGAAAACATGAGGGCTTTTTTTGAGTGATTTGGGAATAATAAACCAAAAACAATACAAAGGAAAAAATATGAACCAATCTCATAAAATTGCATGTAAAGTGGCTTTTATATATATAACCATTGGGGTCTTATGGATTGTCGTTACGGATTACATCTCTATGACACAGGCAAGGGCAGATGTTCAGATATATGCAATGTTTCAACATTCCAAAGGCTGGATGTTCATTTTCATAACCGGGCTTTTCCTATACTTCATAATCAGGTATTGGACGGGGAAAATGTTGAGGTCCCAACAGGAATTCATTCTGAAGGATGAACAGTATCGGTCGCTGTTCAAGCATAACCCGGATTGTGTCCTTGAGCTGAATCTCGAAGGAAATGTAGTTTCGCTAAACCCGGAAGCTGAGAAACTGTTGGGGCATAATAGTGACAATTTGAAAGGCAGGAATGCGAATCATCTCCTCAACTGGAATGAAAGTGAAAAAGTATCTGAATTCTTTTTACAGTCCCTTCAAGGGGAGGCTGTTAAATTCGAAACGACCATCCAGAATAGCAGTGATGAAAAACGGATAATCCGTGTGACCTTTTTACCGATCATCGTTCACGCGGAAATGCTAGGGGTATATGCAATCGTTAGGGATATTACTGAATTGCGGCGCGAAGAGGAATTGATGATCATGTCTGAAAAGCTATCTGTTATCGGACATCTGGCTGCCGCCGTCGCACATGAGATAAGGAACCCACTTACATCGTTAAAAGGATTCGTACAGTTAATGGATATGACCCAGGAAGTAAACCCGCAGCATTCCGATATCATGTTGAAGGAAATTGACCGAATCAATATTATCTCAAGCGAACTTTTGGTTCTCGGGAAGAAACAGGATGTCGCATTTCGCAGGATCGATCTTGCCGACTGTTTACAGCAGGTTTTCACGTTGATGAAGGCAGAAACGAATTTGAATAATATCGAAATGGGATTCAGGGTTAAAACTGCCGAACCGATTTATATTATGGCTGATTCAATTGAACTTAAACAGTTGGTAATCAATATCATAAAGAACAGCATTGAAGCGATAAAGGATAATGGCGAAATTGAAATTTCACTGCAAATCATCGATGGACAAGCTGTAGTCAGCGTGAGTGATAATGGCATGGGAATGGGGCCCGAGCGTCTTGAACGGATTGGTGAGCCTTTTTACTCAACGAAGGAAAAGGGCACAGGGATCGGGCTTGCAATTTGCCGGAAGATCGTTCATCGCCTTCAGGGGGAAATGGATTTTGAAAGTGAGATAAACAAAGGGACGACGGTTACAATTCGCATTCCGTTGGCTACTGGACAAGAATAAATGGTACTATGAAAGATAGGAAAAGTTTTATATTAAAGGAGAACGATATGAGCGAATTACCCGCATTAATAAACGATAGAAAACCATATATACAAGAGGTCTGGAAAAAGTCCGGATTCGGACAACTTACCCCGATTCAAACGAAAGCAATTCCCGTGATTGTCGAGGGAAAAGATATCATGGCCGAATCACCGACAGGTACAGGGAAAACATTGGCATATTTACTGCCATTGCTGGAAAAGATAGATCCTGAAAAAAAATCGCCCCAAGCTTTGATTTTGGCATCATCACGAGAACTGGTCATGCAAATCAATGAAGAAATTCGCATTTGGTCAGAGGGAAGCGGCATTACGGGCGCAGCATTCATCGGCGGTGCAAATGTGAAAAGGCAATTGGACAAACTGAAGAAGCGTCCACAGGTGATTGCTGGAACACCGGGACGGATTTACGAATTGATTGCCCAAAAGAAATTGAAAATGCACGAAGTTAAGACGATAGTACTTGATGAAGGTGACCAATTGATCACTCCGGAGCATATGGGAACGATCAATAATATTATCAAAACAACGCTAAAAGACCGGCAAATCATGGTGTTTTCAGCGACCCTGCCGGAGGAAACGGAAAAAGCGGCCAGGGGATTCATGAATGAACCCGAAATGATCAAGGTTGATAAGCATGAAAAAATGGAATCAAAGGTGGACCATCTTTACTTTGTTGTTGAGAGACGGGAAAAGTCCAAGATTCTAGAGAAAATCACAAGACTTAAAGATGTGAAGGCCCTTGCCTTCCTGAATGATATAGCAGAGCTGAGCGTCTTACATGAAAAGCTGAGCTATAAAGGTATTGAAATGGGCGTGCTTCACGGCGAATCCAATAAAGTCGACAGGGAGAAAGCGCTGCGCAAGCTTCGTTCCGGAAAATCCCCGATGCTGATAGCAACGGATGTAGCGGCAAGGGGGCTAGATATAAAAGGCCTTACTGCGGTCGTTCATATTGATATGGCTGACAACATCGAACAATATATCCATAGATCGGGTAGAACTGGGCGTGCAGGTGCAGATGGCACTGTCATTTCAATCGTAACGGAAAGAGAAGAGCGAGAGTTGAAAAAAATGGCTCGTGAACTAGAACTGCCATTAACGAGAGTAACCTTCTATGGTGGAAACATCGTAGTCGATGAATGATTCGGAAAAAGGGACGGCCATGGCGGCTGTCCCTTTTTTACGAATGCCCGGGTAAATCCACCTGAACTTGTTCATCTATTGCCCTACGGAAATCATATCATCTTTACTAAATTCAGGGGTTCATTTATAGGTGATGACCATGAATGAAAACGCTTCCTTTATATAGGTTTTTGACATATGATAGCAATAGACATAGGTTAGGAGGAGACGGTATGACAGGAAAGTATAAAAAGTTTGAAACGGCAGTCATCCATGAAGGATATGACTCGAAGAAGCATTTAGGAAGCTTGGCAACACCCTTATTTCAAACCTCAACATTCACTTTCGAAAATGCCGAGCAAGGGGAGAGGCGTTTCGCCGGTATGGAAGATGGATATATATATTCACGACTTGGAAATCCAACGGTACATGTGCTTGAAGAAAAGATTGCCGCTTTGGAAGGCGGGGAAGCTGGCCTTGCTTTCGGTTCAGGCATGGCCGCCGTTTCAGCTGTGCTTTTTGCGTTAACGAAAACAGATGACCACATCCTATGCTCACAGGGGTTATATGGTTGTACATTTGGCCTTCTGCAGCTTATGAAAAATAAATACCGCATCACTCATGATTTTTGTGAGATGGATACAGAAGAACAGGTAAGGAAAATGATTCGGCCGGAAACGAACTGCATCTATGTAGAAACCCCGATCAATCCGACGATGAAAATGATTGATTTACAGATGGTGGTGAAAGTTGCGAAGGAACATAATGTGACTGTCGTAGTGGATAATACGTTTTCGACGCCATATCTACAGAGACCGCTTGAGTATGGCTGTGATATCGTCCTTCATAGCGCTACTAAATATCTTTGCGGGCATGGGGATGTCGTTGCAGGACTTGTCGTAGGTAAGAAGGAATTCATGAATCAGGTAGCAGGGACTACACAGAAGGATATCGGTGGAATCATTTCACCTTTCGATGCCTGGTTACTATTGCGGGGGTTAAAGACCTTGCCTGTCAGGATGGACCGTCATTCGGCCAATGCAATGGAAATCTTTCATGAACTTAAGAAACATCCAAAAGTGAAAAAGGTATATTATCCAGGTGATGAAGCTTCACCGGATCATTATATAATGCAAAAACAGATGAAACATGGCGGCGGCCTTATCTCTTTCGAATTGCATGGCACAAAACAGGATGCACAGGAATTCCTAAATAAATTGAAACTAATCAAAATTGCCGTAAGTCTTGGGGATGCCGAAACATTGATCCAGCATCCCGCTACCATGACGCACTCTGCCGTTCCTGAAGATTCACGGAAACAAATGGGCATCAGTGACCAGTTGGTCCGTATCTCAGTTGGCCTAGAAGCTTGGCAGGATGTCTGGCAAGATCTTCAGCAAGCATTTTAGGCTACCATATTCCTTCTGCTTTTAATGAAGATGGTGATGGATACGATAAAAGTGATGACAGCCAGGATATAAGAAATGTCCGTAATTACCGGATAGGCGGAGCTATTTCGTATCCCGATGCCTATGAACGCCCAAACGAATACGAGAGGATAGCACCAATCCCGGTTTTTACCTGCAAAGACAAAAGCCAGGATTGTTGCTGCAATCAGCAGGACGATCGTCCATGTTGAACTGGAAACCCCAAAACCGTCCCATTTGATATACGTGAGGTAATAAGAAATGTCAGCGATCGTTGCAACACTTACCCAGCCTGTATAAACGGAAAACGGAAATAGGTCGAAAGGCTCATGCTTCACTTTTTTTACGTTAGTATAAATGACCATTAAAGTAGCCAAAAGAGCAATGATAATGAATACGGATAACAAAAAGTGCTCATAGTGCCAAGCCAAAAGCCAAGCGCCATTCAAGACACAGCTTAAAGCGAACCAAGGGAAGGATGCCTTATAAGCAGGGCTGTTTTGGTGTTTGCTTAAAAACTGCCTGAATACCCAGATGGCGAGCAGGAAATAGATCAAGCCCCATATGGAAAATACATATCCTGCAGGAGTGAAAAGGACATCAAGTTTATCGGAAATCTCTCCTGATGTCTGGCCGTTCAATGGCAGGTAATTAGCTAAAAAATTCATCGTGACGACGAACAGATAGAAGATCAAGTTGATGATGGAAATAAGCATAGGCTTCCTCCTTATATGAATAGTGATCCTCTAACCCTATTCCACATATTTAGCCTGATTAACCTCTTTGGAGCACATCGGGGACTTTGGAGGTCGTTTTTCCATAAAGAGAGGAAGTTTCTGTAACAATTGAACCATTTAAGGTTAGAAATTTTACATCTTCACTTTATGGTGATAAAATATTCAAAGATTCATATTATTTTAGTCCTTCGGGGTCGGGTGAAAATCCCAACCGGCGGTGATGAAGAAATTCTAAGCCCGCGAGCCTGTTAAAGGCAGGATTTGGTGAGATTCCAAAGCCGACAGTAAAGTCTGGATGGGAGAAGGACGTGTGGAACCCAAGTGTATACGTACGCCTAATTTTTCAAAAATGAAAATGTTAGGCTTTTTAGGTATACAATTTTTTCACTCATTTCTCCTGCTAACTCCTTAGGTCATCCTAAGGGGTTTTTTATATTTTATAAAAGGGGGAAAAACATGTTTACGGGAATCATTGAGGATATCGGTACCGTTCATTCCATGAACAAAGGAAAAAGCAGTATGGAGTTATCGATTCGTTCTGAAAAAATCCTTGAAGATGTTCATCTGGGGGATAGTATTTCAGTAAACGGGGTCTGCTTAACGGTAACGTCCTTCACTAAAAGTTTGTTTACGGTCGACGTGATGCCGGAAACGGTCAAAGCTTCCTCGATACGGACATTGAAATTGGGATCACCTGTGAATCTTGAACGAGCCATGAGTGCACAGGGAAGGTTTGGCGGTCATTTTGTTTCAGGTCATATCGACGGAACCGGAACGATCATCAAAAAAGAACGGAAAGAAAATGCCGTTTATTATGTAATCCAATTGGAAGAGGGGCTCAGTGCCTTTTGCATTCCAAAAGGATCCGTGGCCATTGATGGAACGAGCTTGACGATATTTGGGATCGAAAGGAACCTATTGACTGTATCACTGATTCCATTGACTCATCAGGACACCATATTGGGACAAAAAGCGGCTGGCGATATCGTTAACATCGAAAACGACATGATAGGGAAATATATAATACATCAAATGAAAAATGGCAATCCAAAACCAGGACTTAATTTAGAGTTTTTGGCAGAGCATGGATTCTAATAAAAGGGCGGTGTAATGATGTTCCATACAATAGAAGAAGCGATAGAAGATTTGAAGGCAGGCAAGGTAGTAATCGTATCCGATGATGAAGACCGTGAAAATGAAGGGGATTTTGTAGTGCTGGCCGAAAAGGCGACACCGGAAGCGATCAATTTCATGGCGACTCATGGACGTGGTTTGATATGTACAACCATCACTGAAGAACTGGCAGCGAAATTGAAACTGCATCCTATGGTTGGAGAAAATACCGATCATCATGGCACTGCTTTTACGGTAAGTGTCGATCATAAAAGCACCTCTACAGGAATCAGTGCTTTTGAAAGGTCCTTGACCATCCTTGAGCTTCTTAATGAAGATTCGGTCGCTGAAGATTTCCAAAGGCCTGGTCACACTTTTCCGATAGTCGCAAAAGAAGGCGGCGTATTAAGGAGGGCGGGACATACAGAGGCATCGGTGGACTTGGCGAAGTTATGCGGTGCCGCTCCAGCTGGTGTCATTTGTGAAATCATGAATGAAGATGGATCGATGGCCCGGGTATCCGATTTAGAAGTCATCGCTGATAAATTCAACCTGAAGTTCATTACGATAGCCGATTTGATTCGGTATCTTCAACAAAATGATACTATCGGGAACCAGGAGCTTGAACTGAACATCCCGAAAGCTTGAGGATTTAAGTAATTACATCTTACAGAACAAAAAATTATATTGTTTTTTAAAATTAGGAGGAATTGGACATGGGGAAAACTATTGAAGCACAATTAATCGGATCAGGATTGAAAGTCGGTATCGTGGTAGGAAGATTTAATGAGTTTATCACAAGCAAGCTTTTAGGAGGGGCATTGGATGGCCTTAAGCGTCATGGCGTTGATGAGAATGATGTTGACATCGCTTGGGTCCCGGGTGCTTTTGAACTACCGTTAATTGCAAAAAAACTTGTGAATACAGGTAAATATGATGCGGTAATCGGTCTTGGAACGGTAATCAGGGGTGCCACTTCACATTATGATTATGTCTGTAATGAAGCGGCTAAAGGCATGGCTTCCGTTTCCTTGGAAACGGGTGTACCGGTTATCTTCGGTTTGCTGACAACTGAAAATATTGAACAAGCGATTGAACGTGCAGGAACAAAATCAGGTAACAAAGGTTATGAAGCGGCCGTTAGTGCAATTGAAATGGCCAACCTTGGAAAATTGATTGAACAGTGATTTGGTATAAGGAAGCCGCAGGGAATAACGTCCCTGCGGCTTTTTTTGATGTACCGGATCATTTGTCGGATTGGGTCTGGCTTTTTAAACCATTAAGCAATTCTTCAAAGTTCGTAAAATTCCTAGCCATTTGATCGATTAGTGAATGCTGATCTTCACCACTCACAGCAACCTCTTCAATGGAAAAACCTCGATTTCAAAGTAATGGACGTTATAAATTATGGAAAATAAAGAATCATCAGGGGATTTTTCGAAAAAAAAACGAACAAAAGCATCACGTAATGGAAGCATGATAAAATATGCGGATATGATTATGCTACAATTGTAAAGATTGCAATTGAAATTCATGTCTTTAGGGAAAAGTAAATTTATTAGTTACTAGGAGGGGTTTGTGTGTACCATCTCTTTACACATAATGATTTAGATGGAGTCGGCTGCGGCATTATAGCTAAGCTGGCCTTCGGAGAAGAAGTAGTGGTAAGTTATAATTCAATTGGTCGCCTTAATCAGAACGTAGGAGCATTTCTTGAGCAGGCCAAGCTTGAAGATACATTGATCGTTACTGATCTATCGGTTGATGAAGATAACGAAAAAATGATTACTCAGTTTGTGGAAGATGGAGGCAAAGCGCTGCTGATCGATCATCATAAGTCAGCATTGCATTTGAACGAACATGATTGGGCATCTGTAACTGTCGAACAGGAAGATGGTAAACAGACGGCAGCGACATCATTATTCTATCAGTATGCAGTTGAAAATAAATACCTGGAACCTTCAAGCATTGTCGCTGAATTCGTTGAATTGGTCCGACAATACGATACTTGGGAATGGGAAGTCAATAAAAATACAACGGCAAAACGATTGAATGACCTGTTTTTCATGATTCCGATAGAGGAATTCGAAATGAAAATTGCAAATAAGCTGTCTACGGCTGAAAGTTTTACTTTTGACGAAGTGGAGCAAACCCTTCTGAATGTTGAAGAGAGTCGGGTAGATCGGTACATAAACAGGAAAAAAAGAGAAGTCTATCAGGCTACGGTCGGTCCCCATACAGCTGGTGTGGTCCATGCAGAGTCATATCACTCAGAATTGGGTAATGAACTGTCGAAAGAGTTCTCGCATCTTGATTATATAGCGATCCTGATGGTTGGAAGTAAAAGAATCAGCTTCCGGACAATTCACGACGATATTGATGTTTCTGAAGTTGCTGGCAAGTACGATGGAGGCGGCCACCAAAAAGCGGCAGGTTGTACCATGTCCGAAAAGGCGTATAGCCAATATGTCGAAAAGACCTTCTTTGCCGAGCCCCTTAAACGAGACGCACATAAGAATCAACTGAATGTAAAGGAATCCCCAGAGGGCTGCCTATATTCAACGAGGGACAAACAGGACATATTCATCTATGAAGATGAAGAAGAGCAATGGATTGTTGAAATCAACGGAAAACAACAGAAAAAAACATTCGATACATTTGTGGAAGCGGAAAAATACATGAAGCGGAAATACGCAGCATGGCTGGCCCATGATGAAAGATATGAAGAGTTTGTCAATAAAGGATGAATACGAAAGCGGCTGTCCGAATGGGACAGCCGCTTTTCTATCTTTTGTCGTAATTCATGATTTTATCTTTTAAGCGGGACAGGATGGACGATCGTGCGGGAGGTTTTTTTTGGAATGGAGTTTTGGCGATGAAGAATGGCATTGATTTCTCCGCCGATCACAAAAATCAGACCACTCAAATACAGCCATAGCATCAAGATGATGACGCCTCCTAAACTGCCGTAAGTGGAAGAATAGTTGGCAAAATTACTGACATAGAATGAAAATCCAAGTGATATTCCTAGCCAAAGTACAGTTGCGGTAACTGCCCCAGGGATGACATGTTTAATGGGAAAACTTTTATTCGGTGCAAAGCGATATAAAAAGGTCAGGACAAGTGATATGACCACAACCGCGATAACCCACCGTAATAAGCTGAATATTATTTGCGTTTCTTCAGGGATCGGAATGACTTGCTGTAATAAATCGATGATCACTTTTCCGAAAACGGGGAGACCCAACATGACGATGAATGCCACAACCAGTCCTAATGTCAATGCAATGGAAATGAAGCGGGCTTTAATGAAATTCCTTGTTTCTTCAACATCATAGGCGATATTCATGGAATGGATGAACGCATTCATTCCATTGGAAGCGGACCATATGGTGCCAAGGAAACCAAAAGTCAGTAAGCCGCCGTTCCGTTCAGATAATATGTTAATGATATTTTTCTCGATGACTTCCATCGTTTCCGCAGGCATGAAGGTTTTTATCGTGTCAAGGGCAGTCTGAATATCGATGTTCAGATAAGGTAATAAGGACAGCAGTAAAATGAGCAAAGGGAATAGTGCCAGTAGATAGTAATAAGCTTGTTCTGCTGCCAGTCCGGTCACACGATCTTCCTTTATTTCTTTAATCAGTTTCTTTGAAAATTTTATCGACTTATTCATCTGGGCATCACTCCTGAATAGTTACTTAGGTTATTGCTTCTTTTCCCTCTGTTCATATAAGTTAATCCTCAAAAGAAAAGAAATTGAAAGCTCTAATCCGAGCACTTGTAAAAGCTTGTGACAAATATGCCGGAATGGTGGAGAGGTGAAGAAAAGGGCTAGCCAAGGATGACCAACCTTAGCCAGTTCTTTTTTCAATGCCTTTTTTTTAAAAAAATTGCAGAAGTCGGGCAATGGCGAGTATCATGCCCGGGAAAATCAGGATTGAAGAATCGTAAAGCAAGCGACTAACTGATAAGCTTTCGATACTTCAAGCCTATCAATAATGCCAACACTACTGCTAGGTATGATTTTATGTCCTCTTTAAAACAAGTATAATAGCTAATTAAGTGATTTATTAAGGTAAACAGAAAAACGGCCAGACATTGCGGTCTGGCCGTTTTTCTCTATTGCACTTCTTTTCCCTGTTCCTTCTGAACCTTCGGAGAGGTCCATTTGAATACTTTATTTAGGATATTATAGATGTGTTTGGATTCTTTGGTAAGGATCGGCCCAAGAATCGCTAAGGTTAAAACATAAAGTGCCGCAAACGGGGTTAGTATAGGCATTAAACCGCCGGCAATGCCTAAGTTGGCTAAAATGATGGAGAATTCGCCGCGTGAAACGATCGTTAAACCGATGTTTGCGGAAGCTCTGTGAGATAAACCGGATTTGCGTCCGGCAATCATACCAGCTGCAAAGTTACCGATTATGGTGATGATGACGGCACCAAGAACCATCCAGACAGCTCCGCCAAGGGTAGTCGGATCGATACTCAAGCCAAAGCTGAAGAAAAATATGGCCCCGAAGAAGTCTCGAAAGGGAATGACAAGTTTCTCGATTCTGTCGCTATGTTCCGTTTCAGAAAAGACTAGGCCGAGCAGTAATGCACCAATGGCTTCCGCAACATGAATCGTTTCCGAGAAACCGGCAATGAAGAATAGTAATGCGAACACGACGATGATAAAAATCTCATCGGAGGATATATTGAATAATTTGTTAAGGACCCCAGATGCTTTCCGGGCGATAACGAAAAATATCAGCATATACCCAATCGCGATAAATGTAGAAAGTAATGTTCCCCAAACGGAACCAGAAGAGCTTAATACCAATCCGGATACGACTGATAAATAAACAGCGAGGAAGATATCTTCAAACATGATGATGCCAAGGATTAGCTCCGTTTCATTGTTACCGGTCCTTTTAAGGTCCACAAGCACCTTTGCCACAATGGCACTTGAAGAAAAACTGATGATACCGGTTAATATCAGAACCTCTTTCAATGGAAGACCGAGCAGGAAACCGTAAAGCAAGGCCATTCCCACGTTGATTAAAATGTAATAGGTTCCGCCTGTCACGATATTTTTTCCGGATTTCATGAGCTTTTTGACGGAAAATTCAAGCCCTAGGTAAAACAGAAGGAATAAAATACCGACCCGACCGAGGAATGCTATGATTTCATCGCTTTCGATGAAACGCAGGTCAATTAATCCGAAGTGCGGGGCATGGGGGCCAACGAGCATCCCGATGATAATTAATAGTGGAACATTCGATATTTTGAATTTACCTGCTACGAGAGCGGCTAATGCCACTAGAAGTAGGGCAGTTCCCACTTCAAAGACTAAATGGTCCATATGAGCTTAGTCACTCCTTTCGTCGGTCAATAATTCTCTTGTGAGGTTTCGGATATCTTTTCTTTCACCGGATATCACAAGGGTGTCGCCTGTTTCGATGATGGAGTCAGGACCAGGATTATTCAGTTGTTTTTTTCCTTTTTTAGAATGGGCGATGACGGTCACGTTATAATTGCTCCTGATATCAATCGCACCGATCGTTTGATTGATGGCCTTTGAACCTGGTTCGACTTTGAACCATTCAATCACCAAGTCACCCAATGACATTTCAATCGTTTCAAGTGCTTGCGGTTTATAAACCATGCCTCCTATGATGGAAGCCATTTGCCGTGATTCCTGATCGTTAAGGGTGATGCTAGATATGACGTCCTCATGTTCATTATCAAAATGGTATAATTCCCGACGGCCGTCATCATGAATGACGATTACTAACTTTTCATCATTTCTCGTTATGATTTCAAATTTTTGGCCAATACCAGGAAGTTCACTTTCTCTAATTCTCACTGGAATTCCTCCTTAAAATGTTGGTTAGAGTTAATAGAAGATAGCAGAATGTTTATAAGTTAACGTCAATATTCGTCTTGAATTTCTTCTCCTTCGATATGCCGATGTATTTTAATGTCTCCGATGGACTGGAATGATGGTAATGCTTCTGTATCAATGCCAGTGACACTCCTTGTTTATAGGCATGGTAGCCAAAAGTTTTACGCATCGAACTTGCTCCGAATTTGCCTGTCAGCCCTGCACCTTCCACAGCATCATGGATGATTCGGTGAGCCTGTTGACGTGTGATCGGCTTTTTTGTCTTAGGGGAAAGAAATAAAAATTGACCTTCGATAACCTTTGAGCCTTTAAGGTATTCTTGTAAGGCGGTACGGACTTTCAGGTTCAAATAAATTTGGTTTACTTCGTCATTTTCCGTACGCTGCTCATAGAACTCCTTTATTTTGCCCGTTTCATCCAGAACGCTGGCGACGGTGATTTCGAGCATTTCATTTATCTTCATACCTGTATTGATGCCGAGTACAAACAATAAATAATCCCGACTGGAGTGAGAGCGTAAGTATGTTTTTATTTTGCTGATTTGATTGATATCCTTAAAGGCTTCTACATATTCCATAGATCTTCTCCTCTTACCAATGTAACATAATTATATTATAACACAAGTTATGTAACATTGCATGCGTTAAGTCCTATTAAGTCCTATTAAGGCTTCTCCAAAAAGCAAAGTACTGTTGAACCGAAAAAAGCTTTTTCTTATTCTCTACACAATCAAGTGAAAATATATCCGTTTCTTTTAAAAGCAAAAAGGGGTTTGTCTACTTTTTTTATGGCTTGTACAATGTGGGCGTGGTTGTAACGAGAGGCACTAAGCTTTCCAGAGGCGGTACGGGAGCCGCATCGGCTTTCAGCGAGGCTGCTGAAAAACTAAAGGTTTTGAATGAGTTATTGTTTTTTTAACAGAAATAGTTCACTTCCTGTACGATAATGAACAGGAAGTGATCTATTTCTTTCATATTTAGTTACTTTTCTGCTTTGATTTTCGTGAAAATTCGTTTGAGGTTGACTGCGAAAATGGCTGTTGCTCCTTGAATTCTCATGCCAAATAGAGACCCGCTGATGATGCTTCATCATACCCGTGTCTGTGTAGTCGGATAACGATTTGAAATGGCGTTTTTCACAGGATAAATCGTTATTATGTATTATTGATATGTTTAACTATGGAATTAAACTTTATATGCCACTTTCTCACAAGGATATGAAACGTTAATTTAAATAACTTAAATAAAATGAAGTATCCTAATAATGTCCCTGATATATTAAAGATTACATCATCAATATCAACAAATCTGAAAGTATATCCTGCATATAAAGCTGTTAGTAGTTGACCTGATTCGAGAATTATTCCAGTTAATACACCAGCTATTAAAATTTTCTTAAATGAGGCTCTAAATAAGAAGGGTAATCCAAAGCCTAGTGGGACAGTCATTAAAATATTAAAAAAGCTCAATTTGGTAAATTCATATTTAAATGGGATTAAATTCATTTCTCTCCAAACATTTTGCCCCCCAAACGCTTCTCTTTGATCATCATCTACATAAATGGGAAATTGAGTGAGGTTTATAACATTACATAAATAAACATACATAATTGTATAGAATAAAAGATAGGTATGACTTTTTTTGAAACTTAATTTTAGTATTAGTGCCAAAATGATATATAAAATTATAAAACTGTAAAGAATCCAACCGCTGAAATGATAAACCATTTTAGAGACTCCTATCGAGAATTATAAGCTCTTTCCAGTTGTTTAATTTGATATTTTTCCTGAACCTTTTATATTTCTACCGTCATCAACTTTAAAAATTTGCAAATAATACTTAGTACCCCCACCTAGACCAGAATAGCTACCTGACACACTAGAAGAAGTACCATTTTTATTAGGTGTAGCTTTTATTGTACCAAAACTGTTACCTGAGGTCTTATTCCATAATTGATAAGTTATGGGGTTAGGACCTACAGGGCTAGGGTCAGAGCTATATTGATAATGTGTACCACTTAATTTTGCAGTTCCTTTATTTAATTTAAAATATTGACCGTTTTTACTTCCATCAACTAAACGAAGATTCATTGTAAAGCTATAAGCGTTAGTTGCTGCAAAAGCAAAAGAGGGCATTGCTATTATAATTGATAATATACATATCACTGAAACTGAAAATAATTACACCCTTTCAGTTTTTTTATATGTGACCACATATTACCTATTTGTTAACAAGGACTATAGTATCGTAAATATCCACAATTTACGTCTCAATTTTGAAGTGTTCTGTTTCAGAAAAGAATAATAGTATAAAGAAATAAATGGTGAAATGATGTTTGAATATTTAATTTTATTTTAAAATTCATGGTGAATAATGATTGTAAGTTAATGAACAACAGATGTATTAAAGGAAGTGTTTGTAACGCAGATAAATCAAGTTTATCGAGTTGCGGTATAACCATGAAAAAACAATCTTTTACATAATCACTATGTTATTTATCAGCATACAATTTTAGTAGTAAAGAAATTAAGGTGAAATTTAATGATGTTGAGTGTTAGAAATCTGGGCTATGTGTCTAATATCAGTATTTATGATAAGCCTAAAAAAGTCGCAATTTTAGACAGCGTTATTAATGATCAGCAACCTGCATTAAATGGACAAATTGTTGCTAAATATGACGTAATTAAACAGCAAATGTTTATTATTTTCACGCTGACGAGAATGCAAAGAAAATTATAAGATTGTTTACAAAATCGCTTTATGAGTGGGAAATGCCAAATTCACCTGAAGATTTGTCATTTTTTAAACAAGGAAAGTTTTGGTTTGGCTACTTCTTCGCATGAAAAACAATGATCCTGAAAATGATACCGAAGCTTCTAGGATTAAGGATATTGAAGGCTTAAGAATTCAAGAATTGGAAGATTAACAAATGGGAGTTTTCCTTGATTAAAATAAGGGTGAATCCTATATACCTTTACAAAGCATGAAAGATTCTCAACTTAAATGTTGAGGTCTTTTTTCTTTGTATTGGATACGCAAAAAAGGTTGCTGGAGGACGGAGCTATGGGGATAGGCGTATCACCTTAGAATTACGTAACCAAGGTGCTCGCATCAAGTGTAATTTTGTATAGGATGAAACAAATCCTTCCATTTCATGTTTTAGATAGCGACCCATCTTTTCAGAGGGGGTAAACCTCATGTCTTTCTTGTTTTTTTTCCTTCTAAGTACTCTAAAACTGCATTTGATTTTTGGTCTATCGTATATTTAGGAAAAAAAACTGCACCTCCAATTGTTAGATGTTGTCTAACAATTGGGGTGCAGTTCAAAGATAGCCATTTATTTCTAGTATACGGCTTTTTGTAATTTGTGAATGACCTCAAGTGAAAGCCCGGTTCCGATGGCAACTGATTCAAGCGGGTTATCTGCAAGTTGGACTGGGACGACGATTTCATTCGTCAGCCATTCTTGTACCCCGTTGAGAAGTGCACCCCCGCCGGATAAGATGACACCTTGATCGACGATATCCCCGCTCAATTCAGGAGGACAATCTTCCAAAGTGGCCCTGATTGCTTCCAGTATATGGAGAAGCGATTCCTGGATGGCTTCCTGGACGTCAGTGGATGATATTGTAATCGGCTTTGGAAGACCCGTTACAAGATCGCGGCCCCTGACTTCCATGGTGATCACGGAATGTTCAACGAGTGCGTAGCCGATTTCTTTTTTTATTTCCTCGGCTGTTCTTTCCCCAATCAGCACATTATGTTTTTTTCTGACATACTGGCTGATATCTTCATCCAATTGATCTCCGCCAATTCTGATTGAATTGCAAGAAACGACGCCGCCATAAGAAATGATTGCGACCTCAGTCGTTCCGCCTCCGATATCAACGATGACATTGGCAACTGGCTCTTCGACAGGCAAGCCCGCACCTATTGCTGCTGCTACTGGTTCCTCGATAAGGTGGACCTGTTTCGCTCCGCAGCTTTTGACTGCATCCTGAATGGCCCTTCTCTCAACTGATGTGGAACCTGATGGTGTACAGACCACTACACTAGGTTTGCGAATCGATAATCCTAGGGCCTTACTTGCTTTTTTCATGATTTCCCGAAGCATTTGCGCGGTCACATCAAAGTCCGCAATGACACCATCCTTAAGCGGACGGATTGCCACAATATTTCCAGGTGTTTTCCCGATCATGTTTTTTGCATCCACACCGACTGCCAATACTTTATTAGTCTCTATATCAATGGCCACCACAGATGGCTCATTAAATACGATTCCTTTATTTTTACTGTAAACTAGCGTATTTGCAGTTCCTAAGTCAATGCCTATTTCTGTATTTGATAACATCTAGTCACCCCTCCATAAGAGTTTGACCCCTATATACTCATTCTACCTTTTATAGCGAATTTGTGGGGGTGGGAAATCTAGTAAATAGTGGAAGTCCCGTGCTGTTCCTTTCATAGAGCGAAAACATGATGAAATATAAAAATGCACTGGTGAGGGAGGCGCCCCAAGAACGGCAAATGTCCAATTGGCATCCTGACAATGGAATGTTGAAAACAAGCGTGGATGCAGCTTTGAATCCGCCTATTTTATGTTAAGATAAAGATGAAAATCCGCTTATATAAAGAAGGTAATTTTGTGAGTGTAAATTTAATCGAGAGTAAGAGTTTTAGAGTCATCTTTACAGCTTTTCTAGCTTTCCTGGGTGGTTATGCGTTTGATAGCCTTGGAATATACCTGCCATGGATGCTTGGACCATTATTCGTCGTGATGATTGCTAAAGTGAAGTTAAGGAAGTACTTGTATTGGTCTAAAACCTTTAGAAGTACTGGATTGGTCATTCTAGGTTTACAACTGGGCAGTTCATTCACGAAACAATCGCTAAATGAGATGATTGAATATCTGCCTGTTATGCTTTTTACGACAATTGCAATCATTTCATTTACAGTGTTGACTGGATGGTTTGTCGGAAAGCGAATGAACTTATCCTTGAGCACATCGATGCTTGGCAGTTTTCCGGGAGGCCTTTCCCAGATGGTGGTCTTAAGTGAGGAAATGAAGGATAGTGATGAAACGGTTGTAGGTTTCATGCAAACACTGCGGGTCATCCTTGTGATATCCATTGTTCCTTGGATTGTGACCCATGTAATGTCAGTTGAATCAGGTGCGGTAATGGCCGTATCGGAGCGGCCGTTTTTCTTATTTGAATATGATGGGAAATTAGCCATCATGATGTTGGTAACATTGCTGATATTCATCTTCATCACAAAGAAAGCCAATTTTCCGCTCCCTTTTTTGCTAGGACCTCTCATGGCCGCAGCACTATTCAATTTAGCAGGCCCAGGTGCACCGCAGATTCCTGACTTTTGGTTGAACTTATCGCAATTGTTGATCGGCGCACATTTAGGCTACACACTGAAGGTTGATAACCCCCGACTTTTCAGAAAGATGTTCGGGGCCGTATTCGTCAGTAATGTCCTATTGATTGGATTTTGCTATTATCTTTCCATTCAGTTTGCCCCAATCCTATCTTTACAGGCGAACGAATTATTTTTGAGCATGGCGCCAGGCGGTGTCGCCGAAATGGCAGTCACAGCCATGTCGGTGCATGTGGATTTATCCGTTGTCACAAGCTTTCATTTATTCAGGATCTTATTCATTTTATTTTTTCTGTCACCCATCATAAAATGGCTGGCCGGAAGAAACCTCGGGAAACAAAAACAGGGACAAAGCTGACAGGCTTTGTCCTTTTTGCGTTAAGCGGAATTCACGAGTAAAATGCTGAACTCACGAGTAAAATGCTGAACTCACGAGTAAACAGCCAAAATTCACGAGTAGAAACCGCAAAACTCACGAGTAGATGCCCATATTCCAGACGTATTGAGATAATTTCGTACAAAACAGGCTGGTAATTCCGCTCTGAAAGGATATTGTACCCAAAATATTGAAATGTGCTGTTTGTTAAGCTCATCAAGGCAATAAAGTTGGTGGATTTTGTGATGATTTAGTGAAAATTGAAATCGAATAGTAAAATAATCCTCACTTTTTTTGAACTTCATCCGATATAAGGAGGAGACGAGACTTTAAATGAATGGGTGAGTATTATGGATATAACATCAGTTTTGGGTGTAGTTCTGGGTATCGTGGCCATCTTGGTCGGAATGGTGTTGAAAGGCGTTAGTGTAACGGCGCTGATAAACCCGGCGGCTATTTTGATCATTATTGTAGGGACGATAGCTGCTGTCGTAACGGCTTTCCCTTTGTCGGAATTAAAAAGACTACCAAAAATATTCAAGATTTTATTCTTTGAACAAAAATTGACAAAGCCTGAAGATTTAATAAAAACCTTTTCTGAATGGGCGGTCATTGCCAGGAAAGAAGGCTTATTGGCATTGGAAAGCATTTCGGATCAGGTGGATAATACTTTTTTGAAAAATGGCTTGAATCTTGCAGTCGAAGGTCAAAGTGCCGATTATATTCGTGATATTTTAGCAGAGGAAATAGATGCGATGGAAGAACGTCATCTAAGCGCGGCAGCGATTTTCAGTCAAGCCGGTACATACGCACCGACGCTGGGTGTATTGGGTGCGGTAATCGGGCTGATAGCTGCATTGGGTAATATGGCCGACACGGAGGCTTTGGGGCATGCCATATCTGCCGCGTTCGTCGCAACCTTGATGGGTATTTACACGGGGTATGTTTTATGGCATCCATTTGCCAATAAACTAAAACGGAAGTCGCAGCAGGAAGTTCGAATCAAAGAAATGATGATAGAAGGTATTTTATCGATCATCGAAGGGGAAGCGCCCCGAACGATTGAACAGAAATTAACATCATATTTGCCTGCTGGAGATCGTAAAAAGTGGTTAGAAGGCGATGTGAGAGAAGATGGCTAGGCGCAAAAAGAAACAAAGGCATGAAGAGCATATCGATGAATCATGGCTGGTTCCCTACGCCGATATCTTAACATTGCTTCTCGCGCTTTTTATCGTCTTGTTCGCTTCAAGTTCGGTTGATGCAGTAAGGTTCCAGCAGTTGTCCAATGTATTTAACCAGGTTTTTACAAGCGGAACGGGTTTTATGGATTTTCCAAGTGATTCCCCCAGCAATGAGCCAACGTCACCAGAACAAAGAACAGGTGCGGAAGATCTTGAGAAGCTAGGGAAAAACGAGCAAGAAGAACTTACGGAAGTTCAGGAGCGTGTAAATGCCTACATCCAAAAGAATGATTTAACGAATAAATTGGGAACGAACCTAACGGATGAAGGCATGTTGATTTCAATTAGGGAAAACGTGCTGTTCGAATCGGGTGTGGCTGAGGTGAGAAGTGAAAACCGAAAAATCGCTAAGGAAATCTCGGATTTGCTAATCATGGATTTACCCAGAAACATTATCGTAAGCGGACATACAGATAATATTCCTATAAAGAATTACCAGTATGAATCCAACTGGGATTTGAGCGTGATGCGATCCGTGAATTTTATGAAGCTTCTCCTCGAAAATAAAGAGTTGGATCCCGAAATGTTCAGCGCTAAAGGACATGGGGAATTCAAGCCGGTTGCTTCCAATGAAACGAAAAAAGGAAGGGCGAAAAACCGGAGAGTTGAAATCCTAATTGTTCCACGGACAGCGATAAATGAGTGAAAACCTGTCAGGAATGGACGGGTTTTTCTTTTTTAAGGAGATTATATGGAAAGAGAATATACAAATGTGATGGAAGAAATTGTTGTGACTTGGGTGCAGGTTTTAATGTCAGGTATGGAATACCAAACATTTTGTTCATGCGGTAAATGTAAAAATGACATCATCACATTATCATTGAATAACCTGCCTAATTACTATGTAACCACGGAAGAAGGGCGGAAAAGGATATTTGGAAATTTGAATACAGAAGAAAACAGGAAATGGATCAATAAAAGAATCATCAATGCGATACACGTTGTTGGCCAGTATCCTAAACATTGATTTGCTTTGGGGATAGGCTAATGAAATTTAGCACTAACATTAATTATGTGTTTTATTTATGGTGGCAGAGGGAACATAAATAAAGTGCAAAGTATGTTCATTCGATCAAAAATTGAGGAGATGAATTATTATGGGTAAAAATATCGCATGTGTAGTAACGAATATGTTTGAGGACTCGGAGTATAGTGAACCGGCAAAGGCATTTGAAGAAGCCGGCCATACGGTAACGACGATTGAAATGATAAAAGGGAAAACTGTTAAAGGGAAACAAGGGGAGGTAGAAGTCGAGATTGATGAAAGCATCGACTCAGTGAAACCGGAAAATTTCGATGCATTATTCATCCCCGGTGGGTTCTCGCCTGATCAGCTGCGTGCTGACGAACGCTTCGTATCTTTCGCCAAATCGTTCATGGATGATAAGAAGCCTGTATTTGCAATCTGTCATGGACCGCAGTTGCTGATTACAGCCAAAACACTTGAAGGACGCCATGCAACAGGATATACATCCATTAAAGTCGATATGGAATATGCAGGTGCAACATATTTGGACAAGGAGGTTGTTGTTTGCGGCAACCAGCTTGTAACCAGCAGGACACCTGAAGATCTTCCGGCATTTAACCGGGAATCGCTCAATCTATTGAAATAATGAAAAATCCCGGCAGCTGCCGGGATTTTTCATTTTAAAGGATTCATATACTTTCATCTTTGCAGTAAAATAAAAGGAGAGACGAATAAAAAAGGAAGTGTCACAATTGATCGTATTAAAATCTGCACGTGAAATCCAAGCGATGCATGAATCGGGTAAAATTTTGGCAGCTTGTCATAGGGAGATTGCTAAGTTGATTGTTCCTGGGGTGACAACATGGGAAATAGAAGAATTTGTTGAAGGATTCTTAAAAAAACATGGTGCGAAGCCGGAACAAAAGGGTTACAAAGGGTATGAGTATGCGACATGTGCCAGCATAAATGAAGAAATCTGTCATGGTTTCCCTCGTAAGACCCCTTTGAAAAATGGAGATATCGTAACGATTGATATGGTCGTCAATTATAACGGGGCACTTGCCGATTCAGCCTGGACGTATACGGTCGGTAAGGTTTCAAAGGAAACCGAGCATTTGGTTCATGTGACGAAGGAATCTTTATATAAGGCGATTGAAGTATGTGTGGAAGGCAATCGGATTGGAGATATTGGTCATGCCATACAAACATATGTCGAGGCGGAAGGCTTCTCTGTCGTTCGTGATTTCATTGGGCACGGGATAGGAAGTGTCATTCATGAAGAGCCGCAGGTTCCGCATTATGGACTGCCGAATAAAGGTCCGCGTCTTAAGGAAGGCATGGTATTCACCATCGAGCCAATGGTAAACGTAGGTACATATAAAGCAAGCCGGGATCCGAATGGATGGACGGCATCCACTGCAGATGGGAAATACTCGGCTCAATATGAGCATACGATTGCCATTACGAAAAACGGTCCGCTTATTCTGACCGAACAATGAAAATGAAAAAACAGCATCGATTATGATGCTGTTTTTCATTTTAATCAATTGGCCGTTCCAATGAATACAAATCTTCTTCGATATTTCCTAATCTGTCCTCAATGACTTTTTTAGCATCTTTGATACCTTCATTATAAATAAATGGAGCAATATTTTCGAAAATGAACTGTAAGTGATTTTCAGCAGCGATTTCTCCGATTTCCTTGCCATGTTCCTGATACACATATTCTTGGATACTTTCGATCATCTTGCGGCGTTTTTCTATGGGAAATTGAATGAACATTGTGCCCTCCTTCATATTTGTTCTAAAAACCATGTAATGAATGAATCTGAATCCAAAGGGAATACGGGAACAGAAGCATGATTCCTGGTTCGTTCCAGACATTCGGGCCAAGCCACTGCTGCTTTGACATTAGTAAGCCGTTCCAATAACACGAGGTCACTTTCTTCCTTGATTAAAATGACCTTAGGAAAGTCCTCTTGCTTATAACCCTCAATTAAAATCACATCAGGGAGAAATAGACACAGTAATTGAATCAGCTCAGTTATAGGGGCTTCACCCTTGAAATTCCCGAGCAGCTCGATTGTTCCATCACCTTCAACAAGTGAAGCTGCCGCCCCAGCCTGAAAGTGTTTATTGGAATCCTTCATACCGTTAACATACGGTTTTCCGCCATGTCCATGATGTTTTAAAACGGCTGTCTCTAATTTGGCTTTGCGAAGCTTTTCGATAATATTCGTTATGAAGGTCGTTTTTCCTCTATTTTGGTAGCCAACCACCTGAAAAATAAAAGGCTTCACCAAGGCCATTTGCATCCTTCCTGGTCATCGAGGAGCAGGATGTCCACGAAATCTCCCGTTTGGAAACCACGGGTCCCTCCAGGTAAGACGGTCAGTGAATTGGCACCTGCCAAGCTTGTTGTAATATTGGATTTATCCACACCGCTAGGAATTACCTTCAACTGGCCTGATTCGTAAAATAATCGGGTCCGAAGCAGACGTGAGAATGGATTGGGCTTTAAAAAGTCTTCTGCCAATTGGGCCGTCTCTTTTCGTAAATGCGGATGTTCCGAAAACAGCATGGTGCGGATGATCGGTCTTGCAAATAGTTCAAAGCCAACATAACTGGCGGAAGGATTGCCGGATAAACCGAATAAAAATTTGTTATTATATACCGCTACAGTCGTCACGCTGCCGGGGCGCATGGCCACTTTGTTGAATAAGACTTCAGCACCCATTTTTTGATAAATATCCGGGAGAAGGTCAAAATCACCGACAGAAACCCCTCCAGTTGTAATGAGCAAATCCACTTCCTCCAAGGCAGTTGAAATGGCCTCGTAACTTAATTCGAATTCGTCCTTAAGCTTTCCATAAAAGCGGACATCTCCTCCGGTCCTCCGAATTTGGGCGGAGATGGCATGTGAATTGCTATTACGGATTTTCCCGGGCTGCAACGGTTCGTTAACATCAAGAAGTTCCGAGCCTGTAGCGAATAATCCGACGACAGGTTTCTTGGCAACTGGGACTTCGGCATATCCGAATGTTGCCAGCAAGCCGATGATCCCTGGATTGATCGTTGTTCCTTTTTTTACAAGAACATCGCCTTTCTTTGCATCCTCTCCTTGAAAAGAAACGTTTTCGCCTTCCTTAAGTGAGCGTTTAAATGATATGTACTTCTTTCCGTCCTTTTCGAATTCCTTTGTGAGCTCGAGCATGATTACGGCATCACACTCAGCTGGCATCTGAGCTCCAGTCATGATTCTCGCCACTTGATTTTTTTGTACAGGGACAGTCGGTACCATCCCCGCAGCCAGTTCTTCAACCACTTCGAACTCAAGAGGGTTATTTATGGAACCCTCTGCCGTATCCTTGGACCTGAGGGCGAATCCATCGTATGGAGAGCGGTTAAAATGCGGAACATCATTTGTAGCTACAATATCTTGAGCCAAAAAACGGTCTTGGCTTTCCTTGAGGGGAATCAGTTCCGCATGTCCTATTAATTTATGCTTCATCACTTTTTCCACTGCTTCCGCAATACTGATGGGTGTTCTTCTTTCTAACATGCTTACAACTCCTGTCAGTTTTCAATTTCTATATCAAATGTATCAGAATTATTTTAAAAATGAAAAAAATCCTCACCGGTACGGGAGGATTTGAATGTTACTTATTACGCAGTCTTCCAAGTTCCTCGGCGATCGCTTCCATTTCACGGACACTGAAATTCGTTTTTTTCATCACCATTGTATAAATATCGTGCAGCTCTTCGTACATTTCGATATCAAAATGGGTTGATTTGATTGCACCGAAGTTCATCACTTTTAATTTATCCTTGATTGCTTCGATCATAAACTCGACACTTTCGGCTGTGTTTTGCGTTAAATCCATTTCCCTCATCCTTTCATACGTTCCTAAATTATTTTCATCTTTGCATGATTATCGCTGGAAGTCAATGAATATTACGAAGCTTGATCCCCAATATCCTTGGTCATCTCCACGTTTTAAACTGAGGGAGTTTGGGAAAAGATAGGAAAAAACTTTTTTAAACATTGTATAATGGAGATAGCTACCATTATCCATCAACTAATATATGACGAGGAGGAGAATATATGAGCAACATTCGAGAAGAATATAAGTGTGTCAAGAAAAGTAAATTTATGCAAGCGGTCTTTATTGGTGCGTTAGCAGGGGCTGCGATAAGCCTTTTTGACAAGGATACGCGTAATTCTGTATTGGAAAACAGTAAAAGCTGCATGAGTAATATGAAGGAATTCGTGAAGAATCCCAATGGGGTGCTTACACAAGTACGTGAAACATCATCCAAGGTCCGTTCCACTGTTGAAAAAATTTCCGATGATGTATCCTTCATTTCCCAAAAGGTGGAGGAAATGAAAGATATTCCATCGCAAGTTGCCCAAGTGGTGATGGAGACGAAGGAAGTTTTTGCTGCAGAGCAAGATGAGTCATCTTCAAGTCACCATGAACGGATTTCCTTAAATTAGAAAATGGGGTGGAGGTATGGCCAATAAAAAAGAATGGCTGAAAGGCTCATTCTTCAAGACTTTCATAAAACGGTTACAGATGGATGATGTGTCGGGGCTTGCCGCACAGCTGTCTTATTTCTTCTTACTTTCCTTGTTTCCGTTACTTATTTTTTTATTCACCTTATTGGCCTATCTGCCATTTTCCCAAGAAGATATATTAAATACCGTCCGTACATATGCGCCTGACGATTCGATGAAAATCATTGAGGCCAACCTATCTGAAGTAATGGAAGCGAATGGGACTTTATTGTCGTTTGGTGTCATCGGAACGATATGGTCGGCATCGAATGGGATGAATGCAATCATTAAAGCATTTAACCATGCATATGATGTAAAAGAAAGTCGAACTTTCTTTATTTCCCGGGGAATGTCGATTCTGCTCACATTAGCGATGATTTTTGTTTTTATTGTCGTTTTATTGCTGCCGGTATTCGGAAAACAGATCGGAGTATTCCTATTTGCCGAAATTGGACAATCCGATGAATTTCTTATGATTTGGAACCAGCTTCGCTGGGTAATAAGTACGCTTGTATTTTTAATTGTGTTCACGATCCTTTATTGGATTGCCCCCAACATAAAGCAAAAATGCATAACCGTACTGCCCGGTGCTATCTTTGCAACGGCAGGATGGAGTCTTGTTTCCTTTTTGTTTTCTTTTTATGTGGAGAAGTTCGCTAATTATTCCGCAACATATGGGAGCCTTGGAGGGATCATCGTATTAATGGTCTGGTTTTATTTATCAGGGCTCATCATCATACTGGGCGGGGAAATAAATGCGCTCATAAGTGAAAGGCAAAAACCAGAATGTGCATGAGCTTCCTGGAGTTCCCGTAATAGCGGACTATCATGATGCAGATACTATTCAAGAAATAACAACTTTTGATGAGGAGGAGTTCTTTCATGAGTAAAAAGGATGGCAGCACAAAGCAAAAAGGAAAAAATAAAGGTTCTAACCATAAAACATCAGGTTCTGCAAATGGTAAGAACGGATATCACTAAATTGAAACGATCATAAAAAAAGGGAGCCTTGGAGGGCTCCTTTTTCATGTTTAATTTCTCAAAAGTCTTAAGCTGTTCAGTATAACGAGAATTGTGCTTCCTTCATGTCCAATGACGCCGTATGGAAGGTCAAGGAATTGAAGGAAATTGGATGCAATCAGGATCATGATGACCGAAATTGAAAAGATGACGTTTTGTTTGATGATTCGATTCATCTTCTTGGATAATTTGACTGCTTCCGCGATGCGCGGCAAGTCATTCTTCATCAGAACAACATCCGCTGTCTCCAAGGCAACATCCGTGCCTTCACCCATTGCAATTCCCACAGATGCCGTTGCTAGTGCAGGTGCATCATTGATGCCATCCCCAACCATTGCTACAGTGCCAAAATGTTCTTTCAGCCTTTTCACTTCAGTCACTTTGGTTTCTGGCAGGCATTCGGCAATATATGCATCAATATGGCTCTCCGACGCAATCGCTTTAGCCGTTTTTTCACCATCGCCTGTCAGCATGACGGTATGGATGCCCTCCTTTTTCAAAGCTTCGATGGCTATAATGGTTTCTTCACGCACGACATCTTTCAAAGTGAGAATACCGGCAATCCCTTGATCATCCTTTGCATAAACGATTGTCTTGCCTTGTTCAGCCAATGTCAGTGCAATGCCATTTTGGAATCGTTCTGCTTCACTGCGACCGACGAAATCAGCTTTTCCGACTTTCCAAAGCACGCCATTGATGTATGCTTGAACCCCATTGCCTGAGATATCTTCCATGTTATCCGGTTTAATGATGTCTCTTTGCAATTTCGTTTTGGCATAACGGACGATCGATGTTGCCAAAGGGTGGTTTGAATAATTTTCAACAGATGCAATATGAAATAAGAAATCATCTTCGTTTAAATCTTCGCGGATAATGACATCCGTTACCTCGGGTTTTCCTTTTGTTAATGTACCTGTTTTATCTAAAGCAATTGCCTGCAGGTTACCTAGATTCTCAAGATGGATGCCGCCTTTAAATAAAATGCCATGACGAGCACCATTTGAAATGGCAGATAGCGTTGCTGGCATAATAGAAGCCACAAGTGCACAAGGTGAAGCGACAACGAGCAGGATCATCGCCCTGTAGAATGTTTCGGTCCAGCTCCACCCCAATATGAAATGGGGTACGAACATCATCAAGCCGACAACGGTCAATACCACTTTTACATAAGTACCTTCAAACCGTTCAATGAACAGCTGGGAAGGGGACTTTTCACTTTGTGCGGATTGAACGAGAGTGATTATTTTTTGAAATAATGTTTCACTTGCTGGTTTGGTGATTTCCACGGTAATTGTACCACGGAGGTTAACCGTTCCGGCAAATACTTCATCATCCAATGATTTGCTGACCGGTATGGATTCACCAGTGATGGCGGCTTCATCGATATTGGTACGGCCGTCCGTGATTTTTCCATCTGAAGGAACTCTCTCACCTGGTTTCACTAAAATCAGATCTCCGACATGCAGCTGTGAAACGGATACGGTTTCTTCATATCCGTTAGTGATGCGCAGTGCTTCCTCAGGCTGTAAGTCCATAAGTGCCGAAATTTCTTTATGGCTTTTATTCATCGTGTATGTCTCAAGGGCACCGCTTAAAGCGAAGATGAAAATCAATATGGCACCTTCCGTCCAGTATCCGATGACCGCAGAACCGATGGCCGCAAAAATCATCAGCATCTCAACATTCAATTCCCGGTCGGCAATCGTATCTTCTATTCCTTCTTTTGCTTTGGCATATCCGCCAATCAAGAAAGAAGCTAAGTATATGACGATGGAAGTGGACTCCATTCCGTTCTTTGAAAGGGCCCATCCCAACACTATTAATAAACCGCTGAACAATGCAGCAAAAAGTTCTAGATGAGGTTTTGCTTTTTCCAACCAAGTGGTTTGGCATGAAGCCGGTTGGGTTAAATGTTTAGTATCTGTAGTCATAAGATTCCCTCCCACATTCTTCTCTATTTTGTGTAAATGATATAGATTATCATTTGTGTAATATCTAATTGAGAAAGATAATCAACGTCATTTCTCTGGATAAAATATGAAAGCTGCCACCAAAATTGCGATGACAGCAATGTTTTCAAAGGTTTTTAAACGTAATGTCCCTTTTGTTATTATTATAATACCACATATCCTATTCAGAAATAAAGAAGAATGATTCTAATCTAGTAAAAAATATAAAGTGCATCCTAACCAAATATTCAGCCGTTATTGAGAAATACCTTTCAAATTGAATAATAAAAGAAGTAGTCCAGATAATAAACTATACTAAATAACTGAAGCAGGCATTTTCTCCTTAAACAAGGCCAACGAAATGAAGACAAGGAAAAGCATGATGCTGATCATATAGAAAAAATTCCCGCCTTGTATATGTTCAATGACAAGGCCGCCAAAAAACGGACCGCCGATGCTGCCGAGGCTAAAGAAGATACTGCATAATAAATTTCCAGCAGGTAATAGGTTACGAGGCAAAAGGTCTGCCATATAACTGATTCCCAGCGAGAAAGTCGAACCAACCATCATTCCGCCAAACATAAAGCAAATGAATAGACCAAGCACTGAATAAGAATAAATCCCTGCAAGAGTGAATATGGCAAACCCGGAAAAAAGTATCGTCAGCAAGGTCTTTCGCCGGCCAAAACGGTCACTTATCATCCCCAAGGGAATCTGGGTAAGCAGGGTCCCCGCGGAAAATGCCGGGATGATGATGGATACTGCGGTTAAATCGATTCCGGAGCGCAGGGCGAATACAGGGAAATTGCTATTCAATGATGCTTCAAGCACGCCAAATGTGAACGGAAGTAAAAAAGCGACCCAAGCTATGCGGCTAACTCTCGTAAACCTTTTGAGTGTGCCAAAGAATGATGTGTTTTCAGAATCATCCTGTTCAGGGAGCTCATTTCCAATAAGGAAAACAGTGGACCAAGCTAGAAGGCTAAGTATGGATGTGATGATGAAAGGTAAAGACTGATTAATCTCGAGAAGCTTCGTCATCATCGGGCCAACCATGAACCCAAGACTGAAGAAAAGTCCATAAATGGCTAGATTCCTTCCGCGCTTCGTTTTTGGTGAAATGGCAGTGATCCATGTCTGGGTAGCAAAGTGAAGTGTATGATCGCCGATTCCAATGAAGAAACGCAGGACGAACCAAAACCAGAATGATTTCCAAACAGGAAATAATGCAAGCGATAGAATGACCGTTATACCGCCAAATAATATCAAAGGCTTATAGCCGTATTTACGGAGCGGGGCTTCCATAAAAGGAGAAATCAACAGAATTCCAAGATAAAGCGAGGCTGCATGAAACCCGTTTAGGGATGAGCTAATTCCGTCATTTTCAAAAATGATGGCAATGATCGGCAGAAGCATCCCTTGAGAAAACCCCGATATGCCGACAATTAAGATTAAAACGCTAAAAAGCAATTTATTATTCATAAAATCAAGTCTCCTAAGAAATGTATACCTTCTTGATGTTACATCTTAGGAAGAGGATTAAGCAATAGAAATTTGGGTAAATATTGACAAGAAGAGAGAGGATGATAAAATTTTCCTTTGTCATCTCCCGAAGATTATGTATGATAGTTTTTGTTACATAAAGGAATTATAGGATTGTGAGGAGAAGTATCGTGAATAAAATATTTTTTGGGCTTGTCCTGTTAGGCGTCCCTATATCAGTCATTGGGTCATTATTGCATTGGCCGAGCGTGATCATGTTCATCGTATATTGCTTAACCATCGTTGCGCTAGCAGGATTCATGGGCCGTGCGACTGAAAGCTTAGCGATCGTTATGGGACCAAGGATTGGCGGTCTCTTGAATGCAACCTTTGGAAATGCAGTGGAATTGATCATATCCATCTTTTCATTAAAGGCGGGGCTTGTGGGGGTCGTGTTGGCTTCTTTAACTGGTTCCGTATTAGGAAACTTATTGTTGGTGGCAGGACTTTCATTCTTTGTCGGAGGGACTAAATACAAACGGCAGAAATTTAATGTATTCGATGCGAGGCATAATGCCGGTCTATTGATTTTTGCAGTTATTGTAGCCTTCGTCATACCGGAAGTATTCACACAAGATATGAGTGAATCACGTACGATGTCGTTAAGTGTAGGAATTAGCATTATTTTGATCTTATTATATCTTGCTGCATTATTCTTTAAATTGGTTACTCACCGTGGGGTATATCAGCATACGGAGAAACCCGAGGAACATGAAGAGGAAGTACCGGAGTGGAGCAGGAAAAAGGCAATTATTATACTTGCTGCCGCTACATTGGCCGTTGCGTATGTATCGGAGAAACTTGTTCATACGTTCAGCGAGGTGGGGGAAACCTTCGGATGGTCGGAGTTATTCATAGGTGTCATTATCGTTGCAATCGTGGGTAACGCGGCAGAGCATGCGTCAGCCGTCATAATGGCCTATAAAAACAAAATGGATGTCGCAGTGGAAATTGCCGTTGGTTCCACACTTCAAGTAGCGATGTTCGTAGCTCCTGTACTCGTACTTATTTCATTAATGTATCCAACTCATATGCCGCTTGTTTTCACAATGCCAGAACTTATATCAATGGTTACAGCAGTCTTTCTGATGATCATGATTTCGAATGACGGGGAAACGAACTGGTTTGAAGGCCTTACCTTATTGGCCGCTTACTTCATCATGGGAATTGGATTTTACTTATTATAAGAAATGCAGGCCTTCCGATGCGGGAGGTCTTTCTTTTTATATAATTCAAAAATAAAAATGACTCTGCTCAGGTTAGATTTAGCAGAGTCATTTCTATATTAGTAAATTACCATTCATAAGTCATTCCAAAATTTTTCATCATGCTTTTGTAAAAGTTGAGAAATATTCTAGAGTGTCACACCATCCTTTTACATCAGATTTAAGTATAGGCGAATTCGTTTTCTGTCATCCTTTAAAAGGGTGTCATGGATTGTTCGATAAGCATACCTCCTGAAGGTTTAATAGGTATGAACGATTTCGCCTCCTTTTTATAATGTAAAATAAGTATAACCGATTTAAATAAAAAAGTAAATATTCTGAACTTTACAAATTCATTACAAAATCGAAATAAGAATGAAATGTATAGAATGTTAGCTAAAAACAAAATCTATAACAAAATGATTGAACCCCTCAAAAGGAGTGCGACAGCATGAGAAGAACTATTCTTATTACGATGATTGCCCTAATTGCCTTTATTCAGGCGAATGTAAGTTTTGCAGCTGATATTCCAGAAGGCAAAGCAAATCCGAATATGGTGAAAATCCCACCTTCCGTTTTGAATATTGCAAAGGAGAATACGTATCCGAACCCAACCCAGGATCTTCCGATGCTGCAGCCGAGTAAGTTGGCCGAACAATTGATCGATTCGTCGGATATCAAGATTGAAAATCCAGAACTCATCCATATGTTGAATGAATCGGCAATTGCAAAAGCTCCGCTTGCTTTTGGTTACAGGGCGACGATTTACCTTGGCCATTGGGCATTGAATTATGAGTCTTCGGAAACGGCGCCAAACTGGGAGTACCAAAAAATCAATACGAATTACTACGATAATCGCGGCGGTGAGGTTCCATACAGGATCCGTTATGTCCAGGAAAGTCAAAAGGCAGTGAGTGGCGGTCTTACTGCGAAAATCCCTAAGGCAGAGGATGTTCAAAAGATGATGCTGTTAAAAGCCACTGAGAAAACGAATTTGCCGTTGGCTTTTGAAACGATCATCGGAGCTGGTACAAAAAAAGATGAAGTATACAATGTTGCTTCTAATAGGATAGGTTACTTATCCAGTTATGCTTCCGCCGTCAATGAAAAAGGGAAGATCACATATGGGGAAGTGTATTTGAACTTAAAAGGAAGTAAAAGAACCATTACGATAAAGAACATCACTTCACAAGGCATCGGTGCATGGATACCGGTTCAGGACCATGTTTCCTTCAGCTTTACAGTCTCGCAGCAACCCAGGTAAATTGAAAAACTCGCCGGAATGGCGAGTTTTTTTTCTTCATATGGTTGACTTCCTGATCCTGAAGTCCTCCTTCGGGTAGTATGCATTTTTGACGAGAACATTCGGGCCTAGGCATTTGACTGCCGGACAATGGCAATTCAATTCATTGGCGAGTTTCGAATTCATCCATGTTTCATAGGATTCGGTCAAAGGTTGGTCTTTGATATTCCCTAATGTAGGCGCGTCACCGAAATCGGTCACGATCACTTCCCCGGTAAAAATATTGATGTTCAACCGGGAACGTCCATCAGGGTCATTACGAACAGTTACTTTATGTGAACCATAAAGGCGTTGAAGCAGCTTTATATCCTCTTTACTGTTATTGCAAGGATAAAATGGCAGGGTACCGAAAAGCATCCAAACATTTTCATCACGGATATCAAGCAAATGATGAATCGCTTCACGCATTTTGTCCAATGATAAAGTTTCAAGTGCCGAAGCGAAATCGCTTGGATACATCGGATGAATTTCGTGCCTTTGACATCCCATTTCATCGACAATCTGTCTGTGAATATGCTCAAGATGCGGCAATGTCCGTTTATTAAGCATCGTTTCTGCAGAAACCAGCACACCAGCCTTGGTCAGGGCACGGGAATTTTCAATCATTTTATCGAATAATTTCTTTCGCTGTTCCCGAGATGGTTTTCGATCCATCATGGCAAAGCCGATATCAATGAATTCATCGATCGTTCCCCAGTTATGGGAAATGTGCAGAACATCCAAATAAGGAATGATTTCCTCATACCGTTCCAGGTCAAGGGTCAAATTGGAATTGATTTGTGTCCGGACCCCGCGGCTACGGGCATATTTCAATAGAGGCAAAACATAATTCTTCACTTGTTTTCTTGAAAGCATCGGCTCCCCGCCAGTGATGCTGAGCGAGCGAAGCAAAGGGATTTCATCGAGGCGCTGAATCAATAATTCCAGTGGCAGTGCATCCGGGTCCTTGGGCTGGAGTGTGTAACCTACGGCACAATGCTCACAACGCATATTGCAAAGGGTGGTGGTGGTGAACTCCACATTGGTAAGGCTGAGCTTTCCATATTGTTCAACGTCCATATATGCTTCCCAAGGGTCATACTTGGGTGTAATTGGTGTTAAAAGATCTTGCTTGATTATTGACATATTTAAAACTCCTTACGTAATAATGCACTAACCCATTATGAACAATGGGGACAAAAAATGTCAAATGGCGGAGAGTGCATTTATAGCTTGCCATTGCACTTTCAAGCAGATTTCGTTACGATGAAAGAAGAACGGAAGGAGAGTGCCTCATGGGAAAATCCATTACAGGTAAAAACGAACAATTAACATACTTAAAAGAACGCCTCACGATGTTCATGGAAGTTCTTGATCATATCGAACCGGAAAATACGGAGTTGGAAGATATAGACCGTTTGATCGGCATGTTAGATGATTTGGAAGGCAAAGTGGAACAATTCAAAACCCGCGAAGATTAATATCTGTTTCGATAGTATGATTTTTTCAATGTTAATATTCATGAAGGGATGACGGGAATACTGCGTCATCCTTTTTTAATGGAAATGATTGGTGATGAAATTTAATTCATGGGTTATTTCTGGCGGGTTTGCTCATTTCTCTCCAAATTGCTTTTCATTATGAAAAATAATTACTTGTTTTCGAAAGATTATGTTAGATGTATAATAAAACGGGTGTTGTATCATTCGCTATTTATAGAGAAGCAGGGAAATGATTAAATCTAATCTAGGGGAAATAAGAGGGGGAAGAGAAATTTGGATATTCAAAAATTCCAAGAAAGTATGTACAGTCTTATCGTTGAAACTTCAACGAATCTTCCAAAGGATGTTCGTCGTGCGGTCAAAAGTGCAAAACAACGTGAAAATGCAGGTACTCGTTCTGCATTGAGCCTGACCACCATCACGAATAATATTACAATGGCTGACGACAATGTATCACCGATTTGTCAGGATACTGGTCTGCCGACTTTCAAAATAAAAACTCCAGTTGGCGTGAACCAACTTGAAATAAAAAAAGCAATCCGGAATGCGATCATCTTAGCGACAAAGGGCGGAAAACTTCGTCCAAACGCAGTTGACTCTTTATCGGGTGAAAATAGCGGGGATAACCTTGGGGAAGGTCTTCCTGTCATTAAATTCGATCAATGGGAAAAAGACTATATTGATGTTCGTCTTATCTTAAAAGGCGGCGGCTGTGAAAATAAAAACATCCAATACAGTCTGCCTATGGAGCTTGAAGGATTGGGAAAAGCGGGCCGTGATTTGGACGGAATCCGTAAATGTGTCCTTCACTCTGTCTACCAAGCACAAGGACAAGGCTGCAGTGCCGGCTTCATCGGAGTTGGTATCGGAGGGGACCGTTCATCCGGATATGATCTGGCTAAGGCTCAACTTTTCCGCAGTAATGAAGATGTGAATCCGAATGAAGACCTTCGTAAACTTGAAGATTACATCATGGATACAGCTAATGAATTGGGAATCGGCACGATGGGCTTTGGCGGCGAAACTACGTTGCTTGGATGTAAAATCGGTGTCATGCACCGTATTCCGGCAAGCTTTTTCGTCTCCGTTGCTTACAATTGCTGGGCGTTCCGCCGTTTAGGAGTGAAAGTCAATCCGGAAACAGGCGAAATCAATGAGTGGTTATATCAAGAAGGGGAGAAAATCGACTTTGCTTTGGAAGCAGAAAAAGCAGCGAAGGATGAAGTGGCAGCCGCTGCAGAATCGGACGTTGAAGCTTCCCGTGAAATCACCCTGCAAGCACCAATCACGGAAGAACAAATCCGTGAATTAAAAGTTGGTGACGTCGTTCATATTAACGGCAGAATGTATACAGGCCGTGACGCCATCCACAAGCACTTATCTGAAAATCCTGCACCAATCGACCTAGATGGACAAATCATCTATCACTGTGGACCGGTTATGCTGAAGGACGAAGAAGGCAAATGGCATGTGAAGGCTGCTGGACCGACAACAAGTATTCGTGAAGAACCATACCAAGGCGATATCATGAAACGATTCGGCATCCGTGCAGTTATCGGTAAAGGCGGAATGGGACCAAAAACACTAGAAGCACTTAGTGAGCACGGCGGCGTTTATCTAAATGCAATCGGCGGGGCTGCTCAATATTATGCAGACTGCATCAAATCCGTCGAAGGTGTGAACTTCACTGAATTTGGTATTCCAGAAGCAATGTGGCATCTGAATGTTGAAGGATTTACTGCCGTGGTAACCATGGATTCACATGGAAACAGCCTGCATAAAGACGTTCAGCAATCTTCATTGGAAAAATTGGCGCAATTCAAAGAACCAGTATTTAAATAAATGTATGCAAAAGACGCTCGCCAAACGGTGAGCGTCTTTTGCATAGCTTACTCCTCTATTTCCGGCAGTGGATCGATCCTTGATGCATCCTCTAAATTCAATCCACTTTTCACAAAATGAACAAACACTCCACCACTTAAACCAAGACAACCAACAAAGCCTAAAGTGATAACCCATTCCAGCATTTCATTCCCCCCCTGCTAATGTATATGAAAAAAAGGCGGAAATTACCTCAAAAAAGTACAATCTTTTGGAAAGGTCGCACATACATTAGAAGAGAAAGGGGGGATTTTCATGCAGAATAACTACTTCTTATTCTTTATGGCCATGCTAACCGGTTTTGCTTTCATCAAACTTCCTGTGGCAAACACGATTTTCTCCGGACTTGAAACATTCCTTGACGTAATCGGAATTGTAATCGTTCTCATTTTCGCTATCGCCATTATTTGGAAGGCGGCACAAGCGCTATTTAAAGGATAAACAAAACATGGAGGGCCAATCCTTTTCGGAGGAGAGGCCCTTTTTTGCGTCTGATTATAGACACTAACGAACTAATTCGGCCTCCGGGGCGTTAATTTGATCCAGAGCGAAATTTATACGGCTCAAGAGCGAAAAATCGACCTGTGGCGAGACCAATTCGCCCTAAATCGGCAGAAATTCGACCTAAAGCGGCAGAAAATCGACCTACGGAGCAAAAAATTCGACCTATGGCGGCAGAAATTCGACCTACGGAGCGAAAAATCGACCTAAAGCGGCAGAAATTCGACCTACGGAGCGAAAAATTCGACCTACAACGAGATCAATTCGACCTTCACAATATCATGCATATAAATCTCCATGTTCCAAACAATAAGAAAAAAGAACATGGGGGATATTCCAATGAAAAAAATGGTGATTTTATCCGCTTTTATTTGCTTGATATGCTCTTTGGCAAGCCCGGCTTTTGCAGAATCCTATAACTGGGGTTTCAATAAAGGAAAAAATGGGACACCTGCCGATGCCGGTAAAAAATTCAATGAAATGCTGCCTGAATATGAAGCGATTTATAAGGGGGATACAAAGAAAAAAGTCGTTTATTTAACATTTGATAACGGTTATGAAAATGGCTATACGGCCCAAATCTTAGATGTCCTGAAGAAACATGGTGCTCCTGGAGCTTTTTTTGTCACGGGTCATTATTTAAAAACGGCACCTGAGCTTGTTGTCCGTATGGCTAATGAGGGGCATATCGTAGGAAACCATTCATGGAACCATCCGGATATGACCAGCGTGACGGACGATGTGATTCGCACGGAGCTTGAGCGGGTAAAAGAAGCAACGGAAAAATTAACGGGGCAAAAGGAAATGAACTACTTAAGGCCGCCTCGTGGGGTATTTAATGAAAGAACGATGAGGATCGCAAAAAAAGAAGGGTATTACCACATCTTCTGGTCACTGGCCTATAGAGACTGGATTGTTGATCAACAAAAGGGTGCCGCGTTCGCACACGATGAAGTGCTTAAGCAGATTCATCCCGGTGCGATATTATTATTGCATACCGTATCGAAGGATAATGCGGATGCTTTGGACTCGATTCTGACGGATCTTGAAAATCAGGGGTATGCTTTCGGTAGCCTTGATGATTTAATGATTGAGAAGCAGTTGCCGAACCGAATGCTTTATTAAAGTGAAAAGCGGGTCCTGTAGAGATAATTCAGGTCCCGCTTTTATCCATTCTCCTCAAATTCAAGTAATATTTCAGGAAACATGCTATAATACGTGGAAAACTGCTAAAGGATGGATCGCTTGTGTGGACAGAAAAATTACAGGTTCAAGGACCCTATAATTTCGATCTAGTTCTCGAACGATTATCGTTAGACCCACTTCAGGTAGTTGATTTCACTAACAGGACGGTAAAAGTTCCGCTTTATATAGAAAATGAACCAATCGTTTTGCAGGTTCAAGCAATAGGAAATATCGATGAACCATCTTTTATCATCAAAGGTCATTCAGAGGTATACAAGTCAAAAGCGATCGAACGGTTAAAAAAGGTCTTTCATTGGCATCAGCCATTAGAAGGCGTTTCCAGGCATTTCCGGGAATCCGATTTGCGTGAAATCTTCGAAGAGCACCGCGGTACTGCCATAGTCTTGGACTTCGATTACTACAGTTGCCTCGTTAAATGCATCATACATCAGCAATTGAACTTATCCTTTGCCCATACGCTTACGGAACGATTCGTTAAAACCTTCGGCTACCAGATGGAAGGTGCCTGGTTTTATCCGACGCCGGAAACAACCGCCCAACTTAAAATCGAGCAATTGAGAGCCATTCAATTCAGCGGCCGGAAAGCGGAATACGTCATCGGACTTTCCGAGCAGGTCATTCAGGGCCATCTCAACCTTGATATAATGGAAAAGCTATCCGATCAAGAGGTTATGGATACACTAATAAAAATACGCGGTATCGGTAGATGGACGGCTGAAAACTTCCTGCTTTTTGGACTTGGCCGGCCGAACCTATTTCCTAAAGCCGATATTGGCATTCAAAATGCCTTGAAAATATTATATGGCTTACCGCAAAAGCCAACCCAAGAAGAAATGGAGTCCTATAGTGAGAAATGGGCTCCATATCTAAGCTACGCTTCCCTCTATTTGTGGAGAAGCATTGAAAAACGGAGTGAAAAGAAATGACAAACATTCAAGATACAAAACTGGAAGTGGATCAAACCCTTCCCCTTACGATTAAACGGCTTGGCATTAATGGAGAGGGAGTCGGTTATTTCAAAAAGAAAGTCGTCTTCGTCCCAGGAGCATTGCCTGGTGAAGAAATTGTAGCTTTGGTCACAAAGGTGCAGCCAAACTTCACCGAGGCGAAAATAAAAACCATCCGTAAAGAATCACCGCATCGCATTGCAGCGCCATGTCCGGTTTACGCTGAATGCGGCGGATGTCAGTTACAGCATTTAAGCTATGACCAGCAGCTTATCGAAAAGCGCGATATCGTCATTCAAGCGATGGAGCGCCATTCGAAATTCCCGGTTTCTTCATTAAATGTAAAAGAAACGATCGGTATGGAAGATCCTTGGAATTACCGCAATAAAAGTCAGTACCAAGTCGGCCAAAAAGATGGTAAATTGATTGCTGGCCTTTACGGCTTGAATTCCCATAATCTGATCGATATCCCGAATTGCCTTGTACAGCATAAGGCAACAAATAAGGTAACACGTACAGTGAAAAAGATTCTAAAGAACCTGAACATCTCAATATATAACGAAAGAAAAAGAAAAGGTGTTATTCGTACGGTCATTACACGGGTAGGCTTTGAAACAGGTGAAGTGCAGGTTGTCCTTGTTACAGGTGCGGAGGAAATTCCACAAAAAGATCAGTTGCTAAAACAAATTCGGGACCAATTGCCAGAAGTGAAATCGGTCGTTCAAAACATCAACAACCGAAACACATCACTGATATTTGGCGAAAAAACGATTCACCTGGCAGGCGAAAAAGTCATCAACGAAACATTGGGTGACCTATCATACGAACTATCAGCGCGTACATTCTTCCAGCTTAACCCCGTTCAAACTGTTCGCTTATATGATGAAGTGAAAAAAGCGGCAGCCTTAACCGGCACGGAAAAAGTGGTTGACGCTTATTGCGGTGTAGGAACCATTGGTCTATGGCTGTCTGAAAATGCCAAGGAAGTCAGAGGAATGGATGTCATTAAAGAATCCATCGAGGACGCCAAGAAAAATGCTGAAAAACATAAACGCGACAATGTATACTATGAAACAGGCAAGGCCGAGAATATCCTTCCACGCTGGACCAAAGAAGGCTGGAAACCGGACGTACTTGTCGTCGACCCGCCAAGATCAGGCTGTGACCAATCATTACTGCAGACAATCTTGAAAGTAAAACCGAAAACCATAGTGTACGTATCATGCAACCCTTCCACTTTGGCCAAGGACTTACAAGAACTGAGCACTTCTTATCGCGTTGAGGCCATACAGCCTGTGGATATGTTCCCGCAGACGAGCCATGTAGAGTGTGTCTCGCAACTCATACTAAAAGAAGGAAACTAACGAATCGCTAGTTGCTTTTGTATATAGTTTTTACACTGATGTAAATGGATAAATATATTGGAATCATGTATTGAATAAAATACTGATTTTCTGAGAACATGTTTCTATTAAAACATGTTCTCCTATTTTTTATTCTTCTTCATAATGTAATTCTGGTGGGTTTGAGCTGTAAATGCGTTTTGGGTATTCAAGTCCGCCGTCAATTCCATTCGGACAGATTTTCCTTAAAATAAACATTGCCGATTTTCACAAATTATAAATGTCCAAAATGTACTTGTGTTTGATAAGGAGTTATTAAGCATGATATAAGTGTAAAAGAAGTGGAGCACTTGGCTTTTATATTTTTTGACCGAGAGTTTGAAGTTGTATCCATAGTGAGAGGATTTGAGTTTGAAATGATAGATAATTTTTGGCGTGATTTACCACGACCATTTTTTGTACTTGCACCAATGGAAGATGTGACAGATGTTGTTTTTCGTCACGTAGTAAGTGAAGCCGGTCGACCGGATGTATTTTTCACAGAGTTTACAAACTCGGATAGCTATTGCCATCCAGAGGGCATGAAAAGTGTGCGTGGCCGTTTGACTTTTACAGAAGATGAGCAGCCAATGGTGGCACATATTTGGGGGGATAATCCCGAATATTTCCGTCAAATGAGTGTTGGCATGGCAGAGCTAGGATTTAAGGGCATCGATATTAATATGGGCTGCCCTGTACCGAATGTGGCATCGAGAGGGAAAGGTAGTGGCCTAATTCTGCGTCCAGACGTGGCGGCAGAACTTATTCAAGCAGCAAAAGCGGGCGGACTGCCTGTCAGCGTGAAAACACGACTTGGCTATAATGATGTAAATGAGTGGGAGGAGTGGCTGACGCAAATTTTAAAACAGGATATTGCGAACCTTTCCATTCATTTACGTACAAGAAAGGAAATGAGCCAAGTAGATGCGCATTGGGAGCTAATTCCGGAAATCAAAAAATTACGTGACCGTATCGCACCAAATACGCTACTAACAATCAATGGAGACATTCCTGATCGTCAAACTGGACTGCAGCTTGCTGAACAATATGGTATTGATGGCGTTATGATCGGGCGAGGAATTTTTAAAAATCCTTTTGCTTTTGAAAAAGAGCCAAAAGAGCATAGCAGTAAAGAATACCTTGATCTTTTAAGATTGCAGCTCGATCTTCAAGATCAATATGCGGAAGTACTACCACGTTCAATCACAGGGCTTCATCGCTTTTTCAAAATTTATGTCAAAGGATTCCGTGGAGCTGGTGAATTAAGAAATCAATTGATGAACACGAAATCAACAGATGAAGTGCGTGCATTGCTTGATAACTTTGGAAAAGAATGTTGATGGGAGCAATAAGCAGAGTGATCCGGGAATCTGTAAAAGGTTCTCGGATTTTAACCTGCGTTTATTTCCATCAATTTGTGAAATAATGAAAGTACTGTGAATAGAGAAAATACATAGGAGGTTTTTGGATGCACAATCATGATATATTAATTCGATTAAGATATGCGCTTGATATTAAAAATAAAGATATGGTAGAGATATTTAAACTCGGGGAGATCGAAGTGACAATGGAAGAAGTCATGCAGATGCTCACAAAACCAAAAGATGATTATTATGATGAATATGAAGAATATGATGATATGGATGAAGAGGAAGATGGGATAACCTGCAATAACATGATGTTAGAGTCCTTTTTAAATGGTTTGATCATTTTTAAAAGAGGGAGACAAGAGCCAAAACCTGGTCAGCCTCAAAGTCAGGCACCGGCTGTAAAGAATAAGGAAAGTGTGAACAATATCCTTCTGAAGAAACTGAAAATAGCATTATCATTAACCAGTGAGGATATGATTGATATTTTGGAAGAAGCAGGAGTCATGATAACCAAAGGGGAATTAAGCGCTATACTAAGAAAAGTGGGCCATAGGAATTATAAAGAGTGCGGAGATCGATACGCGAGGAATTTCTTAAAAGGATTAACTTTGAGATATAGGGGATAAGGATTCAGTAACTGTTTCTATTATGCACATCATTACGATTAGACCATGATTTCGTGAAAAGTACTTTTCCGATTTCTGGGTCTTTTTTCGTATGAACGTTATTTAAGGGATAGAAAGTGCGAAATAGTAAAAAAACAGAAGGCACCCTCAAGGCACCTTCTGAATCATTAACCTTTTAAAAAGTCTGGTTTTGCGAAATTGGGGTTGGGATATTTATAGAAGCCTTCTCCTGCTTCTCTTCCGATTTTCCCTTTATCGATATACTCTGTTTTCAATAAGTTAGCCAGCTTTTCAATCTCTGGATCACCTGTCGCTTTCGCTTTTGCAAGTGAAATATTATAAGCGGTATTGATTCCTACCACGTCCAATATGGCGAAAGGACCAAGAGGTGCCCCTGTTGCGACCATCCACGTTTTATCGATGGTTTCCGTATCAGCCACTCCTTTTAATAAGAGCATTTGGGCAGCATCCAAAAGAGGAACCAATAAGGAATTCAGAATATAGCCTGGCTGTTCTTTATGTAAAGGCAGAGGAACCATTCCAATCGCTTTTGCAAAATCAATCACTTCTTCGAAAACTTCACTATCCGTTCCAGGATGCTTCATGATTTCTGCCGTATTGTTTTTCCAGATTTCATTAGCGAAGTGCAAAGCGAGGAATTTCTTTGGGCGGCCTGTCGCTTCGGCGAATTGGCTTGGTAATAATGTAGAAGAGTTCGTGGCGAAAATTGTTTTTTTAGGTGCCACTTTTCCTAACTCTGTGTAAAAATCGGTTTTGATTTGAACTACTTCCGGAATCGCTTCAATCACAAGATCAGCTTCGGCAACTGACGCAGATAAATCACTGTGGAAAGAAATGCGGGTATAAGCAGTATTAAGATCTTCCTCGGCAGCGCTTATGTCTTCTTTATAGTATGGCTTTAAATTAGTGATCCTATCTTTTGCACGTTCTAATGCTTCATCATTGATGTCATATACTGATACGTTAAATCCTTTGAATGCGGTTTGAAATGCAATCTGACTTCCTAAAACGCCGCTGCCGGCAATCGTGATATTCTGATAATTCATAGTCATTCTCCTTTATTTCTTTGGATATCTCTACTTGTTAATTATTTCACTTAGCTTGAAAATAGATGCAGGCAGGAATAGCTTAGGATATATATTATTTTCCCTTTAAGGGACCGATAAACGCATATTAAAACGTAACACCCCTTCTTAGATGCAGGAGGTTCTTCATAACCTTCCTATCATTTTGGATTGATGATAGCTTGTACGTATTGCTCATTTCTTCTGTTGCCCATTGCATTTCACTCGTAACCACATAGTTTATAATAAAAAGGTTGGACGAGGTGCAAAAATGGATGATTACCAAAAAGTGATAACCATTCTTGGGAGTGCAGGAGGGGCCGCAAAATCAATACTTTCCATATTGAATAAATCAGCTATTGATAAAAAGGATCCAATCCATCTTTTTATATCCAGTTGTATTATTCACTTAATTGATATTAAACAAAAGGAAGAAAAATATTATCATGAATTATTTCCACAGCTAAAAGATCAAATTGTACTGCATCAATTTGATTTAAAAGATACAAAGCGGTTTATTAAGCATCTTGAAAGCACAAAAACATTATGTGTCATTGATCTTTCATGGGCGGATACGGTTGAAATGCTGCAATGCTGCGACGCAATAGGCGTTAATTATGTTAATTCCGCTTTAGAAAACACAATGATCGATGAAAATGAAGAATTATATTATGGGTTTCCTCTAATTGAACGGATCAGGCATTTTGAAAAGGTTAAAGATCAATTTTCCAATTCTACAGCTATCATTGGGTCGGGAATGAATCCAGGGGTGGTCCAATGGATGGCCATTGAGCTGCTAAAGAGTGATTCAGAGGAACGACCGCTTGGCTGTTACATTGTAGAGCATGACAATTCGTTTTTTAAGGACAAATCGAAGGCAAAGAATGACGTCATTTACACAACCTGGTCTCCCGAGTGCTTTCTGGATGAGGCTATTTCATGCTATCCAATGTTTATGAATCACCATACACCGCTCTTTTTATATGAAAATGTTTATGATGTCGAATTTAAGGTCAAATTAGGGGACAAACAGTTTTATGGTTGTTTAATGCCTCATGAGGAAGTATATACTTTATGTAAATTGTATGATATGGAAGGCGGCTTTTTATATAAGGTAAATGACCATACGACGGAGTTAATCCGCTCGAAACTGGATGACGCCGATCAATTATGGAACCATGACATGAAGGTTCTCGATCCGCTTGAAGCCGAACTTGACGGGGAAGATCTAGTTGGTGTCCTTATCGTTTATCAAGATAAGGAGCGTTATATGTATAATACATTAAAGAATCGCGATATCTTTTCCAAATACAAAACCAATGCAACATACTTTCAAGTGGCCTGCGGGATATATGCTTCATTATCGGTGCTGCTAATGGATCAAATCCCCAAAGGGGTATACTATGTGGATGAGTTATTGTTAAATACCAATAATCATTACGGTCAATATTTGACCTATTATATGACGAGTTTTGTAATTGGTGAAAACAATCATTCAGATGGTCCTTTACTTCACAGAATGAAAAAGATGAATCAATAATGTGAATTTTAAGTCGGCATCAGAATTGAGCTGGCTTAAATTTTCAACTAAAGTTGTGCACATTTTCCTTCTGAATGTGCATAACTTTTTTGTTTTTTGATCTGCTTTTTACGTGTAAGTTACGGCAATATCCGGAGCTGATCAGCAGCTCTTTTTTTATTGTTGTAATGCACTTTAACGTCCATTAGTACAATGTAAAACAGACAAAAAAGAGGATAATTAATGCCCTTGCAGACCATAGACAATTTCAGTTTTTTCTTTAAAAAAGTTTAAGAAATTCGCTCCCTTTCCGCCGACTATCTGCCAAGTCTCATCTGGAAGGGGGCACCAAGTATTGTTTTAAAAAGTGGTGAAATCACTTCGGTAAAATCGTGGAAGGGATTCGACAAGAGACCATTCCGGACTCCCTTTTTCGACAAAACTGAAAGAGGATAATCAATCCCCTTGGTTGATTTTATTTGTTTGTTCATCAGATTTTTGGACGATTTCTTTTAATTCACCAATGTCACCTTTTGCATTGATAATCTCAAAAATCTCATTTAGGCCTTCTGAGGTCTTTTCATTTTCAGTTTTCACAATACCACTCCTTTATTAGGTTAATGGTTAATGTCTCCAAAAAACCCGTAGATAAAACATCGGTTACATTGGAAAATTGATGAAATTATCTTCGTATTTCCATTGATATAAACGCATTTCAGGCGAATGCTGATTGTAAAAACTACAAAAATTCAAATTTTTTTGTCCACACAATATGGACAACATTAAAATTATCAATTATTATGATTGTAATAACACTTAGTATAAAGGGATTTACGTTAATGTTGAGTGTGTTTATGGAGAAGACACGTGTATTTTTGGAAAAAAGGGAAAAAATACAATGTTTTTTTAAATAGGGGTAAAACATATAAAGATCCTGCATTTATTCCAACCATCAATGAGGGGGTATATTAAATGTCAAGTGAAATATTAAATAAATTTTTGAAAGAAAATTTGGAAGATTTAAAAGAAAAAGGGCTTTACAACGTTATTGATCCGGTGGAAGGTCCAAACGGTCCGGTAATCACCATTGCAGGCAGAGAGCTAATTAATTTATCATCCAATAATTATTTAGGTTTAGCAACAGATAGACGATTAATAGAGGCTTGCATAGAAGCGACTAAAACATATGGTGTCGGTGCCGGTGCCGTTCGTACGATCAACGGAACGTTAGATATTCATGTCAAATTAGAAGAAAAGCTTGCCGAGTTTAAACATACAGAAGCAGCCATTGCTTATCAATCTGGATTTAACTGTAATATGGCAGCGATTTCAGGAGTGATGGATAAACACGATGCCATTCTTTCAGATGAACTGAATCATGCTTCAATCATTGATGGTTGCCGATTATCCAAGGCGAAAATTATTCCTTTTATCCATTCCGACATGGACGATTTACGGACAAAAGCACGTCAAGCAAAGGAGTCCGGATTGTATAACAAGATCATGATTATCACCGATGGGGTTTTCTCGATGGATGGGGATATTGCCAAGCTTCCTGAAATTGTGAAGATAGCTGAAGAGTTCGATTTAATTACGTATGTTGATGATGCGCATGGTTCAGGTGTATTAGGTAATGGTGCAGGAACGGTAAAACATTTTGGATTATCGGATAAAGTGGATTTCCAAATTGGTACATTATCCAAAGCCATTGGTGTTGTTGGAGGCTATGTAGCAGGAAAGAAAGATTTGATTGATTGGTTAAAAGTGAGAAGCCGTCCATTTTTATTTTCAACGGCTGCCACACCGGGAGCAGTTGCAGCTAGTATAGAAGCCATCGATATTTTGATGAATAGCTCAGAACTTCAAAATAAGCTGTGGGAAAACAGCGATTATTTGAAAAAAGGCCTAAAAGAATTAGGGTTTGATATCGGGGAGAGCGAAACACCGATTACGCCTTGCATTATAGGTGATGAAGCAAAAACGCAGCAATTCAGCAAAAGGCTGAATGAAGAAGGTGTGTATGCTAAATCCATCGTATTCCCTACCGTTCCAAAAGGAACAGGAAGAGTGAGGAATATGCCTACTGCTGCTCATACAAAAGAGATGCTGGATCGTGCAATTGCCATTTATGAAAAAGTAGGAAAAGAGATGTCGATCATATAAGAGATTGCTTGTTTCAGAGTTTAAAACATGGGGAGGGATTTTTGATGAAAAAGGTCTTGGTAACGGGGGCTTTAGGTCAAATTGGTTCAGAATTGACGCTGAAAATGAGAGAGATTTATGGAGCTGACAATATCATTGCAACAGATATTCGAAAAACGGACAGCGATGTTGCTCAATCGGGTCCATTTGAGATATTGGATGTTACAGATGAAAAAGCGATGTATAACATGGCAAAAAAACATGAAGTGGATACGATTATACATTTAGCCGCTTTATTGTCGGCAACAGCTGAAAAAAAGCCGCTTTTAGCTTGGCATTTAAACATGGGCGGATTGGTCAATGCTTTGGAATCTGCAAGAGAACTCGATTGCCAATTATTTACACCTAGTTCAATTGGTGCCTTTGGTCCAACCACTCCTAAAGATTGGACACCGCAAGACATCATTCAACGGCCGAACACGATGTACGGCGTGAACAAAGTATCCGGAGAATTATTATGTGATTATTATCATCATAAATTTGGGGTTGATACGAGAGGTCTTCGATTCCCGGGACTGATTTCGTATGCGACACCTCCTGGCGGCGGAACTACCGACTATGCAGTTGAAATTTACTATGAAGCGATTAAAAACAAGCGATATACTTCTTACATTGATAAGGGAACGTATATGGATATGATGTATATGCCGGACGCTTTAGCAGCCATCATTACATTAATGGAGGCAGATGCCTCAAAATTGAAACATCGGAATTCTTTCAATGTTTCTGCCATGAGCTTTGATCCGGAGCAAATTGCAGCCGAAATTAAAAAGCATATTCCGGAATTTGTCATGAATTATGAAGTCGATCCTGTAAGACAATCCATTGCAGACAGTTGGCCAAATACAATTGATTCAACTTGTGCGAAGGAAGAGTGGGGATTCAAGGCGGAATATGATTTGGAGAAAATGACGAATGATATGTTGTTAAAGCTGAGAATAAAGTCCCTTTTAGTAACAGCATAATAAACCTGCCAGCCGAATAAAAGAGTTGCAATACTCTTTTATTCGGGTTACTTTATACAGGGGAATTTTAATGTTTAAGGGGTGAGCTTTTATAAACGTTAAAAAGTAAGCGCTTTCTATGAAACCTTGAACAGAATTAAGAAATAACATGAAATTTTATGGTAATCTTTCCAACTGTCAGAATGCTTAAGAGTGAAGAATGATTTTATGAGGCAGCTTTAAGAAAGATAAAAAAAGTGGAGCCTGCTATATCATTTCTATACTAAATAGGGAGTGTATTAAGCATCTTGAAAAAATTTCGACTATTAGTAGTGTAGGGGGAAATGGAATGGCAAACAAAGATTTGAATAGGGAGTTGAAAGGTCGTCATATTCAGATGATCGCTTTGGGCGGAACGATTGGTGTCGGTTTATTTATGGGTTCAGCCAGCACGATCCAATGGACAGGCCCGTCTGTAATGTTAGCTTATGCGATATCTGGGCTTTTTATATTCTTGATCATGCGCGCAATGGGGGAAATGTTGTATTTGGAGCCAAGTACAGGTTCATTTGCGACATTTGGTTATAAGTACATTCATCCATTGGCTGGGTATATGACAGCATGGAGTAACTGGTTCCAATGGGTTATTGTCGGGATGGCAGAAATTATTGCAGTGGGGACGTACATGCAGTATTGGTTCCCTGATCTCCCTGCTTGGATTCCAGGTTTAATCGCAATGGTGATTCTTGGAGCAGCGAACTTAATTTCCGTTAAATCCTTTGGGGAAATTGAATTTTGGTTTGCATTGATTAAAATCGTGACAATCATTTTAATGATCGTTGCAGGTTTTGGACTTATCTTCTTTGGATTAGGTAACGGAGGGGAAGCCTTAGGATTATCGAATCTTTGGGAGCATGGCGGTTTATTTACAGGTGGCTGGAAGGGCTTCTTCTTTGCTCTTTCACTGGTGGTTGCCGCTTATCAAGGTGTAGAATTAATTGGGATTACAGCTGGTGAAGCAAAGAATCCGCAAGAAACGATAACGAAAGCGATTCAAAGTACCATTTGGCGTATTTTAATCTTCTATATCGGTGCAATTTTCATTATTGTAACCGTTTACCCTTGGGATCAATTAAGCGCGATTGGCAGTCCATTTGTTGCGACTTTTGCGAAGGTTGGTATCACGGCAGCAGCTGGAATCATTAATTTTGTCGTAATCACGGCTGCTATGTCTGGCTGCAATAGTGGTATTTACAGTGCTGGACGCATGCTTTACACATTAGGGATGAATGGACAAGCACCAAAATTCTTTGCTAAAGTATCTAATAGCGGTGTTCCTTTATTCGGTACTTTTGGAGTGATAGTCGGGTTAGCACTTGGGGTTGTATTAAGTTATATTGCACCAGAAAATTTATTTGTGCATGTATACAGTGCGAGTGTACTTCCTGGAATGATTCCATGGTTTGTCATTCTGATCAGTCAAATTAAATTCAGGAAAGTCAAAAAAGCTGAAATGCACAATCATCCATTCAAGATGCCTTTTGCACCTGTTACAAACTACCTGACCATCGCTTTCTTGGTCATGGTATTAATCGGTATGTGGTTTAATGATGACACACGCATATCACTTATGGTTGGAGTAGGTTTTCTGGCTATCGTTGTAATTAGTTATTTCGCTTTTGGAATAGACAAGCGTGTACAAGCCAATGCTCAGGCAGAGGCTAAGGAAGATAAAGTGGGTTAATCTATCATTCACTTTGGGTTTTTACAAAGGGTTGCTGCGGCAGCCCTTTTCCAATGAAACCAAAAGGGCAGTTCAGTTTTAACAAGAGATGATAAAATGGATTAAAATGATTGCTTCATTTTGAAGTGTGAACTTTTTATGTTCGGATTAAAAATCTTAAGAAAAGGGGAAGTTGACAATGACAACTTCAAAGAAGAATATGAGGACTTGCGAAAAGGGACACAAATACTATAAATCCAGCGATTGTCCGACCTGCCCTGTATGTGAGCAGGAACGAAAACCGGACACCGGATTTCTTTCAGTGCTCTCGGCACCTGCCAGACGTGCATTGGAATACAATGGGGTAACCTCTTTACAACAGCTCTCAACATATAGTGAAAAAGAGATTTTGAATTTTCACGGTATGGGACCAGCTTCTTTACCTAAACTTAGGGCTGCTTTGGAGACAGGCGGGTTATCATTCAAAGATTAATCACTTTACGTGGATAAGGGATCAGGAACATCTTTTTTATGATCATCATCCTTGTTAAACTGATAGTAACTCTAAAAAGTGAGGTAACGAAAAATCATGAGTTCCTATACTCCCTATTTTGAATTCAATCGAGAAAAGTGGGCATCTCTGCGAAACCATACTCCTCTTCCTTTAACTGAAGAAGAATTGGATAACTTAAAAGGAATAAATGAAGAAATATCGATTCAGGAAGTAGAAGAGGTTTATTTGCCCTTGACTCGTTTGATCAATTTACATGTTGAAGCATCTCAGCAGCTTAACACAGCCACCACTTCATTTTTAAAAACTGATGTTAAAAAAGTACCTTATATCATTGGGATTGCAGGGAGCGTTGCTGTAGGAAAGAGTACGACAGCAAGGTTGCTTCAGACTTTATTATCTAGATGGGATAATCACAGAAACGTAGGTCTTGTCACTACCGACGGTTTTTTGTACCCAAATGATCTTTTAGAAGAAAAAGGACTCATGAAAAGAAAAGGGTTTCCTGAAAGTTATGATACTCAAAAATTAATCAATCTTATAGGAGATGTAAAAGCAGGAAAAAATAAAGTGGAAGTTCCCATCTACTCACATTTGAAGTATGACATTTTGCCAAATGAAGTGCAGACTATCTGTAATCCGGATATCTTAATAGTGGAAGGTGTTAATGTTCTTCAAGTAGACAAGGAAAACCAAGTATTCGTCAGTGACTTTTTTGATTTCTCACTCTATGTAGATGCAGATGTAAATGACATAGAAAGATGGTATGTTGAAAGGTTCCTTTTACTTCAAAAGACCGCATTTCAAAGTCCTGAATCCTATTTTCACCGTTATATTAACTTGTCTAAGGAACAGGCCATTAAACAAGCGACTCAAATTTGGGATGAAATCAATTTGAAAAATTTACATGAAAATATACTGCCGACAAAAGGACGGGCAAAACTCGTCTTGAAAAAAGGATCAGAACACAAAGTTGAAAATATCTTTATGCGAAAATAATATAATGAATATAAGGAATGTGTATTAGAATAATATTTTTTTGTAATAGCAATAAAGTAAGGAATTTTTTATAAGGACTATGCCATAAGTCTTAAAATTAGCAATATTATCAATGGTCTTACCTTATATTGGTTTAATTATCAGTAATTATTGGTATTGTTATAATATCTAATAATTGGGTGAAATTTATGATACAAGTTAAAAAGGTAGGAGTTTAACATTTTCAGGAAGGTACTTATTGTTTAGGGAAATGGTTACAAATCCTTCTAATTTCACTTCTGATTTTGTCAATAAATGTGTTTTTTCGTCGCTTTTTCCGATGTGTCAATATTATTTCACTAACAGTTTCTTCCTTCAATAAGGGGTAGTTGCTGAAGAAATCTTTTAATGCGACTATTGGGGCGGATAAGTTTAAGCTAATTTCTTCACAAAATCAATATTTTAACAAAAAAAGTAATAGTAGAATATTTTAATCTATGAAATAATAATAATAGACTATGATATAGTTATAAGGAGACAGAAAAGGTGTGTTCCTTGTTCGTGCCTGGCTTTTTGTGACACCTAAGCAGGAGCGCCTACATCTTTTTTGAAAATATAGGGGATAAGGAAGGTTATAATGAGCAACATACAGAAACAAACAGACGTTATCTTAATTGGCGGCGGAGTCATGAGCGCGACTTTGGGATCATTACTGAAAGAGTTAGCACCGGAATGGGAAATCAAAGTATTTGAGAAGCTTGCAAACGCAGGAGAAGAAAGCTCTAACGAATGGAATAATGCGGGTACGGGTCATTCTGCACTTTGTGAGCTTAACTATACATCCGAAAAGTCTGACGGATCTATAGATATAAGCAAAGCAATTAAAATTAATGAACAGTTCCAAGTTTCATTGCAGTTTTGGTCGTATCTTGTAAACTGTAAGCTGATTGATAATCCGCAAGACTTTATCATGCCATTGCCTCATATGAGTATGGTACAAGGGGATAAAAATGTAGCGTTCTTAAAGAAACGTTTTGAAGCGCTGTCAAAAAATCCTCTGTTCAAAGGTATGGAGTTTTCCGATGACCCAGCAAAACTGATGGAATGGATTCCACTTATTATGCAAGACCGTCCATCAAATGATTCTATAGCGGCAACAAAAATTGATTACGGTACTGACGTTAACTTTGGTGCTTTGACACGCATGTTGTTTGACCACTTAAAGACTAAAAACGTCGATATCAAATATAAACATAGTGTTGATAATGTTAAACGGGCTAGCGATGGCACATGGGAATTAAAAGTTCGTAATGTCGATACTGGCAGCGTAGAACGCCATAATGCTAAATTCGTCTTTATCGGCGGCGGGGGCGGAAGCTTGCATTTGCTGCAAAAATCCGGTATTCCTGAAGGGAAGCATATCGGCGGATTCCCAGTTAGTGGATACTTCATGGTATGTAATAATCCGGAAGTTGTTGCGCAGCATCATGGAAAAGTATACGGAAAAGCTAAAGTTGGTGCTCCACCAATGTCTGTTCCGCATCTTGATACACGTTTTATCGATAATAAAAAATCGTTGCTTTTTGGACCATTTGCAGGCTTCTCTCCGAAGTTCTTAAAAACAGGTTCAATGCTCGATTTAATAACTTCCGTAAAACCTAATAATGTTTTAACTATGTTGGCGGCAGGCGCAAAAGAGATGCCATTGACAAAATACTTGATCCAGCAAGTTATGTTATCGAAGGAACAGCGCATGGAAGAGTTACGAGAGTTCATCCCGAACGCTAAGAGCGAGGATTGGGATTTAGTAGTGGCTGGCCAACGTGTACAAGTTATCAAAGATACTGCTGAAGGCGGAAAAGGTACACTTCAATTTGGTACGGAAGTTGTCAGTGCATCCGATGGCTCGATTGCAGCATTGCTAGGTGCTTCTCCAGGGGCTTCTACTGCTGTTCATGTTATGCTTGAGGTAATTAATAAATGCTTCCCGCAACGTATGGAAGAGTGGGAACCGAAAATTAAAGAAATGATTCCTTCTTATGGAGAGTCACTAATGGAAAATACTGAGCTTCTGCACGAAATTCAAACCTCAACATCAGAGACGCTTGGTTTAAGCAAAAAAAAAGAGCTAGTTTATAGTTAATTTTTGGATACTGAAGTAACATTGAAATTAAAAATAACAGAACCTTTAATCTATCATTGATTGAAGGTTCTTTTTTTGTTTTAAAGCCTTATTCATTTAAGGAAGCTTATTTGTAGGCAAACACGAAGAAAATTGAGTTTATGGCGCTAGTACAATTTGGACGTTGATTGGAACGATAGGCAATCTCTTTCCGCGGGCGGTCCGGGATCCTCCTCCGCTTGCGCCTGCGGGGTCTCCCCTGTCTCGTACACCCGCTCCAATAAATTAGTTTTAACTTTTAGATAGAACCCCCTTTTCTACAAACTGAGGGATGCTATTATAGCATCCCTAAAGATTTCTGCTTCTAATGTATCTTTGAATTTATTTGGGAAATGGTTTCTTTATCGCAAATAATGAAAAGCTGTGCATCATCGGGAATTCTTGCATCTAATTTTTGGTTTATGTTAAGATCACCACGATCTGCTACCAGTGTGGCTCCTTTGTTAAGAAGATCTATAAACGCATCACGATAGGTTAGCCATTCATCTTGTTTAGGAATCTCATACATAGTTTCCTCATATTTCGTGCTCATAAGTTCTGAATACATGTGGGTGACTCCATGAGAAAATAATGATCGTACTGCTGCGTGGGAGATCATTTCTTGCGTAGGAATAAACTCGTCCACCTTTACACGCTCGAATAAACGAATATGCTTTTGATTGATCACCTCGGCTGTGACATGGATGGACGTATTTGTTTTTTCTTCAATGGCCGTTATGGCAGTGGCAACTAATAATGTCTTTCCATCGACAAGTAACGGATCCTTTGTAGCATAATTATCTTGTGTAATTTGGTCAGCAAAAATGATAACGCCTTTTGCTTTAGGCAGATTTGCACGGAGTAATGTTTCTTCATCGGTGGCATCCCCGCGAACATAAAACAGACGCTCCTCCATCATAGGAGCTTTTTCCAAGTTATCAATGATTACAATATCAATGGTTTCATCAGATTTAAAAATTTCTTGGAGTGCAGATTTTGACTTATCACTCCAACCAATCAAAATGATATGATTTTTACCTGTATATTTCATTTTTCCACCAACTTTACGTTTTTCGATAAGATATACAGATTTAATGATTCTTCCAATAAAAAGACTAACAAGCCCAATACCAGTGATGTAAAGACCAATGGTAAATGCTTTTCCAAGATCAGTGACTGGTGCATAGTCCCCAAAACCAACCGTAGCAAGCGTTGTAAGAACCCAGTAAACTGAGGTTAAATATGATTCGAACGTCTGTGGCTCTATTGAAAAAGCAACATATGCAGCAACTAATATGTATAAAATGGCAAATGGTATAAAGATTCTACCTCTTAATTTAATCAGGTAATATATTATTTTTTTTACCTTAATTCTCATCATACCCATCCTAGTTTTCAAGTCATCGATTAAATTTATAGTTCCCCAATTTAAGAATTAAATAAACGTAAGTGTAAAAAAACTATTTTTTACCCAAGCAAGAAGCAAAAGAAAACTGTTTAAAATAACGTTCAGCTCATTTTCTTAAGCAAAGAAATGGGCAGATCGTTGAGAATTCCATTGGGTTTCATCTGCAGAAGTTTAATAGACCACACAATCAGTATGGGTTTTTTGCACCAAAACCACGTATTCTGCTATTAAATTTTGCTCTAATTTTAATATAGATTATAAAATGAACAATATCAGATGAATTTTTGTAAATAAATTATAAAATAATCATCAAAAAATAAAATTATTATTTGAATTTTCAATATACAATGAATGTTAAATAACGAGGAGGTCCATCAAAATGAAAGCGGATACAATAAATAGAATAATGATTTTATAAAGGAACAGGATTGCATACAAAAGACAGTACTTCCCATATTAATGAAAAATCGGAATATAGCTGAGCCCCAGATGGAGGGTATATGGCGGGATTGGAAAGCGGCACATAACTGGGAGTGTTTTGCTTCGAATCCTCAATAAGAGCTGGAAGAGGGTGAAAGCTCTGGGGAATCCTAACGATGCACCACGGGCAATGGCATTTGTGAAACAGGATTGGCCCAATAATAAATAAAGTTCCAAGGCTTTTCTTCCCGTATTCTGCTGGTTAGGCTAGGGGGCGTGCCGAATTTTAATTTTAAACGATATGGCGGCAAGCGGAGAACTAAAAGCCCTATCGTAATCGAACTTTGTATTCTGGTCCTGTTGCCTTACCAAATCGTGAGACAGGAGCGATGAGAGGATCGGATGTGGGTATGACGCCAAGAATTTACCCAGCATGCAATTATATAATAGGGGGAATAATTATGGGATCACCAAATGTGGCGACAAATACGAAACAAGAGAAGCCGCAAATTCAATCAACTACTAATATACTGAAGTTTATCATATATAGTTTAATAGGAAGTTTTATGTTTTTTATTCCTATTACCATAAATGGTGTTTCAAGCATACCAATTGATCATATAGTAACATGGATCAAAGTAACCTTGCCGTCAGCCGTTCCTATTTATGCTCTTATTGTCATTCTATTAGGAGCTGTCTATCCATTTATTTCAAAAAGTTGGAGCAAGGATAAGGTATCAATAGTTTTTTCTTTCTTAAAAGTAATAGGTGCTGTTGTTGCGATCTTAATATATTTCAAGATTGGGCCCGAATGGTTAATGGCCCCAAGTATGGGTCCTTTCCTCTTCGAAAAACTTGTCATACCTGTAGGACTTGTCGTTCCTTTTGGTGCTCTATTTTTGGCGCTTCTCATTGGATACGGGCTTCTTGAATTTTTGGGTGTACTGATGCAGCCAATCATGAGGCCGATATTTAAAACGCCGGGGCGTTCAGCAGTTGATATGGTCGCTGATTTAGCAGGAAGCTACTCCATTGGTATGCTTATTACGAATCGACTATATAAAGAAGGAAAATATACGCTTAAAGAAGCCGCTATTATTGCAACTGGTTTTTCAACCGTTTCAGCAACGTTCATGATTGTTGTAGCAAAGACTCTCGGGCTTATGGACATATGGTCCCTTTTCTTTTGGGTTTCTTTAGGGATAACGTACCTTGTCACTGCCATTACCGTACGTATTTGGCCATTAAATAAAATGAGCGACGATTATTATTCGGATAATGCCGATCCAGAAGAGGTTATCAAAGAAGGACTTCTCAAAAACGCCTGGTATAGTGCGATGGTGGGAGCAAACAATTCGGTAAGTCTTGGCAGAAATTTATGGGATAACTTAAAGGACGGTTTTCTTATGACAATGAGCATTCTGCCGTCCATTTTATCCGTTGGTCTCATTAGCCTTGTGTTAGCGGAGTATACTCCAGTATTTAATTTACTTGGCTATCTTTTTTACCCATTTACTTGGGCATTGCAAATACCTGAACCATTTTTGGCTGCAAAAGCTTCAGCTATAGGAATTGCAGAAATGTTCCTGCCGGCGCTTCTCGTAGTTGATGCACCTCTGGTAACTAAGTTCATTATTGCCGTGGTATCTGTATCATCCATATTGTTCTTTTCAGCGACGATACCTTGTATCCTATCAACCGAAATCCCAATCAGCATTACGAAGTTGATTGTAATCTGGTTTGAACGGACGCTCATCACGTTAATTATTACTGCACCTATCGCAATATTGCTGCTTTAGTACGAATCAACGAATCTTAATTCGATCACAAATCGTACGGGTGCGTTCGTATTATAAGGTCGACCAGTAAAATTACTGGTTGACCTTTTTTAATAGAATCTTTTATATCAGTAGGCATGGTAGAACGTACAGGTGCGCGGGGCATTTGAAGGCTTGTAGGGACGTAGAATAAATTATTTGGAACAGCATCATCAAAGAAAAGGATGTTGAGTTAATATGTTTCTAACAAAACAAATTTATATCTTTCGAGAATTTCGACATTATATTGACAATAATATAGTTACTCATTAGAATTGATAAAGATTCTCAATATGGTACTGGGAGGCACCAATGTCATGTCAAAAAGAAGAAACAGCAAACAAGTGTTATTTATATCCGCAATCGTTTTAATTTTATCAACGCTTTTACTTGGATGTACAAATGAATCAAAAGAAAATTCAACTTCAAATAAAGACAGTAAAGACATGCTTACTATGGCTTGGCCGAGGGATATAGGTGAAATGAATCCGCATGTCTATAATCCTTCTCAATTATTCGCTACATCAATGATATATGAGCCTTTGGTCAGCTACCAAGATGGAGGCGAGCTGAAACCGCATTTAGCTGAATCTTGGGAAATTTCCAAGGATGGGAAGGAATATACGTTCAACCTCCGTCATGATGTGAAATTTTCTGACGGTACGAGCTTTAATGCTGAAATTGTGAAAAAGAACTTTGATACAATATTGAAAAATGTTGATTTACATAGTTGGTTGGGCTTTATTCCGAAAGTGGATCAAACGGAAGTAATTGACCAATACACATTTAAACTAACATTAAAGGAGCCGTATTATCCTACTATTCAAGAGTTAGCCGTCGTTCGTCCAGTCCGATTCTTAGGTGATGCTGGATTCCCTAAAGATGGTGACACTTCAAAAGGTGTTACAAAACCAGTCGGTACAGGCCCATGGGTTTTGGAAGAACATAAAGCAGATGAATATGCTATTTTCAAACGCAATGAAAATTATTGGGGTGAACTCCCTAAAGTAAAGAAAATCAAAGTCAAGATCATTCCTGATGCGGAAACCCGTGTTCTTGCTTTTGAAAAAGGTGACCTAGACCTAATTTATGGTGAAGGTGCTATCAGTCTGGATGCTTTCAAACAATTAGAAACAACAGGTAACTATGAGACTAGTATTTCTGATCCGGTTGCGACAAGACAACTAGTTATGAATACGAAGAAAGAACAACTTTCAGATTTACGTGTTCGTCAAGCATTACAATATGGATTTAATAAAAAAGCAATGGTTGACGGAGTTACTTCTGGGTTGGAAGAGAAGGCAGATTTCATTTTACCCACAAACTTCCCGTATACTTCAGACATTGATGTAAAAGCGATTGATTATAATGTCGAAAAAGCAAAAGCTTTATTAGATGAAGCAGGATGGAAGCTTCCAAAAGGAAAAAACGTTCGTGAGAAAGACGGAAAGCCGCTTGAAATCGAGTTAATGTACGACTCTGCAGAATCGATTCAAAAAGCAATGGCCGAAACATTACAATCTGAGTGGGCGGCACTAGGTGTTAAATTAAATATCGTTGGAGTTGAGCTTACGGTACAAATTGAAAGATTCAAAGCTAATGATTTTGAATTGAATTTCTTTAGTAACTATGGCGCTCCATATGATCCACATACTTTCGTAAATGTCGTTGGTTCAGAAGGATTTGGTTTTAACGAAGCCATTTCATCTTATCCGAACAGAGATGAGTTGTTAAAACAAATTGCAGATGTTCCTGGAACAACAGATGAAAAAGAACGTCAAGAACTTTACTCATCTATTTTGGAATCACTGCAAGACCAAGGAGCGATTGTGCCTATTTCTTATATTAAGAAAATAGCTGTTTACCAAAAAGATGTATCTAATTTTACATTCCCTGCTAACCGGGATGAACATCCATTCACAGGAATTAGCATCGAGAAGTAAGTTACAGGAGGGTTTTCATGGGCACTTATATCTTGAAACGAATTATGGCCATTATTCCTATCTTTCTTTTGGCCACTCTTCTAACGTTTGGAATGATTCACCTTTCACCCGTGGACCCAGCTGAGGCATATTTATCTGCAGCACATATCCAATCTACAGATGAGATATTGGCTCAGAAAAGACATGAGTTCGGCTTAGATCAACCCCTCCATGTTCAATATGTAAATTCTATTATTAAGATATGCCAATTTGATTTTGGCATATCTTATCTTTCGAATAAACCTGTTTGGGAAGAGGTTACCTATCGAATGCCAGCGACCATTCAGTTAGCTTTAGGTAGCATCATATTAGCTATCCTGGTCAGTGTCCCTCTTGGGTTTTTGGCAGGCATAAAGAAAAACAGTGGTATTGACCATTTTAGTCGCCTTCTCTCTTTTTTCGGGGCGTCCATCCCTTCTTTTTGGCTTGGTTATTTATTGATTTTTTTCTTTTCTGTTAAACTCGACCTATTTCCTGTCGAAGGAATCGGGACTTGGCAACATCTGGTTCTTCCTTCCGTTACTTTAGCTTTGCCATTAATAGCTTTGTATACTCGACTATTACGTGCTAGCGTTCTTGAAAATTTACAGGAACCTTATGTCCTTTTTGCACGCACAAGAGGGATTCATAAAAAAGTCATTATGGGAAAACATGTATTGAGAATAGCCATATCCCCTATGATTACTGGACTGGGGATGAATTTAGGAAAGCTGCTGACTGGAACCATTATCGTCGAAGCGGTTTTTTCCTGGCCAGGATTTGGTCGTTATTTCATTGAAGCTATTTTTAATCGGGATGTTCCTGTCATTCAATGCTATGTGCTTTTAGCTGCGGGACTATTCATTTTTAGCAACTTGATTGTTGACCTAATCCAAATGTGTATCGACCCACGCATCTCCAGAAAAGGAGGGCAACGTCAATGATAACAAGTCTTCGTATTATGATGAGAAGTCAGAAAGTGATTGTCCTTTGTTCAATAATATTATGCTTCCTATTTATCATCACCATCTTGGCTCCATGGATTGCACCTAATGATCCTATTGCTGTCAATTTAGCTAATAAACTACAGCCATCTTCCTTTGAGTATCCATTGGGAACGGATCATTTAGGACGATGTACATTATCACGCATCTTATATGGAGCTCGCATTTCGTTAGGATTTGCTACATTAATCTTTATTTCATCTTTAGGCATAGGTTTGATTGTCGGAACCATTGCTGGTTATAAAGGTGGATGGGTGGACCAGGTGCTAATGAGACTGTGTGATGGTGTTATGGCATTTCCGAATCTTTTGCTCATTCTTGGCCTTGTTGGTATATTGGGACCTGGCCTTAAACAGGTCATCATAGCATTGATGCTTGTGCAATGGGTGTATTATGCAAGAATTTTCCGAGGAATGGTGCTTAGTCTAAAAGAACAAAACTATATAGCGGCAGCTAAAATAAGCGGTTCTTCTCAATGGAAGATAATAAAGAAACATATTGTTCCAAATGTTCTTCCTCCGCTCGCTGTTATGGGTACATTAGAAATGGGTTGGGCAATCATGGATATATCGGCCATGTCGTTTCTAGGTTTGGGCGTGCAACCCCCTACACCAGAATGGGGAGCAATGATTCATGAAGGGAAATCCTATATTCGGACGAATCCAGAATTAATGCTATATCCAGGTTTGATGATTATGCTTGTTGTCGTCACCTTCAATTTATTAGGCGAAGCGCTATCAGAACGTTTTGGAGTCAAACGTCGTTAATAAAAAGGAATGAGAAGATTGAGAACAGAAAGGTCGAATGTATTAACAGTGAGCGATCTACATGTACAGGTACAAACAAAGGAAGGTGCTTCCACCCTCGTTCAGGATATTAATTTTGAACTGGAAAAAGGGAAGGTATTGGGTCTTGTTGGGGAAAGTGGGAGTGGTAAAACAGTTACGAGTATGTCCATTCTACAGCTTCTTGACCGGAAAACAACGACAATTAAAGGCAGCATTACCCTCCAAGGACGAGAATTGAATGGTTTGGACGATAAAGAAATACGTGAAATCCGTGGCAAGGATATTGCCTTTATTATGCAAAATCCGATGAATGCATTTACGCCTGTTTTTACAATTGGCAATCAATTTATCGAAACGATTAGGTCTCATACCTCATTGAATAAAAAACAAGCAAAAGAGCTTGCCATCGATGCGATGCAAAATGTAAACCTGCCAGATCCCGCGAAACTATTAAAAAGCTATCCTTTTCAATTGAGTGGAGGTATGCTTCAACGCGTGATGATTGCGATGGCCGCATGTTTAAATCCTACCGTTATTATTGCTGATGAGCCGACAACTGCACTCGACGTTCATAACCAATTACAAGTACTTCGCCACTTGGATAAAATTCGTTCTGAATATGGAACATCCATTTTACTCATTTCTCATGATTTAGGAGTAATTTCTGAAATGGCAGATGATGTAGTCGTTATGCAACATGGCAGAATTGTAGAAACTGCAAATGTATTTGAATTATTTGATAATCCGCAGCATGAGTATACCAAGAAACTGCTAAATGCCCGCCTTAGCATTAAACATGAAGAACCTATCACCCATATGTTGTGATATATGGACTGCATTCTTTTGGGGGGTGAATAAATGAGTTTATTACAAGTAAAAGCAGTAACTCATAGCTATAATTCTCATACGTTTTTAAAATGGAAAGAGCATTCTAAAAAAGTACTCACTGACATTTCCCTCTCTATAGACGAAGGAACATGTTTAGGGCTACTTGGCACGAGTGGAGCTGGAAAAAGTACATTAGGAAAAGTGATCCTTGGCTTAGAACGTCCACAGCAAGGACAGGTTCTGTTTCAAGGGCATGATATCTATACTGCTGATAAGCTTACCCGACAAAAGATACGCCGAGATCTACAAGTCGTCTTTCAGGATTCATATTCAGCTGTCAATCCACGAATGACAGCCGAAAGTATTATAGGCGAGCCATTAGAAAACTATGAAAAACTAACCGTAGCCGAACAAAAAAGAACGGTTATTGAGTTATTGGAAAGAGTGGGCCTAAGTGAGAAGGATTTGAAAAAATACCCACACCAATTTAGCGGTGGACAATTGCAAAGGATTAATATTGCTAGAGCAATCTCTCTTAAGCCACTGCTAATCGTCTTGGACGAATCCGTAAGCAGTCTGGATATGGTTAATCAAACACTGATTTTAGAATTATTAAGTGAGTTGAAAAAAGACTTCGGCTTATCTTATCTATTTATTACACATGATATTAAAGCGGCTTATTCAATCTCTGATACTTTGGGTGTACTGGAAAAAGGAGAATTAATCGAGCATTACAATTCTAAAGATCAGTTTTTTTCGTCAGAACATCCTGTCGTTAAACAGATGAGAAGTTCTATACTCGCTGAGCATCCGCGTTTTCGTTCTCTTCCGACGAGGACTAACTAGACTTAGTCTAGAAGGATATTTATTGATTAGAAGGCCTCGATTTCAGTTTGATAATCGGGGCTCTTGTTTATATTGCTTCTGAAGCACATATTGTAGGGCATAAAAGGAACCATAATGGTTCCTTTTATTTGTTGCATCGATAATCAATCTTCCAATGATCTTAAATGGGTGTCTCCTATTAGGGATTTCAAAAACTGACCTGGTAAACCATATCCTTTTTCTATTTTCCATAACTGAAACAATATTAGGAAAAACATCCATAAAAATTATTTGGAGAAAATAATATTTATTCTAAAAATTCATATTATAATACTTTATTCTTATGCTATATTATAGGGAGAATTATTTATTATCACGTATAATTTAAGAATTGGAGTGATTTGAATGAAGAAACTTGGTTTACTTAGTATGTTTTTGATTCTAACTATCTTTATCTCGGCTTGTGGAACCAATGAAGAAAAAAATGCAGGTGAGGAAAAGAAACCTGAAAAGGTATATAAAGTTGGTGTGGATACGACTTATCCTCCTTTTGAATTTAAAGAGGGGAACGACTATAAAGGTATTGATATTGAATTAATCAATGCAATCGCAAAAGACCAGGATTTTAAAATCAAATTGTCTCCAATGGATTTCGGTGGAATCATCCCGGCTATGCAAGCCAATCAGCTTGATGTGGCCATTGCGGGAATGAGCATTACAGAGGAAAGAAAAAAGGTAGTGGATTTCTCGACTCCGTATTTTGATGCAGGATTAACGATTGTTGTTAAAAAAGAGAATACAAGCACTAAAACTGTTAAAGATCTTAAAGGAAAAACCATTGCAGTGAAAAAAGGAACAACAGGTGCTAAATATGCACAGGATAATGCTACGAAACTAGGAATTAAAGTTGTTCAATTCAATGATAGTCCAGCGATGTTCCAGGAAGTGGCCAACGGCAACGCAGATGCCCTTATAGAAGATTACCCGGTAATCTCCTATGCGATCGCCCAAAAAGATCTTGGGTTGAAAATCGTAGGTGACCGTTTGAATGGTGACCAATATGGAATTGCTGTATTGAAAGGGCAAAACGAGGATCTATTGAAGAAAATAAATGATGGACTTGCCAATCTTAAAAAAGACGGCACGTATGATGAAATAATAAAAACGTATCTTGGTGAATAAACAATAGATTAAAGCTCAATAAGCGCGCTTATGGCGCGCTTTCTTTTTCAAAGGGGTGAAAGAAATGGATATAATTGTTGCGGCATTGCCTATTTTATTAAAAGGACTTCAGGTGACACTTTATATCTTTGTGATTGCCATTATCCTAGGTTTTTTGATTGGTTTACTTGTCGCGTTGCTGCGACTTGCCCCCATCAAAATCTTGAACTGGATTGCAAAGGTTTATGTGGATGCGATACGAGGGACACCGTTCATCGTTCAGTTATTTTTTATCTATTTTGGTGTGAATTCACTGAATTTGATTTCTTTGGACAGTACAACAGCTGGTATAATTACCGTTGCAATCAATGCAGGGGCATATTTTGCTGAAATAATAAGGGCTGGGATACAATCCATCGATAAAGGACAAACGGAAGCGGCAAGATCCATCGGGTTCACTGGAACTCAAACAATGAGATATGTCGTGCTTCCGCAAGCCTTCAGAAGGATGCTCCCTACCATTACGAACCAATCGATCATCAGCTTGAAAGACACTTCTCTATTATCCGTCATTGGTATAGCCGATTTAACCCAGCAAGGTCAGATTCAAGCTTCGGCAACCTTTGAAGCGTTCAAGATTTGGCTGGCCGTTGGTGTGATTTACTTTATCATCATCTATTTGTTAACCCTAATTGCTAATTTCATAGAAAGGAGGGTACAAGTTCGATGAGCATCATTACTGTAAAAAACCTGAGAAAATCATTTGGAACTGTCGAGGTTTTAAAAGATATCAACGCAGAAGTGCAGGAAAAGGAAGTAATTTGCGTAATAGGCCCTTCTGGATCTGGAAAGAGTACCTTCCTGCGTTGCCTGAATCTCCTTGAGGAAGTTACGGGCGGTGAGGTGGTCATTAACGGACATGATATAACCGATCCTAAAAGGAAAATCAATATAAACAAAGTCCGGCAAGAGGTTGGAATGGTTTTTCAACATTTCAATCTATTTCCCCATAAAACCGTTTTGGAGAACATAACCTTGGGTCCTATTAAAATTCGTGCCACCGATAAAGCGGAAGCGAGAAGGTTAGCGCTTGAGTTATTGGATAAGGTTGGTCTAAAGGAAAAAGCAAATAGCTATCCAGGGGAACTTTCCGGCGGACAAAAACAGCGGGTCGCGATCGCAAGGGCATTGGCGATGAATCCGAAGATCATGCTATTTGATGAACCGACTTCGGCCCTTGACCCTGAAATGGTCGGCGATGTTTTGGAGGTAATGAAACAACTTGCAAAAGAAGGCATGACAATGGTCGTTGTTACGCATGAAATGGGCTTTGCCCGGGAAGTCGGGGACAGGGTGATATTCATGGATGGAGGGTATATCGTGGAAGAAAATGAGCCGAATGAATTATTCGGTAACCCTCAGCACGAAAGAACGAAAGCATTCTTGAGCAAAGTGCTTTAACGGAAAGCACTATAAGAGATGATGTAAATCATGAATGAAGTTGTGCATGAAGTGTGGACAAAGGAATGCGGGAAATGAGGGGAAACCCAAACGCATGGAGCCTTTCCTTCATCTTTGTGCATAACTTTTTTTGTTTTTAGAGCAGGAATCAGTGAGGCGATGGCTTCAATTGGTAAACATCAAAAAAAGAAAAACCTATGCATTCGACACATGCATAGGTTTCTTCTTTTTTTACTTGGCACCATAACTAATCAAGTTCGTCATGATTCGATATCCGCCTGGAACTTGGCCTTGAATTTGCCTATATAGCACAAGGTTGGTGTAGAGGTAGGTGCCATTACCGTATTTAGCCATGAGAATTCCGCCATCAAATGGTTCTTCATTTGGATCAGCCATGGAAATGAATGTTTCATATCGTTCATCCCATTCCATTGGGAAATACAATCCTCTTTCTTGGACCCAATTGCTCCAGTCATCACTTGTTATTTTATTTGGATAGTTAAAAAGCGCTGATTCTGGCTTCGACACGTTTACCGTGGCTTTTTCATCGGTTACCCGCCAGCGAATGGAAGGATTCCCGAGGGTAAGAGGATATGGAGCAGTCTTCATTGCATCCCATCCATCACCCGGTTTATGGTATTGCACGACGAGATGGCCGCCATTTTCCACATATTCAAGTAAGCGCGCGTTATTTGCCTTTAAATCTTCCCTCGATAGATAGGCACGGATGCCTGTAACGATCGTGTCATATTGACTTAAATCACCTTCAGCTAAATCAGCTGCAGTTAACTTCGTAATGTTCAGACCTGCATTGCTTAAGTAATCTGCCACTTTATCGAATCCGCTTTCAATGTACCCCACTTTTAATGAAGCTGGCTTCAAAAGCTCAAATGCAACGGTATTGATAGCTGCTGGGTATTGGTAATAGAATGTTCCGATATGGTCATAGGAAATTTCCTGAATGGTCGAATCAAAGGTTTTCCCATTGACAGTAGCAGCTGCCTTCACCTGATATTCGCCATTTTGTATTGCCTTAGGCGGTCTTAGGGTGAACTTCACTTGTCTTTCTTCTGATTTTTCTTTAAATGATACAGTGGCATTTTTGGGATGAACTCCCCAATTTTCAGGGACTTTTAAAGCGACCTTTGCCGATGCTTTTCCTTCTGTATAGTTTTTCAAGGTTACCGTCACTGGGACTTCCTCTTTTACATCTGCTGTATTTACGACGATATCTTCGGGAGATAGGGTAAGGCCAACGTCGGGAAGGACAGCGATCGTTCCATCCACTTCCTCCTTGATGGAAGTTTTTGTGCTGCCGTATTTATAAGAAATGCTGGTCGTAATGGTTGATTCATCATAGGCATGGTAATAGGCTGCATCTTCAGGGACTTCAACCAGATAGGTCATTGTCGCTGATTTATTTGGTGCTAGATTGACATCTTTAGCTTTAGTTTTGATCTTCCATCCTTTAGGTAAGTTCAATGCAGCAGCGACTTTTTTCAAGGTTTGTTTCCCGTTATTCTTCACGGTTACGGTTACGTACGTTTTTTGGCCTTTCGTCAGGATCTTTGAAGCTGCTTTAGCTTGAACTTCGAGTCCTGAGGAGACATAACTGACGTTTTGCAATTGCTCTTCTTTTAATGAGAGCTTATGAAGCAAGTCGTTCTTAATGGCAGGGCTTAGCTTTGCCTTTTTGACTTGCGCAGTAATTGACCGAACATTTGAAAGAGCATTTTGGGATATTGAAAAAACACGTTTTTCATTGGGATAAGCCGTAATAACAGCGTCCAAATTCCGTTGCAGGTATTTAAATTCACCTTTTAATTTTGAAGCTGAGCGGGGGAGTTTTTCTGCCCATTCAGTAAAATTGTAAGGTACACCTGCAAAAAGGTCCGACTGGTTTTTTGTATCAACGGCGCTTTGCTTCAAATCCAGATGGATCTGGCGGGGTGCTGCCGGGATATCAGAACCCATGCCTTGGCTTTTATGCAGATAGCGGGATTGTTCTCCCAGCTGTGGATAAGTCATATTGTATATTGGGTCATATTTACCGATTTCAATCGAAGTGGTTGCTTGATCTGCCGATGAAACGGGCAAATATAACTTTTTCACTTGCCATACCGATAGCCCTTGTTTCAATTGTTGCGGAAACACAGTTGGGTCGGACGCATCCTTAAAGGCACGTTCACTTAAGATTGTCATTGTTCGATGATGTCCATGCTGGGTATCATCATTTTGAAAGGATGGCATCAATATATCCGGCTGATAGGTCCGAATAAAGCGGATAAGCCGTTCATAGGTGAGTTCTTCGCCCCACTTTTCTAATGTTTCCTCTGGTGTTTTAGAGAAGCCGAAATCATAAATGGGATCTGAGGTAGTTTCACTTAGATGATAGGCCTTAACCCCGGTTATTTTCGCAGCTTCAATCATTTCCCTCGAACGGATGATTCCAAGAGCATTGTCCAGTTCATCCCCAATTTCATTTTGTCCTCCTTCACCATGGTTTGCAATCAGGCTGGATGTCTTTACCCCTAACCCTCTCGATAGATAAGCGAGAAAGTCACTGCGTTCATCATCTGGATGGGCACCGCTGTTCAAGAATGTCACGGTCGTCTCGAGCGGCTTGACCGCATTCCATAACTCAACGTTGGCTTCCTCAGGATTTGCAGCGCTGCCTCCAAGTGGCAATAATGCAAGAACCAACAAAAGGGAAAGCAGCGATAACAGAGCTTTTTTCATTAATCTTTTAACCCCCTTCAACTTTTTAAGACACCTAAAAAAAATGTAGGTTAGTAATATTTTCTAACTAACCAGATGGAAAAAACTTATCTAATAAATAGCATTAATGGTTATAAATGTAAATGATTCGAAGTAACTATTAAAAGTTGAACATTTTAAATGTTCAGAAAAATAACTTGTGTACTGAATTTATTTAAGTTATATTTTTACTTAATTAGGAAGATTTACTAACTAAATGATGTAAGGCCGTGATGTGATGAGTTTTAAAAGACCACCCAGTCATCAAAAATATGTCAATAAAAAAAGAATCATTCAATGCATCCAGGAATGCTCGCCCATTTCAAGAGCTGAAATCGCCGTTAAGCTTCAGCTAAGTAAACCAACTGTTTCTCTGGCTGTGGATGAACTTATACAGGAGAAATGGGTATTTGAGAAAGGAATAGGAGAATCCTCCTCTCAAGGCGGGAGAAGGCCCATCCAGCTCTTTTTTAATGAAAAGGCAGCCTATATCATTGGGGTCGATATAGGCGGGACGAAAGTGAAAATCGTTTTAAGTGATTTAAGCGGCAACATCCTTGCCGACACTAGCTTTTCAACCAACACCTATTTAAAATCAGGGCTTCTTAAACAAATGGCGATTGAAACGGAACGGTTAATTGCCAAGAATCAGATTGCGAAGGGCAGGATATTGGGGATGGGAGTCGGGATCCCTGGTATAACGCAAACGGCAAGCGGATTAGTAATAGAGGCACCGAGTTTAGGCTGGGTACAATATCCGTTCATAGCCGAAGCGAAGCGGTATTTTGATTTCCCCATTTTTCTGGATAATGATGTAAACGCGGCTGCACTAGGTGAACAGTGGCTGGGTAATGCACAAAATAAGCGGAATTTGCTGTTCATTGCGGTTGGCACGGGGATAGGAAGCGGAATCATCTTGAACAACCAGTTATACAGAGGGGCTTCCAGTGCAGCTGGGGAAATGGGATATATGGTAACGGACAAAGAGGATATGAAGCGTGAATTCAAGCCGATTTTCCATAGATACGGCTATTTGGAAAGTGTCGCAGGAGGAAAGTCGATAGGCAGCCATTTTACCAGGGAGGTCCTCAAGGATCCTCATCATCTTTTATTCGAACGGGCCAAATCTTCCGAACTATCGGGGGAGGATGCCTTTTTGTCAGCAAAAAAAGGAGACACGACTGCAATGGCCGTCATAAATGAAGCCATCGAACATTTAGCGTGCGGAATTGTCAATGCGGCCAGTTTGCTGAATCCAGAAGTAATCATTTTAGGAGGTGGTGTATTAAATTCATCTGAATACATTTTACCTAGAATTCGGGAGATCGTTGATCGATATCTTCCTAGTTTAGTAGAAATGAAAACTTCACAATTGGGAGAAAACGCAGGAGTACTAGGCGCGGTTTCCTTATTCTTAAGGGAGCATGATGGCATTTTGAATTTTCGGGATGAGGGGGAGTATTAATGAAAAGTAGGAAAAAGTCGTTTGTTTCAGTAATGGCCTTATCGGCAGCACTATTGATTTCAGGATGTAACGGTACAGATACGAAAACGAATTCGGATGCTGGCGGTGCCAACGGAAAAAAGGGTGAGCTGGAAGATAAGATCGTTGTTTATTCACCGCATGGCAAAGATATTTTATCAAAATTCGAAAAGCAGTTCGAAGATGAGTATGGTATTGATGTTGAGTGGCTTGATATGGGGTCCCAGGAAATCCTTGACCGCGTTCGATCAGAGAAAAGTAATCCGCAGGCAGACGTTTGGTGGGGGGCACCTTCCACGAACTTCAATCAAGCGAAGGCTGATGGGCTGCTGGCTGCTTATAAGCCTAGCTATTCCGATAGTCTTGATGAAGGATTCCACGATCCGGAATGGTATTGGACGGGAACGAGCCAGACACCGGAAGTCATCATGTACAACAGCAAAGAACTATCGAAGGATGAGGTACCGAAAGATTGGGATGAGCTGCTTGATCCGAAGTGGAAAGACGAAATCATCATCCGCTATCCGTTAGCCTCCGGAACGATGAGGACAATTTTTTCTGCGATGATCTATCGTACGTATAAGGATACAAATGATCCAAAAGAAGGGTATGACTGGTTAAAGAAGCTCGATCAAAACACAAAGGAATATTCAGCAAACCCGGAAATGATGTATAACAAGGTAGCCAAAGGAGAGGGCTCACTTTCCGTTTGGGCAATGCCGGATGTTGTCATGCTGAAGGAAAATAAAAATTATCCGTTCGAGTTTGTCATTCCGAAGAGCGGAACACCTGTATTGACAGAAGGTATCGCCATCGTTGAAGGTGCCAAGCATCCAAAAGCGGCTGAAGCCTTTTATGAGTTCGTGAATTCACCTGAAGCCGCAAAAACTTTGGCAGAGGAGTTTTACAGGATTCCGACCAGAAGTGATGTGAAGGATTTACCTGAATGGATCACGGAAACGGAAATTAAAGCGATGGATATTGATTGGAATGCATTCGAGGAAAAAGGTGACGAGTGGATGAAATATTGGGACGAAAATATTAAAAGTGGAGATAAAGAAATTAAAGAATAAGGAAGTGTCGTTGGGATGGCGTCAATAAAAATAGAGAATGTCCAAAAAGCCTTCGGGAAAACGATAGCTGTTGACCATTTAAATCTGGACATCAAAGAAGGTGAGTTTTTTACCTTTCTTGGTCCAAGCGGCTGCGGTAAAACGACAACGCTTCGGATGATTGCCGGTTTTTATTATCCAACAAAAGGTGTCGTCCGATTTGGCGACAAAGATATGACGCGTGTACCTCCGGAGAAAAGAAATACAGGCATGGTTTTTCAAAACTATGCCCTCTTTCCCCACATGACTGTTTTTGAAAATGTAGCGTTTGGCTTGCGTGTGAGAAAGGTTTCTTCTGTTGACTTAAAGAGGAGAGTGCTGGATGCCCTCCAAAAGGTAAGGCTGGAGAGCTACTCGAATCGTCAAGTGAGCCAGTTAAGCGGAGGGCAGCAGCAGCGGGTGGCCCTTGCGAGAGCACTGGTCATTGAACCGGAGATATTACTGCTGGATGAACCATTAAGTAATCTGGATGCCAAGCTTCGTGATGAAATGAGAGTGGAAATCTTAAGGCTGCAGCGTGACTATAAGATTACCACCATATATGTCACACATGATCAGGCTGAGGCTTTATCCATGAGTGATCGGATCGCTGTGTTCAATTATGGTGTATGTCACCAGGTCGGGACGCCGGCAGAAATTTATAATCGGCCGGCCAATGATTTTGTGGCGAGTTTTATAGGCGAGATTAATCTATTGCCCGTTCAAGTTGAAAAAGTTCAACAAGATAATATAGAGGTTACCCTTAAGAATAGTGAAAAACCGATTAAATTGAAGGTGGAAAATCAAGCTAGGGACGGAATTTCAATCATACAGAGTGATGTTGACCTTGCTGTTTCGATACGTCCTGAAGCAATCAGAATTCTGGATGTAATCGAGGAAGGAAAGAATATCTTTAAAGGTAAAATAAATTCCGTCCAATTCTTTGGATCTGTTGTGAATGTCATGGTGGATGTTCAAGACGTGTTACTAAGGGCCGACGTATTTAACACTTATGATTTTGGATACTTTTATCAAGGAAAGGAAGTGTATGTCCAGCTTCCTGAAAAACAGCTGCGTCTTATTCCCATCATAAGTGGTGATGCTCCATGATTAAAAATCGTGATACGAGATTGACGGTTTGGCTCCTTATACCAGTTTTATTGGTGCTAGTAGCTTATGTACTCTACCCATCGTTGAGGACCTTTATAGAAAGTCTGCAAAAAGACGGAACGATATCCCTTGGAAATTATCAGGACTTCTTCGTACAGGAATCGAAAACGAACTTAGAGGCTCTATGGAATTCTGTTTATATATCCTTATTGAGTGTATTGGTCAGTGCCTTGATTGGCATTCCGCTCGCATTCATTTTTAACCGTTACGATTTTCCCTGCAGAAGCTTCTTTTCATCAGCAGCGATTTTGCCGATTGTCCTTCCATCATTGGTAGGGGTCATGGCCTTTATGTTTTTATATGGAGAATCGGGATTGATTCCAAATGCCATCAAGGACCTGTTTGGTCTCGAGAAGGTTCCATTCAAGATTGGCGGGGTATCGGGAATCCTTATCGTGCATGCCTATACGATGTATGTTTATTTTTATATGACCGTATCCGCTGCAATCAACAAAATAGATCCTTCCCTTGAAGAAGCGGCTTATAACTTAGGGGCAAATAAAATCAAGGTTTTTTGGAAGGTGACATTTCCATTATTGACACCTGCCATCGTAGCCGCTTCTCTACTTGTTTTCATGATATCGATGGCTTCTTTCAGTGCCCCGTTTTTATTAGCTGGCGGATATAGGGTGTTGAGCCTGCAAATTTATTTTTCAAAAATTAATGGTGATATGGAAATTGCCGCTACTCAATCCGTCATTCTATCCATCGTTTCGATTTCATTTCTATTATTCATGCGTTGGTATCAAAATAGGAAGGATTATCGCATGGCTTCGAAAGGAATTGGCGCACACAGGAGTGAAGTGAGAAACCCGCTTATGAAATGGGTGATGGTCTTAACGGGTATCATCGGCGTAATTATTCTGCTATTACCGCACTTTACGATTCTATTGCTTTCACTTGTGCCGGATGGAACCTGGACATTTCAAACATATCCAACAGTATTTAATATGGAAAATTACCGGCTTTTGTTTGAAGACCCTAATATCTTCAAACCGTTACGAAATAGTTTACTGATGGCGGTTATTGCTACGTTGGCAAATCTGGTGTTTGGGGTCATAGCGTCCTATGTACTTGTCAAACGGAAATTCGTCGGGAAAAGCTTTGTCGATATTCTAGTCATGATTCCTTGGGCGTTGCCTGCAACGGTCATAGGGATGAACTTGATATTCGCATTCAATGAACCTAGCGTTTTTTCCTTTGGTCAAATTTTGGTAGGAACATTTTGGATTTTGCCGCTTGCATATTTCATCAGGCATATTCCGCTCGTTGTCCGTTCGACTAACGCCGTTCTGGAGCAGCTGGATGACTCGATTGAAGAAGCAGCCAGAAACTTGGGGGCAAAGTGGTTTTATACCTTCAGAAAAGTCATATTTCCGATTATTATGCCTGGTGTTTTATCAGGGACATTATTGGCATTTATCGAATCTGTGGGGGAATTCCCGACGTCGGTCCTGTTGTACACAATTTCTAACAGGCCCATATCCATTGAAATCATGAATCAGCTTCGGATGTTCAATATGGGGCAGGCAGCTGCCTATGGGATGATTCAAATCACGCTGATTGTAATCGTTCTCTTTATTTCGAACAAGTTTTTTGGAATCAAAGCGGAAAGAGCTTTATAAATCGGAGGTTAAAAGATGAGCAGGCTTGAAGAATTTATCAAAAATGAAGGTAGTGCCTTTCCCGGAAAAACATATGCTAGAGAGCTTCTGATGCCTGTTTTTAATGATCAAAGAGATTACTTATTTCATGCAATGTTCGATATTCATCGGGCACATGTCATCATGCTTTCGGAACAAAAGATCATTAAAGAAGAAGAGGCGAAGACCATGCTTGATGGGATTCGGAAAGTGGCTCAAACTGATCTAGCGCAGTTGACCTATCAGCCCCAGTTCGAAGACTTATTTTTCATGATGGAGGCAAAGATCGGTGAGGAAATCGGTCATGAACTTGCAGGGAAGGTTCATATCGGCCGCAGTCGTAATGATATGGGAGTCGCCATGTACCGGCTTGTTTTAAGAGGTCATCTACTCCAATTGATCGGCAATGCAAACCAATTGAGTGAAGCATTCTTGGTGCAGGCTGAAAAACATACAGAAACCTATATAACTGGTTACACGCATACCCAACCGGCTCAGCCGACTACGATAGGACATTACTTTTTGGCAATATATGATGTGCTTCAAAGGGATATTGGCCGGTTATGGGCAGCCTATGAAACGGTTAACCAATCCCCTTTGGGCGCGGCCGCGTTAACGACCACCGGTTTTCCGATCAGCCGGAACCGTACGGCTGAACTGCTTGGATTTGATTCGGTGATTGAGAATTCCTATGACTCGATTGGCGGGGCGGATTATTTATTGGAAACCGCAACTGCCATCATGACGTGCATGGTCAATACAGGAAGATGGATTCAAGACTTCCTGCAGCATGTGACAAGGGAGTTTGGAACCTTTCATGTGGCGGACCCTTATGTTCAAGTGAGCAGCATCATGCCGCAAAAAAGAAATCCAGTCTCCATTGAACATTCCCGTTCGATTGCAAGCAGTGCGTATGGTGATGCACTTGCTGCAATGAATATGATCCACAATACACCATTTGGTGATATCGTCGATACGGAAGATGATTTACAGCCGCATTTATATCGGGCTTTTTCGAATGCAGGACGTGTCATGAAACTAATGTATGCCGTCATGTCAACCTTGAAAGTAAATGAAGAACACACAAAGAAAATGGCCGCGAAATCCAGTATAACGGTTACTGAATTAGCGGATACCCTATCAAGAGATTACGACATATCCTTTAGAAAAGCCCACTCCATAGCCAGTCATATTGCAAAACGGTCAATTAGTGAAGGGAAAGAGCTATATGATTGGGACACAAAAGAAATCAACAAGATCATCAATGAATTCATTTCAGTGAACATAGCAGAAGATGAATGGAAAAAAATAATCTCTCCCGAATATTTTGTGGAAATCAGAAGCATTCAAGGCGGGCCCTCCCCAAAAGAGGTTACGAGAATGATTGTAAATAGAAAACAAAAACTGGAACAAGATTTGCAGGAATATAAGGAAATGGTCAAAGCATTGAATGATGGCAGGAAGGCTTTAGTGGATTACTAAAGGTATGTTGTTAAAGGGAAATGAGTCTTGACGCGCATGAAACTCACGAGTAAAAGCATGAACCTTCTGAAGAGAGTATTTTTTGTTGGCTCGGAAGCAATACGATGCATTTTACTGAGAAAGCTTCATATTTTATGATATATAGTCATTCTTTATCAGGGTGGCTATTTATTTTGGATTTTTATTGCAACTGAGATATCCCTAGTGACAATGAATGTAGATTATTCCTAAAAACAATGCTATTATTTGGAAAATATATAATATAAGGCGGAATGTTAATGTCAAATAGATCTCAGTTCGGTGTTATCCTGATTTTAATAGCTTTCGTAATATCGATTACTTTTTGTTTGAATCCGGAAGTTTTATTAAGAGGTGGATATGATTTAGCTATTGATGGTCTGGTAGTATCCAGAACCTTGATGATTATTTTTTCGTTGTATTTATTAGTTAAAATAGGGGATTTGTTTATAAACAGAAAAGATTAATAGTCTAAAATGAGGTTTCCTATAAACAATATTGAGAAAAAGGACAATATGCTTGGATGCCGATAATAAGGAAGGCTCAGTCTTTTGACTGAGCCTTCCGATGTTTATTTATCCAAAATAACCGGTTTCAAAGTTGCTTCATATTTCGTTAACGGATTTAGGTTCCAACTGAATCGCTTGCTTTCTGAAAGCCAGACTTACTGCGATCATCACAATGAAATTGACTGCCAATGCAATGATTCCCACATTCAAATCTTTCGCTGCTTGCGGCAAGGATGGAAACAAGGTCCCTATTGTCGAATGGCTGAGTGTAATGCAAATTACGATGGCCAATCCTGAAATGATGCCGGAGATTGCGCCAAATTTATTGATCGGATTATTCCTTTTCAGACTAAAGAGCAGGGACGGGAAAAGCTGTGTGATTAGACTGTATCCCATAAGAATTAATGCTGACATCGTTTCGCCGCCGTTTAAGGTGAAGTAGACGGCTATAAGGGCGATGACTGGAACAAGGAACTTTGCCAATCGTACAACATGGCGATCGGATACTGCAGGTGCAAATTCCTTATAGACGTTTTTCGCGAGCAGTGTAGCGACGCTCATCAAAAGCATGGATCCCGGCACCAATGCAGTCAATAATCCAGCTCCGCCGATTATGCCTATAAACCATGGATCAAAGGTCTCGATCGAAAGGCGCAGCAATGACAGGTCTGCATCTGCCCCAACGAGTCCGGGCACTTTCAATATTGCTGTAAACCCAACGAAAAAGACGAATAACAGCATGAGTGTATATAAAGGGCTGATGATTGCATTTTTTCGAAATACCTTGCCGCTGCGTGCTGAATAAACAGCGCTGAAAACTTGTGGCCACATATAGAAACCGAATACGAGCAATATTACCGTGGAGATGAACCATGATACGCTAAGTCCCTGATCTGGGAACTTAAGAAAACCAGGCTTGGCCGCATCAATCGCTTCAAACATCGGCTGAAATCCGCCAAAGTAATGAATCGGCAGATAAATCCCCAAAAATCCTATTATGGCGACCATCATGATATCTTTAATGACCGCTGTCCAAACTGAACCGTGTATACCTGAGATCATCACATAAATGGTAAGGCTGATCGCCCCCATCCAAACTGCCTCAGACATAGAGATGGCACCATAAGATGCTTCTGAGACAATGATCCCCAATCCTTTCAGCTGCACTACGATCACTGGAATCATCGACACCACACCGACAAGCGCAGCCAAAATTCCTAAACCGGGACTCTTATATTTGCTTACAAAGAAATCGGATTGAGACATCAGTTTATTTTCCTTGGCATATCTCCATATTTCCGGTAGGAGCCAATAGGATAATACGTAAGACAAAGTAATGTAAATTAGAACATATAGTGCGGGTGCGCCCTTGCCATAAGCCCAGCCGCTGCCGCCAAGGAAGGAGAAGGTCGTATAGATTTCCCCGGCCATCAGCAGAAAGACGAATATCGCACCAAAACCGCGTCCGCCAACCGTCCATTGCTCCAAGTCCATATCTTTTCCTTTTGAAGAGCGTATGCCTAAAAATATCGATAGAAGTAAAAATGCTAAAATGATTAAGAGAGCAATATTCATTCCTGGTCACCTTCCCGATTCCTGGGATCCAGCTTATACATGATGCCCAGTATGGCAGAGGTAAGGACCACCCACATAGCCATCCAGAACATATTGAAAGGCATCCCTAATACATATGGTTCTATTTTATTAACAAAAGGCAGAAATCCTAGTATGCCTATAAAAGGAACTAGAGTAAGAATATATATAATCTTCATAAACAAACCCCTCCGTTTTAATAAAGTGAAACGCCCACCAATGGGGTTTATTCTTCAATGCCACTGATGGATGGGTGAACCAAACCGGGATGAAAAATTCATTCATGACGGAAAAGGTCCGATAATATATATTAGCTTACACTATTTTGATATAAAATTTAATGCAGTTGCCTGATATATTTGAGCAACTGTGCGCAGACAGCCGAACAATGATATGTTCATAAAACAGATAAAGCCTTGAATTCATAGTGAGTTCAAGGCTTTATTTCCTTTAGCTATATTTTTTCCGAGAATTATATAGTATTACCAAAAGTATGAACCAGATTGGGGTCAAGAGCAGTGATAGTCGTGTAGCTTCAGCGAATAGCATAACAATAAGGATGAACAGGAATAATCCTAATATGGCGTAATTGACAAAGGGTGTAAAAGGAGCCTTGAAAGTCGATTTCGCTCTTAGGTCAGGCCTTGTTTTCGAATATTTGATATGGGAAATCAAGATAATGCTCCATACCCATATGAAACAGATGGCACTGATGGTCGTCACGACGGTAAATGCCTGTTCAGGTATCAGTTTGCTTAATAATGCCCCTATTGATACAACGATTGTGGATGTTAATAAGGCATTGCTCGGAACAGCCTGTTTATTTAATTTTTCCAGTTTAGCAGGTGCTTCGCCATTCCTGCTTAACGTATAAAGTATTCGGCTCGTTGAAAATAAACCGCTGTTGCATGCAGAAGCAGCGGATGTCAAAACGACGAAGTTGATGATCCCTGCAGCGACAGGAATGCCGATTAACGCAAAGACCTCTACAAATGGGCTGCTCGTGGCATCCAGTTGTGTCCATGGGTTGACGCAGAGAATGACGAATAGTGCACCAACATAGAAAAGTAAAATCCGGACAGGGATTTTATTGATGGCAGATGGAATGTTCTTTCTCGGGTTTGCCGTTTCTGCTGCGGAAACCCCGACCAATTCGACACCGACAAATGAGAAGACGACCAGCTGTAAAGATAATAGGAATCCAGAAATGCCATTAGGGAACATGCCCCCATGATTCCATAGGTTCGTTAGGGAAACCGTTCCGCTATTGGTATTGAAGCCGATGATCAAAAGGATGATCCCCACGACGATCAAGGCGATGATCGTGATTACTTTAATGATGGCAAACCAGAATTCCAATTCACCAAATAACTTAACGGTCAAAAGGTTCAATCCTAACAGAATGACTAGGCATATTAGAGCCGGAATCCATTGAGGGATATCGAACCAATATTGCATATAGACGCCGACAGCTATGATATCGGCCATTGCGGTCATGATCCAACAGAACCAATATGTCCACCCTGTCACGAAGCCGGCCCATGGACCGACATATTCGGTTGCAAATTCAGTGAATGATGTATACCCTGCATTGGATAAGAGCAATTCCCCTAGTGCCCTCATCACAAAAAACAAGGCAATCCCTATTATCAGATAGGAAAATAAAATGGAAGGTCCTGCTAATTGTATGGCTTTTCCGGAACCTAAAAATAATCCGGTGCCAATGGTTCCTCCTATTGCGATCAGTTGTACATGTCTATTTTTTAAATCTCTTTTTAATTCTTGTTTTGCCAATTCTTACGCCCCCGTCTTTTTATAGTCTTGGTAGTGAATGAATTTACCTGAATGGTCTTGGAGAGAGGGACTGATTTTTTCGTCCAGCTTGCCTTTCCCATTGGTTTTAAAGCTGTTGTTTTTAGTCCAACCACAAAATGGACAATAAAAAAAGAGATTGGATAATACCAATCTCTTAAAGGGTTCAGAATAACAATTTTATCATTCGTTACTCTTCTGTCCTTTTGCCTGAGATTGTGAATCCTTCGGCGCTGCACCTTGTACAGTCTCTCCAGAAGCTGCTCCTGCTATAGTGTCATCCATAGCATTCATCGCTTGCTTGTATGCGGTTGTGAATAAATGTTGTCAGTGATAATCTACCACTGCTGAATCATTCATTATGCTTATAAAATAATATTGGAATTCTATCATCTATTTTTCGGAAGGTCAACAAGTTTTTTTTGAAGTGAAAACGGCAATAGCTGTAGTTTTATAGTGGTCTTAATTTTTATTAAGGTACTTGAAAAATTTGTTTTTTGGATGATCATTATTATGAAATATTGAACATCATTTTTTTGAAATGATATTTTTAGATAAGGGGAATTGCCAAGATATATTTGGTAACTGTTTATTTCAAAAATACAATTGTATTTTTACAGAATATTTACTATTATAAGATAAGAAAACATAATTGAAGTGTTATTGATATTTTTTTCGATAAAGCATTTCTAACCGCAATAATTAATAGAGAGTCGTTCGTGTTAAGGATGGAAAAGCATTACCGATATTGCATCTGGGGGAGTTAAACATGTCGAACAAGGAATTAAAGAGAGGGCTGGAAGCACGTCACATTCAAATGATAGCTTTGGGCGGAACCATCGGTGTCGGGTTATTCATGGGATCGGCGAGCACGATCAAATGGACCGGGCCCTCTGTAATGCTTGCTTATGCCATCGCAGGTATTTTTATATTTTTCATCATGCGTTCCATGGGTGAGATGCTCTATTTAGAACCGACTACAGGTTCTTTTGCAACCTTTGCGAGCAGCTATATACATCCTTTGGCAGGTTATATGACTGCTTGGAGCAATTGGTTTCAATGGGTAATCGTCGGAATGTCCGAAATCATCGCGGTTGGGTTGTACATGCAATATTGGTTCCCGGATTTACCGGCTTGGATACCAGGTGTGGTCGCCATGATCATCTTGGGGGCGGCCAACCTCATTTCAGTTAAATCCTTCGGGGAATTTGAATTCTGGTTTGCGCTTATAAAAATCATAACGATCATATTGATGATCGTTGCCGGCCTAGGCCTTATCTTCTTTGGAATAGGGAATGGCGGGGATGCGATTGGATTATCGAATCTATGGGAAAATGGCGGCTTCTTTACGGGAGGCTGGACAGGATTCTTCTTTGCGCTTTCCCTTGTCGTGGCATCCTATCAAGGCGTTGAGCTTATCGGCATCACAGCCGGAGAAGCGAAAGATCCAAGGAAGACCGTAACAAAAGCTATCCAGTCAATCATATGGCGTATATTAATTTTCTATATTGGTGCCATATTTGTCATCGTGACAGTCTTCCCTTGGGATCAACTGGATGACTTAGGAAGCCCATTCGTTTCAACCTTTGCTAAAATAGGTATCACAGCAGCAGCAGGAATCATCAATTTTGTCGTAATCACAGCGGCAATGTCTGGATGCAACAGTGGGATATTCAGTGCAGGGCGTATGCTGTACACACTTGCATTGAATGGCCAAGCTCCAAAAGTCTTTGCTAAAGTATCTAAAAATGGAGTGCCGGCATACTGCACGATCGCTGTACTATTAGGATTGGGCATCGGGGTTATCCTGAATTACCTTGCACCGCCGCAATTATTCCTTTATGTGTACAGTGCGAGTGTATTACCCGGGATGATTCCATGGTTTGTCTTACTTATCAGTGAGCTTAAATTCAGAAAGGTAAATGCCGCTGAAATGGAGAAACATCCGTTCAAGATGCCGTTGGCCCCTTACAGTAACTATGCGACAATTGCCTTCTTACTGATGGTGCTGGTCGGTATGTGGATCAATCCTAGTACCCGGATTTCCTTGGTTGTCGGGATCGTTTTCCTAGCCTTGGTCGTAGCAAGTTATTACATGCTGAAAATGGATAAACGAACACCATTGGATGTTAAATCCGATGATGAAATTTCGGGATAAGAAACTCTATCGGAAAGCCCTTCTCTTAATTCGAGAAGGGCTTTTTTGTCTTTGGTGATTGTTGGAATTCAGGAGTGAAGTGGTGGAATTCACGAGTAAAATGGCGAAACTCACGAGTGAAGCTGAGAAACTCGAGTAAAACAGCGGAATTCAAGAGTAAATCAGCGAAACTCACGAGTAAAGCTAATTAGTCCCCGTAACAAGGGATGACAGCAGTGGGACGCTTATGAAATGTGTCTTCCTGACAGACTTTTTCATAGGATGTAACATCATCTTTACCCGAGGAAGGGGTTATATTTTGGAAAGAACAAAGCTTACCGGGCGGGTCGTTACACCTAATGATGCTGAGTATGAGCAGGCCAGGATAAATAATAACTTAAGTTTTTCTAAATTTCCAAAGGTCATTGTGTTTTGCCAGAATTCCAATGATGTATTGAATTCATTGAAGTGGGCCCGGGAAAATCATACACCTTTCCGGGTTAGGAGCGGCAGGCATAGTTATGAAAATTTTTCATTAGTGAATGGCGGTCTAATCATTGATATAAGTGAAATGTACAATATCAAGGTCAACCGTGAAAAAATGATTGCAAAAATCGAAGCCGGAGCTGATTTAGGTCAAGTATATAATACGCTATGGAAGTATGGCACGACGATTCCGGCTGGGACCGAAAGCGGTGTTGGTCTTGTAGGCCTTACGCTCGGCGGTGGAATAGGCATGTTATCGAGACGCTTTGGACTTACTTGTGACAATTTGCTTGAAATAGAAATGGTAAGGGCGTGCGGAAAGAGGGGCGCCAAACTTATTAAAGCAAATAGGAAAATTAATAGTGATTTATTTTGGGCATGCTGCGGGGGAGGAGGGGGAAACTTTGGTATAGTCACTTCTCTTACCTTTCGGGTACACCCCGTATCAAGGGTATCGATTTTCTCCGTCACATGGGGATGGGAAGATTTTGAAGCAGTGTTTGAAGCCTGGCAGGATTGGGCCCCTCAAGTTGAAGAGTGTTTAACTTCAGAAATCGAGTTCAAGTCAAAGGAAGTAAACCAAATTATCGCTCAAGGTGAATTTGTTGGGCCATCATATAGGTTGCAGCAGCTTCTAAAGCCTTTGACTAGAGCGGGTTTTCCAACAAATATCATGATAAAGGAAGTCCCGTATATTGATGCTGTGCAATTCTTTAATGATCCAAGTGGAAATCGACCGGCCCATCGCAAGCGGTCGGGGTCCTTCATTGAAAAACATTTTCAACTGCAAGCAATCTTGACGATGAAGCATTTTCTGGAAAACGCGCCAAATGAAAATGCAGCCATTTGGCACCAATCCCTAGGAGGGGCAGTTGGCCGTGTGTCCCCAAATGAAACGGCTTTTTATTATCGGGATGCCATCATCGCCCAGGAGTATCTGGCTACATGGACGAATCCAGAAGAAGAGCGGCAAAACATCCAGTGGATCAAAGAACTTAAATGCGCATTGTCACCATATACTACAGGTGACTACGTGAATTGGCCGGATATCCTCATCGAAGATTGGCCAACTGCGTACTATGGAGAAAATTTCAAGCGGCTTCGGGAAGTTAAAACGAGATATGATCCATACAATACGTTTAAATTCCCTCAAAGTATACCGCCTTTTAAGAAGTGGGTCTGAAAAAGCTTGGATGAACCAAAAACATTCGTTATTAAAAGGCCTATTCCTCAATTGGGATAGGCCTCTTTTATTTTCATCTTCCCAAAATCATTCTGCTTGCTGAGCTTGAACTGCACTGTAAACCTGATTTACGGAAGACTGGGCTTGTGCGATTTCTTGAGCTGCTTGTTTAATGGCTTCTTGTGCCAAAGTTGGATCAGAGGAAGATTTTTCAATTGCTTGTGAAAGTAAGGTTTGTGTTAGGGTAACGTTTGCTTTTGCTTGGTTTAATTGATTGATATCAATTTGTTGTTGAGGCATGTAGCTTCTCTCCTTATGTCATTATTGGAATTACTCCATTAGGATGACCTTTCTTTTCTTTTTTATAAGGAGAAAAAATATATGACGCAGACAGGATGGGTAGCTTGGGGAAATTTTGAAACAAGCAAAAAAGCCATTTAAATAAACGATGCCAAATTTATGGACAATCCAAATTCGTGTAAAAGGTACATCTTTAAGATTTAAAAACGGGCAGAAAGAGAATGGAATCATTAGGGGTATTTACTTAGAATCCTTAAATTTTCATCTGCATAAATAGTATTACGTTCCTTGAATACAATGTAATATCTTTGATCTTTCTTCACGAAGTCCCTACAAAGTATAGAAGGAACCGGATGAGCTCTGCTCTTCCGGTTCTTTGTGTATCAGTTAGCTGCTGGAATCAATCCTTTATGAATGGAGACTTCCTTAATGGCACGGTAGACGGTTTGGACCATGAAATCGAGTTCCTTTTCTGACATGGAAAGGATCGGCATCATCGTGATGACTGGACCAAGTTCCCGAATGATCAGGCCATTTTCCCGTGCTGTATGGATGATTCCGGAAACGACATTCTCTTGGAGGGTGAACGTTTCTTTTGTTTGGCGGTCTTTAACGATTTCCACTCCAATCATGAAGCCGCGCTGGCGGATATCGCCGACTATCGGGAGTTCGTATAGCGTTTGCAGTCTTTGTGATAGATATTTAGATTTTTTCTGGATGTCTTTAATGAGATTACGGCTTTCCATTAGCTCGATATTCTTCAGGGCCAGTGCACAGGCTAGCTGATTTCCTGTATAGGTGTGGCCGTGATAGAAGGTTTTATGTTCTTCTCTTTCCCCCAAAAAGGAATGAAAGATCTGCTCGGTCATGATGGTTGCTGCGAGTGGCATATATCCCCCAGTGATCCCTTTACCCATACACATGATATCAGGGACGACATCCTCCTGTTCGCAGGCAAACATTGTACCGGTGCGACCGAATCCTACGGCCACCTCGTCACAAATTAAGAGGATATTGTACTTTTTGCATAATTGTTCGACCTCTTTCAAAAAGCCTTGGGGATGGGTTATGATGCCTGCTGCTCCCTGCACAAGCGGCTCGATGATCAATCCTGCAATTTCCTCTGATTGTTTCTCCAGTAACTGCTCCAGTTCCTTCAAACAATGGTTTTTCACGGCTTCTTGATCTCCATACTCAGTCATGTGATAGGCATATGGTGAAGGGGCGGAAATCCGTTGAAATAAGAGGGGCTTAAAGATTCTATGGTATAAATCCATTCCGCCCACACTCACAGCTCCGACAGTATCGCCATGGTATGCTTCGTCAAGTGAGACGAATTTGTTTTTATTCTGATGCTTGACGGGATCGATATTTTGCCAATATTGATATGCGACTTTAAGGGCGATTTCAACAGCGGCAGATCCCGTGTCAGAGTAGAAGACTTTCGATAAAGAACCAGGAGTGATCTCGGCCAGTTTTTTTGCCAGTAGAATCGATGGTACATTCGCAGATCCCAGCAGCGTGGAGTGCGCGACTTTATTCACTTGTTCAATTAGGGCGCCGTTTAATTCCGGCTCGTTATGCCCGTGCACGTTCACCCATAATGAAGCATAGCCGTCGAGGTAGCGTTTGCCATCCACATCAATCAGGTAGCTGCCTTCGCCGCGCTCGATGATCAGCGGTTTGCTTTCCCGATACGTTTTCATTTGTGTGAACGGATGCCATACATATTCCTTATCCCATTGTTCTAAATCCTGACTGTTCATGCTTTGAACACCTCTTTCAGTTGGTGGGTATAATCTTGATCACTAAGTAAATCAAGGATACAGATTCTCAAGTCTTTTCTAACATCGGCCAGTGTTGGGATGCAGGCGAGGCCATTCAGCCCAGTCAGCTTTTCAATGGTTTCGATATTGTCTTTATGAATCCGATCTTCCGGCCGGAAATGATTATACAAAATGGTTTTCACGTTTATATCATGGACTTGGGCATAAGAATGGGTGGTCACGACATCATGAATCGCCCCTAAACCGCTTGTGGATACGAAGAGGACAGGCATGCCGCAATCCTTTATGAAATCCGCCGTCATATAGAAACCTTCCGTTCGTTCAATAAGCGGCACAGCCAATCCGCCAGCGCCCTCTACTAATACGATGTCATACATTTCCTCAAGTTCGTGAACCCTTTCCACGACTTTCTTCTCATCGATAAGACTACCGGTTAATTTAATCGCCAAATGTGGGGAGGTTTCCGGTTTCAGTGTGTAAAACCCTGAATCCTTTACACCGAGTTCCTGCTCAAACCAAGATATATCCGGGTATGTATGATTTTCTTCATTGATTCCCGTTTGGAATGGCTTGAATATCGTGACGCTTTTTCCCAATGTTTGAAGAGACAGATAGAGTGCACTCGTGACGATGGTCTTTCCAATATCCGTGCCAGTTCCGGTTATAAAGTAGGCTTGGCCCATGGATGATTCAGCTCCTTTACGTTTATATATCTTGCAATGCGCGGACGTACTTGTTGAATGATGACAGCACATAGAATGCATAGCATAAGATCACCGGGTACAGGTAACAAGAAGCCGTAAAGAATCGTCTGGTTGATGGTAAGCGGCGTTTCAACAATCCACTTCATTGCACCATACAGCCAAATGCAGCCAAAAAGGTAAACTGTCAGCAAAGAGGCGGCATTAGCAAAGAATATGGAACGAATCGTGGAGAGGGAAAACCGGTTGATCAGCCATCCATTTACATAGGCTCCCAGTATATATCCGAGCAAATAGCCGAATGTAGGTTTGAAAATATAGCCGAATCCCCCGCCTTCAGCAAACACGGGCACTCCGATAAGTCCGATCAAGACGTAGCATAACTGACTGAGCATTCCAAGCCGGGGCCCCAATAATGCGCCTGCCAAATAGACTGCCAGAATTTGCAGTGTGAATGGTATGTAAGGTATAGGTATCTTAATAAAGGCGCCAATGGCAGTTAACGCGGTAAAAAGGGCCACATAGGAAATCGTCCTTGCTTTCAAGTTTTTAACCTCCTTTTTTGAAAGTGCTGGCAAAATGCCCACTATTAGTTTGCCTGATTTCTATTTTATATGTCAACTAATTTATTATTTAGTTAACATATAAATAGCCATCTTTATCGGGATTTAAAGGAGATACTAGGAAAATATTGAAAAAAGACCATTGAATAATATTTTGTTAGTATGTTATTATTCTATCGATATGTTAACTTAAAATATTTAAAGTTAACAAATTTACCTAAATCGCCAGGCAGTATTGATACTGCTAAATGTTAAGTGCTGCCCATTGTGGTTGGATGGTGCACATGCGACCACTTGGTTTGAAGGGAAAGTGGATTGGAGATGGAGGCATTCGCGGTTGGAGCATCAGGTAGATATTGCAGGCAGTTGGTCTTTATTTACCAGACCGAGTTATGCTCCTTTTCTAGGAATTGCATAGTCAAGGAATCCATAAACCAGCGATTCGGCACACAATAAAGAAAAGAGGGATAGGTTTGGAAACAATGTTAAGGGACTGGAAGATGTTAGCGGAGAACGTTATCAAAGGATATAAAGTGACGGAGGAAGAGGCATTATCCATCGTACAAGCCCCAGACGAAGAGGTTTTGGAAATTTTGAATGCGGCCTACCTCATACGCAAGCATCATTATGGGAAAAAAGTTAAATTGAATATGATCATCAATACGAAATCAGGATTATGTCCCGAAGATTGCGGCTACTGCTCGCAGTCGATCGTATCGGAAGCCCCAATCGATAAATATGCTTGGTTGACGAAAGAAAAGATTGTCGAGGGAGCGCAAGAATCAATTCGTCGCAAAGCGGGTACTTACTGCATCGTTGCGTCTGGCCGTCGTCCGACCAACAGGGAAATCGATCATGTCATTGAAGCAGTAAAAGAAATCCGCGAAACGACGGATCTTAAAATCTGCTGTTGTTTAGGTTTCCTGAATGAGGAACATGCTGGCAAACTTGCGGAAGCAGGCGTTCATCGCTACAACCACAATTTGAATACATCACAGGAAAACTACAGTAAAATTACATCGACACATACATATGAAGACCGGGTAGATACAGTCGAAGCTGTAAAAGAAGCCGGAATGTCCCCATGTTCTGGTGCCATTTTCGGTATGGGGGAATCTGAGTCGGAAGCGGTGGAAATCGCACTATCCCTACGCAGCCTTGATGCAGATTCCATTCCTTGTAATTTTCTCAATGCAATTGACGGAACGCCGCTTGAGGGAACTTCCGAGTTGACCCCTACTAAATGCCTGAAATTGATTTCGATGATGAGATTCGTTAATCCGAGTAAAGAAATCCGTCTGGCCGGCGGTCGTGAGGTCAATCTCCGTTCCATGCAGCCCATGGCACTTTATGCAGCCAATTCCATCTTCGTCGGCGATTATTTAACGACAGCTGGTCAAGAACCCACAGCAGATTGGGGAATCATCGAAGACCTGGGATTTGAAATTGAAGAATGTGCTCTTTGATAAAGAGGATTATTGGAAAACAATATGGATTTAAAAAAACACCCTTAGGGTGTTTTTTTCAGTTTGTCGGCAAAAGGAAGACCCAATTAGGGTCGGAAAAAGTGCATGGAGGGTCGAATAAATTCGAGAACGGTCGAATAAAGAGTTAGGAGGGTCGAATAAATTCGAGAACGGTCGAATAAAGAGTTAGGAAGGTCGAATAAATCCGAGAACGGTCGAATAAGGTGCGTGGACGGCCGCAAAAAGAGCGTTGATGGATGAAAAAATCGTGAACGGCAAAAAATGCTCCGGATGATAACAATTGGAACGTTTTTAAATGAAAAAAATGCAGGCAAACTGCTCTAATTCTAATTTCTTTATAGGTGTTTTATTACTTTGCAGTAAGCAGGCTAGTGGTCAGTAAAATTTTACAAAAATAAAAAAATGATTGATAAGTGAAAATAATGAAAAAAAAATGCTAAATTGTAAGAAGAGGTTTTTTTAATGAATTACCTGAATACAATAAAATTTGCTGCATTGTGGTAAATGAATATGATATAGGGAAAGAATCACTATTGGTAATATAAATAATGAGAGGATAGTTTTGTGTGATGCATATATGGCTGATTAGTTTTATTATTTTATTATTGCTATTAATATTTTATACTATTATCCCAACGGTGCTTATTCGTGTATGCAGTCTGGGAATAACAAAAAAAATCAATTTGAATAATGGGATTGCGCTAACTTTCGATGATGGCCCAAACCCAGAATATACAATAAAATTACTTGATCTTTTAAAAGAGTATAAGATAAAGGCCACATTTTTTGTTGTTGGCAGTAAGGTGAAAAGAAATCCTGAGATTATTAAAAGAATGCATGAAGAGGGACATACTATAGGGATCCACCATTATCATCATGTTTCAAGCTGGGTGCTATCACCAATCCATTTACGGAAACAGTTGGAAATGACTGAAAAGGCGATAAATGAAGTTACGAATGAAAAGGTTGTTTTTTATAGACCGCCATGGGGCCATTTTAATATGTTCACACCACTTTTCAGTAAGAAATATAGAGTGGTGATGTGGTCCGGCATCTTCGGGGATTGGAAAGTCGAAAATTGCAGAAATACTTTGCTTGATCAACTGCGAAGCACTTCGACAGAAGGTTCCATCCTGTTGCTTCATGACTGTGGTGAAACATTGGGAGCGGATAAAGAAGCACCAGGCTATATGATTGAAATGTTAAAAATTTACCTACAGGAGAGTAAGGAAAAAGGAATTTACTTTATTACTTTAAAAGACTTATAAATAATTCTGGGGGTATTATGAATATAGATACGCTTTTACATTTTATTGATTCATATGGATACCTGATCATTTTTCTTTTTTTATTCTTCGGCATTGTGGGAGTGCCTGCTCCTGAAGAATCACTTCTATTTCTGATTGGGGTGTTGGTAGCACAAGGTAAGCTCTCACTGGGTTTGGCAATGCTGTGTGCAATTCTCGGCGCCTTTATCGGAATGCTTGCAGCTTATGCATGCGGAAAATATGTGGGGTATCCATTTATAAATAAATTTGGAAGATTCATTGGGATTACGACTGAACGCTGGGAGAAAGCAAAGAAAAACTATACGGATAATGCACAAAAAACCTTAGTCTTTGGATTTTATATTCCGGGAATAAGACAAATTAGTCCATATTTCGCAGGAATCTCTTCTATACCTTTTCGGAAATACTTCCTATTTTCCCTATTTGGCACTATTCTATGGACCGTCCCTTTTATAGTGGCCGGTTATTATATCGGGGATGCTTTTAATGTTAATCCTAAATATGTTCCATATTTAGGGCTTGTATTTTTAGTTATTTTTGCACTTTATGTTTCTATCAAATACATTAAAAAGAGAAAACAAATGTCCAAAGGTTGAGTCGGCTCCTTATTATAAAATTGGAAATTTATTATAAGAAGAAGATATCATGAACTATATATTTTGTATTTTCAGAATGATTTCTTAGGAGATGACACATATATGAAGAAGAAAATTTTGTTTTTACCTCTCTTTCGAATGCAGTCGGGACATCATCAAGTTGCAGAGGCATTAATGGATATGTTAAAAAAGCATTCAAATGGGATTACTTATAAGAAAATCGATCTAATCAGCTATACCAATACCTCTCTAGAAAAAATCATTGTAAATAGTTATCTTACATGGATCCGTTATGCGCCGGAAACCTATAATCTTGCCTATAAGAATCTGTTTTATGTGCACACGCCAAAGGAACGGATATTTAAGTGGTATCAGCAACTATTCATGAATAAATTGGAACAATTGATAGCAGAAGAAAAGCCTGATTTAATTGTGTGTACACACGGTTTTCCTTCCTATCTTTTAAGTCAGCTAAAGATGAAAGGGAAGTGCAGCACACCGGTTATAAATGTGTACACGGACTACTTTATTAATAATGTGTGGGGAAGCGAAGGGATAGATGCCCATTTTCTTCCTAGTCAAGAAGTAAAAGAAAAGCTGATGAGTAAGCGTCAAATACCAAAACAAACGATGATGGTCACTGGAATTCCCGTGCACGAGGAAATCACTAAAAATGCCCGTGTCCAAAGAAACACAGCACGGCCAAAAATTTTGATATCCGGAGGAAATAGCGGTCTTGGAGGGATTTTGAACTTAGGTGATGAGTTAAAGAATTCAACCGACTTTGATTATTTAGTCCTTTGCGGAAATAACAGCAAGCTTTATGAAGAAATCGAAACATGGAATTTACCACATATCAAACCATTGCCTTATATCTCATCAAGGTCTGAAATGAATAAGCTTTATGAAGAAGTTGACGCAATCGTTACGAAACCGGGCGGTGTCACGATTAGCGAAGCATTGCGAAAAAGGCTTCCCATTTTTGTTCATTCGAGGCTTCCCGGGCAGGAGGAAATTAATCTGCAATATTTAAAACAACAAGGACTTGTATTTAAACTTAATCAGAAAAAGCCTTTTGAAAAACAATTGCTGGGTATATTGAAGGATCAGAAAAAAATGAAAAAGTGGAACACATCCATAGAAGCTTATCATAAGGAAATAGAGTTGGAGAAACCTGAGGGAATAGTGGAGGTCATGAAATTGATCCTTAGTCTTAATCAAAATGGTACACCTTCCTATCTAGCCCGACAGCCCAAACTTCTTTATAGCTGAGATGCATGGTGTTCGGAATCTAAATGAAAGAATGAATACGGAAGGCTGCTGAATTAGCAGCCAACCTAAAATGAAAGGTCGGAAGAAGAGTGACTTTGAAAAAAACATACCTTATGATTTTTTCGATTATGCTGCTTGCGGCAGCGATCGCAGGTTGTTCAAATGATCAAGCGGAAAAAACGGAAATGAAGGCGCAAGCCGGAGGTAAAGTGGAATTGACGGTTTCCGCGGCTGTAAGTTTGCAAGATGCCTTAAATGATATAAAGATGTCTTTTGAAAAAGAGAATGCAAATGTAGAAGTTCATTATAACTTTGGAGCCTCTGGAGCTCTTCAGCAGCAGATATCCCAAGGCGCGCCTGTTGACCTGTTTTTCTCAGCTGCAGAAGATAAATTTGATAAATTAGTAGCGGAAGATCTTATTGAAGAGAAAAACGGAATCGATTTAGTCGGCAATGATCTGGTGCTGGTGGTGCCAAAGGATTCCAAAAAGGAAATCGGATCGCTGGAAGACCTTACAAAGGCAGAAAAAATTTCGATTGGCACTCCAGAGTCTGTACCGGCAGGGCAATATGCGAAACAAACTTTGGAAAACATGAACCTCTTTAAAGAGGTTGAAGATCGATTGGTATATGCAAAGGATGTCCGGCAAGTGCTTACATATGTGGAAACGGGAAACGTGGACGCAGGCCTCGTCTATAAAACGGATGCGCTCAACTCATCGAAAATTGAAATCATTGCAGCAGCCCAGGCAGATTTACACGACCCGATCATATATCCCGTCGGAATGATCAATGACTTGGATCATGATAAGGAAGCCAAGCTATTCTATGATTATCTCCAAACGGAAGACTCCATGAAAATCTTTGAAAAATACGGATTTAAAAATTTGAAATAACCACCAATCTGGTGGTCTTTTTTTTATGCATCTACAGTAATATTAGGTAAATTTTCCTTTATATTGAAACCTTGTCTCGCTTTAAACGTAAGAATAAGGACATGAAATTTCAACCTACACGTCAATAATTCGGCTGCGGCGTGAAAGTAACTTGTGACAAAAGAAGGACAGCAAATTACTGTCCTTGGGCCTGACTGTGAATGGTTCCATTCTTTTTGAAAACTGTGTAAAACAGCTTAATCGGCAGGTATCCTATAGTCCCGCCAAGAGTATTCAGGATCATATCATCGGTATCAAAACTTCCTAATTCAAATAAAAGCTGAAGAACCTCATAGGTGAAGCTAAAACAGAATGTTGCAATCAAGATCGATCTGAGTTGGGAAAATCTTTTTGATATTAATGGAAGCATCAAGCCAAATGGTACAAAACCGATGATATTCCCCGCTATGTTCTCAATCCGGATGGATGTATTTACATCCGCTAAGAACAGGTAATGGAAAATGGTTTTAAAAGGGATGAAGTTATGGGACCCCCAATATCGGCCATTGAAGGTAAAAATAATATGACCATTCATTTCGGTTATCGAGAGGGTTTTAAATAAAATGAGCTTTGTAAGGATTAATAGATAAAGAACCATAAATAACGATAATACAATTTTCACAAAAATTTTCATGATACAACTCCAATATTAAAGTAGGAAATATTTATCATTTTATCATAAATGGTATATGATGAGTTTAATGTAATATTTTACAAGTTTTTTAGGGCAAGGAGGGGTAAAAGTGGAGGAAGCAATAATTGATTTTCTCATTGCAGTCATGTTAATTATTGGTTTCACATACGGCCTCATTAGGCAATTTAGACATTGTGTCAGTATCAGGAACGGAAATAAGTCGGAGTATGTTCATTACAAGAGGGTATTGATTGGAAACTACCTGATTTGCCTATCCTATTCGGGTTTTCTTTTTTCTTATATTTTGAATTCATTACTCTCATCTCGTATTATACCGGCTTCATTTATTACAAGTGATAATACTAGTTTTTGCTGTTTTGGTTTTCTTGCCATTCTATTAATCGCTAAATTTGGAATTATTCCAAAGGAAAATGAACAAGTTGGATTACAAGAATACATAGTTGAGAAAGAGGAAATATGAAGAAAATTTCGCTTACTTTATTAATCGTATGTATATCGATCACTTTTCTATTGAATTTTGCCATGCCTGAATTTGCTGGCAAAATGAAAGACAATATAAGTTCCATGAATATCCTGTATTCATACAGTGTCACAAAATCATTCTCGGAACAAACCCAAGAAACGATCGAAATGGCATCCGTGCCTTTAGGGAAAGCCGAGACTAGGAGCGCCGATTTCCGGAGTGATGTTAAGCTTGAGGGAACTCCGCTGAATATTAGAAGTGTAGTGAAAGAGAGCTTGAACAAGCCGGAAGCGTATAAAACTAAAGAGAAATTAACCGGCCCCGAAAAAGGGTTTTCTTACCGGAAATATTATCTTACCAAAAATTATGATAAAGGAAGATATACAGTCATCCGAACGAATAAAATAACCGGGAAAGAAAAGGTGTATGTCGGAACTTACTATGAGCCGAGTACGCAAGATCCGATCGTCAAATGGTCACGTGATGAGAAATAATGGCTGATAATATCTTTTACCTGAAAAGTTGAGTGATTATATGGAGAAAACAGTAAAGATCGAGGATTATAACCCTGATTGGGTTAATGAATTTCAACAGGAAAAAGCGAGGATAATGGGGGTTTTAAAGAACTCTTGCCTTTGTGTTGAGCATATTGGAAGTACATCTGTCATAGGGTTGGGGGCAAAACCGATTTTGGACATCATGGTTGGCGTCCGGCATTTAGATGTAGCAGACACATTCATTGAGCCCTTGAAATCGATTGGATATGAATTTGTCCCGCATCAGGAATTTCCCGAAAGGCGTTTTTTTAGAAAAGGCCAATGGAGAGCGGGGACACATCATTTGCATATCTATAAATTCGGAAGTGGACAATGGAAGAATCAACTTTCGTTCAGGGACTATCTAAGAAGCCATCCTGACGTACGGAAACAATATCAGGAATTAAAATTATCCTTAGCTCAAAAGCATCCTGGGGATATAGTGGGGTACACGAAAGCAAAAGCTCCATTTATCCAAAATGTCATAGAGTCAGCAAGATGATAGTTCTTGCCATGTTTCTTAACTGAAAGAAAATGAAACACCAAAGGTTAGCTTTTCTTAGGACAAGAGGTAACGGCAGTCAATTTAAACTGCCGTTTTTGTATGATCAATTAGCATGAACTCCGAACAATTAGTTCAGGGGCAAACCGGTAAGTAATGTACGGAGTCTGATCTGAATTGGTTATCCGGTTCAATAATAACTCTGCTGTTTTAATGCCCATTTGTTGTATTGGTTGTCCGATTGTTGTAATGGAGGGTTCATAAAACTCCGTATAAGCGACATCATCAATGCTGACAATGGCCACTTCCCCAGGGATCGAGATTTTTTGCTTTTTCAAATAGCTAAGGATTTCACGTAACACTAAATCATTTCCTGCCACTATGGCTGTTGGAGGTTTTTCTGCATCGAATATCTGGGCCAATTTTTCTTGAATTCGATTTCTTGGTAAAGAATGAATATCATCCTCCCTGACTTCCAATTTATGAGATGCCATCGCTTTTTTGAATCCTTCGATTCTCTCCAATCTTGGTGTGATCGGGATATCAATCGGTAAGGTTAAAAAAGCAATATTTTCGTGTCCTTTTTCAGCCAGCATGGAAACAGCTAAAAAGATTGCAGCATGATTGTCCAAAAGAACGGAATCGGATGTAACTCCATCTACTAACCGATCAACGAAAACCATTGGAATTGAATGATCGATCAAGTAATTATAGACTTTAAAATCATTTCCAACCGGAAAAATGATGATTCCATCTACTTGCGTGGAAACCAGCAAATCAAGGTATTCTTTTTCTTTCTCTGGGTCATCGGCTGAGTCACATATGAATACCTTCATGCCATGCTGCTGAAGCTGTTCTTCTACGGTACGAATGATTTCGGTGGATAAAGTATGTAAAATATTTGCTACGAGTATGCCTATGACTTTTGTTTTTTTCACTTTTAAATTCCTGGCATTATCATTGGGGCGAAAATCAAGTTCTTGGATGACTTGCTCGATTCTGTTTTTTGTTTCAGCACTCATATAACGAAAACGTTGGTTAATATATTGAGAAACCGTACTTTTGGAAACACCGGCCTTCTCAGCAACATCTGATATGGTTGTTTTCTTTTTTTTCATGATGTTCTCCTAAAGGATATTATTTCTTGAAATAGAACGGGTTACCTTCATCATAACAAAGGAGCATTACGATTCCAACGCCAGTTAGCAGGTTTTGTTAAACATTGGATGTAAGAAACACCCTAAGCACTTTGGCTAAGGGTGTTAACCATAAACATATTCATTTGCAAACCTTAATCATTAACGAACGAGCCAGCCTCCATCGACAGCGAGAATATGGCCATTCATATAGTCAGAGGCCTTGCTTGCAAGAAAAACGACGGTTCCCATGACATCAAATGGTGTTCCCCATTTTTCAGCCGGGATCCTTGAGAGAATGTCCTTGTTTCTTGACTCATCTGCACGTAGCGCGGCAGTATTGGCCGTTTCAATATATCCTGGGGCAATCGCGTTTATTTGAATGTTTTTAGACGCCAATTCATTAGCGAATGCTTTAGTCAGCCCGGCAACGCCATGTTTACTCGCTGTATATGCCGGAACGAACTTCCCTCCTTGGAAGGTTAGCATCGAAGCGATATTTATGATTTTTCCGCTGCCTTGTTCAACCATTTCTTTGGCAACTAACTGACTAAGAAAATACAGGGAATTTAGGTTAATGTCCATTACTGCATTCCAATCTTCGTCTTTATATTCCAATAAAGGAGCCCGGCGAATCGTTCCTGCATTATTAACAAGGATATCGATTTTCCCGTATGCATCAAGACAGCCTTTTACAACACCTTTAAGGCTGTCTTTATTCGTAAGTTCTGCTTGATAAAAGACTGCTTTTTGGCCGGTCGTTTCGATTAAATCCTTTGTTTCCTGCCAATTGTCACCATGGGCAACGATAAAAACATCTGCACCTGCTTTTGCTAAAGCAACCGCATATCCTTGTCCTAATCCCGTATTTCCTCCTGTTACGATGGCAACTTTCCCTTTTAAGCTGAAAAAGTCCATTGAAAAATCCAGTAAACTCATCTTGTTTCCTCCATCCCCATATGGATTAGTAAACCATTCTTAGCATGTTACTTCATTTCTGAAATAGGAAAGTTATCCATATCCTCATATGTATAATTCTCTCCGGCCATTGCCCAAATAAATGTGTAGTTGCTTGTAGCGGAACCACTATGTATGGACCATGGAGGTGAAATGACAGCTTGTTCATTTTTCATTACAATATGCCTTGTTTCATCGGGTTCCCCCATCATGTGGAACAAAATGGCATCTTCTGCTAAGTCAAAATACATATAAACTTCCACTCTGCGGTCATGAACATGAGGAGGCATGGAGTTCCAGACATTTCCTGGGGCCAATTCAGTCATTCCCATACACAGTTGGCAGCTTTGGATCCCTTTTTCATGAATCATTCTGCGAATCGTCCGCTTATTTGCCGTTTCCTGTGATCCCATTTCATCACCTTGCACTTCCTTGAATGCTACGTGTTGAATGGGGTAATTTTTATGTGCTGGAGCAGAGGCTAAATAAAATTTAGCAGGTTCGGAGTCTGAATCACTACTGAAAATCAGCTCTTTACAACCTAATCCTATATAAAGACAATCACGATTTTGAAGGGGATATACTTCTCCATCAACTGAGATCCTTCCTGATCCCCCTATATTAAATACACCTAATTCTCTTCGTTGAAGAAAATAATCAGCTTTTATGAAATCATGGCCCTCAAGCTTGACCTCTTTAGAAACGGGTTTGATTCCTCCTATGATGATCCTGTCATCAAGGGAATAGCATAAAGAAACGTCATCATCGAGAAATAAATTTTCCACTAAAAAGTTTTTGCGGATTTCACTTGTATCAAAGTGTTTGGCTTGTGACGGATGTATGGAATAACGTTTTTCCATATGCATATAAATAACCTCCTATTTAGTAAAACGGTTTATCGTGAATATTCAAAATGTTAGCGCTACCAATATTAAAAATATATATAATATTTTCCAAATAGTCAATGATAATAGAAAATTTTAGTAGATTAATCAGTATAAAAGAAGAAATAAATGATTAAAACTATGTTTTTATGCAAAATAAAAATATGAAGATTAGTATTGTTAAAAACTGGTTTATATGGTAATCTGACTTTAATAAAAAGAAAGCGCTTTCTTACGGTTCGGGTTTACTAAACCGTAATACACCTTTTTCAGGGGGAATTAGGAATGAAAGAATTAGATGTGATCACTTTTGGGGAACCGATGACCATGTTCTATGCAAATGAAGCAGAACCTTTACACGAAGTTAAATCCTTTTCCCGAGCGATTGCGGGAGCCGAATCAAACGTAGCTTGCGGATTGGCGCGTCTTGATTTAGATGTTGCTTATATGACGAAACTTGGCAACGACAGTTTCGGTAAGTTCATCATCGGAGAATTGAATAAAGAAAAAGTCGACACGACAGGTATCCTTTTTACAAGTGATCACCCGACAGGAATGCTAATCAAATCTAAAGTGCTGGATGGAGACCCAGAAGTGGAATATTTCAGAAAAAATTCAGCAGCTTCTACTCTGGAAATTGACGACTTCTCGGAAGAATATTTTCTGCAGGCTAAACATCTGCATGCAACAGGTATCCCATCCGCATTATCTGAAAGCTGCCATGAATTTACCGTTGCTGCCATGAAATTTATGAGGAATCAAGGAAAAACCGTTTCATTTGATCCAAATTTACGGCCTAACCTATGGCCGGATAAACAAAAAATGGTGGATTGCATTAATCAGCTAGCTTACATTTGTGATTTCTTTCTTCCAGGCATGTCTGAAGCGGAAGTTTTAACAGGACTCCAAACACCTGAGGAGGTGGCCGAATTTTATTTGAACAAAGGAGTTAAAATGATTGTCATCAAGCTTGGAGCAGAGGGAGCCTATTATAAAAATGCGAATGAAGAAGGGTATATTAAAGGATTTGTACCCGAAAAAGTCGTTGATACAGTAGGGGCCGGCGATGGTTTTGCCGTCGGGGTGATCAGCGGCTTGCTTGAAGGTATATCCACGATGGAAGCCGTTACTCGGGGTAATGCGATTGGCGCACTGCAAGTCATGTCTCCTGGTGATATGGATGGTATGCCCAGCCGGAAAAAATTACAGGACTTTATTGAAAGCCAGAACAAACTATTAAACGTTGATTGATCGATAACTGCAACCAGTTAACTCCACAACTAGACTTCCAATTACAAATAATCATAAATTTGATAATGAAGTGGAGAGATTGTGATGAGAATAAAAGCCGCAATAGAAAAAATCCCTGGTGGCATGATGGTTGTCCCGTTGTTCATAGGTGCTTTGATACATACTATTTTTCCTGACACAGCAACCTTCTTTGGTGGATTTACAGGTGCGATGCTAACGGGTACCGCATCGATACTAGCCGTCTTTTTCTTTTGTGTCGGAGCTACGATAGATGTTAAGCAATCCGGGTATATTGCAAGAAAAGGATTTACGTTGCTTATCGGTAAAGTCGTTTTTGCGGCATTATTAGGATATGGTGCAGCTTTGCTTCTTCCAGAGAATGGGATTCAAACTGGTCTCTTTTCCGGTCTTTCAGTTTTAGTGCTGATAGCGGCTTTTAATGAAACGAACGGTGGTCTTTATACCGCACTCATGACAAAATTGGGCAGAACGGAAGATGCTGCGGCATTCCCGTTCATCAGTATTGAAAGCGGACCGTTCTTCACGATGATCATCCTCGGTGTTGGAGGCCTTGCAACCTTCCCATGGCAAACAATTGTCTCTACATTGATTCCATTTGCAGTCGGGATGATTGTAGGGAATATCGATAAAGAGTGCCGGGAATTCTTTGGACAGGCAGTACCGGTCCTTATCCCGTTCTTCGCATTGGCTCTAGGATTCGGGTTGGATTTTGGCATGATCTTAAAATCCGGATTCATGGGTATTTTAATGGGTGTTGCCGTCGTCTTCCTTTCCGGAGGTGTCTTATATCTGCTGGACCGTTACGTTACTGGCTCCGATGGTGTTGCTGGGGTCGCGGCTTCTTCAACAGCGGGTGCCGCAGTTGCTGTACCTTTCATCATTGCCGAGTTAAACCCGCAATTTGCTCCTGTAGCAGAATCGGCAACAGCAATCATTGCGACAAGTGTATTGGTGACAGCAATCCTAACACCAATGCTGACGATGTGGGTTGCCAAGAAACAAGAAGAAAGAGGGATTCCGCAGCGAAGAAGCATGAAACCAACTATTTTGAAAGATCCGAATGTGACTTCCATACAAAAAGCGAAGTAAAAGTAAAATGTAAGCGTTATCCAAAAAGCAACCGGGGTTATTATCCCGGCTGCTTTTTTGTGATATATGCACACTGGTGTTAAAATAAGGAAATAATTAAAAGGAATGTAAATGCCAATTCCTATCAAGGAGGCTTACATGAGAAAGGTCGAGGTTGTTCTATATAAGAAAGAATGGTCAAAGCTATTTCATGATGAATGCCAAAAATTAGAGGATATTTTCGGGCCTGAAATGATAGAGTTATACCATATTGGCAGTACGGCCATACCGGCCATCCATGCCAAGCCAGTAATAGATATTTTGGCAGTGGTTAAAGATGTGGAATGTGTGGCTGATTTTAATAAAGAGATGGAAGAGATAGGGTATGATGCCAGGGGCGAGAACGGAATTGCCGGACGACGGTTTTTTCGTAAAGGCGGGGATGATAGGACGCACCATATTCACATGTTTGAAAAAGGACATAAGGAAATAGCCAGACACCTCGCTTTTCGGGATTATTTGCTATCACACCCTGATGAAGCACAAAAATATAGTAGGCTGAAGCAGCGCTTGGCAGCGGAATTCCCAGATGATATTAAAGGATATGTTAACGGGAAAAATGATTTTATCAAAAAGGTTGATGAAAAAGCGAAACATTGGGCGAAGCGTGGTGATCATCATGTTAATGAAGTGGATTAAATGCCAAGTGAATGAGGAAAACAAGCGTTCATTTTCAAATGCACAAGAGGGATGGGGAGAATTGCGTCATTGTGCTGGTTTCATGGGTCAAATCGGAGGGTGGAATAGATATGGACCCTTTGAAGCAGGCATTCTCTCCGTTTGGAAAAATCTCCATGCCTATCAAAGTTTCATGCAGCATGAGCATGATGCAATATTCGGGAAGAGTGACCAGGGAAGTACTTATACAAATATTTCTGTCGATATATTCGAGAGTATTTTCAATATAGGAACAACAGACATTACAGCTTTTTTTGGCAAGGGGAAATTACTGCGAGTGGCTGACTGTTCTGTTGAAAAGGATAAACGAGCCCGTTTTGAGCAGGTGCTAAAAGAAGTAGGGAGCAAGGGCATACTGTCTGGCGCATTCGGTAGAAAAAGGCAAAACGGCAGATACCTTGTCGCCTAAATATGGGACAGTGAATTTTCACATCAAAGGTATGCGGATAAGGAATTGCCTGCCCTGATAAACGAATCGGGAGTGAACGTTTCAACCCATCGCATTACAGGAAGTTTAATTGAATTGCATCCAAAGTGGGTGGTCATTTAGAATCGAACATTATCAATCTATCAATTGAGCCTATGGCGTCTTGAATTTGAACGTTAAGGACATATCAGAGCTCTAAATATATTCTACAGAAGGTGATTACAAATGAAACTAGATTATGATTCACAGTACATCAGGGGCATCTACCTGAATAGAGATCGAATATCTTCGTATGACCATTTCCCACTTGATCTGCCGGTTATCAAGCACCTTCAGGAAGTTGCTTTTCATCCCAGTGTTACCTATGTCATCGGGGAAAATGGAATGGGGAAGTCCACCTTGCTTGAAGGTATTGCGATTGCGTATGGCTTCAATCCGGAAGGCGGAACGTTAAATTTCAATTTCTCCAATTATGATTCACATTCCAATTTGGACGAATACCTCCGTTTGAAAAAAGGCGTATACAAACCGAAGGATCATTTTTTCTTTAGGGCGGAAACCTTTTATAATTTAGCTACGAATATAGAGGAATTGGACAAGGAGTCATCGTTTGGGTCGAAAATCATCGATTCCTTCGGTGGAAAATCGCTACACCAGCAATCTCATGGGGAATCGTTTTTTTCTGCTTTTGTAGAACGATTTCAAGGCGATGGATTGTATATCCTCGATGAGCCTGAAGCTGCTTTGTCGCCATTGAGACAAATATCGATGCTAGCCAGGATAAATGAGCTTGTTCAACAAGGTTCCCAATTCATCATTTCCACCCATTCCCCGATCATCATGGCCTACCCGGATGCTAAAATCCTCCAAATTTCAGATGAGGGAATGAGTGAGGTGACGTTAGAGGAGTCCAATCACTATTTGTTAATGAAACAGTTTTTTGAAGATAAAGATCGTCTGCTTCATCATCTATTTCAATGAGATTTTAGCATCTCCATTAAAAGCAACTAATGAAAACCCCGACTGCACTGCGCATTCGGGGTTTTCATTTTTTTGGAATTGGTTGTTGACAGCTAGGTGTATTACGGGTATAGTACATCCATAAGGTGTATGAACCACTTAGTACATACACAGATATCAGACTTTTTTAAATAAATAGGGGGTGGTTTTAATGAACGTAAATACCCGGGAACCGGTATATCTGCAAGTCGTTAGGCATTTTAAAGAACAAATAGCCATTGGTAATTTCGTGGCTGGGCAGGAAATTCCCTCTCGAAGAGAACTGGCGGCTTCACTTAATATAAATCCCAATACCGCTCAAAAAGCGTATAAAGAAATGGAGGAACAGGGCTTGATTCATACAGAACGAAATTTCCCCAGTCAAATCACGACGAATGAAACGATTTTACAGGCTGTAAGGCAGGAACTGATTTTGGCAGCCGTCGATACGTTTGTCGATGCGATTCGTCCGATTAATGTACCGGTTGATGAACTGCTTCGTGTGGTTAAAGAAAAATACTCGGAAGAAATAAGGGAGGAGGAAGAACAATGATTGAAGTAAAAAAGATCTCCAAGAATTATGGACGGAAAAAGATCTTGGATGATGTTTCATTTACAGCCAATAAAGGGGAAGTCACTTGTCTGATCGGGATAAATGGTGTCGGTAAAACGACTACACTCAAAGCGATCATGGGATTGACGCCATATAAAGGTGAAATCCTGATCGATGATCAAAAGATGACAAAGGACAGTTATGAAAAAATCACCTTCATACCGGACGCACCAACCATGCTTCCGCAAATGACCATTAAACAGGCAATGGTTTTCATGTCGGATTTCTATACGTCCTGGAATCCGGAAAGAGCTAACCAGCTAATGGGGTTTTTCAAGCTTAAAGAGGAGAATCGCATTTCGGAATTGTCAAAAGGGAATACAGCTAAGCTCAACCTGATGCTTGGTTTGTCCCTTGACGTCGATTATGTACTGATGGACGAACCATTTTCGGGAATCGATATGTTTAGCCGCGAGCAAATTGCCGATGTCTTTGCGAGCCACCTGATTGAAGATAGAGGAGTCATCATCACGACCCATGAAATCGGTGATATTGAACATTTGATAGATAAGGTCATTTTATTGGATAACGGTTCGGTGCTTAAAGAGTTCAATACAGAAGAAATGCGGGAAGAGGAAGGGAAATCGGTAGTCGATGTAATGAGAGAGGTGTATCAATCATGATGCGATATTTAAAATTAGTGAACTTTGAAATCAACCGTTTCAGTAAAATCTATCTTAGCTTAATGTTGATCACCTTGGTTTCGCAATTTGCCGGAGTGATCATCGTAACGAAAAGCCTTCTTAAAGATGCCAGGGATATCATGAAAGAAGAAAGACTATCTGAAGCAGCTTATATTACCAATTATGGAGGCATTGATTTTAGCCATATCGCCCATGCCCTCTTGTTTGTAGGACCGATAGCGCTGAGTGCGGTTGCCCTTATTTTTTACATTTTCCTTATTTGGTATCGTGATTGGTTTGGAAAGAATACGTTCATTTATCGTCTATTGATGTTACCAACATCCAGATTATCGATCTACCTTTCAAAAGCTACGGCCATCTTCCTGATGGTATTAGGGTTGATTGCTTTCCAGATCATCATTTTACCAATGGAAAATGCCCTATTTAATTCAAATGTGCCACAAGCGCTCTTGAATGAAATGTCAACTTACAGCATTACGAAACTCATTCCGATTTTGTCATTGATCATCCCAAGCACGTTCACGCAATTCCTGCTTTCCTATGGCATAGGACTTATGATCATGTCGATATTATTCACGGCGATCATGTTTGAAAGAAGTTTCCGCATAAAAGGAATCATAATGGGCTTGTTATATTGCGGAATCGCTGCGGTGTTGTTTTTAGCCCCAGTTTTAATGGAAATCGGGAATTTCTATTTCTATCCTAATGAATTATTTGGCCTGATGCTCGCAATAGGGATCATTTTGACAGGATTATCGGTTTGGCTTGGTGCTTGGTTATTGAAAAATCGCGTTACCGTATAACAACTTTAAAGGAGAGTGAACAAGGTGAAACGTTATTTATGCAGCATCATTATTGGAATGGTTGTCATCTTAAGCATCGGGACCTATTATGTCAAAGTAGCTTCCTCCGCTTCCAGCCTTCCAAAGTATACGTTCAAGACACTGGAAGGCAGCGATAAAGAGCTTGATCCGGTGATCATACATGCTACGCTTCAAAATGGCAGTACATTTTATGAACCATTAACAATTGAATCCAATACAACGACATATGCCAGCGAAAGGTCTTACTTGGAGAACTTAACTGGAAGACAAGATCATATAATTGAAAGATTGGTAAAAGAACATCGTTCATTTATGCGTGGCAAGGATTACATTAGTTCTTTATATGAAGACGATGATTTTCTCGCTTACGCTTGGGTGAATAGCAAATATACAAAGAGCGGGAATATGGAAGCAAAGTTTGATATCGGTTTACTGGAGAAGAAGGACGAAGAGGAAACTTCATTCCAAATTGAACTTCCGAATCAAGGGAGAATCATGAATGCTGATGTCAGGGATGTGCAGTTGGTCCATTCAAAACTACAGGTTTTAACGATGAATGATGTGAATTCCAACAATGAAAAGCAGACAAAAGAGGTTCATTTGTATACGATCGATGTAGCCAATAAAAAAGTCTTGAGCGATAAAACCCTTGTATCTGAAACCTTTACTGACCCAGAACAAGTTGATTTTCAGATGCCAATCGATCTTGCTCCCTCCCAGCCAAACAACATGGTATTCATTTCGTTAATTAAAGGGGTAAATCATGAGGATGGCTTTAAGGAAAAACTAAAGGAAAGCAAGCTTTTATCTTATAATTATGAAACGGAAAAAGTAGAAACGGTTAAAAAAGAATCACTTAGCCTGGACATGGCTAGATCAGGATATACAGACGGAAAAAACCTTTATGTAGTTGACATGAAATCAGGTAAATACCGCATTAAAACGTTTGACCTCAGCAGTCAAACGTTAACGAATGACACGGAGCTGGATATAGCTGCTAATAAAATGGAACAATACTTCGCTGCCATTAAGAACGGGCGTGTGTACTTCCTATTGAACGGAATGAATCAGGATGGCTTATTAACATACAAACCTGCCAAACTTCTGATTGCAGATATAAAGACTGGAAAGACTTTATATAAAGGTGAAACAATCATAAATAAAAAGAACAGCAAAGGTTTTGAACTTTATATCGATGACCTGGAAATAAAATAAGGACCTAATATAGCTAGAAGCTGTTTCAAAAAGCTTTAAAATAAAAAGGGATATCCCCCAATGGGATATCCCTTTTTATTTTAAATGGAAGCCAAGTTCGTTCTGGCTGTACGTTCCTTCTTGCCGTGCAAGAAGTAGTAAAGGACGGAGGTTGCGATGACCAAAACTCCCAGGATGACATAAAGTGTGCTGTAACCTGTTACCGGAATGATGAATCCCAGAATATAAGGGCCGAATCCAAGTCCTGCATCAAGCATGATAAAGAAGGTGGACGTTGCCATCCCCATTCGGTGAGGCGGTGTCAGTTTAACGGCAATCGCCTGCGAGCTGGATTGCATATTACCGAATCCAAGGCCAATGAGGAAACCTGCTGCCAGTAAAGTGAAACTATTGGTTGTCATACTTAGAAGGAGCAATCCGATTCCGAAAATAATGAAAGCCGGATACATAATGAAGTTCGATCCTTTCCGGTCCATCAATGGTCCTGAAAAAGGACGTGATAACAATACGGCTACTGCGTAAACTACAAAGAAGAAGCTTGCCGTATTGACCAGATCGATTTCAATGGCATAAAAACTGATGAAAGAAAGGACACTGGAATAACAGAATGCCAATAACAAAGTGATGATTGAGATGGGCAGTGCCTTAGGTTCAATGAAATTGGAAAGCTTGAATCCTTTGCTTTCCGTAACTTTGGCCGTCACTTTCAATGCCGGGACATACAAGAAGAATGCTGTAATCAGGGAGATTACCCCTAAAGCCAGGCAGAAACTGAAAATGACTTGGAAGCTTGTATGTTGAGCCATATACAGACCGATGAAAGGACCGATTGCCGTCGCAAGCGTTGCACTCATGCTGTAATAGCCGATGCCCTCTCCCTTTCGAGTTGCCGGGATGATCTGGGCGACGATCGTGCCTGTCGCAGTACTAGCCATCCCCATCGCCATCCCATGAATCAGGCGGTTAACAAGCAGGAAGCCAATTCCAAGGTCCACAAAATAAAGAAGTGTTGTCAAAGTGAAAAAGATCAAGCCTATGAATAATGTTTTCTTCCGGCCGATTGAATCAATGAAACGGCCGATGAACAGACGTCCGATTAACGTCCCGATAATAAAAATACCCGATATGAGTCCGGCTTCACTTGTAGAAGCATCCAATTCATTAACAGCATAGATGGCAAGTGTCACCATCAGTAAATAAAAGATTAATGTGATGAAAAAATTGATGGACGAAACGATGACAAAGTCCTTCGTCCACAGTCTGGTTCTGGATTGATCCATGTTATTATCTCCTTACTTTATAATGTTATTTCTTATTTCGCCCATGATGCGTATGGCAGCGAGTTGTTCCTCTTCCGTGATCCCTTTCAAGATTTCCTGTTCATATTGATCGATTGTCACGCGGACTTCGCTGTAGACCTGTTTGCCAAGCTCCGTAAGCCGCATCCTTTTCTCGCGTTTATCTTTGCTTGGCACATGCTCGACATACCCCAGCTCTTCCAAGCGGGCAATGGTCCTCGTAATCGTGGGTTTCTCCACGCTTTGGTAATTGGCAAGCTCTACAAGCGTCGCCGAACCATTATTGATTAAGAAATGTAAAATGGACCATTGCGCCCTGTGTAAATCATGCTTGTTCAGCTGGATATTAAGATTATTTTCAAACGGCCGGTACAGCAGCAATAATTGCTGAAAGAATTTTTGGAAAGTCTTTATCAGAAACACCTCTTATCAATATATAGTTATCGTGAGTAATTGTTATCCTGGGTAACTATAATACCAAAATAAATCCATTCTGTCCACTCGGGTTTGTGTTGTTTAGTTAAATCAGGTTTTTAGTTAAAATGAATGGGAATATAGGAATAGGAGATGATGTGAAGCATGAATAAATCTATGATCGCGTTAATTGCCGCAGCAACAATGCTAACTGCTTGCAATAATGACAAAGCGGATGAAAACGGGGAAAAATCAGTCCAAACAACGGATGAAAATCAAACCCAAACTGAAAATGAACAACAAAAACAACCCTCGAAAACAGAAACTCAAACAAGTCCTAAACATGAGAAGTGGTCTTCTTTGCCCGAATATGACAAAATCATCGAGCAAATCGGCAACGAAGACTATACTTTCAATAAGGAAACGGATAACGATGGTAAGCGAGTATTCCTTATTGAATTGAACGGTGAAAAACAATATAAAACCGTTTTCGTCAAAAATACCAATCGCCTGAAAATTATCAAAATAAATGGTGGCGGAGAGGTTTATGACGGAATCTTAAAATAAGTGGACCTGCGTAAGTGTTGGTTTTGATAAAGGGGTCGGGGGGAAAGGGCTGTAAACCTTTAAGGTTATCGCATTCCCTATCATAGAGGGCGAGCGAGTGGGTCTGCTGCTTCCCGGCATCATGTTGATGAGATCACTAGAAAGTTAATGGGCAGAGGATTTGCCATCCTTTATGCCGACAAACATTAATTGCCGGTGGGAAGGATCATTATGCTGTATATTTCGAAGATCCCGATCGGAGGAAGAACGAACTCACGGCCCCTTAATCATACGCAATAGTTGGCATAGCTATAATGGCCGTTATGTCCATCTTTCCCTTTCTCTGGTTCGGGTTCTGGGCCAAGTGAAAAGGCCTCGATCAATATAAATGCACCGAAAACTTGGGTCCAGCTGCCTAGTAAAAGAATTTGTTCTCCCATCCGTCGTTTTTCGTTCAAAATGAAGATATTTCCGACCGATTCCAAAAAAGAACCGGCTGCAATGAGTCCATTTCCCTTGATCTCAAAAGAGCGTGAAATGGACTCCTCCGTCAATGATGCCCCGAATGCTTCAAATGCGGCACCTAGTCCTTGGATTCCACTGCCAAGTGCATCGGTTCTGGTGCCCTCTTCCTCTGAACCACTCAACTGCATATCTATTCCAACTGCATTTGCGATATTGCCAATAGCCTCAAGCCAAGCACCGAATATGAAATAGGTTTCCGATCGTTCATTATCCGAGTTCAGCATTTTCGAACGGCCGATTGCTTGCAGCGAATTTCCAACGGCCTCAATGCCATTCCCTTTGAGGACAAGATCTTTTCCGAGGTTAGTCCCCGTTAAAGTTTGCCGGGTTTGCCCGATTGCACCTACAAGTGTGCCGATGCCAAGTAACCATGCTCCTGAAATAAGGAGGTCATCTCCATGAGTGATCATATCTCAAACGCTCCTTAAAAGTGGTTAGATTATATTATTCAGGAAACAGTGTTTGTTTACATATTGCTTTAACACCATAAGCTCGGGTTGAAAATTAACCATTTATTGGTATAATGACAGCTGGAGGAGATGATATTGACATTTAGCGATTTTTTACAAATGATTATCACTGCACTTTTCTTTATCGTTTTTATGTTTTGTACCTGGTACGAAGGCAGTGAAATCCTGGATAGACCTTGGGAATGGAAGTATTCCACCCATTTCACACAAGTTAATGATGATCAGAGGATGGAAGCAGATGATATTTCGAGTTTTGATTATTTCGTGTATGCCGCAAAATTCAAGCCGCTATTTCCACTTCTTATGGTCTTAGCCGCATCGTACTTTATCATACTTACGGGATATATCCTATTCAAAAGAAGAATTAAAAAAATGGCACTATTCTTCTTTGGATTGGGTATCCTTTTTCTGCTTTCAAGTGGTTTTGTATCCAATTCCCCGACTGTTGGAGGAAATATCTTTCAAGCACTTTTTCTGATAGGCGGAATGATAGCCATATTTAGTGGAGTTCTATATTATTTCCGGATGCCAAGAGGATTCAATACGTTCATGAAGTAAGCAAGGCTGCCAATGAGGCAGCTTTTTTTTTTGGAAAGATGACACAAAATAACGAAAAATAATAGTCATTTCCGCGAAATTCTTAGATTGAACTTCACTGAAATGTAGTTTATAGTTAAGTCGAAATTTAGTAGACCAGTTGCTATATTACCGGCGATGAACCCTTATCGGTTGGATATAGGGTTATCCAGTGATTGAAGAATAAAGCGAAAAGGTGATAATATGTCAGGCAAAATAAAAATTGAACAGCCAAAGATTCCCCATGACTTACCCCAAGCGAACTTTCAGGAAATATATTATCAAGATGAGCCTTATCTTGAGTCCTGTATCATAACTAATTGCACGATCGATAGAGAAAATATGGAAAAAATCGTATTATCACAGATTGTTTTTAAAAATGTGACATTCAGCGATGTATCATTCAGGAATATTGAGCTGACGGATGTCATTTTTGATCATTGCGATTTGACGAATGCCGATTTCATGGGCGGCTCGATTCATCGGGTGGAATTCAAAGAGTCCAAACTTTTAGGCATTAACCTGTCTGACGCAAGTTTAGGGAATGTCTCCTTTGAGAATTGCAACCTTAATTTAAGTGCTTTTGGTTATTCCAGTTTAAAGCAAGTGAAGTTCGATCATTGCTCATTGGAAAGTGCTGATTATTATGAATGTAAATTCATTAAAGTGAAGTTTGAAACATGCAGATTAAATGAAGTGAACTTTTCCCGGACACCGCTCAAAGGAATTGATATTAGCAGTTCTACATTTCAAAGGCTTACCGTATCCCCGGAGGATTTAAAGGGATGCGAAGTTTCCCCGGACCAAGCTATAGTCTTTGCAGCCATGCTTGGACTGAAAATTAAAGAGTGAACCTTTTTAAGATGTAAATTGAGCTAATGGAGAGTTAACTGCGAGATCTTCAATGAAGCTGAAGCGAGGACCACCGATTTGGTGGTCCTTTTTGAGTTGGCTTGTCGCTAATTCATTGGATATTTATGGTGAAAAAAGGGAGGGTGAATAGAATTATATAGATTTTGAATAGTACGGAATGTTTGCATAAATGCAGGATATCTTTACAATATTTGTTAAATGGAGGGGGATTGAACGTTGATTATCAATAAGGTCACTTTGTACAGTCATGTCTGGGATGAAATGCGGAGTTTTTATGTTGATGTGTTAGGATTTGAGTTTTTATCGCAAACTGATGATGGTTTTGTAATAAAGGCAGGGGAAAGTGTGCTTGAAATTAAAAAATATCATCACAAAGGAAAGCCTTTTTACCATTTTGCCATGAACATACCGACCAATTTATTTACTTCGGCAAAAGCATGGGCGAAATCAAAAGTGAAATTGACTAGAGAAGATGATGATGACGAAGTTTATTTCAGCTTTTCAGACGCACATTCTTTTTATTTTTTAGACCCTTCAGGCAACATTGTCGAGTTCATATCGAGATATTCCGTATCACCCGAATCCGAGGCTGAGTCTTTTTCAGCACAAAACGTCCTGTGCATCAGTGAAATAAACATTACGACAGATGAAGTCAGGGCTTTGGGAAATCAGTTGATCAGTAATGGTGTACCTGTAAGGAAGGGTGAGGCGATAAGTGAAGATGGATTGAATTTCATGGGGGAACATGAAGCAGGTTCATTTTTACTTTTAGGTCCAAGGAAACGGCGTTGGATATTCTCGGATAAAGAGTCGGAAATCTTTCCGCTTTCGCTAGTCATAAATCAGCAACTGGATATTTCATTGGATGGCAAAGGATTTATGAAATTAAAACCAGTCAAGTATAATCAGCCAAATAGTTGAAAGAATTGCTGTTAAGATAACGGAGGTTAGGCATTACCCCTATATATCTTTGGCTCATTAAGTTTAACTATAGCATTGAACGAGACTTTAAAATAACATGTATCAAATGTTTCCCCACTTTTAGCCTCAGAAATATGATCTAGGAACAGTACATAGAATAGTATAGAAATACTGCGGCTAATGCTGGACATGGAGGGGATGAATTTATATGAGTACCAGAATAATCCGGCAGCTGATAAGGTCAAGGCAACAGGAATTAGTCGAACTTGCTGCTTCATTTATTCGAATTCCATCTGAAAACCCATCGCCCGAGTTTAAGAAGCGGTCAGCAGAAATGGGACGCCATATTAGCCGATACCTAGCAGCAAAAGGGTTCTTGATTACCGAGCACCGCCGTAGCGAAAATTCGTTGGTTACCGTGGTCTGTGATGCTCCCTTAACCAGGGTACCTGGTCCACGGCTCCTATTTTGTGGACATACAGATGTCGTACCTGCTGGCGATTGTTCACATTGGACCTTCGATCCTTTCTCTGGAGAAGTCAGAGCGGGTATGCTTTTGGGTAGGGGAGCCTCCGATATGAAAGGAGGCTTGGCATCACTGGTTTTTGTGGCTGGGCTACTTCAGGAGTTCTCCCCCGCTCTTAATTTGAAAGGTAGCCTAGGAGTTATTGCCTCTCCGGATGAAGAGACTGGCGGCATTGAGGTGGCCTCGCTCCTGGAACAAGGATTGATTAAAGGTGATGCTTGTCTGATTGGTGAACCAACGGACCCCCACCATCCGAATGCCGGCGAAAAGGGCAAGGCATGGATGCAGGTGTTCATACCAGGTCAGGCAGATCATGGCAGCCTACAACCGCTTTATGGAATCTCCGCCATACGAAGAGGGGCAGCCGCGGTCGAAGCACTAACCAAGCTATGGGAGCTCAAGGCAACGCCTCCGGCAGAGCCTTGTCAACTTTTGTACAATACTGAGTGGCTCCTATCTCAGTATCCAGGAAATCCCTTATTGTCACAGTTACTTTATCGTCCCTCTTACAATCCAGGTGTAATCCAGGGCGGAACAAATGTGAACGTCGTCGCAGACAAGTGTATCATTAAAGTGGATACCCGGGTTCCATTCGGTATGAAGTCCGAGTTTGTACTTGATGTCGCTAGGAATCTTGTTAGTGCTGTAGCGCCAGGTGCGATTGTAGAGCCTATAGTACCCTGTACTAACCCGAACTGGACCTTAGAGAATCGTCCAATTGTAAGGGCCATAGAACTGGGAATTCAGCGTGTCCTTGGAATGGAGGAACCCGTCTTCAGCTTACTTTTGCTTGGTTCAAGTGATGCCAGTCACTTCCGGCGCCATGGCATTGACACCGTCCTTTATGGTCCTGGGCTGGAACAAACTATCCATGGGTACGATGAGCGGGTTTCAGTGGAGAGCTTAGTGGAATCTGCCGAGATATATGCTGAGACGGCAGTGAAGTATCTTAGATCATTTTAAACCTATTTTCATTAAACTTTATGCAGGTTAACGATGCAGGGTATACTGCACGTGCTACTGCTAATGTTCTCTTTCAAGGTGTATATGGTGGTGGTTATTGGTGGGATTATTTATATACTCGATGGTATTAATTCTTTAGCTAAACTAAATATTTATAGTGTGTTTTGATCAAACTTTGTTTTACATTTACATGAAGACCAAAAGCTAAAAAAAGCTTGGAGCAGAAAACCGCTTCAGGCTTTTTCAGTTTTGTGGCCAAAGAGGTTCGTAAGTGACACCCCGAACCATGAGGAGCGGACGGGTAGAAAAAAGTGCGATAACGAATGAAAAAACTTAAACAAGACCTGGTTGTACTGCCAAGTCATATTTTCGGAGAAGAGGCGTTGGTGAAAATAGAGGAAACCGGGACGGATGATCAAAGAAGGATGGCAAGACTTCTATTTGAGGGGACTATGGAAAAACAGCAAATGGCTGAATTCAGTATAGTCATGGAACCGCTCTATTTTTATTCATCAAGGGGAAAAGTAAGATCTGAAGCGGAAAAAGAGATAATGAGAAAGAAGAAATCGAATTTTAATTTGGAAGCGGCTAATGAAGGGGTCAAATTTTTAAAAACATTTGACTTAGTGGACCAGTTGAATCAAATAGAGTGTCCAACATTAGTGGCAGGAGGCCGTCACGATTGGATCACTCCTGTAGAGGCATCGATTCTCATCGCCGAAAAGATACCTGACAGTGAATTGATCATTTTTGAAAAAAGCTGCCACTATCTTTTCATCGATGAAAATAGGGAATTCATTTCGAGGATTTCTTCTTTCATAAACGAGAGATTTGGACACAAAGAAAAGGTGGCATCGCGCAAAGCATAACCGGGCAAGAGTTAGATACTTTTAGGATAAACCGTTTGTACTGTGAAGGAATTAATTATATATTAATCCTTGAGTACATTAATTCATGGATTAAAGTATGATGATAAGAAAAGCCCGGAGGAGACAATCATGAAAAATATCAATACAGAACAAGAATATCGTGAACAAATCAACCAAGAGGGACTGACGGTCGGGATTTTTACGACTACATGGTGCCCGGACTGCAAACGTTTAGACATGTTCATCGATGAGATCACTCAAGAACATCAAGACAAACAGTGGTTTACGATCGATCGTGACGAGTTCCCTGAGATTTCCGAAGAGCAAACGGTAATGGGAATCCCATCACTTTTAGTATTTAAAAATGGGGAAAAGGTTGCTCACCTGCACAGTGCAAATGCTAAAACTCCAGAGGCGGTCAATGAATTTTTAAAAGACCTATAAAAGAAAAGGTGAACCCCATGGTGCTGTAATGAGGGGTTCATCTTTTTTTTTTTTAGAAATTTTTTCTAGAAATGACTTGATTTCTAAGGTGAAACGGGTTTTAATTATAGATACCGAATATCCATTATGGATATATGATATCCACATACATACTAAAAGAGGTGAACTGATTTGCAATTAACAAAAGGGGTAGAGCAAGCTATATGCATCATCGTAATACTCTCTACCCAGGATAAAAATATTCCGCTTTCGTCTAATGAGATCAGCAGGCGATTAGAGGTGTCTCCTTCTTATTTGAAAAAAATCATAAGGAAATTGGTCGTAAAGCAGATAATCACTTCCGTTCCTGGTAATAACGGCGGCCTTACTCTTGCCAAAAGCGTAGATAAGATTAAAAACCTTGAAATAATTGAGGCGATGGAAGGTCCCATTTCGATGTTTCCGGATACAGGACTTATAGAAAAAGCGTTTAAAGATGGAGAGTATGCAGAGAAGGGAATGGATGTCCTTCGTCGGATGTTTTCTCGGGCGGATCAACTTTTAATAGAGTTCTTTTCCAGTCAGACAGTGGCGGATTTGCTTAAAGAAAGCTTTGGCACCACGGACATACCGACTCTTAATTGGAATACCGCGTCATTGAGTGATGTACTGCGTGAAAAGAAAGGTGAAAAGAAGTGAACATGCTTAAACAAGAATGGAAGCTTTTCCTTACAAATCGAAAACTGGTCGGTGTGGCAATCGTTTTACTGTTCGTTCCGATTATTTATGGGGGGTTATTCCTTAGTTCTGCCTGGAATCCATACGGAAATACAGGCAAATTACCTGTTGCGGTCGTGAATAAGGATGTGAAGGCGGAATATGAGGGGAAAACCTTAACAGTCGGTAATGAGCTAATCGAGCAATTAAAGGACAATGATGATTTAGAATGGCATTTCGTAACGGAAAAAGCGGCGAAAAAAGGATTCGATGATGGTACATATTATATGGTCGTCACCATTCCGGAAGACTTTTCAAAAAATGCTTCAACCGTCATGGATGATAAGCCAAAAAGAATGAATTTAACGTATGACGTGAATCCTGGACGCAGTTTCGTTTCTGAAACGGTCGGAAAACAGGCAACGAATAATTTGAAAACGGAAATTGCCGAAAGTGTCACAAAAGAATATGCGGAAGCGATCTTCTCACAACTGGATCAAATCGGAGAAGGATTCGGCGATGCAGCAGATGGGGCATCAAAACTGGATGACGGTGCTGAAAAACTGCATGATGGAAACAAAGAAGTGACAGAAAATCTGAATAAATTAGCTTCCAGCACATTAACCTTTAAAGATGGAGCGAATAAACTTCAAGTTGGCGTTGGCGAGTTTTTGGAAGGAACCAATAAGCTTGAAAGTGGCGCGTCGGAATTAAATAAGGGAATTTCACAATACACTTCCGGTGTCGGTGAGTTGCAAAAGGGTGCGGACGAACTCGCATCAGGCACAGGGGAATTAAGTAATAATAGTGAAGCACTTATACAAGGTTCTTCCCAACTGTCCACTGGGCTGGCCAAAGTGGTTCCAGGAGCGCAAACTTTAAATACTGGATTGGCACAAGCGCAAACAGGCAGTGCGAATTTGAATGATGGGTTGAATCAATTATCACAAAATGCAAGCCAGCTGACAGACCAATCGACTGGAATTCCAAAATTGGCAGCAGGTCAGCAGAGTTTAAATGAGGGAATCAATAAACTGGCAGAAGGAGGCCAGGCGTTAAATGACGGCCTGAAAAAAATGGATGGCCAATTACCCGCAGAAGAACAGTTGAATCAGCTTAAGCAAGGACTGACAAGCATTCAAAGCGGTGTTAATCAATTGCAAGAAGCGGTTCCCGCAGGAAGCAGCGCGTCCGGTACCGTATCCCGCATTACCGAAGACCTCAATAACAGTCAAGCGGCGTTGACGGAACTTCAATCAACGATTGCAAATAATGGCCAGAGCACGATCAATGCCGTTCAAAACACGGAAGCCTTCAAAAGCATGACCAGTGAGCAACAATCCGAATTAATCGGAGCGGTTCAAAATGAACTTCAAAGCCAGGCGGAAGCACAAAAACAAATCGCAGCGACTCTTGCTGCAAGTGTATCCGACTTATCAACGCAATTAAAGGATAAAGTAATGCCTGTATTGAATGGATTGGGCCAGCTTCCGGAACAAGTGGCCAATTTAAATAATGCGGTGAATAAAGTCAATCCAAACGCCGTTTCTGCGTTAAGCGGATATACGGCAATAAGGAATGCGCTGGAAGAACAATTGATTCCTGGTGCGACCCAATTAAATGGCGGCATGAATGAAGCTGTTGAAGGAAGCAATCAATTAACGGCGGCAACACAAAGTTTAAATGAACGGACACCAGAATTAGTGAAGGGGATCAACCAGTTAGCTCAAGGCGGTTCCTCGTTAAATAATGGCCTTTCAAAACTAACTGAGGGATCTGGTCAATTGGTTGATGGAGTTTCACAACTGCAAGCAGGGTCATCCTCCTTTGGAAATGGTCTTGAGAAGTACGCATTTGGTGTTAGCCAAGTTGGCGAAGGGGCAAGCAAACTTGCTAATGGTGCCAATCAACTGGATGCCAACTCAGCGGCATTGAACGAGGGCTCATCAGCACTTGTTAAAGGCACTGAACAATTGGCAAGCAATCTGCCTACTTTGAGCAATGGAGTCATCCAGCTTGCTGATGGCGCAGGTAAGATCAATGAAGGTTCATCAGCACTTGCTGAAGGTTCCGGTAAATTGGGTGATGGAATCTCCTCACTTAAAGATGGAACGGTCGAGCTTTCGGAAAAACTCAGTGATGGTGCAGAAGAAATAAGTGAAAATAAAACAACCGATGATAATTACAGCATGATTGCTGAACCGACACAGGTTAAAGAACAAAAAAGCAGTGACGTGCCGAATTATGGTCATGCACTGGCTCCTTATGTATTGTCTCTTGGGTTATTTGTTGGAGCCATTGCCTTCAATATGGGATTCCCGACAGGCTTGCCTTCTACTAGGCCTACATCAGGATTTGCATGGTGGTTCAGTAAATTTACGGTCCTATTCATCCAAGCGACGCTTTCTGCATTAGTGTTGGATGCGATCATGATTTGGGGAATGGATTTACAGGTCGAGAATATGGGGCAATTCATTGGGGTTTCCATACTGACTTCCCTTACCTTCATGTTCATCGTTACCTTCTTGACCGTAGGGTTTGGAAATCCAGGTCGCTTATTGGCGATGATATTCCTTGTACTACAGCTAGGTGCAAGCGGAGGGATGTTCCCTGTGGAACTGACCAATAACTTCTTCAGTCATGTTCACCCGTTCATACCGATGACATACTCTGTCATGGGCTTCCGTCAGGCGATGAGTACGAGCCTTGGAGCGGAGGCATTGACAACTAGTATAGTGTTCCTTACTGGATGCATCATTGTCTTTAATCTGCTGCTATTGCTGACGATGGTCATCAAGAAGCGCAAAGTACACAATATTGAGATGGATGCATAAACAAATGAAGAAAACCCCCAGTGCAATGCGCCGGGGGTTTTCTTCATTATGATGGTTTATCCTTGTCCTTTTCTTTTTCGATGACTTTCAATCCATTTTCCCCTGAATTTTCAATCACATGTTTAAGGATGGATAATTTGTTATCCCAGAATTGATCGTAAAATGAAAGCCACTGTTTCAATTCTGCTAAAGGTTCTGGCTGAAGTCGAAAGCGTTTCTCTCTTCCTACCTTCCGGCCACTTACCAATTCAGCTTCAGAAAGGATATGAAGATGCTTGGCAATCGCCGTACGGCTCATGGAAAAGTGAGAAGTGATTTCTGAAATGGGTAAATCCCCTTCAGCAAGCAACTGCAGGACCTTTCGGCGGGTCGGGTCTGCGATAGCCTGAAATACATCATGTTTTTCTGTTGCAGACACTTAGCCCTCAACAACCTTTTTAAGTTTTTGGTTAACGATCTGTTCCCAGCCATGATTCATTCTATCGCGAATTACTGAGCTTTTTTCGTTCGGTTTCGGAAGAATCGTTTCCGGCTCTTTCCAACCGCCATGAATAAGGGTGAACTCCGTTTTGCCGTCCAGTTCTTTTAAAATGAATGAAATGAACCAACCGTCCGTATCCCAACTGAATGAAAGGCGATAAGGGGCATCTAACTCCATTACCTTACAAGGAGATGGACCGAAGGGTGATTGCATATGGAATTCATCTCCCACTTTTGGTTGAAAATCATTTGGCATGAACCATGAAGCTATGCCCTCTGCAGTTGAAACTGTATCCCAAACTTTTTGGATAGGTGCTTCAAGAATAATCGTCTTCTTGATATCCTGTAATGTATTTTCCATACTGATTCTCCTTTTTAAGTGAAAATATGAAACCAATTGGTTTTGCTTTGTTGATTATATAAAACCTTTTGGTTTCATGTCAATAATTTGTTTCAAGCGATCTCTTTTTATTCATTGAAGAATGTTTAATTTCCCAACTCTTCAATTTGTTTTGCCAATCCTGTTATATTATCGATTGATTTCATTATCTCTGAATCTTCCAATGCTTTAGGATCAATTTGGCCATTCTCAATATTATTCAGATATAATTCAATGCCATCTGAAAGCTGTTGATTTGAGCTGACGATCTTTTCATGGATGCCTTCAGCTATTTTTGGTGGTTCGGTTGCATTGAATTCTTCAATCTCCGTTTTCATCAATTCCAATTCTTTTTCAAGATTTGCTCTTGCTTCGTCATTCGTGACGGCGTCCTGTGACAATGCGGGCACCTCATTGGAAAAATCCTTAACGGTATTTACATATTCCGTCGCATTATCTGCATACTCCAATGATGAATTGACTTCTTCTAAAGCTGAGCATCCGCTTAATGTAAGGATGGACAGTAGGGCAATGGTCATTATTTTTTTCATATGTGCCTCCAATGTGATTTTTTTATAGTAAGGATCAGATGGGCAGAAATCTCTTTTTATAAATCGCTGCAATGGAATTCAGTATGAAGCTGGGGATCTTCTTCGGAAAAAATGACTTCGAATAGAAAAGGTGAAATGCACTTTTCAAGTCGTGCCACTGATTGCAGGATTTCACTTGCTTAAACCTTGCAACGTCAATGATCTTCACCTTTTTTTCAGAAGTGATGAAGATGTTTCGTAAATGGATATCCGAAGGATTCAATCCTTCTTTCCTTGCCAATTGCAGGGCATGGTCTATCTCCGCAATGTTTTCTTCCGTTATCGGGATTCCCAATGTTAAACATTCAAAAAGAGTATTGCCTTCAATGTGATCTATAACCAGGTAATTTACCCCCGCATCATATAGGGTTGGATAGTATTCGATGGATTGGACGGTTTTGTATATTTCAGCTTCAACTTTAGCTGTGTGTGTATGATCCGGGAAAAACACTTTTAGTGCCTTATTGGTGGAATGTATTCGGAATACATATGCGCTTCGGCCTTTTCCGATCAGTGATAAAGATGGGGCGGCATCAAGCAATATATGCTTTTTATCATCGGAAATCTTAACGCTTTGAGCTAATTCATTATAGTTCTGCATACTTTTCACCTCTATTGTGCGATTTTTCGAATCAAAAAAGACGGTATAACCGATTAGTGGTTATACCGTCTTTTAAAAATTAAAAGACCTCACCAAATAATCGGCAAGGTCTTGCAAACAACTAAAATCAGTTGCCAATAAAGCCGAGGATTCAATCCTGTACTGACGACTTTATTGAATAGCTACTCCCCTTAACAGAAGGATTCTTATAAGTTATATACAGTAATTATATAGGTTATTGCATCAATCCGTCAAATATAAGATCGATGCTTACCCTATATATATATTCGATTTAGGCAGAAAGATGCTCGTCTCATCCTTATTTATTTGAGTGATAAGTAATTATATCAATATACTTTATATCCATCATTTGCCTGTCGCGTAAGTTTCTTTGCGAATATTTCTATTAAATTACTTAAATGTCTATTAGTTTACTATTATGTTACAATCCAGTTTATCTCCCTGTAGATCTAAAGGGATATGATATATTTTAAACGAATAAGTATATTTACCTATATTATCATACTAATTTTAACCGATATTTAAATAAATGTTAAAAAAATAATTCTTTAGTAGGGAGAATGAGATGAAGAAATTAATTATACCAACTTTCTGTTTTGCAGTGTTGTCGACAGTTGCTTTCGAAGAAAAAATATCTGCAGCTCCACTACATGCGGAACAGGCCAATATTGAAGACGTCATGTTTGTACAGGTAAATTCCGGATCGCTCAATATGAGAAAAACCGGGGCGGAAGGTGCAAGCATAGTTGCAAAGCTGGCAAATGGCACACAGGTAACGGTGTATGCGGAATCCAAAGGCTGGGCGAAGATCAAAGCCAATGGGAAAGAAGGATATGTCAGTACCAAGTATTTATCGGCAAAAAAGCCGGGGACTTTATCGAAAACTGCAATAACCATTAAAACGACATCGAAATATGTGAATGTGAGCACAGGTTCACTAAATATGCGAAAAAGCGGCAGTGATAGTGCCAGCATAGTCACGAAGCTGACAAGGGGCACACAGGTGACGGTGTATTCGGAATCCAAAGGCTGGGCGAAGATCAAAGCCAATGGAAAAGAAGGTTATGTCAGTGCCAAGTATCTATCGGCAACGAAGTCTGGAACGGTAACCAAAGCTGCGGCAACCGTTAAAACGACAACAAAATATGTGAATGTGAGCACAGGTTCACTTAATATGCGAAAAAGCGGTAGTGATAGTGCTGGCCTGGTCGCGAAGTTGACAAGAGGAACACAGGTAACGGTGTATTCGGAATCGAAAGACTGGGCGAAAATCAAAGCCAATGGAAAAGAAGGATATGTCAGTACCAAGTATCTATCGGCAACGAAGCCCGGAACGGTAACCAAAGCTGGGGCAACGGTTAAAACGACAACGAAATATGTGAATGTGAGCACGGGCTCACTTAATATGCGGAAAAGTGGAAAAGCTACCGCAAGCATTGTAGCAATACTTTCAAAAGGAACGAAAGTGACGGTGTATTCGGAATCGAAAGGCTGGGCGAAAATCAAAGCCAATGGAAAGGACGGATATGTCAGCACCAAGTATCTGTCTGCTACAAAGCCAGGATCGGGATCAACGGCAGCCACACCTGCTAAAACGACGACGAAATATGTGAATGTGAGCACGGGTTCACTCAATATGCGAAAAAGTGGGAAAGCCACCGCAAGCATAGTCGCAATACTTTCAAAAGGAACGAAAGTGACGGTATATTCGGAATCCAATGGCTGGGCGAAAGTCAAAGCCAATGGAAAGGACGGATATGTCAATACCAAATATCTATCTGCTGCAAAGCCAGGATCGGGATCAACGGCTGTCACACCTGAAAAAACGACGACAAAATATGTAAACGTAACCTCTGGAACGCTCAATATGAGAAAAAGCGGTTCGGAAAGCGCCAGCTTAGTCGCGAGGCTTTCAAAAGGAACGAGAGTGACGGTCTATTCGGAATCCAATGGCTGGGCGAAAGTCAAAGCCAATGGAAAAGACGGACATGTCAGTGCCAAATATCTATCGACAACAAAACCAGGTACGACCGTAACACCTGAAAAAACGACGACGAAATATGTAAACGTAAGCTCTGGAACACTCAATATGAGAAAAAGCGGTTCGGAAAGTGCGAGCATAGTCGCAAAGCTCTCAAGAGGAACTGAAGTGACGGTGTATTCGGAATCAAAAGGTTGGGCGAAAATCAAGGCAAATGGGAAGGATGGGTATGTCAGTACTAACTATCTTTCGACGACAAAGCCTGGAACGGAATCCAAACCATCCATACCTGAAAAAACGACCACGAAATATGTAAATGTCAGCACGGGTTCACTGAATATGCGGAATAAGCCATCAGAAAGTGCTTCCGTCATTGTGAAATTGGCAAGAGGTGTAGAGGTAGATGTCATCTCGGAATCAAATGGCTGGTCAAAAATTAAAGCGTATGGCGGAGAGGGCTATGTCAATACGCAATATCTATCAGCAACGAAGCCTGGTCCTTTACCGGGGTTGAATCCAGACGAAGAAGGAAACACGTCAGTTAAATATGTAAATGTGAATGATGGCTCCAGTCTGAATATGCGGTCTGCTGCATCAGCTACCGCTTCAATTATAGCCAAGCTTGTAAACAATACGGCCGTAACGGTTTATTCAGAGTCCAATGGCTGGTCAAGAGTCACGGCCAATGGAAAAACCGGATATGTCAGTACGCAATATTTAACGGCCAAAGCACCGGAAGGTCCCGGTAGTTCGAATGGATCGATAATCAGGATTGATAAAGAGTATAACCTTACGATGGAAAAGATGGTTGAAATTCAAATGGCCGTAAATGGTCAAACGGATAAAAAGTATAAAACCTACATACGTGAAGATGGATTAACTTTGATCAGTTCATCCAAAGGTACGGTTAAAGGAACCGGATGGCGTGTCAGGGGCGGAGCTGGTTCTAATTATTGGGTAGTCGGTCCTGTCAGCAATAATCAATCATTGAATATTAAATCGAAAGTAAAGGGCTCTGATGGGTACTATTGGTATGAGGTGGACTATAACAAGACATGGGTAAATGCCAGTCCGGAAGATATAGAATATAATCTTAACCCAAATAACTTTGTGAATGATCCAGTCAATTCATTCCAATTCGTAAAGCTTTCCGAAGTCACCAATATGAACGTTTCAGAAGTGAATAATCGAATCCTTTCAGGCAAAGGGATTTTACAAGGCCAAGCTGCAACCTTCACTGCGGCAGGTGAAAAATATGGGGTCAATGAAATCTACCTGATATCACATGCTTTGCTGGAGACCGGGAATGGCACATCACCGTTAGCGACTGGCGTAAAGGTGAACGGGAAAACGGTCTATAATATGTATGGAGTGGGAGCATTTGACGGAACGGCACTAAGCAGCGGCGCTCAATACGCCTATAATGCAGGCTGGTTCACTCCAGAAGCGGCCATCATCGGCGGTGCCGAATTCATCGCCAAAGGATATATCTCCGCTGGACAGGACACGCTTTACAAAATGAGATGGAATCCTACAGCTGCAGAGAAATATGGATATGCTTCACACCAGTATGCCACTGATATTGGCTGGGCAACAAAACAAGTGAAACAGATTTATAATTTGTATAGTTTACTAGATTCCTATAAATTGACGATTGAAGTTCCTAAGTATAAATAGAAAACAGGAAAAAACACATGAGTCCGACTCATGTGTTTTTTTGCAAATTAGTTTTATCCTTTTCCAGAATACCCTTGACGACATCCTCGATCGTCACCACTCCCAATGCCTTTTCCAAGGCAAGTTCAGCAACTGAAAAGATAGGCTCTATTGCATCTTGTATATTTCTTCCAACAGTGCATGCTGGATTAGGATTTTCATGGATTCCAAATAATTCTTTATCGGAGACAACGTTGACAGCTTGATAAACATCGAGCAAAGTGATATCCGATAATTCCTTGGCCAATGTCGCTCCGGCGATACCCGGCCGAACATTCACTAAACCAGCATTCTTCAGCATGCCGGTGATTTTTCTGATTAAGGCTGGGTTGGTGTTTACACTTTTTGCTATAAAATCAGAAGTGTTAACGCCTTCTTTGTTTATTTCTAAAAGAGATAATATATGGATTCCTACGGAAAAGCGGGTACTGATGGACATCTCTTTTTTCTCTCCTTTAAAATCTCTATTCTTATATAGTATAAATTATTTAACATGTAATTCAAGTGGTTACAAGTTATAATGGCCTGCAAGAATAATATTTATCCATTAACCGTTTCCTTGTCAAGTCACGCCGTTTCTGCAAAGGCAAAAATAAAAGGTATGTGTAATTGACAAACCAGCATGGTGAAACTTATATTATAACGTGTAAATGAATCAGTTACAGGTGAAAGGTGCAGGAAGGGGGAACTTGAAATCTGCCGCTATGGCTGGATAATGAATATGACACAACTACAAGTTATGGAGGTATATGATGGCTAATAAAAAAAAGGGTAATCAAAAACAATCTTCTGCATTCACGTTTTGGATCATCGGGTTAATCGCTGTAATCATTATTGGCTTTATATTTTTGGCAAATGGGAAGGACGAAGATACTGCCGTTAATGAAATCGATTATAAAGCACAGCCTTATTTGGGAGAGAAATCGGCTCCTGTGCAAATTGTGGAATTTGGGGATTATAAATGTCCAGTCTGTAAGACATTCGAGGAGCAATTCTTTCCTTCTATACAAAGTGAATTGATTGATACAGGAAAAGCGCAATTTTATTTCATGAATTATTCGTTCATTAACGTCGATTCAACCAGATCCGCTAAATTCGCGGAAAGTGTTTATCAGGAATTAGGAAATGAGACCTTTTGGGAATTTCATGAACTTTTGTTCGATAAACAGCCAGCTGACCTGAAATATGAAAAGGAAGATGTGTTTACGGACAAGTTCTTAGAAGAAACATTGAAAGAAATTGCAAATGACAAAGATGTGAAAAAGGTCGTTACCTCTTTTAAAGCCGAAAAGTCCGAGGACCGATGGAACAAGGATATGGAGATGGCCGACGAATTGGGCGTTACTGGAACTCCTTCCTTATTTGTCAATGGCAAGAAATTTGAAGGAAATACAATCGATGATTTAGTGAAAATGGTTGATGATGCAGCGAAGGAGAAATAGTGATGAACAAGCCACTATTATTTTCTTGGATCCTATCCATCATCGCCACTGCCGGAAGTCTCTACTTTAGTGAGATTCTCCATTATGTACCCTGCACCTTTTGTTGGTATCAAAGGATTCTGATGTACCCGCTCGTTATCTTATTGGGCCGGGCCTTTTATGAACAGGACCTGAAAATCTATCGATACATCCTCCCATTATCGATTTTGGGCATGGTGGTGTCAGGGTATCACTATAGTCTGCAAAAAATTCCAGCACTACAGCATTTCGAAATGTGCCAAAGCGGTGTTCCCTGCTCAGGTGAGTATATAAATTGGCTAGGATTCATCACGATCCCGTTTTTGGCCTTTATCGCTTTTACGCTCATCACAATCTGCATGGCACTGCTAATGAAAAAGAAAAAAAACATGTAATTTAAGCGCACCATTCTAAAAGGAATGGTGCTTTTTTTATATATATCGACGAAAATCCGGTTATATCATCGAAAATTGAATTATATCGACTGAAAACTGGATATATCTCCGAAACTTGCAATATATCGACGAAAACTCCAATATATCTCCGAAACTCCCCAAAATAAAAATATTGACAAGATGCAACCTGTAACTTATATTATTACATGTAATCTATTTAGTTACAATTAAAGTTTCTATAACTATATATAGGAGGAATTTAATATGAAAATCGCTATTATTGGTGCAAGCGGAAAAGCTGGAAGTCTGATTTTAAACGAAGCATTGACTAGGGGACATGAAGTTACGGCTATTGTAAGGGATGAAGCCAAAGTCCAAATCCAAGGATCATCCGTACTGGAAAAAGACGTATTCGATCTGAAAGCAGAGGATCTTAAAGAATTCGATGTGGTTGTGAATGCCTTTGGCGCTGCTCCGGGGAAGGAACATCTGCATGTCGATGCAGGAAAAATCCTGATTGACGCAATGAAAGGGGCGCCTCAAACTAGACTGATCGTTGTTGGCGGAGCTGGAAGCCTTTTCGTTGACGAGGCAAAAACGATCCGTGTACTGGATACGCCTGAGTTCCCTAAAGAATACTTTGCAACAGCCTTTAATCAATCAAAGAACCTTGGAGATCTGCAAAATGCGACTGGCATCCAATGGACGTTCATCAGTCCTTCCGCCTTCTTTGATCCACAAGGAAATAGAACAGGTGGGTATAAACTGGGGAAAGATAACCTTCTTGTAAATTCAAAGGGTGAAAGCTATGTAAGTTATGCTGATTTTGCCCTTGCAGTACTTGATGAAATTGAAATTCCAAAGCACATCAACCAACGCTTTACCGTTGTTGCCGAAGCTGAATAATTAAGTGGACGTCGCCCCTTATGGTGACGTCCATTTTTTTCTATTATGTATAACAAATTTTTGCCAAAAATATTGACTGATGTCCATTTTTTGCAGATAATATAGCGATAAAGTCCTATAGAGGCTTTTTTTTATTAATTTTTATTGTTAGATTTTAGTAGAAACATTTAGAATTCCCAACAAAGAAAGAAGGACTATTAGAAGATGAATTGGAAATGTTCTTACGACTCATGGGTGAACTTCGAAGCCCTTGATAATGAAATGAAATCATTACTTAACGAGATGCAAGATGATGAAAAGAATATAGAAGATGCGTTTTATAAGAACTTGGAATTCGGCACAGGCGGTATGCGCGGGGAAATTGGGGCAGGTACGAATCGGATGAATCTATATACAGTCCGTAAAGCAACATTGGGATTAGCCCATTATCTGCAATCGATGGGTGATGAAGCAAAACGCAGAGGTGTCGCGATTGCCTACGATTCACGTTTTAAATCGCCTGAATTTGCCTTGGAAGCAGCCAAAACCCTGGCTACAGAAGGAATCAAGGCTTATCTATTCGATGAGTTGAGGCCAACGCCGGAGTTATCCTTTGCCGTTCGTGAACTGAATGCCTATGCTGGGATCGTTATTACAGCAAGTCATAATCCCCCTGAATATAATGGCTATAAAGTGTACGGGCCAGATGGTGCACAGCTTCCTCCGGCAACGGCTGATGTAGTGATAGAATTCGTGAATGCGATTGAAAACGAACTTGCCATTTCGGTAAAAGATGAAGAGACATTGAAAGCGCAAGGCCTCATTGAGATTGTCGGAGAGGATATCGATACCGCTTATAATGATAAATTGCTTACTGTGCCCGAAAACAAAGATTTAAGTGAAGAGGTGGATGTGACAGTTGTATTCACACCGCTTCATGGCACGGCAAATAAGTCTGTCAGACGTGCTTTACAAGATCTGGGATACGACAAGGTACACGTTGTAAAAGAGCAGGAATTGCCTGATCCCAATTTTTCGACAGTTCAATCCCCGAACCCGGAAGAGCATGCAGCTTTTGAAATGGCCATTGAATTAGGAAATGAAGTATCTGCAGACCTTTTGATCGCAACAGATCCGGATGCAGATCGACTCGGTATCGCCGTTAAAAATAAAGATGGCGAATATGTGGTGCTTACAGGTAATCAAACAGGTGCACTAATATTGGATTATCTTTTAAAAGAAAAGAAAGCGAAAGGCACTTTACCTTCCAATGGAGTTGTCTTAAAAACGATAGTAACTTCTGAAATTGGGCGCAGAATCGCTAAGGAATATGGTTTAGGGACCGTTGATGTATTAACGGGTTTTAAATTCATCGCTGAAAAGATCAATGAATATGAGGATAGCGGCAAGCACACGTTCTTATTCGGATATGAAGAAAGTTATGGCTATTTAATCAAGGATTTTGCCCGTGATAAAGATGCGATCCAAGCGGCCATTCTTGCGGTGGAGGTTTGTGCCCACTATAAAAAACAGGGCATGGATCTATATGAAGGATTGCTTACCATCTTTGAAAAGTACGGGTATTATCTGGAGGGACTTCAGTCATTGACCTTAAAGGGGATTGAAGGCGCCGGGCAGATTCAAGGGATACTGAATCAGTTCCGTGAGGCTCCTCCAAAGCAAATTGCCGGAAAAGCTGTAACGATCCAGGAGGATTATCAAAGCGGTGTGAAGCTGACGGTGGGCACAAATAAGGAAGAAGTCATTGATTTACCTAAATCAAATGTAATTAAGTACTTCCTTGAGGATGGCACATGGGTATGCTTGCGGCCATCTGGTACAGAACCTAAAATCAAATTCTATTTTGGGATCCAAAGTGAAACGATGGAAGAAGCCGAGTTGAAATTGAAGCAGGTCATGAATGCTTTCATGGAAAATATTCATGGTATGATCAATAGTGCTAAATAAATAATCCTGAGCCCTTGGACCTATCAGTCATATAATTAAGAAAAATAAGGCCTTTTCCTGAAATATCAGGGATAGGCCTTATTTTTTTCAAGAAGAAAGCGGGCTATTGCATTACTTGGAAGTTTAATTTATGGATGCGTTTACAAAAGAAGGAATTTTTCTGTTAAGATATTTACAAAAAACGAGTCTATGTTACTATGAAAAGGATGATTCAGAAAAAAATGGGGTTTTTTGTAGATTTATCTTAATATGAAGGAGTTACAAAGGATGAAAAAAGTTAAAAAGGCCATTATACCTGCAGCGGGACTAGGCACTAGATTCTTGCCCGCAACGAAGGCTATGCCTAAAGAAATGCTGCCAATAGTCGATAAACCAACTATACAATATATTATAGAAGAAGCCGTGAAAGCGGGAATCGAAGATATAATCATTGTCACTGGAAAGAATAAACGAGCAATAGAAGATCATTTTGATAATGCTTACGAACTAGAGAATAACTTGAGTGAAAAAGGGAAATTCGATTTATTGGAGAAGGTGCGATACCCATCCAATTTAGCTAATATCCATTACATTAGGCAAAAAGAACCGAGAGGCCTCGGACATGCTGTATGGTGTGCACGTAACTTTATTGGTGATGAGCCATTTGCCGTCCTTTTAGGCGATGATATCGTTGAAAGCGATGTTCCTTCACTACGCCAATTAATCAACGAATATGATGCGACAGGTTCGTCCATCATTGGGGTGCAGCCGGTAAATGAGAGCGAAACGCATAGATATGGCATCATTGACCCGCTTACGCAAGAAGGCAGAAGATACGAAGTGAACCGTTTCGTCGAAAAACCAAAACAAGGAACGGCACCATCCAATCTAGCCATCATGGGAAGATACATACTGACTCCGGAAATATTCGATTTCCTGGCCAAGCAGGAAACAGGGGCCGGCGGTGAAATCCAGTTAACGGATGCCATCCAAAAACTGAATGAAATCCAAAAAGTCTTCGCTTACGATTTTGAAGGAAAACGCTATGATGTCGGTGTTGTCGATGGCTTTGTGAAAACGACAATTGAATTTGCCCTGCAACGACCCGATTTAAGAGACGACATCATAAAAATAATGGAAAATATCCTCGAAATGCATAAGGCAGTGGACAAATAAACTCTTACTGCCATTCATAATTTTTTAATTTAATGTAGTAATCATCTTTAGAAAATCTCCAACTATTGATCATTCATAGTTGTTATTTTTGGTTATTGAAAGGCAAACATAATTTTGAATGGTGAATATAAATCCATAAAAGGGGATGCCTATTTAGTGAATAAGAAGGTAATAAAAAGAAAAGTCGATTTCCTTAAACAACCTATCGCTAATTTCCTATTAAAGGAAAATCATAAGCGCGTAAATAAATATGCAAAGTATTATGAGAAATTAAGCGTGCAAAAAAACACGATTCTATATGAGAGTCGTGATGGAAACAGTATGACTGACAGTCCATACGCGATGTTTAAATATATGCTGGAAAATCAAGACTATCAAGATTTTATGCACATTTGGTCCATCCAGGATTTCAGTGTCCTCTCAGGTGTAATGGCGAAGTATAAGGATATGCCGAATGTTCAATTCGTTCAGCGTAATTCAAAGGAATATTTAAAATGGTTGGCAACAAGTGAGTATTTAATCAATAACTCCACATTCCAGTCTTTCTTCATCCCTAAAAGCGATCAAATTTACATCAATACCTGGCATGGAACGCCCCTTAAGAATATGGGCTTTGATATACCGGGTAATCCTTCGGTCTCTCAAAACGTTGTCAGGAACTTTTTGAGTGCAGATTTCATTTTGAGCCCTAATGCCCATACTACCAACATATTTACACATAGCTATAAGTTAAATGGATTGTATAAAGGTGAAATTATAGAAGAAGGATATCCGAGGATCGATTTGACGCTGAATACGAATCCAGGTGAGTATAAGGATTATCTAAGGACTCTAGGTTTGAAAATCAGTGATGCTAAAGAAAATATTTTATATGCCCCGACTTGGAAGGGGACGAACCTTGCCAAAGTGGATAACGATCTTCTTCAAATCATTGCGGATATTAACTATTTACAAAGTCAAATCGGTGAACAATATAACCTATTTATTAAGGTGCATCCATTTCTATATAAAGAAGCGGCCAAGCACTCGGAAATCAAGGATGTGCTAATACCTGACTATGTGGATACAAATGAATTGCTTGCTGCAGTTGATTTGCTTATCACGGATTATTCCAGCATATTCTTTGATTACCTTGTTACCGATAAGCCAATTCTATTTTACACTTGGGATACGGACGTTTATGCAGAGCAAAGGGGACAATATCTCCAAAATGACGAACTTCCGGGACCGCTGCTTTTTAACTCAAAAGAACTGGCACTAGCCATTAAAGATATTAAAAATGTGGAATTGAGATATTCCGATAAATATAAAAAAATGCAGGGAAAATTCACGAACCATGAGGATGGAAAAGTAACAGAAAGAATAGTCAATAATATTTTCAATAAGTCTACGAAACAACTAAATACAATTACCGGGCTGGATTCCACAAAGGAAAAAATATTGATTTATCCGGGCGGATTGAGGGATAACGGAATTACATCCTCATTCCTTAACTTAATGAATAATATTGATTATGATAAATATGATGTCAGCTGTTTTACTGCCACCCCTCACTCGTACGAGGTTTTGAAAAATATGGGCAAGGTCAATAAGAATGTGCGTTTTCTATTCAAACCTGGCTTGCCTGTGTATAAATTTTTGGAAGTCTACAAAGACAAATTCATCCATAACAGAGGGGAAAGAGGTTTCTTAGGGAAGAAGCTTTACCCGGAAAATGCTTATATTAGGGAGCATGCACGTTTATTCGGTAAAACAAAGTTTGATTTTGTTATCGATTTTAGCGGTTATAGTCATTATTGGGCTAAATATCTGCTGGCGGCAGATGCAAAAAAGAAAGTTTGTTATATGCATAATGATTTGCTTTCTGATAGTGAGCGCATCATTAATGGAAAGAGACCTCACCGTATCAATCTAAGAGGGATTTTTTCGGTATACAATCGATTTGATAAGCTAGTAAGTGTTTCTAAGGGAACGATGGAATTAAACCGAAAGAATCTATTGGAGTATGCAGACTTCGATAAATTTGATTATGTAATGAATTCTATCAACCCGGATAAAATCCTTCAAATCGAGTCAAATGAATCTGAAGCTATCGAGCATGATGAAAAGGCAATGATCACAGAAAACTTCAAAGCAAGGGCGATATTAACCGATGTCAAGGATAATCAAGTTTGGAATACCCTTCCTGGAATCCCGAATTCAATCCAATTTCGACTGGAAGAACGATTTGAAGGTGCTGAAATCGTCATTTCGAGAAAAGCCCATGCTGATCAAAAGACATTTTACAAATTCAGTCATGACAATCAAATAATAGGCTGGATTAGTGAAGAAGCTGTGGAGCTGTTGCCAGACAGCATCATTTATGAAAAAGAAGTGGATAAAATTGCAAGGTTAGTAAGACCTCGATCGAACTATATTTGGTCCTTGCCGTATAAAGTCGAAGGAACGTACAAAGTTTCCGGCAGTCATGATTTTAAAGGAATCATTGTAAAAGTCGATAGGGAAGCAAAAACCCAGCATTCGATTTATAGCAGAATATCTGTAAAAAACAAGATAATAGGCTGGATAGATAATTCAGCTTTATCCATGCTTGAACATTGTACAATCAATGAAGATATGAGCTTTAATGACAAGCTGCAAATCATGATGAAAAGAAAGTATATAATATCCAGAAACTATAAAAACAATAAAAAGTTCATTGATAAGATTGAGAATAGAACGCTGAAGGAAATAAACACCGGTAATCAGAAGTACGGTAAAATAACTAACCCGGAAGACCATACAATCTGGACGAAGGCATATCCGAACTACAAGGCTAAAAGAGTGAGCAAGGCAATCGATTTTGAAGGGCAAATCGTCAGAATCGTAAAGTATAACAGAACCAACAAAGGCGGCTATTACCTTTTCGAAATCGATAATAAGAGAATAGGCTGGTTAAATACGGGGGCATTCGAAATCATAGAAGAGCCAATCCTGTTAAAAGAACGGGAAGTGCGCGGCACTGCCGAAATTAACTTAGGCGATTACCATATTTGGGATAAGCCTTATGGGCTGCAAGATGCCATGGTCTTGGAAAATGGACCAACCTTTAATGGCCGGATCGTGGAATTCGATAAAGAAGCGGTTACTCAACTTGGTACTTATGCCCATATATTATTGGACGGGATATCTATTGGTTGGATCGATAAACAGGCGTTAATCGTACAAGAGGTGCATGGATTGGAAGTGAATGATCAATTCGTTCCATATCCTGATAAAAATGATTTTAACTTTGTCAATATGGGAAGATTATCCCCAGAAAAAGGGCAAGATAATTTGATTCGTGCATTCGCAGGCTTTCATGAAAAACACAAAAATAGTAAACTATATATTTTAGGACAAGGACCTTTAAAGGAAGATTTGCAGGCAATCATTGATGAGCTGGGCTTAAATCATTCCATTCATCTTTTAGGCCAGCTTGAAAATCCATTTTCGTTCATGGAAAAATGTGACTGCTTCGTTCTTTCCTCACATTATGAAGGGCAGCCTATGGTATTATTGGAAGCAATGACTTTAGGAATGAAAATCATGGCTACTGATATAGTGGCTAACCGAACCGTTTTGGAAAACGGTAAATATGGTTTACTTGTCGAAAATAGCGTAGATGGACTGGAAAAGGGCTTATCTACTATGGTAAATAATGATAATCCTGAACTAGCGAAGTTTGATTACACCCAATATAATGGATTGGCCATGGAAACCTTCAATAAATGCTTATAAAATGATGGGTTCTTTATAATTAGTAGAGCCTCACATATATAGGTTGCGAGGTTTGGCAATGATTCATTTAAGCTTACAGTAAAAGGAGAAATTCTATATGATTTTGGTCGTTGGCGGTGCAGGATATATTGGAAGTCATCTTGTAAAAGAGTTAGTGAATACTGAAGAGGTAGTCATTCTGGATAATCTCTCAACCGGTTTTCGTTCGCTGGTTGATTCGAAGGCCATCTTGGTGGAAGGGAATTTAGGGGACGAGGAAGTTTTGAATGAAATATTCCTTAAGTATCCCATTAAAGCTGTTATGCACTTTGCCGCTAATAGCTTGGTTGGGGAGTCTGTTCAAGATCCTTATAAATACTATGATAATAATGTAGGTGCAACTCTTACATTATTGAATACCATGCTCAAGCATGATGTTAAGAATTTCATTTTCTCATCAACGGCAGCTACGTACGGGATACCAAATGTTGATATGATAGATGAAGATCAGCCAACCAATCCGATTAATCCATATGGCCGCTCGAAATTGATGGTAGAGCAGATCTTAGGGGACTTTGCAAATGCATATGGACTTCATTATGTCGTCTTGCGTTACTTTAATGCGGCTGGAGCACATGCGTCGGCAGAAATCGGTGAAAGTCATGATCCGGAAACACACCTGATTCCTATTATTTTACAGCATTTATTAGGTCAACGTGAGAAGATTTCCGTGTTTGGAACGGACTATGACACAGAAGATGGCACTTGCATTCGTGACTATATCCATGTAACGGATTTAGCACAAGCTCATATAATCGCCCTTCAAGCCCTATTATCCAGGAAGAAGGATACGGCTACCTACAATCTTGGGAATGGAAAAGGATTTTCGGTTAAGGATGTAATCGACACTTGTGAAAAGGTCACAGGAGTAAAACCGACCATAGAGTATGCAGAACGTCGCCCTGGAGATCCAGCCCGTCTGGTTGCTTCGGCAAATAAGATATATGAAGAGCTTGGATGGAAAGCATCGATAGATTTGGAAGAAATCATTGAAAGTGCGTGGAAATGGCATAAATCTCAAATGAATTAATGGTCCCTTGGGACGCGAAAATCGTTTCAGACTGCAGGCAAACTCGAAGAAAAGCGAGTTTGCCTGCAGTTTTTTTATGTAAAGAATGTTGCAGCTAATTTCAGAAATCCGCGCCCTTTCTGCCGACTGTCTGAGGAAGCCTTGTTTTAAAATCCTGGTACGCACTTTATTCGACCTACGGCGCCCTGTAATCGACCGTTTCCGCCAGTTATTCGACCTACGGCGCCCTGTAATCGACCGTTCCCGCAGTTATTCGACCTACCGCGCCCTGTAATCGACCGTTCCCGCAGTTATTCGACCTACCGCGTTCTGTAATCGACCGTTCCCGCAGTTATTCGACCTACCGCGCCCTGTAACCGACCGTTTCCGCCAGTCATTCGACCTACGGCGCCCTGTAATCGACCGTTTCCGCCAGTTATTCGACCTATCGCGCCCTGTAATCGGCCGTTCCCGCAGTTATTCGACCTATCGCACCCTGTAATCGGCCGTTCCCGCAGTTATTCGACCTACGGCGCCCTGTAATCGGCCGTTCCCGCCAGTCATTCGACCTACCGAGCCCTGTAACCGACCGTTCCCGCAGTTATTCGACCTATCGCGCCCTGTAATCGACCGTTCCCGCAGTTATTCGACCTACGGCGCCCTGTATTCGACCGTTTCCGCCAGTCATTCGACCTACCGAGCCCTGTAATCGACCGTTCCCGCAGTTATTCGACCTACCGCACCCTGTAATCGACCGTTCCCGCAGTTATTCGACCTACGGCGCCCTGTAATCGGCCGTTCCCGCCAGTCATTCGACCGTCCGCGCACTTTATTCAACCTACACCACACTTAATTCCGTCCACGAATTTTTTCATTCTAAGCCTGAAGAGCTTTTTGGATTGATTTTTTCATGGCTTCTACAAAATTCTGACGTGTTTCATTCGTTAATTCCAGCAGGGACAGATAGGGGTTTAAATCCTCCAGTTCTACTAATAAAAGTTCACCTTGCTCATTCCGGCAGGCATCAACGCGTTGGATTCCCCAATCAAGATTGTTCCATTGTATAAATCGTTTAGCAAAGGCCAGATCTGCTTCAGTAGGTGCATATTCTTTTAATTCCCACCTTTTCTCTTTATCAGGGGCATAAAGGGCATACTGAAATTCCTTATCGATAAAATAAAAAGAGACTTCATACTCAAAGTTGATAAATGGCTGTACCAATTTGTTCTTTGATTCTGCATCCATTTTATCTCCCAATTCTTCTTTCGTGGCAAATTCCAAACCAATGGAATCCGCGCCATCTTTCGGCTTCACTATATACGTTTCCACATTGGGAAGTTTATTTAAAGATTCAAGTGAATCGATGGTCGGAATGACAGGGAATTGGGCATTCGTCAGTTCAATTAAGTATTCCTTCCCGTTCATATCAGCCTTTCCAACAAATGAATTGTACGTTTTCAAATAACCAGCAGCCACTCTATTACGGAATGCTAGATACTTATCTTTAAAATTGGCTACTGGACCGGCATTTCGAAAGACGATCAAGTCAAAATCCTTTTCAAACGTTTCAATGTCTTCAGGATGGCAAAGTACTAACTGAAAATCTTCTCTAAGCTTCGAGGTAAGGTACAAATCCTCCTCATAATAATTTCTTCCTTTTGCTTCATAGTATAAATCCGTTACGAATAATAGTTTCTGCATGACTCCTGCACCTGCTTTCCCGTTATTTTCATTGATTAGGTTAAAAACAAAAAATCCCGTCTCTTTAAGAGACGAGATTTGAACTCGCGGCACCACTCTTGTTTAATAACAAACGCACATTAATGCGTTGTCCCATTTAACGGGGGAAACCGGTAAAGCTTACTGAAGCTTCAGCTTTACTTCTCGGGGATGATCTTCGGTCAGATTCTGGACACTGGCTTTCAGCAAAGCACCAGCTCTCTTTGGAACAGAACGATAACGTACTCCTTCCCTTCATGGAATTTTACATTTGATGAATTTGAGTAATTGTATAATATTCAGAAAATAAAATCAATGGTGGTTTCACTTACTATAGGACGAAAAAGGGATATGTATAGAGATATAGAATTACTATTCAAGAGAAGCACCATTCATTTAATAGGAGATGTTAGATTTGAAAACGGTAAGGGTTTTTCATTACGATGCGTTCAGCAGTAAACCGAATAAAGGAAATCCGGCAGGTGTGGTTTTAGATGCGGATGGACTGACCGAAAAGGAAATGCAGGATATAGCGATGAAGGTGGGGTTCAATGAAACCTCTTTTCCGATGGAGTCCGATATTGCCGATCTTAGAATCCGTTATTTTACACCGGGACACGAAATGAATCTATGCGGACACGCGACAATGGCTACCATCCATGCACTGAAGACCAGGGGATTATTGAATAAAGATGAGCTGATGATTGAAACAGGAGCGGGTATATTGCCAATCAAGATCCATACGACGGCGGATCAAGATATATATATTACGATGAAGCAGACCGCGCCGCAGTTTGAAGCGTTTAACGGAGATAAGGGTGGATTAGCCAGTTCCCTCGGCCTTGATATAGAAGATCTGGAAAGTGAATTGCCTATTGTTTATGGAAGTACAGGTTTATGGACTTTACTAGTACCAGTAAAAGAAAGAAATTCATTTATAAGGATGAAGGCGAACAATAGCCTGTTTCCGCAAATATTAAAGGAAATGCCAAGAGCTTCCGTTCATCCCTTTTGCATGGAAACGTACGATAGTGATGCCCATATGCATGCCCGGCATTTTTCCTCGCCATTTTCAGGTACGGTTGAAGACCCGGTTACAGGAACGGCTTCAGGTGTAATGGGCGCTTATTATGCAAAATACATAAAGGATGATCTTGAAGATGAGGTGCATCTGTTAATCGAACAGGGGCATGAAATCGGAAAGGATGGCAGGGTTCGCGTTACAGCTACCAAAAACGGTGGCACATACGATGTTGAAATCACCGGGAATGCTGTCTATGTTAAAGAACTTGAAGTGGAAGTCTAAGGTTCATGCAGAAGGCGATGGGCGGTTGAATGATTAGCATATCCGAAAAGGTATAGTGAACACGTAAAAACCCTGTGCTAAGACGTTTCATGTCTTAGCACAGGGTTCTTGATGAATCATTCTCCCATGCTCATTCCTTTTAAAACTACTGCAGTCAGAAACACGGTCACGCAAATGATTGAGGTGGATACGACAATCGCTATCGGTAAAGTCATTGGAAATTCTTCCTTAGATGATGGTCACGCCGCTAAGATCAACCTTTGCTCCATGTAAAAAGTTGTAAGTGAGTTTATCCATCGAAGCTCCAGTAAAGTCGATTTTCTTTAAATCGGACATCCGAAATTGAACATTGATGAGGGTGGTATCGCGGAATGATGCCTTTCTCAATGAAGAGCCTTCGAAAATGGTTTGTTTGAAAATTTCCCCATCAAATATAAGACCAGATAAATTACAGCTTTTAAAATGGGTTTTATTATAAATGCTGTTCTTGAAAGTTACGCCTTTTAAATTTGCACTTTTAAATAAGGTACCAGTTAAATTGGCGTTTTCAAAGATGCAATGATCTAAGTTACTGTTTTTAAATGTGCTGTTCGTCAGGTCGGAATGGCTGAAGTCAGAACGGCTTAAATCGCAGGAATTAAACTTGCCATCATGCACCGAAACCGAGCGGAAGTCGGAATCCAATAGGCGATGCCTGGAATAGTCCATGTTTATCGCCTGCTCAAGCACATTGTATTGTAGATTGAGTGAATCCATGAGCTCTGATACTTCCCCAATCGAATCCACAGTCAGCTTATACGCTTCCTGCTCACTGGCACCATTCCTTCTATGGTCATTGTACTTTTCCAGTAAGTTTTGCAGCAGTTCTTCTTCCAATTCCTTTGCAGTTTTTGCACTTTTGTACGGGGCAAAAATGCTATGAACATGTGCATTCAGTTTATCAATCACATTTCATCTTCCTTTCTTAGAGGAGTCGCTCAAGTATTCGCTTGGCCTGCTCCCAGTCATTTTTATTTTGGGTATATGTGTCTTCCCCAATCGGGGTGATTTTGTAATATTTCCTTCTTCCGCCTTGTGTGGCATCTCCCCAATAAGAGATGATGCATCCGTCCTTCTCCAGCCTTTTTAGGCTGGAATACATCGTCGCTTCCTTAATTTCATATTGTTCATTGGAATTCGTATATATCAATTTGCTGATTTCATAACCATATTTATCGCCACTTTGCAGGAGTTTTAGAATCATCGTATCTACATGTCCGCGAAGCAAGTCAGAGGATAGTTGTCGTTGAACCAAATCCTCACCTCCTTTGGTATATCTTATAGTGTATTACTATGACAGTCAAGGTAATTTGGTTACTATGGATTATGCAGGTTTGGAGGGTTTATGAAAAGAAACCTGCCCGATTTCGTGAATCACCGCATCTCATACTTTTTAATTAATTGTACTAATTTGACACATATAATATCCGCTTGGAAGGGATTTATCATGCTTCATGGAAGTAGTATGTAAGGGGGTGGGGATGTTGAATAATTCGTGGAATAAAGTGATTTATAAATTTTGGTCGCCAATTTATGACAAAATCTTCAACTCTCATCTCTTTTTAGATGCCAGGAAAAGAATGTTTGAAGAGATGCATTTTCATGAAAATGCAAAGGTTCTGTTTGTGGGCGTAGGTACGGGGGCCGATTTGGAGCTGATCAAGAACCTTGACCTTGAGATAACGGCGATAGACCTGTCAGCCGATATGCTAAAAAAAGCGAAGGGGAAATTTGATGATGCATCGATCAATTTCCTAGAGATGGATGCACAGCATATGGAATTCGATAATGAATCGTTTGACTATATAGTTGGAAGTTTGGTTCTTTCGGTCGTACCTGATGCCAATGAATGCCTTCGGGAAATGATCAGGGTTGTAAAAGGCGAGGGGAAAATAATACTATTCGATAAGTTTATTTCTAAAGATGAAGTGCTTTCACTACCCAAAAAGCTTCTGAGGCCCATCATTCGATTTTTAGGAACGGATATTGGCTTGAGGTTTGAAGACTTGTTCAGTAGGCATGTTAAGAATATGAAAATTGAAGAAGATCGACCGATCATGCTGAATGGAATGTATAGAAAGATAATCATCAGTAAACGGATGTGACAAGCGGAGAGATGTTTCAGAATGGATTGGGAGTCGGATTCTAAGACATCTGGATACATCATAGAGCTGAGTTTTGTTGTTTGGAAGCTAAACCTGATTTACTGAATAATATTTGACATGCTTATATAAAACCCATGTCCTTTCTAACATGGATAATGAGCCGATAATCGGGTTATTAAGTGAGAATGTATCATACTATAAGAACATATTTTGAACACATCTTTGATACCTTTAAATTCAGTGACCATCATATAAACAACAGTGTCCAATAGTGTTTGAACGTCCTTTGTCACGCATTTTTGATGAAGCTGTTACATAGGCACTGGCCGAAATCAGTATAATTAAATGGTGGAATACAATGGGAAGAGGTGATGGTTTTGTCCGAGACGATAACAACCCATGAAGATCTATTGAATATGCTCGACTCGTTATTGCGTGAGCCAACTGGATTCTGGAATGGTTTTTATGAAGACCGCTCAAAGGGGGTACCCTTTTTCGGAAATCTCCCTGATGAAAATTTGGTTACATATTTTGATTGTGGGTTAATCCGGCCGGGAAAGGTTCTTGAGCTTGGATGCGGACCTGGAAGAAATGCCATTTACCTTGCTCAAAAGGGCTTTACCGTTGATGCGGTGGACCTTTCGAAGGAAGCCCTTGAATGGGGAAAAGAACGAGCGTCAGATAAAAATGTCCATGTGAACTTCATTCAAAGGAATATATTTGATTTGGACATTGAGGAAGGGCAATATGACTTCGTCTTTGATTCAGGTTGTTTTCACCATATTGCTCCACATAGAAGGATCAATTATTTGGACACGGTGAAAAAGGCGTTAAGGCCTAAGGGATTGTATTCGATTACCTGTTTTGTCGAGGGCGGCATATTGGGTGGTGCCGATATTTCAGATTGGGAAGTATATAGGCAAAGAAGCCTTAAAGGCGGATTAGGTTTTACGGAAGAAAAACTCAGAAAGATCTTCAAGGATTTTGAAGTGGTGGAAATACGGAAGATGAGGAAAATGGAAAAATCGGATCAAACCTTTGGGGTTCAAGGTTTATGGACGGCCTTATTTATGAAAAAGTAATTCTAAAGTCGAAATGGGGTTTAAACGGAGGATCTGGAATCAGGTCCTTTTTTTGTTATAAGAAAAGGGATAATTTGTTAACAATATTTTAAAATGGTAAACTATAACAATAGATAAACCAGAATAGTAGATGAAGGTTTTACTGAATTTTTTTTTGAAAAACAGTGGTTGTATGGTTTCAAAAACAGCTGGGAAGGTATATGGAAAGAGGGGCCATTGGGTTTTTAGATCATAAGAATTTTTAAGTATGGAAGAGGTTTTCTTCGATGCTTACTTTGTTGATAATTTTTCAATACCCTGACAATGCTGATTTCAGGGTAAGATTCAACTGCTTTTTATAAAAAACTAGGAGGAGTTTATGCACAGAAATAAAGAATTATATTCCTTTTTATTGGGTGTGGCAGCACAATTGACTGAGGAATGGTACGCAACATTGAATAAAAACGATAAGGCGGGGGTTTACAGCTCACCCGATCCCAATGTGATTAAAAAACTTAAGCAGCAAAATAATGAATTCCATTTACGTTTCTTTCAGGTCTTTGATACAGAGGAGAGGGAATTCTTTGAGCAGCTTGGTGAGTGGATTGAAGATATCGGTCAGGATGAGCAGCATTTAAACACACCCATCTATTTTATATTGAGGGAGTTTTCTCGAACGCAAGAGCAATACCTGGATTATATTGACCGGTTTGTGGGATTGCATGGAGAAAACTATACGCAGGCGGAAATAAATTCCTGGTATCGGATAGTGGTGAAGGTGTTCAGCGAAGTGATGGAGAAGTTTACGGAAGCGAATCATAGGTATGCCAATAAAATCATGAAAGCCCAACAGGCAACGATCGATGAATTGAGCACTCCCATCATTTCGCTTAAAGATAATACGGCGTTACTTCCCCTGATAGGCGATATTGATACGGCGAGGGGCATGTCCTTGCTTGAAAACACCTTACAAAAGTGCGCTGAAAAAAATGTCACCAGGCTTTTCATTGACCTCTCGGGCGTTCATGCAATTGATAGTGCATCCGCCCACCAGCTGTCACAATTGATTGAATCCTTACATTTGATCGGAATTCAAACAACCCTTTCAGGACTTCGGCCGGAAATAGCCATGACTGCCGTTAAGCTTCAACTGCCTTTTGATAAAGTGACGATAAAGTCCACTCTTGCCCAAGCGATCAGTACGATAAAATAATACATACATATCCAGGGCATGGGAATACTCGTTATAAATTTCATCGAGAAGACCTCCATATGGTGATCTTCTCGTGTGTATAATGCTTGTTGCATTCAAAAATAAGGTATCGAGCTCAATGAAGAAAGAGCTGGCACCTGCCAGTTATTCAATATTGGCAAAGTAGGCTAGATCTTCTTTATTGCCAACCACTAAAAGCATATCTTTTTCATGGATATCCTGATCCGGTGAGGGTGCTATGATAATTTCCCCATTACTCACGATGGCAATGACGCTGATATTATATTTTGCCCGTAAATCAAGCTCCCTGAGGCTTTTTCCCTTCATGCTCATGGGGAGGATGATTTCCTCGATATTGTATTCTTTGGAGAGCTCTATATAGTTCAGCATGTTAGGGGAAAGAAGCTGATTCGCGACCCGTTCCCCCATATCCCTCTCAGGATAGATCACCCAGTCGGCACCGATCTTAGTAAGCACCTGACCGTGATTTTTATTAAGTGCTTTGGCAATGACCTTTTTGACCCCAAGCTCTTTTAAAAGCAAGGTAGTTAAAATGCTCGATTGCATGTCATTTCCGATGGCTACGATGACACAATCGAAATTACGGATTCCGATTGCTTTCAATGTCTCTTCTTCGGTCGTATCCGCCATCACTGCATGGGTAACGTTCAGTTCCGCATTCTCGACTCTTTCCTCGTTCACATCAATACCCAAAACCTCTTGGCCTGCCGTATATAATCTATGGGCCACACTGGTTCCAAATCTGCCTAAACCTATCACGGCGTATTGTCGTTTTCCCATCTTTTTACGCTCCTTCATTCATTATTAACCAATCATGATTTTCCCTTTTGGACGTCGGAATGGATCTGGCTTGCGCCTCATGGCGATAGCAAAGGCAAAAGTCAAAGGACCAACACGTCCTGCAAACATCGTGAAAATGATGAGCATCCGGCCGACCGGTGATAATTCCGGGGTCAAACCCATTGAAAGTCCCACGGTGGCGAAAGCTGAAGTGGCTTCGAACAAAATCATCAAAAAGTCAGTTCCGCTTTCAGTGATGGTCAGCAGAATGGAGATGATGGAAACCACGAATACACCAATGAATGTGACGGATAATGCTTTAAAAATAGTTTCACTCACAATGCGGTGACGGAATAATACCACATCACCCTTTCCTTTAATCTGTGACCAAACGGTACCGACAAGCGTCGCCAATGTAGTCGTTTTAATCCCGCCGCCAGTCGATCCGGGTGATGCCCCGACGAACATCAGAAAAATGATGAGCAGTAATGTTGGTTGAGTTAAATCAGGGATATTCAGCGTATTGGAGCCTGCCGTCCTTGGTGATACCGATTGAAATAATGATGACAGCGTTTTACCCATGAAAGATAAAGGCTGCAATGTCTTGGCATTGCCGAACTCGAATAGAAAGATTAAAATTGCTCCGGCAATCGTAAGGGTTAAGCTAGTCGCCAGAACGATCTTCGTATGTACTGATAAACGATGGGTATTCCGATATTCATATAGTTCATTCATTACGATAAAACCTATTCCTCCAAACGTGATGAGGAAGGCGACGGTAAGGGTTACGAATGGATCCGATACATATGGGGTCAAACTCCTGAATTCCCCCATTAAATCGAAGCCGGCATTATTGAAATTCGATATGGAATGAAAAACCCCGTAATAGACCGCTTTAACGATTGGCATGTCAAAAGAAAAGCGAATTGATAAGATAAGTGCACCCATGCCTTCAATGATGGCCGTGAAAATTAAAAGCCGTTTCACCAATCTGACTACACCCGCCATGGATAGATTATTTAACGACTCCTGCAGAATTAACCTGCCTTTTAAAGAAATCTTTTTGCCTAATAATAAAAAGAAAAATGTCGCAAATGTCATGAACCCTAAGCCGCCTATCTGAATCAGTGTTAAGATGACCAACTCACCAAAAGTGGTGAAGGTCGATCCCGTATCCACAACGACCAGTCCTGTTACACATGTAGCGGAAGTCGAGGTGAATAAAGCATCCAGAAAAGAAAGACCATGGCCATTTTCTGTGGAAATCGGCAGGGTCAATAAATAGGCCCCGATAAGTATCAGGATGGCAAAGCCAAGTACAAGTATTTTTGGCGGATCCAATTTTGTCATTCTCAAATGATCATCCCTACTGTATGACTTTTAATCATCAATCTGCTTTTCGAATCTTTTTAAAGGCATAATAAAAAGACCTGCGAAAACATCGAATAGCTGTATTGCCACAAAAAGCGTGCAAAAAAAGCTCCCGAAATAGGCGGTCTTATGACCTCCTTCGCTTTAGCCGACGAAGTTAGCTGACGGGTAGGATGGCGAAAGAGCTGATCTCATCCCTTCTGCAAGGCAGAATTAACCCCAAATGATTGGGTCCTCCGTACTCAATTTCCATGAGTTTTGGCCGAAATGCATTAAATTGATAAACGTATTCTACTCCCATCATTTAGCAGTTGTAAACCCCTAAATCGTAAAAAAATATTTCTTTAACAAAACTGAAAATTTACGTTTTATTTACATTTAGAAAACGTATTGACAAATATTAGTTAGCACATTATGATAGGTTCGATTAATCCAATTATGATAACCGGCATCGATGTACTTTATTCAATAATTTCAAGCAGAACATGCGATGCCAATCAAAATTTTCTAACATATATTTTATGTTTCTTTTGTAAATGATAAAGAAAAAAGCATTGCATTTGTATTTAAAGATTCAAGACATTTTATTAAAAAGGCGGGCAATTATGGAGAAGACGTTCAATAGATATGTTATTAATGCTACAGGCAAGGGTGGCCAGACATATTTAACACAATGCCAGGATAAAGATGCACTAAGGAAATGGATAGCCGATCATGAGGATCAAATCATCATGGATGAGTTAAGGATAACGGATAAGAAAAAGAATCCGTTCTTAAAATTGTTTTCCCTAAGGTAAATCAACTGCATCCAACATTCATTAGCGGTATTCAATTATTTATTCCCTGTGTTCTATCCGGAATGCTGAGCGAAAAATCCATATCTTGTTTTGCTTTGAAACTCATTTATTTTGAATGAGTTTTTTTGCGTTGGTTATTTAGAGGCAAAAGCGGAGGAAAAAATGTAATCCGATTTAAAGGCATGTTGATGGAACATGCCTTTGATGAATCGTTCATTGGATGAATGTGCGCAATTGGCTGATGAAGTTCAAGATTTGAAAATGGATTTTCGCCATTTGTTCCGCCGTTTGTTCTTCACAATTCTCTAGCCACTCCTGAATCACCCCTAAAATCGCCGATGTCAGGAATGCGTGCATATACATGCGGAATGCTTCATCTTTAGCTGCTGGATGCAGGCTGATCAAACGCTCCAACAGTATTTCACCGAATACTCGCTTTATTTTTTTGGCAAAAGAGGGATCGCCCTGATCACCAAGAATGGCCCTTAATGCGTTGGCATGTTCACTGATGAATTGAAAAATAGCTACGAAAGGCGGGTAAAGTTGCTGTTGATGAAGAGCCAAAAAAGCTTCTTTCGGCAAAATGGCAGTAATGCGGGTTTGAAGTTCATGTAACAATTCCTGCTGTAAGTGATCCATCAATTCATATTTATCTGTGTAATGCAAATAGAATGTGCCCCGATTAATGTTGGCACGCTCTGCAATTTTCTTCACTGATACATGTGAGAACCCCTCTGCTTCAACAAGTGCAATAAAATGATGTTGTATCTGCTTTTTCGTCTTTTGTACCATATCCTCATGAATCGATGCCATGGAATGTCTCCTTCACTAAACATTTTTCCAAATGTGTTGATTGTATTAGTACGAATGCTACCTTAGAATGATGATACACTCAACACCGTGTTAATTAAAGAGGGAGGATGTGTGTGCATGAAAAATGCGATTTCCATTGAAGGGATTGCTAAGGGTTTTCATCAGAAAAAGGTCATTCAGCCATTAAGCCTGAATATTGAAAAAAGCGGAATTTTTGGCTTATTAGGTCCATCCGGATGCGGAAAGACCACCTTGATTAAAATGATTGTCGGATTGATTAAGCCTGATGCGGGTAAAGTCACGGTTCTGGATCATGAAGTGCCAAATGAAGCACTGTTAATGGATGTCGGCTATATGGCACAGTCCGATGCTTTATATACAGAACTGACGGGAGCTGAAAATCTCGAATTTTTTGCGAAACTATACCGTTTTTCGAAAAAGGAACGAAGGGAACGCATTCAATATGCAGCTGAAATCGTACAGCTGACGAATGATTTGAACGTTCGGGTTGCGTATTATTCCGGGGGAATGAAACGCCGTCTGTCACTGGCGGTTGCACTCATCCAAAATCCGGAGATTCTCATTTTGGATGAACCGACAGTAGGAATAGACCCTTTGCTGAAACAATCGATTTGGGAGGAACTTGAGCGTTTAAGAAATGAAGATGATAAGACGATCATCATCACGACGCATGTGATGGATGAAGCGGAACGATGCGATAAACTGGCGATGCTGCGTGAAGGTGAAATCATCGCGGCAGGAACCCCTGCTGCTTTAAAAACACAATTTGCCGTGGAAACGCTTGATGATGTTTTTTTAAGGATTGGAGGCGGCTTAAAATGAGAATTGCCTCTCTTGTTACTCGAATTACTCAGCAGATGCGCCGGGATCGAAGGACGCTTGCTTTATTCTTCCTAGCTCCTTTGCTCATTTTAACGCTCATGTATTTTATTTTCGATACAGAAGCAAGTGATTTGAAAATCGTTGTTACAGGCAGTGATGAAACGATCGTTAAAGCATTGAAAAAAGCGGATTTTCAAGTGTCGGCTGCTGAGGAATTCTCACAGGAAAAGATGATTGAAAAGAATACGGATGGCTGGCTGCATGTTGAAAATGGGAAAATGAAACTCACACTTTTGAACGACGAACCGACCCGTGCAAAAGCCGTTCAAATGCAAATGATGCAAGGCTTGCAAGGGAATGAAAAAAACACTCCTTCAATTGAGGAGAAATATGTTTACGGAGATGCCAACACAAAGGGTTTTGATACCTTCAGTCCGATGCTCGTCAGCTTTTTCGTTTTCTTCTTTGTATTTTTAATAGCGGGGATTGCGCTTTTGAAGGAGCGTACAAGTGGTACTTTGGAACGGCTGCTTGCCACCCCGATTAAAAGATACGAAATCGTAGCGGGCTATGTGATCGGATATGGCTTATTTGCTCTAATTCAAACCATAATTGTCGTACTATATGCTGTCAATGTATTGGATATCGTCCTTGTTGGCTCCATTTGGCTCGTTTTACTGACGAATATACTGGTCGCGCTCGTTGCATTATCGCTTGGTACATTGCTATCGAGTTTCGCGACATCTGAATTCCAAATGGTACAATTCATTCCGCTGGTCATCGTGCCTCAAGTCTTCTTTACAGGGATTTTCCCATTGGATGGCATGTCAGACTGGCTCCAAAAAATCGGCAAGATCATGCCTCTCTATTACGCTTCTGATGCCATGAACGGCATTATGTACAAAGGCTTCACGTTCAATGAGATTTCAATGGATCTGCTCATTCTCCTGGCCTTTGCCGTCGTCTTTATCACCATCAATATCATTAGTTTTAAAAAATACCGAGCACTATAAAATCAACAACTTAACAAAAGAAGCCGGATTCCTGGAAAGTGAGGAAGCGGCTTTTTGTTTTACTGGAAGAAGATCGAATTATTCCACACAACAGTCGAATTATCCGGGTGTAGGTCGAATAAACCCACACATCGGTCGAATTATCCGGATGTAGGTCGAATAAACCCACACATCGGTCGAATTATCCGGAGTAAGGTCGAATAAATCCGCACATCGGTCGAGTTATCCGGGCGTAGGTCGAATAAACCCACACATCGGTCGAATTATCCGGATGTAGGTCGAATAAACCCACACATCGGTCGAATTATCCGGATGTAGGTCGAATAAACCCACACATCGGTCGAATTATCGGGGATGAAGGACGAAATATCCTTCCCATCGGTTGAATCATTCTAAAATGCTTCCCTTTGAAGTAGTTTGTTGACGGGCTGTTAAAGTTGTCCTAGGATATAAGGATATGAATTGATTTGGAAAGAAATAGAAAGGGGGAGTTATATGTCTCTAAAATCGGTCATGCTTTCCCTTTTGCTGTCGCAAGCAATGTTTTTGTGCGGTTTACCTTTTTTTCTTCAGCTTCTATTATATTTGAATCCTTTGGTAATCATGGTTGTCTGGTGTTGTATACTTCTTTTCGTTTCGTTTGCGGTTCTTTATTTTCGAGGTGAAACGGTCAGAATTCCGCGCTCTTTATGGCAGTCAGCATTGTTTAGTTACAGTTTATCATTATTGGTTTTGCTGTTCTTTCGGCCGGAAGGGCAGGTATATTCGTATAATTGGATTCCTTTTTCTACGATTCTTTCATATTTATCGAACGAAATGAACTGGCTTGTGTCATTTTATAACCTTAGCGCCAATGTAGGGCTGTTCATTCCATTCGGCCTGTATTTGTTGTCAAGGGAAGGGAAAGAGCCCTCAGCTAAAAGGAAATTTCTATATCCATTACTTTCGATTTCAATCATCGAAATCTGTCAGTTTGTTTTTCGGCGCGGAAGTTTGGATGTCGATGACCTGATCCTGAATATGATTGGTGTTTACCTGGGGTACATTCTGCATCCTTTGTTCAAGAAAGTCGTAGTGCTCCGTTCTGGAAAAGTAAAAGCATGAGAGGCAATGCAATTATGTTAAATGAAAGGGTGTATTTTCATGTATAGCACGTTAGAAGAATTATCGAGCCATCCTGTGTTTCATTATTTTGCAGCGATTTCCAAAATCCCGAGAGGATCGGCTAACGAAAAAGCGATCAGTGACTATTTGGTTCGCTTCGCTAAGGATAGGAACCTGGAGGTGATCCAGGATGAGGCGCTGAATGTGATTATCAAAAAGCCTGCCACAACTGGATATGAAAATGCACCTACCGTCATTATCCAGGGGCATATGGATATGGTTTGCGAAAAGAACAAGGGAACGCTTCATGATTTTGAGAAGGATCCGCTTCAATTAAGGATTGTGGGAGACATGTTGTATGCAACGGATACAACATTGGGGGCGGATAATGGAATTGCCGTTGCTTATGCTTTGGCATTATTGGATGCGAATGATATTCCGCATCCCTCTCTTGAAATAGTCATAACGACTGAAGAAGAAACGACAATGAACGGTGCACTTGCCGTGGATCCGGCTCACTTCAAGGGAAAATTGATGATCAATATTGATTCGGAGGAAGATGGAAAGCTGCTGGTTAGCTCTGCTGGAGGAATACGAGTTCGGCAAATCCTGCAAATCGGATGGGAATCGGCTTCAATTGTTGAAGCTGTATCTTATAATATCAGGATTAAGGGGTTGAAGGGCGGACACTCCGGTATGTCCATCCATAAGGAAAGAGGGAACTCCAATAAACTTTTGGGCAGAGTATTACATGAATTAACGACAGACTTTCCTTGCTTCATACAGCAAATGAACGGGGGCTTGAAAGGGAATGCGATTCCTCGTGAAGCGGAGGCGACTGTACTGATTTCTGTAGAAGATGTTCAGAAGATAACGGAGAGACTCCAGAAATGGGAGGATACTTTTAAAAATGAACTGCAATCTTCTGACCCTGAGGTATCGATTAGATTTGAAAAGATCGAAACGATTTCTTCAAACGTTTTTTCCAAAGAGACGGTGACTAAAGCCATTACCTCCTTACTGGTAATCCCGCATGGCGTTCAAGGTATGAGTATGGGAATAGAAGGATTAGTGGAAAGTTCGACGAATCTAGGGGTCGTTACAACAAATGAAGCGGAAATGATATTCGAAAGTGAAATCAGGAGTTCGGTCAAAAGCATCAAATATAATATGGTCACGCAGGCAAAGGTGATTGCCGACATGCTTGGGTGCAAGCTATTGATTGATGCGGATTATCCGGAATGGCCCTATAATCCTGATTCGAAACTCAAGAAATTATTTGAAGAGACATACAAAGAAAAATATCATGAGGATATTGAAATCATCGCTGTGCATGCAGGGATCGAGTGTGGGGTATTCATAGATAAGATACCAGGGCTGGATACTGTTTCAATCGGACCGGATATGTTTTCCGTACATACACCTGAAGAACACTTAAGCATCCCTTCGACCATAAACAACTGGGAATATTTTGTTTACACATTAGAACGGATGAAAGATCTATAAACAATGTTTGGGCAACGGCAATATGGCATTCAATAGATTTGGAGACATCCTATCGTTAATCGATTGGATGTCTCTTTTTTTGAGGGCAGCAGCCGGCGGCAAGGGAGTGGGGCTCTGAAATCAGCTGGAACGTTTTTGAGGGTTAGTAAATCTGATCGTTGATTTCCACTCCAGGCACTCGCTTTCCGCGGGCGGTCCAGGAGCCTCCTCTCGGCGTCGCCTGCGGGGGCTCCCTTGGCCACGCTTTTCCCGCAGGAGTCTCGTACCTTACGTTCCGATCAACTGGAACTTTTTTAAGAAAAAAACCGCAGGCAAATGCGATTCTTCGAATTTGTCTAAAAACAAAACTAGTTTATCCTTTAAGTTTTTTTTTCTGTAATCCTTATTGGTTTGAAGAAATTTGCGACACTCATGCCGAATAACTTGCTAGCCGAGACTCCGCAGACGCTTGCGTCGAGGAGGCTTGGCAGGCAGTCGGCGGAAAGGGAGCGGATTTCTGAAAACAACTCGAATCTTTTTTTAGAAAAAACTCCAGGTAAACTGGCTTTTCATCGAATTTTTGTCTACATTCTGAAAGAAACAGAGGTTTCTTTACAATCGTTATAAAATAAACTATTGTAAAGAAAACCTATCATTAATTATTGTTCGAAATCATTATGTATAGAGGAAGGTATATGGAAATATGGGTGTAAAGTATAGAATGGTCGTAGAACAAATGGAGAAAGAAATATTAGAAGGAAAATATACATTAAATACAAAGTTACCTACTGAAGAAGAGTTGATGAAGAAGTTCGATGTCAGCAGGAATACCATAAGAAAAGCAATCAACATATTGGGTGAGCAGGGTTATATCTATCAAGTGCAAGGAAGCGGCATATTCCTAAGGGAATTTTCCAGACCGGGCTGCATTTCGATGAGGGATATGGGTGGCTTAACCAAAGTGTTTCCAAATGATGAAATGAAAAGTAAAGTGTTGAAGTTAGAATTAATTGAAGCCGATGAAAAATTGGCCAAGCAAATGAAATGCAATGTGAAAACCAAAATCTATAACCTCAAACGGGTTAGATATTTAAATGGTGAACCCATTGTAATAGAAGAGTCCTTTTTCAATAAAGATATCATTCCAATCATAAATAAAGAAATCGCAAATGGTTCCATTTATGAATATATAGTCGAGGATCTGAAGTTGAATATTGGTTTTGCAGATAAAATCATTTCATGTGAAAAACTAAATGACGATGATGCCAAGCTTTTGGACTTGCAGCCAGGTGATCCGACATTAATAGTTGAAAGTACGGTCTTTTTAAAAGCGGGAGCCGTTTTTGATTTATCAATCGAGAAATATAATTACACTTCAGCCAAATTATTAACATTGACTTAATGAGGGCAGGAAATTGAAATTCTTTCAGGATATTAAAAGATTCCGGAGATATGATCGATTAACGATAACAGATTATAATATCAAATAATATTCAAACAAAGAGCGACTGCATTAATTAGCAATCGCTCTTATTATTTATTTTAGTTTTACTTGATCTATTATTAGTGATACATATATTCCTGCCCAAGTACCGGAAATTTCATTAAGCAGAACAGAACTTATAGCGGAATTAATGAAACGGAAAACTTTGTTTTTCGTATATTAAATATATGGGGTTAAAATTCAAGAAGAAAAGATTAATAGATTGAGGACATTTGCATTCTTATCAATCAATGTATTGGAAATGGGGAATCTTATGCAAAAAAGGGTGAAAAGAAAATTATTTCATTTATATACAGGAGAATTGATGGCAACTGTGATTTTTGCTGTACTGTGGGTTTCGTTTCTGGTGCAGCATGATTGGACTGATTCCTACTTAACTTCATTTTCATCTGTGTATGCGTTCGTCCTACTGGAATTTATTTTACTTCAAGGAAGTTTATATTGGTTTCTTAAATGGAAACGCGCTAAAGAAAACCATTACGCCCATTTACCTTATACGCAATTACGGATTTTTCTATTCTTTAAAAGATTAAACCTTTTCCTTATTGCCCTAGGAATAGCAGCCTTTTTTTATCAATTAAATGCATTTGAATCAGGAGTATTTTGGTTTTCGTTTCTTTATGTTTTCGCCATCATCGAGCATATTAATTATTATCACTTCAGGCTTTCCTATCAAAGTCCAGAGGAAATGAGAGAATTCATTCGTCAAAGAGGTTTAAGGAAATCCATTTTGGCAAAGGAATTGAATGAGCTTAAATAAGATTTATTCGGTGTGAATGGGAGATATCGATTCACACCGTTTTTTCTTAAATCATTTCTCTTTTTCCCCAACGATCCCATAAAACAAAATCTTCATAATATCCTCAGTCAAAGGCAGGATGCTTTGATAAACCTCTTCCCGTTGGATATATTCATTCATTGCTTTTATATAAAATAAAATCGCTTCATTAGATAAGTTCGGATCAACATATCCTTGTTCCTTCCCCTGGTTAAACAGATCGATAAAGCGGGGCAGGGCCTTTTCTGTATATATTTTTTCCATATAATTGATTCCGGAAGTATATTCCTTCATTAAATATTGATAAAAATCTTCATGAATTTGTTTGGCTGTTTCATTCTTAGTGAACATGAGCTGCTTTATTTTTTCAGGAAAGGCCATGTTGCTGGCCAGTATTTGTTCAAATTCATCCAATGCCTTATCTGTATAATAAACAAAAACCTCATGAATTAGATTATGTTTGCTTTCGAAGTAATTATATATCGTAACTTGAGATACATTTGCTTTTTTGGCTATTTCCCCAATCGAAATCTTTTGGACACCATACTCCATGAACAAAGCTAAGGCAGCCTCTAGTATATTCAATTTCTTTTGTTCCCTGCGGCGTTGAAATCCGTCCATTTATTTCACCTCAACCTTAGTTTAATTAAAAATATGTAATAGAACAATAAAATAAGTTCATAAACTATTGTCAGGAATTATTATTTTATATATTATGAACTAAATTAATAAAAATATTTCATAATTTCTTTTCAGAGGAAGAGGTGGATGAGGGATGTCAGTATTGAAAACAACGAATTTAACGAAAAAGTTTGGAAGGTTTACAGCTTTAAATGGTGTGAACATTGAAGTGAATGAAGGTGAGGTATTTGGATTCATCGGTCCTAATGGTGCTGGAAAATCGACAACGATCCGTGTGCTGCTCGGGATTTTAAAAGCGACGGATGGAGAAGCGAAGATTTTTGGCAAGGATGCATGGAAAGATGCGGTTGAAATTCACAAGCGAATTGCGTATGTTCCGGGAGATGTGAACCTATGGCCCAACTTAACAGGCGGAGAAGTTATTGATCTATTTGTTGAATTACGCGGGGCGAACAATAAAAGCAGACGCGAAGAACTAATAAAAAAATTCGATTTGGATCCTTCCAAGAAATGTGGAACATATTCAAAGGGGAATCGGCAAAAGGTTGCTTTGATTGCTGCTTTCTCATCTGATGCCGACCTTTATATCTTGGATGAACCAACATCAGGTCTAGATCCATTGATGGAAAGGGTTTTCCAGGAATGTGTGATGGAAGCGAAAAATGAAGGAAAAAGCATTTTACTTTCCAGTCACATTCTTTCTGAAGTGGAAAGGTTATGCGATAAAGTGGGTATCATTCGTCAAGGGCAAATAATTGAAACGGGAACATTGGATGAGCTGCGTCATTTGACGAGAACAAGCTTGCTTGTCGAAACGAAGCAGCCTATTCCTGCTTTATTGAGTGTAAAAGGTGTTCGGGATATCGTGAAGAAAGACGAAGCACTTTCATTCCAAGTGGATACAGATGAATTGGATAATGTTATGAGGTATATATGCCAATTTGGAATTGTGAAATTGGAAAGCGCGCCGCCTACATTGGAAGATTTATTCATGAGCCATTATGAAGGTGAAAGGAAGACTTCTGATTCTGGGGCGGGAGGTGCGTTATAATGGCAAACCAGTCCTATCATAATACAGGAAGACTCTCCCGATTAATCGTACGGCAAGATCGGATTCGGATTCCTGTTTGGATAATTTCCCTATCTGTCCTTACATTTATGGTTGCAATGGCATTCACCGATCTGTACCCGACTGGACTAGAAAGGCAAACCATTGCAGAAACAATGAGGAATCCTGCAATGACAGCGATGGTGGGGAAAGGTTACGGCCTGGATGACTATACAAACGGAGCGATGATGGCGCATCAAATGTTACTGTTAACCGCTATGGCCGTGGGGATAATGAGTATTTTACTTGTTACGCGCCATACACGCGCAGATGAAGAGGACGGCCGTATCGAGGTGATCCGTTCATTGCCGGCTGGCCGGTTGGCTAATTTATATGCAACCATTTCCGTATCGTTTGGTACGAATGCATTGATCGCGTTAATAACGGGTTTCGGATTGTATGCTCTGGGAATTGAAAGTATGGATTTGGAAGGTTCCCTTATGTATGGAGCTGCGTTAGGGGCAACCGGTATTTTCTTCTCGGCGATAACGGCATTATTTGCCCAGCTTACGGTGAGTGCGCGAGGTACGATTGGTTACTCCATCACTGTTTTGCTTCTTTCCTATCTTATTCGGGCGATAGGGGATGTCAGCAATGAAACACTTTCCTGGTTTTCACCTTTGGGTTGGGTTTTAGGTTCAGAGGTATATGTGAATAATTATTGGTGGCCAATCATCCTTACGATCGGTGCGGCAATCATTTTGGTTGTACTATCTCTATATTTGAATGCCATCCGTGATTTGGAAGCTGGATTCATACCGGCTAAGCTTGGCAGAAAATATGCTTCATCCTTTTTAAAAAGTCCGCTTGGTCTCGCGCTAAGGCTTCAGCGCACAGGATTGATTGCCTGGGCAGCCGGGATGTTCATTTTAGGCACATCTTACGGTTCCGTTTTAGGTGATTTAGAATCCTTTTTTGCAAAAAATGAAATGATGGCCGAACTATTGACGCCAGTTGAGGGCTATTCGCTGACGGAACAATTCTTGACAATGTTGATGTCAGTCATCTCAATGATATGCACCATCCCGCCTCTAATGGCGATGTTAAAGCTTAAAGGGGAAGAAAAAAGGAACTATACTGAACATTTACTGAGCCGCGCTGTATCACGCACAAGGCTTATGGGCAGCTATCTTATCATCTCCGTTATTAGCGGTTTTCTCATGCTTGCGATTGCTGACATCGGCCTTTGGGCAGTCGGGAATTCAGTGATGGATGAAGGGGTTGCTTTCGGCACTATATTTAGTGCAGCAATGGTTTACCTGCCTGCGATGTGGATCATGATTGGCATTGCCGTGCTGTTCATTGGCTTTGTACCAAAATTATCTGGCTTGACTTGGCTTTACTTGACATACTCAATCTTGGTCGTTTATTTAGGGGGAATGCTTCAATTCCCTGAATGGATGAGTAAACTAACGCCATTTGGCCATATTCCGAAACTTCCTGTTGAAGATATCGACTTCATGAAAGTATCCATGCTTACCATCATAGCCATAGTATTACTGGCTATTGGCTTTACCGGATATAACAAACGGGATATCCGAGGTTGACGATTCAACTATGATTCTATTATTCCTGAAAAAAGCCTGATTTCTCATTGTTTCAATGAGAAATCAGGCTTTTGGTTATCAGTCATGGGAAATTAATAATAGTACACCTAGCGCAATGATGATAAAGAATAAATAGCTTTCGAATTTTTTCGCAGGAATCCGCTTATTCATGAAGATTCCGAGACCAGTCGCAAGTAATATAGCTGGAATGGAATAAGCGTAAAGAATAAGTGAATCGGCTGTCCAAAGTCCGCCTAGCGCATGACCCGTCACGACCAGGATTCCGGAAATTAGGAAATGGGCTTGCAATGTTCCGCGGAATCGATCTGGATTCCACCTTCGTAAAGTTCCATAGACGACGACCGGCACCCCATTAAAGTTATAGGCGCTGCCAAGGGCTCCCGACGCAAAACCGAACGGCCACACCCAGCCCTTCGAGTTAAGTAATGGTTTTTCCACAGCCTGAAAAAGTCTTTGCTTTAGAAGAGAATAACCCCCATATGCAACCAAAAAAACACCCAGTGCAGAAGTGATGATCATAGAAGGTGCGTAATGGAGCAAAGCCAGGCCAGCTGGTATGCCGATCACCGTTGAAGTCGCCAGCCTGATTAATACCGCGCGTTCGATATGCCGCCATCCGCTAACGACGGTTAGCGAGGCGACGGTAAGACCGGCCAATCCAATCAAGGAAACCGAAGTATTAAGCGGAATGTGAAGTAAGGCAAGCAAAGGCATGCTGACAATCGCTTCACCGAACCCGAACATCGTCCGCATCAAGGCGCCGATAAACACTGCCGCCACCACCAATATGATGCTGCTGATCGTCATTCTTTCACCTCCTAAAAGCACAATAACCCTTCTATAATTATACCATACCAACTCGGTTTTGGATTGAGGGAACGACACTTTAAAACGGGTTATTTAAGACCTTTCACGTTCTTTATAAGACGTTTGATTAATTATTTAATGGAGAGGTACACACCCTTTGTTTTTGTTTCTTAGGAGTCAAAAACGAGGCTGGAAAAGCGCAATACCTTTAAGTTATGACACTTTCCATTTAGATAAATCAAATAATTATTTTCCTGCATAAGAAAAGGCTGAAGTGGAAATACTTCAGCCTAAAAAAACCTATATATATATTTTAGAAGAATATCCTTTAGCATTTACGAATCAATCTCAGGTCTTTTTTTCATTCAGTTAGTGAATTAATCATAAAAGATTAAATGCATATCACTGTTAGTCCTTGATTTCGCAAAAAATTCTGCTTCATTTCCTCCATCAACAAAGTTACCTATACCCCGGAAAATACCACATTGGCCTCGATCTAAATATCTTACCCCTACATAATCATTATAACTGTCAGGATCATACTCCCATAATTCAACTTTTAACTTACCAGCTGGACCCACGTAAGAATCCCGACAAATCTTATAATCACCACCAGTAGAGGCAAACTGATCACTTTCAGCACCATTAGAATAAAGAGATTGTTCTCCTAAGTAATCCCAGCCACTTGCAAATGTAGAAGAAGGGAACAACAACGCAGCTAACAATGTCACAGCACTCATTTTAAACATTTTCATGCTCATTCCTCCTCACCCGTTTTGATTTATTATTCTCCATATAATTCTAATCAATATTTTTTATATTATCATCTATCCAAAGATTCACTTTTTCATGAAGCGTTTTTGTAGTATCCACTACTTCATGCCCAATATATGGAATTAGAGAAAAAAGTGAAATGTGCTCGTCATTCAGTTTTGAAATGTACTCCTGAATCATCTTTAAACTTTTAAGCCTTCCCGGATCAAGTAAACTAATTACCTGTGAATCCACCATTTGTGTAAAGACGTCTCGATTTCTAATACCAGCAATCAGCAGCATAGTTGCTGCTAAACTAACACTGCAATCCATGGAATAGGCCTATGCTGAAATTCTTTCATGCTCATAAGCTTTGAATCTTAAATGAATCCTTTCCTTCTGAATAATAGTTCTCTTCTGGATTACTTCGGCTTCAAAATCCCCTCTAAAAATCGTATTATCATGCCTGTAGTCTCTTTTAAAATACATGGACAAGCCCTCAATACATTCCCTGGAATTGATAGCTGCCATTATTATTTTTTCCCCTATATCCTTCACAGGCTTATGAACACATTCATTTAATGAGTGTTGAACGCAAAAAAACATATTAGGGCTATCCAGGGAATAAAATGAAAGGAATATTTTGAAGGAAAGCGGGGCTGTGCATGTGAAAATCCATGTGGTGAATAGGGGGGATTCTTTGTGGGGAATTTCCCAGCAATATGGTGTCAGTATCAACCGGATTGTTCGGATCAATGGCCTTGAAAATCCAGATAAGCTGGTGATTGGCCTAGCTCTTTTGATTCCTGAACCTTATCTTCAGTACAGGGTTCAGCAAGGGGATACTCTAGATAAAATCGCAAATCAGTTTGGAATTACGGTACAGGAAATCATGCAATCGAATCGCATCACGAATCCTTCTGCTATTTATCCAGGACAGCGACTAACCATCCCGGTTATTTATCATACCGTAATGGAGCGAGATACCCTTTATGATATAGCAAGACGTTATGGAACGACAGTTCAAGCCATTATGCAAACGAATCGGATTACAGATCCGTCCAATATTCATATCGGGAGGATAATAAGGATTCCCCAGAAACCAAAACCCATCATTGATGTAAATGGTTTTACAAACGTTTACGGGCAAGTAGGTGCGGAGCAGGTACGTGATGTAGCCTACGATTTGACCTACGTAAGTCCATTCGGTTATAGAATGAGGAAAGATGGCAGCTTAGAAGTCATAGATGACACCCCGACGATACGGGCGGCACAGTCAACTGGCGTCATACCCATGATGTGCATAACGAATTTTTCCGCAACGGAAGCGGGAACACAGCTTGCACATACGATACTTTCCAATTTAAGTTTAGTGGAAACATTATTAACCAACGTCATAAAAACGATGAAAAATAAAGGGTACCGTGGATTGAATATCGATTTTGAAAGTGTAGCACCAGAGGACCGTGATTTCTATAATCGCTTTCTCCAAAGAGCAGTGGATCGATTGCATCCTGAGGGTTACTTTGTGTCATCCTCCCTTGCCCCAAAAACTAGCGCCAATCAAAAGGGGCCATTAGTTGAGGCACATGATTATCCAGTTCACGGACGGCTGCTCGACTTCGTGGTGCTGATGACATATGAATGGGGTTACCGAAAGGGGCCGCCGCAGGCAATCTCTCCCATTAATGAAATAAAGCGTGTCCTTGACTATGCCGTAACGGTGATACCAACAAATAAAATCTTCATAGGATTTCAAATTTATGCACGGGACTGGCTTATTCCTCATGAAGAGGGACAGGAAGCAGAGACTTTCGACATGCAGGAAGCCATCAGACGCGCCGTCCAATATAATGCAGAAATAAAATATGACGAGACAGCCCAATCCCCTTATTATAGGTACAAAGATAATCAGGGACGCACACATGAAGTTTGGTTTGAGGACGCACGCAGTGCCAAAGCCAAATTCGACTTGGTGAAAATTTACAGGTCAAGGGGTCTCAGTTATTGGGTACTTGGTTATCCTTTTCCACAGAATTGGGAACTGCTTGGGGATACATTTATTGTACGGAAACTGTAGGGTGTTTTGTTACAGCAAGGTGTATCAAACATTATTAATATATGATGGGCAGCTTATTATAAAGCTGTCTATTTTAGTGATTTCGAAATGCATTTCAAGAATTGGATTTTTATAACAACGTTAAAAATCGTTTGGAATCTGAGTCGATAAAGGGACTTAATCGAGGACGCCATATGGTGGTCCTTTTCATTTTAATGAGAACTCTTTAAAAAACAAAGGAATGGTCATTCAAAAAAGGAAAAGGGCTCCTCATTGTGGAATTAGGAGACTAGAATATTACTTACCGGAGGAACATTTAATGGAATTAACCATCATTAATACGTTTACAGATCAACTTTTTAAAGGAAACCCTGCTGCAGTCTGCCTTCTTACCGGGGAAAGTAACAGCGAGTGGATGCAGCGAATAGCTAAAGAGATTAATATGCCTGTTACTGCTTTTATTCAACCTCATAATGGTGAATGGAAGCTGCGATGGTTCACACCTTTCATTGAAATCCCGATTTGTGGACATGGGACGCTGGCAAGCTCTTTCTTTTTATGGGATAAAGGATACGTGCCAAGGAATCAGCCGATTGCCTATCAGACGAAAAGCGGGCTTCTCACTGCAAAATTCGTTGAAGGAATGGTTCAGTTGGAATTTCCGTCATTAAGGGAGAGGGAGACCGCTGCCCCTGATTTACTGATAAAGGCTTTAGGTGTTGAGCCTGAGTATGTTGGGCAAAACAAATGGGATCTTCTAGTCGAAGTTCAATCAGAGGAAATCGTAAGGAATTTAAAGCCGGATATAGATTCCATTGCCCAATTGCCGGTTCGGGGCGTCATTGTAACGAGTCAATCGGATAGCAGTGAATATGATTTCGTTTCACGTTTCTTCTCCCCTGCCCAAGGCCTTGACGAAGATCAAGTAACGGGCTCGGCCCATTGCTGTCTGGGACCATATTGGAAAAGAAAGCTGGACAAAAGTATTTTTATAGCCTATCAGGCATCGGAAAGAGGAGGTCTATTGAAGGTTGAAGTAACGGAAGACACAGTTAAACTTTCCGGACATGCCGTCACAATATTCGAAGGGAACTTAACCATTTAATGCAGGGGGAAGATTTGAGTGGTTCCATCTAAATTTTTAAAAAAGTTGATTGGAGCCGGTTTTCGAGACTCCGCGGGAAAGGTGCGTCCAAGGGGGTTCCCACAGGCACAAAGGCGCCGAGGGCGGACCGCCCGCGGAAAGCGAGTGCCTGGTGTGGAAATGAACGTTCGAAATTTACAACTCGGCAATCCTTCTTAATGAAGGTTTGTGCCCTTTACCTTTTTTTAGTGTGCAAGAATCGAAATGGCACTATACACTAATAACAAAGCCATGATTACATTAAACTGACTTCTATACTTTGATAAAAACGTTTGAAAAACAGAACCGAACATACTCCAGCAGAACGTACTCATAAAACCAACAAAAGCCAGAAATAATGAAAAGAATAGTAAGCTGAAATTTGAAGAGTGATAAGGTAGGATGAAGGTCGATATTGCCGTGATGCCATATAAGATTCCTTTTGGATTTATGAATTGTAAAAGCATCCCTGCTATAAAACTGTTGTTCCTGTCATCATTATCGTCCTTCGCTTTATTTGAACTGGAAATGATTTTTATGGCCAGATACAGCATGTAAATTGCCCCAAGGATCGTCATGATAAATTCAATCTTTGGTATGGAATTTTCAAGCAAAACATTAAAATAACTGCACAATAGCATGATTACAAAAAAACCGGCACCTACTCCGAAACAAAATTTAATCGTCTTTTTTAACCCGTACTTGTTCGCAAATAACATGGCCATGATGTTATTTGGACCCGGAGTGAAACTGGTAACAAAAACAAACAGCAAAAAAGATAGTAATGGCATGGTTGATTCCCCTTTGTATGCTATAATGACCAAAATTGACATTATAACGATTTCCTTTTTATTGTACAATGCCGACGTTATATTGTAAATAAGGAGCATTTTTATGGAAGAAATAAATTTTATTATTGCTAACAATTTAAAAGCCATCAGGGAAAGCAAGAAATTAAGTCTTGAAAAGGTTGCCGAATTAACTGGAGTAAGCAAAACGATGATCGGACAAATAGAAAGGGGAGGATCGAGCCCTACGATTACGACAATTTGGAAAATAGCCAATGGATTAAAGATTTCATTTTCTTCATTGATAAATAGTCCGCAGCCGGATACAAAAATTGTTTTAAAAAGTGAAATTCAATCATTATCTGAAGATAACGGCAAATATCGAGTTTATCCCCACTTTCCCTTTGAGGATGAGAAGCGCTTTGAAGTATATTCAGTCGAGATAGAAAAAGGTGGATTCCTAAGTTCCGATTCGCATAGGGAAGGGACGGAAGAGTACATAACTGTTTTTGAAGGGGAAGTGACTGTACGTGTAAATAACGAAGAATTTACAATAAGGAATGGTGATTCTATCAGGTTCAAGGCTGACAGACCGCATGCCTACCATAATTCAGGGAATACATTAACTCGATTAAGCATGATCTTATATTATCCAACTTAAAAAATGGAGTAATGTAGTTCTGTTAATATATCTTAGCAAAGTGAATATCCCCTATGGATTGACTGGTGGTATGGTCTGCCTGTTGGGGATACTGCTTCAAAAAGTCAAAGGCCCAACGATTTGACTTGTCATCAAATTACTAGTAAACTGATGGTGCATCAAAGATGGGAGGCAGGCTTTACATGGATAGACGGGGATTTTCGGATGAGAACAAATTGAGTTTGCTGATTTGGCTGCGAATGGTTCGTTTTTATCAAAGAAGCAATCAGCTTTCGAATGAACACTTACAGCATTTCGGCGTCACCGCTGCCCAATTCGATATGTTGGCACAAGTACTTATCCATCAGCCTGTTTCACAAATCGAATTAGCGGAGCACCTAACGATAAGCCGTGGAGGCGTATCACATATGCTGACAAGGCTGGAAAAAGAGAACTTGATCGTCCGTAATCAACAATGGAAGGTTAAATATATTTCATTAACGGAAAAAGGGAAAAAGTTAATGGAAACGGTCATGCCTATTCAATCCGATTTCCAAGCTTCATTATTCGATATATTGGATGATGAAGAAAAGAAGCGCATGCATGAGATGATGATAAAGATTCATAGACATAGTTTACAGATTGAAGTGCCTAATGCCAGCAAGGAGGAATCCTAAGACTGGATCAGGCAGCCATAATGATAGCATTTTTATCAGTTTACTAGTAACTTAAGGGAGGAATGGAGTAATGAAAAGTGAAAATCATTTTAAACGAGATATTGTCGAAGTGAAAGATGTGAAGCTTCAAAGGTATAGTCCGATTCATACGGCCGGACCAGTCATAGAACCAGGAAACTGGGAAAAGAGTGATCCGTTCCTTTTAATGATGGAGGATAAATTTCAAAAGGGATCATTCGATATCCACCCGCACAGGGGAATCGAAACCGTTACATTCGTCATTGACGGAACGATCGAGCACTATGACAGTCATACCGGGGATGGAGGGATACTTGGACCTGGTGATGTCCAATGGATGACAGCGGGAAGCGGCGTCGTGCATAATGAGGTGCCTTCCGAAGGTGTGACTGCCCATTCCCTTCAACTTTGGGTCAACCTTCCCCGGAGTGAAAAGATGACGACACCAAGATATCAAAACTTAATGGCAAAAGATATGCCGGTCAGAAAAGAAGAAGGAGCACTGATCCGTGTCTTTTCCGGATCATCCAAGGATGTTATCTCGACAACGAAAAACCATGTTCCCGTGACGATGGTGGAGATGGTCCTGGAGCCTGGAGCATCGGTCACGCAGAATTTACCAGGAAGCTACAACGGAATCATCTATCTAATAGAAGGAAGCGGAATCTTCGGTAACAACGAAGTGAGAGCCTCAAAGGGACAGGTATTATGGCTGGGTGCTTGTAAAGAATCAGGGGAAAGTGAAGTTGATATAACGGCAACTGAACCTTTAAGACTTGTTCTATATGCAGGAGAACCTTTAATGGAGCCTGTTGTTGCCCGCGGACCGTTTGTCATGAATACTGAAGAGGAAATCGATCAGGCATACCTTGAGTATCGGCAAGGCACTTTCTTGAAGCATTAAGATGGAAAAAGGGCATCGTAATTGATGCTCTTTTTTTTGAATCTTCCCATATTGGTGTGGGCGGGGATAGTGATTATAAGGGAGAGCATTTCTGAAATTAACTGGACTTTTTTTAAGAAAAAACTGGATGCTAACTAGTCTTAGGCGTCATTATCTGCAGTTTGGGAGAGATTTAAATCTCTCCCTTTTTTGCTTTTCAGCAATTAGGTATAAAGACTAAGTTTAGAATTAGATAGAACTGATTCTATTTTACCATTAAATAATTTTCTTGATATATCATCAATTAGCCACTAGGTATTTTGGAGTGATTATAATGATAATATTCTGTTAATATTCGATGTTGTATTGTAAATTTGTTTTAAAATTGGATTATTTTGTTGTAATATAGGAGATACACGGATCTTTAGAGGAAAAAAGTAGGGTGGATTTGTGTATGGGTAAGTCATTTTGCCGGAATTAAATTTTTGGAAAAGCGCGTCAATTCTATGGATAAGTTTGCTGGATGTTATGTCAGTATAGAACTTATGGGGGGGTTAACTATAATGGGGAAAAAGAAAATCGTAAAAATTGCATCAGCTAGCATAATGGCTGCGACAACGATCGTAGCGGTAGCACCTGCACCTTCGGATGCTGCCACTAGCCTGAATAGTAAAATCAAAACGGCCAAGGCAGCAATCAAAAAACCATTCGACACCTATTTCTACACTTCTAAACTCGCTTCAGTATCCACTGTTGAAAAACAAATCAAGTCTGCAAAACAAGCAAAAAAAGACATCAACTCTACCATTAAAAAATCAATGCTAAGCAAAAAAGAAAAAGATGCCAAATACAAAGAAATCGAAGCTTATGATAAGTACATCACTCGTTCAGAAGGTTATGTAAAAGGATATAAAGCGGCGGAGAAAGCAAAAGCTTCACATGGTAAATCAATTAGCGCCCTTACGAATTCAATACTTGCCAAGAAATCAATAGATATCAGGAATAAATACGAAGCACTGGATAAGGCCGTGAAAAAGGCAGATAAAGATATTAAAGATACGGTTTACGGTGCGAAAATCGAAAAGCTCCTATACGATAAATTCACTGTATCGACCAAAACAGCTTTGAACGGTGACCTGAAAGTTCCGTACTACTATGAAAAAGCTGCATACTGGGTGAAGAAGGGTGATTTAAAGACCGCGGACAAGCGGATGCAAACCGTTTCGTCACAGTTGAAAAAAGTCAGCAAAACATCCAAGCTCGGAAAAGCCATACACGCCTATGTGAAAGAAGTGAAAGGTAAGTATGATGATGCGGTATATGCAGAAAAGAAAAAGGAAGTGGCCAAACGGGTCAATGCCTATGTAGCACTTGCCAATGGGGAACTTAAAACGAAAGAACAGATAAACGCGGCTAAAAAGGCGAAAGCAGCCATTAATTTAAATGGAATCAAGGAGTCGGACCGAAAGGAATTCCTGACGAAAATAGCATTGGCGGATAATAAAGTCGCTGCCGCTGAAGAAGCCTTGAAAAATCCAGCGAAGGCGATCACGCTTTCCTTGATGCATACGAATGACACGCATGCCCACTTGGACAATGTGGCCAAAAGGGTGACGGCTGTTAAGGAAGTGCGTAAGAGTAAGCCGCAAGCTCTTTTGGTGGATGCTGGTGACGTATTCTCGGGAACCCTCTATTTTAATGAATTCAAAGGGCAAGCGGATCTTCGCTTCATGAATTTAATGAAATATGATGTCATGACATTCGGGAATCATGAGTTTGATTTGGGATCAAGCGCCGAAGGGCATCAAGCTTTGGCTGACTTCATTAAAGGGGCACAGTTCCCATTTGTCAGTTCGAATGTGGACTTCTCCAAAGATGATAAATTCAAGGGACTATTCTCGGATTTAATTTCAAGTAAGCCGGAGCAAGGGAAGATATACAATGGAATCGTAAAACAAGTGGATGGCCAAAAGGTAGGGTTCTTCGGGCTTACAACTGAAGAGACGAAAGACATTTCAAGTCCAGGAAGTATAAAATTTGAAAACTATCTTGAAGAAGCCGAAAAAGCGGTCAAGGCGTTCAAAGGCATGGGTGTCAATAAGATAGTTGCCGTATCCCATATTGGTTATGATGACAATGCGGCTTATGACAATGATTTAACATTGGCTGCCAAGGTCAAGGGCATCGACGTGATTGTGGGCGGACATAGCCATACGCAGTTAGACGCCCCCGTTGTTGTTGACAAAGATGATAAAGGGAAAACGAAAGAGCCGACTGTCATCGTTCAAGGGTATCAATATAGCGACTATTTAGGAACGATCGATGTGAACTTCGATAAGGAAGGCAAGATTGTCGGACAAGCCGGTAAGCTGATTAAGCTTTCTGAAAAACAGGATGATGCTGAAGCGGCAAAAGTGCTCGAAACATACTCCTCGAAGATTAAGGAGCTGAAGGATACGCAGACTGGTGCATCTGCTGTGAAGGCGTTGGAAACACCGCGTGATGCAGGAGATGAAACAAAGCCGAGTGTTCGCAAAAATGAAACGGAACTGGGTAATTTAATTACGGATGGAATGCTTTCTAAAGCGAAGGAATTCAATAAGGATACGGTCATAGCATTCCAAAATGGCGGGGGCATCCGCGCTGGCATCGATCAAGGTGAGATCACCTTAGGGGAAATCCTAACCGTTTTACCGTTTGGGAATACGTTAGCGACGATGAAGCTTACGGGTGCAGAAATCAATGAAGCATTAGAGCATAGTGTAAGCCTCGCTCCTAAGGAAAATGGCGGCTTCCTGCATGTTTCCGGAATGAAATTCAGCTACGACAGTTCGAAGGAAGCAGGCAATCGTGTCACAAAGGCTGAAGTACTTGGACAAGATGGAACATATTCCGTATTGGATGCAGCGAAGGAATATGTCGTGGCGACCAATGCTTTTACAGCCAAGGGCGGAGATGGATTCACCGTTTTCAAGAAGGCTTATGAAGAAGGAAGAGTGACGGATATCGGACTCGCTGATTGGGAGAATTTACGGGATTATGTAAGCGGGCTGAAAACTGTCGATCCAAGCATCGAAGGACGCATCAAGGATGTTGCCGGAAGCAATACAGACCCGACTGTGGTATTGGCCAAAGACTTTGGCGGAACGGCTGATGCGCCAAAAACACATGAAGGTAATGTAGTTGTTGATATTACTGATGTTGCTTCATTGGAAAATGCAGTGGTTAAAGGGAATCTTACATTAACAGGAACTCCTCCGGATGACTTTACTTTTTCGCAAGTTACAGTCGAGGGTAATTTGGATTTATCGGGACTTAACGGTAAGACCGTGAGCATGAGCGGTGTCACGGTGAATGGCGAAACCATTCTTTAAGCGGTATTCAAATGACTGCTGAGCCTACGAAAAAAAGTTGAAGGGGTTGAGATCTTGAAGAAGAACGGGATAAGCAAGCTTTTCTTTGCCATACTGATCGTGCTGTCAACGGTTTTGCCATATGCAGCCGCTGCAAAAGCGGAAGGGACAATATCGGTAACGGAAGCGATTAATAATAACAGCGGTACGGCGACGGTGAAGGGATACATTGTCGGTACAGCTAAAAGCGGTACAAGCTATCAACAAACATCGCCTTTTACTGAAGGTACGAATATAGGTATTGCGGATAGACCGGATGAAACGGATGTTAAGAAAATCATGCCTGTTCAGCTTCCAGCCGGAAATATCCGAACTGCTTTGAATTTGGTCGAACATCCGGAATTACTCAATGCGCAGGTGACGATTACGGGGAAGCTTGAAAAGTACTTTTCAGTACCCGGCCTGAAATCCGCGACGGATTACAAAATTATCACTGATGGAGGAACGACTCCAGAACAGCCTGATGTAAAGGTACTGGACTCCATTGCCGAAGCACGCACGAATACTGAAGATGTCGTGCAGGTCGATGGGGTGGTCACCACGGGCCTTGGTTATTGGGGAGGAAAGGGTTTTTATATCCAGGATGAAACGGCTGGGCTATATGTTTATGGTTCTTCGTGGCCTGCGGATGTAAAGCTAGGGGATAAAGTTACTTTAATCGGACAAGTATCCGCTTATAATAATGAATTACAAATTCAACCAACCTCCCTTAATGTGGTTTCCTCCGGGAATGAACTTCCTGATATCCAAAAAATTGATGCATCTGGCGTAAATGAGGAAACACAAGGTGAGCTGGTTACCATTGAGAAAGCAACCATTACAGAATTGGCTGCATCGGGAACATACGGAACATTCGAATTCAAGGCGGAAGATACTGAAGGGAAATCTGTTGTCGTTCGCCATGATAACCGGACCGGTTCAAGTTATGAAGATTTCGTGAAGAGCTTTAAAGCAGGGGATGTCATTTCTGTAACCGGAATCGGATCGAGGTTCAATGACACGTATCAGTTGAAGCCGCGTGGTATTGAAGATTATGAACTGGTGAACAAACCAGCCGTTTACACGGATATTTTCCCTGGTACGGTTAGTGAAAATACAAAGGTATCACTTGAATCTGGTTGGGAAGCAGCGAAAATCCATTATACGCTGGATGGATCCGCACCGACGTCTTCAAGTGCTGTGTACACAGAACCTATCATTTTAACGAAAGATACGGTCATCAAGGCAATCGCTGTCAATGACAAGACATCGGAAGTTTTCACATTTGCCTATACCGTTACCAAAACCAATGAAGTGAAGATTCGTGACATTCAAGGGATGAATCATTTTTCATCATATGAAACTCAACTCGTCTCAGGTGTGGAAGGTGTCGTCACGTATGTAAAAGATGCGAATAACTTTTACATGCAAGATCCCAACCCGGATAAGGACCTGAAGACATCCGAGGGAATACTTGTGTACAACAAAGCACATGGCCTGAAAGCGGGAGATCATGTCAAAGTGGCAGGTAAAGTTGCCGAATGGTATATCGAAGGATACGCTGAAATGAAAACGACGGATCTGCCAACAACTGAATTGACCAATACGATGATTGAAAAGCTTGGCACTGCAGCTATGCCAGAACCGATCATCATTGGAAAAGATGTCATTCCACCGTCTGAGAACATCGATGATGATAGATTGACAGACTTTAACCCAAGTGAAGACGGCATTGATTTCTACGAGAGTTTGGAAGGCATGCTCGTAGAAGTATATAACCCGAAAGTGGTAGCTCCTCAAGACTATGGTGAATTGGTCGTGATTCCGGGGAATATGGAAACGACGACTGCAGTTGGAGGCGTCAAAATAACGGAAACGGATTTCAATCCTGAAAGAATTACCTTGGATATAAATGATGAGTCATTTACAGCTAAAACCGGTGATTACTTTGAAGGCTCGGTTAAGGGTGTCATCAGCTATGGATATAGCAACTATAGGGTACTGACGGATAAAGCTCAGCTGCCGGCATTAAAGGATGGCGGTACGGCTCGGGAAGTGACATCCTTAGAGAAGGATGCTGATAAGCTATCGATCGCTTCCTATAATATCGAGAATTTCTCGACTCAAACCGCTAATTCGAAAGTTGAAACGATCGCAACATCCATCATTACCAATCTAAAACAACCCGATATCATCGGCGTAACGGAAATGCAAGATAATGATGGGGCAACAGATAGCGAGACAACGGATTCTGCTCAAAGTGCCAAGAAGTTAACTGACAAAATAAAAGAGCTGGGCGGACCTCAATATCAATACATCGATATCGCTCCAGAAGATAAACTTGATGGCGGGGCACCCGGCGGAAATATCCGGGTAGGCTTTTTATATAATGTCGACCGTGTCAAATTAACTGAAGGAACGAAAGGAACGGCAATACAGTCCGTGGCCTTCAAAGATGGAAAACTTACCTTGAACCCTGGACGAATCGAGCCTGCCGATCCCGCCTTCACTTCAAGCAGGAAGCCTTTGGCTGCTCAATTCGAATTTAAAGGTGAAAGCGTAGTGGTGGTAGCCAATCATTTTAATTCCAAGGGCGGTGACCAGCCGTTATTCGGCAAAAACCAGCCTCCTGTCCTTTCAAGTGAAACGCAAAGGCTTCAAATTGCCTCCATCGTCAATCGGTTTGTCAGTGATATCAAGTCACAGGATGCCAAAGCGAATATTGTCCTGCTTGGAGACTTTAATGATTTTGAATTTTCCGCACCGCTTAAAACATTAAAGGGCAAAGACCTAACCAATATGATCGAAAAAGTTCCATTTGAAAAACGTTATTCTTACACATATCAAGGCAATTCACAAGTACTGGACCATATCCTTGTTTCGAATAATATGGCCGCGGCAACGAAAGTCGATATTATCCATATTAACTCATCCTTCATGGAAGTTCACGGAAGGGCTAGCGATCATGACCCTGTATTGATTTCAACCTCTTTATCTGAATCTGGTGGAGTCGAAACTCCTGCACCAGAAAAAACGTATAATTTAACAAACGTTAAAACAAAAAAACTTACGATCGCTTCACCTAGTGTTTTGATCGATCTTGACGAAACATCGAACATTGAAGAAGGTATCTGGTTAAAAGGTTCATATGCTGTACTCAAAGGCCTTGGGCTGAAGAATACTGCTGTGACGATAAAACCGGATAAGGAAGGCGCAATCATTGATTTTGGAGGCATGGCGGTGAAGGAAGTCATCATTGATAACGCTAATGTAAAAGAAATCAGGGGCGCTGAAAATGTTCAGAAATGGTCGGTAACAGATGGCGTAGACACATCGAATATCAAGTTTGTCGATTCGAAGGGGGAAGCGATTGCTTCCCCTTTTGACCCTAAAGAAAATCATGCGCCCGTCGTGACGAAAAACCTGGAAAATCTTGAAGTGAAAGCAGGCTCCAAGGTCACCATCGATTTGAGTGAGCACTTCTCAGATCCAGATGGAGATGAACTTACCTATTCATCGACTATCGGTACGGTCACCGGTCAGACATTAATCCTTCCTGCAAATGAAGCTGGAACATACCTTGTCGCAGTCAAGGCCGAGGACCAGCAATCGGAAGTTGTTGCCCGTTTCACGTTGACCATATCGAATGATAAGCCGCTTGAAGTTTATTACGAAACGGCTGCAGGAAAAACGGGAACGGAATTGAAATCGGTTTTGCACTCGATTATTAAGGGTCACACGATGTTATCTTATGATCAAGTGTGGAATGCCCTTAAGGAAACGGATGAAGACCCTGTGAACAAACAGAATGTCATCTTGCTTTACTCTGGAAAATCCATCTCTGAGAACGCGAATGGGGGCAATGCCGGACAATGGAACCGTGAACATGTTTGGGCAAAGTCCCACGGTGATTTTGGGACAAGCAAAGGTCCCGGAACAGACCTTCATCACCTCCGTCCCGCTGATGTGACAGTGAATGGGAAAAGGGGCCACCTTGATTTCGACGAGGGCGGTCAAACATATAGTGGATGTGAATGTAAGTTTGATTCAGATTCATGGGAGCCGCCAGATCATGTTAAAGGCGATATAGCAAGGATGTTATTTTACATGGCCGTCCGATATGAAGGAGACGGCGAGTTGGATCTTGAATTATCCGATACAGTCAATACGTATCCGAAGCCGCTTCATGGAAAGCTATCGACACTATTGAAATGGAATGAACTCGATCCAGTAGACGATTTCGAGAGCCATCGAAATGATGTCATTCATGACTGGCAAAATAACCGCAATCCATTCATCGACCATCCTGAATGGGCAGCCGAAATTTGGGGTGCCGCTAAATCCATCGATGAGAAAAAGGCAAGTTAAAATCGGAGATAGAAGGGAAAGCAGCCTGATGGCTGCTTTTTTAGTTTGCTGACACAAGGGGGACGAAAGTGCAACCATGATGTTAAGAGGAGACTTGGTTTAACTGGCTAGCGGAGACCCTGTTAAATGAGTGCGTCGCTTGGCATTTAATGCGTGGACCGCAAAATAATGAAAAAAATTGTTAAAGGTCGAATAAAGGGCGGTTTAGGTCGAATCGAGCGGGTGGAAGGTCGAATAAAGTACGTGAATTGGTCGAATCGAGAGGGTGGAAGGTCGAATAAAGTAGGTGAACGGTCGAATCGAGAGGGTGGAAGGTCGAATAAAGTCCGTGAACGGTCGAATCGAGAGGGTGGAAGGTCGAATAAAGTAGGTGAACGGTTGAATCGAGAGGGTGAAAGGTCGAATAAAGTGGGTGAACGGTCGAATCGAGAGGGTGGTAGACCGAATAACTGCGTGAACGGTCGAGGAAATGACCTTCTTATTCAATAAAGGGGCCCTTTAATGGATGAATTGAGTCGCTACTATTAGCTGGTTTGCTTAAAAAGAAAAAGTCGTGACTATGCAAGTGCTCACGATTTTTTGTATACAAACTGAAAGTGGCCACAAGGCTGCTTTTTTTCATGCTTTTATATAAAGTTAATCATTGATAGTTAATTATCTTAAAATACTGAAAAATCAAACGTTTATTTTGCATTAAATAGTAAATATTTTGGTAGGTATGTTATGTAATATATGTTAATATGGGATATGCAATGAAAGGGTTTTCATTGCAGGAATGACAAAAATATTTTAATATAGTAATTATGCCGCTTTTTAATCTTCATTCATCCTTAAAAGACGGTTAAAAAATATATTGCCAGAAATGGGGCATTTCA
>NZ_CP195840.1:3210264-3604148 GCF_058513295.1 Peribacillus sp. B65 | reverse complement strand
GATAAAGATATAACGGCTCCAGATGCACCGAAATTGAATGAGGTTACAACAAACAGTAAAGAGGTAACAGGAAGCGGTGAACCTGAAGCAAATGTGACCGTCACCATTAATTCCAAGAAATATACCGGAGTTGTAGGTCCAGAAGGGAAATTCAAGGTTGCGATTCCAAATCAACCAGTCCATACGGTTATTACTGTTACCCTTACCGACGCGGCTGGGAATGTCAGCGAGAGTTCATCTTTCAGGGTAGTACAGTTTATGCCAAGTGAACCTGTAAAGATCAATCCTGTGTACCCAATTGCAGAGGTTATAACTGGAACTGCTCCTGAAGGGGCAACTATCGTTCGCTTATTGGTAAATGGCGAAGCACTGCGTACGGCACCTGTCAATGAAGATGGAACATTCAGTATATACAGTAAGTATGTAGGAGTAGATGAGAATGGAAATAATAAAACCCTACAAGTAGGCGATATCGTAACGGTTGACTACGGTGTTCGGACTCCATCGAACCTACAGGCTCATACTACGGTAATCAAGGAAGCGGAGAAACTGCAGGTGAATCCTGTAGCTCCTAATGCCGATTATGTTACGGGCAAGGCATCGGAGGGAACTAAGAGTCTCCGTTTGCTAGTGAATGGAATAGCGCAGAGAACAGTGTCTCTAACTCAGACTGGGGCAGGATTCATTAATCCAGATGGAAGTTACCAAATTTACAGCCGGTTTATTGTGGATGAAAATGGGGTTACTCGAAGATTGCAAGCAGGAGATGTCATTGAAGTTGACAATGGACCTCTAGTAGTTGGGGGAGAAATAGCAAAAACAGTAGTGAAATAATCAATTCGATAATGATGTAAGAAGGCCTCTCCTATTGGAAGTGGGTCCTTCTTACATGTTTGAAAACGCTTCTTAAAGTGTTTGAGTATTTTTTCGTTACAAGGAAAGAAGTCCAATTTTTAAATGAGATAAAAGGTACTGAAGAATCTCTCTTTAAGAAGGGTTTATATTTTTTAAAAGGAGTGGAATCATGATATTGAAGAGAAGGTTCAGAAGTATTGGAATCTGTATATTTACATTAAGTATATTTTTGACAGGCTGCATGTCAGGAGAAAAGGAAGTCCAGAAAGAAATGCAAAAGCAAACGAATACTTCTACTAAGGACGAAACGGATAAAAAAGAAACAGGACAAGAGAAGACCGTATCTGGCGTAAGTATTGGGATTGAAGAAGCATTGCAGCTCGAGCATCCAGATCAAAAAGGAAAAAAAGTTTTACAGTTACAGCTGAAGGCAACTAATAAAACGGCAGAAGAAAAATTTGTAGACGTTTTTGAAATGTCGGTATGGAATCAAGAGGATAAAAAACTACGTATCTATCCAGGAGATAATCTAGGCACGAAACTGGCTCCTGGAAAAAGTGTAAAAGGTAATGGGTACTATGTGATTGAAGGAAAGGGACCTTACAAGGTGCAGTATGAAAATACTGAAACGAAAGATAAGCAGGAATGGACTATTAACAAAGTGAAGGACATGACAGAGGACGAATCTGAAAAGTAGTATGTAATTTACATTTTGACTGAACATTGGAGTTCCCCCGATGAATGGCCCCCCTGGTTAAAGGTCATTCAATCGGGGGATTTGTATTTCCTGAACGATAAGAAGAATGGAGTATGGATGGAAAAGACTATGTTCGTTTTTATCAGCTGATTGCTTGAGGGACGTCCATTATAAATGTGAAATGCGTGGGATTAAGTTCAGAATCAAAAATTAATTATGATTATAGGTGTTTTGGCTAAAAAACAGATTTAGTTTTCCCCTAACCATGCACTTGTACCTCACGTCAAAAAAACAGGTGATTCTGGTTAAATAGGGTAGATGAATCAAAAACAGAACGCTTCATTCGAAATCTGGAACCAGCAACAAAAATAATTATGATAATTTATTAATGCTGACGATAAAAATTAACGGGAAACTTACAAGGCGACTTTTCAAGGCGGAACTCTAGTATTTCATTCATAAAAAATGATATATCTGGTCAACTTTGCTGATTAAGAAAGATAGCGTTAGGAATTTGCTGGTTTTTTGTAGTGAATTTTCATTGTGGCCTAATAATTTAAATGTTCGTTATGTTCTGATAAGGAAATGGAGGAGTTGAATCATGATAACAGCGACAACGCAAGAAAGGCAGCAACAAAAAAATACTGCCCAATACTCGCACAAATCTGCTCTGCAAAGAGAATTAAAGAACAAGACCGCTAAAGTCGGAGTGATTGGATTGGGTTATGTTGGTCTCCCGACTGCTTGCCATTATGCATCTAAAGGTTATACGGTGACAGGATTCGATGTCTCTGAGACAAAAGTGGAAAGTTTAAATAGCGGAATCAACTATATCAATGATGTAGATAATGACGGGCTTAGAGATTTGATAAACCAAAAGCGGTTTACAGCGACGACGGATATGAAGCAGCTAGGAGACATGAATGTCCTTTTGATTTGTGTCCCGACCCCAGTTAATAAGTTGAAGGAACCTGATATCTCGTATGTGAGGGATGTAGGGAACATTGTCGCTGAACATGCGAATGAAGGTACAATGGTTATTTTGGAAAGTACAACATACCCAGGAACGACAGAAGAGTATATCTGTACACCATTGACAGATAGGGGATATGTGATAGGTGAGAACCTTTTTGTAGCTTATTCCCCGGAAAGAATAGATCCAGGAAATAAAAGTTTTAATATAAGCAACACGCCAAAAGTTATTGGGGGGATGACGGAAACCTGTACAGACCTAGCGTGCAAGTTCATCGGTTCGACAGCTCATCGTGTTAAGGGGGTTCGTGTTGCAGAATTAAGCAAAATCTTTGAGAACACTTTTCGATGGATTAACATGGCTTTGGTCAATGAAATGACGGTACTATGCAATGAGTTGGAAATTGATATATGGGAAACGATCAATGCGGCTTCTTCAAAACCATACGGGTTCATGAAATTCACCCCAGGCATTGGTGTCGGGGGACATTGCATTCCGGTAGATCCATACTACTTGCTCTATAAGGCAAAAGAACATGGTCATCGGACAAAAATGATTGAACTGGCAGGGGATATCAATGACGGAATGGTTCACTATTCATATAACCGGATACTTGAATTGCTTGCAGCCAATGACAAGCTCATGAAACACTCACATATTGTGGTTTTAGGTGCAACTTACAAAAGTGATATTGGTGATTTAAGGGAAAGCCCGGTCGTCCGCTTACTTGAACGATTACAAAACAAGGTCCGGAATCTAACCGTAATCGAACCCTATGCTAAAGAAATCCGAATCAATGAACAGGTTCTACAGGTGGAAAAATACGATGCTGCCATTCTTCAAAAAGCCGATTTAGTTGTCATCGGAACACCACACAATTGTTTTGACTGGAAAAGTGTCCATGATCATGCTTCATTAATATTCGATTCCAAAAATGTGATGGAGGAAAATGGATTGCTTTCTGATAAGGTCATAAAATTATAGGCCGAGAACAAAAAAAGTGACAAACGAAAAGGTTTAAAGATGGATTGGAGTTGATTGAATGGCGGAGACACTCAATATAAAAGATCTTTTTCAAATGGTGAAAAAACGCATCGTGCTCATTATTATCATCACAACCTTATTAACGGCAATGACGGGAATCGTTAGCTTTTTCATTCTTTCACCTGTTTACCAAGCTTCTACACAAATCTTAGTCAATCAATCTAAAGAAAAGTCAGAACTTTACAATGTAGGTGAGATTCAAACCAATATTCAATTGATTGAAACGTACAGTGAAATCATAAAAAGTCCGATGATGTTAGAAAAAGTCAAAGAACGACTGAATCTTGATATATCAAATACAGCATTATCGGAACAAATCAAAATTGTAAGTAATGGGAATTCACAAATTTTCACCATTAAAGTTGAGGGGGCTGACCCTAAAATTACCGTTAGTGTCGCCAGTGCAATTACGGACATATTCCAAGATGAAATAAAAACGCTTATGAATGTGGACAATGTCAATGTCTTATCCAAAGCAACTATAGGAGATAATTCCTCACCTATAAAACCGAACCCGATCATGAATACGATCGTTGCATGTTTTGCAGGGTTAATCATAAGTTTATTTCTTACATTAATGATCGAATTTTTCGACAAAACAATCAAAGTTGAGTCTGATATTGAAGAACATTTAAAGATTCCGATGCTAGGCATCGTGAATTTAATGGAAAATAAAAAAAAACGGAAATGATAGTGTAATTACAACCTCAAGAGGTGAAAAGCTTGACACGCGATAAACGGCATAAAAAGACGGAGATTAAAAAAAGAAGCAGTATTTCCATGTTGAAATCGAAGTCACCTGTTGTGGAGCAATATAGGACAATTCGAACGAACCTTCAATTTTCCGCTGTGGAAAAAGACATAAAGACGATGATTTTCACCTCTGCAAATGCAGGTGAAGGAAAATCGACGACTTCAATCAATGTCGCAGCAGTTTTTGCTCAGCAAGGGAAACGCGTTCTCATCATAGATGCAGATTTGAGAAAGCCTAGTGTTCATACTAACTTTAATATGGAGAACTACTTGGGGTTAACGAATATCATATCAAAGCAAAATCAATTACTCGATGCTGTACAACCTTCCTTTTACCCTAATTTAGATGTGCTGACAAGTGGGCCAATCCCCCCAAACCCATCGGAGTTGCTTGGGTCTAACGGAATGGTGACAGTGCTGGATGAAGCAAAGCTAAATTATGATTTAGTAATTCTGGACACACCGCCTGTTAATGCAGTCACAGATGCTCAAGTATTAGCGAGTATGACAGACGGCGTGGTTTTGGTGGTGAGCAGCGGAAGCACTGAAATACAGCAAGCACAAAAAGCGAAGGAATTACTTGAGAATGCAAATGCAAAGCTTTTGGGTGCAATCCTAAATAAGAAAAAACAAAAATATCCTGACGAATACTACTACTATGGTAAATAAAATAAGTAGTTTGGAAGTTGTATAAGTTTAGCATTCGTGGTTAGGAAAAAGAGGGATAACGATGATTGATATTCATAGCCATATTTTACCGAAGATGGATGATGGTGCTGGAGATATCCATGAAAGTATAGAAATGGCGAGAAAAGCTGTAGAACAAGGAATTTCCAACATCATAGCAACCCCTCATTATAATAAGGGGATATATGAAAATGATAAGGAAATAGTCGTGAATGAAACAGCAAAATTAAACCTAGTGCTAGATGACCTGGATATCCCGCTAAAAGTATGGCCTGGGCAGGAAATAAGGATATCCGATGAACTTTCGGATGATTATGACAATAATGAAATCATGGGCTTGAATGGTTCGCAGTACATCCTTCTCGAACTGCCTTCAAACCATGTGCCAGTGTATACGGAACGATTAATTTATGATCTGCAAATGAAAAGGATGACACCGATCATTGCTCATCCAGAGCGGAATTTGGAAATAATAAAAAATCCGCAACTTCTAAAAGAACTGATTTGGAAGGGTGCTTATTCACAAATAACTGCAGGGAGCATCACGGGCAAATTCGGCTGGAGAACAAAAAGGTTTTCCAAATATTTAGTTCAATCAGGTCTTACTCATTTTATTGCATCAGATGCTCATAATGTTGGAAACAGAGGTTTTCAACTCAGGGAAGCACATAAGTTGATTGAGAAGAATTTCGGTCAAGAAATAGTCGATGCCTTTAATGAAAATGCCGAGAATGTTTTGTACGGGATGAAAGTTAAAGAACTCTTGTTTGACTAAAAATATTAATATGGGGAGAAGTAGATTTGACATATTATAACCGGCTTTTCACATTAGTCTTACTGGACGCTGTGATTGTTGTGACGGCTGTATTTTTAAGTTATTGGTTATTACATCCGTATAATGAAATATCGGCATTTATAATGACAATTACACTTATTTTGCTTATGTGTCATTATTTCTTCACTGCTTATTTAAAACTCTATAAAAAGGCTTGGGAATACGCCAGTATCAAGGAAATGTTCAATATATTCAAAGTAACGGCCTTTTCTATTACGATTACTGCCGCCTTTCAGCTATACTTTACCCATTTTCTATATATTAGAGAGCTTTTCATTACTTGTATTCTATATATTGCCATGATTGGGTGCTCACGTTTGGCATGGAGGATCTATTTTGAACGATACATTAAGCAATCACCCAATAAAAAAAGAACGTTGATCGTTGGAGCAGGGTCTGCAGGGACGATGATAACGAGTCGGTTGTTAAAATCCAGCAATATAGACTTAGTCCCGGTTGCATTCGTTGATGATGATAAAGCGAAGCTTAGTTTAGAAATCTTCAATATACCAGTTGTAGCAGCAACAAAAGATATTTCTCAAGTGGTTGAACAATACAAGATCGAACATATCGTGATTGCGATTCCTTCTTTGAAAAGAGAAGAAATAAATTCCATATTTTCGGAATGCACCAAAACTTACAAAAAGACTCAAATTGTCCCTAGCCTGGAAGCGATTGTTCAAGGCAAGGTTCCAATTAATCAATTGCAGGATATCCAGATGGAAGACTTATTGGGTCGCTTACCCGTTCAACTTGATGATAAAGGGATTTTAGAAAAGATTGTTGATAGCACTATTTTAGTAACCGGTGCCGGCGGTTCAATTGGATCGGAAATCTGTCGTCAGATCATGAAGTATAATCCAGCTAAAATTGTATTGCTCGGGCATGGTGAAAACAGCATTTATGCGATCGAGTTGGAATTGCGAGAGGCTTATGCAGATACAATTGAGATCGTGACAGAAATTGCAGACATTCAGGACCGCCGGAGGATGTTTCAGGTAATCGACCATCATCGGCCTAATATCGTCTACCATGCAGCCGCCCATAAACATGTACCGCTTATGGAGTCCAACCCTAAAGAAGCGGTGAAAAATAACATGATAGGCACGATGAATGTTGCCGAGGCATCAGAGGCTGGCATGGTTAATATTTTTGTCATGGTTTCGTCAGATAAAGCCGTAAATCCGACAAGTATAATGGGTGCCTCTAAATGTTTGGCCGAGATGATGATCTGGTATAAGAGTTTGTCTAGTCATACTAAATTTGTAACGGTCCGATTTGGAAATGTCCTTGGCAGCAATGGCAGCGTAATCCCACTCTTTAAAAAACAAATAAAAAAAGGGGGACCTTTGACAGTCACTCATCCGGATATGATTCGCTATTTCATGACAATTCCGGAAGCTTCAAGATTAGTCATTCAGGCAGGGGTCCTGGCCAAAGGAGGAGAGGTATTCGTACTTGATATGGGCGAACCGGTCAAAATTGTCGATTTCGCTAAAAAGCTTATCCAACTGTCAGGTTACAGCGTTGAAGAAATTGGAATAACTTATACTGGAATCCGGCCAGGTGAAAAATTATACGAAGAATTGCTTGGGGAAGACGAAGTTTACTTGAATCAGATTTACCCGCAAATCCATATTGGAAAACCAAGAGAAGTAAATTGGAAAGCGATAAAAGAGATTATCACAACATATGAAGACATGAGCGAAGAAACGTTAAAAGATAGAATGCTGAATTTGGCGAATTACAGGAAGAATAACAAAATTCCCATACCGTGATAATGCCTCAAATCCGGGTGATGTTAGCAATTAATAGAAAAAGTAAAGCAAGTGTCACAATTTTGATGATTTGCGTTTTTCAATGAAGGAAATTGGGCAATATATTCACCTTTTAAAAAATGTTAAAGAGAAGTAAGAATAATAGATGCGAAGAAATTTTCAATTAATCACTAGAATTCTGTATAGCTATCTGAAGAATTCCTTTGTTACTTGATAACGATACACAATGATAATTTGGGAGGAAAAAATGAAACGGGCTTTTGAATTTTTGATATCTTGTCTGGCGCTTATATCCTGTTCACTTCTTATGCTGTTTATCGTCATCCTAATCCGTTTAAAATTAGGTTCACCTGTCATTTTTAAGCAGGAGCGGCCAGGATTTAATGGCAAACCATTTTATCTGTATAAGTTCAGAACGATGACAGATGAAAAAGATGAAAAAGGGGATTTGATTCCTGATGAGAAGAGATTAACTGATTTTGGGAAATTACTTAGAAAATTAAGTTTAGATGAATTACCTCAATTATTTAATGTCATGAAAGGCGATGTGAGTTTTGTAGGCCCACGGCCATTATTAATGGAATATCTCCCATTATATACTTCCGAACAAGCAAGGAGGCATGATGTCCGGCCTGGAATGACGGGGTGGGCCCAAGTGAATGGGCGAAATGCAATCTCGTGGGAGAAAAAGTTTGAGCTTGATGTCTGGTACGTTGAAAATCAATCCTTTTTACTGGATATGAAGATCTTGTACCTTACCTTGATTAAGGTATGTAAACAAGAAGCCATTACCCAGGAAGGACATGTCACAACCCAAAAATTTGTTGGATAATGGGATGAATGATATTGATTTAAGGTTTACCAAAATTCAACTGTACCTCGAGGTAACAAGAAACCCCAAATTTGATGATGTGAGAAGTGATTTGAATTGAAGAAAATCGTAATAATCGGTGCGGGCGGGCACTCAAAAGTTGTTCAAGATATTGTTGAAGCAATGGGTGAATATCGTCTCATGGCTATTTTAGATGATCAATACGAAGTGCTGAAAAGAAAGGGAAATGTATATTTTGGCCCCATCTTAAGCTATAGAAGCTTATTTATTCATTTTGAATATAAGGTAATTATTGCGATAGGCAGGAACGATTTAAGATTAAAAATCGTAAACGAACTGAATTTAGATGTAATGGATTATGAGACAGTCATTCATCCAACTGCTATAGTGGGTAAAAATGTTTCGATAGGTAAAGGAACGGTCATTATGCCTAATGTCGTCTTGAACGCTGGCGCTAAAGTGGGGAATCACGTCATTGTTAATACGTCTTCAGTCATTGAGCATGATACCCATCTTGATGACTATATCCATATAGCACCAAGTGCTACCCTGACAGGAGCTGTCAAGGTAGGAACTGGTAGCTTGATAGGAGCAGGATCTACGGTCATACCAAGCATAACGATAGGGGAATGGTGTACGGTTGGTGCCGGGTCAACCGTTATTCAAGACATTTCTGATGCATCTACCGCTGTGGGGTCCCCAGCTAGGATAATATAATAAGGAGTGTGTGTGGGATGGAGAATAAAAGATTGTATCTTTCGCCTCCTCATATGAGTGGGAATGAACAAATGTACATTAGACAAGCGTTCGAGACAAATTGGATAGCGCCACTAGGACCGAACGTAAAAGCTTTGGAAGACGAATTTGCCAAATATGCGGGCACTAAGGGAGCGTTGGCAGTAAGTTCAGGAACTGCGGCCATTCATTTGGCATTGCAAGTATTGGGAGTCACCACTGGTGATACTGTATTCTGTTCTTCATTAACTTTTATAGCCAGTGCAAATCCTATCATCTATCAAGGTGCGAAGCCTGTTTTTATAGATTCTGAATCTGATACATGGAATATGTCACCTAAGGCATTGGAACTGGCTTTGGAATATGCGAGGAAAAATCGGAGAATTCCAAAAGCTGTAATTTTGGTCCACCTATTTGGACAAAGTGCAAAGGTAGATGAGATTAAGAGCATTTGCGGGAAATATAAGGTTGCTTTAATAGAGGATGCGGCCGAATCCCTTGGTGGATCTTACAAGGGGAAGCAAACAGGAGCGTTTGGTGATATAGGGATTTATTCGTTTAATGGAAATAAAATCATAACAACTTCTGGAGGGGGCATGCTGGTTTCAAATAACGAGGAATACTTACATAAAGCTCTCTTCCTATCTACACAAGCACGTGATGCAGCGCTTCATTATCAGCATAGCTCGATTGGATATAACTATCGTTTAAGCAATATTCTAGCTGGAATCGGCCGTGCCCAATTAGAAGTATTGGATGACCGTGTTAAAGTTCGGAGAGAAATTTTTGATCGTTATAAAAAATCTTTAGGGAACATACCTGGCATTACCTTCATGCCTGAATTAAAAGATACGATGGGGAATCGCTGGCTTACCGCATTAACAATAGACGACAAAATCAATGGAGTACGATCCAGTGACGTGATTAATGCGTTAGAAGCAGAAAATATTGAGTCCAGACCAGTATGGAAACCATTACATTTACAGCCTGTCTTTAAAAATGCAGCATTTTTTACAGAAAGCGGCGATAAAAGCATTTCAAGTATGTTATTTGAACAAGGTTTATGTTTGCCGTCCGGTTCGGGTATGACATTTGAAGATCAAGAGCGGGTCGTGGAAATTGTAAAGGAAGTACTTGAACCGTCCAAATTAGCCCAATGATTCTTTAGTCGTGTGATACGAGTTAATTCATTAAAGGAACTGTTGCATGCAGTCACATTTAGCAGATATACCAAAGCCCGTTTTCTTACAATGAAAAGGAGGCAAACCAAAATATGAGAATTACATTTAAACAGATTTATCAAGATATCAACAATTTAGTATGTTTATCCAATAACCGAAATGGTTTGAATTTCAGAGAGATTGAGCTTACAAGAAAAAGACTGGTTGAAAATATAAAAGCGATAGAACTGCATACCATCATTTTAAAAAAGAAAGATCCTGGATGAAAACCCCCATATCATCCTTACCTTTTAAAAATGATTTCATTTTTTGGGAGCCTTTTTAAATCCACATTAGAAATGAGGGTGCTTATGAAGATTGGTGATAAAGTTATTTATAAATCAAGGGAATATAAAATTATTTACATCTATAGAAATGATTTAAAAGCCGAGCTTCTTTCCTTTGATGCTAAGCATGAGAAATTCGAATTAGCGCATATATCACATTTGATAAAGACTAACCCGGCTTATGTAGAGAATCTACAAAAGGTGTCCCCTTATGAAAATTGTTGAGTAGCGGTTGTTGAATAGAATGCAGATGACACACCACCCTGGCGTTTGGTCAGTCTGTCGAGCAATTCAACACAGTCTTTTTCTTGACTTATGCAATCAACATATAAAGATGATGTATCTTCAATATTCTATTGAACCTTGTTGGGGTAGGTATTAAACCTATGAACAATTTTTTCCTCCTCAATATGGATGCCTTCTATGAATTTAACTTTTCATTTTCATAAACCTCTTTACTGACTTTTTACATGGGAGCACTGCTTTTGAGGCGTTGTTCATTTAAATAGTAAGCACTGCATTCTTTTAAGGTATATTCCCTTAAATCCTCTATAAAAGAATGAGGTGTTTTTTTTTGTCCGGAACAAATGAATGCTGTAAAGAAAACCATTATTGCTTAACGATTGATAAAGCAAAAGAAATTGTTTCTAAAATGAAATGCTTCATTGTTAATTTGGGTTATATTACTAACTGCATTTACATTTTAAACCTTACAACTATACATAGCTTGTTGATAGTATTCGACGGATCATGCTTGTTACATCAAAGATAAGTTTCAATTATTGATTTCCACATACCACTTATGAAACGACGCAGGAATAAAATTATGGTAAATTTGGGTAGTAAGTAGTGTGTATTTTCTGTTATTTTTTAAAAAAGAGTGAGGTAATTTTTAATATTAGGTATTAATACTCAACTTATATATTAATAGTTTTAGTAAGAAAAGATATGAAAATCAAAAGTTAAAGGTGATTGTATGAATCGATTTACTGACCGCTATTCAAAACTGCTGTATCATTTATTTTATGAGGATAACTGGTGTAGTTTAACGGAGCTATCAAAAAAAACAGGTTATTCGAAAAGCACATTATGGCGGGATATATTGCATATGAGTTCAAATCTTCCACCTGAATGGAAAATTGATAAGAATGAAGTGCAGGGCGTAAGGTTAATGAAACCTAAAAACGGCACCTTGGAAGAGCTTTGGTTTCATCTTAAAAGTGAAAACACCTATTTTCAAACCTTGGAATTAATTCTTTTTAACAATGGAGTAACGATAAAATATATTACTCAAAAAGTGCATATTAGTCGCTCTTCAGTGTACCGACAGTTAGAAAAAATAGAAGAAGTATTAAAAAATGCCGAAGTTCATTTATCAAATAGTCCGTTTAAAATTGTTGGGGATGAAATAAAGATTAGAAGATTCATCATGCAGTATGTAGAGTATATGTCCGGCAATTTAAATGATTTTATTACTTCCTTTAATCTTAAGGAGTTTCAAGACACTTTATTGGAGCTATTGAAGGAACATTCAACTTCTTTACACATGGGTGCCATACAAAGACTAGCGATAATCCTTCATATCTCCAACATTCGAATAACCCATAATTGTTTTGTGACATTCCCAAAAGTGGTTATAGATGAAAATGAAACATCCACAGCATTCGAAATATCAAAGAAACTATTTAAATTCATGGTGAAATGTCCAAATAGGGAGAAACAGATTTCTGAAATTTTATTTTTTTCTTTATATTTTATGAGCGAAGAAATGTCTTTAAATCGTACCCAAGAACTTCGGTACATTCGTTCCAAATTTAATTCGGATAGCGGTAAGCCTTTAGGTCAATTTTTAAGTAATCTATCAAAGAAAATTGGGCTGGATGTTTCTCAGGATGATATTTTCATGTACGAATTTGCGCAAACTCTTCGTGGGATATCGTTTGACTTACAGTTAAAAACGGATACGAGAATAAATAATATTTTGCAATTCGTTCCTTATTTTGAGAATAATGAGTTATTTGTGATCATTGAAGAAATAGCACAATACATATCGGATGAATTTGCTATTTCTTTTGAAAATATAGAAGTATTAGAGATATTCATGTTGGTCCAAGCTTCAATTTTAAGAAAACAAAACCAAATGGTTATAGAGACTGCATTAATTTGCCGATCATATGTAGAGAAAGGTTATATTCGTGAGGTATTGAAACATCATTTCGGAAACAAGCTAAATATTTATGTTATGGATTTTTCCGATATAGACTCACTTTTCAGAAAAAATGGGTTTGATATCTTAATAACCACAGATTTAGGGCAGTTAATTAATATTGAACACATTCCTGTATATAAAGTTTCTTCATTTCCAACTCCCTCTGAATTAAAAGAAATTAAGATGTTCACTCGAAAGAATTTCATTGATCGGTATGGTTTAAATCCTAATATTTTATATCCATTTGAAGAAGACATTGATTGAGATCAGTCTTAAGGCATTTATTCACTTTGTACTTTACCCCACTGATAACGAACAGTAATATGCAGCAAATAATTTTACCTCGTCTAAGCCTAGGTCATTTCTTTTTTCTCCAAAAGGAGAAGGTGGAATTTACTTATCTGACAGAGTTTAAGGTTGATAATTTACTAAAGGTAAGGGATCCACGAAATTACCGAAGCGAGAACGCCATACATTCCTTCTCAATTTATACCACAGACCATTCTCTTTAATCGAAACTAAAATCACGAAATAGGAACCTGTCTTACTGCTATCAGTGGCTGGTATGTAAATGGCCCCGGTACAATACCGGGGCCATGGCCGTTTAGAACCTTTACTGGCTTTATTGAGTAGTTACATATTCATTATTTCCTGCACGCATTCCAACAATGAAAATAAGTGCCGATATTGCGGCCAACATCAATAAGGGAACTGTCCAGCTGTGTGTAATGTCATGAAGCAAGCCGAATAATACTGGTCCAATGGCAGCTAAGAGGTACCCGAATGATTGAGCCATTCCTGATAATTCCGTCGCCTCATGGGTGCTTTGTGTTCGAAGACTAAAGAACATCATCGATAAACTGAATATGGTTCCAACTCCAATCCCGATCAATATCATGCATACTGGTATGAAGAGAGTGCTTCCGTATAATATGCCGAATATCCCTGCAATAAGGAAGACGACAGGCGGGATCACTAACAGACGCTGACTTTGTAAGCGTCCAGCTAAAATTGGCACAAGGAATGTTATTGGAATGACTGCAAGCTGCATGATGGAAAGCATCCAGCCAGCTTCATCGGCGTTCAGGCCTTTTTGCTCCAGGATTTCCGGCATCCAGGTAATTACTGTATAGAAAATAAACGATTGCAAACCCATGAAGAATGTAATCTGCCAGGCTAAACCAGAACGCCATAAGTTAATCTTTTTATCCTTTTGTGCCGTTTGTACATCCTTACCTGAGTTGAATGGCCGTCTTATTTGCGGCATCCATAAAAAAACTGTAATAAGTGATAAAATTCCCCAACATCCAAGGGCACCAGCCCATCCCAACCCCGATGAAGAAGCAAGGGGAATGCTGATCCCTGAACCTATTGCGCCACATAAATTCATGGAAACAGCATAGGTTCCTGTCATCAAACCGATGTTCCTGGCAAAGTTATGTTTAATCAGACTTGGTAACAATACATTGCCTATTGCAATGGCCAACCCGATTAAAATGGTCCCTATGAACAATGTCGGCACTCCGCCAACTGAGCGTATAACAATTCCGATTGTTAGTAATATCAAGGAAAGGAAAAGCGTAAGCTCCATTCCAAAACGCCGTGCTATCCTAGGTGCAAACGGTGATAATAAAGCAAAGGAAAGCAAAGGCAATGTCGTTAATGAACCTGATAATGTATTGGATATCCCCAAGTTATCTCGGATCGAAGTGACAAGGGGGCCAACCGAAGTTAAGGGAGCCCTCAGATTTGCCCCCAGAAGAATGATTCCGATGATGAGTAGTCCAACTCTGGGTTTAATATCCATTTTAGTTTGTTCTAGTTGATTTGCCGCTTGATGAATGCCCATAATCTCCTCCTTACTTACTCTATAGATTTTTTGAATTGTGCAATGTATTCATTCACTGTTTCGGTTGCCCGGTTCACATTTTGTTCGATGATGGCATCTACAAGTTTGCAATGAATGTTCAAATGAAAGTTCACATCAGAACTCATCTCCACTATCTGATGGATGGATTCATGCAGGGAGTGTTCCATATGTTCGTACAAATCAATCAATAAATCATTATGTGATGAAACCATAATCGATTTATGCAACTGTATATCGGCTTCTTCGTAAGCCTTGATATCCCTTGCTTCGGCAGCTTTACTGCATGCTGAAATATGAAACCGCAATTGTTCTATATCTTCTTGATTACGTCTTAATGCCGCTAACTGAGCTCCCTCTCTTTCAAGGGCATGACGGACCTCTAACGTTTCTAATAAACTTGACTGCTGGATCCTTCTTTCAAATGCTGCCCCCAAGGCACTTGATGACCTTACGAATGTCCCCTTTCCTTGTTTCGTTACTAATAGCCCTGCATAAACAAGTGATCGTACAGCTTCCCTTAATGTATTTCTGCTTACATCGAACTGTTGGATCAAGTCCATTTCAGGGGGAATTTGATTTCCAATTTTCCATTCACCTGATTCGATTAACGATTCGATTTGGGAAACCACTTGCTCTACAAGTGATAAGCGATTTGTTTTAGATATAGACAAGATACACACCTCTAATTTGTAGGATGATTGGGTCATTGGCTATTTTAACATATGTATGTTGAAAATGGAGCAAACGAGTATTTTAAATCCAAATTTGTTTCCTTTTATTCTTCAGAAAAAAATTTCAGAAATCCGCTCCCTTTCAGCCGACTGCTTGCCATGCCTCATCAAAGCAAGCATCTAGCGGGGTCTCGACTAGCCAGTTATTCAAAATTCTTCAATCCAAGTGGGTTTCATCCAAAACTCGTAACCCAAGTTTGTTTAAAATCATTGTGAGGGGTGAGACCATTTCAATTGATGGAACCGCCAGTTGGTCCATAGTTTTAAAAAAACATTCCAATCGACGTTCGAACTGTATTAGCACTAAAAAGACTGAAGGCAAACTCGACTTTCTTCGAGTTTGCCTTCAGTCTGAAATCCCCATTAAAGTCAGGGGGGATAATATTTCTATTTTTTTTGTTTGACAATAAAGGAAAGAAGGATAAATATCACTAACGTGACAAGACATACTGTGGTCCCAATGATGTTTTGCTTATTAAAGATAAATGCCAAAAAGATAATGCTTAATGCCGTGATGGCTAATATAGTTGTATATGGGTACCATTTTACCCGGAAACCTGGTTTGCCAATGTATTGCTTACGCAGCTTCAATTGCGCGGAACAAATACTGATCCATAATAATAAAACTGTGAATCCAGGAATGGCCATAAGGTAGCTTAAAATCAGGTCGGGGTACAAATAGGATAAAAACACACCAGCCAATATGCATAATGTAGTTAAAAATATACCATTAAGCGGGATACCCTTTTTTGTTGTTTTTAAAAATGCCTTAGGCGCTTCCCCATTATGGGAAAGAGTGAACAGTGTCCTTGAAGTAGCGTATATACCTGAATTTGCAGCTGATAAGACAGCGGTTAAAAGAACGAAATTCATGATATCGGCGGCTCCGGGAAGACCCGATAAGCTGAAAACCTGAACGAAAGGACTTACTTCAGTGCTTACTTGGTTCCAAGGTATTACCCCGCAAATAATAAATATCGGCAAGACATAGAAAAGAATCACCCGCCATACTGTTCCTTTAATGATTTTTGGTATGACTCGCTGACTATCTTTTGTTTCCGTAACGGCTACACCAATTAATTCTGCGCCACCATATGAAAACATTACCACTAAAAGTGCACTTAACATTCCGTCAATTCCTTTTGGGAAAAAACCACCATGTTCCGTGTAATTAGAAAATGAAGCAGTACTAGGAAAAAGTCCTAGCATGATCAAAGCTCCTAAAATAATAAAGGCAATCAAGGTTATTATTTTAATTCCTGCGAACCAAAATTCGAGTTCTCCATAGTATTTTACTTGAAACAAATTAATTCCTATAATTACTGAAGCGCAAAGTATACTTAACAGCCATAATGGTACTGTAGGAAACCAATATTGTAGAAAGCTTCCGGCTGCGACTATCTCTACAATGATCACGATAATCCAGTTAAACCAATAGAGCCATCCGACAATGAAGGATAGTTGAAACCCAAAAGCTTTATTAATGAGATGCTGTACGTTCAAATTAGGAAAAGCGGTTGCCATCTCTCCTAATGCGGCCATTACAATAAATAACAATAGCCCCCCTATTAAATAGGCTATTACAACACTTGGACCTGCCATATTTAATGTATCGGAACTCCCCTTAAAAATCCCTGTTCCTATCATTCCGGCTAGAGCAATGAACTGGACATGCCTCGGCAATAGGCCCTTTTTTAAATCTTGATGAGTCTTCTCCATTTTATTCATGCCTTTCCTTTTAATAAAATAGTCTATAAGTAAAACTAGGAAGTTCTTCTGCTATTGAACGCTTTCACGCACTAAAGTACTATATTAATATATCATGAATCGGAAAAATGTCAATTTAGGCAAGTGAACTGGAATAGATTCCTAATCAGCAAAACAGGAATAGTTTTTATTATCTAAAAGTATTTGGATTTTATGAAATAAATCAAAGGAAAAATTAACAAATCGGCGTAAGGCACTATATTGAAATAAATACATATTGTAAAGAGAGAAAAATAATTCTGTTTAATCGCAGTATTTCTGACATTTTGTTGGTAGTGAATAAGATGATGTAATCAGTTCAAGTCCTTCCATAAATATGTCAGGTTGTGATGGCGGTTTTGGATTTGGGGTTATGGAACATACTGCTGAATAACAAAAAACCGACCATTCAAGGTCGGTTTTTCTTTTAATATAAGGTACGAAGCGGGAGAAGCTAACGAGACTATCCGTTTTCATTTAAAAAGGGGAGAAGGGGCGGCTGTGGGTGTTCGGTTTCTTGTATCGGGTCAATTTCGCTTAGAAATTCCAAATAACCGGAATATACCTGCGAGGCCATCCCTAAATAGTGCAATTCAGTGTGAATGATTCCCTTCCGTGGTGAATGGAGCATATACATTTTTTCATCCCTCCTTTCCAAAAGAATAGGCAAGCCTGTTATAGGCGGTAATCGAACCAATGAAATGTTATGTTTATATGAGATTTTCACTTTAAAAATTGGATGCGCCAGGTTCGAAGGCTTCTGAATCTCTTTCTTCTATCACCATGCGCAGTCCACTCTTAGGTCTGAGTGTAAGGGATGGAAGGGGGGGTACTTCATGATGATCATGTGCAAGCTTTATCCTATACCGCTTTGCAATGCAGGCCAGGACAAACACCGCTTCCATCATCGCAAAATGATTGCCGATACAAACCCGCGGCCCTCCGCCAAACGGAAAGTAAGCGAACGCAGGCAGGCTTTTCATGAAGTTATTTTCAAATCTTTCAGGAATAAATGATTCCGGTTGATCAAAATACTCTGGATCATGCTGCATCACATAAGAACTTATTAGAATCATATCGCCTTTTTTAAAGCGATATCCTCCTATTACGACATCCTCCGTCACATCACGGGATAGGATATACAGTGGCGGGTAGAGGCGAAGTGTTTCATGAATGATATTTTGAGTGTATGGTAATTTCATGAAGTCTTCAGGCTTGGGTGTCCGGTGACCGATTATGCTATTCACTTCACTGAAAAGCTTGGCTTGAATTTCTGGATGCTTCGAAATTGCGTACAGTGCCCAGGAAAGAGCATTTGCTGTCGTTTCATGACCGGCAAGGAAAATAGTCATCAATTCATCACGGACCTGATGGCTTGTCATACCCAATCCGTCGTCGGCATCACGTGCGTCCATCAGGATCCCAAGCATGTCTTCATGTTTTACTGTGTCGTTCTTCCGTTTTTCAATAATGCCGTAAATCACTTTATCAAGTCTTTGTATCGCCTTTTTATATTCACGGTTGATTTTGGTAGGTACCCATAATGGCATACGGAAAATCTTTCTCATCCTTTTGACTGTAATTCTCAAAGCGGTTTCCAGCGGTTTTCCAACAATTTCATACCCATCCTTGAATTCCATGCTGAACATCGTCTTGCTGATTATCCCGAGAGTGATGTCCATCATATCCTTCGTTATGATCCGTTCTTCATCATGTTGCCAAGTTGATATATAATCCATTGTGGTATCAATCATATCCTTGGCGTATTGGCTAATATGATTCTTTTTGAAAGAGGGTTGGATAAGCCTTCTCTGTCGCATATGAAAGTCTTTTTCGCTTGTAAGCAAACCTTCACCGATAAGCGGTTTTAAAACATTGAAGTCCTTTGATTTGATGAAGGATTTTTGTTTTGTTACGAGTATTTGTTTTATTAAATCAGGATTTAAAACGTGATAAACATTTTGGAATGGGCCCAAACGGAATTTAGCGACTTCTCCATATTCCTTGGCCAATCGGGTCAGAAAACCAATGGGATCTGCTTGAAACTCCTTTGTATGTCCGGAAATCACCCTTCCTTTTGGAACCTTTGGAGAAGTGCGGAAGACATCATCAGCGTGGCTCAATGTGGTTTTTCCCCTTTCTTTAAAATAATTACATGTAATCATTCTATGAGGATCAGTTAAATTGGTTTGGACAAGTCTTTAAAGAAAGGGCGGATAATTCTATGGAAGTAATAAGGTTATATAAGAAGCCATAAAAAAACTCTGGCTGAATAGAGCCAGAGTTTTTCATGAAAGCTTTAGATTTGATGATGTGGGATTTACCTTCTTTCTTCATCGTCCCTATGTTGGAAGCGATCATTTTTTTCTTTAATGGGCCCGCCAAATTCTGCATTGATTTCCTTTACCACTTGATCTAGGAATTCATCTGATATTATTGGATTATTAGTTTTTTTATGCATGTACAATCCTTTCTGGATATCGTTGTTTGGATAAATAATGAAGTATACGTTATCAACATAACCTCACTTTTAATAAATTATTCTTTCTTTGTCCAACATTTTCACTTGCATTTACATTTCACGGAAGCATTTATAAAAGACTGTTATATCTAGTTTAGTGATGATGGTATGTGGAAATAGCCCAATCACCTCTAGGTAATTGGGCGTGGGTTATATACTTGATTAAGGGAACAGCTGCCTTAAATATGTTATTAGCTGATCACGAAGTTCAGGTCGTTTCATGGCGAAATCTATTGAAGCCTGAAGGAAGCCGAATTTATCGCCGACGTCATATCGATTTCCTTCGATGATATACGAATATAATGGTTCCTTTTCTAACAAAAGGTCTAAAGCTTCGGTAAGCTGGATCTCCCCCTTCCGGTCGGGCTGTACGGTTTCAAGGATTTCAAAAATCTCAGGTGATAAAATATATCGGCCAATAATCGCCTGTGTTGATGGTGCATCCTCCACTTTTGGCTTTTCCACTAAGTTTCTTACCAGAAATAAATCCTCATATCGTTCTTGGAAATTTACGATCCCATACTTGGAGACATCGGCAGGTGACACTTCCTTACATCCGATAATGCTCGCTTGAACCTTGTTATACCGTTCCATCAACTGCTTCAAAGCTGGAACCTGGCTATCCACGATATCATCCCCTAACAGGACGGCAAAAGGTTCGTTTCCGATAAAAGTTTTGGCACATAATACTGCATGCCCGAGACCTAATGGTTCCTTTTGTCTTACATAGTGGATATCCACCATGTTGGAAATGTTCTCCACGATCTTAAGCAGCTCATTTTGACCTTTCATTTGCAGAAGCATTTCTAGTTCAATGGATTTATCGAAATGATCTTCAATGGCACGTTTGTTTTTACCCGTAACGATGATAATATCTGTAATCCCTGATTGAACCGCTTCCTCGATAATATATTGAATGGTCGGCTTATCGACAATCGGCAGCATTTCCTTTGGTTGAGCTTTCGTAGCAGGTAAAAATCGTGTTCCTAAACCGGCTGCTGGAATCACCGCTTTCTTTATCATAGCCCAGCCCCTTTTTAAGGTACTTTTATATGCTTTTAGTTCTACCCTTCATTTTATGTAGCCATTGGTTGACCTATATCAAAATAGGTTAAAATAAATTCCTGAAAAAGAATAGATTTACCTTTGAAGCAAATATTATGGATATATGAATTTGGTCAAGAGGTGTATATGTTGCCAATTGAAAAACAAGAGAGAACACAAATCCTTTTTGCCTTACTCGTCATTGTTTTATATCTTTCTCCTTTATTCATCCTTGGAGAAAATGCGCATATTCGCGTACATGATAATTTGGACTCCAACATTGCCTGGTATAAGGTCCTTTCAGAAAGCGGTGAGTTATTCGGTGCGATAGATGCCGAAATTCCCCAAATCATGAATGGTCTGCCCCGAAATGCCTTTGGCAGTGAGTTCAGTATTATCGTGTGGCTTTACGCACTTTTTCCGACAATGGTTGCATATGCAATAAGCCAGGCATTAACAAGATTTATTGCATTCTTTGGTATGTATATCTTATTAAAGAAACATTTGGTTACAGGAAGCCAATCAGGTTGGATCAGGGTTGGAACATCCTTGGCCTTTGCCCTTACCCCATTTTGGCCGTCGGGAATGCTCAGTACACTTGGGATGCCGCTTGCACTTTGGGCTTTTTTGAATATTCGCAGCAAGGACCATTCGTGGAAGAATTATTTGGTCCTTACACTTTTGCCGCTTTATTCAAGCATTGTGCTTGGTTTTTTCTTTTTCCTTGTTGCAATGGGCTTTCTTTGGTTAACGGATGTGATCAGGAGAAAAGGGTGGAATATAACGTTTCTTCTTTCGATCGTGTATATGACCTTCATTTTTGGTTTGGTGGAGTACCGTTTGGTGTCTTCATTCATTTTTGATTCGGAGCCAAATAGCAGAGATGAATATTTTCACGCAAGGCTGCCGCTCGATTGGGTCATCAAGCTTACTTTCAAAAATTTCGTTCTTGGACATACGCATGTCATGACTGTACATGCGCTTATTATCCTGCCGATTACAGTCTTTGCCCTTTATATCATTCTGACCAAAAAACTGTGGCGACAGGAAAAGGTATATGTATTTTTATTCGGCTTGAACTTTATACTCTCAGCATGGTACGCATTCTGGTTTTATAAAGGCTGGGTTCCTTTGACGGAAAGGTTTCACACCCTGGATACATTTAATTTTGCCAGATTTCACTTTTTAAGGCCGATGGTGATTTATTTGGGCTTTGCCCTCGCGATAAAAATCATTTGGGAACACAGCGATTATGCTAAGAAAACCCTTTCCATTTTCATCGCCGTCCAAATTATGATCTTAATGGGCTTCAATGAAGAAATCACTTACAATAAAAAACCATCTTTTAAAGAGTTCTATTCAGAAAGCCTTTTCCAGGAAATAAAAGATCATATTGACCTTCCACAGGAAGAGTATCGTGTTGCTAGCATTGGGCTGCATCCTGCAATCGCACAATTTAATGGATTTTACACGCTCGATAGCTATAACAATTTCTATCCGCTTTCTTACAAACATCAATTTCGTCAAATAATTGAAAACGAATTGGCTAAGAATAAAAACATCAGAATCTACTTTGATGAATGGGGAGGACGTTGTTACCTATTTACCGATGAGCTTGGGAAGCATTATATGTTCAAGAAAGGCTCGAAGAAAGAGCTGGAAAATTTGGATCTTAATATGGATGCCTTTAAAGGATTAGGTGGCAAATATATATTTTCTGCCATCCCAATCAACAACGCGAAGGAGAACGGATTGGTGCTAGATGGGGTTTTCACAAAGAAGGGAAGCAAATGGAAAATTCATTTATACAGAGTCATGTGAAAAGGGGGGAATAGAATGAATTCACCGATAGTAACGATTGTTGTACCTTGTTATAACGAAGAAAGCGTTTTGCAGGATACCATTTCCCAGCTTTGTGGATTGATGAGGGGATTAGTCGAAGAAAACGTTGTTTCTGGTCAAAGTAAAGTCCTGCTGGTTGATGATGGAAGCAAAGATCAAACTTGGAAGATCATTTATAAGGAAACGATCAATAATGAATTGGTTCGCGGGCTAAAGCTTTCCCGGAATGCAGGACATCAAAATGCACTCCTGGCAGGATTGTTTACAGCCAAGGAAGCCTCGGATTGTGTGATTTCCATTGATGCAGATTTACAGGATGATATTCAAGTCATCCCTGAATTCATTCGGAAATTCAATGAAGGATGTGAAATCGTATATGGTGTCCGCCAGAAAAGGGACCTTGATTCATTTTTTAAACGGACATCTGCAACTGGTTTTTATAAATTGATGAACAAGATGGGGGTTAACCTTGTCTATAATCATGCCGATTTCAGGCTGATGAGCAGAAGGGCGATCGCGGAGTTGGAACGATTTGATGAAACGAATCTTTTTTTAAGGGGGATTGTCCCGCTTATTGGGTTTAAGACGGATTCTGTTTATTATGACCGAAAAGAAAGATTGGCTGGGGAAACGAAATATCCATTTAAGAAGATGGTTGCTTTTGCGCTTGATGGCATTACTTCCTTTTCAGTTACACCGATCCGGCTTGTATTATGGCTAGGATGTCTTTCCTTTTTCATTAGCTTACTCTTTGGGTCTTACTTTTTATGGTTAAAGTTTTATGGGCAGACCGAAACTGGTTGGACCTCATTAATCACCTCCATATGGTTGATCGGCGGACTGCAGTTGATTGCTGTCGGCTTGATAGGGGAATATATCGGAAAAATCTATAATGAATCCAAACGCCGGCCTAAATATATTGTTGATCTTGATTTATTTAATCCGCTCGATTTAAAAAAACGGGAGCAACTAGACAATGAACGGAACAGTATTGAAAAACTATCTAAAACACACTAACTCCTTTATCCGCTTTTTATTGGTTGGAATAGTCAATACAGCGGTTGGACTTTCCATCATGCTTTTTCTTATGAACGTTCTTGAATTATCATACTGGGTCTCCACCTTTTTCGGCAATGGAACGGGAGCTGTAACGAGTTTTCTTTTGAACAGGACTTTTACCTTTAAAAGTGATATAGAATGGCGGCGAGGAGTTGCCCGTTTCTTTTGCGTCATCCTGATTTGTTATTCCGCCGCTTATTCTATAGGCCAAGCCATTGCGGAATCACTGGAAGGATCCGTCCATTTATCCATACAACAAAATTTGGCTGTTCTCATAGGAACAATCTTTTATACCGTGCTTAACTATATTGGCCAGAAATACTTTGTCTTTAAAAAAAGCAATCTGAGACCAATTCAAGAAGGAAGGAACTAATTAGGTGAATCAGTGGAATAGTGCCCCTATTGGACGGGAATAAAAGCGGAATTTGATATTTAATGCAAGTTTACCCTTTTAATGACGATCCGAGCTGGGGCAGATCTGGTTAATTCATCGCATTCTTCATTAAGGTGATTTTTTTCCTTTTCGGACCACCTTTTGTTCATTGGCCCCTGGATTTTGACCTTTACTTACCTCCTTTCCTACCTTCGAATCATGTCATTGCATGACTTATGTTATATAAGCCAAGAACAAAACCTCACTTACAAAGAATTATTTATTTTTGAGCAAAATTTTCATTTACATTTCCATTTCACGGGAGTATGATAATCAACAGTTTCATATTTCTAAATCGCTTAAACCTTATGGTGCGGGGGACCCGTTATTGGGATTGTTTACAATCCAAGGGGTGAATCCTTTTTAAAAAGGTAGGGCTACTCTTAGGTCCGAATCCGACAGCTAACCTCGTAAGCGTTATATGAGAAGGAAGGTGGAGCTTGTTAGACAAAAAAATTGATGTCTACAGGTCTATTTAGCTATGACTTGTAGGCATTTTTGTGTTTCGTCTAGTTTTTTGCTACAGCTGGGTAACATAAACTTATAAATTAACTATGGTGGTGAAATCTTGATGTTATCTTCTATAAAGAGGTTCTTGATTGGGAGACCTTTAAAGTCAAATGCACTTGGTGAACAAAAGCTTAACAAAACAAAGGCTTTGGCGATATTATCTTCTGATGCTTTGTCTTCGGTTGCATATGGGCCGGAGCAAATATTGATCGTCCTGATCACGGTCGGTGCTGCAGCATTCTGGTATTCCATCCCTATCGCGATCGGAGTATTGATCCTCTTAACTGCTTTGATTTTGTCTTATAGACAAATCATTTTCGCTTATCCGCATGGCGGGGGGGCCTATGTGGTTTCAAAAAACAATTTAGGAGTCAATCCAGGGTTGATAGCTGGAGGATCTTTATTGGTAGATTATATATTAACTGTGGCTGTAAGTGTCTCTGCAGGTACGGATGCAATCACGTCCGCTTTTCCTGGCCTGCATTCCTATAATGTCGTCATTGCCATCATATTCGTGATTCTACTTACAATCCTGAACCTTCGGGGGGTTACGGAGTCAGCCTCTGTTTTGGCCTATCCGGTGTACCTATTCGTTTTAGCCTTGTTCATCTTGATCGGTGTTGGAATTTACAAGATTTTAACAGGAGGAGTTTCACCTGAATTGCACACATCAATCGGGACTCCGGTAGCGGGCATCAGTTTATTTATACTGCTAAGAGCATTTGCATCAGGAAGCTCCGCCTTGACAGGAGTAGAAGCAATTTCCAATGCAATCCCGAACTTTAAAGATCCAGCCCCGAATAATGCTGCGAAAACTTTAATAGCGATGGGTTCATTGCTAGCTGTATTATTTTCGGGAATCGTATTCTTAGCCTATTATTTAAGCATTGTTCCCAGCGCAGAGGTAACGGTCGTCTCCCAGATTGCTGAAGAGATCTTTGGACGGAATTTCATGTATTTCTTCATACAAGGTACGACTGCCCTGATCTTGATACTTGCGGCCAATACTGGCTATTCGGCTTTCCCTCTGCTTGCGGTAAATCTGGCGAAGGATAAATTCATACCAAGGGCGTTTACGATCAGAGGGGACCGATTAGGGTATTCCAATGGAATCATCATACTGGGACTTGCATCCATCATCTTGATTGTCGCATTTGAAGGACATACTGAAAATCTCATTCCGCTTTATGCGGTAGGGGTATTCATTCCATTTACGTTGTCCCAGACTGGCATGATCGTTAAATGGGTTCGCGAAAAGCCAAAAGGCTGGATGATGAAATTAACCATAAATTCAATTGGTGCCATAATTAGCTTTATCGTCACGATGATATTCTTTTTAACCAAATTTACTCAGGTTTGGCCTGTTTTGATTTTTTTACCTATCATCATTTTAATTTTTCATCGGATTAAAAAGCATTATGAAGCAGTTGGTGACCAACTAAGGATTACAACATGCGAGCCGATCTTACCAATTGAAGGAAATATCATTATCGTACCTGTGGCAGGTATAACTCATGTGGTTGAGAACTCTTTAAATTATGCAAAATCGCTCTCAGCAAATCAGGTCATTGCCGTTTATGTTGCTTTTGAAAGAGAAGATGAAAAGAAATTCGGAGAAAAGTGGAAAAAGTGGCAGCCGGATGTCAGACTCGTTACACTGAATTCTTATTATAGAAGTATCATTCAGCCACTAACTAAATTTGTGGATACAGTTGAACATAAGGCGAGTGAATCCAATTATAAAGTTACGGTGGTCATCCCCCAATTCATTCCGAAGAAGGGATGGCACAATATACTTCATAACCAATCAAGTTTACTGATTCGCGCCTACTTACTTTATAAAAGAAATGTGGTTGTAACGACAGTGCCATATCATTTGAAGAAATAAGTTCCATATCTATAACTGGAAGCAAACCTGCATAAGGTTTGCTTTTTTTATAATCTTATAAAGGGAAAGACCGCAGTACAGCTGTCTTTTCTCCAACTAAACGCTCCCGATATTATTAGCATCGGAAGCTTTCTTTGTGATGAACACTATTTTTGCAAAAACACTTCATAAAATTACCAAGGGTCAATTCAAATAAAGCGAACATATTAAAAAGAAGACAAAATGAAATTTATTAGCTTTGAACTTACATATATGGGGGTTGAATATGGATATATTATTAGCTCTCTTGCCGGCACTATTCTGGGGAAGCATCGTTTTATTTAATGTGAAACTCGGGGGTGGGCCATATAGTCAAACACTGGGTACAACCATTGGCGCATTGATTTTTTCAATAGGTGTTTATATTTTTGCCGATATTAAGTTGTCATTTCTCGTGTTTGGAGTCGGGGTTGTCTCTGGATTGTTTTGGGCCGTTGGACAAGCTAATCAGCTTAAGAGCATTGATTTAATGGGAGTATCCAAAACGATGCCGATATCTACTGGAATGCAGCTCATTTCAACGACTTTATTCGGGGTCATCGTTTTTAACGAATGGTCCACAATGAAAGCGATCATTTTAGGCGTCTTGGCATTAGTTTTCATTATTATAGGAATCGTCTTGACCTCACTGGAGGATAAAGAATCAAAAGAGGGCAAATCGGGAAACTTGAAGAAAGGAATTGTTATTCTCCTCATCTCGACATTCGGTTATTTGGTTTATGTGGTCGTGGCTCGTCTTTTCGATGTTGATGGATGGTCAGCGTTGTTCCCTCAAGCGATAGGGATGGTGATAGGCGGTCTGTTATTGACTTTTAAACATAAACCGTTTAATAAATATACGATTCGCAATATCATTCCGGGATTGATATGGGCTGCAGGGAATATGTTTTTATTCATATCCCAGCCCCGTGTGGGAGTGGCCACTAGTTTTTCCCTTTCGCAAATGGGCATTGTCATCTCAACTCTCGGCGGGATCATCATTTTACGTGAAAAGAAAACGAAACGCCAACTAATTGGAATCATAATCGGAATTATCTTGATCATCATTGCTGGGATTATGCTCGGGATGGCAAAAAGTTAATTGGAGGGTGATTAAATGTATACAGATTTAGAAGGTAAGGTCGTTGTTATAACCGGTTCATCCACTGGTTTAGGGAAAGCGATGGCCATTCGCTTTGCCAAGGAAAAGGCAAAGGTCGTGGTTAATTATCGCACTAAATCAGAGGAAGCGGATAGTGTAATGGAGGAAATCAAAACAAATGGCGGGGAAGCAATTGCAGTAAAAGGCGATGTCACCGTTGAAGAAGATGTGATTAATCTTGTTCAATCAGCGATAAAGAATTTCGGGAAACTCGATATATTCATCAATAATGCAGGAATTGAAAATCCGGTTCCGTCTCACGAGATGCCGTTAAGCGACTGGAATAGGGTAATCAATACCAACTTAACGGGAAATTTCTTGGGCTGCCGTGAAGCTATCAAGTATTTTGTCGAGAACGACATTAAAGGGAATGTTATAAACATGTCCAGTGTACATGAGATGATTCCCTGGCCTTTATTCGTTCACTATGCTGCAAGCAAGGGCGGGGTGAAGCTGCTTACGGAGACACTGGCACTTGAATATGCACCAAAGGGAATCCGTGTGAACAGCATTGGTCCTGGAGCCATCGCCACGCCAATTAATGCCGACAAGCTTGAAGATCCCGAAAAGAAAAAGGATCTTGAAAGCATGATTCCGATGGGGTATATCGGAAAGCCTGAAGAAATTGCTGCGGTTGCTGCATGGCTGGCATCTTCAGAGTCCAGTTATGTAACGGGCATCACTCTATTCGCTGACGGAGGAATGACGAAATACCCTGCATTCCAGGCGGGAAGAGGATGAATTTTGTTTAATGATGCAAAAAGACTCCCAGCAGGCTCAAACCTACTGGGAGTCTTTTTTTATCATTAACGAGTATGATGATTATACCAGCTAATGAAATTATCGACGACCGTATCGATAAACTGGACAGTCGACTCATGTGTAAGCCTGCCTTCGTTATCGATTTTGTCATGCACTGCACCAACATATACTTCATTCCCTGGAAGGAGTGGGGAGGCGATGCCTATTGCGAATAAGATTTCACGCAAATGCAATTGAGCTTTAACCGTTCCTAATTGCCCCATTGAAGCACCCATGATCCATGATGGTTTGCCGATCAAGACTTTATCGACACGTGATAACCAATCGATTGCATTGCCCAATACACCTGGAATCGTACCGTTGTATTCAGGAGTTACCCACAAAACTGCATCTGCTTCGGCCACTTTGCTTTTAAATTCTTTTACAACTGATGGAGGGTCATTTTCAATATCTTGATCATAAAAAGGTAAATCCCGAATGTTCAATATTTCGAGATCGAACCGATCTTGATATCTAGATTGAATATATTTGGCAAGCTTAAGGTTGTAAGACTCTTTACGGATACTTCCCACTATTGCAACAACTTTCATCTTCAATACCTCCAATGATTTTTATAATGGATAATCATGTAAATGTATTCCACTTACCTATTATAATTGGAATGTAAATGAAAGGGAAAAAGGATGCTTGGAAAAAAGTTGAGTTAGAGCTTAATAAACAAATTCCTCTCGAACATTCATTCACTTAGGGTTACCCTGCAAAGTTAGACTCGAAAATTAAATAGATTTGTTTGTGCCAATCCAATCCCCATTACTAGAACTCACCAAACAATATTGCATTTGTTTTTAATTTAATATTATGGCCATTCCTATAGGGATTAAGGAAAAATCCTTTCAGAGAAAATGAAATAAGACGCTTGAAAAAGTAAATAATGAAATATCATGAAGACCGTAAGTGAAATGAGTTTTTTTGCTTGAAAACTATTTTACTAAAATGATAGGAGAGGATGAAGTTGATCTTTCGTACCATTGATACGAACAAAGATAAAGATATTATCATTAAATTCAGGAAAGATTCCTTTGTTGTAAGTTTTGGATCTGAGGCAGGTTTTGGAGATGAAAATACATATCTGCAACGAATGGAAGAAAGGGTCCGCAAATTCCCGGGGGGACAGGTGATCATTGAAAAGGACCAAGTACCGATTGGGCAAATGGAACTTCGAATTCGGGCGTATGAAGGAACTGAGATCGGCTATGTAGATCTATTTTATCTTATTCCCGGATACCGCAGTAAAGGCCTTGGCAAGGAAATGGTTCGCTATGCAGAAAACTTTTTCGGGCGATTTAATGTATCTGAATATCATTTAAGGGTTTCTCCGGATAATCAAAGGGCGATTCGCTTATATAAGAATTCAGGCATGATGAAGATAAGGGAAGAAAATGAAATATACCCAGTATGGAGAATGGGCAAATCATTATAGAATATAAAATTTAAACTATATTAATATAATTAAAAAGCGTCAATCACTATACTGTGAAAATATTTTAACCGATGAAAAATATAGTTGACTTTAGAGAAATTAGAATATATAGTGAAGGACATAATTAAATATAACGTTAATTCTTATCAAGAGATGTGGAGGGACTTGGCCCTATGATACCTCGGCAGCGGGTTTTTACTTTTGTAAAAATACTGTGCTAATTCCAACGGACGAAAGTTTGAAAGATAAGAAGGAGCTTTTCTTAGATAATTAATTTAAGAGTTTACTCTTTTTTATGTCTAAAGAGGCCTCTTCTGTCTGATGACGGAAGAGGCCTCTTTTGTTTATTCAAAATGTATATGGTTATTAGGAAATTTGGTGCAATTACTCATGAGTTTCGCAGATTTACTCGTGAGTTTCGAATTTAACCCTATCATTATGAAGCGTTGCAAAGCTCTTCTCTCTGGATAATGAATTCGTACAAATAAACAACATGGGGGGAGATTGGATGATTGAGTTTCAAAATGTTAAAAAGGTATATCAAACAAAGAAACAGACTGTCGAGGCTTTGAAGGGCATTAATTTGACAGTGGAAAAGGGGGATATATTCGGTGTAGTCGGTTATAGCGGGGCCGGGAAGAGTACGTTGATCAGGTTGGTCAATTTGCTTGAACATCCTTCAGATGGTTCGGTGATTGTTGGGGGCAAGGATTTAACCAAATTGAGCGCGAAGGAATTGCGGGCAGAAAAGAAAAAAATCGGGATGATCTTTCAGCATTTCAATTTGCTAAACTCAAAGACCGTTTTTGATAATATCGCCATGCCGCTGATTTTATCGGGAACCCCTGGTAAAGAAATCAAAAAGCGGGTAGGCGAGCTGTTGGAGTTCGTTGGCTTATCGAGCAAAGCAAAGAGTTATCCGGAACAATTATCCGGCGGTCAAAAGCAGCGGATCGGCATTGCGAGAGCATTGGCTACCAATCCATCGATCTTATTGTGTGATGAAGCTACCTCGGCATTGGATCCGCAAACAACGAGTGCTGTTCTGCAGCTCTTAAAGAAAATCAATAAAGAATACAATATTACCATTCTGCTAATCACTCATGAGATGTCTGTCATTCGGGAAATTTGCAATAAGGTAGCGGTCATGGAGGGCGGATGTGTCGTTGAACAAGGTTCGGTTTTCGAAGTTTTTGCGAAGCCGCAAACGGATATTGCAAAAAACTTCGTGAGAACGGTCATACATGACGAAATTCCACAAAGTTTCCTAAAAAGCATAGGGTCCCATATCCCGATTATTTGGAAAATTAATTTTATTGGGACTACTTCGGGTGCTCCTTTGCTTTCAACCATCTCGAAGAAATATGATGTTCATTTAAGTGTTTTATCAGCCAATATTTCTGAAATTCAGGAAACGCCTTTCGGGAATTTGATCATCGAAGTGACCGGGAATAAAAATGAGGTGGACAAGGCTTATCAGTATATTAAAGATGAGGGGATTCTCGTCCAGGAGGTGCAGATAAATGGGTAATACGCTTTGGGGAATGGAAATAACGGCAGATCAGCTGTCGACAGCTTTCGGTGACACACTTTATATGGTAGCCATCTCATTGGTATTTTCCGGATTGATTGGTCTTCCGCTTGGTATCCTGCTTGTCATTACAAGAAAGGGCCATATCCTGGAGAATAAATGGGTCTTTAATGTATTGAACCCGATCATCAATATATTGCGGTCGGTTCCTTTCATCATCTTGCTAGTAGCACTTATTCCGTTTACCAGAATGATTGTAGGCAGTGCGATCGGAACGAATGCGGCCATTGTTCCGCTAATCTTTTACGCGGCTCCTTATATCGCCCGGCTTGTGGAGAACTCCCTGTTGGAAGTGGACAAAGGGATCATCGAGGCAGCTCAGGCGATGGGGGCGACGACATGGCAAATCATTTATCGTTTTTTGATTCCTGAGGGACTTAGTTCGTTGATCCTTACATTTACAACAGCGACAATCGGGCTTGTTGGATCTACGGCCATGGCAGGTGCCGTCGGTGCAGGCGGGGTCGGAGATTTAGCTTTGGCTTACGGTTATCAAAGGTTTGATACGATGACGATGATCGTCACAGTGGCGGCGCTCGTGATCATCGTTCAATTACTGCAATCCACCGGGAATTTTGTTTCAAGAAAAATCAGAAGAAGATAAAAATAACAGGAGGTAGGAGAAATGAAGAAAATCTTATTAACGATCATAGTATTGGCATTGGCCATCTTGTCTGCAGCATGCGGGAAAGAAGAAGGTGCATCAGGCGGTTCGGATGATGTGAAAACAGTAAAAGTCGGTGTCAGCAGCGGGGATACAAGAACATGGGAATACATTGTCGACATAGCGAAAGAGGAAGGGCTTAATATTGAACTGGTCACTTTCAATGATTATATCCAACCGAACCTTGCTTTAAGTGAAGGTGAAATTGATGCCAATTCATTCCAAACGGTCGCATACTTCGATGAATTCGTTCAAGACCAAAATCTGAAATTAGAGGCCATCGGGTCGACTGTCATTGCTCCTATGGGCCTTTATTCGAAAAAACATAAAGATCTCAAGGATCTTCCGGATGGCGCTACGATTGCCGTTCCGAATGAAGCAACGAACTTTGGCCGTGCACTGCTTCTTCTTCAGGAAGCTGGATTGATTACATTGAAAGAGGAATTCAATGGATCGGGATCATTGGAAATCATTAAGGAAAATCCGAAAAACTTGAAAATCCAACCTGTTGCTGCCGGCAATACACCGCGTCTATTGGATGATGCCGATGCTTCAGCCATCAATAATAACTTTGCCGTCGAAGCAGGCCTTACTTTAAAAGATTCTTTATTCCATGAGAGTAAAACGGCGAAACCATATATTAATATCATTGCAGTTAAAAAGGGTAATGCCGATCGTCCTGAGCTGCAAAAATTAGTGGAGCTTTATCAATCGAAAAAAGTGGAAGCGTTCATTGAAAAAACGTTTAAAGGAAACACCATTCCTGCATATGTTTCTGTAGATGAATTAGTGAATTACCAGGATGCTTGGACAAAACCAGCTAATGAAAAATAATGATTCAGATTCAAAACGAGTGAAGGAATGCCGGATGGATTCAAGATGCCTATCCGGTTCCTTAAACCAAAAAGGGGAGATAAGAATATGGCGAGAGAATTAGTGCAGAAGCAGCATCAGCAGATCATTGAAGATCACATCGACCTTCATTCCAAATTATATATCGAAACGAGTCAAGCCATTCATGCTAAACCCGAAATTGGGAATCAAGAGTTTTTCGCTTCGGATACATTAACCGGAATACTTCGAAATGAAGGATTTGAAGTAACCCGCAATATTGCCGGGCATGAAACAGGATTCATCGCCAAAAAAACCTCTTCAAAGAAAGGTCCCACAATTGCCTTTTTAGCCGAGTATGATGCATTGCCGGGTTTAGGCCATGCTTGCGGCCATAATATCATCGGCACAACGAGTGTTGCAGCGGGCATTTCCTTGGCTCAAGTGCTGGAGGAAACGGGCGGAGAGGTGATTGTTTTCGGAACACCGGCAGAAGAGGGCGGGCCGAATGGAAGCGCAAAAGGCAGCTTTGTGAAGCACGGTCTATTTGATGGGGTTGATGCGGCAATCCTTATCCATCCTGGCGGGCAAACGCGTGTCACAAGTCCATTTCTGGCAGTCGACCCCCTAGATTTTCATTTTTACGGGAAGTCAGCACATGCAGCAGCTGCACCTGAAGAAGGCGTGAATGCACTTGACGCGGTGATTCAGCTGTTCAATGGCATTAATGCTTTGCGTCAGCAGCTCCCGACTGAGGTCAAAATCCACGGAATCATCACCAATGGCGGGGAAGCTCCTAACATCATTCCCGAATATGCTTCAGCCAGATTTTACATTAGAGCAACAACATGGAAACTTTGCCAAGAAGTATCCAATAAAATACGTGCTGTTGCCGAAGGGGCAGCACTTGCCACAGGAAGTACGGTTAAAGTTGAACGTTTCCAAAATGAAGTACTCGATTTTGTCATTAATCCAGTTCTGGATGAACTGTTAAAAGAAGAGCTCTCTCAATTAGGGGAAGCAGTGGGTCCTCGAAAAGAGAGTGGCTTTGGCTCGACGGATGCAGGTAATGTAAGCCATGTAGTGCCGACAGCACATCCTTATATAAAAATTGGCCATGATGAGCTGATTGCCCATACGAATGAATTCCGCGACTGTGCCAAATCTCCTGCTGGAGACAAAGCCATCCTGACCGGAGCAAAAGCGCTTGCACTTACAGGTTATAAACTGATTACGGATAAAGACCTGTTGGATAAAGTGAAAGCAGCATTTCATGAAGCGAAGCAAAAATAAATAAGATGCACGAAAAAAATTGTTGACTGCGGATCACAGAGTTAGTATTATAAAAACAATAATACCGAGTAATTTAATAGGGATTATAGGTTAATTGACCGGAAAACCGGAGACTTTTCTTTCATGTAAAGAGGTGTCTTCGGTTTTTTTTTGTGAATGGGCAAGTCGAAAGATTATCAAAAGGAGGATTTAGCATGGGGATATTATTACGTAAAGCCATTGAGAAAAAAAGAAACTTCCTGATAAACAAGTTGATTAACAAGGGAATTTATAAAAAGAATGACATCCATCTATTTGAATTAACCTTAACCGATTTAGAGAATGAATATATTAAAATAAGCAAAATTGAAGAGAAGGAATCCGACGATCATTCCCCCTGTCTAAGGATACATTTCATATAATATCAGAATAAAAGGAGAGGGTGAAATGAGGAAGAGTGTGGAAGAAAGGCGGAAGGAATTAATCTTTAAACTTATGATCCATACTGTAAATAAGACTGTGGAACAGCTTATGAAGTTAACCTTAAAAGAATTGGAAACAGAATATAAAAAGGTTCAAAATGAATGTCATCCCCATAGTGATGCGGGTTCGATACAATGGATCAATACAAAACGGCATTAGGTTGAATGTGTAACCTCAATGTTGCATGAAAAATTTCATCATTTTGCTAACGGCTGCCTGGGCTGATTCTGCATGATATTTTGAATTGTAAGGATCACTGAATCCGTGTTTTCCGTTGAATTTATGAACCTCGACGTTCGTTCTTTCTAAAGCTGAAATTAACTCGTCCACATTAAATGATGGCTCTTCTAGTGGGAAAAATAGCAATGCAGGGCATTGTGGCGCCAAGTCTGCATAATTCCTAATACGTGAACCGTAGTAACCAACTATTCCATCGACACACTCTTCCTCACTGCACAGCCAAGTTACAGTTGCCCCTGCACTGAATCCAAGAATAAAAATCTTTTGGTATACATCTTTTATATCCGATAAAATATGCTTTATCTTATATAAAGCACCCGTGAAGCCAACGTTCTCCATAAAATGTCGATAAGCAGCAGCCTCTTGGGAATAATCAAAAGGCGTCTCGCGGTCTAACAAATTCGGACAGATTACATCAAAGTCATTGTTTGATAATGACTCACAAATACCCTGCATATGTTGGTTCAGTCCATATATTTCGTGAATGACAATGATGACAGTATCGGACTTTTTCTGTATGTGCAGCATTTTTTACCTCCTTATACGATTCCCTTCTATTATAAACCAATTCTTAACAGTCTTTTTCCAACTCTATATCCGAAGGGGATACCATCCTTTAGGTATAGGGAAGTTCTTTTCCTTCTAAACAAGCTTTTAAGTTAGCCAAACTAAGTTCATATCCGTTCATGTTAATGGATACTCTAGTGCCTTCGGATTCTGGGAATATTTCAAAAGTGAAAACGAGTTTATCCGAATCCGAAGAATAAGAAAACCTTTCGCAAGGGATTATCTCTTGGATTGTAAAGCTCATTGGGATGCTTTCATTCTCTTTAAGATTGTTATGTGCACTAGGCATTAATACGAAGATTGCCTTCTCTCCAACCTGGAGTTTAGGAATATTCCATTTTGAACCCGGGGCATACCATTTTGAAATGATTTCATCATTCGTGATCGCATTCCAAACCGTTTCTTGGTTTTCATGAATTAGAACAGAGTTCCTATCATTATTCATTTGACTAACCTCCGTATTTTTCTTGGATTATATAGAAAGTTCAGGAAATATACAAGACCCCACCAAGCTTCTTTAACCGGGTGACAATATTGTAAGACGGCAGCTTAAACTGTTAGGAAGAACGATGGCGATATATTTCCTTTCTCTTTAATATGTAAGAAAAAGGGGAAGGTTGGGTATGAAATGGACTTTTTTGAGTTGAATACCAATGTATTCAGAATGATCAATGACTTAGGGAAACAGTACGATTATTTAAACCCTTCTGCCATTTTCATTGCCGAGTACATGGTATTTTTATTAGCTTTGGCAGTCATCTTAATATGGTTCACTCGAAATGAACAGAGTAGGATGATGGTTGTTTGTGGGATGATTACGTTTGTAATAGCTGAAGTGATGGGGAAAATGGCAGGGAGATTACATTATAATAATCAGCCATTTGCCGAATTGGCCAATGTTAATCAGTTAATTGAAAAAGCAGTGGATAATTCATTTCCAAGCGACCATACCATCTTGTTTTTCTCGTTTTGTGTATCTTTTTGGCTTTTCAAAAGAGGATGGTGGTTGTTATGGATCATGCTGGCTTTCCTTGTTGGCATTTCCCGTATTTGGGTAGGTGTCCACTTTCCGGCGGATGTGCTGGCAGGAGCAATACTGAGCACCATTTCAGGATTGGCGGTTTACCTTGTTGTTCCTAAAATAAGCGTGATTCATAAACTATTAGGGGGATATGAGAGGTATGAACAAATGGTTCTATCCCCGTTAACTAAATCGAAGGAAAAAAAATCAAAGGATTTGTAAGCGAAAACAGGGTTGCTCAGGCAGGAATATCCATATGGTGATGCTGATGGTAAAATTAAGTGAAAGCAATCCATCGCAATGGGGGACTTAATATTGATTGACATTCAAGAAATCAAAGACATTATCAGGCATCGCTATCCATTTCTATTAGTTGATAGAGTTTTGGAACTGGAAGAAGGAAAGAGGGCGGTGGCCATTAAAAACGTAACGGCAAATGAAGAGTTTTTTACTGGTCACTTTCCCGATTACCCAGTGATGCCAGGTGTGTTGATCGTGGAGGCATTAGCACAGGTAAGTGCTGTTGTCATGCTTACAAAAGAAGTAAATAAAGGGCGGATCGGGCTTTTGGCCGGGATCGATGGATGCCGTTTTAAAAGGCAAGTAAAACCAGGGGACCAATTACGTTTAGAAGTGGAGATTACTCGCTTGAAAGGTCCTATCGGTAAAGGAACAGGCAGGGCTACTGTCGAGGGGGAAACTGTATGCGAGACAGAGCTCATTTTTGCTTTTGGTGATTGATGGTGATAATGATAAAAAAAGCTTACGGGTATGTGACAAGAATCAATAATGGAGAAACACAGGTATTGGTTTTTCAACATCCCATTAGGGAAGCGGGCATACAGATACCTAAGGGAACGGTGAAGCCTAAAGAAGATGCTTACCAAGCAGTAATTAGGGAAATGAAAGAAGAAACAGGTCTGGAAAATTTTCATGTGGAGAAATTAATAACAGAAGATTTTTGGGAGAACGTCGATGGTGCCATACATAATAGATATTTTTATCAAATAAGTGTATCGAATGTTCCTGATGAATGGGACCATCAGCCGACGGGTGGAGGAGATGAAGCGGGGCTGACATTTCATTTCTTCTGGATTTCATCCGAACATGAAGTGCAACTTATCAAAGGGCATGGAGATTATTTAAACCGGATATTTACTTAACCTGCAGTTTATCACAGCCGGCCAAGATCATTATTGATCTTGGCCGGCTGTTTTTTAATGATCAGGTTTGTTTCTCGGTAATGAAAGTTTTTACGGTTGGCGGTTCATATGTAATGAATTGATCAAGAAGTCCATTAGGTTCAACATCTACCAGCGCCATGGAACGGAATTTTTCATGCAGGAACTGTTCGTCGGACATATGGTTGAATAAAGCGACCAAAGGATCATAATAGTGATTGATATTTAAGAGTCCGCAAGGTTTTTGATGAAGACCAAGCTGAGCCCAAGTGAAAATCTCAAAGAATTCTTCCAATGTTCCTGGCCCGCCTGGCAAGGCCATGAACCCATCTGCAAGCTCAGCCATTTTTGCTTTTCTTTCATGCATGGATTCCACGACGATCAGCTCGGTTAAGTTCTTATGTGCTATTTCCTTTTTTTCTAGGAAATCTGGCATTACGCCAATTACATTTCCGCCTGCTTCCAAGACGGAATCTGCAACTGCACCCATGATTCCTACACTTGAGCCCCCATAGACAAGGGTAATCTTACGTTTTGCCAATTCCGCACCCAGTTTTTTAGCCTCTTCTACATAGACAGCAGATGCACCTTTGCTTGATCCACAAAATACAGCTAGACTTTTCAAAATATCACATCTCCCATTTAGTAATCTTCCTTTCTTATCATACAAAATTCAAGGGGATTTGTTAAACTTGAATTATCTAACTCACGAGTAAATAGCGCAAACTCACGAGTAAACCAGTGAAATTGACAAGTAAATAGCTCGAACTCACGAGTAAATAGCGCAAATTCACGAGTGAAACAGTGAAATTCATGATTAAACAGCGCAAACTCACGTGTATATCGCTCAAACTCACGTGTATATGCTCAAACTCACCAGTAAACAGCACGAACTAACGATAAAGGGGTTCTTAATAAATGTTTAAGTATACAGTCTGTTTTGTAAAGAAGAATAATGAACTTCTCATGCTTAACCGGGAGAAAGCTCCAATTATGGGTGTTTGGAACGGGGTGGGAGGCAAAATCGAGAAAGGTGAAACGCCTGATATAGGTGCACAGCGTGAGGTATTTGAGGAAACTGGGATAGAGGTGGAGCCTTTTTTTTCTAAAGGAACGGTAACCTGGGAGACTCCAGAAGGTGAAGTGGATGGAATATATGTATATTTGTATATGGCGGATGAGGATTTAATATATGAAACACCGAAAAAAACGCGGGAAGGCATTCTTGATTGGAAATCCATTGATTGGATACTTCATCCACTTAATCTCGGAATTGCTGAGATGGTCGCACAGTACTTGCCGGTATTAATGAAAAAAGAAGGAGACTATACATTCACTTACAAAAATGGTCAAATATATAATTCCTGAAATCAACATTACTTAAAAAGGGATACTGCCATTTTGAGCAGTATCCCCTTCAATAAGTTAAAACTCATTCTCGAATATCGTCCCCTTTTTGAATCTTGAATCCTTAAAGGCGAACTTCATCAGAATAATATAGGCGATGCCTGCCACAATAACGCCGATGATCCAGGCAAGCTCGACTTTTATAAAGGCAGCGCCGGCACCGATAAGCATTGCGAGCAGTGCGCATGGATTATATCCTGCAAATGGCCCGTCTTCTCTGTACAAATCGGCAACATTCATTTTTTGCTTTCTTAATATATAGTATTCGACTAATAAAATCGAAACGATTGGACCTAAAAAAGCGGAATAAATCAGAATGAATAAACCAAGGCCCTTCGCCGAAGAATCCTGTACAAGCACCCAAGGGAATGAGCAAAAGGCAAGAACTCCGGTTATGATAACGGCAACCTTATATTTCAACTTTGTAAGCAAAGTAATCACATATGTTGGCGGAATAATATTGGCAACCATATTTACCGCAATTGCACCTATGACGATAAATGCTGAAACGCCTACTGTGATATAAGGATTATCCACCACAATGGCAAACGCCTTAACTGGATTGGAAATGCCAGTAGCGGAAGCAAGCATTACACCGATTGTCAGTACGAAGCCGTATGCTAGTAAAATGGGCGAAAAATACAAAAATCCTCGTTTTGCATCACTGATGCCAGACTTAAGCTCTCTTGAATAGTCCCCTGCGCTTAAAAAGATAGCCGCGTAGTTTCCTAAAAACATCATGATGAAAGCAAAGAACGGCAAGCCCCAAGAGCCTTCAGCATGTACCCATTTTTCCGCGATGACCTCGCTATGTGATGTAAGAAGAATACCAAATACATAGACTAGCGCCAGCATGATAACAATGGATGCAAGCATTTCCACCCATTTGATGGCATGGAAGCCATATAGCGAAAGTACAATTTGCACCAATTGAATCGCGACAAAGCAAATGACCGTATTATCAAAAGCGCCACCCGTAATGATCTTTACGATTTCGTTTAAGGCAGTACCGCCGATCCAACTTTGAAAACCGTACCAGATTATGGCCGGAATACCACGTAAAAGTGATGATATGATGGAGCCTTTCATCCCGAAGGACATTCTGAGCTGAACAACATAGGGAATACCGGTCCTGTATCCAATCCTATCATTTAAAGCGAAAATCACGGAAATGATAGCGATGGCAATGGCAGCTGCGGTAAATGTCTGAAGAATATTCAACGTAGCGGTTCCCGCTACGACCAAGCTTGCCCCAAGTGTCATATTCCCTAAATTGACGCCGTCCCCAATCCACATGAACGTATAGGATATCGGGCCAACCGTCCTATCTTCTTTTGATCTCGGCTTCAGAGATTCATCCAAATCCGCAGCATGGTGGAACTCCGCCTCTTCTAAAGCATGGCTTTCTAGATATGTAGACAATTTACACTCAACTCCTATTCATAGTGTGTTATATGATATGACTATTGATGTGATAAAAACTAACATGAGAAAAGTATACAGGTTTCGTATTTAGGAATCATTAGAAGAAGTGTGAAATTTCAGATATTATTTTGTGCTTTTTAACTAAATGAAGATCAAATGAACTCTTGTCCTGCTGTATCGTGATTTGTTTGCAGTAACTAAGGTTACTGCGGCAGACCTTTTCGGGAAAAACGACGCAGCATAGGTAAGATTAAGCCTTGAAATTCATTGAATAGAAGTGATAAAATTGTTATATCAGTGTGTAGAGATATTGGTCTTTTTTATTGACCAAAAATATATGTCTCACGATACGTCTGCCATCTGAAATATTTTTAATGGGGATGATCATATGCACGATGAAACAAGATTACCGCGAAATGGAAAAGACTTTGTATTATTTTTAGCGATTATATCAATACTTTCAGTCAACATTATTGCACCACTTATTATGGGATTTAAATTTGGATTCAGTAAAGAAGTGTATTTTGAAACCTTACGAGTAATTCCATTTGTATGGATTTGTGTCATTTTATTAGTAACACTTGTTGTAAATCCTCTGGTTAATAAACTCGTACAAAAGTTTATTGAACCTACGGACGGTTTTAATGCAAGAGTGTTATTCACGATATTATTCAGCGTAACCATCCTGTCCATTTTACTGACGGTTATCGGATCTTGGATTGGCATGAGAGAAATTAGTATGGAGCCGATTCAGACGTTCTTTTATGAGTGGCCACGTAACTTTTTCGTCGCATTTTGGGTTGAAGTACTGATCGCACAGCCGATAGCAAGATTTGCAATGAAAAAATTACATGCGAGTCAGGCCCGTAAAGCAGTAAATGCGTAACATTCAAATAAATTAAAAGCCCATATAGCCGACTGGTTTTATTAAAAACCAGTCGGCTTTTTCGTGCAGAAAAGCGGGGTGATTAATGAAGAAATTTCCATTTTTCACACAATGAAAAGCTGTCAAATGGTATGATTAAATAAAAAATTGTACTTAAGGGGAAATAATTTCTTGAAAATAGTTAAAATCATCTTAGCAATAATTGTAGTTGCTTTATATGCATATCAGCTAATTACTGGAAGTGTTGAGTTGATGCCATATTCTATGTTGTTTCTGGCGGTAATTATGTTAATTACAGGATTAGAGGAGCCTCAAAAAGATAGAACAGGAGGATCTTTGAGGTACGTTGTTGTCTCATTATTTCTTTTCTTTGTATCCATGCTTGGTTTCTTAATGGACTAATTGGTGTTTTTGTTTAAAAACGAGAGCTACTATTACCTTTTTAGTAGGTAGGAGGAAAAATGAAGATAATAGAACTGCCAATTGAATTTGAATTTAATGGACAAAAAAATCACATAAATCCTAGCTTGATTATTTTGAAGAACGAACTAACTTTGGTCGATACAGGGTATCCAAATTTTTTACCTTTAATTGAAAATGAAATTATAAAAAATGGTTATGAAATGAAGAATTTAAAGAATATAATCATTACTCATTATGATATTGATCATATAGGCTCCTTATATGATTTCAAGGAAAAGTATCCTTTGATTAACATTATAGCCAGTGAAATTGAATCAAAATTTATTAGTGGTGAAATGAAGTCAGAGAGATTGGTTCAAGCCGAAGAAATGTGAGAAATATGCCAAATCAAGAAATCGAATTCGGTAAATGGTTTATACAACAATTAAAGAATTTAAAGCATGTGTCAATTGATGAAAAGGTACATGATGGTGATTTGATTTTAGATAACGAATGCAGGGTAGTAGCAACACCAGGTCATACTTCAGGGCATATTTCATTATATTTTCCAAGTTTAAAAAGTGTAATAGCAGGTGACGCAGCTGTTATAGAGAATCATGAATTGGTCATTGCTAATCCGCACTTTTGTCTAAATGTCGAGGAAGCAGAACAGTCCTTAAGAAAGATTAAAGATCTTAGAGCTGTAAATTACTATTGTTATCATGGTGGAAAATTCACTTTATAATTGGGTTTTGCTTAAGATTGGGGCTGTCTTTAGGCAGCCTTTTCTTATGAGCTAAAGGGGCAGGATAGTTAAGGGCTAGAAATGAAACCCCCATCTAAACCAGGAAGGGGGTATATGTGTTTGAAGTTTTAAAATTAAATAACTTATTGTAATCTTGACATTCTTTATTGCGGGCGGTGACAGCTTCGCTGGTACTACCCATTTATACAGAAAAAACCGAACTTTTTACAGTTCGGTCAAGCAAAGGTGGGGGAATATATCCTTTGGAATCTATATTGTTTGCTAGTTTGAAGATTTTTGTAGAATCATAATATATTAATAATTCTGCTGTTCACTTCCAACAGGAAATGAAACCCCCATAGTTCGTAAAGCTTCTTTTGCTTGATTTAAATAGGATTCCGCTTGTTCTTGCCATTTGATAATCACTTTAATAAAGGCTATATATTCAGGTCCTGCGTTTTCCTCCATTACTTTTAATCCTTCATGTACTTTTTTATCTTGGGTTTTAGCGTTTATTATACAAGCTGTCATTGTTTCTATAATGGTTTGCTGTTGCTCGCCATTTTTTAGTCTTTGGGCTGACCCCACTGCGGTTACACGGTGATATGAAGCAGGGATTAGATGGTTATGCATCTCGCGACTTCCTTTTAAATCTTTGGTTTCGGGTATATGGAAAAGCTCACTGCTCATGGCACATACCATTTCTTCAGCATATAAACTTTGATGTAACACATATAAAATAGGTTCCCAGTTGTTTACTCGATAATAATAATCATTCGGATACAAAAAAACATCTCCTCTTTCAGTACATTTTATCGTTATAATTTAGGATTGAAATTAATGAAATTGTGTTTTCCATCATATGTTTATTAATGTTGTCCAGTTCAAATAATAATGCAAAGGTTAAACATGGATAACTTATTCCTAGATGTCAACTGAATATGTACCTTTGGCCTATATGAGAAAATACATATAAATCCAACATTTTATCCTCTGAACAGAGATGGAGACTATTGGTGTCATCTTCCTGATTAGAGCATAAGATGATATTACCCATTTATTCCTCCTTAAAAAAAGGAGATGTTTCTATATGTCAGGTTGTGAACATGATTTTGACCGCGGTTTTGGATTTGGTGGAGGTTTCGCCTTTATAGTCGTTTTGTTTATACTCTTAATCATTGTTGGGTGTAGTTGTTTTTAAGGCGGGAAAGGGCGGCTTCTGCTAAAAAAGTATAAAAAAGCCTGACCGTATTTGGTCAGGCTTTTTATATTTAATCTAAGTATCATCAATTTTTGAATCAGCCTAGATACTGCTTTAATATTTCTAATCCTATTTTTAACTCATCGAATGAGTTTGTGGAAGAAAGTGCAATACGCAAATACATATCAGGGGTGGTCTGCCCGCTTTGAAAACGATTGGAATGAAATACCCGAATACCGCGCCTTTTCAAATCCGTTTCCAGCTGTAACGCATCGTTATGTCCTTTAATTGGAAGCCAACGATAAAGACTGAGAGGATGTCCAACATCCATTCTTAAAGGAAAATATTCCGAATAAATATCATTTGCAGTTTGTGCAAGCTGTTTCTTTTGAGAAACAATTTCATGAGCCTTTCCTGATAGGATTAACTCTGTGATAACCTCTGCATCAAAAGAAGAGGTCTTTACATTAATGTTGAAAATGGCTTGGGCAATTTTCTCGCGAAAGGCCTCCCCATAAACCATATAGGCAACTCTTAATCCAGAACATATTGACTTAGAGGTGCCGCAAATATAAACGCTCTGTTCCGGAAGCAAATGGAACATCGGCTGCCGGTAATCGGAGATAATGCCTGCAGTCAAAAATGCATGAATATCATCCTCAATCAAAATTAAACGATGCTTACGGATGATCGCAGCTAATTCCTGCTTTCGAAAATCTGAGATCATGACTGTAGTTGGATTGTTGCAAGAGGGCATCAGGAAAATGCCGTCAATATTTGTTTGAGAACACTGCTTTTCAAGTTCATCTGGCAGCATTCCATAATGGTCTCCGGGAATGGGCACTAACTTAATATGAAACATCTTTGCCAGCTCGATAAAGTTTGAATATGTGTATAAGTCGGTTGCAATTCTATTACCAGGCTCAAACAAAGCTGCCAAGGCTATGGCCAATGCATTTTGGGCACCGGAAACGATTGCAATATGCTCTTGATCCGCGTGAATGCCGAAAGATTCCATCCAGTTTAGAGCTGCTGTTTTTTGATGTGGAATACCAGTCGGGTCGTTGTAATTCAGCAGATGCTCCAAATAACTTTTGTTCACAGTTTTTTGTAAAGTTTCTGAAACAATATCATTGGTTTGCTCAAAAGATGCCACAAAACCAAGATCAATGCTGTTTGCCGCTTTATCTGCGGAAATGGTTATGGAACGAGTGGCATTAGGAGCCACAAAAGTTCCGCTTCCCGTAACAGCATATATCAATCCCTTTACTTCACATATTTTGTAGGAACGAGTAATCGTGGTGAAGTTTAAGTCTAGAAAATCCGCCAATTCTCGTTGCGGGGGCAACTTGGTTCCAGGTGCTATAAAACCATTTGTTATATCTTGTTCAAGTAATGAAGCAAGAGATTTATAAAAAGGCCGCTTTAATGCTTTCTTATCAGGTTTCCAAGACATTGGATAATTGTCAAATGAATTTACGGGCATAGTTCACCTCTACTATCATATTCCATACAATCATAACATTTTTTGTATGGAACTCTAATGGATTTGAGCTGGCTTTAAACGAATATAAGGTGATAAGCCTATCAGTCCGTCCGTTTTATGAAATGTGCGAATTTTATTTTAATTGTAATCCATACAATTAACTTGTTTTTTGTACGGATTTTGTATGTTAAGTTTAAATAAATTTAGTCATCAGGATGTGAATTATATGAAAAAAAGAACTCAAATGCTAACTGCATTTCGTGCGGCTTTTCCGTACACAGTGCCCATTTTGGCAGGCTTTTTATTTTTAGGCATCGCTTATGGAATCTTTATGAATTCATTAGGGTTCAGTGCGATTTACCCGATATTGATGAGTCTAACAATATTTGCAGGATCGATGGAGTTTATTGCAGCCAATTTATTGCTTGTCGCGTTCAATCCGATTAACGCCCTTTTTCTAACATTAATGGTGAATGCACGGCATTTGTTTTATGGCATATCAATGCTGGATAAGTATAGGGGGACCGGTAAGAAAAAGCTGTATCTGATTTTTGGGCTTTGCGATGAGTCTTTTTCCATCAATTGTACCGTTGATGTTCCGAAGAATGTAGACAAGGGCTGGTTTATGTTTTTCGTGACAATGCTCAATCATTGCTATTGGGTGATAGGATCAACGATTGGCGGTATTTTTGGCTCTTTTGTCAAATTCAACACAGAAGGACTCGATTTTGTTATGACGGCTCTCTTTGTAGTGATTTTCATTGAACAATGGATGAAAGAGAAAAAACATCATAGTGCTCTCGCTGGGCTTGGGCTGTCAGCTGTCTGCCTTATTATTTTTGGCGGAAGCAATTTCATCATCCCTGCCATGTTTGCCATTTTGGGGGTACTCACCTTACTTAGAAAGCCGTTAGAGAAAGTTGAGGTGAGAACCATATGACAATGACTTTAACGCAGCAAATCATTACAATCGCGATGGTTGTTTTAGGCACAATGCTTACAAGATTTCTTCCCTTCATCGTTTTCCCATCAGGTAAACCTACACCGAAGTATGTACAGTATCTTGGTAAAATGCTGCCATCTGCAGTAATTGGGCTTTTGGTCATTTATTGTTTAAAGGATGTGAGCTTACAATCCGGAAGTCACGGCACCCCTGAATTTATTGGGGTGGCTGTAGTTGCCCTGCTTCACCTTTGGAAGAAAATGATGCTCCTCTCCATAGCGGGGGGAACGATTGTCTACATGGTGCTGGTTCAATTGGTTTTTTAAATTGATAATGATCAGCACATCCAATTCACGTCACAATTACTGATATCAATGGTATTGGAAGGGGCAGGTAATGGTGAAGAAGCAAATTGATGAATATCAAATTTATGAAAAACACTATGAACAAATTCATGAGCAAGTGAAAAACGATCCGTATGCTCAGTCGTTAGGCATTCAGTTAACAAAATTCGAGGCAGGTTTTGCAGAAGCAACGTTAGAAGTGCAAAGCACTATGGTAAATGCATATGGAACTGTTCACGGGGCAGTTATTTATGCTGTAGCAGATCATGCTTTTTCCGCAGCCTGTAATGCCTATGGAAAAACATCATTAGGACTTTCGACAACCATCCAGTTTATTGAATCAGCTAAACCCGGAGACAAGGTAGTAGCCCGTGCAACTGAAGTCAAACGAAACTATCGGACAGGATTTTATCGAATAGACGTCTTGCATGAGCAAAACCTGATCGCGACCATGGAGGCAGTGTCATACCGTAAGGACCATTATTTTATTGAACTTGATGATGGACAAGATTAATCAGTTTAATAGTTTACGAGCAGAGCTGTCTTTAAGGCAGCTTTTTCTTATGGCATTTTAGGGCAGGGTAGTTACATGCATTTCTTCATAAGGTTATTTAAAGGAAATTTAATCTATCCGCTTTCGCTTTAGATAGAAACGTAAGAGGATTAGGCATTGATTTAAGAGAAATAGGACAGCGTCCGCATTTTAATCTGTAGCATAATGAGGATACCTCTACATTAATACACTACTCTTTTATAGTGTTTATGTGCTAATGCCTCAAATTACAAATTCACTGTATATATGGGAACGATTGCTAGTTTTGTATAGTAATAATTCGGAAAGAACTTGGAGGAAAACAGATGAAAAAACTATTATTTATGTCTCTGGCTTTGGTCATGTCCAACACTCTATCTGCATGTAACAGCAATAATGACAGTAATGGGATTTCCCAACAGGAACAACAATCAGAATCCAATCGTGAATTGGTTGAATTCCCTGAGAACTACGATAAAGGTGTAAACTATACCACTGTCAATCGTGGAAATGTCAGGGAGGAACTCTACACGAGCAGGGAAGCGATCGAAGCGGTGCAGAACGGTCAGTCAATCCCTGACGGCACAATAATCACACTCGAAATCTATCGGGATGAAGATCTTGATGAAATCTTCGTAATGGAAAAGCGCGCTGGCTGGGCTGATGGGAACCCATCTGAGATGCGTAATGGAGATTGGCTATACCAGGAATTCAATGGAGACAAGTCGGTGGATTACAAGGAAGAAATCGGCAGATGCTTTACTTGTCATGCGAACCAGGAACGTGATGACTTCGTGAACACGATGGATGAAATGAAAAGTTTTGACCTTGGAGAGTTTACAGGATCAAAGGATGGCAATACAGGATCCCAAATCGCAGGTATCCCCACCGAACACACTGGGAGGTGAAGGCGGCAGATGACCTGGAGGGCTCTCAGGATATATTGCATGAAAGCAGATTAATGGAGGAAGAAAAATCCGGAATTATCCAGAAGGTTCTATTGATGGTTCATTATAATAAAGAGACATAGGGAGTTAGCTTACGGAAAACCAACCTAGGGATAAATAAAATTAGAAAGAGGAGAACTTCTTGAATCGAAATATGTTAATCCGGCTGGTCATTGACCTTTCTATGACAGTTCTGATGTTAGTTGCAATGGCTTACCAGATTACTGGAAATGCAGTGCATGAACTGGCAGGAGTATTATTGTGTTTATTGTTTATTACCCACAATATTTTAAATCGACGATGGTATAAGACGATCTTTAAGGGAAAACACAATGTACGACGTATTCTGAGCATAGCGGTCAATCTGCTTTTTCTAATATCCATGGCTGTGGTGATAATAAGTTCTGTGCCCATATCTCGTGACATGTTTCCCTTTATTCCTTTAAACAATGACACGGTTCCATTGCAGATACATGTTATGACTTCATATTGGGGATTTATCTTCATGGCTGTGCATATAGGAATGTCCTGGGCAACCATTATCAATTCAGTTCGAAAGATGACGGGAATTACTGGCACCAGCCGTATCCGCACCATAGCATTTCGTGTCATAGCGGTGTTGATTGTTGTTTACGGGGTTCAGGCTTCTTTCGAGAGGGAGATGATTTACAAATTAACCATATATAATCCGTTTGGTTGGAAATTTAATGATTCCTCCATGGGGTTTTTACTAGATCATCTAGCTATCATGGGAATATATATCAGTGGGACTCATTATGTTCTGAAATTTGTTCAGAAGCAGGATAACACAAATTTCCAGAATAAAAAAGTGCATTAATCCATAATAGATTAATGCACTTTTTTATTCATATGTTGCCTTCAGGCGGTTAATATCTTCTTTCGGGGGTAAACCAAACAAGCGGGAATATTCACGGCTGAATTGGGATGGGCTCTCGTAGCCTACGCGGAATGCTGCTTCAGTGGCATCTGTTGACTCGGATAATAATAGGCGCCGGGCTTCCTGTAGCCTCAGTTGTTTTTGGAACTGAATGGGACTCATTGCTGTTACCTCTTTAAAGTGCCTATGAAGCGATGAAACGCTCATATTTGCAATTTCCGCAAGGTCTTCAATCCGAAAAGACTGGTCATAATTATTCATTATATGGTCGACAACGTCGCCAATTTGATAGGTGGAACTTCCTTCTATCGCAATTTGGCCAAGAGTAACTCCATGCTGACCTTGCAAAACCCTATAGATGATTTCCTTCGTGATAAGAGGTGCGAGTACCGGTATATCATTAGGATTGTCCAGCAAACGAGCTAATCTGGTTACCGCGTCCAACAGAGATATCTCTATTTGGCATACATACATGCCTCTTTTAGCATGTTCTTTCTGGTTAACAGCAAGTTGAGAATCCTGTAATACCTCCAAGATCTGGCTTGGTGTAAATTCGAGTTTGAGTGCCAAATATGGATTTTCGGAAGAGGCTTCTGTGACTATTCCGGTAATTGGCAAGTTAACAGAGGCAATAAGGTAATCGGCTGGACCGTATACATAGCGGTCCTGTGCAAGCAGTACCTCCTTCATACCTTGAACGATAATGCATAAGGAAGGCTTGGAAACTCCGTAATTCGGACCGGTAACTGTAGAGAATCGAGAGTAAAATAAAGAAGGAATTGCAGTCGGATGAGACCCGTCCTCGCCTGTGTGACTCTCAATGAGTTGGGTGAGCTCTGCCCGCTGTTTATAGATTTGTTCAGACATAAAAACCTCCTTGATTCCTTATTCTTTCTAGTTCCATTCTAATACATATCGCTCTGGAATTTAAGTGATGTGAGAGGATTAGGCAATGATTTGGCAGGAATGGTATAAGGGTTTCTTATTTATATATTGCATAATAAGGGAGTAATTGAATGTGTTGAAACGCACTATGGCTAACTCTTATCATTTTTTAGTTCGAACATCTCAATTACCCAATCAGATTTTCTTACTGCCGCCCATGTGCTTAACACCACATCGGTTGCGGATAAAATATAACAGCAAAGTGACAATCAAAAAAGAGGAGGGAATAGTTATGCAAAAACGTAAATTAGGAAAAAGTGACTTAGAAGTTTCTTCTATCGGACTTGGATGCATGGGCATGAGCCATGGTTACGGTCCTGCTTCGGACAAGAAGTTGATGATTTCGCTGATTCATGAGGCAATTGACCGAGGTGTTACTTTTTTCGATACTGCTGAAGTATATGGTCCATTTGTAAATGAGGAGTTGTTAGGAGAAGCGCTTGCTCCTTTCAAGGGAAAAGCGGTTATTGCGACTAAATTTGGTATCCAAATGGTAAATGGCAAGCAGGTGCTTGACAGTAAGCCGGAGCGTATTAGGCAATCAATCGAAGGCTCGCTTAAACGGCTTAAGGTTGACACCATAGATCTGTACTATCAGCATCGGGTGGACCCAAGTGTTCCAATTGAGGAGGTTGCCGGAGTAATACAAGACCTGATCAAGGAAGGCAAGATTAAGCATTGGGGACTTTCTGAAGCAGGGGTGGAAACGATTCGTCGTGCACACTCGGTTTATCCACTCACTGCCATTCAAAGTGAATACTCAATGATGTGGAGAAGTCCTGAAGAAGAACTACTGCCTGCCCTTGAAGAGCTTGGAATTGGATTTGTTCCTTTCAGTCCGTTGGGTAAGGGATTCCTTACTGGGAAAATTAATAAGGACGCAACGTTCGGCAGTTCCGATTTCCGCAGTATTGTTCCTCGCTTCAAACCTGAGAATATCGAAGCAAATCAGGTATTGGTCGAACTGATAAAGAAGATTGCTGCAGGAAAAGATGCAACGCCTGCTCAAATCGCTCTATCATGGGTACTTGCTCAGAAGCAATGGATTGTTCCGATTCCCGGTACACGGAAATTGGAGCGCCTCGAAGAAAATCTTGGTGCAGCAGATATTGAACTGACCCATGAGGAATTAAAAGATTTGAACAATGCGCTCTCGAAAATCGAGATTTCAGGAGATCGCTATCCGGCAGAATACGCAAATAGAGTAGGTAAATAACAGATAAAACAGGAGGATTTCATATGCAAAAAGTAATCTTGAACAATGGTGTTGAAATGCCGATACTAGGTTTTGGGGTTTTTCAAATTCAAGATGAAAATGAATGCGAACAAAGCGTTTATGACGCTATTATGGCAGGCTATCGTCTTATCGATACCGCTGCCTCTTATCTAAATGAAGAAGCAGTAGGCAGAGCAATCAAGCGGAGTGGTGTGCCACGAGAGGAATTGTTTATTACTACAAAACTCTGGGTTCAGGATGCTGGTTATGAGAGCACAAAGAACGCATTCACAAAATCGCTGAAAAGACTACAATTGGATTATTTGGATTTGTATCTGATCCATCAGCCATTTGGGGACGTATTTGGTTCTTGGCGTGCAATGGAGGAATTGAACCGTGAGGGAAAAATTAGGGCAATTGGGGTTAGTAACTTTCAGATGGACCGTCTAGTGGATTTGATTATCCACAATGACGTAATTCCTGCAGTAAACCAGGTTGAAACTCATGTTTTTAATCAACAAATAGAAAGTGCGAAACTTATGAAAGAGAACAATGTTCAAATAGAGTCGTGGGGTCCATTTGCTGAAGGAAAAAATGATATGTTCCAGAACGAAATATTAGTGTCCATCGCCGAAAAGTATAATAAATCTGTGGCACAGGTGATTTTACGATGGTTGACACAAAGAGGAGTCGTTGCGATTCCAAAGTCTGTTCGTAAGGAAAGAATCATCGAAAACTTCAAAATCTTTGACTTCGAATTGGACCAAGAAGATATGGAGAAGATTGCTGCGTTAGATACGAAAGAGAGCTTGTTCTTTTCTCATAGCGATCCTGAAATTGTGAAATGGATCAGTACCCGTAAACTTGATATTTAACGCTCTCTTCCAAAATGAAGCGAAGAAATAGTCGATTTCCTTTTAGGAATATCGGCATTTCTTCGTTATAAACATTTGATAGGGATTTTAAAAAGCGGAAAAGGATTTATGCACAAAAAGGATTACTGATGAAGTTTACCAAAGAAATGAGTAATTGTTGTTGATCTATCGGGTGCGTTAGCTGAAGGTTGGAGCTGTCTTTAAGACAGCTTTTTCAAATTGAGGTAAAGGGGCAGGGAAATCTGGTAACTTTATTTGGAAACTATGTTAAGATTGGGGTATTGATTTTTGAAAGGCGTTGGAATATGAGTCAAGACAATCCAAAAACAAAGATACACCTCTGGCTATCTGTTACGCTTTTACTCTGTGGAATTGTTTCTTGGATTCCTTATTTGGTCTTTAAAATTGAAGTATCTTACGGGATGCTAACATTTGTTCTTAACCCAATTGGAGTAATATTAGGTTCATTTTCAAACAATAGATTAATAGCCTTTAGCAATTTATTTATGGTCTTTAGTTTTATTCCTGTTATGATATTTGTATATCTAACAAAAGGGTACATTCCTATGTGATTGGCAGGGGGTTTTTTGACACTCCATCAAACGTTATATAGAAGTAATAGATGCAAGAGCAGTAAATCAGATCTGTCATCTATATAGGTTTAGTTATGTGAAAATGATACTCCATCTAAAAAATAATAAAGAAAAAGTTATTGTATCGCAGTTCGATAGAATTGTGGTAAAAAATAGGATGATAATTGTTCAACTAACAGGTGCTTCACTTCACTAAGAAAGGTTGCTGCGGCATCCTGTTTCATATGAAACTAACGGGGTCAGGTTAGTTCAAGAAGGTAAAGGGAAGATACTAATCAATTAGACTTCCTCTTTATGTAATAACGGAATAGAATATAAATAAAAAGGTGATTACAATTAAAAAAGTAAAAAGTATCCTATTTTTTCTTCTTGGATCCATATCTCTTTTGATTGGTATTGCAGGGACTGTGTTACCAGTTCTGCCGGGCGGTCCATTTTACTTATTTGCTGCTTTTTGCTTTGCTAAAAGTTCCAAGTCGATTGAAAACTGGTTCAAGAGCACCTCATTATATGAAAAATACGTTGAAGCATTCCTGCAAAAAAAAGGTATGACCCGAAGAGAGAAAATCAGAATCAATATAATTGCCGATTTCTTCATCGTAATTTCTGTATTTTATGTGGACATCCTATTAGTGAAAATCTTATTGGTCGTGCTAGCCCTCTACAAACATTATTATTTCATTAAAAAAATTAAGACAATTGACCGAAAAAGTACGGAAAAAAAAGCTTTTTGAGCCTTAATTAACGGAGTTGCATCGGCAGCTCTTTTTTTATGGAGCTAAAGGGGCAGTATAGCTAAATAAAAACAAAGGGGAAATCCCCTGATCCCAAGCAAATCTAACAGAAGGCATTGTTTCTTGCCATAAGTTAAAAAAGTGCCAACATGCATTCCTGCGTAACACTCATGTGCTTAGACGGTGCTGACAAATGGCAGTCTGTTATAGGATAATGGTGATATATATTGATGGGCAAAATATTAGGGAAAACTCCATAATGAAGGAAGTGCTAAACGATGAATTTAGAAATGGTCATGCAGGAGCTTGAAGCCCTTGGCAAGGAACGAACTAAAAAAATGTACATATCCAATGGGGCGCATGAGCCGCTTTTTGGCGTGGCTACAGGCGCCATGAAACCAATTGTAAGGAAAATAAAAATAAATCAGCGTTTAGCTGAAGAGCTTTATTCGACAGGTAACTATGATGCAATGTACTTTGCAGGCATAATTGCAGACCCAAAAGCCATGACTGAGTCTGATTATGATCGCTGGATGGATGCTGCGTATTTTTATATGCTGTCCGATTATGTAGTGGCTGTAACTTTATCAGAGTCAGATATTGCACAAGAAGTTTCCGATAAATGGATTGCAAGCGGTGAAGAGCTGAGAATGTCAGCGGGCTGGAGTTGCTACTGTTGGCTTTTAGGGAATCGAAAAGACGTTGAATTTTCAGAAAGAAAAATTTCCGATATGCTTGACCTTGTGAAAAGTACGATTCACGATTCGCCAGAACGAACGAAATCCGCTATGAATAATTTTCTATACACCGTGGGGATTTCATATTTGCCACTCCATGAAAAGGCAGTCGAGACCGCAAAGGCAATAGGAATCGTAGAAGTCAAACGGGACAAGAAAAAAAGCAGTTTTCTAAATGCTTACGAAAGTATTCAAAAGGAAGTCGGTAAAGGAAAGCTTGGTTTTAAGCGCAAGCATGTAAGATGTTAAAATTGGTTTTGCAAAATTGAAGTGTAATTTCAATAAAGGAGGTTGCTTAGGCAGCCTTTTTCTTTGTTGATGAACCAATACACAATAAATGTGGGGTGAATTATACTTGAAGTCATTTCAACTGAACGAAAAAACAAGATCTTTTTTATCGGAATATCAATTATTTGAAGATGATTTGATACAACAAGTTCAGTTGCAGCACAGTTTGGAATTAGTATCGGCATTTGGGATTCAAAAAGGAATGCGTGTATTAGAAATAGGTTGTGGTCAAGGGGATACAACCGTTGCTATAGCAGACGCAGTAGGGGAAAGCGGACCTGTTGTCGCAATAGATATTGCTAGTCCCGATTACGGAGCACCGTTAACATTAGGTCAAGCAGCAGAACGTATTAAGGAATCTTCATTAGGAGAGCATATTGACTTCCATTTTGAAATGGATTTTAATTTTTTTGAATCACCTATACCCATTTGATGTGGCGGTATTATCCCATTGTTCATGGTATTTCAAGCAACCCGAAGATTTATTGAAATACTTTAAAAAAATTCGTAAATTGGCAGAACATATATGTTTTGCAGAATGGGACCTCGATTTTACCTGCATTTCTCAACGTCCCCATTTTTGTGCAGTTTCCATTTTGGCATTGTACTCAAACTTCGTAAAGAATGAAGGAAATATCCAAAACTTGTTTCATAAAACTCAAATTCACCAGCTACTCCAGCAGGCAAATTTTGAAGTGATAAAACAACTTACCGTAGATGCAGCATTTTTACAAGACGGTCAATGGGAAAAAAGTTATGCAAATAGTATCCGTGCAGAATTTATTAAAGTTCCTTACATGATGCAAACGTTGATAACTGGTTATTATGAACTGATGAACAATTCGAATGAAAAGGAGAATTCATTAAATGGTTTCATTGTTTGTGCAAAGTAATGGGTTCCTCATTTGCGACCGTCACAGCTCATTAAAGCTATAGTACCTTTTAGTTGAATTAATCAAATTTGATGTTTTTTCTCCTTTTTCAGCTTAAGCAAAAAGGAAAACAATTAGGCAGCTCTGATTTTGACCTCGTTTGTTGAAGTACCAAAAAGCATATCTTCAAATAATCAAACTGAATACTGAATCACAAGAAAATCCATTTTGATCAATCTTTCTCAAAATGGATTTTTTTATTTACGCTCGTTAAAGAGGACATTTAGATTTATTTCAAAGCTACAGCAGTTAAAACATTTCATTAACTTCCCATGATTCGACTATTTGATGCGCCAACCTTGGATCATATCCTTTACCCATCAGATAGGCAATAGCTGCAATTTCCATCATTGCATGAGGGACAGATGTTTTTTGAGCTTCGTTTAAACCATACTGTACCCAAGGGCCAACCTGTGACAATGTCTCTTGTTTGAGCTGGTGTGGGTTAGTGTAAGAAGGATACACAATATTACATCCTTTCAAAAATATAGTTAAATATCACAATTCCATTTTATGCACCTTAACTCATCCCGTGTTCGATAATCTCTAATTTTATAGATAAAAGTTATGGGTCAAAGGATGTCCTTCTTCAACAATGGAGGGAGGGGAGTTTAAGTTGGAAATTGCACAAGTGTTTCTAATTAAAGTATTGTAACTTCCTCAAGAAGAAACAATCAGCCTAAAGAATATAAACAGGAAAAGTGAATTTTTTGAAATTGGTTAAACTAGGGGTATCTATTAATCCTTCAAAGATTTATAAAAAATGTTGACAAAGTCCACTAATCACAATAAAGTATTAGTGGATAAAGTCCACTAAAAAGGAAGTCTATAATGAATATAAATAAAAATACCATTGCAGATATCCGGCAATTCAATAGATTTTATACGAATCTACTTGGTGTGTTGGATAAGCATATTTTGGATACCGGATATTCTTTCACTGAGGCACGGGTAATTTTAGAAATCGGTTTGATGGAGCAGTGTATAGCGAACAATTTAGTTGATAAACTGGAAATTGATCGCAGCTATATGAGCAGAATAATTAATAAGTTAAGCAAAGATGGACTGGTTATGAAGGAAAACTCGGCCTTGGACAACAGAACTAGTCTAATTCGGTTGACTCCTGAAGGGTTGACTCTTTTTGACCAGCTTAATGAAAGATCTGATGAACAATTAGTGAGGTTATTCCAAGGATTATCAGAAAACGAAATAAAAGAAATCCACGCTTCTATGATGTTCATTCAGAAGAAATTGGATAGTTTGGGGAGATTATAGGATGATACGTTTTGAAAATGATTATACAGAAGGTGCTCATAAGCGAATTCTGAAAAGGTTAATAGAAACCAATGAAGAACAAACACCTGGATATGGAGTGGATGAACACTGTGAAAAAGCGAGAGCCTACATTCGAAAAGAGTGTGATGCTGCAAATGCAGATATACACTTTTTAGTAGGAGGAACACAAACGAATACAACTATTATCGCTTCAATTTTGCGGCCGCATCAAGGTGCAGTTTCTGCAATTACCGGTCATATCGCGGTACATGAAACAGGGGCGATTGAAGCCACTGGTCATAAAGTGCTTACTTTGCCGAGTGATGATGGAAAAATTCAAGCTGGACAGGTGAAAGAATTATATGATGCTCACTGGAATGATGTTACTCATGAGCATATGGTACAGCCAGGCTTGGTTTACATTTCTAACCCTACAGAAAATGGAACGACTTATAGTAAAGCCGAATTGGAAGCATTGAGTGAAGTTTGCCGGGAATGTGGTTTGCCATTGGTATTGGATGGAGCTAGATTAGGGTATGGCTTGGCTTCGAAAGACAGCGATTTAACCTTGGCGGATGTTGCCAGGCTATGTGATGTGTTCTATATAGGGGGAACGAAAGTTGGTGCAATGTTTGGTGAAGCGGCAGTCATCATGAATGATGCCCTGAAAAAGGATTTCCGCTATTTCATCAAGCAAAAGGGAGGGATGCTGGCTAAAGGGAGACTTTTGGGGATCCAGTTTGAAACCCTATTTGAAGATGGCTTATATTATGAAGTTTCTAATCATGCCGTGGAAATGTCAATGATGATTCGAGAAGCATTTGTTGAAAATGGATTTTCATTACGATATGACTCCACATCAAATCAGCAGTTTCCCATCTTGCCCGAAGATGTAATTTTGGAATTAGGCAAAAAGTATTCATTCTCCTTCTGGGAAAAAGTCGATGCTACACACAGTGCTGTGAGATTTTGTACCAGTTGGGCTACGAAAAAAGAACATGTTGATATGCTCGTAGAGGATATTAACGCAATTAAAGGAGAAAAAAATGGCCACGATAGAGTTATATGTAGAGAATAGTTATCTAAAAGAATGTTCGGCAAATATTGTTTCCATACAAGACCGATTTGTTGTGTTCAATCAAACCATTTTTTATCCTGGCGGCGGTGGGCAGCCTTGTGACCGGGGGATCATTAAACAAGGTGATGAAAGCTATAATGTATTAGCAGTAAAAAAAGTAGATGGTGAAATTATTCATGAACTAGAACGTCCATTACAGGACATTGATCAAACAGTAGAAATGCAGATTGACTGGTCTTGGCGGTATCAGAATATGCAGTATCACACATTATTGCATGTCATTTCAGGTTATTTATATGAACATTACAATGCTTTAGCTACAAGCAGTCAAATTGAAAAAGAACATGCGAGATTAGAGCTGTCTTTTTCTCCTGAAATAATACAAGAAATACCATTCGATCAATTAGAACAAACGATAAAGAAGGTACTGGCCCAACCCCATAATGTTGACACGAATACAATTAGCAGAGCTGAAGCAGAGCAAAAAGAAGGGGTTATTAAAACGGTCATTAATTTACTTCCAGCTTCTATTAACGAAATTCGAATCGTTCAAATAAATGATATTGATGAGCAAGCATGTGGCGGAACCCACGTCAACAACACTAATGAAATTAAAGACTTTTCCATTATGAAAATTCAACAAAAAGGTCCGACGAAAAAAAGGATCAAAATTCAACTATTGGATTAAATTTAATGAGGAATATAAATGGCAGAGATACGTCCTTGTAATTTGGTATTAAGCTAAGTCGGAAACATCGTCCGTGTTTTTTAATTCAATTGACTATCAATGATGTAAATGATTATTATTACTACAAGAGTTTATTCGCTTAAAGAAGGTGTTGGACTAATATGACCTGGGTTTTGAATGTTTCAAACCACCTAACCGATAATGCAGAATCTCTAGCTGAAGAAATTGTTGAAGGTGTTCTGCATAGTATGGAATTAGATATTCCACTGTGGGAAAAAGAGCAAGCAATAAAAATGTATATGGAATTTATAAATTTTTTAGGTGAATCACTTTTGGTCATGGATGAGGGAGTGCCACAGACACTCATTGAATGGAGTAATAAGAACGCAGCTGGACAGGTATCTCCCGAAGGGGCAATTTCAGAGATAATTGTTCGTTATCCGCCAACGAGGGACATTTTTACCGACATTATTACGAAAATCAGCTTAGAGTTCCAGCTTTCATTAAAAGATCATTCCTTCATTATTAAGAGGATAAACAATATGTTGGACATAAGCCTTAATGAAACCATTTTTGCTTTCGAACGCCTTTCCGACGAATATAAGGAGAAAACGCAAAGAGAACTGGATGAGCTTTCAGCACCCATTGTAATGATTAAAGATGGTATTGCGGTACTCCCATTGATTGGTATTATAGATTCATATAGGGCGAATTACATTATGGAAAAAGTCGTACCAAAAATTTCTGAACTACGGTTAAACTATGTGATTGTTGACTTCTCAGGCATATTGAAAATAGATACAGATATTGCAAGTCATCTTCATCAAATAGGACGAATGCTTGATTTGCTAGGAATACAAACCCTTACAACAGGGCTACGCCCTGAATTAGCCAAAACCGTTGTAAAAAGCGGAATTAATATGTCGGAAATTACTTCTTTCGCAAACGTTAAGCAAGCATTAGAAAGCATTAAATAAAACTATTATACCAGCAATATATCTGCTGGATTTTTTTATACAATGGATCGGTTAAAACAATTATGTTGAGTTTCTTCTTAGTCTAACGGGGCAGGTCAGTTCAATAAGCGATTTCTTATTGTCGTGTTGTTACTGTTTAATGTCAGTGGAGGCTGTTGAACTTCTAAGATCCAAAGGTGTTAATGCATTTCGTTTAGAGGAAGGTGTACATGATTGGAAGAAATTATAGAATTATAAATGAGGTCTTAACAAATGTCCAGTAAAACTTTTCAAAAGAACCAGAGTTATGTAGATTCTCAAGAAAAACAAAAGATGTTATACAAACGTACATTAATTATTGTAAGTATTTCACAAATTTTTGGCGGTGCTGGGTTAGCGGCTGGAATTACGGTGGGGGCACTTCTTGCACAACAAATGCTTGGCACAGATGCATTTGCTGGACTTCCTTCTGGTTTATTTACTTTAGGGTCTGCAGGGGCTGCTTTAATCGTAGGTAGACTTTCTCAACGTTATGGTCGTCGTACAGGTCTAACAGCTGGTTTCATGATAGGGGGACTTGGAGCGCTAGGGGTCATAATCGCAGCTATAATAAATAGCGTTTTCCTTTTATTTGCTTCCCTGCTCATTTATGGTGCAGGAACAGCGACAAATTTACAAGCTCGTTACGCTGGTACGGACTTGGCAAACAATAAACAACGCGCTACTGCTATTAGTATTACTATGGTGTTTACAACATTTGGTGCAGTTGCAGGTCCGAATTTAGTGAATGTAATGGGGGATTTTGCTCTTTCCATTGGCGTTCCATCACTAGCTGGTCCTTTCATTTTATCAGCAGCAGCATTTATCTTAGCAGGTCTTGTACTTTTCATTATGCTTCGCCCAGACCCATTAGTTGTAGCAAGAACAATGGAAGCGTCCAACCAGGAAAGTAATCGAATTGAGTATTCGATTGATACTGAACGAATAGAAAACAAAAGAGGTATTATGGTTGGTGCGACAATTATGGTTCTTACTCAAATTGTAATGGTGGCTATTATGACAATGACACCAGTTCATATGAGACATCATGGACATAACTTGGGTGAAATAGGTCTCGTTATTGGTTTTCATGTAGCTGCAATGTATCTTCCTTCACTGGTTACAGGTGTCCTTGTTGATAAGTTTGGCCGTACTGCCATGGCTATTGCCTCTGGAGCTACGCTGCTTCTGGCAGGTTTAATATCAGCGATTGCACCAGGCGATTCTATGATTCTCCTAGTTATTGCCCTTTGTTTACTTGGATTAGGATGGAATTTTGGTTTAATAAGCGGGACTGCTCTTATTGTTGATTCAACTGACACTTCAAACCGGGCTAAAACTCAAGGTACAGTGGATGTTTTAATAGCCTTATCAGGAGCTTCTGGCGGTGCCTTATCAGGAATGATTGTGGCCGGTTCAAGTTATACAACATTATCATTTATTGGAGGTTCATTATCTTTATTATTGATTCCAGTGGTAATCTGGTCTCGGGGAAGTAAAAAATAAAAAACTGATTTCTCTACGAAATCAGTTTTTTTGTTGATCTAACAAGTGCTATACTTCATTGCCAGGAGCTGATCTGCAGCTCCTTTTCTTATGCAACAAACGTGGCATAATGCCCCCTCATATAGCAACATTTGTGGTACCTCAACCACCGCGTAATACTTGCCCCCTTATTTTCTTCAGTATCGACTTCAATCGTTCAATTTTGGAATTCACCTTCACTGTATATCCGTATTGCATATAAACCCGTTTTTCAATTCATATAAAAGGCTTGAAAGCGATTCTAGTTGCTATGCTGCCGTGCTTATTTTCATATATTAGGACAAGTCACCATGCAATGAAGGACTCTCCTTCATAACATATAACAACTTGAAAAAATGGGTAATGACAGGTTGTTAAAAGGACCATTCGAGTTCCTTTTTTATTTATTATATTAAGTTCGGAAGCCATACTAGGAGTGATAACATGCATCCATTGGAAGCAAGATCATTAACGTTAGCCTATGGAGAAACAATAATTATTGACCAACTAAATTTACAAATTCCAAATGGGGAAATCACGGTTTTTATAGGTAGTAATGGTTGTGGTAAATCAACCTTGCTTCGTTCTTTAGCACGTCTATTACGCCCTAAGGAAGGTTCTGTTATTCTCGATGGGAAAGATATTGAAAAATGGCCGACAAAAGAAATTGCCAAACATTTGGCTATTCTTCCACAGGGACCAATTGCTCCGGAAGGACTTTCTGTCACTCAATTGGTAAAGCAAGGGAGATACCCATATCATAATTGGCTGAAGCAATGGTCGGAAGAAGATGAAATTATAGTGAATAAAGCATTGGAAGCTACAGGAATGAAATCTTTAGCAGATCGTTCGGTTGACTCCCTATCCGGGGGACAACGACAAAGAGCCTGGATTGCCATGACACTTGCGCAAGAAACAGACATCATTCTTTTAGACGAGCCAACCACGTATTTAGACATGACCCATCAAATCGAAATACTTGATTTGCTGTTTGAATTAAACGAAAAAGAACAGCGTACTATCGTGATGGTTCTTCATGATATAAATCTAGCCTGTCGATATGCTCAACATATTGTAGCGATTCATAACCGAAACGTTTTTGCTCAAGGAAAACCAGAAGATATTGTAAATGCCGATATGGTTCGTTCGGTTTTTCAAATAGAATGTGAGATTACTGTCGATCCATTGTTTGGGACCCCTTTATGCATTCCATATGGCAAAGGGAGAAAAGTAAGTGATAGGAAGTAATATGCTATTCATTATTGGGTATCTACTATTCTTGAAAAAATCGGGGGAATGAATTATGAAGAAATTATTCAGGGTGCTGTTGTTAGTAACATTTGCAACTATCTTGGCAGCTTGTAACCAATCACAAATGGATGGGACAACTCCTGATGGGCAAACATCCAATGAAAATGAACCAGTAACGATTAAGCATGTATTAGGAAACACGGAACTACACGCAAAACCGAAAAAAATTGTTGTTTTAGAATGGACATACGTAGAAGACTTGTTAGCTCTTGATATACAGCCTGTCGGTGTTACAGATATAGAAGGGTATAACAAATGGGTACAAATCGATGAAGAGCTATCAACTGATGTAACAGATGTGGGCACCAGACAAGAACCGAATCTTGAGGCTATCGCTCAGTTGGAACCGGATCTAATAATTACAACAAAGTTTCGTCATGAGGGAATTAAAAAAGAGTTGGAATCAATTGCCCCTACTATATTCTTTGAACCTTATCCACAAGATGAATCCATTAGCCAATACGATGAAATGGTAACAACCTTCAAAACAATTGCAAAAGCAGTTCAAAAGGAAGATCAAGCTGATGTCATTTTAAATGAATTAAATGAAAAATATAAAGAAACAAAAGAGAAAATCCAAGCAGAAAAATTAAAAACAAATCAATTTGTGTTAACTCAGGCTTATAGCTCGAATCAAGTACCTGTTCTTCGGGTATTTACACCAAACTCAATGGCATCAGTTATTTTGGAGAAGGTAGGGTTACAAAACGCTTATCAAAATGAAAACTTTGAAGTATATGGTTTCTCTACAGTCAATGTGGAGGCACTTCCTGCCTTAGAAGAAGCCAACTTCATTTATGTCGTTCAAGATAATGATAATATATTTGAAAACCAATTAAAGGATAATGACGTTTGGAAAAACATAGCGTTCGTTAAAGAAGATCGTACTTATTCATTAGGGGAAGATACTTGGTTATTCGGGGGCCCGCTATCTGCAAAAGTACTCGTAGATCAAATTGAAAACGCATTGGTGGAAGAATAAAATGGCAAGTTCAATAAAAAAGAGTTCCCCTTGGCTTTTCATTGGGGGCCTCCTTCTATTGTTTGTTCTAAGTATCTTACATTTATATCAAGGCCAAGCAGATTATACGATACGAACATTGATGACAGAGGTTTGGTATGAAGGAAACGTTCAGAATATAGTACTAGGGCTAAGGCTTCCCAGGGTCATTATCGGTATACTTTCCGGGGGAGCATTAGCAGTTGCTGGTGTACTTTTACAAACATTAACGAAGAACCCTCTTGCTTCCCCCAGCACTTTAGGAATTAATTCGGGAGCCTACTTGCTCACTGTTATCGCTATGGTCTTTTTTCCACAATATATAGGGGATTATCCCTTTGTAATTTCCTTTCTCGGTGCAGGGTTATCTGCTGTTCTGTTGATAGCTTTAGTAGGAAGAGTTATGGAGCCAGTTCGTGTCGCTCTTACAGGAATGATTGTTGCCTTACTTTTTTCTTCTATTACAGGAGCTGTACAGCTCCTTTTTGAAAATGAAACAAATGGATTGTTTTTATGGGGATCTGGAACTCTTATACAACTAGATTGGTCTGGTGTGAAATTTTCAATATTTTTCATTTTGATTGGCTTGATTATAGCTTTAGTTCTAGGAAAGTCACTTGATCTCCTATCCCTTGGGGATGACTTGGCCACCTCGTTAGGACAATCGGTAAACCGTGTAAAGGCATTTGCCTGGTTCAAGGCTATTTTACTTTCTGCTGTGACCGTTAGTGTTGTCGGTCCCATCGGCTTTATCGGTTTAATGGCACCACATTTAGTTCGGTTAATGGGGATACAAGGGCACAAGTTGTTAATACTTCATTCTTTCTTATGGGGAGCCAACCTTCTTGTAGCTGCAGATGTATTAGCAATGTGGATTCAACCCGGACAAGAAATTCCGGTTGGGGCCATGACGGCTTTAATTGGTGCCCCTTGGTTAATGTATTTAGCCTATAAAACTGGCAAAAGACAAACAAGGGGAGAAAGCCGTCTCGGCAGTTCACTTCTCCCGATATCATATCGCTGGATCTTGTTTGGATTATTTGGATTGACCATTATGATTATATTAGTTTCAGTTTCATATGGAGCAGGAAGTTTTTTTACATTTCAAGACTGGCTTGATAAGTCATTTAACTCACCGTTTGTTATGCAATTCCGTATTCCGCGGATATTGACTGCTTTTCTAGTTGGGATGCTATTAGCGACAAGTGGATTATTCATACAAGCTGTATTAAGAAATCCTCTAGCTGATCCTTCAGTTTTAGGGATCACTTCTGGTGGTGGAGCTGGGGCATTAATTTTCCTAGTGTTATTTCCTGCTGTTTCTATACAATTTCTTCCTATTGCGGCTATGATTGGTTCAAGTATTTCAATCACTATCATTTTAATTCTGTCATGGAAAACTCAATGGCAGCCGATCCTACTTGCGTTAATGGGGGTAGCGGTTTCTGCATTTGGTTCAGCCATTATACAAATATTAATTGTTAAAGCGAATATTGGCGTAGCCCCTGCCCTAGCATGGCTAGCGGGAAGCACCTATGCCAAGGGCTGGGAAGAATTGAAACTTGCTGGCATTGTCGCTCTCATTACGATTCCTTTGAGCATTTTATTCATTAAAAAATTTGATGTGATTTCCTTTGGAGATGAAGTTGCTGAGGGACTGGGAGTAAATATTATTATGACGAGGCTTTTAGCTATTATGTTAGGAGTTTGTATGGGGGCAGTCAGTGTATCTATTGTAGGAACAGTCGGGTTTATAGGTTTACTAGCACCTCATGCAGCTAGGAGAATGGTTGGATTTGAACATGGAAAGGTTATTCCAGTCAGTCTTTTTCTTGGAGGAATCCTTTTAACTTCGGCTGATCTTATAGGAAGAATTGTTTTAGCCCCTAAAGAAATTCCTTCTGGACTTGTCGTTGCACTAATAGGCACTCCATATCTCTTATATTTACTGAGAAAAATATAGAATACGCCTCCTTTTTCTCTTGAATTTTTCTTTAATAACTTCGGTATACCTTATATAAATTTAGGTGAAGACGTGTAAATTAAGGGGTGGAAAATACTTAAAGTAAATAGGGCTTTTAACATGAGAGTTGCTCTGGCAGCTCTTTTTTTTATGGAGAAAACTGGGTCAATAGCGTCTTTATTTTTGGAATTTTACATGCAATAATTTGTACATTCGTAAAAATAACAAAAAAGTACACGAGGGGAAGTTTAATAGCCAAAGAGATTATTTTTCCGAAACTGCCTTTATCTTGTCTGATTCAAAAAATGATGGCGGCTATGTTGTTCGGATTTTTACACCTGATGAAAGTTTCCTTTAAAGAAGGTTGCTGAGGCAGCCTTTTTCTTATTGAACGAACAGGTATACTTACCGATAATCCAATCCATTTAATTTGAAAATGAATTGATACAAAATGGGGACAGTCCCACCCAAAAGGAGGTCTTCCAAATGAGTAAAGAATCAATACTAATCGTAGAGGACGAAGAAAAAATCTTAAGATTGCTTGAATTGGAGCTTGAAATCGAAGGCTACCAAGTCGGAAAGGCAATGGACGGAAAGGAAGCCCTTGAAGCGTATCGATCACGAAAGTGGGATTTGATCTTATTGGATGTGATGCTTCCAGGCATAAGCGGGATTGAGCTGCTTCGGAAAATTCGTACGAAAAACAATTTCACCCCTGTCATCCTGTTAACTGCAAAGGGCTCGGTTGAAGATAAAGTTTCCGGTCTTGATCGCGGTGCGAATGACTACATCACTAAACCTTTCCAAATTGAGGAATTGCTTGCCCGAATTCGTGCGGTTTTAAGAATGCGGACTGCTGCACCTTCAATGGAAGATGAATACGATGGATGGCTGAATACTGCTGATTTAAAGGTGAATGTCAAAACACGTGAAGTCATTAGAGGTGAAAGCGAAATTGACCTAACGCCAAAGGAGTATGATTTACTTCTTTATTTACTGAAGAATAAGCGTCAAGTGCTAAACAGGGATCAAATTCTCGAAGCGGTTTGGGGGTATGATTTCTATGGAGAAACAAACGTGGTGGATGTGTATATCCGATATGTTCGCAAAAAGCTCGAATATGGCTTTGATACGCCGCTTATCCATACTGTAAGAGGCGTTGGCTACGTCCTGAAGGATGCAAAATGAGACTTCGCAAAAAAATAAATTTATATACAGCGGTGCTATTCATTTTCCTGCTCCTATTGATGAATGTTTCCATTTATTTTGTTTTCAGTAATCTGATGATGGTGAACGAACTTAATCGTGCGAAAGCGGAGACAGAGAAAATTGCCTTTGATGTTAGTGAAAATGTCAATAATATATCTCCAAGTGATTTACTTCGATCCTATCTGCCTATAGATGGCATGATTGGTATTGTAAAAGAGGGTCAACGAAAAGGCACAGCTGTTACATCCAATTCTGAAAAACAATTAAGCAATCGCAATAGCAGCTTTTATCCCGGTGAGAGGAGTGCGATCATCACTTATCATCAGAACAAGTATGTATTCGTTTCAAACCCGATCATTTTGGGGGATGGAAGTGTAGTTAATCTTCAAATCACCAAAAGCATTTCAGCAACCGAGGAAATGCTCGCTGTTCTGCGCATCGTATTAATCGCTGTAACCATCATTGCCATGATACCTGTTCTGATATCAAGCACTATTCTTAGTAACTTCATCGCCCGTCCGATTCGATCGATGATTGATACGATGAAGGAGATTCAAACAAGCGGCCAATTTAAGCGACTTAGCCTGGAAGAAAAGGCAAAAGATGAACTTGTGGAAATGGGGAAAACCTTTAATCACATGATTGATTTGCTGCAGGCTAACTTCGAAAAACAGGAGCAATTCGTATCAAATGCCTCACATGAATTAAAAACACCGCTAACTGTCATTGAAAGCTATGCAAGCCTTTTGAAAAGAAAGGGCTTGGAGCGCCCTGAGTTGTTTGATGAATCAATAGAGGCCATTCATTCTGAAGCCATTAGAATGAGAGAGATGACGGAGCAAATGCTCCTGCTAGCAAAGCATCAGGAAAAATGGAATATAGAGAAGGAAAACGTCAATCTGACCGATATCATGGCAGACTTAGCGAAAGTATATAAAAATGCGTACAATCGAACAGTGGAGATTTATAGTGGCGATGCAATTGAAGCACTTACGGACGTGCAAAAGTTAAAACAGCTATTGTTTATTTTTTTAGACAATGCAAGAAAGTATAGTGACGAGCAAATCTCAGTCTATATAGGACAAACTAGTAGAGAAGCATATATCCGCATCGAAGACAGAGGGGGTGGGATTCCCCAGGCTGAATTGCCAAAAGTGTTCGATCGCTTTTATCGTGTAGATGAAGCAAGAAGCCGAAAGCAAGGCGGATCAGGTTTAGGGCTTTCCGTGGCAAAGGAAATTGCTGATGCAATTGATGTGCGGATTGAAATGGATAGTCTTGAAGGCAGGGGAACGAACGTTACTCTTTTATTTAATTAAGCCAGAATGACGTTGGATGGGTGATATGATGAAGAATGGAAAAGTGCTGATAACAGCTGGATCAACTCTCGTTTTTGGTCTGCTATTATTCTTCGGATTTCAATGGTGGGCTCCATCGTTATCCGCGGAAAGCTTGACGGAAGAAGAAGTGAACCAGACAGCAAAGGATAAATATCCTGGAACCATTATAAAGACAACGAAAACTGAAGGTGAAGATTATCAGATTGAAATGCAGCTTGAAACCGGGGTATATCTTATTAGTATGGATGCGAAAAGCGGTGAAGTTCGTTCTATAAAAAAAGAAACCATAGGTCATGCAGCAGAAGAAACGGCAGAAAAAACACCCCAAAAGCAACTAACCCAAAATGAAATAAAGGCGCGTATTTCCTCACAAGGCGATCTGGAACAAATTGATTTTGTGCAGGAGAAAGACAACTCCCATTATAAAGCAGTGGTAAATAAGAACAATGAAAAAATCACATTAATTCTCGACCCATATACAGGAGCTATAATTGACTCGACAATGGTAGCAGATAGTATCATTACAGAAAACGAAGCAATCGCAATTGCCGAAAAACATGTAAAAGGAACAGGTGACGATACAGAATTTTATCAACCTTCAGATCAGACACCTTATTATTTGGTCGAAGTTGAATTAGAGGACGATCGAGACGCAGTCGTCCAAGTGGACGGCTACACAAAAGAAGTAAAAACAATCACATGGGAAGATGATGAAGTGGATGATAGAGATGGCCACGAATAATAATTGTATAAAACATAAAAAAGGGTGATGCATAGTTAACTATGCATCACCCTTTTTTTAGTAAGAAAAATGCAAAAAAAAAGAGAAGGAACTGTAATAATTCTCACCATTTTCTAATCCTTCTATCATTTAACTCTAATTTAATATCTCTAACATGGAATAAAGCACCAAGTGATAAAACAGAGCCAAATAAGACCGTTTATGAAAGGCATCTGGATTATTGTACATAGAACATATCCATCATATTTCAACACGAGAAAGGAGAATAAATAATGTCAGTCATTTCTAGCATTCTGGATTACAACAAGACGTTTGTCGAACAAAACAAATATAAAGAGTTTCAAACGACAAAGTATCCAGATAAAAAGATTGTCATCATAACATGCATGGACACCCGTCTGTTGGAATTGCTTCCAAAGGCGATGGGGTTAAGAAATGGAGATGCGAAAATCATTAAAAACGCTGGAGCTATTGTTTCTCATCCCTTTGGCAGCATTATGCGCAGTATCCTTGTCGCTGTTTATGAGCTAAAAGTGGAGGAAGTGTGTGTGATCGGACATCACGGATGCGGTATGGTGGGGCTTCAATCCACTTCACTTCTTGATGCTGCAAAGGAGAAGAAAGTCACTCAGGAGCAAATTGATATCCTAACAAACTCTGGTATTGATTTATCAAAGTGGCTGACAGGTTTTCAATGCGTTGAGGAGAGTGTAACGAATAGTGTCCGTTTGATCAAAAATCATCCATTATTACCGGATTCAATCGCCGTTCACGGTATGGTCATCCATCCCGAAACGGGTAAATTGGATCGAATCATAGATGGATATAGAAACGTTGTCAGCAAGGAAGAAATACAAATTCAATAAAAGAAGGAGCGATAAAATGATGAGTTCTAGCAGGCTTGAAGGGTATAACTTAGGCCATTTTCAGAAAGACCTGGTTGCAGGGGTCGTAGTTGGGATAGTAGCAATTCCTTTAGCGATGGCTTTTGCCATTGCTTCCGGAGTAAGACCGGAATATGGACTGTACACATCAATTATTGCAGGAATCATGGTCTCCCTTTTTGGTGGATCGAAATATCAAATTGCAGGCCCGACTGGGGCCTTTGTCCCGGTCTTGTTAGGTGTGGTCATGCAGTACGGATATGAAAAACTGTTAATCGCCGGCTTCCTGGCAGGTATCATGATATTTCTTATGGGTGTCCTCAAACTGGGAAGATTCATCAAGTTTATTCCCCGTCCAGTTACGATCGGCTTTACTGCTGGAATTGCTGTGATTATCTTCTCTGGCCAGATTGCCAATTTCTTTGGACTCAGTAACTTAAAAAAAGAAGAAGCCTTTCTTTTAAATATGAAGGAAATCTTATTGAACTTCAATACAGTGAATATCTATAGTGTACTGGTAGCTATCATAAGTTTAACTCTCGTCATATTAACTCCAAAATATTTACCGAAAATCCCTGGAGCATTGCTGGGATTGATTGTATCAACTCTAGTCGCCAGCTTATTCTTTCCAGGTCAGGTAGCGACAATTGGATCGGCCTATGGCGCCATTCCTAATGCATTGCCCCAGTTTCAGTTTCCCCAGATCACTGGCGGTTTGGTGATTGAACTCCTTCCGGCTGCTTTGGTCATTGCCATGCTAGGAGGAATTGAATCACTATTATCCGCTGTGGTTGCAGACGGCATGACCAACAGTAAACATAACAGCAATAAAGAGCTGATGGGACAAGGATTGACCAATATGATTACGCCTTTATTTGGAGGCATTCCGGCTACAGGTGCCATCGCCCGTACCGCAACGAATATTAAAAACGGTGCTGTCTCCCCCATATCAGGCGTGATTCATGGGCTGGTGGTATTGCTCGTGTTAGTCAGTTTGGCTCCTTATGCTTCGGCCATTCCTTTGGCCAGCATGGCCCCCATTCTTATGTTTGTCGCCTGGAACATGAGCGAACGCAAAGAATTTTCGCATATCTTAAAAGCAAAAACCATGGACTCGGTCGTATTGATCGTTACCTTCGTGTTAACCGTATTGATTGACCTGACAACAGGTGTAGGGATCGGATTACTATTAGCCATCCTGTCGTTCGTTAAACTGATGAGCGGTACATTGAAATTATCAAAGGTATTACCAGATCCAGCTGATAAATTAGTTAAACCAGAAATGGTGCAACAAGGTTCAAGCTGCCCGCAGATTAACATTTATACGATAGAAGGACCTTTATTCTTTGGTTCAATCGAAAGGCTGCAAGAAGAAATCGAAGATATGATGCGTTCTAAACCAAAAGTCCTTCTATTAAGAATGAGCAATGTGTCATTCATTGATACTTCGGGAGAAGCACTTCTCACAGACATTGTGAAGCGATTCAAGTCCCACAAACTACAAGTGTTGATTTCCGGTATTCAACAGGAACCTAAAGAAATGCTCGAAAAAACCGGTTTTACTAAACTGGTTGGTGAAGAGCAGTTCTTTTCCAGTACGGGTGATGCCATTAATATGGCTTTATCCAAACTGGATGAGAATCGTTGTAAAGGGTGTAAACAGTTTTCATTTGCTGAATGTACCGCACTCTCACAGCAAGTTCAAAAGCCAGCGTTATTAAAACAGAAAAGAAAACGGGAGATAGGATTAACTTGACTCCTAAAGAAGAGAAAGGCATCCGCTTTTGGCAGATGCCTTTCTCTTAAACTTTTTTAATTAATTCACCATCACCAAGAGCGATTAATGTGATTTATGATTGCCTAAACGATATTTGCTTTAAAAAACTAAATAAGGATGCGAAAAGGCGTTGATGACCCGATGAAAAATTTAAGACAATAACTAAAATCGTCCAATTTGAAATAGTTAACACATTAGCGTTATTAGCTCAGTGGTTAATCCAGACTATTCAATTGTATGCCACTATAAACATGATCCCAAATGGCCTCATCCCAAATTCGGTTAGGAACTTCTAAAACACAAACATTTTCCAGGTTCCATTCTAATTCAGAAATACTTGTAGCATCATCCGAGGGGACTAATATTAATACATTAAATTCTTTTTCTTTTAACATGTCCTGCATTTCTTGGTGAAACAAATAGGCTTGGTCATATTTTGTTGACCATCTTACAAATAGGATTGAATCACTATTGTTAATCGTTTCATTGAATCTTGCAATTCTTTTATTTAAATTTTCTTTGAAATAAGGATATGTTTCAAACCATTCTTTATCAGGCAGGATGGGGAAATCGTGAACTGAAGTAACTTTATAATGGTTATCTCTGACCAAATAGGTATTTACAGCATTTATATCCACGTCATCATCAAAATAAGTACCGGAACCATCTACTAAAGTCAAATTCTTCAATTCCATATATTCCTTGAACTGATTTTTATACAGCCTGGCCACTTCTGCAAATGACTCAGTATAGACCCAGTCAAGAGGCAAAGAGAATCTTCTTAAACCAAGTCTTCTTAGGTTCAAAGTGGGAGTGCAAGCACTGCCACAAGGAATGATTACATCATAAGATTTCTTGATTTCGGTTAATTTCACTATTAATCCCCCTTTCTATATTATCAATACTATATTAGATGAAAATTTTCTTTTTTTTGATTGGACAAACCAAAAAAAGGCTTCAGAGCATTCAATCCAACTTGATTATTTGTAGGTATTAAAATGGTTTTAAATATCTTTTTAGACAAAGCAAAACGCATGCCCAAGAATTAAGAGCATGCGTGAACTTTTATTCTTCTATGATATCCAACTCTTTCAGGGCATCCAGTGTAATCGTTTTGGCTTTGCTGCCGCTGCCGTCGATGTTCGTTGCGAAGGCCCATTTTCCTTTGTCCGTTTCGATGTAACCCACATACCAGCCCAATCCCATATCAGAAAGGCGTGTCCCGGTTTTTCCATGGAGGACATATGAGTCTGCTTCTTCATTGATCATGATTCTCTTAACGATTCTCATATGCTGCTTATCGATAGGCAGTTTTTCTTCTACAAGGTTTTCGATGAATTGGACTTGTTCCCGGGCAGAAATCCTAATGCTGCTGTCGAGCCAAAACTGGTCGATCCCCCCGGAGATATCATGATTGCCATAATCTATCAGGTTCACATATTGCTGCATATCCTCCGCCCCGATATCGCGGGCCATTGCTTGATAATACCAGATCACTGAATGCCTCATGGCTGAAGCCAGCGTATGATCTCTGTTCCAATCCTCAAATTCCCTGATTACACCATCCCACCGCTTCACTTCATATTCATCGCTTACCGCCTTTGTCTGTAAGCCGATTAATGCATTCGCCACTTTAAATGTCGATTCTGGAGTGTAGCGTACCTTACTTCTCTGTTTATCATAGATGAACACTTTATCATTTTTTAAGTTTTGGAGAACCATTGTACCTTCCGCACCATCGAAAGACTCCCCGATATCCAGTTTTTTCACCTTTTGATCGTTTGCACTTGCATGAATCGTACTCATGGAACCAGTGACTAGCAGGACAAGAATGAAACATAACGCTTTGATTTTCATTACACACTCTCCTTCAAGGCTGGATTGATCGATCATCAGAGTAATTTCCATAAAATAGGTTGATAGCTAAAGTATACCTATTCCTGATAAAAAACGAAACCTAATTCTTGGAATCTAGCTAGATAGTATCGATCGAGGAGGAATTCAGCAGGTAGCTAATGAATATAAAAGCAAACGATAGAAGGGGAGGAATCTATCATGGAGGTTAACCAAAGAAAAATAAATAGTATTGAAAAAGAAATTACATACACACATATTGAAAACGGAAATCCAGCAGTTTGTTTTATGTTTTCAGGTGCGGGGTACACGTATGAGAAGCCGTTATTCTATTATTCGACGATGATCATGCTTCAAAATCAGTATGATGTCGTACATATTCATTACGCTTACGACCAGGATATTTTCAAGCATCCATTGGTAGATATCACCAAAGTGATCGTTAATGATATCAATCCCGTCATTACGGAGGTACTTCAAAATCATGAATATAAAGGAACAGTATTTCTAGGCAAATCACTTGGCACCATACCCATCATCAATGGAATCATGAAAAGTGAGCGGTTTATGAATGCCAAAGTGATATTGCTCACGCCGCTATTGAAGTTCGGTTCGGTTTTTGAAGGATTATTGAGCAGTAATCATTCAGCACATATAGTTATAGGAGAAAAAGATCATCATTATATTCCAGCTAAAATTCAAGCGATTGAAAATAAAACGAATATAAGCATGGATAAAATCCCACATGCAAATCATTCATTGGATATTGAACCTTTCGATACCTCAAGGACGATTATCATGCTAGAAGGTGTAATGAATAGAATGGAAGAGTTTTTAAAAATATAGGTTAGCGAAATGCAAAAGGGACTCAATCCATGGATTGGTGGGGGAGAATGTTATAATAAGAGTATTGTAGTTTGGATTTAAGAAGGGAGAAAAGATGGAGGGTACCAATACATTTCATTCAATTGATGAATACATTATACAATTTCCCGAAGAAGTTCAGGAAATATTAAAAACGTTAAGAAAAGTCATAAAGGATGCAGCACCGGATGCAGAAGAAAAGATAAGCTATCAAATGCCTACCTTTGTTTTATATGGAAATCTGGTGCATTTCGCTGCCTATAAAAAACATATAGGATTCTATCCAACTCCAAGCGCGATCTCTGCTTTTGAATCTGCTTTATCTGAATATAAATGTTCAAAAGGGGCCGTTCAGTTTCCGCTAAACAAGCCAATTCCTTATGAATTAATAACCGAGATGGTTAAATTTAGAGTGGAACAGAATAAAAAGAAAGCAGAAGGTAAATTGAAAAAGAAAAAATAACAAAAACTATTATCGGAATTCACCAAATATTTAACTATTGATTGTGAGATTCAAGAACGAAAGGGAAAGGTGGAAATATTATGTTCAAAAAATTATTCGGTAAAAAAGAGAGTGTGGAACAACTGCTTGCTCCTATTAATGGACAAGTAATAAATATTGAAGATGTTCCAGATCCGGTGTTTTCCGGTAAAATGATGGGGGACGGAATAGCAATTCTTCCTGAGGAGGGGTTGGTCGTATCTCCAATCGATGCAGAAGTAATCCAGGTTTTTCATACTAAACATGCGCTAGGCCTACGCACAAAGCATGGCATAGAATTGTTGATTCATATTGGATTGGAAACAGTTAACCTTAATGGTGAGGGATTTGAAGTCCACGTTGCAGAAGGGCAAAATGTAAAAGCAGGAGACAAGCTAGTTACATTTGATATCGATTTTCTAAAATCAAAAGCTCCAAGCATCGTAACTCCGATCGTTATCACGAATGGCGAGCTAGTTGAAAAACTGGAAAAAACAAATAGTACCCAGGCAAAAATTAAAGAAACACAGATTATGAGTGTTTATTTGAAATAACAAGAAAAGGCCATTAGACTTCAGGTGCCTTCTAGTACATGAAAAGCAGTCCTTGCTGGCGAGTGCCGGCAAGGACTGTTTTAATATAGCTGCAAGACTTCAGCACAGTGTACTAATCCAATTGCACATGTCCTAAATCACTATTAAATGATTTAAGATCGTTAATTAACTGGTTAATATTTTGGCTTGGACCGCTATCATATAGAGCATTTCTAAATCTTAAGTACTTGGTTCCCTTTTCTATTAAATTATTCAATAGCACATTTTCAGGGAATCTTAGTGTGGATTTCTTAGGAATATCATTCCATTCTTTGTTAACTAAACCATGGTACCATGTGAATAATATAGCAGGATTCTTTTCTTTTAGCCTGTGCATTTGCCAACCCATAGAGCGTTCAGAAAAGCCGAAGTTGCCAATATCGGTATTTAAACAATCATACATTGCCTGTAAAATTGAAAACCAAATACCATCAACCTCATCCCAATCATAAAAGCTCGAGAGAAATTGATTTTGATAAGATATAATGACTGTGCCGTATAAGGAAGTTCCTTTTGAAGTAAATAACTGTTGATTTCCCAGTTGGTTAGCGCTTGAGTGATGGATTGGGATAAAATCTTCATTAGCAAATAAATGTTTATTAACAATGGCATCATAACTATTTTTTGATATATATGTTTGAATGGTAACCATTTATGAACCACCTATCCCATAGGGTAATGTTGTTTCCCATCTATTTTTTGAACTTGTGTTGCATTTGCAAAACGAGGATTGCGCTACTTGCATAATAGGGCATGGCTATTGGAGGACGAAATGATTGGGATCAATCCTGGTAAAACAACTGAAATCAGAAAATTTTCCGGATACTTCATGTTTTAATACTAATTTTCATATGCATGCCTCCTTAAAAGTAATTAATTTTAGTAAAGCATGGAATTATATAATTTTTATTTCAAAAAAGAGAAGAAGTGTTTTAGTTATGAAACCATCCGGTATACGAATTTCAATTTTTATGCACGATCCAATGTTGAAGTAGCAAGGGGAGAGGGATATACTTCTTGAAAGTTTCTTAAGGTAAACTCCCAGGTTGTTTTAAAATTGAATCAGCCTGTTTAATATTTGAAATACTTTAAGTAGGTGAATTATGAATGTTCCCCGTGACTAAGGTTGTATCCGTTCAATGTGAATGCAATCACTGCTGCAAGCAGGATAATCGAAAAATGCAGCGAATAGTAGGTGAGTGAACAAATAAATCAAGTGAGGGTGATTGGATGGGAGTTCAAGCAGAAAAGATCTTTGTAAACTTGCCTGTTAAAGATTTGGATGCCTCAGTAGAATTTTTCACAAAGGTCGGCTTTGAGTTTAACGAGCAAATGACCAATGAAAATGCGACATGCATGGTTATCAGCGAGTCCATATATGTCATGTTATTGGTGGAAGACTACTTTAAAACGTTTACCAAGAAGGAGATCCCGGATTCTGCAGCGAGTACCGAAGCCATCGTCGCCCTTTCCGTTAAAAGTAAGGAAGAAGTCGATGAAATCGTGAATAGGGCACTGGATGTTGGCGGAAAGCCTTTTAACGAAGCCATTGATCATGGTTTCATGTATGGTTGGAGTTTTCTGGATATCGACGGACATTCTTGGGAAGTATTTTACATGGACGAAAGCGGATTTAACCAAAATTAAACCTAAAGCAAGGCACAATCCTTCACGAAGGACTGTGCCTTTTTTGAAGTTCAGTGCCGTATCCGGGTCAACATGATCTTCCAAGTGCTAAAGTATAAAATAACCATTTATACTTATGATACAATATAAGGGATAATGTAAAGGCGGGTACAAAAAGTGACGACAATTTACGATATTGCGAAAAAAGCGAATGTATCAACGATGACTGTATCGAGAGTTATTAATAATAAAGGAAATATCAGTGAAAAGACAAGGGAAAAAGTTGAAGCGGTCATTAAAGAGTTGAACTATATACCGAATTCCGCAGCCCAAAGTTTGAATATTAAAAGAACGAAGCTCCTTTCATTAATCATAACCGATATCACCAACCCTTTTTTCACCCAAGTAGCGAGAGGGGCCGCAGATAAGGCCAATCAAATGGGATATCAGCTCATTTTATGCAATACCGATGAGGATTACGAAAAAGAGAGTGAATATATCGATGCATTGATTTCAAAACGGGTGGATGGCGTCATTATTGCACCAACAGGCGATCAATCGACAAAAAATTTGAAGAAATTAATTAAAAACAGGATTCCATTTACATTGATAGATAGGCAAATTCAAGATGTTTCATGTGATAGGGTGCTTGGTGATAACTATGAAGGAACGAAAAAGCTTCTTCAGCATCTCATCGATTTTGGACACGAACGAATCGCGATGGTTCATGGTCCGCTAACGATTTCCACTTCGAAAGAGCGTTATCAGGCGTATATTGAAACGCTGAAAATAAATGATTTGAACATCGATCAGTCTTTCGTAATAGAGACTCATTACAAACAGGAAAAGCAATGGAACGGTATTGACGGATTGATGAATGTTCCGCCCTCTGAGCGTCCAACAGCAATTTTTGCCGCCAATAATTTCATTGCCATCAAAATTATAAAAAGTTTACGAGAAAAACAGATTAAAGTACCTGAAGACATTTCTGTCGTTTGCTTTGACGACTTAGAATTATTCTCGGATTTCGATCCCTTTTTAACCGTATCTTCACAGCCCGCTTACGACTTCGGATATTTAGGAACACAATTAGTGATCGAGCGAGTGGATGAAGTCGGTCCTGCCGACTATCGGACGATCAATTTAAAGCCAGAATTGGTAATCAGGAAATCATCTGGAGCTCCTATAAAATAATAGGAGTTTTTTTTTGGCCAAAGAATAAGTGACCTCTCCAGTGGCATGTCGCTCATAACAATACTTGGCTAATATCCTTCCACACATAAACCAATAGATTCAATTCAGCACCAGCCATTTTGATTTTTTCGGTTTTAAGCAATTCAGCACCAAATGCCTCATAGAAGAATCGAGATTTATTGTCTTCAAGCACCTCAACGAATATTGTCTTAAATCCCAGTGCCTCGAATTTTAAAAATAACTCTTTGATGAGTTTCTTACCTATCCCCATTCTTTGAAAATTTTCGAGGATATATATAGCAGTTAAATCACCGGAATTCTCAACTTGATTCGTATCCCTTTTCCCGCCATCTATAAATCCAACTATTTTTCCTTCGTTATTTTCTGCGACATAAACATAATTACTATCTCTGTTAATATTCTTTATCCATATGTCTTTCCTTTTCTCATAAGACAGATTATCTAAAAAATCACTCGGCATTATTTCTTTATAAGTAGTTCGCCAGCAATCCACATGGACTATTGCTATACCTTCCGCATCTGCAACCGATGCCTGTCTTATTAGCATATTAGTTCCTCCTTTTTTAAGTTTGCTATATCTCCCATATTTTACTAATATTATCCATTTTGCAACTAATCGGCCTGATATATTCCAAGAGTATCCACAGTTTGATTTCTAATAATTAACTTTGTATGTTACTATTTCCTATAGTTTGTTTAATGTGGAAGAAGGTATGAGATGATGCGGAATTTCCGTAGTAAAGTATTTTATTTATTAATCTTCTTGGTTACCTTGGGGGTTGTGCTAGTTTTTTATAATGACGAAGAACCGACTGAGAAATTAACTGAGGATGAATTTTTTACAACTTTAGAGGATGGGAAAGTGACATTTTTAAAGGTGGAGTCACAAAATAGTGTTTATGAAATTAGAGGTCGGCTGGTAGGGTATGAAAAGGATCAATACTTTATCGCGTCTGTAACAAATAGTGAAATATCGCTAGACAGAATGAATAACGCCATAAGGGAACAGGATATAGGAAAAATTGAGTTTATCCCAGACACAGAGACAAGCGGATGGGTCACCCTTTTAACAACGACCATTCCGTTCATGATCATTTTCATCCTGATTTTTGTTAGTTTTCTATTTCTATTTGTCATGAAAAGAATGAAACATTCTAAATGATTAAAAACTCGCCGTTCCAATTGGGAATGGCGAGTTTTCTTATTAACAAGAGTTGAAAATGGTAATTCCGTTTTAGATAGTTTAAAAGATTTCGTTTAATTTATTGACAATTTAAAATATTGCTGTTATTTTAATGTTACCGGTAACATAAAGATAACAAGAGGAGGTCAGCCTGATGATTGATGCACATCAGCATTTTTGGAGAATTGACCGAGGTGATTACTCTTGGCTTACAAATGATATGGGAGTCCTTTATCGGGATTATCTTCCCGACGATTTATCGCCCTTAATACATAAGAATGATATTTCGGGGACCGTCCTTGTACAAGCGGCTCCAACCTATGAAGAGACTTTATTTCTATTATCCTTGTATGACCGCTATGACTGGATATATGGTGTGGTGGGCTGGCTTGACTTATCTGCTCCATCATTCCCGGAGCAATTGGATTCTTTAATGACAAGACCGGGAATTGTTGGTTTACGTCCCATGTTGCAGGATCTGGAAGACAGTGCTTGGATTTTACAGGAACAAGTTGTGGAAAATTTGAAACAGCTTATTCGATATGATCTTCCGGTGGATTTGTTGATTAATCATAAACATATTTCATCTGTTTTAACATTGATGAAAACGCTTCCTAACCTAAAGGCCATCATCGACCATATGGCTAAACCGAATATTTCAGCAGGGAAATTAAACAAATGGCAAGAAGAAATGAATACTTTGTCACAGTTTCCGAACATTTGGTGCAAACTGTCGGGTTTATTGACCCAAGCAGATCCTGCAATGTGGAAGGCGGAAGACTTTAAGCCATACATACAACATATTGTTCGGGCATTCGGGCCGGACCGTTTACTTTTCGGCAGCGATTGGCCTGTATGTTTATCAGCTGGAGGCTATGAAGACGCAGTGAGGGTCATTAAAGGGAATTTACCGGAAACTTTAACACAAGCTGAAGTGGATGGGATATTTTCTGGAAATGCTGAAGCCTTTTACAAACTAAAAGAAAGGGGAGAGCGAAATGGGCCAGTTAGCTTATGAACAGGACGTTACAAGCATCGTCATGTCTGATCAGGATAATGTAGCGACTTCATTGAAAGATGTAAAAGAAGGGGAAACATTACTCTTTGTCATCAATGGACAAAAAATGGAAGTGGAAGCAAAGCATTCGATTCCTTTTGGGCATAAAATCGCAATCAAACCGATTCAGCGATCGGCGACGGTCATCAAATATGGAGAAGTAATCGGTGCAGCCACGATGGATATCGAGCCTGGTGAACATGTCCACATACATAATATTGAGGGAATCAGAGGAAGAGGAGATAAGGCGGAAGGGGAGCAAACACAATGAGCAGGATAAAAGGGTATCGCCGTTCAAATGGCAAATTTGGAATCCGTAATCATCTATTGATCATCCCTACCGTCATTTGCGCCAATCATGTGGCCAACAGAATCCAGCAAGCTGTACCGGAATCAGTGGCCATTCCGCATCAGCATGGGTGCAGCCAGATTGGTGATGACAAAGAACGTACACATAAACTTCTTGGCGGAATGGGGAAAAACCCGAACGTTGGTGCGGTTCTGTTGATCAGCTTGGGCTGTGAGGTGATTGATGCCAAAGTATTGAAACGGGAAATCGAAGAAGAAACGGGAAAACCTGTGGAGTGGCTTGATATCCAAGATGCAGGCGGGACGATAAACGCGATTAAGAAGGGGACTGAAGTGGCGAAGGGTTTATTTCTGGAACTCGAAAAAGTGCCGCAAGTGGATGCCCCCATTTCAGAATTGATAGTTGGTGTGAAATGCGGCGGTTCCGATGCTACATCCGGTCTGTGCAGCAATCCCGCTTTAGGGAAAACCGCTGATCAGCTCTTGAAACAGGGCGGTACGATCGTAATGGGTGAAACCACGGAAATCATCGGAGCTGAACATATTGTTGCCCAAAAAGCAGTGAGCGAAGAAGTGGCCAATAAACTATATGCATATGTTGATAGATTCGAAAAAGAAGTGGAACGCATCGGGGCAGATATGCGTGGCGGGAACCCGAGCCCGGGCAATATTGAGGGAGGGCTCTCGACCATCGAGGAAAAATCGCTTGGCTGCATTAGTAAAGCAGGTACGGCCCCCTTGAACGATGTCTTATCATTTGCGGAAGAGATCCCGGGTAATGGCTATTACTTCATGGATTCCCCGGGGAATGATATCGAGTGTGTTTCAGGCATGGCGGCCGCCGGTGTACATATGGTCTGCTTTACGACAGGAAGAGGGACACCGACAGGAAACCCGATTATCCCGGTCATCAAAATAACGGGAAATGAACATACGGCAATCAAGATGATCGATAACATCGATATTGATACAAGCCCAGTCATGAAAGGGAAAGAAACGACGGAGGATGCAGGAAATCGCATTTTTGAAACGATTGCTAAAACAGCCCAAGGTGAACTGACAAAGGCGGAAATTCTTGGACATCAGGAATTTAGCATCAGCCGGATCAGCATCAGCCTTTAGAAACAGATAGGAAAAGGGAGGAGAATTCATATGGGTAAATTGAATAATCGAACAGCACTTGTCACAGGAGGCAGCCGGGGAATCGGTGCAGCGATTGTCATGAGATTGGCTGAAGAGGGTGCCAATGTGGCGATCAACTATACATCGCCGGGGTCATTTGAAAAAGCGAATGCGTTAAAAGAAAAAGTAGAATCCGAGTTTCATATCAAAGCGATCGTCGTGAAAGCGAACGTTGGGGTGAAGGAAGATGTCGATGCCATGATCAATGAAGTGGAAAAAGAGTTGGGAACGGTGGATATTCTAGTGAATAATGCTGGTATTGCACCGTTTGAGCCTTTTTTGAGCCTTTCGGAAGAGACATGGGATGATACGTATCGAACAAATGTGAAATCAATCTTTTTGACGACGCAAAGAGTGGCGAAGCGAATGATTGAAAATAAATATGGCAAGATCATCAATATTACATCAACGGCTAGCGTCCTTGTCACGAGTCCGGTCATTCCCCACTATATTTCATCGAAAGCAGCCGCCTCGCATTTAACGAAGGCATTGGCGATTGAGCTAGGCAAATACAATATCAATGTGAATGCTGTCGGCCCAAGCACCGTTGCGACGGATATGTGTGAGGAATATTTAGAGGATCCGCAAATTCTCGCAAAAGAAATTGAAGCCAATCCGATGAAGAGACTTGGGACCGAAAAACAAATTGGCGACTCCGTCGTATTTTTGGCTTCCGATGAAGCCATGCAAATTAACGGGCATCTGTTAATGGTGGATGGCGGTTTAACGGTGAAAGCGGCGCAGCCTGAAGATCATATGAATCATGAGCAGGAGGTAACGTTATGAGACTGCAAAATAAAATCGCTGTCATCACTGGCGGTGGAAGCGGGATCGGGAAGGAATCAGCCCGTTTATTCGCTAGTGAAGGCGCATTTGTCATCATTACAGATATTCATGCTGAAAACGGGCAGGGCACCGTTTCTGAAATAGAGGAGGATGGCGGGAAAGCGGCATTTTATGAGGTGGATGTAACGGATCCGGAAGCGGTTCAATCCGTAATCTCCCAGATAATCGAAACCTATAAGAAAATAGACATATTATTCAACAATGCCGGAATCTCAAACGTAGGCAGGGTGGACGAAGTGGAACCGGATGTGTGGGACCGCATCATGAGCGTAAATGTGAAGGGGGTTTATCTGCCTTCTAAATACACGATTCCTTATATGATGGAACAAAAAAGCGGGGTCGTTATCAATATGTCATCATGTGCAGCGGAAATGGGTCTCGTGAAACGAGCCGCATACTCTGCAACGAAAGGAGCCGTACTGGCTTTAACGAAAGCGATGCAAGTGGATTATGCACCTTATAATATTCGGGTGAACGCTTTATTGCCGGGTACGATCTTGACACCGTTCGTCGAAAATTACTTGAAAACTTCATATGACGATCCTGAGGTTGCCATCGGCACGATCAAGAAAAGACAATTGAGCGGCGATTTGGGCAGACCTAGTGATGTAGCAAAAGCGGCACTGTTCCTAGCTTCGGATGAGTCTGCATTCATGATGGGATCGCCTTTATATATCGATGGTGGGGTTGTTTTTGGGAAAAATGCATAAAAGGGGGAAGAAACGATGAAATTGGCTACTTTTATTAAAGACGAACAGCAAAAACTGGCCGTTCAAGTTGAGGATCATTTAATAGATATCGAAGAAACGGCGAAGAGGAATGAATGGAACCAAATCGTGTCGGATGTGATGCAAGTGATAAACTTCAGCCAATCCGAACGGGACGAATTTGAAAATAAGGTCCATGAAGCTGTCAAAGAAGGAATGGCTGAAGTAATTGAAGAGAAAGGGCTCACATTCGGTCCCAGTATAACAAAGCCGCATAAAATCATTTGTGTTGGGTTGAATTACAAAAGACATGCAGATGAAACCAATGCACCGTATCCTGAAGTGCCAATCTTATTTAACAAGTTTGATAATACATTAACGGGTCACGGATGTGAGATTGCCATACCAATCGTAACGAATGAACTGGACTATGAAGTGGAACTCGGAATCGTGATCGGCAAAAAGACAAAAAACGTTTCCGAAGAAGCAGCACTCTCCCATGTGTTCGGGTATTGTACGGTCAACGATTTGTCGGCAAGAGATCTGCAAATGAGGACGCCGCAATGGCTGCTTGGGAAAACCTGTGATGATTTCAGTCCTGTTGGCCCTTACCTGGTAACAGCGGACGAAGTGGGGAATCCAAACGACCTGCAATTGAAAACGTATGTTAATGAAGAACTAAGACAGAATTCCAATACATCAGATATGATCTTTTCATGTGCGGAAATCATCAGTTATATTTCCAAGCATATGACATTGGAACCGGGCGATCTTATATTGACAGGTACACCTGAAGGAGTCGTATTGGGTTTACCGGCCGAACAGCGTGTTTATATTCAGCCAGGGGATGTGGTCACCGTTGAAATCGAAAAACTGGGATCACTCACGAACACATTTGTCGCTGAAAGCGAAGAGGCTTTGACGAATGCTTAAAGGAATTCCGCCAATACTTTCTCCTGAATTGATGAAGATCATGATGGAGATGGGGCACGGTGATGAAATCGTACTTGCAGACGGGAATTATCCGGCTGCAAGTCATTCAAGCCGGATCATCAACGGCCATGGACATGGCGTGGCCGACTTCCTGCAAGCGATATTGTCATTCTTTCCACTCGATACGTATGTGAAACATCCCGTCATATTGATGAATCCTGTGGAAGGCGATGAAAAAAGCCCTGCAATCTGGAAGAGTTATGAAGATATAATGAAAAAAACGAACGATATTCCTATCAAAATCGGAAAACTGGAACGAATGGACTTTTACGAACGAAGTAAAGCGGCCTATGCCATTATCGCAACTAGTGAACGAGCACAGTATGCAAATCTCATATTGAAAAAAGGTGTACTTTAATTTACTAAAAGGAGTGATTGCTTTGCAAAAGATTCCGAATATTATGTATGTTTATGCGATTTTTGGCGGGTTGGCCGGACTATTATATGGTTTCGATTCCGGTGCCATTTCTCCAGCGATTCCATTCATCACCGAAGAGTTTGGACTAAGCCCGTCGGGTCAAGGATTGATAGTAAGTTTCCTGTTATTAGGGGCATTGCCTGCTATCGTCCTTTCCACTTCACTATCTAAGGTGCTTGGAAGGAAATCACTCCTGATTGGAGCGGGCATCACATTCATCGTCGGGTCGATTGGTTGTGCCTTCGCTACAAATGTAAGCGTTTTAATTGCATCGCGGTTCATCCTGGGAATCGGCTGCGGAATAGCCAATATGTGTTCACTTATTTATTTGGTGGAATTGGCTCCTCCTAAAATCAGGGGATTGATCGGCGCTTTATATCAACTAAGTGTAAACGTCGGGATATTGAGTGCTTACATAGTGGGTGCTTCCTTCTCCGCTAGCGGATCTTGGAGAATCATGCTCGGAATCGGGATCATTCCAGCAGCAATCTTCACATTTGGAATGCTTATCTCACCGGAAAGCCCACGGTGGCTCATGGCTGCAGGAAAGGAAGACCGTGCAAGGAAGGTCTTGATGAAACTAAGGGGAACGAAGCAAGAAGTGGAAGATGAAATAAGTGATATCAATCATTCCCTTAAACAGCAAAGCGTAGGATTCAAACATTTAGTACACCAATATAAAAAAATATTGAATATGAATTTCATCTTAACATTCTTCCAAGTCTTCACGGGAATCAATGCCGTTGTATACTTTGCCCCGATCATTTTCGAAGGGGTTGAAATCAACGGATGGAGCGGTTCCAATATAGCAAACTTCGGAATCGGGACGGCCTTGGTCGTTTCCACTGCCATCTCGTTATTCATCGTTGATAAACTAGGCAGAAAAACGCTGCTAATCTACAGTGTTGGCGGTCAGGTCCTGCCACTGATCGGATTGGCACTATTTTCGGATTATACGATCTTCAGCATGGTTTGTGTGTTCTTATATGTCTTCGCATTCGGAATCGGCCTTGGCCCTGTCTTCTGGCTATTCATACCGGAAGTGCTGCCATTGCAGGCAAGAGCGATCGGAATGGGAGTCATCACCTTTTTACAATACACATTGAACTTCCTTTTTTCATACACGTTCCCGCCACTGTTAAGTGTCATTGGCAATAACGTCTTTCTCATCTATGCGTTCTTATCAGTGGTAGCTTGCGTATTCATACACTATAAAACTCCTGAAACAAAAGGGAAATCATTGGAGGAAATTGAAGAATACTGGCGTGAACAAGATTTGGCAAAAGCGATTAAACCTGCTTGAGTCCGGCATTCGCAGTCGTGGTGAGTTGTGACTTCTGCAAAAAAAGGGATAAACATATAATTTGATATTGAAGATTGCAGAATAGTTTGATAGAATGAAATAAATGAAAAAGACTATGTGCAACTGGCGAAACACGGATAACCGTGAGGGAACACATAGTGTCGTAGCCGTTCGCCTGGGCAGAGGTAAGGGATTTTATCCCTTGCCTCTTTCTGTATATTAACAGATAGTGAAGGTTTAAAGTCAGTATTTTTAAATTTCAAAACCATCATATTCAAAAGAGGAGCAAACAAAATGAGCACAATTCTTTTAGAAAAAGTGAAAACGATCAAGGCGTTAAATAATATTGCCGAAAGCGGACTGAATGTATTCAACAAAGGGGATTTTACGGTAGATAATGACAGTGAAAACCCTGATGCAATCGTTCTTCGCAGCTTTAACATGCATACTATGGAATTCGGCGATCAGTTAAAGGCAATCGCAAGGGCAGGGGCTGGAGTCAATAATATTCCGGTCGACAAATGCACCGAGCAGGGAATTGTCGTTTTCAATACACCTGGGGCTAACGCAAACGCTGTAAAAGAAATGGTGCTGACGACATTAATGGCTTCATCTCGTAACCTTTTTGCCGGTGTAGCTTGGACAAAGACGCTTGAAGGCGAAGGAGAACAAATTCCGAAGCTTGTTGAAGCAGGAAAGAAACAATTCGTTGGTAAAGAAATCAAGGGAAAAACACTTGGCGTAATCGGTTTAGGAGCGATCGGTGCACTTGTAGCGAATGATGCGCTTGATTTGGACATGGATGTCATTGGCTTTGACCCGTTCATCTCTGTTGATACAGCTTGGAACTTGTCACGCAATGTACAGCGCGCCATGACGATTGAAGAATTGTTTGCAGAATCTGATTATATTACAGTACACGTTCCATTAACTGACGACACAAGAGGAATGTTCAACCAAGAAACATTCAGCATCATGAAGCCGGGCGTACATATCTTGAATTTCTCACGTGGCGAGCTAGTGAATGAAGATGATATGCAAGCTGCACTTGAAAGCGGAAAAGTAGGCAAGTTCATTACAGACTTCCCGAATGAAAACGTGTTGAAAATGAAAAATGTCGTTCCAATTCCGCATCTTGGTGCCTCTACGCTAGAGTCAGAGGAAAACTGTGCCATCATGGCAGCTCGTCAGTTGAAGAGCTTTTTAGAAACAGGGAACATCAAGAACTCTGTGAATTTCCCGAACACTTCCCTTCCTTATACAGGAAACCGTCGTGTGGCAACTTTCCACGAAAACGTTCCGAACATGGTTGGGCAAATCACGCTGGCTGTATCTGGCTTTAATTTGAACATCGCTGACATGGTTAACAGAAGCCGTGGGGGATATGCATATACGATCATCGACATTGACGGTGAAGTAAACGGCGAGATCATTCCTGGCTTGGAAGAAAAAATCAAACAAATCGAAGGCATCGTTACAACTCGTATTATCTAATTGGAAACGGAAGAAAGATGATTAATAGTGAAAGCCTCAATTCCTTTAAGGAGTTGAGGCTTTTTTAGGCTTTGTGTATTAAACTAAAAATCTTTCAGGGTTTCACCTCCGTTTTTTCTTCATAATGTACAAACAACATTAAGTAGAGTGCGAATAGAAGATGCAAATAAAGCGGAATATCCTTATCGTTTTGAATGGCAACAAATACGTAGATTCCATATAGCAATATAGGAATGGTTAAAAGGATTCTGAGCTTAGTCATATGCCACCCTCCTCTTTAACCTCAAATATTAATACATCAGGCATTTGAGCCACTTGGAAATCCTTTTCTGCTGTTGCGTTTATTAAACTTGTACAATTATTTTCCCTGAGAACATCTGCTGATAATTGTAAATCCATTGTCATTATTGCTGGTTTCATTGATTCATCCTCCTAATTAACCAAATATTCAGTCACTTCTATTAATACAATAGTATGAAGTACTGAGAAAATGCTGTCAATCTATATTCCATCTGTACTCATTTTAAGTTAATGGATTCATAATTTATCTACCAAAATAACTATCTCTTATAAATATCTACTTAGTGAGATAGGCAAAACGGTACCCAATAGGGGAAGCATTGCTATCAGCTGAACGCCAGGGAGCAACTTGTTGCGAACCTAAATCAATGTAACCTTAAATTCTCAGCCAACCTTTCAGTTCAATATGACTTTTGTTAATTTCCTCTAAGTAAAAGAATCGTCCCTATGGAATACAGAGACGATTCCTAATGTGAAACACCATTTCTACACAGAATGGATTACTCTATACTGTTCTTCCTCAAAAATTCTGATGCTGATGAAGGATATTCGATGTTAAAAAAGCTCCAACAGGAGGTAATTGCCCGGAATAGGCATTACCGCTAACAGGATATTCATTCAGAGCTATATCAGTAGTGGCAATCCATGATCCAGACTCACCTGCTTGCAGAGAGGGAGGCTTCATAAGAAAACGTCCTTGAAGAATGAAATGTCGAATCCTAATCTGGAAATCATCCATTATGGTCAAGTTGCCAGAGAATGTGGCATAGGGTGAATCAAATGCGATTTGTTTGTTGCTTTCATTCCAAAATCCATTAATCGGAATGGGTCTGCCACGAAAATTAACAGTACCAACCACCCTGTTATCTATAATGGAGTTAATGGTAAGTGTGCCCCAAATAATCGTCCTGCCAGCTATTGAAGAGTGGATACCCCAAACAGATGGGAATGGAAAGCTAATTGAAGCAGTTCCCTGTGAAGTTACCAATGCTATGCCCTCCCTTAAAGGTTGTTTATGTTCTGAGGAAGATTCCTTGTTTAAAGCAGTATATGCAGCACGAGCAGAATAATTTAATAAACAAAGGTGAAGTACTGCTTCCCCTGCCTGAAGTTGCATTCCTGATGAGTTAACAGTACTGCTGGAAAAAAGGAATGAACGGGTCAGAGGAAGGAATGGAGGGAAATGAGGTATTTACGGCGAAAGTAATCTATAGAAATGTGTTGAAAATAGGAAGAGCATCAAGGTAACCATGTAAACGGATTTAAACTGCTAATGAACCGTTGTTGAAGCCAAAAGCATTAAGAAAGCAGCACTCTTGAAAAAAGAAATCGTAATAGATCGTATAAAACATGAAGGAGTGACGGATATGCACAAAAGAGATTGTTCCAAATTGAAGTGTCATTGTTTCATCGTACCAAACTATATTCTTGAGAATCTGGCACAAAATGAAGTGGAAGAAGCACGGATCAGTTTAGCGAAAAGCCGTCAAGTGCGCAGGCGCAGAATTATGAAAGAATACGATATTGACGGTGTTGTCGCTTTAACGGATGCAGGATCTGGTCGTCAAGGTGAATCTGCCCGCCATGTTTATGATTGCAGGGGGGGAACGAAACTCCGGGAGAATGAGGCAAGAAAAGAAGGAGATCGATCGAGTGCAGATCCTGTTGTTAATGCTGCATATGATTATAGCGGAGTTGTGCGTGATTATTTCAAGGATGTCTTACACCGTAATTCAATTGATAACCAAGGCCTTGATCTCATTCTGAACGTTCATTATGGGAATAAATTCACGAATGCTTATTGGGACGGAGATGAAATGGTATTTGGTGATGGCGATGGGGTCATTTTTAGCAATTTTGCCAATTCACTCGATGTAATTGGCCATGAACTGACACATGGGGTTACGCAGTTCACAAGTGGATTGGAGTATGAAGGCCAGTCCGGGGCATTGAACGAACATCTTTCAGATGTGTTTGGAGTTGCCATAAAACAATTTCATTTAAAGCAAACAGCAGGTGATGCCGATTGGCTAATCGGAGCTGATATAATGGGACCAACACTCAAAGGGCAGGCCCTCCGTTCGATGAAAGCGCCAGGTACGGCATTTGACAATAAGTTAATGGGTAAAGATATTCAGCCTGATCATATGAAGAACTTCTATAAAGGAGAACGCGATAATCATGGTGTCCATATCAATAGCGGCATACCAAACAAGGCCTTTTATCTAGTATCGATGGAAATCGGAACAGACAAAGCGGCATTGATCTGGTTCAATGCGATGCAGAATTTATTTGCGACGGCGAATTTCAATCAATTCGTGCAAATTGTCATCAAGGCAGCGCAAAAACTTGTTGATAGCGGAGAAGTTACGAAAACAGCCATCAAGACAATTGAAAATGCTTTTAAAGCGGTTGGACTGCCTGAGTAGTCATATTCCATGAATAGGAGGCTCCATCTACCATGCATATCAAATTTAGCTGCATAGGGGGATTTGCCAACCTCGACTTGAATTTTCAAATCGATACAGAGAAATTACCGAAAGAGAAAAATGAGGAATTGCAGAACTTAATGAAGACAGCTGACTTACCTAATGCTAGCCAAAGTATAATGGCAGGAGCTAAAGCGCAAGGGTTCGACGCATTTTCATACCAGCTGGATATAGCCGATGAAAAGAAGAAGCAGTCTTACTCATTCACTGACATAACAGCTCCAGAGGAAGTAAGACCCTTATTGGATTATCTACGGAATTTAGCAATTGAAATAAAGATGGCAGAATAACCAAGAAAAAAGTCTATCATCACGATAGACTTTTTTTGTGGTCTTAAAATTTCACAAAAATGTCATTTCATTTCACTTTTATATGAATTTTGGCTGTTTGTTCGCTAAATGGACACATATTAACAAGAAAATAGCAATTTAGAACAGCAGATTTTAAAAGGAAATTCGAAAGTATAGACCTTTAATGGGATTTTGTAAAGAGTCAGCCAATCAAACAGGCGATGCATTCAAAAAAGGGAATCAATTTTGAAAGAGGTGAAATTAGCTGGATTTTACAAAAAAATCATAAAATAGGATAATAGTCGCATGGAGGTGAATGACATATCAAGAAATGAAAGTGACGATAGACGGAAATCAAAAAACCCCTAGGTGAGTACGTCCTGGAAGACATCACCTAAGGGCTTGCGAGCAGGAGTATACCTGCCTCTATATCCAGTATACTCCAAAAAATATTAATAGGGAAATGGGGAGTGAATGGAAGGATGATACGAAAAAACTATTTATTGAATAAGGAAACGGTAGGATTGATGGAGCGTTACGATTCCAATGGTGTGGAGATGTCCACGGTAGTGGAGGGAGAGAACACATTCCATGTTGCCCAATCGCGCCAGGAAATCCTGAATAACACGTTAAACTACTTTGGGTTGAATCTGGATGGCGGACTTGCAGCAGCCAAATCCGTGCTTGGCGGAAAATATAGGCTGCCAGTCTGCATAAACGCCCAGCAGGGAATGGTCTGGTTCTCCTCCCGCTCATTCCGGAAAAGAGGAGGAATCTGGTTTTCCTACATCCACATTCGTGACTTGGAGGAAATGAACGAAAAAGAAACGCTGGTCCACACAAGCTATGGACATTGCCTTCCTGTATCATTATGCAAAAATCAGCTCGCCTTCAAAAGGGACCAAGCGTCCTATCTGCATACTACCTTCCATGAACGTTCATTGGGAAAAAAGACCTTTTATTACGAACCGGGAAGCGGAATCACCTTTTGCAAAGAACCCGGGGAGGCCCATTACAAGGTGAAAGGGAAGGAATAATAAGATGAGATGAAAACCGCCGCATTGGCGGTCTTTTTTAGGATTAGATAAAGTGAGAGCGGGTTTTATTCAAGTAAACTCTAACTATAGAAATATAGTTATTGTAAAAAAAGAAATGATACATTATGATTAGTAAATAGTTAATATTTAGGAAAGGGAGTACGTATTTTGAAAAGATTATTTGCTATTTTACTATCTTTTGGTCTAGTATTGGGTCTCTCGTTTGGCGCGAATGATGTTGCCAGTGCGAAAACAAAGGTGAAGACGTATAAAAACTGTACAGCATTGAATAAAGACTACAAAGGAGGCGTAGCTCGTACATCTTCCGTTAAAAATAAAGGAGGAAAAACGAAATACAAGCCTCACGTTTCAAAGGCGCTATATGATGCCAATAAAAAAAGCGATCGTGACAAAGATTTGATCGCTTGTGAAAAATAAGAATTATTCTGAGAGACCTTTTATAGGAAGGTCTCTTTAATTTGTAGATAAAAGGTGTTCCATCTGAATTATTAAACAAAGTTGATTGGAACGGAAGGTGAGAGACTCCTTCGGAAAGCGAGTGCCTGGAGAGGAAGGTTCATTTTTGTACAAAACTAAAAAAACGGAAGCTAAAGCCTATACAGGTCTTTAGCTTTTTTCTCGTGGGTTATCTTTCAAACCGTCCAAAATGTGTATTTTCCCGATTTATAAGTGCATCCCCAAGATTAATTCTGCTCATAAGTCTTTCATGGTCCGAAGGAAAACGTTCTTTAATGTTTGCAACTCCCTCTATTGTTGGGATATTACCATTAGTCATAGGACGTTCTTCTCTTTGAAATCCGGGGTTCAAACTATCATTAATCATTACGGGTCTGTCAATTGTATCGTTGTCATCATTATTAGTAGTGGGATTATTAGTTGGGTCTCTATCAAGGTTTTCGGCATTATTGAATGGATCATTGTTAGTATCTTGTGGCATATATTTCACTCCTTCACTATATATTATCCGCTGATAGCATTAATCTATTCGCACGCTGTACTTATCCTTTTTTATATAGTAACAACAATCCTGTATTTTCTAATCAGCAACAACTTGAATTTGTCAACAAGTACGAAGGGTCAAAAAAACTTCTAAATATTATGATTGACTTACATTTTAATTTGTCTTACAATTTCAATGTAAATAGTCAAAACATTCAATTAAATGGAAGGGGAGCTTTTTAACATTTTTGATTCACTTCAACATGAAGCATGACAACATAAACAGCATCGTAAACTTTATGTCAGTTTCAGAAATGACATAAAGCTCTGTCATAATTTCAATAACTGTTTGTCCAGAGTTATCAAAGTATTAATGCTTTAGAAAAAATGAAAGCGAATACATACTCTTTGGGATGGAGTGAATAACATGAAAAATCAATCAAATCTTGCTGAATCCACTGTGATTGTTCCTGAGGTCGTAAGTAAGAAACCAAATTTCATCACGAAGTTTAAAACATCCTATGGTCCGGGGATCCTTGCCGTGTTGACGTGGCTTGGAGCCGGGGATCTGGTGACTTCTTCTGTTGCCGGGGCAGATTATGGATATAGTTTAATGTGGATTTTAGCACTGTCATTAATCCTTCGTTTTCTTATCGTTAATGTTATCGCCCGGTTCCAGCTTTGTAACACAGAAGGGTTAACCATACTTGAAGGGTATGGACGTATCCACCCATTTTTCGGTTACTTCATGTTTGGTTATGCATTAATAATGGGTCATCTATTTAATGCCTATATGATTAAGGGAGCGGGAGAGGTATTATCGACCCTATTCCAAGTTAATCAGCCATTCTTAGCTTCAATGGTAGTTGTAGGATTAGTTTTTATGCTTATTGGCAGGAATATTTATAATAGAATCGAAAGTGTAATGAAAGTGCTTTTGGCATTATTGACGATTGCTTTCTTGTTCCTCGCCATTCAGGCTACACCGGATGTGGGGCAAATCATTAAAGGAACAGTTGGGTTTAGCATTCCAAGTGATACTGGCGTTCATGGAGCATTATTGGTAGCAGTTTCAATTATCGGTGCAGTGGCAGGATCGATTTCGAACTTTGTTCATCCATATTTCATGAGGGAAAAGGGCTGGACGAAACCGAGTCATCTAAAGGTTCAAAGAAATGATTTGCTGTTTGCCATAGGAGTTTGCATTGTAATCAACTTGGCCATTTGGGTTGTTGGGGCAGAAATTTTAAAACCGAATGGAATTCATGTGGAAACGATTGATGACTTGGCAATGGCATTACAAATGTCGTTAGGAAAATTTGGCTGGTACATTTTCTATCTCGGTGTTTTTGGGGTATTATTCGCGAGTGTAGTAGGCAAGTCAACTGGTTTTCCAAGATTGATTGTAGATGCCTTTTACGTAATAAATAAGGATCGTCGTGAAAAGTACAATGGTAAATATGAAAAAGATCCAATGTATAAATGGGTTATGATTTTTGTATTGGTTACGCCAATCATTTGGTCCATTCCCGGCATGCCTGGTTTCATTGCATTGACAATTGGAGTTAATGCAATAAACATAATCGGTTTTCCGGTAATCGCAATTGGCATGCTGGTGCTATCAAATAAAAAAAGCTTGATGGGAAAATATAAAAACAATTGGTTCGAAAATATCATTCTAACTTTAGCTTCCGTTTTAGCGGTTTGGTCTGCCGTTCAATTAGCTACTACCTTTTTTTAAATAATGGTAGATTATAGATAGAGGAATAAAACATAAAGGTTATGTCGACTTTTGATCCCGACGGGGTCCTACTTTATTGGAAGTGAGGTATCAGTGATGAAACCGAAAGTAATTGTTTATAAGAAAGTGGATCAGGAAGTGCTGCAATATATTCAAGAGACTTGTGATGTTGTTTATTTTGAAGGCCTTGACTCACGAAATCACTCTGAATTCCTACAAGAGCTGAAGAACGCACAAGGTATATTAGGGTCAGGATTAAAGGTGGATAAAGCTTTACTGGATCAAGCACCGCAATTAAAAATCGTCTGTAATTCATCGGTTGGATACGACAATTTGGATGTAACCGAGCTGTCCAATCGCGGAATCATGGCTACGAACACTCCCGAGGTATTGAATGAGACAGTCGCAGATACGATCATGGGCTTGATGCTGTCCACAGCAAGAAGAATGCCAGAGCTGGATCAAATGGTAAAGTCAGGGCAATGGACATCGAACATCGGAGAAAAATCGTTTGGGTTGGACGTGCATCATAAAGTATTAGGCATAATCGGCATGGGCGGAATAGGCTCTGCCGTTTCGAAAAGGGCCCGTTTTGGATTCGATATGAACATCTTATATCACAACAGATCCAGAAATGAAGAAGCGGAACAAAAGTATGGAGCTACATACTGTTCTCTGGAAGATCTGTTAAAGCAATCTGATTTTGTCTGCTTGATGACACCGCTAACTCCCCAAACTGAAAAAATGATGGGAGAAAAAGAATTCAAGCTCATGAAAGAGTCCGCGATCTTCATCAATTGTTCAAGAGGGAAAACGGTGGATGAAGAAGCCTTGATCACTGCGCTTAAGACTGGTGAAATTCATGCGGCAGGACTGGATGTCTTTGTACAGGAGCCCGTCAAGGAGGACAATCCTCTGCTTTCCATGAAGAATGTCGTCACTTTGCCTCATATCGGTTCCGCAACATATGAAACCCGCAAGAAAATGGCTATGCTGGCAGCAACCAACCTTGTAGCAGGATTACAGGGAGAAACTCCGCCTACCTTGATCAAATCTGGGGTAAAGGTAAAGTGATCTTTTAGACAGCATTTATAAATTAAGCTGGATAGCCTTTATTTGGGGCTATCCATTTTTTTAGTTCCGGATTATTCAATATTTTTACTTATTCTGCAAAACAAAAAAGCCCTCACTATAAAGGAGGGCTTTTATATGTAATTCAACTACTTCAGCCATTCCATCAATCAATCTTAATTACGGCTCAGCCCTGAAAAACCTGGGTTTGTCATCTCGTAAGGATAACTTGTAATCGGAAGGTTTTCAACTGCATGCAATGTTTGGATACCTTACTATGCATGCACTGGTACTTGTTATATCTTTCTCAATACGTACGGTATGATTTATATGGATATAGTTTATGCTACGTCTGATTGTTTAATGGAATCAACGTAATGGTTTGCTTTCTTCTGGTCAAATTCTCCTTCCCACTTCGACATGACAATCGCCGCCAATGAGTTCCCCACGACATTAACCGCTGATCTTCCCATATCCAAAATTCGATCGATACCGGCAATGAACGCAACACCTTCCACCGGCAGTCCCATCGAACCAAGAGTTGTTAAAACAACAACAAATGACGCCCCCGGAACGCCAGCCATTCCTTTTGACGTTAACATCAATACTAGTAACAAAGTAATCTGTTGTGTAATGGATAGATCAATACCATACATTTGTGCTACGAAAAGTGAAGCAAGTGCTTGGTAAATCGATGAGCCATCTAGATTAAACGTATAGCCTGTTGGAATAACAAAAGAAGTAATGGATTTCGGGCAGCCAAACTTCTCCATTTTATCCATAAGCCTTGGTAATACCGACTCTGAACTTGCTGTTGTAAAGGCCAAAATCAGTTCATCCTTTAACACTTTCAGGATAACAAAAATGCTTGTCCCAGACATTTTCGCTATAATTCCAAGAATGACGAACACGAAGAATACCATCGTCACATAAACAGCAACTACCAGGTTCCCTAAAGGAATCAATGTTGCGATACCAAATTTTGCAACGGTTACACCAATGAGTGCAAACACACCAAAAGGGGCAAATTTCATGACTAGATTCGTCACCCAAAACATAACTTCCAACACACCTTCAAAGAATCCAAGAATAGGCTTTCCTTTTTCGCCTATCGCAGCCACACCTAAGCCGAATAAAACAGAAAAGAAGATAATCGGTAATAAATCCGCTTGAGCCATTGATTCAAATACATTTTGAGGAACAATATGAGAAATTGTTTCACCAAAGCCACTGCTTCCAGCCGTCTTTGTTGTTTCTTCATATTTTGAAATATCACTTTTTTCAAGACTGCTTGTATCTAAGCCAGCCCCCGGATGGAACAAGTTTGCCGCCAGTAATCCAAGAACAATGGCAATTGTAGTGACAATCTCGAAATAAAGAAGGGTCTTCCCGCCTAATTTCCCTAGTTTTTTAATATCGCCGACTCCCGCTATTGAAACCACTAATGCAGCCATGACGATCGGGATGACAATCATTTTAATTAAATGAATGAAAATATCGCCGATAGGTACCATAATGGCCATGGCTGCTTCATTACCATGGAATAAAGCACCGACAACGATACCTAGTACAAGTGCAATGAAAATTTGAGTAGCTAAGCCAAACTTTTTCATTTAAATTCCCCCTTTTATTTTGTTAACGCTTTCAATTTTTAGATTATTTTAAGTTTATGATCATCCTACCGGAACCTACTGAAACCTACTGATATTTACAAGTGATAGAAAAAATAAAAATTTCAGTTAAAAGCCCTCTCTCTTTTTAATCATTTCATGTGTTATGTTTTTATAAAGTGACTGGGGAGGGACCGTGTTGAAAAAGAGTATAAGGATATTATTATTGATTATGATTGCGGTGCCTCTTGCGGGTGAATTCAAGTTTTATCCATTCGACGGTACATTCAGAGTCAGTTTGGGAACTCCCGTCTTTTTCTTGTTTTTGCTATGGGGGAGGGGGATCCACCCGATTATTGCAGGTATTTTAACGGGGATGAGTGTGTTTGTTTTTCGTTTTTCAATGGCTGTCGGAATACGGGACATATCTGTTGAGGAAGCGATGTATCTTCATTTTCCCGCCTTTTTCTATTATTTCATCTACGCGTTCGCATTTCATAAGACTAAATTGAACGAACGCCACGATCAGCCTTTAATGGTCGGGCTTTTAGGGGTATTGATCGAGCTTTTTGCAAGTGTATCGGAAATGGCGATCCGTTCCTTCTTGGCGAATCAGGACACACCCTTGCTAGCCATTGACCAACTCGTTTTAATCGCCTTTATTCGAAGCTTTTTCGTCCTCGGCTTTTTTAATATATTAAAGCTGAGAGAAGCAAAGTTCGCAGAAGCGGAGCAGCGCAAGCAAAAGGAACAAATGCTGCTTTTCATTTCAAGTTTGTATGAAGAATCGGTTCAACTGAAGAAAACGATGCAAAATGCGGAAGAAATCACCCGCACTTGTTATGACTTTTACCGTCGGTTAAAATCAGAGGGTAATAATGGAAGCGATCCGCAAACTGCGTTGCAGATTGCAGGTCTCGTGCATGAGATCAAAAAAGATAACCAGCGGATTTATGCGGGGCTGTCGGAACTCATGTCTTCCGAAAACCTGCTGGAATATATGAATATCGAAGAGCTTGGTAACATCATGATCGTGTCCAATAGACGATATGCAGAGTCCCTTCGCAAAGATATTTCATTTTCCTTGCATATAGATGGTGACCATCCGCCCTACCATGTATATATGGTATTATCATTAATAAATAATTTATTGGCCAATGCAGTGGAAGCCATTAAAGAAGAGGGATACGTATCTCTGCATGTGAAAAGGAAAGATCAATTCGTGGAGTTTTACATCAGTGACAATGGCCCCGGCATTGCACCGAAGCAGAAGGAAGTCATTTTTACAGCAGGATATACAAAGAAATTCGATGCGGCGGGAAACCCTTCGACGGGAATCGGTTTATCGTATGTGAAACAAACTGTTGAAAAATTTGGAGGACATATCAGGCTAATGGATAACTATAAAGAAACCGTATTCATCGTTGGACTTCCGATTGATGCGATTATGGAGAAAGGGTTAACGAGATGAATTATTTCATTATAGATGACGATCCTGCCATTCGAGGAATGCTGACAGAGATGATTGAAGATGAAGATTTAGGCAAAGTGGTGGGAGAAGCGGAAGACGGATCGATAGTGAATAATGGCTTGCTGTTTTTAAAGAAAGCAGACGTTGTCTTAATTGATTTGCTCATGCCAATAAGGGACGGAATTGAAACGATCAGGGCTCTTGCTGATGGATTTCAAGGAAAGTTCGTGATGATTTCGCAAGTGGAATCGAAGGAACTGATTGGAGAGGCATATAGATTAGGGGCGGAATACTACATTACAAAACCGCTGAACCAAGTTGAAATTTCATGCATATTAAACAAAGTGAACGAGCGAATACTGGTGGATCAATCGATCCAGGGCATTCAAAAATCGTTGAACGTGTTTACGGGACGCCCGAAGTCTTCGAAAAAAGTGTCCTCCTTTCATACAAAAAATATCATGGAAGCCGGACGTTCCTTAATTTCTGATTTAGGTATGATTGGCGAAGGGGGAAGCGAGGATTTACTAAACATTTTAGGGTTCCTCCAAAATGAAAAGCAAAGGCTCGGTCCAGCCTATACGTTTCCATATTTAAAGGAAATTTTTGCTGGGATTGCTGCTGAAAAGCTGGGAGATCAAGCGAAAGAGGCCGAAATCCAGAAAGAAATGAAAGCCTCTGAGCAGCGTGTCCGCCGTGCTCTTAATCAGGCCCTCATCCATATCGCTTCATTAGGATTGACGGATTATATGAATCCAAAATTCGAAGCCTATTCATCCACATTTTTTGATTTCTCGGAAGTCCGCAAAAAAATGCTGGAGCTAGAAGACAAAAGCAAAAAAGTAAGCAGCCAGAGCCGTAATAACATGAAAAAGTTTATCCAAGTGCTGTTTATGGAAGCAAGACAGATGATGAAATAATAAACCGGAAACACAAGTTGAATAGATTGAAAATTCACAAAAACATTTTCGTATTATTCAATTGAAGAAACAAAAAGACAAATCCGTTTATATGGATTTGTCTTTATCGCCTTTTTCTTCGCATTTTTATAAACAGTACGACTTTCTTTCAAATCTACAGAAAAAAGATAAAAAAGTTCATTCGTTTTCTAATAGTTGATTAATTCCATCGCTCTAACTTTGGGATGCCTCTAGTGAAAAACTTAGCAATAAATTTAGGCATTTTCATATTTTCCATCATATGATTTTGAACAAATTTTTGCATTTCTATCGCAGTAATATTTTGAGTGAAGTCACCATTTATATAACAATGACTGCAATATTTAGTACTTTTACTACCGTCTTTTTCAGTTCCTCCACCTAATTCATCCTTAGATAGCGGCATTCCACAACTTTGACATGCTTTATATTTTTTCATTATAAATTCTCCTGCAAAAAGTTTTATTCTAAACATTATCTAACAAACAATATTAAGTCAAGACAATATCACATGTCATCGTTACAACGAATCAACCGTTAATGTGAGTGTTGCAGCAAAAACAGGACTAGGCTTTCGAGATGAAAATAGTCATAAAAAAATAACCAGTCAAGCTACTTGCTCAAATGGTTACTGACTTTAAATGTTAAATTAGAGTTTAAAATGACGATTCATTATGGCAACTGTTATGAAATATACATTGATATAATTCTGCAATTATGATAAATTAGTATAGAAACACATTTAATTATATACCAAAACAGTTTACCCCTTACTATAAGTATAAGGTAAAACTCACCTCTAGTCAACCCCTAATTTCTCATTTTTTAAAGGAGTGTCTGTTATGACCAATGAAATTCGGCAGGAGCAAGAACGTTTGGATGAGGTGATAGAAACAATCATGATACAAATCAGCAAAATAGAAGGAGAGACTTCACAGCGCAGAAAAGAAGTTGTTAATATCCGTAAACATTTCTGGGATGACCTCAAGGTTAATATCGATACTTTCGATGATTACCTCGAGACCATCATTGGCTTAAGGCAGCAGGCTCAAGACTTGTCACAAAGCGAAGGCGCACATAGATATTCCTTCAAGAGGTTGTCAACACTGCGCCGCATGCAGGAAGTGCCTTATTTCGGCCGGATCGATGTCACTGAAGAAGGGTCTTCCCTTACGGAACAAATTTATATTGGGACCTCCACTCTTACTGATACAACAGGAGAAAACTTCATTATCTACGATTGGAGGGCTCCGATTTCGAGTGTTTATTATGACTATCCTCCGGGTCCTGTAGAATACTCCACTCCCGGTGGCATAATTCGGGGGATGCTGGAGAACAAGTGGCAATACATGATCAAGGGAGGCGTTATCGAATCAATGTTCGATACGAGTCTCACCATTGGAGATGAGATACTGCAGCAGGTACTTGGCAAGGGAACGGATAAGCATATGCACAGTATTGTTGCCACCATTCAACGGGAGCAAAATAGGATCATCCGGAACGATCGCGGACGTCTGCTCATTGTTCAAGGTGCAGCTGGCAGCGGCAAGACATCAGCTGCCCTTCAACGGATCGCTTACCTGCTCTACAAGAATCGAGAAAGGCTGAAAGCGGATCAAATCATTCTATTCTCTCCTAACTCAATGTTTAATAACTACGTATCCAATGTGTTGCCCGAACTTGGCGAAGAGAATATGCAGCAGGTAACATTCCAGGAATATCTGGATCATCGTCTGACTGACTCGTTTCAAGTTGAGGATCCTTATGAGCAATTAGAATTTTTGTTGACTGCAGCGGATGATCCTTCCTATAGCACTAGGACAGCGAGTATCCAATTTAAGGCATCGATTCGCTTCTTTGAAATCATCAAAACATACAGACAATCATTGGAGCAATCTGGAATGATCTTTAGAGGGGTAAAGTTCCGAGGGGAAACGCTCGTCTCGGCCAAACAAATCTCAGAAAGATTTTATAACACAGACACCACACTAAGGTTTCACAATAGGATTGAAAAGTTGAAAGATTGGTTATGTGAGATGCTTGATGAAACGGAAAAGTCCGAGTTGGAAAAACCATGGGTCCAGGAGGAAATCGAGTATCTTAGCAAAGAAGAATATCAGAAGGTATACAACTACTTAGAGAAAAAACGCGGCCTTAATGAAGATTCCTTTGACGATTATGAGATGGAAAATAAAATGCTCGCGCGTATGATTGTTCGTAAGAAATTGAAGACGTTGCGCAAACGGATAAAAGCACTTCATTTTATCAATATTAAGGGAATATACAAGCAACTTTTTGACGAACAAATAATGATCGAACTGTGGAATGAGGGTGAAACACCTGCCGAAATGGAAATTTGCTTATCAACGCAAAAAATGCTGGACGAAGGTAAATTGTATTACGAAGACGCGACTCCGTTTTTGCTGCTGAAGGAGTTAATTCAAGGATTTCAGACGAATACCGCTATAAAATACGTGCTTGTCGACGAAGCACAAGATTATTCCCCATTTCAATTCGAGTTTTTGAAACGGTTGTTTCCTTCGGCAAGGATGACCGTGCTCGGTGACTTTAACCAAGCAATATTTGCTCATGCCAGCGAACGGGTAGATTTCCAGACCCTTACCAGTTTATATGGGATAGATGAAACCGAGAGTATAACCTTGGATCAAAGCTACAGATCCACAAAGCAGATTATAGAATTCACACGTGAACTAGTTCCTGAAGGCCATCGAATTAAGGCATTCGAACGTGAAGGCGAGAAGCCTGTGCTGACTCAAGTGTCCAGCCGTGATGAATTGCACCGTAAAATTCTGTCTAAAGTTAAAGACTTTCAAAGCCGCGAGTACAATACAATCGCAATAATCTGTAAATCTGCTGCCGAAAGTGCCACCGCATACGCTGCCCTTAGTGTCCACGGTGAAATTAAACTCGTTCAGAAGGGCACAAATGAATATGAACAGGGTGTTGTTGTTATTCCGGCTTATTTGGCCAAGGGCATCGAATTTGATGCTGTCATCATTTATGATGCATCCATGCAAACATACGATGATGAGAGCCTGCGTAGATTGTTCTATACCGCATGCACCAGGGCTATGCATAACTTACAAATATATACTGTTGGCGAACCAAGTCCTTTCTTGAAAAACGATGCAACGGAGTATTTGCTTCTGACCTCCAAATAACAAAGAATGGAGTCATTATTTGTTCTTCCTTTTTTCTCCTTTAATTTTATTGCTCTTTTATCAAATACTATAAAAGGTATAGAGAAGGAGGAGATGGATTGAATAACGAGAAAGAACAAGTGGAAACGGGAGGAAGCCAGGCGACTGGTGAATCAACAACTCAATCAGTTAATGATGGTCATTATCATTATCCAGGGCCCATGGAAGAAGGCTATAGCGGAAATACAGGAAGAGCAGTACAGCCTGCCGGGAAAAAAGATCCTGACGTTCCTCAGAACAAAGACACATTTAATTACACGCGTAATTTAAAGTAGATCACTCCAACATAATAGGATATTAAGGGTTATTACAGGATAGATTATGAGTTCATGGTTATGCAATTTCCATAGTCGAAATGTGGAAAACAGATTTTGAAACCTGTGTAGAATTTAGTTCTATGCAGGTTTTTTATTGGGGTAATCTTTATAAGTTCCTGATTTTAGAGAGGCGTTCACAGAAAGAAAGTCCTTCGTTTTTAATTTATAACAGTTCGGACATAATATACTTGGAGGTGAAGGAAATGAGTAAAAAGACAGGAAGAGGTCGCATCGCACCAAGTGTTAACCCGCAGGGACATGGAAAAGATGTGGAATTCTCCACCGAGCCTAAAAGCGATCTTGAAAACAAGGCAAAAAAGTCCAATACAAAATAAGCGTATTGGATAAAAATGTGGTCATACTTTATAAGAAATGCCCTTCTCTTAGTCGAGAGGGGCTTTTATAATCTAAAAGAAGGTTTTAATCATCTTAAAAATCCAATCCTTACTCCTCGTTTTTTGTCGATGAATCATACGTTTTTGAAACAGCGGAATGTGAAAGAATAGAAGGATGTGGTTACCGTTAAAAAAATACCAAATACATATACCGCTATGCTAATATGGAAGACTGAGCTTAAAAAATGGAGAGGAGTTACATATGAAAATAAATCGATTAATAGCGAACAATATAAACCATTTAGATTCATCACTGCCAGACGACCAATCATTAGGAATTGCTGGATTATCAGGTTCCGGGAAGACGACTTTTTGTCAAACCATTGGTGAAGAATCCAAGAAGCGTCTCGTTTCCTTATTGCCCAAGTCTGAATATCAGTATTTATTTCCTAATATTATGGAAACCAACTTCAGTGCCATCAAGATGGAGGAAATGCCGCTGGTCCTTTTTCTCGGCAAATCATCCATTTCAGCTAATCCCCGTTCGACCATTGGTACACATACTGGTGTGTTTAAAGAGATTCGTGTTTGTCTTGCAGAAAAATTCAATCTTTCTCCGGAAGTTTTTTCATTTAATAATGCCTTAGGCTGGTGCCCCACTTGTAAAGGACGCGGTACGACGAAAAACGTCGAATGTCCAAAGTGTGAGGGGAAGCGCTACAATCAAGAAGTCGAGCAATATACCATTGAATTATTAGACCGCCCGCATACTATATCCGATATCAACAACTTAAGCATCGAAACGATCCTTTCACTCGCAGAGACCTTACATATTAGTGAAGCTAAACAGCATATTCTCCAAAATATAATCAATATGAATATTGGTTATTTAGGCTTGAACCGTATTATGGGGACAGTGTCAGGAGGGGAATTAACCCGGCTTTATTTGGCCGAATTCATGGCAACAAGTGAAAATACCGTGATCATCATCGATGAAATCTCCGTCGGTCTTGATCATCAAACCCTTTTGAAAATTTTGGAACAGATTAAGCAATTAGGTTATAAAAATCAAATTTGGCTCATTGATCATTCAGATACGGTGCTGGATAGCACTGATGACCAATTGTTCTTTGGACCCGGCAGCGGAAAATATGGCGGGAAAATCGTTGCGGAATCACCGCGGCCCAAACCAATCAGCTGGAAGCGAAATGAAGCAGCACCAACGGAATACTATCAATTTCAGGATCTTTACTGCCGTAATATTCAAATGGAAGAAATTCGGATTCCCAAGAATAGACTCGTTACCTTTTCGGGTGAGTCAGGCTGCGGTAAATCTACACTAGTCAATGAATGTATCTCTAAAGATTTTCAGAAGCGGTATCCAAAGGATAAGCTGGTCATGGTCGGGCAGGATCGAAACAAATCGATTACAAGTCGTTCAACCGTTGCGACGTTTCTTGATATTAAAAAGAAACTAACCAAATACAGTGATGAAATTGATGATATTTTTCAGCGTTCGATCGAAGATATCATTGAAGAATTGCCAAAAGAAGACATCGCTCATAAACGCTTGAGCTTATTGATCAAACTTGGGCTTGGTTATTTGACGTTAGAAAGAAAAACACAAACACTATCGACGGGTGAATTTCAATGTGTCCACTTAGTTTCCGAGCTGTTTGCGAAGACAAGAAATCCGCATACGCTGTTCATTTTTGACGAGCCTTCAAAAGGGCTATCGCAAAATATTTTAAACCAATTCATTGATAGTGTCAGAGTCATTCTAGATGATGAATCCGTCTCCATCATCATGATTGAACATAATGCCTATATGCTGGAAAGCTCGGATTATATCGTTGATTTTGGTAAAAGACAGCTAACGCCTGTCCAGCATCTTGACGTTGTCAGTCATGATGATTATGATCGTCACAAAAACAGTGACGATCAAGTGGAGCCATTGCAAATCTCTTCCACACTGCGGTCGAAAAATGGCATCAATTATTTAAAGGAAGATCATCTGGACTATTTCAAAAAGGCTGAGAACGTCTATAAGGGCGGCATTTTAAAAAGCTTATCACCAATCGCTCGTGTGATTTATGGGGAGTACGAGTCAGACACGATTGCACCTGTCATCGCCATCGACCTTGAACGGCACTTGTACAGTCAATATACGTTTCTTTATGAATTGGGAGGAATGATCAACCATATAGTGGCTGCACATCCGACCAATAAGGATACAAGAAGCTTTGATTTCTATTCTGCAGAAAATCATTGTCCAAGCTGTTCGGGGCGCCGGGTCATTGAAAAATTCGACATTGATGTAGTCATACAAGACAAAAACGTGCCATTCTGGGATGGTTTATTACATCCGGACGTGATGGAGGTATTAAAATATTATCAACATTCAAAGCTGCAATTCCTGTTTGATGAGATCAAGAATGAACTCGGTCACGACATTAGTAAAAGCTATAATGAGATGACAGATGCCGAAAAGCACACCTTCTTATATGGGTATTGGGAAAAGTCCTTTTACGATAAAGCAGGCAAGGCATCGCGAATTTGGGAAGGGTTCAATTTCATCATAGGGCGTTATATCTTCGTATCGAAATCAATCATTAAAGAGCAGATGAAAGAAACAAAAGAGATGATCGACTGTCCAGTCTGTCAAGGAACGGTCCTGAACCATCATAAAAAACTGATGTTTGGTGATACGGACATTCGCGAGCTCATCCAACAGCCGATTGATCAAGTCATCAAAATTGTAGGGAAGCTGCCGGAACTGGAAAAACTAAAAGCGATTGTGGGCGGCGATATCGCACTTACTGATGATGTCTCATTCCTTCCACGTGAAACAAAAGCGGCGTTAAAAATGCTCGAATTGGAACTGGCAAGCTTCGTCGGGTATGAAGTGGTTTTACAAAATACCCAGCCATTCTGGGGCAGCATTAAAGGCAATGTCGAAGCAATCAGCAGCAAAAACCAGATCACCATCTGTGACTTTGCCAATATTAATGAAACAAGAGAAATCATTATTGATAAATATTTCACCAATGGCAAGTACAAAAAATTAACCTATGTCTATGAAGCATTTGGCTACAAAAAAATCGTTACCCAAATCAATAAAATTAAAGCAAGTCATAAATGCCCATTCTGTAATGGTAAGAAAGTCATTTCAGAAGATAACATCCATGACGGTGTGTATAAATTAACGATCCCTTGTGTGAGCTGTCATGCCAGTGGCATCGATGATGAAGGGCGTAAAGAAATCGTCGAAAGCATCGACGTGCAGACCTGGCTGACAGGGAAAGTGAAGGATGTCGTGGCTGAAAGAGAACGTACCGAGGCCGTTGCCGATATCCCCATATTCGCCCGGATTCGTGAATTGAACAAACGAGACATGATGGCGGTTTATCACTGCCTTGACCAGAAAAAATAAAGTAAAAAGTCCGCCGATAATGGCGGGCTTTTATGTTGCGGACATAAGGGGCTAAGAGTCCGAATAGTGAGGTGAAGGTCGAAAAAAATTCGCAAGCGGTCGAATATAGTGCAGGGTAGGTCGAATACTATGCGGGGTAGGTCGAATACTATGTGGTTTAGGTCGAATACTGTGCGTGAACGTCGAATATTGTGTAGTTCAGGTCGATAAACTTCGTCAATGGCCCAAGACAGTGTAGCTGGTCGTATAAAGTGCTCCGGTTTTTATGGTTTTTTACTTTAATCCTTATTGGATGGAGGAAATTTGCGACACTCCTGCCGAATAAACTGTCTAGCCGAGACCCAACAGACGCTTACGGTGAGGAGGCTCCCGGACCGCCCGCGGAAAGCGAGTGCCTGGAGTGGAAATCAACGGTCAAATTTTAAAAACCTAAAAAACCTTAGACAAACTAAAAGTCCGCTGTAAATAACGGACTTTTTTTATATGAGTGTTATTTTGCAGAATGATCTTCATGATAAACGGGAAGTGTTACTGAAATAGTTGTTCCCTTATTCAAAAGACTTGTTATATGAAGTGTACCTTTCATCGTTTGGATGGTCTTAACAGCCACCATTGATCCTAACCCAGTCCCTTTTTCTTTGGAACTGTAATAAGGCTCTCCAAAACGATTTATTTGTTCTTTGTTCATTCCCACCCCGTTGTCACTGATTTCGATAATGATATCGAAATTATTTACATAGGAAACAATACTAAGCTCCCCGCCGTTTGGCATTGCCTCTATACCATTCTTGATGAGGTTTAGGAAGCATTGCTTGAAATGTTGAATATTCCCCCGGGTAATGCCTGGAGTCAACTGATTAGATATAGTAACTAAATTCATGCTAGCCAATGGTTTGATCATTTCAATTACATATCCTATTTCACGGTTGATTGAAATAGGATCCACTTTCTCAAGTGCAGGTTTTGCAAATGCTAAGTATTCACTAATAATGGCTTCTGCACTATTAAGCTCCCTGACAACATGCTCTATATATTGTTCTTTTACTCCCTGAGTAAGATCAGGAGTCTTCAGCAGTTGAACAAATCCTTTCACAACCGTTAAAGGATTTCTAACTTCATGTGAGATGCTAGCTGCAAGCTGACTGACTACCTCCATTTTTTCAAGCCTTATCATTTGCGTCCGGATTAAAATGGCATCTTTTAAAATTTCCATTATATATACAGCTAAACCGATAATGAAAGGAGGGAGGATGATAAAGTAAAATAAATACGCCTCCGTTATTCGAAAGTAATCAGACATAGCGAGTGAAATAAAGCTGGTTAGGATTCCTAGAAACAATATTAATAGTATGGAGCTATTTAGCTTATTTTTTCGATTGAAATTTTTGAATTTGGAAGAAAATAGAGCCGTTATAATATAGATAACGATATATACAATTAACGTAAGTAAATTGAAACCATAAAAAGCAAACCTAAAAGATAATATGATGACTAACAGGGCAGCGCCTACAGGCCAGCCACCATAAAGGGTTCCTATTATAAAAGGGATTTGCCGGAGATCATGGACACAATATTCATCAATATAAATAGGAAACTTCATACATAATATAATAGGAAAGCTCATGCATGCAGTGATAAGGGTCTTGCCATATTGACTTAACTTTTTGCCATGATCTAATAAAATGTAATAAATCAAAATGCTTACTAAGATATAAAAGAGATTATCTAATATGTTTTGATTAATATAAATAAAATTCATAGGATTCTCCTAAAAAAGTAACCGTTTGGTTTATTATACAAGAATAACACTAAAAAAGAGAGTCTTAATAAAGTAATTTTTTTACAGAACGTCATTTAAATTCAAAATTGATGTTGTTTAAAGTGCCTCTTTAAGAAAATTTATTTATTTAGAGAGTATAGTCGATTAGATGACTTATGGGGATTTGTGAAGTGGGTGATTAGACCTGGTATTAGCGGTATATGACGAAAATAATGATTATGGGGGAATCATGAAAGAACTCATGCGACAAGTAATGAGCGCTTTTTATTAGGAAGAAAAATTGCTAGAATTAAGGCCTTAAAATATAAAAATAGGAAAAAAGTTCTTGATTAGTTGAATATTGACTTCGAGAAAAAGTTTGTAAAAAAATGTCTACACCAATAAATTATAATATCGTCCATATTAAAATTCGCCAATAGTCTTTTAAACCTAAAGATATGCCTCCAAAGCAATCACTCGAAAAGATTTAAATAACTGGTTAGTTTCATATTAAGGTTTGAAGTCTCAAGGAACATCTTTATTCTAGGGGAGTTGATCCGTTGCTTTGCAAAAACATAAGAAAATACAAAAAAACAAATTTCGGTAGCTTTAGAAGAAATTAAAAGCAATAGGGGATGGGCTTATGACAAACCTAACTGATGATTTTGATAATAATTATAAGAAATTGCTCCATTTTTTGACTATCAAGATGTTAGAATATTTAATGAAATAAACATAAATCATTATGATTTTAATGAAATTTTAATTTTTTCGGGGATTTACTCGAATACCCAATTTGCGAATTAATAAATAATTCTAACTATAGAGAGACGGGTGAATTGTTCAGAAGTGTAATTAATCATTTTAAAATTTTTTCAAATTGGGAAGTATAAAAAAATCCATACTACTAAGTTTAGTAAAATTAAGGAGCATCAAAAGTAAAACTATCCCCCCAGATAACATATCGTTTTGGATGAATAAGAAATAAAGCCCGAAATTATATCAACCAAAGTTTACCCTTCTTTAAGAATGTGAAAATTTTTAACTTATACTATCAGTTTCATCCAGGAGAATAATACACTTTTTCTTTTCAGCGTTCTAGTTGCTTACGGGTAGGTTAATTGAATTAGAACTTTAGTGCAATAAATGAAGGTCAAGGGAGTCATTGCTGGAGTTAGTATAGATTCACAATGCATGATGCTTGCTCGTTATGCGTGGGATTAGACATCGAAAAACATGAAATAAAACGTAATAAATAATGTAAAATACCTTAGCCTAGTTTAAGCAGACTTTGGAATTATTGATCGTTATCCACTAAGTGGGGCAAAAAGGAACATGGTATCAATTAAATTGGTTGCGTGCACACTTCTCAAGATCTCGAATTTGATTTTCGAAGGTTAGAAATTAGTTGAGGTGAAAGTTGTTTGAGCCGCTGGTTTGATTATCTTCGTAGTAAGGAGTTGTATGTGTGACTTTATATATTCATTCTACAAAAAAAATAGAGCCGCTCGATTAAAATGAGCGGCTCTATTTTTATTGTTTATGCAAGGTGTTCTTCAAAGCTTCATATACTCCATTAATACCGGCACTAGTACCAGTAAATACAAATTTATTCTTTTCAGGAATGTAGCTACCCCCATAACCTTCCCATATAAAACTACTATGAGACCAATCGATCGTGCCTAATTTTTCAATTTCATTTTGCCAATCAACGTTATTTTGATTATAAATCACTTCGTTTAAGTATTTACCGATTCCTTGTAGCGTAGCCGCAGTACCGATAATGTACTTTTCACGATTAGAAGCATCTTCTGGTAATACTTCGAATAGTAAATTGAGGATTTCATCAAGTGTATGGTGGGTATCATTGTAATTTTCGATATTTAATTTACTATCTTTATCCTTATTAGCGCCTGTAATGATATAGCATAACATATTTCTTAATGTAGAAAGAACCATAATTTGATTGTTATTGCCACGAATTTGAGTTTTTTCAGTTTCGACTTTTAATCTTAATAATTGCTCGTTGTTTTTAGCTAAATCTTTAGCTAATGTACTGTACAGATCACTTGAATCAAAGTTTAATGCAATAGATTTGTTAGGTTTACCAGCTAATAGATTTAAATCGTGAAATAATTGTTGTTCTCCTTTTTGATCAATTTCAGTGAAAATCACCACTGGAATAGTCATGTTTTCTAAGATGTTAAGTTTATCTGTAAGGTTTTCTCTCTCGTTATAACTACTTGAGTTATTTTTAGCCTCTTTTAATGTCATAATGGCTAATTTAATAGCTTCAGACCGATGTTGTCCATCGTTGATAGAGAAAACAGTGCTAATATCGACATCAATAGTAGATTCTTCTTCATTATATTCAATTTCATTTTTACAAGTCACTGTAATAGCACTTAAAAATGTCATTCTTTTCTTATCGATACCATCTAAGATATACTTCGCGATTGATTTAACGCGTGGCTTACTTAGTTTGCGTTGAACTTCTGGAAAAACTTTAAAGAAACTTTCAAGTTTATTGAAAGGGATCATTGTTACGTATGTATCTCTTCCAAACTGATTTCCCTTTGAACCTTTAAATGAAATTTTAATTGAATTTGCTATAGTCATTTTACCACCCCAAAATTATTATACATTAAACTTATCACTATTACGGATTTATTTCAATTTATATTTTAACTTTTTTAGAAAAAATAATAAGCCGCTCAAAAAAATATTCTTGGATTTATTAGTTTAAATTTAACTTGAGCCGCTCTGTGTAGTTTGTTCGTTTAATCGGAATCAAATAAAAGCCGCTAAAAATAATTGTGATTTTTACTTCTTTTTTTAAAAAAAGTTTGACGAATCAACTAACATGTTGTTTAATTATCGGTATGAGCCGCTCGGGTAACAGAGGAGGGTGAATTAATGTAATTACTGTAAAGATATGAATCCTATATTAAATGAGGTAAAATTAGTTTGTTATTTTGAAAGAACTCAAGAAGTAATTTCCTTAAGGGCTATTGAAACGACGATAGGTATGGAGATATTAGGTGACACTGAAAATAATTACTCTAGTGTTGGAAATCTGCAAAGGCATCCGGGCTCTTCAATTGTCGAAAGGGGTTGTAAATGCATTTGATGCATAATTCTGGTAAAGAGATGCGAATTGATTTGTGCAATATTGTAGACCGAGCTAAGACTAAAGAAAATATAGTACATAAGTATTGAATTAAATTATTTGATTAAGAAATTGGCGTCTTGAAAGCGATATTAGTTTAAACACATATATGGAACAGGTCAACGTTTCCCTATGTACTGTAGTGGTAATATGCGTTGGGATGCCTTCTTATATATCTCCTTGACGAGAATCAGCAAAGTAGTTAAAAACCACTGCAAATACATTTTTAGTTACTTGTGTTCTAAATTCACGGAACTCAAAAAAATAACAAGCATCGTCTTTTACATAGTACAGGAGTAATTTTCTGTTTAAATGGCAAACGCATGCAATGCTTATAAGGATATTTATACACGTAAGGGACTTAATTTAATTGAAATAAAAGATAATGCATTAACAATTGTTAATTGCAGTCATTTAACCAATGCAGCAATTTAAAAAAGGTTCATGGACAGTCGTGATCGATTAGTGGATTCTCTATTGCCGTAAAGAAGGAACTGCCAGAATAAATACTATCGTCACCAGAAATATCAATTCCTAAATCTAACAAATGGTTTAATACTTTTGTATTCTTTACGACGATCTAATGCGAAATACTATTTATAATCATTTCTTCAATATGGGCAAATAAGGAAGGGGAAGGAAAAATCGAAATACTGGTGGAGTAGAAGACTGTTTAATAAAGAGCACGAACCTAAAAAATTTTAGTGAGAAAAAAGTAGAGGTGTTTTATATGGAATTAGTTGGCGAAATAGAAAGTAAGTGGAAATTTTCTCCGATACCGAATATCGAAGAATCTAATTTTAATAAAATATTAGAGCGTTTCTATGGATTAGGTGTAAAAGGTTTAACGAAAGAAAATATACAAAACTCGTTAGATGGGCGATTAGCTAATAGCACTACACCGGTTATTGTGAAAATAAATATCGGTACGATTAATAATAGTGACATACCAGGAATTGATGATGTCATTAATCGTATTAAGTGCCTAGAAGGTAGGAATAGTTACACGAAAGAAACGATTAGCCATATGCTCAAAAAAGTGGATCAGGAAGAAGTACGCTATATTTCCTTTGAAGATATAAATACTAGAGGTCTAACTGGAGCGAAAAATGGACAAAGCCATTCCAAGAAAGATACTTGGGGTATTTATGCATATAACAAAGGTGTACATTTTGAGGAAAGTGATCAATCTATTGAAACTACACGTGGTGGCTCGCATGGTGTAGGGAAAATTGCATCAAATGCCGCATCGGATCTTCATTTAATGTATTTCGCAAACTGTGATGAGCAAGGGGACCAGCATTTAGGAGGCACTGCTCAATTAATTGAGCATATGTTTAATCAACAATGCTACCGTTCAACTGGTTATTTTGCTGATCTAAAAGTAGAAAATGATACATCAAAGTTTTATCCTTATGAAAATGAATTTCATTCTGTTTTTGAAAAGAAAACTAGAGGTTTAAAAATTATAATTCCGTACTTACGTGCAGAGTTTGATAATGAAGATGAAATTATTAAAACGGTATGCGATAGCTTCTTTGTCTCTATTTTAGATGGTAGATTAGAAGTTCATGTGAACGATCATGTAATTAATACAGATACAATTGAACGTTATTTAAACGATAGCCAGTATTACATTCAAGAAATTTCAGATATGAAGAAAGTATTTACACCACTTTATGTAAAAACGTATAAAAATGAAAAACCAAGAGATATTGTAATTTCAAATGGTGATAAGTACTTTGATTTTAAGCTTTATTTTAAATATGATGAATCTATTTCAAAAGGCCGGGTAGCCATTGTTCGTACGATTGGTATGAAAATTGAAGATTTTTCAGTCAAATCGAATGCGACAAAACCTTATAACGCTGTTTTAATTGGTGGTTTAGAAGAAGATGGTTATTTGAAATCTCTAGAAAATGAATCCCATACAAAGATCTCATCAGAGGATATTAAAGATCCAAGGCTTAAATCACAAGCTAAACGCTTTATAAATAATCTTTCAAGTGTAATCGCAGGCATCATTGATGAGGAAATGATGAAAAATAATCCTACAGATGGTTTGATGGATACTAAAGATCTTTTATATATTATAGAATCCGAATTCAAGCAAGATTTATCAAATGCTTATGGAGCGGTGAAGATTAATAAAGGCAATCTAGTTGTAAAAGCAACAGATGGTACTCCAAATAAAAAGCCTAAGAAAAAAGGAACGAAAAAAGGTACCGTAGAGCCTAAAAATACAGGCATTAAACGTACTCGTAGTAACAATCCTACTGGTACTACAGATGAATTGCAGGAATCCAACACTGAAACATATAGTGTAAGTCCAAATATAGTAGAACGTTTAATTGTGAAAAATACTGAATTTATTCAATTCAATTTCAAAGATATTTCAGAAATGAAAAATACGACTTCTTGTAATCTCTCATTTAACATTATTGATGGAATGGGAGAAGAATATAAGAATGAGTTTAAATTAAAAGAGAACTACGCAACTGTAATTGATAACAGTAGAGGATCAAAATGTGAAATCGATAATGAATCTATTAAGAATGTTTCGATAAAAGATGGTATTGTAAAATTAAAACTGGACCTTAAGCCTAATTATAATCGAGCATTGAAATTTATATACTATGTAGAGGTGTAAAATGATCTATAAAAAAGATGCAAATTTTCCATATCCCGTTTTGACGAATACATCAACAAGCTATGAAAATAGTTCTTTTTTGTTAGACGTTAAATTAGAGGAAAATACGAATGATTATCGATTTGAAATAGAATACGAAATTAGTTCAGCCTTTATAAAAGAGCTAATTGCAAAAGGGGATGCAGTACCTATCTTAATTATCCAATCAAAGGATAATAAGTTTTATAGGCTTGAGCAAAATCAAAAAGCAATTGAAGTGCCTAAGAAAAGGGTTTCTTTAAGTAAACGTACCTCAATTCAATTGCATATTCAATCAACAAAAGAAATCAATTTTAGTGAAAATGGTGATTTAAGTTCATTTTATGACGCGTTCAAGGATGAAATTATTGTACCCAAAAATTCATTATTAGGTTTCTCTAAGATTGTTGTATTTGAAGGCAGTATTCAAAAACCATTGGTGCTATTTGAAAAGAAATTAGATGAAAACTTATCTTCAGATATTAAAGTTGAACTTGGACCTGAAACTATCATTATTCATTATCGAAAAGAGGAGTTCCAATTCAATGGAGTGGGGTCTAGTCAAGCATTTAATAATCCCTATATTTATACAGGTCTTCGTACGGCTCTGCAACGCTTTATTAGTCAGTATAGTGAGCAGGGGGAGGATTATGTTGATTTAACACAAATTACTCAGCCTGAAAACCTACTTGATTTTAAGCTGTATCAGTTAATGACTAAAAAAATGATTGATGAAATTTCAATTGATAATATTGATGAGGTTATCTCTTTAATATCTGATAAAATTATTGAAAAATATGCAGGGGCAGTTAAGGGGCTTATTAATCATGGAAATTAGACTATTAAAAAAGGGCTATAAAAGTAATGAGCAATTTTATCAAGATTTTTTAGATGATAAAATCAATAGTAATGAGGACTATTTTTCTAATAAATTTGTAACAATTGCAGATGCGCCAGATTTTCCAATATATATGGGACGTGGATCAGAGGAAGAGAAGAAGCAAGCCTTCCAGCGGGCATTTGAAATAATTGCTGCCTCTTATATCCATTCAGATCGTGATCTTCATTTAGAAGAGATATTTTGGCATTCATTACTAGTTACGAAAAAGCGTGAATTTATTCTTGAAAACTACCCGATCGTAAGTACAGGTATTAAAGATTTCGAAAGAGTTGTAATCAAACCGTTCGATTGGGAAAATTATATTTATAAATGTGTCCTTGCAGCTGAATATATTGAAGATTTAGATATAAATGTTGAAGAGAAGAAGCATTATTATAATTTAGTTTTGGAAAATTTAGACGTATATAACTATATTATTAAATATGCCATTTTTCGAAACTCAGAGTTTTTAATTAAAATATTAACAATTATTGATGAGCTACAAATTTCAAATATTATGAAGTCAAATATTAAGGATCGACCGGATCTAGGAAAGGACGAACGTTACGGCAGACGTGTCATTTTTGAATTGAATAAAAAATATCCAGTCGTTATGTCACCGTTATTAGATATCGAAACGTTAAAAAATGAAGTTATTCAAGCATTAAGCTATTATTATGATGTATCAGATATAAGTATGAGTACCCAATTAACAGGGGCTTTTGTTGAATAGGGATTCCACGGCGGCGGTCTCTTCAAAAGTAACAGTGTAGCATCTTTTAGACAATAAAAAATAGCCTCCTAAGTTGGAATAGCAGGAATAGCAATGATAATTTCTCTTCTAGTATGTTAGAGGTAAAGTTGATGTTTTCTTTGCCAAAATATCCAATGATAAATATTTACTAAATGGAAGTTTTCTTCTTCAACTAGCGATGGGTTGGTTGAAGAAGAAAAGGCCCCACTCATAGAGATGGGGTTTGTACATTATTTCATCTTAATTTGTTCTCTTTTGTCTCCGATGTTTTATATCGTATTTACTATATTTAAGTCATGCTTTTTAAAATAATTCCCCCTATCTCTTAACTGTTCATGATTTATCAGTTGAGAATTTGGTTTTACATAATAAAGGAAATATAATATAGGTAGAGGTAATTTTCATTGAAAAAATGGACAAGGGAAATAGAAATAAACGCCCCAATTGAACAGGTATGGAAGTTTCTTGATGGTTCTGTAGAAAATATGTAAAAAATCATGCCTCAAGTAGTTGAACAAAAGCCCGTTAAAATAACGGAAGAAGTGGTTGGAAGTGTATATCGCCAAAAATATAGAGAAGGAAAACGAACAGAAGAGTATGATATAGAAACATTGGAATATTTGAATGAGACTAATGAGAAAAAGCTTAAAGTAGGATTTATACTTGCTAAAATGTTTGAAATTACAGCTTTTTACGAACTAAATAAAATCAATGACAATAGAACTTCCTTTACATATACAGTCACCAGTCGCCCGTTAAAGTGGTTTTTAAAAATATTATTATTATTTGCTACCGATAAAGTGGTCGTTGAATTTTTAGACCGTGTCAAAGAGGTTGCTGAAGCCGAAACGGGTAACAATTAACTCCTCTTCGATAAAGCCAGAAAAATCTTCCCAGCCGTGCACGATTGTGGAGGAATACAGATAGAAAATGATCAATCTATTTTTGTGAAATTGTGACGTTCATTTCCACTCCAGGCACTCGCTTTCCGCGGGCGGTCCGGGAGCCTCCTCGGCGCTTTTGCGCCTGTGGGGTCTCCCCTTGGACGCGTATTTCCCGCAGGAGTCTCGTACCTTCCGTTTCAATCAACTCTGCGTGAAAACAACGTCGACACAGCAACACAGGTAGAAAAGAAGCCATCTTTTTTCAAGATGGATTTTTTTATTTGTCGTAAAATATAGGGTCTGAGGAGGAGTTTTTGACTGGTGCTTAATCCAAATAGGGAGTTGCTTGAGGTTATTTTTCTAAAGTTACGGTATCGGAGTAGGAGTAAAGGCAGGATTAGAAGATGATAAGTAATTCTAAAAAACAGTGGTTAAAACAAAATTAAAATTAGGTGGTGAATTTTGATATTGATGTCTACAAATAAAGAGAATTATAAAAAGGCTTTAAATTTCGGATTATTATTTTATGCGATATTCGTGGGGTTAAGTGGAACAATTTCCTTTGCAGTTCTATTATTTTGGGTTGTTCCAAAAGATCAAATATCAACAATATTAGTACCTTTACTTTTCTTAGCTTTATTTCTCTATGGTACTTGTGCTTTATCTATACTTATTCGTTCAAAAATCAATAAAAAATGAGTGATTATTAGTTGAAACTTTTACCAATATAAAAGGTAATTGATGGTGGCTAAATTTGATTATATAAAAAATAGTAATCATAGTTTTTTTCTTCAATGCATCTGATAACACATGAGTATTTGGTTTAATTAATATTATTAAATATTCCATATATGAAAATCCTGAATTCAATTTTGGGATCTTTTAATCTGAGATTTTGGTTATTATGCCATTATGATAGACCGTCTTATACCGCTGCTTATAAGAAATACTAACAGGAGGAGGAGGGGGAAAAAATGGGTAAGAAAAAAGTTCGGTTACTTGCTTCACTATTATTTATAGTTAGTCTTTCTTTGATAGTTTCAGCTTGTTCTAATTCCAAGAAAGATGTAAATTCGGAGGATAAAAAGAATCTAAAGGTAATTCAAATGGATGGTACTTTTGCTGTAGATGTGGATGATCCAAATGAAACTGTAGGTGATGCAGATTACGTTTTTATAGGCCGAGTCGATGAAGATGTTGACACTCTATACAAAGACCCTGTAACAATTGAAACTAGTGACAGTGCTAAAGAGGTTTCAACACCGTATACAAATTACCAAGTTACTGTCCTGCAAAATATAAAGGGTGATCTAGTTACAGATACTTCCATACCTATTCAAAAGGCTGGAGGGATAAATGAAGATGGCTCTTCTGTTGTTTTGTATGAAGATGATACATTACCGGAAGAAGGAAAATCATATGTGTTTTTAGCGTATGCACAAGATGATGGTTCATTATTAGTATCAGGTCCCAATTCGAATGAATACGTTGAAGGTATTAAGCAAGATGTGAATAGCGGACAAATGGGGAAAGGTAAAGCTTCTTTGAACGAGGAAGCCACAGAGGTAGTTTCTGAGTATTAAAATGCATATAAAAATGAAATACCTACAGATAGAGACCGTTCAGAATCTGAATTTGATGCTGAGCAATAAAAATTTAAATGCAGGTGCATTATGGGTAGCAGGTAAGGTAGCTAATGATAACACAAAAAATAAGAGGTATGTGCATTATGAAGCAATGAGAACTTCAAACTCTAAGGGGTTATGGGTTGGTCCAGGTAGATCTAAATCGAAAGCAATTTCAAGATTAAAAAGTGGATTAGATACTTGGAGTATTGGCTCATCAAATGCACTCAGTATAGCAAAAGGTGCTTCACCAACTGGACGATAAAGATTTGATTCAGCACATACTGCTGGTAAAGGAAAAGGTACATTTGCACATTATCATCCTCATGAATATGGTACTCACTCATTCTACGGAGGAGGTAAGCTCTGGTAATTTATCAAATTTATTTATAAAGGAAGTATTCTATGGAAAAAAAGCACGACTTCGCAAGGTTATTCCCTCCTAAAAGAATTGAGGAAGTAGCCTATATTTTAGGGCATGATTTAGAGGGAATAGAGATTCCTAAAGAAGATGAACGTATAAAATATATACTGGCTGATCCTTATGCTCCAGAAATGAAGCTGACTAAAGGAGTATATATAATCTATAATAAAACGATACTAGAATTACTCACAGGAAAAATTCATTCTATTAATAGCTATGAATTTAAATACCCTAAGAAAAAGAATAGAAAGATTTCAGATACAGACATAGAATATGCACTGGACATGGCAACAATTGTACTACTTGCAAGCACAAATAATAAAATACTCACGACCTATTTTATTAGTGGTTCTGCTGAAAAACTAAACAGTATATTAAACTTATGTATTGGCTACTCCAAAGATTTAGAATGCAATGAATATAAAGCTAGTTTACAAAATTTTAAAAATGATATTGAAATAGTTAGTCAGATGGGATTATTAGAGAAAATAATTGGAAATGATTCTGGCGTAAGTTAAGTAATTAAAGATTTCTGTATATTAAATAGTTAAACACATCTATTGCCTTACAATCCTAAACCAACTGTTGTTGGCAGGGGTACGGTTAAAGCTAAAACTAAAACATTTGGTAAGTATTCTACAGCAATTGATGAAGTAAAAGTGATTGAAAAAGTTAGCAGTGATGCTGTATGTAGCAATGGATGAAAATCATGCGTCTGTAGTGCCGACCGCCATGAGCATTCCGTACCATTCGCCGATAAATAAAGAAAAACAAGCCGCCGAGACTTGGTGAACATCACCATTCTTTGCGGCTATTTTAATGATTAACGATCCATCGTTTCTATTTTTTCAATGCCAAATAACCGACGAAGCGACTTAATGAAGTAGTTGAAAAGAATAGGTTTTCATGAGTTTCTTCTGGATTTAACTCAAATAATAGACCGCAGCTTCTGTTATACCTCAATCTCTATCCCGATGTTCCGTTCTTTCGATTGACAGTAAACACCTTTTGCGACAGCGAGGTCAAAGTAAGCAGCACCGACAGATTTAAAGAAGGTAATTTCCTCTTCATTTTCCCTGCCTGTTTTGGTCCGCATTACAAGTTCATAAAGCTCCCCATGGATATCATTAAACGACCAATCTCCCCGATCGGCTGCATGTATGAGTTCTCCTGCTTCATCCTTCACGCCCGCAAAATCGTCGACGATAATTTTAGCAGCGCGTGAAACCGTGGTATTATCCACTTCTTTCATATCCGGCAAATAAGAACCGACCCCGTTAATGTGTGTGCCCGGCTTTAAATCCAGCCCATTAAATACAGGCTCGTTCGAGCGGGTTGCACAGCAAATTATATCTGCTTGACGAACAGCTGCTGAAACATCTTCGAAAACTTCAAAAGGAACGGTTACTCCGAATGCCCGCAGCTTTTCACCGAACTTCTCCGCTTTCTCTCGTGTGCGATTTACTAATAATATACGCTCAATGTCCCTTACGGCTAACACACCAATTGCTTGTTCAAATCCCATAGCTCCTGTTCCAATAATCGTGAGAACCCTAGCGTCTTTACGAGCAAGAAAGTCTGTGGCAATGCCGCTCAATGCCCCCGTTCTGAGACGTGTTAAATAGGAGGCATTCAACAATGCTAAATGTTCACCATTTTCTGCATCTGACAGCAAGATGACTCCCTGTGTCGTTGCCATCCCCCTTGAAGGATTCTTTGGAAAAATGGTAACGACTTTGACCGCCGAAACTTCTTCAGATAAATCAGCGCTTGGCATGTAAAGTGCCGATGCCTCGTGTTGAGGGAAAGCAAGAACGGTGCGATGAGGGTTGTCTATTTTTCTAGCACCATGTGCACGTAATACGGCCTTTACATCCGATATTGCGTCCTTCATTCCATATGATTGTTGAATTTCCTTCTCATTTATTACCAACATTCAATTGTCCTCCTTGAAGTAAAAGAACCATGGATTACATGGCACTAGTATTATGCGTTTCGTCTAATTTCTGATTGCTGCGATCCTTAACTGCCCAAATCGCCGCTAGGGAAAGGACAGAGGCAAAAATAATATAGATGGCGACAGGAACATAGGAGTTATTAAACTTATTAAGTAAAGCAGTTGCAACTAGCGGCGCTGTACCTCCTGCCAGAGCTGCCCCGATTTGATATCCAAGCGTGATGCCGGTATAACGAATCCTTGCATCGAAAATTTCCGAGAACATCGTTCCAAGAACAGCTGTGATGGGAGCCCAAATTACCCCTAAACCTATCACTGTTGCAATGATTAATAGGAGTACCGACTTTTGCTGCAGCAACCAGAAGTATGGGAATGCAAACAGTGCCATCCCAATCGTTCCGCCTATAAACAGCTTTTTGCGGCCCATTTTATCAGAAAGCATCCCCATGAATGGTATTAATATTGTCGTTATAATTGTTGCAATCATGACTGCAGTCAATGTAGCTGTCCTTGAGAAACCGAGATTCGAAGTAGCATATGATACGACAAATGTGCTGAAAATATAAAATGGCGCTGTTTCTACCACCTTGGCTCCCACGGCGATAAGCACTTCACGCCAATAATTTTTAAGAGTTTCTACAATCGGTAGCTTTGGAACTTCTCCAGATTCCTTTACTTTTTTGAAAGACGGTGTTTCATCGATTCCTTTACGAATCCATAGGCCAAAAAATACAAGGAAAGCACTAAAAATAAATGGTAAACGCCATCCCCAAGTCATGAATGCGCTTTCAGGAAGCAGTGTCATAATAGATAAGGCAATGGTGCCAAGCAGCATTCCTATTGTAACACCCATCTGGGGAATAGCTCCGAACAAGCCCCGTTTTTCAGCGGGAGCATATTCAACGGCCAATAAAAGCGCGCCTCCCCATTCACCGCCAATTCCCAGACCTTGAACTAAGCGCAACGTGATTAATAAAATCGGCGCCCAAATACCAACGGCTTGATACGTAGGAAGAAGGCCCATCCCAAATGTTGCGACTCCCATTAAACTAAGTGTTATAACAAGTGTTTTCTTTCTCCCGATGCGATCGCCAATATGACTAAAGATCACTCCGCCAAAAGGGCGGATGAAGAATGCTAACGCAAAGGATGCATAGGAAAGCAACAGCCCTATTGTCGGATCCTCATTCACGAAGAATAGCTGGTTAAACACGAGAGCTGCAACGGTTCCATATAAAAAATAGTCAAACCACTCAATCGAACTTCCTACTAAACTCGCGATTAATATTCGCCGCATTTGTTTCTTTTCCATCATGAGTCACCCCTCCAAAATTGAAGTGTCACTTCAATTTATTATTTCCTTTATTGTAAATAATTTTAAATTTTCTGTCAATTATTTTATTAATGACGGAACATTCATCAAAATTTGTACTGTATAATGTAGCTAGATACTATGTAAAAAAAGGGGGCATCTCTATGCCTTTTGATTCAATCGGGGAAAAAATGAAGTCATTGAGGAAAGAACGAAAACTAACATTAAAGAGCCTTGCTGAACAAACAGGAGTTTCGATCAGCTTTTTATCACAAGTAGAACGGGGTAAATCAAGCGTCACATTAGAGTCATTAAAAAAAATCGCCGATACATTAGATGTCAGCCCAAGCTTCTTTTTTTCTGAGGACCGCTCCCAAGAAAATTCAGATTACAATCATGAACAATTTCATTATCAGAATTTATCCAGCGGCATTCGTGATGCTGTTTTTTCGCCTATTCTAGTCACGTTAAAGCCAGGGGAGAATAAAGGAAGCGCTTTTTCTCATAGCGGACATGAATTCTTATTCATTATCGAAGGGAAGTTAACAGTGGAAATAGAGGGGGAAAGAATAGAACTCCATGAACAGCAGTCGTTCATGTTCGATGCTAGAAAAGCCCATTACTGGTTTAACTTCTCGGATCAAATTGTCCGGTTTTTGGTGGTGTCGTCGAAATAACGTCACGGTATATAAATGGAAGGAAGGCGTATAATTCAGGCAGCGTAAATCGCATTTATCCTCTTGGTTTTTTAGAGGTAAGCACCCAGTTTGTTTAAAAAAAGAAGTATCAAAGAACAACTAATGTTCTTGATACTTCTTTCTCCATTTTATTTGAAGGATTAACTGTAATCTCGTTTATTATGCCATGAAATGATGAGGTTACAAAGGAAGCATACCAAAGTGTTCTTAGCTTTCTCTTATGCTGCTTTCTTTTGTTTTTGGTCTAAGCGATAACTTAGGAATGTTAGAAGACTTGCACAGATTGCAACCAGCCCACCGACCCATGTCACATTAAGCAAATTTCCCTGATGGTAAACAACTCCGCCCAGTGCGGAACCAAAGGCGATACCGACATTGCTTGCTACTGGCATCAGTGAAGCAGCTAGCCCTGTAGCTTTTGGTTGATAAATACCGGCAAGGTCTATCAAATAAAGCTGGGTGGATGTTGTTAAAAGGATGGCCATTAACGACATCAAGCCAATGTTAATCAATCCAAAGATAAAATGATTTGTCGTCCAATATAAACTGATCAGAACGATTGCCTGCACGAGGAAAACAAACCGGAGGCGTCCGATAGCATTGTAGCTGGCAATTTTACCAGCAAGTATGTTGCTGAAAATGGAAATGAATCCGTAGCCAAACAAGATCAAACTGATTGAACTGCCTGGTGCTTCCATTCCTTTCAGCATTGGAACAAGATACGTATAAACGGCATACGTCGCTCCAAACCCAAGAGATGGAATGAAAAAAGCCATTAAAATTCGCGGGTGTGTTAACAAAGAAAATTGATCACGCATCGAACTGCGAATTGTACTTTGCAAAGTAGGCAATACGAAGAAAGATGCCAAAAACGCAATAGCTCCGAGAAAAGTCGTTAACAGGAAGGATGCATTCCAGTCGTACCATTCAGCGATGACAGTGCCTATTGGTACTCCAATCACGTTTGCAAGCGTAAAGCCACCGAAAACGAATGAAATAGCAAGTCCGCGTTTAGCGATCGGCATGGTTTCACTTGCAACAACCATGGCAAGGGAAATTAAAACCCCTGTTACAATCGCAGTCAGCATCCGAAGTGCAAGGAGCATGATGTAGCTCGTCGAAATCACGCACAAAGCATTCAGGACGATGAACGAACCTATCAGAAACAACATCCATTTACGCTTTGGAAAATGACTCGTTGCCGACATCACGAGCGGTGTGGCAACGGCAAACGTAAGCGCAAACGCAGAAACGAGTGTGCCTGCTTTGGCATTTGTGATATGGAGACTCGAGGAAATATCGGTTAAGATCCCGACGATAACAAATTCGCTTGTCCCGAGAACAAATGTTAATAAAGTAAGTGTTAAGATGAGCAACCAATGTCGCTTGGTTAATTCTGTGGCGTGCATAAATACCTCTTTTCTTAGATGAATGTAAATGTGTCACAGGGTAGATAAACAATTTAACTATCATACCACAAAACATTTTTACGAGGAAAACCCTTGCTTGGTTATCGTTTGTTATTTCTTGCTAGAAAGCTTGTAGCTGAATCATTCACTAATTTTACCGTAACAGAACGAGCATGAGGTTACGCTGCATGCTGATTGCGATCATTGTATCGATCAAAGGCTTTTGATCACTGTTGGAAGTATGAAGGGTTTATGGTAGAGGATGCAAGGTTCTATATGCCATGCTGAATAGACTATCATTAAAGGAATTAGCAGTTGAGCTGTATGTTTCGCCAATAGATAAGGACCTTTGAAAAAGCAGTCCCCAAGACTGGAGGAAATTATCATTCTTGGGGGCTATTGTGATGCAATCGATAAGGCCAATTAACGATCCAACTTTTCGTTTTTAGTTTCTCTGCCATATAACCAACGAAGTGACTGAATGAAGTAGTTAGTAAAGAATAGGTCATCATGAGTTCCTTCTGGATCTGAGGCAAATAATAGATTAGATTCCAAATAGCCTTCCTTGATAAATTCTAGGTGGGCTTTCTTCGTGTAGTCAACCATATGCTTTTGTATCGTTTCTTTATAAATTCCCTCTAATTCCCCGACATATAAATAGAGCTGATGGCTTTGACGATTCACTGATGGTTTTAGATGGATATTTCCTTGTCGTTCAATCTTTTCTCCTTGAAGATAGCGAAGAACGTCCTCGTACCAACAGGAAGCAGATAATGAGATAAATTGATGGAATACCTCTGGATAATAATAGGAGGCGAAAATCGAAACAAGTCCTCCAAGTGAGCAGCCGGAAATAGCTGTATGTGAAGGCTCGGGATTGGTAGCATAATGGGCATCTATATATGGCTTTATTTCGGTTACGACAGTATGTAAATAAACCTGCGCTCGTCCTTCAAAGGTGGAAGCATGCGGTGCAAGTGATGGTGCTTCCCATGGCGTATAGTCATTTTTGCGATCAATGGGTTCAATTCCAATAACGATAAGTGGTTCAATTTGCCCTGAAAGAATTAAATGATCGATATAGTTTGCAGCTTGCTTGGCAGTTTCACCGCCATCATGCATATAGATCGTTCGGTATGTCTTGGTTTGATCGTAACCTGAGGGCAAGATGACACATACCTCATAGTTGGCAATTTTCTCATCAAGGTACTGAATCATGTATTTTCTCCCCGTCCTTTAAGAATAATCATATTTTGAAGATTAGAAAACAACATTTGATAATGATAACCATTATCAATTATAATGTACACTCTAATATTTTGAAAGGAATAATCCGATTAATAGAAAAATCTAGTCATAAGGATGATAATAGGGTTGGAAGTCTTTAACTGTTAATTTGTGTCTTTGCATTAGGTCCTCATTAGTTGATAAAATGATTTATCAGCTGTGTTTCTTTGAAGAAACGATAATGTGGAGCGGTATGCTTACCTTTCAACAAATAGAAAGTGGGATTTTATGATTAACCTGGATCAAGTGAGTAAAAAATTTTCACAGTTTCAGGCAATTAAGTCTGTTACTTTAACAATACCTAAAGGTGAAATCCATGGAATAATCGGAGCAAGCGGAGCAGGGAAATCAACGCTGCTGCGGCTAATGAATTTGTTGGAGACCCCAGATGCGGGCGAAGTGGAGGTAAACGGCCAAAGACTGACAACATTGAACAATAAAGCACTCCGAGGGGCACGGAAGTCGATTGGCATGATTTTTCAGCATTTTAATCTTGTGGCAAATAAAACGGTTTATGACAATGTGGCAGCCTCTTTAGAGCTGGCAAATTACCCAAAGAAAGAACGTCGGAGCCGTGTTGTAGAGTGTCTTCAATTTGTCGGATTGGAGGGTGAGATGGAGAGATATCCTGTACAATTAAGCGGGGGACAAAAGCAGCGTGTTGCCATTGCAAGGGCATTGGCAAATAACCCGCAAGTGTTGTTATGTGATGAACCGACTTCCTCCCTTGATCCAAATACAACGGCTGAAATATTAGACGTGCTAGAGAACATAAACAAACGCTTCGGTGTGACGATTGTCATTGTTAGTCATGAGCTGGATGTCATTAAAAGTATATGCAATCGTGTTACGATAATGGCAGATGGAGAGATTTATGACACGGTCTTAATCGAACCAACTGGGATTGAAAAAAGGGATAATCGTCCAGAATACTTTATCGAACAATTAGCAGAGAATGGTGGGCTAGGCCATGCCTGAGATTTTAGTTCAATATGAGGCAGAAATTTGGCAGTCAATTGGAGAAACCATTACCATGGTTGGTGTGTCCATTTTAGCTGCGATTTTGATTGGATTGCCTGTCGGGACCTTGCTATTTCTTTGTAGGAAGGGTCATTTGCTTGAAAATCCGTGGGCCTTCTCGATTTTGAATTTATTTGTCAATATTATTCGTTCTTTCCCATTTTTGTTATTGGTTGTTTTTTTAATCCCGTTTACAAGACTCATAATCGGCACAGCCATTGGGACAGCATCTGCTTGCGTTCCATTAGCGATCATTGCCATTGCCCATTATTCGCGATTAGTTGAGCAATCTTTATTGGACGTGCCAAAGGGTGTGATCGAGGCAGCCATTTCCATGGGGGCTTCCGTTAAGGATGTCATATTTAAATTCCTTTACGTGGAGGCTCGTTCAGGGCTTGTCCTCGGACTAACAACATCGATCATCAGCTTTATTTCCTATTCAACGATCATGGGAGTGGTCGGAGGCGGCGGTATCGGCGACTTTGCCATCAGGTATGGCTACCAGCAGTTTAAAACAGAGCTAATGATTTATATGATTATCATTATGATTATTCTAGTACAGCTTATCCAATTCATTGGCACGGCAGTAGCCAGAATGATTGATAAAAGATAAATAATGGAGGGAAACATCATGAAAAAAATACTCTTTCTCATGGCAGCAATTATGTTGTTTTTAGTAGGATGTGGAAAGACGAATGAAGTAAAAGAGAAAGAAAATGCGCAGAATCAGGAGAAGGAAGAGGTAACATTGAAAGTGGCCTCACTCATTCCCCCAATGACGGAAATTCTTGAGCTTGTTAAACCAAAGCTGGCAGAGGAGGGCATTAACCTGGAAATGGTTGTATTAGGTGATAATGTGCAGCCTAACACCGCACTAGCGGCAGGAGAAGTAGATGTGAACTTCTTCCAACACGTTCCATATATGGAGGAATTCAATCGAAACAAAAATGCCGAGCTTGTACCGGTGAAACCAATTTATTTTGCCAATTATGGGGTGTATTCCAAAGAATACGATTCAATGGATAAATTGCCAGAGGGCGCCGTCATTGCCATTGCAAATGATGTGTCCAATATCGATCGTTCATTGGCATTGCTGGCACAGCATAAAGTTATCACTTTAAAGGAAAAAAAGGGTCCATACTATACAATGTCTGATATCACTGAGAACCCTAAAAACTATAAGTTTAAAGAAGTCGATTTATTAATGCTAGCGAGAACGTATGATGAAGCAGATGCGATCGTGATAACACCTGCTTACGCTGCACCGCTTGGTTTGACACCAAAAAATGACGCTCTTCTCACAGAAGGTGTTGAAAATGACTTTGCGATTACATTAGTGGCACGCAAGGATAACGTGGATTCTGAGCCAGTCCAAAAGTTGGCCAAGGCCATGACAAGCCCAGAGGTACGCAAATTTTTAGAAGAGAAATATAGTGAAACGGCCATTCCGGCATTTTAATTTTGATACAAAGAAAGGGGCTATTCCTTTTGATTTTTCAACAGGAATAGCCCTTTTTTACGTATCAGTTTAACTTTGCCAATTTTGTGGCTCCTGGACAGCCCATTTTTGTACAATATTACAAAGCTTAAAGAAATATACTATTAGCCCCCATACCGTAATGACCGATACATCACGAGTAAAGCCACTTACTAACGTGGACAACTGAAGAACTCGCAATGAGGTCAGTAAAATTGTTTTTGAAAAACAAATGTTTAATGACCCTTCCATGGGAACGTGCCCATTATATGTAAGTATATTAATCTTCAACCCTTGGTACTTTTAGTGTCAGGGGTTTTTAATTTGTGAGGAAAAAGGTATCACAAAGAGGTGGTTTACAGCTTTTTTACCTATCTAATATGTGAGTGGACGGAAAGAAGGTAAATATTCCATTTGTGAAAATCCTAATTTCATTTTTGGAATCAATCAATCTTATTTTTTTGCTAATGTTAAATTATAGAAAAAATAAAAAAGGAGAAGAAAATGAAAAAACTAGTATTGGTTATAGGTAGTTTATGTGCTTTACTGAGTATGTTTAAATTGAATGCTGTATTTGCAGAGGCAAATATAAGTGAAGATGTAAAAGAAAGTATAGAAGTAAACGGAAATATGGATGATTTGCCTATAGATTTACTTAAGGATGTCGAAGTGGCTCCTTACGAAGAAAATAAGGATAGAATATTTACTAATGAAAAAGATTTTGCTGCTGAAATTAATTTAGAAGAAAATAAAATTAATTTTTCTGACTCAGAAGGAAATGAAATTACTGTTTTAGTAGATGATCCTGATTTGAAATTTGAAAACAATGAGGATGGAACAATTATATTTACAAACGCAGAAGAAGATTACAGTGTTGAGAATCAAATTTTAGATGGTGGCTTTAGACAAATATTTTCCATTGATTCTAAGGAAGCCCCAAAGGAATTTAAAATCGATATAGAAATGAAAGAAGACTATAGTTTAGTAGAGGAAGAAGGCATGTTCTACATAAAAGATTCTTATGGTAACAATATATATAATATAGGTAAAGCCTGGGCAGTAGACAGTTTAGGTAATTTTGTTGAAACAAAGTATGAGGTGAAAAATCAATCTCTATATCAAACAGTCAATTATTCTGGTGATAATTATCCAGTGAAAGCAGATCCTTTATTTTGTTCTGATACAATTGACAATACAAGCACTAAATGGGATAAGAATTATAGTAGTGGAAAAGGGACTTTTTCAGTATATACCAGAACCTGTACTAAAGCTTATATTACTGCTCATTGGGCTCTGGGTCCGTCTAGTATGACTGGTCTTTCTCAAGCAAAAATTATGTTGGATATGTGGAGTGAAGTGACGGCTGATGCTGATTTCAAGAAGTATATTAGTAGCTCAAAGGCAGGTAGAATTAAAGACCAGTTTATATGTCATGCAGCTAATCCTCTTACTATTTATAAAAGTTCTTGGAACTTAGAACCGTGGCGACCTGATAAAACTTTGGCTGGTACTTATATTAATATTTGTAATCCAGAATAAGTAATGGTTAGAAGGGGGTATAAGATGCTAATTGAAAGTATGAGTGACTATTTTTATGAGCCATTTTACATACCGATTTTATTGCTGCTGCTTGGATTGTTATATTTAGGTATTTTAATACATAGTTTTACAATAATTAAGTTTAATTTCATAGGCTATGGTTTAATAGGAATATCTATAATAACGTATCTTCTTGTTGGCTTGTATATGACCGGAAAAGGATATTATTCAGACGGACACGCTCCAGATCTATTTCTTTTTGGAAGTATGGGTTTTTTAGAGCTTACTTTATTAACTTATCCTTATATATTTCTTACTTTGGCGGTGGTACTCGGTAAAAAAGGCGAGTAATTCAAGGGAGAAATCAAAGCTTTATCTGGTGTTTAATAGAAAATAAACATCTAGAATTAACCATAATCTGGTCAGAGAAAAATTAATTTATTTTTGGATTGAGGGCGCTTATAAGCGCTCTTTTGTGTTTTTAGTGATTTTGGAACAAAAAAGCCACCTATCCGGTTATTTCTTGAATAAATATAGAAACTCTTCTAAAATATATTTAGTCCATAATTTTACAGTTAATAAAAATATTACTTAGAAATGAATAAGAAAAGAAGTTGAAAGGACTTTCCATTATGTCGATGATTTACGAATCTCAAACACTAGTTTCTGCCATGCAAACGCGTGTCGGACAATATAAGGACCTGAAAGAACAGCTAACGGAATTGAAAAAAGGATTTGAGAGTATCGTTCATTTGGATGATGAGCTGCAGGGGCAAGGCGCAGAGGCTATTAAAGGGTTTTACAAAGCACAGATCGATGTCGTGGATTCTTGGCTGCGTCTGATCAATCGGCATGTTGCCTTTTTAAGTGGTATTCAAGGAGATACAATCGAAGCGAACCTTAGTGAAACCATAGTTACGGTTCCTTTTTTAGAGGAAGAGCTGACAATTGCCACTCGAAATTCCAAGGAAATGGTCACAGCCCAAAAAGATGATCTGAAAAAAATATTTGCTGGAATTGATGATATCATTCAGTTAGAGCCCTTTTCTGACGATGCGTTCTTTGAAAATATCGAGAAAGCTGACAAGGAACGGACCCAAACGATAGACAAAGTAAACGAAATCGATCATAAGTGGACGACTGAATATGCCAAATCCGAAGCGGACCAAGCGGCAGTGACGGCACTCATGGAGCAATTGAAAGTATCCAGTACAAGGGGAGGAGTAGTATCCCCGCTCTATTTTAATGCAACAGCTTATAAAAATAGTGAAGCTTATAAAAACCTAGAAGTCAGGAAAAAAGAAACCGCGGAATATCTGAAGGTTAAGAAAGAAGAAGCGGAGAATCGCCGGATCAAAGACTTGAAGGCACAACTCGATCATGTCACAGATCCGAATGAGTTTCTCAAAATCGCCAAGCAGATCGGGTACGAAAACTTAGCGCCCACCCAGCAGCAATATGTCATGCAGCTAGAATCGGCTAAGCAAACAGCAGACATTGCAAAAGGAATCGGCGTAGGCTTATTTGATGTAGGTAAAGACTTCGTGACAGGAGTTTGGGACTTTGTCACAAATCCTGGGGAAACGGTTGAAGGTGTAGCCAATTCAATCATGCACCCGATAAAAACCTATAAATATATATCCAAATCTATCTCGGACTCATATGAACGGGATATGGTTAATGGTGATGCCTATTCGCGGTCTCATTGGGTAACTTATGCCCTCGGAACAGTCGTCACATCAGTAGTAGGAACAAAAGGAGCAGGAGCTGTAACGAAGACTGGGGTAGCGACCACAAAAGCGGCTGCAGTAAAAGGCGTTACGAAGGCAAAAGAACTAGTCTCTATCCCTAACCTATTGCCATACAATCCTAAAAACCAACTGTCGTTGGCAGGGGGAGTACCTTATAATGTGGTTAATGGTGTTGGGTTAAAGGACCAGTTGATGTCTATGGCGAGAGTGGAGTCTGAGATTAGTGGTAGGGGTAGGTTAAAAGTAGAAGATGTCACTAAAGAGATTTTGAAGACTAAACCAATGAACTCTCCTATACCTGAAAAGTGGTATAAAAAGGGTGGGAAAATCTCCATCGATGATAATGGCATTTGGACTTATACTAACAAGTCTGGAATATCAGTAAGTTATCCAAATGGTTATCCTGATTTTACACCCTATGTACATCCAAATGTTGAGCCGGTTAAAATCGAGGTACATTCGCCTAAGAATAATCCAAAAGACTTTGAAAATGCAAATATAGCGGCTAAACTTACAAAAGATACTGATCCTCCAATTTCCGACATAAGGAGACCTCCTTTAGGATACACTTGGCATCATCATCAAGATGGAGAAACAATGCTGCTTGTAGAAAAAGATATTCATGATGAATTTAAGCACATAGGTGGACAATCAAAAGTTAATGGTAAAAATAGTAAATGAGGAGTGAGAGTATGGTAAATATTGAAAAGATCCATGACAATCTATCTATCGGAAACTTAGAGAGCTTTGAGCAAAATCAAAATATAACCCTGCCAAAAGATTATAGAGATTTTTTATTAGAATATAATGGTGGATATCCCAATCCAGGTATTTATAAAATATCTGATGAGTTGGGAGAAAGTATATTAAATATTTTTTATGGAATTGGTAGTATGTATGATAATTTAGAGAAGAAGATTGATATTTTTGATGAAATATTAGAAATAGGATTTATTCCAATAGCAGATGACCCAAGTGGAAATCAAATATGCATTGGAATAAATAAAGAGTATTTTGGACAAATATTTCATTGGGCTCATGATGAGGAACATGATGAAATGGAAAATATGTACTTTTTATCAAACAACTTTAATGAATTTCTTGACAGGTTATACGAGGAACAATAATTTTTTAGCAAGCAAGAAAATAGTTTTTATTAGTAACTGAAAGGTAACTTTAATAAGTTGAGTCGTGGATTAAGAGGCAACAATTATACTCATACCTTGAATTGGCTATGGCCATTCAAGGTTTTTCTTTTGTATGAAGCTTCCTAGTGCCGAGTAACCAGCTTTTTATACAGAGAATAAGAATAAATCGCTTTAATCCCTATATGATGTTTTACCAAATAATATAGTACCTACAACAACTATAATGATTCTTCTTCTGATTTTTGGAAGAAAAGAGCGTTAACTTGGACCGAAAGGGACAATGAATACTTAATAAGAGGAGAGGTTCCTAGCAAGTTTATAATAATTTCTCCAAAGGAGTGAGGTTATGTTCTTATATTTCCGTTAAGAATGCTTGGGTGAAATACAGAATGATAATAAAGAAGGCGTGTGGTTTTATGGATCTATCATAGCCAATGAAAATATAATAAATATAAAGATTTTCTAGCGGCTCTTGTTAATGAGGAGAAAGAATTCAAGGAAGGTAGTTTTAATGAAGATTGGCTGAACGATGATTATTGATGAGCATCAAAATAAAAAGGGAATATATTTACCGGCAATACATGAAGATGGGGAGATAAATTGGCGGTATAGATAAGTTACAATCATGCCTTGAAAGCGTAGGTCTTTCAAGGCTTTTCTGATAATAATTTAAGGTAACTAAACAGCTATCAAATATCAAATATCAAATATAATGCACAGATTCTCAAATGACTAAATTCTAGAACAAAAGACCTGATTTATCTAATTTATACTATAATTGAATTAAATAATAATTTTGACTTTGCGTTTTTTTTTGATGATGGACACCATGTATTCGGTTTTATTGTTTGACTTATTTTATATATAAAACAATTGAAAGGCTGCCTTACAATAATAGTTTTTGATTTTAGTAAATGGAGCTATAATTAAGAAACCATTGATTGGAGTGATTCATCTCGTTTTTTATAGCAAATTATTCGAAAAAAAAGAATTTGTTTTTATATTAATATTAAAGTATAAATTTTATTTCTATTTTTGTTAAAAATAGTAAATTGACTATCCGGAATTATTACTTCTTAACAATAATCTATTATAATATATAGTAAATAAAATGATGGAGTGTTCACATGAAACATAAATATTTAATTGACCGAGTGAATATAGAGTGGATTTATCAAATTTTCACCTTACTATCTGGTAAAATGTCGGTGGAAGAGATTGTCGAGATGGCGAGAGAAGAAGGAGTAGAGTTTGGGGAACGCCGTGATGTCTTTAATCGGCTCGTTGATCTAGGTATTTTGAGCAAACAACGAGAAAAAAACGGTACATTTGTGGAATTCACTCCTTTTGGCGAGTCCGTACAGCTTCTTTATATCAAGAATCCTGACAAAATTCCATTCCTTTTACACATGCTACATATATTAAAATCATATGAAAACAATAGCCCTAGATATTTTATCACCTATCGTTTTGTCATTGATACGGTTTTAGAAGAAAAGAATGTGGCGTCCGATCAATACAATCGGGTTGTAAAAATGCTTGAAGAAACCTATAACGATGACGTATCTATTACAGGAATGGATTCGACAACCATTGGTAAAGGCGTTGTATTCATTCAAGAAATTGTCAATGGTAAATTTGATCTGCTTGAATTTGTCGATCCGAATTTATTTACATATGGACTGCAAAAGTATATTGATAAGAAAACAAGACAAGAAAATGGAAGCCTGCTAATTACAGATAAAGAAAAACAGGAGTTATCCATTTTATTTCTATTAGAAAAAGCGAAAATCGAAGAAATGGTGAATAAATCGATTCGATATAAAAAAGCGTTTACGATTCGCTATGCACCAAGAGGGATGGTTCTGCAAGCGATAAAAACTGTTCCATTACAATAGCACGAGGGGGAATCATGAATGTCTGCCATTTTCAATGAACTAGGGGAATTAGAGAAAATCCTAAAAAAAGATCCGATTATCAGTACGGCTACATGGGAAGAGTTGACGGCATCACCTGAAAGCGTTGAAAGAAACTATCGCAAGCATGCGATGACCCATATGTCTTTAGGGGATGCACAGGACTACGAAAGTAAAATGGTGAAACGTATTGTCGATCAGCATAAAGTGTTTTCCGGACTAGTTACGGGAGATTTTGGTCTGGGAAAAACGAGTATGCTTGTTTATCTCTGGCATAAAGCCGAGGAAAAAGGAATGATCGCGGTTCCTCCTTTTAGCTGGAGAAGCTTGGACGAGCTGTTTTCTGGAATCCAAGCATGGGTGTCATACATATTAGAGAAAAAAAATCTTTCTGAAAAAGAAGAATTTGAGGAAATTGTTTCCCAATTTCAGAAGCGTGGTATGAAGAGTGAAATCAAGTTTTTAATCTCCAGCGGGATGACGGAAGAAAAAGCCCAAGCCTTTATTGAGAAAAAAATCAAGGAAGGGAACTATCGTTTAGAACGTACTATCGCAGAGTTTCTTCAATATTGTGATAAGATCACGAATTTCTTAGTCAATGAATGCGGCTATTCTGGATTAATGGTTTTCACCGATGAGCTGCAAATTACGTTGAATGAACTAGCTCCGGAAAAAGTGTTCCAATATTTATTTGAACTTTCCAACAGTACATTGAATCGTGAAGGCCGTTACGGAATTATGATCGGTTTGCCGTTGAACTCGTTTGTCCAAATGCAACAAGTAAAATCAGACGCACTCGACCGTTTCCAAGCACAAAAAATGCTGATCGATTTATCAAAGATTTATACGTCTGAATTTGCGGTACAACTGTGGGATCGTTATGCCTCTTACTTTGGTTTTAAAGCGTATAAGGATCAAATTATCGATGCCTATGCAATCAAAGCACTTGGACAGCTGACCGACAGCTCACGGAAGGATATCGGAAACGGACCACGTTCTGTAATCTCTGCTTTCAATGCGATTGTGAAGCATTATCAAGAAACGAATCAAACTTACACAGTCCTTGATCTCGTCGAAGATTGTATGAACGAAGAGATCTTACTAGGAGAGCGTTCTCATTTTATTGCGACCGTTCAATCCCTGATCGAAAAGGTCGGAAGGGATGAGGACTATGTAAAGCTCATTTATGCACTAGCTGCCTTTCCGCAAGGATGTAAGCCGGAGGTATTGTCGGACTATCAATTGCTGAATGAAAAAGCGGAAACCCTGTTAAAAGAATGGATTGGCGTGGAAATCCGTCAAAGTTTGATTGAAGGGTATAAATTAGTCGCTCTAGATCAAGTGCAAACGGCTCCACAAAGCTTTCTTGATCAGGCTATCAAAGACTTTTTGCGTTATTATCAGGCGAATGACAAGGATTCGCAAGAAAATGCAGTTCAGTCTTTTAATCAGGTGATTGTACCTGAGTTATTAACCGATCGGAATGAACTAGACTGGATATGTATGTTTGATCAAATAACCGAAGACCCTATTGAGTTTAAACCATATGCAAGCGGTGTGTTTACCACGGATATTGGCGGTACGTACTATAAGGTGAAGAATCGTTTCCCAAATCGCCATCTGCAAATTGTAACGACGAGCCGCCTTTCTGAAAAAAAACTGCCAAAATCGTTGGAATACAAACCTGAATTTGTGTATACGGGTAAGTGGATTTTCCTTTTAGATATGGAAGATAAAAGTGGAAATAAAGTTGTAAGGCAGTCTAGTGATCCATTTGCTTACGCGTTTAATTTGAATCTTAAGACGATGATCAATGTTGAAATACCGCTACTGTCGGAGTTAATTCCATTTGAAAAAACAGATGTACAGCTGCTGTTAAATCTGCTTCACTATCTGAACAAAACGGGAAATATTCCAACAAGTGAACAGGAAGATTTGAACTTTGTCATGAGTGAAATCATCAATGAGACAATTGCTGCTTTATTTGATGTAGAAATGAAAAACGTACATGGATCTGAATGGGAATTACGGAATCATGGAAAAAGCATCCTCATTGAATTATTTGAAAAAATGTGTGAGGAACGTTTTCCAGAATATAAAACGATAATGGTCGGTCGTTGGAAGCCGAAAATGGCCTATTTTAAAGCTGTGTTGGAAAGTGAAAAAATACCGCTTTCACAAAAAAGAGGCATTGAGCCGTTAGCTAAACAGTATCCAAGATTGACGGGGAAACAAAAGAAAGACATTGCTGCGATGTTTACATTGGGCAGTGTGGCACCATTTGAAACCTTAATGACCGATTTTCCTAGCTTACTCAGTATTCACGATGATGATCACTTATATTTAAATACTCACCCAGCCGAACGAAAAGTGGTCGAACTGATTGAGGAAAGTGCGGAAGAGATTACCATCACGAGAAAGGAAGCAAAAGCAGTTGATTTTACGGTAGTATCTGAACAATTATTTGAACTAGGCTATGCAATACAAGAACGAGAGCAGCTGTTTGAATTTGCTGCCATACGAAAGCTCTTTTTCAGAAGTCCAAACAAAGAAAAATTCTATATGAAGCCCCTCACGATTGAAGAATGGCGTGCCAATTTGGAAGGACAAGTTCAATACATCGAAAGCTTGAAAACAGAACTTGAATTGCAAGGGCAAAAGGTGTCGATAACGACAGAGCCGATTATTGCTCAAATTGAAAGGCTTCAGGATGAAGAAACCTATGAAAAGCTTTCAGGCGTGTTAAAAGATGTCCTACATACGCTTCAAAAGGATATGAGTCTTTTTGTGAATAGGTCGATTGATGTAATTGAAGATAAGCTTAAAAAGTCAGGAAGGGTGCTTTCTACATTAGATCATACTCTTTCAGCAGTCGAAGCCGTGGAAGAACCTGAAAAAGCTCACTGGTTCCAATACAAGGAAAAGCTTGACAATGGGTTAAAAGAGCTACAGGATCAATACGCCGCGATTACAACGGAAAAGGCAGAACTGCAAAAAACATCGATTCAAAACTTTAGTGAAGTAAATGACGGGGTCAACTTTTTCATTGATATCACGTCTAATATCGAGAGTGTAGATCGCCAATGGGACGAGCTTAAGCCGAAACGAAAAGAATTAGAAGCAGAAGTGGCTGAATGGTCGACATGGGAAGCCTATTACAATGATAGAAAATCTCTAAGTGATTTATTAGACCGCTTGAAGACGATGGGTCTGACCCATCTCATTGAAAAAGTACAACAAGTGGATACTAATATTGAAAAGGAGTGGGAAGGCGAAGGGTTGCCGTCTTACAAGCACTGGATCAATCGCTTAAAAGAAGTTCGCGAAGAAATCATGCAAGAGCTTCAAAAGTCGCGTAAGCAATTTGAAGAAGAAAAGAAAAAGTATCAGCAGCTATTAAACGAACTTTCGATCCGCGGTCAGCTCCATACGCAATTCAAAGAAGACGAACAATCGAAGAGCTATCAGGAATTGCAAACGGAATTTGAATCCATGATTGTAAACCAAGTCGATCATTGGCTTGAGCTAACGGATACTTTAGACCAACGACTTCGTTATTATACCGATGTACTGGAGATGGATGTAGAGGAAATTGAAACGGAAGTCTTCGATATTTCCTCACAATTGTTTATGCTCAAAACAAAGTTTGAAGATCAAATCAAAGAAGAGGATGTAAAAGGCTTGAAGTCGATTCCAACTCGTATCTCAAAAGCTAGTAACCTCGTAGCCAATGCTGCAAAAAAAGGGGAATTGACGGAGAAGGAAGCAGAGGTCCTACTGGCGATAGAAGGTAAGTCCTGCACATTGGAAGATTTGATTTTAAAAATTGCGGACCAAACCGATAAATTTGAATTAGAAGAAGTCTTACGAGTAGCAACGAATTTGTTTAAGAAAAACCATATCAACATCCGAATCGAAAAAGGGGGAGAATAGTCTATGGCCATTGTCCACCGCGTTGGACAGCCTGCATCAGAAGGAGAGCGCCTATTAATTAGAGAGCTTCAATCGACGCTCTCTAATGATTTTATTATTTATCATAATTTTGAAATCCCTTCAGGTAATGGACAGTTTTTTGAATATGACATTGTCGTTGTAGCTCCTCACGCGATTTATGTGATTGAAGACAAGTACTGGCATGGGGAAATCAAAGGGAACGATAGTAGAATCGTCTTAAGCAATAAAACCGAGAGCAATCCTTTACAACAGGTGTCCCGACAAGCGAAAGTATTAAAGAATTATCTGCAAAGTAAAAATCCGCTCTTAAGACAAGTCTGGATTGAAGATGTCATTAACTTCAGCGGCCGCGATGTTCAAATCTCCGTTAAAGGAAACAGTCGCAGCAAAATGACAACGTTAAAAACGATTTCCCATTTTATTCAAGAAAATCGGGTTCATACCGATCAATCGAGAATGAGAATTTCGTTTGATCAATTAAAGCCTCTTGTACTGGAAGAAATGAAAACCTTTCAACCGATTCCAAAGAAAAATCGATGCTTTCATCATTATGAAGAAGTCTATTTGGAAAAACAGACCGAACTTTATAATGAATACATAGTGGTAAATAAAGATACAGGCAGTGATAAGCAGTATGTGTTAAAAGAATTCTTTATGGAGCCATATCTTTCACGAGAAGAGCAAAAGCAGCAAATGCACCTCTTACGTAATGATAATAAAAAGCTCGAAGGTATGAGTGATGTTAGAGGGGTTGTTAAGCCGATTACTGCTTTTATTCCAGATGGAGATGAAAGCCGCTTTTGCGTGGTATACCAAAAGGTTGACGGCAAATCTTTGATGGAATATTTCCTTGAAGAGAAGAAGCTATCTGAAGAAAAAATTAAGGATATCTTTTTGAAGACCGTCAAAATAATGAAAGAGGTTCATCATGAGGGAATTATTCATCGTAATTTAACACCAAGTAATATTCTGATTGATCAGAGGGAACAGGTGATTCTGCAAAATTTTGAGTTTTCAAGATTGGTAGACGCATCAAGTCAGACGACGATCATGACAGAGGCTTTATCAGAAGGGCTTGATACCCGCTATACACCAGGGAGAGTACTATCCTCTCATAACTTAGCATCACCTGCGAGCGACCTTTATTCAGTAGGGAGAATTTTTTACGACCTATTAGTGGGTAAAGATCAAAATAATCTGGAGCGTGAAAATGGAAAATTACCAGCCATTCAAGGGGTAGCGGATGAAGAATTGATGAATGTCATCATCAAGATGTCGCACCATCATTATAAAGAATGGTACCAGTCTGCAGACGAGATTTTGGAGATTTTCGAAGAAGAATCAGAAGAACAGGCTGCGGAAGAGAATCCGGTAGAAACGCCAGAAGTCTATGAAGAAGGTAGTGAAATTGATTCACGCTATAAGATCTTGAAACGCCTTGGTCAAGGTGGAACAAGCAACGTCTATAAGGCTTTTTATGTGCCGACGGAAGAAACCTTTGCGATTAAGGTGATGAAGAACAGTCAGATTAGTAATATTAATGTCGTTCGTAAAGAATACCATCGTCTTCGATCGATCAATCATCCATATATTGCAAAGGGATACGATGTAGATTCGGTTCATCAAGGGAATCAATACTTTCTGAAAATGGAATTTATTGAAGGGAAATCGATGCAGCAATTGTTAGATGAACAGAATAGCTTTTCGATTCTCCAAGTCATCAAATGGGCAAGAGAACTGCTGGATGCTCTTATTTACTTGCAGAGCCTAGAAGTACCAATTATTCATGCGGATATTAAACCTGCGAACATTATGGTTCGGGATGGGAAAACGCTTCTGATTGATTTTAATATTAGCCGCGATGCCGATCAAAGTACGATTATCGGAGGAACGAAGCGTTACCTGGCACCCGATGTACATGAGATCGGGGCGAAGCCGAGTCTCGATACATTTTCCTTAGGTATCGTTTTATACGAATTGTTAAGTAACGGCGAATATCCATTTGAAGATTATATGCCGGAATTGGGAGAGGAATCAAAGCCTTTAAAGACTTATCGCCCAACGGTATCTTCTGAATTAGCGAGCTGGGTTGAAAAAGCTTGTCATCCATACCATAACGAGCGTTTCCGAACACCGCAAGACATGTTGGAAGCACTGGATGACATTGCATCGTATTACAGTGAAATCAAAGTAAAGTTGCCTGAAAATGATTTTTCAGAAATAGAACCTTACCCAGAAACGATCAACAATCAATATGATAATTATTTAATCCCATATTTCCAAAGTCTATACAGTCAAAGTCCAATCAGTAATAAAGGTACTAGAGGCTTAGATCCATTTGCAAAGAGCAACTATGTCGAGACGAAACTCGAAAAAACGCTGCTGCAAAAGATCGCAGATGGAGCTTTTCAATTGGTTGTCATTACAGGAAATGCCGGTGACGGGAAAACGGCTTTTATTCAAAATCTCGAAAATCAGCTTCTTGATGTGGATGGAAAATTAGTAGAGGACGGAAGCAACGGAAAAGTGATTGACTTTAGAGGCATTCGCTTGATTACTAATTATGATGGTTCACAGGATGAAGGCGACAAGCTGAACGAAGACGTTTTGGATGAGTTTTTTAATGTCTTTGCAGGCGATGTTCCATTTTCTCACAAACCTGATGAACGTAAAGAAGTCCGCTTAATCGCTATAAATGAAGGGCGACTAATGGAATTTTTAAGCTCTCATGATGAAAAATATGGCAAGCTATTCCAACACGTCGAGTCCTATTTGCGTTTACGTGAGAACCGGGAAACCAAATTTTCTCTTGTGAATTTAAACTGGAGAAGCATTGTGGCACAAGATGAAAACACCCCTTCGATTCTTAAAAAGCTAATCGATAAATTTACGGATCCTCGAATCACAGAGCTTTGCGATAACTGCAAAGTGAAGGATGCTTGTCCGATTTATTATAATGTAACATCCATCCAGGATGAGGCCGTTGGACCACAAATTAAAGAAAATATCCGAAATGTCGTCGAAACGGTTCATTTACGGAAAAAGCTCCATATTACTATGAGGGATATTCGTTCTGCACTTTCTTATATTTTATATGGAACGAAGAACTGCCGCGAGATCGAAAGGCTGGCACGCTATTCTTCTTTAGCGAACAGCGAAGCCTTATTAACTGGTTTCTACTATAATTCGGTCTTCAACATGGGCCAAAGTGTGGACCGATTAATGCAGGAATTAGGCAAAGTCGATGTTTCCGAGGTGTCCGTGCCACATATTGAAAATACACTGGCCAGTCAGCCAAGTAGTGATCAGGAACTTTATGCGATCAAAGATTTGTCCTATAAACCAAAAGAAACAAAGTTGTTGGATCTATTTTACGAACATCGTCCAATCCATTCGAATGAATTGATGGAAGTGGAGAAAGTGGAAGCTTTTAAAACATTTGTTTCCATTAGTAAACGCAAGTATTATTTTGAAAGCTTGGATAATGATCCGTATATTCTCCTTCCATATCCTTCGTTAAAGCAGTTTAGCAGTATCCTAAACGGGGATAAGGATATACAACAAGAGCTGACTGAGGTCCTTAAAGCGATTTCGTATTCCGAAGGGGTCCATCATCCATTTACAAAAGATAAATTGGCGTTAAAAGAAAGCACGTGGAAGACAACGGAATTCGTTAGTCTACGCATTTTCCCAAGGGAAAATTTCGAACTGCTTGTCCAGGATTTGGGTCAAGAAACGCAATTTATTGAGTATTCACCAGATGCGATCCAGCTGCGATATCAGTCGGGTGACCAAGGGAAACGTATCATGCTTGATTTAACGCTTGATCTGTATGAATTGCTGCAAAAAGTGAAAAGTGGTTATGTGCCTTCGACCTATGAATTACGAGGCAGTTTTATGAATTTGACCATTTTTAAAACCCAGTTATTAAGTCAATCGTATAATCAACTGCTATTAATCGAAAAAAATAAGGATCTTTATATGGTAGAGAAAAAAGATGGGAAGTTAAGTCTATCTGTATTGGAAGAAGGAGAGTAAATTGGTAAATTCCGAGAAAAATCACAAAGAATATACGGTACGAAAAGCTCTCCGTGTCCAGGCAAAGACGATTGCAAAAGACCGTGTTCTGATTAACTTTTTACCCCTTATCAAATTCAATGGCCATCGGCCGCCGAAGCCGTCTGTTGATTGTTTAAAGGGAATCTGGGACATCGTGTTCCAGCATGAGAATCATTTTGAGGGCTTTGGTGATCATCAATCCCTTGTGAAAAAGTGGATTCAGAACGATTATATCGATATGCTTTATAAAAACAGTCCGAATAAGGTACCCAAGTTTGCTTCGCTCTTACCCTTATCATTGAATGCCTATAAAGCAAGTGAAAAAGATAATATCAATGATTATCAAGCTAGCGAGCAGATCTGGCATTTGCTTGTTAAAGCTGATGAAGCACGGATAAATGATGGGAAACCAGCAATCATTGATAAGTTAAGACGTTTTCTTGCCTATAATTATAATGAACAATTGGACACCGTCATTTATTCGGATGATTTGGAGCTGTCCACCTGGTTGGTCGCCAGTATCACGAACCATATTCCAAATGACCGTGATGAAAAGGGAAGTCAAGTCGATACGTCTGATCAGTTAGTGAGCGTTGATCAGGCCTTGCTGTTAGCGGATGATGTGGAGCGGATTCTTGCTTATGAGCATTACATGTCTCGCTCCTCGATTCTTGAAGCGCTCAGTCAAATTTTTATGCTTCATTTAGGATTGTATGTGTTACGGGTAGCCAAACTACTTCCTGAAATGATCAATCGAAAAACGATGGAGATCGATTATGAAGAGGATTCCAAACCCGTTTTTCAAATTGATTTAAAGCAAGGTTTTAGTGATCCTTTAGCAAAGCTTTCAGGACGAAATGTCTTATTGCATGAGCAACAGCTTTCGGTGCTGGTTGAATCCTTATATTATGTACGGAAGAAAATCGATTTCATGGTGGAAGAAGGCTTGTTAGATCGGAATAATTATACGTTGGAGCAGGTGATTACGTTTGATGAGAAAGATCCAAGCATCAAGCAAAAAGTCGATGATTATTTTACGGAAAAACTAAGTGAACTATCGGGTTATGTTCCTGTAAATGAGGACGAGATCGAAGAACCGTTTGAAGAATATATTGAGCTGTTGAACAAATCATACAACCAATTCATTTTGGATTTCTATAGGCGACTTCTTTCTTCTGCTTTTTCAAAAAATACGGAGACCGGCATCCTACAACAAGCGGCTCGCTATAAAAAGTATAGTCTTGGATCCAAGCTGTTAGATACGTTGATTCATTTAGCGATGCTAAAGCGAGGAAAGAACGGAAACTATGAAACCAAGGTTCTACGCCTCGATCAATTTATGGAATGGATGAGAGATCGGTATGGGTTTTATATCAATCAACTCATTCCAGGGTTTGATAATGATGATGCGTACCAAGCCTTTCGCAATAATGAACGATATTTCTCGAATAAACTGCAGGAAATTGGCTATTATCAGGCATTGAGTGATGCTTATAATACCCAGTGGTTAATTGCTAGATATGAAGTAAAGGGGGAGGAATGATGAAAATCATCGAACGGGATGATCTTGATCAGAAGGTGGGCTCCTATGTCGCCACGATATTGATTGAGAAACTGATTAATAAAGAGCCCGGACATTGCGCACAAGTAACCGATCTCTCTCCCCATGTCATGGAAAAAGCATGTAATGATATCTTGGTGAATGGGGCGGGGAAATTTGAAGCCTATGTTCTGACTTCAAATGATAATCGCCACCGTAAGCCATTTGAAATTCACGCGACGAAATTAGTAGAAAGACGAAACCTAGAACAAAAGGTCATCGTGTTATTTATTCCCCCAAATTTACGCACTGCTGCGGAAGATTCATTTGATATTGCAACCTTTGAGTGGATTTCGTTTGATCACGTGTATCAGGAAATGAAAGAGCGATTAAAGATTGAAGCCGAACAAGCCATCTTGAATCAGAATCAAATTTTGTCCATTGAAAATATGACGAAATTGATTGAGAAGAACTGGAAATTTCCAGGTGCGATTGATTGGTGCCTTTTCTATCTTTCGATTACTGAAAATGCTGGTATTGCGGAGAGTATTGGGAACAGACTTCCATACCTTTATCTTTTGCCGGATGAAGATGTCCTGACAGCTACGAATCAAAATATTCGGATCACAGAAAACATTAAAGCAATAGAAACGCTGCGTAATGTAACAAAGTCGATTCAAAACCGAGTCGATGAATTACATACAAAGGATAAAGCAATCAAGAAGAAACTGTTAAGTTTATTAAGAAGCTATTCTCACCGTGTTGATTTTGATCAATGGGTAAAAGAAACGTTAAAGGATGAATCCTTACGGAATACACTCGATTTTAAGCGATGGGGCGTTGAAAAGGTAATGGACAATCTCGAAGAATTAACCATTGATAAGATAAAAGGCTCTGCCCTTGTACGCGGACAAAATGGATTGGAGTTGTTACTGGACGGGAAAAAGGATTTTAAAATCCATTACCGAAGTGTCCCGACACCCCCATTATGTGAAGACTGGGAACGGGTCCATGTCCATCTTATTGATGCAGAAGCGGAAGAAAATTATACGATTGTCCAAACCATTTCGACTTCGAAAAAGAAGTCAGCCAATAAAGTAGCTCAAACGCAAAATGTTACGGCTACTCAACTATTTAGATTATCCGATATTGAACCCGGCCGTTATACAATTGGGATCCAAGCAATTTCTCATGATGACTTTATTTTGAAAGAATCAGTGGCTCTTGAAGTTTTTTACATTCAAGGAAAACCTGACAGTGAAGACGAACCCGAGGAGAAGAAAGAAATCGTTGGGTCAAGTCAGGAGGTCTTTCGTGCCGCTCGTATAGCAACGATGAAAGAGGACGAGTATTTTCAATTTGATCCAAACGAGTTTGAATTGACCTGGAGAGTGCAGGAAGAACAGCCTGTTCCGATCCATCAACAGCTTTCTCTGTATAGCAAACAGCAAAATACGATTTTTCATCTTTCAACGAATTATTTGCTCCATAGATGTCATGGCATGTGGCTCGAACATCCTGAATTTCTCGGTACGTTGCAGTTGAAAAATGCAGCGGATGTTTCACACGAAGAACTAAAGGACTGTCTTCAATTTGAACAGCAATATGATGAAATCAAATACGATTCATACACATATAAGCAATTTCTTCGTCAAAGGAAACGCTTCTTTAAGGCGATTACGGACCTTGGTCCCTATCATTGGGAACAGATTTTAAGCTTTGAAGAAAGCTTTTTAGTAGAAAAAGCGGAGAAATATCTGAATACGTACGAAGCGTTGCTGACAGAGCTGATGGAACAAAATACAGAAGAAACGCAGCTACTGATGAATCGCCTTCGTATGACCGATTTGATTGAAGTCCAAATAGCGGATGCTGTCTTTTATCTAATGACGCCCTCGCATCCATTAAAATTGGCTTGGTCTTTACAATATGAAGAGACCAGCGATAAGTGGATGAATGAGGTGGGCAGACTATCTGACAGAGATCGTCGTCTTCGCGGTATTTCAACGCTATTGTCAGAACAGACGAGTATTTATTATCCATTCATGGTGAAGGACCGCCATAATTCTTGGTATGTGAATGTAGATACGATTGGAAACAATTGGGGTATTTTTGTTCCCATCTCGAAGATGACCGACGATGCTTTTCTGGAAAGTATCAATGAGACTTTCCGGATCAATCGAAACTACAAGCGTAAAAGTAAATTTCCTTATCAACGAATGAAGGAAAAGGTTTTACAATATCTAGAAAAGCGTCCGTATATATCGGTTCTCACGATTAATGTGTTTGAACCGGACGATGGATCCGAGATACTGGCTCTCTTTAAGCAGTTATTTAAATCCTTCCAGGAGGATAAATATCGGATTTTCCAAAACCTGCGGATCAACTTGAGACTGTTCACCGAGCATGAAGAAATGCTCGATGGATTAGGAAACGCGATTGATGATTTGATGACTTCTGGAGAAGGGAAAATGGTGGATGATTTCCAAGCGAGAATTACGATGGAAACCGAAAATCCATTATTCCCGATGTTCTCTTATTCCAAGCATTTAACCAGAGACTTTAAAGAGGACCCGAATCAATTTGAGGCTAATCTTTCCATCCTAAGTCAACTGTTAAAAGCAGAGGTAGGATTTATCAATGAACAAGAAGCCAAACAATATCGCTCTTCCTATTTCAATGGCTTGAGCTATGAGTTAGTTTCTCATACAAGCGGGAAAAATGAGAACGATCAAATGTCATATTGGAAAAAGTTTGTCTCAACAAAAGGAAAACCATTTGGCAACCAAAAGGCTGAAGGAATGCTGTCACTGCTTGAAAACTATTCTTCCCTGATGATGTTTGATGAAACGGACGAGATCGATAATCTGCCAGGATTGATGATTAACATGGATGCCGATTTGAAAAAACATCTAGAAGGGATTCATCAGGCCTCCGACTGGTTGATCATCATTGATGAATACTTAGGGGTTGATTTCCTTGATCGTCCAGCATCAGGCAGGGATCGTTATCACTTGATCGACTTTGCGCCTGATGACAGCTTAGAGCGAAATCAAGTCTATGTATCGACCAATAAGGTGTCCGAGATTGAAAACATCGTGAAGCCGGTCGCTCAGTCGATTGGATTAAATCTAGGTGAACATGCAGAAAGTGCCGTGATAGACAGTTTAAATGCTATCTCTGGTCAGCTTGTGATGAAGCTTACGTCAAGTCCTTCGCAAGTAAAAGGTGCACTTGGTATGGCATTAGCTCGATTGTATTTTAGAGAATTCAATCAATCGAATGAAGAACTTCAGCTCATTGTGATTCCTTTAGATGCCCATAAAAATTGGTTTGTTAAAGAACGGAAATCTTTGGTGAGTCAAAAAATGACCGACATTTTAACCGTTGCCTGTAAACCATCGAAAAAGGAAATTGCGTTTAATCTTATTGAAGTGAAGTGGCGAAACACGCTTCCAGGTGGAAATATTGTCAGCGCGACTGATTTTCGTGAAAATATCGTCGAGCAGCTGGAAAACAGCGAGCAGCTTTTGAGGAAGAAATTTGTGAGTGAAGAACAAAGCGAGCCTGTTTTTCTGCAACAATCAAAGGAACTAGCCAATATTCTATTTTATTATCTTGATCGTTCGTATCGCTTTAAAAGTGTCACAAGCGATGCTTATTTTAAAACGAAATCGTTCCTTTTAAAAATGGATGATGTGAAGGAACCTTATAATCTGTCGTTTAAGAAACATGCCTTCATTTTCGCGATGGATCAAAAAGGCATTGATAGCCGAACCTTAGATGGAGTCGGTTATCATGTAGTCGGAAAAGACAAGGTAGAACAGTATTTCCGATCGGCAGAAGCAGAGTTTGATCAAGAAACCGAGTATTTTGGTGAATTGTCACGAGAAGAGTTGCAACGTCGTGCCTCATTCTTCTTTACAGATCTTGAGTTGGAGCGAATCACCGAAGAGAGAAGAAAAGCAAAAACGGATGAGCCTTCTTTGGGTTTAGATGAACAGGAAGAGATTCAGCAGCCTGAAGAGGAAAGTCCATATCGTGAAGAGGTGCAATCCGAAGCGGAAGAGGCAATGCCTTCCGACTTGGATTTAGATACAGATATTGTGGATGAGGAAGATTCCGAGACCCTTAAAGATGATGATCCAAATGGATTGCTCGATTTAGAGTTAGAGGATGGAGACGAGGAGGAAGAGCCCCATACCTCAGTCCCTGAAGAAGCGGAAAATTGTTCGCCCCCAACGATTTGCCTTGGTGATCACCATGTGAGCAATCAGTTTGGAATTCTAGGAAAACTGGCGACAAATGGGGACACCATTGGCATTGATTTAGACGGAACCTTAACGATTAGTTTATTTGGTGTTCAAGGCAGTGGAAAAAGCTACACCGTTGGGTCAATTCTAGAAATGGCAACAAAGCACTTTACCAATGCGAACAAACTCCCAGCACCGCTTGGCAGTGTGGTCTTCCATTATAGCCGTTCCGATGCCTATGAACCGGAATTCACTTCGATTCGAGAGCCGAACAGCAATGAACGAGAAGTGGAAAGACTTCGAGCGGAATACGGAATTGAACCAGAGGGCATTGAAGATGTCGTTATTATCACGCCTGTGGATCGCGTGGAAGAACGAATGCGCGACTATCCTTCGTTTGAAGTGTTACCACTGCAATTTAGTACAGATGAATTGAATGTGGAGGATTGGCAATTCCTTATGAACTCGGAAGGCAATTCTGCAATGTATCTGAGACAGTTGAAATCCGTTCTTCGTCTTTACCGAAGAAATTTAACGCTTGAGAATATTCGCCGCGGAATTGAAGAAGAGGACCTTGATGATCGTTCTAGAAAGCTGCTGGAGAGAAGACTTCGATTTGTAGAGGATTATATTAACGAAGGAGTCCGAATCGGAGAAACGTTAAAACCAGGCAGAGTCGTTATTGTTGATATTCGTGACGAATTTATTGAAGAGAATGAAGCGCTTGGATTGTTCATGGTTCTGCTTCGAGTGTTCTCCGATGTGAAGTACCATGACCGTCCATTCAACAAGATGATTGTATTTGATGAAGCGCACAAATACATGGACGATCCAGCCCTAATGAAAAATGTGGTTGAAGTAATTCGAGAAATGCGACATAAAGGCGTGTCGATGATCATCGCTTCGCAAAACCCTCCATCAGTTCCAAATGAAATTATCGAATTATCGAATCTAGTGGTGCTGCACAAATTCAATGCACCATTATGGTTAAAGCATATTCAAAAGACGTTAACGGCCACAGCTGAATTGATGCCTGCGAAACTGAATCAGTTAAAAGCAGGGGAAGCGTACATTTGGGCTAGTAAGTCGACGCATTCAATTTTTGAAAAAGAACCTCAAAAGGTATTGTTAAGGCCTCGGATTACATTGCATGGTGGGGCTACAAAGAGGGCGACAGATTGAGTAACAACCAATTATTTGGTGAAATAGACCTTGTAGGTTCTCTATGAGGTCTATTTTACTTTTCTTAATTAACGAACAAAGTTACAGGAGATGTGATGGATTTGAAGGTAGTAACATAAATATAATGTAGCCGTTTCTAATGAAGATGCTTGTGTAGTAAAGTAAGTGGATTTAGATTTCTTTTAGGAGTAAAAACCTCACTTTGATAAATCACAGTGAACAGTGCCATAAGTAAATGAGGTTTTCTAAGTTAAAAGAAAAATATAAAAATTATTATTACCATTCGACTTATCAGCATAACCCTAAAATTCCAATTCACAATAAATCGAACTTTTGTTGCTAGGGGGAAAAATTTAGAAATGCACCTCAAAATAGATTATTTGATATGACTATGTTTATTATGCACTTTGAAGGAATAATCTATTGATTATTTTTTCCTTATTATAACAGAGCTTTTAGGTGATATAGATATCACTGGTTCTATGTTAGAATAGAACATATAGTCTTATTTTAAATAAACTTAAAGAGGGCGAGATTATGAATGAAAAAAAATTAAATATTGTTGAATTATTCTCCGGTCCAGGTGGTTTAGGGTTAGGATTTCACCTGCAGGGATTTAATACAGTAGCTGCTTTTGAATATGAAGATGATTGCATAGATACTTATTCAGCTAATTTTCCTGAGGCGAAAGTTATCAAAAAGGATTTATCCAATTTTACTGACGAAGACATGGCTGAATTAAAAAAAACTGTTCTTGAAAAAACAGGCAGAGAAGATGTTGACATAGTAGTGGGGGGGCCACCATGTCGAAGTTTCTCTTCTGCTAATCCTAAGAAAAAGAAAGGGGACCCGAGAGATGTTCTCTATCGTCCTTTAATTAAAGTTGCCAGTGAATTAAATGCCAAGTACTTTGTAATGGAGAACGTTGCTGATATAAATAACAAGGCGTCTAATGATGTTCATGAGAAAAAAGTTTTTCATGTAATTTTAGAAGAGCTTGTTGAAGAGGGATTTAAGTATATTAATTGTAATTTACTGAATTCTGCGGATTATGGTACTCCTCAAACAAGAGAAAGGTTGATAGTAATAGCAACAAAAGATGAGAATCTACCTCTTACCTTTCCACAACCATTGTATTTTCAAAATCAAGAACCAACATGGGTAACCGTTGAGGAAGCATTTCAGGATTTACCGAAGGTGACGGCTCCTAAAGATACTATTTTTGGAGCACAGCAGGAGCTTGTTAAAAGAGATGGTAATATGTACATCAGTAATGAGTATGGTGATTCTCCTAAGAATGATTTCACAAAATTTTGTCGAGGAGAGCTCATTAATTACGGATATGTACAAAAGAAATTAGTGCAAGGTACTGTTAATAAACTTACTAACTTTATTATCCCTAATCATACAGATCGGATAATTGAAAGGTATAGTTTATTACAAGAGGATGAAAGCCAAGGGTTGTTAAGAGATAGGTTAGAAAGAGAATTAGCTGTGGAAGACTTACAACAGTTAATAACAAGAAAGGTTATTTCAGCAGGAACTTTTAGACAAAAAAACAGGAGACTTCCTCTCAAACGACCTTCTAGGACTGTTACTTCACACGTTAGAGAAGAGTTGGTCCATCCAGAGTTTAATCGTAACTTAACTGCAAGAGAAGCAGCGAGGTTACAAGGCTTCCCTGATTGGTATATTTTAAAAGGAATAAACCAAAAGCCTTACAAAGGCACTAGTGAAGATATCGGGAATGGTCGTGATTATTATCAGCAAGTAGGTGATGCAGTTCCTCCATTATTGTCTGCAGCGCTAGCATATGAATTAAAGAAAAACATATTACAAAAAAATCAACCCGCCATTTGTAAGAATGAAAGAGAGGTTTTAATTAAATGGATTATTAAAGAAGGAGTAACATTGCAAGAAATAAAGAAAAATCAGATATCTCCATTGACGACAATTGGAGAGGCATTATCAGGTACAGTCGAATTCGATTTGGAATTTATAACCCCACTAATGCCTGTATAAAAAATGGGGTAACCATAGTTTCCTTGGTTACCTCATTTTCTTAGTTATTCCTTGGTCTCCAAAGTGGATGAATACTTTGGGTATTCATGATAAGAGATTCAATTACTTGATTACAATGATTACTTATGGCTTGTTGAATTTTAAAAAGATTCCCATAAAAGATACTTCCATCTACTTCTTGTTTATTATCCAACACATAGAAACCATTCCAAGATGCTTTAGCTCCTCTATTGTATTGTCCACTTCTCGTAAAACCATCTGAATCCATCGCAATGACTATAGACCACAAATTTTTACTCATAGCTTCTTCACTTGATTTCATATTTATTTTTATTCTATCCCTTATGGAAGTTTTACATTGTATCAATCCAAAGAGCCTCCATTGCTTAGTGAAAGGAACGTAATAGACTAAAAATAAGTCAAAGTTTTTATCGTCCAAAATTTTCATAAGGAACTCTTCATACTCCAACTGTGATTTCTCGTCTTGAGTAGGTATTGCTAAACTGATAGACTTGCCATCATTATTTTTCAAGGGCGCACCTTGAAGAAGTAATTTCATTTCTACTGGGGTTAAAATTCTTATCTCAACATCTTCAGTGGAAAGAAATAAGTTAGATTTAATAAATTCTTCCCATGCTACACCTGATGCCCTTTTCCAGCTCTGTCCTGCACTATTAAATACAGAAAGTGTATCCCCATTCAACAAATAAGAGATTACCTCTGAAGCATCTAACGAAGTATTAGGAAGAGTAACACTACCACTAACATAATTAGTTACGTGAGCCTTCTCAATATTCTTCCAAATTAGAGAAGGCTCTATATCTGGATAGTCCTTCACTAACGTTCCCATTGTTTTTGATATAGTTTGGGTTCTATACCTACTAATAGTGGAAACTCGAGTAGCAGGGTTTTGCCGGTCAAAACCACAAAGGTTAAATAATTGGTTGTCATAAACTTCCTGTGTAATTTTTAATAAGTTCAATTGATACATCCTTGTCTGGTAATTTATAGATTAAAGTGTACCACTATTGTTAAAAATATGTCAATAATAACTGGTTATTTTTGGAAGTATATATATTTTAAGCTTCAAATATATATTATTTCGTTGAAAATTCAAACCTGGCTGAACGGCCTGATTTATTAAGCTGGCATGGCATTACCGGACCTGCCGCAATGATGGGAACTCCTTGGGAAGCGCGTTGGCCTGGGCAGTCATCATGGGCTTGGTCTGGGGCATCGTCATTGCAGTGAGTCCATGGCAAAGCAGCCGATACTTGATGGCAAGAAATGAACACGTAGCCATCCGGGCCGCGTATGGGCAACCATATCCATTTTGACCGTTTATTTGTTTCTCCATATCAGCATATCGACAATCACTACCATTAAAAGCGATATCGCCCCGACGGAAAAGGTATTCATTTGGGCAGCGATGAATATAGTTCCGACATGGCTTGGGGTCATCATCGTTAGCGGCATCATGGCTGCGGCATTATCCTCCCTGTTCGAGCTTCTTGCAAATAATAGGAAGCAGCATAACACGGGATATCATGGAACAATCACGGAAAAAGGAATACACAGATCACCATCTATTACGGGCCAGCCGCATTTCCATGGTTGTGATCAGCTTGATCATTCTATTGATTGGATTGTTCCAGCCGCCTGCTGTCATGTGGATCGGCTACTTTGCAGCTACATTATTTGCCGCATCATGGGGACCGATTGCCATATCAAGCGTATTTTCAAAGAAGGTAACGAAAGAAGGAGCCTTTTGGAGCATCGTATTCGGTTTTTTTGGCGTGATTCTCGGAGAAAGCCTCAGCATGTTCGGAATTAGCCTTCCTGTATACTTTAATCCTGTCATCATCGGTTTAATCTTAAGCATAGGCGCACTTATCATTGGCTCGAAGTATGGAACGATAACCATCGAAGAAAGGGAGTTTCAAGCAAATATCCTTCAAACCCCGATTGAAATAGACGAGCAAAAAGAAATGAACATCACCCGAAGATACCCAACCTATTTAATGATCAGCGGCGTCATGATCATCATGGTTACACTAGTGTTTTATTATTGGCCGATAAATATGAATTGATAGAAATGGCAGGGGAGATCCCTGCCTTTTTTATATAAAACAAAAAATATTGACTATTGGAAATATCCTGGTTAGAATAGGGGCAAGATTTTGAAAGGAGCGATAAACGTGGCATTTTTACAACTATACTGATATACACACATATTATGGAAAAAACCACTTTGCATAAGAGGTTATTTGCTGTGTGTATAGGATGGATATGTTGTAGGAGTTTTGTCGTTCTACCGGATATCTATGCCGATTTTTTTAGTACACAGAGCCTTCTGTGTACTTTTTGTTTTGGAGGAATTTTTACATGAAGATGTTATTTTTCTATTGATACGAGTTTGGAAGATAAGCTTATTTCGATTACTTGTCATTTATCGGTGACTTTGAAGATGGGAGGAATGAAAATTGCAATTCTTATTATTCTTTTGATGCGGGCTTGAAATAGAAGCTCGTATCGATCCAAGCTATCGATACGAAATCACAAATTTCGGAGGTAGCGAATATGGAACAAATATGCTTTGAATTAGAAAATGTCGAAGTGACTTATTTAGATAAAGAGATATTGAAGATTGATCGATTGGCTGTACATCAATTTGACCGCATCGGCATCGTCGGGAAAAATGGTACAGGGAAAAGTACGTTATTGAAGTTACTTGCTGGTGAAATTCAACCAACAAGCGGAAAGGTAAAGGGTTACGTTGATCGTGGCTATTTTGAGCAAGTTGAAGCGCCTGTTGTTGCAGAAGCTGATCCAGCGTTACTGGGAAAATTGGCAGTTCCGCGAAATTCTGCGTCACTAAGCGGCGGTGAGAAACGAGGCTGAAGCTTGCCCAATTGTTTACCCACTATAATGAAGCGTTGCTTATCGATGAGCCGGCAACCCACTTGGATCAAGACGGCCTTTCGTTTTTACTTGATGAATTACGCTATTACTATGGTGCGCTTGTCTTGATTAGTCATGACAGGGCTGTACTGGATGAACTCGTCACAACGATTTGGGAAGTGCATGAAGGCGAGGTACATGTATATTCAGGGAATTACAGCGAGTACATGGCACAGAAGCAGTTAAAACTTGAACAACAGACGCAGGCTCATGAACAATTCATTAAAGAAAAGAGCCGGCTTGAAAAAGCGGCGCAGGAAAAAATGAAAAAGGCTGAAAAAATCGCTCAGGCTGGAAGATTGTCAAAAAAAGAGGCGAATGCAAAGCCGAATAAGTCGTTTATGACGAAATCGAAAGGCACAAGCCAAAAATCCGCACAACGCGCAGCGAAGGCAATTGAGAATCGAGTGGAAAAACTTCAGGAAGTGGAAGCTGTACAAGAGGAAAGGCAAATCGTATTTCGCCAGTCAAAGCAATTGGAATTGCATAATAAGTTCCCGATAATGGCGGACCGATTGACTCTTCAAGTGAAGGAGAAAGTATTATTGGATGAGGTGAGTTTCCAGCTGCCGCTCGGTAAAAAAATAGCCATCACAGGCAGCAACGGCAGCGGTAAAAGTACTTTGCTTCACCATATTGCGAATAATGGAGCCGATTTAACGGTTTCTCCAAAAGCAAAAATTGGTTACTTCCGTCAAATGAGCTATAGATTTGCCAGGGATGAAACGGTTCTGCAATTCCTGGAGAATCGCTCAGAATATGATGAAGGATTTTTAAGAAGCGTCCTGCATTCGATGCAGTTTACTGGGACGGATATACTGAAAAGCGTTCAGTCCTTAAGTGGCGGAGAAGCAATTCGCCTCCAGCTTTGTCAGTTGTTCTTAGGAGAATACAACATTCTGTTATTGGATGAACCGACCAACTTTATGGATATTACTGCCATTGAAGCATTGGAACGATTCATAGCTGGATATGAAGGGACGATAATATTTGTATCCCATGATCAAGCGTTCATAAAGCATGTTGCCGATATTCAGTATCAATTTCAGGCGGAAAAATTGGTTCAAGTGTGATTTTTAAGATTATGGCAAAATAAGCCGATGGAATATTTCCGTCGGCTTATTTATATAAGAGTAAATAAACACATTAAGGATGAATCGTAACCGGTGTCCCGATTGGAACAATTCTTGATAATTCCTCCACGTCCCGATTATGCATGCGAATACAGCCTTTTGAGACGGCTTTACCAATCGAGCTGGGGTCATTCGTTCCATGAATGCCGTAGTGCTCCTTGGATAGACTCATCCACATTGTACCGAATGGGCCTCCGGGGTTGGGGGCTTTATTGATAATGATGAACTGTCCTACTGGTGTACCGAACAGCATTCTTCCAACGGCGATTGGATATTGTTTCTGCAATACTCCATTTTTTAGCAGTCTTAGCTTACGGTTGTTAACGGACACATCGATCTGAAATGGAATGGTATCAGCAGGAGGAAAACCAGGGATCATGATGGGTTGACCAGGATAAATGACATTTGGGTTTATTGTCGGGTTAGCAGCGATGATTGCCGATAGCGGTTTCCGGTAGTCCCTGGATATCTGTGTCAGTGTTTCACCTGGTTTAACTGTATGAATCAGTCTGAACACCTCCATAGGTTATAGTTGTCATGTTTCATTCTATGTGATTTTTCAAAAGTGTTTCGTAACTCGTCGTAAGCTGTTATCTATTTTTAATAAAACTTATATGTTAAGTAACTAAGCCGAAAAGAAACCGAAATGAACATTTGATAAAATAAATTTTTATGGAGATGGATTTTTGTTAGTTAAAGAGGGGGAATAAAGGTGGAGGAACATGTGAAAAAGGCTTTAGTAGAATGGAATGAAGAAATTAGTGATGTGTTAAATGGGATAGAAAAAGAGTATGATGAAGTTAAGCGTGAACTTCAGGTTTATTCCTATAAATTCAATATTACCAAACAGGTTGTACAATCCACTATTAATGATGAAATTATTCGAAGCATCCGCGAGCTCTATCATAAACCTTTTGAACAAAAATTGAACGAATTGAAAGAATCGATAAAAGAGCTGGAAGAAAAGAGAAAAGTTTTTCAAATGTTTGTCGATAAAATCGAAAAGGTTAGTGAAAGAGAAGAAGGAAAACCGCAAATATCAGTCATATAAGGCAGCGAGGAGCAGGATACTCTACCATTCTATACACAAAAACCATGGCAGCGAATATAACTGCTTTTTTTTGCTGGAATTGCCAAAAGCGCCCCCTTGTTTACCCTAACATCAACCCGGGTACACTATCCTATAAAAAGGAAATGGGGGAGTTCTATGTGGAATGCGGTCTTTTGGGGAGGGGTTTCGGGTTCTGCCGTCCTGCTTGGCGCACTTGCCGCAATCTTCATACCGATCAAGAAAAACATCATTGGCTATATCATGGCTTTTGGTACGGGTGTATTGATTGGTGCCGCGGCATATGAGCTGCTTGCTGATTCGGTGAGTGATGGTGGAATCTGGGCGACGGGGATCGGATTCATAGCAGGGGCCGGCGTGTTTACTGCCTTGGATTTTCTTATTTCCAAAAAAGGTGCGGATAAAAGGAAACGATCCAATAATAGCTCTTCGAAGGAAGCGGGCCTAGCCATTTTCATCGGAACCGTGATGGATGCCATACCGGAGTCGATAATGATCGGCGCAAGCTTAATAAGCGGTGGCTCGGTAAGCTGGCTATTGGTCATTGCCATCTTCATCAGTAATATTCCAGAGGGGCTCTCAAGTACAACAGGTTTGCTCAAAAGTGATTACTCCAAGAAGAAAATCATGCTGCTGTGGTTTTCCGTCCTGATTATTTCGGCATTATCCTCGATGTCGGGCTATCTATTCCTCGATCATGCCCCGGACTATGTCCTGGCAGCGATGGCAGCCTTTGCAGGCGGGGGAATCATCGCCATGATCGCCTCAACGATGATGCCTGAAGCATATGAAGACGGAGGGCCGATCACGGGCATATTCACCGCTGCTGGCCTGCTTATATCTTTGGTTCTGGATTCGATGTGAGATTGTCCCCTTGGAAGGAAGGGGGCAATTTTTTTTGTGAAAATTCTATCATAGAAGGAAATGCACAAGGAATCTATCTCGAAAAAAGAATTGTTGGTGTTAAAATATCATTTCAAATCATACACTCTTCATATAGATTTTTAGACATTGAGGAGCTGTTAGAAATGAACTTCGAGATGCAAATAGCGAATATGTTAGCTGATAATTTAAAAGGGTTCATTACATTTGTCCGGGAAAATCATGAAAATGAAAACAACTGCTTTTGTTTAAATAAAGATAAATTGTATCAATTGAAGCTTCTTGTTGACGAGTTTAAATTTCAAGTATTGGCAGATGAACTTAAACGAATCAATCGGTTTACCTGGGATGAAAACTACACGCATTTATTAGTTGATAGATTCAGAAAAGGGATGGGGATCATTGAAGAGTACGTTGAAAATAACTACAGCGATTTATTCATTTTCACCGCTAGACTTTACACATTGAATAGTCTCAGCTTAACCTTTTGCAAGGAGGAAGAATCAATAGTCTGCTAATTTGGGCATCCGCGAATAAAAGAAGAGCACATATTATCGTATATAATATGTGCTCTTCTTTTATTTTTTTATAGGGATAGGTGACCAAAAAGATTCTAATTCTTATATATGCTCCGAGCCCGCTCTTATTTGCTTGGCATCGTAGAGATATATTTTTTAACCACTTCATACACATATTCTTGATTGGCTGCTGCTGTATTAGGGTTATATTTACCGCCGTTCACTTTATTATTGGATAGCACTCGTATACCTAAGAAGGGCACATCGTAAGCTTTGGCGATTTGTGCTGCCGAAGCTCCTTCCATTTCTTCCACGGATGTACCATATTTCGTATGGAACCACTTAATCCGATCCACTTCATTATTCCAAACGTCTGCAGAACCGATAGTACCATCGACAATCTTACCTTTTGTGTAGGTATCCTTAACTGCATGAGCAGCTGCGAGTAAATCCTTATCTCCCTCGAAGAAGCGTGGTTTTTCAGCATTAGGATCTTCTCCTGCACTTCCTTCAGAAGCCATTAGGTCCATTGGTTTCCATATGGTTGGATCGATTCCTTCGTTTTCAGCTTTATCTGCCGTTTTTAATGAACCTAGGTTTACAGTTCTTTCTCCTAAAACAATATCAAAAACGTTTAAGCTTGGGTCATGTCCACCTGATGTCCCTTGATTGATGATGGCAATAGGGTTATTTCTTTCAATTGCCACTGCTGTAGCGGCAGCTGTATTTTCCATCCCTTTACCTGTTTTGGCAACGATTACAGGATAATTGTCTAAAGTTCCAATATAAAATACAAAATCTCCTGATTTTTCTTCTTTAACATTTTTTAACCTTTTCGCGAAATTTTCAGCTTCAATTGGCATTGGACCTTGAATCATGATAGGCCTTTGAGTCTTTTTTTCGACCGTTTCATTTTTGGAAGCAGAACTGCATGCTGCAATTACCGACACGAAAAGTAAAGCAATGATTGCTAATATAGTATACTTTTTTAACATGTTTTTTCTCTCCTTAAAAACAAATTATCCGATTGTTTGAAACACTCGCAAATATGGTCCAAAGAAAAAGGTCCAGAACGGCAGAATGATTACTGCCTTCTAGACCTACGATAGTCAAAGTATAGATAATCAAGCAAAAATGAAGCGAATGCTAAATCATTAGCTGCTCAAGAAAGCGGGCAGCTGAATATACTTTAACTCGTAGTCTAGTTCTTTCACTGGGAACCAGGTAGAAACGCTCAGACCATATTTCCGAGCATATACGAGTAAATTACGATTATTACTTTGCTAATATAACAAACAAATGATAGATAATCAATAAAAAAGTGAACATTAAAATATAAATATAATTTAATGTTCGTGTTTAGGGGGTGTAATTCGATAATAACATTGATTTCCACTCCAGGCACTCGCTTTCCGCGGGCGGTCGTGGAGCCTCCTCGGCGCTCGGGCTGAATGGCTTCTTAATAGTTTTTTTATGGCTCCCTTAATGGATGGAAGAAATTTGCGACACTCCTGCCGAATAACTGGCTGGCCGAGACCCCACAGACGCTTGCGTCGAGGAGGCTTGGCAGACAGTCGGCGGAAAGGGAGCGGATTTCTGAAATCAACTGGAACGTTTTTTAAATAAAAAAATATAGTCAAACTGACTTTTTCTCTAGTTTGACTATAGTCTGGAGAGGGGGGGGAATGGCCTCATCCCGAACCATATAGGGATGAGGCCAAAAAGCTTCTAATTCTTTATTAAAATAGTTAACCTTTGAAAGGTACTTTCCCTATGAAAGTATTCATTTGAATATCATAATGATTTTCAATATCCCTCCCAAGCCTGTTTGTAAGTTGGGTTAGCTTTTGTACTATATAGCTTAATTCAAAAACATTGTATAATTTATTCACTTCCCAAATGAATGCTAGTCTTGCGCTATTTCCAAAAGGAAGTAAAGAAATTATTGCTTCATCTTCATCAAATTCCAAAGAATAATATTTGAATTCTTGTACGTCTCTACCTTTTTTGTTTGTTTGTACCCATTTTAGTAAATAGAGATAAAATTCTAACAATGCAATATCCGCTTGGAAATATATATCATTATTTATTTTAATTGTAAGTATCCCCTCAACCCTTAATGCAACGGCAGGAGAATGCCTTAAATCAAAGGGAATAGAGTCTTTATCAGTTGTAAACTCATATTCAAATTCTACGCTATTGGATAACTTGTCCAAATTTTACCATCATGTCCTATCACCTTTTTATTTTTACATGGAAGCTAAGGTTATGCTTACCATGCTATATTAAAACAATTAAAAATAAAAGAGATTTATAGTTAATAATACCTAGAAAGTGTTAATTAATATTTAGGGTTAAATGCAAAAACTCCTACGGAAAAATCCATAGGAGTATGAGGTAAGGTTTTCCGATTATCGGAAAAATGAAACATTGGTTATAAAAAGTTCTTAAAAAGCGGCGGTGTACAAAGCGCTATCAGCGCTTATCATCATCAACCAAAGTTATCACGACATTTCCCTTTTTATGTCCTAGTTCTACGTATCTATGAGCCTCGGGTATCTGTTCCAGCGGGTAGCGTTTATCAATGACCGATTTTATCTTTTCAGTTTCGATTAGCTCCTTGAGAAATAGTAAATCTTCCGTAAGTACCTTTGCTATTCCTTGCCCTTCAACGGACACGTATCGCCCGTTCGGGGTTAGTGCTTTTTTGCATGTGGCTTTTGAGCTTTTCCCGACTGCATCAAAGATGATGTCATATCGCTCTTGTCTTTCCGTGAAATCCTCTTCTGTGTAATCAATCACTTTATCGGCTCCCAATGATCTCACCAAATCAAAATTAGCGGCACTGCATACTCCGGTAACTTCTGTTCCAAAGTATTTGGCAAGCTGTACCGCGGAAGTCCCTACAGAACCGGATGCACCGTATATGAGGACTTTATGTCCGTCCTGGATATTGGCTTTTCTAAAAAAATGCAGAGCTGTCGTTCCCCCAAAAGAAACGGCGGCGGCTTCCTCATAGGTCACATTGACGGGCTTTATTGCGATTGCCCCGTCTTCAGGTAAGCATGTGTATTCGGCATGAGCCCCAAAATTCATTCCAGTCATGGCAAAAATCCGGTCGCCTTTTTTGAATTTTTTCACATTGCTCCCTGTTTCCTCTATCTCCCCGGCTAGCTCCACTCCGAGTATCGGTTTTCGCGGTTTTCTAAGCCCCAGAAAGATCCGCATCGGCAGCCATAATAAGAAGGGGCTCTTGAAGCTCCGGACTCTTATGTCCCCTGAAGCGACTGTTGCCGCATGAACCTTCACCAGAACTTCGTTGTCCTTGGGAGTTGGTTTTGCTACCTCCTTGAGTTCCAGTACTTCGGGCGAACCGTATTTTGTGCATACCATTGCTTTCATCGCAAGTCTCCTTTAGTTTTTGATTCAGTCTTTTAATACTATGATTTAAGCTGAACTATAAAACTACATGTAAACGAAACTGAAGAAACTTCTGATGAAACGCTAAAAAGCAGTGAGATTTCACCTCCGAAATCCACTGCTTCAGTTTGTAGACAAAAGGGGTTCTGAATGCACGTATTCCTAACCCCCTATTGGATCTTTTTTAGCTCATAGTTTTTACCGAACTAGATAATTAGGGACTTTATCATAAAAACCATAACCAACGAAAGCTTGACGTATCGGGCGAATGCCAAATGTATATGTAATGTAGGGACGTTTTAACAAAATGACAGGTTTAAACTTTGGCGCCCAACATCGGAATACGCATCTTTGACCATATAAAAAAATGAAAGGGCAATCAATAACTACCGGACTAAATGATGTTAGGAACCAATTGCTCCAAAGGACCACTTTCATCATCTCAGGTATAATTTCTATCTAAATTTTAAAACAAAGTTGATTGGAACGGAAGGTGCGAGACTCCTGCGGGAAAAGCGGGTCCAGGGGAGACCCCGAGGGTGCAAGAGCGCCGAGGGCGGACCGCCCGCGGAAAGCGAGTGCCCTACGTTCCAATCAACGTTCAAATTATTTTACAAACCTAAAAAAAATGTAGGCAATCTTATTTTCATTTATTGATTTATGTCATTTTGCACTAGACCAACACCTTCATTCAGCATCTTCAATAATTCTTTCAGGGCGAAGGAATGGTAGGCGTCTTTTTTGGTGATGATCCCGAGTTTCCAGTGGAGGTTCGAGTTTTTTAACGGGATGATTTTAACATTTTCGTTGGTTTGTTTATGATAAATCGATCTGGGCAGGAGGGTGATGCCCAGTTTGGATGAGACGAGTTCGATGATCAGGTCCCATTGTGAGCTTTGGTATGAGATGTCAGGGGTGAATCCGTCTTTTACGCATGCCTGGATAATGTAATCATGTAAAGTGAAGTCTTCTGAAAAAAGGATGAATTTCTCGTCTTTCAATTCAGTTAAGGTGACGGCTGAATGGCTGGCTAGTCTGTGCTCTTCATGAAGAAATAAAACGAATTCGTCTTCAATGAAGCGGTAAATATTGAAATTAGCTTCGCTGGCAGGCAATACGACGATGCCGAGATCGATTTCGCCTTCTTCGACAAGCTTTTCAATCAGCTTTGCGCCCAGTTCGACCAACTCGAGGGAAACTTTCGGATAACGTTCCTGAAAGCTGCGGGCAATTTCCGGGAAAAACAGCGTGCCAATCAACGGAGGGATGCCGATTTTCACAACGCCTGTTGTTATGTCCCTGAGGTCATCCAAAAGTACGTTCAATTCGGATAATGCGGCGAAGGCCTTTTGGCCCTGCTGATACACGATTTGTCCGGCATCCGTCAGGCGCAGGTGCCTCGTTGAGCGGTCGAAGAGTTCCACACGCAGCTCTTCTTCGAGTTTTTTGACGGCTTTACTTAAGGAAGGCTGTGTTAAGTAAGAATTGGCGGCGGCATTCGTAAAACTTTTATGTTGGGCCACTTCCATGAATGATTTTAAATCTCGTAATTCCATATCTGTCTCCTATTTATTCGTAATTAGCATAAAGTGTATTCTTATTATTCATTTTACTTATAAATTAAGGAGATGTAAACTATATGAGGATTAAAAAGCAAGTATATATAACCCTATTTTAATAAAATATTCTTTACTGTAAAAGTATAAGGAGAAGGGCTTTAGTAGGAGCTGTATTTATGATGTTTATATTAATGAATATATTTCCATCCTATCAATCAGCTTATTCACCTTTCTCGGAAATGCGGACAAGGTAGGTTTATGAAGTTATTTTAAGATAACAAAAAAGAGGATGTTCTCGTATCCGCTTTTTTAGGGGTGAAGCTGTAAGACAAGGATTTTGAAATCTGCAGCATAACGGATTTACACATCAAGGGGGAAGCGTGATGGAAAGCAAAACTATTTACATCACCTTGGAAAGAGGTGATTTCGAGTGTTAAGTATAATTGTAGGCTTAGTATTGCTGATGGCTTTGGCCTATTTGGGATGGTCCATCATTTGGGTGGCCCCGCTGGTGGCTGGAGTAGTAGCATTGATGAGCGGATTGGATGTATTTGATACGTATACCGGAACGTATATGACCGGATTGGTCGGGTTCGTTCAGAAGTGGTTCCCAATCTTCCTGCTAGGAGCGATTTTCGGAAAGCTGATGGAAGAAACGGGTGCAGCGAAATCCGTTGCCAAGAAGGTAACGCAGATCATTGGTAAAAAGAGGGCGATTCTAGGGGTACTGATCGCTTCCGCTTTATTGACATATGGCGGAGTCAGTTTATTTGTGGTCGTGTTTGCGGTTTATCCGATCGCGCTTGCGTTATTTAAAGAAGCAAACGTTACGAGAAGGCTGCTTGTTCCCACTTTTGCGCTTGGGGCATTCACTTTCACGATGACGGCCATACCGGGTACACCGCAAATCCAAAACCTGATACCGATGGAGTATTTCCATACGACACCCACTTCAGGCATGATCATCGGTATCGTCACTTCATTGATAATGGCAGTTGGCGGGTATTTCTGGTTATCCTACAGAGAAAGATCTCTTTCTGCTAAAGGAGAAGGATTCATCGAATCGGATGATGCGGTTACCGGTTCTGAGCAAGATGAAAAAGTACCGAATTGGTTATTGTCATTAGTTCCGCTTCTTATTGTTGTCCTATTGCTTAACGTTGTGAAATTAGAACCTATCTATGCATTATTATTAGGGGTTCTGAGCATTATGGTCATCAATATCAAGGATTACAAAAAGTTCATTTTCTCTGTTAATGAGGGAGCGAAAGGATCAGTGATGGCCATCCTGAATACTAGTGCCGCTGTTGGATTCGGAGCTGTCATTGCGGTTATACCTGCATTTGATAACATCACTTCTTGGCTGCTTAATATTTCGAGCAATCCGCTCGTTGCTGAATCTCTTGCCGTACAAATCATGGCAATCATCACTGGTTCCGCTTCAGGCGGTATGGGTATTGCGCTTAATGCACTTGGCGATACCTTTTACAGCTTGTCACAATCGACGGGAATCAGCCCGGATGTATTCCACAGAATGGCGGCAGTCGCTTCAGGTGCATCCATTTTCCCTAATAATGGTGCTCTATTAACACTATTGGCGGTTACAGGATTGACTCATAAAGAAACATATAAAGATGTTTTCGTGGTTGCGTTCATCATCCCGACCATTGCCATGATCGTCGGCATCATAATGGGTGCCATCGGTATCGTTTAATAAATATCTATACATTAATTAATCTACTCTAGGAGGAATTCATAATGGTTGAAAATAAAGTCGTTATTATTACAGGTTCTGCTCGCGGTATTGGATTTGAAATTGGTAAGCATTTCGCTGAAAGTGGAGCCAAAGTGGTTCTTTCCGACATTAATGAAGAATCGGTGAAGGATGCTGCGGAATCATTGAAAAAACTTGGTTTCGATTCAATTGGAATCAAAGCCGATGTTACAAAAGAAGAAGATATCGTAAATATGGTGAAGGAAGCTAAAGAAACATACGGTTCGGTTGACATCGTGATTAACAATGCCGGGCTGCAGCATGTATCACCAATCGAGGATTTCCCGACTGCTAAATACGAATTGATGATAAAAATCATGCTGACAGCGCCGTTCATTCTAACTAAAGCCGTGTTCCCAATCATGAAAGAACAAGGTTTCGGCCGCATCATTAACGTCTCTTCCATTAACGGTGTTATCGGATTCGCAGGTAAAGCGGCTTACAACAGCGCAAAACACGGAGTGATCGGTTTAACGAAAGTTGCTGCTTTGGAAGGTGCAGAACACGGTATTACTGTTAATGCTTTATGCCCTGGATATGTCGATACTCCGCTTGTTCGCGGACAAATGGCAGACTTGGCGAAAACACGTAATGTTCCGATTGAAGATGTATTGGCAGAAGTCCTTCTTCCATTAGTGCCTCAAAAACGTTTATTGGATGTTAGTGAAATTGCTGATTATGCATTGTTCCTGGCAAGCGATAAAGCGAAAAGCGTAACAGGTCAAGCTGTTGTCATTGACGGTGGCTATACAGCTCAATAATCAATAACTATAAAAAAAATAAAGGTGAACCTTTCTGACAAATTTAATTTGTCAGAGAGGTTCACTTTTGGCGTATTTTTAACTAGTTTGGGGAAATTATTCAAACTTGGAATATATGTTTAAGGGGGACTTTCATGGACTTAATGATTATATTGCTGGCGCTGGGGCTATTGATGTTTGCAGCCTACCGCGGCTATTCTGTCATTTTATTTGCACCTATCTTTGCACTTTTACCGGTCTTCTTCATCGATCCGGGTAATGTTTTGCCATTCTATTCCGGCGTATTCATGGAAAAGATGGTCATTTTCATTAAAAACTATTTTCCCGTCTTTTTATTAGGGGCCATTTTCGGGAAGATCATCGAAATGTCGGGAATCGCCGAATCGATTGCAAAGACGATAGTCCGCTTGATCGGTGCCAAACAAGCGATGCTGACGATTGTCCTTTTGGGTGCGATTTTAACCTATAGCGGCGTGAGTTTATTTGTTGCGGTTTTCGCCATTTATCCTTTTGCCGTTCAATTGTTCAAGCAAGCCGACATACCTAAAAGGCTTATGCCGGCTACCATCGCACTTGGGGCATTCACGTTCACGATGGATGCTTTGCCGGGAACTCCCCAAATTCAAAATGTCATTCCTACGTCCTTCTTTGGTACAAACATTTATGCGGCTCCAATCCTTGGAATCATAGGCGCCATCTTTGTCTTATCGGTTGGATTGGCCTACTTGGAAAGCAGAAAAAGGCGAGCCAAAAAAGCAGGGGAAGGATATTATGGGCTTGCTGCGGAAAATGCCGCTGGTCCTGAACAGGAAAAAGGGGAGCCAGTCCCTGATTTACACTCAAACCAATCTGTATTACGGCAGATATTAGCATTCGTTCCGCTTGGATTGGTTGCGATCATGAATAATTATCTGTCTAAAGCCATACCAAACTGGTATCCTGATGGATTTGATTTTTCCGCAATGGGATTAGAAGATTATTCTGTTGATGTAGCGGCAAATGCTGCAATCTGGTCGGTGGAGATTGCACTGATCGTCGGGATCATCACAGCACTTGCCTATGATTGGAAACGAGTGACGAAAAACATGAAAGAAGGGCTGAATAACAGTATTGGCGGCTCCCTGCTTGCCGTCATGAACACTGGTTCGGAATATGGTTTCGGCGGAGTCATCGCTGCCCTTCCAGGATTTGCGAAGATCAGTGACGGGATATCCGGTGTGTTCTCGAATCCGCTTGTCAACGGTGCTGTCACCACTAGTGCATTGGCAGGCATAACAGGGTCTGCCTCCGGGGGGATGGGAATTGCATTAAGCGCAATGGCTGATAAATACAATCAAGCAATCGCCGCAGCCAATATCTCACCTGAAGTGATGCACCGTGTAGTCGCAATGGCATCAGGCGGCATGGATACACTTCCTCATAACGGAGCCGTCATCACCCTGCTTGCCGTCACAGGATTAACGCATAGACAATCGTATGGAAGCATATTCATGATCACCATCATAAAATCATTGGCTGTATTTGTCATCATTGCCCTCTATACTTGGTTTGGCATTATATAAAATGGTGAATTCACGATATCGACGAAAACAACAGGTTTATCTCCGAATATAGAGATATATCGACGTTACTTGCAGGTATATCTCCGAAAATGTAGATATATCGACGAAAACTACAGGTTTATCTCCGAAAAAGTAGATATATCGACGAAAACTGCAGGTATATCTCCGAAAAAGTAGATATATCGACGAAAATTGCAGGTATATCTCCGAAAATGGAGATATACGAGTAAATCCCCAAAACTTTAGAGTAAAACCCTAAATAAGGTTATTGAGGTATCCAAACTTGATGTTTGGATATCTTTTTTTATACATATTGCAATTTATAAAATATAAAATGTAATATATATGTTGCAAAAAGTTAAATAAATCATATAATAAGGGAAAGCGATGGAATTATTGGAGGTCGATCAGAGATGAATCTATTCAAACGAACGAAAAAGATCACGGATGAGCGGGTTGAGAATGTTAGAAATAAAATTTATAAAGAAATGTATTACGTCATTTTGGCCATTTGCCTGGTGAGTGGACTTTTCAAACTATATAAATATGGTGCAGGCAGCGGGGAGTTATATCTGGAGTTCGCGATCCTTGTTGCAGGAGGGCTGTATTACTTAGCTCGTTCCATTTTCTTAGGTGTATTCTGGGATGAGGTGGAGATGCATGACCGCACAAGCAAAACACCGATGAGCAGGAAGACGATTCTTGGGACGGTTGCTTTAGCACTCATCATCGCTATATTCATGGGAGTGAATAGTGCTGTATCCTATGCCGATAGCAGTTCCCAGGGCGTATGGTATTTTGTATTGGTATCGTTTGTATCCGTTATGATCTATTTGCCGATTTTACTTCTGTTTTTTGGTGGTATATACTTGCTGGCGAAGAAAATCGGAATGAAGAATAGATAAGATAATAAGAAATAGTAGGTGCTTTCCCTTGAAAAATATAAAACTGAAGCTTGCGAGAGTAGAAAAGGACTTGTCACAAGAAGAACTGGCCAAGATTGTCGGGGTATCCAGGCAAACGATAGGATTGATTGAATCCGGAAAGTATAATCCCTCATTAAGTTTATGTGTCGGAATTTGTAAAGCATTATCCCGCACATTGGATGATTTATTTTGGGAGGAAGACTGATTAGGGTATCCATTGACTTGGATATCTTTTTTTTAGGAATTTATCATCAAAAAATGGGGGAAGGTATAGCATGTAAGCAAAAATCTAACATTCGAGAGGGATGGTTTGATGGATCGTACGATTGGCTACTTACGTGAGATATTGTCTAACTATACGGACCAATATCCTGAAGCGCAGGAAATTTATAATAAAATCAAAAGCGGACATTTTCATTCTGAAGAAGAACTCGTCAATAAACTATCCGGTAAAGAAGCCAGTCTCCTTAACCATATTCTTCCTCAGGAAATTAAACATGCGAAGGAAGCTAGTGATACGGAACGGGTCACGCAATTATCAGAGGTATATGAACTGATTATTATATGATAAAACCTTGTCCATGATGATCATGGACAAGGTTTTATTGGTTTTATTCCATTTCACTAAGTGAATCCATATGACTGGCTATCATGGCGATGATCGTGCTTGCTTCTTCTTTGCTGAAAATGAAATTCGTTTCATCCTTTATCAGGTCATCATCAGCTGTCCGAATCCGATTGATCCGTTTCAGTACACCATCACCTGTTTCCTGGACGATACCGAATTGATAGGTGACCTCGACTTCATTATCCTGGATATAGGCAGTCACTTCAGGCGTTTCCCAATCTACATCGATTTCGTATATTTCGGAATCGTTGCCGTCTGGATCATACAAATCATCATTATCATCATCCATATCATATTCGTAATCATCATCTTCCTCTTCCAAATAGTTATGGAAGCTCTCATGGACAGCATCGACGATATCTTCAATGTCCGAAAGGATGACCTTGCTGATCTGCCCTAAATCAGGCTCGAACGATTCCATATAAAATTCTTCATTGTACGGATCAAAAAACAGCGTGGCAAAATAATCCCGCTCATTGTCATCCAGCTCTGTATAAAACTCGATGCGTGGATGCTTAGACCCGCGCTCCACGATCAAACTGCCATTGCGGTCGTATTTTTCACAAATTGATTTAAGATGATCCTGCAATTCCCCGCTTACTCTGTCAAACCATTCTAATGACATCAACATCCACTTCCTTTCGTGATTATTATTTCCCAGAAAAGGTGAATTTGACGTGCCATTTAAAGCCAACTGCTATTTATCTTCGCATCAAAAAGGTCAGTTATAAAAAATAATTTAAAGGGAAAATTAGATGAAAAGCAAGAGCGATATCCAGGATTTATGAAACAAGCAACCAGGGCAGGATAAGGCTAGGATCTCTGCAGGAACAGAGTTAAGAGTTTATTATTTAGTAAAGCAAAAGTTCAAAGGTAAAACGTTAGGAACTCTCTTCATCATTTTAGAAGGGAATTTTTATTAAGCTTCCGATACCTTTCAATAATAAAGTCAATAAAATACCTGCTTGCTATTGGCAATACCCTTTTATCCTTGTATGCCAAAGTAATTGTTCGGATAATAGAAGGAGAGATGGCTTTCGTTACAATATTATAGGGACATTTATTTAAGAGCAGCTTCGGTAAAATCGAAATGCCAAGCTTTTGTTCAATCATGGACATAATCGCATAAGGATCATATACCCGGTATTGTGTATCAGGTTCAAAATTGTACTGTTTAAAAATTATTAATGGTTCATGTATAACTCCCTCATCCAACAGGATATAAGGATCTTTTAGCAAGAGACTTCTGTGGATGATGCTAAAGGGTGATCTACTGGCATTACAGCCACCATTTCATCTTCTTGCAAGGGAATCGTAGTTAAATCCGTAACATTTGAATTCACAAAGCCAAAGTCTACGCTGCCTTCTTTAATCCAGTTTGAGATTTCCGAATAATTTCCTTGATGTAATTCAAAATGAACAGTCGGGTAAAGTTCCTTGAAATCCTTGATCAATCCCGGTATCCAATGACATGTAACACTGGAAAAGGTGCCAATTCGAATAAGGCCGCTTTGCAGTCCTTCCATCTCTTTATGCTTTTCAGTCAGTTCCCTATGTGAATTACAAATCTTCCGGATATATGGCAAAAATTCCTTGCCATCTGGTGTCAGAGTAATACCCTTTCGAGAACGTAAAATAAGAGTGGTGGAAAGCTCTTCCTCTAATGAATGCACCATTTGGCTAATGGCGGACTGCGTATAGCCAAGTTCTTCAGCAGCTTTTGTAAAACTGCCTGTTTCTATGGTTTTGATAAATGCATAATAAGAATTCAATCTGACTAACCCCTTTGCATTAGTAATTCTAATAGACCTATTATAAAAATTGGTTTTACTAATGTAAATGGAAGAAATAAAATATAGTTGGGAACAGAACAACAGAAAATTAAAAATATCAAGGAACCTAAAATTAGATCAGGAGTTGAAGTAGAAAAATAATGAATATTAACGTTAAATACAGAAATATTATTTATGCATTTTTAATGGCATTTAGTATGTCCTTTTTTATTTCATTTATATTAGTCTCAATAAATAGGGGTTATGATCATCTATTCCTAGCTACTTGGTTAAAAACTTGGTCACAGGCTTTTATCTGTGCTTTCTTTGGAGCTTACTTTTTCCCGAGAGTAATACAACAAATAATGAGAAGAATTGATTTTGTAGAAAAACCGTTAATAATTGAGAAAGATTTTTTAGTGAGAGAAGAAGACAAATGATAATTGCCAGTAGATAATTAAAATGTGGTTTTAAAGGATTTCCTTAAAAACAGTAAAGAATATGGATTTTAAAAAATACTGATATAGAGCTGCCCAAATGATGGGGAGCTTTTTATGCGTTTTCCTGAAAAAGTTCCAAGACCAGGCTACTTTCATCCTGTAAAAGTTTATATAGAGTGTGAAAGGGGGTGAGTGATATGGCAAGTCAAATTCCAGTATCAAGTACGTTGCGGATCGATTTTGAGACGGGGTTAAATGAAAAAGGGGCCCTCGTTTTCAAGCGGAGGACATTTTCAAACATCAAGTTCGAGGCGACGGCGGACCAGTTGTTTTCGACGGCAGTTGCAATCGCAAGTGTACAGGATTATCCAATGGGTGAAGTGACCCGGGTGGATACGTATTCTTTGATTGGCTAATCGGTTTTCGAAAGATGTCGGAAGAGGGGGAGGTGATTTGAAATGGCTAAAGTATTGGAATTGATTTTCGTTACAGCGGAAGGAAAGTCAGCGACGATTTCCGTTGATAATCCGAAGGATCCGGTCGGAGTAAACACGGTTAAACAGGCAATGGAAAAAATCATTGCGGGGAATGTGTTCGTTACATCCTCCGGGAATTTCGTCGATTTGAAGGCGGCGCGCCTTGTCGAGCGGAATGTGGAGGAAGTGGAACTTATTTAACGAACGGGAGGTTACACACTTGAAGTGAGGTGAATAAAAAGTGGATCAAATTCTGCCATTTGTCAGTGATATTGGGTTCCCGATCATTGTTACCCTCTATTTGCTTCATAGAATTGAAACGAAATTGGATACTTTGAATGAAACCCTTGTAGAGCTGCCAAATCGCTTGCGAGAAGGGATTCCGAAGTAGGTTAGGAAGCATCATGAGTGATATCATTCATGATGCTTTTCCTTTTGAAATTTTAATAGATTCTAGTTTTATATCAAAACTATCGGGTATACATAAAACTGTAGCTAGTTCTTAAAAAATCCAAATAATAAGGAGGAGTTTTAATGACTAACAACAATGAAAAAATGAGCAGGGAAGAAGCTGGCCGCAAAGGCGGGGAAGCGACAGCAAAAAATCATGATAAGGAATTTTTCCAAGAGATTGGTCAAAAAGGTGGAGAGGCCACTTCCGAAAATCATGATAAGGACTTCTATCAGGAAATTGGCAAAAAAGGCGGAGAGGCTAGAGCCAATCAACGTGATGGTTCCGATGATTGAAAAATGAGCAGGGAAAAGCAGAACTTAATGGCGAGGGAAAAAGTCGCCGCTAAAAAAAACGACCTGAAGTTATTAGCTTAATCCAGTTTTATAGCTGTTCAAGCGGGTACATGCCATATGTAGCTAGTACATGAAAAATCCAAATAATAAGGAGGAATTTTTAATGGCTAACAACAATGAGAAAATGAGTCGTGAAGAAGCAGGACGTAAAGGTGGAGAAACAACAGCAAAAAATCATGATAAGGAATTCTATCAAGAGATTGGCCAAAAAGGCGGAGAAGCAACATCCGAAAATCATGATAAGGAATTCTATCAGGAGATTGGCCAAAAGGGCGGAGAAGCGACATCCGAAAATCATGATAAGGAATTCTATCAAGAGATTGGCCAAAAGGGCGGAGAAGCGACATCCGAAAATCATGATAAGGACTTCTATCAGGAGATTGGTAAAAAAGGCGGAGAAGCGACATCCGACAGTCATGGCAAGGAATTCTATCAGGAAATCGGCGAAAAAGGCGGAGAGGCACGGGCCAATCAACGTGATGATTCCGATGATGGAAAAATGAGCCGTGAAGAAGCAGGACGCAAAGGCGGGGAAAAAAGCCGCCGTTAAAATATAATCCAGTGAAACTTATAAATGACCGAGGGAGTAACCATTCCCTCGGTTTTGTTATGCCCAGCACAGCACATTGCAAAGTGTGCTTGGAGATTAAAGTGGGTAAAGAATAACACCTAGAAAAGGAAGAGGTGATGAAGAAGTTGATTGCTCATTATTCATTTCCCCGTTTAAAAGTAGGCGGAGTTACATTCACTGCACGGCATTCATTGCTTGCTCTTGGTCTTGCGGGATTCGCTTATCTGGTCTCCAATAAGAGGAAGCATCAAGCGGTATTCAAAACGGCTTCATTGATGTGCAAGATCGAACGGAAAGAAGATTCCATAAAACTTATTTGGCCGGATGAAGGCGGTTTCTATCGGGTATTCAGGGGGAAAGAGCTGATTTACAGCGGCTCGGAGCCAAAGATTGCAGATCGGGGTCTGACTCCAGGAACCATCTATACGTACACGATAGATAGTTTGAATGAAAAAGAACAGGCAGTAAACAGGATGAAAATACAGACATCAACGACCGCCGAGAATAAAAAAGAAGATAATATCCTTTTGGATTTGGTATTCACCACGATTGTCGCAAAAGGCCAAGCCACCCTGGAATGGGAGCCCATCAAAGGAATAAAAGAGTATACGATTTACCGAAACGGCGTGGCTATTGGGAAAGTGGATGGATGTTCCTTCAGTGATCGAAGTATTAGTGAAGATCAGGAATACACATATACCATTAAAGCAAAGCGGCCCCTTCCGCGTTCGGAGCAGGAGTCCTATGCCGTGAAATCCCTTCTAGCGAGTATTGTCGGAGCCGTAAAAAAAGGTTCATCCCAAGCAAAGGCAGCGATCGAGGAAATAACGAATACGAAAAAGATTGGGCCTATAAAAAAGCTTTTACAGCCAGTTGAAAACGATGTGGACGGTAAAAAGAAAAGAAATTGGCAGCTGCGCTATACCACCTTTTTACCGGAAGAGTGGCTGAAAAACCCCAATCTTGCATCGAAGGTTCCCATTTTTAAAGGTGACAATCGCGGGTTTGATCCTGAATCACCCCGTTTCCGGACTAGAGTCGATGTGTATATTCACGAAAAGGAACGAAAGGCCGAGATTGAATTTTCCAAAGCGGTCGGGAAAAGTGAAGCCTACAATCATGATGGCGATTTCCTTGAGGAAGGAGTGGCCTCGGATGAAGACATTGTAGTGAAGCGCGTATTATCCAATCATGAAAAAGCGACAATTCAGCTGACACACTCTGTAGGCAACCCAATCATCATTTCTCCTGCCGTGGATTATAAAGTGATTGGGACCTTTTACCGAAATGGCGAAATCAATATAGCAGGCTATCATGATCAGGCACCGCATCACGAAGTCTACCTCAAGGAGGCAGATGACCCAGACTGGGCACCCCTGCACCTGGCGGAAAACAAAGGGCTCGAAATGATGGCGCATCCTACGGCCAATCATTTATGGAGATACTCCACATTTACACAATGAAAAGGACGAAAAGCCGTGAGCGCTGATCGTCCTTTTTTTGTTGATACTAGAAAGTTGACCATTTCCAATCCAAACAAATACATTTTCTTTATAAAAATCGCTTTCGAACACTTGGCGACGGCAGCATACAGCTTGCTTCTTTCTTTCCGAACCATTTGTAACGGTTTCTGGCAATGAAATCATAAACGAAGTTCCGGATGAAGCTTGGAACGATGATGAAGCCGTAAAGCAGTTTCCATGCCCCTTGTAAGCGACGGCAAATCCTCAAGGCTGCAGACGATTTATAGTAGGCCTTATCCCTTTCAATCAGGACCATGCTATCTATATCTGCTGGAACATCATACTTCTTCAGCAACTCTTGTCCCGCCTCACTTTGAAGCGAAGCGTAATGAAAAAGCCCCTGCGGATCCCGCTTTATAATGAACTGGACACTCGAATCGCAAAAGTTGCATTCACCATCAAATAATATGATTGGATTCATGAACATTCCTCCTATAGAGAGACGTTATCATCCTCATGCTTATATAATACACTACCCGTTCTGCTAAGGCGAAAACGTCTGGAACTGCTTGGGATTTGATTTTGAAAGTGATTGTCCGTTCCGGCAAGTCATTAACGGGTGCGATAGCGCCGTAAGCCAATTGGCAGGTGGAGTTTTTTGTTTAAGTCTCTGTTATCAAACTGTTATTTTCCATTAACTATACTGTAAACAAGCTATGATATGGTAGATACTCCAATGAATTTTCCTTAAGTAAAAAGCCGGCAATCCTATATTAGGGGAACGCCGGCTTTTTCATTCAAACCATAATTGAGGATCAGAAGATATAACTAGCAGTTTCTTTATAGGGGGTAAGATTTCATGAAGCGTGATCCGTATTTTGATAATGCGAAAGCTGTTTTAATCGTACTAGTTGTTTTGGGACACACATTAGCTAGAATGGTGGAAGAAAACGAATGGATTTTAACAATTTATTTGTTTATTTTTTCATTCCATATGCCAGCTTTTATTTTAGTATCCGGCTATTTTTCAAGAAAGATAAAAAGTAAAAAGGACCTCTGGGGGCTAATTAAGAAAATATTAATTCCCTATGTAATATTCCAGGTGATTTATACCTTCTATTATCAGAAGTTATTTGATGAGCCAATTGAATTCACAATTTTGACTCCAAGATGGGCATTATGGTTCTTAATAAGCTTATTCTGCTGGAATATATTATTGTTTATATTTTCCTCGAGGAAATATGGAATCGTTTTTTCAATAATTGTCTCGCTAATAATCGGTTACTTTGGTGAAGTGAATGAATGGTTAAGTTTGTCGAGAACGTTCTTTTTCTTTCCTTTCTTTTTAATTGGTCATTTTTTAGAAAAAAATCATTTTGAATGGGTTAAAAAGAAAAGTAATGCCCTAATAGGCTGGGCTGTACTAGGTTTAATCTTTATCGGTATTTATTTCTATGGGGAAATGACTTGGAGGGAATGGTTTTATGGCCGTTTAGGTTATAAGGAATTAATGGAAGGCCCCATTGCCCTCGGTTTTATATATAAGTTTCTCGTTTATTTAATTATGGGAGCAGCAACTTATTGTTTTTTATGTATTGTTCCTAAAAAACATACTTTTTTTACTGAAATAGGATCAATTACATTAGGTATTTATCTTTTTCATATGTTTTTTCTGGAATATGTTTATAACTCATTTATATATGATTGGATCAAAGAAAGTGGCCAGTACTATGTTTTATTAGTCATACCTGTAACCATTATATTTATATTATCAAGAAAACCGATAGTAAAAGTGGAATGTGTGTTAATAGGAATGAAAATGAAAACATAACAGAATTTTAACTCATATAAAGTAACTAGCCCATTTGTTTGAAGGGCTCAGGCTGTAGACAATCTCGATGAAGAACAAGTTAGTCTCAATTTTCATTTAGGTTTATTAAACCTGGAACGTCGATTTCCACTTCAGGCACTCGCTTTCCGCGGTCGGTCGGGGAGCCTCCTCGGCGCTTTTGCGCCTGTTGGGTCTCCCCTCGACGCGCTTTTCCCGCAGGAGTCTCGCACCTTTCGTTCCAATCAACTCTGTTTTGAAATTTAGATAAAGCCCCTTTTGTTTACAGTTTTTATGAGGGTTTATTAAACCTGGAACGTCGATTTCCACTCCAGGTACTCGCTTTCCGCGGGCGGTCGGGAACGGTCTCATCTCGAACTATGATTTTAATACAAGACTAGATTATCCTTCATGTTTTTTTACTGTAATCCTTATTGGATTGAAGAAATTTGCGACACTCCTGCCGAATTACTGGCTAGCCGAGACACCGCAGCCGCTTGCTTTGATGCGGCTTGGCAGACAGTCGGCGGAAAGGGAGCGGATTTCTGAAATCATCTGGAACGTTTTTTAAATAAAAAAACTGCAGTCAAGCTGGCTTTTCTTAGATTTTATCTACAGACAGAATCCCTTCAGTTTGAAGGGTTTTTTTCATGAAAAGAAATTGCCAGATATTTAGTGATCTACAAAAAAATCTATTTAATGGAGATTAAATGGAGGCTCCACTAAAAGGGTTACAACCCTTATAAAGTTATTTCAGGAAAGAAAATGAAGTTCATTACCCGAAATGTTTCCAAAATTATTAAGGGGTAATTACTTTTGTATTTCACTTTCAATAAATCAACTCTAAACATTCAGATTTATTTTATTATGACTATATAGGATTTTAATATCATCAAAGGAGCGGCATATGAAAAAGTTTTTCTTCATCTTCATTTTGGCTTTAATCCCCTTCGCCTCTACAACTGTAAGTGCAGAATCTGACTTACCCCTCAATAGTGAAGCCGGTATCATTATTGATGCGAAAAGTGGAAAAGTATTATACGAAAAAAACATGAATAAAAGTATGTATCCAGCCAGTCTAACGAAAGTTGCCACTGCTATTTATGCTATAGAACACGGCGATATGAACGAACTTGTGACTGTCAGCAAAAAAGCAGCGGCGGCAGACGGGTCTTCGGTATTTATTGAACCTGGGGAGGAAATAGAGCTTTCCAAATTAATTGCAGGAATGCTAATCAACTCCGGAAATGATGCAGCCATCGCAATTGCCGAGCATATGTCTGGCAGTGAAAAACTGTTTATGGAAGATTTGAATGAGTTTTTAAGAAAAGAAGTAAACGTCACCGATACTCATTTTACGAACCCCCATGGATTGTTTGACAAAGACCATGTAACTACAGCCAGTGACCTTGCGAAAATTACCCAATATGCAATGAAAAATGAAACTTTCCGTGATTATTTTGGGAAGAAGGATTTACCATGGGAAGTGGAAACATGGGACACGACTCTAATTACCCATCATAAAATGTTAAAAGGCGAACTTCCCTATAAGGGAATAACCGGCGGGAAAACCGGTTTCGTCAGTCAATCCGGCTACACCCTGATTTCCACTGCCACCAGAGGAGAACAGGAAATGATTGCTGTCACTCTAAAAGCTCCTTCAGACAAGGTTGCCTACGCTGATACGAAGCTTTTATTCAACTATGGCTTTGATAACTTTATATCAGGCAAAATTGATAAAAAAAGCAAACTTTATTCAGCGGACTACTCTCATTCCTACACGCTGAACGAAGACTTATACTATACTCATTCAAGCAGTGATCAACCTAGTCTAAAAACGGGTAATGATGGAATTCTCTCAATCATGAACCAAGAGGGGGAAGCAATAGAATCCTTTGACCTTAAAACGGTCGCTGATGTTAGGAACACAGTATTGCCTGCCCCGATTAAAAAAGAAACAACCAATGATAAGCTAATTAAATTATCTGTCCCATCCCTAGGATTGGGAGGGTTTTAGAACTCGTTACTATACATACCCCAGTTTATAAATAATAAAAACAATAAAAGAGTGCCCTTATCATGTATCACTGATAGGTGTACTCTTTTATTTTTATTGATGATTCGAACACAGGAATATTCTTATCTACTGCAAAACGATCTTGTTTTTAGATAGGACAACTTTATTATGTGAAATAAGATCATATTCCTGAATTCGGTATATTCCCTAAAATAATCAACCGAATTGGAAATGGAGTATATGACCATAATAGTATTAAAAAAACTATTAGGGATGATTTCATGATGTATATCTATAATGATTATGGGGGTACACATACCACGTCTATGGCTGCCGCATATCATTTAAAACAATTACCTCAATCGGAAAGAAAACTAACAAAGGAAGAAATATTAAATGTAAAATATTTCAATAAATTAACGAAAAAAGAGTTTGGAAAGCTGATTTTTCGCGGGACCGATGAAGATGGCAACTCGGTTTATACAATTGGACATAAAAGAGAAAAGCTTGTGGTTCCAGCATTAAAAGAATTGACATTACTGCTAGAAGAGAAATTTCATTTTAACGAAAAAATAGTATTCTCCAATACATCACCAACGGTACCTATTGCTATGTCTATAGGGGGTTACCTATCAAGAGCATTAAAAATTGATTTTATAGGTGTCCCATTATTAGTTATAGGTGCAAAACAATGCTGTGATAATATTTTTCGGTTGGTTGAAAATACGAAACAAATAGGAAAAGCAGCGAATGGGGAAAAAGTGATTATATTAGAGAATGAAATATATAAGTAATATTAATTATTGTAAAAGATTGCTTAGCCCATCGAAATTCGTTTTTGAAAGTGCAGTTTGTAACTTTATTAGGAATTAAAGTCAACGATTGATGTTGGCTTTTTTTTAGCTTCTGGGAGAATATACGTCTATATAGACGTGGTGCTTGTTCAATGAACTTAATCGAACAATAAACCACCACCCGAAAGTGGAGGTCTATTATTGAATCGAGGAAATTACTGCTCCTTTAAGCTGGTTACAGAAACACTTTGTTTTTTATTTGGATCATCAAGGGGATGGATTGTAGCTGTTCCATTTTGTTCATCGACGTGCTCGATATAGATGCTTTCCTCATTATAGGTTACATTAACCATATTTGGTGAAGAAGCAATTTCTTCTGCTCGTTGTGCTTTCATTTTAGCCACCTCCTTTGATTTTGCAACATGTATAATATTTGTTTCGGGTTACTTAGTTATACTTGTTGTATTAAAATTCTTCCAAGAATTCCTTAAACCTTACTTAAGATCGAGTTATATTTAAGGCAGCTTTTAACATTTCGGCAGGTTAGTTCAGAAGATTAAAATCAGTGATTTGGTATAATTACAGAAAATTAAAAAAGGTCAGGGGGATGTAAAATGAATATTAAAGGGTTTTCGATTTCCACTAATAAAAAGCATTTAGATGTGGATTTAATACATAATTTTTTGAATCAGGAAGCTTACTGGTCAAAGGGAATACCCAAGGAAACAGTAATAAAGTCAATTGAAAATACGACCTTATGTTTTGGGGTTTATAAAGGTGAAATAGGAAATGAAGATATTGAACAAGTTGGATTTGCAAGGGTAATAACCGATTTAGCAACCCATGCGTACCTTTGCGATGTGTTTATATTACCTGACTATCGTAAATTAGGATTATCAAAATTGTTAATGGAGGTTATCACCAACCATTCCGAACTAGAAGGGGTTCGCAGGTTTATGTTAGCTACTAATGATGCACATTCATTATATAAAAAATATGGTTTTAACCAGATTGATAATCCAGAGCTATTTATGCAAAAAGTCCGTAAATCCCCATCTTAACAATAAGAGTATTTTCATTAACAGGTGCGAAAGTTCTCTAAGGGGCAGTGACGAATTGCTCTTTTCTTATAGAGCAAAAGGGGCATTAGCTGAAGTAGGAATTCTGACTTATATGCAGGAATAGAGTAAATTTACGAAAAGATATGAGGAATTAAAATGGAAAAATTTAATTTGATCAAGCAAAATCATAATGTAGTTCCAAATTATAAAGTAAATGATAAGGAAGTTTCTTTTGAAATATACATTAGTCCCAAACAAGAGGTCTGCATTATTGGGAAATTAGATAATAACTATATATGCTGGTGTTCTATAACTCCTATTTCTGACTATGAAAATAATTCTGCTATTTTTCAATATGTATCGAATCTCCAAACCAAAACGATATCAAATGATTATAAAGCTTTGGGAGATCGGTATAAAGAAGTGAAAAATTGGCATAGAATGCAGATTAGTAAGAGACCTTATCAAGATCAGTATCTTTATTATTCTCCAGTAACTTCTTCCTTCTTTACGGAAGGTAAATTTTTCGGAAGAGAAATCTATACATTTTATAAACAAGAGAGAGCCAAATGTGATTACAGGTTAATTGACGATGCTTATATAACTATTTTAAAAAGATATAAAAGCATTTTAAATAAAGAAAATCAAGAAGATAGTTATTATCATGAAATGAACCCACTAATTAAGATAATAAAAGATGAAAGTTACATAAAACTATGTCCAATATCAGAAATCAGACAATTATATTTAGAATGCCTTGAAAAATGTGATGATTTATATAACCGATATATGACAGAGGTTCGTTAAAAAATATTTTGCGGATTGGTTTTGAGGGTAGTCCTTTATAAAAATTAGAAATAATAAAATGACTTACAGAGTGTTAGTTTTCATTACTTTTGTAAAAGGAAGTAATTGCATTTTCATTGAAAGTCTATAAGAAATCGTGAAGGTTTGTAATTAAACTAACGGAAAAGTTTATATCCTGCATAATCGTGCACAGAATGTCGGATGATTAGTTTCAACTCCTGCTATTCTGTTGATATAAGGGAGGTCATTGAATGGATTTGCTCAAAAATATGAATGGTGCCATTAAATTCATTGAAGAAAATCTTACGAACGAAATTGACTTTAAAGAGGTTGCAAGGATAGCTTATTGCTCGGAATATCATTTTAAAAGGATGTTTTCCTTCCTTGCAGGTATTTCACTATCCGAGTATATCCGCCGAAGACGGCTTACACTTGCAGCGTTTGAGCTTAAAGATAACAACATGAAGGTCATTGATATAGCGATAAAGTACGGGTACAGCTCACCGGACTCTTTTGCGAGAGCGTTTCAACATTTGCATGGCATCACACCATCTGAAGCGAGAAGTAATGGCCATTCACTTAAAGCCTATCCACCGATGTCCTTCCAATTATCCATTAAAGGAGGCAGTGAAATGAACTATCGAATTGAAGAAAAAGAGGCGTTTCACATAATTGGAATTAAAAAAAGAGTTCCAATCATTTTTAACGGGGTTAATCCAGAGATTGCATCGATGTGGAAAAGTTTAGACGAGAAAACGATAAATGAACTTAAACACCTATCGAATGTCGAGCCATTAGGACTGCTTAGTGCATCTGCGAACTTTTCCGAAGGCAGGTTGGAGGAAAAAGGGGAGCTTGATCATTATATCGGCGCAGCAACAACGAGGGAATGTCCAGAAAACTTAACACAGCTGAAAGTGGATGCATCTACATGGGCGGTATTCGAAGCAGTCGGACCCTTTCCTGAAACACTGCAAAATGTATGGGGCAGGATTTATTCCGAATGGTTTCCATCCTCTAACTATGAACAAAGAGAAGGGCCGGAAATCCTTTGGAACGAAAATAAAGATATAACCTCACCAACATTTAGAAGTGAAATATGGATCCCCGTTATGAAAAAGTAAATATAGGCAAAAGATTTATTCGAAGAGCTGTCTTAAGGCAGCTTTTTTTCTCGTGGAAAAAAAAGGAAGGTTAATGAGGGAGAGCTAGGTAATATTTGCTTTAACGAGCTATAATGATAGAAAGTGCTTATATAAGGAGATTGAAAAATGCCTGTTATTGAGTATCAACAATTTATTAAAGCACCAGTTGAATTATGTTTTGACCTAGCGAGGAGTGTGGATATCCATACTAAAACGACAGCGAAAACAAAGGAAATTGTTGTTGATGGTGTGACAGAAGGGCTTTTAGAAAAGGGAGATACTGTTACTTGGGAAGCCATTCACTTTGGTATTAAACAAAGGCTGAAAGCCAAAGTGACATTAATGGAAAAACCAAATAAGTTTGTAGATATTATGGTGAAGGGTGCCTTCCATTCATTCATACACACACATCAGTTTATAGAAGAACAGGGCGGAACTATAATGATGGATAAATTTCAATATAAGTCACCGTTCGGTCCGATTGGAGTTTTAGCTGATAAGTTGTTTTTAGAGAAGTATATGAGAGCATTTATCGTTTCTCGTGCAAAGGCACTGAAAAAGATTGCCGAGAATATGAACTAGGTTAGTGGCAGGTCAGTTCATAAAGAAAGCAGGTAGAAGCAAGAAATGTTGAATTTGACCAAACTATCACACTTAATAATTATGACATTTGTGACATTGAACTACATGAGAAAACACTACTGGTAAGTAGTTATAGAACTAATGGGTGCTTTAGCTGAAGTTCGTAGCTGTCTCTTTATCACCGGCACCCTGAACATTAGCAATTGGCTCGGCTCAGCGGTACAACCGTGTTAGGCCCGCGGATACAACCGGCCTTTATTTATAATTACGGATCAAATCGTTTGGCTGCGATTTGATCTTTTTATTTGTTTTTATAAGAATAACACAGGTAGAACAAATGTTCCAGTATAAAAGTGTAAAATTATTACTTTTTTTGAAAAATCAGCTCTGATAAAAAGTATTGTTGATTTTCTTAAAGACTAAAGGGGCAGGTTAGCTAGGGAGCCGTAGTGTTTTCCAACTTTGTAAGAGTCATATGATATAATTATCCAAAAAAGGATAATTTTATTTGAGCGCACTAATTATCTCTATATATTTAACTATTACACTTGTATCGCTTACTTTCGCTGGACCTTATTCTCCATTGGTGGGACTTGCAGTTGGATTGCCATTACATATTCTAATATTACTTACACAAATATATAAAGAATTAAAAGTGATATCTAAAAAACTATACGAATAATTTTGTCAACTCTACGTTCTGTGCAGTAGACATGAGTTATGGTTAAACCAAAAAAGGAAAGGGGTGAAGTTCTTTGAGTTACAATATCGGTGATATGGTATATCAACTTATTATGTTTGTTTTGTTGATTGGGGTGATTTTCGCTGTTTACTTTTTTGTTCGTTCTCTTCTTACAAGGTCAAAACAAACCAATAAAATAGAACAAAAACTTGATAGAGTAATTGAGATGCTTGAAAAGGATAAAAGAGATTAATTTCTTTTAATCCTTTTCTTTTTTTGTTCCACACAGGCCACTCTATCGGCGCAGGTTAGTCCAATAAGAAGCCGAATATACTCTAGTTATTTCATCTAATGCAAAAAAGATTATTGAGCAAATAACCGCAAAGATAAAGAAACCTCCTGGGTCAATAAAGTATGTAGCCAATCCAAAACTAATATGTATTACTCCAGATAACCAGAAACGAATATTGAAATACTTCATTGAAATAAATTCAGCAATGAGTGAGACTGGTAAGCCATAAAAGAAATTTCCCATTAAACTATAAAAAAGTACAATAAGAATAATCTGAAAGAAATCTCCATCTAATTTAAAGGATGGTTCTTCAAAAATCGAGACAAGAAATAAACCAATAGTAAAGGTTAATGATGAGTAGAATGCCACTTTAATTTTTCTGAAATGGTCTTTAAACAGAAGCTTTCTAATCACAGGTAATAAAAACGCAATCGTTATTAAGGCAAGTAAAGTTTTAATTATGATCGGTGTAGTTGAAACTAGTACTATTGTCAACAGAACAAGCATGGAGAAAACAAGAATATAAGAATTTCCTTTTATCATAAATACCTCGAACCTTTTTACCTTCATTGTACAATAAGCTGAAGTTAGTAGGATATTACAAACCAATTATCATCTTAACAGAGATAAATCCTTTTTGAATGTTCGTATTATTAGTGATAAGTGTCCGGCAGTTCGACGCTGTGTCAGGTGAAGGTGTATGAAATTTCAAAACAGTAAAAATACGCTGTTAAACTGTTTTATTTCGGATCAACAGGGTGGTTAAAAAAGTTTTCGGTGATTTTGTGTCAATATCCTAATTAGAACATATGTTGAATTAACCCATTTAATTTTTTCCTCCTAAAACAAATAAGGAGATGTTTCTATTGTCAAATTGTGGTCATGAATCAAATTGCGGTTGCGGTAACGATGTTGGTGGATTTGGTGGCGGTTTCGCTTTTATAGTCGTTTTGTTTATCCTTTTAATCATCGTTGGAGCTGCTTGTTTCGGCGGCGGCGATGGAGGTAACGGTGGCTGTTATCCCGTTCAAGGATATGGCGGTTTCTGCTAACAAATGTATAAAGAAAAGCCGACCTTTATTGGTCGGCTTCTTTATTGCTGATTTTATACTATCGCGAAGTAAGCTTTATGACTGAGTCGATAATTTCATCCCAGTCTTCACTATGAATCTCATGCCCTGATCCATCAAGAGTCACTAATTCAGCATGAGGGATGGCTTTCGCAAGAGCAAGTCCGTGCTCGTATGGCAGGGCTGGATCTTCTGTGCCGTGAATGATGAGGACAGGTACGGAAATCTCACCCATTCGATCGAAATATTCGTCTCCGCCAGCAAGCATGGCATGATTGAATCTGCTCGGTAGCTGTTTGGCACGGTCAGCCTCTCTTTTTGCCAGTTTATGCATTCTTTCCTGCTCATAAGGTTTGGAACCGGCTAAAGTTTTCCATCCATCCGCAAGATAAGCGATGACCGTCTCCCGATTTGACCAATCAATGGAAGCACTTTTTGCATGATGATCCAATATGCTCTGATCCATTGGAGGCAGTTTTTCCATTACTGTCCCGAACACGCTTGATGCAATTAGCGTAAGCGTATTTACGCGTTCCGGATATCTTAAGGCAAGAATCTGGCCGACCATACCGCCTAGGGACATTCCAACGATAGAAGCCCGCCCTATGGAATAAGCGTCCAGGACACCAGCGGCATCGTCAGCCAAATCCGTTATTGTATAGTTGGAGGTACCGGGTTCATATACGGTAGACCGGCCCAGATCCCGATGATCGTAGCGAATGACAAATCTCCCCGAATCGGCAAGGCGGAGACAGAAGTCATCATCCCACCAGTCTAATGAAGACATCGCTCCCATGATCAAAAGCACGGCAGGGTCCTTATGGTTTCCAAAACTTTCAGTACATATATCCACTTTATTTATTTTCAGTATCTGTTCACTCATGTTTTTTACCTCCGTATTAAATATTATCCAATAGCCGTTACCATGGCGCAGATCAATATATACTTTCCGGAGCATGATGATTGGCCTGCGCTTTTAATTATCGCAGTCTAACCCACTTAATAATCATGACGCGGCCTCCTTTTAATAGTTGTAAAAATGGGAGGTATCCCTATATTACTTTAACATGGGGGATTTCTTTGTGCCACCAAATTTTCCCACGTTTCCATGCAGACAGAAAACCCCGAATACAGAGCACCTTTTTTGGTGTCCTTTATTCGGGGTTTTTTAAAATGCATTTTCGTTTTATTGAGCTGTATATCCGCCATCTAACACGACTGCCTGGCCTGTGACGCCCCTTGCTTTGTCGCTTGCGAGGAAAATGGCGTAGTCGGCAATTTCACTTACATCGAGTAAGCGGTTTTGTGGGACAAGTGGATAGATGACCTCTTCCAAAACGCTTTCCAGTGGAACTTGTCTTGTTTTCGCCAGGTCCTCCAGTTGACCGCGGACGAGAGGTGTGTCCACGTATCCTGGGCAAAGGGCATTGACGGTTATGCCAAAAGAGGCGCTTTCCAAGGCGGCGACTTTCGTCAATCCGATTACACCGTGTTTGGCACTGTTGTACGCTGCTTTGTTGGCGAATCCAATCAGACCGTTAATGGAAGAGATGTTGATTATCCTGCCGAAGCCCTGTTCTTTCATGATAGGCAAAACGTTCTTAATTGAAATGAACGGCGCGGTCAGCATGATTTTGATCATCAGTTCGAATTTTTCAGTTGGAAACTCTTCAATTGGTGCAACATGCTGAAGGCCGGCGTTATTGATGAAAATATCTATTCGTCCGTATTTGTCTTTAGCTTGTTTGATTAGTTGGATAATATCATCTTCACTTGTTACGTCAGCTTTTAAGCCGATAACCTCCAAGCCGTTGTTCCTAAGGTCTTGAGCAGCTTTTTCAACTGTGTTTTGATCAAGGTCGGACAAAACGACCTTTGCACCATTTTCAGCAAATATCTTTCCAATCTCAAAGCCGATCCCTCTAGCGGATCCGGTAATTATCGCCACTTTATCTTTAACCATATTACATTCCTCCAATAAAAAATGTAATGGTCCAGGTCTGTCATTTTATGTCGTAAACAGGGAATATTTCACAGAGTAAGCTCCATTGGAAATATAAAGGGAAGGTTATTAAAAATATGATTTAGGTTAATGAGTAAGAGTCTATCATGATTTTCTTGATAACAAAAGAATTTTATTTCCCCTTATCGTTGGCATGGATATTGCATATATAAAAAGGCGAGTAAATAAAGGTAATTGAAACGGAAAGGGGAAGCTGGATGATTAAAAAAATAGCCATTATCGGTTCTGGTGTAATGGGGAGTGGAATCGCTCAGTCTTTTGCAGTTAGCGGGTATTTCGTCACCATTAACGATATTAAGGATGAGTTGCTACACCGTGCCCAAAATCGAATTTCTGAGAATCTATCATTGCTCATCGAGGAAGGGGTTTTGACTGATCAGGAAAAGCAAGTAGCTTTAGCCCATATTACATATAGCGTGGATTTGGAAGGGGCAGTAAGAGATGCTGATTTTATCATTGAGGCCATTCCGGAAGTCATCGAGCTGAAGTTGAATCTATATGAGCAAATGGAGGAAATAATCAAACCGGATGCCATTGTTGCCTCCAATACATCGACCTTTCCAATTTCTCAATTGATGGAGAAGGCATCGTTTGCGGACCGAATGATCATCACGCATTTCTTTAATCCTGGCCATTTGGTTCCATTGGTTGAAATTGTTAAGCATGACGAAACAAAGCCGGAAATCGTAAAGACAACAATGGATTTGATGCGTAAAATCGGCAAGTCTCCGATTCTCTTGAAAAAAGAAATAGCAGGATTCATTGCCAATCGGCTCCAGACTGCCTTGATGCGGGAAGCCTTTTATCTATTAAAAGAGGGCGTTGCCAATGCTGAGGATATCGATACAGCGATAACGGCTGGACCAGGTTTTCGATGGGCATTCACCGGACCGATCGAGATTGCTGACTTTGGCGGTCTGGACACTTGGCAGCGTGTTTTCGATAATGTTTCACCGGCATTGGATCAGAGTAAGGAAGCCCCTGATTTGATTCGTGATTTGGTGGCCGAGGGAAAGCTTGGGACGAAGTCGGGAGAAGGGATTTTTACGTATGAAGAATCTACCGTTTCCCAGAAAATCAATGAGCGGGACCGTAATTTTATTAAACTGGGAAAATTAAAAATGGAGAAGGAGGAAGTGTTATGAGAGAAGTAGTGATTGTAGGGGCAGCAAGAACACCAGTTGGTGCGTTTGGAGGCAGTCTTGCCAATGTTTCAGCGGTCGACTTGGGAGTCGTGGCAGCTAAGGAAGCGATTAAGCGGGCAAATATCTCGGCTGATTTGATCGATGAAGTATTGGTTGGGAATATTCTCTCTGCTGGATTAGGGCAAAATGTGGCACGTCAGGTTGCGATTCATGCAGGGATTCCGGAAACAACGCCGGCCATGGCCATTAATAAACTTTGCGGATCTGGCCTTCGTACAGTCATAATGGGAGCGCAATTCATTGCCCTTGGAGATGCTGATGTGATTCTTGCCGGGGGTATCGAAAGCATGAGCAATGCTCCGTATTTACTTCCAAATTATCGTTTTGGGCAGAAAATGGGTAATGCCGAAGCGGTGGATTCAATGACTTATGACGCCTTAACGGATGTATTTAATCAATATCATATGGGTGTGACTGCAGAGAATATTGCCGAGCAATGGGAAATCAGCCGTGAAAAGCAGGATGAATTTGCTTTAGATAGTCAAATGAAGGCTGAAAAGGCGCAGCTTGAAGGACGATTTGCAGATGAAATCGTACCTGTTGAATATAAACGCAGAGGAAAGACGATCTTGGTGGACCAAGATGAACACCCGCGTCATGGGCTGACGATAGACCAACTTACGAAGCTGCGTCCTGCTTTTAAGGAAAATGGAACGGTTACGGCAGGAAATGCATCCGGAATCAATGATGGGGGTGCGATGTTGGTCCTGATGTCTAGAGAAAAAGCAGACGAGCTGGGATTGGAGGCATTAGCAACCATCAAGTCATATGCAAACGCCGCGCTTGATCCGAAAATCATGGGATACGGTCCAGTTCCTGCGACAAGGAAAGCTTTGGCAAAAGCGGGATTGACAATAGAAGATATTGATTTGATGGAAGTGAATGAAGCCTTTGCGGCACAGTCACTCGCCGTGCTTAAGGACCTTGAACTGAAGCCGGAGAAAGTGAATGTGAATGGAGGGGCGATTGCCCTGGGTCATCCGGTAGGCGCTTCCGGTGCCCGCATCTTAGTGACTTTATTGTATGAAATGAAGCGCAGGGATGCAAAAACCGGCCTTGCCACCTTATGTATCGGTGGCGGGCAAGGAACTGCGCTGATTGTGGAGCGGTAATGACTTGGCCTCATTTTCCTATGATATAATGGAGGAAACTTCAGACGGGTTAAGGAGAATAGGAATGGTCAGCGATAATAAAACTATTCAATTGGAATTAGTGAAAGCGATATTGGAAGAATTGCCTTTTGGTGTTTTGGTGACGAAAAACGAAAAAGAAATCGTTCTAAGCAATCGCGTATTATCTGAGGCTTTTGCTGAGAATCAATTTGAGATGCAAATAAAATTGATTTTAGAAAAAAACCTTGTACCAGCTGTAAATACTCCGATCCGCTTGAATGATAATAATGGGATTGTCAGAAAAGCCATCATTCAAATGGGTGATGAGGAGTATCAGATTTACCTCCTATTGTTTACAAATAATAAAAGTGATTTTCTTAATATCGATAATCATGAAGAACTTCTGTTTAAGGATATTATCGAGTTTGCTTATGACGGCTTGGTGATGGTTGATACGGAAGGGTATGTCCAAATGCTGAGCCACGCTTATGCGGATTTTCTTGGGGTCGATCAGGAAAGCTCGATAGGGAAACATGTAACGGAGGTCATTGAAAACACCCGTATGCATGTGGTCGCCAAAACTGGCAAGCAAGAGGTCGCTGAATTACAAAAAATTAAAGATAATTATATTATTGCGACCCGCTCCCCGATACGGAAACAAGATAAATTAATAGGAGCGGTCGGAAAGATCCTTTTTAAGAATGTCGGGCAATTTACCGCTCTTTCCAAGCGGATAAATTCACTTGAAGTAGAGCTGAAAAAGTACAAAGGCGATTTTCGCGAGAGAAATAAGGCCTCATATACGTTTGATCATTTGATGGGAAGAAGTCCTGCTTTCATGGAAGTGAAAGGTCAAGCCAAAATTGCAGCTAAAAGCGACTCGAATGTGTTGATTTTGGGCGAAAGCGGAACAGGTAAGGAGCTGTTTGCCCATTCCATTCATAATGATAGCAGACGGGCCATGGGCGTGTTTGTCAAAGTGAACTGTGCCGCCATCCCGGCAGAGCTGCTGGAGTCAGAGCTTTTTGGTTATGAAGAGGGTTCTTTCACTGGTGCAAAAAAAGGCGGAAAAGCAGGTAAGTTCGAAGCGGCTGAAGGCGGAACGATTTTTCTCGATGAAATCGGTGAGCTCCCACTGCATATGCAGGTGAAGCTGCTCCGTGTTTTACAAGAAAAAGAGATTGAGAGAGTAGGTTCTACGGGAAGTATTCCGATTGATGTACGGGTAATCGCTGCAACGAACCGTAATCTGGAGGAAATGGTCTCGAAAGGGGAATTCCGGCTTGATATGTATTACCGGTTGAAGGTCTTGCAAATCCAGGTTCCTTCCTTAAGGGAGCGACCGGAGGACATTGAAATACTGGGAAATCATTTTGTTGAAAAGTATCAGAACCTTATGAAAAAACGCGTAATGGGAATGAGTGATCAAGCATTACGGCTGCTTCGTCTTTATAAATGGCCGGGGAATATTCGTGAGTTGGAGAATATCATTGAACGCGCAATGAATATTGTTGAAGAAGGGGAAATGATACGTTCCAAGCATCTCCCTAAAGAAATAACGGGTCATAAAGAATCAGTATCGATCCGTACCTTAGCTGAAGTAATGGATGAAACGGAACGGGCTGCAATCGTTTCATGCTTGGAAATGACCTCAGGCAATAAATCAGAAACGGCAAAGAGACTCGGAGTTAGTCGAACAACGCTGTATGAAAAAATGAATAAATATGGTTTATGACTGCAGAAAGTGCCCTTTAGCCCAAGGGCACTTTTTTATACTTTTTAACCCCCTCTTAAGAATAGATACACATTTGTGCATATTTTTCACTAGCAAATATTTGCGTGTGTTAGGAAATCCGTACATAAAACGAAAGGAAATTTGAAAGTTGTAAGAAAAGTCTTACACTTTTTTAAAGTTTATACTTAGGTGTACTGAAACCTTGACAGTTTTAAGGGACTTTAGCTCTTAAAAGGGAAATAAACTGTTGGAAAAGGCTTTAAAGATGAGATTTTTCATTGCATTAAAGTTGGCACAATAATTGCATAATTACTTAGTGAATGGCCTATCTGTCATTTTATACTGTTTTTTCACGTAAAATGAAAAGGGATTTCGTAATTCAGCAAATTGTTGAAAGCGTTCTCAAAAATTGGAAGATCATTCAGCCTGACTTGGGGAAGGCAGGCTTGGATGGTAAAAGCGGAAAGATTAAAAATGTGGAATTTAGGAGATTAATAGTTCTATTTAAATGCTGCCGAAATAATTTTGGGGCAAGGGGAGAAAAGGGGGAATTGAGTTGGTGATTCAAATTTTAGCCATTGTTGTGGCGCTGGGACTTTTAATCTTTTTAGCCTACCGGGGCTATCCGGTCATTATCATAGCGCCGGTTGTTACTTTACTGGCGGTCATCTTATCCGGTGGACACTTGCTGCCGAGTTACACAGAGACATATATGACGTTTGCGGCTAACTATATAAAAGCGTTTTTCCCGATATTTTTATTAGGGGCCGTATTTGGAAAAGTCATGGAGATGAGCGGTGCAGCTGCATCCATCGCCAAGACCATCGTAAAATCACTAGGCTCAAAGCAGGCCATTCTTGCTGTAGTGCTGGCGTGTTCGGCGCTGACATATGGCGGGGTTTCATTGTTTGTAGTGGCATTCGCCGTTTATCCATTCGCAGCGGCAATTTTTAAAGAAGCAGACATTCCAAAAAGATTATTGCCGGGAACGATTGCATTAGGCGCTTTCACTTATACGATGGATGCCCTTCCTGGAACACCTCAGATTCAAAATATCATTCCAACGAATTATTTCGGAACAGATACGTATGCAGCTCCAGTAATGGGGATTATTGGCGCGATCATGGTATTTACAGGAGGAATGATCTGGTTAGAGCGTCGCCGTAAACAAGCGTTGGCAAATGGTGAAGGATACGGGGAAGGACATATTAATGAGCCAGAAAGTGCAGAACAGCAAAACCTGCCTAACTTTTGGCTGTCCATCGTACCGCTCATCCTTGTCGTAGCATTTAATTTTGCTTTCAGCCGCAGTGCCATTTCGGTTAAGCACTGGTATGATGCATCGATGTTGAAGGAAACTTTCAACATTGCAGATGTAAGCACTGTCACTTCATCCTGGTCTTTGATTGTGGCACTGACAATCGGTATCATTGCAGCGATGCTTCTGAATGTTGGACGCATCAAGGTCAAATTGGCAAGTGGATTAACAGCTGCGGCAATGGGATCATTGCTTGCGATATTCAATACCGCTTCTGAAGTTGGTTTTGGGAATGTTGTGAAAACGCTACCTGGATTCTCGGTCATTCAAAACTGGGTGTTCAATGCAAGCGGTAATCCACTTGTATCCGAAGCTATTGCCGTCAATGTGCTGGCAGGGATTACCGGATCTGCATCTGGTGGACTTTCGATTGCGTTGGAAGTAATGGGAGGTCACTATTTGCAGGTGGCCCAAAGTGTCGGAATCACCCCGGAAATGCTTCATCGAATTGCATCCATGGCATCTGGCGGAATGGATACACTGCCGCATAATGGTGCCGTCATTACCTTACTTGCCATTACTGGACTGACACATCGTCAATCTTACAAGGATATTTTTGCGATTACGATTTTAAAAACAGTGACCGTGTTCATCATTGCTTTTGCAACTTCACTGTTTATTTAATAGAATAGTATTAAGAATGGAGATGATGGAAAATGAGTAAATTATTAACATCTTTTGATAGCGCTATTCAACAAATCGAGGATGGAGCAACCATTATCGTAGGCGGGTTCGGATTAAGCGGAATACCAGAAAAACTGATCATTGCTTTGCGTAACAAAGGTGTAAAGGATTTGACGATTGTCAGCAACAATTGCGGTGTCGATGACTGGGGTCTGGGTCTATTGCTTGAAAATAAACAAATCAAAAAAATGATCGCTTCTTATGTTGGGGAAAATAAGTTATTTGAACAGCAATTTTTAAGCGGCGAGCTGGAGGTCGAACTAGTTCCCCAAGGAACGCTGGCCGAGCGTTTAAGAGCGGGCGGAGCGGGAATTCCTGCCTTTTATACAGCTACAGGAGTAGGAACGGAAGTGGCAAAAGGTAAAGAACATAAAGAGTTTGATGGCCGCACATACATTATGGAAAAAGGAATAGTCGGAGATTTTGCCTTTGTAAAAGCCTGGAAAGCAGATCATTTCGGTAATCTTGTATATCGGAAAACGGCAAGGAATTTTAACCCTGTCGTTGCCACCGCAGGGAAAGTCACGCTTGTCGAAGTGGAGGAGCTTGTGGGCACAGGGGAGCTCGATCCGGATGAAATTCATACTTCAGGAGTTTATGTACAGAAAGTGCTTGTAGGGAATGACTATGAAAAACGAATTGAAAGACTTACAACTGCTAACGCATAAAAAAGGAGGAGTATCGAATGACTAGACAACTAATCTTAGAACGGGCCGTTAAAGAAATCCAAGACGGTATGTGTGTAAATTTAGGGATTGGAATGCCGACCTTGATTGCCAACATGATCCCGAATGACTTTAATGTCATGCTTCAATCGGAAAATGGCTTACTGGGAATCGGCCCTTATCCACAAAAGGATGAAGTCGATCCGGATTTGATCAATGCAGGAAAAGAAACAGTAACCGCAAAAGCAGGGGCATCATTTTTTGATAGCGCTGAATCGTTTGCAATGATTCGCGGCGGCCACATCGATCTAGCCATTTTAGGCGGGATGGAAGTTTCCGAAAATGGGGACTTGGCAAACTGGATGATTCCAGGGAAGATGGTAAAAGGAATGGGAGGAGCGATGGACCTCGTCCAAGGCGCAAAACGTATTGTTGTCATCATGGACCATGTGAACAAGCATGGGGAATCCAAAGTGAAAAAAAGCTGTACATTGCCATTGACGGGAGAAAAAGTCGTCCATTGCCTGATTACCGAACTGGCTGTTTTTCAATTTACAGAAGCTGGCATGGAATTGATTGAACTGCAAAATGGCGTAACACTTGATGAAGTGAAAAGCAAAACAGAGGCCGACTTTACAGTTAGCCCCTCTATTGAAATTAAAGCGTAAGTTAAAGAGAATAATAAAATAATACATTATTAGACTGCTTTCATTCGCAAACGGGCGAACGGAAGCAGTCTAATTTTTTTTGTGGAATTCCCTATCAATAATGAAGGAACGAAAGGCCTTTTAACCTCAGTTATCAATACTTGGCAGACAGTCGGCGGAAAGGGAGGGGATTTCTGAAAGAGGGTATGTGTAATGGATTTCCACTCCAGGCACTCGCTTTCAGCGGGCGGTCCGGGAGCCTCCTCGACGCTTCGCGCCTGTGGGGTCTCCCTTGGACGCGCTTTTCCCGCAGGAGTCTCGTACCTTCCGTTCCAATCAACTGGACTTCTTTTTTAAGAAATATTGTAGGGAAACTGGTACTTCTCTCCATTCGTCTACAGTCTGGCGGTTCCATCAATTTTTCGTCAAAAGGAGTTTCGAATTGCACTCGCCCCGAACCAAGATTTTAAAAGTAAACTTGATGTTTTTTACTAGTCTATACCGATGCAACCCTCAATAGATAAAAGAAAATTGCGACACTCCTGCCGAAAAACTGGCTAGCCGAAACCCCGCAGCCGTTTACCGGCGAGGAGGCTTGGCAATCGGCGGAAAGAGAGCGGATTTCTGAAATCAGCTGGAACGTTTTTTACATATTACTTCTATTCTCTAATAAATGAGATATTTTCCTAACTCTGCTACTTTTCCGTCAAAAAGGCTTATATAGAGTCTGATGGGAATTTAAAAGGAGGGATGACAGTGAAAGTAGCATTACGGACATTATTGGAGCGATCAGTGAAAAAGATGGGCAAAGGGATGAATCCTGTTGTGAAGGCATCAGCATTGGAAATGGTCGAACGTGCTTATAATGAAGGAATCACGGTACAGATAAGTGCAGGTTATCGCTCTTTGGAAGAACAAGCCAACCTTTATGGTCAAGGACGAGTTTACAGCTACAAAGGAAAAAACTATAGTAATCTAGCTAAACCGATTGTGACGAAGGCTAAGCCTGGGCAATCCTATCATAATTATGGACTGGCTATTGACTTCTTCATAGTGAGTGATGATGGCAGGAGAGCGATATGGACAGTTAATTCAAAATGGCAGCGAGTGGCTGCCATAGGTAAGGGTTTAGGATTTAAATGGGGCGGCGATTGGAGTTCATTCAAGGATTACCCCCACTTGGAGATGACAGGCGGGTTATCATATACACAGTTACAAGCAGGAAAAGATCCGCGCCTTACCTTCAAATTAGAAAAAAGGGAAATGCAGAAAACCGGCAAAGGAGATAATCATATCATTTCGATTCAACAAACGTTAAATGGCCGATATGAAACGGCTATTGAGGGTGACGGCTTTTATGGCCCCAAAACTCGATCGGCCCTTATAAAAGGTTTACAAACGGAAATGAATAAGCAGTTCAATAAAAAGCTTGTTGTCGATGGGAAATGGGGACCTAAAACCAAAAATGCGATCGTCACCATAAAAAAAGGCGCTAGCTGCAATATCACATGGATCCTGCAAGCAACGCTCTATATGAAAGGATATAACCCTGGGCCCCTTGATGGAGAATTCGGAAAAAATACCGAGACGGCATTATACAAATACCAAAGAGCAAGCGGGATATCCGCAGATAAGCTTGCAGGTAAAGAAACATGGAATGATTTGTTTGCTTGATATAGAATCCATACTGTTAGCAGAAAGTTAAAGCTGTGGCAAGAGTGCACCAACTACCTTTTTTCATTACTTATACTAAATATTAATTATGGATTGCAAAGTTCTTAATATTCCTTTAGAGTACGTACCTGTCGCTATTTTAGTATGAGCTTCCTTGGCTTCTTGAGTTGCATTCCCTACAAGGTAGCCATGTTTAACACTTTTTAACATGAGCAAATCATTTCCGCTATCCCCGAAAGCAAAGGCATGCTCCCGACTCAGCCCGAATTTATCTAGCATAAATCGTACAATCTCATTTTTACCAGTACCTAATGGGATAAAGTCTATATCATAACTATCTTCAGGATCGCCGGCAAGGGGATTACAACGATTGATATTTACCCCTATCCCATACTCTTTGGCCACCATCTGGATAGTGGATAAGTTCTTCTTGTCGACAGATTCATGTTGTATTTGATAATAATAATTTCTTTTATAGCGTGAACTTCCCATTTGAGTCTGAGGAATCAATGGTATATTGCCGTTGAGTAGAACATTATAAATTTCATCGACTTTCCGTTTATTAAATTCTTCGATATTAATCTGTGAATGCCAATCTGGATCATTTTCCAAAAAGTTATTTTCTGAGAAATAGGTGATTTCGGTACCTAAGTCACTTGCAATAAAATGGGGAAAAAAGCTGAATCCACCATGTTCCATTTTATGTAATATTGATTCGATACTACTCCCTGTGACCCAGCCAAAGACAAGTTCTTCATCATTACTTTTTGCTTCTAAGTAATTTTCAAGTTCATATAAATCTTTCTGTCTCTCGTGACTCATGGAGTGAGGATAATAGGTTTCATCAAAATCACAGAATACAATGTATTTTGGGTCATCAACCTTTGGCAATAACTGAAACCCGCCCTTTTTATTCAATAACATAACAATCCCTCCATTAGCTAAAAATATAACTTTTTAAAAATACAACTCAGCAGTAAAATTTTGTTAATATATTAGGAACGGTTTAATAATAACTTCTGAAATCGATAACATGTCAACCACTTTTTACAAGGATGGGATTAAATGACGAGAATTAGCGAGATAGCCAAGATATGTAATGTCTCTAAAACAACGGTATCCAGAGTCTTTAATAATCATCCATATGTATCGAAAGATAAAAGGGAACAAATCTTAAAGGTCATGGAAGAGCTTGATTATGCACCAAGTTCACTAGCCCGGAATTTTAGGACAAATAAAACCCAGACCATTGCAATATCAGTTCCAAGTTTCGATCATCCATTCTTTGCCCAATTGGTTAAAGGAGTATCTCTAGCAGCCTTGGAAAATGATTATAAAGTTCTTATTTTTCAAACCTTTTATGATGCGAAAAATGAATTAGATGTTATGGGAAAATTAAAGAATAGAGAAGTAGATGGGGTTATTTTAGGAGCGTTAGAAAATGAATGGAATGTAATCAAGCCTTATTTGAAATACGGCCCAATTTTACTGTGTAATGAATACCATCATTCCGCCTCTATACCAATTATTGGTTATGATGAATTCGAAGCGACATACAAAGCTGTTAATCATTTAATAAAAAAAGGCCATAGGAAGATAGGTTTTTGCTACGATACTTCTTATAGTCAGGCTCAGATTCAAAGAAAAGAGGGGTTTTTAAAAGCTTTAGCAGATAATAATTTACTACATAATGAAGACTGGATATTTGGGCATGGATTTAATATTGAAGATGGATTCCGTATTTGTGATGAAATATTAAAATTAAAAGAAAAACCTACTGCTTTATTTACTGGAAATGATCAGGTCGCAGCAGGAATTATTAAAAAGGCAGCTATGTTGGGCTATAAAATACCGGAATACCTAGCTATAGTTGGTTATGATAATCAATCTATTTGCCAAGTCACAACCCCCACCATAACCACAATCGATATACCAATTATGGAATTAGGACAACGCACTGTAATAGAATTGATAAAATATTTAAGTAATGATTTGAAATTAAAGCGAGACGTTATTAAATTGCCTACCAAACTTAAAATCAGAGAATCAACCTAACCATCATTAAGATATAAAACTTCATTTTCAGGTTTTATCCTTTGAGCAGTATATGAATGGTTAGCGGATGGGATGTAATCCGACCTATCTCAGGAAAAATCCGACCTATCTCAGGAAAAATCCGACCTACCCCGGGAATAATTTGATCCACGCGGAAATAATTCGACATACTTCAAGCTTATCCGACCTACCCGGGAATAATTCGACTTTCCCGGGAAATAATTCACCTAAACCCAGCATAATTCGACTTCCCCTGGCAAGAATTCATTCAAGTTCGAGGCACCAATCATTGCATCGCATAAAGCTCCCCAGCGGGTATTCGAATTCACATTCGGAGATGAGGTTGAATCCGAGCTTGCGGCAAATCGCGTTTGATGCAGGATTATTGATGGAAGGGAAAGCGTGAATGTATTTGTATTTTCGTTCGGCTATGATTTTCTCTATCAGTGCCTTCACGGCATGAGATGCGATTCCTTTTCCTTGGAAGGAAGGGAGGACGCTCCAACCGATTTCATACACATTTTCATCGTTCCACACTTTTTGCCAGTAGCCAACGGAACCGGCCGCCTCTGCCTCTGGAAATGAGTTGATGCTAAACATGCATCCTTTATCTCCAATCTGTAGATACCGTTGATGGCGTTTCAGGACTTGTTCATTACTTTCTGGTCCGCCAAGATGTTCCATCATTTCTGGGGCATTTAGTTGAAATAGTAATTCAAGGTCTTTATCTTCCCACGGTTTAATTTCTATTTTCGTTTCTTTGCTTCGTTCTGTAATCCGACTCACCCCTAGAATTTTATATTTTCTTATATAATCTTCTTGGCTTAATGCGAGATTCCTTTATTTGACCTTAGTATTCTATTGCTTTTGTGTTGAAGTTTGATTTTAATAAGATTAAAGAGATGAATGTTTCCCATTAAATGCTATAATTTACAGGTGATTCTATCAAATGACAGAGAACGGAGATGAAGAAATGAAATCTTCAGTAAATCAGTTTTCCACTCAATTTGAATGGATATTGAATGTGATCAATGTGGGTGTCCATATTGTGAATAAAGATGGGGATACGGTTTTTTACAATGAAATGATGGCACATATCGACGGGCTTGATCGTGAGCAGGTGCTGGGGGAGAATATTTTTCAGCTTTATCCTTCATTGACTGATGAATCCAGTACGCTGCATGTAGCATTGGAAAAAGGCAATGAAACGATTGAGTCCATTCAAACATATGTCAACTTAAAGGAGAAAAAGATAACGTCCATCAATAGTACGTATCCTTTGTATGAGGATGGTGAAATCATTGGTGCAGTGGAAATCGCAAAGGATATTACGAAGGTCATGAACATGTATGACCAAATTGTCGATTTGCGTTCCCAGCTGGCCGAGACCCATAGGAAAAATAAGTTCTCTGAAGGGACGGCGACCTATCATTTTAGTGATTTGATTGGTAATAGCCCTGCTTTTCAGCAAGCGATTTCCTTGGCGAAAAAAGCGGCCCGTACACATTCCCCAGTCATGATTTATGGACCAACAGGGACAGGGAAGGAACTTGTCGCTCAAAGTATACATAATGTAAGTGCTCAGCGAAATCAGCCATTCATCGCGCAAAACTGTGCGGCTGTTCCCAAGGAATTGATGGAGGGGCTGCTGTTCGGTACGACGAAAGGGGCTTTTACCGGAGCGATGGATCGCATGGGCATTTTTGAACAGGCAAATGGCGGTACCCTTTTCCTTGATGAGCTGAATAGCCTCGACCTCGGCCTGCAGGCAAAATTGCTGCGAGTGCTACAGGAAGGTGAGGTGCGCCGTGTTGGAGGTTCGAAAGAGCAAAAGATTAGTGTGAAAATCATTGCTGCGATGAACATTTCTCCAGAAGAGGCGTTGGAGCGGGGAATCATTCGCTCGGATTTATTCTTTCGCCTCAATGTCGTGACGATCCAGATGCCTTCTCTTTCGGAGCGTAAAACGGATATTCCGGAAATCGTCAATCACTTTATTCTAAAATTCAACAAATCATTTTTTACGGAAGTGCGCGGGATCAGTCATAAGGCGATGCAGCGGCTTCTTCAATATCCATGGCCAGGGAACATTCGTGAGCTGGGACATGCCATCGAGTTAACCTTTAACGTCATGGACGCTGGGGAAGATATGATTGATGAACATCATCTTCCTGCTTATCTTTTCCCGTCAGGAAATTATGCTGCAGCAAATGCGCAGAGCCAGCCTTCCCCATTGAAAAACAGGATTGATTTACCTGTCGTTCTTGAAGAAATGGAAAGGGAAATGATCATCAATATGTTCGAGAAATATAACGGGAATATCAGCAAAACGGCAGAAGCCCTGAATATTAAAAGGCAGGGATTGCAATATAAGTTAAACAAGTACGGCATTGAAAAAGTTTATACGGCAGGGTCGAAGGAAACCAAGTGAATTCAGGTTTTTTGGAAACGCTGTCACTTTCTTGATCATGATGTAACGTGAAGAGGGCTCTTGTGTAAAGAGAGCCTTCTTTTTTTATTGCCTGGCGCAAAGAATCTGGCTGCAAAAAATTATGCATAATGAAAAATATCTTGCGATTTTCAGCTAGGTTTCCCCCCATTTGCTTATGATTTCCTTGTTATCAATGTTGGCATCATTCTTGCGAGAGTATATATATAAGTTCTTAGAATAAGGGGGCATTTTAAATGAATTTGATGGGAATGGATGTAAAAAATAAAGAATACCTAGGTGGACGCAGGCATTATAATGATATCGAATTATGGAAGGATGTAACGGAAGAGCAGTGGAATGATTGGATCTGGCAATTGACCAATACGATTAAAACACTGGATGATCTGAAAAAGGTCGTCAACTTGACACCGGATGAAGAGGAAGGAGTCCGGATTTCGACTCAAACGATTCCGTTGAACATTACGCCTTATTATGCTTCATTGATGAATCCCGATGATCCTCGCTGTCCGATTCGTTTACAGTCGGTACCGCTTTCGGCAGAAATGAACAAGACTAGATATGATTTGGAGGATCCGCTGCATGAGGATGAGGATTCCCCTGTTCCTGGATTGACGCATCGTTATCCGGATCGGGTTCTATTCCTTGTAACGAACCAATGCTCCATGTACTGCAGATATTGTACGCGACGCCGTTTTTCAGGTCAGGTAGGCATGGGTGTTCCCAAGAAGCAGCTTGACGGGGCGATTGAATATATCCGGAACACTCCGGAAGTGAGGGACGTGCTGATCTCTGGAGGAGACGGCCTGTTGATCAATGATAAGATCCTTGAATACGTATTGAGTAACTTACGTGCCATACCGCATGTGGAAATCATTCGGATCGGCACACGTGCACCGGTCGTTTTCCCGCAGAGGATCACGGAAAATTTATGTAATATTCTGAAAAAATACCATCCAATTTGGTTGAATACGCATTTCAATCATTCACTTGAACTGACGGATGAAGCGAAAAAAGCATGTGATATGCTGTCGATGGCAGGGGTGCCGCTTGGTAATCAGGCAGTCATCCTGGCTGGTATCAACGATAGTGTACATATCATGAAAAAGCTTATGCATGACTGTGTTAAAGCGAGGGTTAGACCTTATTACATTTATCAATGTGATCTATCTGAAGGGATTGGCCATTTCCGGGCGCCGGTTTCAAAAGGACTGGAAATCATTGAAGCGCTGCGCGGCCATACATCAGGATATGCGGTGCCAACTTTTGTGGTGGATGCTCCTGGCGGAGGCGGAAAGATTGCCTTGACTCCGAATTACCTTCTTTCGCAAAGTCCGGATAAAGTCGTTTTACGGAACTTTGAAGGAGTGATCACAAGTTATCCGGAGCCGAAGAATTATGTTGCCGGCAGTGCGGATGCTTACTTTGATGAAGTGTATGGTACTGCGGATAGGAAAGAAGCCGTCGGGATTTCCGCACTCATGACGGATGAGAAATTCAACTTGGTACCAGAGGGCCTTCGTCGTCTTGACAAGAGAAAATCGTATGAAAGCACTGACGAACATGCTTCCTTGAAGGATCGCCGTGATAAACGGGATGAAATGAAGGAAAAATTAAGGTTAGCCCAAGAAAAAAAGAACGCCATGGCCGCTAGTGGCTCGGTGAAATCTGACGGCAAGGAGGAATGAAGATGGACTGCTTGTGGTGCAATGCCCCAAACGTAGAAGAAAGCGAAAAGAAGGATTGTTACTGGATCATGCCTGACGGGAAACGCTCAATAAAAGTCCTTCAAGTTCCAGCCTTGAACTGTCCTGAATGTGGAATCTATGTGTCTGATTCGATGAATCAAAAGGTGGATGAAGCCTTATCCATCTATGATGTGAGTGAATATCCTGATGAGTTTACGTATGATCAGCTTCTTCAGGCACCTATCAAAAAATTATTTAATTGGAAATAGAATGCCGGGAGAAGCGGATGATATGCATCTCTTCTCCCGAATTCTTTAAATAAGGGGGGTACATAATGCCTGTTCAAAAGCTGCCTTTTTTTACCCAAATGGAGACCGGGGATTGTTATACGATGGAGCTCTATCATGATCATGCCAATCAGCGCTTGCGTATGGATGATTATCGGGGAAATATCAAAAAAGCAATCGATCGGGCCCTTGCCATTGCAAAGGAGCAGGGCTTTACAAAAGTGATACTTAAAGCGAGGAATGAAGATTTATCAGCGGCGTTGGGTAAAGGATTCATGCTGGAAGGAAGATTGAGCAAGTATTTCAAAGGGAATGATGCTTATTGCATGGCCTTCTATTTAACGGATGAAAGGCGAACAAGCGACTTTTGGGTCAAGGAAGATAAAGTAATCCAAGATGTAAGTGAGATTTCTAGACTGATTGAATCTCAGCAAATACCTAAGGATTATATCCTCCGGTTTGCTACGGTTGAAGATGCAAAAGAGCTGGCGAATTTATATGGTGCCATCTTTGAAACCTATCCTACACCGATGAATGATGAGCGATATATCAAGAAAGTGATGGAGGAAGGCACGATCTTTAGTGTTATCGAATATGAAGGAACCATCGTGAGTGCTGCATCCGCTGAAGTGAATGAGATGTATCACAATGCTGAATTAACGGACTGTGCAACAATTCCCCAACATCGGAAGCATGGTTTCATGAAGGTGCTCATCTCCGCCTTGGAACAAGAATTGTTCAGGAAAAACATTTATTGCTCTTATTCGTTAGCGCGTTCATTGTCAATGGGCATGAACGCCGTCTTTCATCAGCTGGGATATGAATATGGCGGCAGATTAACGAAGAATTGCAATATTTGGGATAAGTATGAGGACATGAATATTTGGGGTAAAGATTTATCCCTCAAGTAGGAGGATTATTTTTATGGCTAAATACACTTGGGTCGATAAAGAAACCTGTATTGCGTGCGGGGCATGCGGTTCAACAGGTCCTGAGATTTATGACTATGACGATCAAGGGATCGCTTTCGTCATCTTGGACGATAATCAAGGGATTGCCGAGGTTCCTGAGATTCTGCATGATGACATGCAAGATGCTATGGAAGGCTGCCCTACAGAATCCATCCTGATTCAGGATGAGCCTTTTAGGATAGGTTCCTTTTAAAAACTTAATATATTGATAGATAATGTGTACGAACGTTAAAAAGGAGAGATGACATGACACGCAATTATTTGATTAAGCCTACTTTAGATCATGACTATCCCACTATCTCTCATGGGAATGGAATTTATCTTTATGATACAGATGGAAAGCAGTATATAGACGGATCATCAGGTGCTGTTACGGCAAGTATTGGCCATGGTGTAATGGACGTTGTCGATGCAATGACGGAGCAGGCCCGCAAAGTTTCTTTTGCATACAGGTCTCATTTTACGAGTGAAGCCGCAGAAGCATTAGCCAAAAAGCTAAGTGATTTGGCTCCAGGGGATTTGAATTGGTCATTTTTCGTGAATAGCGGATCCGAAGCGACCGAAACGGCGATGAAGATAGCGATTCAGCATTGGCAAGAAAAAGGATATGAGCGTAAAAATCGTATCGTCTCCAGATGGACGAGTTATCATGGGATTACGATGGGCGCTTTATCGATGTCAGGTCATGTACCGAGGAGAAAGCGTTTTGTTCCGCTATTGGAAGATTTCCCTAGCATTTCCGCTCCCTACTGTTATCGATGTCCTTATAATAATGAATTTTCCGGCTGCAAGCTTCAGTGTGCAAATGAACTGGAAACAGCCATTCAAAGGGTCGGCTCCGAGAATATCGCAGCTTTCATCGCAGAACCGATCATCGGGGCATCCGCTGGTGCTGTAACACCGCAGGATGGTTACTATCAAAGGATTAAGGAAATCTGCGAAAACTATGACATTCTCTTTATCGCCGATGAGGTAATGACGGGAATCGGACGGACAGGAAAAATGTTCGCTATGGAACATTGGGGAGTCGACCCGGATATCATCGCATTGGGTAAAGGAATGAGCGCCGGTTATACTCCAATGGCAGCCACAATGGTTAGTGACCGTGTCATGGAGCCCATTTTAAAAGGCTCGAATTCAATCATGGCTGGACACACATATAGTGCAAATCCTCTATCTGCAGCCGTTTCATTGGAAGTGCTTTCCTACATTGAGGGAAATGACCTGGTTCAGGCGGCTGAAGAAAAAGGTCAATATCTGTTTAAGAAGCTGCAAGGGTTGGCTGGGAAATTCGACATCATTGGTGATGTACGGGGGAAAGGGCTTCTCCTCGGACTTGAGTTTGTCTCCAATCGGATTTCAAAAACGCCATTCGACTTGCAAATCGGCCTGACCACTAGGCTTGTCAATAAGGCGTTTGCGAAGGGATTGTTGATCTATCCTGCTGCAGGTGCGATTGAAGGAATCGCTGGTGATGCGGTTATCCTATCTCCGCCATTAATCATTACGAATGAAGAAATCGATCGCCTCGTCAAGATACTGGAAGCTTCCCTTGAAGAGTTGCAGCGTGAATTGCACTCGGAAGGTTTGATTGAGGACATGCAGGCTATTTAGGAGGAACGGTATGAAGCAGGTCATTACGAAGAAAAACAAAATTGTGACCATGGAAGAAGCATTGGAGCATATTTCCGATGGATGCACACTCATGTATGGCGGATTTGGCGGGGTGGGGACCCCCCCGACGCTCGTACAGGGTATTCTTGCCAAGGGCGTCAAGGAATTGACCTTGATTGGCAATGATACTGGATTCCCTGACATCGGCATTGGCCGGCTTGTGACTGCTGAAAGGGCAAAGAAAGTGATCGCCTCGCATATCGGATCCAATCCTAATGCCGGCAGGCTCATGACTGAAGGAAAGCTGCAAGTCGAATTTTCACCGCAAGGGACATTAGCCGAACGGATTCGTGCTGGCGGTGTAGGCTTAGGCGGGATTTTTGTCGATGTCGGGATTGGTACGATAGCCGAAGAAGGCAAGGACAAGATCATGATAGAAGGAAAAGAATATTTGGTGGAAACCGCTTTGACGGCTGAAGTCAGCATTGTCCATGCCAAAAAGGCAGATTCGCTGGGGAATTTAGTGTACGACAAGACTGCATGTAATTTCAATCCGCTGGTCGCGATGGCTGGAGCCTTCACGATTGCTGAAGTGGAGGAAATCGTTCCTGCAGGCGAATTGGATCCGGAATGTATTGCCACACCAGGCATTTATGTAGATATGGTGATTCCGACAAAAGGGGTGAATTGGAAATGGGCATGGCAGTAGATGTACGAAATCGCATCGCGAAACGCGCCGCCAAGGAAATTCATGACGGATTGATCGTCAACTTAGGCATCGGCATCCCTACCTTGGTGGCCGACCATATACCTCAAGATATCTCTGTGCTGTTTCATGCGGAAAACGGAGTTCTCGGTACAGGTCCAAGTCCTGATCCCGGGAAAGAAGATCCTGCCCTCTGTAATGCGGGAGGTTTCCCGATCACCACTGTACCGGGAGCTTCTTACTTTGACAGTGCAACGGCATTTGGAATGATCAGGAAAGGATACATCGACATCACCATACTTGGAGCCCTGGAAGTGAGTGAAAAAGGGGATTTGGCGAATTGGATCGTCCCAGGAAAGCGGGTGCCGGGGATGGGCGGTGCAATGGAACTTGCCCAGAAAGCCAAAAAGGTGATCGTACTGATGAATCACGTGAATAAGCAGGGTGAATCGAAGATATTGAAGACATGTACGCTTCCATTGACGGCAAGGCAGAGTGTGGATTTAATCATCACGGATATGGCAGTCATGGAAGTTACAGAAGAGGGATTGGTGCTGAAGGAAGTCATGGCTCCATATACAGTGGATGATGTGATAAGGAATACGGAGGCAACGTTGAAAATCCATGCTGCTGTCAACACCATTGAATAGGTAAGAGGAGGAAAAAAGCATGAATGAGGTTGTCATCGTTGCTGGAGCGCGAACTGCAGTTGGATCCTTTGGCAAATCACTACGGAATGTTAAAGCTACCGAATTGGGCCGTCAAGTATTGGAAGGTTTAATGGATAATTCTGGGTTAGATAAAGAGAAGGTAAATGAAGTGATTTTCGGACATGGCTATGTCCACGGAGGCGGACTAAACTCGGCCCGAATTTCGTCGCAGATGGCATGTTTCCCACACAGTGTCCCAGGCCACGTTGTAATCAAAGCATGTGGATCAGGTTTAAAGGCCATTACCAACGCCGCTGTAACTATCGCTGCTGGTCAAGAAGACGTAATCATTGCCGGCGGAGTGGAGAGCATGAGCAATGTGCCTTATATCGTGAAAAATAGATGGGGCGGTAAATTTGGAAACGTAACGATGGAGGATGCTCTGCTGGCAGATGGATTAATATGTTCCTTGGGAAATGAGCATATGGGAATAACTGCCGAGCGCTTGGCTGAAAAATACGGTATCCGTCGTGAAGAACAGGATCAATTTGCTTATCAAAGCCACAAGAAGGCTTGTAAAGCTATAGTAGAGGGTCGCTTTGATAGAGAAATTATTTCGCTTAAAATCAAGGATCGAAAAGGACTTCAAATCTTCAACCATGACGAAGGGGTACGCGAGGACATTCATCTAGATCAACTAGCCAGTCTTCCAGCAGTATTCAAAAATGAAGGAACCATTACGGCAGGAAATGCCTGTCCTATGAATGATGGAGCTGCAGCTGTACTATTAATGTCCAAGCAGCAAGCAGAAGAAAAGGGATTAAAACCGCTCTTGAAAATAAAAGCTTTCGCCAGTGCAGGAGTTGAACCTGGAGTTATGGGGATTGGACCCGTACCAGCGACTCGAAAGGCATTGGCAAAAGCAGGTCTATCGTTAGAGGATATCGGACTGATTGAACTTAATGAAGCCTTTGCTGCCCAAGCACTTGCAGTGATCAAGGAGTTAGATTTGAATCAGGATATTGTCAATGTCAATGGAGGGGCAATTGCACTTGGTCACCCTGTAGGAGCAACAGGTGCAAAATTGACAGTCACACTGATGCATGAAATGTTGCGTTCACAAGTTAAGTACGGAATGGTAACGTTGTGTATGGCAGGTGGAATGGGACTTTCAGTAATCTATGAGAATATGTGTATTTAAGGAGGATAAATGTGCCGGATATAAAAAAACGGATAAACCAATGGATAGAGGATCATCGGGAAGAAGGAACAAACCTTTTGCAAAAAATGGTACAAGCCCCGAGTACGCAAGGAAATGAAGCAGGGGCACAGGCCATCGTCGCACAAAAGCTGCAGGAAATGGGTTTGCAGATCGATAGTTGGGAACCTGACGGCGGAGAGCTGAAAAAGCATTCTTATTTCTATTCTCCACGCAGTGAATTTTCCAACAGCCCCAATGTGGTAGGTATCATGAAAGGGACTGGAGGCGGACGTTCCATCATTTTGAACGGACACATCGATGTGGTTCCAGATGGAGACCGGGATCAGTGGGACGACGACCCATATAGCGGAGCGATTAAGAATGGAAGAATGTTTGGACGCGGAGTAACCGATATGAAGGGTGGAAATGTATCGCTTATCCTTGCGATGCAGGCATTGAAGGAAAATGGCATCCAATTAAAGGGAGATGTCATTTTTCAAAGTGTGATTGAAGAAGAAAGCGGCGGAGCCGGAACATTAGCGGCCGTCCTGAGGGGATATAAAGCCGATGCCGCCCTGATCCCTGAACCGACGAATATGAGGATCTTCCCGAAACAGCAGGGTTCGATGTGGTTCCGAATCTCTGTTAAAGGACGGTCAGCCCATGGCGGAACAAGGTATGAAGGCGTTAGTGCGATTGAAAAAAGCATGACCGTCATCAATCATATTCGTGCCTTGGAAGACAAGCGAAATGCACGTATCAGTGATCCGCTTTATCAGAACACGCCTATTCCGATTCCAATCAATCTAGGTGTCATTGAAGGTGGTAATTGGCCGTCATCCGTTCCCGACCTTGTGAAAATCGAAGGAAGGATGGGCGTTGCACCGGAGGAAACGATGGTGCAGGCGAAAGACGAAATGGCTGCCTGGTTATTGCAGCTGGGGGAAGTGGACCAATGGTTCAAGGAAAACCCGCCCGTATTGGAATGGTTCGGGGCACGCTGGGTTCCAGGAGCAATTGATGTAGAGCATGAACTGATGAATGCGCTTGTTCATCAATATCGGCAAGTGGCCGGACAGGACCCTGTCATAGAAGCATCCCCTTGGGGAACGGATGGGGGATTGCTGACACATGTCGGTGAAACGCCTGCAATCGTTTTCGGGCCAGGAGTAACCGAGGTTGCCCACTATCCAAATGAATACATCCTGCTCGACAACGTATTCTCCACAGCGGAGATCATTGCCCTTACTTTAATTCAATGGTGCGGAATGGAGACTGAGCAGGATGGGGTCACCCAGGCCGGGAATAGGGAGACGATACCAGGCAATGGCAATTAAACTGGATAGCATCCCAGCAGGTAAAGCGAAATATTTCAGTCTTTCACAAAGCGGTTGTTAAAAACTCTTATATTTCTTGAACTTTTAACTATAAAAGAAAATGAGGTAGGAACCATATGGATATGAATCTCATTGATAATCAAGAACCGACAGTTAAAAGGCATCCCGATAATCAAGAACCGACAGTTAAAAGGCAACTGAAAGCAAGGCATATGACCATGATTGCCATTGGCGGTTCAATAGGAACCGGATTATTCCTGGCAAGCGGGGCAACCATCCAGAGCGCAGGGCCTGGTGGTGCCCTTGCTGCATATGCCTGCATTGGAATCATGGTTTATTTCCTTATGACGAGCTTAGGGGAAATGGCGACATATATGCCTGTGTCGGGATCATTTTCCACCTATGCCACACGCTTTGTTGATCCCGCATTCGGCTTTGCACTTGGCTGGAATTATTGGTTTAACTGGGCAGTCACCCTTGCCGTGGAAATAGCCGCTGCAGCCATCATCATGAAATTCTGGCTCCCTGATGTACCCAGCCTTATATGGAGTGCATTATTTCTTGGAATCGTCTTCACCCTCAACGCCCTATCTATTAAAAGCTATGGTGAATCTGAATATTGGTTTGCCTTAATAAAAGTCATTGCCATCATTTGCTTCATCATTATTGGTTTATTGACCATATTGGGGGTTTTTGGCGGAAAGGTGATCGGATTTGAAAACTTCACCATGGATGAGGCACCATTCAAGGGAGGATTTTTATCGATCATCTCAATCTTTCTAATCGCGGGATTTTCTTTTCAAGGCACGGAACTGGTTGGTATTGCTGCCGGAGAAAGCGAAGAACCCGAAAAAAATGTTCCGAATGCGATCCGTCAAGTATTTTGGCGCATCCTATTATTTTACATCGGGGCCATCCTGATACTCGGCCTCTTAATACCGTATACAAGTCCAAGTTTGTTGAACGGAGATGTCGATAATATTTCTGTAAGCCCTTTCACACTTGTCTTTGAACGGGCAGGACTGGCATTCGCGGCATCCGTCATGAATGCAGTCGTGTTAACCTCCTTACTATCCGCAGGGAACTCGGGGCTATATGCATCAACACGGATGTTATGGTCGATGGCAAAAGATCATCAAGCTCCCAAATTCCTGGCCAAAGTCAACCGCAGGGGGATCCCGATGAATGCTTTGATTCTAACGGCATTAATTGGCGGGCTCGCCTTCTTGACATCCATTTTTGGGGACCATGTATTTACATGGCTATTGAATGCATCCGGGCTAACCGGCTTCATCGCCTGGATTGGAATCGCCATAAGCCATTATCGCTTTAGACGGGCCTACGTCGCACAGGGCGGTGATTTGAACGAATTGAAATATAAAGCAAAATGGTTTCCACTCGGTCCGATCCTATCATTCGTCCTTTGCATGGGTGTCATTGCAGGGCAGAACTATCAAGCATTCCTAAGCGGCAGCATCGACTGGTATGGGGTCGCCGTCTCCTATATCGGATTACCGATATTCCTGGCTATCTGGTTAGGATACAAGATTTATCACAAGACCAAATTAATATCATTAAAAGATTGTCAATTCGATAAATCAGATGTGGCCTGATACCAATGGAAAAAACCTGAGATCCCTTTGGGGACTCAGGTTTTTTTGTATGAAATTCCAGTTATATCTCCGAAAATAGGAATATATCGACGAAGATCCAGTTATATCTCCGAAAATAGGAATATATCTGCGAAACCCAGTTATATATCCGAAAATCGAAATATATCTCCGAAAATCGAAATATATCTCCGAAAATCCAGTTATATCTCCGAAAATCGAAATATATCTCCGAAAATCGAAATATATCTCCGAAAATCCAGTTATATCTCCGAAAGCGGAAATTATCTATTAAAGTTCGCGATATGGTAATTTTTTCAATAAAATCTTTTTTTGCAGCTGAATAATCGGGGAGGGTGCGTAATACTATTATTCTATGTATGATAAAACTTTGCATGAAAGGAAACTGATGATGAAAGAGGCGTTTCGCGGTTCTGGAATTGGAGTCATTTTCATGGCGGTCTTCGGAACTCTGTGGGCGGGTACCGGTGTAATGGGATTGCAGGGGTGGGGGTTTCCCTACGTGGAACTCGCAGCCATATTGGTCGGAATCATAATGGTTATCGGAGGCATATCATTAATTCATGCATCACAAAAAATGTCCAATCAAGTTTCAGAAAATGGGGCTAGGCGTCTGAAGCGTATTGGATTTTTGTTTAATATGGTTTTCATTGCCGAAGGTTTGCTGATTGGAATTGCCATTGCCATCTGTAACTTGATAGATCAGATTGATCTTATACCAGGCATCATCGCCATTATTGTAGGGATTCATTTTTTACCTTTGGCGTCACTTTTCCAAATCAAGGTTTACTATGCAACAGGAGTGCTTCTCTGTTTATTGGCGCTTATCACATTGCTTATTGTGCCAGACACCGTCATGTTTGGGGAGCATCAAATCCTTGCACCGTTATCATTGCTCGGCTTCGGATGTACGCTAATTCTCTGGACCACTGGACTTACGCTATGGCTTGGAATAAAGAATTCAAGTCGAACGATAGCCGATGAAGATTGAACTCATCAAAAAACCCGTCATGAAGAACGGGTTTTTCATTTCGATTAATTTTTCATCCAGGTCAAGAGCCTGACAATTTGAAATGGCTCATTCCAAACGAGAATGAAACTTAAAAGAAAGAATGCAGCCACAGCCAAAAACTTCAACTTTCCTTTTTCATTGGTAAACATGGCCCCTAAACTGCAAAACATACCAATAAGCAACGCACCGAATCCTGAAATCATAAGCAGCTCGGAGGCTTTTGCTAAAGCAAGGGAACAGCAAAATGATAGTGTACCAATCACTGCAAATACGATAGACCAATTGCTTAAACTTTTCATAGAGACTCCTTTTTTACTAATTATACCAATTTAGTGTTTGTAATGAAATTAATAAATTTGAGGTTGTCACTTATGGGAATATATTGTAATATATATAACAATATAAAAATCCATTTACATTTTTAGAAGCATTGATAAGGACATGAATCATTTTTACGGTCTGCAGAGAGGGAAGGGCAGCTGCGAACTTCCTGGCTTAGGAAACTGATTTACCGCCTTTGAGTTATATCGGTGAACAAGAGTAACTGATATCGTCTAAGCTGCGTTACAAGCTCCAGAGCCATGAGTGTTTTTTGCTTATGGGAAATTGGGTGGAATCACGGGTAACGCACTCGTCCCTTACTTAGGGATGGGTGCGTTTTTTATTATTATAATTTTTGCCATGATAAGGACATGAATCATTTTTACGGTCTGCAGAGAGGGGAGGGCAGCTGCGAACTTCCTGGCTTAGAAAACTGATTTACCGCCTTTGAGCTATATCGGTGAACTAGAGTAACCGATATCGTCTAAGCTGCGTTACAAGCTCCAGAGCCATGAGTGTTTTTTGCTTATGGGAAATTGGGTGGAACCACGGGTAAACGCACTCGTCCCTTACTTAGGGATGGGTGCGTTTTTATATTATTATAATTATTGCCATGATAAGGACATGAATCATTTTTACGGTCTGCAGAGAGGGAAGGGCAGCTGCGAACTTCCTGGCTTAGGAAACTGATTTACCGCCTTTGAGCTATATCGGTGAACAAGAGTAACTGATATCGTCTAAGCTGCGTTACAAGCTCCAGAGCCATGAGTGTTTTTTGCTTATGGGAAATTGGGTGGAACCACGGGTAAACGCACTCGTCCCTCGCATAGGGATGAGTGCGTTTTTTTATTATTAAAAAAGGGGTGTTTATGTGATGAGTGAAAAAATGATTAAAGTTCAATTCCCGGATGGGCAGCAAAGGGAATATCCGCAAGGGGTGACGGTGGAAAGTGTGGCAGGGTCCATCAGCTCAAGTTTAAGGAAAAAGGCAGTAGCAGGAAAACTGGGTAAGCAACTGGTTGATCTAAGTCACAAGCTTAATAAGGATGCCGAACTGTCGATCTTGACTCTGGATTCTGATGAAGGATTACAAGTGTTACGACATACATCGGCACATGTTTTGGCGCAGGCGGTGAAAAGATTATACCAAAACGTGGAATTAGGGATGGGGCCAGTAGTGGAAGATGGTTTTTACTATGATTTTAAGTTAGACCATCCTTTGAGTTCAGAAGATCTACAAGCCATTGAAAAAGAGATGGAGCATATCATAAGTGAAAATCTGGAAATTAAAAGGATCGAAGCGACTTATGATGAAGCTGTAAAGTTATTCGTGGGTAGAGGGGAGTCATTCAAGTTGGATATAGCAAAGAACATCCCTAATGGTGAAAAATTAACGCTTTATCAACAAGGGGAATTCGTCGATCTTTGCAGAGGGCCGCACCTTCCATCCACTTCATTTGTAAAATCGTTCAAATTGACACGTGTATCTGGTGCCTACTGGCGGGGAGACAATCAAAATGAAGTGCTTCAAAGGGTGTATGGCGTTGCTTTCCAAAAGAAAAAAGATTTACAGGAGCATTTTGAATTTCTGGAAGAAGCGGCTAAACGCGATCACCGTAAATTAGGGAAGCAGTTGGAGTTATTCATGTTTTCGGAGGAAGCCCCTGGAATGCCGTTTTATTTACCGAAAGGACAAATTGTTAGAAATGAATTGGAGAAGTTCTCACGGGAGCTTCAAATTGAAGCTGACTACGACGAAGTTCGCACTCCTTTCATGATGAACCAGCGGTTATGGGAACAATCGGGTCACTGGGATCATTACCATGAGAATATGTACTTCACTGAGGTGGATCAAACAAAATTCGCGATGAAGCCAATGAACTGTCCGGGTCATATGCTTATATTCAAAAACAGTCTTTATTCTTACAGGGATTTACCCATCCGGATGGCCGAATTCGGTCAAGTCCACCGTCATGAATATAGCGGTGCATTGAACGGGATGCTGCGTGTCCGTACATTTTGCCAGGATGATGCCCACATTTATGTTCGGAAGGATCAAATCGAAAGTGAAATTAAACAAGTGTTTCATCTGATTGATAAAGTGTATCGCACTTTTGGATTCGAGTATTCCGTGGAGCTCTCGACTCGTCCAGAGGATTCAATGGGCGATGATTCCCTTTGGGAAGCTTCTGAAACAGCCCTGAAAAATGTTCTGGAAAGCATCGGGATACATTATCAAGTAAATGAAGGGGACGGGGCATTTTATGGACCAAAAATTGATTTTCATATTAAAGATGCATTAAAAAGAAGCCATCAATGTGCAACAATCCAGCTTGATTTTCAAATGCCCGATAAATTTGATCTGACTTACATTGATGAAAATAATGAAAAAGTCCGTCCGGTCGTCATTCATCGTGCCATTTTTGGATCGATCGATCGTTTTTTTGGAATTCTGATAGAACATTTTGCCGGTGCATTTCCCGTCTGGCTCGCTCCGGTGCAAGTACAGATCATCCCTGTCTCACAGGTTCATTTGAACTATTGTTTAAAGGTTCATAAAGAACTGAAGAATAAAGGCATAAGAGTGAAAATTGATGATCGGAATGAAAAGCTGGGGTATAAAGTCAGGGAAGCACAGATGGGGAAAATCCCATATATGCTGGTTCTTGGAGATAAAGAAGAGAAAGCAAATGAAGTGAATGTCCGGAAATACGGGGAACAAGAATTTGAAAATGTCGCAATAGAAATGTTCATTAAGAAAATGGTACAGCAAATAAAAGAACGCGGCAACTAACAAAAAAGCAGCTTAATCCGGAACTCACCAGTAAATGTGCGAAATTCACGAGTAAATACGCGGAACTCACGAGTAAATGTGTGAAACTCACGAGTAAATGTGTGAAACTCACGAGTAAATGTGTGAAACTCACGAGTAAATGCCCATTGGATTAGGTTTGGATAAAAAAAGACAGCCGGAATATTTCGGCTGTCTTTTTTCTATCTACAAATCCATACCCAGCCAACGCCCTGAACGAACTGCTGGAAACAGTTACCGCCCGGTCCGCCTTGACCGCCACCTTGACCGCCGCCGCCTTGACCGCCGCCTTGTCCGCCACCTTGTCCGCCGCCTTGACCGCCACCTTGACCGCCACCTTGACCGCCGCCATGACCGCCGCCTTGACCGCCACCTTGACCGCCGCCTTGACCGCCACCTTGACCGCCGCCATGACCGCCGCCTTGACCGCCACCTTGTCCGCCGCCACCGACAGGGCAGGTTAATCCTAGATATTGTAATCCGACTATATCTGTATGATGAATCTCATTCGGGATGCCACCTTCGAGTATCTGTACCATACCAGTAGCAGCATTGAACCCCATCAAAATAAAGGTGTGCTCGGTGTTACCCCAAAAACCTCTGAAACAATGACCTTGTCGGCCTGCGTTTAAATGACTCTGAATAGTAGCTAATGGAACCAGTGTTTGTACTGGCATTCTGTAATCATAATAAGGCAAATTGGCATAAGAATTATCATAATAATATGGATCATAATAATATGGAACATTATAAGGGTAATAATTATTATACATTTAAGAAGTCCTCCCTTTGTGTTTACCCTTTCAAGCTATGAACAAAGAGGGATAAGTGTCCGACATGGACAAAGATGGACATTAAAATGGGTTGCCTATTTTATATATTTAATGAATGTAAGAGTAAACTCTTTATGTAAATAAAGCCTTGGCTGCTTGGATGGCAAAGTAAATGCCAATCCCTATAAGGGATATTCCTGAAATGATCGAGATGCCCATTAGAATGGGTTTGGATAAAATGCGTCTGAAGGTGCTGGCGATGATGGCCATTGCGAAATCCCAGGTTAAGAGGCCGACAAGGATTCCTGAACTGTATAAAAGCAATTGATCCATATCATATTTTGAAGCGGAGTTTGCCAGAATGGATCCGTAAATTCCAAGCCAAAACAAAATGGATAAAGGATTCGAAAGGGACATGATGAATCCTGTCAGGAATGAAGAAATAAGGGAATCTTTCGCTTTTCGTGCATTCACTTCAATCTTACCTGCACTTAACAGACTTTCGATTCCGGTATAGGTCAGGACGAAAAATCCAAACAGCCATAAAAATGTCTTCATGAAGGAGTTGTCCAAAAAGTGGACGACACCGAAAAAGACGAGGGCTATAAATACAAAATCAGCTAAAATGGCACCCCAGCCAAAAACCCAGGCATGCCAAAAACCCTTCTTGATTCCTTTGTCCAATTGAGCAGCATTTATGGGACCGATAGGAGCCGCCAGTGATAAGCCTAATAATACATAGCTGAAAAAAACACCCAATTCATCACCTCATCGTTTGTTACATCTTCACTTATTTGAATGTATTCAGATAATTGGACTTGTACCACATTTTTGACCCTTTTTTTGAGTGGATATGGTGAATCATTGTCCGGTTTGCTGCTTATGGATGTACCTAGTCGTGACATGGTGTTTTTGTAACAACACAGAAAACTCCTTCATAATGTAATTTAGTCAAATGGAAAGACGCCAATTTTAATGCATGCGCTATTCAAAGCGGAATTGGAGGATAATTATGCCTGAATTATCGATGCCGAATAAATACAAAACAATTCTTGATATCATGCATACGGATATTGCAATAAATGAAATTAAGAATCGTTTTGAAGAAGGAATTTCAAATGCGTTAAACCTGATTAAAGTATCAGCACCTATTATTTTAAATGAAGGTAATGGCATAAATGACAATTTAAATGGTGTGGATCGGATTCTTACCTTTGAAGCTCTGGATATTAAGAATAAACAAATCGAAGTGGTTCAATCTTTGGCGAAGTGGAAAAGAATCACTCTATCTAGGTATGGTTTGGCGTGTGGTGAAGGCATTTACACAAATATGAATGCGATAAGACGTGATGAAAAACTGGATCATTTACACTCTTTATTTGTGGATCAATGGGACTGGGAGAAAGTCATAACGAAGGAACAGCGTAACGTAGATACATTAAAATCTGAAGTAAAAAAAATATATAGAGCCATTAAATCGACCGAACGTTATATGTTTGAATTCCATCATCTGCTTAAGCCTGTGTTACCTGATGACATTCACTTCATTACGACCCAGGAGTTGGAGGATTTATACCCGAATCTGACTTCGAAGGAAAGGGAGAATGTGGCAGCGAATAAATATGGTGCAATTTTCATCATGAAAATTGGCGGAGAGTTACAATCGGGGGAAAAGCATGATGGACGTTCACCGGATTATGATGATTGGGACCTAAATGGAGATATCGTTTTATGGAATCCACTCTTGGAATGTGCTTTTGAAGTTTCTTCAATGGGAATTCGAGTAGATGAAAAGTCACTGTTAAAACAATTAAGATTATCCAAAAACGAAAATCGTAAGGTGCTCGATTATCATAAGGCCGTATTGGAAGGAAAGCTTCCGTATTCAATAGGTGGAGGAATAGGGCAATCCAGATTATGCATGTTTCTGCTGAAGAAAGCACATATTGGCGAGGTTCAGGTTTCGGTATGGAATGACCAAATATTAAAGGATTGTGAAAAAAGGAATATTATTCTTTTATAAAGACGAAAGGATGAAACCCATTATTAAACAGAATGGGGTGAGTTTGTAGACAAAAGGGGCTCCAATTGAAATCAACGTTCATATTTTACACTCTCTAAAATGTAGGCAATCTAAATTAATATCGAGTTGTCAACAGTCTGACCCATTCTTAAACAGAATGGTTTTTTTTGTTTTAAAGGTAATAGGGGTAATTTTGGGTAAAGCGCTACTGAATAAATCTTTCTGCGCTATAACATAATAATTGAAGACATCTATAATGATGCAAAACAAATTAGTTTCACAATGTTACCTTTTATGCAATAAGTTGCTTTTATAATGGATGAGGAGTGTAAGTATGGAAGGTCATGAGAAGCAAAATAAAGATGTAAGCGTATGGTGCCTGATCAGTATGGCATCGATTCCATTGGTAATGACACTTGGAAATTCAATGCTTATCCCGGTTTTGCCCATTTTCGAGGAAAAGGTGGGAATATCTTCATTTCAATCAAGTATGGTTATAACAAGCTATTCCGTAGCATCCATTTTTTTAATTCCTATAGCGGGTTATTTATCAGATAGATTTGGACGGAAAATGGTGATTCTGCCAAGCTTGATCCTTGCCCTCATCGGCGGCTTGATCGCAGGTTATGCATCATGGAAAATGGAGAATCCATACACATGGATCATCATTGGGAGGGTATTGCAAGGGATTGGGGCGTCTGGGGCCTCGCCCATCATTTTGCCTCTGGTGGGGGATCTATACAAGGATGATGATGAAAAAACCAGTTCTTGTTTAGGAATCATAGAAACCTCGAATACATTTGGGAAAGTACTGAGTCCAATACTGGGTTCCCTGTTTGCTGCATTTATCTGGTTTTTACCATTCTTCTCAATTTCATTCTTCAGTTTAATATCTATTGTCTTGGTCTTTTTCTTTATAAAGGTACCAAAGGAGAAGGATGATCCGAAGAAATTCAAAGAATTCTGGCATGATACGAAAAAAATATTCAAGCAGGAAGGGAAATGGTTATATACAGTTTTCCTGATTGGTGTATTTGTCATGTTGGTTTTGTTTGGTGTTCTTTTCTTTTTGTCTGATAATCTGGAAAAAATCCATGATTTGCATGGAGTTAAAAAAGGTTTAGTAATAGCGATCCCGCTGTTTTTCCTTTGTGTATCTTCTTATGTTGCCGGGAAAAAAATCAAGGGTGAATTACCAATCATGAAAAAAATCATCATGATCAGTATAGCTGTTCTTTCAATCAGCCTTGTATTTGTCGGTTTTACAAAAAACAAGGTTTTCCTTTTATTACTCGTAACGAGTTTGGTGGGCATAGCGATTGGTGCGTTATTGCCGACACTCGACGCAATCATCACTCAAAATATAAAAAAGGAACAGCGGGGTACGATAACTTCCTTCTATATGTCATCAAGGTTCATTGGAGTTGCGGCAGGGCCTCCGGTCATGTCCCTTGTCATGAAAAATCATATCAATTTGACCTATATCATTTCAGGGATCATTGGTATAGGCATCGTTTTGATTGTTATGAAATTCATTAGCTCAGATAAAAAAGAAGCTGCTGCCTAATAGGTTTCTATAGAAGTTCTCCGAAAAAGCCGGGCTTTCCCACGGCTTTTTTTGTTTGTAAATCGGGAAATTTTTTTTGGCAAGTGGTTATAGGCCGAGGGTTGTCACATAAAATGTACAAGTCATGAACTAGCTCGAAGGAGTGATGCTTTTTGAGTGTACATTTACTGCTGAGTTACTTTTTCTTGGGACTTACCCTTGCAGCACCGATCGGTCCGGTGAACTCTGCTCGTATCGATAAAGGAATCAAGAACGGGTTTTGGCATGCCTGGATCGTTGGGGCAGGGTCGATGATTGCAGATGCCTTGTTCATGATTTTAGTGTATATAGGTATGGTAAGGTTTTTAGAAATTCCGATTGTCCAGATTTTTCTATGGCTTTTTGGGGGATTCGTGCTTATTTATTCTGGGGTCGAAAGTGTTTTACGGGTCAATACGATATTATTAAATGAATATAGGAATAAAGATTCTTTAATTTCCTGTTTTTTGACAGGGTTCATCATGTCTGTGACCAGTCCATTATCCATTTTATTTTGGTTGGGGATATATGGATCTGTTTTAGCTAAAACAGCTTCAAGTTACGGGACATCCCAACTTTTCATTTATAGCGGGATGATCTTCCTTGGGCTTACCTGTTGGGATTTTTTTGTAGCGGCATTAACGAATGGATTTCGCAGGTTCTTAAATGAAAAAAGCTTAATGGCCATTTCGATCATCTCTGGATTATCATTGGTAGGCTTTGGGGTTTATTTTGCATATCAAGGTATTTCTGCATTCATATCATAAAGCACCATGCTTTAGTTTATTACATAAGGTAGGGTATTTGAAAACTTCTTCCTTGCATAATTCATTGTGGCAATATCAACACTATGAATGATGGAAGGAGGAGGTAATGTCATGACGACAAAAGCCAATTGCAGTTCAGCGAAAGGGAAGGCTGTCCAAGATTCTAATGCATCGGGTGAACAACAAGGCGATATGAAATGGTGGCAGCTATCATTGGTCGGTGTAGGCTGTACGATCGGGACAGGGTATTTCCTTGGATCGACTATAGGGATTAAAACGACGGGGCCATCCATTGTATTTTCATTTGTATTGGCTGCACTAGGTACCTACATCGTTTATAATCTGCTTGCCAAGATGACTGCGGCCGATCCTCAAGAGGGTTCTTTTTGTTATTATGCCAATAAAGCATTTGGACGATGGGCTGGCTTTAGCTGTGGCTGGAATTATTGGTCCTCCAATATATTGATCATGGGAAGCCAGCTTACTGCGCTTTCGCTATTATCTCAATTTTGGTTCCCGAAAGTACCGCTGTGGCTATTTGCATCCGGATTCGCAATTGTTTCAATCGTGGTGGTATTGTTGGGAACAAAAGGGTTCGACAGGGTGGAAAACATCCTTGCGGTAATTAAGACAGCAGCAATCGTAATGTTTATCATTATAGCAATATGTGCCGTTTTCGGCTGGTTTGGTCTTGATGGAGGGAAACCGCCATCCTTTCCGAATAAGTTCAATGAATTATTCCCAAAAGGGTTAAAAGGGTTTTGGACATCACTAATCTATGCTTTTTATGCGTTTGGCGGCATTGAGGTCATTGGACTGATGGCGATGCAGCTTAAAAAGAAAGAAGATGCGCCAAAGGCAGGGACGATCATGCTCTTGGTTCTAACCATCATATATGTGGTTTCATTGGGGTTAGCCGTAACCATGATATCGTTAGGGGCATTCAGTGAAAAAGAAAGTCCATTCGTTTCGGCATTGGACAGCTATCATCTGGCATTTTTCCCGCACGTATTTAATGGTGCAATTATAATAGCTGGTTTCTCGACGATGACCGCTTCACTTTTTGGTGTAACCAATCTTTTGGTAACACTCTCCAATGACGGGAACGCACCCTCATTATTCATGCAAAAGATCAAGAAATTCAAGGACCTTCCACTGCCTTCACTTGGTCTTGGAGCCTTAGGACTTTTAGGGTCAATCATCACTGCCTTGCTCCTGCCAGGCAAGATTTATGAATACATCACAACATCTGCTGGAATATTACTTTTGTATAACTGGGCATTCATCATTCTTTCTTCATTTAAAATCTTGGAAAATAAGATTTGGAGTAAGATCACGGCCGTTTTCGGACTTCTTTTAATTTTAGCGGCGGTCAGTGGCACTCTGCTTGAAAAAGAAATACGTCCAGGTTTTTTCATCAGCCTTTTATTCATCGTGATCATCGGTCTTGCCGCCGTTTTCATGAAATTCAAGGTTTGGAATAAGAACAAGGCGATGGCCGCAAAAGCCAGTAAATCAGAACTTGATTGAAAAAAAGGAACTCGACTAACGAAGTCTAGTTCCTTTTTGTGTGCTTTCGATTTGGTGCTAAATTTCAATGATGATCGGAAGGATCATTGGCTTTTTCTTAGTTTGAGTAAAGAGATAGTGCCCCAATTCCTTCTTTATGGTTTGTTTGATGATGTTCCAACGGTATATCTTTTCACTTTGTAAGTCGTTGACCGTTTTCGTGACAAGACGATTCACATGTTTAAGGAGGTCCTCGGAATTTTGAACATATACAAATCCACGGGAAATTGTATCGGGTCCTGATACTATTTTTCGTTCCGACTTGCTTAATGTTATGACGATTACGAGCATGCCATCTTCGGAAAGCTGCTTACGGTCCCGCAGAACGATTTCTCCAACATCACCAACGCCGACACCGTCAACAAAGGTATTGCCGGCAGCCACCTTTCTCGTTTGACGGGCAACGGAGTTTTCAATATCCACCACATCGCCATTACTGATAATGAAAGTATTGCCCTTCTCTACCCCGACAGACTCAGCCAGTAATCGATGTTGGTGCAACATCCGATATTCACCGTGAATTGGAATGAAATACTTCGGTTTCATAAGGGTAAGCATGAGCTTCAACTCTTCCTGATAGGCATGTCCGGATACATGCATGCCTGTTACAGTCCCAGAACCGTAAATGACTTTGGCACCAAGTTGAAATAGGTTGTCGATGATTCGTGAAACATCCCGTTCATTTCCGGGTATTGGAGTGGAGGCAAGAATCACTGTATCATCAGGCAGTATACTCATATCCCGATAATTTGAACTGGAAAGGCGGGAAAGGGCAGCAAACGGCTCCCCTTGACTTCCTGTACATAAAACCGCGATCCTTTCAGGAGCATAATTATCGACTTCATGTGGTTGGATAAGCATCCCATCAGGTACCTCGAGGTAGCCGCGTTCAATGGCAACGGATACGACGTTCACCATGCTTCGTCCAATTAGGGCAAGTTTCCGGTTTGTCTTCTGTGCAGCGTTCACAACTTGTTGAACTCGATTGACATTTGAAGCGAAGGTCGAAAGAAAGACTTTCTGTTTTGCCTGCATGAAGGCCTCTTCGATATGGCTGCCAACGAGATGCTCCGAGGGACTGGAGCCGGGACGTTCAGCGTTCGTGCTTTCCGATAATAAAACCAAAACACCTTCACTCCCGATCTTGGCCATTTTATGAATATCGGGATACTGATCATTCATGGGAGTCAAGTCAAACTTAAAGTCCCCTGTATGAACGACCGTGCCTTCTGGCGTTCGCATGGTGACACCAAGGCAATCGGGTATACTATGATTCGTTTTGAAAAAGTCGAGAACCATCTCTCCGAATTCCAATCTTGAATCCGAGTCGATCTGGATTAACTTCGTATCACCCAAAAGGTTATGTTCTTTTAATTTCAATTCAATCAAACCTAGTGTTAAACGTGTGGCATAAATGGGTACATTCAATTTTTTTAAGAAATAGGGGATACCGCCAATATGATCTTCATGCCCATGAGTAACAATCAAAGCCCGGATCTTCTCCTTATTCTCCTGGAGAAAGGAAATATCAGGAATGATTAAATCGACTCCTAATAAACTTTCATCAGGAAACTTGGCACCACAGTCAATAATGACGATATCGTTTGCATATTGAACCACATACATGTTTTTACCGATTTCATTCACTCCGCCCAGAGCCAGTATGGACAAAGCATTCTCTTTCACACTCAAGTGGGTAGACCTCCCTTTATTATGATAAGGATAGTGTTTCCTTAGGCACCTTTAATAAAACCACTCTTTTTATAAAATCGGGGCAATGCAAGAAGCCATAAAAAAACACCTGCCGATTTCGGTAGGTGCGTGTGTCTTCAATCTTCAACGGCTCAAGCAAGAGTTGATGCTTTCTTCAAAAGAATCAATGTATGCTTGGACCTGAGAAGCATATCTAGTCTTCAAAGTGGCCAGCAAACTTTCTATCAAGAATTCTCGCGGTTTGTCAGACTGCATTAGCTCATCTTGGATGAAGTCGACCAATTCAATGGCTCTTGTTCGATTTTCATCGCAAGGAAAAGCTTTGTTTATCGCTTTTTTCAATTCCGTGGTGGAATGAAGCAAATCATTATGGCAAGGTTCAAGGTGGTTTGTAAAGTTTGGAAACCATGTGTCCATTAGTTCCGGATCAATGATCTGTTCCCCGCTTTCAGCCACTTCATTGACTAAATGGACAATGCGGTTCATGCAATAGCGGATAATTTGTATGTCCGGTGTACCGGCGGGATTAGCACGATAACTAAAATGATTCATGTGGGTCATCATCGAATGAAAGATAATGACGCTATCTAAAAGATAGGGTTTTTTGCTTTCCCCGAAAATATCGATAAAACGGTTATACATCCAGCGTAAGCTCAACAATAGCGTTTTATTGATGAATTGTTTTAATTCTTCATCGTTGGAAACACGAACTTCTTCGATCAGGATAAGCAATTTGCTTTGCTTGTTCACCATTAATTGCAGTTCTAGCTGCCGGATGAAAATTTCAATATCGGCGGAATCTTGACCAATCAACAGTTTTTCCCGTTCATGGCGAATCTTTGTATAAAAGGAACGGAAAATGGCTATAAATAATTCACCCTTCGAAGGGAAATAATTATAAAATGTACCTTTTGATATACCGCTGCCGTCTAGAATGTCCTGGATGGACGTCGCTTGGTAGCCTTTGTCAATAAAAAGCTTATGAGCCGTATCGATGACATTCTGCCTTCGATTATTCATCATATCACCTAATTTTCATTATACTGCTTGTATAAATTTAATCGTACTCTATTTTTCATGACAGCACAAACCCTTATTTAAACCAGTAAATTTCTATTGCAAAAATTGAACTAGGGGTATATTATTGATTTTATGAGATTGGAATATACCGCTCGTCTAATTAAATGAACCAATAGTTTGAATGGAGGAATAGATAAAAAGTGAGTACTGCACAAATAAATGAGAAAAAGGGTTCGTATGGCATTTTGGCCATATTGATGGTCGGGGCGTTCATAGCGATACTGAATTCAACCCTTTTAAATATTGCACTGCCATCAATTCAAATAGACCTGGGAATAGAGACTTCCACAGTTCAATGGCTGACAACTGGCTACATGCTCGTGAACGGAATCATGATTCCGACAACTGCCTTCTTAATAAGGAAATATTCGGTACGTAATCTGTTCCTGACAGCCATGCTCCTATTCTCAATCGGGACAATCGTGGCAGGTGTAGCGCATGTATTCCCGCTATTATTGAGCGCACGTATGGTTCAGGCTGCCGGTTCGGCAATCATGATGCCATTATTAATGAACGTACTTTTAACTTCTTTCCCTGTTGAAAAACGGGGCTCGGCAATGGGACTATTCGGTTTGGTCATGATGTTTGCCCCTGCAATCGGGCCGACGCTTTCAGGCTGGATCATCGAACATTATGATTGGAGAATGCTATTCCATTTCATTACTCCGCTAGCTTTACTAGTGCTTATTTTCGGCTTCTTTAAACTTAAAGACCACAAGGAAAAAGTAGATATCTCAATTGATAAAATATCGGTCATTCTTTCAAGCTTAGGCTTCGGCGGTTTGCTTTACGGATTCAGTTCGGCAGGCAGCAAAGGTTGGGATAGCCTTGAGGTATACGGCACACTGATTGTCGGTGCCATCTCCCTGATCCTTTTCATAACACGCCAGCTTAAAATGGAAACACCAATGCTTGAGTTCAAGATCTTCAAGCACCCGATGTTCGCTTTATCCGCAACGATCTCAATCGTACTGAACATGGCGATGTTCTCGGGGATGATCTTAATTCCGATGTACACACAAACAGTACGTGGCATTTCACCATTCGATTCTGGATTACTGATGCTTCCAGGTGCGTTATTAATGGCCCTCATGTCACCGGTTACCGGTAAGCTTTTCGATAAGTTCGGTGCCCGCATCCTTGCTTCAATCGGTTTGCTTATCACCGTGGTAACTACGTATTTGCTAAGTAAATTATCAATGGAAACTACGTATACAGAAATTGTAATCCTGTTTTCCGTTCGTTCCTTCGGGATGTCAATGTCCATGATGCCGATCATGACAAATGGTTTGAACTCGCTGCCAGCCCGCATGAACCCGCACGGTACAGCCATGAATAACACACTGAACCAAATTTCCGGTGCGATCGGTACGGCATTGCTCGTTACGGTCATGTCTAACCGTGCAGCTTCTACTGCCGAAGATTTAATGACGAAAGCGATGAGCAAATTAACAAGCCAGCCCACCGCTGAGATGATGGGCCAAATGAAAGCCCAAATCGGGATGCAGGCAATGCTGGATGGAATTAACTTCTCCTTCTTTGTATCTACCTTCATTGCCGGTGTGGCGCTGATTCTGGCATTATTCATTAAGCGTGCATGGCCAGCTGAAGAAAAACCAGCTATGAAAAAAGATCAAACCGCTTAAATGAAACATTAAAAAGCCCTATGCCGCCTGAATCGTCAGGCAGCATAGGGCTTTTTTTAATAACATCAGCCATCTAGTTTGATTTACAGCGGAATTAATTCAGGCTACAGCGAATTATTCGATCTACGCTGGAGTAATTCGACCCCCGCTGGAGTAAATTCGACCTACCGCCGATTAAATTCGACCCACGTTGGAATAATTCGACCTATCACCTAATTAAATCGACCTACGCTGGAGTAAATTCGACCTACCGCCGATTAAATTCGACCCCCGCTGGAATAATTCGACCTATCACCGATTAAATTCGACCCACGTTGGAAATATTCGACCTATCACCTATTTAAATCGACCCATGAATCAAATATGTTTTACCCGGTGATTTCACTTTTATACAAAAAAGGCGCAGTGCATTTGCACTGCGCTTTTTTTACATCAAGATGTCACTTCCTCTGAAGTTACTTTTGCATGCTGGATATGACTGGCTATCCAGCCAATGATCGCGGCAGAAACGAGATAGGCAAGTAGGATCCACATCTGCACCTGCAAGTTTTCCCAGCCGCCTAAGGAGATGACCTCTTGAAGTTCCTTTAGTGAATGGGCCATAGGTAAAAATTGACCGATTTTCGTCAATAGCGACATGCCCAGTTCGCCTGGGAATGTTCCTCCGCATGTAGCCAATTGGAACACGAGAAGGGTCACGGCCGCGAATTTTCCGACCACTCCGAATACGGTCACCAGCATAAGAATGAACGTCATGAAGGTAAATGAAACGATGATGCTAGATAGAATGAATACAGGGACACTTGCTACATGTAAATGGAATCCAAGCAGGACCACTGCATCCACTAGAAGTGCCTGAATCAAGCCGATTACATATACCAGCATTAATTTATTCGTGAAATGAACGGTTCCGGTAACCCTAAGATTCTGCCTGCGGCCAAGCGGCAAGATATTGGAAGCCATGATGCCGCCTACATAAAAGGCCAAAGACAGAAAATAAGGGGCAATTCCGGTACCATAGTTAGGAACTTCGGATAAATTGGATTGGACCAATTGCACGGGTTCAGAGAACATTGAAGTGGTCGAATCGTCGTACTGAAGACTAGCCGTTTTATCGGCAGCTTCATTAAGCTTGGAGGATAACTTGCTTGAGCCCGTTTCCAGCGAAGCCAGTCCTTCTTGTAGTTCCGTCGATCCACTGGCTAGCTGGCTGCTTCCGCCAGCTAGCGAAACGATTCCGGCATTTAAAGTGGAGAAACCATTTGTCCAATTAGAGAAACCATTCGCGAATTCTAGTGATCCCTCGTTTAATTGCTTGGCACCTGAGGTAGCCTGTGCCATTTTATCACCAAAGGCATTCATCCCGGTTTGAATGGTCTCTTGTCCATCAGCCACTTTTTCAGCACCTTCTCCCAATTGCCTTTGACCGGCATTTAAAGTGGCGGCTGTTTTGGTTAACCCTTCTGATAGGGCAATGATTTGCTTGAAGTCTTGATCCTTTATTGCATCAGGATGACTTTTCATATAGGCATCCAATTGTTTCTTAAGAGTATTCGCTGTATCGGCAGCCTGTTCTTGCCCTTGCATCAATTTTTTATTTCCGGCTGACCAGTCCTCAACACCCTGACTTACTTCATTCATCCCACTTTCCAATGAGTGATGTCCATCCGATAGCTGCTTCATGCCGGAATACAAGTTCTGCGAACCTGATGTTAATCCTTTCGCACCATCAGCTAAGGCTTCTTGTCCACCCAAGAGCTTGGTGCTTCCTGTTTGCAGTTTCTGGGCGCCATCATTTAAATCCTGAATGCCATCATCCAATTTTTCACTGCCGCTTTTCGCTTCCGCCGTTCCTTGTTGAAGCTCTTCTGCTCCATCCCCGGCATTCGCCAAGCCTTTAGAAACCTTCTGGAATTTTGAAAGGATGCCTTCAGAATAGACTTTCGTAATGCTTGCGTTGATTTTTGCAGTCATCTTTTCAACAGCAGTTGAGCTGATTTGTGAGGCAACGAAGTTTTTACCTGGATTGACAGTATACAAAAGTTTAGCTCTTTCCGGTTTTTCATCCATTAAAGTCGTGACATTTTCCGAAAAATCGTCCGGAATCGTGACAACCATATAATAGGTACCTTCTTCAAGACCTGTATTAGCCTTTTTTGCCGTGACAAAGTGAAAGTCCAATTCTTTTTGCTTTTTTAATTCTTTAACGAAATCATCTCCAGCTTGGACTGGCTTATCATCCATTTCCGAACCATTATCGAGATTGACCACTGCTACAGGGAGCTGATCCAACTGTCCATAAGGATTCCAATATCCAGCCAAGAAGAAACCAGAGTAAATCAATGGAACGACCAAAAGGAAAATCAAGGCGATTCTCCCGTGTTTATGTTTCCACATTGCTTTAATATCTTGCAATACAAGTTGTAAACCTTTCATTATTGAGCCTGCCCTTTCTAAATAAGAGATTATTTCATGATAATGGCTTTTTTAGATACTGTATAATACATAATTGATTATGTAATAATAGATTTAAATCTATGCGAAAAGAGTGGGAAAATGGAAATATTACAGTTGCAGTACTTTCAAACCGTAGCACGACTGGAACATATGACGAAGGCTGCGGAACAACTTCAAATAGCTCAGCCATCCCTCAGTAAAACCATATCCCGGCTTGAAGAGGATTTGGGTGTCGCACTTTTCGATAGGGAACACCGGAAAATCAAGCTCAATGCAGCCGGCCGAATATTCTTGAACCGGGTCGAACGCGCTTTTGCGGAACTGAATGAAGGAAGGCGCGAAATAGTGGAATTAGCAGATCAAGACCAAAAGAACATCACTTTGGCCGTTACCATTCCCAGGGTCCTACCTGATTTATTGGGTGCATTTTTATCTCAGTACCCAGATGTCCGTTTTCAACAATTCCTAAAATCCATATCATCAATGAAGCAGCTTTTAATTGAAGGAGAAATCGATTATTGCATATCGTCCGTTCCGATCGAAGGACCAGACTTAAGGTGGGAACCGCTGATCACCGAAGAAATATACTTGATCGTGCCTCCCAATCACCGGCTGGCTGGCAGGGAAAGCATAACACTCAAAGAAGTGAAAGATGAACCATTCATCAGTATGAATACAGGCTTCGGGTTCCGCAGCCTAACCGACCAATTGTGCCTCGAAGCGGGATTCGTCCAGCACATTGCCTTCGAAGGAGATGAACCAGCTGTCATCTCGGACCTTGTCAGGAAAGGGTTGGGGATCGCCTTCGTATCCGAATTGACATGGCTTCATCAAACCGGATCATTATCCCATAAAATCCGAATAACAGAACCTGTTTGTCAAAGAACAATAGGGCTTGGCTGGTCAGAAAAACGCTACTTCACCGCAGTAGCCAAGCAATTTCGGTTATTTGTCATGGATTACTTCGCTGCCGTCAATTCCGCTAGGCTAAAGGATGAATAAATGTGGTAAAGGTCGAATAAATCGCCGGTTAGGGCGAATAAATGGGTGAAGGCATAAAAAGTATAATTTAATTATAGAGAACATAGTATTCTAGGAGGTTTTTATTAAATATATCGGGTTCAAAATGACGAATCCGATCCTAGGAGATGAATGGAGATGGAAATACGGGTTAATCAAATTGAGTTGAATGGACTCACGTTTCAATATCGGGAGAGCGGGGATGTTTCTGCACCGCCGCTTGTTGTTCTTCACGCGCTGGGGAAAAGTGCAGATTCATGGGATCAAGCGGCTGCAGCATTAGGAGAAAATTATCGTGTTTTAGCCTTAGATCAACGGGGCCACGGTGGGAGTGCGAGAACTAATACATACACTTTTGAATTGATGTGCGATGATTTGCTTCATTTTGCGGATGCGCTTAATTTGGGAAGGTTTTCGCTAATGGGGCATTCCATGGGGGGAACAGTTTCCTATCTGTTCTCGCAAACTTTTCCTTCGAGGATAGATAGGTTGATTGTCGAAGACACGCCTCCTCCTTTTTCGGATAAGCCAATGGAGGTTCCTTCCAAACCTGCTGTCCCACTGCCGTTTGATTGGCAGGTAGTGCCTTCGATTCTACAGCAGCTTAATGAACCCGATCCCAAATGGTGGGCGCGCCTTACCGATATTATGTTGCCGACGCTTGTTATAGGGGGCGGGTCGAGCCATATTCCACAAAACAAATTGCAGGAAGTTTCCGAGCTTATTCCGAATTGCGAATTGGTGACGATAGAGGATGCCGGACACTTTGTCCATGAAGATAATTTACCAGCTTTCTTGGCTGCCGTAACAAGGTTTCTTTCCAAAGGACAGGCGTTTTAATAGGGCTTAAGAGGGTTGCCGATACAGCCCTCTTATTCCTGCTTTAAAATGTATGGTTTATTTTAAAGACGGAATTTACCGATTTATTATTCAGGATTTCAAGCAACTGTTCAGCCATATAGCCAGCGCTATATTTAAAGCTAGTGTTGACCCATTCGATGATCATGCCTAATATCGCATACGCTTGGTAGCTGGAGGCAAGTTCTATATTGATCTTAGGGTTCGGCCGGTAATCTTCGAGGTCCTCCAATGGAAGTTTCTTTAACTCATTACAAATCCGTTCCAGTAATGTAGGCCATGCATTCGACTTTAGGATAAGGGTATAAATGTTTGCATAGTTAGCTACATGTTCAAATATTTTGATGACTGAAGCCGTTAGTTCATTGATGGTGAAAGTATCAACGTTCTTATAAGGTTCCCGGTAAGATATGATCAAATCGGCAATGACATCTTCCATGACCTCTTCAAGCAGTTCCTCTTTGTACTGATAGTGTTTATAAAATGTACCCCGATTAAGGTCGGCGAGTTCTACAATGTCAGTAATCGATATATCCCTGAAATCCTTATTTTGCATTAATGATATGAGGGATTCTTTCAAAGCCATTTTGGACTTCCTGATCCTTCTATCAATCCCAGTGTTATTATCAGTCATTTTCTTCACCCTTTGTTCGTTATTGTGCTTTTAATGAACATAATGACCACTATCTGTTCATTGTTCAACATCGAGGTCATCATTTGCTGATTGTATAAGCCTACTGAAACTAATTATACTATAAAGGAAGGTAGTTAATGAACATCTGTACAATAAGTATCACTTCACTAGAATGAATGGGGGAGTTCATAATGAAATTACAAGACAAAGTTGCAGTAGTGACAGGTGCAGCGTCAGGCATGGGAAAACAAATTGCTATAGATTATGCTAGAGAAGGTGCGAAAGTCGTCGTATCGGACTTAAATCTTGATGGTGCGAACGAGACGGTAGAAGAAATAAAAGCGAATGGCGGAATGGCCTTTGCCATTAAAACGAACGTGGCGGTGGAGGAAGATATTCAACATTTGATAGATACCACGGTCAGTACTTACGGTACGGTGGATATTTTGGTGAATAACGCGGGTATCATGGATGGCATGGAACCTGCTGGAGACATTGAAGATTCTAGATGGGATCGGATTTTTGCCATTAACACGACTAGCGTCATGCGTTCGACTAGAAAGGTGTTGCCGATCTTTTTAGAAAAACAAAAAGGGGTCATCATCAATATTGCTTCTGCTGGCGGTTTGTACGGTGCTCGAGCAGGTGCAGCATACACTGCCTCTAAGCACGCAGTCGTTGGGTTCACAAAAAACACGGGCTTTATGTATGCCAATAAAGGGATTCGCTGCAATGCAATAGCACCAGGCGGAGTTGAAACCAATATTGGTTCCAGCATGACGAATATCAATGAGTTTGGCTTCTCTCGCCAACAATTGGGTATGGCTATCAATCCACGCAATGGCAAACCTGAGGAAATCGCTAAAGTGGCATTATTCCTTGCTTCAGACGATTCCAGTTTTGTTAATGGTACTGTCATCACCGCAGATGCTGGTTGGAGTGCATATTAAGCCCGTAAATTAAAAAGAATGGTCAAGAACTTAGTGACTGATATATGCATTCCTGCTAGTTAGCAGGGATGCATTTTTTTGAGTGGAGCATAGGCAGGATCATTGTAGGGGGAATTTGGTTAGCCAGACAATTTGCTAGAGGAAGTTTTTACTTCATTCGGTAGTCCTGACATTGTCATTTCAATCGAAAGTGGATAAGTGGGGGCTGGATAGTTCGAACTACTATCCAGTTTTTCTCTCAAAAAGAATTATGCTATCAATTGGATTTAAAAGATAAGTTGAACTCTGAAATCTTGGAAGCAAAATAGGTTCCCAGAAAAAATCCACTTTCCCTATGAAATTGGATCACTGAGTGATCCATCAGTTTGCTGCGATACCTCTCAAACGATATATTAATTGGCGTGAGAATATTGAAGGACTTTCTGACGGACGTAATCAAGGTGTTTGTACATTTGGCTAAATGCTTCATGCGGATCATGTGCTGCAAGTGCCGCATAGATGGCTTTATGATACTTTACAGTCAGTTCCCGTTCTCTGAATTGAATCAGGCTATTAATTTTATTATGTGTAATCAATAAAGAATCGATCATGCCTTCAATAATGGGATTGTTTGCACTTAAAGCTATGATCTTGTGAAATTCTTTATCGGCCTCTCCATAATCGTTGTCTTCACTATTGGCAATCGTCTCAATCGTAACTTGCAGTTTCTCCAATTGTTCGTCTGTGATCTTCTCGGCAGCCATCGTTACTAATCCCAACTCCAAAGCCATTCGCGCTTCGATGATCGCTGGTAAATTATCTGTAGCCAGCGCCAGCATGACAGAGAATGGATGTGTACCGATTTTATCGTTAAAAAAGGTTCCTTCACGTGTTTTTCGAGTAATGACACCTAGTGTATCAAGTGCACTGAGCGCCTCACGTAAAACAGGCCTGCTTACTTCAAGTTCTTTCATAAGTTCCATTTCAGGAGGCAGTTTGTCGCCCGCTTTCATTTGTCCGCTGACGAGCAGATGCACAATTTGATCCACGACTTGTTGTGAAAGAGTGTTGCGATGTACCGATTGTACGCCTAATTTCTTTGACGATTCTTCCATTGTGTAACCCCTTTTCTGTTAAATCCTATATGTATTCATACTGTAAGACTAATTATATAATATAATACACTTATTTGCATGTGAGTATGAGAAGACCTACGTCCAAAAAAAGTAAAATGCGCCTCTCTAAAGAGAGAGACGCACGCAATGTAGGAAAAAAATCATCTCACAAGGCAAGGAGATTTTGGATTGAACTTCCATCCGGAAACCAGGTATTGCATCGCCATTGAATCATCACGGGCACCAAGTCCTTTTTGTTTATAAAGCTGGTGTGCCTTCTCGATTTGTTCCATATCCACTTCAATTCCAAGTCCAGGTTTGGAAGGGACATCGACCATACCGCCGACAATTTTAAAAGGTTCTTTCGTCAAACGCTGCCCATCCTGCCAAATCCAGTGGGTATCGATTGCTGTGATTTTTCCTGGTGCGGCTGCTGCAACGTGTGTAAACATGGCAAGTGAAATGTCAAAGTGATTATTCGAGTGTGATCCCCATGTCAATCCCCAGTCGTTGCACATTTGAGCGACACGGACGGAGCCCTGCATCGTCCAAAAATGCGGATCGGCAAGAGGGATGTCCACGGATTGAAGTTGAATGGAGTGCCCCATTTGCCTCCAGTCCGTTGCAATCATGTTCGTTGCGGTTGGAAGGCCCGTTGCACGCCTGAATTCCGTCATGATTTCCCGGGCGGAAAAACCATTTTCCGCTCCGCATGGATCTTCCGCATAAGCTAAAACATGATGCTGATCCCTGCAAAGTTTAATCGCATCCTCAAGCAGCCAGCCGCCATTTGGATCAAGCGTGATCCTGGCTTCAGGGAAGCGTTCCGCAAGTGCCGTCACCGCTTCGATTTCTTCCTCCCCGCGTAAAACCCCGCCTTTCAATTTAAAATCATTAAATCCATAGCGAGAATGGGCGGCTTCTGCCAAGCGGACAATCGATTCGGGTGTCAGCGCTTCCTCATGACGGAGGCGAAGCCAGTCATCTTCCGCTTCCGGTTCGCTTAAATAACCAAGATCTGTTTTATTGCGGTTACCTACATAAAATAAGTAGCCCAGCATTTCCACCTTATCACGCTGCTGTCCCTCACCGAGAAGGGCTGCGACAGGAACACCTAAATATTGGCCAACTAAATCAAGAAGTGCCGCTTCCAATGCTGTTACGGCATGAATGGCAATACGGAGATCGAACGTCTGAAGGCCGCGCCCTCCAGCATCGCGGTCCCCAAACTGCTTACGGATGGTATTCAGAATGTTGTTGTATGCCCCAATGGACTGGCCGACAACCAATTGTTTGGCATCTTCTAGAGTTTGGCGGATTTTTTCGCCCCCAGGAACTTCACCTACACCTGTATTACCCGCATTGTCTTTTAGAATGACAATGTTCCGGGTGAAATATGGAGCATGGGCACCACTTAAGTTCAGCAGCATGCCGTCATGGCCCGCAACTGGAATAACGCTCATTTCTGAAATTACCGGTGTGCCGACTTTTACATTATCCTTAAGCAATTGATTGTTCATAATTTTTCCCCCTACTAGAATATTTAGTTGACTATGATTTTAACTCTACACGTTTAATTTCACCAACCAGGAATAAGTAACTTAAAATAGCGACAAGAGCATTGGCACATACGAAGACTAGCGCCCCATTGAACGACCCTGTCGTGGCAATGATATATCCGATGATGATCGGTGTTGTAATGCCGGCAATGTTACCGAATGTGTTGAAAAGCCCGCCGCTGACACCGGACATTTCTTTTGGTGAGGTATCGGCCACAACCGCCCAGCCTAATGCCCCAAATCCTTTACCGAAAAACGCAAGGGCCATAACGAAAATGACAACCCATTCCGTATCTACATAGTTTGCTGCTACCAAGCTCATCGATAGAATCATCCCAACAACAATTGGCATTTTTCGGGCGACAGTCAATGAGAATCCCTTCCGTAACAAGAAATCCGAGAATGTACCTCCGAGAATACCGCCAAAAAATCCACAAATGGCGGGAAGGGAAGCGACGAATCCAACTTCAAGAATGGTCATGCCTCTTTCTTGTACAAGGTACACAGGAAACCATGTCAGGAAAAAGTACGTTAACGTCGTAATGCAATATTGTCCTAGATAAACACCTAACAGCATGCGGTTTGATAAAAGCTGCTTAATATGATTCCAGTTGACGCCTTTCTTTTCCTCCTTATTTGCACTGGTTTGATCCATATTGATCAAAGCGCCGCCAGCTTCGATATATTCAAGCTCAGCTTTGTTGATACGAGGATGTTCCTTCGGGCCATAAATCGTTTTCAGCCAGATGAAAGCAACGATGATTCCTAAAGCACCCATAAAGAAGAAGACATATTCCCAACCAAATTTATACGTAATGTAACCCATGATCGGTGCAAAGAGAACGGTTGCAAAATACTGGGCGGAATTGAAAGTGGCAGCCGCGGTTCCGCGTTCATGGCTTGGGAACCATGTAGCGACGATGCGGCTGTTGGCCGGGAAGGAAGGCGCTTCTGCCAATCCAACTAAAAAACGCAGGCCGAACAATACGATGACAGCTGTTCCGGCAGAACCGAAAAAACCTAGAAACCCTTGTAAAAGCGTAAAGGCAGACCATAACGTGATACTCCAAAAGTAAACCTTTTTTGAGCCAAAACGGTCTAAAAGCCATCCGCCTGGAATTTGTCCTGCTACATAAGACCAAGCGAAAGCGGAGAAAACGTAGCCCATCATGACTGAATCGAGACCAAGCTGACCAGACATGTCCGTACCCGCAATTGATAGCGTCGCACGATCCGCATAATTCAGAGCAGTGACCAAAAAGAGCATAAAGACAATGAACCATCGTGTGCGTGTTTTTTTCTGGGCACTTGGTAGTTTAGGAGATGGTTGAAAAACTTTTTCTTCAGCGTTCATATACTCACTTCCTTAATCGTATTTAATTATATTTTCATTTGATACCGCTTACAATGTTAACTGTTTCCTCCTTCGTGAAAATTCTTAATATTTAGTTTTGTCCAATGGTAAGACAAATAAAATTGTTTGTCAATGGCTTTTTTTCGTAAATCATTTTTCATTTTAGCTCCTTAATTATCGTGTTTTTTTGTATATAGTAGAAGTGAAATTATTGAGGTTTAAGGTAATGTTAGTTTTTTCAGAAAATAAAAAAATACGATTGACCAGAAGGTCTATTTGTCTTACAATAAAACAATAATACACAAGGGGGAATAAATAATGAATAAGACTCGCAAGGCACCTAAAGGAATACTCGGATTTCCCGTGGCACCATTCACAACGAGTAATAAGCTTGATGAACAAGCACTCGCCCAAAATATCCAATTTTTATTAGATGAGGGACTCGAGGCTATTTTCGTGGCATGTGCAGCAGCGGAATATCCTTCGTTAAGTAAAGAGGAATATGAAGCGATGGTAGAGGTAGCCGTATCCGTCACGGCTGGAAAAGTACCTGTATACACAGGGGTAGGCGGGAATATTCAAACTTCCCTCGAACTTGCCAGAATATCAGCGGATAGAGGGGCAGACGGTTATTTAATATTACCTCCATATCTCGTTACTGGAGAACAGGCAGGTCTGGCTGCTTATTTCAAAACCATCGCAGAAAGTACAGACTTAAATTCCATAGTATATCAGCGTGATAATGTTTCATTTTCACTTTCAACTTTGGAAGCGCTTGCTGAGGTCCCGCAGGTGGTCGGCGTCAAAGACGGCCTGGGCAATATGGAGTTGAATGGACTCCTTACACAAACCTTCGGAAAACGTTTCGGCTGGCTTAACGGAATGCCGCTTGCGGAAGTTACCATGTCGGCCTACGTTCCACTTGGCTTTGACTCATATTCATCGGCGATATCCAATTACATCCCGCATATCTCACGAAAATTCTATAATGGCATTTTGAGCGGAGATCAGGAAACGGTCAATGAAATTTACCAACAGGTCATCATGCCAATCAACAATATTCGCCGTCAGAGAAAGGGATATGCCGTTTCGCTCATTAAAGCAGGTATGGAGATTATGGGAATGCCGGTTGGGCAAACAGTCAGATTACCAATTCTTCCGGTGGAAAAAGAACATTATGCAGAAATGCAAACGATATTAGAGAATGCTTTAAATCGTTTTCCAAAAGAAACACCAATTCAATCAATCTAATAAGGGTGGGGATTATATATGATAACTACAGTTCAAACAAAAACGTATCTTAACTATATTAACGGTGAATGGGTTGCTTCTATTTCAAATGAAGTTGAAAAAAGTTTAAACCCGGCAGATAAACAGGCAATTGTCGGATATGTACAAAAATCTACCAAGGATGACTTGAACCTGGCTGTGGAAGCTGCGAAAAAGGCGAAAGAAAAATGGCGCAAACTAGCTGGTTCAGAGCGCGGGGAGTATCTATATAAAGCAGCGCAAATTCTTGAAAAGCGGATTGATGAAATCGCAGAATGTGCAACACGGGAAATGGGAAAGACCTTTGCTGAAACAAAAGGGGAAACGGCACGCGGCATTGCGATCCTGAAATACTATGCAGGAGAAGGAATGCGTAAAGTGGGGGATGTCATTCCATCCACCGATAGTTCAGCGCTTATGTTCACGACGCGAGTCCCGCTTGGCGTTGTGGGCGTCATAACACCTTGGAATTTCCCAATCGCCATCCCAATTTGGAAGATGGCTCCTGCTCTCGTATATGGGAATACGATTGTGGTCAAGCCAGCCACCGAGACGGCCATCACCTGTGCGAAGATCATGGAGTGTTTTGAAGAAGCCGGTTTACCGGCGGGTGTAATCAATATGGTCACAGGACCGGGCAGTGTCATCGGGCAGGGCATCGCTGATCACGAAGATGTAAACGGCATTACCTTTACCGGCTCAAACGGCGTTGGAAAAAGGATTGGACAAGCGGCGTTAGCACGCGGAGCGAAATACCAGCTTGAAATGGGCGGGAAAAACCCGGTCATCGTTGCAGCGGATGCGGATCTTAATCTGGCTGTAGAAGCCGTCATTACAGGTGCGTTCCGTTCAACGGGGCAAAAATGTACCGCGACAAGCCGTGTCATCGTTGCAGCTGAAGTTTATGAAGAGTTCAAGCAGCTGCTGGTGAAAGAAACGAAAGGCATTTCCATCGGGGATGGATTGGACAGCGGGACATGGATGGGACCATGTGCTAGCGAAAATCAATTGAATACGGTTCTTTCCTATATTAAAAAAGGAGTGGAAGAAGGCGCTGAACTTCTAATTGGCGGGAAGCGTGCTGAAGAAGGCCCTCAGGCAAATGGCTTTTATGTAGAGCCTACTATTTTTGATAACTGCACGTCAGATATGACGATTGTACAGGAAGAAATTTTTGGTCCGGTAATTGCTTTATTGAAAGCTGATTCAGTTGAAGAGGCCCTGCAACTTGCGAACAGCGTGGAATACGGCCTTAGTGCTTCGATTTTCACAGCGAATATCAAACATTTGCTTTCATTTGTTAACGATATGGAAGCGGGATTGATCAGGGTCAACGCTGAGAGCGCTGGCGTTGAATTGCAGGCGCCATTTGGCGGCATGAAAAACTCCAGCTCCCACTCCAGGGAACAAGGAGAAGCAGCAAAAGAGTTTTTTACATCCATTAAAACGGTGTTTGTAAAATAATAACCCTCTCGTGTATCGTGTATCTTTAGTGATGACTGTTTGCTTTTTTAGAATGAAGGAGTGGTAAAGTGGATACGAAAACGCAACTGACGGAGGTTCCGCTTTATATTAAGGTAAATAAGATTGATAATGTCGCCATCGTGGTTAATACGGGGGGCTTGGATCAAGGAACCGTTTTCTCTTGTGGGCTTGAATTGAAAGAAAGAGTACCACAAGGTCACAAAGTGGCTTTGATGGATATAGTCGAGAATGAAGCCATCATACGCTATGGGGAAGTTATCGGTTATGCGGCTGAATCCATCAGTAAGGGCAGTTGGATTGACGAGTCGTTGGTGATACTGCCGGCTTCTCCAGATTTAAAGGCATTACCGGTAGCAAATGATATACCGAAAACTTTACCCCCACTTGAAGGGTATACATTTCAAGGATTCCGCAATGAAGACGGCAGTGTTGGAACCAAGAATATATTAGGCATTACAACTAGCGTTCAATGTGTTGTGGGCGTTCTGGATTTTGTCGTGAACCGGATAAAAAAAGAGCTACTCCCGAAGTATCCCAATGTTGATGATGTTTTCGCCATAAATCACAACTATGGGTGCGGAGTCGCTATCAATGCACCGGAAGCGGTTATTCCCATTCGCACGATACAGAACCTTGCGAAACACCCAAATTTCGGCGGGGAAGCCTTGGTAGTTGGATTAGGGTGTGAAAAACTTTCTCCAATGAGAATAAATCCAAGCGGGGATGATTCAGATATCATTTCACTTCAGGATCAGCAGGGATTTGCGGGAATGGTCCAATCCATTATGGAAATGGCCGAGGAACGTTTAATCAAGTTGAACCGCAGGCAGCGGGAGACATTTCCGGTTTCCGAATTAGTCATCGGTACACAGTGCGGAGGAAGTGATGCCTTCTCTGGTGTGACAGCTAACCCTGCAGTAGGATATGCTACAGATCTGTTAGTTAGAGCAGGGGCAACCGTTCTATTCTCTGAAGTCACAGAAGTACGGGATGCGATTCATCTATTGACGCCTCGAGCGGTGAATGAAGAAGTAGGAAGAGCCTTAATAAAGGAAATGGATTGGTATGATAACTACCTTGCTTTAGGTGATGCTGATCGAAGTGCCAATCCGTCGCCTGGAAACAAAAAAGGCGGATTGGCCAATGTAGTGGAAAAATCATTAGGCTCCATTGCCAAATCCGGAGGCAGCCCCATTTCAGGCGTATTGGCTCCAGGTGAAAAAGCAACGGAAAAAGGGCTGATTTTTGCAGCTACACCAGCTAGTGACTTTGTTTGCGGAACACTGCAGCTCGCTTCCGGTATGCACCTTCAAGTTTTTTCAACTGGAAGAGGCACACCTTATAATCTCGCAATGGCTTCCGTCATCAAAGTATCTACACGAAATACATTGACAGAGCAATGGAAAGATCTGATCGATATAAATGCTGGAACTATCGCTACTGGTGAAGCAACGATTGAGGATGTTGGATGGGAAATATTTCACCTTATTTTGGAAGTGGCCAGCGGTAAAAAGAAAACCTGGGCAGAGCATTGGGGCCTGCATAATGATTTGGCATTGTTCAATCCTGCTCCAATTACTTAATAATGATTTACTGGACGGACTTCCTTTTAATAGAGGAAGTCCGTCCTTTTTCCTTCCAGAAAAGAGGAACGCTGGACTATTAGCAGAAGTTATTAATGAACGTTTGGTTTTCATCATGACGAGATACTGAAGTACATATCAGGAGGGATAGCATGGTCACATTCAGGAATGCGACGGCAAAAGATTTAAGTGAAATAGTACAGATGCTTGCGGATGATGTTTTGGGGAAGGAAAGGGAGCGCTATGAAAATCCCCTTCCTGAAAGCTATATAAAAGCATTTGAATCCATTGATGCAGATGGAAATAATGAATTGATCGTAGCATGTCTTGGTGAGGAAATCGTTGGGGTACAGCAAATCACGTTCACTCCTTACATTACCCATCAAGGCGGTTGGAGAGCTACGATCGAAGGGGTTCGGACGGCATCTACAGAACGAGGGAAAGGTATTGGAAGCAAGTTGATTCAATATGCGATTGACCGTGCAAGGAAGCGGGGCTGCCATATCATTCAGCTGACGACCGATAAAAAGCGGGAAGAAACGTTGCGTTTTTATGAACGTTTAGGATTTAAAGCCACTCATGAAGGCATGAAAATGAAGCTTTAAATTCACGGTCTTTTGTCCCCTTTTTTTGTGCACAACAACTTGTCTGGTATTATATGTTAAAATTATTCGTGAGATATTAATAGATGTATAGGATTTAAAAACTTATGAAAGGGTGAGCTCGATGGAAAACGAAGCATGTATTCAGAAGAGGTATGGTGTAATCAGTTTTACTTCATTCATCATTGGAATCGTTTGCTTTTTTACTGTTTTTATTACACCTATCAGAATCGCAAATTTCGGGAGCCTGACGGGTGATTATATCACATTTTTCCTTACGATTACCGGTATCGTCCTATCTGTCATGGGAATTTTGAAGAAAACGGAGAAAAAAGTGATTTCTATAGTTTCTTTGGTTTTTTCCTCATCTTTCTTTATATTTTGGGTTATCGTCATCACTTTGCTGTTAACTGGTGAAATAGAATGGCCACGTAGATCAAATTAGCGGTTGCAGTGATAGAGTTTAATGAGTTTTGCTTGAAGATAGTTTGGAGTTGAACCAATTGAACCTTTCGTGATGCTCAGGGGAGCTGAAAAATAGAATGGAGAATCATAGAATGAATGTCAAAGCGGAGTTATATTGGAATGAATTTTGGCAGGTGAAAGAAGAAGAAAAACCCCAGTCAGTCAGTGCGTGGCAATTCGGGGCCGATCCCGATCAATTGGCTCGATTAGTGATGGCTGGGATAAAAACGGCTACATGCTCTGGGTATATTTTTTATGAAGAAGAAAATGAACCATTACCATCCGTGGGTGATTACAGCATTATTTTAAGCGGTGAGGATGAGCCCTTAGCCATCATCCAAACAGTGAAAGTCGAAGTATTGCCCATGAATGAAGTGAGCGAAGAGTTTGCCATTGCAGAAGGGGAAGGCGATCGAACATATACATACTGGTGGGACGCACATGAAAAATTTTTTAAAGAAGAATTGGACAGAATCGGACACACCTTTCAAGTAGATATGCTGCTAGTGTGTGTGCGTTTTGAATTGATTCATGTAAAGTGAGTGTAGACGGCTAGCAATAAGTGCTTTCTTTCAGTGATTTGCTATAATAGGTCATTGGATTAAAAAACTTATAGAAAGATAGGTATTTGCATGAAAAAGAAACTGATATTCATTGGATTGGGAATCCTGGTTGTTTTCCTGCTATTGTTTGGTACGTATAAATTAATGAATTCAAGAACATATCAGTTATTCGGTGGATTAACGGATAATGTCGAGACGAATGAAAAAGTGGTCGCTTTGACTTTTGATGATGGCCCATCGAACAATGTAAATCAAATCCTTCCGTTATTGGATAAATACGATGTAAAGGCTACATTCTTCCTGATTGGTAACGAAATCGAAAAGTATCCAGAGGAAGCGGGTAAAATAGCGGAAGCAGGACATCAGATTGGCAATCACACGTATTCCCACAGGCGAATGGTTTTTAAATCGCCCTCTTATATCAAGGCGGAAATCGAGAAAACGGATACATTAATTCAAAACTCCGGATATAAGGGTGAAATTGATGTCCGGCCGCCAAACGGGAAAAAAATCTTAGGTTTGCCTTATTATTTAAATAAAAATGATAGAGAGACCATTACTTGGAATCTGGAACCAGATAGCTATTACACTTCAGCTTCTGACAAAGTGAAGTATGTGAAGGAAAATATAAAACCAGGTTCGATCATCCTGATGCATCCGATGTACGATGATACGGGTAAAGAACTTCAAGCGATTGAAGGGATCTTACAAGAGTTAACGAACGAAGGGTATAGGTTTGTAACGGTCAATGAACTTCAGGAAATGTAGTTTCATTTTTCGTCCAGACGATTTTCGAAGAATCGGGTTGCTGCGGCAGCTCTTTTTTATTTGATATACAGAATAGTACAAAACATGGGCTGCATATTGTTTCTTAATGGAAGGTTGTTGTTAGGGCATGCATTCGCATGAATTTTTCCTTAGTGGAAATAAAGCTATTAAAATGGGGCTGGTTACTTGTATCGGAATAAAAACACCGCTCTGATCATGATTTTATGTATCCTGTTATTCCTATTTCTTGTGGTGCTCATTTTTCGCCACATCACGGTATACTTCGTGTATAGCTCGGGCATCGGCCCGTTATTGCTTATCGGGGTAATGGTTTTTGCTATCGTTATGCTTTTTTTCAAAGGATATAAATAATCGAGTCTGTCTACTGGTTTTAAGGATTTGTACAATTTGAACGTTGCTTTCCTCTCCAGGCACTCGCTTTCCGCGGGCGGTCCGGGAGTCTCCTGGACGCGCTTTTCCCGCAGGAGTCTCGTTCCTTACGTTCCAATCAACTTGGTTTTTAAATTTAGATAGAACCCCTTTTGTCTACAAACTGAGGCTGCTGCGCAGCCTTTTTTTGTTTCTATGTATAGAGATACATAAAGAAATATAAAAATCAATAAAAAATTAACACTACGAAATTAGTAATATATGGTAAGATTTGAAATGGGAATATTTTCTTATAAATTATAATCAGGGGTGATATGTACGTGGAGTTTTTTACTAAGTGGGCGTTTAAGAACAAGGCTGCCGTTTCATTGGTAACCATATTTATTTTGTTGATAGGAGTTGTCAGTTATTTTAAACTGCCGATGGAATTTTTACCATCTGCCGATAATCCTCAAGTTACGATTATCACAATGGGTCAGGGCACTGATTCGAAAACGATGGAAGCACAAGTTACAGATCCAATTGAAAGAGCAGTTACGGGAGTTAAAGGAAAGAGTTCAATATACTCCACCACTGGAGATGGATTTTCAAAAGTAGATCTATTCTTTGAAGCCGGATCGGATATGAAACAAGCGAAACTTGATGTTCAAGAGGCTCTTGGCAGTGTAGCGCTGCCACAAAGCATGGCAAAGCCAACTGTTACACAGTTAAATACATCAATGATTCCCATCTCATTTGTAGCTGTTACTTTTAAGGATGGATTAACAGCTGAAAATATAGACTTTACCAAGAAAGAATTAGAGCCTCTGTATAAAGATATTAAAGGGGTTTCGGATGTACAGACATTTGGAATTTCGCAATCCGTTCTTTCAGTCAAAGTGGATAATGAAGAATTGGCTAAAAAGAAAGTCTCCATTCAAGATGTCATGAGCGTCCTTAACGGTCAGAATGCAGCTCTGGCCGTAGGCGAAAAAGTGATTGATGGGAAGGCAAGTAACATCAAGGTTATCGGTGATTTAACAAGTATTGAAAAATTAGAAGCACTAAAGGTCACTCCGAATGTCGCACTTGGAGAGATAGCAAAAGTTGAAGAAGCGAAGGATGGCAACCTCATCAGTCGTTTTAATGGAAAGGAAAGCATTGATTTAAGCATTATCAAGGACAGTCAATCAAATGCGGTCACAATCAGTAAAGAGGTTGAAAAAGTAGCAAAAGAAATTAATGAAAAGTATAGCGACCAGAAATCGACCATTTATTTATCTACAGCTGATATGGTGGAGACTTCCGTTCAGACGATGGTAAAAGAAGTTCTGCTAGGTGCGTTATTCGCTACGATTGTAATCATGGTCTTTTTACGGAATGTAAGATCTACATTCATTACAATCGTATCCATACCGCTATCTCTTGGATTTACGTTATTTTTGCTGTCATTGTCGGGAGTGACGCTGAATATTTTGACGCTGGGCGGTGTCGCTGTAGCGATCGGGCGCTTGGTGGACGATAGTATAGTTGTTATTGAAAATATTTTCCGGAAAATGCAGCAGGAGAAGATTTCAAAGGAATTGGTGATGGATGCAACGAAAGAGGTGGGAGTGGCGATAACAGCTTCAACCCTTACTACTGTAGCCGTTTTCTTGCCAGTTGCTTTATTGAATGGAGGGCTTCAAGAGTTTCTTCTTCCTTTCGCCCTGACGGTAACTTATTCTTTGCTGGCTTCTTTAATTGTGGCATTGACGGTTGTTCCGTTAATGAGCGCAGGATTGCTGAAAAGGACGGAGCTGCCAAAACATCGACCGGCCAAGCGTTTTACCAAACTGGTTACTTGGTCATTAAATCATAAATGGGTAGTCCTGATTATTGCGATGCTGTTGTTTGTCGGTTCCATTGGTACATATTTTGCCATGCCAAAAGGGGCGATTGATAATTCTTCAGCAGACTATGTCTCCGTGACATTAACTTATCCAAATGATCAGCCTTATGAGAAAGTAAAGGAAAAAGCGATTGAACTCGAAGAAACGATGCAGGATATGAGTGAAGTGGATAATATTTTCATGCAATTAGGAAACTCAGCCGAGACGGCCCAATATGGAGCAGTCACATCACCTACAGAAGCAACTTTCGGCATCCTCGTGAAGGATAAAGCAAATGTAGATTCAATCCTGGAGAAAATGGAAAAGGAACAAGAAAACTATCCTGATGCGAAGCTTACGGCCCAAGCCTCTTCATTTATGATGGGGGCATCAAAGACGAACATTACGATAGATGTGATCGGCAGTAATGTTGAAGATTTGGAACTGACGGCCAATAAGGTCAAAGAAAGTATTCAGGATATTAAAGGAATCGAAGAGGTTACAACAAACCAAGACGAAAAGAAAACGATTTATTCATTCAAGGTAGATCCGGCTAAAGGCAATACAGAACAAATCGGTCAACAATTAGGTATCATGCTTAATAAAACTCCTATTGGCAATATAACCTTGCAGGATAAGCAGACACCTGTCGTCCTTGAACCCATCTTGGATCCTAAAAAACCAGAGGATTTAAAAAGTATCCCGATCATGACAGACGGCGGTCTAGCTCCGGTGTCTAAGGTTGCATCTTTAAATAGTGAAGAGAGTGCAACAACGCAGTTCCATAAAGATGGAGAAACGTATCTTCAATTAACGGCAACGGTCGATCCGACTAAGCTTTCCGATATTGCAAGCAAAATAAATCTTGAGATATTTGGAGATAAAGAGAACAAAGGTCTTGATATTCCGAATGATGTGGAGATTTTAGTCGGCGGGGCCAGTGCTCAGCAGACAGATGATTTTTCCGATTTATTCCTTACGATGTTAATATCGATCGGCATCGTCTTTTTAATCATGGTTATAACATTTAAATCAATCAAAGCACCGATCGCCATTCTATTTTCCTTGCCATTCGCTGCCATTGGAGCGGTATTAGGATTGGTTATCAGTCGAATTCCAGTTGATATTACAGCACTGCTGGGTGCTCTCATGTTAATAGGAATTGTTGTGACAAACGCGATTGTGCTTCTGGATCGAGTCAAACAAAACGAAGAAAAAATGATCATCCGCGATGCGATCGTCGAAGCGACGGCTACAAGATTCCGTCCGATCATAATGACGGCTGTAGCAACAATTTGTGCCATGCTGCCGCTTTTATATAAAAAAGCGGAAACAGGAAGCTTGGTTTCACAAAGTTTAGCGATCGTTGTCATTGGCGGGCTAGCTGTGTCTACACTGCTCACACTTATCGTCATTCCATGTATATACGAATTACTATACTATAAAAAATCGAAAAAACAGAGAAGGAAAAAGAAAGAACCCGTTAACGAACAAATCGAGATGTAGGGAAGCTTAATAAAAAAGTTTGTAGAGAAAAGCAACATTTTCTTTACAAACTTTTTTTCTTTTAAAATAATGGTTGACTTTCCTTTAACCTGTAACTAAAATGATTACAGCGGATGGTAAAACAATTGCCGAAAGCTATCGACTACTGAATGCCATGTTCTTATATTAATATTTTTTTTGCTTTGTATTGTAACTATTACGGTTACAAGTTGAGCTGATAATGAAAAGTGAGGGAATATATTATGACAGTGAAAATTAAAGCGTATTCTGATTTTATTTGCCCATTTTGTTTTTTAGGTAAAGGTCCTTTGGACGAAATAGTGAAGGATAAGGATGTAGAAGTGGAATGGATGCCATTTGAATTGCGTCCGAGTCCACATGCCAAAATCGATCCATGGAAGGAACCCGATAAGTTGAATTCATGGGACTCTTACATTCTGCCTGCTGCGAAAAAGCTAGGGGTTGATATGCGCTTACCCCGTGTCTCCCCGCATCCATATACACATTTTGCATTCGAAGGCTGCCATTTTGCAAAGGAGCACGGAAAAGGGAACGAATTCCACAACAGAGTATTTACCGCGTTTTTTCAAGAGGAACAAAATATTGAAGATATTGAAGTATTGACAAAATTAGCGGGTGAAGTTGAGCTTCCTGTAGAAGACTTTAGAGAAGCGCTAGTGTCACGGAAGTATCGGGAAGTGCACCAACAAGCACTCAAACATGCCTATGAAGAAGCAGATATAAGGGCTGTCCCGACGTTTATTATTGGTGATGAAGTTATTCAAGGACTAGCCAGCAAGGAAAGGCTGGCGCAAGTCATTGAGAAGGTAGAAGCAAAAAATAAACGGAATGAATTTGATGGCTTGCAATGTGATGTTAAGGGGAATTGCCAATAACGTTTTTACTGTCAGGCAAATACGGATTTACTACTGTAATGTCATTTCACGCCCCTCCTTAAAATAGGCTTGATTAATTTTTAGAGTACTTAAATATTACAGAATAACCCCTTTTATCAAACAATAAAACCTTTCTTTTTACTGTTTAATATAAAAGGGGTATTTTTATGTAATTCTATAACTCTAGTTGAATTGTAGTAACAATATTAGAATCATCAACCCATAAATAAGCATTTTTACATTTATGTGTGAAATATCTAATGGCAAAAGTATCTTTTAAATAATCTTTTAAAGTCCAATTGTATAATGAGAGCGAGATTATTGGCCCCTTTGATGTGTTTTTTAAAAAATCTAACACCTTATCGAACTCCATATCTTCGTATTTCTCTATAAATTCAGGTATTATCTTGTATGATTTTTGTGGTTTCCATTCATATTGTGACTTGCTCATTGTCCCATATAGATTTTTTATTATTGGATTTAAATGATTCGACCTGATCAAGGAGAGAGATTCTTGATTCGGCTTACTTAAGATTATTTCTGATGGTAATTCGTTTTCTAATACAACCTTTGTGTTGTCAAAATGCATAATAATTTCTTCGATTACTTGATAATCAATTCTAGTATCGACAAATAACGAAGTAACACTATTTTTATCTTGACAGCCCAACAGTAAAAAGAATTGAGTTAATAGTGAATATTTTTTTTGGACATTGGAATTGGGGATAAATTCCCTGATCTTGAAATCTGAAAAACTGTCTGTATTGTCTTCGAACTGATTATTAGCTTCAAAAGATTTCAACCATTCCATTAGTAGCCCACCTAGTGTTTTTTTATTTAACCTCCAAATAACTATAACCATTTGCAATGGCTGAATAAGTTAAATTATTACATAGTGTATCATGGTTGTTTGTGAAAAAATAGGCTTTTTTACCTAAATATTTTGGTTTTCACTTGATTTTTAGGACATTTATATTATTTTTAAGATGAAGAAGGACTGTTTAATATAATTAACGGAGGTAAATAATTGACAATGAGAATCATTTTCATTTATAGTGAGATGTGTAATGAAATTAATTCTCAATTAGGAAGGTGATATAGATGAAGGTATTCATTGGTTATGTCAGTTTATCCGGTAATACCGAGAAAATGGCTATAAACATAAAGAACAGAATGAAGGCTGTCGGCTGTGAAGTATATATGGAAAGATTGGATACTGTTGAAGTTGATGCTTTAAAGGATTTTGATTTGGCCTTTATCGGTTTATATACATGGAATCTAGAAGAGTTACCGTATGAAGCAAACGAGTTTTATGAAGAAATTGATCAAGTGGACTTTACTGGAGTGAAAGTTGCATTCTTTGGTGCCGGCGACCTGACCCATTCGAAACCCTGCGCCGGGATAGATATCCTTTCCAATAAAATGAAGCAATTTGGATTTGATGTATATGATCAAGTGTTGAAAATACACCATGAAAGCAGTACATACGAACAATTAAGCAAATGCGAAGACTTTGCAGAGCATGCCCTTATATGGGGAAGCAATAGGAAGAAGTGGAGATTCTTCATGTGGGATCGGATGCTAGGCAGCCCCAAATACCTGTATTTTTGTTAAGGAGGGTCCTTGATGATTACCCAATTAAGTACAAAGGGAGAAGCAAAAAAAGAGGAACTTATACAAGAACTTCTGAAATTCGGGATTTTTAAAAAATATAATAAACAACTTTACGAGCTTCCGATAGTAGTTTTACAGAAGGAATTCAATCACTTGAGAGGTGAATTAAAAAATGTCTAGGAGAAGGAAATCATATACTGAACTTCTAAAAGAAAACCGCGAACTTCTGTTGCATGACAAAATTGAAGTGGAACGCATCTATACAAAGATCGATCAAAAAGCCATCAATGAAAAAAAGGGCGGTAAGCAAGTACAATCATGACTGGTTAAAATTTGAACGTTGATTGAAACTTGGCACTCGCTTTCCACGGGCGGTCCCGCACTCGGAGCTTTTTGCGCCTGTGGTTCTTTTATGAAACGCTCGCTAGATTGAGGAAATTTGCGACACCCCTGCCGAAAACTGGCTAGCCGAGACCCCGGAGTCGCTTGCGTCGAGGAGGCTTGGCAGACAGTCAGCGGAAAGGAGCGGATTTCTGAAATCAACTCGAGTATTTTTGAAACTTCAGGCAAACTGACTTTTCTTCAAGTTTGCCTGAAGTCTGAGCCGAAATCCATTTTTGATTTCGGTTTTTTCTTTTGGGTCTGTTATTGAATGCTGTTGGTTTCCATATTCAACAAACCGTGCAGTTAGTTGAAGAAGAAGGTATTTTCCGGTTGGTTGCCGAATAAAAATCCTTTAGGTAAAACTTAGGGGGAGTGCAAATTGAAAAATGTAATAAATGGAATCAATCATTGGATAGGTTTTATACCTGAAGAGTTCAACCGGAGGACAGAAAAAGAATTAAATCATCGACCAATGCCACACAAATGGTCCAAAAAAGAGATTTTAGGACATCTATGCGATTCTGCATTGAACAATATGAATAGGTTTATCAAGATTCAGTACGAAGAACAGCCATATGTTATACAACCATATAATCAAGACCAATGGGTATTGGTTCAGAATTATCAAGAGCGACCATTGGATGAGATCGTTAACCTTTTTGTTCTTTAAATAAGCAAATCATACATATAATAACGAATACACCAATTGATAGATTATCTAATCTTTGTGATATAGGAAATAATCAACTAAAATCATTGGAGTGGCTAATAAAAGATTATCTAGAACATATGGAACATCATATTAACAATCAAATCCTAATTAAAAAATAGTGATCTATAGGTCACTATTTTTTAATTCAATTTTTCACTTTTCGTAACAGCTTGTCATGAAGTTTAGACAAGGTGAACAATACAAGGATAGAGCCGATTAATGTTAACGCCATATCCCATTGCGCATCCCAAATATCACCCTGTGTTCCTAAAAATTCCTTTGAAGCTTTTCTGCCTTTTGAAATGATGGCAGCTATCCATTCGATGATTTCATATAGTGCTCCAATGGCAAGTGCAAAACTTAATGTGACAGCAAATAACCACGATCCTTTTGTTAGAGGGGTTTTACGTATTACTATTTCTCTAATCACAATCGCAAATAAACCTTTTAGGAAATGTCCAAACCGATCATATTGGTTCCGGTTTAGGTCGTAATGATCTTTTAACCAATTAAACAGGGGGACTTTTGAGTACGTATAATGGGCACCTATGAACATGGTGATTGAAAGAACGGCAATAACGAAATAGGATAATGTAGTAAGGCGGAATTTATTATATGTAACCATTACATAAATCAGAAACACAACGGCAGGAAGTACTTCCATTGTCCATATCAAGTATCCTTCAGGCTTAATAACTGACCAAATAAAAACTGCAGTGACTAGCAATAGTAATATTAAATGAATCAGTGTACTTTTATCTCTTCCCAATTTTTTCACTCCATAAATTCAGGATATATACTAGGTTGAAATTTGCAATCTCGGAAAAATCAAACAGTTTGTGAATGGATAAAATTCTTAATGCTTTCATTTAAATCATTAGCCGCTTTTGTAGGAATCTGATGCTTTGCATGATCAATGAATTTTAATTCCGTACATGGCAATTTTTCATGCAATAAATTAGCGTAATAATACAATGGTTTATCTTTTTTACCATAGATCAGTAAAATGGGCAGGTTGATTTTCTCTAGCTGATGGGTACAGTTATAATGCAAACTATAATGGTAATACTGCTCGATATTTCTGGCATCTCCTTTTAGGGCTTCATTAAACATTTTGTTGAACAACTTTTCGGTATTTGAATTGCTCCATGAAATGGAAAGCGCAAGTATTGGAACTGCGTCTTTCTTGGCAAGTGATATTCCTAAAGAAATCTTTTGCTTTAAATATTTATCCCTCACTTCAGACATTCCACCTATAACAATGCCTCCTAGAGCCCTATCGGCACAACTCAGCAAATATTCCAATACGATAGATCCTCCGGTCGAGTATCCGCATATGATTGCTTTTTTAATTTTCAAATGATCCAACAGATGTTTGATATCTTCTATGATCCGGGGATAAGTTACTGGCAGTCTTGAATACTGACTTCTACCGTGTCCCCTAATATCAAAGGTTATAACTTTGAATTCTTCGGATAATTCCTCCATTTGGTATTGGAAATTCACACTAGTCAGTACAGGAGGATGAATAAAAACAATAGGAACCCCTTTTCCCTTAACAGAATAATACAAGCTATTACCGTCCACATCTAACATGGGCATGAAAATTCACCTCAATAATCTTAAATCATTTTCAATCATTGAATGACTATACTATTTAGTAAACAATTTGAAGATAAGCGTTTGGATTTTAGCGACATGAAAATAAAAATCTTCATTTAAAGAGTGCTAATATCCCTCTTGAAAGAATTTTCCCTTTAAAACGTATTTTTATTACTAATTGTTTTGGTAACATACAATCTGAATTTTTGGTTTTTTTTTGAACAAGATATAAGAGTTCAGGAAATGAACAAAAATATATAAAATAAGGTGATGTAAATGAGAGCAAACATGGATAAAATTTTACCAGTAGTCGCTTCGGTCGGAGTGGGTATCGCCACTTATCAAATGTTGAGTGGAAATGGCGGGAAAATGAAAAATATGGTGCCGCTTGCCACAAATTTGATGGGAATGGGAACAGGGATGCAAGGGCAGAATCAACAACAGCCAGAAAATCAATAAAAAAGAAAATCATCTCCTATAGGGGATGATTTCAGACTGTAGACAAAACTTGATGAAAATCGAGTTTGTCTACAGTTTTTTTGCGGTTTGTACAATTTGAACGTTGATTTCCGCTCCAGGCACTCGCTTTCCGCGGGCGGTCATGGAGCCTCCTCGGCTTGCGCCTGCGGGGTCTCCCTAGACGCGCTTTTCCCGCAGGAGTCTCGCACCTTCCTCTCCAATCAACTATGTTATATCGTTTAGTTAGAAACTTTATCTGAGGAGTTGAGGTGTTGGTTTGGGAACACCATCATTTGATGAAAGATATGTTTTCCAACCCTTTTGTATACAAACTGAATGGGGTGATTTTCTTCAGACTGTAAACAAACTCGATATTAATTAAGATTGCCTAGTTTTTTTGAGGGAGTGTAAAATATGAACGTGATTTCCACTCCAGGCACTCGCTTTCCGCGGGTGGTCAGGGAGCCTCCTCGATGCTCTTGGCCCCTCGCGCTTTTCCCGCAATAGTCTCGCACACCCGCCCAATTAACTATGTTTTGAAGTTATAGGTAAACCCCCTTTTGTTTTTATTCAAGAAACGGGACTTCCGTCATATGCTGGCTTTTGAAAATGACACTATGAATCGTATTTACCATTTTTTATAATTAAAGTAATAAATCACCAATAAGATAACTCCATACGTTATAATGAATGGGCTCCAAGGGAAGTGTCAGAAACCTGCAGGAGTAATCATATGAATGGAGGTTATATGTGTTGAAGAAAAAATTATTGGTCATGATTCCAACAGTTGCCTTGATGTTGGCCCCTCTAGGAACGGGTACTTCAATTACCCACGCAGCATCAAAGGGCAGTGAAATCCAGAAAATCGAAACGAAGGCGGAAACACGCCCGACCCTCAGGAAAGGCTCACGTTCGAGTTATGTAAGAGACTTACAGCAAAGCCTTAAAGATGTTAAATATAATGTAGGTGTTGATGGGATTTTCGGTACCCAAACACAAAATGTGGTAAGGGAGTTTCAAGTGGATCATAACTTGAGTTCGGATGGTATCGTCGGACCGAAGACATGGGCTGCTTTAGATGAAAATAAGGTGGAAAGAAGACAGTTCACGGAGAAAGACGCGATCGCGTTAGGTAAGAAGAAGCTGGGTAACAACATCGTATTCAGCGGTGATGGCAGATTGCTGAAAGATGGCAAAGGAAAATCATATTACAATTATAAAGCAGCTAATAAAGATTGGATCGATCAAGGCGGCACAGGAACGATTGGGTGGTTTTACATTTATAAAGATGGCCGTGTAGTCGAACAATAAAGGGATATATATGCAAAAAATGTTCTCACTTTAAGTGGGATTTTTTTTATGGATATTAAAGTAGACTAAATACATCTATTTTTGGCTATAAATAACAAGTAAATATAGATATAATAGTAAATGGACAGCAATTTGGTATAGTGGGCAGCGGTCACTCCTTTTCAGAAAGGGGGTGTCGCTGGTGATTTCTATTATGGACGGATTGATGCTAATGATTTCATTCGCCTCTTTAATCGTCGCAGTAATCGCGGTTACATTAAAAAAGTAACCCCCTCCATACCATCCGGCCAGATGTATGTAGGAAAAGGGTTACTTTCATGATCGAGTAGCAACTGACTTACCACAGAAAGCCGCTGCTCTTTATGCAGTTTGCTGTTCATTAAGACGCTGGTTAAACCAGTGTCTTTTTTTATTTATTAGTTATCAATATTATATCCTCATTTTGCCTATACATTCAACTAAAAAACATGGGTGAGATATTGCTTAACGAAGTCTTTGGTAAAATCAATTAGATTTTCGTTAAATCCCTGCCGATATCCAGTTTGAATAATTTCATTCCTTTATAAGAAACAATTGAAGGAATCATACAAAGCAAGGCCATCGGTAAACAATAAAGAAGATAGAAATGCCCTCCGTTGTCCAGCAAGGGAATATAGGCTAAAGCAACAAAAAGTAAAGTGAAAAAAATGATCGTGAAAATCCCGAAAGATTGATGATAGAAGGCATGAATTTCCCTTCTTTTTTCATCTTGGTTCGGTAAGGTCTTTACTGCTTTGTGCGTTCGAAGGAATAGGTACAAGGAGAACATTAGAAATAAAGCGGAAAATGGTAAAGCAATCGCAAATAATGAAACGTCAAGAATGGAAAGATAAAAGCTGGATAAAAAGAAAACTTCAGATACCCCTAATGCAAAACAATAATTGAAGATACTTATTCTATCAGGTTGTTTAAGCATGAAATCCCTCCTTCTATATCATATTATGCAACTGCTTTCATGTTCACCACTTTGTCACATTTAAAAGGAAAATAAATGTTCCAAGTTCCACCCAGGATCAAGCAGATGGGTAAATGGCATCGCTCGATAGTAGTCAGATTTATCAAGCCTGCAGATTTTGAATAGAGTCTTTGCATATTACGAATAGTAATAAAATATCGCTTAAAGGGGGGAGTGCTCAATGTCTGTAAAAACGGCAATTAAAGGATTTTTGCTTGTTCTTCTATTATATGTCCTTTATGTAGTGGTGACGGCTGTTGTTCTTTTCCCCAAAGCAGAAAAAGAAGAAAACAGGCCGATTAGACAAGTAAGTGAATATATGGGAGAGAAGGAAGCCACCGTGGATCGTGTCCTGCTTTTCGAAGACGGTTATAAGTCGGGACTCGCCAGAATGCGAATGATCCAGGAAGCCCAGCATTCAATCGATATCGCCTACTATGCTTTTGGAAAAGGCAAATCAACAGAGCTTTTTCTTGGAGCCTTGATTGATGCGGCTGACCGAGGTGTCAAAGTCCGAATCCTTCTGGATGGAATATCTCATGGACTCAGAGGTCAATTAAGCAGTGCCCGTTATGCATTGGCTTCGCATGAAAACATTGAATTAAGATATTACGAAACCTTTAAGCCATTTAAGCCGTGGACCTGGCATAATCGCCTTCATGACAAGATTATCACTGTAGATGGAAAGTTAGGCATCATCGGCGGGAGAAATATTGCAGATAAGTACTTAGCAAGCAAGCCGCCGAGGAACTTTGTCTATGACAGGGATGTACTCATTTTCAATGCTAAAGAGGAGAAAGATAGTGTAATCGTTGAAATGAAGGACTATTTGAATCAATTATGGAATCATCCGTATACGAGCGATGTTTTTTCGGACCTCTCGAAAAGGCAAACGAAAAAAGGAGAACGTGAAAGAGATGCATTAGCGAAACAATATAGCAAAGCATTGCAAACTGAAGCTGATTTCGTTAATCCAGTCGTCGATTGGAACAAGGCTACAACACCTACAAAGAAAGTGTCCTTCATTCATAATCCAATCGAACGTTTCAACAAACACCCTATTGTGTGGAGATCCCTATTGGATATTGCTGCGAACGCCAATCAATCGGTATACATCCAAAGTCCCTATATTGTTCCTGCGGATGCCTTGAAGGATTATGTACCGAGGCAAATGGATCCAAAGGCTGATTGGACAATACTTACCAATTCGGTGGCATCAACACCGAATGTTATCGCCTTTTCCGGTTATTTGGCGCTTAGGGATAGCGTCGTTGAGACGGGGGCAAGGCTTTATGAATATTCAAAGCCTTATTCTTTGCATGGTAAATCGGTTGTCTATGATCGACGATTAAGTGCAGTGGGCTCCTATAATTTGGATTCCCGATCTGCCTTTTTGAATACAGAATCGATGGTGGTCATCGATAGTGAAAGATTTGCAACGCAGTTGATAGGTGCCATCGATTCGAAAATCACAAAAAGTACACTCATTGCGGACAATAAAAAATATATACAACCGCCTGAAGATCAGAAGAAGGAAGAGTCTTTTTTTAAAGCCACCTTTTTAAATGCCCTCTCGAAAATCACGGTATATTGGAATAGGTTCATTTGAATGATGACGAAAAAGACAGCAATCACGGAGATTGTTGTCTTTTTTGCCTTTAGCGGAGATTATGTAATGAATACATGTGTAATTTGCTATACTTGAGCAAGCTAATCACAACAACAATCGTAAGGAGAACAGAAACATGCAAACATTACAGCACCTATCGAAACGTATTGTCTACCTGCCGCCAGTTCAGGAAACGGATCGCCCGGTTCTTGCCGCCGTGACGGGAAACAAGAAAACGCTTATCATCGATGCCGGTAACTCAGTCAGGCATGCACAGCTCTTTAAGGACGAATTGCTTCGGAATGATATTAGCGGGAATTTCCTCGTTCTTACCCATTCACACTGGGACCATGTTTTCGGACTGGAGAATATCGGGATTCCAGTGATTTGTCAGGAAAAAACATACACCAACATTAAAGATATGCAGCAGCTTTCATGGGAAGATCGGGCCCTTGATCAACGGGTCGAAGAAGGGACGGAGATTACCTTTTGCGCCGATGCAATCAAATTGGAGCATGGGACGAATAGAGAGATTTCCTTTCCTCTGCCCGATATCATCTTTGAAAGAACGATGACGATCGATCTCGGCAATATAACCTGTGTCATTGAGCATGTAGGGGGCGATCATGCTAAAGATTCCTGCATCATCTATGTACGGGAGGAAAAAACATTATTTCTTGGAGACTGCCTTTATGCCAATCTTTATGCTGAAAAATGGAATTATACGCCTGAACAGGCTTCGCTGCTCATTAAGAAAATTGAAGCCTATGATGCCGAAACCTACATACTCTCCCATCATGATAAGCCTTGCACGAGACTGGAAATGGAGGCGGAGCTTAAGCTAATGAAAGAATGTGCCAGAGCGGTGGTCGAACACCGGGGAAACCGAGCTTTAATGGAGCAGGAACTGGCTAAAGAACTAAAGCGGGATCTAACTGAGGACGAACGTGAAACAATTGGATTTTTCGTGAATGGTTACTTTGAGTGATTGAAGACCATAGGGGTGGCTTGGGGTATGAGGTCGGTAATACTGGGCTCATACCCTTTAATTTGGCCTTAGTTCTCAAAGGCTCATTCAAGGTCCCCACACCAAATCGATAATAATAGTTAATAGTACTGAAACAATAAGAATTGATAGGAAACCTGATATGATTTTCCCTGCTTTTGCTCCTCTGTTATCGGGATAAATATGACCAATGATAAAGGAAGGGATGAAAAATATAGCCGAATAGAACATTGTATAATGAATACCTGAATCTCCATTTGACCATGCGCTTAGTCCGATATTATTTAAAATATCATCTCCTATGCAAGGTTTATCGCCAAATTGAAAGGTAAACAATATTCCGATTAAACATAGTGCAAAAGAAAGGGAACCTAATCCGATATCCTTTGTTTTCCTAACTTCAATAGTTTTCATTTCTATTCTCCCTGTATAAAAATAACAAAATATGTTTTTTATATTGTAACATTCATAGCCTTATTTCTGGTCCCGTTTAATATAACTTTTATATAGCTTGTACATGTATCACGAGGGAGGATTCATCATTTCTATCGGGCTTCAAATTCTGTAAACATAAGGTCTTTTATAGGCTTTTGCTCTTTGCTTGGAGGTAGTCATAGCCCTTAGTTGTCTTTGTGAGATTGGTGGTACGATTACTGTCCCTGAGGGATACATAATGTTGTTTTTATCATTTAAATGACGTGCATTGACTAACAAGGCATGTCCGAATTCATGAGCCAAGATATCCATATTTTTTTGTTGGAATGTATCATATGTCATGACGATATTACCCAGTGTTCCTTTATTATCCCAGCTGACGTTAGCAATAGCCTTTCCATCTTTAAGGTCTTGTGCATTAATGTAAAACACAGCAAGTCCAGTTTGACGGCCACGATTACCTTTTCTTAAGGCTCTAAAAACTTTCTCCCGTTGTCTCATCTGCAAAGGTACGGAGATCCTTGCTATAGTGGCATCAGCTTTCAAACCACACTTCCGTGCTCCTTCTTTAGTTCTTAAATCACAAATATTAGGCCGAAAATCAATTCCCCATATGTCACTGGCGTATTTAAATTGTGTTCTTATATCTTCTTCTCTTACTTCAGCAGCGTTACCTAAAATGAAAACACAAACATCGGTCGTATACCGAGTACTCTGACCATTGTTATTCTTACTGATTTTCTCATCTTTTTTCTTTGACACAGCGTTCATCCTTTTTTTTATAATTGCCACATGATAATAAATGCAGAAATTCCTCAAGATGTTTGGACAACCCTAAACAAAAAGTTGAATGACCAAAGAATTTAAAAAAATCCAATTTTCAGAAGCATGTAAGGCTCCCTTAGGGGAGTTCATAATATTTGTATCGTATATACTGTGTTCAAAAGCGTTATTTGTGGTAGTTTATGGTAAAGTGCAGAAAAACAATAATAGGGGGATGGAAATGAAACTTTTACTAAGATTATCTTTAGTAAGTATTTGTGCATTGTTTTTAATCCCTGCAAGCGAAGATTGGAAAACTGGTAAACTGTACATTCTGTTGTTCGGTGACGGGGGGAAAATAGTGAAGTGAACATATGATTCTCTTTTGAAAACATTATCGTTTCATTTATTGTGACACTAACTCAGCAAGTACCTTAATCCCTGTTTCTGCAAAAAACTGCACCTCTGATTGTTAGGTGTTTCTAACAATTAGGGTGCAGTTCAGATTAATTATGAGCTTTTTCCAGAGCTAGCTTTAACCCGAAACCAATCAAGACCGTCCCGGTTATACCCTCGAAAATCGCTTGGGTTCTAGGCTTTTTCATGAAAGCACTGATCTGGTTCAGCAGATAGATATAAAATACAAACCACAACGCAGTTAAAACGGTGTACGTCATGCCCATGATCAGGAACGGTAAAAACGTATCATTTCCCGGGTTCACGAACTGAGGCAGGAACGTTAAAAAGAAGACGGCCACTTTAGGGTTCAGCAGATTGGTAAGGAAGCCTTGCTTAAAGCAAGACTGGTTTTCGTACTTACTTTTGACTGATGTTTCCGCCGCTGCGGCCACTTGTTTATTCCTTAATCCCCATAGGGTCTTGAAGCCTAGATATACTAAGTAAACGGCACCGACATATTTGAAGATGGAAAATAGTAAAGCGGATTTCACAATGATTGCCGAAAGTCCGAACACGGCAGCTGATGTATGAATAAGCAGGGCACAGCACGTGCCGAACATCGTTTTAAAACCTCCCGACGTCCCCACGGTAACGGTGTTCCTTGTGGCTATTGCTGTATCTGGACCGGGTAAGATGATGAGAAGGATGCACATGATGATGAACAAATAAAAGTTTTCCATATTCGGACCTCCACTCTTAGTGATGAATTCTGAAAATTATAACATAAATGCACTTGGTTTAGGGAGATAAATTTGATAGTTAATGGTTACCTCAATAGAAAGGGAGGCAATAAAAAAACAAGCCAAATCATTTTTTGATCTGGCTCGTTTTTTTGAAAAATTTTGTTAGGGTAACTTTTTCAACACAGCACGTACCGGACTTCCATCTGCTTCAACTAAAGGAAGAGGAAGGGCTGCCAGCTCATAATTACCCGGTCCTATATCGTCTAATACAAGTCCTTCCAAAATGTGAATTCCATGACCGGCAAGTTCATGGTGGGCAGACAGTTCTTTACTATCCAGTGGATCTACTGATGGTAAATCAAGACCAATAAGACGGACGCCCATTTCTGAAAGATATGCCGCTAATTCTGGCTGGATAGGAGGAATCGTTTGTGGAAACACACTTCTATCCTGCCATGCATCCGTCCGTATTAACAGACGGGTAACGCCAGTTAGATCTATACTGGATAATTCATCGACTCCGATGCTTGTCTTGTTTGGTAAATGGATAACTCGGGCAATTCCCATATATAAGTCGAGATCCAAATCAATCACTCTTTTTCCATCGTCATCAAAATGAAAAGGTGCATCAATATGGGTACCGGTATGGATACTCATATTGATTTGACCAACATTGACAGATCCACTTTCTTCTTTACTCCAATTTACTTTATAAGAGAAAGGTGTATCTCCAGGCCAAACTGCAACGTTATCATCCAGACGTTGTGAAATATCAATCCATGTCCCCATGCATTTACCTCCATCTTCGCTGGCTGTTTCTTTGCTGCTTATTTCATCATAGCTTCGTTCTTAAACTCCATAGTTCTGGGAAAAAGTGTTGATCAAGTGCTCTTTTTAAATACGTTACACCTGATGATCCGCCAGTACCTTGCTTATTACCAATAATCCTTTCCACTGTGGTCATATGATTAAAACGCCATAATTGCTGTTGGTGGCCAATGTCCACTAACTTTTCGCCCAGCTCATATAAGTCCCAATATTGCTCAACATCGCGATAAACAGTCAGCCATGCCTCTTCTACACTGGCATTTGGTTCATATCTTTGTGACCAATCCCTGCTGATGGCTCCTTGATCAATAGGTAATCCACGGGCTACAAGAGCATTAATCGCCGCGTCATAAATACTTGGCTCATGAAGGGCCTGCTGCATTTGCTCGTATAACTCTGTTTGGTGCTGATAGACTGATAGCGTATGGACATTTTTGTTTCCTAATGCAAATTCAATCAAACGATTCTGATAAGATTGGAATCCGGAAGATTGTCCCAGTTTATCCCTGAACTCCATGTATTCAGCCGGCGTTAAAGTTGAAAGGACATTCCATGACTGAATCAATTGCTGCTGGATCCTTGAAACGCGAGACAGCATTTTAAACGAAGGTTCCAGCTTGTTTTGGCGGATGGACTCAGTCGCTGCTGTCAACTCATGTAAAATGAGCTTCATCCATAGCTCACTCGCTTGGTGGATAATGATAAATAGCATTTCATCATGATGATCGGAACATCTATGTTGACTGGTTAAAATCTTATCAAGGTGGAGATAATCTCCGTAAGACATCGATTTTTGAAAGTCGGTTTGAATTTCTTTCTCTAGACCCGTTATTGTTTTTTCATTGTTATCCACATTTTTCATTCCGCAATCTCCTCACTTTTCCATATGCAAAAAACTATTTATTTCGTCATTCTATTCTATCTTCTTTTCCAGAGATTCTTCCATTACATTATGGTTAATATTTCTTCTTTTTGAAATAAAATAAGCAACAGCTAAAAATAGTAACCAAGGAATCCCGAATTGAAGCATGATTTTGAAATCCGTAAACCATGACGTAATCATCAAACTAAATAGAAGAACGGCTCCTAGTATCGTTAAATAGGGAAAACCAATCATCCTTACCGGTAACTTGCGTCCGCCTGTTTTATCCCATGTAACCCTGAAAAACAAATGGGAAATGAAGATCATGAGCCATGTGAACATAGCACCGAACATGGAAATCCCCATCATGAAGGCATAGGATGAACCAGGAAGTAACGCATGAACGCCTGCAGCGATGAAAATTCCCGTTGAAGAGACTGCAAGTGCTTTTGTAGGAACACCCCTTTTGTTTAACTTTCCTAAAAAGCTAGGTGCATTTTTCCCACGTGCCAATGAAAACATCATCCGTGTTGAAGCATAAAGCTGAGCGTTCATGGCAGATATGGCAGCCGTTAAAATAATGAAGTTCATGATCCCGGATGCACCTGGAATGTTCAATATTTCCATCACTTTTACGAATGGACTTACCTCGATCCCAGCCGTTTTCCAAGGAACGATCATCAGCATGATGCCGATTGTCAGCACATAGAAAGTGGATAAACGGAACACGGTAGCTTTTAATGCTTTTGGGACAGCTGCATCTGGATCTTTTGCTTCCCCTGATGTAACCGCTATCAATTCAGTTCCAAGAAAGCTGAATAAAGAAATAAATACGGCTATCCACATCCCCTTCAAACCAAATGGGAAAAAACCGCCTTCATTCACGAAGTTTTCCGGTCCTATATGTGGCTGTTCGGATGAACCGAATAGTACATAGGCTCCAAGAAGGATAAAACCAACAATGGCACTTATTTTAATAAAGGAGAACCAATACTCAAATGTCGCGAATGTATTCACGCTGGTAGCATTTACATAAATCAGGACCCCTGCAAACAGCAAAATCCATACGATTCCCGGAACGCTCGGAAACCAATAATTCATATATACGCTGACTGCACTTACTTCAACCCCAACAGCCAAAACATTGCCAATCCAATAAGAATAGCGGACAAGATAGCCTGCCATAGGAGTCATGTACTTTTCCGCAATGGCTCCAAAAGATCCGGAAGTAGGATGGGCAACCGTCATTTCGGCTAAACAGCCCATCAACAGTAAAACAATGAACGCCCCAAGAGCATAACTGAGCAATACACTTGGCCCTGCCGCTTGAATCGCAAGCCCGCTGCCAAGGAATAGCCCTGTCCCGATGGCACAGCCCATCGCGATCATGGAAAGCTGATTTGTTTTCAGCTCACGTTTTAATCCTTTTTCTGGCTCATCTTTAAAGTTCAATTGAGTATTTTTGTTCTCCATAGTTCATCCCCTTTTTATCAAAAAAGATTTTAGCATGCCGTAATTAACTAACCATTTGAGGGATGAGCCCCATTTGGCGGAATTCCATGTTATGCGACCACTTCACGCTCATTCTTGAATTTTTCATATTGTTTTTCTGACATGATTTTCTTGAGTATTTGTACAACTTCCCAAACTTCTGCGTAGGAAGTATATAGTGCAACCGGAGCGAGACGAATGATGTTAGGTGCCCGGAAATCTGGAATGACACCGTTCTCTTTCAATGCCTTGCATATCCGTGCAGCTTCTTTATGCTCGAGGCTTACATGACCTCCGCGGCGTATGTCTTCTCTAGGAGTTCCAATGAAAAATCCCATGTCTTCCAATTCGAATTCGACTAAATCCATTAAATATTGATTGATTTTCAGGGATTTTTCGCGAATATTCTCAATTCCCGCTTCTATAAAAATGTCCAAAGACCCAATCAAAGGCGCACAACTTAACACATGCGGCGTGCCAATTTGATACGCTCCTGCTGATTCAGCTGGTGTTAAGGTATGTTCCATATCGAATTGTTTATCTTTTTTGGAGCCGAACCATCCAGCCAATCCAGGCATCGTTCCAAAATGTTTTCGATTTACATATAAACCGCCAACACCGCCAGGACCGCCATTTAAATGTTTATAATTGCACCAATACGCAAAATCCACATCCCATTCGCTGAATGAATGCGGGATGGCACCGATGGAATGGCATCCGTCAAATCCGATTACAATTCCTCTTTTATGAGCCTCATCAGTCAATCGTTTCATATCCAATATTTGACCGCTGCGATACAGGACCGTTGGTAAGATGATTAAAGCGATGTCATCGGTCATTGCTTGGATAATGTCATCTTCTTCAAGAAATCTGCCATCGCGGCTTTTGACGCGGATGAGATCGGTTTCCGGATCATATCCATGTGTACGCAGCTGACTTTGAAGAGCATAAATATCAGTCGGAAAGGTTAATTCATCTGCCAAAATTTTTGTGCGCATTCCTTCAGGCTTATAAAAAGTAGCTACAAGCTGATGCAGATTCACGGTTGTGGAGCCGGTTACAATAACTTCCTCGGGAGAAGCTCCGACCAATTGGGACATCTTCGCGCCCAATTTCTCAGCCATGAAAAACCATGGGTGATTCCCTTGCGTCCATCCATCGATCCCATGCTCTTTCCAATCTTCCAAAGACTCCAGAAGAGTGCGTTCAGCCCTTTTCGAAAGAAGCCCCAATGAGTTTCCATCCATATAGATGGAATTCGGCTTTAAATAAAACTCTTCTCGAAAACCTTTAAGCGTATCATTCTCATCCATTTGTTTAGCGTGATCCAATGTATATTCAGAAACCATAATCATCCTCCTATATTAGTATTTTAATAATTCTAGGAGAATCGTACCAAAGAATATGACATGGTGTCAATAAGTTAATTCAGAAAATTATAAACATTGAAATCGAACTTTCCAACAAATGTTTTTTATTTTATGGAAATCCTTTATGCTAGAAGATAGGGGGAGGAATAAGCATGGAGAATGGCAAAGTAGGGGATAAACGGCATTTACGCTCGATCATGACACGACAAAAGTTATTGGAAGCTGCAAAGGAAATATTTCTTGAAGAAGGTTATCAAGCTGCGCTTATTTCCCAAATGATCAAAAGGGCAAACATCGGATACGGAACGGCCTATGTTCATTTTAAAGGGAAAGAGGATCTGTTAATTGTATTAATGGAGAATGTAATGGAGCAATTCTATGAAATTGCCGAGACCTCTTTCTTTCCAAAATCAAAAGACGAAGCAAAACATATCATAAACATACAAGCTAATTCATTTTTGAAAATGGCAGAAGCTGAACGCAACATGATGCAAGTTTTCGAACAGGCCATTGGGATATCAACCATTATTTCAGATAAATGGAAAGCGATTCGCATGAAGTTCATTCAGCGAATTTCAAAGGACGTCGCCTATGCCCAGCAAAATGGTCTGGCAAGGGCTGAACTAAACCATGAGCTTGTGGCAAGAGGGTGGTTTTTCACAAATGAAATGTATCTGTGGGAAATTGTCCGAAACGAACACCAAAGCACTGTCGAAGAAATTGCTCAAACCATCACCTCAGTTTACGTCGAAGGCTTGTATTTGTAATGATAATGCAGCTCACCAATCTTCCGGTTTTATCGGAAGATTTTTTTTATTTCAAAACTCACGAGTAAACCCGCAGAATTCACGAGTAAACCGTTCAAATTCACGAGTAAATGCAAATTCACGAGTAAATTGCTCAAACTCACGAGTAAATAGTGCAAATTCACGAGTAAAGTGCCCAAACTCACGAGTAAAGTCGCAGAATTCACGAGTAAAGCGCAAATTCACGAGGATATAGCTCAAACTCGGAGTATATCACGCAAACTCTGGTATATATCGATCAAACTTTCGAATATATCACTCAAACTTACAAGTAAGTGCAAATTCACGAGGAAACCAAACCGCCAAAACACTCTCATTAGCATCGGACTTACAGCGTCTACGCCTTAAGTCCTACTAGAAAATATAGCTAAGGCTCATTATACGAACTTGTAAAAGTAGATAAGATATAAACATAGAAAGGAGGACGAAAACAATGAAGAAATTTGGTTTATTTATTGTAGGGCTGATCGCACTTTTCCTGTTACTGGCGAACGTTGGTCCACTGATCAGCCTGGCGATTTGCTTGGCGATCCTATACTTTGGGTTCAAGCAGTTCATGAAGTCCGAATCGACAGGGGCGAAGATTGCGTGGGGATCAGTCTCCATTATCGTGCTGATCGTTTCTATTTCCCATATCCCGGCAATATTGGGACTGGTGGCAGCTTATGTTCTTTACCTGGTTTATAAAAAATGGAATGAAAATGATGAAAGTGAATCATCGAAAGAAAATGACCCGTTCTCAAATTTTGAAAGAGAGTGGAAAGAGTTGAATAAGAACTAATAGAAGGGACGGAATTGAAATGGGTAATTTATTTTCAAGAATGAAACAAACGATTTCAGCGGATTTTCATGACTTGTTGGATAAGAAGGAGCAAAAAAATCCGATTGGAATGTTAAATCAATATTTGCGCCAATGTGAGCAGGAGACAGAAAAGGTCGGTAAGCTGCTTGAACGTCAATATCTTTTGAAAGAAGAGTTTACGCGTGAATATAATCAAGCGCAAAATCTAGCTGAAAAACGTAAGCATCAGGCTGAGATTGCTAAGCAGTCAGGAGAAACCGATCTAATGGAATTTGCTGTCAAGGAAAGCCTGCACTATGAAGATCGGGCGCTAAGTTTGAAAGAGGCGCATAAAAGTGCAGAGGTTCAGTTAGCTGAACTGGAGCGGAAATATGAAGAAATGAAGCATAAGCTGAAGGATATGCATCTAAAGCGGTTGGAACTGATGGGCAGGGAAAATATTGCCCGGGCAAACAACCGGATCAATCGGGTATTGGACGGAGGCAATTCCGAAACCAAACCGGTAGCGATGTTTGAAGAAATGGAGCATTATATCGATCGCATCGAGCACCAGGTCCATACAGATTATAATCGGCATACGATCGATGCCAGGATTGTCCAGCTTGAAAAAGAATTGGAACAGAAAGAAGCGTAAAGGTTTGTAAGGCATCTCTGTAATCCCCTGGCCTTTTGGAATGGAGGTCGGGGAAAACAGGCTGTCAGAACGTGATAATTTCATGGTATTCTTAAAAGGCACGGGTTCCTGTGCCTTTTAAGAATATCATGATCATATACAGGGGAGGCGAACCGATGTTGAACAAGTTGAAGACGGACTATATGGGATGGATACTTCTCATCGGAGTCGTCCTGCTTTTTTTAGAGATTTCATTTACGGGTGGAGGTCTCCTTTTTTCCATCGCTTTTTCAATAGGATGTATCTATTTAGGCAGGAAATTCACAAAACGGACAATCGGGAAAATTCTATTTTTTATAGGGCTGATTTCCCTTATCATCACCGTCTTGAATATGTTCGTTTTTAGATTTTTCCTAATGGCAATCCTCATTTATCTTTTGCTTTTATATTATCAGTCCAAAAAGAATCCTGATTGGGTCAGTCCGATTTTAACCAATGATGATTCGGATGAAGAGAAGATCAATAAGGAACAATTGCTGAAAACCGATTACCTTTTTAAAAATAAGTTGTTCGGTCATCAACAAACGGCCGAGCATGTATATGAATGGAATTCCGTGAATGTTCAGGGCGGTGTCGGTGATACGGTTATCGATTTAAGCAAAACGATTTTACCGAAAGGCGACGCTGTCATTTCCATCAGGAATATCATTGGCAATATCACTGTGCTTGTACCGTACGGCATCGAAATCAGGGTCCATCATTCTGTCATTGCTGGCAGAGCGCGGATTTTTGAAAATAAGCTTGAATCCAGGGTCTTTAATCAAATTTATTCCTACCAAACGGAAGGGTTCAATGAAACGGATCACAAGGTTCATATCATCACTTCAATCTTAGTTGGGGATTTAGAGGTGAAGCGGATATGAGCATACTGACACGGCAGATATTGACTGCCCTTGGTGTTGCTTTTGTTCTTTCCCTTGCCTTGCCGGCGGCGGTTTTCTTCATTTTTCCTTTATCCGACTGGAGCTTATTATGGGAGAAAATGGTCATGGGGTTACCCTTCGTCATATTCCTGCCAAGCCTGGTCATGACGGTAGGGCTGATTTATGGAGTTGTTTCGGGAATGTTTTGGAAGAGGCAGCTCGAAAGGGTGGATGAAGGGCTGCATTTACTTGAACAGGGCCGTCTGCCATCGCAACAGGAGGGGTATCCGGTCCAAGAAATCGCTAAAATGGCGGAACGGATGCAACTGATCCATAAGCAAATCAATGAGCAGACAAAATTATCGCAAAAAATGGCGAATGAAAAGGCCATTGATCAGGAGAAACAAATCCAGGAAATCGTTTCCCAGGAACGAAACCGTTTGGCGCGGGAGCTGCATGATTCGGTGAGTCAGCAATTGTTTGCAGCTTCAATGTTCATGTCGGCCATCACTGAATCACAATCCGATATGGAAAAAACGGAAATGAAACAATTCAAGGTAGTGGAAGAAATGATCCATCAATCCCAGCTTGAGATGAGGGCGCTATTGCTTCATTTGAGACCTGTTGCATTAAAGGGAAAATCTTTACATGAAGGAATGAAGGAGCTTCTTTTGGAATTGGCCCAAAAAGTGACGATGGATATAAATTGGAAGATGGAGCCTGTCACTTTGGATAAGGGGATTGAGGACCATCTGTTTCGGATTTTACAAGAATCGATTTCCAATACACTGAGACATGCAAAAGCCAATTCGCTTGAAGTGCTATTGATCGTTCGTGATGGAATGGTCATTTTACGAATAACGGATGACGGCATCGGTTTTAACGTCGAGGAGTCGAAAACGGGATCATATGGTCTGCAAAACATGCATGAACGGGCTGTTGAATTAGGCGGAACGATGCAACTTGTAAGCGTTCCGAATAAAGGAACGAAACTTGAAGTGAAAATCCCATTATTAAATGCTGGAGGTGATCATGATGATTAAAGTATTATTTGTCGATGACCATGAAATGGTAAGGATAGGGGTATCGGCTTATTTATCCGCACAATCTGATATCGAAGTGATCGGGGAAGCGGACAATGGCTTGAAAGCTGTCGAACTGGCAATGGAATTGCGTCCGGATATCATTTTGATGGATTTGGTGATGCCGGAAATGGACGGCATAGAAGCGACGAAACGAATTATCGAAAAATGGCCTGAAGCAAAGATCATCATTGTGACAAGCTTCCTGGATGATGAAAAAGTGTACCCGGCATTGGAAGCCGGAGCGACGAGCTATATGTTGAAAACATCAAAGGCCAGCGAGATTGCGAGAGCCGTCCGTTCCACTTTCCAAGGTCAAAGCGTACTTGAACCTGAAGTGACGGGAAAAATGATGGAAAAGCTGCGTCGCCCTAAAATCACCCAGCTTCATGATCAATTGACAAACCGTGAAATGGAAATTTTATTGCTGATGACTCAAGGGAAAACGAATCAGGAAATTGCCGATGAACTATACATAGCCCTGAAAACAGCCAAAGTGCATGTCAGCAATATATTAAGCAAGCTTGCGGTACAGGACCGCACGCAAGCAGTGATTTACGCATTTAAACATTCGCTCGTTCAAGAAGAAGAGTAAAGAGCGTCTATTTACCAATAGAGGAAAGTTTGTTATATTTAGGGAAATATCCCATCCTGTAAAGTTCATTCAAGGTTGCTGATTGCAGCCTTTTTTACGGATTACAGGAAAAAAGTAGGTGAAATGATGTTAAGAGTGATTTTAGAATTATTTCGTATAATCACTATTATTTTCGTTATTGGAATGATAATGGGGCTCATCATTAATTCAATCTATGCGATTTTTGGAATAACCGTAGAGAATACCACGGGCGGATGGATTGTTGGTATGGCAATTTTTCCATTACTTTATGTACTCTATAAAAACCGGCTTCAATTTTCAGGTTTCTATAAAAATGGTAAACAAGTAAAACTCTCAAACAGAACAACTACTATACTGCTTTGCTTCTCTGTGTTAATGTTGACGGTTGCCCCTTTATTTCGCTAACGGAATGTAAAAAGAGCATGTTTTAATCAAAACATGCTCTTTTTTATACCGTTTTTTAGATTATACAGCTTCCTCTGCGGTATCGAGCCTCGTTCCGTATATCCGATAAAGAACCAAAGCGAATACCATTCCTATAAAGGAGATGGAGGAGATGAACAGGTAAAGGGTCTTCCCTCCATATGCTCCATATATGGCTCCGCCTATATAAGAAGCAATGATTCCCGAAACCCCGAAGAATAGCAGCGCCAGTACGGTCTGGCCTGTGGCACGCCATTCCACCGGAACAATCCGGTAAAGATATTGGATGGCCGCCGAGTAGAAAATCGGGAAAGTTAATAGCTGCATGACTTGCAAATAAGCCAATAGCTGTGGATCGGTAATCCACGCTGAGACGAAATAACGGATAAAGAAAAACGCTGCTGCAAACGAAATGATGATGATTTCCTTACCTTTGCGCAGCCACCAAAAGCTTAGGGCGAATACAACGATTTCACTTCCCGCCGCCAAGAACCAGGTCAAGCCTACAAGCTTGGCACTTCCTCCAAGTTCCCGGATATATACTCCAAGGAAGGTATCGTTCATCCTTGCTGGAACAGCACAGATAAAGACCAATAACAGAAAGAGAAGCGTCTCTTTATTGCTGAAAAAATGCTTAAGGCTGCTTAAGGTGACAGGTTTCCCTGAAACGGGAGCATCAGGCATCATCCAGCTGACAATGAAGCTGATCAAACCTATTCCTGCAAAAAGGAACGCAAGGCTGTTCGCTCCGAAATATGACATAACATAGCCGGTGATCAGCGATATGACCGCATAACCCAATGCACCATATGTCCGGATGGAGCCGTAGCTAATCCCGGATTTCTCTGCCATCGTAAAATTGAGGCTTTCCGTCAGGGGATCGATCGGCATCAAAAAGAAATAAAGCAGCATGGCAAACAGGATAAGCTGAAGATAACTGCTTGAATCATAGAGGAAATAACCGATTACGCTCGAGAAAAAGATGAGTAACAACAGGACTTTTCGTATAGTCCTTGTTTTGTCGCTGATCATTCCCCATAAAGGCTGGGTAATGAGGGTGACAAAACCTCCTGTACCGATGATGAATCCGATTTGGGCTGGACGCAAACCTTGATCAGCCAGATAGACTGGCAGAAACGGAATGAAAATGGCAAGCAGTCCAAAATATAAAAAGTTAAAACTCTTTAATAATCGTATTGCTTTCATAAAAAATATGATACCTCACGTGTTCTATAGAGTGGATTGATTTCAGACCATGTTATTGTAACATTGATGACAGAATTTGAAAAAATAGTTTAAATTTTATGGATGAAAATAGAATGATAGAGTTGGTTTCGAGGTTAAATTTCACTTTTTAAAAATGGATGTAAATGATAGAATTAACACTTATTGTTAATTGGGGAGGGTGGTAATTCATGGACCAGGACACAAAAGTAATTCAAGAGTTGCAGGAATAGAAGCAAAAAGTCGGTCATCTGGAAGACTTATTAACGCAGCAAAAGAATAAAAAGGAAAAAGCAGGACCATTTCGAATCTTCCTGGACGCGGTAGGCTCACTGCTATTTGGATTAATTGTTGTAGGACCGGTTATTGTGATTGTCGTTGGGGTTCTGATGGTGGCTGCATCATGGTTAGGGATGGAGTTTTTTTAGGAGAGTCTAGGCTTTTATGAATAGATTAATTGATTAGGTAAACAACAGGAGCTGTGATCGGTTTTTTCAGTGGGAATTATTGACGAAGGCTAGGGAAAAGACCTTTAAAATCCGTCCATTCGGATATATCGGTTCCATTTTGTTAGTTAGGATATTAGAGGGTATTTATCCTATAATTATATAAAAATGAATTTGTTAAAATTGACCCAGAGAAATTTGAACTAATTAAAAAGGTATCATTAGTAAGTTGTTATTCTTGAAGCCTTTTCGTCATTGCTTATACGTTGGCTACTCATTTCGGTGATCTAGTTCAGATGTTAGCAGCACTTGTAAACAAAGGGAATTAATTTGGTCTAGAGGGGCGAATACGCCCTCTTCTTTATTTGCTTTGCTTTAAAGTAAAGCTTTCTTCATTACCATCCCAATTAATTGTTATATGTATAGGCATACTTTCATTAGTTACTGAACAGCCGCTACATGCAGTTTGAATTTCAACTGTTGGTTCGTTGTAGTTTGTCGTTTTCTGCTTAGTTTCACCATCATTAATTGAAATCTCCAAAGTCTTGAAAAATACATCGCTGGCTACATCTTTATATTTAAAAGTATAGGTTCCATTTTCCGAATCTTCAGTAGCGGTTGCAACATACTCTCCTTTCCAATGATCGCTCTCCCCAGAAAGATTCATGTATTTATCACCGTTACTACACCCAACCAAAACAGATAATAAAAAAATTATAATAATTAAGGTTTTTTTCATTATGTCCTCCAAACAGATAGTGAGTTATTCGTTAGATTTATTTCCTATATAAATACTATAACATTGAATATATGGAAAAATATAGAGGAAACCGAGTGCGGGAAGAAGGTAACCTCATGATACATTTCTAACAGATAAGCTGCCGTAGCAACCAGTCTTATCGGTTGCGTTTGCCAAGAAACGGAAATAGAACCACTCATCCTCACAAGATCGTAATAGCTGGCTCACGTTGATTTCCCCTAATTTATTTCTTTGAAAATATTATCCTAAGAAAGTTATTGACAAATTTACCTTGAGTCCGTATAGTATGGGATATTATTAAAAATATTCAGATATAATTTTTGAAACGCAATGATCAGGAGTAGTAAAAGCTCATTATTCGGTAAAGAGAGCTGCGGGTTGGTGCAACGCAGTCCAATGATACTTTGAACTTGCCTGGGAGTGGTAAAGCGAAAGATAGGAATGATTCCATTCTTTTGTTTTAACGATTGACCTTCGTTACAAGGTTTTTAAAGCAGGGTTCTTTAAAGAGCCAATAAGAGTGGTACCGCGGTAAGCTTAAGGCATATCGTCTCTTTCTTCATTTGATTATGAAGGAAGAGACGATATGCTTTTTTTGATTTTGGGGAGGTAAGGATATGGAAACGGACAAACGGAATTTACAGAGGACAATGACTTCAAGGCATATAACGATGATGGCATTAGGAGGTGCCATCGGGGCAGGTTTATTTAAAGGAAGCAGTTCAGCCATTGATATGGCAGGTCCTTCCGTAATCATTGCGTACTTGATAGGAGGCATCATCCTATTATTCATCATGCAAGGTTTAGCTGAAATGGCGGTCCGCAATAGCGGTGCACGAACATTCAGGGATTTGGTCCAATCGATTTTAGGAAAGTACCCTGCCTATTTCCTGGATTGGATTTATTGGAAAATGTGGGTATTGAATATCGCGGCCGAATCAGTGGTTGCGGCAATTTTCATTCAATATTGGCTGCCTGGATATCCAATCTGGATATTGGCATTAGCTGTTTCGATTTTAGTTACTGCGGTTAACTTACTGTCGGTAAAGGTTTTTGCTGAAACGGAGTACTGGCTTGCTTTAATTAAGATTACCGTCATCATTGTGTTCATCATGGCTGGATTATTGTTGCTGCTCGTTACTTTTGGTGATCATACAGCCGTCGGTTTTTCTAACTTGACCGAGCATGGAGGTTTCTTTCCGAATGGATCGACAGGTTTGATCACGGCGATGCTGGTGGTAATCTATTCATATGGCGGTACGGAAATCATTGGGGTCACATTAGCTGAAACGAAAAATCCTGAAAAAGTGGTTCCAAAGGCCGTTCGCAGTACATTGGTCAGGATCATTTCTTTCTATATCATTCCTTTTTTCATCATCGTTAGCTTAATTCCTTGGAACGAAGTAAACGGGGTGAAGGAAAGTCCGTTTGTGATGGTCTTTCAAATGATCGGGATTCCAGGTGCCGACCATATCATGAATGCCGTTGTTCTATTAGCGATCATATCATCGATGAACTCCGGGTTGTATGGTTCATCCCGCGTTCTGTATACACAAGCCGTGGATGGTCGCGTTCCGAAAATCTTTTCCCGCTTATCCAAGAAGAAAGTACCTGTTCCCGCAATATTAATATGTACTTCCGCTTTATATGGCGGTGTATTGATTTCCTTATTTGCTGGAAGCAAGACCTTCGATTTCCTAATGGGTTCGCTTGGATATACCGTATTATTCATCTGGTTGATCATTGCTTTCGCCCATTTGAAATCACGTAAACAACAGTCCGGAAAAACAAGTGCCTATTCGGTAAAATGGTTCCCGTATACGACTTGGGCTGCGATCATCGCTTTAATAACGATCCTGATCGGAATCATTTTCACGACATCCATAGTCGTTACGATCATTACACTTTGCATCTACATCTTCATTTCCTTAACGTATGTATGGAAAAAACGCCATAACAAAATCTAGAGATAGCGGAGTGATCACTTTTGCCTTCCCGCATATAAGTTTCCGTTTCAAGCCGTGGTATATGCCATGGCTTTCGTTATGTATTCATGGTCTGATGAAAAGTAAGAGATATCCATTTTACTAGTTCATGGGAATCATTAACTTTAGCAATTAAAGAGTTAATCTAGTGAAAAATGTTGTATAATAATCTTTGGAAAAAAACCAATATATTGAAAGTCGGAGCGAGCTATGAAAAACAATTCCTTACTATCCTTTCACCCGTTATATTATTTAATACTTTTGGTGATTACTAGTTCCATCTATTCAATCATCAACCAATCTTCAGGTCATGCTGTCGATGTTACGACTATAATAGATGGGGAGATTCCCTTTATTAAAGAATTTGTCGTTCCTTATTTACTTTGGTATCCGTATATTTATGGATTGCTGATTTACTACTGTTTTGTTGACCGAAAGCACTATTTCGTAGGATTAGGCAGTTTGATATCGGGGAAACTTTTCTGTTTTCTTGTATATTGCCTTTGGCAAACGACAGTTCCGCGTCCGGAAGTGGTGGGTAACGATATCTTTGCCCATTTAATGCGATTCGTCTATAGTCATGATCAACCTGTCAACTGTCTTCCCAGCATACATGTACTGACTACATTCATCATGATGATCGTTGCCCATAAGCGGAAAGAACAGCACAAATGGGAGTATGCCAGTGTCACTGCATTCGGAACACTGATCATCCTCTCGACGCTATTTACGAAACAGCATGCTGTATTGGATGTACTCGCAGGAATACTCCTTGCATGCGGGGTATATGCAGCTGTCCAGTATATGTTCCAAGCACTATCGGCTATTCAGGCCAATCATTACACAGCGAGGCAAATTAAAAAGTGACCATATGTAAAAAAGCATCGAACCTCCAATGGAAGTCCGATGCTTTTTTATTTTACATTTCAGCTTCGATTTTCAAAGATGATTCTTCACTGAACTGTTCCTTATCCAGGTCGCCCGTTATTTTACTAGTCAGAATACCGGAAGTCATGCTTCCGCTGACATTCACAGCCGTTCTTCCCATATCGATCAATGGCTCGACGGAAATCAGCAGACCGGCCAAGGCGATTGGCAAGTTCATTGCAGATAATACTAGGATGGCAGCGAATGTTGCTCCTCCGCCTACACCTGCAACCCCGAATGAGCTAATGGCCACGATGGCAATCAACATGGCTATAAAGGAAGGATCTAGCGGGTTGATCCCAACCGTTGGAGCGATCATGACCGCTAACATGGCCGGATAGATTCCGGCACAGCCGTTTTGACCGATCGACAAGCCGAAGGATCCGGCAAAGTTGGCAATACCTTCGGACACCCCTAGTTGTTTCTGTGTCTGGATGTTCAATGGCAGAGCTCCTGCACTTGTTCTTGAAGTGAAGGCAAATGATAATACCGGGAAAGCTTTTCTCAAATATACGATTGGATTCAATCCTGCAAGCATCAGCAATAACAGATGGATGAGGAACATGACAATCAGGGCGACATAAGAGGCACCGACGAATTTCCCCAATTTCAGGATTGCATCCAAATCGCTCGTAGCTACAGTCTTCGTCATGATCGCCAAGATCCCGTAAGGTGTTAAACGCAGGATCAATGTTACAACGCGCATGATGATGCTGTGCAATGTATCTACTATTTTAGCAAAAAATTCAGCATGTTCAGGCTGTTTCCTTTTGACCCCTAAATAGGCAATCCCAAGAAATGCAGCAAAAATTACAACGGAAATGGTTGATGTCGGACGTGCACCCGTTAAATCAAGGAACGGATTGGACGGAATCAACTCAAGGATTTGCTGAGGCATCGTTTTATCCTGAATCGTACCGTATGTTTCCGATATTTGATCCCCGCGGCTTAACTCCGCTTCCCCTTGCTCAATTTGAACGGCTTCCAAATTGAATACAGTTGCCGAGGTGATCCCGACAGCTGCTGCAATCGCAGTCGTTCCAAGCAGGATTCCGATGATCAGGACACTGATCTTTCCAATATTGCTAGTCAGTTTCAATCTTGTGAATGCGGATAAGATCGAAATGAAGACAAGCGGCATGACGATCATTTGCAGGAACTTGACATAGCCTGAACCTACGATGTTAAACCAATCGACCGATTTAACGATCGCTTCTGACTGAGGTTCATAGAAATACTGCAAAAGAAGTCCGAATACAATCCCTAAACCAAGTCCAGTAAAGACCCTTTTTGTAAAGGAAATATGCTTCTTATTCATGTAAAATAATACGCCTAAAAGAACGAGCATTATGGCAAGATTTAAAAACACATAACCAATCATATATATTCCTCCTAATTCCGATTAACCAAATGAGAATAATAAATATCTGATGCCTATGATACATCATCCGTTGATTTTTTACCAGAAGAAAATAATTTATTTTTGACTTTTCAAGTAATTCATGTATTTATCTTTATTCAGGAACTGAATTAGAGGGAACAATATGGTGCCTGGAACAAGTTGGGAATAAATCCTTCCATTATATATATATTATCAGGAAGGATAAGCACTTGGTTTTCTTGAATGATATAACAGGCCGCGTATGCTTAGCGTTTTTTTGAAAGGATGAAGAATAAGTGGATATATACATTAACAGGCTTAATGAACAGGCTGCACAAGAGTTATTTGCATTTGAATGCAATAATAGAAGGTTTTTCGAGCAAACGGTCCCAGGCCGGGGAGATGATTATTATAGCTTTGGATCGTTTGGAATCAGGCATAAGGAATTATTAAAAGAACAAGAAGATGCTATCTCTTCTTTTTATTTGATTAAGGATGGTTCAGGCATAATCGTCGGCAGGATTAATCTATTGGATATCGACCCCGTTAATGGTACGGCTCATGTCGGTTATAGAATCGGTGAAGCGTTTACGCAAAAAGGGTTTGCGAATGAAGCTCTAAAGCTTTTGGTTAATCTGGCGCCGGAATTGAATGTGACTCAAATACATGCCAAAACTACAAGCGACAATATCGCTTCCCAAAAGGTTTTAGTGAAAAACGGTTTTGAACGGATTTCGATTGATGAGGAGTTTAGTGTGGATACGGGTCAAAAGCTAACATTCTACCATTATAGAAAGAACCTTTAAATCCATTTTCTTCTATATAATAGACCGCATCCCATTTTTTTAATTGTGAAAAGATTGGGAGTATACTATACTAACGTTGTATTTAATTGTTTGGAAAATTTTGCGAAGTTCATATATTTGCCGCTGGGTGCCTTTGTGTGAACAAAGGGTAACAGGGAATCGGGTGCAAATCCCGAGTGGTCGCGCCACTGTAACCAAGGAGTTTTCTTTCAGGATGTCACTTGACCGTCAGTCAGGGAAGACGAAAGGAAATGTTGATATGGAAGCCAGGAGACCTACCTAGTGAGCATCACCAATTTTTCCTTCGCTGAGAGGAGAGGTGTTCGAGAGTAAGAAAAGGCGGACTTAGGTCCTTCCGTATTTTTGGGCCTATACTCGTAACTCCATTCTTTGTTAAAAGGATTGGGGTTTTTTTGTGTTTTTTTTGAAGGAGGATTTCATCATTGGAAGAGTCATTGATTAGAAGCTCATTGAAAGAGAGAGGGGATGTGCTTGAAGAACCTCATTTTGAGAGAAATGCCAAGCGCAGGTTTCGTTTTCTGCTGTTTTTCTTGCTGTGCATCCTTTTATTATCAGTTACATTCGCTGTTACCCTTGGGCCAGTTAAGATGTCAGCAATAACGGTTTGGAAGATCGCCTTAGGGCATCTGCCTTTTATCGGTGGTTTTCTGGAGGTGAATTGGAGTATCGCACAAGAGCGGATCATTTGGGATATCCGCCTGCCCCGTGTATTGCTCGGTGCGGTGGTAGGTGCGGGATTATCCGTAGTGGGTGTCGTCATCCAGGCCTTGGTGCGCAATTCACTCGCAGATCCGTATATTCTGGGCATTTCATCTGGTTCCTCTGTTGCTGCAACCCTTGTCATTCTTTTTGGGGCGCTTCCTATATTCGGTCAATATGCGTTATCATTCGGTGCCTTCCTGGGGGCCATGGCTGCGATGCTTTCCGTGTATTTATTGGCTCAAGTGGGAGGGAGAATTCAAACGACAAGGCTGTTATTGGCGGGTGTAGCCATTTCGATGATCATGTCTGCCGTCACTAATTTCATTGTCACTCTTGCACCAAAAGATTCCGGCATCCGTGAAGCGATGTTTTGGATGATGGGCAGCTTAGCGGGGGCAAAATGGGACTACATACCGATTCCAGCGGTTGTGGTGCTTGTGGTTTCCTTGTTCCTTATCGTACAATCCCGCTCCCTCAATATCTTATTGATGGGCGAAGAAGTAGCCGCGACGCTCGGAGTCAATATGGAAGCCTTCCGTAAAGTTCTGATCATCATTACATCCCTTGTTACGGGAACAGTTGTGGCTGTAAGCGGTTCGATTGGGTTCATCGGTCTGGTCGTACCGCATTTAGCCCGGCTATTGGTCGGGACAGACCATAAACGTGTTCTTTCATGCAGCATATTGATTGGCATGATCCTCGTCATTTGGTCAGATGTTTGTGCCCGGCTGGTCCTGGCACCTCAAGAACTTCCGATTGGGGTTGTCACCGCACTTTGCGGAGGACCATTCTTCATTTGGCTTTTGCGGCGAAGTTCATATTCATTTGGAGGTGGGGGCAAGTGAGATTAGTTATTGAAGAAGTATCCTATTCAATTCTGGACACTCCTATCATTGAGGATATATCACTGCAAATAAAAACTGGGCAGTTCGTTGGGCTGATCGGTCCGAATGGGAGTGGGAAATCCACTTTATTAAAAAATGCTTCTCGGATCTTGAAGCCTCATACGGGAGCTGTTCACCTGGACGGCCGTGACCTTTACCGGCTTTCACAGAAACAAACAGCCAGGGAAATGGCGGTTGTCAGTCAGGAAACATCCCTGACCTTCGACTTTAGTGTACAAGAGATGGTTTGGATGGGACGGCATCCTCATAAGCGGTTATTTCAGGGAGATACGGAGAAAGATAGAGGAATCGTCAATCAAGCATTAGCTCGCGTTGAAATGAGTGGATTTGAAGACAGGAGTTTCATGAGCTTGTCGGGTGGTGAGAAACAACGTGTCCTCATAGCCCGTGCCCTTGCCCAGGAAGCGAATATCATCATCCTGGATGAACCAACGAATCATTTAGACATCAGGCATCAGCTCCAATTGCTGGACCTTGTAAAAAAGCTGGACGTTACCGTCTTGACGGCTCTGCATGATATAAACTTGGCAGCCATGTATTGTGATCATATATATGTCATCCAAAATGGCAAAGTGATCACATCCGGAACACCAGAAGCTGTATTGACGACAAAAATGATAAGGAAGGTGTTCGGGGTGGAAACGGAAATCGGCATACACCCCATCACGCAAAAGACGCATATCACCTTTTTAGCACATATATAAAAAAAAAATGGATATGAGGGAAAGTATATGACTGTTTACCGAAAGATTTTGTTAAGCATCATTTTTTTGGCAATGATGATATTGGGCGCTTGCAATAACTCCGAGGAAGCTTCAAAGGACGGAGGCAAACAGAGCGAAAAAGGTGGAAAAGAAAAAGTGGTCATCACTAATCTGGATCATGAATTCACCTATGCAGAGGCACCAAAACGTGCGGTTTCGCTAAACCAGCATGCGACGGAAATCATGCTTGCATTGGGGTTGCAGGATTCAATGGCAGGTACGGCTTATTTGGATGACGAAATTTTGCCAAAGTATAAAGATGCCTATGAAACAGTGCCTGTGCTTTCCAAGGAATACCCATCAAAAGAAGTTTTCTTTGAAGCTGAGCCGGATTTTGCATATGCAGGCTGGAAAAGCGCCTTTACGGAACAAACGTTAGGAACCGTCCAAGAGCTAAAAGAAGCCGGAATCAATACATATATCCAAGAGTCTTCCAATATGTCAACACCGACAATAGAAGATGTGTATAAAGATATTGAGAATATTGGACGCATCTTTCATGTAGAAGAAAAAGCAGCGGAAGTCATCAAAGAGATGCAACGGGAAATAAAAGAAACTACAGCAAAAATCGAAAGTGCAGGCAAGCCCAAAAACGTTTTCGTATATGACAGCGGTGAAGAAGTACCGAGAACGGCAGCGAAAAATAATTACATGACAGGAATCATTTCCATGGCTGGCGGCCAGAACATTTTTGGTGATACGGAAGGGGGGTGGCCTGAGGTCAGTTGGGAAGAAGTCGTCGATCGGAATCCGGATGTCATTGCCATCATTGATTACGGAGATATCCCCATAAAGCATAAAGAAGCATTCTTATTAAATAAAAGTGAACTGGCGGATGTACCGGCCATTCGAAATAAAGCAATCATCGTGCTTCCTCTTTCAGCGGGCGCGGAAGGGATTCGTGCACCACTAGCCTTACGGACAGTAGCGGAAGGACTCTATCCCGAGAAGTTTTGAACCGACCAAGCGGATGCTGAACAAATGACCCGAATAATTGACACGAATGAGACGTGTCCTTGTTCGGGTTTTACTATATCCAATTAGAAGGATAATAGGATCGGTTTCTTGAATTATTTTGTTTGGCAGATCATAATTCGTAAAAATGAAAGTTATAGGAGAAGGAGAATCTAATATGATAGAAGGTTTATATGAAGCCCATTTACCAGTCAAGAACCTGGAGATCTCTATGGATTTTTATAAGAAAATAGGCTTGAAACTAGCTTGGAGGGATGAAGATACTGCCTTCTTTTGGATCGAGGAAAACAAAAGCTGGGTCGGCTTATGGGAAGGGAAGGAATATCAAACTCCATACCACCCTTCACTAAGGCATATCGCCTTTCGGGTAACTTATGATAATATGAAAAATGCATTAACTTGGCTCAAATCCTTGCAAATTGAAGTCGTCCCTTTTGGAAAAAGGACAACCATTGAACCTTTTGTGCGTCCGAACCAAGGAAATGCTTCCGTCTATTTCAATGATCCCGATGGAAATAGTCTGGAACTTATGTGTTCGATAAAAGTCCCTGATTCATATAAGCATATTACCGAAAAACTATCACTTGAAGAATGGGAAGAACTATTAACCAGGTGAACTTTGTAAAGGGAAAATTTCCCTCCTAGTCACAACCATAATATAACTAAACTGTTTTGTTACTTAGGATTTTGCAAATTTTATTCAAGTCCATTTGATTAGAAACAAATCATTGTTTTGTTTGGAAGTTGAGAAATATACTATACGAGTATGAGCAATCAATACGGAAAGGCTTGGCATGTGGATGTTTAAAATTAGAGTGAACCTATTAACTCAAATGACATTACTTATCATATTCGTTGTTTTTATCAGTACCTTACTTGTGAGCATCCTATTCTCTACACTGCTGGAAGACATCGTCGAAAACCATATGGGTAAGCAAGCAATGACGGTGGCCAAATTAGCGGCTCAAAATCCAACGATCATCCAGGGATTTAACGATGAACAGCCCTCAGAGGTGATTCAACCCGTATCAGAAATGATTCGTCAAACAACAGGTGCAGATTATGTAACCATTGCAGACCATAAAGGACTTCGATACTCTCATCCTAATCCAGAATATATTGGGAAGCCTACGGCTACTAGTAATGATGCAGTACTAAATGAACACAAATCTATTATTTATCAAGGAAATGGGATATCGGGGCCAGCGATTAAAGCTAAGGCTCCTATCTGGAATGATAAAGGGGAAGTTATCGGTGTTTCATCTGTAGGATTTTTGGTAGAGAATGTGCAAGATCAAATATCCAATTATAAAATGAAGATTATTCATTTGTCACTTATCCCGATCAGTGTAGGAATCTTATGGGCAATATTTATAGCGCGACGCTTAAAAAAGCTTATTTTAGGTCTGGAGCCTGAGGAAATTTCTTTTCTTTTTCAGGAAAGGGAAGCGACACTTGATGCCATCCGATATGCTACCGTTACGATTAACATTGAAAAACAGGTTACTTCCATGAATAAAAGAGCACGTGAATTGTTTCATGATCATCAGCTTATGGTGGGAAAGAGAGTTGTAAATGGGCATTTAGAAAAACTCATCAAAATGGTAATCAGCACAAAAGAGGGGCAGTTCAATCGTAAGTTACTTTTAGGCCAACAGCTATACATTTTGGATTTATCCCCAATCCTAAATCATAATGACGTCAGGGGTATCGTTTTAACAATAAGAACAGTATCAGAAATTGAACAATTAACTAATGAATTTTCAGAAATCAAGGCCTTTTCAGAAAATATGCGGGCACAAAATCATGAGTTTTTAAATAAATTAAATACCATTTATGGATTACTTAGTTTAAAACAGTATGATAGGGCAATGAACATCATCTCTTCTGAAGTGAGGGAGAGGCAAGATATCATTTCGTTTCTTATGTCATCGGTTAAAGACCCTTTAATCGCCGCCTGTTTACTTGGAAAGATAAACCGTTCAAAAGAATTGCAGGTTATTTTAGAAATAGAACAGGAAAGCAATTTAAACAGTACATTAAAACCTGAGGATTCCCATCACTTGGTTTCCGTTATTGGTAATGTCATCGATAATGCGATGGAGGCAGCGCGGCAAAAGAACAAAAGTGAGGGAAAGGTCAAAGTTTCGTTTACGGATTTAGGAAACGAAATCATATTTGATATCGAGGATAACGGTCCAGGTATCCCTCATGCAATGGAAGATATTATTTTTACAGATGGTTATACGACTAAAAATGGGGAAAATCATGGGATCGGCTTGGCCATTGTAAAAAACTCCATTGGTCTTTTAAGCGGTGAAATTTATATTGATCGCAGTTATTTGGGGGGAGCAAGATTTACAATCGTCTTCCCGAAGGATATAAAAGCAGAAAAGGAGGCGTGAGAATGTCCAAAGGACCGATTACAGTCGTCATTGTTGAAGATGATGAGAATGCAGTGAATATATATAAACAATTTACGAATCAACTAGATCAATTCACTGTCATAGCTACAGCTAGCACAGGCAAGCAAGCGCTGAATATACTGCATGCCGCACAACCGGACTTAATTTTATTGGATATCTTTTTACCTGATATGAATGGAATTGACCTTCTTCGGGAAATTAGGAGGGAATACCGGGGGATTGATGTAATCCTGATCACCGCCGCGAATGATACCGAAACAGTCAGTGAAGCGATTAGGGGAGGGGCTTTTGGTTACCTTATAAAACCGATCATTATCGATAAGCTTCTTGCAACGCTCAACCAATACGACCTGACGAGACGGCAGCTGCATAATGGCAATTTAGTAAATCAAGATAAAGTGGATACTCTTTTTCGGACCATAAGTAATTCAAATACAGCAAATGATGTCCAAATAAGTTCTCTTCCCAAGGGAATTGACAAACATACCTTGAAAATGGTCAGAAGCAAGATTCAAAACGTCAATGGCAGTTTAAACGCTGATGAACTAGGTCAACTCGTTGGAATTAGTTATTCAACCATGCGAAGATACCTGGAGTATTTAGTTTCTTGTAATGAAATGGAAGTTGAGGTTTTATATGGTGGTATAGGAAGGCCTGAAAGAAAATATAAAATAAAACACATGTAAATCCCAGTTGATGAAATTCGTTTTCATCAATGGGATTTTTTCTTTTTTAGGCGTGAAAAAAATGAAAAAAACTCTTTTTACTTTCTTTATATGTGAATAAGGCATAATGGATGATAGTCTCTAAAGAAAGCGCTGTCAAAACGAGATGGTGATAAACAGAAGGGGGCTTGAAGATGTTATCCATTTTAGGATTTTCCATGATTGCAGTATTCATGTATTTAATTATGTCGAAGCGACTATCGGCACTAGTGGCCATTATGCTCGTTCCAATCATATTTGGAGTGATTGGAGGATTTTTTACAGAGCTGGGTCCCATGATGCAGGATGGTGTTGAAGGTATAGCTTCAACAGCCATAATGATATTGTTTGCGATTTTATATTTTGGAATAATGATAGATTCCGGTTTATTTGATCCTCTTATTTCTAAAATATTGAAAATAGTAAAAGGAGATCCATTAAAAATAGTTTTAGGAACCGCTATTCTCTCAATGACCGTCGCATTAGATGGGGACGGGACAACTACTTACATCATTACTGTCTCAGCACTTTTACCCCTTTATAAGCGTCTGGGCATGAACAAAATAATATTAGCCACTGTAGCCATGTTATCTATGGGTGTAATGAATATGACACCGTGGGGCGGAGCTTCCGCTATGGCGATGGCCTCGTTGAACCTTGACGCATCGGAATTGTTCTTGCCGATGATTCCTGTCATGGGGTTTGGCCTAATTTGGGTTCTTGTCGTGGCTTTTATATTGGGAAAAGGGGAACGAAAGAGATTGGGCGTAGTGGAGATCCAGCATAATCACACTAATGAAATGAATTCGGAGGCCAATTCCGAGTTAGCGGCAACTACGGTCTCCCGTGATTATCGCAGACCGAAATTGGTCTGGTTCAACTTCATTTTAACGATTGTGCTCATGGCATCATTAATCATTGATTTTATGTCTTTGACCATTTTATTCATGATTGCTTTCGCCATTGCGTTATTGGTCAATTATCCTGATTTGAAAGATCAGCAGGATCGAATCGCCGTTCATTCGAAAAATGCATTAGCCGTCGTTTCAATTGTCATTGCAGCCGGGATTTTTACCGGCATCATGTCTGGAACGAAAATGATCGATGCAATGGCCATTACGTTGGTCTCATTAATCCCGGAATCTTTCGGACCATTTTTACCGGTTATTGTTGCGTATGCCAGTGCCCCTTTTACTTTCTTTATGTCAAATAATGCATTCTATTTTGGCGTACTTCCTATTATCGCACAAGCCGCTGATGCTTATGGAATTAGCGCCGCAGAAATAGGGCGTGCTTCATTAATAGGGCAGCCGATACACGTATTGAGTCCTTTGGTGGCCGCAGCACATTTGCTAATAGGTTTAGTTGGCACTGACTTCGGGGATCTACAGCGGTTTGCCGTGAAATGGGCATTAGGGACTGTCACTGTTATGACAATAGCCGCGATAATCTTGGGAGTCATTTAGTAAAAGGAATGGTTACTCTATCTTGCAGAAGGATATTTTAAAATTGGAGGATTTTCAATGTGGATCATCACACTCTATAAAAGCAGAGGTATTGTAATGTATGAATTTGAAACAGAACAAGCAGCAAGGGAAGTTTTCTGTAATATTCGGGGCAATAAGGTTCTATCAGAAGTTATTTACTTTAATGACCCAGGTTTAGCATAATGATAGCAATGAATAGTAGAGTGTTTAATAAAAAAAGGTTATTGCAAAAGAAAAGTGGAACTTTACAAAATATGATGTATGTTTAAAACGCAAATCATGGGAGTGTCCTTCAAGGTTATGCATTTCATTGTTTACCCCGAAAAGCTAAGGCTTTATTGGGGTTTTTCTGTTGCCCTAGACGCTTTTAACAATGATTCTTGTGGTAATCTTCGCCAGATTCATTACAGTATGCAGTCTCGTATCATTTAAAGATTGTCGGGGCAAAAGGGGATCTAAATAATTTACGACGGCTTTTAGGTGATAATCACCCAATTCAGGTAAGGATTTATTCATCGCTTCACCAGGGGTAAAAGGACCTTTTGTCAGAAATATAGAACCGATTTGATGATAACCACCCAAACAAGCATCGATACCAAAAATAAAGGGATTTACAAATTGCTTTTTTATTTCTTTCAAAACACTTTTCAAATTATGGGCGTGAACAGGATCTGCGAGTGTTCCGAAGACATGATAAGGGACTTGATTTTCTCTAAGCATCGTCCCTACTAAAGGCCCGAATGAATCTCCTGTGGAACGATCAGATCCAATACATAAAAAGATGATCTCTTTGGACATTGGCCGAAGAATTCTTGCGATTTGAAAAGACATTTCGTCTATTTCTCCTTCTGCATTTGTATCCAACGTATAGCTGCAACGCTGCATTTCTATTTTTGTCTCCCTTTTTTTCCTGCCATCAAAAGGATACATGCCTACACCCCCTAGAGTACCGTGATCTTGAATAAATTATAACATGATTAATTATTCTTCAAAATATTATGGAAATCACTTGCTTCCCTCTAATGATCAATTTCAACCGCCGTATCAAGTGGAATATCATTTCTTGTTTATTTGTATTTTGTTAATATATAGATAAATTGGTTTTTTTGATAAAATGAAAACAAAAAAATATACTGTATGAAACTTTTGATTATAGAAAGGCAGAGCCAGTGTTTTATAGAAGGAAGTGTAAGAATGTTTAATCAATTAACGAATAACGATAGTATCCTTAATCAATTACGTGCAGACTGTGAGAATTGTTTTGGTTTGTGCTGTGTGGCTTTGCCTTATGCAAAATCTGCTGATTTTGCATTTGATAAAGAGGGAGGTACACCATGTTCAAACCTGCAATCAGATTATCGTTGCGGCATCCATGAAAATCTCAGAGCTAAAGGGTATAAAGGCTGCACGGTATATGAATGTTTCGGTGCCGGTCAAAAGGTATCTCAACTCACCTATGATGGAAACGATTGGAGGAACAACCCAGAGTCAGCAAAGGAAATGTTCGATGTATTTCCTATTATGCAACAACTTCATGAAATGCTTTGCTACTTAAATGAAGCACTGAATTTAGAAGATGCGCAACCTCTTCACCGAGAATTGCAGGCCGCTTTTGAAGACACGGAATATCTCACTCAACAAAGTCCAAAGTCTATCATGGACCTGAATGTGCCAGCTCATAGAGAAATCGTTAATGATTTACTTCTGCGCACAAGTGAACTGGTACGTGCAAAGGTTTCATTTAAGAAAAATAAAAAAAAGCCGAACAAAATAGGTAGGGGAAGTGACCTGATCGGTGCAAAGTTGAGAGGTGCTGACCTTAGGGGAGCGAACTTAAGAGGAGCTTTGCTTATTGCATCTGACCTCAGGGAAGCCGACATGAGAGTGACGGACCTGATCGGTGCAGACTTTAGGGACGCTGATTTAAGAGGTGCCGATCTCACCGGAAGCTTCTTTATCACACAAGCACAGATTAACTCGGCTAAAGGCGACACAAAGACAAAATTACCACCTTCAATAAGCATTCCCAATCATTGGAGGTAGAAGTTTAGCTAAGATTGGAGCGAGATTTCTTGCAGAGCAAACGCTTAACGAATAATGAGATTGTTTAATTCACGAGTAAAAAGCGGAAACTTACGAGTAAAAGCACTAAATTCACGAGTAAAAGGCGGAAACTTACGAGTAAAAGTGCCAAACTCACGAGTAAAAGCGTCAAATTCACGAGTAAAAGTGCCAAACTCACGAGTAAAAGCGTCAAATTCACGAGTAAAGCACGAAACTCACGAGTAAAAGCGTCAAATCCACGAGTGAATGCGTCAAATTCACGAGTAAAAGCGCGAAATTCACGAGTAAATCACCATATTCATGAGTAAAAGCACGAAACTCACGAGTAAAAGCGCCAGATTCACGAGTAATGGGAAATTTACTACATAGTGTATGAACATCAATAGCGGACAAGTAAATTAGATGTGCTTTAATCCGAAGCTTTTACAAAGAGTGAACCCTGCTAACATGCGATTCTTCATTAGGAAGGATCGTCTTTTAAATTTGGGCGGAAAATTTTCATTTTTCCATTTGACTCTGACGTTGCGTAATACCTTACTGTTAATGATATCGGAAGGAGGTAAAGAGCAGTGGCAATGAAAGTGAAGGAGTTAGCCGATTTGGTTGGCATTAGTGTGCGGACGCTGCATTATTATGATGAAATCGGGTTATTATCGCCAGAGGAAATAACCGATGCAGGTTATCGCCTTTATTCGAATGATAATCTTGAAATGTTGCAGCAAATCCTGTTTTTCAGGGAACTTGGCATGCCATTAAAGGAAATAAAACAAATGATTAGCAGCTCTTCGTTTGATAAACAAGATGCGTTAAAGCAACATCAAAAAATGTTGCTGGAGAAACGCAGTCAGCTCGATAAATTAATTAAGACGGTCGAAAAATCGATTAAACATATGAAAGGGGAAATTCAAATGACGAATAAAGAAAAATTTGAAGGGTTTGACTTCAGTCAGAATCCATATGAAGAAGAAGCTCGCAAGCTTTGGGGGGATAAAGCTGTCGATGAGTCGAAGGCTAAAGTGGCGGGCATGTCCAAAGATGCACAGAAAGTTGTATCAGCAATCTATTTAAAACTTGCGTCAATCCGAAATGGCTCGCCAAAGTCGGAGGAGGCACAAGAGGCAATTAAAGAATGGTATGATTGTTTGAACAATAACTTCGGCACATACTCGCTGGATGCTTTCAAAGGATTAGGTCAAATGTACGTGGACGATCAACGCTTCACCAAAAATATCGACCAATATGGTGAAGGGTTGGCAAAATTCATGTGTGATGCGATGGGGCACTTTGCTGACGCTAACAAAAATTAAAACTCAAGTTTGAGAGATTTCATGATGGAAGGTTGCTGCGGCAACCTTTTTATTTTGGTGCTAAGGGGACGGTCAGTTTAAGAAGTTGTATACTGTGATTATGGGAATATTTAGAATTTAAGAGAACAGGGGGAAACTTATGGAATTTAGGAATGATTCCTTTAACCTCGGGAAAATCAATGATGTTGATGGAAGTAAAGTTGCTGTTTTTAATGGAGATACCATTTATACAAGTATCGTCACTAAACTTAGGGCCGCAGGTTGTGTTTTCGCGGAGGAAGAGGCCCGTTTGCTTATCAACGCGGCAGGGACAACGGCCGAACTGGCTGGGATGGTGGATAGACGGATAGCGGGTTTGCCCCTTGAACACGTCATCGGTTGGGCGGAATTCTGCGGTATCCGGATAGAGGTTCATCTCGGAGTTTTCGTACCCCGCCGACGGACCGAGTTTTTGGTCCGCCAAGTGACAGCACTCGCTATGCCAGGAGCAGTCGTAGTGGACTTGTGCTGCGGCACGGGCGCGGTTGGCTCCGCTGTTGGCGATGTTCTCGAAGGTATCGAGTTGTACGCAGTCGACATTGACCCAGCCGCGGTGCGGTGCGCGCGTCGTAACGTCACTTCAATCAATGGTCAGGTTTACGAAGGGGACCTCTATGAACCGCTTCCAGCAAATTTACGGGGACGTGTTGACGTCCTGGTCGCAAACGCACCATACGTCCCCACTGAGGGAATCGGTCTATTACCCCATGAAGCGCGCATGCATGAGGCGAGGGTGGCATTAGACGGAGGGGCGGACGGGCTTGATGTCCAGCGAAGGGTGGCGGCCTCGGCAACAGTTTGGTTGGCACCGGGTTCCCATTTGTTAGTCGAGACGAGTGAGCGGCAAGCGATGCAGACCGTTGAAATCTTTGCTGGATACGGGATGATGCCACAGATGGTAAAGTGTGAAGAACTGGACGCCACTGTCGTAATTGGAACCAGGCCCGCACTCAAAAGAAATGTTTGAGGGCACTTGTTAAGTTAAGACTAGGGAAAAAAACGTGACCTTCAAAAATCAAATTTTTGCAACAAAATGAGGCAATCGAGCAATAAAAAAATCCAAGTCATCTTGAGGTGCTGGTTAAAATGGAACTTTGGAAAATGAGTCAAAAGGTATCGGAGCTAAGCGATGTGATTCCTTATTATTTTTTTAGTCTAGTCTTTTCCTGTCTGTCGATTTCCACGATGTTGGTTATATTTAGCTTCGGTACCTGGGGGGTACTTGGCATTATCGTGTTTTCTTTTTATGTTGTTATCCCTTATTTATTATTTGCTGTTCCGGTACAGGTCCTTTTCAATAAACATCCTAAAAAATTCAGTTTAATTTATTTTAGTTTTTATATTTTTTTCTCTTTGCTGGCTGTATTCATTTATAGTGCGGTGCTTAATTTTGACTTCAGTATGGATGTTTTAACTACAAGAAATTACTATGCAATAAGCCTTTCTGCGGCACTGTTTTTTGGTTTTGGGACTCGGTCTTTTTACAAAAAAAGAGCCCTGTATCTTGAAATGGGAACTTCAGATTGTAGACAAATTCAAACGTTGCCTCCAGGCACTCGCTTTCCGTGGGCGGTCCGGGAGCTTCCTCGGCGCCTTTGCGCCTGCGGTCTCCCCTGGAGGCGCTTTCCCACAGGAGTCTCGCACCTTCCGTTTCATCAACATTGATTTAAAATTTTGATAGAGCCCCTTTTGACAAAGAGAAGGGACCAGTTAAATGATCCCTTTTCGACATTATTTCTTTAGCAAGATTACGATTTCTTTTGCTTTTTCTAATGTAACTCCTTCAATGATACTTTTATTTTTTCGAACAGCCGTACCGAAATGATAGTGACCGGTATGCAGTTCGGAATGGATAGAAAGGATATTATCCTTATTTAAGCCGCTTCCAACCAGTATGGCTATGTCGCCGCTGACTCTTTTCATTTGTTGAATCGTTTTCATGCGGCTGGGGAGATCCCCATTACCTCCTGAGGTCAATATCGTTGTGATTTCTGGATATTGTGCTAGCATTTCAGCTGAAATGACCGGGTCGTTTGTTTCATCGATGGCTCGGTGGAATGTAATCTCCAAACCTTCACATACCGTCAATAATTCTTCGAGATATGGTCGATTGATTTCATTATTTTCATTTAATGCACCCAATACAACCCCGTTGGCTCCCAGTGATCGAATGATTTCGATATCTTTTTTCATTATTTCCAAATCATTTTTCGTATAACTAAACGACTGGCTATGAGGCCTTACCATCACGTTGACTGGTATCTTTACTGAATTGACGACAGCTTCTATCAGGGCGTGGCTGGGAGTTAATCCCCCCTCGGCTAAAGAACTGACAAGCTCGATTCGGTCTGCGCCCGATTTTTCGATAATAATGGCATCCTCTATCGTTGTGGCAATGAATTCAATGTACATTGGATTTTCCTTTCCTTCATGCAAGTGTTATAAGATTATTAAATCCATTAAGAATAGTAAAGTCAATTCATTAATAGATAGTTTTCCCTAGCTTTCCTCAAATGGAATATCTTTATTTCGCTATTTATGAAACGAAATGAACTTTCAAACGTATAAAAAAAGAATATATTCAATGGTATATTTGAAAGTGAAATGTTCGGCAGTGTAATTAAATGAAAATCATCATGACGGAGGTTATTTAATTGGATAAAGAAAGTAAGGAAATAAAGAAATCGAGGTTTTACAAAGTAGGGATGGGGTTCCTGATCATTTCCCTTCTCACTTGGATCATTCCTGTCGTAGCTCCTTTTACCCCATTTTCGACTGCGGTTAAAGCGGGGGTCATAACAGGTGCAATCGTCTTTGCGGAGGTCATGTTTTGGGCAGGAGCACTTTTGGTCGGGAAAGAAGTGGCTGCTAAATATAAAGGTTATTTAAACCCGAAAAATTGGAGAAAAGAAAAAGGATGAAGCTGTTTTTTAAAAAGGGCCGGGAGTGAAGCCCAATGGAAACTGAGTTGTTGAAAGTTTTCGATTCCAATCGCATTCAAACCGGCGTGAGGAAGTACATAGATTGGGATATTGGCCTGCTGGTTCGCAAGTAGGGAAACGGGATTGGATTACTATTATGAAAGCACCATTAGATTGATCAGAGAAAACCTCGTTAATTGAAAATAAAGCCCCGACAAACGATTCGAGTTTTGTTGGGGTTTTTCTTTTTTCTTGAAAAAAACATTAAGTACATCGACCTGTATCCTTACCAATCAACGGCAGCCTATTGGCTCGTTTTGTCTCAGCTCGATACGCATATGTCCTTAGTTGTTACCTTATTTGTCCTGAATTGCTCATAGGGATAATGACTTTGTCTCTGTGCTGATTCAGTTGATAAAGCGAGACATACAAGACTGTAATAGTGATGGCAGGCTGCAACTTTAAGGCGGGGATGTTGTTTTTCATGAACTAGGGAATTTATCACTTGTAAGAATATTACAAAATTGTAAGATGAACAGTGTATAAATTTTGTTAAGGGGATGAGTGAAATAATGAAAAAAATGGTTTTATGCATTTCATTTTTTGTAGCTTCTTTAGTACTTTTTGGCTCCCTTGATTCTTTTGCAAGCAAAGCTTCAGCAGAAACACACACCTATGATGGAAAAAGTCCTTACTATAATAGTTGTGCGAATAGCGCTGTCACTAAGAAGTCAGTGAAAATTTATGCCAATGGCGGTTCTGCCAATTTGGAGTTGAAATTCAGCACTGTCTGTAAAACCGCATGGGCGAAGATCACTCTAAGCCGACCAGCTAAAACAGACGGGGAAGCAACGGCATTGGTTGTCCGAAATACTGATAATAAACAATTTAGCTGTGCATCTCCTGGAGGAAATGGTGAAATAAATAAAGGTCAAACGTCATGCTATACACCAATGGTATATGATTTAGATCCGCGAAAAGCAAAAGCGGTCGCTTTTTGGCCATATACAGCAGGTGAAACCGATTGGTATTAATGAAAAAGGAAAAACCTTCATCTATATTTTTGCAAAGAAAGGATGAATGTATTGAATAAAAAGCTTAAAATGATAGGTTTATCCATGGTGATGACACTGTCGATGTTTCTTGTCGACTTTGGTTTTGGAAAAAATCAAGCACTGGCCGAAACACACACCTATGATGGAAAAAGTCCTTACTATAATAGTTGTGCAAGTTCGGCGGTAACGAAGGATAAAAAATGGATCGATTCCAATTCGTACGTAGAATTGAAATTCAGCACTGTCTGCAAAACCGCATGGGCAAAAGTGACCGTAACACGGCCCGCTGTATACAACCATGAAGCGGATGCCAGGATCGTCCGAAGTACTGATGGTAAGGCCTATACATGCGCCAGTTCTGGGGGCAATGGAGTTGTGAATATCGGGCAGACCTCGTGCTATACACCAATGGTATATGATTATGATCCGCGAAAGGCACAGGCCCAAGGGATACATGCGATACCTAATAGTGATGCATATAAAAAAGCGGTGACCATTTGGTACTGAAAAACAAAGGCAAAAAAAGCATCCTTATGGTCGGATGCTTTTTTTGCGGTCAGATTGTACTCACGCTTTCATTTCTGCTTCCAATTGAAGTAGATATTTTTTCATCTCCGTGCCTCCCCGGTAACCGGTAATGGCCCCGTTTTTTCCGATAACCCGGTGACAGGGCACTGTGATTAGAATAGGATTGGCACCAATGGCGGTACCAACCGCCCGAACAGCTGCAGGTCTTTGGATGATTTGGGCAATATCGGAATAGGAACAGGTTTTTCCATAGGGTATTTGATTCAGCGCTGCCCAAATTTCTTGTTGAAAGGGCGTGCCTTTTACATCTGCGGGAAGAGAGAAAGTCTTCCTGGTTCCTTCGAAATATTCTTGTAGTTCTTTTAGATAGGGATTTAATGCTTTCTCATTTTCAACAAGGCTCGCCATTGGAAAGCGTTTTTGTAGCCAAGACTTCAGTTCTTCATACGTTTGATCCGGAGAGCCTACATAGCAAAGCCCTTTTTCCGTCTTGGCCACATATAATTGCCACTTATCATAATGCAATATGGCCCAGTCAATGGTTTGTTCTTTATCATTCTTCATTTTCTTCACGCTCCAAAGCTTTGAGATAAGCATTCCGATATCCTGAAGGGGTATTCCCCATTTTTCTTTTGAACAGCGTCAAGAAATAGGGTGTACTAGAGAACCCCACAGCCAAGCCTATTTCGGTTATCCGCTGTTCGGAGTTTTCCAGCAGCCTCGTTGCTTTTTCGAGGCGAAGCCGTTGAATGTATTCAGTGGGCGATATCCCCTTCACGCGCTTGAATGAACGTTGTAAATGATAGGGGCTGCCGTGAGAAATATCCGCCAATTTGTTCAAAGTGAGGGGTTCGCTGTAATGGGTGTCGATCCATTCGGTTATTTGTTCAACCCATTCTTCCGTCGGCAAATTCATTCCTTCCGGTTTACATCGTTTACAAGGCCGGAAATCTTCTTCCAAAGCCATCATGGCATTTTTGAAAATCTTCACGTTTTCCTTATTCGGCACCCTGGATTTACAGGAGGGCCTGCAAAAGATGCCTGTCGTAATTACTCCGTATAAAAAATGATCATCATATGCGGCATCACAATCTATAATAGCTTTCCAATATTCATTCGGGAAAAGATTCACTGCATTCACCTCTTCATTTAGTATACAAGAAAGGGTTGATATACAACCATTTTGATAATATAAAAGCAAGATAACGTAATTGTTCGAGTTAGAAAAGAACACTATTGGTCTGTTAAAATAAGGGAGTTGCATGAAGGAAGAAGCGAGATAACGTACTCACCTTTCATTAGAATAAAGCTAAAGGAGGAGCGGAATGAAAGAGAAATTATCAAATGATGAAGTCAAGACTGAATTGAGAATTCGTGCACCAAAGGAGTTCAGTTTTTCGGAAAATCTTAAATACTTATCACGATCCTCCAATGAATGTCTGTTCGATATTGTTGATCAAAAAATTTATCGAGCACTTGTTGCCGAAAACGAGACTCTTTTAATAGAAATCAGTACGATGAATGAAATGGAGCTGACCGTTCGGTTTCCAGGGCGAACTGCACCGATGGATAATCAGGTAAAGGATGCTGTTTCCCAATACGTTCGTCACTGGTTCGATCTTGAGACAAATCTGCTTCCTTTTTATGAATTGGCCCAAAATGACCCTATATTGCAAAAGCCGGCAAGCCAATTCTTCGGTTTGAGAAATATGGGCATCCCCGATTTATTTGAAGCGATTGCCTGGGGAATACTTGGTCAGCAAATTAACTTGACCTATGCCTATACCTTGAAGCGGAGGCTTGTGGAGGGATTTGGTGATTTTGTTGAATTCGAAGGAAAGCAATATTGGCTGTTTCCGACGCCAGATGTGATTGCGAAATTGACGGTCGAAGATTTTGCCAATATGAGGATGACGGTGAAGAAGTGTGAATATTTAATAGGTGTTGCTCAACTGATTGCAGAAGGGGAACTTACTAAAGAAAAGCTGTTGAATGCAAAGAATGTAAAAGAGGCTGAAAAAATGCTGACCAATATACGGGGAATCGGCCCGTGGACAGCGAACTATGTCTTAATGCGCTGTTTACGTTTTCCAGCAGCCTTTCCCATCGATGATGTCGGGCTGCATAATTCCATGAAACTGGTCATGCAAACGGAAGCAAAACCAACGAAAACGGAAATCCTGAAACTTTCGGAAGCGTGGGCCGATTGGGAATCCTACGCGACCTTCTATTTATGGAGATTGCTATATTGAATACCGCTTCGGAGATAAACCTGCAAGTAACGTCGATAAACTCCATTTTCGGAGATAAAACAATAAATTTCGCCGATATATTTCCATATTCGGAGATAAAACTGTAGAATTCGTCGATATATCTCTAATTTCGGAGATAAAACTGTAGATTACGTCGATATATCCCTGTTTTCGGAGATAAAACTATAGAATTCGTCGATATATTCTTATATTCGGAGATAAAACTGTAAGTATCGTCGATATAACTCCAATTTCGGAGATAAAACTATAGAATATCGTCGATATATCTCCATTTTCTAAGTTAAAGCATTTCCGTTGAGTCCATATATCATAGCTTATTACATTCAATCTTATAGAGGTGAATAACCATGTATATGTACCCAATGTACAATTATGAAGATCAAGCTTTTCTTGAACGGCAGTTTCCCGGTCTATCCGGCTTTCCGGGCATCCCTGGTATGCCTCAATTTCCAGGTCAACCAGGACCGCCGCCGGGTTCGCAAGCACCAACAGCTCCCCCGCCAGCGTTTATCCCCCACCAGCAATCGGCTTCAACATTTGCCGTAGATCCAGGTGCCATTTCGTTTTGTCTGTTCAGGAATACTTTTATATGGCTAAACAATGGTGCGAGTTTCTGGTATTATCCCATTTTTGTCGGTCCGCGTTCTGTTGCCGGTTTCAGGTGGAATGGCAGGTTCTGGACGTTTTTTGGTATCGATACAAGACAAATCAATTCTTTTAGCTGTTTTTGAAAAAATGCTCAAAGGAGATGCTTCCTTTGAGCATTTTATGTTTCAGGTTGTTTTGCCTTCTTCCAATACGAAAAGGTAGGGTAGCAAGACAGAAGCAGTGCTATCCAAAGATATACATCAGTAAGAGAAATGCCTATAGCTGATTGTCCACCTAAAGCGGTCAACACTCCCACTACGGAAAGGAGATACAAGGTGTAAAACACCTGCTCCTTGATTCTCGCACCATTATTGGCGTGACCATCTTTCTTAAAAAGGACACTGAGAAATAATCCTATCATAACCCCAAGAAGTACCTCGGGTGACACGATATCAGAAAGAAAAAAGACTGGAAAAAAATCGTAAATCAGCAAAAGGGTTATGATGATCATATAAATCATTTGAAAAGGATTCAAGAAATTCATTTCACCCTCCCCTTTTTGTTAAATTATACCTTGTTTTGTTACTTAAATCCTTTCATTTTTGAATGTGGCGAAATAAACGGCCAACAATGTTCAATATTTAATAGAAATGGTAAAATCATTATGCTCCTATAAAATTTAGTGAATGAAAATGAAAATAGAGGATGCTGTTGAAAATGAGGAAAGTATCGCTGGAAACCAAGATTCTCGGGTTAGTCTTATCGTTGAGCCTTTTTTTGATTATCTTATTGACTACTTCTTTTTCCTATATGGAAGGAAGGCAAATAGCGAAGGATAAAGGTCAATTGGCGTTGGAGCTTTCAAAGACGGTTAGCTTCATGCCTACAGTTACAGATGCCTTTGAAACTGACGATCCCGCTGGCATAATCCAGCCGATTGTCGAAAAGATCCGCAGGGAAACAGGGGCTGAGTTCATCGTTGTAGGGAATGCAGAGGGAATTCGCTATTCCCATCCGCTGGCTTCTGAAATTGGGAAGCGGATGGAAGGCGGGGATAATAGCAGGGCCATTCGGGAAGGCGAATATTATGTCTCCGAGGCGGCAGGATCACTCGGACTTTCCATTCGGGGGAAGTCACCGGTATTCAATGAGGCTGGAAAAATAATTGGAATCGTCTCCGTCGGTTTTTTAGTGGACGATGTCCGCGCCCAAATTTTCAAGGATTTGTCCAAAGAGATGATTGTATCTTTAGTGGCCATCATGATATCGATCATTGGCAGTTATATGCTGGCAAGGAGCATACGTAAAGATACATTGGGGCTGGAACCATTTGAAATCGCCAATTTATATAAAGAAAAAAATGCAGTGCTGCATTCGGTGAAAGAAGGTATTCTGGCCATTGACCAAAATGGGTCGATTACCTCGATGAATCAGCCGGCGAAAAAATTGCTGGATATTAAAGAGTCAGTTCGCCATTTGAACGTGGATAACGTGGATGGCCTATTTCCTTCGAAATATTTATTCGAAGTGCTGAAGTCCGGTGAACCGCAAGTGGATAAGGAGATTTCATGGAAAGACAAATCCGTTATCGTTAATTGCACGCCAATCTTCGATAGTGAAGGGGTAAGCGGTGTTGTCGCTTCGTTCCGTGATCGAACGGAAATTGAGGAAATGGTCAACACATTATCTGAAGTGAAGATGCATTCAGAGGATTTGAGGGCACAAACCCATGAATTTACCAATAAACTATACGTCCTTTCAGGATTGATACAATTAGGAGAATACGATGAAGCGATAGAAATGATTCAAAGCGAAACATCCGAATTGCATTCCCTGAACCGTGTCGTGTTCGAACAGATAAAGGATACAAAAGTACAAGCCCTGTTACTTGGTAAGATAGGGAAAGCATCGGAGAAGAAGATCATCTTTGAAATAGACGCACAAAGTTACCTAGAGAAACTGCCGGATCATATAAAATTGTCACAACTAACATTGATTCTAGGCAACATTATCGATAATGCACTTGAAGCGGTTTCAAGCATGGAAGAGCCGCACGTGAAATTTTTCGCCACAGATATCGGAAATGATATGGTATTTGAAGTGAGTGATAACGGAAAAGGAATACCTGAGGATGCCATCGCCCATATTTTCGATCGGGGTTTCACTTCGAAAAACAGCGGAAGTCCGAGTGGTTATGGACTTTCGAATGCTGATCATGTCGTAAAAGAGCTGGGCGGCATCATCGAAGTTCAAAGCGAGGATGGAAACACCATATTCACCGTGTATCTTCCTAAAGAACAGAGAGGAGGGAAAGGATGCTGAAGATAAGAGCAGTCATCGCAGAAGATGATTTTCGTGTAGCGGATATCCATGAAAAATTCTTAAAAAACTTTGATGAAATAGAAGTGGTCGGAAAAGCTGTCAATGCCAAAAAAGCGCTTCGTATCTTGGAACAAAAAAGTCCGGATCTGCTTTTGCTTGATGTTTATATGCCAGATCAGCTTGGTACAGACCTTCTTCCGGACATACGTGAAAAATTCCCGAATGTGGATATTATCATGATTACCGCGGCAACGGATAAAGAACAACTTGAAAAGGCCCTTCACTATGGTGTAGAGAATTATTTAATTAAACCAGTGGAAATGAAGCGCTTCAACCAAGTTATCGAAGAGTATCTGAAGAAAGTCCATCTGATGAAATCCAAACAAGAAATAGATCAGGATTTTGTTGATCTCATTTTGAAAAAGGGATCTTCCGTTTCGGAAACGAATGATGGGCCGTCCTTACCGAAAGGGGTCGACGAAATTACTTTGGCGAAAGTGATCGAGGTACTCGAAGCAAGCGATATCGGTTTGTCGGCTGAGCAAGTGAGCGGTCAGATCGGTGCTTCCAGGACAACCGCGAGACGCTATCTGGAATACTTGATATCCGTTAAGAAATGTAAAGCGGAAGTCGTATACGGGGTAGTGGGAAGACCTGAACGAAGATATTATAAAATTCAATAGAATTAAATGTGGAACACCTTCACGATTGGAGGTGTTTTTTTATGCATGCTGTACAACGGTTAAAATGGTTTGAAAGATTTCAAAAAAAGCAATGTGAGTTAGTTTAGAAACCCTCTGCAATGCATAAAGATTTAGTCACTGTTTGCTTAATAATCGTATCTTTTCCTTAAAGAACCCGCCATTCAACCTGGGGAATGGAGTCTGGTTCACTCTGGAAAATCGCCTCCGTGAACACAATGAACACAATTAATTTAATAGTTTTAAAACACAATAAATTGAAAACGCTTACAGATAAAGTGATTTCATATACAATTTAGAAAATTAGAAAATTAGAAATTAAGGAGTGATCATATGCTCGCTTTATTAGGATACTTGATGATATTAGTGTTTATGATTTTAATTATGACAGGGCGACTTTCAGCCATGATAGCTTTGATTGCAGTACCAAGTGCCTTTGCACTTATTGGCGGGTTTGGCGGTAAAATGGGTGAGATGGCGTTGGAAGGAATCAAAGACGTCGCGCCAACGGGAATCATGATTTTATTTGCGATCCTTTTCTTTGGAATTTTGATTGATGCTGGGGTTTTTGACCCGATCATCAATACAATTCTTAAGGTTGTAAAAGGCGATCCGGTGAAAATTGCCATCGGCACGGCAGTCCTGGCCTTGCTGATTTCCTTGGATGGAGATGGTACGACTACATATATGATAACGATTTCAGCCATGCTTCCGCTATATAAACGGATTGGAATGAGACCGCTAGTATTGGCCGGTATTGCTGTTTCGTCATCTGGAGTCATGAACCTTCTTCCTTGGGGAGGCCCTACAGCACGGGTAATGACCGCTTTAAAACTTGAAATGTCCGATGTTTTCACCCCTGTCATTCCTGCAATGATTGGCGGAGTCCTATTCGTCCTTTTCATGGCATATTGCCTGGGTAAAAAAGAAAGAAAGAGAATTGGAATCATTGAAGTCGATTATCGGGCTGTGGCACAGCACGCGGCTGCAACGGAAGATGCTTATCTTAAGCGTCCTAAATTGATAATATTCAATTACGCATTGACTCTTACACTGCTGGTTGCGTTGATTATGGAACTTATGCCTTCAGCGGTTCTGTTCATGGTAGGTTTCGCAATTGCCATTACGGTTAATTATCCGAAACTCAGTGATCAGAAAGAGCGTGTGGCAAACTATGCGGACAATGCTTTATCTGTAATTTCGATGATTTTTGCAGCAGGTGTCTTCACTGGAATCCTTGCCGGTACGGAAATGGTCGATGCCATGGCAAACTCTTTGATTCAGCATATTCCAGATCAAATGGGCGCACATTTTGCTGTCATCACAGCCATCATCTCAGCACCTTTTACGTTCTTCATGTCTAATGACGCATTTTATTATGGTGTGCTCCCATTACTTGCTAAAGCGGGAGCTGCTTATGGAATCGACCCTGCCCTGATCGGCAGAGCTTCACTATTAGGTTTGCCCGTCCATCTATTAAGCCCGCTTGTTCCATCCACCTATCTATTGGTTGGAATGGTAGGGGAGGATTTCGGTGCATTGCAGCGAACTTTCCTTAAATGGGCATGCGGTTCGACGCTTGTCATGATAGTGGTATGTGTCCTATTGGGAATCATCCCACTATAAGATTCTAAAGAGTCCCGTTCGTCAAGTTGCGAACGGGGCTCTTTTCTGTCTGCATCAAGCGCTGAATAAATCTGGAAAAGTGAGATACATTATGTTTGTCTTCTCCTTCGCGACAAAGTTAGCTTTTTCTTTTATTGAATGCGGAAGGTACGTACCTTAAGATTAGAGGAAACTATATTAATATGAAGGGAAGGGAGCAAAATGGCTCACTTTAATATAAAAGTTGCAGTTCAAAAGTTCGGTAACTTTCTAAGTTCAATGGTCATGCCGAATATATCAGCTTTCATAGCATGGGGGCTAATCACTGCCCTATTCATTCCATCTGGTTTCCTGCCAAATGAAAGCCTTGCCAAAATGGTTACACCGATGGTTACGTTTTTACTGCCGCTTTTAATTGGGTATACGGGTGGTAAGCTAATCCATGACCACCGAGGCGGCGTAGTCGGTGCCATTGCGACAATGGGCGTCATCGTCGGATCTGACATCCCGATGTTCCTTGGAGCCATGATAATGGGACCGTTCGGTGGTTATGTCATCAAGAAATTCGATCAATTGATTGAAGGGAAAATAAAAGCCGGATTTGAAATGCTTGTTAATAATTTCTCAGCAGGAATTATTGGCGGCCTATTGTCCATTCTATCCTTCTTGGCCATCGGTCCTGCTGTAGACGTATTTACAGGCTGGCTTGTAGCAGGAGTAGATTGGCTTGTCGGTACAGGTTTACTGCCGTTGACTAGTATCCTGATCGAGCCTGCCAAGGTATTGTTCTTGAACAATGCCATCAATCATGGTGTACTATCACCAATCGGTGTAGAGCAAGTTAAACAAACAGGGGCTTCAATCCTGTTCCTTCTGGAATCGAATCCTGGACCAGGTATCGGCGTACTGCTTGCTTATTGCTTTTTTGGAAAGGGAACGGCGAAGAAATCGGCGCCAGGAGCTGCCATCATTCATTTCTTCGGCGGGATACATGAAATTTATTTCCCTTATATCCTAATGAAGCCGATGTTATTCTTAGCAGTCATTCTTGGAGGCATGAGTGGAGTCTTCACTTTGGTCCTTTTAGGCGGAGGATTGTTCGCTCCAGCATCTCCAGGAAGCATTCTTGCCATTACAGCGGTAACTCCGCATAATGCGGGAGCATATATTGCTAACTTTGCAGGCGTGATCGTAGCGGCCATCGTTTCATTCATCGTCGGTGCATTCATCCTGAAAACAGGAAAGCAATCTGAAGAGAATATTGAAGATGCCGCGAAAAAAATGCAAGAAATGAAAGGCAAGAAAAGCTCTGTTGCCGATGTATTCGCTTCAGATCCGGGTACGATGCCAGCAAACGTCAACAAAATAATATTTGCCTGCGATGCTGGGATGGGATCAAGTGCGATGGGGGCTTCGCTGCTTCGCAAGAAGGTGAAGGAAGCCGGATTGAATATCACTGTTACAAATACGGCGATCTCAAACATTCCTGCAGATGCACAAATCGTCATTACACAGGAAGAGCTAACTCCAAGGGCACAGAATAAAGTCCCTAATGCATATCATGTATCCGTCGATAATTTCCTATCGAGCCCTGAATACGATTCATTACTTGCACGGCTTCAGGATGACGGTACCGATGAGCTGCATGAAATCGTCGAAGATGCTGAAGAGAAGGTTCCCGGTGTTCGTGAACATTCAATCGAGCCTGGCATCAACGAGGATGAGCAGGATGATAATGAATTGCTTCGTGAAGAAAACATCTTCCTTAATCAACAATTCGCCAATAAGGAAGAAGCGATCCGCTTTGCGGGAAGAGCTTTGGTTAATGCAGGTTACGTTAAGGAAAGCTATATTGAAGCAATGATTGCCCGTGATGAATTGACTTCAACCTATATGGGGAATGATGTAGCCATTCCGCACGGAACCGAGGAAGCTAAGAAAGATGTCCTTAAATCTGGATTTACCGTTTTACAAATTCCTGATGGTGTCGACTTTGACGGCCAAAAGGCACGATTGATATTCGGCATTGCCGGCAAGGACGGGACACATCTTGAAATTCTATCTGGCATTGCAGTTACCTGCTCTGAGATGGAGAATATTGAAAAGATGGTTAAAGCCACATCAGCCAGGGAAATGATGGATATTATAAATGTCGAAAATAATTAAATACTCTTAAAACAAGAATAGAAAAGCGTTTTACGCTTTTCTATTCAGTATTTTCTCGTGTTACTCCACCTGAAATGAGTTGGTAGCATGTATATTACTTCAAGGGAAAAATCAATCATAGAATTGATCATAAAAACTTCAGGAAAACATACAGCCTTATCCATTGCGACACAATTGAATGTTAGTGTCCGGACGGTTCAACGCGATCTGAAGTCCATAGAAAAAATCCTGCAATCATTTGAGTTGAATTTAACACGCAATACACATGAGGGCCTGTCCATCGACGGGAAGAATGAACAAGTCTTTCGGCTTGTACAGCACCTGATGGGCAATCATCCGATCGATCAAACGCCACAAGAAAGAAAGCTGCATCTCCTTTTAGCTTTACTGCAGGAAGAATCATATAAAACTCAAGTTCTTGCGGGGGATCTCGGTATAAGCATAACGACTCTTACAACCTATTTGGACGAACTGACTGAATGGTTAAAGAATTTTAATATCGTGATTACCAGAAAAAGGGGAGTCGGAATAGAGCTTGCCGGCACCGAAGAAAATAAACGGAAAGCACAGGCAGCATATTTCTTGCACTTCTTTAATGAAGAGCTGATTGAAAGTTTATTTTTGCTGCAAGAAGGAAAATTTCCAGAAGCGAAAATCCTCGACTATTTCGATCCCGAATATCTTCTGGCTATCGATGGGGTGCTGAACTCAACTTTTAACCGTGTCCATTCCCGTTTGGCGGATAGCGGGTATATAGGGTTAATAGTACATATTTATGTAACCCTGCAAAGGAATGAAAGCCAATTTTTTTTGGAGAAGGACTTCAAGAAAATAAGCGAACTTTCCGATGAGAATAATCTCATGAATAAAATAGGCAAGGAACTCAGCACAAAGCTGGAAGTCTCTTTTACCATCGATGATATAAGCTACCTGGCAGCCATCCTTAAAGGGTCCAAGCTTCATGCGGCAGATGCCGTTCCATATGACAGTGTGTTGCTTGGCCAGTTGATAAGAAACCTGATAAAAGATGTTTCGGCACAACTGCAAATCGATTTGACCAAGGATTTCCCATTGTATCAGGGGCTCCTTGCCCATATGGAACCATCGCTTTTCCGGATCAAACAGGAAATGGGATTGTACAACCCCTTAACCGAAGATATTAAGCGAAAGTATCCGGTTCTCTTTTTGGCAGTGAAGACCAGTCTGGAAAAGGGATTCACAGAAATAAAAGAATTTCCTGAAAATGAAATAGCCTTCATCGTCCTTCATTTCGGATCTGCATTAGTGCTCCGGGAGGAAGAAATATCAATAAGGGCTCTCATCGTTTGCCCGACAGGTATCGGTACATCGAAGATGCTTGCAAGCCGGATCAAAAAAGAAATAATCGAAATCGAGTCTGTAGAAATCAAGACGATCAAAGACATCCAGCAGCAAGGCAGCCTGAAAAACTACGATGTAATCATTTCTACCGTCCGGCTTCCGTATATCGATAGTGATTATATCCTTGTATCCCCTCTTTTGAGTGAAGAGAATATATTGAACATCAGGAATTATTTAAGGAAGAATATCGAAAACTTCACGAAGAATAAGCGTTATGGCAGTCATTCAGCCCATAAGGATACCGTGACAAAAAAAGAGGATGGCGAATTGAAAGAAGTGCTGCAGGAATTGAAGGATGCCCAGCAGAGCATCGAGTCGATCATGGATAATTTCCGGTTTTATCGGCTGCCGCATCTGAAAGGACATCCAGAAATCATTGAAGAAATGGTGAGGATGGCTGAAACGGAAGAACTGCTGCTGGGTGCGGATGGTGTGGTCAGATCCTTGAAGGAACGGGAAAAAAAGGGCGGTTTAGGCATTCCGGGCACTGGAATGGGCCTTTTCCATACGAGACATAAGAATGTAAAAGAACTGATATTCCAGGTGGCCCACCTGGAGGAATATCGTCTGGTCAAAGGTATGGACGGAAATGACGTCCGTATGAAAAATTTACTGCTGATGCTGGCACCTGAAGAATTAAGTGTGAAGCAGCAGGAAATCGTCAGCTTAATAAGTTCAAGCTTAATTGAAAGCAATGAATCCATCATGATTTTTTCATCTTCGGACGAAGAAATGATTAGAGGAAGGCTGGAAGCCATATTTTTGGATTATTTATATACTAACTTGATAAAGGGATGATTGTAATGAAACAAGCAGTACATTTCGGTGCAGGAAACATTGGAAGAGGATTTATCGGAGCACTTTTTTCACAATCTGGATATCATGTGACATTTGTAGATATAGCTGATCAAATCATCGATCAGTTAAATGATAAAAAGCAATATCAAGTCAAACTGGCCACTGATCAACAAGAATCCGTCACAGTGAAAAATGTATCGGGTTTAAACAGTTTAAAGCAGGAAGAGGAAGTCATTAAAGCAATTTCCGGAGCAACCTACCTCACCACTGCTATCGGTCCCAATATTTTGCCTCATATCGCTCCGTTAATTGCAAAAGGATTAGCATCAAGAGTGAAGGAAACCGATGAAAAGCTATATGTGATCGCTTGTGAAAACCAAATATCGGCAACAGACCTTTTAGAAGGCTACATTCTGGAAAACTTGGATCAAGCTACAAAAGAAAAACTAGCCGATAAAGTCTACTTCTTTAACTCAGCAGTCGATCGCATCGTTCCTATCCAAAATAACGAAGGATCACTCGATGTTTTGGTGGAACCTTACTATGAATGGGTCGTTGAAACGAAGGAAAGCATTCCTGCCGTTGAAGGGATGACCATTGTAAAAGAACTCGCCCCATTCATTGAGAGAAAACTGTTTACCGTTAATACAGGACATGCCGTCATTGCTTACCTCGGTTATCTCAAAAATGAAAAATCAACGATTGACCAGTCGTTGGAAGACGAAGGCATTGTGGAGCAAGTCAAGAAAACCCTAGGGGAAACGGGCGCCTATTTAATAAAGCAATACGGTTTGGATGCAGGTGAGCATCAGCAGTATATCGAAAAAATCATTAATCGTTTTAAAAACTCCTACCTGAATGACTCGGTGAATAGAGTCGGACGTTCACCGCTGCGTAAACTCGGGCCAAACGACCGTCTCGTGCGCCCTGCCGTAGAAGCAAAGAAAGCCGGCCTTTCCTATACTAATCTGGCGAAAGCGATAGCGGCCGCTTTACACTTTGATTTTAACGAAGATGAAGAAGCCCTTAAACTGCAAACGATGATCAAAGAACACGGTGTAGCGTCAGCACTTAAGGAAGTTAGCGGATTGGATGAAAATAGCGAAATAACTAAAGAAGTTATCAACCACTACAACAACTTGAAGTAAAAGCCGAGAACTCCTGAAAATTTTTTTCAGGAGTTTTTTCTTAATCAAAAAGAAGGAACTTTCTCCGATAATCTTTAAAACTCAAAAAAACCTTGTAAACAGTAATCATTACGTTTTATAATGAAAGGCAGTCAAGATAAGAGGTTCTTTTTATAGTGTAAATCGTAATCATTTTGATTTGTTTGGCGAAAGGGGCTTTATATGTTGAAAATATGGGGAAATACTTGAAAAAGTCGGATTAGTGCAATAAATCGAGAGTTTGGTGCATTTACCTTAAAATTTTGGTGCTATTGCACGAGATTTAGAGCAAAAACTCGTGAATTGGAGCAAAAACTCGTGAATTTGGAGCAAATACTCGTGAGTTTAGCACATTTACTCGTGAATGGATGTTTACTCTCGAGGAGGATTACATTTTTTGATTTCTGATAAGCATTCGGCGATGTGTTACGTCGTTTGTCATGATGGTAAAGCTACAATCTAAATCGTAATCAATACGATTTTGTGTCAGCCAAAATAGTTGAGGTAATGGAGGAAATATATCGTGTTCAGAAAATGTAAATTGATTTTTATTGTATGTTTTTCAGTCTTACTTATGGCTGCTTGTTCCACCGAGTCTGCGAATGAAGTGGGAGGGGAGAAGGAAGTGAACTTGCTTTTTAATTTTGCGACTAGCTCGCTTGATCCGAATGTCGATACTAGTTATGTGTCACTAAGGGCTGGGATCACTGAGACATTGGTGCATCTCAATGATGAGGATCTGACCATCGAACCTTGGCTGGCGAAAAGCTGGGATAGCAAGGACGGTCAATTATGGAATTTCGAGTTAAGGGAGGGTGTGACTTTTCAGAATGGAAAGCCGATGGATGGCAAAGCGGTGAAGGCTTCGTTGGAGAGGGCGGTGAAAGATAGTCCGGCGATCAAGAATGCCTTGCGCATTGAGTCGATTGAAGCGGACGGAAATGCGCTGACGATTAAGACGGAGGTTCCTTTTCCTGAGTTTCCTTCTGAATTGGTTCATCCAAATACATCGATTATTGACGTGAAGGAAAGTGACTATATAAACAAGCCGATAGGAACAGGGCCATTTGCCGTTTCGAAATTCATACCAGGTACGGCTGTTGATTTAATACGTTATGAGTCTTACTGGGATGGGGCCGCAAAGCTTGAGAGCGCCAGGTTTTCGTTTAATGAAGATGCCAATGCACGGTCTCTTGCCCTTGAATCGGGAGGCGCCGATATTGTTTTCCGTCCGGAAGTGGAAAGCCTGGAAAATTTAAAGGCGATAGATGGTGTGAAGGTTGAATCGACATCCACTTTCCGCGTCCATCAAATGACGATGAATTTGGAACGTAAAGCATTGCAGGACATACACGTCCGAAAGGCGATAGATGCCTTGATCGACCGTTCATCCATTGCGGATACGATTTTACATGGTCATGCAGAAGTGGCAACTGGGCCATTTCCATCAACATTCTCTTTTGCTCCGGACTATCCGAAAAAAGAGAATGGAATGGAAGCGGCTAAGGAGTTTCTTGATCAGGCGGGATATAAGAAAGTGGATGGTGTCATGCAAAAAGACGGCAAACCGTTAACGTTTACACTTCTTACATACAGTTCACGTGCCGACCTGCCGTTAATTGCCCAAGTTTTTCAATCGGATGCCGGCCAGTTGGGGATTGATGTGAAAATCAAGCAAATAGAAATCCCTGAAGAGTATATGGCTGCCAATCGCGATTGGGATTTAACGACCTACAGCAATTTAACGGCTCCGCGCGGGGATGCCGGTTATTATTTAAATGCTACTTACCATCCAAAGGGAGCCTTGAACTTAAGTGGGGCCGATGATGATCGCCTGACGTCCCTGATTGATGAGCTGAACGTAACGGTCGGACAGGAGAAGCGCTCGGATTTAGCTGAGGAGATTGCGATGTATGTGGATGAACAGGTGTATAATTCATTCATTTTACATCCGAATACACTTGTTGCTTATGATGCCGATAAAGTTGAAAACTGGATCACTTCGAGAAGCGAATACTACATGCTGACGAATGAACTGGATGTGAAGTGAATGTTGCGCATCTTAGTCCGGCGATTCATTGAGGTCGTGATTTTTGTCCTTGTAATTACATTCATCTCTTTCCTTTTTGTTCGGCTTGCTCCAGGGGACCCGGTTCTCTCGATACTTCAAGTGGATGATGTGTCGATCACAAACGAGCAAGTCAATGAGCTTCGTGAAGAATTGGGGTTCAATGATCCGCTGTTAGTGCAGTATGGCGATTGGTTTATGGACTTTATCCAATTGGATTTCGGGCATTCCTATCTGACGAATCAGCCTGTGATGGAGATGATCATGAGCGGACTGCCTGCAACACTTGAGCTGACGATTGGCGCATTGCTTGTCATGCTTGGTATAGCCATTCCATTAGGTTCGCTTGCTGCCTTGTACAGGGGAAGCTGGATTGATCAGATAAGCCGTGCCGTTTCTTTGTTGGGCGCAGCCATTCCTAGCTTTTGGCTGGGGCTGCTCTTGATAGATTTATTTGCGGTACGATGGGGGGCCCTTCCAACAATGGGCAGGGACGGATTTCGTTCTTTGATTCTGCCGTCAGTCACGCTGGGACTGGCCATCACAAGTGTGTACGTACGTTTGCTGCGTTCGAGTTTAATAGATTCCCTCAGTCATGATTTCATCAGGGCTGCCAGATCTAGGGGGATATCGGAAATACGGATATTCTTTGCCCATGCATTTCGTTATAGCTTGCCCCCGGTCATCACCGTATTCGGTGTCAGCCTTGGCAGCCTGATCGGCGGTGTAGTGGTAATCGAAGTGATTTTTGCCTATCCAGGCATAGGTAAGATGGTCGTGGACTCGATTCGGTCACGGGATTATCCAGTCATCCAAGGGTACCTGTTGGTCATGGCCATCACTGTATTCATGGTTAATAGTGCCGTGGATTTATCTTATCGGTATTTAAACCCGGAGCTAAGACTGAAGGAAAGGAAGCATGGAAAATGGAGTTAGTTATCAAAAAAAAATCCAAAAGGCGTTGGAGAATGACAGTCCTTTTTACGGTGATGGCTACAGTCCTTGCCGTTACGGCTTACACCTTTCTTATTCTGGAACATGATCCGGCACTGGTAAATCTGGGAGAAAGGTTACGGCCGGCAAGCATGGAACATCCGTTAGGGACAGATCATCTAGGGCGTGATGTGTTGACACGTCTTCTGCTTGGCGCACAGCTGACGGTTGGCTACGGTCTCTTATCTTTGTTTGCCGCGGTTATCATCGGCGTCCCGTTCGGGGTGATTGCCGGTTTTAAAGGAGGTCTGATCGATCGGATTTTCATGCGAATTGCAGACGCGTTTCTCGCATTTCCTGATACAATCGTTGCGATTGTGCTTAGTGGTTTATTAGGACCAGGAATCGAAAATCTCCTGTTGGCGATCGTTCTAGTGAAATGGGTGAATTATGCCCGGCTTGTACGAAGTGCGGTGATCACCGAACGTCAGAAGGACTATGTCACAGTTGCTAAAATCAATGGATTAAGTTCATTTGGAATCATGCGGAAGCATCTATTTCCGCACCTTATCGGGAACGTGCTGGTCCTTTCTAGCCTTGATTTAGGAAAAATCATTTTGCTCATATCTTCCTTATCATATATTGGGCTCGGGGCGCAGCCGCCGGCACCAGAGTGGGGAGCCATGCTGAATGATGCCCGTCCATACTTTCAATCCAATATGTTGCTGATGATTTACCCAGGGCTAGCCATCGTATTTGTCGTCCTTCTATCCAACATGCTCGGTGATTATTTGCGCGATGCATTCGATGTGAAAAAGGAGGTGGAATCATGAGCATTTTATCCGTGAGGCATCTAAATATCATGGGGAAGCAAAATCATATCGTCAAGGATATTTCATTGGATGTGCAGAAAGGTGAATGGTTCGCACTTGTCGGACAAAGCGGGAGCGGCAAAAGCATGACTGCCATGGCAATATGTCAGCTGCTTGCACCCAATCTCCAAGCGAAGGGAGAAATATGGTACGGGGAAAAGAATTTATTAACGCTATCTTCCTCAGAAATCAGGAAGATTCGCGGAAAGCGCCTGGCTTATATTTTTCAAGATTACCAGGGTTCATTTACACCGTTCCTTACCATCGGTAAACATTTCGACGAATATCAGCGAACACATTTGAACCTTTCCAAAAAGGAGAGGCGCAAGCAAGCGGTCAAGGCGCTCATTTCGGTGGGCCTGAATGAAGATATCTACAGCAGATACCCTTTTCAATTAAGCGGCGGGCAGCTTCAACGTGTATCCATTTCAATAGCCCTGCTGCTTGAGCCGGATATATTGATAGCGGATGAACCGACCACAGCCTTGGACAGTGTATCTTCATTTAAGGTCTTACAGCTGTTATCAAGGCTCCAAAAAGAAACCGGATGTGCGATCTTGTTCATTACCCATGATTTACGTCATGTCAGGAAGTATGCGGATCGCATTGCGGTCATGAAAGACGGGGCCATCATTGAGACCGGTGATAAAAATCAGGTATTGAATCATCCGCGGCACACTTATACGAATGAACTGATTCAATCATCACCATCATTGAGCAGAATTCCATTTAAGCTTGAAGGAGTGTCAGGATGAGTTTATTAGACGTACGCAATGTCCATAAAAGCTATGATAACGGAGTGGAAATACTAAGGAACGTGAATTTCAGCATCGAAAGGAAGGAATGCCTTGGATTAGTGGGAGAGAGCGGGAGCGGAAAAAGCACATTGGCAAGACTTATCCTTCAGGTTGAATCTTTTGACCAGGGCAGCATCCTATTTGAAGGAACGGCGCTGCAAAACAAAAGCGAACGCAGTTTAAAACCGTATCGTAAGAACATCCAGGCTGTTTTGCAGAATCCTGCATCGGCTTTGAATCCAAAACTAAGGATTAAAGATTCACTAATGGATCCATATCTTCAATTTGGCAGTCAGGTAAATCTGAAACATTTTACTTATACAAGTGAAGCGAACTTTATCGAACAGCTCCTGGAAACTGTGGAGCTTCCAAGGAGTTTTGCTGAACGTTACCCGCATGAGCTAAGCGGCGGACAAAAGCAGCGGGTGACCATTGCACGCGCAATCAGCATTGAACCGGCCCTCATTATATTGGATGAACCGGCTTCAAGCCTGGACGTTCTGTCTCAAGCGGCGGTGCTGAAATTGTTAGGCGGGCTGCGGGAGACTTTGGACATTTCTTACCTTTTTATTTCCCATGATCTATCGGCTGTACAGGAGATGAGCCAACGGATCATGGTGATGAAAGGGGGGGGTATTGTGGATTCTTTTGAAAAAGAACAGCTTTTTTGCAGCGATCGCCATTCATACACAAAAGAACTGATTTCGATTAAGTTTGATACTTAAGGAGGAAGTAAGGTGGCATGTGAGGAAGTCGGGAGAACGATTGCGGATTCTTTCATCATCAATTCAACCATTTATTACACATTTAAATAGTGACACCATATAACGAGTTGCTTTCGGCAATTCGTTTTTTTAGGTAAAAAAATGAATTCCAATAAACTTACTTGACATTATAAGCTTATGAAAATATAATTACTTACATAAAGTAACTGACAAAAGGAGAATTCATACATGAATAAAAATGATGCAGGTCAAGTTTTTTTAAGGGTGATTTTAGGTCTTACTTTTTTCATTCACGGCGTTTCAAAGTTTCAAGGGGGCATAGGAAATACGGCGGGATTTTTCGATAGCCTTGGCATTCCTGGCTTCATGGCATACATCGTTGCAGGAATCGAATTGATTGGAGGACTTGCGGTTATACTGGGTTTGGGAACACGAATCGTATCCGTCCTATTTGCGGTCATTATGGCGGGGGCGATTTTCACGGCTAAATTACCTGCTGGTTTTCTTGGAAACGGGCAAGCGGCGGGTTACGAACTGGACTTGGCACTGCTTGCCATGTCTGTCTATCTAGCGTGTGCAAACCGCACGGTTCTTTCTTTGGATCATGTGATTTTCAATAAAAAAGGGAAGTGACAATATGGATAAAAATTTTCATCAAAAACCAATTACCTTTGTTGGCGAGGTCAGTATAAATGTATTGGATTTAAATAATGCCATTCTGTTTTATCAAGAAATCATCGGTCTTCAAGTATTGAATAAAACCGACCGGCAAGCTGTTTTGACGACAGACGGTAAAACCCCGTTGCTGACACTTGAGCAGCCTGCAGATGTGATTCCGAAAGAAGGGCGGACGACGGGCTTGTATCACTTTGCCCTTTTACTGCCAAGCCGTGCTGACTTATCGATATTTTTACGCCATTTACTTCAAACGAAATATCCATTTGGAGCGGCTGATCATGAAGTGAGTGAAGCGCTGTACATTACCGATCCGGATGGCAATGGGATTGAAGTATACTCTGATCGGCCATCAACTGATTGGAGATGGGCCGGAGGGGAAGTCGCAATGGGCACGGATCCGCTGGATGGGAATGACCTTCTGAAAGAAAGCGATGGCGAGTGGAGCAAACTGCCTGCAGGTACCTTAATGGGGCATATACATTTGCATGTAGCGGATTTACGTAAAACGGAGGAGTTTTACATGCAAGGTCTTGGGTTTAGCGTCGTGAATCGATATGGAGGAGCGCTCTTTACTTCAACCGGTGGATATCATCATCACATAGGGTTGAACACTTGGAATGGCGTTGGCGCCCCTGCTCCTAAGGAAAATAGTGTAGGGCTAAACTGGTATACTCTCGTTTTTGCAGACGAAGAAGCGAGAAAAAAAGTAACCGAACAACTGAAAGGAATCGGGGCTGTCGTCACGGAAAAAGAAGGGTTTTTCGCTGTAACAGATCCATCAGGCAATGAGATTCATTTAATCGTCTAAATATTATAAATCAGAAAGCAATGGTGAGAGGATATGGGATTCTTAAGTAGATTATTTAGAAATAAAGAAACCGCGGCAGGGGAGAATGGAAAAATGACAAAAGTATTATTCGTAAAAGTGAACGATCGTCCTGCAGAACAGGCAATCAGCTCGAAAATGTATGACACCTTCTTAAAAGCATATAAAGAGACACACCGTACAGATGAAGTGACAGAACTGGATTTATTTAAAGAAGAACTTCCTTACTATGGAAATACGGCAATTACCGGTTTGTATAAACGTAACCAAGGTCTTGAACTGACAGCCGAAGAGGAAAAGGCGGCCGATCTGGTTGACCAATATTTAAATCAATTCCTGGCCATGGATAAAGTGGTATTCGCTTTCCCTCTTTGGAATGCAACGGTTCCTGCGCCGCTTATCACATATCTTTCCTATTTGGCACAAGCAGGTAAAATGTTCAATTATACGGCAGAAGGTCCTGTCGGGTATGCTGGTGATAAAAAAGTCATGCTATTGAATGCCCGCGGTTCTGATTATGCATTAGAAGGAATGGCTTCTGCTGAAATGGCCGTGAATTTAGTGAAAAATATCATTGGCCTATGGGGAATTAACAATCCGGATGTCGTGGTCATTGAAGGACATAATCAGTATCCGGATCGGACACAAAAAATCATCGCGGATGGTTTGGAAAACGTTGTAAAAGCGGCTGAAGCATTCTGATTGCGAAGTAAAATGAATAGAAGCAAAAAAAGGCCCTCATTATCAATGAGGGCCTTCAGACTGTAGACAAATTCGCAGAAAGTGAGTTTGCCTTGATCTACACGGCATTATTCGGCCGTTGGTGCATTAATTCGACCTACATGGCATTTAATTCGACCGTTGGTGCATTAATTCGACCTACACGGGATTTAATTCGACCGTTGATGCATTAATTCGACCTACATGGGATTTAATTCGCCCGTTGATGCATTAATTCGACCTACATGGGATTTAATTCGCCCGTTGATGCATTAATTCGACCTACATGGGATTTAATTCGACCGTTGGTGCATTAATTCGACCTACATGGCATTTAATTCGACCGTTGGTGCATTAATTCGACCTACACGGGATTTAATTCGACCGTTGAAGCATTAATTCGACCTACACGGGATTTAATTCGACCGTTGGTGCATTAATTCGACCTACACGGGATTTAATTCGACCGTTTGAAGCATTAATTCGACCTACATGTAACTTAATTCAACCGTTCACGAATTTTTTTAACCTTCACCTCACTATTAGGAATTTGGGCATTTATTTTAGGGTATACGCATGAAACCCGCTCGCTTTCCGCCTATTTTAGGGTATACGCATGAAACCCGCTCGCTTTCCGCCGATAAACTAAAGGGCCCACCATATATATAATGGGGGCCTTCTTTGTGTTATTTGACCTGATACTTTTTCAAGCGGTATTGAAGACTTTGGCGGCTAATATTCAGGGCCTTGGCTGCTTTGGAGATATTCATCCCATGTTCTTTTAAAATCTTCTCCAAGTATTGCTTTTCAGTATGGGCGATATAATCATCAAGAGATAAGGTCGACTCCTGTAAATCTCCATTTTCATGATTTTCTTTTTTATCGGGACGAATGTCTTCCAAATGGGCTTTTTTCCTAAATAGAGCCGGAAGGTGGGTGATGGCAATCTTTGTATCGCTAGGTTCCATTAAATTCATGGCCCCCTCAATGATATGTTCAAGTTCCCTTACGTTCCCGGGCCAGTCGTAATCATAAAAAAGCGAGTAGACATCTTCGCTGATTCCTTCTATATTCAATTCGAACAGCGCATTGAATTTCTCGATGAAGGATTGCGCCAGCAGAGGAATATCCTCTTTCCGTTCACGAAGAGGCGGGATGAATAACGAAACGACACTTAATCGGTAGTATAAATCCTTTCGTAAATGATCATTTGCAATGGCATCTATCGGATCTTCATTTATCGTTGCAATGACCCTAACGTCAATTTTTTTATCCTTTGTATCCCCAACACGGCGAATCGTCCTTTCTTGAAGGGCTCGTAATAATTTCGCTTGCATGTTCGGATTTAATGAGTTGATTTCATCGAGCAGGATGGTACCGCCCTGTGCCTGTTCGAATAATCCAGGCCTTTCAATCGATCCGGTGAAGGCGCCTTTCTTTGTTCCGAAGAGTATTCCTTCAATTAGACTATCTGGCAGGGCAGCACAGTTTTGGCTGATGAAAGGATGTGTCGAACGGCTGCTGCCATTATGGATGCTTTGGGCGAAGAGCTCTTTTCCTGTGCCCGTTTCTCCGACGACGAGGATGGAGGATGCCGTTCTGGTCGAGCGCTTGCTCTTTTCTATGACTTCCAGGAAATTTTCACTCGTTCCGATGATGCTGTCAAACGTATATTTGGTATCGCCCTTATTTAAGATATTATCTTTAATGATTCTTTCCAGATTCGTTATATCCTTTGCCACTTCAATTGCTCCGATGATATTTTGCTTTTGATCCAAAATCGGAAACGTATTATTGATTGTTGTAATTTCCTGACCAAGATTATTGAAGTAGGTCTGCTTCGAGTTCTCGGTTGTCTTACCCGAATGAAGTGCCCTTATTAATGTACTCTCCGTTTCTTCCTTGAATTTAAAGATTTCGTGAATCTTCTTCCCTAACACTTCTTCTGAATCCATTCCTTCTATTTCTGCCATTTTCTTGTTATATACAATGGTCCGCCCTTTTATATCGATTATATGTATCCCTGTATCGATTACATCCACAAGCGAATAGAGGATGGATTGGAAACCATCTATTTTAATGATTTGATCTAAATTCATGAATGCCTCCCGTTTTTCTTCTTTTCTTAGAGCTATTGTAGAGGAATTGAAGTAAAGGCGCAAATAAAATTTGCACAGCAAGATAATTTTGCATCGAAGTGCAAAAATATTTTGCGGAAAAAGTGTAAAAACACTGTTTTTTATGGTTTTTATAGTTGGCATGAATCTTGCATTAATAAAAAGTGTAAGGTTTAAGCGACATAAATAGGTATTAGAGCAAAAAAAGATGGCATACTATGACAATTTTGCCCCAAAAGTGCTGAATTTCATTGCATATCTAATGAAATATCATTATTTTTTCAAAAAAATGAAAAGTTGGCACGGAACTTGCTTGTTAAGTAAGGGTGAAGAAAAAAACATAAAATTTTAGGGAGATGAGCTATAATGGTCCAAACATATAAACACGAACCATTTACTAATTTTAAAATCGAAGAAAACAATAAAGCTTTTCAAGCGGCATTGAATGATGTAGCTAATGATTTAGGGAAGAAATATCCGCTGATCATTAATGGTGAAAAAGTGTTTACTGATGAAGTCATTACCTCTGTAAACCCAGCAAATAAAGAAGAAGTTATTGGAACCGTATCCAAAGCCAATAAGGATCTTGCTGAGCAAGCGATGCAAGCGGCAGATAAGACATTCCAAACTTGGAGAAAAACGAAAGCGGAAGTGCGTGCAAATATTTTATTCAGGGCTGCAGCCATCGTACGGAGAAGAAAACACTATTTCTCGGCCCTATTGGTGAAAGAAGCAGGAAAGCCTTGGAATGAAGCGGATGCAGATACAGCGGAAGCGATCGACTTCATGGAATATTATGCGCGTCAAATGCTGAAGCTTAAAGACGGCATGCCAGTGGAAAGCCGTCCGATTGAACACAATGCTTTCAATTATATTCCGCTTGGTGTCGGTGTCATCATCTCACCTTGGAACTTCCCGTTTGCGATCATGGCAGGCATGACGACGGCAGCTCTTGTTTCAGGAAATACGGTCTTATTGAAACCGGCCAGTACAACACCGGTCATTGCAGCTAAATTCATCGAAGTGCTGGAAGAAGCGGGCATGCCTGCAGGAGTTGTGAACTTCATTCCAGGAAGCGGTGCTGAAGTTGGAGATTATTTGGTAGATCATCCTCGTACACGTTTCATCAGCTTTACTGGATCTCGTGATGTTGGAATCCGTATTTATGAGCGTGCGGCAAAAGTTCATGAAGGCCAAATTTGGTTAAAACGTGTCATCGCTGAAATGGGCGGTAAAGATACGATCGTTGTTGATAAAGAGGCTGATCTGGAATTGGCGGCACAATCAATCGTCGCTTCTGCATTCGGATTCTCCGGTCAAAAATGTTCTGCTTGTTCACGTGCCGTAATAGTGGAAGATGTATATGACCAAGTCTTGAATCGTGCCATTGAATTAACGAAAGAAAAAACAGTCGGGGAACCAACAGATCTAAACAACTTCATGGGTCCGGTTATCGATCAAGCAGCTTACGACAAAGTTATGAGCTACGTTGAAATCGGTAAAGAAGAAGGGAAAATTGTTACAGGGGGAGAAGGAGACAATTCAAAAGGTTTCTTCATCCAGCCAACTATCATTGCCGATGTGGATGAGAACGCACGTGTCATGAAAGAAGAGATTTTCGGACCAGTGGTTGCATTCTGTAAGGCAAAAGATTTCAATCATGCAATCGAGATTGCCAATAACACGGATTATGGATTAACGGGTGCGGTCATCTCGAACAACATTGAACATATCGAACAAGCGCGTGAGGATTTCCACGTAGGTAACTTGTACTTCAATCGCGGCTGTACTGGTGCAATTGTAGGATACCAGCCATTTGGCGGATTCAATATGTCAGGTACAGATTCAAAAGCGGGCGGTCCTGATTATTTAGTTCTTCATCTTCAAGGAAAAACAACATCTGAAACGCTATAAATCTTAGGGGGAATCAACATGACAACTTTAACGGAAAAATTAATCGAGCAAACAGAACAATATGGTGCAAACAATTATAATCCACTTCCAATCGTCATTTCGAAGGCAGAAGGAGTTTGGGTGGAAGATCCTGAAGGCAACAAATATATGGATATGCTTAGTGCCTATTCAGCAGTGAACCAAGGCCACAGGCATCCGAAAATCATCGACGAATTAAAAAAACAAGCTGATCGCGTAACATTAACGTCCCGTGCATTCCATAGTGATAAATTAGGACCATGGTATGAAATGGTTTCGCGCATTACGCAAAAAGACATGGCACTGCCTATGAATACAGGTGCTGAAGCTGTTGAAACTGCAATCAAAGCTGTTAGACGCTGGGGTTATGATGTTAAGGGAATCGCAGAAAACCAAGCTGAAATCATTGCATGTATCGGGAATTTCCATGGCCGGACGATGGCAGCAGTGTCCTTGTCATCCGATGATGAATATAGAAGGGGCTTTGGACCGATGCTGCCAGGAATCAAGCTTATCCCTTACGGCGACCTTGATGCATTGAAAGAAGCGATTACACCGCAAACGGCTGGATTTTTAATCGAACCGATTCAAGGTGAAGCGGGAATCATCATACCGCCACAAGGATTCTTAAAAGAAGCTTACGACTTATGTAAAGAAAATAATGTCCTATTCGTTTCTGATGAAATTCAGTCAGGACTTGGACGTTCAGGAAAAATGTTCGCCTCTGACTGGGATGGAGTAGTTCCGGATATGTACATTTTAGGTAAAGCGCTGGGCGGCGGGGTTTTCCCAATCTCTTGCGTAGCTGCAAACCGTGAAATCCTTGGCGTATTCAATCCTGGTTCCCATGGTTCTACATTCGGCGGCAATCCATTGGCATGTGCGGTTTCCATCGCTTCATTGGAAGTCCTTGAAGAAGAGAAGCTTGCTGAACGTTCATTGGAGCTTGGACAATACTTTATGGATAGTTTAAAAGAAATCAAGAATCCAATGATTAAAGATATCCGCGGCAGAGGCTTATTCATCGGAGTCGAATTAACGGAAGCAGCAAGACCTTATTGTGAGCAGCTTAAAGAAGAAAAATTGCTATGTAAAGAAACACATGATACAGTTATCCGTTTTGCTCCGCCATTAGTGATTACAAAAGAAGACTTGGATTGGGCAATCGAACGCATTAAAAAAGTTTTATCCTAATATACCTATGAGGTGAATTCAATTGAGTACAACAGTCAAAGAAGAAAAAGAAACTGCCAGTTTGCTTGATTCAACACAGGTCGTAATCAAGGAGGCGCTGGATAAGCTTGGCTATTCTGAAGAAGTGTTCGAGCTTTTGAAGGAACCTCTTCGGATGCTGACCGTCCGGATTCCAATCAAGATGGATGACAATTCGACGAAGATTTTCACTGGATACCGTGCACAGCACAACGATGCTGTAGGTCCGACGAAAGGCGGAATCCGTTTTCATCCTGAAGTCGATGAGGAAGAAGTCAAGGCACTTTCAATGTGGATGAGTTTGAAATGCGGAATCGTGAATCTGCCATATGGCGGAGGAAAAGGCGGCATCATCTGTGATCCGCGCCAAATGTCCATCGGTGAATTGGAAAGGCTTAGCCGTGGATACGTTCGGGCAATCAGCCAAATAGTGGGGCCGACTAAAGATATTCCGGCCCCGGATGTTTATACGAATTCACAAATCATGGCATGGATGATGGACGAATACAGTAGAATAAGAGAACACGATTCGCCTGGTTTCATTACAGGCAAGCCACTGGTACTGGGCGGTTCACACGGTAGGGAAAAGGCGACGGCACAAGGTGTCACCATCTGTATCGAGGAAGCGGCAAAGCGTAAGGGCATAGAATTGAAAGGTGCACGCATCATCGTCCAAGGGTTTGGGAACGCAGGAAGCTTTTTGGCCAAATTCATGCATGATGCTGGTGCGAAAGTGATTGGCATATCGGACGCATATGGTGCCATCTATAAACCTGAGGGTCTGGATATCGATTACTTACTTGATAAAAGGGATAGCTTTGGAACGGTAACGACACTATTCGATAATACAATCACCAACCAGGAGCTTCTGGAACAAGATTGTGATATTTTAGTGCCTGCTGCCATTTCCAATCAAATCACCAAAGAAAATGCACATCTTATCAAAGCCCAAATTGTTGTGGAAGCAGCTAATGGACCTACCACTTTGGAGGCAACCAAGATCTTGACGGAACGCAATGTGCTTCTCGTACCTGATGTATTGGCAAGCTCAGGCGGTGTGACAGTTTCTTACTTTGAATGGGTTCAAAATAATCAAGGTTATTATTGGGAAGATGCAGAAGTCCAAACCAAATTAAAAGAGTTATTGGTCAATTCATTTAATCAAGTATATGAAATGTCCGAGACAAGAAAAGTGGATATGAGGCTGGCAGCGTATATGGTGGGTGTCAGAAAAATGGCAGAAGCCTCGATATTCCGTGGCTGGGTATAAGCTAGCCAAATAATGGAGAGTGGAGGAGTGATTCCGTGTTAAAACCGATTCATACCATCGAGTGTGCTCAGGATGGGACCGTCGAACAAGTTTACGTTCAAAAGAATTCCTATGTTTATGAATGGGAGAGGCTCTTTTTAGTGAAAACGGAGGATGGGAAATTGATTGATGTTTCAATAGGTGCCAGTGGTCACATTACTGAAATTAATGTTTCGGCAGGGGATCCTATAAATAGAAAGCTTCCTTTAGCTTTGCTCCAAGACGATTTTGTTATAACTGGCTCTGATTGATTATAGGAAAGAGGGTGTTCCAAAGGCGGAAGTGATTTCTGCTTTGGGATGCTCTTTTTTTTGTTGTGATCATTTATATGGTGATGACAAAGCCAGGAAAAAGTTTGAAAAGAAAAAACGCCCTGTTTCATGGTAAAATATCAGAATGATTGGACAATGCACCAAGCAGTTACAAACCAGGAAGCTACAAGGTGAATGACCGATCTGCGGGGATTGTCATGGTTTGAATATGTAAAGTTGAGAGGAGGCTGGAAGGGTGAATATGAATGTGGATATATTCAGGAGATTATCCGATTTTGATAATGTTTTGGTCGTAGATGATAAAGGGATTATCATTTTTTATGATATGGCAGATTTAAATGTCCTTATAGAGCTTGGGATAAGGCCGGAAGAATTCATGGGGAAGAGTGTCACTTCCTTTTATAAAAATATCACGAACGAAAATAGTACGCTGATGAATGTGTTAAGGACGGGAAAACCGTTATGTAATATAAAACAAGAGATGATCACCAAAACGGGAGAGGTCATCGAAACGATCAATTCCACATTTCCGATAGCCGAAAACGGTAAAATAATTGGAGCCGTAGAATTCTCTAAGCGTTTCTTTTCCAAGGATGCCATCCAATATTTGGACAAATATTCGAACCATAAAATCTTCAGGAGAAATAATACCGTTTATACGGTCGATGATATTATTACGGTTAACCCTAAAATGGAAAGCATTAAAGATAAACTTGGAAGAATTGCGCTAACGACCTCAAATGTTTTGATCGTTGGGGAAACGGGCACAGGGAAAGAACTTATCGCTCAGGCGATCCATAATTTAAGCGATCGATTTGGAAAGCCCTTCATTTCACTTAACTGCAGTGCGGTCCCTGCTAGTTTATGGGAAAGCACTTTGTTTGGTACGAATAAGGGGAGCTTCACCGGATCGGAAGACATGCCGGGTCTATTCGAACAGGCGGAAGGCGGAACTTTATTTCTGGATGAAATCAATTCCCTGGATATGAATCTTCAGGTGAAGCTTCTGAAGGCGATTGAAGAGAAAACGATCAGGAGACTGGGCGGGAAGAAAAATATCCGCTTGGACATCAGGGTGATTTCAGCAACGAATGAGGTACCGGATATTTTACTGGCGGAGAAACGGTTGCGGGAAGATTTATTCTATAGAATTGGTGTCGTACAGATTGACTTGCCAAACTTGATGGATAGAAAAGAGGATATAGAAGTCCTTGTTGATCATTATCTGAATTTTTACAACAATACGATGAATATATATATCGACGGTCTTCAGGATGAAGTGCTGGAGTGTTTCAAAAGATATCCATGGCCAGGGAATATCAGGGAATTGAAAAATGCGGTCGAGACGGCATATAATCATGTCCAGTCCAGTAGAATCACCCTTGATGATATTCCTGGAAGAATAAGAGATTATACCGAAGCTCCAATGGCTAATAACAACAGTCTTAATGTGGATTCCTTAAAAGATGCGGTTCAGCAATATGAAAAAGAGATCATTGTGCGTCAGTTGAAAAATACGAATGGGAAAATGGCGGAATCAGCCAGACAGCTTGGTATCTCCAAACAATTATTGAAATATAAAATGGAAAAACATAAATTGCGGTAAAAATTTTTTTACCCTAGAGGTAAAAATTTCACCACTTTTTATTGGATTTGGCTAATCAAAGGGTCACGATTCTAGACGCTAAATAGAATCGTGACCCTTTTTTGCCTTGTGTGCAGGGGAATATACCAGTGATGTTAAAAATAATTAGAATATTGTTAAGATTGGCACGGCATTTGCTTATATAAGTGATAGGCGTATTAAAAGCTGGTTTCATTGAGTGATAAAAAATAGAGGTGAATGGATGAATACAAACAAGATAGTACGTGACAGCCTTATTTTTGGTTTTGCTTTATTTGCCGTATTTTTTGGGGCTGGCAACCTGATTTTTCCTCCGTCGATCGGACTTGCATCAGGGTCGGATTGGCTTCCGGCTCTAGCGGGCTTCATTCTTACGGGAATTGTACTCCCTATAATGGGAGTTGTGGCGGTCCTGAATTCAAAAGGGAAATTTGAAGAACTGACAAGGCCGATCAGCACTTGGTTTTATAAGGTATTCAATCTGGTCGTAATGATCGGGATTGCGATGCTCGTCACTGTACCCAGGACGGCCGCTACGACCCATGAAATGGGGGTCCATACATTATTCCCGAATGTCCCTTCTTTCGTGACGATGGTCGTTTTCTTTGGATTGAATTTTTATTTTGCCAGCGATCGATCCAATCTCATTGATAAAGTCGGACAAGTACTAACGCCTGCTCTGTTCGCCATTCTTCTTTTTATCGTCATCAAAGGCACTATCGATCCACTGGGGGCGCCTGTAAATACGGAAATTCAAAATCCGTTTGGCCACTCGTTTTTTAGTGCTTATCAGACGGGTGATGTGTTCACGGGCCTTCTTTGTGCATCGGTTTTCATTGGCTCGATTGCAGCAAAAGGATATGCGGAACCTTCCAAAATGAAGCAAGTGGTCATGAATGGAACCATAGTGGCTGGTTTGGGATTGCTTATCATATACGGAGGGCTTCTATATATCGGTGCTACAGGAAGCGGGTTATTCCCTTATGACATGGACAGTGCGCAGCTGGTGACGGGCCTGGTTTATAAACTGCTTGGGGATTACGGCACCATTGCATTGGCTATAGCGGTTTCCTTAGCATGCCTTACCACCTCAATTGGAATAACAGCTTCGATAGCAGATTTCCTTAGCGGGCTGACAAAACAAAAAGTGAGTTACCGCAATTGGGTAATCGTCGTTTGTGCCATTGGAGTGTTGATGGGGCTACTGGGTGTCGAAAAGATCATCGACTACTCCGTACCGTTATTCATGGGAATTTACCCTGTTTCGATAGTGATTGTCTTACTTGGCGTTTTCCGCAGGTACATACCAAACGCGGGAGCCTATAAGGGGTCGGTCCTGGCCACTTTCATCATCAGTTTATGCGAAACATTGGAAAGCATAGGTATCCATATAGGATTCATGAATGATTTCATTTCCATCATCCCATTCAGTTCATATGGTTTTGCATGGCTGATTCCAGCCGTACTGGGATTCGTTGTGGGAGCGCTCATTCATGGAAAACAGGCTCAGGAAATTTCTTCAAGCCCCATGACTGGTGAAAACCATTCATCTTAATTGTTGGGAAACGGCATAAGGTTTAAATATGGAAGGATGAAGGGAAGTTTCCACGTTCATCATGTTGGATTTTACTTATTAAGGAGAGGGAAAGTATGATTGAAAATAAACGAAATATGAATTTTATTTATATAAATGGGAAAATATTTACATCGAATCCAAAACAACCTTATGCGACTGCCATGGTTGTTCGTAATGGGCGCATCGAGTGGGTAGGAGAACAGTCAGAGACAGACGGAATGAATGGGGAACGGATTGATCTTCAAGGGCGGCGGGTGCTTCCCGGATTAATAGATTCACATCTTCATCCGCTATTTTTAGCGAAGGCAGCCAAGCAAATTCCATGTATGCCACCTGTCGTTGAATCGATTGAGGATTTGATCAAGGCCGTTCGTGAACAGTGTGAATCCCAAAAATCAGGGGATTGGATTGAAAGCTGGGGATATGATGAAGGGAAATTGACGGAAGGACGGTCCCCTTCACGCTACGATCTGGATAGGGCGACGACGGAGATCCCTGTAGTCATAACCCGGACCTGCGGCCATATAATTGTCGTCAACAGCAAGGCATTGGAATTGGCGGGAATTACAAAGGACACGCCAAATCCAGCAGGGGGAGAGATTGACAGGGATTCAGAAGGGGAGCCGACCGGAATATTACGGGAAAATGCAAAAGAACTGGTCAATAAAGTGATGCCGGTTCAAACATTCGAAGAAGAAACAGATACTCTCGCCGAATTGAGTCCTAAATTATTAGCACATGGGATTACTGCAATCACTGAACTCCTGGCAAGGACCAAGCCGATCGATTACTTGGATTTGTATAGGTCTGCGAGCGAAAAGGGTTTAAAGCAACGTACTGTTTTATACTATATTTGGGAAGATATGAAGAATGATATGATCCTGGATAAGGGTAAAACAAACAGAGAAAACCAGAATCATATCGGTGGGGTTAAGTTATTCTCGGATGGCAGCGTGTCGGGGCAAACCGCGTGGGTCGACCCTCCATTTTTAGGAGAAGAAAAGAACCAGGGCATTCAGATGACCTCAGAGGCGGAGTTGTTAAGTGCAGCTGAGGCAGCCAGGGAAAACAATATACAATTGGTCATACATGCAATGGGGGAGCAAGCGATCGATATGATCGTGAATACCTTTTACGGAAAAACGGGATGGATAGTGGATGGTCCATCAATAAGAATCGAACATGCAGCCATGCCTACAAAGCAAGCACTTCAGCGAGCAGCAGAAACGGGTATCGCTTTTGTTCCTCAACCAATCTTCTTATATGCCGAAATCGAAAGCTATCTTAATAATCTAGGTGCAGAACGCACAAGGCAAACGTACCCCATCCAATCCATGTTAAAGGCAGGCATAAAGCTGGCATTCTCTTCCGATGCACCAGCAACAGCATGGGTTGATCCGGTCAATCCGTTCGTCGGAATCAAGGCAGCCGTCACGCGAATTGCCTATGATGGTACGGACACCGGTCAGGATCAGCGTGTGGATGTACCTACCGCTATTACACTCTACACGCGGGCAGCTCAGGAGATAACGAGAATCCCGGATGTCGGGCAGCTCACTCCCGGCTATCATGCAGACTTCATTGTGCTTGACCAGGATATTTTGGCGATAAGACCGGAGGAAATCGATAGGATTACAGTGGAAGAAACCTATATGGGCGGTTCTTTGGTTTATCAAAAAGAAAAGACGATAAATAAATAGAAGAAATAGGGACGAAAAGGGAGCGGATTTCCTTTTCGTCCCTTTCGTTTCTTAGAACGGTGTTCAATGGTAGTAAAAATTTTTTTACGATAGAGGGTGAAAAAATTTACACTTCCATGGTGTATAAGGGGAAAAGGGGTTGCTGTAATCCTATTTTTCAAGAGCGGGAAGGGTAATCCGGAAATTGGCACATAACTTGCTGATTACTAGATAGAGAGATTCTTATAGTTCATATTTGAGGAGGAAATGGTCATGCATAGTTTGAAATTATATCCGGAAATAAAAAGTGTAAGGGAAGATGTAATTGCTTGGCGGCGTCATCTTCACCAGCATCCGGAATTATCTTATCAAGAAGAGAAGACATCGCAATTCGTATACGAAACCCTGTTGTCATTTGGAAACCTGGAAGTTACACGTCCGACAAAATATAGTGTGATGGCCCACTTGATTGGCTCCCAACCTGGGAAAACATTGGGCATCCGTGCAGATATGGATGCGTTGCCGATTGAGGAAGAGAATTCTTTCGATTTTAAATCTCGAACACCAGGTGTCATGCATGCTTGCGGTCATGATGGACATACGGCGATGCTTCTTGGTACGGCGAAAATCCTTTCCGGAATGAAAGATAGCCTGAAAGGTGAAGTCCGCTTCTTTTTTCAGCATGCCGAAGAGTATTTTCCTGGGGGAGCGCAGGAAATGGTCGATGCAGGCGTTATGGAAGGTGTGGATATCGTGATTGGTGCCCACCTCATGTCCACCTTTGAAGTCGGGAAAGTTGGCATCGTATATGGACCGATGATGGCTGCGCCGGATGGTTTCTTTCTGACCGTTAATGGTAAGGGGGGGCATGGTTCTGCACCTCATGAAACAATTGACAGCATCGCGATCGGAGCCCAGGTCGTTACGAATCTTCAATATATCGTTTCCCGCAATACAGATCCGCTCGATAACTTGGTTCTCTCAATTGGAAAGTTCGTTGGAGGGGAAGCGGCCAATGTCATTGCAAACTCCGTAGAGATTAGCGGGACGGTTCGTAGTTTTGATTTGAAATTCCGTGAATCCATGCCAATTCTTATGGAAAGGGTCATCAAAGGCATTACGGAAGCACATGGTGCCTCGTATGAATTTAACTATTTAACTGGATATCGACCAGTCATAAATGACAATGAAGTCACCAAACTCATGGAAGAAACAGTCCGTGAAGTTTATGGAGAAAAGGCTGTCGACCATCAAAAACCGACGATGGGAGCTGAGGACTTTTCGGCTTTCCAACAAAAGGCACCTAGCAATTATTTCTTGATAGGAGCTGGGAATAAGGAAAAGGGAATAACCTATCCCCACCATCATCCGCGTTTTACTTTTGACGAAGATGCCATGGAATACGGTGTTAATATTTTTATCCATGCTGTTCGTAAGATTTTAGGATAGAATCCAAGGAGCAAATCACTGGAGAACATTAGAAATCCTTGCCGGGAAGGAAAAAAGAACTAGAAAGTACATTATCCAAGATCTATGAAAGCACCTTCGCTGACCGTACACTTAATTGGGTATGGTTACGCGAAGGTTTTTTCAAATGGAAGGAATTAAATGGTTTATGGCACTGAATGATTGATGGCATATTGTCATATTCGCTTTCATAAACTGTTACAAGCCAATAGCCAAGGCGAGAAAGGAGTTGATCATGGTTGCTCGAAACCGATTCAACAGCTTTTCTTTATCTGTGTGTGCTTTCTAGGAAATTAAGCCCACAGCTAGAAATATTATGTTAAAATACAACATGGGATTTAAACATCAAAAAAATAGTGGTTTTTCTTAATTCGACCAGATTTTACAATTAAATGGTGAATATTCAGAATTCCGCTGTTTAAAAAAGGGGAGTTAAATAGGAGTATGAGAATCTCAGAATTAAAAAGGAACGCCCTTCAGTCGTTGGGAGGTAAATGGGGAGTAACTGTATCGCTGATGTTGCTTCTGTTCTTGATCAACATCATTTTACCTTTAATTGTCGAAGTGATAGGAAGCGGTGGGTTTTCACAATGGCTCATGCAGGAAGAAACACCGATATGGTCTGATATCTTCAGTCTCGTCTTTTCCATTGCCTTAATCCCGCTTACCATTTCAACCACTTGGTTCTACCTGAATTTGGTTAGGGAAGGAAACCCTGATATTCCAGAAGTATTTGCTATCTATAAAGAAGGAAAAACCTCTTTCAAGCTTATTGGGGCATCCATCTTACAAGGTATTTTCATTTTTTTATGGTCATTATTATTAATCATTCCGGGTATCATCAAAGGCATCGCCTATTCGCAGGTGTTTTTCTTATTGAAGGATCATCCTGAATACACGGTGCTTGAAAGCATTACAGAAAGCAGAAAAAGGATGAAGGGCTTGAAATGGAAGTATTTCCTTATGCACCTAAGCTTCATCGGATGGGGCATCCTTAGCATGTTCACGCTGGGAATTGGTTTACTATGGTTGATTCCTTATGCAGGAACAACAATGGCTGCATTTTATAATGAATTAATTGTGCCACAAGATGACGATCAACAATTAGAGGTATAAAAGATCAACCGATAGCAACTGGCTATCGGTTTTTTTATTCTCGATTCCCCTTAAAAAGGTTAAATTGTTCATTTTGCCTGGTGTATAATAGAATATTGAGAATGCCATTTAGGGGGATTACATAGTGAGTGGGTATAATATTGCGGATATGGTATACCAATTGTTTTGTCTTGTATTTCTAATCCTGATCATCGTGGGAACCGTATCTCTTTTCCGTTCAATCAAGCACCGTAAAACAAGACTGGATATCATGGAAAAGAAGATGGATGATTTGCATGAACTGATTAAAAGGGGCAAAAATTGACGGCTACAGTGCAGCCGTTCAGACTGTAGACAAACTCGAAGAAAAGCGAGTCTGCCTGCAGTTTTTTCTTTTAAAAATTTCCAGCTTGATTTCAGAAATCCGCTACCTTTCCGCCGATTGCCTGCCAAAGCCTCCTCACCGCAACCGGCTGTGGGGTCTCGGCCATCCCAGTTATTCGGCAGGAGTGTCACAAATTCACTTAAATCCAGTGAGGGATTAACTAACCTGACGGCTGCATTGTGCAGCCGTTTTTCCATGCAGTGGATTCATTCTCCGGTATTATAAAAATAATTTATACTGAAATAACTTAGTGAAAGGACTTTCACCGAATTTGAAAATGAGGATTGGATTTTAAGCTTCAATTGAGAGACATAAAAAAATAGAAAAAGAAAGGGAAATGTAAAAAATAAGCAGTTTCACATAGGGGTGTTGGGATTGTGGGGCAAATTTCATGTAAGGCTGCTGGTATGGAAGATGTATGGTTTGTTGCGGGATTTTACCCTATAATGGAATAGATGTGTATTTAAGGATTCGGTGAAAAAGTCTATCAGGAATGCTCGACCCTTTAACAAATCGACTGAGATGGTAAGCTGAACATTCGATCCTTTTGTTAGGTAACTTTTAAGAAGTGGGAGGAGTCGGTATCATGAAAGAAGTTATTGCAGTAAAAGAAATTACTAGGTTTAAAACACGGACGGAGGAATTTAGTCCGTACGCTTGGTGTAAACGGATGTTAGAAAATGACCCGGTGAGTTATCACGAAGGAACGGATACGTGGAATGTTTTTAAATATGAAGATGTGAAGCGGGTTCTCAGTGATTATAAACATTTTTCAAGTGTGCGTAAACGAACTACCATATCGGTTGGAACGGATAGTGAGGAAGGTTCCGTGCCTGATAAAATCAAAATCACTGAGGCGGATCCACCTGAGCATAGAAAACGCCGTTCACTGCTGGCCGCAGCATTTACACCTAGAAGTCTTCAAAACTGGGAACCTCGCATTCAAGAAATTACGGATGAGTTGATTGGACAAATGGATGAGGAAACGGAAATCGATATTGTGCAATCATTGGCGAGTCCGCTTCCGATCATTGTCATGTCGGATTTGATGGGCGTTCCGTCGAAAGATCGTTTATTGTTTAAGAAATGGGTGGATACCTTATTTCTTCCTTTTGATAGAGAAAAACAAGAAGAAGTAGATAAATTGAAGCAAGTGGCCGCAAAAGAATACTATCAGTATTTGTATCCGATAGTTGTGCAAAAACGATTGAACCCGGTGGATGATATCATCTCAGATCTATTGAAGTCAGAAGTGGATGGGGAAATGTTTACGGATGATGAGGTTGTCCGGACGACCATGCTGATTTTAGGGGCAGGGGTCGAGACAACTAGTCATTTACTGGCCAATAGCTTTTATTCCCTGCTATATGATGACAAGGAAGTTTATCAAGAGTTACATGAAAACCTGGATTTAGTTCCGCAGGCGGTCGAAGAAATGCTTCGTTTCCGATTCAATCTTATTAAATTGGATCGCACCGTAAAGGAAGATAACGATCTATTGGGAGTGGAATTGAAAGAAGGGGATAACGTGGTTGTTTGGATGAGTGCAGCTAATTTGGACGAAGAGATGTTTGAAGACCCCTTCACCCTTAATATCCACCGTCCTAATAATAAGAAGCATCTCACCTTCGGAAATGGCCCTCATTTCTGCCTGGGAGCGCCGCTAGCCAGGCTGGAAGCGAAGATTGCGCTTACTGCATTCCTGAAGAAATTCAAGCATATTGAAGCGGTGCCATCGTTCCAGTTAGAAGAGAATCTTACCGATTCAGCGACCGGGCAAACTTTGACATCACTACCGCTTAAGGCAAGCCACATTTAAAAAACGAAAAACCTTGTGCCCTAACCTGCATAAGGTTTTTTTCTTTTGCATGTTGAATGGCACCCGTTAAATCGAATTGATGTTCCTGTAGTCGTCAGGAAATCTTATAGTAACCTGAAGTTGAGGTGACAATGACGAATGGAGTAGTATGATAAAGTAGTAAATTTTGTGCCCAGGCAAATTCCTGAATTCGGTTGGCGGGCGATTACACTCACCATGCAATGAAGAAGATATGATAAAATGGAAATTTCCATATGAATCGGTTTTAAATAAGTGAAAGGATGTTATTATGAAATTAAAGCAGCAATTAACCATTGCCTTTTTAATAAGTGTACTTTCTTTAATCGGGTTCAGTTTCATGGCATTTACCATAAGTGCAAATGAATACCTGAAATTTGATGAAGATGTGATTTCCTTGGTGCAGGGATGGGAGTCTCCACTTCTCACGGACATCATGAAGTTCTTTACCTACATAGGTTCAACCTTTTCCCTGATTATCCTTTCCTTGATCATTTTGTTTTTCTTATATAGGGTATTGAAGCATCGTTTGGAATTGGTCTTATTCACTGCAGTCATGGTTGGTTCACCTCTTCTCAATTTGATGGTTAAGCTATTGTTTCAACGCGCCCGGCCCGATTTACATCGACTCATCGAAATTGGGGGGTACAGTTTCCCAAGTGGACATGCCATGAATGCATTTTCTTTATACGGTATTCTTACATTTTTGCTATGGCGTCACATTACGGCTAGGTGGGCAAGGATTCTATTGATTCTGATCAGCATGATCATGATTCTCTCGATAGGTATTAGCCGTATATACCTGGGGGTCCATTATCCTAGTGATATCATTGCCGGATATTTGGCGGGTGGTTGTTGGATCGCAATTGCCATTTGGTTTTTTCAAAGGTATCAAGACCGCCGGAAGAACAAAGGTCGTTAATAAAGGGAGCAAGATTATTGCAAGATAAGCAGCCGGCGGGTAACAAGTCAGCTGTTGATTCAAGAAAGTTAGGAGCGTATTAAATGGAAAACTGGATTACGGAATTCATGAACGATTTTGGGTATATAGGAATCTTTCTATTAATAGCATTGGAAAATATTTTCCCGCCGATCCCGTCAGAGGTCATTCTTACATTTGGCGGCTACATGACAACAAAAGCGGATATGACGATTATCGGCGTCGTGATTGCTGCGACTATAGGGTCAGTGGCAGGGGCAGTCGTCCTTTATGGAATTGGTTTACTTCTTGATGTTAAGGTCATTGAAAGGTTCGTGGAAAGATGGGGCCATATTCTTCGGTTAACTGTATCGGACGTCCATAAGGCGAATTCATGGTTTGACAAGTACGGGGCATGGACCGTGTTTTTCTGCAGGCTGGTTCCGTTGATCAGAAGCTTGATCTCAATTCCTGCAGGCATGTCCCATATGAGCTTTTGGCTTTTTCTGCTTTACACAACATCCGGAACATTAATTTGGAACATCATCTTAGTCAATATCGGGGCAGCTGTTGGGTCTTCGTGGGAAGATATAGTAGGATATATGGACATTTATTCAAACATCGTTTATGCGATATTGGCTTTGTTATTGATTACTTTCGTTGTTTTGATTTTGAGAAGGAATAAAGGCAAAGTATAATTTCAGTTTAGTTGATTGGGCCGTTACAATCGGCACTTCATTACATAACGGAAAATAACCGCCAAAGGCTGTCATTGCGACAGCCTTTTTCTTATGGAAGGAAGTAGGCTGAACTCAGAATAAAGGGGGAATGCTTTGGGCAAAATGAGTGAAACGAAAAAGGAATGAGGTTCGGAATATGGCTTCTTTTTTCAAACAAAAGAGACAAGTAAAGCAACGTGAAAAGAAGAAGGAAGATGAAAATCAATCCAAAAGCAAAACGCCAATTTATATTGAAAGTTCCCTTTCTGCCAATCTGGAAATCGTGAAGAAAAAGACGGGGAAAAGTCCTGACATCATTATCCGAACGTTGAAAATCGGTCAAAATCCAGAGATAAAAACAACTATTTTGTATGTGCAGGGTCTGATTGATAATCCTAGCGTAACGGACTTTTTAATTGAATCAATCATGAAAAATCCTCACCTATCAAAAAACATACTTCCACTGGAAGCATTGGAAATTATCTCTGAGGACGTGGTTTCCCTCGGTGGCGTGGAAAGGGTCACGGACTGGGAAAAACTATTTTTGACTTTATTATCAGGGGACAGCATCATTTTTGTTGATGGAGTAAACATCGCCCTGGTTGCCAGTACAAGAGGAGGAGAGAAGCGCTCGATTCAGGAACCGAGCACGCATTTGACTGTCCGGGGATCTAGGGAAGGGTTTACGGAATCGAATGGAACGAACATCGCCATGTTACGCCGCATCATCAATACCCCGGATTTATGGATAGAGTCGATGAAAATAGGCACTGTGACAAAAACGGACGTTTCCATCATGTATATAAATGGAATTGTCAAGGAAGGGATTGTCGAGGAGGTCAAGAAGCGCTTAAATCGTATTAACATCGATAGCATTCTTGAATCAGGATATATTGAACAATTGATAGAAGACCAGGTCATGACCCCATTCCCAACCCTTAACCATACAGAAAGACCGGATATGGTTGCGGGAAATCTTCTGGAAGGAAGAGTGGCGATATTCGTTAATGGAACGCCTTTCGTCTTGGTGGCCCCGGCAATATTCGTACAGTTTTTTCAATCTGTCGAAGACTACTATAATCGCTTTGACATTGCTTCTGCCACCCGTTTTTTACGGATCATCGTTTTCATCATCTCGATAGTCGGGCCGGCTGTCTATGTTGCAGCCACGACTTTTCATCAGGAAATGATTCCAACGAAGTTGCTGGTCATTGTAGCGGCCCAAAGGGAAACGGTTCCTTTGCCTGCCGTCGTTGAAGCGCTTCTTATGGAAATGACCTTTGAAATATTACGGGAAGCAAGTCTTCGGATGCCAAAGGCTGTAGGTTCGACGATGTCCATTGTCGGGGCACTGGTCATTGGGCAGGCGGCCGTCCAGGCTGGTATCGTATCGCCGGCAATGGTCATCATCGTCTCGATCACGGCGATTGCCAGTTTTGCAACCCCTTCTTATGCCATAGCAATATCTGCCCGCATTGTCCGGTTCGGATTCATCATTTGTGCCGGCACATTAGGTTTTTATGGGATGATTTTAGCCTTTATCGTTCTCATCGTCCATTTATGCAGCCTGCGTTCACTTGGAGTTCCTTATATGACACCGCTCGCCCCTCTGAATCCTGAAGGGCTGGGCGACACATTCTTCAGAAGACCTATGTGGGCATTCAAGGAAAGGCCTAAATTTTTAACCAACGAAAATAATCTGATAAGGGAAGGCGACAATCAAAGACCACTGCCTCCTGAATCGCGTGGAATGAAAACTTCTGACGAGAAAAAAGGTGAAGGCAATGAATCGTAAAAGATTAGTTCCGCTCTTGATGATGTTGATCGCCACCACATTCACTACTGGCTGCTGGGATAAAACAGAGTTAAACGAAATGGCCATCGTCTCTGCGGTTGGACTCGATAGAAATAAAGAAGGAAAGTTAGTGGGAACGTTCCAAATCATTAATCCAAGCAATGTAGCGGGAGCTCTTCAGGGCGGAGGCGGAACGAATCCACCGATATCCATTTATAGGGCTGCTGGAAATAATATACTTGAACTAGATAATATCGCTTCAACTAAAATCTCCCGAGATATGTATTTTGCCCATGCCAACCTGGTTGTCATCGGTGAGGAACTAGCAAAAGAAGAGGGCCTCAACGATATTTTCGACGCATTTGAGCGCTCCCCGGAATTCAGGGCAACTACGAGGATCGTGATTGCCCGGGGTGTGAAAGCAAGGGATATTGTCGAAACGTTAACCGCAATCGATAAGGTATCTGCTGAGAAAGTCATTAGGACGATTGAAACCACTGAAAAAACCCAGGGGAAAAATATTAGCATCAATCTCCAAGAAGTGATCAAGAATCTGCTTAGTACCGGAAAAGAACCGATAATAAGCGGTTTTACCGTGAAAGGAAACACAGGTAAAGAGGATAAAATGGAGAATACCATGTCCTCGGATATTGAGGCAAACCCTAATGCAGCAGGGATAGGTGTTTTTAAAGATGGGAAATTGATTGACTGGCTGGATGGCGCTAAGGCAATAGGATCAATGTGGGTATTGGATAGGATTGAAAATACCCATTTAAACCTTGATTGGGAGGGGGAAAAAGACGCAATCACCTATTCAGTTATTCGCCAAAAAACCAACGTCGGGGCAAAATTGGTAAACGGCAAACCGAAAATATCGATAAAGGTCCATGCAGAGGGAGATATCCGGGAGGTGAATGTTCCTTTGAATCTAACCGATATGCATGTTCTGATAGATATTGAAAAGAAGTTAGCGAAAGAATTGAAGAAGGAGATGGAAGATGCGATCGTTCGGGCACAAAAAAATAAATCCGATATTTTTGGCTTTGGGGAGCTCATGCACGAATCCCATCCGAAAGAATGGAAGAAGTTGGAGAAAAATTGGGACGATGATTCTTTTCCTAAACTGGAAGTTGATGTGCAGGTAGAAACTTTCATTCGCCGTACCGGATTACGTAATAAACCGTATCTTTCGAATTTAAAAAAGGATGATCAATAAAGGAAAGGAAGTGGCATCCTTATGGAAAAGGCAAATATCAGCGGTTACCAGCTGTTCGTCCTTATTTTCCTGTTTGAAATGGGCAGTGCACTTTTGGTTGGGCTTGCAGGTGAAGCCAAGCAGGCTGCCTGGCTGGTCATCCTTATCGCGATGATAGGCGGATTTTTATTATTTTTCATTTATTATGGCCTTTTTCAATACTACCCTGATCAGTTGTTAACGGAATTTGTACGAAATATATTGGGGAATTTTCTAGGCAGGATCGTAGCTTTTCTATACATCCTTTATTTCATCTATCTTGCTGCAAGGGTGCTGAGGGATTTCGGAGATACGCTGCTTACTTTTGCCTATCCTCGTATTCCGTTATTTGTTGCGAACGCTGTATTCATTTTAGTCGTAGTGTATACGGTCCGTAAAGGGATAGAAGTATTGACGAGGACGGGGGAACTATTCTTTGTCTTGGAGAATTTACTTTTAATGACCTTCATGCTTCTGATTATTGCTTCAGGCATGATCCATTTAAACAACTTAAAACCCATTTTTGAAATCAGCGGGACAGAGATGATGAAAATGGGTTTCACTAAAACCGTATTCTTTCCATTTGGCGAGATCATAGTGTTTTTAATGATTTTCCCTTATTTAAATGAACCTCAGCGACTGAAAAAAATTGGGATATGGAGCTTGGCGACAAGCGGTATTTTTCTCGCGATAATAATGGCTGTGAATGTTGCTGTACTTGGGGTGGACCTTACAACACGTTCGCAATACCCTCTTCTTACCCTTATTCAGTCCATAGAGGTCGCGGGCTTTCTCGAACGTCTCGATGTGTACTTTTTGTTTTTGTTGATGATTGGCGGGTTCATCAAGATAAGTGTATTTACTTATGTGGCGGTAACGGGTACGGCGAATATTTTCAATGTTAAACAGCCCTCCAGACTTGCATACCCTGTTGGCTTTGTCATTTTACTGATTTCCATAATAATAGCAAGCAGCTATACGGAACATATGCATGAAGGGCTAGATGCCGTACCAAATTACATCCATCTGCCATTTCAGGTGATCATTCCGTTGCTTCTCTTGATCATTGCCTTTTTTAAGAATCGAAAAAAAAGGAAGACAAGCACCAAAAAAAGTTCCTGAAAGGCGGAGTTGATCAAAAATGAAATTCTTCGGTATTACGCTTTTGCTTCTAATCCCTTTAGTGGTCATATCTTTAGGTATGGATATTCTATTGGGATTTGATTTGGATAATTCAATCAAGCATGCCTTTAACCCATTTTTGGTGAAGGACCCCGCTGAACTTATCCTTTTTTTCATTCTTTTTGCATTCCTTGTGTTCAGCTTCTTTTATCGAAAAAAAAAGAAAGGCAACGCCAAAGGACAACAATGATGGTGCAAATTCGCCTTGCTGAAATAGAGATGAACTCCGAATTTGGGAGTTTGTCTTTTTGCTTTTTTCCACCTTGCAAACGCATTTCATAGTATGATGATTAAATGAGATATTTTCAGCGGAATGTAAAATCATTCAACAACAAAACCCCGGGAGGAGGACGGCAACTTGGATATCAAATTGAATCAAAAAATCATAAAAGACATGTGCGGGGCCGTCTCCTTCAAAAGAGGGGAAGCTTTTCAGCGTGCCAATAAAGTGAAATTTGAAAGCTACCGTCAAGATGGTTGTGAAGCAACGGTTAAAGGCAAGGAAGACTTCCATGTCACGATTGAAGCGGATGCTGTCGGCGGATTTCAGACGAAATGCAGCTGTCCTACGCTAGCTTCCTTCCATCGGGATTGTCAGCATATTGCAGCCGTCCTGCTGTCGGTTTACGACCATCAGCAAGGTGGAACGATCCCTGAGGGCCTGCATTCAACCGTTTCTAATGCTTCAGCCAATAAGCAGTTGTCAGAGGGCTTGCTGACCCTTTTCGATAATCAGCCTGTCCGCAAAAGCGGCCATCAGCGCCACTTTGAAAATAGAAAGGTGCTTGAAGCAGAGTTTACGTGCAAACCAGTATGGATGGGCACGGACCAATATATGTTAGGACTGGAAATGAAAATCGGTGCTTACAATGTGTCGAATATTCGGGATTTCCTGAAGAAAGTTAAAGACGGAAAATCTGCCGAAGTGTCCCATTCATTTATATATGACCCGATATTGCATTGTTTTCAGAATGAAAATGATTCCGTGCTTCAGGAACTCATTACGGTGATATCGGATGAAAAAGTCTATGTTGACGCCCTGATGGATAAATCTGAATATACATTGGATAATCATTTATTACTTTTGTCTCCATCTTCTTTTCGAAGGCTTGTACCCATCCTTGAAGTAGCGCCAATGGTGAAGCTTGCCTATGGTAGCCTTACATTCAATGGCTTTCGTTTATCGAATGGACCGCTTCCTTTACAGTTTGAATTTACCGAAAGCGAGGTCAAAGGATATCAACTGAATATTAAAAGGCTGCACGAAATGATCGTCATGAATGAATACACATTGGTTCTATTTGAAGGGAAATTGGTTCAGCTTGAAGATGGGGATTTCCAACGCCTTTCAGAGTTGAAGCAAATGATGGAGGATTCGGGGATGGATCAAATTCCAATCCATCATGACCAGCTGGAACTATTCCTGGACAAAGTGGTACCAGGTTTGAAAAAACTCGGTGAAGTTCATATAGCAAGAACCATCACCGAATTGTTTTTGAAGACACCGCTGGTTGCAAAGCTATACTTGGATCGAGTAAAAAACAGGCTGCTTGCGGGGCTGGAATTTCACTATGAAAATATCGTGATCAACCCTTTGGAAAAGCAGGAGTCAAAGGTTATAAGGGATGTTGAGAAGGAGTCGGAGATACTGAAGCTGATGGAGGATAGCCAGTTTGCCAAGACGGACGGCGGCTATTTCTTGCATAATGAAGAGTTGGAGTATGAGTTTTTGTACCACATCGTTCCGAAACTCCAAAAGCTGGTACAAATCTATGCCACGACGGCAGTAAGAAACCGGATTTCCCGTGGAAATGCTGCACCGCGCATAAGGGTTAATATTAAAAAAGAACGTACTAATTGGCTCGAATTCAAATTTGAAATGGAAGATATCCCGGATAAACAAATTCGTGAGGTCTTAGCAGCGCTTGAAGAAAAGAGGAAGTACTATCGTTTAAGGAATGGATCGCTGCTTTCCCTTGAAACAAGGGAATACGAGGAAATCAATCGTTTTCTGAATGCACTTCCTGTACAGGATGAAGACCTGGAGAGCACGCTGAACATGCCAATCGTAAAAGGGCTTCAGCTCCTTGATTCCGTGAATGACAGCCAAACATTCACAATGGAGGAGTCATTCCGTCAGTTTTTGGATAACATCGGGAATCCGGGCTCCTTGGAGTTCACGGTGCCAAATAGTCTAGTCCCTATCTTGCGCGAGTATCAAAAAAACGGCTATAAATGGATGAAAATACTTGCCCAATACAGTTTTGGCGGAATTCTTGCTGATGATATGGGACTGGGAAAAACACTGCAAAGCATCGCTTTCATTTTATCCGAGCTGCCTGACATCCGTGAGAATAGGGTTCCGGCGCTTATTGTCTGCCCATCATCATTGACCTACAATTGGCTGAGCGAATTCACTAAATTCGCTCCTGATATACAAGCCGTCGTCATTGATGGCGACAAGACGGAAAGGACGAAGCTGCTTAAGGAAGCGAAGGATGTGGATGTAGTGATCACCTCTTATCCATTGCTCCGGAAAGACATCGCATCGTTTGAAAAGCCGGACTTCCATACGGTGTTTTTCGATGAGGCACAGGCCTTTAAGAACCCAGTGACACAAACGGCACGAGCGGCCAAGAAGATAAATGCTGCACATCGCTTCGCGTTGACTGGTACGCCTATCGAGAATTCACTAGAAGAGCTCTGGTCCCTTTTCCACGTCGTATTCCCTGAACTATTCATGGGGTTAAAGGAGTATAGCAATCTCTCAAGGAAGCAGATTTCCCGCAGGATCCGCCCATTTTTGCTGCGGAGAATGAAAGAGGACGTGCTAGGTGAACTTCCGGAAAAAATCGAGTCGCTGGAATCGATGGAACTGCTTCCTGATCAGAAGAAACTGTACGGCGCCTATCTGGCGAAGCTGCGGCATGATACGCTGAAACACCTGGATAAGGACACCCTCCGGAAAAATCGGATCAGGATCCTCGCTGGCTTGACCCGGCTTAGGCAAATATGCTGTCACCCCGCCTTGTTTGTGGACGGATATAAAGGCAGTTCAGCTAAATATGAGCAACTGATGCAAATTGTCGAAGAATCGAAGCATTCTGGAAGACGGGTGCTGATTTTCTCGCAATTTACAAAGATGCTTCAAATTATCGGCAGGGATTTGGCCATGAAGGGACAACCTTTTTTCTACCTGGATGGACAAACCCCATCAAAGGAACGTGTGGAAATCTGCAATCGATTTAATGAAGGAGAGCGGGATATATTCCTCATTTCATTGAAAGCGGGAGGTACGGGTCTCAACCTGACAGGTGCCGATACAGTCATTCTATATGACCTTTGGTGGAATCCGGCAGTTGAAGAACAAGCCGCGGACCGTGCCCATCGAATGGGACAGAAGAATGCTGTTCAAGTCATCAAACTTATTGCCCGTGGCACAATCGAAGAAAAAATGAATGAACTTCAAGAGAAAAAGAGACACCTTATTGAAGAAATCATCGACCCTGGAGACAAATCGTCGTCTGCACTTACAGAAGAGGATATCAGGGAAATCTTGATGATATAAGGGAACAGCTGAAGGTAATCTTATTAATGAATTGAATAGTTCAATTATGGAGCATTCCTTTGTAAATGGAGGAGTGCTTCTTTTATTTTTAAAAGAAAAGGATATTACGGTAACAATAATAATATAATAAAAAACAACAATGTTTTATTGTAAAACGATAAAAATTGTGTTAAATTCAAATTGATAAAAAATAAATGAGGTGCTTTTTATGAAACAAGTGTCAACGATCTTTTTGAAGATAGCCGTTATTCTTATTGGAATGCCGATTCTTGCTTTGTGCATCTTTGTGGTGCCTGAGATTGCGAATTTTGCAGCAGAATTATATCCGGATATGACTTATTTGAAATATCTCGTTTTAATCGATTTGTATGCATCGGCGATACCTTTTTACTTCGCTCTATATCAAGCCTTTAAACTTTTAAGCTATATTGACAAGAACAAAGCTTTCTCGGAATTATCTGTAAGAGCTTTAAAGACAATAAAAAATTGTGCAATCACAATCAGCAGCTTGTATGTGGTAGGAATGCCGCTCTTTTATCTCATTGCGGAGATGGACGACGCCCCAGGCATCATAGTAATCGGATTGGTCATCATTTTTGCTTCAATGGTGATTGCAGTCTTTGCTGCTGTTCTTCAAAGGCTTTTGCAAGAGGCCATCGATATAAAATCAGAAAATGACTTAATAGTCTGAGGTGAATAAAATGGCAATTATAATCAATATTGATGTAATGCTGGCTAAAAGGAAAATGAGTGTTACAGAACTTTCTGAGAGGGTTGGAATAACGATGGCTAACCTTTCCATATTGAAAAATGGCAAGGCAAAAGCGATTCGATTATCAACTTTAGAGGCGATTTGCAAGGCGTTAGAATGTCAACCCGGAGATATTTTAGAATACCGTAATGATGAAGACACCCAAGGATAATGGTAAAGGGGAGTAAAACATGAATTTTTTAACCATTAAAAAAATGGAGACACCAATCATGCGAGCACTAAAACAACTCTTTCGGTTTGGTTGGGAGCAGGCCCTGTCATGTTTGTTTCCTGCCGTTATTTTTGCTTCTTTGGCTATTACAAAATTCATTCCGCTTCCCTTCCTGCCGCGGTATGACTGGCTGCTCATCATCTGCCTTCTGATGCAGTGGTGGATGCTGCGTTCCGGGCTTGAAACACGGGATGAACTAAAGGTTATCACATTGTTCCACCTTATTGGACTTGCTCTTGAACTTTTCAAGGTACATATGGGCTCCTGGACTTATCCAGAGGAAGGTATTTTTAAGATCTTTGGAGTGCCTCTGTATAGCGGATTCATGTACGCAAGTGTAGCGAGTTATCTTTGCCAGGCGTGGAGGAGGTTAAAGGTTGAACTGTTCAAGTGGCCGCCGTTTTTTGTCGTTGTATCTCTTGCAGCTGCGATTTATTTGAATTTTTTCACCCACCATTATTGGATTGATGTTCGTTGGTGGTTATCTGGACTTGTCATCATCGTCTTTTGGCGGTCATGGGTCACATACGAGGTTGGTGGAGCTCGATATCGTATGCCAATCGCGCTTTCTTTTGTGCTCATCGGATTTTTTATATGGATAGCCGAAAATATCGCAACGTTCTTTGGGGCATGGGAATATCCAAACCAAACCGATGCATGGAGTCTTGTTCATCTAGGAAAGGTAAGCTCATGGCTCTTATTAGTAATTGTTAGCTTTCTTATAGTAGCGACGCTAAAGCAGGTTAAAGGGAAAGATTCCACTAAGATGGATGCTAATCATTTTTTATAAAATGACTTCACACAAGAAAATAAATAAGTAAAGACGACACATTAATTCGATATATCAAAATTGTGTCGTCTTTGTTTTTCTATGCTTTTATATACTAGATAACATAATGGTAATGCGGTGTCATATTCCGAATTTCTATAGACAAAAGAAAATCACCTTCACTCATTTTTATGAAACAAGTTTTAATCCCACTGCTGCGCCAAGGACCATGGCTATAAAAACGACTCTTCGCCAATCTTTGGATTCCCCATATAATAGCATCCCGATTATCGCTCCGCCTGATGCGCCGATTCCTGTCCAGATAGCATAAGCAGTCCCCATCGGCAAGGTTTTCATGGCATAAGCAAGAAAAAGGAAACTTGCTCCAAATCCGATGAACAACAGCAGCAAGGATTGCCAATTACGGTCTTTGTGCAATTTATTTATCATCGCAACCCCAAACATTTCGAATAGCCCCGCTAAGATTAAAGAGACCCAAGCCATTATGATTCATCCCCTTTCTCTGCCTTATCATCAGTCACTAGCTTCAAGCCAATCACCCCTGATAATAAAAGGAGGATCAATAGCGTTTTGCTCAGCTTGAAGGATTCTCCAAAGAAAATGATTTCTGAAAAAACGGTACCGGCTGTCCCCATACCGACAAAAACGGCATATACCGTACCGACAGGAAGCTTCCTGCCAGCCATTATCATCAAGTAAAAACTGATGATGATCGAAATGACCGTTCCAGACCAAGTCCAAAAGTCATCTGCATGTTTTAAGCCAATCACCCAAAATACTTCAAAAAAAGCTGCAATGAATACTTTAATCCAGTTTGTGCTCATGAAATATCGCACCTCCGATTTTATTCTTTACCAAAAAAAACAAAAAAAGCCCAAGAGATAACTGTTAAACAGTTTCTCCCAGGCTTTTATCCTTCCGTGACACAGCATGCTGTGAGTTTTCTCTCGGACCAGACCAGCAATAAGACGCACTGCGGAACCCTAGAAAACCTTTGACATATGCAATTACCTTTCATTATACATACTTTTTGAACTTACTCAAGGTAAAAATTTTTTTGCCAAGGCAATGCCCAATTTGGACTAATATGGCAAATGCCCCGTAACGTTTGCAGCAGAGATGACTGAAAAGTTTAATGATAAAAATGGAAGGTGAGCTGTTTGCCACTTTAAAAAACCATCAATTTATCATGACCTGTCAATGGAAAAAAAGAACGTAGTCAGTTTCTGTTTTCAAGTCAAAAAAGCCCCGAAATCTTATCCGGGGCTTTTTTGACTTGCTATTTAGGCACTCACTGTCCGTTTCCTGGATGAACCTTCTTTTTTATGTGAAACATAGCTATGCAGGATCATTCCTATGATGACGATAAAGATACCGAACCACGATAACGGAGAAGGGATAGGTAAAGATAGGAATAGTAATTCGCCGGCGAGGGCAAAAAGGACCTCCATCGATTGTGTAGCTTCGACTGAAGCTAATTTCTGCATATTTCCACTTACCAAATCGGTCGCTTTGAAAAAAAGGACTGTGGCAATGACACCTGAAAATAGTGCGACCAAAAGGGATTGGAAACTCTGCATCTTCGTCGGTGCCCCTACTGTAAAGAAACCGTACAATGAAAGCAGGAACCAGAATGGCAAACTCGCCAAAGTCATTCCCAATACACGCTGGTAAGCATCTAAACGACCTTCGGATACTTCCATCATTTTGCGATTTCCCAAAGGATATGCAAACGAAGCGATGACGATTGGAATCACTCCCAGCCAAAGATTGGCCATTGAAATGTGTTTAGTATGTTCCAGTTGCATCAGGATGATCCCAAGCAGAATGATCATGGACATGAGGAGGCCTTTCACAGAAACCCTTCCTCTTTGCCTTTCGATCCCATCTTTCGTTTGGACACTTTCAAAAAACAGCGGCGCAAGCAGCGCACCCGAAATGATCGTGATTTGCCAAGTGCCGGCGATCAGCCAGCCAGGTGAGTAGGCGGACGCAAAGCATAAAGGAGCATAAAATAACCCAAATCCGACAAAACTCCAAAGCAGCCAAGGACCTGGCTTTTCTCTCATCACTTGTAAAAGGGGACGCAGGTTTTTTCTGCTCAATACGATACACAACAGAAATGGCACCATGAAGAAATAACGCAGCGAAGCACTCCAAATCCAACTTCCGCCAGACAACTCCATGGCCTGATTCAAAACAAACGTAAATGCAAAAAAGAAAGCAGAACAAATACCTAATATAATCGGACGCAATTGACTCACCTCAATCTGTTTTATGAGTCAGTAAGACTCTGGAAGGATGGCAATCGTTTCGGCTTTCTGAATCCACTGTTTTAAAAGCGGAATGAATTTTCGGAATATTATAAGCGATCAATTTAAATTTTCCTTCAAAAGCAAAAGAAAATCAACAGGATTCTTTTAAGCTAGTGAAATTCATTCTTCATGATTCGACATGACATAAAAAGAATGCTTGTTGGAATTAAATGAAGGCGTTTCCATTTCAATATCCATTTTAACAATATATACCAACTAAAGAAGCGGGAAACGTTGTCATGACGCGTGTTATGAAGGTATTACTAATATTTTATATAAAAATCATATAGAGGCAGATAATATATGAAGATACGAGAATTGACGAATATGGTAGGTAGTGGTATCTTAATAGAAGTGCAAATAATGTCGAATGGTGACGAAATATATAAATGCAACATTCGCAAGAAAGTTAGTGGGGTAAATTAAATGAAATCTACAGGTATTGTACGTAAAGTTGACGAATTAGGACGGGTAGTCATTCCAATTGAACTGCGCCGAACATTAGGAATTAATGAGAAGGACGCTCTGGAGATTTATGTAGAACAAGAGCGCATCATCCTTCAAAAATATAAACCAAACATGACTTGTCAGGTTACAGGTGAAGTTTCCGATGACAATATGAAACTTGCTGACGGTAAATTAATACTTAGCCCTGAAGGTGCCGAACTTCTAATTAAAGAAATTCAAGCCAGCATGGAAACTGCTAAATAATTAATATGCTAGATTAATAGCATCCAAGTGTAGGGAGGTTTTCCCTACACTTTTTTTATATTAAATGGTGAAATAATAAAAATGATTCGATTCACGGACGAAACCAATTTTTTCATAAAGCTTCTGTGCATTAACATTATCCTTACCTGTCTCCAGTGAAACCCCTTTGGCACCTGTTTCCCGTGCAAATGTGATGGCCGCGTTCAATAACTCCTCGCCAAATCCCTTTTTGCGGGCGGACTCCCTCACGAATAAATCATTCAATACCCATGACCGCATCATACTGACAGACGAAAAAGAAGGATACAATTGTACAAAACCAATTGGATTTCCTTCATCAAACGCCATAAAAACCACAGACTCCCCATTTGTCAGCCTTTCCCTTAAAAACTCGCTTGCACGACCAGGATCGGATGCTTGCTCATAAAACACTCTGTATAAATCAAAAAGTTCCGTCAGTGATTCCAGCTCATGTAATGTAGCCTTTTGTATGCTCATAAATGGACCCTCCAATTGTTAGAATACTCTAAATTTACCATTTAATCATACTTCCCGCCAAATTCAGGACCACATTTTCCGGCGCCAAAAATCAGGATGGAGCCTAAAAAGGCACCATCCTACATGAAAAGGGCTATTAAACCCAAGTTGGGCTGTAAACTCATGGATTATAAGCGATAATACGTCAAATGCAGCAGCAAACTCACGAATTATAAGCTTTTACTTGTGAGTTTTGGCAATTTACTCGTGAAATTAGAACAAATACTCGTGAGTTTGGCCGATTTACTCGTGAAAGGAGCATCATCAAATTGGGACCTAAAATAATAAATCAAATCCTTCATTACTCGAGTGGTTTAGCTTCTAAACCGCCTGTATTAAGGATGTGAACATTAACGTTTATATCATGTAGTGAATCGTTATCTAAGTAGTCCTTCGGATCATTTATATGATTCTTTTGCCAGTATTTTGTCTCTTTGATATAAAGGATTTTACCTAAGCTTAAAGGATCCGCGTTCTTTTGAATCCCTGTCATGAAGGTTGTTTGGATTTCTTTTTTTATTTGGCTTTCGAATTTCCGTTTTATTTTATCGATATCCATTTGTGTATCAAGCCCCAGTATCTTACCTGATACATCAACGTCAATATTGAATTTGTACTTTCCATCCATGAGAACAGGCTTTACTTGATAATGCGGATGGGAGAAAGAGGCATAGATGTCTTGCTTATTCATGTTAATATTTAAGGGTGTTTTGTTGGTCCTTTTATTGAGCCAGCGTAAACCGCTCAAATCCTTTTCAGAGAACCAGGGCTGGGACACTTTATAATAAATGACAAATGCACCATCCATAAAGAGACTTTTTCTTTTTTTATCCTTTTCCTTCCATACTTTATCGTTCCAGGAAATGGAGGGCAGGATGGTTGTGGATGCTTTTTCCCGCTGGTTAGAATAATACTTTTGGACCGTAATGGGTTGGATGAATGATCGATTCCGGTAGACATCCTCAGGTAAATATAATGTCGTGTATAAAGGCGATAAATTAAAATAACCATTAATGGAGAAAAGCTCATCCATGGAACTTTTTGTGGCAAAGATATTGGCAGAGTACCTAAGTAACTGGTTTCTGTATATATAATCCACTATTTCTGTACTTTGCTGCTTCAAAACATTTTCACTGATGACAAATGTGGAAACATGACCTATATAGAGAGACTGTTGAGTATTGCGCATTAGTTTATTAATGGCGATCGAGATGGAACGCGCTTTTTGTTTCCCTACATATACGGGCGGGGCTTGAGTGGGTTTTGCCTCCGTTTTAGCTACCGCAGAGAAGTCCACAAGTTGCGTATAAACAATGTATTCCCCATCTTTGAAATCTATCCCGATGGCCGTTATATAATGAAAGTCCTGGATCGTTTTTTCATCCCAGCAGCCTGAAAGTAAAAGGAATAGAGGGATGGTTAATAATATTTTGCAGATGCGGAACATGGCCTTACTGCCCCTTTCTGGTCTTATCATTAGCTGCCAAGGATCGTTTGCTCATGGAATTCCATGGCCTCTTTATGAATGAATCCAGTAGTTTAGTGAATATTGGCGGGTTCATTCCGCCAATATATGAAATCCCGAATGAATCAAGCCTGGATAGTAAAGTGACAATGGAAAGGAAACCGATTATCGTGCCATAGATTCCATAAATACAGCTTAGTAACAGCACAAACATGCGCAGAATCGTTACGGCCCCTGTTAAAGACTGGTTTACAAGAGTATAAGATGCGACAGAGGTTACGGCAGTAACCACAAGCATGGTTTGTGAGGTCAGTCCGGCCCTTATCGCGGCATCACCGACAATGAGTCCGCCTACAACAGCAACTGTCTGCCCAACCGCTTTAGGTAACCTGACTCCGGATTCGCGGAATAATTCAAATAAAATGAGCATGAGAATGAATTCCATGGTGGCGGATAAGGGAAGTCCAAGCCTTGAAAGGGTGATGGTGGCCAATAACGGGAACGGCACCTGTTCAATGTTGAAAGCGGAAATGGATATCCAAAACCCCGGCAATAAAATGGTAATGCCAAGCCCCATAAAGCGAAGCAGTCGCTCAAGACTTACAAATAGATAAGGAAGATTCGAATCTTCTGCTGTTTTTATTTGCAATAATAATGTAGAAGGAGCCACGATTATTGTTGGCATTCCGTCCACGATTAGAATGAATCTTCCTTGATTGAGTGCTTCCACTACAAAGTCGGGGCGACTTGTATAATGAGTGAGTGGAAATATACTAAATTTACTGTTAGTGATCAATTCCTCCAATTGTTGGCTGCTCACCAATATATCAATATCAATGGAGTTAATCTTGGACCTCACATTTTTAACGAGTTCTTTATCAATGATGTCATCCATGTACATTAGTGCGACTTTCGTTTGACTGCGCCTGCCGACAATAAAGTCTTCATAGGCGAGCGATTTTGTTTTTAGCCGCTTTCTGATTAAAGCGGTATTTATGGATAAATCCTCGACAAATCCATCTCTTGGTCCTCTTACAGAGACCTCGAAGGAAGACTCCTCAGGCTGCCTGTTCGGAACATTGGACAAATTTATTGAAAATAACTTTTGGGTTGATGGAATGAATAATAAGGCATTCCCGGAGAAAATCAGCTGCTGGACGCTATTGAATTCACTATCAATTGTCACTTTAGTCAAATCTATCAATGGTTTTAGCTTGTTGAATGCCTCTTCTTCATCGATTCTCTCATCCAATTCCATCATTTTGTTTAACTTTTCCAAAATCCCCTCGTTCAGTAAACTGATATCGGTCATACCCGAGCAATAAAAGATAAGGACAGGAATGGGCCTTTCGGTTTCTCCAATATAAATCGTGTCAAATATGATATCCGAGCTTGAACTGAATAACTCCCGAAATGTCTCCTCCTTTAATTCAGGCAGGGTTGGTTCATTTTTGGATCGTTTCATTCTCATGTCGTTTACCCTCCTTAGATCTAATGAACGTGCCGATAAACAAAAAGGCGGACAAAAGTAACAGGAAATAAAAAGCGCCAGGATAATAAAAAGTTTGGGTCACATGCAAAAACTTGAAATTACTGAATGGTACGATGGAGATGACGACCATGAGAAAGCCGACAGCGAAAAGAATTCCTACCTTCATTTTTTCAGTTTTCCTATTAAAGATTTCCGTTATTAAGAATAATGCCAGTGAAACACGGATATAGGCACCAGCAAGCCATTGATAAATGGAAAAGAAATCTGTATGTTCGATATATTTTCCAATAGTCAGCAGACGCCACTGTTCATAGGCAGGGTACCTCATGGCTTCGGCTAAGGTCGGTCCGAATTCGGCAATTGCAGCTGTTAATGGTCCTAGAAGTAAAAACACTAAACCGAGGCATATGAAAACCAATACTTTCCGACTGATTTTATCAGTAAGCTTTTCCTGGAAAAAAGCGATTAAAATCAGTTCGGCAAGACCATAACCAGAATATTTCATGGCTTTAACGCCATGAAAATAGCCATTCTCGAAAAGGGGAAGGAGGTGGCTATAGTCTTTTGTCGGTATATTTCCGGTCGCAACAAACATGCCAAGAATGACGACTATTGGCAATAATACAGAAGAGCAAATGGCGATGGAGCGCATACCTGAATGGGCAAGGAAGATGCAAAGCAGTGTAAACGGAATGATAATCGCTAAACTTGGGGTTTCAAAAAGAAAGCTTGTCGTGATCCAATCAATCGTTTCCTTTGTGGTGGCCAATACAAGACTGATCAGATAAATCACGATAAAGAATAAAACGATATTTTTAATAGGATTACCAAATCTATTTTCAAGCCAATTTGTCAGGGATTGATTATTCATATTCTTGATTATCCTCGATAATATGTAGACCCAAACCGGTATCAATCCAATAGTCAGGATAGAAAAAAACCAAGAATCCCTTCCGCCGGTGGATAGAAGGAAAGGGATCAACATAACGTGATTTAGAAGGCCGATTGATAAAAAGAAGATGCTAAGAGTTTGTATCGATCTGATTTTCTTCAAGATGATCCTTTCCCCATTTCCATTGTTTAAAGATTGTATTAATGCAAATGCCATTCTTTTGTTATGGTTGCTAAATATGGAAATAGTATACGTGATAATGATTGGATTAATATTCCTGATGATTAATGAAAGCATGTGCAGGCTTGCAAAACAAAGAATAGCAGGTAAAAAGGATTTGTCTCAATCAATAAAGAATATAGAATATATCTGGATGCTATTTTTATTGAACATCAAGGGGGGATGAAGATGGATTTAAGATACCCGGTTGGAAAGTTTCAGTTTGACGGGGAAATTACTAGTGATGTGGCCGAGGGGTGGATCAAGGAGATTGAAGCTTTGCCTCGGATGCTGCGGGAAGCGGTATGTAACATGGATGATAAAAGGCTTGATACGGCTTATCGGCCTGGAGGATGGACGGTCCGCCAGGTGGTGCATCATGTTGCCGATAGTCATATGAATGCATATATTCGTTTCAAATTGGCCCTTACGGAAGAAAGTCCGGTCATTAAACCGTACGAAGAGGCACAATGGGCTGAGCTGCCTGATTATGATTTGCCGATTGAAGTTTCTCTATCACTAATCGAAAGTGTACATATCCGGATGTGCAAACTTTTATCGTGTCTTCATGCAGACGACATGGGCCGAACATTCATCCATCCTGATTCAGGAGAGGTGACGGTCGGTGAAAATATAGGCATTTATGCATGGCACGGACGCCATCACCTGGCTCATATTACTTCTTTATCAAAGCGCCAGGGTTGGTGAATATGATTGTATCACCTGAAAGGTTGTGATTACTGTGAATGCTGAGTTGAAAATCGAACAATTAACATCAATCGAATACCACCTTAATGAACTTTCCGAACTTTTGGTGCAGGTGGTGGATGATGGCGCGTCCATTGGTTTTTTACCTCCGATGGAACGGTCTGAGGCGATTGATTATTGGAGTAGTGCCATAAATCCTGATGTGGTTCTATTAGTTGCTAAATTACAGGGTGAGATAGTCGGGAGCGTACAGTTACATTTATGTTCAAAGCAAAACGGCGGCCATCGTGCGGAAATCGCAAAATTAATGACGCATACTGGTTATAGGCGAAATGGAATAGGGCGTTCACTCATGCTAGAGGCTGAGAAGAGGGCCAAGCAGGAGGGACGGACATTATTGGTCCTGGATACAAGGGAAGGAGATCCTTCTAACTCCCTGTATACTTCATTGGGATATATTCAGGCAGGCAGGATTCCCGATTATGCGAAATCTGCAAATGGTGAATTACATCCGACCATGTTTTATTATAAAAATAAAATCGGGTAACGAATTGTAAGGGGGGAATCCAATTGCAAGCTGTAATCGAAAAAGAAGGTAATGGGATTATCGCAAGATTCGATAGCCTGCTCAATCATTCGGTTGAAAAGGTATGGGGTGCTTTAACGGAGAATGATAAGGTGGAAAAGTGGATGTCCAACCTGGAAATGAAAGACCTTCGAAAAGACGGGACCATAAAATTCAATTTCAATGATGGGTCAGGGAAATCTTTTGATATGAAGGTCAGGGACTTCCAAGAATTTTCCGTTTTAGATTTTGAATGGGGGGACGGCTGGGTTCGTTTCGAGGTATCCCCTGAAAAGGATGGATGCTCATTAGTATTGAAAGAATCCATCACGCCAGTTAATGATCATACATCAAAAGATTTGGCAGGCTGGCATATATGCCTTGATATGTTTAGTGATTTACTTGATGGTCATCATCAGGACTTCCCGATGGATGAATGGGAAAAAAGGCATAAGGAATATTCGGCCGCCGTCAAACGAATTGAAGGATGAATGGAATGTGTGACATGCAGGTGGATGCATAAGGAAGCGGAAAAGTGAATTTCGGCCTAAACCGAAGTGAGGCTTCTGCAATTAAGGCAGTTTTTTATTGATATTCCAGTTGTCTCCATGTTAAGATGACTTTAACTTTTAAGAAATGGAGGTTTTCCTTGTGACATTTATCAGACTGCGTTTCCAATCTTTGAACCGTTAATTGAATACGTTCAAAGGCTCTGCATGTCCGCAGGGTAAATGGGAATGGTCTGTCTATTTTTAAGGAAACCTTCATTTTACGCTTTAGTGAAAAAAAGAGACGATTTCAACCTCTTTTTTTTGTGTCCAGCTGATGCCGCGACAACCTTTGTGATCAAAGGGTTTCGCTATTCCAGTTGACTTTAAAATAGAAGAATTATTAAGGGGAGAAATACTTTACCTATCCAAGGAGGTCATTTTGGATACGTGTAAAGTGGTGAATTCTCCATTGTATTGACCAAACCGAAGGCCAGTAGGAGATTACTTTTTATCGTGAACTAATCATCCTCTCAGTTTCTTTAGATAGGTTCTGATCCATTTACTCTAAACACAGGCAGATAGCCTGTGTTTTTTTTAGGGCATTAAGAAAAAAATATTGAAAATAGAATGAGGTGTTTAAGAGATGAAATCATTAAATGAACAAGTAAAGGACAATTGGAAAAAGAATATCACTCTTTTTCTAGGCAGTCAGACCATATCCCTCTTTGGTTCGTCCTTAGTTCAGTATGCCATCATGTGGTATATCACGTTGAATACACAGTCGGGTGTCATGATGACGATATCCATCGTTTGTGGTTTCGTGCCTACCTTTATACTCTCCCCAATTGCGGGGGTATGGGCAGACCGCTATAATCGGAAGATGCTGATCATTCTTTCGGATTCATTGATTGCCATTTCAACGCTGATTTTGGCCATATTGTTTTTAATCGGCTACGATGAGCTTTGGCTACTTTTCGTCATGTCCGCTGTCCGGGCGATAGGAACTGGAATCCAGACTCCTGCAGTCGGGGCCATTCTTCCGCAGCTTGTGCCAGAGGATAAGCTTACGAAGGTGAATGGGACAAATGGAAGCATTCAAGCGCTGGTGATGCTAGTTTCCCCCATGGTGAGCGGCGCGCTGCTTACGATGGCTTCAATCGAAACCATTTTCTTCATTGATGTGATTACAGCTGCAATTGCCATCTTCACTTTGCTGGCATTTTTGAAAATTCCAGCACATGCGAAGGCATTACAAAAGCAAACTACCAGCTATTTCACCGATTTGAAAGAAGGATTCAGATATATCAGGAATCACGACTTTCTTAAGAAGTTCTTTATATTTTTCGCATTTTTCTTCGTGCTTGCCGCACCTGTAGCATTTCTTACACCGCTTCAGGTCACACGCTCTTTCGGGAATGATGTTTGGCGGTTGACTGCGATAGAGATCACTTTTGCCATCGGAATGATGCTAGGCGGGATTTTCATGGCTTCGTGGGGAGGCTTTAAAAACAAGATCCATACGATGACACTTGCGAGCCTAATAATTGGCGCCTGTACTTTCGCTCTTGGAATCATCCCCGTTTTCTGGATTTACTTGATCATCATGGGGGTAGTCGGATTGGCGATGCCCATCTTTAATACGCCGTCCATGGTCTTGTTACAGCAGAAGGTAGAGGGTGATCTTCTTGGAAGGGTATTTGGTGTTTTAGGGATGATCTCGACATCGATGATGCCCCTGGGAATGCTAGTATTCGGACCGATATCCGACATCATTAAAATTGAGTGGCTGCTTATAGGAACTGGTTTATTGCTGTTCATTCAAGGTTTTTTCCTGCTGGGCAGCAAAGTGTTGATCGAAGCCGGAAAACCAATCTCGAAAGATACCCCCGAGTAATGGTACACGGGACACCATGTAGCTGAAGGACTGGAGCCAGAAGGGTATTGGATATTAGGGCAGCACTCCAGTTTTTTATTCTTATCACACCATGAAAGTCATCATTAGATTGACTAAGGAGGAAAAGATGGATTTTTTGGGAAAGTTATTTAATTGGATGGTAGTTATCGGAATGATCCTACTTATAGGACGACTGCTTACGATGGCGTTTTTATTTCTGGAAATTCCATTTACGACCTTTTTTAAGGACTACAGTCTCATTTCGATCATCATTTTAATAATAGGTGCAATTGGTCAGCAATTCACCAAACCGGGTAAAAGGTAAATTGGTTTGAGTTATCATCTTCCCTTTTCATGGAAAATGATTAGCTTCGAATCCAACAGATCGGCATATTCTATTGTCGGTCTAAAGTTTTTCTGAAAAAACGGAAGATATGAGACTCCGCGCAAAGCGAGTGCCTGGGGTGGAAAGTGAGTTCACTAAGTTCCTGACGAATTGAAAGCCAATTCCGTTGAATATGCAAAACAGCATGACGTTGCGCATGATGATATCATTACAGGTGATGGTCCGGATGGTGCAAAAGAATTCGTAGAGAGCCTAGCTGCAGCATTACGCTAAATCTCGTTTTCTGCTAACCTTGTTATTACCCATGTGAAACCCTTGGATTCTATGTAATCCAAGGGTTTTTTGAATTTGAAAACGAAATAAGTTCTTTGTACCTACATATTTATCCTTAATTGGCAATTGACAAGGTTTAATTAGGTATATAGTATGTTTATGTGGAAAAATAAAGTAAGTGATCGTAAATAAGGAAGGATCCATTTTGAGCATAGATTGAATCTTTGTTTTCACACAGGTAAGCGTAGCATTTTTGCAGGTCAAATAAAAAGGGGAAATAATTAATGAGAAGTTCATCGATTGAAAAGAAAGAAAAAGTGAAGAGGAGGATATCGCTCCGGATAAAATGGTTATTATTTATATGCACATCCGTTTTTCTAGCTATTGTCGTATCCGTTTCGATAATGGGGGTAAAAGTGACCTCCATTTTTAAAGAAGATAGTATATCCATCAACAAAAGCTCGGCCCAAAATGCGGCGGCACAAATCAATTTGAGCATGGCCACGTATGAGAATTCGCTAGAGCAGTTATCACAGCTAGTTTCCAATCAGATCAAGAATGGTGATTCAATCAAGGATATCCAAAAAACGATAGAGGCATTTCAAAAGAACAATGAAGATTTAATTTCTGTTTATTATATGGATGGATCGGATGGTTCCTTGTATGCTTCGCCCCAAATGGATTTCAATCAGGATGCAAGGGAGACCAAGACATATACGCAGCTGACCGAAAGGCCAGAAACGAAATGGATGGATGTGTATAAGGATGGAGTTTCAGGGATGATCATGACTTCCGTTGTAACGCCCGTTTTATCGGACGGGAAAATGGCAGGAGCCCTGGGCTATGACATCGACCTTTCGACAATCGGGAAAATGAGGACAACCATCGAAAAAGAGTCCACTAGCAATCTGGTTATATTGGATTCACAAGGTTTTATTGTGAGTTCATTCATGCAGGGGATGGACGGGAAGAATATGAATCCTGAAAAAAGCGGGATGGAAGTAGGTGTGGAGGATTTCATGGCGGATACTGACCGATTCAATTCAGAGTTCAAGTGGGTGGCCGACATGTATAATGGCAACGTCAAGGCGAATCAGGCCTTGACGTTGGAAGGTGAAGATTATACAGGTGAATTGAGTACGGTCCCTGAAGTGAACTGGAAGGTTTTGGCGCTCAATCCAGATAAAATACTGCAATCAAAGCTGGATGACATTAATAGAATCGTAGTGATATCAGGTATTTTAGGTCTTCTATTCGGGACGGCATGTGCTCTTTATCTAGCAGGAAAGTTAACGAAGATCATGGCCGACTTCCAAAAAATCATAGAAAAGACAGCTAATGGGGATTTAGTGTCCGAATTTGCCATTAAATCCAATGATGAGATTGGGGACTTAAGCAAAAGCTATAACTCGATGTTGGGGAAATTAAGAGGATTGGTTGCCAAGGTAAACGGCAATGCGGAATCGGTGACAAAGGCCAATGCCGGCTTAAGCCAAATAGCTGCTGAGAATAGTGCGGCCATTACAGATGTTTCACGTGCGATAGAAGAGATTGCAGCGGGAGCATCGAATCAATCTGAACAAGTGGAGCATGGTGCGGGCACGATCCAGGTTCTTAGTGTCGAAATCGATGGGTTATCAAAAAAATCGAGGGAGACCCAAACCGTATTGGAGCTTGCATCTGAAAAAATAGAGTCAGGGAAACAACAGGTAAGTGGCTTGGAAACGTCGTACCATAAATTAGAAATGGCTTTTGCTGCAGTCAACAGCATGAGCTTAAGACTTGTGGAAAAATCAAAAACCATTTCCGATGTCACGAATGCCATCTCGAAAATATCGGAACAAACCAATTTGTTATCTTTGAATGCATCCATAGAAGCGGCAAGGGCAGGTGAGTCCGGCAAAGGGTTTGCTGTCGTGGCGAATGAAGTAAGGAGCTTGGCTGATGATTCAAAAGAAGCTACAAAAAACATTCAAGCCATCATCCAAAGCATTCTGTCAGATACAGAGGAATTGCTGAGGACGACCAATGAAACGAATCAAATCAGCAAGGATCAGAAAAATGCCGTGATCACGGTAAGTGAAGCCATGAAAGAGCTGGAGGATTCCGTCGGGGAGATTTCTAATTCGATCCAGGAAGAAACACGATCCATTGAAAGCATCAATCAACAGAAAGAAACGGTTATTAAAGTAATAGAAGAAATCACCGCCGTATCTCAGCAAACGACAGCTTCATCAGAGGAAATTGCATCATCGATGGAGGAACAAGCAGCTTCATCCAATGAACTAGCTCAATATACACAGCAGCTATCACAGTTAATAAATGATTTGGAGCATACGCTCGGGGAATTCCAGATAAAGGATTAGAGGAACGGACAACATAAGTGTTTCGAAAAGGGGAGGCCACTAAGTGGTCTCCCCTTTGTTGTATTGCCATTGACCCTGATTTCTGTGAACTGGGCATCTCTCTTTAGTGGACAAAATCACTAGAAGTACAAAAGTACAATTTAGAAGGACTGGTCAAGTATCCATGCTTTTTTTACAAAGGGGAATAATATATAGGAATCGGACAAGTAGGGTCCAATGGCTCAAGGCCCAAAAAGGGGAGAACAACATGCATTTCGAAATAGGAATGACTATTTTTGTGTTCGTCATGACAATGATAGTTATATTGTGGAGGCCAGGAGGTATCAATGAAGCATGGCCAGCTTCAATCGGTGCAGTGATAATTTTACTGAATGGCACAGTATCCCAAGGCGATATTTTGGATATCATCAATAAAATCGGGGGCGCATCGATCACCATCATGGCAACGATTGTCATGGCAGTCATCTTGGAAAGTTTCGGATTTTTTCACTGGGCGGCTGCGAGACTTGCGATCCTTGCCAAAGGATCGGGGTATCGTCTGTATTGGTACATTCAATTATTGTGCTTTTTAATGACCTTGTTATTCAATAACGACGGCAGCATCATGATTACGACCCCCATCTTGATCTTGCTTTTGAAAAATCTCAGATTAAAGCCGCATGAAGCCATCCCGTATCTTTTGAGTGGAGCATTGATTGCAACAGCTTCAAGTGCGCCTATTGGTGTGAGTAATATTGTTAATTTAATCGCTTTGAAAATTGTGCACATGACGCTTTATATGCATACTGCCATGATGTTTGTACCTGCAACTTTGGGGTTGGTCTTCATGTCATGGTTGATGTTCGTAGTGGTCAAGAAAAAATTGCCCAAGAAACTGCCAAAAATTTCTTATGACATTGAGGAAAGTTTCTTCACTAAGAATTTCCACCCCCTAAAGGGGAAAGTGACGGTTGAAACAAAAAGGCAACGCACAAAATTCATGTTGAAAGTATTGCTCTATGTGTTCGTGGTGCGCTGTTTACTCTTTGTAGCTTCTTATTTTTCCATTCCAATCGAGTGGGTTGCTGTACTTGGCTCTTTATCTTTACTGATCTGGAGGTGGTACCATTTACGGACAAACCCTGTCGATATCTTAAAAAAGACCCCATGGCACATCCTGATATTCGCATTCTCCATGTATGTGATCATTTATGGTCTACATAATGTAGGCCTTACAGACATGCTCGTACAGATATGCGAACCGATTGTAAATCAAGGGTTACTGAGTGCGAGCTTTGTCATGGGAGGATTGGTTTCGATTCTATCAAACATCTTCAATAATCATCCAGCATTAATGATAGGTACCATTACCTTAACCGAAATGGGACTGGATCCGGTCACATTAAAAACTATCTATCTAGCTAATATAATCGGTAGTGACATGGGATCATTGTTATTGCCCATCGGTACTCTTGCCTCACTTATCTGGATGCACATCCTGAAACAAAACAAAGTGAAAATTAAGTGGAAAGATTATTTAAGTGTAACCCTGATAGTCATACCAATAACGACAGTGGTGACACTGCTCTTATTATTTTATTGGGTGCAAATGATTTTTAGCTGAATAACCCCCTAGGAGGAGATAGTAATGAGTGATGCGTTTGCATTACTGGGTAAACAGATTGATGTCCAAATCTCAGGAAAAAAAACTTTCAAAGGAATTCTAACTGATCTGAGCACGGATATTCTAGTGTTGTTCAATGGACAGCAGTTTTTGTATTTTCCTATGCTGCACGTCCATAAATTCAATCTGAGTACAGAGATTGATAACGAGATCAAAAATCCTATGGAGTCCCCCATAATGGAAGACATGGCGTCGATTTCCTATCGTAAAACACTAATGAACGCAAAAGGGGTTTTTTCAGAAATCCATGTTGCTGGACACATTCCTTTACACGGCTATATAACCAATGTTTTCAATGATTACTTTGCATTCTACTCGCCTGTATATAAAATGATGTATGTCTCGCTGCATCACCTTAAATGGCTTACCCCGTACAATCAAAGTGCCACACCCTATACACTCAGTAAAGAGAGTTTTCCCGTCAACCCTTCAGATGTGCCAATGCTGCGTTCTTTGGAAGACCAATTAAAGAAAAATGCAGGAAAGCTAGTAGTATTTGATGGGGGAGAGGACCCGATGAAAATCGGTATGCTTAAAAAGGCGGAAAACAACTTGGTTGAATTAACGACAGCCAGTGGAGAACATGTGTTTTTGAAGCTTTCACATATTAAAACGGTGTACATGCCATAGATTCTTAGAAACGAGGGGAAGGCCATTAAGCTTTCCCCTTTTTTCTTCTGCTAGATGATGGGTGATATCAATGGCTTCGGGTTCCTGATCCTTTTTTAGAGTTGCCAAGCTATATGTGTAGTTCATCACGTTACAGCAAGGTCTGTTTATGCCAAACCTCAAATGCGTTGCCCCTCCTAAACTATGTTGCATATCTTCACTCCTATATCGTTAGTACGACTTTATCATCACTGGCCTCAGCTAACTTTACCCATTCTGTCCAAAAAAATAAAATCTTCTAGTAATTTTCCGATTCCAACCATGAACATTTCTCCATGACCTGGGTAGCTATAGGGAAAGTCACACTGTGACGGTAAAAGAGCATAATATAGGAATAATGGTTTGTTTTTAAAGTGGTTTTATTGAATCGGATTGATGATAATTTGTGAAAATAGGTTAAATGTTTTATTCTGTTCGCCGATAATATGGAAGTGTTGAGAGTTAAGGCTCATTTTTTGGGGTGGATGATAGGATAAAAGATTCGTGTGATGGAGTTTACTTGAACATCGTATATTTAAAAATATTTCAGCTATAAAGGAAGGTTAAAATGTTTAACGGAAAATTAAGCGGTATGATACTTACATTGGTATTCATGATCAATTTCACTTTTTTACCTGGCTTAATGGCCGAGGCAGCAGAGCCTGTGCATACTGTAACCTCTGGCGAAACGGTTGAATCGATTGCCAAGACATATGAGATATCGGCTGAGCAATTAATGAAAACGAATGGTTTACCGGATGATAAGTTATTTGCGGGCCAAAGGTTGACAATCATTCACACGGCGTATACTCCTTCCATCTTTCAATGGTCGGAGAGAGGAAAAAAAATTGCAAACTATGCGAAATCCTTTATAGGGTTTAAAAAGACAGCTGGAGAGGAGACGCCTGAAAAAGGATTTGATTCGAGCGGATTGATTCATTGGGTGCTTTCCCGGCAAAATGTGCCGGTCGACCGTTTGACAGTAGATGGCTTTTATAAGCAAGGGATGGATACAGCCACTCCGAAAACGGGGGATATTATATTCTTTCTGGAAAAAGACAGCTTAAAAGTCGTGACTGCGGGTATTTATGTCGGCAAAAACCAATTTATCAATTCTGGATATGGTGCGGAAACGGTGCAGGTGAGATCCACTACAGAAGATTACTTTGCAAAATACCAAGTGGCGTACAAAACATATACGCCTAAAGGAGAGCATATCGTCCAAACGGGAGAAACGCTTAAAAGTATATCGGGGAATTACAGCATTTCCATGAGGACGATCAAAAGTCGTAACGCTTTAAGTACGGATGAATTGATGCAAGGGCAGTATCTTCAACTATACAGCAACCCGTTGTATCCGTTTTATGTAAACCAGGAGGCTGCATATGATAAAGCATATGATGTCATCAAGTATGCATACACTCTACGCGGATTCAACTATGTTTTCGGTGGGGAAGATCCGATGATCGGAATGGATTGCAGCGGATTCATTTATTGGGTCATGAAGGAACAGGGCCTTTCAGTAAAACGGGGTTCTGCAGCGGATTACTTCTCATTACTGTCCAAAATCGAAAATCCAAAGGCAGGGGATTTAGTGTTTTTTAGGGACACAGGAACAAGGCTGGGTGTGACCCACGTAGGTATTTATCTAGGTGATGGCCGTTTTCTCCATACAACGGAAAACACGGGCGTTCATATCTCCAATCTTTCGTCAGTTTATTTTGCCGAGAAATTCGAAAGCTTCGGCCAAGTTGAAAGCCTTATGGACTAAGAAGATCATTCAATCTGTTTATATTCAAGAGTCGCTTTTTCAATGGCAGTAACGAACCGTTTAAAAAGATCACAGTGATTGACCCTGTTTTTACTGGTAAAGTCATCACCTTTGAAAAAGCTTTTTCTAAGCTTAGTGGAAAGTTCCAATTGCACGCCTGCACCCGTTTTGGATATGTTGGTGATGTTGTTTCCTTTCATCCCTGAAAGGTGCTGCGGTGCATGAGCAGTTTGGAATCCAGCTTTGTTGAGGCATTGCTGTATCAGGTTCTTAAAGGGTTCGTTCCTTCCGCCAAAGTAAATCAGCGCATTATGTACGTCGTAGTGGCCATGGATGGAAAGGGTGGTTTGTGCGTTCGCTGCCATTGAAACGCCGATCGGTTCATTGAACAAGCGGGATGTTATATGGAGGACCTGGTTGCCCCTTGGTTTAAGACCTTCGAATAGATAGGTGCTTGCACAAAGTCTCTCTCCAAGTGCGGCTGCAATCTCGCTAGTTCCTGGTTCAATGTTCCCGCCATGTATGGCTAGAACTGCAATATCAGGATTCCTGTGATGAACGATGATACGGTAATCGAGGTCTTCTTGTTCATTTTGCTCTAGTTCAATAAAATCAGTATAGTTATTTTCCTTCATGGTTATCCTCCGTATATCTTTCACTCGTTGACGGCAAAAATAAAAAAAGCGGGGATGCCCCGGCTTTTTTCATTTTTCGACAGTCGTATATTGTTCTATCTTTTTTTGCTCGTCGGGTGTTAAAGTTTCTGTCCGTTTAAACGTATTCATGGTCACAAGCAGGGCCGCTATTATAAAAACGGGTATGACCCAGCTTGTTATTTTTTTTACGATATTCATATTCTACGTCCCCTTATACATCGCTAACATATGATATTTAGAAAAGGAGGAGCTGGATTGCTCGTTTATTGCTGAGCTTTCCAGCTTCCATTTCTTCTTTTATCCCCTGCTCCGGATAATTGTCCATTTTTCTCGTTTTTAACAAGTACTTGAACACCGCCATAATACATGGGGGAAATCTTCTGAATGACTTCATATCCTGAATCTTCCAATTCTGATATTGTTTCATCCGAAAGCCTGGATTCTGTATAAATCTTCTTTCCATCAAAGACGAACCGATTACGGTCGACGATATCCTGAAATGGGCCTTCATTCTCTGTGTAAGAATAAAGAACCTGCATCAATACTTGCGGAATCCTATCACCGCCTGGTGAGCCGATCCCAATCGATTCCTGCCCTGGTTTCTTGAGAATGGTCGGAGCGGTGAAAGTTCTTGACCGTTTATATGCCTCTTGAGAATTCAAGCCGGACCGGAAATTTTTCAATTGATCGTTAAGGAAAAATCCATTCGTATAATCCCCAGATCCGAAAAAGTTACTGAGCGTATTTGTTGTTGAAACGACAGTGCCATACTTGTCCATTATCACAAAGTGTGTCGTACTTTCATGTTCTTCTGAACCATTCGATTCTTTATCGTCCCATTTTTCACTTTTGATCTTATTTTTAAGATTATCCAAATGAATGGGGGAGAGCAATTTTTCCGCTTTAGAGTGACTTATTCCATCTCCAACATGGGCGGACCGATCTTGATAAGCAGTATCCGTGATGCCCCCCAAGACTTTCATATAAGCTGATTTGCTTGAAGTATCACCTAGGTTCATTTCCTCGGCGAGCTTTAACATTTCAAGAACTGTAATTCCTGAAAAGGGCGGAGGGGCGGTAAAAACATCATAACCGGCAAATGCTCCTTGGACCGGCTTACGTTCCTTCACCTCATAGCGTTTTAAATCCATCAAGTCGATATCTGATTCTCTTTTAATATCCCGTGCAATTTCCCCTTTATAAAAACCATCAGGACCTTCCTTTTGAATCTGCTTCAATGTTTCAGCAAGTCTTTCTTGGACGAGAGTTTTGCCTGGTTCAATGGCATCACCATCAGGATAAAAAAGAGAAGTCGCATCGGAAGATATCCTTGGCTGAGCTGCTTCTAAGCGTGATGATAACGATTTGTCGACTTCAAATCCGTCTTCAGCCAGATCTATCGCCGGCTGAAGTAGATCCTCCATCGGTACGCTCCCATACTTATCACTTATAACCTGCATGCCGGCCACTAAGCCTGGAATCCCTGTATCGTGTCTTGAACTTGGGTCTTCCGGAGAGGATTCACGATAATCGATAAAATTGGGATCGCCGGATTCCGGGGCAATCAGCATACCGCCGCCGCCACCCACGCCAGATCCATAAGGTTCAACTACACCTAATACATAGGATACCGCAATGGCGGCATCCGCCGCCGTTCCACCATTTTTTAATATATCCATCCCTACATCTATTGCGATTGGGTTTGAAGAACTGACCCCATATGATTGTTCCGTTTTACTCTCTATCGGATCATTCGTGTCAGAAATAGGGGGTGTCTTCGAACATCCAGCAATATATATGAGTATGCTAATGGGAATGAGCACTTTTCTCGTCATACGGTTAATCATCGATTATTCCCCCTTCTCGTTGAGCTTCCAAGTTGTTTCTCTTTTCACATAGTAGTATCCAATCGATCCTTACTGAATGGGCTGGATGTCCTGTTGTATAGCTTGTGCTGCCTTTTTCTCTTGTGCAGCTTTTTTCTTTTCCTTTGCTTCCTTCGCTGCTTTTTCTTCTTGTTCACGTTGTGCCTTATGGTCGATTACCTTTTTGTGATCCAAGGTAATCTCGATGCTATCCTCTTTTTTCGACCACTGGACCTTTTCACTCGTTTCCTTCGTCAACTGCCGGTAAACACGTGATTTGTCGATTGAAGAGGTAGCTGGCCTTGGTGTTGCTTCTTCAATTTGAAGTGGAACGACATCGATTGTAGCTTTTCCGTCTTCCGCTAAATGGTATTGAACCATGGCCGAATCCTTTGTGCGTGTCCAGCCTTGATCGAATATGAAATTTCCTAAACTATAGAAAATGATTCCATCTTTATAAACATCAAACGATTGAAGCACGTGGGGGTGATGGCCGATGATGATGTCAGCCCCCGCATCGATGATAGCTTTAGCCAAGTCTTTTTGACGAGCGGTGGTTGATGTTGAATACTCTTGTCCCCAGTGCATATTCACCACAACCAAGTCTGCGTTGCCTTGCTTGGCATTCCTTGCTTTGCCGATCATTTCAAATAATAAATCAGGGTTGGAGTTCAATAGTCCGGCTTTATCATTTTTTGACACGGCATCCTTACCGTAAACATCTGTGAAGCCAAGTGTTGCGACACGTACGCCATCAACATCCGCATAGTCGATGCTATTTTTAGCTTCCGCAGTGTTCGATCCAACACCGACATAGTGCATATCTGCACTTTTGAATTCATCAATCGTGTCAAGGAGTCCTTGTTCTTCATAGTCCATCATATGGTTATTTGCCAAAGACATCACAGAGAAGCCAGCATCTTTAACGGCTTCCACACCACTAGTATTGGAGTTTAACCGGATGGGCGTATCTGCTTCCTTGTAGTTAGATACCTCTTCTTTTAAAGCGGTATGTTCATAATTCCCACTGACATAATCTGAATTGGCGAAATATGGCTTCATATACCGGAAGAGGTATTCATACCCGTGCCTTTCCGTCACTTCTTCAACATAACGTCCCATCATCACATCACCGACCATTGTCATAGTCAATGGTTGATCGGATTTTGGAGCGGTTGTTTTCACTTCTTCAGCCCGTCCCATCCAAGTGGTGATGACCAAAGCGATTAGTAATATAGGTAGTATGATTGCAGAGTATTTAAGATTCTTTTTCTTAGTGCGTTTAATAAAGATAAGTGTTTTTTCTTTTGCATTTAAAGTCCGTTTCATTTTTTGCACCTCAGAATAGGTAGTACACGTTCATTATACCGAAAGTCAAGCCGGATAATAAAAGCGTGCTGCCAAGTGTCAATGGCATTCCTTGTCTTTGAATCGTATTCGCTATCAATCCAGGTACGATTATACCGATTCCCCGAAACTCGAATATTTCAAATGGCATGACGGGGTAGACTAAGTCCAATAGGAGCTTCAAGCAAATCCCGGTCACCATCATGGCTGCGAATTTTCTTCTTCCATATAAAATCACCCATCTTGAAAGACCATGAGTGACGATTAAATAAGTTACGACACTGATGATCAGGATGGTCAGCATGATTTCCCATTGGTCAAATACCAATGCCAAATAACCTGGCACGATAAGTCCTGCGGGTACGACACCCGTTTTTTCTGAAAATATAAGGCTAAGCGTAACTCCTAGCACTAGGGCTACATATAAATCCGATCCAAACATTAAGGTTCCTCCTACTTAACTCGCTTTTTGCTTCGTTTTAGATTTCATGAATGCTTCAATTAATGGTTCCGCTGCACCGTGAATATTCCCGACACCGTAGACGATGCGATTTTTCATCATTGGGCGGAGGCGGGCCACGATTTCTTCAGTTGACCAGTTTTCCAAATCCCAATACTCTTTTGTATCCAATTTACCTTGCTCGAATGCCCGAGTGATCGGTGATGTGGTTTCACCAATTGATATGACGATTTCAGATTTTATGTAAGGCAATACATCTCTAGCAAATTGCTCGGTACGGTCCACACGGTCGGGACGGCAATTCATGATGACGATAGGAGGTTCTGTGCTGTATCCGAATGTATTGACTCGTTCCCAGATGTTCAACGTCGATGACGCGTCATTGGCAGCAAAGCCATTGACAAAGAAAGTTGGCTGGATGGGATCTCCGAATTTGGTGATCCGCATGGCACCTGGATCGGGATGCGCATTCAACATGCCGCGAAATGCTGTTTTTTCATCAATGCCCAAAGCTTCCGCAACGGCCAATGCGAGGGATGCATTATCCGGAAATACCATATAGTCGAATTCGCGTAGAAATTCTTCCGAAATTCTGGAGTTATCTGCAACAATCACTTTTGTGTTGCGTTCTTTGGCAATTTGCTTGAAAAAGTCCAAGTATTCACTTTCGATGGTTATTAAGTGACCATTATAGGGAATGGTAGCGGTGAAGGCTTCAGCAACCTCATCCAAAGTCGGTCCCATGACATCCATATGGTCTTCCAATACATTCACGATGACCCCGATGTTTGCTTGGATCATTTTGTTTTGGAAGATTAGTTGATAGTCAGGCTGTACGGCCATACATTCACAAACCAACGCCTCGGTTCCTAAATCGGCAACTTCTTTAATTACACGCCGTTGTTCTCCTATGTTGGGTCCTTCCGGTCGGCGTACAATCGGTTTTTCCTTGTCGGTAAACCAATAGATCATTCTTGCTGATGTACCGGTTGTTTTACCTACTGTTTTGTACTTAGCTTCCTGGATCACACCTGTAATCAGACGCGTTACAGTCGATTTCCCTCGGATCCCATTCACATTCACACGTACCGGGATGGAGTCGAGACGCTTCTGATGGCGCTTTTGTTCGAAAATGCCATAGCCAAGCAAAAAGATCGCACAAATAAATATTGGTGCCATTTTTTAACCTCTCTTTTTTTAAATATTTGATTTACTGAATACACACTACATGATTTTAAACTTAATAGGCAAGAGTCAATTATTCTATTGCAATATAGTTATTATCAACTTTTTCAAATAAATGTATATTGGAGTGTAATAGTATCTAATGGGATAAATTGTTTTATGAGTACAAAGATATGGCTGGAAATCAAGGGAATCCTCGGTTTATTTACACTAAATTATGGAAAATTTAATAAAAACCCATTTTGATTAGAATCAAAATAGATTCATGAGCATTTAAACCTAATTCATAATGGCTATATTTGAATAATAATTGTTTTTGAAAAGTGAGGTTTATTACAGTTTGTTAATTGTTTCTACCCATTGTTTGACATAAACGTAACAATTTTTAAGCATTTGTCATTCAATGTGAAATATTGCATCTAACGACTCAATTAGTTGAACTCTTTTGAATATGGACAAAGATGAGTAAAAGAACACATCTCTTTTTTTTGATATTTACCGGTTTTTTCCTTAGGTAATACCCATGGGTCTATCATTGATCTTTTACCTAAAACATGAAATAAAATAAAGTTAACCCATTTTTTAAAAAAATACCTAGTTTCTTCTATAGATATAGTGTTTATAGATGAATGCAAAATAAAAAAGCTCAGAAGCATTTCTGAGCTTTCGGCTTATATATTGCAAATGAATGGAATGGTCACGAATCTCCGTTCATCTGGAGATTTAACGTTGGGGAGTCTTGAACTGCAGCCTGGGTAGCTGATTATGGAAGGAATCAGGTCAACTGGATTTCTTTCTGTCAGAAATTTCAAGGTTGGAGCCCTTTTTACCGCCATCAATCACATAAAATCTAGGAGTTAATCTCCTTCTTTTTCCTTGATTGTCAGGATTCATCTTCATATAATTTTCGTATTCTTTGCGAAAGAATTCATCGGTTTCCCGTTCCAGTGCTTTTCTTTCGTTAAAATCTGTTATGAATTTGAAAAAACGTTTCATATGAATTCCTCCTTATGGGGTTAAAAGGTCTTGGTTTAATAGTATCATATCATTAGTGAAATTTAACCTTTTTAAAAAATTTGAAGTGGGAATCGTGTTTTTGTGTGAATAAAGTTGTGAATGGCTTGATTCGAGAGAAAGCATGCAATGGAACCTTACTGGGTATATGTTCTCGTGCATGTTGAAAGGAAATGTCGGGATTTGCAGTAGCAGGTATTGGAAGTAATGAATATTTAAGTTAAAATATTCCTTTAATCAATTATACACTAAATATTCTGAAAACAAAGGAAAATATTCACTTCCAGCCACTTCTGATAGATTTGTTTTTTAATGGTTCATTATTGTGTATAGTTATTTATTCCCCGAATATACGAAAATGAAACAACCCTTATAATGGAAGGGAAAAAGCAATTTCCCGCATTCGGGAAATTGCTAGTGTCATAATTGGAACTTCTTAACCTGTTCAGTGAGCAGTTCTGCCGAAGATGCAAGTTCACTGGCATGATTCGTGATTTCATCCATCGAAGAGCTGGATTGCTGAGCGGAGGCGGAGACTTGTTCGATTCCTGCCGCGGACTCTTCAGAAACGGCTGCGATATCTTCGATAGCCTGATTGATTTTTTGGCTATTTATGGAAATATAGTTCAATTCGTCTGTTATATGCAGTATTTTCATTTCCATATTCCCGACAGAATGATTGATTGTTTCAAAGGTTTGCCCTGTGAGCGTGATTTGTTTCGTGCCTTCATCCACTTGAGTATAACTATCTTCCAGGGAGTGGACGACCGTTTTTGAACCTGTTTGAATGGCGGAGACAATATTGGTGATATCCCCAACGGAGTCTGTGACCTCTTCAGCGAGTTTCCGCACTTCATCGGCGACGACGGCAAAGCCCTTGCCATGTTCACCAGCACGAGCAGCTTCTATGGCTGCATTCAGCGCCAATAGATTAGTTTGATTGGATATATCCTTGATGACCTGCACAAGCTGCGAAATTTGCTGTGATTGAGAATCGAGTCCTTTCACTTGCTCTACGGCATTTTTGACAATCCCATCAATACTTTGCATCTGTTGGACCGAACTGCGCATTAAAGTGGTGCCTTCCTTGGTCAAGGAAAGGATTTCGGTTGAACTGTTAGCTACATCCACCCCTTCTAGGTGGGCAAGCTTAATCCTGCCGGTGAAATCATCCATGATGCGAACCATTTCAGATGCCCGGTTGGCTTGTGACTCCGAACCTTCCGAAAGTTCATACATAGTAGTCGCTATCTGTTTGGTGCCCTGCTGCACTTCATTTGCTGATTGAGTCAGATCTTCGCTTTGGTTGGAAACGGATTGCGAAACAATGAGCATTTTTTCAATCGTATCACGAAGGTCTTTCTGCATTTGATTGGCGGATACCGTTAGTTCGCCCATTTCATCATTTGACTTTTGCTCCAGGGGCTCATGATTCAGCTCTCCTGCAGCCACCATTTTCATCCTATCCCTGATTTTAAGGAGGGGGGTGGTAATGAGGTTGGCAGTGACAACCGCAAGGACAAGGCCGATAAGGACTGCCGCAATGGATATGATGATACTTGTCGTCTTAACCGATTTCCCGTTGGTGATGACGGTTTCACCTGAAGCGACAATCAATTCCTCGCGTTCCGAAGCAAGCTCCTTGAAACCCTCCATAACTTCATTGCTTATTGGCGCCACTTCATTTTCGAGTATTTCTTTAGCGCGTTCTTCATTTCCATTTTCATATTGTGGAAACACCCGGTCTACAATCATCGTCCTCCAATCCACGCTTTTCTCGATTAATTCCTTCGCTTTAACAGAATCGCTTAAGGCAAGGAGATCCTCCTGGATGACCTGGCTTTCTTCGGTATATTGTAAGAACCCTTCTTTATAACTCTTGTCACCATAAAGAATATATGCCCGGGCGTATGCGGTTCTTTGTGCTAGATTGTATAGCAGCTTTTCGTCTTGGATAAGAAGCGGAAGCTCCTTTTTGATGATATCCTGGGAATATACCAGTGACTTGTTGCTGCTGTAGATGTTGAATGCTCCTAAGATGACACATAAAGATATGATGAGTGAAAATGCCACCAATACCTTTGCTTTAATGCTTTTCAAATTATTGGGCCCCTTTATCGATATTTTATTCACACTGTTTTATCGGATAAATAAAAGGATATTTAAGCAATGAAAAGTTAACCAAATTTTCCATCAGATCCAATGTTCTCTTAATATAAACATCTTGATTTCTTATCGTTTTCAAGTTACTATTGACTTGGAAAAATATAATATTCCGCGTTAAGGCGGAAGAGGTTCTAGCTACCCTCTCAAAAAAACTAAGGAGAAACAGTGCTCTTTTCTTAGGGTGCTGTTTTTTTCCGTAAAAAGGAGTTTTATAGAAATGAAGAAGAAAGAAAAGGCAGTGGTTGTGTTTAGCGGAGGTCAGGACAGTACGACGTGCCTGTTCTGGGCGATGGAGAGATTTGAGGAAGTGGAAGCGGTGACGTTCGATTATAACCAGCGGCATAGCTTGGAAATCGAATGCGCTCAAAACATTGCCAAGGAATTGGGCATAAACCATCATATCCTTGACATGTCGCTGCTGAACCAACTGGCACCAAATGCGCTGACGAGAAGTGATATTGCGGTGGCGGACGGAGAAGAAGGGGAATTGCCGTCGACGTTCGTACCAGGGAGGAATTTGCTGTTCCTTTCGTTTGCCGGAGTGCTGGCGAGTCAGATTGGCGCTAAACATATAGTCACCGGTGTTTGTGAAACGGATTTCAGCGGATATCCGGACTGCCGCGATGTATTCATTAAATCATTGAATGTGACCTTGAACTTGTCGATGGACCAGTCATTCGTCATTGATACGCCGCTAATGTGGCTTAATAAAGAGGAAACATGGGAGCTAGCGGATCAGCTAGGCGCGTTCGATTTTGTACGCGAAAAGACCCTGACTTGCTATAACGGAATCATCTCCGACGGCTGTGGAGATTGTCCGGCATGTAATCTGCGGAAAAAAGGACTGGATGACTATGTAAGCAGACGGAAGGTGCTTTCATGATGTACGGTTTTACGATAGTTGATAAACTCCAAAAAATAGATGAAGATATTCAGCGCAGCCAATTGAAGTATACAAACAAGAGGGTTCTCGTGAGTAAGGAATTCACCTTTGATGCGGCACACCATCTGCATGATTATGAAGGAAAATGCAAGAACCTGCATGGCCACACGTATAAGGTCATTTTCGGATTAAGCGGGTATACAGATTCACGCGGGTTGATGATAGATTTTGGGGACATCAAGGATATATGGAAAAATGAAATTGAAATCCACCTGGATCACCGTTATTTGAATGAAACCCTGCCGCTCATGAATACAACAGCTGAAAATATGGTTGTCTGGATTTATGAAAAAATGGCCGAATCCCTTTCATTAAAAGAATATGAAGGTGCTAGAGTCGAATTTGTTCGACTGTACGAAACGCCGACAAGCTATGCCGAAGCCAGACGGGAGTGGATGGAAAGTGAGTAAACTCCCGGTTATGGAAATCTTTGGGCCGACCATCCAAGGAGAGGGAATGGTCATTGGCCAAAAAACCATGTTCGTTCGGACGGCCGGCTGCGATTATTCGTGTGCCTGGTGTGATTCCGCATTTACATGGGATGGCACCGGTAAGGAAGATACCGTCCAGATGACTGCCGAAGAAATATGGGATGAGCTGAAGCGTATTGGGGGTTCCGCTTTTTCCTTCGTTACGATATCAGGAGGAAACCCGGCTCTGCTGAAAAACCTAAACGGCTTGATAGCGATCTTACATGAAAATAAAATGAAAATAGGTGTCGAAACCCAAGGGAGCCGATGGCAGGATTGGTTTCTCGATATTGATGAACTGACTATTTCACCTAAGCCGCCGAGCTCTGGAATGAACACCGACTTTACGGTGCTCGACAAAATCATCTCGAACCTTGCCAATCGAAATCCTGAAAACCATGTCTCATTGAAAATCGTCGTATTTAACGAGGAAGATTATCAATATGCCAAACATGTACATGGGCGTTACCCGGAAATTCCTTTTTATCTGCAGGTCGGCAATGACGACAGCAGGACGGCGGATGATCGTCAATTGATCAGCGGCCTATTGAAGAAGTACGAAGAGTTAATTGATAAAGTGATAACAGATGATGAATTGAATGATGTGAAAGTCCTGCCCCAGCTGCATACCTATATATGGGGTAACAAGCGGGGCGTATAAAGAAAAGAAAGCGGAGGCAGTGTGATGCGTAATCACACTGCCTTTTAAGCTATTACAACCTTTGAATGTGTGTAGCTTTGAAGGATGATGTGTATTTAAGGCCATATCCAAATAAGCGATCCATTCCAATATGCGCAGTCCAAATTAAACCAATCAGCATCAATGCATCAGACTTTAGAAAAATGGCTAGCAAAATCATGAAGATGGACAGAGTATAAGTATGAAATAAGTTATAAACCCTTGCTCCAATCCGATCATTGATCAGGTAGGCCAGCATGGAAACATCAGGCGATAAAATCAATAGAAGGAAAATCCACCAGCTGAATTCATATAACGAATAGATGTAAATCACCGCTAAAAGGACCATGAGTCCTTCAATATGAAGGTATTTCTTTACCATATTAAAACCTCCAATGTTTAATTGACCTATGGTTAATAATATTCAAAAAATTATATGATGTTCCTGATGATATTTTTTACATGAAAATAAGCTAAGCCTTTTACATCTTGATAAGTTAGCTCAGAATTAATATAAAAAGTTATAAATCCGTGAAGAGAAAGAAAAATCGACCATATGGATGCAGGATTCAATTTGTTGTCCGTTAGGTCCGTCAGGGACTGGATGAGCTTTTCATATGTTTTATTAGAATCAAATTGAAGTAACTGCTGAATTTCTTTTTCCTTCGATAAAAACATGATGGAATAATGATTTTGTTGGGTTAGACCGAACTCCAAGAAGCACAATAAAATCTTTTCCATTTTTACAGAAGAATCCTTTTCCGACATGATGATATCATCGATTAAATTATTTAAAACGGAGAAATCCGTTTTTACCAAACTATAAAATATTTCCGCCTTATTTTTAAAATGATAATAAATGGCTCCATGGCTGCAATCCAATGATTTAGCCAATTGCCTCATGGAGACATTAGAATACCCTAACGTTGCAAAAAGGTTTCTAGCTTCATTCAACACCATGTCCCTGGATAATTCTTTACCTGCCGATTTCCTTGGCGACATCTTGTCACCTCCTTATTAATTGACCACTGGTTAATTAGGATGATAGCTCACTGATTTCCAAATGTCAAATATTAGATTGAATAATAAATTCCTGTTTTTAAAGATAAACTTTACCATTTACTGAAGCGGAATTCCACCAGTGTTGCAAAGGGGAGCATTCAGGACATTGCAGCGTTTTTATTTTTAACTTTAATACCTTTATATGGTATTATAAGGATATTATTGGAGCTTTGAGGGGATGGATAAATGAAAAAGAAATTCGGTATTTTGGCATCAATTTTCATAGTCTTGACGGCTTTTTTTTTATTCAATAAACCGTATAAAGATAAAACAATTCCTGTAGAAGACATTTTTGAAGTGTATCCACGAGAACAGGTAATAATAAATGAAATGGTGATCATAGATGGAGTTGATGAGGACAATCCGAGTGATGTCGATTTGAATGATGAAGAGGAATTGGAAAATTTGGTAAAAAAGCAATATGAGCAAAATCAAAAGGGAGAAATAATTTTTACAGAAAAAAATCAGTGAAATCACCTGTCTGTAATGAGTAAACTAATGGTGGAGGCGGCAGTTATTGATAGTTTCGGATAGTATCTATGGGGAACACATTGTAGAGGGAGTTCTGGAAGGGCTGATAGTAAGTAAACCGGTCCAAAGATTGAAGGGGATACATCAAGGCGGGGCAAGTTATTTAGTTAATGAGAAGTGGGATGTCACACGATTTGACCATTCAATTGGTGTGATGCTTTTAATAAAAGCGCTTGGAGGTTCATTGGAGGAACAAATCGCGGGCTTGCTGCATGACGTATCCCACACTGCATTCTCACATGTAATTGATTTCGTTCTGGATTGTAAGGATGAAGATTATCATGAAAAAATATATGAACAAGTCATTATGGAATCCGAAATCCCATTTATACTGAAGGAATATGGATATGATCGTAAAGTCATTTTTCAATCAAAATGGGAATTGCTTGAACAGCCAGCACCTGAGTTATGTGCCGATCGGGTAGATTATACTCTCCGGGATATGTATCAATATGGACATATCACCATCGAAGCCATTAAAGAATTCCTAGAACATGTAATCATAATAAATGGAAGGATGTATCTGGATAATATTGAATCGGCGGAATGGTTTGTAAAAACGTATTACAGCGAAGTTATTGATTTTTTCATGAACCCACTTAATATATATGGCTATGATATCTTGGCAAAGACATTAAAAGTGGCTTTAGCAAAAAAACTGATCAGCCTTGATGACTTACTCGGTACAGATGAAGAAGTCATGTGCTTGTTAAGCTTCACTGAAGACCATGAAGTTCAAAACCTGTTAAAACGGATCCATGGTAATGTAAAGTTGAAAGAAGATCAAGTGGAATACGATATACATCGGAAAAATAAAATGCGCCTGATAGATCCTTCAGTTATTCAAGGAACCCAATTGGTAATAGCATCCAGTTTATCGGAAAAAGTCAAGAAAATGGGAATTGAAGCCTACAAAAAAGCTTCAAAGGGCATGTATCTAAAAGTGATTTCCGATTGAATTTCGTGTCAAACCATACGGGAAGTTTTTTCTCGGAAACATCTAGGTCTCCTCCCTTAGTTGATTTAGACAATCGACATTAGGAAGGAGCTTGCTTAACGGATGCCTTATACATCTGAACCAGCACCCTTTAATAATTAAAAAACCAATGATGCTCTCAAAGTATTAACGCCATTTTCTAAATAACCCTTTAAACAGGTTAATGTATAAACCCAACCTTCTTTTTGTCCAATCATTTTGTTTATTATTTCAGGGTCGTCCTCACTCAATCCTGATTCGTTTACTTCAATGATTGTACTCGTTTTATCCAACTCTTTTAGTGTAATGGTAACAATCGTTTCTTGATCATTTCCGCCCCACGCAAACACGATTTTCCTATTTTCCTCAACTTCCATTACATTAATGACCACTTCAGCATCGTATTCGTTGTATCTCAATGTAAGTGTCCTGCCTTGTTCCCATCTTTCCGAACTCGATGAGAACCAGAAATTCCTGATTTTTTCAGGATTCACTATGGCTTCAAACACTTCATTAGCTGGCTTGATTATCTTAAATTTCGTGATTATTTGGGTATCCATACTAAAACAACTCTCTTTCGATTTGTTTTTATTTTTTTCCACTATCCCAATCTACTGATATTGACGGCAGTGTCCGTCCAGTTTCAAGCAAGCTCTTCAGGTTACTTAGAATGGCTGGCCATCCATTATTCAAGCCTTCATAGGTATTTTCATCATATACGAAATCTGTCTTCAAAAGCTCCTCATGCCTAAGAATTAACTTCACAGTCGAATCGCCCATTTTCTGTAATTCAAAAGTGACCCGTGTAGGCTGCTCGCGAGGTGTTTTGTCTCCTGCCATGATCCATGTAAACGAGAGCAGGTGCAACGGCTCGCATTTAAGTACATTACCATGATCAGTAATCCGCCCATCTTCCAGCAAATATTTAACGGCTGCCCCTTCTTGCCAGTCAGACTGTACTTGCAATCCAAAGTGATATTTCTTCGTGACTTCACCACTCGTCAAGGCTTCCCAAAGCTTCTCTGGTGTGGTTGCGATATAAATAGGATAGACAAACGTAGTTTTTTTCATAATTCTTTTTCCTCCTCGCCAAATAAGGTATCAAGATCATAACATGACTCTATCATTGATTTTCGGCTTTCAGATACAGGCGGTCAAGCAGTTTTTTGCGACAGAAATCGGCAAAGTCATTGCATTGAAGAAGATTTGAAGTGCATTGCTAATATCGGATTCTCCGTGACATAAAAGGGCCATATGGAAACTTCTTGATTTCCAATCGTTTTCAAGCTACGATAAATGAGGAAAATGATAATCCGCCCGGGCGGAAGAGGTTCTAGCTACCCTCTCAAAAAAACTAAGGAGAACAGTGCTCTTTCTTAGGGTGCTGTTTTTTCTGTATAAGGAGAATTAAGAAATGTTAAGAATTTTATTGTATTTAGTATCCATAATCACGGCGAATGTGGTTACAGCAGCTTTTGCGCCATTACATTTTGGCATGTTCATCATCCCGATGGGGACATTGCTCATCGGGGGAACCTTCATCTTCCGAGATCTGGTCCAGAATAAATTCGGCCGCGCGAAGACCTATATATGTATAATCACTGCACTTATTCTATCTGCATGTGTATCATTTTTATTAGGGGATACGTTACTGATTGTATTTGCTTCCGCATTATCGTTTGTGGTCGCAGAAACGGCGGACACGGAAATTTATACCCGTTTAAAGCTTCCGATGAGTTGGAGGGTGTTTTACAGCGGGATCGTTGGAGGATTTTTCGATTCGGTGATATTTGTCGTGATTGGCCTAAGTCCACTGGGTGCCAATATATTGCCATGGGAAGCAGTACCCGCTGCGGTCATCGGGCAAATCATCGTTAAAACCATCATACAGTCAATTGGTGCCGTACTGTTGGGACGAATCAACGTAGAACTGGAGAAACGTGTAGTCGCCAGTTAAATGCCAGGAGGGGTGCACTCGATGGAAGGAACCAAAAAGGAAGAAGATAAATGCTATTGCCTCGAGGCCTTTCGTGAAAAATATGGCCCCCATGTTCAAGGGGAATGCATGAAGCTCTCCTGCGCCAATTATCGCAAGCATAAAGGAATTGACAAAAAAGGACCAAAATAGGTCCTTTTTTTGCGCGTTAACGGAGTAACTCACGAGTAAACAGTGCAAACTCACTAGTAAAAGTGTGAAACTCACGAGTAAACAGCGCAAACTCGCGAGTAAACGTGAAAAACTCACGATTAAATAGTGCGAACTAAGTGTGCAGTACGAATTCACGAGTAAAAGTGCAAAATTCACGAGTAAACAGTCCAAACTCACGAGTAAAAGTGCGAAACTCACGAGTAAACAGCGCAAATTCACGAGTAAACAGTGCGAACTCAAGAGTAATTCACGAATAAACAGTGCGAAATTATGAGTGCAGGACGAATTCACGAGTAAACATCAAAAAAAGCTTCCTGCACCGTTCCATTATTGGGGCTAGGAAGCTTTGTATTTTGTTTAGAATTGCTCTGTGGTTTTCCGAACTAATTTTTCGAGGAAGAAAAAGCATTCTCGCTTCCGTTCAAGTTCGGTTTGTCCATTTTCGGTGACATGATAATATTTCCTGCGGCCTGACTCGGACTCTTTCCAATGGCCTTTTATGAATTCTTTTTTTTCTAACCGTTTTAGGGCGGAGTAGAGGGTGCCTTCACTTATTTGATATTTGCCCATGCTCATTTCCTTCAAGATCTTCGTGATTTCGTAGCCGTATAGCTTTTTTTGTGAAAGAAGTGAAAGCAAAAGGAGGTCAATGCTTCCCTTCATTAATTCTTTATCCAAATAAATTCTCCTCCTTTTCATTTCTAAAGTGTAATACGTTGTACATCGTATCACAAGGTGCATTTTACTTTTCTAAAAAAAAATGGTTAAATGACGATTGCTAAATAAATTTAATCATAGTAAAATGTGCTTCGGAACGGATGAGTTGTGAAGAGTGTGGTAAGGATACTATATACATGATTTAATTGTTTTAATGAAAATACGGAATAGGATAGAAGAATCACTACTCAAGGGGTATTAATTGATTTTTTTTCAAAAATCATTTAGATTCTATTTATCAACAAGAGCAAAGAAAGAAGGTCCTAGATAGATGAAAGTGAAAGCACCAGAGCCATTCACATATATTGGTGGAAAGAGAGCTGTTCTTTTACTTCACGGGTTTACCGGAAGTACAGGAGATATGAAGAAATTAGGGAAATACTTGAATGATCTTGACTATACTTGCCACGGACCTCTTTATAGAGGGCATGGAGTGTCTGGTGAGGAACTCGTTAAGACTGGTCCAAAGGAATGGTGGGAAGATGTAGTTAATGGCTATAAATTCCTTAAAGAAGAAGGCTATGAAGAAATTGCTGTTGTAGGAATTTCCTTAGGAGGAGTTTTCTCATTAAAAGTGGGAATTGAATTGCCTGTAAAAGGCGTAGTTTCAATGTGCGCTCCGACGCAAGGGAAAAGTATCGATCGACAAAAGAACCGCTTGCTCAATTATGCACAGGCTTATAAGAAGTTTGAGGGCAAAAATGCAGACCAAATTGCTGCAGAAGTGAAGCTGCTGGAAGAAGAGCCTATGCCTCAACTTAAAGATGTGCTGAATATTATAAATGAGACAGGTGAAAATTTAGATTTAATCACATCACCAACGCTTGTTTTACAAGGGCGCTTGGATGATCCTGACTATACGGAGAGTGCTACAGCGATTTTCAATGAAGTCGATACGCAGCATAAACACTTGATATGGTATGAAAATTCAGGTCATATTATCACATTGGGCAAGGAACGTGAACAGGTGTATGAAGATGTGTATAAGTTCTTAAATACACTGAACTGGTCGGAGTAATAAGCGAGTTGATAAATCCCCTTTAAGTTAAACTGTGTAAAGCCTGCATTCATAAGTAGGCTTTACACTATACTTGAGGGGATTTTACTTTGGCTGAAGATTTATTTGTAGAAAAAGACATTTAAGGTGTCGTTATTGTCAATAGTTGCCAATAAAATATCGTTCACGTCGGCATTATATGTTATTTTGATTCTGTTTTTCAGCCATGCTTCGTCCTTGCCGCCCCGATTTAATTCTTTAGAATCAATCTTTCCCTCTTTAATAATCGTTTTAGGAAATGTGAAGGCATTTGTTGCTAGGTGCATATCTGCTGGGGTTACCGCTTCATATTGAGGATATAAGAACAATGAAATGGTACCACCTGGTTCCCATAGTGCGAGTGATACTTTTTGAATATCTTTGACTTTTTCTTTTCTTAATTCCGATAATAAAACATCGATCGAGATTCGGGCCCTTGCCAAGCTTTTGTATATGATTTGTCCATTTTCGATAAGGGGAAAGGGATCAGAGTCAAAAAACCTTCGGAGTTTACCCCACTTAAGGCTTGTAAACACACTAATTATATATAAAATGACCAATACACCTGTTGTTATCATTGAGCCCTCCAAACCTAACTGTTCATCAGATAAAGGGTGAGCAAGAATGTTTCCAATAATTAATGCCATTATGAAATCAAGTAACCGTAACTGCGAAATGGACCGTTGTCCCATAAATTTAACCGAAAAAAGTAAGAAGATGAAGGATATAATGGCTCTTAAAGTCCACTGGATTGCAGTAAGAGTTTCCTGGCTATTAAAAAATTCCACAAAAAATTCACGTCCTTATTTCCTTTAAAGGAGATGTAATGGTCAGTAGGATGAATTGAAACAACTGGGAGCGTATTTAAGACATCTTTAGATAAGGCCGTTTATAGTTTAAGCCACCTCCTTCTTAAGTATTACCCAACCTCGGTCCTTCTGAGACTTTCTTAAATGTTTTCAAAAAATTTATATTAATATAACAACTTTAAAACGTATTGTAATTAAAAATAAACTGATTTAAAATGATATCTTTCCTAAGAAATTTATTTAAAAAATATCCTTGTATAATATCAGTGACGATGGTCTGATAGTTTCTACCTGGCAGCCGTAATGCCGGACTACAAGGAAGTATGAATATAGAAGAGATGGACAGGTTCATGTTGGTTCGCTTGTGATCCATATAACATGTTTGAATGGATGCTCTTACTTTTTCACACTTTCTTCCTGCGGCTGAAGGTGTAAAAAGGTGAGGGCTTTTTATATAAAAAAAACGAATGGGAAATGATATAGCCAAAGGGGATGAAAGCATGTATTTCTTATTGAATATATTAGGTGTTTTAGTTGTAATGGGCATCGTTTACCTTTGTTCACCTAATAAAAGGAACGTTAAGTGGAAAGCCATTCTTACCTTGCTGGTTCTAGAATTGCTTATCACATGGTTCATGTTATCGACAAAAATTGGGGCGTGGGTCATTAATCTGATCGCTTCATTCTTCACCTGGTTGATTGAATGTGCGAATGAAGGGATTTCTTTTGTCTTTCCTTCACTTATGGCAAATGAACAAGTGGATTTCTTTTTCAGCGCATTGATGCCAATTATCTTCATTATCACGTTTTTTGATGTTTTATCGTATTTCGGTATACTTACCTGGATCATTGATAAAGTGGGATGGCTCATCTCAAAAGTATCCGGATTGCCAAAACTTGAGAGTTTCTTTTCGATTCAGATGATGTTCCTAGGAAATACTGAGGCACTTGCCGTACTCCGCCTTCAGCTCAGTGCGATTAAGGATCAGCGTCTTTTGACATTTGGAATCATGAGCATGAGCAGCATCAGCGGTTCAATCATTGGAGCCTACCTGTCCATGGTACCGGCAACCTATGTTTTTGTAGCGATACCTTTGAATTGCTTAAATGCCCTGCTGATAGCTAACATGCTGAATCCTGTCGATGTCAGTAAAGAAGAAGACGTCGTTTATGTACCTTCCAAGGAGGAACGTAAAGATTTCTTTTCCACCATTTCCAACAGTATGCTGGTTGGGGCCAAAATGGTCTTCGTCATCATGGCAATGGTTATCGGCTATGTGGCGTTAACGGCCAGCGTAAACGGCATTTTCGGTTTCTTCGTGGATGGATTGACCATTCAAAAGATTTTCTCTGTCATTTTTAGTCCATTTGCATTCTTGCTTGGATTATCTGGACATGATGCCATGTATGTTGCTCAATTGATGGGAATCAAGCTTGCCACAAATGAGTTCGTTGCCTTGCTCGATTTAAAAGATAAAGTCAGTACACTGCCTCCGCATACAGTTGCTGTGGCTGTCACTTATCTGACGTCATTTGCCAACTTCAGTACAGTGGGCATGATTTATGGAACATTCAATTCCATTCTCAATGATGAGAAATCGAACATTATCGGAAGGAATGTTTGGAAGCTGCTGGTTAGCGGGATGGCTGTTTCCTTGCTAAGTGCCATGGTCGTTGGATTATTCGTTTGGTGATTTAACACATGGGCATCCATTTTTATGAATGGGTGCCCTCTTTTATATGAAAAAAGCTGTGCAGGTTTTCCCTTGCACAGCTTTTTCGTTTATTTCGTCAAATAGTTTTCCGTATAATATGGTTTATCTTCCTCATCGAAGGCAACTCCGACACCGAGCGATTCAAAATCCTTCTGTAATTTGTTTTCCCTGTGTCCAATGGAATTCATTAGGCCTTCATGGGCAAAGATACTGCTATTCTGACCGGCAGCCAGGTTTTCCCCAGCCATTCGAAAATTGATTTTGTCATCTTCCATCCGGTCAAAAGGGGATTCTCCTTCAAGGTTTGTATGGTTGAAGTATTGATTAACGGCCATATCTGAACTATGATCCTGTGCAGTGACCTTCACTTGTTTATCCCATGAAAGCACTGAGAGCTCATGATTGACCCGTGAGGCATTGGTCAAATCGAATAATTGATATTCAAAGCCCTTCTTTAATCCAGGACCGGCTTCTGCAAAATAGCCGCTCTTTTGCTTTTCGAGTTTTGCGTCGATGATTTGGATTGCCGTGACTGTATTTTTCTCATGTTTGTCATAAAAAATGGTCACATAGCTATTATCCATTTCAAACATATCGTATTCGCCGCTGTCACTTCGAATTTGGTAATAGACGTTTCCTTTAAGCAGTTTTGTTACAGGCTCCCCCATTTTCCCAGTCACGGTTTCTTTGGGGGTGCCGCGTTTAATGCCCTCCTTTGAGGAAATCAAATCTTGGTTCGTATATAAACCAACAACTTTATTGTTGTTATCATAGGCAACCATGAAGAAGTTTTGATAATTTTCGTGATAGGCGAACCAGTCCACGCCATATTCATTTCGCGTATTCCGTTTTGCTTTACCAGCCAATTTTTCTACATCATCCTTCGTATCGCCAATTTCGATATTACGGACTGAGAAGGATGCATCGGCAGGTGCTTCCAGTGCTGGTTTTTTCACTTTTTCCGTTTCCTGCAATTCTTTTTCAGAAGCGGTATCCAATGTTTCCGACAGCGAGCCAATCAGGCTGCTGACTCCAGTACTCAGTTTTTCCAAAGCGGTTGAAACCTCGGGCCCGTTTATAAAGGAACGAACATCTGAAGCAAAGGCACTAACCCCTGCTTTGAATCCAGACTCCTGAATATCTTTACCATATCCATACCATAATCCAGAGAGTAGGAGTATGAGGACCACAATATTAAACAATTTCCGCAAATCGTTCACTCCTGCTCTATCCAGGATATAAATCCCGTTTAATGAAAGATCATCGGCACAAAACTTAAGACAGGTGGGGCACATAACAAAAATAGTGAACACAGAATGAGTATTTGTGAGGCTGTTTTTGGAAGCTTTACCTTCCCTTTTCCCGAGTACCAGCCACTGAACTGAAGTTTATTTCTATACCAGGCGAATAATAAAATCAGTATCGCAATCGATCCTAGCCAGCCATACTGATTCACTCCTATGTTTATATATATGCCGTTTACAATGCTCGAAATGATTGTGCCGGCTATCCCGAATATTAATATGATGCGTATCAATTCTAATAAGACCCTCATATGTCACTCCTTGGTTTCACCATTATACTTCTTCGATTAAAAAATAAAAACTTTAAATGATGTGATATTACATATTATACCAAAAAGAAGGAGGGGAATAAAACAGGTGCCTCTTACGACGGGGAATTTATGGGAATTTGGGGCTAGCTTTAATTATTGGTTAAACCAGGAGAATTCTTTATAAACAAAAAAGGATTAGCCACTTCAAGCTAATCCTTTTTGTTTAAGATTACTTTAATTGATCATTCAATACACTTTCCTCTAGAACGGAAAACTTATCACCATACACCCTGGTTATGTGGTTTTCCCCCCACGTACATAGTGCGGATAGGATGCTTTCGAGGCTTTGTCCATACTCACTTAGTTCATATTCCACTTTTGGGGGGACCTGGTTATAAACGATCCGATTGATGACACCGTCCTGTTCCAACTCCCGCAATTGTTGAGTCAGCATTTTTTGGGTGATGTTTGGCATTAGGCGCTTCAATTCACTAGTCCGCTTTTTTCCGTGAGTCAGATGGCAGAGGATTACGCATTTCCACTTCCCGCCCAGTACTTCCAGTGTTGCTTCAACGGATATATTGTACTTCTTTTTTTGCATGATTTGTATACTCTCCTTATTTTATAGGAACTTTAAGGTACCTATATTACTTTAAAGTACGTACTGTTTTTTATTTATATTATATCTCATAATAACATTTGCACACCGAATTCCACTGTACCATTTATAAAAAAAGTTGCTTAGGCAATTTCAATGATAGTACAAAACAACAAGAAGGAGAAGAGGATATGATTTCAAATAAAAATAGAAGTACATGGGCATTGCTCGCTTTAGCGATCAGCGCCTTTGCAATTGGAACAACCGAGTTCATCAGCGTGGGATTATTACCGCTCATTTCTAAAGATTTACACATTACAGTCACGACGGCGGGGTTGACGGTATCTCTATACGCCTTGGGGGTCATGTTCGGGGCACCTATCCTTACATCCCTTACATCGAATATGTCGAGAAAGACCTTATTGCTTTGGATCATGGTCGTGTTCATTGCCGGAAATGCATTGGCGGCTTCTGCGACCACGATCAGTGTGTTATTGATCGCACGTGTCATTTCAGCGCTTGCACATGGTATTTTCATGTCGATCGGCGCTACGATTGCGGCTGATTTGGTCCCTGAAAACCGCAGGGCGAGTGCCATCGCCATCATGTTCACAGGTCTAACGGTGGCAACGGTGACCGGAGTTCCGTTTGGAACGTTCATCGGGCAGCAATTCGGCTGGAGATTCGCTTTCATCATCATTGTGGCAATCGGCCTGATAGCTTTCATCGGAAATGGCATCCTTGTCCCATCCGATTTAAGAAAAGCTGCACGGACGACGTTCCGTGACCAAATCAAATTGGTGACGAATGGACGTTTGCTGTTAGTATTCATCATTACAGCGTTAGGATACGGAGGTACATTCGTTGTCTTCACGTACCTGTCGCCATTACTTCAGGAAGTAACAGGGTTTAAAGAAGGAACTGTGGCCTTGATTTTGCTAGTATATGGAGTAGCCATAGCGATAGGGAATACTCTCGGCGGGAAATTGGCCAATCGCAATCCTATTAATGCCCTATTCTATATGTTTCTTATACAAGCCATTGTACTGGTGGTCTTGACCTTCATGGCACCGTTTAAGATAGCTGGTTTAATTACGATCATTTTAATGGGATTGTTTGCATTCATGAATGTTCCAGGGCTTCAAGTCTATGTCGTCATGTTAGCGGAGCGTTTCGTGCCGAGTGCAGTGGACGTGGCGTCAGCCATCAATATTGCCGCCTTCAATGCGGGAATCGCCATTGGTGCCTACTTAGGAGGGGTGATTACCGATTCGATCGGACTGATCCATACAGCGTGGATAGGTGGAGTCATGGTGTTTGCAGCAGTGATTTTAACAGGCTTGAGCCGGGCCTTGGAAAGTAAAGACCGTACCAAGGGAACGGACAAAATAGCATAGGAATGAAAAAGTGATGCATCTTAGAAAAAGCATGCTATGCGTTTAGAGTATCAATAACCAAGTATCATTGCATCCCTTCAGCGAATGATGGAAGGTTCCTTGAAGGGATGTAATGATACTGATACTTAAACGCATTACAATCTTAAAAAACAATGAAGAGAAAATTTGGGGGTAGAGTATAATGGTGAAAAATTTACAAGATACAACTACGTTGCATAATGGAGTTAAAATGCCTTGGTTCGGATTGGGCGTATTTAAGGTGGAAGAAGGACCGGAGCTGGTAAATGCAGTTAAAGTGGCCATTAAACATGGTTATCGCAGCATCGATACGGCTGCCATTTATGAAAATGAAGAAGGGGTTGGACAAGGGATCCGTGAGGGATTGAAAGAAGCTGGAATCTCGAGGGAAGAATTATTCGTAACATCAAAAGTCTGGAATGCTGATTTGGGATATGAATCAACAATCGCGGCTTACGAAAAAAGCTTAAAGAAACTTGGCTTGGAGTACTTGGATTTATACCTTATCCATTGGCCAGTGGAAGGGAAATATAAAGAAGCTTGGAGAGCGTTAGAAACTTTATATAAAGAAGGAAAAGTAAAGGCGATCGGTGTGAGCAATTTCCAAATTCACCATCTAAAAGATTTGATGGAAGATGCAGAAGTGAAGCCGATGGTCAATCAAGTAGAATGCCATCCGCGTTTAACTCAAAAAGAAGTTCAGGCATTTTGTAAGGAACAAGGAATACAACTTGAAGCATGGTCTCCTTTGATGCAAGGTGAACTGCTGGATAATGAAGTATTACAAGCAATTGCGACCAACCATGGCAAGTCTGTTGCACAAGTCATTTTACGCTGGGATTTACAAAATGGGATTGTAACGATTCCAAAATCAACTAAAGAACATCGTATTGTTGAAAACTCAACTGTATTCGATTTCGAATTGACAGAAGAGGAAATGAAACAAATTGATGGATTGAATCAGAATCACCGTGTTGGTCCAGATCCTGATAATTTCGACTTTTAATTAAGTATGAAGGAGAGGGACGGGATATCCGTCTTTCTCTTTTTTTATGGATTTCTGCATCGGAATTTACAATGACAGCTTCGGGAATCTGATTAGTTGACACAGTATTACTGGGATGATATAAATGCATGTGCATGCATTATATAAAAAAGGAGATAAAAAATTATGAATGATTTATTTTCACCTTATCGCATAAAAGAACTTGAACTGAAAAATAGGATCGTCATGCCGCCGATGTGCCAATACTCCGTCGAAGCGGAAGATGGTATACCAACGAATTGGCACCATCAGCATTATGTAAGCAGGGCAGTTGGCGGTACGGGGTTAATTATAGTTGAAATGACCGATGTGGAGCCTGATGGGCGCATTTCGAATCGCGATCTTGGATTATGGTCCGACGATCAAATTGGGGCTTTCTCCAACATCGTTAAGGAAGTTCATCAATACGGTGCAAAAATCGGAATACAAATTGCCCATGCAGGCCGTAAAGCGGAGGATGCGGAAACGCCGGTGGCACCATCAGCCATTGCGTTTGATGAAACGTACAAAACACCAAGAGCTTTAGAAACGGAAGAAGTTAAGGAAATGGTCGATAAATTCCGGGCATCGGCCAGAAGGGCAGTTACAGCAGGATTTGACGTAATCGAATTACATGGTGCACACGGGTATTTAATCCACCAATTCACATCACCGCTTACGAATAAACGTGATGATGAATATGGAAGAGACCTGACAAAATTCGGAGTGGAAGTCATTAAAGCAGTGAAAAGCGAAATGCCTGCCGACATGCCTTTAATCATGCGCATTTCTGCAAAAGAATACGTTGAAGGCGGATATGGTATTGAAGAAAGCATTGCATTTTCACAAGTCTTTAAAGAAGCAGGCGTCGATATGTTCCATGTGAGCTCTGGAGGAGAAGGCCCGATTGGAGCAGACGGAAGGCCTGGTACCCATGCCAGCTATCAAACTCCGTTGGCCAGGGAAATCAAAAAAGCTTTGGATATTCCGGTGATTGCCGTAGGTAGATTAGATGATCCGATTCTTGCAAATTCAATCATAGGTAATGAAGAAGCGGATTTGGTTGCCGTCGGCAGAGGAATGCTGCGAAACCCTTATTGGGCATTGGAAGCATCTAAAGCTTTGAATAAAAAAACGGAGATCCCTGAACAATATCAACTGGGATTCAAGCATTAATACGAATTCATGCTTTAAAACGCCGGCGAATAATATATTCGCCGGCGTTTTTACAGTCAGGCTTGAGGGAATTTTCATCAGGAAATCGATTACGTGATGTTTAACTGGAAATTTTGCTATAATGAAAAAGATAAATCAAACGATAATTCGAGGTGCTAATTATGGAAGAAATCAAAATCATTACAACTGAAGAAGTGGAAGCTAAGCTTGAGGCAGGAGAAGCGATGGAACTTGTCGATGTTCGTGAAGACGATGAAGTGCAAGAGGGAATGATCGAAGGCGCTAAACATATTCGCATGAATGATATCCCGGCAAACCTTGACTATTTTGATAAAGAAAAAGAATATATTTTTATCTGCCGTTCAGGACGCCGCAGTGAAAATGTATGCCATTATCTTCAGGAACAAGGATATAAAGTGGCAAACATGGTTGGCGGAATGCTTGAATGGGACGGCGAAGTCATCGTTAAGTGAGGTTCCTCAAAAAGACCTGTTACTTTTGTAAGCGTAAATCCAGGAATGTGACGGTTTATTTGAATGAAGAAAGAAAAAAGATCATGGTTTGTTCACAGTGCCGTGAATATGCAGAAAGACGCGCATATTTGAAGGCGTAAAAAAAGAGACCTTTCATCATGAAAGGTCTCTTTTTTCTGTATGGACCTCTTCTAACTGGAATGTATAAATTATATGTTAAAATTAGGGGGTTAAAATCAGAAAATATAGAAAAAGGAGAGTTGAAGCATGAATGTTCATAAAATAGCGGTCATTGCGGGTGACGGGATAGGCCCTGAGGTGATTGATGAGGGTGTAAAGGTCCTTAAAGAAGTAGCTGCAATTGCCGGGGAGTTTTCTTTCCAGTTCACCTATTTTCCATGGGGCTGTGAATATTATCTTGAGCACGGTAAAATGCTTCCCGACGACGGACTTGAACAACTGATGAAGTTTGACGCTGTGTATCTTGGGGCGGTCGGTTATCCTGGTGTCCCGGACCATATTTCTTTACGTGAACTTCTGCTGAAAATCAGAAAGGGATTTGATCAATATGTGAATGTTCGACCCGTTAAATTGCTTCAAGGTGCACCCTGTCCATTAAAGGACGTGACTCGTGACCAAATCGATATGGTTGTCATCCGTGAAAACAGTGAAGGGGAATATTCCGGTGCCGGTGATTGGCTTTTTAAAGGCAAGCCGGAAGAAGTCGTCCTGCAGACGGGGGTCTTTTCAAGAAAAGGGACGGAGAGGATCATCCGTTATGCGTATGAACTTGCGCGTAAGACGGGCAGGACGCTAACGAGTATAAGCAAGGCGAACGCTTTGAATTATTCAATGGTTTTTTGGGATCAGGTTTTTGAAGAAATTGGACAAGAGTTTCCGGATGTAGAAACGAATTCCTATTTGGTCGATGCTGCAAGCATGTATTTTGTCAAGCAGCCCGAACGGTTTCAAATCGTTGTCACCTCCAATTTGTTTGGTGACATCATCACGGATTTAGGTGCTGCCATTGCAGGCGGGATGGGACTGGCGGCCGGTGCCAATTTAAACCCGGAACGGATTTATCCTTCGATGTTCGAACCGATCCATGGTTCAGCCCCGGATATAGCACATCAAGGCATTGCCAATCCACTTGCGGCCATATGGTCCGCCAGTCAGATTCTTGATTTCTTTGGGCATGAGGTTTGGGGTGCTAAAGTGTTGGACGTGATCGAACAGGTGATGGTCGATAAAAAGGCGCTCACCCCTGATATGGGCGGGACAGCTTCTACAGGAGAAGTCGGGGATGAAGTGGTTGCATTAATATCCGCTTTACAAACAAATCAAGTATAATATTTTTGAAAAATGGGCATCCTGCACAATAACTATCATTATAGTAAAAGGGCGGGGAGAGCCGATGATACAAGTCAAATTATTTGATTATGAGCATGAAAAGGATCTTGAGGATGAAATGAATTTTTTCCTTGAAGACATTCGTGATAATCAAATAGTCGATATCAAATACAATGTCGCCACTACAGGTGAAGAGGAAGAGGAACAGATCTACTGTTTTAGTGCGATGATCATCTATAAAAAAAAATAAAGGCCGGCTGGCCTATATTCAACATTAGACTACCTATTGCTTGCTGGCAGGCAATAGGTAGTCTTTTTTTATGGAAATCAGAATTTTGACTTCCTCGGAAGGGAGCATATACGATGTGGAAATTAGGACGATGTCGCTTCCCCGCCGTTGACATGAAGTGTTTGTCCTGTCACAAAACGAGAATCATCAGAAGCGAGATAGACAAAGGTGGGAGCCAGTTCAAATGGCTGGCCTTGACGCTCCATCGGGTTATCGACTTGTGTCACTTCGTCTGACGAGAAACTTGCCGGGATGAGGGGTGTCCAAAACCTTCCGGGTGCAACGGCGTTCACCCGGATGCCTTGATCGACAAGACTGTTTGCCAAGGCACGGGTAAAACCAATGTTGGCTCCTTTAGTCGCCGTGTAATCAATTAATTGCTTATTCCCATTAAACGTCACGACAGAAGATGTATTAATGATGGAGGACCCAGCTTTTAAATGGGGAAGGGCAGCACGGGTCGTGTAGAAGTGGGAATAGATATTCACCTTAAAGGTATCATCGAATTGCTCATCCGTAATATCAAGCAAGCTTAATTGTTGAAATTGAATACCCACGTGGTTACAAAGAATATTGAGCTTTCCAAATGTTTCGATGGTGTCTTCCACGATCTTGATGCATTGCTGTTTATCCCTTAAGTCACCAGGCAGCAGTAAGCAACGTTGTCCAAGCTCTTCAATTCTCGTTTTAGTCCGATTGGCATCCTCATGTTCATCCAGATAAGCGATGGAAACATCTGCGCCTTCTTTAGCAAAAGCGATGGCAGCCGCAGCGCCAATTCCACTGTCTCCGCCAGTTATCAATGCGACACTGCCTGTTAATTTTCCACTGCCCTTATAATTGGGATTTTCGATGATGGGCCGTGGCACCATTAATTTTTCTACACCAGGCTGGCGAAATTGGCGTTGCTCCGGAACCGTGATGGGGACGTCTTGATAACGAGTGACTTTTCCATAATTCGGATGCATGGGATAGCCTTCACATGATGATTTCTTTTTCTTATCTTCTGCCATGAGGAGTCCTCCTAAAAAAGAATTTAGTCGGATTACTCTATGACGATCAGGTATATGCCGTGCATGAAGAACATGTATGGGTACGGGCTCGTTGCCGTACAGCTCGAATATGCTGAAGTGTAGAAAAAAAGTTTTTGGAGGCCTCAATATGCCATATTATTATAGCGAAGAAGTGAAATTGTTATTGGTCGATCAATCTGATGAAAAAGTGGAGTTGTTATATGATTCCAACCCAAATACCTTTGAATTGCCGCTGATAGGACCAAGACCGCCATATTATTATAACCCGCGCTATGTGCCGTTTTATCCCGTGATTTAAGGTCAACGTACCAGGGGGAATGCATGAAGAAAGGAGTTTGCTGAAATGGGCTGCCTTGGTCTTTCGATGAGTGGACTAAAAGCAGCCTCAATTCGATTCAACTAAGTTCCGGATCATAACAGATGTCATTAAGAAAAACTGATTATATTTATCTATGAATTTTACAAACACGGAGATAATAGGTAAAGTTATACATAATACATAGAGCGGATTGGTGTATTTAAAGGAGAGATTCATTTTGGATAACAATATGAAACAACTAATAGAAAATCTACAGCAATCGGATGGTGGACATATCTTATACTGTTTTAATGAATTGGAAGCCTACATTGAAAATGAGGCAACATTCATCATTGAGGGTGTTGAACAGGGAGACCATATTCTGGTCGTCGAAAATGACCGTATCTTTCCTTTTGTGTACAAGAAATTGCAGCTTCATTTAAATGAGGAGCAATTGGAGCAAGTGCATCTTATGAACAATTTTGATTTTTATTGTTTTCATGGAAACTTCCATCCTTCGACGATGGTTAATTATTTCTTGGAAAATATCGTTACATATACTGAACGCAATCAGCACGTGCGGACTTGGGGCCATGTTGAATGGGGCCATGACGATCAAGCCACCTTAGCGATAGGAGAATATGAAAAAGGAATCGACAAATTGATCAAGGAACGAGGATTGATTTCTGTTTGTGCGTACGATGACTGCAGAGTGCCTGCCGAGCTTAAAATAAACTTGATCAAGCATCATGGGGTCCTGATAACCGATGAAAAAATCACGATTTTAGCAAACGGATAGAATGGAAGGGGCAAGTTATTTGGAAAGTTTTACTGAACGGGTAATTAATATCATACAACAAATCCCTTCCGGTAAAGTGATGACATATGGTCAAATTGGACAGCTCGCCGGAAGTCCGCGCGGTGCAAGGCAGGTCGTAAGGATCCTTCATTCAAGCAGCAAAAAGCATGACCTTCCTTGGCACCGGGTAATCAATGCCAAAGGAGAAATCGGCATAAAAGCGGAGGGAGCCGCAGAACACCAGAAGGTGATGCTCGAGAGTGAAGGCGTCACTTTCACGAAACGGAATACCATTGATCTTGAAGCCTTTCGCCATCATCCAGAAATATTTTAAACGAAAAGCCGGATAATAGAGGCGTCGCGGGTACGGCCCAAAAAAGTACGGTGAAGACCCAAATAACCGCATCTTCGCCTGAATCAAAGCCCAACAAACACCGAATGGATGTATAGGCTTACGAAATCGCATTAAAAGAGGCTGATCCAAGCGGATCAGCCTCTTTTACGAATTATGAACGGGCATACATGGCAGCATTCATTCCGGCGAGTCTTCCGGTTACTAATGCCGATGTGATATTATAGCCGCCTGTGTATCCGTGTATATCCAGAATTTCACCGCAGAAATACAGTCCGTCCATTAGTTTGGATGCCATTTCCTTTGGATGTATTTCTTTGACGGATACGCCGCCGCCCGTGACGAAGGCTTTTTCCAGCGGCTGGGTGCCGTGAACTCCGAATTGGAAGTCCTTGCATAATTCTGCAAAGCGGCGGATTTTTTCATTTGATATCGTCGCTCCTTGTTCTTGAAGGTCGATGCCGCTTCGCTCAAGCAGGAAGTGAAGGTATCGTTCAGGAACTAAGCCTTTTAAGGTGTTTTTAATGGCTTTTTTCGGTTCGGCCTTGATTTCCTTCATGATATCTTGAAAAACCTCTTCCTTGTTTCGGTCCGGCAGGGCATCGAGTTTCATAGTCACTTCCGACAGGTTCCATTTTTTCATCGCTTTCACGACGAATTGGCTGCATCTTAGAACAGCTGGACCGGAGACGCCAAAATGGGTGAAGAGCATATCCATTCGGTGTGTAATCAGGGCCTTGCCCTTTGGGTTAAGGACACTCAATGAAACATCGCGAAGTGCGAGACCTTGAAGTGTTCGATTTTTAATGAATGTTTCATTGCTAAGTACGGGAACTTCAGTTGGGAAAAGCTCGGTAATCGTATGTCCCGCCTTTTTAGCCCATGCGTAGCCGTCTCCCGTTGAACCGGTGTGGGGAACTGATTTTCCGCCGACTGCAATCACGACTGCATCCGTGTCAATGGTCTGGCCATCTTTTAACTGGACACCGCTGGTTTTTCCATGTTCATAGAGAACTTCCGCAACTGGGGAGTTCTTATAGATCGTTACTTTTAAATTCGACAGGCGCGTCAGAAGGGCATCCACGACACTTTGCGCTTTATCGTTGACAGGGAACATCCGGCCATGGTCCTCTTCTTTAAGAGCCACGCCCAATTTTTCAAAGAATTGAATAATGTCTTCATTATTGAACTCTGAGAATGCACTGTATAGAAATCGCCCGTTTCCAGGGATATGCTGAATGATTTCATCGATTGAGAGCCTGTTCGTCACGTTGCAGCGTCCGCCGCCCGAGATTGCAAGTTTCCTGCCAAGCTTCTCGCCTTTATCCACTAACAAGACATGGGCACCTTTTTCCCCGGCTGCAATTGCTGCCATCAATCCGGAAGGACCGCCGCCAATTACCACTACATCATATTTCAAATTGATCACCACTTTATCATTTTCAGTCCCTTCATTATATAGCAAGAGCCCGTCAGATTGCGAATGTAGAAGAAAAGGAATTATTTGTTTGTGTATTATCATCGAAAACGATAAACTTGAGTGTAGTTTTCTATAGAAAAAATTCTTTAATATGATAAGATAAAGAGCGTGTGAAACGTAACTGACAGAGGCAGGAAGGGATTAGATGTCATCTAAGTTTTTAAAAGGGGCTTTTATATTAACGCTGGGAGCGATCATTTCCAAGATACTTGGTTTATTTTACGTTATCCCATTTGAACATATGGTTGGGAATAAAGGGGCTACCCTCTATCAATATGGGTACGTTCCATATACCATTTTCATTAGTTTTGCAACGGCAGGCATGCCGCTTGCTGTTTCTAAATTCATTTCGAAGTATAATGCGCTTGAGGAATACGCAGTCGGTGAGAAGTTATTTAAATCGAGCCTGAAATTAATGGTTGTCACAGGTTTTCTCGCTTTTTTGATTCTCTATACGATGGCCCCGCTGTTTACTGGAGTCTTTGGGGTCAGGCAGGAAGATGTCAGTGATGTCACCGAGATCATACGGGCAGTCAGCTTCGCCTTGATTTTTGTACCGTTCATGAGCATCATCCGCGGCTTCTTTCAAGGTCATGAAGCGATGGAACCAACGGCCATCTCTCAGGTTATCGAACAAATTGTCCGCATCGTGTTCCTTTTGGCCGGTGTGTATGTTGTTTTGAATGTCCTGGATGGAGAGTTAGTGAGAGCCATCCAAGTAGCTACCTTCGCGGCAACGGTCGGGGCTGTCGGCGGTTTAGTGGTGTTATTTTGGTATTGGAAAAAACAAAAACCCCATTTGGACAGCTTGATGAAGAAAGACCGGGGGACGATGGAAATTTCCCTGAAGGAGATTTATAAAGAAATATTTCTTTCGTCGATTCCTTTCATATTTGTCGGAATCGCGATGCCATTGTTTCAGTTTGCGGACTTGCTGTCTTTCAATAAGGCGATGTCTTCAATCGGTTTGCAGCACGTCGCAGAAGATGCCCTTGGGGTGTTGAATGTATATGCCCAGAAGCTTGTCTTGATTCCGATGACACTTGCAACCGGATTTTCAATGGCGCTTCTTCCCTCGGTGACGAAGGCATATGTAAGCGAGGATTCGGAAGAGTTAAACCGCCAGCTGAACCAAGCCTTCCAAATTTTGTTGTTCATTACCATTCCAGCTGTCGTTGGCATGTCGGTGCTAGCCGATCCAATCTATAGTGCCTTTTACAGCCATGATCCACTTGGAATCAGTGTCCTGAAGGCATATGCGCCCGTTTCCATCTTATTTGCGCTTTTTTCCGTTTCGGCGGCCATTTTACAAGGCATCAATCAGCAAAAATATACAGTGCTCAGCCTGCTTGTGGGCTTTTTAATCAAATTGAGCTTGAATATCCCGTTGATCAAGCTGTTTGAAACGGAAGGATCCGTTTATGCTACGGCATTCGGCTACTTGGCTGCCGTGCTGCTGAATTTGTATGTCATTACCTACTTTACTGGATATCGTTACGGCCTTACCATCAGAAGATCTGTTTTGATCACAGTTTTTTCAATAATAATGGGACTGGCTGCATGGGGCATGAACAGTTTATTATCGCTTTGGCTTACAACGGAAGGGCGCTTCCAGGCGATTTTGATCGTGGCCGTTTGTGCAATTTTTGGAGCGCTCATTTATGCGGCGCTTTCCTTGAAAAGCAAACTTGCCCATCGTTTGTTCGGTACCCGGATCGATCGGTTAAAAGCTAAATTAGGATTATAAGCTGGAAGTTTGATGTGTAAAATAAAGGGTATTGAATGGTGAATCCCAGATTAAAATATATTGGCCTTGCCTGACATTTAAGTGGGCAAGGCTTTTTACTGAAAAAGGCTTTAGGAGGACACGATGAGAATAGATAAGATTTTATCCAATATTGGTTATGGCAGCAGGAAAGAAGTGAAAAAGCTCCTGAAATCCGGCGCCGTGAAGGTCAATGACAGGCTTCTTAAGGACCCGAAGGAACAAGTGGACCCTGAAACGGAAATAGTTACGGTTCATGGTGAACGGGTTGAATACAGGGAATTCATATATTTAATGATGAATAAACCGCCAGGCGTATTGTCGGCAACGGAAGACAACTACCAAGAAACGGTCATCGACATCTTGGAGCCGGAGGATTCGGTATTCGAGCCATTTCCTGTAGGCCGTCTTGATAAGGACACAGAAGGTTTATTGCTAATAACGAATGATGGAAAGCTTGCCCACCAACTGCTTTCTCCAAAGAAACATGTCCCTAAAACATATTTTGCGGTCATTGATGGCGAAGTGACGGAACGGGATATCGAGGCATTCCGCAACGGCGTGACCTTGGATGATGGATACGAAACAAAACCAGGTGAATTGAACATTTTAAAATCAGGTCTGACATCGGATATCGAGCTAACGATCATGGAAGGAAAGTTCCATCAGGTGAAGCGGATGTTTGAGTCCGTTGGCAAACGTGTCGTCTACCTAAAGCGTCTTTCCATGGGGAGTTTACAGCTTGATGAGGAACTTGAGCTTGGTGAATACCGTGAGTTGACGGCGGAGGAGCTTGAACAGTTAAAGGCAGGCCAACCGACTGAATGATAGGTGGATACAAAAAATGAGGCGGACAATATTGTCTGCCTCAAAGTATTTTACATATCGATCTTGTTCGGGTGGTCGTTCTTTTTACGATGACATCTTCACCTTTTTACTTGTTGTCGTCCAAAGGCCACGGCTTGGGCTTTGAACAAGGTCATTGTATGCTAAGACATTTAAATCGCGCTGCACAGTTCGAGGAGTGATGCCAAATTCTTCTACAAGCTCTTGAGTAGAAACCGTACCGTTATTACTAATGAACATATAAACGGATTTAATACGGGTTAACATGCGATTTGTTGAAGGTTTCAAAAAATCACTCCTTATTCTTTTCATTGTTATTTTGAACAAATGAAAACAACCGATATGTCGGACAGCATTTCAGCTGTCACTATGTACTTGCTATACCCACCCTATAACTCCTCGGAAACATTTAGAAAAAATAAGATGTCATTAGCTTCATTCTACCCCTTTGCAAAAGCAAATTCTAGGAAAAGATACTAATTGACTAAATATTACATTTATTATATCAAATTTTAACAAAATTATTCTCTATACCTATAGAAAAATTAATAAAGAGCTGTTCCATTTGTTCATGATCATATTTTTCCAATACAGGATGCTTACTATGCATCCTGAGATGTCGCACAAATCGAACGTTGACTTTTAAGGCATATACATGTTATTTTACTTAAATGGATTATAAATCGTAACAATTACGTTTTGTGTATTGGTATAGGAATTGCTTGATGGCTTGCGGTTACGATGTCATAATGAGGTATCGGTCAGTATAGACTTTTCATACATATCTAAAAGGATTTAAATATAAACCAATTCGAGGTAGAGCCATATGAACGAAAGATTAATGGAGTTTTTATTGCGCGACGAAGTAACCAGACTTTCTGGCGTCAAAAAACAAGTGTATGAATTCATTGTGAACGAAGAAGATTATCTTGCATCGAAGGCGGACACGGTCGATCAATTCATGAGATTGCTGGTAAAGCATTCTCCGCCAAGGCTCGCAGCCCGTCATTTCAACATGCCATATGGGGAAATCATTCGTTTCATGAATGAAATAGAAGATGAACTGAATGAGAGATTAGAGGAAAGATGCAAGAAAGTGAAGTGGATGGACTACACGGAAAAGGACCAGCAGGCATTTGAGGAATATCATAGGAAGTTATATCTATTTGTAAATTAATAAATTGGATCATCAAGATGCCCTGGTATGAAAGGGCATTTCAGACTGTAGCCAAACTCGATGAAAATCGAATTTGGCTACAGTTTTTTTTTGCTTGTACAAATTTA
>NZ_CP195840.1:2779174-3210164 GCF_058513295.1 Peribacillus sp. B65 | reverse complement strand
CTTGCAGGAGTCATTAAAGGCATCCTCGGGAATTGATGTCAAAGACTTGCTTGAGAATTTCTCAGGAAAACGAAATTTACCATTCACCACCATCAGCCAGGAGAATGTAGAAGCGAACATGAATATGGCAGCAGGCAAGGAAGAATAACAGTGAATAATAAAGTGAAGAAAGGTAAGAGCACATATTTGCTCTTATCTTTTTTGAATAGTTTGGTTTATAAAAGGCATGATTAGTTTATTTGGTCTTTTGTACTTAATAAATATGTTCATAATATTCGGTTTTTAAGTAATTTAACAACTTTTGCTTTTGGAAGGAATAATGAAAACAATATTCAGTTTTGTCACTCTATTTTTTGTCCGTTTTTTCATTTTAGATTCATTAATGTGTAATTTCCTAGCTGTTGAACGGGTGCTTTAGTGAAATAAGGAATAACCTCAAGCTTTGAGGTTCATAAACAAAAAAAGCGAGGATGACAAGAGATGGACAATGAAAAGTCCCAAGAAATTCTTCGGTTGATCACTGATAAGAAGGCTTATCAAAGAGCAATTGCACTATCAGAACAAGCGCTAACAGAAGATGAACGAAATTGGATAAGGCAGGTTTTGAGTGATTATGACCCATTTGAAATTGAAATATCGCCATAATACTTTTATAGAAAAAAACTATAATTGAACGAAACGCATATAAAGGAGCTGTGATAAAAGAGTTAGATGATCTAAGAGAAAAAATGATAAAATTTACCCCACAAGAGTTGCTTGAATTTAGAAACTAATACTAAATTTATCTCCTAAACGATAATCCTTATTTACTCCGGGACTTCCTCCATTTTTAGGAAAGTGCTTATAAGCCCTGTTCAAAACTATTTCTGCTTGTCCTACGTAATAAGTATCTTTTACACAATTAAGGATGATATAAATACCAGAGAAATCATTTTGGCTTTCTCTTACATTTTTAATACGTCATTTTCAACGCTACACTAGTTAGAGGATTATGCAATAAGGGCTTATGATTCATTAATACCATATGGTTATAATAAAAATCCAGGTAATGTAATGGATAAACATATTTTTAAAAAGTTATGATTACCAAAAAGCTGCGGATTAATATTAGATAAGATTAAAGGTACAGATAATTTTCGAGCCTTTCAAATGATGATAAGAGGAGGGATTACACCAGGACTTTATTATCAGGACTTGTATTGCCAAGCAATACACATTTTCTCCTTAACTTTGTTAAGATGATAAAAGCGTATCAAAAGGTTAATAAAAAAAGTCCTAGGAATGATCATACTTATAGCTCCATCATCATCAAAATCATGTTTTTTCCATCTATTCGATACAAAATTTAACCGTGCACCTTCAGGTATTTTTACTTTTCTTTTACCGGTATCGTTCATTTCTTTAATGGCATCTAGTGCTTTTATCAATGTTCAGCTGACTTTGTTGATCAAGACTCAAAGGCTTCTAGTCTAGCGGTTCAACTTGTTCAGCTATAAAAACTGTGTTATTATCACAGTATAATTTATGATCGCGATCGTATACTTTAACTAAATATCTAATGATAAATGACCCGTGTTATGTTAAATGTGTAATATAAAATAGAAATTTATATTGGACACACAGTCCATTAATGACTTTTTTTGTGTGAAAAGGGAGGGAAACTTAATGGCGAGAAGTGATATACAAATTGAGCGAATGTTAAATTATTTTATTGATGCAACGGCCAAGCTAATAAAAGAAGAAGGAATCAAAAATATTAGTATAAGAAAAATTGCAAAGGAAGCAGGATATACAAGTTCTACGATCTATAATTATTTTTCGGAGGTTTCTCATCTCATATTTTTTGCAGGAATGCGCTTCGTAGAGAATTATATTGAGGATTTACCTAAATATAGTGCAAGAGCAAAAGATCCATTAGAAAAATACTTATTAGGATGGGAATGTTTTTGTGACCATTCATTTAGGGAACCTGAATTATATCATGCAATATTTATTGCAGATCTAGGAGAACATCCTGAGGAACTCTTAAAAAATTACTCTTCCATGTATCAGTCTGATACAATTCAACTTCCGGAAGAATTAGAGGGAATTGTTAGTGAGCATAATTTAAGTAAAAGAAGTAGGGAAGTTTTAGAAAAATATGCAGATAAAGGTGTCTTTAAAAAAGAAGATGTTGAAAAACTTAGTGAAATAACAATCTTGATATGGCAAGGAATGATTACATCTCTGCTTAATAATCGAGCAACTTTTACATCTGAAGAAGCTTCAAGAAAAACGATGGAATATATCCGGGATATAACATTAAATACGGCAAATATGTTAGAAAGTAAGTAAATAAAGAGGCAGAAAAACAGTTTTTGTTTTTCTGCCTCTTTTTGTTCAGTTTTTAGGGTCGGTGGTAAAAATAGAAAATTTTCTCTATTCAGATATTTACAAAAACTACAAAACGAATTATACTGTGGTTAAGAAATCGCGATCATTAAAATATCAAGATTTTTAAAACGCTTTCAAACAGGCGGATTTCGAAGATAATTTAGTGATCATTGAAAGTTAATAAACGTTTATTAAGAGAGGAGTATTAAAATGATTAATGCAATTAACGAAAAGAGTGTTACAGGGTCTACCAAGACAAAACAGTTGGTTATTGATTCTGATGTACATTCATATTTAAGTTCACTTGATGACCTTGTACCATATTGTAATGAGTCTCTTCAAAAGCGTTTAAATATTGGTAAATTCAAAAAGCAAGCATTTGAAGGGAAGCTAATCTCTGCAGCAGAATTTCGCTTCCCAGAATGCAGATATATCAACCCCGTTTCGGTTGTACGTGGAGATGCTTTTTCACCAGAAGGGGCTATCCCGGGTTCTGATCCTGAATTTGTAGCTAAAGATTTGTTTGATCGCTCAAACACACAGTATGGAATTTTAAATTCATGTAATGCAACAATGGGTGCTTTTCACAATATAGATGTCGCAAATGGATTTAATGCAGCTTTTAATGATTGGCAATATGAGAATTGGATTGAAAAGGACAGCCGGTATAAGATGTCTATGCTTGTATCACCTCTTGATCCCGTGGCAGCCGTAAAGGAAATTGAGAGAATCGGGAAAAAACCAGGAGTTGTAGCAGTTAATTTACAAACGACTACTATTCCATTTGGCAATAGACATTTATATCCTATTTATGAAGCTGCGGAACACTATGGACTGCAAATGCTTATCCACCCTGATTCTGAGGCCTCAGGGGAGAACGGACCTGCACAAGCAGTAGGTCCAGCATCAACATACATGGAATGGCATACTTGTTTAGGGTTTAATGCTCAAAGAAATATTGTGAGTTTAGTTTGTGAAGGTGTCTTTGAAAAGTTCCCTAAACTAAAATTTGTATTTGTAGAATATGGTGTCGCTGGGATAGTGCCACTTCTATGGAGAATAGATAAAAATTGGAAGACACTTCGTGAAGAAGTACCGTGGTTAAAAGAATTACCTAGCGAATATATTAAACGAAATGTTCGCTTAGGAACGCAGCCAATTGAGGAACCGTATCGTCCTAAAGATTTATTAGAAATCATTCAAATGGCTGGGATTGAGGATATGCTTCTTTACTGCAGTGATTATCCACACTGGGATGGAGATGAAGCAGATCGGGTATTTAATACTTTTCCAAAAGAATTAAAAAATAAAATCTTTTATGAAAACGCTTTAAATACTTATAATTTTAATCGACAGTAGAAAGGAAAATGAAAAATGGGTGAATTAATAAGTGTTACAGTTTGTTCATCAGAGGATTTAAAACCCGGTCAACGACAACTAGTAAAAGTTGATGGATCAGAAATTGCCATTTTTAATCTTAATGGTCAGTTACATGCCGTTCGAAATAAATGTCCGCATCAGGGAGTATCCATGGTATATGGTTCAATAGATGGAACGATGCTGCCAAGTGATCCACATACGTATCAGTATGGAAAACATAATGAGATTTTACGCTGTCCTTTACATGGATGGGGATTTGATATTAAAACAGGGGAATCTTTGTTTGATGCACAAAATTGTAAATTAAAGACCTATGATGTCCGTCAAGAAGGTAACTTTATTGTTTTGTATCTTAATAAAGAGCCGAAAACTGTTTCATTAATTGAACATCACGCTTGTGTTGTATCATAAAAATTAAATAAAAGATTTTTTTATTGCCATAAAGAGATCATGATCGTTTTTAAATCATGGTCTTTTTATGAAAACATTATAACAGACTTAACCCAAGCCATGACACAATGGTCGGAACAGTTTTTTTACAAAGTGTAAAAAAAATAGAGAGCACTAAATAGCGTTATAGACGGCATTTTAATTTTTTGACAATCCAATTTAAGGGGATGTTCATGTGGTATTAACTGAACAGTTGGCCTTATATAATGAGGAGTGAAATTGGTGAAACATCAACTTTCATGGAAAGTAGGGGGCCAACAGGGAGAAGGCATTGAGAGTACGGGAGAAATCTTTTCCAAGGCTTTAAACCGATTAGGCTATTTTTTATATGCATACCGTCACTTTTCATCTCGAATTAAAGGTGGTCATACAAACAATAAGGTTCGAGTGAGTACCAGTAGAGTTAGTACAATTGCTGATGATCTTGATATATTAGTAGCATTTGATCAGGAAACAATTGATCTGAATTATGACGAGCTACATAGTGAGGGCATTATTATTGCTGATTCAAAATTTAAACCGGTCAAACCGGAAGATACGGAAGCAAAGCTTTTCGCCGTACCATTCACTGAAATGGCAGCTGAACTCGGTACACCGCTTATGAAAAATATGGTCGCCATTGGAGCGACTTGTGCCATCATTAACCTCAATCCAGCCGCTTTTGCTGATGTCGTTAAAGAAATCTTCAGTAAAAAAGGCAACGACGTCATTCAGAAAAACATGGAAGCAATCTATCAAGGTTATACTTTCATGCAGGAAAATTTAGGGGATGTGCCGACTCCACTAGGACTAGCTCAGGCAGATGGACAGCAACGTCTATTCATGATCGGCAATGACGCAATTGCATTCGGAACGCTCGCGGCAGGAGTCCGCATCATGGCTGCTTATCCAATCACGCCTGCTTCTGAAATCATGGAATATCTCATTGATAAACTGCCTGAAGTGGGTGGAGCAGTCATTCAGACAGAGGATGAAATTGCTGCTGCTACCATGGCAATTGGTTCTAACTACGCCGGTACCCGTTCGTTTACCGCCTCAGCTGGTCCGGGGCTTTCCCTAATGATGGAAGCTATTGGATTGTCAGGTATGACTGAAACGCCTCTTGTGGTTGTCGATACACAACGAGGGGGGCCGTCCACGGGCTTGCCCACGAAACAGGAGCAATCAGATTTAATGGCGATGATCTATGGTACCCATGGAGAGATTCCGAAAGTGGTGATAGCACCGAGCACAGTTGAAGAGGCTTTCTACGATGCAATTGAAGCATTTAATATCGCTGAAGTATATCAATGCCCAGTTATATTACTGACTGATTTGCAACTATCATTAGGAAAGCAAACTGTTGAGCCATTCGATTTCAATAATATAGAAATTCGCCGTGGAAAACTGAAAACAGATGAAATCGTACCAGAGGATGAAAAAGCGTATTTTAAACGATATGAATTGACTGAGGATGGAGTGTCTCCGCGAGTAATACCCGGAACAAAAAATGGCATTCACCATGTGACAGGTGTAGAGCATGATGAAACAGGAAGGCCTTCGGAAGTGTCAGCTAATCGGAAGCTGCAAATGGATAAGCGTATGCGTAAGCTAGACAATTTACCACAACGTTTTCCAAATCCTATTACGGTAAATGCGCCTCATGAAAAACCTGAGCTTTTGCTAGTCGGATTCAATTCAACACTCGGAACAATTGAAGAAGCAATGAGCCGACTTGAAAAAGAAGGGATAAAAGTCAACCATATGCATATTCGGCTTATCCATCCGTTTCCTACCGCGGCTGTATTGCCATTTATCGAAGCTGCTGAAAATGTGCTTGTTGTAGAAAACAATGCCACTGGCCAGTTAGCAAATTTAATAAAGATGAATGTTGGATATATATATAAAATGAAGAGTTTATTAAAATATGACGGTAATCCATTTCAGCCAATTCATCTTTACAATGCAAGCAAGGAGCTGTTGGTACATGTCCACAATTACGTTTAAGGATTTTAGAAACGATGTAAAGCCGAATTGGTGTCCTGGCTGTGGTGATTTTTCTGTTCAGGCAGCAATCCAACGGGCTGCAGCCAGTGCAGGACTAACACCGGAAAATATGGCTGTAATTTCTGGAATTGGCTGTTCAGGGAGGATCTCAGGTTATATTAAATCATACGGTCTTCATGGTATTCATGGGCGTTCACTGCCAATTGCCCAAGGTGTCAAAATGGCAAATCGAGATTTGACTGTCATTGCTTCTGGCGGCGACGGTGATGGCTACGCAATTGGGTTGGGACACACAATCCATGCGATGCGCCGTAATATCGATCTCACTTATATTGTAATGGATAATCAGATATATGGACTGACAAAAGGGCAGACTTCTCCACGTTCTGCTGCTGGATTTGTAACAAAATCAACTCCGCATGGTGCAATTGAAAAAACACTGTCGCCAATGGAATTAGCTGTTTCAAGCGGAGCAACATTTGTTGCTCAAAGCTTTTCTACTGATTTAAAAGATTTGACAGCGATTATTGAAGCAGGAATTAAGCATAAAGGGTTCTCTTTGATAAATGTGTTCAGTCCTTGCGTTACCTATAATAAAGTAAACACATATGACTGGTTTAAAGAACACTTAGTCAACCTGAATGAAATTGAAGGGTACGATCCTGCTAGCCGGGAAATGGCTATGAAAACATTAATCGAACATGAAAGTCTTGTGAAAGGCATTATTTATCAAGACAAAGATCGTCTATCATATCAAGATCTCGCAAATGGTTATGCAGAACAGTCACTGGCTCATTCAAACATTGAGCTTCATCCCAACCATTTTGAGAAACTGATGAGTGAGTTTATTTAAAGGCTGGATTCCAGGCGGCGGTTCTAGAATAATCACCTTAGCTTTCTAAATCTTTTTTGGAAAGGCTCGAGACAAAACAAAAGATTAGAGAGGAGAAAGCGAGCAAGAATGGCTAACTATACGATCGTAGATAAAGAAACTTGTATTGCTTGTGGAGCTTGTGGTGCTACAGCTCCTGAAATTTATGATTATGATGAAGAAGGTATTGCGTTTGTAATATTAGATAATAATGAGGGAACCGCATTGGTACCTGATGAAATCGAGGAAGATATGATAGATGCTTTTGAAGGATGTCCAACCGACTCTATTAAATTAGCTCCTGTGCCTTTTGATGGTAATCCTTACAATGAAGCGTAATCTCTAGATACTTAATCAGTAAGTAAAAATGTTAAAAGAACTCAATGGCGCTATAGACAATATTTCTAGTTTTTTCAAAGTAGCAGCAAAATGATAGGGGAGTGGAAATTGGGAATAAGCAGTTTGTTACAATCGATTCCATCAAAAATGAAAGCTGTAGTTGTAACAGAATATGGGGGAGTAGAAAAGCTTGAGGAACGGAAAGTACCTGTACCAATTCCTAAGGAAAATGAGGTACTAGTAAAAATATATGCCTGTGCTGTAAATAATTCAGATATTTTAATGCGTGAAGGTGGTTACGGTACTGATACAAAATCAAGCGAAAAAGCGGGTTGGAAACGAGAGGCTATTTCTTTTCCTCGCATTCCTGGAACAGATGTTGCGGGGCAAATCGTAGCTGTAGGTGCAAACATCAATCCAGCATGCTTGGGAGAAAAAGTAGTGTTATTTCCATTTATTTCTTCAGCTCCTGATGGTTTAGAACATATGGCAGATGATATAACCTTAATGAGTTCTGAGTGTGATGGTGGTTATGCAGAGTATATTACATGGCCAAAGGAATTGTGCAGACCAATGCCGCTGTCTGGTTATGTTGAAAGTTCTTCTTTTATTGTTAGCTGTTTTACTGCATGGCATATGCTTGAAAAAAGTAAAGTTGTTCCTGGGGAAAAGGTTCTAATTACAGGGGCTACTGGAGGTGTTGGTTCCTATGCAGTTCAAATTGCCTCAAAAGTATTTGGTGCAAATGTCATTGCACTGGTAAGAGATCAATCTTTAAAAGAAAAAATGATAGAACTGGGAGCAAGTGAAGTTTTATCATATAAATCAACAACTTTAGCAGATGATGTTATAAAGGCTGCAGATGGCAAGGTTGATGCTGTACTGGATGTTGTGGGGGATCCTTTATTTTCAACTTGTTTGAAGGTATTAAGAAATGGGGGACGGTTAGCAATATCCGGTGCTGTTAGCGGGGCGATTACACAGCTTGATATCCGTACAGTATATTTAAACCATCTTTCGATAATAGGGTGTACGTTAGGTACTCGGAAAGAATTCGATCAAATGTTAGATGTGATTCGAGCAGAGAAAATTAAACCGCTTATAGATAAGGTTTTTCCATTAGAAAAAGCGCGAGATGCTCAGGAATACTTTAAAAGGTCAGAAAAATTCGGGAAAGTAATATTGCAAACTAAACCGAAGAATTAATCCAAATACGAGGAGGGCTTTCTGTTGAATAGAGTAGTGTCTAATAAAATTAAAGATCTTGCAAATTATTTAATTGAAGCTGAGAAGAGTCAAAAACCGAATAACCCATTAACTGAAGTGGAGCCAGATTTAACGTTAGACGAAGCTTATGAAGTTCAGCTGCAAGTGGTTCAGGAAAAACTATCTCAAGGAGTTAAAATTGTCGGTAAAAAAATTGGTTTAACTTCTCGTGACATGCAAATCATGTATGGCATCGATACGCCGGATTGCGGTCATTTATTCGAAAATATGATTGTTGAAAATAACCATGAGGTATCCTTTAATGATGTCATTCAGCCGAAAATCGAATCTGAAATCGCATTTGTGTTAAAGAAAGATTTAAAGGGTCCGAATGTTACCGTAGAAGATGTGCTTCAAGCAACAGATTATGTTCTTCCTTCTATTGAAATAATTGATAGTAGAATTAAAGATTGGAATGTGAAATTGCAAGATACCGTTGCGGATAATGCATCTTCTGGTCTTTATGTTCTTGGAGATAAACCTGTTTCAGTGGATGAAGTTAATCTTCCTGATATCACCATGAAAGTATATCAAAATAGTCAATTGATGAAAGAAGGGGTAGGAAAAAACGCTATGGAGCATCCGGCAGCTTGTGTTGCATGGCTGGCTAATAAATTGGCAGAGTTCGATGTAGTATTACAAGCTGGAGAAGTGATACTTTCTGGTGCCCTTGCTACTACTATTGATGTTGTGCCAGGTGATGAATTCACAGCTGTATTTGAACATTTAGGAGAAGTGAAAGTTAAATTCACAAAATAATAGGAGTCTATCAAAAGTTCTTAATTAAATAGGAATCTAAACATAATGTTAACTTTTGCTTTTTAAGAGGGGAGCTTTACTTGGTATTTCTATCGATCTTAGGTCCAATGTTTATTATGGCAGTTATATCCCTTATTGGATATTTTATTGCAAAAACCAATGAAATTACAGATGAATCAAAGCAGCTGCTTATAAGTATCATGATTAATGTAGCGATCCCATGCATTATTTTGGATGGTGCTTTTAAAACCAAGGTAGGGAAAGAGTTAATGTTTCAGCTGATGATTATTTTTATTTTTTCAATAATCATTAGTTTATTAACATTACTATTAGGTTGGATTTTTGCAAGAATTTTTAACTACTCTCCTAGTAATGCAAGGAAAATGGCTTTTATTGCTGGATTGGGGAATACGGGTTTTATTGGAATTCCGTTATGTGCGGCAATATTTGGTCCAAAAGGGGCTCTGCTTGCAGCAGCATTTGATACAGGTGTAGGCATTGTTTTATTCACAGTAGCTATTGCGTTATTGCAAGAAAATTATCAGTTTACATTTGCATCTTTAAAACAATTAATTAATCCCCCAATTATTTCAATAGTTTTAGCTTTATTTGTAATAATTGCTGAAATTCAACCGCCAGAAGTTATTAAACAATTAAATGGGATGTTAGCAAATTTAGCTACCCCTCTTGGAATGCTTTACATTGGAATACTTATAAGGATGATGCTTAAACAAAAGGGGACTATGTCAATTAGTAGATTGACAGTACCTATATTATTGAAGTTAATTATCTTCCCGATTTTAACAATAGTAGTTGTGGTATTTACTAACTTTTCCCTGATGATGAAGCAAGTAATTATTATTCAAGTGGCAATGCCTACGATGACAATCGCTCCAGTATTATTAGCACGTTATACACAAGATGAAGAAATAGGGGTAAAGGCAGCAGTTTATTCAACAATTTGTGCAATCTTGACAGTTCCTTTTATAGTTTTCATAGGAAGTAAAATATTTTGAAAATTTATATTTATTAAAAAATGAAGCAGGATTACAGAGAGGATTGATTTGATGACAGTGAAAGCTGAAAGTAAAACATATGTTAATTATATAAATGGTGAATGGAAATCTTCTTCTACTAATGAAGTTCAGGCTAGCATTAATCCGGCAAATAAAAACGAAATCGTTGGGTATGCTTCAAAATCAACAAAAGAAGATTTGGATCAAGCAGTTACATCAGCTAAAAAGGCACAAATCGCTTGGAGAAAACTATCGGCTCCTGCAAGAGGAGAGTATCTTTATAAAGTTGCCAATGTATTAGAGGCACGATTAGAAGAAGTGGCAGAAACAATGACAAGGGAAATGGGGAAAACATTCCAAGAGGCGAAAGGTGAAACGGCACGTGGTGTAGCCATTCTTCGCTATTATGCCGGAGAGGGGATGCGTAAAGTAGGAGATGTAATCCCTTCTACAGATAGTGAAGCATTTATGTTCACAAGTAGAATGCCGCTAGGGGTTGTGGGAGTAATTACACCGTGGAATTTTCCCGTTGCGATTCCAATCTGGAAGATGGCACCGGCTCTTGTATACGGTAATACAGTTGTATTAAAGCCAGCAACCGAAACAGCTGTAACAGCAGCAAAAGTAATCGAATGTTTCCATGAAGCGGGATTGCCAGCTGGTGTTATTAATATGGTTACAGGTTCAGGTGCCATTATTGGACAAGGCATTATTGATCATCCTGATATTAATGGTATCACATTTACTGGTTCAGATGGTGTAGGAAAACGGGTTGGTCAAGGAGCACTTGCACGCGGAGCTAAATATCAATTGGAAATGGGCGGGAAAAACCCAGTGATTGTCGCTGAGGATGCTGATCTTGATCTTGCTGTTGAAGCAACAATAAATGGCGGCCTTCGCTCAACAGGCCAGAAATGTACGGCCACTAGCCGCGTTATCATTCAAAGCTCTGTTTATGATGTATTTAAAGACAAGCTGCTAGCTAAAGTAAAAGAAATAAAAGTAGGCGAAGGATTAAATAGTGACACTTGGATGGGGCCGTGTGCGAGTGAAAGCCAATTAATTACGGTATTGGATTACATTGAAAAAGGAAAAGCGGAAGGTGCAGTGCTTTTATATGGTGGAAGTAAATGTGAAGCTATTGGCTTGGAGAATGGCTTTTATGTACAACCGACTGTATTTGAAAATGTAAGCTCCAGCATGACAATTGCCCAAGAAGAAATTTTTGGCCCTGTATTAGCTTTGATGAAAGTCGATACGATGGAAGAAGCATTAACAGTGGCAAATGATGTAGAGTTTGGACTTAGTGCGTCCGTCTTCACAACAAATATTCAGAAGATGCTTTCTTTCATCAATGAAATGGAAGCAGGCCTTGTACGCATCAATGCTGAGAGTGCTGGAGTAGAACTACAGGCTCCATTTGGCGGGATGAAAAAATCCAGTTCTCTTTCACGTGAACAAGGTCAAGCAGCAATTGAATTTTTCACAAATATTAAAACAGTATTTGTAAAAGGTTAATATCAATTAATCTGTCATAGTACGCCATACCAAAAATGGAATAGAGAAGGAGTTGCAATCACGCTATGCATTCCTTGCAACTCCTTCTCCAATCACACGCAAAAAATAGCAGTAGATATTTTGCGTGTGATTGGAGAAGCTCTTGTTAAGATTATTTATGGTCCACACTTTAGTGCTGCTTTTTGAACTAATGAAACGGTACCTCAAGTTTGGGGAAATGTAAACGCTTTAACTATACCTAAGAGATCATTTGATTTTCTTATCCATAGATCCAATCTTATCTTTTCATTGGATTGACCTATGTTTTCCTGGGCCGTGCAAGACTACAATCAACTATAACACTGTTTGCTGGTAGGTCGTTCTTAGCTGATGAACAGCTGTTCAAACGAGGTTTAGTGCAGCACAAAATTGTAGCAGCTTACTAGGAACCGGCCCTCTTCAATGTCAAAGAAAGAAGTTCATGACTGTGGTTTCTCATCAATCACGATGAATTTGTAGAGTGGCTCACTTAAACTCATTTCAAAACTATATCAAGACTTATTAATTTACTGACATTTTAATAAGTCACAGGAGGGAATTTATGAGTAAGGTCCGCACAATGGAAGAAATGCCTTTAAGTCGATTTCATTATAAAATGTTTGCTTATGCCAGTGGGAGTACATTCCTCGATGGGTATATTATCGGAATTGTTGCGGTAGCACTTTCTGTCATGCAGACTCAACTTGATATGTCTGTAACCATGATAGGTCTGATTGGAGCGGCAACTCTTGCGGGTATGTTATTTGGTGGAATATTAGGAGGCTATCTTACAGACCTTATTGGCCGGAAAAAGATGTTTCTCATCGATATGCTTGTCATGGCTGTTGTGTCAATCCTTCAGTTTTATGTCAATGATCCCATGCAGTTGGTCGTTTTACGATTTATTTTAGGGATTGCGGTAGGGGCGGATTATCCCATTGCAGGAGCCTTAATGACGGAATTCTCACCTGCAAAAAATCGTGGTGCATTACTTGGAGGTCTTAATGGACTCTGGTTTGTCGGTTACGCGAGTTCCTTTCTGGTCGGTTATCTTATGTTGTCCATCGGTGATGGCAGCTGGAGATGGATGCTTGCAAGCAGTGCGATCCCAGTAATCATCATGCTTATTTCACGTTTAAATATGCCAGAATCCCCTCGTTGGCTGGCCAGCAAAGGAAGGGAAAAAGAAGCAAATGCTATTGTTCAGAAAATATTCGGGGAACATGTCATCATGTCGGCCGAACCAGAGACTAAAGAGAAAACCACCTATCTCGATATATTTCGAAATGGTTATGGAAAAATGGTCATTTTCGTGACAGCTTTTTATTCGCTTCAAGTCCTCCCCCTATATGGAATAAATACCTATATTCCAGAGATCCTTGCACAATTAGGTTTTGCTAATGGAACGAGGGAATACCTGGGAGCGGCGGTCATTAATATCATCTATCTTATCGGCTTGTTTCCTGCCCTTTATCTTGTTGAAAAATATGGAAGAAGACCTACACTCATTTGGGCATTTTTAGTATGTTCCATCTCTTTATTTGTACTGGGAGCAACCTCTGGATTGAATATGCCATTTATTTTCACCCTAGCTCTCTTTGTAATTTATGGAACGTTTAATACCGGGATGGGAGCCCATACCTGGATCTATCCGAATGAGCTTTTCCCAACCCATATACGGGGAACGGCAGGGGGCTTTACCACAGGAGTGGCCCGTATCGCCTCTTCCATTGGTACGTTTTTCTCTCCGGCCATTATGGCGAACTATGGTTTGTCAACTACGTTGTATATTTGTGGGGCGGTGCTTTTCATTGGATTCTTAGTCTCTCTATTCATGGCTCCGGAAACAAAGAATATGAGTTTAACTGAAGCCAGCTCCCTCAACAAATCCAAAGTTATAGAGCAAGATAGCTTCGCATCGAAAAAAACGGCTAATTAGAAAGGGAGAACCTTTGTGGAACAGCAGAAACAAGTTCTGGATTCACCGTGGTTGAAATTCTTAAATCAATCTAAACCGTATGGGAAGAGCTGCTTCGAATATTTTCTTACTGAAAAAGGACAAAGTATTATTCCTTTTATTGATGTGATGACTGAATGGGAAAAAGAACAAGGGTTAACACAACCAAGTGAGATCTAATTTATAACAAACCTGTTGACTAAATAAAAGAATTCCATATCCTATTTTGATTTATGGATATGGTATTCTTTTTATTTTCTCTGATTAAGACTCATAAAACTGTTTTCTGATTACTTTTTGGAAAAGCGAACTGGCATCTAATTAACACTAATATATGATAATAAAATCATTCCAAGGACTATCCAAGGTAACGTACCAGAACTGGTGACATCGAGTATGCCTATTCTAAAAATTGGGATTGATAAGAGTCTTCTTTGAAGTCAAGCCACCAAAGGGTACAAAAGTTATCGGTTTAATCAAATTATAATTTTCTGATTTATTTGTAAATTGGTATGCCAATAGTGAAATTAGCTTTTATTTCTCCCAGAAACACTTGGGTTTAATGGATACTCCATATACCATATAAAGATTCTTTAATTTCTCCCGTAATATAACCTTGTTACAACTAGGGACATCTTCGTTCCATCCTTGGTTCGATGACAGTCGAGGGAATTTATAAAACCGTGAAAAGTTTTCCCGGGAAGTACTAGGGAAGCCTCGCAGGATCTAGCTAAAATGGGACTCATCATCGTATCGTTCACGATTAAAGATGTTCGGGATAAAAATGGATATCTTGAATCGCTCGGAATGCAAAGGATTACCCAGGTGAAGAGGGATGCCGATATAGCGACCGCCAATGCAGAGAAAGAAACGCGAATCAAGGTAGCGTGATTCTGATCCGCGCCTGGCTGCTGCTTCTGGCAGATACCATCGAAAGAAACATCCTTGAACCCGAAGGCATACCTGCGGGAATTATGATCGCTTTAATAGGGGCTCCTTATATTATGTATTTGTTGATGAAGAAGTAGGAGAAAAAGCATAATTTTTGTAAAAGCTGAAGATGTCTTCAGCTTTTTTGTTTGCCTTATCATCTTCAAATCTCTGGGGCAGGGCAGATTGGAACATAATAAAAGCCCGAACTGCAAAATATAAGGATACATGCCCTTACACGAATCCTACTTAAGCATGATTGACTTGGTTTTTTCATTTGATATAGTTTTAGGATGCTAAAGTGAGAAGATAAGATCAGACAAAAAAAGAGCCTTCTGCGAAAGGGGGTGCCTCCTGTGAAAAGCATACAAAGCCGTTTATTGATCATGCTGCTGATTTTCATCGTTCTGCCCTATTTCCTGTCCGTTTTTTTCATCTACACTTATACAAAAAACAGTGTGGAGCAGCATGAACTTGAGAACAGTCGGGAGCAGCTTCAGAAGAATGCGGATGAACTGGAGCAGTATTTTGACGACATGATTGATTTTCCATATATTCTGTACCGCAACCCTGATCTGTTTCGGATTTTTAATAACGGCTTCGAAGACTCCATTTATTTCAGCCCCATGACCACGGAAAAGAGTCTCGAAACCTTTTATCTAATGAGAAACGAATTCCGGCAGATCCGTTTCTATATTGCTAAAAACAATGAGTCATTTACTGTCTATAATGCAATGATCAGCACACACAGGTATCAGCCGAATTTTCTGAACCAGGACCCGATCAAACAGCTGTATACATCTGACTCACAATATTTGATTGAGCCGCCCCACCCTCTTGAGAATTACAATAATGCAGCCATTGTTCCAAAATCGGACAAAACGATGGTGATGACTTTTCACCACAAAATTATAGACGTTCTTTCTAAAAAGTTTCTTGGGATGATTACAATCGACATTGATTTGGGCGAGTATGCCCGCATTTGCAATAACCTTGTCCAGGGAGACGCTTCTTCTGTTTTGCTTATTGATTCAAAAGATCGCGTCATGTATGCAAATGATCATGCCCTGATTGGAAAACCTCTTCCTACTGATCAAAAGCAACTTCTTGAGGGGAATAGGAGCCGGCATGATGACGATATTCTCTTATCAAAGGAGTTATCAGGGTCACTGAACGGCTGGAAATTGATTAAGATCATGTCGAGTCAGGCTTTATATGAAGATGTCAGGAAAACCGCCTATACCAATATCCTGGTCGGCATCGGCGTAGGAATACTGGGTTTGCTGATGATAGGCATTATCTCAAATAGGATTACCCGTCCCATTACGAGGCTGAGCAGCAAAGTCCGCTCCATTGAAGGCGGAAATATGAATGTCCCTTTTGATGATACCAAAAGCGATGAAATTGGCCATTTGGAGTCACACATGAAGGACATGATGAACCGGATCAATTCCCACATTGACCGTGAATATAAGCTTGAAATTGAAAACAGGAAGAACCAGTTCAGGGCGCTAAAATCACAGGTCAATCCTCATTTTCTGTTTAACGCTTTACAATCCATCGGTGCTGTTGCCCTCAGGTCGAATGCACCAAAGGTCTATCAATTGCTGACTTCGCTGTCCAAAATGATGCGCTACTCAATGCAGGCAGATCAATGGGTACGGGTTCGGGATGAAGCTGAGTATACAAAAGCGTACCTCTCCCTTCAAACAGAGCGTTTTGGTGAAGATGTAAGTTACTCGATCAATATCGATGAGTCCATTTTGGACATGACTATTCCAAGTATGATTCTGCAGCCCCTAGCAGAGAATTTCTTTAAACACACGTATGAGGAAGGTTACAGCAACGCTCATTTGTCCATTAACGGGGAAAAACAAGGAAACGATCTGTGCTTTACTGTAGAGAATGATGGTCCGGGTCTGACGGAAGAAGAGCTTCAGAGTCTACGGGAACATATCTATACACCCCCTTACGAAGGGACTTATTCGCATGAACATATAGGCCTGAAGAATATTCGTGACAGGCTGCTTCTAGGGTATGGACCAAGTGCAGAAATGAAAGTAGATTCGAATGACGGAGAGGGGGTTTCCGTCAGCATGAGGATCCCGATAAAGACTTGGGAATGATAAAGACTTACTTCAGGAAAGGAGATGAATACGGTGAAAGCACTGATTGTCGATGATGAATTCAATGTGCGGGACGTCATACGCCATTTAGGCCAGTGGGAAACTTACGGTTTCACCAAGCTATTGGAAGCCAAAAATGGCCATGAGGCAAAATCACTGATTGAGGAAGAACGCCCGGAGATTATCTTTACAGACGTGAAAATGCCCGGTATGGGCGGAATCGAACTGATTGAGTGGCTGGATTCCATTTCCTATCCAGGGAAAGTTATTTTCATTACTGGATATAACGATTATTCCTATATGCGTAAAGCCATTCAGTACAGCAGCTTTGATTACCTGCTGAAGCCGATTGAGTATGAGGCTTTCAATCATACACTGGAAAAATCGGTACAGGCCTGGAAGGATGACTTTGAACATGCTGAAGTGCTGGAAGATGTGAAAAAACTGCGGAGAAACCAGTTAGCCACTGCGATATGTCTGGGGGACCGTTCAGATCCAATCAGCCTTGCCGAGTTTCTTCCTGAATCGGAGGGCTATAAGCTGACCCTGCTCTCCTTTTACCAGATGCACAATCCAGATCACTATATCCAAAAGCTTTCAGATGAGCTTACGGACCGCAAATTAGGAAATGCGTTTTCCCTGCAGACGGACCTTAACCTCTGCCTTGTTATCACCATTCGCGATCAATGGCTCTCCGTTGAGGAATGGATCAGCCAGGAGTTCGATATTCCTGTAAGGCTTGTAACTGAAGAGCAGGTCAAAACTTTATCGGATATCAGGACATCGTTTCAGGCTCTGCAGAAAAAGCTCGAGGAACAAAACTTCCGATCCATCCACCGTCTGGATGAAATAGATGCCGCCCGCCGCATGGAAGACATGGTTTCCTATGTTGACATGTATTATATGGAGGATTTGAGTCTTGAAAAGCTGTCGAATGTCTTCTTTTTAAGTCGTGAGCATATCTCAAGAAAGTATAAGCAAGAAACCGGAATGACCCTGTCCAAATACATCACGGAGCTTAGAATCAGCCAGGCAAAATCGTGGCTGAAAGAAAAAGACAAAAGCATTTACTCCATCTCGACCATGCTTGGCTATCAAGATGAAATCTACTTTTCAAAGCTATTTAAAAAGGTCGTCGGCATGACGCCTTTTGAGTTCAGGAACAAGAACGATCAACATGAATCTAAAGGGGTGACATGATGAAAAACAGGTTTTTATCCCTTTTGTTAATCGGAGCCGTCAGCCTGCCTCTTTCTGCATGTCAGGACGCAGCCCCACCAAAAAAAACGGAAAAGACAGAGCGGAAAATCACGCTGGATTTAAGGAATCCGAAAGTGGAAATCTCCACTCAATTTGAAGAAATGACGCGTGCTTATGAACGGGAAAATCCCCACGTCAATATCAGGGTACATACAGTTGGAGGCGCAATGGATGACCTCGCCGACCTAAAAGCCGAAATGGCGACCGGTACTGGTCCGGATATCTTTACAAACAGCGGCTATGAAAATGCCAAGCTGTGGCGGAACTATCTGGAGGATCTCTCAGGGGAGCCCTGGATTAATCAAGCATACAAAGAAGCCCTGACGCCGGTCACATTGGACGGGAAAATTTACGGAATGCCGGTTAACCTTGAAGGGTATGGCTTTATCTATAATAAGGATCTATTTAAACAAGCAGGCATTACTGAACAGCCCGCCACTCTTTCTGAACTGACAGCAGCTACCGAAAAGCTGCAGAATGCAGGCATTACTCCCTTTGCAACAGGTTACTATGAAGACTGGAAATTGGGCGACCATCTGATGAATGTTGCTTTTGCCCAGCAAAAGGATACTGATGCTTTTATAAGAAATTTAAATAACGGAACGGAAAAAATCAGTACCAATCAAACATTTAAGGATCTCCTTGCCCTGCTGGATCTCACCATAAAGTACGGAAACGATAATCCACTGTCAACGGACTATACAATGGAAGTGAATCTTTTTACCTCCGAAAAAGCAGCCATCATTCAGCAAGGCAACTGGATTCAGCCGATGATCGATCAAGCTTCGCCTGACATGAACATCGGTTTTATGCCGATTCCGATTAATGACCGACCTTTAAAGGAAGCCCTTGTCGTCAGCGTTCCAAATTATTGGGCCGTAAATAAACAGTCCATTCCTGAAAAGAAAAAAGAAGCCAAGAAGTTTTTAAATTGGATGGTGTTGTCAGAACAAGGAAAACGCTTCATGACGGAAGAATTCAAATTCATTCCTGCGTTTAAGAACATTAAAACTGATGATATAGGGCCGCTCGCAGAAGAAACTCTTCGAAATTACAAAGATGGGAACACCATCCCATCTAACTGGTTTCACTTCCCTGTTGGAATTAGAGAAGAATTCGGAGCCGCGACTCAGCTCTATGTCGGGAAACAGCTGAACCGCAATCAGCTGCTCAATGAATATCAGAAGTCCTGGGAGAGGTTTTCGAAGGAATAGCCTCTTGCCGGGGCTTTTTTTGCCTTCCACAATTGCGATATCAATATACGACTAAATTTCAATCAATATGTGGCATACCTCTCTTTTTAGGAATCGCCTATAATTCTACTGTACTAGCAAACAACGAGGAGGAAGAACTTATGAACTTTAGCAGGCTTGCCAAACAGGCAACAGCAGGAATACTCAGTACTGGCATTCTATTAGGCGGTACTGTTACCCAATCATTTGCAGCTCCAAAGGATCCGTCAGATTACAAAGAAACGTACGATACTTCACAAATCACTCGATCAGCTATGAAAGAGATGATTAATCAGCACGGTGATACTAGATATGCCGTTCCTAAGTTTGACGAATCCACAATTAAAAACATCCCTTCTGCCAAAAAAGTAACGGAATCAGGCGAAACCATTGATTTAGATGTGTGGGATACATGGCCATTGCAAAACGCTGATGGAACTGTTGCAGAGTACAAAGGATATCATATCGTTTTTGGATTAGCAGGCGATCCTAAAAACGCGAGTGATACGTTCATCTACATATTCTACAAAAAAGTGGGCGACGACTCCCTTGATGCTTGGAAGAATGCTGGAAGAGTATTTGATGACAATGATAAAAACGTTCCAAATGATCCTTACCTAAAAGAGCAAGCAGAAGAGTGGTCAGGTTCTGCAACTTTCACTGAGGACGGGGAAGTTCGCTTATTCTATACAAACCGTGAACCGTATATACCTGAGTCAGGAAATTATGGGAAACAAACGTTAACAACCGCTCAAGTAAATCTTTCAGAGCCAGATTCTGAAACATTAAAAGTGGATGGTGTTGAGGATTACAAATCCATCTATGAAGGCAAAGACAGCAAGTACTATCAAACTGTAGATAAATTTGTAGAGGACGGAAATTCCGCTGATAATCATACCTTCAGAGACCCTCACTATGTAGAAGACAACGGCCGCAAATACCTTGTATTTGAAGCAAATACGGGTACAGAATATGGCTACCAAGGCGAAGAATCGCTATACAATAGAGCTTATTATGGCAACAGCAATAAATTCTTCCAGAGTGAAAAAAACAAACTTATGCAAAGCCCTAAAAAAGAGTTAGCTGAACTTGCAAACGGTGCAATTGGAATTATTGAAGTAAACGACGATTATACATTGAAAAAAGAAATGAAGCCATTGATTGTTTCAAATACGGTCACAGATGAAATCGAACGTCCAAACATCTTTAAAAAGGACGGCAAGTGGTATTTATTCACAAGTTCAAGAGGGTCAAAAATGACCATTGATGGAATCGATAATCAAGATATTTACATGTTAGGTTACACGTCAAATTCCTTAACTGGCCCATATAAACCATTAAATAAAACGGCCATCGTCCTGCATCAGGATCTAAATCCATATGACATCACTTGGAACTATGCACACTATGCAATCCCGCAGGCAGGCAGTGATAATGTTGTAGTGACTAGCTACATGACAAACAGAGGTTATTTTGAAGACAATAAATCTACCTTTGCCCCAAGCTTCCAGCTTAACATTAAAGGGAATAAAACATCGGTAGTAAAAGACAGTATTCTTGAACAAGGCCAGATTACGGTTAAGTAGTTACCAGTGAAAAGAAAAAGAAAATGTCAGGAAAACTTGGCATTTTCTTTTTTCTATTTTAAAAGAGAAAAGTGGTGAGTTTAAGTGAACAAAAAGAAATATAAGATGGTTGGATTATTCGTTCTTGGATTATGGATGGTTATTAGCACAGGAATTTTGATTCATTCATTTTATAAAACAAAAGCTAATCCGCCAAATAAGGCAGAAAAGCACTCATATCGGGCTGCCTATCATTTTACTTCTCCTGATCATTGGAAAAACGATCCACAGAAGCCCATTTACTATGAAGGAAATTATCATTATTTTTACCTCTATAATGGAGATTACCCGGATGGCAATGGTACAGAATGGCGACATGCCACCTCTAAAGATTTGATTCACTGGAAGGATGAAGGAATTGCCATTCCCAAATATACAAATCAAAATGGGGATCCATGGACAGGGTCAGTCGTTGTAGACAAGCAAAATACAGCTGGGTTCGGGAAAGACGCTTTTGTGGCGATCGCAACACAACCCTCTAAGGATGGCCAGAAACAAGAACAATTTCTGTGGTACAGTACGGACAAAGGAAAGACGTTTACCTCTTACAGTGACGAGCCTATTATGAAAAATCCAGGAACGAAGGATTTTAGAGATCCAAAAATCATCTGGGATAACACGAATCAAAAATGGGTCATGACCATGGCCGAAGGATCGAAAATAGGTTTTTATGAGTCTGATAACCTGAAAGATTGGCGCTATACGAGCAGTTTTTTCACTAAGAACATTGGAGTTTTAGAGTGCCCTGACCTTTACCAGATCCGCGCTGATGACGGGACAGTAAAGTGGGTGCTGGGCGTCAGTGCAAACGGAAAAGCAGCAGGGAAACCCAACACCTATGCATACTGGACAGGAACGTTTAATGGAACAGAATTTCTTTCAGATAACAATGAACCGCAATGGCTAGACTACGGTTTCGATTGGTATGGCGGAGTAACGTTTGAAGATGGCAAGGCAAGTGACAAATTAGACAAGCGCTATGCCCTCGCTTGGATGAATAACTGGGCCTACGCCGACAATACGCCGACATTAAAAGAGGGGTTTAACGGAATGGATTCGATCGTCCGTCAAATTGAACTAAAGCGTGAAGGCGAGAACAAGTATTATCTTTCTTCACAGCCTTCAGAAGCATTAAAAGAATTGACAAGCTCAACGAATTCTTTTGATGAAATCGAAGTGGATGGCTCGGAAACACTTGATGTTAAAGGAGATGCCTATCAAATAGAGGCAGATCTCTCATGGTCGGATTTTAAGAATGCAGGATTTAGGCTCAGGGAGTCAGATGATCAAAAATACCACGTTGACGTAGGCATTTCTGCAGAAGGAAATTACTCTTATGTCAATCGATTATTCACAGATCAACCTGACGAAACGAATCGGTTCGTTGAAAGTACTGCACCATTTGATGTCAGTAAGAAGAAGGTTCATTTAAAGATTCTCGTCGATAAAACGAGTATTGAAGTTTTTGTGGATGATGGAAAGGCTGCTTATTCAAACTTAATATTCCCTCATGCTGAAGATAAAGGAATTACTCTCTTCTCCGAGGGCGGCAAAGCGATCTTTAAGAATGTGAAGGTTACACATTTTGATCCGATTAATTGAACCTCATCTTGGCAGATACCTTTCATATGATTACACATACATTCTTTTATAAGAAATGACTCTTTTATTCAGAATCTACATTTTCCGAATAGGTAAAGTACCTACCATTAGTTTATATGATACTGATTATTGATCCACAAAAAAGCTCTTTATTTGTTTCGAATAAATTTCTAGTGTTTTTATGAGTCCAGTTCATCTTGAATCATCCTATAAACCTGGTGCCTCACATGCTGGTATTAATATAGGTGTAATCAATTCCTACACAGCCCCTCATCAAATGGTGTAAGCATTTCCTCTGTGGATAGTTATTGGAAGTAAGATATTTAGGAACAAAAAGCAAAACAAGTGGCAAGCCCGCTTAGTAATATCGACAAGATCACTGTAGTGGATACAGGTGGACGCGGTAAGAATGGCGGGGCTAATAAAGTGACTGGCTATGCAATGGATTTAATGGCATCATTGCAGGAGTCATTAAAGGCATCCTCGGGAATTGATGTCAAAGACTTGTTTGAGAATTTCTCAGGAAAGCGCAATATACCATTTACCACCATCAGCCAGGAGAATGTCGAAGCGAACATGAATATGGCAGCAGGCAAGGAAGAATAACAGTGAATAATAAAGTGGTGAAGAAGGGTAAGAGCACATATTTGCTCTTACCTTTTTTTGAATAGTTTGGCTTATAAAAGGCATGATCAGTTTATCTAACAAATATGTACGTAATACTCGGTTGTTTTCATGTAATTCATCATGATATAACTTGGATAACAAGTACAACATCAGTAAAAAAAGGGAGCTTGTTTTTAAAACAAACTCCCACTTATAAAAAATTATTGGTTCTACAAGGTTGTGTTAGTGTTTTTTTGCAGGAAATCCTCGGTCGGAATTACATTGGCATACATACCGTTAAGTGCACTGACAAACGAATAATGAACCTGTTCAGCTGGAACGACCTTATCTTGATAAGATAAGTCTCTTGTCGCACATGCATCTTCAATAAGTGTAGTTTCAAAGCCTAGTTCCACTGCAGCTCTGACTGTGGCATCAATACACATATGCGTCATCATACCTACAATCACTAGCTTTGTTACTCCTTTATCTTTTAATCTGCTTTCTAATTCAGTCTGTAAAAAACTGTTAGGGAAATGTTTTATGATAATGCTTTCGTGTTCTAATGGTAGAACAGCTTCATTTAGTTTAACTCCCTCCGTATTCGGAAGAAAGAAGCCTAACCCTGGATCACTTGCGACATGCTGGACATGAAAAATATTATCCTTGTTATTCTGTCTAAACCATTCAAGAACTTTAGCAGCATTAGCCGCTGCTTTTTCAGGGTTGCTTAATTCCATCTTTCCATTTGGAAAATAGTCATTTTGAATATCGACAATGATTAAAGCTGTGTTCATTTTTTCCACCTCTTTAAAAAATTTTAGTACAATATAATGATAAATGATATATTGATATCTATCGATACTTTGATGAAACACTTTTATATCAATGCATTTCATGGTGAAAGGAGTTTATTATGGAACTTGATAACATTGATTTTCAGATCCTTCGGTTATTATCCGAAAATTCACGTATTCAATGGAAAGACTTAGGTGAACAAATTCATATGACGGGACAAGCAGTAGGAAATCGTATTAAAAAACTTGAGGAAAATGGTGTAATTAAAGCCTATTCTCTAATAGTCGATGAAATGAAATTAGGACTTTCTTATACAGCATTTGTCATTATTTATATGAAAACAGCAAACCATGATTCATTTATACGTTTTATTAATGATAGAAATGAGATAGTTGAAGCTCACCGAGTATCGGGAGAAGGCTGTTACCATTTAAAAATAAAAGTTAACTCTCAAGAACTATTGAATCTTTTTCTTAATAAAATTCTCGATTATGGGAACTATTCTATATATCTATCAATACAAGAGATTAAGCAACATAATCCGTTGACTGCCACAATATAATATATTTTTTTATTCTTAGGAGGATAATGTATCCCAATCGTCTTGAATCGTTCCAAGTAGGGCGCTGGAACAGTAGCTATGGGAATTGTCTTTTTACGTATCGTAGATCCAGAAGGGAAAAGTAAAACGCTAGTTGATTATGCGCTTGCTTATGTTGGTATTGGAATGGTTGATATCGTAATTGTTAGTTTAGCTCCTGTATTGATGATGACAGGCCAACATGGGTTGTTTACGTTAGTTACCGTAGTAGCAGGATCTGCTATCATATTATTCACAAAATGTCGAGGAATGCGGGTAAAACCAGAAATCCGCCAGCAAAGAGGTGGCAAAGAGATATAGTGTAGACTTAAACAAGGGGAAAGATTGTTAAAGAAGATGGTCAATGAACTTAATCTAACAACATGAAACCACCAAACCAAGGTGGAAGTTTATTAATGTATTGAGGAAATATTGACAAATTACTGTTCTTTTAAGCTGGTTACAGAAACACTCTGTTTTTTATTTGGATAATCAACGGAATGGATTGTAGCTGTTCCATTTTGTTTATCTACGTGCTCAATGTAGATACTTTTCTCATTGTAGGTTACATTAGCCATAATTGGCGAAGAAGCAATTTCTACTGTTCGTTTAGCCACCTCATTTGGTTTGGAACAGTTATAATATTTGTTCCAATTTCCTTAGATGATACTTGTTTTATTAAAATACTTCCAAGAACCCATACATCCTTACTGAACTAATAGAAGTGCATACTTCAAAAAGGGAGGTTGCTGAGGCAGCCTTTTTCTTATGGAACAGGTTAGCATTCCTGAAGTTCGTCATTTTTCAGCTTTGAAAAAAATAGGGCTCCTCAGTAAGATAGGAGTAAGACATCACTCTAACCCAAAACCCTAGGAGGAACCCTAATATAAAGTTTAAAATGCAAGATAAACAAACTAATCGAGAGAATTTCCGATAAACACCATATTGTTAGAGTGGATATTGCCCAACAATTACATGTGGCTAGGGCAGTGAATTCCCGTGGAATTGTAATCGTAGACCCATTAGCATTTGAAAATAATGAAGATGGATTTGCTGGTTTAATAAAATGGATGGAGGCAGCCATTGTGGGAGTGGAGCCTATAGGCATCACACACTAAGGTTATTGTATGTCTAACTCTTTGACAGTTTCGCCTTCAATTAACACTGGTTGATAATAGGTTTCGTTTGGTAAATCCTTCTTTCCTTGTAATTTCTTAATGACCCAATCAGCTGCATCATGTCCCATTTGTTCTTGTGGGTGTGTCAATGTCGTTAGTTTGATATTAGCATTTTTCGCAATATAAGAATTGTCCTGGCCAATAATCGATAATTGTTCGGGAATAGAAATATCAAGTTGTCTGCATACATTTGCTACTTCCAACCCTACCTCGTCGTTATAGCAAACAATGGCAGTCAACACGTCTCTATTTTCATTTAGGAACTCTTTCAAGTTTGTGTATAGGTCTAGCTTCGTTTCTGTAGTATACGAAAGCAATTGCTCTGGTTGAAAGCGTAATTTGGCTTCTCCAAGTGCTTTTATATATCCCTTCATTCGATACTTTCCTTGTAAATCATCCATTTTCGAAATGATTCCAATTTGGGTGTGTCCTTTCGAAATCAGTTCTTTTGTTGCGAGGTAGCTTGACTGCACATCATCCAGGCAAAAGAAAGGAACCTCTAATTCTTCATAATAAGCGTTGATCATGATGAATGGAACCTCTTGTTCCTTAAACAATAGGTAGTAAGCGATGTTGGGATTGTATAGATTGCTTTTTGTAGGTTCAATAATCAAACCATCCACGCCAAATGACAACATCATTTCCAAGGCTTTTTTTTCTTGTTCGACATCATTATTTGTACTGGCTAATAGTAACGAATAATTATCTTCATTCAATCTTCTTTCAATTCCGCGGATAATAGAAGGGAAAATGTAATCAGAAATGTAGGTCGTGATAACACCGATCGTTTTATTTTTGGAATTGCCACCAGATGATTGATATTGGTTACTAACATATGTGCCAGATCCTTTTTCACTTCTCAAGAATCCCTCGTTTGATAATTCTAAAATGGACTTTCGTACTGTGTGTCGGCTAACGTTGTACATTTCTTGCATGACGGATTCAGTAGGAATTTGTTCGCCTACACTATATTCACCTGTAAGGATTTTATTTTTTAAATCATCAATGATTACCTGATACTTTGGTTTCATTAAACCTCACTTCTTTCATAGTTGTTTGCATTCTAATTTATGCGCTTAAAATATTTGTGCGGACATATTTTAACATAACTTTGAATGAATTAAAACAAATCATCTTATTTTTTGTATAAAGTTATAAATCCCCCCTATTTACCTTTAGATTTCATGTCGTATAACTTCCTTTAATACAAATTTATGACTTTAAGGTGAGGATGGAGTATTTCGTCTTAAAGTTGTAAGTATAAATAATATAAACCGTTGACAAATGTACGTACAAAAAATATAATATGGTTGTTAATACATTTAAGCGCCTCCTTTTATTGAAAGCGCTGACAGAAGGGGGATTAACGTGCAAACGAATATATTAAAAATTAAACAAGCGATTACCGGGGGAGAAACTTCACTTGGAATCGAATTTGGATCCACTCGTATTAAAGCGGTGTTGATTGATAATCATCATGAAACTATCGCATCTGGAAGTTATGAGTGGGAGAACCTATTGGAAGATGGAATTTGGACGTACAACTTAGTGGATATTATCACAGGTCTGCAAACAGCTTATAGTGAAATGAAGCAAGAAGTTGAACGAAATTACGGAATTACCATTCGAAAAATAGGTTCAATTGGATTTTCTGCAATGATGCATGGGTATATGGCTTTTGACAGTACAGGGGAGCTACTTGTTCCGTTTCGAACTTGGCGTAACTCAACAACTGGTGTTGCAGCAAAAGAACTAACTGATCAATTTCAATTTAATATTCCTGAACGATGGAGTATTGCTCACCTTTATCAAGCAATATTAAATGAAGAGAAACATTTGCCTCGCATTGATTGTATTACGACTTTGGCTGGATACATTCACTGGTTATTGACTGGTAATAAAGCAATTGGCATTGGAGATGCTTCAGGCATGTTCCCAATTGATGAATCAACTCAAGATTACAATGAATCAATGGTCAAGCAGTTTAACGATTTAATTGCGACGAAAGGTTATCCTTGGAAGCTAAAAGAGATTCTTCCTAAAGTCTACATTTCAGGCGAGCAGGCGGGTGAATTAACCGAAATTGGAGCGAAAATCCTGGATAGATCAAGAAATTTACAACCAGGCACTCCAATTTGTCCACCGGAAGGCGATGCGGGGACTGGAATGGTTGCTACGAATAGTGTGAGGAAACGTACCGGAAACATCTCAGTAGGAACTTCCGTTTTTGCGATGATTGTACTAGAGAAAGAACTTTCAAAAGTTTATCCAGAAATTGATCTGGTAACTACACCAAACGGAAGTCTCGTTGGAATGGTTCACGCGAATAACTGTTCAAGTGATCTGAATGCTTGGCTGGGATTGTTCAGTGAATTTTCTGAGGCAATGGGACAAAAGGTTGATATAAATAAATTATTTGAAGTAATGTTGAATAAGGCTTTGGAAGCGGATCCAGATGGTGGCGGTTTGCTTAGCTACGGTTATTTCTCTGGTGAAAATATCACAGGATTAGAAAAAGGGCGACCATTATTTGTCCGCTCACCTGAGAGTCAATTCAATTTAGCAAACTTTATGCGGACTCACCTTTTTACTGCTTTCGGTGCTTTGAAAATCGGAATGGGTATTTTGACAAAAGAAGAAAATGTTGCAATTGATCGTATTTTGGCTCACGGTGGTTTATTTAAAACCCCTCTTGTTGGACAAAAAATTGTTGCGGCTGCAATGAATACTCCAGTATCAGTTATGTCAACGGCAGGAGAAGGCGGCGCGTGGGGAATGGCGATTCTTGCATCTTACATGATGAATAAAGATCAAAAAGAAAGTTTAGAAGACTTCCTCGACAAAAAAGTATTCGAAGAGGTTGATGGACAAGAAATTTATCCTGATCAAGTAGATGTTAAAGGATTTGAAGCATTTATTGAAAGATACAGGAAGGGTTTAGTGATTGAGCAGGCCGCTGTAGACAATTTGATGTTATGAGTGGAAAACTGGAGGGATTGACGTGTTAGAACAACTGAAAGAAGAGGTATTTCAAGCAAATTTGGACTTGCCTAAATATGGACTCGTGAAATATACATGGGGAAATGCAAGTGCAATTGATCGTGAAAGCGGTTTATTTGTTATCAAACCTAGTGGTGTTGATTACGAAACGATGAAAGCCAGTGATATGGTCGTTGTTGATTTAGATGGCGATGTTGTTGAAGGAGAGTTGAGGCCTTCATCAGATACAGCGACTCACGCAGTACTTTATAAGTATTACCAAGAAATCGGGGGCATTGTACATACTCATTCAACTTGGGCGACAATCTGGGCTCAAGCAGGCCTTGATGTTCCAGCGATGGGGACCACTCATGCAGACACATTTTACGGATCCGTCCCATGTGCTCGCTACCTAACACAAGAGGAGATTGATCGTGGGTACGAAGTGGAGACTGGGAAGTTAATCATCGAAACATTTGAAGAGCGTGGGTTAGACATTTTAGCCGTTCCTGGTGTCTTACTTCATGGTCATGGTCCGTTTACTTGGGGCAAAGATGCAAAATCCGCCGTAATGAATAGTGTGGTGTTGGATGAAGTTTCGAAAATGAATTTATTTACACGGGATTTAAATCATTTTGCAAAAGAATTACCTCAAAATATTTTGGATAAACACTATTTACGAAAACATGGAAAATATGCTTATTACGGTCAAAAGTAAGATCAACTCTATTAAATTATCAAACCATTAGAATTAAGAAAAGAGGATTATTATGTTAACAACAGAAAAAAAGGAATTTTGGTTCGTCGTAGGATCACAACATCTATATGGGGAAGAAGCGTTAGCAGAGGTCAAGGCGCATGCACAAACGATAACCGACGCATTAAATGAAAGCGGTATTTTACCTTATCCACTTGTATTGCAAGATTTAGCTGTTAGTGCAGAAAGAATCACAAGCATCATGAAAGAAGTCAATTATCGTGACGAAGTTGCCGGTGTCATCACTTGGATGCATACTTTCTCGCCTGCAAAAATGTGGATTCGTGGAACGAAACTATTACAAAAACCATTGCTTCATTTAGCTACACAATTCAATGAAAGCATTCCTTGGGCAACGATTGATATGGACTTTATGAACCTGAACCAATCCGCTCATGGTGACCGTGAATATGGTTTTATCAATGCCCGTTTGAAAAAACAAAATAAAGTTGTTGTAGGTTATTGGGAGCGCCCTGAAGTGCAAAAGCAAATTGCACAATGGATGGACGTAGCGGTTGCTTATAACGAAAGCTTCAACATTAAGGTCGCTCGCTTTGGAGACAACATGCGTAACGTTGGAGTAACTGAAGGGGATAAGGTTGAAGCGCAAATCCAATTTGGGTGGACAGTTGACTATTTTGGAATCGGAGACCTTGTTCAATATGTAAATGCGGTTACTGATGAAGAAATTGATGCTTTATTTTCAGAATACGAAGGCCTTTATGAATTTGATTATGGTACAAACAGTAGGGAAGATTGGGAGAAAAGCGTAAAGGTACAGGTAAGCTATGAAATTGCGATTAAACGTTTCCTTGATGATGGTGGTTACACGGCCTTCACAACGAACTTCGAAGATTTATATGGGATGAAACAACTTCCTGGTCTTGCCGTCCAACGTTTGATGGCACAAGGATATGGCTTTGCGGGTGAAGGAGATTGGAAGACGGCAGCACTTGATCGCTTACTGAAAGTGATGAGCCATAACCAATCAACTGGTTTTATGGAAGATTACACATATGAATTAGCTGCTGGACAAGAATCAATCCTTCAATCACATATGCTTGAAGTCGACCCATCTTTAGCAAGTAACAAACCAAAAATTGTCGTATCTCCATTAGGTATAGGTGATCGTGAAGATCCAGCACGTTTAGTATTCGACGGCAAAGCAGGAGACGGTGTCGTTGTTTCCATGGCTGACTTTGGTACAAACTATAAACTTTTGATTAATGAAGTTTCTGCATTTGAGCCAACTGTTCCAGCACCAAACCTTCCAGTGGCCCGTGTACTTTGGGAAGTGAAGCCAAACTTCCAAGATGGAGTGAAAGCTTGGCTTGAGAATGGTGGCGGTCACCATACAGTTGTTTCATTGAACTTAACAACAGACCAAATCATAACCTATGCAAAACTTGTTGGCTTGGAATACGTAGTTATTAAGTAATGTTTCTTCCCTCCAAGGAGGCTCTGCTTCCTTGGAGGGAAGAAATAGGTACTCCAGAGGTTGTAGTCTGGAAATAGTAACCATTAGTATGATCACTTTTTTTGTAAGCGTGTTCGTAGTTTTCCGGAAAAAGATGAAAGCGTTTTAATAGCACAATAACGACACAGAATTCATCCTAATCAATGATTCTACTAGCATATATTTGTAGCTTGAAAACACTATTATTATTTTCTTTTAAAAGCAATCAATATTTTTAGTGGTGGGATTTTAAAAATATAATTTTAAAACCTTGAGGAGGGAATTTTAATGGTTAATGAAAAGAAAATCTCAAGTGGATTCATTTATTTTTTTGGGGCTTTTGGGGGCATTCTCTTCGGTTATGATATCGGCGTTATGACGGGTGCTTTACCTTTTCTGCAACATGATTGGAACCTTCAAAACAACCCTGGTGCCATTGGCTGGATTACCTCTTCGTTGATGTTTGGAGCTATTTTTGGAGGTGCCCTGGCCGGACAACTTTCCGATCGTTTAGGACGGCGCAAAATGATTTTAATATCTTCTATCATTTTTGCTGTTGGCTCCATTTTGGCAGGAATATCCCCTCATAAAGGGCTCCTTTTTATGATTGTTGCCCGGATTTTATTAGGGTTGGCTGTAGGTGCTGCTTCTGCGTTGGTCCCAGCCTATATGTCGGAAATGGCGCCGGCACGTTTACGTGGACGTCTGTCAGGAATTAATCAAACAATGATTGTCTCTGGTATGTTGCTTTCGTACATTGTCGCTTATTTATTGAAAGACTTACCAGGAACTATGGCATGGCGGTTGATGCTTAGTTTGGCTGCCGTACCTGCTTTGATCTTATTTATTGGAGTGTCAAGGTTACCCGAATCACCACGTTTTTTAATTAAGAACAATAAAATTGATGAAGCTCGTAAGGTGTTGGGCTTTATTCGCTCTAACAAAGAACAAATTGACTCTGAAATAATACAAATTCAAGAAACTGTTAAAGAGGAAGCAAAGGTAAATCAAAAAGCATCTTGGGGTACACTTTTAAGTAATAAATACCGTTATTTAGTAATTGCTGGTGTGGGTGTTGCTGCGTTTCAACAATTTCAAGGTGCAAACGCAATTTTTTATTATATACCTATGATTGTGGAAAAAGCAACAGGGCATGAAGCCAGCTCAGTATTGATGTGGCCAATTATTCAAGGGGTTATTCTCGTACTAGGTTCATTAATATTCCTTATGATTGCTGATAAATTTAATCGCCGTACTTTATTAACAATAGGCGGAACTATTATGGGACTATCCTTTATTTTGCCGGCAATAATGAATATATTAATTCCTAATGCAAATCCGATGATGATGGTTGTTTTTTTAAGTATCTATGTAGCACTTTATTCATTCACGTGGGCTCCGTTAACCTGGGTCATAGTTGGAGAAATTTTCCCGCTGGTAATTCGCGGGCGTGCATCAGGAATAGCTTCATCATTTAACTGGATTGGTTCTTTCTTGGTTGGATTGCTATTTCCAATCATGACCGCTTCGATGTCTCAAGAAGCTGTTTTTGCAATCTTTGGTGCTATTTGTTTACTCGGTGTTTTATTTATCCGGACATGCGTTCCTGAAACTCGAGGTCATACTTTGGAGGAAATTGAAAAAATTGGAGAAAGCAAACAAGCTAAGGGAAAAAGTGCTTAAATTAGACCTATGAGATTTGGAGCAGAATTCAAAGAAGCTATACGCAAATAGGAGAGTTAAGCATGCATTTTAAATCAGGGGGTCATAAGGGAAAATACTTCTGTAATTATGATCTACACACACATCATGAACATGTTGATTCATATGATTCCCTTATCTTAAGGCCGAAGTTGCTACTTCGGCTTTTCACCATTAAAATGTTTGCTGAACTTTTTGTGCAATTCATGGTGTTTTAGCTTTTATTTATATGAAGGAATTTAATAGGGAAGGAGCCGAAAAAAATGAAAACATCACAAAGCTCGTTTGGAAATGAAGTCTTGCTGTTTACAATAGAAAATGAACATGGAGTAAGAATGGAAGTTACAAACTTTGGTGCAAGAATCGTCAATCTGTTCGTCCTAACGGAAACGGGTCGTAATAATATCGTATTGGGATTTGACTCGATTGAGGATTACAAAAAAGAAACATATTATGGAGCAACAATAGGAAGAGTCGCTGGAAGAATAAAAAATGGCCAATTTTCGATTGGTGAATCACGTTACCAAACATCTGTAAATCAATTAGGGAATACATTACACGGTGGCAGCCTTGGATTCGATGGAAAAATCTGGGATTATGAAGTGAAGGAGACGGATGAAAGTGCATCAATCATCTTTTCAACACACTCACCTAATGGCGAGAATGGTTTTCCGGGGAATTTGAAAGTAAGTGTGACTTACACATTAGACAACTTAAATATTTGGTCAGTCAGCTATCAAGCAACTAGTGATAAAGACACAATTTTTAATCCGACCAATCACGTCTATTTTAACTTAACAGGGCATCCCAGCAATCCAATCGATGATCATTTCTTACAAATCTTTTCTGAAGAATTTGCACCAGTAAATGACGATACCACGGTAACTGGGGAAAAGCGAAGCACAATTGGCACGCCTTATGATTTTCGAACCCCAAAGAAATTAAAATCAACCTTTGAAGCAATTGACGCAGAAGTTAAAAAGGTTCAAGGAATCGATCATCCATTTTTCCTAACGTGCTCAGGACTTCATCAAACTGCAGCAAAATTAATTAGTCCTGACCAGAAAATATCAGTCGAGGTATACACAGAAGAGCCTGCGGTTGTCATTTACACTGCAAACTTTGTGGAAGGTGTGCCACTCATGCACGGAGAAAAATTAATTCAACACGGCGGGATAACGTTTGAAACCCAAGCTGCACCAGGAGCAATTGAATTTGAGGATTTTGGAGATATTCTTCTTTTAGCAGGCGAAAATTATACTTCCCAAACAAAATACAAAATTGAGGTCAGGACCCGACTCAGCTGAAGTTTCCAGTTAGTGTGTTAAAGTGTCGGATAGGTGGATTTGGTTTCGATATTTTCACATCGATTCGGCTGCTAGTTAGGGTCGGCATCCGGTGCCTGTCAGAGCGTTCGAGCATAGGTCGTTACATATATAGGGTGGGATTCCCGCCGAATAAGAGTTAACCACTCACTGGAACTGAGTTTTGGAGGAGAGAGGATAACTTATATCTAAGCGTAAACAGTTGGATAGTGGGTCGCAAACTATGGTTAAAGGAAAGCCACCATTTAAACAGCGCATATTAAATACGTAGCACCTCCTGGTACGATACTTGTATCAATAAAAGGAGGTGCTTATCCTATGCCTCTACAAAAATTAACGATTGTCCCCGTTACATTATATGAAGGAATTTAATAACCGTTGAATCTCCTGTTGCTACTAACTTCCTACCACGATTCGCTGTTACGTTGTGCGTTTTTGTACCTTATTCTTTCCATGGTGAATGCAAAATACAATCACAGAAATTTTTATTTTTATATTCAGGTCTAAAATATTCAATAATATCTTCCTTCATATTGCCAAAAGTAGTTTCTGGCTTATGCTTAAAGCCCTCATAAAACGCTGGAATAATGACCTTCTTGAAATTGTTACGTGGGAAGGCTTTTATAATTTCTTCACGCAAGTCGTCAGGGAATTGTTCAAATCCATCTCCCATCACATCTAAACCAACACCTGAAAAGAGTAGTGCCACTTCGGACTCTTTATGTTCTGCAACGCCAGGTGTCGTATGTAACGCAATAGCATCCCATACAAGACGAATCGACTCATCTGGAATTTGATACTGCTGTAAAAAGCTTCTCGCTGCATTTGCACCGTCTACTTCAAATCGTAAATCTGGACTGCTGAATTTTTTTGTTAAGCCTAAATCATGGAATAATGCACTAACATATAGCAACTCTAAATCATAATTATGATTCGTTTTTTTTCCGTTGACTGCACCAAATAAAAATACACGATTTGAATGATTCCACAACAAGTCGTTCCCATGCTCGCGTAAAAGATCTGCTGCTTCTTTAGCCAATCGGGAATCTGGAATTTTAATACCTGCTACTTCTTGAAACATAATTGAAAATCCCCTTTACAATTTGATAGTTCTCATTCTCATGAACTTGTATTCATTGTAAAGAGGAATTTATCATTTATCTATTCATTCATTTCTATGATAATAATAGATAAAAACTATAATATAGAACTTTTCAAAGAAGCTATCTCATCTTTTTCTGTATGAAAACGCAGCCTTTCGATTTCACATAGTAATAACTTAATATACTTACGTGCTGCATAATTGATAAAACGATTCTTTTTCATCACGAGATAAACAGATCTAGTCAAAGTTGGTTTTTCAATACGTTGGAAAAATAAATCCTCTGTATCATAAAATTCATATAATGTCCGCGAAACAAAACTGCGTCCAACCCCATTTCGAACAAGCTTCAAGATAGATTCAATGCTAGACGTTTCGACAATAGGTTCTATCTGCCTGCCAACCTCAAGACTCGTTTTATCAAGTATTTTTCTGCATTGATGGATATTTGGAAATAAAATAAGAGAACTGTCTAAAACATCGGAAAATGAAACCTTCTGCTCTCCATTACTTTGATTACTAATCAGGTAAAATTCTTCATCATACAACTTCGTCGCCATCAACATATCATTCCGATTGAATTCAAAACCAATACCAAAATCAGCTTGATTCTCTAAAATAGCCTTTTCCACTTCATCCGTACTTTGAACAAACACTTTTATGTTCGGATACAATTGGTTAAATTTAATACATAAAGTAGATACCAAATCCGTTATTTCTCCTGGTAACACAGCAATTTTCAATTCCCCGATTTCTACTTTTGTAAGTGCTTTAATTTGAGAAGAAATACTTAGTAGGGAATTTTGAATATTCAATGCTTCTTGTTGTACAATTTCTCCCACCTTAGTAAGTTCAATCTTTTTACCAATACGGTTAAAAAGTGCATAGCCTATATCTTGTTCAAGCATTTTAATTTGATGGCTTAAAGTTGGTTGCGAAATTCCTAATTTTTCAGCTGCTTTTGTAAAATGAAGTTCTTTACTGACCATTAAAAAATATTCTAAATGTCTTAATTCGATACTATTTCAATCCTTTCTAATGAAAATAATTATTGGTTATCTGTATGCTTGCAATATTATAATCTAGTTATTAAGTTACTTTATTTTAAGGGATTATTCCATAATTTGGACTGATTGCTGGATAAAATTAAAAAACACCATTAGCTATCTGTTATTTTGGTTCATAAATAACTCACTATGATGTTGGATAACCTGTCGGGCCCGGTATCTTATACAGGCTATATCCGCGGAGAAGGTCTAAAAGGGTCCTCAGCTATGACATGTACAATTATTAATAATTGTACCTTTTAAGATGTCAGTTTACATAATAAAATATCTCATATAATACTAAGATTTTTAAAAATTGGAGTTAGCCGAAAAACAAAGGCTTAATCAAGGAGGAGGTAAATCATGTATATACCTAAACATTTTCACCTCAAGGATGAAGAAATAATTTATGATTTTATCGAAAAGTACAGCTTTGCGACTTTATTTTCTCAACACAATGGAGAACCGTACGCTACCCATCTTCCACTCATATTAAATAAAGGTGAAAGTGCTTTATATGGTCATTTTGCCCTTCCAAACGAACAATGGAAGGATATGGAATACCAACAAGTTCTTGCGGTTTTCCAAGGTCCTCACTGTTATATATCTCCGTCTTGGTATGAAACAACGATGGCAGTTCCTACTTGGAATTATGTGTCTATCCATTTATATGGAAATATGGAGATTGTCGAAGATCAAAAAGTCATATTCGATTCTCTAAATGATATGGTAAACAAATATGAAAGTCCAGATAGCCTATACAATTTAAACGATGTAGATTCCAGATTTATCGAAGGAATGAGTAAAGGGATTGTAGCATTTAAAATAAAAATCACAAAAATTGAAGCGAAAGCTAAATTAAGTCAAAATCACCCTTTGGAACGTCAAGAATTAATTATTAAGCATCTAGAAAACACTTCTCAACAAGATAATATACAAGTAGCATCTCTTATGAAGAAAAATCTACAAAATTAAAAGATATCCGACTTTGTCTTATTAAATTACTGTGGTAGATTTGTTAAAAAATTAAGCCTAATTTCAGATGGAAATTAGGCTTAAAATTATCCTTCAATTTATCTATTAAGAAACAAGTTTTAGACCTAAAGTAGCACTTAATGTCTTCCTAATAAAAACTAACTATTCGAATATTCGGATTATCCGTATAAAATCATTCCAAATGATGCTCTACCTGACGCACCAATTCCCGTCCATATTCATAAGCTGTCCCCATAGGAAGTGTGTCCATTGCATAGGATAAAAATGTGAAGCTCGCTTCAAATCCAATAACTAATAATGCTAGAAAGGTTCCTATGAAGATTATTTTTGCAACACCAAACATTCAAATAAAATAGCTACAATTCGTTTATTCAAAGAATTATGGAGCTATTCTTTTATCCATGCCTTCTTTAAGAGTTTCACACCCACATCAATTTCATCGTCAGAAAGATTACTGAAACCTAGTTTAACCATTGGTCCGTCGGTGTTATTTTTAATGAAGTAGAGTGACGTAGGATACACCGTAACGCCATGAAAGGAAGCTTGTTGAATTAACCATTCTTCTGAATGCTTCAGATGTACCTTGACTAATACATACAAACCGGATTGTTCACCAATAATTGATATATTTTGAGCGAATTGCTCTTTTAATGCGGATACTAAGTGCTGCATTTTTCTTTTATAAACAAGGCGCATTCGTTTAATATGTCGACTCCATTCTCCCTCTTCCATAAGTTTAGCCATTGTAAGCTGGCTAAGCAGGGAGGTGGTAGCTTCAAAATGAAGAAACTGATTTTTAAAACGATTTAATAATGGCTGTGGCAAGACCATATAACTTAAACGAATTCCTGGAAGAAAGGACTTCGAGAAATTCCCTAAATAAATGACTCTTGCTGAATCAATGGAGGCAAGAGCAGGAAATGGTTTTTGTGTATAGCGAAATTCACTATCATAATCGTCTTCAATAATATATCCACGAATCTTGTTAACCCAATGAATAAGCATTTGCCGTTGTTGAATAGACATGCTTACTCCAATTGGACTTTGATGGGAAGGGGTTACATAGATTAATCGTGATTTCATTTGTTCTAATTGGGAAAGTTCAGCACCTGTTTCATAAACCGGCAAAGTTTCAAGCATAAATCGATGGAATTGAAAAGCTTCCCTAGCACCGTCGTAACCAGGGTCTTCAACTATAATACTCTGGAATTCATCCTTCAATATATGCCCAAGGTATACAAGCATTTGTTGGGTACTGCTTCCGATAATAATTGCATTTGCATTTGTTTTCACTCCGCGTGATTGGAATAAATATGTGGAGATTTGTTCGCGCAGGCATTCTTCCCCAAATGGTTCCCCGTATCGAAAGCTATCCTGTAATGTTAATACTTGGTTAGCAATTCTCCTCCAAATTTTCAGTGGGAAATGTGTTTGATCAACGGCATCTGCCCTGAAATTAACTACCGGAGGTTTCTTGGACTCAGTCTGCTTTTTATTATAAGAGATTAATGGCTCCTGAAATATTAGGGGTTCTAACTCATTTGCAAAATAACCTTTTCTGCCCTCTCCACGAATATACCCTTCAGCAACAAGTTGTTCATATGCCAGTAAAGTTGTATTACGGCTTACATGTAAGGAATCTGCAAGTTGACGAATGGAGGGTAATTGCTCATTCGCCAAAATGTCTCCTTGTTCAATATATGATTTAAATTTCTCGTAGATTTGTTTGTATTTTGGGGAGTTATCATTAAAAGTAAAAATGGTATTATTCATTTGCATTCCCTCTGACATGTATATTTGTTTATTATTGTACCTTTTTACATGTCAATTTGTATAATACTATTTTTTTATCGGATATTCATTTTTAAAAACTCTAATGCAAGTTGAAAGGATGATTAATGTGTACATTCCTAAGCAATATCGTATGAAAAATGAAGAGGCTGTTCAAATTATGAAGTCTAACCCGTTTGCCTTATTGATTACTGTTGATGAACATCGTCCCATGGCTACGCATATTCCTTTGGAAATTCGGGAAGATGGAGGGAAAATCTATGCGACTGGCCACATTGCATACGGAAACATGCAGAAAAAAACTTTAGACAATAATAGTGATGTGTTACTGATTTTTCAAGGGCAGCACGCTTACATTTCATCAAGTTGGTATAAGTGCGAAGAGGTTCCTACATGGGACTATCTAGCTGTACATGCGTATGGATCAGCTCGTGTAATCACTGAAGACGAGCTGATTTCCTCCTTGGATACTATGCTTAATCACTATGAGTCGCATCGAGAAAATGGTCGGACCTGGGAAACGTTTGATCCAGAATTGCTTAAGAGTGAAATGAAAGGAATAGTTGGCTTTGAAATTGAAATCACATCTATTCAAGCTGCAGCCAAAATGAGTCAAAATCGTAATGACACTGATTACAAAGCGATTATTACAGAGCTTGAAAAATCAAATGAACAAGGGGAAATTCAGGTTGCGCAATGGATGCGTGAGCAACGGAAAGGGTTAATTGAATGATTGGCATATTACTAGGGTTTGCTAGTGGCACCCCTAAAAGCAAAAATGGTGTTTATCACTTTTTAAGGGAAAGCAAAGGTAAGTCAAAGCCATTCCTTACAGACAAGAGCTCATTTTAAAACAGTTTGAACAGATTCCTTTTCTAAATGAGCAACAAATTGCCTCCTTGATGAAAGCGAACCTTAAAAAAAGTGTAAACTAGCTTTCACCAATCAAGGAGGAGCCCAATAAAGCGTGTGCAAAAATACAACAAGGAGTTGCTTTTTATGGAGTTTTCAAATATTTGGCTATTTGTAATTACTGCTGCTACATTGTTAATAATACCTGGACCGGCTGTGTTGTATATTATGGCAAGAAGCATTGATCAAGGGAAGAAAGCGGGCATAGTATCAGTTCTGGGTGTATCTCTTGGTGGTTCTGTTCACGTTTTAGCTGGAGCAATAGGAGTTTCGGCAATCCTTATGACATCAGCAACAGCCTTTAATATCGTTAAATACTTAGGTGCTGCATATCTTATCTATCTGGGGTGTAAGACTTTACTTTCTACATCCGATCGAACGACATCAGAAATTCTAAAAGCCCCTCGCAAAAGGTTATTAAAGATATTTTACGAATCAGCGCTCGTAGAAGTAATGAATCCTAAGACAGCACTCTTTTTTTTAGCCTTCTTTCCGCAATTCATATCACCTTCTGCTGGATCAGTCACAATTCAATTTTTGCTTTTAGGAATTATATTTATTATCCTAGCTTTTATTAGTGATGGTCTGTATGCAGTTCTTGCAGCAAGTATTAGAAAGCGGATTCTGGGTAGTGAAGTGAATTCTAAGTTGCAGAATCGGATAACTGGTTATTTATATATAGTTCTAGGGGTATTCTCCGCCTTTGCGAGCCCCTCCAAAACATAAGAGTGGTTGATGAAATGTATCGAGTTGTTTCACAACAAATAGCGATTCTACTAAGAGAATAAGTAAAATGAAATGGAAAGATATTTTATGCCTAGATTTATCATTGAAGATGATTTTTGGTCGTTATTCCCTCATGCAAAAATAGGCACCGTTATTTGCAAGGATATTGATAATTCAATAAAGGACTTTGAATTATACGAGAAGCTTTTCAGAAATTCAAGACAAAGAAAGGGGCAAGGTGTTCCATTGAAGCTTTATTAAAAAGAGTGAAAAATGGCAATCATAGCGGAACAATAAACCTGCTTGTTGACATCAATGATTATGGGCTTCCATGTGGTGGAGAAGATATCTACACTACACTTTTGTAGGCGATATTCGGCTAACGCGGGCAAATTGTAGCGAACCATTTATTCCATTGGGAAATGATGAAAATACTTCACCATATGAAGGAGAAATTGGTTAAACGGTCATTTAATTAACACTCATTTAAAAGTGAAGCACGGATTAGTCGGCAAAGCAAACAACGTGAGGACTTCGTTCCTGTGGGGCAGAATGACCGACATCCAAATCAGAGAAAGGTTGAACGAAGGAATATAGGAGCATCGACTCTGTGAGAAATGGGAGGGTTGATCTTGATGAGACATGTGGATATCCTAAAGTGCAATCATAACATTATTTAAACCAATTTATTTTATAATTGGCTAGTTTTGCATGAACTCCTATGACTTCTAGAGCATTCGTGAGATAGTTTTTAGTTTATTGAGGGAGTTTTATTTGCATAAGGAACCAGATAGCTATAAAAAAGCAAACTTGCCAAAACTGAGCGAGTTTGCTTTTTTATTTGAAAACGAAGTCAAAACATCTGTCATATGGGTTCGTAATTTCGAAAAATCACTTCAAAAATGCACCCTTTATAAGTGACTTTTTTTATTCTACTCATTAAGTCTCCTTTTTTAAAATTTTTCTAAGGAAATAAATCTAAAAGATCTTTAATCTTTATATGTAGAAGAATTACAATTTCTTGACTTAGAGTAAACTCTAAGTATTATCCTTTCTTTATAACACAAGTTAAAAAAGAAGAAATAGACATATCAGTTTTAATGGAGGGGTTATATTGACATATACTATTGGAGAATTTTCTAAAATAGTTGGGCTAAGCGAACATACATTGAGGTTTTATGAAAAAGAAGGGTTAATAAAAGTAAATAGAGACGATAACAATGTCAGAATTTACTCGGATGAAAATAAATTATGGATTGAATCATTGCTCCACCTAAAAAATACAGGGATGTCACTAAAAGACATGAAACGATTTGCCATGTGGGGGCATATGGGGGATAAAACCATGGAAGAAAGATTAGCTCTGCTTAAAAAGCATCGCAAAAAAGTAGTGGAAGAATTGGAGAAAATCCATCAAAGTTTAGAGCATTTGGATAATAAAATACATTTTTATGAAAATGAAGTAGGAGACTGTTTCTCTTAGAAATTAAGCATCTGGTTGGTTTTTCATTTACATCTTTTGGGTAACCCTCGTACAGACAGCTTTCTACATCGTGTTTTTCTCGAAAATAAAAAACACTTGCGTTAGAGTGCTCTCTAGGGAGTAACCTATTCTTACACCATTTAATAAAAGAAGGGTTAATCAACCCTCTACAAAATACGACAAACTAACAATGTTTGATTAATATTATTGGAGAAAGAGGTTAAAGAATGAACGAAAAATATAGAAACGTTTTTAAATCTTTTACATTTAAAAACGGGATTACCCTTAATAATAGAGTGGTTATGGCACCAATGACAACTTGGTCCAGTAATGATGATTACACGGTTTCAGATGAGGAATTAACCTATTACAAAAAAAGAGTAAACGGAGTAGGACTTGTGATTACAGGTTGTACACATGTGACTCGAAACGGAATCGGTTTTACAAATGAATTTGCAGCTTATGACGATAAATTTACGCCGGGCTTACGTAAATTAGCTGAAACCGCGAAAAGTGGCGGAGCTGCTGCTATCCTTCAAATTTTCCATGCAGGTAACAAAGCACTACCGGATTTGACACCAAATGGAGAGGTTGTTAGTTCCAGCGCTTTAGTGACTGAAGCTACTGGATTTGCACCTTCAGTACTACCTAAAGAGCTTTCTCATGTCGAAATAATGGAAGTGATTCATGCATTTGGAGAAACAACTAGAAGAGCAATTGAAGCAGGTTTTGACGGCGTTGAACTTCATGGTGCACATGGTTTTTTAATGCAAAACTTCTTTTCACCTTTCTTCAACAGACGAGAAGATCAATGGGGAGGATCATTGGAAAATCGCATGCGTTTCCCACTGGCAATCGTTCAAGAAGTGAAAAAGGTGATTGAAAAGCATGCAACAAAACCTTTTATTTTAGGATACAGGATATCTCCTGACGAACACCAAGAAGGCGGTTTGAGAATGAAGGATACCTATGTATTGATTGAACGCCTGATTGAAGATGATGTTGATTATGTGCATGCTTCATTGGCTGATGCTCTTTCTTCAAAGCCAGTCGACAGTCAAGATGAAAAGACATATCTTGAGTTGGTTGTTGACCATGTAAACGGACGAGTTCCTGTACTGGCTGCTGGTTCTATGGTAACTCCGGATGATGTTGCTAAAGCATTAGATAAGGGACTTACCCTAGCTGCAATTGGCCACGCGTTAATCATGAATCCAGACTGGCTTGAAAAGGTTCAAAATGGACAAGAGTCTGAGATCCAAACAGTGTTAAAGGCTTCAAAGGTTAATGAGCTTGACCTTCCAGAAAAACTTTGGGGCGTCATTCAAGCTTCAGGCACATGGTTTAAGATTGAGGAATAATCTAGAACAAACGGTTGATTAACTAAAGGGGCAAGGGAGGTTTGCAAGGGAGATGTCTTCAGTTGCAGCATCTCTCGTCAAAAAAGAAGCCTTGGCCCAACTTGACAAAGGCTTACACGTATGGACGGACTTGTTAAAAGGGATAGCAGAGGCAGAAGCCAAGTAGAATATTGCTGAAGCTTTTGAATGGTTTGGGCATGCGGCTGTAATGGACAAGACTTTGAAAATGCTGCCAAAATATGCAAAACAAGTGGCAAGCCCGCTTAGTATTATTGACAAGATCACTATAGTGGATACAGGCAGAAGAGGCGTGAATGGCGAGGCTAATAAAGTGACTGAGTATGCAACGGATTTTAATGGCCCCAATTTTACGAACCAACTGGTTCGCAGGCACAAGTTGATCTAAAGTAATCATTTTAAGTTGATCTCGCTGAATAGAATCATGTTTAGAAAGCATCCTCATTACACAAGTTTTAATAATTCTATTTTAAAACAATAAAGACTTTAGTCAAAAGGTTCTATATAGTAGTTAAACCAATTGATTGGAGCGGGTGTGTGTGACCCCGCAGGCGTAAAGGCGCCGAGGGCGGACCGCCCGTGGAAAGCGAGTTTCTGGAGCGGAAATCAACGTCTAAATTATAACTCATAAAAAACTGTAGGCAAACTCGATTTTCATCGAGTTTGCCTACAGTCCGAGGTAAGAGCTACTTGTATGCTCTTACCTTTTTTGAATGGTTTTCGCTAATAAGAGGCAGGATCAGTTTATCTGGACTTTTATATTTAACAAATATGTTCGTCATCCTCGGTTTTCAAGTAATTCATCATCTTTTGTTTTTGGTGGGAATAATGAAAGCAATTAAAGTAATAGGAAAAGTCATCAAAAAAGAGAGGGTTTTTATCATCGAAGCCATAAGAATTTAAAAAATCCGAGATTACTTTTTCTTGTTCCACTAGATCGAACAATCCGGATATATAAAAATGATAACTGAATTTATCATATAAAAAAAGGTATCCTGTATCATCAAAAATATTTTTCACAGTATGACCATCCAATTCTAACTCACTCCTTCCTTACCAATATACCTTTTTATCGATGAATTTATTCAGTGCTCATCTTTTAGGGAATATTATTATATTTATTGCAGCGTGTTTTTTATACCTTCAATACATTAAAGATATGAAATAAATGCAGGCAGCAAGAATCGGGAACGAAAAAAGCACATCCAATAAGGATGTGCTTTCATAAAGGTATTATTTGTACATTTCAGCCACTTGTTTTTGCAATTCGCCATTTTCAAGGTACTCATCATAACTCATTTGCTTATCGACTGTACCTTTTGGAGTAAGTTCAATGATTCGGTTCGCTATAGTTTGGATGAACTGATGATCATGTGAAGAGAAGATCATAGATCCTTTAAAGCTGATTAAACCGTTGTTTAATGCCGTAATCGACTCTAAGTCCAGATGGTTAGTAGGTTCATCAAGCATCAGGACGTTCGAACCGCTTAACATCATTTTGGAAAGCATACAGCGGACTTTTTCGCCCCCTGAAAGTACACTTGCCTTTTTCGTGACTTCATCGCCAGAGAATAACATTCTACCCAAGAAACCGCGCAGGAAGCTTTCGCTCTGGTCATTAGGAGAATATTGACGGAGCCAATCGACAAGATTTAAATCGACACCTTCAAAGAATTCAGCATTATCCTTAGGGAAGTATGCCTGAGAGGTCGTAACGCCCCATTTGAATGAGCCGCTATCCGGTTCAATTTCACCTGCCAAGATTTTGAACATTGTTGTTTTAGCAATCTCATCTTTACCGACAAATGCAATTTTGTCGCCTTTATTCATCGTGAAGCTGACATTATCCAATATTTTTACGCCATCGACCGTTTTCGAGATTCCATCTACACGAAGCAGGTCGTTCCCGATTTCACGTTCAGGAGTAAAGCCGACATATGGATAGCGGCGTGAAGAAGGCTCGATGTCATCCAAGCTGATTTTGTCCAATAATTTCTTACGGGATGTCGCTTGGCTCGATTTGGATGCATTGGCACTGAAACGCGCGATGAAATTTTGAAGCTCTTTGATTTTTTCTTCTTTTTTCTTATTGGCATCTTGAGTCAGTTTAAGGGCAAGCTGGCTTGATTCATACCAGAAGTCATAGTTACCGATATAAACTTTGATTTTACCGAAATCAAGATCCGCGATATGTGTACAAACTTTGTTAAGGAAGTAACGGTCATGGGAAACTACGATAACAGTGTTTTCAAAGTTGATTAGGAATTCTTCCAGCCATTTGATCGCTTTTAAGTCCAAGTGGTTGGTAGGCTCATCCAATAAAAGAACATCCGGTTTACCGAATAATGCCTGGGCAAGCAATACTTTAACTTTGTCGCCACCGTTTAATTCAGCCATTTTCTTTGTATGCAGGTCTTCCGTGATGCCAAGGCCTTTTAAGAGGATTGAAGCTTCAGGTTCAGCTTCCCAGCCGTTTAATTCGGCAAATTCTCCTTCAAGTTCGGCCGCTTTCATTCCGTCCTCGTCGGTGAAGTTTTCCTTCATATAGATAGCATCTTTTTCTTGCATGACTTCATATAATCTTTCATGTCCCATAATGACAACTTTAAGGACTTCTTCCTCTTCATAAGCGAAGTGATCTTGCTTTAGAACGGCAAGGCGTTCGCCAGGACCCATATGGACATCGCCGGATTGCGCTTCAATTTCACCTGAAAGGATTTTTAAGAAAGTGGATTTACCCGCACCATTCGCACCAATCAGGCCATAGCAGTTACCAGGAGTGAATTTTATATTAACATCTTCAAACAGTTTACGATCGCCATAACGTAAACCAACATTATTTACTGTAATCATTTATTTACATTCCTCCAAAATACTTTTGTTTCAACGTGTCCAACACTTTGTTTCATTAGTTATACGCTGATTCATACAAACAGCAGTTTACGATCTTGTATGTTTTAAACTGTGCATCATTTAAATTGTATCTTATTTCTTAGGAAAATTAAAGGCAGATTAGCAAAAACAAACGTTTATAAGCAAAAATTACACAGAGATTTAATTTTGCTTATAAAATGTCACCAATTATGTAAGTTTTATTTTTTTGTTAAAGAATTAGGTGGGTACAAAGACTTATTACGCACCATCCTTATTATTGGTAATATAGGTAACTGTAACTAACACAACAGGAGGATTTTAAATGAGCGATTCAGTAGGTTTTTGGAAACGTCTTTTTGCAGGATTTTTGGATGGCATAATAGTGTCTTTTCCATTAGCGATTATTTTCGGGTTGATTACCGGTGATTGGGAAAATGAAAACTTTTCAACGTTTTTCAACTTTCTTTACATGCTGATTGTCCCGATATTATGGTATGGCTATACAGTGGGTAAAAGGATTATGGGAATACGCATAGTACGGGTGGACGGAAGGAAATTAGGCATAGGCACAATGCTATTGAGGTATTTAGTTGCTGCTTTGGTTTATGCCATTACATTTGGGATAGGGTTTATTGTCAGTGCGTTCATGGTTGGCATAAGGAAAGATCATAGAGCGATACATGATTTCATAGCAGGTACGTACGTGACATCTATTAAACCATGATTAATTGTTAAGCAGTTTAATAGCTGCTTTTTTTTTATGAAAATCTACAATTCCGAATAAGAAATGATTTTTCGGCGGGGAAATTACAAATTAAGATATAAATATTACATTGGAAACCACGTTAGAATATCTATTCCATTAATACAGTGGCAGTTAGGAACCAAAAAGCACTTAACCTCTATGGTCAAGTGCTTTTGTTATTCAGAACCTCTTTATTTTGATTAATGATGATTTTATTTCTTAAGATCATTTCCTTATTATTAAGTCCAACATTGAGTTCTTTGGTATTATTCACTTTTTCCAGCAATGATACTACAGATATTTCCAATAATTCAGAAACAGGCATATTTGTTTTGGATGATAAAATTTCAAGTTCATGGATTAATTTAGGGGATAGCATTGGTTGTTTTTCATTTATTTCCATGACAGTACCCACTTTCTTAAGAAAATTATGTAATTGTAATTTAAGTATATAATGTGAGTTTCCGATAAAACATTAAGTTAGCATTATTTATGTTAAGAATTGATGACAATAGCAGCAGTTCATAAGTCAACGTATTATTTCTAAATCAACGTAATATATAGTGTATTCTTCGAATTATATGAAATATAAGGGAAGGGGTAAATTTTAACTATATAATTCTATGTCTCCAGATTTGTCAACCATTGGCTTTTCTGATAGTATAAATGTCCATTTCGTATTAGCATCGGCATTTTAAGTTTGATAAATACACAAGGAAGGGGAATGATTTTATTGGGAAATCACCCTGATTTTGAAAAGGAACGACAGCGGCTGGATTTTACGAAACGTTATATCGATGTAGTCATCAAAACATCAGAAACAAGCAAAGATCAATTTCAGAGGAATATGCAAGAAGCTTTTGGCGATGCCGATTGGTCTGAATCAGCCTTATATTCACAGCTGCTGACGACGGCCAACTTTTTTGAGATGTCCAAAACCGAACTTGAAAGTTTACGCAAAGCAAGTAAAAAACCCTACTTTGCTAGAGTGGATTTTGAAAGAAATGACGGTGATAGAGGCGAAGTCCTTTATTTCGGAAAAGCATCGCTTTATCAGAGGGAAAGCCAGGAACAGATTATTGTCGATTGGCGTTCACCGATTGCAAACCTGTATTATGAGGGACGGATTGGTGAAATAGAATATGAAGCGGAAGGGGAGACATTCAGCGGGAACATTACTTTAAAAAGACAGCTAATGATAGAAGAAGGTATCCTGGAGGAGATTAGGGACATTGATTTGACAACAACCGATGAATTGTTGCAGGAATCCCTTTCCAAAAGTTCCAGCAATCGATTGACAGATATCATTACCACGATCCAGGAAGAACAAAATAAAATCATTCGGGCAGATTTGAATAAACCTATCATTGTTCAAGGCGCAGCGGGCAGTGGTAAAACCACAATTGCTTTACATAGGATCTCCTATTTCATTTATCACTATAAAGACTTGTTCGATCCGCGTCAATTGATGATTCTTGCTCCGAGCCGGGTTTTCATTGATTACATATCTGAAGCTTTACCTGAATTGGGAGTCGAAAAGGTAAAACAATTTACATTTTCGGAATATGTTCAGGCAGCGATAGGAAAGCAAGTGAAGCTTATCGCGGATGATAAATTAACTCGATTGCTGGAAAATGATGATGAAGAAATTAATTCAGCCGTCTGGATATCAGGTCTGAAGGGTTCCCCTGCCTTTAAATATATATTGGACGAATATGTAAAGGATATTTTCAGGGGCTTTCATCCAGATGCTGATTTTTATTGTGATAAATATCGCCTCTATTCCGCTAAGAAGTTCATTAGATTATTGGAAGAGGATTATTGGTATTTACCGTTATACAGCAGGCTGGACAAACTGAAGGCCATACTACAAAATGAAGTGAAATTGAAAAAGAAAACAATCCTTGAACGTGTAGTTGATTTTTATGATGCCAAAATTGAGAAAGCTCTTTATAAGAATATCGATCCAGTCATTCGCAAGGACTTTGTTACAAAATGCCTCGATAAGAAAGAGGAAAGGATGGGGCAGGTCCAAAAGGCGATCCGTACTTCGGTAAAAGGGTATTTTAAGCAATTCAAAAGTAAAGATCTCCTGGATTACTATCAGGAATTATACCAAGATCCCGAGCGTCTCGCCTCGTACAGTAACGGTAAACTTACTGTTGAAGATGCCAGTGTTTTATGTGAGTATAATCATAAATTATTCTCTGCTAAAAGTTATGAGATGGAGGACTTAGGAGCATTATTATATCTTCATGAGCGGCTTTTTGGTGTCGATAAAGAAAACAAAGCAAAAAATGTCGTCATTGATGAGGCACAGGATTATAGCTTCATGCAGTTACAGGCATTAAAGACGGCAGTGGATACCGATATGTTCACACTAGTAGGAGATCTCGCGCAAGGCATCCATTCATATCGCGGACTTCAAACGTGGGACGAGGTTCACAGTCATATTTTCCCTCGGGCGACTTATACTGAATTACAAAAAAGCTACAGAACAACTGTTGAAATAATGAAAAGAGCTAATGGAATACTTCAGATGTTAACATACGATTTCCCGGAAGTTGAACCTGTAGTTCGTCATGGCAAGGAACCAGAATTCATTTCAATTGAAAAGGAAGGTTGGGAAGAAGAGCTGATCGATCTTATCGCAAGCCTTAAAGGAGAAGGTTTTAAAACGTTTGCCGTTATTGCCAAAACGATGAAAGATTGCAAACTGGCAAACGAGAAACTAAGTGGATTTCATCAAGGCTTTCATTTAATAGATGAAGCGGGAAACATCCCAAAAGATAAAACGTTGATTGTTCCATCCTATCAAGCCAAAGGTCTCGAATTCGATGTCGTATTTGCAATATCCCTCGAAGAAATGTATTGCCATGGAAATGAACTTGATATCAAATTGCTGTACGTAACAATGACAAGGCCATTGCACCGGCTTTATTTTTTAGGTAATGAGAAAAAAGCCTTCCTTATCGAGACATGAGAGGGGGAGGGTGGAGAGTAACCACCCTCCTCGGGAATGCTTACAAATGCAAAAGGATATCATGAATATCTTCCCACCCGAAACCGACTTCGATAAGCTCGATGCCTGCCATTTTAACGGTTTTTTCAGCTATCACTTGACCGCCAAGTGCTCTGTAAAAACCGCATGAAGGATTATCCTTTAATGCCCATATTATTAAATTCTGATGTTCCATTTTCATAAGCTCATGTATGACCGCTTTTATCATTTTTCGGCCGAGTCCCTGTCGTTGATATTCTTGTAAAAAATAAATGGCATATACTTCACCTTGAATATGCGGATCATTCGTTTGTTCAGGGCCGCCAGCAGCGAAACCGACGATTTCCCCATTGGCGTTTTCCGCTACAAAGGTGGCATTATGCAGCATCTTTAAATTTCTAATCCAGTTTTTCTTTTTGGCTTCCAGATTCATGGAAGACAAATATTGATCTGGGAGGATTCCTTTATAAGTCGTTTTCCAGCTGTTTATATGTACATTTGCTATTCCACGTACATCTTGTTCCATGGCTTTCCTTATCTTCATAAAAACACCTTCTGAATATCGTATTTTCCCCTAGAATATCATGGAAAAAGCGAATAAGCATTTTATTTATGTTTATAAATGCATGAGAAAGGATATGAAATAAAAGAGTGATTCAACCAGACGAAGGGAAGGATGAGAAAGATGAAATTGAAAGTTGGCTTTTATTTTCCGGGCGGCAAAGAACTAGAGCATGAGGTAGAAGGCGATGACTCAACTCAAATGATTTCAAACATTCAAAAGCACCGTTATTATAATCTAGTTAAAGGCGATTGCCATTATGTAGTAGATACGGAAAAAGCAGCTTATTTTTCTGTAACGGAAATATTGGATTGAGATCAACCGCATTGGACTTTTGTTCCATTGCGGTTTATTCTTTTTGTTGTAAGGAAACAGGAAAAGGAGTATCGACAATGAAAATCAATTTTACCAAGAAACAGTATGAAACATTATTCAAAATGGTTCAGTACGGATATTGGGTTGCTTCCGATATTGAAGATAATAAAGAAGAATTTAGTGAGATGGAACAGTATATTAATTCCTTTGCCAAAGATTTCGGCGTGGAAGGAGTACAGTTTGTGAAGGAATATGAAATTTATGATTTGACTCGGGAATTGGAGGATCAACTTCAAACAGTCATAAATGAGTATGAAGAAGGAGTGTTCAGGGATAAGCTTGCCTATCATTTGGCTAGAAAAGAGTTTGCCGAGGAGTCGGAAAACCATGAATATAATCAGGAGGAAGCGTTTATCCGTATCATGGAGCTCGAGGAAAAATACCATCTACATATTGAAGAACGCGGGTTAGGGAAATTGAAAATGGAAGAATAAAAAGAGAGGACTTTATTTGTCCTCTCTTCAGACTGTAGCCAAATTGGATAATTATTATGATTGCCTACATTTTTTTGAGGGAGTGTCAGAATATGAACGTTGATTTCCACTCCAGGCACTCGCTTTCCGCGGGCGGTCCGGGAGCCTCCTCGGCGCTCTTGGCGCCTGTGGGGTCTCCCTTGGTCGCGCTTTTCCCACAGGAGTCTCGTACCTTCCGTTCTAATCAACTTTGTTTAATAATTCAGATGGAAGCCCTTTTGTCTACAAGAGAGAGGAATTAATTTGTCCTCTCTATTCTCAATCCGAGAAGTCATGATTTCCATGTTCACCACGTATGCCATCATTACGGAACGGTTTTATTCACCAGGATTATGGCCTAAATTTTTAACTGTGTATTGGAAAAATGCGATTAAGTCATTTTGTGATGTAAAACCTGCTTGTGCAGTCTGTTCGTTCCCTCCGCCTTTCCCATTATACGAACTGAGTTCAGCTTTAAAATATTGTCCGCAATGAAAGGGGATGTCCCCACTGTGTGAAAGGATGACCTTTTGCTCCTTACGTGATGCTAATAATACGGTAACCTTTTCCTTTTTTACAATCGTACTTGCAAGGTAAAGCAGTTCTTTCATTGAGCTATCTTCGAAAATATGAGAGATGAATCCCCCTCCATTTTCTGCAAGCAGGGAGTCAGCAAGAAAATTTGCATTTTCAAGTTTTAAGTTTTCGTTTGCCGATAGCAGCTGCTTATAGTCATTTTCCAATTTTTCCACCCTATTCAGTATCTCTGTACGTCCGGTATTGAACTTATTCGATAATGCTGAAAGAATTCCTAGGCTTTCGGAATAATCGTTCAATGCCCTGTTGCCGCACTTAAAATAGAGACGGGTATGTTCTTTCTGCTTCTCAGCTTTGAAAATTTTTATTAAGCCAATCTCACCAGTACGCCCTACATGGGTTCCGCCGCAAGGGTTATATTCAATCCCTTCTATCTCAACTATACGGATATTCTCTGAAACTTTAGGCATTTTGACGACAGGAAGTGTCTGTAATTGCTCGTTTGTCACGTAATAGATAAGTATTTCGCGATTCTCGATAATATATTGATTAACTAGCTTTTCAGCAGCAGCCGTATGTACTTCAGTCCATTGAAATCCTGTCATTATATCGATCGTTATATATTCCTTCCCAAGGTGAAAGCTGACTGTATTAGAGTCGAACAGTTCCCTGCAGACGGCAGAGAGTAAATGCTGGCCGCTATGCTGTTGCATATGATCAAAGCGGCGGGACCAATCAAGTTCACAGTGAACGATCTCTGAATCTGGCCGTCTCTCCACCTTATGAAGAATCTTTCCATCATTGTCTTTTATAACGTCAAGAACGGTGATTCCTTCTATTTTACCAGTATCTGCAGGCTGACCGCCCCCTTCGGGATAAAAAGCGGTTTCTTCAAGAGTGATATAGTAAAAGCCATTTTCTTCAATGGTCTCCCGAATTTTGGTATCCCATTGGGAAGTCTTGGTGGACGTGTAATACAATTTTTTTGTCATGTATGATTTCATTTTCCTTTCAGTTGATCCTTAAATTATATCACCGAAATACCAGAGTTTGAAATCGCGGGTTTAGAAGATTAGTTAAAGTAAATAAGTAAACTTTATGACAAATCCTAAATAAATTGTGCAAGATGGCAATTATCCATGTTGATTTTATTGAAAGATTTATTGGAGGATAAGGGGTGGATGGTCATAATGAATGCCGACCCCGTCAAAGCGTCAAATCAATATTCTGAAATGCAGCCGGATTGCCTTATTCTTGATATTCAGTTGCCTGCAAAGGATGGTTTTCAAATCTTCAGGAGATTCATCTTAATAACGAAAAATATGTCATACCGAAGATCATGAACAGTATTCAGAACGATAAACATAAACGGATAAAAGCATTCAGGATGGGTGCGGATGATTTTATTGGTAAGCCGATTGATATCGATGAGTTTATTGTAAAGATAGTAAGGCATATACAGCGGAAGAAAATCTTTGATCAATCGGTCCTTATTGATGAGTTGACACAGGTATATAATAGAAGATTTCTTGAAGATACACTGAAGCGGTCAGGGCGTCATTTTACGATAAGCATCATTGATCTTTAACACTTTAAAAGGGTGAATGATCAATACGGACACTCGGTGGGGGATCTTGTACTGGTTGAGTTTGCACAATTCATTAAAAGCAATATCAGCAGTTCGGACTTAATCAGCTAAAAAGGAGAGCTGGACGGCTGGACGAACTTGAGGGAATTAAAAGGTTCCGCTGATTTGAATGAGATTCCCGTTTTTGTATCGACCGCACTTGACGAAAGGGAGAAGGGAATTTCATTGGGAGCAAAGGATTATTTAGTTAAACCGTATAAACCGAGCCAATTATCCAAAGTGATCATGTATACTTTATTAAGTAACGGTAAACAAGGGCATATTCTGGTTCCGCAGGCATTCCATGAAGAAAGCAAGTGTTAAAAAATAAAAAACCGTAATAGGTATACAGAACAACAAAAAAATGATAAATTCAAATATGTTGGAAATATAAATAATTGGGTACAATTGTAGGTAAAGGTAAGTTACAGGAGGATTTTTATACATGCAAAAAATTCAGGCCGGTATGGCTGTAGAGTTAGAAGTGGAACGTAAGGCTGATTTCGGATGGTTTTTAACAGATGGTTCAGAAGATGTCTTACTTCATCATAATGAAATGAATGAAGGAACGGAACTTGAGATTGGCGATGAAGTAACTGTGTTCATCTACCATGACAAACAAGCAAGGCTAACAGCGACAATGAAGATACCCGAAATCCAGATTGATCAGTATGGCTGGGCGGAAGTTGTCAATGTGAAAAGGAAACTGGGTGTTTTTGTTGACATCGGTCTTTCCAAAGATATTCTTGTATCACTGGACGACCTTCCGAATATTGATCGTTTATGGCCCGAGGTTGGTGATCGTCTATATGTATCCCTGAAGACAGATCGTAATGACCGCCTGTTTGGTAAACTTGCAACGGAAGATGTAATTCAGGAGATTGCAGTGCCAGCTCCTTTAAAAGGAGTACGAAACACCAGTATTAAGGGAAATGTCTATCGTTTGCTTATGGTTGGGTCTTTCTTTATTTCAGAAGAAGGATACCGCTGTTTCATTCACGAAAGTGAACGCAATGAAGAGCCCCGTCTTGGTGAATTAGTTGAAGGGCGCGTCATTGATAGTAAAGAAGATGGAACGCTTAACGTTTCTTTAATCCCCTTTAAACAAGATTTAATGGGGGAAGATGCTGATGTCATTTTCACTTATTTAATGAATCGCGGCGGTGCAATGCCTTATGGCGACAAAACGCCACCTGATGATATCAAGTTTCACTTCGGTTTGAGCAAGGGAGCGTTCAAGCGTGCTCTCGGTAAACTGATGAAAGAAGAAAAGATTTATCAGGAAGATGGTTGGACATATTCTTCAGATCGTAAATGAAAAAGGCAGCGGATTTTCTCCGCTGCTTTTTTTATGTGAATTTCATTAAAAAAACTTCTTTTTACCTTTTTCTTCTTTTAAAATCTCCACAGCTTCTCTGAACCTCATCGAATGGATAATTTCCCTCTCACGCAAAAACCTGAGTGAATCATTGATATCAGGATCATCCGAGATATCGATCAACCACTGATAGGTTGCTCTTGCCTTCTCTTCAGCGGCGATGTCTTCATATAAATCTGCAATGGGGTCGCCTTTGGCTTGGATATAAGTGGCAGTAAATGGATTTCCTGCTGCGTCATGATAAAAAAGGGCACTATCATGATTGGCATAATGGTCACCTAGGCCAGCTGCAGCCATCTGCTGAGGGGTGGCGTCTTTTGTAAGCTTATAAATCATCGTGGCGATCATTTCGAGATGGGCAAATTCTTCCGTTCCGATATCCGTAAGCAGGCCAATCACTTTATCAGGAATTGTATATCGTTGATTTAAGTATCGGAGTGCTGCAGCCAACTCGCCATCAGCACCCCCGTATTGTTCTATTAAATATTTTGCCAATTGAGGATTACAGTCTCTTACTTTAACTGGATATTGCAGCTTCTTTTCATAAACCCACATAGATATCTCTCCTTATACCTGCCATGGCCAAGGGCCTTGGCCCCATTCCCATTTATTTTCACCGCCTGGACTGTTTCCAAAACCCAATAATGGACCATATTTAGGCTCAAAAACTGATTTCAATTGTTTGGAGTATTCATGAAATTGATTGAATTGCTGTAATGCTTGCTGATCGTTAGGATGTGTATCCAAATAAAGAGTCAACTCGACAAGTACGAAATCGGCAGCCTGTATTTGTTCAAGCAACTGATAATATTCATCATCCAGTTTCTTATTCATTTATGTCTCCCTTTCACGATATGGATTATCATAAAAATCATAAAAGAATTTCCAAAGTGTACCGTATTTCAAAGCTTCCTCCGGTGTGAACTGTTCCAAATTCGGCGGTTGGAAATTAATATACAAATTAGGAGGTGTCCTGTAGTACTTTCTCCCAATAGGCGGGCACGGATCGAATTTACTATGGAAAGGTTTATATGACTTAACTAAGGTAAAAGTCTTTTCGCGAGTCAAAAAAATACCTCCTTTGTAAAGATATAGCCTTTAAATTTTTATGCCTGGGTAATGCATAATATGACTTCCCTGGTCTGGAAAGGAAATTATCTGGAAAATGATGTTTTTTCAGAATATTATAAAATCTTGTTATGGTCCCGTTATCTTACTGTGATGTTTGTCATCTATTCTTTATCTGTTTGTTCTTTGTATAGAAAAAAACTATGTTAAGATTTAACTCGTAGCTTATAAAGCAGCTCACAAGGAGGTAACAACATATGAAAAAATCAATCTTATCGTTAGCGGCAGCCGCTGCAATATCCGGTGCATTTACAATTCCGGTACAAGCAGAGGATGTCAAAGTGAAAGATGGAGACACATTATGGGGGATATCTCAAACATATAAAGTATCAATAGAAGATATTAAGTCTTGGAACAATTTGTCTTCTGACGCTATTTATGCCGGAGAAACCATACATATTTCTCAAGAAAAGCATTATAAAGTAAAGTCAGGGGACACATTATCGGGAATTGCACACAAATATGATGTAGCGGTAAATGATATTAAATCTTGGAACGGTTTAAATTCAGATACAATCCATCCTGATCAAGAGCTGGTCATTAAACCAGCAGCTAACAAAGTCGAAGCTGCAAGTGTAGAGCCTGCACAGAAATCAGAGCAAGCTCCACAAGCAGAGCAAGCTGCACCAGCAGAACAATCCAAGCCAGCAGAACAAACGAAGCCGGTTGAACAATCTGAACCAGTTGAACAATCGGAACCAGCAGACACAAACAATGAATCCCAAGATCAAGCAGAAGCTGGAAAAGAGATTACTGTTAGTGCAACAGCCTATACGGCTGATTGTCAAGGCTGCAGCGGAACAACAGCCACAGGAGTGGACTTGAAAGCTAATCCTGATGCAAAGGTAATTGCCGTGGACCCTTCAGTCATTCCACTAGGATCAAAGGTTTATGTTGAAGGTTATGGCTACGCAACGGCAGCCGATACAGGCAGTGCCATCAAAGGGAATAGAGTGGACATATTTGTTCCAAACCAACAGGATGCCGTGAATTGGGGCGTTAAAAACGTTAAAGTGCAAATCCTGAATTAATTTAACCATGCAAAACATGTTTATATATTTAAAAAGCAGACACAGGCATAATGTGTCTGCTTTTTTTGTCCTTTAGGTTGTCGGGAAAAGCAGGTACAATGGAAGAAGTAGATCCTTATAAATCCTTAGAAGGTAAATAGGAGGAATAGTGAATTGATGGAAAAAGCACGTGAATATTTACAAGAATACTTTGGTTATGAGTCATTCCGAAAAGGTCAGGAACAGATTATCGAACAGGTATTGGGAGGAATAAACACGGCGGGAATCATGCCTACCGGCGGAGGTAAATCAATATGTTACCAAATTCCAGCCCTTCTGTTACCAGGTGTAACACTCGTTATATCCCCACTAATTTCCTTGATGAAGGATCAAGTAGATGCCCTCGAACAAACTGGGATTGATGCCACGTTTCTTAATAGCTCCATTTCTGGGTTGGAATCATCCAATAGAATGAACGATATTAAACACGGAAGATATAAGTTGGTTTATTTGGCGCCGGAACGATTGGAAAATCCTGCATTTCAACAGGATTTATTTAATGTGGATATTTCATTGGTAGCCATCGATGAGGCCCACTGTATATCTCAATGGGGTCATGACTTCAGACCAAGCTATTTAAAAATCAAAACCTTATTGAAAAACATGCCATCAGCTCCGACAGTACTGGCATTAACCGCAACAGCCACACCGCATGTGACGGAAGATATATGTCAGTCGCTCGGAATAACAGAGCAGCATACAATATCAACGGGATTTTCCAGAGATAACCTGTTCTTTTCCGTAGTGAAAGAAGAAAATCGCGGCCGGTTTTTAATGCGCTATTTAGAGAAAAACAAAAATGAATCGGGTATCATCTATGCAGCCACTAGGAAAGAAGTCGATTCCTTGTATGCGAAGCTTATAAAAGCGGGATTCAAAACAGGTCGATACCATGCTGGAATGAATGAAAAAGACCGTTCGGAACAGCAAGATCAATTCATTCGTGATGACATACCCTTGATGGTAGCGACATCTGCCTTTGGTATGGGTATCGATAAATCGAATGTTAGATACGTCATCCATTACCAGACTCCAAAGAACATGGAGAGTTATTACCAGGAAGCGGGCCGTGCAGGGAGGGATGGTTTGGATAGTGAATGTATCCTTTTATATTCCCCTCAAGATATGCAGATACAGCGTTTCTTGATTGATCAATCAAATCCCTCGCAGGAGTGGCAAGCCCAGGAATTGAAGAAATTGAACAGAATGAAGGATTATTGTTTTACCGAAGGGTGTTTGCAAGCCTTCATTCTGCGATACTTTGGAGAAGAAAACCCTGAAGATTGCGGTCATTGCGAAAATTGTACAGATAAACGTGACTCTGTTGAAGTAACTATACAGGCACAGATGGTCCTTTCATGCATGTTGAGAATGGGTGAGCGATTCGGTAAAACGATGATTTCCCAAGTTCTTACGGGATCACGCAATAAGAAAATTGAAGAGTTCGGATTCCAGAAGCTCTCAACCTATGGAATCATCAATGATCAATCAGCGAAGGATGTAGGTGATTTCATTGATTTCCTGACAGCAAAACAGTATATCGAAATGACGGGCGGACAGTTTCCGGTTCTTAAAGTTACCAATGCTGGCAGGGAAGTGCTTTTGGGACAGAAAAAAGTACTGCGTAAGGAAATAAAAAAAGTAAGCAGCATCAGTGCTGATCATGGGCTGTTTGAAGAGTTGAGGCAGTTAAGAAAAGAATTGGCAAGTACGGAAAATGTACCTCCATTCATTATTTTTTCCGATGCATCCCTGAAAGATATGGCCGTCAAACTGCCGAGGACGGAAGAGGAATTCCTGGAAGTGAAAGGGGTGGGGGTGCAGAAATTCGAACGCTTCGGAGCTGCGTTTTTACAAGTGATTTCCGAGTATGTACAGGCACATCCTGAATTAGAAACGAATACTATGGTTACAAAGGAAACGGTAAAGAGAGCAACTAAACCATCTCACTTAGAAAGCTATCGCTTATATCAGGAAGGTAAATCAATCAAGGAAATAGGGACATTGAGAGGATTGTCTGCCATTTCAATTGAAAATCATTTATTAAAGTGTGCAGAAGAACACTTGGATATCAATTGGGATGAGATTTTCTTGGAGAAAGATTTTGATCTTGTTTTGGAAACTGCGAAACAATTGGATTCTGACAAATTGAAACCATTAAAAGAAGCCCTGCCTGAGCATATTTCCTACTTTATGATTAAGGCGATCTTGGTTAAAGCAGGACTGGAAAACGAAAGGTGTTAAGGTTTTTTGGATAATTTTTTCATTGAATAAATAAGAATATGGTTTAATGCGTATACTAGGAATGATAAAAAGGTGAAATTTCGCGCCTTTAATCAGATTCTTTATATAAAAAAGAGGAGGTTGCTCATGTATTTTGGTAAAAAGAATTCAGAGGAACCAGAAATCGTTATGGAAGATACGATAGTATATGCGTGCGGATCAGCAGATTGTAATGGTTGGATGAGAAAAGATTTTGCCTCGGAAAACTATGATTGCCCAATGTGTGGAAGTCAATTAGTTGAGGAAGTCAGGGAACTTCCTAAAATTGAAAATGAATATAATGCGTTTAAATAAAAGAGGTGAATCTTAGCCTCTTTATTTTTTATTTTAAAAATGAAGTAGGGCGGAGTGGTTTTATTCTGGATTAATGCTTTACATATAAAAAAATGTGTGGTATCATTAAATTTCAGTGTTATGAAAAGAAAGCACTGGAGGGTAATTTAAAGTAACATTTTTATTAATAAAATAATTTTTCATCATTTTCATGATGAAGTAGAATCAAGTTAAACATATCTAGAAAAAAGAAATACATGTAATCACCAAGTATTTTCCTCGATCCATTTCTGTTCTTCATTAACTTACTTCTATGTACCATTTGTCTTTTGGAATTTAATCTACCCAATTGGAATTACGGACGGTTTTAATTAATAAACATGTACTTACAAGCTTTTATCTGATTCTCGCAGGCACGGTCTAGGAACCGTATGGATGGGAGAGAGGCAGGGCTTTCATTGTTTTAGGTTTTGGCATTAAAAATTACTCTCATGCTCGATGTTCCATCGAACGAGCAGGAAGAACCATATGAAATGGATTCTTAAACAGCGCAGTCTCGATTATCTTGAAGGGTAAGTCAGGGACTGTGTTTCATTTTGGGGACTACTTTCTTTTTTAGAATCTTTCCTCAAATATATAAAGCATATATATGTTATAATGGATATGAGATATGAAAAATTCATGTCGTAATCTCAAGTTCTTACCATTCAAAAAGTTTGGTTGAAAGAACAATGATCATACTTAGATTTGCGAATGGGTATTTACTCACAATTTAGATTAAACGCCATCTATTCTTCTTTTATCTTTATGGCTTGTGATCTGTTATGCAGGACGGAGTCAATTCAATTCTAAGGAGTGAGATATATGTATAGAAGAAATAATACGGAAGAAATCATTCCTGAAGAAACAAAGGTGTGGGAATGTACATCAGAAGATTGCAAAGGTTGGATTCGCGATAACTTTACAAGTAATGATGAACACGCTTGTCCGTTATGTAGCAGCGAGATGAAACCCGGCACCAGAATGCTTCAAGCAATCAACAATCCAAGAAACTATTAAGGTCATAAAAAAAGCTGAAGGGGATTCTCCCTTCAGCTTTTTTTATCTTTTTGCCAATTGGATCAAGCAAAAAGCAGGTGAATGATTAGTGGATATCTTTTTTCTTGAATCGACCGCCTCGAACTTCCGCGATATCCCCAACGGCAAGAAATGCAGATGGATCGAAACTTTTGACTATCTCTTTAAGTTTAGCTTCCTCAAGCCTGTTTATTACACAAAAGATGACTTTTTTATCATCACCAGAATATGCACCTTCACCAGCTAAAAAGGTTACGCCCCGTCCAAGGCGATTCATTATGGCATCACCGATATCATTAAATTCATCACTGATAATCCAAACAAATTTGGATTCGTCCAAACCTGCGATGACGATATCCATCGTTTTATATGCCACGAAGTAAGCAATGATCGAATACATGGCACGATCCCACGAGAATACGAAGCCCGCACTGCCAAGGATGAATAAATTAAAAAACATGACGATCTCCCCAACGGAAAAAGGGAGCTTCTTGCTAGCGAGTATGGCAAGTATTTCTGTACCATCCAATGAGCCGCCATATCGAATGACCATTCCAACACCAATGCCAAGAATCATTCCGCCGAAAGCGGACGCTAGGAGGATATCTTGAGTGAAAGCTGGTACATGATGAAGCAATGTAGTGGTAATGGAAAGGACTAAAATTCCATAAAGGGTAGATAATGCGAAGGTTTTGCCGATTTGTTTATAACCGATAAAAAAGAAAGGAAGATTCAAAATGAATAGAAAGATTCCGAGCTTCCATCCAGTAATGTAAGATAACATAATCGATATTCCCGTTATGCCCCCGTCGATTACGTTATTCGGCACTAAAAAAATCTCGAGGCCGACAGCCATCAAAACTGCACCAATTGTAATTAGTAGACCTCTTTGTAAAACTTGTCTCAGTGTTAATTTTTTATGCTGGGTCTTCTTATGCATAATTTCTGTTGTACTTGCACCTGCCAGGTCTGACATAATCATGCCCCCCACTCCTTCTCTCTATATAGGTTCTATTTAATTATAAACCTATAGGTATAATTAAATAAAGAAATTAACATTCTTGATTAATATATTCTCGAATAATTATTTTTGTTATTGATAATGTCCTGCAATGATGAAACAGGGTTGAAAATGCTTGTCAATACCATGTAATCCTATTCTACTCCTTACAAAACAATAGTATTTCTAATTTTTATGATTTTATGATGGAATCCAGCATTTTCTTGAAATATAAGGAGCGCCGAAATAGTCAGTGTGTAAATATATAGGAGTAAGGAAATAAAAAACCTTTGAGGTACTATGGATTTCCATTACAATATAGGAGAATAGAACGTTTGAGGTGGTCAAGTAAAAAAATGGAACAATCAATTGTGGCATCAAATCCTGTCCTCTTTATGATTGCAGTACTTTTGATAATAATGGCGTGCTATACGGCGTTGGATTTACTGACAACATTACTGACGATAGAGAAATATAAACGCCTGGTGTATATTGGGAGCAGCTGCTCTATGGGAGTGGCTATTTGGACGCTTAATTTTGTGGTCATATTCACCCTTGATAATTCAGGAATGGCAGCATACAACATTGCTACAATAATTTTTTCGTTAGCATTGGCGATAGCTCTCGCAGGAGTTGGGTTATTGGCCATATCGTATAAGACACAAGTGTTGCAAATCGTTTTTTGCGGCTTCATGTTTACGATGGCCATTTTATCCAATTATATAATGGGAACATCTTCTTTAAACCATTCTTTGCACTTTAGTCCATTGTCGGTCTTCAGTACGCTTTTAAGTATCTTTAGTTTATTTGTAGCAGCACTTGCAATATTATTTTATTTTAATAAATTAAGTCAATCCTCGCTAAAGCCAATCAGTACTCTCTTGATGAGCGGGGCAATCATTGAAGGCTATTACCTTTTTTTAAGAGTGTTACCGATGAACACGAAAAATGAAACGGGTGAATTTGTTCCACTCACCCCATTTATGCTTTATCTTACATGCTTCGTTTCATTATTCATCCTTGCCAGCTTGATCGCTTCAAGTACGATAGTTGGCCGGCGGTTGGCAAAAAGCGACAATACTGTGAGCGATATCCGTTCTGCCTTAGATCAATCGGCGATAGTCGCCATCACGGATGCAAAAGGAATCATTACATATGTTAACGAAAAATTCCTGGAAATATCACAATATGAAAAACATGAACTAGTAGGGAAAAATCATTCCATCATCAATTCTGGTTATCATACAAAAGAATTTTTCGCTGACCTATGGCTAACGATCAGCCAAGGGAAAACATGGCATGGTGAAATATGCAACCGGGCTAAAGACGGTAATGTTTATTGGGTGGATACAACTATCGTTCCCTTTATGAAAAAAGGTGAGCCATATCAATATATTTCGATCCGTTCAGATATTTCCAGTCGTAAAAAAACAGAAAATGCACTAAAGGGGTCAATCAAGGAACTGGAGGATATGCAATATGCAATCAACCAATCCTTGATTGTGGCGATTACCGATGTTAAAGGAGTCATTATCGAAGTGAATGATAAGTTCTCCGAGGTTTCCGGTTATGGGAGAGATGAACTGCTAGGCCATACACATAAGATAGTTAATTCTGGATACCATTCAAAGGAATTCTTTGAACATATGTGGAAAACCGTCCATGAACGGAAAGTTTGGCATGGTGAAATTAGAAACAAGGCGAAAGACGGCAGTTTTTATTGGGTCGATACAACAATTGTTCCATTTTTCAGCGAAGAAGGAAAGCCATTTCAGTTTCTGGCACTTAGATATGATATAACTGAGCGTAAACAATCGGAAGAGATGCTCCATCGGCAGGATAAATTAGCCGCTGTCGGTCAGCTTGCTGCTGGAGTGGCACATGAAATACGAAATCCGCTGACCTCCATGAAAGGGTATACGGAATTTTTGCAATTAGATGAAACGGACGAAAATAAACTGGAATATCTGGAAATAATCATGGACGAAATCAATCGTGTGAATGAGATAGTTGAAGAGTTCTTGCAATTGGCCAAACCACAGGCCTTGATATTGGAATCGAAGAATCTTGTGCCGATCATTCAAAACGTCGTATCTTTGACGGATTTTGAAGCCAGGAAGAAGAACATCACGCTAATTTCGGATTTCAATGAAGAAGAGATCCTCGTTCGTTGTGATGAGAATCGATTAAAACAAGTCATTTTGAACTTCATTAAAAATGGTATGGAGGCTATGCCTGACGGTGGGTTCATAAAAGTCATGACTGAACTTAAAGAGGATAAAGTGCATATATCCATTACCGACACAGGAATTGGGATGCCGCCAGAGCAGCTTAAGAGACTGGGAGAACCATTCTTCACAACGAAAAAAACTGGTAATGGGTTAGGTCTCATGATCAGCTTTAAAATCATAGAAAGCCATTTGGGAAATGTCTTTGTCGAGAGTGAGGTCAATAAAGGTACAGTCTTTAATATCGTGCTCCCTATTTAATATCCATAATAGGAAGCAATGATTGAAATCAACAACTTTAAGAAGCTGTCTGCGTGGGGGAACTGGATTTGGATAAACAAAAGCATGTCAATATTATTAGCTTGAAGGTATTTTACTTATTTTCTTTTTTTGCAGTGGGAAGTTTAACACCGCTATTAAGCGTTTATTTGGCCAATGAGGCTGGTTTGTCCGGTATTGAAATAGGTACGATCATGTCTGTTGGACCGATAGTGATGATCGTTTTTCAACCTTTTTGGGGAATTGTCTGTGATTGGAGCGGGAGACCAGCAAAAATACTGGCAATTACATCGTTGCTTGCTGGTGTATTCGGTTTAGGCTACCTACTGTTCGAGCACTATTTACTTATCGTATCCGTCGCAATCGCTTTGGCTATCTTTCAAAGTGCGATAATACCGGTTTCAGATAGCATCACCCTTCAATATACAACAAAAATCAAATCGAATTATGGGAAAATCCGTTTATTCGGTTCACTTGGTTACGGTGTGGCCGTTTTTGTAATGGGAAGGCTATCTGAATCCTTCATGGGTCCTTCAGTGATATTTTATGCCTTTTTCTTCGGTCTTTTGATTGCGGCTAGTCTAGCTCTTCGTTTGCCTGAAGAGCCACCTGGTGAAAAGGTGAAGCTTTTCGGTGGAATGAAAGAATTGATCACCATGAAACGGTTTCTTATCTTTCTTGCCATAACGTTCCTGCTATTTGGTCCTAATCTCGCAAATAATGTATACTATGGTTTGTTTGTAGAGGCAAGGGGAGGTACATATACAGGAATTGGCATTGCTTTCCTTTTAGCTGTATTATCGGAAATCCCCTTTATGAGAATCGCAGGTACCTGGATTCATAAAATAGGCCTGCTGCCAATTACCTTATTGGCTGGAACGGCCTCATTGGTCCGCTGGGTTTTGTACTTCACCGAACCAAGCTTGGCTACCGTATATGTGACTTCGATCATTCAAGGGTTTTCACTTGGCTTATTCATTCCTGCAGCTTTACAATATATCAGGGAAGTTGTCCCTGCACGAATAACAGTAACTGCAATAACGCTTTATTCCGCCATTGGCAATGGATTGGGTAACTGGTTCAGTACCTTCAGCGGCGGGATAATATTGGAGAAATCCGGAATATATGCTGTCTATTTATTTTATGGTTTACTCACGCTGATCGGGATGCTGCTTACAATATGGCTCATGAGGTTAGATATAAAATTAAAAGTATTGGGAAAACCCATAGGTAAAATAGAAAAATGATGGAAAATATATCGAGGGACCTCTTACCTTTCATGGTGAAGAGGTCTTTTTTACTTGTCTCTCAACAAGTTTGAGAGAATGCCTGCTAAATGATCAAGCAGAAAACGCGAATGGGATTCATCCAATCCCTCAGACTGTATACAAACTTGATTAAAAGTTTTTTAAGGATTTTTAACCGTTGATAGGAACCTAGGGCACTCGCTCCAATCAACTTTCTTATAAAATTTAGATAGAATCCCTTTTGTAACCCCTTTCAGCCTTTTTTTACTGGTAATTTTAAAAAGGAAAGGCTTTTATTAATTGGAATTTTTAACCAGAACAATCAGTTTTTTGTTTTTGGAAATAATATGATTTAATGGAAGGTAGAGAATGAATGGAAGGATGAGTGTTTTGAGCAAACCAAAAGTGTTGGCTGCTACCATCGTATCAGCTCTTATCGGCCTGTTTTTTTTATTTTGCCTTGGATGGGCGATTACTGACCATTACGGAAAAGGAACTTCCGATAAAGAAGTAATGGAAGAAACCCCCATTAAAAATGATCTTCCTGATGATTTTACGGTAGTGGCATTAGGCGATTCATTGACACGCGGCACAGGTGATGAAACAGGGAAAGGCTACGTTGGACTTGTTGTTGAAGATTTGAAGAGCGAGTACAATAGAAAACCAATCATTCATAACCTCGGAATTAATGGACAAGTGTCTAAAGAATTGGTGCAGCAAGTGAAACAACCGGAAGTGAAGCGCCAAATCCAGGCAGCTGATGTTATTTTAGTTACAATCGGGGGTAACGATTTATTTCAAAAAGGCCAGACCCTGCTTGAATATGATCGTGAAGCTATATCTTTATCACAAAAGAATTTCTTGGGAAATTTAGATGAAATTTTTAAAGATATCAATAAAGTCAATGATACAGCTACCATTTTATTGCTTGGGCTATATAATCCGTTTATAGATTTGGATGAAGACTTTGATACGAACCGCATTGTTCGTGACTGGAATAATGAAACGGCAGAAGTTGTGGCTCTTTATAAAAATGCAATTTTCGTTCCAACATTTGATTTATTTCAATTGTCGGTAAATGATTATTTGTATTCGGATAAATTTCACCCTAATAAGAAGGGGTACCGTTTAATTGCTGATAGAGTTGCTCCTTTAATAAAATGGGAGGATGTGAAACGATGAAACAGGTGACATTGTCTGTCAGGGACTTGAGAAAAAGGATTGGCAAAAGGGAAATTATTAAAGGAATAGATTTTGAGCTGAATGAAGGTGAGGTTTTCGGCTTTTTAGGACCGAACGGAGCAGGCAAGACGACGACGATCCGCATGTTGGTCGGTTTGATTAAGCCATCCTCAGGTTCCATCCATATATGCGGATATGATGTCCGTCAGGAATTTACGAAGGCTATGAAGCAAATGGGCTGCATCGTTGAAAATCCAGAGTTGTATCCTTTTTTGAGCGGATGGGATAATTTGCTCCACTTTGCAAGAATGTTACCTGAAGTTGATGAAACAAGAATGATCGAGGTTGTTGAACTCGTCGGTCTGCAAGCGAGAATTCACGATAAAGTGAAGACTTATTCGTTAGGTATGAGGCAGCGCTTAGGAATCGCGCAGGCAATGCTGAACAGCCCTAAGCTCTTGATTTTGGATGAACCGACCAACGGTCTAGACCCTGCCGGAATCCGTGAAATGCGGCAATTCATCAGAAAGTTGGCTGAAGAAGAAGGTATGAGCGTTCTGGTTTCTTCACACTTATTAGGTGAAATACAGCAACTTTGTGACCGGGTTGCAATTATTAAAGGGGGGGAAATTATTAAAACGGATACGGTGAAAAGCTTATTATCCACGCAGGAGCGGATATTTTGGCGGGTGGAACCTATACAAAAGGGAGCGGAAATTCTTAGCAACTTCACCGAAATTACCATAGATCAAAAATATATCATTACAGCCTATGATGAACTCAGAACACCCGAATGGAATGCTGCACTTAACCAAGCAGGGGTGAGGGTGCATGAAATGAATCGAAAGCTCCCGGGATTGGAAGAATTGTTTTTGCAAGTTACCGGTGTCGGAGGTGCAGGCATTGAATAACTTGATTCAAAATGAAATGATGAAGTTGTTGGCAAAGAAACGGTTAATCATAATCGGTATCATCGTGGGAATTTTAGTGCTGATGTTTACATATGCCCAATACAAACAAGTGGAAGAGCAGCGGAAGAAGTTGGGAACTGATGATTGGCGTTCAGCTCTTCAGCAGCAAATCATTGATACTCAAAATCGTTTGGGCTCGAATAGGATGCTCGATGAGTGGCGTGAACAGCTGCAAGTTAGTCTGAAGCAGCAGCAATATTATCTAGATCATGATATCAATCCCTCAGAACCAGGCGCAGCCACCTTTACACGCATGTTTTTGGAAAATGCAATCGATTTGTTCATTCCGCTGTTGATCATGATTGTGGCTAGTGATATGGTTTCCTCCGAAAGCAGTCAAGGGACAATCAAGCTTTTGTTGACCAGGCCAGTGGAGCGCTGGAAAATCTTATTGAGCAAATATGTAACATTATTATTATCAGTTTCGATTATCGTCGCGATGACAGCCTTATTATCTTACCTTTTATCAGGTATCGTTTTCGGATATCAAGGATGGGGGGCTCCTGTAATAACCGGATTCGAATTGAATGGGGCTGACGTGGATGTCAGTCAAGTAAGGTTAGTGGAACAATGGAAATTCCTATTGATGGATTTGGGACTTGTCTGGCTGGTGGCGGTTGTTGTAGGAACCCTTTCTTTCATGCTTTCGGTTTTAGTGAGAAGCACCCCTGCAGGCATGGGCATCATGCTGGCTGCATTAATTTCCGGGGCTATATTGAACAATATGGTTTCATCATGGGAATCAGCGAAATACTTTTTTATGGTGAATTTGAAATTGACCGCTTACATCAGCGGTACGGCTCCACCGATTGAAGGGATGACTTTATTATCCTCCGTCATTACTCTGCTCGTTTGGTGGGCGCTTGCTTTAATCGTATCTTTTACAGTATTTACCCGGCGGGATGTATACTGAGAAACAGCCTAACAAATTATAGGCTGTTTCAGTTTGTTGACATAGATGGTTCGGGAGTTTCGCACCCCGAACATGATTATAAAAGAAGACTCGGTTTAACTGGCTAGCCGAGACCCCTATAAATGCTTGGAACACAGTCGGCGGAAAGGGAGCGGATTTAAAGCGGGGATCGCAAAATAACAGCTCCAGAGTCCGAATAATGAAGTGAAGGTCGAAAAAATTCGTGGACGGTCGAATAAAGTGCGGTGAAGGTCGAATAACTTGCGTGGACGGTCGAATAAAGTGCAGGGAAGGTCGAATAACTTGCGTGGACGGTCGAATAAAGTGCGGTGAAGGTTGAATAACTTGCGTGGACGGTCGAATAAAGTGCGGTGAAGGTTGAATAACTGAGTGAACGGTTGAAAAAAAGTGCGGTAAATGCCGAAAAACTGCATGATCGGTCGAAAAAAGGTGCCGTAACTGACGAAAAAAGTCCGGCTGGAATCAACTGTAATTTTTTTAAAGAACTGTAGGCAAACTCGCTTTCGAATCTTTCTTATTGTCTGTAACAGCCTATATAAATTATAGGTTGTTTTTTATTTTCTCGTACAGGGTATCCTTTAAAAAACATGTTCAAATTAGGAGGATTATAAATGGATGATAATCATTTGAATAAAAAATTCATGCCAATGACTTCAGTTTCCAGTGGAGATGTACAGATTATAAATGATGAAATATATTGTCTGTCCGTCCAAATCGTTAATGTAATTTTTATAGGGTCATCCAAAGATGATAAATGGGTATTGATAGATGCAGGGATGCCGCGTTCAGCAGAGGTAATAAAGAAAACTGCTGAAGAAATATACGGACCGCAAAATCCACCTGCCGCGATTATTTTGACACATGGGCATTTCGATCATGTTGGTGCATTGATGGAGTTAATGGAGTATTGGAATGCTCCTGTCTATGCCCACATTAAAGAAATGCCTTATTTAACGGGACAGGAAAATTACCCCGAACCTGATCCTACTGTTGAAGGGGGAATGGTCGCTAAAATTTCATGGGTATTTCCGAATGAGGGAATCAACCTTGATGAAAAAGTTCAGCCATTGCCTGATGATCATAGTGTTCCCGGGCTTCACGATTGGAAATGGGTTCACACCCCTGGCCATTCGAAAGGACATATATCACTTTTCCGTGAAAGTGACCGAAGTTTGATTGCAGGAGATGCTTTTGTGAATGTCAGGCAAGATTCCCTATACAAGGTTATCACTCAGGAGAAAGAAATAGCAGGCCCGCCGCGGTATTTGACAACCGATTGGGAGGCTGCCAAGGAATCGGTAAGGTTATTGGAAAGTCTGAAGCCGACTGTTGCCATAACGGGACATGGTTATCCTGTAGAAGGGAAAGAACTTGAAATGGGTTTAGCGAAGCTTGCAAAGGAATTCGATTCATTAGCTAAACCGGATCACGGGAAATATGTGGAATGAAGCGTGAACGAGTTCCATGAATAATTTCTCTTCAGAAGTCAAAAATAAACAAGCAACTTATGAAAAATGGAGGGATTTCCGTGACTAATTTAAGAGATATCATGACAACAGACGTGGACTGTTGCACTGCGGAAGATAATATATATGAAGCAGCAGTCAAAATGAAGAATGATGATGTTGGTGTCATTCCTGTATTGGAGAATAACCATTTAATTGGTGTTATAACAGACAGGGATATTGTCATTCGCTGTGTTGCCGAGAAAAAGCCGAATTCGACTAGAATTACCGATGTCATTACCACCAATCTTGTAACAGGCACGCCTGATATGTCAGTGGAGGAAGCTGAGGAGTTAATGGCTACCGAACAAATCAGAAGGCTCCCAATCATTGAGAATGACAAGCTGGTCGGAGTCGTGGCATTAGGTGATCTCGCTGTACACCAACAAACAAATTCAATGGCGGGAAATGCTTTAAGTTCAATTTCCGAAGACAGAGACCAAATTCAACACTAAAAACAAAAACTCTGTTAGCTTTTGCTAACAGAGTTTTTATTTTTAAAGATATTTATTGAACCATCCTTTGATTTCCTCAACATGTTGCAAGCGCATTTTTGGAGATCCGCTTCGGGATACTTCATGAGTTTCATCTGGGAAAGAAACAAGTACCGCTTCTTTATTTTGACGTTTTAAGGCGACAAAAAATTGCTCGCTCTGTTCAATGGGACAGCGGAAGTCCTTATCACCGTGAAGTAAAAGTAAAGGGGTATTCACATTGGAGACATATTTTAATGGCGAGTGCTGCCATAATTTTTCAGCAGAGTTAACGATATCGCCGCCAACTTCCCACTCTGTAAAATAATAGCCAATGTCACTGACGCCATAAAAACTTAGCCAGTTACTTATGCAACGCTGAGTCACAGCGGCCTTGAAGCGGTTGGTATGTCCGATGATCCAATTTGTCATGAACCCTCCATAACTTCCTCCGGATACCCCTAAATTTTCATGGTCTATAAAATCATACGTAGCTAAAACGTGATCAACTCCAGCCATTAAGTCTTTATAATCCATGCCTCCATAATCTCCCCGGCAGGCATTTACGAAGTCTTGGCCATATCCTATACTCCCGCGCGGGTTAGTGAACAATACAGTATACCCTTCATTAGCCAAGGTCTGGAATTCATGAACATAGGTATTGGCATACATCATATGCGGTCCGCCGTGGATTTCTAAAATGAGCGGATATTTTTGATTTCCATCAAAATCGGTCGGTCTCATGATCCAGCCGTGGATGGTAAGTCCATCAACGGATTGGAATGTTATTGGTTCAGCCGTGGACAAATGTTTATCCTTCAAAAAATCCTCATTAACAAAACTGATTTGTTCCTTATCACCATTGGTAAGGTTATAGGCAAAGAGATCGCCGGGATGAACAGGTGTGCTGATGGCCACGACGGCACGGTGGCTTTCGGGATCTATAGTCAGGCCGTATATATGCTGCGGGTCAAGGATTGATGGATACATGGCTCCTTCAATCGAACCATAATATACCCCGGTATTTCCATAATCACTTATTAAAAAGTAAAAACCTTGGCTATCGTTTGTCCACAATATACCTGGGTCGACGGCTCCGATTTGGAAATCCCCAATTGCGGAATCGCCTATTTGGACGTCCCATCCATCGGTCAAACATTGAGTCGTTTGATCGAAAATGGAATATAACCAGATATTTGAAAAGGTGGCACCGGCAAATTCTTTATTATGGCCAATGAAAGATAGATGCTCGCCATTTGGAGACCATTTCGGATCTCTAAAGAAACCTGTACTATCCGTTATCTTCTCTAAAGATTTCGTTTCAAGGTCCATGATGAAAATATCGGAAAAAAGTTCATCATCACTTCTTTCTGCATCCCCGCTTATGAATGCAATATGCTGTCCGTCTGGGGACCATGCATTCGGTTGATGATCCACATTGTTTTCCGTTAGCAGTGTGGATTCTCCCTTAAAAATGTCCACTATAACCAGCTGCTGATATAACTGATCAAAATAGCCTCTTCCATCCCATTTATACTTAATCCGGTCATACCTATTAACTTTTTTGGTCAAATCATTTTCCTTATCCGTATTAAGGTTTTCGTCTTCCTTTAACCCGGTAGAAAGCAGTAACTTGGTGGAACAAGGAGACCAAATAGGTTTTGATGCGCCGTTAACGAAATGGGTCAACTGGCGAGCTTCCCCACCAATGCTCCTAATAATGTGGACTTGTTTTTTCCCTGATCTGTCTGAAATAAAGGCGATATGCTTTCCGTCTGGGGACCAGGCTGGTGATGTATCACGATTATCCCCAAACGTCCATTGCTTTGTTTCATTCGTAATCAGGCTGAACATAAACAGATTGGAAATGTATTTTTCCGTTTTTTCATCGATTCTGGTTTGGACATAAACCGCCATACTGCCATCCGGTGATAGCTTTGGATCGGTCACTGATTTCAAGTGAAATAAGTCTCTTGCTGTTATACCTATTTTGTTCATCCTTTTCACCCTTTCATTTCTCATAGTTATGTATTTCGCTAAAGAGAAATATAAATCCTTTAGTAAATGGTAAACGCGTAAGGTTTATTTATCAAGGACGAAAGAAATGAAAAAAATCCGGCCTTTTCGTCAGGTCGGATCATCAGGATATATAGGCGAAAAACTTACAATTACTTATGCATGTGTCGTGTATGTGGGCGGTGCGGCGGTATTTGGAAATTATGTTCTTCCATCAGTTTATAATGTTGTTCAAAATGTGAAACCATTTTATCGGCCTCTTCTTTTGATAGCGCGCCATACTCAACATATTTTTGGATCAATATCTTTTTGTCAGCGAGTATCTGCTTTTGGATCTTGGCGATTTCAGATTTTTGAGCATCAGTGAATTGTACACGTTCCGTTTTTGCTTTATTTTCCTCTGCAGCTGGGTGATTCAGGTTGACTAAGAATAGGGAACAGGCTGTTAAACAGATGACTAAAAACTTTTTCATGAATGAACGACTCCTTCTTTTGTTTTTTTGCCTTATGAAGAATTGAAGAGCATTTAAAACCTGAAAGTCTCTTCCTTGTAAATGTTTTTCTTTATGGAAGATTCCTTATTCTTTTATTATCATTTACAGCATTTACAGTTTTATGTAAAAAAATAGGTAAGGGTTTGTTAAAGAAAGATATGGGTAATTTAAATGTAAGCACAAAATTTTGATGTAACTTCGAAGAAAGGGGGGGATTATGATCTGGACGATTATTGGTGTAATAATATTATTATGGGTTCTTGGTCTGGTTTTTAAAGTGGCTGCAGGCTTTATACATATCTTGCTTATCATCGCGGTCATTCTCATTTTGGTTAAAGTTTTTAAGGGAAGGAATCGAGTGTAATATGTATCAAAGGCTAACGTGGAAAAGTTTAAAACAACAATTTGAAAGGCGGCCTGATGAACAGGCCGCCTTTTAATTTTCCGTTATGCTGTCAATCGTAAGGAAGTGGCTGGCCTAACAGCCTCTTATGAATCCATATCGCTGCTTGGGTGCCATCCCCCATTGAAATGGTGACTTGTTCTGAATGGGCAACGAGGTCACCGCCTGCCCAGACTCCTTTAATATTCGTTTCTTTAGTCCGGGGATGAATCAAGACATGTTTGTTTTCATTGACTTGCACACCTAATTGTAGGGCTAGGTCATTATTTAGTTTGTTCCCTTTAAACGCCGTGAATGCTTTTTCAGCCTCGATTATTTTACCGGAGACCAATTCTATGCCCGTTAGCTGCTGTTTGTCGTCGACATGAACCTCACAAACTTCTTCTTCGATTACGGGAATCTGATTTTCCTTCAATTTTTCCTTATAATCATCATCAATTTTTGATTTCAAATGATTTACGTAAATGATATCCTTTGACCAATATAAAAGTGTAAGGGCCATGCCCGCACCAGTATTTCCGCCTCCAAGAACAACGGTTTGCTTATCCATGATCTCATACCCATCACAGTCAGGGCATATATATGTGGATGTCCCAAGAGTTGGATAGATGTTTTTGATTGGAGGAATGTTATCGGTAATGCCAGTACCGAGAAAAATCATTTTTGCTTGATATTGCCTGTCATTCTTTGTTTGGATAAAAAACTTGTCCTGTTTTTTTTCTAGAGCTGTCACTGTATCATCCAAGAATTCGACACCGAATTTTTCAGCGTGCTGTCTGCCAAGCGTTCTTAATTGTTTACCGCTTACCCCATCCGGCCATCCAAGAATGTTATGGTAAGCCTTGGCAATGGAGGAGCGGCCTTGAGAAGAATCAATGACGATAATATTATGTTTATATCTTCCGAGCTGTATAGCAGCCTGAATACCGGCTATACCTCCACCAATAATAATGCAATCTGCTTGTTTCATGAATTCACCGCCCATAATTTTGGAATAAACCTAGTGTTATTCTATCTGTAAAAAATATACCACTAGTCGCTGGCGCCTAAACAAAAAAGGAGGAAGTCCGCCAGCTGGCGGACCTTCCTCCTTTTCAGTTAATGCCTGTATCATTGTTCCTGTATTGGTTCGAGCCATTCTTGTGCCCAATTTTGAATTTCGTTCATTACCGGTGCAAGAGCCTTGCCTTTTTCAGTTAAAGAATATTCAATCCTGACCGGTGTCTCTGGATATACATCCCTTTTAACAATACCTTCAATTTCCAAGTCCTTTAAACGTTCGGAAAGAATCCTGCCGCTTATCGGGAATGCAGATTCAATATTACAAAACCGTTGAGGGCCATTAAGTAATTGATTGACAATCAATCCAGTCCAGCGTTTACTCAAGATTTGCATTCCTTTTTCAAATCGTGGACAAAGTGTCGTATTATTCATCTTATCACCTCATTATTAATATATTATAATGCATTTACCTCATATGTAACAACTTTACCGATAATTATTTAGTTACTAGAGATGTTAAAGTATAAGAAAATTATGAGCTTACTTTAAGTATCATGAAAAGAAATTCGCCTCATAATTGCCACATTTTAAAAAAATGCGCTTTTAAAAAATGTGTTCTTTAGGGATACCGAGAAAAATATGTTATTTTAATATTGAAGTCAAAGTTTTACAAATGGAAGGGTTCGTGGGAAAGATGAGTGATTTACTGCAAGAGGCCGTATCCTTTATCAGGACAAGTTATCCGGAAATATCGAAAACGGAAGAGGACATGGATGGCAGGATTGAACAAATCAAAAAGGAAATAGATGAAACAGGCAGATATGAACATACATATGAAGAATTGGTTTATGGTGCTAAATTAGCTTGGCGTAATAGCAATCGTTGCATAGGGCGCTTTTTTTGGGAGTCGCTGAGGGTGATTGATAAAAGGATGATTCAAAGCGAAGAAGAAATTGTATCGGCACTCTTTGAGCATATCGAATATGCAACGAATAATGGGAGCATCAGACCTGTGATTACAATTTTCAAACAAAAAGATCATGATCGAAAAGTGGATATTTGGAATCATCAGCTTATTAGATATGCAGGATATGAGACGGAGCATGGCGTAATCGGCGATTCAAGTTCAATAGCATTCACCAAGCAATGTATGGCAATGGGATGGGAAGGGAAATTCGGACGTTTCGATATTTTACCCCTTGTAGTCCAATTGGACGGAAAAACCCCTAGTTTACATGTCATACCTGAAAGCCTCGTTAAAGAAGTTCAAATCACCCACCCTGAACTGACATGGTTCAAAGATCTTCAAATCAAATGGTATGCAGTTCCAATCATATCTGGAATGAGGCTGGAAATTGGCGGTATTACGTATTCAGCTGCACCATTTAATGGGTGGTACATGGGAACGGAAATCGGTGCCAGGAACCTTGCTGATGAAGAACGCTACAATATGCTACCGGTAATCGGGGAGAGGATGGGCTTGGATATTAAACGTGATTCAAGTTTATGGAAAGATCGAGCCCTTATCGAACTGAATGAAGCAGTCCTTTATTCGTATAAAAAACACGGAGTCAGCATTGTTGATCACCATACAGCAGCTAAACAATTCAAGAAATTCGAAGAAAAAGAAACCACTTGTAACCGGAAAGTTACGGGGGACTGGACCTGGTTAATTCCGCCTGTTTCTCCAGCCACAACCCACGTTTTTCATCAGCCATATAATAATGAAATAATGAAACCTAATTTCTTTTATCAAATTCCTCCATATAAATAAAGGTTTACATTTATTGGCGTTGGGTATATATATAGCAAGCCAATAAATAAGGGGGAAGGTAATGATGGCATTAGGAAGAAACGTGGTATTACTAGGAGTCGGAGTTGCCGGAGTCTCATTTTTATCGAATAAAACGAACAGAGGAAAAGTGAAGGACATATGGTCCAATGCAAAAACAAAAACATTAGGCTTTTGGAATAGGACGGCTTCAGAGCTAGATCCTGTAATTGAAAAGGCAGGTCACCCTGATCCATATGATCATGACGATAATAAAATGGTGGATGAAGGCGCCATGTATGGTGTTCACTATTATAATAATGCTAAGCATGGATAAAGTTATCAGACGCTTGGGGAAACCTAAGCGTTTTTTTGTGGTAGTTTTTATTATATTTTCCAACCTTTAAAAACTGATAATTGCGAATTTAAAACAGGGAACCAAGGTATTAAATTCGTTATTGTGCTTTAAAAGAATAAGGATTAAGATTAAAGAATCGAAAGGAAGTGGATACGAGTGAGCAGCAGTTCTTATGATCCTGAACCCAGAAAGCAAGAGGAAGCCAATATGATGCTAGAAGTCGAGACTGTTATTCTCCCTGAGTATCTGCTCGAAGAAGGTAAATAAGGCTTTCTCTATAGAAGAGGAGGTCAAGAAATGATTGAAATCTACAAGACGGATGAAAACCGACACCTAAACAAGATCGAGGAAATGACAAAAGGTTCCTGGGTGAACATTGTCGCGCCCACAGAATCTGAAATAGATTATATATGCACGACTTTGAAGTTACCGATCAATTTCATGAAAGATCCGTTGGATGATGAGGAAAGGCCTCGAATTGAAAAAGAGGATGATAATGTTTTAATTATTGTCGACTTCCCATATTTGACAAGGGACGAAGCCGACTTACCGATTTTTGAAACAATACCTATAGGAATGATTTTTACCAAAGACTGTTTCATTACGGTATCTTTGAAAGAAACACCGATATTGGCGAATTTCAAAAACAATAAGATAAAAGGCTTTTTCACCAATAAGAAAACAAGGTTTGCCTTACAATTACTATTTGAGATTTCATCCTATTATTTACGTTACCTGAAACAGATTAACAAGATGACTAATGAAGCGGAACGTGAATTGCATCAGTCCATGAAAAATAAAGAATTATACACTTTCCTGGCTTTGGAAAAAAGCTTGGTTTATTTTACGACATCATTAAAATCCAATCGGGTAGTACTTGATAAGATCCTCCGTTTTAATTATTTGAAAATGTATGAAGAAGATAAAGAATTGCTTGAGGATGTAATTATCGAAAATGCTCAGGCAATTGAAATGGCAGAAGTGTATCTATCCATTCTTAGCGGTATGATGGATGCATTCGCTTCAATCATTTCCAATAATGTCAATAATGCGATGAAGTTTCTAACCTCCGTGACCATTATTTTGACGCTTCCGACGATGGTGGCAAGTTTTTACGGAATGAATGTGGAACTGCCGTTTGAACATAATCGGTTTGCATTCATATTTACATTATTAATTGCCATAACATTGGCGGGGACGACGGCATTCATTTTTTGGAAGAAAAAATATTTTTAAAATTAACCAGCTTATTAAGCCGGTTTTAGACTGTAGACAAATTCGATGTAAATCGAGATTGTCTACAGTTTTTATTAGGGTTTGTGCAATTTGAGCATGATTTCCACTCCAGGCACTCGCTTTTCCCGCAAGAGTCTCGTACACCCGCTCCAATCAACTTTGTTCTAACTTTTATATAGAACCCTTACGGCCCTTACCTACGAACCATTTAGTTCGTAAAATTGAGGCTGCCAAGCCGGTTTTATCTTATTCCTCAAAAAAATCAGCAAATCCTTCACTGTTAATTCGATCGGAATAAGGGTTCTCATCTTTTACATTCTTTGCGTCCAAATTTGTTTTAATCACTAAACGGGGACTCTGTGATGCTTCTCTGATGATACGGTCGTTCAACTCTTTAAAATCCGGTACATTCTTATTGCCGGGTCTGTTTGGTTCCAATTAAACCACCTCCATTTGTATCTTGGCAATAAAGGATGGGGTGTATTCATGAATATTATTAGGATTGGGAAGGATAAGGACTGAGGAGGAGATCATTATGACCAAATGGAACGAGCAAGCAGCTCGCAATAATAATTTAAGGGCAAGTGATTTAAACCCGGCTGGAGCCGATAAAGCAAAAATGGATCCAAAAACAATTGATGGTGATCGATTGAATGATCTAAAGATTCAACGGGAAATCATAAAGCAAAATATATAAGGGAAGCCCGATTGTCATGGAATTCCGTCTTCATGATACGCAAAAAAAACGCTTGGTTTATCCGCCAAGCGTTTTCCACTGCATTCTTATCAAGAACGCTTTTGCTTTTTAAGTGAAGAGGGTTGAGTGAAGGACCCGGTTTCTTTCGTAGTGGTGCCTTGCCCCTCTACCTGAGAAGACCCTAAACGGGTTTGAGAAGCATCTTTTTTGTTTTTTCCATTCATGTTTATCACCTCGATATTACTTTCCCTTTTTCCTTTGCATCCTATACATATATTTAAGGTGAAAAGGACAGGTTAGAAGGTAGAGGAGGTGTGTGTTGATGTCAAAAATCGGTGTTGAAGAATCATTAACGAATATTCAGGAAGCACTTCGTGAAAAAGGTTTTGATGTTGTGGAGATTAAACAAGAAGCTGACGCAAATAACGTGGATTGTTGTGTGGTAACAGGTTTGGAAAGTAATGTAATGGGTATAAGCGATACTTCATTTAAAGCGTCTATCATTGAGGCAAATGGTTTAACTGCTGATGAAGTGTGCCGCGAGGTTGAAAATAAAATGAACGCCATTCAATAGTTCAAAAAGTGCCTAAACCGATATAGGGTTAGGCACTTTTTTTGTTCAAGGCTACTGTGCTATGGAAATTGCCGCATTCAATTCCACCGCTACATTCCCTTTGATCGCCCTGGAAATCATACATGAAGCTTCAGCTTTTTCAGCAAGTTTCCTCGCTTTTTCAACCACTTTTTCTGAAGTGCCCGGTACTAATATAAGTTTAGGGCGATGAATGATTTTCTTGTAGGTGAATACTCCATTCGTAACATCCACTAACGCTTCGGATTGCATGGTCAAGCTCACCTTTTCTATATGGGCTCGCTCTAACATGGCAGCATAGGTAATGATATAGCAGGTCGATGCCGCCCCAAGCAGCATTTCATCGGGATTAGTGCCGATACCTGGTCCCTCCATTTCAGTAGGAATACTTATCTGTGTTAGTAGATTCCCTGAATGAATTGTGCCGATATCATTTCTGCCGCCTGGCCACTCTGCAGTTAAATGAAAGTGATGTATCGTCATTTTTTTAACCTCCTTACCATTTCTATAGTGTAAACGATTTAAACAGGTTAAGTATTCGATTTTGCTCACTCGGGGGATTAATCATAACAGCAGTGGGTCGAATTAAGTTTTTCAGTATGCCAATTCAAAGCCGACTGTAGCGGTCGAAAGGATAGGTATTATTGATATAAAGGATACTGTTGATGAAACAAAAGGCAGAGGCATCAGGCTATTTTAAGCACAATATTGGATAGGCTTTTCTATAATGATATAGACGGTTTTATATAAATAATACTTCATTAAGGAAGGGCTGAAAAGTTGACTACATTGAGTAATATGTTCGATTTGACTAATAAAACGGCTATCATTACCGGCGGCGGCAGAGGACTGGGCAAACAGATCGCCATGGCGTTGGGGGAGGCTGGCGCAAATATTGTCATTGCTTCACGAAATCTCCCTGTCTGTAAGGAGGTATGTGAAGACTTGCAACTGATGGGTGTTAATGCCGTTGCCTTTGAATGTGATATCACCGATGAGAGTGCCATCGACCATGTCGTCCAGGAAACGGTTGCCCAATTTGGCACGATTGATATTCTTGTAAATAATAGCGGTACGTCCTGGTCAGGTCCTCTTTTGGATCTTCCTAAGGATAAGTGGGAAAAAGTATTGAATGTCAATGTTACAGGTACTTTCCTGTTTTCACAGGCTGTTGCGAAGGTCATGAAGCAGCAAAATTTCGGAAAAATCATAAATATTGCATCTGTTTCGGGTCTTGGCGGGACGTTTCCCGAGTTATTGGATACGATAGCTTATAACACCAGTAAGGGTGCCATCATTACAATGACGAAGGATTTAGGAGTTAAACTTGCTAGATACGGCATCCAAGTCAATGCAATTGCACCTGGATTTTTCCCGACTAAAATCACAAAGAAAATTCTTGAAAAATCCAACTATGACATATTAGGTAAAACTCCGGCTGGCAGGTTTGGCGATGAAGATGATTTAAAGGGCGCTGCCGTATTTTTAGCCTCACAGGCTTCTGACTATATGGTTGGTCATATTTTGATCATTGACGGTGGAATATCGGCATTAGTGTAAACGGAGGAGAAAGGAAGGAAGAAATATATGGTGGGAAAATCAAATTTTTATAAAGGGCTTAAATTACTAGGCGCACAAAAAGAGGAACAGCTTAATGGGAAAATTAAGGATTTGCTAAATAATCGTGAGTTAATAGAAGCAGTAAGCGACAATGCCCAAATGCAGGTACCAAGAATAAATAGTCTTCAGGAAGCCTCAGAAAGAATGTCCATCATCATGAATTATCCAACAAAAAAAGATGTGGCGAGTTTAGCGAAATTAGTCATCCAACTCGAAGAAAAAATTGATGGGTTGGAAGAATTGGTCTCTATGCTTGTTGAGAATAGGGGCGGGAATGTCGGGGGTAATTCTTCAATTCGCAATAAAGGCAATGCCAATTCATCCCGCAGCATCAAAAAGAAATCAAGATTGGCATCCAATGAAATGGAAGGGAGTAAAAAAAGGTTATCTGATTTTATAAATAACTCCTTATTGTTAAGCTCACAGCTGCCTGAGTTCAATTCAGTTGGTCAGGAGAATTCAAATGGCTAAGCGGAAAGTGCCCAAAAATCAATCTGAACCCAAAACTAAATTGCAACATTTATTGGATATTCCCAATCAGCCAATGCCTGAAATGGGACTGACTCCGAAAATAGCGGTGTGGAAAAAAAACAAATCAACGCTTTGGTTTTATCCCTCAGCACAAAAAAAATATGATGTACCGGTTTTTCTTATATATTCACTAATCAATACTCCTTTGATTCTTGATTTATCTCCGGGGAATAGTTTAATAGAATCTTTTGTAAATGAAGGTTTTGATGTGTATTTGCTTGATTTTGGAAGCCCGGGCTTTGAAGATGGTGACATATCGATCGAAGATTATATCGTCGATTATATTCAAAAAGGAGTGCAGCGTGCATTACGTCACTCTGGAGCATCAGAAATTACAGTCATGGGGTTTTGCCTCGGAGGTACAATAGCCGCAATATATGCTGCCATTGCAGACGAGCCCATCAAGAATTTGATACTTTCCGTGACCCCGGTGGATTTCAGTGCCTCGGAATTTTTTGATCAATGGCAGGAAGCGTTAAAAGAAGGAACAGCGGATTTTGACGAGACAATAGATATTTATCAAACGATTCCAGCCAGTGCTGTTAAATATGGAATTCGTTTAATTACATCACCTATCTATATATCACCGTATTTATCGTTATTGAATCAAGCGGATGATGAGGAATACGTTAAGAATTGGCGCCGCTTCAATGCGTGGGTAAATGGGCATGTGCCTCTATCCGGCGCAGTTGCCAAACAAATAACCAAAGACCTCTTGATAAAAAATCGCTTGGTTAATGGTGGTTTTAAGGTAAGGGGGAAAAAAGCGAAGCTATCGAAAATTAATGCTAGTGTTTTGGTCATTGCAAGTAAGTATGATCGATTGGTCCCACAGGAAATGATTTATCCGGTAATGGAGCATTTAACATGTAAGGATAAGACATATAGCCTACTGAAAAGTGGACATGCTGCTAAACAATATTCCGGTGGACTTCCATATTATTTGAAGGAATGGCTACCTGGGCGTTCTTCACCAATTCAATAGGTTAGTGGGGGGAAGTGAAATGTACATGTTTAACGCCAGTGAGGAAATCAAAATCATGCCGGTTGTAGAATATATAGGCTTTGCGGCATTTATATTTTCAAGATTTTTTGCAACATTTCCGGATTACTAAAGTGAAATAAAGAAAGGGCTGGTTTGGTATTTAGAGCCAGCCCCTATTGTCTCATTCATAATATTTCACTCGTTCTTCTAGTGGTGAGAAGTCTTTATCGCCAGGCTCTGCAGTGGGTTTTCCAAAGGGCATCTGAGCGATGAGTTTCCAATCGCGTGATATATCCCATGTCTTTCTCACTTCGTCATCGATTAAAGGATTATAATGCTGAAGGCTTGCACCAAACCCCTCAATTTCCAAGGAAGTCCATACGACAAATTGTAAAATGGCAGACGATTGGTTCGACCAAATCGGAAAGTTTTCGGCATACGTTTTGAATTGTTCTTGAAGCCTTGTTATAATGGCCTGGTCTTCAAAGAATAAAACCGTACCATAAGCATTTATAAATGACTTCATTTTTTCTTCCGTTTTTTTGAAATCTTTGTCACCGACAGCTTTTCTTAATGTGTTTTTCGTGATATCCCATAATTGGTCGTGGCTTTGACCAGTTAAAACAATCACTCTTGCACTTTGGGAATTGAAAGCGGAAGGGGAATATTGAACGGCATGATCGATAACTTCTTTAATCCTTTTATTAGGGACAACATGTTCCTTGCTAAGGGAATAATAAGAGCGTCTATCTTCAATTGCGCTAAAAAAGTCTTTAGCCATACATCATACCTCCATTCATTATACCGACTTATTTTGACCTGATTTTATTATTTTATGAAAAGTGAATACGGGTGAAATTATTTGTCTGAAAATGGTTGACAAATTTATCGTTATCATTTATCTTTAAATCAAAATATTTGTATTAAAAGTATTATATGTTTAGTTAAATATCTCGATTTCGAGATATTGTTTACGGATTAATTCCTCTCCTTAAGGGGAGATTTATAAAGAAAAGATAGGAGTGGTACGGATGGAATTAAAAGGATTACATCATGTTTCGGCGATTACAGCTAAAGCGGGAAATAACTTTGATTTCTACACAAAAGTCTTAGGGATGCGATTAATCAAAAAAACGGTGAATCAAGATGATGTTCGTGTGTATCACTTATTTTATGGAGATCAAATTGGTTCTCCGGGTACGGAATTGACGTTTTTTGAAATTCCCAATGCTGCCCGCACTCATGAGGGAAACAATAGCATTTCTGAAATTTCTTTAAGGGTGAGAGATGATGAAGCTCTAGGATATTGGAAAAAACGGTTTGTGGAATTCAATGTTGAGCATGATGAAATATCGAACCGTTTTGAAAGGAAGGTGCTTTCTTTTAAAGATCCTGAAGGGCAGAGGCTACTTCTGGTTTCCGATCAGGATAATAACGGTGTTCAAGGGGGATCACCATGGGATGGAAGCCCGGTACCGCAAGAGTTTTCCATCCTTGGATTAGGACCGGTAAAACTTACTGTACCTAATATTGAACTAACAGAAAGTGTTCTCTCCGAGGTATTGGGGTTCAGGAAAACAGGCACATACCCATCTGCAATTAGGGGGCAAAATCCAATTGTCGTTTATGAGACAGGTGAGGGAGGAACAGGAGCGGAACTTCATATTGAAGAAAGGAATGACATTCCTCGGGAAAGGTTGGGGAGGGGTGGAGTACACCATGTTGCCTTTCGGGTGGATAATGAAGAAGAACTTAGAAAATGGATAGAAAAAATTAGTGAATCAAAATTCGTGAACTCTGGATATGTGGACCGCTTTTATTTTCGTTCACTTTATTTTAGGGAGCCGAATGGAATATTATTTGAACTAGCTACTGATGGACCTGGATTTGCAGTTGATGAAGCAGAGCAGCACCTAGGTGAGAACCTTGCCCTGCCGCCATTTTTAGAATCAAAAAGAAAAGATATTGAATCGAATTTAAAACCACTGAATACAAAATCAACTAATTAATCAAGGGGAAAGGAAGGAATCGGCATGCAAAAGCAAAATGCAGGAATACATCATATAACCGCAATTGTAGGCAATCCTCAAGAGAATGTGGATTTTTATGCTGGAGTGCTGGGAATGCGTATGGTGAAGAAAACCGTTAATTTTGATGATCCAGGCACCTATCACTTATATTTCGGAGATGAATCAGGTTCACCGGGCACTATCATCACTTTCTTTCCTTGGCCTGGGGCATACCGAGGGACAATTGGCTCCGGACAAGTGGGGATAACAACATATGCCATTCCGGAAGGTTCATTGGGCTTCTGGGAAACGCGCTTGGGTAAATTTAATATTGACTTTGAAAAGATCTCACGCTTCGGCGAGGATTATCTGGGATTTCAGGACCCACATGGATTGCAACTTGAACTGGTTGAGCGTAAAGAAGGTAAAAATAGCGAGTGGTCATTCGGCGGTGTACCAGCTGATAAGGCAATCAAGGGATTCGGCGGTGCTGTATTATTGACGTCTAAACCGATCAAAACGATGGAACTTTTAGAGGAAGTGATGGGTTTGCAAAAGATGGGGGAAGAGGGCGATTTCATTCGCTTCAAATCCACATCGGATATCGGAAATTTGATAGATGTTAAAAAAACGGTTTTGCCAAATGGGAAAATCGGAGTGGGAACTGTTCATCATCTTGCATGGCGTGCAAGCGATAATGAAGATCATAAAGAATGGAGGGAACATATCGCAAACCATGGCTATGGCGTGACACCCTTTAAAGACCGCCAATACTTCGATGCCATTTATTTCAGGGAAGATGGAGGCATACTCTTTGAAGTTGCCACAGATCCACCTGGCTTTGCTCATGATGAAACGAAGGAAACGATGGGTAGTAAATTAATGCTGCCGCCATGGCTTGAAGAAAAAAGGAAAATTATGGAGAAAACGTTACTGCCGGCAGTGCCGAGGGTACTAGAGGAGGATAAATGATGAAGCATATTTTTCAAAAAGGAAGTAATCCAGATGCACCGTTGCTTTTGCTTTTACATGGCACTGGAGGAACGGAAACGGATCTTTTGCCATTATCGGAGATGGTTTCACCGGGATCATCCGTACTCAGTGTACGGGGAAATGTACTTGAAAACGGAATGCCCCGTTATTTCCGCCGGCTGGCTGAAGGAGTTTTTGATGAAGAAGATTTGATTTTCCGTACGAAGGAGCTTTATGACTTCTTGGAATCAGCGTCCGGACAATATGACTTCGATCGTGACAGAGTGGTGGCATTAGGTTATTCTAATGGTGCAAACATAGCAGCAAGTTTGATGTTCCATTTCGAAGGGGCATTAAAAGGAGCGATTCTTCATCATCCAATGGTGCCTAGACGCGGGATTGCTTTGCCGTCCCTATCGGATATACCTGTATTCATTGCTGCAGGTAAAAACGATCCGATTTGCCCCGCAGCAGAAACTGATGAACTTAATCGGATTTTACTGCAAGCGGGTGCTGCGGTGGACGTTCACTGGGAAAATTACGGTCATCAGTTAACACGTTCAGAGGTTGATGCAGCAAGTTCATGGTTTCAAAAGAACTTTTTATAAGAATGAGAGGGATGAAGATGATTTCAGTAAATCCTGAAAGTCTTACAGAACGGGAAAATTATAAGTTTTTGACTGGAAGCATCATACCGAGACCAATAGCCCTGGTCACGACACAATCCGAAACCGGTACAATCAATATAGCGCCGTTCAGTTTTTTTAACATAGTCAGTTCCAATCCTCCGATGATTTCCATTTCTGTTCAACGGAAAGAAGGAGTTTTGAAGGACACGGCCCGAAATGCAATTCAAACAGGTGAATTCGTTGTTCATATCACTGATGAAGACAATGTTGCTGATGCAAATCGAACGGCCAAGGAACTCCCGTCTGACGAAAGTGAATTGGGTCTTACCAATTTCACTCAGGCTGTTAGTGATAAGGTGTCGGTACCAGGATTGCAAGAAGCGAAGGTACGCTTTGAATGCACATTGGAGCATGCGATACCTTTGGCAGGTTCCAAGAATAAACCTGGTTGTGATTTATTGATAGGGAAAATAGTCTGCTATCATATAGAGCAGGAGATTTACCATAATGGCCGAATTGACCAGAATGGGCTAAAACCTGTAGCAAGATTAGCGGGTCATACTTATACAAAACTAGGAGAATTATTTGAAATTGAAAGACCTTAAGGAATATAAGAAAAATGGCGTCATCTTTTAAGGTGTCGTCATTTTTTAAAAATTATTCCCGGTTAGCATTATTTACAATTCTATAATGTAAGCGACTGTTCCAAAAACAAGTTCATATCTATGCCAAAGGTGCGTTGATCGTTTGGATTTTAAAGGAAGTCTTTACAAACCGAAACAAAACTTGACAATTTTTTCATAGATTGATAAAGTTATAAAAAAATAATTTCTTATCCAGAGAGGTGGAGGGACTGGCCCTATGAAACCTCAGCAACAGGTCTGCAATGACACTGTGCTAATTCCAGGGGGTGAAACCTTGATAGATAAGACCGTATGTGTTTATTTGTCAGTAACGCACTCTTTTTTAGAGTGCGTTTTCGTTTTTTCTGGATGCAAGATAAAGGAGAGTAAGAATGGAGAACAAAAGGAAGCATGATTTTCAAAGGAAAATGCAGGCACGGCATATAATAATGCTATCGCTTGGCGGGGTGATTGGAACAGGTTTATTCTTAAGTTCGGGTTATACGATTCAACAGGCAGGCCCGTTTGGCACCATCCTTTCCTATCTGATTGGGGCATTAGTGGTTTATCTAGTCATGCTATGTCTAGGGGAACTGGCAGTACATATGCCCGAGACAGGTGCGTTTCATAGCTACTCAGCTAAATACATAGGTCCTGGGACAGGGTATACAGTAGCCTGGTTGTATTGGCTAACTTGGACAGTTGCACTTGGTTCGGAATTCACGGCTGCAGGATTGTTGATGCAGAGATGGTTTCCATCAATCAATGTCTGGATATGGAGTGCACTATTTGCCATATTGGTTTTGGCATTAAATGCGTGGACCGTTAAATTTTTCGCTGAATCCGAATTCTGGTTTGCGTCTATAAAGGTATTTGCCATTGTGATTTTCATTATTTTGGGAGCAGCGGCAATGCTAGGTTTCATTCCAATAATTCATTCACAATCCGCTCCGTTATTCTCCAATTTTACAAGTGAAGGTTTATTTCCGAATGGTGCTTTTGCCATTATAATGACGATGCTTGCGGTGAATTTCGCATTCTCTGGAACTGAATTAATTGGAATTGCAGCTGGAGAAACTGTGAATCCAGAAAAAACGATACCAAAGGCAATCCGTATGACATTATGGAGATTGATTATCTTTTTTGTAGGAACCATCGTTGTATTATCCGCATTATTGCCTATTTCGGATGCAAGCGTATTAGAAAGCCCCTTTGTGGCAGTTCTTGAACGGATTGGTGTGCCATATGCAGCGGATATTATGAACTTTGTTATATTAACTGCCATTTTGTCTGCTGCAAACTCAGGACTGTATGCGGCATCCAGAATGCTTTGGTCACTTGCAGATAAGGAAACTATATCACCAATATTTGCAAAATTGACAAAACGGGGAGTTCCGATAAATGCAGTCCTTTTCAGTATGTTGGGCGGCTGCTTAGCCCTGTTTTCGAGTATTATTGCACCGGATACTGTTTACATAGTGCTTGTATCCATTTCTGGACTAGCCGTTGTTGTAGTTTGGATGAGTATTAGCATGTCGCAATTTCTATTTCGCAGACGATATATAAACGAAGGAAATTCAGTAAATGACTTAGCTTATCGAACGCCATTATATCCACTCGTACCAATCGTTTCTTTTATGCTATGCCTAGCTTCTTGCATAGGAATTGCATTTGATCCTACACAACGAATTGCACTATATTGTGGCATTCCATTTATTTTGATTTGCTATGGAAGTTATTATCTGACACAAAACCATAAAGAAAAGAGGAGTAAATCATGAACATTAAAACTAACCCAATTGACGCTATTTTACGAGATCATTCAGTCATGATTTTAGACGGAGCTTTAGCTACAGAGCTAGAGAGGCATGGATGTGATTTGGACGACCCGCTCTGGTCTGCACGTGTATTACTTGAAAATCCAGAAGTGATTTATCAAGTGCATTCTGACTATTTTCGTGCTGGAGCGGATTGTGCGATTACGGCTAGCTACCAAGCCACTGTTGAAGGTTTCGCACTCCGCGGAATACAAGAAAAAGAGGCTTTGGAGCTAATCAGGAAAACGGTTTTACTCGCAAGAAAAGCAAGAGATGATTTTTGGAAGGAAGAAAATCAAACGCTTAGGCCTAAGCCATTGGTTGCTGCATCTGTTGGGCCTTATGGGGCTTATCTTGCAGATGGTTCAGAATATGTAGGAAACTATGGTGTTTCGGATGAAACTTTAATTGCATTCCATAGCTCACGAATATCAGCGTTGATTGAAGCTGGAGCTGACCTTTTAGCATTTGAAACGATTCCTTCCCTGCAAGAAGCAAAAGTATTATATTCATTATTGAAGGATTATCCAGAAGTGTATGCTTGGCTATCCTTTTCATTGAAAAATGAAAAAGCGATAAGTGACGGTACTTCACTCGAGGAGTGTACAAGATTGTTTGGGGACAGTGAGCAAATTGCAGCAATCGGCATCAACTGTGCGCCAGTTTCATGTATCACGGAAGCCATCAAGGTGCTGCGTGCAAACACGGATAAACCAATCATTGTTTATCCGAATTCAGGTGAAACATATAATCCGGAAACTAAAACATGGCATGGTCAAGAATCATGTAACAGGCTCGACCTGAAATCTGAAGAATGGCAACATGCAGGTGCGCGTTTAATTGGAGGATGCTGTAGAACGGCACCACATCATATTGAAGACATTTCAAGAAAGTGGCGACCTTACGTGGTGGTATCCTCCTAGCCCTTGTACTGTTTTAAAGTATGTATGATATAGACCCTAACTAAAGGAACAGGAAGCGTCATAATCAGGCGGTTCCTGTTCTTTTTGAATTCATTATTCAAATTCGAGTTATCATATCTCTTAGGCTGAAAAAGAAACCGCTTCAAAAACAGGAATGGGAGAAATTAAATCATAATATTTGTGTGCTTGGGAAAACTAAACAAACAATGAATAGAAAGGAGAGAAATGAGTATGAGCCGTGGTAAAAATTTTAATCACAAAGAAAAAGGCCATCCGGGAAATTTACCTAATAATAGAATTAGCGAAGAGAAGGAACACAGCCGGCAGTATGAACAAATCGAGGATATTGTCACACATGAAGCTTTTAAAAATCGGGAAAAAGAAGACGAGATGCCTTAATATATTTCATGTATATACGGGGGGAAAACCATGAGCTTTTGCTATGGTTTTTTCTTTCATTACTAATAAATCAGGAGGGGAACAGATATCTATCATACCTTGTTGGAAAAGGAAGTAAGCTAAATAATAAGCCGACTTTCTTCTATATAAATAATAAAACTCAAATTTCTCAGCTTGGCGCATCACGCATCATTAGCATTAGTCATAAGTCACTAAGAAGGAAGTATAACCTGCATTGTCATCCAGAAAAAATTAAGGGTAACGTCTAAAAAGGGCGAACTTAATTAATCGGAACCGGCTTACCCTAACTGGTTAAAACCCTGGAATTTTTACAGTTTTAGATATAAATCATGACAGGTACATCGTGAATATTATAAGTACCTGATGAAGTACGGTTCGTTCCCCATATACAAGTCTTAAGCCCAATTTCTGCTATGTTTCATTTTGTTTATCGCGATTTATTTCCACTTCTCGTTTAGCTCTAATAAAAGCGATAAATTGAATCGTCTCCTCTTCAGAAAGAGAGATTCCATCAACGGCTAGCTCCATATTTGGTAAATCCGTTAATTCCATGACTTGAGGTGACTCTGTGGTAATATCTTTAGCAGGATGATCTACCCGACCTAGAATGTAATCAGTGGATGTATCATATAGGCCTGCCAATAAATTAATCGTTTCTAATGAAGGGCGGCGGTGGCCCGATTCATAACCTGCATAGGTACTCTTGGCGATTCCAAGTCTGTCAGCGGTATATTGTAAAGACCATCTTTTGGCCTTCCTTAATGAAGTCAATCTATTTAAAATCATTCTTATTACTCTCCTTTTATATAAATCCATTATAACATCAAATTGAAATAAGTGTACGCGTAATGAATAATTTTAGCTTGATTTCACTATGAAACATGACTATAATAACATGTGGTGTACGCGTAACATGTACATTTGCAGCGAAACATCCTTTTCTGAAATGATAAGAATGATTGTGAAACAGGGAGGCTATATAGGGGGTAGTATATTGGAGAAGTTGAAGTCAAAAATCAAGAAGTTGATGTTGATTACTACAGGTGGTACAATTGCATCGTTAGAAGGAAAAAATGGACTTGTTCCAGAGATGAAAGCTGACGACATTTTAGGTCACCTACCGGGATTGGATTTACTATGCAAGATTGATAGTAAGCCTTTGATGAATATTGATAGTACAAATATGCAGCCGGAAGATTGGACAGAAATGGCACAATCCATCCATGAGCACTACCATGATTACGATGGCTTTGTGATTACCCATGGAACAGATACAATGGCTTACACTTCAGCTGCGCTCTCATATATGTTACAAGATTTAGGGAAACCAATCGTCATTACAGGTTCTCAGATCCCAATTGCCTTTAAAAAGACAGATGCCAAAAGAAATATCTCTGATGCAATTCGGTTTGCTTGTGAAGATATTGGAGGAGTATATGTTGTTTTTGATGGTAGAGTCATCCAGGGTACGAGAGCCATTAAATTGAGAACGAAAAGCTATGATTCATTTGAAAGTATTAACTATCCTTATATTGCTACCATATTCAAAGATAAAATTGAGTATCTAAAGCCAGTTCATTCACCAAAGAATAAGGAAGCTAAGTTAGATGCTTCCCTATGTACTGATGTTGCTTTGGTTAAGCTGCATCCCGGTATTAAGCCTGAATTCTTTGATTTCCTGAAAAATCAATGTCGGGGAATCGTAATTGAAAGTTATGGAAGCGGTGGTATTCCCTTTCAAGGAAGAAATATTTTAGAAAAATTGAATGAGTTAGTACAATGCGGAATATCCGTAGTCATTACTACCCAATGTTTAGAAGAAGGGGAAGATATGGATATTTACGAAGTTGGACGAAAAGTGAACAAGAATGTCATCATTCGTTCCAGAAATATGAATACAGAAGCCATCATTCCGAAGTTGATGTGGATTTTAGCCAAGACACGGGATCCTAAAAAAGTGAAGGAAATGATGGAAACACCGATTGCAGAGGACATCACATTCTAGAACAAACAAAGGGGCAAGAGGAAATGTTGATAGAAGAGAGAACATACCGAATCGAGAAAGACTTTCTAGGGGAAAAGGAAATTCCGGCAGATGTTTATTATGGAATACAAACTCTACGCGCTGTAGAGAATTTTCCGATTACCGGTTACAAAGTCAATGAAGAAATGATTCGTGCACTAGCGATGATTAAAAAAGCAGCCGCTTTAGCAAATATGGATACCAAAAGGTTATATGATGGTATTGGAAGCGCTATCGTCAAAGCTTCTGAAGAAGTGATTGATGGAAAGTGGCATGAATATTTCATCGTTGACCCAATTCAAGGCGGCGCAGGGACATCGATGAATATGAACATTAATGAAATCGTTGCCAACCGTGCGTTAGAACTTATGGGACACAATAAAGGTGATTATGCACATGTTAGTCCAAATAGCCATGTTAACATGTCGCAATCAACCAATGACGTATTCCCTACTGCCATTCATTTATCAACACTACGACTTTTAGAGCAATTGTTGCAAACAATGACCAAGATGAGTACGGTCTTAAAGAATAAAGCAAAACAATTTGATCATGTTATCAAAATGGGACGCACACATCTTCAGGACGCAGTGCCAATTCGCCTTGGTCAAGAATTTGAGGCTTACAGTCGTGTGTTGGATCGCGATATAAAACGAATCAGTCAATCACGTCAACATTTATATGAAGTGAATATGGGAGCAACAGCAGTGGGAACGGGATTGAACGCAGATCCGCGTTACATTGAAAATGTTGTTACATATTTAGCTGAGATCAGTAACTTGCCGCTTGTAGGAGCAGAACATTTAGTAGATGCAACTCAAAATACGGATGCTTATACTGAAGTGTCAGCTTCATTGAAAGTATGTATGATGAATATGTCTAAAATTGCTAATGATTTACGTTTGATGGCTTCAGGACCAAGAGCGGGATTAGGGGAAATCACACTTCCAGCTCGTCAACCAGGTTCATCCATCATGCCAGGAAAAGTAAATCCAGTAATGCCAGAATTGATTAACCAAGTCGCTTTCCAAGTGATCGGGAACGATAATACGATTTGCTTAGCATCAGAAGCAGGACAACTCGAGTTGAATGTAATGGAGCCAGTGCTTGTATTCAACTTATTGCAGTCAATCAGCATTATGAACAATGCTTTCAATGTCTTTACAGATTATTGTTTAGAAGGCATTGAAGCAAATGAGCAACATTTAAAAGATTATGTCGAACAAAGTGTTGGAGTGATTACAGCAGTCAATCCGCACCTTGGATACGAAGTGGTTTCACGTATTGCGCGGGAAGCGATATTAAAAGGCAAATCAGTTCGCGAACTTTGTTTACAATATGATGTACTGACAGAGGAAGAATTGGATCTGATTCTAAATCCTTATGAGATGACAAAGCCCGGCATAGCGGGAGCTTCTCTTTTTGATCGGCAATAACCAGTATATTAGTAGAATGCATTAATCTATCTTATTTTTGATGTAATGACTATGCCTTTAGGACCGTTGGTTTTAAGGCATAGTCATTAATTACATACATATGAAATGTTACCTAACAGTTTGTCAACTCTGCTTGCGAGTATTGAAAACTGAATATTCGGTTATTTTTTTTGATCGTCGATCTAAATCTTGTAGGTGTTTAACTATTCATAAAAAATCCATCTCCCTTAGAATACCTATGGAAGATGGGGAAGTTTTAAATCAGGAGAATTTATTTTAAAAAATGTGGCTCACTTGAAATGGCTTAATCGGTTTTAATATTTCATTTAAAGATTTTTTTTGAACGAAGGGCATGTGTCCAAAGTTCCGATGAATATTAATCGTAAGTGTAAAACCAAATGAAATGACATACGTAACTTTTCATTTTTTTCAAGATATTTAATATAATGTAATCAGTCATTTCCAGGTGAAAAAGGAGGGTAACTTTGAAACAAGTGAATCGTTTTATCCGAAGCGTTACATTTCTAATGCTCGCATTTCTCATGTTTAGTGGGCAGGCTGCATTTGCTTCATCAGATTCAATTTCATCGCAATCCACGCCAGACCTTTTGATTAGGCAGATCATGGGTTTAGCCTACGAATCCCAACAATCCATTAGCAGTGGACCATTTTCTGTAGGTGATTCGTTGAAGAAAGTGGAAAAAGCCTGGGGGGCACCGGAAGATTTAAGTACCGTTGCAGCCAATTATTGGAGCCGTAATGTTCGATTCCTCTATGACGGTTCAACAGGTAGAAAGACGATTACAGCCATTGATGATTTTGATCCGAAATTGCAAACCATCCATTTATCCATGCTGAAGGAATTGATTGGTGAACCTGTAAGTGAAGTGGAGCAAGAAGGGATGTACTATGTCACTTATACCGATTCCGCAAATTATAAAGTGGTCTTCGTGTTTGAAAGCGCCTGGATTAACCCAGATCCAAGCTTGAATATGTATACGGTTGAATTCGCGTCAGATTAATAAGTAAAAAAAGGATCGTCCCTTTATTGCAGAGGGGCGATTCTTTGCTACCACCGGGAGAATTTTGTTTAAGAATCTAAACTTACCGTTCTATTCAATATTGTTCAGCCATACATTAAAAAGATGTAAGTAGAATGATTAAGGGGGATTTGCTTTGTCAGAAGGTGTGCATAGTATCATTTTACCTGTTTCAATAAAAACAGTATGGGGATTTGTAAGTAGCATTGACCGTTGGGCACCTCTTGTCCCAGGATATATCAATCATGAGATGATAAGTGAGGAGACACTTATTTGGGAGTTTAAAAGCGATTTGGGATTAATGAAGAAGAAAATTAAACTTGAAGTGAATATATTGGAATGGATTGAACCTGATAAGGTAACATTTAATCTTAAGGGATTAAATGAAAAATTTGAGGGGCACGGTTATTTTTTAGCGGAACAGTGCGGAATTGGACAGACTAAAATGACAGGCTGCCTTGCGATTACGGCAAAAGGGGCCAAAGCCCCCATCGTCAATGCTTTGTTAAAAACCTACGTTCCCCAAATGACGATCGAGTTTTCTGAGGCAGTTGCACAAAGTCTCCTTGTACAAAAATAGAAATTACATATTGCAGCTGTCATTATTGGATATTGGCACTTGACAATTATACCTTAGTGATATGTATTATAAATTGTAATATTCTTTATAAAGCCTTTGATCAATTGAATGGTTTTTATAATGGATGTTTGGATACGATTCATAAGTAATAGGCGGGGCAGGAGGCATCACATGGAGTATGATAAGCAGGTTAAAAATAGAGTGAAGCGAATTGAAGGACAGCTTCGTGGGATATTGAAGATGATGGAGGAAAACAAAGATTGCAGAGATGTAGTAACGCAGTTATCTGCCACTAGATCGGCAATCGATAGGACAATTGGGGTAATAGTAAGTTCCAATCTTGTAGAATGCGTCCGGGAGGCTAATGAATCCGGAGAAAAGAATCCCGAAGAGCTAGTTAAAGAAGCAGTGAATTTATTAGTGAAAAGCCGGTAGTGTAATTTTTAGGACGATGATGATAAGACAACCTGACCAATCTGAGAAATTTAAGTGTCCGGGGTGGATGTATTTTTTAAAATGGGCCTCTACAAGAAGAGGTCCATTTTTGTGAATTCTCTGTTTTCATTTCTGATAAGCAAATCCTTTGATATAAAGAATTTGCATGGTATCCTTAAAGGGATAAAAATTGAGTGAGGGTATGCTATGGAATTTACGCATGTTACATCGGTTTTGCTCGGCCTCGTCATCATTCTAAATATTTTATTTGCCACGATTGTCATATTTTTTGAAAGAAGGGAAGCGAGCACGACCTGGGCTTGGTTATTGGTGTTATATTTTCTGCCTGTAGTCGGTTTTATTTTATATCTCCTTTTTGGAACAAGTTTAAGGCACGCCCACTTATTCCAATGGGAGGACAAGAAGAAGATCGGGATTGAAGAAATCCTTGATAAACAGATGGAAGAGCTTTCAACGGATCATTTCCCATTTCGAAATGCTTCTTCAAGTAATTATCGTGATTTGATTTATATGCATCTCCGGAATAATGATGCCGTGCTTACTGAAGATAATCAAGTCGATATTTTTACGGAAGGGAAAAATAAGTTTGACCAGCTTTTTAAAGATATTGAAGCGGCCGAAAACCATATACATATACAATATTACATCATTCAAAGGGACGGCTTGGGTAAACGATTCATTGAAGCATTGACTAAAAAAGCGAATGAAGGCGTCAAAGTTCGGCTGCTTTATGACGAGCTGGGTTCCAGAGGGATGACTAAACGTTTCTTCAAGGAATTTAGGCAGGCTGGAGGACGAGTGGAGGCATTCTTTCCATCCAAATTAAAATTTATAAATTTACGCCTGAATTTCCGTAACCATCGAAAGCTCGTCATCATAGATGGGAAAATTGGGTATGTTGGAGGCTTTAATGTTGGAGATGAGTATTTAGGGCTTAATCCGAAATTTGGTTTTTGGCGTGATACACACCTTCGAATAAAGGGGTCGGCTGTCAAAGCCATTCAAACCCGTTTCATCTTGGATTGGAATCAGGCATCAAAGCACCATGATATAACGTATCAACCTCATTATTTCCCTATTGTAAAGCCTCAAGGAAATATAGATTTGCAAATAGTGACAAGTGGGCCGGATTCTGAATGGGAACAAATTAAAAATGGCTATATTAAATTAATTTCTTCAGCAAAAAAATCGATTCTCATTCAAACACCCTACTTCATACCGGATGCAAGTTTATTGGATGCACTCAGGATTGCCAGCTTATCAGGATTAGATGTGAAAATCATGATTCCGAATAAACCTGATCACCTTTTCGTTTATTGGGCAACAACTTTCAATGCAGGGCAGTTATTAAGAGCGGGAGCTAAGATATACATCTATGATAACGGCTTTATTCATGCGAAGATGATCGTGGTGGACGAAGAGGTCTCCTCGGTGGGGACAGCTAACATTGATGTCCGTAGTTTTAAATTGAACTTTGAAGTCAATGCCTTCATTTATGATGAAGGAATGGCAGAAACACTGACAAGGATTTTTTATAAGGATGTCGAAGTTTGCAGGCAGCTTACAATTGAAGAGTTTGAAAAGCGTTCCAAGTGGATTCGTTTTAAAGAGTCCATTGCAAGGCTAGTATCACCGATATTATAATTTTTAAACTAAACGGACCATTAGTCTGCTCAGACTGTAGACAAATTCGAAGAAAAGCGAGTTTGCCTGCAGTTTTTTTCTTTATGAAATGTTCCAGTTGTTCAGAAATCCGCTCCCTTTCAGCCGACTGTCAGCTATGCATCATCAAAGCAAGCGCCTGTGGCGTCTCGGCTAGCCATTGTTTAGGAGGAATGTAATTTCTTCAATCCATTCATAAAACCAGAAAAAACATTAAGAATCACAAGTCTTGCCTTAATGTCATGGTTCGGGATGAGCCCCTTCCGAACTCTATTTTGGTACAATAGTTTATATCCATAAAAGGGGGAAAAGTCATGAAAACGTTTATAATCACAGGAGCTTCAAAAGGTTTAGGTGCTGCCATCGCCAAAGGATGTTTGCAAACGAGTGATCATTGCATTTTAGTTTCCCGTACAGCCAATCCTGAAATGCAGCGGCTGGCTGACCGATCAGGGAAGAAACTTACATTTATTTCGATGGACTTGAAAGAAACTGAAAAGTTACCTTCCTTAGTCAATGAGATTCTTGCTGCTGTCGATGATACAAGTGACATTTACTTCATTAATAATGCAGGCGTTATTGAACCGATAAAGCCGGTAGGAGAGCTTGGTATGGTAAATTTGGAAACAAGCATGCGGGTGAATTTCATGGCACCCATCGTATTGTCTGATGAATTCATTAAACAGACAAAGGACTGGAACAGAAAGAAGGTAATGGTGAACATATCATCAGGTGCAGCAAAAAATCCTTATCATGGCTGGGCAGCCTATTGCAGTACTAAGGCGGGGCTAGAAATGTTTACACGGGTTGCAGGGGTGGAGCAGGATAAAGCGTCTTTCCCTACGTCCCTCATATCTTTTTCACCTGGAGTAATGGATACGGCGATGCAAGGGACAATCCGGTCAGCAGACGAACGGGACTTTTCCGATCGAGACAAATTTCATGAATATAAAGAGAAGGGCATGTTAAGAAGCCCCGAATTTGTGGCAGATATACTTTTGCAGCTTCTTGAATCGGAAGATTTGGAGAATGGGAAGTTCTACGATATTAAGAATTTTCTTTAATGAATGGAAGCATGTGAAACGAAAATAGCGTGGGGTTGTCCGTTTGGACAGCCTCTTTTTTAAGTGATCCTTTATTATATAAAAAAGCAGGATATCTTCAAGGAAATATGATAATTCGTTCTATCCAATTACCTGAATAACATAAACTTTTTTGGAGGGAGTTTGGAGGGTTATGAATGACGATCATTATTGTGAAAAAAGGTGACAGCCTTTGGGAAATTGCCAGAAAAAATAAAATTGAACCATCGAGGTTAATTGAAGTCAACGGTTTGGAATCAACAGCTTTGGTTCCTGGCCTGGCATTGTATATACCTGAGGAAAAAGCGGTGGGCCGAAGGTATCTAATTAAAAGTCAGGATACCCTTACTAGAATCGGCAGTCGTTTTGGAACGAGTGCAGCGGCAATCATGGAAGCCAATCCAGGAATCGCTGCAAACTCGCTTAAAGTCGGCACGGTAATTTTGATTCCGTCCCCTTACAAAAATCAATTGATTACGCTGGGTTTTGCCTTTCCGAATTCAGGTGGAATAGTATTTGAAACACTTGAGGAGAATGGTGATAAATTATCCTATTTAGCCATTGTAGCTTATTCGTTTACAAGGGAAGGAAATGCATACGTTGATGGTGATGATCTCCCGCTTATCGCGAAATGCGAGCAAACCGGGGTGACACCCCTATTGATGATCCGGAACTTTCAAGATGGTGATTTTGATGCTGATTTGGCGGGTGATGTCCTTGCTAGTACAGTATACAGAGCGAATTTAATCAATAGTATGCTGAAATTCGTTAGGGAGAAAGGGTATGGGGGTGTCAGTATGGACATCGAATTCATACCACCTGCTCGGCGTTCCGATTATGTGCTTTTTTTAAAAGAATTAAAGGAGGGATTGAACGAACTGATCCTTCATGTGAACGTACACGCAAAAACAGCGGATAATCCTGATAATCGAATTGTAGGCGGCCATGATTATCGGGGGATCGGAGAGGTAGCCGATCTTGTTGCCGTGATGACCATTGACTATGGGTATCCTACTGGCCCGCCTGAGCCAATTTCCCCACTTTGGTGGATGGGCGAGGTTCTTCGTTATGCTTTGACGAATATTCCTGAATATAAATTGCAGTCGGCATTTCCTATGTATGGATACGATTGGGTAGTACCAAGCCACGAGACGAAAGCTTTATCAGCTCAAAATGCCCAAAATCTTGCTATTGCAACTGGCGCTGAAATAACTTTTGACACGTCTGCGGCATCACCTAATTATGCTTATCAAAGAGAAAATTCGAATCATGTGGTTTGGTTTGAAGATATTCGATCGATAAGCGCGAAATATGAAATGATTGATGCATATGAACTGATAGGTGCAACTTATTGGCAGATTGGTTTGGAATTCCCTCAGAATTGGGCGTTTATAGAAAAGAATATTTTGATTATTAAATAGATGAATGGGTGCAGGCGGTGAATAGAAGTGTTATATTTTTCCCTTGTTTGGTTGTGCAACTTTTATCAGGCAAAGCCAAACACATCTAGAAGAATTAAAGGGAGCCAATATCGTTCGAATGGCTATGAACCAATAAAAAGGAGCCAGGGAAAACCAAGGCTCCTTTACTTTAACGGTTAACCGAATGGAATGCATCATCCAGGAATATTTATGACTGATTTGGTATCGAATGCTCGTGTTTTTTTCCCTGTAAGTCTTTCTTTTTAAAAATTGCATAAAGAAAGGCAAGGAATATCAGGGTGGAAGAAAATTGGAACGTTGTTTTTACACTGTATGTTTCCGTTATATAGCCTAATAGTAAGACAGAGCCGGCAAAAGTAAGATTGATGACTGCTCCCCAAACTGCATGAATTTTTGCAAGAGTCTTTTCCGAAGCATGGTCTTGGAATAGCTTGGTGTAGATCACTTCCCGGATTTGTTCCGGGAGACCGTACAGGCATGCCAGCAGTAAAGCCAAAGGAGGAATACTGGTAGTTCCAAAAAGCAGGGTTAGCATTGAACTGAGAAATATCCCCAAAGTGATGAAGAATCCTATATATTTTTCTAGTAATTTGGCAAAACGGATGACGATCAATCCACTGAATATCATGCCGACAAAGTAGCTTGTGTTAATATATCCCCACCACTCCTCACCTAGTTCCAGGTTCTGTTCAACATATACATATATAACGGCAGCCATCCACACGCTTGAAGCCAAAGTAGTTATAAAATCAATGGAAATGAGTGTACGGATAGTTGGGATTTGTCGAATCGAAACCCATCCGGATTTAATCGAACCCCAGTTTGACGGAACAACAGAGTCCGTCGTTCGTTCTGAGACTTCTATTTTCATTGTATAGATCGTTGAAACAGCAAAAAGCATTACCGTAAGCCAAATGATGAAACTGCTGTTGGTACTTATCAATAAGACGGAACCTAGTGGCCATCCTGCTACAAAGATGGTCTGGGTGATCATGTTCAAGAAACCATTCGCTTTCATCCGTTCTTCCTTCGGAACTAATTGAGGAACCAAAGCTGCGCTGACCGGGGCAGCGACTCCATCCAATAATGAAATGGAGGCTATGAAGCAAATGACGGCAACAGCAAAACCATGATTGAAATTTGTTATATAGATTCCTAGGCCAACGAGTAAGATGGACTTCCACCATTGAGATTGTACAAGGATCCTTTTTAAAGGAAACCTGTCGATGACAAGGGGGGAGAGTAAACTGCTGATAAATCGAAAAATCGTTGTAGTGAACGGAAGCAAGCTCAAATAAAAGGCAGATCCCGTCAAAGTATATAATAATGAAATCAACCCGACTACATAAAATATATCACCTAGATTTGCAAACGACTGACCGATCCAAAGGTATCGAAAAGATGAGTTTTTCATATATACCATCCTTTTGCGAAAATAAAGTTCATGGATATTTAGAATGGTTATAATTTTTACACTGGATTCACTCCTTAATTTACTAGATTGCATGAGCCGGGTTGGCCTGTTTTATATAGATGATTTTACCATAATATGAACAAGGGGGTTCTCAAATGCTTGCTGAATATTGAATATGGAATTATACTCCTTAATATATGTAAAAAAGGAGAAAAATTTGATGATTCGACGTTTTGCTTCATATTACCTGCCGCATAAGCGGTTATTCATTATTGACTTCTTCAGTGCAGTGGTCGTTGCTGTACTAGAACTTGCATTTCCGCTAGCTGTTCAGTGGTTCATAGATACACTGCTGCCTGGCGACGACTGGTCTGCAATTGTTTCGGTAAGTGCCGGTTTGTTCCTCCTTTATATCATTAGTACCTTCTTACAGTTCATCGTAGGGTATTGGGGGCACAAATTGGGTATCAATATCGAGACTGATATGCGTGAAGAATTATTTGAGCATGTGCAGAAACAATCTTTTCGTTTTTTTGATAACACGAAAACCGGCCATATCATGAGTCGCATAACCAATGACCTTTTCGATATTGGGGAACTTGCTCACCATGGTCCCGAAGATTTATTCATTGCCTTCATGACTTTTATAGGCGCATTTTGGATTATGTTGACAATCAATGTGAAACTTGCACTCGTATCGGTTTGTATTTTACCGTTCCTCGTTTTATTAATTGTCATAAGTAATTTAAAGATGAATAAAGCCTGGAAGAAAATGTATACAGAAGTTGCGGATGTAAATGCCCGTGTAGAAGATAGCGTCTCAGGAGTGAGGGTTGTACAATCCTTTACTAATGAAACATATGAAATGAAAAGATTTGCTACTAATAATCGCCGATTCCGTAAAGCGAAACTTCTTGGATATAAGGTTATGTCCTTTAGCTTATCGGGCATATACATGATGACGAGGTTTATGACCCTTGCCGTGTTGGTGCTTGGTGCTTGGCTAACATTTCATGGGCAGCTCTCTTATGGTGAACTGGTTGCATTCGTCTTATATGTTAACGTATTGTTTAAGCCGATCGACAAAATCAGTGCGTTGATGGAACTCTATCCAAAAGGGATGGCCGGCTTTAAGCGTTTTACGGAACTTCTGGATGTAGCGCCAGATGTCGTCGATAAAAAGGATGCAATAGAGGTAACCACCCTTTTAGGCGATATTTCCTTTAAAGACGTTTCTTTTAACTATGAAGACAAAAAGCCAGTTTTAAAAGGTATTGATCTTACAATTAAGGCTGGTGAGACCATTGCTTTTGTCGGGCCTTCGGGAGCTGGGAAAACGACCATATGTTCATTGATCCCAAGATTTTATGATGTTAAGGCCGGTTCAATATCCATTGATGGAATTGATATTCGTGAGATGACGAAAAAATCATTGCGCTCACAAATTGGCATAGTCCAGCAAGACGTGTTTCTTTTCACAGGAACAGTAAAAGAGAACATTGCGTACGGAATGCTTGGAGCATCGGATGAACAAATTCAAGATGCTGCAAGGAAAGCCCATTTGGAGACTTTCATTGAAGGACTTCCAGAAGGCTATGAAACTCAAATAGGTGAACGTGGCTTGAAATTATCTGGAGGACAAAAACAACGAATTGCAATAGCGAGGATGTTTTTGAAGAATCCGCCAATATTAATTCTCGATGAGGCAACCTCTGCACTCGATACTGAGACGGAAAGAATAATTCAGCAGGCTCTTACAGAACTAGCTGAAAACAGAACTACGTTAATTATCGCACACCGATTGGCAACCATTCGAAATGCTGACAAGATCGTGGTTGTTACGGAAGAAGGAATTGCTGAAGAGGGCGGTCACGATGACTTACTTGAGCAGGGGGGCATTTTTGCCAATCTGCATCAATTACAATTCCAAAAATGATAAAAATGCTATATGTCCCCATAAGGACATATAGCATTTTTAATAGATTGGAGTGGAATTCAATTCAGAATGATTTCCCATAATTCCATAGGGTAACAAACAAGGTTTTTGAAAAATGGATGAAACATTTACCTCATAAGGATGATAATGCTTAGTGTACTAAGGCAGATGTTCTAACAAAAAAGACTTGGAGTCGTTCCATGTCTTTTTTTATTTAAAAAAAGTCTTTAAACGGGTCTTGGCCGGAGTTGGAAGTGCTGTCTATAAACGCGGTTATTTGTTTTATATAGACCGAAATCTAATAGGTTAGCCTATAACAATAGGATTGGCAGTGCATACAATAAAGGGTAGAAGGAGAGGCCATATACCAGAAAAGAGTAAGGAGTGCAAATCGTGAAAGTAATGACCATCTTAGGGACTCGACCTGAAATCATCAGATTAAGTCTCATTATAAAGAAATTGGATCAGTATGCCGATTCACATATACTAGTACACACCGGACAAAATTTCACTACATCCTTAAGCGAAATATTCTTCCAACAGTTACAGGTAAGGAAACCCGATTACGTCTTGCTGAATCAACAGAAAACACTCGGCGAACAGTTATCGGCGATCTTTAAGAATTTAGAGACAATCCTATTAAAAGAAAAGCCAGACAAAGTATTAGTGTTGGGGGATACGAACTCCGGGCTCAGCTCCATCTTAGCAGAAAGACTGGGAATACCCGTCATTCATATGGAAGCAGGAAACCGTTGCTTTGACCTGGAAGTGCCTGAGGAGAAAAATCGAAAGATCATTGATGCTGTATCAAGCTTGAATTTACCTTACACTCCTCAAAGTAAAGAGAATCTTCTGAAAGAAGGTATCCCCAGCAAAAGGATATATTTATCGGGAAACCCTATTTACGAAGTTTTGAATCATTACAACAATGAGATCGAGCAAAGTGGAATTTTGGACAAAATGAATTTGAAAAAGGAGGATTATTTCCTCGTAACTGCCCATCGAGCCGAAAATGTTGATTATGAAGACCGTTTGATGGAAATTATGAAAGGCATTAATTTGGTTGCCGAAACCTATCAAAAAAGAATCATATGCAGCTTACATCCCCGGACAAAATCCCGCATTGAACTCAGTCCCAATTTAGATGTACATCCACTAATTGAATTCCATGAGCCATTTGGTTTCTTCGACTTCGTTAAGCTTGAAAAAAGCGCTTTTTGTGTGCTGACCGATAGCGGAACCGTCCAAGAGGAATGTTGCTTGTTCCATGTTCCTGCGGTTACGATACGAAAAACTACGGAAAGACCTGAAACAATTGAGTCAGGCAGCAATATGTTATCGGGAATTAATGCTGAACAAATCGTCAATTGTGTGAAGATTATGGTTAACCAGCAAAAAGACTGGACCTTTCCAGAAGGCTACGACCATAAAAACGTTTCAGATAAAGTGCTTAAAATAATACTGGGAGGCCATGAAATTGATTAAGAATCGAACAATTTTGGTAACGGGCGGTACAGGCTCATGGGGATATGAATTGGTAAGGCAACTTCTGGATTTTGAACCGCGTGAAATACGAATTTTCTCAAGAAATGAATCCAATCAATTCACAATGAAACAAGAGTTTGATAATAATCCGAAATTGCATTTTATTATCGGAGACATAAAAGAGAAGGAAGCTTTATTGGAAGCCTGCCAAGGTGTTGATTATATTTTCCACTTGGCTGCATTAAAGCATGTTCCTGTTTGTGAAGATCAGCCCATTGAAGCATTAAAGACGAATGTAATCGGAACACAGAATGTAATAGAGGCAGCTATAAGCTGTAATGTGCATTCTGTTGTGAATATATCTACCGACAAGGCTTCGAATCCATCCAATTTTTATGGTCTATCAAAAGCAATGGCGGAAAGACTGATCATACACGCTAATACATTAAACACGAAAACTAGATTCGTATGTATCCGCGGAGGAAATGTCATGGGTACGAATGGAAGCGTCATTCATGTATTCAAAAAGCAAATCAAGGAAAAGGGGAAAATCGGGATAACGGACTTGAATATGACAAGGTTCTTTCTAACCATTCAAGAAGCGATAAAATTGGTATTCAAGGCTACTTTTGAAAGTGTCGGCGGAGAAATATTCGTGATGAAAATGCCTTCCTGTAAAATTATTGACTTAGCTGAAGTGTTGATAGAAGCATCCGGGAAAACAAATGTAGGTGTAGATGTCCTGGGCATCCGTCCTGGTGAAAAACTCCATGAGATCCTGCTTTCAGAATATGAAAGCACAACGGCGATTGCCTATGACGATGAGTATTATGTCATATTGCCGGCCATTCACATAGATGGGATAAAAGAACATTATTCTAAATACCAGCCGGTTAGTTTAGAAGACTATAACTCTGGCACAGGACTTATGGATAAAGCCCAGATCGAGGAAATGTTAAAGAACGGGGGCTTTATTTAACATGAAGGTATTAGTCCTTGGTGGACAAGGGATGGCAGGCCATGTAATAAAGGAGTATTTCACACAGGACCCGAAGTATCAGGTGTCCTATACGTCAAGGGATCCGAATGATAATAAGGGACTATATCTGGATGTAACCGATGTAACGAGTCTAGAGGAAATCATGGATAAAGTTAAACCTGACATTACGATTAATTGTATCGGCATTTTAAATGAGCATGCTAGTGATAATACGAAACTCGCTTTTCAGGTTAATAGTGTTTTTCCCCATCAGCTTGTTAAATTGACTGAACGCAATAATGGAAAATTGATTCATATCAGTACAGATTGTGTATTTTCAGGGTCAAAAGGTGATTATACTGAGAATGATGTACCCGACAGCTCCACAATTTATGGCCAATCAAAACATTTGGGTGAAATCATTAGTGAAAAACATTTGACTATACGAACCTCCATAATCGGCCCGGAGCTAAAAGAAAATGGAATTGGTTTATTTCTTTGGTTCATGAAGCAAAAGGGAGAAATAAAAGGATACGAAAAAGTGCTATGGAATGGTGTAACGACTCTCGAGCTGGCTAAGGCACTGGACACGATGATCCAAAAGAACATTACTGGGTTATATCATCTTGGCTCAGATGAAAAGATCTCAAAAGCGGCCTTATTGACATTGATACAGCAAATCTTCAAGAAAACCGATGTGGAAATCATTCCTGATTCATTTATTAATTTAGATCGAACCATTAAAAATACAAGAAATGATTTTCAATACAAACTGCCTACTTACGAAGAAATGCTGGTGGAATTAAGAGATTGGATGAGGAAAAAGGAAGAAAACAAGTCGATTGGTTGAATGGTTTAATCCATCCGTGACCAAAAAACTAGATTTCGTTCAGGCTGAAAATGGTCATGTTATGTAAAGATCTCTTCGTGTAGGAAACCTCGCATCGCTTTGATGAAAAAGTTAACTATCCGAGGGGTCTTTTTCTTTAAAACAAAAATGTAAAGTTGATATTATATAAACCCGAGGGGAATATAAGTGGCGAAAGTCGTTGAGCTATTGAGTGTAAAGGTGAAATCTTTATGAAAGCGCTGCCATTTTATTAAGAGTTAATAAATAGAGTAATGCTTTAGAAATTGTTCAACTTATGAATACTATACGAAGGATTTTAAAAAAACATCGTTCTCGATGGAATCCTTTTTATAAACGATCCAAAAAATGACCACTGATATTCTCCCGAAAATTTAGGTTTTCGGGAGAAATGATAGATTGAAAACGTAACCATTTTTTAGTGCGTCTTTAATTTTGAATGTAGCAGCGGTATGAGGTGTAAAGGTACCGATCCATACACGATGTGGTAGTGGTCTTAAAGGGGAGAATGGGGGATATCATTGTAACTACTTCTTAGTCGAGAAGGAATAGGTTTCGGATAACCCTTTGAAAATATCAGTCTTTGGATCCCAATTCAGCGATTGCCGTGCTTTCTTGTTATCAAGGCAGCTGTGTTTGATATCTCCTGTTCTTGCGGCTGAATGGAGTGTACTCACTTTTGAACCATGAATTTGAGCTAGCATTTCCAATAGTTGATTTACTGATGTTTTCTGTGCAGTGCTGACCTGGATCGTTTCTTGATTACCACGATTCACCGAAGCGATGTTAGCATGCACTATATCTTTCACATATATAAAATCACGAGTTTGTTCACCATCACCGTGAATGCTTAAAGGCATCCCTTTTTTGAGTTTTTCCAAAAAGACTGCGACGACTCCGCCTTCGCCTTTTGCTGTTTGTCTCGGCCCATAAACGTTTCCATAACGAAGAATCGTATAGGGGAGCCCATATAACTGATGAAACAGGCGGATATATGATTCGGCAGTCAGTTTTGATAATCCATAATAAGAAATGGGGCCTGTCGGGTCGTCTTCGGAAATCAGTTCTTTCTGTAAATTGCCATAAACTCCTGAGGTGGAGGAAAAGATCAGTTTACTTACAGAAGATTCATGACAAGCCCGAAGAATATTAATTGTTCCATTAATGTTCACATCAGCATCATATTGGGGTTCAAGTATGGAACGGCTCACATCAGCTTGTGCAGCCAAATGGAAAACGACATCCGGCTTTTCACTCGCGATGATTTGGACAGCTGCCTCACTGCATATATCTTCAGTATGGATGATGGCATTTGGATGTACATATTCTTTGTGTCCGGATATCATGTTATCCAATACATGTACCTCGGCACCATTTAAGATAAGTTCTTCAACGAGATGGGAACCGATGAACCCAGCCCCTCCTGTCACGATAGCCTTCATGCATCATACTCCTCTTATATGTTTTTAGTATTGTATGTAATACGTTCAAAAATGTCTTAAACAGGTACCTAGCATTGCCAAAAAAGAAAGGAAAAAGGAAAAAAAGTGCTGACGCAATAAGTGGTTAGCACCTTTCTTGTAGACATCATTTATTTCTCTTTTTGCAAAGTGCGTTTTCATATACACCTAGCACCTTTTGGACGGCTTTATCGGGTGACCAATGTTCCAGCCCCCATTTTTGGGCATTTAAACCAAGGGTTTTCATATAGGACTCATTCTCCAATAAATAATTGATATGCATGGTTAACATCTGTTCATCCCCCGCAGGTGATAATACACCTGTAATTCCATGTTCGATGATTTCTGGTACTCCTCCTACATCACTGGCAATGACAGCTTTTCCGGTGATTTGTGCTTCAATTACAGACAACGGCTGATTTTCCATCAATGTTGGAAGAACGAAGATATCCGAAAGAGATAACAAAAAAGGAACATCTTCCCGCCTTCCCATAAAAATCACATCACTTTCCAATCCCTCCGCTTTGCTTTTGTTTTTCAACTCCAATTCTTTGGGACCATCCCCAACAATCCAGCAAACCCAATCACCTCTAGTCTTTTTTAATTCCTTGAGTGCGCTTATCAAATGATGTACACCTTTAAACTCATTCAGGCGACCAGTATAGATAATTACTTTCTTATCAGTTGGGCGTTGGATCTCGGTTTTTTCGTTCGTTCGCTTCAAGAAGGATTCGATATCATATCCATAGTGAAAAACGCTAAGTTGCTCTTTCGGCACTTGAAATTCATCCGTTAAAATATTTCTCATCCATTCATTGGCTACGATCGTATAGTCAGCCGAGGTCGCACCTTCATATTCGAGTCGGTTAAAATAATCACATCCTTGTTTTGCGTAGCTTTTCTTTAGCGTATTGGAGCTGTAGTACGCGCTCCTTAGCTCGTGAGCGACACAACCATGAAGGGTAGCGACCAGAGCAGTTTTTTCGGTTCGTATCCGGTTAATGCAGACGGTCGAAAATATATCTTGTGTATGAATGACATCATATTTTTCCAACCCTAAATTATTAGCTGCAAACTGAAAAAAATCACACTTTGAGGCATAATAAGCAATCACTGGATCACTATGGAGGGATGAATCTTGTTGTTCCATTAATACTTCTGGAGGCAGTGAATCCATATCTATTCTACGATTTTCGTTAATGATATGAACATATTCATGGTTTTCACCATAGCTTAGGAAATCGACCTCATGACCAAGAGTTTCAAGCTTTTCCTTTAATTGCTGCATATAGTTCCATACACCGCCAACATGTGGTGTTACCCAAAAAGTGGCAAGTAATATTTTCACGGTAATCTCCCCTTATCATGCTTTTGATACTCCATTTTAAGTTATCTCTTTATAACTATTCGGGGAAAAAATGATGCTATAGACGAATCACATGGGTTTATGTAGCTTATTTAAGGGGTTCCCATATTTTTGAATATCATTTCATAAAAAAACGAGTACTTGTCCAATCAAGAAGCACTCGCCACCATTATAAACACGGTAAATCTAATATTCTTCATTGCCCTTAGAAGTATTTAGTTGGAAAATGCAGCTGCGAAAAAGCTTTCTGGGCCAGTACGAGTCGGTGCGATGACAATTCCTCCAGGTATACTTATGAACGATTGATATACTAAAAAGTTATTAGGGGATGGTGGATTGAAGTCCGCTCCTGCTAGGGTGATGATCGTTTCGGAGGCAACACCTAAACCTGCAACGGGTAATGTTAGTTGTGCTGAATAAACCAGTACGCGTCCTACGCCTGTCCCTCTATAAATTTCAATGTTGACGGGAGTTAATATGGCAGCTAGAGAGCTAAGAGTTGCGGTGAAAGTGAATTCGACCCTGATATTCGGACCTGCACCAGTAGTGTTTAGGCCCAATGAGCCGAAGAGTGCAGGTGTAGTGGTGACCGGTATCGAGATGGAGTCACGATAACTGGCATTCTGTGAAGTTTGTGCATCTAAAAATTTTCCCAAATTATAACACCTCTTTTATTGGAATACTCTAACATATTAATTTGAGAAGGTTTTTGTATAGACAAGTTATTCATAATATGAATATTTTCAACTAAAAATATGTTTGGCATTTTCCTGTCGCAGCATATTGACCCATTATGTACAACCCTCCTGAAAAATCCACTTCCAAAATATCCTTATATATGGAAACGAATATTCCCACAATTTTCAGCTCAAAAAAAGTCCAGCTTTTAAGATATTGTTCATCCTTAAGTGAAAGCCCTTTTGACGGTAGATGTGAGAACAGCCCATAGCAATAGAGGGGTTTAAACATAGTGTAATAAGAGACTGTGTTTATGATTACTATGGATTTGTATATAGCTGCTAATGGTGATTTATAGAACAATAACGTTTTGATGTGTTACGAGCGATTGTTCATGCTGACCCAGTGTGTCAGGAAAATACCAGTATATCCGGAATCCTTTTATCAATGAATATTTGGATAACCTTGAGTCGATTAAAGCGGTTATTAATATCAATAATGATTGGATGAAAAATCAATGAATCAACAAGGAAAATTAATGATCACAGGGGCTAGTGGGTTTACAGGCAGGCATGCATGCGCACACTTCCTGAAATCAGGATTTGATATTACGGCGGTTTCAAGAAAAAAGGTGAATTTCGAAGGTAGGATACATGCAGAATGCTGTGACCTGACAAATGAAACCGATGTAAAGAACCTCATCAAAAGGACCAAACCTCAGTACCTTCTTCATTTAGCCGGACAAAACCACGTTGGGGAGTCATGGTCGGAACCTGTATCGACTCTGGAGGCAAATACCATGTCCACTGCATATTTAATTGATGCAATTCGCAAAGAAAGTCCAACCTGTAAAATGGTGATAGTTGGCTCAGCTCTTCAAATTGATCCTGGTTCGATCTCTTCCATTCCACATCCTTATAGTTTAAGTAAAACACTTCAAGTACTTATAGCACAATCATGGGCGGTTTTATATGACATGGACATCATCATTGCAAAACCAGCCAATCTAATTGGACCTGGATTTTCAAATGGGGTATGTTCCATATTTGCGAAAAAAATTGCAGATATGGAAAGGAAGGGAATGGAAATGGTCCTTGAAGTCGATAATCCGAATGACCAACGTGATTTTCTGGATGTAAGAGATGCAGTGAGAGCATATGATTTTCTTTTGAGAAAGGGGCAGTCTGGAGAAACGTATGATGTTGCTTCAGGTAATAATCGTTCTTTAGAAGAAATCATAGAAGGCTTTAGGTCGGTAACGACAGGTGATATCAAGGTCAATTCAAAACGAAATGATTTAATCGAAAATAAAGCGGCAATCGATCCTATTAAGCTAGTGAATTTAGGATGGAAGCCTAATATCCCACTTGAATCATCTTTAATGGACATCCTTGCCTTTCATCGTGAATTAAAGGAAAAGTGATAAATCAATTGTAGGCAGTCGAAAAAATACGCTATAAATTCTTCAGGAGGGTAGGCAATGGAGCCGAAAGTATCAATCATTATTCCATTTTATAATTGTCCCTATATAGATCACGCCATTCAAAGTGCGCTTGATCAAACATATAAGAATGTAGAGGTCATTGTCGTCGACGACGGATCGACAATTTATACTGAAAAAATCGAGCCGTTCTTGGAACAAATCCGTTATTTAAGAAAAGAGAACGGGGGAACTGCTACTGCATTGAATCATGGGATACATGCTGCTACGGGAGAATATATCGCATGGTTAAGCTCGGATGATTATTTTCTTCCTGAAAAGGTGTCACTGCAAATTTCGTTTATGCTCGAACATAATGCAAAGGTGAGTTTTACGAATTTTGATAGTATAAACAAAAATGATGAAGTCATTCTATCTTGGACCGGCGAACGCTTTTCAGATATTGAAAACGGAGTGTACCATGCTTTTTTACTTCGTAATGCCGTGAATGGCTGTACTGTCGTTTTGAAGAAAGATGTATTCGAGGCGATTGGTTACTTCAATCCATATCATCGTTATACCCATGATTATGAAATGTGGCTTCGTTTATTGGTAAATGGTTATAAAATGTATTATTTGGATGAAGTCTTAACGAAGTTCAGAATACATGAAGAATCGGGTACAAGCAGATTCCAACCTGAGATGTTAAAAGATATTCTTACGATTGAAACCCATTACCGGCCCATTCTCAAAAAAAATTTAAAGAACTTATAGTGCACGATTTTTATAACTAGAATGGAGGAATCATTATGTCTGAAGGTCTTCTCGATATATTTATGCATATCCCCAAAACTGGTGGAACGACTTTAAATGAAATATTTAAAAAACAATACAAGCTTAACGAAATATTTGATCATGACTCTTTTGAAATGAAGATGATGAAAATGGATGAATTAACGGAAGCGGAAAAGAGGAATATCAAAGCGATTACAGGTCATTATTTCTATGGGATACATCAGGAGTTTTCACGGCCATTCAATTATTTTACGATGTTACGTGACCCGGTAGACCGTGTCATTTCTTCCTATTATTTTTTGAAGGATTATCCTGGCTATGAAATGGTTAAAGACATGACCTTGGAGGAGTTTGTAGTCAAAGGGCCTGAAGCACCCAATTTACAAACATTGATGGTATGCGGCAGCCAGGAGATCCCTGACATTGAAAAAGCCAAGGAAAACCTAAAGTCATTTTCTGTGGTGGGAGTCACTGAGTTGTTCAATGAAACACTTTTTTGCCTGAAAAAGGAATATGCCTGGGGGGATATCCATTATACAAGAAAAAATATTACTAAAAATCGCTTGGCCAAAAAAGAAGTGCCATCGGACTTAATAAACTTGATTAGAAAATATAACGCATTGGATTTGGAATTATATGATTTTGCCAAAAAACTTCTTTACGAAAAACTTCAATCACTTACAGTAGACGAGCAAAAGCAATTGGAAAATTTCAAAATGGAACAAAGCGCCTCAAACTAGTTCCTAATATGATAGTCAATTAAGAAACCGCCGGAATGAAAAAAATTCCGGCGGTTTCTTTTCACTTGGAATCTATTCCTAAGGACTCCAGCATATTGATGAAGTTTTGTGCATACAAATCAGGACTAAAATGAGTTTTGACGTGCTCAAGGGCATTTGACCGGATGCTTTCCCTTAGTGTCTGGTTATTCATTAATTCCTTTGCCTCTCTGACTGCATTATCGATATTTCCTAAAGAGTAAAACTTTCCCGTTCGATTATGAATGATTGAGCTCCTGACCCCATCTGAATCCGTCGTCAGCACAGGGCATCTGCAACTCATCGCTTCAAGGAGTGCGTAAGGGGCACCTTCAACTTTTGAAGTGGAGCATAAAAAGCCTCCGGAATCCCCAATTTCAGAGAAAAAATCAGCCATTTGGGAATTTGGGACATTTGAATGCAAAGTAAGCTTTGAGCTTAAATTTAACCGTTTTATTAATTTATTGAATTTATCTCTTTCGTTAGGGTCACTTAAGGTGGGATCTTCGAACATAAGTAATTGTATTTTCGGATTATGATTGTTAATTAGTTGATAACCGATCTTCAGGAATTCACTCCAATTTTTATTATCTTCGATCCTTCCTATCCAAGCCACTTTTCTATAGCCATCTAAAGGTGTTGGTTTGTAGCAGAATTGACTTGTATCAAAGCAATTATTAAAACTGAACTTTGGGAACGTTGGGTAAAGTTCATCTAATAATTGCATGATATGAGGAGTCTTTGGGTTAAGGAATCCATCTGCATGGGCATTGACATCTGGGATTGCATTTGAAAGAGCCGATCTTGCCACATGTTTTGGACCGTAACCCTGGATTTCGATAATCATTTTTCCTTTATACCCCATGGACCTGAATCTCGGTAAAGTTTTGAAATCTGAAACGACCACGATAGCGGAATAATCTCCCTCTTCCAATATTTTTTGAATTTCAGCATCATCGTTCGTAATAAAAGTTGGGGCACTGTGGTCATTCAAGAAATTCCTTCTGTTATCATAATATAGATAATGAGCATCGATACCGTATTCTTTTAGTGCGGCAAATCGTTGCCGATTTAATGTTTCCACTCCACCACTTGGAACATAAAAAACAAACAATATATTCATTATTCCCCTCCTTAAAATAATGGAGCAACAGGTCTCATATTTAGGTTGGACTTTACCTTTCAAAACAAAAGTTATCACAAATCATCCATTTTGAACGGATGTGACAAAGAGCCATGTAATATACGTATGATTCACAAATTGGATTTATAGCCGTTTTAATTTGGGATGACTCGATTGGGAATGGTTCATATCTTAATTAGTGTGAAATAAATATTAATATGAAAAATGGTTTTTCTTTATAAAACGGATAGCCCTGATGCTCACGAAATACATGGTAATCAATTGAAAGGCGGTTCATAAATGTCTAAAGTATCGATTGTTGTTCCATTCTATAATTGTCCATATATCGATAAAGCTTTGGAGAGCTTGTTCAACCAAACCTACAAAAATATTGAGATTATCGTAGTCAATGATGGCTCTACATTATATTCAGAAAGAATCGATCCGTTTCTAGATAAAATAACATATATCAAAAAGGAAAATGGGGGAACGGCCAGTGCATTGAATACCGGCATCAAAAATGCAACAGGCGATTATGTATGCTGGCTTAGTTCAGATGATATCTTTTACCCTGAGAAGACAGAGATCCAGTTGGAAGCAATGGTAAGGGAAGATGCACGATTTAGTTATACTAGTTATTACTGCATTGATGATAATGGCGATATCATTACTCCGATTATAGGGATATACCCACCTAATCAGCTTGAACTTATTAAAGCAATGATCAGAGGAAATATTATTAATGGCTGCTCGGTCATGATTCACAAGAAGGTATTTGAGCTCATCGGAATATTTGATGAGTCGCTTCTATACACACACGATTATGATTTATGGTTGCGGATCTTGCAAAATTTCAAGTTTCTCTTTGTGCCTCAACCGTTATTACTATATAGGATTCATACAGAAATGGGCTCTAAAAAGCATGAAGGCTGCATCAAAAGGGAAAATAGACTGGTGGTTAATCGACATCATGCCAAAATGAAAAAATTATTGGTAAATGAACTTAGGAAACAACAATAGGTGAGCAAGATGTAAAGGAGGTCCCTGTTTTTATAAACAGGGACCTCCTTTAGTTGTTGAAAGGGCTTGACTTTCATCACGGGTCCTCGAGGGTGGCCAAATGAAATTACCTAATTCTTATATGAGTCTATAACATACATAAAGCTCTTTGCATATCTTATAGAAATCATTCATTTTCCTTAATAATAGGGGACTGTCACGAATTAAAGCTTTTGTCAGGAAGGGCTTCATTGCGTTAATCGACAGTGGACGAGCGTAAGTGCATTGGTTGATACAGTACAAGGGACAACAGGTACGATATAAAAAAGGAATGCTTTGTAGGAGGAGAAAATGAGAAAACTCATTATATTTGCGTTTATCGGATTTCTGGCTCAGCTGATCGATGGTTCATTAGGCATGGCATATGGGGTTACATCCACATCGATGTTGCTGACATTCGGAATCGCACCGGCAGTGGCCTCTGCATCCGTTCATCTATCAGAAGTCGTGACGACCGCCGCATCAGGCATTTCACATATGAAGTTCGGGAATGTCGACCGCCAGGCACTTTACAAATTAATCATACCTGGATCTATCGGGGCATTTGCAGGAGCGTGCTTTTTAAGTAACTTACCTGGTGATCTGATAAAGCCATACATTTCGATATTTCTGCTGATTCTTGGTGTGTATGTCCTTTTCCGCTTTTTAAAAACGTCTAAGACAAAAAGTGAAAAGAAATCAATTAATCTTTCAAGAAAAAAATCGATCACATTGGGATTGATAGCGGGCTTCGCAGATGCAACGGGTGGGGGCGGTTGGGGTCCTATCACAACTCCAGTCCTATTATCCCAAGACGGTGTTCCTGCCAGAAAAGTGGTCGGTACAGTTGACACTAGTGAGTTTGCAATTGCTGTTTCCGCAACCTTAGGGTTTCTCATTGCATTAGGTTGGCAGGAAGTGAACTGGTTTTGGGTAACCTCCCTGATGGTAGGGGGGATTATTGCTGCTCCGATTGCTGCATGGATCGTTACGAAATTGCCATCTTATTTATTGGGAGTCCTTGTCGGGGGTTTTATCATTTTGACGAATGCTCGAACGCTGCTTGCCACATGGTCTCTTCAGGATCATTGGGTCCCCTTCATATATATGCTGATATTGATCGGATGGGCAGGTTCTTTGGTATTTGTCATCCGGAACAACAAAAAGGGGCTCCATAAAAATTAAAGGGGAGATAGTGTGAGTAAACAAGAGAATATCCATCAACATTCTTTTTCCATTACGAAAGAGCTAAGGCAAGCTCAGCACGGACATAAAAGCTATATTCTTTGGTTTACTGGTTTATCAGGGTCAGGTAAGTCCACCATTGCCAACATGGTCGAGGGAAGACTGCATGCGATGGGAATTTCGACATATATTTTAGATGGAGACAATCTACGGAATGGATTAAATGAAGACCTTGGTTTCAGCTCTGGTGACCGTAAAGAGAATATAAGGCGAATCGGAGAAGTCTCCAAACTATTTGTGGATAGCGGAATAGTAGTGTTGGCCACTTTCATTTCGCCTTATGCGAGTGACAGGGAGGAAGTAAGAAAAAAAGTACAACAGGATGAGTTTATTGAGATTTATGTAAAGTGTCCCATCGAAGCCTGCGAAAAACGGGATCCCAAAGGATTGTACAAGAAAGCTAGAAGTGGGGAAATCACCTCATTCACAGGCGTTTCGGCTCCATATGAAGAACCGGAAAATCCGGAGGTACTAATTGAAACCAGTCAATACACCATTGAAGAATGTGTGCAGCAGGTCATGAATTATTTAAAGGACAATAGTCTTTAACATCGACTTGGCCGAATTAGTAAAAGAGAATATGAAACAAACCAAATCAAATGATTGAGGGGTTATAAATGAAGGTTCAAAGAACCAGTATCGATCCACATGGCGGGAAACTGATTCAACGTGAAATATCAAGAAATGACCGTGTGGAATACTTGGAAAAGTGTAAATCCTTATCGTCCCTGACCATCTCGAAATGGAATGTTTCCGATCTGGAAATGATTTCAAACGGAGCGTTCAGCCCGCTTATAGGATTCATGGGAAAAGAAGATTACCGAAGTGTCATTAAAGATATGCATCTGGCAAATGGCTTGCCATGGACGATACCGATCACTCTTCCTGTCACGAAGGAAGAGGCAAACCGGCTGAACATCGGCGATGAGGTCGCTTTATACAGTGATGACGGAGAACTTGCTGGTATCATACAGGTGGAAGAAACGTTTGAATACGATAAACTGGAGGAAGCAAAACTCGTATACAAAACAGACGATCCCAATCACCCTGGGGTTAAAAAGCTGTTTGGACAAGGGGATATCTATGTTGCGGGACCAATTTATTTAATAAATAGGTCATCGCATGAGCCATTCGGGGAATTTCATATGAGCCCTTCCGAAACGAGAAAGATGTTCACGGATTTAGGTTGGAATACTGTTGTCGGTTTTCAAACGAGAAACCCAGTACACCGTGCACATGAATACTTGCAAAAAACTGCATTGGAAACCGTTGATGGACTATTATTGCATCCTCTTGTCGGTGAAACGAAAAAAGATGATATACCTGCGGATGTTCGGATGGAAAGCTATCAAGCCTTACTAAAAGGCTACTATCCAATGGATAGGGTTTTACTTGCCATATACCCAGCAGCAATGCGCTATGCTGGGCCCAGGGAAGCAGTATTTCATGCAATTGTCCGAAAGAATTATGGATGCACGCATTTCATTGTCGGCCGAGATCATGCGGGTGTAGGCAACTATTATGGGACATATGATGCCCAAGAAATTTTTAGCCAGTTTGATCCGCTGAAAATTGGCATTAAACCTCTATTCTTTGAACATAGCTTTTACTGCAAAAAATGTTTGAATATGGCTTCCCTGAAAACATGTCCCCACAAAGATGAAGATAGGTTTATATTAAGTGGCACCAAAGTCAGGGAAATGCTCCGGAACGGCCTTGTCCCGCCACTTGAGTTTACACGTCCTGAAGTGGCTGAAGTTCTTATTAGAGGCATGAAGATAAATGAAGGCGAGTAAGCTATTGTAAACGCGGTGAGACCTATGCTTGTATAAAATCGCTGAAGAAGGACGGAACTTATCTAAATGTTGCCAAGCCGTTACCCGGTGTACGAATGCTATGGACTAAATTGACAACAGGCAAGAAGCTGATATTGAGTCAAAATTCACCTGAAACTCCCGAAGCTCTAAACTTCCTCAAAAAACTTGTTGAAGCGGGGAAGTTAGTAGTGGTCATTGACAGATATTATGAGTTTGAAGAAATAGTTCAAGCCCATAAATATGTAGAGAAAGGACACAAGAAGGGAAATATCGCCATGAAACTGGAACATGGTGGCAAATCCTAATAAATGAAACAGGTAAGTTTTTATAAAGCTAAGGGATGCGTTAATCATAAGGTTAGCCGGTGTATACCTGGCTGACCTTTTTTAAAAATGGAAGTCTGATAAATGTCAGGGTAGTACGTACGGTGTTAACGAGGTGTGCCTCTGGAACGATATAGATCTAGTTTTAGCAAAGGGAGTGGAAAAATGTTTCCAATATTAGAGACAAAACGATTGGTCTTGAGAGAATTGGCTGAAGGGGATGCACTGGATTTATTAAAATGTTTTTCCAATCCAGATGTATTACGATATTATGGGCAACCTCCATTAACAAATATAGATCAGGTGAAGCAAATCCTTACGAATTTTTCAAAGAATTTTGTTGAAAAACGTGGTATTAAATGGGGAATTGAATTGAAAGGAACGGATGGCATTATTGGAACGATTGGATTTCAAGAATGGTTCCATGAACATAAGAGAGCAGAACTGAGCTATGCACTTTTCCCAAATTATTGGGGCAAAGGTTATGCAACAGAAGCTGTCAGTAAAGTGATTTCCTATGGTTTTAAAGAGCTTGACTTAACGCGTATTGGAGCAATTGTTTTTATTGAAAATAAAGCATCCAATAAGTTGCTGACAAATTTAGGCTTCAAAAAAGAAGGGATATTGAGAGATTATATGTACCAAAATGATGTTTCTTTTGATACTAATCTATACTCTTTATTATCGGTAAAGCCTTAATGAATTAACAAAGTACTAGGAACACTCGCGCAATGCTTACAGATATAAGGGAAGTTGTTATCTGTTTTATGGAAAACAAAAAATGAAAATTAAGATATATATTTTAAAGTTCATTGTTTTCCTGTAAGATAACAATATATAAAAACCCTGTCGACTTGTCGACTTACTTAGAAAACGCGAGGAAAACATAAATTATGGAATTAGAAAAAAGTCTTGAAAAAAGTTGGAGCAATCAACAAAACATAGGTTTAACAGCATACTTAAAGAAAATGAAGGGCGAAGCTAGGGAAAAAGACAGAATAGATTATATGGATTCCTTTGTTTCAGCTATAGGTGGACTCATTGCTATTATCATTATTAGTTTTATAGCTTTCCATTTAGGATACCCTATGGCATTAGCTCCTCTTGGGGCGAGCTGTGTTATTGTTTTTGGTGCGCATAAAAGTCTCTTGTCTCAACCACGTAATGTTATTGGAGGACATATTATCTCTACTACATCAGCTCTTATCATTTGGAGCTTCTTTGGTAAAAGCCTGCTCATTATCGGTCTAACATTGGCTATTGTATTGATTATAATGACTTGCACAAAGACTGTTCATCCCCCCGCAGCGGCAAGTGCCCTTGTTTCTATTAATTCTCAAGCTGGTTGGGGATTCCTGATTTCAATTGTAATAGGTACCTTATTATTAGTATTTATATCGATGATCTATAATAACTTATTTCAAACAAGACAATATCCAAAGCACTGGTTTTGAAAAATTAATATATTAACCAAACGGGTGCTTCATTTGTGACTGTATTATAGCTCCTCACTTATTTGATAACTGCTTTACTTCAATAAGCGGGGAGCTGCGCTTTTTCTTACTAATAGAATTAAAAACCTTACTTACCATCACATTACATAAAATAACGTATGATAATGATTTGCTAAAGCTTGATGGGGAGTGGTAAAATCCCATTAAAAAAGGTGAATGTTCATGTCTGAACCTACATTAGGAGATTCTTATCAAATCAGTTTGCAAAATATTCGCCATCACTCACAGCATATCCATTTAGGAATAGAATTTCTTTTCGTAATTCGGGGAGAAGTTGAAGTTATCGTCAATCAAGATTCCTGGCATTTGGCGGAAAATGATCTCCTGCTAATTAATGCTAATGATGTTCATACCGTTAAGGGGCACGAAGATAATGTAGTATTATTGCTGCAAATTCCCCTAAATTCCATCGAGCAGCTTTATCAGGATATTCATGTGTGTTATTTCGACTGCCATTCATCCAAAGAGGATAATGGGCTATATCTTCTGTTTGATCAGATCCGTCAACTCTTGGCTGAAATTTTGATCGCATATTACCAAGAGCAGGATGGAAGTGAACTTGAAATCAACAGCCTGATTTACAAGTTAGTTACACTCCTTATCCGAAATTTCAAAACCACACATCTCGGGCAGAATCGATTTATCGAAATGAAGGATGAAAGAATTAGGGAAATCCTTACTTTTATTGAAAAAAATTATCGTAAACAAGTGTCTTTAGAAGAGATTGCCAAACGGCAATATTTATCTTTATACTATTTGTCCCGTTATTTCAAGCAGGCTGTCGGTGTCAGCTTTTCACAATATATAAAACAAATCCGCTTGAAATCAGCTGTTCATGAGCTGTTATATACCGATCATACCATTATGAAAGTCTCGTTAAATAATGGTTTTCCAAATGTGAAAGCTTTTAACAAGGCTTTTAAGGAAATGTACAATCAAACACCTGCAGAATATCGTGGTCTTCATAAAAAAGAACCTTTCCAGGAAGTAAATAATATAAGCGAACAATATACTCTGGTGAATTCGCCGCACTTTTTAATTGAATTGAGCAAGTATATTTCGCAAAAAGACCAAAATGTTACGGTGAAAGAATCGGGGGTTTCTGCGGTACATATTAATCTTCCGCAAGAGCCTATTCTTGTCCGGGATAAAGCCCAGCGATTACTGGTGATTGGACAGCTGGAATATGCATTAAATGAAGAAGTCCAAGCAGAATTAAAGCTTGTTCAGGAGCAGCTTCATTTTGAATATGCCTATTTCACGAACCTATTATCTCCCGCTTTTACGACAATGGACCCGTTTTTGCAAATAGGAGGGCCTTATTATAAGATTGATGCGTTATTTAACGAATTTCAAAGGCTGGGTTTAATTCCATTCATTAGCGTTGAGATTGAAAAGGAAGTCGTAAGCAGCCCCGATTATATAAGGATGTTAGATGATTTTTTACAGCACGCCGTCAGTTATTTTGGAGATGACTTTGTCGGGAAGTGGCAATTTGAATTGGTGTTCACCGAGTGGGATCAAAAAGCCCGGACTTTTTATCAAGAATACCTTCAAACTGTTAAAAAGAGGGCTTCCACCGCAAAAGTTGGAATCCATGTACCATTTTCCTTAGAAAAAGGATTATCAGTCCCTGTTACTGAATTTTTAAAGCAAATGGATCAAATTGACCTGGTGTGCTTCAGCTGCAATCCAAATGAACAATTGGACTTTACCGATATGGATAACAGTTCCTTCAAGGGAGTAAAAGATTATATAAAAAAGTCGTGTATTGAATTAAAAGCAAACCTTTCTTCAGCTGGCTTGGCTGGCACACCAATTTACTTGACAAACTGGAATACACTTTACGGTAATACAGTAAATTTAAGTGGAACTTTTTTTCGATCAGCTCTCATTTTTAAAGACATGCTTGATGTTATAAAAGAGATTTCCGGTTTGGGATTTTGGATTGATACCCATTCATTAGAAAATAGTAATATGAATAATGATAATATTGCAATGAATGGAATTGCCCTCCTTTATTATTATCAAATAAAACGTCCGGCGTTTTTTAACATGCATTTAATCGCAAAAATTGGGCAAGAAATTTTAGCCGAAGGTGAGGACTTTATACTGACGAAGGGGAAACAAGGGTACCAATTAGCTATATATAACAATTCCTATGTAAATCCCACTTATTCTGTCGAAAGCTTCTTTTTGAGCTCCTTAACAAAGGAAAAGAAAATCATGATTTCAGGGCTGCCTTCTGGCACTTATCAAATTCGCAAATACATTCTCGATAGAAATAACGGTGCATTTTACTTTAATTGGCTCAATCTCAATCAGCAGTATATCTATGATCAAGAGATCATTACGTATCTCAAGCAGCGAGCCTATCCAGATTTGCAAATCTATGAGGAAAACATTGCCTCGGAGCTCTTATTACAATCCACTTTGACGTTAAATGCCATTCATCTCTTTGAAATTAGGCCATTAGGTTAAAACTTAATGGTCTTTTTTTGTTGTTTGGATAAGCCAAGTTATGAAAAAGGGCAAATGATGGAGTGTGTTTTCGGCAATGATTGGAATGTTTTAAAAAGTTAAAAAAATTATAATGAAGATAAGAAAGCGATTACATAAATATTAATTCGGAGGTAGCCTTTTATGTCTGTTTCTCAAGGAACGATTAAGAAGCAAAGCGATGCAAAACTTTCGGTATCAAAGGAAAAGAATACCGGTGGAGTTTTGTTGACTACAGCTTTAATGGCTGGTTATTCCATGATTTACATGGACAAAAACATGATTTCGACTGCAATTATCCCAATTGCAGAACAATTCCATCTAACAACAAGTCAAACCGGTTTGATAATGAGTTTATTTTTCTTGGGTTATTCGTTAATGCAGATACCTGGGGGATGGCTCGCAGATAGGATTGGATATAAAAAGGTACTGATGCTTTCGCTTTCGCTCATTACGATATTTTCATTTGCATTTGGCCTTGCTGGAAGCTTATTGATGTTTATTTTGATTCGTTTCTTGGCTGGTATTGGCCATGCAGGCTATCCTCCAAGCTGTTCAAAAGGAATCGCCGAAAATTTCCCGAAATCAAGACGAACTTTTATTCAATCGCTCATTTTGTCAACGAGTGGAATTGGCGGAATTTTTGCGTTTGTAATCGGGGCACGGCTGATTGACTTAAATTGGCACTATGCCTACTATGCACTGGGGACATTTTTTGCCATTGCGTTACTTATGGTTGCTATATTGGTACCTAATAGCCAACCAACTGCCAAAACGAAGATTGAAAAGAAACAAGTTAGTTTTAAGTCAGTGATTTCTAATCGAAATGTAATTATTTTATTCGTTGCCATGCTTCTGGCGAATGTGGCTTTTTACGGAAATATGTCATGGCTGCCAACTTTCCTAAAGACAAAATTTTCACTATCCATTAGTACGGTAGGGATAATTCTGGCAGTGAACGCTATTGGAGGAACATTAGCCTCCATATTTGCAGGTGTATTGTTGACAAAATATTTCGCTGGCAAGGAAAAGTTACTGTTAATGGTATGTTCAGTCCTTTCATCCTTGTTGTTTCTTGGTTTAGTATTCTCAAATTCCTTGGCCCTTTCCATTGCTTTCTTATATGTGCTCACATTTTTACTAACCACGATTTTTGTGGGAATTTTCTCTTGGCCGCACAAAATTTTGCCTGAGAAAGTAATTGGGTCATCTATTGGGATCGTCAATACGGGTGGAACGCTTGGGGGCTTTATTGCACCAATGGCATTCGGTGCTTTAATTTCCATGGCTGGTGGATCGTTTTCTATCGTTTTTATCACCTTGGCAATAGCCGTAGTAATATGCGGTCTAGTTTTACTTACCGTTAAAACAGAAAAATAATAGGAGGGAAAATGATGTTAGATCAACTAATGCAAAAACTTGAAGAGAAAAAAGAAAGAATGATTGAAATACGCAGATATCTCCATCAACATCCTGAATTATCTTTTAAAGAAGAAAAAACGGCCCAATATATTGCTGATTTTTATAAAGATAAAAATGTAATAATACGGACAAATGTTGGCGGATATGGAGTGGTAGTTAAAATCGAAGGCGGACTGGCAGGTAAAACGGTTGCCCTGCGTGCTGATTTTGATGGACTGCCCATTATGGAAGAGGCAGATGTACCTTTTAAATCGGTTAATCCAGGTGTTATGCATGCATGTGGTCATGATGGACACACTGCCTATTTAATGATATTAGCCGAAGCATTAATCGAAATGAAAGACCAATTAAGAGGAAACGTCGTTATCTTGCATCAGCCTGCGGAAGAAACGCCTCCTGGTGGAGCGATTGCCATGATTGAAGATGGATGTTTGGAAGGTGTGGAAAGTATTTTCGGTATTCACCTAATGTCCCCGTCGGTGACCGGGGAAGTCTACTATCGTTCTGGAGAAATGCAGGCCGGACGCTCATATTTCAAAGTGAAAATCCAAGGAAAAGGCGGACATGGTTCGATGCCGCATACAAGCAATGACAGTATTGTCGCAGCAAGCCATTTTGTTGTAGCAGCCCAGACGATTGTCAGTCGCCGAATCAATCCTTTTGATATGGCGACGGTAACGATTGGCTCGTTTGATGGAAAGGGGTCATTTAATGTCATAAAGGACAGCGTGGAACTTGAAGGAGACGTTAGAACCATGTCCAGTGAAGTTCGTGCTAAAGTGGAAACGGAATTCAAGCGAATCCTAGCGGGGCTTGCTCAAGAATTTGACATTACCTATGACTTAATATATTCGCATGATTACCCTGTTTTGGTGAATGATAATGCCATGACTGAACTGGTTGTAAATGGGATTAAAAAGGCTGGAATTCCTGAAATCAAAGCATTAATGGAAACACCGCCAATGTCCGGTTCAGAGGATTTTGCTTACTATTTGCAAAGAATTCCTGGCAGTATGTTTTATGTTGGAGCAAAGCCGGAGAATGGACCAGTTTATCCTCACCATCATCCTAAATTTGTCATTAATGAGGACAGCCTTATCATCGCGGCAAAAGCAATGGCAGCAGTGGTTGCGGAATATTTTGGACAGAAGTAAAAAAAGGGAAAAAGGGGACGGTTCTTATGCCTGCGGCGTGGGAACCTTCTTCTTTATAGGAGTGATCACATGACATTTACTAATTTAAAAGAGTTAATTGAACAAGCAGAGCAGGAAAACTCAACTATTTCGGAATTGATGATCAAAACAGAGGTACAACAGAAAGGCTGTTCGAGGGAAACGATTATCGAAAAAATGTCAGAACAATTTACTGTAATGGAGGAGGCTGTCCGCAGAGGTACAATGAGTCCAGTCATGTCGCGTACTGGTTTGACTGGTGGGGATGGAAACCGTCTTTATCAGTATGCCCAAAACGGTAATTCATTTGTCAATCCTAAAACATTGAATGCTGCAGCAAATGCGCTCGCGGTATCAGAAGTAAATGCTGCAATGGGGCGGATTGTGGCAACGCCAACAGCTGGTTCAGCGGGAATCTTGCCAGCTGTCCTTGTTCACGCACTTGACAGCGGGAAATTTACCCGAGAGCAGCTTGTACAGACAATATTCACTGCCTCTGCTCTCGGCTTAGTTGTTGCCAATAAAGCTTCGATATCAGGGGCAGCCGGCGGGTGCCAAGCTGAAATAGGATCAGCAACCGCAATGGCAGCCGGCACCCTGGTAGAGCTTGCCGGTGGAACACCAATGCAGGTTGGAAATGCCGTCGGAATTGCTTTAAAAAATTCACTGGGTTTGGTTTGTGACCCGGTTGCTGGGCTGGTGGAAATCCCGTGCATCATCCGCAACGGTTTACATGCAATTACCGCCCAAGCTGCTGCGGATATGGCTTTAGCCGGGATAGCCTCGGTCATCCCGCCGGATGAAGTCATCCATGTGATGCATGAAGTCGGACAGCAAATGCCCGAATCGTTGAGAGAAACCGGGATAGGCGGTCTTGCCGGAACTCCGACCGGGCAAAAATTAAAGAAGCAGATTTTAAATGAAAAAACTAGTGGCTGTGGGCCGGCAAAATACCAAAGTGCGTATGAAATCATCGGTCCCGTAATGGTTGGCCCTTCGAGTTCCCATACAGCAGGGGCTGTCCGGATCGGGAATATTGCCCGCCAGCTACTAAATGAAAATCCAGTATATGCAAAGTTCTCGCTGATGGGCTCTTTCGCAGAAACCTATCAAGGCCATGGAACAGACCTAGCTCTTTTAGCCGGTGTGCTCGGGTTCTCTACCATGGATGACGGCATTCCAAATTCAAAGGAAATTGCTGAGGAAAATGGTTTACAATATGAATTCACGAAACGGGTGCTTGGAAGCTACCATCCAAATACGGTTCTCGTAGAATTGACAGGGTTCACACGTACTGTAAAGGTTTTGGCCAGCTCTTTAGGCGGTGGTAAAGTGGAGGTTCAGGAATTCGATGAGTATCCATTTAAATTTTCAGGTGAAAGGCCAACACTTGTTATTCGTCATTCTGACCAAAAAGGGGTTATTGCTGAATTATCGGAAATTCTATATCAAAAAGGGTTCAATATAGCCCGTATGGCCAATGAACGTTCCAAAATCAATGGTGCTGCAATAACAATTTGTGAAATCGACAATACAATCGAAGACACTCTCTTATCTTTATTAAAAAGAGAGATTCCGACTATTGACGAAATTGTATTGGTTCAAACTAAGTAGTTACCTATAAAATCATCAATTAAGCTCGTAATCGTATTTTCGCTGATGCAAGAAAGCATGATATGCGAATGAAATTCGTAAAAGGCATTCGGAATGAATTCGTTCCGAATGCCGTTTGTCTATAATGTGATGCCAATCTTAAGGGCAAAATTTAATAGGGGAAATTCCAAAAAGACGGAAGTGCAAAATAATAATTCCATATATAAGCAACTACTAAATCTGACAGCATATTAAAATATGAAACCAACGATCATAATCCGACTCAGTCATGGCTTTTAGGGCAACAATAATGCCTGCATAGGACATAGCATCGTAAGTCCTCGTGCAATAAAGCTCTTCAGCTAGACGGTGCTTTCAGGGAATCAACTAGACGTTGAATTTTCAGAAAGAAAGATTTCCAATATGCTTGACCTTGTGAAAAATACAATTCACGATTCGCCAGAACGAAATCAGCTATGAATAATTTTCTATACACCGTGGGGATTTCATATTTGCCGCACCATGAAAAGGCAGTCGAGACCGCAAAGGCTGACAAGAAAAAAAGCAGCTCTCTAAAAGCTTACGAAAGTATTCAAAAAGAAGTCGAAACAGGAAGGATTGGTTTTAAACGCAAGTATGTAAGATGTTAAAATTAGCACTTTTTTATTATTCCTTATCCGTAAAGTTTTTGAACAAATGAGCCTGTATCCACCTTGGATCAGGCTTTCTTGTATATATAGAAAAGTAATCACGAGAGATTTTATGTTTTTAGACTTTGAAAAAATATCATGCTTGAATCTGCGATTGTCTAGAATTCTTTTTGAAAATCACCTTCGCTTTAAAATGTGAGAACAAATAACAGCCTATAATCACAATACCACTACCAATTCCTTGTATCCACGTCATTTTTTCACCTAATAATAGAAAAGCTAAAATTGCAGTAAAAATAGGATTAAAATTCAAGAAAATACCTGATGTAGTTGTACCTAATTTTTGTACACCAATATTCCAAAGTACCATACATGCTACAGTTGAGATAACGCCTGTATATAAAATAGATTGTATGAAGGAAGTATTTATATTAGAAACTGTAAAATTGGAAAAATTAAACGGTAGAAGAACTATAAGTCCAAATATACCAGAATATAATGTAGACATCATGGGTGTTGTCGTTACCATTGCCCATTTGCTACAAACGGAATATATTCCCCAAACGCATACAGCAGCCATCATATATAAATCACCTGTATTAAATCGTAATGAAAGGAAAAGATCAATATTTCCTTTTGAAAGTACAAGTATTACGCCAATAAGCGAAAAAAACACAGAAAACATTTGTAGAATATTAATTCTTTCTTTTAAAAAGAAAAATGAAAAAATAGCAATTGAAATCATGTTTAATGTTGATATTAATCCAACATTAGTCGCTGATGTTTTCTCTAATGCTACAAATTGCAATAGGTTAAATAGAACCACACCTGTAATTCCCATCAAAAATAAAGGAAGGATTGCACTTCGAGGAGGAAATATCTTTTTTTCTTTCCACCATACAATTGGCAAAAGACAACTAACAGCAATGATCCACCTTAAACTCGTCAATGTCATCGGAGAAGCATGTTCGACAAGCGACTTTCCAACGACAAAGTTTCCACCCCATAACAAACTTGTTAAAAGTAATAACGAAAAATAATAATATTGCATTTCATTCTGCTCCTTTACATCTTTCACTGTTTAAGTAAAAGGATCGAAGCCATTGTGCACAATGGCATTTATTTATTAATAATTTTAACATTTTAGATCGTTATTAATATATTATTTTGTATAATAGAAGAAACTTAGAATAATATTAATAAATATTGCCGATAAACAGAATAAAATTTTGTTTTGCTATTGAAGTGATACTATTTTTGGAACATTTGTAAAAGGAGTGACTATAAGTGGAATCTATCGTAAGCAAGGTTCTAGATAATGTTGATATTCAAATTTTAGATTTACTGCAAAAGGATGCACAGTTAAGTAATACTGAGCTTGCAAAGCGTGTCAAGTTATCTCCCCCAGCTATACATTCAAGGATAAAACGTTTGGAAAATGAAGGGTTTATTAATGGACAAGTAGCAATTTTAAACCAGGAGAAGCTAGGTTTTGATTTATTATGTTTCATTTTTATTAGTACAAATATACATCAAGCTGAAGAACTGGAAGTTTTGGAAAAGGCATTAGCTTCTATGTCAGAAGTATTAGAGTGTCATTGTTTAACAGGTGAGTATGATTATCTTCTAAAAGTGGCTAATAAAGATCGGAAGGAATTAGAAATATTTATTAGAAAGTTAAATAAACTAGGCATAACAAAAATTCAAACTAGCCTAGCTCTTAGAGAAATTAAATATTCAACTGTTTTACCTATATGGGAAGAAAAGTCCCGTTCGTAAAAGTACACTTTTACGAACGTGTTTTATAGAACAAGAGAGAGAGAGAAAAGGTAGAAGAAGAAATAAAAAAATGAAGTCCTTTATAGATTGGATCCCAAGGAACGAGTCATTTAAGATTATTCTTATCACTTCAAGAGAATTGGGCAGGTACACTATGTCTTTCAATAATTACATCTCAACATCACTAGAAATACAAGCTTATGATCGATCCCGATAAAATCATTGCGTTAGAAATTTGAAATTTATAATTCCAACTGTATGCCATATATTTTTTCTTGAAAATGGAGTGCTCAACCAGTTTAAGCACTGAGCCGTGGATCGATTAAAAAGCAGTGCACTCTTTATGAGTTGCACTGCTTTTTAAAATTTTATCCCGTTTATTATGGTCTTTAATTAGAAAAACGGTATTAAAGTATGCTGAATGAATCATTATCTTTATTTATTTATTTATTTATTTAACAAAACAGCTTCTTCGTTTCTAGGTTGTAGAGCCATTTGTAGTGCTCTTTTTTCTTCATCGTTTAAAGGGACCAATGGTAACCGGACACCTCCAACATTTAACCCCCGCATATTTAATGCTGATTTTACTGGTGCGGGGCTTGGTGCAGCAAATAATGCTTTCATGATTGGAAGAAGGTTACGATGTGTAGCGGCAGCACCATGGACATCACCATTTTTAAAGCTATTTATCATTTCTTGCATTTCATTACCAATTATGTGTGAAGAAACCGAAACAATTCCTGTTCCACCGATGGCTAAAACCGGTAATGTTAACCCATCATCGCCGCTGTACAATGTAAAATCACCAGTTGTTTTGCTTATGATTTGTGCCATGGCATCTAAGTCACCACTTGCCTCTTTTACTGCCACAATATTGTTGATTCTTGAGATGTTAACAATCGTCTCTACTGACATGTTTACAACACTTCGTCCTGGAATATTATAGAGCATTACCGGTAAAGATGTTGATTGGGCAATAGCCTTAAAGTGCTGAAATAATCCTTCTTGAGACGGCTTGTTATAGTATGGGGTAACGAGCATTATTCCGTCGACTCCTGCTGCCTCAGCTTGCCTTGTTAAGTTGATGGAAGCTTTCGTGTTATTTGAGCCAGTTCCAGCTATGACAGGAACTCTTCCATCAACAACTTCAACAACAATTTTGAATAAATCCAGTTTCTCTTCTGTTGTTAATGTAGGGGACTCTCCAGTTGTACCAGCTATTACTAATCCATCAGAGCCATTAGCAATTAAATAGTTTACTAAAGTTCTCGTAGCATTAAAATCAACCTCATCATTATGATTGAACGGGGTAACCATTGCGGTTAAAACTTGGCCAAAATTCATAACTTCACACCCTTTTGTATGATTTTTTGAAAATATTCAGAGGTGGTGGGCCATTCAGGAGTAAACGCAAAAAAGCAACAACGAGGATTCGCTGCTGCAGTAGAAACAATATTTATCAAAAAATGTTTCCGCGCATAAGATAGCCCTCCATATAGTTTCCTATATGACAGTCCTGTATTTATTCAATAGCAGAACCAGCTTCAAGAACATGAGATTCTTTCCGCTTCGGCAAATTCCCCTTTCCACAATAGTCATAGGATCTCATTCTCCTCAAAATGTGTACTAATGGTTTTTGCTCCTCTATCCTCACTTCAAAAGTATGAAGTAAGAAAATATTTAATTGACTGTAATATAACAAGGAATCCTTTCTAATGCAAGGCAATTTAGAAATATTTTTTTAGAATACATGAATAATCAATGAAAATGGATACGGTATAGGGCTGGATTCATCTTTTTTAGATTATGTAATCTCAACATTAATAGTTTTATATATATATTCTGTTTCATAGGTGATTGGGCTTTTAGAAGCACAACCTGTCGAATAAGGGTTTGTATTATCGTAGGACAATGCTAATGCTTTATTCATCGGTGCAATCGCAAAAAACAGTCCAAAGACAAGAGTTATTACCATCACAATATTTAATAATTTTTTATAATAACCTCTCTCCTTTCCTTCTTCTAGACTTTACCATATGAAAATTGGTATTTCTATGCACTGTGGAATCATTTACCATTTTACGGGTAACTACGTAGTTGAGGGATAGGATTCCATTCCCATTAAGAAATGGAAAATCAATACCAAAAACGAGACAAAAGTGAATGGAACGAATACTGGCCTTAGTCCTTTTTTGATTTATTAATATATAAATTACATTGGTCTTATATTTTATTAATAATGTAAAGTTACTATTTTAATTGGTAAACACCTTAAAAATTTATAAACAAGGAGGATAGTTGTTGATCTGTTTAAAAAATACATAATTAGCTAAACGATAAATAGGAGGTATTGATTTTGAAAGGGAAAAATAAATTTGCAGCAATGCTGACAGTTGTAACGGTAGGATTAACAACTTCTTTATCAAGTGTACAAGCATTCTCGGAATCTTCAAATTCAGATAATAAACGTAAACCTGAGCTCGTTTTTCCAGTAATCAGTGATGTGCATATTGATGATGGATCAACAGCTGATATGAACAAGTTCAGAACAGCCATGGATCAATTAAATAAAGCTGCGCCTAGACAGGATGCTTTTGTTGTCGTTGGGGATTTAACGGACTATGGATACGCTTCTGAATATGATAAGTTCTTCTCCATTTATAATGAGAAGAAACAAGGTGGTGTCCAATCCATGTTTACAATGGGGAACCATGATTATTGGAATGGACTTTCCGTTGAAAAGGCACAAGATCGTTTTCTCGAGAAAACAGGAATGGATTCTCTTTACTATCATAAAAAAGTAAATGGATATGATTTTATTACGTTAAGTCCGGAAAATGGTAATACGCATGGTTTATATTCCGTTAATCAAATTAACTGGCTAGGTGAAAAGTTAGCTGCAGCAGAAAAAGAGAATCCGGACCAACCAATCTTTGTTTTTCTTCATCAACACATTAAAGACACTGTGTATGGAAGTGACTTGTGGGGAACTCAGGAAAATAAAGAACTTTTATATGATACTTTAAAGAAACATCCACAGGTTATTACATTTTCAGGCCATTCTCATTATCCACTCGAAGACCCGAGAACGATTCATCAAAAAGACTTTACGTCAGTTGGCACGTCTTCTGTAAGTTATTTGGAATTGGAGCCAGGTAAACTTCAAGGGTTCCATCCAGAAGGATATCGGGATATTAGTCAAGGAATGATTGTAGAAGTTTATAATAATGAAGTTGTCATTAAAAAACGTGACTTTCATAAAGACGATTGGACAGGAAAACCATGGGTAATAAAAAATCCTTCTAAAAAAAATAAATTTAAATATACAGACGATCGAGATCAGTTACCACCGGTTTTTGCAGTTAAAGATAAGGCTTCGATTGTAGAAGAAAAATCTACACTAAGAAGTTTAAATGTAACATTTCCACAGGCAAAAGATAACGCACTCGTACATTCATATCACATTACAGCCAAAAACAAGGAAACAGGGGAGATGGACGCAGATTTCACCGCATTTTCTGAATTCTATTATGATCCTGTGCCAAAGAATTTAGAGTTCCCTGTTGCTGGACTTAAGCCAGGTACTGATTATGAAATTAAGGTACAAGCACTAGATTCATTTAACAATAGCAGTAAAAAGGTGTTACTGGCTGATGGTCAGACAAAAGCCCTGGAAATGGTCTCGGTACAAGCTTCTCCTTCTTTAGTAACAGAAGGTGAATCGACTGCACTCCAAGTGAAGGTGAAAAATTATGGAAGTAAAAGTATGAACGGGAAAATTAAAGTTGATGCACCTGAAGGTTGGAGTGTAGAGCACAATGAACTTGAGTATGTGCTATCAGGAACAGAAGAAAAAATGTTGACAATAAAAGCTACACCTAGCAAGGAGATATCGGGTTCATCACAATTCAAGATTACTGCTTACGAGGAAGGCCAAATAATTGGCTCCAAGAATATAAATGTATTCGTCAACATGATGCTTGGAGAAAGTTTTGACCAATTAGAGTCTGCATTAAAGCCAGCAGTGAATGAAAACATTCCAAGTTCCATTCTCGGTTGGAGCCATACAGCTCCTAATGGCTGGTCGGTTACGAATAGCTCGAATATGCCAGCTGGTACAGAAGAGTGGCAAGGTTGGAGCTTCACAACAAAGGACTTTTGGACAAAAGCAGAAGACCAGGAGCGTAACAAATTTGAACTTGGTCAAGGTGTTATAGCAGTAGCGGATCCTGATGAATGGGATGATAACGGTTCACCAGCAGCAAAAGGCTTTTTTGATAGTACATTAACTTCACCTACTGTAAAAGTTGATGATGCCAAAGAGCTATACTTAGGATTTGCATCCCACTATAAACAAGAAGGAACGCAAACTGCTGAAGTGACTGCTGTCTTTGATAATGGGGAAAAACAACAAGTTCTCGTTTATGACAATAAAGCTGCTTGGGATAATAAAAATGGACATGTTTTGAATAAGTATGAAGTTAAATCGATTAATGTTCCTGAAGATGCTGCCTCTATGAAATTACAATGGAGAATGCATAATGCTAAAAATAATTGGTTTTGGTCGATTGACGATATTAGATTGGATGACCAAATGATCGTTTCACCAAAGTAAAGAGAAGAACAGATGAACTTTTCTTGAAATTTGTAAAATGCGGACTTTCCTTAAGGGGAAGTTCGCTTTTTCTCTATGTCTCACAAACTCTGGACAAATAAAAAATATTTTAACAAAAAACAAGCTAGCCGGAACCCCGCTGGAAGCTTGATAAACAGTCGGCGGAAAGTGAGCGGATTTCTGAAATCAAGCTGGAACGTTTTTAAATAAAGAAACTGCAGGCAAAACTAAATAAGGACTTGGTTATACTGCATGATTTTTTTGTTTTATATGAACTGCAAACCCAATGGATTGAAGGAATATGCGATACTCCTGCCGAAAAACTGGCTAGCCGAGACCCCACAGACGCTTTCGTCGAGGAAGCTTGGCAGACAGTCGGCGGAAAGTGAGCGGATTCTGAAATCAAGCTGGAACGTTTTTCAAATAAAAAAACTGTAAACCGACAATAGAATAGGATTTTTTCCATGTATTTTAGAAAATTTTAAGATTTGTGTGATATGTTTTTTTTAGTACTAAAAAAAGTTATCGTGGGAAACATCTTTTTATGCAAGAACAGCAGATAAACAACTTTTCTATAAATGAGTAAACGAAAGATCGAAGCGGGGTGAAAATATTTGTCAATAAAAATGAGATTTCTGTTGTCCTACGTTGGCGTAATCCTTATTTCCATCACTTTGTTTTTAACAGCTGGATTTTTACTTATTTTTGCGATAACAGGTGATGTAAAAGCGATAGAACATTTATACAAAAAATCTTATCTCCAAAAACCTTTGACTGCAGTAGAGGAGAGTGTGTTTCTCGATTTAAAGCTTTTGGCAAAAAATAATCCTGAGCAGCTGCTAAATGAAGAACAGCTGAAGAAGATTGAACATGGAGATATTAAGATTGTCGTTAGAAAAGGTAAAAACATTGATTATGCGTCCCAAACACTAGATAAGCCAGGCTTGATACAATCACTTCCCAAGTTCGAAGAAACGAATATCAATACGCGGGACACAATCAAAATGAAAGACTTTTTTTTCACCTATGTGAAGTTTGATTTTTATTTTTCTGATAAAAGTGAAGGAAGTATTTTTGTATTGAGAAAGGCAAGTTCATATGCCGAGCTGACTCGAGAGCTCTTTCCCATTTTATTCGCTCTATTGTTATTACTGTTTGTAATGATTATTGGACTATTAAATTATTTAGTTTCACGTAGCATCATCAAACCGATCTCAATTCTTAAAGAAGGCGCAGAGCGGATAAAATCAGGAGATTTAAACTTTGAAATCAAGGCGACTTCGAATGATGAAATCGGGCAATTGAATAGAGCTTTTGAGGAAATGAGAAAAAAGTTAAAAGAGTCCGTAAACATTCAGCTTCAGTATGAGGAAAATCGCAAAGAGCTTCTCTCTAATATTTCCCATGACTTGAAAACACCGATCACTTCGATTATGGGGTATGTTGAGGGGATTAAAGACGGAGTAGCAAACACCCCACAGAAAATGGACAAGTATTTATCGACTGTATACCTAAAAGCAAGAGATATGGATTCATTGATAGATGAATTATTTTTATTTTCCAAGTTGGATTTGAAAAAAGAACCATTCACTTTTGAAACGGTCAGGTTAGATAAGTATTTAAAAGACTACGTAGAAGAATTTCAACTGGATTTACTTCAACTAGGGATCCAGATTGAACTTCATCAGGTGAATAAACCGATATACGTGACAGCGGATAGAGAGAAACTGAAACGCGTATTGGCCAACCTGATCAGCAATTGTGTAAAGTATATGAATAAAGATGAAAAACACATTTCCATTTCTCTGCATGAAGGACTATATGATGTTGTTGTACAAGTAACGGATAATGGCTATGGAATAGAATCTTCTGCTTTGCCTTATATATTTAACCGCTTTTATCGTGCTGAGGAATCTAGAAATTCCCGGACGGGTGGAAGTGGTTTAGGACTTGCGATTGCAAAAAAAATTATCGGCGAGCATGGTGGAGATATTTGGGCTACTAGCGAGATAGGAAAAGGTACAAGTGTCTTTTTTTCCATAAAGAAAGGTGAGGAAATGTGAAAAAGATATTACTTATTGAAGACGAAGTCAGTATTGCTGAATTGCAAAGGGACTATTTGGAAATTAATGATTTTAGTGTCGATATTCAACATACTGGTGATGCAGGTCTCCAACAGGCCCTTCAAGGAAATTATCATTTAATCATTTTGGATATCATGCTTCCAGGGTTGAATGGATTTGAGATATGCAAACAAATACGTGCTGTCAAGAATATCCCGATTTTGCTTGTATCCGCCAAAAAGGAAGATATCGATAAAATTAGGGGGCTTGGTCTAGGGGCAGATGATTATATTACAAAACCATTTAGTCCAAGTGAACTAGTTGCAAGAGTGAAAGCGCATATAGCGCGGTATGAACGTTTATCAGGAAGTCACCCCAAATCTAATTCAATCTATGTTCATGGGATTTCAATAGATAAGTCAGCGCGCAGAGTTCACATAAACGGAGAAGTGGTGCCGTTTACAACAAAGGAATTCGATACTTTGGTGTTTTTTGTCATGCATCCGAATCAAGTATTAAGCAAAGAGCAGCTTTATGAAAATATTTGGGGATTGGAATCGGCTGCGGATGTTTCGACTGTAACCGTCCATATCAGGAAACTACGTGAAAAAATTGAAAGAAATCCTGCACATCCTAAATTTTTGGAAACCGTTTGGGGAGCAGGGTATCGCTTTAATGTTTAAATAGCATGTTAAGGACCCGTCACGAAGTGGCGGTTTTTTTTATAAACATTAAGAAATTTTATTAATAAGTTAATCATTTTTTAAGAAATTGTTTAGAGGGAGTTTAAGGTTAAGCATTAACATAATGAAGACGGAATAAGTAAGCAACTAAAAATAAAAGGGAGAAAAAAACATCTTGAAACCTAAAGAACATGTCAATTTGCTACATAAGAATGACGGGAAATCCATTTGCGGCTGTGAAGTACAAACAGGGAAAGGATGGTGTGTTTCATGTGGAGACGGCTAACGATTGTCATCGGAAGCCTTTTCATCCTTCAAGGCTGTGTCTTGGATAATGAAGTAGAGCTAAATAAACAAGAAAAGGAGACAGGAAAGGGAATGAATGTACAATTGATTCAAGCCGTAGAACGTAAAGAAACGGAAAGAATAAGAAGCTTGATTGAGCAAGGTGCAGAAATAAATGCACAGGACTCGGAAGGGCGAACCGCCACTATGATTGCGACTTATAACAATGATGTAGAGACGGCAAAAATCCTTATTGAAGCGGGTGCAGACGTCAACATTCAGGATGACATGAAAAATAGCCCCTTCTTGTATGCCGGTGCTGAAGGTTATGTAGATATACTTAAACTTGCGATTGAAGCGGGTGCAGACCCCTCTATAACCAACCGTTATGGTGGAACGGCTTTAATCCCTGCTTCGGAACATGGTTATGTTGAGGTTATTAAAGAACTTCTTACTAAAACTGATATTGATGTGAATCATGTGAATGATCTCGGTTGGACCGCTTTGCTAGAAGCAATCATTTTGAATGATGGTGATGGAAAACAGCAGCAAACAGTTCAATTGCTAATAGATCATGGGGCAGATGTCAACATCCCCGATAATAACAGTATGACACCTTTACAACATGCCCGCGAGAAAGGGTTTAAGGAAATCGAACAAATTTTACTTAATGCAGGAGCAAAATAACCAGATCGCTATACTTTCAATTTGTAATATCAATTACACTACAAAAAAACCACAATATGATGAGGAGACGAAAAAATGAATAAAAAAGCAATAATTTCATCAGCTATACTACTTGGGATAACATTGGCAATAACAGGATGTAACACAAACGCACAAGAAAATAAAAGCGCTCAGAAGCAGGAACAAACTGCAAAACAGAGTAAACAAGAAAAAAAGTTAACCGCAGGAGAGGAAATGACTAAAATTCTTACTAGCACGAATTGGCAAGGAACAAAAGTTTATGATAAAAATAATAATGACTTAACAAAGGAGAATGCAAGCTTCATTGGTCTAGCTAAATATGATGATGAAGCATCGAGATATGAATTTTTTGATAAAAATACTAAAAAAAGTCGAGGTGATAAAGGAACTTTCTTTATCACGAATGGGAAGATTAGAGTGTTAATTTCAGAATCAATGGGTTACCAAGCCGTTGTTGAAATAACTGAACTGAATAAGGATATGTTTACTTATAAAAGAATGGGCAAAGATGCAAAAGGTAACGAAGTAGAAGTGTTTGTCGATCATATTCCCTATACTGAAACAGAACTTTCCTTTACTGATCCAGACAAAAATTTGGAAACTTATACAGGAGATGTAGTTACAGACGTTGATGGAGACAAAGTTTTATCAAGCACCACATGGAAAGGTACAGTGGCATTGGATGAAAAGGGAAATGATGTATCAAGCTATAACTCGAATTATTTAGGTCTGGCAAAATATGATGATAAAACAAATAAGTATGAATTTTTTGATGCTAAAACCGGTGAAAGCCGTGGTGATTACGGCTATTACGATGTTGTTCATGGAAATAAGATTAGAGCCCATGTTTCACAAGGGGAAAATAAGTATGGTGCAGTTCTTGAACTTACGGAGCTTAATGAAAATAAATTCACTTATAAACGAATCGGTAAAGATAAAGAGGGCAAAGATATAACGATAACAGTTGAACATATACCTTATGAAGGTGATTTGAAGCTAAAATCAACTAAGTAAATAAAAAAGGGATTTTGCATTAATAGCAAAATCCCTTTCTTGATATAGTAATAGAATGTAGTTCAATTTTTTTACGCGTTAAACTGTTCAACAGATGTTTCTAGGTCATTAGCGAGCCTTACCATCGAAGAGGTGGAGAAGGAGATGTCCTCCATGGATTTCGCTTGTTGATCGGTTGATTGGGCAACTTGCTTTGAAGCCACTGCCGTTTCCCTTGTTAACCCTGCAAAATCTTCTATCGAAGCATTGATTTCTTGAGAACTTGCTGCCATTTGCTCTGTAATGGCGGATATTTCTTGAATCTGATCACTAACATGCTCAAAGGATTTTATGGTCTGTTTAAATGTTTCTCTTGTATTCAGGACAAATTTTGTCCCTTCCTCTACCTCTTTAGTACCGGTTTCCATCATTTTCACTGATTCATTTATGATGGATTTAAAATGAAGTAGGGACTCTTGTATATTGATTGCAGATTCCTTGGTGCCTACTGCCAATTTCCGTACTTCGTTCGATACCACCGCAAAACCTTTACCCTGTTCACCGGCTCTAGCAGCTTCAATGGCCGCATTTAATGACAGCAGGTTGGTTTGCTCGGCAATTCCCGTAATTAAATGTACAATATTCACAATTTCATTTGCTTGTTCGTCCAATTTCTTTATTTCTGAACTTGTTTGCAGCATAACATCTTTTACTTGCAGAATTTGATTTGAGAGTTCATTTATATCTTTATTTCCGATGGACATTCTAGCTGAAACATGATTTGTCTGTTCGCTGACTTCAGAAGAAGCTTCGGCAATTTTTTGTATCCCTATGGTCATTTCCTCGATGACCCTTGATGATTCTTCACTTCTGTGCAATTGTACTTCCGCAGCCCCTGCAACTTGCTGAATGCCTTTAACGATATGTTGTGTGGAAGTATCCATTTCTTTGATTTTGTGTTCGATATCACTTGATGATTCCAATATCTGGTATGATGAGTTTTTCATGGAGTTGACAATAATGGTTGTATTGGTGATCATTTCTTCAAAGGATTTCACTAAAACCTTTATTTCGTCGTTTCCTTTAACCCTTGTGTTGCTAATCAGTTTATTGGCTAATAATAAATTTCCATTTGAGATTTCCTTTGCAGCCATGCTGACCTTGAGAAGGGGGCTTAACTTTCTAGTCAAGAACCATATTAATGCACCTACAACGATTGCCATTAAGATTACATTGATTATTATCATCAGGGGAAGGATGCCACCCAGTACCTTGCCGGTCGTAGCATCGACTTTACTGGCATCAATATCCACCCCTAGTATTCCAATGACCTCGTCCCCTTTCTTTATGGGAACAAAAACGGATAAATAGTCACCATATTCAGGATCATGAACGATGGAAGTGGTAGAAACCTTTCCCTTCATGACGCTTTCTACATCCTGATATGAAGTTACGGTTGTGGGGGTTGAAATGGGAGATGCTTTTTTATCTTCCTTACCCATTCCATCTATAAGAATATGGACTTTTTCGCTACTTTCGTCAATCCCCAATGTATAGACATATAATGCTCCAGTTTTTTGTTTATAATCGTCTAACTGTTCGCGTATCTCCCAATATGTAGAGGTTTCGGATTGATTACTTAAAAAATCGGCATAATATGTTGGATTTATTCCTTGAGCGATGTTGCTTGCGATGTCTAAGCTGCTCATAGCGATTGTTTTCTCAACCGTATCATTTGTACTTTTATACATCAATAGTAAACTTCCAATTAATGTAATGACCATGCCTGTTAAAAGAACAAAACCTATTTTCGTACTGAGTTTATTCATCTTTGTTTATTCCTTCCCCTTGTTATATATTAACCATGTTTTATATATCGGTAATAATTGAATATATTTAATGAGCCTTTAAAAGCTTCGGGTAGAGTTTTTTCCCTTTAGTCTTTAACCTGTTGGAAAGAGGTTCATAATGAAATGATCTCAATATAAATAATGGATTGTAACTTTTCAAAAGAGAAAAAAGTATAAATCTTTATAAAAGGAAAATAACTTCTGTATGAAAGACACGGGTTAAAATATACAAACGGTTACCACTTTGATGAAGCGCAAGGTCAAACAAGAAAAAATTCTTAAAGACATTTTTTTCAGAAGGAAAAACAAGATTCCAAACTTAAAAGCTCAATTAAAAGGAGAGGAATGTATTTTAAGGGAAACCTTATAGTTATGTTCAATTCTCTATTCTATAAATATTTTAGTATAGAAAAAATTCATCTTTCCCATTCTGATTCTATAAATCTTGACTGAAAAGGATATGATTAATAAATGTTGATTCTCTAAATATTAATTAGTGAAAAATAGAGGATTTGTTAAATTGTTATAAAATTCAAAAAATGGTTTGACATTAGTAAAATTGGAAGCTTATAATCAACGTAAGATTTCAAATTTTAAAACCGAGTTTTATAATGTAGAACAAATTAACATTCTTGTTATTAAAAGTAATTGTTTAAAATGTCATGAATCAACTTGAAACGCAACTAGAAGTGAAGTGTTTTCCTTACTCCGAATAAAACAAAAACGGAGTTTTATAATATAAAACAATTTAACTTTGGCTTATACAAGGGTGAGGAGAAGTTCTTAAAATGAATCATAAATGATAACGCTTACAAAAAACTTTTGGGAGGGTTTTTATTGAAAAAAAGAATGCCTTTTGTATTCTCCACAAGCTTAACTCTTGCGGCAGCTTTACTTTTATCAGGATGTGGTGGAGGTGAGGGAGAAAAAGCCAGTGGATCTGGCGTTGAAAAGAAAACGATAAAAGTGGCGAATTATTTTGCTGAAAATCACCCTCAAAACATTGCCTTGAGAGAAAAATTTGAAAAAATAGTAGAAAAAGAGAGTAATGGTGAACTAGAGGTCCGGATTTATGCGAACAGTACTTTAGGTGCAGAAAAAGAATTTTATGACGGCGTCAGAAACGGAACGATCGAAATGGGTGTTCCAGGACTAATTATGCAGTCGGACATTCCGAAAATGGGTGTTCCGGAATGGCCCTTCCTATTTCGGGATTACGATCATGTAAAGAAGGTATTGAATGGACCTATCGGAGAAGAATTGACAGAAGAGCTTGATCCAAAGCATGGAGTGACACCGCTCGCATGGAGTGCAAATGGATTTAGGATGTTTTCGAGTAATCGTCCAATTAAGAGTATGAAAGATTTTGATGGACTTCGACTCAGAATGCCGAACATTCCGAATTACATAAAACTAGGTGAATCATTGGGGGCAAATGTTAGTCCATTACCAATTTCAGAAGTTTTTACCGCACTTGAACAAAAGGTAGTGGATGCTCAAGATAATCCCATTGCCACGTTGAGATCCTCGGGGTGGAATGAAGTTCAAAGTGATGTACTAGAATCCAAGCATATGTTCAGCCCCAATATTTACATTATCAATAGCAAATTCTATAAAGGGCTGACGAAGGAGCAACAAACCATCATTCAAAAAGCAGCAAAAGAGTCGGCAGCATATGAGTTTGATTTGATGGAAAAAAGTTATGAAGATGACAAAGCATACCTTAAGGATAATGGAATCAAATTCACTAAGCCTGACGAAGATTTTGCACAAAAAATGTTAAAAGCATCTCAACCTGTTTATGATGAAGTTTTTGAGGAAAATGACTGGGCGGAAGAGCTTGTAGGAAAAATAAAAGCAGAATGAAGCAGGCGCTTTAGATAGGAAGGGGGAGATGTATAGGTGAATAAAATTTCCAAAACCCTAGAAAATTCGTTGAACATTATTATGGCAGCAGCTTTAGCAATTATGGTCGTACTCGTGTTTGGTAATGTAGTACTTCGTTATTTCTTTAATTCAGGGATTACTTGGTCAGAAGAAATGTCAAGGTATCTCTTTATTTGGTTGACGTTCCTCGGCGCCATCGGAGCTTTCAAAAACAAAGAACACTTAGGTGTCGACATGGTCATCAAACGGCTCCCGAATAAGATGAAAAAAGTGGTTCTTGTTATTAGTGATTTGATGATGTTATTCGTTCTTCTCCTGATCCTGGATGGCAGCTGGAAAATGACATTGATAAACATAGATAGTACTGCACCAGCCACAGGCATGCCACTGGCATTTGTATATGGGACAGGTATTCTTGTGAGTGTTTCAATGGGCAGCATGATCATTTTCAATTTGTATCGGATTTTCTTCAATAAAATTAAAGACGAAGAATTGGTGATGATAAGTGAGTCAGAAGAGCTAATTTCTCTCCATACTGATGAATTTGCTTCAGATATTAGGATTGTCAAGGAGGAGAAACAGGGATGATAGGTGTATTTGTCGGATCTTTACTGGGAGCCATGGGACTTGGAATACCTATTGCCTTTGCCTTACTTGTGAGTAGTGTAGTGTTAATGTACTTCCTTGGTATTTTTGATAGTCAAATAATCGCACAAAATCTAATCAGTGGCGCTGATAACTTCCCTCTAATGGCCATACCGTTCTTTATGCTTGCAGGAGAGGCGATGAATAGGGGCGGATTATCACGGCGTATCGTTGAGATGGCAATGAACTTGGTTGGCCATATCAAGGGAGGCCTTGGCTATGTTGCGATCATTGCGAGTGTGTTGTTTGCAAGTTTATCAGGATCTGCCGTTGCCGATACAGCAGCGCTTGGGGCTATATTAATTCCAATGATGGTGAAGTCAGGGTATGATGTGAACCGGTCAAGTGGGTTGATTGCATCTGGTGGTATCATTGCCCCGATCATTCCGCCAAGTATTGGCTTTATCATTTTCGGTGTCGCAAGTGGAGTGTCCATTACAAAGCTGTTTATGGCAGGAATCGTTCCTGGTATTTTACTAGCGGTTGGACTAACGGTTACCTGGGCCATTGTTGCACGAAAAGATAAAGTCGCCGTTAACCCCCGAGCTTCAACAAAAGAAATTCTTACTTCTCTTCGTCAAGGCGTTTGGGCTCTATTCCTGCCCATCATTATCATTGGTGGATTGAAATTCGGTTTATTCACACCGACTGAAGCGGCAGTGGTGGCTGCAGTCTACGCCATATTTGTCGGTCTTGTAATCTATCGAGAAATGAAAATGAAAGATTTGTATGAGGTCTTTGTTCATGCAGGAAAAATGACGAGTGTTGTCATGTTTCTGGTCGCCGCGGCACTCGTGTCATCCTGGCTGATAACGGTAGCCGATTTACCTGGTCAGGTAATTGGATTGCTGGAGCCATTTATGGATCATCCATTCCTTCTATTAATAATGATAAACTTATTGGTCATCGTAGTTGGAACTGCTATGGATATGACGCCGACAATCCTTATTCTAACACCTGTATTAATGCCATTGGTGGTCGCTGCAGGTATTGATCCAGTTTACTTTGGTGTCCTGTTTATCCTGAATAACGCCATAGGTTTACTTACACCACCGGTCGGAACCGTATTAAATGTCATGTGCGGCATAAGCAAGATCAGTATGGAAGATATCATGAAGGGGATTTGGCCTTTCTTGCTCGTGGAAGTAATTGTATTGATCTTGTTGATTCTGTTCCCTTCCTTAGTGCTGGTTCCTCTAGGATGGTTTACCTCCTAACGGAATTAAACTAGTAATTCGGTTTGTATGCTGATATTCATCTTAATTAATAGGAGGAAAATGATAATGAATAATCTGTTCAAGCGTTTGGCGGTGGGGGTTTTACTGCCAGCCGTATTGCTATTAAGTGCTTGCGGAAACCAAAATGAAAGCGCTTCAGCTGACGGTATTCAAAAAAGAATAATCAAAGCAGGAATCGGTAATAGTAAAATGCATCCACAAGGGCAAGGAATGGAGAAATTTAAAGAACTGGTTGAAGAAAAAAGCGGGGGAAAAATGAAGGTCCAAAACTTTTTTGATGCCACCCTCGGGGATGATCAGAAAATGACAGAAGCACTTCAAGGTGGTTTACAGGAAGTAACTGTTCCTTCAACCTCTCCACTTGTGGGAATGATTAAGGAATTTGGAATTTATGACTTTCCGTTTGTCTTTAATAATGAAGAAGAAGCTTATTCCGTACTTGATGGTGCAATAGGCAAAAAACTTTTGGATAAATTACCGGAACATGATTTAGTAGGTCTGGGATATTGGGAAAATGGTTTCCGAAACTTAACCAACAGTAAACACCCTGTTAAAACGGTTGAGGATTTCAAAGGCCTTAAAATTCGTACCATGCAAAATGAAGTGCATTTAGATGCTTTTTCAAAGTTGGGTGCTAATCCATCGCCGATGGCCTTCTCTGAAGTATTTACTGCACTGGAAACCGGCACTGTTGATGGGCAGGAGAACCCACTCGCAACAATTCAAACGCAAAAATATAATGAAGTGCAAGACTACTTAAGTCTTACAAATCATGTTTATACACCATTTGTATTCCTTGTAAGTAAAAAGTTCTGGGACGACCTATCAGAAGAAGAGCAAAAAATCATGAGTGAGGCCGCACAAGAGGCTGGAAAGTATCAACGGGAAGTTAACCAAAAAGAAAATGAAAAGGCACTTAAGTATCTAAAAGAAGAAGGAATGAAAATCAATGAAGTAGAGCCGGAAGAAATAGAAAAAATGAAGAAAGCCATCCAACCAGTGACGGACGAATATGCCCAGAAATTCGGGCCGGATCTTGTAGAGGAAATGATGAGCGAAGTTGAAAAAGCACGCGGTAAATAATCCAGACTGTTTGGAGGATAGAAAATGGATATTATCTCTGAACTTTTACGTGAAATCCAATTACCGAAAATGGTCAAAGTGAGGCAGAAATTTCTTACACCTCATATAGCTGATGTAGCTGGTGAGGTGAAGAAGGCGATAAAAGAAGCAGGTGTCTTATCAAGAATAAATGAAGATGACAGGGTGGCAATTGCAGTAGGAAGCAGAGGGGTGGCGGACCTTCCTACTCTTGTAAGAGAAACGGTGGCTGCCGTTAAGGAGGCTGGCGGAAATCCTTTTATAGTCCCTGCAATGGGAAGCCATGGGGGTGCTACAGCGGAGGGACAAATTGATGTGTTGCTTCAACTGGGTATTTCAGAAGAATCGGTTGGAGCGTCAATACTTTCATCAATGGAAGTTATTAAACTGGATGAATTGCCAAATGGGCTCCCTGTCTATATTGATAAGCTTGCATATGAATCAGATAAAATCATTGTCATTAATCGGATAAAACCACATACGGCATTTCGCGGACCGGTTGAAAGCGGACTAATGAAAATGATTACAATCGGTTTAGGCAAGCAAAAGGGAGCCGAAGCTGCACATGCATACAGCTTTAAGTATATGGCGGAACATGTCCCTGAAATGGCAAAAATTTCTTTAGCGAAAGCTCCTATCATATTTGGTCTTGCGACTATTGAAAATGCCTATGATAAACCAGCGAAAATCGTCGCAGTCCCAGCAGAGGAACTGGAGGAAGTGGAACCGGGACTATTGCTTGAAGCAAAATCGTTGATGCCAAGAATCCATTTCGATTCGATCGACGTACTTATTGTAAATGAACTCGGAAAGGATATTTCAGGGGATGGAATGGATCCGAATATTACGGGTAACTTTGCCACTCCATATGCTACCGGTGGGCCAGAGGTTAAACGGACCGTTGTACTTGGACTTACTGAAAAAACTCACGGTAATGCAAACGGCATCGGCATGGCTGATATGACGACGAAGGCCGTCATGAATGAAATCGAATGGGAAAAAGGCTATGCCAATGCACTCACAAGCACAGTGACAGATGTAGTAAAGCTCCCGATGTTTTTAGATACGCAGGAATTAGCTGTTAAAGCTGCTATCAAAACGTGCAATGCCTTCAATTTGAATAAAGTGAGAGTCGTAAGAATAAAAAATACGCTTGAAATCGGTGAAATTTGGATTTCTGAAAGCATGATGGAAGAAGCTTTAAAAAACAAAAATTTAGAAATCCTGTCAGAACCAGAAGAATTGGCACTAGACTAAAAACCTTGGTTAATATTTTTAGAGAATGGAAGAAATTCATTTGAAATCAGAAAAGGAGTGCTGAAATGACACACCTATATCCACTAATTGATAACGGGATAAACCCTTACCGCGATAATGTACAGGGAAAAGCAAATGAACCCATTACAGTTGCAGGTTTGTTGGACCGTTCGAAGCTGACGCTTGGCTCCACATATGAAGGGGACAAGCCTGATTGGACGCTTGAAGAAATTTATATGCGGCTAGAGAGGAATGCCCCGCGTATCGCAATAATCGGTGGTTCGTCCGATCATCCGGCCCATATAATGGATTACCAAACGTCAGCACGGGCAGCAATCCGCATTTGGCAAAACGGCGGTGTGCCGTTTCATTTCTCGACGCCGGTGATGTGTGATGGCACTGCGCAAAACAATCAAGGAATGAGTTACTCTCTCCAGAGCCGAAACGCGGTTGCACAAATGGTTGTCAACCAGCTAGAAGCTCACAGTTATCATGGTGCATTCGTCATTCAAGGGTGTGATAAGCAGCCTCTTGGTGTTGTAAGTGCACTCGCACATGTTGATCGTGTTCGCCGAAACCGTGGTGAAGCACCCTTTTTCGCAACATTCGCACCTGCTCACGTATTGGAAGGCGGTTCGATTCCAGCTGACGTGATTGAAGAATTGGAAACTCTTGCGAAAAAAGCGGAAAGTAAAGGAGCTACTGATGTAGCCGTTGATTTACGAGATACGATGGCATATATATTGCAATGTTCATCGAATACTGCATTTCAGGGTGTATTTGAACGGGCCTATGAACGAGGAATATTGATGAAGGAACAGCATAAATACTTTGAAATGAGACTTGCTGTCGCAACATGTGACGGGCAGGGAGGTGTTTGTGCCTTTAATGGTACGGGGAATAGTTCACGTCATTTAGTGGCAGGCATGGGTCTGGTTCATCCAGCAGTGGAGCTGTTGACCGATCCACCAACACAACGCCAGATTAATTCGGTGCTTGATAGCTTTGCCGGCATGATAAACGAAGAGCGCTACGGCGTGGCCAACATTGTCGCTGCGAACATAAAAAATGCAATCCGTATTCACAGCGCTTCGGGGGGTTCTACTAACTTAATGATGCATATTGTCGCAGGCATGCTTTATGCAGGATTCAAATTCAGTTTATGGGACCTTGACCGCATTCATCATTCACATCCAATTCCTGACTTATTTGATTACAGTTTGACAGAAGGAAGGGACATTTATTCACTTGCGATGCAGTGTTGCAGCGGGAAAAGCAGAGGAATGGAAACACTTTTTCATGAACTTATTGAGAATGGTGTACCAATGGATCAGGATGCGCCGACTGTCGCAGCAAAAACCTGGAAAGAACGACTTTCGATCACAAGTAGCCTAAAAGCGGTTAATGTAAAGGAAAATCAGGTCATTTTATCCAATCCACGCCGTGGATTCAGCGGTGTTGATGTATTAAAAGGAAACTTCTTTGAAAGCGCCGTTGTAAAAATCAGCGGTATGCCGACACCACAGCTTGACCAATTCGATGATAAGCTTGCATTTGTCCTTTATTACGAAAATGAAGATGATGCAAATAAAAGCCTGCTCGATTCAAATCTGCTTTCAAAAATAAAAGAGCAAAAGCTTTTCGAACATAATCTATTGCTAGAATCTCTTAAATACAACAATGAGCCGGAATGGTCTCTTCTAAAAACCGCTACCTATGGGGAGCTATTTGACAGGATGGTTGAAGTAGGCACATTGAAAATTGCGGTTATTATCTCAGGGCAGGGGCCAGTGGCATTCGGAATGCCTGAAATGTTTACACCAATGCAACACATCAATGCAAATCGTGTTATGAAAAAAATCGCTACAATCATTAGCGATGGCCGCTATTCAGGAGTCACATATGGTGCTGCCATAGGACATATGACACCGGAAGCGTATGAAGGTGGCGGCATTGGTTTACTTAAATCAGGGGATGTAATTCACCTTCAGCTTCGTGATCGACGGATTGATTTTGTAGATTCTACTCAACTTCATACTGGAAAGGTTATTCATGATTTTGCGGATCATTTTAAAGAAGAAAGACAATCATTGGCAGCTGAACGCAAGCAGCGGATGAAAGTTAGACAAAAAATGGTTGCGGCTAGCAACAGGATGTTTGGACATACAGATGCAGCAAATGGTGTTGTTCCAATCGCTGTCATTGAGGATGCGGTGCTTGATTATGAACAAGATATTATAATCCAGGAAAAAAAAGTAGAAATAAAGTGAGGTATGCTCGTCGTAAATCCGATAAGATAAAGGTAGACAGAATGATAAAAGGAGTGAGGAACGATGCCTATCATCCAATCGGTGGAGCGTGCCTTGAAAATATTGGATTTATTTGATGAGCGTGAGCGTGAACTAACTATAACAGAGATAAGCAAACGAATGAATTTACATAAAAGTACGGTTCATTCACTATTAAAAACCTTACAGGAGCATCACTATATTTCACAAGGCGAAGAAAATGGAAAATACTCGTTAGGATTAAAGCTATTGGAGAGGGGAAGCGTTGTCGTGACCCATCTCGATTTGCGCAATGTAGCAAGAAAACATCTTGAATGGCTTTCAGCAACAACGAATTTGACGCTGCACCTTGTCATATTAGACGGGCAGGAAGGTGTCTATGTCGATAAAGTGGAGGGCACTGGGGTAACGGTCCTCTATTCCCGTATTGGCCGGCGTGTTCCGATTCATACGAGTGCAGTTGGCAAATCTCTTGTTGCAACCAAAACGGATAGTGAACTGGATTTACTCTTGGACGGCTATGATTATACAGGACCGACCGATAGATCGATTAGATCCAAGGACCAATTTTTAGCGGAAATCGAAAAAGCACGCATTAATGGATATTCAATGGATAATGAAGAAAACGAACCGGGCATTTTCTGTCTGGCAGTACCGATAAAAGATTATTCAGGCAAGGTAATCGCTGCAATGAGTGTATCGATGCCTGCTTCTAAAGTAAATGAAGAAACGCATGAGTATTATGTACGTCTCTTAAAGGAATGCAGCAGTAAAATTTCGCAGGAGCTCGGCTATGAATATCAAAAAATATAAATGAGGCCTGCCAATTAGGAGGAACTAGAAAATGAGAATTATTCGCTATGTAAAAGAAAGTAAAAAACAACTTGCTGCCGTGACAAACGAAAACAATGTGGTGGACCTTCCATTTACGGATTTTATGTCGTTGATTACAACGGCACGTCATGATAACAGAACAGCGTTTGATATTGTAAAACAAATTGCCGCCGAAGGGGAACTGCAGCCACTGGAAGGTCTTCAATTAACAACTCCTATCGACGCACCTGAAGTATGGGCATCTGGCGTTACCTATAAAAAAAGCAAGGAAGCACGTAACTACGAAGCTACGCAAGGAAAGCTGGACCGCCAAACATTCTATGACAAAGTTTATGATGCAGTGCGTCCTGAGATTTTCTTTAAATCGACTGCAGCAAGAACTGTGGGCCCGAATGATCCGGTATACTTGCGTTCAGATTCAAAATGGCAAATTCCGGAGCCGGAGCTTGGTCTGGTCATCGATAAAGAGGGAACGGTACTCGGATATATCGCGGGTAATGACATGAGCTGCCGAGATATTGAAGGTGAAAATCCGCTTTATCTTCCACAGGCAAAGGTATGGAAAAATTCTTGCTCAATTGGACCGGCAATATTGTTAAAAGAGGCTGTTACGGATCCATATGAGCTTAAAATCATGTGCCGTATTTATCGAAATGAAGAAAAAGTATTTGAAGGTGAAGCGAAAGTAAACCAACTGAAACGAAAATTGGAAGAGCTTGTCGACTATTTAGTCTTAGATAATACTGTTTTTGACGGATCAGTTTTACTTACTGGTACATGCGTGGTTCCGCCAAATGAATTTACATTGAAAGGTGATGACCGAATTGAAATCGAAATACCAGGGATTGGAGTATTGAACAACCCGGTTATCCAAAGTAAAGCAGTTCAAACAATTTAAGGGGTGACAAAATGAGCGAATATAAAACACTTTACTTAAGTGCGAAAGACAGTGTAGCTATCGCTTTATCCGAAATCCCTGAAAACACATCAGTAGTTGTGAAGAAAGGCATGGATGAACTTGTCGTACCCATTATTGAGCCGATCCGTTTTGGGCATAAGTTCGCAGTCAAAGCCATCGAAAAAGGAGCGGACATAATTAAATATGGGGAAGTCATAGGTGCAGCCTCTGCTTATATTCCCGCTGGTGCACATGTTCACGTACACAATTTAGAAGGAAAGAGGGGAAGGGGTGACAAAATTGCTGAATGAAAAAATGCAGTTTTGGGGCTACCGCCGTCCGGATGGACGCGTCGGTGTCCGGAATCATGTACTGATTTTGCCAACGATAACATGCGCAACACAAACAGCGCAGCGAGTAACAGAGCTGGTGAGCGGAACCGTCACATTCATACATCAGCATGGCTGTGCGCAAGTGGGCTCTGATTATGATCAAACGGCCCGAACCTATGCGGGAATGGGCATGAATCCAAATGTATATGGTGTCATAGTACTTGGACTTGGCTGTGAAACACATCAGGCGCACCGTATTGGAGATGAAATTGCCAAATGCGGTAAACCAGTGGAAACGGTATCAATTCAGGAACATGGCGGCACTCTTCAAACCATTGCCGAAGTAGCTAAAATTGCGGTCAAAATGGTCCAGGATGCCTCGATGGTTCAACGGGAATTATGTGATTTTAGCGAGCTAATTGTCGGCACAGAATGCGGTGGGTCGGATGCATGCTCCGGCTTATCGGCTAACCCCGCAGTCGGACGTACAAGCGATTTGGTTGTTCAGCAGGGGGGAACCGCAATATTAGCGGAAACGACTGAACTCATCGGTGCGGAGCATTTGATCGCTAACCGGGCGGTAAATGATCAGGTAGCCAAAAAAGCTTATGCGGTTATTAAAATGATGGAGGACCGCTCGATACAAATGGGCGTAGATATCCGCACCGGAAATCCGAGTCCGGGAAACATTGAGGGAGGTCTCAGCTCACTCGAGGAAAAATCACTGGGGGCAGCGACAAAATCAGGCACAACCAGACTTGAAGAGGTCATTGATTATGCCCAGGTGCCCACAAAAAAAGGGCTCGTATGGATGGATACGCCTGGCCACGACATTGAGCAATTGACGGGAATGGTCGCAGGCGGTGCCCAAATCGTTCTCTTTACAAGTGGAAGAGGCACGCCGACGGGTTCTCCTATTTCACCCGTCATAAAAATCTCGACTAATACACCAATGTTTGACAGGATGAATGAAAATATGGATTTAAATGCTGGTACGATCGTCGATGGTTTAGAAACCGTTGATGAAGTGGGCAGGCGCATCATGGAAGAAATTCAACATGTTTCAAACGGTAAACTAACAAAAGCGGAGATATTAAAGCAGCATGACTTTGGTATATGGAGAATTGGACCGACATTCTAAAACGAAAAAGGAGCTAAAGACTATGATATCAACTACATTTGCAACGAAAACATATAAAAATTTCATTAATAATGAGTGGGTGAATGCATCTTCTGGAAATACAATCGAAAGCATTAATCCTGCGGACAAAGAACCAGTTGGTTATGTTCAAAGCTCAACGGTAGATGACTTGAACAAGGCTGTAGCTTCTGCGCATAAAGCAAAGAGGGATTGGCGCAGGATCGGGCAGTCTGCACGTGGACAAATCCTTTTCAAAACGGCCAATATATTGGAAGAAAATCTAGATGAAATTGCCGAAACGATGACTCGCGAAATGGGTAAAACGTTACCTGAAGCAAAAGGTGAAACGGCACGGGGGGTTGCAATTCTGCGTTACTATGCTGGGGAAGGGATGCGGAAAGACGGCGATGTTATTCCATCATCCGATAAAGATGCCCTAATGTTTACGAAACGCAGCCCACTTGGTGTTGTCGGGATAATCACGCCATGGAACTTCCCGGTTGCAATTCCCATCTGGAAAATGGCTCCTGCTCTTGTATATGGCAACTCAATCGTATGGAAACCGGCTACGGAGGGAGCCGTTACTGCAGCGAAAGTGATGGAATGCTTCACAAAAGCAGGCTTCCCGGAGGGCGTAGTGAACTTCATTACTGGTAAGGGGTCGATCATCGGTCAAGGACTCATAGATCATCCGCTTTTAAATGCGATCACATTTACCGGTTCTGAAAGTGTCGGTCAGAGCGTCGCAAAATCAGCTTCCGCACGCGGCATAAAATATCAGCTTGAAATGGGTGGCAAGAACCCAGTCATCGTAACGAAAGATGCAAACATCGACCAAGCTGTCGAGGCGGTCATCAGCGGTGGATTTCGTTCTTCCGGCCAGAAATGCACAGCTTCAAGTCGTGTAGTCGTTGAATCATCCGTCTATGATGAATTCAAACAAAAACTGGTAAAGGAAGCAGCGGAAATTACAGTAGGCAACGGTCTTCAAGAGGGTATTTGGATGGGTCCATGTGCAAGCGAAAGCCAGTTCAAAACGGTCACAGAGTACATTGAAAAAGGCAAGCAGGAAGGCGCAAAACTCATACATGGCGGGGAGATATTAACTGGCGGAGACTATGATAGGGGCTTTTTCATCACACCAGCGATTTTTGAAGACGTGACGTCCGAAATGGAGATTGCACAGGCAGAAATTTTTGGACCAGTTATCGCACTTATGAAAGCAACCGATCTTGTCGAAGCGATTGACTTGGCAAATAATACGAAGTACGGATTGAGTGCATCAATCTTCACATCAAATATTAGCTCAATTTTGGAGTTCATTGATGAAATTGAAGCAGGTCTTGTCCGCATTAACGCAGAAAGCGCGGGCGTAGAGTTGCAAGCCCCATTCGGAGGCATGAAGGCATCAAGCACGGGTTCGCGAGAGCAAGGTGAAGCGGCGAAAGAATTTTATACAGCCATAAAAACGGTTTTTATTAAAGGTTCTTAACAAGTGCAAGGGAGGTTTCCATTTTTGAAAATCTCTCTTTCTTCAAAAAAACATTGCGAGGTGCTTGATGAAAATCATAAAAATTTCTTTATACAAAGTTCCGCCCCGCTGGCTGTTTTTAAAAATCGATACGGATGAAGGCATTTCCGGATGGGGAGAGCCTGTCGTGGAAGGCCGTGCTGAAACTGTTAAAGCAGCAGTTAACGAACTGACTGATTATTTGATCGGGAGAAATCCGAACGATATTGAAGATATCTGGCAAACGCTTTATCGAGGTGGATTTTACCGTGGGGGCCCAATTTTAATGAGCGCCATTTCCGGCATTGAGCAGGCACTATGGGATATAAAAGGAAAATACTTCGATATTCCTGTATACCAAATGCTCGGCGGCAAAGCACGTCAAAAAATTAAAGTTTACTCATGGGTCGGAGGAGATAGACCGGTGGATGTAGTTGCTGCCGCAATAGAAAAACAGAAAGAAGGCTTCCTTGCTGTCAAAATGAACGCATCAGAAGAAATGAATTACATAGATAGCTTTTCGAAAGTAGAAGCGGTCATCGAACGCGTTGCTTCAATCAGGGAAGCGGTTGGCAAGGACTTTGGGATCGGTGTGGATTTTCACGGGAGGATTCATAAAACGATGGCAAAGGTGATTGTGAAAGAACTCGAACCATACCGTCCAATGTTCATTGAAGAACCGGTGCTCCCGGAAAACAATGAAGCACTTCGTGAGATTGCCTGGCATACTACGTGTCCGATTGCGACGGGAGAAAGAATGTATACGCGCTGGGGCTTTAAGCAGCTACTTCAAGATGGTTATGTCGATATAATTCAGCCGGATCTGTCTCATACAGGTGGTATTTTAGAAGGGAAAAAAATTGCCGCAATGGCAGAAGCGTATGATGTAGCAATTGCGCCGCACTGCCCGCTCGGTCCGATGACTCTTGCTTCATCCATTCATTTGGACGCAACGACACCGAATTTCATTATTCAGGAGCAAAGCCTTGGTATTCATTACAACGAAGGCATGGACATTCTCGATTATATGAAAAATCCAGAATTATTCGATTATGAAAATGGCTATGTGAACATTCCGGATAAACCGGGCCTTGGAGTGGAAATTGATGAAGAAAAAGTGAAACAGGCAGCAGAGACCGGACATAATTGGAAAAACCCAATTTGGCGTAATGAAGACGGGAGTATCGCTGAATGGTAATAAAAGGAGGAAAAATAATGGACTTTCATGGCATCGTTCCACCGGTAGTCACCTTATTTGATGAAACTGGGAACTTGGATTTGGAGTTGAACAGAAGGTATATCGACCTATTAATCTCACGGAATATTGACGGTATTTTGTTGATGGGTAGTTCAGGTGAGTTCTCCTCACTTACGACTGAAGAAAGGAAATTATATGTACGCGAAATGTTAAAGCACATTAACGGACGAGTGCCAGTTATGGTCGGAGTCGGGCATACCGCATTAAAAGAGGTGCATGAACTGACTTCTTATGCAGAAGAGCATGGAGCGAACGGCGTTCTCGTAGTAAACCCATATTACTGGAAGCTGTCTGACGAGCAATTATATCGACATTTTTCCAGCGTAGCGAATCATACTAATCTGCAAGTTTTCATTTATAACATCCCGCTCTTGACCGGACAAAATTTATCAATCGAATTGATTAAAAAATTAGCCCAAGATCATTCCAACATAGCAGGTATTAAAGAGACGGTCAGTGATTTCGGGCACCTTCGTCAAGTGCTCACGGAAGTGAAGAAAGTTCGCAGTGATTTCAAAGTCTTCTCCGCGTTTGACGAGCATTTGCTTCCGGCTCAAATGATTGGTGCAGCTGGAAGCATTAATGGAAGCGCTGTCTTTGCCCCGGAAATATCCGTACATTTATATGAATCGTATCATAAAGGGGATCTCGCTGAAGCCCAGAAAAATCATCAAGTGATTTCAAAACTGATGGATGTGTACAATTACGGTCCGACATTTTTTACAGCCATGAAAGAAGCTGTTCATCAGCGCTGGTTTGACGTTGCGGCTGGACACCGTGCCCCATGCGATGTATACCCTGCTGATTTGAGTGACAAAGTAGCTGCTCTCTTAAAAAATATTGATATGAAAGAAGGCGTCCAAAAATGAAAGAATCACGTGACTTGCTCGAACAATTAGGCTACCCATCTACTGATCTTAAAGAACTTCCTACATCAACGAAAACATTTCCGGATGGAGCTCAATACCGCATTGAACTACCAAGTGTAGAAGGTCCAGCTGCCCTAAAAGAAACATTGAAAGAAATTGACCGACTCGGTTTGACTATTCACCGGATATCCCAGGGCAGCGGCATCATGCTTCAAACGGATGAAGAAATTAAAGAAATGTGTGAAATGACAGCAGAGCGCGGCATGGAGCTCAGTTTGTTTGTCGGCCCCAGGGGTTCATGGGATGTCAGTGCGGGACCGCTTACGCCAGGAGGTAAATCTCAGGGAATCCGCCATGAAGGATCGGACCAGCTTGTTTATGCAATGGAAGACTTGAAAAGAGGAGCTGCACTTGGTCTTCGCGGTGCGTTAGTTGCGGATGAAGGACTCCTACTTTTAACGAAAGAAATGAAAAAATACGGACAGCTTCCGGAAGACTTTGTTGTTAAAGTATCGGTTCAAATGGGTTCAGCCAATCCAGTATCCGTTAAATTAATGGAAGACATCGGAGCGGATACCTACAACGTGCCACCTGCATTAACGCTGTCTAAACTTGCAGCGATCCGACAATCAATAAACATTCCAATTGATTTATATGTTGAAGTTCCGGATACCTTTGGAGGCTTTCTTCGCTATTATGAAATACCGGAAATTATCCGTGTATTGGCGCCTGTATACATTAAATTTGGTCTGCGTAATCATCCTGATGTATACCCTTCAGGGAAACAATGGGAAAGTACGAACATCTCACTCGCTCAAGAACGTGTACGCCGTGCCGCAATTGGTATTCAAATGATCGAACGATACTATCCTGAAGCAAAAACATCGAAACTCGGTGCAGAAGGGCTCGGTATTGCAAAAATTGAAAAGGCAGCAGCGAAATAGATGTCTGGTATTACAATAAAGGAGTTGAGCCCGAATGACCTTTAAAATATTATTAACGGATTACGAATTTGAACATTTGAAATATGAAGAAGAGGTTTTTCAAGAAAGCGGTCTGGATATCAATTTCATCAAAGCGCAATGCAAAACTGAAGAACAAGTTATGGAGCAGGCAAAGGAAGCGGATGCAATTTTAAATCAATATGCTCCTATCTCACGCCGAGTCATTGAGTCGCTTGAAAACACGAAAATCATTTCCCGCTATGGTGTTGGCGTCAATACAATTGATCTCAATGCGGCTAAAGAAAAGGGGATCACTGTCGCCAATGTACCGGATTATGGCATGGAAGAAGTTTCGAATCATGCATTGGCACTTTTACTTTCGTCGGCGCGGAAAGTGACACTGTTAAACAAGGAAGTGAAAAAAGGTAACTGGGACTTTAAAGTGTGTGTCCCGATTCACCGTTTTAACGAACAAACGGTTGGGGTTCTCGGCTTTGGCCGGATTCCGCGCCGTTTCATTGAAAAGGTGAAACCGCTCGGCTTTAAAACCGCTGCTTATGACCCTTTCGTATCGGCGGCAGACATGGCTGCTGTCGGGGTTCAAAAAATGGATCTCGACGAAATTATAGGCGAAGCCGATTATTTGTCGATCCATGTACCCTTAATTGATGATACATACCACCTGATCAATGAGGAGCGCCTTAAACAAATGAAGAGTAACGCGGTCATCATTAACACGGCACGTGGACCGATTATCGATGAAAAAGCACTTTCCTATGCACTTGAAAAAGGGATAATTGCAGGTGCTGCACTTGATGTGACAGAAAATGAGCCGGTCCGAATCGATAGCCCGCTACTCACAATGGACAATGTCATCATTACGCCGCACAGCGCCTGGTATTCTGAGGAAGCGATGGTTGAACTTCGTCAAAAAGCAGCAAGAAATATCGTTCAGGTCTTAAAAGGGGAAAAAACACCATACGCATTAACCTTAGAAAGGGGAAAAATATGAAAATAGCAACTTTTTCCGTGCAAACCGAACAGCACATCGGTCTTGTTAAAGATGATCAAATTATCAGCTTAACGGCTCTCGGTCCAGAAGAATTTCCTGCTTGCATGAAAAAATTTATAGAACGAGGAAGCGAGTTGCGTTCACGTGCTGAACAGTTAATCGAGCAACGGGTAAATGACGATGCAATATTCAAACTGTCAGAAGTAAATATCCTGCCGCCAATCGCAAAGCCGGATAAAATCATTTGCGTAGGACTTAACTATTTTGATCATTGCAAGGAAACCGGGATGGAGACTCCTGAATCACCGGTCATTTTTTCGAAATATGCTAATGCTATTGCCGGACATAATGATGCGATTGAAATCCCGATTAATTCAACCGAGGTCGACTTTGAAGCAGAGCTTGCGTTTGTCATTGGTAGAGAAGCGAAACATGTGTCAGAAGAAGAGGCGGATGACTACGTCTTTGGCTACACGATTATGAATGATATCAGCGCCCGAGATTTGCAATTTCAGGACGGTCAGTGGTCAAGGGGCAAAACGGCGGATACATTTGCTCCATTTGGTCCTGTTATCGTGACAAAAGATGAAGTGGGTGACCCCCACAATCTAGCGATTTCGCTCGAATTAAACGGTGAAATTATGCAGGATTCAAATACAAGCAACCTAATTTTTACGGTTCCGAAAATCATTTCATTTTTATCACAGTCCATGACGCTAATGCCAGGTGATTTGATTGCAACTGGCACGCCACCAGGCGTTGGAATGGGAAGGAATCCGAAAATCTGGTTGAAAAACGGTGACCGGATGAACGTCAGCATTGAGAAGATCGGTACGCTTTCTAATCACGTAATAGCATGATAAGAGAAAGAAGATGATGACATGGATGTTGTAACCATCGGAGAAACAATGACAGTGTTTACCCCGAATGAAGAAGGACCGCTTCGCCACGCCAGATCTTTTTCGATGAAGTTTGGCGGTGCGGAATCCAATGTCGCGATCGGGTTAAGCCGACTCGGTCATAGCTCACGCTGGATTAGCCGTCTCGGTGAGGATGAATTTGGCGATGCCATGCAATCGTTCATTCGCGGAGAAGGCGTTGATGTCTCTTATGTAACAAGAGACCCTGATGCGCCTACCGGAGTCTTTTTTAAAGAATTCAGACGGCTGAATGATACTCGAGTTTATTATTACCGGAAAGATTCGGCCGCTAGTAAAATGACGGCGGAATTACTAACTGATCTTGCTATCCAAGACGCCGCTTATCTCCATATTACGGGGATTACCCTTGCACTAGGGAATTCTTGTCAGTCGCTCTTGGATAAAGCGATCCGCATTGCTAAGGAAAACGGAACAAAAATCGTCTTCGATCCGAATATTCGCTTGAAAATATGGGGTGATGAAAATGAAGCACGTCACATCATAACAAAGTACGCCTCGAAAAGTGATATCGTCATGCCTGGGGTGGCCGAAGCCGAATTTTTATTCGGCTCCCATACTCCGGAGAAATTTGCCGATCATTTTCATGAACTCGGTGTCGAAACAGTTTTACTTAAATTGGGTAAAGAAGGCTCTTTAATTTCAGCCCCGTCTGTACCGAAAACATACGTTCCTGGATTCTATGTGGAACGGGTCGTGGATCCCATCGGTGCTGGTGATGCTTTTGCATCCGGTGTACTTTCCGGTCTGCTTGATGGACTGCCGCTAGATGAAGCTGCAAGGCGTGGAAATGCCATGGGAGCAATGGCAACGATGGTAAATGGCGATGTTGAGGGTTTGCCGGCCCGTGCCGACCTCGCTTTGTTCATGAGTGGCGGCGCTGATGATGTGAAGAGGTAGAAAGGTGGAAAAAATGACTAAACTTGAAGAGCTTAAACATGGGAAGCTGGTCGCCGTCATTCGCGGAGCACGCCCCAATCAAATTATACCAATCGCCCGGGCCCTGAAAGAGGGCGGCATCCGAACGCTAGAAATAACAGTGGAAACTCCCAAAGTGTGCCATTTGATTGAAAGAGTGAAAGAGGAGTTCGGTGATGATATCATAGCGGGTGCCGGTACAGTATTGGATCCTGAAACGGCCCGTGCGGTAATAATGGCAGGGGCGGAATTTATCTTTTCTCCAACCGTCAATGTCAAAACGATTAAAATGGCGAAGCGCTATGGCGTTATTAGCATCCCAGGTGCGCTCACACCAACCGAAATATTGACTGCTTACGAGAATGGAGCTGACATCATCAAAGTTTTTCCGGCAGATGCATTGGGTGTTAGTTACTTTAAAAATCTTAAAGGGCCGCTTCCTCACATCCCTCTAATGCCAACTGGCGGTGTCAACCTTGACAACCTCGCTTCATTTTTTAAGGCAGGGGCCATCGCTGCGGGAGTTGGCGGTTCATTGATCAATCCTGCGAAATTGATTACAGGTGAAGATTACACCAGGCTGACAGAAACGGCAAAAAAATTCTCGGCTATCGTACAAAAAAGCTAATGCAGTCCGACTCTTATATTCATATCAATTCAATAGCCGCTGGAAATTAAATTAAAGACAAACCAGAAAGGGGAAAAGTGCTATGTTACTAGAAAAGTACAGTAATCTGCAGGGTATTCTCCAAAAAATGGAGTCGGTTGTGGTCGCTTTTTCAGGAGGGGTGGATAGCACGTTTTTGCTAAAAGTCGCTATTGATACTCTGGGTTATGATAATGTGTTAGCCATTACAGCAGATTCGGAAACCTATCCGTCGAGTGAATTGAATGAAGCCATTATGCTAACAAAATGGATTGGTGCCAACCATCGTGTCATTCAAACTTCGGAGTTGGCCATTCCTGGATATAAAGAAAATAATCAGAATCGCTGTTACTTTTGTAAAAGTAGTTTATTTGACCATCTGCTTCCTATTCTTGAAGAATATGAATTTAATAATATTATTTATGGAGTTATCGCTGATGATGCTAACGAATTTCGTCCAGGCATGAAAGCAGCTAAAGAAAAAGGAATCAGGGGACCTCTTCTAGAAGCCGATTTATTCAAAGAAGAAATAAGAGTATTGTCCAAGCAAGCCGGATTGCCAACCTGGGATAAACCGTCATTTGCTTGCCTATCCTCACGAATAGCATATGGCGATATCATTACGAAGGAAAAATTGACCAAAGTTGATAAATCAGAGGCTTACATAAAATCACTGGATATTCATCAGGTAAGAGTCAGGACCCATGAGGATACTGCCCGAATTGAAGTTGAACCCGATGATATGCCGCGAGTGCTTCAATACCATGTGGCGATCACGAAACGGCTGAAGCAATTTGGTTATAAGTATGTATCAATGGATCTCACAGGCTATACAAGCGGAAGTATGAATATAGCGCTTAAAAAGGAAGAAATGTTATGATTGACGATATTTTGGAGCAGGTTCAAAAGGGTTCATTGACAGTTGCGGAAGCGAAGGGAAAACTTGCATCCTATGAAAATTTAGGGTTTGTAAAAATCGATCATCATCGTAAAAGGAGACAAGGCTTTCCCGAAATTGTGTTTGGGGAAGGGAAAACAGCTGAACAAATTTTAACGATTGTCCAATCGCTGCGGACAAGGAATGATTCTGTGCTTGTGACTCGTATTTCTCGGGAAAAAGCGGTATTTGTACAAAAAGAATGTAGTGATTTTGAGTATAACGAGATTGCACGGACACTTGCTTGGGTTAAAGAAAAGCCGAAATCCGTTGATTCATATATTGCAATTGTGTGCGCCGGGACATCAGATTTGTCCGTTGCTGAAGAAGCTGCCGTGACGGCCGAAACTCTAGGTATTCCAGTAAGACGTATATACGATGTAGGTGTTGCTGGACTGCACCGCCTTCTTGATAATATTGACGAGATACGAGGGGCTACGGTATCAGTTTGTGTTGCGGGGATGGAAGGGGCACTTCCAAGTGTGTTAGGAGGCCTTGTTACGAATCCAATTATTGCTGTGCCGACAAGTATTGGTTACGGTGCTAATTTTAACGGTTTATCGGCACTTTTATCGATGCTCAATTCCTGTGCGTCGGGTGTAAGTGTGGTGAACATAGATAATGGATTTGGTGCAGCCTACAATGCAGCCATTATATACAAACTCGTACATAAAAAGGAGGTCAATTGTGATGAGGACTTTATATTTTGACTGCTTTTCCGGCATAAGCGGAGATATGGTTATTGGTGCGTTGATTGATGCAGGTGCAGACCCTGTACAAATGGAAGAAGAGTTAAAAAAGCTGAACATAGATGAAGAATATAATCTGTCATGGGGGAAGGTCGTCAAAAATGGCATTACGAGTACTAAATTTGATGTCATTCTTACCAGAAAATCAGAGCAAACACATGAACATAGCCACAGCCATGGACAAGAACACCATCATGGACAAGGACACCGTCATGGACAAGAACACCGTCATGGACATGAACAAAGTCATGGACACAGTCACAGTCATGGACACAGTCACAGTCATGGACACAGTCACAGTCATGGACACAGTCACAGTCATGGACAAGAACACAGTCATGGACAAGAACACAGTCATGGACATGAGCACAACCATGGACAAGAACACAACCATAGCCATGAACATGAACACAGTCATGGACATGAACACAACCATAAACATGTACCTCACAACCATCACGGCAGCCGTACCTACAAACAAATTGTAGAAGCTATCAATGAGGCGAACTTTAATGAATCGGTAACAAACATGTCACTCGCCATTTTTAAGAAGATTGGTGAAGCGGAAGGGCACATACACGGGCTTCCTCTTGATAAAGTTCACTTTCACGAGGTGGGAGCGGTAGACTCAATAATAGATATAATCGGGGCTGCAATTTTAATCGATCAGCTAGGTATTGAATCAGTTCAGTCATCAGCCATTCCAACGGGATCTGGACATATACATATTGATCACGGAATATATCCTGTTCCTGCACCTGCCACTCTTGAAATATTAAAGGGGGTACCGATTGCCTCAAACGATATTCGTTCTGAATTAGCAACGCCGACCGGTGCTGCCATCGCTGCGGTTTTAGCTGGAAATTTCGGCTCGCTTCCACCCATGACTGTCGAATCGATTGGCTATGGTGCGGGAACAAAAACATTCGAAAATCATCCGAACGTCCTACGCATTATTATAGGGGAGATCCAATGAAGCGCCCACCTGATCATGAGCATCTTGATGAACAAATGGTGAAAATGGAAGTGAATTTAGATGATATTTCCGGTGAATGGCTTGGGCATGTAATGGATTTGTTGTTTGAATCAGGAGCAAATGATGTATTTTATACACCAATCTTTATGAAAAAAAATCGACCGGGGGTATTATTGCAACTTCTCTGTTCACAGCAGGTGATTTCGAAAATGAAGAAGATATTATTTGCTGAAACGACGACTCTCGGTATTCGCTACTACCCTCTTACCGTGCACCGGCTTGAGCGCTCTTTTTTCAATGTGAATACTCAATGGGGGGAAGTGACGATGAAGAGAGGGATTCATGAGGGATTGACCTTGCAGCAGGCACCTGAATATGAAGATTGCCGTAAAATTGCCGTACAGAACAATATACCTCTTAAAAGGGTGTATGAAGAAGTGTGGAAGTGTCTCGGGGAGGTGGTAGAGAAATGAGTTTGGTGTCGATTCTTACATTTGGATTCATATTAGGGATAAAGCATTCGTTAGAGCCGGATCATGTTATTGCGGTAGCAACCACGGCAGGAAATACGAAAAAATTATCGCGTTCCACTCTAACGGGGGTGTATTGGGGTATAGGCCATACATGTACGCTGTTTCTTATAGGTATGATGTTCATTTGGATGAAAGGGGAGATTCCAGAGTCGTTAAGCATGACGCTGGAATTCGGTGTTGGCATTATGCTTGTTATGCTAGGGGCGAAAAGTTTATTTAAAGCTAGCCCTAATATCACGAACGACAAAGATAGATTTCGCCCTTTTTTGGTATCTGCTTTAATTGGGTTCGTCCATGGTCTCGCGGGCAGTGCCGCAATGGTCATTCTAACGATGTCGACCGTAACCGGAATAGGCCAAGGGTCCATCTATATAATAATATTTGGCGCGGGAACCATTATTGGCATGCTGTGCTTTACAACTTTACTAGGCATACCGTTTGCTTTGAATGGAAAGGACATCGTTTTAAACCGAATCTTCATCAAGCTGGCGGGAGCTATAAGTTTTTCATTCGGACTTTATTATATATACAAATTGGGTGTAACAGAAGGTTTGTTTGCGCTCTGGGCTAATTGATTTATTTTATAAGCATGACTGAAATCTCAGGCTGTCTGTAACCCATGGACAGTCTCTTTTATTTTTATTAATTCATCAAAACCAATATTAAGTAGACAATATGTCTTCTAGGAGGTTTCTCAGAAAGAAAAGGGCCACAACTGACAAAAAGGCTTGTCTTAATGGGCACACTTCAATGGACATGTCCAAGCAAATTTCTGGGTATATTGTAATGGATATGAATCTCCTATTCTGCAATTATTTGTAGTTGGAAGAAGGGATGGACAATAAAAATAAGACCCCATGACACTGCTAAGCCATTTTTTTAAGAATGGCAGTGTCGTAGGATCTGTTAGTATTTTTATATAGAAAGTCACGAAATCTAGGTTTTGCTGTAGCCGTTAGGCAGAAATGCGTTTATTTTTCCGTTGAAGAATCCATATTTCTATTGCACCGGAGCCAAGCAATACTCCTGAAACAATGAATATAAGTCCAATGAAATGTGCAGGAACTATGGCTTCATTAAGGAAAAATGCTGCCCCTAACAAAGAGAATAAGGTGTTTAAGTTAAGAAATATCGATGATTCGGCTGCGCCTACCTTACCAATGGCATAATTATAGCTCATGTGCCCAAGGGCAGTGGCAAAAATAGCGGAGAACAAGAAAGCTCCCCAGATGGATGGCGGTGCCGTTGCCAGTGAAGATAAGCCCTCTGGTTCCTTCCATAAGCTGATGGCAAAAAGAATAAAAGACCCGATAAGCATCATGTAGCCGGTTAATAATCGTGGATCCATTGTTTTTGAGGCTTTATTAATGAGTATGAAACTCAGTGCCTGTGAAAGAATGGAAAGGAGAATATCCACATCTCCCAGATTAATAGAATGAAGTCCTCCACTTCCTGCCATAACGGTAAAACTCACGCCCAGAGCACCGCATATAAAGCCAAGAAGCCGGATTAAAGTGGGCTTTTTACGAAAGAATATCATGGTCAAGATGACAGTCAATATTGGCCCCATGCCCAGAATCAGTCCAGCATTCGAGGCTGAAGTCTTCGTCAATCCCTCAGCTAAAAAATAATGATGAAAAACGACACTCAAAAGTGCTCCTCCAAAAACGTAAAGAAGTTCACTTTTTTTAGGAAGACGTATTAATCCAAAGAAGAAAAGAATAATAATGACGATAAGAGAAGCAGTAAAAATTCTCAATGAAGTGATCGTTACTGGCTGCGTATGCGCTACTAAAATTTTAATAACTGAGACATTTAACCCCCACGTGATCATTATTCCGGTAAGTAAGATGTATATTTTCAAAAAACTCATTCCAAACAACCTTTCAAACTTATTTAACAATTGATATATTATACAACTTTCACTAAATTAATAGCAAAGAGTAAAATTTGATTGAAAGCCCAAGGATGAAAAATCAGAAGCTCTTAATCATTAAAAAAAGAGGGAAGAAATAACCCCTTCTGATTTACCTTAATATGGTTTTTTATCATAAATTTAGCTGAAATATAATCAAATAAAAATAAAATTACAAATTATCTAACTTTTCTATTGTTTTTGGTAGGGTTTTCATTTACAATTTCCTTATGATTTACCAAACCGGTTTAGTAATTAACTAAATCGATTTAGCAATAAAGCTTAATGAAAGTGATATGATCAAATGTTTTTCTTTTTATTTGTGATTGTTCGAAAGAAGGAGGTACTGTATTGTCATCAAAATATGGTGTTTTAACGCTGGGCGACGCCATGATTACGCTAAATCCGGAAGAAACAGGACCTTTAAGATTCGTAACCCGTTTTGAGCGAAAAGTAGGAGGCGCAGAACTGAATTTTGCAATTGGCTGTGCAAGGCTAGGCATGCGGGCAAAATGGATAAGTCGTTTAGGCAAGGACGAGTTCGGCAGAGTTATCTATAATTTCGCTCGTGGGGAAGGCGTGGACATGAGTGATGTTGCCTTTGTAAATGGATATCCAACATCCCTTAACTTTAAAGAAATCCGGGAAGATGGATCCGGAAAGACATTTTATTACCGCTATCAATCTCCGATTTTAACTTTAAAACCGGAAGATATAACAGAAAAGATGTTTGAAGAGATTGATATAGTCCATCTTACTGGAGTATTTTTGGCTATAGATCCCCAAAATGTGGATATTGCCAAGAGGGTAATGGACATTGCAAAACAAAAAAATATACCTGTTTCCTTTGATCCGAATATTCGCTTAAAGCTATGGTCAATCGAGGAAGCAAGATCAGTTTATTATGATATTTTTCCATATGTTGATATTTTGCTTACAGGTTTGGATGAAATAAGATTGATCATCGGAACTGACTCAAAAGAATCTTTGGCAAAATTCGCGAAGGTGAATGACATTGATCAACTTGTCATCAAGGACGGGAAACATGGTTCAAAACTATATACCAAAAATGAATGGCATGAAAAAGAAGCCTTCCCTGTTATACCCCTGGACACTGTTGGAGCGGGAGATGGTTATGATGCCGGCTATATTTACGGATATCTTCATGGCTTATCCATTGATGAAAGATTAACATTCGCAAATGGTGTAGGAGCTCTTGTCACAACTGTTGCTGGGGACAATGAAGGATTACCGTATTTGGATGAAGTAATGCCTTTCATACAGAATGAGGCCGTTATAGAAAGATAGATGACTGAAAGAAACGAGGGAATGAAATGGCAACAGTAACGATTCAAGCGGAGGAAGCAAAACGATTAGTCATACAACAGCTGACCAAAGTGGGTTTAAATGAAGAAAATGCCGGGAAAATCGCGGAAGTATTGGTTCATGCCGATCTTAGAAATGTCAATTCCCATGGTGTTTTACGAACAGAGCATTATGTGAACCGTTTACAGGCAGGAGGAATAAATCCCGATGCACAGATTTCCTTTCAAAAGACAGGACCCGTTACCGGTGTAGTTGATGGAGATGATGGATTTGGTCATGTGATCAGCGACGTGGCCATGGACCATGCGATCGAAATGGCCAGAGATAATGGCGTGGGCATGGTGACTGTTTTTAATAGCAGCCATTGCGGAGCACTAAGCTATTTCGTTCAAAAAGCCGCTGAAGCAAAGTTGATTGGAATCGCAATGTCACATACCGATAAAATTGTGGTCCCATTCGGAGGGAAAACTTCTTTTCTTGGTACCAACCCAATCGCTTACGGAGTTCCTGCCAAAACGAAGAAACCCTTTATACTTGATATGGCAACTTCCAATGTTGCACTGGGGAAAATCCTCCAGGCACGGGAAGAGGGAAAGGAAATCCCTGAAGGGTGGGGAGTGGATGAAAATGGAGCTACGGTCACAGACCCGAATAAAGTCGTTTCCCTTTCCACTTTCGGAGGCCCGAAAGGCTATGGCCTATCCGTAATTGTAGATGTGTTTTCTGGATTATTGGCCGGTGCGGCATTTGGCCCGCACATTGGGAAAATGTATGACGATCTTGATAAGAAACGGAAGCTGGGACATTATTTTTGTGTAATTAATCCTTCGTTCTTTACGGATACTGATATATTTCTAGAGCAAATGGATCAAATGATCGAAGAGCTGCAACAGGTTGAACCTGCTCCAGGGTTCGATCGCGTATATGTACCGGGTGAGATTGAACAAATCAATGAAGAAAAAAACCTGAAACAAGGAATTACGATAGCATCAAGTGTTTATGAATTTCTTACAAAGTAGGTGGGGAAATGAAAGCGGTTCAAGTACGTAAAGCTCATGAACTTATCATTCAAGAAGTTGAAAAACCACGGATTTCGAACTCGACGGATGTCCTTGTAAAAGTAAAAAGAGTCGGGATTTGCGGATCGGATATGCATATTTACCATGGCACCAATCCTCTTGCAACTTTGCCGCGGGTCGTTGGGCATGAAGTAGCGGGAGAAGTTGTGGAGATAGGTCAAGGCGTCGCGGGCATAAAAGTTGGGGACCACGTTGTTATTGAGCCCATCAGTTATTGCGGTGAGTGTTACGCCTGCCGCAAAGGACGCCAAAATGTTTGTGAAAAACTTTCCGTTTTTGGCGTGCATGAAGATGGTGGGTTGAGGGAATGGTTCGTCCTTCCCGAGAAACAATTACATGTTGTGGATTCCGCTTTAGCTTGGGATGAAATAGTATTGGCGGAGCCATACACAATTGGAGCACAGGCCGTTTGGAGAGGCGAAGTCGAGGAAGGGGAAACCGTGCTAATCCAGGGAGCTGGACCTATTGGGATATGCATTTTAAAGATGGCAAAGCTTCAAGGAGCATCTGTGATGATCACGGATTTAAGTGATGAGCGTTTGGAATTCGCTAAAGAAAGCGGCGCTGATATCACTGTACATGCGGGAAAGGAAGATGTTCAAAAACGAGTGGAAGAATGGACGAATGGGGAAGGGGCCAACGTCGTCATTGATGCAGTATGCTTGCCGATGACCTTTGAATTGTCCTTTGATGTAGTGTCAACGGCCGGGCGGATTGTCGTACTCGGTTTTGATGAACGTCCTTCAGCTATTTCCCAGCTTCCAATCACTAAAAAGGAAGTATCTGTGAAAGGATCTAGATTGCAAACCGACCAGTTTCCAAAAGTGGTTAAGCTTTTGAATGAAGGCAAACTCAGACATGAAGGTTTAGTCACCCATACATTTTCGCTCGATGATATCCAGGAAGCATTTAATTTTGTTGAAAATCATCCCGAACAAGTTCGAAAAGCGATCATCGTTTTTAATTAAGGGGGTAGGAGTCATGGATAAACACTCAATCATACATCAAATAACGGAAACGAAAGTTGTAGCTGTTATCCGGGGACAGGATGCAAAAGAGGCGGTACAGCTGTCTAACGCTGCTGTAGAAGGAGGTGTTCGGGCAATCGAATTGACTTATACAACACCGGGAATTGAAGAAGCTTTCAAAGAACTGCAAAATACGGAAGCACTCTTAGGGGCAGGCTCTGTACTTGATTCTGAAACGGCACGACATGCGATTTTAGCTGGCGCCAATTTTATCGTCAGTCCCTATTTTGTCAATGGAGTAGCCGAACTATGTAATCGATACGGCATTCCCTATATGCCTGGTTGCATGACAATTAGAGAAATGGCTACATCATTGGAAGCAGGTTGTGATGTTTTAAAGTTATTTCCGGCAAACCATTTCGAACCTTCTTTCATCAAGTCGGTTAATGGACCACTGCCTAATGTAAGGATCATGCCAACTGGCGGAATAAATTTAGATAACATGAAGGACTGGCTTAATGCAGGCGCGGTAGCAATCGGTATCGGCAGTGACTTGAACAAAGCCTATCAGAATGGCGGCTATGAGGCCGCAGTGGAGTTAAGCAGAAAATACATGCAGAAAATTGCGGAATGACGGAGGTGCATGATGAACATTACATTTAGATGGTACGGGAAAGACAATGATACCGTTTCATTGGAGCACATTAAACAGATTCCTGGAGTGAAAGGGATCGTCTGGGCACTTCACCAAAAACCTGTTGGTGAGGTATGGGAAAAGGAAGAAATTAAAAAAGAAATCGAGTATATCCAATCATTTGGTTTTCACACGGATGTCGTAGAAAGTGTAAATGTCCATGAATCGATTAAATTGGGTAACGAAGATCGCATGATATATATAGAGAAATACAAAGAGACGATCCGGAATCTTTCGGAAGCTGGAGTGAAAGTCATTTGTTATAACTTCATGCCGATTTTTGATTGGACTCGGACTGAAATGTTCCATCCTTTGGAAGATGGCTCAACTGCCCTGTTTTATGAAAAGGCGAAAGTGGATACGTTAGATCCACAAGATTTAATTCGTACGGTAACGGAAGCCTCAGATTTAACTTTACCAGGTTGGGAACCAGAAAAGATGGATCAAATCTCTGAATTATTCGAAGCTTACAAAACTGTGGACGAAGAGCAGCTGTGGGCGAATCTTGAAATATTCCTAAAAGAAATATTACCTGTTGCCGAGGCTTGCGGTATAAAAATGGCAATACACCCGGATGATCCGCCATGGTCCATTTTTGGCTTGCCAAGAATCATCACCGGAGAGTCGAGCTATGAAAAACTGATCTCGATTTCGGATTCACCGTCGAATGCGTTCACCATGTGTACAGGCTCGATGGGGGCAAACCCTGAAAATGATATGGTCCAAGTGGCTAAAAAGTATGCAAACCGTTCGCCTTTCTCCCATATAAGAAATGTGAAGATTTATGAAAATGGCGACTTTGTGGAAACATCCCATCATACCCAGGATGGATCCATCAATATACAGGGCGTCGTGGAAGAATTGAATAAGCAAAATTATACTGGTTATGTCAGACCGGATCATGGCCGCCATATATGGGGTGAAGATTGCCGCCCTGGATACGGTTTATATGACCGAGCATTGGGAATCATGTATTTGCTCGGATTATGGGATGCATATGAAGCTGGTAAATCAGGTGGGGAATCATGATCCCCATACATGAAAACTTAACGAACAGGGTGGCAGTCATCACTGGGGGCAGCGGTGTTTTATGTTCCAAAATGGCTGTGGAATTGGCCCGTCATGGTGTCAAGATAGCTATATTGAACAGAACGGCAGAAAAAGGTCAAGAAGTGGTCGAACTCATTGAACAAGCAGGGGGAACTGCGATATCAATCGCGGCAGATGTTTTGAATAGAACCTCATTGGAGGATGCAAGAGGGAAAATAATTGATACGTTCGGAAGAGTGAATCTATTAATAAATGGAGCGGGTGGCAATCATCCTGATGCCATTACTGCTCCAGAGAAATATGGGGAAGAAGCAGAAGGAAAATCATTTTTTGATCTGGATGAGGATGGTTTCTCCCAAGTTTTTGCCAGTAATTTTACCGGTACATTTTTGGCAAGTCAGGTTTTTGGAAAAGAATTATTGCAAGTGGAAGCACCAGTTATCGTAAATATATCTTCCATGAGCGCCTACGCTCCAATGACTAAAGTACCAGCATATAGTGCCGCCAAAGCTTCGATAAATAATTTTACCATGTGGATGGCTGTTCATTTTGCCGAAGAAGGTTTACGGGTGAATGCCATTGCTCCAGGTTTCTTTTTGACGAAGCAAAATCGGGATCTTTTGCTTAATGAAGATGGCAGTCTGACGGCAAGGTCTGATAAAATCATTACTTCAACACCCATGAAGCGTTTCGGGCAGCCTGAAGATTTACTTGGTACATTGCTTTGGCTCGTTGATGAATCCTATTCGGGCTTTGTCACAGGAATTACGGTACCGGTCGATGGGGGCTTCATGGCATATTCGGGCGTCTGAAGCCAGGTCCAATAAAAAGGCGAACAAGTTAAGGTTTAAATTAGTTCAACGGGTTGGGAAATTGTCTTTTTACTGCATCAGATGGTGATTGTAAAGCTTTACTTATTATAATAGAATATTCCTTATATATAAGCCATTTTGGTATTAGGCAGAAAAAATTGAAATCACACGACAGGAATGAATGAAATGAAAACCATTACAATTACTGATGTCGCCAATCACGCGAAAGTATCAAAAAGCACAGTTTCCCAATACCTGAACAAACGCTATGAATATATGAGTGAAAAAACAAGGAAAAAGATTGAAAAAACAATAGAAGAGTTAAACTATCAGCCTAATATAATAGCGCGCAGTTTAAAACAAAAATCCACTTTTACCGTTGGGGTAGTGGTTGCCAATATCCTTCACACGTTTTCAACGCAAGTTATTAGAGCTATAGAAAACTACTTTTATGAACAAGGGTTCCACATTATCGTTTGCAATGCAGATGACAATCCTGAAAAGGAAAAGAATTATATTGAAATGCTAAGGGCTAAACAAGTGGATGGGATCATCATTTTCCCCACAGGGGACAATCTTGATTTATATCAACGTATGAAGAGTGATCAATTCCCGATTGTTTTCATGGATAGGACGATCGAAGAATTGAATATTGCTACAGTCATGCTCGATAATCACCTTGCTTCCAAGTTAGCGGTCGATCGGTTTATTGAAAAGGGTTTTGAAAACATTGCAATCATAACCACTTCAATAATACGCGATATCAGTCCTCGAATCGAACGGATCAAAGGGTACAAGGATTCTCTCGCGTCACATGGGATACCATTCAATTCAGAATATATTAAAACTGTGAATGCAGATGAAATTCCGGTTGCGCTTTCAGAATTTTTCGAATTGGAAAAGCCGCCTCAAGCCATTTTGGCAGGAAATGATATCGTACTTAATGAAGTATTGCGTTATATGAAACAGCACGAAATCAATATACCTGATGACATAGCGGTCATAGGAATCGATGATGTTCCTTATGCCAGTTTCTATACACCGACCATCACAACGGTTAATCAGCCGGCCATTGAAATGGCAAACTTGGCAGCAGAGTTACTGCTTAGTCAAATCAATAAATCAGGAAAAGAGGATACTAGCGTCCATCGCTTGAAGCCGACTTTGCTTTCAAGGAATTCTTGCTAGATTCGGATGTAAGAATTCCTGTGAAAAAGAAAGCGCTTTTTTTACGGGAATTCTAAACCGATTTAGTTTTTGGGTCATATAGGTTTTACTCTTGGTTATTAAATGGAAACGTTTCCAAAAATGCTGCTGCATTTATAGAAACGTATAGGGGGGTTCTTTATGTTTTCAAATGGTAGAGGAATGGTTATCGTTTTCTTGTTCTTGGCAGGGGTAATAAACTATCTGGACCGATCTGCACTATCCATTGCAGCTCCGTTCATCCAAGATGATTTATCCCTAACAGCAACACAGATGGGAATTATCTTTAGTAGCTTTTCAGTTGGTTATGCCGTATTTAACTTTCTTGGAGGAATGGCGTCCGATAAATGGGGAGCAAAGCTTACGCTTTTCGTGGCAATGATCGTTTGGTCATTATTCAGTGGTGCACTTGTGCTTGCTGTCGGTTTTGCCAGTATGATAGTCATCCGCATCTTGTTTGGGATGGGCGAAGGCCCTCTTTCAGCAACCATCAATAAAATGGTGAATAACTGGTTCCCGTCAAATCAACGGGCATCTGTCGTTGGTCTGACGAATAGCGGGACTCCGCTTGGTGGCGCAATCGCAGGTCCAATAGTTGGATTCATTGCCATCTCATATGGATGGAGAGTTTCTTTCATTGCCATAATGATAATTGGTCTTATTTGGGCGATTTGCTGGTGGAAGTTCGTTAAAGAAAAACCACAAGAGTCAAAAGAACAGAAACATACAGGAAAATCTTATGTAGCGGCAACATCGGAAGGAAAGGTGAAATTCACCTTTTATTTAAAACAAAAAACTGTTTTATTTACAGCTCTAGCCTTTTTCTCCTACAACTATATTCTCTTCTTTTTCTTAACTTGGTTCCCAAGCTATTTGGTGGATGCACGCGGCCTAAGTGTGGAAAATATGAGTATCATTACAGTGATTCCTTGGATCTTTGGATTCATCGGACTTGCTTTGGGTGGATTCGTGTCGGATTTCTTCTTTAAAAAATTCGCTCAAAAAGGTGTTTTATTCTCACGTAAACTCGTGCTTGTAACATGCTTGTTCTTATCGGCAGTATGTATCGGTTTTGCCGGACTTGTATCCACGACGGTCAGTGCGGTAACGCTTGTAGCACTTTCCGTCTTCTTCCTATATTTGACTGGTGCCATTTACTGGGCAATCGTCAACGATGTCGTAGACCCTGGTAATGTTGGATCTGTTGGAGGTTTTATGCATTTCTTGGCAAATACAGCAGGAATCATCGGACCGACGTTAACAGGATACATTGTCGATACCTCAGGCACATACACAGTTGCATTCTTGCTTGCTGGTGGATTGGCCATCGTTGCATCGCTTGCAGTCATCCGTTTTGTACGACCGATAGTAAAGCCTGCGTAATAGATTGTTAGAATGGAAGTGTCTCCCAGATGGAAGACACTTCCATTTTTCATTTGTATTAGGCACGCCTAGCGAAGCCGATTTTCTTTTCGAAATGTAGCTGGTGTCTTTTCATTGTATTTCTTAAAGGTACGATAAAATTGGGGCATGCTTTCAAAACCACACATTTCAGCAATATGGGCAATGGTGTGATTCGTTTCCAGCAAAAGTTCCTTTGCCTTGATGATTCTTTTCGTGTTTAGATACACGATTAAGCCGATTCCAGTCGTTTCCTTAAAAACTCTGCTGAAGTGAGCGGGACTGACCAAAGCTTTTTGTGCAAGTGCCGTCAGTGTTAATGGTTCATCAATTTGTTCATTAATATAGATTAAAATATCTTTGATCCATTCTGAGCTATAGCTGCCCTCGGATAAATCCTCTTTGCCATTTATCCGGGTACGGTATAAATCAAGTATGATCTGATGAACGATCAGCAAACAAGCATGCCTTGAGCCTATTAATTGGCTAGTTGTTTCTTGCAGGATGAGCTGTAGCTGTTCCTCCAACTTTACTTGCTCCTTCTGCGGCAATGATATTTTGTAATTCTTACTCTTTTTTGTCAGATCAAACAAGTGTAAATATGAAAAAGAATCATCAACCACATCTTTATATATTAATGTGGGACTGAAAAAAATAATGGTGGAGGTGACAGGGTCGTCCTTATTCGGTAATGCCCTATGAATGGTATTATTCGGGATCAGGAATACATCCCCTTGCTGCATATCATAAAACACATCACCAATAAAAAAGGTCCCTTTACCGTTATAAACATAAACAATTTCATAATAGTCATGCATATGATCGGACAATTCATTCTGGGGACTTTTCGTATCTTGATAGACAAAAGAGAATGGGAAGAGTAAATCATGGTTTAATGCATTATGAATTTTTTTCATTTGTTCATCTCCTGAAAGTATAATACAACAAGAATGAGTATATTTATAGCAAAAAACGCAATTTATATCTCATAAATTGATGTTAAAATTAAAATAGATTTAAAAATTAAAAAATTCAAGGGAAAAATGAAAGGGCTTTCGGAATGAATTGACGTTTGGTTCTGAACGTCTTACTCATGATAAGGAGGGACAAAATGAATAAATATGTTCAATTGCATTCAAATGATGATGTTGTTATTTCCTTGGAGGGAATTCATAAAGGACAGAGCTTCCAGATTCAAACAGAAGACAGTGGAATGATCCATATCAAGGCAAATGACGACATTCCTAAAGGGCATAAAATGTTAGTGAAACCGGTTAAACAAGGGGAGGACGTAATCAAATTTGGCTACTCGATCGGAAAAGCTAAAGAAGATATCTCCATTGGCGATTGGGTTCACACCCATAATCTAGCATCCGGTTTGCATGGTATATTGGATTATTCCTATCAACCTAGCATTCAAGATACAAATGAGCCAAGTCAAAATCATACCTTCCAAGGATATATCCGTGAAAATGGGGAAGTGGGTATCCGGAATGAAATCTGGATAATCAATACGGTAGGCTGCATCAATAAAACATGTGAACTTCTCGCTAAAATGGGCAATGAGCAGTTTAAAGATCGTCAAATCGATGGGATTCATCACTTTTCCCACCCCTACGGTTGTTCTCAATTGGGAGATGATTTGACCCATACGCAGAAACTATTGGCAGCCTTGGCTCAACATCCAAATGCAGCAGGGGTTTTAGTTGTAGGATTAGGGTGTGAGAACAATCAAATCGAAGCATTTAAAGAAGCCATAGGCGAATTTCCTCCTAATCGGATTAAATTTTTAAAAGCTCAGGAGGTTCAAGATGAATTGGAGAGCGGCTTACGTTTAATGGGGGAATTAGTGGAATATGCGGAAAGGTTCGTGCGCCAGACCGTACCAGTTTCAAAGTTGAAAATAGGCTTGAAGTGCGGTGGTTCCGATGGTTTTTCAGGCATTACCGCTAATCCATTGGTTGGTGCGGTTTCCGACTTAATAGTGGAAAGTGGCGGGACCACGATATTGACAGAGGTTCCTGAGATGTTTGGAGCGGAAACGATATTGATGAACAGGGCAAGGGATGAAGAAACCTTTAAGAAAATCGTTGGCCTTATTAATGATTTCAAACAGTATTTCATTCGCCATGATCAGGAAATTTATGAAAACCCTTCACCTGGAAACAAGGAAGGCGGCATAAGTACACTGGAGGAAAAATCACTTGGATGTACACAAAAAGGGGGCCATGCCACTGTAGTGGATGTAAGCCCATATGGACAACGAGTAGAGAAGCATGGTTTGAATTTAATCAATTCTCCTGGCAATGACCTGATTTCGGTGACGGCTTTGGCAGCAGCCGGCGCACATATCGTTCTATTCACTACGGGAAGGGGAACGCCGTTTGGGGGACCCGTGCCTACTGTAAAAATAGCTACGAATTCGGATTTAGCCGATCGTAAAAAGCACTGGATTGATTATAATGCCGGGCGGTTGATAGAAGGTCAAAAAATCGATGAATTAAAGGACGATTTATTCCATTACATTCTTGAGCTTTCAACAGGTAAAAAGAAAACGAATAATGAAAAATTCGGATATAGGGAGATAAGCATCTTTAAAGAAGGAGTCATTCTCTAATACATACACAATTTCTATCAAGTTATTAAAAAGGAGTGTTATTCAGTGAAAAGTATCGTTTGTGAACAACCTTTTGAATTTAAGATGATACAGTCGGAAAAACCAGTTCCAAACTCAGGGGAAGCTTTGATTCGTGTGCGGCGCATAGGTATATGCGGAACGGATATTCATGCCTATGGAGGCAATCAACCCTTTTTTAGCTATCCTCGAATACTTGGCCATGAATTATCCGGTTTTATTGAGTCGATACCGGAAAATGAATCTGGGCTTAATGTCGGGGATCAAGTATCGATCATCCCCTATATGGAATGTGGAGAATGCCTGGCTTGCAGAAGTGGAAAAACGAATTGCTGTACGGATATGAAAGTGTTGGGTGTACATGCTGAAGGCGGCATGAGTGAGTGGATAACGGTTCCTTATAATCATTTGGTGAGAACCGAGGGTCTCACACTTGACCAATCCGCAATGATAGAGCCTTTAAGTATAGGGGCTCACGCAGTTAGACGCGCTGCTATTCATAAAGGGGAATTTGCACTTGTAATTGGTGCTGGGCCAATTGGCTTGGGAGTCATGGCATTCGCTAAAGAACAGGGTGCTAAGGTGATCGCAATGGATGTAAATGATGAACGCCTTGTGTTTGCCGGCAAATGGGCAAATGCCGATTATACTTTGAATGTTTTGGAGAATCCAATGGAGAAATTAGCCCAATTGACGAATGGAGATATGCCAAGCGTGGTATTTGATGCGACAGGTAATGCTAAGTCAATGATGGATTCATTTAAATACCCTGCTCACGGCGGAAGATTGATTTATGTAGGTTTAGTTAAAGCGGATATTTCCTTTAATGACCCTGAATTCCACAGTAAAGAGCTTACATTAATGGGAAGCCGCAATGCAACAAGGGATGACTTTGATTATGTCGTGAATACGCTGAAAAATGATTTGTTGGATATGAGCCAGTATATTACCCACCGCACACATTTGGATGAAATGATCAATCAGTTTGAAGGTTGGTTAACTCCTGAAGCTAAAGTGATCAAGGCCATTGTCGAAATATGAACATTAGTACGCTGTCATAAGGAAACCACATAAAACGCAATCCGAATTGGATATTTCTATTAGAAAGGAGTTCCTTGATCATGAACCTAAATAAAAGTCAACTGAAGCATCTGAGTAAAGATACAAACGCTGCCCAATATTCACATATGATGGAACTTCCCATGAAAGTATTGCAAATAGGGGAGGGGAATTTTCTTCGAGGCTTCTTTGATTGGATGATTCATGAATGTAATAAACAAGGACATTTCATGGGAAGTATTGCAGTTACCCAGCCCCGCCCCGCCGGAAAAGGGAAAATAGAGGAAGTAAAGCGGCAAGATGGACTATATACATTAATGTTACGTGGTTTTCACCAAGGCGGGAAAGTGGAACATACAGAGATCATTTCCGTTTTTTCAAAGGTAATTGATCCATATGAAGAATGGATGGAATTTTTAGCACTATCAGAAAATCCTGAATTGGAATTTGTAGTTTCCAACACGACTGAAGCAGGACTCAAATACCAGCCGATTCCTTTGGAAGAAGGAAAGCCGATTGAATCTTATCCAGGAAAGCTGACTGCTTTTTTGTATCATCGTTATCTGCATTTCAACGGGGATGCGAAAAAGGGACTGATCATGCTTCCATGTGAGCTTTTAGAGAGAAATGGTGATTCATTGAAGCAATATGTTCTTAAGCATAGCAGGGATTGGGATTTACCAAAGCCATTCATGGAGTGGGTGGACCGGGACAACCTATTCCTAAACTCGCTTGTAGACCGTATCGTTACAGGATTTCCAGCCAATGAGTCGGACAACCTATTTGCTGAATGGGGATACAAGGATACTCTGCTAAATACGGCAGAACCCTACCATTTATGGGCTATTGAAGGTGACCCTTGTATTGATCAACGTCTTCCTTTACAACAATCCGGCTTAAATGTGCATTGGGTAAAAGATTTGACACCTTATCAAATGAGGAAGGTAAGGATACTTAATGGTTCACATACCTTGTTGGCTCCTTTAGGCATTTTATCTGGATTGGAAGAAGTAAAACAGGCAATCGATCATCCGGAATTCAGCCAATTTCTGAGCAATGCCATCGAAAAGGAAATAATTCCTTCATTACCTTTTGATCAAAATGAGATGATGCAATATGGGGAAAGTGTTCTTGAGCGATTTAAGAATCCTTTTGTACATCACCTCCTGGCCGATATCTCGCTGAACAGTATTTCGAAGTTCAAGGCCCGTCTCCTGCCTACCTTGGAGGAATATCATAAGGCGAAAGGCAGGCTGCCCGACTGTATCGTAAAAGGTTTTTCGGGCCTGATCCGATTTTATAGGGTTAACGAAACCAAGGGGAGTTATATTGGTAAAAGCTTTGCGGGTAAAGTCTATGTCGTTAGAGATGATATAAAGGCAATTGAATTTTTCAGGGAACAATGGCTTCATTTTGAGAGGGAAGAAATCCCGCTTAGACAATTGGTAGAGGCAACGTTAAGTAATCAATATCTATGGGGGAAGGATTTGAGCGGTATCCCTAACCTTGGAAACGAATTATGCCAATATCTAGAAGGGATGATTGACTGAAATTATCCGTTGAAAGGATTTGGACAAGGTTAAGTTCATGAATAACATTACTATCTATTATTTTTTTCTTTATTTTATTTGTATTTTTGGTATACTGAATTAGTGATATTTTTTCTTGGTAGTTTCCTAATGGAAAGATATTAAAAGAATTACATATTCTTTATTCCCGTGAAGGGGAGTAGCGTCAGGGATAACCTGAAATAAAGTCGTCATTACGTGGGAATCCCACCGGCTTTATTGGCCTAATTCATTTAGTGCTTAGCGAGACCTTTGCCATTTATGGCAGAGGTCTCTTTATTTTTGTAAAAAGGAGGAATTTGTGTTGGATTTTTTAACAGGTGAATTCATTTCAGGACTTTTAGCGATCATTATGATAGATTTGGTTCTAGCCGGTGATAATGCGATCCTTATTGGATTGGCTGCAAGAAAGCTTCCAAAAGAACAGCAAAAAAAGGTGATAATATGGGGAGCGGTCGGCGCAATTGTGATAAGGATCATTGCAACGCTGCTTGTTGTTTGGCTATTAGAGGTGCCGGGACTGCATTTAATAGGGGGATTACTTCTTGTATGGATTGCTTATAAGCTCCTTATCGATGAAGAAGAACATGATGTGAAGCCTGCAGACTCTATGTGGGCTGCTATAAAAACCATCATTATTGCAGATGCATTGATGGGATTGGACAATGTCCTAGCTGTTGCAGGTGCTTCTCATGGTAACTTCACTTTAGTGGTGATCGGTTTACTTGTATCAATTCCAGTAGTGATGTATGGAAGCACTTTGATCCTGAAACTGATCGAACGCTTCCCATTCATCATAATAATTGGTGCGGGAATACTAGGCTGGACAGCTTCTAAAATGATCGTAGCTGAACCTTTCATGCACGACTACTTTGCAAATCCCTTCATTAAATATGGATTTGAAGCAATAGTGGTAATTGGAATCCTGGTAGCCGGGATTTCAAGACAGAAAAATATCGAAAAAGAAAAAGCAAACAGAGAAAAAATGCAAATCGAACGTAATGGATAATTGATACAAAGAGACCTTTCGAAATGAAAGGTCTCTTCTTTTTGTCTATGCCATATAAGTACAAAACAAGAAAAAGGATGTACCAAAGTCCGCACTTTGGTACATCCTTTTGCGAATTAGCAAACGATAACATGCACTTCAATCATGATATCTTAGCCAAATGAGCATATGGAGCATTCACCCTATTTATTAGTTTAAGTTAATCCATACACTTTTGACTTCCGTATAATTATCCAAAGCATAACTGCCCATTTCCCGACCGATTCCACTTTGTTTATAACCGCCAAATGGGGAAGCTGCATCAAATGCGTTATAGCAGTTTACCCAAACTGTACCTGCTTTTAATTCATTAGCCACATAATGGGCTTTTTTTACATCCTGTGTCCATAAACCTGCAGCTAATCCATATTCTGAGTTATTTGCACGGTTTATCACATCATCCAAATCGTCAAAAGGCATCGCAGCTACAACAGGCCCGAAGATTTCCTCTTTAGCGATTGTCATTTCGTCTTCAACGCCTGCAAATATTGTAGGCGTTACAAAATAACCTTCTCCTTGTCCGTAATTACCCCCGGTAACCACTTCAGCTCCTTCAGACTTTCCTTTTTCAATATAACCGCCGACTCTTTCCATTTGTTCACTGGATACCAAAGGACCTATCTGGGTAGATGGATCAAGACCGGCCCCTTGTTTAATGTTTTTTGCATGGGACACTAAGTCAGCTACCACGTTATCATAGGATTTCTTTTGAATGTACAGGCGGGAACCGGCACAGCAAACTTGTCCTTGATTAAACATGATGCCCATTAAAGCTCCAGGAATGGCTTTACTCATATCTGCATCCGGTAAAATGATATTAGGTGATTTCCCGCCTAATTCCAACGAGATTTTTTTCACGGTTCCCGAAGCTTGGCGCATGATCATTTTCCCTACTGAGGTTGAACCAGTAAAGGCAATTTTATCGACATCAGGATGATCTACAAGCGGTGACCCTGCTGTTTCACCAAATCCAGGTATAACATTGAGAACGCCGGGAGGAAAACCTGCTTCAAGCGCCAATTGACCTAAATATAATGCTGAAAGCGGCGTTTGCTCCGCTGGTTTTAAAACGATCGTACATCCGGTTGCAAGGGCTGCGCCTAATTTCCATGCGGCCATAAGTAAAGGGAAATTCCAAGGGATGATCTGCCCTACCACCCCGACTGCTTCATGACGGGTATAATTGAAGTAATTCCCAGCAACAGGTATTGTTTGTCCCACTATCTTAGTGGTCCATCCAGCATAATAACGGAAGTGATCAATTGCAAGGGGGACATCGGCATTGGTGGTTTCTCCAATCGGCTTGCCATTATCCAGGGTATCCAATTGTGCTAACGCTTCTTTATGTTCCTCCATGAGGTCCGCTAATTTATAAATGAGGCGACTGCGTTCCGATGCACTCATTTTTTTCCATGGACCGTTGTCGAAAGCCTTACGGGCTGCTTTGACTGCTTTATCTACATCTTCCGGACCTGCTTCACTCACAACCGCTAAAACCTTGCCGTTTGAAGGATCGAGGGTCTCAAAGGTTTTTCCTGAAGCAGCTTCCACCAATTCCCCATTAATCAAAAGCTTTTTAGTGCCCTTCAAGAATTCCTGCACTCTCGGATTAAGTTTAATAGTTTGTTCCATGTATAATACCCCTTTTCATTTGGATTTTAAGTTCGATATTTGTTTTGTTCGGACAATGGCGTTCCTCTAAGTAAAAGGATCAGGCATAATCTTATGTTTTTGATACTATTCTCATTGACTGACTTGCAGCAAGTCTGAATATCTTTAAAAACTGGATTACTTGAATTCTTTCCCCCCTTATCATAAGGAATCAATTTCTCGACATGTAATTATGCAAGACTTATGCCATAACAAAAAACCAATGAAACCAGCTAAAGAAGATGCTGGAGGGACATGGGAAGGTGGTAAACTGTTCCATATTGGAACAGGAAGTTGTACCAATATGGAACAAAAAAGATTAGAAGTTGGCATAATGCGTTTTCATTTTGGTTGGTATCTGAATTTTCTGTTATAATTAAACTGAATGAACGAACCCTAAATGCTCTGAAACTTTGGATTACATAGAGTTTCATTAATGAAATTGAATAAAAAACAGTGGCCGATTTACTGGATTATACATACGGGAGGATTATTCAATGTCTGTTAATATAAGCTCGGATAAAGGAACCGTACCGGCATTTATTCAAGAATCATGGCAGCGGTGCATTTCGAAGGGACTTCAGCCAAGCATGATGGATAGGGAAGATATGCTTGGTGCATTCGAGTTGGCCGAATACCACGATCGATATGCGGAACTCCTGTACCATTCTTCTCCCATTTTAGAAGAAGTTTATCGCTCGATTAATGGTTTGGAGTCCATTTTATTACTTGCTGCTCCTGAAGGATATATCATTGAAACAGTTGGGGATCCAGCTTTCATTCGGCATGCAGATAATGTTTCCCTAAGAAAAGGGGCTAATTGGCTAGAGGAATCAAAAGGAACAAATGCGATAGGAACAGCCATAGTAGAGAAAAACCCTGTACTAATTCATGGCAGTCAACACTTTCATCAGGATAACCATTTCCTTACTTGTGCCGCATCGCCCATTTATCACCCTGAGGGGCATCTGCTTGGTGTTCTGAATTTAAGCAGTCATCAACAGAATTATCATCCTTTTTCCATTAGTTTAGTTCAGAGGGTGGCTGATAGCATCAAACAAGCACTCTTATTGTCACATACACAAAAAAGGGAGAAAAACCTTTATTTTATATATGATTCATACCCTGATCCGTTAATTACCCTTGATAAAGAGGGAAAAGTTACAGATCTCAATATAGCGGCGTCACATGTTATCGGCACAATGGAAAAACCAGTATCGAATATAATATCAGGTACAGACCCACTTGTTTTAGAACAGAAGGTTTCAATTAAGGACCAGGAATTCCTGGTTCAAACCCTTGGTAAAAATATAGAACATCAATCCTCCATGATCGTAAGGTTAAAAAAACAAAAATTGATTGATGGTTTAAAAACTAATCGTTATCAATTTACCGATATAATAAGTAATGATCCGCAAATGAATCAAACCATATCCATTGCTAAAAGAGCTGCAGCGCTTGATATCAGCCTGCTAATCACTGGGGAGAGCGGAACGGGAAAAGAACTGTTCGCTCAATCCATTCATGGGGTTAGCTTAAGAAGTGATAAACCATTCATCGCCATCAATTGCAGCGCAATTCCCGAAAACTTATTGGAAAGTGAGTTATTTGGATATGAAAAGGGTGCCTTTACTGGCGCAAAAAGCGGCGGGCATAAGGGGAAATTCGAAGCTGCAGATGGCGGTACCCTGTTTTTGGATGAAATTGGGGACATGCCGCTTAAAGCTCAAGCGACTCTGCTCCGTGTGCTTCAGGAACGATGTGTGACGCGCGTCGGAGGACATGCTTCCATTCCAATCGATGTAAGGGTCATTGCCGCCACCAACAAAGACTTACAAAAAGGAATTGAAGCTGGGGAATTCCGTGCAGATCTATTTTTCCGTCTTTGTGGATTGTCTTTAAAACTTCCAAATCTAAGGAGTCGTAAAGATTTATTGCTGTTAGCAGAATATATTTTAACGGATTTACCTTATAAGAGCGAACATACCGAACTAACTGACGAAGCTAAAACATTCATTTTGGAATATTCGTGGCCAGGTAATTTCCGTGAATTGCAAAATGTGCTGGGACAGGCTGCATTCCTAGCTGATAATGGCCCGATTACTAGGGAATTGGTTGCGGCACTTTGTCCTGTTTCTTCCATGACGCATGAGGAAGGGGCAAATGCCGATCGAGAACCAAGAAACTTTCAAGAACAAGAAACCCTACTTATCAGGAATGCATTGGAACGAACAAATGGGAATATCAGTAACGCAGCGAAACAACTCGACATCGGCCGTAATACGCTATATAGAAAAATGAAAAAGTATGGAATCAACTTTCAAAAGTAAGAGACTCACAGTATATAAAAAAATATGAAGGATCTTTTTATGACAATTTCAGATTCCCGACCTGATTTGGTCGGTTCTTTGTTATCGCAAGTAACTATATGCGGACTAGCATACCTGTCTCCTTATAAGCTACATTTCACCTAAAAAACAATAAATAATGAAGTGCAGGATATCAAAATCTCATATAGAATGATGTTATTGATGTAGTAACTAAATTCCGCAAGGGGATGTGTGGTCAATAGTATGGAGTTGTCATCTGAACATAAGAAGTATAAACATATATTGATTCAATATTTGGAAGAAAATGAATCTGTGTTTTTAAATGAATGGAACGAGACTATTAAGATCAATGAAATAGACCCCTACAAAGATAGAATTAAGGAAAATGGTTATGGGATGTACTCACTGGTCATCCAAACGTTCAAGGAGGTATTGTCTGATGATGTGCTGATAAAATTGGCTTACCAAGTTGCAAAAGAACGTCTTGAAGCAAATATCAACATTGGGGATTTTCTATATAATATCAATTTGGGAAGAAATATCATAATCAGAAATGTTTTTGGCGCCAATATCCCAATTAAATATATGCAGAGATTCATTAATGACATTAACCTGCACTTTGATACGTTCAGCTACCATGCAGTAACTAGATATACGAATCTTACAAATGAAGTGATTGAGGAAAAAAAGTCTTATATTAGTGAAAACCACAAAGATAAATTAGCGGTACTGGGTCAAATATCATCAAGCTTTGTACATGAGTTCCGTAACCCTCTTACAGCTATCATGGGGTTCAATAAATTATTGAAGAGGGAGAATCCCGACTTGAAATATTTGGATATCATTGATTATGAGTTAAACCAGTTGAATTTCAGGATAACCCAATTCCTCCATACCTCTAAATCTGATTTTAATGAGGAACAAAGAGAGGAAATTGCCGTATTAAAGTTAATTGAAGAAATACAAGAATTGACATATGCAAATATTGTGGATGCCAGCGTTAATGTGGAAATAGATATTTATCCAAACTTCGTCATGACAGCGAGCAAGGATGGGTTAAAACAAGTGTTCTTGAATCTTTTTATTAATTCCATTGATGCCTTAAAGGATAAGGAACATCCTAGAATTTTGAGGATAAACTCTTTAATTGAGGCGAATGAAAGAATAATTCGAATTTCAAATAATGGACCGGCCATTGCCAGTGAATTGATCGAATCTATTTTTGAGCCCTTTGTCACAACGAAAGAATTAGGAACGGGAATTGGATTATACGTATGTAAAAAGATCATTGAAAGTAATGATGGATATATGAATTGTGTCTCCAATGAAAATTTAACCACATTCAGCATCCATTTCCCCGAAGTTCAGTACTGAATCATAAGGGTTTCATACATATCAGTAGGGTAATTTACATACAGCATTATATACATATCGAATTTTTTCGAAGCTTGTAAACATAGAGTTTTAACTATTAGAAGGAGGGGCATACCGGTTCTGCCGGTGTTTTACATATAATCATTCTCAGTGTAAATAAATTTATTTGGAAGATGCCAAGAAATCATAATTAGGATTTTAGCATCTTCTTTTTTATCCCTGTATTTTTCAGTATATATGTGTCGAAATAATAAAAGAAAACAAATAAATTGTCATTTTTTGATTCGTTTATGAATCGAAAAGGGTCGATAATTAATGTATGAATCGAAAATTGAAATAATAATTCAATATTGAATCGTTTTAAATACATAAAAGCGTTAAACCCTAATAAAATAACTATCCTTTTTTTGGCATGGATATTGCTTTTATTATATATGTATAAAATTTTAGTGAGAGAGGGTGCTTTTATTAAAGGAAGTGTAAGGAAAGAAAGGGTAGAGCGGGATATCTATATTTTTACATAAAAGGACTTCACTCAACATAAGTGCAAAAACAGCAAGGTTCTTTGTACTTTCAGTTGAGGTGCTGATGTTAGTAAAGAGGGAATATAAATCGAAAAGCGGTTACGGTTAATAGAGTATATGCTGTGCAATATACATATAACGATCGTGAATTTGGCCTCATTAAAACTAATGATGAAACGGGAATAGGACTGCACTGTAAACATCGTTTTGAATGAAAGATTTCTACTAAGGTACCCATGAGCAATGGTTTACTGTACAAAACGGAAATTAGACAGTTTTAAAGGATGGTGACAATAGTGGCACTTCAAACAAATGAATTGAAACATGGTCTTAAGACCAGGCATGTCACAATGATTTCTATTGGCGGGGTAATTGGGGCAGGACTATTTATCGGAAGCGGAACAATAATAGATTCAGCTGGGCCTGGTGCTATTTTATCCTATATAATCGCTGGATTGATGATCGTGCTTATAATGCGTATGCTGGGTGAAATGGCTGTGGTAAATCCTGATAGCGGATCCTTTTCAACATATGCGCATCAAGCATTTGGTCCCTGGGCCGGATACACGATCGGCTGGTTATACTGGTTCAACTGGGTTATCATCATTGCTATAGAAACTACGTTATTGGGTACTATGATTCATGATTGGTTTCCTGGTATACCCATGTGGGCTGCTAGTCTATCCTTCCCTATATTAATGACGATTACGAATATCTATTCAGTCAAAGCTTATGGGGAATTTGAATACTGGTTAGCTTTCATGAAAGTGGCTGCCATTGTAATATTCCTCTTCCTGGGTGCCGCCATGATTTTCGGATTTGTTCCGGGATTTGATTCACCAGGCCTTTCAAACATTACTGGAGATGGAGGATTTTTACCAAAAGGGTTTCTGCCTGTCCTTCTTAGTGTGATTTTCATTACTTTCTCTTTATCGGGAAGTGAGGTAGCTGCCATTGCTGCAGGAGAGTCTGAAAACCCTGAAAAAAATATTATTAGAGCCATAAACAGTGTTGTATGGCGTCTCCTTCTTTTCTTTGTTGGTTCAGTGACCGTGTTGGTTCTCGTAATCCCCCAAGGGGCTGAAGATTTACTGAAAACCCCCTATGCCAGCGTATTTGACATGGCAGGCCTGCCGGCAGCGGGTCAAATCATGAATATCGTAATCTTCACTTCATTGCTTTCTGTTTTGAATTCAGGCCTTTATACAAGTTCTCGTATGCTATATTCTTTATCAAAAAAAGGTGATGCACCGAAAATTCTTTCCCGAGTGAATAAGCGGGGAATCCCGATTTGGGCGTTAATGGCAAGTGTTTTCTTTGCTTACGTGTTCACGACATTTAAATTTGTTTCTCCTGATAAATTGTTTGCTTTCCTCGCAAACAGCTCTGGAGGAGTCACTATGATCATGTATATCTTTATCGCCTTTTCTCATCTATATTTACGGAAAAAGACGGAAAAAGAAAATCCCGGGACACTCAAAGTGAAAATGTGGCTATTCCCTTATTTAACCTACGTGACCATTGCCGTATTATTTATTATATTCGTTGCTCAGGCGTTCATTGATTCCATGAGATTGCAATTCTTTCTTACAACCCTTCTCACTATTCTAGTAATTGGGTCATACTTTCTGTTTTATCATAAGAAAAAGGTAATTACTCCTGAACAAGATGCAAAACTAAAAAACATTCACGTTAAGGAAGGGTAATGGATACAGTAGTTTTATCAATTAAAGAAAGAAAACTTGATTATCCTTCATGGTTTTTACTTTTTTGGGGGTACACTTTGAACGTTGATTTTCACTCCAGGCACTCGCTTTCCGCGGGCAGTCCGGGAGCCTCCTCGGCGCTCTTTGCGCCTGTGGGGGTCTCCCTTGGACGCGCTTTTCTAAGCGGGAGTCTCGAACACCCGCTCCAATCAACTGAATTGTATTTTAAGAAAAAAAACTGTAGGCTGGTCTCATCCCGAACCATGTTAAATATGGTTTTTACGGTTTGATGTGACATGGCAGACAGTCGGCGGAAAAGGAGCGGATTTCTGAGATACTGGAACGTTTTTCAAATAAAAAACTGCAGGCAAAATCTCTTTTGAATTTGTCACAGTCTGGGCTGCTCTTAGTGGGCAGCTTTTTTTCTGGTTACAAAAATGATCGCATTCATTTCATGGTAAAGATTTAAGCGAGTTGGGGATTATGACTGCAATCAACCCATTACGATACTCATTCATTTGCAACTTTGAAATCCTTTGCTAGAATATAATCTATAGAAAAGATTAGGAGTGGTTACTGTGGCTGAAACTCCAGCTGAAGATTTGATTCATTATATCGCACCAAAAGGAGAATTTATCCCTTTTTTAGATGATACGGACTATATCGCTAAAGGATTGGAATGGAAATTATTCACTGCCCGTTCGGTAAAAAGAGAACTAGTATATAAAAGCGGAAGTTTTCAAGCAAAGGTCAAATTAGCAGGTTATGAACAATACGGCAACGGACTTGACACTGTAGTCGTTCAATTTGAAAATGGTAAGCTTAGTTGCATTAACCCTTCCTATTTAAAGGAAATGCAAAGCTCCAGTTTCGGAAAAGAATTGTTGAGTGGCCCGGTTTCCGAAACAGCCGCAGTTCCAAGTGAAACTGAGCAGGTGATGGAAGCGCCAATTACGGAAAACTCCGATCAGCTAAGTGAAGAACCAAAACAAGCAAAAACCAAAACTAAAAAAACGACAGCAAAGCCTAAGTTGGACTTACCTGGGGAAAAAGTGCATTTCACAGCGACCGTCAAGGAGTTCACGGCGAAAATGAACCATTTTACTGGTGAAGAAGATGAAGTCATACTCTTGGAGAATGTCAAAGTGACAACGGAACCTGAATTGACCATCGGCGATGCTTGGTGTGGATATAGCAAGACATTGAAAAAAGCTGAACTCGAAGAAGGTGACGAAATCGAATTTGATGGAAAAGTGGTCGACAAAAAATATAATAAAGAAATACGCTATAAAGTAAATAATCCATCTAAGTTAGTGAAAAAGGAAGGATAAACGCTTGAAGTTCTTGATAAGGAGTAAGCCGCCGCTTACTCCTTTTTTTGATGCATTAATCAGCCTTCAAAAGAAGTGGATGCGTTCATTGTGAACTTATTAGAATAGATGAGTCCGATTCTGGAATATATTCGTTTGTGGGAGATACAACTTAAAAACCAAAGTGATGCAAATTATTCGTAAATCGTATGGTTAAGGGTTTCGCTTTTGTGGTTTCATATATTCCAGTGTTGGGGATAATACATTATGAAAATGGATTTATAAAAAGATTAGGGGGGATTTTTAAATGAAAGAATTATTTCAGTTATTGAAACAAGGTAATAAATCGGCTTTCATTGCTGCCTGTGTGAATAGTATCATCGCTGTGCTAAAGGGGATTGCTTACTTCATGACAGGGAATGTCGCTATGTTTGCTGAAACTTTACATACTTTGGGCGATGCTGCGAATCAGTTTTTCGTCTTCATTGGTTCCGCACTAAGTAAAAAGGCACCAACTGATCGATTCCCTGATGGTTTTGGACGTTTGGTTAACCTAGTATTATTAGGGGCAGTATTGATTGTCGGAATCATGTCTTATGAAACGATTAAAGAAGGGTTTCATCACATTTTGCACCCTGCAGAATCAACTGGTATCCTTATTAACTTGTCCGTCCTTTTCTTAGCGGTTGTGTTGGAATCATATGTATTATTTAAAGCGATGAAAGAAGTGGTTCATGAGACTGGAATCGAAGCTAAAGGAGCAGCCGTCATATTTAAGAGCTTCACTGGTTTAAAAAGAGCAAAACCAGCGACGAAATTAGTATTCATGGAAGATATGGTAGCGACCGGTGGCGGGGTGCTTGCGATAATTGCCATTTTATTAGCAAACTTCACGCCTTTCATTCAAGCGGAAGGAGTTGCTTCCGTCATGATCGGTCTCGGTATGTTCTATGTGGTTGGAAGGGTTTTTCTTGATAATGCTGCAGGGGCTCTTGGGGAAGCCGATATTGAAATGCGACAAAAAATCGGGACGATGGTCATGGATGATCCAGACGTAAGGGATATACAGAAACTGGCGGTATTAAAAGAAGGGGAAGACTTCCATGTAGAACTTGAAGTCGAACTTGATCCCCATATTTCAATTGCCCAAGCGGATGACATTAAAGATCGGCTATTTAATGAGATATTCAAGGAAAGAGGGGTAACGGATGTCATTATAGAATTTGATGAAAATGATGGTGTCCCAAAATGGGAAGGTCAAATAAAAAAAGAATTGAATGAAATTAAAAAAGACAGGGAGTAGAAAGAATGGCAGAATACAAAGTGTCATGATAAGAAATTTGTTTGATTATAAATATCACGACACTACTTATAATGCCTGTTCAATTATTCACGTACTTTCCTTGCGTATGCATTATAAGCTATCATGGACTTAGTTACATAAAGAAGGATTATGAAAGGGTGAATAAGATTGGAGAAACAAGATATTAAGCTAGTTGCACTTGATATGGATGGCACGCTTCTCAATAAGGCAGGAGAGATATCTGAAGAAAATCGCAGAGCGATAAAAGAAGCCGAAAATCAAGGGGTTTTTGTGGTATTGAGCACAGGAAGATCCTATGCTACATGCAGTGATTTTGCAAAGTCAATGGAACTTCAATCATTTCTCATTACGGTAAACGGAAGCGAAATTTACGATAATCAAGGAAAACTGGTGGAAAGGAATATAGTCGATAGTGATTCCATACAATGGATGTGGGAATTAAGCCAAAAACATGGTACACATTTCTGGGCAATAAGCTGCGATAATATTTACAGGGCTGAAATGCCTGAGAAAATCCATGATTCGCAATGGCTTAAATTCGGATTTGATACAGATGATGAAAGCATCCGCAAAATCATCATGGATGAACTGGTGTCAAAAGGAAACTTTGAAATAAGCAATTCAAGCCCGACGAATATTGAAGTGAATGCCATGGGCGTAAATAAAGCGAAAGCGATAAAGCTCGTATGTTCATTGCTCGATATTACTATGGATAATGTTATGGCAGTGGGTGACAGCCTTAATGACCTTGCAATGATTTCTGAAGCAAAAGTGGGTGTGGCAATGGGAAACGCCCAAGAAATTGTGAAAGAAAAAGCAGATTGGATTACAGCGACAAACGAAGAAGATGGTGTGGCTAAGGCAATTCGTAAATGGGCGCTTTCAAATTGAACCGAAACTGTATATGGGACGTATCCATATACAGTTTTTTTATTGAAATGGCGCTGCCGAAAATGAAATTTTTGCTGCTAAATTAAATTTCTTGAAAATTGTGTATTTTAGAAGTATGATAATCTTGTAGTGTTATATTTTGGTAATATATTAATAATGGGAGGTTTAATGGATGACTAGAAGTTTGCCTGAACAGTGGTGGAATCAATTATCTTTACCAGTTATCTCAGCACCTATGTTTTTAATATCCGGTCCTGAGTTAGTGAAAGAATGCTGTTTGAATGGGGTGATCGGCTCTTTTCCAGCACCGAATGCGCGTCCGATAGAGGTACTGGATCAATGGATGGGTGACATAAACGACACATTGATTGCAGCAAAGGATAAAGAACCAGGCTCAAAGATTGCTCCATGGGCAATGAATATGGTTGTCCACCGTACATATAGCCGGCTTGAAGAAGAGTTGGAATTGGTCAAAAAGCATCAGCCTCCCATCGTCATTACATCATTAGGTTCACCCAAACATGTGGTGGATGTCGTACATAGCTATGGCGGCTTGGTCTTTTCGGATGTCAGTTCTGTGGATTTTGCGAAAAAAGCTGCGGAGTCAGGTGTGGACGGATTGATCTTGGTTGCTGCGGGAGCCGGCGGTCATGCGGGTGAGATAAATAGCTTTGCTTTCGTGGACAGCGTAAGGACTTTCTGGGACGGAATCATTTTGCTTGCCGGATCGATCAGTACTGGTCACAGTATTTTGGCAGCTCAGGCAGCTGGAGCGGATCTTGCATATATGGGTACACGTTTTATCGTGGCGAAAGAGAGCAGGGCAAATGATGAATATCGTGAAATGCTTGTCGATTGTGATCATGATGACATCATCTTGACTGATGCATTTTCAGGCGTTAATTGTAATATGCTGAAACCGAGCATAAGAAAGGAAGGCATGGACCCGGAACAATTAGCCAAAAAAGAAAAAGTCGATTTTGACAGCATGTCCAACCCATCTGAATCTAAAGCGTGGCGTGATATTTGGTCAGCGGGTCATGGTGTAGGGGCAATTAAAAAAATAGATACCGCTGCCGGCATCATTAAACAATTGGAAAAAGAGTATCAGGAGTCCTTGAAGAAATTGACCGGGCAGGCCGAAAAATTAAAAGGAATTATATCAAAATGATATGAAAGCGCTTTATTAATTATGCTAATATAGCTAACAAAAAGGGTATCCATTATGGATATCCCTTTTTTTTATATAATGTCAGACATAATTCATGATAAGGTCTCAATCAGCTAAAAAGGCAATCAAAATAGGCTATAAAGAGAAAAGCAGTAAATATACGAGGTAAGATTGTGAAAAAATATTGATAAAAAGAAGGATAAATGTTATATTATTTTCGTGATACTGACCAAATGAACAATATGGTCAGTTATTATTGATTGTTTAAAAATTATATATATCAAGGTGAAGAAGAATTTAAATTTATATCGCAGAAGCAAATGACTTAATTATGCATTCTTCAATCAGTTTTCACCTAGATAGATTAATAAACGGCATATTCGTCGTATAGGAGGGCTTGGTAGGCGTGTTTAAATCTTTAAAGGGTGAATTTTTAGCCATAATAAAACATCCTATGATACTCATTTCCATAATAGGGATCATACTGATTCCTTTATTATATAGCGGCACGTTCCTGTGGGCATTTTGGGATCCATATGGTAAGGTCGACCAATTGCCTGTTGCCATTGTCAATATGGATGAGGGTGCGGAGTTCAATGAATCTGAACTTACAATAGGAAAAGATTTAGTCAAGGAATTAAAGGAAAAGAAGGATTTCGATTGGCATTTCGTTAGTCAAAAAGAAGCCAATGAAGGCCTTGAAAATCAAGATTATTACATGAAAATAGAAATCCCGAAAAACTTTTCGAAGAATGCAACGACCTTACAGGAGGACAATCCGGAAAAACTTGATTTGATTTATACGTCCAATGAAGGGTTCAACTATATATCGACTAAAATAGGTGACGCAGCTTCTGAGAGAATTAAAGGGGAGGTATCGTCAGCCGTTACGAAAACCTATGCAGAGTCAATGTTCGACAATTTGAACGAAGTGGCTGACGGACTCAAAAGTGCCAGTGATGGAGCTGGGGAATTGAAAGATGGGACAGATACAGTGAAGAACGGATCCAGTGAACTTGGTGAAGGGATTAACTCAGCCAAAGAAGGCTCCAAAAAAGTGGATGAAGGAATTGATTCCCTTCATTCAGGTTCTGTCGAAATCCATGAAAACTTGGAAAAATTAGCTGAAAAATCATTGACCTTTTCGAATGGGGTCGGTTCGGCAGTTGCAGGATCGAAAGAACTCAATCAAGGGTTACAACAGTTCAGCTCTGGTGTTGGACAAATGAAAGATGGGCAATCCGAGCTTTTGCAAGGAGCCAAGAAATCTGAAGCGGGAACTGGTGAATTGGCCTCTGGACTGCAGCAGTCATTAGAGGGCTTCAATCAAATAGAAGAAAAGCTGCCCGCGTTGACAGAGGGAGCAAATGGTGTAGCGGCTGGTGCTGCCCAGCTTTCAGGTTCATTGTCTGATTGGAGCGCAGCATCGAACGAAGCAAAAGCGGGGGCATCTGAAGTGTCGGCAGGATTGGATGAGGTTATTTCCGGATTGAAACAACAATCTGAAGCTGCGGATGATCCTGCAGAAAAAGCGCGTTTGGAGGAAGTGATTTCTTCTCTAACCCGCATCAGTGAAGGTAGTAAAGGAGTTTCTGAAGGAGTAGGGAAACTATCAGCCAGTGCAACTGAAATTGCTAAAGGCTCAAATAGCCTTAGTGATGGTGCAAATCAGTTAGGTGAAGGTACAAGTGCATTAAGCGGAGGTTTCACTCAATTAAAGCAAGCTCAGGATAAACTCGCCAATGGGGCGAATGAACTGAAAAATGGTCAAGGTCAATTGGTGTCTGGTTTGACAACATTTGGCGATAGTATAGATTCCGCTCAGAGTGGGCTAGGACAGTTAACCGAAGGCAGCAATAACTTGGTAAGCGGGCTTGATCAGCTTGAAGATGGCTCCAAGCAATTATCAAGTGGAACCTCACAGCTTTCCGAAGGTTCGAAAGGTCTGGTTACGGGAACGGATAAGTTGAAGGAGGGTTCATCCAGCCTTACTAGCGGTATGGGAGAACTGGCGAATGGTGCCATAAAGTTACAAGATGGAATCGCCAAACTTTCAGATGGATCTGCAGAATTACATGAGGAATTGAATGACGGGGCAAACGAAGCAGGTAAGATAAAATCCAATGAAGAAGTATATGACATGTTTGCAAGCCCAGTTAAAGTGGATAAATTACCAATTAATAATGTACCGAACTATGGAACAAGTTTTGCACCATATTTAATTTCATTAAGTTTATTTATCGGGGCTATCGTTCTGACAATCATTTTCCCGTTAAGAGACCCTGCTGTTAAACCGGCGAGTGGATTTAGCTGGTTTTTTAGTAAATACAGCGTCATGGCTCTCATAGGAATCTGTCAAGCCATATTGGTGGACTCGATTTTAATTTTAGGCCTTGGAATCAATGTTACGAGCCTGCCGCTATTTTTTGCAGTAAGCATTCTTGCTAGCTGCACATTCATGGCAATCATTCAGTTCCTTGGTTCGGCCTTTGACAATCCTGGCCGGTTCATAGCATTATTGATTTTGATTCTTCAACTGACAAGCAGTGGCGGAACATTCCCAAATGAATTGGTTCCAGGCTTCCTGCAAGGATTCACACCGTTCTTACCGATGACTTACTCTATTAATGCTTTTCGGGCAGTGATTTCAACAGGAGATTATAGCTTCATGTGGCATAATCTTGGCATATTGGCCATATTCCTCGTTGCGGCATTAATATTATCACTACTTTACTTTATGTATCGGCATAAGAAATTGAACGGCGCATTAAATGAACAACAGGAAGAAGCAACTGTACAATGATCAAAAAACAGCGACCCGTCATGGGTCGCTGTTTTTTGATAAATATCAGGTAATAAGTGAAATGCAGGAAAATAAAAGTGCCCCTAAAATAACACCAATCGTAAGGATATGCATTCATTTTCTAACGGAATTGGCAACGGTTTGTTTGTGACTAAACATTGGTGCAGCCTGAACAATGAAGTAATTATTGAAACGGCTATACCCTTGTCTTTTGAGGTGCAGGTGCATATTTCTTCATCGGATTTTTTGCAATGACATCCTTTAAATAAGGATGGCCAGAAGGACCTGGTTTTCTCATAAGTTCCATTAGATAAGCAATATCGTCCATAGCCCTGTGTGTTTGAAAATTGGTGATATTATGTGCCTGCAGTAATGTTAAGAGTTTACTATTCTCAAATCCATATTGCTTCCAAGGTACATTCCGCATCGTACAGAACCATTTTTGATCATTGATTTCCGGATACATTTGGTAGAGAAAACTTCTATCGAAAGAAGCATTATGTGCGAAAATAGAATCGGTACGGGCAATGAAGGATTTAACTTTTTCATCGTGAAAACTTTTTCCTTCGACGGAGCTGTATGGAATCCCATGAATTCTGTATGCTTGATCATAATTCCTTCTTGCTCCATGGGAGAGAGGCTCCCTCAAAAATGATTCTTGATCAACAAGATTAATGATTTCCCCTGTTTCACTGCTGTATGTAAAGAGTATAAGGGCAAGCTCGATAATTTCATCTGAAGAGGGACGTAAACCAGTTGTTTCTACGTCGAGTACTAAACCTAATCTATTAGTCAATTTTTTTTCCTCCAGTTTGGTTACATTCTTCTATTATAGCTGACATAGAATAGCTATTGAAAGTGTAATGATCGTTTTACGCATGGAACGAATACCGAAGGTATATTGAATGAATGTCAGTTTAACTAAAATAACTGAATCAATACTTGGGCGTCCTACCTCTGAATACATATCTTTCACCAAGTCATAAATGAAATTGAAGTCAATGGAAGCCTCAATTATACGAACCAAATGATTCGCCGGCACCAGTTGATCTAAAGTAATCATTTCAAGTTGGTCTCGCTGAATAGAATTATGTTTCGAAAGCATCCTCATCACCTCAAGTATTAATAGTTCTATTTTAAAACAAAAAAGATTATAGGCAAAAGGAGTTCCATCTAAAATTTTAAACATAGTTGATTGGAGCGGGTGTGCGAGACTCCTGCGGGAATAGCGAGTCCAAGGGAGACCCCACAGGCGCAAGTGCGCCGAGGAGGCTCCCGGACCGCCCGCGGAAAGCGAGTGCCTGAAGTGGAAATCAACGTCCAAATTTGTAAAGCCAAAAAAAACTGTAGACAAACTCGATTTTCATCGAGTTTGTCTACAGTCTGAGATAGAGATTTTAAGCAATCTCTATCTTTTTTTATCCATTGAAGTTCATAAGCATTGTAAAATGCTTTCCAATTCATGTTCGGCAATTTGTACGAATTCTTCGTTTTTTTGAAGGCTGAAAATGTTCTTGGATTGCTTTATATAGTGCAGTCCTTCTTCAGGTTGTTGAAGATGAACCAGATTTTTACCAGTTAAAAGATGGAGTTCCGCATATAAATATAATGATTCTATCGAATTGCAAATGTTGATCCCTTTAAGAGTATAATTTAATGATTCCTGATAATAATGAAGTTCAGTCAATGTTTGTGCTAATCCATGAATGATCTTCACGATAATGGTACCTTCTTGATTCACATGGGGAATATTCTCGATAAATTCCAGTGCTTCATTGAAGATGGCGATGGCCTCTTCATAATTCTTCGTTTTAAAATGGATGATCCCGATACTATTTAAAACTTCTATTTCCTGTTGATGAAGAATGACCCGTTTACCCATGGTAATATGAATGGCCTCATTCAATAATTCTATAGCCTTTTGTTTGTCATTGTATAAATAAAAAAAAGAGATACCTTCATGCCATTTTAAGAATTGATAAAATGATATCGATTTTTCCGGTGCAGTTGCCATTTCTTTTTGGACGATTTCATAGATTGCTTCATAATTACGAGTCCGTTTGTATTTGTTAATCAAAAGTTTTATCGTTTCTATGTAATTATAAATCGGTTCATTTTTGGTAGTGAAGAAATACGGCAGGTCAACTTTAAGTTTATCCGCAAAAAGTGCCAATTCATCAATGGTTGGAGAAGTGATGCTTCTTTCATAATCTGACAGGGCATTAGGTTCACATATATCCTTAGCCAGTTCTTCCCTTGTAAGATTTTGTTTTATTCGTAATTCGTTGATAACAGAGCCAACCTCTATTTTCATTACAATTGCCCCTTTGTACCTATGTCTAGAATTCTATTTTAACATAATTTAATTTTTATCAGTAAGATAATGAAAGATGGTTCGAAATAACTACTTTACGTGTTTTCCAAGGTATCCCTACAACAAAAATTATGAATTGCGTTTTATTATTGAAGTGAGCAAACTAATATGACGTCTTTTCAATATAAAGTGAGAAAAGTATATATTCACGGATAATAGCAAGCATTAAATTTAAAATATAAGGATAAAAAAAGAGGCGGCAAGCTGCCGCCTCTAACGTTATTAATTTCCAATGAATTGCTGGGTCCAATAGTGGGCGTATTTCCCTCCTGTCACATGCCCAATTCCAATATGTGTATAGTTCTTGTTCAGGATATTGGCCTTATGTCCGGGGCTGTTCATCCATGATTTCATGACAGCATCCGCACTAGGTTGACCTGCTGCGATATTTTCCCCTGCGTACTCGTAACTGATCCCAAAGGATTTCATCATATCGAAAGGCGATCCATAACTCGGGCTTGTATGATTGAAATAATTATTATCACGCATATCCTCAGATTTCAGAATTGCTACGTTGGAAACGTCTGTATCCATTTCAAGGGGAGAGAGGCCAGCTTTTGAACGTTCTTCGTTAACCAAACTAAGAACCCGCTGTTCAACTGATTGACTTTCTTTTTGATTTACTGTTGTGTTGGATGCCGGAAGATTTATGATTTGTCCTATTCGAATTTGATTTGCATCCTTTATAGCAGAGTTCGTTTTGAGTAATTCGTCAATGCTGACATCATATTCAGAAGCAATTTTCGTTAAGGTATCTCCTTTTGCCACCTCGTATGTATTGGCTCCCATTGCAACTTTTGGAGATAGTAGGGATAGTGACAGTGCTGATAAAATGATGATTTTCTTCATTTTGATTCCTCCTAGTAGAATATCTGGATTGGAAGTATAGTATGCTATAAAAATAGTTTTGTGTAAAATTAGCTCATTAACATTCTTTATTGGAATGGGAAAAAGGTATCGAATAAGAACATACAAAATACGGGTCCATATAACTTGGGAGAGTATATGGTAAATCAAAATCATAGGGCTTTTTGATAAATTGGTAGGATCATTTCATGTAGATAAAGAATCATTTTACGTTTGCAGGCCGTGTTTGTCAGGGTAAACAATAAGAACATCAAAACGATATAGTTATATGTAACTAAATATGATTGAACTAATAAATTATCCTAAGGGTGGAACTTGTATGGATTTAAAGGCAGGCAAATTGTTTTGGAAAGATACATTTGAAGCAAAAGAATACCCAATGCTGGAAGAGGACCTTTCATGTGATGTTTGTATAGTGGGGAGTGGTTCATCGGGGGCGCACTGTGCCTATTTTTTGGCAGAGACGGGTCTGAATGTGGTTCTGATCGATAAACGGGATATAAGTGAAGGGAGTACGGTTGCGAATACTGGACTCTTACAGTATTCAAATGATAAAACATTAACATCCCTCATTCATAGTTTTGGAGAAGAAGCTGGGACGCGGCATGTTCTGCTTTGTTTGGACGCCATTCGGATACTTGAAAAAGAGGTTGTTCCAAGTTTAAAGGAAAACCCGGATTTTAAAATTAGAAAAAGCTTATACTATGCATCCAATCCCAAGGATGTTTCTATGCTTAAAGAAGAATATAATAATCTAAAATCCCGCAATTTCCCTGTTGAATATTATACTGAAAAAGAGATTTGTCGAAAATTTTCGTTTCCGAAAGCAGGAGCGCTGGTTACAGATAATGATGCTGAAATCAACCCTTATAAACATGCACATTTATTGATTGAAAAGGCAGTTTCGAAAGGCGTACGTGTCTATTCAAAAACAAAAATCAATGGGAAGATATTAAAAGAGAATCAAACCCAGTTATTTACCCAAACCGGACATACGATACATGCACAGACGGTCATCTTCGCAACTGGGTATGAAGCCCAAGAAGAGGTGAAGGATAAAAATGCAGTGATTCTCAGTTCGTATGCCATCGCAACCAATCAAATAGCAGATCAAGCTAAATGGCATGATAATATGATGATATGGGAAACGGCACGGCCTTATTTATATGCAAGAAAAACTCCTGACAATCGAATTATCATTGGTGGTCTTGATGAATAGACCGGTTATCTGGATAAAAGGGATTCAATGATTTTGAACAAAAGAGATAAATTATTAAAGCAGCTTGTCAATTTGTTTCCAGAATTAGAGAATCGGATTTCGGCTGATTATTATTGGGGAGCTTTTTTTGGTGAGACCCATGATGGTTTACCGACAATAGGAATGTATCCTGACTATCCTAATTGCTACTTCTTATTGGGTTATGGCGGGAATGGAACGGTTTACAGTGTCATCCTTTCCCAAATCATCAGGGATTTGATTACAAAGGGTGGACATGAGGACTCGGCATTGTACGTTAAGGAAAGGAATTTTTCAAAAAGTATTGTCCATTAAAACAGGTATCTCTTATTCATGAATAGAAATAAGTAGACAGCTGAATATACGGAGGGATTCTTCGATGTGGTTTAAGGAATTGGAAACAGAAAGGCTGCGTTTAATCGAAATAGGTCACCATCATGCTGAGAGTCTATTTGAAATCCTCTCTAAAGATGAAGTGACTAAATATGATGGGATAGAAAGTTTAACTCTATTAGAAGATGCCCGTCGCTTAATCGACTCGTTTAAAAGTGCCTATATAAACAAACGTGGGATGCGATGGGGAGTCATTTTAAAGGATTCAGGCAAATTCATCGGTACCGTTGGCCTGAATCAATTGAGCCTAGCCAACAAACGCGCCGAAATAGGATATGAAATCCATCCTGAATATTGGAGGAAACACCTTGCGTCTGAAGCTGTCAACGAAGTATTGCGCTATTGCTTTGAAGAATTGAAACTACAAAGAATCGCCGCTTTAACTTTCAAGGATAATATTGCATCCAGAAACCTATTGAAGAAATTTGGATTCAAAGAGGAAGGCAGCCTCCGAAGTTATCTATTTCTTCGTGAACAATCGCATGATGCCCTTGTGTTTTCCTTGTTAAGCACAGAGTATTGCCAGTTACGGCAACAAAGTGTTCAGGGATCAAATAGATTTTAGTTTAATATAGAAGATTGCAGCTGGCCCAAGTGCCAGTTTTTTATTTGCAGATGATTTTATATCAGTAATGGACAATATAAATATTTTTCATGTTAAAATGGAATGCGAATTCATTTAATCAGTCCGGGTGGACATAAAAAGGAGCAAAATCATTGTGAAGATACTATTTCCGTTGCTTGCGGTCCTAGGCGGCATCACCATTGCCATACAAGGACAAATCAATGGTGGATTAGGGAAAAAAGTGGGGGTCATTGAGGCTTCTTTCATTTCGTTTGGAATCGGGACACTCGCTTTATTATTTATTGTTTTGTTTGCAGGAAATGGAAATATTTCTGCGGTAGCTTCTGTACCAAAATGGCAATTGATAGGCGGACTGTTAGGGGCTATTTATGTCATTGTTATTATATTGGTTGTCCCTCAGATTGGAGTGGCACCTGCATTGGTCGGGGTTATCGCAGGCCAGATACTAATCGGGGCTGTCATTGACCATTTCGGTTTATTTGGAGGGGTACGCATCCCATTGGACGCGAAAAAGGTGGCAGGCATATGTTTACTTTTCGTGTCATTATATTTATTTAATCATAAATGAAGAAGGGTCATTTTTCATTGAAACGACGGGTACATATAGGGGAGAATGAAGGGATATTTCTATTCTACTATAGTTATTAACTATTATTTGGATATCGATTAAAAAGAACTAAATATTTTAATGAAGTAATGCATTATCCTACTAAAATATATTATTTGAGAGTGGATGGTTTGCTAGGAAGGTGGTCTTAGTAACCAACCTAACATTAATTATTAGAATATTTAGAAATAAATAGACAAGAGAACCTATATGAATACTGATTTAGAGGTGTTTGGAAAAACACCTGGAAGTCGGAAGTCCTTTCAGGTGATCATTTCTATTTACCTAGTATCTAGATCGAATTGATTAGCAATTAATTACTATATTGTGAAAAAGTACTCACTGGTTTATTGATTTTTTGATTTATTCGTAATATACTTAAAATTCAACATCTTTAATTCGAGGTATAGTACCCTTAGCGAGGTTGAAAAGAGGGTGATTTTTAACTAGTAAACTGCATTAATTGCTTTTATAGGTAGAAATACAGATTTATGCAAACGGTTCGCTAGTTGTTTTTTGGTGAATTCCTGCAATGAATGCTTCTAACTTTCCTCGCTGACATTATTTGTACTATACGAAAGATTAATAGGTGTTAGAAGGATAATCTCTTAAATGTGATTATTCTAAGAAAGATTAAAGATGAGGGGGAATATTTTTTGAAAAAGTCTAAATTTTCAGTGCTTGCTCTTCTTATGGCCATCATGCTTATGCTTGCGGCATGCAATGGCGGTTCGAAGGAAACTTCGAATGAAAAAGAAGGTGGCTCGGGTGACTCATCCGGATCAAAGGTATTAAATGTAAACAATTCGAGTGAACCTGGTTCGCTTCACCCTGCAAATGCACAAGGCACTCATGAATCATGGATCCTTGAACATACGTTTGAGGGACTGACAAAGAAAACGGAAGAAGGCAAAATCGTACCTGGTTCTGCAGAATCATGGGAAATCAGTGAAGATGGATTAACTTGGACATTCAAATTGAAAGATGGTTTGAAATGGTCAAATGGAGATCCGCTTACAGCCAATGACTTCGAATATGCTTGGAAATATGCTTTGAAACCGGAAACGGCTGCTGATTATGCTTACCAACTTTATTATCTTAAAGGCGGGGAAGCTTACAACAGTAAGAAAGGGAAGGAAGAGGACGTAGGGGTTAAAGCGACAGACGAACATACATTAGTCGTTACTTTGGAACAGCCTACACCATATTTCCTTGACTTGACTTCTTTCTATACTTTCTATCCAATCAATAAAAAGGTACAGGAAGAAAATCCAAAATGGGCTTTGGATGCAAAAACTCACGTTTCAAACGGGCCGTTCAAATTAACGGAATGGAAACATAAAGAAAGCCTGAAAATCGAAAAGAATGAAAATTACTACGATAAAGATAAAATCAAATTGGATGCGGTTAACTTTGCTCTAATTGAAGATGAAAATACAGCATGGCAAATGTATCAGAGTGGCGAATTGGACCTCGCTTATCCACTGCCAGTGGATATTCAAGGTCAAATGGTCAATTCTGATGATAAAGAATTCAAAATGGGCAAAGAACTTGCCGTTTACTATTACAACTTTAATACAGAAGTGAAACCTTTCAATAATGCTAAAGTAAGGAAAGCGCTTTCAATGGCTATCGAGCGTCAAAAAATCACCGAAAATGTTGCTCAAGGCGGACAAAAGCCTGCTTTCGGCGTAGTCCCTCCGGGTATTCCTGATGCATCTGGAGATTTCCAGGAAAATACAGGTAACCTATTTAAGGAAGATGTTACCGAAGCTAAGAAATTGTTAAAAGAAGGACTTGCTGAAGAAGGCATGAAAGAATTACCTGAGTTTTCAATTTTGTATAACACTTTAGATTCACACAAGAAAATTGCTGAAGCGGTTCAAGGAATGTGGCGTGATAACCTGGGTGTTGAAGTGACACTTGAAAATGCAGAATTCCAAGTTAAGCTTGACCGTGAAAAAGCTGGTGACTTTGAAATTTCCCGTGCAGGATGGGTTGGTGACTATGTTGACCCGATGACATTCATGCTTTGGGAAACGGACGGCGCCTATAATGATGCAGGTTGGTCAAACAAAGAATATGATAATTTATTAAAAGAAGCAAAATCTACAATGGATCCAAAAGAACGCATGGATGCTTTGCATAAAGCAGAGAAAGTCATGATTGACGAAATGCCGATCCTTCCGGTTTACTTCTATACAAAACCATATATGGTTAAATCGAATGTTACTGGAGTTTTTGCTCCGATTAACGCTTATCCGAACTTTATTTACGCGGATAAAAAATAATAGAAGGATAATAGTGAAATGGGAGGTATGTCCGATTAAGGACATACCCCATTTTTCAATTGCGAATTTGAATATTTCATGCATTCATTTCCGTTTTCAACTTCTTAGAAAATCGATGATTGGGGTGATTACCATGTTGAGATATACATTAAACCGTTTTAAATGGGCGATTATTACTTTATGGGCTGTTATTACATTAACGTTCATCATAATGCATACGATTCCGGGAAATCCATTTGCAAAAGAAGGAGCCATGCCTCCTGCTGTTTATGAAAACCTTCAAGTCCACTATGGATTGGACAAGCCGTTGTTGACCCAATATGGGAATTATTTATTGGAAGTCGTTCAATTTGATTTTGGTCCTTCATTGAAATCTTCATCCATTTCCGTGAATGATTACATTTTGAAGGGGTTTCCGGTGTCCTTGCACTTAGGGGCACAAGCTTTGGTGATTGCCATCTTCTTTGGCCTCATTTTGGGTGTCGTGGCATCACTGAAAAGAAATAAATGGCCCGACTATTTATCAATGATCATTGCCATCGTAGGGATTTCCGTTCCTAACTTTATCCTGGCGACTATTTTAATCAATTATTTTGCAATTAAATGGAATATATTCCCTGTTGCTACATGGGCGACATGGCAGCATACCATTTTACCATCCATTGCCCTTTCTATGATGCCGCTTGCTTTCATCGCGAGACTGATGCGGACAAGCATGCTTGAAGTAATGGGGCAGGATTACATTTTGACAGCAAAAGCCAAAGGATTGAAACGGAGCGGTGTCATAATCAAACATGCGATTCGGAATGCGTTATTGCCGATTATCACGATTCTGGGCATCCTTACGGCTAATATCGTGACAGGAAGCTTCATCATTGAACGTATTTTTGGTATTCCGGGCATGGGAGATATGTTCGTAAAGGGAATATCCAACAGGGACTACCCGGTGATTCTTGGTTCCACAATTGTGTATAGTGCGGTGCTTATTCTATTGATATTCATCGTTGACATAGCCTATACGTTGATTGATCCTAGAATTAAAGTGACGGGGGAGAAGAAATAATGGCAGATAAAGTGCATTTAACCGAAGATATGTTCCAACCCGCCGAAGGCAACTTTAAGGAAGCTGAAAAAATAGCAAGACCTACAGTTTCATATTGGTCTGACGTCTGGCGTCGATTTAAAGAAAATAAGCTGGCGATGACTGGATTTGTTCTTATAATCCTCTTGGTCTTGATGGCGATTTTTGGTCCGTACATTAACGGATATACTTATTATGGACAAGATTTCGAGAATAAGAATCTTAGCCCAAATAGCGAGCATTGGTTTGGAACGGATTCATCAGGAAGGGATCTATTTACGCGAGCTTGGTACGGTGCAAGGATATCTTTGTTCATTGGATTGATGGCAGCGCTGATCGACTTTTTAATTGGTGTCCTTTATGGCGGGATTTCTGCCATTCGCGGTGGACGCACGGATAATATCATGATGCGGTTTGCCGAGGTTATCTATGCGATTCCATACCTATTGATGGTTATCTTAATGATGGTCGTATTAAAACCTGGTATTCTGCCGATCATCATTGCGATGTCGATTACGGGGTGGATTCCGATGGCGCGACTGGTACGGGGACAGGTTTTACAACTGAAAGAGAATGAATATATCCATGCTGCAACAATCTCTGGAGCCAATACGAGCTGGACTTTAAGAAAACACATGATTCCTAATACAATGGGACCGATCCTTGTCAATTTAACGTTGACTGTACCTACTGCCATTTTTGCCGAAGCTACACTTAGCTTTTTGGGACTGGGAGTTCCGGCACCTCAGGCAAGCTGGGGAACATTGACAAGTGATGCACTGGGAAGCATTCTGGTAGGGAATTTCTATCAACTGTTAATCCCGGCAATATTGATTTCCTTAACGATGTTCGCGTTCAATGTGGCTGGTGACGGGTTGCAGGATGCCTTAGATCCAAAACTACGGAAATAAATGAGTCCTAACATAATGATTTGATATTACTAGAATAGGAGGGACGATGATGGAGAACCTATTAGAAGTCAACGATTTACAAATCACCTTCCATACTTATGCAGGTAAAGTGCAAGCGGTTCGCGGTGTGAACTTTGGCGTGAAAAAGGGGGAAGCCGTTGCGATTGTTGGGGAGTCCGGATGCGGCAAAAGTGTTACAGCGAAATCTATCATGAGATTATTGGAAACACCCCCGGCAGAGTATGGAAAAGGGTCGATAAACTTTGGCGGTAAAGATCTTCTTAAAATGAGTGAAAAGGAAATGCAGAGGATTCGCGGAAATGAAATCAGCATGATTTTCCAGGATCCGATGACTTCGCTCAATCCAACGACAAAAATCGGCAGCCAGATCATGGAAGGCATTTTAAAGCATAATAAAAATATGTCCCGAAATGATGCATACGAACGGGCGTTGGAAACACTGAAACTAGTAGGTATTCCACAGCCGGAAAAAAGGATGCAGCAATATCCGCATGAGTTTTCAGGTGGTATGCGCCAAAGGGCGATGATAGCGATGGCCCTTGCTTGCGAACCGAAATTACTGATTGCCGATGAACCAACAACTGCATTGGATGTAACGATACAAGCGCAAATTTTGGAACTGATGAAAGATATCCAACGAAGAATGGATACTTCCATCATTTTAATCACTCATGATTTAGGCGTGGTTGCAGAAACTTGTGAACGGGTAGTCGTCATGTATGCAGGCAAGGTTGTTGAGACGGGTACGGTAGAGGCTATATTTTCAAACCCGCAGCATCCTTATACAAGAGGTCTGCTTAAAACGGTGCCAAGGCTGGATATGGAAAAAACGGCTCCGTTGGTTCCGATTATCGGATCACCACCGGATTTATTGGATCCGCCAAAAGGATGCCCATTTTACCCAAGATGTGAATCAGCTATGAAAGTGTGCAAAGACCATGATCCGGAGCTTGAAGTAGTGGAAGAAGGTCAGACAGCCGCATGCTGGCTGCACCACCCGATGGCCAAGGCAGCACAGGTACAAGCACCGACTAATGTATAAAGGAGGAGAACCAATGGTTTCACTGAAAAATAAGGCCGTAAAAGAAAAGACATACAACGAAAATTCTCCTCTTGTTGAAATAAAGAATCTGAAGAAGCATTTTCCTATCGGTTCTCAATCGCTTAAAGCGGTAGACGGTTTGGATCTCAAAATCTATCCAGGGGAAACTGTCGGTCTTGTTGGGGAAAGCGGTTGCGGTAAGTCGACTGCAGGTCGTACAATCACTCGATTATATGAACCGACTGATGGAGAAGTTCTTTTTCAGGGGAAAAATATTTTCGATTACAAACCCGGGGAAATGTCACATATCCGCCGTGAAATACAAATGATTTTCCAAGATCCGTACGCATCCTTGAACCCAAGGATGAAGGTGGAGGAATTGATAGGGGAACCACTTGCCATTCATGGAATTTCAAAAGGTAAAGAGCGAAGAAAACGGGTGGAAGACCTGCTAAAGCTAGTTGGTTTAAGTCCGGAACATATCACTCGTTTTCCGCATGAATTCAGTGGTGGACAACGCCAGCGTATTGGAATTGCAAGGGCATTGGCTTTAAATCCTAAATTCATCGTTTGTGATGAACCAATCTCTGCCTTGGATGTTTCGATACAGGCCCAAGTGGTCAACTTATTAAAAGAACTGCAAAAAGAAATGGGATTGACTTATTTATTCATCGCGCATGATTTATCGATGGTCAAGTATATTTCAGATCGCATTTTAGTCATGTACCTTGGAAGAATGATGGAACTTTCGGATAGTGATTCTTTAACGAAAGATCCGCTACACCCATACACACAGGCCTTGCTATCCGCAGTGCCGATACCAGACCCGACTATTAAACGGGAAAGGATCGTCCTTAAAGGCGATGTACCAAGTCCGATCAATCCGCCGAGCGGCTGTGTATTTCGGACGCGCTGCCCTAAGGCGATGGAGATATGCTCCAGTGCTGTACCTGAATGGAAAGAACAAAAACCAGGGCATTTCGTTGCTTGTCATTTATATTGGTAAACAAAAAAACCAGTTGCATTTGCGACTGGTCTTTTTTTACGCATTTATGTAAAATATTTTTAGAATAGAAACGATTATCAAATTATTTATCAGCATGTCAAAATAAAAAACTAGGAATCTGAAAATAAAACATATAAAATGTAATTATATGTAAATATAAAATTCTGTTGAATGTATCAATTTGTGAGAGAAGGAGGGGCTGTTATTGTATTCCACGATAACTAGTGAGATCGTCGATCGTGTCATGATTGTTACTCTTAATCGTCCAGAGAGAATGAATGCTTTCAATGAAAAGATGTGTGAGGAGATGATTCGCGCTTTTAATGAAGCAGATGAAAATGATGACGTAAGAGCCGTCATATTAACTGGCGCTGGGGATACTTTTTGTGCTGGAATGGATTTGGAAAAAGGTGCAGAAACGTTTATGGATCACACTCCTTTGGTTGAATACCGCGATGCAGGGGGAATGTTGTCATTACGGATTTTCGAGATGAAGAAACCTATGATTGCTGCCATTAATGGAGCGGCAGTCGGGATTGGGATAACAATGACTTTGCCCATGGACATTAGAATCGCTTCAACAGATGCAAATATGGGTTTTGTATTTGCGAGGCGGGGGATAACGATGGAGGCATGCAGCGGCTGGTTCTTACCCAGGCTTGTCGGAATGGGTAAAGCTTCCGAATGGATTTTTACCGGCAGGATGATTTCGGCCAGTGAAGCATATGAGGGAAGGTTGGTAAACAAGATCGTCGAGCCAGAAGAATTGATGTCTGCTGCTATGGAAATTGCAACAGACATTGCGGAAAATACATCTTCCGTTTCTGTGACGTTATCCCGGCAATTAATGTGGACCATGCTCGGTGCAAACCATCCTGTTGAATCACACAAAATAGAATCGAAAATGATTCATTGGACCGGAAAACAAGCGGATGCACTAGAAGGGATCGAAGCTTTCCTCGAAAAAAGGAAAGCTGATTTCAAGATGAAAAGCAGTAGTGATATGCCTCCGTTTTATCCTTGGGGAACGGATCGAACATATGAAGTGGATAAGAAATGATTGAATGGAATGGCCCAGGGAAACCAGGGGAAGTGCGTGATAATTTTTACTTTTCGGATAAATTAGGGTTTCTATTCTTAGTGTGTTATACTGGGTTTACCATTTACTAAACTTGTTTCATGTTCCCTATTCCCCGTGAATAGGGTTTTTTTATGATTGCTTTTTTAATCAAAAAAAACAGACCCTACAAGTAGGGTCCGTTATATATTGTATTTAAAATTATGCTTTTTGAACGTTAGTAGCTTGGGGTCCACGTTGACCTTGCTCAACTTCAAAAGTAACTTCTTGACCTTCGTCTAATGATTTGAATCCTTCGCTTTGGATAGCTGAGAAATGTACGAATACATCGTCTCCGTTTTCGCGTTCGATGAAGCCAAATCCTTTTTCTGCGTTAAACCATTTTACTTTACCTTGTTCCATTGTTGTTGCCTCCTAGTGTGAATCCACACATTGTGTTACTACCCTTGCTCAATCATTAGACGAAAAGTTTTTCACTTATCAATCTTCCCGAACAAAAATAATTCTTTTTAAATATAACAGATAATGTCGGAATCTGCAAGCTAACATGGGAAGATTATTTATGTACACATTCGATGAACAATTTTTAATACCCTTTTTTGTAATCAAGTAAATTTGTTGAAGGTTTTTTACCATTTAGATAGTTCTTTAAATTCGGCATGAAAATATCATGAATGAGCCTTTGGTCGTAAAATTCCGTATTTCCGGATGTGTGCGGAGTGATGATTACATTGTCCAACTCCCATAGTGGGCTATTCTCAGGAAGTGGCTCCGTTTCAAACACATCAAGTCCGGCACCCGCAATTTCTTTGTCCATAAGCGCTTGAACCAAATCGTTTTGAATGACGAGATTTCCCCTTCCTATATTAATGAAAAAAGCGGAGCGCTTCATTAACATGAATTCCTTTTTCCCGAACATATACCTTGTTTCTGGGGTCAAAGGTAATGTCACGACAATATAATCACATCTTGGAAGAAGATCATTCAATTGTTTTTGTGTGAACATCTCATCGACAAATTCTTCTGATTTATCCGAATGGCGCATTCCTAACACTGTCATGCCAAAAGCCTTGGCAATTTTTGCGGTTTCCTTTCCGATTTTTCCGACACCGATGATTCCGATGGTCTTTTCATGAATTTCCTGCTTCATATGTGCGTGATGCCAAGTCTTTGTCTGCTGTTGTTTAATATATGTATCTACTTTTCTTGTTAAGGCAAGCATTAACGCGAAAATAGTCTCTGAAATGGGATACGCATGAACACCGTTTGCAGTTGTAATCTGAACATTCATTTGTTCTAAATTTTCCAGGGGTAAAGCATTCACTCCGGCGCTCCATGTCTGGATCCATTTTACTTCGCTTGCATCAATCGATACAGACATTTCCGCTTTCCAGCCTGCGATCACTTCAGCATCGGCTATATGATTTCTCCATATTTCCGGAGATCTTCCGGTGATAACCGTCCAATCGGGAACCAATTCTTTAATTTTCTGTAGTAAGAGCTCATTCAAATTTTGGCTTATTATTAGTTTTCTTTTTGGCATAACTAACCTCCTGTATCTTTTTTTCTGAATTATACGTAAGTTTTGAAAATCTTTCAATCGGGAAAGCGATTGCTTAACAATCTTGCTATAATACTAATAATCAATGGAATGGGGTGTATTCATGAACGTGAAAGACATATATGGACAGCTGCCTATTATAGAATCAAAACGTTTGGTCATGAGGAAAGTCACCATGAATGATGCCGAAGACATGTTCGCTTATGCATCCAACAGTGAAGTTTCCCGTTACGTCACATGGGAAGCTCATCGTTCCCTATGTGATACAAAAGATTTTATCAGGTTTATCCTGCAAAATTATGAGGATAAGAAAATAGCTCCATGGGGCATAGAACACAAGGAAAGTGGTAAGTTGATTGGTACTATTGATTTTGTTTCATGGCAGGTTGATCATCATAGTGCAGAAATCGGGTATGTGCTAGCACCCGAATATTGGGGGAATGGCTTGATGACGGAGGCAGCGCAAAAGATAATCGCCTTTGGCTTTGAAAATATGAACCTAGTTCGTATACAAGCAAGGTGCTTCGTTGAAAATATGGGTTCAGAACGCGTCATGCAAAAGGCTGGTATGTCTATTGAGGGAATCATTAGAAAAGGAATGTTTGTAAAGGGAAAGCATCAAGACTTAAAGCTATATTCCATTATAAAATGATGGCTTTGGAGTCTGCTGATTAAAGAAGAAATAAGGAAAAATACATCGGTTTTGAAATTATAAATATTGGAAAATCAAAAACAAACAATATGTGCAAATATTGAATCAAAAACTATACAAAACGTCTAATGTAAAAAGTCCGTTTGAAAAATATAATGAAACTATAAAATCGTGTTGAAATGGAGGGTTTCTTTAATGGCAGTAATAAATGAAGTAAAAACGTTGAAAAATTATATCGGTGGCAAATGGGTGGATTCCACAACATCGAAACATGAACAAGTGCCTAATCCGGCAACAGGAGAAGCTTTGGCGATCGTTCCCCTTTCAACAAAGGAAGATGTAAACCAAGCAGTGCAGGTTGCTAAAAAGGCGTATAAAGAATGGAAAAAGATCGCCGTTCCAAAAAGAGCCCGCTTCTTATTCCGTTATCAGCAATTATTGATAGAACACTGGGATGAGCTTGCAAAGCTGGTCACAATCGAAAATGGAAAAAGCTATACAGAAGCATATGGTGAGGTTCAGCGGGGGATTGAATGCGTGGAATTCGCAGCAGGTGCGCCTACCTTGATGATGGGCAGCCAGCTTCCTGATATTTCTCCAGGTATTGAATCTGGCATGTATCGTTATCCTATGGGTGTCGTTGCAGGGATTACGCCGTTTAATTTCCCGATGATGGTACCATGTTGGATGTTCCCGCTGGCAATAGCTTGTGGAAATACGTTTATCTTAAAACCTTCAGAACGGACTCCGCTATTGGCCAACCGTCTTGTGGAATTATTGACAGAAGCCGGTGTTCCGGATGGAGTTGTCAATATTGTCCATGGTGCCCACGATGTCGTGAATGGGATATTGGAACATGAAGACATTAAAGCGGTATCATTTGTTGGATCCCAGCCTGTCGCAGAGTATGTATACAAAACGGCAGCTGCCAATAAAAAACGTGTCCAGGCTTTATCAGGAGCGAAAAATCATTCAATCGTCATGCCTGATGCGGATTTGGATAATGCGGTAACGAACATTACGAATGCCGCTTTCGGATCTGCAGGCGAGCGCTGCATGGCTGCGTCAGTGGTTGTTGCGGTGGGAGAAGTGGGAGATTCGCTCGTTGAGAGATTAAAGGCTGCAGCGGATGACATAAAGATAGGAAATGGAATGGATAAGGACGTTTTCTTGGGGCCTGTGATTCGTGATACTCATAAAAAGAGAACAGAACAATATATTGAAATCGGGGAGAAAGAAGGAGCTGTCCTCCTTCGTGATGGCAGGAATGAAGGTGATCAGGAAAATGGCTATTACGTTGGACCGACATTATTTGATCATGTAAAAACAAACATGAAAATATGGAGTGATGAAATTTTTGCTCCTGTCTTATCCATAGTACGGGTCAATACCCTTGAAGAAGCAATCGAATTGACCAATCAATCAGAATTTGCCAATGGTGCCTGCCTCTATACGGATAGTGCAAAAGCCATCAGGGAATTTCGCGAAGAAATTGATGCAGGGATGCTTGGCATTAATCTTGGGGTACCCGCGCCAATGGCATTCTTTCCATTTTCCGGCTATAAAAGTTCCTTTTATGGAGACCTTCATGCCAATGGGAAAGACGGAGTGGAATTTTACACTAGAAAGAAAATGTTAACGGCAAGATACTGATAGGAAAAAGGGGGTCGGCTCAAATTGTGGTCGGCCTTCCTTTATACATCTTTTTAGGAGGAGTGTAGCTTATGCAGGTTGAAAAGAAGGGTCAGGATCTTAAAGCGATGGATGGTAAATATGTGTGGCATCATATGAAAGGGGCTGAACCCACCCCTGGGGCAATGGTGATAAAAAAAGGGCAAGGAGCATGGATTACGGATGTTGATGGGAATCGATTCCTGGATGGGATGTCAGGTTTATGGTGTGTCAACGTTGGTTATGGCCGCACGGAACTGGCTGAAGCCGCTTACGAGCAACTGAAGGAACTTCCTTATGCCCCTTTAACGAATAGCCACATTCCTGCTATTAAGCTAGCAGAGAAATTAAATGAATGGCTTGGTGGGGATTATGTGATTTTCTTCTCTAACAGCGGTTCAGAAGCAAATGAGACTGCCTTTAAAATTGCGCGGCAGTATCATCAGCAAAAAGGTGAACATGGACGCTATAAATTCATTTCGCGTTATCGTGGCTATCATGGCAATTCAATGGGTGCCCTGTCAGCGACCGGGCAGGCGCAGCGAAAATACAAATATGAACCGCTGGCCCCAGGTTTTCTTCATGTATCACCGCCGGATTCTTACAGAAATCCAGAGGGTGAAAGCGGTGAAGTAAGTGCAGCGGAAATTGAACGTACCATTACATGGGAGCTGAGCGAAACGGTTGCTGCGGTCATCATGGAACCAATCATCACTGGGGGCGGAATTTTAATGCCACCTGATGGTTATATGAAACGTGTCAAAGAAATTTGTGAGAAAAATGGTGTCCTTCTCATTTCGGATGAGGTCATTTGCGGGTTTGGCCGTACTGGTAAGAGATTCGGATTTATGAACTATGATGTAAAACCAGACATCGTAACAATGGCTAAAGGAATTACGAGCGCTTATCTGCCATTATCCGCTACAGCCGTCAAACGTGAAATTTATGAAGCGTATATTGGCTCAGATGTATATGACCGCTTTCGGCATGTAAATACATTTGGCGGCAATCCGGCTGCATGTGCCGTCGCTTTGAAGAATATTGAAATATATGAAAATGAAAAACTTATAGAACGGTCTAAGGAGTTAGGGTTACGTTTTCTGCAAGAGTTTGAAGAAATTAAAACTCATCCCAATGTTGGGGATGTGCGAGGGAAAGGTTTGTTGGTAGGGATTGAACTAGTGGAAGATAAACTGACAAAACAACCGATCGAACTTTCCAAAATCAATAAAGTGATTGCATCATGTAAAGAAAAGGGGCTGATCATAGGTAAAAATGGTGATACTGTAGCGGGTTTCAATAATGTCCTGACTCTTGCTCCCCCACTTAGTATAACTGAAGAGGATTTTTCATTCATCATAACGACGGTAAAGCGAACGCTAGCTGAACTATGAAAATAAGTGGAAAAACCTGAATATTCAATTAAGTTTACGCGTGTACTGTTGATACGCAAACATGCTTTTTAAATGAGACTGATGCGTTTAGTTTTAGCACCGTTTTAGAACTTTGAACGGTGCTTTTGTCTATGATCAAGGAAGAATAAGAGGAAAAGGAATCTAGTAGAAATTATAGGCAATATTTTGGAATCGTTTTCCTTGCTTAGTTATAGCAGATGTTCGAAAATGGAATGATAAGGAGTGGTAGAAACTCAATATTAACCGTCAGAAGAGGTGAGGGACATGAATAATGAAGATATAACAAAAAAACTAACATTACATATCCCTGAAATTTTAGGGAGTGGGAATTTTTCAAAGTATGCTGTATTGGTACCGCTTCTAGAGAAAGAAGATGGAATTCATGTTCTTTTCGAAGAACGTTCACACAAACTGAGGAGGCAGCCAGGGGATATATGTTTTCCCGGCGGAAAAATAGACAAGCTGGACCATGATGAACAGGCGGCGGCCCTAAGGGAAACATATGAGGAACTTAATTTGAGAAAAGAAGATATCGATAATGTCTTTCCTATCGATTATTTGGTATCTCCATTTGGGATGATCGTCTATCCTTATGCAGGGTTTGTTCGTAACCATCAACGGATAATACCTAATCCAGCTGAGGTAGAAACCATTTTTACGGTCCCGCTATCCTTTTTCATGGAAAAACCGCCAGAAATTTACCATGTGGAATATAAAGTGGAACCGCATGAAAACTTCCCCCACGATTTAGTCGTTGGAGGGGAGAATTATAAATGGCAGCCGAAACGGATGGAAGAATATTTTTACTTATATAATGGTCGGGTAATCTGGGGAATGACGGCGAAAATCCTTACCCATTTTATTGAAATTCTTCGTTAGACACTTCTAAAGCACCTTTTTTTTTCAGTCTTTTTCTATTAAGCTTTAATTATGGTAAATGTTAGGTTTTTAATAGAAGCGGGGGGATGAGTGGATGAAGTATAGTTTTGAAGTACTTGAAAAAGAACGGGAAATGGCAATGGCTGCACTAGTCAACTTCAATGAAAACCGCGAATACTATGATGAAACCAAAGATCAGGAACTTAAGCTAGCATACTACAAAGATGGTTCCTTGGACCGGGAAGGATTGAAGGACCTACTTGTGGCAACCCATAAAAACCAGCTGAACTACTCACCACATCGTCATGTTTACCCATGGGTGGACTTACAGGAAAATGGCCAGCTGAAAAGTCTGTATTCCGGTAAAGGGATGGATCCTGTACAAGTGATTGAGGAAGATATCCGTATACTGGAAGTGTTGTCAAGAGGTATTGAATCAATAAATTCGGAGAACATTCTCGTTAATTGTGAACATGTAGTACCTCAATCATGGTTCGATAAAAAAGAACCGATGAGGGGGGATTTGCATCATCTGTTCGCTTGTGAACCAACGTGTAATAGCAGCCGGAGTAACTATCCATACCATGATTTTGAGGATTATATCCCTGAGAGATCGGCTGCCGGTATAAAAGCGGGTTGCGGAAAATCAGACGAAAGTAAATTCGAGCCTGAATACGGAAAAGGGATCGTGGCGAGGGCAACTTTGTATTTTTTACTCAGATATGAGGGAATCATCGATAGCAGCAAAATCGACCTGGCACTGCTTTTGGAATGGCATCAGCTTTTTCCCGTCAGCACTTATGAAAAACATAGAAACCAGGCTATACATGAAATGCAGGGTAATCGTAACCCATATATAGATTTTCCCGAAATGGCGGAGAAATGGAATTAAAGAAGAATATAAAAAAGAGGATTGAAGCTGTAGTACAAGCTTCAATCCTTTTTTTAAGATTATAAGAATTTTACGCAAACAGGGAAGGGAACTTGAACATCCTTTTGCAATAATGTTAATTTTCCGTCATGCTCATTCCGTGCATATAGTGTCAGGTTTCCTGATTGTTCATTAGAAGCGATCAGGAATTTTCCGCTAGGATCCAATGAAAAATCACGTGGCCAGTGACCTTCGGTAGAAACCAGTTCCACGAATGCCAGTTTGCCTGTTTCTTGATTGATTTGGAAAACGGCAATACTGTCATGTCCGCGGTTCGCAGCATATATGAATTGCCCGTCATCAGAAATATGAATTGCACTTCCTTGGTTATTTTCCTTGAAATCTTCCGGGACGGTCCGAACCGTTTGTAATTCAGAAAAACTTCCAGTTTGACTATCGAAGCTCAAAACAATGACTTCGGGTACCAATTCTGCCATAACATACGCGAATTTTCCGTTTGGGTGGAAGGTCAGATGCCGTGGTCCGCTGCCGGGAGCAACAGATAAGCTGTTTACTTCTTCCAAAATCCCACTATGTATTTTATAGGTTATCACTTTATCTATCCCGAGGTCGACTACAGCAATGAACCTTTCATCTGGTGTGAAACCAGCAAAGTGAGTGTGTGCTTTTTCCTGACGTTCTTCATTCGGTCCTTGACCTTTATGTTGAACAGTTGATGAAACAGGCAAAGGGGTCGCATCGTCATGAAGCGGATATGATTCAATCACGCCTTCACCATAACTGGAAGTGACCAAGACCTGTTTCTTGCTGTCAACACTAATATGGCAGGAAGAACCGTTTGGTGTCAGTTGTTTCCCCAAGAAGGTAAGCTCACCTGAATCTTCATTAATCGAATAGGCTGAAACACCTCCACTGCCCGATTCTTTTAAAATGGCGTAGAGATTCTTTTTGTCCTGGCTGATGGCGACATAAGTCGGATCGGTCAATTCTGCTGCAAGAACCGGTGTGCTGAGTTTTCCTTCTGCTGTATCTAAATTAAATCGGTAAACACCTTTGCTGTTTCCTTTTGTGTAAGTGCCTATGTATCCAATAATGTTCTGTTGATCATGTTTTACCATATTTATCTCCTCCAAGAAAGATTTGTGTTTATTTTTATTTTAACATAGATGATACCTTATATCCTTTTCCCGTATTCTGTTGATTTGGAACCTATTTATTTTGGAGGTTTTTGGGTGCGAAGAAAAAAACCCCGACTAGGGGGTCAAATTTAATCGACTGGCTTTGAGGCTTCGATAGGAATATGCCTAAACTCAGAAACGGAAAATAAACCCTGATCCGTCAGTTTGATTTCAGGGATGACAGGTAACGCCAAGAAGGCAAGTGTAAGAAAAGGGTTGAAATGCCTGTTAGCACCGAGTTTCAATAGGGCCTCATCGATTTTATTCAATGAATGGACCACATCCATATAATCACATTCACTCATCAATCCAGCTATTGGCAGGGGAAGGGAAGCGAGTATTTCCCCATTTTGGATTACGGTCAATCCACCCTGCATTTTTTTGATTTCCTTTGCTGCCAGCAGCATATCCTGATCATTCGTTCCGGCAATGATTAAACTAGTGGCAATTGTGCCTGATTTCAAACCGAGCCGTTTGACTACTCCAAGATTCCATGTGATGCCGTTCAATAACAGCAAGCCTGAAGTCGTCAACAAGTTCATAGAAGTGGAATAGCCCATCATGTTTAAGTGCAACCGGTTCAAGCAAATGTTTGGTAATCAAGCTGTTGGATTAATCTAAATAATATTAGCGAGATTACTAATGAATCTTTTTCTGTAATTTTTCTGTTTATTATTAAGGGTAATTTTTATACATAATTTATTCAACTGTGTAAAATTTACCCAATACGAGAGTCCTGTAATTCCCGTAATGACAAGTAAAACATTAATATTATTGAAGTTTAAACAAATATCAATCTTGGCATAATTCTTGCATTATTAATTAGTAATTAGTGAAAATTTTTTTTACAAGGAGGAAGTGAAAGTGAACACAATTGGTGTTTTTAAAAATCCAACTCAAATTTTGTACGGTCTGGGAGTAACGGATCAAATTCGAAAAATAATTGACGAACAAAATTATAAGAATATTTTGATTATTACTGATGCTGGAATTGTAAAGACTGGTCTCATTAATCAAATCACACGTCAATTGGATAATATCAACTATTCAATCTATGATCAAACACAGCCAAACCCAACGGTGAAGAATTGTAATGATGCATTGGGTATGCTTCGTGAAGTTGATGCTGATGCGGTTATCGCAATGGGAGGCGGAAGCTCTATTGATGTTGCAAAAGCAGTCTGTCTGCTTGCCACAAACAGCGGATCCATTGAGGAATATGAGGGAATTGATACGTGCGTCAATGAACTTTTGCCATTAATCGCCATTCCAACAACTGCAGGAACTGCAAGTGAAGTCACGACGTTTACTGTTATAACTGATGAGGTACGACAATACAAGCTGACAGTAGGAGGCGTAAAGATTGCACCAAAATGGGCATTAGTTGATCCATTAGTTACCTTATCGTTACCAAAACATATTACCGCTTCAACTGGATTAGATGCCTTAGTCCATGCGATTGAATCGTATACTTCAAAAATGGCTAACCCAATATCGAAAGCGCTTGCAAGAGAAGCGATTCGAAAAATCAGTAACAATTTAAGGCAAGCCGTTTACAATGGGGACAATATAACAGCACGCGACAACATGCTTATGGGAAGCCTATTAGCCGGATTAGCCTTTAATAATACGAGATTAGGAAATTGTCATGCATTAAGTCATCCAATGAGTGCCATTTATGGTGTGGCGCATGGTGTAGCAAACTCCATTTTAATACCACATGTTATGGAATTTAATACATTAGCAGTACCAGAATTGTTTAGCGATATCGCAGAGGATATGGGAGAAAACCTTGTAGGATTAACATTAATGGAAAGAGCGGCTGCTGCAGTAGATGCTGTAAAAAAGCTTTCAAAGGATATAGGAATCCCTACAACCTTTTCAGAGTACAAAGTTGACGAGTCTCAAATTGACCGTATGGCAAAGGATGCTATGTTAAGTGGAAATATTGCAGCAAATCCTAGAATAACTACATACGAAGATGTAATTGAACTATATCGTAGATCAATCGGGGGTGTGTTAGTTGAAGTTATTTGATTTAAGCGGTAAAACTGCGTTAGTAACGGGTGGGGGTCGAGGAATAGGTAAGTCGATTGCATTGGCATTGGCAGAAGCAGGTGCGAACGTAGCAATAACGAGCAGAACAGAAAGTGAGCTTAAAGAAACCGCTGAGACCATTACAGGATTTTCTAGAAAGGCTTATTATGCAGCAGTGGATGCCCGAAATCCAGAAGATATAAAAGGATTTGTACAAGATATCATGAAACAAGAAGAGAAAATCGATATTTTGGTGAATGGTGCGGGTTCAAATAAACGCCTTTCATTTTTAGATATAACTGAAGAAGATTGGGATTTTGTCATGGGAGTCAATTTAAAAACAGCACTATTTACAACACAAGCTGTAATACCATACATGCAGAAACGAAAATATGGAAAAATCATCAATATTGCTTCACTAACAAGTGAAATAGCTTTTCCTAACATGTCAGCATACGCAGCAAGTAAGGGGGGGGTATCACAATTAACAAAAGGATTAGCAGTTGAGTTTGCAGATGATGGAATCCTGGTCAATGCAATTGGACCGGGCTATTTCAAAACTGAAATGACAAAAGTTCTTTTTGAAGACGAAAAAAAAGTAGCCTGGATGAATTCTCGCATCCCATTAAAGAGAACCGGTGAGGTTGAAGAATTACAAGGAGCAGCAGTATATTTAGCTTCACGTGCTTCTGATTATGTAACCGGTCAAACAATCTATGTCGATGGCGGTTGGTTATGCAGTTAATTATAAGATGGGGGTTCGATTTATGAAGAAGTTTTTTTCTTTAATGGTGATAAGTTTTCTCCTGATATTGACTGCTTGCGGTGGATCAGATCAGACCAGTGGAGAAAACAAAGGCTCCGAGACTCTAAAAATTGGTGCGATTTTTCCTTTATCAGGTGGGTTAGCTATGCTTGGTGAAGAAAGCTATCGCGGAGTAGAGCTTGCAATTGAACAAAGAAACAAAAGTGGGGGAGTGGCAGACGGTAAAAAAGTTGAACTTATTAAAGGGGACGCTCCAGACCCAGACTCTGCACAATCAGAGGCAAACCGTTTAATTAATCAAGAGAATATTAAGACAATTGTTGGTTCTTATTCTTCTGGCATCGCGCAGGCAGCCAGTGAAGTGACTGAAAGAAATGGTGTCTTGTTTTGGGAGTATGGTGCCGTTGCCGATTCAATTACAGACCGTGGCTATAAATATGTGTTACGTACGAACCCTCCTGCATCTTATCTATCAAAAACTCACATTGATTTTATCAAAGACTATGTGGCAGCAAAGCTTGGAAAAGACTTAAGTGAGATAAGAGTAGCGATTGCGCATGAGGATTCCTCCTATGGATCAACAATTGCTGACGAAGCAGAGAAACTAGCAAAAAAAGAAGGTATCAACGTCGTAACAGTTCAGCCCTATAGTGCTGCAACAAACGATTTAAGCTCTGTAGTTCTTAATCTAAAAAAGGCTAAGCCAGATGTACTCATTGCAGTATCTTATTTGAATGACGGAATTCTATTACACAGACAAAGTCAAGAATTAGGGTTAAAAGTTCCAGTTGTTGTTGGTTCAGGAGGTGGCCATGATATGGCTGATTTCAGAGAAGGTGTTGGTGACATGGGAGATGGAATCTTAGATGTAGCATTCCCACAATATCAAATTAATCATGAATTTACGCCTGGAATGGAAGAGTTTATAAATCTTTATAAGGGAAAATATGGAGAAGAACCTCGTTCTGGGCACTCACTCGTACATTTTATGGGTACGAATGTCCTTCTGGATCTAATCGATGAAGTTGGAGACATTAATCCTGACAAATTACGTGAAGCAGCTTTGAACTACAAAGTAGAAGCGGGTAAAACAGTAACAGGATGGGGTGTTGAATTTGATTCGAAAACGGGCCAAAACAAGCTAAGTGAGCCGTATGTGCATCAGTGGATTGACGGAAAGCTATTGACTGTGTGGCCAGAAAAAGTGGCTGTACAGGAACCACAGATAAATAATAAATAGTAATAAAAAGGGGGAAAATACATGAAAAAAATTGTAAGCGCTATTATGGTTAGCTTTCTAATCTTTTTATCCGCTTGTAGCTCTGAAGGTTCAAGTGGTGGAGAAACTGATTCTAAAACATTGAAAATTGGTGCATTATTTCCTTTATCCGGTGGATTAGCACTTCTTGGTGAGGAAAGCTTCCGTGGTGCAGAACTTGCCATTGAATATGCAAATAAAAATGGCGGTGTTGCAGGGGGGAAACAAATTGAACTCGTTAAGGGGGATGCAGTTGATGCAGATGCTGCTCAAGCAGAAGCAAATCGTTTAATCAATCAAGAAAACATAAAAACCATTGTTGGATCATTTTCAAGCTCTATTGCATTTGCAGCAAGTGAAGTAGCTGAAAGAAGTGGAGTGTTGTACTGGGAGCTTGGCGCAGTAGCTGATACGGTTACTGACCGTAAATATAAATATGTACTACGTACAAACCCTCCTGCCTCTTATTTTTCAAAAGTGCATTTGGATTTCATTAAAGAGGTTGTTACAAAAAAACTTGGAAAAGAACTAGGTGATATAAAGGTCGCAATTGCTCATGAAGATTCTTCTTATGGTACAACGATTGCAGACGAAGCTAGTAAACTTGCAAAAAAAGAAGGAATCAACATAATAACAAACCAAGGCTACAGTGCCGGAACGAATGATTTAAGTTCAGTAATATTAAATATTAAAAAAGCTGAACCTGACGTTTTGATTGCAGTTTCCTACTTAAATGACTCAGTTCTTCTTGCTAGACAAAGTGAAGAGTTAGGACTAAACGTTCCAGTTTTTATCGGCTCCGGTGGTGGTCATACAATGACTGATTTTAAAGATGCTATGGGGGAAAAAGCGAATGGAATATTGAATGTTGATTTCCCACAATACCAAATTAATAAAGACTTTACACCTGGAATCGAAGAATTTCTTAAGCTATACAAAGAAAAGTATGGTACAGAACCACGTTCAGGTCATTCTTTAGCAAACTTCATGGGAATGAAAGTAGCCTTGGACGTAATTGATAAAGTCGGCGAAATTGACCCTGACAAGTTAAAAGAAGAAGCTTTGAAATACACAGCTGAAGCAGGTACAACAGTCACTGGATGGGGAGTAGAGTTCGACAAGGAGAGTGGACAAAACCAGTTGAGTACACCTTATGTCCATCAATGGATCGATGGTGAGCTTAAGACCGTTTGGCCGGAAGACGTAGCTGTGGAAGAACCTCAAATAGTAAATCAATAAGGAATTAGTTTTCGAATTTAATAATATATGGGGATAAGGAAACTTAGAAGCATGGCAACATAAGTAGATACACATTGTAAGCTTGAGTATTAGGCTCCTCACTAAAGCGTAACTGCAGATGTATGCCGGGCTTTGTGAGTAATTCCCATAGAAATATCAAATAGTGAGGTGTGAAAATGACATTAGTTCAAACACTTATATCCGGCCTTTTGTTAGGTGGTATCTACTCTTTAATCAGCATGGGCTTGAATCTAATTCTTGGAGTAGTAAGAATCGTAAACTTTGCCCATGGTGAGCTGCTTATGATTGCCATGTATATTAGCTTTTTATTTTATACGACTATGGGGTTAGATCCTTATATATCTGCCATCCTGGTAATAATCTGTTTATTTTTGCTAGGTGTTGTTACTCAGAGATTTATGATACAGCCAATTTTAGATACACCTGCATCAACAAAAATATTTGCAACGTTAGGATTATCAATCGCACTTCAAAACTTAGCTTTAATGACCTTAAGTGCCAACCATCTTTCTGTCAAAACAAGTTATCAAACAGAAGTTATTAATATTGGGGAACTGGCTATTAGTGTACCAAGGTTAGTTGCTTTTTGCACGGCAATTGCTGTTGCTGTTATTTTATATCTGTTTTTACAAAAAACAATGACTGGAAAAGCGATACGGGCGGTCGCTATGCAAAGGCACGCAGCATTTCTGATGGGGATAAACGTAAAAAGAATTTATCTCTTAGCCTTTGGAATCGGGTCAGGTTTAGTTGGTCTTGCAGGTGCAATGCTCATGCCAATTTACTCCGTCTATCCAACTATTGGAACATCATTTGTATTAATTTCCTTCGTTGTTGTTGTATTAGGCGGAATGGGAAGTATGTTCGGTGCATTCTTCGGCGGGTTAATCATTGGGGTAGTGGAAGCTCTTTCCGGTGTCATTTTTGATCCGGGTCTAAAAGAAGCAGTATACTTTGTGATTTTCATTATGGTTTTATTGGTTCGCCCTTCCGGTATTTTCAGTCTTGGTAAAGGGGCAGAGGAGGTTGGCTTAAAATGATGCACCTATTATCTAAACAAAAATTTCTGCTTCTATTTGGGATATTGCTATTTGTAATTCCATTTGTTTTTCAAAATAAATTCTATTTAAATATCTTCATTCTCATCTTGCTATATGCGACTATTGCGGGAGCGTGGAATATCTTAGGGGGTTACGGTGGTCAATTATCACTCGGTCATGCAATCTTCTTTGGATTAGGAGCTTACACCTCGACGATATTATATCTTAACTACGGTGTGAGTCCTTGGTTGGGATTCATAATAGCTGCAGTGATATCCATCATAGTTGGTGCATTAATTGGCTGGCCAGCTTTCAGATTAAGAGGAACATATTTCACTTTAACAACTATTGCATTTGCAGAAGTTATTCGTCATTTAACGTTATATTTCAAAGACCTAACAAATGGTGCTATTGGAGTTAATATTAAATTTGAGCCGAGTTTTACGAATTTGGTTTTTAGGGAATACAGCGCTTACTATTTTTTGGCTTTGGTATTATTCTCCATAAGCATATCCATTGCATTTTGGGTTGATAAAACGAAGGTTGGTTATTACTTGAAAGCTATACGTGAAGATGAAGATGGTGCTGAAACGCTTGGAATAAATGTAACGAAGTATAAAATGATTGCCATGGCTATAAGCGCTGGAATGACAGGGATTGCAGGTGTATTTTACGCTCAATACATGTTGTTCTTTGAACCGACGTCTGTTTTTAACATGAATTTATCCATTGAATTTGCTTTGATAGCAATTATTGGTGGGGTAGGTACGGTATTTGGACCTGTTTTAGGTGCATTCATTATCATCCCATTAAATGAGATTTTACGTTCTACTTTCCCATCCTTGAATGGAATGAATTATCTAATTTATGGAGTTGTATTGATCTTAATCGTTTCGTTTTTGCCGAATGGATTGCTTCCACTTCTTAAACGGATTCCTGGAAAATTGAAAAGTTTGAATAGAAAGAAAAACGAGGTAAAGGATGGTGAAAAAGTTGATTATTCAGGTTAAAGAAGTTTCCAAACATTTTGGAGGGTTAAAAGCAGTGAATCGTATTTCTTTTGATATAAAAGAAAAAGAAATAGTTGGAATTATTGGTCCAAATGGTGCTGGTAAAACCACATTGTTTAACCTGATCTCAGGTTCGCTTCCGGTAACAAGTGGACAAGTAGTTTTTAATAATGAGAATATTACAAGTCAAAAGCCTTATATTATTTGTAAAAAAGGAATTGGGAGAACTTATCAAATCGTAAAGCCATTTGGCAATATTTCTGTACTTGAAAATGTTATGGTAGGAGCGTTTAATAAAGCATCCAGTACTAAGGAAGCAAAACAATTTAGCCTGGAAATTTTATTTAAAGTAGGTTTAGAAAAAAAGAAAGACCAAATCGGAAAAAGCTTAACCATAGCTGATAAAAAGCGTTTAGAGGTAGCGAAAGCATTAGCAACTCAACCTACACTACTTCTGTTGGACGAGGTTATGGCTGGATTGAATCCAAGTGAAGTGAAAGAATTATTGCCGATGATAAAAGGATTAAGAGACAGTGGAATTACTATTATCCTTATTGAGCACATCATGGAAGTTGTCATGACTGTATGTGATCGCATCGTCGTTGTTCATCATGGCGAAAAAATAGCCGAGGGTACGCCGAAGGAGATTGCAAACAATCCAGAAGTAATTAAAGCTTATCTTGGGGAGGAATTGAGCTTTGCTTAAACTACACAATGTAAACTTATTCTACGGCGAAATCCAGGCATTATGGGACTTATCATTAGAAATTAAAGAAGGTCAAATTGCAGCATTATTAGGTGCAAATGCTGCAGGGAAATCAAGTACAATTAATGCTATTTCTGGAATCGAAAAAATTACCAGTGGAAAGATAACATTTTTTGGAAAAGAAATCCATAAAATGAGCCCTAATGAAATTGTTGAAGAAGGGATTATCCAAGTACCAGAAGGAAGGAAGCTTTTTAACTTTATGCCGATTCAAGAAAATCTGGAATTAGGTGCTTATTCAAAACGAGCAAAAAAAGATTACAAAAAAAATCTCCGCTTCGTGTATGATCTGTTTCCAGTTTTAGAGGAGAGAAAAAGTCAAATGGCAGGGGACTTGAGTGGTGGACAGCAGCAAATGGTTGCTATTGCTAGAGGATTAATGTCCAATCCAAAACTACTAATTATTGATGAGCTTTCTCTCGGATTAGCACCAATTTTGGTTCAACAGTTAATAAAGGATTTAGTGAATATACGAAATACTGGAATTACGATTCTATTAGTAGAGCAAAATGTTCAGCAATCATTGGCTATAGCTAGTGAAGCCTATGTGCTGGAAAATGGAAGACTTGCATTATCCGGAAATGCAGAAAAATTAATTAAGGATCCACATTTGAAAAAAGCGTACCTTGGAATGTAGGGGTGACATGTATGAGAGCGGCCATTAAGACAGATAAGTCAGGAGAAATTATCCTTCAAGAAAAAGAACTGCCAAAGCTCAACAGTGATGAAGTGCTTGTTCAAGTAGATTATTGTGGTGTTTGCGGAAGTGATCTTCATGCATATAAGCATTCAAAAGGCTATGAGTTTGTTTCTAAACCCATTATTTTAGGTCATGAATTTTCGGGAGTTGTCGTTGATTGTTTGGATGCTTCTTATGAACATTTAAAAGGGAAAAGCGTAATTGTTGAACCAATGAATTATTGTGGAAAATGCGAAAACTGCGTCAATGGCCGCAAATCAATATGTACTCAAAATAAAGTAATGGGCCTTCATTTTGATGGCGGCATGGCGCAATTTGTTAAAACAGAGGCGCGCTATGTAAGGGAAATTCCAAATGGAATTCCTCTCCAACTAGCAGCATTGAGTGAGCCGATGTCGGTTGCCGTTCATGCCGTTCGTCAATCAGGAGAAATTTCAAAATCTGATACGATACTCGTCCAAGGACCAGGAATTATTGGTTTTTTTGTAAGTGTAATTCTCGCTCTGAAAGGGGCGAAGGTTTATCTTTCTGGACTAGAGAAAGATTATGAAAGCAGATTGTCAAAATGCCAGAAATTCGGAGTGATCCCACACATTGTTGAATCTGGGAGTTTAGGAGAAAAGGTGGATATTGTGTTTGAATGCTCCGGATCAAACGCAGCAGTAAAATCAGGATTTAGCAGCTTGAAAAAAGGTGGAAAAGCAATTTTTGTTGCATTGTATGAAAAAGAAACAGCCCTCTTTTTAACAGAATTAGTAAGAAATGAGGTATTCATTAATACTAGCTATGGTTCAAACCCAGAAGATTTTAATGAAGCGTTTGTAGTGTTGAAATTATTATCTGAACAGTTGATGGACATTATGACGATTTATCCATTAACAGACGTATCTCAAGCCTTTGAAGATGGGCTGAATCAAGTTGTATTAAAACCAGTGATTTCATTATGTTAATAAGTGTGGAGGTAATTGAATGTCTCTTGAGAATCAAATAAATTCAACCCTTAATCTTTTACGAAGTCATACTTCCATAAGGAACTATAAAAAGGAAAGCATTTCGCCTGAAGATCTAAAAAAGATGTTAGTTTCTGCACAGTATGCTGCATCATCAAACTTTGTTCAAGCTTATTCGGTCATTCAGATTACGGATCCTGAGAAAAAAGAAGCAATTGCTACTTTATCAAAAAATAGAAGGCAAATCGAATCTGCACCTGTTTTATTGTTATTCTGTGCTGATATGAAACGCTTGGAGTACGCTTGTAAGGTGCAGGGAACGAGTATCGAACACAAAATCCTTGAAAATTTCCTTGTAGCAGTCATTGATACAGCACTATTCGCTCAAAATTTTGCAGTTGCTGCAGAATCTCAAAAATATGGAATTTGCTACATTGGCGGGGTACGAAATAATCCAGAAGACATTAGTAGAGTTATAGGCTTACCTGATAAAGTAATCCCTTTATTCGGTATGACAGTTGGGATTCCGGATGAAAATCAATCGGTTAAACCGAGATTACCAGTACATGCAATCCTTCATGAAAATGTATATAACGAAGAAAAGTACGATGCGCTTTTGAATCAATATGATTCTCAATTAGAAGATTACTACAAAAACCGTGCTACAAATCAGAAAAAGTCAAATTGGACAAAAGAGATGAGTGACTTTCTTTCCGTACCAAGAAGAGAACATATGAAATCCTTCGTGAATTCAAAAGGTTTTTATTTAAAATAACTTATCTGAAATAAGGTGATCAAATGAATAAGAATAAAGTAGCTCTGGTTACTGGTAGCGGTGCAGGTATTGGCAGAGCGATTGCTCTTCGGTTAGCGAGCGATGGTTTTGATGTAATTGTAAATGACATAAGTGAGGCTTCTATAAAAAATGTATCAAACGAGATTGAACAGCTAGGGCAAAGATCATTGGCTATTGCAGCAGATGTCAGCAACAGGGGCCAGGTTTTTTCCATGGTAGATCAGACGGTTGATTATTTTGGTAGACTTGATGTCATGGTTGCAAATGCTGGGATTGTACAGGTAAAGCCACTAATGGAAATAACAGAAGAAGATATGGAAAGAATCTTTCGTATTAATGTATTTGGCGTCCTTAATTGCACACAGGCAGCAGCAAAACAAATGATAAAGCAAAAAAATGGAAAAATCATTAATGCAAGTAGTACATCTGGAAAAAGAGGTGTTGAATTACTAGCGCATTACTGTGCAACTAAGTTTTCGGTCATTGGGTTAACCCAAGCTTCTGCGAAAGAACTTGCACCACACGGCATAACAGTGAATGCATATTGTCCAGGTATCGTTGGTACGGGAATGTGGGAAGAAATTGATCGTCAAATGAGTGAATACCATAATGTCCCACTTGGTGAGTCTTTGAATAATCGTATAAAAGATATCCCTTTAGGGAGAATTGAGGAGCCGATTGATGTCGCTAACTATGTTTCATTTTTGGCATCCAAGGATTCAAATTATATGACAGGGCAAGCAGTCGTAATTGATGGTGGAATGGTATTTTCATAAAAAGTAATGCAAGGGATTTATATTATAAAAATATTTCCAGGGTTTGATTTGTAAAAAAATGGATCTTGCGATTCGTATAATAGTAGGAGGTTTTACAATGTTGCAAGCTACAAAACAATTATCTTTGATTGACTTTGGAAATGTTAAATTATTCATTAATGGTGAATGGACATCTGCTAGCAATGGTACTACATTTTCAGTGAAAAATCCAAACACTGGTGAAGTCGTTGCTCAAGTTCCAAGAGGAGCAAAAGAAGAAACCAAAGCTGCTATTGAAGCAGCAAATGGAGCATTACCAAACTGGGCAAAGCTTACTGCAAATGATAGAGCGGACTATTTATTAAAAGTACGCGATCTAATGATAGAACATGAGGCAGAACTGGCTACAATTATGAGTATCGAAATGGGGAAGGCATACACGGAAGCTTGTGGTGAAGTAAAATATGCTGCTAGTTTCTTAACTTGGTATGCAGAAGAAGGCCGTCGTGTTTATGGTGAAACAATTCCAGCATCTTCTCCAAACAAAAGATTGTTTGTCGTGAAACAACCAGTTGGTATAATTGCCGCCATTACTCCTTGGAATTTCCCTTTGGCAATGATGACTAGAAAACTTGGCCCTGCTTTGGCTGCTGGTTGTACAGGTATTGTCAAGCCTGCAAGCCAGTCACCACTTTCTGCTCTTGCTTTTGCAGCGCTAGTCAAAAAAGCTGGTCTACCAAAAGGGGTAGTGAATATTGTGGCAGGTGCTACAGCAGAAATTTCTGATGAAATCTTTGAAAACCCTGAAGTAAAGAAAATTTCTTTTACTGGATCCACAGAAGTTGGAAAGAAATTAGTAGAAAAATCCGCGAATCAATTGAAAAAGCTTTCTTTAGAGCTAGGCGGACACGCTCCGTTCATCGTATTTGAAGATGCAGATTTAGAAAAAGCAGCTGAAGGAGCTGTAGCTAGTAAATTTAGAAATGCGGGCCAAACATGTGTGTGTGCAAATCGCATTTATGTTCATGAAAATATTAAAGAAAGATTCACAAAGCTTTTTGTTGAAAAAGTTCTAGCATTAAAAGTGGGAAATAGTTTAGATCAAACTGTACAAATTGGACCATTAGTAAGTAAAGAGGGACTTGGGAAGGTACAAGAGCATGTAGAAGATGCTATATCAAAAGGTGCAGAAGTATTAACTGGAGGTAATGTAACTGGTGATCAGAAAGGTTTTTATTACGAACCGACTGTTCTTGGTAATGTTACAAAAGACATGATTATCATGTCAGAGGAAACTTTCGGACCAGTTGCTCCGATCACTACTTTCCAAAATGACCAAGAGGTTATTTTCGAAGCTAATAATACGGAATATGGATTAGCAGCTTATCTATATACGTCAAACATTCAACGTGCAGTTACAGTTTCCGAAGCATTAAACTTTGGTGTAATTGGACTAAACGATGCAGTTCCTGGAGTTGCTCAAGCTCCATTTGGTGGTATGAATCATAGTGGATACGGACGTGAAGGCGGACACCAAGGAATTAGAGATTACTTAGAAGAGAAGTATATTTCTCTTGAACTATGAGTGATCAGAAAGTTCCTTCTGGAAGGGCAATCGGTTCTTTTAGGAGGATATTTCCCCTCAATTATAGGGGTAAATTAAATATTGTGTTAGCACCTTTTAGAATGAATGGTACACCAATTTTATATAAGCGAGTGGATCTAGAGATGAAAGCACTTATGAAGACGAAGCCTGGTTTTGGAAATTTACATTTACTTGATATACCTGAACCGGTTTGTGATGCTACTGGAATAAAAATAAAAGTGCGGTATTCAGGTATCTGCGGGACAGATATGCATATTTATCATGATAGCTATAAGAGCTATCCACCAGTTGTGATAGGACATGAATTTTCAGGAGAAGTCGTTGAATCCGGTAAGAACGTAAAAAATATTAATCCAGGAGATATTGTAATGGTGTTGCCTTCGATTGCTTGGACTTGTAAGAATTGTAGGTACTGCAAACAAGGCTATTATATGTTTTGTTCTGAACGCAGAAGTATTGGGAGTGGGGTAAATGGCAGCTTTACAGAATATGTGGTAGTCAATGAAGAGATGGTTTATAAGGTACCATCCGCAATCTCATTACAAGAAGCAGCTCTAGCAGAACCATTAGCATGTGCAGTACAGGCGATTGAGGAATTGACAGAGTTTCATGCAGGTGATTGGGTCTTGCTTTCAGGACCGGGACCAATTGGCTTACTTTGTTTGAGTTTACTAGTGAGAAAGGGATGCAATGTAATTGTTACAGGGACAAGTCATGATTTGACAAGGCTGAAAATTGCCAAAGAACTTGGAGCGCATACTATAGTTGATGTTTTTATAGAAGATTTACAGGAAATTGTGGAAGAATTGACTGAAGGTGTAGGTGTTGATATTGCAGTTGAGTGCTCTGGAGCTCCTTCAACGGTCAATGCGGTCATAAAAGCAATAAAGAAAATGGGCAAATATATCCAAGTTGGAATCATCGGAAGCGATGTCGAGATGGATATGGACTCCATTTTGTATAAGCAAATTCAACTATTCGGATCATATGCTCACTCCATGAAAACATGGGAAAAGGTTAAAAAGATTCTTTCAACGAATAAGATTGATTTAAAGCCCATTATTACAGATGTTATTCCGCTTAGCGAATGGGAAAGAGCTTTTGAAATTATTGAATCAAGAGAATGCGGGAAAGTTTTGATGTATTACGACTTTGAATGAAGAGATGGTTTTGATCAAGTATCGTTAAAGCAATAAAAATGGAAATGAGATGGGGGTTTCCCTAATGGAGACAAGCATGTTTGGAAGCTTACAAAAGATAGGAAAAGAAAAATCGAAGGATTTATTATATCAAATGATACTTATTCGCGATTTTGAAGAAGCGGTTGAAAAACAATTTATGCAAGGGAAAATTCACGGAACGATGCATCTTTGTATCGGCCAAGAACCAAGCGCTGTTGGTGCATGTGCGGTATTAACCAATCAGGATAAAATTACGAGTACTCACCGTGGACATGGACATTGTATTGCCAAGGGCTCAGAAGTGAAATATATGATGGCTGAGCTATTAGGGAAAGAAACAGGTTATTGTAAAGGAAAAGGCGGTTCCATGCATATTGCCGATTTAGAAATAGGAAATATAGGAGCAAATGGTATTGTAGCAGGAGGCCTGCCGATTGGTTGTGGGGCAGCCCTTACTTCTAAGAAGAAGGATTTAGGCTTTGTCGTTGTTTGTTTTTTCGGTGACGGTGCGACGAACGAAGGAGCCTTCCATGAATCTGTTAATATAGCTTCTGCTTGGAAATTACCAGTGATCTTCTTCTGTGAAAATAATCAGTACGGAATGTCTAGTTCCATCAAAGAAATGACGAATATCAAGAATTTAGCAGACCGTGCAAGTGCGTATGGAATTCCAGGCGTTACAATTGACGGCATAGATGTTATTGCAGTAATGGAAGAGACAAAAAAAGCAGTAGATCGTGCTAGAAATGGTGAAGGCCCTACCTTAATAGAAGCAAAAACTTATCGGTGGAGAGGACATTCCAAAAGTGATGCTAGAAAATACAGAACCCGTGATGAAGAACAAGATTGGATGACAAATCGAGACGGAATCAAGCAGTTCAAAGAAAAATTATTGAACGAGGGTTTTATCACAAGTGGAGAGATTGTTGAAGTAGAAGAAAAAGTGAAGAAAGTGTTGGCTGAAGCGATTGAGTTTGCGGAAAATAGTCCTGAACCTTCACTTAGCTCGCTTGAAGAAGACATATTTGCATAAGAAAATGTAAGAAGGGAGGAATATTCATGCGTAATATAACATATGCAGAAGCAATTAATGAGGTTATGTGCCAAGAAATTGAATCAAATGAAGATGTTTTTATTTTAGGGGAGGATATTGGGATATATGGTGGAGCGTTCGGATTAACTAGAGGAATGATTGAAAAGTTAGGGCCAGAAAAAGTATTAAATACTCCTATTTCAGAACAAGCCATTACAGGAGTTGCCATTGGGGCAGCCTTAATGGGCATGCGTCCCATTTTAGAACTCCAATTTTCTGACTTTGTGACGGTTGCGATGGATCAAATCGTAAACCAAGCAGCTAAATTACGTTATATGTATGGTGGAAAGGGAAAAGTTCCTATGGTTATTCGTACTCCAGGAGGTTCTGGAGCTGGTTTTGCTGCCCAGCATTCACAAAGCTTAGAGGCTTGGATGACACACATTCCAGGTTTAAAAGTAGTACAGCCATCAACAGCCTATGATGCAAAAGGTTTGTTTAAAGCAGCGTTAGATGATGACAACCCAGTTATTTTCTATGAGCATAAGCTTTTGTATGGAATGAAGGACGATGTACCGGAAGAATCCTATGTGATTCCACTGGGCAAAGCTGATGTTAAACGTGAAGGTAAGGATGTTACAGTCGTTGCTACTTCAATAATGGTTCATAGGGCTTTGCAAGCAGCTGAAGAGCTTGAAAAAGATGGAATTAGTGTTGAGATCATTGACCCACGTACGTTAGTACCGCTTGATACGGAAACAATCGTTAAATCAGTGAAAAAAACTGGGCGTGCTGTCGTCGTATATGAAGCAGTTCAACGAGGTGGATATGGAGCAGAAATTGCCAGTATGATTAACGAAAGTGAAGCATTTGATTATCTTGATGCACGAGTAATCAGAGTAGGTGGAAAGGCTGTTCCGATTCCGTATAATCCAACACTTGAAAAGAAAGCTGTTCCACAAGTTGAAGATATTAAGAAAGCTATTAAATCAACGTTAGTAACGTATGCCTAATGGGGGTGGGAAACAATGGCTGAACAAGTTTTGATGCCAAAGCTCGGAGCAACCATGGAGAGTGGAACGATATTGGATTGGATGAAGAGTGAAGGGGATAGAGTTGAAAAGGGTGAACCAATTCTTGAAATCATGACTGACAAAATTAACCTTGAAGTGGAGGCCACAACCTCAGGAATCCTGTTAAAGAGATTGTTTGATGTTGATGTTGAAGTCCCTGTTTTGGAGGTAATTGCCTATATTGGCGAGCCTGGTGAAAAAGTTGAGGATATACAAAGCTATCAAAAAAACAGTGTCAAAATTGAGGGGGCATCCGAACCAGTAGTAGAAAGTACCGGTTCTTCAAGTTTGGAAATGCAAATGGATATCACGGTTAATAGACCAAGAAGAACACCAGCAGCGAGGAAGTTGGCAAGAGAAAATGGCATTAACTTGCATAAAATTAAAGGTACGGGTCTAAACAAACGCATCCATGTAAAGGATGTTGAATTATTTATCAATAGTCAACAAAGAGTCAGCCCACTTGCTAGTAAGCTTGCGAATGATCAAAATATTGATTTAGCAACCATCCAAGGTACGGGGGTGAACGGAAAAATTATAACAGAAGATGTAGTGAAAAATCGTCTTATCCCCCAGAGCCATACAATTCAATATACTGGCATGAGAAGGGTGATCGGAGAAAAAATGGTACAGAGTGTTACTACTGTGCCTCATGTAACACTAACAACTGAAGTCGAAATGACGGCGGCGACAGAAATAAGAACGAAACTTTTAGACAAAATTAGCAAGGTCACAGGATATCGTTTATCCTATACTGAAATTTTCATTAAAGCGACAGCACAAGCATTAAAAGCACATAAAATGATGAATGCTTCATTAAACGGAAATACAATCGAACTTCATTCCGAAGTCAATGTTGGAGTAGCTGTTGCTATACCCAATGGTTTAGTCGTTCCAGTTATCAGAAACGCAGATATCATGGGGCTCTCAGATCTCACAGAAAAAAACAAGAGGATAGTCAAACTTGCACGGGAAAATAAGCTGGATCCGGAACACTTGGTGGGTGGAACGTTCACCATCAGTAATTTAGGAATGTATGCTGTCGATGTTTTTACGCCAATTATTAATAAGCCACAGTCTGCTATTCTTGGAATCGGGAGAATATTGGAAAAAGTCGTAGCTGACAACGGGTCATTTGCGGCCAAGCAATTCGTAAATTTAAGCCTTTCCTTTGATCATCGAGTGATTGATGGAGCTCCTGCAGCCGAGTTTCTCACTGAACTTAAAAATTTATTAGAAAATCCTTATGAATTAATGATTTGAGGTGATTGATATGAAGAAGTACGATTTAGTAATTGTCGGTGGAGGTCCTGGCGGCTATATTGCAGCAGTGCATGCCGCAAAACAAGGTTTGTCAGTGGCACTCATTGAAAATCAATACCTTGGGGGAACGTGCCTTAATACTGGGTGCATTCCTTCAAAAACGCTTTTACGGCATTCAGAATTTCTCGATATGTTAGAAAAAGCAAAGAAATGGGGCATAGAAACAGAAAATGTCACACTTTCTTTTGAAAAGATGATTCAACGGAAAAAAAGTGTTGTTGAGAATTTGCGCAAAGGCGTAGAATCCCTGCTATTAAGCACTAATGTCGATATATACAATGGGGTGGCAACCGTTCTTCCTGATTATCGCATTGTAATAGAGGAAAAGAATTCACAATCAGAATTGTATGGTAAAAAAATTATCATTGCTACTGGTTCAAAACCATTCATTCCTCCAGTTAAGGGGATTGAACTTGTAAAAGCCCATACAAGTGATACGATTTTTGAATTGGACTATATTCCAAAATCAATCGTCATTATTGGTGGAGGTATTATAGGAGTCGAGTTTGCTTGTATTTTTTCAAGCTTAAACGTGGACGTGACCATCATTGAAATGCGAGACAGGCTTATTGCCACAGAAGATGAAGATGCGTCGAGGTTAATGACCAAAGAACTTAAGAAAAAAGGCATCGCCATTCTTACATCTGCAAAATTGAAAGAGGCAGGAGAAAATGATTCGGAAAAGACATTAACTGTTGAACTTGCGAATTCCGAGCTGTTGACAGTTTCTGCCGAAGAAGTTCTGTTTGCCTCTGGTCGAAAGCCAAATTTAAACGGTACAATAAAGTTGGGGTTGGCAATGAATGGACCGTTTATCGCAGTGAATAAGCAAATGGAAACAAGCTTTCCGAATGTATATGCTGTTGGAGACGTTATTGGTGGCTGGCAATTGGCGCATGTTGCCAGTGCCGAAGGTATAGTGGCAGCCGCAAACGCATCTGGTATATATCAGGAAATTGATTATAAAGTGGTACCTCGCTGTATCTATACTTTTCCTGAAATTGCTAGTGTTGGATTATCAGAAAAAGAGGCAAAAGAAAGCGGATATTCTTATCGGTGTGAAACAATACAGTTAAGAGCAAACGGCAAAACATTGGCAATGGATGAGCCAAGCGGTTTTATCAAGCTTATTGCAGATGACAGCTACGACGAAATTCTAGGAGCGGTAATGGTTGGTCCTCATGTAACCGAAATGATTTCTGAGGTATCAACAGCTATTTTTCTAGAAGGGACTGTAGATGAACTAGCATCGTTGATCCATCCACATCCCACTGTATCAGAAGGAATCTGGGAAGTCGCAAGAACTTGGCTAGAGAAAAAGAAATTTTTAATACATCAATAATCTATTAAATTGGTTTCTTTCTAATAGTTCGTTGTAATAGAGTAATAATGATAGAGGCAATCAACTAAGTGCCTGACACTTTCAGCTACAAGCTACCGAGTGCAGGCTTTTTTGTTTAAGTAATTACTAAAATTACGAAATCCAGGACAAAATTCTTATAAACAGTATTATTAAATAATAAGGGGAATTTCAGTACTTATTAATAGATAATATACTTTTGAAATTGAAGAAAATCTGTTATTATGTGGAAATGTACAAATACATAATTTTTAGTTTAACAAAACCCTATTTAAAAAAGGGGGATATCATTGTGACAACTGAGTACTCATACAAAGAGATGTATAATAGATGGGAAATATTTATTAACGGTGGAAACGATACTTCACATTTGAGGAAAGAAGTTGCTGATTCTTGGAAGCGATGCAAAAAATTGAATGTGAATCCCTTTAAAATACCACCTATAATGGATGAATATGAAATTGAAGAGATCATAAGTAAAAACCAATACTTAATTAATGTCGTAGGACCATTTATTAAGCTAATTAGTGATCTAACTAAAGAAACAAATTTTTTATATGTGTTAACAGATCAAAACGGAAATGTGATAGAGGTTAGAGGTGAAAAACACGTTGTCGAGCAAGCCAAAAAGAGTAATTTTGTAATTGGTGCAAACCGTTTCGAAGGTGCTGGAACAAATGCAATCAGTGTCGCGATTATTACTGGAAAACCTATACACATTGGAGGACCTGAACATTATAACGTCAACTTTCATCAATGGTCTTGTGCAGCAGCTCCAATCCACGATAGCAAAGGGGAATTAAGGGGTGTCCTCACTCTTTCAGGGCATTATTCACTCAAGCACACTCATACTCTTGGAATGGTTGTCTCTCTTGCCAAAGTCATCGAACAAGAACTTCTTTTTAATGAAAAAAATTTAGAGAAAGAAAAGAAGAACAAACTATCATCCAATAACTATTTTACTTTTGAAGACATTATTGGAAGTGGAGAAGGGATTCAATCTGCAATTAATTTGGCAAGAGTGGTTTCGAAAACGAGCACAAGAATACTTGTTGAAGGCGAGAGTGGCACGGGAAAAGAATTATTTGTCCAAGCCATACATCATGCAAGCGAGAGAAGTGAATATCCTTTTGTTGCAGTAAACTGCGGAGCCATTCCAGCTCAACTAATTGAAAGTGAACTATTTGGATACCATGACGGTGCTTTTACCGGAGCGAAAAAGGGTGGAATGCCAGGAAAGTTTGAACTGGCAAATAACGGTACGCTATTTTTGGACGAAATTAACAGTATGCCTGAAGACATGCAAGTTAAGTTACTGAGGGTGTTACAGGAGAATGAAGTGACACGTGTGGGTGGTACAACACCCATTCCAATCAATGTGCGAGTAATTGGAGCATCTAATGAATCACTGGAAACATTAGTAGACAAAAAGGATTTTCGAAGAGATTTATATTATAGATTAGGAATTATTGTACTCCAAATCCCACCATTAAGAGAAAGAACGGAAGACATTCCTGAATTATTTATTTACTTATTAAATAAGATTTGTAAGCGACTAAATGAAAAATGTCCTGAATTCGACCCTGATATTTTGGAGTATTTGAAATTATTCCATTGGCCAGGAAATATAAGAGAGCTAGAAAACTATATTGAGAGGGCGGTAGTGCTATCCCAAGGTAAAAAACTAACAATGGAATATTTTCCATATAAAGTGATTGAACATGTTTTTATGCCTAAAAAAATTGAATTAACCTCTTTGGAAAATATGGAAAAACAATTCATTCAAAAAGCATTAGATGTCTTTGACGGAAATATGTCAAAAACATCTCAGCTCCTCGGGATTACAAGAAAAACATTGTATAACAAAATGAAAACGTTTAATCTACAAAAAAATAGTAGAGAAAGAATTTTATAATTAACTAATACTACTCCTTGCTTCAATGTTTATGACGTTGACATAGATCAGCCCAGCTTACTTGAAAATATCGTTTTTCGTCTGTAGTTGCTTACTGTCTATTACGTAATCATTAACTCAAGTACCGTAAAAATTAGGTATATCCTCTCCCAGCGTAATTTATTTTACTAAGTGTTTGTTTCAGAATTCGGATTAACAAGTTTAATTTTTAATAGAAGTAGTGACTTAGGGCGATGGTGCAATGCATATAAAGTGAATTTTCTTGTAATTCTGTGAAAACACATCCATCATATCTCCATCGTCCATTATTGTCTGAGTACTGACGCACGCGCTGGAATTAAATCATCTACCTTGATTTCAGGAGTTAAAGGCTTTCGTAAATTGCGTATTGCAGAGCGGAGTATTCATCCATCCCTTCTTTCATAAATATACTCGTGCTTTCCCAATCCCCTGTATCTTAACACTTCCATTAAATCTTTAGTATTGAATACTGTTTTGTATTAATCGTTCACTTTTCACGAATAACTCAGCACTTGGCACAGCATTATTTTCTCCGCTAGTCATGCTGGTAAAATACACACCTAAAAAAATAGGAATTGCGGATTAGATACAGGATAAATTAATGTTTAACAAGATAATGTTTTTCTGTTATCAATTAATAATCCTCAGTTCGGATCTGCACAATTTTGGGATTTTATACCCAGCAGATGCAGCTATACAATCACTGTGCATGCTGGTACAGTTAACCACGATATGCGCTTTTAACTTACCGCGACTCTACTCAATCATCGTTTAGTATTTCACTTTTTCAACATAGGTTTCCCAAGTGCGGAATGGTAAATCATGGTCATTAAAAGACAATTGTTTCATTTCAATCGTGCGATTTTCCATTGGCAGGGCAAGTTCTTTGTATATAAAGTGATCATCAAAGCCGATAATTGCAGCGTCTTCTTTAGTGCATGCGTAATAAATGGCTTTTGGACGTGCCCAATAAATAGCACCGATGCACATGGGGCAAGGTTCGCAGCTAGTGTATATTTCACAATCTGTAAGCTGGAAGCTGTCGAGATTCCTGCATGCATCACGAATCGCCTGTACTTCGGCGTGAGCAGTAGGATCGTTGGCTGTTGTCACATTATTACATCCTCTGCCTACGACTTTGCCATCTTTTACGATTATAGCACCGAAAGGTCCTCCGTTCTTTGCCAATACATTTTCATATGCAAGCTGAACAGCCATCTCCATGAATTTTACATCCACTAAAAACACCCCTTCATATATATTTATAACCTAAAGTACTGATGTTACGTTTATTAACGTAAATATAATAAACAATATACCATATGCATGGGGAAATGGAATATTGTTTTCTGAAAATAGAGAAAAGTCAGTTTGTGTTAGAATATATGATGTGCAATCAAAATGGTTTAAAAGAATTTTTACAAATAATAATAAAACTGATATTGTTAAAAGAAAATCATTAAGATTATGAAGGTGAAGTGCATGGGGTTTTTGGGAGTTCTTTTACCGATATTCGGTATTTTTGTTTTAGGGTTCATCGGTCAGAAAAAGTTCAAACTTGATACAAAATCGATTTCCACGATGGCATTATATTTAATGTCACCTTTTCTTGTGTTCCGGACTTTTTATTCCGCAGAATTTACGATTAATTATTTCTACCTGTTCTTATTCACGATAGTACTTTGTCTTTCTCTTATACTGGTAGTCTACATCATATCTTATTTTCGCAATTATACAGTCACTGAGACAAGCGGCATGATATTGGCATCTGCATTCATGAATAACGGAAATTACGGAACACCCGTCATTTTCCTGTTATTCGGAGCCGCAGGACTCGATTATGCAATCATCCTTATGGTGGGACAGCAGTTAGTAATGTGCACGATCGGCATTTATTTCGCAGCGAAGGGCAGCCCGGAAGGTAACGGAGTTCAAACGGCGATTAAAGCAGTATGTCGAATGCCAATTGTTTATGGAGCCATTGCCGGTACAGTATTTCAGTTCGTTAACGTACCTTTAAGCAATTCGGTTATGGAAGCTATTAACCTTGTTGCAAATGCAGCGATTCCCACAATAATGATTACACTGGGAATGCAGCTGGCCAACATTTCGCTGAAAAAAATAGCCTATCGGAAGCTATCAGTTTCGCTGCTCCTTAAACTTGCCGTGTCACCGGCCATTGCCTTCCTGCTATCTCTTGCCTTGCCAGTGAGTGATATGGTCAGGCATATCATGGTCATCGTAGCTGCAATGCCAACGGCGGCCAACACTACGATGTATGCGCTCCAATTCAATACGGAGCCTGAATTCGTATCAAGTGCTACGTTCATAAGTACATCATTAAGCCTGATTACGCTTCCAATCATCTTTTTCTTTGTATTATAGGAGATTATCATTCTAATTATGTGGGCAAACTTATTATATACAAGAAGCGGAAGAATCCTGGCTAATTAAAAGAGGGATCCGGAAAGATTATATGAATTACCTTTGACCTCGCGGTTAGTGAACGACTTGTGGACTTGGATTTAGGTGTCCAAAACATTTTCATTTAAAATTAAAGGGCAAGCTTGTTAACTGGTGTTTACTTTTTTTAATGCCTGTATTTGATTGGAGGGGTTTTATGTTCCAGACTAAAATTGAACTGACTAATACTGGAAAGATTGATGCCATTTTAAAGGGAATCGTTCTGAAAACCTATGAAGAGTCACTGGAAGAAAAACTCTTGCTATGCATGGAGTGCGGTGATGTTGATTTTTATATCGCGTATTCAAATAATGAGGAACTTCAGGATGCGATAAATGAAAACTTTGAAATTGATGAATATGGCGAAATCGTGAAAATAGATGAACATCAGGAACTTATGGATGATTTATACGATTATTTCTTGATCATACATAAGGATAGTGATTTGTTTGATTTTTTTCCAGTAGGTCCATATACTCACGGAGGGGAAACCCGTGAATCGGATACGGATATGCTGGCGCCAAGGGGTTTATATTCAGCGCCATTTGAAGACGCGATAAAGGAATGATGAAAAAGACAGCGATAGCTGTCTTTTTGTATTTTTAAGAGCGTATTAAGCCTTCGGGAAATAAATGCATTTTTACAAAAAGAGGGAATTTTTTTTATGGATATCAGTTTAAATTTATCAGTTTTATGAAATATAGCAATAATATCATGAAATATAATATCGTTTTTAACAATTTAAAGTTTATATGGTAATTTTAAGAAATATTATATATAATAAAAATGTGAATATTGAATATATTATTTGAATTACTAGTTTAAAATAACAATAAAAATGGACTTTTCACGATGAATTATGAAATATTGGGAAATAATTTTTGAAGAAAGGATTATACATAAGATTTGTTTCGAGTTAAGAGAGTGATATATTACGCTTTTAGAATTCTGATTATTATAAATTTTCAGTTTTGGGCAGGGGGCTAATTATGATAGTTTTTGACCGAGTGAATAAGTATTATGGCGATTTCCATGTATTGAAAGAAATTAATCTTACAATTAAGAAGGGGGAGGTGGTAGTGGTCATCGGACCTTCGGGTTCAGGGAAAAGTACACTGCTTCGATGCATTAATCGTCTAGAGACCATTTCGCAAGGTTCCCTTTCAATAAATGGTCTAAATGTAGCGGATAAAAAGACGGACATAAACAAACTTCGTCGGAATATCGGTATGGTTTTCCAGCATTTTCACTTATATCCTCATAAAACAGTGCTCGAGAATATCATGCTTGCTCCCAGGAAAGTTCTAGGGCAATCCGAAGAGGAAGCGAAAAAGATTGCACTGAAGTATCTGGACAAAGTGGGGATTGGAGATAAAGCGAATTCATTTCCTTCTCAGCTTTCAGGTGGACAGCAGCAACGGGTAGCGATTGCCAGAGGTTTGGCAATGGGACCTGAAATCATGCTATTTGATGAACCTACCTCAGCCTTGGATCCAGAAATGATTGGCGAGGTACTGGATGTAATGAAAGCACTTGCCCATGAAGGTATGACGATGGTGGTGGTCACGCACGAAATGGGATTTGCCCGTGAAGTAGCGGATCGAATCGTATTCATGGACGAAGGCAGGGTTTTAGAAGAGGCATCACCGGCTGAGTTTTACGCCAATCCTCGTGAAGAGAGGGCTCGTTTATTCCTTAGCCGTATATTAAATCATTAAAAAAACAGGGGTGAATTACATGTTGAAGAAAAAGAAATGGTTAAAATTATCTTTGCTATCCTTACTGGCTGTCATTTTATTAGCTGGATGCGGCGGGGGGAACGATTCAGACAAAGCTGAAGAGGGTGGAGGCAAAGACAAAGAAAAAGATGTTCTCGCACAAGTGAAGGAAAAGGATAAGATCGTTTTTGGGGTGAAAAATGATACAAGACTATTCGGATTGAAGAATCCTAGTACTGGAGAGGTTGAAGGCTTTGATATTGATATTGCCAAAGCTCTTGCAGCAGAAATCCTTGGTGATGAGAATAAAGTTGAATTTAAAGAAGTGACTTCTAAAACCAGGATGGCATTATTGAATAATGGTGATATCGATGCGATTGTAGCGACCATGACAATCACGGAAGATCGTAAAAAAGAAGTAGACTTCACTGATGTTTATTTCGACGCAGGACAATCTTTATTAGTCAAAAAGGGCAGCGATATCAAGGGTATTGATAGTTTAAAAGGGAAAAAGGTATTGGCTGTCAAGGGCTCTACTTCTTCCATAAATATCCGTGAAAAAGCTCCTGAAGCACAAGTGCTTGAATTTGAAAACTATTCCGAAGCGTTCGCTGCACTTAAATCCGGACAAGGGGATGCATTGACCACGGATGATTCCATCCTTTATGGAATGGCAGATGAAGATCCAAGTTATGAGCTTGTTGGCGGTACATTTACGGAAGAACCTTATGGTATTGCCGTGAAAAAAGGAAATGCTGAATTTGTTGAAGAGTTGAATAAAGCCCTTAAGTCTCTTAAAGATTCAGGCAAGTACGATGAAATCCATGATAAATGGATTAAACATTAAACATTTTAGCAAATGGATAAGGGAAGCTGACCTTAAATAACATTTGAACATTTGTCTATGAGGATGAGCGTTTTGCTCATCCTTACTAGTTAAAGGAGTGTATGCCGTGCTTGATTTCTCCATTTTAACAGAGAATCTGGATATGTATTTATTAGGCTTTAAAAATACGATCATGTCGAGTTTGGTCGCGTTGATAGCGAGTTTGATTCTTGGTGTGCTAATTGCCATCATGCGGATTGCACCATTAAAGCCACTAAACTGGCTGGGTACCGCCTATGTCGAGTTCATTCGGAACATACCGTTATTGATCATAACCTTTTTCTTCTTTCTCGGTCTTAAACTAAGCGGACTATACGCCGGGACATTAGCCTTGACCATTTACACTTCATCTTTCATAGCTGAGGCAATTCGCGCAGGCATACTTTCTGTGCCAAAGGGTCAAATGGAAGCTGCCCGTTCATCAGGTCTGACTTATGGACAGGCAATGAGGCTCGTCATTCTGCCGCAGGCCGTTAAAATAGTCATTCCTCCTTTAGGAAACCAATTTATCAATCTAGTAAAGAATTCTTCCATTTTAGCCGTTGTTGCAGGACTCGATCTTATGTACCACGGGGATTTGATTTCTTCAAGGACTTTTGTCGTGTTTGATGTGTACATTTTCGTTGCAGCGTTTTACTTAATTCTTACCATTCCTTTAAGTTTTGGCGTTGGTTATTTGGAAAAACGTCTGGCTAAGAGTAATTGAGGGAGGTATAAGATATGGATTTTGCAGGTGCCTATACACCAGATAATCTTAAGTTTTTATTAGAAGGATTTTGGGTAACGCTCCAGGTAGCTTTTATATCCATTATTCTAAGTTTCATTATTGGCGGTCTTGTAGGTATAATCCGATACGCAAAAGTGCCGGTGTTATCACAAATATTAGCTTTGATTGTAGAAACGGTGCGTAATTTGCCTCTGTTATTGATAATATTTTTTACCTATTTTGCTTTGCCGGAGATACGGATTAAACTGGAAATCATTCCAGCAGCCATAGTTGCCTTGACAATTTTTGAGTCAGCCATGCTTTCTGAAGTCATTCGAAGTGGGCTAAAATCCATTGATAAAGGCCAAATGGAAGCTGCCCGTTCATCAGGTTTGAGCTATACACAGGCATTGATACATATTATTCTGCCCCAAGCGCTGCGCCGCATGGTTCCTCCCATTGTCAGCCAATTCATTTCTTTATTAAAGGATACCTCTTTAGCGGTTGTCATCTCTTTGCCGGAGCTGACCCATCATGGTCAAATCATATATGGACAAAGTCAAAAGTATTTAATACCGATTTTGATCCTGGTGGCTCTCATGTACTTCATTGTGAATTATAGCCTTTCTTTGGTAGCCCAGAGACTTGAATTGAAACGAACCTAAAAAAACGGCTCAGAAATGAGTCGTTTTCTACTTGTCTACGAGGTTCGGAAGTGTCTCACCCCTAACTATGATTATAAAACTATACTTGGTTATCCTTCATGTAATTTCCTTATGAACCCCAAAAGATTGAAGAAATTTGCGACACTCCTGCCGAATAACTGGCTAGCCGAGACCCCACAGGCACGTGCTTTGATGAGGCTTGGCATACAGTCGGCGGAAAAGGCGTGGATTTCTGGTATGGACTGGAATAATAGTGATGAATGAATACACAAAAAATGAATCTTTTACTTTTAATAACCGTATATATAAAGGAAGAAAGAAGGTGGAATATATGTCGGAAATTAAAAGAAGCAATAGCAAAGCGATTGTATCATTGATCATGGGTGTATTATCTTTGTTTATTCCATTCATAGGCATCATATTAGGTATTCTCGGTTTAATATTTGCATCGAAGAGCAAACAAGAAATTAAGCTTACTGGTGAATCTGGAGATGGATTAGTGACAGCTGGAAAAGTGTGCAGCATTGTTGGAATAATCTTGAATGTTCTCGTGATTCTGATTTTCCTGGTGTTTTTTTATTTCGCAGTAAATACGGACATAACAACCTATTGAGTGCAAAAATTAACTTGACAAACAAAGAAAAGTAAATTAAACCTATATAAAATGGAAATTCATGTTATAATTAATATAAAAACCTAAATTTTGTATGAAGGGATGATATTTTGACCATTCAAATCTTTGAGTACCCAGCCGTATTCTATTATGAAAAACACCCGTTGATTATCGACTCTTTTTCCGTTCAGGTTTGTTTCCCGGATTTTAGGCGAGAAGGAATTATTTCTTCCGTTAGCGGTAGGAATCGGGTAGATGCCTTAGCTTGTGCTCAAGAACTGCTGGAATCCATGGTCGAACATTTTATTCACGATAAAAAAAGAATCCCGGATGCAAGTGAAATGGAAAAGGTAAATCTGGATAGGGGAATCAATATTTGTGAGGCTGCACCCTTCAGGATTGAAATAGAAAATATCACATATGCAAAATAAAAAACCTTGCCGGTTAAAGGACAAGGTTTTTATTTTGCATTTCTTGAGATTCAATGAAAATTTTGTAACCCGGATTGTCAGGCACTTAATACGTACATAGAATATTATTTTTTGTATAAGGTGAACTCGACAGTGACCATTGTATAAAATACTCCGGATTGGCTTCACTTTCATTTATGATTTGGTTAAAAATATGTTATCAGAGTAGGACGCCCAAGTATTTTTCCAGTAGAAAGCGTCCCCATCACCTCAAGTTTTAATCATTCTATTTAAAACAATGAAGACTTTTGGGCAAAAGGGTTCTATCTAAAAGTTAAACAAAGTTGATTGGAGCGGGTGTGCGAGACCCCTGCGGGAAAAGCGAGAGCCTGGTGGAGAGGAAATTAACGTTTAAATTGCACAAACCCCTAAAAAAACAGTAGGCAAACTCGATTTTCATAGGGGATGTCTTCAGTCTGTAACCATCATGACCTGTAGAGGAATGATGGTTTTTTGTTTCGCTTGAAATTTCGATTTAATTATTTTTTAATTTTGGGGAAAGGATATTGCGTTCTTTATAACGAATATGTATAGTATAGGTAACGTAGGTAAAAAGTATCAATAGTTATATATTTTGGAGGTGTATGTGTGAAATATTATATAGCATCAGACGAAAAAAATTTGAAGCAAGTCAAATCATTGATCAAGAAATTGACTTCAAAAGGGTTTACATGTGTGAATGACTTGAATTTAATTACGAATGATGAGAAAAACCAAATAACGGACGGCATTGGAGAATATGAGAAAAAGGGGATTGAGGAAGCCGATTTCATGCTGATCTTCCTAACCGCAGGAAAAGGTAATCTATATGAGCTTGGCTATGCTTTATCTTTAAATAAGAAAATAATTGTGTATTCGCCTGAGAAAGACAATTATCATATTAATAAAAAATCAATATTTCATAATCTGCCCGAGGTAACAATCTGCAGCGGGACCTTTTATAAGCTGGTTAAATTGATACATACGCTTTCTCCGGAAGGATCTGAACAAGATTCACTGCATCTTAAATAAATGTCAAATGTAAAATTTTAAGGATACCCTCTAATAAAATTTCTTTTGAACGAATTGTTTATAGTATTAAAAATGAGGGTAAAGACCATTAAAAAAGGGAGAGGACTGTTTTGGCCATTATTGATATCGACCAATTATTGTTAGCCACTGAAGCGATAGCAGAAGAGTCAGTTCCATTCCATCTTGATACATTTGACATCGATCAACTTTTAGATAAAACGGATAATTGGTAAGGAAAAGCATGCCCAGAGAGGATATGCTTTTTTTCTGACTAAAAATAACCTGAGTACCGGTATGAAAAAAATACAAGTAATCAGGCAAGTGAGGATATTTTAAAGAATTGGATAAAGTTAAAACCGGCGTCCTTTTACGAATCCTAATATCACAAACATCGAGATGGTGCCAATAACAAAAATTGCTTTAATGGAATTTACGAGAATTTCATCGTACATTTGTATTACCTCCTTTTATGTAATGACAGTGCGATTATGATTAGCTGTTGATGTATAAATTATAACATAAAGTCAATAACCGGTGGTGGGAAATTAAAGACGATATGGGTAATAATGTATAGGTTGGAAAGTTAAAACACAAAAAAAGATATCCTCTAAAAGTGGATATCGGCAATGAAAATTATTTAAGTCCAAGCGCTTTTTTCGTTTTTGGTCCGACGATTCCATCAGAAGTAAGCTTTTTGGAGCTTTGGAATTTTTTCACAGCTGTTTCGGTGTTTTTTCCAAATGATCCATCCACTCCTTTAGTGCTGAATCCAAGTTTAGTTAATCTTTTTTGCAGTTCAATTACTTGGGGGCCACTGCTTCCTTTTTTTAGGGTAGAGTTGGTATTTACAGGTAGGCTCACAGATCCGCTCACTTTATATCCATTCGTGGCAGCTATGGTGGCAAATGATCTATTCGAACTGGCAATCAAGACTACAGTGTTCATTCTCACCCTATCGTACAGCCACTGAACTTCATTGTTATACATCCGAATACAACCGGCACTTATATATTTCCCAATGGTTGTAGAATCATTATTGCCATGTATTGCGTACGTATTTCCTGGTGTGTTCCTTGCATTGATCCCCAGCCATCTTTTACCTAGAGGGTTTTTTGGGTCTCCGCCTCTAATGTTGCCTTTATAATAGGGACGATTCACAATCTTTGTCACTACCTTGAACTTTCCTTCAGGAGTGTAGGAGGCTTTCTTTCCTGTCGCCACGATGAATACCCTCACCAACTTATCATTTTCGTAATAGGCAAGCTGATTATTGGCTTTATTGATGATAATCAGTTGTCTTGCTGCCGCACCTGAAGTATTACTGAACCCAACAAAAGTAAAGGCGAATATCAATATAAATACAATTAATTTCCTCATGTTTTTCCCCGTCCCTCATTTAAGCAACCTACTTTTACACATATACTATCCTATGCATGAAGTGGGGCTAAAGTGACAATTTTTTAAAGTGGGGGTAAACTAACAATGGGTATTTTAAACCCAGAGTACTTTCTGATTGTTTGCATACCTAAAGAATGATGGGCACTATTTTTGGCCATATTACATACATTATTGAAGTGAAAGCGGAGGTGGAAAAGAATTGTCACGCCTAAATGTGGAGGACTATCTAGAACAAGGAATCCATGGTCCAAAAGAAATAAAGCCTGGTGAACGAAGGGAATTTCTGGGCACATTACGGGAGCGCGTCGTCATCGTACTAAAAAAAAGCCAAGTCTTTGAAACGAATGTATATCCGGAGATAGAGCAGATGATGAAGCAGTATCCCCGTTCAAATTTGTTTTTAAATGGTCAGATGGACTATCAATATTTAGGGAAATATATAAAATTGGCAATGAGTCATAATATTCCTTATAAAATTGTCCTAAACAAAGATCACAACTCCGATTTGGGTCTGGTATTGGCAGAAAATAATGCCATAAACAAAGAGGAAATTCATATCGAGAAGAAATATCATGCCCAGCAAGTCATCAAAAAGAAAAGCTTCAAAGCGTTTTTCAAGCGCTTTGTTAAAAAATTATTAAACAAACGTTGATAGAATTATCAACGTTTTTAGTTTGTCTATAAAAAGAGGCACGAAAGAGATTTAAAATCAAGAATAGGTTATCCTTCTTGTTTTTTACCGTTATATGTGGATGAACTGGAACGTTTTGAAAAACAAAAAACTGCAGGCAAACTCTCTTATCCTAAAGTTTGTCTACAGTTTGAAAAGTTGATGAATGATTTTTGTTTTATTTTCAAGCGTCTTTAATTAATTGTGTAGACAACCATTCCTGATTATGCAACCCTTTTCCGTAAGCTATAAAACTTCCTGAAATTCCCTATGATTGTTTTTACTACGGAATACGTGGGGATAGCGATTAAAATGCCAATGAAACCGTATATTGATCCTGCAGCAAGCAGCAATAAGATAATGGTAAGTGGGTGAATGTTAAGACGTTTTCCCATAACATTCGGTGTAACCAAGTGCCCTTCGACCTGTTGAACAACGGTAAGGACAATGAGTACTTTCACTGCCAGCCCAATGTCTTGCTGTAAGGCAATGAAGAGGGCAGGGATGATGCTTATTAATGGACCAAGGAATGGTACAACGGTAAAAATCATGGCGAATAGGGCTAGTACAAGTGCATAATCGAGACCGATAATAAGGTAGCCAATATACATCAAAGTTCCAATGACGATTGATATGATGAATTGACCGATAATATAAGTTGAAAGGGTTTTATCGACGTCTTTTAAAATCGTGTTTCCCTCTGATTCTACATCGGTCGGAATATATTTTAATAGAAATGGTCTTAATTTATCTCCATCCTTCAAGAAATAGAATAAAATGAATGGTGTAATGACCAATACTGTTAAAACACTAGTGATCGTGGAAAAAATGGTATTGACATTCACTATGAGTTTTTCGGAGTAATCTTTCAAATGTGTGACCGCTTTTTCTTTCAATTCTTCCATATTGACCATGCCAAAATCATTTTTTTCAATCATGACTTCAGATTCTTTAGACAATGCCTTGACTTTGCTGGGGAGGTTTTCAGATAACTTTTGAAATTGGTCAACGATTACAGGACTGCCAAAGTAACCTACCATCCCAATCATACTAAATATAATTAAAAAAACGGTAAAGATGCTAGCTGACCTCGGGATAAATTCAGTTAAAAAGTTAACGACCGGACGTAATATATAGTATAAAAGCCCAGCCACAATAATAGGGAAAAACATCGCAGCAATGATTTTTTGTAGCGGCTGCAGAACATAATCAATCTTACCTAGTAAAAAAATAATTAAAATAATCAAAATGATCGCGCATGCATATTTGAAAAACGGTTTATTGATCCACAAGACAATCCCCCCTAATTCCATCTCTTACTTGATTCCCTGATTTAGCTTAATGTTAAACTAAATAACTTGTTCTAATTGTTTGGTGTAAAATGATCATTCAACTTTTTTCGATATAGCTGACCAGAAGGAAATGGGAATACAGTCTGTTAATATAGCGGCAAGCAAACAAAAACAGACTTTCACTGAAATATGAAAGTCAACTTTAAAAAAATATTTGGTCACTTTGACTTTTACCTGTCCTCACGATCATAAGTCGATATGCCCAATGAATGCATTTCCCTAGACTACTGCGGTTAAGTTTAAGCAATGCGCAAAACTGCACCAGCAAGAAATCCTGCTGGGATGATAAATCGTAAAAAGTTCCAAAAAGACATCGATCCGAAAGATATCCGAAAGTTTTTTAAAAGCAGCCGCCGGTTAGGCCAAAACAAAAAAGGCATCATCAAAGGTAAATTCCGGTTATGGAACTTTACTTGATAATGCCTTTTTACAAGGTTTTAAATTAGGATATTTTACTGAATGTGTTCGTTACTCCTTGTTTCTGTTCTGTTTGCATTTTTTTAATGTCCAGACGCAACCAGATGGAGATGGCAAATGCTATCGCAATTAATGCTGCGAAAACATAGAATACGGGGATGTAACTGTTCGTACTTTCCCTGATTGCGGTAACTAACATAGGTCCGCAAACCCCGCCTAGAGACCATGTAGTTAAAAGGTAACCGTGGATGGCCCCAATTTCCTTAGTTCCAAATAAATCCCCGGCAAATGCTGGGAGATTTGAAAATCCTCCTCCATAACAACTCACGACCAGCAAGATGAGTCCTTGGAACAATAGTGTATTTGTAGTGGTAGGAAGTAAAAGGAACGCTCCGATTTGAATGATGAAGAAAATGACGAAAACATTTGGACGTCCTATATAATCCGATGCTGCTGCCCAGCCAAGTCTTCCTCCGCCATTAAAGATTCCCATAATACCGACTAATGTTGCTGCACCTGCTACAGACAGACCAACAACGTCTTGAGCCATAGGTGAAGCTACCGAAATCATCATGATCCCTGCACTTGTATTTATCAGTTTCATGGACCATAACATCCAGAAGTGTTTAGTTTTAACCGCTTCTTTTGCAGTTAATTGCCTTAGGTCTTTCTTCAGTTCTTTCTTACCGGACTCAATATCTTTCTTCATTCCTTCAGGTAGCCAGTTGGCCTTTGGAGGTGCAATATAGGATGCTCCTAAGAACATCAATATGAAATAGCCTGCGCCTAAAATATAATATGTAGTATAAATGCCAACGGATTCCATAAGGCTTGCAGCTACTGGGGCTGTAATGAGTGCTCCGGCACCAAAACCTAATACGGCCATTCCTGTTGCCAATCCCCTGCGATCTGGGAACCATTTGACTAAAGTGGATACTGGTGAAATGTACCCAATCCCCATACCAAGTCCACTTAAAACCCCATATGTCATTAGGTAAAGCGGAAGTGAATCAACCATTACTGCTAAACCGGAACCAGCTTGACCTAAACCGAATAATACGGCAGCGACCATAGCTGACTTCCTTGGACCATTTTTTTCTACGAATTTGCCAAAGAAGGCAGCAGAAGTTCCTGCAAGCGCCATCATTATTGTGAATGCTAACGTTACTTCAGTTTCTGACCACCCCATAGTCTCGACTAATGGTTTTTTGTAAACGCTATATGCGTATGCACCACCAATGGAAAGGTGAATGGCGATAGCGGATAAAGCGATTAACCATCTGTTTTTTGTCATGTTGTTACCCCTTTTCGTTAAAAAATAAGAAAGTTGCATGCGTTTTATCTATAATATATCGTTTTGCATGCGTTTTATCTATCTTGTGGGATAAGTATATAAGAATATTATTTAGTAGTAAACTACTAAATTGAATTTCATGTAAAATTTTCCTCTGTGCTTAGAGTTGGGAAAAAACATTTTATGGATTCGGATTAAAAATGTTATATATTCTAAGGATTTTAATATACATATAAGGTTTGCAGGTATTAGCTTAGGTGTTTTATTCACGAATCTGCCAAAAGTCTTTTCATTTATCGATTTTCCTGGTTACAAAAAGGGAAACGATTGAATTTACTCTTAAGGTGCGATGAACCAGAATTATTCTCATTGGCTTTATAGTGATTATTTTGATAAAATTAATCTAATATTCAAGACATCTTAGCGTACCACCCGGAATTGATATTTTTAGTGGTTTCAGGAATAATTGATTCTTTTTTCAGGAATCATAGTCTGGAAATCAAAGAAAAACCCATTTATTTTAAAAAATTCCGAAAATTTCGTCTTAAAGGCTTGAACTATGATTCCTTATAGGAGTAAACTAATTAAAGATAGATTTTATGGAAGTGAAATCTTGTAAATTTAATCAACAAGGGGTTTTGGTAATGAAGGAACATGACATGCAAATCACGCTTAGTACAACAAAGAAAGAAAAACCACAAGCGGACCAGCTTGAGTTCGGTAAGCAGTTTACCGATCATATGTTTATTATGGATTACACACAAGGGCAAGGGTGGCATGATCCAAGAATTGTTCCTTATCAACCGCTCTCATTGGAGCCGTCAGCTATGATTTTTCACTATGGTCAATCCGTTTTTGAAGGATTGAAGGCATATGCAACACCAGAGGATGAAATTATCTTATTCCGTCCGGAAAAGAATTTCCAACGCTTAAATAGTTCGAATAGCCGATTATGCATACCGGATGTCGACGTTGATTTCGCGTTGAAGGCCTTAAAGACTTTAATTAGCGTTGATAAGGATTGGGTTCCCCAGGTAGAAGGGACATCTTTATATATCAGGCCATTCATTATAGCTACTGAGCCTTATCTTGGAGTATCTCCATCGAATAAGTATCAGTTCATCATCATCATGTCACCAGTAGGTTCGTATTATAAAGAAGGCATCCATCCAGTTAAAATTGCAGTGGAGTCAGCTTTTACACGTGCAGTTAATGGAGGTACAGGTGAAGCCAAAACGGGCGGTAATTATGCATCGAGCCTAAAAGCCCAGGAAGTATCCGAAAAGATGGGTTATGCCCAAGTTCTTTGGTTAGACGGAGTGGAGAAAAAGTATATCGAAGAAGTTGGAAGCATGAATGTTTTCTTCAAAATTAATGGTGAAATCATCACCCCTGCTTTAAATGGAAGCATCCTTCCGGGTATTACTCGTGATTCCATTATAGAATTGCTGAAACATTGGGGTCTTCCCGTGTCGGAAAGACGCATTTCGATGGAGGAAGTCCATGAAGCCCATAAATTAGGTCACTTGGAAGAGGCCTTTGGAACGGGAACAGCCGCGGTCATATCACCAATTGGTGAATTTTTGTGGAATGGTGAAGAAATGATTGTTCAAAGCGGGGAAACTGGCGAACTTTCCAGAAAGCTTTATGATACACTGACAGGTGTCCAAACAGGTAAAGTCGCAGACGAGTTGAATTGGACTACGAAAGTAGAAGAAAAAGTGACTCAATGAGACTTAAACAAAAGGGGTTCGGAATTTAAAAATTCCGAACCCCTTTTGAAATTCCCTTTGAATTTTGGCCTAAAATTAAGTGTTGAGGCTCAACGAGACCTCCGTGTTTTCGCTGAATAGAATCATGTTTTAGAAAGCATCCTCTCCTCATCACCTCAAATGAAGACTTTAGGCAAAAGGGTTCTATTTAAAAGTTAAAACAAAGTTGATTGGAACGGAGGGTACGAGACGCCTGCGGGAAAAGTGAGTGCCTGGAGAGGAAATCAACGTTCAAATTGTACAAACCGTAAAAAATTCGATTTTATAGAGTTTGTTTACAGTCTGAAACCTTCTTTGAAGGTTTTTTTTGTTTCACATAATCATTTTGTGTCTTATGGCAACAGCGACGGCCTCGGTCCGGTGATTCACTCCCAATTTCCTGATAGCAGAAGAAATATGATCTCTGACTGTAAATTCACTAACGCTCATCTTTGGTGCCATTTGCTTTAATCCCAATCCATTGGCTAAATATTGAAGGACCTCCACTTCACGTTTGCTTAGAAGGTAAGTGGGAGGGGCGGAATCCAATGTCGAACCTACGGCTAATTTTAAATAATGGGAAAGCTTCATTAAATCATTCTTGGTAACAGGCTCGTTAGCGTGAATGGGATCAACCAACACTAAACCGATGGCCATGTCATTCACAATTACCGGAATGATAGCCAATGAAGAGATGGAAAACCTTTTAACGTATTTTGCAGGGATGGAGGATTTCGCATGTTGGATGGTTAAGTATATGGGTTTGTTATGGATGACTGCTTGGTGGATGGGATATATATCATGAATATTTTCTTTAACATTATGTAATGAAAAGGTATCTTCACTCGTACATGCACATATTCCTTCACCCATTCCTGTTAAACATGAGTAACTGAATAAAGAAGCGCGTTGAAATGAAAAAAAATCCACACAGCCCTTTAAGATCATTTGTGCTTTATTTGCCATATCTTTTTGATGGGAAATCTTTTTTACATGATTCATCATAGTTTCCTCAAGCATTCGACTTTATTCCTCCCTACATTTTCAGTGCTAGGATAAATGCTACTAATATCTTACAATATAATGAAAACTCTTACAAATTTAATAAATCCTTGGATACAAAAGTTTAAAGTTCTTAATTTTAAGGAGGCATTACCATGAAAAGAAAGAATTTAACGACCACCAGCCGGAGTTTTAGAGAAGATACCCTGCCATTTAAACTTTATCAAAAGGCCAAAAGATTCGGTATATGGAATCCTCGTGACATTGATTTCAGCCAGGATAAAGAAGATTGGAAGTCATTTACTGATATTGAAAGGCAAGTGTTATTACGGATCATTTCACTTTTTCAGGGCGGGGAAGAAGCGGTGACTTTGGATTTGCTGCCTCTCATTATGACGATAGCCAAAGAAGGCAGGATTGAAGAAGAAATGTACTTAACGACATTTCTGTTCGAGGAAGCGAAGCATATGGAGTTCTTTCGTTATACATTAGATCAGGTTGGTGAAACGGGTGATTTGACAGTTTATCATTCAGATACTTATAAATCGATTTTTTACGAAATATTGCCTGAAGCGATGGAGAAACTTTTATCCGACCAATCCCCTGAAGCATTGGCAGAAGCAGCCACTGTTTATAATATGTTTACCGAGGGTGTTCTTGCAGAAACTGGATATTTCGGTTTTTATCAGACGCTTGAAGCTAATAAAATGATGCCTGGTTTATTAAAAGGCGTGGGTCTTTTGAAGAAGGATGAATCGCGCCATATTGCTTATGGGACCTTCCTGCTGCAACGTATCATCAGTGAACATCCACATATCTTTAAACAGGTTGAAAAGAGAATGGAGCAACTTTCTCCTCTGGCCATCGCGTTAAATACGGAGGGGTATGATCAGTTAGGAAATCCATTTGGCAATGACCAACAAGCTATATTGAATTTTACCATGAAACAATTGACGGTGCGGATGGAGATTTTAGCCAGGGCAAAAGGGAAGGGGATTGAAGAAATCTATCAAAGTAACGAAAAGGAATATGGGGTTTTGTAAAGCCGGTAAAAGATAAAAGCTTACTATTTAGTATGTTTGTTAATGAATGGCCATCAGGAACTTTGAGACAGGGTATAAACAATCCTTATCTAAGAATATAGACTAATATATCTGAGGTGATCTGTATGAACGTAAACGCTCAATCGAATTTTTGGCTAAGGACTTCGGTTTACAGTGGCACTAACACTCGTTCACTCATTCCAAACCTTTTCAATGGTCTCGGGGCCAAAAGGATTCTACTCGTAAGTGATGCGGGCTTGGAAAATGCAGGTGTCGTTAATAAAGTTGCCGAAACTTTTGATCAGGAGAATTTAGGTGCCAGAGCTGAAATAGTTGGACAGTTTCTGGGTGTTACACAAGACGCAGCGAGTGAATGTGTAAATGAAGCATTGAAATATGCACGCGAAGTGAATGCCGATGCCATACTTGCCATCGGTGGAGGGAGTGTCATTGATACCGCAAAGGCATTGAAATTCGGATTATACAAAGGAATTACGGATATTAAAGATGCCATTCCAAGCGGCTATCTGTATGAGGGTTTTCCAAAAGCCCAATCCATGAATATCCCGCATATTTCCGTAGCCACAACAGCAGGAACCGGTTCTGAAGTATCTCCGATAGCAGTCATATATAACGAACATAAAAAAGTAAAAATGAATATATACAATGTTTTTTTAAGTTCGGATGTTGCCATTCTAGATCCTGAGTTAACAGTCGGACTGCCGAGTGACATTACGGCGTTTACTGGTGCAGATGCATTGACACATGCAATGGAAGCGATCGTTTCACCTGCGGCTACATCAATAACCGATGCTTATGCATTTCAGGCCATCCGAGTTATTGATAGAAATTTACAGGGGGCCGTAAAGGACGGAACGAATATTGAGGCCAGAATGGAAATGCTTCATGGAAGCATGATGGGAATCACTGCATTTTGTAGTGCATTGAATGCGATCCCGGTTCATAACTTTGCCCACGCATATGGGGCGTTATTCCGTATTCCTCATGGATTGGCCAATGCTGTGTTATTACCGGTCGTAATGGAATCAACCCCGGATTTATATCTTCCAAAGGCCCATTTGATAGCCGAAGCCTTTAGTGTGAAAATCCATGATGAAGATTCAAAAAGAACCTTAGCGAAAGTGGTGGAAAAGCTCCGTGTTTTCCTATCCGATCTTGGGCTGCCCTCTGACTTCAGCGCCTATGAAATTAACCAATCCGATATGGAAAGAATTCTTAAAGCAGTAAGGACGGATCCAGCTGCCACTAATTACCCGATGTCGGAGGAATTAATAATGTCAGTAGTTTCAAGAGTTTCACCCGTGAGAATTAGTTAATTTTAAAAAAGCCAGCCCGTTAAGGTTGGCTTTTTTATGGTTTAATGCCATCCAACGTGTTAAGTCCAGTTTCTATATATGAGCTTTTAAAGGGGAGCACTACCAAACGGGATCGAATCTTGTTAATGTTTTTTCCCTAAGTTTTCCTGTGCCATCTTTACAAGTTCCTTGACCATGCCTCCGCCTAATTTTCCGCCTATTTTTCCATTCTGCTTGGATGTCAGTTCACCGTTATAGTCTTTTTTCAGTGGTACGCCAATTTCCTTTGCCACTTCAAACTTTGCTTCTTCGGGATTCTTTGTACCAGCAACTTTGGCTTTTAAATCATCGAGTCCTTTTCTCGCTTCAGATACTAGAATTTTCCTTCTCCTTGCCATTTAGCATCACTCCTATTTTTTTCTTAGGTTATCCTAATGTAAAGAAAATGATTAACATGCAGATCGAATGTTTTTTAATTGAATTCCGATGAACATGGAGGAAGTCATAATCCCTTAAATAAAGAAGTAATTATATAGGGTGCACAGGTCCGTAGAAGTTTTAGTTTATTTAAAGCGGGTAACATATAATAAAACGATTTAAGGAGAAAAATGATGCTGACTGCTAATTCAAGTTTGTTAACAAAAGAAGATATGACAAATCCCGATCGAGTGCCGCAATGGCTAATTAAGGAATATCAAACATTCCATAATACAGTGACCGATAAAACCTTTCCTTGTTATTTTGGTATGAAAGCTGAAAATAAAGGGGAACTTCGGTATGCTTATATCACACAGAAAGATTGGTCCAATCTCCCAAAAGCAGTGGAAAGTTTTCTTGATTTATTTCAGGAACCACCATATATCAGGCACGGTCTTTTCGTCTTTATGGAGCCTGAATCAATAGAGGGTAATATAGAATTTTACCGTGAAAGGTTTTGGGATATCCTGCAATACTTACATAAAGCGGATGAAAAGCCTTGGCCAATTGAAAAGCCGAAAGATCCCGAGCATTATTTATGGGACTATCATTTTGCAGGGGAACCAATCTTTGTCTTTGGTAATGCACCTGCTTATAAACAGCGTAAAACGCGTGATTTAGGAAATAGCCTTGTACTTGGATTCCAACCCCGGATGATCTTTGAAGGCTTGGAGGGAACGGAAAAAGGGGGAATCATGTCACGTGAAAAGGTTCGTGAACGAGTGGAGAAATGGGATAACCTTCCTAAACATCCAGATATCAGTCACTTTGGAGATGTAAATCATAATGAATGGAAACAATTTTTCATAGGGGATGATATAGAACCGATAAAAGGTAAGTGCCCCTTCCATCATAAAGAGTTAACTTAACCGAGGGCAAATTGCTCTCGGTTTTTTTCACGTCCTGCTTATAAAGCCTCGGGATAAAAAAATAAAGGCTCGCAAAATAAAAAACATATTTCTTGCCTTATAAGATTTTCAGATTTATAATGTGAAAGTAGCAATTGCAGTTAATTCGAGATATATGGATTAAATGCTATTTTTAAAAAAACATACAATAATAACAATTGGGGGAACAAAAATGTCTAAAGTATTATTTGTTAAATCAAATGACCGTCCAGCGGATCAAGCAATCAGTGTCAAAATGTATGAAACGTTTTTGAACACATATAAGGAAGCAAATAGTAACGATGAAATAACTGAATTGGATTTATTTAAACTGAACTTACCTTACTACGGAAATACAGCGATTACTGCCCTATATAAACGCAACCAAGGCATGGAATTGACTGAAGAAGAAGTGGAGATTGCCGATATCGTGCAACAATACTTGAATCAATTCCTTGCTGCCGACAAAGTGGTATTTGCCTTCCCGCTATGGAACGCAACGGTTCCGGCACCATTGGTAACTTATATCTCTTATCTTGCTCAAGCTGGAACAACATTCAAATATACAGCTGAAGGCCCAGTCGGTTTAGCTGGTGGTAAAAAAGTGGCTTTACTTAACGCACGCGGATCAGATTATGCATTGCCTGGAATGGATGCTGCCGAAATGGCAGAGAAATACGTAACGATGAATTTAAACTTATGGGGCATAACAAACCCAGAAACAGTTGTAATCGAAGGACATAATCAATATCCAGATCGCTCACAGGATATCGTTGCAGAAGGATTGGCGAAAGTTGCTGAAACTGCAGCAAAATTCTAATTGTAAAAAGAAAAACCAGTATGTATTTTTAGCATACTGGTTTTTCTATGCAGATTTTTCTGAAAGTCGATTATAATAAAGGGTAAGCTATAAAGGATGAAAGGAAGTGCAGATAATATGCAAACGTTTAAATCACGTGACGAAATAAAAATAGAAGAAACATGGAACTTAGAGGATATTTACGATGATCAAACTATCTGGGAAAAGGATTATCAAGAAGTCCTGAAGATGGCAGAAAAATTAAAAACTTATGATGGTCGGATTCAGTCAGCTCAAGATTTGTTCGATTATTTACGATTAAGTGAAGAACTTGGGTATATTTATAACAAGCTATATGTATTTGCCATGCTGCAAGCTGATTTGGATACTCGGGTAACCTCATCACAAGCATTATTGGATCGGGCTGGTAAGTTAGGGCAGAAAATCAGTAATGCTTCTGCATTTTTCATGCCGTTTCTTTTGAGCCTGGAAGAACACACATTAAAAGGGTACATAAATGAAATCGAGGGTTTGAAATATTTTGAGGAGGATTTACTTGATTCCTTCCGCTATAAAGCCCATGTGTTAACGAAAGAACAAGAAGAGGTGCTTTCCCAAATAGGCGAAGCCTTTTCAGCACCTCAAAAAACGTTCGGGATGATAAACAATGCTGATATAAAATTTGGGGAAGTTACGAATGAAGACGGCGAGAGGGTAGAGCTGACAAGGGGAATGTATTCCAAATTGATTGAAGACGATGATCGCGATAAAAGAAAAGAGGCTTATTTCGCCTATTATCAGCCATATGTACAATTGAAGAATACAATCGCTTCCACACTTTCCACTGCAATCAAGAATAATGTGAATCTTTCAAAACTAAGAAATTATCCATCAGCCTTGGAAAAATCTCTATTTGGAGATCAAGTTCCAAAAGAGGTTTATGATAATTTGATTATGTCTACTAAACAAAATATCGGGCCCATGCATAAATATATTCATTTAAGAAAAAAATTGCTTGGTGTAGAGGAATTGCGTGCCTATGATTTAAGTGTGCCATTAGTCGAAGGCGCTAAAGAGGAGATTTCTTACGATGATGGTTTTTCTTTGATGGTTGAAGCACTGAAACCTCTTGGCGAAGAATATATCACAATCCTGAAAACCTTTAAGGAAAAAAGATATATCGACGTAAGGGAAACACCTGGAAAACGGTCAGGTGCTTACAATTTAGGACTTTATGGTGTTCATCCTTTCATTTTATTAAATCACCGTGATGATTTAGACAGTGTGTTTACACTTGCACATGAATCTGGACATGGAATGCATTCATACTATAGTTCAAAATATCAACCGCAAATAAGTGCTGGGTATTCCATTTTTGTCGCTGAAGTTGCTTCCACTGTGAATGAAATCCTTTTGATTCGCCATTTGATTAAGACTACAAAAGACGTGCAGAAGAAAAAACACTTACTTAACCATTTCATAGATAGTTTTAAAGGAACATTCTTCACACAGGTGATGTTTGCGGAGTTCGAAAAGGTCGTACATGAAAAAGCTGAAAATGATGAACCTCTAAATGCCGAGGTTTTTAATACAGCCTATGAATCAATATTTCGTGCTTATAATGGAGATGAAATAATTTTCGATGAAGAAGTGAAGTATGGCTGGTCACGAATCCCACACTTTTATCGTCCATTTTATGTCTACAAATATGCTACTGGTTACGTTTCAGCCATCACCATCGCTGATAAAATCCTCTCAGGGGACCAAAAAACACTTGAAAGTTATTTGACCTTCTTGAAAAGCGGGAGTTCCGATTTCCCATTGGAGCTGCTTAAGAAAACAGGCGTAGATTTAACTAAACCTGATCCAATCGAAAACGCAATGAAGATTTTCAGCGATCTTGTCGACCAATTCACTGAGTTGACAGAAGGCTAATCTAAACCATTTCTTCCAAAAGAGCCCATGGTATGATTTTATAAAAAATGCTATAGTTAAAACATTGGCGTAGGAGAGGCCCAATCTATTGATTGGGCCTTATTTTATATGCTTAAGAAACAGGTATCGCGCAAAAAGTCTTGGTAACAGCGTTATTTCCTACTTCGGAGCCTAGCCAATGGGCCAGTTTCTTTGTACTTCAATGGCATATTTTGTGAGGAAAGTGAAAAATGAATTCGACAGTTAATTATATAAAAGAATGGCAGCAGGCGCTTCAACTTGAAATCCTGCATTTGAAAAAATATGGCAGCACAAAATACCTGATTTCGAACGGCCATCTGCTTACAGGTGGCGATTCTTTCAACTATTATTTCGAAACAGGTTCATCGATAAAAATCCCTGTCGGTTCCCTCGTTCGACTGGAATGGGGAGGGATTAAGCAAGAGGGGAGAATCCTCTCATCGGAAGGAAAAAGTATAATCATTGTTTTTGATCGCTCGCTAGGCGATATGATCGATGAAGCCTTTTTATACCACGATCCTTGGGAATTGCTTGAGCAATTGATCATCCGCCTGGATGAAATCAAGAGAAGCAAAAGGAAAAGGCTTCGGATCAAGCGCCTGATGGATCCGTCCATGCCGCAAAAACATCCTTTAATTGAAAAACAAAGCAGCGTAAAAGAATTATATGCCCGCTCGAAATTCAACCCTGTCACTTTTGTTTGGGGACCCCCTGGAACAGGAAAAACCTATACATTGGCTCGTACAGTAGCCAATCATTATTTACAGGATAAAAAAGTTCTGGTTTTGTCCCATAGCAACCAGGCTGTCGATGTTTTGATGGCTGAAATTTCGTCATTCATTAAAAAGAAAGATCGTTTCAAAGAAGGCGATGTGCTTCGCTATGGATCTCAAATCGGTGAATCACTAGCCATCCATGATGATATTGTTACAGGGCAATTATTAGGTAAACATGAACCGACATTAGTTAAAGAAAAAGAAGAGCTTGGCGAAGAGAAACGTCTGTTAAAGCATGACTTGGCAGGGTCCTTCAGTAAAAGGGATACAGATCAATTAATTGAGATAGAGAAAAAGCTGGCCAAAGTCTTGGAGAAAATCCGCCAAAAAGAGATTCAATTCGTAAAAGAAGCAAAAGTCATCGGAACGACCTTGGCTAAAGCCGCAAATGATGAAACGGTTTATCAAAAGGAGTATGATCTGGTCATTTTGGACGAAGCGAGTATGGCATACGTACCTCAGGTGGCTTTTGCTGCAGCGTTAGCCAAGCATATTATCGTTTGTGGTGATTTCAAACAATTGCCACCTATTGCTTCGGCTCGTGATTCCCTAGTGAAACTTTGGCTGAAGGAAGACATTTTTCATCGCGCTGGTGTCGCCCAGTCTGTTGAAGAAGGAGAACTTCATCCCCATTTATTCCTATTAAAGGAACAGCGCCGCATGCATCCGGATATTTCAGCATTCACTAATCGTGTCGTCTATAACAATTTTGTTGGCGATCATAAAAGTGTTGCGACCAGCAGGGAGGGAATAATGCTGGCGGAACCATTTGCCAATAAGGCAGCGGCACTGCTCGATACTAGCCTAGCAGGGGAATATTGCATCACTGAACGGACATCCCACTCGAGAATGAATCTATGGCAATTGCTTTTATCTTTTCAACTGATTCATGAAGCTTATGTGGGCGGGGCAAGGTCAATCGGTTATGTCGCCCCATATCGTGCCCAGGCAGATTTGATGGAAAAACTATTGGATGACTTATATGACAAAGAACGGCAAACGGCGGATATCATCGCTGCAACTGTACACCGTTTCCAGGGAAGTGAACGGGAGATGATGATTTTTGACACAGTTGATAGTTATCCGCAAAACAGGGCTGGAATGTTATTGACAGGGAGAGAAAGTGAAAGGCTCATTAACGTGGCCATAACAAGGACTAAGGGTAAGTTCGTACATGTATGTGACACTTCATTTGTTAACAAACACGTTTATCGCAGCAAAACACTTCGTCAGCTTGTCGATCATCAAATTCAAAATGATCAGATTGTATCAAAGAAAGACATTGGAAAATGGGTTAAACATCAGCATCCGAAATTACAATGGATGCATGCCCGTAAATTGGGGGACTTTCAGGAAGATATTGAATCAACAAAACTAGAGATGGTTTTTGCTGTTCCGGATTTGAACAGTTTGTCAGAAGAATGGCAGCAATATTTAATGAAACGAAACCCTGCAGTGAAATTGACGATCATTTCAGCAAAAAGAAACCCTGATATCCACTCTGATCAATTTATTTGTTCACCTGTTTCCTTTTCGTTTATCATCTTGGATAAACGAGTTGTCTGGCTAGGGTTGCCCGTAGAGTCCAATAATCGGGTCCAGCCTCCATATATAGCGGCTCGTTTGGATTCAAAAATCATGGCAGATGAATTACTATCTCAATTCAAAAAAAGTGAATAGCTCGGAAAAGGCCCTTAATAAGGGCTTTTCTTCATTTACATATATATACTTAAAAAGACCTCGATAGAATAAAGTGATAAGTCCTTGATCTACCTGCCGTTAATAATATATTAAAGCAAACACCTCGTTAGAATATATGATAGCTCCATACTCCCCAATTTGAATTCAACTCCTTATATTTTTTGCTAAAGGCTGCAAACTAAAATAACAAAGCAAGCATTTCAGGGGACTTTCGAATAGTTATGATTTACCATTAAGCTACGAAAGACAAGAAAGGAGGTAACAAAATGAAACTTAGCATTTTGGATCAATCACCAATTGCATCAGGACAATCAGCACAAGAAGCCTTGCAAGCTTCACTGCAACTCGCACAAGAAGGAGATAGACTTGGTTATAGCAGAATCTGGTTAACTGAACATCATGATCTCCCGGGATTGGCATGTTCCGTTCCAGAGGTTTTGATAAGCTATATTGGTGCACAAACAAAAAATATCCGGATTGGTTCAGGGGCAGTGCTGCTTCCACATTATAAGCCATACCGTATAGCAGAGACTTATAATATGCTAGCTACTCTTTTTCCTGGCCGGATTGATATGGGAATCGGGCGTGCTCCTGGTGGATCTGCCGAAGCAACGATGGCATTATCCGATAATTTTCTGCAGAATGTTTACAAAATGCCTGAACTAGTTCAAGAACTGTTGAATTTTCTAAAAGATGAATTTCCGAATGAACATCCATTTTCAAATGTCTCTGCTGCTCCTATCCCAAAGGTGCCGCCTGAACCATGGATTTTGGGAACAAGCGGGAAAAGTGCAAAACTTGCGGCTGAGAATGGAACTGCATACGCATTTGGTGAATTCATGAGTGAAAATGATGGAGTTCAAAGCTTTCATCAGTACCGTGAACACTTTCAAACAAAAGGGTTTGTTAAAGAACCTAAAACTATTGTTACAGTTTCGGCCATTTGCGCAGAAACGGAGGAACATGCGAAAGAAATCGCCCTTAGCAACATACTATGGAAAATTCAAAGTGGACATGGTGAAAGAAAGCAGGTTCCAAGCATAGAAGAGGTAAGGAACCATGATTGGACTGAAAAAGAAAAAGCACTGATGGAAACCATGCATGAAAAACTGATTTTTGGTACCCCTTCACAAGTAAGGTATCGTCTTTTGGAGATTCAGGAGAAATATCAAGCAGATGAAATCATGCTGATAACCATCACTCATAAGTTGGAGGATAGGCTTAATTCGTTTCGTTTGATTGCCAGGGAAATTCTTAACAGTTAACTCCTTCGAGCATTTTGTGTGCATTTTGTGTGCATTTTCTATATGATGGCTTTGCGTCCAATTTATCATAATTGAAAGAAAGAAGATGAAGATATGAATGCTGATCAACATGCAAAAAAACTTAGCGACATTTCTTTTTCCGTTCTGGACCTAGCTTCTATTGTTGAAGGTGGTACAGTTTCGGGAGCTTTTAAAAATACAGTAGAATTAGCCAAGCATGTGGAGCAATGGGATTATAATCGTTTCTGGGTTGCAGAACACCATAGCATGCCAGGAATCGCAAGCTCTGCAACGTCAGTGCTTATAGGCTATGTGGCAGGAAAGACGGAAAGAATTCGTGTCGGTTCTGGAGGCATTATGCTGCCGAATCATGCACCGCTCGTTATCGCAGAACAATTTGGTACATTGGAAGCAATGTATCCTGGTAGAATAGATTTAGGACTGGGCCGTGCACCGGGAAGCGACCAATATACAGCCATGGCACTCAGGGGTGATGTACGTAATAACGGTCAGGATTTTCCTGAACAATTGGCGCAGCTCCGTAGTTATTTAGATGCGGATTCCAAACATAACCGTGTTCGCGCCATCCCTGGCGAAGGACAGGATATTCCGATTTGGCTGCTTGGTTCAAGCGGCTTCAGTGCAGCATTATCAGCACAGCTGGGATTGCCATTTTCATTTGCAAGCCATTTTTCCCCTGAAAATACTCAACCGGCTTTAGCCCGTTACCGCAATAATTTCCAGCCATCCGACGTTCTTGATAAACCTTATGTCATGGTTGGTGTCAATGTATTTGCAGCTGATACTACAGAAGAAGCGCAAAGGATTGCTACTTCTTATCAACAGCAGTTCTTGAATTTAATACGTAACACGCCCGGTCAACTTGCTCCTCCAGTTGATACAATGGAAGGCCTTTGGACAGAATATGAAAAGGCCATTGTCATGAAGCAGCTGAACGCCTCCATCATAGGAAATCCAAAAGAGGTAAAAGAGCAGTTGCAGGCTTTTTTAAATGAAACACAGGCGGACGAAATGATTATAAACTCTGCCATTTATGATCAGGATGCACGCCTTCGTTCTTATGAAATCATTGCAGAAGTTACTGGAATGAAATAAGTGTCAAAGAATGAGCTTGCAGATTCCGTGTCTGCAAGCTTTTTTATAAAATACATACCGATTTACTTCATAAACAAAGTCAGGAGAGAAGAATGAAACGAGAAGATCCTTTATCCTTAATATTTCACTTCACAGATAAACAAGGTGACAGCAGGCCTCTATATTTTATGAACCCGAAAAAAGTGTTCACCGCCCATACAATTGAGGATGTCATTCCCCAATTCCAAAAAGTCCAGGAAGCGATAGAACAGGGGCATTATGCAGCGGGATACGTTTCCTATGAAGCGGCACCTGCTTTTGAAAAATCTTTTAAAGTAAAAGATGGAGCCAAAATGCCATTATTATGGTTCGGGATTTTCGATAAACCTGAAGAAGAATTACCTGAAAAAATGACAGGGGCTTTTAATTTAGCTGAATGGCAATCAGAAACGGACTCACATAACTATCATTCCGGGTTTCAAAGGATAAAATCGGAAATCGAGAAAGGCAATACATATCAAGTCAATTACACGATGCGTTTACAATCCAGGTTCGAAGGAGATGACTTCGCTTTCTTTGATCGCTTGAAGAGAGCTCAACGCTCAAACTATAGTGCATATTTGAATGTGGGGACACATCGAATCCTATCGGCTTCACCCGAATTGTTTTTCCGTTGGGAAGATGGTCAGCTGATTACTCGGCCAATGAAGGGAACGGTAAAGCGGGGAACGACACTGAAAGTGGATCAGCTTAATGCAGACTGGTTAGCAGCCTCGGAAAAGAATCAAGCTGAAAACTACATGATTGTTGACCTGCTCAGAAATGATTTGGGAATGATTGCAGAACCAGGAAGCGTCAAGGTTCCACAGCTAAAGGCAATTGAAAAATATCCGACTGTTTGGCAAATGACATCCACGATTACGGCCGATACGAATCCAGGAACAACAATCATCGATATATTCAAGGCCCTTTTCCCTTGTGGATCGATAACAGGGGCACCTAAAATTAAAACGATGGAAATCATCGCTGATATCGAGAATTCACCACGTGATGTTTATTGCGGTGCAATCGGGTTCATCACACCTGAATCCGAAGCAATCTTTAATGTGCCGATTCGTACGGTCGTGATCGATAACGAAACTGGGAAAGCCGAGTATGGGGTAGGCGGGGGAATCACTTGGGATTCCGAGCTATCGGAAGAATATGACGAAGCTTTTTTAAAAGCCAAATTATTGACGGTGGAAAGGCCAGCTTACAAACTATTGGAATCGATGAAGCTCAGTGATGGCGAATATTATTTGTTGACTGATCATATCGATCGGATGAAACAAGCCGCTGATTACTTCGATTACCGGTTCCCTGAATTGAATCTTAGATATCAACTCCAAAAGTATGCGGATATGAATCAAGGGACGTTACAAAAGGTGAGGGTATTACTTCATGAAAATGGTGAAATTGAAGTCTCTGGACAAGCAATCAAGCCCCTTGATTCAGAATTTACGGCCATCTTGGCTGAAACTCCAATATCAAGTGCAAATCCATTTCTATTTCATAAGACCACCAATCGTGATGTATATGAAGGCTTTCAAATGAATAATCCTGACTTCCATGATGTTTTGCTTTGGAATGAAGAAGGATTCATAACGGAATTCACGAACGGAAATGTAGTGGTGAAGATAAATGGTGACCTCTATACCCCTCCGGTGGAAGCTGGTCTGCTTGCTGGAACATTTCGTCAAGACCTGATCAGGAAGAAGGAGATCAAGGAAAAGCCCATTTCAAAAGCTGACCTTAATAACGCTGAGGAAATTTGGTTTATTAATAGTGTGCGTGGGAAATTAAAGGTGAATTTGACTTTCTAAGCTGATTATTCGTAAAAAAGTGAAAATTGTAATCTTTATTGCTGTTTGTTGAGTTATAGTAGATGATGAAAACTACATTTCCGGGAGGGACTGCTGTGGAGATGCATAAAATCGCAGGCTTATCGATCATGGATTGGAAAGCGAAGGATCCTATACTTAATAATGTGATAAAGATGAACGAAGTCTTCTGGACGAATCCAAATTACGGTAACAAGCAAGAAAACCCAATCGTCCAAGCTGAACAAGTTAAATCTGCTGAAGAAAGATTAAATAGATTTGCCGATTATATAATTATAGCCTTTCCAGAAACCGAACCACTGGAGGGGATCATTGAATCACCACTAGTCGAGATTCCTTCCATGCAAAAAAACTTGGAAAAATCCTATGGAACTAAAATGGCTGGGAATCTTTTGCTAAAATGTGACAGTCATTTACCAATATCAGGTTCCATCAAGGCTCGCGGAGGTATTTATGAGGTCTTAAAACGTGCTGAGGAAATAGCAATGAAGCATGGTGGATTAAAACGGACTGATAATTATGGGATACTTGCAAGTGATGAATACAAAGAGCTTTTTTCAAAATATTCGATTGCAGTCGGTTCAACCGGCAATTTAGGAATGAGTATTGGAATAATAAGCGCTAAGCTGGGATTCAAAGTAACGGTCCATATGTCGGCAGATGCCAAACAGTGGAAAAAGGATAAATTAACAAGTCTTGGAGTCATTGTAAAGGAATATGATGATGATTATAGTAAAGCTGTAGAAGAAGGCCGTAATGAAGCATTACTTGATCCCGATTGCCATTTTATTGATGATGAAAATTCAATGGATCTACTGCTAGGTTATGCGACAGCTGCAACGCGCCTGAAGAAACAACTGAAAGATATGTCCATACCAGTAGACGAAGATCACCCTTTGTTTGTGTACTTGCCATGCGGAGTCGGCGGCGGGCCCGGTGGTATTACATATGGGCTCAAGCTAGCCTTTGAAGATAATGTACATTGTTTTTTTGCAGAGCCGACACATTCACCATGCATGACGCTCGGATTGATGACAGGCCTTCATGACAAAATCTCGGTGCAGGACTTTGGCATCGATAATAAGACGGAAGCTGATGGTCTTGCTGTCGGAAGGCCTTCAGCATTGGTTTCCCGTATGATGACGACCATGTTAAGCGGTAGCTATACCATAGAGGATAAAAGGTTATTCGATCTGCTCAGGGGAATGGCAGAGACGGAAGGTCATTATTTAGAGCCATCTGCCCTCGCAGGAGCATTCGGTCCGATACAACTTTTTAAAGCTGCAGAAGGAAAGAAATATCTCATGGACCAAAAACTGGTGGATAAAATGAACCAGTCCACACATATCATCTGGGCGACCGGCGGGAGCATGGTACCAAAGGATATGATGGAACAGTATTTATCTAAAAGTTAAAGATTCACTAGAGTTAATTAATCAGACTGTAGACAAACTCGAAGAAAAGCGAGTTTGCCTGCAGTTTTTTTAGCCAAAGCAGTTTATTCGACCTAACCGCAATATATTCGACCGATCACGCAGTTTATTCGACCTACACCACAGTTATTCGACCGTTCACACAATTTATTCGACCTACACCGCAGTTATTCGACCTACACCGTGCATTATTCGACCTACACCGTGCATTATTCGACCTACACGCAATATATTCGACCTTCACCACACATTATTCGACCGTCAACGCATTTTGCGGTCCCCGAGCCTTCCTGCCCAGCCTCCTCGCGGCTAACCAGTCATTCGGCAAGAGTTTGTTCAATCCATTATGGTTTCATTCCAAATAAAAGTCTTGTTTAAAATCATGAAAGGAACCAGAATGAGACCTTTCCGAATCCCATTTTATCGACAAGCTTAAAGAAGCTCACGAAAGTGAGCTTCTTTTTTCTTTATAAACCCCATGAGTTCAATAAAAGGTGAATGGCTTTTTCCAATTCGGATTCAGGAATCCCTGCAAAGCCCAATATAATTTTTGGAGGATGTTCGTCAATTTTCTCGATTGAATATGTTGATAATCCATAAATTTTAATATGGTCTTCGTTTGCCTTTTGAATAAGTGTCTGTTCATCCATGCCGTTCTTAACGATGAGGACTATATGCAATCCTGACCGCTCTCCAATGATTTTTATTTGTTGATGGGGTTTAAATAGATCAATCACTTTATCCAACTTCCGACGGTACACTTTCCTCATCCGATTTAAATGCTTTTCAAAATCCCCTTCCTTCATGAACTGTGTCAACACATGCTGATCAATCCGTGAAACGGTTGAATGGTAAAAAGATAATTCCTGTTGATGCATTTGTAACAATGGAGCGGGAAGAACCATATAACTGATCCGAATTGATGGCATCAATGATTTTGAAAATGACCCTAAATAAATCACCTTATCACCAGCATCCATACTTTGTAAGGAAGGAATTGTTTTTCCACTATAACGAAATTCACTATCATAATCGTCTTCGATAATATAGCGGTTTGCTGCCCCTTGAGCCCAGTTCAACAATCGCGTCCGTCTGTTAACGGATAGGATTGTCCCATTGGGGAAGTGATGTGAGGGAGTGACATATACAACGTCGATGTTTGAATCTTCAATTTGGTTCACCTTTACGCCTTCTTCATCAATTTGCAGTGGATGGACTTCATTTGGGTAGCTGCGTAAAATCCGATGAATCAAGTGATACCCGGGATCTTCAACACCATAGATGGCATTTTTATCGAATAGAAGGACAAGCTGCTGTAATAAAATTTCCATTCCTGCACCGATGATGATCTGTTCTGGAACACATTGTACACCACGTGCATGATACAAATAATGGGCAATTTCACATCGTAATTCATATTCCCCTTGAGAATCCCCAAGTAATAGAAGATCTTGATGTGATTCATCGATTTTGCTTTTCATGTATTTTCTCCATTTTTCAAATGGGAAATGTTCCGTGTCAATTTGGCTGGGATGAAAATGATATAGCAATTCCCCTTCTTTATGATTGATTTGTTCCACTACTTGGTTAGTTTGTGTATACTCTAAATCCTCGAATGTTTGAATATAGTACCCTTTTCTTGGTATGACTTCAACGTATCCTTCAGCAGTCAATTGTTCATATGCAGTCTCCACAGTATTTTGACTTATTTGAAGGAACTCTGCCAATTTCCGTTTGGAAGGCAGTTTTGTGCCGTAAAGAAGACGGCCTTCAATGATTTCTTTTTTAATATATGAATATAATTGTTCGTACAAAGGTACTTCACTTAACCGATTTAAATCGCAAGAAAGCATATTCATTTTGTTGCCACCTTTTTGATAAATTTTTACTGACCCCATTAAATTTATTAAAACTGACACTTTCAATGCGGTCAACTCTTTTTTATACTAAGCCTAACAAATCTAAAAAATGCAAATATTAGGGGGAAGAAAAAAATGGAAAAATTATTAGGAACTGACACAGTAAAAAGAGGAATGGCACAAATGCAAAAGGGTGGCGTAATCATGGACGTCATTAACGCAGAACAAGCAAAAATCGCAGAAGCATCTGGTGCTGTCGCTGTCATGGCATTGGAAAGGGTTCCTTCTGACATCCGTGCGGCTGGCGGCGTAGCAAGAATGGCAGATCCGCGTATTGTCGAGGAAGTAATGAATGCAGTGTCCATCCCGGTCATGGCTAAAGCAAGGATTGGCCATATCGTTGAATCAAGGGTCCTGGAATCAATGGGAGTGGATTATATAGATGAAAGTGAAGTGCTGACTCCTGCGGATGAAGAATATCATATTCTAAAAAGTGATTTCACAGTACCTTTCGTTTGTGGCTGCCGTGATTTAGGCGAAGCTGCGCGACGTATTGGTGAAGGAGCATCAATGCTTCGTACAAAAGGAGAACCAGGAACAGGTAATATTGTGGAAGCTGTGCGTCATATGAGAAAGGTACAGTCACAAATTCGCAAAGTGAGCATCATGAGTGATGATGAATTAATGACAGAAGCAAAAAATCTTGGAGCCCCTTATGAAATTTTAAGAGAAATCAAACGCACAGGTAAATTGCCTGTAGTTAACTTTGCAGCCGGCGGAATTGCCACTCCAGCAGATGCTGCATTGATGATGGAATTGGGAGCAGATGGCGTTTTCGTTGGGTCTGGTATTTTTAAATCTGAAACTCCAGAAAAATTCGCCTCCGCAATCGTTCAAGCGACTACATATTTCACGGATTATGAATTGATTGGCCGGTTGTCCAAAGAGTTAGGAAGTGCAATGAAAGGAATTGATATTTCCAAACTAGCTCCGGCAGAACGGATGCAGGAACGTGGATGGTAATATGATAACTATCGGTGTTTTGGGATTACAGGGAGCGGTTGAAGAACACTTGAATCAAATCAAAGCTGCCGGCGAACAAGCAGTTATAGTAAAAAAGCCGGAGCAGTTACTTGAAATCGATGGTTTGATCATTCCGGGCGGAGAAAGCACGACGATGAGGAAGCTAATGGATCGTTATGGATTTATGGAACCGGTCAAAACTTTCTTCGAAGATAAAAAGCCAATTTTCGGTACATGTGCTGGGATGGTATTGGCGGCCAATGAATTGACTGGCGATGAGAAGGCCTATCTTGGACTAATGGACATTTCCGTGAAAAGGAACGGATTTGGACGTCAAAAGGATAGTTTCGAGGCTGAACTATCAATCAAAGGAATGGAAACTCCTTATAAAGCAGTTTTCATCCGGGCGCCATTTGCTGATGGAATTGGAGAAGGTGTAGAAGTATTGGCTGTTTATGAAGAGAATGTAGTGGCTGCGAGACAAGACCATGTCCTCGTTAGTGCGTTTCATCCAGAATTAACAGGTGATGATCGTTTTATGCAGCTTTTCATTGAAATGGTGAAGACATCCATAAGTAAGGCCGAATTGAAAACCTGTTAAAAAATGAAGCTGTCCTATTAATAGGACAGCTTTACTTTTGAAAGCTCAAAACCCTATATAAATACATATTGCTTGAATTAAATATTCCTTACTTTTATAATTAAAAAAAGTAAGTAAACACTCACTAAATTTTGGTGTTGAAAGGGGAATGTATATGACAACAAGAGTTGCAGTTATTACAGGAGGAGCAAGCGGTATTGGCCGAGCCACATGCTTGAAATTCGCAGCAAAAGGGGACAAGGTCGTTGTTGCGGATTTTAATGAAGAAATGGGACAGGAAACCGTTGAACAGATAACAGCGGATGGCGGAGAGGCCATTTTTGTAAAAACGGATGTTTCTAAGCAGGAGGATGTTGAATCCTTAATCAAAAAAGCAGCGGAAAGATTCGGAAGGATCGATATCATGTTTAATAATGCCGGCATCGGTGCAGGCGGTATGATCCTCGATCAAGATATGGAGGGTTACTTCAAAACGATTGGAGTGAATCAGCACGGAGTTGCCTTTGGAATCATGGCAGCAGGACGGAAAATGAAGGAGCTAGGTAACAAGGGGGTCATTATTAATACCGCTTCTGTGTTTGGCTACTTAGCTTCCCACGGAACCTTTGCCTATCAGGCGACTAAAGGAGCTGTAAGAATGATGACACAGACCGCCGCTTTGGAATTGGGTGCTTATGGCATACGGGTAGTGGGCATTGCGCCAGGCGGGGTTGACACTCCTATTATTCAAGGCTATAAAGATATGGGAATCATCGATAAATTGAATGCAAGTCAAATGCGCGGTAAATTAATTAAGCCAGAAGCCGTTGCAAATGCCGTCTATCTATTATCGTTAGAGGAAGCGGATGCGATCAATGGAAGTGTAGTCATGGTCGATGATGGCTATGCATCCTTTAAGTGATTTTCTGTAAAAGAAAACTTCGTCCCAATTTAGACGATGTTTTCTATTTATGATATATGGGAATATTGAATTCTAATGAATCAAAGGTAATATTGACCGATTGATACCATCGGGATATCATGTTAAATAGATTGGTGACACCGGTCTTATCATCATAAAAGAAGGTTGATATTTTTGAAAAAAGGGCAGCAAACGAAAGAACGAATCATAAATGTAGCCCGGACTCTTTTTGCCACTAAAGGTTTTGACATGACAAGAACGAATGAAATTGCCTCTGCATGCAATGTTTCCGAAGCTACTATTTACAAATACTTTGACAGCAAAAAAGATTTGCTATTAGCTACAATTACCCCTGATGAGAAAGAGGAAACTGAAGATGGGACTAGCCATCTATCCACGGATGATCTAGTGGAGAATCATGTTTGCACCATGATAAATAAAATTCTTGATAATAAAGAACAATTTTCGATACTATTCAGGGAAACACAATTCGATCAAGATATTTCGAAGCAATATGTAGATCAGATTTTCAAGCCGAATGCCAGGCATATTGAAATACAGAAGAGAATAGATAGTGGAGAGATACAATATATCTCTGATATTATCCTATTTAATGTAGGGATCATTTCTTTTACATTGGCATTATCTACACATTATGAGATCCACCAGCAGAAAAAGGAGCCATATTTTACTTCTGAACGAATTAAGAGCATTGCTCAACTTTTGGTATATGGTATTCATGGCAAACAAAAACATACATAATGAAACGGTCATATTTAAGGGCATGAGCATCAAGCCGTAAATATGACCGTTTCTTGTTTCATTCAGAGTAGATGTCCAGAGTGTAAGATTTGACTTATATTTTTCAGACTATTACGATAAATGCATACTGTACGAAATGCTTTACGAAGATTTTATCTGGCAATCATGTAATATTGGAGGGGTATATTAAATGAGCGATATCGTAATTTTATCAGGAAGTCCGGCTATTCAGTCCAGAACGGACATTTCACTAAAACATATTCAATCATTAGTCGAAAACGAAGGATTTACCACAGCTTATTTCTCAATCACGGATTTCTCAGCAGATGATTTATTCCAAGGCAAATATAATAGCGAAGATATCTTAAAGCTTTCAGAGAAAATTCAAGCAGCTAGAGGTGTCATTATTGGTTCACCGGTTTATAAGGCTTCTTATACAGGTGTATTGAAGGCCTTGATTGATTTGCTGCCAGAAGGTGCTTTTAAGGGTAAGCCAGTACTGCCAATCATGATTGGCGGAAGTAACAGGCATCTATTGGCGATTGACTATGCACTTAAACCATTAATTTCAATATTAAAAGGCGAGCCGCTGCAGGGCATTTATTTTGTTGATAAGGAAATAGATAAACAGAATTCAGAAAAACAGATAAATGATTTGCATTTAATTGATCGGGTCCAGAGTCAAGTTCAAGAATTTGTAGAAGCGATACAGTTAAGAAATTAATGAATTCGAGTAATCCCTTCGTTTAAAAGGACTGGAATTCGAGAAATTATTTTTTCAGATGATGACTGGCGCCAATTATAGGCTTGTTAATGAAAATAGACTCATTTTTTTGGAGTCTTTATCTAAAAAGACGAGTCTATTTTCATATTTACATGAACATAAAATCATAATCGGAATAGTGTGTATAAAAATAACAGTTCATCCATAATATTAAACCAAGTTATTTTATAAGAAAACTCCATTGACAAGGATTAAATATATGTTAATATTTAAAATAATAAAACTTATCCAGAGCGACGGAGGGAATTGGCCCTTTGAAGTCCAGCAACCTGCATGGTCGATGCAAGGTGCTACCTCCAACAAAATGTTGATCATTTTGGAAGATAAGGTAAAGATATTTACCTTGGGATCTTTCCATCATGGAAAGATTTTTGTTTTTTGGAAAGTTGTAGGCAAACCATAACAATGTAAGGTTGTTTGGAATTATATAAATCTAAGAAATTCATTTGATCAGCGGTGAAAATAAGAAATTCGCGGATTTTCTTAAAGGAGGAACAGGCTTGGATAAAGAGAATCAGCTTGAAGAAATATTTGAACGACTTCAAGAAATGCTTAATTCTATGAAATATGGGTCCATTACACTTATTGTCCAGGATGGTAAAATCATTCAAATGGAAAGAAATGAAAAATTAAGAATTAAATAAGGTATCTGCTGACTAGAAAAACTAGAGGCGGATTTAACTGATATAAAGAGAGTATTGGTTAGATTCGTCTCTTTTTTCCTAGAGTCAAATAAACTGGAGAAGATTACAACGGGTATTGATCAACAGTTACTCTAACCTGATACAGCAAGTTTTAGAGGGGGCTACAAAGTTGGCTGCATTAATAAACTATGAAAATTTCAACACTGGGGATTTCCCTGTATTTCCCGAAGACAGTGAGACAAAAGGTGCTTTGGAAGTTCTGCAATGGGCGAATGACCATTATGGAAACGAACTGATTTATGCTTGCAGTTTTGGCATTGAAGGCATCGTGCTTACGGATTTATTGGCGAAGGTCAATCCTTCTGCCAAAATAGTTTTCCTTGATACAGATGTTCATTTTGAGGAAACTTATCAATTGATCGAGCAAGTGAAAAAGCGATATCCAAAGCTTTCGATAGAAATGAAGAAACCTGCCTTGACGCTTGAGGAACAAGCAGCGGAATATGGGGATGAATTATGGGTTAGAGATTCAAATAAGTGCTGTAACATCCGTAAAATCATTCCGCTTACCGATGTGCTTTCAACGGCAACAGCATGGCTTTCGGGACTGCGGAGGGAGCAATCCGAGACAAGGGCTTCGACCGAGTATATCAATAAGGATAATAAGTTCAAGTCAGTTAAAATATGTCCACTCATACATTGGACATGGAAAGATGTTTGGCGCTATGCCCATAAAAACGGACTTCCATATAATATCCTGCATGATAATGGATATCCGAGCATTGGATGTAAAACATGTACAGCACCAGCCTTCAATGCAGATGATTTACGCTCTGGCCGTTGGCAAGGAGCTCAAAAAACGGAATGCGGATTGCATTTATCTTAAATAAATAGAAACCATAGGGGGAAATTAGCATGACAATCAGTTTACCGCACGGAGGAACACTAATCGATCTTTGGGAACCAAATTATGATATTAGTAAAATAACAAAGTCAATCGAAATCGATGAAATTGCTTTAAGTGATCTTGAATTGATAGGCACTGGTGCCTACAGTCCAATTAAAGGATTCTTTACAAAAAGTGACTATGAGACAGTGGTCAAGGATATGAGGCTTAGCAGCGGTCATGTATGGAGCATCCCGATTACGCTGCCTTTGACCGAAGAAACTGCCGAAACCCTTACTATAGGTGAAGAAGTAACGTTGACTCATGAAGGTGAAACATACGGGGTTCTCTCCGTTTCCGATATATACACACCAGATAAGCAATTGGAAGCGACACTAGTTTATCAAACGGATGATGAGAAGCATCCAGGAGTGAAAAATTTATATAACCGCGGTGATGTATATGCCGGCGGGGAAATAAAGTTGATCAAGAGAATAGAGCGTCCGCAGTTTCAAGCTAATTATTTGGACCCGGTCGAGACAAGGAAAGCTTTTGCTGAAAAGGGCTGGGAAACGGTTGTCGGCTTCCAAACCAGGAACCCTGTTCACCGTGCACATGAATACATTCAAAAGACAGCATTGGAGATTGTCGACGGCTTATTCTTAAATCCTCTCGTAGGTGCCACTAAATCAGATGACATTCCGGCAGATGTAAGAATGGAAAGCTATAAAGTGCTGCTTGAAAAATATTATCCTAAGGATCGCGTCTCCCTTGCAGTTTTCCCTGCTGCCATGCGTTATGCAGGACCTAGAGAAGCCATTTTCCATGCCATGGTCCGTAAAAATTATGGTTGCACCCATTTTATCGTCGGACGTGATCATGCGGGTGTGGGCGATTATTATGGCACATATGATGCTCAAAAAATCTTTGGGAATTTCAACGCAGATGAGTTAGGGATCACGCTATTATTCTTTGAACATAGTTTTTATTGTAAAGAATGTGGCAATATGGCTTCCGCTAAAACTTGTCCTCATGGCAAGGAAGACCACGTCATCCTGTCTGGAACGAAGGTAAGGGAAATGCTGCGTAACGGAGAAATTCCTCCAGCTACCTTTAGCCGTAAAGAAGTCATCGAGGTATTGATCGAAGGTCTAAAAAAGAATGAAGTTTATAACTGATCGGACATAAATTGAAGGACCACATGAAGAGGGGGATTATTAATGAGTAAAAGTACGAATGTCACTTGGCATGAAACGTCATTGACCAAGGAGCTCCGCCGGAAGCAGAACGGCCATGAAAGCACAGTTCTATGGTTCACTGGTCTCTCGGGCTCCGGAAAATCAACGATTGCGAACGCGGTCGCTAAAGAGTTATATAATCGGAATATTCGAAGTTATGTTTTGGATGGTGATAATATCCGCCACGGATTAAATAAAGATTTAGGTTTTTCTGAAGAGGATCGAACCGAGAATATTAGACGAATAGGTGAGGTTTCCAAGTTATTCGTGGATAGTGGGCAGTTCGTATTGACCGCCTTCATATCACCTTTCAGGGCAGATCGGCAGATTGTACGTGATTTACTCGATGAAGGGGAGTTTATTGAAGTATACATAAAGTGTCCGATCGAAGAGTGCGAAGTGCGTGATCCAAAAGGTCTTTATGACAAGGCGCGTAAAGGAATCATTAAAGATTTTACCGGAATCGACTCTCCATACGAAGAACCTGAACAACCGGAAATCACTTTAGAATCCGACCAATACAGCATTGAAGAGTGCGTTGAACAAGTAATCGGCTATTTGACAGCAAAGAAAGCGATCTAATCAAGGAGGAAATGTAATGGTTTACGAGAAATTTTGGTCGGAAAATCCACTAATCGCTAAAAATAAAACGGAAATCTGGAAATTAGAAAAAGATGGATTGAAGATATTCGATGATATTCCACATTACGCTGTAAATGGTTTTGATTCCATCCCTAAAGAGAATTGGGATATGTTCAAGTGGGCAGGTCTATACCTGCAACGGCCAAAAGAAGCAGGTTACTGGATGATGCGTGTCGTTATTCCCGGAGGTATCCTGACTTATGATCAACAGATAACTCTTGCTAACATCGCTAAAGATTATGGGAGGGGTGTATATGACATTACAACCCGTCAAGCCGTTCAATTCCACTGGTTGACCATCGAACAAGTCCCGGATATCTTAAACCGTTTGGAAAAGGTCGGAATGACTACGGCCGGTGCATGTGGTGATATCACACGTAATATCATCGGTAATGCATTGGCAGGCATCGATCCTGACGAACTTTTTGATACACGCGAGGTACTTTATGATGTATTTGAGTATTTCCGCCTTAACGAAGACTATTCAAACCTTCCGAGGAAATATAAAATGTCCATAAGTGCTAATATCCATAATGCTTCAAATGCTGAAATCAACTGTGTTTCATTCAATCCGGCTACTAAAGTAATTGATGGAGTAACGGAAGTTGGTTTTCACGTAAAAGTAGGCGGTGGGCTATCCTCCGTTCCGATGCTGGCAGAAGAACTTGACTTATTCATTTTACCTGAAAAAACAGTCGAAGTAGCGGCCGCCATCACGACGATATTCCGTGACTTTGGGTACCGTGAAAAACGTCATCGCTCGCGTTTGAAATTCCTTGTAGCTGATTGGGGTCCTGACCAATTCAAGGAAAAATTGCTGGAGTACACCGGTCCGCTTCCTGAAAAGGGTGAAAGTGCGGTGAAGGAATGGAATGCAGGTTATTTCTACGGCATCCATAAACAAAAACAAGATGGTCTGAACTATGTTGGTGTCAATATACCAGTTGGTCGTCTAAATCCAGACGAAGTGATTGAGTTTGCCGAACTTGCGAAGAAATATGGAAATGGTGAAATCCGCAACTGTAATTCTCAAAATCTTATCATTCCAAATGTGCCGGATGCAAAACTTGAGGAATTAAAACAGGAATCCATCTTTGAAAGATTTCCATACCACCCAAAAAAATTCATTGGTTATTCCGTTTCTTGTACAGGCATCGAGTATTGCAACCTGGCACTCGTTGAAACAAAAGAACGAATGAGGACCATTTCTGAATCATTGGACAAGGAAATAGATCTCGATGTTCCTGTAAGGATGCATATGGTGGGTTGTCCGAATAATTGCGGTCAAAGAGCCATCGCCGAAATTGGACTGCAAGGCATAAAAATGAAAAACCAGGACAAAAAGATGGTCGAAGCTTTTGAGATATACGTCGGGGGAACGCTGAATGAAGGCGGTAAGTTCAATGAAAAACTTAAAGGGAAAGTGGAAGCTGAACAGCTCTATCATGTTCTGAAAGAACTGATCCTATTTTTCAAACAAACAAAACTTCTATCCGAAACCTTTCTTGATTTTGTGGAAAGGGTAGGGATATCCCAGTTACAAAGTAAGCTAGATGATATATTAACGGAAGTGGCCGTTTAATAGGGGAAGGTAAGCAATCCATGAATCTATACCGTTTCGAAGTCACTATCAAGGAAAAACCAATCCATGTCATCATTGTTGCCGATTCGGATGAAAAGGCGTTTGACCTTGTTGATATCGAGCTGGAAAAACATTTTTTGAAAATGCCTGAAGTGGATGACATCTCATTATATGAAAAAAGGAAAATTAAAAATGGAGCAGGTTTCGTTTTATCGGAATTCGAAACGATTCTCTAAGGGAAGGCAGGTTGCATAAATGGGGAAAGTATATCTAGTAGGAGCCGGTCCCGGAGATCCAGATTTAATTACATTAAAAGGATTAAAATGCATTCAAGAAGCTGATGTCATTTTATATGATCGACTTGTCAATAAAGAACTTTTGAATCATGCAAAAGATGGTGTAGAGCTGATTAATTGCGGTAAACTGCCGGATTATCATTTATTGCAGCAGGATACCATCAATCGGTTCCTGGTCAAATATGCAAAAAAGGGAAAAGTGGTCACCCGTTTGAAAGGCGGAGATCCATTCGTCTTTGGGAGAGGCGGGGAGGAAGCGGAAGCCCTTGCCAAAAGTGGCGTGAGCTTTGAAATCGTTCCAGGAATTACGGCTGGAATCGCCGCTACAGCTTATGCGGGAATCCCAGTTACACACAGGGACCACGCTTCATCTTTTGCAATTGTTACCGGCCATCGGAAAAAGGATGAAGAGGATAATATCAAATGGGAATCCCTTGCAAAAGGAATCGATACATTAGCCATTTACATGGGTGTTAAAAACCTGCCCTATATTCAAGGGAAACTTTTGGAGCATGGAAAAAATCCAGAGACTCCGGTAGCCCTTATCCATTGGGGGACATTAAAAACACAAAGAACAGCTGTCAGTACGTTGGCTAATGTAGTGGAAACCGCCAATAACGAACAGATTTCCAATCCTTGCATGATAGTCGTGGGCGATGTCGTTAATTTACGGGAAAAAATCAAATGGTTTGAAGGAAAACAAACCGAAAATTTGTTGGCGAATGAGGCCTTTTAATGGAAGCCATTTTATATATTTGCCATGGAAGCCGCGTTAAAGAAGCTTCAGCCCAAGCCATTGATTTTATTAAAGTTTGTATGCAAGCACAGCCGAATTCCATTCAGGAGTATTGTTTCCTGGAATTGGAAACTCCTACGATAGAAGAGGCCTACGACCGATGCGTACAAAAAGGTGCGACGAGAATCATTGCCATTCCAGTTCTATTGCTAACGGCTGTACATGCAAAACATGATATTCCGGTCATCCTGAACAAAATGAAAGAACGGTACCCTGCCGTTGAATTGAAATACGGAAGGCCGATTGGTGTCAGTGATAAAATGGTTGACATTTTAGTGGAACGGTTGGAGGAAACAAATGTAAGGGTTACGGAGGATTCCTTGGTTTTATTGGTTGGAAGGGGCAGCAGTGATCCCGACGTGAAAAGGGATTTGTCTAGACTGGCCGATTTGCTAAGGAACAGGTTTCCTAAAATCCGAGTGCAAGAATGTTATTTGACAGCTGCCACTCCAAGCTTTGGAGAAGCATTGGAATTAGCAGGGGAATCTCGATCAAACCAAGTATTTATCATTCCTTACCTATTGTTTACCGGTCTCTTAATGCAGTCGATTGAAAAAAGTATAAAAAAGCTCCAAAAAAAGGGGAAGCAAAAAATCATTCTTTGCCGATATCTAGGTTATCATCCAAAGATCGAACAAGCAATATCTGAACGAATTCAAGAAGTGAGTGGGGAGGGAGCCTATGTATCCAATTACGCTTAATATTGAGAACAGAAAGTGTGTCATCATCGGCGGTGGTAAAATAGGTTACTTTAAAGCGGGCCCCTTATTGGAAGCAGGTGCCGAAGTGACCGTCGTAAGCCCCGAGATATGCACGGATTTTCAACTGTTGGGGAAAGAAGGTAAGATTCGAGTCTTACTTAAAGAAGTGGAAGAAACTGACTATAAAGATGCGTTTTTAATCATTGTTGCAACGAATTCTACGGAAGTTAATGAACGAGTGTACGAGAATGCATCCCAAAGTCAGCTGGTGAACGTAATCAGCAATCATGAGCTGGGTAACTTTCATATACCGGCCACATTGAATAGAGGCATGCTTTCCATTAGTGTTTCTACAAATGGAGCAAGTCCAACTCTCGCTAAAAAAATTCGGAATGACCTAGGTAAAGTATATGATGAATCTTATGAAGATTATCTTGAATTCCTTTTCGAAGCAAGGATGATCATTAAAAGTGGTTCCTTTTCAAAAGAAGAAAAATCTAAGTTATTGAAAGATTCAATAGAGGATATTTATAAATATTCCCTAAAAGAAAGATATCGTTTCTTAGCTAGGCTTATGCCAGTAGAAGCTGAATAAAAAAATCATGGGCTGATCAGAAAAACTGAAGGCACCTAACCAACATGTTATTTCATTTTGGTTAGGTGCCTCTTTGTGTCTTAAAGATCAAACTGATCTATACAGGCAAACGGTGGTCGATGTTATCTAGGTTCTATTTTAGTTGAAAAAGGGGAATGTCATGAAAAAGTTAATCGTTTTAGCCTTTATCGGGTTTTTAGCCCAATTAATCGATGGTTCGCTTGGAATGGGGTATGGAGTGAGTTCCACCTCCTTATTGTTGACATTCGGAATTGCCCCTGCAGTAGCATCAGCATCCGTACATTTATCGGAAGTAGTGACCACAGCAGTTTCCGGAGCTTCACATATAAAGTTTGGGAACGTGGATAAAAATATGGTCTATCGCTTGATCATTCCAGGTTCAGTTGGTGCATTTGTAGGTGCATGTTTCCTGAGCAACCTGCCAGCAGAATTAGCTAAACCGTATATTGCCATATTTTTATTTGGCCTTGGTGTATACGTTTTATTCCGCTTTTTATTTATTTTTAAACCGTCAAAGGACACTGAAACCGTAAGGCCATTGACCGCAAAACAATCCATTCCGTTAGGCCTTTTTGCAGGCTTTTGTGATGCAACAGGCGGAGGCGGTTGGGGACCTATTGCAACGCCTGTTTTATTGTCAAAAAAAGGAATGACGGCGAGAAAAGCCGTAGGGACTGTTGATACGAGTGAATTTGCCATTGCTTTCTTCGGAAGTCTTGGTTTTATCATTTCGCTTGGATGGGAAGCAGTCAATTGGCTTTGGGTCGTAGCGTTGATAATTGGTGGGGTGGTTGCTGCACCAATTGCAGCCTGGTTAGTCCGGATGCTTCCTGCTCAATTAATGGGTGTTTTAGTCGGTGGTTTCATTATTTTGATTAATGTACGAACATTATTAGCTACATGGATTCCGATTGAAGCACACATATATATTTATACAGGCATCGTGATTATATGGCTTTCTGGAATACTTCTTACCATCAATAAGATGTCCAATGCGAGAAAATATGATCATATCGAACAACGGCAGAATGTTTCCTGAACCCCGAGTTTGATAGAATCGAATTTGCGATACGTAACATAAAAACTCGTAGGTACATAAATACCTACGAGTTAAGCCATTTGACAAATGGGAGCGCCTTTAAATTTTTATAAGGTTCTAAACTCTATTTAATAGATTAATTCATTTTCTAGAATCATTTATTGGCTGTTATTAATCGAGAGATCTATGCCTCCAATTTCTATGTAGTTTATTCCCCTAATAAAGAATTAATAGAACCCTTGATGGCCATTGTGAGAGATTGAATAGCAGCAGAACCATTAATTTATGGCCTGCTGCTGTTCAAATGATTGAATTGTACTTTCATATAATTCAATTAGCGGTAATATATTTTTTTTACTATCGAATTGTTTCAATACCAATTTCCTTAAATCCCTGCCTGTTTGAACCCCGGCGTTTGATTGATGAAGGTTGCGTAAGTCCCGATAAAGAATGGCTTGGCTGCAAGTCTGTTTTGCAGCGTGATCCCCAAAGTAGCATTCCCAGGCTTGTTGAAAGTTTTTCTTATTCACTTCCCCAAAATACCCTAGATTTCCACATGAAATAACGGGTCTTTCACATGCCATAGCCTCCAAAGCAACCCTGCCCGTACCTACAACATAGTCTGCAAGTGCATAATAGTCTCTCACATTCTTTTGTTCCCCAGTGAAATGAATGAACTCTTCTTTATATAAAGATTGGATGCTCGCAGCCACATTCTTAATGTCCTTGAGCTGGCTGCCGTTACCGATGATGATTACATGAAGGTTGGGGATATCCTTTAATTTTAAATCCCTGCAAGCTTTGATTAAAAGCATGCAGATTTTTGCTTTATGCCGAGTTATCCTGCTGCAGTAAAGAATTACTTTTGCATTCAAGGGAATATTCATTTTTTTTCTTAATTCCAAAGAAGGGGAAGGGGAAAAATCGGCTGTATCAATTCCATTTGCAATGACTGAAATATTCTTAGGGAAAAATGGCTGAATATGTTCTTTTACCGGTTCACTAACTGCAACCGCAGCATCTGTAAACTGTAACACACTTTTTATATCCGATTTCTGGAAGTATGTCCCATGCAGGGTGAAGACGAAGGGAATATTGTAGAGCTTAGCTGCCTTTGCAGAGAGGTAGCCGGATATAATTTGGTGCCCGTGCACTAGTGTAATCTGTTCTTTTCGTAACAATTCTACCAAGCTATTCAATAATGGAGATTCCTCATTCGAGTTAATCGTCAATGTTTTAGGGAAATTCATTTGGTGAACTTTACATCCCGTTTCTCGTAACCGGCTAATCATACTGCCTTTTCCAGTAACAACTGCTGTATATATTCCTTTAGACTGTAATTCATTCACAAGACTCAATACATGCGTTTCCGTTCCGCTTACATCCATTGTATCTAACACCATCAGGACTCTTATTGATTTCATGATGCCTTACCTCTTTGGGAAAATTCATCAGATCCAGTAACTGTATGATGATGAATTTTATTTGAATTTAATGGTGAAAGTAACAATTTAATGTGGGAACCTGGCTCATTTATTGATGCACAACAATTAGTATCGTCCGCTTCAGAAAAACCTTTATTAATAGGAAGTGAACAATTGAAAAAAGGGGATTTTGCTTGTTCCATACGTTCTGCTTTTAATGCAGACTTTTTGTGACATGAAGGGATTACAATGCCTATGTAATCCTTTTTTTGTTTGTTCGTCATAGTTATCACCTCAACCGTATCATATTCATTCATTAGAGAAATGGACATGATTTCGTAAAACCTTCAAAAAAAAGTAAAGTAATTTAAAAAAAGGTTGATTAGTCCAAGCCGAAAACATCAGTCATCAATATACTACTTTTGAAGCGATATAGAAGCAGCAGCAAATTGTCAAGATCCTCAAAGGAATCAAATGTATCTGGTGGATCAATGAATTCAGGGGAAATCGAATCAAGGCAAAAATATTAGCAAGGTCGAAAATTCATTTTCGGTTTGAACCATACCAGGATTCACATTATCGATCGACAATGAGTTCAGTGCTGCATGAAAGATAAGAAGGGGGGACCGTTTCAAAAAGGAGAAGGTAAAGAAATGAGAGCATGGGGATGAAGGAAAAAAGAAGAGAACCATGACGAAGGTAATAAAATAGACAATATAAAGGTGGTAAAATAATGAGCACTGAGAAGCAAAGTGAGAAGCAAAGTGAGAATCAAAGTGAGAAGCAAAGTGAGAAGCCATGTAAAAAGAATAGTTACGACTATCTCTACTATAAATGGCTTGTTGAAAATGGTAAACCAAGACCAGGAACACCTGACACTTCAGGAGATCCATTCATTGATTTAAGAGGTGCTTTAGCAGCATTACTAGGAAGAACGGTAACGGTTTCAACTGATTTTGCCCCGGTAACGGGAATATTGAGTTCAATTCAAACTAATTATATCGTAATTACTGAAGCTGCGGGAACTGTAGTATTTGTTCCGTTCAATTCCATCAATTCTTTTAGAGAGCCTATATAAGGAGGAGAATGCATTGTTAGCTAGTATTTTTTATGTACAATTAAAACATTACATTGGGAACACGGTCGAAGTGGCAACGAGCAGTGATTTATTCGAGGGAGTGCTATTTGAAGTAACAGATGATATTTGTCAATTAACAGAAACCTCTCCAGGTTATGAAGGCAATCTTGATATCATAACCATTCCACTAAGTGAAATAAGCTTTGTTCGCGTTAGTCACGCACAATAAGATATATGAAGAAGCAGCCATCTATAAGGTGGCTGTTTCTTTTTGAACGTGTAAAATGCTTGTAATTTAAAAGCGGAATCATATGTCATCAATATTAGAGTTATTAATTTGAAACAATCATCCCACATTCTACAAGAAACGTGTTTGAATTTTGGATATATGTTGTGAAAATGGCGGAAAAGGTAGTTAATTATTTTTCAGTTTTGTACAATGATTAAATATGAATTTGAAAAGGAGTTTTAAAATGGAAGGCATCTCTGATCATTTAAGGGAAAATTTGGATGTTTTGTTCGTAGGTTTCAATCCAAGCATCCGTTCAGGCGAGACTGGCCATCATTATGCGAATCCAAACAACCGCTTTTGGAAAATCCTCTTCGAGTCCGGGCTGACACCAAGGAAATATGCTCCAACCGAAGACTCGTCATTACTGGATTTAGGTTATGGTTTTACCAATATCGTTTCCAGGCCTACAAAAGGAGCGGAAGATATCACTAAAGAAGAGTACATAATAGGAAGGCAGCAATTAAAAAGGAAAATTGAAAAGTATGAACCTAGACTTGTCTGTTTTGTAGGCAAGGGTGTTTATCAGGAATACCGTCAATTACGAAAAATCTCTTGGGGGCTGCAAGAAGAACCTTCATCGAATCAATCCATGGAATTCGTTGCCCCTTCTTCCAGCGGCTTAGTTAGAATGCCGATAGATGAGATCATCGAAATATATAGTGAGTTGCCCATTCTGCTTGGCAAGCTGAAAAGCAATTAAAGGCACTTATTAATATAAGGGTGGATTGGAAAAACGATGACTTTTCCGATGATGGGGAAGGCTTTTTGCAAGGAGTAAAGGATTGTATACCTAAGTATCGGTTTTGCTGAAGGGGTCGCGAAAGAAAGTCATGATTAAGTATGATTGAAGTGGCACTAATGTCGCTTTTACTCTATGCAGGGTCTGGACAATTCATGGCGGCATGGATTATGGCCGCAAGTCATCCGATCTCGGCCATGATTTTTACGTATATTTTTGTTAACAGTCGTCATCTATTGCTGCATTAGCTCCTTAATTCAGGCAGCAAGGTTTGAAACAAAAACTGATAACTGGAGCCTTACTAACGGATGAAACATTTGGAGTTGGCGGCCACAACGGCACAGAAGAGGAAACGGTTTGATTTTAGTATGCTTGGTACAATCTTGAAGCCTATATAAATTGGTTACTAGCAAAAGCGGTTTCTGCCCTGACAGCCATGTTTACCGGCCTTCTTAGTTTTGAATATTGAGTAAAAAAGACTTTTTTATAGATCTTGCAGTCGTTTTTTGGCAGCATATTAATCGTTGTTGCATTAGGGTTTCTTCTTTCCTGGCAGTACTGGCGTCATAGTTGCAACGGTTATAGCTTCAGCGATAGGGGATGGTGATTGACAGATGGAAATAAGCAGGTATATCCTTGGGGCTTCATTTGTGACTTTCATACCTAGAATCGTTCATTTGATGCTGAGATTAGTAATATGCAGATTCCAAGGGCATAGATTGGCTAAAGCATGTACGGTGGCCGTAATGGAGGCGTCATTGGTTCAAGAACTTCTATTATCGGAACAGGTTTTTTTAATTAAGGGTAATGCTTTAAATTTGGCCTCAGCTTTTACCAGCTTTCCTGGTTGCCATGTTTACGAGAAGTCTATGGAGTACGGTAATGATTGGCATGCTTTCAATGATGATACGATTATTCTTTTAATAACTACTAAACATTTGAATGATAGGCCGATATAACCAGTAATGGATTGCCATTACTGGTTTTTTATTTTCCAAAGAACATATTTCATAACGGCAACTTCATTACGGGTAGGCAAATGACGCTTTTTTATTGAACATTGGAAGCTTGATTATCAAAAACGGCAGTGATTACATAAACTGTGGTGAATGAACTTCTGAAAAAGTCGTTATGGCTAGCTGAATTGAAAGCGCTTTTAATTGAAAAATGAAACAACCAACGTTTAGAAAATGGGAGTCTGTCAACAATGGGAATAAGCAAATAACTATGGAGGTGTTCAATTAATGAATGTAAATGGTGCCCTAGAGGTTCTTGATCGCATGCGGCTTCCTAATGGCGCATATACTGCAAGTGTTTCCGATGATTATAATTATGTCTGGATAAGGGATGTCGTTTATACAGTAATACCTTTTATAAATGATCCGTCCAATCGTTACGAGAAAGCATATCATGCTTTATTCGACTTATTTCAATCCTATGAGTGGAAGATAGATATTCATACGGAACAGAAACCCCAATTTCTATTTGAACATATCCATGCACGGTATTCCACTGAGCTTAAAGAACTGCCAGATGAGTGGGGCCATGCCCAAAATGATGCGATAGGTGCGTTTTTATGGGGTGTCGGTGAAGGATATAGGCATGGGAAAAAGGTGATAAGAAATCAACGTGATTTAAAGATCGTTCAAAAGTTGGTCAGTTACTTGGAATGCCTGCAATATTGGCAAGCGGAAGATAACGGGATGTGGGAAGAGAATATCGAAATCCATGCTTCAAGCATAGGGGCATGTGTTGCCGGTTTGAATTCAGTCAAAATGCTGGTCAACGTCAAGGAAGGACTCATTAAAAAGGGAGAAGAAGCTCTTCGTTTCCTGCTTCCAAGGGAAAGTTATTCAAAAGAGACGGATTTAGCCCTTTTATCCTTAATTTATCCTTATCGTCTGGTAGACCGTGAAATAGCACTTAAAATATTGAAGAATGTCACAGGGCGCCTAGAAAGAACAAAAGGTTGCATTAGATATGAGAATGACCTTTATTACAATGACGGTCAAGAAGCGGAATGGTGTTTCGGGCTTCCGTGGCTGGGATTATGCTACCTTGAACTTGGCATGATGAACAAAGTTAAGGAATATATAGATAAAACGAAAATGATCATTCCAGAAAATTGGGAAGTTCCTGAGTTATATATAGGAGGCAGTAATATACCAAACAGGAATACTCCTCTGGCATGGTCAGTCTCATTATCCTATTTATTCTTGACGAAGACTCACAGTATTCGAACTGAACAAATAACATGAAGCATTCATACTTGATACCTTAAAGCTCTTCCTAAAAAATGGGAAGGGTTTTATTGGTATAATAATATTTTTACAATAAATGACTATTTTTCACAAAAAAATGTTTTATTTATTAAAAAAACGGGCATTTATTACAATAACTTCACCTCCATTTGAAGGATTAATACCATTTTTACCGAATATATATAATAACTGGGGAAGGATGGGTAAAATACTATCGAGTTAATACTGATGGAGGGGTTTTATTGAGTACAATTATGGACCAGCTGCAAGAGAATTATCCAAGCGATTTCGATTTATATTTGTTTCATGAAGGCACCCTTTATGAAAGCTATAAGATGCTTGGGGCACACATTATGACATCATTAGGTAATGAAGGAGTACGCTTTGCCGTTTGGGCCCCCCATGCGAAGCAAGTTTCAGTAGTCGGTAATTTTAATAATTGGGACGGAAAAGATCATGCGATGAAACGGATCGAGTGTTCAGGTATCTGGGTGTTGTTCGTACCAGGACTACAAGAAGGGGAACTCTATAAATATGAAATACATACACCTGGAAATAAACGTATCCTAAAAGCCGATCCATATGCCTTTTATTCGGAAGTCAGACCAAATACAGCCTCTGTCATTAAAAAGCTGGATAATTTTGAATGGCAAGATTCGAAGTGGATAGCCGATAGGAAAAAGGAAAACATTTATCATAAACCCATGTCCATTTATGAAGTGCACCCAGGAACATGGAAACAGAAAGAAGATGGCGAATTTTATACGTACCGTGAATTGGCTGATAGATTAGTTGATTATGTGATTGATAATAGTTTTACACATATTGAAATCATGGCCATAATGGAACACCCATTTGATAAATCGTGGGGATATCAGGTCACGGGCTATTATTCCGTAACCAGTCGGTACGGTTCACCTGAAGATTTTAAATATTTAATTAACCTTTGCCATCAAAAGGGCATAGGTGTAATCCTTGACTGGGTTCCCGCCCATTTTTGTAAAGATGCGCATGGACTTTCCCGTTTCGATGGTACGCCTCTCTATGAACCAATTGAACATACTAGAGCAGATCGCCCGTTATGGGGGACGTACAATTTTGACTTTACCAAACCGGAAGTAATCAGTTTCCTTATTTCAAATGTTATGTTTTGGATGGATGTATACCATATAGATGGGATCCGTGTCGATGCGGTATCATCCATGGTTTATCTTAATCATGATAATCCGTTGCCGGTCAAGCTGAAAAACCAGTTTGGCGGTGAGGAAAACCTTGAAGCTATACAATTTTTGCAAAAACTTAACGAAGTGGTTTTCAAAAAATATCCCAATGCATTAATGATGGCTGAAGAAGCAACAGACCGGCCGCTCATAACTTCTCCTACCGATATAGGCGGACTGGGCTTTAATTACAAATGGAATATGGGATGGACTAACGATATCCTTCGTTATATGAAACTTGAAACACATGAAAGGCCATATCATCATAACCTATTAACATTTTCATTTTTCTATGCTTTTTCAGAAAATTTCGTCTTGCCCTTTTCACATGATGAAGTGGTTCATGGCAAGAAGTCGTTATTGAATAAGATGCCAGGTGACTACTGGCAGAAATTCGCAAATTTACGGTTACTCTTTGGGTATTTCATGACGCATCCTGGAAAGAAGCTTCTATTTATGGGCAGTGAATTTGGCCAATTCATAGAATGGAAAGATGAGGAACAATTGGATTGGCTGCTTTTGGAATATGAATCACACGAAAAGCTGGCCCATTACTTCCGAACTCTCCAGGATTTTTATCGGCAAACTTCCTCACTTTGGAGATTGGATCATGTCCCGGAGGGTTTTGAATGGATAGATCCGAACAATAGTAATCAGAGTGTCATTACCTTTATGAGAAAAGGTAAACGGAAAGGCGATTATTGCATCGTTGTCTGTAATTTTTCTGCGCAGGCTCATGCTCAATATCTAATAGGTGTACCATCCCAAGGCAAATATATAGAGGTTTTCAGCAGTGATTCAGCCGCTTTCGGAGGATCGGGTCAAATCAATGAAGAACCCATTAATGTCAAAAAGGAACCATACCATAATCAACCATACAGCATGGAAATAACTGTACCTCCATTAGGCATTTCTATTTTTATGAAGCAAACAAAAAAAAGACGGGGGAGAGTGAACGAATAATGGGAGCAAAAAAATGGATAGCAATGTTATTGGCAGGAGGCCAGGGTTCAAGGTTAGGTGAATTGACAATCGGTTTGGCAAAACCAGCTGTTCCCTTTGGCGGTAAATATAGAATCATCGATTTTCCATTAAGTAACTGCACTCATTCTGGTATTGATACGGTTGGGGTACTAACCCAATACCAGCCATTGATTCTAAATGATTATGTTGGTAATGGGAAAGTTTGGGACCTTGATCTTGATGTTGGCGGAGTTTCCGTACTTCCTCCTTATCAAGGGAAAGAAGGCGGTGAATGGTATAAAGGGACGGCAAATGCTGTTTATCAAAATATCCAATACATTGATAACTATGATCCGGAACATGTATTAATTCTTTCTGGTGACCATATTTACAAGATGGATTACAGTAAGATGCTGGATTATCACATCGAAAAAAATGCCGAGGCGACCATAGCTGTCATTCAAGTGCCGTGGCAGGAAGCAAGTCGTTTCGGAATCATGAATACCAATGATGATGATAAAGTCACTCAATTCGATGAAAAACCAAAGTATCCAAAGAGTAATCTTGCTTCCATGGGAGTTTACCTTTTTAATTGGAAAACCTTAAGACGGTATTTAATAAATGATGAAAAAGATGAAAATTCTTCCAATGATTTCGGCAGCAACATCATTCCAAAGATGCTTGAAGACCGAAAAAAGCTATATGCCTATCGTTTTAATGATTATTGGAAAGATGTTGGAACGGTCGAAAGCCTTTGGCAGGCCCATATGGACTTATTGGAGGATAAGCCGAATTTCCAGTTGGATGATCAGCAATGGAAAATTTTTGCCCGCAATGCAAATCACCCGCCGCAATATATATCACCGGATGCTAAGGTCAGTCAGTCGCTTATCAATGAAGGGTGCATGATTCATGGGAACATTGAACATTCGGTTTTATCCTATAATGTACAGGTGGGCTATGGGTCAACCATAAAAGATTCTGTCATCATGCCTAATGTTACGATTGGTGAAAATGTTCATATAGAAAGAAGCATCATAGCCAGCAATTGTGTTATTGAAGATGGTGCCGTAGTTGGCAATTCAGCGGTTACATCAGATATTACCTTAATTGGTGAAAATCAGACCATTATCAATCCAAACAAAAAAAAGATTACTCTTAACTAGAAAAAGGGGAAGATGCTATGGAAAATGTGTTGGGTATTATTAACTTAATCAATGAAAGACAACATTTAAAAGATCTGACTGCTCACCGTAATGTAGCATCCGTGCCATTTGGTGGACGCTACCGTTTGATTGACTTTACGATGTCGAACCTCATTAATGCAGATGTATCAAAAGTAGCCGTTTTTCCAAAAGAAAAGTATCTTTCAGTTATGGATCATCTGGGCTCAGGGAAAGAATGGAACTTGGATCGGCGTGCAGGAGGCTTATATATCTTGCCCCCTATCCATCCGGATGAAACGGTAACAGGCGATATGAAGCAATTTTATGATCATCTCAGCTTTTTCGAACGTGCAGAGGCAGATACTGTCATCATTTCCCCTGGCAGCCATGTATGCAAATTGGATTTTAATGATGTGCTTGATTATCACAAAAAACATAAAGCGGATATCACGGTCGTATATAAGGATTATGAAGGGGAATTGATTGAAAAACCAATCTATCACACCTGCTCGGTGGATTCGGATGAAGACATTACTGACATTAGCTTTTATACCATCCCTAGACCTGGTGACCATGTTTGTCTGGAAACCTTCATCATAAGTAAAACGCTATTGGTGAATTTGATCAAAAGCTGTGTTGCGAGTGGGGAATATGACTTTTTGAAAGACGCCGTGAAAGCCAATCTTCATCGTTTTACCGTCAAAGGCTACAATTTTACTGGAGATATGCCATTCATCCATTCCATTGAAAGCTTTCATTCCAGTAATATGAATTTCCTGAACCCATCGGTAATCCGTTCTTTCTTCGGGGATACTTGGGATGTTTATACAAAAATCAAACATGAGGCACCGACCAAATATTCAAGTTCTTCGAAGGTTACCAATTCATTGATAGCAAACGGTTGTGATATTGAAGGGACTGTGGAAAACAGTATACTCTTCCGTGGGGTAAAGGTGAAAAAGGGAGCGATTATAAGAAATAGCATCATCATGCAAAAAGGCGTGATTGAAGAAGGAGCTATCGTTGAAAATATCATAACTGATAAAGAAGTGAGAATTACTAGTGAAAAATCAGTTATTGGTTTAAAACAACCTACTGTAATAAAAAAAGCGAAAGTAATTTAATAGAGGAGGTGCGGCAATGAATGTTGTATTTGCTGCTTCAGAATGCGCCCCTTTTATAAAAACGGGAGGGCTCGGAGACGTTATAGGCGCGCTCCCGAAAGCGCTGAAAAAACAGGGAGTCCATGTAAGTGTCATCCTTCCTAAATACGGGGATCTTCCTTACCGATTCAAACAGGAATTGGAACATATGACGAGTATTGAAGTTCCTGTTGGTTGGCGCCAGCAATTTTGTGGCATCGAAAAACTTGTTGCTAACGGAATTACATATTATTTTCTGGATAATGAATATTATTTCAAAAGACATGGTAGTTATGGTTTCTTTGATGATGGCGAAAGGTTCGCCTTCTTTTCCCGTGCAGTTTTAGAGGCTTTACCTTATTTAGAAGTAAAACCGGATGTCATACACTGTCATGATTGGCAAACGGGCCTTGTCAGCGTTTTGCTGAAAGCTCATTATCATAACCATCCATTCTATCAGGATATTAAAACGATATTTACCATACATAATTTACGCTATCAAGGAGTTTATCCTAAAGCTGTTTTAGCGGAATTACTCGATTTGAGTGAGTTATATTTTAATATCGATGGTCTTGAATTCCATGGGAATGTCAGTTATTTGAAAGCCGGCCTTGCATTCTCTAACATAGTCACAACTGTAAGCCCAAGTTATGCGGAAGAAATTCAGAGTCCTTATTTTGGGGAAAATCTTGATGGGTTTTTACGCAAAAGAAATGGTGACCTTAAAGGGATCATAAACGGAATCGATTATGAGGAATATAATCCTGCGGCAGATGAACATCTTGCAGTTCCGTTCGATTCCTATGACGATAAAATGGAGAATAAACGTCAGCTACAGGAAACACTGGATCTTCCTGTCAATGATGGGGTCCTGGTTCTATCCATGGTGACCAGGCTTGTTGATCAAAAAGGAATAGATCTTATTCTCCATGTTTTTCATGAAATAATGAATCAAGGAGTTCAATTCATCCTTTTAGGTACGGGTGAAGAGCAATATGAATCGGCATTTCGCCATTTAGCTGACCAATATCCAAATCAGGTATCAGTCAATACTTATTTTGATGAGGGGTTAGCAAGACAGATATATGCAGGTTCTGATATATTCCTGATGCCGTCCCAATTCGAACCATGTGGCATCGGCCAGCTATTGGCACTCCGTTATGGTACCCTGCCTTTAGTGAGGGAAACTGGCGGACTTCGTGATACGGTCATCCCGTATAATCAATTTACTGGTGAAGGCAATGGCTTCAGTTTTACGAATTATAATGCACACGATATGCTTCATACAATTGAGCAATCTGTTGGCCTGTACAAATTCCAGCCGAAAAGATGGAGGGAAATGTCCGAAAGTGCAATGAAGTTAGACTTCAGTTGGACATCATCTTCCAGAAAGTATATTGAGCTATATGAAAGTTTGATTCCTGTCATGAAGTGATAATTGGATAGGTAATACACAAAAAACACTTACGAATATTGTTTTCGTAAGTGTTTTGTTTCTTTTACCATCAAATATGGGTATATGTTTAGATATATAAAATATTGCTGTGTAGGAGAATGAAACGATGAAAAGAAGAAGAATGGAATTTGTATTTTTATTTATTTTGATTGCTGCAGTTTATATGATCCTGTTCACTCATGTTAGCTTCGACGTGAAGCTATTTTTTATTGGATTGTATATTTTTGTGATGTTTATTACCTTGTTTTCACTCATGCTGGAAAATAGATTTGCCCACGAGACCCTTTTATGGATGTATGTACTATTGTTTTTCCCGGTATTTGGATATGTGTTTTATCTATTTTCAGGTCAGCTTTATTTAAAAGGGTATTTATTTCGAAGTAAAAGGAAAAAAGATCGCGAAGAATGGAAGAGTCTTGTTACACATGTATCATCGCCAAATCTATCATTCTTGAATAATCATCAGCAATCATTCGCAGCTTTTGCCAAAAATGCTTCTGAGACCACCATTAGTACATCATCGCAAACGGAAGTGTTGAAAAATGGTAACGAAACGTTCAGCGAAATCATTAAACAGTTAAAAAAAGCTGAAAAGTTCATTCATATAGAATATTATATTTTTCGTTCCGACAGGCTTGGTACTGAAATTATAGATATCCTTATTGAAAAAGCAAAAAATGGTGTTGAAGTTTTATTCATTTTTGATGCTGCCGGTAGTTTAAGCCTTTCAAATAATGAAGTTAAACGGATGAAAAATGCAGGGATAAAGGCTTATCCCTTTTCACCATTGAAACATGGTTTTTTTAATCAAAAGTTTAATTTTAGGAATCACCGGAAAATAATCATCATAGATGGGGAAGTTGGCTTTGTTGGAGGCTTAAACGTAGGAGAGGAATACTTGGGGCGAAATAAAACGATCGGATTTTGGAGAGATACACATATGGTCCTTAAAGGTGAAGCGGTATATATGCTTCATACTGTTTTCCTTTTGGATTGGGAATATGTCAGTGGGGAAGATGTATTAGAAGAGCGTCCAGAAATCAACAATACAGTGGAACAAGGGGATGGAGCTGTCCAGGTGGTGGCAAGCGGACCTGATACACAACAGGGAATCATGAGTGATTTTTACTATTCACTTATTACTAGCGCCACAAAATCAATCTGGATTGCAAGTCCATACTTCGTACCAAATCAAGCGATTAAAGCAGCAATTAAACATGCCGCAATTAAGGGGATACAAGTTAGGCTTATGGTTCCGGCAGTAAATGATGGGTTTTTAACACAATACGGCAGTCGCTCCTATTTCGGGGAGCTGCTTCAATTCGGTGTAGAGGTATACACTTATAAAAAAGGATTTCTACATCAGAAACTTATTATCGTAGATGGTGATATGGCTTCCATAGGCACGGCAAACATGGATATGAGGAGTTTTCATCTGAATTTTGAAGTGAATGTCTTTCTAATGGGCAGCCGTTCCATTGAAGATCTCATCACTCACTACAAAGAGGATATGCTGGATAGTGACAAACTAGATCCTATTAGGTATAACAATCGGGGGTTGCTGGAACGTTCAAAAGAATCATTTGCCAGATTGTTTTCGAATGTACTCTAATGGGAAAAATAGCAGATAAATAGTATAGTTGAAATGTAAAGAAATTAATTGGCCATAAGGAGAATTTAAGAGAATATGAAATTGGTTTCCTGGAATGTGAATGGAATTAGAGCTTGTGTTAAAAAAGGATTTTTAGATTACTTTAAAGATGTGGATGCAGATATTTTTTGCCTGCAAGAAACTAAGCTTCAAGAAGGACAGATTACACTTGAGTTGGAAGGGTACCATCAATATTGGAATTATGCACTGAAAAAAGGGTATTCAGGTACAGCCATTTTCACGAAGGAAAAACCGCTTTCCGTGAAATATGGTATAGGGGAGCTGGACGAGGAGCCGGAAGGCAGGATCATAACACTTGAATTCGAAAATTTCTATATGGTGAACGTTTATACCCCAAATGCTAAAAGGGATTTATCAAGGCTTGATTACCGTCTCGAATGGGAAAATCGGATGATAGATTATCTTAGTGAACTGGACTTGGTGAAGCCGGTTATCTTTTGTGGGGACCTCAATGTTGCTCATCGGGAAATCGACTTAAAAAACCCAAAATCCAATATTGGAAATTCCGGTTTCACTAATGAAGAGCGTGGAAAGATGACTGAATTACTTGATGCAGGGTTTATCGATACATTTCGCCATTTTTATCCAGACCAGGAAGGGGCCTACTCTTGGTGGTCATATATGGCAAAAGTTAGGGAGCGGAATATAGGGTGGAGAATCGATTATTTCATTGTTTCAAAACGTCTGGCGGATTCTTTAATAGATGCTAATATTCACTGCGATGTCATGGGCAGCGATCATTGCCCGGTCGTCTTGGAAACAAATCTATAAATGGAATAAATTCGGTTAAATGGGGATACTAATGGTTATCCATATTCAACAGGGGGTTTGATTATGAACACATTTATCGTGGGCTTTCATCAAGAAGATAATGTAGACAGCATGCAAGTGCAAAAATTGTCGGCGGCTGAGTTTGAAAAAGCAACATCACGCGGTTTTCGCAGACTATTTGAACTGGATACAAATATCGGATATTTTGTATTTTTTGATGCTGAAGATGATGAGGGTGATTTATCTCATCTAGTTTTACAGTATGAAGAAGATAATCAGGATCCAAGTGATTGTTACTCTTTTACTAAAAATGATTTTTATGAGTTCATGGCACTTTATTTACAAGGCATGGATGAAGTGGAAGTGGAAGATGAAGAAGATGATGCCAATGAAGAGTATGGACCAATCCATCATCTTGCCCATTTGATGTTTCATATTGTTGAAGAAGGAAAATCCGTTAAGCCTTAACGGCCGATCAATGAGATGAAAGGTACTTGTGAGCTTTGTGACAGGGGTGAGATAGAACTGACCATCCATCATTTAACACCTAGAGAATTAGGTGGCAGCCATTTACCCATTGCCTATCTCTGTAAATCTTGTCACAAACAGATTCACGCACTGTATTCAAACCGAGAGCTGGCCATCCGACTATATACCGTGCCTTTGTTAAAAGATGATGAAGCACTAAAAAAATACTTAAAGTGGATCAAAAAACAGCCGGTAACGAGGGCAGTGAGAATTAGAAAATCAAAAACGAAATAATGCAAAAGCCCATCATAACAAGATGGGCTTTTGCATTTCATTCAGCTTGCTTTATTTTTCAACCGGTCCAATAAAAAACCACCTTTAAAATAACGTGGTTCATATGAAATGATGAAAGCCTTAGGTTCAAACTTTTCAACGGTTGCTATCAATTCTTGTTCCCGATTGCGTTTTGTCAAGATTTCCATCCGATAACGGTTGCTATCCCTGCCCTCGCCCGTATAAAGAGTTACACCAAATCCGTTATTCCTCAATGTATCTACCAAAAGTTCATTTTTGGTTTGAGTATTAACGGTTACATTAATAAAACCGATGGCAAGTTTTTGCTCAATTTTCGTACCAAAAATTATTCCGATTCCAAAACCGACTGCATATACAACCATGGCGAGTATGCTTTGGTCACCGCCAAATACTAAGGATAATCCAAAAACGTATATTAACATTTCTGCGATACCCAGTATCGAGGCAAGTATGGTAATATTTTTTACTAAGAAAATGGTTCGCAACGTATAAATCGGAACATAAATAAGTTGTAATAGTAGAATCAGAAGTATTTCTTTCACTTGAGCACCTCACCAACATCTTCCAGTTTGATTAGACGTTCACCTTGGGGATTGTTCATTCCATAAGTAACATCTTCCATAATCTAACCACATCATAATAGGGGAATTCAATGGGGAATATTATGTATTTTTTGTGTCATTTTCTGGACACAGAATTAACAATCCTATAAGATTTTTGAATATTCATTTTTTGATTAATTTGGTATCATTATCCTTATTAATTCATATGGAGGAATGATGATGTTTAATTATGATGGTAGGATTTTCAAAGCTCTAGTCAATTCTGAAAATGGAGAAGTATCGGGAAATACTTCCTTCCACTATTCACAAGAAGGCTCAATTCTTTCAGCAAGTTATCATGGTGGTGAGATTGTTAAAGGAACTTTAATAGGGCTTGTCAATATGGATGGTTCCTTGGAATTCAGGTATAATCATATCAATGAAAAAGGTGAAATTAGAGGCGGCAGCTGTCTTTCCACTCCTGAATTATTGCCAGATGGCAGGATACGCTTGCATGAAAAATGGAAATGGTCAGATCTAGATCAGACTGAAGGACACTCCATCATTGAAGAAGTGAAAAAATAACAATCTACATAGAAGGGTTTGAGGACAATTACTACTATCTGTTTAGTGCGGCATGGTCAAACAGATTGGAATGCACTAGGGAAACTGCAGGGGCAGACTGATATTCCTTTAAATGAACTAGGAAAGATACAGGCACGGCAATGTGGTGAATTCTTGTCAAAAGAAGCTTCTTGGGATGTGATTATTTCGAGCCCTCTAAAAAGGGCAAGGGAAACGGCAGATATCATTTCGCATTATATTGAAGTCCCGGTCATTGAAAAAAAGGAATTCATTGAAAAAAACTTTGGCGTTGCCGAAGGAATGACAGCAGCTGAAAGGGCGTCAGCATTCATTGATAAAGAATATCCTGGTCAGGAAAATCAGGAATCTTTACGAAACAGGCTGATGAATGGGCTTCAGGGAATTCAGAAGGAGTATCCTGAGAAAAAAGTTATACTTGTTGCACATGGTGCAGTCATTCATTTTATTTTACGCTTGATGTCAAACGAGTCAATCGTATCAAATGAAATGCGCTTGTTCAATGCATGTTTGAGTACGATAAGATTTGAAGTCGATTCTTGGATAATTGATGATTTCAATCAAGTGCATCATTTATCTTAGTCCTATATTATTAAGCAGCTAATGAAGGAAAGTGGGAAATCATGATTAATAAGACGGCATTGATTTTAGGCGCTACAGGTGTGGTAGGCACCCAGTTGGTTAAACAGCTAAGCAACAGCAAAATCTATAGTGAAATCCATTTGCTGACAAGAAGGGAAATGAAATTCACGGAGCCCAAGTGCACAGGACATGTTGTGGATTTCGATAATTTGTCCCAGTATGCCTATTTATTCAACGTCACCGATGTTTTCATTTGTTTGGGTACAACGATCAAAAAGGCTAAATCAAAAGAATCTTTTCGTAAAGTTGATTATGACTATATAATCGAAGCAGCTAAAATGGCGAAGACATCGAATGTTGAAAAATTACTCGTCATTACGGCCATGGGAGCCAATTCCAAATCAAAGTTTTTTTACAGTCGTGTCAAGGGAGATCTGGAAGGAACACTACAACGCTTGGAAATGAATACTGTACATATATTCCGCCCTTCCTTACTTCTAGGAGAACGCGAGGAATTCAGGGCAGGTGAAAAGATTTCTGGGCTGCTAAGTACTTTTGTGAAATTTGTCTTTGTAGGCCCTTTACGTCCATATCGTGCAATAGAAGCAAACAAAGTAGCTGCTGCAATGTACGCTGCAGCCCAAACGACGGCAAAAGGATATCATTTTTATAATTCTCATGAAATAGAGAAACTTGCACAAAGGGTTAACTAGTGAAACGAGCCTGCAAAAGGCTCGTTTTTTAATCTAAAACGCTTAAAAGGAAAAAGGAACGGATGAACATTGCTACAGAAAAAAGGGAGTGGAGTGTAATAGAGGTGGTTAACCAGAAGAAACAGCAAGGTCAAAAGATTTTTAAGTTGCTGCCATTAGCTGGGTTAGCTCAATAAGAAAACCGGGTAAAAAACCCCTCATCTGTTAGTACTATTAAATCTGTATTAGCTGTTGCAATGATACATCCGTTAGCTTCTGTCTTTTTTATATTCATCTTCAATCCTCCATTCAAATATAATTATATATTTCTTATCTATACAAAAAATTTGAGGAAATGGAGGACAAAGGATTACTATTAATTATTGAAACGTGCCTGTAAAAGGCTCGTTTCAGACTGTAGTCAAACTCGAAGAAAAACCAGTTTGCCTACTGTATTTATTTATAACGTTCAAATCTTCCAGATGAAACTTGATTGTAACAGTGATATCCACTACAATTTGTAGTGGGAGGTGGTAAAGGATGAATATTAAAAATTTTAAATATGATGAAGTTGGACTGAATCGTTTCTTTGGTCCATTGGAAGCAAATATCATGGAATATTTATGGGATAAAGATGAACAGAGCATCAAAGCGGTTCAGCAATCATTGGAACTTGACAAACCTATCAATTTCAACACTGTAATGACCGTCATGAATCGTTTAGTCGAAAAAGGCATTCTTGAAAAGAGGTCTGAAGGAAGGCTCTCATTATTTCGCCCAGTTCAATCCAAAGCGGAGTTTTTAGAAGAGCAGTCAAAGAAACTGACTGAGAATTTGCTCGATGAATTTGGTGGAGCGGTCATAAGCCATATGCTGGATGCCATGAAAGATGCTGACCAAGGTTTAATTGAAAAATTGGAACAAAAAATTCAATCGTTAAAAAAGGATAAATTATAATGTGGAAGAGTAAGTCTTATTTTGTGATAAGCCTGAGTCTTTTAATTGCCTGTGTAGTATGGTGCCAAATGGGAGCGTTTTTGGTACATATCTTTTTTGGTGTGAATATTAAAGCCAACTTTTTTAAATTTTGCTTTAGTCTATTCAAGGAAGATTCAGTATACTATTTTGTAGTCGTCACCCTGCTCAGTATAATAATATCCTATAGCATATTGAGCACCCTTTTCAAAATTGCAGAGCAATATTTCTTATCCAGAAGGTTTAAACAAAAGCTTTTTCTTTCCAAAAATTTTGAAAAGACAAGGTTTATAAATGAAACATTCAACCGGGTCAACAATGATATCTTAGTTGTGAATGCTGATCAGCCTCTTGCGTTTACGCTTGGTTTTTGTCGGCCATTCATTGTGTTTAGTTCTGGTTTAATTAAATTATTGGACCAGGATGAGCTAGAAGCGGTAGTAGAGCATGAAGCCTTTCACCAAAAAAAATATCATCCGCTGGTAATATTTATTTTACAGTTGATATCAGATGCTTTATGGTTTGTCCCACTTACAAAATGGTGTCATAAAAATTACAAAATAATAAGTGAATTATCAGCCGATGAAAATGCGATAAATAAAATGGGGACTGAATTAGGCATAAGTACTGCTTTGTTGAAGTTAATTAAACATGGTTACACTGATAAATCCTCGCCCGTCCTTGTCCACTTCTCCAATGAATCAGTTAACTATAGACTTCAGCAATTAATCGATCCCCATAAAAAAATTCCTTTGAGGGCTGAAACTACTACGATTTTTGTTTCTATTTATGTTTTGCTTATACTTTTGGGAATGACTATAGTGATTGTCTGATGACTTTCACTTGATTTTTTTACCACTCTGCACTACACTTTGTAGTGTGAAATAAAAAAAGGAGATGTGACATGAATAAACAAGAGATCGGTACCTTTTTATTAAGAGTTATGTTGGGAATTTCATTTTTGCTACATGGATTGTCAAAATTCCAAGGTGGGTTGGAGAACACATCAGGATGGTTTCAAAGTATAGGCATACCGGGATTTATGGCCTATGTAGTCGGTGTTATTGAATTGTTTGGAGGAATTGCTTTAATATTAGGTCTTGGAACAAGAATAATATCTGCCCTCCTTGTATTCATCATGGCTGGTGCAATTGTTTATGTGAAATTCCCTGCAGGTTTTATGGGGAATGGAGAAGCTTCAGGGTACGAACTGGATCTCGTTCTTATGATTATTGCACTTCATCTAGTTTTAAATGGAAGTCGATTCCTATCGATAGATTCTAAGTTACCTAATCTTAAAAGAGGACAAGATTCAGAAATGAAAGCAAGTTAATAAAAATAAACAATATCACAGTGTTAAGTTTATAGCTCACCAAATTGAAACGAATAGACTAAAGTCAAAAAGGACCTAATCGATTAGGTCCTTTTTTTTGATGGAGCGTTATTCTGTTGAAATGCACCAGAACCTCTGATTTTTTCTACTATTGTATGCAAATAATCGATAAAGAAAATCGAGTCAGGGTTTAATGGTTTGGAATTTCAAAATTGGGCTATTGTGTTTTTTCCTTTGTAAAAGGTTCTACATTCTCATTTCACTTTTCTATGTTCTAAAAAATAATGGACTTTAAAATGATGATGAATGCTGTTGCGAAGATTGTACTTGCTGAATAAATTAATAAATAGATATGATTGTGTATTACACTTTTTCTTCCTATAACACAGCATATTATTAAGGAGGATTTATAATGAAAAAAGTTGAATTCAATAATGAATATTTGGAAATAATAGGAAATTTACCTGATTCTCTTGAGGAGTATCAGTTTTACCTTGGACTGAAAGAACGGAAAATTTATTATAATTATGATGTGGATACAACCATTGTAAATAAAATTGTTTATTGGATTCAAGAATGGAATCGAGAAGATGAAGAGTTAAATATTCCAATAGATAAAAGAACGACAATACAAATATATGTAACATCTGATGGTGGAGATGTAGTGGCTGGTTTTTCTGCCATTGATGCAATTAAATCAAGTAAAACGAAAGTTGAAACCATTGGTGTAGGATCTTGTGTTTCTATGGGTGCGTTACTGTTGATTAGTGGACATTATAGAAAAGCATATCCCAATACAATAATTCTTATTCATGATGGAAGTATGTCTGTTCAATCAACTTCTAAGAAGGCTAAAAATACAATGAATTTCTATGACCGTTTAGATAATCGTATTAAGAAGTTTGTTGTGGAAAATACCAACATTTCAGAAGAATTGTATGCTGAAAAGGAAGATGAAGAATGGTACATGTTTGCAAATGACGAAGGTTTGAGTTTAGGAATTGTACATGAAATAATTTAATACTTATAGTTAATTGGGAAGTGAAATTGGTTATAATTCTTCTATTATTTTTAGAAGAAAAACTTTGATTTTTTTCGGTTATATAGTTATATCTGTACTACAAACAATAAATATCTTATTTTTTCAAGATTAATTACCTCTTATATCAACATTCTATAGCTATTTTCCATCTTTTTTAGAACGTGAGAATTTAAACGAGATGGGTAACTTATATAATAGTGGGATACAAATTTAGTCTGAGAGCCATTAATCAACCAGGGGCAAATTAGCATGATTCTAAGCTACAAAAGATAAAAGACTAGACAAACTTTCAAAAATTCAGGAATGAAAAGAACTGATAGTCCGAATATATGACTGACTACTCAGTATTTAAGTAAACGTCAAATAGCCCCAAAATATACTACATAAGTGGTGTATTTCGGGGCTACTTTTTGTTCGCTTCATTTTTTTATTGGTACTCTGCATATGGAAGGCAAAGTGCAGGAGAGAAAATCTAGCATTTACCGGGCGGGGAATTTTAAGACGAAATTGCTGCGGAAGAAAAAGAATTGATTGGTCTATGCAATCCATCAGGTTCCTTTTTTAGTTAAGTAAGGCTAAAAGAGAAACACTGAAGGATTTTTCTATTAGTCCAGCAATGAGATTCAAGAACTTCCATATTAAACGTAATTGGGTGTTATGATCATTAGGCTTGATAAGGACCGTGGTTTCTCCTGCTTCTATAGCTAAAATAGATTATTTTAATGCAAAAGCATTTGTTGGTGTTTAATCGAAGAAAATTCCAAGGTAAATGGTTCAGTTTTTGTAACAATGTGGTCATGAACAAAACAAACACTTTAAGCTAGTGGGATAATCATTTAATATTTTATTTACACCAGTCTGTCATCTGAAAAATTGTTAGTATTCAAGTGATTTTCGTTGACGAACACACGTTCTTTGTTATAAAATACAGTCATGGGTAATAATGGTTATTGTCCACAACTTCAAAAAGAGGCTTGGAAGTTACTCATGCTTTCTAACAAAAATTAAAACAAAAGGAGCTATTTATGACCATGCGACTGTCTCCCTATTTAATGATGAACGGAAATGCAAAAGAAGCGATTCAATTTTACGAAAAAGCACTTGATGCAAAAGTCCTTTTTAATCAAACTTTTGGAGAAATGCCTGAAAACCCGGAATTTCCTTTGCCAGAAGAAGCAAAAAATCTTGTGGCACACGCAATGTTAAGGGTTGGGGAAACGGATCTCATGTTTTCCGATACGTTTCCAGGTCAACCTAGTCACTCTGGAGATCAAGTCACGATCTGTATTTCAATAAACGATATTGAAAAATCAAAAAGAATCTTTGAAACATTGTCTCAAGGCGGAGAAGTGACAATGCCGCTGCAGGAAGCTTTTTTCAGCCCTGCATATGGAATTGTAACAGACAAATTCGGTGTAACCTTTCAAGTGTATACAGAGGGTAAACAATAATCTCTAGTTAACTAATAGCAGCTGCTTTGGTGACTTAGTTGCAAACCCAATTTCTCAATTATATATCACTGAGAGATTGGGCTTTTTAATATTGGCATATCCTTAACATTGTAAATCCACGTGTTGCTTGCGGTACTCCTTATGGAATTATAGGTATGATACCTATCGTTTTTCCTATGCTGTCTAAGTTCATTCCGCCCCTTCAGAAAGATTCAAAAATAAAACACTTTTCCTCCGGGTCAATTCACGTGCTTTCTTCACTGCCATACGGGGTCTTGCTGTCATTTTCCCTTTATCTACAATTTTACGGGCCATGTTCTGGTCCCACTTTTAAGTTTGATACCTTATCGTTATCTCTCTGTGATATTCGTCATATATTCTTCATCTGTTTGTTCTTTGTTTAGAAAATGGCTATGCTATCATTTAAAACATTGGTATATAAATTAGCCGCATTGTTTGCAAAATATATTCCTTTTAATAGGCTAATATCAATCGAAGTAATATTACGTTGCGTAATAAGGGGGAAGGGGGAACAACGTGAACACAGATCAAGCTTTCGACCTGTTAAAGGACGCAGGAGTAACAGAAAGCAGCAGTATACAAACTGTTAGACGTTGGCTCCGTGAAGGTAAGATTAAATATGAGGGAGGAAACGGGATTAGAGAAACTGGATACATATTGGATGACACAGATCAAGCATTTGAAATGTTAAAAGATGCAGGAATAAAAGAAAGTAATAGCATACAAACTGTTAGGCGCTGGCTTCGTGAAGGTAAAATTAAAAATGCGGGAAACGGAAAGAGGAACACTGGATACATAAGCGATGAAACTGCTTCAAAGCTGGCCATAAATGATTTCATAGATCAAAATAAGGACGAAATCATACATCGATTAAAATTGAAAATACAAACTCAAGATAAGCATATAGAAGGAATCGAAGAACTTCATGAAACTGCAAAAAGAATATTGATTCAGCAAAGGGATATGTTCAAAAAGGAAGTTGCCATACTAAAGAATGAGAAAAGTGAATTACAAAATGAAACAAAGGATTTATTAAAAGAAAATATTGAATTACGTAATGAATTGATAAAATTAAAAGAAAACATCAGAAATAATTACAATATTGATTCCACTGCTCAATCAAATGATTATAGTAAAAAATTAGGGCTTTCTAAAATGGCGAGCAATAAAGAAGTGTTAGCAGAATATAAAGGGTTATTAAAAATAACTCATCCTGACCATAATGGCAACGCGAAGGTATTTCATTACATTAAGACTGATTACGATAATTTTAGAAAGAGCAACAAAGGTAAATGAGAGCGTTTTAAAAAAAAGTATAATCAAATCAAACTTAACGAGAATTCCAGGGCAAAAGTATGTTTTGAAACGAATCAATTGTTTAGGATCAAGAAAGCTATGAAGTTCAAGGGAACATTATTTTTTTGATTCCATTCGTTTGGTCATTTTAAGTAAACAGTTTCCAAATGAACAAATAGGTGCCTTAGATCATTTGGCACCTAAAATTGAGGTATTTATAGTCCAGCGTTTACATTATCAAGCTGCAGACTATTTTTTTTGTCGCCTCATCCATTGTGTTGCAACCCATTTTTCACCAGTGATAACTGGCGCTCCACTGTGTAAAGTTAGTTCGTTTAGGTTTTTATCGTTATAGAAATATTCGAAATATACAGCCATTCCTTTTCGCGGTGACACTGAAAAATTCAGTTTAGGAAAAAAAGTTTCCCCTCCATGCTCCACATCATTTAAATACATGATGATTGTGCTAATTCTATTATTTTTTGCTGCCAGACTTGTAGATGTGAAAAAATCAAAATGAGCTTTATATTCTTGACCAGGAGTATATTTAAGAATTTGAATACCATCTCCATGTTCAATGGGGATACTCATGATGGATGATATTCTTTTTTCAATTTTAGTTATGACGTCATATTCTTTTTCTTGAAAAAACATGCTACTGCTTGTTCTTATTTCATTTACCTCGTGTGTAACTCCAATTTTGGAACGGTGCATTTTGTCTTTTGACAATCTAATAAGTTCGTCACATTCATCGTCACTTAAAACATTTCCTAAAACTACAATTAAAGGTTCTTCTAATCTAGCAATTACGTTAATTTCTCGATCTTCTGTTATAATTTTATTTCCAATATGATTAAAGATGGTTTGTTCTTTAACTGTCAACTTTCATCGACTCCTAGAAGAATGAATTTTCCGAACAATTAGTTTCTCTTTCTTTGTAAACGTTTTCTCTGTTAATTATACCATAAACGTTGTTATATAACTGTTTCTTATTCTGCTAACCTCCATATTGAGTTAATTAAAACGAACATTTTGACGAAAAAAAGGGATAATTGATTTTTACAAAAGAAGTCGTTTTATTGTAATCCCGGCAATATTCCAAAAATAACCTCGGTAGAATATATGGAAAGCCCATATTCAAAGCAGTTAAGTAATACATAATTAAAATGGTAAAAAATAGATTTGTTAAAGGGAATTCAATACTTTTGTTGAACATGAATATTGTGGAACATTTTTACTGTTTAATGATTTGTTATTGTAATCGTTTACATCGAGGCGTTTAACATATTTTCATGGAAGTGATTATAAGTTATTTTGACATTGATGTATTTAATAAACCCATTAGCGAATGGAGGTTAACCTATGGTTAGCACACTGGCAATCAATAAAGATGATTCCCGTTCCTTCCTAACGGAAGAACACTTATTATTTAAACAATCAATTCGTGAATTTCTCGCAAAGGAGGCTGTCCCCTTTTATGATCAGTGGGAAAAAGAGGGGGGAATACCTCGCTCCTTTTGGAAAAAAATTGGAGATAATGGGTTTTTATGTCCTTGGCTTGATGTGGAATTCGGTGGAATAGGAGCGGACTTTGGATATTCAGTTGTGCTGGCAGAGGAATTGGAAATGGTTGGTTCAGCTTTAGGGGGAATATCCATTCATTCGGATGTTGTAGCCCCTTATATAGCTACATTCGGAACAATAGATCAACAACAAAGGTATTTACCAAAGTTCTTTACAGGAGAAATGATTTCCGCCTTTGCGTTCACAGAGCCGGGAATGGGTTCGGAAATAGCGGATATTCAAACCACTGCCATCAAGAAAGATGGATATTATAATGTTAATGGAGCTAAAACGTTTGTCATAAATGGCTTTACAGCTGATTTCATGATAGTAGCATGCAAAACTGATCTTAATGCTGTTCCTTCTCAGGACGGTATCAGTTTGCTGCTCATTGATAAAGATACGCCAGGATTTTCGCGAGGAAGAAAGCTTGGTAATGCAGGACAGGGAAGTTCAGGCATAGCCGAGCTATTTTTCGATGATGCTTTAGTACCTGTTGGCAACCTCCTTGGTGAGGAAGGGAAGGGTCTTTCATATATCATGCAAAAACTGCAACAGGAAAAACTAATGTGTGCGATTGGGTCTTTAATAGCAGCGAAGGACATGCTTCACTTAACGATGAATTTTATAAAAGGACAAAAAGCATTTGAAAAGAAAATAAGTAAATTTAAAAATGCACAGTTTACCATTGCTGAAATAGCGACCGATATTCAACTGGGAAGGACGTTTGTTGATGGGTTGATCTGTAAACATATGACTGGGGAGAATATCATAACTGAAGTATCGATGGCTAAATATTGGATAACAGAGATGTCTAAGCGAATATCTGAAAAGTGCATGCAGTTACATGATGGATACGGACATATGGAAGACGATAATATTACCCGGCGTCACCGGGACATTCCTTTTTCAAAATTCTTTACAGGGACAGATGAAACCGTAAAAATTCTGATTGCTAAAAATATCGGGTTTTAATTCATTATTAATACTTTAAATCAATCAACTGCCTCAATTAATATGAGGTAGTTTTTTTATGACATTTTTTCAATATAATTACATATGACTAGTTTTTTAAATAAAAAGGTTTATACAGCTTATCTAATGGGTACAAGAGACTGTGCATATGAAAAATTAATATATTTGTAAAATTTGTAATTGTATGCGAATGATGGAGGTGCTTGTTATGTTAAAAATCGAAAATGTATCGAAAATCTATAAGGGAGGAAAGAAAGCTGTAAAGAATATATCTTTGGATATTAAAAAAGGGGAGTTCATTTGCTTCATTGGTCCGAGTGGATGTGGTAAGACAACGACAATGAAAATGATTAACCGCCTTATCGAACCATCGGAAGGCAAAATACTTATTAATGGTGAAAATATCATGGATAAAGATCCAGTCGAGCTAAGAAGACAGATTGGGTACGTTATCCAGCAAATCGGACTTTTCCCTCACATGACGATTCTTGAAAATATCACCCTCGTTCCAAAACTTCTAAAATGGAATGAACAGAAGAAAAAGGAACGCGCACTGGAATTGCTTAAGCTTGTCGATATGGGGCCTGAATACCTGGAAAGGTATCCTTACGAATTGAGCGGCGGGCAGCAACAAAGGATAGGCGTTCTCAGAGCACTTGCTTCCAATCCTCCACTCATTTTAATGGATGAACCTTTTGGCGCATTAGATCCAATCACCCGCGATGCTCTTCAGGAGGAATTTAAAAATTTGCAGCGCACACTTGATAAAACGATTGTTTTTGTTACCCATGATATGGATGAAGCCATTAAGCTAGCCGACCGGATCGTCATCTTAAAGGCTGGTGAAATCGTCCAAGTGGGAACACCGGATGAAATCCTCAGAAACCCAGCCAATGAGTTCGTGGAAGAATTTATCGGAAAAGATCGTTTGCTTCAAACAAGACCGAATGTTGAGTTGGTCGAACAAATCATGAGTCGAAATCCAATATCCATTACAGAAGAAAAATCCCTTACCGATGCAATTACAATAATGCGAGATAAAAGGGTCGATTCTTTACTTGTGGTTAATGAGCAAAATATTTTGAAAGGGTTCGTTGATGTTGAAACGATCAGTGAATATCGAAAAAAAGCTAAATTTATCAGTGAAGTCATCAATACTGAAGTCTACTCAGTCAAACAGGATACTTTAATCCGTGATTCCGTTCAGAAGATTTTAAAGCGAGGGTTCAAATATGTGCCGGTGGTCGACCAGAATAAACATTTGGTCGGAATTGTCACTAGGGCAACATTGGTCGACATCGTATATGACAGCATCTGGGGAGAGGAAGAAAATCAAATGGCAGAAATGGCAGAAATGTTTTAGGAGGTGAATCAGATGGAAGCTTTGCTCAATTTTTTACAAACGAACTGGCAAGAATTGATTTATAAGGCGTGGGAGCACTTATATATATCCATGATCGCTGTTTTCCTCGGAATAATAGTTGCCGTGCCACTAGGAATTATGTTGACCCGAATGAAAAGGAGCGCTTCGATAATAATCGGAATTGCAAACATAATGCAGACACTGCCGAGCCTAGCAGTCCTGGCCTTTTTCATTCCTTTCCTCGGTGTTGGGAAAACTCCCGCAATCATTGCGTTATTTTTCTACTCTGTTTTACCCATACTCAGGAATACATATACAGGCATTAAAGGCGTGAATGAAAATCTGCTTGAATCCGGCCGCGGCATCGGGATGACAAGCTGGGAGAGGATTCGTCTGGTAGAATTCCCGCTAGCACTTTCAGTCATTATGGCTGGTATCCGTACGGCTTCCGTCTATTTGATCGGGTGGGCCACCTTGGCTTCCTTTATTGGAGGCGGAGGACTTGGAGATTACATTTTTATCGGTTTGAATTTATACCAAACAGAATATATCATCGCAGGTGCAGTTCCGGTAATCATCATGGCTATCCTTGTGGATTATGTATTCTCGATCATTGAACGAAAAGTCGTTCCAAAAGGATTGAAAGGTATGAAGGAAGTTGCTTGAGGAGGATTACCATGTATAAAAAAATGAGACGTACAATTTTAATGGCCCTTTTAGTTTGTTCATTAATGATCACCGGCTGTTCTTTGCCTGGTTTAGGGTCATCTTCTGAAACTACTGTAAAGATCGGTGCCCAAAGCATGACCGAATCCGAAATACTTGCGAACATGATTGCTCAACTCCTTGAAAGGAATACGGAACTTGATACGAAAATCATCAAAAATCTAGGTTCCAATTTCGTTCAGCAAAAAGCGATGGAGACCGGTGATATAGACATAGCAGCAACTCGATATACAGGGACGGATTTAACGAGTGTCCTGGGACAGGAAATCGAAAAGGATCCAGTAAAGGCGTTGGAAATTGTTCAAAGGGAATTCAAAGAACAATATGGGTTCAAATTTTTTGATTCCTATGGGTTCGATAACACGTATGCCTTTACGATTTCAAATGAATTGGCTGAGGAAAAAGGGTATCAGAAAATATCTGACCTAGAAAAGGATGCAGATAATTTAAGGTTAGGTGTAGATAGTGCTTGGCTGAAAAGGAAAGGGGATGGTTATAGAGGGTTCGTCGATACATATGGATTGGAATTTGGAGAAACTTATCCGATGCAGATTGGCCTGGTATACGATGCAGTCAAAAATGGACAGATGGATATTGTTCTTGCATACTCATCAGATGGACGGATTAAGGTTAATGATTTGAAGCTTTTAGAAGATGATAAAAAATATTTTCCACCATATGACTGTTCACCGGTCGTTACCGAAGAATTATTGGAGCGATATCCTGAAATTGAAGATGAACTTAACAAGTTAATTGGCGAAATCACTACTGAAACCATGCAGGAACTGAACTATGAAGTTGATGGGAACTTGAAGGAGCCATCGGTCGTAGCTTCAGAGTTCCTTAAAGCACATAAATATTTTGAATAAATGGGAGGTGCAAACTAATGGAAACCTTGCAACAGCTGGGAACTTATTATTCACAGAATTGGATGTATGTACTTACTGAATTTTATCGCCATTTTTTAATGTCAGCTTATGGGGTTTTATTTGCAGCAATTGTAGCCATCCCGATAGGCATTTTCATTGCAAAACATAAGAAATTGAGTAATTGGGTATTTTCGATAACGAATGTCATACAAACCACACCAGCATTGGCTATGCTCGCACTCTTGATGCTAGTAATGGGGTTAGGAACAAATACAGTAATCTTATCATTGTTTTTATATTCCTTACTGCCGATCCTGAGGAACACTTATGTCGGTATTACAAGTATAGATCATGCTTATTTGGAATCTGGAAAGGCAATGGGGATGACGAAGCTGCAGTTACTTAGAATGGTCGAACTGCCATTATCTCTGTCTGTCATCATGGCTGGCTTACGTACAGCGCTTGTCGTTGCAATTGGAGTAACTGCTGTCGGTACATTCGTAGGGGCAGGCGGACTGGGGGATATCATTGTCAGGGGAACGAATGCCTCAAATGGAACGGCAATCATACTTGCTGGAGCAATCCCGACGGCATTGATGGCCATTCTCTCAGATCTTGTACTCGGATGGCTGGAACGAATTCTTTCACCGATAAAAAAGAAAAAAATTCATACTGCATAGAACAAATCAGGATAATAAAAAAGCCGTTGCATGTTAATGTTATGGCTTTTTCTTGGCTTATCGATAAAAAGGCAGAAGCTTAGGCTCGCAGACTTAGTTTTTTATTTCAGAAAAAGGGTAACTATAAGGATAGTCCTAAAAAAATATAAGGGGAATCAATCATGAAACTTACACCAGAGCAGCGTATTGAACTTCATGGATTTAATAATCTTACGAAATCTTTAAGCTTTAATATGTATGATATTTGTTACACAAAAACCAGGGAAGAGAGGGAGGCCTACCTGGATTATATCGATGAACAATATAATGCAGAGCGGCTTTCGAAGATCTTGCACAACGTTTCTGATTTAATAGGGGCACATGTTTTAAATACGGCCAAACAGGATTATGTCCCTCAAGGCGCCAGTGTAACCATTCTTGTTTCAGAAGGTCCTGTCGTCGAGGTACCTATGGGGACTTATGAGGAATCACCAGGGCCTTTACCTGATAATGTGGTCATGCAACTGGATAAAAGCCATATTACCGTACATACATACCCTGAATACCATCCGAATGAAGGCATTAGCACATTCAGAGCCGATATCGATGTCTCTACTTGTGGGGAAATATCACCACTTAAAGCCCTTAATTATCTCATTCATTCCTTCGATACCGACATTATCACGATCGATTACCGAGTGAGGGGCTTTACGCGAGATAAAGATGGGCAAAAATTGTTCATTGACCATGATATTAATTCCATTCAAAACTATATTCCTGATGAAGTAAAGGGTTTATATGACATGATTGATGTGAATGTATACCAGGAAAATATATTCCATACAAAATGTAAGCTGAAAAGGTTCGATATTAATAATTACTTATTCGGTTATACAGAGGAAAAGCTGAATAAAGAGGAAAGGCAAGAAATTATAGAAAGACTTCAAACGGAGATGGATGAAATTTTTTATGGTGCCAATGTTCCGCATCCAATAGTAAAAAACAAGCATGCCGATTAAGGGATGCTTGTTTTTTTGAAAAGTTAATTTAAATGGAATGCCTGCACCAATACATACCCGAGGCATGTCAATAAGATAGAGCCGATCAGTCCAGCTAAAAAAGGTTTACCGCCATATTTTCTAAAAGTTACAAGGTCAATATTCAATCCTAGTCCTGCCATGGCCATAGCCATGAGGATATAGGAAAGCATAACAAGTTTATCAGCTAAAGGTTCGGGAACTGCACCAGTAGAGTAAATGGCACTCATTAATAAAAATCCAAAAATGAACCACGGTATCTGAATGGACTTCCAGGAAAATTTCTTTCCGGTAACTGTTGATCGGTCTTTCCAATTCATGATGAACCCAATCAAAATGGCGACGGGAATGAGCAGGGCCACCCTTGTCAATTTGACCACCACTGCCAAGTCGACTGCCTCATTTCCCCCTGGTGCTGCAGCAGCGATGACATGAGCAATTTCATGAAGTGTCGCACCTGAAAAAATACCATATCCTTGATCGGATAACTCCAATAATGGATATAGGATCGTATATCCGAAAGTGAAGGTTGTGCCTAAAACAGCAACCGTCGCTACAGCTATTGCTGTATCTCTTTCCTTTGCTTTTATTTGGGAGGAAATTGCCAGGATGGCAGCAGCTCCGCAAATACCCGTTCCGCAAGCTGTCAATATGCCTAGCTTTTTCTCGACTTTAAATATGCGGGTCATTCCATAAACTACTAATATAGCAAATACCAGACTAATGGCACCAACTGCAAATGTTTTCGGACCGGCATTAAAAATATCCTTTAGGTTCAAGCGCATGCCCAATAAGATAATGCCCACTCTCAAAAGGACTTTACTTGAATAATTTGTTCCTGCAATGGCGTAGGCTGGGACGCCAATCAGTGATTTCCAAACAACACCAATCAGTATCGCAATGACTAACTGTCCCATTATATGAAGGAATGGAAGCTCTGCTAAGTATTTTGCTGCAATGGCAATTAGCAAAGTCAATGCTATCCCTTTTGTAAAACCGAGTTTTTTAGTTTCAACGTTTGTTTGTTCCAGTGTGATCACTCCATCTATGTTGATGGCTTAACTTTAAAGCTAAATTAAAAATAAGTGAAATATATTTTTGCTATTTCAATGATTACTTCTACTTATGATAAAATGAAAGGCATAGGTATATAGGGAGGTAACCATGGATCCATTAAAAGTATTCGTAACCGTAATCGAACAGAAAAACTTTTCAAGGGCTGGGGACATTCTGAACCTGTCGCAGCCAGGAGTCAGTCTTCACATAAGGAATCTGGAAAATGAGTTAGGAACAAAATTAATTTATCGTTCTCCCAAACAAGTTCAAATAACAGAGCCGGGAAAAATTTTGTATAGACATGCAAAGCAAATGCTTAATCATTATGAGACAGCAAAAAGAGAAATAAATGAATTTAATAACGTGGTTAGCGGAACGATGAAAATAGGAGCAAGCTTCACGATAGGGGAATATTACCTTCCAAAAGTATTAGCAGAATTTGCGGCTCAATATCCGATGGTGGACATACAAATCATCATCTCGAATTCAAATGATGTCATTCAAGGAATACGTTCGAATAAGCTTGATATAGGCTTGATTGAAGGTGAAACGAATTATAAAGATATAGATGTCAGGCCATTCATGAATGACGAGATGATAGTTGTCGTTCCCCCGGATCATCCACTTTCACAAATGGATCTCATCGAGGGCAATATGCTCCAAAACCAAACATGGGTACTTAGGGAGCAAGGATCGGGGACCCGTACATATTCCGATAAACTTCTAAGCAGTCTGGAGTTAAACATAAAGAAAACCTTTATTTTCACCAGTATTCAAGGAGTGAAAGAAGCGGTGATGGCTGGGCTTGGCATTGCCCTTTTATCCCGATTGACTGTACAAAAAGAATTGAAGTCCAATGAATTGAAAACCTTTCATTTGAAAAATGAACCCATTATAAGACCTTTTTCGATCGTGAAAAAGTTGGACTTCGAAGCATCAAAAGCCATGGAGTTGTTTTTAAGGAAGGTCGAAGAATTTGCGATAAAGGGCCGTCCTAAATAAAACCCTAAACATTTGCTCAACCTTTCATTTTCAATGAAGAGGTTGGGCATTTTTAACGGCGAAATATTATTAATTTTAATGAAAACGTCGAAAGTAAATTGGAATATGTCAATGATTAAACGAATTATACGTATTTTAACATAATAGCAAACATATAAATTTAATAGGCAGTCTCCAGGAAGTTTTAAGTCCCTGTAGACTTTTCCTGATATTAATAATCTTAAAAGGAGCAACCACATTGGCTATAGAGGAGCAGAAAGATAAACGGGTTTCTGTTTTCGACAGGATTATTGGATTCATGCCAAAATTTTATGTGATTGGAACAATTTTAATTTTTGTTTATACACTAGTTGCGATGGCTCATTTAGGTATCCAAACTTTGAAAAAGCCAGAGGAAACCTTTGTACCTGCGCCACCTGTTTCTCAGGGCTTTGAACATACATTGATATCGTTAATCATCGAACCGATCGTAACGTCTGAATTTTATCAAATCATCTTTAACACGTTATTTCTTTACCTAGTTTGGATATTGCTTTTCCTATTAGCACCGATTGCTTTTTACCGTTTAAAACACTTTAAATTTTTTAATATCGAAATTGAAATTGAAAAACAAGATGCAGCCGTTTATGAAGTATTCAGCATGAGCAGTTCAAAGATGAAATTTGCTGCGTATTTAACATCCGAGGAATTTCAATTGGAGATATCAGAGGAAATTGCCAACAGCAAGGACTTTAAAACACCATTAATCTATACATTGGACTGTGCCGTGGATTTTTATTCCAATCAATTAGGACTTTCCTTTACCTATGATATCTATACCCTGAACCAGTTCAAAAAAGCAAAGCTGCCTAAATCCATCAAAGCGATGCTTGATAAGTCCATTCAAACCGGCGATCCGTGCATTACGAATAAAAGCAACAGCGATAGTGAATATTACAAGAATTTCCTTCTCTTTTATTTCGAAAACATGGAAGGGAAATTCGTCACTGTCTTAAATAGTTATCAAACTGAATTCGATACATTCGATAAATCCCTGCTTAAAATCCTGCAAAACGTCATTTACGATTACTATTTACAATATAACTATATTTACGAAGCGAGCGAGAAGTTGGAAAAGAATGAAACCATTTCCCATAATAATTAAAAAAACCACCCTACAAGTGGTTATTTTTTTTGGAAAGGTGATTGTTAATTATATTCTGGACAATTTCATTGTTCCCAATGAGCTCAGACGATTTATTTACATGCTGTTCCCGAAAATCCATGTTCTTTATTTTCTTAGACTTTTTCCCTTTTTTAAAATTATTGAAGGCATTTAAAAAAGCTATCTGAATCACTCCCCTTATAGATTAGTATATTCATATGATGGATAAAATTTCATGAAAAACCTCAATTTAGAGAAAAATATTTTGCGGATTTAGAGTGTGGAAATTACCTAAACAAAGCAATTATAGAAATTTAGAAGAATTGTTTTTAATGTATAACTATTGGTTATCCTGGCTTTTTTACAAGAATTAAAGAAATTTCCCCCAAAATATTGTATAGTTAGAATGTAGGGATTCGAACAAACATTCGTTTCTTGGGAACAAATTACTTCTTTGAGGGACAGGAGAGAGACAGTGAACGGTACAGCACACATGGCTATAGGGGCCACAGTTGGATTCTTGACGGCAAACACACTTCAAACAGATCCGACCACCACTTTATTCTTGGTTGGCATTGGGGGTGTTTCTGGCCTTATGCCCGATATGGATATTGATGGGAAGTTAAGTAATAGGATTACTTTTTCACATAAGTTTATCCGAACGATAGCACAAACGATTGGGATATTAATGATCATTTATAGTCTATTGGAAGGCACAAATACGGAAAAGTGGATCGGTGTAGGAGCAGGAATCGGAATCATCATTATTTCATCATTCATTAGACAAAGGCATATGCTGACCCTGTCTGGATTAGCGGTTTTAGGTGGCGGTTTATCTTTGCAGGAAAGCTGGTTGTGGCTGTTAGGCGTCTATATTATCCTGGCATCCTTTACACCACATAGAAGTTATACCCATTCGATTGCCGGTATCGCTTTCTTTGGTATCATTGCCTTTCAATTCGAAGCCTTTATGGGGATTGACGGAATTTTCGCCACTTGTTCATTAGGATACATAAGTCATTTAATTGCAGATTTGAAATGTTTACCTTTTAATAAACGTGGGGTGAAATTATTTCTTCCATTTTTCTCAAAAGAATTTTAACAGTGTTTTTTTTATCGCTGTTCAGACTGTAGACAAATTGGAGAAGAGCCAGTTTGCCTGCAGTTAGTTGATACCAGAAATCCGCTCCGTTTCCACGACCATTTGCCAAGCCCATCAAAGCAAGCGGCTATGGGTTCTCGGCTAGCCAGTTTTGCTGCAGGAGTGTCGCAAATTTCTTCATTCTAGAGCGGGATCCATTCGTATAAACAAAAAACATGAATGATATTAATATTCTCTTTTAAATCATGGTTCGGGGTGAGTGCATTCCTAATCTTCCTTAATCGATAAATGCACAGTGGTTATCTAACTACTGTTTTTTCTATGAGAAGCTAAATGGACACATCATTCGACTAATTTTTATGTTTTATATGGTCATTCTTCCTGAATCTACTAAATGTAACATATTTGTAAAGATCCTGTGATGCGAGTGATATACCTTTTCTAGTATATTAGGTTTAGCAAATACATCAGGGGGTAAAATAATTTGTTTAAGAAAATTGTCGTCGGATTGTCATTGGCTATTACGCTTTTAACCGCCTCCTTTGCTGGAGACCAAGTGGAAGCTGCTTCATATCATACAAAAGCGATTAAAGTGGCTAAAAGTGAATTAGGTACTAAATATAAAATGGGTGGCATTTCTTCTTCAGGTTTTGATTGTTCCGGTTTAGTGAAGTATTCATATCAAAAAGCTGGTAAGAATTTACCAAGAACTGCTGCTGACATATATAAAAAAGGTAAGAAAGTTAAAAGCCTGCAAAAAGGTGACTTAATGTTTTTTGCACCAAATAAAGCGAAAAAACCTACACATGTGGCTATATACATAGGAAACAATGAATTCATTCACTCTTCATCATCTAAAGGAGTGTCATACGCTAAAACCAATAATACCTATTGGAAGCCAAAGTATATTGGTGCGAAACGTATATAATAGAAGAAAATCAATCTTAATATAAAAAAGCTAAGAGACTTAATGAAGTCTCTTTCAATTTGTAGACAAAAAGGTTTCGGAAGGTTTCATTCCGAAACCTTTTTGATTTTTTATTGGAATTGAAGCAGCTATAGCGGAAAGGAAAGCATGGCATGGGTTGAACAACGAGGGGACTTTTAAGAAAGTATCGATATCACCTCAAGTATTAATACTACTTAAAAACAAAAAAGACTGTAGGCAAAAGAGTTCTATCTTAAAATTAAAACAAAGATGATTGGAACGGAAGGTGCGAGACTCCTGCGGGAAAAGCGCGTCAAGGGGAGACCCCACAGGTGCGAAGACGCCGAGGAGGCTCCCCGACCGCCCGCGGAAAGCGAGTACCTGGAGTGGAAATCCAACGTTTAAAAATTGTACAAACCTTAAAGAGACTTAATAAAGTCTTTTTTTGTTTTAAAAAATAAGAGTGAATGAGGCACATGGACAAGAGAATTGGCGTTTTGTTAATAGTTTAAGGTTATGGTGAGTCCTGAAGTGGGTGATCAATACTAATTGAATATTCTAAGGGGCATACATAGAATCTTTTTATTTGACTGGAAATCGATAGTTTAATATGCTTAGCAAACCAATTCAAGGTAATTTCTTTTTTATCAAAAAAATTCCCAAACAAAATTATTGAAAGTCAAAGAAGGTCAATGTATAATAAAGTCAGAAAGTCAAAGAAGGTCAAAGTTTTTTAAATTCATTTTTTAAAGGAGGAGTACTACATGCTTTGTGAAAAATGCCATGTAAACCAAGCTAATATTCAAGTTCACCTAAATATGAATGGTCAGGAGCATGATGTGAAACTGTGCTCCACTTGTTATAAAGAAGAGCGAAACAAACTTGGAGCAGCTATGGGCGGGATGGATATAGGGAAATTCCAATTTAACGGAACTCCAAATTCATTCAATCCATTTAATTATAATGGTGTACCAAAACCGGATTCAGCTGAACATGGCGATGACGGAGGATTGCTTGAGGAGTATGGCCGAAATTTGACCGATGCTGCTAAAGCAGGACTTATAGATCCGGTTATCGGACGAAGTGAAGAAATTAAACGCGTCATTGAAGTTTTAAATAGACGCAATAAAAATAATCCAGTTTTAATCGGTGAACCTGGTGTCGGTAAAACAGCCATTGCTGAAGGTCTTGCTTTAGCGATTGTTGAAGGTTCAGTGCCAGTTAAATTACGTAATAAGCTTGTATATATGCTTGATGTAGCGTCCCTTGTGTCGAATACTGGAATTAGAGGGCAATTCGAAGAACGTATGAAGCAATTGATCAGCGAATTACAGGAAAGAAAAAATGTCATACTATTCATCGATGAAATTCATCAACTTGTGGGAGCTGGTTCGGCAGAAGGATCAATGGATGCAGGAAATATCCTGAAGCCTGCACTTGCACGCGGCGAACTTCAGCTTGTCGGAGCAACCACTTTATCAGAATATAGGAAAATTGAAAAAGATGGTGCCCTTGAAAGGCGCTTCCAGCCTGTACACGTTAATGAGCCGACAACGGCTGAGGCACTTGTCATCTTAAGGGGATTAAAGGATAGTTACGAATCTTATCATGGTGTGACATATAGTGAGGAAGCCCTTAAAGCTGCTGTTGAACTTTCTAACCGCTACATTCAAGACCGCTTCCTGCCTGATAAGGCAATAGACTTAATGGATGAAGCTGGTTCAAAATTGAACTTGACCATCGAAGACGGCCAAGTAGAAAACATGAAAGAACGTTTGGCTCAAATCTATAGAGAAAAAGAAATGGCCTTAAAAGAAGAAGCATATGAAAAAGCTGCTATTCTTCGTGATGAAGAAGAAAAACTGGAAAAGTCATTGCAGGCTGGGGAAGATGCAATTAAGCCAACCGTTACCGTTGAAGACATTCAAAACATCATCGAACAAAAGACTGGTATACCTGTAGGTAAGCTCCAAGAAGATGAGCAAGAAAGGATGGTTCACCTCCAAGCGGAGCTTATGAAAAAAGTAATCGGGCAGGAGGAGGCTGTCAAAAAGGTTTCCAAGGCCGTTCGAAGAAGTCGTGCCGGGTTAAAATCAAAAAACCGTCCTACCGGTTCTTTCCTTTTCGTTGGTCCAACAGGAGTAGGTAAAACCGAATTGGCAAAAACTCTTGCTGAGGAGTTATTCGGGGACAAGGAAGCGATGATTCGTCTTGACATGAGTGAATTCATGGAGAAACACAGTGTTTCTAAATTAATTGGTTCTCCTCCTGGATATGTAGGACATGAGGAAGCTGGACAATTGACGGAAAAAGTTCGCCGCAAGCCTTACAGCATCATCTTATTGGATGAAATCGAAAAGGCGCATCCGGATGTAATGCATATGTTCCTGCAAATCATGGAAGATGGCCGCTTAACCGACAGTCAAGGACGGACCGTTACTTTTAAAGATACCGTGATCATCATGACGAGTAATGCTGGAGTCGGTGAGAAACAAAAAGTAATGGGATTCGGTACAAGTTCAGCTGTGGAGGAAGCATCAATCCTACAATCTTTAGGCAGCTTCTTCAAACCGGAATTCCTGAACCGATTCGATAGCATCATTGAATTCTCGGCTTTGAAGAAAGAAGATCTTCTGCAAATCGTTGATATCATGATTCACGAGCTTGACGAAACACTTGCTGCAAATGGTTTATCGTTAGATGTAACTAATGAAGCGAAACAAAGGCTAATTGAACTCGGATATCACCCAACTTTCGGAGCGAGACCGCTTCGCCGTGTTCTACAAGAACAGCTTGAAGACGGCATCACTGACTTTATCTTTGAGCAACCTGAAATTAAGAACTTCACTGCAATTGTTGAAGATAACTCTGTGAAAATTATTAAAACACCATAAAGAGTACTAGAAATGCCTCCAAGACCGTAAAACTGTTATGGAGGCATTTTTTTATCTTTTTTGGCTTCGTTTTCATAAAAGGATAGTTAAGGTTCAGCTAAATGACCTACAGCTTTCGCTCAAAATATAGATTTCTGAATTTTCGACATAATTTGCCGATCGAATGTTTTGATGGGTAATGCCTGTGGAATCATAACATAAGGGAAAATTCGCTCATGATTATAAAAATTAATAATTCCTGTTCTAAAATGGGAATTTCAATGGAGGAATGACCTATTAAAGATTCACTTTCTTATTTTGAAGAGGAAAATAAAAATAATCGAAAACCTACGGGTAATGAAACGGAAAATCAGTTGGAATCCCTGCCGATTGCAAATATTAATCCAGTAAACCCGTCGGAATTGGATGAACTATATTTCTATGAAGGCAAAGATTTAGGAAATTCCTATCTTAAAGATAAAACGGCATTCCGGTTATGGGCACCACTTGCATCTGAAGCTAAGCTAGTTACTTATAAACATTGGGAAGATTCAGATGGAATAGAGATTCCGATGGTGCGTTCGGAAAAAGGTACCTGGACGATTGAGTTGAACGGTGATCAGGATGGATTGATTTATACATATAAAGTGAGAGTGGGAGAAAACTGGAGTGAAGCCGTCGATCCATATGTTCGTGCAGTTACTGTTAATGGTATTAAAGGAGTCGTGATAGATATAACAGATACGAACCCTGAAAGGTGGACACGAGATAAACCACCTCTCGAAAAAGCTGAGGACATAGTCATTTATGAATTGCATACACGGGATTTATCTATTCATCCTGAAAGCGGAATCCATCATAAAGGTAAATTCTTAGGAGTGATTGAAGCCGGAACCAAAGGTCCAGAAGGAGTGAAAACGGGTCTTGATCATATTAAAGATCTAGGCGTTACCCATGTTCAGTTTATCCCGATATTCGACTTTGCCACAGTCAATGAAATGAAATTGAATGAACCACAATATAACTGGGGATATGATCCACAGAATTATAACGCTCCCGAGGGCTCTTATTCGTCTGATCCGTATCAACCAAAAGTCAGGATTCGTGAGTTAAAGGAAATGATTCAAGGTTTACATGATCACGGTTTACGAGTAATCATGGATGTTGTCTATAATCACGTTTATTCTGTGGAGCACTCAAACTTCCATAAACTCGTTCCCACTTACTTTTTTCGCTATAACGCTGACGGCTCCTTATCTAATGGAACTGGTGTAGGAAATGACACCGCGTCTGAACGTAAAATGATGCGCAAATTCATTGTTGAATCCGTAACCTATTGGGCGAAGGAATTTAACCTTGATGGTTTCCGTTTCGATTTAATGGGGATTCATGATGTGGAAACGATGAATGAAGTGAAAAAGGCACTGGCAGAAATTGATCCGACCCTCATTGTTTTGGGTGAAGGCTGGGATATGGATACCCGCTTGGCCCAAGAGCTGAAAGCAAATCAAAAGAATGCTTTTAAAATGCCTGGAATCGCTCACTTTAATGATGCGATCCGTGATGGTTTAAAAGGGTTTGTAATGAATGAACATGATAAAGGATTCGTGAATGGAAAACCAGGAATGGAAGATATTATCAAAAAAGGAATTGCTGGTGGTTTGAAATATGATGATGATATCGCAACATATCAAAGACCAGATCAAGTGATCAATTATGTTGAAGCACATGATAATTATACTCTATGGGATAAGCTTCTCATCACTAATCCAGATGCGACGGAAGAGAAAAGGAAACAGATGCATAAATTAGCTTCGGCAATTGTCTTACTGTCACTGGGAATTCCAATGATACATGCTGGACAAGAGTTCATGCGCACGAAGGATGGAGATGAAAATAGCTATCAATCTTCTGATTGGATTAACCGATTGGATTGGAAAAGAAGAGCGGAGTTCAATCGGGAAGTGGAGTATATGAAAGGGCTAATTTCGCTCAGGAAAAATCATTCTGTTTTTAGGTTAAGCACACCCGAAGAAATAGAAAAGCATTTACAATTCTTTGATGCTCCGCCAAATGTGGTTGCATTCTCTTTAATAACTGAAGATTCAACAATTGCAGTGATTCATAATGCAAATTGGGACGCGATTACGATTTCTCTTCCCCACGAAGATAATTGGACCGTTTTAGTGGATGGACAGCGGGCTGGCCTGGAAGAAATAGAAAGGATTAAAGGGAGTCAGATAACCGTTGCCCCTTTAAGTTCTTTTGTATTGAAAGCAAAATCTAACCAATGACGATAAAGTCGAAGTGAGTGAATACTATGTCTCACTTCGACTTTGTTCATTTCTGATATGAAATTGGTTAAAAGGAGTCTTCCATTTTTTACTTTCGCAAGTTTGAGAAAAAATGTGCGGGGGTAGAAAATATAAAATGATGAATTTTTTCGTTGTGTAAGAGGGGAGCGATTAGTTTGCCAGAGAAAGTGCATATAAAAATCAATGGTGCAGAGACCAGTCTGGAAGGTAATCAAACAATATTACAAATGCTGACGGATAGCTCCATTGAAGTCCCGAATGTTTGTTACCATCCTAGCCTAGGTCCTATCGAAACATGTGATACATGTTTAGTGAGCGTTAATGGAGAACTTGTAAGGTCTTGTTCAACCAAGATCAACGATGGTGATGTAATTGATACAGTTGCACCTGATGTAAAAGAAGCACAGGTCATGGCTATGGACAAGATATTGTATAACCATGAGCTTTATTGTACGGTTTGCGATTATAATAATGGCGGCTGTGAAATACACAATACGGTTAAGGAAATGAAGGTAAATCATCAAAGTGTTCCTTTTGATCAAAAACCATATGAAGTGGATCGGTCGAATCCATTCTATCGATATGATCCTGATCAATGCATCCTTTGCGGCCGTTGTGTTGAAGCGTGTCAAGATGTACAGGTCACCGAAACATTGACCATTGATTGGGAAGCAAAACGCCCGCGTGTCATTTGGGATGATAATGTTCCGATCAATGAATCTTCATGTGTGTCATGTGGACACTGTTCAACTGTATGTCCGTGTAATGCAATGATGGAAAAGGGAATGGAAGGGGAAGCCGGATTTTTAACCGGCATTGCCAAACAAACACTTCGACCAATGATAGAAATCACGAAAAATGTTGAAACGGGTTATGGTTCGATTTTAGCGATTTCAGATATGGAATCCGCCATGAGGGATGCAAGGATCAAGAAGACAAAAACAGTTTGTACATACTGTGGGGTAGGATGCAGCTTTGACGTTTGGACCAAAGATCGTAAAATCCTTAAGATCGAACCGCAAGTGGAGGCACCTGCAAATGGAATTTCGACTTGTGTAAAAGGGAAATTCGGATGGGATTTCGTGAATAGTGAAGAAAGACTCACAAAACCATTAATTAGGGAAGGGGATGCGTTCAGGGAAGCTGAATGGGAAGAAGCCCTTGAATTGATTTCCCGTAAATTCACTGAAATCAAAGATTCTCACGGTCCGGATTCGATGGCTTTCATAACGTCTTCCAAATGCACCAATGAAGAGTCCTATTTAATGCAAAAGCTGGCTAGGGGAATCATTGGCACCAATAATGTGGATAACTGTTCCCGGTATTGTCAGACACCGGCTACTTTAGGACTATTCAGAACGGTTGGATATGGCGGAGATACAGGGGGCATAAAGGATATCGAAAAGTCCGAACTTGTATTGATCATAGGCTCCAATACATCCGAATCACACCCCGTGTTGGCTACAAGAATCAAACGTTCCCATAAACTAGGTAAACAGAAGCTGATAGTGGCGGACATCAGAAAGCATGAAATGGCTGAACGCTCCGACCTCTTCATCCAGCCTGCTCCGGGAACGGATATCATTTGGCTGTCGGCCGTGTCTAAATATATCGTCGACAAAGGATGGGCAGATACAGACTTCATCAAAAATCGTGTAAATGGAATGGAAGAATACATCAAGACTTTGGAACCTTACACAATGGAATATGCAGAAAAAGTAACAGGTGTAGCTAAGGAAGATTTAATTACGTTGGCAGAGGCCATTCATGATGTGGAAAGTGTTGCAACGCTTTGGGCCATGGGAGTTACCCAGCATGGAGGAGGAAGCGATACAAGTACTGCAATTTCCAATCTAATGCTAATAACAGGCAACTACGGAAAACCTGGAACAGGTACTTACCCATTACGCGGCCATAATAATGTTCAAGGAGCCAGCGATTTTGGCAGTATGCCGGATCGCCTGCCAGGTTATGAAAAAGTAACAGATGAAAAGGTCCGCTTGAAATATGAAAACACCTGGGGTGCAAAAATACCAGAAAACCCTGGCCTGAATAATCATGAAATGGTCGAAGGGATACATGCCGGTACCATCAAAGCAATGTACTTAAAGGGTGAAGATATGGGTCTGGTCGATTCGAATATCAATCATGTCCATAAAGCATTTGAAAAACTGGACTTCTTTGTGGTACAAGATATCTTCTTATCAAGAACGGCTGAATTCGCGGATGTCGTCCTTCCCGCAAGCCCAAGCTTTGAAAAAGAAGGTACTTTCACGAATACGGAACGCCGTATTCAACGTCTTTATCAAGTCTTTGAACCGCTTGGCGACTCAAAGCCTGATTGGCAAATCATAATGAATGTCGCTAATTCGTTAGGAGCCGGCTGGAATTATGAGCATCCAAGTGAAATTATGGAAGAAGCCGCTAAACTATCACCGTTATATGCAGGAGTAAGGTATGAACGCTTGGAGGGTTATAACAGTCTTCAATGGCCAGTGACGCCAGTTGGTAAAGATACGCCACTGTTATTCACGGAAGCTTTTCCTTTCCCTGATGGAAAAGCAAGGTTATTTCCAGTCGAATGGACCAAACCGATTGACTTTGGGGATGAGTTCGATATCCATGTGAATAATGGCCGTTTATTGGAACATTTCCATGAAGGAAACATGACCTATAAATCAAAAGGCATCACTTCCAAAACGCCAAAAGTCTTCCTTGAGGTATCCAGGGAATTGGCAAAAGATAGAGGGCTTGAGGATGGCACTCTTGTTCGGCTTACTTCACCATATGGAAATGCAAAAGTGCAATGCCTGATTACGGATCGTGTAAAAGGTAAAGAAGTTTATCTGCCAATGAACGATTCAGGTGACGGGGCAATCAACCAATTGACAAGCAGCCATTCAGATAAAGATACTGATACTCCTGCCTATAAGGAAGTTCAAGCAAAAATGGAAGTGCTCAGGGTTAAAGGAGACAATCCATTACCGAGTATCAACCATCGTAATGGTAATCCACAACCGCAGATAGGTGTACAAGTACAAAAAAAATGGGCTCGCAAAGATTATATATTCCCTGGTGACCTCTTGAAGATCAAAAAGGAGGAGAGGAACCGTGGCTAAAGCGACAAAAGTGATCAATCGAATCTCCATTAGCGATGAAGAAAGAAGAAGAATTGAACTCGAGGATATCGAGCGTACCCTTTTGGAAAATAAAGAAGTGATTAAAGAAACGTTTGAAGTCATGAAGGGCATGCGGGATCGAGGGATTTTATCAATGGTTAACAGCTTGTTGAAGGAAGGGGACAAAGTGCTGAACATTCTTGTCAAGACAGCAGACACCCCAGAAACGGCAAATACGCTAAAAAATCTGCTTCTCATACTTGGCACGTTAGGAACACTTAATGTTCAGCAGCTTGAACCGCTTATCCTCAAGATCAATTCAGGGATTGCCCGTGTGGCAGAGTCTGATAAAATGCCGGAAAAGCCAAGCTACCTATCATTGCTGCGTTCCTTGAATGACCAAGAAGTCAAACAAGCTATGACTTTTCTGATGACCTTTCTTAAAGGAATGGGAGAAGATACAAGCGATTTGGAAAGAACAACCCAATTACCAGAGAATCAGCATTTGCATAAAGCGAATGAAATAGCGGACATAGAACGGCCGACCTCCAGAAAATCATATGGGTCGAGTATACCCAGTAAAAGCGGAAGCGAAAAAAAACGAAACACCAGCTTGTTTTGGATCGCAGCAGGAGTTTCTCTTGTAACCATTCCGCTAGCCTTATCTAAAAGTAAGAAATAAAGTAGCTCGTTAATATTATTGAAACGGACGTAAAATCGAACTTACTTTGACTTGAGAGATGGTGAATAATTCCCACCAAAATATAAAAGCCGATGATTCCCTTATACGGAAACATCGGCTTTTATATACCCTTACTCATTGGAATCCCCATTTTATTATTGATAACCGCATATATAAAACAAAAAATTAAACCAGCTGCTTCATGAAGAGGGAGGCTGCCGGTTTTTGATGGCTGAGATTAAGATCAAATATAAAAAGATTATGGTGAATAACAAGAGCAGAAAGTAATCTTCTCCACGACCTACTATCAAATATTGTTTGATGCTATAGAAAGAGTGCAATATATTCAAGCCCTGTAGGTCATCAAGGAGGATAATAAGGAAATATGTGCCTAATAAAATTAACAATGATGGTAGTGGCGCTCTCACAACAATATCACCTCATTCTTTTTTTCTTAAAGTGTGTGGTTAATACTTTAAAATATGCACGAAGTCGTGTCATTTTAAATCCTTATATTTAGGAACCTTATGCTTGTAATAAGCCTTTGTGTGCCATAAAATGGGAGTATGAAAATGACCAAGGAGTGTATAAATGAAGCTAAAATTAATGACCGTCACTTTGGGAATCTGTTCTTCATTAATACTTTCAGGCTGTTCAAGTGAAGAGGGAAATGTTGTGAAAAAAGAAAGCAGTCATGAAGGACATTCAGAGCATACGGTATCTGGAGACCTTCAGGAGGAGACCAGCAGTAAGGAAATAGCACCGGATTTCTTAGCTGAAAAACCGGAGGATATGAAGACAATCTATTTAGCTGTTGCACAAAATAAAGATTTACTAGAAAAAATACCTTGTTACTGCGGTTGCGGAGAGTCAGCTAACCATAAAAATAATTACGATTGTTTTATCCATGAGAATAAAAAAAATGGTGAAGTGGTTTGGGATGACCACGGGACAAGATGCGGAGTTTGCTTAGAAATTGCTGCGCAATCCATATTGGACTTGAATGACGGTATGAGCGTCAAAGAGATCCGGAATAAAGTCGATGAAAAATATAAAAGCGGATATGCCAAACCAACTCCTACTCCTGAAGTGTAAGTACAAAAAAAGTATGAAAAATTCAAGCGAAAATGAGTGTTTGGAAAATACGGCTTTTGCCCGATATTCATTCGGAAAAAGGCCGTTTTTTTAATTTCTCGGAGTCATGGATGCTTTCACATTTATAATATTGGTCTCATAGGGGAATACTTCCATTAAACATTCAACGTGAAAGGAGCTATACTTTGACATTAATCCGTCTTGGTTATGTAGCCATGAGTAATCATGTGCCAAACTGTTCACCATCCCAAACGATGACTTTTGCTCAGTTTTCTAAAATTAAGGACAGAGATGCAGCGATAAGGAAGCTCGAACGCATTTCAATATCCAATCTTCATAATTGCTGGCGTTTACTGATTCATAACGAAGCTAATAATATTCAGTTCTTCAGGCTTTCTTCAAAACTTATCCCTTTAGCCAATCATCCAGAAATTCCAGAATGGGATTACATAGATCCTATTTCAGAAGAACTGGCTAAATTAAAAACATTCATAAAGAATCACCCAAAAATGAGGATAGATTTTCACCCAGATCATTTTGTCATCTTGAATAGCTCAAATATCGATATACTGAAGACATCCTTAAAAACATTAAGGATGCACTTTACTTTATTAAAAAAAATGGGAGTGGATCCCGAGCACCGCTGTGTTTTGCATGTTGGCGGCGGTTATGGCGAGCATGTACAGGCATTAGAGCAGTTTATCCATAATTGGGGTTTGATTCCGGAATCGATTCAAAGAATGGTCATTCTTGAGAATGATGATACTACCTATACTTTGTCGGAAACACTTTATTTATGTGAAAAATTAGGCATACCAATGGTTTTTGATTATCACCATTACCTTGCACATCAGTTACCAAATGAAGATTGGAAAGATCATTGGGACCGAATATTGAATACCTGGAGTAATTCCAAGCTACCCCCTAAAATGCATATTTCAAGTCCAAGGTCCGATAAAGAATTTCGAGCACATGCTGATTTTGTGGATACTGGAATGTTCATGGAATTTTTGCAACAAATAAAGGGAAGCTTACCACAGCTGGATTGCATGATTGAAGCAAAACAGAAGGATGGAGCACTTTTCCAGTTGATGGATGAGCTGAAAAGTCACAAAGACATAGAGATTATTGATAATGCCAGTTTTTATATTCATTAATTGATTGGGGGAATATATGACAAAGGGAAGTAAATAAGATTCTCTTTATCAAATATCCAGTGTTTACATAACATTATTATCGTCAATAGATTGGTCGCTATTCCTGTATTCGAATTCCGTTATCAATGAAAAATTGTTTAGAAAGAGCGAGGGGGTAAAAAGTCATAAAAGTTATTGCAAAACTTCTTCATTAACAATCTGGTTAGCAGGGGGGCAGTGGCAATTTTTTTATAATTGAGGATACGATAGTTGTTCTGTTGTCTGTTTGAGCAGCTTTCATTTTCCTTTGGAAGAAATCGCTGCCTCTCTCCAAGGTTCATTTGTTTTTACAGGAATATATTGAAATCAAGGCCGAATATTCCATTGCATGGTGAAATCGAAATTTTTTTATATAGAAAGCAGACTATGTTAAAAATTGGGAAAATAGTTATTTTTAATAGTGCATGTACAAAAATATAATAAATGTCATAAAAAACAAGCTCCATATTTAGCTTTTAAAGCGTTGTTTTACTTTATTGGAGTCATAAATCAAGAAGGAGTTAAAAAGGCTCTATGAATCTATATAGCCGGTTAATGGCGGTTGGTAGATTATAGGTGCTTTCTGGTTTATTTTTATAAGAATATTCTGAATGTAACAAAGGACCTGTATTGATACATTCAAAAACGCATTAAATCAAGGTTTATAAGGGTATTAAAATTTATAAAACTTGCCTTTTTTTCACCTGTTCACGTACAATGAAAGAAGGGGAAAGGAGAATGAGCCATTCATGCAATCAGCCTCTCAAAGAATTAAAAATGTCCAGCCTATACGCCGGTTGGATCACATAGAAAAAATGAAAAAGTCACTATTAAAATATTGCAGCTACAGGGATTATATGATGTTTTCAATCGGGATAAACATCGGGTTACGTATAGGGGATCTTTTACAATTGCGAGTGAAAGACATTCTTGAGGGTACGCATATTGTCATTGTGGAGCAAAAAACAGATAAAATTAAGCGGTTCCTTGTCAATCCTCAACTTCGTAAAGAAGTTAGGAAGTATGTCCGGAAATTGAACCTGAAAAATGATCAGTATTTATTTCCAAGTCGAAAGGGTAATGGTCCAATCACCAGGGTACAGGCCTATCGGGTTCTGAACAAAGCGGCTGAAATGGCAGACATTCCGGATGTAGGTACACATACCCTTCGAAAAACCTTCGGCTACTTACATTACCAAAAATTCAAGGATATCGCTTTACTGCAGCAAATCCTTAATCATTCCAATCCAAAAGATACGATGATTTACATAGGACTCACACAGGATTTAATGGACGAAACATTAATGGATTTCTATTATTAACTGAAAAGGACGAAGTACAACTCCTGTAGTACTCATTATTTTTATATGGATATCACATTCCTTCAATGGGGAGTTATTTCGGAGAAAACATTATTTCGATATATCTGAATGGGTAGATAAAACTAGAATCATTGGTGTGGATAGGTGAAAGGGCACTCGGAATGAGATACGCGCCTTTTGCTAGGAAAATCTACTTCACTGAGGATTTTGAAAATTATAAGAGTTTTGGCCAGGTAATGGACAGAGTTTTAAATCAACCGAATGACTTCTCAAAAAAGACTAGAATACATAGTCTTTTTTTTTGATACCACCGTACTGATTTTTATAAAGAGTCACTCGATTTAGTATATTAAAAACATTTACTTTTCTGAAATTCTGTTATTTTCCTGTTTAAAAAATAATGAAACAGAAAGTTATCAGAAATGAATGGTTGCTGCAAAATGAAATCACCATAATAATATTATGTTAACTAAAACTCGATATTCTCCTACTGTCAAAGGACTCGAACTGCACCTCAATCGTTATAGAAAATCTCATAATTGGGGTGCAGTATGGAGTGGTTACCACTAAAATAGGTAATTAGTTCGGTTATAAGGTACTCATATTCGTCATCTTATCTAGCTCCAAAGGCAAAAAAGCATATTCTCCGTCCTTGATTATCTCACATTTACGAACGGTAATTGGCTGTTTAAAAATGGGCCCGTCTATTACGGTCGTATGGAACTCTCCGCCTTCTCCGCAGGGGTCAATACCGCGAGCTTCAAGTTCCTTCACGTATTCATGGGTTAACGTTCGCCCTAAATCATCCTCTGTCATTCCCAATGATAAATTAACGGTTACGATGATCGTTACAAATCCCAGATTCATGAACTCTTCGACAGCTTCACGATGATTCATTTCCCATAAAGGCATTCCAAGCTTCAACCCGGCATTCTTCGTAACCTTATCATGCCAACAGCCATGGGCAGGCATATCCAAGTCTCCTGTTACTAAAACTTCTGCTCCTTGATTTTTAGCATTTTCTAAAAGGTGCATAAATACTTTTTCATAATCAGTCCAACTGGCAGCTGCAGTATATACAGGCAATCCTATTGATTCAGCTTGGGCATGTATGAGTTCCGGAGGCATTCCATGGGATCTGGAACGTTTTCCTTCTTCCTCCAGCATGACGATAAGTCCTACAGCTTCTCCAATCTTCATTGCTTTATAAAGGGCTAAGACACTATCCTTTCCTCCGCTAAAAGATGCTATGAACTTATGACCGCGAGCACTATTTTTCCAATCGATTAATTCTGACATTCATATTTTCCCCTTTATTCTAATGACTTTTTGCCAATTTCCTATTTTATAGATGAATTATGATAACTATATTTGTTTGATTTTATCACGGTTGAAGCCTTCAGATAAGATATTAATGCATCCTGATACAAAAAACTTGATTTAAAGGGAAGTTCTTCCCGAAAAAACTACTCTATAATGAACTGAACAATATAACGTGATTAATCCCTAGGGTACAAAGCTGAAATAAAAAGGCATGAGTCTCGGTGGGGGACCGATTCATGCCCTTAAGGCTAGCTAAATTGTATAGCTATTATGGGTTTATTTCACATAGTAGCTTCTTTTTATAAAACTGCAATATGTATTTCCACTTTTCCATCAGGGTAATATTTTTCAAAATCCAGGCTATATTTCCTGTTTATTTTTTTCTCTTCCTCCAGCTGCCATATCTTTTTCCAGGTTTCACCTATGGAATGTTCATCTTGTAAACACTCAAACACCGCGTATTCTTGATCTGGAATGACAAAATTTTCATTCGATACGGGGGTTTCGGTGGCTATAGCTAATGTATAATCTCCACGATAGTTACTTTCGTACTGATGGTATATCCCATATTTCATATCATTTTCAATATTATAATCATTTATTTTGCTCCAAAGGGATCCGATTTTCTCGAAAAGATTTTTATCGGTGAAATTATTAGTCCTTATTTCGCCAATCATGTAGACTTCTTTACTCATTAACTAGCAACCCCTTATTTAAATAAATTTGAATACCACAATAATGATATCATAATGATGAGATTTTTTGGAAAGTTTTGGCGTTAGTTCCTGGTTTGGATTTTGTGAATTGAAGTTAAATATAAATGGAGGAACCAATTTATATTCAGATGTGAATTAGTTGTTTACCCTATTTATTGTATCCAGTGTTATTTAAATTGGATACAATATATTAAAAATTTAGTATTGTAATCGCTTTATATAGTTGATATAGTTTAAATTGTATCCAATATCGAAAGGTGGACGCTGAATTGGATAATGCTAATTCTAAAAGAGATAAATCTACAATCGTAAAAAATGTAACGAAAAGTCTTAGGAAGGCGATTTTGAATGGGACGTTGAAAAAGGGGGAGCGACTCATTCAAGAGGAGTGGGCAGATCGCCTGGAAGTAAGCAGAATGCCCATTCGTGAAGCCCTTACACAACTTCAAATGGAGGGGTTGGTGGAAATGGTTCCTCATAAAGGAGCAATCGTCACACCGATTACCCGGGATGATATTGAAGAAATTTATCATACCAGGTCTCTGCTTGAAGGCCTTGCTGTAGAAAAGTCGCTTCCTTATTTAACAAAGGAGGATAAAGAAAAATTAAAGGGAATTTTGATTGAAATGGAAGGGATTCAGTTATCTGATGAAACCAATGAACATTATATCCTTTTGAATGCGGCTTTTCATGAAACCCTCCGAAAAGGGTGCCCGTGGCCAAGAGTTCAAAAAATGGTAGAAACGTTGGGTATCTCACCCATTGCGCCGAATTTGCTGATTGATTATTACCCAGAAACGCAACGGGAACACCGGATGATATATGAAGCGGCACTAAGAGGGGATCCTGCAGAACTAAGGGCAGCAGTAGAATTTCACATCTTACGGACTAAGAACAATTTAATTACGTATATGGAGTTGCTGAATACTAATAATCATCAATAAAAGGAGTGTTAATTGTGTATGATTTCGCAATTGTTGGCGGGGGAATTGTAGGTTTATCGACGGGAATGGCCCTTTATCAGCGGTTTCCTAATGCTAAAGTGGTAGTCATTGAAAAAGAGGCTGTTGTTGCAGATCATCAAACGGGGCATAACAGCGGCGTCATCCATTCAGGAATTTATTATAAACCAGGCAGTTTCAAAGCACGGTTTGCCCGTCAAGGAAGCAAATCAATGACGGAATTCTGTAGGATGCATGGAATTGATCATGATATTTGCGGTAAGGTCATTGTTGCAACAAAACCAGAAGAGTTGCCCCTTCTTGATGATTTATTTTCACGCGGTTTACAAAATGAGCTAGCTATCCAAAGAATCGGTGTGGAAGAGTTAAAGGAAATTGAACCGCATGTTAATGGACTTGGAGCGATTCGCGTCCCGCAAGCTGGCATCGTCAATTATCGTCAGGTAAGTGAAAAGATGGCGGATATCATCCGAGGCAACGGCGGTGAAATCAAGCTGAATACAAAGGTGGAGAAGATTGACGAGGATTCTGATGAAGTCATCATCGCTACGAACAACGGGACAATAAAAGCAAGGATAGTCATTAATTGCGCTGGATTGCACAGTGACCGTATCGCAGCAGCCGCGGGGTATAAAACTGATATGAAAATTGTCCCGTTTCGCGGTGAATATTTTAAATTGAAGCCCGAAAAGCGCTTTCTTGTCAATCATTTAATTTATCCGGTACCTAACCCTAAGTTTCCATTTCTAGGAGTTCATTTCACACGGATGATTAGCGGCGAAGTAGATGCTGGCCCAAATGCTGTACTAAGTTTCAAACGTGAAGGTTATAAAAAAACTGACTTCAATGCGAAGGATTTAACTGAAGTTTTAAGCTATAAAGGTTTTTGGAAACTGGCCAGTAAATTCATGAAGGAAGGGATGGATGAATATGTCCGTTCTTTTAGTAAAAAGCAATTTACGAAAAGCCTGCAGGAATTGATTCCGGAAATTCAAGAAGATGATTTAATCCCTGCACCTGCCGGAGTCCGGGCACAGGCGTTACAGGATGATGGTAATATGGTGGATGATTTTCATATTATAATGGGGAAACGGACCATTCATGTTTGTAATGCACCGTCACCTGCAGCAACAGCCTCCATTGAAATTGGAAAAGAGGTTGTTACCCGCATTCCGGAACAATCACACTTATTGGAAGCAGTATTGACAAAATAATATTCGTTAAAGAGAGGAAGAGGCCTCATGTTCAATGGTAAAACAATTTTTATTGCAGGTCACGCACGTTTACCTCAAGGGATGGCGGCGAAAAGTGTCTTTGAAACATTGACCATCACCGCGGAAGTCGATGCTAAATATGGTGTTGTCCTGGAGGCTTCTTGTACACTGGCAACAGAGCATGGACGGGAATTTATTGGGCGTTTATTAAAAGGGATCAGTTTAAATGATGGTGTTGATGAAGCGATAGAATCGATTACATCTTATTATCGGGGGAAAGCGGCTAATGCATTGATTGCTGCCTTGAAGGACCTGGATCTCCATTTTCAGCAAATTAAAGCGGCAGAAAAAACGAAACTACCAAGTTAGTAAAATGATTTATCAGAATAATTTGTAAAAGATGTTGACATTTTTACGGAAAAACGTTTTAATGTAATTAAGCCAATATTATGACATTAACACCTTTTGGAAAATACCTTTTCAGAATCGTGTAAAGATCTTAATGATTGGAAACAGGAAAAATAAATCATACATAAACTGCATATTCGCTGTGACTCTATTTGCATAGAGCAGTGAAGTGAATATAAGCCAGTTGTACAGTTGGATTCCCATTTTATTTGGGGATCATGTGCGACTGGCTTTTTATATTTCCTGTTAACTTTGTCACCTATATTACAAATAACAGGAGGAATCATTCATGAACATTGCAGAAAAAAAGAGAGCGAAGTTTGAAAGGAAAACAGAAAAATACGAGGTGAAAGTTCACCCTCAATCCAGCCGTTTATATCATATTGAAATTTCAAAAGAGGCGATTGCTGCTTTTTTAGAAACGGTATCCAAGGATAATCAGTCTGTTCAACATCTGGAATATACGCCATATGCACGACTCATCATTGCTTCATATCTTTTGGATCAAGTGGGGGAAGACTTTGGTGAATTGCTTCGTAACATCGTTCATGATCGAGAATCCGGCGGCTTCACCCTTGGCTTGGAGGGTGTCACGGAGAATACAGATGAATATGTCATTTTTGCAACGGCCATTTCATACTTGCTCGGAACTCCAAATCATGATGCCATGTCAGGAAAATATTATGCCCGTTTTAGTGTTCAAGACACGGATAGCAGTGATTCATATTTGCGTCAGGCCTATCGTTTATTTACACTTCATACGGACGGAACCTTTGTTGATGAACCAACGGACTGGTTACTGATGATGAAGATGATCGAACAAAATGCCCGCGGTGGCGAATCACGCTTATTGCACCTAGACGATTGGAAAGAGCTTGATATGTATGTAAATCATCCATTATCAAGCCAGAAATTCACGTATAAGGCACCGAAAAGCAAGAACATTGATCAGGAAATTGAAAGATTGACATTCTTCAATCATAATAACAAACCTGGTATATGTTTTATCGATCAATTTGTTTATCCTGATTCGATTAAACAAGCCAAATACTTACGCGATTTATCCAATTCATTAGAAAACGATGAAAGTGTACTTGAACTGGAACTGCCAGTTGGAGATTTAGTTGTCGTCAACAATATATTTTGGCTTCACGGCCGGGCTGCATTTGAAAAAGATCCGAACCTGAATCGTGAATTGCTTCGCCAGCGCGGAAGATTCAATCAATAGTTTCATTTTGTAAACCCAAATTTTTTCATCCCCAAATACCATTTTTAAGATAAATTCTTTTCAACCCAAGGGTTGGAAGCAATTTATCTTTTTTTTTGAAAAGGTTCATTCTTTTAACTTTATCTCGTCTGAGTAAAACTTTTTAAGTACGGTATCAGGCATACTACATTACGTTTTTATCATGATGGAGAGATCAAACAACACTTTATAAACGACTAGTATTTTCAATTTCCGTTAAGGAATATACGGATTCAAAAAGATTCATAATGCTCCAATGTTCGGTGCGAAACTGAATTTCTGATATACTGATATGGCCAAAATATATAGAAAGAGGGGATAGTACTTTATGGGGATCGCTAATTTTTCTAATTTTACGCAATTTAAAAACTTAATTAATGCTTTACCTGCTGCCTATACAGATGAAATGATACTGAGCGAGCAATTTTTGCTTGAAAGAGATGAAAAGAAGAAGCTCGAAATCTATTACGCACCTTTTGAATATGTAAATGAACGGGCCAAAGTGGTGATTGTCGGAATCACTCCTGGATTACATCAAATGAAAAAATCTTATTCTACAGTAATTAATGCAAAAGGGCACATACATAGTGATGAAGAGATCCTGAACGAAGTAAAAAAGAATTCCAGTTTTGAAGGAACGATGAGAAAAAATTTGATTCAAATGTTAGATGAGCTTGGATTACACACATACTTAAACATATCGTCCGCACTGGATCTTTTTAACGAAGCAAATCACCTCGTTCATACTACCTCTGTTTTAACCTATCCAGTTTATAACGGTAAAAACTACAGTGGGACAACTCCGAACATATTAAAGACCGAGTTGCTTAAAAAAAATATAATGGAGGGCTTTGCTGCCGAAATAGGTACGATTGAAAGCCCGCTTATTATTCCTTTAGGCGTTAATGTTTCCAAGGTCTTAAATTATTTAGCAGGTCAGAATTATTTGGATGCTAACAACATGCTTCTAGGATTTCCTCATCCATCTGGAGGAAATGGTCATCGTCATAAGCAATTTGCAGCAAATAAAGAGCAAATGAAAATGATGTTACAGCACTATTTTTCAAAGGGAATGACCGTTGGTTAAATGGGGGCTGTATGCTCACTAGTAAAATTAACTATTTACTAGTGATATTTTGGAGATTATAATAAGAACAAATGTTCTTTATTATAGGAGGCATTAACATGGATGAACTAGAGGAATTTTTAAAATCACTTACTATTGAAGAGTTAAAAGTTATTTATGAAGAAGTAAGTGAATCAGATATTAATAAATAAATGAAATAAATTGAAATTGAAGATTCTTATTTTTTCATTTCAAAGAACAGCATGATTTTTTCCGAACGTGGAGTAGGAGGTACTTTATCATGAAAACCATAGCCTAAGAACCAGCGGTAAGCCATATTAATCGTTTACCCAGGGAACGAATACCGAATGTACATTGAATAAATGTCAATTCAACTAAAATACTGGATTAATACTTGGGCGTCCTAACTTTGAATACATATCTTTCACCAAGTCATAAATGAAAGTGAAGTCAATGGAAGCCTCCATTTTACGAACCAAATGGTTCGCCGGCACCAGTCGATCTAAAGTAATCATTTCAAGTTGATCTCGCTGAATAGAATCATGTTTAGAAAGCATCTTCATCACCTCTAGTTTTAATACTTCTATTTTAAAACAAAAATGACCCTAGGCAAAAAGTGTTCTATCTAAGAGTTAAAGCAAAGTTGATTGGAACGGAAGGTACGAGACTCCTGCGGGAAAAGCGCGTCTAGGGGAGACCCCGCAGGCGAAAGCCAAGGAGGCTCCCCAACGCCCGCGGAAAGTGAGTGCCTGGAGTGTAAATTAACGTCCAAATTGTACAAGCCATAAAAAATAGACAAACTCGATTTTCCTCGAGTTTGTCTACAGTCTGAATCAAGGACTCATTAAAGGTCCTTGATTTTTCTTATGAAAAGGACCCATTTGAAAAAAACTGATCTAGTGATTTTCAGATCAGTCGAAGTTCATACAGCAAGTTAGGTAATGGGAAGCTAAATTTATAGAGCACCTCTGACATCATAATTTTCTATATCGATTTCGATTTTTCTATCAAGTGCGAGATTTGCCAATAGTGAGCCTATATATGGGCCCATTGTTAAACCGGATGCTCCAAGACCATTGGCTACGATTATTCCTTCCCAGTCAGGCAAGGGACCAATGACCGGAAGGAATCCCGGCGTGAATGGACGAAATCCGACCCTTGCTTCAACAAACGTACTATCTGTCAAACCGGGAGCGGTTTGCAAGGCTTTATCGAAAACCTCCTGGAGTCCTCCTGCGGTCATTCGAGTATCGAAAACTTCCGTATTTTCGTGAGTCGCCCCAGCAACGATTTTATTATTATCGAAAGCCAAAAGATATTGATCACTGGGAGGCATGACTACAGGCCAGTCATTAGTATTGTCATTTGGCGTTTCCAGATGAATGATTTGAGCCTTTTGGAAGGTGACTTGAAAATTCACGCCGAGTGGCTTCAGTAATTGCGGTGCCCAAGCGCCAGCACAAACAATCACTTTATCGGCAGATATGAATTCATCTCCAAGTGTTACACCTGTCACTTGTGCACCGTTATATGTAAGTATGGCCTCACCATACATAAGTTTTGCACCGTTTTTTTGTGATGCCCGCAATAAGGAATCACGTAGTGCGCGTCCATCCACCCGGGCGGCACCACTCACGTGAACGGCTGCATATTCACTGGAAAGAGGCGGAAATAAGGCACGTGTTTCCTCTGCAGAAAGTATTGTGATCGTCCCTATCTCCGGTGCATCTTCTTTCCGTTTTGCAGCCCGGTTCTTCATGGCATTCAGTTTATCTTCATCGGTATGTAAACTTATAGCTCCGACCTGGGCATACCCAGTCTCGGTTTCCCCGTCCCGTTCAAGTTCTTCAATTAAACCCGGATAAAAAGCAGCACCATTTTTGGCAAGGAGATACCAAGCTTGGTTGCGTCTTTGCGAAATCCAAGGGCAAACGATTCCTGCAGCTGCAGATGTTGCCTGACCGATATCTTGTCGGTCAATAATGATCACTTCAACCCCATTTTTAGCCAACTGATAGGCAGTGGAAGCTCCCAAAATTCCTGCACCAACTACAATGATTTTTTGCATGATTCAACATCTCATTTCTCTCATATGTATAAACGCTTACCACTACTATATCGAAGACACGAAATGATTGCCACAACTGATATTGTAATTTCTTTCACAAAGTTATTTTATCTATAGTGAATATGCTATGATTGATATTGCGAAAGCTTGAAAAGATACTAGGAGGACATATCATGCTAAAAAAACAAATGGAATCATACATATCAAAATCCGTAATCGAAAACAAGGTTGAGTTATTTAAAGAAGAAAAGGATTATGTCGAAAAGCATAAATTAATCGCCGATGATATCATTTTAGTGGAAAAAGAAAATGCATCCCGTTTTACAGATGCTTATATGGAGCGAAGTAATAAAGAAAGCGAAGAGTTAATCTCTGAAGAGAACTCTGCATTTTTATCACAACCGATCGAGTATTTGAAAAATAACAAAGATGAGTTCCTTTACTTTGAATCACAATGGTTCGAATTAATCGGTGTTGAGGCACTTTCTTTAGAAGTCGATGATGTTTTTGGTACGTATAACGCGATGTTCGGATTGAAATTCCAGAAAAAAATGGGAGAAGTTTTAAAAACGTATTTAACTAAGGAACTTCAAGCTGAAATAGGTTCGTTCAGTTTAATGTTTAACCAGGGCGACGGGCTATGGGATGTGAATTTAGCCCTGGATAACATAAAAGGATTCCGAGAAGACATGACATTAGAGGAAGCTTTTAATTTAATCTATCATTTTCTTTTTATCCTTGTTCAAACAATCGAGGAAAATATGTAAAACGAGGTGCCGCCATAAATTTTAATGGCGGTTTTTTTTATTTCTTGATTTAACCAATGCCCCTAGGCTTTGCTTCTGGATTTTAATCGCTGGCTCTGGATATTGATAACAGGAAATCGAAAAAATTCGTCGAATTGATTAATGATATACATTTATTTAATAAACTTAAATGTTTTGTTTTTAGCAATTTCGATTTTTTGTTTTATGTAAATGAAGTTACATCGGAAGGGGAAGTTATACTTGCTGAATGAACTGAAAGTAACTCAAGTTACCATTCCATTGCCTTTTAGGTTGGATCATGTCCATTGTTTCCTAGCGGAAGGTGAAAAAGGGTGGACAATCATTGATTCGGGATTAAATAACAAAACGACAAGGGATTTATGGAACCCGATTATCGAAAAACACGATATTACCGATATTATAATCACCCATTATCACCCTGATCATTTCGGGTATGCAGGGACATTACAACAATTGACCGGTGCGGATGTTTGGATGACACAAGTGGATGAACAAGCGGGAACTACGTATTGGGAAGCGGATTCGCTGAATCTGCTTAAAGAAAATTATAAAGCATGTGGTATGGAAGACGATTTATCCGTGGCCTTATCCAGTGACGAAAGCGGATTCATGCCACAAGTAAAACCCTATCCTACCGTAAATCATCATCTTGAAGAAGGAATGAAACTGCACTTTGGCAAATATGAGTATGAAGTGATTTTCACGCCGGGACATTCTGATGGCTTGATATCCTTATACAATAAGGAAAAAAGTGTCCTTTTTTCGACAGATCATATATTGCCCAGGATATCTCCAAATATTTCTTATTGGTTTAAAGGTTTCAGCAACCCATTGGAAGAGTTTTTTAATTCTTTGAAAAAAATACAAAAGCTGGACGTTGAATATGTCATCCCTTCACATGGGAAACCGTTTCAAAATGCCAATAAAAGAATTTTTGAATTGTTGGAACACCATCAGGACCGTTTGCATATTATTCATGAAAACATGAAAGAGCCGATTTCAGTAAATAGTGCTTGCCAGATCTTATTTAGAAATCTGTCCATTCACGAGACCAGGTTTGCAGTTGGTGAAACATTGGCACACCTAGAATACCTTCTTTTAAATGACCAATGCAGAAAGTTTAAACGTGATGGCAAATGGTATTATCAATCCATTTGATATTTTAGATGACAACGTATCGAAACTGATTTTAGCTCATGTCATCTAAAACTGCTTAAATTGCTGCAGCTAATGTTTATTATCGCCATGGGGAGCTAATGGGGAAGGGAAAAGTGGAGATATTCCCATTACATGCCTGATACATTTTTGCAGCCTATAATGGCTTCATTCAATTGTTTTCAAGAAAAATCCACCGCCCATCAACATGAGCGGTGGATTTTTCATTGCCTGACACCTATTTGTCCCTTAACTTCATTCATAATATCTTCAAGGGATGTGACAATTCCTTTATCGTCCTTATAGCTAATGTGCTTAGGTTGAAAATGGATAGGCGAATCTAAACCAGCAGCGGCTGAGATTCGAAATAGTCCTTTTCTAAGGGTTACAAGAAAGTTAACAACGCGGTATTTCTTTTCATCGATGACAAGCGCTTTTTGCAATTCCGGATCAGTGGTGGCTACTCCGACAGGACAAGCATTGGAATGGCATTTCATCGTCTGTATACATCCTATCGCAATCATGAAACCTCGAGCTATGTTTACAAGGTCTGCTCCCATGGCTAGGGCTATCGCAATTCTATCAGGCGTGAACAATTTACCGGAGGCGATGATTTTAACGCGATTGCGTACACCGTATTTTTCCAATGTCGATACTAAAATCGGCAAAGCGGATTTTATCGGCAAGCCTACGCTATCGATCAATTCCTGATAAGATGCACCCGTGCCGCCTTCACCGCCATCCAATGAAATGAAATCCGGACCTTTCCCGGTTTCTTTCATGTAGCTAGCAAGCTCTTCAACACTGTCAGTGCCGCCGATGACCATTTTGATGCCGACCGGGATTCCTGTATGTTCCCTGATTTTTTCGATAAAATCGCACATGGATTTTACGTCATGGTATTGATGAAACCGATTCGGACTATCAATTGCTTTATACGGAATGACCTTACGGATTTCAGCGATTTCCGGATTCACTTTTTCAGCATCGATATGCCCTCCGCGAGTTTTGGCACCTTGAGCCAATTTGATTTCAAATGCTTTGATTTGGGGTATTTCACTTTTTCTTTTTAACTCATCCCAATCCATTTCGCCGTTACTATCACGAACTCCAAACATGGCTGGACCGATTTGCATGATTATATCGACACCGCCGATTAGATGATAAGGAGACAGTCCGCCTTCACCTGTATTCATCCAGGTGCCTTTTGCTGCAGCCAACCCCTCAGAAAGTGCAGTGATTGCGTTCTTACCCAAAGAGCCATAACTCATGGCGGACATGCCGATAAGACCTTTTAGTCGAAAGGGATTCTTAGTGTTTGGGCCGATGATCACGGCGTCCTCATCATCCAATAAGAATGCAGAGGATATTTCATCTTCCCATTTTTCTTCTCGTTGTGAGAAAAGCGGGTCTTTCAATAGAATGTATCTTTTCGTCGTCACTTTAGTTTCACGATCATATTTTTCTTCTTCGGCCAATTTTGGAAACATGCTATTTTTAACAAAGAAGCCTTCTTCATCAAAATCCCGTTTTGAGCCAAAACCTATGACATCCCGTAAATATTTTGAACTTTTTACCATATGTTCATAGTCATCGCGGGAAAATGGTTTTCCTTCGTTATCACTGTTAAACCAATATTGCCGCATCTCAGGTCCGATTTTTTCCAGAAAGTATCGCATTCTCCCAAGCACGGGGTAATTCCTTAAAATTGCATGATGCTTCTGCATGCGATCAAAGAAAATCATATAAAGTAATAGTAAGACCAAAACGATGATAATGATGAAAACTACGGTAAATCCAAGGATAATTAAAAGATTTGCGATGCCACTCATTCAATCCCTCCTGATATGCAAAAAAAATCATGTATTTTTAATCTACTCGGTAATTCGATCAATTATACAGAATTCCAACGCAAGGTTTTTATAGGGATGGAACGAAAATAATTTAAATAGGCAATATTGTTCTCACAATTTCTTTCAACTTCTCCTTTTCGATTGGCTTACCCAAATGGCTAACTGTAAAGTTATGGCATCATGCAGCACCTGTGGATTATATCCGGTAATGTCCTTGATTTTTTTTAATCGGTATATAAGGGAATTACGATGGATATACATTCTTTTTGCACATTCCCCAATATTTAAGTTACTAAGAAAAAATTGTTGCAGAGTCTCAATCAACTTTTCGGATAAGCTGCCTAAAATTCTTTCCTGAAATTGCTGTTTGGTCCGCTCATCTATCCTTTCCAACAGTGCTTTTGTTTCCACTTCAGTATATCTAGTTAAAGCTTGATCGGCTTCACCTAGTAAAAGTGCCGCTTCAGCTTCGCGGAAAGAGTGGACGATGTATGATTCCTTATCCACAATAGAGCCCAAACCGATTCGTATAACGAAACCTTTTGCTTTAAATTTTTTGATGGCTGAATCCAGGCATTTGTCAATGTTATTTCCGCTAAGCGCCGTAGTGAGAATGAAAACCCGATTCACATTCAGGAACCCAACAAGGGCTTGATGGGAACCAAAAACAGTTTCAGTCATTTGAATCAGCTCATTCTTATTTAACGGATTTAATTTCATTTCCATTACCCCCACTTGATAGCGAGGTTCTAATTTCATTCCAATCAGTTCAAGTCTCTGATCAATCGAATGCTGATTGATATCTTCCTTTAATAAGTCTTCAAATACCAATTCTTTCAAGTGTTGTTTCCATTCGAGTTGTTCCGCCATAAAAGCTTGATGAAGCATCATTTCCGTTATCATTTTCACCAATTCGCCGAATTCCAAAAGTTCAGTCGGATCTCCGGTGATTCCGATGACTCCTATAATTACATTTTGAAAATTAATAGGCAAATTAATTCCAGGAAGGACACCTACCCATTGATGACGATCAGTTTCGGGAATGATTAACGGCTTTCCCGTTTTCAGTACTTCCATTGCTCCTAAATGCAATTGGTCGATGCGTTCATGATTTCCGGAAGCGATGATGATTCCTTTATCATCCATAATATTAATATTTCTGTTAAGTCTATTGGTGGTTTGTTTGACAATTTCCATTGCAATTTCTTGGGTCAGCATTCAAGTCATCCTTCTAGAGTTTTTTTATTTGCTAACAGAATGGTGATCATATTTCATGCAAACAAGCTATGATTTTTCATGTAAAGGGGGATTGTCGATAGTTTAAACCTTTAGCTATCTTATACTTTAGGAAAATGGGAAAATAACAGAAAACTTTCCAGAAAGATCATTTTTTATATATAGTATAGCCAAAAAAATCCAATATGTCATACTAATTTTCGTTTAGAATGAACGATGATTAAAATATTTCTGAAGATTATAATTAAATTGATATAAAAATATATTCAAAGGGGAACTGAGCATGAAAATTGTTATTGCACCAGATTCCTATAAAGGAAGTTTATCAGCAACAGAAGCTTCAAAAGCTATTGAGCGAGGAGTCAGGAAGGCACTGCCGGATGCGGAGACAGAATTGGTTCCTGCGGCGGATGGCGGGGAAGGCACGATGGATAGTCTTGTTGCAGCTACAAATGGACGAAAAGTTGAAGTGACCGTTAAAGGACCTTTACTTGAAGATGTTCAGGCAGCATATGCAATCCTGGGCGATAAAAAAACTTGTGTGATTGAAATGGCTAATGCATCTGGTCTTTGCCTTGTCGATCCAGCTGAGTTGAACCCATTGATCACTACTTCATACGGGACAGGGGAGCTTATTCAAAAAGCATTGAATGATGGCTGTCGAAAGTTCATTTTAGCGATTGGTGGAAGCGCTACCAACGATGGCGGTGTCGGTATGCTCCAGGCTTTGGGAATGAAGGTGTTTGATGAAGAAGGTAAAACTCTGGGATACGGAGGTGCCGAATTATCACGGATATCAGACATTAATACAGAGGATTTTGATTCCAGAATAGCGGATTCCGAATTTTTGATTGCCTCGGATGTCCAAAATCCGTTAGTCGGTCCAGATGGGGCATCAAGGGTATTCGGACCTCAAAAAGGGGCGACTCCTGACATGGTTGAAATGCTTGATAAAGCTTTATCATCATGGGCTGATTTGGTGGAAATCAAAACAGGCATACACTTGCATGATAAAGCAGGTGCTGGTGCTGCAGGAGGAATTGGAGGTGCATTTCAAGCCTTTTTCCGTGCAGAAACAAAAAGGGGCATAGATATTGTCATGGAGTATACGAAACTGGGTGAAAAATTGTTCGGTGCCGATTGTGTCTTTACCGGTGAGGGCCAAATCGATTACCAGACTGCTTCAGGCAAAACACCCATGGGAGTAGCGCAAGAAGCCAAAAAGCATGGTATTCCGGTATTTGTTTTGGCTGGATCGATCGGAACAGGTATTGAAGTTTTATATGACCACGGAATAACGAGTGTTCATAGTTTGGTGAACGCTCCCATGCCATTAAAGGAAGCTATGGAAAGAGGAGTTGAATTGTTGGAATTTTCAGCCGAACAAGTAATGCGGGCTTTTTTGGCAGCGATCAAAAATAGGGGGTAATTTTTTATGTTATTTATTGTTTTGGCCATCGGCGTGTTCTTAATTGTTTTTGCTACAACTAAATTCAAGCTGCATCCGTTCTTATCGCTTCTATTGGGTACTTTATTTGTTGGTTTTGCTTCCGGAATGCCTCTGGATCAGATCGTTGAGAATATCAACGGCGGTTTTGGCGGATTGATGACGAGCATTGGACTTGTAATCGTTTTCGGTACAATAATCGGAACCATTTTGGAAAAGGCCGGGGCCGCATTGCGAATGGCCGAAGTCGTATTGAGGATTGTCGGTCCTAAAAGACCGCAGCTTGCCATGAGTATGATTGGCTTTATCGTATCCATACCCGTTTTTTGCGATTCAGGTTTCGTTATTTTATCGAGCTTAAGAAAAGCATTGGCAAGACGCGCAAAAGTGGCGGTTGCTTCCATGTCAGTTGCGCTTGCAACTGGTTTGTATGCGACACATACACTTGTACCCCCAACTCCGGGGCCAATTGCGGCAGCCGGGAATATCGGAGCGGACGGATACTTGGGGACCGTCATTTTGATAGGTCTTATTACCGCCATTCCAGCTGCACTTGCTGGTTATATATGGTCAATGAAAGTAGCGACCAAGATAGAAGTTGAAGATGACCGAAGTGACCTGGATTACGATTATGATGAAATTGTCCGTTCATTCGGCAAGATGCCTTCTGCCTTACAATCATTTTTACCGATCGTTTTACCGATTGTCCTGATTGGAGCCAGTTCTGTATTAACGCTATTTGGGACGGAAGGGGGGATTGCCGCATTTTTCGTATTCTTGGGCCAGCCGGTCATCGCATTGCTCGTCGGAGTAATTTCCGCTTTGACATTGCTGCCTAAGTATGATGAAGAAACATTAACAAACTGGATAGGAGCCGCCTTATTGGATGCTGCGCCAATTTTATTGATTACCGGGGCGGGCGGAGCATTTGGTACCGTCATTAAAAATACGGGGATTGCAGACATCATCCAAAGTTGGGATATGGGCAGCATCTTTAGTGGTTCCTTGTTCCTGTTGGTCCCGTTCCTAATTGCTGCTGGGCTGAAAACGGCCCAGGGTTCTTCGACAGCATCACTGGTCATCACTTCATCTTTGATTGCACCCATGCTTCCAACGTTGGGTATTGAAGGGGCTGTTCCTCTTGCATTGGTAGTCATGGCTGTTGGAGCAGGTGCGATGACAGTAAGCCATGTAAATGATAGCTTCTTCTGGGTGGTCACCCAATTTAGCGGGATGAAAGTGACGGATGCCTATAAAGCTCAAACAATGGCAACCTTAATACAAGGAGTGGTCACGATTATCACGACGATGATATTGTGGGTCATTCTTGTGTAATATTAATATTTGCAAAAAGGAGAGGCGTGAAACGCTTCTCTTTTTTATGCTTTAAATTAAATATATTTTAATTTTTATGGTGTTGTAAGAACTAAAATAGTGTATGATGCATAGTATAAGGTATGGTGTACGTCACATAGTATAGGGAAGAGGTGATTGGATGAGCACTTTACTGAATTCATTAACCACTGAGCTGCGCAGAGGCACTTTGACGTTAGCTGTTCTGAGTCAGCTCAAAACCCCTCAGTATGGGTACTCGCTTGTCCAGCGTTTAGAGAAGTCGGGAATTACCATTGATCAAAGTACTTTATATCCTTTACTTCGACGCCTGGAAAAACAAGAATTGGTGACCAGCAGCTGGGATACTTCTGAAAGTAGACCGCGCAAGTACTATTCTTTAAGTGATTATGGGGGAGAAATCTTCACTCAGTTAAAGGAAGAATGGGAAAAAACTTCTCAAGAGCTTTATATATTATTAAAAGGAGAGGGAGAAGATGGAGCTGATTGAACTTTATATTCAGGAAGTGACCCGCAGGCTGCCTGAAAAAAACCGGGAGGATATTGGGCTTGAGCTTCAATCTACAATCGCAGATATGCTTCCGGAGGATCACACGGAGCAAGACGTGAAAGCGGTTCTATTAAAATTAGGAGATCCGGTTACACTGGCAAGTGGTTATCGCGATCGGCCGATGCATCTGATTGGACCGCGTTATTATGATTTTTATATCAGTCTGTTGAAAATGATTTTACCAATTGCTGCAGTCATTTCACTGATTGGATTAGTAGGGGATAATCCGTTTCGAGAAATGGGTGATAATACGGTTATGGATGCGGTTTTCACCATAATCGGGAAAGCGATAGCAGGTATCATCAGTACAGGTATCCAAGTGTTTTTCTGGCTGACGCTCTCATTTGTCATTTTAGAACGCATGGATACTTCAAAAGATCAGTCCCCTTTAACCAAAGACTTGAAACCATGGACACCGGAAAACCTAAAACATATTCCGAACATTTCAAAGCAAAAAGCGATTTCCATGATCGAGATATTTGCAAGTTTGTTAGGTCTTTCTGTATTCGCGGCCCTTTATTTCAATGCAGCAAACCTGTTAGGCGTCTATGAAAAAAGAAATGACAGTCTCATTTTCGTAACACCTTCTTTTAATCAAGAGGTATTGAATACCTATTGGCTGCCGGTATCTTGCATCGTTATCATTGGGGTTCTCTTGGCGATTTATAAATTATTTTTAAGACAATGGACCCTGAAATTAGCTTTATTTCATGCTATATACCAGCTGTTGTCCACTCTGATTTTCATCATCATCATTAGTAATCCTAATTTATTGAACCCCGAATTCATTGCATACCAAAAAACACTATTTTCAATCGATGATTGGAAAACCTCGATTTACTGGGGTCTCATACTCATCACAATCTTTTTTGCCTGCTATGATTCCTATCAAGGCTTCCGAAAGGCAAAAATCCGTTAAGGCACAGCAACCTAGCTGTGTTTTTTTGTTTTTAAAGTTCCATGATGTGAAAAGATTTCTCAAGATAAGAGGGAAAACAGAAAAACACCTCATATGGAATATAGTTTTTAACCAACTATACGGCATATGAGGCGTTACATTTAAACCAACTTTTTATTGAACTGCATCGAACTGATTGACTTTCCAAGTGGATCCGGATTTATAAAAGGTAACCGTTCTTTTTACTGACTCACCGTCGACTGTAGGTACAGTTAAGTTGTAGGACCTAACGTTCAGTTTTTGATAAACCAATTTAATTTTTGCTTTTCTCCACTCCAACATGCTGAAGCCGTCTCCGATTGGGCGGGCTAATTTCCCTTTATGGGTAATGTAATTATATTTGGTCAGACCCTTTTCAACTGCATTATTAGTAAATGTCTCTGCTAAGTAGGTAGTCAATTTATCTTTTGTATTAAACTCTTGGCAAAGGTATGAATACTCTGTCCCTTTATAATTGAAAGTTTTTTGTGAACATGAACGGGTTTTATATCCATGTAAAGCATTCCAAAAATGTTTGCTGGCATTATCGGCTATCTTTAATGCATTTGCATCAGACAAATTCTGTGATGTCGTTTTTGCGGTAACCTGACCACTTAGAGTGAAAAATAAAATAATGGATAATAGCATACCTAAAAATTTTTTCATAATTAATCTCCCCAATCCCTAATAGGATACTTATGTAACGAAAGTTTAATAAATATTACAATTGTTACATTTATATTACAACATGATTGGCGCAAGTAAAAGAGAAATCTTGTTAATTTTTAAATATAATTTTAGTTTTCCATTAAATATACATAGTTTGTTCATTTTATTCTTTTTGAAAGCGGCGTTTTAAATAGAAGGTCACTGCTGTTACATACTTCATATTCCACGAACTTGCCTATTTAAAACCCAGAAGTTCATTCTTTTTCAATAACGGGACAAGTTGATTCATTATATTTTCATTAATATCAAGATATGTACAAAGAATTCGAATTTCCCGGGAAGCGCCTAAAAAAAATAAAATATAAAGGTTTGACAAACTTTCTAGTCCTACCGTATTATAAATTATATACTTGAATACATTCTCCAAAGGGGAGTAGCTTTTACAACAACGTCGTCATTACGGGGCTCTTTGCTCTCGGTGTTGTTGGCAGCATATTGTTGTTAGCCAGACCTTACCTATTGGTAAAGGTCTATTTTCTTTTAGTAAACCTTTACCAAAATGGTAAAGGTTTTTTTGTAGTCCAGATCAGGCTGCCCTTACGGAAATGTATAAACATGAGGGTTTAGTAGAAAAACAAATAAATATAAATGGAGTGTATTAGTTGATACTGAGAAAATCTTTGTTACTTTTAGGGATAGGTTCTGCACAAATAGATTTAATCCTTCCGAAAAATACGTATAAATCTGGTGAATGCATAAATGGGTATTTCTTGATTAAGGGTGGTACCCTTGCGCAAAGAATAAGGAGGATCGAATGTGATTTGATCATGGATACTCATTCTACAGGATTGGAAGAGATCCTTAAAACGAGCACCATTTTGTCTTCAAGGGAGATAAATTCAGGGGAAAGCAATGAAATTCCTTTTAACTTTTGTCTTCCTATATTGAAGGAGCCTTATAAACGAGGGGTTTCCTACCGTCTTAAAACAAGACTTATCCTTGATAAAGGGATAATAGGCAAGGATGATGACTGGATTTTAATTGATTCTGAATAAAAGTGAAATTGGAGTTGGGAACATGAATGTCTTGAAATTTACAGAGCGGGCTATGGATTATTTGCAAGAATTTTTGTTATTGAGGCTTTTTATATTGGCTTTACTTTTATTGGCCGTTTATTATATTTTGAATAAAATGGTTGAATGGTTCTTTAAAAGATCTAATTTTTTTGTGGAAGAAGTTGAAAGAACGATACAGGGAGTTACCCGGTCTGCTCTTAGATACGGCATAGCAGGACTTTTCCTCATTTATCTGATTGGACAGTTTATAGACATAAAAGGAATCATGGCTGGAGCTGGAATTGTAGGGGTCGTTATCGGATTTGCGGCTCAGCAAATGCTTAAGGATATCTTATTGGGATTTGTAAGGCTTTCAGATAATGAATTCCGGGTGGGAAATTTCGTTACATTCAATGGGACAAGTTCAGGGACAATTGAAGAAATAGGTATCCGGTTCATGCAGATCAGGGAATGGTCAGGAAAATTGCTGACAATCCCTCACAGTGAAATCAGGACAATTCAAAATTTTAATAAAGGGAGAATGCGAATCATTGAGCGTATCACTGTAAGCTACCAAGAAAGTCCAGAAAAGGTAAAACGGCTGTTGGAGGATATATGCCTTATCTGTAATGAGAAGTATGGTGAAACCCTTCTAAGGCTAGAGGATGGTACACCTGAAGAGGATTTTAGATACATCGGCATTACGGATTTAAATCCGAATCTTAAATATGTTGGATATGAACTATGCATTGTGGGACTTGTGAAACCTGATGATTACTTTGAAACATCAAGGAGTGTGAGGTTTGAAATGATGACTGCTCTTCATGAGCATAAAATTCTAATGCCATCTTCCCATTTACTTGTACAGGGAAATCCTAAACAAGAACATATATTGGAGAACTAAAAGAAGAAACACAATTGCCTGAGGTATTCCGGGAATTATCATGAACTAATGATGGTGAGTGTAAGAAAGGACCGAAATTAGTGACAGTACCCGGGAACTTAAGGATATTAAACGCCTTCTTATAAAGAAAGTATTCGAACGTTGATTGGACCGTATAGCATTCGCTTTCCGCGGGCGGTCCGCCCTTTGCGCCTGTGAGGTCTCCTTTGCACCGCTTTCCCCACAGTAGTCTCGAACTCCCGATCAATAAACTGGAACGTTTTTAACTAAAAAATCTAAAGGCAATCTTGCTTTTTTCGAGTTGTCTCCAATCTGTGGCTTTCTTTTAAAGGGAGCCTTTTTTTATGCGGGGAATTGCACAAACTTTTCTGAAAAATGTTTTTGTTTATAAATTTCACCTTGATTTATCAGATTAAATAGATTATTATCGAATTAGCATAAAATGGAAGGGTGACCTTTAAACAATGATCATTTAATCCTATTCTTTAAGAGAAAAAATGCGTGCTAAATACGAACTTTTTTTCTGGATAGGATTAGTCTGTACTAAAATACAAACAAAGATCATTGTGTTCCGTCCATTAGGGATCTTTTAGTTTGTTAATTTTGTATTGTACTGCCTCCTGTCCAGAAATCTCACAGGAGGTTTTTATATGGAAAAAAACACATCTGTAACATTAAGTAATAAGGAACCTAACATTTTTAAAAATCGTGTATTCCGGGCCATTATCTTTTCTGGCCTGTTTTTACAAATAGGGATATGGGTACGGAACTTTGCAGTTTTGTTATTCGTCATGGAAAAGACAAACGGGGATGCTTTTGCCATTTCCATGATATCAGTAGCGGAATTTGCTCCCATCTTTATTTTTTCATTCATTGGAGGGACGTTTGCGGACCGCTGGAGTCCGAAAAAAACGATGGTTTGGTGTGATATATTAAGTGCAATATCTGTATTTGCTGTGCTAATCTCGCTCATCTTTGGCAGTTGGAAAATGGTATTCTTCGCAACTTTGATTTCGGCGATACTTTCTCAATTTTCTCAGCCATCAGGCATGAAGCTATTTAAGATGCATTTGCCTGAAAGTCAAATTCAGACAGGGATGTCCGTTTATCAGACCGTCTTCGCAGTATTTATGGTTTTAGGTCCGATTCTCGGTACATTTGCCTTCCAATCATTCGGGATAAACATCTCGATTGCGATTACTGGCCTGGCGTTTTTACTTTCAGCTGGAGCACTCGCCTTTCTTCCAAAAGATCGTAAACTGAATGAAGAGACAGCAAAAACAACGTTATGGCAGGAAATGAAAAGCGGAGTGAGCTATGTGTTGCGAAAAAAAGAACTAAGTTTGCTTGGATTATGTTTTCTGGCAGCCGGGCTTGGACTGGGCTTCATTCAGCCACTTTCTATATTTCTCGTTACCGAACAACTGGAACTTCCTAAGGAAAATTTGCAATGGTTATTTATGGTGAATGGGTTTGGTATGATTTTAGGCGGAGCTGGGGTGATGATTTTTGCCAAAAAAGTGGCACCTCAGAGATTATTAGCATTCGGAATGCTTGTGAATGCCATTGGATTAGCGGTAATGGGACTTTCGACAAATCTTTGGATTACACTTACTGCCGAGTTCTTTAATGGACTAATGCTGCCTTGTATCCAAATCGGTATCAATACATTGATATTGCAGAGGACCGAAGGCGAGTTCATCGGAAGGGTCAATGGAATTTTAAGCCCATTATTCACTGGATCGATGGTTTTGACCATGAGTGCGGCAGGCGTGCTGAAAGAGCAATTTTCACTCGTCGCCATATTTGAAACCGCCGCTTTCTTTTTTATTATTGGAATGTTTTTCATTTTGCCATTGTACAATCAAAAGGCCGAATCCAAACCACTGGAAATCCAATCGTAAGTATCCTGCGGTGTGCCCACACCTCTATACAGCAATAGCCAAGAAAAGCAGCCTTATCGGCTGCTTTTCTTTTTACTGTTCAACTAACAAATTCTGGTTTAACAATTATTTTTAGAGTACTGGTAAATACTAAAAATGGCATGTTGGAACTTATGCATTTCATTTTCAAAAAAAGTTAGGTGAATAGCTTAAATGAAAAAGGAGAAAAGTTAATGATCCTTAAAGACATATTGAAAGATGCGATCAACTGGGATTTGCCGAAGGACGTTGAACATATATCCATCGCAGGTGTAACCGATAACTCTAAAGAAATAAAAAAGGGATACCTTTTTGTTGCCGTAACCGGATATAAGTCAGATGGCCATAATTACATTAAAGATGCAATTCGTTTAGGGGCATCAGCTGTGATTGGTGATCGCGATATTAAGGGTTTGGAAATTCCTTATTTACGAGTGGAGAACAGCCGTAAAGCGTTAGGGCTAATCGCCAAAAGGTTTTATGGAGATCCAAGCAAGCAAAAAATAATGATAGGAATTACAGGTACCAATGGAAAAACCACAACGAGTTATATGCTTCAGCAAATATTGAAAGAAAATGGGGTAACCTGTTCCGTCATTGGTACGATACAGCATATTATCAATGGAAACAAAGTCGATTCCCATAATACGACTCCAGGTAGCATGGAGTTGAATTCCTTACTGGCTGCAAGTAGGGACATGGTTGTCATAATGGAAGTGTCTTCACATGGATTAGCTCAATACCGTTTAGAAGGAATTGAATTTGATTTCTGTGTCTTCACGAATTTGTATCATGACCATCTCGACTTCCACGGTACGATGGAGGATTATTTCCTGGCAAAATTACTTCTATTTGAAAAATTGAAACCTAATGGTCTTGCGATCATCAATGGGGATGATTTCTGGGGAGAAAGACTACAAGAATACTTACGGGAAAAGAACGTCAGTGCCTTTGTCTTTGGAAAATCCAATCGCTTCGATTTAACAATCACCAATTATAATACTGCAACAAATCCCTTTATTTTATTGAATGAGAATCATGACTTTGTGAAAATTGAGTTACCTTTACCTGGACTTCATAATTTATATAACGCAACTGCCGCCTATTCCGTAGCGAAGATGTTTCCAATTTCAAAAAAAGAAATTCTCACATCATTGAAACAATTTTCCGGTGTGCCTGGAAGGTTTGAAATGTATAAGAAAGAATATGGACCGACAATCGTCATCGATTATGCACATACTGCAGATGCCATACATCACATGCTTCAAACTGCCAAAGAATGCGGAGCCAAAAAAATTTATCATATCTTTGGTTTCCGAGGTGGACGAGATACAACCAAAAGGGCTGAAATGGTTAAAGTATCATCGGAACATAGTGATGTTTCCATTTTGACGATGGATGATCTGAATTCGGAGGGAATGGAGGGGATGGAATCGACACTAAATAAACTGAAAAGCGATTACTCTGCTGGAAATGGGAAGGTTATTCCTGATAGAACACTTGCTATACAGGAGGCGATACAAGCTGGAAAGGAAGGGGATTGGATTATAATTACAGGTAAAGGAATTGAGAGGTATGAACAAAATTTTGGACTGCCTACTATTTCTGACAAAGAAACGGTATTATATCTGCAAAATAAAGACGAAGGGGATTTTATCGGTTATTTTGATCAATAGTTTGATTGTAACGAATGCTATTATAAAGGGCTAATACGACGTCCATTCCCTTAGTCAGCCATAGGTTATTAATATGGTGATAATTAACATTGTAACATATGAGGAATTCAAGTATTATAACAATACAAGCTGCACTGTTCGTAATGATAATAAAGTTTTAACCTTTAAGCTGTAATAGGGAGTTTTATATTGAAACAGGAATGTTATGCCTCGTCACTGACTTGGACAACAGGATTATTTCTGCAAACACCCACTTTGAGGAGTGGTGGTTTAAAACTTTCTTACTGAATACGGCAATGGCGGCTTATATCTTTAAATGTTGAAGCCGGTCTCGGTCTGAGGCCGGTTTTTTGCTGTTTTCAAATACCGTACAATAAGAATTGTCTTGATTTATTTTCACAGCCCTTTACAAATTCAGTGTAGGTTGATTTGGAATATTACATTTTCTAAAGACATTTACTCTTGTTTTGTATATCGGTTGGCATAACTTGAAGCGACGAAAGCATTGGGTTTGATTTTCGGTTCCACGCCCATGGATTCCATCCTGGCTACCATTTCTTTTACAAACTCACTGGTTTTGTTCCGCTTTCCAATCCCGATATCAATATGCCCCTCCATCGTGAACGTTGCCCCTTGGTATACAGCAGGCAGGACAATATCGATTAATTGGTTTTTTCTTTCTTCTGTAAACAGTGACACGATCTCCTCCGTTAACGACAATTCTTGGGAAATACGTTCATGTAAATGCAGCATCCTTCTAGGAATCATCACTTTTCTTATACAACCCCATACACCTTTTCCGACCTGCCGTATCACGATGCCCGTAATGAAAACAGTATGTTTTTTATGTACTTGCGAATCTGTACCGACCATTAATCGATAGTTACCGGAAGGGTTCAATTTCATGAACTCAACAATATGAACGAATACCTCTTCAAATGACATGTCTTTTTTCTGAAGATTTTGAAATGGGATGTTATGAAATGGATATTGCTTCATATTATTGCACCCAACCTTTCCCCGGATATAATCAGATTATTAAATCTCATGCCGCTCATAACACATCATATGAAAAAGTTCCTAATTTCGTGCTGTGTGAAGAACCCGCCTTCTAATGAAGATTCAATCATCATTTAAAGCTAATCTCGCTGAATAGATATCACCCCTAGTTTTATTTCTTCTATTTTAAACAAAAAAAGACTGTAGGCAAAAGGAGTTCTATCATAATAGTTATAACAAAGTTGATTGGAGCGTGTGTTCGAGACCCCTGCGGGAAAAGTGTGTGCCTGGAGTGGAAATTAACGGACAAATATTAAAACTGTAAACAAACTCAATTAAATAGTCGTGTTGATCTACAGTCTGGAAGAGAAGCTTAAGCATTAGGCTTCTCTTTTTTTGTATGGAGATAATTGAAAAGTTATTGGAGGTATCTTTGGTATATCTCCTGCCATAACTGAAAAGTTAAACAAGCTTGGGACTACACCTCACCTAAGTAAACCACATTATCATTCGATTTATATAGGAAAAACGAAATGAAATTATTAAATTTTAACCAATAACGACTTCAAAGTATTCACATTTTATAACTTACAAAAAAAGTGTGTAATGTTTTCTGACATAAACAAAGAAATCTTGCTTTTATAAGAGTAAAATAAACGAATATTCAATTAATAAAGTATTGGAGAGATGAAAAGTGAAAATATCTGAATTGAAAAAAAGCGGTCATGCTCCGTCATTATTAGCTTCATTCCTTTATTTTGATATCAGTTTTATGATTTGGGTATTATTAGGTGCACTTGGTGTCTATATTACAAGGGATTTCGGGCTTTCCCCAGCTGAAAAAGGCTTGATTGTGGCTATTCCGATTTTGGGAGGCTCGTTTTTTCGAATCGTCCTAGGTTTTTTGACTGATCGCATCGGCCCGCGGAAAACAGCGATCGGCGGGATGCTTGTTACGATGATTCCGCTTTTTTGGGGTTGGTTATTCGGAGAAAGTTTAGCCGAGCTTTATATAATTGGGATTTTGCTCGGAGTGGCAGGTGCAAGTTTTGCTGCAGCACTTCCAATGGCCAGCCGTTGGTACCCCCCGCATTTGCAGGGTCTAGCGATGGGCATTGCGGGAGCCGGTAACAGCGGAACTCTTTTTGCGACATTGTTTGGACCGCGTATTGCAGAGTCTCTTGGCTGGCATAATGTTATGGGATTGGCTTTGATTCCTTTAACCATCGTGTTTGTCATTTATATTTTAATCGCAAAAGACGCACCATCTCAACCGCCTGCAAAACCGCTCAAGGAATATTTCAATGTATTTAAAATAAGGGATACGTGGTATTTCTGTATTCTTTACAGTGTGACTTTTGGGGGCTTTGTCGGGTTTACAAGCTTTTTAAGCATCTTTTTTGTTGATGAGTATGGGCTAACACGAATTAGGGCTGGGGAATTTGTTACATTATGTGTCATCGCCGGAAGCTTCTTTCGTCCCGTCGGAGGATATATTGCCGATAAAATAGGTGGAGTTAAGCTGCTTATGTTTTTATTTATTGGACTCACATTATGTATGTTTGGGATTAGTTTTCTTTATTCCCTTACTGTCGTTACGATTCTGTTGTTCATCGGAATGCTATTTCTCGGTATGGGCAACGGGGCTGTCTTTCAGTTAGTTCCACAGCGGTTTTCTAAAGAAATTGGTTTTATCACAGGAATTGTAGGAGCTGCCGGAGGTGTTGGCGGATTCTTGGTTCCAAACATACTAGGAACGTTAAAACAGATTACTGGCACATATGCTACAGGATTTTTAGTATTTTCCGCAGTTGGAATCGTGGCGTTGCTTATCCTGGGTCTAGCTCAGCTTTCATGGAAAAAAACGTGGGTACTCGGAAAGAATTCAGTTAAGATTTAGAATTTTGTTTACTAATTATATCGGCTTGTTTCAGTACTTATTTGGGGGGATAAAATGTTTAAACAAAAACTGGTCCTTATAGGGAACGGAATGGCGGGATTACGCTGTGTTGAATCAATTATCAGGAATGATCCGGCTGCTTTTGAGATTACTGTTTTCGGCAGTGAACCACACGTCAACTATAACCGAATCTTATTGTCGACTGTGCTCCAAGGCAACACTTCTTTTGAAGATATTACGATAAATGATCGAAACTGGTATACGAAGAACAATATCCAATTGTTCACAGGGGAAACGGTTGTAAAAATTGATAAAGAGACTCGGAAGTTAAAAACGGACAAAGAACGGGAAGTTTACTACGATAAGCTGATAATTGCCACAGGTTCTGTCCCGTTTATTCTTCCTGTTACCGGTGTTGATAAAGAAGGCGTCATTGCATTTCGGACGATTGAAGATTGCCAAAAGATGATTGAAACTTCACGCAAATATAAAAAAGCTGTCGTTATTGGAGGTGGTTTATTAGGTTTAGAAGCAGCGAGAGGGCTGTTAAACCTTGGTATGGAAGTGCATGTCGTTCATATTGCTGACCATTTAATGGAAAGGCAGCTTGATTCAAAGGCATCACTTTTGCTGCAAAAAGAGTTGGAAAACCAGGGAATGAACTTTCTTTTGAAAAAGGAAACACAGGAGTTAATCGGCAACGAACGTGTAGAGCGCGTCCGTTTTAAAGACGGAACGGAGCTGGAAGCAGATTTGGTCGTTATGGCTGTGGGAGTCAGACCGAATATTCAGTTGGCCAAAGAAAGCGGAATTGATACAAATCGTGCCATTATTGTAAACGATTATTTAGAAACCAGCAGCCCAAATATTTATGCGGTTGGTGAATGTGCTGAACATCAAGGCATTGTTTATGGACTGGTGAAACCTCTATATGAACAGGGTGAAGTGCTGGCAAAGCATATTTGTGAGATGAAATGCAACGGATACCAAGGCTCGGTCCTGTCCACCCAGTTGAAAATATCAGGAGTTGAGTTATTCTCTGTTGGAGATTTCATTGGTGATGTAACAACGAAATCAATCACAACTATTGATGAATTAGATGGTGTTTATAAAAAGGTGGTTTTTCAAGGGGAAAAAATAATAGGTGCTGTGCTGTATGGAGATACAAACATCAGCTCGCGATTACTCGATATGATTTTAAAGCGCCAAGTAGTATCATCAGAGGAAAAGCGTGCACTGTTCCAATCACCAAGTACGGGTGAGGGAATAATCGCTTCGATGTCAAACCATGAAATCATGTGCAATTGTAATGCTGTTTCAAAAGGTGCAATCATTGAAGCTGTTCAAAAAAAGGGATTAACAACAGTGGAACAAGTTAAAGAATGCACAAAGGCTACCGGTTCTTGCGGTGGATGTAAGCCGGCAGTTACCGAGCTTTTGACCTATATTCAAAGTAATCTCTCTACTCAGGATGAGAAACAAACTGCGTTTTGCTCATGTACGACATTAACGGAAGATGAAGTCGTGTATAAAATGCAGCTCCAAGACTTAAAAACTGTCGAAGAAGCGATGGATGTTCTTCAGTGGGGAAATGACGGAGGCTGTTCAACTTGCCGGCCGGCCCTTAGCTATTATTTAGGGATGATTCACCCAGAATACGAGATCAGGCAGCAAACCCTATTCATAAATGAAAAAAAGAATGCAACAGTTCAAAGTGATAATCGATACTCTATTATCCCGCAAATGTACGGCGGGATGACGAATGCGAAAGACTTGCGAAAAATTGCAAATGTTGCAGATAAATATGATATATCTCATGTGGCGGTAACAAGTGAACAAAGGATTCATTTAATGGGTGTGAAAAAAGAAGACCTTCCAGGTGTGTGGGCTGATTTAGACATGCCGTTAAGTTCGAAATATGGTAACACCGTTCAAAACGTCAAAACATGTATCGGTGAGAATGTTTGCTCTTGTGAAAAACAGCAATCCCTTTTACTTGCTGTAGATTTGGAAAAAAGATTGGAGCATGTATCAACACCTTATCGTATTAAGATGGGCATATCTGCTTGTATGCATAACGGTGCAGGATCAACAACGAAAGATATAGGTGTCATGGGCGTTGACAGGGGCTGGGAAATATATGTGGGCGGAAGCAGCGGACGTAATATTCGTGCCGGTGAACTGTTATGTGTAGCCGGGACAAATGATGAAGCAATTGAAATCATCATCGGCTTTATTCAATATTATCGTGAAACAGCCAATTACTTAGAACGGACTTGGCAATGGATTGAACGAGTGGGCTTAATTCATGTTAGAGAAGTTTTGTTTGATAATGAACTTAGCCAGCAACTATCTCAACGATTGGAAATGGCGTAGATGAGTGAATGAACTAAGTGGAATTACCTTTAGATAAACGGATAATGTTTGTATCAGAAGAAATCAAAGAGTAGAGGGTGAGCAGCCTTGACTGAATTATTATTAAAATATTTCCGCGCGAAGCAACAAGAGGTCCAATCAGAAAAACGATATGAAACACAATGTCCATTTTGCAGTATGCAATGTAAGATGCAGCTGTTGGAACAAACAATAGTGACAAGAAAAAAGTATATGACGATTGGAAAAGATAATCCAACCTCAGAGGGGCGCTTATGCATTAAAGGAATGAATGCACACCAACATGCATTGCATAACGACCGAATCAAATACCCATTACTTAAAAAAAATGGTGAATTTATTCGAATATCTTGGGAGGAGGCATTAAATCACATTAAGGAGAATTTCACAAGAATTCAAGCGGAAGATGGTGTAAATGCCTTATCTGTATATGGAAGTGCATCCATTTCAAATGAAGAAGCATATTTGCTTGGAAAATTTGCAAGAGTAGCTTTAAAAACAAAGTATATAGATTATAATGGCCGATTGTGCATGTCCGCAGCTGCTTCGGCAGCAAGCCAAACGTTTGGAATGGACAGGGGCCTAACCAACAGCTTATCAGAGGTTCCGTTCACAAAGTGCATTATCTTGGCGGGCACGAATATTGCGGAATGCCAGCCGACAATCATGCCATACTTCGAAAAAGCGAAACAAAATGGGGCATATATCATTGCTGTAGATCCAAGAGAAACAGCAACAACGAAAATGGCCGACTTACATCTAAAAGTAAAACCAGGGATGGATGCCGCCTTGGCAAACGGATTATTGAAAGTGATCATTGAAGAAGGTTTTACTGATGAAGCATTTATCCGGGACCGTGCAAATGGCTACAACGAAGTTAAAGAGTATGTTACATCTTTAAAGTTGGAGGAAATTGCAGAAATGACAGGGGTGCCTATCGACCAAATTCAAAAAGCGGCTGCAATGTTCGGTAAAGAAGAATCAGGAATGATTTTTACAGCAAGGGGAGTTGAACAGCAAACAGATGGTTCGGCCGCCGTTCGTAATTTTCTTAATATTCTTATTGCTACAGGGAAAATTGGAAAAGTGAATTCCGGTTATGGAGCTATCACTGGACAGGGAAATGGGCAGGGAGCAAGAGAACATGGCCAAAAGGCTGACCAGCTGCCGGGGTATCGTATGATTGAAAATGAGGAACATAGATTACATATTGCAAGAATATGGGGAATTGATGAAGCCGATTTGCCGCGTAAAGGCGTATCGGCATACGAATTGATAGAGAAGATAAATGAAGGTGAAATTACAGGCATGTTTTTAATGTGTTCCAATCCAATTGTTTCAAATCCCAATGCTAACTTTGTCAAAAAGGCTTTGAAAAAATTAAAGTTTCTTGTCGCAGTAGACATGTTCGTTTCTGAAACTGCTAGATTGGCAGATTTAATTTTACCTACTTCGTCTTATTTAGAGGATGAAGGAACGATGACAAATTTAGAAGGACGGGTGACCTTGCGGGAAGCCAGTTTTTCCTCCCCTGGGGAAGTGAAGCATGATTGGCAAATCATTTGTGATATAGCAAAAGCTCTTGGAAAAGAGGAGTATTTCCCCTTTCAATCTGCGAAAGAGATTTTCGAAGAATTGAGAGTGGCAAGCCGCGGGGGGACCGCTGATTATTATGGTATAACATATGATCGATTAAGAAAAGAAGGAGGCATATTGTGGCCATGCCCAACCATTGACCATAAAGGGACAAAAAGGTTATTCGAAAAGTCCTTTGCCCATCCGGATGGAAAGGCGGCCATGGTTGTGGTTAATAATGTGCCTCTTGTTCCAAAAGAACAGCCATGTACGGATTTCCCCCTTTATTTAACAACAGGGAGAATCATGTCACATTATTTAACAGGAGTACAAACGAGAAAAAGCTCATCATTAGCCGCAAGAAATTTCGAATCATATATGGAAATCCATCCGGAAACAGCAAAGAAATATCATATTCCAGACAATACATTGGTGAAAATCGAATCAAGGCGGGGAAGTATTGTTGTAAGAAGCAAATGGTCAGCAACCATTCGCCATGATACAATTTTCGTTCCTTTTCATTGGGCAGACTCACAAAATGTCAATCGCCTCGTTTCACAGGATTTAGACCCGACATGCAAAATGCCTGGCTTTAAAGTCAGTGCTGTAAAAGTTCATCCAATAGTTGAGTTAACGTCTCATTAAGGGAGGTTTTCTTCCCGTTCATCATAATGTATTTTTGGTTTTATCATAATTGAACAGCAGAGCCTAATTACACAGGGCTTTCATGACTAAACAACAAAAGGGGAAAAAGGATGCAAAAAGGTAAGGTCTATATTGTTGGTGCCGGACCTGGTGATCCGGACTTAATTACTGTCAAGGCAATCAAATGCATCGCGGAAGCGGATGTCATCTTGTATGATCGATTGGTAAATCGTGAATTGCTTTTATACGGTAAACCTGAAGCTGAATATATTTATTGCGGTAAAGCGCCTGGTAAACATTATGTCCCTCAAGAGGACATTCACCAATTGTTAATTAGTAAATCAATGGAGGGAAAAACGATTGTTCGTCTAAAAGGGGGAGATCCTTTCATCTTTGGACGAGGCGGTGAGGAAGCAGAAGTACTAGTGAAGCACGGAATTCAATTTGAAATAGTTCCTGGAATCACGTCTGGAATCGCTGCGCCAGCTTATGCTGGAATTCCCGTGACTCACAGGGAATGGGGGAGTTCCTTCGCAATTGTCACGGGACACTGCGTGACCGGCAAACCTGATAACATCAATTGGCATCATTTGGCACATGGTGTTGACACCATTGCAATTTATATGGGTATTAAAAACCTGCCATATATCTGTAAACAATTACAATCCTGCGGAAAGAAGCCTGAAACCGCCATCGCTGTCATTGAACAAGGAACGACAGGTTTTCAACGAACTTTTACAGGAACAATCGACTCAATAGTGGGGATTATTACAAGAGAGCAGGTTGCCAATCCCGCAATGATTGTAATAGGAGAAGTGGTGAAATTATCCGAGAAGCTATCATGGTTTTCAGAGAAGACAAAAGATAAGGAGTTCGCTTAGAAGAGGAATGATTACCCCAAAAACTTTTACTGTAATGAAAATGAAAACTGGACATGAAAGTCATCATGTCCAGTTTTTATAGATGTAAAGTGAATTTGTTACCTGGCTAATCGAAGTTTGAAATATGCATAGTTACGGTATGTAGTGAATCGGCTTATAATTACGGTTGCTTAGCGAAAATCAATTGCGTAGGCCAAAGTGTGCATTTAATTGGCCCTGCAGCATTTTTTTTCGCATTTTTTCCTGTTCAATTTTTCTGTTCTCTTTTAATTTTTCCTGCCTAATTTCATTGGTTTGCACTCCATCCTCTATTTTATCGGCAATTTCCACTAATGCCTTAACGTCGGAAAAAGAGTATTTACGGTTACCCCCCTTAGATCTTTCGGGGAAAACGAGTTTTCTTTCTTCATAGTAACGGATTTGTCTATCGGATAGTCCGGTTAATTCTCTGACCACCCCTATGGAAATTACTTTTCTGTCTAAATAAGTTTCATTTTGCTGGACGATGAAAATCACCTCATTTTGGATTTATGCTAGATCAATAAGGATATTATATCCTAATTTTCTGAATATTTGTAATAAAAACTAACATTAATTATTAATTTTTAAAAACTATGTAAGATTTTATTACACACTTGTGGCGATAAAAAGTGACGTCACCTATAATCAATCATATCATCCTTTCAAAAAAATCTTATTGGAGGACAAAACATGGCTAAGCAGAAATTGGCACTCATTGGGAATGGTATGGCTGGAGTAAGATGTATAGAAGAAATTTTGAAAATTCAACCGGAAAGGTTTGAGGTGACTGTCTTCGGAAGTGAGCCGCATCCGAATTATGATCGAATCCAACTATCGAATGTATTGCAAGGGGCTACGACGATAGATGATATAACAATAAATGATTGGAACTGGTACAAAGAAAACAATATTACACTTTTTTCAGGTGAAACTGTCACGAACATCGACACCACTAAGCAAATCATATATTCAGATGCAAATCGTGAAGTCGCATATGATCGATTAATTTTAGCTACCGGATCAATTCCATTCATTTTACCGATAAACGGAGCTGATAAAAAAGGAGTGACAGCCTTTCGAAATATTGAAGACTGTGAAAAAATGATCGAATATTCAAAAAATAACAAAAAGGCTGCTGTCATTGGTGGAGGATTACTGGGTCTTGAAGCAGCCAGGGGTCTTTTGAATCTAGGTATGCAGGTAGATGTTATTCACCTTTCGGAATATTTGATGGATAGACAGTTAGATCCAGCAGCAGGAAAAATGCTGCAAAGGGAACTTGAAAGCCAGGGGATGAATTTTTATCTTGGGAAACAGACTCAGGAGGTTTTAGGTGAAATTGATGTCAAAGGATTGCGCTTTAGTGATGGCGAGGAAATCAGCGCTGATTTAGTGGTCATGGCCGTTGGGATTAAGCCAAATGTTGCTATGGCCCAAGATTGCGGCATCCCTGTCAATCGAGGAATTATCGTGAACGATTATATGGAGACAAGAATCCCGAATATTTTTGCAGTCGGTGAATGTGCGGAACACCGTGAAATGGTATATGGTTTGGTCGCTCCCCTATATGAACAGGGCAAAGTATTGGCCAAAAGGATTTGCGGCCTCGAAGACAAAGCTTACGAGGGTTCAGTGCTGTCTACTAAGTTAAAAATATCTGGTGTTGATGTATTTTCGGCTGGAGAAATTTTCGAGGATGAACAAGCTAAATCAATCAAGGAATTTAATGAATGGAATGGCACTTACAAAAAAGTAATGATTCGAAATGGAAAAATTTCTGGTGCGGTATTATTCGGGGATACAAAGGAAAGCAATAACCTATTGAGCATGATCAATAAAAATGCCGAGGTTTCCGAATATTTAAACGCTGGAACGAGTGAAACTAGTGTTAGTCTTGTCACTGCGATGTCAAATGAGGAAATCATCTGTGGTTGTAATGGAGTAACCAAGGGCGATATTATGACGGCTATCGAATCTAATGGGTTAACAAGTATTGAGGAAGTAAAAGGCTGCACAAGTGCTTCGAGATCATGCGGAGGGTGTAAGCCGTTAGTCGGTGATATTCTCGAGCTGACATTAGGCGCTGAATTCAGTAAGTCAAACCAGAAGGAATCCATATGCACGTGCACCACATTATCCAGAGATGAGGTTGTTGCTGAAATACGCGAAAAAAATCTGACCCATACTCGGGAAGTCATGAATGTTCTCGGCTGGAATACAAGTGATGGTTGCTCGAAGTGTAAACCGGCACTGAACTATTACTTAGGCATGATCCATCCTGTTGAATATGAAGATGAAAAAGAATCCCGCTATGTCAATGAAAGGCTACATGCAAATATTCAAAAGGATGGTACATTTTCCGTTGTGCCAAGAATGTATGGAGGTGTCACTAATCCTGATCAATTACGGAAAATAGCAAATGTTGCCGATAAGTATAATGTTAAGTTACTTAAGGTTACAGGCGGGCAAAGAATAGATTTGTTCGGCGTTGAAAAAGAAGACCTTCCAAAAGTATGGGCTGACTTGGATATGCCTTCTGGATATGCTTATGGAAAAACCCTTCGAACTGTGAAAACATGCGTCGGTGAAAACTTTTGCCGCTTTGGCACCCAAGATTCAATTGGGCTGGGCGTTGCCCTGGAGAAGAAATTTGAACGTGTAGGCACACCGCATAAGGTTAAGATGGCTGTGTCGGCATGTCCTCGTAATTGTGCTGAATCCGGTATCAAAGATCTTGGTGTTGTCGGAGTGGACGGTGCATGGGAAATTTATATTGGCGGCAACGGCGGAACCCATTTAAGAGCTGCTGAATTATTATGCAAAGTGAAAACAAGTGATGAGGTAATTGAAATTACGGGTGCATACATCCAACATTATCGAGAGACTGCCAATTATTTAGAAAGAACATCTGTCTGGGTTGAGCGTGTAGGGTTCGATACCATTAAGGCGATTATTGGTGATAAGCAAAAAAGGATGGAGCTTAATCAACGCTTGGATGAGGCCTTATCCGTATTGCAAGAACCGTGGAAAGAAATCATTGAGAGCAATGCAATCCAAACCGGTTTATTCCAAAAAGTGAAAATTCCAGCTATATCAAATAAATGAATATGGGGGCAGCCTAAATGGGGAAAACTCTTCAAAAGATAAAGGTTTCAACAGTAAATGAGATGCCAAAAAACCTGGGGAAAACAGTAACCATAGGCTCTCATGAAATTGCTCTTTTTCATTTGGCAAATGGTGAATTCCGGGCAATTGAAAATCGTTGCCCACATAAAGGTGGGGTTCTAGTGGAAGGCATTGTAAGTGGTGATCACGTCTTTTGCCCGATGCATGACTGGAAAATCAGTGTCAAGAATGGAGAAGTCCAAAAACCTGATAATGGTTGCGTTAGGACATTCAATGTTGAAATAGAAGATGATAATGTTTATATCGTTTTATAACCAGCTGCTCTGGATAGTCTCTTATACTATCCATCTTGTAGACAAAAGGGTTCTATCTAAAAGTTAAAACAAGTTGATTGGATCGGGTGTTCGAGACTCCTGCGGGAAAAGCACGTCCAGGGGAGACCCCGCGCAAAGGCGCCGAGGAGGCTCCCGGACCGCCCGCAGAAAGCGAGTGCTGGAGGCAACATTCATTGCACAAACCATAAAAAAACTAAAGACAGACTCGATTTTCATTGAGTTTGTCTACAGTCTGCTGGATAGTCTCTAAGACTATCCATTTTTTCTTTGCTGTGTTTTGAACTAAATTTCCCTGGCAGAATAATTGATAAATATTTCCAAAGGCAATATACTTTCTAGTATAGGAATTCCTTTATTAAAACGAATGAATGTAAGCGATTTCGATGAACAAATGAATAAAGTTATAGGGGAAGGTTGGCGTTTTTATGAACAAATTATCTGTTGGCGTTTTTACCTTTATGCTGTATTTTGTTCCTTTATCAAATACACCTGGAATAGCAGAAGAAAAACCAGATTACAAGCTTTATGTAATGGCCCCATTGGGTGAAATAACAGATTGGGAGGCATTTGAAGCACAGTTAACCCAGTTGAAGGAAAATGGAGTATATGCAATAACGACAGATATTTGGTGGGGATTAGTCGAGAGTAAAAAAGATAATCAGTTTGATTGGACTTATTATAAAAAATACGCTGAAACCGTAAAAGCTTCTGGTTTAAAATGGGTGCCCATTTTGTCTACACATCAATGCGGCGGTAATGTGGGGGATGATTGCAACTATCCCATCCCGAGTTGGCTCTGGAATAAAGACACTCTAGAAAACATGGCATTCAAGAGTGAAAGTGGTTTCTGGAATAAGGAGGTACTTGCTCCATGGTGGGAAGGTACAGCCGATCAGTACAACGAATTGTATAAATCCTTTGCAGTGAACTTTGCTGATAAGAAGGATTTAATAGCTAAAATATATTTAAGTGCAGGGCCAGCTGGGGAACTAAGATACCCCTCCTATCAAAATGCTGATGGCTGGGAATATCCTGAAAGGGGAAAGCTCCAAGCTTATACAGAAGGAGCGAAACGTGATTTCAGGCTTAACATGAGAGAAAAATATTCAACAATAAAAAAATTAAATGCTGCCTGGGGCAAAACGTATAAAAACTGGAAAGAGGTTCAGCCGCCAGGAAATGGGGATGAATTTTTCACCAGGGGCGGAGCAATCGACACTCAATTTGGATACGACTTTATGCAGTGGTATCAAGGTGCACTCGAAAAGCATCTTGCAAAAATCTCTAAATTTGCCCATAAACATTTTGATGAAGTCTTTGGCGTTCCAATTGGAGCTAAAATCTCAGGCGTCCATTGGAAAATGAATGATCCAGTACTGCCGCATTCAGCAGAGTATAGTGCAGGGTATTATAACTACTCCCAATTATTGAATCAATTTAAAAAATCGAAGATGGCCCTCACGTTCACCTGTTTGGAAATGGGAAATCAAGATGCACATACTGCGCCTTCATATAGCGCTCCTAAGACGTTGGTGACCCATATTGCTTCTTTGGCTAATGAAAAAGGAATTTCATTAAACGGGGAAAATGCACTCCCGCTGATCAACAATGAAGCGGGCTTTGACAATATAGCAGAAATGGTTTTTAACCATGATTTTGAGGGATTTACCTTGCTAAGGATGTCCTATTTATTCGACGATGAAGGAAATCCAACAAATGAGTTCAGGATGATGGCTGATAAATTGAAAGGCATGTCCATTCCAGTTACATTCACAGTTGAAAATGTACCTGCCACACATGGAGTTTACTTAATTGGGGATAGAGGAGAAATAGGCAGATGGAATCCTGAGGATTACGAATATAAACTCACTCAAAGCACAGAAGGCAGCTGGAGTGGAACATTTCTATTAGCCGAAAATCGATTTTATGAATTCAAGTTCGTCCTAAAAGATGAAAATGGCAATATCACATGGCAAGATGGGGAAAATAATAGTTATAAAACTCCTTTGAGTGGAGAAGGAAACTATAAAACTGCTTGGTAAATGAAGAAATGATGTCTTTCATTTTGCAAGCTTAAAATGTTTCTATCGAAATTTTAAAACCATTATATCCAAAAATGGCGGTTCGAAAAGCTCTCACAACCATGTTCTATAGGTAAACTTAGTTATCCATCTTGTTTTTTACACATAAATATATGGATGAACCCCTGAATAGATTGAAGAAATTTGCGACACTCCTGCCGAAAAACTGGCTAGCCGAGACCCCACAGACGCTCGCGTCGAGAAGGCTTGGCAGGCAGTCAGCGGAAAGGTAGCGGATTTCTGAAATCACCTGGAATGTTTTTTTTTGAGTGTTTCAATCTAAAATTTAATACAAAGGTCGATTGGAACCAGTGTTCGAAACTCCCGCGGGAAGGGCGCGTCCTGAGGCGCACTGGGCGCAAGACCACCCATGGAAAGCGAGTGCCTTAAGGCCAATGTTCAAATTTTACAGTATGACTAACTAATTAGGTATTGTGGGAAGAATATAAGGTATGGAAAGTCATCAAAAGTTAGAGTTTAAGAAATCCAGAAGCCCAGTGCACTGTATATTTACGCACTGACCCCATTGGGGAAATATTTTTTAATACTTAAATGAAATGCATTTACGTTAAATGGAAATACGGACTATTTTTAGAACAGAACAAAACAACAAGAAAGGGAGGAATTGAAATATATGAAGACAATGATTACATGGACAGGGGAACTGGCATTTTCTGGCACAACTCCGTCGGGACATGAAATTAAGATGGATGCTGCCGAAGAAGCAGGAGGAAAAAATAGCGGAGCCAGACCCACGGAGTTACTTTTACATTCTCTTGCTGGGTGCACAGGTATTGATATTGTAATGATATTAAAAAAAATGCGATTTGAAACAAAGGCCTTTCAAATAGAAATAGAAGGGGCACGATCGGAAAATCATCCTAAACGGTTTACCGATTTTCATATTCACTATTTATTAGAGGGTGATCTGCCTGAAGATAAAGTGGTCCGTGCAATTCAATTATCAAAAAATACGTACTGTTCAGTATATCACTCATTAAATGCCAACATTAAAATCAGCTATTCGATAAATGGTGTTAAAGGAAAACAAGAATTATAATTTAATGGCTTTAACTGAAAGTAGTTTATTCATTTTTCATATAAGAAAAACAGCCTTCATTTCATAATCAAATGGAGGCTGTTTTCGACTGAAATGAACATCCTTGTTTCACGGATAATCATCAATACCAAAACGTGCAAATCTCAGAAAATAATCCCTCTACATGTTAATCCTAGTCGTATTTTTAAAAAAAATCATTCTCCAATTTATTTTCAAGGTAACATAACTCCATTTTTTAGAAGGAAAGGGTTTATTTAGTCAGCAAGTAATCAAAATGTAATGGTTTGTCATTGGAATGCCCTTGATGTTATGAGTTTATCCATATAAACTTTAGATACTATTGAGGAGTGGTTAAGTTGAAAGAGATAACAATTGACAAATTAATTTTTAAAAATCATTTATCGATGATTGAACAATATTCATTGAAAGATTTCATGTTTAAGTGGCTCGGCAGCCCTGAAGAAGGATTAGATGATCTTCTTCCGCTTACATACACAGATCAAGTTTTTGCAAAAATGGAAACGACATTGGAGACAAAAATAAAGATTCACGGCGAAGAAACCTTCAGATATGTCACCATTACGGAAGATAATCAAATTGTAATAGGGGGCTTAGACTCGAATCAAGAGTTAAAGTTTAGAATTGTGTCCCTGGAGGAGCGATTGAAAAGCTACTAAAACTTTAGACTTAGCATTCTATACTTATCAAACTGAATCATATTTTTTAGATAAATAATTAAGGCCGTTCCTGTTTTTTAAGGAACGGTCTTTTTAAGGTATTTTTATTTTATTCACCATGTTAAGAGCAGCGTCAATACCATATAGGGTTGTTAACTGTTAAAGGAAGCCTTTACCTTATGCCAGTTCAGCGAGTAATTCTATAAACTCGCGTTATTTCTGGATTAATTTAACAAAATAAAACGATTAATGGTTTCTCTTAGTGTATTATAAAGTAATGAAGTCGATTAAATTAATTGGGGGGATTTGAGATGAGCGAGATGTTGAAAAGTTCGATAAAAATGCTTTTGAAAGAAACGTTTGAAGGACCGGGAAATGATGGGAGCTATTATACAGATTCAAGACCGAATACAGGGATTTTTGGGACACTTGATGGTTTAACCGCAGAAGACGCTTCACGTTCCATAAATGGATCAACCATTGCTGCTCACTCAGACCACACACGGTATTATTTATGGGTAATCCGAACAATGATTAGTGGCACAGACTTTGAAAAAGACTGGGACGCAAGCTGGACCATTGCTCAAGTTGATGAGGTGAAATGGGCGGAAATAAGGGAGGGATTACATAAGGAATATGTAACTCTTTTCAAAGAAATCGATACAATCGATTTAGGAAAATGGCTGACAAATGTAAATGCGACCATTGCCCACTCAGCTTATCATCTTGGAGCATTACGTCAAATGTTAAAAAGTCTTGAAATAGACAAATAATTTATTATATCGAGGGTTTGTAATTGATTTCCTCTTCAGGCACTCGCTTTCCGCGGGCGGTCCGGGAGCTTTCTCGGCGCCTTTGCGCCTACGGGATCTCCCCTGGACTAGCTTTTCCCGCAGAAGTCTCGCACACCCGCTCAAATCAATATGAAAGCTGAATTTAAAATTTGTCCACCATTAATTCCCCCGTATCACCCTCACCCTCTGGATTTCCTCCTATCAAATGTGTCTCATATCTGCTTTCGGATATCGGGGGATATACTTCCTTTCTCGAATGATACGATCATAATCTCTACCCAATTTGTCTAGTGAATCAAGGAATAATAAACCTCCGCCCTCGCGGATGATTAAGAGCATTGCCTGATATTGAGGCCGGTTAAATTCTTTCCACTTTGCTTATCAATGAGGATATATCGCTGCTTACTTCCAAGTTTACGAAGTTTTTTAGGATGCCCGTTTTCGATTCTGATCTTTTGCAAAAAAAGCGGCTAACAATTGGTTATTTATGTATAAGTGTTAGTTTCTTAACAAATGTACTGTATCAAACAGGGAAATTTAGTTGTAAAAGGATTTAATAAGGTTGAAGCTTAATCTATTGAACAACTAGTAAATAAGGAACCTATATACTTGATGATAGGAGAATAAAACAAATACCATGTGTCAATACTAAAATTGACAGGACACCAATTGGTGTCATATAATAAAAGACACCAATCGGTGTCCAATTAAAAGGGGGGGGTGATTTTGAACGAGAAAAATCAAGAGCGTGATATTTATGCAGCCATCGCTGACCCAACAAGACGTAAATTGCTACGTTTGTTGGCGGACGTGGAAGAATTGCCACTCAATGAGTTGACTATACATTTTGAAATGGGCCGTACTGCGGTTTCAAAGCATTTGACAATCCTTAAAGAGGCTGGTCTCGTAATCAGCAGAAAGATCGGCAGGGAAACGCGTTATCGGCTGAATGCTGCCCCGTTGAGGGAAATTGAGGATTGGGTATCGTTTTATAGGAAATTCTGGAGTGAAAGAATGCTGCTTTTAAACCAAATATTAGAGGAGGAACAAAAGATGAATTTAACAGTATCACAAGATTTTAATTTTAAGAGCCCAATCGAGAAGGTGTGGCTCGCCTTAACGGATGCAAATACTCTTGCGAAGTGGGTAATGGCTAATGATATTAAACCTGTCGTCGGACATAAATTTCAGTTCCGGAATGAACAGTGGAATTTAGTTATCGATTCCGAAGTTCTTGAAGTTGAGGAGCCTTATAGATTATCTTACACTTGGGTAGGTGGCGGGATAAACACTACAGTCACATGGACATTAAAGCACGAGGATGGAACAACCTATTTACATCTTGAACAATCAGGATTCGAAAAAGAAGATCAAGCGTTCAATGGTGCGAAATATGGTTGGGCGAAAATGGGCGAAGATCTTAATAAATTGTTAGAGGAAATGTAAGATCAAATCTCTGAACCTGTTTTTTAGTTTTTAGCTAACGCATAAGAAAAGCAAACTGCTCGGAAAGAGGAGTGTTCCGTGATGTCAAATAGTAGAATGAATCCTAAGGTTGATGAATTTTTAGGTAAAGCTAAAAAGTGGAAGGAAGAATATGAGACGCTGAGAAATATCGTTCTTGACTGTGGGCTGACCGAAGAATTTAAGTGGATGCATCCTTGTTACACGTTTGAGAAAAAAAACATCGTTTTAATACATGGATTTAAAGAATATTGTGCGCTTCTGTTTCACAAAGGTGCCTTGTTAAAGGATCCCCATGGGATTCTAATCCAACAAACGGAGAATGTACAGGGGGCGCGCCAGATTCGGTTCACCAATCTTCAAGAAATAGTAGCAACGGAAACCATTCTGAAAGCCTATATTCATGAGGCCATTGAAGTTGAAAAAGCCGGTTTGGAAGTGAATTTTAAAAAGAACGAAGAATTCATTATTCCTGATGAGCTTCAAAACAAATTCGATGAAATCCCTGCCTTGAAAACGGCTTTTGAAGCATTGACCCCGGGACGGCAAAGAGCATACATTCTTCATTTTTCTCAACCGAAACAATCTAAAACTCGAGAGTCAAGAGTTGAAAAATGTATGCAGAATATTCTCAATGGAAAGGGATTAAAGGATTAGTATATTCGATAAGAAAAAAAAGTAATGATCCTTAAAGAAACTAAGTAATGAAAATAATGTGTTATTCCATTATAGGGACTTTTATCGAGTAACAAAAAAGCCCAATTTCTCAATTTAATACTGGGAAATTGGGCTTTTTTTGAAATTTCGATTTAGGAAAATGGCTGACAAATGAAAATGCGACCACTGCCCACTCAACTTATCATCTTGGAGCGTTACGGCAAATGTTAATAAGCCTTGAAATGGAAATTACTTTAACATAAAAATGCCAATGCATCTATATGTTCCGAAGTGTCTCAATGCCAACCATGATTTTAAAGAAAGACATGTTTATCCTTCATTTTTTTAGAATGAAACCCCCATTAGATTGAAGAAATATGCGACACTCCTGCCCGAATAACTGGCTAGCAGAGTCTAAACAGACGCTTGCTTCGAGGAGGCTTGGCAGACAGGCGGCGGAAAGGGAGCGAAATTCTGAAATCAACTGGATTTTTAAAAAACAAACTGGCTCTTCTTCTAATTTAAAATAAGAAGTCTATCTCTAACCTAAACCCCAGCAAAGGTTGCTGGGGTTAAATTTATTTGTTAAGACAGAATTACACAACTTTTTGTAGGAAATTGTTAGATTGTGTCAAGAATTCTTTGCATTTTAAAGGGTTCAAGCCCTTATTGGAGAAGTATATTATCATGGTGTTTTAGCCGAGAAACACTGACTGCAAGGATTTTGACACAGAAGGAGGGCTCTTAATTAAAAAGCAGCTGTTTAAACTAAGTATATTTTGCATGATAGTCTATGTTCAAACGCTTTGGTCTCCCGCTGTTTTTGCTGAACAAAAGACTTTTATAATTGCTGGAGAAAGTGCTCTTCCTCCATTTTCATTTGAAAATGAAGCTGGTGAGCTGACAGGCATCAATATTGATTTAATGGAGGAAATAGCAAAATATAATGGCGTAGATTTCAAATATATTCCGATGAGGATGGAAGAAGCCGAAAAAGCCTTGAGTAACGGAACAATTGATGCCATTGTTGGAAGTACCTATAATACCGAAAAAGATAACCGACTTGATTTCACTCAATCCTATTTTACAATGTCCCAATCAATAATCATTCCTAGTAAAAGGAAACAGGAAATTCATACGTTAACGGATCTACGTGATTCACATGTTGTCCTTGACCATAACACTCCAGTAATCAGTACTTTTCTCAATATGAGGAATACAAATTTAACGACCGTTTCGAATCAATACTCGGGTATTTTAACATTATTGAACAACCGTGCAGATGTATTCATCGGAAACAAATGGACTGCTGATTTCTATTTAAAAAAATTCCGCCAAGAAAAGAATTACATCATTCTTGATGAAGTCATTGAACCGGCGGATTATACGATTGCAGTAAAAAAAGGGAATCAATCGCTTCTTTTCATGATGGATAATACACTGACAGAACTTAAAGCAAACCGGAATATCAATGGGATAATTGATAAATGGGTCATGCCACAATCCAATCAAAAAATTGCTAGGCTGGAGCAATTCATATTCTGGTTGATTATCAGCTTAACTGCAGTAGCCCTTATCCTACTATTCATTTACATATGGAATCAAAAGCTAAAAAAATCCGTTCATAACCAGACGTTAAAATTATATTTATTAAATAAGGATTTAGAGAAACAAAGGCAAAACATCGCTAACGCTGAAGCATTTAAAGATCAAATCTTAAACAATATCAATAATGGAATCATCACATTCGATCTCGATTTCGTGATTACCAGCTGCAATGCAAAGGCATCGGACATTCTCAACATTTCCAAGGAAATGATTCTGAATCTTATGAATCATTCACAATTAATGAAGAATTTCGAAGCTTTACATCAAGAACAAAAGGAGAATAATCGCACGGGTTCTTTTCGGATCTTGGTACTTAATGAGGAAAATGAACAGAAGATGATTTCATATTCGATGCATAAGATGTTCAATTCTGAAGATATACAAACCGGATATTTGCTTTCCATGAGTGATGAGACGGAAAAGAAAACATTGGAGAAAAAATTGGTCACACAAGAAAAGCTGCACGCTCTTGGTCAACTCGTTGCAGGCGTCGCACATGAAATAAGGAATCCTTTGACATCGATAAAAACATTCATTGATTTACTTCCGAGTAAATATGATAATCCTCAATTCCGACAAGTTCTAATGGAACACTTGCCTACAGAAGTTAATCGTTTGAATGCGATTGTTACCGATTTAATTGAATATGCACGTCCGCGTCCGCCAAATATTACCAATTGTCACGCTCATGAACTTATATCATTACTTGCTTTTCATAAGGTGACAATGGAAAAAAACCAAATAAATTTCGAGCAGACGATTGAGGAGGACCTTATTTTTTATATAGATTTACAACAAATTCAACAAGTACTTCTTAACTTGGTGTTGAATTCGATTCATGCCGTTGAAGAAACAAAGGAAAAGACCATTAATATCACCATTGATAAAGAGAACGAAAAGACAGGGCGGATTACCATATCCGATACAGGAAAAGGGATGAAACAGGAGGAACTGTACCATATTTTCGAACCTTTTTTCACAAATAAAGAAAAGGGAGTCGGTTTGGGACTTACGTTATCGTATAGGCTAATTAAAGAGAATAACGGAGATATCCATGTGAAGAGTTATCCTAATTCAGGAACGAAATTCACCATTTTACTACCTTTATATATCGAATAGAAGCCTGGAAAGAGGAGGAGTAATATGAAAATGCATGTATTGGTGATTGATGATGAACCTGCTATTTGCACCGCTCTTAGCTTTGCATTGGAAGATTCCTATCAAGTCGTAACAACTACTGACCCCGATGAGGGTCTTCGAAAGATCGAGAATCAGCACTTTGATATTGTGTTACTTGATTTGAGAATAGGGAATAAAAGTGGACTTGATGTCCTACAGAAAACCAAACAAATAGCACCTAACGTGACAGTCATCATGATGACTGCCTATTCATCCATTGAAACTTCCATCGAGGCTATAAAAAAAGGAGCCTACTACTATATTGAAAAGCCAATTAATATTGAAGAACTTTCTTTGCTGTTGATGAGGGCAGCCGAATTCAAACAGATGTCCAATCAATTGGAGACATTACATGAAGAATTAGAGATTCAAAAGGGATTCGGTAACTTCCTTGGTAACAGCAAAGCGATGCAACGTATTTTCTCAATGATAGAAAGAGTGAAAGATATTGATTCCAGTGTTCTTATCACGGGTGAGAGTGGTACTGGTAAGGAGCTTGTAGCCCGAAACATCCATACGCTGGGAAGAAGGAAAAACAATCCCATGCAGATTGTCAATTGTGCAGCAATTCCTGAGATGCTGCTGGAATCTGAATTATTCGGTTACGAGAAGGGAGCATTTTCCGGTGCAACTCAGAGGAAGGAAGGGAAATTCGTTGCTGCTAATGGAGGCATCCTTTTTCTGGATGAGATTAGTGAAATGCCCCTTCCTCTTCAAGTTAAATTATTAAGGGTATTGCAGGAACGGGAAGTGACGCCACTGGGATCTAATACAAAAATCTCATTGGATGTCCGGATTATAAGTGCAGCCAATAAAAACCTGGAGCAAATGGTGATGGAAGGGGAATTTAGGGAGGATTTGTATTTCAGGCTAAATGTCATTCCCATCTCGATGCCGCCTTTAAGAGATAGAAAAGAAGATTTACCGATCCTTATGGATTATTTTTTAAAAAAGCACGCTAAGGATATGAATCGTGAAGAAAAGACATTCTCGGCAACCGCACGTCGAATTTTACTGGATTATCATTACCCTGGGAATGTCCGTGAGCTTGGTAACATTATAGAATATGCTGTGGCCCTATCAAACTCGAAAAGAATGGAAGAAACCGATTTGCCGCAATATGTACAAGAACAGAAGTTCATTCTCCAGCCGGATGGCAATGACGACGATTTTAACAGTTTTAGGATTCCCATTGGCATTTCCATGAAAGAGATAGAAGAAAAGGTCATAACGGCCACTCTTCAATATTGTAAAAACCATCGACAAAAAACAGCTCAAATCTTAAAAATTTCCGAAAGAAGCCTTCGTGATAAAATCAAGCTCATTTCAAAAGGAGAATAACAGGATTATCGTGTTAACCGGCATTTTTTTCTGTGTAACCGGAAAAAATTGCCGGTTTATACTTGAGTAACACACAAAAAATCGGCAGGATTTGCGTATTAAAGCAGAAAATCGACTTGGCATGATATTTGCATCTAAATTCGTTAAGAAAGGAGGGCCAAGATGAAGAATGGAGCACTCTTTATAAAAGTCGCTTTGTTATTTTGTTTCATGACGGGATGTTCTTTTATGAATGAGCAGCAGGAAATTTCTAAACCTGCTTCTACCTTGATTCAGAGTCAACTAACTTCTGAAGGACAGGATTTAAATAATAGGATGCTAATCATTGGGACTGGAGATATGACAGGTGTTTATTTTTCATTAGGACAAAGATTATCAAATATGTATGAAAAATATAATGGAGCTGTGTCAGGAACCCAGGTAACCGATGCTTCCATCGAAAATACTGAATTGGTTAGCCGCCATCGGGCAGAAATTGGTTTTACCACAGTGGATGTACTGGATTTGTCAGAGACGGATAAATCCAAGTTAAGAGCTTTAACGGCCCTATATTCCAATTATGTTCAAATTGTTACTGCTAAACAAAATGATATGGATTCCTTAGAAGATTTAGTTGGTAAACGCATTAGTGTGGGAACGGCAGGAAGCGGTACAAGGCTTATTGCAGAGCGGGTATTGTTAGAATCTGATTTACCGATTGATCAATTGAATTTATCTTATCTTTCTTTTTCACAATCCGCAGAAGCATTACGAAATGGTACCATTGATGCAGCTTTCTTTTCTTCGGGAATTCCGAATAATGAAATCGCTTTCATATCCAAACAAATGGAGCTATCTTTCATTCCAATACCAGGAGACATCATTGAACGTCTTCAGAAACAATATGGAGTTTATACTCATGATGAAATTCCTAGAGATACATACAGGGGAATGAAGAAAAATGTCCAAACTATTTCAATTAAAAACGTCTTGGTAACCTACAAGGAAATGTCTGACCCTCATGCATACAATCTTGTGAAAACATTATATGAACATCTGCCTGAACTACAGCATACACATCCGGCTGCTTCTGATATTTCAATAGAGGAAGCAACCAAACAAGTTCCACTCGATTTTCATCCAGGAGCCATGAATTATTTTACCGAACAAGGAATTATTGAAAATCAATGAAAAACGGGAGGCAATGACAATGAAAAAACTGATGAGTCTATTATCGATAATAGTATTGATCGCTCTTGCGGGTTGTGGTAACCCCACTCCTCAAAAACCGGGGGAATCCGTACAAACAAGTGCAGGGGAAAAAGGAGAGAAGAAAATTACGATAGCCGGTAATGGCGGTGTCATTGAAAGTGCCATCCGAGATGTGATTGCACCAAAGTTCAAAGAAGAAACGGGAATCACTGTTAATTATATTTCCGGTTTATCAGGTGAAATCCTATCCAAAGTGGAATTACAGAAAAACGCTCCGCAAATAGATGTTGCCCTTTTTGTACCGGTTGATGTAATTCGCGCTCAGGAGAAGGAACTGATCGTACCAATTGATGAGTCCAATGTTCCCAATATGAAATCGGTGGACCCGCGTTTCATTCCGGTTGAAAAGGCGGCCGCGCCAGCATTCGGTTTAGTCATTGCACCAGCTTATAATACGGAAACCTTCAAAAAGAAAGGGTTAAAATCAATTGAATCCTGGAATGATCTTGTCTCTCCTGAGTACGAGGGTAAAACGGCATTTTCAGATATTACGAATGATTGGGGCTTCAATACCCTTAATGGTCTGGCGATATCAAACGGCGGCAGTACGGAAGATATGGAGCCGGGTCTAGAAAAGGCTAAAGATCTTGCAGCGTATTCCAATACATTTTATAAAAACTCAACGCAAATGATGCCAGCAATCCAACAAGGAGCTGCTGACGTAACGGTCATGGGAAGTTATTCCATAGGTGAACTAGCCGTTTCAGGTATTCCGATTAAGATGGCCGTGCCTAAAGAAGGCGTGCCGCTTCAAGCCTTCAGCGCAGGTCTAGTGAAAAATACGCCTAATAGCAAAGAAGCCCTTGAATTCATCAACTATGTAATCAGTGAAGAAGCTCAAGCATTAATTTCCGAAAAAGGATTTTATCCTACGGTAGAAGGCATGAAAATCCCAGAGAAATATGAAGAGTCAATCGGTCTTGAAGCAAGTGATAAAACATTCAAACCTGATTTCGCCAAGTTTGCCGAAATCCGTGCCGAGGTGTCAGACAGATGGGCGAAAGAGGTTACTCCTGAATTAGGGAAAAAACTCAAATAAAAGGAGCGTGTTGATCACATGGAAGTATTAAAAAAAGATGTGGAAATTAATAGGCAGCACCTGGAGGCAGTTCAGGGGTTCGGTTCAAATAAAAATGATGTAGAGATAAAAGGCGCGTTTAAACAATTTGGAGCGAATGTTGTCCTGAATGGCATTGACCTGGAGGTGAAACAAGGAGAGTTACTCACTCTTCTTGGGCCTTCCGGGTGCGGAAAGTCAACAACCTTGAACCTCATTGCAGGGTTCCTCGATGCAGATCGGGGCGAGGTTCATATTAAGGGCAATAATGTTACGAAGGTTCCGCCTTATAAGCGAGATTTAGGAATGGTTTTTCAAACTTATTCGCTTTTTCCTCATATGACTGTCTATGAAAATCTTAGTTTTGGCTTGAAGCTGCGCAAGGTCGGTAAAGCTGAGCAAAAAAAGAAAATAAGTAAAGCGCTTGAATTAGTGAAAATGTCAGGATTGGAAAATCGTTATCCACGGGAATTATCTGGAGGGCAGCGTCAGCGTGTTGCGATTTCCAGGGCACTTGTAGTTGAACCAGAGCTCCTTTTGCTTGACGAACCGCTTTCAAACCTTGATGCAAAGCTGCGCCATGAACTCAGGGCCGAGATAAAGCGTTTACAAAAGGAAATTGGCGTAACGACCATTTTTGTGACTCATGATCAAGAAGAAGCTCTTTCCATGTCTGATCGGGTCGTGGTCATGAATGCAGGGAAAATTGAACAAATCAGTACACCGACTGAGATTTACAATCATCCTAAGACAGAATTCGTCTTTCAATTCATCGGGAAATCGAATTGTTTTGAAGGGAATGTGTCTGCTGTGGATAAGCGGAAAGTTTCAGTCAAGATAGGGCCTGATATCACTCATGTTGATGCAAATAACATCATGGGAAATGATAGTGATTTGAAAACCGGGGATGAGGTGAAGCTTTATATTAGACCAGAAAAACTGCAAATTGTCTCTCTTGATGAAAAAACTACATCTCCTTTGGATTTCCACCGTGCTAAGATCAGCCAAATTAATTATCTTGGTACCTCATGGGAAATCAATGTTCTATTACAGGGGAAAAGTATTCAAGTATTGACTTCCGCTTTCGATTCATCATGGCAAAATGGAAGTGAGGTGTTGATTGGATGGAGCCCATCAGAAGTTATGCTAGTCAAGAAATAGAAAAGGATACGAATCCTATTGAGCCGCAAAAGAAACCTAAAATCAAGAAAAGGAAAGTATGGGTGCCAGGATTACTCCTTTTAACGCCTATTCTACTTTTCATATTCGGTTTCTTTGTCATCCCGATGTTATACATTTTATATTTAAGCTTCATATCCACAGATAATCTGGGAGGAGCGGAGGCAGTTTATAGCCTGAAAAACTATACACAATTATTTTCCGATAGCTATTATTTATCTTCTTTATGGCTGACAGTGAAAATCAGTTTATATTCGGTCTTGGTTGCTTTATTTCTTGGATATCCGGTAGCCTTGACGATGGCCAAAAGTTCAGCGCGGGTCAGAGGGTATATCACTCTCTTGATCGTGTCACCGCTCTTGGTAAGTATTGTTGTCCGTAATTTTGGCTGGTACCTCCTGCTATTGCCTAACGGAACGATTAATCAAACCTTGATGGCCCTTGGCATAATAGATGCACCATTGAAACTATTGTTTTCGGAAATCGGAGTTGTGATCGGGCTTTCCAATGCATATCTTCCTTTCATGATCTTATCCATCGTTGCGAGTCTTTATAATATCGATCCTTCTCTCGATAAGGCAGGAGCCATACTTGGGGCAAGTCCATTCAGAAGGTTCTTTTCGATTACATTGCCGCTAAGTATCCCTGGTATCGTATCTGGCTGCATTCTCGTATTCAGTTTGTCAATGAGTGCTTATGTAACCCCTGCACTGATGGGGGGAGCCAATGTGCCAGTGATGCCTGTTGTCATCTATGATCAAATAAATAACCTGCTGCATTGGACTTTCGGATCTGCACTTTCTTATATTCTATTAGCAACCACTGTCATATCAGTAGCCGTATTTACCAGAGCGTTTGAAAAAGGGAAATTCAAGGAGGTATTCCGATGATGAAAACGTTTGGCGGCCTGCGGATTGCTGTTGCCGTGTTGGCCATTATCTATATCTTGATACCGCTCATTGTCGTTATTCCCGCTTCTTTTACAAGTGCCAATTATCCAAGTTTTCCGGCTGAAGGCTTCTCACTTCAATGGTATGCCAAAATCTTGGAACGTCCTGAATTTTTGGAAGCATTTTTGAACAGTGCGAAGTTCGCAGCATTAGCTGCCCTTTTCTCCGTCATATTCGGAACTTTGGGTGCCCTTGGCATCGCAAAGTATGATATACCTGGAAAATCGTATATTACGGCCCTTTTAACTTCACCATTAAGTGTGCCGCAATTAGTCTTAGGGATTGCACTTTTAATGTACTTTACACCAATGATGCTTGCCGGTACGTCTACAGGATTTTTAATTGCCCATATCGTCATTTGCATACCTTATGTTATGCGGCTCGTCTTAACCGGTTTAAGTGGATTTGATTACAATCTCGAACGGGCTGCTGCCATTCTAGGAGCGAATCCATTAACAGTATTCATGAAAGTGACTCTGCCGCTAATTGGATCCGCGGCCATCTCAGGGGGATTATTCGCATTTTTGACATCATTTGATAATGTAACGGTCTCTCTCTTTATGGTATCACCGGAAATGAGAACGCTGCCGATCGAGATTTTCTCGCAAATGCAGGATGCCTACAATCCAATCGTTGCATCCGTGTCAAGCGTGGTTATTTTCATATCAGTCCTTCTAATCGTAATACTTGAAAAAATTCAAGGTGTCGGGAAAGTTTTTGGCGGTTCCCATCATACAAACGGTTAAAAACGATATATAAGATGTGACAAACGATCATGCTTGCTAAGCTCTGATTTTTTTCGAAGAAAACTCAACTGTACGTTCCATTCAAATGATCGAAACACCTTTTGGCAGCCAATAGAGGTGCCGTTAGGACAGGGACAGAAGGATTAACCTGCTTTGCAATATGTTCCATACTATATTGTGAAAGCAAAATCACTTCTGTCTTTCCATCCAATTGTTCCACCATCTTTTTAACCCGATCGTCATGTTCCTTTCTTTTTCCTTGTGATAATAAATGGATGATCCCTGGATCGACCAATGACTCGATCATACAGTCCGGATTCTTATTTAATAAGTAATTTTGAAGGGCGATCGGTGTTTCTTTTACGGTTGAAACCAGGCCGATGCTAGTGTAGCGAAGTGCTTCATCAAGCATGGCTTCATCTGAACGAAATAACTTTACAGGATATAGAGGTTGTAAAATTGCAGTGATGTCATTAAAGGCGGAGCAAGTAAGTTGGATGCATGAAACGTCAGACCCATAGGCTATATTCACTAATGAAGAAAAGCGGCGGGTGATTTCCGGAGTTAACTTGCCGCTCTTTTCCATCAAGGGGAGAAGACCCGTGTCCATGAAATGAAGGAGTTCAATGTTCGGAGCAACTGTCCGAAAGGCCACTTCAATGGGTTTTAGTGCAGTTGTGGTTGCGTGAATCAATGCAATTTTCAAAAAAATAACCTCCTTTTTTCATCATTATATCTAGCAGGATCATAAAATTCCATTATATTACATACAAATAGTTCTTTTCCAACTTACTATTAAGAAAGGAAGTGAAAAGCATGGAGAAAGAAGCCTTGGACGATCTTAGTCAGGTAATACCAGGTGACAGAATGTTCCTTGATTTGGCAGAAAGGTATTGTTATAGCTATGACGCTTCTTTTGGGGAATATTTACCTGAAATCGTTATACAGCCAAAAAATGCGGAGGAAATCAGTGAAGTGGTTAAATTGGCTAATACTCACAAAATACCTGTTTACCCTAGAGGATCTGGAACTTCGCTAAGTGGCGGCCCTTTACCTGTTAAAGGGGGGATGGTTCTTGATATGACCCTTTTACGGGATAAATTGATCATTGATCGGGAAAATATGCTTGCCATTGTCTCTCCAGGTGTAATTACGGCAAATATTCATAAAAAGGCTGAAGAAGCCGGCTTGTTCTATCCGCCGGATCCAAGCAGCTCCAATGTAGCCACTATAGGCGGGAATCTATTAGAAAACTCCAGCGGGCCAAAGGGATTGAAATACGGAACGACAAAAGAATATGTGATAGGCCTGGAGGTGGTAACCCCGACGGGAGAAATCATTCGTACTGGCGGAAAGACCGTAAAAAATGTAACAGGGTATGATTTGACCCGATTGATCGTGGGATCGGAAGGTACTTTGGGCATCGTTACTGAGGCAATCATCCGCTTAATACCAAAACCTCAATCTAAACAAACATTTGTCGCCCATTTCAATCATTTGATAGACTCTGGCCATGCCATTACCAGCATTTTATCGTCAGGAATTCTACCATCTGCACTGGAATTGATGGATAATGCTTGCATCCGTGCAGTTGAAAGCTATCTCCCTTCCGGTTTGCCTCTTCAGGCAGAAGCCATTTTGATCATAGAAATAGATGGTCACCCATTGGCGATTGAGGAAGAAATCAATAAATGCGCCAATATATGCAGGGCGGAAGGTGCTTCCTATGTCAAGATAGCGGAAACAGAGGAGGAACGACAAACGATTTGGAGTGCGCGTAAATTGGTCTCCCCGGCCATTACACAAATGGGTCCTACAAAAATTTCTGAAGACGCGACCGTTCCACGCAGTCAAATACCGGCGATGATGGAGAGATTAAACAAGATCCGGGAGAAATACGGGTTGAACTTGGTTGTATTCGGCCATGCAGGGGATGGCAATTTACATCCTAACATCATTACTGATAAACGAAATATTACGGAAATGAAAAAAGTGGAGCTTGCAGTCAGTGAAATTTTTGAAGCAGCAATCGAACTAGGCGGAACCCTTTCCGGGGAACATGGCATCGGTACTTTAAAGTCACCATATATGGAAATGGAATTAGGAATAACAGGGGTGAATATGATGAAAAAAATAAAAGAAGCATGGGATCCCAATAATATCTTGAATCCAGGTAAGATTTTTCCTGATAAAGGCCAGACAAGGGTCGTGTTGGTTACATGAATCTACCTGTCAAAGCGAACGAGACAAATGCAGCGCTCCAAAATTTATATTCTAATGCCTATGATTGGACAAACCAATGCGTAAAATGCGGTTACTGTTTACCAGCATGTCCTACATATGAATCAATGGGTGTAGAATCCGCCTCTCCACGCGGTCGAATCAATCTAGTGAAAATGGCAGCCGAAGGAAAAATAGATTTCCAAAAAGATTTAGCTGAACCGATCGACCTATGCTTGGGCTGTCGTGCTTGTGAAACAGCATGTCCTGTCGGAGTGCCATACGGACATATACTGGAAGCGGCAAAAGAAGCCATTGAAAACTCCCCATCAGCAAACCAAAAAAATAATATGACCAAGATCAAAAAAATGGCATTGGTTCATCTTTTTCCATATCCAAAACGAATGAATAGGATTGGAAGTGCAGTACATCTCTATCAAAAAACAGGCTTATCCAAGCTTATCCGTTCAACAAATGTACTGCAAAAGGTTTCCCCTGCCCTTGCACATTTAGAACAAGCACTACCAGCCATCGAGCCGTCCTCCAAACGAATCCGGACAGGTATGATAATGCCAGCAAAAGGGGAAACGAAATTAAAGGTGGCTTTTTTTACTGGGTGTATCATGGATTCCATGATGTCACGAATAAACCGCCTTACCATTGAGTTGCTCACCTTAGCGGGTTGTGAGGTCATTCTCCCTGAAAATCAGAATTGCTGCGGAGCCCTGCATTCCCATCAAGGTGAAATAAAACAAGCGAAAGCGTTGGCAAAGAGGAATATCCAGGCATTCATGAAAACAGATGCGGATGTCATTGTAAATAACGCAGGAGGCTGCGGCGCCTCGCTTCTTGAATATGGACATCTATTGTCAGATGATCGCGAATGGGCTGGGGCGGCAAGGGTTTTTTCGGAAAAATCAAAAGATATCAGTCAAGTTCTTCATCAATTGGGGCCGCTTCCCTTTACTGAGGAATGGCAAGGCATCGTATCTTATCAAGATTCATGTCATTTACGCAATGTTCAAAAGGTCCAAAAGGAACCTCGTTTATTATTGCAATCCATACCAGGGGTTTCCTATGTGGAAATGGAAGGGTTTGACCGCTGCTGTGCATCAGGAGGTATTTACAATCTTCTCCACTTTGATGATTCCATGAAAATTCTTGATGAGAAGATGAAGAACTTAAAAGAAACCAAAGCAACAACCGTAGTGACGGTTAATCCTGGATGTCAAATGCAAATGAGCATTGGCATCCAGAGGGAGGGAGCGGCGAACCAAATGAAAAGTATGCACCTTGTTGAAATACTTGCCAAGGCTTGTGGCTTGGATTGACAGGATGCTTAAACTTCATAGTAGGGATTACCCGTCAGTATTTTCTTCTCTTATGAGAAAATACTGACGTTTTTATGTTAGGAACTTGATCATTCTAGATTGATAATGTAAGGCGAAAAATGTCTTTGCAGATCAATATTGCAGCGCCATATATACGGATGGAAGATTTTAAGGAAGCTTTTTCTTTAAAACCATCGGTGCAGGTTAGTTTACAGTATGTTAGCTGTACGTTACATACTTATAAAAAAACCGTTCAATTTTCTGAACGGATGGAATCAAATAAGATGTGTTGGTAAATGAAATTAAATTCCTGTTTTTATGCCAAAACCAATTAATATTAAGCCTGTTGATTTTTGGAATGCTTTTTGGAATTTGGAGTTGTTCATCCATTTTTTTGCATAATCAATTAGATAAACAAGAAATAAAAACCACAATACAGCGAGTAAGGTTAATATGAAAGCTAATATAATCAATTGCTGGTTTACATTTCCATTCAAATTGATAAATTGCGGCATGATTGTAATATAAACTAAAACGGTCTTTGGATTAAGAATATTATTAAGTAATGCTTGCATAAAGGAATCTTTATTATGCCGATTTGAATGCTTTGCAGGTGTATTTGCTTGTGCTTGAATTTCCTTTAAAGAAAATACGCTTTTAGCAAAAAAACTTTTTATTCCTAAATAAATTAAATAGGCAGCTCCCAAATATTTGATTGCACTGAAAAGAATCACAGACTTTGCAATCACAACAGATAGTCCAAGAATTGCAATAAGCGTCCAAAAAGAAAGTCCCGTTGCCATTCCGAGAACCGTATACCGACCCGCTTTTGTACCATGGCTAAGCGTGTTTTTCACTAAGAGCATAGTATCTGCTCCTGGTATAATAACCATCATTGCAACAATTGATATGTATGTAAGTAAGCTATCCATACTATTTCTCCCTTACTTCTTATTAGTTGCTACTTAAGTAACTACTTATGTAAGTATATTAGATGAAAATGGAAAGCGTCAACAGATTTTGTTAAAATATTAGTTACAAAGGTAGCGACTAAGGTTGTTTTGGAGGGATTATGAAAGAAAACATTTTAGAAACATTAAAAAATCTAAATTTTACCGAATATGAAGCGAAAGCATATCTTACCTTATTGGAAGAATCGCCATTAACAGGCTATGCAGTCGCAAAAAACTCCGGTGTACCACGTTCTAGAATATATGAAATTCTGGACAGTCTTGCAATAAGAGGAGATATTCTGGTTAGTCCTGGAAACACACCTCAATATACGCCTGTACCTGCAAAGGAGCTAATAAAAAACCGTCGGATAAAAGCAGAAGAGAATTTTGAACGGGCAGAAAAATCATTAGCGGAGTTTGAACGTTCTGCAAATGACCGTGAAAATATATGGAATATCATGGGACGCAATGAAATACTCGATAAGGTAAAAGCTTGTATATTATCCGCTAAAAAAAGAATACTTTTAGAGATATGGGAAGACGAATTCGAAGAATTAGAGTATGAACTGAGACAGGCAGCAAATAAAGGAGTCAATGTAACAATTATTGCATATGGGGAAATCGTCTGTGATTTTGCTAATGTTTACCTCCATTATATGGGCTATGCAATTACAGAAGAGTATGGCGGACGATGGCTTGTTATCAGTGGAGATGATTCAGAAGTAGTAGCAGGCATTGTTTCGCTTGGCAAAGATAGCCGTGCAGCATGGACCATGCATGTAGGATTAGTGATGCCCATTACAGAAGTTATGATCCATGATTTGTATCTGATGGAAATCATGGAGAAGCATAGAGAACTATTAGAAGAAAGTTTTGGTGAAAACCTCGCCGATTTACGTAAAAAGTTTTCTATCCATCCAGATTATAAAAAACATTACGTGGACTAGATTTGTGCTTTTAATATCTGCATACTTCATAGTCAACTATAGGGGCATGAATCCAGGCAGGATTTATGCCTTTTACTGTTGAAGCTACTTATTGAGCTATAGGTGCAGGTAAGTTTGTAGAAGCAAAGCATCACACCCCCGGCACCCGACTGATTGAGGATACAACAGATGAATAACAAATTTAACTATATTAAAATATAGAAAAGGGTATAATAAGGAATGTAATAAACCATTCCTGGTAATGGGATTATTGTAGTATCGGATTAACATTTTTGATATCCGGATTACTAAGACAGAAGGAGAAATGATTCATTTGAACAACAAAGAAACAAAGGGTATCGAGTTACCTGCCAACTATGAGGAATTAAAAAAATCTGCCAATCGCAAATCTAATTGGAGAGAACGTTTAGATGCGATCGAAGAATTAGGTCAGTCAAAAAATAAACAAGTAATCGACATTCTCACAAATATCATGAGTAATGATTCTGTATATAAAGTTCAAGAGGCCGCCTACCGTCAATTGAAAAGTTTAGGTGAAAATGTTCAATTGCCAGCAAGGAAAAAAGGCGAGTTGGTTAAAGGTTTGACCAAAATCTTAGTCAGGATCAAGAAGAGTTTACCAGAAAATCACACATATACTGAATTCAAAGAGAAACTCCAGAAGATGAGAATGGATATATATGATACATATGAGGGTGAAAAAGGAGCTGACTTTGATAAATGGCTTGAAAATACGTGGTCAGCTTTATCGAAAAGATAAAAGTTTAAACAAATAAGCAATTGTTGATAAAGGAGCAAAGTTTTTGCTCCTTTTTCTTATGTGTAAAACAAAGTTTTAGCTATAGTATGCTAATATATTTAAAAGAGGAAGTATTTGGCTGTTTACTTTAATTTGAAAACCGATAAATACATACGAATTCAGGGGAGAAAAGATGACAGATTATATTGAACTTTGGAAACAGGCGATGGCAGATCATACAGGAAACATACCTAACAGGCTAAAGGATGATGCTGCAGAAGAAGCTTTTTGGGCTTCCAAGGTTGCAGCGAAAAAACAACATAAAGCGGACCCTTATGCAAAACTTGTGCAGCAAGAGTTATTGGCATTATTAAAACAGGATGATCATGTATTGGAAATCGGCCCTGGATGGGGTAATTATACATTTGAAATTGCAAAAGAAGTCAGGAAGCTAACTTGTATAGATAGTTCCAAAAGCATTATTAATTTTTTGGAATCCCAGGCGAACGAAAAAGGTTTCGAAAACATGGAGTTGATTCATGATAAGTGGGAAAGTGAGACCAAAAAGGTCAAATATGATGTAGTATTTGGTTTTAACTGTTATTACCGTATGACAGAAATCGGTCAAACCTTATTAAAAATGAATGATTCTGCAGCTCGATTAGTGATAGTAGGTATGACAACCGGACCAGAAAAACCTCATTATATGGAATTGAAGCAACGAGGATATACGATCAATTTAAGAAAACGGGATTACATACACATCTTGAATGTTTTGTATCAACTTGGAATACTGGCGGACTGTAAGATCGTTAAATTGAAAAGCAAAAAAATCTATTCCACCTATGAAGAAGTGATCCGAGATAATACCACAAAAATTCTTGATGATCATTTTTCTTATGATGAAGTAAAAACGGTCTTAAATAAATATGTGGTGGAAAAAGAGGGAGTTTTCGAATACGAATATCCGTTTCATGCAGCTTTGATGTATTGGAATCCAAGGTTAAATTAACAATTTGATTACCTTTTTCACTGAGTTCTTTACCTTCTTTTTGAGGTACTTCAGGAAAAAGGTATTTTTTCTGTTGGATATTCGCAAAATAATATTAACAAGGCTACAAAAATTGATGATAAAACGGAGTGTGAATGATAAATGAAAGAAATATCCGAAAAGAGATTTTGTGAAACTTGTAAAAAAGAGACAGTTCATACAGTAACTGAAGATGCATTGGAAATAGAATATTCATGTAATGAGTGCGGTCAGCACCAAGACATTTTCAAGACATTTTTTTAGAAACACCGAATTTCACATGATATGGACAGTAAATTGAAGAAGTATCCATTTCATTTGCGAAAACTATCTAATCTTTGTGAGTTCCAGGAGCATTAAACTAAAATGCCGTAAGTCTCAGTCTAGTGTTCTAAGAATTTAAAAATACATACTATGGATATACAGAAAAATAGAACTTTTTTTCAGTGAATCGTAGTAAATCTTAAAGCTTGAGGACTCATGGTAGAAGGATTACTTTCATCATTCCAAAAGAAATGTTTTTACTATGGAAGGATTCCCTTTTATCATGTGAAAATGTGCTTGATGTTTTAAGAAAGGATCAAAGATTTAAATTTTCTATAATTTCTTTCTACGGCATGCAATATGTGATATATTGCATATTATATATCTGTATTTTAAGGAGGTATAGCCGTTGAAGCATACAAATTCATCTCAAAAAATAAAACGTACTTCTGTACGTGAAGAAGCATACATGATCTTGCGGGATTGGATTGTGCAGGGAATCCTAACGCCAGGCCAGCAATTACGCGATAAAGAATTAGCCGAGCAGTTGGGAGTAAGCAGAACCCCAATAAGAGAAGCACTATTAAGGCTTGAGGATGAGGGATTTGTCGAGACCAAGCCGAGCCGTTCAACTATTGTTTCCCCTATTAGATTCGATGGGGTATTAGACATATACTCCATTGTTTGGACACTGGAAAAGCTGGCTATGGAACAGGCTTTTGATTTCATTGAAGAAAAACACTTAATAGAAATGGAAGCCATCAATCATGAAGTGAAAAAAGCAATCGACGAAGGAAATCAAATAGTCGCCGTTCAGAAAGATAATGACTTTCATTCCATTTACATCAATCTTTCTACAAATGATGAATTGAAGCGGATTCTATCGGGACTTAAACAAAAACTTATACGAATGGAACTTTTTTATTTCAATCAGGTAAGTGATGTTCACCTTTCCGTTGAGGAGCATGATCAGATTATACAGGCATTAAGGAATGAAAATCTCACTATGGTGCTTAAGGTGATAGAAAAGAATTGGAAAGAAAGTTATTTAAGAATTCAAGCCCATACGGAACGTGTAAAAAGCGGGGTAGAAAAAAATGAGTAATGATACTTTAGTTGCTATATCACCTTCAAGAAACAAAGGGATTGCACTAGTACTGACTGGCGCTGCGTTATGGGGAGTGTCAGGGACGGCAGCTCAATATCTGTTTCAGCAGCAAGGTTTCAGTCCTGAGTGGCTCACTGTTGTACGCTTGTTGCTATCTGGAATCATCTTATTGGGTGTCGCTTATAAGAATGAAAGGCTGAAAGTTTTTGAGATTTGGAAAACCAAAAAAGAGGCGCTTCATATTATCCTTTTTGCCATTCTGGGAATGCTCGCTGTTCAATACACATATTTTGCAGCGATTGAACATGGCAACGCAGCCACTGCCACTGTCCTTCAATATTTGGCACCGGCCCTAATCACTTGTTATTTAGCGATTCGCTCCAAACGTTTTCCAAGCATTACAGTGAGTGTAGCTGTGATCATAGCGATTTTAGGCACCTTTTTGCTTGTGACGGGAGGAAGCATACGTACATTATCCATTTCCGGGTGGGCAGTATTTTGGGGAGTAACATCAGCCTTTGCATTGGCATTCTATACATTGCAGCCGTATAAACTCCTTTCTAGATGGGGAGCGATGATTGTTGTGGGATGGGGCATGTTGATTGGAGGCATATGCTTTAGCATCATCCATCCCCCATGGGCATTTGAAGGCAATTGGACGTTACCTTCATTTTCAGCGGTTTTATTCATCATCATTTTTGGTACGATCATTGCTTTTTATTTTTATTTGGAAAGTACCAAATTCATCTCGGCTGCTGAGGTAAGTTTATTTGCTTCGGTTGAACCATTATCCGCAACCTTAATATCCGTTTTCTGGCTGAATGTAACATTTGGCTTTGCCGAGTGGCTTGGCACGCTTTGCATTATTAGCACCATTACGATTTTATCGATCGTAAAAAACAAGTAATGTCAGATCTAATTAAACTAAGCGGAAAAAACTAATAATCCACCATGTGATTGGATGAAGCACGAACATATATTTCTTAAAAAAGCAATTACACTTCATGTGAATTGCTTTTTTTGTATTTTACGAGTATTACGCAACATTTGGCTATTCAAAGGCCGTTATCGAAGAAAAGGAATCTTCAGCAATAAATGGGACGCAGACTGAGGTCATTCAACAACTGAAAATGGACCTATTTGAATTGTATAGAGATCCTGAACTTAATGTTAAACCGGCTCAACTAGAAAATCGCGGTGGAGCGTATTACAGCGAAGCGGCCTGCAGTCTCATCAATTCGATTTACAATGATAAGCGGGATATTCAGCCAGTCAACATACGCAATTACGGGGCGACAGCGAGTATTCCAGATGAATCAGCCAATGAATCTGGTCACCAAAGAAGGACCAAGACCAATCAGTATTGGCGATCTGCCAGTAGCAGTCCGGGATTGGTCCAGCAAATTAATTCTTTTGAAAGGATCGCTGCTGAAGCTGTCACAGGAGATTATCATAAAGCTTTAGTGGCGATGACCATAAATCCTTTAGTACCATCAGACACCATTGCCAAAAAATACTGGATGAAATGCTCGAAGCGCATAAAGGAGACCTGCTGAAATTTTAATGAAGTGAAATCATGACTTAAATCAACACTTATGGCTTTTGGACCAAAATAGATCACTCCCTGTTAGATTCTGATCCGGTAGTGATCTATTTTATCAAGGATTCCTTCTATCTGCACTACTGATATCCCAAGTGAGTCATTATATTAAGATTCATGGACAGTAACTATCTCCCAATAAAATTAATGGGACAATTGTGCAAACGTTCTAGCAAGGGCCTTCATATACTAGCCTTAACGGAGACATTACATCAAAGATAAAGAGGAGATTAAAATGAATAATAAGAATGGGATGCAAGACGAAAGCCGAACGTTTAACGGCGGAGATATCTGGGACCAAATTGGTCTCAGGGAAATTAAGGCACTCAAGCATAAAGTCCTTCATGAAGGGATTAGCAAATATCAGGATATCAATGTAGTGGAAGCTAAAGATATAAGAATGTATCTCAATGAACAACTGCAGTTCTCATCATTGGATGAACGCATCTATCATGAGGCACTCGTTCATCCTGCGATGGCTCTGTCTAAAAAACGGACACGCGTCTTAATTTTAGGGGGAGGAGATGGACTAGCCCTTCGAGAAGTCCTCAAGTACAGTGATGTCAAACGTGTTGATCTTGTTGATATCGATTCGGAAATCATTAAAGTAGCAAAGAAAGTTCGCAAGATTGTAGAGCTTAACGAGGGATCATTCCTTGATAAACGTGTAAAAGTTCATATCCAGGACGCCCAGAAATACGTTTCGTCAAATACTCGCAAATATAATGTGATCATTGTGGATTTCCCGGACCCAGCAAATGAAATCTTAGCCAAATTATACACAAAAGAGCTTTTTAGCCATCTATACAGTTTCCTTACAGATGAAGGCGTACTCGTCTGTCAATCCAATTCACCGGATGATGCCCCGCTCGTTTATTGGAGTATAGGACAGACAATCGGGAGTGTTGGGTTCGATGTCATGAGTTACCACACAATCGTTCCATCTTTTGGTGACTGGGGCTTTCATATAGCTGCAAAGAAATTCAGGACGAAGCGCATGGATAAACTATCAATTAAAGTCCCCTATGGAACTCTTCCAAAAGATTTATCTTCTTTGTTTCAATTTAAGAATTATCACCTTTATGGGCGTATCTATGCCAAAGTAAATACACTTGATCAACTCACACTTCATCGCTTTTATCAGCAGGAAATGGATAATTGAAATCTATTTTAGGGATTCGCCAACTTTTATTTATAATGTTGGCGATATTTTTGAATAATTTTAAAGATATCTCCAAATGTTATACATACTCCCGTAAGTAAATAAATGACTTAATTATTTGTGATTTTGCGGATTTTTAAAAAGGTTGTCCAACCGCAATCACTCGTACATGCATAAACTGTAATAATTAAATAGTAATGGAGTGTGCCACACTATGGATTTAAGTTATTTGGGCCCATTGATTGATAGAGAAGGGGGAACAAACATTGGAAACTAAAGGATTCCATGTCATTATTGATGCGTTTAACTGTAAATCTAGTATTCTTGATGACGCAAAGGAACTAGAAAAACAATTGAATCATACAGCAGAGCAGTTGGAAATGATTGTCTTGAATCGAAGCTTTCATAAATTTGAACCATATGGTGTTACAGGAACGCTAATACTATCCACCTCACATATGTCCATTCATACATGGCCAGAGAAGAATTATGCTGCCATTGATATTTATACTTGCGGAAAAAAGAATCCATTTCATGAGATACAAAATATTCTACAATATTTAGGTGCTGAATACGCAGTCGTATATAATGTTTCCAGAGGAGCGGAGTATATGGCAGAGCAGTCTGTCCGCATAATCCGAAATGAAAAAAACTAGTCACAAACCGTGAAAAACCTCACCAGCTCAAAAGTAATATTAGTGTTGGAACGGATTATAACGAATCCCTTGTTGTGATTATTTCAAGCGAGGGGAGAGGGTGAATGTTTTTCCCTTTCCCAAATACATAAAAATGTTTGCGGCGATAGGCGTAAACTGCAGGAAACTTGTTGTATGCATGTACTAGTAATCTATCTACTAGAGTGAACTCCATCATGATAAATGGCAACAACTTATAAAATGAAGTTGCTGCCATTAAAGGTCTTATTTTATTAGGGAGGACTTGGAATTCCTTCTAAGATATTGTTATTTGGAAAGCTTTCCTACCCCTACTAACAAATTTAATAAAATCATTACGAAACATTGAGATTGAGTTTTAGAAGGGTTTATCGTATATCTATATAATGTTGCAGTACCTTTGACGGGAAGAATTTGAGGGGCAATGGTCGTAAGGATACAATAATGGCAGGGGGCATAGTTAAATTCTGTTGTGCTTGCTTTAAACAGTTGTACATTGCTTTACCGCCAACTGAATTGGCAGAGTGAATAGTAATGCGATTGGCAAATAGTTTTTCTTTGACCATCTTTTGAACAAGCATAAAACCATTCCTGGTTTTATTTAATAAGTCATGGTCCAAAGAGAGATGTTCAATATCAAAGTTTTGCAATAGCTCTATACATTCGTCAATAGTCTCGACTAACACATAGCCATCGGGTGCTTTCCGATAGTCATCCAGAAAAACGCTGATTTTCTCCATTTAATGCACTCCTTTCCTAATACATGTGTGACTAAGAAAAGTCAATTAAACCCAAGAAAATATGGTTTTATCTATTAAGTCTAACACAACAAAGTAAGAAGGGGGCATATTCGACGTTAAAGACTAATATACGACAGGTTTCCAATAAAAAACTTATTGTCCAACTCCAGCTAAATATCCTTTGTTAAATATGGTACAAAACATCTAAAAGTTAATGTTTGTAATAATTTGGGTAAAAGGTAATATCTTGACTAAAAGGAGAAGTGATATGTTACATCCAGACGAGATTTACCTTGTACTTAGGGACAAAACGCTGCTGTTGGAGTTAAAGGAACAAATTAATGACTATCATATTTCCTACTTATCAATGATTAATGATCAGCTTATATTGATTGATGATGCACTAAAAGAATGTAACGTTGATTACTACACTATGTCAAAAGGATAAAAACAACATTTACTTATATAGGGGATCAATTTTTTAACTATAATAAAACCAGCTTAGCGCCCTCTGAGAAAGGCGCTTTTTTAATGTCAAATTTAATTGGTCACCTAAAAAGATCAGGTATACCTCCATGTTCTGGTTAGTTATATCGCGAGCGGACGCTTATTTATCACCTTCAGCATTACGTTGATGGTCTTTTTCATTTTGATAAGCAGCAATTTTGGCGTCATCTCCAATGCTTTCAAGTGTAGCCGTGGCCATCTGTTCTCTAATGCGTAGGATATGGGCATCCATTAATTGCTTGGCTTTGTCCGCTTCTTTTAGTGCGATAGAATGGTAGATTTCTTTATGTTCTTGAAGCGTTTCTTGAAAATGACCCGGTTTTGCGAAACGATGTCGCCTGGTGGCACGGATAGTATCTTTCATTTGATCACTAAGGGTATGGACCAATCCAGCAAATATGGAATTGTTTGTGGCTTGTGCGATACTATAGTGGAAATGTAAATCTGCTCGCAAACCTAATTCTTCATCATGTTCCGACCGTGCCATTTCTTCTAGAGCTTTAAGGATATTTTGTAAATCAAGAGAGTTTGCTCTCTGTGCAGCAAGAAAAGCACATTCGGTTTCAATTACTCGACGGACTTCAAGCATTTCATAGACCATGTTGTCTTCAGCTTTGATGATTGAGGTGGATAGCTGTTCGATCAGTGACTGAACATCAGATTTTCTGATGAATGTCCCATCACCTGGTCTGACCTCAATGACTCCGTTAATTTCCAATACTCGAAGGGCCTCTCTGATTGATGTTCGACTCACTTTAAAACGGTTGGACAACTCCCGTTCAGGGGGTAATTTATCTCCTGGTTTCAATTCACCGCTAATAAAAGATTCCCTAATTTGATTGAAGATGATTTCGTACACTTTTGGGGATTTAACTGGTATAGAATCCATTACTTCCTTCACATCCTTCAACATCAACCCTAAAATCATGTTGGTACGACTAATAGTCGAATAATTTTAACAAGCATTCTTTTATGAATCAAGGGGAAGCGCAATTTTATAACAAAACAAATAATTATTTTAAAAAATCAAACATTAAAATTGGTTAGACCAATAATAGATATAGTTTCAGTCATTCTCGTTCATTTGGCAATTCCAGGTGATTTCATTATGCTAATACGGGTGGGGAACCATCTATAATCACTAACATTATAAGCATTTGTGCATGGAGAATTCTAATAAAAGGATAATTGTTGAAAAAGTCAAAAAATTTAGTATAATGAAAATTGGTTAGACCAATTATGTAATGATAAAGAATGGTCCATGTCGAACCATTCATAAATGGAAGCGATATCAATTTAAGTTAGTAAGGAGGGGGAAACCATTTATTAATACAATACTAATTCTTGGTATGGAGCGACCAAAACTTTTGATAGGACAAAAATAGAGGTTATAGCAGAAAGAAGGAGAATTGAATGGAAGCGGCTAGTGTAAATTTGATCAATGCTTTAAAGGAAGTTCTTTCGGAAAATCAAGTGACAGAAAACCAGACTGTGAGAGAATTACACGGAAGAGATGAGTCATATCATGCTGTAAGTCTTCCTGATATTGTTGTTTTTCCAGAAACAACACAGCAAGTAAGTGAAATTGTGAAATTAGCAAATATGTTCAAAATCCCGATGGTTCCTTTTGGTTTGGGATCAAGCCTCGAGGGGCATGTCATACCTTACCATCAAGGCATAACCATTGATTTTTCACTAATGAATAAAATCCTTGAAGTGCGTGAAAACGATTTTCTCGTTAAGGTTCAGCCTGGCGTAACGCGATCGCAACTAAACAAAGAACTGAAAAAATACGGTTTGTTTTTTTCAGTGGATCCGGGTGCTGATGCAACTCTTGGTGGAATGGCTGCAACAAATGCCAGTGGAACGACATCAGTTAAATATGGTGTGATGCGTGACCAAGTCCGCGATCTAGAAGTGGTTCTTGCAGATGGTTCCATTATTCATACTGGCAATTTGGCCGCTAAATCGTCATCTGGTTACCATCTAAACGGTCTTTTTGTTGGATCTGAGGGAACGCTAGGCTGCTTTACGGAATTGACGTTGAGAGTTTACGGAATTCCTGAACACGTTATGGCGGCAAGAGCATCATTTCCGGAATTGACCAATGCGGTAGAAGCTGTTGTTTCCATTTTGCAGTCAGGTGTTCCAATCGCAAGGGTGGAGCTTGTCGATGAACCATCAATGAAGCAGGTTAACCTCTATAGTGATACAAGCTATAACGAAGCGCCTACACTATTTTTGGAGTTTCATGGTAATGAAGCAGGTTTGAAGCAAGATGTAGAGTTCACTAAAGAAATAGTAGCAGAACATAATTGTCTCGATATTGAATTTGAGACAGATAATGCTGCCAGGAACCGCCTATGGGAAGCTCGCCATAATCTTGCCTATGCTTATATTCAAGGCAATCCTGGAAAAAAACTGATGGTGACTGATGTCTGCCTTCCGATTTCAGAGCTATCTGGTGCAATTCACCATGCAAGGGAAGCTGTTGATTTACTAGGCCTTACCGGTGGGATCGTCGGCCATGTAGGCGATGGGAACTATCACGTGCTCTTAATGATCGATAACAAAAATCAGGAAGAATTTAAAAGAGCTGAACAGCTAAATGAACAAATTGTCCTATATGCCCTTGAGCGTAAGGGAACATGCACTGGTGAACATGGAGTTGGGGTCGGTAAACAAAAATATCAGAAAAAAGAACATGGGAACTCTCTGTTTGTGATGGAAAAAATTAAAGAAGCCCTTGATCCAGATAATTTATTAAATCCTAGTAAAATATTCATGCAAGAAAGAGTGTGATGAAATGAAAGTATTGGAAGCATTCAGTGCATTAGCAGGCAAATATTTTGCTGTCTGGGTTATCTTAATTTCCGTCATTGCCTTTATTTTTCCAGAGCCATTTTTGGGATTGGGGGGATATATTACAATATTGCTTGGCGTTGTAATGTTTGGTATGGGGCTTACATTGAAGGCCGTTGATTTTAAAATCATCATTACTAAACCACTGCCCGTGATAATTGGGGTTTGCGCCCAGTTTATCATCATGCCATCTGTGGCATTCCTTATTGCGAAACTCATGAATTTACCAGCAGAATTAGCTGCAGGACTGGTTTTGCTCGGCTGTGTACCAGGCGGAACAGCCTCTAACGTTATGGTTTATCTGGCAAAAGGCAATGTACCTTTGTCGATAGCTATGACTTCGGTATCAACTTTACTGGCTCCAATCATGACGCCACTGCTTCTGCTTTTGCTCGCAGGACAATGGATGCCTGTTGATTTTTTTGATATGTTTAAGTCCATTATCCAAGTCATCCTTCTTCCGATTGTTTTAGGTTTGGCCATTAAGCGGTTTTTCCCTGTAATAGTTGAAAAAAGCTTAACCGTTTTACCGCTTATTTCGGTAGCAGCTATCATTACGATTGTAAGCGCAGTAGTCTCAGGCAATGCAACTAGCATTGCTGCATCCGGGTTCCTGATTTTCACTGCCGTAATGCTTCACAACGGATTTGGGCTGCTGTTCGGTTACTTAGCAGCGAAAGTGCTTGGACTTGATGAAGTGAATAGAAGAGCAATTTCGATTGAGGTAGGCATGCAGAACTCAGGGTTGGGCGTTGCGCTTGCTACTGCACATTTCGGTCCTCTGGCGGCACTTCCAAGTGTCCTGGCTGCTGCATGGCACAACATATCCGGACCAATTCTCGCGACTTACTGGTCTAAAAAGTCTGCTGACGACAGTAGTATAGAGGAAGCGCCAGTTCATCCGGTGGAGAACAAACTTTAATTATATTTAAGTTAAAAAAGATCCTATGCTTCCAGCTGGGATTTTTTTTGCTGCTGCAATTTTGTCCAGGAAGGCATGTGGAGGGGCAAAAAACCATGAATGAATTCTAGAATTCATCAATGAATAAGAGAGCCATTCTGTTCATGCTCTCCTATATCAAGCGTGTAGTAAATAGTTTTAACAGGCAGAATACAAATATCAATAAAAAAAATTAATGAAGTACTAGAACAAAATTATCTTTTATAGGAAGTTCCAAGTGACAGAATCAATCAAAAAGACATTAAGATATTGAGAAGAAGGGGGAGTCTAATTCACCTTTTACTCTAAATAAAATTCGTTTGATTTTCTATATTAATTTGCTCCCATATTAAATCCACTATTTCTTGGCACCTCATTCTTGAAGTTTCAATTAATTTAAACATTAATTCATCATATTTTAAGTGCAAATTGCGACGTTGTAGTGTCCGTGTATTAATACTTTTATAGAAAAACAGCTTACATAGGACGATGTGAGCTCATCTTAGTCCAATTTACCGTTTAACAGGGTAAGTAGAATCATTATCATGAATATTAAAATCCCATATATCAATAATAAAAAGGTGTTTTTAAACTTTGGAAGGGGATGGTGTTATGAAAAAATTATTGTTGATGGGTTTCATTTTTTTATTTCCTCTAAACATGGTGTCTGGAACAACCAGTGCATACGCTAAACCGCAGGTGCAAAGTGTTAGTCAATCTGAGGTAAAGTTCGCAAATGAATTCAGGAAACTTTGGATTGATCATGTATTGTGGACAAGTAATTACATTACAAGTGCAACGACAGCTGGAGCGGAGGATCAAAAACAGATATTGGCCAGGCTTCTGAAAAATCAGGAGGATATTGGCAATGCTATAAAGCCAGTATACGGAGAGAAAGCTGGGAACAAACTTACGGATTTGCTTAAGGAGCATATTGTTATTGCGGGAAAGATTGTAGATGCGGCTAAAAGCGGAAATGAGGTCTTGGTGAAACAGCTAAATAAAGAATGGTATAGAAATGCTGATGAAATAGCAGCTTTCCTTAGCGGTGCCAATCCCTATTTGAAAAATGAAGATCTAAAAAATTTGCTTTATATGCATTTGAAATTAGTGACAAATGATTTAACTGCAAGCTTAGCAAAAAATTGGAACGGAAGAATCGTTTCAATTGACGAAGGGGTCACACATATAATCCTAATGGCGGATACTATCTCTGCGGGAGTTGTAAAGCAGTTTCCGGATAAGTTTAAATGATAATGAAAAAACCTCCAGCATTCTGTTGGAGGTCTTTTCATTATGAGAGGCATTTACCTTTGTTTATATAACTGGTTCAAGCAAATACCGCATAGTTGATATGTATGGGATAGTATCCTATGCATATCAACTAAACAATATCTATTAGATGGATCGTATACTAGTGTTTACGATAATCTGTCTTTAGTGGAGTAGAAGGAAAACAAATAATAAAATAAAGTAGGGGTTGCAAGGGATCATATTTATTTTTTTTTGAACAAACGGGTATGTTAATTCAGTAAAATTTCATCCAGGACTAAAACGGCAGTGTTGTTAGTATATTTCCAAAGAATAAGCGTCAAAAAGGGTGCTTTTTTTATAAGCCAACGCGTAAGTATACTCGTATTAAGAAAGCATGGACCTATGGTTTTTCAAGCGTAAATTTTAAGAAGAAGCATCGGGACTTCAGGACTCATGCTCCTTTATCGTTGTAACTTTTCACTATCTGGTTGTTATCAATTTGCTTAAACTCCTTTTGAAATATTGAAGTAGGTCATAAGATATGTACGACATAGAAATTATAAGGAGTGTCTCAAATAGTTTTAACAATAAATTGTCGGATATATGATCCATTTTTGCTGCCGATATAATTAAATCAAAAATATCGATGAAGACTACATGAACAATGTATATACCCAGGGCTCTTCCTCCTACTTTAGTAATGAACAAATCCTTCCCCAATGTTTTATTATTTAATGCAAATAAAAAAAGAAATGCAGTTAAAAAGATGGTAGAAATAAAATATTCCCCATGACTTCCTGATAATATCTTTTCTAATAAGTATCCTTCTACCACTTGGATAGTAAAGAAGATCAAAATTAATAATAAATTGTTTTTGGCTGTTATTGCTCTTGACTTTTTAAAGAATTTATCATGCCCAAAGAAGAATCCCAAAGTTGTATAAAAAAGACCAATGAATAAAGCATCCCGTGTACTTAGAGGAAGATCATAGAACACCGTATACGATTGTCCGAAAAGACCTAACAAGTTGAATATTAGGCTAATGGTTAAAAGAAGCCTTGCTTTATTTAACTTAAAAAAACCGAATAGAATGATAACACTCCAAATTAATGCGGTTAAAAACCACAATTGGTATCCGCTAGTCCCAGTTCCGTAATATATAAGGTCAAGAAATGAAAATTGATTAATGTATTGCGCAAATTCCTTTGGGACATCGGCAGCAGCTTTATAAAGAATAAGAACATCATACATCATATAAAAGAAGAGCCAGCACAAATACAGTTTTAAGATTTTTATAATGTACCTTTTAAAATAATCAATGGAATCCCTTGTGTGTATCATCTTTTTACCGAACAAATAACCAGAGGCAGTAAAGAAGAATGGCACCGCAAACCTTGAGATGTTATCGAGAATAAATAGACCAATTTGGCTATCCCTTGGGAATACATGAATGACTACAACAGAAAAAATTGCAAAAAATTTAATAAAGTCAATCGCGCTATTTCTTTCCATTTGTTCACCCTTTTCATAACACTTTTACTATCATTGGTTATTCCCTATATTATGTACACCAAAGAAAAATTTATTTTACTTTTTCTGAATCCAATTCCGAGATACTGTAAGACTTAATTAATGAACAGCTAATCGTTCAGGAGCGTGGACTGTTTGTAATATTAGCTTCATCATTCGGATAGTAATCATATGAATGTCTATGTTCGTGTTAATCTGGCTATAACAGCAGAAAATCATGTAATCGAGCTTTTGACAAAGGGAATTGTGGGGGACTTTCTGATTGTAAATTGATATTATGCCTGTAGCTTTGTATAAACGCTGGACTAAACTTTTAGAAAGTGTAGATCCTGCTGATATTGAAGAACAACGGAGAGCGGATTTTTTAAATTATAAAAGCGGATTACTGTATGTTTTTGCTGCTCTAAAGAATTGCTTAATAGTCTTGAATTAACGGAAAGACAATGGGATGAAGGGGAGGGAAGCGTTCTTTTCTCTTTTTCCTCGATCTAAAATCGTTTGATTTGCTAAATTAACTTTCCCCATCATTAATTCACTAGTTATTAACGTCGGATCATATTTAGGTATTAATTTGTAAGCTCCTGTAAGTTCACCAAATTAGAGAATTCTCCTTATTAAGATTTAAGTACCATCTTTTTTTGTCGATGCTTACTGCAAACTTTTTATTCTCGAATTTTTCAAAAGATGATCTATGATGATGAATTACAAAAGAATTTCACCTATCAAGTAATATAGCTAGAAATTCTTTTGTTTCCGCAAGCACCTTCATTAATAATTATACTCTTCACTTATTCTATGAAGATCAATATTTTCCGGTGAAGTTTTGATGAAAGTTATCATGCATCTTCTTTTCTGTTTATTTCTAAATTTCTGTGGTTTTTCCATTAAAGCGACCAATTTCATTTTTCGAGGAGAAAATTCCGCTGATTGAACTTGGAGAAAATACACGAATGAACAGTCAATTAAACGAATCTGCTATATATTGTAATAGTAAGTTTTGAGAAAGGGTGAACAGAATCAATGATACATCCAGATACTGAGATTCGGTTTGTCAATGAAAAGATTGGTGTGGGCGTTTTTGCCACAAAAATGATTCCCAAAGGAACGATCATCTGGGCATTGGATGATTTGGACATCATCCTCGAGGAAGATGAGATTGAATCGCTTGAGCTAATGAGAAGGGAAATCGTCTATAAATATGCCTACCTCAACGATGACGATCGCTACGTGCTGTGCTGGGATCATGCCAGATACTTAAATCACAGCTTCAGTCCAAATGTGGTATCGACTGTCTATGAGATTGAATTAGCGTCGAGGGATATTCTCCCCGGAGAGCAAATCACATGCGACTATGCTACACTCGGGTTAGACGAACCGTTTGAGTGTGAACCGGAGGAAGGGACGTCTAGCACCGTAGTGATGCCGGATGATTATCTGCATCGCTACAAGGAATGGGATGATTTGGCTCGGGAGGCATTCAAACGATTGAATCAAGTAGACCAGCCTCTGCGTCATCTGATTCTACCGGAATTCGTCGACAGTGTAAACGCGATCGCAGAGGGACGTGCCGAGCCGGATTCCTTTCTTACGCTCTATGAAGAGGAGTAAAGGCAACAAACAACTATCAGGACTGACAGATCTGTTCTCAATTCATTCAACCAGCTTTTTCGATCCAGCAAGATAGAACATGAATCATCAATGTAAGGGTTTAAAACCCTAGAAAAGACCGCCCCTCTGAACTTTATATCGTTTACCTAGAATGGAAATTTTTATCCAGCGAGGAGGTATAGGTTGAAAGGGCAACACACATACCACCGTTCATTAATTTATGAACGGTGGTATGTGTGTTTACAGTTAAATTGATTGTATTGTTTATAATGTACTCGATTTTGTATATCAAAACAGATATAGTGAAGTAGTGAGGTTTTAAGTGGATTAATAACACTATGTACTCAAATTAATGACCCAAATGAATGTATTAAACTTTGTGTCTGTGTACAAAAGAGGAATATGAAGCTGTGATCATTTTGTATAATTCTTTATTCTAGTTTACATAATATATATTATAGGAAGTTATATTTTTAATGTTAATTTCGTCTCATATCTTAAGAATACTTAACTCAGTGAGACAAAATGCAAATTTTTATATTTAATCATGGTTATTATTTATCTATAATCTTTTTATCTAATTACAGATACATTTATCGGCATACAGTTTTTCTTGGATTTAAATTAATTTGTTTTGCACTTTTTTTCATACTTACTGATTAAAAATAATATTGGATAATACATATTGATGATTATTAATATGTATTATCCTTTACGTGTTTTCAATGTAACTTTAAAATCCACTTTCAACAAAAAAACAGTCATTCCTTTATTCTCCTTCTTAATCACCTAATTAATGTATGATCCAACTATCTATGAATCCGAATAATACCAGGCTCTAATCAATTTGTGAAGAGTTGGCAAAACTAAATGTCCCCCACTCTGTCCACCATTTTAATCGAGAGATAAACACTAACTACTCCTAATGAACATAGCACTGTGTTCACAATATTGGTATTAAGATTGACATTCAGTAAAAAAGAGAAATTTTGAAATTGCATTAGAAATATCGCACAAAGAATTGTCGGTATCGTTTCTCTTTTCCAAATACCAAAGAAAAAGAGCGGTATTAAACTAATAAGCGTAACAATTAAAGAATGAACAATCATCTTACTAAAATATGAGGTAATATCTTCAGCAGTCGGTTGCCCGTTAATGATATGAAATGCCTGATCAAGTAAATAAGTTGTCACTCCAGATAACAAAAAGGATACTATCGTACAAAGGAAAACAAAAAGTGAGATAAAAAGAGCCTTTGCCATAACTAATTTTTTTCGACTTATCGGATATCCGAATGAAAGAGATATTGTTTTATTTTTATATTCATCGATTACAACCTGATTAATAAGAGAAGCTCCGAAAAGGACAAATCCCAGCTGCATTGACATCATAAGCTGGATGATGGTTGAATAACTTTGACCGAATTCCTCACTGACCATTTTAATAAAAAACATGGGCAAAAACATCAATATACCCCAATATATAATCAGCTCACTAAGGATCATTTTTCGCTTTAACTTTCTCCACTCCAACTCCATTAATTTAACCAACTTTTCCACCTCCATGAATTTGTTGATAAAAATAATCTTCTAAAGTACTTGTATGCTTTTGTATTTCCTCGATATCTACATCATGCATAATTAGTTTTTTTGATATTTCGCTTTGCGGCAAAGTGAGATCATATATTCGAATCCTATTATCCTGCACAATTTTCATATTGGAAATTTGTAGTTCATACTCAAGTAAATAGATTGATTTCTCCACATCTTTTGTGACAATTTCAATATAGTCTGTTCGTTGCTTACTAATATCCGCTAAAGTCACTTCGTTCACGAGCTTTCCATCCTTAATGACACCAATTCTGTCAGCTACTTGTTCAATTTCCCCTAAGATGTGACTGGATAGAAGGAAAGTAATTCCATATTCCTTATTTAACATTCGAATTAGATCTCTTATATCTTTTATACCAATTGGATCAAGGCCGTTTGTAGGTTCATCTAATATAATCAGTTCGGGCTTCGTAATAATTGCTCTTACAATTCCCAGTCGCTGCTTCATCCCAAGCGAAAAATCGCTCACCATTTTTTCTTCAATCCCAGTTAGATGAACTATCTCCAACGCTTGTGTAATTGCCTTTTTATCATAAAAACCTAAGTATTCACAATGAAGCTGAAGATTTTCCATCGCAGTTAAATGTTCAAAAAAGATTGGGTACTCAATAATACTTCCGACCCGATTCAAGCCAGACTTCTCGGTTTTCGTTAACTTCTGGCCAAACAATTCAATCTCTCCTGTGGTTGGAATTATTATTCCTGTTAGCATTTTCATGATTGTCGTTTTCCCTGCACCATTTTGACCAAGGAAACCATAAATTTCACCCTTTTTTATATGAAGATTCACATTAGATACGAGCAATTTCCCTTTTACCTTTTTTGTTAAGCTATTTGTTTTAACAACATAATCCATCATCTTTGCCTCCCTAATTGCTATCTACTTCTATCTTAGTCAGAGAAAGTATCTTTTTTCTTTCTCAATCCTTACATGTTCCTTAAGTTTAGAAAAATGAGGTAAAAGCTCATATCAATCCCGAAGCTAAAAAAGAGCTGTTCCGTTAGAACATCTCTTAAAGAAGTTTTAATAGGTTATTTGTTTGAAAATACAGGTAAAGCTCGTTTTTTCATAAGGCTTACTGTATAAATGGATGGTACCCTTCATCTCTTCTGTTAAGCGTTTTGATATGCTTAGACCCAATCCGCTCCCTTGAAATTTTGGATTTCTGGCATCATCTAATGTATATAACCGGTCAAACACCCTATCTTGATGGATTTCGGCAATACCCTTACCTCTATCCCAAATCTCTACAGAAACAGCTCCATCACCCTCTCGAAGTGTTAATCCGAAGACCCCTCCATCACTGCCATATCGAATTGAATTTGAAATAAGGTTATTAAATATACGATTTAAGGCTTCCTCATTACCTAAGATGTAAAGATGCTGATCTGGGATATCAACTTCTACCTGAAGTCCTTTTGCGAGCAGTAAATCATAAAACTCCAATACATTTTTTCTGCATACCTCATTGAGTGAAAGTTTACTTAAAGGAATCACATAATCGTCTGATTCTATTTTTACCAGATCAAAAAACTGATTAAGTAATCCAGTTAAGTTCAATACTTTTTCATGCAGCCTTACCATTAATACCTTCTTTTCCTCTTCAGTAATCATTTCATTCAGTTTCAATTTTTCTACATAACCTAAAATAACCGTAAGTGGTGTTTTTAAATCATGAGACATATTGGATATTAATTTTCTTAAGCTATCTTTTGTTTTTACATAATCCGCAATAACTTTTTGATTGAAATCCAATAGCCTGTTTATTTGAATGAGTAATTGCTGAATGGCTTGCTGATCGGTCGGCATCAATACTTTTTCAGATGTTTCATATTGGATGATATCGCTTAATTTTCCACTTATTTCATAAAGGTTTTGCTTAAGTTTTCTTCGGGACAAATACTGAAAGACATTTATGATTACTAAAAAAATAATCATTGCAAAAAGAATGGTTATCATGAGCTACACACCTAATTTATAACCAATCCCCCATATCGTTCTAATATATTGTGGGTTGGATGGGTCCTTTTCAATTTTTTCACGAAGTCTCCTTATATGTACGTTAATGACATTTTCATTCCCGTAATAATCATCTTCCCAGATAAAGTGGTATATTTGTTCCTTTGTAAATACTCTGCTTTGATTGGTCATAAACAACTTTAATATGTGAAACTCCTTTGATGTCAGTTGGACAGTTCTCCCTCTAACATTTACAGTAAATGAATTTAAGTCAAGGGTGAGCCCTTCATAATGAAGAAGATTTTGGGTGGAGTTGCTTTCGGATGTATGATATTGCGTTGCCCTGCGAATGGCAGCATGAATTCTAGCTGTTAATTCAATCATCGAAAATGGCTTGCTTAGATAATCATCGGCGCCAAATCCAAGACCAAGCGCTTTGTCGAGATCACTTCCTTTTGCAGAAATAATTAATATAGGAACCATGCTCGTTTCTCTTACTTTTTTCAATAAATCCATACCAGTCAATTTAGGAATCATTAAGTCAAGGAGAAGCAAATCGGGTTCTTTATCATGAAAGAGCGCTAGAGCCTCTTCCCCGTCAAACGCGGCATGTACTGTATAATTCTCCTGCAATAGGGCACTTACTATTAATTGACTAATTTCTACATCATCCTCAATTAGCAGAATACTCTTCTGCATACTTCCACTTCCTTCTGAGTGTTGAATTGTAAATGTACCTTATTTCTATATACGCACTATAAATTTTAAAAAGCACACAAAATAGTTATTGGTTCGATTATTCAATTAATACACTTTAGTTGACTTATTATTTATCATTCTTAGTCATTTACTCTAAGAATCTCTAATTGGTTTGTTGTAGTAAGCAAATCTATTGTATTATTTCCCTTCGTGTAAAAAACGGAAGCCCCTTCACTTTTCCCCTTTTTCCATCCATTCGCTTTAAGGGCTAAGTCATATCCATATGGTATGCCATTTTCTTCAGAAGCCCTTGACCATTCATATCGATTCCCTTGCTCATTTATCTGAACCAATTCAGCTTTTCTAGGTACAGGGAATTCATATAAATCTTCTGTAGTTGTGTATGAAGAAGAAATGAAGTAATAAATGATTGCCCCGCCTATTATTGATAAAGCAGCTATGGTGAGTGCCCCACTAATCCTTTTCTTCATTTGCTTATCCTTTCCTAAAGACATAGTTATAAAAGCGTTATCTAATAATTCTGTAGTAATCTAAATTAATCCTGCTTAACTGACTTGATCTACCAATTTTGTTATTCTGATATATAAAATAAATGGCAAAATGAGAAAAATCACGGGGTAACACTTCCATAAATTTATATAAATATAATTTATCTCGATGGCAATTCAAAGGGTTTTATCATGAAGGTTCCGCTTTCTTCCTGAGATTGATGATAGATCCTCTGTTTAACCACGTATCTCACCTATAAGACATATTCACTTAACTTATAGCATCATTATGCTTTGACCGCTTTCATAAGTGCAACAACATGCTGAGAATCAGTAGGTGCTGAGAGTTATAAGGTAAACCTTTAAAACGAATTGATTAGAAACACTGCCTGCCTTCAGCAATCAGTTCTTGGGTATCATGAGTGCAATTCATTTATATGTAAATCGTAAAACTCGATTTTTACATATTATAAAAAAGTATTTAATAAATTTCTAAAATCATTGAGAAATGCCAAATCACATTTAAAGGGTTTAAAGATCTAAGGTAGTCTGATTAAGCGGAACACTAATCACGAAATGTTGATTACCTATTTCTTTGGTTTCTTTACATGTGAATGTCTTTATTAAGAAGTTGCTGAAAGTTGGTTAGCAAGTCATTGATGAGTATACCTTTTTTTCTGTCTTGAGATGGCTTTTCAGATTAGAGTTGCGAAAAAACCAGTCTTTCCTTCAACCTTCTGTTATAAATAAGGGTAATGCACTTTTAAAAAAAGCGTATCCTTGGGCACCTATGGAACCTATGCCCAATAGATAAAAAGGAACAAGAAATCGCACTTGATCTCTTGTTCCTTTTTGTAAGATAGGCTATTTATGTTCGAATGGATTCGATACGGCTTTGGATGAATTCGAACGAGGTTTTTGCTTCTTGGACGATTTGGTTTATTAATTCATTGACGGTCAATATTTCTTTTATCAGTCCTACGGATTGACCGCATGACCAGATGCCTCCGTCTAAATTTCCTTCAAAGTATACTTTCTTGCTCCTTTGTCCCGTAATTAGCGGAATCAATTCCTCTATAGTGGCACCTTCATTTTCAAGTTTATCCACTTCTGTACTGACGGCATTTAATGCTACACGCGACGGACTGCCTATATTCCGTTGGATGACGACAGTATCCGTTTCATTGGCCGATACCATCCAATGCTTCACATTATCATGAATCGGCGCTTCTTGCGTTGCCATAAAGCGAGTACCCATGACGATACCTTCAGCACCGAGTGATAAGGCACTGATAAGGCCTCTGCCATCCGAAAATCCCCCGCCTGCTATTACTGGTATAGTAACGGAGTCAACCGCTCGAGGGAGCATGACAAGTGTTCCTACATCACCCATGCCGGGATGTCCGCCTGTTTCATTCCCTACAATAATAATGGCATCGACCCCTAATTTCTCTGCCGACATTGCGTTTTTGACGTTCGCTACCTTATGTATCACGGTAAAGCCGTGCTCTTTAAGTCTGGGCATTAAACTTTCTGGGCTTCGGCCACTCGTTTCAACAATTTTTACATCTTCGTCAATTAAAATATCGATGAACTCATCATTAGGGGTTGCCGTTTGACTTGGGAACAGGTTCAGGTTGACAGCAAAGGGTTTCTTGGTCAAAGTTTTCACTTTCCTTATTTCATCACGGAGACCTTCTGGTGTCACCTGTGTTTTTGAAGTGATGATGCCGAGTCCCCCCGCTTCTGAAACAGCGGCTGCGAGCGGGGCTCGGCCAACTTGAAACATCCCGCCGCATATAATCGGATAATCAATCCCCAATAATTCAGTAATTCTCGTTTTCATTTGCCATACCCCTTTCATTTTTCAAGGATTTCTATAAGTCTGCTTTTCTTACATAATGTACACACGCATGTCTAAATACCATACTTATGGAGCCGCTTGTAAAATGTACTTCTTGGTATATCCATAAGCTTTGCTGCAGCAGTGACATTCCCTCTTGATTTTTGTAATGCCTCTATCATTAGATCACGTTGAATTTTTTCACGGATCGTCAGTTCATTTCCCTTGATCCCATTTTTACCCGGTTCTTCCCATGCAGGAAAATCATCATGCCGTGTAACGGTCTGGGAATGCATGGAATTCAAAACTTTAACATAATCAAGAGGTCCTTCTGCAAGTAAGATGGTCAATCGCTGAAGTACATTCTGCAACTCTCTAATATTGCCTGGCCAATTGTACTCCTTTAAACGGTTCAATAATTCTTCAGTTAATGGAATATTCCAATTATTCTTCGAACACAAGTAGTTGACTAAATAAGGAATGTCTTCAACCCTTTCCCTTAAGGGAGGTACATGAATGGGGTAAACGTTCAGCCGATAGTATAAATCCTTACGAAAGGACCCTTCATTGACAAGCTCTTCAAGATTACGGTGTGTTGCAGTGATAATGCGAATATCCAATGAAATGCTTTTTGTGCCGCCGATCGGAACGATTTTTCTTTCCTGAAGAACACGCAGTAAGGCAACCTGCATCGCTGAAGGGATTTCACCGATTTCATCGAGAAAAATGGTCCCTCCATTTGCCTGCTCGAACTTCCCTTTGTGCCCTTGCCGTTTAGCCCCAGTAAAAGCGCCATCAACATACCCGAATAATTCACTTTCCATTAAATCTTTAGGTATGGCTCCGCAATTAATCGTGACGAATGGTCCTTTTTTGCGCATGCCATTTTCATGGATAGCCTTGGCAATAAGCTCTTTCCCGACCCCTGTTTCACCGGATATATACACATTTGCTTCTGTCGGTGCAACAAGCTTCACTTTATTTAATGTGTTATGAAAGGACTCACTAATCCCTCCTTCCCCTTTGAAGGCAAACCTTTCTAAAGACATTGAAGCAGGAAAAAGCCTATTGGTTTCATGACCATAATTCTCTGATAAGAATAAACACTTACCGGAAATCCTATTATCCTCTTTGGATAGAAGCGGATTCTCCTTTACGATTCGATATCCATGATTTAACAGATCGACCAATGCCATACCAATGGATTGAGGGATTTTTTTGCGAACCTGTTTACTGGCGGAGATAATCATTTCTTTGTGATTACAGACGATAAAAGGCAGATCTGGATAGGTTTCTGCAAGTTCTATCGAGTGCTGGGTCAGTGCCAGCTCCTTTTTATAGGAACGGACCCCCATTTCCTGTTCGATCGTATAAGCCAAATTGGCTACCATACCCAGCATGGATGGATGGAAATATTCTACTGGACATGATATATCCAAAACTCCCAATATCTTACCGTCTTCATTTAAAATAGGCATCGCAGCGCAACTCCATTTGTGTGAGGCAATTGAATAATGCTCGGTCCCTTGAATCATTACGGCTTCACCCGTTTTCAACGCTGTTCCAATTGCGTTCGTTCCGACTTCACCCTCCGTCCAGCATACGCCCTCCACAAAATTTATTTTGCCTGCCTCATCGAGTATTTTCTCGTTTCCGGAAAGTGAAAGGACATATCCATCCGGATCGACCAATAAAGCCATCATTCCCGATTCTTTTATCGATTGATTCATCCTGGATAATTGGGGGGATGCCACTTCTAATAGAAACGAGTTTTTTTCTCTTTGAATGTCCAATAATTCATTCGTCAAAATATGTTTGCCTTTATTAAGGTATGGATTGACTTGATCTTTTTTGCAGCGATGCCAGGATTCCATTATTCTCTTGTTCAGACGATTTGAATCGAGAACGCCTTCACTGACAAAGCGTTCCCAAGTACGTAGATAACAACTAGTGGATAGCATATAATCCTCCTCTAATCATTTGGTTTAAACCTTCACTTGACCAGTCTATCTAGAGGAAAAATACCATGGAGTATAAAATAGGATGTTAATCGAGGTCTTTTTAATTATAGTAGATTATGTATTCGCTTACAATATATAGATTGAGTTTGCAAAAAAAGCATCATGTGATCATTCACATGATGCTTCTCCATTGAACAATATAGTTTATGAGAAAATAACTCCTCCATCAATCATGATGGATTGCCCTGTCATATAATCCGAATCCGGTGATGCAAGATAAGAGACGAATTTCGCCACATCTTCTGGGGTTTCGGAGCGTCCTAAGGTTATGGAATCTGTAAACTTTTTAAATGTTTCCCCTTTAGCAAGATTCATATATTGACCCATTTTTTCATCGATTAAATCCCACATTTGCGTCCCGACAATTCCTGGACAGTATGCATTCACCGTAATGCCAAACTGGGCTAATTCCTGTGCTGCCGCTTGTGTAATTCCTCTTACGGCAAATTTCGTGGCCGAGTATGTACCTAGTAAGCTAAATCCTTTATAACTGGCGATGCTGGCAGCATTTATGATTTTCCCGCCTTCTTGCTTTTTCATTTGTTCAGCCGCGGCTTGCAGACAAAAGAGGACACCATTTACATTTATATTGAAAATCTGTTCAAGATCCTCTTGAGTTACTTCCAATAGAGGCTTTATTTGTGCAATTCCTGCATTTGAAACCATAACATCCAGTTGTCCAAAACGTTCCACAACTTGCTTCACCATTTCAAATACTTCCCGTCTATTGCTTACATCCGCTTTAACGGCAAAGCTTTCACGTCCAAGTGCCCTAATCTCATTCACGACCGATTCAGCCGTATCCAGATTGACGTCATTAATGACCACATTCAACCCATCTTGAGCTAATCTTATTGCAATGGCACGTCCGATACCACGACCTGCACCAGTGACTATCGCCACCCGTTGACCGCTAGCCATACAAATTCCCCCTTCAGTTTTAGCAATGCACAGCTTGACCTACAACATTTAAAAGAGCTTCATGTATGGATTCCGACAAGGTTGGATGTCCTGCTACTAAATCTTCTATCATATCTGCCGTTATTTCTGCATGCAGCATGACCGTTCCTTGACCAATCAATTCTGTTGCATGCTGACCAACAATGGAAAAACCTAAAATTTCATTATATTGTGGGTTCACAAGAACTTTGACCTTTCCTACCGGTTTATTGGAAAGGACGGCTTTCCCGTTTGCAGAAAAAGCGAATTCACCAACCTTAATCTCTCCATATTTATTACGCGCTTCTTTTTCGGTCAAGCCTACACTGGCAATCTCCGGGGAGGTATAAATGCAGCGAGGAATTGCCCGGTAATTCACTTGTGCAAATTGACCGCAGGCATTCAGAGCCGCCACCCGTCCTTCATGAAAAGCTACATGGGCAAGTTGTATGCCCCCTATCACATCACCACAGGCATAAATCGATGGATTGCTTGTTTGCATTCGATCATCCACCGAGATGCCAAGTCGGGAAAAATCAATATCGTTTCCCTCTAAGCCCATTCCGTTCACTCTTGGTTTTCTCCCTATTGATACGAGTACGTAATCAGCATGCATTTCATCCAATTTGCCATCGCTATTCTCTAAATATACCGTCTTACTGGTTGCATTGATGTTTTTGACAGATGTGGAGGTATGGACTGTAACGCCTTGGTTTTTCAATTCGTCATGCAGAATCCTTGTGATATCATCATCTTCCCCTGGAAGCAGCTTTTCCCCCATTTCGATAACGGTGACCTTGGTGCCCATCCTGCTATAAATACTGGCAAATTCACATCCAATGACACCACCTCCGACAATTATCAGCGAATCGGGAATGGCAGGAAGTGACATGGCATGGCCGCTGTGGATGATCCATTCACCATCAAACGGCGCAAAAGGTAGTGGAATCGGTTCTGACCCCGTTGAAATGATGATCTTACTTGCCTCGATTACTTCATTTTTATTTCCGTTCTCGATCAGCAGTCGATTACTTGGAAGGATGGAAGCCCTTCCCTGAATGACTTTTATTTTATTCTTACTCATTAAATATCGAATGCCGTTCACTAGTTTAGATATGACCTCTCTCTTTCGTTCCTGTACGGTATCCCAATCGACTTCAATCGAATTGGAGGGAAGGCGAATTCCCATTTGCCCGGCATTTTTCACCAAGTCATACGTATCGGCACTTTTCAATAATGACTTCGTTGGCATGCAGCCTTCATTTAAACAGGTGCCCCCCAATGGCCCATCCACTACCAATATGACTTCGTTATCCTGCTGGGCAGCAGTGATTGCCGCTACATACCCTGCAGGACCTCCGCCTATAATTGCTATACGATTCAAGAGTTTCACTCCTTTTCTATAAAATCACGGTGATCGGCTCTTCTAAATACCGTTTTAGTGTTTGTAAAAAGGCAGCCGCGGGTGCCCCGTCGAGTACACGGTGATCAAAAGTTAAACTGAGTGGCAGGATCGTTCTCTTCTCCAAATCTTCGCCAATATAAAGCGGGGTATCGTAAGCAGAGCCAATTCCGAGTATCCCCGTTTCCGGTGTATTGAGAATAGGTGTGAAGTGCTCAACTCCATATGCCCCGAGGTTACTGATAGTAAAAGTGGACCCTTGCATGTCTTCAATAGGCAATTGAAAGTCACGTGCACATCGCGCCAATTCCTTCCCCTTATTCGATAACTGTCTTAAGGTATAATTTTCGGCATTTTTTATGACGGGAACAACGAGTCCATTCTCCAAGGCCACCGCTAATCCAAGATGGATATGCTCATACAAAATGATGTTATCTTCAATATAAGCACTATTCATTTTAGGATGCTCTTTAAGTGAAAGCACGACAGCCTTCGCAACAAAGTCCGTTATAGTCAATTTAGTTGATTCATATTTTTGCAGTGTTTCAGCAGTCTGTTTTTGCAAAATGACTAGATCAGTGACATCAGCTTTCATCGTTATAGTTAATTGGGCACTGCTTTGCAAACTCTCCTTCATACGTTTAGCGATGATGTTCCTCATTCCGGTCACAGGAATCTGCTGCGGTCTCTCTAAAGTAGGTTGGGGTGGGGGAACTATGCTTTTTTCTGTATTTACCGGCATCAAATCCCTTTTCTCGATTACTTTCTGTACATCTTCTTTTGTGATTCTTCCGCCTGGCCCGGTACCTTGTATCGTCTCGATGTCAAGATTCGCTGCCTGTGCCATTTTTCGTGCAACCGGGGTGATCATCAATCGATCTCCCATTGGCAAAATGGGTGACTCTATTGTTTTCGGCTTTTCTTGTACAGCAATTTTCGACTGTGTTTCTTCAGCAACAGGTTCATCGATCTTTATTTTTTCATTCGGATTTCCAATATGACAGATAACGGTTCCTGGAGGTACTCCTTGTCCTTCTTGAACAGCTATATTCAGAATCGTACCTTCAGCTGGAGATTCAATTTCCATTTCTATTTTCTCTGAATTGATGCTGGCTATTGCTTCACCTTTTTCGACTGGATCCCCAACAGCCTTACTCCATAACGAAACAGTACCTTCTTTCATTGCCATGCCCAATTTCGGCATTACCACTTCGACAGCCATATCTTATTTCTCCCTTCAGAATGGTTTGTTTGTCCATCATTGGTTTTGTTGCTCCAACTTTTTCAGTTCTATAAAAGCTGGAGCATGCATCATATGGATTTATTTACACCCCTAGGATGGAAGGCTCCCCCAATAATTCTGAAACGACTTGTATCACTTTTTCTGATGTAGGAAGGTAAATATCTTCAAGCGGTGGAGAAAAAGGTACAGGTGTATGTGGTGCCGTAATCCTCTTAATTGGCGCATCGAGCGTGTCAAATCCCTTATCAGCCACCAGTGCGGCAATATCCGTTGCGACGCTGCATCTTGGGTTCGCTTCATCGATCACGATCAAACGATTTGTTTTTGCCACAGAGGAGAGAATCGATTCTTCATCCAGTGGTGACAAGCTCCGCGGGTCAACAATCTCAACTTCAATGCCTTTCGCTGTGAGTTTTTCAGCAGCCTCCATCGCGGTGTGAACTTGTTTACCGATGGCAACGACCGTCAAATCCGAGCCTTTCCTTTTAATTTCAGCTTTGCCGATTGGGATTGTATAGTAGCCTTCCGGAACCTCCCCTACCATGTTGTATAGCGTTTTATCTTCAAAAAAGATGACAGGGTCATTATCTTCAATGGCTGAAAGTAAGAGCCCTTTTGCGTCATAGGGGGAAGAGGGAACGACGACCTTCAATCCTGGAATGCTAGTGAACAAGGCATAGAGACTTTGTGAATGCTGAGCTGCAGCCCTGAACCCTGCACCATGCATCGTACGGATCGTCACGGGAACCTGTGCTTTACCGCCAAACATATAGCGGAACTTTGCACCTTGATTCAATACTTCATCCAAACAGCTGCCAATGAAATCGTTGAACATTAACTCGGCAATCGGTCGTAAGCCTGTCGAAGCTGCTGCCATTGCCGCTCCCATATATCCTGCTTCCGCAATAGGTGTATCAAGAATTCTATCCCGGCCAAACTCTTGAACCAATCCTTTTGTGACACCTAAGACACCACCCCATGCTTCGTCATCCTGCAAATGATCAACTTCTGCACCGCCGGCTACATCTTCTCCCATAAGGATGACATTTTCATCTTTTCTCATTGCCATGGCCATTGCTTCATTTATTGCTTGTGACATACTGATTTTTCTACTCATCTCAATTCCTCCTTTTATAGTTTAATAGGATACATAAACATCTTTTAATAAATCGGATGCCTCTGGATACGGGCTATCTTCACTGAACTTGACTGCTTGTTTAATAGATTCCTCAACGGCATTCTCAAGAGAAATCAGTTCTTTTTCCGCCAGCAGATTCTGATTCAGCAAGTAATTCCTAAATAGGGCAATCGCATCTTTCTCTTGTTTATGCTCTTTTTTGTCTTGTTCTTTTTTATACTTCTGTGCATCTCCCTCGAAGTGGCCATAATTACGATAAGTAACACATTCGATCAATGATGGGCCTTCTCCCCTGCGAGCTCTCTGAACGGCTTCTTCAGCAGCCTTATACACAGCCAATACATCTTTCCCATCCACCCGGACACCCGGGATATTGTAGCTTATCGCCCGATCGGCTATCGTTTTGCAGCTTGAAGCATAGTTGAAAGGCGTGGCTTCCCCGTACCCATTATTTTCAGCGATGAATATAACGGGCAGCTTCCAGATTGCCGCCAGATTTATCCCTTCATGGAATGTTCCATGATTGTTGGCACCATCACCAAAAAAACAAACACTAACATGATCGGTCTTTTTATATTTGGCAGTTAATGCTGCACCGCATGCGAGCGGAAAGCCACCACCGACTATCCCGTTCGCGCCTAACATCCCTTTATCCAAATCGGCAATATGCATGGAACCGCCTTTTCCCTTGCAAAGCCCTGTCACTTTCCCATAGATTTCAGCCATCATCCCGTTAAGGTCACATTCTTTTGCTATACAATGACCATGCCCCCTGTGAGTGCTTGTAATGCTGTCCTTTTCGGATAGGTGAGCACATACTCCGACAGCTACCGCTTCTTCCCCAGCATACAAATGGACAAACCCTGGCAATATCCCCTTTGCAAAAGATTCATGAACCTGGTCTTCAAATTTTCTGATTTCCAGCATTTTTTTGTACATCCAATAAGCCTTGTCCTGAGATAACTTTATTTCATTCGATTGAACCGTTTCCATTTTTCAGCCCCCAATCATTAATAATGAGTCAATTTAATATATTGCAATTGCCGTGCCAAAATGTGGGGCGGTAAAATTGGGACTTTATCTATTTTCAGTCGAAACAAAACGAGACAAAATGAGATTGTTGTCTCGTTTTGTCTCGTTTTTTAAAAATATACTATCCCAATTCACTAATCACAGAATTGAAAAGATGGTATGAATGCGGAAGCAGCGTGTTTAAGATTCATTTAGGGTGTTAGTACTACTATCATGGATTTTTGCAAGTAAGGGAGAAATAGAAAACTTAACAGGAATTTGACCTCGGTCCTATTAGACTCTACAAGTCATTGTCATACACCAGTTGTTCAGCAATTCGAGGAAAGAGATGATTTACTAATTATCATTAACCCACTTGTTTTATAGCGAGAAAAGAGCTCATCTCTACGAAAAGTAAAGACAGATGTGATTGATGCTTGCTATCTCTGCGAGCTGTATAATAACGTAGATTTGGAGCCAATACCTAATATACTGTTCAATCAAATCTTTTTCGCTATCATAGATATTAAAATATGGATTAAAAGATTGAATAATATTTAATGAATTAAAGTTATCATTTTTCTCAATAAAAACGTTTCTAACCATTTTAGATATATTTGATCCGAATCTAGATGTTTCGGCAATTTCCAAATACGGTACCTCTACTTCTTGCGAAGGTACCCATGCATCATTATTGCCTTCGAAAATAGTATATAAAGCTTGATATGGATCTCCAAATGTTACCGAGTTACTGAGTGTTTTTGTTTTAATCTTTGAAAGTGCATTTGGATTAAGGGAAGTGGCTGGCGGAGCACTAGGCGCTTATGTTGCAAGTAATCAAGAGGGTCTATTTTCAAATGAAGCCGGATGGGTAGTGCCCCTATTGCTGGTGCGACTGCAGATGTCAGTCATCCCGTTTAAACAAGGACTCAATCAGTCTCTAGGTGATTTTTATCGATACGCTTGTCATTTGTAGTTCGACAGCCTACATCATTTTGTTTTCAGGCCTGTATATATCGAAGGAAACAGATGATTTCATCCTTACACAAAATGGACTTGATAAGATATTAGGATCTTGGGCAGGCATTTTGGCTTGCCATTATCGTACTGTTATTCACATTTAGTTCCATTGTTGGTAACTACTATTATGGAGAATCGATATCAATGAAAATAAAGTTTGGTTAAACATATATACAATACAAATCGTTACCAATGGAGCCTAAATAGAATGGCTCCCGCACAACGCAAAAAAGGACAGAAAAGAGTAATGGCATCATTCCCTTCTCTGTCCTTTTAACTGAGAGTTTAACTCTATGCTAAAAAGAGTCTTCCCTTTGGTGGCGTTTTATAAACGCGCTCCCCAGAGTTGCGTCCTATTATGTTTCTTTTACCTGAGAGATTTGTTCCAAGTTTTTATTGGAACTTGCTCCTTCGTTGGCTGTCTACATTGCACTCTCCCACAATCGTCATCCTCTATACTTTTTTAGATACTCAATATATTCAAAATAGACAATTATTTACATGAGTATTTTTTATGATATCGCATATATTTATACATATTTAGGAAACTAAGAGGAAAATCACTTTATATCAGCAAACGCTTTCAAATTTAACAGACTAATGCTTCTTTATGAAGTTCTTCTCTTGATGATCGCTTATTGCAGCCTGGTTTTTCTCTTTTTCTTTTAATACATAACTAAGCAAGTCTAATGAGAGGCGCGCTGCCACTTGTCCAGTTATTCCCGTATGATCGTAAGGTGTAGCTACTTCTACCATATCAAAACCGATTACTTCTCCTCTTTTTGCAATTCCATGGAGTAATTCGTTGACTTCATCATAAAGCAGGCCTCCAGGAGAAGGTGTGCCTGTCGCAGGGGCGATTGATGGGTCGAGGCCATCAATGTCCATGGTAATATAATATTTTTCACCTGCTGGAATAAGTTCCAGAACTTGTTCAAATCCCATCTTTCTCATTTTGCGGGGAGACAAGATGACACTTCCGTATTCTCTGGCAGCATCAACATCTTCTTTTTTACTGCTGCTGATTCCACGAATGCCCAATTGGAAAATCTTTTGAACATGATTCATTTCAGATAAGCGGCGGATGCAGCTTCCATGTCCAACCCGCATTCCTGAACGGTGATCTGCCCAGTCTAAATGCGCATCAATCTGGATCACATGAAATGGCCCGAGTTCATCCAAGCCCTTTCCTACTGGAATTGTAATGGAATGATCTCCACCTAAAACAACTGGCATTGCACCTTTTGAAACGATTTTTCGAATGGCTTCTTCCGTATTATCATGGGATTGCATCATATCCCCATGTACCATGTCTACATCACCGCAATCAACAACTTTCCATTTCGGGCCAAGATACATGATATCATTTTCAATATCATAGGCTCCATCTAACCCGAAACTATATAATGTAGAGCCTTCACGAATTCCTCTTGGACCCATTCTTGCGCCTGACTTCCATTGTGTTCCCATATCATTTGGAACTCCAATGACAGCTACATCTGCATCTAGCTGGTCTAGATCAGGACATACGGGATATTTCCCGAAAGTACAGATTCCGGTAAAAGGTAAATTAAGGTGTTGTTTTTCATTATTCGACATGTACGTTGCCTCCCATTTGTATTACGATCTCGATAATATATGCAAGCTTCATGCCAACCTATAAAACTAGGAGTCAATAATGACTAATAGGAACCAACATATTTTCTGATTACTCGATTTTTCTTAGTAAACGCCACTGAGAAAGAGCTCGGAGAATATAATTCATATACTATGCTGTCTTATTAGGTCTTAAAAAAGACAAATCTTGATGAACTGGTCTTTTACTCGTAAAATAATCAAGTAGACTGACAGCTTTCTTTCTGTTAAAGCCCATCTTCAGAATTAATATTTGAAAATTATTAAATTTTAAATATTGGCAAATTCAAAAAAATGCATCCTCTATTATTAGTCAAAAATTTCTTCGATGTAAGCGTTACTCACTCTCTTTTACTCATTTATCTTTACTTCTCCATTTTTAATGATCAAACCACTTGGTTGGCTCCACTTCTAAATTAATGTTGATTTGTTTTACCTCACTAAACTCATCTAAACCAAAAGTTCCTAACCCCCGGCCAATTCCGCTCTGCTTGTAGCCTCCCCACGGTGCTTCGTTGTAGGCTAGATTGTAGGCATTAATCCATGTAATTCCGGCTCTTATTTTCTTAATCACTCTTAATGCCTTCGCACCGTCTTGGGAAAATACACCTGCTGCGAGGCCATATGGGGTATCATTCGCAAGCTGGATGGCTTCTGCTTCATCTTTAAACTTTTGCACAGTCAGTACCGGACCGAATATTTCTTCCTGAACAATTCTCATGTCAGGTTTAGTGTCAACAAATATCGTCGGCTCAACAAAATAACCATTTTCAAGCCCATCGCTTGTGATACGCTTGCCTCCGCAGGCTAGTTTCGCCCCTTCTTCTATACCTAGTTGAATATAGTTGAGGACCTCATTCATATGGTCTTCACTGACAAGCGCCCCCATTTCTGTAGACGGTTGATCGCCAGGGCCGACCCGGATTTTTTTCGCCTTCTCTACCAGTCTCTCGATAAACTTGTCATGAATGCTCTCTTCAAGCAGTAAACGAGATCCCGCATTACAAACTTGGCCAGAATTTACAAAAATTCCATATAAAGCATAATCCACAGCTGTTTCAAAATCTGCATCAGCGAAAACAATATTAGGTGACTTGCCACCTAATTCAAGTGCAATGTTTTTAATATTTCCAGCTGCTGTTTTCATGATGTTTCTGCCTGTTTCTGTGCTGCCAGTGAACGAAACCATATCGACTTTATCGCTTTCCGCTAGTTCATTTCCTACTGTTCCCCCGCCGCCCATAACTAGGTTGGCAACGCCATCCGGTATGCCGACTTCTTGGATAATCTCAAATAATTTAACAGTCGTAATCGGAGTGATCCCGGCTGGTTTAAACACAATCGTATTTCCTGCAGCAAGGGAAGGGGCAATTTTCCAGGCTCCTGTCAGTAAAGGGAAATTCCATGGAGCGATTAGTCCGCATACCCCTACCGGCTCCCGAACAACCATAGCCTGTACAGGACCGGAAACCGGGTATGTTTGTCCATCGGGTTTAGTGACTAAACCGGCATAATATCGAAAACAATCCACTGCATCCGCAATGTCAAATTCCGCTTCTCTAAGAGGTTTTCCGGTATTCGCTGTTTCAAGCTGGCTAAGCTCAGATGCACGTTCTTCAAGTGTCTCCGCTATTTTAAATAGGTAGGAAGCCCGTTCTGAAGCTGGCAGATCTGACCAAATCCCGGAATCAAATGCGGTTCTCGCCGCATCAATGGCCATTCGGGTATCTTCTGCATTTCCCTTGGGAGCCTCTGCAATGAACTTGCCGTTTGCAGGGTTTACAACTTGACTCTTTTGTTTACTTAAAGAATCCATCCATTCACCGTTTATGAGCATTTTCAGATTTAACAATGTAAAAACACCTCCAGTTTTTATGTAAGCCATAGTGGCCGCCCAATTAAAACTCCTATCAAGCTGACCACCGATTCAAAAACTCTTAATCCACATGAACACTTAATAACTCGACACATCTTCATTCCATCGAGGAACATTTAGAATCGGTCATGTCAAATTTTCTAAATCGATCTATATAGTTAAATTAATGTTGTGTTTTTCGCCTCATAAGTCTTTTGGAATAATGCCAAATAATCTTCGCGTGTCACTTTTCTTGAATTCGTCTGTGTACATAAATGAACTGCTGCCCCTTCAGCAAGGAATGGGAAATCTTCAGGATTGACATTATTTAAATCTCGAAAATCAGGAATCCCAATTTTACGAGCAAGCTCTTTTAACAATACAACACCTTCATAGGCAGTTTCTTCAATTGTTTTACCTTCTTTATTTGCTCCAAGTTTTTCAGCTACAATTGCATGCTTTTCAGGGTTTGAAGGAATATTAAATTCAAAAACATGTGGAAGAAAGATAGAATTTGCTACCCCATGTGGAGTATCATAAAGACCTCCAAGTGGTTCAGCCATAGCATGTACAGCACCAAGATCCGCGTGATTAAATGCCATACCTGCAATTAAACTGGCTACAAGCATATTTTTCCGTCCTTCTAAGTCGTTCCCATTTTCTACAGCTAACGGAAGGTACTTAGCAATTAATTCAATTGAATAAAGACTGAGAGCATCGGAAATGGGTTCAGCAATATTGCTGGTATAAGCTTCGATAGCATGTGTAAGTGCATCCATTCCAGTAGCAGCAGTAATAGATTTAGGCAGAGTTAGAGTTAATTCAGGATCCAAAATTGCTAGTTTCGGAGCCAATCTTATGTCAAGTATAGCCTCTTTCTGTTTTGTAACTGTATCTGTAATGACAGAACCTGTTGTAACTTCACTTCCAGTACCTGAAGTTGTAGGAATACAAATAAGTGGAGTGATTTCTCTCTCTAGTAAATTAAAACCGTAACGATCTCTAAGCTCTCCTCCATGTGTTAAAAGTGTACCAATTGCTTTGGCTGTATCCATTGAACTTCCTCCGCCAAGACCAATTAAAAGATCTATTTCCTCGTCTTTAAATTGCTCATAGGCTCTTTGACAATCTACATCTTTTGGATTAGGAGTAATTTCATCAAAAACAATATAATTGACACCTTCTTGGTCTAACGAATCGGTAACCTTTTGTAAAATTCCAGTTTGCGCCAGTCCTTTATCGGTAATAAGAAGTGCCTTTTTTCCTCCTAGCTCTTTTGCTCTTTTCCCAATATTTTTAACTTTTCCGTTCCCGAACTCTATAGAGGTAGGAATATTGAAATTAAAATCCCAGATCATGATTAATTTCCCCTTTCAATTTTTCAAATATTGTAATAGTATAGTGACTCACACTCTTTTACTCTTTTATATCTACTTCTCCATTTTTAATGATCAAACCACTTGGTTGGCTCCACTTCTAAATTAATGTTGATTTGTTTTACCTCACTAAACTCATCTAACCCAAAGGTTCCTAATCCACGGCCAATTCCGCTCTGTTTGTAACCTCCCCACGGTGCTTCATTGTAGGCTAGGTTATAAGCATTAATCCACGTAATTCCGGCTCTTACTTTCTTAGTCACTCTTAAAGCCTTCGCGCCGTCTTGTGAAAATACACCTGCTGCGAGGCCATATGGGGTATCATTAGCAAGCTGGATGGCTTCCGCTTCATCTTTAAACTTTTGTACAGTCAGTACTGGCCCAAATATTTCTTCCTGAACAATTCTCATGTCCGGTTTGGTATCAACAAATATCGTCGGTTCAACAAAATAGCCCTTTTCAAGCCCATTGCTTGTGATACGCTTGCCGCCGCAGGCTATTGTCGCCCCTTCTTCTATGCCAAGTTGAATATATTGGAGTACCTTATTCATATGTGCTTCACTGACAAGGGCACCCATTTGTGTAGACGGTTGATCGCCAGGACCGACCCGGATCTTTTTCGCTTTCTCTATCAGTCTATCGATAAACTTGTCGTGAATGCTCTCTTCAAGCAGTAAACGAGATCCTGCATTACAAACTTGGCCGGCGTTGACAAAAATCCCATATAAAGCATAATCCACGGCTGTCTCAAAGTCCGCATCGGCGAAAACGATGTTAGGTGACTTGCCGCCTAATTCGAGTGCAATGTTTTTAATATTTCCAGCTGCTGCTTTCATGATGCTTCTGCCTGTCGATGTACTGCCAGTGAACGAAACCATATCAACTTTATCGCTTTCCGCTAGTTCATTTCCTACTATTGCACCACCACCCATAACTAGATTTGCAACGCCATCTGGTATGCCAACTTCTTCGATAATCTCAAATAATTTAGTAGTCGTAATCGGAGTGACCTCGGATGTTTTAAACACAATCGTATTTCCTGCAGCAAGGGCAGGGGCTATTTTCCAAGCTCCAGTCAGTAAAGGAAAATTCCACGGAGCGATCAGTCCACATACCCCTACTGGCTCTCGAACAACCATAGCCTGTACAGGACCAGAAACAGGATACGTTTGGCCATCCGGTTTAGTAACTAAACCGGCATAATAACGAAAACAATCCGATGCATCCGCAATGTCAAACTCTGCTTCTTTTAGAGGTTTTCCGGTATTGGCTGTTTCAAGTTGGCTAAGCTCTAATGCATGTTCTTCAATTTTCTCTGCTATTTTAAATAAATAGGAAGCCCGTTCCGAAGCCGGCAGGTCTGACCAAATCCCGGAATCAAATGCGGTTCGTGCCGCATCAATGGCCATCCGGGCATCTTCTGCATTTCCGTTGGGAGTCTCCGCAATGATCTTTCCGTCTGAGGGGTTAACAACATTACTCTTTTGTTTACTCAAAGAATCCATCCACTCACCGTTTATAAACTTTTTCAGCTTCAACAATTTGAAAAAACCTCCTGTTCGTTATTCTTACTCTAACGATCTCGCTTTAAAAAATAGGTAACGCTTTCATTTTTCTTTATTTTCAAAATATTCACACCTCTTTTAGTTACATACACTTACTTCAGTGTAAAAAACATTTAAAAGTCTTCTACCTTTTGGGAAAGAATTTTTTCATTTATACCTTCTACCTCTTGAGGTAGGATCTCTTCATCAAAATGAAACTCCGGAAGAGGCTTGCGAAAAAATTTTGTCATGTAAAGAAGATATGCCAAGCCGCATGCGACCCAGATGCCTCCAAGGATCAAAGCATCCATTTCTAAGTATGACCATAACCACATAGTAAATGCTGCACCTATGAGCGGTAAAAATAGATACCTTATGCAGTCGTTAAAAGAACGTTTCTGATTTCTTATAAAATAATGGGCGATGACAGATAGATTAACGGATGTAAAAGCAATGAGCCCTCCAAAATTGATAAACTTGATGACTTGCTCCAAGGTCAACAAGATACCTAGTAAAGAAACTGTGCCTATCACGATAATGCCGTGTGACGGTGTATTAAATTTGGGATGAATATAACCAAATAGATTTTTAGGCAATACAGAATCCCGTCCCATAGCATATAACACACGTGATGCGCTTGTAATTGCAGCAACTCCCGAAGAAAAGTTCCCAACAATTACTCCAGTAATAAATAATGATTTAAATACGTTTCCTCCAACAAGTATCGCGATTTCCATGGCTGCAGAATCAGGGTGTTCGAATGAAAAGCCTGGCTGCACCAATTGTGCTAAGTAGGAAGAGCCAATGTACAAGACCCCTGTAAACAAAAGCATTATGATAATAGCTTTTGGGATCGTTTTTTCGGGATTAATTGTTTCTTCTGACAAGGTAGTAAGTGAGTCAAAACCAAGGAAACTAAAACAAAGAATCGAAGCTCCTGCTAAGATAACGGACAAGGGAACATCTGAATTTAACAATGGTTTACTTGAGAAAAGAGTGCCTGTCCCTACTCCTTCTATTAAACTTTTGACGGTTAATAGCCAGAAAAAACAAACGAAAATGATTTGAGCAATAACAAAAATTTTACTTGTGGATGCTGATATCGTTACACCTAGTATGCTCGGTACCACTATGATAGCAGTCAAAAGAATAATCCACACATAATGCGGAATCCCCGGAAACACTGCATTTAAAAAGACAGTGGACATCAAGCACGTCACCATAGGTGTTAAAATATAATCAAGCATAATTGTCCAACCTACAAGAAACCCAACTTCAGAATTAATAGACTTTTGAGTAAATGTGTAAGCTGAACCTGAGATAGGATATGCCTTTGCCATCTTTCCATAGCTGAGGGCTGTAAACAGTATCGCTAGAAATGCAATAATGTACGCACCCGTAATTACACCATGTGAGGTTACGGTAGCTATTCCATAGGTATTAAAAAATACCATGGGGTTATTCCAAGCAATTCCTAAAAAAACAACCTGTGACAAAGTAAGCGTTCTAACAAGCTTCTTTCTTTCCATAATCAGCTCCCTCCTATTGATAAAGAATACTTAGAAGTTTTAGAATATTTTGTATCTTGATTATAAAGGTTTTTGTTACACAAAGGTCAATACTGTATTATATTATTTAAGGAGGTGGTTAAACTGAAAGAAAAACTAACCATCAGTGAGATGGCAAAGTTAAGAGGGATGACTGCGGAGACCTTGCGCCACTATGATCGGATTGACTTATTCAAGCCGCAATATATCGATCCAAACTCGGGGTATCGCTACTATTCTATTTTCCAGTACGAGGTTTTAGGAACCATTAAAGAGTTACGGCAACTTGGAATGAGTACGGACGAAATAAAGGATTATTTCAATGAACGCAATTTTAGTAAGTCTTTGGACATTCTTAAAGCAAAGCACGCGGATCTTGTTTCAAAACTGAACGAATTAACTGACTTGGAGGAAAATATCCGGGAAAAAATTGTATATTTGGATCATGTAGCAAGAGAAAAGGAACTTCAAACGGTTATGTTTCGTGAAATAGGACGCAGAAAGTTAATTACATTGAATGAAAAAATCAATAATAATTTGGAACTTTGTTATGGTGTTATCAGTCTAGAAAATATGCTTGCTGAGAAGACACCGATTCTGGCCAGTAACAGACTAGGCATTCTCATCCAGGAAGCAGATCTTAGAGCTAAACGTTTTGAAGAACCATCAGTCATTTTTGTTGTGGCAAAAAGTAAAGAAAAAATACCAAAACAGTACCAACGGATCGTTCCGCCTGGGTTATTTGCGTGTACCCGTTATAACGGAGAATTACTATGGAACCGAAGTGAAAGCTTGAGTAAAATATTGGATTATCTTGATGAAGGTGGTTATCAAATTACCGGCGATGCGCTGCAAATTATGCATGTTGATATTACGATCACAGATAAACCAAACGAGATTACCTTTGAAATTCAAGTTCCCGTTCAAAAGGTCTGACCTATTTTCGCAGGACTAATGTTTATGTGTATGGTTTAGACGAAAGATATAGGAGAAGTTTTGATATGGAAAAGAACTAGCTAATTGCTAGTTCTTTTTTCAGAAATGATGCCAACGAAAAAAAATTAAATGGGAATCTTCACTCTTCGCGTTGTGAAATTTACATTTTATACTAATGTTTAACAGTAGTTATTTAATTATTTGCTTTAATATTTAATCCAAAAAAGATGTCTACCAAAAACGCTCCCATCTGGCTCCATACTACACAGGCAATTAAAAGACTCAGGCTTAACACGAAATAAGACTTTTTCTTCCACATTATAATTTATCCTTTTTTAAGGATTGAATTTTTTGTTCCAATTTTTCAATTAAACTTTGTTGGACGTGATTTCATAACTGAGCTCAAGGTATAGGTTTATTTATATGAACCGAAAATTTCCTTTGCCAATCTACGCCCAGTAGGAGTCGCAGCCAGCCCGCCTTCTGCCGTTTCGCGAAGTGCAACTGGCATGGTCAATCCTATTTTATACATGGCATCGATAACTTCGTCACATGGAATGCGGCTCGTAATGCCTGCAAGTGCCATATCAGCTGCCGTTATTGCGTTGGATGCACCCATTGCGTTACGTTTCACGCAAGGAACTTCAACCAATCCTGCCACTGGATCACAAACCAATCCAAGCATATTTTTCAATGTGATCGCCATCGCTTCTGCAGCTTGGCTTGGTGTACCGCCGGCCAGTTCTACTATCGCAGCTGCGGCCATTCCACTTGCCGAACCCACTTCTGCTTGGCAGCCACCAGCGGCTCCAGAAATGGAAGCATTGTTTGCAACCACGAATCCGAAGGCAGCGGAAGTGAAAAGAAATTCAATCATCTCTGCTCGGGTCGGGTTTAATTTTTCTTTAACGGCAAATAATGTACCGGGAACAACACCTGCAGAACCTGCAGTCGGAGTGGCACAAATCATTCCCATTGCAGCATTCACTTCGTTCGTTGCAACAGCTTTACTGACGGCATCCAATAATAAATCGCCTGCGAGTGCCTTGCCCGACTTGATATAATTTTGCAAAAGAACAGCGTCTCCGCCCGTTAGGCCTGTAACGGATTGCACCCCTTTTAGGCCTCTTTCCACAGCTTGTTCCATCACTGTCAAATTCCTGTCCATCTTTTCAATGATCTGTTCTCTCGACAGGCCCGAGAACTCCATTTCTTGTAAAATCATGATTTCCGCGATTTTTACCTGTTTACTTTCAGCAAGTTCAACCAACTCTGCTACATTTCGGAACATGTTTTTACCTCCATATCTATGCCAGCACTTTTAATGATGATCATTCAACCATCCTTATGACTTGTGACACGTTTTCCAATCGTTCAATTTCCTTCATCACATCGCTCTG
>NZ_CP195840.1:2177445-2779074 GCF_058513295.1 Peribacillus sp. B65 | reverse complement strand
TTGTTGTCGTTTCTCTCAGAAGCGACCTCTATAATGTAACACATTCTGTCACGTTTCGTCAACAACTTTTTTTAAAATGTTTTTCACAGCTTGTTAGCTGTTTAAGTTGCTGTCTTAGCGACAAGAAATAATATACCATGTACAAAAAATGTTTGCAATACGTTTTTTAAAACTTTTTTCAAAAAAAAACGTTTCACCTATTTTCTTCTATATATCCTTTACACCAACACACCCTTATCCCTGCCTTCTGGACCAAGCTCAATGGTTTATGAATAAACGAAGCATATTTCCAAAGAAACACAAATAGTCATATATAGATATCTTTTTCCATGAGGTGAAGCAATGAATCTGCCATTAATCGGATTACTCATTTCCTACAGTATGACCCTTTATTTATTCAGTACCGCTTATTATGAAGCCATCAAGTTCAGCAGAGAAAAAGGCAAGGTGAATGGTACGACGTTTTTATTCAGCTTTACTTTCGCTTTGGTTTTCACACGGATCACCTATTTGTTTCACCCCTATTAAATAAAAGCAGTAAGTCGGGAGACTTACTGCTTTTATACGGAAACTTGCGCTTCTTCATGTACCTTGCTTTTCTTTTCATCTTTTAAGAACATCATCAAACCACCCAATATGATGGTGCCTCCCAGGACCTGAGTCCAGAGTATCGGTTCATCTAATATGAAGTAAGCCAGAATTGTAGCCCCCACCGGTTCAAGTAAGATTCCCATCGAAAGCGTCGAAGTGCTTAACCACTTTAGTGACCAATTGAATAAAGAATGACCTAATAAAGTCGGGAAAATCGCAAGCAAAACGAAATAAACCCAATCGGAAGCAGGGTAAGGCGCCAATGCCTCTCCCTTGAAGATCACATAGAAAAACAATGCAACAGCACTGATTGCATACACGACAAATGTATATGTTATAGAAGAGATACGTTTTCGAACATTTTGACCAAACAGTAAATAACCGGTTACCAGCGCACATGCTATAAGCGAAAGAATATCTCCCCAAAGCGCCATACCACTAATTCTCAAATCGCCCCAGCTAATGACGAGGCTACCTGCTATTGCAATGATGCCGCTCAATATCGCCTTCATTGAAAATCTTTCTTTAAAAAACAGGTAAGCTCCGGCAAAAGCGAATAAAGGCTGGAGGGTGACAAGCACAGTTGAACTCGCGACCGACGTGTAATTAAGCGATTCAAACCATAAAATAAAATGAAAAGCCAAAAACACTCCTGCCGCAATCGAATATAGCCAATCCTTTTTTTCAATGAATTTAAGTTCATGACGGTATTTCATCAAGAAAAACGGCAACATAAGTAAGACGGTAAATAATAAACGGTAAAAAGCGATAACACCCGATGGAGCGGTGGCCAATTTAACAAGGATGGCCGAAAACGATACGGATGCCACACCGATTGCCAACGCTACATAGGGATTCACTTTTGGCATTTGCACTCAAATTCCTCCTTTCAAATGGAATTACATTTCATTGAACTCTATTTTACTATGTTAAAATCATTAGGGTAGTTTTTTTTGAAAAACGGGTATATGGCAACAGACGATCTTATTCTTCGATAATAATTCGGAAGTGGTGAAAAAAATGGAATGGACATTCGACCCTCAATCGGAACTGCAAATCCTTATCAAATTGGGAATTTCAGCTCTACTTGGACTAATTATCGGACTCGAGCGAGAAATGAAGCGAAAACCCGTAGGATTAAAAACAAGCCTGGTCATTTCAATCGTGAGCTGTTTATTAACGATCGTTTCCATGGAATCCGCTTATAAGTTCCCAGGGAGCGATGACGTAAATATCACAATGGATCCCTTGCGTCTAGCTGCCCAAATCGTTTCTGGCGTAGGCTTTATCGGTGCTGGCGTCATTCTCCGGCGGGACAACAACAGCATATCCGGTTTAACGACAGCCGCCATCATCTGGGGAGCTGCAGGAATCGGAATCGCCGTTGGAGCTGGATTTTTCCTCGAGGCCATTGCAGGCGTCATCCTATTGATCATAAGTGTCGAATTGGTGCCCGCAATCGTCACCTGGCTAGGACCGATGAAGTTACGGCAAAAAGAAATCTTTCTGCAGCTGGTCGTACAAAATAAAGATGACATTGCCGTCGTATTGAAAAAAATCAAAGACGAAAAAATATTCATCAAAAACCTTAGAATCAAAGATGTCGCAAATGACAATCACCTTTTGACACTTAAAGTGCTGGTCGATCATAAAGTCAGAACATCGGAAGTGTATTACACCGTTTCCAACCTTAAGGAGATTGAAAGAGTAGAGATCGAAAATGCATAATTAAAAAACCGTTTGATTACCCTCAAACGGTTTTTTTATCATTTTTGCAAAAATCTCATATTTTATATTGACTTTTCGCTAAAATCCGATAAAATAGTTATTGTACCTCAACTCGGGGCATTAGCTCAGCTGGGAGAGCGCTACGCTGGCAGCGTAGAGGTCAGCGGTTCGATCCCGCTATGCTCCATATCCGAAAACCCTTGCGTAGCAAGGTTTTTTTTCTTTGGCTTTAAAAAAATACTTCATTGTGACCATATGAATAATCACAATCTACATATACACATTTTAGGTTGCATGCTTCAGCAGTGGGCTTAATCTACGGTGCTTAAACAATTTGAGATAAAATCATCGCGAAGGAGTTAAAGAATCCTTTCATTAACAAAGTGCCTACCTCCTTTAAGGAAGTAGGCTCATTCAAATCCATTTTCAAAAAAGCATCGAAATAACTTATAGATTAATCAACTAACACTCCTTCAGGACAATCTATTCAAAAAAGATGCGATAAGCTGTCCTAGTCTTCGAACTCCCTCGATTATTTCTTTCTCATTGGCATAACTGAACGAAAGCCGGAGAAACTCGGTTCCATCGTTTTGATTCAAGAAAAAGTATTTCCCTGGAACATATGAAATACCCTCAGCAAGAGCCTGTGATAACAAATGCGACGTATCCACACCTGGAATTCTCACCCATACAAAGTAACCACCATCTGGTACATACCATGAAACGGATTCTGGAAGAAATTGTTCCATCGAACGGATTAACGCATTACATTTAGAACGATACACATCTTTTAGTAGGTCGAGCCGTTTATCAAAATCGGCGTTTTCTAAGTATACAGCCATTGTACTTTGAGCAAATGGATGGTCTAAATCTTTTTTAAACCACTCTAAAGCCTTAATGAATTCACTTTCTCCCGCTATCCATCCAATCCGCATTCCTGGCGCAACAACCTTGGATAAGGACCCAACGTGGAGGACCCGCCCGCGTTCATCAATGGATTTTATTGGCGCCGGATTTTTATCGAAGGATAATTCTCCGTACGCATCATCCTCTAGAATGAGAAAATCAAACTCGATGGAAAGCTCCAATAAATGCTTTCGGCGCTCAATTGTCATAGTCGTGCCAGTTGGATTTTGAAAGCTTGGGATAGTATAAAGAAAACGCGGGAGGGTTAGACCTGTACGCTTCCTTTGATCCAGCATTTCTTTTAATCGGTATGTTTGGATCCCCTGTTCATCTATAGGTATACTGATAATATGTTTCGTATAGTTTTGAAAAATTTCTAAAGCCTCCATATAGGTGGGAGACTCTACCGCTACAACCGCTTTATCATCAAGGAGAATGCGGGCAATGAGATCAATCCCCTGGCAAGCTCCTGATGTAATCAAAAGCTGTTCTTCTAAAATCAAAATTCCACGCTCTGCCAATCTTTTCTGGATTTGCTGCTTCAGTTTTGCAATTCGTGGACTTCCAAGATAATGGAGAGGCAAATCCTGCTCCTCATCAAGAAGTTTTGCTACAGCTGCCTTGAGCTCCCCAGCAGGAACGAGTGCAGGATCAGGATAGCCTGAACTCAAGCGAATACAGCCATCCGGCAGATTTGGCATCCATGCACCGGGCGGATCATTCTTAAGTGCCGCTTTAATGTTTTCAGAAAAAAAAGATTCAACATTCACTTCAACCATACACCTTTCCGTCAATGAAATCTTAATTGATACTCGTGATTTTTGAAGCTCCCTTATTTTATATAAGCATAAATCTATTGTAGAAACACTCTAAATTAATTTTAAAATTTCTCTAATGAGAGAAAATAATCACTCTTTGCAAATTCTGGAGTCCCTTTTACAAAGACTTTCTTGGTCACTCCAATGCAATCATAAATTATGTGTGTATGGATGAGGTCGTGATTTTTGTCATCAATATCTGTAAAGCTGGTTAAAGAACGAAAAAATAAAGAAAGGCAGATCGTCCGCCTTTCTTCACCTTTTATGCAACTCATGGCATTTCTTAACCAATCGCTTCGGTGCCGCACGTAAATAGGCTTCTTGAATTAGATAGGTCAATTCATCCCAGTCTTCCCCATCCGGACTTTGAATAGAGACCCAACCGTGATGTCCAATATATGGAGTTTTGAAAAAATTCTCTTTCTGTAGCAATAATTCTTGAGTTTCTCTATCTGACTTGAACGACAAGCTGAATCCTTTCTCGCTTTCACCTGAAATCGCGAAGGATTTCCCATTGATTTTAAAAGTGTTGTGACCGAATCCGTCAATATGTTCAACAGCTTCGGGCAGCGCAAGACAGATATTGCGTACATTTTCAAGCATGGCTGCCGTTTCTTGTGATTTCATGTTTTAATTCACCTATTATCAACTCTATTTTGCATTCACATCGGGTTGGTGAATTCCAAAAGTATTGCCTTCGGTATCAATATAGTATCCTTGCCATGCCATTCCGGGCAGGGCAAATTTGGGCAATGCGACCTTGCCGCCATTCTCAATAATTTTAGCTTCCGTTAAATCGTAATTTTCCACTCCCATGGTACAGGCAAATGCATTTAACGTTTGGTGTGTTTCCGGCGGAGCACTATGACGCTGCATCAAAGCTCCATCGATCCCATGTTCATTCTCATTGCCAGTTACTGCTCCAAAGTAAGGCACTCCTGCATATTCACTCCAGTCTTGAAATGACCATCCGAATACCTCTCCATAAAACTTCTTTGCCCGTTCCATATCATTCACATGAATTTCGAAATGAACTATTCTTCCCATGATTTCCTCCTAATTCACACAAGAATTAACCGTATCCTTAAATTATTCAGTCAGTGTTCGCTTACAATAACCCATTTATCATTATATTTTAAATGGAAATAAATTCAAAGAACATCATACATCCTATATAACTTTTTAGAAAGACAACAGGAACCACTTTTTAAATCTCGTTTGCTCCGACCAACCGTTTGTATACCAAATATTTGCGAAACTATGCGTATATTTTTGTGAAAGTTGGACGAGACTGCTAGTAAATAATTCTAGGAGGTTATCAAAATGTTTAGATTCGGGAAGAGTAAGCCGCGGAGCAAGGTCGGTAAATTAATAGATAAGCACGGATATACACAAGAGGAGTTTGTAAGTGCGTCCGGTATCTCACGCAATACGATAAGCAGAGTTTGCAGCGACCCTAAGTATGTGCCGTCAGCCGGAGTTTTAAAGAAAATCATGAAGGCGGTTCGAAGTATAGAGGCTGACGCAAAGGCAGATGATTATTTTGATTTATGAACGAATATAAAGCCCAAACATCAAGGGTCAGGGCTTTGTCTTATTCCCCGCTTATCTTGCGTACTGCTTTGGAAGGTACCCAGCCAACATCGCCAGTCTTCGTTAATTTAATCCGGGGCTGTGTACCCTCTCGTTCGATGAACGTGATAGGCATTACTTCGTCTGTTGTTATTGGCCTCTCATCGGAAAACATAATCAAAGATTTAAACACTTGAATTTCCATGCGAGTAAGCTTATTAAAAAAAATGATCTACTGTATCTACCAGTAAATCGCCATCCTAATTGTAAAAAACAACCTTCATTTTAATTTTTGTTTACACATATATTGACCTGCTTTAACAGGATAAAAAAATTGATCATTTTTCATTGAATGGATTGAATAAACTTATTAATCCTGATCCACCTCCCGATTTCTAACTTTTTTGATTAAGGATGTTAGGTCGCAAATTTTCTCGGCTGTTTCCCGTTCCAATACCAGCTGTTGCCCAATGGCGAGGGCTAATCTTTCTCCTTTTGCTCTTAATTTGGGATCATTTATACTTTCCAAATCAGGAACATGAGCTAAACCAACCACTCGACGCATCATTTCACACCCCGCGTATCCAAAGGAATCCTGAAGCAAACGCAGCAAATAATCATCTTCATATCCCTGTATGGACACGTAAGAACCGCTTGCTTTTTCCTTCCACAAAGTTCTAAATTCTTCTTCAAAGGTTGTCCAAATTTCCTCTACTGTATTTAATAAATAATCTTGGTATTCAATCCGTTCCTTTTGAATGAGAGTATGTCCTTCATGAGAGCAATAGTTGAGTAATAGATTAGCAATCACAGCTCCAACATCAAAACCCATCGGTCCATAAAAGGCGAACTCTGGATCAATCACTTTCGTGTCCTTTTCCGTGATCATAATGCTGCCTGTATGAAAATCTCCATGGATAAGTGCTTGAGTACGAGTGAGAAATCCTTCCTTTAACTTCGTGATTTCAAGTTTAAGCCGGTCATGACTCCAAATTTCTTCTACGACTGCCTTAATTAGCGGGTTGAATTGATTCGTTTTTGCATCGTAATATGGATCAGTAAACACAAGATCTTCTGTAATTTTGCACATTTCAGGATTTATAAACTGAATTACTTTTTGCTTTTTACATTCAGGATCTAACGCTAAATCGGAAGTTAAAAACAGAGTTCTAGCTAGAAAAGCACCAATGTGTTTTGCAAAATAAGGATAACGATTACGGGCAATTAGGCCTTTACGCATTATGATATGTGTAGATAAATCCTCCATGACAGTTAACGCCAATACTTTATCATAATGATAAACTTTTGGAACTGAACCAGGACAAATTCCATTTTGTATCATCAATGCTTCACTCTCAATACGTGACCTGTCTAATGTTAATGGCCAAGACTCCCCAACTACGCGCGCATAAGGAAGTGCTTGTTTTATAATTACACTTTTTTCCGACGAATCTTGTTCCGCTATACGAAATACTAAATTTAGATTCCCATCCCCCATTTCCTTGCAAATTAGTTGAGCATTCTCCGAAAATAAACCCGGAATCTTTTTAATATATTGCATTGTTTCTAGCTCACTAAGTATATGATAATTTAAATTTGTCATTAATCCCCTCTCCCCTTTCTAAGAGCTCTTTTCCTGAGTAAATTCAACTAGGGGTGTGCAACAACACTAGTATAAGTAAGTTAAACAATTGTTTTTTTGTATTTACTCACTAAAAGGGTTATGTCATCATATGTTGTTTTTAAGAGAGGGGTGATTAATTATTCAAAATAACAATTTTATAATCAAAGCAACCAACCTAAAGAATCGCCTGCCAAATCAATTTTTCTCTATTATTCGGAAAAGTGTAAGGGCTTATTAATGCGGGGTATGTTGTTATTAATTTTGGACAAGGCATCCCTGACCTTCTCACAAGAAGGCGTTCAAGAGCTTGTGGATACTTACGAATTACGATAATGCCTTTTTGAAGAGCTAAAAAATTCAATCGGCATGCTCCAGCTCCTAAAGGATCCTACTTTGCCTGGCTGCCAGTAAGAAATTTGCTGATACGTTATTGAAAAAATGCAAAAGTTGTCCTGGGACCGGGAATTGGATTTGGTAAGCATGGAGAGGCATATGGTCGAATAGTGTTTCTTGCCGGAGAGGAATGAATTCAGGAGGATACAAGCGGAATTGATATTTCGTTCTCCCTATTTTATCGCGTTACCCTATCCCCAAATATGATATCTATTGCAATGCCAGTGATTTTAATGACAAACAAATCAAAATCATATGGCCCTTTTCTTGTGATTCAAACTGCAGCAAAGACTGTGGAATGTGTAAACCTACTATATTTCGTTCGCTTTCAACTACCGATTATATGAAAGTTGTAATTGGAGATAGTATCACAGATTTGGCGATTGCCAAATTGGCTGAACTTGTTATTGCACGAGATTTTCTTTTACAAAAATGTAAAGAGCAGTCTCTTCCTTGTAAAGAATTTGAATCATTTTTTGATGTGATTAAAATTTAAACCAAATTACCAATAAGTGTGGTGAAGACCCATAGATAAAAAGGATTTTGAAAAAATCACTCTCGAATCAATCGAAAAGGCCTTTAAAACATTACAAACAATTAAAGGAAGCCTATCGGAAAGAGGCTGGTTTCCGGCAACCAGCGGGAACCTGTCCATTCGTGTAAAAAACTCTTCGTTAGAGCTTGATCAACCTATTATAGCAATAACATCTAGCGGGAAAGACAAATCGATTGATACTCCAGAAGATTTTATTTTAATTGATTCGCATGGGAATCTTGTGTTTCCTACCAACTTAAAACCTTCTGCCGAGACCTTGATTCATACTGCTATTTATCAATTAATCCCTAATTGTGAAGCTGTTTTCCATGTCCACACTATTTACAATAATCTCATTTCAGATCTTTATGGCGATCAAGGAAAAGTTACCTTCACGAAACATGAAATCATTAAAGCATTTGATATTTGGAAAGAAGATGCTTCCATAACAGTTCCAATTGTAGAAAACTATGCTTCCATTCCTAAATTAGCAGAAGAAATCGGCGGAGTTATCCAACCCGGGGTACCAGGTGTATTAATCCGCAACCATGGAATCTATGTATGGGGAGATAGTGAATTTACTGCTAAGCGTCATTTAGAGGCATTTGAATTTCTATTTGAATATCAAATTAAAATGTTTTTTCTGAAAAAATTCAACCAAACTTTTTAAAATTTTCAAAAAGGAGAATTTTACGATGGCAACAATTCGCATGCGTACTACCAATAGAAGATTAACAGAAGAACAAGAGGTTAAAAGATTTTTGGATGAACAAGGAGTCCTTTACGAACATTGGGATATGAAAAAATTACCCAAGCATCTTTGTGATGAATTTATACTTTCCGACGAGAAAAAAGAAGAAATTCTTAACGTCTTTGATGCGGAAATTAAATCCCTTGCAAATCGACGTGGCTATAAAGAATGGGATATTGTTGCATTATCCGATGCCACTCCTAATTTAGACGAGCTTCTAAAGAAATTTGAACAAGTACATGTTCATACCGAAGATGAAGTTCGTGCCATCACTGCAGGAAATGGCATCTTTACTATCAAGGGTGATTCTGGTTATTTCGACGTAGAATTATCTGCTGGAGATGTGATTTCTGTTCCCGTTAACATCCCCCACTTCTTTACTTTATTGGAAAACCGTCAAGTAGTGGCCGTTCGTTTGTTTATTGATGCTTCCGGCTGGGTTGCCCACCATTATGATGATCCGGATTTCAAGTCGGAATAGAAACTGATCCATCGATTTAATCTAACCCATCTCTGGCAGCCTGAAGTCCAATTGTTTGCCCCCCTATGCTCTATACGTGTAAACCCTATACGGCAAGGTTTTTTTCTTGTTCTTGAACACATGAAAATCCCCCACTTCCATTAGAAGCGGGGGATTTTCATCATTCTCGGATAATATGCTTTTAGCTTGCGGCTCTTTTGTCGCTTTTAGACAAACCCTGCAGGGATTGTTTAAAAGCGACAAATATGTATTGCGCTTGTGCTATTTTCGACTAACCATTTTCTTTATGAACTGAACCACAGGTGACACAATGGATTCATGTACATTCGTAAGGGCATAACCGATCAGCCCCATAATTATCAGGGCTATTATTAATCCTATTATCAATCCTGATGTTTCTCTAAGTTCTTCAAGTACAGCATCCATTCCTTATCCTCCCCGGCTTGCCGAAGCGACTTAATTTTACGGTTTTACATCCATTTTACTTCTGAAAGCTTCATTTATCGTTTTTTCTTCGAGCATTGACCGATTCTGTTAAATAAGGTTCATTATAACGCATTGGATGATTATGGTCGAGCTGCCACTTTTACACGCATTCATTGATGTCTTTCACATCATCGCTTCCTGATAAAGGCTTTATTTCTATCGTTTCTATATAGGTTTAAAAATAAACCTTCGTATCATTCGAACATTCAAGAAAAATTGTAAACCTTTTCATTTGTCCAAAACCGACAAACAAATGACAGAATTATTGTTTTTTAAGAACATTGAGAATATTGTCGAAAAACCGTAAGCTTAATTTATTGAAATACATCTTCTTAGGGGGTGCGCTTTATATGGAAGCCATTACAAGGGACTTTTTCTTATTTTTATCTAAAAATAATCTGCTTAATAATATTGCTAAAAAAAGCGGAGGAAATTTTGCTGCTGGAAAGATCATTGGAGGAACTGATTTCCAAAGTTCCATTAAATTCATTAAACAACTTAATAATAGCGGCTTGTCGGTTACAGTCGACCATCTTGGGGAATTCGTTGATTCCAAGGAAGTGACCCTGGAACGTACGGCAGAATGCATCGAAACCATCGAAATGATCAGCAGGGAAAAACTTGATTCACAGGTTTCTCTGAAGATGACTTCTTTGGGACTTGATATCGATCATAAACTCGTGATTGAGAATATGACGAAAATTCTTGATACAGCCGAAAAACATAAAGTCATGGTCACGATCGATATGGAAGATGAAGTTCGCTGTCAGGCGACAATCGATATCTTCAGGAAGTTCAAGGAAAAATACAGCTGCATAAGTACTGTTCTGCAAGCATATTTATTCCGCACAGAGAAAGATTTGGAGGACCTTGCCCAATATAAGCCATTCCTGCGTCTCGTAAAGGGTGCCTACAAGGAATCTCCCGAGGTTGCTTTTCCCGAAAAGGATGATGTAGATGAAAACTATAAAAAGTTGATCAAGCAAAGTCTTCTTAACGGTAATTATACGGCCATCGCCTCACATGATGACAAAATCATCGAGTATACAAAAGAGTTGGCTAAGAGGCACAACATTCCAAATACACAATTCGAATTCCAAATGCTTTATGGCATGAGAAACAAAACTCAATATGAATTGGTCAAGCAAGGTTACAAAATGCGCGTCTATGTACCATATGGTCTGGATTGGTATGGATACTTCATGAGAAGGCTTGCAGAAAGGCCATCCAATATTGCCTTTGCCTTCAAAGGGATGGTCAGAAGCTAAATATACATTCAACATTATTAATTGCTACAAAAAATCTATTAAAAGGTGTGATTATCAATGATTTCATATAAACACGAACCATTTGTCGATTTTACAAACGAGGAAAACAAAAAAGCTTATCAGGAAGCACTTCAAACCGTTGAGGGCTACTTAGGGCAAGACTACCCTCTTTATATCGGGGCAGAGAAAGTGACGACTGATGAGAAAATCGTTTCATATAACCCTGCAGATAAGCAAGAGGTCATCGGCCGAGTATCGAAAGCGAATAGGGATCTTGCTGAAAAAGCCATGCAGGAAGCTGTTACCGCTTTTGAAAGCTGGAAAAAAGTGAAACCTGAAATCCGCGCTGACGTTTTGTTCAAAGCGGCTGCCATCATTCGCAGACGCAAGCATGAATTCTCTGCGTTATTGACAAAAGAAGCGGGAAAACCTTGGAATGAGGCTGATGCGGATACAGCGGAAGCAATCGATTTCCTAGAATTCTATGCCCGTCAAATGCTGACTCTTAAAGATGGTGTGCCTGTTCAAAGCCGTCCGGGAGAATTTAACCGCTATGATTATATTCCATTAGGGGTAGGCATCATCATTTCTCCTTGGAACTTCCCATTCGCTATAATGGCAGGTACAGCTGTTGCCGCTATCGTCACTGGTAACACAATCCTGTTGAAACCAGCTTCGACTACTCCTATCGTTGCAGCTAAATTCGTTGAAGTGATGCTTGAAGCAGGCCTTCCGGCAGGTGTGTTGAATTTCGTTCCAGGAAGCGGAGCCGAAGTGGGCGACTACCTGGTTGATCATCCAAAAACACGTTTCATTTCCTTTACAGGTTCACGTGATGTAGGTCTGCGTATTTACAAACGTGCTTCAGAAGTGAACGAAGGCCAAATTTGGCTGAAGCGTGTCATTGCTGAAATGGGCGGAAAAGATACTATCGTTGTCGACAAAGAGGCAGATCTTGAATTGGCCGCTCAATCGATCGTGAAATCTGCATTTGGCTTCTCTGGACAAAAATGTTCTGCTTGTTCACGTGCTGTCATCGTAGAAGATGTATACGATCAAGTATTAGATCGCGCTGTTGAATTAACAAAACAACTTACAGTTGGTAATCCTGTAGAAAACCATTTCATGGGTCCAGTTATCGATCAAGCTGCTTTTGACAAAATCATGAGCTATATTGAAATCGGGAACCAAGAAGGACGCATTCTGACTGGAGGAGAAGGAGATAGCTCTACAGGCTACTTCGTTCAACCGACAATCGTTGCTGATGTCGATCCGCAAGCCCGCTTGATGCAAGAAGAAATCTTCGGACCAGTCGTTGCCTTCACAAAAGCGAAGGACTTTAACGAAGCTCTTGAGATTGCCAATAACACTGAATATGGTTTGACTGGGGCTGTCATTACGACAAATCGCCTTAACATGGAAAAAGCACGCGAAGAATTCCATGTCGGGAACTTGTATTTCAACCGCGGCTGTACTGGTGCAATCGTAGGTTATCAGCCATTCGGCGGGTTCAACATGTCAGGAACTGATTCCAAGGCTGGCGGACCGGACTACTTGCAGCTTCATATGCAAGCAAAAACAACATCCGAAACATTCTGATAATGTTCCATTGAGCTATTTGAAGATGATTTGAAACCCCTATGGTTTTCGTATCTTTCATTCTGGATACGGAAACCAAAATGAAGTTAAATGGAGGAAGTGACAAATAGGTTGCTTCCTCTTTTAAAACAAAAAATTATATATTTCATCACGAAGGGAGTCTTTTATGGATTACGCATTAATAATTTCGATCAGCATTTACATGGCTGGCATGCTTCTCATCGGTTACTTCGCTTACAAAAGGACTTCCAATTTAAATGATTATATGCTGGGCGACCGGGGTCTTGGACCTGCCGTCACTGCATTAAGCGCCGGTGCCGCTGATATGAGCGGTTGGCTTTTAATGGGTATGCCTGGTGCCATGTTCGCAACAGGACTAAGTTCAATCTGGATTGTAATCGGTCTCACATTAGGAGCCTATATGAACTGGCTGTATGTTGCACCTAGATTGAGAACCTATACGGAAGTCGCCAATAACTCGATTACGATCCCCGCTTTCCTGGAAAATCGTTTTGGCGAGGGCTCACAGATCTTAAGGCTCATTTCAGCTTTGGTTATCCTCGTATTCTTTACCTTTTACGTTTCTTCCGGAATGGTATCCGGCGGAGTCTTATTCCAAAGTACATTCGGCCTTGATTACCATACAGGTCTATGGATCTTAACAGGCGTCACCGTTGCCTATACATTATTTGGTGGATTCCTGGCAGTAAGCTGGACAGACTTTGTTCAAGGGATCATCATGGTTGTCGCCTTGGTTCTTGTACCGATCGTCACCCTTTTCCATGTTGGCGGTTTCGGTCCTGCGATTGACACGCCACGTTCCATTGATCCAGCTCTATTGAATATTTTCACGGGGACGAGCTTTTTAGGAGTCATCTCATTATTTGCTTGGGGACTGGGTTACTTCGGACAGCCGCATATCATTGTCCGCTTTATGGCGATCAGTTCTATTAAAGAGATCAAGAAAGCCCGTACTATCGGGATGGGTTGGATGATTTTCTCGAGTATCGGTGCCATGCTGACTGGATTCATCGGTATCACGTATTTCCATCAGAACAACCTGAAGTTAGCTGATCCTGAAACGATTTTCATAGAGTTAGGGGAAATACTATTCCACCCGCTTATCACTGGTTTCTTGATTTCCGCAATACTGGCAGCCATCATGAGCACAATTTCTTCGCAGCTTTTGGTTACGGCCAGCTCTTTAACGGAGGATATGTACAAAACCTTCTTCCGTCGTTCCGCTTCAGATAAAGAGCTTGTTTTCCTGGGCAGACTTTCCGTACTGACCATATCCGTCATAGCGCTCATTCTCTCTTGGGAACAGAATGACACGATCCTTGGACTTGTCGGGTATGCATGGGCTGGATTTGGTTCTTCATTCGGTCCATTGGTCATACTGAGCCTCTGCTGGAAACGAATGACAAGATGGGGCGCTTTAGCCGGGATGATCGTTGGTGCCGCTACTGTAATTTTCTGGTCGATGGCAGGATTATCCGATATGATGTATGAAATGATTCCTGGTTTTGGCGCAAGCTTGATTGCCATCATCGTGGTCAGTCTTCTAACAGCGAAACCATCAAAAGAAGTAGAAGAGAAATTCGAAGAATTTGAAAAAACTTTAAAACAAAAATAAAACCCCTAAAAGGAACGGTATTTTTCATATACCGTTCCTTCTTTTTTCTTCCCCCTATACACATCATCCGTTTAAAAGTATTATTAAACTAAGTTGTCATATACTTCAAAAAATATTAGGGGGCCATATATGTCATTAGAAAAAATTCTGACTATCACAAACATCAACGATATAACGGATATGGTCAGCACTTATTTAAAAAAACCAGTCGTCATCGAAAATGACCAATTTTTATTGCTGGCATATAGTTCATATTATATCGAACACTTCGACCAAGCCAATCGGCAAACCATCTTCACAAAGCATTGGCCGATTCCAATTCTGGAAAAATTCATGGATGAGGGCATTGTCGAACAGCTTAAAACCGTGGAGCATCCATTTAGGGTGAAACAAATGGAGGAAATCGGTTTAAATCAAAGAGTCGTTGTAAGCGCCGTTCACAAAGGACAGGTCTTCGGATTCATTTGGGTCCAAGAAACGGAAATGATGACTGAATCCGATTTAGAATTTTTACATGAAGTTTCCCATCATATCGGCAAGCTCCTTTATCAGAAAAAACAGATAAACATGAAAAAAGATGAAGAAAAAAATGAATTTTATCAAAAGGTCATTGACGAAGTCTATCAAACGGAAAATCAAATAAAATGGGAAGCCGCCAATATGAGTCTTCTCATTCCGGAAACTTTCCTTGTCAATGTCTTTACAATCGCTCAATCCGATGCGGAACATTTCGATGAATTAGCTGATACTGTAAGTCTATTCGCCAATGCGTTGAATCATTTTACCCATGTATTCACAAACCAATTGAAGATCATCGTTTTGATTGGCAGCAACGGAAAAGGGAAAGACCTGCTTACCGATAGCGCCAATGATTTAACGAACACCGTTCTTTCCCAATTTAATGACAAAAAGGTATTCCCGGGAATCGGAAATGAGTATTCTTCGATTCTTCAATTAAGAAAATCCTATCTTGAAGCCCTGGAAGTTATCAACGCAGCCAAGTTCATCGGTGAACCTGAACAGCTTCCCTTCCAATATAGCAAGCTTGGGATTTTCCGTTACCTCGAAATGATCTCCAACCATCATACTAAAACGAATTATATCAATACGGATTTAGAGATTCTTCAAAAGAAGGATTTGGAAAGCCAAACCAAACTCCTTCAAACACTGGAAATATATCTCTTGAACAATTGCCGGATCAAACCGACATCGGAACAGCTATACATTCATACCAACACATTGAAATATAGATTGAATCAAATAACCGATCTCACCTCAATCGATTTTGATGACTTTCATTCAAGAATGCAACTATACATCGATTTACAGCTTATAAAGCAGAGATCTTAAAGTGCATCGCCAATTTTTAGGTTCGGGAGATTAAATAAGCTAAGGAGAGAAGAAACGCGGCTAGGTCTGCCGTATTCTTCTCTCCTTATACATGTTTCACCTATCGTCTTTCTAAAGGGTTAGTACGATTTTTCTGGACTCACCTTATACGGAAACTTTAGGCGTCCCAGTACGAACGAAATCCATGATTTCCTCTTTTGATAGTTTGCTAAGACCCAGAGTTTCAATGGTTCTTCCACTATTCGGTGTGCCGCCAAGATGATGAGAGAAAGAAGAAAAGGGCTAATGAAAAAAACGCCAGCGATTCCGCCGGCGTCATGTTTTTTGCATATTGGTCAAGATACTTTAATCGCACCCAATATTTCCTGTTCCAATTGATTGGTTCTTTCCATTTTTGTTGATTCCGTCCATCCAAAATAACCAGCCATATAATCGATCACTGCATGTTTATGAGTTTGGACTAAATCGATATCGAATAACAGTGTCCCCGTCCTGCGGAAAAAGAAATCCACTGGAGTTGCGGCCATTTCATGATCTAGTGCGTATTTCAGCTGTACGAATAATTTCTTTGGAAGGCCGCTGATGGCTACTCCGTCTCCTTCGCTTGTTGCGATATCGAATAACACAGGTGCGTTGGACCCGTACATGGCCAATATCGCTTCGGAATCCTTTACAGCGAGTCCTGAGTCTACTCCCATTTGAATATGTTGCTTAATATAATCGGAGAAGTTGCTTGATCCCCCGACATCCCCTCCGGAAATCGGCATGCCTTTAGTGCTGCTGGCTGGGTAAGTTTTATTGGATTGCTCGGCAAGCTTCCCTGCCAAAAGGTCGACCGTCGTTTTTGCCATTTTACGATAACCGGTCAATTTTCCTCCCGCAATCGTGATAAGGCCAGAATCGGACTCCCATATTTCATCTTTCCTTGATATCTCTGAAGGATCTTTTCCTTCTTCAAGAATCAACGGCCTTACCCCAGCCCAGCTAGATTCGATATCATCATCCGTAATGTTCACTTCCGGAAACATATAATGTATGGACTTTAATAGATAGGCACGGTCTTCGGAAGTAACGGTAGGCACAGCAGGATCACCATCATAAAAAGTGTCCGTAGTTCCTACATAAGCTTTACCGGCTCTCGGGATGGCAAAAATCATCCGGCCATCAGGCGTATCAAAATAAAGCGCCTGCTTCAACGGGAACTTCGATTGGTCGATGACCACATGAACACCCTTGGATAACTTCAGCGTTTTCCCTTGTTTCGATTGGTCCTTCTCACGAATGGAATCCACCCACGGTCCCGCTGCATTAATGACTTTGTCTGCGTATATTTCATAAGCATCACCTAAAAGTAAATCGGCAACTTGGACGCCGTTCACCTTACCATTTTCATATAACAATTGTTCTACTTTTGTATAATTTATCGGTGTTGCTCCTTTATCGACAGCCGCCTTCATGACTTCAATCGTAAGACGTGCATCATCTGTCCGATATTCAACATAGTAGCCTCCGCCCTTCAGTCCCTCTTTCTTAACGAGGGGCTCCCTTTTTAGTGTTTCATCCGCAGAAAGCATTTTCCTGCGTTCAGCTTTTTTAACCCCAGCAAGGAAATCATATACCCGAAGTCCAATGGAGGTACTGAATTTCCCGAAGGTGCCACCTTTGTGCATCGGTAACAGCATCCATTCCGGCGTGGTCACATGCGGTCCATTTTCATAAACGATTTCTCGCTCTTTACCAACCTCGGCAACCATTTTTATTTCAAATTGCTTCAAATACCGCAATCCGCCATGAACAAGTTTTGTCGAGCGGCTTGAAGTGCCTGCTGCAAAGTCCTGCATTTCAACCAAAGCCACTTTCATTCCACGGGTCGCTGCATCCAAGGCAATCCCTGCACCGGTAATTCCCCCACCAATGACAACCACATCATATTTCACTTTTTTCAAAAGTTCGATCGTTTCTTTCCGATATACATTTGAAAACCTCATCCCTGACTCCTCCTTTAAGCATTGCATTCTATTGTTTTTTGTACGAATTCTGCGTTTACTGGTGAATTCGTGCGGTTTACTCGTGAATTCTGCACTTTTACTCGTGAATTTACGCCGTTTACTCGTGAGTACTGCACTTATACTCGTGAATTCACACTGTTTACTCGTGAATTCGTAAATTTTGGTACTTATATTCAATTGGTTCATTTGTTCGCATAGTTTATATAGATATTAATATCCCTAATCTGCCATTAAAAACAAAAAAAGAGACCATAAATGCACATTATCGAATTAACGATAACGCATTCATGGTCTCTCCTGTTCTCCGGCCGAGTTATTAACTTGATTTCATTATAGCATACTCCAGCTCATTTGAGAAAGAATACATCTTGTTTTTTATTTAAACGCCATAGCGGCATGTACAGCTTTTTTCCAGCCTTCATATAATTTTTCACTATCTTGCTCTTCCATGGATGGTTTAAAGGTTTTATCTACCGCCCATTGCCGGGAGATTTCTTCTTGATCCTTCCAATACCCGACAGCAAGGCCAGCTAAGTATGCAGCACCTAATGCTGTAGTTTCGTTTATGGTAGGCCTCTCGACGGGCACACGTAATAAGTCGCTTTGGAATTGCATCAAGAAGTCATTCTTGACTGCCCCGCCATCCACTCTTAATGTCTGCAGCTCGATTCCTGAATCCGCCTCCATTGCATCAAGGACATCCTTCGTTTGATACGCAAGTGATTCAAGTGTGGCACGAATGAAATGCTCTTTTGATGTGCCGCGCGTCAAACCAAAAACGGCTCCCCGCACTTCGCTGTCCCAATATGGAGTTCCAAGTCCTACAAAAGCCGGTACCACATATACTCCATCCGTACTTTCCACCCGTTTTGCATAGGCTTCGCTGTCCTTGGCATCATGCAGCATCCGCAGTCCATCGCGCAGCCATTGGATGGCGGAGCCAGCTACGAATATACTGCCTTCCAGTGCATATTCGACCTTCCCATTCAATCCCCAAGCAAGGGTCGTCAATAGTCCGTGTTCGGAGCTGACAGCCTTGGCTCCTGTATTCATGAGCATGAAACAGCCTGTTCCATACGTATTTTTAGCCATTCCTTCATTAAAGCAGGCTTGGCCGAATAATGCTGCCTGCTGATCACCGGCTGCCCCTGCAATCGGAATCGATTGGCCGAAGAAATGATATTCGATCGTACGTGCATATTCCTCAGAGGAAGGCCTCACTTCCGGCAGCATCGACTTTGGAACAGTCAATATCTCGAGCAGTTCTTCATCCCATTTCAGTTCATGGATATTGTACATCAATGTCCGGGATGCATTGGAATAGTCCGTTACATGAGCCTTGCCTCCTGATAGCTTCCAGATCAGCCAAGTATCGATGGTACCGAATAACAGCTTTCCTTCATCCGCCTTTTGTCGTGCCCCTTCTACATTATCGAGGATCCATTTCACTTTCGTTCCGGAAAAATAGGCATCTATCAACAATCCCGTTTTATCCCGGAATAGATCATTAAGTCCCTTTTCCTTCAAATCATCACAGATTTCACTTGTTTGCCTGGACTGCCATACAATCGCATTATAAACAGGGTTACCTGTTTCCTTATCCCAAACGACTGCCGTTTCACGCTGATTAGTGATCCCGATACCGGCAATTTGCTCTGGCTTTACACCGGATTCAGATAGTACACCGGCAATCACCGCCAAGATCGATCCCCAAATCTCATTGGCGTTATGCTCGACCCAGCCTGGTTTAGGGAAATGCTGCGTGAATTCCTTTTGGGAGGAATGGACGATTTCCCCCTTTTCGTTAAATAAAATCGCCCGCGAACTAGTTGTTCCCTGATCTAATGATAAAATGTATTTTTCCATTGTGTATGCCCCTCCTTTTAATTTAACTGGCGATATTTCTGCTTTCCAATTCATGTGACTGTTTTTTACCAAAAGCATAGGCTAATATCAATAGTACCAGGCTTGCACCCAAAACAGACCAAAATCCTGCTGTTATTTCCCCCATAAAAAATGCTTTATAACAAACGGCACCAAGTGAACCCCCAACTATCGGTCCAATGACCGGAATCCATGAATAGCCCCAATTGGAATTGCCTTTACCGGGTATCGGCAGCAAAAAGTGAGCGATGCGCGGCCCCAGATCGCGGGCCGGGTTAATGGCGTATCCTGTCGTTCCGCCAAGAGACATCCCAATCACGACAATCAATAACCCGACTGCAAATGGGTTTAGGCCCTCTGTAAAATCATTGGCACCTATAAATAATAATCCAAGAACAAGGATGAAAGTTCCAATCATCTCACTTAATAGATTTGAAAATGTGTGCGGGATCGCAGGTGAAGTCGCGAACACACCAAGCTTCGCTCCTGGATCATCCGTAGCTTTCCAGTGTGGCAAATAGTGCAGGAATACTAGAGTCGCGCCCAGGATTGCGCCAATCATTTGGGCAACGATGTAACCGGGCACATCACTCCAAGGAAATTCTCCAATAATGGCAAAACCTACTGTGACCGCCGGGTTTAAATGCGCCCCGCTTATGGACCCTACTGCAAAAACCCCCATGGTAACGGCCAACCCCCACGCAATCGTGACAACAATCCATCCGGCATCCTTTGCATAGGAACCCTTTAAGGATGAACCAGCCCCAATACCTGCTCCGAATACAACTAATATCATCGTGCCTAACACTTCTCCCCAAAATGGAGTCATGATAAAACCCCTCCCCTGTTAAATTATTAAACCTTGCCAACAAATAAAAGGAGATCCACAGCAGAACTATCTTCATAAATAAATTATGAATAGATCTGTTGTGAATCTCCTAGTCTCCGTCACATATATTAACTTGTACTGTAAAATATACTAGGTTATGAAAACGCTGTCAATATTTTGTGAAAAATTAATCTATTTTTCTGTAATTTTTTTCAATTTTCCCCTATTAGACGATATCCCATAATTCAGTTTTGGATGTGGTGATCGACGAAGCTCCAGCATCAAGGGCATTCAGGACTTCATCCGAAGTACGTATGAGGCCGCCTGCAAAAATCGGTGTCTGCAATCGTTCCTTCACTTCTTTTATCATCCATGGCATGGCGCCCGGCAATACTTCGATATAATCCGGCTTGGTTTTCTGCACCAGCTTATAACTTTTCTCAAGCGCATGTGAGTCTATTAAAAAGATTCGCTGGATGGCAATGACCCCCTTTTGCTTCGCCTTCAATATAACGCTTGATTTAGTCGAAATCAGCCCATAGGGATTATATTCCTGACAAATGAATTCTGTCGCGTACTCATCACTTCTTATGCCATGGATCAAATCGACATGATAAATCATTTTCTTATTATGTTGTTTTGCCATCATACTTACATTTTTCAATTGTGATATATGCAAATCAAGAAACACACCTATTTCATAGGAACTTTCTAGAAATCTTTCAAAATCCTTCATGCTTGCTGAAGCAGGCAAAATCTTTTGATCCATCATTATCCTCCTCATTCCCAGAAAAACTCAAAACTTCAAGTTATTTAGTATATTTTAAAGAGCTTGATTTATCAATCACATTTTTTTCATGACAATCTCACAATAACACTAACATACCTGGCACTCCCTTTATAGATTGCGGATAAGGTTGTATGTAAAATATCCCTTAACTCATAAAGAAAGTTTCATTATCAATGCACCTTCGACAAGTTCATACGATTTAATTGTGCCCACCGGAATTTTTCTCACGATGTTCCAAGCATTAACATTCATTTTGATCGTTCTTTTTTCAAATTCAAAAAATGGCGGTCTGTTAAATATCCTTTGGTTGATGAAATTCCTGTCAACTGGTTCCATTTCCACTAATTCAAATGAAATCGTTCTTTTTTCCACATGAACCGGTTTTAATGTAATCCGGAAAGCTACGTTTTTCTTAAACATCATTTTTTTCACTTCCATCGTTCCGGAAAGCACAATATGCTTCGGCGTAATCTCGACTTTAATATCCTGACAAGATGATTTCATTTTTATGATTCTCTCTACCATGGCTTCAGTTACCGTTATCGGTATGCCACTTTTGAATGGACTCATCCTTGCATTCCCCTCCCCACTCAAAGCTTATGCCGGATTCCCTGATGCCGTTAACATTTCAGTCCGAGTAATAAACGGTATATTCTAAATATTCAACCTCCAACTCTTGACCTTTGTAAAAACTACCTGTATAGTCATAATTAATTTAATAGACAACTCTTATCCAGAGAGGTGGAGGGACTGGCCCTTTGATGCCTCAGCAACAGACTATTCATGTACTGTGCTAATTCCAGAAGTTTAAAAACTTGAAGATAAGAAGAGTATATAGCTTTGTTGCCAACACCTCTTCTTATTTTTTAAGAAGAGGTTTTTTATTTTTAAAAGGAAAGAAGGAATGCAACATGTCAATCACATTAACGAAAGCACCATTCAGGGCCGATCACGTCGGAAGTTTATTAAGACCGGAACGTTTACATATTGCCAGAAAGCAATTTAGGGAGGGTACCCTTTCAGCAGAGCGCCTTCGTGAAATTGAAACCGAAGAAATCAAACGGATTGTCGATAAACAAATTGAAGTTGGATTAGAGGCTGTTACGGACGGCGAGTTCAGACGAACATGGTGGCACTTTGACTTCCTCGAACATTTAAATGGCATCGAGGGATATGTGACTGAAAAAGGTCTCACATTCGATGGTGTGGAAACAGAGAGATATAACGTTCGCAATACCGGGAAGGTTTCATTCAATCCTGAACATCCCTTCATTAGTGATTTCATTGAATTGAACAAAATCGTGAACGGACGTGCCGTTGCCAAGCAAACCATTCCCAGTCCGAATCAGTTATTTGCTGCAGGTATTCATAATGAAGACATCTACCCTGATATTGAAGATTATGCAAATGATATCATCAAGGCGTATCAGCATGCTTTGAAAGCCTTTTATGAAGCAGGTGTGCGTTATCTTCAATTGGATGATGTATATATTGCCAGACTTTCAGCTCCAGATTTCCAGTTCAAAGATGGAAAATATACGAGGGAACAGTTAATTGATCTTGCACTTCGTGTCATTAATGGAGCATTGGAAGGCAAACCAGAAGACCTTGTCGTCACTACCCACCTATGTCGCGGAAACTATCAGTCGACTTGGGCGTTTGAAGGAAGCTATGCCCGTATCGCTCCAACTTTATTGGCAAAAGAAAAAGTGGATGGATTCTTCTTGGAATATGATGATCAACGTTCAGGGGATTTCAAACCATTGGAATACATTCCAAATGGCGGTGCACAGGTTGTACTGGGGGTCGTCACTTCAAAAAATGGGGAAATCGAAGACAAGGAAGCTGTTAAGGCACGCATTAAAGAAGCCTCGCACTTCGTTGCTCTCGAACAATTATGCTTAAGCCCTCAATGCGGCTTCGCCTCCACCCATCACGGCAACAAGCTAACCGAAGAACAGCAATGGGAAAAGCTGAAATTCGTCGTTGATGTAGCAAAAGAAGTGTGGGAATGATTTTTTTGCGGAAACTTTAATACTGATTTACAGGATTCGAATAACCTAATCGGCAGCACTTATTAGGGAGCCGATTAGGTCCTTGCAATAATACATTTCCATTCCTTTAATGGCTCTTTTGAATAACGGTATCAAGTTTTGATTTATGAAATTAACGATGAATGTTAATATTATTTGACATATCGATAATTCTCGATATAATGAAATGTATGAAAACAATCGAGATATTTAAAGCATTATCCAATGAATCCAGGTTGCAAATCTTACAATGGCTCAAGGCGCCTGAACTCCACTTCACCCCTCATGAGGGAATAGACATGAAGGAAACCGGCGTTTGCGTAAGTCAGATTACGGAAAAATTAAACATGACCCAGTCCACGGCCTCTCAATACCTCTCGATGCTTCTTAGAGCAGGATTGATTAAAACGGAGCGGATAGGAAAGTTTACGTATTACAAACGAGATGAAGATGCAATCTCAAAAATTACTGATTTCTTGAAAGAAGAAGTATGAAAATGAACCTGATCCGTACCTTAGAGGGTTGGGTTCATTTCCCCCCCCTAACAGTTCGACATTTCGCGATATGTTTATTTTTTTATCCATACATATTAACATATTCCGATATGTCTTTATATAAAATTGATAATCATTAATGAGGAGTGAATCTATTTTGCTTAATACATGGAAAATTTACATGTTGGCGATAATCAGTTTTTTAGTAGGAACATCCGAATTCATCATATCCGGAATTTTGGATAAGATTGCGGATTCTCTTGGAGTTACCCTTGCTGCCGCAGGACAGCTCATTACAATTTTCTCCCTTGTCTACGCAATCGGTACACCCATTCTAATGGCTTTGACAGCAAGTTTAGACAGACGAAAATTAATGTTGTATTCCCTTGGACTATTCATAGTGTCCAACCTGCTTGCCTTTCTATTACCAGGCTTTGGACCGTTTCTATTTGCACGCATAATCATGGCACTTGGTGCAGGATTGGTTGTAGTCACCGCTCTGAATATTGCCGCTAAGCTTGCTCCGCCAGATAAAAAAGCAAGTTCTATTGCGACAGTTGTCATGGGGTTTACAGCTTCCCTTATCATTGGCGTACCTCTCGGAAGAATCATGACGGATGCATTCGGCTGGAAATCCGTCTTTGGCGGAATCGCCCTATTCGGCCTGATTGCCATGATCGTTTTATTCTTTACCATTCCTGCTACCAAAGGGGATAAACCAGTACCACTTCTCCAGCAGCTGGCCCTTCTTAAAAAAAGGAAAGTTGCCCTTGGATTATCGATAACCTTCTTCTGGCTTGGCGGATACTCGATAGCTTATACCTATCTATCCCCTTACCTGCTATCCGTATCAGGGATAAGTGACTCTCTACTTAGCACGGCCTTGCTTATATTCGGTATCGCAAGCTTGATCGGATCAAAGTTTGGCGGATATAGTACGGATCGATGGGGTGTATCATTTACACTAATTGGCGGTATGGCGCTGCATATTGTGATGATCATCATGTTATCCATCGTTACGAATTCATTGATGGCCGTTTTGATAATCCTCACATTATGGTCGTTCGCAGCATGGTCATCAGGGCCGACACAGCAATATCATTTAGCGACCCTAGAGCCTGAATCATCAGGAGTCATGCTCGGACTGAATCAGTCAATGATGCAATTGGCCATGGCCGCCGGTGCTGGAATTGGCGGTGTCGTTGTAGAACAAGTATCCCTTGCTTCCATAACCTGGATCGGTGCAACAGGGGTTGCCATTGCCATGGTCATTGTTCTGGTCCTTTCAAGTTCATCATCAAGCAGTAAAATAGCACAGTCTATAAAATCCTAGACCGTTAGATAAACATTCATCATAAGGCTAGATCCTAGCCTTATGATAAATCCTAAAGATGAAAGCAACAAAAAAAGAACGGCCACCAGCACGTCCCCTTTTTACTTGCAGCTATCATCATCATCCATTTTTTTCACAAATATATCATCCGTCACCCTATCTTCCAGCTTGTTCCTCAAGGCCAATTCCGCAGCCTTCCCGTCACTAGGCGATCCGTCCGCGAAATACATCGGAAACAAGGAGAAAAACATAATATAGAAAGAAAAATAGATAAATTGATACCAGATTACCGAGCTGTCCAGGATATTCTGATACACTAAGCTATATATGATCAGCATGCTGACCAAATTAAAGATAGACCCGCCTAAATATATAAGCGTATTCGTCAATCGATTATCATGTTTCAATCCCTTGAACTCGCAAGTCCCATTCCAAAAATAATATTTCCTCACCTCTATGTTCCGAAAGGCGAAAAGTTTATTACCACAACCGATCAAGATTTTCTTTTCTGATCCCCCAAAGATCGTAACAAAGAAAATATGCCCGCTCAAATGTATCAGCGTAACGATCGGCATGATCAAAAAAAAGGAAAATAGAAATTTAATGATATCAGAGAGACCAAACATGTTTAATCACCCCTCCTTACCAGAGCATTATCAGGATGCTACTCTGATACCCTGCCCACACTAGTTATAACTAGTAAATTTTCACAGTGGTAATATGTTGCTTTCCACAACTGATAGGAGGATAATTTGTCCTCTTCTGCTTAATCCGACCTTCCACCGATTAATTCGACCTATCTCCTGCTTTATTCGGCCTTCCACCCATTAATTCGACCTATCTCCTGCTTTATTCGGCCTTCCACCGATTAATTCGACCTATCTCCTGCTTTATTCGACCTTCTACCCATTAATTCGACCTATCTCCTGCTTTATTCGGCCTTCCATCAATTAATTCGACCTTCCTCCTGCTTTATTCGACCTTTCATCAATTAATTCGACCTATCTCTGCTTTATTCGACCTTCTACCCATTAATTCGACCTATCTCCTGCTTTATTCGGCCTTCCACCGATTAATTCGACCTTCCTCATGCTTTTTCCGGCCTTCAAAAAAAACAGGCTATCTCCTTCCCAAAAATTCCGGAAAAGTGATAGCCTTTACATCTTTATTTAGCGATTGGGGGTGCGAAGAATTTCTGCGTTGTTTTGTCCTGGCCTCAAGCCAGCATGTTTATATTCAGGGGTGAAAACCGATGTTTTGATTGGACAGGCGATTTGCTTCTGGACATTTCCTTTTCCGTCAGGTACCTCGACGATCATTCCCCTCTCCTTCAATTGGGGGTGTTCGGCCGCTTCGGTGAAGGTCAGCACTGGTTCTGCGCAGGCCTCGAAATCAGCGAATATTCCCTGCCATTCTTGAAAATCTCTTTCAAGGAAAGCAAGTCGGATGGCCGTTTTAAACCTGATTCCGCTTTCTTCATCGCTATTCATGCTCAGTTCATATAATTCGGGTGCACCGATCGCTTCACATAATGCTTTTCGAAAAGGGGGCTCAAGGCTTCCTACCGAAAAATGACGTCCATCTTTCGTTTCGTAAAAGTCATAAAAGGACCCTCCGTTCAACATCAGTTTTTCTGGTTCAAGCTCGAGGCCCCCTTGTAAATTCAAAGGTGCGGATATGGCATTCAAGGCAAAGCTGCAATCGGTCATGCTGATGTCGATGGCTTGGCCGAATCCCGTTCTTTCCCTGTGAATGACTGCAGATAATATACCGATAACAGCATGCAATGAGCCTCCGGCAAGATCTGCTATTTGGGTTCCGTTTTTTGCCGGTCCGCCCTTTTCCGTACCGGAATAGCCTGATAAGCCTGCAATCGAAATATAATTGATATCATGTCCCGGTCGGTCTTTATAGGGACCAGTCTGGCCGAAGCCCGTGATGGAACAGTAAATCAGCTTTGGATTGATCGATTTTAATGCCTCATACCCCAGTCCCAGACGTTCCATTACACCTGGACGGAATTGTTCAATGACGATATCGTATTCCTTCACTAGGTTTTTTACGGATTCGATTGACTCAGATTGTTTTAAATCCAGTGTGATCGACTTCTTCGATCTGTTAAGATATTGGTTCACACCCCATGAATCCTTTGCTCCCGGCCTCTCTACCTTCAAAACATCCGCTCCTAAATCCGCTAGCATCAAAGTGGCAAATGGGCCTGGCAGTAACGTTGAAAAGTCCAATACTTTTAAATGAGTCAATAAGGTCATCAGCCGTGCACCTTCCCTTTCCATTGAAAATATTAAAAGCTTTCCGCGTCGCTCTGTAAATTCAATTTAGCAGAGATTACGATTATCATATAACACCTCTCATCGGATATGTATAAATTTCCATTTAACAAAAATAAAAAGCTAGGAATCGGCTTCCTAGCTTTTTGATAATGAGCCTAACAAGTAAAAGCCGGACAATTCAATACTGCATTGTCCGGCTGATTTCACTTTAAGGTTGTTCATTCATATTTTTTGTCAAAGTCAAATTCGACTTCATCAAGTTTAACGAATTTAGTTTTTCTTATCAGTTTATAGCCAAACCATAGACCAAGGAAAAGCGGGATTCCCAGATATGCAGCTATAACACTGCCCCAATCGATCTGGTCTGAGAAAAAGGCTTGGATATTTTGGGACAGGATGACGATCATGCCAATTAATATGGCAAAGATCGGACCTATCGGGAACCATAATGCCTTATATGGCAGCTTCTCCAATGAATGGCCTTGAGCGATGAATGCTTTCCGGAAACGGTAATGGCTGATGGATATGCCCAGCCAAAAGATGAATCCTGTAATTCCAATGGCATTCATTAACCAAATATACACTTTACCATCACCGAATACGGAGGCTAAAAAGGCAAGCATGCCAATGGAACATGTCAAAATCATTCCTGCAACCGGTACTCCGCGTTTATTAAGTTTTGCAAAAATATGCGGTGCTTGTCCATCTTTTGCCATAGAATATAACATACGCGTAGATGCATATAGACTGGAGTTACCTGCAGATAATACCGCTGTTAAAATGACGGCATTCATAAGCGAAGCAGCAAATGCAACTCCAGCTTTTTCAAAAATGAGCGTGAATGGACTTACCATGACGTTATCGCCTTGTAAACTTGGATTCGTATAAGGGATAAGCAGTCCTATTACGAAGATTGCAAATACGTAAAAGAGCAGGATTCTCCAGAATACACTTTTAATGGCCTTCGGTATATTCCTTGCTGGATCTTCACTCTCACCGGCAGCCACACCGACAATTTCAGTACCTTGAAAAGAAAAGCCAGCCGCTATGAATACAATGAAAACACCCATGAACCCACCCGGGAAAGGGGCCTCATCGACGGTGAAGTTTTTAAAGCCTACCGCTTCGCCGCCCATAATGCCGACGATCATTAGCAGCCCGACGATTATAAAAATAACGATGGCCGTGACTTTTATGAAGGAAAACCAGTATTCCCCTTCACCATATCCTTTAACGGATAAATAGTTCAATAGGAAAATGAGCACCAAGAATGATGAACTCCACAACAATGATGGACTATTCGGAAACCAGAATTTCATGATCATTGTCGAGGCCGCCAACTCTGCCGCTATCGTCATCGACCAATTGAACCAATAAGTCCATCCCAAAGCAAACCCAAATGCCGGATCGACGAATTTCGATCCATAGGTACTGAATGAGCCGCTTGTCGGCATGAATGCTGCCAGTTCCCCTAAGCTCGTCATCACAAAGTACACCATTGCCCCAACTAAGGCATAAGCAAGTAATGCACCGCCTGGTCCAGCTGTATGAATGGCTGCCCCGCTGCTGAGGAACAGCCCGGTGCCAATAGCCCCGCCAATGGAAATCATCGTTAAATGGCGGGATTTTAAACCGCGCTTTAGTTCTTGTCCTTCTTGCTGTGGAGGATGCAAGATGTCATGTTCTTGTTTTGGTATCATAAATTTTCATCCCTTTCTATATAAGCGCTTTCATATATGGAGAAATCCATTTAATAAATTTTCCTATTTCATAGACTTTCAAATAGACCTAATTTACAATTCGAATTCCTTTTCTGAATATATGCAATTTTCATGCCAAGTTTACAAAACGCAATATTCAACAAATCATCAAAAAAATCGCCTTAAATAGACAAATTTTTTTGCACTTTACGCCATGTTTTTTTGCACATTATGCCATGTTTTTTTGCACATTTATTCATTTGGTTTAATTTAAATACATTCCAAATATTACTAAAAGAATATATTCAAAGAATATTTCTATCAAAATCCATTTTTCTCCATTTTATTCCTTTAAATGTCATATTTTTTGCAAGTTTTCTCCATTTGATAATAATTATGAAACGATGTAAAAATGAGGTATTCTCATGAAGGAGTTGAGTGTTATGAAAGGTAAGGTATTTTTAGGAACTGCACTATCCATCGGTCTATTATTTTCTGCTATTCCCAATCAAGAAGCTTTAGCGGCAAAAAATGTGTTAAGTGTTGAAAAGTACAATAAGCATAAGGATTCGCTAGAATACAAGTCTGGGAAACTTACCGATCCCTCAAAGCAAACGGCAGAAGATATCATTCTTACCTTTTTTGATGAAAACAAAAAGTCTTACAAGCTAGAAAAGCAAAAGGCGAAAGACTCCTTCACGATCGAGAAAGAAAGCAAGGATGAACTGGGCAATACCGTCCTTAGATTGCAACAAACCTATAAAGGCGTACCTGTATGGAATTCCACACAAGCCGTATTGATTGACGCTAAAGGTGTATTGACCGTCGTGTCCGGTACGGTTGAAGCCAATCTAAACACGAAATTAGTGAAAAAGGCTAAAAAAGGCATCAGTGAATCCGAAGCTATCAAAATAGCTGAAGCGGATCTAGGGTTCACACCTGCCTACGAACAATCACCTGAATCTGACCTATATGTATATGCAAATGAAGGCAAGGCCGATTATGTATATAAAGTCAATTTGAAATTCTTAAGTCCGGAACCAGGAAATCATAATTATTTCATTTCAGTCAAAACGGGTAAAATCCTGAATAAATATAATACACTGGATGAAGTGACGGGGACCAACTCCGTCGGAACGGGCACTGGCGTCTTAAACAATACCGTGTCGCTGAACACTACCTTATCCAACGGTCAATACTACTTACAAGACAATACACGCGGTAAAGGCATCTACACGTATAATGCCAATAACCGTTCAAGATTGCCTGGTACACTCTTTTCAAACACAACAAATGCATTTACTGCTTCTGCCGATAAAGCTGCGGTGGATGCCCATTATTATGCGGGTAAAACCTATGATTATTACAAATCCACATTTGGCCGGAACTCCTATGATGGTAATGGAACCATCCTGAAATCAACCGTCCATTATGGCTCAAGATACAATAATGCTTTCTGGGATGGCACCCAAATGGTTTACGGTGATGGAGATGGCACGACGTTCATCCCATTGTCCGGCGGGCTCGATGTCGTTGCGCATGAACTGACTCATGCCGTCACTTCCTCGGAATCGAACCTTACCTATCAATATGAATCCGGTGCTTTGAATGAAGCGATATCTGATATTTTTGGCACCGTTGTGGAATTTAAGAATCAAAGTGCCAAAGCCGATTATTTGGTCGGGGAAGATATTTACACACCTAACATTTCCGGTGATGCACTCCGCTCGATGGCTAATCCAACATTGAATGGTGACCCTGACCATTATTCGAACCGTTATACAGGAACGGGTGATAATGGCGGAGTCCACACGAACAGCGGAATCATTAATAAGGCAGCTTATTTAATCTCTGCAGGCGGAACCCACCATGGCGTGAGTGTATCCGGAATCGGCATCGATAAACTAGGAACCATCTTTTACAGGGCAAATACAACATATTTAACTTCCTCGTCGACTTTTTCACAAGCCAGAGCAGCGGTCATACAATCGGCCTCTGATTTATACGGTTCAAGCAGTGCAGAAGTCACGGCTGTCAAAAATGCCTTTACAGCTGTCGGTGTGAATTAAGAGATTTACCTTTATGATAAACACCTCCCTAGCTTCACCTCTAGCGGAGGTGTTTTTTCTTATGCGGGGCTACCCCGATCATTTCAGCAGTTCGCTGCCTTCTTTCGGCCTTAATGTTTGGAATTCCGTCCTTTGGTACGGGGAGAACCTCAATAAAAACAATCTTGTCGTTTGCTAAAAATGATTAATTCCGTAAAATAGTTGCTTTTCTTCTTATTAACTGTCAAGCTTAGATAATCTGGACTATATTGAATAGAACAAGTAGGTGACGAACATGATTGAAGTTAAAACTTCCACACTCAGTGATGGTGAGTTCAATAGAGGCGTATTCGCAACACGAGATATTAAAAAAGGTGAGCTTTTGCATGAGGCACCTGTCATTGCATATCCAAACGAGGAGCATGTTTTCATAGAGAAGACATTGCTGGCTGACTATGCGTTTGAATATGGAATAAACCATACTGCCATGCTTTTAGGCTATGGCATGCTGTTTAATCATTCTTATACACCCAACGCTACGTATGACATAAACTTCAAGAATCATACGTTTGATTTCTTTGCTTACACCGACATAAAGGCAGGAGAAGAAATCCTGATTAATTATAATGGTGAAGTCGATAATGAGGATCCGCTTTGGTTCAATAAAGAAAATGATGGTGAAGATGAAGCTGAATGATCATTGATCATTCATGAAAGCACTTGTACTTTTTAAAACCTGTCCAAGGTTTTTCGAAAGTATAAGTGCTTTTCCTTTTTCCTTTCACCGGCTTGATGAATTCACTGCTGGATTTTAAAAAGATCATACGCAATAAATAAAGCCCCATTAAGAATAACTTATTGGGGTCATTTCACCTTAACGTACGGATGGGTTACTTGATTTTGTTTTGGTTATTGATTGGAATTGGCCCTTAACCTTATCAATGGTTTCGGGTGTAGCTAGGGATCTTATTTGACTCATCGTTTTTTCACGGGTTTTCTTATTGCGCATTAAAAATGCAGCTGCTCCTATCAGGACGGTTCCAAGCATTTTGTTTGATGGCATGTTAGTTTCCTCCTTCAAGTTAGTCCTATATAGTATTCCCTCTATGGACTGATTTAAACAAAAGCATACTTGGGAGAGCGATTTCGCTTTTATTTATCCTTGCTCAGGCTTTCGATAAACTTTAGGCTTTCGGGATTTTTCACGACTTTTTCAGCTTCATCCGGATCAGCTTTCGTTTGCTTCATATTGTAAAGTTTATATGTCAGTACTCTTTTCACTGACTCGTCAATTCTATCCATTGGAACTTCCCCTGCTTTTACTGCTCGCAGTAATCCGTTATATACCTCAAGCTCATGGGCATATTCATGACAGACAAGTAATAAGTCAGCTCCTGCAAGAATTGCCTGCTTTCCCATCTCTTCATAAGAGAAATACTTGTTCACAGCACCCATTTCCAAATCATCTGTAACGACAAGTCCTTCATATTTGAGTTTCCCCCGAAGCAGGTCTTCGATGATGATTTTAGAAAGGCTTGCTGGTTTTTCTTTATCATAGGCTGGATATTTAATGTGGGTCACCATCACGAAAAAATTTTGGTTATCCAGTTCACTTATGATTTGCTTGAAAGGATAAATATCAGAATTTTCCAGATCAAGTTGGTTTGCCTCCACGGATGATGTTTCGACATGCGGATCGATTTCGCTGCGTCCGTTTCCTGGAAAGTGCTTCAATGCACCAGTTATCGATACATCGTTCAAGCCTTGAATGGCTTTCTTTCCGTATTGATACACCTTTTCCGGATCTTGTCCCAATGAACGCTTATCCGTTTTCGATAGATCAAGAACAGGGGCAAAATTAATGTTAATCCCCATGGAGCCCAGTTCTGTACCATTCAATTTGGCCACTTTGTACACGTCTGTAACGGATGCATTATTTCCAAGGTCCTGTTGTGCAGGGAGGGGCGATACCCGTTCCTTCATCCGAATGATGTCCCCTCCTTCCTGATCAATGGCAACCATCAACGGGAGTGAATGGGTACTTTGATTGGCCATTTGCTGAAGCGAATTGGATAACCTGGCCACTTGTTTAGGGGATTTCATATTACGGTCAAAATAAATGACGCCCCCTATATGTTTTTGTTCGATAAGCTCAGTAATTTCACTGCTCTTTTCGGTTCCCTTGAAACCGACCATCATAAGCTGTCCGATTTTTTCTTCAAGCGTCATTTTTTTTAGCAATTTTTCTATTCTTTCATGGTTATCCAAACCTGCTTCTTTCCCTTTTTCCGCTCTGTAATTCACATCCATATTCAACTGAATGAACACCACTGTAAAAGTGAGGATTGCGATGAGGAAAAGACCCCAATATATATTTTTTTTATTCTTCATGCTTTGACCTTCATTGACATTTTCTCTGTCCTTCCTTGATAGCCCTTTTATTGATTTTGCTGTACACATCTTAATCATGTTCATAAAGTGACAATTCTATATCATCATTGCTGATTTTTTTGAATAAAGCATTAGCCGCGTACCATACTACAAACATAACCTAAATAAAAGGAGATGCCCCCATGAACGGATTCTTGAAGAATATTGCCGTCACCTTCAGTCATGCAGTCGATTATGCAAAAGAAAAAATAACGGCCTTTACAGGATCAACTTCTGTTACGATAGCGGAATTGAGTGAGCACATCATCAATCAGCCTGAAACAAAACTAATCAGGAAAAACCTTTTAGGTATACCTTTTTCTTTTTATCATTTACAAAAAGAAGACGTTACGTACTATTTGGAAATGAAAAGCTCACAGGTTCTCCAGTTGGATGTTCAAGCGCATAATCATCCGATTGTGTCTTACAGGTCTTATCGAGATAAATCCAGCTTGCCCACGGCCATTAGGTTTCCTAAAACCCTTTTATCCGAATGACTTCGTTACAAAAATAAAAAAGCTGATATCCCCTGCATATGGGGTTATCAGCTTTTTTCAATCTTATAGGGAGAAAAAACGGTCTCTTTCACTTGAAATCCATTTCTCTGCATCTTCTTCATCCTTTTTAACCAACCGGTTAACGAGGATATCATGCCAAATGTAATTTTCGAGAAAATTGATATGAATGGGATCATCTGTGTAGAACGCGGTTTCCCTCGTTTCGGGCGAAGGGCCGTAAATCGTCTCCTTGCCATCGATGGATAAGATGAACCATTTGTTTTCTCCGATATTTTCCACATAGCTTGTTTTGCGATGTATATCTATACCTGATAATGGGTTTTCAACCTGAAATGCAATCCCCTTGAGAGTGCAATGCGCGGCGACCCCTTTTAGCTCTTGTTCAAGTTTTTCATACATCTCGTCCCATAAGGAAACCACCACCCTTTTCTCGGCTTTGTGAATCAAAGTACGGCAGAAGGATAGGATGTGCCCTTCACCCTTAAGCGTCATTACACGATTGTCGGACATCGGTTCGATTTTCTCGAATTGCTTTAGTGTATGGCTGATGGATTGATAGGTATTGTTCCATTTTGATTGAACCGATTCCAAAAAAACATCGACTGGCAGCGGTGAATATTTTATCGAGTCATTGATTTCCTCTTTTAAGACGATTCCTTCTTCTTGCAGTCCATTTAATATCTCATAGATGCGGGCCCTCGGAATTCCTGATTCCTTGCTTACTTGATAGGCACTGGCTGGGCCTTGGCGAACCAAAGAAACATAAGCCTTTGCTTCATATTGACTAAACCCGAGAGACTGTAGTTTTTGAATGATATCTTGCATAGTACCTCCTAGTGCTTTTAGTAAGTTATATGCCTATCATACCAAATCTCTTATCGAAATCTATTTCGAATTCAAATCGGCATGACTCATAATATTCTTATTTACAGAATGGTTTCGATTAGTTACTATCTAAATAGTGACTAATAAAACCGGCTTATGGCTTCTGCAAAACAAGCAATCCAGCCTGAATGCCATTGATACGGAGGCTTCTTAGATGGAAGATATACAAATTTCAACACTTTTGCTGCTGATGTTTTTCGGATTTTTGGCAGCATTCATTGATTCTGTGGTCGGCGGCGGCGGCCTGATTTCGATACCCGCTTTATTATTTTCAGGACTTTCCCCGTCAGCAGCGATCGCAACGAATAAGTTAGCAAGTTCCATGGGGTCTTTAACAAGTACCATTGCCTTCATTCGCTCAGGTAAGGTTGATTTCAAATTGGTTTCCAAACTTTTCCCATTGATTTTCATAGGTTCCCTGCTAGGAGCTTGGGTTGTCAATTTCGTCTCGCCTGAATTATTAAAGCCAATGATCTTGGTTCTATTAATAGCTATTGCCATTTATACCTTTTTTAAAAAGGACTGGGGCCAGAAATCGACTTACCATAAACTCACATGGCAAAAGGCTGCACTATTTGCGTTCGCTATATTTGCGATTGGTTTTTATGATGGGTTTTTGGGCGCTGGAACGGGATCTTTCATTTTGTTTGCCTTTTTAATGATTGGCTTTGATTTTTTGCACTCTGCAGGAAATGCAAAATTTTTGAACTTCGGAAGTAATTTGGCAGCACTGATCATGTTCATATTCCTTGATACCGTCAATTTTTCCTATGGAATACCGATGGGGATCTCCATGATAGCAGGAGCGTTGGCCGGTTCTAAATTTGCTATTAAAAAGGGAGTGGCCTATATAAGAGTATTATTTATCATAGTAACCGTCATTCTGATCATGAAAAATATAATGGATTACTTAATGGGCGGCTAATTTTTAAAAAAATAGAATTCAGCACCTGATTCCCGCCACAGCATGTGACATATAGGAATTATTTGGGTATATGATAGGTATAGACTGTGTGGAAAGGTGTGGTTGGATGATTGAAAAGTGGAATGGCGAAGAAATGGCAGATGCATCAGGGCAAACCATTGTGATTACTGGTGCCAATAGTGGGCTTGGCTTCGAAACGGCTTTTGCACTGGCGGGTAAGGGGGCAGAAATCATCCTTGCTGTCCGGAATGCTTCAAAGGGAGAAAAGGCGGTCGATAGAATCTTAGGGGTCCACCCTAAGGCAAATGTACGCGTGATGCAGCTGGATTTAAGTGATTTAAGCAGCATTCGGCATTTTGCTGATTCCTTTCAGGAAAACTATGACTCACTCTCCGTCCTCATCAATAATGCAGGTGTGATGATTCCGCCATACAGTAAGACGAAGGATGGTTTTGAGCTGCAATTCGGCAGCAATCATCTCGGTCATTTTGCTTTGACAGGTCTCCTTCTTCCGCTAATCCTTTCTACGCCAAAATCGCGGGTGGTCACATTGAGCAGCTTGGCCGCCATCAATGGATATATAGACTTCGAAAACTTAAATGGTGAAAACGGTTATAAACCAATGAAATACTATGGGCAAAGCAAGCTGGCCAATCTACTCTTCGCCCGTGAATTACAGAACAAATTCACCCAGCATGGTGCAAGTCAGATCAGTATTGCCTGTCATCCTGGCCTTTCCCATACTAATCTCATGTCACGCGGATCTGGCAAACCCATAAATAGAATCGTGCACTTTCTTTCGAAAACCATCACCCAGCCGGCAAGTATGGGAGCATTGCCTACCCTTTATGCCGCAACGGAACCTACATTAACAGGCGGGGAGTACATCGGACCCGATGGAAAGAAGAGCAGAAAAGGCTTTCCTAGAAAAGACGATATCATCGATACCTTATATAATGAAGAAACTTCAAAAAGATTATGGGATATTTCAGAAACCTTGACAGAGGTCAAATATCGTTTCACTGAAAGCATCACACCAAAATGAGTCTATATTTCCCCTGTTTTTTCATGAACAGTGCAAAAAAAAGAGGGAGCATAATGCCCCCTCTTTTCGCTTCATCATTCAGCGTCAAAAACTTCGACTTTTTCCATTTTATCGCCATTTTTCATAGCTTTGGCTGTTTCTAATCCAGATGTCACTTTACCGAATACTGTGTGAACACCGTTAAGATGCGGTTGTGGTTCGTGCACGATAAAGAATTGGCTTGAGCCTGTATCTTTTCCGGCATGTGCCATTGATAGGCTTCCAGCCTCATGTTTGTGAGGGTTTCCTTCTGTTTCACATTTGATTTGCGTGCCGCTTCCGCCTGCGCCTGTACCTGTTGGATCTCCGCCTTGGCTTACGAAACCAGGGATTACACGGTGAAAGACCACACCATTATAAAATCCTGTGTTTGCCAAGTTTTCGAAGTTAGCCACTGTGTTCGGTGCTTCGTTCGGGAAAAGGTCGAATTCGATTTTTTCCCCATTTGCCATAAGTATGTATCCTTTTTTAGCCATGTAAAACATCTCCTTTAATATGAACTGAATCAAATCTTATAGTACCACTTTTAGAAGCAGAAAGAAAAGCAAGCGCTACTTATTTCGAATTGTATCATTATACATTCCTATATTTTTTCTTTTATAATGGGGTAGATTCATTATTATAAGGGGGAACGTACCATGATTCAGCAATTTGATGCTTTAGTCGTGAACAAGCAAGATGATCAATTCACCGTTAACATTCAGAAACTATCACTTGATGATCTACCTCAAGGCGAAGTGCTCATCCGCGTTCATTATTCCGGTGTGAACTATAAAGATAGCCTTGCAGCCATTCCGAACGGAAACATCGTCAGCAGCTATCCGATCGTTCCGGGCATTGATATGGCTGGTGTTGTCGTTTCATCTGAGGATTCCCGCTTTAAAGAAGGAGACGAAGTCATTGCGACCTCCTATGGGATTGGCGTTTCCCAATCAGGAGGCTATAGTCTGTTTGCCCGTGTTCCTGCAGAGTGGATCGTCCCGTTACCTGATGGCCTTACAATGAAAGAGGCGATGATCATCGGAACGGCCGGTTTCACTGCAGCACTATCGGTTCTGCGATTGGAGGAAAATAACCTCACTCCTGAGCAAGGGAGCGTTCTCGTCACTGGTGCAACTGGCGGGGTTGGCAGTTTCGCTGTCTCGATCCTTTCCAAACTTGGCTATTCCGTTGAGGCGAGTACAGGAAAAGAATCGGAACATGGATACTTGAAGAAAATCGGTGCGGCGACCATTGTATCACGAGAAGATGTATATGATGGCAAGCTGCGGGCACTGGGCAAGCAGAAGTGGAGCGGCGCGGTAGATCCCGTCGGCGGTGAACCGTTAGCATCGGTCCTTAGCCAAATCAAGTATGGCGGGGCTGTGGCGGTCAGTGGATTGACAGCTGGTACAAGCCTTCCTTCCACCGTCTTTCCTTTCATCCTAAGAGGGGTTAATCTTCTTGGGATCGATTCGGTCAATTGCCCGATGGATACAAGATTGAAAGTTTGGCATCGTCTTGCCACCGATTTTAAACTCGAGCATTTAGAACAGCTCATTCAACAGGAAATTACACTTGAAGAATTGCCTGACGTCCTTCCTACCCTATTAAAAGGGGAAGCAAGAGGCAGAACGATCGTTAAGCTATAATCCAAAAAGTGACGAGAGCATGGCTTCTCGTCACTTTTCATTGTGAACTTTCATTGATAGGGAGACTGATATCTACAATCGTCCCTTCTCCCACTTCGCTGCTGAAATGAATTTCCCCGTTATGCTCATGGATGATTTTAGTGCTGACCATGAGCCCAAACCCTGTTCCTTTTTCAGAAGTGCTATAAAAAGGCTGGCCTAGATGCTTCATGCGCTCATTTGAGATTCCGCAGCCTTGATCAATGAACCGGATCATTGCAGAGTCACCTTCATGGTTTAACTCTATATGAAGTTTGCCGCCATTCGGCATGGCTTCTATCGCATTATTGACGACATTCGTGAATACTTGTTTTAACTGATTCGGTTCGCCAAAGACAGATGCCGAATCCGTATTATATTCCTTGATGATTTCGACATCATTCAAAATCGCTTGAAACTCAGCTAACGTAATTACACTATCCAATATATCGTTAAGCTGAATGAATTCACAAACCTTCGCTTCAGGCTCTGCTAAACTTAAAAACTCATTGGCTAGGTTTTCGATTTTTTCTACTTCACTGACCATCATTTCAAGATAGTCCTTTTGCTCAGGATCTTCCCTTAATAATTGTAAAAATCCTTTGACCGTAGTTAATGGATTTCTTATTTCATGTGCGATGCCCGCAGCCATCTGTCCTACCGCCGATAACATATTGGATTTACAGAGCAGCTCTTCGGTCTTTTTACGCTCCGTAATATCCCTGCAAAATACCTGTATGGCCGGTTGACCTTTATATATAATCGGAAGACCGAGTGTTTCTCCATAAAATACTTGTCCGTCAAGTCGGATGAACTTTTGTTCCAGTAAACCAACAGCCTGATGATCGTCCCTCATGATCTCGATTCTTTTTTGTACACTTTCCCGGGACTCCAGGTGAACGAACTGAAAAACCGATTTACCGATAATATCTTCGACACTATCCATCCCAAGCATTTTTGCCCCCATGGGATTCATGTACTCTATTATCCCATTGCGATGTACAAAAATCGCTTCAGGTGACACTTCAACTAAACTGCGATACCTTTGCTCACTTTCCTTCAAGGCAGCTTCAGCAAGTTTTTGATTCGTGATGTCCCGATAAACGAAAACGAGGGCACTCGGCTCATTTTCATCATTAAGGATATTGAACAGGGAAATGCTTACATCGATTAACTGGCCATCCTTCCTTAACCTGACCGTTTCAAAGCCTTTCCTTTGTACCCCTGCCTTAATCTGGTCATGCAACTCATTGACTGACTCCTTCAAGAAATCCGGAATAATTGGAAACGGCATGCCTATGAGCTCATCATTCGTCCAACCGAAAAACTCTTCAAAAGCTGCATTCACTTGAAGGGTCTTTCCTTCCAGATCAACAATGGAAATGGCGTCCGGGTTGTTCTCCATGAAAGACTTAAATTTCTCGGTATTATCCTCCGTCTGTTCCCCCATTTGCCCTTGTCCATAATTAATAAGCCTTTTACTCATCAATTTTTTTATTCCTTTCTTATCCGGAAATTTACAGTCTCAATTTTACAGTATCAGTAAATCATTTGCCAGTTTTATCATATGCTTTTTCCAAGTTAAGGATTGATGCACAAAGAGGCCAAACCCCCATAAGGTTCAGCCTCTTTCTTAAAATGTATTATAAATATTTGGACATTCTGTACCTGTTGGTTCATAAAAGCAATGAAGCTTGAAACGTCCAACCAGGGGCTGATTATACCAGGTTGCCGGACAATCTCCCTGTGGCCTGAAGTACCATAGGCTAAATTTCGAGGGCCAAATCCTTTCACCATTTACACTCCGGCGTGCAAGTCTTTTTTCCCTGTCCCTTGCCCGCTGATAAAAATACCCCTTCTGTACAGCTTCAAAGGCATGCTCCTGATAGATCATGTCTGGAATCGTCCTCAGCCCTTTGAAATCGGAACAATTCGATCTAATCCGATTGACCCCTACATTACCGATCATCAACATGCCCTGATCACCTTCGCCCTCGCCTTCCGCCCTAAGCAATCTTGCCAATAAGGCTATATCGGCATCAGTGTGCTTTACAACGGCCATTCCATCACCTCCACTTTTTTTATCCTATGCCTCGCAGATGGAAAAATACTCCGTTTATTAACAAAATCTTCATACGAGATACACGTCCTATCAATAATACAACCCTATACTTAAGTAAGGCTGGATAGCACGCGTGGCTATCATGGTATTTGGCGAAGGCGGGGCCAATACTTTCTTTATACATATAAAAAAGGCGGCACATAATGTGCGTCTCGGACTGTAGACAAACTCGATGAAATTCGAGTTTATCTACAGTTTTTTAAAGGTTTGTACAATTTGCCTTCAGGCCCTCGCTTAACTCAAAAAGGTTGCGGAATGGTGTCATTCCGCAACCTTTTTGTCTGCAAACTGAGGCCGCACACATTGTGCAGTCCTTTTATCTTGTCATTCTTTCGATTCAAATGCCGATTCAAACGCCAATGATACCTTTTCGAACTCTTCATCCGATTCGATATCGAGCAGTTCACCTTCGCCTTCGACCCTGAAAAAGAAAATATCGATATCTTCATCTGTATCCTCTTCAATATCTTCAAGCAAACCTACTGCAACATATTCCGTTCCTTCTACATCCAATGAACCTAAAACCTCAACTTCATGACCTTCATCACTGTCATCAGTAAGAGTGAAAATTTCACCTTCACGAATTTTTCCCATACTACCTCTCCTCTCATATCCATTAATAATGGAGTTGTTTCCATAGTATATCTACTAATCCATTTAGAAACAAATTTTTGCCCTGGAAAATGTTAAATTTCATTCTTACATGAAAAGAATCAATCAATAGATATTATGGAAGAAAACTATTATCCCATAAGCTATTTATCATTTTTCATTATTTACCAATACTTTCCCTTTATTAACATCATTTAAAAAATTATCTAAAAACGGCTATAAAAATGTAATTTAATTCCGAATAATCTTATATATACTAATATTAGCAAATTGAATCTGGATTTAATGAAGGAGGAAGATTTCTTGGCTGTTAAGAGGGTCGATCACGTTGGCGTTGTTGTAAAAGATCTTGAAAAATCCATCTCCTTTTATCAAGATGTGCTTGAATTAAAATTAAAAGCACGCATGACTCATACTAATGGGGTAATCGAACTGGCATTCCTCGGTTACGAAGAGTCTGACGAAACAGAAATAGAATTGATTCAGGGATATAGCGACACACTGCCATCCGAAGCAACGATCCACCATTTTGCCATTACCGTGGATGATATCGAAGGTGAATATGCCCGGATCAAAAGCTTGGATAACACCGAGCTGATTGATGAAGAGATCGTCACCCTTCCAAATGGTTATCGCTATTTCTACGTTTATGGACCGGAAAAAGAGTGGATTGAATTTTTCCAAAGGTAAAAAGCATACTAAAAAAGCAGAGTCTTAGAGACTTCTGCTTTTTTAACGCTTCTTCAATATTTCAGCAAAATTTACAGATAAAAAACCTTTCTTTACTTAACTGAAGTAATTTCTTAATATTCTGCATTTATCCTAAAAGTAATAATATTTTTGGAGGTATGCATTTTGGGGAAAATGAGCAAAAAGGTAGCAGGAATTACGTTAGCGGGCGCGGTAGCCATTTCATCACTGGGTATTTCAACTATGAAGGAAGATGTTCAGGCCAAAGACAAGAAAAAAGAACCAACAAACGTCATCATGATGGTGATGGATGGGACAAGTACAGGAGCTACAACCCTTTCAAGGTGGTATAAAGGCGGTAATCTAGCCATGGACGAAATGCTGTCTGGCGGCATGCGTACATATTCTGCTGAATCGGCCATTACAGACTCAGCTCCTGCAGCAACAGCGCTTGCGACAGGAAATAAATCCAATGATAAATTTGTCGGTGTCCTGCCAGCCATCGTTAATTCTCCAGGGCTCGATCCGGTTAATCCGAAAAATGCCCATAAACCAGTCGCTAACGTTTTGGAGGGTGCGAAACAAGCCGGAAAGGCTACTGGAATCATTTCTACATCTGAAATCCAGCATGCTACACCCGCAGGCTTCTCCGCTCACGTGACACATCGAAGCAATTATGGTGATATTGCGGAACAGCAGGTTTATCAGGGGATTGACGTCGTTTTGGGAGGGGGAAAGGAATCCCTTTTACCTGGTAAAACAAAAAATGCAAGAATTGATGGAGAAAACCTTTTGGAAGTGCTTGATGAAGACAAGTATGATTTTGTTGAAACCCGTGACGAGCTGTTAAACTCTAAATCGAATAAAATTTGGGGCAGCTTTGCACCAAGTGCACTGGCATATGATTTTGATCGTGAAACAACAAAGCCAAGTGAGCCCACTTTGGCTGAAATGACCAACAAAGCCCTTAAAACCTTGAAAAAAGATAAAGATGGCTTCTTCTTATTTGTCGAAGGAAGCAAGATTGACTGGGCTGCTCACGGAAACGACACGATTGGCATGATTAGTGATACTTTAGCTTTTGATGATGCCGTGAACGAAGCCCTTAAGTTTGCAAAAAATGACGGAAACACGATGGTCATTGCTGTAACGGACCATGGGAACAGCGGAATTACAATGGGTAACGTAAACACGAACTCCTCCTACCCGGAAACTCCCGTATCAGCCTATATCGATCCATTAAAGAAAGCGAAGATGACTGTTGAAGGAGCTTTAAGTAAGTTAAAACCAGATCATTCCAATCTAAAAGAAGTTGCAGCACTGTATGGACTTGATGATCTGAATTCTGAAGAAACAGCAAAACTTACCTCTTCTAAAAACATAGGTACTGAAATGACAAAGCTGCTTGCTAACCGTGCCAACATTGGCTTTACAACAGGCGGTCATACAGGGGAGGACGTATTCCTGTATTCTTATGGCCCTTCAAAACCGACTGGATTAGTGGAGAATACAGACCTCGCTAAAAAAATGGCCGAATTCATGGGCTTTGATTTACAAAAATTATCGAATAAACTATACATGAATGCTAAAGATTCCTTTGAGAAAAAAGGATATTCAACCCGTATTGATGTTACAGACCCGAATAACCCGGTTTTCGTAGCGAAAAAGGGGCAGCAAAAAGTAGAGTTGCCTGCAAATAAGAATATCGTTATCAGCAAGACCCCTAAATCCACTAATCAAAAGGAAATAAATGCCATAACTGTTTACAACGGAAAAGACTTCTATATATCTGAACAAGCATTAAAGGCAGTCAAGTAAGCAACACTTCTTTATAATGATGCAGGAGCCCTTGTTTTTAACAAGGGCTCCTCAGACTGTAAACAAATTAATTAAAGTCCCAGTTGATTTAAGAGATCCGCTCCCTTTCCGCCGACTGTCTGCCAAGCCTCCTCACCGCAAACGGCTGTGGGGTCTCGGCTAGCCAGTTATTCGGCAGGAGTGTCGCAAATTTCTTCAATCTAATGAGGTTTCATCCGTATAAACAAGGAAAAAGCACTACACTGCCCTTTATTCGGACTCCATACCCCTTTTGTCGCCAAACTGAGGAGCCCTTGTTTAACAAGGGCTCCTTTTCTAATGAATGATTTAGAACTCCCCGCTTCACCAGCTTGACTTTTTGACACCCGGCAGTTGCCCTTTATGAGCCAGTTCCCTAAAAACGATACGTGACATGTTGAATTTGCGCATATATCCACGGGGCCTTCCCGTCACTCCACACCGATTGTGAACCCTTGTCGGCGAAGAGTCACGAGGGAGTTTGGCCAATGCGGCATAATCCCCTTTCTCCTTCAATTCCTTTCTAAGTTTTGCATACTTTTCGACCATTACCAGCTGTTTTTCCGCTTTTATCACCTTGGATTTTTTCGCCATTTTAATTCTCCTTTTTTTAAAATCTTGATTTTATAAAATCTATAAACTATTCACAATTCGTTCCGCTGCCTGTCTTGCTCCCGATATATTCCTCGAAATCGGTCCCATTTCAATTTGTTCCAGTCTTCCTTTCCCAAATATTTCTGCAGGCTGAATGGATTCATATCCAGATGGTGGACGGATGGAGAACGTAAATATGGCATTGAAGTGACTTCCGTACATTGCTTCCATCTTGCCAATGGTTCTTCATTTCTATCAACAATCGCCAGCTGGTCCACTGTGGTTTTTCCTGACTTAAGTAAAAATGCAGCCATCGTGATACCTTGAATGCCTCCGCCAATAATGATCCATTCCAACATGAACTTCCCTTCTTTTATATCCATCCTCTTCAATAAAACATAATCATTACGATTTAATCCTCAAAATTACTTCGTTTCACGGTGAAGCGTGTGTTTCTTTAATCGCGGGCAGTACTTCTTCAATTCGATTCTGTCCGGGTTATTCCGCTTGTTTTTCGTTGTGATATAATTGCGGTCCCCTGATTCTGTGCATGCTAATGTAATGTTTACTCTCATTTTTATTTCCTCCTAAAGTTTTTAATGAACGCTTTCCGTAAATGCAGGCAATCGATCTTCATACAAAGACCAATCCTGCAGCAACTCTTTTTCCGTCAATAAGCATTGATCTAATTCAGCTTCTATTTTCTGTTGATTTATTTGAATGCCAATCATCACCAATTCCGTCATCCTGTCACCGTATACTTCATTCCACCGTTCCAATAATTCAGGTGCTTCCTTTAAAATTTGGCGCTGTTCTTCCTCAGGGTATGCTGCGATCCATTTACCGGCGGCTTGTAAAGTTAATGACGGTCCTGCCTGCGATAGCAAGCCTGCCGTATCATTTCTCGATGCCAGCCAAAGGAAGCCCTTTGCCCTCACCACTTGTACGGGCCAATTTTCTAACCACTCCATCAGCCTCTCGGGATGAAACGGTATTTGCCTTCTGTAAACGAAGGATGAAATCCCATACTCTAGGGTCTCTGGGATATGCTCTTCATTCAATTCCTTTATCCAGCCCGCTCCTTGGCTTGCCTCTTCAAAATCAAATAAATGTGTATTCAATACATCCTTTAGCGACACCTTGGAATGCTTCGTTTCAATGATCCTTGCATCCGCATTCATTTTATGAAGAACCGCCTTTAATTCCTCAACAGCGTCATCATCCATTAAATCGATTTTATTTAACAGGATGACATTGGCGAACTCTATCTGATCTATTAGTAGATCGACCACATCCCTGCCATCGGCAGCATCAGTTGCCTGCATCCTGTCAATAAGTGTTTCTCCGGAAGTGAAGTCTTGCCAAAAGTTATACCCATCAACAACGGTGACCATCGTATCAAGCCGGCAATATAACGATAAATCAATTCCCATTCCTTCATCAACATAGGTGAAGGTCTGGGCTACAGGTACCGGTTCGCTTATCCCGGTCGATTCAATCACGATGTAATCAATGTCCCCTTGTTTCGCCAATTTCTCCACTTCAATCATCAAATCCTCACGAAGCGTACAGCAAATGCAGCCATTCTGCATTTCCACCAGTTTTTCATCGGTCCGGGTAAACCCTCCCTGTTTGACCAGCGAAGCATCAATATTGATTTCACTCATATCATTAACGATGACGGCAACCTTCAGGTCATTCCGATTTTCAAGAATATGATTCAAAAGCGTCGTCTTTCCCGCCCCAAGGTATCCACTCAATACCGTAACCGGAATTTTCTTCATCTCCATCCATACCACTCCTTTACCTGATTTCTTTTCTGTTCGTAAATCAAAATGATTACGATTTAAATACCGAAGCCATCACTCATATAAAAACACTCTCTAATAATAAAACGTAATCATTACTATTTGCAAGTTTTTTTCAAAATTGCCTCCGAATACTTTTACTGAACAAATGTAATCACTATTGCTCCGACACCTGCAGCATGTGCAATCACGGATAAATGAAAGGTACTGACATTCTTAATGAAACTAAAAACAAAAATCAAATGGAAGCCCAATTACACATAACATCATGTGTAATGAACCTCCATTGCAGTTTTATCATTTATTGTACTTCCTTATTGCAAGCTGCTGTTCATCAACAACATCTCAATATCCAATACATTTTTCTTTGTTGTAATTCGAAAAAAATTATTGGTTACTGAGCTTATTCCGCCATTTCCCACCCTGAAGATGTTACTGTCTTTTGTTCAAAAGTTTCAATCTCTCTCTGTTTCGCCAGCTTAGAAGCTTGTGACATGGACCACGTTAAATTCCCAAAGGCAATCACTGTCCCGATCGAGATAACTAACACCTTTTTACAAAGTATTTTCTTCAATAGCTTCCTCCTGAGAATGTATTGGAATACTCTAAATATAAACCAACATTGTTAACCTAACATGTAGCTGCTGTAAATGTACGAAATTATTTCTGTACATATATAAACACAAAAAAGCTGAGTGCATATGCAGTCAGCTTTTCATAGGTGTTTCTTATTTATAAAACACTTTGTCGACGTTGTATTTAGCATGAAGCTTATTGATCATGTACGTTTCATAGATTTCACGTTCCATAGCGTCTTCGACTAAAAGAATGTCAATTTTCTTGACTTCATTACGATGCTCTTTAATCGGAGAAACATTATCCTCAAAATGCTTCTTGACCCTTGGTCTTAATTTACGGGCTTTACCGACAAAAATCAGTTCATCATTCTCATTGTAAAACAAGATGATGCCGCCTTTATCACGGGGAATCAAATGAAAATCGATAAACCCGTAAATTTCAGGAATGACAGCTTCGTCTCCTTCTATAACTTGCTTTCTTTGTTTGATGCTTATATCCGCTGCAGGGATTTCAATTTTAATCATTACAATTCACGTCCTCTATTTGTATAAAGTGAAACTTTCAATCGGAATCGAAACTCCAGTTTCACGCCAAGCTCATCACTTCAATCTTAAAGGTAAATGGTATCATAATTATGAGTGAAAAGCCATGAATGCCTTGATCGGTTTAGATGATTTTGGATTAAATATAAAGAAGAAGACTCGCTGGGAGCCTCCTTCTTTGTCGGAAATATCCTTTACCACCTGTGAGCCTTTGCATTGCTTCTTAGTATAATGTTTGTTTGTGATTCTTGCGTGTGGCCATTAACTTGAGATTTTGAACGCTTAGGTCTTGTCCAATTATGGTGAAACTTTTGAGAATGTGGATCTAATTGATCTTTATAGCTCATTCTGTGTCACCTCATCATTAGGATTTGGATATTCCGTTCAGTGATAGTAATCTCCATCACTTGTTCTAGTATTTTATTTTTCCAAACCATTTATACATATTCTTTAAAAAGCGAATTCAACTGACTTGCCTTTTGCAAGGACTTCCCCTTCTTCATCCACCGCATCACTTGTCATGAGGGATATGCCCAATATGTCTCCATCATTTAGAATGAAACCAATGTTTCCGCTTTTTGAACCGTTTCCTTCTATTTCACCAGTAAGTTCTTCCAAGTAGATCTCATCTTCCCATGTCAGATGTTCTCCCCTGTCCGTTTCAAGGAAAGCAACTGGGGAAAACTTAATTTTTTTATCCGTATTGTTTTTGATTTCCACGTTCACTTTTACGATATCGAAATCTTCATCATGCGTATACCCGTGGAAGAAATCAATCATGCTGTAATCAGGAGTGGCATGCATCACTTTCATTTCTTTAACTTTAACCTCGATTGGGCCAACATTGAGCGTTTCATTCACCTTTTTATAGGCCTTCAAAGTTAATTCGCCTTTGGCATCAGAAACATTCTGACCGATCTGGTTCAAGTTTATATCATCAGGAAGCTGTGGATTCGGAACATAGACATCCTTTTTTTCCAGTGGTCGTGCAATTTCCTCTGTTTTATCTTTAGCTGTCGTTTCTTCTTCGTAAGCTGGTTGTGTATTAAGAGCGCCAAATGCGGTTAATAACAGGGCACCAATCATCAGTCTGTTCATTGAATCCCTCCCTGAAGTGTAATTACTTCTTTAATAGATCAAAGATGATTTTGGCCTGATCCGTGTTATCGACCTGCCCGGCAAAACGTTCTTTATATGGGCCGTATGCGTAGACCGGAACATCTTCACCCGTATGTCCCCCAGTAGTCCAGGCAGTATTGGTCCGGTTATCGAATATAGCTTCGATGGCATTATCGACGTTCGTCACATTTTTTGTTTTTGCAGCTTCTGTTACCGTTTTGATTTCATCATCAGTTAGCTTCACTTCATTTTGGTTAATATATTGCTTTAACGTCTTTTCAACATCGGCTCCTTTGACAATGGCATCCGCCATGAAGTCAGGGGTGCGTTTGGCTGCCTTGATCGGTTCACCGTACCAGTTATATATTCCTTTGGCTCCGATCGAGAATCCTCCTGTAGAGTGATCCGCAGTAGCCACCACTAATGTATGTTTGTCTTTCTTCGCAAATTCCATGGCTGCTTTGTATGCTTTTTCAAAGTCTTCCATTTCACTCATTGCACCTACGATATCATTATCATGTCCGGCCCAATCGACCTGGCTTCCCTCGACCATAAGGAAGAATCCATCTTTATCTTTATTCAAACGCTGGATCGCCGAACTTGTCATGTCTGCCAAAGAAGGTGTTTCACTTGGGCGGTCAATCATTTTCGGGAGTCCTTCAGAAGCGAATAAACCAAGAACCTGTTCATTTTTGTCCTTAAGCATTTGATTTTTATCAGTCACATAACTGTAACCGTCTTTTTCGAAGGCTTTCGCCAAATTGACATCAGGCCGGACAAAATTGGACTTACCACCGCCCAATAGGACGTCAATTTTATGTTTGCCCCTGATTAAATCATTATAATAATCGTCTGCAATTGAATTCATGTTTTTCCGATTTTCATCATGGGCGCCAAAAGATGCAGGTGTAGCATGAGTGATTTCTGAAGTGGCAACCAATCCCGTCGCTTTTCCTTTTTCCTTTGCTGCTTCCAATACCGTTTTGACTTCGGATTTATCATTATCCACTGCAATGGCAGCGTTATAAGTCTTCACCCCTGCAGACATTGCCGTTGCGGCTGAAGCTGAATCCGTTATATTTTGTGCAGAGTCTTCTGGGTAAGTCATCTGCTGGCCAACCAAGTACTTATCAAACTCGGTCCGTTCTGCCGCCTTCGTACCCGGGTTATCTTTTAAATACCGGTAAGCGGAGGTATAGGAAACACCCATGCCGTCACCGATCAGGAAAATCACGTTCTTGATTTCCGGTTCTTTTTTTGAGTTACCCTTTGCCGAAACATGATCCGCAGCGGACCATGATAAACTTCCAAATGCTAATGCAGAAACGAGTGTAATCGGTAAAACCTTTTTACTCCATGTGCTATTCAAACGAATGACCTCCCGTTAATCTTTTCTATTTAATTTAACTATAGGTGAAGAAAATGAACTCAATGTCAAGGCTATGTAAAAAAGCAGCAGGATAATTGTTAAGACAAGGTAAAGACAGCAATGTCACGAAATTGTATGCACTTTTATGAAGTTGTTGGTTATTCAGGAAAATCATCAGTAGTGGGGGCATAAAAAGATTTGGTTAACACCAACGTGGGTAAATGATCTTGAACAGGGTTCTTTACAATCCACGTCTTCAAATCGGTGGTTAGGATTTTAAAAATGCTAAAGGGGAAAAGAAAATAAGGCATCCAATCAGGATGCTTCAGAGTCAGACTGTAGACAAATTCGAAGAAACTAAGTTTAGGGACGGAAAGGGAGCAAATTTCTTAAATCACCTGGAACGTTGATTGAAACGTAGGGCACTCGCTTTCCGCGGGCGGTCCGGGAGCCCCCTCGGCGCTCTTTGCGCCTGTGGGGTCTCCCCTGGACTCGCTTTTCCCGCAGGAGTCTCGCACCTTCCATTCCAATCAACTGGAATGGTTTTTAAAGAAAAACTGTAGACTGGTCTAATCCCTAACTGTTAAAGACTAGTTTATACTTCATGGTTTTTTACTGTTTTACAAAACTTCTACTTAATTAAAGAAGTCACCAAAGGTGCTTAAGGCGAGGAGGCTTGGTAGACAGTTCAACTTAAACGCGTTATAAAGAAAAAAACTGTAGGATTTTCACTATTATTTCTCTATAACTAAACATTCCAAAGCACGGGCCGCATTCACTCTCGCCACCTCGATTGAATCGGCAGATGACAAGGCGACTGCCACCCTTCTACCTGCCTTTGTAACAGGTTTTCCGAAAAGACGAACTTGTGTATTAGGTAAAGCCAAAGCCTTTTCAACACCAACTATAGAATATTCCGATAACTCTTCTTGAGCTTTTAATGGACGGCTGGCACCTGGGCTGATCAGCTTGATTTCCGGGATGGGGAATCCTAGAATCGCCCGAATATGAAGGGCAAACTCGGACAAATTCTGAGTCACTAATGTCACTAGCCCCGTATCATGCGGACGTGGGGAAACTTCACTGAAATAGACTTTATCCCCTGAGAGGAAAAGCTCAACCCCGAATAATCCGTACCCACCAAGTTCATCAGTAATGGCATGGGCAATTTTTTTCGCTTCCATTATTTGCGCTTCTGTCATATTATGCGGCTGCCAGGATTCAATATAATCCCCGCCCTGCTGAATATGGCCGATTGGAGCACAAAACATGGTACCATTTACAGCCCGAACAGTAAGCAGTGTGATTTCCGAATCAAAACGGATAAATTCTTCAATGATCACCCGGCCATTTTGAACCCGGCCGCCTTCCATCGCGATTTTCCAGCAATCCTCCAGGTCACCTTCCGTGCGGCACACACTTTGCCCTTTACCTGAAGAACTCATCAGCGGTTTGACGACATTGGGAAAGCCAACTTCCTTGGCAGCTTGGACAAATTCTTCATATGTATCGGCGAATTTGTAGGCTGCTGTCGGAATCTCCAGAGTTTCAGAAGCCAATCTCCTGATTCCTTCACGATCCATAGTCAATTTAGCCGCTCTTGCCGTCGGAATGACATGAAAGCCTTCCTCTTCCAACTTTACTAATTCGGATGTAGCGATGGCCTCGATTTCCGGCACAATCAAATCAGGTTGTTCTTTTTCTACAACTTCCCTTAGTTGTTCCGCATCCAGCATATCGATCACATAACTGCGATGAGCGACTTGCATGGCAGGGGCATGTTCATAGCGGTCTACAGCAACGGTCTCCACACCAAGCCGCTGTGCTTCAAGTATGACTTCTTTCCCCAATTCACCTGAGCCCAATAATAAAATCTTTTTTGATTTATACATTCAGTCTCTCCTCCTTAATTCCTCAAAATCATTATATACGAACTATAAACGAATAAACATAAATATTTATTCGTATTTTCATTTGTATTACACCAAAAACATTAAAAAAATTATTTAATTTGAGTTTTTCTAAAAACACACTTGACAAATAGGAATAATAAGCTTTATGCTGGATGAAAATATATAAGCTGACCAGTTCACTGGAGGCTCCCTATTCAATATGAATAGGGAGCCTTTTCGTTTTTATCAATAAGGGAGGAAATACACTATGCAAAAGGAATCGGTGAGGCCCATTTTCCCTATTTTGAATGAGAAGAAAAATGGCCGCTTTGAGGATATGAAGTACATCAATCTGCCCGACAGATTATTTTTCGAATGGTGCCGGCAGCAATATGCCCTGAATAGAGGGGTTTACAATGCAATCGATAATTGGTTCTATCAATATGGCATTGACCATATACTTTACCGAAGGATCAACCTTTTAGCCTTTTTGGAATTTGCTGCTCCCCCGGCACAAGCAGCCGGAAAGACAAAGTTCATTAAATTTGGCAGTGGCGGACTAACTAAAAAGTTGCAGGAGTTCATTGCAGATTAACCTGAATCTTATAGGCCCCTTATCAGTAATACGCCAATTCTCCTCCTACTGGTAAGGGACAATTTATGCGAATGTCGAAATTTGCAATACGATTATTTTTGAAAATGTAAGCGCTTTCTATTATAATGAAATTAGGTTGGATGGCATGCGTGGCCGTCAAAGTATCTGGCGTAGGTGGGGCCAATACTAGCGCTAAGGAAGTTAATCTTCTTTACCGCAAAACTATTAGTATTCCTTTTGGTAGGGGCTGCAATATTACTGGGACATGGAGAATGTCCGTTAATTTTAGGCTAAAAAGCGAGTTAATCATGCAATCGATAAGTAAAGCATAACTTTACTTATTTTTTGCAGCAGCCCTCATCGTTTCAAGTCTAATGGTGTATAAGACTAAAAAGCTCTTCCCCATGGTAACGGAGTTGAGCTTTTTCATTTGGTCAAAATTCACATATATAACCCTGCCAAGAAAATCCCAAGCGACTTCTGATAAATCTCATCGAACTGTGATATAGGGAGGGGATTCGTTCCTTTGCCCAGCTCCACGGTAAACCCCGGCCTGCGCCAATCCTGAATGAACCAATCCTTATACCCTGCGTAACTATTGGCAGATTTGACAGGCTCATATCCACTGACCCTCGCAAACTCATTGACTATCGTTTCCGATTCGGGCGGTTCCAACCCTTCAAAACCCCAATAAATGACCTCTCCTTGGGTATGGAACGCAAGGACTTTGCCAAAGTCAAGTTTTCTTGTCAACTCAGACATTGCAATGGCTTCCGGCTGTGTAAGTGGCCCTTCCCCGGGATAATTTGCCGGACCTGGCTCCGTTACATTATTGCGTTCTTTTTCCAGTTCCCATTTGGCGGGAAATTGATCATTCAGATCCACCCCGTTAATATTTGCCTTCCAGCCAGAGAATTCTTCGCTTCCGTTATTCCATTCCAAGAGCCGTCGTCTCAATGACTCATCTGCAGGCGGGCCTTTAAGAACCAACTCCACTCCGTCCGGATTCACCATTGGGACGATCGACAGCATCGTCTGTTGATAAAAGGGAAACAGAGATAGACCGCGAATGTCAGCCTGATTCGTGATTGCGAGTAAATAATCATTTAAAAAGGTCATGATCACAGGCGTCGTTATCCACTCATTCGCATGAAAGGAACCATTGTAGTGAACTCGTTTGTTACCATTCCCAATCAGCACTTCGGGGATATCCCTTCCAAGCACCGAGTCCCCGATGGGGGAGGTTTTAATAAATGGATAGATAGTTTTCAAACGTCTTACATCGGTCATCATCGTCTCATAATCATATTCCCGATTTCCTTGAATAAGCCTCCAAGTAATCCTTAATGGCACAGAAATTGTCTGACCGACTTGCAGGGCATTCGGGTTGAGATTGGGGTTAGCCAAAAATAGGGCATCCAATGAAAGATTACGTGATCTTGCAATTGCCCATAACGAATCGCCTTGCTTAATACTATAGCCGGTCGTCGTAAAGCCAGGAATTTTGATTTGTTGGCCAATCATAAGTGCAAGTGGATCAATCCCACTATTGGAATCAATGATAAGTTGGTAATTCACCTTGAATAATTGGCTATAATACCACAAGGAATCATTCTGCCGCACAAAAACGTCCATACTGCACCTCCTCTAAAGCAAATGTATGCTGATTTGATTTAATTATTGCCAACGCAACGCACCCTCCCCCATAGAAAAGTCACTCCTCAAAACGAACCAAATTGGGGGCATCATCCAGAATGCTTAGATATTGCTCAGTATTTCCATACCTACCCTCAGGGTCCAATTCCTGATATCTTTTGAATTTCGCTATCCGATCTTCTTCTTTGACCCAGCCCAAATGCTTTAAGCGAATGTCGGATAACTTGTGAGGCAATTCAAAGACATTTTCTGCAAATCTCCCACAATGCTGCGGCCTATCGTTCCATTTGCATTCAAACCCCTCCCGATACCTGACAAGGAACGGCCGGTAATACCGGTGTGCGCACCAGCGATCATCCTCCCTGTAATGGGTTTCATTCCAAAAGTCATATAACCGGAAGCAATATACATCGACTTCTTGATCACTTATCAGCTGCTTGACTACCTCTTTGAATCTTTTTTCAAACATTTCATCAGCGTCAAGATTTAAAATCCACTCGGGATTCGACTTCACCGTCTCCGACCATTGCTGTTTACGAAGTTCTATTTCATTGGAGAACTTGGAGACATCATTCCTGATGATGCGTACCGGCATCCCCCTCAATACTTCTAAACAAACCTCTGAGGAATCGTCCGTGCTGCCATCATCAATAATCACGGCTTCATCAATATAATCACGAATTTCCTCTAAAACCTTCCTTAGATAACGGTCACTTTCATTTTTGATGACCATGCTCAGCGTTAATTTGGGACTGGATACCCCTGAAGCTTCCCTCTTATTATCCGTCCGATCAAGAAATTCCATCGCACCGTCCAAGTCCGAATCCCTGTATATATGATAAGCGGGCAAGTGGGTATCAACGTACATGGAAAATCCTAAAGCTGCGGCACGAATGCAAAAATGCCGGTCTTCACCCCAAAATGATAGATTCTCGATCATTTTAAAATTCACACCTGCTTTCAACGCTTTTTGGCTGATGAGTGTACAGGCACCCAATCCCCCAACTTTATGAACACCAGGTGTTCTCATCTGTCGGATGCACGACTGATAACGTGTGGTGATCTCCGAATCCGCCAACGGTTGACCGCGTGATATCTCCCATTGGGTGTATTCATCATATAACCATACTTGAGGCCGTTCTTCGGCATCAGGCTGCCATTTTGTCCAGAAAATATTAGAGATGATATCCTTTTTGGCAGAAATAAGCTGCTTGATGGTCAGAGGGTATAGCAGGAGGTCCGAGTCGATAAGAAATAAATAATCATAGTCTTCCTTAATCGCGTGTTCGATCATCATATTTTTGAAATCAGCGACCTTCCAAACCAGATTTTCATTCCAGTAATGGGTAATGCCATTACACACGTATACATCGCTTTGATTGGATGCCAGTATTTTGACATTGCTCTGCTCCTGACTGAAATCCTCAAGCATTTTGCTTGATCGCTCATCTTCATTGTCATCAATGAAGAAAACGCCAAGCTCCAGTCCCTCCACATCCAGCCTTTTAAGTGAGAGCAGGAACTTTTGTAAAATATCTGGTTTCTGGTAAATCGGACTGCCTACTAACACCCGATTCTTTTTACTAGCCATAAATTCCACCCTTTACCGATAATTTAAGTAACTTGCCCCCAATTAATCTGACAGCATGACTTTTTTCAAACCATTTATAACTATATATTCTTACCGAACTTGTCGGGTGTCATTTATATAATGGAGCCATGCATAAACCAAAACAGGCATCCATTCATGAATGGATGCCTGTTTGCATTTACTAGATTGGTAGTCCCATATTTTACGCTTCTTGCGGTACAGGTAAACCTAAACCTTCGGCTATGCGCGTTCCGTATTCCGGATCGGCTTTGTAAAAATGGCCGATTTGACGAAGCTTGATTTCTTCCAATTCCACAGGTTTCATTGCGCCCACGATCGTGTCAACAAGGCGAGTTTTCTCTTCGGCACTTAATAGACGGTATAAGTCACCTGCTTGGGTGTAGTGATCATCACTATTATGACCGACTTGTGCAGCTTGCCCAGTCACCTCGAAAGGAGTAACTTTATTTTCTGTTGATTCGGCAGGGCCTCCAAAACTATTCGGCTCATAATAAACAGATCCCTTGCCATTGTCATCAGCACGCATGAAACCATCACGCTGATAGTTATTCGCTTCCACTTTCGGACGGTTAACCGGAAGTTGGTTGTGATTCGAGCCCACACGGTAACGGTGTGCATCTCCATATGCGAATAGGCGTCCTTGAAGCATCTTGTCTGGGGAAGCTTCAATTCCCGGTACGAATGTTCCTGGTGAGAACGTGGCTTGCTCCACTTCAGCAAAGTAGTTTTCAGGATTTCTGTTCAATACCATACGACCAAGCTCTATCAACGGATAATCTTTTTGAGACCATACCTTCGTCACATCGAATGGATCGAAACGGTATGTATCCGCATCTTCCAAAGGCATGATCTGAACATACAATTTCCATGCAGGGAAGTCCCCTTTTTCAATGGCATTGAAAAGATCTTCCGTATGGTAATCAGGGTTTTCACCTGCTAGTTTTGCAGCTAGATCCACATCAAGGTTTTTGATGCCCTGTTCTGTTTTGAAGTGGTATTTCACCCAAACGCCTTTTCCTTCAGCATTCACCCATTTAAATGTGTGGCTTCCGAAACCATGTGTATGACGGAGTGTAGCAGGAATGCCCCGATCGGACATCAGGATCGTCACTTGGTGCAGCGATTCCGGTGAATGTGACCAGAAATCCCAAACAGCCGTAGGGTTTTTCAAATGTGTTCTAGGATCTCTTTTTTGTGTATGGATGAAGTCGGGGAACTTAATCGCATCGCGAATAAAGAATACAGGCGTATTATTACCGACGATATCGTAGTTTCCTTCTTCCGTGTAGAATTTAACAGCAAATCCACGCGGGTCACGGACTGTATCAGCAGAACCCAATTCACCTGCAACTGTGGAGAAACGGATAAAAAGATCTGTCTTCTTGCCCACACCATTGAAAAGTTTAGCTTTCGTGTACTGAGAAAGGTCGTTCGTTACTTCGAAAGTTCCGAATGCACCGGCACCCTTCGCATGAACTACACGTTCAGGCACACGTTCACGGTTGAAGTGGGCTAGTTTTTCCAATAAGTGTACATCTTGAATGAGCACCGGGCCGCGTTCGCCGGCAGTGATCGAGTTTTGATTATCTCCAACTGGTGCTCCCCAGCTTGTAGTAAGGTTTTTCTTATTTGTCATAATTGAACCACCTTTTCATTATTATTTATGTATATAATGATAAAGCTTCTCAGAAAAAAATCAATACTTATTTATAATAATTTTAATATAATAATCAATCCATTGTTTTTTTATTTATATTATGACTTCACTAACCCCCAACATATGGAAAAATATAGTGATATAAACCGTTGAAGGGTCAGCATATTGCCATAATCACATTCCTAATAATGGTATACGACCCTTATAACCAATATTCCTTCACACCGAGTGATTTTATCATTTCTCCTACCAATGGGTTAGTAATCGATAATGATGCCGAATATTCATAGATACTTTGCGCTACTTCACCCATCTCCTTCTATTTATCTTATAACAAACCTAAGTGTTCTCCTGTGACTTTGTTCACTTCATCTGCCTTTATTTACATGGTGAATATAAGGATGCATAGAAACCGAATTTTCATTGCTTTTGTGGACCTTTATTTCAGCAGACCTCTTCCAGTACATGGCCTTCCCCCTTATTTTGCTAGAGAAATTGTAAACGTACTGGTTTGTGTTGGTTTGTGTTCGTATAGAAAATAAGATACTATTACGTTAAAATGACCGTCCAATAAGAGTAAGGGTGATATATATGAATGAGCGCAAGCAATTGGTAGTTAAATATGCACACCAATTATTTATTGAAAAGGGATATCAAGCAACTTCCATTCAGGATATTTTAGATTATAGCGGCATTTCAAAAGGAACATTTTATAACTATTTTTCTTCTAAAAGCGAATTGCTTAAGGCAGTCTTCCTAACTTCGCAGGAAAAATTCGAAAAAGAGCGGAATGAATTGCTTATTGGGCAAAATCTTGCAGATATTGAGATATTCATCAAACAATCAGAATTACAAATGCACTCCAACAAAAACAATAAAATCTTTTTCTTATATGAAGAAGTAATGATTTCAAATGATACCGAACTTAAGAACTTCATCACACATGCTAAATTCCAGCATATCCATTGGCTATCAAAACGGTTTCTGGACATTTTCGGTGCTGATAAAAAACCCTATATTTTGGACTGTGCCATTCTTTACTCGGGAATGATGCATCAAACGATTCATTTTAATGCTTTGGCTAAAGAGCCAGATTTCAACCCTACTGAAATTATCCGTTATTGCGTCGATAGGATTAAATCGATTTTCGAAGATGTCAGCCAGTCAAATGCACAGCTTTTGGAACCCGATCTCATTAAGCAATGGCTGCCAGAGTGCTTCCATTCACAGCAGGATTTTCATACTGCACTCCTGCACTCTGCAAACGACCTAAAAAAGATGATTCTAAGGCTATGCCAAGATGATGAAGCAGAACGGGTTAAAAACCTAAAATTGATTCACTTTATCCAAGAGGAATTATTACAAAACGTTGAACCGCGAACCTTTCTAATTGAAAGTGCCCTGCTTTCCTTAAACACCAATCCAAAATTGAAAAACACATTGGAATTAAGTGAATTTGAAAAGATCATTGCCAACAATTAAATAGAAAAAGAAGACAAATGGGGTTCGGAATGGTCTTATCCCAAACCATGGTTTCACAACAAAACTAAGTTATACTAAATGGTTTTTTAGTTTTATAAAATCCTCAATGGATTGAAGAAAACTAGCTGAAACGTTCTTTTTGAGGGTTTGTAAAATAGGAACGTTAATTTCCTCTACGGCACTCGCTTTCCGCAGGAGTCTCGTACCTTCCGTTCCAATCAACTGGACTTTTTTTAAAGATAAACTGCTCTAAGACCCTTAAATGGACCTTTTTCCAATCTTGGGGAATACATATCGTATTCCTCTTTTTTTGTGACAATTCTGCAAACATATAACTGAAATTCATGAAATTTTAGTATAATGACTTGTAGTTAAGGTGACTTCAGGAGGAGTTTTTCATGAACATAATTATGCGTTTTCTTATCAACGGGCTGGTATTGCTCGTTATTGACTGGCTTCTCGACTCCATCACGATTAAATCTTACGGAACAGCCTTGCTGGCGGTTTTTATATTATCAATCATGAACTTGCTGGTTAGGCCCATTCTCCAGCTTATCACATTGCCGATCACCATCCTGACGTTCGGGTTGTTTTCTTTCATTATCAATGCCTTCACATTCCAAATCACTTCCTATGCCGTCAGTGGCTTTGTAATAAATTCTTTTTGGGGAGCTTTAATCGGATCATTGTTATTGAGTTTCATTCAAAGTCTTCTTATAAAACAGAGTAAAAAAAACCGTCAGTAGCATACTGACGGTTTCATACTTTAGACAAACTCGATGAAAAATCGAATTTGTCTAAAGTTTTTTTAGGATCTATATACTGAAACAGTAAGTCGAATGGTGACGGTTTTTCGTATCATTTTCATTTTCATAACAGCCTTCGATATTTCCCGGGCTATTCCCCTAAATTTCGCTAAGCATCACTAGCTGTTTTCTCTTTTTTGACAATACTTTCCCCATAAATATACAAATCAAATCGAGTGCTCTGGAAATCAGTATCAATCGATTCATGGAATGGAATGGCTTCTTACCGGAGTGGAATGAACAGGTTCCTGTAGATGCCTTCGAGCGTAACCGAAATGAGATCACTTATAATCAATATCAGCATAATCGCAACCCTTTCATTGATCATCCTGAATGGGCCTCCGCCATATGGCAATGATGAAACGAACAAGCTGTTCCTTATTTTTGGGACAGCTTGTTCACTATTAAATGTCTAAATTTTTAGAAAAATCACATAATTTTATTTTGTTTGTATAGCATTATAATTAGTTTCGAAAGATTATTATACGATGAAAAATTATAGGATTACTTTTGTAGTAAGCGTTTTCATTTTTTACTTTACATTCTTCCTATTAAAATATATTATTTAGTTGTAATATTATGTGAAAAATCAATAAATAATATGTATTCTCCTCTACTAGTGATAAAATGCTAGATAGAGAAAATTAAACTCCAACATAGAAAAGGGGAAAATTATGCAAAACTCCAAAGAATCTCAACTACATAGAGGTTTGGAAGAAAGACATATCGCATTAATGTCTCTTGGCGCAGCCATTGGAGTCGGATTATTTCTCGGCTCGGCATCTGCGATTAAATTAGCTGGTCCAGCCATCATCATTTCTTATGCCATTGGCGGACTTATGATCTATCTTATCATGCGTGCACTAGGTGAAATGGCGATAAAAAATCCAGTCGCAGGCTCTTTCAGTCGCTACGCAAGCGAATTTGTCGGTCCTCTTGCCGGATATATAACCGGATGGAATTACTGGTTCGTTTGGATCGCCACTTGTATGGCTGAAATTACTGCAGTCGGAATCTATATGCAGTTTTGGTTCCCTGATACTCCGCAATGGGCTTGGGCGTTAGCCGCACTCGCCATCATGACAACGATTAACTTTCTTGCTGTAAAAGCTTACGGTGAATTGGAGTTTTGGTTCGCCCTTATTAAAATCGTAACGATCATCCTTATGATCGTCCTTGGCTTTGGAATGATCATCTTTGGACTGGGGAATGGCGGAATCGCAGTCGGATTCGGCAACCTTGTTGAAAATGGAGGATTTTTCCCGAATGGTATTTCTGGTGTCATCCTCTCATTCCAAATGGTCATGTTCGCCTATTTGGGAATTGAAATGCTCGGTGTTACCGCAGGTGAAGTTAAAAACCCTGAAAAATCTTTAAAAAGAGCCATCGATACCGTTTTTTATCGGATTTTACTTTTTTACGTTTTAGCTCTGACAGTCATTTTATCAATCACTCCATGGGATGAAATGAATGGGGAAAACAGCCCATTCGTTATGATGTTTGATAAAATCGGTATTCCAGGCGCAGCAGGAATCATTCAGTTTGTCGTACTGACAGCAGCCCTTTCATCTTGTAACAGCGGGATCTTCAGTACAGGAAGAATGTTATTCAACCTAGCGCAGCAAGGTGAATCACCAAAAAGTTTCGAACGTACAACAAAGTCAGGCGTTCCTGGCGTTGCCATTATCGTTTCGGCTATCGTGCTTCTTTTCGGTGTTTACCTTAACTACATGGAAGCCGATAAAGTTTTCACTTACGTCACAAGTGTCGCTACATTCGGTGCACTCTGGACATGGGGAACCATACTTGTCACACAGATCATGTCTAGACGGAAAATGAGTCAGGGAGAAAAACAAGGCTTGTCTTACAAAATGCCTCTTTTCCCATTCACTTCTTACTTAACTTTAGCCTTTTTAGTATTCGTAATGGTAGTACTCGGTTTTTCAGCAGATACAAGAATCGCTCTAATCGTTGGTCCGATTTGGATCTTACTGTTGGTAGCCCTGTATTATGTGACCGGCTTGCATAAACGGAAAAGATAAATGTCAGAGGGTGCCAATCTAATTGGCACCCTCTCTTTCTGCCTTCACCTTTTACCCCTTCTTTTGATCACCCAATGGACCGCCGCACCAACTACGCCTAAAATAATGAAGATAGGCAAGTTTCCTATTATAAAAACAATGATTCCTGAACCCGCTTTAAGTAATAGATTCGCACTTGTTGCAAGTTGTTTCTTCGTTCTTTCCCATGTATTCAATTCCTTATTATCAATGCCCGGCACAACTATCCGGTCCTGTGATAACGTGATGGTAACCGTCGAATATGAGGTCTGGTTCTCAAGATACTTCATTTGCCCGGTCAGCTGCTCTATTTCTTCTTGCACCACGGCAAGATCGGATGATATTTTCAACAAATCTTCGGTCTTCTCAGCATCCTTCATGAATGCAAGCAACCTTTCCTCTACTGCTCTCTTTGACTTCAATCTTGCTTTTAAATCTACATATTGCTCCGTTACATCCTGTCCTGTCACATTCCTTCCGACCACTTCTGAAGCCTCACCCTCGCTATCGGCTAGAAAATCCTGAAAATGGGCTTCAGGGACCCGAACAGTGATTGTTCCTTCCACCAGTTCTTCATCTTCCCTGTATACATTGGACTCGACAACATATCCGCCATATTCAGCCACCTTATTCTCAATCTTCATTTGTGCCTTTTCGAGGTTCTTCACCTTCAACTCAAGCTGGGCTTGATGGATGACCTTTCTTTCATCCGTCACCCCTTCCTTTTCCGCCGCTTCTTCCTGTTGCACCATATTCCCGGAAATTGAAGCGTCCATTTTACTTTCCGCCTTTTCATCATGTGATTCAGATGCAGAATCATTTTTTTCATTACTGCTGCATCCAGCAAGTAAAAGGAACAAACTGAACATAAACATCACTATTTTACGGTTCATCGGTATTCCCCCTTTTCTTAATAGTACCGACGTAAAGTTTGGAAGAAAGTTACACTTCTTGATTAAAGGGGATGTTTTATTTTCAGAGTGAGAAGGTAAAGGTATAAGAACATACAAATAATGAAGAAAGAAGAGGATCGCTTTATGAACTACGGAAAATTAGCTAAAAGTGTATTGGTACCTGTGGTTGGAGGCTCACTTGTGGGGATATTCGCCACAAGGAATTCAAAAGAAATTTATGACAAACTCAAGAAACCTGCTTTTGCTCCTCCTTCCTGGACTTTCCCCGTTGCTTGGACCAGCCTTTATACAATCATGGGAATAGCGAAATATCGCATTGCATCCAAAGAAAAAGAATCGAAGTCCGCTGAACGCCTCTATGATACTCAACTAGGGTTGAATTTCTTATGGTCTTTTTTATTCTTCAAATGGGGCTTGCGCGGAACAGCTTTTATTGAAATGGCTGCACTGCTGACCTTGATTACATTAACGGCATTCGAGTTTTATAAAATAGACCGTACATCCGGTTTAGCGATGGTTCCCTATATTGCTTGGGTCACCTTTGCATTGGGATTGAACTTTTCCATCTTCAGGAATAATTAATCACAAAAAAGGAAGCGCCCCTTGTATTAAGGAGCGCTCTCTTTTAGGTTTCACGAGTAAATATTGAAAACGAACGAGTAAATGCTCAGTTTTCACGAGTAAACCTCTATTAATTATTGATATTCGTAATCCTGCCTTCAATTTCAGCCGTGATCTTTCCGCCTTTAAAGGTTTCTTTTACATAGTTAACGAATGCTTCCAGGTCAGCATGTCCAAACACACGCTCTTTTCCTTTCAGGACGGTATAGTTATCACCGCCGCTTGCCATGAAATCATTGACGGCCACCGTGTATGTTTCGGTATCCTTGATAGGTGTTCCGTCCGCTTTCTCCAATAAGGTGACGCGTTCCGTGACAGGTTTACTGAAGTCGGCTGTATAGCTCAGTCCAGAAATTTGCAAGGTTTTCGGAGATCCTTCAACGATCCATTGCTGTTGAAGCAGCGTTTTCACTTCCGCTCCAGTCAGTTCCAGCTTAACCAATACGTTTCCGAACGGCTGGATTTTCGCTAAATCGGAAAAAGTGACTTCCCCCTTTGGAATATCTGCACGAATTCCGCCTGGATTCATGAAGGCAAAATCGGAATTCAAATCTGCCTTCATGGAATCGGCAATTAAATTCCCAAGGCCCGTTTCCTGCGTATACGCATTGGTTCTTAAAATTTTCTCATCCGTTGTCCCAAGCGGGGCTTTCAACTCGGGGAACATGTCTAGATAGTCGTTAATGAATTTCGTCGTCCCGGCATCAGGTGTGATGCCATCTTGTGTAACCGTGACAATCTCAGCTGACTTTTTGACAATATCCTTTGTGTTTGGATCGATTTCCAAATCCACATCTTCAAAAGCCGTTCCATAAGAGTAAGCTTGTACAATCAATTTATTATCCACATAGTTGTTGACCTTCGCATGATTATCTCCCGCTAAGATCACATCTACTTCATCATCCACTGCATTAGCAAGATCAGCCACTTCGCCTGTAATGACCCCTTCCTTTTCAGTGCCTGGGTCATGTGAGATGATCACAATCGATTTGACGCCTTTTTCTTTCAACTCATTAACTGCCTTATTTACGGCAGGTGCCTGTTCTATGAATTCTACATTCTTAATGCCATCCGGACTTACTTTTTGAGGTGTGGCATTCGTGACTACACCTATGAACCCAATATCAACCCCGCCGACCTTTTTTATGACGTAAGGGTCCAAAATCGGTTTTTTCGTGTCTTTATATACGACATTGGCAACTACATATGGAAAGTTCAATTTATCGAATACCACATCGGATGTTGGCGACTTTCCGCCATTGATTTGAGCCATCAGGGTTTCTACCCCTTTGTCGAACTCATGGTTCCCGACAGTTCCGACATCGAATTTCATATCATTCAAAAACTGAAGCGTCGGTTTGTCCTGGATTAAAGAAGAAACGGGTGCACTTGCACCTACAGCATCCCCTGCCGAAAGTAAAAGTGTATTTTCAGGGTTTTCAGCTTTACGCTGCTTCAAGTGCGCAGCTAAATAATCGGCACGCCCTTGTTTGATACCGCCAAAATCGGAAGTGGTATCAAGCTGGCCGTGAAGATCATTGATCCCGAGCAGTTGCACCTTAACGTTTTCTTTTCCCAAATTATATTTGTAAATGCCAAAGCCTTTATCATCCTTTTTGCCTGTATAGGAAATCGGGCTGTCTTCATTTAAATATTCCGCACCTTTAGGTGATGAGGTGAAAGTAACGTCCACCTTACCTGAAATCGGGGCAATCGACCAGTTATTATCAGCAGTTGGATTGATCTCACCCTCTTGTGTGATGTAATCCATCAAGATCTGGCGATTTTCATCCGCAGAGTCAACTACATATTCGCTGCCCTTGACTCCCGGGAAGTTCCCCCCGCCCGAAGCACGGTAATTATTCGTCACTACGATGAAATCTTGATTCGGGTCCACTGGTTCACCATTATATTTCAAATCTGCAATCCTGCTTGAATCCGACACTTTTATCCCTTTTTCATCATAGCGCGGAGCTTTGGTGACATCGATTTGATACGTAACGCCGTCAATCACATCAAAGTTATAAACGGCAAACTTTCCATTAAGCAGCTCCTGTTCCTCAGACTTGGCAGGATCGATTGTATTATATTTCCCGGCAGACATTTCTAGCCACTCTTTAACAACTGACCCTTTGATCTTGATTGCCTTCAAGGTATTATCGTATAAATATAAATCACCGGCGCTGCGAATGGTCAGTCCGCCTTCCTTGATTTCGGTGAATTCCTCGACTCCATTGCGACCCGCTTTGAAAGGGGCTCCTACAGAGAGAATCGGCAAGTCCTTGTATTCAGGACGGTTGCTTTGGATGTATTTTTCTACATACCATTTCTGTGCGCTCGTCACGACCTGTACGGAAGGATCGTCTTGCACAAGGGCGAAGTAACTATGAATTGGAGCTGTAGTCGTTCCAATTGGCGTGTTGACATACTTGATCGTTCCTTCGTGATCCTTCTTCACGGCTTTGACGACAGATGCATCTTCAGCCGCTTTTTTTCCTGTTATTTTATCGTTGATTGCACGTGTTGATGAATCGGAATTGACGACTTTCCATTTCCCCTTGATATTCTGGATATCAAGATCGATGATCCCGAGATTACCGCCGCCATATCCTGCTTGAACGGCTGGTACACCATTGATGGTACCCTTTTTATTATCCACGCCTTTAAGGACTTTTCCTTGGCTATCTTTGAATAGGCTGTCTAAAGAAGCCTCGTCTTGTGCCGGAAAGACCTTATGCGTGTGGGAGAACGTGATGGCATCGATGCCGGATACCTTGCTTAATGAATAGATGACATCCTCGGTATTCTTGGTATCGCCATTAAACCCGGAATGCGTGAGCGCCACGATGACATCCGCGCCCTTTTTCTTCATTTCAGGTACATATTTTTTTGCAGTCGTGATGATTTCTTTTGTAATGACCTTACCTTCAAGGTTCGCTTTATCCCAATCCATTATTTGCGGAGGGGCAAATCCAATGTAGCCTATTTTTACTGATTTTTCTTTTCCATTGATGTCCTTTACTTTCTTTGTGACGATTTTATAAGGAGTATATTTATTTTTATCATTCTTTGAATCATTGTCTTTATCTTTTTTATAAACATTGGCATTGACATAAGGGAAGTTCGCATCATTGATGGCCTCTTCCAAATAAGCTAAACCATAATTGAATTCATGATTGCCGAATGTGGCCACATCATAGTCTAGCAAGTTCATCGCTTTATAGACAGGATGGACTTCACCCTTTTTCAGCGGCGCTATTTTCGCTTTGTACGTACCTAGCGGCGTCCCTTGAATAAGGTCGCCGTTATCCACTAAAACGCTATTTTTCACTTCTTTTCGTGCCTGTTTGATTAAAGAAGCCGTGCGGGAAAAGCCGACAGAGTCCGATACGGCATCCTTATAATAATCATAGCTCACCAGATTAGTGTGTATATCTGTCGTTTCCATGATCCTTAGTTCAAAAGGTGCATCCGAAACGGAGGCTGCCAGGCTGTTGCGGAAGTTACTCGTATTGCCGTTATACTTGGAGACAACCGATACTTTGATCCAATAACCCGATTTGTACGAGTTGAAGTACGCAGAGAACTTTTGGGCCGATTTAATATCCGCCTCAATGGCTGACTGTGAAATGACCTTCGTCCCATTCATTAATTGAAAGACAACGGTTTCATTTCCTTTGTTCCCTTTTTTCGGTGTGACCGTTACAGTAGCTTTGGTGCCTTTTGAGTAATTAACAGTAGGAGCTGAAATCGTAAATGGTTCAGTCTTGGCCGGTTTCTTATTAGACTCTTTGGCGGATGTCTCCCCCGGCACGGCAAATGGGGCTGTAATCAAACTCACAGCAAGAATCGGGGCGAGCATCTTATTAACATGCATTTTGAACGACATACTTCACAACCCTTCTATTTTTGTAAAATGCTAGAATAATATATCATGATTTTGTCGAATAAACGCCAAAATTTACCTTAATATTACGAATTTTGAATAAACGGTACCTTTTACCTATTTCCATTCAGTGAACACGGACCTTTTTTCCTTCAAATATATATAAAGGCTGGCCCATGCACATGAGCCAACCTGCTTAATGAAATGCTTACTGAAGAATCCAATAAATCATCTAAACCATTGAAACAAATTAAATTCGTTACTATTCTTTATCGTTTTCTTCATCTATTGATTTTTCTCATTCGTTTTTTTGCCAAGCCTCTATAAACAAGGTTTCATCAAAACAAAAGTGTAATTTAACGTAACTCAAAATAAAAGTCATAAAAATGTCACTTATGTAAAAATTTTTCGGCATATATAATTACATTTACGCTTAAAAGAAAGGATGTTTTTATTTGCCTAGTAATAAAAAGGAAGGCATAATCTTTGGACTTTTTATGTGTTTTGGTATGGTCCTTATTATGTCAGTTTACAACACAGCTTTACACGGCTTGTCATCGTTTACCGTAGGGGGTGCAGTAATTCAATTTGCGGTAACATTTATCGTCGCTTTTATTGCAGAGTCAATAGTTGAACCGAAGGCGCGTAAACTTGCATTATCACTGCCTTATGACAAATCGAAAGAATCCAACTTTATTATTGCAATTGCCTTTTGCATGGTCCCTGTAATGGTCATTATTATGTCAGTATATGGGCTTATTTTAACTAGTTTAATGATTGGGATTGAGGGTTCAATCTTCATAGCTTACCTTAAAACAGTTGGTCTAAACTTTATCGTGGCGCTACCATCACAGTTACTGATTGTTGGACCAATCTCACGCTGGTTATTAACTAAATACATTAAACCAGCGACACAAAAGCCAAAATTAACAAAAGTTTGAGTGCGTAAATATTAATATATATGACAAATAAATAAAAAGGATTAAGCTAATACGCTAATCCTTTTTATTTAATATGTTATAACCTACTGCGTTAAGACGAAAAATTCCTTATATCATGAATTGACCTGTCCCATCCAGACCAAGGAGTTTTCCTGTGAAGCGACCATTATATCCAATATGGATTCCCTGCTTGTCCTCCTTCCATAATCCCTTTTTTTTTGAAAAAACCTGCGGAATTCCTTTAAAATAAAAAACTGGTAAAGCAAATTGCATTACCAGTTTTTAAAACATAAAGCCTATAAATCCCGATCTATTAAACTGGCGGATACCGGATCGATGCCCATCTCCCTCGACCAGATGGACAGCTGGCCTATATGGTGAATTTCGTGCGCTATCAGATGGCGCAGTATCCTGCCTTTTTCGTATGTCCCCTCCATCCAAGCTGGTTGAATCATTCCATTCTCATCTTCAATGGAATGCGAGTTCAAATAGTCAATGACCTCAGAATGATAACGGATAGATAAATCCTCCACTTTTTCGATCGTATCATAAGCTTCCAAATCGATCGCGACATCAGGCTTCCCTTGTATGGCCCTGATCCAGCTGCATTCGACATCGATAATATGGGCAAGTGTCCTCAATATATTCCCCAGCCCTCCTATGCGCTGCCGTTTCAGCTCCTCATTCGGTAAGGACCGGCACCACTTGAGCCACTCATTTCGGACCTGCCAATTATAATTGAATAAGATCAACATCCACCCCATCCCCCTCACACTTAATGTCATCGAAGTATCCTTCAGCCTTTGTATTGATAATAATCCTGTCTTTGAATGGTTTTGAATCCACAAGATTCATAGAGTCTTAAAGCATGCTCATTAGTCGCCTCTACCTCGAGAAAAATATCATATCCCAGCTGGCATTGTTCGGCTACGACCTTTTTCAATGCCTTTCTGCCAAGTCCTTTTCCCTGGTATTTTGGCAAAATGGAAAATCCATAAATCCAAGCTTCCCGGCCAGAGTGATCAACACGGATCTTACCGACCGCTCGGCCACCCTTTTCAATCATCATGGTTTTCAGAGTATCCTCATAGAGGATGCGCTGATAATAATCCTTCGCCTCTTGTTTCGTAAATTGGAAACATTGAATATCCAGCTGAATTTCCGTTTCCTCATCCCCTCTCCGCGAAGGGCGAACGACTGCATCACCATAATCATCAAGCTCCGTTTCGGACCATTTCATTTGAAACTCAGAAAAAGCAAACTCACAATTGAGCTGCTTCAAAAATCCTGTCCCTGAATGGGATTGAGCAGGTGAGTTCAAGAGAATCAACTTATAGTTGCGCTCCGCGGCACTCCTTATGGCCTCTTCCATCAGCTTTGTAAAAACGCCTTGCCTACGGTAATCAGGATGCACCATTCCGCACATCTCCACTTTGTTTCCAAAATCGTATAGACCGAGAAAACCAACAAGCTTCAATCCTTCATAGTGAAAAAAGTCATTCTTATTCACACCATTTCGACTGCGAAGCGTTTCCCAGTTCAGCTTTAAAGTAAAACCTTCCCGTTCACATTCATGCTGCAGGATCCGAATATCTTCTAGCTGTTGACTCTTCATTTTCCCCACCCCTTTTCCATATTATCAGTTTATTACCAAACAATAAGAAAAGCAGCACCCTTTTACTCGGATGCCGCATACTTCTATAAGTTTATTGATGAATGTTGTTTTTTTAAAAGTATTTTCACTTTAATCCATAAAACTAAAATCGTACGAGGGGAGGATTTCCTATCTAATTCCATTGACGGATGAATTATAGTAGTAAAATGATTCCATTTGAGGATTATTTTTTACCTATTTTGTGCTATATTCCAAATAATGGTTTATCATTTTTTTATTTGAGTTTTAGGGAGGGATGTAATACAGTCTTGATTTTCAGATAGTACCGATTTCTTTTTATCCCGAATTCCGGACCCTTTTTAGAATAGAATCCGAAATTCGGTGTTTATCACCTGGCACATACGTCCTGAGGTTATCGTTTTTTCGTTTTATGAGCGGACTTTTTTAAGTTCTCTACGTCCGTTGTCAGTTCTTTTAATTGTTTACCGAAGCGGAAGAGCAAAAACATAGAAACGACGAGTGGATAGCCAAATTCACTAACTAATGAAACCCACATAGTAGCATCCTCAATCATCATCCTCTTCACCCCTTTTCTTGTATCTGATATCTAAAGTGAAACTTGTTTAAAAAAATCAATCTAGCACTATTGATTCATGGAAAAAAGAACGAATGTTCGTATATAATTGATTTATTCCCCTTGTCTATCACTTTATTAATTAAAGGAGGGATAACAATGAACCAATTAACTTCTCATTTTTTTTCTCATTCATTGGAGTTTCTGCAGCAACAGTACTCATCTTTCTTTGAGCAACCGATCATTCAAGTATTTTTACAGAACCCAGAGCATTTAAAGATTTTCACTGAAACTCTTGATTCCCCTTCTCCCCACAACATTTGCCATCTCAACGAGACTTTCAAAATTTTCTATTACCGGGCTAAAGTATACAAATACATGTGCTCCTTAATTTACTTTTTCTCTGTTGATTTTGATAAAAGGGCACGGAAGCAGCGGGAACGCTATCGAATGGTACTTGATGCGACACCAAGGGATACTGGCGGATTGATCGATCTAATCGGCACTTTGGACGTTCACCTTGAAAAGATGGGGGAAACGAATGAACTCGCTTCACACATAAGTGATGAAGAGATGATAAAAGCCTTGCAGAAGTTAACAGCCAAACAAAACCTGGTGCTGACCATGAACTTTTCCTACGGCCTATCCAACAAGGAAATTGCTGCCTATTTCCATGAGTCGCCACAGAATATCTCAAGCATCCGTAAACAAGCTCTAAAAAAACTTCGAAAGCACTATATGGATGAGGTATATGTTAGAAAGGAGAAAAGCCATTGTGGATAAAAAACTGTCAAAAGAAGAATTAATGGATCTAATCGACTCTTTGAATCCTAAAATAAAAAAATCGTTAAAAAACACGAACTATCAAGACCGGAATGATCTGGAGCAAGAAATTAAACTTAAGATCATTGAATCATATGAAAAAATCGCAGCAATCGAGGCCCCTAATTTCGAGGAGTTCCTTGCAGAATTCCTTACTAAGCAAAAACAATGAAAAAGTACCAAGTCCAGAGCAAGGATGCTGGGCTTGGTACTTTTTTTCTGAATATCAGTATGATGGTTTCAATGTCAGCGTATCACCTTTTGGGTCGTCTAAAGTGGTTTTATGATAAGTACCTTCTGCCCAATCATCAAGCTGATCGTGGTACCACTCACTTTTCACGTTACCTGATTGACCAGGGCCAACAAGGTGATATCCTTGATTCATATCGGCCAGGTCGATGACAAATCTCCAGGACCCGCCATGATTAACGGTTCCATCATCTAAAAATGCCGCCGCCTGTACGGTGACACTGCTGCCGCCTACCGGCATTCCGCCGCCGCTGTTAAATACATAATTTAATGGGGCGACACTCGAGAGCGGGTGGTTAAACCTGACCTGATGATAGTCTCCCCATTCCCAATCAGCTATATCGTCACCTTGTGATTCTCCCAGTTCCGTTAATGTCTCCTGCAGCGACTTGGCAAGCACCTGCTCAAGTCCGCCCGCCTCATCAATCCAAGGGCCCGGCTTACCGTCCAGTGCCCGCCTTAGTAGTTCATCGACGGCCGACCGCCTTCCATTAAAGAGGTTGAGGATTTCCTCCGGTATTTCTTCCTTAAGCAGAACATCACCTATTTTTCGCATCCAAACATTAAAGATCATCGGTGCCGCTTCATCAACGGAATCAATATGATTCCATTTTTTCAGAATCGTTAGTGCCTGGTCTTCCTTTTTCCCAGATGGACCTTTCAATACCTCCACGAATTGAGGAACAAACTCCTTAGCTTGCAAATTCACTGTATCCATCTGCAGGCTTTGCATATCCTCGGCCGTAAGCTTTTTATTGGCTTTTAAAAACTCCTGTATCCTCATCTGACGGTACGGCTGTGCCCAGTTATTGCTGATGTGGTAAGGATAATCATCTGAGATGACTTTATTATTCGCTGTCGAAATGAATCCCTCTTCCGGATTCACCGTTTTCGGAAGTTCATCAAAAGGAATATAGCCTTTCCACTCAAATTCATCCGTCCAGCCAGGTACAGGCAGCATACTATCGCCTTTTTTCCTGATTGGGATTTTCCCATTCGCCTTATAGGCAATGGTCCCGTCGACTGAGGCAAAGACGAAATTCTGGGCCGGCGTTTCGAATTGCAAGAGGGCCTTTTCGAATTCTTCCCAGCTTCCCGCTTTATTCATATTCAGTACCGCTTCAAGCTCGGCAGATGGATCAAGTGCCGTCCACCTTAATGCAAGCACGGTATCTTTTCCGCTTTTCCCGGCAAACTCGGAGACAACCGGTCCATGGCGGGTAACCGTCACTTTATAGTCGAGTGTTTTACCATCCTTCACCTTGATGGGTTCATCCAAGATTTCAGCTTTTTCCCAGTTACCTTTGTAGGAGAATTCTTTCTCGTTTTCCGGGTTTCTCCTCTCAATATACAGATCCTGTACATCCGGACCGGTATTGGTCACACCCCAAGCCACCTTTTCGTTATGACCGAGGATGATGCCCGGAATCCCAGCAAAAATAACACCGCTCACATTGACCGACGGGGCCTCCAAATGCATTTGATACCAAACGGACGGTGTAGCTAATCCCAGATGGGGATCATCGGCCAATAACGGCTGACCGGAATCCGTTTTCTTGCCTGAAACTACCCAGTTATTGCTGCCGTTGAATTCATAAGGAATAACGGCCCCGGCAAAACTTTTTTCAATATCCAGTTCTTCCTTGCTGATGATATATGGAGCGCTCTTTGGATAATTAGGGAATAAATCATATGCCTTTTCCTTTGGGAACGTTTGCAGCAAATACTGCCTAAACGCCTGATCTTCCCAGTTCCCGCCTAAATCAAAGGCCATATATTTACCGATGGTCAGCGAATCGACGGGTGTCCACGGCTCTGGTTCGTATCCAAGCAGAGTGAACTCCGCCGGCCATTTCCCATTCTCCTTCAATTCATTGATATAAAGATTTACCCCCTCGGCAAACACATCCAAGGCTTCTTTCCCATCACTTGTATATGCTGCATAAGAGGCTTCAGCCGCCCGCCTCAACCCAAGTGTACGGAAATACTTATCGTTTTTGACGGTTTTCTCACCAATCACTTCACTCAATCTTCCTGAAGCCTGACGCCTGCTTAAATCCATTTGAAATAAACGATCCTGTGCTTGGATATACCCTTGGGCTAAGTACAAATCATGTTCATTCGCTGCGTTGATATGCGGGACCCCACTAGAATCCCTCACTACCGTAACCGGTTTCAAAAGACCTGGAAGCGATATTTCCCCCTTCGTTTCCGGCAAGGATCTTGAAAGAAATACATTTGCAGCAATCAAGACAGACAGCAAAAGTATCATCACTATTCCAAAACTCCATAGCACCCGCTTTCTCCACTTCCGTTTTGGCTTTTGCTGAGGTACGGCAACTTCCATCGATTCATCTCCCTCTCTCTCCCCATAAAACTCTCTTTCTTTCTATTTAAGATATTCCGCGTTTCCACCCATCTTTCCTACCAACATCCTTACATTCTCTCTTTTTATTTCAGTAAGGTTGGAAAGGTTCAAGGACGAATTTTTCCTGGGCAAGGTCGAATTTCTACCGCGAAATTGCTCCGATAAACATTAAATCAAATGCAAAAACACCGATACAATGTATCGATGTGGCAGGGAATTCTAGCTATTTGCAATAATGTATTCAATGACTTTATCTGCATCGTCTGTATAAAAGAGAGCTTTATCAAAGTCATGGGCCGCCTTCGTCTCGGCTTCCATGTATTCAATCACGGAAAGGAGACCAAGTAGCCTCTTCCATTTATGAGTTTTCTCGAGAAGTTTTCTTTCCTTTTTTATATCCTCTGGTATGAATTCATTAATGATAAAACATGGGTCGGAAAATGAGGGGTCCCGAAAACGCTCGTTCAAGGCTCGCAATTTATCCCGATCCCATTCGACCCTTACCAAGTCCGATATGACCGAGACATTTTGGACCGAGTCGAGGATGCGTTTGGACAAAATATCATATTCTTCGTCCTCCAACCCTTTATCCGTCATGATTCCTACACAATACCATTTTTCGTTATGATCAGGTTCTTCATTTTTCTTAAAAAACACTCTTCGTCCACCTTCCTTACACGCTTTACATTATTCACTTTACTTAAATGAAAATCAACATGCCCTTACGCCATTAACTATATCATGAAGAAATATCGATGGACGATAAAGTATGAAAGCTTCCTGGGAACTACATGACATAGAAAAAAGATACCCTAAAATAGGATACCTCCATCATACTGGCTGAAGAGCCAGCCCTCTTTGTTTAAACAGATATTCCAGTGCCTGCCTGAATGATAGGAAGGCTTTTACCTGATTTGCGAAATCAAGTTTGACGATCTCTTTCACGGCATCAGGGGCAAAGCCGACAAACATCGTTTCCGTACCCATCAACGCCAGTGCCCCCACTAATTGATCCAACAGGGAGAGCATATTGCTTTCCTTCGTAAAGTTAATTCCGGAGAAATCCATGATCAGTACTTCCGCATGCAGATCTGCACATTTTTGCAGTACCGTCGATTGCATCGACTCCATTCTCCAATCGTCAATTCGTCCGATCAACGGTAGGAGCAGCACATCCTTTAATACGGTCTGAACGATCGGGGTGGACAATTCTTCCATGACTTCTTGGTTTTCTTTTATCTTCTGCAAAGAATCGTTTGCCATTTTCGCCATTTCTTTATAATGATTCACGTAACTGATACTCACACAGTGTATGAACTGGTCCAGGATTGCATCAATTATCGAGCTTGCCTTTAGCAGAATTTCAATCGAGTAATAGCGATTGCTTACTTCTTCTTCAATGAAACTCCAGAAAAGGTTACGCACAAGCTGAGCTTCCTCAATATTCTTATCTAAAGGAATCCCCATATCCACGATGCGCTTACCTATTTCCATACCCGTTATTTTCATACTTTCCATTGCCTGTGCCTTTCCATGAATCAAGGCATCTGCATGAATTTGAATAAGCTTTGACCGTACCTCTTTACTGGTTTCAAAATCATAGAGCGGTTCCTCTTCTTCAAACAACTCGATATGCTCCACTAAGATATATTTAAATTTTTCAATTTTTTCACCGATCATTCTTAATTCTTCCATGTAGACCTCCCATACAGGGCTTTTATCACATTTTATCAAATAATGAATGGTTAAGGATATAAAATCCTTCTATTACCACTATGATAATAGACGTTTACCCTTTTCTTTATAAGGGTATTATGCTATATGACATTGGAGGGATTATCATGAAAAAAGATCAACAAGACTTCGAATCTGAAAACATGAGCGATTTAGTAGAACTCATAAACAGTAAAAATAACAGCCGCAGAATCTTGGATGTACTACGGCGTAATAAAAAGGCTAAAAGTAAAAGCAAAGATAAAAAATGAAAAAACCCAGTCCAAAATGGTCCGGGTTTTTTCATTGGATAAAATAAAAGTGCTGAGTTTGTTGTATTAAGCAATCTCAGCTCTCCCGTCATTAACTATTGAAAAGCCACTACCTTTTTCTCCGGATTTCCTTCACATGGTTTCCTTCAGTGGTAATATAGACTGTTTCATCAATTTTGTATGTTAAATAACGGTCACAATCAATTTCCAACGTTTTCCCATTGCTGAATTTCATTGCGCAATTGGATCCCTCTTCGGTTTCCGTAACATCAATGACTTCGTTCGTCTTAAAACCGACTGCCTTGCCATCGGAGAAATGAGGATAGTATTTTTCAACAATCTCCACCTTTTCCAATCTGCCCGGACTTGTTAAGTATACAACGAATAATATAATTAAAACGGCTATTAACCCAATGAGAATTACTGCTTTTCGATTCACTCTATCTATTACCCTCTTCTCTTATCAATCTATTATTTAATATCCATTTTCACTAGATTATATTCAGCATTCCGGAAAAACATGATAGAAAAGATCATTTTATTTAACGATTCTCTTTTCAACCATCACCACACAAGCGGCAGCCAGGATGATCAGGATCGAGACAGCCGAGATGACCCCTCCCCAGCCGAACTTCATCAGGAATATACCGCCTGATGCCCCCACTATACTTGATCCCGCATAGTAAAACAGGAGATATAAAGCGGATGCTTGTGCCTTTTCACTCTTTTCAGCCAAGCTTCCGACCCAGCTGCTCGCAATTGAATGTGCTCCAAAAAAGCCAAATGTAAACAGTGCAAGCCCCATTATTTTCAGCAAAAGCGGATCCAATAGGGTTAAAAGGGCGCCCATCAGCATAATAGCGATTCCGGTAAGAAGTACAATCCTTCGAGTATATTGATCGGCGAGCTTTCCCATCCATGTAGAACTAAATGTCCCCACAAGATAGATTATGAAAATGAAGCCAATCAATGTTTGTGATAAATGATATGGCGGTCCCATTAAAGGTATACCCACAAAGTTATAAACGGTAACGAACGAGCCCATTAATAGGAAGGCCATGCCGAATAAGAGTACTAGTCCGCTATTCCTTAAGTTATTGATCAGGGAGGTTTTGATTCTCGACAAAGAGACTCCTGCGCGGACGGCATGCTGTGAAGGCGGAAGCATCCACCAAAAGGCCAGACTGATGATCAAACTTAAAGCCCCAAGGCTTCCAATCGCTATGTTCCACGAGAAATGGTCGGTCAGCACGCCGACAATCAGCCTGCCAGCCAATCCCCCGATACTCGAACCGCTCACATAGATTCCCATCACATAGCCAAGGCTTTTCGGATGAAATTCTTCATTGATATAGGCCATCGCAATTGCCGGGAAACCTGCAAGCACGGCTCCTTGAATCGCCCGTATCGCAATTAGGATGTATAGATCATCCTGGATGAAGCTGACACATATGGATAACAATGCAGACAAGGTGAGCGCCGTCCCCATTATTTTTTTCCTATCGATATTTTCTGAGAAAAAAGAAACAAGCAATAAACAGAGTGCAAGCGTTCCTGTTGCGAAAGATAATGTAAGGCTTGCCATTGCAGGAGAGACTCCGAATTGCTTTGCGAAAACCGGAATGACCGGTTGGGTACTATACAGATCCGCAAACGTTACAAAGCTACCAAGAAATAAAGCCAAGATTGTTTTCCTGAATGATTTACCAGCAGGCTCGATATAATTCACTTTTGTTCAGACCCTTCACTATTTAACTTCCCCCCTATGTTAATACGAACTTCCCGAGTTGTCTATTTCACCACTTTTGTCCAACGGAAAAATTTCATTCAAGCAACTTATAAAAAAAACCTTCACTGCATGCAGTGAAGGTTTTTTCATTAATTTGAACGTTTACCATCCCGCTCACTTTTCTTAAGGAGCCAATACACTGGCATACCTATAATGAGGATGATCACCGAGTACAGGGCATTTAAAGGTGTTTGGATTAATGTGCTTAAAACAATGTATATTGCGCCAGCAATCGCCACGATGGGGATGAATGGGTAAAACGGCACTTTATACGTTTTTGCATCCGGATCTTTCCTGCGTAAGATGAAGACCGCAAAGAAAGCTAATCCATAAAAACAGAAGACAGAGAATACGGCCATATTGGTAAGTTTGTCAGGGTCTGTTGCAACCATCATGATGATTGCAATGATCACTTGCAATACCGTCGCATTTATAGGCGTTTTGAACTTGGGCGATATTTTTCCGATTTGTTTATGGCCTGGCATCATTTTATCAGTCGCCATCGCCAAGGTAATGCGTGGAAAGGTCAAAAGCTTTCCGTTCAAGCAACCGAAGATTGAAATCGCAATTCCGATCGATATCAATTTCCCGCCAAATTCACCGAATAAAAGCGTTGCCGCAACATTCGCTGCATTCGTACCATGCGCTATGACTCCCTCCGCCCCCAATACAGAAAGCATGGCAAGATTCACACCCAAGTAAGCGACCATGACCACGACCAATCCCGTTATGATTGCCCGCGGCAGCGTTTTCTGCGGATTTTTCATTTCCCCTGCCATGAAGCCGACATTCATCCAGCCATCATACGCCCAGAGCGTAGCCAAAATCGCACCGGCCATACTGATTTTCATTGAACTTTCGCTATCGACATTGAATACAGGCATATCACCTTGTGCGATACCGAACACCGCTATGAAAATAATTGGGATCAATTTAGCAACGGTTGATAAGGTTTGGATGATACCGCCGTATTTTGTACCCAGCAAGTTCATGCCTGCTATGAATACGATCGTAAGAATCCCTATCGCCAAAGAGTAGCTTGAAGCAATCTTAAATATTCCTGCAACTAATAACCCAAAGTATAAACTGAGTGCGCCCATGACTGCAGGTCCGTATACCAATGTCTGAACCCAGCCGCATAGGAATCCCCATGCTTTGCCGTACACTTCTTCCATATAGACATATAAGCCGCCCGTTTTAGGAATCCGTGTACTCACTTCCGCAATCGTCAACCCGCTTGCAAGGGTAATCAGACCGCCTATCAGCCAAGCTAACAAAGCCATGGTTGAATTACCGCTTAATTCAAGCACGTCACCAGGTCTCATGAAAATACCAGAACCGATAACTGTTCCAACTACAATAGATGTTCCAACCCAAAAGCCAATCGTTTTCTTCAATTGGTCATTTCTCATGTTGTCCTCCCCAGGTGTACACATGTACTTTATTTATACTAAAATTATATCATATAAATTATATGGAAATAGTTTATGTAATCATTTGAATATTACAAAAAATACCCAAACACGTTGGTACCATTACGCTCAGGGAGCTTTATTACATTTATATTTTTTTTACTAATTATGTCTGGAACTACACTAAAAACCGAATATTTTTTTATTATAAAAGGAATTATTGATATTAAACTCAATAATAACGAATTAAAAACCCAAAAATACAATTATCATTCGTTATGAATTTCATGGGAATTCTGCCTATTTTCGGACACATAAAAAAACCACCCCGCATCGACGGGGTGGTCACTCTCCTCTTTCAAGCTTCATTTCGTATTACCAAATAATGAATAGAAGCACAACCGCCAAGACGATCCGGTAAATGGCAAAAGGAGTCAATTTAACTTTATTGATTAAAATCAAGAAAAAGCGGATACAGAATAATGCAAAGATAAATGCACTGATGAAACCTGCAATAAAGAACGGCAGAACTTCAGGTGTGAAGCTTTCCCAGTATTTCACGATTTTCAACAAGCTGGCACCAGCCATGATCGGCACTGCCATGATGAATGTGAAATCGGAAGCCGCCCGATAGCTCATACCCAAAAGCACTCCACCTGAAATGGTCGAGCCTGAACGTGAGAATCCCGGCCATAGTGACAAACATTGAATTAACCCTACACCAAAGGCCTGTTTATAAGTGATTTGGTCAACCGTCTCTGCAGTCAGCTTTGGACGGAATTTATCCGCAGCAATCATCAAAAATGCGCCTAAGAACAATCCGACGATAACCGTCTTCATCGTAAATAAATGATCATCAATATAATCTTCGAATAATAGACCTAAAACGCCCGCCGGCAACAATCCGACAATGATCTGCAATAGGTTAAGCTTTTGGCCGTTCACAGCCGATGTGCCTTTCAGCTTCCTTAAACCAAGCAAGTCCATGAATCGTCCCCAGAAGAGCACGACAACGGCGAGTATCGAACCAAGCTGGATGACCACCTTGAAGGCATTGGCCACTTCACTCCCGAAAAGTTCTTTCGAATTCAGCCATAAATCATCAACGATAATCATATGCCCTGTAGACGATACAGGAGCAAATTCAGTTAATCCTTCTACAAGACCAAGGATAACTGCAACAAAAATTTCCCACATATTCATTTTATTCACCTCATAATTCGAACACCTATTTATGGAAATATCATATGTATTTTACTCGTTGTTTAAAATATTGTCTATTAAACATTGCTGAAACAATTCAAGCGTACATGTATGATAGGGTTCAAGATAAAGTTTAAAGGGGAAGTGATGATTTTGCAAAACATATTGATTTTCGCCCATAGAGGGTCCAAGGGTACGCATCCTGAAAATACCATGGCAGCATTTCAAAAGGCGGCAGAAATCGGGGCAGAGGGGATCGAGTTCGATGTCCACCTCAGTTCTGACGGGGAATTGGTCATCATCCATGACGAAACACTTGATCGAACGACCACCCTTACAGGTTATGTAAAAGATCATTCGGCACAAAAACTGAAAACGGCTGATGCCGGGAGTAAATTTTCCAATGAATTCCTTGGGGAGCGGATTCCTTTTTTAATGGACGTTTTCGACTGGGCTATGGGAAATGCTTTATTGATGAATATCGAAATCAAAACGGATAAACTCGCTTACAAAGGAATTGAACAGAAGATCATTGATTTAATTCGTCAATATGGAATGGAAAATCGGGTGATTCTCTCTTCTTTCAACCATCAATCCATTGAAAAAGTGAAGATGCTTGCCCCAGATCTTGAACGTGCATTATTGTTCGAGGGACTACCTGAAAACTTCGAAGAAATCTTACGTGATAAAAAAGAGTCTGGTTTTCATCCAGATAAAAACAGCCTGACTCCAGCAGTTAATGAAAAAGCGAAAAAACTTGGATATAAAATCCGGCCTTGGGTCGCCAATGATGAAGCCGACATTGTCAGGCTGGCAGAGTTGGGAGTCGACGTCATCATGACCGATTTCCCTGAAAAGGCAATCAAGATTTTAAAAGCTTGGCAGCCACATGGCTGAACAATGCGAAAGAGAAGGAGCGATGCTCCTTCTCTTTCTAATCCATTTTTATTCAGTTAATTAACGAGAATATCCGCCTAATTGTTGCTCAGCCATTTGCACTAAACGTTTTGTGATTTCCCCACCAACAGATCCGTTAGCGCGAGAAGTAGTGTCAGCACCTAGGTTTACACCAAATTCACTAGCGATTTCATTCTTCATTTGTTGTAGAGCTTGCTCTGCACCAGCTACTACTAGTTGATTGCTGTTATTGTTGTTTGCCATGTGTTTTCACCTCCTACTAATATTAATTAGCATTTTAGGCTTAAATTATTATTGCCAATTTATTGTATTTTTTCATCTGTGTTTCTACAATCCTTAGCTCTTTATCATGAATTCCATTTTATGCTCATAAACTGTTAGGAAACTTTCAGTAGGAGGGAAAAGAATTGCAAATACATGTGGTTAGGCCAGGCCAGACGTTATATGGCATCGCCCAGACATACAGCGTAACCGTTGACAGGCTCGTTGAATCAAATAAGATCCCTAACCCAAATAATCTTGTTTCGGGGCAGGCCCTTGTCATTCCAATCGTCGGCAGTTATTATTTCGTTCAACCGGGTGATAGTCTTTATTCCATTTCCCAAAGGGTTGATGTCCCTGTTCAAGAATTGGCAAATATAAATGGCATTTCCGAAAATCAAATCCTATCCGTTGGATACCGGCTCTATATTCCGGCTCGGAGGAAAAGGACCGCCGAATTCAACGGCTATGTCGAGCCGAGGGGTACGACGGTTGCACCGGCCCTTGAGACGGCCGCCAGGGAAGCCGCACCCTATTTAACCTACTTAGCCCCTTTTAGCTTCCAGGCGCTACGAGACGGCTCCTTAAAAGAGCCATTGCTCAATGAATTCCCTGCCATCGCCAGGGAAAATAAAAATGTCCTGATGATGGTGATCACGAATCAGGAGAATGACCAATTCAGCGATGAGCTCGGTCGAATCATCTTAACGAATACTTCCGTTCAGAATAAGTTCCTGAACAATATCGTTACAACGGCAAAGAAATATGGTTTCCGCGATATCCACTTTGACTTTGAGTATTTACGCCCAGCCGACAGAGAAGCCTATAATCAATTTCTCCGAAAAGCCAGGGATCGCTTCAAGAAGGAAGGATGGTTCATTTCCACGGCACTGGCCCCTAAAACAAGTGCTGAGCAAAAAGGCCGTTGGTATGAGGCCCATGACTATAAAGCACATGGTGAAATCGTCGACTTCGTCATCATCATGACATATGAATGGGGATATAGCGGCGGACCCCCAATGGCAGTGTCACCAATTGGACCTGTTCGGGATGTTCTCGAATATGCCGTCACCGATATTCCTTCCAACAAGATCATGATGGGGCAAAATCTATATGGCTATGATTGGACCCTGCCTTTTGTACAGGGATCCACTGCCAGGGCCGTGAGTCCGCAGCAGGCCATCCAGATTGCGGCGGACAATGATGTTTCCATCGAGTATGATGAAACCGCACAGGCCCCGCACTTCAATTATACCGATATTGAGGATAGGAAGCATGAGGTGTGGTTTGAAGATGCCAGATCGATTCAGGCAAAATTCGATTTACTCAAAGAATTGAACTTAAGGGGAATGAGTTATTGGAAGCTCGGCTTAGCCTTCCCCCAAAACTGGCTGCTCATCAGTGATAACTTCAACGTACGGAGAAGGGTTTAACAAAAGATAAAGGAATACCGAAGCTCAAAAGGGCATATAATCAATCATCGAGCATTAAGTCCATTCAGGATACGTGACTCAGCACCAAAAGCCTTCCGACATCTTCCGGAGGGCTTTTATCATTTACCGTAATTCGATAGGCAAGATACCGATATTCATCATTCAAAGTTTGTCTGTCCGGACCCTTATGAGCCAAGCCTTTTTTGACCATACTATAAGGAACAGCTCAAAGGGTGTGAAAAAAATGATTCGAATCGGTCCATACATCAGCACCGTTCCCAGATTTCCGCGTTTCATCAGATTGCTTTCCATCATCGCATTATTTTTACTTTCATTCGGGGTCTTGATCCACATTGTGGAGCCGAAGAGATTCCCCACCTTACTTGATGGCATCTGGTGGGCAATCGTGACGATGTCAACGGTCGGCTATGGAGATTTCACTCCCGTGACCAATCTTGGCAAAATCATTGGGATGGTCCTCATTTTGTCAGGGGCCGGCCTGATTACTTCTTATTTTGCGTACATCGCTAAAATTTCCATATCCAATGAACAGCAATTTCTAACAGGAAAGAAAGTATTCGGCGGCGGCGGACATATTATCATTGTGGGCTGGAATGGCCGTTCCAAGAGAATCATCCAAAACATTCATGATCGTAAGCACCATCAATCCATTGTCCTTATCGATGATACACTGCAAAAGCACCCGCTTCCAAGGACGAATATCCACTTTATCCAAGGAAAAGCTACATTGGATTCCGTTTTGCAGAAAGCCAATATTAAACAAGCCATACGCGTCCTTATTACGGCTGACCTTAAGCAAGACGAGCTGCAAACGGATATGTTCTCGATTTTAACGTTACTGGCCGTCAAAGGGCTGAATCCGCATGTGTATTGTCTTGTGGAAATATTGACGCATGAACAAAAGGAAAATGCTTTACGGGCTGGAGCGGACGGGATAGTCGAAACGAATAAATTCGCGAGTGAGTATATGCAGGATTGCTTATCGAAGGGGATCATAACGGAAGCCAGAGAACAAAATGAGCGGGATGGATTGAGCCTCAAACAGCTGCCCATCCAGGATGACTGGGTGGAATTGACGTTCAAACAGCTGAACGTTAAGCTATTCGATCAAGACATTTTATTGGTCGGCATCATTTCAGGAGGCAAGACCTTAATCAAGCCCCCCGGAGATGTAATCATACATCGTGATGACACCCTGCTCATCATTGATGATTAATGTAATAAAAGCTTTTCCAAATCCCGGACAAGCGTCTTTCCTAATGAGATATAGTTTTCCGGAAATTCGGCATCCGGATTTTCAGGCTCGGCAAATTGATTGAAGGAAGCGGAAAGGTTTCCGATATTTCCTTCATCATCAATCCCGTCCTCGTACTTATGAGATAACAAAAACGGCTGTAAGAGTTTGACCATTACCCCGTCCTGATCGAGTGAACCATCAACAGCCTTGAAAGGGACTCTCAAGAATTGGTAGCCATCACTGTCATCAATCTTATAATCAAAAGACCCGTGGTCATAATCCCATCCTCCGCCAATCGCATATCCTTCCGGTTTTAACTTCGTCTCCAGATCGAACAAACCGAATGTTTTCCCTTCCAATTGAGAAGAAATTTTAATCATTGTATAAAACCTCTTTCGCTAATTTTCTATTAGCTTAACCAAAGTGCCATAAAAAAAACCTGGCCTTATTGTTCCTTCAATTGGAAAAAGGAATGGGCGTTCCAAGCAATCCTTACGCTTTTGTGAAGTTTCCTTCTCTTCACCTGACACTGCTTTTGCTTTTCAAACAGAAAAAAAGGCATCATGCTGGATGTTTCCAGCTTGATGCCTTTTTTATTATAAGCGCTGTTCGAGCTCAGCTTTTTTCTTTTCATAACCAGGCTTGCCTAAAAGAGCAAACATGTTCACCTTATAGGCTTCCACTCCAGGCTGATCAAATGGATTTACACCCAATAAGTATCCGCTCATTGCACAAGCTTTCTCGAAGAAATATACAAGGTAGCCAAAAGTATAAGCATCGAGTTGCGGAACCGTTACGATCAGGTTTGGAACGCCACCGTCCGTATGGGCTAACAGCGTACCCTCAAATGCTTTATTATTCACGAATTGCACCGACTCACCTGTAAGGTAATTCAGGCCATCCAAATCATTTTCCGCTTCTTCAATCAAGATTTCATGACGGGCCTTCTCCACTTTGATGACTGTTTCAAAAAGGTCACGCCGTCCTTCCTGAACATACTGCCCTAATGAATGCAGGTCAGTCGAAAAGTTGGCCGATGAAGGGAATATCCCTTTTTGATCCTTTCCTTCACTTTCTCCAAATAATTGTTTCCACCACTCAGAGAAGTATTGAAGTCCAGGCTCATAGTTTATCAGCATTTCAATCGTTTTCCCTTTATTGTAAAGGATATTCCGAACCGCCGCATATTGGTATGCCTGATTCTCACCTAGCTCGGAAGAACTGAAGTCCGTCCTAGCACGCTCGGCTCCCTCCATGATTTGATCGATATCCGCCCCGCTGACCGCAATCGGAAGCAGTCCTACAGCCGTTAAGACCGAGTAACGTCCGCCAACATCATCAGGAATGACGAAAGTTTGGAAACCTTCCTCCGTTGCTACCGTTTTTAATGCGCCCTTTTCTTTATCAGTGGTCGCATAAATGCGGCTCTTAGCTTCTTCAACACCGTATTTTTGCTCCAGCAGTTTCCGGAAAATCCTGAATGCCAGTGCAGGCTCCGTCGTCGTACCGGATTTAGAGATGACATTGATCGAGAAATCCCTATTTTCCAATAGGTCCATTACGTCCTGCATATATGTAGAGCTTATATTATTACCCACAAATAAAATTTGCGGTGCATTTCTTTTATCCGACGGTAAAATGTTATAAAAACTATGTTGAAGCATTTCAACTGCCGCTCGTGCTCCCAGGTATGATCCGCCGATACCGATAACCAGCAACACATCTGAATCTTCTTTTATTTTCGCTGCCGCTTCCTTGATCCTTGAAAACTCTTCTTTATCATAATTGGCGGGTAAATCAAGCCAGCCAAGATATTCATTGCCTGCCCCTGTCTGCTCATGCAGGGAATGGTGTGCCACTTTTACAGCATCCTGTAAATAGGTAATCTCATGCTCCCCGAAAAACGGCAGGGCTTTTGAATAATCGAAACGAATATGGGCCATTCAAATTCCTCCTTGGATTCTTTAGTTTCCCTTTCACTTTATCTGATGTAATTCTCATAATCAAGAAATCGATCAAGTAAATAACGAATTATGACTATAAAGTAATCTCCCACCTGACAAGGCGGGAGAAAGGATCATATCACTTTTTTATAATGAAGCCCGTAAAATGGCAAGGACATCTTCACGGTTCAGGACTTTGAATCGTCCAAACTCCCCTCTGTTCATCGCTTTATCAGCCATGACTTCCAATTGTGAGTCATCGATGCCATAGTCCGAAAGATTGGTCGGTGCCCCTAAGCTGCTCCAAAATGCTCTAAGTCTTTCAATGCCTTCAAGGGCCGCTTCCTCATCCGTTTTACCTTCCGGATCTACATGGAAAACACGGACTGCAACTTGTTTAAAGCGTGCGACATTTTCATGGAGCACATGCTTCATCCAATTAGGGAATAAGATGGCCAATCCTCCTGCATGCGGGATGTCATAAACAGCTGAAACGGCATGTTCAATGTTATGCGTTGCCCAATCACCGCTGTAACCAACCCCAAGCGACCCATTCAAGGCTAGATTTCCAGCATATAGGATAGTGGCCCGGTGCTCGTAATCTTCCAGGTTTTCCAATAACTTAGGGGCGGTTTCAATCACCGTCGATAACAGCGATTCACAAAAACGGTCTTGAAGCGGCGCATGCGTTTCCGGATGGAAGTACGTTTCGAATACATGTGACATCATATCGACCATTCCGTATACCGTTTGATCTTTCGGTACCGAAAAAGTGTTTTCAGGATCCAAAATGGAGAATTGCGGAAATACCAACGGACTTCCCCATCCATATTTCTCTTTCGTTTCCCAGTTTGTTATGACAGATCCGGAATTCGCTTCAGAGCCGGTTGCAGCTAAAGTCAGTACCGTTCCGAATGGAAGGGCCTCTTCGACTGGTGCCTTCTTGATGACAAGATCCCATGGATCTCCCTCATATTTAGCACCTGCAACGATGGCCTTTGTAGCGTCTATGACGCTTCCTCCTCCAACGGCAAGGACAAATTCGATACCATATTCTTTACAAAGGTCAACACCTTTACGGACTGTTGAGATGCGTGGATTCGGTTCAACTCCGGAAAGTTCGTGCACCTCTGCATCGATTTCTTTCAAGACATTGACCACTTTTTGATATAAGCCATTTTTCTTTATGCTTCCCCCGCCATATACAAGTAGAACTTTATCGCCATACGCAGGAATTTCAGCTTTAAGGCTTTCAAGCTGACCTTTCCCGAAGATTACTTTAGTAGGATTTTTATAAGTGAAATTCTCCAATGGATATCTCTCCTTTATGACACATTGACTCCGTTTTTGAATTGTCGACAGTGCCAAGTGCTAGTTTTTCTTTTATTCATTATGACCAATGTTCCATTTAAATACAAAATATCCGCCCGGAACTTTTGAGTAGATGTATATTTACATGATGGAAAAGCATGATAAGTAAAGAACTGATTTTTTCAAAAAAGGAGGCTGTACAATGAGTGGAATACAAAGAACTGCACTTGTTCTTACAATAATTGGGGCAATCAACTGGGGTTTAATAGGTTTTTTCCAATTTGACTTAGTCGCTTCGATTTTCGGAGGGCAAGATGCTGGATTGGCCCGTATCGTTTATGGATTGGTTGGAATTGCCGGTCTCATTAATCTTGGTCTTCTCTTCAAACCAAGTCCTGAAATTTCCAGAGAGCCTGAAACCAAACCGACTCGTTGAGATTATGACAATGGACAATGTCTCTGTTCGATAAAATAAAGCCGGACCATGGATAAACTCATGACCCGGCTTTATTTCATTCATATGCCCTGCTACCAGCCATGACAATGGACAAAAAAACCGGCTGATCTAAGGATCGGCCGGTTCAAAAAAAATTATTTTTTGATTAAGTCTTCGCGTTGAGATTGTTCAATCCACTCTTGAAGTTTGTCTTTCAATGTGTTGAAACCTTCAGTAGATTCGATGTGAGATGTCGCTTTAACAGATGCTTGGCGTTTTTTCGGAGCTTTTTTCGGAGCTTCAGTACGCTCAGGAGCTTCTTCTGTAGCGCGGATCGATAAGCCGATTTTTCCAGCAGCTGAATCGATGGAAAGTACTTTAACTTTCACTTCATCGCCCACTTTTAAATGTTCGTTGATATCTTTAACGAAGCCGTGAGTAATTTCAGAAATATGAACTAAACCTTGAGTTGAATCGTCTAGAGCAACAAATGCACCGTATGGTTGAATACCAGTTACTTTACCAGCAACTACCGCACCAATTTCGAATTTTTCAGACATGGTAACACTCCTATTTTATATATATTTTTTCGTCTTTTCACGCAATAAAAAATTATATCACATAATTGGAAAATAATCAAAGTTAAGTATACCATACTTTTTAGGATTTTACTCATTAAAAATGTTTGTTTTTTGGAAATAATAAATATTATAAGATCTTTATTTATAACTTATCCTAATAATTTGCAAATAACCTCTATTTCCCTTAATTTATTTACTCATTTTTCTAAAGATTGTAATATTAAAACACTATTCAATTCCGCATAATCATAGTAAGATGAGAAAATGTTTTAAAAATTTAGTAATATGCAGCTAGATATTTTTTTTACATCTAAAGGAGATTTTCCATCATGTCAAAACAAGATCAATGGACTTCAAAACTCGGGTTCATCCTGGCAGCCGCGGGATCCGCTATTGGATTGGGCGCCATTTGGAAGCTCCCATATATGACTGGGCTAAATGGAGGAGGGGTCTTTTTCCTGCTCTTCATTTTATTCACCCTGCTTATCGGTGCACCGATATTAATAGCGGAATTCACGATTGGCCGCAATGCACAGAAAGATGCCATTAGCGCATATAAACATATCGCCCCGGGGAAGCCTTGGGCATTGATCGGATATGGCGGTGTCGTCGCTTCCATCATTCTGCTTTCCTTCTTCAGTGTTGTTGGAGGCTGGATCATCTCTTATTTAGCGAGAAGCTTTACAGGTTCCCTCTCAAACTTGACTCAAGAAGAATATGGAAACTTCTTCAATAAGATAATCAGTAATCCTTATGAAACGGTCATCGCTCAGTTATTATTCATGGTCTTTACCATTTGGGTCGTGCAAGGCGGCGTTTCCAAGGGAATTGAAAAAGCGAATAAATATATGATGCCTTCCTTGTTCATCCTTTTCATCATTCTTCTTATCCGTTCCTTGACTCTGGATGGAGCGATGGAAGGTGTTAAATTCTTCTTGAAGCCGGACTTTTCCGCATTAACAGGGGAAACGATCCTATTGGCACTGGGCCAATCCTTCTTTGCACTAAGTGTCGGTGTTTCCGTGATGGTAACCTACGCGTCCTATTTAAGCAAAAAAGAAGATATTACAAAATCGGCCTTTTCGGTAGTTGGACTGAATATCTTCATTTCCTTGCTGGCTGGTTTGGTCATCTTCCCGGCTGTTTTTGCACTAGGCTTCAGCCCTTCGAGCGGGCCTGGACTGGTATTTGTCGTGTTGCCAGCCGTTTTCAATGAAATGGCTCTTGGTGGGATCTTCATGTTCATTTTCTTCATATTATTATTATTTGCCACCCTTACGACGGCATTCTCCATTCTCGAAATCGTCGTTGCCGCCATGATAAAGGGTGATGCTGCAAAGCGTAAGAAGGCTTCTTGGATAGCTGGTATCACAGTCTTCTTAATTGGGATTCCAAGCGCATTATCATTCGGGGTGCTTTCGGATGTGAAGATTTTCAATTTATCCATATTTGATTTCGCTGATTATCTGACAAGCAATATCGCGCTGCCAGTCGGCGCCTTGTTCATATCCCTTTTCATCGGCTATCAAATGAAAAGGATCGAGGTACAAAAGGAGTTCGAATCAGGCGCTGATTCCGGACGATCACTTTTTAAACTTTGGTACTTCCTGATTCGCTACATCGTGCCGATCATGATCATACTCGTATTCCTTAAGTCAACTAATCTCATTTAACATTCAACATGCCGTTTCGATATTTATCGATGCGGCATTTTTTTCACAAAACCTACATATTCCGTTACTTCCCCTAAGTAATAATATGGTAAAATAATTACATAATAAAAATATATTTCCTGAAAAAGGAGTGTCTGACCATGTCAAATATCGCGAAGAATATCCGGCAATACCGAGAAGATCACAACCTCACTCAACAGGAACTGGCTTTGAAATTGCGCATCGGCACGAAGAAAATCGAAAAGTATGAATCAGGTGAATCGGTTCCTGATACACAAACCATTTTACGGCTTTCCACCGTTCTTGACATTCCGGCTTCAGAATTCCTGAAAGATGCCCAAACCGGTAACCCAGCTGGTATCGACGAGGACATAAAAAAACTGATTGACGAAATCGGAACCAAAAAAGCGGAGCTCATTCTAAGAACAGCTAAGGACTTTAGCGAAGAACAAATTCTGAAAGTTATGCATACTTTATATAATACACAAGCTTAATTCAAAAAATGGGTCGTGGTATGTGTATTTTTTTTCACGGTACTGGATATACTATGATTAACACTTTCTATGTTAATCCATTAGATTAACTCTTTTTTCTAATTCCCCCTATGGAAAGGGATCCGGCTGCTAAAGGCCGGATCCCTATTTTTTTGCTTTTATTGACAATGATTCTTCATGAAACGTTCCATTCTTCGAAGCGCCTCTTGAAGCTGTTCCATCGAGGATGCATAAGAACAGCGGATATGGCCTTCACCGCTTTCCCCGAACACATCTCCCGGTACAACGGCAACAAGTTCTTCCGTCAGAAGTTTTTCAGCAAATTCCATCGAAGTCATCCCCGTCTTCTCGATTGATGGAAAAGCATAAAAAGCCCCGCCAGGATTATGGCAATCCAACCCCATATCGTTAAATGATTTCACGATATAATTTCGTCTTCTCCGATAACTGCGACGCATTTCTTCCACATCCTGCATACCGTTCTTTAATGCTTCCAATGCAGCATGCTGCGCAACGGTCGGCGCACACATCATCGCATATTGGTGAAGCTTAAGCATCGCTTCCGAAATTTCCTTAGGTGCACAAACGAACCCAAGACGCCATCCAGTCATCGCAAACCCTTTCGAAAACCCATTGATGACGATTGTCCGCTCAAGCATGCCGTCAATGGCAGCAAAAGAAGTGAATTCCTCATCATAAGCAAGTTCGGCATAGATTTCATCGGAAATCACCAGCAAGTCATGCTTTTTAACGATGTCAGCAAGCATCACTAATTCTTCCTGCCCAAGCTGGGTTCCCGTCGGGTTATTCGGTGAACAGATTAAAACGGCCTTCGTTTTAGGTGTGATAGCCGCTTCGAGTTGTTGGGGAGTCAACTTAAAGTCTTCTTCCTTGGATGTTTGGACTGTGACCGGTATTCCCCCTGCCATGGTCACAAGCGGTGCATAGGCGACGAAACAAGGTTCGACGACAATGACTTCTTCACCTGGATTCAAGATGGTCCTCAGGGCAATATCCAGGGCCTGGCTTGCTCCGACCGTGACAATGATTTGATCGTCCGGTCTATACGAAACATGGAACTGCTTCTCCATATACCGGCTGATCTCCGACCTTAATTCAAATAATCCGGCATTGGCCGTATATGAGGTATATCCTTCCTCCAAGGAGTTGATCGCCGCTTCCCTTACTGCCCAAGATGTAACGAAATCCGGTTCACCCACACCAAGCGAGACGACCCCTTCCAAATTGGCTGCCAAGTCGAAAAAGCGGCGGATGCCTGATGGTTTAAGCTCTGCAATCGTTTTTGAAACATAACTCGTTTTAATCATGGTGACACCACTATCCGCTTATCTTCTTCAGTTTGATCAAAAATGGTGCCATCATGCTTGTACTTTTTCATAATGAAGTGAGTCGTCGTAGAAATGACGGAATCCAGTGTCGAAAGTTTTTCCGAAACAAAGCTTGCCACTTCGTTCATCGAACGTCCTTCGACAATGACTGAAAGATCATAAGCCCCAGACATTAAATAAACGGACTCGACTTCTTTGAACTTGTAAATCCTTTTTGCAACATCATCGAAACCGACGCCGCGTTTTGGAGTGACTTTTACATCGATCATCGCTGTGACACCATGGTATTCATCCACTTTAGCCCAGTTAATGACTGTTAAGTAACGTACAATGACCCGCATATCTTCTAATTTCTTCAATGTTATTTCAATGTCCGATTCTGATTGATCGGTCATTTTAGCCAAATCCTTCAGATCAATCCGGCTGTTATTTTCAATGATTCTCAAGACTTCCAATTCCTCTTCATTCAAGTGCATTGGAAAACCCCCCTTTTGGAATTCACTAATTTAGCTGTGATGGTTTGGCTGGCAGATAGTCTCACGAATTACCTTATTAGACTTTTTAAAAAACCTATATGACAATATAATTTAATAAGTCCTATGCTGTCAGGATAAACTTACACTATTATATCAAAATTGGCTGGTGACCTGTTATAGTAATTGTATTTTTTCATCGTTATTATTACAATTACTGTTATGCAACAGTATTAAAGGACCTTTTTTTGGAATATTCAGGTTAACATGGGTTTTTATCATTGACCAATAACGGAGGAGGAGCTTTTTTTGGAAAGTCATACAATCAAAGGTGTCGAACGGGTGGGTGACATCGAAATCTATTTTGAATATGACCGAATCGATGATTCTCTCCCCACCCTTGTCCTGCTTCACGGATTTTTGTCATCGAGCTTCAGTTTCCGTAAATTAGTCCCCTATTTAATCAAGGAATACAATGTGATCTCCATCGACCTCCCGCCATTCGGGCAAAGCGGAAAAGATTATCGATATACATATTCATTCCGAAACATCGCTAAATCCGTCGTTCTATTCTTGGAGGGAAAAGGCATCAGGAAATTCAGTATCATCGGCCATTCCATGGGCGGGCAGATTTCCCTGCAGCTCATCAAGTCATATCCTGATCTTGCAGACCATGCCATTCTACTTGCCGGTTCAGGCTATCAGCCCGGCTATTCGGAAAAAATGAAGATGGTCAGTTACCTGCCTTTCTTTTCATACGGGATAAAACGGTATCTGCAAAAGTCAGGTATCGAAAAGAACTTGAAAAATGTCGTCCATGACCCGGCGATGATTGACGATGAAATGCGGCAGGGATACCTAGGGCCATTCATTAAGAAGCATGATATTTTCCGGGCATTGGGGAGGATGCTTCGAGATAAGGAAATCGATTTGTTGAAGGAGGACCTCAGTGGTATTCATACACCATGCCTGCTTATTTGGGGAAAGCATGACCGAGTGGTGCCTTTGAGTATTGGCGAAAGGCTCCATGAAGACCTTCCTAATTCCGAGCTTGTTGTCATTGAGGATTCCGGGCACCTTCTTCCAGAGGAGAAACCGGAAGAAGTGTATCAACTAATTAAGGGGTTTCTTGGGGTGGCCACCCCAACGTAAACTCACGAGTAAAACAGCAAAACTCTCGAGTAAAGAGCAAAAAAAACCGTAAAAAAGGTGCCCCTGATTTCTGGGTACACCCTTTGTCACCTTTAAATCGAACAGCTGGCAACATTCTTAATGATCAGCAGCTTTTGAGCAATTTCCAGGCACTTATCCATCTGAACGGATTCATCGAACGAGAACTCGTAAATGGATTTTATCTTTTCCGCCAGTTCGTTTGGATCATCTATATTCCGGATTGCTACGACCGTATCGGCAATTTCCGGCTCATATAGATCCCATCCTATCTTGAAAGGGTCCCATTCTTGCAAAACGGCAACCAATGCTAAATTCATTTGCTGTGTATCCATAAAATCATCACCTGCTCAATATTTTCAAAGAACATGATATCATAGTATCATAACAACAGGCTTTTCGCGAAGACGACAAATTTTATTCGGTGGTGGATATTTTGAACAAGTCAATATTTGAAGAACAAATCAACAGGGAAAATTCAGGGTCTGCAAAATGGGATAAAAACTTCCTCACATCCTTATATGGGCGCGAGGATGTTCTGCCAATGTGGGTTGCCGATATGGACTTCCCATCTCCTGAGGGCATTCAAAAGGCATTGATGGAACGCTTGAATCATCCGATTTTCGGTTATACCGTCCCTTCTGAAACGGTCTTCACTGAAATTCAAAGCTGGCTTAGAGACCGGCACTCCTGGCAAATCGATAAAGATTGGATTTCATTCAGCTCCGGCGTAGTTTCCGCAATCGGTACAACGATCCAAGCATTCACGAACCCGGGCGATAAAATATTGTTACAATCTCCCGTTTATACACCATTTTTTGATATGATCAAAAATAATGACCGGGAAGTGGTCAATAGTCCCCTTATCATTGAAAATGACCGCTTTGAGATCGATTTCACTGATTTTGAGGACAAGCTGAAAAGCGGAGTGAAACTATTCCTTTTTTGCAGTCCGCATAACCCCGGCGGACGCGTTTGGACAAAGGATGAACTCTTACGGATCGGGGAGCTATGTGAAAAATATGATGTAGTCATCGTCAGTGATGAGATACATGCTGATTTATTCCATACAACATCAAGGCATTATCCGATCGGCTCGCTTTCAGAAAAATTAGCGGACATGACCGTTACATTGATGGCGCCAAGCAAAACATTCAATATTGCCGGCCTTCAGGCTTCATTCCTGATCACAAGTAATGAAAAATTGCAGAAGCTTTTGCAAAAGGCTCAAACGAAACTGGCCTTCCATGGTCTTAACATCTTTGCCTTAACAGCAATGGAAGCTGCGTATCGGGAGGGCTTGGAATGGCTTGAAGACATGATTGGCTACATTGAGGAGAATATAAAAGTGGCAGAGGAATTCATTGCAGCCGAAATTCCTTCACTGCATGTCATGCATCCGGATGCCTCTTACCTTTTATGGATTGACTGCCGTGACCTTGGATTGACCGACAAGGAAATCAAGGATCGACTTATCCATCAAGGGAAGCTCGCATTGGAGCCTGGTTCTAAATACGGACCTGGCGGAGAAGGTTTCGTCAGAATGAATCTCGGTTGTTCACGCAGCGTTCTGATGGATGGGCTAAACCGTTTGAAATTGGCTTTTTCTTAAATAAAAAAAGAACCAGGCTTAGAATCCTGGTTCTTCTTTTTCAATCTTTTTCTTCATCCACATAAGGATCATGCTCATATCGGGGCAAATCCCCAAATGAGGTTTGGATATTTTCTTCAAAAAGTTCTTCCTTCAATTCTTCATATTGCGAGTTCGGATAAACCGTTATCTCTTTACCGTATATATCCACACCAACGAAATTTTCATAATTTTCGACATAGCCGACATTTTCCTCGGACTCCACATACATATCTTCATAATCGTTTGGCGGATTTACAAAATCGGAAGGCGATTCAGATGTTCCATAACTGGCAACATCCTGCCAAGAATCCTCCGCGTCGTACGCAACCGATTCGTGACGGTCGTCAAAATCAAACCTTCCAAACGGCGGTCCCAAAACTTCCTCTTCGACCGGCCGATTGTCCGAAGTTTCCTGTGATGGGGTATGCTCGACACAATAAGTCGTAGTAGGGATGGCGTTCAAACGTTCAAGAGGTATTTCCTTTGAACAAACCTGGCATTTTCCATAATCACCTGTCTTGATGGCAGAAAGCGCCCTTTCAATATCCCTTATTTCATCCCGATCATGCTCGGAAAGGGCCAAATCCTTTTCCCGTTCATATAACTCGGTTCCTTCATCTCCGGGATGATTATCGTAACTCGATAACTCACCAGTCGAATCCTCCAAGCTTCTTCTTAAATCATAGTTGCCTGAATCATTTAATCGCTCTTCCAACTCTTGCTTCGTTTGCTGCAATTGCTGTTGAAATTCTTTAAGCTGCTGATTGGATAGCATGTGCAACATCCTTTCAAATCGTTCTTCCCTCTAGTATTTCTCTCTTCCCGCCATTCCATAAAGGTACTTTTTACCTTAGGAATAATTTAATTCAGATAACAGAAGCTAAATTAGAAATTTTAATTTCAAGGAGGGCTTCCATTTGTATTTCTATAAGGAAGATTTAATCAATATGATCGTTCCCGATAAGCCTGATCCGAATGCAGCAAAAGTACTTCAGGAAACACTTGGAGGGCAATTCGGTGAAATGCGGACGATGATGCAGTATTCTTTCCAAAGCGCCAATTTCCGTGGCAAGGCTAAACAATATCGTGATTTACTCCGTGGTGTTTTCTTGGAAGAAATCAGCCACGTTGAACTTGTCCAATCAACCATCAACCAGCTGCTGAATGGTGCTGGCGGGGATATGCCTGGAGATGTCGCTACCGACGGCGCCCCATTGGATGAAGTCATCAAAGGCGGCGCAAACCCTCACCATTTCATCATCGGAGCAAAAGCCTCCCTACCTGTCGATGCTGGCGGCAATCCATGGAATGGATCATGGGTTTATGATCACGGTAATCTTGTGGCCAACCTTTTGAACAATGTCATGCTTGAATCTACTGGTGTCCTGCAAAAGTCCAGGATTTATGAAATGAGTTCCAATAAAACAATGCGGGAAACACTGGCATTTTTAATGGTTCGCGACAATGCCCACCAAAATGCATTTGCCAAGGCATTGGAAACACTTGGGGTCGACTGGGGGAAAATCTTCCCTGTACCTAATTATGATTTGAACAAATATCCTGAATGCCGCAAATATGTGGATTTAGGCTACCATAATGCCCAATTCAATTTCAGATTGGATCCAACTCAAATCGGCGATATTTTCAAAGGGGAAACACCGAGCCGAAATGGCGGAAACCTTGCTGTTACAGAGCCGCCAAAAGGATTCCCGGTACCTGAAATGCCGGATATGCCAAATGAACATAGCCCTGGCTTGAGTGATTTGAACAATTAAAAAAGAAGGCGAACACATCATACTGTGTTCGCCTTCTTTTTTAATTATTGATATATTTTTCAAAAACAAAGCCAAAATCTTTCACATGGTACTTTTTCCGGCTGTCCATCAACCATTCGAAAGCTGCGAAATTAATTTCCTTGAAGCTTGCAGCCATTTGGCTTCCATCAGTGCGAACCTGGTTCAAAGTGGAAGAAGCAAGGTTTACGCTTTGTTGGGCATATTGAAGGGCAAACTCATTCTCATGGCAAATTTCCGATATTTTCACGAGTGATTTGAACAAGTCCTTTAATTCTTCTATGAATTTCTTATGAACATCAATGGAGAAAGTCTTTGCACCGATCGAAAATTTAATTTCCGCATCCAAATCCACGGTCCCTGCGGTTTCAAGCGTGGCATTTGATATAGTATACTGGCTGTAGCTATATCTTGTAAGTGTACGCTTTTTGCTTATCGCACTAGTGCCGTCCAAATGTATGAACGCTTGATTCGTGAAACAGTACTCATCCGTTTTTGATTTAATCAGGAAATAAATTTTTTCCCCATCTTCATGCATGATATAGTCATCTGCATCTACCTTGTCATAATCAGCAGGACTAATCACACTTCCAATATCACTAAGACCAAGGGCATCTGCCGCCATTTTCTTGAACATCCCTATTCCCCCTATCAATATCCAGGTGAATTACACCTTTTTATAAGTATTTCTCCAGTATTATCTCGTCTCGGATCGGAATTCCATCAAAACTGTAAAATGGAATCTCCGGCTTGATTTTCCGTGATTCTTCCACGGCATTTTTTACGACTTCCGATATGACATAACCACGCTTTTGAAAAAACTTCAATGCCTTTAAATTATCGTTCGTTGTAATCGCTTTAATAGTATGGCAATTTTTTTCCTTAGCGATATTTTCCATCACATAAAGCAATGATGAGCCAACACCTTGATTCTCATGCTCACTGTTCAAAGAGATGATCTGACATACATGGTCGGATAATTTGTAAGTTCCCAACCCCGTGATTTTTTCATTCTCGTCCATTACCCCAAAGCCCTCAAGTTCCGCATAATGAAACAAGCCTCTTGAAAAAACGACTTGGGTCGTCTCCCAGTGCTGAATGAAAAAATCCTTGACCGTATCTGCCGCAATCATTCTTTTAGCTACGATTTGCATAACCAATTACGCCCCCAAAATTTCTCTCTATGCTTATAGTATAAAATGCTTATGCTGATAAGGGAACATTTAATTCTTTACGCCCTTCTAACAAAACATAATACCATTCATATTCAGATAATCAATATTCAAAAAACGGGGCACCCTAGTGATGCACGGCATCTTCCGGGTTCAAGAGATGGTATCATCCTTTAAACGCTGGTTCCTTTTGGTGACCTCATCTTCGAATTGCTTCGTTTTCATTTCTTCCTTCTTTGAATATCTTATAATTGCCCTCATCGTAAAAACGGCTGCCACTAAAAAAATGAAGCAAGTTATACCAGCTGAGATATATTCAGTCTTGTCTTCCGGAAAGTAAAGAAACAAACCTAGTAAAGCATGATTGAGAAAATCCATCCGATACATCCTTCCTGATAGGGAATTAAACTGCATTATCCCATTATATCAATTACCAGAACAATCCACTAGTGGGCTTAATCCACTAAACCCCGAAAAAAAAGAGAGGCACTGAGCCCCTCGCTTCTCTTTTATTTATAAAATGGTGATCCCTTTTATGACCACGTCCACTGCAGGCTTGTCTCCCGCAACTGTCTCCACGTTAGCAATCGTATCAACAACGTCCATGCCTTCGACCACTTGTCCAAAGACAGAGTGTTTATGATCCAGCCATGGTGTGCCGCCTTGCTCCATATAAGCACTGATGATTTCTTCCGGATAACCGGCTTGCTTCATTTGCTCACCCATCCTGCTGTCTACATGCTGGGCTTGTACGACGAAGAATTGGCTGCCGTTTGTTCCCGGGCCTGCATTTGCCATGGAAAGAGCTCCGCGCAAATTGAATAATTGCATGGAGAACTCGTCCTCAAATGGAGTTCCCCAGATACTTTCTCCACCCATTCCAGTGCCTGTCGGATCTCCGCCTTGTAGCATGAAATCCTTGATGACACGGTGAAAGATGATTCCTTCGTAATAACCGTTTTCAGCATGTGTCAAGAAATTCTCCACTGTCTTCGGAGCCAGTTCAGGGAATAGTTTAATTTTAATATCGCCCATCGTCGTTTGCATGATGACCGCTTTTTCATTTTCCAAAACTTCACTTGTTAATTGTGGAAAGTTTGTCATTGTTCATAACCTCTTTCTTTTTAAAATTAAATGGCATGAAACACCATTTTTCATCTTCATTTGTACACTTTACACGATTTTCATAAAAAAAGCATCTTTACGAAATTGAACAAATTCGCTGTGAAAAATCGTCGTTCTTATGTATCATGAAGGAAGTTAAAAGAAAGGTGGTAGGGAAATGTCAGAACAGGATTTTAAAATCGGCGATAAGGTTACCGCCATATATAAAACTGGAAAATACATCGGGGAAGTCACCGATATCAGACCTGCTGCATATCTTGTTAAAGTGTTGGCTGTCTTGAAGCATCCCATGCAGGGAGATCTTCATAACCCGAAGCAAACGGAAGTGTCCATGTTCCATCAGCGGCGTGCTCTAGCTTATCGGGAGCAAACCAATGTACCAAAGAATATGGTCAGGAACTTTAATGAGGAGATTCCTGAGTATAAGGAATCCTTAAGAGAAGCTGTTGAGAAAATGAAAGGCACTTTAAGCGAAGTCCAAACAGAATGGAATGATAAAAGCTTACAGTTGCTTGAAGATCTAGAGACGGATTATTTTAAATAAAGCATGATAAAAGCCAAATCAGTAGTATATGATTTGGCTTTTATAACGCTAAATGATTCAATACTTTTGATAAATCAATGCGATCGCCAATTGTCGTCGGTTCATGATTTTTCATATAACTTTTATCTTTCTCCACTAACTTAAAGATATTATATGTCGTAATCGCATCATCCAGCGCCCGGTGATGCTTGCCTGTCCCTTCTTTGCCATAGGCCTGTACAGCTTTCCAAAGCCCGGTTTGATTTTGATCACCGAAAAAGCGTTTATACTCCAGGCAAAGATCACTTTGTTTCCCTGAAAAAGGGAAATCCAATCCTGCTTTCTGACAGTTCTGGCGAAGTACCTTCATGTCCATATTTCCCCAGGTAACAATCGTCGTCGGGTGCTGCTCATCTATTTTCTTCAATAAATTAACCAGCTCTTCAAATGAAATCCCCTGGTCCACCTGATCCTGGGTAATGTTCAAGAACTTTTTGCATCTTCCCGTTAAGACTGGAAATTTCATTGGGTTAACAAAAGATGAGAATTGCTCCTGAATGGTCTCATTAATGACGGTGACTAAGCCCACCTCAATGATTTCCGGATAAAACCCTACTGGATTGGCTTTTCCTTCCGGCATCGTAAATTCAAAATCAATGAATACATATTGCTGTTGTTCCTCCATTTTTATGACCCCCTTCATATTCGTGACATCAACATATAAACAAAAAATGGTTTTTTTCTCATAGACTATTATAACAGAAGATTTAGAAAGTTTTTCGTAACACACCATCTGGATAGCTATTGCCGTCATACCTAATTTATCCAAAACTCTTTATTGTCTACCTTATTTGGATTATGATGGATGAATGAATCAAAAGTACCATTTTTTCATTCCTTCAATCCTAGGACATACTAAAAATATATTAGTTAGGAAGTTGAACTATGCGCACGTATCTTGGTTATATCACGATTTCCCTCTTGATTCCCGTCTTGATCCTTTTCATTTTCCTTTCCTATCAGGAGTGGTCCTTAGCGCAATCTCCCTATCATGTACTCGACGAGCGAATTCCCATTGAATCGATAGAACTGGCTCAGGATAGTTACATAAAGGCCGCAAATGGAAAGGTCATCAGTGAAATTTCCACTGGTGAGAAACGGACTTACCTTAAACTTGAAGACATCCCCCTATTCCTGGAAAATCTATTCATCGTTACAGAGGATCAGAAATTTTATGATCATGCAGGCGTTGACCTATCCGGCATAAGCAGGGCGCTTCTTATCAATTCGCAAAATAAAACAATCGAACAAGGCGGCAGTACCATTACCCAGCAACTGGCCAGGAATGTTTATCTTTCACATGATAGGACGTATAACCGAAAACTCAGTGAACTCATTTACGCCTATCAGATAGAGCGAAAAAAATCAAAACCGGAAATCATGGAGCTGTATTTGAATGCCATATATTTCAGTAATGGAGCTTATGGAATCGAAGCTGCTTCCCAATATTATTTCAGTAAAGCGACTGAAGAGTTATCCAAGGCGGAACTTGCCTTCCTGGCCGCAATCCCTAATAATCCGGAAAACTATAACCCTCTTAAACATTTCGATGAGACGAAAAAGCGCCAGGAAAGATTACTGAAACAAATGGTGGCCGAAGGTGATTTAGAGCAGGCCGAGTACGAGAAGCTTATCAAAAGTACGATTAAATTAGACTTGTCCACCCCGGTCGACTTATATCCCGATTATGTGGCATATGTTCATCAGGAATTGAAAAACCTGGTGGCATCCTCCGAGGGTCTTGATAAATCTCTGCAAAGCCCTGAAGTCGCCATCCGTAAGAAAGCGGAAGCTGAGCTGGATAAAAAGGTCAAAAAGCTTTTGAATTCCGGTGTAACCATCCATACCGCACTCGATACCAAGCTGCAATCACAGTCAAAGACTGCCTTACAATCAAAAATCGGTGTCAATGATATCGAGGGAGCTTTAGTGGTTATACAGCATCATACGCACGAGCTTGTCTCTTTGATTGGGGGAAAAGATTATAAAATAAATTCTTTCAACCGTGCATACCAAAGCTATAGGCAGCCAGGATCAGCCATTAAGCCGCTTCTCGATCTCCCTATTTGGAGGAAACGGATGCTGACATCAATCAGCTAGTTAGCGGTGCAAGCTATTGCAGCAATAGCTATTGTCCAAAGAATTATAGCGGTGACAGCTACGGGATGGTCACACTAAGAACTGCCTTCGCTCAGTCCTATAATACACCCGCCATTAGAATTTTTGAAAAGACGGGGGTGGAAACGAGTTTCAAGTACCTCGATGCTTTCGACTTTAAAAAGGTGAGCAACAAAGACCACCATACGAGTTCGGCCATAGGCGGATTCGAATATGGCATGAGTCCCCTTGAACTGACAAATGCCTATACTTCCTTCAATGACGGAAACTATCAGCCAGCCCGCGCCATTATTAAAGTCACCGATCAAGAAGGTAAAGTCCTTTATAAATGGAAAGACCGCCCCAAGGAGATTTGGAGCCAAAGCACCGTAGCCAAGATGCGGCAGCTGCTCCATGAAACGATCATTTCCGGGACAGCCCGCAAAGCCTACTTTCCTACAGAATATGTCGGCGGTAAAACCGGTACGACCAATGATGTGAAAGACTTGTGGTTTGTCGGCCTGACAGCAAACTATACAACGGGGGTTTGGATTGGAAGGGACAAGCCATCCAATCTACAATCCATTTATTCACATACACCCCATGTATTGATTTGGAAAGATATCAGCCAGACTGCCGAGTGAAAAAAGAAGGTGCCGCAATGGCACCTTCTTTTTTATGGCTATATGGGAAGGCTTGCAATGACGCTGTTATAAAGCTTCAATCCTGCATAAGTGACTATTGAAATCAGTGCCGTCCAAACGAAGATTGGAAAGAAAACCAATCCCACTAACCTCGACAAGTTCAGGCTCGGGCTTAACTTATTGACAAAATAAATTAAAGCAACGACATTCGTTGCGATAAAGATGGACCCAAGCCCGATGATGAATTGAACACTGAACAATGAACAGGCACCGCCAATCACATATATGACAGACCCCTTTCTTACACTGTTCAGGGCTTTACCTTCGGAATCCATGGAAAAGAATAATAAAGACAGCTCCAATACCGTATCGGAGATCAGCTTCAATGCGGCAAAAACCATAAAGAATAATAAGAGCAATACGATCAGCAGCGCCAGCTTAATGCCGGTTTCAGAAAAAAACTCCAGCATCCCTTGGTAGATTCCCAAATTCCCAAATAAAGAGAGCATTTGCATTTCCCCATAAATAGAAAAGGAGAGGCTGAATAGTAGAATTGAAATGATTGGTAAATAGCTAAGTAAATATGTGTTTTTCATGATTTCTCCATCCACGCGTCTTTTATCCTATATTATGCAAGATAATCCATCATTTCACAATGAATACTCTACTAATTCACCCTGGAAAAACTTTTTTCAATAAATTTTTCAGGACGGTTTCCCCTCCTTTTCTACCTATATATAAAACATCATTCAAGTTGGCCTTCACCGTTTTTAATGCCATGCAAACCCACATAAATTGCGTTATACTTTTAAGCGAGACAAGCATTCGATAATAAAATACATATTCAACGAAGATTTCCTAACGTCTAGGATTGCGCGAAAAAAGCATAATAAGACGACTGACTTCGTTTTAAAAAAGGGGGGAGTTTATGTCTTTACTTCATTGGGCGGTATTATCACCGTTTCTATTAGCACTTATTGTACCGATATTGTACAAACTATTTCGACAAATACATACAGGATGGTTTGTTTTGATTTTACCGATTCTCCTTTTCACCTATTTTTCAAGGTTCATTTCCTTGACCAAACAAGGGGATATCATTATGGAAAGGGCAACATGGATTCCTTCTCTCGGAATTCATGTTGATTTCTATGTAGATGGACTAGGGCTTTTGTTCGCCTTGCTCATTACAGGTATAGGTTCACTCGTCGTTCTGTATTCAATTTTCTATTTATCGAAAGAGAAAGAAAAGCTGAACCAATTTTACGTCTTCCTTTTACTTTTCATGGGAGCAATGCTTGGTGTCGTCCTATCCGATAACCTAATTGTCCTTTATTCGTTTTGGGAATTCACGAGTTTATCATCTTTTCTATTGATAGGATATTGGAATGAAAGGGAGCGTTCACGTTATGGAGCGCAGAAATCCCTGCTGATCACTGTGCTTGGAGGCCTAAGCATGCTTGGTGGCATCATTCTCCTTTCCGTTATGGGGAACACATTCAGCATACGTGAATTGATTGCCCAAAGCGGGGAACTTATGGACCACTCGCTCTTCGTTCCTGCACTTTTGCTTGTGCTGCTTGGCGCGTTCACTAAATCCGCACAGTTTCCTTTCCATATCTGGCTTCCTGACGCTATGGAAGCCCCGACACCGGTCAGTGCTTACCTTCATTCCGCCACAATGGTCAAGGCCGGAATTTATTTGGTTGCCCGATTAAGCCCTGTTTTTGCAGAATCAGGATTATGGTTCTGGCTCGTTTCGATCGCCGGATTGATCACCCTGTTCTGGGGTTCATTCTCTGCTATCAAGCAGACTGATTTAAAGGGGATTCTCGCTTTTTCCACCATCAGTCAGCTCGGATTGATCATGTCGCTTTTGGGACTTGGTGCGGCGGCCCTTCACTATGAATCTTTAGGGGAAAATATATACTTGGCAGCTACTGTTGCAGCAGTATTCCACTTGATTAATCATGCGACCTTCAAAGGCAGCCTTTTCATGGTTGCAGGCATCATTGATCATGAAACCGGTACACGTGATATCAGAAAGCTAGGCGGATTGATGCAGTTGATGCCGATCACTTTCACCGTCGCTGTCATAGGTGCTTTTTCAATGGCTGGACTTCCGCCCTTCAATGGTTTTTTAAGCAAGGAAATGTTCTTGGCCAGCATGGTGAATGTATTGGAATTGAATATCTTCAATATGGAGACATGGGGGGTCCTGTTCCCTGTGGTGGCATGGGTAGCTAGTGTATTCACTTTTATTTATAGCATGATCGTCGTGCTCAAACCCTTTACAGGCAAACTTCAGTTACAACTATTGGACAAGAAGCCCCACGAGGCGCCGATCGGGATGCTGATATCCCCGATCATCCTTGCTTCGTTGGTCATCGTTTTCGGTATTTTTCCAAACTTGCTATCTTCATCAATCATTAAACCTGCGGTAGCCGGCATACAGCCAAGCTTGGCGGGACCGGACTTCCAAGTCCATATCGCCTTCTGGCATGGATTCCAACCTGAAGTATGGATGACCATCGGCATCATAGCATTTGGAATCCTTTTATACAAAACGCTTCCGAAGTGGCAAAAGATCACCCAGTGGATTCCTGAACGTATATCCCTGAATGCGTTGTATGATAACGGGGTTAGAGGGCTCGAACGCTCAGCTTCCATCGTCATGAAAGTGTTAATGACAGGTTCGATTCGGACTTATCTGCTTTCAATCTTCCTTTTCTTCATTCTTTCCTTGGGCTTTTCGCTCTATCGGAAGGATGCATTTAAATTGGATACAGGGAATTTTGCCCCGATCGGCATATATGAATTGGTATTAGCTGCGATCATCGTGATTGGCTCGATCGCCATTCTGTTTGCAAAATCCCGTTTAACTTCCATTATCATCTTAGGAGCCGTCGGTTATACGATTTCCCTATTTTTCGTTTTGCTGCGGGCACCGGATTTAGCCTTGACTCAACTAGTCATCGAAACGATTTCGGTATCGCTGTTTTTGCTCTGTTTCTTCCACCTTCCGTTAATGGCAAGCAGAAAGGAAGAACGGATGACATTCAAGTTGAATAATGCCCTGATATCCATTGGTGTAGGAGTCATCGTGACATTGATTGCCTTATCGGCACATAGCAATAAACTATTTGATTCCATCTCCAGTTACTATCTTGAAAATGCTTATAAGGAAGCAGGCGGGAAAAACGTCGTAAATGTCATTCTCGTTGACTTCCGCGGACTTGATACGATGTTTGAAATCAGTGTCCTTTCCATCGCTGCGCTCGGAATATTCGCGATGATCAAATTGCGTTTGACAGGGGGGAAAGATAAATCATGAAGCAAAATGACCTGATTCTCCAAACGGTTACGAAAGTCGCCGCCTTTGTTATCTTGCTGTTTGCGGTGGCCATCTTTTTAGGCGGGCATTATTCGCCAGGTGGCGGGTTTGTCGGCGGTTTAATGACTTCAGCCGCCATAGTCCTGCTGTTGCTCGCTTTCGACATTAAAACCGTCACCGGCATCTTGCCGATTGACTATAAATTAATGATCGGGTCAGGCTTGTTCATATCAAGCCTGACCGTGGCCGGCGGGCTGGTGTTCGGGGTGCCCCTCATGACACATGTTTATCATTATGTTGATTTACCGCTTCTTGGGCATATCTCGCTTCATACCGCGGTACTTTTTGATCTGGGTGTTTATCTTGTGGTTGTTGGTGTAACGATGACCATTATTCAAACGATAGGGGAGAGTGAATAATGGAACTTTTAATGGCCATTGTCATTGGAATACTATTTATGTGTGCGACCTATTTAATGCTTTCCAAAAGCATATTAAGAATCATAATCGGTACAGGGCTTCTAAGTCACGGCGCCCACCTTTTGATTTTGACGATGGGCGGTTTGAAAGGCGGTTCCGTTCCATTGCTAAGTGATGAAGCTGCATCCTATGTCGACCCGCTTCCGCAAGCGCTTATCTTGACGGCGATCGTCATCAGTTTCGGAGTCACATCATTTCTGCTGGTACTTGCTTATCGGACCTACCAGGAACTCGGTACGGATGACATGGAAGAAATGAGAGGTACGGAAGCGAATGAATAATCTTACTTTCCTGCCTGTTTTATGGCCGCTTTTCACAGGCATCCTTCTCATTTTCTTTGCCAAAAAAATCAAGCTGCAAAGAGGGATATCCCTTACTTCCTCTCTTATCGGGATTGTGATTTCCCTATATCTAGTATTTACGGTCCATACTCAAGGGATCCTGACTTTAGGTGTCGGCAGCTGGGATGCGCCATTCGGGATCGTGATCGTCGCAGATATGCTTTCTTCGCTGCTCGTACTGACCACGAATGTCATTGGATTTGCAATACTGCTTTACTCGTTTTACTCCATAGGGGAAGAACGTGAAAGACATTATTATTATCCTGTATTTCAATTTTTACTGATTGGAGTGAACGGTGCCTTCCTAACGGGGGATCTTTTCAATCTATTCGTATTTTTCGAAGTCATGCTGATGGCTTCCTACGTGCTGCTGGTACTGGGAGGTACGAAAATCCAGCTGAGGGAATCATTGAAGTATATCATCGTCAATGTACTATCCTCTTCCTTTTTCGTCATTATGGTGGCGTATCTTTATTCAGTTCTAGGCACATTGAACATGGCTGACATCAGCCAGAGGATAGCGGAAGTCAACCAGCCTGGTATCATCTCGGTGATAGCGATTGGGTTTCTGATCGTATTCGGTTTGAAGGGAGCCATTTTTCCGCTCTTCCAATGGCTTCCAGGTTCCTATTATGCTCCGCCCATTCCAGTGATGGCCCTATTCGGGGCATTGCTGACAAAGGTCGGGATCTATTCCATCTTCAGGACCTATACACTCATGTTTTATCATGACCAGGATTTCACCCATACTTTCCTTGCGATACTTGCTATCTTGACCATCATCATCGGTGTCATTGGTGCGGTAGCCTATTGGGATGTAAAAAAAATCATCATTTACAATATCATCATCGCAGTCGGGGTTATCCTATTCGGCATCTCCGTAATGAATGAACAGGCTTTATCGGGATCCATTCTATATATCATTCATGACATGCTAATCAAGGCTGCACTCTTCCTTCTGGTTGGCATCATGATCAAAATCAGCGGATCGGATGATCTACGGAACATGGGCGGCCTGATCAAGCAATACCCGGCCGTCGCATGGACCTTCTTCATAGCTGCCATATCATTGGCGGGAATTCCGCCGTTCAGCGGTTTTGCCGGCAAGCTCCTGATTCTTCAGGGAGCAGCAGAAAATGGGGCCTACTTAGGAATGGCCGTTGTCTTGCTTTCGAGCTTGATGGTCCTATATTCCGTCATGAAAATATTCATGAATGGCTTTTGGGGAACTCCAAAAGCTGATTATGCCTTAACTAATAAAACGGTAAATAAAATGCTGGTTCCTGCCGTACTCCTTGTCATCATTTCCGTTTTATTCGGAGTAGGAACAGAATCAATATACCCATTCATAACGCAAGCTGTAGATTCATTAATGAATCCCGAAATCTATAACAAAGCGGTTTTAAAGGAGTAGTGCCTGATGTCATTCCAAATTTTACTGAATGTGTTCCTTGCGGTTATCTGGATGTTTTTGAAAAATGAGTTTAACGGGAGCACTTTTATCATCGGATATATATTGGGGCTCGGCATCATGTTCGTCTTCCGTCATTTTTTCAATGATCGTTTTTACTTGAAAAGGGTGAATGCCGTCTTTATATTGCTGCTCATATTCGCAAGGGAACTCATACTTTCCAACATTAGCGTCCTTAAGGCCGTGCTTAAACCGAACCTGGATATGAGACCCGGCATATTCGCATTTGAAACCGTGCTGACCAAGGATTGGGAAATTACGATACTATCGAATCTAATTACCCTGACACCAGGAACACTTGTCGTTGAAGTATCGGAAGATAATCGGATTCTTTATATCCACGCGATGGATATTGCCGACAAAGCCGAGGCCGTGGACAGCATTAAAAATACATTTGAAAAAGCGATTATGGAGGTGAGCAAATAATGTTCGATCTAATGCTTAAAATCGCGCTGCTAGGTGTTTCGCTTTCCATGATTGGATTCTTATACCGTTTAATCAAAGGGCCTTCCGTACCGGATCGGGTCATAGCACTCGATGCAATGGGAATCAATCTTATCGCAATCGTTGCACTTGCCTCCATTGTCATGGATACAAGCGCATATCTGGAAGCCATTCTTCTGCTCGGTATCCTATCTTTCATTGGAACGGTCGCTTTCGCCAAATTCCTTGAGAAAGGGGAGATAATCGAAGATGACCGCAATCGCTGAAATCCTATCGGCCCTATTCCTATTAATGGGAGTCTTTCTCTTTTTAGTCTCGGCTTTCGGCATCATCCGGCTGCCCGACGTCTATACAAGAAATCACGCTGCCTCAAAAAGTTCGACACTTGGAATCATGTTCATCCTGATCGGCACCTTGTTATATTTTTATTATAAACATAGCCATTTCGATTTCAGGGTCGTGCTCGCAATCATCTTTATCTTCATGACCAGCCCTGTTGCCGGACATTTAATCATGCGCTCGGCTTATCATACTGGCGTAAAAATGTGGGATCGGAGTGTACAGGATGATTTAAAGAAAACCCGGTGATTCCTACCATTGCAAAAGAGCTGCCCTGATTACAGGAGCAGCTCTTTTCTGCCTCAATCCTTTAAAAATACCTCATCGCCCACTCTGATTTCACCTGTTTGCATGACCGAGGCATATACGCCAAAATGATTTTTCCTTTCCTTGACCACAGTTTTCAAAAGTGATGGATCTCTCTGGGAATCGCTTGGATCGACAGTTATGATCATACAGCGTTCACAATGCCTTTTGATCTCCAATTCCACTTCATTTCCGATTAGAATCCTTTTTCCGAACCATTTCTCTTCTACAAAGGGCGTTTTGTTCACTAGAGATAGCACTAAATTTTGCCTGAATCTCCTGCCATCCAGTTCTTTTCCCCAAAGTTTTGTCAATTCGCCAATCGAGGCATCACTGACAAGCAGGATGTTTTCTTCTTCAATCGCTCCTAACGGAATATGTGCAGGGTGATAAACAACGGGTGCTGCCTCCTGTTTCAACAATCGGTCCATTTCCTCCTGAAAGGCTCCCTCTCCCCATGTCAGCACGTTTCCTGAAGGAGTCTTCACTTTGATTTCCGGATATTGACCAAGGGTTTCCTCACCAGAAAAAACAGCTTGATAACGGACCATTTCCGGGACTTGGGTTATCGTCAGGAACTTCCCATTTTTATCTTTAAAGGCATGACTGCGATCTCCATATAGTCCATAGTCCATCACCTTCGTTTTCTGTACCTGTTCACCAGTGAATGATTTTACAGGATGACGGGTGATTTCTTGTATATGACCCACCAGCATAAAAAAAACCTCATTTCATACAATAGTCTACTGCCATCTTATACTTAAACCGGACACTGTAGAATCATTGCGTCCCTTTATTGAAATCGTTCTTTTGATTCACTTTGGCTTTGGTAAGTCGATAACCGCCAATGTACAGCGTGAAATGCAGATAAGATGATCCTCTTCATCACGGATTTTCACGTCCCACACCATCGTCGTCTTCCCGCGATGGATGATGTTCCCTTCTGCGGTAACAACACCGGAACGGACGCCCCTAACATGATTTGCATTGATTTCAAGGCCGACGACAGCTTGTTTTGTACTATCTACCAGCATCATTCCTCCAAAGCTTGCAACGGATTCCGCAAGGGCAACGGACGCTCCCCCATGCAATAAACCATACGGCTGCCTAGTCCGTTCATCCACAGGCATCGTCGCAATGACTTTCCCCTCGCCGACTTCTTTCATTTCAATCCCAAGCGTGCCTATCAATGACTTTTCAATATTTCTCTCCATCCCATTACCCCCGACTCTCATGTTTTTTTTACCAAAAAGTGAATCACTATTCATAATAGTATACATAAAAAGGATGACCCAAGTCTATCAAGTCATCCGTCAATAATGTAAATGTATTATTTGGAGAGGATTTCTTTTAATTCAAACCAGCTTGTCAGTCTCGGAATATCCAATTCCCTGTTATAGGAGTTATCCATTGCATACACTTTCGTTGGAATATCCAATAACGTTTCCAGCACCGCCGGTTTATCATCAAAATAATAATCCAATTCCAATTTGCGGATCGTATCAATTTTTTCATGATCCTTCATCCCACAGTAAAAATGGTCATCCTTAACCGGAAAGCCGTTTTCAATCAGCCATTTTTTCGTCCGTTCACCATGCTCCGCTTTTCTGGCGGTAATGTAATAGATTTCATGGCCATCACGCTCAAGCTCCTGCAGCGTTTCCACTGCGCCCTCAAAGGCTGGACAGGATGAATAATACACTTCATCGGCAAGGCTGTTCCACATTTTGCCCCCAGCCTCTTTATCAAGCCCGAAAGCTTCATGGATCTCCAACGTCTTTAAAGCTCTGAATTTCGTTAACTCTATATTCGTCTTAAGCTTTTCATTATAAAGATGGAACGCGAACTCCCTCAAGTTAATAAGGGTATCGTCAATATCAAAACCGAATTTCATATCCTTCACTCCTATTCAAACATAAGCTGCGGCAAACTGTGATGCGAAGGACATTTCCTTGTCCACCTGAATGGCCTGTAATCTTTCAATCTCGGCTTTTCTTTTTGGCTCAGCCATTTTAAGTCCAAGGAAGCCAGTATCCCCCTGCAGGATGCAGCCAGAAATAAGCTCGGCCAATATATCAGCATCCTTCATGGCACAATTGAGTCCGAACGCACCTGTAGGTGTCATCGTATGGGCTGCATCACCTAATAGAGCAACGCCATCCTTTGTCCACGTTTCACAATAGCTGCTGTAAACATCCAATAAAATGAAGTCCTGCCAAGAGCGGATATTTTCATACACAACCTTTTTTAATTCAGGGAAGGCAAAAAGCAAATCTTCTATGAACGGTTCAAAATGCTGTTTTCGCAAATGGGGATATGAACCATGTTCTATATTCCAGCCAATTTGGATGAAACCTCCAGCCTGGGTAAAGAGGGCAACCTGGGAGCCATTGACCAATGCCATCTTGATCGAAGGCTTCCACCCCTCCGGAGCAGGAATTTTTGCCCACAGTAAATCATAGCCATGATTTTTAATCACTACTGGTATCTCCGCTTTTTTTCTAACGATGGAAAATCTGCCGTCCGCTCCGATTATTAATGAACTCTGCACTTCCAGGTCATTTCCGCCATTTCGAGCCTTGACTCCCGTAAAACGGCCCATTTCATCCTGTATCAAGTCAGTAACCTTCGTATTCATCATCAATTTAAAAGAGTCCAGCTTTATGGCTTGATTCAATATAGCTCTAAGCAGATGATTTTGAGGGACATGTATCCCAACATGATCGACCGGCCATTCAGGGAAAATCCTTTTGAATATTTCGCCGTCATGCCAATATTCAATTTGTTCCATCCTTAGCAAGCCAAGTCTTTCCACACTCTCGAATAAACCGTGCTTTTTAAGAATGCCCTCTCCTTCATCGTTCAAGAACTCGCCCCTGAACTCCCTCGAAACCTCAGAATGCCTCTCAAGCAAAACGACTGAAATATCCTGCTTGGCCAATAGGTAAGCCAGCAGCGCTCCACCAGGACCTGATCCGACTATGCACACATCTGATTTAACCAACATGCTTCTTCACCTGTTGTCTATTTTTTATTTAGGATAAGCCGTGATGCGTATGTCCTCACCAAACGTTTCCACGCCAGAGAAGGAAACATCCATCGCTTCATCCATCGTATCCACATTCATTCCAGTAAACGGTGTTAGTGAGTTTCTTCCGCCCAATAGCTTAGGGGCTATATAAATCAAGAATTTATCGATGAGCCCTTCCCTAAGGAATGAGGCATTCACTTCGCTTCCGCCTTCCAGCAAGACATCCGTAATCCCCTTTTTATACAGCTCTTCCATCAAAGCCCTTAGATTTAGTCCCGTCTCGTTTTTGGGGACGAAAATGAATTCGATCCCTCTTTCACGTAGAAGGTCCATTTTATCCGCAGGTGCATTTTCCTGCGTCACGATCAAGGTTTTCGCATCTGATGCTTGTACAACATTGGCATCCAAGGGAACCCGTAATTCACTGTCTAATATGACTCGGATCGGATTTTCCCCTCCACCCTCCGGAAGTCTGGTCGTCAGTGATGGATCATCGGCCAACACAGTCCCGATACCAACTAGAATGGCATCCACCTCATCACGCAGCAAATGAACGGAGTGACGTGATTCTTCTCCTGTTATCCATTTTGAATGACCTGTGTGGGTTGCAAGTTTTCCATCGAGCGTCATCGCATACTTCGATATGACAAATGGACGATTCGTCAGCATATTGTGAATGAAACGCTCATTCAGCCTTTGAGCTTCCTTTTCCAGGACGCCAACTTCCACTTCAATGCCCGCATCCTTTATGATCGATATCCCCCTGCCGGCTACTTCCGGATTCGGATCTTGAGTAGCCACGACAACCCGCCGGACACCTGATTCTTTCACCAAATTTGCACAAGGAGGTGTCTTTCCATAATGGGAACAAGGCTCAAGAGTCACATATAGCGTTGCACCTTCTGCATACTCACCCGCCATTTTGAAAGCATGTACTTCCGCATGCGGTTCACCCGCTTTACGGTGAATCCCTGTCCCGGCTATCACACCGTCTTTGACTATGACTGCACCGACCACCGGATTCGGATTCGTCTTTCCTTTAGCACTGGCTGCCAAATCCAGTGCCAGCTTCATGTAATATTGATCATCATTCATACTATAGCTCTCCTTATACAATCAAAGTTGGCTTCTTTTGAGGAATATGTCCAGACTTCTTAACTTTTGTATCGAGATAGAAACTATTATCTTCCGTCAAACCGCCCCAAAGCGGAATATGGTCCTTTGCCGCAAGTCCATGCTTCATGAGGGCATCCAGCTTTTTGGGGTTGTTCGTGATTAAAGTCACAGGATCCTTGCGGAGTTCCCTCAACACGCGGATGGCTCCCTCGTAAGATCGCGTATCATCTTCGAATCCTAAAGCCTCATTCGCCTCGACCGTGTCATAACCTTCCTGCTGAAGCAAATAGGCAAGAGATTTTGAAAACAGGCCGATCCCTCTTCCTTCATGGTCCGCAAGGTAAAAAATGGCCCCGCACCCATGCTCGGCTATCATCTTCATAGATTGGTGGAGCTGGTAGCCGCAATCACAGCGTTTACTGCCGAAGATATCACCTGTGTGACAGATGCTATGCATCCGGACAAGTGCATCCTCCGACTTTTTAAAGTCACCATATACCAATACGGAGGATTGCTGTCCGAAAGCGAGGTTGGCTTCCGAGAGCGAATCAAGCACCGCTTCCTTGCCATTATCCGCGCCATCAAGCTGTAGCCACGTATACCATTGGAAAACCGTTGAGAAATCTCCTTGCTCAACAGGCAGGTTCACAGGCCCTACAAGGCATATATCAGCTTTTCCCGGTGTTTTTATGATATTCATTTTATCTATTAAAAGGTTTTTTGTTTCCTCGGTTATTTTCATGTTAACATCACCTATTTTTAATTTATAGTGTGCCTTCTCCTTACTTTAGGTAAGTAAGTATATTACTATACACTATACCTGTCAATGAAGCAGTTTACAAATAATAGTGTGTCTTTGATCATAATTTTCAAGAAGTTAATTTGCAGAAGAAAGGTCAATCCCAAACCGCTATCATATCGGCTGGCCTTTATACATATTTTAACGTATAACGAAAACGTGTCTATAGACAGACTTAAGGAAAGGAAGAAAACCTTTTGGAGGATTTCCCTTATTTTTTATACGACCCTATCCTGTTTCCGCCTCACGCCAGAGCAATGAATATGAATCGGGAACGGGAAGGATTACTGCGTCCCTACTCGGCAACCAATCCGGATCTGCTAGTTAAATCGGCAAAGACCTCGCAATCCCTAATGGTTGATGTAAAAAAAGTCATGGATACTTTAGCCACATCCAAACCCTTCTCGAACCGGTTGATGACTGCTGCCCAAGCATCACAAAAAAATGTCGTGATCGATATGATCCGAAAGATAGGAATTAAGAACGAACCTGATATCACGTATAACCCCGATGGGATCCGTTTTGATTTCTATCCTAAAGCAGGGGAAGAAAATTGCCATATCATCGTCAGCTTGAAATGGAGGGATGTATAACTTCCAACACCTTTCTGGTAAAAAAACCGAAGCCTATTTTCGGCTTCGGATATTTGGGTTCATCTTGTTTTCGTTTCAAAGGTTTCAACCAATAATGCAAGCGTTCGTGCCATGACACCGGTAGCCCCCGCCGTGCACAATTCAGAGCTGTTCGAGGTGGTGGATGTTCCGGCAATATCCAGATGGACCCACGGAGTGTCTTCGGCAAATTCGCCGATGAAGGCCCCGCCCATGATCGCATGTCCTGCCCCTCCAGGTGAATTATTCAAATCCGCTATTTTACTGTTGCGTACCCGCTCTTTATCCTTTTCTGTAATCGGCAATCTCCAAATGGGCTCCCCGGCCTCCTCTGAGGCTTTGACCACTTGTTCATAGAATTCCGTGTCATTTGTCATTGCTCCCGTCATATCCATGCCCAGTGCGGTTATGACACCACCCGTTAAAGTGGCAACGTCAATAAGATAGTCTGCACCATGATGTTTAGCGTATGTCATGGCATCCGCCAAAACCAGCCGGCCTTCCGCATCCGTATTCAATACCTCTATCGTCTTGCCGCTCATGGCAGTGATCACATCATCCGGCTTGAATGCATCACCGCTGATCATATTATCAGTGGAAGGAATGACAGCCACGACATTTTGGTCCGGTCCTAATTCGCCGATTATTTCCATTGCACCTAAAACAGCTGCCGCACCGCCCATATCCGTCTTCATTCCAACGATTCCGGCCTTCGTTTTCAATGAGTATCCACCCGTATCGAATGTGATGCCTTTACCTACCAACCCGATAACATCCTTCCATTCATCCTTACCTTGATACTTCAGGACGATCATTTTCGGAGGCTCGACCGAACCTTGATTGACAGCAAGGAGTGCACCCATTCCCAACTTAAGCATATCCTCCTTCTCGAGGATCTCCACTTCAAAACCATAACGTTCACCCAAGGCAGATGAATAATCCGCCAAATCCGTGGAAGTCAACAAATTGCCTGGCGTGTTGACCAATGTTCTCGCTGAATTCGTCGCCCTTCCGAAAATTCTCCCTACATGAAGCGCGGCACCGACCTCTTCTTGATCATATTCGCTGTATACCGTAATCGATTCAAGGCTTTTTTCGACCTGGTTCGATTTTTGCTTGTATCCGTCAAATTTATAGGAAGCAAGTTCGAAAGCCTCGGAACAAGCATGCGCTGCATCCAACGCATCCAGATTTTCAGTCGTGAATGTATCCAAAGCGATTGAAAGTGTCGTAATCTTGGATTCTTTTATCGTCTTACGAGCTTTTCCCAACGCTTCGCGGAGCGTTTCAAAGGATAGCTCCTTTTCCTTGCCCAACCCTACAAAAATCAATCTCTTTATGCCTAATTTACCTAATGTATGTATTTTGACCACTGATTTTTTCCTGGAAGAGATTTCCCCCTCCTTCACTAACTCTGTTAGCTGGCCGTCCAATCGTTCATCTGCTTCTTTTCCTATGCCTGAGAATTTTACGGGTCTGTCAAATACGCCTAGAATCAGGCATTCGTCAATCAAATCTATATTCAAGGAATCTTTTACTGTGAACATTCTGCTACCTCCTCCATTCGATTACATTCATTATAACGAAATCTTCAAAAATTTTCGAATAAGGCCCGCAAATATAATAATAACAAGTGATATTGTTTAGAATGAGTGACTTTAGAGTAATAGTATAAGAAAGATCATATTTATACTTATACCAGCAGGGAATCGACAGGACTGAATGGAACTAATAATAAGGGCCTTATTCCGAGCAGGATGTAATTACCCATATATGGTTTTCATCTTTACTTATAACTAGAAAGAAGGCTGATACTCTTGGAATTATTACTCAACTTCCCTTTAATCGCAGCATTGATTGCCATTTTCTTTGCTCAATTCATTAAAGTGCCCATCCACTTCATAGCATTTCGTAAAGTGAACTGGTCACTCATTAACTCAACAGGCGGTATGCCAAGCTCCCACTCAGCGGCCGTGTCAGCCCTAACCGTAGCGGTAGGGATCGAAACCGGTATGAAATCCCCTGTATTTGCCGTTGCCGCGATTTTTGCAGTCATCACGATGTTCGATGCGACAGGTGTGAGACGGCAGGCAGGAGAACAGGCGGCCGTCTTGAACCAGCTCGTTACGGACTTCAATACATTTGTCGAGCAAGCAAAGAACTGGCAGAAAAAAGCAGATAAACAGAAACAGCAACAATTAAAGGAACTGTTGGGACATAAGCCAATCGAGGTATTTTTCGGAGCCTTGACCGGAGTATTCATTGCGCTGGCACTTCACTTTTTCATCTTTCAAGGGTAGGTGTTCAATTTGAAAATAATCTCTCTTTGCCCCAGCAATACGGAACTCTGCACATATCTAGGGATTGAAGATCAGCTGATCGCCATCGATGACTACTCTGATTGGCCTGAAACCTTACAGCACCTTCCTAAGGTGGGTCCCGATTTATCCATTGATATCGATCATGTAGAATCACTAAAACCCGATTTGGTGTTGGCTTCACTAAGTGTACCGGGCATGGAAAAAAATATTGAGGGGCTAAAAGAACGAAACATCCCTCATATCATCTTCAACCCGCAATCACTTGAAGATATCGCAAAAGATTTACTGACCTTGGGCGATGCCATGAATCTTAAGGAAAAAGCAGAGGAACAGGCTGCCAAATTCCGTGATGCCATCCTTCAATACAAAAACGTCGCAGACAAAATCGAAACAAAGCCGTCGCTGTATTGGGAATGGTGGCCTAATCCCTTATTCAGCCCCGGGGGAGTTAATTGGTTATCCGAGATCAGCACGCTTGCGGGAGGATATAACCTTTTCGAAGATGTCGACATGGCAAGCATTCAAGTCACTTCCGAAGAGGTCCAAAAAAAGGATCCCGACCATATTTGCTTAGCTTGGGTCGGTGTCCCTTTACGAAAAGTAAACCCGGAGCTGGTCAAGAAACGGAAAGGGTGGACTGATATGAAGGCAGTCCGGAATAACAATATTCACATAATGGAAGAGCCTTTATTCTGCCGCCCCTCCCCGCGATTACTGGATGGGCTTTCCAAATTGGCAAAGACTCTGCATCCTGAAGCCTACAAAAGCATGGACTAAGGCGTCCCGAACGGAAAACAGACAATCAAAAAGGCTGCCTCAATTGAGGCAGCCTTTCGCTTTCACCTTTGTCCATCATTAAAAAGCAAAGGAAGCTACATTATCGTTCAATGTTTTCTGAGCGATTTTAGGCTTGAATACCTGCCTGATCTTGGTTTCATTCAACTTGCTTAACTGTTCTTCGGATAACTCGCCGTTCCCTTTTTGGACAACATATACTTCAAGGGTTTTCTTCCCCCAATTCTCATATACATCTTGTACCGTTTCATAGTATAGATCCAGGTGGTTTCCTTTGATTGCACCACCCTTGTCCGCTACAACCCCATATCCATAGCCCGGAATCCAAAGGATGGTTCCAAGAGGGAATACGGTAAGATCGGCGGCAATGGTGGAAAACAGATCCCGTTTCACCTTCACCCCTGAATAAGTGATACCATAGGATGGGCTTTCCGGGTACTTTCCGGTAGATTCATACCCTGCTGTATATCCTGTAGCCAAGACTTCATGCTTCGGATATTTCGAGAGCTCGATTGCCTCCGCTATCGACACGGGACCATCGCTTGTGGATGCGGATGCCATTAGCGTCGCCACTTGACCTCCACTATGGATGGCTTTATATTCGAGACCAAGCATTCGATGCTTTCTCATCACCTCTTCAAAAGGATGATCCACAGGCACGGCCCCAAAAACATGATTTAAGGTCGAGTCGATGGCCAAGATAAATAATATGATAATAGCAACCCTCAAAAATAACGCCTTGACAATCTTCATATGTATTAGTTCCACTCCTCTCACAAGGATATTTGTTCCCCTTCCAGAGTGAAAGTATTCATAAAGCATGAAAAGATCTAATTTTTCTTACAAAAAAAGGCCCGTCCATAAATGACGGCCCTTCTCATTATTAAAACATTTGATATCCTTTATTCCTTAGAATCCTGATGACCACACCAGCTAAAACCGCGCCAAGCAGCCCACTTGATAAAATGATGATGTCTGCCGTATGCAAGGAAGTGAGGTTCGTTCCAAGATTTGAAAAAGAAATTCCCGGATTTCTAAAATATTCTATTAGCTTTGTTTCATTGACAATGATGATGAAGACAATTGGAAATAAGATGACCATGATCCACGAAGAACGAAAGAGCATATTCAGCAAAAAGCCAATTCCGAAAAACAATATGAAAAATAAGAGTATTGAGATAATTAAAACAGGCAATGGCATGTTATTCTTGACCCTCCTTAAAAACCGACACCTTTAGTTTACTGAAAAAATAATTGCTGCGTCAACGACTTATACCAAATAATTCCGAAGAAAAGATAATTACCCAAATCACATGAATAATTTATATGATGTATACCCAAATTGATCTCCCGGGTTCAATCCGTCAAGCATCGTCTGCATTCTCTCCTTTTTAAAAGCTAAAAGCTGTTCCAATAGTAATGATTGCTTCCCTTCCTGCATGAGTAAATCAGGGTCATAAAATTTAGCTTCATATAGTTCATCCAACTGAGCGGTTACTTCAAAACTGACCGGTTTAAGTAAAAATATCAACATATTATCACTAATATTCCCTTTAATGACTCCGCTTCTCACTCCTACAATGCCTTCAATTTCTGTATGAATACCCGTCTCCTCCAACACTTCCCTTACGACAGCTTCATCGACGGTTTCATCACTTTTGACAAAACCTGCCGGAAGCGACCATTGCCCTTTCAATCCGCCATACCTTTTATTCACGACCAGCCATTCACCCTTATCAGATATCACAAGGCCGGACACTGCAAGCCAAACATTTTTGCATCGTTCCACCAAGAACCACTCCCCCCTATATTCATAGTAAACTTCAAACAGCAGAAGACCATACGATTAAGCTTCGTCATCCAAACCCCATTATATTCCACATAAGAACCGTGCATACTCCGATTGATGGCACGCTCACCCATTGTTGGGATGTCAATGAAAAAGCCATTCAGGGAAATTCCCCAAATGGCCTTTATTTATGTATAGAAAAAATTAAAGGACGTTGAATTTACCTTTTTTAGCAACAAGGGAAGCTCCGCCAATCATTAACAACGCTCTGTTATCAACCATCTTCTTCAGGAATGATGCAGTCTTACCTGTAACTTTCTTGCCGAATACAACACCAATCGCGTTGTCTTCACCAAGTGAACATACCGTTCCTTTGTTTTCGAAAGTGAACGTTTCAAGGTCACTTTCGTTACGAACCAATTTAGTCAGGTTCTTCGCAATGACCTCACCTTGTTGCATCGCGATTTGTGCGGTAGGTGGATATGGACGGTTTATTTCCTCGTTGATGATCAACGCGCAGTCCCCTACGATAAAGATATCGTCATGACCCGGTGCCCGCATGTCAAGGTTCACTTTAATACGTCCACGCATAGCTTCAAAACCGGAAGCCTCTATCACGGAGTTACCTCGTACGCCAGCTGCCCACACTACGGTTCCCGCTTTGATTTCTTCCACTTCATCTTCGCCTTTTGCCACGATGATGCCTTCAGGAGTCGCTCCCTTGATCGGTGTTCCGATTTTGAATTCGACACCTTTTTTCTCAAGGTAAGATACTGCATAATCCACCAATTCCGGATCGAAGCCAGGGAGGACGGCTGGTGCTGCCTCCACACAATACATACGAACCTTTTGGAAATCGATGTCGTATTCTTTACAAAGTTCAGGGACACGGTTAGCCAATTCGCCTAGGAATTCGATTCCCGTAAATCCTGCTCCTCCAACAACGATCGTCAAGCGGTCTTCATTCTTTTCGACCTCAGAACTGTACGTAGCAAATTGCAATTGGATATGGTCACGGATTTTACGTGCCGTGTTCACGTTAGAAATAGAGAAAGCATATTCTTTTAGCCCTTGGATTCCAAACGTTTCCGATTCAGGTCCAAGTCCAATCACTAAGTAATCATAAGAAATTTCGCCGTTTTCAAGGATGACTTTTTTGGTCTCTGTTTTCACTTCCAAAACAGAATCCTGGATGAATTTAACTTTGTTGTTAATGACACTTTTGATAGGATACCGCACACGATCATGATGAAGCGTTCCAGCCGATGCTTCATGCAGCCATGTTGTTTCATAGTGGTAATCATTTTTGTTAACTAATACGATTTCTGCTTCATTTTGACCTAATGCCTTCTGTAAGCGAGTAACAGTCATCAATCCACCATAACCTGCTCCTAAAACAACGATAGTTGGCTTTTTCAAAAGTATTCTTCCACCTTTACGATATTTTCTTGTGATGCTTTCCATAACTAAAATATATTGTCTATCTTATTAATTTCCATTATAAAAAGCACTCTTATACATTTGTGACGTATTTCACGTAACACTTCGTAATTGTCATGAAAAATTCATAAAAATTTTACCAAATGATGTCTAAGTAAATATTAGTCTTTTTCCATACCTTTTTCAAGTAACAAACCGAACTTTTTCGGGTTAAAATCACGCCGAAAAACGTTACTTTTCACCCGGCTGCTATCCATATTTTTACGATATGCTAACATTGGCAAAGGGCAATTTTCCCCACTTTTGAAAGAGGATAAAGAACATTCATCATGAAACCGCCTGTATATAGTCAAAACTTTCTCACTTTTCTAACATTCTCCGTTTTTTCAAAGACCATCTATGTTAAAATAAGAGAATAAATTTCAGCAAACCTAGTATATCGGAGGGATAACGTTGGAAGTTAATGAAAAAGTTTATGATATTACCATCATTGGCGGAGGCCCAGTTGGATTATTCACTGCATTTTATGGAGGAATGAGACAGGCATCCGTAAAAATCATCGAGAGCCTGCCACAATTAGGCGGACAATTGTCTGCCCTTTATCCTGAGAAGTACATCTACGATATCGCTGGTTTTCCCAAAGTGCGGGCTCAGGAGCTAGTGAATAACCTGAAGGAACAAATGGCAAAGTTCGAGCAGGATGTTGTCCTGGAGCAAGCCGTTCAAAAAGTGGAAAAGCAAGCTGATGGAGTTTTCAAGTTAACGACTGATAAAGAAATCCATTACTCCAAAACGATTATCATCACAGCTGGAAATGGGGCTTTCCAACCCCGCCGCATCGAAATTGATGATGCAAAAAAATACGAACGCGGCAACCTTCACTATTTCATCGACGACCTCAACCATTTTGCCGGCAAAAAAGTGGTGGTCTTCGGAGGTGGGGATTCAGCAGTGGACTGGGCCCTGATGCTGGAGCCTATCGCCGAGAAAGTGAGCATCATTCACAGAAGAGATAAGTTCCGTGCCCACGAACATAGTGTAGAAACACTTAAAAATTCAAAAGTTGAAATAAAGACTCCTTACATACCTTCAGAGTTGATTGGTACAGACGGACGCATCCATACAATTGTCATCAAGGATACGAACGGTGAAGATACAGAGACGATGGAAGTGGATGCAGTCATCGTTAACTACGGCTTCGTTTCTTCTCTTGGTCCCATCAAGGAATGGGGACTTGATATCCAGAAAAACAGTATTTTGGTGAATTCCAGAATGGAAACGAATATCCCCGGAATTTATGCAGCAGGTGACATTGCAACATATGATGGCAAAGTAAAATTAATTGCAAGCGGTTTTGGTGAGGCACCCACTGCCGTCAATCACGCCAAACAATATATTGACCCAAAAGCAAAAGTTCAGCCGATGCATAGTTCCTCCATGTTTTAAAAATTACGCAAAAACCCGACTTTCATAGCCGGGTTTTTTTATTGTCCCCAATTCGGTTATTGTGGATAACTTTTTTTCATTACTTATCCACAGCGCTTCCCCTTGTCATTCTAAGGGTAAAGAGTAGGGGAAGCCATGAAAGGAGAATGCATAAATGAATATTTTGATTGCAGGAGCCAATGGAACGACAGGAAAGCAGATCATTGGGGAATTATCAAAAAATCCGCAAATGACTGTTTACGGAATGATCCGGAAAGAGGAACAGGCCCAAACAATAAAAGCACTCGGCGGGCATCCAATCCTTGCTGATTTAGAGGGAAATGTGGATAAAGCAGTGGATAACATGGAGGCCATCATTTTTGCAGCCGGATCTGGACCAAAAACAGGGCCCGATAAAACGACAGCTGTGGATAAGAATGGAGCCATTAAACTGGTTGATGCCGCCAAGAAGAAGGGAATCGAACGTTTTGTCATGCTAAGCTCTGTCGGTTCCGATAATCCGGAACAAGCCCAAGAAGGAATGCACCATTATCTCGAAGCAAAGCATGATGCCGATGAACATTTAAAAGCAAGCGGGCTGACATACACGATTGTCCGGCCGGTTGCTTTGACAAATGAACAAGCTATCGGAAAAATATTTGCGGATGAGAAAGTGGATCATCCTGACAATTCCATTCCAAGAGCCGATGTCGCCGCCGTTCTTGCCAAATCAATCACAGAAGAAAAAACATTCAATAAAACATTCGAGATTTCCAGCGGCACCCTCCCAATCACGGAGGCCCTGCACAATATTTAAAGCAGCAAATAACCATGAAAAAGGGCACTTTTTTTAGTGCCCCCTTAGACCTTAGACTGTAGTCAAATTTGATGTTTGCCTGGTTTTTTCTTTAATAAGCGCTCCTGCTGTTTTCAGCTGGAGCGTTTATTCTTCCGTCCTGGGGATTTATTCGGCCGTCCTCGTACTTTATTCGACCGTCCTCGTACTTTATTCGACCTTCACGGCACTTTATTCGACCGTTCTCGCACTTTATTCGACCTTCACGGCACTTTATTCGACCGTCCTCGAATTTATTCGACCTTCACGGCACTTTATTCGACCGTTCTCGAATTTATTCGACCGTTCTCGCTCTTTATTCGACCTTCACGGCACTTTATTCGACCGTCCTCGAATTTATTCGACCTTCACGGCACTTTATTCGACCGTCCACGTACCTGACCCTGTTTTAAAATCATGGTTCGGGATGAGACCATTCCAAATCCCTTTTTCCAATAATAAGGGGGCACTTGTTAAAGTGCCCCCCTTTTCTCAATGATAAGATTTCTTAGCAGTTTTCCGGCGTACCGGCGTTTTTAGCCGTTTTGAAGGAAGACCCGCAACCGCATGAAGCGATAGCATTTGGGTTTTCGATCGTAAAGCCTCCACCCATCATCGTTTGTTTATAATCAATTACCGTTCCATTCAATATATCTGCATCTTGGGCATCAACAAGGATCTTAATTTCAAACTGTTCCAGCTGGCTATCTTTTTCTCCGGGCTCTTGTTCAAAACCCATTCCGTAGGATAATCCACTGCAGCCTCCGCCTTTAACGGCCACTCTTAAAAAGGAACCCTCTTCACCATTTTGTTTCATCATTTCTTTTATCTGAAAAGCGGCAGCTTCCGTTATTTGAACAACTTCACTCACAATAAATCCCTCCTTCTTCTGATATGTGAGATAGAACTATTACTCTTTATAGTATATACCAAAGAAATTCCCACGCTCAATTTTCCAGCTTGAAAAATTCATATTCCCCCACCTATTTTACCAATAAAAATTAGATCGAAGGCATACACCCTCTATAAGATAAAAAGCATGGAATGCCTTTTATGCAAGCAAAAATCAACCACCAAGAAGGTACGGTCGCGTTTTGTAAAAGTTGTTAAATATGACACGGACTTTTGCCCCGTATGTTGATTCAGCCGTTAACGCACTTTACTATAATATCTTTGTTTGCCCTCACTGGGGCTTTTCGTATTCGGAGGATTTCTCCCGGTACTTCCCCCCACTACAATGGAAATCATTATGGAAAAAGTAAACTCCCAGTGGGTTCCCCACCATTTTAGCAATGAGAGATCCATTAAAGATGCGATCAATACATACAAGCTTGCGAGTTATTGCGGAGCTTTAAAAAAGGAAAATCATATAATCCTTGCCGGAATCTGTTTACGGATAGCATGGTTATATAGGATCAACAAAAACAAGGAACAAGAAGAAAGATTTTTGAGGTTCGCCCTAAGGAATATGAAGCATCCTATTCAACAGGAGTTCAGCGGCCCCCAGGTATCCGAAGCCAGAATCCTCTATCTCGCTGGCGACATCTCAAGGAGAATAGGAAATGAAAAGGCAGCCATCAAGTATTTTTCATTAGTATTCGAAAGTCAAAACTATGCCCGGGTAGCCTCCATCATCCAGATGGCGGGACCGCTTTCAGGAACTCAAGCAGCAGCGAACACCCCACTCGTTGCTGCAGCACTTATATTAAAAAGGCTGTCCACTAAGAAACAGCCTTTTTATTCACCGTTGATGATTAAAACATTTCAAATTCATCAATGTACTTATATATTTTATCAACCAATTCATCCGTTGTATCACCAAAGACCACTTCACCGTTTACAAGCGCATATAAGTTACTGGAGCATCTGCCGCAATAACCCAGACAACCATATTCTATGATATCCAAATTTGGATCCCGCTCCAATCTTTCCAGAGCCTCCTGAGCGCCGCTGGCCAGATTGCTTACACAAAATTCAATAATCGGGTACATTGTTTCACCTCACAGTTACTAACAAACCATCTTAATACTTTTCCCTTTTACAGTCAATATTTACGCATAAAAAATCAGCCGATTTCAAGATATCGGTTGTGATTTCCTTTTATATTCGTTATACTTTTGTCGGGGTACGTAAATAAAAGAAAATTATCTAATTTTTTATTCTTGCTACTAATTGGGGTATATATATTTAATTAAACTTTAAAGGGGACCATTTGGGGGAATCCTATAGTTAAATGCTAGTCAAATTTTTCAAGAGATCAAATAAAGGGGAAAAATCATATGAAGAATCTAGTCATACTTGGTGGCGGGTATGGTGGTATGCGCATGTTGCAAAGATTGCTGCCTAATCAGCTTCCTGAAAATGTGAGCATCACGCTTATCGACCGTAATCCTTATCACTGCTTAAAAACGGAATATTATGCTTTAGCAGCAGGTACCATTCCAGATCAGCACATCCGTGTTGCATTTCCTGAACATCCTCGCTTGAAGAACGTATACGGAGAAGTACTTTCCATCGATATGGAAAATAAACAAGTCATTATAGAAAATCAAGATCCTGTCGTTTATGATGATTTAGTCATTGGCCTTGGCTGCGAAGATAAATACCACAATATTCCTGGTGCAGACACACATACCTACAGTATCCAAACAATCGATAAATCACGCCGCACATATTCAGCCCTGAATAATTTAGGTGCCGGTGCAACCGTTTCTATCGTTGGTGGCGGACTGAGTGGTGTTGAGCTTGCAAGTGAATTGATTGAAAGCCGTTCAGATTTAAACGTTAAGCTATTCGACCGTGGACCGCATATTCTATCTGCTTTCCCAGAAAGATTAAGCACCTTTGTCGAATCATGGTTCGATAAACATACAATCGAAATCGTCCATCATTCAAATATAACGAAAGTTGAGCCAAACCTTCTTTATAATGGTGACGAGGCCGTTCAAAGCGACGTCATCGTATGGACAGCTGGAATCCAGCCAAGTAAGATCATCCGCGATATGGATATAGAAAAAGACCGTCAAGGAAGAGCCGTTCTGACTCCTCAGCATTTCCTTCCTAATGATGACAGCATCTTTGTCGTTGGCGACTGCGCGAGCCTGCCTCATGCACCTAGTGCTCAATTAGCGGAGTCCCAAGCTGAGCAAATCGTACAGGTTCTTGTAAAGAAATGGGCAAATGAACCACTTCCTGAAAGCTTCCCGACAATGAAATTAAAAGGGACATTAGGTTCTCTTGGGAAGAAACAAGGTTTCGGTCTTGTTGCAAATCGCCCAATCACCGGTAGAGTGGCACGCCTGATGAAATCAGGCATCCTCTGGATGTACAAATACCATAACGGTTGATTCCAACCCATCTATGCTACATTTTATAAACTGGCCCAATGAGCTGCATGCAGCTCATTCATGGGTCAGTTTTTCTTATTTCTTCCATTATATATCACTCTTGTATTGTATACCCGTATTTTTCCATCGTTTCCACCACTTTTTTGAGACGCACATTTCCTTCTGCGATGATTTCTCCTTCGATGAGGACCAGTGGATAAAATAAATCTTCCTCGATCATCTTCGCGGCAAAGCCCTTTTGCTTTTGCGTTTCTGGAGGATTATACATATCTATATAGGATATTTTGAATTTCTGCTCAGGAAACTTCCTCGTTAAAGCGGCTTCAAGCCACTCGCAGGTATCTTTCGAAGAAGGGAGATTAACACAACTCGCGCAAATTTGCTCCGCACCATATACTTCTATCTCAATTTCTTTCATTACCTACTCTTCCTCCTTCATTTTGAATAATGTTTAAAAACTTTACCTGTTTCCATCATACCAGAATAATATAGATTATATTTCCGCAAAGTTACAGTTGGATTTTTTACTACCTTCGCTTTATAATATGATTAGGAAAGGAGTCGATTGCAATGTCTGAACAAACAATGGAAGTTCAAGTTCAAGAAGTCCTAGATAAGCTTCGTCCGTTTCTTCTTCGTGATGGCGGTGACTGTGAACTAGTTGACGTAGAAGATGGAATTGTAAAATTACGATTACTAGGAGCCTGCGGAAGCTGTCCTAGTTCGACCATTACGCTAAAAGCTGGGATTGAGCGTGCCCTTCTTGAAGAAGTTCCTGGTGTAGTGGAAGTTGAACAAGTTTTCTAATGGCCCTTTAAATAACATGCAGCGTATGGATGTAGGCTCACTTCATCTATACACGTTCAACCTTTTTATACAGGCCGGAATCTTTTCTGGACTGCAATAAAAATAAAGCTGACTCGGCTTTTGCCCTATCAAATTGATACGGCTTGACGCGAGTCAGCTTTTTTATATGGACAATGAATGAAGCATGGCTCACGATTTCAAAAATTTCAATTCCTTTTTTTCCTGTTCTGAAAGGGTTGCCGTATAACTGCCTTCATTATCGATTTCCAATTCTTTCACAAGAAATTCCGGAAATGTTTCCTTCAATACTGTGAGTAAACTTTCACTATTTTCTGCGGATGATAAGCATAAAACAGTTGGACCTGCTCCGCTTAGAGCCGCACCAAATCCGCCTTCATTGAGGACAACTTCTTCAATAAGCGCTAAATGAGGGACCAACTCTGCTCTAAATGGTTGATGGAAACGATCACTTTGCATCATTTCACCAACAAGCTTCCAATCTTTAGATAGAACTCCTGCCAGCAAAACATTTGCGGCTGCACTTCCGCTTATCGCCTCTTTATAGGAAAGCGAATTCGGAAGGACATTTCTTGAATCCTCTGTAAGCAATTCAAAATCGGGAATGACAGCAATCACCTTAACTCCCTCGATTGGAAAAGACACGACATCCGTTCTTTCCTCCGTATGCAGGCCCACAACCAATCCACCATACACTGATGCCCCCGCATTATCCGGATGCCCTTCAAAGAGGGAAGCATGCCGATTCTTTTCCTCTTCGGATAATTGAAGTTCACCAACGATGTTCGCCAATTCAATCCCCGCCACAATGGCAGAAGCACTGCTTCCAAGCCCACGCGCCAGTGGAATTTCACTAGAGACGAAAAGCCGGCATGGGGAAAGTTCCTTTCCATAGGATGCCGCCGTTTCCTTGGCAATTTGGACGATATAATTACGATCATCCGTTGGAAAAACAGACATTTCCTCTGAAAGTGGAACGACTTCCCAATGATCTGATGAAGATCCGTGTATTTCCAAGTAAAGTCCTAGCGCCAAGCCGATGGAATCGAATCCTGGTCCTAAGTTGGCCGTACTTGCTGGTACACGGATCAAGAACATCTCTGATTCCGCACTCATGCCTGTTTCACACCCTGCAGATGTTCTAAAATGACCTCTTCATCCATTGGCAGCAATGTCGGCTGAATCGTGCTTGTATTGACTGCCACATTCGGATCTTTCAATCCATTTCCAGTCAAAACGGCAACAATCTTACTTCCTTTTTTGATTTCACCGCTTTTTAATTGTTTATAGATGCCTGCAATGGAAGCACAAGATGCCGGCTCTGCAAATACCCCTTCTTTTTTAGCAAGGAAATGATAGGCTTCCAGAATTTCTTCGTCTGTCACCTCATCAATTTTGCCTTTGGATTCATTTGCTGCTTCCACAGCAAAGCTCCAACTTGCAGGATTCCCAATCCGGATGGCTGTTGCAATCGTTTCTGGATTTTCAATAATGCTATCCCGGACAATTGCAGCCGCACCTTCAGCTTCGAACCCTCTCATTTCAGGAAGACCCGTTTGTTTCGATTCGTTATATTCTTTAAACCCTTTCCAGTAAGCCGTTATATTACCTGCATTCCCGACTGGAAGCGCCAAAATATCCGGTGCGGATCCGAGGGCATCACAAATTTCGAAAGCCGCTGTTTTCTGCCCTTCAATCCGGTATGGGTTGACCGAATTCACAAGAGTTACCGGTGAATTCTCACTAAGTGAACGGACGATTTTTAGAGCCTGGTCGAAGTTCCCTTCGATCGAGATGATTTCCGCCCCGTACATGACGGCTTGGGCAAGCTTGCCCATGGCTATTTTCCCTTCCGGGATGACAACGATGCAGCGCAGGTTGGCACGGGCCGCATAAGCGGCTGCAGCTGCCGATGTATTCCCTGTGGAAGCACAGATGATCGTGTCGCTGCCCTCTTCTATCGCTTTGGCGACGGCCATGACCATTCCGCGGTCTTTAAACGACCCAGTTGGATTCGCCCCTTCATATTTTACATGTAAGTCGATTCCCCACTCTTCGGATAATCGATTCAGTTTGATTAAAGGTGTATTACCCTCCAAAAGGGTTAGTGCAGGTGTGTTATCATTAACGGGTAAAAATTCTTTATACGTGCTTATAAGTCCTTGCCAGCTCATTTGATGTCCTCTCCTTCAACTCTGTATGTACTTTTTACTTCTCTTACCATATTGTAATCATGTAATTTCTGTATTATTTGCTCAAATGCAGCCTTTGTGGCAGTGTGAGTAACCAATACAATTTCGGAAGATTCCTTTTCATCCAGAGGCAATTGAAGGATTTTATCGAATCCTACTCCATGCTCGGCAAATAAATTCGTGATTCTGGCTAAAACACCAACTTCATCTTGAACATGTAAACGAATGAAGAACTTAGCGAAAATCTCAGTGGCATCTTTTAATTGTTTCGGATACTGAGGAGAAACGGCACTGCGGCCATTTACGCCCAGCCTCATATTCTTGATGACCGTCACCATATCCGAAACGACTGCAGTCGCAGTAGGAAGACTGCCGGCCCCCGGTCCGTAAAACATCGTTTCCCCTACGGCTTCCCCATAAACGTATACAGCATTATACTCATTATTTACCGATGCTAACGGATGTGCTTCCGGAAGAAGTGCAGGCTGGACACTTACTTCGACCCTATCCCCTGCCCTGGAAGCGACGCCGATCAATTTCATTGTATAACCAAGCTTCTTACTATATCTCAAATCCTCTTCGGATATCTCGGTAATGCCCTGTACCTCAACATCATTCAAACCAATGTTCATTGAGAACCCGAGTGTTGATAGGATCGCCATTTTACGGGCCGCATCCAATCCGCCTACATCGGCTGTCGGATCGGCTTCAGCAAATCCCAGCTCCTGAGCTTCCTTCAATACGTCATCATAAGCTCTGCCTTCCTTGCTCATTTTAGTTAAAATGAAGTTTGTCGTTCCATTGACGATTCCCATCATTTTCGTGATGCGGTCAGAAGATAATCCATCTACAAGACCGCGTAAAATCGGAATTCCCCCTGCAACACTTGCTTCATAGAATAAATCACATTGATTCTCGGTGGCCAATTCCAGCAGTTCCGGTCCATATAAAGCCATTAGGTCTTTATTGGCCGTAACGATATGCTTTTTATTTTTTATAGCTTCTATCAGATAACTGCGTGTTTCTTCGATTCCACCCATCACTTCTATTACAACATCAATCTCGGGATTTGAAAGGATATCCTCAGGATTGTCAGTTAACATTCCTTTATCGACCTCGACAAGCCGCTCCTTCGTCGTGTCTTTGACTAGTATCTTCTTAACGGATATGGAACAGCCCACTTGATGCATGAGCTTGTCCTGATGACTTTCAATGATTTGTACGACTCCTGAACCGACTGTACCTAACCCCAATAAACCGATCGAGATGGCTTTCATATTTTGGTTCCCCCTTAAAAACTGTTTGCCTGAAGAAAACATTTGTATTTGTATAGTAGACATTATAAGTTTAATTCAAATAATTATCAATAGTTAGAAAAGATGGATGCACGAACTTTTTTCGCCCATCCCTTGAACGAGTAAGAACGGGTAAAGCTAATTTTTTTTATAGGAAAACCATTTTGCTGATTATTACTTAACGCTCTTCAATGAATCATTTGTACCCATTGCAATATGTGGTTTTTGCACGGGATCCATCCATTTCAGTAAACTGAGGACATTCCTTTCGGCTGTGGCTGTACATCCCGCAGTCGGCTTTGTATCCCCTCTCCATACATGAAGAAAGATTGCACTGCCTTTTCCTTTTATGATGGGATTCGTATTATAATTAATGACCGCGCCATACTTATAGAGTTCATGATTCATCCTTTCGAAAGACTTCCATTTAACTTCAGGATTTCCTTTATAGGTTTTCCACTTGTTATAATCATTGGATGTCTGATCGTCAATCCAGTAGTCATATTTGGTCGTTTTCTTATAACCCATTTTCATTCCGGTTGGCTTCGTTCCAATTCCAAAAGACGTACCGAATGAATAAATTCCAACCGGGGATTTTCCATCACCCTCTTTTTTGCTCTTCGTGAAGCCGTTCTTTCCAATGACACCCTCCATCTTCTTCAATGCCCGGCGCCATTCCCCTTGTTTCTTTTCATACGTTTGGATCGTAACCTTTGTATCACTCATCGCTTTTCCAGTCACCGATACAACTTGGTTAACGCCTTTTCTACTATCGAATTTCTTTAGAAGGGCTTTTTCACTGCTACCGAAAACCTCATTAGCATCTGCCAAATTGATATATGCTGTCTTTTTCGAGTGACAGACCTTATACCAGTTTCCAGTTCTTCCACTTGCCGATAATTCTTTGTTTTTCTTATAAGTTATTAATGTTTTGCTTGCAGCCGACGCCTTTTCCTTCACATCCGCAGCAGACTTCATGACAATCTTGAATTGATTTGCTTCGCAACTTGTTTTCGTTTCAGCCTTTGCAAGATTTGTCGTTTGGATGATTAAAAGAGCTAAAAGGGCGGCCATCATCAATCTTTTCATGGTCCCATCCTTCCGTAGTGATTAAATATCTAATTATTCTAAAAAATCTTGTTATCATCATAACATAGTAAGTAAGGATGAATCATATTTCTTTCCCGTTTTTATCTAAATCCAGTCAATTTTAGGCAAATCATATTGCTTGGCCGGGACCTCCGCCAATTCATAAAAATGTTTGAGGAAGGACTCATATTGTTGTGAGGATTTCGTGATGGAAGATATTTTATCCTCCAACTCATTCGACCTTGATTCCGTCGTTTTTGAAAAATACTCTTCCACAGTTTCAAAATAATGAATGGGAAATAGCATCCTCGAATATAACAACCGGGCTGAAAAGCTGGAGAATGGTTCTATGGATTGATATTCGTGAAAGAATTGGCCAATGCCCCGTTGATGGGTATGCACATTTTGAAAATAGTGTTCCCTCACCCATTCTGCGACATCCCTGCTTCCATGGTCGAATACCCAATCGAACGGATTTTTCATCCACTTATTGCTTTTCCACGTATCATGTAAAAAACGTTCATAACAAACCGTTCCACTATCGACAATTTGCGGGGTATCATCAATTTCCGTGTCGACTAAATATTGAATCGCATTTTCACCCAGGACCATATAATAGGGAAAGGTTTCTATAAATAATTTTTCAAACTGGTTATCAGGATGGGCGTTGAGCTTATTCCGCCAAATCTTTTCTAACTGATCGATCCTTTGTTCCCATAGTTCTTTCCATTTACCGATCCTTGAACATGTTCGAATCGTTTCATTAATATTTCTCCCACGCTGATGAAATCTTGCCAGGCGTCTTCCTGGATTGAAATTTTTCGGACCTTCCAATGCCTGATTGACAAGAAGGATGAATAATTGTTCATCCGCTTCCGAAACATAACTTCCATGATTGGCAAGGACAAAGGCGGATACGTGACGATCTCCTTGTGAAATCAGATGTTGAGACATTTTATACCGTTCCACTAATTCCTCCTGCTCCATATTTTCAATGGGAACGATGCTGTAAACCATATTTCCTGAACGGAAGCTTGGAAACCTGCTATTGGCTTCTTCAAGCTCCACCTGTATGCCATAATTATTAAAAATGATTTCTTCTATCATGGAATGGCCCCCTTCATCAAATGGATATAATAGAAATATTGGACATCATATACTTATATATATGTGGAATAACCCGTTTTCTGAATGATTATCGAAACCTTATTAGAAATTCGGATCAAAACATCCTTCATGGCTTTTCATTTTAATCAAATCAACCGACCTGCATTAGAACTATCCCTTTAAAATATAGAGAAATGGGTGATGACATGGCTAATATTGAACAATCAATGTCTGAAAAAACGGCTCGAAGATGGCTAATTGAACGAGGAGTGAAATTGGAGGATATCGCTGAGCTAGTCATGTATTTACAATCTGGCTACCATGAAAATCTCCAAATGTCCGATTGCCTTCATAATGTCGAACGGGTCCTTTCAAAACGTGAGGTCCAAAATGCCATCCTTACCGGCATTCAGTTGGATATTTTAGCTGAGAAAAAACTGCTCGAGGAGCCTCTGCTGAGTATAATTGAAATAGATGAAGGTCTATATGGGGTCGATGAAATATTGGCTTTTTCAATTGTGAATGTTTATGGATCGATCGGCTTTACCAATTATGGTTTCATCGATAAACAAAAGCCGGGGATCTTAAAATATCTAAACGATAAAAGCACAGGTAAGGTGAACACCTTTTTAGATGATATCGTTGGAGCGATTGCAGCTGCCGCTTCAAGCCGGCTTGCCCATAGAACCGAAAATGCAGAATAAAACGACATGAAAAAAACAGGACTGCAATCGCAGGCCTGTTTTTTTTCATTCCAAGCGCCATAAGTCGAGTGTGTCCACCACATGCGTAGGCTGCTCCTTATATTGCTTTAGGCGTTCTTTTGTCGTTACGCCAGTATGTACAAGCAGTGTATCGATCCCTGCGTTAATGCCGGCAAGGATATCCGTATCATAGTTATCGCCAACCATGATTGTCTCTTCTTTAGGTACCCCTAATACTCTTAGTGCTTGCTCCACTATGACGGATTCAGGTTTTCCAATGAAAATCGGCTGTACCTGAGTCGAAACGGAAACAACGGATGTCAAGGAACCATTCCCAGGCAAAAGGCCTTGCTCAGTTGGAATGGCAATATCACCATTGGTCGAAATGAAAACAGCCCCATTTCTAACAGCAAGACAGGCCTTTGACAACTTTTCATAATTGATGCCGCGGTCGATGCCCATTACCAGAAAATCTGGATGCTCTTCGACAAGTTTCATTCCTTTTTCCTTAAGAGCCTCGATGATGCCTTCTTCACCCACCACATAGACCGATGCATCCTTCTTTTGTTCGGCTATGTAATTGGCAGTGGCCATGCTTGTCGTGAAAACCTGTTCATCCTCTGTTGAGATGCCGATGCTTCTTAATTTATCCGCTACTTGTGCCGGAGTCCGGGATGAATTATTGGTGACGAATAAATAAGGGATATCCCTTTTCCTTAGGTCATTGATAAACCCTGCCGCTTCCGCAATTTGTTCAGTTCCGCGATACATGGTGCCATCTAAGTCAATTAAATATCCTTTATACGACTTCATTTGAATTCGCCTTCCTAACGCTGCTAGTTTTTAAAAGCTGATACAGGTCCCAATTCATTTGTTAAATAGTTCCTCACCAAATCAGGGAATTGCTTGAATGCCTCGATATTTTCCGAAAATACGGCATACAGTTCTTTGTGATTCACTTCAATGAAGTCTTGAACCAGCATTTTCCTTAATGGCAAAACCTTTTTGAATTGTATCGCTTTTTCTTCTGAAATCACTTTTTCATCTTGAAGGATATCGATAATATCTTCATAACTTCCTGGATCACGCATAATGAAACCATCAATTACCGCATTTCCTACATCCAACACGGAATCGATGGAAGTTTGTATGAGCCTTTCTGCGATAAGTTCCGAAAGGTCTCCATCCCAATTATCATGCCCTTCAAAAAGTCCAAGCTGCTTTTCAAGAAAACCTAATATTTGTTCAATTTTTTGGCGGTCTACAAAGTACATTATTTCCAGATCCTTTCTGATCTAAGATGATATAGGGAATCATTGGTTGAATGAGCGGCATAGTTAAGACCCTGTGCCGAACCAACCTTATTCCTTGATAATACCATAGCTTCTCCCTTACTCTCAATTTCTTCAACCCCAACCATTGTACCATCCAATTACTAACAGGTGCATTGACTTACACATTGCCTTTTCACAGGGGGGCATTTTCCGACGTCCACTCCAAGAAAACCAATTCATGATTCCATTTATATTCTTAACCACTTTCATCTAATCGATGAACGCAATGATTGCTCGAGGTTCTGAAGAATCATGGGGAGGGATTAATTTCTACAGTCGGCAGCCCAGAAAAATGTCTGTTCCCCTATTGAAGTCACTTTGTTATGATGGAAATACAAATGTGAAGATAAGAAGGGAATGAGACTATGGAAGATCGTTTTTATTTATACAATGACGTCGTTGATTCAAAAACCCGGTTCATAAGCTTCATGGGAGAGGAATCAAGATTCGATTTGGCCATTACGACTACCGATCGGTTTTATGGAAAGAAGCTTGTTTTGAATATGCAGAGTAACCGTTTCGCAATTATTGGGCCTGATGATTTAGAAGAGGAAGGCTATCTTGAGCACGCCTTTCAGTTGTCAGAAGCGGAAGCCGAGGAACTGCGTCACTTTTTAATGGAAATCGTCTGAGTGCTGAAGTTTTTTTCTTAAACGGGAAAACCTACTGAATGTAAGATCGATTACATGAGGGGGGATTATCTTGGACAAAGAAGAATACCACGATTTTTCCAATGTCGAAAAACAGAGGGATTATTTAATTCCTGAAGAATTTCCCGAAGGACCTTTTGGATCAGCCATTGCAAAAGATGCACCAGTCAAGAATAAAAACACACCGTGGCAGGAAGGGCAACGATATCAAAGTGCCTTCAATTATGAAAATAAATCGTTGCATGAAGGCTTACCTCGACAATATCCTGGTGCTCATCCGACACATGATGATCCAGAAAAAGATGAACAGCCTCCATATAAAGGATATGGTAACTCTTAACGTGGAAGGGCCAGAGTGAATTCTGGCCTTTTTATTTCTTTACTTTCTTCACGACGAAATAAGGACAGCCAAAATTGCAGTATTCATATAAATATTCACTAAGCGTGCTTATCTTTGTATCGAAGGTCGCTTTCTGATTGGAATCATCAAAAAATCCACGCAGCCTCAATTGTCCGTAACCCCAATCCCCTACTATATAATCATATTTCGTTAAAATCTCACTGTATCTGGCTTTAAACGCTTCTTCGTTATAGCCTTCCCTTTCATCCTCAATTATTTCGTAGGTCATGTTATTGATGGTAATCATTGTTTTCACCTCTCATAAATACATTTCTTCTTTAAATTATAACTGATTCCCCATCAATTACTAAGCGAAAAATAGAGAAATATGTTCATCCTAAAGTTACGGGGGTGTTATTGATGAAAAAAACGATAATAACGATAGGTTTAAGCTCGATTATTGCACTAACCGGATGTGCTGATAAAGAAAAAGACCAGGGGCTCGGTGCAAAAAACAATGCAGGCAACCCAACAAACGTAAATAATCCAACTCAATATTATGATGAGGATTATCGTAATAATGACAACAAAAGTGATGATTTTGGTTTTACTCGCACCAATAGTGCAACCATTGACGGCCGTAACATTTCCAACAAAGCTGCTTCCATTGACCGTGAACAATTGTCTGATGTCATTTCAAAACTTAGTGTTCAGATTCCAAATGTCAATGACGCCGCTACACTCGTTACTGATGAGGAAGTACTTGTCGTATATGATACCAATGACAAGGATCGGACGGAAACCGCCGACCAAGTTAAACGTACTGCCATGTCCGTCGTGCCTCGCTACTATCATGTCTACGTCAGTGATGATTATCAAAACCTTGCCCAAGATGTCGAAAATTTCGCTACAGTGAAATCCGGCAGCAAAGGGATTGACTATACGATCGAACAAACGATCAAAGAAATGCTGAAATCGCCTCAAGGATACAAAATGAGTGACACAGAAAATGAAAATGGAGAAATGGTTAACGATAAAAGAGATCATCATGATAACATCCATCAAAAAATGGATAACCGTTGAATAAAAAAGGACCGAATTTTTTTCGGTCCTTTATTTCTCTATTTCAATAATTCTTCACCTTTGTTTTGCTTATGTTTAGCCGCAGCATTAACTTGTTCATCAGCATGGTAGGATGAACGGACAAGCGGACCGGATTCACAATGGCTGAAGCCTTTTTCCAATGCACGTTCTTTCAGTTCGGCAAATTCCTCAGGCGTATAGTATTTCAGCACCTTTAAATGTTTTTTAGTCGGCTGTAAATACTGGCCGATTGTCATGATATCGACATTATTAGCCCTTAGGTCATCCATGGTCTCAAGGATTTCCTCCCGCGTTTCACCCAGACCTACCATTAAACTAGATTTTGTCGGGATTTCCGGATACAGTTCCTTGGCTCTTCTTAAAAGCTCCAAAGAACGTTCGTACTTGGCCTGAGCCCGTACACGGTCGGATAAACTTCTGACAGTCTCTATATTATGGTTAAGGATATCTGGTTTAGCATCCATCAATGTCTTGATATTTTCAAACACCCCGCCCATATCAGACGGTAATACTTCAATAGAAGTAAATGGATTTTTGCGACGGATCGCACGGACTGTTTCAGCGAAAACTTCAGCGCCTCCATCCTTTAAATCATCACGGGCAACAGCTGTAATGACGACATGCTTTAAATTCATCAAAACAACGGAATCGGCAACACGCTCAGGTTCAGCCCAGTCCAATTCATTCGGACGTCCAGTTGTAACAGCACAAAAACGGCATGCCCTTGTACAGATTTCACCTAAGATCATGAAAGTAGCCGTTCTTCTCACTGCCCAGCATTCGTGAATATTCGGACATTTTGCCTCTTCACAGACTGTATGAAGATTTTTCTCGCGCATCATATTTTTTAAACCGAGGTAATTTTCGTTAGTATTAAGCTTTATTTTCAACCAATCTGGTTTACGAAGAATTTCTTTATTTGTAGAAGACATGAAAATGCCACTCCATTCTATAGAAATTAACACACCCTACTTTAACAATAAAAAAGCATTTATACAAGTTATAGTTGGTTTCCCATTATTTATTTTTCATGTTTATAGCTAAATCAGCAAAACTATAAAAGATGGATGGACTGATGTATTTTAATTACGGAGAATGTCATGAAAGGAGCCTGCCCCGTTGAATAAATTATTCCTTCTTACCATAACTTGTTTGTTAATTTTGAATGCACCAGGCCAAGTGGCTGATGCTGCCGATACCCCAGATGCTTATCCCGGGAGAATGGAGCTATATAAAAATATGGAGGCTACTCTCCAAATCCCGTGGTATTACCTTGCTGGAGCAGATCAATATGAGCATAGCCTCAGGGCTGCACGAAGGGACTTAGAGCCGGCAAAGGGTTTAATAGGCATCCACATCGAGCCTTCAAAGTGGAGCGGGGCCCTCAATCCTGACTTAAATGACGTGAACCCGCTCACGATCACATTTTTTGACGGATTGGGCCAGGATGGAAATGGTGATGGAAAAGCAGATATCAATAATGATACCGATCGATTGTATGCTTTTTCGAAGCATCTCCAATCTTATGGTGCAGATGAAGATAATATCCGGATCGGCTTGTGGGATTATTATAAACGAGATAAAGCAGTCAGCATCATTATCGGCAATGCCGAGATTTATAAGAAATATGGCCGGTTGGATTTACATGAAAAGGCCTTCCCTGTTCCAGTACGGACTCATTATACGTACTTGAATACATGGGGAAGCGCTCGTGGATGGGGCGGAAGGAGAATCCATGAGGGCACTGATATTTTTGCCGATTATAGCCTTCCCGTTCGTTCCACCAGCTATGGAATCATCGAGATGAAAGGCTGGAATAAATTCGGCGGTTGGAGGATAGGGATACGGGATTTAAATAATACCTATCATTACTTTGCCCATTTAAGCGGCTTTGCCAAAGGGTTGAAAGTCGGACAAATCGTCGAGCCCGGACAAGTCATCGGAGGTGTCGGCAGTACAGGTTACGGTCCTCCGGGAACTTCGGGAAAATTCCCTCCGCATCTTCATTACGGGATGTACAAAGACAATGGAATCACAGAATGGAGCTTTGATCCTTACCCTTATTTAAAATTATGGGAAAGGAAAGATTTGGCTAAAAAGCGAAAGTGAGCGGCGTGAATTTTACGCTGCTTTTTTTTGATTTCAACATAAACCCCTGAACTTGATGCATAGGTATTAGTAAAGGGGGCTAAAGCGTGTTCCGAAAAAGATTTCGACCGAAGAAATTCCGAAAAAAGGGGCCTCTTCCCACACGAAAAGTATTTCTCTATTCATTCATCCTGTTTATCATATCAAGCATCATGACTCTTTGGTACGTGGACAAATCAATCGAACCCGTGATCATGAGTGTAGCCGAATATGAAATCAAACGGATTGCAACGGAAACGATTCATGAATCGGTTGATGAAAATATAGCCAAGGTCGATATGAACAAAATCATCACCAACAATAAGGGTGGTAAGGACTCCAGTTCCTCCTATAGCTTCAATCCGGTCATATACAGTGAATTGCGGGCTAACATAACGAAGGATATTCAAAAGAAACTTGGCATCAAACAGGGAAATCCTTTTAAAACAGGTTCAGCCAAAATAAACGATGAACAATATAAAAGTGTGGTCTATTATATACCATTTGGTGTTGTGACCGGGAATAACCTCCTTTCCAATTACGGACCAGAAATCCCAGTGAAAATGTCGGTCATCGGGAATGTTGAATCGGATTTGAGGACAAAACTGACAAACGCAGGCATCAATAATGTTTATTATGAATTGATTGTGGATTTTGATGTCAATATTCAAATCGTCATCCCCTCTTTCACAAAGGAGACCAAGGTGAGTCAGGAAGTGACAGTCGGAAGCCTGTTGATCGAAGGTGATGTTCCAAGTTATTTTAGTAACGGCAACGGTTCGGTGGCACCTGCGATCATGAAGGAAAACAAGGAATGACAAAACCAGCTTATCCTTGAGGTTAGGCTGGTTCTTGTATATTTAGACATTTCATGATAAGCAAATGCAGGTTTTTATTCAAGTCCACTTCATAGGGCTCTTTTATCCGCTCCCCATCTTCTTCCAGTATCCTTATCATGGGGCGGTCACCAATCCCCTCATTTTGAGCGGATACTACTCCTTTCCTTCCATCATTCAATTCTACTGATAGACCATTAGGATAAATGGCAACCGCCCTGCGGAAAGCCTCGATGATCGTATTGTCGAACTTTTTCCCGACTCCGGCATAAAGAACTTCCAAACCTTGATGCGGCAGCATGGCCTTACGGTAAACCCGATTGGAAGTAACGGCATCAAACACATCGGCAACGGCAATGATCTTGCCGAAATAATGGATTTCATCCCCCTTTATCCCACGGGGATATCCAGATCCATCTAACCTTTCATGATGCTGATAGGCACAGTTCGCAACTAAAAGTGAAACGGTATGAACATTTTTGATTAGATGAAATCCGTAATCGGCATGTTTTTGGATTTGTTCAAACTCCTTTTCCGTCAGTTTGCCGGGTTTATGGAGGATTTCCAAAGGCACGAGCATTTTGCCGACATCATGTAAAATCGCCCCCAGCCCAAGAATTTCAAGATTCTTATTATTGATATTCAATTCCATCCCGATCGCCAGGGTATATAAGGTCACATTGAAGGAATGAGTGAAGATATAGTCATCGTATGTATAAACGTCGGCCAATAAAGTCATTAACTCCTTATTCCTTTTCAGCTCGTCCATGATGTTCCGGACTATTTGAGTGAACTTGACGTTAGCCTGCTCTATCGTGAATGATCCATCAAGGTTCATTTTGTTCTTTATGTCCAGGAAAGTGGTTTCAATCGTATTAATGGCTTCTCTTCTAAGTTTCCCGGACACTGGGGGCATTGGAATGATGTCATCCGTCCTGGAATCTTGAATGTAAACAAAGGGTATATTAAGGGACACCAGTCGATTGATCATTTTCTGCGTTAATGTAAGACCCTCGCACAATAGGACATGGCCCCGCTCATTATAGATGTTTTTACCGAGCCTTGCTCCAGGGCTTAGGGACTTTGTAATAGCTAGCCTCATACTTGTACCCCATCTCCCCATTCAATATTTGTAGATCGAACCGTTTCTTTCCTTTATAAAGATTATCGGAAAATATTTTGATAAATGAATCTGTTTGAATATATTTATTGAAAAAATATCAGCATTTTAAAATAAAAAAATAAGGCCCCCTTTAAAAAAAAGAAAGCCCACCTTTTCAAATCATTTTGATTAATGCCTCTTTACCAATCATTCCCGGATGAATGCCCTTTTCCACAGCCTCCCAGGTAACCGATTCAAGCGGCGCTTCCAATAACTCTTCAATCGATTTAACTCCTGTAGCCCTCCCTGCAAGGATTTTACGATGTTTCAATTTATCATTCAGCAGTCCAACATCTAACGCACCGCACATTATATACCCTTTTTCGGACGCGACAGCAAGTAAATTCGTTTTTGGAAGTCGGACAGAAATGGCTAGGAATGTATGATTATCAAGAATTATTGGTATCATGTTAATCAATTGGTTTCGCCCCTCTCTTCCCCATACTTTATGAAAAAAAGGGCGAAACCGTGATTTAGCGTTAGGCGTTTGTGTATATTTTTTTCAGCTTCCATAAAAGGATATCCCGTAAGAATTCCGGCAGCAGGTATGTTTTGCGATTGGAGCGCTGGATACTTGGAAAGAAGTGCCCAAATGTAAACATATCAGGTATGGCCAGTTTATAGGACTTATCCGCCTGCAGTTTCTCTCCTTTTATAAGAATCCCTTTTACGATACCATTCTCCATTTCGTTAAATTCAATTTGATCATAATGCATGACTCCCATTATGTTTCCGCGGAAACCGAAACCTTTCACCTGAATATGTGGCCATTCCGCATTTCTCGATTGCATTAAGATTTCTTTTAATTCATTCCCATTAACTTCAACGACGCAAGGGTTGATGGGATGTGGACAGATTCTGTGAATATCCCCTTTTGTGACAGGACCGTCCGGCAGCCCTTCAAGCAGGAGGCCTGCATTCAAAAAGGAACAATCCGCCTGACTCCACTCCCTTAGGGCCTCCCCTAGGATTTCCGTCAAAGGACTTACTTTGAACCAATCATTATCCAGTGCTTTTGGTAAGTCCACTGCAACCTGTTTTAGCGTTTCCCCTCCGGCCTGGTATATCTCTTCAATCCATGACCGTTCATTCTCCAATTCCAAAAAGTCATTGGTATCATAAAGAATGGCACTCTTCTGGCTAATTTCCCTTTCCTGATTGACGGTCATTTCCACCTGTCCAACAAAGAAGCCATATTTCCCGGCACCACAAAGGAGTGTGTCATTGATCAATCTCCCCTGGTGGAGAATGTGGTGGGTATGCGCGCCAAGTATGATGTCAATCTCCGGAAAGTCCTCTGCCATCCTCTCATCATCATGGATGCCCAGGTGGGAAAGGATGATGATTACATCCGCCTCTGTTTTGACCCTTTCAAGCTGTGCCTTTAACTCCACGAACGGTTCTGTTATTTCCCAGCCCATCGCAGAGTAAAACTTTTGAAAAAAGGCTGTCAAACCTATCAGGGCGATCTTGGTGCCTTTTACCGTTGTATGTATCCAATATGGCAGCGCCCATTCCGGCCTTTCATTATCACTGTAATAAATATTGGCTGCCAAGACCTTGAACCTTGCATGATCATATAAGGAGTCTAACGCATCATGAGGTAAAGTGATCCCTTCATTATTGCCGATGGTCACATATTGGTAGCCCGCTTCATTCAGCAGCTCAATATTGCCTTTACCTAACGTACCTTCTGTATATGGATGCCAGCGGTCCACATGATCGCCTATATCCAGTATGATCGCTTCTTCTCCCGTTTCTTGATGAAGTTTTCTTCTTTCTTTAAGAAACTTATCAATACGAGGCCAATTCTCAAAATGACTATGGAGATCATTGGTGTGATATAAATGAATGATTTCTGACATCATTTCTCCTCCTCGTTTATCCTGTAATACCTTGGTATATAAGACGTAAACCAATGATTATCAGCACTATTTTCAACATATTTTCCAGCGACGCACTCTTTAGGCGCGTATTGATGAATGCGCCCAATTTAGCACCGAACCATGCACCCGGAATCAGGGCAAAAGCATATGGCCAATTAACATTTCCAAGGGAAATATGGGTAATCGAATTAGTGATGGATGATAAAAATACCATGAACATCGAAGTCGCTACAGCCATATGCGGAGGGAAGAAGAAAAGTAGCATCATGACGGGAACCATTAAGGCCCCACCGCCAATTCCAAATAATCCGGAGCTGAATCCCACGACAAAGGAAATCAATACAGCTAACACGGGGTGATAACCATAAGAAAATGAATGTCCATTTTCAGTTTCATACGTTTTCACTATTTTCCCTTTTCCAGGCTTGAAAAGCATTGGCTTCAAACGATTTTTCACTAATAACACAATGGCCATGAAAACCATGAAAATACCAAAGTACAATGAAAAAGCTTCGGCGTTAAGATTTTTATTCACATATGCACCTATTATTCCACCAGGCGCACTGCCAATAAAAAAGATTAAGCCGGCCTTATAATCCACCACTTTATGTTTTAAATAAGATAAAGTAGAAGATAAGCCGGTAAAAATCATGATTACGGTTGAAACACCTACAGCGACCTGAGGAGTCAGCTCATCGATAATATTTGTAGATGTACCTAAATATAAAAGAGAAGGCACAATGATGATGCCGCCTCCAAGACCGACAAGAGCTCCGATCGCTCCCGCAAATAATCCAATACCCACTAATACTAACCATACCATGTAGAAATCCGCCTTTACCTGTTTGTGAGGATATAACCTCTACTAGTTGTCACAATATCTCTTTATTTAATTATATATATCCTCTTAAAACAAACCAAGCTGCTTAGGAGCCAGTCCTTCATATTCTATACCAAGCAACTCAATCATTTGTTTGGCATTATCGGAGGCATCTCCGCCTGAATTATTATTGAACAGGACATATATATCCTTGGATTCCTTTTCCAATATCCTGATTTTCTCCACCCATTCAGTCAATTCCTGCTGATTATATCGATATAAGTACCTGACCTCACGCCAATTATCACCCGAAGAAGGCCTTTGCCAACCATGCAGGTTACGGCCATGAAAGCGTATCAGGGTTTTATCTTTATCGGTGGCCTGCAAAACGACTGGAATGGATCCCTCTCCAGCCTGAGGCTCATCGCATACAGTATGGATCCAGCCTTCCTTTTCGATAAAATCCAAAGTTTGCTGGACTACGTTAGACCTGTACCAGCTTTGATTCCGAAATTCTATGGCCGCTGGGATATCGCCCATTTCAGCTTTGCACCATCGCAGGTAATTTACATTTTCACGTTTACAATCAAACCATGGCGGAAACTGAAATAAGACCATCGCGAGCTTTCCGGACTTCTGATAAGCCTCCAGAGAGTCGCAAAATGCCTTGAACATTTCCTTCTTACTTTCAAATGGGATTTCCCCACGTTGATGTCCTGTCATCCCTTGATAAGCTTTAACGACAAACTGGAATGATGCAGGCGTCTCGGATACCCACTTTTCACTGTTCCTCTTTGGCTGGACTGCATAAAAAGAGGCATCCACCTCCACAATGGGAAAATGAGCTCCGTACTCTTTAAGCTTATCACGTTGGGACACACCACCATGATACAAACTATCATGATCTCCCCAACCGGTCACACCAACATAGATCATCTGCATCATCACTCCTTCGGGACTGGCCCCATTTCCTGACTTCTATTGTTATTTTTACCCTTATTGAGCCATATCTAATCTTTGGTATAAAGGTGACGGAGACGGATGTCAAAACAAAAAGCCTGCCAGACAGACCCGGCAGGCTTTTGTATGAATGGTTATTCTAAATCGCCTTACAGGCAGGCCAGTCGGTCATTATCCGATGGAGCCTTCCATTTCGAACTTGATCAGACGGTTCATTTCAACCGCATATTCCATTGGAAGTTCTTTTGTAAATGGTTCGATGAAGCCCATTACGATCATTTCCGTTGCTTCTTGCTCAGAAATTCCGCGGCTCATCAAGTAGAACAATTGTTCTTCTGATACTTTGGAAACCTTCGCTTCGTGTTCAAGGGAAATGTTATCGTTCAAGATTTCATTGTAAGGGATTGTATCGGATGTAGACTGATTATCCATGATTAATGTATCACATTCAATGTTGGAACGAGCTCCATCCGCTTTACGTCCGAAATGAACGATACCACGGTATGTTACTTTACCGCCCTGTTTAGAAATTGATTTTGATACAATCGTTGAAGATGTATTTGGCGCTAGGTGAATCATTTTTGCTCCAGCGTCTTGGTGTTGGCCTTTGCCGGCAATGGCAATCGATAATGTCATACCTCGTGCACCTTCACCTTTTAAGATGACAGCAGGGTATTTCATTGTCAGTTTGGAACCGATGTTACCATCAATCCATTCCATTGTTGCGTTTGCGTCACAAACGGCACGTTTCGTAACCAGGTTAAACACGTTGTTTGCCCAGTTTTGGATCGTTGTGTAACGGCAGTAAGCATCTTTCTTGATGACGATTTCGACAACGGCACTATGAAGGGAGTTAGTTGTATAAACAGGAGCTGTACAACCTTCCACATAGTGAACGGATGCGCCTTCATCAACAATGATTAGCGTACGTTCGAATTGACCCATGTTTTCAGAGTTGATCCGGAAATATGCTTGAAGCGGAGTATCCACTTTAACGCCTTTTGGTACATAGATGAAAGATCCACCTGACCAAACTGCCGAGTTCAATGCCGAAAATTTATTGTCAGTTGGCGGAATCGTTTTTCCAAAGTGCTCACGGAAGATATCTTCATTTTCACGAAGTGCTGAGTCCGTATCTTTAAACACGATACCCAAGTCTTCCAATTCTACTTTCATGCTATGGTAAACCACTTCTGATTCATATTGAGCAGATACGCCAGCAAGGTATTTTTGTTCAGCTTCAGGAATTCCCAATTTATCAAAAGTCTGTTTGATTTCATCAGGAACCTCATCCCAAGACTTCTCTGATTTCTCTGATGGCTTAACATAGTATGTGATTTCATCAAAGTTAAGACTCTGCATGTCGCCGCCCCATTGAGGCATTGGCATGTTGTAAAAATGCTCCAATGATTTCAAACGGAAATCAAGCATCCATTGCGGTTCATCCTTCATTCGAGAAATCTCTTCCACGATTTCTTTTGTCAGACCACGCTTTGAACGGAAAATGGAAACATCTTTATCCGCAAAGCCATATTTATAATCGCCGATATCAGGCATTTTCTTTGCCATAGCTCGTATTCCTCCATTTCAAATGGCTGAATTACAACAGCTCATTTTAATTTAATTATTCCTTCAATCCCTTTTCCATGGCTTTCCAAGCCAGAGTAGCACACTTGATTCGTGCAGGGAATTTGGAAACGCCTTGAAGGGCTTCGATATCCCCAAGGTCCATCTCATCGTCGTATTCTTTTCCCTGAATCATTAAGGAAAAAGTCTCGGACATAGCTAGAGCAGTATCAACGTCTTTGCCCTTAATGGCTTGAGTCATCATGGAAGCTGAACTCATGGATATCGAACAACCATCACCATCGAATTTAACATCGCTGACCTTGCCATCTTCGATTTTCATCGTTAACCGAATCCGATCGCCGCAAGTTGGGTTATTCATATCGATTGTCATGCTTCCATCTTCTAGCATGCCCTTATTACGCGGTTTCTTATAGTGATCCATAATGACTTGACGGTAAAGTGTATCTAGGTTATCAAAAGACATTACTGAAATACTCCTTCGTTTTAACAAGCCCGGACACAAGCTTATCAATATCTTCTTCCGTGTTATATAGATAGAAACTTGCTCTTGCTGTCGCTGATACGTCAAGCCATTTCATTAATGGCTGTGCGCAATGATGACCGGCACGAACAGCAATTCCATCTGCATCAAGAACGGTAGCGACATCATGTGGATGTACGTCATTAATATTAAAGGTAATTACACCCGCACGCTTTTCCGCATCTTTAGGACCGTATATAGTCAGCCCTTCAACTGCTGACATTTTCTCCATTGCATATGCGGCGAGCTTATGTTCATGCCGTTCAATATTATCCAAACCGATTTCTTCCAAGAAATCAATTGCAGCCCCCATGCCGATTGCACCGGCAATGATTGGGGTACCACCTTCGAATTTCCACGGGAGTTCTTTCCATGTAGACTCATACAAACCTACAAAATCAATCATCTCTCCGCCGAATTCTATCGGTTCCATTTTTTCAAGAAGGTCTTTCTTGCCATATAATACGCCGATACCTGTTGGACCGACCATTTTATGACCTGAGAAGGCAAAGAAATCACAATCCAAATCACGGACATCCACTTTTAGATGCGGCGTGCTCTGTGCCCCGTCGACTACCATAACAGCATTATGATCATGGGCAATTTTTGCAATCTCCTTCACAGGATTGATAACACCAAGTACATTCGAAACCTGCATGATGGACACGATTTTCGTTGCTTCCGTAATTGTAGCCCTCACATCGTCAAGGGAAATCGTGCCATCCTCTTGAAGCGGAATATACTTCAATACAGCGCCCTTTTCTTTGGCAAGCTGCTGCCACGGAATGATATTACTGTGATGCTCCATGTAAGAGATGACGATCTCGTCACCCTCTTTAATATTTGCACCACCGTAACTTCTTGCTACAGTATTCAAAGCAGTCGTTGTGCCTCTGGTAAAGATGATTTCTTCTGTAGAAGAAGCATTAATGAATTTACGTACCTTTTCACGAGCACCTTCATACGCATCCGTAGCTTTTGTTCCTAGTGTATGCACTCCGCGGTGAACATTCGAGTTGTATCCGCGGTAATATTGCTCAATCGCTTCAATCACTGCAGCCGGCTTTTGAGAGGTTGCAGCACTATCTAAATAAACTAATGGCTGACCATTGACTTCTTGATCTAATATTGGAAAAAGCTTACGAATTTCGTATGGGTTCATTACTGTACTTTCCTTTCAATGACCGCTACTAATTGTTTTTTAACTCCCTCAATTGGAAGCTGATTAACAACAGGGGCCAAGAATCCGTGAATGACAAGTCTTTCTGCTTCTTTCTTTGTAATACCACGGCTCATTAAATAATACAGTTGAAGCGGGTCGACACGGCCGACGGAAGCTGCATGACCAGCCGTTACATCATCTTCATCAATCAAGAGAATCGGATTGGCATCTCCGCGCGCTTTTTCACTTAACATCAAAACGCGTGACTCTTGTTCGGCATTGGCCTTTGTAGCACCATACTCTATTTTCCCAATTCCATTAAAAATAGAGGATGCGGCGTCTTTCATTACACCGTGCTTAAGGATATAGCCCTCAGAGCGTTTGCCATAATGAATGATGGCAGTCGTGAAGTTCTGCTTTTGTTCCCCGCGTCCGACTACAACTGTTTTTGTATCTCCGTGAGATCCATCGCCCATTAGATATGTTGTATTATCTGAAATCGTATTTCCGTCGTTCATAAGGCCAAGCGCCCACTCAATACGAGCATCACGTCCTGCCACTCCACGGCGGTTAACGTATGTCGTGAAGCCTTTTGAAAGGGTATCGACCGCTCCGTATTCGACTTTGGCATTCGCATTTGCAAATACTTCCGTTACGATGTTGGCAATCCCTTCGTTAGACTCAACGCTTGAGAAGTAATTCTCTACATATGTGACAGAGCTATTATCTTCCGCTACGATCAAGACATGGTTGAAAAGTGTAGTATCAGGATTATCCAACAGGAATACCGATTGAATCGGCTCTTTGATTTCTACATTTTTCGGAACATAAAGGAATGCCCCCCCATTAACTAATGCAGCATGAAGTGCCGTTAAACGATGTTCATCTATTTTAACGCCATCTTTCATGAAATATTTTTGCACAAGCTCAGCATGGTCACGAGCAGCTGTTAAAATATCTGTAAAGATGACGCCTTGCTCTTTCACCTTTGCTGACAGATTGGTATGTGCCGGCGTATTATTGCGTTGAATGTATAAGTTTTCATTTTCTTCGATGATGGATTTAATTTCCTCCGGAAGCTCCTCTAAAGAGGCAAAAGCTTCACTTTCAACCGTATGGTTCTGGAAAGAAGTAAAATTCCATTTATCGATCTTCGTTTTATCCGGCTTGGGCATCGGGAGCTTTTCTAATTCAGAAAACGCTTGAATCCGAAGCTCGGATAGCCAAGCTGGATCATTATTTTTAGTTGAATAGGAGCTTATATCCTCTTGTTCAAACGGTAATTTCGTTTCTGTAGTCATTGCAAATCCTCCTACTTACGCTTCTTCGCCAACAGTTTCGTCTTCAATGCCCAATTCTTGTTTGATCCAATCATAACCTTCCGCTTCCAAGCGGGCAGCAAGTTCAGGACCACCTGATTTTACGACGCGTCCTTGCATCATTACATGTACAAAATCAGGAGTGATGTAATTTAATAGACGTTGGTAGTGAGTGATGATCAAGCATCCAAAGTCTTCTCCGCGCATTTCGTTGATTCCTTTTGAAACGACTTTAAGTGCATCGATATCTAGACCTGAATCAATCTCATCCAAGATTGCAATTTTAGGTTGGATCATCATTAATTGAAGAATCTCGTTGCGTTTTTTCTCTCCGCCGGAGAAACCTTCATTCAAATAGCGTTGCGCCATATCTTCATCCATTTCAAGGAATTCCATTTTTTGATCCATTTGACGGATGAATTTCATCAATGAAATTTCATCGCCTTCTTCACGGCGTGCGTTAATGGAAGAACGTAAGAAGTCAGCATTTGTAACCCCGCTGATTTCACTTGGATATTGCATAGCCAGGAATAGACCGACACGAGCGCGCTCGTCGACTTCCATTTCCAATACATCTTCACCATCGAATGAGATGCTTCCGCTCGTTACTTCATATTTAGGGTGACCCATGATCGCTGATGATAAAGTGGATTTACCAGTTCCATTTGGTCCCATGATTGCATGGATTTCTCCACCTTTAACTTCAAGGTTTACCCCTTTTAAAATCTCTTTACCTTCAATTGATACGTGAAGATCTTTAACCGTTAATGTAGAAGCTGACATAATAATACCTCCGTGAACTAATTCCAATTTTATTACCAGAAAGTAAAGATTACTTTCTATCACTATAATTTACGTAAAAGCATTCTCACTTTATTCTCATTCCAATTTTATAACAAATCCAATTTGGAATCAACTAAATAGATAGGGTTTCCACTTCTTCTATGTTAAAAACCTGTCCCAATTCTTACTATACTAACAGATATAGCCTATTTACTGCATAATCATACTTATTTTAGCTTTTGTTAAAATTATCTTATTATTCGGCAAATCTTCGTCCTTATTAATATATGTTCGAAGAATTCGATTGCAAGGTATGAACGTTCCGCTTTAAAAAGAAAAAAATCGGACTGTCAGGTATTATGTAAGTTTATCCAATAAGGAAACCCTTATTTTATGGACCACTTTCCATTTTACCTCTACAGACCGATCTTTTAAAGAATTCTTTTATATGCTTAGCCGTGAATTTTGCGTTGTAGGTCCTGGACCATTTTGTTGCACTTTACATGTTCCCTATCCCGTTCTTTCTCGACCTCGATACGGATGTCTAAATTTCTACTGTATTCACTGTATCCAATCCCATGTGAAGACTGCATCGCCTTTTCCATTTCGCTTGTTACATTTAAATCCAGAGTATTGATAGTGAACCATCCTTTCAAATTTGTGTATCATTTTATTACCTGCATTATCTCTATACCCTTTCCTTTCCTGATTAAACATGAAATGAATTAAATTAAGCCGCAGACTAAAACAAACTGGATCATCAATGAGTTTTTAGGTTTTCAAAATTTGAACGTTACTTTCCACTTCAGGCACTCGCTTTCCGCGGGCGGTCCGGAAGCCTCCTCGGCGCTTTTGCGCCTGCGGGGTCTCCCTTGACTCGCTTTTCCCGCAGGAGTCTCGTACCTTCCGTTCCAATCCACTAAGACTAAACAATCAGATAGGCAAAATGAAGTGCCTCACTTCTCTAAGCACGGAAAAAAATTATGAGCGACGCACTATGTGAAAGCTGAATGGACAAACCAGCTCGCTTATTCATTTATGCGTCAGAAGACCGTAACGGATTTGTGTTGGGACGATAGTAACACCCGGAAATACTCGTATTAAGAGCCTCTGATTGAACAAGTGATTAAGAAAGCTGGAAAACCTGAAGCTGTTGAGGCAGATTCCGCAACCATGGCTATGTGTAATATGAGCGTTTTAGTTGTTATCTCTGCCCATCGGCACTCACCAACAAATAAAGAGGACAATTATCGGTTCAAATCCAATATAAAAACAAAAAGGTTTCGGAATGAGACCATTCCGAAACCTTTTTGTTTTTAAACTGCGACCTGAGTTAAATCAGGTCGCCATTCTTGAATTATTTATCCGCCGGTACAACTGCACCTTTGTATTCTTCAAGAATGAAATCTTGAATTTCTTTAGAATGCAATACTTCTACAAGCGCTTTTATTGCTTCTTTATTTTCGTCACCTTTGTTTACGGCAATGACATTCACATATGGTGATTCCGAATCTTCAATCGCAATCGAATCTTCAAGCGGATTCAAACCGGCATCAATTGCATAGTTGGAGTTGATCAAGACTGCATCGCCTTCGCCACTCTCATAAATTTTAGGAAGCAGGGCCGCTTCATAATCAGCATCGAATTTAAGGTTTTTCTTATTTTCAACGATGTCTTTAGTTGTAGCCGTCGTTTTATCGACGCCTTCTTTCAAAGTGATCAGGCCATTCTTTTCCAAAAGGGATAAAGCGCGTCCATGATCAGCAACAGAGCTGCTCATAATAATTGTTGCGCCTTCCGGAAGTTTATCAATGCTTTTATATTTTTGTGAATATAGAGCAATCGGCTCGATATGGATTCCGCCAGCATTAACGAAGTCATATCCATTTTCTTTAATTTGCCCCTCTAAATATGGAATATGTTGGAAATAGTTAGCATCCAATTCCTTATCATTCAACGCCTTATTCGGTAAAACATAGTCCTGGAAAGTTTCGATTTCCAATTCGATTCCTTTTTCTTTAAGAAGCGGCTTAGCTTTCTCAAGGATTTCAGCATGAGGAACATTGGATGCCCCTACAACTATTTTCTTCGATTCTTTCTCCGTATCACTGCCGCTTTTATCCTTTTCACTTCCACAAGCAGCCAAAGCGATAGACAACACTAAAATTAATGCAAATCCTAAAAACTTTTTCATCCTATTCATCTCCCTTTATCTTTTGTCCAATTTAGATGTAATCACATCTCCAATAATTTGAATTATGAAGACGATAATTAGAATAACGATGGTCGCCACTAGTGTAACGTCATTTTGATTTCTTTGATATCCGTCCAAATAGGCTAGATTACCAAGCCCGCCTGCGCCGATGACCCCGGCCATTGCGGTATATCCAACCAATGCAATCGATGTTACCGTAATCCCGGAAATAAGTGCAGGCATTGACTCTGGAAGAAGGACCTTCCAAATGATCGTGCTCGTTTTTGCTCCCATCGATTTAGCGGCTTCAATTACACCTTTATCGATTTCACGAAGGCCGATTTCTACCATACGCGCATAAAATGGTGCCGCACCGATAATAAGTGCCGGCAGTGCAGCGTTCTCTCCGATCATGGAACCGACTAGCGCTTTAGTGAAAGGAATGAGCAGCACGATCAAAATAAGAAATGGAATGGAACGGAAAATATTGACGACAGCACTCATGATCCCGTTGACTGCCCGGTTTTCCCACATATTACCCTTCCCTGTCAGGAACAGGATCAATCCTAATATTATGCCTATAAAAAAGGTTGCCACTACAGAGACGCTTGTCATGTAAAGCGTTTCCCTCGTAGCTTCAATAATGTCTTCCCAATCAACATTCGGCAATAATTCTTCAAGCATGAGTAATCACCTCCACGCCTACCTGTTGTGCTTTAATGAATTCGATTGCGCGGAGCATTTCATCCTCAGTGCCATCAAGATGGATAAACAGTGTTCCATATGAACCGCTTCTTGTTTGGGATATCTTACCTTGAACGATATTGACATCCAACTCGAAGTTACGTACAAGCTTGGTGATCAACGGGCTTTCGGCATGATCGCCTACAAAGGTCAATTGAATCACTTTGCCTGCAGGATAGCGTTCGAGCAAATGGTCCATCGTTTCTTTCGTTTCTTCCGGTTCCGTTACCTGTTGCACGAAACGCTTCGTCATTTGTTCTTTAGGGTTCTTGAAAACATCCAGGACAGGTCCCTGTTCAACAACTTGCCCACTTTCCATCACGGCGACGCGATGGCAGATTTTGCGGATCACATGCATTTCATGTGTTATCAGGACGATCGTCAACCCCAAACGCTGATTGATGTCAACAAGCAATTCGAGTATGGAGTCGGTAGTCTGCGGATCCAAGGCAGAAGTCGCTTCATCACACAGCAGCACTTTAGGGTCATTTGCCAGAGCCCTGGCTATTCCCACCCTTTGCTTTTGCCCTCCGCTTAATTGTGATGGATAGGCCTTTTCCCTGCCTTCCAATCCTACTAACTTGATCAATTCGTTCACACGCTTGGTTCGCTCAGGTTTAGAAACTCCTGCAATTTCCAATGGGAAAGATATATTCTCCTGAACGGTCCTCGACCATAATAAATTGAAATGTTGGAAAATCATGCTGATTTCTTGACGGGCCTTGCGGAGCTGAGCCCCTTTAATTTTTGAAATTTCCTTCTCAGCAACTACAACGGATCCCTCTGTTGGTGTTTCCAATCCATTGAGCATTCTGATCAAAGTACTTTTCCCCGCTCCACTGTAACCGATGATACCGAAAATCTCGCCTTTATTTATTTCAACATTCACATTATTTACAGCCTTGATTGTCTCACTGTTTCCTTTTCCTGTTCGGAACAGCTTACTGACTTTCGTCAATGTGATCATTAACCCTCACCTCTTTTATCCAATAAAACCTATGAACTTAGTTGATTTCTCTACATTATTAGTCTGTTTCTCATATCATGTAAAAGTTTACCCAATTAAAACAGAAAAAACCTTTCTGCATGAGCAGAAAGGCAGGTGAAGAAACAGGCCTTCCTCTCATCTTCCAAAGTGATTAAACTTTGTGTGAATTGGCACCTTTCCAAGGAAATCTCCTTGTCGGTTGCCGGGTTTCATCGGGCACATCCCTCCACCTCTCTTGATAAGAGCTAATATATAGAATATTTGTACATCATTAAGTTCTTTAGTATGGAGAAATTTTATCATAGATAAAAAAGGAGCGCAATGTATAATATTTCTAGTACAAGCATACAGAAACTTTACTTAAACCGTTTTGGATGTCAAGGAGACGATATTCGTCGCTTTTTCAATTGCCTGCTCCAAATCTTCTATTAAATCCTCTACATTTTCAATCCCAATCGATAAACGGACTTGGTCGGCACTCACACCCGCTTTCGCAAGACCTGCCTCATTCAATTGTTGATGGGTCGTACTGGCTGGGTGGATGATCAAGCTCTTCGCATCCCCAACATTCGCTACATGGGACCATAATTCCACCGAATTGATAAGTTTTGCCCCAGCTTCTCGATTACCTTGTATCCCAAAAGTCACAACAGATCCAGCTCCCTTTGGCAAATATTTTTCCGCAAGGGCTTTATCGGGATGATCCTCATCACCAGGATGTGAAACCCAAGTCACCGCAGGATGGTTTTTTAAATATTTAATGACAGACTTGGTGTTCGATAGATGCTCTTTCATCCTTACATGCAGCGTTTCAAGTCCCAGCGTAAACTGGAATGCACTTTGGGCACTTAGCGCAGGTCCTAAATCACGGAGTAACTGGACTCGGGCTTTCGTTATGAATGCGGCAGGTCCAACTGCCTCGGCGTATACCAGATTGTCGTAACTTGGGTCAGGCTCTGTGAAGCCAGGGTAATTTGGCGAGTTCCAATCGAATTTCCCTCCATCCACGATGACACCACCAAGCGTAGTTCCATTTCCCAGAAGCCATTTTGTAGCGGAATGGATGACAATATCGGCTCCAAAATCAATTGGTCTGCATAGATACGGTGTCGCAAAGGTATTATCAATGATTAAAGGTATTCCGGCATCATGGGCGATTTTCGCTACCGCTTCAATATCAAGCACCCTCAAACTTGGATTTCCGATGGTTTCAGCAAAAATGGCTTTAGTTCTTGGCGTAATCGCCCTTTTGAAATTTTCAGGGTCATCAGGAGAAACGAACTTCACTTTAATCCCGTATTTAGGAAGAGTATTTTCAAAAAGGTTATACGTACCGCCATATAATGTAGATGCTGAAACAATCTCATCCCCTGCAGCGGCAATATTCAGGATTGAAAGTGAGATGGCAGCCATTCCGCTTGCTGTTGCCAATCCGCCGATTCCGCCTTCCAATAAGGCCATTCTTTCCTCAAAAACGCTGATCGTGGGATTATGGAGTCGTGAATATATATAGCCATTCTCCTTTAGGCCAAATAAATTCGCTGCATGGTCGGTGTCTTTGAACAAGTATGCATTGCTTTGGTAGATAGGAACTGCACGTGCACCTGTTTCATCAGCTTGCAGACCGCCATGAACACTCAATGTTTCGAAACGCAATTTTTTCCCTGACATATGATTTCACCTTTTTCTATGGATTTAGTTGGAATTATATGATGTTTGGCCTTTTATAAACAAAAAAACCACTTCAATAAGAAGAGGTTTCAAGAATACACCTCATCTACCAGAGCCAACACTCTGCTGGAATTAGCACCGTATATAAAAATTTATACCGGTTGCCGGGCTTCGTCGGGCCAGTCCCTCCGCCACTCTTGATAAGAACTATTAAATTCTGCCGTTACTTAATTCAAAATATAGCATTTTAGATTAAATCAGTCAATGAATTGTTAGAATATTCTTTGTTTAATTTCATCTAGCATTCATATGTCCGCAACAAAGAAACCAACCACGGTTCTGATTGGTTTCTTAGCTGATTTCCTTAAGCAATCCGTACAAATAAGGAACGGATTGAAAGGCATATATTTTTTTGTGCAGCCGTCCTTCTTTGAAAAACAATAAACATGGAACACTTTCGATTTCATATGATTCGGCAATTGCTTGGACATAATTCATATTCATTTTGCCTGCCTTCAATTCCGGGAATAGCTCCAAGGATATCGTCAGCATCTTGGAGGCAACCTGACAAGTGCCGCATAAAGGGGTATATAAATATAAGCAAAAGGTTTCCCCATTTTCAACAGCAAGCTTACACTCTTCTTCTTTCCATTCCTGCATCAATTAGTCGTTCACCCTTTGACTTAAAAATTTCATTTTCACATTCATATTGGCAGATAGAAGCACAGTTGCGATATGATGTTCGGGTGAGCTTTCCACTTCTTTGTACATTTTATTAATATACAGGTGGTTCGCCTCAGGCATTTCCATTCGGAACTGCTTCCGCAGCTTTTCTCCTGATTCATCTGCGTCAAAAAGGAGATAAACATCACGGTCCATCAATTCATCCACTAATTCATCCAGCTTAGTTAATGATATGGTCCCATTCGTACATCTAATTTCCACATCTTCATTTAAAACGGAGGCAACTTTTCTTCTATCGGAACTGCCTTCTACAATGATCACTTTATCGAATTCGCCCCACTCCATGTCATCACTCCATCTCACGAATTATGTGTGCAACTGCCACGGTACCAAATGAAAAAGAGAGCAGGCCTTTTCAGTCCCCCCTCTCCTTTTTTTTAACCGTTGATTAAACTCTCATACTCTTCAGCGCTCATCAAGCTTTCAATATCACTGCTATTAGATGGTTCAAGCACGACCATCCATGCCTTTTCATAAGGAGACTCATTTACATATTCAGGGTTGTCACTTAAATCTTCGTTTACTTCAACAACCTTGCCACTGATAGGTGCATAAAGCTCAGAAACGGTCTTAACGGATTCAACACTTCCGAATGGTTCGTTCGCTTTCAATTCATCGCCGATTTCCGGAAGCTCAACGAATACGATGTCCCCAAGCTCGGACTGTGCGAAAGCTGTAATTCCAATGCGCACTGTTCCATCTTCCGTTTTGACCCATTCATGTTCTTTTGTGTAACGAAGTTCTTTTGGTGTTGTTGTCATTATTAACCCTCCATATGTACATCTTATTTTATCTATTCCATTATAAGGTAGATTGTTTGTTTAAGTAAGGAATTAACCAAATATTTCGAGAAATTTTCAGTTCCAAACCTGTTCGAATTGCTCCTCTTTGAAACCTACCGTCACTTTGGTGCCATCCGTAACAATCGGCCTTTTCAGAAGCATGCCATCTGTGGACAATATATCAAGCATCTCTGCTTCAGAAGCTTCTTTCAGCTTATCCTTTAAGCCAAGCTCCCGATATTTTTGACCGCTAGTATTGAAAAACTTCTTCAACTCCAAATTGCTGATTTTATATAGTTGTTCTATTTCTGTTCGCGAAGGCGGATTTTCCGCTATATGGATTGCTTCATATTGCAGTTCATGATTATCAAGCCACTTCTTCGCGTTACGGCATGTGCCGCATTTTGGGTACCAATATAATGTTAAGCCCATCATTTCACCACCTATCAATAGAATACCCGTTTTCATCACGCAATACAACGAATTGTCTTTTGAATTTCCAATGCGATTTCATCAAAGGAAATAAGGGAATGCCTTCTCGGGCATTCCCTTTACTGATTTTGATTCATTTCTTAAAGAGCATATTTTTCAGCTTCGATTACCTTGACGGAAGCTTCACGTTTTTTCGCAATGACATTGATCGGATTATGCCTTGTCAGCTTACGGAGCGACGCAAGCATGATGCGAAGAGTATCGCCTGTTTCCACTGCGATTAACGTTTCCTTTGCGTGCTGTTCTATTTCATTGAAAGCTTCCTGAACGAAGATTTCTGTGTAAAGCACTTTTTGTTTGTTCTTCTCCAGGCCTGTAGCTGCTATTGCTTTTTCCGTACGCAATACCACGGATTCCGCTGCATAGGCAAGGGATGCGATATCAGCAATGTTGGAGAGGATTTCTTGTTCTTGATCAAGAGTTTTGCCGTATTTCTGTGCAGCAAGGCCAGCTGCCAGAATCCCGATTTTCTTAGCATTCCTAACAAGCATTTTTTCTTGTGCCAATGGCTCATCGCCAGGTTCTTCCGGCATCATCATCATTAATTCCTCTTGCAGGCTTTGAGCCTTTTGAAGAAGCGGCAATTCCCCTTTAAGTGCTTTCTTCAGGAAAGTTCCAGGGACAAGCAATCGATTGATTTCATTTGTACCTTCAAAGATCCGGTTAATCCGGGAATCACGATATGCTTTTTCAATTTCATACTCCTGCATGAAACCATAGCCACCATGAAGCTGTACGCCTTCGTCCGTAACATAATCCAACACTTCGGAAGCGAAGAATTTATTCAATGAACACTCAATGGCATATTCAGCGATTGCAGCAGCCATTGATTTACCATCTTTCACTTGCTCATCCGTCAATTTGCTTTGTCTTTGTTCATAAAGGCCAACGGTACGGTATACAGAGCTTTCTGCTGCATAAATTTTGGATGCCATTGTTGCAAGTTTTTCTTTCGTCAAGTTAAAATCGGAAATTTTCGTTTTGAACTGTTGACGTTGATTCGTATAAGCTGCTGTAATCTCAAGGGCACGTTTAGATCCGCCGACTGCACCGACACCTAATTTATAACGGCCGATATTCAGGATATTGAAAGCGATGACATGTCCTTTTCCGGCTACACCCAAAAGGTTTTCGACTGGCACATGTACATCTTCAAGGATTAATGTACGTGTAGATGAGCTTTTGATTCCCATTTTCTTCTCTTCAGCACCAGTTGATACGCCATCATAATCACGCTCAACAATGAAAGCGGAGAATTTTTCGCCGTCGATTTTGGCGTATACACAGAAGACATCTGCAAAACCTGCATTTGTAATCCATTGTTTTTCACCATTTAGAATATAGTGTGTTCCTTGGGCATTCAATTTCGCTGTCGTTTTTGCTCCCAAGGCATCTGAACCTGAGCTTGGTTCCGTTAAGGCATACGCAGCAATCTTCTCACCCGTTGCCAGTAAAGGGAGGTATTTTTTCTTTTGTTCTTCATTCCCGAATAATACGATCGGCAAAGATCCGATACCTACATGTGCACCATGCGTAATTCCAAAGCCGCCTGAAAGTGCCATTTTTTCTGTGATCAATGCCGAACTGATTTTATCAAGACCCAGTCCGCTGTATTCCTCAGGAACATCAGCACCAAGTAAACCGATTTCACCTGCATGCTTCAGTAATTTAACGGAACGGTCAAATTCATGGTTTTCTAAATGTTCAACCTGCGGCAGAATTTCATTCTCTACGAAATCCTCGGTAGTTTTGGCGATCATTTTATGCTCATCAGAATAATCTTCCGGTGTAAACACTTGATCATACGTAATATCTTCTACTAAAAAGGCTCCGCCTTTAATGAGGTTATCTGTAGTTTGATTGGACATGTTATTTCCTCCTAAGTATTTAAGATAGTAAATCCGCCGGAAGCATGACAGCTTCCGGGAGGGGGGGATTAAGCAAATAATTCAAATACTCCAGCAGCACCCATTCCGCCGCCAATACACATTGTCACGACTCCGAACTGTTGGTTTCTGCGCTTCATTTCATGTAGCAGGCTTAATGTCAGTTTTGCCCCCGAACATCCTAGTGGATGGCCTAAGGCGATGGCTCCGCCATTTACATTGACAATCTCTTCATTCAAACCGAGCTCACGAATGATTTGAATGGATTGGGAAGCAAAGGCTTCATTCAATTCAAATAAACCAATATCCGATAACTCAAGACCCGCTAGCTTCAAAGCTTTAGGAATGGCTGCAATCGGTCCGATACCCATGATTTCAGGCGGTACTCCCGCTACAGCAAAGGAACGGAACTTACCCATCGGTTTCATCCCTAATGAAGAGGCCTTTTCCCCATCCATGACCATGACCGCGGCTGCACCGTCACTCGTTTGTGAGGAATTCCCTGCTGTTACGGAGCCTGTAACAGAGAATGCAGGTCTTAGTTTTTTTAGCACTTCAGCAGTGGTGCCTGGACGAACGCCCTCATCCTGTGTAAATGTAAATGTTTTTTCCTTTAACTTAAGATCTGGTCCCACTGAACGAAGGGTTACGTCAACCGGTACGATCTCATCCGAAAACTTTCCTTCTGCAATGGCCTTCGCCGCCTTTTGATGACTACGAACAGAAAATGCATCTTGATCGTCACGGGAAATGCCGTATTTTTTTGCAACGGCTTCAGCAGTGTGGCCCATACCCATATAATATTCCGGTGCCGTTTCCGCAAGTCTCGCGTTCGGACGTGTTACATGGCCCATCATTGGCAAAAGGCTCATGGATTCCGCTCCGCCTGCAATGACAGTATCACTTTGGCCGAGCATGATCCTTTCCGCTCCATAAGCGATGCTTTGCAGCCCGCTTGAACAGTAACGATTAATCGTTATGGCCGGTACTGTATAAGGTAATCCTGCCAATGCACCAATGTTACGAGCCATGTTCAATCCTTGCTCCGCTTCAGGCATTGCACAACCGATAATCAGGTCATCGATGGTGCCTTCATAATTCCCTGCACGCTTTAACGTTTCCTTTACGACAAGAGCCCCTAAATCATCAGGACGTACACTGGCAAGAGAACCTTTTTTCGCTCTTCCAACCGGAGTCCTTGCTCCAGCTACTATTACCGCTTCTTTCATGAGGATCCCCCTTATTCATTTTTAAGCTATTGATCTATTAATCTTCGTTTTGGCCATTTCTTCGTCCATTCATCAATTACGGAGTGGTTTGCCTTTAACAAGCATATGCTGCATCCTTGCTTGGGATTTCGGAGTCGAAACCAGTTTCAGGAATGCCTGTTTTTCTAGGTTCAAGATGTACTGTTCATCTACTTCCGTGCCAAATGGGAGTTTCCCCCCCGCCAGCACATATGCAAGCTCTTTGGCTATGACAAGGTCATGTTCTGATAAGAAACCTGAAAGGCGCATGGATTCCGCCCCTAATAGAAGTGCGGCATATCCCGTTTCACCTACGACAGGGATTTTTGTGCGGGCCGGAGCGATATAGCCTTGTTCATGCATGGAAATTACCGCCTGTTTCGCATCATATAGCTGATGATCCGCATTTACGCTTATCCCATCCGCTGAATTAAGGAAATTGTTCCCTCTCGCTTCCTCGGCGGAGGTCGAAACTTTTGCCATGGCGACCGTTTCAAATACTTGGTTGGCCACTTTCTGTAAGTCGAAGTCGACGCCCTTCGGCATATTCCTCAACGTCTTCACATAAAGTTCTTTAGTCCCGCCGCCGCCTGGAATCAAACCTACACCAGCTTCCACTAGTCCCATATACGTTTCTGTCGTTGCCTGGATGCGCGCTGCCGGAAGGGATACTTCAGCTCCCCCGCCAAGTGTCATATTAAACGGTGCAACCACTACAGGAACAGCACTGTACTTGATTTTAAGCATCGCCTTTTGGAATTGGCTGATGACCATATCGAGTTCAAAAATGTTGTCATCCTGTGCTTCCATCAGCATCATTGCAATATTAGCGCCTACACAGAAGTTCTTTCCTTGGTTTCCGATGACCAAGCCTTTAAAATTCGCTTCCGCTTCGTCGACCGCCGCATTGATCATTTGTATGATATCCAGACCGATTGCATTATTCGGTGAAGTGAATTCAAGAAGAGCCACTCCATCGCCGATATCCATCAAGCTTGCACCACTGTTTTTCTTGATTACGCCTTTTTGTTTCTTTATCGCTTTAAGATTTATCACTTTAGGATTTGCAACAAGTTCCTTATATTCACCATTATCATAATAGTGAACTATGCCATTTTCTTCTTTATAGAAGGAAGTGATGCCTTTAGCGAGCATATCCTTCACCCATTGCGGAACGGTGATGCCTTCCGCCTCCATTCGGGCTACCGATTTTTCTACCCCTATCGCATCCCATGTTTCAAATGGTCCTGTTGACCATCCGAAGCCCCATTTCATCGCTTGATCGATCGCCACGATGTCATCCGCGATGTCCCCAAGCAGCTGGGCAGAATACACAAGCGCCGGATTCAGGACATTCCAAAGTAATTGGCCGGTACGGTCTTCGCTATAAACAAGCGCTTTCATTTTATTTTCAAAGCCCTTGGCCTGTTTAGCCATTTCAATGGAAGGCGTTTTTAATCTTTTTCGTGCATCATATTCAAGGGTATCGGGATTCAGTTCAAGGATTTCCTTTCCTTTTTTCAAGAAAAATCCTTGGCCTGACTTGCTTCCAAGCCACCCATTCTTCAGCATTTCATTCATGAAATCAGGTATTTTGAAAACTTCTTTTTCTTCTCCATCCACCTGTTCATATACGTTTCTGGCAACATGTGCAAAGGTATCCAATCCAACTACATCAAGTGTCCGGAAAGTCGCACTAGTTGCCCTTCCAATCAACGGACCTGTAACCGAATCGACCTCACCAACACTGTATCCGCCTTTTTGCATTTCCCGCAGAGTGACCAATAAACCATAAGTTCCAATTCGGTTTGCGATAAAGTTAGGGGTATCCTTGGCTTCGACGACACCTTTTCCCAGTACATCTTCGCCGAATCGTTTCATGTATTCGAGCACTTCTGGTGAAGTTGCTTTAGTTGGAATAAGCTCCAACAACTTAAGATAACGCGGCGGATTGAAGAAGTGGGTTCCCAGGAAGTGCTTTTGAAAGTCCTCCGAACGGCCTTCTGCCATTGCTTCAATTGATATTCCGGAGGTATTCGATGAAACGATGCTTCCTGGTTTACGATGCTGATCAACCTGGGCGAACACACTTTGCTTAACCTCAAGCTTCTCAACGACCACTTCGATGATCCAATCGACATCCTTTAAACGACTTATATCATCTTCCAGGTTTCCTGCCTCGATCAACGCAATGTTTCCCTTAGCCGAAAGCGGAGCTGGTTTCTGTTTTAAAAGTTTCGTAATCGCTGTTTGGCTGATGCGGTTACGCACTTGTTTATTATCTAATGTCAGTCCCTTTTTCTTTTCATCCTCAGTTAGTTCACGAGGTACAATATCCAATAATAAAGTCGGAATGCCGATGTTAGCAAGGTGTGCAGCAATCCCTGATCCCATAACTCCTGACCCTAGAACAGCAGCCTTTCGTATTTGTCGAACCAAGTTCATATCCCCCTTACACAATTTATTGAATGAATGCTCATTCATTTTTAATTCAAAAAAATTTTGAATATTTTTTCTTATTACTAATATAGAATATATTTGGAAATTCCGCAATGATTAAACAGGAAAAAAATATTTTTTTCTCCGAGTTCCTTCGGTTATTTCTCCTCCGTTCAGTAAAAAATAACCGGAGTGGAGGTGACTTATATAATGAAGCGTAAAGATAATCCTTCTAAAGCAGCCGTAAGCGCAGCAAGCGTTAAAGGCAATGCCGGCCCTGGAGCTGAACGTCAACACGGAATCAATAAAGTGAACAGCCAGAACAATCAGTTCAAAAGATAATCTTTCTTAATTTGAGCAGCCGTCCCTTTTCCGGGGCGGATCTCGCTTCCTATTTCTTGAATAGGCCTTTTAAAACGAAAGCAATATTGGCCGGTCTCTCTGCAAGGCGGCGCATGAAGTATCCATACCAATCCGTACCATAAGGAACATACACCCTTACCTTATATCCTTCTTTAGCAAGTTCGAGCTGCTTTTCATTGCGGATGCCATATAACATTTGGAATTCAAATCGATCACGGGGAATTCCCTGATCTTTGACCAAGTCCCTCGTATAATCAATGATCTTGTCATCATGTGTGGCAACGGCTGTGTAATTGCCATTTTGCATATGCTTCTTGATGATTTTCTTGAAATTCTCATCCACATCTTTTTTCTCGGGAAAAGCCACTTCCCTTGGTTCTTTATAAGCCCCTTTAACAAGCCTTAGATTCGGATGGTATGCATCCAGCTCCTCAATATCCTTCTCAGTCCGATACAGATAAGCTTGGATGACAGTCCCCAATTCATTATATTCAGACTTCAGGTTTTTGAATACATCCAAAGTCGGCTGACAGCGCGGAAAATCTTCCATATCAAGCGTCACGAAAACCTGATGGGCTTTAGCTTCATCCAAGATCCTCCGCATGTTATTCATTACGACTCGTTCGGACACATCCAAGCCCATCGAGGTCAGCTTCAGGGATAACTGTGAATCCAGTTCATTTCTGCCAATCATGCGGATTGCTTCAATGCACTCATCTGCCATCTTCCCTGCTTCTTGTTCATCTTCAATGAATTCACCTAAATAATCAATAGTGACGGCAAGCCCTTTCCGGTTAAGATCTGCAATCACTTCACATGCCATATCCAAGGATTCTCCTGCCACGAAACGAGATGCCCCAAACCGCAGCCCGTATTTTTTCGCTGCCTTTGTCATGCCCTTGTTCTTTGATAAAAAAAGGAATAGATTTTTCAATATTCTTTCCACTGCATTCCCCTCCAAATCATTTTGGAAAATAGATGCACAAGATTATTTTACCATTTAATGCACTTTTCAGATATTTAGAATCAAGAATAAAAAAAATCCAGAAGGGAAAATTAAGCTCGTTTAAAGAACACTTAAGGAGGTAGCAATGATGGAACAGCAAAATTCGTTTAACAGCCAACAGCAGTCCACCGGCTTTATGAAACAGCCGCCGGAAATGGTTACGGTGAAAGATAGCTTATACTTAACCGATATGCTTGCATGGAATCTGAATGCAATTAAAAAAGCACATTTTTTTGCCACACAATGCAAGGACCCGCAAATCATTGATGCTTTAAATCGGTGCGGACTCATGCATCAACGTCATTACGATACCATATTGAAACATTTGAACCCCGACCAAAATCAGGGTCAACAACAATACCAGTAAAGGAGGGTTCTTGATGCCCAATGAAAACAAAGTCCAAAATCCAGAATCTCCCGTGGCAAAGACACCGCAAATGAATGACAGGGATTTTATAAATGATATGCTTTCAACTGAAAAGTACTTTTGCAACTCCCTTTCCGTTGCCCTGCATGAAATGAGTAACCAAGCCTTATTCCAAGACATTTTCTCCGTTGCCAAAGAAAATCAGGAGATGCAGCGTGAACTCTATAACCTTATGTTCGAAAAAGGCTGGTATAGTTTAGAAAAGGCGCAAGCTACCAGCTTAAGCCAATCGTATCAACAATTTTCCGGTTATAAAAATCAATTTCCAACTGGAACGAACATTCAATAAGCAAACATTCAGGGGAGATTCTGCTCCTTTTGTTTTTTTTGCTACAAATAAAGCCGGCCCATCGGGGGCCGGCTTTATATTTAGATATCCGTTGAAAACATATACTTCTTATAGTGATACCGAATGCTGAATATTAAGCCCATGGCCATCATGTTCCCCATTAGCGAGCTTCCTCCATAACTGACAAATGGAAGCGGAATCCCAGTTATTGGTAAAAGACCTACAGTCATGCCGATATTTTGAAAAACGTGAAACGTCAACATGCTTATAACGCCAACACAGATATATGTATAGAAGTTATTTTTCGTGTCCATTCCCGTTTTTGTTATATGGTAAATCAATAGGAAAAACAAGGAAATAATGATACTTGATCCGATGAAGCCGAATTCTTCACCGATGATGCTGAAAATGAAATCCGAATGACTCTCAGGCAAATACACTTCCCTCGAGCCGATTCCCTTGCCTGTGGTCTGGCCGGAGCCGATGGCCAGTAAAGATTTGGTTAAGTGATATCCTTCGGAGCTGGCATAATTATATGGATCCAGCCAAGAATAGATACGGCCGAATTGATAGGATTTTACCCCTAGGTATTTTTCCAGGATTTCCGGCTTCCAAAGTACAAAGTACAGGACCGCTGAAGCGACGACAATTCCTCCCGAAACGATTGGCAGCAGGATCTTCCACGTTACCCCTGAGATGAAAATCATTCCGAGCATGATGGACATGATGACAAGCGAGGTGCCTAAATCCGGCTGTTGCATGATTAACAATAAGGGGGCACCGGTCACAAGACCGATTTTAATAAGCAGCCAGATATCCGTTTGAATCGTTTTCAGCGTGTTTTTGAGATGATGGTTTGAGATGACATTCGCTAAAGCCAGGATGAGGAAAACCTTCATGAATTCCGATGGCTGAATCGAACCGATTCCCGGAATGATGAACCAACTTTTCGCACCATTCCGGACAGGAACGATGCTTTCCGGCATAATGATCAGCAAAAAAAGCAAAAACAATCCGAAGCCATAGGCGTACCAAGATATTTTTTTCAACTGATCAGAATCCAAGGTGATGAAACCTAATACGATTCCGATTCCAACTATATACCAAAAAATTTGTTTAATTAAGAAGTTTTCAGCGTACTGTCCAGTCGTTTGGGCACTATAGATTGCTAAGCAACTTCCAACGCATAATAACAGCAATATTGTGACCAAAGAAAAATCTATTCGTGATGAAAATTTATTTTGTTCTTCCATACTTAACTCTCCCTTAAAAAGGCTCCTGCGATATATCTATAAATACACTTATTCATTATACTTTAAACAAATAAAATCACAACTATATAGAAGAATAGTTTACAGGCTTCATGGAGTTATTTCCATGAAGCCTGTATGCAGAGAGAGCTATGCATGTGATTCCTTTGATTTTCTCCGTTTCAGCAATAAGCTGACCAATCCATGGTTTTGGGAAAAGAGAAAGGCCATTCCGAATAATATGGCGGCCGACCCCACCATGCAGCCTGAAATCGAGGCATCCAAAATGGTGGCAGAATAGTAGCCGATGACGGAACTTAGCACCCCTACCCCGATACTGACCAATATCATGCTGCTTAAACGGTCTGACAGCAGGTATGCTGTTGCCGCAGGTATGATGAGCATTCCAACTACTAAAATGGAACCTACACTATCAAAAGAAGCTACAGTTGTCAGTGAGATGAGGCTCATCAATAAGTAATGGAAGAACAGTACAGGAATACCCATTGCAGCCGCAAGTGACGGATCAAAAGACACGAGTTTAAACTGTTTGAAGAAAAGGAAGATCAGTACGAGATTCAGGATGAAACAACTGCCGACTATCCAAACAGCTTTTGGTCCAGCCTCGATTCCCGCGATTGTCATCGTATTCCAGGGAGTATAGGCTATTTCGCCATATAGGACATGTTCCAGGTCAAAATCTATTTGTTGCGTATACAGGCTCACGAGTACGATCCCCGTTGCAAAAAGGGAAGTGAATACAATCCCGATCGCTGCGTCGGATTGAACGCCCGACGATTGGAAAAGCTGGATCAAGAATACGGTAAGCAATCCGAGCGCAGCAGCCCCTATCAGCATTGGAACGGAATCACGGGTTCCGGTTATTAAAAATGCCAATACGATTCCCGGCAAAACGGAATGACTGATTGCATCTCCAATCAACGTCATTTTCCTGACTATCAAAAAACACCCTAATACACTGCAAGAACCCGCCACTAATGCTCCGACTAAGATAATCCAAAAATCATTCATGATGTGTGGCTCCCTTTCCTTCTATCCTGTTCGAGAGAATATTTCTTTTTCGTCGAAACCCTTCTCCATACAGATGAAAGCACTCCGCGTTTAGGTGCAAAAAGCATGGAAAAGAAAAACCATACCGTCGCGGATAAGACAATTAACGGTCCTGTTGGCAAATCATTGACCGATGTACTGATCAACGTACCAGACACACCGCTCAACATTCCGAATATACCAGACAGGATGACCATGATATGCAGGCGCTCCGTCCAATATCTCGCGGATACCGCAGGCGTTATCAGTAAAGATGCCATCAATACGACACCTACAGCCTGGATACCGATCACTACAGCTGCCACGATCAGCATCATGATGAAATAATCCAGAAAAACAACCGGTAATCCCATCCCCTTAGCAAACCCAGGGTCAAAGGAAAGTAATTTGAATTCTTTAAAAAATACGGTACAAGTGAATATGAGAATAAAAGAAACCGTCATCATCATATACACATCGGACATGACCATTGACGCCGTCTGCCCGAATAAAAACGTATCCAATCCACTCTGGTTTCCATACTCGCTCTGCTGGATCTGCGTAAGCATGACAATTCCGAAGCCAAAGAAGGAAGATAAGACGATTCCCAATGCCGCATCCTGCTTGATCTTACTGTATCTCGTAAGCACACTGATCAAGAAGACAGCCACTAAGCCAGCCAGTGCGGCACCTATTAGAAAGTAGGAAGTGGATTTCACTCCAGTTAACATAAAGGCCACACAGATACCGGGTAATGCTGCATGTGCGAGCGTGTCACCAAGCAAAGACTGCTTTCTGAGGTAGGCAAAGCTGCCGATGACCCCGCTGCTTAATCCGAGAAACATCGTGCCAAGCAATATCCACCTTGTATTTGGATCAGTAATAATATCCAGTATGTTCATCGTGTACACCTCATTTTAATAAAAGGCCGGATTTTGTGTCTGATAGTATCGCTAGGCGGCCTCCATATGTTTCCTGTAAGTATTCGGGAATGAACACTTCCTCTGTCGGACCTATTTTCATCACCTTTTTATTCAATAACATCGTCCAGTCGAAATATTCCTTCACGGTGGATAGATCATGGTGCACAACCAGGACGGTTTTGCCTTTTTCCTTCAATTCCATCAGCAATTGTATGATTGCTTTCTCCGTTGCGGCATCCACCCCTACGAACGGTTCATCCATAAAATAAATATCCGCTTCCTGTGCCAATGCACGGGCCAGGAATATCCGTTGCTGCTGCCCGCCTGATAGCTGGCTGATCTGGCGGTTAGCATATTCAGCCATCCCCACCTTTTCCAGGCACTCCATCCCCTTCTGCCTTTCGGACTTCCCTGGCCGCTTCAGCCATCCGAGATGACCATATCTGCCCATCATCACGACATCGAGTGCGTTGGTCGGAAAATCCCAATCCACTGACTCCCGCTGTGGTACATAACCGATACTCTTCCTCATCGATTTATAAGTAGATCCTTTTATTGTGATTTGCCCCGATATTTTTGGAATCAATTCGAGTATTCCCTTTATCAAAGTGGACTTCCCTGCTCCATTGGGGCCTATGATACCAATTAAATTTCCTTCCGGCACCTCAAACGAGACATCTTCGACAACCGGCTTCTTATGATAAGCAATCGTTAAATTTTCGACCTTCAAAGCTGCTTGATTCATAGTTTCTCCCCCTTATTTCAATGCACGGACGATGGTGTCTGTATTATGACGGACCATTCCGATATACGTTCCTTCTTCCGTCCCTTTTTCACCCATTGCATCCGAGAACAATTCCCCGCCGATTTCCACTTTGTGACCCTGCTTACCTGCCCCTTGAATGACAGCCTCGATAGCCTTCCTTGGTACGCTTGACTCAATGAAAATCGCTTTTATTTTGTTCTCCACAAGATAATTACGCATATCCGTCACATCTTTTGATCCATATTCCGATAAAGTATTGATCCCTTGGAGCCCTCTTACATCCAGGCCATATGACTGCCCGTAGTATCCAAAAGCATCATGTGCTGTAACGAGAACCCGTTGATCTTCCGGTACTTTATTAATTTCCTCTTGAACATATTTATCAAGTTCCTCCAATTGCAGGACGTACTCCTCATAATTTTCACGATACTCTGCTTCATGTTCCCGATCATTGGCAATCAATTCTTTCTTAACTGCCTCCGCCGCAACGATCCAAAGCTTTACATCAAACCATACGTGGGGATCATGGTCCGTTGCACTCACTTTACGAAGCTGGTTCTCCTTAAAGTCCTCCGTTACGGCAATCGTCGGTTTATCCTTACTCATCATTTCAAATATATCCGTCATTTTCCCTTCAAGATGCAATCCGTTATAAAAAATCATATCAGCCGAATCCAGTGTCTTAACATCACCCTGTGTCGCTTTATATAGATGGGGGTCGACTCCCGGTCCCATTAAACTGGTGACCTCGACATGTTTACCGCCGATATTCTCAACCAAATCCCCAATCATTCCCGTTGTTGTAACGACATTTAGCTTGCCATTGCCTTTATCCCTATCGGCTGTATCATTACCGCACCCCGTTAAAATCAGCAATGCAGCAAGCACACCCCCAATAGATTTTAGAAAACCCATCCATATTCCCTCCTCTTTTTCATTTCCCTAAAAATGTTTGCCGAACGCAAAATTAAGTGTAAATTTTTTTACATTGTCGTAAATGCTAAAAAGTTTCCTCTACACAACTTATTTTATACTATACACAAATATACAAAAAAAGTGCAACTATTTTTTAAACATTTCAAAAAGGCGAATGACTTTTACACACAATAAAAACTGTCAGGAATCTCACTAGGGAGCTCCCTGACAGCCAGTCATTCCGTACATGATACGTAACGATGAAGTTATATTTATATTGTGGAGTTTTAATGGTGAATATAATATAGGGGAGCTATTTCTGGACGACATGAAATTCACGAGTAAATGTGTGAATTTCACGAGTAAAATGCCAAAATTCACGAGTAAACGTGGTAATACCGCGGAATTCTTGACTGGCATTGCCACTCATTTTTCCTGTTTCAATGAAATTGCCAAGTACGCAAATCCCAATTCGATTCCGCAAAGCACAACCAGGGTGATTAAAGTTTGGAACATCATGATTTCCTCCTCCTCTAAGACTTAAACAAATCTTAAAGGATGAAACCAATACCAGAACAAGACCTTATTTGAAGAAATCTTCAGCAGTCCCACACTGTTCCCTTGCCCTGAAATGGGTTTCATACTGTACAATAAAAAAAAAGAAAAAACGGTGATACCATGACAAATATTAAAGAAATAGCTCAATGTGCTGGTGTATCTGTCTCAACAGTGTCTCGTGTATTGAATGATCATCCATATGTAAGCCCCGATAAAAGAAAGAGCGTCTTAGAAGCGATCAATCGTTTGAATTATACGAGAAACATCAACGCCATTCATCTTTCAAAAGGCAAGACCAATCTTATCGGCATCATCATCCCCTTCAACAATCACCCATATTACGGGGCAATCGTTAACGGAATCACTAAACAGGCAAATGCAATCGGCTGTCATATCGTCATCTTTCAAACAAATTATGATAGAGAGAAAGAAATCCAGGCTTTTAATATGCTGCAAATGAAGCAGCTCGATGGCATTATCGTTTGTTCAAGGATTTCAGAAATGAAAATCCTCTTGGAATATCAAAAATACGGACCGATTATTTTATGTGAAGATACAGCTCAGGCTGAATTCTCATCCATCAGCATTGATCATTATGCAGCTTTCTCCTGTGCCCTTGAGTACGTGATCGCTAAAGGATATAAGAAAATCGGATACAGCCTCGGCCGTAAAAAAAGCAGAAATAGTTCCCACCGCACAAAAGCCTTTAACGATATCATGAGTAAACATCAACTGATAAACAATAAAGAATGGCTGTTTGAAGGCAGTTATCACATCAAAGACGGTGAACAATTGTTTCAGGAATGGAATTCGATGATGGATAAACCTGAAGCCATCATCATCACGAATGATGACACGGCGGCAGGATTCATTCTTACCGCTAAGAAATCGGGTATAAGGGTACCGGAAGATGTGGCCATTCTCGGCTTCAATAATGATAGCCTTGGCGAAATGCTCGACATCACGACCATTTCCTTACCGCTGGAATGGATTGGGAAAATGGCAGTGGACCTATTTGAGAATCCTGGAGAGGTCAAACATGTAAAACTGGACTACGCCCTAATAAAAAGGAAAACCGTTTAGTTATCAGGATGCTTTATTTTAGTATATCGTCACTTGAATTCTTCCTTACTGCCATCATTCAACTAGGAAAAAATAACCACCTAAAATAATCATTGCGATATCCCAGAAGTTATTTTATAATTTTGATATAGTAAAGTTTACTCAATTACTAGCAATCTATTAACGATTGCATGAATTTCATGAGTACAATCGTCCGACGTCACCTATTAAACTGACGCAAACGATTATAGAAAATTGAATACTTCCTCATTTACCGATGAGTTAGAGGCTGCAGCTTATAAAAGTAAAACGGACGAGATTCTGGAAAATTAAAGACTCCGTTTGAAAGGATAAGTTGCCGAAGTTAGGGTATATTCCATGTATATTCTTGCTGGCGGTGTAACCGAACAGGAACACCACTGTCACGTTTTTTCAGAAAAGCGTGGGGAGCTATCTTCGGAAGGATAAACGGGTTTATTATAAACAGCCGTCGATCTTTTTCGACTGCTGTTTTTTTATTTTTCGTTCCCTTCCAATAAAAAGGAGTGTAACATCAATTGTCAAATTCACAATCACCATCAAGCCCTACTGAACTGAAAAGGAGCCTGAAAGCGCGTCATTTAATGATGATTTCATTAGGTGGAACGATTGGAACAGGTTTATTTTTAGCTAGTGGCGGGGCCATTCATTCAGCCGGACCCGGCGGTGCCTTGGTGGCATACGCAATCATCGGCATCATGGTTTATTACTTAATGACAAGTCTTGCAGAAATGGCAGCGTTCATGCCAGTGGCCGGTTCGTTCCGTGTCTATGCATCCAAATTCGTCGATCCGTCTTTCGGTTTTGCGATTGGTTGGAACTACTGGTATAACTGGGCAATCACCATTGCTGCCGAATTGGCAGCCGTTGTCTTAATTATGAAGTTCTGGTTCCCGGATAGCCCTTCAATTATCTGGAGTGCCATTGCGTTAATCATTATGTTTCTTATCAATTACATGTCAGTTAAAGGTTTCGGGGAAACAGAATTCTGGTTTGCCATGATCAAGGTCGTGACAGTCGTCATATTCTTGATCACGGGTGTACTGATCATTCTCGGAATCATGGGTGGCAAAGACCCAATCGGTTTTTCCAATTTCACAATGGGCGAAGGTCCCTTTAACGGAGGATTCTTCACGATTCTAGGCGTATTCATGGCTGCCGGCTTTTCATTCCAAGGTACGGAATTGCTTGGAGTGACTGCAGGTGAAAGTGAGGATCCAGAAAAAAATATCCCAAAAGCGATCAGATCCGTTTTCTGGCGTATCATCTTATTCTATATCTTAGCCATTTTTGTAATTGGCATGATCATTCCGTTTACCGATTCACGTTTATTGAGTGAAGATGTTGCCGTAAGTCCATTTACGCTTGTATTTGAAAGGGCCGGCCTTGCATTTGCTGCATCCATCATGAACGCGATCATTTTATCATCCGTACTCTCAGCCGGTAACTCTGGCATGTACGCTTCAACCCGTATGCTATGGGACTTGGCACGTGATGGTAAAGCACCGAAATTCCTAGGCAAGTTAGATAAAAGAGGAGTACCCGTGAATGCCCTTATCGTGACTTCTTTAGTTGGCTGCGTTGCATTCTTAGCTTCGTTTTTCGGTGATGGCGTCGTTTATATCTGGTTATTGAACGCTTCAGGCATGGCGGGATTCGTCACCTGGGTAGGGATTGCGATTGCCCATTATCGGTTCCGCAAAGCCTACGCAGCTCAAGGCCTTGATATGAATGCTTTACCATTCCGGGCAAAAGGCTTCCCATTCGGGCCTATATTCGCACTTGTCCTTTGTATTATCATTATTATCGGACAAGGCTATCAAGCTTTCAGCAGCGATGGGATCGACTGGAATTCAATGTTCGTTTCCTACATTGGCTTGATTCTATTTTTCGTCTTATGGTTCGGCTATAAAATTAAGCACAAAACGAAAATCATTCCGCTTGAGGAATGTGACCTTAAATCAAAATAATACGCAAAGGACCTGTTCTTCCTAATCGAAGAAGAACAGGTCCTTTTTTCATTTCAATTGATAAACACGGCATTCATATGGTTGCAGGGGTTTGCTGGAGATTCCTTCTTCCTCCTGATCATAATTGCCGATCAGCTTTGTGGCAGAATATGCATGCAGCTCTTCAGGCAAAGTATAGGAGGCCTGCTCTTCTTTAAAGTTGCATAGCACCAACAGCTTTTCTTCTTCCAACGATCTCGTGTAGGCAAATATTCGTTCATCATCCGGGAACAGCAGTTCAAAACGGCCATAAACGACGATATCATGTTCCTTGCGTAATTGGATAAGCTTTTTATAAAAATGAAAAATGGAATTGTGATCATTGTAGGCCTTTTCTGCATTAATCTCGGGGAAATTGGGATTAACCTTAATCCAAGGAGTCCCTTGCGTGAATCCTGCGTTCCGGGAGTCATTCCACTGAATCGGTGTTCTCGCATTATCTCGGCTGCGGGCGTGAATGGCTGACATCATCCGCTCTTTTGACCAGCCATGAGAATTGACTAGTTCGTCATATGAATTCAATGTTTCGATATCCCGGTATTCATCGATGCTTTCAAATGCAACATTGGTCATGCCCAGCTCTTCCCCTTGATATATATAAGGTGTACCCTGAAGCATATGAAGACAAGCAGCAAGCATCTTAGCGCTTTCAATACGATACTTTCCATCATTACCAAACCTTGAGACAACCCGGGGCTGATCATGGTTGTTCCAGTATAAACTGTTCCAGCCATCCCCCTCCAAACCAGTCTGCCACTTGGAAAGAATTCGCTTTAAATCGGTAAGCTTCCACTTATCATTACTCCACTTTCCTTCAGGCCCTCTCCCCAAATCCATATGTTCGAATTGAAAGACCATATGTAGCTCACCACGATCTTTACCTGTGAACAATTGTGCGTCCTCCGGTGTGACGCCTGGCATCTCCCCAACCGTAATCACCTCATACCCAGAAAGCGCCCGTTGATTGATTTCCTGTAAAAACTCATGTATGCGCGGGCCATTCAGGAAAAATGGGCTTCCGTCACCAAACTGCTTCTCATGGCGAACGGCTCCATCCGAATAGCTTTGATCTTTTGATAGGAAGTTGATGACATCCATCCGGAAGCCATCGACACCCTTATCCAGCCACCATGTCATGATACTGTAGATTTCTTCACGGAGCTTAGGGTTCTCCCAGTTTAAATCCGGTTGTTTCCTGCTGAATAAATGTAAATAATATTCATCGGTTCCTTCATCATATTCCCATGCCGAACCTTTAAAAATGGACTCCCAATTATTTGGCTCCTTCCCATTCCTGCCAGGTTTCCAAATATAATAATCACGTTTCGGATTATCTTTTGAGGATCGCGATTCCTCGAACCACGGATGTTCGTCTGAAGAATGGTTGACCACCAGGTCCATCATGATCTTCATTCCACGTTCATGAACTGCCGTCAACAACCTATCGAAGTCAGCCATTGTCCCGAATTCAGTCATGATTGATTTATAATCACTGATATCGTACCCATTGTCATCATTGGGAGATTGGTAAACTGGGGATAGCCATATCACGTTCACACCCAGTTCTTGTAAATAATCGAGTTTCATCAATATCCCGTTTATATCCCCTATCCCATCACCATCACTATCCATAAAACTCCTTGGATACACTTGATACACAACTGCCTCTTTCCACCATGCTTTGTCCATGCTTTTCCCCCTTTTTAGCCGCATTAGCACAATCATTACACCAATACCCTATTATAAAGGGGGAAACTCCAGAATATTCTACTTTTATTCAGCTATTCCCGTTTGAATCATTTCAATATCCAGATCGACCTCGATCGGAATATCGGGATATGCCTCCTCCCAATGTTTTTGATCGAAATTTCTTGTTTTACTTTTAGCATGATCACCGAGTGCAAGCGGATCTATATTGTTCTCCTGAAACATGGTTACCATCTCATTTAATTTTTTACCAATGATCCGCTCGGCCCTGGCCTCTATTCTATTCAGGTCGACCGCTTTGCCCAAGTCATAGCCATGGACCTCCAGCAGACTCGCTTTCATTTTCACTCCAATCCTGACCTTGGGGTCTTGATTGGCATTCGAAATATGATAATGGACACGTGACTCCACGTTATTGATATCGGTAAAGTCATTTTCCTTCCATTTAATTTCATAACTCCCCAGCTTAAAGTTTTCACTAAGGACTTTATATAAAAAGCCGTCTTCATAAGGGATATATTTACCGATATAACGATCCTTTTTAAACAAGGCGATCCCTCTCACCCGTATTTGGTCTCCTGTTGTTTCCAATAAAGGCATGACCGGATCGATTCCTTTACCATGATACGCATATAAATACCTGTGAAGATCTACATCAGGCAAATTAGTCCTTATATTCTGTTCGATCAGCTCTTTCACTTGAACTCCTGGAGTTTTAATCAACTTCGGCTCCATTTTAACTACATCCTCCGCTTTGCCATGAACGACCGCTAAATACAAATCCCTTCCCACCATTGGGTCACGCCTATATGTATCGACATAATCATTCAACCCCTTACTTGCCAATTCTTCACCATATAGAATGACTGACAGTCTCCCGCCGACAATCGGGTATGGTGTTTTTGCATTTTCTTGCTGGCGGGCCGCCTTTATATCATGGGAGTTCGCTTCATATACTTCTTTACCCAGATCTGCTTCCTCCCCAGGCTGAGGAACACTGACAACGACCGTACCTTTGATTCTTTTCTCTTCGGCATCATCATAACCAACGACTTCAGCAATTAATATATCTTCTAATATTTGCTTTTCCACGCCGCACGCCGTCATCAAAAAGCCTGATAATATTATAAAGAGTAGTTTGATTTTCATGATTTATGCCCCCTGACTTTATAGACGATCGACTGCCATAGGAATAGGAGTGGAAGATACAAATAAACGATATAAAAACCAATTTGCGAACTGATCGTGTTAAATTTATCGATTCTATAGCGGTTATCCAAAAAAATGCAAGAAACTAAGATGATGATCAGAATGAAAACCAACATCTTTTTCTGTCTTAATCCAAATACTCTTTTTGCTGTCCTGCTTGCTGCCCAAACCCCTATGCAAACATTCGGCAGCACCATGAACAGCCAAACGGAAATCCCTATGTATTCGAACCTTTCAATGAATGGAAGGTCTACGATTTTCCATAACGTCAAAGTTGCCCAAATTACATCTTTCAGCTGATCTTGATGATAGTAGGCTAATGAAACAACAATCGATACTAAATAAATCGACATAGTAAACAACGCCCCTAAGTGGGCCCACTTTTGAGATTTTTCACGATTTTTAATGAAAGGATAATAAATGAGGAGCAATTCAAAGCCAAGGTAATTCAGGGTCATTTTCTTACAGGCCTTCATGATTGCCAAAAAGGAATGATCAAGAAATGGACCCAAATTTTCAAAGTGGGCAAACTTCAATGGGAAATAATTCAAAAGGAATAATGGCGATCCGATAATAAGCCCGATTATGCAAAAACCGGTAATGACCCTGAAACCTCCCTCCACAAAACTATACACGAGCATAAGAATGATGGTTGTTAGCATCAGGACATTGACACCAGGGAACATCCAAACCTGAATGACTTCTAAATAAGTCCTGATAAGAATGATGGAGATCATTATAAAGTAGAGGATGAATAAAATATTGAAAGCATTTCCGACCCATTTACCAAATAAATCCTTGTGGATGGCGACCAAGTCAATTGTTTGGGGACCCCTGCCTAAAAGCTTGAAACACATCCAAAGCAGAACATTTATGATCAACCCTGATATGAGGACCGATATCCATGCGTCTTGGCCAGCCTCTTTCGCTATGATCCGTTCAAACCCCAATATCCCTACTCCAATCTGCATGCCCGGCATCAGAAAAAAAACAAAAAATGGAGATATTTGTTTAGTTTCATTTGGTTTGACTTCCATACCTTCTCACCGCTTTCTATACCTTATTCATCGATATCATTATGGGAGTTTCGCGTTTCCGCCTCCTTCCTTATCCTTATTGGATTTTCCGTCCGCAGAAACTGCGGGCGTTTTTTCTGTTTTGAAAAAGGGAGGCGAATCAGACTATCTTTAAAGTCATGAATTCTTAAGGGGTAAAGCGGGTCTAAATATGGACTGCCAAGCGAAGTCAATTTCAATAAATGACTTAAAATGAAGGCACTGCATAACGCTATTCCAAACAGCCCGTATAACTGGGCTGCAATTAGAAAGGGGAAGCGGATAAGACGAATCGTATTGCTGATTTGATAAATCGGCACCGTAAATGAAGCCAAGGCAGCCAAAGCGACAAGCATCAACAAGACATTACTGACAAATCCCGCTTCCACAGCGGCTGTACCGATGACTATACCGCCAACAATGCCGATGGTAGAGCCAACCTTAGCAGGCAGCCTGACCGCCGCTTCCCTCAGCAATTCGATCGTCCCTTCCAGCACGATCGCTTCCAAGATCGGCGGAAAAGGGATCACTCCCCTGGATGATATTAAGATTGGCAGCAAATCCGTTGGAATCACTTGATAATGATAGGTTAAAACGGCCACATACAGAGGTGAAGACAAAACGGAAAACAGCACTGCGAAAAGCCGAATCAAACGGAATGAAGTACCGAGATTCCAAATTTGAAAATAATCTTCAAATGACGAGAAGAATGAAATGATGGTATTTGGACCAACCAATGCATGAGGAGACCCATCCAGCATGATCCCTATTTTCCCTTCCGATAATACACTGGCCAGATGATCAGGCCGCTCCGTGTCAATCAATTGGGGAAACATCGAATTCCGATTATCCGTGATCATCTGGCTTACAAACGAAATATCGACGATTGTATCATATTCTATATCTTCAATTCTCTGCATGACTGTCTTAATGATCTTTTGATTTACCACCCCATCTATGTAGAGTACCGCTATCCTTGTTTGCGAGATGCTCCCGACCCGAAATTCCTTGGACTGCAATTCAGGAGTGGGCAACCGGTTACGGATCAGATTCAAATTAGAATCAAGCGATTCAACAAAGGCCTCCTTGGACCCAACGACGGTATACTCCGACTCGGGTGTGGAAATTTGCCTTTTCACACTGTGAACACATGGAATGAGCAAAAATATTTCATCATCTTGCTTGTATTGGATCATGATCGATCCTGCCAAAACCAACCTTTGAATGTCTTTTAGATCAGCAGTCAATTTCATATCTTCCATCGGAATATCGCCTTTTAGTTGCTTAAGATCCTTCTTTGGTTGATTCGACATGACTGCCAATACTTGTTCATGAAGCTGTTGTGCACTAACCAGTGAATTGAAGTAGGAGATGATATAGCCATCATCATTCGGGAATTGGAAGGTAAGAAAATCATCAGATGCCTTAAATTTTTTAAGGAGTTCCTGAAAATCCTTGGAAGTAACCTGAAAGGATGCTTCATCCATTTTCCCCCTGCCCTTAAAAAACCTCACCATCCCACCCCCATTACCTTTCAAAAGTTTTTTAGTTCATTCGATTATTGTAACCACCCTATTTAAAGTTAGTCATGATCCACCGATATCCTTAAAATAGGAAAAGACCTATCCGGAATCCACCGGATAAGTCTTTAATTCAATAATAACCAATTACCTTTGACTTGGAAAAATCCGTGTTACAAGTTCACGGAACTCTTCAGCGAATCCTGCAACGGGTTTTCCATTCTCGATATCATTCGCATACCCTTCCATTCTTTGAACAAAATCCGGGTTTGCCGACACATAAACTTGGTCTACTGATGGATCGGCTCCCCTTACTGTATCAGCAACCCTTTCTTTAAGGTCATTCGAGATATCCTTATCCCCGCCATCTTTTAATACTGCCCCTACATAAGCATTATTTTCAGTCACGATGACACTCGCATTACTTACTTCCTTCATGGCTTCAACTCGATTTGAGATATCATCGGAGACTCTCATACCGTTAATACCATTATTATTATTAGCATTATTTTCATCATTAACATTTTGCCTTGTGTCGCTTACATTCATCGGATTATCTAAATTATCCTGATGGGAACGATTCAGGCCAAGATTTTCACTGGCTCCTTCGTTATCATTAGTCGCACAACCTGTAATCACTAAAGCCATCATCGCACTTGATACTATCGCTTTATAATTCATATTCTTCACTCCTCAAAAATCATTTAACATTACTATTTGCGAGGAGTGGATAGATTATTCAGAAGAAGTGACCTTCAAGCCGATTATTCCCACCAAAATGAAACCGACGAATACCAAACGCATCGCATCCTTAGGCTCGTTAAATACGATGATGCCTACCAGAACAGCTCCAAGAGCCCCTATCCCTGTCCAAATTGCATACGCTGTCCCCATAGGCAGCGTTTTTATAGCCGATGACAAAAAGTAAAAACTAATAACCATGCCAGCAATCGTAATGATAGAAGGTAATAATTTCGTAAAACCCTCGGTATACTTTAAACTTGTCGCCCATACCACTTCAAATAATCCTGCAATCACCAATTGAACCCATGCCATCTATTTTCCCTCCAATTACAAAAAAAAGCCCGAAAGGTCATAAATCATAACCTCCCGGGCTTTTTTCCCTCCGTGTACGCAGGTTTCTGCGCGTTTCTCTTGGACCATTCCGGTAAAATTCAGCCGAGGAACCCTAGAAACTTATTATTTCCATACTATATCATGTACATTTCAAATCGGTCAAACACTTATGCATCGCTTCTGTTTCTAAGCTTCCACTTGTCACCTTTAATTGAAAACCAAATATTTTTAAAGGGTTCAGGTATTTCTTTAGCCGCCTCAACCGTATATTGCACGGCCTCTTTTTTATATTGGACATCTTCAGTGATTTCTTGCTGGGTCATGGCGAGTTGGTCCGTCTCCGATTTAATCTGGTCCGTTTTGGCCTGGATGCGTGTAACGGTTTCAGTCACATTTTCAATTGTGGGTTTGGAATCCTTAAATGTTTTAAAAGCAAAAAACGCTAAATAGATAATCGCTCCGATAAAGAGGGCAAGACTAATATATACAATGACCACCTAGATTCCTCCTTTTATTTTACCTTTACTATACCCGTAATAATTGAGCAGAAAACGAATCCCTATGTATTTTCTTTTATGCCTGGTCATATTATTGAAAGAAAAAGGAGGAATGAAAATGAATCAAATGCCTCTGCTTAAAGCCTGTTTTAAAGCTGGAATCCACTTTATCAGACATATGACCATACAGCAGGCTGCCACTATTGCAGGAATCATTTTTTTAATCATTCATCCAGAAATTTTCAGTCCCCTTTGGCTTACACTGGCAACATCCGTCTTGATTCTGCTCCTGCTTTGAAGATTGTAATTAGCCTCCCGCACACTGGTTGAGTTATGGATTTCTTCGCTGACACCCACATCAGGAAAACACCGAGGGTATGCGCAACATTCAGAAGTACATACGGAACCAAGCAGGCAACAGGCCGGCGCGTTGGATTTCACCCTTACTGCTAAGTGATTTCAATTCCTTCATAACGATGATCTAAAAAGTTTAATCAAACGATTGATTAAAAAGGAATTTGACTTGAACCCCCTTGCGACAGAAGAACTTCCCTCCCCCTTCATAAATTGTTTACACTACATTTGCCATTTTATCAAACGGAAAGTTATTAGAAAATTACAGGATTTGTGTATAATTAGGCTATATTCATTAACTCTTAAGGAGGAATCATAGTCATGGATACTCTTATTCAACAGTTCAGGAATTTGCCCACCACGGCGATTTCTGATGCAATGGACGGGTTGAGCAATCTGGAATCGGCGATTAAACCCTTAAAGGAAGAGTTTCGTCTGGCCGGACGAGCTTTGACCGTACAGATGCCCGTCGGTGATAATTCAGCCGTGTTAAAAGCAATTGGTGAAGCAAAGCCTGGGGATATAATTGTCGTTGACAGCAAGGGTGATACATACCGGGCTATAGCAGGAGACTTTGTCGTCGGCATGATGGAGACCATGGAAGTTGGCGGTCTCGTTATCGATGGAGTCATTCGCGATCTTGAAGCGATTAAAGAATTGAATTTCCCTGTTTTCAGCAAAGGGACGACGGTTGCCTCAAGCGGCAAGGCAGGTGTAGGCCAAACAAATATCACCATTTCCTGTGGAGGTGTCACGGTACTTCCAGGTGACATCATCATAGGTGACATGGATGGAGTCGTGGTCGTGCCACAAGCAAAGGGTGAAGAAATTCTGAATAAAGCGAAGGATAAAATCATGAAGGATGAACAGCGTGCTGAAAAATATGCAGGGAAGCCTGATGAAATTAGAAAGTATATTGCCATGATGACCAATAAAGAATGACACATATAAAAAACAGGCAGGAAGCGATGGCTTCCTGCCTGTTTTTTCATTAGCCTTATTTATCGGTCTTATCTTCCTTAGAAGCCTCTTCATCATATGTGTAATCATAATCAGCAGGGTCTATCGGTTTAAAACCATTTGGAGTGTAGAAACGGAGTAAGTCGCCATTCACTACTTGGTCGGATAAATTGAGCATCGTTTCAGCTCTCTTTTTATAATTGAGGATATCATCATTTTCCTCGACCAATTCTCCTGTTTTAGTATCGTAGTATTTCCCTTTAATGGAAGTGACATCCGGTGTTACAAAATCACCATTCCTGAAAGGAACTACTTCATTATGATCTTTTGACAATAAATCTGAACCGAATTGTACATAATCTTTAGATTCAATTCCTAACAGATGCAATAAAGTCGGGAGAAGGTCAATCTGTCCTCCGTATTGGTGCATTTCCCCGCCTTCAACACCTGGAACATGAATCAATAAAGGTACACGTTGCAATTGGGCATTCTCAAATGCGCCAACATCCTTGCCAAGCACTTTTGACATGGCTTCTTTATGGTTTTCGGAAATACCATAGTGATCACCATACATAACGATTACCGAATTATCATATAGACCGGATTCCTTCAGATAATCGAAAAACTCTTTAAGCGCCTCATCGGCATAGCGTGCAGTTTGGAAGTAACTATCAACGGAAGCATCGCCTGTCGTATGCTTACCGATCGTTGCTTTTTCCTGGTCCATCGAATATGGGAAATGATGAGACACCGTTATGAATTTTGTATAGAAAGGTTGTTTAAGCGTTTCTAACATTGGAATCGATTCCTTAAAGAAAGGCTTATCCATTAATCCATAACTTAGTACTTCCTCTTTATTTTCCATATTATAATGGTTAGCATCAAAGAACTGGTTAAAACCAAGAGACTTATACATATTATCCCGGTTCCAGAAAGATTTGTAATTACCATGGAACACAGCAGATGTGTATCCTTGTTGTCCTAAAATAGCTGGTGCCGCTTGATACGTATTTTGGGAACGGTTTGTGAATGCTGCCCCCTGTGGTAACCCGAACAGGGAATTTTCAAGCATGAATTCAGCATCCGCCGTTTTACCTTGGCCTACTTGATGGAAGAAATTATCAAAGTGCATGAAATCTGACTTATCTGCTGCAAGTGAGTTCAAAAATGGAGTTACTTCTTCCCCATTCAACTTATAATCAATCAGGAAATTCTGCATTGATTCCAAATGCAGGTAGATGACATTCTTACCTTTGGCTGCACCAAAATACTCAGGGTTCGGTTCAGCGCTTGTTGCTTTCGTATAGTTGACGACTTCTGCGATATCCGTGCTGTTAGCAGTCGCACGCTGAGCGTATGTTTTAGTGTTCTGAACGGCATCATAAACCGTATAGTTGAACATGCCCAAATATTTGACGATATAGTTTCGGTCGAATGTTCTTGATAATAATTGCGGGCGATCCTTTTCAGCAAGTCCTAAATTGATCGCGAAAATTGCAAGTCCCGCTAGGTAAACCATTCCGACTGTACGGCGCTTGACTTTGAAGTCTTCCACTTTAAAGTCTTTGAATCTGTACAATACGATCAAAAGAACCGTATCAAGGAAATAAAATACATCATGACCTTTAAATAATTCTAAAATACTCGGTCCTAAATCCCCGGCATTTTGTACTTGCGTCAGGGTTGGCAATGTAATGAAATCGGTAAATGACCGGTAGTATACAATATTGAAGAATAACCATAGGGACATCAATAGATTCAACCTGATGATCCATTTAAACGATTTTTTGCCTCTAGCCAATAGTGCCAAGCCAAAGAATAATATGGCTGAACTAATCGGGTTTATGAACAGCAAGAACTGTTGCAGTCCATTCTCAAGACCTAAGTTAAATTCAATTCGATATCCAATATAAGTTTTTATCCAAAACAAGACTACCGCAATAAAGAAAAAGCCTAGTATGTTATCTGCAAATAAATGCCGGCTTTTTTTAAGAAAATTATTCATGCTTTCACCTCTATTAATCTAGTGGTTTATTTATATAAATTTTTACAAACTTACAAAAGACGGAAAAACGGAAACCTTATAATAGCATTCTTTCACTTGGATAGTCAAGATTGTGAAAACCACCTTTTGTCACATCCATAACTCTAAATCCAGAACACTTCTTTAGCTTATGAACAAGCCTTTGAAAAAATACAGAGGTTCGCCCGTCTCGAATGTTCAGCGCACCTATAACAAATATATAGGAACTCCATGTCTTAATCCAATAAATATTACCGTAACTTTTTGGGGTGACTGCGGATGACAGTCACTGTTTTAGTTTCACGTCCTTGAACCTTTTCCATTATAAACGACTCTTTATAAAAAAACCAGTACATTACAAAATATGTAAGGATATAAATCTTCAATTATTGAAAAATACCTGTAATTCCGAGGATTCCTTTCCCGATAATTCGACAGTTGAAACTGGATTGCCGAATACATGGATGGCATCTCTCCTCCGCACTTTTGTTACCCCATTCAAAACCCAAGCGTGCAAAAGTTTGACTCATTCATAATTGCATCCTGCCGCTCCAAAATCCCATAAAATAACAAATGGATTTCGTGTAATATCGACATCATTCCCTCCGGCTTCTTTATTAGCTTTTTTCAAAAATATTTCCTGAAAATCCTGATCATATTAGTTTTATATTTTTACTTTCAGGATAATTTTTATCATCCATAAAAGATTTGATTTACCAAAATTAACTTAAATTACAATTTATAAAACTCCTCTTGGAAACGGAAAGCTTCAAGTATCCATGGATTTGACATTATAATAGGAAGAAACTGAATTTTTTCATATCGGCTGTAGGGTCACATTCCTTCGATTTCAGCCTATATAAGCTATAAAAAGCAACTGGTGTGAATATACCTTGTCCTTTTCCCATTTCTCCTTAATTTGGTCGTGGGGGACCTTATAAGCTTACCTGTGTTTCTCAACTTTATATGTGAATTCTTTTGTCCCCTTTGTTAGTATATTGGTTTCATCGAGCTTTATTATAAAAAAAAAAAAAATCCTGCCCTCGATCGAGGACAGGATTTTCTTTAATCATATTTATATTACTTAATGCCTTCTGAAACTTCTTTAACCATAGCGTTAACAGATTCTAAACCGCCGCCTGATAAGTACCAGTAGTTAGGGTCTAGATAAATGATGTTACCTTCTTTAAATGCCTTTGTATTTTTTACTATGTCATTTTCAATCGTTTCTTTCGCTGCAGCACCATCACCGGCAACAGCATCTCTATCTACAACGAATAGGTAGTCAGGATTCTTTTCAGCAATATATTCGAAAGAAATACTTTGACCGTGTGTCGATACTTCCAATTTATCATCTACTGCAGGTACTCCGAATACATCATGGATGATTCCAAATCTTGAATCCGGTCCGTAAGCACTTACTTTTCCGCCGCTAGAAAGAACGATTAAACCAGTTTTGTCAGTTGGAGCTTTTTCTTTCAAAGCATTAATGTTTTCTTCAACACTTGCCAATTCTTTAGCTGCTTCGTCTTTTTTATCGAAGATTTTACCTAAAAGTGTTACGTTTTCTTCAAAGGATTCCATATACTTTGTTGTATCTACACCAACAAAAACAGTAGGGGCAATTTTGCTTAATTCCTCATATGCTTCAGATTGACGGCCAGAAATTAGGATTAAGTCAGGAGCAATTTCGTTGATTTTTTCGAAGTCAGGCTCTTTTAACCCACCGGCATTTTCAGTTGTACCTTCATATTTAGAAAGGTATTCTGGAAGGCCATCATGAGGAACAGCTGCTACTTCCACACCCAATTTATCAAGAGTATCAAGAGTACCCATATCGAATACAACGACTTTTTCAGGGTTTGTTTTTACTTTCGTTTCTCCTAGTTGGTGCTTAACTGTAATTTCTTCGCTTTTAGCATTTTCTTTTTTCGCGCTTGATTCTTCTTTTTCCTTATCTGATCCACAAGCTACAGCCACTACAGCCAGCATTGCAACCAAAAGCAGTAAAGATAATTTCTTAATCATTATGGTCACCTCGAAAAGTATTTTTTTATTTAAAATTACATATTGAATCCTCACCTTCACAGAGTTTACCTTCATCACTTTCCCTGCCATATGAACAGGAGGCGGCTAAAGTCCTGGGCGCCCGCCAACTCTTAACAGCCTAATGTGCGTTTGAGATATTCTGGGACGGCTACGAATACTGAAGTAATTTAAAACCAAATGGAATTGTCTTACGTGAAGTACACACAGATCTTATTGTCATTGATGCTTTGGATTTCAATATCCATATCATAGATTTCCTTTAATACATTGGAATTGATGACTTGTTCGGTAGGTCCATTATGAACAACCTTGCCATCCTTCAATGCGACAATATAGTCGGAATAACAGGATGCAAAATTAATATCATGAATGACGATGATGACCGTTTTGCCTAATTCATCGGCCAATCTTCTCAATACCTTCATGATTTGGACGGAATGCTTCATATCAAGATTGTTCAGGGGTTCATCAAGAAGTACATACTCCGTGTTCTGAGCAATAACCATGGCAATGAAGGCCCGCTGTTGCTGCCCGCCGCTAAGCTGGTCAAGAAACTTATCCTGCATGTCAGCGAGTTCCATATATTCAATCGCTTCATCGACGTATCTCCAATCCTCTTTAGTCAGTTTGCCTTGTGAATAAGGAAAACGGCCAAAGGCGACGAGTTCACGAATCGTTAAACGGATATTGATATGGTTAGCCTGCTTTAAGATGGCAATCTTTTTCGCAAGTTCATTGCTATTGAATTTCCCCATATCCTTACCCTCGATCAGGACTTCTCCTGAATCCCGGGTAATGAGACGGCTGATCATCGAAAGGACGGTACTTTTCCCCGCTCCATTGGGACCGATGAAGGATGTGATTTTCCCTTTCTTTATTTCAATGGAAACATCCTCGACAACCGTTTTATTATTATATTTTTTGAATAAATTTTTCACTTCTACCATGATTTATTCTCCTTTAATAGAAGATAGATGAAATAGACGCCGCCGACAAAATTAATGATGACACTCAATGTGGTTGAGAACGTAAAGATCCTCTCTACGATGAATTGGCCGCCGACCAAGGCAATCACACTGATCAGCATTGCACCCGGGATGATATGTTTATGCTGATAGGACTTAATGAATTGATAAGCCACATTTGCAACAAGCAATCCGAGGAACGTGATCGGACCGATCAGGGCAGTCGAAATGGAGATTAAAACCGTAACGACGATTAAAACCCGCTTCGTGACAAAATCATAATCCACACCCAAGTTTATGGCTTGGTCCCTCCCTAGGGACATGACATCTAAATACTTCAAGAATCTCATGAAATATATCATTGCCGCTATCATGAGGATAATAGCTAACGTTAATAGGTCCGTGTTGACATTATTGAAGCTGGCGAACATTTTATTTTGAATGATTTGAAATTCATTCGGATCAATCAATACCTGCATGAATGAAGACATGCTGCCGAATAAGGTTCCGAAGATGATACCGATCAGCAATAGGAAGTAAATATTGCGGTTTTTCTTGAACATGAACTTGAACAGCAGGCTTGCAAAAATAAGCATGGCCGCAAGTGTAATCAGGAAATTGAGATTTTTATTCATGATCATGATATGCGTTGAACCGAAGATGAAAATGACTCCCGTTTGGATCAGCATATACATGGAGTCCAACCCTAAAATGCTTGGTGTCAGGATTTTATTATTCGTGACCGTTTGGAAAATCACTGTTGAAAAAGCTATTGCACAGCCTACCACGATGATGGCGATGATTTTTATGACCCTTCTCGGCAGAGCATAATCCCAATTCGGGCCAAGGTCCCAAAAGATATAACCTGCCGTTAAAGCAGCTGCAAGAACAGCCAATATAATGATTCTACTTTTATTATTCATATGCCTTTCTCCTCATTATCAGATAGATAAATACGGCGCTTCCTATCACACCAACCACGAGTCCGATCGGGATTTCAAATGGATATATGAGGATCCTGCCCAGAATATCGCAGATCAATAGGAAAACTGCCCCTAGCAATGCTGTATGAGAAAGACTCTTTTTCAAATTGTCACCAAGGTAAAGGGATACAATATTTGGTACGATCAACCCTATGAAAGGAATCGTTCCCACCGTTAACAAAACGACAGTGGAGGATAATGCCACGATGATCAACCCAAAATTGACTATAAGCTTATAATTGAGTCCTAGATTGATAGCAAACTCCTCACCCATCCCTGCCACAGTGAATTTATTGGCAAAGAAGTATGCGAGAATGACGAGAGGGATACTTAGATATATAAGTTCGTACCTTCCCGACATGATCATCGAGAAATCCCCATTCATCCATGTGTTGAGGCTTTGAATCAAATCATATTTATAGGCAAAGAAAGTCGAGATGGATCCGATGATATTACCAAACATCAAACCAACCAATGGAATGAAAATCGTATCCTTATATTTCACTTGATCAAGAATTTTCATGAACAAGAATGTACCTGCCAAAGCGAATATGAAAGCGAATGCCATTTTCTCAATAAGTGCTGCCGATGGAAAAATGATAATGGCAAGAAGAAGTCCCAGCCTTGCAGAGTCCATGGTACCGGCAGTCGTTGGGGATACAAATTTATTGCGGCTCAATTGCTGCATGATCAGACCGCTTATACTCATCACAATACCGGCAATGATTATGGTCACCATTCTGGGGAAACGGCTTTGCAGCATGATTTGCACTTTATCATCACTTAGATCCAATAAATCCAGGGGGGTAATATCTTTTACACCAATGAATAATGACGTAAATGATAAAACAATTAACGCCATGAATAAATATCTTATCTTCATCTACATTTCCTACTCTTCCTATCTCACTTAATACAGCGATAATATTTTTAATTAAATATATTTGAATACAGACTATCGCAAAGTCAACTAATGAAATCGCGATTATGAAGTTGCAATAGTTACAAGGTTCTTCCATTCGTGATAATGAGATTCATTATCATTATCAGTCATTCTTATTCTATCATCTCTCAGATATGTGTCAATATATACAAGTGAATTAGTTTGATATTCTCCGGATAGTCAGATTGTAATGAATTTGGATGAACCAATCATGCATTTCGTTACAGGAAATGATAAAATCAAAATAACAAATATTTACTCTTCCAATGAAAGAAGCGATATGATGAAAAACTTGTTATCCAAAGTGTTCTCAAAAAAGGCGAAAATCCAAATTGAATTTTGCCAAAATAATCTTGACCGCTTCCTTAATGAACAAACTGTTGCCGATTATGGTAAGTTCTTAGAGAATCCAAGGATTCAATATAAGGAATATGAATGTTTAAGTGAGTGTAAACTTTGTAAGAATACCCCCTATGCGAAAGTGAATGGCCAGATAATGAGTGGCGAAGATTCACAGGATCTTTTAAATAAGTTACAAGATCAATTGAAATGATACGGGCCAAGCAAATTGCTTGATCGTGTCATTTTTACTTCCCACCTGTAATTATACAGAATACAGGTGATGAACATCTATTAAAAGGCATTGCGAATTGTGCTATGGAATCATTAATCTAGTCGTTACTTCCTGTTTTTCACTATTTCAAACGTTTTCACTGTATAAACAGCTTGAAATATGATAATTTATGGAAAAAGATAGACAGGAGGACGTCCATGAAAAAAATCATTCCTACCATCGTATCAGTCGTAACACTAGGCCTTGTCACTGGATTGCCTGGCCCTATAGCCAAGGCGGAAGAATTCACCCCTTATTATGGAAATGGTCCAAGCTACATTCAACCAGATAACCTCTCCCACCTTTTCCCTGACCCTAATGTTTCTTTCAAGACCCCTGCCTTTAAACAAAACAAGATCGCCTTTACGAGCCAGGAAGAATTGTTGGATTCCATCAGGTCCCTCTCCCATAAAAACAAAAACATCCAGGTCAAGACGATAGGTAAATCCACAGAAGGACGCGACATCCCGATGCTTCTTTTCAGCAAGGATTCAAAAAGGCAGATTAAGAATTCCCATAAACCATTGATTTGGATTCAAGGTCAAATCCATGGCAATGAACCCGCCTCAGGTGAATCTACATTAGTCCTTGCACAATGGCTGGCTGAAGGCAAGCTTGGTGATGTCCTCGATAAAGTGAATGTTGCCATCGTTCCACGAGTCAATCCTGATGGCTCTTATTATTTCAAACGATATACCGCAAATGACATGGATGCGAATAGGGACTACTTAAAAGTGGAGTATCCTGAAGTGCAGACGATTCATCAGTCAATCGATGATTATGAACCTGAAGTCATTCTGGATGTACATGAATATACAGTGAATCCTGCCCCCCTGAAAAAGGTGGGAGCAAATGGATCGATCGCTTCCTATGATTTACTCATCTCCTCAGCCAAGAATTTAAATATTCCCGCACAGCTTCGAAAAGCTTCCGATGAACTGCTTTTGCCTAATGTTTTTAAAACTTTGGAAAAAGAAAAGCTTTCCTATCACGATTACTATACACTGGCCACTTCTGATGATGGAGTCCTTACCGCCACAGAAGGAAGCACAGAAGCCCGGATTGGCCGAAACGCCCTCGGTTTGAAAAATACAATGACCTATTTAATTGAAACAAGGGGGATCAATATCGGCCGTACGGATTTTAAACGACGTGTTTTTGCACAAGCTACAGCACAGGCAGCATTCATCAAAACGGCAGCCGAACAGGCCAGTAAGGTTAAAAAAGCCGTTAGTCAGGCAGAAACTGAAGTCGTGCGAAAAGGGCGAAAAGCAAATGATAACGATAAAATTGTCATCACCAGCGAAAATAAATTGATTAAGGATCAAAAATTGACAGTAGTCGATTTAGCGAAAGCTAAAATGGTCGATGCCTCCATCGATTGGCTGGATTCTACCGATGCCTACCCTACCCTTGTCAGAGATCGTCCGACAGCTTATATCCTTCCACCAGAATATAAAAATATCGCCCAGAAACTTCAGATATTGGGAGTGGAAGTGAAAAAATTAAAAAAACCTATGAAAGTAGCTGTTGAAAGCTATAGGGTCAAGGATTTAAAAGTTTCCGCTGAACTGGAAAGCGGACATTCCACAAGGGAAGTAACGACCACGGTTACTTCAAAAACCCGGGATTTCCCAAAAGGAAGCTATGTTTTCGACATGGCCCAGCCTGATGCCAACTTCATCTCCCTTGCCCTCGAACCTGAAGGCATGGACAGCTATGTGACATTCAATTTCATCCCGGCTGACAAGGGAAAAGAATTGCCGATTTACCGCTATATGCAGCCATCTTCCTTACCCGTTAAATGATGCATAGTATCTAAATGACGCTTTGGCAGCTTTCATTGCCAAAGCGTTTTTTAGTTTCCCCCCTCCTTTGATTTCTTGAATGCAACGACAAGTTTTGAATATACATATTAACGGAAAATGTGTTTTTAGAGGAGGAAAGTCATTGAACCAACATGTACAATTGGAAATCAACCGCCTTGTTCATCGCTTGAAACAAGACCAATCCGCTGATGGTTCGTGGAATTATCCCTTCGACACCGGGATAACGGCAGATGCCTATATGATCATATTATTGAAAATTTTAGATATGGAAGACACTCCTCTTATAGAGGCTTTAGTAAAAAGAATCGAAAGCAGGCAAACGGAAAACGGTTCATGGAAACTTTTCCAAGACGAGAAGGACGGCAATGTTACGGTTACGATCGAGGCCTACTATGGCCTTCTTTTTAGCGGACTCCGCAATAAGAATCATCCCCATATGAGAAAAGCCAAACAATTCATTCTTTCCAAGGGCGGCATCAAACAGGCCAAAATGTTAACGAAAATGATGCTTACCGTCACCGGACAATATCAATGGCCCCGCCTATTCCCCATTCCTCTCGAAGTGGTCTTACTGCCTCCGACCTTTTTCGTCAGCATTTATGATCTTTCCGTATATGGGCGGGTCAACATGATTCCATTGCTATTGCTTGGCCATAAAAGGTTTCAAATCAAGACCCCTGACACGCCAAATCTAAAAGATTTATTTCAAACAAGGGAGGACCGATCAGAAGAGCGTATGTGGGAAGAGTATCGTACCGAAGAATATCGTTCCTTTTTCTCTAAACTTCAAACAGGCGTTAAAACCTTGATTGGTTATCCGGATTATTTGCATTCCTTAGCATTGGATTCAACGAAAAGGTTCATGCTCGACAGGCTGGAACCAGACGGGACACTGTACAATTATTTCGGTTCTACCTTTTTCATGATCTTTGCCCTCCTTTCCATTGGATATTCGAAAAGAGATCCAGTGATTCTAAAGGCCATGGCCGGTCTGAAGGGGATGGCCTGCTCCATTGAGGGACACACACATATCCAGTTCACTACGCCCCATGTTTGGAATACCTCCTTAATAAACTACGCCCTTCAAGAAGCGGGCATACCTTCCAAAGACAAAGCGGTCATGTCCGCTAATCAGTACTTACTGTCACGCCAGCATTATATGTATGGAGATTGGCTGATCCATAATCCTAACGCGATTCCAGGCGGCTGGGGGTTCTCGGATTTAAATACCATGAATCCGGATGTCGATGATACGACCGCCTCACTGCGGGCGCTGGCTAAGCAACTTAAAGCAAAACCGGATAATCGGGACAGCTGGCAGCGCGGTGTCTCCTTCACGATATCCATGCAAAATGATGATGGCGGATTTCCAGCCTTCGAGCGGAATAACGACCATAAATGGCTGCAGCTTCTTCCTATTGAGGGTTCGAAATATCTCCTGACTGACCCTTCTACCGCTGATCTGACAGGAAGGACGCTGGAATTCCTGGGGAACTATACAAATATGAAAAAGTCGGAAGAAGTCAGTAAAAGAGCGGTGGATTGGCTATTGGAAGACCAGAAGCGTGATGGCTCCTGGTATGGGCGCTGGGGCATCTGCTATCTATATGGCACTTGGTCTGCACTGACCGGCATGAAGGCAGCAGGGCAAGCCACTGGACATCCATCCATCCAAAAAGCCCTAACTTGGTTGAAGAAAATTCAAAATGAAGATGGCGGCTGGGGTGAATCTTGTTACAGTGATATCAAGCAACGATATATCCCCCTCGGAACTAGCACACTGACACATACAGCCTGGGCTGTGGATGCGTTGATATCGGCATCAGAAAAGCCGACAGCAGAGATTGAAAAAGGCATTGCCTATCTCATCCGTGCAGGTCAACAAGAAAGCTGGACCAATGATTATCCTGCAGGCCAGGGAATGGCAGATTTTTTGTATATCCATTATCATAGCTATCGCTATATTTATCCCCTTTTAGCCTTAAGTCATTACAATAAAAAATTCCTGGAGACTTAATCGCCAGTGTTTTTTTCATATTAAAGGTGAATATGTGGATTACCTGTGGAAAAGTAGTGAATAACACCGGAAAGTTATCCACAATCCGAGGTTATCCACATTCATTTATACGTAAAAGTGCAAAATGCAAGAAATTCCCCGTCATATTGTTGATTAATTCATTTCAGCGATGTAAGGATGACTTTGTTTATACAGGCTTTGTGGATAGTTTGGGGATGATCACGATTATGTGAAAACTTTATCCAGTTTATCACTATAAAATTTTATGGCCTTAGCATAAGATTGTATTTCTCGATCCCTCGACGTTTCGGCAATGATCTTCAATAGAGATTCCATCGCAAGATCATGTTGGCCCAAATTATAAAATGCCATGGCCCTGAATACCAATAAAGCCTTATCCCCAGGAAACTTCGCCAGCCCGGATTCCAATGTCCGTCTTGATTTTTCATATTCCCCTATGGTGCGATATGTACTGCCCAACCCGAGGTAGGCCCCTTTGGCATCCTCCTCCGGCAAACCTAATTCGAGTGCCTCTTCATAATAGGGCACCGCCTTTACCTCAAGTCCGAGAATATCCAAACTCCAGGCACACTGATACTGTATGACTGCATCACCGGGATTTTGCTTTGCCAGACCCATCAATAATCGATTGGATTTTTCGAATTCTTTCCTTTTCCTTAATGACAGTGCCTCTTCCAAATTTCCCATAATCAATCCTCCATTGAATAAATTCTTATTGCCTCTATTCGCGTTTCTTCTTTTTAATTCCTTTATAACCGCAGATGTTTTCAGAGTATCATCAGCTACATGTTGGTTCTCCCACCCATAGGCCTCTTCATCGAAAGGAAGTTTCTACTTCCTTCCGCCTAATTTCGCTTGAGATTCATAATCGCAATTAAAAAAAGGATCTGCCACTTGGCAAATCCTTTCATACAATTCAGTTCAAGAGCATTCATATATCAAATATTGCTGATTAATCATCCAATTGGTTTTTCAATACTTTACCTGTGGTTGCATCCACCACAACATCATATTCCTTTTGTCCTTGTTTTATTTCCAGCTCGTACACAAGGGTGCCATTCTCTGAATCAAGCTCCATATCCGTTACTTGACCATCCACCGCTTTCAAGGCAATCTTTTCAGCTTGATCACTGCTGACTTTTGCAGTTTCCACGGCTTGTTGTGTGCTCATATCCTCATCGTCATCGTCTTCCATCTCCTGAGAAAGAATCTCTCCCTTTTCAGCATCAACATCAACGTCTTGATAGCCTTCTTTTGTTTTAACGGTCATCTCATATGTCATCGGCTGGTCCCAATCCTTTTCAAATTGAGTAACTTCCCCGCCTAGTTTTTCTGAAATCATTTTGACAGCCTCATCCTCGGATAGGTTCCCCTTATTGACTGCATATACTGCCGTTCCAGCAGCACCGCCGAAAAGCAATACGGAAGCTATGGACACCGTCATGATTACCTTTTTCCTTTGAATGATGCCTTCTTTAATCGTACTCCACTGTTTTTTCATGAATGAATTCCTCCTTTAAGTTGTTACCTTAATAATAAGCACCCTTCATGAAACGAACATGAGCGTTAGATTAGAATTTGATGAGAAAGAGTAAGAGTCACCAACGTTCCCTCTCCCACCTCACTTTGAATCTCCAATTTACCGTCGAATGACTCTACAAGCGTCCGGGCGATGGAAAGCCCAAGTCCATTGCCTCCCGTTTTCCTTGCCCTCGATGAATCAACGCGATAAAAACGGTCAAATACATGGGGGAGATGTTCTGGTGATATCCCTCCACCGTGATCTTTCACACCGATGACAATTTCATTATCCTGCCGTTTTATCATGATTTGTATACTTGATTGACTGTATTTCATTGCATTGTCCAATAGGATGACAATCACCTGTTCAAGCTTACTGGAAATGGTCATTGCATAGATTTCCTTAAACTCTGACTCTATCGTTATTTCACGATTTCCCGTCCTTCTGAATGTTTGGGCAATCCCTTCACAAAATGAAATGAGTTCTATTTTCCCTTCCACATCTTCTGAAGGTTCCGTTTGGGAAGCTGACTGCAAAAGATGTTCCGTCAGTTTTTTCATCCGGATGGCTTCATGATGGATTGCCTCCACTGCCTCTTCCTGAATCGCTTCATCCTTCATGCCCCAGCGTTTCAATAGAGAGGAGTAGCTTTCGATGACCGTAATCGGTGTTTTCAATTCATGTGAAGCATCTGAAAGGAATTGCTGCTGTTGGTTATAATTCCTTTCCAGCCTTTCCATCATCCTGTTGAATGCCGCCCCCATCACCTGCAGCTCGTCCTTTGATTGATCCGATAGCGGTATCCGTTTGAATTCCCCGCTTTTCTCAATATCCTTCATCGTTCCGCTCATGACCGATATCGGTTTGAGGATCAGGTTGGCCAGCCACTTACCGGCAAGAATCGATAACAGAATGACAAAAAAGGATGCACCGCCCAAAACGAGGGCAAGCGTCGATAAATTATCAAGGAGGGTATCCTGCGGCTGTGTGACCTCGATCATCCCCAGCTTCTTCCCCTCATCAGGATAAGGAAAACGGTAGGTCAATACATATTCACCGTCAACTTTGGCAAAATCATATCCTTTCTCGTCAATGGCTTTAACCGCAAGCCCCTTAAGGTCCTCTTCATCCGTAAATGATTTTACCAGCCTTCCATCCGTGTCGAATATCCGCACCATTCCATCGTCCGGGATATATGGCTCCATTAAATCGGAATCACCGGAAATCAAATCTTTCGTCAGGATATTTTCTTCTATTAATGAAGCTTGATCTTCAAGCAGATCCCGTTCCCTCTCTAACGATATCCAAAGGAAGGCGATTAAAACGATGATACTCAACAAGATAAGCATGACACTTAAAAAAAGACTGGAATACGATTGGATTTTCGTCCGAATCTTCATACTGGCTCCTTCAAGCTGTAACCTACCCCGCGGTATGTATGGATGAGCTGCACCTCAAAGGGATAATCTATCTTTTTGCGTAAATAACGGATATACACATCAACCACATTCGTATCCCCTGCAAAGTCATATCCCCATACATGGGTCAGGATTTGCTCCCTTGAAAGTACTTGATTTTTATTTTGCAAAAGATAAACCAGCAAATCGAACTCGCGGGAAGTCAACTCAATCCTATTGCCTTGCCTGTGAATGTCCCTTGTACCGAGGTTCAACTTCAGATCATGGATTTTTAGTTCATCCACTTCCACTTCTGATTGGCTCTCCCGTACATTGGTACGAAAACAAGCACGGATCCGTGCAAGCAGCTCTTCAATTTCAAACGGTTTCGTTACATAATCATTCGCACCATGGTCCAGGCCATTCACCTTGTCTGGCACAGCATCCCTTGCGGTTAGGAGGATGACCGGTGTCGATCCATTCTTTTTCCGGTAACGCCTAAGTACTTCTATGCCATTCAACTCGGGCAGCATCACATCCAATAAGATTAAATCCCACTCTTCTGCTTCTGCCCTTTCCAGACCAGCCTTTCCGGTAAAAGCCGATTCTGTTTGATAACCCTCATGATTAAGTTCCAGCTGGAGAATCCTCGCTATTTTTTCTTCATCCTCTATTATTAAAATTCTCTTATTCATGATCATCACCACCTACCCCTTAGTGTACTGAAGAAATATGAAAATATCATGAGAAATTGACCCCTGCGCATAAAAATCCGATGAAATAATGATTTAAATTTTTGTACCTTTAAAAGGCCAAAAAAAGAACCGGATGTGTAAGCACACCCGATCCATTTCATTCACCGTTCCAATGCTGGTCAATGAATTCATCACGTCCCGATTTCGCACGGTCCGCTTTATAATCATCTTTGTTTTTTTTATGATAGCCTTGATGGTATTCCTCGGCAGGATAAAAGGTTTGGGCCGGAAGGATTTCCGTTACGATTGGTTTCTGGAACTTCCCGCTGCCTGCTACCTTTTCTTTCGCTTCAAGAGCCAGTTTTTCTTGAGCTTCATCATGATAGAAGATGGCCGTCCGATATTGGCTTCCTCTGTCATGGAATTGACCGCCATCGTCGGTTGGATCGATTTGCTGCCAATATAGCTCCAGCAATCTTTCATAAGGAAATAACTGAGGATCGAAAGTGATTTCCACGACTTCATAATGCCCCGTAGTTCCCGTCTTCACTTCCTCGTAAGTCGGGTTTTCAACATGTCCTCCCGTATAACCGGATACGATTCCCCCAATCCCCGGTTGTTCTTCAAATGGTGTCACCATGCACCAAAAACAGCCTCCAGCAAATGTAGCCTTTTGCATAATGGTCATCCTCTCCGTATGTAATAAAAATTAATATACCATATTCAATTCTGACACTGCGCTTTTTTGATTTGCGAGGCCGCCATGGATTTACCTTTGATCAATCTTTTGACCAGCCCTTTTCCTTGAATCTTACAATCGCTTCAACGCGGTTGCTCACATCCAATTTATCAAGGATGACCGATATATAATTACGAACCGTTCCATTGGTCAGATAAAGCTGGCTTGCGATTTCCTTTGTGGTCTTACCATCCGCGATCAATTTGAGCACTTGGCACTCTCGTTCAGTCAAAGGGTTTTCTTCTTCGAAAGCCATATCCACCAGCTCAGGAGCATAAATGCGCCGACCATCCATGATGACACGGATAGAGTTCGCCAGTTCGTCACTTGGGCTATCCTTCAGAAGATATCCGCCTACCTCGGCCTTTCTGGCTCTTTCAAAATACCCAGGACGTGCAAAGGTGGTTAAAATGATGACCTTGCATTGGTGGCCTTGATCCTTGATCTCCTCCGCTACATCGAGCCCGGTTTTAACTGGCATTTCAATATCGGTTATGCAGATATCCGGCTTTAATTGATTGACGAGATTCATTGCTTCTTCCCCATTGCTCGCTTTTCCTACAACTTCCATATCACTTTCCAAATCAAGGATGGAACCTAACGCGCCAAGCAGCATCCGCTGATCTTCGGCAATTACGATTCGAATCAAGGTTAATCCCACCTATCCATTATTTTTTATAGCATTCGGAACCCTTATATAAAGTGTCGTTCCCTCTGTTGATTTAATATCCAGGCTGCCATTAACAAATTCTAGCCTTTCTTTCATTCCTTGAAGTCCATTGCCTTTAATATACTCTGATCTATGTGAAAGTCCCACTCCATTATCCTGTACTGTGATCGTCACCCCTGTTTGTAATTCTTCGATGACGATATTACAGCAGTCGGCACCGCTATGTTTGACGATATTGGTCACAGCTTCCTTCAAGCACATGCTCAAAACCGTTTCAACAAGCAATGGGGTTTCTTGCAATTCCGTGGTCCCTTCCAAATTGAATTCTATCTCTGCGGCTTTCAATATTTGCTTGACCCGGATGATTTCATCGCTTAGCTTGGACCCACGCATTTCCGACACCATTTCACGTACTTCCTTGAGTGCCGTCCTCGCCGTTTGACGGATATCCTTGATTTCCTTCTTGGCCGTCTCCGGATTCAAATCGATCAACTTCCCTGCAAGGTCACTTTTCAAGCCAATCAAAGACAGCTTTTGGCCAAGTGTATCATGTAAGTCACGGGCAATCCGCTGACGTTCTTCCATTTTGCCAAGCTCTGATATTCTTTTATGAGCGTCCTCCAATTGTTCTTCCAGCATGCCCCGTTTATTCCGATTATACGTGTTGAAAGGGAGCAGGATCACACCTACCACACAAATGAGCATAAAGGGAAATTGCGAAAAGAAGGTAGGGTCTTTCATGATGAAGCCAATATTGACAGACACGATGGTAGCCAATAGCTGGATTGAATATAATACGAAAAAGCCAACCTTATTTTGAACATTCCCAATAAAGAATGCTAAAAAAAGTGAAAAGTAAATGTAGCTGAAAAATATGGTCATCGATATCGAAATGATTATTTGTATCGCGGTCCATACGTATACGGGCCATCCCTTCGAAACGAATGAGAGACCATATGATATGAAAAACAATATGATCATGACGATTCCAAAGACTATCTCCAACATCGAAGAGGATTTGAAGATGAAATAAAAAGGAAGGATACAAAAAATGATCCAGACATAAGGGCTCAGCCCTGTGTTTTTCGGAAAGATATGATACCAACTTTGCATGGCGCCGCCTCTATTTCTTTTTATCCTAGTATATACTAAGGAGTTTCATCAAAAAACCATCCAATGGGAATCGAATGGTTTTTTGGTGAACAATTTATTTTTTTTGAAGACTTGGACGTTCATTATTGAGTTCAATTTTTGATTTTGTTTCATTTAGACGGTCCTTAATCTCTTTAAAACTGACAAACGTCTTGTTTTCGCCATCATAAAGGCGGAAGCGAAGTGATTTTAAACTTGAACTAAGGGTGATTGTCGTTGCCTGCTGCAAAGGCAGGGTGGATTCATGGACTTTTTCCAGATTATAGTTCGGCACTCTTGGACTAAGGTGATGCACGTGATGAAAACCGATATTACCAGTTACCCATTGCAAAACCTTTGGGAGTTTATAATAGGAACTTCCATCAATGGCAGCCTTCACGTAATCCCATTCAGATTCCTCTTCGAAATAAGAATCTTCGAACTGATGCTGTACATAAAACAGCCAGATGCCCAGTGATCCCGTTACAAAAAGCATCGGTACCTGAATCATCAGGAATGCCTGCCATCCGATAGCCAAGCATAAAAGACCATAAATTGCCACGATTGCAGCATTTGTCAAATACGTATTCATCCGTTCTTTCTTTTTAGCGCCCTTTTTATTCAGACGGTTCGATACAAGAAATAGATAAAATGGACCCAATCCAAACATGACGATCGGATTTCTATATAAACGGTAAGCAAGACGCCCCCAGAATGTAGCCGCGATATATTCATCAACGGTCATGATCCAAATATCCCCTGTACCGCGTTTGTTTAAATTACTGCTCGTTGCATGATGTATGGAGTGGCTATGCTTCCATTGTTCATACGGAAATAACGTAACGATTCCACTGATTGTACCCAGGATGCTATTCGCTTTCCTGCTTTTGAAAAACGATTGATGACAGCAATCATGGAAAATGATGAAAATCCTGACTACGAATCCTGAAGCAAGGACGGCAAATAAAAGGGTCAGCCAGTATGAAATGGTTAAGCTTTGATAAGCTAAAAACCATAACAGGAAAAATGGCGGAAATGTATTTATGAGCTGTTTCACGCTTGATTTAGTATTGGATTTTTCAAAAGGAGCAATATCTTTTCTCAATTGTTTTTGATTATGATTACTCATGATTTCCTCCTCATAATATATAGGAATGGAGTGTTTAAATGGATTGGTTATGCTTACTTCTCTTCTTTAAGTATAGTAATAATAACCGATTTTCTATAGTCATAAACGTCAATTCCCTGCCATGACACTTGTCATATACTTGTCTGCTTCAACACTTTTCATACTATTTTTTCCTCTTTCATCATTTTTACACTTCAAAAAAAACGATGAACTCCAATCAATCTGATTCCAAGAAAATGCCTGACGTTTTTTCGAGCAAATAAAAAAGGATCCGCCGCTTGGCGAACCCATTTATATCTTGATGGCATAAACCCTTTCAGGACGTCCTACCGTGCCATATGTTAAATCGGCATCAATTTTTTCCTCTGACATCAAGTGCTCCAGATAACGCCTTGCCGTTGTCCTGCTCACCCCGATCTCCTTTGCCACTATTTCGGCAGTTAACCCAGGGGAGGATTTCCCCAACACAACCATCACCTTCTCCAAAGTCATCCGATCAATCCCTTTTGGCAGTGAAGCCTGTTCCCTCTCTTTTTCTTTCATATCCTTTCGCAAAAGCTTATCAACCTGTTGCTGCGTTACGGGAAAATTGCCCTTTTCCAATTCAGACAGCTTAATGTGATACTCTTGATATCGGAGTAGGGACTGCTTGAAACGTTCAAATGCGACAGGCTTGATAATATAATCGAATATGCCGATTTTGATAGCTTCCTGGACTTTTTCGATTTCTTTAGCAGCCGTTATCATAATGACATCCATTTGTTTGCTTTGCTGCTTGATTTCTTTCAGGATATCGAGCCCATTCATATCCGGAAAATACATATCGAGCAGCAATAGATCCGGCTGCATGATTTCAATGAAGCTTTTAGCTTCGTCATAGCTTGAGGCGATCCCGATCGTTTGAAACCCCTCAAGCTTTTCGATGAATAGCTTTTGTATTTCGGCAATCCGCAGGTCATCTTCTACGATTAAAACTTCTATATCGCGATTGGCCATCATGAAATCACCTCTCTGTTTTTTGGCAGTGCTACAGTAAATATCGTATATTCCCCTTCTTTCGTCGAAAAAGTGATATACCCCCCTAATCCATCTATCGCTTCCTGAACAAGGCTCAAACCTATACCTGAATTGGTTTGATGGCTTTTCGTCGTAAAGCCGTTCTGGAAAATCAGTTCGGTAACATCTGAATTCATCCCTTTTCCATTATCTTCAACCTCTATGATTAACTCTTTACCCAAGTCCGTGACGAACAACGATACCCTTTTTTCTTCCCTATCGTTTTCCCGTACAGCTTCGAAGGCATTATTGATGAGGTTGCCGATGATCGTCACTAATAAATCTCGATCTATTTCGGACGGAATATCTTTAAAACTGCTTTCTCTATCAATTGTAAAATCAATTTTCAGCTCGCTCGCTAAACTTACCTTCCCTAAGATGAACCCAGCAATAATCGGATCAGGTATTTCCTTCATTAGAAAGTGGAGGAAGCCTTGGGTGACATCCACTTCCTTCGATATGAAATCCATCGCTTCTTTATATGAACCGAGTTGAATCAGTCCTAGCAGTGTATAGAGCCGATTCGAATATTCATGTGTCTGGGCCCTCAGCCCCTCTGCATATGCCTTTACATGTGACAGTTCCTGAAGGAGATTGGATAGTTCCGATTTATTTCTCAAACTTGCAACGGCACCGATAATTTCACCCTGTCCATCCAAAATGGGAATCCGGCTTGCCAAAAAAACTTCACCGTCAATCATGAATTCCTGATCATACTCGGCCCGTGCCGTGCTGACTACATCTAGCAAATGTGTATGCGTGATGACTTTTTCGATTTTTTGCCCGCGAAGCATGACGTCCTTAGGGATATGAAGGATTTTATGCGCCGTTTCATTGACGACCGTGATTTTTCCATGAACATCAATGGCAATGATGCCTTCATGAATGGATTCCAAAATGGCATGCTTCTCTTGAAACATCCAGGCGATCTCTTTCGGCTCCAGACCCAGTATCGCCTTTTTTATATTGAATGAAATGAAAAAGGCTACCAATAAACCGCCGATTAATATAAAAGAGATGATCCAGACGATCTTTCTTTGTATACTGGACAATTCTTTTTCAATATCGTCCTGAAGGTAGCCAACGGAGACGACACCAATGACCTTTTCATTGGCGATGATCGGGGATTTCCCCCTAATGGAAGGACCCAATGTCCCAGTGGACTCCGTGATGATGGATTTTCCATCCCACACCTCGGCGTTATCTCCCCCTACCATTTTCTTCCCGATCAAGTTTGGATCTGGATGGGACAGCCTTGTTTCACTCTCATCCCCTATTACTATGAATTCCGCATCGATCTGCCTGCGAATTTTTTCCGCGATGGGCTGGATGATTACAGAAGGATTGTCCGTTCTAAAAGCTTGTTTAATTTCAGGCAGCAAAGAAATGGTCTGGGCAACCGACAATGCTTTTTCCCCTGTTTCCTGCTTCAGGTTATTTTCCAGGATATTTATGAAAATAACTTCAAAGATTCCACCCATTAAGATGATTAACGTACAGATGCCCAGCATCAACTTGGTGTGTAAACGCATTCAATCACCTCTACTTACATCATATAAAAAAAAACCCCTTTAAAAAAGGAGTTTTTTCACAACATTCAGAAAATATCGGTTAACCTTCAATATTGATGACAACATCCTTCCCTCTCTTCTTGAGTAAAACCGGAATGAGCAGCCATAATGCCGTTACGACCAGGAATGTCAGCGAAAGCGGCCGAGTGAAAAACAAACTGTAATCACCATCGGATATCGTCAGTGCCCTGCGCATATTATTTTCTATCATCGGTCCTAAAACCAGTCCTAAGACCAACGGGGCGATTGGATAATCATTTTTACTTAAGAAATATCCCAAGATCCCACATCCTAGTAATAGCAATAAATCATAAGTCGATACTTGTACCGCATAAACGCCAAAAATGGAGATCGCGATAATGATTGGTATCAAATACTTCTTTGGCGTTTCAATGATTTTCGCAAAAACCTTAACGAGCGGGAGATTAAGGATGAGGAGCATCAGATTCCCGATGAACATACTGGCGATAAGTCCCCAGGCCACCTGGGGATGGTCTTCGAATAATAATGGACCTGGCTGAACATTGTACATCATCAACGCACCCATTAAAATCGCCGTTGTACCTGAACCCGGAATTCCCAGCGTCAATAATGGAATCATCGCTCCGCCAGAAGCCGCATTATTGGCCGTTTCAGGACCAGCCACTCCAGCGATTGCCCCCGTACCAAATCTCCCGGGTTTTTTTGATATCCGTTTTTCCATAAGGTATGAGAAGAAGGAAGCAAGAGTGGCCCCTGCACCTGGCAGGATTCCTACAAAGAAACCTAAGAGCGATCCCCTCGCAATCGGCCCTGCAGATTCCTTGAATTCTTCTTTTGAAGGAATCAAATTATTGATCTTTGCAATTTCCCCATCATCCTCGTCTTTTTCCAGGATTGTCTTGAATACTTCCCCAAGGGCGAATAGGCCTACTGCGATCGTCAGGAATTCGACCCCTTGATACAGCCAAGGAATGTCGAATGTAAAACGGGCGATCCCGGATACATTATCGATGCCTATCGTCCCGATCAACAAACCGCAAACCGTCATGATCAGTGCCTTGGTTACGGATTTTCCCGCGAGGCCGCTGACTGCCGCCAACCCTAGAAGCATGAGCGAAAAATACTCAGCTGGACCGAATTTAATGGCAATCGTCGATAATGGCTGAGCCAAGGCAATCATGGCGACAAGGGTGACAATCCCTCCGACGAAGGAACCGATTGCCGAAATCGATAAAGCACTCCCGGCTCTTCCCTTCTTGGCCATTTGGTAGCCATCCAGTGTGGTGACGACAGAAGAAGATTCACCAGGAGTATTCAATAGGATTGAAGTTGTCGATCCTCCATACATCGCTCCATAATAAACACCTGCAAGTAAAATGATGGCGCTTGTTGCCGCTTGCTCTGGGGGAAGTCCCCCTGTAATCGAAGCGGTTACCGGAATTAAAAGAGCCACACCGCTCATCGGCCCGATCCCCGGCAAAACGCCGACAGCCGTACCGATCAATACTCCGACAAATGCAAAAAGTATATTATACCAAGTTAGTGCCGTTTCAAAACCATGCATCAAATAATCAAAAGTGCCCACTTCACATCCCCCTCCCCTTTATGAAAACCAGATTGGCCAACCCGGCAGTGTTCCCTTTAAAACATTCACGAATAAATAATAGATGATTCCGGAAAATCCTGCGGATATGATGAGCGATGTCACCCATTTATTTCGCTCCATCGTTTGAAAGCAAACAAACAAAAACAGAAAGGTCGTAATGACATATCCTATCGTTTCCAATGTCAAAATATAAATCAAGGTGGAGAGCAGAATGATGATAAAAGGTTTATATTCCAGCTTTCCCTTACCCGATTCCTGTACATTGCTCCGAAATGCCTCATAAAACAGGCGAATACTTAAAACAGCAAGAACGAGTCCCAATACAAAAGGGAAAATGTCCGGTCCTACCGAACTTCCATAAGAAGAACTGGCCAGCTTTCTGCTTCCTATCATAAACAGCACTCCGACAGCCAGAAAGGCTACAGATGCAAAGCGATCAAATTTAACATCCATCACAATCCCTCCATTTCAGAAAATAAGAAGAAGGTGAAAGCACCCCCTTCTTCTCGATTATTTTTCCATGCCTAAGGCTTCCAATAATTGCTGCACCTGTTTCTCCTGTTCTTCTAAAAACTTGCTGAATTCTTCACTATTTTTATACTCTTGTTCCCATCCTTGAACTTCCACTTCCTTTTTCCATTCAGAAGTTTCAACTAGCTTCTCAATGGTTCCGTCCCAAAAGGCTTTCGCTTCACCAGACATATTCTGAGGTCCAAAAACGCCTCTCCAAATCGTGAATTCAGCATCAACACCCTGTTCCTTTGCCGTCGGTATGTCTTTTAGATCTCCACCTAAACGTTCCGTCGAGGTTACGGCCAACACTCTAATCTTTCCTGCCTTTAAAAATTCCCTGACACTGGATGCATCCGTTCCGATCACATCTGCATTTCCGCCAAGCAATGCCGTAATCGCTTCCCCTCCACCATCGTACGAAACGTATTTAAGTTCGGTGGGATTCAAGCCATATTCATATGCTGGAAGAATGGAAATCAAATGATCCATGGATCCCGGAGCCGATCCTCCTGCGAAGGTCAATTTACGCGGATCTTTTTTCACTGCTTCCAGCACTGATTTCAAATCCTTGAATTCAGAATCTGCCTTTACCACTATTGCCCCATAATCCTTTGTCAGCTGCGCCAAAGGAGTCGTATTTTTATATCCATAAGGACTGTTGCCTTCTTTTTTAAGGTTATTGATGATGACAGGCGGTGAATTCACGAACAGCATGTCATTGTTATCAGCTTGCTGTGTTGCATAATCCGCCATGAAGACAGCGCCCCCGCCACCGGGTTTGTTTTCGACGGTTAATGGCTGGTTAACCAGTTTTGTCTCACCCAAGACCTTTGTAAATGAACGGGCGGTTAAATCCCATCCCCCGCCTGCGCCCGATGGAGCAACGACCGTTATGGCTTTTTTCGGATAACCTGTACTTTCTTTCTTTTCTCCTGATGTACCCGAACTGCTGCATGCACCTAAACTTAAAGCTAACGAACCCGCCAATATGACCGCTGAAATCTTTTTACGAGAAAACATAATAATCCCCCTTTTTGAAAGCGTTTTCTTAATTCTACAAAAATATCTTCCTTTTATTTGATTGCCCAACTAAAATGCATAACTTCCATAACTTCCATATTGTTCATAAAGTTTTATAGCAGGAAAAGGGGGAAAAGACTGCTCCTTTTAGAGCAGTCCAAGTTTGTAGACAAAAGGGGTTCTATCTAAATAAAACAAAGTGATTGGAGTGGAAATTACGGTTCGGTTTTACAAACACTATAAACTGTAAACAAACTCGATTTTCATCGAGTTTGTTTACAGTTAGAGACTGCACTTTTGAGCAGCCCTGCTAGAATAGTATTTTTGATAGATATACGACCATCGTTACCGTTATGCTGCTGAATAAAGTCGACATCAAGACTGCCTGTGCCGCATACTCCGGATGGTTGTCATATTCCAAAGCGAATAATGCGCTGTTTCTTGATGTGGGAAATGAGCTTGCGATAAACAACCCTTGGGCGACAGTCCCTTCCAAACCCAGCATGAGGATGATCAGGAAGGCGATGGATGGCGAGAGTATTAAACGGCCAATCAAGCTAAGTATAAGCGGAAGCGGAAATTGCGTCATTTTCAAATAGGCACTCTGTGCACCCAATGTAATCAAGGCAATGGCTATGAAGGCACTCGCGATATTTTCAATCGGGGTCCATAAGAACAGCGGAATGTCGAAAGAAAAGGAATGTAATAGAAAACCGAGTAATAAAGCATAAATGACGGGGTTCTTCAAGAACTCGCGAATGGCGCCCTTCGCACTTTTTGTATGGACGGAAACGGAATTCATCAATCCATAGGTATAGGTCAACAGGTTTTGAAAGATGATCACGATGACTTGTATCGACAGCCCAAGAGGATTTCCGTGAAAAACCATCTGGCTGACGGGTAATCCGAAATTGGCTGAGTTATTCAGGACTACACTATTTTTAAACGTGGCCGAAAGGCTTTGATCAAACCTGGCAAGTTTAGCAATCACTGTACTCACGATGATGAGACTTACTGCTTGAAGAGCAAGGAAGCTGAATATCTGGAAGATCATCCCCCCGCCCATTTTACTTTGATAAATATTAATAAAGCTAATGGCCGGCATGAGCAGGAAGTGATTCAATTTAGACAGCGTATTCATATCCAACTTGAATTTACGATGCAGAATGGCCCCCGCCCCTATGAGGAAAAAGACCGGCACAATGACATTCAATACGATCAGAAACAGGACACTCACTTGACTTCCTCTCCATTCCTTAGGCAATACCTGATGATTTACATTTACATCTCCATTTATCATAATGCCGGGATAACCATAATTAAAATACCAATAAATTATCGTTATCCATTCAAAAAAGGAATGACAAAAAAGCACAGAGGTTTCTGCGCTTCCGGTTAAATGTCCCTCATGAAATCGACGCCTTTGACAAATTCGACAAACTCCTTGACCAGCTTTAATTCCAGCGACTTTTCATGATATAACATCCACGTATTCCTGATAAGGGGATTACCTTGCTTATCCTTAAGGTCCATTTGACGGAGATTTTGGTCCTTCTCCAATAAAACACTGGGAAGGATGCCATATCCCAGGCCATTCCTGACCATTTCTTTGCATGTATCACCTTTGTCCACTTCCATCCCCACCAAAGGAGGTCCGGAAAAATTGTCTCTCCACCAATTATCGATCATTGTTTTCAAAAGAGCATCTGTCCCATAATCGATCCTCGGCAAAAAAGGCAGGTTCCGGACTTCGATTTCTTCCTTGGAAGCAATGCAAATCGTTTCCTCAAAAAGATGATGCCTTGATCCTGACCATTGATAGTCCCCCCGAACGATTCCGACATGCACTTCCTCCTTGTAAATGAGGTTCAGCACTTCTTTACTCCATCCAGTTGTCACATGGAAATCCACTTTGGGATATCGCTCACGAAATAATTTCAGCAGGCCTGGCAATTTATGCAGCGTAATATAGTTGGAAACACCCAGCCGTAATGTTCCACTGATTTCCTGACCCATATTGAATGCCGTCTCTTTTATCTGCCGGAGCCTGATCAGCATCTCATCTGCACAGATGGCCAAATATTCCCCTTGAGGCGTGAATTGCACTCCCCTTGTTCCCCGCTCCACAATCTTTAGATTGAATTCCTTCTCTATTTGTTGAATCCGTTTCGTTAAAGAAGGTTGCGAGATATATAAACTTTGCGCCGTTTTAGTAATATTCTTGTGTTCATGCAACACCTTTAAAATATGCCAATCCCTTTCGTTCATAACCCTTCCCCCGATACGCATTTCCTTGAATGTTTTATCCAAACTGTACCACAAAAGGCCTGATCGATATATCCTTTTACAAGTACATAAAAAGCCCAAGCCATGTTGGCAAGGACTTTCCGATAAGTACCTTTTAAGCGAATGATGATCATTCATTCAATTGAATTCTTTCAGGGCATGTGTAGATATTCAGTGAATCATTACGAATGAATCCGACCGTGGTGATTCCCAATCCTTCAGCCAACTCCAAGGCCAATTCGGTTGGAGCCGATTTCGAGAGTATCAGCTCACAACCGATTTTCGCCACCTTCAAGAGAATTTCCGATGAAATCCGGCCGCTGAACACGATAGCTTTTCCTTCTATCGAAATACCATTTTTCAGGCAATAGCCGTATATTTTGTCCAATGCGTTATGCCGTCCGATGTCCATCCTGCTTAATACGAGGCCATCGACATCACATAAAGCGGCATTGTGGACTCCACCTGTGTTCTGGAAGGTGACGGCAGAATTTTGTAAATCCTTCATCAAGCGGAAGCAGTCATCAGGAGTCAGTTTCACCGAAATATGATCCATTTTCTTGGCAGTCAATGCATCATTCACAAAGACGAAACCTTGTCTGCTCATTCCGCAGCATGATGTAATATACCGCTTATTTTGAAAATCCTGGAAGTAAGGATTCACTTTATCTGTCTTCACATGAACAAAGCCTTCTTTTTCCTGGACCCAGATTTCTTTTATCTCATCATATTTTTTGATGATGCCTTCCGAAGCCAAATAACCAATCACCATATCCTCGATGTATTCGGGTGTACAAACCATCGTGACGAATTCCTGGCCATTTACTTTGACAGTAACGGGATACTCCGTTACAATCGCATCTTCCGTACGCTCAGTGTTACCTTTGGTTATCCGGATGATGTCCCTCTTGATTTCAATCGCTTTCATGTTCCCACTCCTTTTAATATCCAGGAGCCAATTGACCAATATGTAGGAACATGGTCAATGCCCGTTGAGTTTGTCCGCTATATTCTTATCAAAAACGAATACGGAAATCGCTATGTTCTCTTTGATTTTTATGTCTGAAAACAAATGAAGCAGTTTAGCTCCAACCAGTTCTTCCATTCCATCAGGAGGACTCTCCGAATACACATCCTGAACCATCTTGGTTCGTGCAGAATGGACCATGTCCCTTCCTTCCTCCGATCTTGATATGAACATTTCCGTAGGAGTCAAATTTCCATATAACGTAGAAACGGCCATATTTTCCACGAAAACCGTGTGTATGCGTTCTGGTCCTTTACCGAATAGTTCCTTGCGCAGCTTACGAATCATATCATTGAATTCATGGATAACTTTTGACACCGTTGCGTCACTCCAATTCAAGAAAATTAAGTTCTCAATTTTCTTATCATAAATCAACGCGAAGAAAAACGAAAGGAATTTGGGAATGATACCCTCTTTCCAGGATTGTTTCTTTTAATAATTAAAGGTATAATAACAATGATGAAAGTTGGGAGCATAATAGTGTACTGTTTTGTCCTATCTTTTTTAAAATTATCCATTATGGTATGGATTGGTATATTGGCAAGCTTTGCTATTAAACTATTCCACCATGACCTACATTTCCGTTCAGAGACGGAGGTGTAATCATGGTGGTTTTTTTGCGTCTTTTTGGCTATAAAAGGGGGAAATATAATGAGCGATTCAAACATCACCATCAAAATCAACGGGAAGGAATATACCACTAATGAGGGAGCGACAATATTGGAGGTCATCAACCAAAATGAGATGGCTCATCCACAGATCTGTTATGTTCCTGAAGTGGACCCGATCCAAACATGCGACACATGCATCGTCGAAGTTAATGGGAAACTCGTCCGGTCATGTTCGACAAAAGCAGTGAGCGGCATGGATATAGCCTTGGACTCAAGCAAGGCAAAAGAAGCCCAAACCGAGGCCATGGATCGTATCCTGGAAAACCATTCTTTATACTGTACTGTATGTGATAATAATAACGGAAATTGCAAACTGCATAACACGGCAGAATTAATGGAAATTGAACACCAAAAATATCCTTACACACCGAAAGTGAAATTGGATGCCGTCGATATGTCCCATCCATTTTACCGCTATGATGCCAATCAATGCATCGCATGCGGGCAATGTGTTGAAGTCTGCCAAAACCTTCAGGTCAACGAGACGCTGTCCATCGATTGGGAAGCAGAACGCCCACGGGTAATCTGGGATGAAGGAACGGAAATCAATAACTCATCTTGTGTAGGCTGCGGACAGTGTGTAACCATTTGTCCATGTAATGCATTAATGGAAAAATCGATGCTGGGCGAGGCCGGTTTCATGTCAGGTTTGAAAAACGATATGCTTGAACCAATGATAGACCTTGTCAAAGAAGTGGAGCCTGGATACAGCGGGATTTTTGCCATTTCGGAGATTGAAGCGGCAATGCGTGATACACGAACGAAGAAGACAAAAACGGTCTGTACGTTCTGTGGGGTAGGATGCACATTCGAAGTCTGGACAAAAGACCGTAAAATCCTTAAAGTCCAACCTACTCATGAAGCTCCCGTCAATGCGATATCCACATGTGTCAAAGGGAAATTCGGTTGGGACTTCGTAAACTCGGAAAAACGTTTGACAAAGCCCCTGATTCGGAAAAATGGAAGATTCGTTGAATCAAGCTGGGATGAAGCACTTGATTTGGTTGCATCCAGACTCGGTTCGATCAAACAGCAATACGGCGGAAATTCAGTAGGCTTCATTTCCTCTTCCAAGATCACGAATGAAGAAAACTATGTAATTCAAAAACTGGCACGGCAAATGTTCGAAACGAATAACGTGGACAATTGCTCTCGTTACTGTCAATCTCCGGCAACAGACGGACTGTTCCGTACAGTCGGCATGGGCGGAGATGCTGGTACGATCAAAGATATCGCCGCAGCAGGTCTTGTCATCATCGTTGGTGCCAACCCGGCAGAAGGCCATCCCGTACTCGCGACACGCGTTAAACGGGCTCACAAGCTTCACGGACAAAAACTGATCGTAGCTGACATCCGCAAAAACGAAATGGCAGAGCGTTCCGATATCCATATCAGTCCAAAACAAGGAACGGATCAAGTATGGTTGATGGCGGTTACAAAATATATGATCGATCAAGGCTGGCATGATCAAGAATTCATCAATGAAAATGTTAACTTCTTCGACGATTATAAAGAAGTACTTGAAAAATATACCCTGGAATATGCAGAAACACACACAGGTATTTCAAAAGAAACATTGATCCAAATAGCTGAAACCATTCGCGATGCAGACGGAACATGCATTCTTTGGGGAATGGGCGTTACACAAAACACTGGTGCTTCCGATACTTCGGCTGCAATTTCCAACCTGCTATTAGCTACAGGCAACTACCGTCGCCCAGGAGCGGGAGCTTATCCGCTTCGCGGCCATAACAATGTTCAGGGAGCTTGCGATATGGGCACCCTTCCAACATGGCTTCCGGGATATCAGCATGTTACCGATGACGTGGCACGTGCTAAATTCGAAAAAGCATATGGAGTGAAAATCGATGGCAAACCAGGCATGAACAATATTGAAATGCTTAAAGCGATAGAAAAAGGCGACATGAAGGCCATGTATCTTGTAGGTGAAGATATGGCACTTGTTGATGCAGATGCAAACCATGTTGATAAAGTGTTATCCGGATTGGATTTCTTTGTTGTCCAGGATATTTTCCTTTCAAGGACTGCCCAATATGCCGACGTGGTATTGCCCGGAGCTCCATCTCTTGAAAAAGACGGAACGTTCACCAATACGGAGCGCCGTGTACAGCGCTTATATAAAGCCCTTCCCACTATGGGAGATTCTAAGGCAGACTGGGAAATCACTCAGGAGATCGCAAACCGCTTAGGTGCAAATTGGAACTACACACATCCTGGTGAAATCTATGATGAAATGGCAAGCCTGTCACCGATATTCAGCCAAGCGAATTACGAGGTGCTGGAAGGATGGAATAGCTTCCTATGGGGAAGCCATGATGGATCAAGCACGCCGCTTCTTTATGTGGATGGCTTCAACTTCCCTGATAAGAAAGCGCGCTTTGCACTGGCTGACTGGGTGGAGCCGCATAAATTCCCGAAAGAATATGACCTTCATATCAATAATGGACGCATGCTGGAGCATTTCCATGAAGGCAATATGACGAACAAATCCAATGGAATCCAATCGAAGGTACCTGATATTTTCGTTGAGGTTTCACCAGAACTTGCCAAAGAACGTAAAGTCAGTGATGGCGGACTCGTTCGCTTAGTGTCTCCATTCGGGGCCGTTAAGTTAAAAGCCCTGATCACAGACCGCGTTAAAAATAATGAGCTATTTTTACCGATGAACTCCGTTGATAAAGACTCTGCCATTAACTTTCTGACCGGTCCTATCTATGATCAACGCACAAGCACGCCTGCTTACAAGCAGACGATGGTCCGCATGGAAGTATTAAGCGCAAGCGGGGATATCCCATTACCAGGTACCAATCCACGGAACAAAAAACGCCATCCTCAAAATGGTGTCGAGGTTGAACGTAAGTGGGCACGTCCAGGGTATGTTCACTTAACGGATAAATAAACAAGGAGGGTGAAGATCATGGCAGCTCCTATTACGGAAATCCATAATCCCATTACTGAGGAAGAAATAAAGCTTCAAAAACTGGAGGAACTGAAAACGCTGATCACCGATAATGAAGATGCCTTGAACAATATGTTTAAAATCGTCAATGAACTGAATGACTCAGGAGTATTCGAAGCCGCGACCTCCATGCTTCAAGGAAAAGAACAAATTGCCAAAATCGCTCTTCAACAAATCACAAGACAACCTGTCACAAACCTGATCAATACCCTTATGGGGGCAACAGGAGCCTTGATGAATGCCGATGCCGCACAATCCACGAAACTGCTTAACAGTGCACTTGCAGGAATCGATGAAGGAAACAAGTTCCTTCAGGCCGATAAAAAGATCGGCGTTTTGGATTTAATGAAAACATTGAATGATCCAGACATAAACCGGGCGATCGGCTTTGGCGTCCACTTCCTTAAGGGGATGGGCAAGGAATTAAAAGAATAGACTCGGAACAAAGACTCAAGAGAAGCTTCTTTTGAGTCTTTGTTCTATCATTGGGCTTAGTTGCTGAAAACTGCTGAAAGTGTAGCGTATTGGATAAGATTAGCATTGGAGTGGATGATTTAATGAATCAAGAAGAATAAATCAAGGAATTAGAATACGAATTGTTTTTATTGAAGCATGCATTTTTTAAATTACATGATAGTATGGCCCCGAATTTAAAGTCTAGGTATTATGAGTTATTATCACATGGCTTTACAGAGCAAGAGGTTAGTGAGTTAGATAGATTTTTCATGTGGGTTTACGGCACAAAAAATTATCCCACAAAGGAAGAAATGAGAAAAAAAATGGCGGATATAAAAAATATGGAAATGGAAGAATTTGTAATAGATATTATTTTGGAGGATTTCCAAAATGTTGATGTAAATACAGAGAAATGATTTTTTATATTAAGGAATAGTGAAGAAACTATTCCTTTTTTTAAGGTAGTCTGGGTAATAATTAAGGCAAGATCACCCAGAAATCACTCATCAAAATACAGGCTGTACACCCTCCCCTTATTCGCACCACTGCTTGTCAGATTCAATGATTGCAAGATCCTCGTTGCACTGGATGAAGAGGAAATGTTTAAAAAGTTCCTCAACTGCCGATTCGTTATGGTCGAGCCTAATAGATAAAAATAATCTCGTAAAGCCGGGATATGTGCTTTTTTACTGGAGAGTTGGCATTGATTGCAAAGCCATGTGCCATGCCTTCTAAATAATTTATTGCCCTTACAATTCTCACAAATCACTCCTTTAATTAGGTCCTTTTCGGTAAGATTGTATCGTTCCAGAATGGAAAAGTCCGCATCGATGTGGTGTTTATTCATTACGCGAATTGATTTTTTCAAATCTTTCTCACTAAAACTGGATTCTGTTATGGAATGCTCCATTTGATTAATTTTAGCGGGAAGTGCATCGCGATGGATAACTTTATAGTGGAGTTCATGGTTTTCAAGAGCTGTACGGATGATTGTTTGGGGATTACTGATGACAATCAATGAAAGGATGGGCAGTGAGGGAAAACCGTTTTTCAAGAACCAATTGGTCAATTGTGATTCCTGGCGGCTGACTTGTATGATGGGATCTGGAAATGCCGTTTCTTTTCCTTCTATCGTTCGAATGAGCTGATTGAAATGCGGATCAAAATAGATCGCCCCTGCAATGTTCTTCACTTCAATGATAAGCGCATATTTCTTGGAGATTAATAAGGTATCCAGTTGAAAAAATCGGGATTGATCCTGAAGCCTTAAATCGTGGAAGATGAAATTGCTTTTCGGTTCAAGAAAGCTTAATGGAAAATCAATGGAACATTCCCCTTTATAGCCCGCTTCCCTTTTTTTGAGATCATTCATGATTAAGGGAACTTTAGGGTGATTCGGAGGAAGCCTGCACGCTAATGCACGTAATTTGCGGACGGCAAGAGGAACTTTTCGCTTTTTTACAATCAATTTCATCGCTCCAATCCTATTTTCTTCAAAAGGATTCTACAGCAAATGATGGAAATTGTACAGTTTATCTGCGAAATCGGGAATATATCTTCGAAATTGGAGATATATCAACGAAAAATCCTGATATATCTGCGAATTATACGATTTATCGATTTTTCGACAAAAACGACGAAAAAAACCAAATAAAAAACCACCAATATATGTATTGGTGGAGACGGTGGGAGTCGAACCCACGTCCAGACATAACGGCACTTAAGCTTCTACGAGTGTAGTCGATATATTCGCATTTCGCGAACTCATTAGCCTATCGACAGGCGGCAGAGCAGCTAGTCTGATTGGTCTCTTCCTTCATCCTCAGACGGTGGATTCCGGCGTATCCCACTTAGAGTGAGTCCCTTACCCTACCACGTGGGCCATGGAGGGAGGAACAGCTATCGACTGTTATTAAGCAGCGAAAGCTAGGTTGTTGTTTTGTTTGCCAGTTATAGGCGTTGACGTTTTAACGAGGCCGATCCCCTCGACTCGCAACTTAAGCTCGAACTATCCCTGTCGAATCCGTAACGTCCCCATGATATAAATGGAGCGTACGAGAGAAGAATAGTCAGCAAGTTGGCTGATATTCAATTGTCATCGGTACAGGATTAATTATAACAGATTGGCTCAAAAAATCAATTGTAAGGTCTTGGCAGTTCTACATCTTCTGTCGATCACGGAATGCACGTTCAATATCACGCTTCGCTTCCTTCTTCTTCAGGTCTTCACGCTTGTCATATTGCTTCTTCCCTTTACCCAGACCGATTAAAACCTTGGCAAAGCCATTTTTCAAATACATTTTCAACGGTACGATCGTGTAGCCTGTTTCCTTTGTTACACCGATCAGTTTACTGATCTCTTTCTTATGCAAAAGAAGCTTCCGTGTCCGCAACGGGTCATGGTTAAACTGGTTTCCCTGCTCATAAGGGCTTACATGCATATTATAAAGATAGATTTCTCCATTTTCTATTTTAGCGAAGGCATCCTTCAAATTCACTCGGGCCGCACGGATGGCCTTGATTTCGGTTCCCTTCAAAACGATTCCGGCTTCAAACGTTTGTTCAATAAAAAAATCATGATAAGCCTTTTTATTTTGTGCTAGTTGTTTACCTGAACCTTTTGGCATCTAACTCTCCCCTTTTTACATCCAATCGCGGCAAGAGGATGAAATGATCATCCCCCGCCTCAATCTTTATCTCTTTTTTGGTTTTCTCTTGCGCTTGGCAGCTGGCGCATTTTCAAAGAATTTTTTCTTCTTTTTCGATTTTCTCCCATTAGAAGGCGAATCTCCATTACGGCCGCCGCCTTTACCTTCATTACGTCCTCCATTGCCTCCACGGCCGCGTTTACGTTCACCTGAATTGGCTTTGAATATTTTCTTCTCGCCAGATGGACGCGGACGGCTTACCTTCATGCCGATAATTTCAAAATCGATGGCGCGTTCCTCTTTATTGACGTTGGAAACACGTACGTCGATCTCATCTCCAATCCGGAACACATTACCGGTACGTTCCCCGATCATTGCAAGCTGACGCTCATCGAAGCGGTAATAATCATCCGTCATGAAGCTGACATGGACAAGTCCTTCAATGGTGTTCGGCAGCTCGACGAACATCCCGAAATTTGTAACCGAACCAATGATCCCGGTATACTCTTCGCCGATTTTATCCAGCATATATTCCGCTTTCTTCAGATCATCCGTTTCCCGTTCAGCATCGACTGAGCGACGTTCACGTTTCGATGTATGATCGGCAATCTCAGGTAAATTGGCATTCCATTTCTCCTTCGTAGCTTCATCCAGTTTACCTTCCACCAAGTAGGTCCTGATCAACCTGTGCACGATCAAATCCGGGTAACGGCGAATCGGCGATGTGAAATGTGTATAAAACTCAGCAGATAAACCAAAGTGACCTAAGCTCTCCGGATCATATTTCGCCTGTTGCATGGAACGGAGCATGACGGTGGATATGACCGTTTCTTCCGGTTTTCCGGCTACCGCCTCAATGATTTCCTGTAACGCCTTAGGGTGAACGTCATTGGCCGATCCCCGGACAATATATCCGAAGTTCGTTATGAATTCAAAGAAACGCTGCAGTTTTTCCGGCTTGGGATCTTCATGAATACGGTAAATGAACGGTACGTCAAGACGGTGGAAATGCTCTGCAACGGTTTCATTAGCCGCAAGCATGAACTCTTCAATAAGCTTTTCGGCAACCGACCTTTCACGTAAAACCACATCAGTCGGATGGCCTTCTTCATCAACGATGACTTTAGCTTCATTGAAATCAAAGTCAATCGCACCGCGGTTCATCCGGTTCTTGCGCAGGATGGCAGCTAACTTCTCCATGTCCTGGAACATCGGCACCAACGCTTCATAGCGTTCGAGCTGTTCTTCATCTTTATCGACAAGGATTTTGTTCACATTTCCATATGTCATACGTTCCGTCGTCTTAATGACACTTTCAAAAATCTCATGGTTGACGACTTTGCCATCTGGCGTAATTTCCATTTCACAAGAGAGTGTAAAGCGATCGACTTGTGGGTTCAAGGAACAAATGCCATTCGATAAACGATGCGGGATCATCGGGATGACCCTGTCCACCAAATAAACGCTCGTCCCTCTTTCCAAGGCTTCCTTATCGATTGGTGATCCTTCCTTCACATAATGGCTGACATCAGCAATATGAACACCCAGCTTATAATTGCCATTTTCAAGTTTGGAAACAGTGACGGCATCATCCAGGTCCTTTGCATCCGCTCCATCAATCGTGACCAAAACATCATTGCGCAAATCCCTGCGGCTTCCAATTTCACTTTCTTCAATGGTATCCGAAACGGCATTGGCTTGTTCCATGACGTCATCCGGGAACTCCATTGGCAAACCATATTTATGGATCACGGAAAGAATATCTACACCAGGATCATTTTTATGTCCAAGAATCTCAATGACTTCACCTTCGGCACTTATGCGTCCTTCAGGATAAGAAGTAAGCTTGACGACAACCTTATGGCCCTCTACCGCTCCATGTGAAGCATGCTGCGGAATGAAAATATCGTTTGCGATCTTTTTATCATCAGGGATGACGAAACCAAAACTTTTACTTTCGGAGTATGTACCGACCACTTGTGTAATACCGCGTTCAAGAATTCTGATGACCGTGCCTTCTTGCCTTGAGCCCGATGTTTCCGAAGATACTCGTACCATGACGACATCTCCATGCATCGCTGTGCCCGTTTCATTCGGCGGAATGAAAATATCATCCATTCCAGGGTTATCTTCAGGTGTGACAAAGGCGAATCCCTTAGCGTGTCCTGTTAATTTACCACGGAACAAATTCATCTTTTGCGGCAGCCCGTAACGATTGCTCCTCGTTCTGACCACCAATCCCTTTTCTTCCATCTTTACTAGAGCCTTAACGAAATTCTTGAAATCTGCCGAGTCTTCGATTTTCAAAGCCTCTTCCAGTTCTTGTACCGTTAAGGGCTTATACGCTTCATCCGTCATGTATGTCAGAAGCTTATTAATATGTTCTTGAATGTTATCTTCCATGAAAACCCTCCTATTCAGGGTATATTTTTGTTATTCGGCCCAATCCAGACTTTCTAAAAATTCCAATACATCTTCATGCAGCTGGTCCTTTTCTTTATCAAGAGTTATGACATGACCGGATTCTTCATACCACTTGATTTTTTTGACCGGTGATTCAATGGCATCAATAATAATATCGGCACTTTTTGGATTGATAACATCATCATGCCTGCCCTGCACCACAAATGTCGGCGCGTATATAAGGTCGACGTGCTCTCGTACATCCGTTATCAATTCCTGAAGGGCTTTCAATGTATTCATCGGTTTATCGGCAAGGAGGTCCATTTCAAGCTCTATTTGCTCTTGAGTTTTTCCTTCATACTTCTTAAATTCTCTGGCGTACTCCAATACTCCTTTAAACATCATTTCTTCACTTTTGATATACATAGGCGCACACATTGATACGATACCCTTTATAGGTACAGTGTAACCTAATTTAAGAGAAAATACGCCTCCTAATGATAGTCCGGCAACAGCAATTTCTTCATGGCCTTTGCTTTTCAGGAAATCGTAGGCCATCATTACATCTTTCCACCAATCTTCCGGACCCGTTTTCACCAGCTCCTCTGGGGGTACGCCATGCCCTTTATAGTGCGGGGCATGGCAGGTGTATCCCTGTTTCTCCAAGTAACGCCCTAGCATCCGTACATCCGCTGAATTCCCCGTAAATCCATGTAAAAGTAAGACAGCTCTTTTTCCGCCTTCAAAAGTAAAGGGCTGCTGCAGCTTTATTTTCATGATCTTAAGCTCCTTTATCAGTAAATAGAATTTTAAAAACATCCCTATCCTATAATTAAGTACTAAAATCACTATATCTATTCATGTAACTATTGTGCAAAGAAAAAAGTCTAGCTATTTAGCTAGACTCATTTTTGATCCATTACACATCAAAGTATGCAACTAGTAAAGTTAAAGCAAAGAATAAAATCGCCAATACTATTGTCGCACGATGTAAAACCAGGTCCAAACCGCGTGCCTTTTGCTTTCCGAATAACTGCTCAGCACCGCCGGCAATCGCACCTGATAAACCTGCACTCTTACCTGATTGAAGCAATACCGTCACAATGAGGGCGATACTGACAATCACTAAAAGCGTTATGAGAAATGCATGCATGCAATTACACCTCCTGAAGAACCAATAAACAATTACTTTAACTTTACCACACCCAATAAGTATCCACAATCTTTGTTATACTATGATGGTAAGAATTCCTAAAAATCCATAGTCATTTATTTTCTTTTTGAATCAAAGTTTGAGATAATTTGCATAAATAGAGAAAGAGGTGTCAACATGTTTAAGTCCATACTCCGGATTCTTGATCTCCTGACCATCCTATTCTCGGCGGTTGCCGGCTATTCTTTATGGACAGGCGGAAGCAATTTTATCAGTGTCCTATTAATCATCCTATCACCGCTTTTATTGCTGCTGGCAAAGTATCACGGAAATCGATACTTATTATTTGCTGCATATATCACGACAACCGTTTATTTTACTGCTATTATTTATAATGGACTTTCCAATAGCGGTACTGACTTTTTCCAATCAAGCTTCAATGTCCTCCTGATCGGGGCAGCAGCCGCCTTGCTGAGCGTCATAGCGGCGGTCATTGGGTTTGGGACCAATACCCTTACGATTCTTTGGTTATCGCTTCACGCCCTTGTCACATTCGAGACAATCAGGATGTCATCGGGTTTCCTTTCGAGCTTTTGGTCTGATCCCGTTGTGGAAACCGCAGTCCGTAACGATTATCCATTTTTATTGATGGTCGTCTGGATTGGCTTATTTCTTGATAAATATCAAAGTGAATTAACAAGGGATTACTTATCCCGATAATTTTTTTCAAAACTACTTTTATTGGAAACTTATATTAAAAGCAAGGGGCCTTTCATATGTTAAAACCTATATTTGCAGCAACTGTTCTATCATCTTTCATTCTAATGGCTGGCTGTTCATCCGACCTGACAAGCGAGCATGAAAAAGAGCAAAAAGAAGAACAACCGAGCTCCCAGGAGACGGAGACAGAAACCGACAAGAATAATGATTCAAAAGAATCGGCCCAACGCCAGGTGGAAGTTGATGAAACGGCTAAACCCGGACAGGCTGGCCTTCAGACATTAGCCCATCCGGAAGGCATTCCTGTACTTGTCAATAAACAATACAGCCTGCCTGAAGATTACAAACCTGCTGACCTCATCTACCCAAAAGTGGATTTCATCTTTCAAGATAAAATTGAAAAAAGAATGATGCGAGAGGAAGCGGGAAAGGCACTTGAAGTAATGTTCCAGGCTGCCGAAAAAGAAAACATGCACTTTGCCGGCGTTTCCGCTTATCGCTCTCACCAAAGACAGATCGAGGTCTTTAATAACTATGTGGCTAAGGACGGGGAAGAAAAGGCGAAAACCTACAGTGCAATGCCTGGGACAAGCGAGCATGAAACAGGCCTGGCGATTGATGTCACGACCCACGATGGGGCATGCGCTGCCCAAGACTGCTTCGGTGATACGAATGAAGCTGCCTGGCTTGCTGAACATGCACATGAATACGGATTTATCATTCGCTACCCTGAAGGCAAGGAAAACATCACAGGTTATAAATACGAACCATGGCACATCCGTTATGTTGGTGTCGCTACCGCAACTGAAATCTTTGAAGCGAAGATTACATTAGAAGAATACTATAATGCCGTACCAGTGGAAGCTGTATCGAGTAAATAAAAAAAGGTGCCCGGATGCGGCACCTTTTTTTATATTAATCAAACGTTTGATTAAATCCTTTTATCAGCCCTGAACCAAGCCGGAATCAGTGACTGGCGGCTAACTTTATAAGCAAAAAAACCTCCCATACAATGTGTATTCTCACATTGTATGGGAGGTGAAAAGAAATTACTGTGCAGAACCCATCTTCTCGTCAGAAGCAGAATCCCCAAATAATTGGGTGAATGGATTTCAACGACTGAAAGAACGAAACCTAATTTTGGAGCATTGCATATTTAAGCAACGAAAAAAGGACTCCGCATAATTGGCGGGGTCCTTCAATATTCATCGTTTTTATTTTCAACTTCAAATAGGTTGAAACTTGATGATTCATCTGGGTTGAATGCAGGTTCTTCATTTTCATATTTATATTTATGTTCTTCTACGTATTTAATCTTCTGATATTCCTCTTTTGACATACCCTCCCAAATTTTTGTTGCATTGTGGTCTTCATGGCCAGGCTGAGGATTCGTATGCGGTGTTGGGTCCAAGATAAAACTACCCAAAAAAATGGTTGTGTAGAAAAATGGCATTGCCATAATCAAAACGATTAAGCCCAATGCTCCAACTATATTTATGTATTTTTTCATTGGTGACATACCTCCCAATTTTTGAATTTTTATATTCAATTGATGTACAACCAGCATATTTTAGTCACTCCATAACCAATCACGAAACCACTTGACGGGAAGAACAGCCAATACACAAATTACAAGAAGTATAAATGCAATATACAGCATTCCTAAATCAATCAGTATGCCCATTACTACAGCTACACAGGAGATTATAATAGCGATAGAGAAACGTTCAGTCATTGTCTCACCTCCCGTTTGGTTAACTCCAGTAAATCTTTTATTAATTCATCGGTATGGATGAAAACAAACACTTGGTATTTTTTGTTGTTTCGATCGGGCATAGTATGATGAATGTCATGTCCAGCCCGTACCAGAGCCATAGACAATGATTTTTTGTAAATGTTCTTGAGCCCCATAATATCCACCTCCATTTATGAAATTGGCAAAGGAGGTAAAGTGCTTACCTCCTTAAATTCATTCCTTTTCCATCTTTTCTTTCTTTTCCATTTTATGAAGGATGATATTGGAAACAATCGCATAGACCACAAACGCCATCCAATAATAACCATAATCCTTATCGTTGCCAATGGACGAAAACATTAATATCGCAAATAACAAATATGGAATGGTCAATAACAATCGGAGTTTCCAAAGGTATCGTCCCCACATCGGCATTCCTCCTTTTAAACTCATTGGCAGTGCTTTTGAGATTTTTTCCACTCCTCAAATACTATGTCACTGGCAATAATTTCAGCATCGGTATATCCCAACCCACCTAAAGCAACTTCGATTTCATCAGCGCTCTTGCTGTCAAATAATCGTAGCTTGGGAATGAGAGCCCACGCTCGCTGTTTATCAATTTCCACAGCTACAGAGTTGATATCACCAAGCAAATCAAGGTCGTTTATATAATGGTCCAATGTGCGTTTGGCAAGAAAGTCAGTTCCTTCATTATTGTTACGGAAAAACAATCCTGTTAGCGTTTCGATGGCTGTTGATAAGATTTCTGGTTTCATGGCTTTCGTCCTCATAATTAACTAAATATTCCGTTACATCTATTACTATAGAAGTATGAAGTACCAAAATTATGCTGTCAATCTAAAAAAGACCATTCCTATTGGAACGGTCTAAAAGTTTGGCATATAAGATTTTTCGTCTGTGTTTTTAACATCCACCTCATGACCATCTACCATGTAATCATAAACAAGCGTGGCTTGTGGGACATACTTTCCATCTATCTTTGCTTGATGTATTGCTCTGTCCACTTTACCGAAACCGTTGATTTGTCGCCTTTCTGCTAATTGCAAATTATATTTTCTAGCCACAATATCGAACACAAGTTTTGCATCATCTTGAGTTTTAGGCAGCTCTAGGCTTTCACGAACTTTACTTTCAGTTTTCGTTAAATAAGCACAGTAAGCATCATATTTAAAGCGAATGCCATAATATGCGTGGATTTCCTTGTGTTTTTTTATAAACTCCTTGGAGTTTGGATGATTGCCTTTTTTGGCTATCCAATATCCAATTCCCAATTCCTCTTTTAACAAGTTGACCTTATCGTCAATATCTTTAGCAATATCAATATCCAATGGGCCATACCATTTTGTAATTGTAGGTCTCGATAGTTCGCTTGGAATAATTTTTAATTTGTAAGTTAAATGTAAATTCTTTCAACAAGTCCTGTATTAACACGCAAAAACCCCCAATTCATAAGCGATTTCACTCACTTATAAATCAGGGGTTGATACTAAACATTTGTATTGCTAAGTTCGAGTTGATGTACTACATAACTCAAAGTGTCCAAAAGTGCCTTGTATGACAAAGTTCGGACGTATTTTATGCTTGATAATTACTATAATTACTTCTTCAAGTTATAGAAAGATTTCAAGCCGCCATATACAGCCAAGTCACCAAGTTGATCTTCGATGCGAAGAAGTTGGTTGTATTTAGCAATACGGTCCGTACGGGACATGGAACCAGTTTTGATTTGTCCTGCGTTTGTTGCAACGGCGATATCAGCGATCGTTGCATCTTCAGTTTCACCGGAACGGTGGGAAACGACTGCAGTGTAGCCTGCGCGTTTTGCCATTTCGATTGCATCAAACGTTTCAGTCAGTGTACCAATTTGGTTCACTTTGATCAGGATGGAGTTGCCGATGCCTTTTTCGATGCCTTCAGCCAATTTTTTCGTGTTCGTTACGAAAAGATCGTCACCAACAAGCTGAACTTTAGAACCGATGCGTTCCGTTAAAAGTTTGTGACCATCCCAGTCATTTTCATCCAGGCCGTCCTCGATGGAGATAATAGGGAATTCATTCACTAGCTCTTCATAGAAAGCTACCATTTCTTCTGATGTAACACCATTGCGGCCTTCGCCAGCAAGATCATATTTGCCTGTTTCTTTGTTATAGAATTCAGATGAAGCTACGTCCATGCCAAGGTAGATATCTTCGCCTGCTTTGTAGCCAGCTTTTTCAATTGCCTCGATGATGACTTGAAGCGCTTCACGGTTTGAACCAAGGTTTGGCGCAAAGCCGCCTTCATCGCCGACTGCCGTATTCAGGCCTTTGGCAGAAAGGACAGATTTCAAGGCATGGAATACTTCTGCACCCATACGAACTGCTTCTTTGAAGCTAGGAGCACCTACAGGAAGAATCATGAATTCCTGGAAGTCAACATTGTTATCGGCATGTGATCCGCCGTTAATGATGTTCATCATTGGAGTAGGAAGTTGTTTCGCATTGAACCCTCCAAGATAACGATACAATGGTAAACCTGAAAATTCCGCAGCGGCATGGGCAGCAGCCATTGATACGCCAAGGATTGCATTAGCTCCCAAGTTTCCTTTGTTTTCAGTGCCATCCAATTCAATCATAGTGAGGTCAAGTCCTGCTTGGTTCGTAACATCCAAACCGATGACAGCTTCAGCAATGATATCATTTACATTATCGACTGCTTTTTGTACCCCTTTACCCAGGTAGCGAGATTTATCTCCGTCACGAAGCTCAACCGCTTCGTGTTCTCCTGTTGAAGCACCTGATGGTACGATTGCACGTCCGAAGTATCCGGACTCTGTTTGGATTTCTACTTCTATTGTTGGATTACCACGGGAATCTAGCACTTCGCGTGCATATACATGTTCGATGTACGGCATTATAAATCTCTCCTTTTCCTATTCACAATTTTATTTAGATAATAGGGATTTCCCTGTCATTTCAACAGGTTTTTCGACTCCAAGCAAATCAAGCATCGTTGGAGCTAAATCACCTAGGATACCACCTGTTCTTAATGTTACCTGATTTTTAGTGATAATGACAGGCACGGGATTCGTAGTATGAGCTGTCATGGGGTTGCCTTCAAGCGTTACGACTTCATCAGCATTCCCATGGTCAGCGGTAATGATTGCCGTACCGCCTTTTGAGACGATTAAATCGACAATCCTGCCTAGGCATTCATCCACTGTTTCAATCGCTTTAATGGTAGGCTCAAGCATCCCTGAATGACCAACCATGTCCGGATTGGCAAAATTCAAGAGAATGGCATCAAAGCGATCAGCCTCAATTTGTTCCACCAACGCATCCGTAACTTCATAAGCACTCATTTCAGGTTTTAAATCATATGTAGCGACTTTCGGAGAATTAATTAAAATCCTCTCTTCACCAGGAAACTTCTCTTCACGTCCGCCGCTCATGAAAAATGTCACATGCGGATATTTCTCAGTTTCAGCGATACGAAGCTGGGTAAGCTGGTTTTGGGAAAGTACTTCCCCTAATGTATTATCAAGATTTGTCGGATTAAATGCAACATATCCGTCAACTGTTTCTGAAAAATGTGTCAAGCAGACAAAATGGAGATGCTTCGGATGTCCAGGACCGCGGTCAAATGAGCGGAAGTCCTCATTGGTGAACGTATTGGAAATCTGGATCGCCCGGTCTGGACGGAAGTTGTAAAAGATTACGGCATCATCATCTTTAATCGTTGCCACCGGTTTACCGTCTTCCGCCGTTATGACTGAAGGAATCACGAACTCGTCAAAAATACCATGTTCGTAGGAATCCTCAACACATTCCATCGCGGAAGAGTAAGCAGGGCCATCACCATACACCATCGAACGGTAGGATTTCTCCACACGTTCCCAGCGCTTATCACGGTCCATCGAATAGTATCTTCCGGATATGGTCGCAAACTGTCCAACACCGATCTCCTTCATTTTCGCTTCCGCTTCCTTAATATAACCTTGCGCCGTTTTCGGCCCGACATCACGACCATCTAAAAATGCATGTACATATACATTTTTAACTCCTTCTTTAGCGGCCAACTTCAGCAGGGCATACATATGATCGATATGACTGTGCACGCCGCCATCTGAAAGTAGACCGAAAAGATGAAGGTCCGTGCCTTTTTTCTTGGCATGGCTCATGGCATCGATCAAAGTTGGGTTTTTGGCAAACTCACCTTCACGGATAGCCAGGTTCACACGGGTCAGACTTTGATAAACGATCCGTCCTGCCCCGATATTCAAATGCCCCACTTCCGAGTTCCCCATTTGACCGGCAGGCAAGCCGACCGCTTCCCCGCTTGCAGTTAAATGGGAATGCGGATACTGTTCCCAAAAACGGTCAAAGTTCGGTTTTTTCGCATGAAAAACAGCATTTCCCTTTTCCTCGTTACGGCAGCCAAAACCGTCTAAGATGATAAGTGCCACAGGCGACTTACTCATAGTGACCAGCCTCCAGCAATTGTAAAAATGAATCGGGTTTCAAGCTTGCACCGCCAACCAACGCACCGTCTATATCAGGTTGTGCCATGTACTCTTTAATATTCTCAGGTTTTACACTGCCACCGTATTGAATGCGGATGGCTGCAGCTGCTTCATTTGAAAATTTGTCGGCAACAACCGAGCGGATATGCGAACAAACTTCATTAGCATCTTGAGCAGATGACGATTTTCCTGTTCCAATTGCCCAAATCGGCTCATAAGCAATAACGGCTTGTTTCAATTGATCGTCAGATAATCCTGCAAGGCCTTTTTCTATCTGGCTGCCTACGAAATCATTCGTTTCGCCAGCTTCCCTTTGCTCTAATGTTTCACCGCAGCAAACGATCGGGGTCAATCCGTGGGCAAAAGCGGAATGAGCTTTTTTATTAACGGCTTCATCCGTTTCGTTGAACATTTCACGGCGTTCGGAATGACCAAGTATGACGTAGGATACACCAAGATCAGCCAATGCGATCGGGCTGATTTCTCCTGTGAAAGCACCGCTTTCTTCAAAGTGCATGTTCTGCGCCCCGATCTTCACATCAGTTCCTTTTGCTGCTTGAACCAGCTGATCCAAAAATAAAGCTGGAGCACATACAACCGTATCGATTACATCTTGCTTCGGAATCAAATTGCTCACTTCTTCTAAAAAGGCAGTCGCTTCAGATAGTGTTTTATTCATTTTCCAGTTTCCTGCAATAATCGGTTTACGCATTTGGTTTCTCATCCCTTCTAAAGTTGAAATATGTAACGGTCAGTCTTATTTATCGTTCAAGGCCACAACGCCAGGCAACTCTTTGCCTTCCATGAACTCAAGAGATGCACCGCCGCCAGTTGAAATATGGGACATCTTTTCTGCCAAGCCAAACTTTTCTGCGGCTGCGGCTGAATCCCCTCCGCCTACAATGCTGTACGTATCTTTTGCTTCCGCCAAGGCTTTAGCAACGGTTTTCGTTCCATTCGCAAATTTATCGAACTCGAATACACCCATTGGTCCATTCCAAATGACAAGCTTGGAACTTTTGATTACATCCGCAAATAATTCGCTTGTTTTTGGTCCGATATCAAGAGCCATTTTATCCTTTGGAATAGCATCGATATCGACATTATCCGTCTCTGCATCAGGTGAAAATTCAGCAGTTACGACTGCATCGATAGGCAAATGAAGTTTTACGCCTTTTTCTTTTGCACTTTCGATGAAAGATTTGGCCAATTCTATTTTGTCTTCTTCCAATAAAGAATTACCGATTTCATGACCTTGCGCTTTAATGAATGTATAACCCAATCCACCACCAATGATCAAGTGATCGACTTTTTCCAAAAGGTTTTCGATAACGCCTATCTTATCCTTTACTTTTGCTCCGCCAATTATAGCTGTAAAAGGACGTTCTGGGTTGGATAGGGCTTTTCCAAGTACTGAAAGCTCTTTTTCCATCAGTAATCCGGCAACGGCTGGGAGATGGTGCGCTATTCCTTCAGTTGAAGCATGTGCACGATGCGCAGCTCCGAATGCATCGTTAACATAAACATCAGCAAGTGCAGCAAATGACTTCGCCAATTCTTGATCGTTCTTCTCTTCTCCTGGATAGAAACGAACGTTTTCCAACAACAAGATCTCGCCATCTTGCATGTTATCAATTATTGATTGAACGGTCTCACCGTATGCTTCTTCTGCCTTTTGCACATCCTTGCCACTAAGTTCGCTTAGTCTTTCCGCAACAGGCGCTAGACGCAATTCTTCTACGACTTGTCCTTTAGGACGGCCAAGGTGGCTGGCTAAGATGACTTTTGCGCCTTGTTCTGTCAAATAGGAAATCGTCGGCAGTGCAGCCTTGATTCTCGTATCATCCGAAATCTTTCCGTCCTGCATCGGCACGTTGAAATCAACACGGCAAAATACGCGTTTCCCCTTTAATTCAATATCTTTAATCGACTTTTTATTCATAATCCAAGAACCTCCTTAGATATTGTTATCATATTTTTGATTCTTTTAGCCAAAAAGGGAGAGGGTAAATTTCCCAACTCCCCTTTTCTCTTTTTCATTATAGTCGGTTTCCAGGAAATTATCCAAAAACAAGAAATGTAAACGCTTGACTGATTAATGACTTACTAATAATATCATCTTCTGCCAAGTTTTTTTAGAGGTGTGATAAAAAAAACCTCACCTTGGTGAGGTTTTTTATTATTCTAATTACAATCCTTTTTTAGCCAAATAGTCGATCAAATCAACAACACGGCTTGAATATCCTGTTTCATTATCATACCAAGATAATACTTTAACCATGTTTCCTTCCATTACCATTGTGGAAAGGGCATCGATTGTAGATGATGATGGGTTACCATTATAGTCAGTTGATACTAGCGGAAGTTCGCTGTACTCAAGGATTCCTTTTAATTCTCCTTCAGAAGCCTTTTTGAATGCTGCATTAACTTCTTCAACTGTTGTGTCTTTTTCAAGTTCTGCAACAAGGTCGACAACAGACACGTTTGGAGTAGGTACGCGCATTGCCATACCATTCAATTTCCCTTTAAGTTCAGGAAGGACAAGTGCAACAGCTTTTGCTGCCCCAGTTGTTGTAGGAATGATATTCTCGGCAGCTGCACGTGCACGGCGGTAATCTTTATGTGGCAAATCAAGGATTTGCTGATCATTTGTATAAGAGTGAACAGTAGTCATCATACCGCGTTTGATTCCGAATTGTTCGTGAAGCACTTTAGCAAATGGAGCTAAGCAGTTCGTTGTACAAGAAGCATTAGAGATTACATGGTGGTTAGCTGCATCATATTTATCTTCGTTTACACCCATGACGATTGTGATATCTTCATCAGATGCAGGAGCAGAGATGATTACTTTTTTCGCGCCAGCTTCTAAATGCTTAGCTGCATCTGCACGTTTCGTGAAACGTCCTGTAGATTCTACTACTACTTCTACTCCTAGTTCACCCCATGCTAATTGTGCAGGGTCACGTTCAGCCAATACTTTGACTTTATGACCATCAACAACAAGGTAATCCCCATCAACTGTTACTTTTTCATTAAGAGATCCATGAATTGTATCGTATTGAAGAAGGTGCGCTAACATATTAGCATCCGTTAAGTCGTTAATAGCAACAATCTCTACCCCAGGATTACTCAATGCTGCACGAAATACATTACGTCCAATACGTCCAAAACCATTAATACCAACTTTTACTGCCATGAAAAATTCCTCCTTTTAAGTTCGCAAATATATTAAGGGGTGTAATTCCCCTGAATTAACTCTTGTGCCGCCGCTTCATCCGTGATTAAAACGGTTGATGAAGGTGCGCCTTTCATGTAGGAACGGATAGCCTTTGCTTTAGTTTTACCACCTGCCACAGTTATCACTCGCTTTTCAGGGCTAAGATCATCTAACTGGATGCCGACTGTCAAAACTTTATGAACAACTTTACCGTTTTCATCGTAATAATAACCGAATGCCTCTCCTACAGCATTTCCATCTAACAGCTTCTTTAACATTTCTGGCGATGAATTTCTTCTTTCTGCCATCGCCATGGCATCACCGATTCCATGAATGATCATATCAGCAGATTTGATTTGGGAAATCACTTCTTTAATTGCAGGTTCCTTCTGAAATGAAGCATAAACCTCACCGCTTAATTGATCGGGTACATACAATACTCTGTATGAGGCCTGTGCCTTCTGGGCCATTTTTTCGACAATCGTATTGGCCTGATTCTGCACTGCTTCACCAATTCCCCCGCGGGCCGGGACAAATGTCAATTTCTTCGACGCTTCATCAGGTGACAGCGAATCAGCCACTTCGGCCATTGTCGATCCGCCAGTAACCGCAATGATATTCTTTGAGTTCCATTCTCGTTTCATACGGATTGCACAAGCTTTACCCAATTCTTTTTTCACCCATGGGGTCTCATCACAATTTCCTGAGACAATAATGACCTCATCCACTTGCAATAAATCCTGCAATTGCCGTTCCATTATGTCTATACCCATTACTTCACGCATTATTCCTTCTAACTTATCCAGGATTTCAATCCCTTCATCAGTCAGCGTCATGCCAGAGCTGAATATGTTAACCAGGTTCTGACTTTTCAGAAAATCAACCTCGCCTCTGAGCGTCCGCTCCGTCAAATTAAGGCTCACGGACAGACTGCGCCTTCCAACCGGCTGCATCATTTTGATATAACGCAGGATATCATATCTTTTTTGCATAACCAAAAGGAAATCTGGTAATAATTTTCTTTGTACCTCGAGTAATGTACGCATATTTAAAACTCCTAAAAAGTTAAGTTGGACGTATAATGTCCCGCGTAGTCATTTTCTGTCCCACTTAAAACAAAAAAATATTCCTGCTACATATTTTATTCTAGCAGGAACGGAATGTTTCTTCAAATGATTTGAAAAATTATTTTTCCAAAAGCCTATTTAGAGCTGATTTATCAACGTTTCCGAATTGAACGATATCATCTTTCCATTCAACGACAGGGATCATCAGCCCGAATTTCTCAAGCAAATCATCATCGGTGTGGATATCGATTTCTTTATAGCCTATGCCTGATTCCTCTTTCACTTCTTCAAGCACTTGCTTGGCTTTATCGCATAACGGGCATTTATCCCTACTATATAAAACAAAAGCATTTGATTCCAAAACCACTCATCCTTTTCAATCATATCTTTTTCGTTTAGATGAAGAAGGGATCCCTAATTGTTCCCGGTACTTGGCAACGGTTCGGCGTGCCAGGATAATTCCATGCTCTTCTTTCAACCGTTCTGCCAGGTCCTGATCCGAGAGCGGCTTTTGTTTATTTTCCCCATTGATGGCTGCCTGAAGGCTCTTTTTTGCCTGCATGCCCGACATTTCCTCATCAAGGCCGACTGACTGTAAAGAAGTAGTGAAAAATATCCTCATCTCTATCGTGCCAAATGGTGTCTGCACGTATTTCCCTTTGACCGCCCGGCTTACTGTGGACTCATGTATACAAAGTTCGTCGGCGATTTCCTTCATCGTCATCGGTTTCAAATAGTTCAGGCCATGATGAAAGCACGCCGGCTGTTTATCGACGATGCACTGAATGACCTTCAATATAGTTTCTTTCCTCTGTTGGATCCCTCTGGATATCCATTGGTATTCCTGCCACTTATCCTGGATAAACCGTTGAACCCCCTGATCCTTATGGCTCTTCATACGGTTTAAATACCCTTTATCCACATTAAGATTAGGTGTGTTACCATCATAATTCCCGACAAGCAGCATACCATCCCGAACTTCCACGACCACATCCGGCACTATATAAGAAGGTTTTTCCTGAAAAAAGAGTGATGCGGGTCGCGGGTTCAATGTCTGGACATAATCAAATACTTCTTGAATCTCCTTCATTGTAACACCGATTTTCTTACTTAGGTCTTTCCAGCGCTTTTCAGCAAAATCGAGGAAATGGTTTTCTATGATCGATTCTGCAAGCAGGTTCACCCCTTCTGCTTGCACCTGAAGCAAAAGGCACTCTTGAAGATTTCTCGCTCCAATTCCATGCGGCTCGAGTTCCTGTAAAATTGAGAGGCTTTCTTCCAAAACTATCCGAGGTATACCAGGGATACATATGTCATCCAGCTCAGTCCTCAAGTAACCGTTTTCATCAAGGTTATGAATTAATAGCAGCAACGCCTTCTGCTGTTCACCGGTAAGTTGCTGGTGATTCACCTGGGACATGATATGCTGTTCAAGCGATATAGTATCTTCACTGATCTGTTCAATCCAATAGTTGGCATCATACGTATTCTTAAGGGTCCGTTTTCCCTTTTTTCGGTCAAAAGTTGGCTGAAATAAAGCCGATGTTGGCTGATCTATGGACAGTAATGGATTCTCCACCATTTTATTTTCTAAAAAAGCCGATAGCTCCTGCGAGGAATATTGCAGCAATGTAATAGCTTGCATAAGCTCCTGCGTCATTGCCATCTTTAATGTTTGCTGTTGAAAAAGTCCTGCTTTCATATTCATACTCATCGATTCATCCCTCCCCCACTCCATTTTACATTATCAGGAGAAAATTCTACACAAAAACCCATGAAAACGCTTACGTTTTTTTCTGAATAGTTTATTTGTTTTAAATACTATATGTTAGAAATGCAAATTAAACAACTACTTTTATTGAAAAATCACCATTTTTCAATAGTGTGCGCGTATATTTTCAAGACAGGGCTTACATTACAGGATCCGATGGAATATTACGGAAATCGAGCGAATTCGCCAAAAATTTTAGGGCCCCTCTTAAAAATGGCCAATAAAAAATCCCCCACTTTATTAAGCAGAAGATTGGTAATGCCCTCGGCAGGAATCGAACCTGCATTTCAAGCTTCGGAGGCTTGCGTTCTATCCGTTGCACTACGAGGGCGTAATAGAAAATATTTTTTCAACAGACTTCATTATATGATAGATTCCCCTCCTTTGCAAGGGCTATCAGGTTTAAAACTTCGCCATTTGGGTATTATGGGTAATGTGGAAATTCATCCCTGTGCGGCATAATATATAAAGTAATCTATCGGAAAGGAGCCTTAGCCAGAAAATTGTCGAACAAATTATCCATTATAGGGTTTGTTTTGTTTGACCTAAATTGACCAAAAAGTGTATCATACATACATAAAGAATTTAAATGATTCTCTTAATCGAAGGAGGAAATGAACATGAATTTAATTCCTACAGTTATCGAACAAACAAGTCGTGGGGAGCGTGCCTACGATATTTACTCCCGTTTATTAAAAGACCGGATCATTATGCTAGGAAGTGCAATTGACGATAATGTTTCCAACTCCATTGTTGCTCAATTACTATTTTTAGAAGCGGAAAATCCTGAAAAAGATATCACTCTATACATCAACAGCCCTGGCGGAAGCATCACTTCCGGTATGGCCATTTACGATACTATGCAATATATCAAACCTAATGTATCCACAGTATGCATCGGTATGGCCGCTTCCATGGGTGCTTTCCTATTGGCCGCTGGCGAAAAAGGCAAACGTTATGCGTTGCCAAACAGTGAGGTCATGATTCACCAACCACTTGGAGGAGCTCAAGGTCAAGCTACGGAGATTGAAATTGCTGCCCGCCGTATCCTTCACTTGAAAGATAAACTGAACCAAATCTTGGCAGAACGTACTGGTCAACCTATTGAAGTCCTTCAAAGAGATACGGAACGTGATAACTTCATGACTTCCGAAAGAGCTCTTGAATATGGCTTGATCGACAAAGTCATCACGCGCAGCATCCTTGATGATAAAAAAGACTCTAAATAATCATGCAACAACCGGCTCCGGAGAACGCCTTTAGCGACTTCCGGAGCTTTTTTGCATAATAAAAAAAAGGATGCTCTTTTAAGCATCCTTTTCTTTTAACCCTCTTGCTGAACAAACTCTTCCAATGCCTCTAACGCTTCTTTTTCATCGCGTCCTTCGACGATTAACTTCACGGTCACGCCAGAACTGATGGCAAGGCTCATTAACCCCATTATACTTTTTGCGTTCACTTTCTTTCCTTCTTTTTCAAGAAAAACATCTGAATGAAAGCGGTTAGCTTCTTGTACAAAAAGAGCTGCCGGCCGCGCCTGCAAACCCGTTTTCAATTTTACCTCAACTTGTTTTTCCACCATCTTGATCTCCCCTGTTAGCTTTATTTTTTCGCAGCAATAGCCTCTCCCCCACGGAGCCTGTCAGCTATTTCATCAATCTTACGTAATCGGTGATTAATCCCGGATTTACTGATTGTTCCCCCAGAAACCATTTCCCCAAGTTCCTTTAAGGTTATATCCTGAAACGCAATCCTAAGCTCCGCAATTTCCCGAAGCTTATCCGGTAAAATGCCTAATCCCACCGTATCCTCGATATAATGGATATTTTCAACCTGGCGTAATGAGGCCCCAATCGTTTTGTTCAAATTGGCTGTTTCACAATTCACAAGCCGATTCACTGAATTACGCATATCACGGACGATCCTTACATCTTCGAACCTTAATAAAGCTGAATGGGCGCCAACTATACTTAAAAACTCGGCAATCTTTTCGGCTTCTTTCAAATAAATGATATACCCTTTCTTGCGTTCAAGAGTTTTGGCCTTCAAGCCAAACTTATTCATTAGCTCACAAAGGGCATCATTGTGCTCTTTATAAAGTGAGAAAATTTCAAGGTGATAGGAAGACGTTTCCGGATTATTCACCGAACCTCCCGCAAGAAATGCACCTCTTAGGTAAGAACGCTTACAGCATTTCTTCCCAACAATAGTATCGGATATAGCATGGAGAATTTCAAATCCATCGCCTAAAATTTCCAAATCGGTTAAAACCCGCTGCCCTCCAGATGACATCCTGACAATATATACATTATTCTTTTTAAGCTTCATCTTTTTACGGACCAACAGCTCGACCTGGACCTCATAACTTTTTTTCAGCAGCGTATAAATCCTTCTGGCAATCGCAGCATTCTCAGTTTGAATATCCACAACAAGCTTCCGATTAGAAAATGAAAGGGATCCGTTCATCCGGATAAGCGCACACAATTCCGCTTTACCGCAGCAATCCTTTCCCTCTAATGTAGTAAGCTCTTTTTTCGTTTCTGAAGCAAAAGACATCCATTTCACCCCCAATCGAACGCAGGTAATCTATTTTTATCAATCAAAAAACCGTCCCCGCTTATATCTACGGTGCAATGTGGCTTTTTGTTTCATTTACAAGCATATTATAGAGCAAATCCGCCACTTTTTTCGTGTCATGGCGTATTACATTCCCTTCATAGCTGAAAATGCGTTCTTGTATGATTTCAAGCCCCATCATTTTTAAGCTTTCCACATCATACATGACCGGTTTAGCATATTCAGCTTGATAGCGTTGCTGAATTTCGGTTGGTATTTCCTCATTATTAACAAGTATCCTGTCAATATATGCATTTCCCATATGGTCATATATCGCTTTTATATGATCGCTCGCGCTATAATCCAGCGTCTCTCCGGCTTGTGTCATCAAATTGCAAATGTACACCTTCTTCGCCTTCGAACGGGCAACCTCTTCTCCTAAACCAGGAACAAGTAAGTTAGGCAGAATGCTAGTATATAGACTCCCTGGACCTATGACAATAAGATCTGCCTGTTTGATTTCCTGGAGAGTTTCACTGAGCGGCTTTATATGATGAGGAGACAGAAATACTTTTTTTATTTTCTTTCCTGAGAAGGGGATCTTGGATTCGCCTGTAACAATCGTTCCGTCCTCCATCTCCGCATGGAGAACCACACTTTGGTTGGCCGCCGGAAGCACTTTACCGCGGACATTAAGAAATTTACTCATTTCCTGGATCGCATGGACGAAATCCCCGGTCAGCGAGGTCATTGCCGCCAGTATCAAATTCCCCAGCGAATGCCCGGACAACTCATTTTTACTCTGAAAGCGATGTTGAAACATTTGTTCAACAAGGGGCTCTACATCCGATAACGCAGCCAGCACGTTACGAATGTCACCCGGAGCGGGAATATCCATATCCTCGCGAAGGCGGCCTGAACTTCCACCATCATCAGCTACCGTTACGATTGCCGTTATATCAACCGGATGCTTCTTTAACCCTCTCAACAAAACGGGAAGGCCGGTTCCCCCTCCAATGATCACAACCTTAGGTTGTTTCTTTTTATCTAACATCTGCTTTCCCCTTACTTTTTTCGATATCGCGATGTGATACTTGAACCCTGTAATCCTTCTTGAAGTGGTTTGAAATATACTCCGTCAATGCTACAGAACGGTGCTGACCGCCTGTACACCCTATCGCAACAACAAGCTGTGCTTTTCCTTCACGTTTATAATATGGAAGCATGAATGCAAGCAAATCGGTCACTTTTTCCAAGAATTTTTGCGTCTCACTCCATTTTAAAACGTAACTCGACACTTCCTGTTCCAAGCCAGTCCTTGGCCTCATATGGTCAATATAATATGGATTTGGCAGGAAGCGTACATCAAACACAAGGTCGGCATCTATGGGTAGACCATGCTTGAACCCGAACGACATGACATTGACTGTAAAACCGACACTTTTATCGGCAGAAAACTCCGAAGCGATTTTCTCCCTCAATTCGCGCGGTTTCAGTTGGGAAGTATTAAAGATCAGCTGGGCCCTTCCCTTCAATTCGTCCAATAGTTCCCGCTCCATTTTAATGCCTTCCAATGGCCGGCCTAATGGAGCAAGCGGATGGGTCCTTCTCGTTTCCTTATATCTTCGGACCAAGGAATCGTCATCAGCTTCAAGAAAAAGGATTCTTGGTGATACTGCAGCTGAATCCGTTAAATTATCCAGTGCAAGAAATAAGGAATCAAAAAACTCCCTACCCCTCAAATCCATGACAAGAGCCACTTTATTCATCTTATTCCCTGAGTCCTTCATTAACTCCAAAAACTTTGGCAATAGCGTGGGCGGCAAATTATCGACGCAAAAAAAGCCGAGGTCTTCAAAACTTTGAACCGCCACTGTCTTACCCGCTCCGGACATTCCGGTAATGATGACCAATTGCGTTTCACTGATCTGCCCTGTACTCATAGTTTCTCCGCCCCCATGTATAGCAATCTTTTTTATATGTGAAAATTAACCTGGATCCAATCGATAAGAAAGTAGTTTAAACTCAGGTGTATAGGTAAAGGTTCCATAAATGATCCCAGTTCCATGAACCATATAGTCCAGGATGTGAAAATCACCTTCAGCCATCATCAGCTTTTTAACATCTTCGACCGGATGCCAGCTAAGTTCCCCTTCTTCACAAACATCAACATTTACACCATCGGAATCCGTTGCAAAGAAAGTGAACATCATCCATTCCGACAATACCTTATCTCCGTCCTTCATAATGAAGGTGAAAATACCTTTGATGGAAGGGTTTTTTAAATAAACGCCCGTTTCTTCACGATATTCCCTAATACAAGCATCGCGTACAGATTCCCCAGGCTCCATCTTTCCGCCTGGAGCTACCCACCATCCGCGTCTAGGCTTTTTCAATAAGAGGATTTGATTATCCTTGATCAATACACAGTTTGTGACACGTTGCACGTTCTTCACCTCAATTGGCTCTGCTCGACTATAGAAACCTTCACCCCCGTGTTGAAGAGATTCAGTTTATATCCTTAAACCGCCGCTAGATATCCATTTGGCGATTTACAAATGCTAATAGTTCAAACAAGTTGTATTTTTCATCTTCTTACCATTATGAAAGATATATATATGTTTAGTATATCTTAACATTATACTATTTTTGAAATGAGCTAACAATAAAGTAAACTTCCTGCATTGGGGGAATATTCATTCCCAAGGAATCACGTAGATAAGCCTTTATCCTGCTTAACTCCTATTCTTCTCCACTTTCGCTGCCTAAATGCAAAGGGCGGACTTACTTCTCATTAAAAATCATTTGGTACATCCTAAAAATTGGAACTAAAGATTTAGTCTTAAAGCAGGAAACAAAAAAAAAGGACACAGAAACTTAATCTGTGTCCTTAAACGTTTATAATTAAAGGGGGTCAACTTCTATCCATACTATACCCAATCATTATTTCACGCGTGTTACAACATCGTTAAAACGGAATTACGATTGTATATTCTAGTGAAATCAAGCCTTAGGCTGCAATTTTTCTTGAAGTTCCTCAACAAAATGCTGAGCGGATTGAGCGGCAATGCTTCCATCGCCTGTAGCTGTAACGATTTGGCGCAATGTTTTTTCACGAACGTCACCAGCAGCAAAAATACCAGGGACGCGTGTTTCCATCCGGTCATTCGTTTCAATATAGCCTGTGGAATTCAAGATGCCCAAGTTCTCAAATGGTTTAGTTAGCGGAAGCATTCCGATATAAATGAATACACCGTCTGCGTCCATCACTGTCTCTTCCCCGTTTTCAGTGGAAACTAGTGTGACACCGCCGACTTTGCCGCCTTTTTCATTGATTTCCTTCAAAGTGTGATTCCAGATGAAGTTAATTTTCTCATTGGCAAATGCACGATCTTGAAGAATCTTTTGAGCACGAAGTTCGTCACGTCTGTGAACGATCGTCACTTTTGAAGCAAAGCGGGTTAAGTACACACCCTCTTCAACAGCAGAGTCTCCGCCGCCGATAACGAATAGTTCCTTTTGCTTGAAGAATGCACCATCACAAACTGCACAATACGATACACCGCGGCCGCCCAATTCTTTTTCGCCGGGAACACCGATTTTCTTATATTCGGCACCAGATGAAATGATGATTGAACGTGCCTTGAATTCCTTGGAACCGGCTTTGATCGTTTTATACTCTTCACCGTCGATGATTTCCTTAACATCCCCATAGGCATACTCCGCACCGAATTTCTTTGCATGGTCAAACATTTTCGTTGAAAGTTCAGGTCCGAGTATAGTATCGAATCCAGGATAATTTTCAACTTCTTCTGTATTGGCCATTTGCCCGCCCGGTACTCCGCGTTCTAACATCAATGTTGAAAGGTTCGCACGTGATGTATAGACAGCCGCCGTCATCCCTGCAGGACCAGCTCCAATAATAACAACGTCATAAATTTTTTCAGACATGTTTTCACTCCTCCATATTCCATTGCAAATGGAACCTTCACTACGGTTAGTGTTCCCTACCTATTATCCTATATAACAAATAATTTTTCGTCCAAATATCTGCTCATCCAAGCAGGGTTTGAACCAACTTTACGTACTTTGATAAGGTGGACACGGATATGAAATGTTTGTCTGCGATTGCCTGTTTGCTCGCCTTCTCATTTTTAAGCTGATTCCACACGTACTCCACCGCTGAGGCCCATCCTGCTGGATTATTTAGTTTTTGCTCTGATTTCACCGCTTCGATGAAGACGGAAAACCACATTAAATACAGCCCGGCTTCATTTAATTGTATCGGTTGGAAATGCTGATATAATAACTCAGCTGTGCGATCGGCAAAATCAATCGGTGTTAATTGACGATCTTTAGCAGGAGCTTGAACAAGTTCAGCATAATCACGTTCCAAATCAGTGAAATTCTGATTAAGGTTGAGGACCTGGTTTTTCAATAGCTTCTGTTTATGAACCGAATGTTTCAGAAGGAAAATGGCAAACAGCCTTTCTTCAATGAATTCACTTTCCAGCCTTTTTATAATAGAAGGAAAATGATGTTCAAAACCATCTGAAGTTGCATTCATATCTCCCCAAGGCTCCATGCCTTCCTTTTCCGGGTTCATTTCCACGACCTTTTTCCATGCCTTTTTGGCAGCCTGATCATGGCCTAGGTGGTAAGCGGAAATGGTTAACCAATAGTAGAAGGTTCCATCTCCCTCGAACCCTTGCCTTTGCAGTACTTTCAACCATTTATATGCAGAAGCATAGTTTCCTATCAAAGCGAAGGTCGCTCCAAGCTTGAAACGATGTTCGGATAGCATCGGCCTAATTTTCTCCAGCATGTGTATGAGCTCTTCAACCTTCGCTTCATCTTGTTGATAATGATGAAAAACAACAAGGTTACAAAGCGCATGCAGGTTTCCTGGACTTTTTTCCAGTACCTCATCAAGTGTTGCAAAGGCGTCATTTACTTGACCAAGATAGAAATAGGCAAGTGCCAGGTTATTATAAGCGGACCAGTAATCCTCGTACTCGGCAATCGTCTCTTTCAATACTTCGATTGCCTTTGGAAAATTGCCTGATTCAAGGTACTCACGGGCTTGTTCCTGTTTGGTAATGAGCCCATCATGCTTAAAGGGATTTTCTTCTGACTCATCCGACTCAAAAGTTATCAGTTCAAGCAGGTCCTCTGCGTCATCGCTAAACTCCCCGTCTTCTTCTTTATCAAGATAAGCACTCGCGTGACGATAAGCCTCCTTGAACATGCCTAAGTGGGCATAATTATTCGCCAGGAAGTAATGACATTCCGACATATAGGGATCCATCACATCCAAGATGTTTTCCAAGAGGTTGTTTGAATAATTATATTCTCCGATTTCCGAGCAAGTGATTGCCAATTGACAGGCTATCATCGGTTCAGCGGGTTCAAGTTCCAGCGCACGTTCCAGGTATTTTTTTGATTTAGGTAGTTCTCGTCTATGATAAGCTTTTAAACCCTTGGTGAAATAATACTCACCTGTTGGGTGAAAAGTTAGAATTTTTGCCTGTTGGCCAAATTTAGAGTCTTTACTCATGTAATCCTCCATCTTCAAGTTGATTAACCATAGTATTATAACATATTGGAGTAAATTTGCCGAACAATTCAAGAAAATGGAAAAAGGGAATCACCATGAGGTATATTCCTAGTCAAATGGGGAGCCAGGATTGATCTCGTTGTCGTAAATACACACAAAAGGGGTTGGGAAATATCTCTTTCATGTTCCCAAACAAAGCAACACCTTGAAATCTCAGATATGGTTTCTACCAAAAGTTTGTAGCAAAAGTTGATTGGGGCGGTTGTGCGAGACTCCGGCGGGAAAAGCGGGTGCCTGGATCGATAATCAACGTCCAAATTGTACAAGCCATAAAAAAACTGAAGAGAAACTTGACTTTCATCGAGTTTGTCTTCAGTCTGAGCCCTCCTTGACGGAGGGCACTTACCATTCATTCAGTTTCTTTCGGTTCATCCTTATCGGCATGTCTAGCCTTCAATACATCAAGCACTGCTTGGAAAGGCAACTCCTGCTCCTGAAGAAGAACGAATAAGTGATAGAGGAGATCGGCACTTTCCATCGAAAGTTCCTCTGCATCGCTGTTCTTAGCAGCAATGATCACTTCTGCCGCTTCTTCACCGACTTTTTTCAGGATCTTATCAACGCCCTTTTCGAATAGATAGGTAGTATATGAACCCTCAGGCATTTCCGATTTTCTTCTTTCAATCAATTTTTCCAATTCCGTCAAGAAAGTCACATTCGCCTTCACGTCTTGTCCGGCTTCACCGTTTTGGTAAATCGTTTCGCTAAAACAGCTTGTTGCCCCTGTATGGCACGCAGGCCCTGCAGGAACGACCCGAACGACCAATGCATCTTGATCGCAGTCATACTTCATTTCGATGATTTTCTGGGTATTACCGCTGGTTGCTCCTTTATGCCATAATTCATTGCGCGAACGGCTGAAGAAAACCGTTTCACCTTTTTCAATCGACAATTGCAGTGATTCTTGATTCATATAAGCAAGTGTCAGCACTTCGCCGGTTCCTGCATCTTGAATAATTGCCGGTATCAGGCCTTTTTCGTCGTATTTAATAGTTTCAAGATTCATCGTACAACCACTCCTTGTTGTTTGAGAAACGCTTTTACTTCTTTGACGGATGTTTCTTTATAATGAAAAATCGATGCGGCTAATGCTGCGTCGGCTTTACCTTCTTGGAAGGCTTCCTGGAAATGCTCAGCGTTGCCCGCCCCGCCTGAGGCGATGACCGGCACCGAAACGGCTTCAGATACCGCTTTTGTCAAAGCGATATTAAACCCTTGTTTCTCGCCGTCACAATCCATGCTTGTCAATAGTATTTCACCTGCACCTCGGGACACAGCTTCCTTCGCCCAATCGATCACTTCCCATTCAGTCGATTTCCGGCCGCCGTGGGTATATACGCGCCATGAGCCAAGCCCTTCTTCATATCGGGCGTCTATGGCGACCACGATACATTGGGAACCAAAGTAATCAGCACCTTCATTAATTAAATCAGGGCGCAGAATGGCTGCTGTATTTAAGGAAACCTTATCGGCTCCAGCTCGTAAGATCTTCTTCATATCCGCCAATGAATTAATGCCGCCGCCCACCGTGAATGGGATTGCCAGACTGCCCGCTACCGCTTGAACGACGTCGACAATCGTTTCCCTGCCTTCATGTGATGCGGAAATATCCAGGAAGACAAGCTCATCGGCACCTTCTTGGTCGTAAAAGGCTGCAAGTTCGACCGGGTCTCCTGCATCCCTAAGGGAAACAAATTGTATCCCTTTGACTACCCGCCCATCCTTTACATCGAGACATGGAATAATTCGTTTAGTGAGCATTTAACCACGCACCTTTTCTAGTGCTTCTTCTACAGTAAAGCGATTGGTATAAAGCGCCTTGCCAATGATTGCCCCTGCAATGCCTTGGGCTTCATACTCTTTGAGGGTGATTAGGTCTTCAAGTGAACTAATGCCGCCCGAAGCGATAACGTTTTTACCGGTTGCCTCCGCCATGGCCAAAATACCTTTCACATTCGGACCTGAAAGCATCCCATCCGTCGCGATATCAGTCACGATAAATGTCTCTGCACCAGCATCGGCCAGTAATTTACCAAGATCTATCGCAAGGGTCCCAGACGTTTGAAGCCAACCATGAGTGGCAACCCTGCCATCCTTCGCATCGATCCCGATTGCGATATGGCTTCCATATTTCCTAATCATATCTTTAGTGAAATCAGGGTCTGAAACGGCCGTGCTGCCAAGAATGACACGTTCCACACCATTATCCAGGTAATGGGCTATATCATGTTCCGTACGGATGCCGCCGCCGATTTGAATGCGGGCCCCTAACTCACTTGCAGCTTTGATTACGTATGAATCATTGATGCGCACTCCCTCTTTAGCTCCGTCAAGGTCGACCATATGTATCCAATCGGCTCCTTGGTCCGCAAAGCTTTTTGCCATATCAAAGGGGGAATCGCCATAAACGGTTTCCTGATTGTAATCTCCCTGGATTAAGCGGACGCATTTGCCTCCACGCATATCAATCGCCGGGTAAATAGTAAAGTTGCTCATGCTTCTTCCTTCCCTTCTACTAATGACAGATAATTTTTTAACAGTGACATGCCCATCTTCCCGCTTTTTTCCGGATGGAACTGCATGCCGAACACATTCCCTTTACCGACGATCGCAGGCACTTCCACATCATACCTTGCCGAAGCAGTGACGAATGATTCATCGGTATCGACGTAGTAGGAATGGACGAAATAAACATGCTCCTCTTCCAGCCCCTCATTCACTGGTGAAGCGTGTTTGAATTCAAGACGATTCCAGCCCATGTGCGGCACTTTATAAACCTGGTCATTCGCACCCACTCCCTTAAAACGAACGACTTTTCCCGGGATGAGGGATAATCCTTTAGCCGGTCCATTTTCCTCACTTTCATCAAAGAGAAGCTGCATACCAAGGCAGATCCCTAATAGATAACCTCCATCGGCTACATATTCCCTCAGGAATTCATCCAGCTTTTGTTTTTCCAAGAGGCTCATTGCATCCCTGAAAGATCCAACGCCGGGAAGTATGATTCCTTTCGACTTTGAAAGTTCTTTTGGGTCATCGGAAATGAATGAATCGGCACCAAGGCGTTCAAGCCCTTTACTTACAGAAAATAAATTCCCCATGCCATAATCGACGATTCCGATCATTTTTACAACATTCCTTTCGTCGAAGGGATGCCTTTGACACGTGGATCGATGGTCGTAGCTTCATCCAATGCACGTCCCAGCGCTTTGAATATTGCTTCGATCATATGATGTGTGTTGTGACCGTAATGAACGACTACATGCAGGTTCATCCTGGCTTCAAGAGCGAATTTCCAAAGAAACTCGTGCACGAGTTCAGTATCGAAAGTACCCACCTTTTGCGAAGGAAACTCAGCCCGGAACTCTAGGTGCGGACGATTGCTTAAATCGATGACAACCTGGGCGAGTGCTTCATCCATGGGTACGAAAGCATTTCCGTAACGCTTTATCCCGCGCTTGTCCCCAAGGGCCTCCAATAACGTCTGACCTAAGCAAATGCCAATATCTTCAGTTGTATGGTGATCATCGACATCTGTATCTCCGTTTGCATCTACGGTCAAATCAAACTTCCCATGTTTCGTGAACAAATCAAGCATATGCGTCATAAACGGAACGCCCGTCTTAATGGAGGAATTACCTTCCCCATCCACACCAAACTTCAAACTTATTTCCGTTTCATTCGTCTTTCGCTCCACACTAGCAAAACGTTCCATTACAACTCCTCCTCAACGGGGTAAGACCCCTTTTCCCAAGATGTAAAAGCATGTCAAAAGTCTTTATATCAATGATTTCGCGTATTTCAATATTTCAGGACTATTTACCGGATTCATTCACACCACGTGATTCAATGGCACGGGCGTGAGCCTCAAGTCCTTCCATTCGGGCAAATGCCGCGATTTTTTCTGCATTTTTGCGGAAGGCCGTTTCACTATACATGATGATGCTTGATTTCTTTTGGAAATCATCCACATTAAGCGGACTGGAAAAACGGGCGGTTCCATTGGTAGGCAGCACATGATTGGGGCCTGCAAAGTAATCCCCGACGGGCTCCGAACTAAATCGGCCAATGAAGATTGCTCCGGCATGACGGATTTTAGACATGATTTCAAGTGCATCATGGGCCACAATTTCCAAATGTTCCGGTGCAAGTTCATTAATCGCTTCAACAGCTTCCGCCATATTCCCGCTTACAACGATTCTTCCATAATCCCTTATGGATGCTGCAGCAATATCATGGCGTGGAAGTAACGCCACCTGCTTGGTCACTTCTGCGGCCACTTCTTCTGCAAGAGTCGTTGACGTCGTCACCAAAACACTGCAAGCACGGGCATCATGCTCCGCCTGTGACAGCAAGTCTGCCGCAACTTCTGCAGCAATGGCGGTTTCGTCCGCCAATATCGCTATTTCACTTGGACCTGCTATCATATCAATGGCGACATCTCCAAATACTTCCCGCTTCGCTAACGCCACATATATATTTCCCGGACCCACTATTTTATCCACTTTCTTAATCGTTTCCGTCCCATAAGCGAGAGCAGCTATTGCCTGTGCCCCTCCAACTTTATAGATTTCCTTCACCCCGGCAATTTTGGCAGCTGCCAAAACCGCTGGCGATAATTTCCCATCCTTCCCTGGCGGAGACACCATAACGATCCTTTCCACCCCCGCGGCCTTCGCAGGCAACGCATTCATCAGTACTGACGAAGGATAGGCTGCTGTGCCTCCAGGTACATAAACACCTACAGCATCAAGAGGTGTCAATTTTTGTCCTAGCATCGTTCCCGTATCATCAGTCGTAAACCATGAATTTCGAATTTGTTTCTCGTGAAACATTCGGATATTATTCGCGGCTTCTTGTATAATATCAAGCTGCTCAGCAGTTAAAGATGCTGTCGCTTCTTCCATTTCCTGTTCCGATACAAGTAATTCCCCTGCACTGACACCATCGAAACGTTCGGTATAGGTATGTAAAGCGGCGTTTCCGCTTTTCCTGACATCATAAATAATATCCTGAACCGCTTTTCTTTGATCGGCATTACCTGCATCAACCGAGCGTTTCAGTGAAATCCCTTCAGCAAACCGTTCTATTTTCATACCTTCACCTCATTAGCTATTCTTTACTATTCAATAATTTCTGCTAGCCGTTCCACGATTTCGGTAATCCTTGCTTCTTTAATTCGATAGCTGACAGGGTTTGCCACCAGCCTCGAAGTCACATTGGCGATTTTCGCATATTCCACAAGACCGTTTTCCTTCAATGTCCTCCCCGTAGAAACGATATCGACGATTCGTTCAGCCAAACCAATTAACGGTGCTAACTCAATAGACCCATTCAACTTTATAATCTCGACTTGCTCCCCCTGCTCGCGAAAATAACTGGAGGCAACATTCGGATATTTACTGGCTATTTTAGGGGCGATGTCACTTATCTTCGTACCAGGCAGTCCAGCTACAGCTAAATAGCAGGCACTGATTTTCAAATCTAGTAACTCATAGACATCCCGTTCTTCCTCTAACATGACATCCTTTCCTGCAATTCCAATGTCAGCGACGCCGTGTTCCACATAGGTTACGACATCCATCGGTTTAGCTAAAATGAACCGCAGATTTTCCTCTTCCACTTCAAGGATCAATTTCCGGGAATCATCAAACTCGGGAGGGAGACGAAAACCGGCCCTTCTTAATAGCTCTGCCGCTTCTTCAAAGATTCTTCCTTTCGGCATGGCAATCGTTAAAAAGCTATTATTCATCTTTTCCATACCCCCCATTCCCTACGAATAAATGAACTTCAGAAAATGTCCGTGTAAAGGCATCGACATTTTGGACGACCGTAATATCCTGAATCGTTACCAATTTTCCTTCGGTGCGTTTAATTCTTGCAAATTCAATGGCTTCCAATCTTCGTTCGGGACTATATAAAATACATTCTGGCGCGACAGGCTGGATCGGCTCCCCAAGAGCTTCTGCAAGACGATCCACCCGGATTGCAAAACCTGTGGCCGAAGCATTCCAGCCGAACTTCTCAAGCAGATTATCATACCGGCCGCCATTGCCGATTGGCGAACCGACTTGTCCGGCATACACTTCAAATAAAGTTCCTGTGTAATAGCTCATATGACTGACCAATGTTAAGTCAAAGCTCACATATTGTTCAACGCCAAATTCTTTCAGCTGCGCAGACAATTCCTTCAGTTCAGCCAAAGAATCCTGCCCTTTATTATTTTCAACCAACCCCAGCGCCTTCATCAGGGTCCCTTCACTGCCCCTTAATGAGGTGAACTCGATAAGCCGTTGCTTATCAATGGATGAAAGCGGCAGTGATTTAACATGCTCTCGATAACCAACATAATTCTTTTCATACAAAAACTTCCTTAATATAGAGGCTCTTTCCTCCGTACCTAGAATGCTCAAGAAAAATTCTTGCAGAAATCCAATATGCCCAATGGAAATTTTAAATTCCTGAAGCCCGGCAGCCTTTAGAGCATCCGCAAGCAGGGCAATCATTTCAGCATCGGCACTTATAGACTTATTTCCAATGCACTCAATACCAATCTGTTCGAATTCTGCCGGCCTGCCTCCTTCACGCTGCTGTGCCCGGTATACATTCGCGGAATAGGCCAGGCGAAGCGGAATTTGCTGTTTTAACAGTTTGGATGCTGCCACCCGTGCAATGGGGGCTGTCATCTCGGGACGGAGTACGAGCGTATGCCCCTGGGAATCGAGAAGTTTAAACAACTGTTGATCCAATATTGCCGAAGCCTCGCCAATTGTTTCATAATATTCCAAAGCAGGCGTTTCAATAAATTGATAGCCCCACTTCTTGATTTCATCACTCATTTTATTTCTGGCCAACACCTTCGTTTCATACAGTACCGGCAATGTATCTCTCATGCCTAACGGTTTTTCAAACATAAATGGCTTTGTCACGACTGCACATCCTTTTGAATTGATTACTATCTATATCCAATCGGTCCGCCTGTAGGCACAAACCGATGCATCCATTCCTTATTTTGTTTATCTCTTTATCATTCCAAGGTTTCACGCTTAAATCCAAATTTCGGATAACATATAAAAATAGTATCAAATAAAATGACATAATCATATTAATACTCACAATAATCTATTAAATCACTTTAGTTCGCTAATATGGTAGCAGGTTGAAGTTACTAATAGTTTACTCTCGCTCCCATCTTACGTCAAGGAAAATATGCCTAATTCCATTACTTCAAACTACAGCTGTCTTTAATATTCTTCATGATCAGTTTAAGTCCAAACTCAGGGAGTCACACCTTTTTACCTAGATGTTTCTCCCTATCTTTAGCCATTCATTGTTATTAATGTATACCTTTTGGTATAGCTGCTTTATAATATTTAGGAGTTTGGTAATATTATAAAATTTTAGGGGGAAATGGGAATGAAGAAATATTTTTCATTTTTTGTGGCTCTTATCGTTCTTTTTTCACTGGGTTCAAGCGGGACGATGGGTTTTGCCGCAACTAAGATCAACCAGGATGAGCTTAATGAATACCTTTCTGAAGTTAGAATGACACAAGAAGAATTGGAAGAGTATTTATCCTATTACGACTTAACATTGAATGAACTGAAATCGGTAGAAGAGTTGCGTGATACATTAGGACCGGCCGTCACTCCTGAGACCTTACAGAATCTACTTAAACAATATGAAATGACAGAAGCTGAACTAACGGAATTATTAATAGAATACGGTGAACTGGAAGAGGGAGATTCCATCATCGATACCTTCCATTTCATTTACGACATTGAGGATATCATCGATTTAGAAATGGATTATGATGAGGACGCAATGGATTATGATGAGGAAGAGATCATCGATTTAATGGATGGCCTCTTTACTGATATCGGTCTAACAGACGAAGAGCTCGACAGATTCATGAATCATCTCTTGCCTATCATCGAAGACCCTTCTTTTGAAGCTCGTTTAATGGCGATCTCCGATAGAATGAATCAACTTGATAATTTCGAAACAATTGATGAATTGTCTGCAGAACAAGTGGCTGAATTGCTTTCTATTTATAATGATCTTCAAAGCTTGCTGCAAATTCAATTCAAATTCGCCTTAATTCAGGATGGTGTCACAACAAACCTATCCCTTGAGGCTTTATTCCAGCTTAAGGAATTAACGAATGCTAGTTTACTAGTTTCGATTTATGATTTAAACGGCAATTTTTTGCTCGATTTTATATTGACAGGTAAAATGATCGGTTCCGATTTAGTGAAAGAAACCGGTAATGACATTAAACAGTCCACCGAGGTCATTTCTAAAGTGGCTGAGGTACAAAAAGAAAAGAAGAAACCCGCAAAACCTGAACACAAAACGGAAAAAGGCGGAGTGCTTCCTAAAACGGCCGGTCATTACTTATTCGGTGCTTTAATCGGTTTAGTGTTGATGGGTATCGCTTTCGGATTAATTAGAAAAGCAAGACTCACTAATTAAGATGAGTAAAAATAGGCAATCCAGGCATAAGAAAAAATGGTTTCTTGTCACTGCTGTTTGCTTTTTAACCTTAGGTTTTTATTTTACAACGACAAACGCCTATACACTGTTAAAAGGCTATGCCCTGTATAAATGGAATGAATCTGCCACAACGGAAGCTACAGCTAAGCTCCCCGAACCGAAGACGAAGGCAAATATTCCCGATGGGCTTGAACTATATGAAGAGCGGACGGAGACAGGAGATTTGATGGGTCAGCTTTATATTCCAACAATTGAGGCAACACTCCCAATTTATCACGGAACGGACGAAGATGAACTTGAAAAGGGCGTCGGTCATTATGCAGGCTCCGTCCTCCCAGGTGAAAAGGATAATTCCGTTTTATCCGGGCACCGAGATACAATTTTCAGAGATCTAGGTGAAGTCGGCGAAGGCGACTTGCTGATTGCCAAGACAGAAGCCGGTTCATTTACATATAAAGTGAGGAAGGTTCGTATCGTCGATGCAGATGACCGTACCGTGATCGTTCCCAAGCCTAAAGCCACACTTACAGTAACAACCTGCTATCCTTTTTCATATATTGGTAGTGCACCGGAACGGTACGTATTGGTTGCCGATTTATTGAAATCGGAAATAGTTAAATGAGATATGGGGCTGAAGTTGTTCAGCCCCCTTTTGATAAATAGATGATAGGAGGACAAGCTCAATATGGATAAACAGGCACAGGAAAGGTTTTTTCGAGTTTTAAAAGAAACGTATGAAGCGACGGTGAACCAGGAATATATATCAATCAACGAAGTCATGGAGCATCTAAAGAATGAACTGACTCCGTTATACCCAAAATGCCATTAAAAAGGACCTGCCGCATATATGGGCAAGTCCTTTTTTCACAAGGAAGTTTGCTGCTCCCTCTCAAGCATTTCTTCTTTGGTATATATGATTTTCATTGGATTTCCCCCGACGAAAGCTCCCTCTGGAACATCCTTATGGACAAGTGTACCTGCAGAGACAATCGCCCCATTTCCGATTGAAAGTCCTGGAAGAATGGTCGAATTGGCTCCAATCAATACTTCATCCCCAATGACTACATCTCCTAAACGATATTCCTGAATCAAATATTCATGTGCAAGAATCGTCGTATTATAGCCAATGACAGTATTTCTTCCAACTGATATTTTTTCCGGAAACATCACATCGGGCATGACCATCAAGGCAAACGAAGTATGCTTTCCGACTTTCATATGTAAAAAAGTCCTGTACAACCAATTCTTCATGCCCAGAAAAGGCGTATAACGCGCTAGCTGTATCACCACAAAATTCTTGACGACTTTCCAGAATGGAACGGTCTTATATACATGCCATAGTGAATTAGCCCCTTCAACTGGATAGCGGGACGTGCGTCTCATTTTCTAGCCTCTGTGAGCTTTTCAACCTCAACGATATTCAATAAATCCGCCATCTGCTCAAGCATATAATCAGGGTGATAGCTTTCCAGGAATTCACGGCCTTTAATGGACCATGAGACCCCTGCCGTTTTTGTACCTGTGTTCTTCCCGCCCAGAATATCATGATAACTGTCCCCAATCATGATCGCTTCTTCAGGAACCGAACCGAGTTGATTTAAAGCTTTTACCAAAGGCTCTGGATCCGGCTTTGCTTTTTCCACCTCATCCAGTGTGACCACCACATCAAAGAATTGATCCAGTTTGCTTAAACGCAGGCCCTTTTCGACGACATCACGCTTCTTTGTCGTAACGACTGCCAATTTATAGCCGCTCTGCTTCAATGTTTGAACGGTTTCGAACACACCGTCAAATTGTGTGACAAGCAAATCATGGTTCCTCCAATTATGCTCCCGATAGTAAGCGATCATTTCATCCACTCGTTTTGGATCAATGGAAGAGAAAGTATCGACCAAAGTCGGTCCGATAAATGGAATGATATCTTCCCGATTGAACTTTCCTGGACAAAAGTGGTTTAACGTTTCTGTAAATGAGGCGATGATCAATTCATTTGTATTGATCAACGTCCCGTCAAGATCAAATAATAATGTAGTTATGTTACTGTTCATATACAGCTTCCTTTCTCTGTACCCTGTCAGCCCGATTCCATATATACGCAACGGCCATCGTTAAAACAATGGCAGTGAGTATCCGAATAAGTAATAACGGCAAGACCGGAATCCCCAGCGGAATAAAAATCAATGTATCTTCTACAACAGCATGGCAGGCAACTAAAAAGATGAATGCAATCGTCATATCCTTCTTCGAAACATTATCCTCTTTAGCCGCTTGAATCATCACCCCTGCCCCATATGCCAAACCGAGAGTCAGGCCTGTAACGAAAGGCATGGAAGCATTCGGCTTCATCCCCAGGACCTTCATGAAGGGTGCAAGGGCTTTCGAGAAGGCTTCCAGCCACTTTAAATCTTTCATGATTTGAACAGCCACCATGAGCGGAATAACGATGACCGCCAGCTGGCCAATTCCTGAAAGGGCCTGGATGACCCCATGCAAAAGGATCGCTCCCGCTCCGTTAATCTCTGCAGCCTCCCCGATAGCCGTTCCCTGGGCCATTTCAGATCCGCCCTGCCAAACAAGATTGATGACGACCGCGGACAAAAGCGCAAGCCCGATCCGTACTGTTAGGATGACCCACAGCTTGACACCGGTTTTCATCGCCACACCTGACTCAATCAATAAATTATGTGAAAAAGATAGCATCATAGCGATGATAAAAACTTCTTTCACAGTCAAATCAAGCGTTAATATGCCAGCAATCGCTGCGTATAAATTCAGGAAATTCCCTAATACAAGAGGAATTGCAGCATCCCCTGGAAGACCGATGAGATTCATCAAAGGCGCTATCAAGTTGATGATGAATGGCAATACAGGCGTATATTGAAGCACAGTGACGATCAGAGTAACCGGAAATATCACTTTCCCCAAAGACCAGGTTGTATTCAAGCCTGAAAGAAGTCCCTTTTTAACCGAATCTACTATCACTATGCCCTCTCCCTTTACACATATTACCTATGCATCTAAATATCTTTTGTCTGCATGCCCGCGGACCCTTCTAAAGACCACCAAGGCGATGGCTACAGCTACCAATACAATCGAGATCACTTGTGCGATACGCAGTGAATCCGTCAGCATCAAACTGTCCGTCCGCAATCCTTCAATGTAATAACGTCCGATGGAATACCATATTACATAGGTTAAAAACAGTTCCCCCCTGCGCAAGTTCACTTTCCGTAAACTTAAGAGAATAATGACACCGAGGATATTCCAAATCGATTCATACAAAAAGGTCGGGTGATAATACGTACCGTTTATGTACATTTGATTTATGATGAATTCAGGCAAATGCATATTTTCAAGGAATGACCTTGTTATTTCTCCCCCATGCGCTTCCTGATTCATGAAATTACCCCAACGGCCAATCGCCTGCCCCAACAATAAGCTCGGTGCAGCAATATCCGCCAGCTTCCAAAATGACACTTTCTTGACCTTGGCAAACACGATTGCAGTCAGTACCGACCCAATCAACGCACCATGTATGGCGATTCCGCCATTCCATATTTTAATGATATCTCCCGGGTTTTGTGAATAGTACTCCCATTGAAAGATCACATAATAAATACGGGCACTTATGATCGCGATTGGGACAGCAAACAAAATCATGTCAGTAAAAATTTCCTTATCAAGACCTCTTCGCTCAGATTCCCTTAAAGCGATAATAAGACCCAATAACACACCGAAACCGATGATGAGTCCATACCAATGTACCTGGATGGGACCTAGATCTATCGCTATTGGATTCAGCGGCTGAATTCCTTGTTCCATTTTGTCCCCTCTTTTCTTATAACCTTTTAAAATTCATCATGTTCCGGATCTGCAATTGCGTGGTTCAAGCGATCTGAAAACTGTTCCGCTGCATTTACTCCCATTCGCTTCAGGCGGTAATTCATGGCTGCCACTTCAATGATGACAGATAAATTTCGCCCTGGACGGACAGGTACGGTAATTTTCGTCACTTCCGTATCGATGATTTTCATTTTTTCTTCATCAAGGCCAACCCGGTCATACTGCTTGTTTTTTTCCCATAGTTCCAGATTGATGACGATTGAGATCTTTTTATTGCTGCGGACTGCGCCAGCTCCGAAAAGTGTCATTACATTAATGATTCCCAATCCTCTTATTTCTAGAAGATGTTCGATTAAATCCGGGGCATTCCCGACCAGCGTATCTTGGTCTTCCTGCCTGATTTCGACGCAGTCATCGGCTACGAGACGATGACCCCGTTTCACTAATTCCAGGGCTGTCTCACTTTTACCGACGCCGCTTTTTCCGGTGATCAACACACCTAACCCATAGATATCCACCAATACACCATGAACAGCAGTAGTTGGTGCCAACCTGCTTTCCAGGAAATTGGTCAGACGGCTGTATAACCTTGTTGTCTTCATATTAGATCTCATCACAGGAACGGATTCCCGCTCAGACGCTTCGATCAATTCTATCGGCACTTCCTGACCACGCGTAATGATGATGCCTGGGGTAAAGTCCCTGCATAACTCTTCCATCCTCTGTACTCGATCCGGTTCATTCAGCCGATTAAAAAAGGACATCTCCGTCATACCTAAAAGCTGTACTCGATCTGCGGGATAATAATCAAAAAAACCGGCTATTTCAAGTCCGGGACGAGATAAATCACTCGTGACGATCGGTCTGTTAATTCCTTCTTCCCCACTGATAAGTTCTAGACCGAACGCTTCTACTATATCCTTTGTACGGACTTTTGCCATATATCTTTCCTCCTTTTGGAGTGATGCTATTTTTTGAGATACTTTTTCTATTTTAGCATTTTTCTGTTAATAACCAAACAAAGCATTATCGATTTATTGTTTTTTTATTCACTCCACCCGGATGGGCCAAGTGAACTGGAAAGAGATGAGAGGAAAAGGAACATACATGAATCCTTACATCAAAATAAAAGAAAGCCAGCCAATTTATATTGGCAGGCTCACTTTGCAGACAAAAGGGATCTGAAACGTATCTTTCATCAAATGATGTTCCCGACCCAACTCCAAAGCAACTCCTTAGGTATGGTTCCGATACAAATTGGATGTTGATTTCCGCTCAAGAAACTCGTTTTCCGCGGGCGGTCGTGGAGCCTCCTCGGCTTGCGCCTGCGGGGTCTCCCCTAGTCGCGCTTTTCCCGCAGGAATCTCGTACCTTCCTCTCCAATCAAACTTGTTATTAAATTTAGAACAAGCCATAAAAAAACTGCAGGCAAACTCGTTTTCCATCGAGTTTGCCTACAGTTTGAGCCGCCAGTAGTATATCAATGGCCTTTCCCTTTCTTCAGGAAACCGTTATCGCTGCAGTTTTGGTTTCTGCAAAAACATGAAGCACAGGAACCTCTTCTTTAACCGTCTTAAACTTAAGGACCTTCTGAACCACATCACTTTTCTCTTCGATGATTGTCATCCCTTCCAAAGTTACATTAAAGCTTCCTAAATTTGACTTCAATTCTCCTTCGATCGCCTTACCTGGCGGCAAGGTCAACTGGACTTTTCCAGTGACTGACTTAGCATGGATCGAATCGCAATCCATCCCTGAATTCGTACAGATGATTTCCCCATTGAACGTTTGGACATCCAATTTCTTGAAGTATCCAGCAGCATTAATCGCTCCATTCAGGGTCTCGGCTTCCAAGTCATTAAAGTTGGTATCTGAAATGGTGATCATCCCATTACCTGTTTCAAGCTCACAGAAATCACCCGTACCCTGCATGATATGAATGGCACCATTTGCCGTTTTCGCTTTAAGCTTCTCTGATTTCAGTGATTCAGTCGTGATTGCGCCATTGAACATCCTTACATGGATGTCCTCATATTCCTTCCTTGGAATGTACATGATTGTATCAACCTTTATGGATTTTTCACGAACCTTGAACTTCAATTTTCCATTTTCAATCGTGAAATCGACTTCTTCCAAAAAATTTTTCCTGGCTTCTTCTATTTCTTCCACACGGTATACCTTAGCTTGGCATTCAACCCGGACATCATCATGGTCCCATGCGGCGATTTTTATTTTCCCATTTGCTATATCTACATCAACCTCATCCAGGAAATCATGCTCATGCTGAAAAATATGACTGACCTCCACAGACTTCCCGAAATTGAAATCAAGATCCGTTTCTTTGATTTTCTTAAAAGCACTTTCAACGAAATCAATAATCTTTTCTTTCGATGACTGGATATTCTTTTTAAACGTATCCTGAGTGCTTCCTTCACTTTTCTTATCCACGACTACCGTCGATAATTCGTTTTGCAATTTCTGCTCTTTAGCTTCACTTTCCTGACTGGCTTTTTCTAATTCTTCCAAAAGGCCCAAGGCTTCTTCCGCCGATAACTTTCCATCCTGAATCATTTCTAAAATCTTCTTTCTTTCCTCCTGCATGAACATTCCTCGCTTTCTTCTACCATTTTATTCATACATACGCCTAGATATCTAAAAAGTTTCATAAATACCGTTTTTCCCATCTTTCGACAAAGGAAAATGACAATTTCCGAAAAGGAAGATGTATGATTTCCCCGGAAATATCTTGTTTTCCCATTCTTTAATCAAATGATTGATTAAATGCACACTGTCATTTTTCTACAAAAAAACAAGCCTGATGGCTTGTTCCTGACTGTAGACAAATTCGAAGAAAACGAGTTTGCCTGCAGTTTTAATATTACTTTTACAATTCAGGTTGATTTCCGATCCAGGCACGCGCTTTTCCCGCAGGGGTCTCGCACCTTCCTCTACAATCAACTTCGTTAAAAAAATTAAGCTAGAAATCCATACATAAGGAATTGAACTGCTTTGGGTCAGCTGGTTCGGACATCCATTTGATGAAAGATATGTTTTCCGAACCCCCTTTAGTGGACAAACTGAAACTAGCCAACCGGCTTCTTTTAAGCATGTTCATGCTCCGTTTCTTTTTCTTCAATCCAATTTTCCATGCGGATTTGATCACGGGTAAGTACAGGTTTTAAGTATTTCCCCGTGTACGATTCGGAAACTTCACATATTTTTTCAGGTGTTCCATAAGTGACGATCGTACCGCCCTTATCTCCGCCTTCCGGTCCCAGGTCAATAATATGGTCCGCCGTCTTGATGACATCCAGATTATGCTCGATCACCAAAACGGTATCCCCATTGTCAACCAGCCGCTGCAGAACCTGGAGCAGCCTTGCTATATCGTGGACATGTAGACCGGTAGTTGGTTCATCCAAGATATAGAAGGAGCGCCCAGTGGATCGGCGATGCAATTCGGAAGCAAGTTTCACCCTTTGCGCTTCACCGCCTGATAAAGTGGTGGCAGGCTGTCCAAGCTTGATATAACCCAAACCAACATCATAAATCGTTTGCAGCTTCCGTTTGATTTTCGGGATATTTTCAAAGAAACTAACGCCTTCCTCGACTGTCATATCGAGAATGTCGGATATGTTTTTCCCTTTATATTTCACTTCAAGAGTTTCCCGGTTATACCTTTTACCATGACAGATTTCACATGGAACATAGACATCTGGGAGAAAATGCATTTCAATCTTGATAATCCCATCACCACGGCATGCTTCACAGCGGCCGCCCTTAACATTGAAACTGAACCTTCCTTTTTTATAACCGCGGATCTTCGCTTCATTAGTCGAGGCAAACACGTCACGAACATCATCGAATACACCCGTATAGGTAGCTGGATTCGATCGTGGGGTTCTGCCGATAGGTGATTGGTCAATATCAATGACTTTATCTAAATGCTCGATTCCCTTGATTTCACGGAAATCACCTGGTCTGGCTTTTGCCCGATTCAGTTTTTGAGCCAATGACTTATGGAGGATCTCATTCACCAATGTACTTTTCCCTGATCCGGAGACTCCCGTTACGGCTGTAAAGACCCCAAGCGGGAATTTCACATTAACGTTTTTCAAATTGTTTTCCTTGGCACCTTTTATTTCAATGACACGGCCATCATTTTTCCGGCGTTCCAATGGCAATGGAATGAATTTCTTCCCTGCTAAATATTGCCCCGTTAAGGATTTAGGATTATTCATGACCTCTTCCGTAGTTCCAGCGGCCACTATTTCCCCTCCATGCGCTCCTGCTCCAGGACCAACATCGATCAAATAATCCGCAGCAATCATCGTATCTTCATCGTGCTCGACAACAATGAGGGTGTTCCCGATTTCGCGCATATTCTTCAATGTTTCGATCAATCGATCGTTATCCCTCTGATGCAGCCCTATTGAAGGTTCATCCAAAATATAAAGGACTCCCGTCAATCGGGAACCGATCTGCGTCGCCAATCTTATACGCTGCGCTTCACCGCCTGATAAAGTTCCCGCTGCCCTGCTCAACGTCAAATATTCCAAACCTACATTAGCCAGGAAACCGAGCCGCTCACGAATTTCACGTAAAATCAATCTCGCAATTGCAGCTTCTTTTTCAGTCAAATCAAGCTCATCGAAAAATACTAACGCATCCTCCACTGATAAAGCTGTCGTTTCACTAATATGGACCCCTTGAATGAGCACGGAAAGACTCTCTTTTTTCAATCGATGACCCTTACAGGTTGGACAGTGATGTTCTGACATGTATTTCTGCATTTGCTCACGAATAAAGTCAGAACTCGTCTCCTTGAAGCGCCTTTCGATGTTTCTTAAAACTCCTTCAAAAGGAATATATCCTTCTTGCACTCTTCCAAAATCATTTTTATAACGGAAATATATCTTATCTTTGCCTGAACCAAGCAAGACCTTATCCATCTTCTCTTCCGGTAAATCCTTAACGGGCACATCCATATCTATCCCATAATGGTTTGCCACCGCTTCAAGGAGCTGAGGGTAATATTGAGAACTTGTCGGCTCCCATGGCGCAATTGCATGTTGACGGAGGCTTAATTCGTTATTCGGGATGACCAGATCACGGTCCACCTCAAGCCTTGCCCCCAAGCCATCACAATCCGGGCAGGCCCCAAACGGGCTATTGAAGGAAAACATTCTAGGCTCTAACTCTTCAATCGAAAATCCGCAGTATGGACAAGCATGATGTTCACTGAACAGCAGCTCTTCCTCACCCATAACGTCAATGATGACTTTACCTTCGCCAAGCTGCAAAGCACTTTCCAATGAATCTGCAAGCCTGGCCATGATACCCTCTTTTATGACGATCCGGTCTATGATGACTTCAATCGAATGTTTTTTATTTTTTTCGAGAGTGATCTCATCGCTGAGGTCATGCATTTCCCCGTTCACACGAATGCGGACATATCCTTGTTTCTTAACTTCCTCCAAAACTTTCGCATGTGTCCCTTTTCTGCCTGAGACTAGCGGTGCCAATACTTGAAGCTTGGTTCGCTCAGGGTAATCAAGAATGCGGTCCACCATTTGCTCTATCGTTTGTGAGGTGATTTCTATATTATGGATGGGACAGGTCGGCCTGCCGACCCGTGCAAATAACAGCCTTAAATAATCATAGATCTCCGTAACAGTCCCTACGGTTGAACGAGGATTTCGACTGGTCGTTTTCTGGTCTATGGAAATGGCTGGTGACAAACCTTCTATCGCATCGACATCCGGTTTATCCACTTGGCCTAAGAATTGACGAGCATAAGCGGAAAGTGATTCCACATAACGTCTTTGCCCTTCTGCATAAATCGTATCAAAAGCCAAGGAAGACTTTCCAGATCCGGATAATCCGGTCAGCACAACAAGTTTGTCTCTCGGTATCGTGATATCAATATTCTTTAAATTGTTGGCCCTGGCGCCTTTTATCACAATTTTATCCATTGCCATGTTTCGTCACCCTTCCGCTTTTAACTCTAGTAATAAATCACGCAGCTCGGCAGCTCGCTCGAAGTCCAGTGCCTTTGCCGCTTCCTTCATTTCTTTTTCCATGCTTGCCATTACTTTTAAACGCTCTTTTTTAGGAAGCTTCGCGAGGCTTGGTGCAAGGTCTTCCTTATACTCTTCGCCTTCTTCGGCAACATGAGTCGCCCTTATGGAGTCGCGGATATCCTTTTGAATGGTTTGAGGCAATATTCCATGCTCTTTATTATAATTTTCCTGGATTTCACGGCGCCGCCTCGTTTCATTGATGGCAAGTTCCATCGAATTCGTGATTCGGTCTGCATACATGATGACGTGGCCGTTCGCATTACGGGCTGCACGGCCCATCGTTTGAATAAGCGAACGTTCCGAGCGAAGGAACCCTTCTTTATCGGCATCCAGAATGGTCACTAACGACACTTCCGGAATATCGAGGCCTTCCCTTAAAAGATTGATTCCAACTAGAACATCATATTTGCCCATTCGAAGTTCCCGGATGATTTCTATCCTTTCCAAGGTCTTCACTTCCGAATGAAGATATTGGACCTTGATGCCGATTTCCTTTAAATAATCAGTTAAATCCTCAGACATCTTTTTCGTCAAGGTCGTTATGAGCACACGCTCGTTCTTTTTGACGCGCTCCTGTATTTCACCGATCAAGTCATCTATTTGCCCTTCAATCGGCCGCACTTCCACCGTCGGATCCAGCAATCCGGTAGGACGGATGATCTGCTGAACCATTTCCGGGGTATGTTCGAGTTCATATGGTCCCGGAGTTGCCGAAACGAATATGGATTGATGGACCTTTTTTTCAAATTCCTCAAATCTTAGCGGGCGGTTATCTTTCGCAGACGGCAGACGGAAGCCATGATCGACGAGCACTTGCTTACGCGCCTGATCTCCATTGAACATTCCGCGGATTTGCGAGAGGGTTACGTGTGATTCATCCACGACCAATAGGAAATCCTCTGGAAAGTAATCTATTAAAGTGTATGGTGTCGCACCTGAGGGACGAAGCGTCAAATGGCGGGAATAGTTCTCGATCCCTGAACAAAAGCCCATTTCACGCATCATTTCCAGATCATAACGGGTCCGCTGCTCCAAGCGCTGCGCTTCAAGGAGTTTTTCATCTTCCCTTAATTCCTTCAATCGTTCTTCCAGTTCCGTTTCGATATTTTGAATGGCTATCCGCATTTTCTCTTCGCGGGTTACGAAGTGGGAAGCCGGGAAAATGGCGATATGATCCCGTTCACCGGTAATTTCGCCAGTCAGGGCATCGACTTCACGAATACGGTCAATCTCATCCCCGAAAAACTCGACCCGTACGCAATGTTCATCACGTGAGGCCGGGAAAATTTCAACCACGTCGCCGCGAACGCGGAAGGTCCCCCGTTGGAAAGCAATATCATTACGTTCATATTGAATATCAACGAGTCTGTGCAGCAAGGCATTCCGGTCTATCTCCATGCCTGTTCGGAGGGAAACGACCATCTCCCGGTACTCTTCAGGAGAACCGAGTCCATATATGCACGAAACACTGGCAATGATGATGACATCTTTCCTTTCGAACAAAGACGAGGTTGCCGAGTGACGCAGTTTATCGATTTCATCATTGATGCTTGCATCTTTCTCGATGAATGTATCCGTGGATGGAACATAAGCCTCCGGCTGGTAGTAATCATAATAGCTAACGAAGTACTCAACGGCATTATTAGGGAAGAACTCTTTGAACTCACTATAAAGCTGCCCTGCCAACGTTTTATTGTGGGCAATGACAAGAGTCGGTTTATTGATTCTTTGAATCACATTGGAAACGGTGAACGTTTTCCCTGTCCCTGTCGCCCCCAATAACGTCTGCATTTCCTTGCCTTCCTTAATCCCTTCGACCAGCATTTCAATTGCTGCCGGCTGATCTCCTTGAGGAGAGTATTTTGAGACTAACTCAAACTTATCCTTCACCAAGCATAGCCTCCTATTGAAATATTTTTATATGAAAACGGGACATAACTATATCCCTTCTATTTATTCCGGTTTGATAAAGCATATATACACATTCTACCACAATAGCCTTAAAACAAACCAGCAATAAGCGAACATCCATTCTATTTTTGTTTTATGGACTTCATGATGTGTTGAGGGGAATGACAAGTTTGGGTACAAAAAAAGCACCTTTTGTGTCAGGCGCTCTTGGATGTACGTTTCATCATTCTTTTTGATAACCAAAATCCCACTGTTAGGGATAAGGCATCGACGATGATCAATAAGTTTGTATGCGTATAACCTTTATATGCGGAAGCTGTAATCAAGGCAACAGTTAAAACAAGGCCCACGACATTGTTATAGGTGACCCTTGAAAATAGCATGACGAGTAGACAAGGAAGGAAAAGGGCAGAAAGAAATTTAATCATTTTTTCATCTCCTTTATAAGAGAAAAATAGAGTAGTTTCAGTTTAAATGATTATCAAGTTTTTTGCCAATCAATTTCCCACTTGATTTTCAAGGCATCATCAGAAGAATCTTCCACACTTCCATCAATTATGCCCATTAAAAAAAGAGGCAAACCCCTTTATAGGGAAGTTTGCCTCTTTTTTAGTCCCATCAATATGGATCCGCTTCATGTCCTTTACTAACGGCATCCTCAGGGTTATCCGACCCGCCCAGTGGTTTTGAAGATTCCGTATGTTCAGAAGCCGAGGCCAGTCCCTCTTTCAATCTGCGGCCATACTCTTCATCGGCCTCTTCGGCAAGTGCTATCATTTTTTCCTGAATGCGCTTGTCGGCAGGAGCCAATGCCGCCACTAAATTGGAAATTAAATCGTCCTTTTCCCAATCCTCGAATTCACGGAATGTTTCCCCGGCCTGTTTCGTATTATTTTGACGATCGATTGTCTCACGAACAATTTTCCCTTCCACCATAGGTGTATGCTCCTTGCCCGTCTGCTTGGCTTCTTTCAAGCCGCCGACAGTTGATGGTTCGTAGTTGATGTGGGGGCTTTGGCTGCCTCTGCCAACTTCATATTGCATCTGTCCGCCAGTCTGATTCGTGGCTGTTCGTTTTTTCGGAGCATTGATCGGCAATTGCAGATAATTCGCGCCAACACGGTGACGCTGTGTATCGGAATAAGAGAATGTACGTCCCTGTAACATCTTGTCATCAGAAAAGTCCAGTCCATCCACTAGGACACCTGTGCCGAATGCAGCCTGTTCGACTTCAGTGAAATAGTCTTCAGGGTTTTTATTCAATACCATCGTACCGACATGCAGCCAAGGGAACTCATCTTTCGGCCAGATCTTCGTATCATCCAACGGATCGAAATCCAACTCAGGATGATCATCATCACTCATGATCTGTACGTTGAGATCCCATTCAGGATAGTCACCGCGTTCGATCGCTTCATAAAGATCCTGTGTGGCATGATTGAAATTCGTAGCTTGAATTTCATTGGCCTCTTGCTGTGTCAGGTTCTTGATCCCTTGTTTCGGTTCCCAATGATACTTGACAAGCACTGCTTTCCCTTCCTCATTCACCCATTTATAAGTATTGACCCCTGATCCTTGCATCATGCGATAGTTAGCTGGAATGCCCCATGGGGAAAACACAAAGGTAACCATATGGAATGTTTCAGGCGAACTCGAGCAAAAATCGAAAATCCTCCTGCCGTCCTGAATATTCGTGACCGGATCCGGTTTGAAGGCATGAATCAAATCCGGGAATTTCATGGCATCACGGATAAAGAAAATTTTCAGGTTATTGCCTACAAGATCCCAGTTTCCGTCTTCCGTATAAAATTTAACGGCAAATCCCCTTGGGTCACGTAACGTTTCCGGGGACGTCCCTCCATGAATAACAGATGAAAATCTCACGAATACCGGGGTTTTTTTACCTTCTTCCTGAAAAACCTTCGCTCTCGTATATTTTGAAATCGGCTCGTCCCCCGCTTTACCGGTCGGAACGAAATAACCATGCGCACCTGCACCGCGGGCATGCACAACCCGTTCAGGGATACGCTCCCTATCGAAGTGGCTGATTTTTTCCAGGAAATCATAGTTCTCAAGTGTACTAGGTCCTCTGTTCCCTACAGTTCTAATACTCTGGTTATTCGTTACCGGGTGCCCTTGCCTGTTCGTTAATGTTTCTTTCGATTCATCATTTGTTTTTTTTGATTTATCAGACAAAAAAATCCCTCCTTTGTTAATAAAAGCCATAATAATACTATACTTTCCCCTATCTCCTATATTTAACTCTTCAATCTTCAAAATTTAATTGAAATTAGTAAATAAGTACTTTTCCCCTATATATCGATGAGCAGATTTTCATGCCATTAACGACTTGAAGCATTTAGTAGTTGGAGTGAGCATACCCATTTTTGTATATGTCAACAGCACACCATTATAATGAACTAAGGATAAAAAATTCAAAAAGCGGGGTGCCTTCATTGGACGAATCAATATTAGGAAAACTTGGCAGGATGATGACAGGAAAAATCAGTCGTTGGGTTGTCATTGCTGTATGGATAATTGCAGCAATCGGATTAACCATCACATTGCCTGCCGTTAATGATCGAACAGCAAATAATGCCGCCGACTTGCCTGAAGACTCACCTTCCGTCGTGGCTGATGAACTTATTAAAGAAGAGTTTCCAAATTCCTCTGGAATACCTGCCCTGCTTACATGGCATCGGGAAGGTGGACTGACAGAGGCCGACTTGGCCGAAATCCAGTACCTTTCCAAGGAATTGACAGATAACCCTTTGATACAGCAATCTTTTTTACCGCCGCTTCATGAAATTCCGTTGCCTGCTCTTCAAGGCTCGGTTTCAGAAGATGGAACGACTTTCGTACAGCCGCTTTTCTTTAAAGAAAAGACCGAGACTGAAATTCTTGAAAAAAATCTTGAGAGCATTAATGAAATAGTTTCGGAACGTATTGGATCTGACCCATTCAAGGTCCCTACAGATTCAGATGAATTATCACTTCGAGTGACAGGCCCTGTAGGGATATCCGTCGATGCAACAGGATTATTTTCAGGTGCTGATTTCAAATTGCTATTAGCGACCGTAATACTTGTACTTGTCGTATTATTACTCATTTACCGTTCCCCGCTTTTAGCCATCATCCCTTTAATCGGAGTAGGATTCGCCTATATTGTCACAAGCCCGATCCTTGGATTCATGGCAGATCATGGTTGGATTACAGTCGATTCACAGGCCATTTCGATCATGACCGTATTATTATTCGGTGCCGGAACGGATTATTGTCTATTTTTAATTTCTCACTACAGAAGTGAATTAAGAAATCATGAAAGCAAACGGAAAGCCATGATCTCCGCATTTAAAGATTCATCAGGCGCCATTGCGATGAGCGGCCTTACGATCGTCATCTCGCTGCTAACATTGCTTGTAGCGAAATACGGAGCCTACCACCGTTTCGCTGTACCATTCAGCTTGTCCATCTTAATCATGATGCTGGCAGCTTTAACACTTGTACCGGCATTGCTTTCTGTATTCGGAAGGGCTTCCTTCTACCCAATCGTTCCGCGTACACCAGAAATGGAAGAAATACGGGCCAAGAAAAAGGGAAAAGCCGTCAAAAAGCATAAAGAAGGCCGCATCGGTAACTGGATTGGTCATATCGTCACAACCAAGCCATGGACCGTCATTCTTACATGCTTGATCATCTTCAGTGTATTAGCTGGATATTCTTCACAAATAAAATATTCATATGATATTCTCTCTTCCTTTCCTGAAGATATGAACTCCCGTGAAGGCTATTCTGTCATTTCCGACTCGTACTCACCGGGTGAACTGGCACCAGCCACAGTGGTTGTAGACACGAATGGTGAAGATATCGATTTAGCGCCGACATTAGAAGGGATGAATATTGTTGAAAGTGTGGCTGATCCAGTCACAAGTAAATCCAATGAAGATCTGCAATCCTATGAGGTCAAATTCAACATCAACCCATATGATATCGAGGCAATTGATTCCATTCCGGAAATCCGCACAATTGCGGAGAAAGAATTGAAGGCCGCCAATATATCTTCCGTCGAAGATAAGGTTTGGATTGGCGGGCAAACTGCGACGCAATTCGATAAAAGGGATACCGTAAAGGCAGATGAATTCATGATCATCCCGATCATCATCGTCCTGATTTCCTTACTCCTTTTAGCCTACTTGCGATCTGTGACAGCCATGGTGTATTTAATGGGGACAGTAATTCTCTCATTCTTTGCTGCTATGGGCTTAGGTTGGATAATCCTGCACTATTTCATGGGTGTCGATGCCATAGAGGGGACGATTCCACTTTATTCTTTCGTATTCCTTGTTGCACTTGGAGAAGACTATAACATTTTCATGGTTTCAAGCATTTGGCGTAAGAAAGAAACGATGCCAATCAAGCAGGCCATCAGAAAAGGCGTTGCCGAAACTAGCGGTGTCATCACTTCCGCCGGAATAATCTTGGCAGCCACTTTTTCCGTTCTAGCCACACTTCCGATTCAAGTATTGGTTCAATTCGGGCTCATTACTGCTCTTGGTGTGTTAATGGACACATTCATTGTGCGCCCGTTCCTTGTTCCTGCGATTACCGCCCTGCTTGGCCGCCATGCCTTTTGGCCAAGTAAAGTGACCGATCAAGAAGAGAAAGATCATGCCAATTAATTAAGGTAGTCAGCTTTACTTTTCTTCATAATGAAAAACCCTGTGCCTCATAAATGCACAGGGTTTTTCATGTTTTCAAAATTAAGGAAAACTTTCAGTTGACACTATTGCTTCCACCTCTTATAATTACATTAAGTTAAGATATCTCAAATTAAAGATATATAAATTCAAGATTAATAATTAGGAGGAATTATCATGACCAATACAAAATGGACAGTCGACCCGACTCACAGTGCTATTGAATTTTCCGTAAAACATATGATGATCGCTAAAGTAAAAGGAAGTTTTAATAAGTTCGAAGCAAACATTCTTGCAAACCCATTGGATCTAACAACTGCAGAGATCGATTTTACCGTTGATGTGGCCAGTATTGACACACGCAATGCAGACCGGGATAATCACTTGCGTTCCGCTGACTTCTTTGATGTAGAAAAAAACCCTACATTAACATTCAAATCAACAAAAATTGTGAAAACGGATGAAGATGAATACGATGTAACTGGAAATGTGACTCTTAATGGAATCACACAAGAAGAAACTTTCAGCATCACCTTCGAAGGCCAAGGAAAAGATCCATGGGGAAATGAAAAAGCAGGCTTTAGCGGAAAAGGTAAAGTCAAACGCAGTGATTATGGTTTAACCTATAACGCAGCTTTAGAAACAGGCGGCGTACTGATCGGCGATCAAATCACGCTTACCATCGAAATCGAAGTTGCAAAAGAAGCTTAATTAATAAAGAAGCAGCCATCCTAGGGATGGCTGCTTCTTTCTACATTTACCGGTGTTACGAATTCCTCGTTTTATAAAGTAAATAAATGAAGTATGGTGCCCCGATGCTCGCTGTGAAGACACCAGCCGGTATTTCCAAAGGTGAGAATAGGGTCCGTCCAATCAAATCCGCCACCATAACCAGGATGCCGCCAAGCAAAGCTGAAGTGGGCAGTAACACTCCAAAACTAGAACCAACAAGCCTTCTGGCCATGTGTGGGGCCATTAATCCAACAAAGCCTATTCCTCCAGCAAAAGCTGTGGAACCGCCAATCAAGGCCGTACTGATCATCAATAATGTAAACCGTTGTTTTTGGACATGTCCCCCAAGACCCGTTGCAAGGTCATCGCCAAGCTCCTGTAAATTAATATTTCTGGCATACAGGAAGGCGATTAATAGGAATAGAATCGTCCATGGTGCCAGAACAGCGATATTATTCCAGGTGGAGTTAGACACTGACCCCGTGATCCAAAGGTTGGCCTGGCTCGCTTGATAGACTGGACCAAGAATCATCATCATCGTAGTGAGTGCCTTCATTAAGGCCATCACCCCAATTCCGATCAACACAAGCCTGATCGGGGGAACTCCATTTTTCCAGGCTAATGAATAAACAAGTAAGGCCACGACTGTCGCCCCAATGAACGCAGCTAACGGCAGCCAATTGATGCTCACCGTTAATGAATGATTCTTATCACTAAAAATGGCCAAGAATCCAACGACCGCCACTGTCGCTCCTCCCGTTATCCCCAAGATATCAGGCGAAGCAAGTGGATTCCGAATCATCCCTTGAAGGATTCCGCCAGCAACAGCAAGGCCCATCCCCACCAACAGGGCAACAATTATTCTAGGCAGGCGGAAAGATTGGATGATAAGCCGATCGCTCTCCGTTCCCCCTCCGAAAAGGACCTGGAGGACACTTAGCGGATTTATATTCATTTCACCCACGCCAGTACTGATCACAAACACTAGTGAAGTGACTACAAATAATATGAAAATCACGATCATAGCTTTTTTATCCATCAAGAATGATATTTTTTCATTAAACAAACGAAAGCTCTTATATGACTTCATCGACCGCTGAACCCCTTTCTAGCTATATAAATAAAGAATGGGGTCCCTATTATGGCTGTCATGACTCCGACCGGAACTTCTCGAGGCATCAGGATATACCTGGATATGACATCGGCCGCAATCAAAAGCACCGCCCCGAAAAGTCCAGAGAAGGGAATCAGCCAGCGATGATCGATGCCTACTATAGAACGGGTAAGATGTGGAACGACGATTCCTATAAAGCCAATCGGACCCGCAACCGCCACTGATCCGCCAGCGAGAAGGATGATTGCCAGCCCCAGAACCAACTTAAGGAAAACTATATTCAATCCAAGACCTTTTGCAACATCCTCACCTATGGACAACACATTCATTTTACCGGACATGATCAAGGCAAGGCCCCAGCCTACGACAAGATAAGGCAGAACAGCAACTAAATTGTCCAGACTTCTACCGGAGACGGATCCGGCAAGCCAGAATAGGACTTGCTCTAAAAGAGCCTCATTAGAGACAAGAAGACCTTGTGTAAGTGAAGCTACCATGGCCGTCATGGCTGCACCAGCCAATGTCAGCTTCATAGGTGTCAAGCCGCCTCGCCCCATGCTTCCAATCATATATATGCTTATCGCGGCTATGGCCGCCCCTATGAATGACAGCCATGTGAATACTTGAAGATTACTTATTCCAAAAACGGTGACACCTGTTACAACCGCCAATCCCGCCCCGGCGTTGACCCCGAATATATCTGGAGACGCGAGGGGGTTTTTAGTTAGCGTTTGCATTAACACCCCGGAAATGGCCAAACTTGCACCGATTGCCGAAGCTATCAGGGCCCGCGGAAGTCTGACTGATTGAATGACAATGTGTTCGTTCGTCCCATTGAAATCGGTAAAAGCATCGATGGCCATTTTCCACGTTGTATCTGTATAACCGTATACAATGCTTGAGCACAGTAAAAATAGCAGCAAAAGAATGGTAATGAACAGCCCCATCCATTTCTGCCATGAATTTTTTAATAACATATCCAGTTACCTTTCCAATCACGTTTGTATAGTAATATTTTACTGGTCTAAACAGGATTATGTCAACGAATTTGAGAATCATTTTCAATTATATATTGACAGAAAAGTATATTCATTTTATGATGGTGCTGTTAAGTGCGAATGATTATCATTTGCTGACAAATTGGGAGGGATACATAGATGTTTAGATTTAAGTCTTTATTAACGATTTTTACAATATTTGCAGTCTTCCTTCTAGCAGCTTGCGGGAATTCGGATGAAAAGGCCGATGGAAATAAAGCTGAAGACAAGAAAGAGGAGAAAAGCTACACAATTGAGCATGCCATGGGCACTGCCGAGTTGAAAGAAACGCCTAAAAGAGTGGTCGTTTTAACAAATGAAGGCACTGAAGCATTGATTGCTTTAGGGATTAAACCTGTTGGTGCCGTTCAATCATGGCTTGGTGACCCTTGGTACGACCATATTAAAGATGATATGGATGGGGTCGAAGTTGTTGGTGTTGAACATGAAGTTAACTTAGAGAAAATCGCATCACTGAAGCCTGACTTGATTATCGGAAGCAAGATACGCCAAGAAGCTGTTTATGATAAATTAAATGCAATCGCCCCTACCGTTTTCTCGGAAACGTTAAGAGGAGATTGGAAAGAAAACTTTAAACTATATGCAAAAGCCTTGAACCTTGAAGAAAAAGGGAACGATGTAATTGCAGAATTCGATAAAAACACTGAAGATCTTAAAGCTAAATTGGGTGATAAAGTAAATCAAGAAGTTTCCATTGTTCGTTTCATGGCTGGAACTACTCGTATTTATTACACTGATTCATTCTCTGGAGTGATTTTCGATCAATTAGGATTTAAACGTGCAGAACAACAGAAGGAACTCTTCACTGCAGATAATAAATTAGGCAACCTTGCCATTGAGGTTGGAAAAGAAGTCATCCCTAAAATGGATGGAGATATTCTCTTCTACTTCACTTACGCTCCTGAAGGCGACAAACAAGCCCTAAGCACAGCAAAAGAATGGACGAATGATCCACTTTGGAAAAACCTTGATGCAGTCAAAAACGGAAATGCCCATGAGGTTAGCGACGCAACATGGAATACAGCTGGCGGAGTAATTGCAGCTAATAAAATGCTTGAAGATATAGAAAAGATCATGCTTGAAAAGTAATAACACGTTTCCATTGAAAAAGGCCTTTCTCGATATAATTCGAGAAAGGCCTTTTATTTTATATTAATGTGTCATTATCCCACTTGTCCGCTTTCCTTCAATTGATCGTCAACGAATAAGAGGCCCAATTCGTAATGCTCCCCGTCAAATAGAGCTCTTTGCACAAAACGAATCTGTTCATTATTATCGATGACCTCAAGCTTGCAATGTGCCCGGTTTATTTGGAGGGCCCTGTATAACTCTTCTTCTTCCCTGACGACGACACCATTTATTTTCGAAATGACCTCGCCTTTTAGCAACCCCATTTTATCTGCCGGAGATTGAGGGATAACGCCTAAGATCTGGACACCCAACTTACTTTTCGAAAAATAAAAAGGAAGCTTTTGATCCATTGCCTTTTGGGAATAATGCAGAAATTCACGACCGAGGATTGCTAAAACAGCCGTCATGATTGCCAATGGGGGATACCAGTAACCAACTGCCGCCAAAAGCGTAATCATAATTCCCAATGCCCCTACCTTTTTGCCTTGCGCCCTAATGGCCAGTTCAGGGAGCGTCCCATGCACTTTTTGCCTAAAGCCGATTAATATGGGCAGTACGATCGGCGACAGGGATACATCCCCGATTGAAAAAACTGGATACCATTCGAAAGGAATTGGAAGTTGTCCTCCAGGAACCATGACGAACATGGGAATTAGCCAGATTCGCTGTGATACATACACACCTATCGGCTGCCCCCTCTTGGATACCTCCAACTGGGGAGAGACCTTTTTACTTCCGTTGCCAACAATCAAGAACCCTTCAGCAATCAATAATAACCCAATTAAAATGACAAGTGTCGGATATACGGACCGATCCAGCTGATTAAAGGCATCCTGAAAGAACGTAAGCTTGATATCTCTATCATATAAAAAGAAAAGGATAAAGAAGGTGAGTCCCACTGTATAAACGGGGGAAACAAACCTCCTTTTCATGGATAGCATGGACAAAATCGTTACCACTGTCATGATGAGCAGCGCCGCCATAGGAATGGCGAGTCCAGTAGCCAGCGTAAGGAAGGAAAGGATCAATCCCCATATCAATCCTTGAGGTAACATGGAACGCAGCTCCATGGAAAAACTGTAAATCTTCGTATTAAAATCATGGCGTTCCCGTTTAACGCGAAGATAGCCGATGAATAAACAATAGGCAATCGAAACATAAAGCAAAGGATGAAGGAAGAGTTTTCCTAATCCCATTAAGCATGCTATCAGCCAATCCGTTGTCAATTTCTTTCCACCATCCTCAAATGTAATCAAAATTTTGTCAATTTCGTTCTGGTCAGTTACCTCCTATTCTATCAAAAATGTAGCCTCCATGCCTATTAAGATGCAGAAAAAGTAGCTTTATCTAAAGTTTCCCCTAATCTGCCTCCATGTTCGCAGGCGAACTCAAACAAATGCAAAAGAGGCACCGCTCCAAGGGGAACGGTGCCATCAAGTTACTTCACTAAATAATTCAAAGCCGTGCGTAACTGAATATCATTATCTTCATCCTGGATCTTATCCAGAATGGCGGATTCCAAATGTGCTGCGGTTTTAGCGTCCAGCTTACCAGTCACTTCCAGGCCAAATTGTTTTTGGAATGCTTTTACTGCGATTTCTGTACTCCAATCATAATATCCATCCTCACGGCCCGGTTCAAATCCAAGTCCTTTCAGAATGCTTTGGGCATACTGGATTTGTTCATCATTCATATCCCGCTGCAACACCTTCTCAATGGCCAGCTGATGTGCATCAAAATACTCCGGTTGTTTCACTTTGATTGTCGGCTCGATCCCTTTTTTATGGATCCAGTTCCCTGAAGGCGTCAGCCACTTATATAATGTAAGTTTAATCTTACTGCCATCACCCATTGGTACAGCCTGCTGTACTGTGCCTTTCCCGAAGGTCTTCTCGCCAACCAATGGATAGCCTCCCGCCTCTTGCATCGCGCCTGCCAGGATTTCCGAGGCTGAGGCGCTCCCTTTATCCGTCAAGACGGCAATGGGATAACTTTTCGCTTTCTTAAGGCTTGTAAAAAACGATTGCGTTTCGCCCGTTCTTTCTGCAATTTGCAAATATGGCTTGTCTTTTGTGATAAACTCGCCAAGAATCGTTTCCACACTAGAAAGAAGGCCACCTGGGTTGCCGCGTACATCTATGACCAAGCCCTTGATTCCCTTCTTTTCGAGCTCTTTCATCTGCTTTTTGAAATCAGATGCAGTATTTTCCGAGAAAGTGGTCAACTCGATATAACCGATTTGTTCTCCTGCAACTTCTTTAATTGATGAAAATACGGTATCCAACGGAATTTCGGCACGCACCATATTGAATTCAAGTGGATTATCCACCCCTGCCCGCTTTATTTCCATTTTGACGGGAGATCCTTTTTTGCCACGGATTTTCAGGCGTGTTTCATACAGATCCAAACCTTCTACACTTTCACCATTCACCTTAAGGATTTGATCTTTCGGCTTTAATCCAGCTTTTTCAGCAGGAGAGTCTTTGTAAGGAGAAACAATTATGACCTTACCATCTTCCATTCCGATTTCAGTCCCGATCCCTTCAAAAGAGGAGTCCAGGGTTTCATTGAATTGCTTGGCGGTCTCCTTGTCCATATATACGGAATATGGATCTTTCAGCGCTGACAGCATACCTTGGATGGCACCCTCCACCAGGTTGGAGCCGTCCACCTGTTCTACATACTGACTTACGATCAAGCCGTAAGCTTGTTCCACTTTTGCCCATTCCTTATCCTTCGTTATTTCTTGACTTTCATCCTTTGCTTCATTCTTGGCAGGAAGGCTTGTCCAATATATGCCCCCCACTGCTCCAATGGCTAGTGACATGATGATTGCTAGAGGAAGTACCCATTTTTTGACCATATTTATCCCCATTTCTGACCTGATATGTATTTCACTATATGATGGGAATGGAAAGAATATGCTTATAGAAAATGGTGACACTACAAAAAAAAAACAGACAAGGAATTTATCCTGATCTGTTTTTTCGTTCATATATTGGGTATTAATTAGGTATATAGTTTAATGGATTAACAGCATTTGACTTGCTATAATTCCATGGACCTTTATGTAACTCAAAGTGTAAATGCTGACCGAAGGAATGTCCTGTGTTACCCATGATGCCAACTTGTTGACCTTTGGCAACTACAGCACCTTCGCCTACTTGTCTAGAACTTAAGTGTGCATACACAGTAGTCCATTGCTGACCGCCGATTGAATGGGTAACGAAGACGACGTTACCGTATGAACTTGAGAAGTAAGAACGGCTTACGACTCCGTCGGCTGCCGCTACAACTGGAACCGTTCCGCTAGCAGCGATATCGATGCCGGCATGCTGTTTATTCCAACGTTCACCCATTGTTGAAGATACATATCCTGCACTTGGTCTAGTGAAAGTACCAGATGATACAGCTGGCGCTGAACTTACATTAGACGAAGGTTGTGAAGTTGATGGCGCTGATGAACTGTTGCTTTTTGCACTATATCCTGAAGAAGTGGATTGTTTTTTTGATTCCGATGCTTGTGATGCTGCTTGTGCAGCCGCTTGTGCCGCTTCTTGCTCTGCACGTTTTTTCGCTTCAGCTGCCGCTTTTTTACGAGCTGCTTCCAATTCGGCTAGACGTTGATGCTCTAAGCTGATGGCAGATTTGATGGCTTTTTCTTGAGCAGCAAGATTCGCTTTTTCTTCCTCTAGACCCATCTTCTCATGTTCATGCTTTTCAGTTTGTTGCTTTAATTTCTTAACTAAAGCATCCTTTTCTTGCTTCTGCTGTTTTTGTTGCTTTTGAATCTCCAATAGTTCAGCTTTTGCCACTTCTAAACTGGCAAGCTTCGTTTCAACGGCATTTTGCTTTTCTTCCAGATCCTTTTTATCAAGCTCATGCTGCTTTAAAATATCGCGGTCCGCTTCAGCGATTGTTGCTACAGCTCCGACACGGTCAACTAAATCCCCAAAACTGGATGATCCGAATAATACTTCAAGGTAGTTCACGTCCCCGCCAGTCTCCTGGAAAGAAAGTGCCCTTTCCTTCAATACTTCATTACGTTTGGCGATCCGCTCTTTTAATACTTTAATCTCTTCTTTCAATGCCTCGATTTCTTTTTTCGTTTGTGTAATTTCAGCATTTTTAGCATCGATTTTCTTTGCGGACTCTGCAATTTTCGCTTCAATGGCAGCGATTTGGTCTTCTGCTGTCATTTGCTTATCCTGCAGGTTATCGATTTTCTTTTCAGTTTCGGAAATATTCGATTCAACACCCGAACGTTTTTCCTGAATGGATTCTTTCTGTTTTTCTAAGTCCGAAATCGACTCAGCATAAACCGAAGGTGCCGCTAGAATGCTTCCCAACCCGATCATGATGGAGGCATTCATGGCAATGATATTTTTTTTCACGTTTCATTTCCCCTTTCAACCCGTTACATCCGTGCTTGTAACGTCTCTCTATTTATGTCTGTGTTCTTATGGCTTTCGAGCAAAGATACACTTTTATACTTTCAAGAACTTCCTGACGGACATCAAGCTGCCCCATATACCGATAACGGCTCCAATTACGATGAGGATGGCCGAAACTTGATAAATAAACGGATTTGCAGGCAGGAAATCGATGAATTTGAACGTAATCTGCGGTGCTGCATATTTATAAAGATTGTAGTAGAGTACTGCAATCAGACCTATCGGAATTATGGAACCGAGGACTCCCAACCACAGTCCTTCCAAGAAGAATGGCCAACGGATGAACGTATTCGTTGCTCCTACCAATCTCATGATCTCAATTTCTTTCCTTCTGGCTACAATGGTAATTTTAATCGTATTCGAAATCAGGAACATTGCAGTAAATAGTAAACCTACAATAAGGACGATCCCTATGTTTCTAGCAATATTAACAAAGCTGAATAGTTTCTCGACGTAGCCTTGTCCATATTTAACACTTTGGATATACTCAAAACCTTCGATTTTTTTTGCCACCTTGATGACATCTTGCGGAGATTTCGTTTTGATAACATAAACGTCCCTTAATGGGTTATCCTGTTCAAATGGTTTAAAAGCCTCACCATTATCTCCTAAATCATCTATTAAATTAGTAAGCTCTTCATCTTTTGGAGAGAAAATCACTGATTCAATGCCGTTTATCTCCGTAATTTGCTTACCTATAGCTTTTATATCGTCATCATTCGCCGCATTATCAATATGTGCACGAACTTCGACATCTTTCTCCACATTTCCCGCGATATGATTTAAATTCATCATGAGCACTAAAAAGACGCCAACCAAAGTTAGAGTGACCGTTACTGCACTGACTGAAGCAAACGTCATCCATCCATTACGGCCAATATTTTTAAAACTTTCACGGAAGTGACGGAGCAATGTTCTAAATTTCATATCCGTAATCACCTCGATGTTCATCGCGAACTATTTTTCCACTTTCAATGGCAATGACACGTCGTTTAATATTGTTGACGATGTCCCTATTATGAGTGGCCATGACAAGTGTAGTTCCGCGTTTATTAATTTCTTCAAATATGTTCATGATTTCCCATGATGTTTCGGGATCAAGATTACCTGTAGGCTCGTCGGCTATGACTACCTTGGGATCATTGACGATCGAACGTGCTATTGCAACCCTTTGCTGTTCCCCACCAGATAACTCGGAAGGCAGCATTCTTGCTTTATGCTTAATGCCAACCAGATCAAGGACTTCCATGACTCTCTTTTTGATTTCTTCTGGTTCCTTTTCAATAACTTCCATGGCAAAAGCAACATTTTCATATACAGTGAATGTTTGAAGGAGTTTAAAATCTTGGAATACCATACCGATATTACGGCGGAATAGAGGAACTTTCGAATTGCGGATACTTGGCAGGCTAAGGCCATTGACCAAGATATTACCGCTTGTAGGCTTTTCTTCCCTATACATCATTTTGATGAAGGTCGATTTTCCGGCACCGCTCGGACCCACTACATAAACGAACTCGCCTGCCTTTATTTTCACATTGATTCCATTAATGGCAATTACGCCATTTGGATATGTCTTTTTCACATCTATCATTTCTATCATTCTAAAACCACCTAATTTGCTTGGATTATCACTATGTACCTACAGCTTTTTCGACAATTTTCACTGAAATCTGACAGGAAACTCTCTTACTTGAGCACAGAAACATTATAACATCATATTTTGTCAAATTAAGCATAAAAAATATTACAGTTTCATTTCAGTTAGACATATATCAACATCTATGTAATAATTCCAGGATTTGATTGCTTGAAAAGGGGGTTAAATGTGAGTTGTCACGAGGTTTATTAAAGGAGGCTAAATGAAACGTCCTGCTAAGCAGGACGTTTCATTAATCATTATTTATGTTCAGCAAGCCATTCAGCGACCATGCTCGCTTCCTTGCCCTGGATTATACCTTTTGGCATTCCGCCTTGACCATTCGCAATGACTTTTTCGATGTCTGCTTTTGATAGCTTAGAACCGACCTTCGTTAAATTCGGTCCTACGCCGCCTTCAAGATTCACTGCATGACAACTTGAACATTTGTTTTCATAAATTTTTGCGGCATCACCGGCATCTGCCGTAGTCGTTTCATTATTTTCACTTGCAGGCTCTTTATCTGCAGCATCATCGTTCCCACCGCATGCAGCCAAGGCCAAAGAAGTACCCAAAATTAAGGCTAACCACTTCATTTTCATTGAATTTACCCCCTCTGATTTATACCAGCACAAGAACATTATACCAATTTCAATCCAGTTTAAAACCCTCCCCAAGTACCTCCGATGCGTCCATTACAATTACAAACGCTTTAGGGTCAACGAGTTTCACCAATTGTTTCAATTTGGTGAATTCTGACTGGTCTATTACGCACATCAAAATTGGACGAGTAACATCTGTATAGCCGCCATACCCGGATATGCCTGTTACACCCCGGTCCAGCTCATGTATGATAGCATCCCTTACTTCCATTTCTTTATTCGTGATGATTAATGACATCTTCGAACGGTTCAATCCAACCTGGACGAGGTCTATCGTCTTGCTTGTCACATACAATCCAATCAATGCATAAAGCCCTTTTTCAATATCAAAAACGATGGCAGCACTTAAAACGATGATTCCATCAATGACTGCCACACAGGTTCCTAATGACAGATGGGTATACTTATGGAAAATCTGTGCCGCCAAATCGGTCCCGCCTGTGGAACCCTTCCCTCGAAAGACGATCCCCAGCCCAAGTCCGACCATCATCCCTCCGCAAATCGAACCAAGCAATGCATCATTCGTCCATGCATCCCAATCCTTTGTCAGAAATACCACTAAAGGCAGAAACAAGGTTCCAATCAAGCTTTTGGCTCCGAAATGTCTTCCAAGGATAATAAGCCCCGCAATGAACAAAGGGATATTAAAACCCCAAAGAACGTAGGCTGGCTCCCAACCGAGAGTTGAACCGAGAATCGTGCTAATTCCACTGACCCCGCCAGATGCGACCTGGTTAGGCAGTAAGAATACATTAAAACCAATGGCAATTATGGATGAACCGACAATCACCAATCCATACTCCGTTAACTTTTGAATTAAAGGGTGCTTCTGCTCCCGGTATCTTTTCTTCATTTTGCATAAGTCTCCTCGAACCATCATTATTATCTAGTATTGGCCGAACGAGGTAGAGCATCCCTTTTCAATCCTGTAAATGTCAGCCAGAAGATTCGTTAAAAAGGAAAAAATAAAAAAAGTCGGACCGTGGAAACCGGTCCGACTGGCTGATCTTATAATTTTGAACGCAAGTACGCATCAATGAACATATCGATATCGCCATCCATGACAGCTCCCAAGTTTCCGGTCTCCGCACTGGTACGGTGATCTTTAACCATGGAATACGGGTGGAAAACATAAGAACGAATTTGGCTTCCCCAGCCAATTTCCTTTTGCTCACCACGGATTTCATCCAAATCCGCTTGTTGCTGTTCAATTTCACGTTGATACAATTTGGCTTTCAGCATATTCATTGCTTGGGCCTTGTTTTTGATTTGAGATCTCTCGTTTTGGCACGTTACCACGGTGTTCGTAGGTATATGGGTGATCCGGACTGCCGAGTCCGTTGTATTGATATGCTGACCACCTGCACCACTTGCCCGGTACGTATCGACTTTCAAATCTTCCGTACGTATTTCTATATTGATCGTTTCATCGAATTCCGGCATGACTTCACATGAAACGAATGAAGTATGGCGTCGTCCTGAGGAATCGAAAGGAGAAATACGAACAAGACGGTGTACCCCTTTTTCCGCTTTCAAATAACCATAGGCGTTATGGCCTTTGAAAATTAAAGTGACACTCTTGATACCAGCTTCATCACCTGGAAGGTAATCAAGGGTTTCCACTTTAAAGCCTCTTTTTTCACCCCATCTTGTATACATGCGCAGCAGCATGGAACCCCAATCCTGGGACTCCGTTCCGCCTGCACCAGGATGCAGTTCAAGAATGGCATTTTTCGAGTCATATTCTTCACTTAGTAAAAGTTGAAGTTCAAAGTCGTTCATCTTTTGTGCAAGAACCGTGATCTCTTCTTCCAGCTCCGCTAAAAGTTCTTGATCGTTCTCCTCTTTCACTAATTCATATGTCAAATCCAGATTTTCATATGATTCATTCAGGTCGGATAATTGATTGACTTGTTCTTTTAAACCATTCGTTTCATTGATGACAGTTTGTGCCTTTTGCTGATCATTCCAAAAATCGGGATGTGTCATCTCATTTTCTAGCTGTGCGATTCGTGCCTCTTTTTCATCTAAGTCAAAGAGACCCCCTAAAGTCCGTTAATCGTTGCGCTGTCCGTTCAAGTTCATTTCTAATTTCTGCTAATTCCATTTCTCTTCACCTCATTAAGTATGTTAAAAAAAATCCCTGAAGAGGGATTCCCTTCATTACAAATAAAACCTCTCCAAACTATATGCAAATGTATACCTTTATGCAAACAAAACATGAAAAGAGGCGGCAAGCCTTACACTTAACCGTCCCATAATCATTATACACCTAACTTTAACCTAAATTGCCATGGCAATTCTTATATTTTTTACCGCTGCCGCATGGGCATAACGCGTTTCGGCCAACGTCTTCCTTTTTACGGGCAGGGGCTTTTTTCACTTTTCCCCCGTCTTCTTCTTTCGGATTGACCGCTTGTCCTTTTATGACTTCCTTACGTTCCAAATTGTTTCGGATTTCGGCCTTCATGATGTATTTTGCGACTTCATCTTCCATTGAAGCAATCATCGCTTCAAACATTGCGAAACCTTCTGATTGATATTCACGAAGCGGATCAATCTGGCCATAAGCACGAAGGTGGATCCCTTGGCGCAATTGCTCCATCGCATCAATATGGTCCATCCACTTGCTATCGACGGCACGAAGAACGATTACTTTTTCGAATTCACGCATTTGTTCTTCAGATAGCTCTTCTTCTTTTTGGTCATAGCTTTCTTTCACTTTTGCTAAAATGAACTCAACCAATTCCGATTCATTTTTCCCTTCCAAATCAGCTACAGTGATTGAACCTTCATTGAATAGGTTACCATTCAGGTAATCGACAAGGCCTTGTAAATTCCAGCCTTCCTCATCACCCATTGGTGCAAACGCGACAACATTTCGCTGGATGGATGCCGTGATCATCGTTTCGACGATTTCACGTAAGTTGTCACTTTCCATGACATCGAAACGCTGTTTATAGATAATTTCCCGTTGTTGACGGAGAACATCATCATACTGCAGTAATTGCTTACGTGAATCGAAGTTATTGCCTTCGACCCGTTTCTGTGCGGATTCAACGGCCCTTGTCACCATTTTGCTTTGAATTGGCTGGGAATCATCCATACCAAGGCGCGCCATCATGTTTTTCATGTTATCCGAACCGAAGCGGCGCATCAATTCATCTTCCATTGATAAATAGAATTGAGTGACCCCTGGATCTCCCTGACGGCCGGACCGACCACGCAGCTGGTTATCTATACGCCTGCTTTCATGACGTTCCGTACCGATTACAGCAAGGCCCCCAAGCTCCTTGACACCTTCTCCAAGCTTGATATCCGTACCGCGCCCTGCCATGTTCGTAGCGATCGTAACTGAGCCTTGATTACCTGCATTCGCAATGATTTCCGCTTCACGCTCATGGTTCTTGGCATTCAAAACATCGTGAGGGATTCCTTTTTTGGATAAATAGGCAGATATGACTTCAGATGTTTCGATGGCAACCGTACCGACAAGCACAGGCTGACCCTTTGTATAGCGTTCGGCGATGTCTTCCACAACAGCCTTGAATTTGCCATCAGTTGTCGCGTATATAAGATCTGCCCTGTCGTCCCTGATGATATTCCTGTTTGTCGGGATCGCAATTACATTCATATTATAAATATTGCGGAATTCTTCTTCTTCCGTTTTGGCTGTTCCGGTCATACCTGAAAGCTTTTCATACATCCTGAAATAGTTCTGGAATGTAATCGTCGCAAGAGTCATGCTTTCATTTTGAATCTCAAGTCCTTCTTTCGCTTCGATCGCCTGGTGGAGACCTTCACTGTAACGGCGGCCTTTCATCAAACGGCCAGTGAATTGGTCAACGATGACTATCTCGCCTTCCTGGACAACATAATCCACATCCAAATGCATGGAAACATGTGCCTTTAACGCCTGATTGATATGATGATTCAAAGTAACGTGATTAATATCGAATAAATTATCGATATTAAACGCTTTTTCAGCTCGATTCATCCCATCTTCCGTCAGCTGAACACCTTTTGTCTTTTCATCATATGTGTAGTCGGTTTCTTTTTTCAAGGTTTTTACAAACGCATTGGCCTGGATATACAGCTGAGCCGATTTTTGTGCAGAGCCGGAAATGATCAATGGCGTTCTTGCCTCATCGATCAAAATCGAATCGACCTCATCAATGACAGCGAAGTGCAGCGGGCGCTGTACCATTTGTTCTTTATATAACACCATATTGTCACGAAGATAATCAAAACCTAACTCATTATTCGTACTGTACGTAATGTCAGCATTGTACGCCGCCTGTTTTTCTTCTTTAGAATGACTGTTCAAATTCAACCCGACGGTCAAACCAAGGAAATCATACAATACACCCATCTCGGTGGCATCACGGTGTGCCAAGTATTCATTGACAGTAACGACATGTACACCTTTACCGGTAAGCGCGTTTAAATAAACCGGCATGGTGGATGTTAAGGTTTTACCTTCCCCTGTTTTCATCTCGGAGATATTTCCATCATGAAGTGATGCCCCACCCATGATTTGAACACGATAAGGATATAAGCCCAGAGCACGCTTTGCCCCTTCACGTGCAACCGCAAAAGCCTCAACAAGCAAATCATCAACGGTTTCCCCATTTTGATAACGCTCTTTAAATTCACCCGTTTTGGCACGCAACTGTTCATCCGATAACCCCGCCGTCTCATCAGCCAGCGCTTCGACCTGATCGGCGATTTTTTCTAAACGTTTGATTTCTCGCTTATTCGGATCAAAAACTTTATTTAATATATTAAGCATTCAATAACGCTCCTCTATTATGGTAATGATCGTTCAATGACAAAATTCATATAAGTAAGAAGAAACACACTTCTATTATTACTAATGCACGCTTAATTTTACCACTTCTATCATAGAGGTACAACTTCATGTCACTTCCCTGGTATAGACCTGAATTCAATTCTTGCGAAAAACAATGGATAAATGAGGAGTAAAACTGTTAAAATAGAAGGAAGTATAAAAAATATGTTGCTAACTCCCCACTATTCCATATGTAAATGTGAATTATCCATAACCTTCCATCACTAGATGCTGTGTGTCCTCTCTAGCGATAGCATGTCAAGGTAATCCAACCTTACAGTCGTCTTGTTTTGAATGATAAGATTGGCTACTGACACTTATTAGCGGAAGATAAATAGAACATGTTTCGAGGTGGTATTGATGATTGGTGAACGTGTAAAAAAACTGCGAGAAGAAAAGAAAATGTCGATGACTGAACTTGCCGATAAAGCGGGTGTGGCAAAGTCTTATTTAAGTTCGCTCGAGCGGAACTTACAAACGAATCCTTCTATTCAATTTCTTGAAAAAATCTCCGCCGTACTAAACATTCCTGTTGATGCCCTGCTTTATGATGCACCAAATAAGGAAACCTTAGACACTGACTGGATGAAAATCGTTGAGGAAGCCATGAATTCGGGTGTCTCAAAACAACAATTCAGGGAATTCATCGAGTTTAATAAATGGAGAAAAGATAAAGAAGAGTAGAGTGGTAGTACACTAGTTTACCTACATAATCCTGAAGAATACAGTTTGAATAAGCTAGACTTGTAGAATCTCAAGGAAGAATAAACCCTATAAACAGCTAATGAATCGAATTACTGTTTATAGGGATGTTCTCGAACTTTTTCGTAAGCTATTTTCCATTGTTCTCCTCTAATGTTACTTCAAGGCTTTCCCGTTTCAAAAAAGCACTGATTTCCTCCTTTTTGAAACCCAAGCTCCTTGCTTCTGAAATCAATTTCACCCATTCATGATCCATTTCCACATTAGCCACCTCTTTTACCTCCTAAAATACTCCTTGTATTTCAGGCAGACCAGCCATCCTAGTCTCGAGGACCTTAGACCTGTGCCTTTGCGCCCTCATCTTTCAATAAGTTTGCCTTTGTCGTGGTATTTATTACCAAATACATTACTTATAATCATATTATAACGGATACCCACTCCATATATTGCTATTTTATGTCGGTAATCTACCTAAATGCAAAAACTTTTATCCGACAAATTATTACAAAATTAAGAAAATTCATAGTGCAGGTAATTTATCATAGACTAATTCATTTTCGTTTTTTTGTATAATAGTGAATATTGCTCTTCTTAATATATCGTTGCTTTGTATTGATTCTCTCCATTGTAAGTGCATCCAAGGCTTTTTGCGCAGTTAAATCCTCACCGCAGGTCGGGCAAAGCCACTTTCCATATTCCGCACTGCTAAAAGAAGCCCTATGGCAAGTATGGCAATTCTTTCGATACAAGTAATCCAACCCCTCTGCACCTTGATCAAATTGTTTTTTATAAAAAATCAGCCGTTCTTTTTAAAGAACTTACAATTTGAGTATAGTGCAAAAGAAGGGGGTTATTAAATAGGTAAAACTGACTATTTATCTTAATAAAGAACAATAATTGTTCTTCAAAAGGATTTTTCGTTGATTTGTATTTTATAGAGAACAAAAGAAGCAATCATTCTTTTCCTTTTCAAACGAATTCTATCAACAGGCATTAAAAAAGCACAACCCAAAGGCTGGGCTGTGCTTTTGATCTTAGAATAATAATTAACTAGGTTCAATCAATCCATAGCGTCCATCTTTTCGGCGGTACACTACGTTCGTTGTATTAGTATCCGCATTCGTGTAAACGAAGAAACTGTGACCAAGCATATTCATTTGTAAAATCGCTTCTTCACTGTCCATCGGCTTTAAATCAAAGCGCTTATTGCGGACCACTTCAATATCATTATCGTCTTCGAATTCATCCACCACTTCGTCAACTTCCATATTGAAGGCGAATGCATCTGGTGCAGCTGATAGATTGTTCCGGAACTTACGATTGACCTTCGTTTTATGTTTACGAATTTGGCGTTCAAGCTTATCATTGATCAAGTCAATGGCAGCATACATATCCGCATTTTCCTCTTCAGCACGAAGAACCAAATTCTGCATGGGAATCGTCACTTCGACCTTTGATGTATTATTGTTCACTTTTAAATTCACTAACACATTTGCATCTGGTGTATTGTTAAAATATCGTTCTAACTTGCCAATTTTCTTTTCGACGTATTCTCGAATTGCTGGAGTTACCTCAATGTTTTCACCGCGTACGTTGTAATTCATAAAGTGAGTCCTCCTTAAATTAAGACTATACAGTTAGATTCTACAATACCCCTCCGGTTCCTTTTAGAAACACATCATGAAATATGTCGAAATAATGAAACAATTGTCGGAAGGTTTGGAAAGGGGTTGATGTCTGCCCTAGCTTCATTATATCAAATGCTATGCTATAAAGAAAAAATTAAGCCTATTTTATTTACAGAAAATTTAAAAATAATTAACATGAAAACCTTTTGGAATCCAAACGGTCGTGTAATCAATTTCTTTTATCATAGAACACACCATCCACTGATAGACTTTCATACGGGTTCGTGTATTTATTGGATGATCGTTTCTTCTTGTTTATTTCCTGGATATCCCGCTTTATCTCCTGCTTTTGGAGCTTCAGCAAGTGATCGACCTTTTGGTTGAGCAACAGTGCTGCACGTCCCAGCTGCTGCTCTTCTGCAGTAAAAGGCGGTTTGATTCGAGAAAGAAGTCCATCTCGCTGATCGATCAGCTTTGTGATCCTTTCTATTTTATCATCACGCTCTGTAATCGTGTGATTTTCCAGAACGGCAAGTAATTCAACAGTCAAATCATGAAAGGTCCTAATCACCATTACACTTGACCGCTTTGGGTAAATTGTTTTTTCCGATTGATTTGAATTACTTCCTTCCAAGTATTCCGGAACTCAGTAACAAGGCCCTCCACTTCTTCCAAGGCAGAAACATCATTTTTCATATTCGCTTCTATCAGACGCCGGTTCATGAAATCATATAGACTCATCATATCTTTGGATACATCCGCATCCATATTCAGCGTCACCATCAATTCGCGGATGATATTTTGCGCCTTGATGATGTTCGTATTCTTCGCTTCGATATTTCCTGCTTCAATGGCCTTCTTCCCAAGCATGATGAACTTCAAACAGCCATTATAAAGCAGTAATGTAAGCTCTCCCGGGGATGCTGTGTTGACTGAATTTTGCTGATACGATTGATAAGGATTATTTATTGCCATATTTAACTTCCTTTCCGACTTACCTTAACTAAAATAAGAAGCTAACGATGCACTTTGGCTGTTTGCCTTTTGAATCGCTTTTTCCATCGCCGTGAACTGGTTGTAATAGCGCGATTCCAATTTCGTTAGCTTTGCCTCAAATGTTGAAATCTTCTTATCCAGCCCATCAACCAATTTTCCGATTGTAAAATTGTTATTAACAAATCCGGCCTTTCCGGCCTTTTCAGTAATCGCCTTCATTGATGATTCTATATCATCCCTTAACCGGCGCGCGAGACCTTTGTCGCTCTTTTCTGGCCCATTGGCCATGAACATATCATAAATCGCATTCGGATCCTCACTAATGGCTGCCCGGAGCTTGTCCTCATCAATCGTTAATTTACCGCCCTCCAAATAATTTTTGGTGGTGGTGATCCCCAAACTGCTGAGATTGTTTTTTCCTGTGATCCCATCCACCGAGGTGTATAGGGATGACCTCATTGTGATCAGGAGGCTTTTTAACGTCGAATCGCTTTTTAACGTTCCGCTCTTCGCTTTTTCTTCCCACAGCTTCACTTCATCCTCGGTCATTGCCTTCTTTTGCTCAGAGGTAAGCGGGGTAAAGGAGCGATATTTAGCTTCACCCGTTTTATCTTGAACCTTTTTAATGACATCATTGTATGTATTCACAAACTGAGTGATCGTGTCCAGGATGGCATCCACATCAGCTGTTGATGAGAATGTGACTGTATCCGTCGTTTTTTGCTTTACCGTTATTTCCGCTCCATTAATCTGAAACGTATTCGAAGGCCGGGAAATGTCCAGGCCATTATAAGTAATCGATGCATTTTCCCCTATTGTGCCGCCAGTTCCTTCATTGTTACTGCTCATTTTTAGCACATTGAAGAAATCTCCGGTACTCCCTAACTCAATTTCAGGCCGATCTTTTATATCACCTGTATTTTTAGCAGTGATGGAAAACTTCTGGGACGTTTCATCGAAAAATAGAGTCACTCCCGAGTTTGCATTAATTTTATTTATGACACTTTCTAACGTATCGTCCGCATCAAGGGTAAGAGTATACGGTTTTTCCACTGTTGCGCCATCTTTTACTTCCGTATCAAAACCGCCATCCTTATTGATGGACAGTATCGTAATATCTTGAGGAGTCGTGATTCCCAATTCCGATAGTTTCTTTTTGGGGTCGGTAACAGCTGATTTTTCTGTACTTGTCATGGTTGCTGCCTTGGCAAGTCCATTCACTTTTATATTCCCGGAAAAATCACTGGTCGAATTCACATTTCTCACTGATACAGCATCTGGATTCGATAACGTCACCTTCTTTTTAATGAAGGAAGACTGCTTCCCAATTCCATCACGAATGAGCGTATCCAATTCTGATAAAGCTGTATTTATCGAACGGTAATCATCCCGCTGCCACTCGGAATACTGCTTTTTCTGTGTCAGTTTATCCAATGGCACCCGTTCTGCCTGCATCATGCTCTTAACTAATTCATCAATGTCCATCCCGCTTGCTAAACCACTGATTCGTACCAAAATTGATCACCCGCTTATATTTTTTCATCCACCATTATGCCGACAAACTCCGTCATTGCCGCATAGAAGTCCAATAACTTCTTCGGGGGAATTTCCCTGATCGTCTCATCCGTTACATCATCCACTACCTTGACATAGTACTCATTCAGCTTCTCATGATATTCAAAACGAACCGCCGTATGTGTTGGATTAAGGAAGGTGTTTAAACTATCCACCACTTCCTGCATCTTTTCTTTTGAAGGCACATAAGTAGATTCCCCACTTTGCTCCGAATAGGCTAGCGTATTCATTTCCCGCTGATAAAATGAACTGATTCCTTCCGAGATTGCTGTTCTAAGTTGTGAGGAAAGGATATTTGTGGACAAACTCTCCAGCATCTAAATAGCCCCCAATATGATATCTTTACTTTTTATATCGGTTCCGAAATGGAACTTTACAGTGTACATACAAAGGATTTATTATTAAATAGAGAACAAACATTCGCTATCGGAGGGGATAACATTATAAAATGGGATTAAGAAGATGAGCTTACACTCTTATATAAGGAGGTTTTCATAATTAATCTTACTGAAATCCAGAAAAATATATTATATGCCAGCATTATAAGTGACGGTGAAATCACGAAAATTTATAAAAATAGCAGGAGAAAGAACAACAGCTACCGGGAGCACTACGGCACATCTCAGGGAGATTATCGAAAATGGAAAATTTCCTTTTTTGATGGATTATTATATATCACTCCGGCAAGCCAATGTGTCCGTTCCGCTTCTTTAGAATTATTCACCAATTTATTCCTACACTTTTACAGTGATGATGGAACTAAACATCTCCCCTTCACATTATTGAAACATTGCATTTTACCACATTTCCTAACTATTCTATACATGGATGATGGCTCTTTAAGCATCTCATACAGGGTAAATCATAATAAAAAAATTATTTACCTCACACCGCATATTTACCTTTACCTTCAATGTTATCCTAAAGACGAATTAGAGAAACTAAAGGAACATATATTTACCACATATCATTTATCCTTAAAGCTGAGCTCTCGTAAAGATGGATATGGATATATTCTAAAAACTACTTCTGTTAAAGAAACTTTTCGTTTCCTCGAACTAATCGAACCTGTAGCAAAAACTTGTTCTTCCATGTTATATAAAACCTCTTGGGAATTCCGAAATCAAAAAGAAATACTCAGGTGGAAATCTAAGTATCCTGATTACACGATTCTTACCAGCAGTTCAGATCGCTCTAAACCCTATTCTCCAGATGAAATTAAATTACTAAGACAACTTAAAGAAAATGGTTATACAACAAATGAAATTGCAAAGATGCTAAAAAGAAGTTATTGGTCCGTTACTTATAAATGGCAAGAAATAAAAAAACTAAACTAACGCCAAAACGTGATAGTATTTTGGAGCTAAATAATGTTAATCTAACCGATCCTTTATATTTTTCGATAAAAAAAGAGACTCTAGTAAAACTAGAGTCTCTTTCAGGTAATCTAAAATTAACGAAGAAGTTGTAAAACTCCTTGTGGTTGTTGGTTCGCTTGCTTTGCGACTATGTCTTTCGATCATAGAACAGACTATATCTTCACCCTTATCTTATAAGGGGCTGGGCACTTCGAATGGCTTTTGCCACCCTACGGATTTCATTGCCATAGCTTTCACCTTAGACTGTATATCCTAGTCGTTGAACCTTCTCCAGAGTTTCCTCAAAGGAGCTTGGCTGCTGATTATCCATTATGTCATCTCCATCATTTTCAGACCATCACGCTTACCGTTTCCAGTTACGTTGTGGTTGATGCAGCTTTAGGAAGTTCCAGCAATTCACCCAGTCATAATTTTATCCATTACTGGATAAAACGCCCTTCAAATTTACCTCAGAAGTTGTAAAACTCCTTGAGGTGCGGAATTTGCTTGAGCTAGCATTGCTTGAGATGCTTGCGCCAAGATAGAGTTTTTAGTTTGCTCCATCATAGTCTTAGCCATATCTGTATCACGAACACGTGATTCAGCAGCAGTCAGGTTTTCAGAAGAAGTTCCTAAGTTGTTGATCGTATGCTCTAATCGGTTTTGGTTAGCACCTAGTTTAGAACGTTCAGCTGATACAGTGTCAATTGCAGATTGAATAACTGTGATTGCTGCAGATGCATTTTTAGCATTAGAAACATCCAGACCGGATTCAACGCCTTTAGAATCTGTACCATTGCTTACATTTGTAGTTGCAGTGAATCCATCACCAATACCAGTTAATCCTAGATTACTAGCACGCATGTCACCGATTTCAAGTGTCAGACTTTGGTTTTCATTTGCACCGATTTGGAATTGAAGACCTGCGCCAGCATCAGTACCCGTAGAAGAAGAACTACTTATTTTTAAATCAGCTAAAGCAGTACCAGCAGATGCACCAACTATTTCAACGGAACCTTTAGCGCCAGCAGTTAAGGTATCAAGCTTTAAAGCACCATCACCATCAAGGGACGCATACTCTTCACCAGTTGTTCCAAGTGCAGTATTTGCTGCAGTATTAATAGCAGTCACTATATCAGCAGCTGCATCACCATCTCCGATTGTAACATCCACATCTTTCCCATCGATTTTAAGACTTAATGTACCGCCAGTTGTAACAGCACCTGCCGCCCCTGAACCAGTCAAGCTAGCAGTAGAAAGTTTTGTATCAGAATCCTTAGAACCATTCAATAGTTTCTGAGTATTGAATTCAGTAGTATTACCGATACGGTTGATTTCAGATGTTAATGAATCCATTTCCTTTTGTATTTCTCCACGGTCACTAGTTGTATTAGTATCCGTTGATGCTTGTGTAGCAAGTTCACGCATACGTTGAAGAATGTCAGTCGTTTCGTTTAATGCACCTTCAGCAGTTTGGATCAATGAGATGGCATCCTGTGAGTTACGGGAAGCTTGGTCCAATCCGCGGATTTGTCCACGCATTTTTTCAGAGATTGCTAGACCGGCTGCGTCATCGCCTGCACGGTTGATGCGCATGCCCGATGCTAGTTTCTCCATTGATTTTGATTGTGCATTCGTTGCACTTGATAATTGACGGTGCGTGTTTAGAGCTGAGATATTGTGATTGATAATCATTTTTGTTTCCTCCTTGAGTCTTAAGTCCCCACGTCCATGTGGTTGTTTACGATGGGCAGTGACTAAGTCGGCCGCCTATTTCACTGCCCATCGTTGTATACTTAATATCGACCTGCATGGAAACATATTTAGCGGATTTTACGATTTTTTCTTGAAATACTCATTTATACCTTCCAGAAAAATAGTTTCTGTTTTAGAGGCTTTTCTATTTTCCTGCTGAATGGACAGGTAGATTTCCTTCCTATGGATATCGACGTTTTTAGGGGCATTGATCCCCAGTTTGATCTGTTCCCCCTCGACGGACAGGATCGTAATTTCGATATCATCGCCAATCATGATTGCTTCATTTGGTTTTCTGGTCAAAACGAGCATCATTTCCCCCCCTGTTCCGCTGGAGGTTCAAACAGTTTGTGCTTTGTACGGTATTCACTAGCGTTCATGATGAATTGCTTTCCGACTTTTTTAGGGCCGTTTATGATGATGGGTGCCTGGAGATTCGCCGTCGTTTCATTGAAAGGGTCTTGGATCGTTAAGATGACGAAAGTAATGACTTCCAGTTCCGTTTCTATTTGTAAAGAAGATAATACTTCATCCGTAAGCTTCACTTCGTAATCAGGAAACACCTCAAATGGATTCGTCACAATGAAAGCAAGCTCTTTTGTTTCTGTCGATTGCAGGACGAAAAATGGCGTGTCATCCAAAGCTAGCAGGCAAAACTGTTTTTCTTCTAAAAATCCTGGTATCCCGCTTTCAAATACATAAATCTCTTTCTCAGCCAATTCGAGTTCGCCATGAAATTTTGTTTGTAGAATCATCTATGTTTTCACTACCTTATCTCATCCGGATTTAAATTGATGAAATCTATATCCAGCGCATTTTTTTGTATAATTTCGACATTTACACTACCTGGTGTGTATGTATGGTTAACCCTATTGATTTGAGCATCAATGATCGGTTTTTGTGCGGTTGCTTCAATCTTCACTTCCGCTGGCTGGTAGTCAAGCTTCACGCTGAATGGAGAGGGAATCCAGCCGAGATTGAATCTCTTCTCAGGTCCTTTGCTGTTTTGCCTGGCCTGTTCAGCGAGTGGATTACCGCCTTTTTCAATATGCCTCAGCTCAGTTCCCTGCTGGGCACGTATTGCCATACCCGCCAGCCAATCCTGATATCCCTGCTCCGCAAATTCATCGACTCTTACTGAGAGGCTTTTCAAATCCATGTCTTCCCTTGCTTGTGACTGATCGATCGTCAGCTTACCCGTGGTCGTTTGAATCTCGAGGATCGCTTGCGGCTGTTTGATCGATTGGACCGCAGCCTTCTGTTCGATCTGCTGTACAGGCTGTTCTATATTCACTCCAATCTTCATTGGGGTGGTTTGCAATCTAATTTGCGGAATCTGCATCATCAACACTCCTTATAGAAAAAAGCTATCCATTTAAGAATAGCTTAGCGAAGAAAATCCAATAAACTCGGCTGCATGATCTTTGCTCCGATGCTTAAAGCAGCACTATGGACACTTTCCTGGGTCGTCAAATCCATGATCGCCTTTTCGATATCGACATCCTCATTTTTCGAAAGGATTTCAGTGGCAAAAACCTCCTGCTGCTTGAGACGGTCCGTCATCAGCTCAATCCGATTCTGCCTTGCGCCAACCTGTGCCTGCATGCCTAAGAAAGTATTTATCGTTGCGTCAAGTCCTTCCAGTGTGCCGCTCACGTCCCCGCCGTTTTCGAGTGCCTCAATTGTCTGGTCGATGCTTCCGCCGGCAGCTAGTGCATCACCAAAAATCTTGGAACCGTCCGTATTGATTTTAAGGGAAATCCCCGAAAAAACTTCAAGGTTTATGTCCCCTGTGCCATACACGGTATTTCCATTCCCATCTTTAACGGACGACGGTCTCACATTCGTATCCTGGCCGTTAAAGATATACTTCCCGCCAATCTGTGTGTCGCCAAGAGTTATGAGATGTTCTTTTAATTGTTTAATTTCTTCAGTAATTGTTTTAAGTTGCTCCCCTTCATACGTGCCATTGCTGCCTTGAACGGTTAATTCACGAATCCGCTGCAGGGCGGAAACACTTTCAGTAATGGCATCATCCGTGCTGTCGATCCAATTGGTCGCCTCGGCAATGTTACTTTGATACTGCCCTATTTGATTGAGGTTTGTCCTGTACCCCATTCCCATCATGGCCGCAACAGGGTTATCGGAAGGCTTGGAGAACTTCTTTTGAGAGGAAACCTGCTCTTGCAGCCTGGACATCTTTTCGTAACTGCTGCTTAAATTGCTCAGCATATTATTGGTTAGCATCGATTGCGTTACCCGCATATTCGTCTCCTCCTATCATCGGCCAACTGTACCCATTCCGTTTATGATTTTATCGAGCATTTCATCCATCATCGTCATCATTCTTGCGGATGCGTTGTATGCCTGCTGGAATTTGATCATGTCAGTCATTTCTTCATCAAGGGATACGGAACTGACTGACTCCCTATTTTGATTGACTGAGGCAGCAAGCACGACAGAGTTGGAAAGGTTCTTTTGGGCGCTTTGGGAATCCACACCAAGCTTTCCGATGATACCGGAATAATAGGTGTCGAAGCTACCCGTCAATTCGTCGGAGTTTTGGTCTTTAGTCGAGTACTCACTGAACGCCTTCTTTTTAAGGTCAGCCAGGAGTTTGGCGTTTTCATTATCACCGGATGCCCCTCCACTTTTACCGCCTGCGGCAATTTTTGTGGGATCCTTAACGATTTCACCATTCACCTTGATGCTTTGGGCGGCACTCTTACCCGGTTCGAGTTTAAAGAAGTTCAATGTGGAAGTGCTGTCATCACCCAGGGCATAGCCTTGTTTATGGATGGCATTGAATTCATTCACGAAAGCAGCCGTCATATTATCGAGCTTTTTCAGCATATCAGGATAAGCGCCGGCGATCGTGCCATCAGCCTTCTTATAGCCAAAGCTTTTGATCAGACCGGATAGTTCTCCCGAGAAATTGTAATCCGTCAATGTTTTCGAACCAAACTTTAATCCATCCACCATACCTGTCGTTTTATCATGGCTAACTTCAACTTTCGAAGTTCCCACCATCCCGGTTTGGTTAACACTGACTAGATTGATGGGCGGCACAAAAGACGAACCGTCTTCTTTCATCAATTCGATATTGTATAGCCCTGTGGCCACATCGCTTGCTCTGCCGTAATCCGTCGGAATGACATTGCTCACTTTAATGCTGACAAGCTGTGAGAGATTGTCTACGAGTACATCACGTTTATCATAAAGGTCATTGGGAATATAACCATGAGGCTCCACTTTGCTGATCTGTTGGTTTAGCTGGTCAATACTGCTGATGAGCGTATTGATTTCGTTCGCTTTGACGTTTATCTGATTGCCGATATCCGTTTGAACGTTCGTAAGCGAGTTATAGTAGTAATTTAGGGTATCCGCGACCATGACGCCCGTCGAGGCAACGACCTCACGCGCCCCGGAGTTTTCCGTATTCGCCGTCAGCCCCTGCAGCGAGTTCCAGAACTTCTCCATCGTAGCGGCTAATCCGCTGTCGGTCGGCTCGTTCATGACGCCTTCCATTTTCGTCAAGGATTCGCTCATGGCCCCGTAATAACCGATTTTATTACTTTGTGTCCTGTATTGTGCGTCCAGGAAACTGTCCCGGATCCGCTGAACCGTTTCAGCTGCCACCCCTGTCCCGATTTGGCCGGCAACGCGCGGGCTGTTCAAACCGACAGTAGGAAAGCCCGACGTCTGGACCAGATTGACCCGCTGTCTTGAATATCCTAATGTATTGGCATTGGCCACGTTATTTCCTGTTGTATACAATGCCCCTTGAGAGGTGGATAATCCGCGTTTGGCAGTCTCAAGACCCATAAAGGTTGAAATCATTTGCTCGCACCTCCATCTTTTTTCTGCTTATTAAGCTTTGGAATCAAACATTCCCATGCCGATTTTGGCCGTTTTCTTAACCGAATCCCCGTAATTCAGGTTCTGGTGCTGCGGCCTCAGCATATCCAATGAGACATTGATGAATTGAAGGGACTGATAGATCAATTGCTGATTTAAACTGTTTCGCTCCTTCAGCGTTGTCACTTCATCAATCAATTCCGCTTTTAGCCTTTCAAGGATTTCCGTTTCTTTAGATCCTGTCAATTCCGTTACGGTATGGATGGAGGCAGGCTGTCCCGCCGTTCCATTGGCTGCAAGAAATTCCTCGACTGCCCTTTCTCTTTCCTTATCCGTCTGACTGATCGCTTTAATATGTTTTTGTTCTGAAATTAGCAGGGCAGTGATTGCCTCTGTATCATTTGCTTTCAAAATGGCCGTTTTTCTTATCGCCAATTGATTGAAGCTTTTATGAAGCTTGATCAATTTTTCAAGCGATCCGATGATGTTCCGTGCAGACATTTTGCTGCCTCCTCACTCATAAATGAAGGACGGAAAATGGCTCCGTCCTCTTCATTCAAGCTTTTTCATTAAAAATTCATTTCCGGTAAAAATCGATGAGACCCTTAGCCGTTGCTTGTGCATTCAATTTATAATTTCCTTTTTCAACTTGGATTTTCAGTTCATCCACTCTTGCTTGTCTTGCAGCAAGAATCGGTGACGATTGCTGCATTTCTTTTGCCGCTGAAGAAATTTCAACTTTATCCGAGGATTTGACCTTGGATTCCTTGATATTCCCCGTTTTATTGGCTTGAAGATTATAAGGGTTAACACCTGTCATACCGACGTTATTGATTTTCATATTCCAGATCCTCTCCTTCGGTCGATTTTATAAATCCCATTATGTTTCGATTCCTTAACACATGAAATGGCTCTGGACTGTGTTATTCTCCCTATCGTTATTATCGACAAGGAATGGATTTCTTTAATTGTTTCTTGTAATCTTTCCTTCGACACCCATTGTCGAATCTTGTTCTCAATATCGAATATTTTAACAAATACTGCATCATGTTTCCATGATTTATCCTTTTTGATCATCCTTCATATAGTACGTATTTTTTTTATCATTTCCTTGAATTTCAGTCAGGCGCTTTTCCTCATATTCAAATGCCTGCAAATCCGTACGCATTGAATCGCTGCATTTGCCGCATAGCCTTCCGCTCTTGATGTTAGCGCCACACTTTTCACATGGAATTCCTAGATTGGGAAACTGCGAAATTCTCAGCTTTCCTGTTCTCACAAATTTAATAATTAACGTATCTTCAACGCCGGTGTCCTTAACCACCTGCATCATGGACGCCGTTCTATTTATTTTCTTGCGAATATATGCATACACTTTATCATATTGGTCTTCTTCTTCTTTATAACAGGCATCGCATACATCACGGAATTTCGTCATAACGAATAACGAATTACAGCTTGGACAGTTGAATACTTCCATCGAGGCCCCTCCTTCACCATCACAGCGATATTCTTCAGTACTGTATATATCGAATAATACCTGCGATACTTTAGGATGTTTTATTAAAATAAGCTTTTTCACCTAGCCAGGGTGATGGATGATACTTCTTTGGCCCCAGCCGTTTTCAATGCCTTTGCTGCATGCCTGAGAGTTGTGCCTGTCGTGTAAATGTCATCGATGATCAAAATTGATTTATGCTCCAGCAAATCTAACTGCATGACCTGAAAAACCTGCGGTAATGACATCCTCTCTTGACGTGATTTTTTTGATTGTTTTTCCGTATGGATTCTTGTCAAGATCTCAACCGTATGAATTCCAAGAAGGTCTGCCAAGGCCTGTACCTGGTTGAATCCACGTTCCGTAAGCCGTTCATGGCTAAGCGGGATGACCGTTACCAGGTCAAACTCCATGTCCTTTAACCTTTCTTTCAAAAAAGGGACGAAAACCTCAGCTAATGCATAATCCCCACGGTACTTATATTTAGCAATAATATCTTTTAAGTATTCATTATAATGAAATAGCGATATGTTCTTCGACAAATAGCCGCTCCATTCCTTATTCCTTTCCCATCTTGAACAATCCAGACAGAGGTCACCGGTAATATGAACCCCACCAAGCTCCCTTGAACACATTGTACATGTTTCTCCGGTAATCCTATTAAGCTTCCCCTCACATCTTGTGCAGATTGCTCTTGCCTCGGCCTGCTTAAGCAAGCTCCTCCAGGTCAATGCCTGCTTCATTCCTTCATCACAAACAAGACATCTATTCATAGAGCAGCCCTCTTATCTTGGCATCTTTATTCATCATTTGAATATGGTGAACCGCCTCGACCATCGCTTTACTTTTACCGTAATGAAAAAAGGTGATCGTCCCTGCAGGATTAGCAAAGCTTCTCCCTACCCTTCCAGCAATCTGAACGAGAGCACTATCAGAAAACACTTCATGTTCAGCACCGATCACGGCTACCTCCAACCGCTCAATAGTCACGCCACGTTCCAGTATGGTCGTGGTCAGTAATCCTGGAACCAAGCCATTCCTTAGTGCCATTACTATTTCCTTTCGATCAGGGTGCCGGGAGTGGACAATCGATAATTTTGGGGACAGCATTTGAAACAGCGGAATGACCTGCTCCATCACTTCAATGCTTGGAAAAAACAAGAGGAAGGGGATGTTCTGCTCAAGGCGTTCACTTACCCATCCGATGATTGCTGGGGGAATCTTTTTTTGAAGAAATATTTTTTGCCAATTGCCGCTCCACTTCATTTCAGGGACAGGGATTGGCTGACGATGATAACGGGCCGGTATTATGACGGCTTTCAATTTGCCGCTGCGGTATAGCCGCTGCATCCGTTTCGAAGGTGTGGCGGTCAAGTAGATGGTTGCCGCAGAAACCTTTTTTGATTTATTGACCGCATAATGCAGCGAATCATCAATTGAGTAGGGAAACGCATCGACTTCATCAACGATGATGACATCGAAAGCTTCAATAAAACGGAAAAGCTGATGTGTCGTGGAAACGGTTAGTGGCGAAAATCCATGTCGATCGCCACTGCCGGCATAGAGGGTCGCGACCTCAATGGCAGGAAAGGCTTTTTTTAACCTAGGGGATAGTTCGAGAACGACATCGGTCCGGGGTGTTGCCAAACAAATCCGTTTCCCGGCATGCAATGCTGCCTCAATCGCCGGGAATAGGACCTCCGTCTTTCCTGCCCCGCATACAGCCCATACCAGGAGTTCACCTTTTCCGTTTACAGCTTCAACGACAAGGTCGGAGGCAGTTTGTTGACCTTCCGATAAAGTGCCTTCCCAGCTCATCACTATGTCAGGAATCTGAAACTGAATGCCGGGTCCGGTCCACCTAAATAGTTTTGCACATTCACTGACCCGTCCCATCATGATGCATGAGCGGCAGTAAGTGCAATCTTGATCGCAAATCTTGCAAGGGAATGTATAAAACAAAGTTTGATCTTTGTTACCGCAGCGTACACAGTGATAACTGCCGTTACCGTATTGCACGCCGCAAGTTTCTGAGACATACCCATTCTTGAGGTGCTCTGCGAGGAGTTCTTGAGAGAAGGGGATTTCGAATGCCAAAAGATGTTTTCCGGTGAGATGGTTCTGAAGTTCCGGGGAATATGGCGGGGAAATGCTCATTTTTTCCAAACTGCAACCTCCTTTTCTTGATATATCACGCTCCTCCTTATCATTCGCTTTTTACTCCCGAATTCCCTTTTGCTTCATAAAAAAAACACCTTCCACTTAGGAAAGGCGTTAAATAGCTTAAATTTTATACCAGCCCATCCCCATCGAGCCTTCGCCCAGATGCGTTCCGATTACTGGACCGAAGTAGCTGATGTCGAACTCGACATTCGGGAACCGGGCTTCAAGTTCCTCTTTCCAGTCTTTAGCTTCACTTTCCCGTTTTGCATGAATGATGACGGCTTTATATTTCTCGCCGCTCGCCGCGTCTTCTCCAAGCAAATCGGCAATCCGTTTCATCGCTTTTTTTCTTGTACGGATTTTTTCGAATGGGACGATGACCTTATCAACAAAATGGAGAACCGGCTTCACTTGAAGCAAACTGCCAATCAATGCTTGGGCACTGCTTAAGCGTCCCCCGCGCTGCAGATGGGAAAGGTCATCTGCCATGAAGTATGCCCTGACCGATGGCTTCATCTCTTCAAGCCTGGCCATGATTTCTTCTGCACTTTTACCATCAAGTGCCATCTTTGCCGCCTCGATCACATAAAACCCCTGTACCATGCAGCTGATCTCCGAATCAAAGGCATGAACCTTAATTCCATCGACCATTTCACCCGCCGATACCGCTCCTTGAAACGTTCCGCTGATGCCGCTCGATAAATGAATGGAAATAACATCATCATAGTCTTTTTGCAGCTCCTCGAACTTCTCGACAAACTTCCCTATTGGAGGCTGTGAAGTGGTTGGCAATTTCTCCTGCCTCTTTACTTCCTCATAAAACTCATCCGCAGTGATATCAACTTCCTCCCGGTAAGCTTCATTGGAAAAAATGACATTAAGCGGCATCATATGTATATGTAAACGATCACGTATTTCCTCAGGTATATATGCAGTGCTATCTGTTACGACTGCGGTTTTCATAATAGTACCATCCTTATAAAAATTTACTTCATATCATACTCACCATTCTATCTGAAAATGCCTTTTTTTGCATTAAATTGCTTTCTCCATTACCAAAAATATGAATCCAGTTAGTCATCCTTCCTACAAAAAAATCCAGCCCTTCAGCACGCATTGCGGAATCTGAAGAGCCGGACTTATCGATCGTTTTAATTACTTCACTTCTACCCAGCCGTTTTTGATAGCTAGGACAACCGCTTGTGTACGGTCATTCACATTCATCTTCTGAAGAATGTTACTTACATGGTTCTTGACTGTTTTTTCACTGATATAAAGAGTTTCACCGATGGCACGGTTGCTTTTACCATCCGCTAAAAGTTGGAGCACTTCACATTCGCGTCGAGTCAATAGGTGAAGCGGCCTCCTGATTTCTATTGTATGTACGGAATCACGATCAGCACCCTCTTCAGCTGCCAATCGGCGATATTCCTTAACCAAGTTATGGGTCACCTTCGGATGAAGGTATGATCCACCTTCAGCTACTACACGCACAGCATCAATCAACGCATCCGCGTCCATTTCTTTCAACAGATAGCCTTGTGCTCCTGTTTTCAATGCGTGCTGTACGTAGTTTTCATCATCATGAATGGAAAGGATGATGACTTTTGTTTCAGGGTAACGGTTCACGAGCATTTTTGTCGCTTCGACCCCATTCATGTTCGGCATGTTGATATCCATGATAACAACATCAGGTTTATGTGTTTCAACGAGATCCATAGCTTCGCTTCCGTCATCACCCTCGGCAACAACATCAAAGGATGATTCAAAATCTAATATGCGCTTTACGCCTTCACGGAAAAGCTGATGGTCATCGATAATGATGATACTAGTCTTCAACGGCTTCTTCCTCCTAGTTTCTATTTAAAAAGTCTATTCTCTATCGTTTATATATGGTAGGGAATTTGTATAAATACTAAAGTGCCTGCCCCTGGTTGTGAATCTATCGTCATTTCACCTTCCAGCAGCTCGACTCTTTCTCTCATTCCTACCAAGCCAAATGAACCTTCTTTTTGAATCGAAGAGTCAAACCCCTTTCCATCATCCTTGACGACAACGGTCACCATCTCCTTGGAAATGGACAGTTTAACTTGAATCTGTTTTGGGTCCGCATGCTTCAATGAATTTTGTACTGCCTCTTGAACCAGCCTGAATAAAGCGACCTCCATATCGGAAGGAAGCCTTTTGACCTGCCCAAGATTGACGAAATTAAGATTCACGCCATTATTATAGTCTTCGGTCGTTTGCAGGTACTTTCTGAGGGTAGGAACTAGTCCTAAATCATCAAGCGCCATAGGACGAAGGTCATAGATGATTCTGCGCACTTCATATAAAGCATTCCTTACCATGACCTTTAAACTGCGGATTTCAACTAACGCTTCATCAGGGCCTCTCTCCCGTTGCACTCGTTCTATCAGATCTGAGCGCATCATGACGTTTGCCAGCATTTGCGCCGGCCCATCATGAATTTCACGTGAGAGCTTTTTACGTTCCTGCTCCTGGGCTTCGATTATTTTCAGGCCGAAGTCCTGTTTGCGTTTCGCTTCTTGAAGTGCTTCCCCGACAAATTTAAGATCCTGTGTCAAATAGTTCTGTACTACCGATATTTGCGAGACGAGATGCACCGCTTTATCGATTGTCTGCTGTAAACCCCTTAACCTTAACTCAAGCTCATCCCGGCGATTACGGAGCTCTTTCTCCAATTGCCGGTTAATTTGTAAATCGACTTGCAGCTTATGTGCCCTTTCATAAGCATCGCGCACCTGTTCTTCAGAAAAATGGTTGAAGTGCATACTGACTTCTGAAAGCCTTTTTCGAGCAAACCTGGCTTTTGAATCCATTGCATCGCTGTCGGTTATCACAATGGCAACCCTGATTTTCACATCATCAAGCTCTTTTGATAATGACTCGAAATCCTTTCGGCATTGTTCGCCGATATCAAAGACTTCGTCCTTACTTTCACTAACAGTGCTCACCATTGTTTCTAAGATCTTGTCCAATGCTTTAGCATCAACCTTTTTTATGGACATTAAGATCCCTCCACTTACCAAAAGACTTAAACAATTTATTGTCTTAAAGACTATGTATATGGAAAAAAGTTCTTTTCCTTTTTCATGAATGGTTAAATTTCAGGAAACTTTTGTATGAAGTAACCTTCATGAACATATTGTACCAAAAAAAGTTTAAAAATACGTTAATTTCCTTTTATGATTTCCATAAAATGTACATATTTACTATACATCTCATATTCCCGGCCATTAAGTCTGCCTTTTAAAGGCAGAAAGCCATTTCTATTATCCTAATACAAATTATCCTTTTCAATCAAATGGGATATTCCGCTCCATTGATTATCATATGAAACAGATGCATTTATTAAATGGCAAAATCCTTGAAAAGAGAGGACACGTTAAGGTAAAGCCAGGATAATGGCACAGAACCCATGTTTTTCCTACAATGTTATTCTTTTAAGCATATATGACCAGCTAATAACAATAACAGGCAATGAAATTAATTATAACACGTACAGCTTTATCTTATATTAAAGTTTCTTTACACATGCGGCATGTAAATGAATCGTCATTGCCACTTTTTCCGCAAAGCCTTATAATAAATCAACTAATAGGAAGTACGAAGGTGGAATAGTAATGCTCACTCAATATTTAACGGTGGCAGGTCGCGGCGAACATGAAATCGTCATTGAAAAATCGCGTTTTATTTCCCACATCGCCCGGGTTGAAACCGAAGATGCCGCACAGGCATTTATCCAGGAAATCAAGAAAAAGCACAAAGATGCTACACATAATTGTTCAGCCTATATGATCGGGGAACAAAATCAAATCCAAAAAGCCCTCGACGATGGGGAACCGAGCGGAACGGCAGGCGTCCCTATCCTAGAAGTGCTTAAGAAAAAGGATCTGAAAGACACCGCAGTTGTGGTCACACGGTATTTTGGCGGCATCAAACTTGGTGCTGGCGGTCTCATTCGCGCTTACAGCAAAGCGACTTCAGAAGGAATAAATTCCACTGGTGTGGTCATTAGAAAACTAATGCGTGTCATTTCGACAACCGTCGACTATACCTGGCTTGGAAAATTGGAAAACGAATTGCGATCTTCCATTTATCAAATAAAGGAAATTCAGTACCTTGATCAGGTCAATATCCTTGTATATGTCGAGGAAACACAAAAAGAGACATATACCGCTTGGATTACAGAGCTGACAAATGGCCAAGGCCACATCACTGAGGAAGAAATGCTTTATTTGGAAGAGGAATTCTCCTGATATACTCCTGCATATTTTTCCTTTTTTATGCTGTAATATAATTGAAAAGAAATATTTATTTTACGAAATTATTAAATCATTGTAAAATTAGGTGTAATAAATGACGAAATATAAACTGCAGGATTCGAAAAATAGCGATATATGTCTGATGTTCGTTATTTAAAAGGAGAAGAAAAAGATGTCTACTACTAGGCGTGTTTATAAAATTAAAAAAACAAAGAAAAAAAGGCGAAAGAGGCTTTGGTTATTGCTTGTTCCCCTGCTGGTACTTGGTCTGGGTGCTTCTACTTATGCTGCAACGCTGTATATGAAAGCCCAGAATGTATTCAATGATTCCTATGACCCTGTGGAAGCATCAGCAAAGCGAAGTGCAGCAATCGACCCGCTCGAAGATAATTTCTCCATTCTTTTCATCGGAATCGATGATAGTAAGGAACGTGATTTTAAAGGCAACTCACGCTCGGATGCTTTAATTCTGGCCACTTTCAATAAAGATCAGAAATCTATAAAACTACTAAGCATTCCCCGTGATTCCTATGTGTACGTACCAGCCAAAGGCGTAACCACAAAAATCAACGCTGCTCATGCTGCCGGCGGACCGAAAGCGACGATGGACACCGTTGAGGAGTTACTCGATATCCCTGTCGATTATTATGTTCGCATGAACTTTAATGCTTTCATCGATGTCGTGAATTCATTGGACGGTATCGAAGTCGACGTACCTTATGAATTGAATGAAATGGATTCAAATGACAAGAAGAATGCCATCCACCTTGAAGAAGGAATACAGACCGTTAATGGTGAAGAAGCATTAGCGTTTGCACGGACACGTAAAAAGGACAGTGATATCCAACGTGGTGAGCGTCAGCAGGAAGTCCTGAAAGCCATCATCGCCAAAGCAACCTCGGCTGGATCACTAACGAAATATACGGACGTAATGGAAGCTGTCGGTGACAATATGACAACGAACCTTCAATTCTCACAAATGAGAGGTTTCATAAAATATGTAACTACCGATAAAGGCCTTAATCTTGAAACCATCAAACTTGAAGGTCAGGATTCTACCATTAGCGGAACCTATTATTATCAGCTGAACGAAACATCATTAGCAAACACTAAGCTGTTGCTTCAATCCCACTTGAACCTGGGACCAGCTGAAGCCACTCAAACTGAAGCAGTTCAATCACAAATACAAGAATAAAGTGAAACCCCCACTCTTTATGAGTGGGGGTTTCCTTTTTTGCTATCTTTGCGCCCCCTCCAGTTAGGAGCAAAAAAGCCACCAGCCGTATCATTAAACGGTTGGTGGCTTTTCATATATACACTAGCGAATTTAGCTAATCTAGTAATCTATTTCCAAAATGATCATGGTTTGTTTTTAAAGTTGAGCATCTTGAGCAACGGCTGATAGTTTGAATTGACCAAACCAATTTTCTCCACAAAAATTTCTATGATCAGCAGGAGTCCCGTTACAAGTATCAAAGCTCCCCACACTGTTGCAAATTGAAAGATTATTGCCGCTAAGCCAAAGCAAGCAGCTAAAGCGTAAATGAGCAATACAGTCTGCTTATGAGTGAATCCCAAGTTTATCAAACAGTGATGTAAATGGGATTTATCAGCAGCCGAGATTGGCTGTTTATTGACGACCCTGCGGATAATCGCGAAAAATGTATCCGAAATGGGCACACCCAAAATGATGATCGGTACGATCAATGAAATCATCGTAACGTTTTTAAACCCTTGCAGGGACAGAACGGCAATGATGTAACCTAAGAATAATGCGCCTGTATCTCCCATGAAAATCTTTGCCGGATGAAAGTTATATTTCAAAAAGCCAAGAGTGCTTCCAATCACGATCAATGCGACCATAGCAACAAATAGGTCCCCTTTAATAAGGGCCATAGTTGCAATTGTCACTAATGCGATCGTTGAGACACCGCCTGCAAGACCATCCAGTCCATCTATTAGGTTAATTGCATTAATGATGCTGACAATCCACAAAATGGTTATCGGTATACTTAAAACACCAAATTCAAGTGTATCTATAAAGAACGGCAAATTGATGAATTCCACTTCAAGACCGCCCCATAATACGATAATGAGGGCAGCCAAAACCTGGCCCAGGAATTTGGGTGCAGCTCTTAATTCAAAAATATCATCTGCCATCCCAATCAAAATGATGACAAGGGCTCCCACCAGAAGGGGCAACTGCTCCCAAAAATCATTCATGAGGGGCAACTGCTCCCAAAAATCATTCATGAGGGGCAACTGCTCCCAAAAATCATTCATGAAAAGCAAGAAAGTAATGAAAAAACTCAAAAATATAGCTAAACCGCCCATGCGCGGCATAACTTTACTATGCACTTTTCGCTCATTCGGTTTATCGGTAGCTCCTAATTTAAAGGCCAGCTTTCCGACAAAAGGAGTCAAAAAAATGGATAATAAAAAGGATACCAACAAGGCCCCTATTAACATCAGGAACGACATCAAAAACCACCTCAATTCAACTAAAAATCTAATACCCGTAACGATCTATAAGAAAACCTATATATAAATGCTTATTTTAATTTTTCATCCTCAAATAAACATTATATACGTTATTGGCTAAAATCTCTATAGAAAAGTTGTTTTTTGCAAATTTTTGTAAATCCGCCCCTATCTTTGTCAGGTTCCCGGATTTTTTTAATTCTAAAGCATTGCAGATGGCCAATTTCAGCTGTTCGACATTGCCGATATCCGTAATCCAGCCCTTGCCCCGATCGGGAATCAATTCCTTTACACCGCCGACATCACTTGTGATTACCGGAAGACCCGATCTTGCTCCTTCAAGTAAAACCAGTGGAAAACTTTCGCTTAAGGAAGTCAATAATGTGATGTCCCCCAACGGGTAGATTCGATCTAAATCTTCACGATACCCTAAAAAGTGCACGTGATCTGATAATCCCTTTTCCGAGACCATCTCTTCCAAAGCGGATCTCCTGCTCCCGTCCCCTGCAAGCAACAGCTTTACATGGGGGAACTCTGATACAACTTCACTTAATGCTTCTAAAGCAAATTCATGACCTTTCACCGGCTCAAGCCTTGCAGGCATGATGACGATGAAATCGTCTTTCCCAAACCCAAAATCTTCTCTTTGAAATGGGAAAGGCAATTCCTTTTCAAAGTCAATTCCGTTTAGGATCTTTGTTATTTTGGACGAATGGATTCCTTGGTCAATCAAGTCCTGCTTAAAGCGGTCGGAAACTGCCAGTATATGATCGGCATATTGAAATGACCTTACATGAAGGCCCGTAAACAATTTTCCTTTTACACCCTGCCCCAAAAAGTCATGATGAGGTGAACTGTGAACAGTAAGAAGCCAAGGGCATTTAACGAGGCGCTTTATAAAGGCACCATATATATTCGCCCGCGGACCATGTGTATGGATGATGTCTATATTATTTTGACGGATAAAGTCCCTTAAAGGTTTCAAAATTGAAAGGTCATATTTGGAATGTTGCCTGAAAAGTTCGGTTTGTATCCCAGAGGACATGGCCCGCCGGTAAAGTTCACCATCTTCAAATAAACCAAGCAAACACTCCTCTTTATTCAATTGGTTCAGTAAGGACATTATATGAAACATACCGCCGCCGGTTTCATTACCGGCGTTTAAATGCAAGATCCTCATCCAGTCCACTCCTTATGTTCAGGAACGCTGCACCGATTTCCTCAATCGCCTAACCTTTAATACGAATCTTGGCAGTGCAAGCATCCGTTTCCACCGTGAAGGTTGCTGGATAAGTCGGTACAACCATTCAAGACGCATCTTTTGCCAGAAAACCGGGGCGCGGTTCACCTTACCCGCAAGTACATCAAAGCTCCCCCCAACTCCCATGAATAACCCTTTATTGAATAACGCATAGTGCCTGGAAACCCATTTTTCCTGCCTAGGAAACCCCAATGCAGTCAAAATGATGTCAGGTTCAAGTTCCGCTATCGACTTAGGCAGGGTATCATCCTTGATATCAATGTAACCATGATTGTATCCGACCAACTCGAGACCCGGGTATAGTTCTTTTACTTTCAGGGCCGCCGCTTCAATCACGTTTTCCTCCGCTCCAAGCATGTATACCTTGAGCGCTCTTTCATCAGCGACCCGAAATAATTCATTCATCAAGTCGAATCCTGTAATCCGCTCTTGTAAAGGTTGATTTAGCCATTTAGAGGCCATAATAATACCAACGCCATCCGGAGTGATGTAATCAGCAGATAAAATTATGTCTTTATAATCCTGATGTTCATTTGCATACTCAACTATTTCCGGATTTGCCGTAACGACAAACGTTTTTTCCTGATTCATCAATCTTGGATATATCATTCCATTCATGAATTCATCCATATTGCTATCAATGAATGGTATGGATAGTATCTCAACAAACTTTTCTGTCATTTCACTTCAGCCTTTCATATGTACTATACATCTAAAGGGTGGGGTATTATTCAAGAAATTTTTTCATACACATCATAGAACGTGATTTTTGATTCAAAGGTGGTTAATCAATTGAAGTTTCTAGAAAAACAATCGTTACCCATTCTATTACTGTGCCTGCTCGTCCCATCTGCAGTGCCTCACCCTATCGCCGGTTACTTGGCAACGGCGTTGATGCTCGTTTTTATCGGTATAAATAAAAAAAACCTGTTATTAATTCTATTCATTTATTTCCCTGCCCGTCCCTTATTTATGGAACTGAATAGCGGCTTAACCTATACAGGTGACCTGATCATCCTCACCTTATTCATTTCTTTGCTTATTGAAAGATTCAAAAAGAACGAATGGCAATTTTCGAAATATCATTTTACTGCGCCATTTTGGTTGTTTTGTTTAATTGGCGCCGCAGCTGCACTCATGAACGGAGTGGGAATCCTCCCCATCATATTTGAACTTCGTGCATTGCTTATCACATTCTTGCTTCTTTACATTATCGGTGAATTAAATCTAGAAAGAAAGGATATCTTTCGCTTTTTGAAGGTAATGCTAATATTTTCAATCTTACTTTGCCTGCATGGCATAGTGGAGAAAATCTTTTCTCGTACAATCCTGCTTCCACACTCATGGGAAATGTGGAATCTTTCGCCGACAAACCGGATGAGGATTTATGGAGCACCTGCCAATCCCAATGTATTCGCCTTATTCTTAAGCATTCAGTTATTCCTTAGTTTCTTTCTATTTCAGTCGATGAAAAAATATAAATGGATCGTCTTTCTTGCTGCCATCCTGTTTTCCGGAACGTTACTGCTTACCTATTCACGGGGCACGATGATTGCATTCGGGTTCGCGGCGCTTGTCTTTATGATATGGACCAGAAATAAACCATTTTTCAAATATGCTGTAGGAGCATTTTGTCTCGGCCTGCTTCTTATTTATTACCCAGCTTTATTTGCATCAAGTAAAGTGGAGGTATCCGCATCGATTCCCATGGAAAATGTGATAATCGGCAGCACCCCCTCTACTGAACACGAACATGCCCTTTCCAATCGTTTTTCAGATATGTTCTCTGATAAGACACTGCACCAGAGTACAGAGTGGGGCCGGTTATATGTCCTGATCAAGGGAATTGAGATTTTCAAAGATCACCCGATAATCGGTACAGGGTTAGCAACCTTCGGAGATTCTGCCACACTATCCTTTTCCTCACCAATTTATCGGGAATATCAAATTGGTGAAAGGATGTATACCGATAATCAATATATCCAGATTCTGGTACAAACTGGTGTGCTGGGCTTTCTTGCGGTTCTTGCATTCATCTTTTTCACCTGCCGTACAATCCTGAAATCGGAAAATGGCACTTTGGCAGCGTTCACCATCTGCCTGATGTTGGCCGCATTATTAGCAGGACTTTTCTACAATATTCTCGAAGATAAAACGTTTACGCTGATATTTTATAGTTGTTTAGGATTCTGTTTACAGAAGGACATCATATTAAAGGATTGAAAATATGCCTACTCTTTCACATGTCATTAAATCGGTCGGGCTCGTCACTATTATTGCTGCCATTGGAAAAGTCCTCGGATTCGGGCGGGAATCGATCATAGCCGCCTATTTCGGGGCATCATCGATGGCAGATGTTTTTTTCGTGGCAAGCCTTATACCAACCATTCTTTTTACGGCTATCGGCAGCGGTCTTCAGGCCGGCGTTATCCCCATTTACTTGGAAAAGAAGGCGGATAACCCGTTGAAAGCTGATGAATTCATCAGTGTTTTAGGTTCTTTCTTTATGCTGGTTGCCGGAATCCTGACCATTGCCTGCATGATTTTCATAAAGCCGCTCGTCATGTTGACGGCCCCGGGTTTCTCTGATTCGGAACTGGTCCTGACGGAGTCACTGACCCGGATCATGCTGCCAAGTTTACTATTTTTCACGCTTTCTTACATGGCGACGGGGGTCCTCAATGCGAATAAGCGTTTTATTCTGCCAGCACTCACTTCAACTGCACAAAACACGGTAATTATCGCAGCCACCGTATTGTTGGCTGCTCCGTTTGGGATTGAAGGGTTGGCTTGGGGGTTTGTGCTCGGTGCAGCAAGCCAGTTCCTTATCCAATACCCATCATTGAAGCAGTACGGAATCCGGCCCATCGTCTCTTTCCTGCCTCATAAACGGCAGATCGCACAAACACTGTACACCTTTTATCCAATCATTATCGCCGCTTTGGCGATCCAGTTGAATAGTGTCGTCGATCGGATTATTGCGACCTCGCTCGAAACCGGAAGCGTATCGGCCTTGAACTATGCCAATCGCCTGCTTTGGCTGCCATTAAGCATTGTCCTCACGCCGCTGATTACCGTATTGTACCCTTCAATCGTCGAGCGCGCGCTTATAGGCTATCAATCTTTCCTTAATTTGACCTTAAAGGGGTTGAAATCGCTGTTATTTTTAGCGATTCCGTTCATGGTCGTCATGTTAATCAGCGGAAACAGCTTAATCACTCTGGCTTTCCAACGCGGGGCTTTCGATGCTTCAGCAACCGAAATGACTTATAGGGCATTCGTCTTTTATTCTGCCTGCCTCCCATTCTTTGCACTGAGGGATTATTTGATGAACGCTTTCTACGCCTTGAAGAAAACGAAAGTGGCGATGTATTCCTGCTTGATTGCCGTATTGCTTAACGTCCTGCTCAGCTGGGTCCTATCACGTTATCTCGGCGTCGGCGGAATCGCTTTAGCATCGGGTATTTCCATGCTCCTGCAATCTCTCTACCTTTTCGCCTACCTATGGCTGAAGACAGCAAGAGCGGACAAGGCCGCTTTCAGGGATGTTTTTCAGGAAAGCAGCAAGCTTACCATCATCGGAACCGTCATTTACGGAATGGCTCTCTGGGTCCACCCGCTTACCCTAAAGTTGCCCATCATCATGGAATTAGTGATCATCTCGCTGCTAGTATTCGGACTATATCTCGCATTATCCATTCTTTTTAAAGTAAGCAGCCTGCAAGCTCTGAAAAGAATCAGATCATCAAATTAATGCATTAGAAGAAGGAGTGCCACTATGGACATTTTAATCACAACGATTTTCAACTACCCTCATGAAGGAGGGCTATCGAGTCATATCACTACGTTAAAAAAGGGGTTAATTTCACGGGGCCATAATGTGGACATTTTATCTTTCTCTCAATTACACCCTTTCAAGAGGAAAATGCTCGCCCAGGCCCCAGGATTTTTATTAAATAAAGTAAAACAGGGTAGCGGCCAGCTTTTCAATGACCGGCAACGCCAAAAATTGTTGGCTTCATCTATTAAAGCCTTGAAAAAGAACTATGATGTCATTAATGCTCAAGACATTTTCGCAACGCTTGCCTCCATCGAATCCGGGATACCGACGGTGCAAACCGTCCATGGGTATTATTCATTCGAGGCAGTCAGCAGGGGCGCCCTTCTTCCGGATAGTGAAGAAGATTTGATCATTCGCGAACTAGAAAGGAAAGCTTATCAGTCCGCTGCAAAAGTAGTGACGGTCGATCAAAGGATCAAAGACTATATCAATCATTTGGCACATATAGAAGCGGATACGATCAAGAACTTCATTGACGTGTCTGCTTTCAAACCCGAAAGCGCAAAGCGGGAGCAAACTCGCCGGGACTTTCAAATACCGCTACATAAAAAGATGCTTTTCGTTCCGAGAAGAATGACTGAAAAGAACGGTGTCATATACCCGCTTCTTTCTCTGCCGGAGGTGCTGGAAAACCATCCTGAAACAGTATTGGTCTATGCAGGGACGGGTGAACAGCGAAGCCGGCTCGAGGAAACCGCAGCCAGGCTCAAAATATCAGATTCCGTACTTTTTCTCGGTTCAGTGCCGTTCGAGAAAATGCATAACCTCTATGAAGCATCGGACATCGTACTCATCCCAAGCGTTCATTCCCACGGGGTGGAAGAAGCGACTTCCATTTCTGCCTTAGAAGCGATGAGTTGCCGCTCACCCGTCATCGCAAGTGCAATCGGAGGTTTAAAGGAGATTCTCATTGATGGAGAAGATGGTCTGTTAGTAGCGGAAAAAAATGAAGACGCACTTGCACAAGCCATCTCCAACCTGCTTAATGATCCTGAATATGCAGCAAATTTAGCTGCGAAAGCAAGATATAAAATGGAAAGCGAATACTCCCACCTTTCAGCTGCCGAGCGGTTTGAGAAAGCTTATGAAAAAGTGCTTAACTAAAAAAAGCAGACCCGTAGCCCGGGTCTGCTTTTCACTTTCATACCAGTGCTGAACTGCGCCTTTTCATTTGTTCTTCACGGTATTTTTTCTGTTCTTGTTTAGACATGGCGTTATATTCTTTTAAGAATGCTTCATATTGCGGCATTACTTCGTTCATGGCACCATATGCCTTTAACTCTCCATATTCAAGCCATAAAGCCTTTTGGCAAAATTTCTTCATCTGACCGATTGAATGGCTGACAAAGAACATCGTTTTTCCTTTTGCCTTAAATTCGTTCATTTTCTCTAAACACTTCTCAGCAAAGTTTTTATCCCCGACTGATAAGGCTTCATCAATAATCAGGATATCTGGATCGATATGCACGGAAATGGAAAAACCAAGCCTGGACTTCATGCCGCTTGAGTAGGATTTCACCGGTTGGTCAATGAACTTACCAAGTTCCGAAAACTCAATGATCTCAGGCTCAAGTTCTTTGATCCGATTTTTATCGAATCCGAGCATCAGCATTTTCAGTTCGATGTTTTCTCTGCCCGTCAACTGATTATTCAGGCCCGATGCAACGGCAATCAAAGCCGTTTTCCCGTTAGTTTGGACATTTCCGTCCGTGGGTGGGATGATGCCTGCGATAATATTGGACAATGTGGACTTACCTGACCCGTTGACCCCGACAAATCCTATTACATCGCCCTTTTCCGCTTCAAAACTTACATTCCTCAGAGCAAAGTACTCTTCCCCATAGCTTTTGGGCAAAAGAAGATCCAATAATTTTTCCGAGTTTTTATTATATAATTTATATTTTTTCGTTATATCTTTGACAATTACCGATTTTTCCAATTTTTCTCACTTCCAGTTTACTTAAAGTCAACAAAGCGATCTCTAAACCTGACATGCAGCGAGGAACCTATCAAAAATAAGATGATAACGACTGCCCAGAAATAAAGGGTATATTCCCAATGCGCTATTAGATACCATGATTCCCCCAACAATGAAGCCCGATACCCTTCCACAATATAATATAGCGGATTCAGCTTCATGATGTTTAGTATGATAGGGTGCTCCTTAGCATCCAATACCCAAAGGATTGGTGTTAAATAAAACAAGACTTTCATTAAGGACACGATTATATTATGAACGTCACGAATAATGGTTGATAATGTTGAAGAGATTAACCCAATTGAAAATAATAGCAAGACCGTCGCGGCAACATAATACGGCAGTTGTATGATATAAACTGTTGGAAGGTATCCAGTAAAACCTAATAAGATGATGATGACTCCCAGCAGCATGAGATGCTGATACAACTTGGCAAAGATGACGTACGATGGAATTACACTCATCGGAAAGCTCATCTTGGATACCATATTCAGTCGGGAATAGACGGATTTGGACGTTTGGGTTATCGAAGGATTCACAAAGAACCAGACAACGATCCCTGCCATCAGCCATGGAAGGAAATTTTCCCCGCGATTTAGGATTATAAATCCGAATACAAACCAATAAATCGCAATCTGTATCATTGGATTGATGATTTCCCATAAGACTCCCAGGTAGTTATTGCTGTTGGCACTTTTCATCTCATAAACAGATAAACGCCTTACCAAATAAAAATTATTGATTTGTTCTTTTAAAACGGTCAAAGCTGAACTCATAAATTACACAGACCTTCCTAAAAACACTTTTTCTACGACACGGCGTGAAGCCTGGCCATCCTCGAGTGCACAAAACCGCTCGTGAAAATGATTGATATCATTGGTATTTTCATATTTCATCGTCTTGATACTATCAATGACCGCATCAGATGTTTTGACTAACAAACCAGGTGCACTCTTTTCGAAATCAAAGTAAAAACCGCGAAGCTTGTCCCTGTAATTTTCAATATCATATACATAGAAAAGCATCGGACGCTGTAAATTTGCGTAATCAAAGAATACGGAGGAATAATCAGTTATTAATAAATCCGATATAAGATACAAATGACTAATATCTTCGTAACTGGATAAATCATAAGCGAATCCTTGATACGCCGATAAATCCAAGTTCTCGGAAACCAAGTAATGAAGACGGAGCAAAATGACATACTCCTCCCCCAATTCCTGTTTCATTCGATTCAGATCGAGTTTTATTTCAAACTTATATTTTCCCTTGCTATAAAACTCATCGTCCCTCCAAGTTGGTGCATATAAAACGATCCTTTTCTCTATTGGTATACCCAACTTCTGTTTCAATGAGTCGATTGTATCACGATTATTCCCATTGTAAAGTATATCATTGCGAGGATAACCGGTTTCCAGAATTTTAGCAGTATCGACATTGAAGGCACGTGCAAAAATTTCACTTGAATAAGCGTTCGGTGAAATTAAATAATCCCATTTACTTGATTCGGCATGGAAATTTTCTTTATATTTATCCGTCGTTGTTCCAGGCATATGAACCTCATTCATATCCGCCGCAAGTTTCTTTAATGGAGTACCATGCCACGTTTGCAGATAGATCGTGTGCTTCGGCTTCGGAATCCAAAGCGGGAGCCTGCTGTTCGTTACCCAATACTGGGCTCTTGTCATTTTGAGCAACCAACTAATTGAAAAGCGATTGAGATATGGGATGCCTGCCTCTTCGAAATGAGCTGCATATCTTTTATCTACGCTCCAATACATTTTATATTCAGGATGGTTACTCTGCAAGTATTCATAAATCGCCCGGGGATTGCAGCTATACTGCTTGCCCAAAAAGCTCTCAAAAATAACCAGCTTCCGGTCCACTGGCAATACTGTCCCCACCAATGCAAAGGCCCTTTTATATCCTCTTAAAATAATTGCTTTAGCCTTATTTTTAACTAGCGATAGAAAGGAAGGTCTCTTTGAGGTTTGTATTTTTTCATTTGACATATCCGATCTCCCTTTTTATTGATTAATGATAAGTGAACCATGTTAATAAATCGAATTAAAAATAAGCTCGCCCAATAGAAGGGAGAGCTTATTTTTGGTGTGCTTCTAACAGCTACTCCAAAGACTTTATTGCCAGTCCCAAATTATTTGCCACTGTTGTATAAAACTCCACATTTTTCTTATTATACGTCATCTTATTTTTCAGGATCCTTTTAATATTCACCAATTGATAATCATTGTAGCGAATGAACAACGTAAATAAGGACTTTTCCATTTTATCAATTTCATCCAATGAAACAGTGAAATGGCCTCTATTACCTTCTATTTGAACTCCGCAATTGATTTCATTGTCGATTCTTGTCCTATCACGTATCAATACAGAATCTATGTTGTTTATATCATCACCATAAATCTCAAAACTTTGGTGGTAGACATTATCCATAATATAAGAATCCAGTGCACGGGCAAGCATCGGTATCCTGACAAAGCGATATTCACCTTCCAGAAATGGAAGTTCGTAATAAGGTAAACCATCTTTTATATGATATTTTTTATTGGAATCTCGCTTTAACCATTCAAACAACTTTATGAAATCATTAACACGATCCTCCATGAATAATTCAAGTGCCAATTTATAAATAGGTACTTTAAATTCATTCTTGAAGTCATATGACAAGTTTTTCGCTGTTTCGACAGCTTCCTTTAATATTTCTATAAAATCTTCTTTATTCTTGGCTTTCACAAAGGTTTGACTGTCGAACGTTTTTACAATATCGTACTCATAAATCCGGTTAAGAGCCACCTTTTTCAATTCAATGGCAATATCCTTGGATTGAATATACTTTATTATTTCAATATCCGCTTTCCTTTTGTCCAACACATTCGTGACACGTGTTAAAGAAGAGGGGTTTTCAGCCGTTCTATTGACATAATAAATAGGTTTTTTAGTAGTTGATACTGCACTAACTTTAAAGAAAACATCAGTAAAGAACCATTTATCCTCACCGAATTTCATATTCGGAAAACCAATTTCATTTTCTTTAACCATAGGCAGATTCATCATCCTTGCCGTTGGACCCATATGATAAAAAAAGTGCGGAACATCCAGAGGGGTGATGCTTCTTCTTTCTTTAATGGAAGCAAACTCACCGATGACGCTCTCTGACCCGGATTCGACTTTTACCGTTTTGCCCACCACATAATCATCACCGGTTTCCTCCAGGATGTTATAGAGGCTTTCCAATCCATCATGTGCAAGCCAGTCATCCGCGTCTAAAAAAGTTATATATTTGGATGTTCCCAATTCTATTCCAATGTTTCTCGGAGTCCCGGGTGACCCATTATTTTCTTGAAGGGTAACTGAACAGATATTCTTATATTTGGCTGCATACTCTTGAATGATTTTATTGGTGCCATCTGTCGAACAATCATCAATAATGATGTATTCAATCTGATCAATACCGATGGTTTGATTGATTACTGATTCAATCGTTTTTCTGATGAATTTTTCAGCATTATATGCAGCAGTGACTACCGTGACTTTTTTTTCTTTTCCTAAAAATTTATTTCTTAAGCTTACAGGACTATTTTTCAATTGAATATTACCGCTCTTTAAAAGTTCCCTCGCTTTTTGACGTACCAAGAAATTCATACGATTCCTCTCTCCTTTTATGTCTAGAGGTAACATAGACGTTTCGACTTGGGCAGCCAAATTCACCAGTTACTTAAGCAACAATACCCTTTATTTTAGGAATCAATCATTAAAAAATTTATCCACGATTCTCCGGGTAGCTTTACCGTCCTCTATTCCACAATACTTCTCTCTAAATAAACCATATCTTTCTTTATATTGCATGTTTATATCATCGATATTGGTAATAGTTTCGATAATCTCCTCAGTTGTACTTAAAAATGGACCTGGTGCTTCCTTTTCAAAATCCATATAGAATCCACGGATGTTATCTCGGTAATCTTCCAAATCATAAGTGTAGTACAAAATCGGCCGAGCAGTATTAGCAAAATCGAACATTACTGAAGAATAATCCGTGATCAATATATCAGAAATCAGGTAAAGTTCCTGAATATCTGAATAATTGGATACATTTATCACGAAATCCTCAAATTCACTCGGGATGCTTAGATTATTACTTATAACAACATGCATCCTTAACAACAGGATATATTCATCCCCTAATTCTTCCTTCATTCTTTCCAAATCAAATTTCAGTTCGAAAATGAATTTATTGTTTTTGGAAGTTTGATTATCCCGGAATGTAGGAGCATATAAGATGACTTTTTTTCCTTTTGGTATCTTCAGTTTTTCCATCACTGACTTGGAAATCATTGAAGCATCTTCCCTGTAAAACAAATCATTTCTTGGATATCCCGTTTCTAAAATTTCCCCTTCATACTTGAAGGCGCTTCTGAATGCATTGGATGCGTATGGACTTGGTGATATTAAATAATCCCAAGTTCTCGTTGCACCATGCACTCGATCTAAGTACCCATCGTCTCTTCCCTGAATATTATCTATATCAAATAGCATTTTTTTCAAAGGGGTACCATGCCAAGTCTGGATATATGTCGTTTCCTTCCTTTTGCTTAAATAGGTAGGGAAGTTTTGATTATTTATCCAATAACCTGCTTTGGCTAAATAATAATAGTATTCCGGACTTAAGCGTTTAATCAGCTTTGTGTTCTTGCCTTTTATTGGTAAATTACCATTATACACCCAAACTTTTTTATATTTATTATCCCTTTTGACCAGTTCTTCATAAATATACTTCGGGCTATCGGCGAATTGCTTCCCTATCCCACTTTCAAAAAGAATAAGGTTCCGGTCAACCGGGATAACCTTGGACATGATTTTATAAACCTTTTTCATGACAGGGAAATACTTATCACTTTTCCTGAACCGATTCATAATGAGTTTCGATATCGGATGGTTATATAATTTAATTATTGAATTTTGATCTTTTTCTGCATTTTGAATCACTTCGAATATCCTTGAATTAGAATGGACATCGCGATATTTAATAAAACGATTGGCCTTATCCATATACTTTTTCTTCATGACAAAATCAGTGTTGGCATATTCGGCTAATACACCTAACAATTCATCCAATTCATCAACGATTTCACCCGGAAGATCGTTATCCAAATCCAAATGTGACGGTCTTTTCCCTATGAAACGGTCTCTATCAAATTGATAGTAAATTACCGGTTTATGCAGAAAACTAAAATCAAACGCTACACTTGAATAGTCCGTGATCATAATCGCGCTTTCCTTAATTAATCTTTGGACATCCACTTCACCCTGACTGATCACCCTGACAGGGGCATCCTTGAAATAAGACGTGAACTTCTGCATATTAGGGTGAAGGCAAAAAATGATTTCGAATCCATTGTTTTTAGATAACTCATGTAAAACCGGGTGATTCACTAATTTCTGATACCGTTCAAAATACTCGCTTTCCAAAAAGATTTCATCGGATGTAATCCAATCTCTCCATGTTGGAATGATCAATAATTGCCGCTTAGTTAAAACATCATCCTTGAACAGCGAGTCGAACCTCGAAAGTCCCGTCGTGAATACTTCTTTTTCGTTGTATCCAAAATCTGTTACAATCATATCCTTTTCGAAATCTGAACTTACCAGAAAAACATCTGTACTAAAGCCTGAGACTGCATTTTTCCCGTAGTTTGCCACCATATTCTTCGTGCCCATAACACCATGTTGAAGAAATACCTTAACTCCCTTAACACGATTTTTAAATTCAGAAGTTCTTAAAGGATATAAATAATCCGGATGATGTGATGAAATGATACGGGTCGATTCCATAGTCTTTTTAATATGATCCTTTGATTTGAAATAAAGTATATTTCCAAAGGGCTCGACGTTCTTGGCTTCCACTGAATTTTCTTCTATTACATAATACACTTCTTTTTCTGGGTGATTTTCCCTCATATATTTAAAAAAGTGATATCCGGTATCCTGGGCTTTATACGTTCTTTCTCCAATTAGCCAGACATCCTTTTTCTTTTTAAATAAGGCCAAAAACCGCCTCCACCCCATCATCCTTTTTAAATATCGATAACTTTCCGTAGAGAAGTTAAACACTTCCAATGATAAATTGGATGCTTTAAAGGTATAGTATGGATTGACGATAGCAACTCCATTATTCGAGCTGACATCGGTCTCTTTAGTAAATAATTTAGTTCTGGTGGTTGGTCTTCCGACGCGTACCATTTTCGGCTCTTCCTGATCATGCAAATGTAATTTCATGTAAATGTCATATACATCATCTTCCAAATCCGCACTGACTAATTGTTCTAAATCCACTCTCAAATCATATATATAACGATTCAGTCCATATTTCTTAATATTCATTTCCTTATTATGAATAAAAGAGATATTTGCCTGATATTCTTTGTCACTTTGTCTTCCTTTTACAAGGCCCTCACCTTTTATGATCCTTGAATGCTTGGTGAAAATTTGACCATTAATTTGCATGGCCTTCGATTTGCTTTTGATTTTTTCAATTTGAGACTTAATCGAAATTTTAGGGGTTTTATTGAAGTAAAGAGATAAATTCCCTTTATTTGTTATAGAGAATATACTTTGTTTATCTTCATAGTTATAAATACTCAAATTGTTCATGTGCGTTTCCTGGAAACGCCCTAGACGAATTGGATATTCGATATTAACCTGTTCGTTCTCTTCTACATATTCAGCTTTATGCTCGATACTAAGTATCGCTTTTTTGCTCAGCTTTTCAACTGGAACGGAAACCTTTATATAACAGTCATAAACAGTCGGTTCATCACCGTCTAATTTCCGCATTAAATCTTTCAAATCTACTTTAAACTCAAATTTAGATGAACTCACCGATTCAGCTATTTTTATTTTTTGATCTTCGTACTCCCTAGAATATAACCATAGTTCTTTTGCGCAATAATGTTCTATTGAAAATTCCCCTTTTATCAACAGTGTATCTTTCTCTTGCGCAATGGTCAGAACTTGTTTCAGCTTAATTTTAGGAGTTTTTTTTGCTTTCCCTTTTCCAAGAAGCTTTTTAATCATTTTAGACCACCTATTACAAATTATTTAAATAAAAACGAATCATTCAATGTACATTAAAATCATAAACTTTTTTGGGTTTTTCCTCAATATCATTAAACAGACAGGCGAACTGCCCATATATTTACTATAAATCCTCTAATGAACAAAAAAGACAATATTGGTTAGTGCATAGTCGAAAACGAACATACTAAAACTTAAAAACATTCGTAAATATAAGACTTCCAAGGAGGTACTGCCGTTCTTCCATGTTGCCAGAATGGAAAGGGAATAGCAAAAACAATTCTCTTTATTGCAAAGAAGTCTTCATGACATCAAAGTTAACGCTTTCAAACCAATACTTGCACTTCATTAATTGGATACTTAAAAAATGTTAGGCGATAGATTTATGGCCAATATATGCCCATCATCTGTCCTTCATACAATCCTGTCGCTTCACCTACACCATTAGAAAACAGGGATTAATGAAGCTCCTCTAGTTGTTCTCTCCTAAACGTGGTAAAATTGTGGATGGCTTATTCTGATTGCAGCAAGAATATGAAATTTTTCTTATCAATCGTTCATCAGCTTACTTTAAGTAAAGTGAAGAGAAATTATTTTTAAATACCATTCAGTATAAACCATACATTCATATAGACACCTTATTATGCCCTACAAAATAGTCAACATTTAATTTTAGCTTAAAAAATAATATTTACAATAATCATCAATGTAAAAATTGTGGTTTATTTGTAAAAAAATTGTGGTTTATTTGTAAAGCTATTAAGTTATAATTAGTTAGAGAATGTCATTGCCTAAAAATATAGGAAAACAACAAGCAGAAATTTAAATGCCAGTTGCCTGTTTTATTGTTCCATTTCATATTCTAATAGACCAAATATATATTAATTTGATTGAATAACAGTTTAAGAGTCTTAAAGGAGGAATAAAGATGAAGAAAGTAATCACTTACGGAACCTTTGATTTGCTTCATTGGGGTCATATCAATCTATTAAAACGCGCTAAAGATTTAGGGGATTATCTGATCGTTGCCATTTCCACGGATGAATTCAATGCTTTAAAAGATAAAAAAGCTTATCATAGCTTTGAAAACAGAAAAATGATCCTTGAATCAATCCGCTATGTGGATGAAGTCATACCGGAAGACAATTGGGAACAAAAGAGGGAAGACATCGTTCGTGAAGGTGTAGATATCTTTGTAATGGGCGATGACTGGAAAGGCCAATTCGATGAATTATCCGAAGTTTGTGAAGTGGTCTACCTTCCAAGAACTATCGGCATTTCGACTTCCCAAATTAAAGATGACCTTTTACAAGTTACTAATGGCTAAAGAATTCGCGATAGGGATTTATCTTTTTTGTTTCAAAGTTTTATTCTCTATCTTTAAACTTTTCCCTTTATATGACAAAACGACCTTTGTCACATCATTCGGGGACAATTGCCAATATATCGCAGATGAAATGGACAAGCAGGATATTTCCGTTCAAAAAGTATTTTTAATGAAATCGAGCAGTTCCATGCAAGTTAAGGACGATGGGGAAACCATCGTCCTTCCGTTTGAATCAAAAAATATCATGGCCATGATCCGATCGATTTATCATCTGGCTACATCAAAATGGATCATCATCGATAATTATTTTGGCTTTCTTTCAGCCATTGCATTCAAAAAGCAAGTGACATGTGTCCAAGTGTGGCATGCAGCCGGTGCCGTTAAGCAATTCGGGGCAAAAGACCCTTCCATTCAAAACCGCTCAGCCGGTGCAAGGAAAAGATTTTTTGAGGTATATAAAAAATTCGATTATGTAACGGCAGGTTCAGAGAGAATGGCCGAGATTTTTCAAGAAAGTTTTCAACTGCCGGCATCGCATATCCTAAGGACCGGGATACCTCGGACCGATTTCTTTTTCAATGATGAATCAAAAAGAAATGCCCGTAATGCTTTGCTGGACAGGTATCCAGAACTTGAGCATAAGAAAATCATGCTGTATGCCCCTACATTCCGTAATGACGGTTTGAACAGCGGAGAGATTGCACTTGATTTGGAATTGCTCTACAAGGAACTTCAGGGCGAAAATTATGCGTTATTACTAAAACTGCATCCAGCAGTTAAAGCAGAGCATGATTTACAAGATAAATTTCCGGGATTCATTTATCCTGTCGATAGTGAATTTCACGTTAACCAACTGCTTATCAGTACGGATCTTTTAATAACCGATTACTCATCGATACCATTTGAATTCTCTTTCTTGGAAAGACCCATGATATTCTTTGCATATGACTTAGAAAAGTATGTGCAGGAACGGGGATTCTGGGAGGATTACTCCTCTTCCATGCCCGGACCCGTGGTATCTACCACAGTAGATCTCTTAAAGAAAATCCGTGCCGCCGATCATTCATTACTGAAGATCGCTTCCTTTAACCAAAAATGGAATGAATACTCCACAGGAAATTCAAGCAGGAATTTAGTTGATTTCCTTTTTAAATAAAAAACCCACTTCGTTTTACGAAGTGGGTTTTCATTTTTTAAACGGAAATGCGCATCCAAAAACAGGGTTATTTTTACATATAATTACAAACCAAAACGCAAAACCCCTCAATGTGAAAAAAGACTCACAATATAGAAAATATTGTAGATTACATTACTCAAAGTTCGCCAATATAAACCAGTAAAATACTACTATTTTCCCCTTGTAACAAAAATGTAATATGTTTAAACCTGTTTATTTTGTTAGAATAGGGAAAAAGACATATTAGAGGTGGAAAATTGTGAAAAAAAGTGTTGTCGCATTTTCGACATTAGCCATTTTATCTTCGACTTTTGTTTCTCCTGCCCTTGCCGGTACATATACTGTCAAAAGCGGTGATAACTTAAGTAAAATCGCCCAGAAGCATCATACGACGGTAAAAGACTTAAAACAGCTTAATAACTTAAAATCAGACTTTTTGAAAATCAATCAAAAATTAATTACACCCAACTCCAAAACAACATCCAATGCTTCTTCAGTTTCCGTGAAAAAAACAAAGAAAACCACATATACCATTGTTTCAGGTGACACCTTAACCAGGATAGCAAACAAGCATAACCTTACACTTGCTGAATTGATGAAACTGAATAACTTAAAATCCGATAGAATTTATGCAGGTAACAAACTTATCGTATCTAAATCAACCACTACCACTACCATTGATTTACCCGGCAGCTCCAAACCGTCCAATGTTACACAGACCCCAGTCAATTCGTCTACATACATTGTGGTAAAAGGTGACACTCTTTCCAAGATATCCAGAAAAACCAACTTGACTGTAACTCAGCTTAAATCAATCAACTCTTTAAAGTCCGATTTAATCAGAGTGGGTCAAAAGCTAAAACTAAGTAAATCGGCAAGTACTGCCCCAGCGGATAAAAACGATGAGGGAAAAGTGGAAGCCCCAAGTTCGGGGAACAAAGTGGCCAAGCTCGTTTCCGAAGCAAAAAAATTAATTGGTACACCATATTCATGGGCGGGTTCCTCCCCATCAGGTTTCGATTGCAGCGGATTCATTTACTATACATTCAAGAAGGCTGGGTATGACGTGCCGAGGCTTTCATCTTCCACATATTATGATATGGGTAAAAAGGTTACTTCACCGAAAAGCGGCGATCTTATCTTCTTTGCAACGGGTTCCAATAAATCAGTGATAAGCCACATGGGAATCTACTTGGGCGGCGGGGAATTCATTCATGCCTCATCAAGCAAGGGAGTAACAATCAGTACTACTTCAAACTCTTATTTCAAGAGTAAAATCATCGGTTATAGAAGTCTATAAGATTTACTTGCCAGACTTTCCCTTAAAGTCTGGCAATTTCATGTAAAAGAATCATAGCTTCTTTATCTCTGGCTATACAAATTACGAAACAATCGAATGATGTGCCAACGAAGGAATTCGGTTTCTCTAGAATCCTTCGTTTTTTTGGATAAAAAATGGTAAATATGCACTCTAACTACAAAAAGAAACTATTCTATTTTTGACAAAAAAAAGGTATAGTTAAAAATACCGACTAGGTACTTTTTCACACCTTCCATTTTGTGGGATGGTTAAGGGAGGAATATTAAATGAGATCCGAACATAAAAAAAAGAAAAAGAAACGCAAAACGTTTAAAATAATCGGCTTCACCCTTCTTATCCTTTTCATTGGCGCAGGTGTTTATGGCGCTTCAGTATATCAATCATTAGCCGGTGCGATCAGCACTATGCAGGGGACAGCCCATAAAACGGATAAACGGGTAGAGGACATCAAGTTCAAGAGCAAAGATCCATTTTCATTGCTGATTCTTGGTGTGGATGAAAGAGAAAATGACTCAGGTCGATCAGATACGATGATTGTCATGACGGTTAATCCTAAAAAAGAATCGATCGAGTTATTGAGTTTACCGAGGGATACGCGTACAGAGATCATCGGTAAAGGTATAAATGATAAAATGAACCATGCCTATGCATATGGCGGAGTTGCCATGTCGATAAATACAGTGGAAGCCTATTTGGATATTCCGATTGATTATTACGTCAAAATGAATATGGAAGGCTTTCAGGATATTGTGAATGCTGTTGGTGGCGTCACAGTCGATAATGATATGGACCTTGCCTATAAAGGCTATACTTTCAATAAAGGCACAATAGACTTAAATGGTAAGGAGGCCTTGATTTATTCCCGAATCCGTAAGGAAGATCCCCGCGGGGATTATGGACGGCAAATGCGGCAACGCCAGGTTATCCAAGCTGTCATGAAAAAAGGGTCAAGCCTATCGACACTTACCAATTATGACGATATATTCGAAGCTTTAGGTAAAAACGTGGAAACCAATTTAAGTTTCAATGAAATGTTGAGCATCCAAAATAACTACAAATCATCCCTCAAAAATATTGAACAATATACACTTGAAGGTGACAATCAACGGGTAGATGGCGTTTGGTACAACATCGTTCCGGGAGATACAAAGCTTGAAGCCCAAAATCGTGTGAAAACGCATTTGGGATTATAATGAAAGGGAGGATGGCTTTTATCAGTCATCCTCTTTTTTTTCACCTTTTTTCTCTTCCTTCATTTGTTTAAAGTAATCAGAGCGTATCACTTGATCACTCAGATCAATCTCCTTTTGGTCTTCAGGTGAAAATTCTTCGACCTTACCTTCCCCATTTATTTTCATTTGAGTACCATAATCCCCTTTTAATATCAAAGCATCACCATTTTCGCCATTCAGCATGCTCTCTCCAAAGTATGAAGAACTCTTAATATTGAACAGATCATATAGAGTTGGTAAAATATCGATTTGGCCCGCTACCTTATCAATCGTTCTCCCTTTCATATCCTCCTGATAAATGATCACAGGAATTGGCATATATTTTTCAATCCACTCTTCATCGCTAATTTTACTACCGTAATACGCTTCTACCTCGTGTTTATCTTTTAAAAATAGCCCATCATGATCTCCGTAAATGACAATCACGCTGTCTTTCAATTTCCCGTCATCCTTCAACCTCTTTACGAAATCCCCGATGGCTGAATCTGTATAATGAATTGCTTCAAAATATTTAGTCAGGTAACTGTTCTCTTTTCCAACTTCAGACTTCAATGTTATCTGTTCCTTTGGCAGTGAAAAAGGTACATGGCTGGTCAATGTAACGAAAAAAGCGTAATAGGGATTTTGTTTATCTTTTAGGAAATCATAGCTTTGATTGAAGAAACTGCGGTCTCCCAACCCCATCGAAATCATCTGATCTTGCGACATATCCTCTATGGAAAGATAGTCATCAAACCCTAGCGAGGGATATGCATGCTGCCTATTCCAAAAGTCTTCTTCATCTCCGTGGAAAGCAAAACTTTGATAATCCGACTTTTTTAATTCCTTAGCAAGACCCGGAAAATCATTATATGGGAATCGAAAAAAGGTCGCACCCTGCTTTAAAGGAAATAATCCGGTATTCACGATAAGCTCTCCGTCAGATGAATTCCCAAATACCGTCTGTGGATAAACATGGGGGAAGTACAACCCACCTTTCGCCAGTTCATTCATGAATGGCGTGACCTCCTGCCCGGCACTGCTTTGAAATAGCGGAAACGCCTGTAAAGATTCCACCTGGATGATAATGAGATTCTTCCCCTCCAAGGAGCCTGAATGCCCGTTTCCCTTTCTTTTCTTTTTATTGAAGTAATCAGAAACGGCCATCTTTTCTTGTGAAGACATTCCATGCCTTCCCGAGTCAGTAAAGTAGGCATACGTATCCAATGCGTGATGACCGATCGGGCCCCAGTTTCGCAAGAAGGTATTTGCCTCATAACGCCTGGTTATATCTACTTTGTCGATAAAGATGTTCTTGACCGGCTTCAAACCTGCTATCATCAGGAATATTACGACCGGTACAAGAGCCATATGCTTGAGGGGGTATTTTTTCTTCACAAATGACTCAGCAATTGGAATGCCTACCAGAAGAAAGATTGCATCCTTCACTTCCTTCATACTGAATATACTTTCACCAAGCCCATTCAGGTTGCTTTTTTGCATCCACATATAAGATGTTATAGGTGTCGAATAATAACGGTAAAACCAGATGTCCCCAAGGAAAAAGACCATGATCGAAAGAAGGAAAACTGAAAAAATGATGCCCTTTACGATTTGATTCGGTATCCATTCCTTCAGATAAACAATAAAACCGGCAACACCGATGATTATCGTAATTATCCCAATAGAAAGATCGTTACCCATCCTATCATTCGTATAAATGAAAAGTATGGCCACGATTGAGAATGACAATAACTCAAATAGTCTCTCCTTCAATCGTTGATTACGGTTATTCTTCATGCTCCTGCCACTTTCCTCTTCATTATTTCCAAGCCTTAGTTAAGCCTGATTGCGGAAGATTACTTATAAATATTACTTAGCGTTGCCATTTATGAGAAATTGCACACAGAAAACGGCATAAATATTTGGTACTAATGACTTCCTTTATAAACAAAAAGCCTTCATCACTAACAGGATGAGGGCTTTGCTTTGGATCTCCGGCAAAATAGCTGCCGGTTGCCGCTAGACTCATGCTGGTACTTCCCTATTTTCTCTTCCATTCGAAAGCAATCTTCCAACCTTCATCAGGAATCGATTCCGCCAACATATCCCCTTCCTCGAATAAGAAACGCCAGGGGGTGCTTGAAAGTGCTGGAAGCTCACCAAGCTCTGAAAGATCGAATGCCTTTTTTGCGAGGAATTTTCCATCTCCATCAACTAACAGTAAATCCACGATATCAAAACTGACAGCTTTTCCTATTGAATTTCGTAGAAAAGCCTCTATGATTACATCATCTTCCACCCTAGTCAGCTTGATGCCGGATAATGAAATTTGGTTCGGTTTTAATGCAGGAAGCCTTTGATGGTGGAATTTATATACATATTCCTCTTGCTTGGAAACTTCCCACCCCTTGTGAAACATCAAGGAAGTATGAACGGTGTCATCCTGATCTGATAACTTTTGTGTATTATCCCTTTTTTCAAATAAACTCATCACTCATCACTCCTCACCCTCCAAAGCAGCTTCATCTTCCTGATTGCTATTCATATATTCCATAAAGCGGATGCTTATCTCCGACTCAATTTTACTTAATAGAAGGTTAAATTGATTGAGAGCTTCTTTTTCAAACAACGTATATGGGTCCTGCTGACCATATCCGCTTAAACCAACGCCTTCCTTCACACTGTTCATTTGATCCAGGTGGTTCATCCAATTTGTATCGATATGCTGCAGCATGAAAGCGCGCAACTGGTTTCCCCATTCTGCATCGTCCTGAAAGATCACCAATCTCGATTCCAATTCACCTAAAGCATCCAACGCTTTTCCTTGGATCTGGCCATCTAAATCCTGCAAATCACTTGCCTGCCAACCTAACGCCTGGAAAACAGGGGAAAGCTCTTCAATTAAGGCAGAGGAATCAGGTTCCATCTTATGTTCAGGGGAATATTTCACTGTGAGCCGAGTAATGTATTTTTTGATATATTCAAGTAAAATGGCCGACATCCGTTCAGGCTCCATATCAAGAATACGATCTCTCATTGCATAGATGATTTTACTCTGCTCATTTAATGCATGCTCTAACTTCAATAAATGGTAACGGCTTGATTGATGCATTTGCTCTACCGTTTCCTGAACCAATTTAACGAATTTATCGGGTGCAGGGCTCAGCACCAATCCATTTTCATCCGTTTTGATTTTCTTGATATAACGTCCGATTTCTTCTTCATCATAGTAATCAAACAAATCATCTTCCAAACAAATGATGAATTGTGTTGAACCAGGATCACCCTGCCGGCCGGAACGTCCTCTTAGCTGCATATCGATCCGACGGCTCTCGTGTCGCTCCGTACCGATAATATGAAGGCCGCCCAATTCCTTGACATCATTTCCAAGTATTATATCCGTTCCTCTACCAGCCATGTTCGTAGCCAGCATCACTTGATTTTTTTGCCCGGCATTCGCGATGATTTCCGCTTCATCCTCTTCCGTCTTCGCATTAAGGATTTGATGTTTAATTCTCCCCTTCTCTAGTTGAACCGAAATTTTTTCAGATTGCTCAATGGAGGTCGTCCCGATCAGAATGGGTCTGCCTCCATCATGAATCCGTTTTACTTCCATGACGATTTTGTTGATTTTGCTTGTTTCATCTTTATAAATCAAATCAACCTCATCAACTCGAATAATAGGCTCATTAGTTGGAATTTCAATGACTGGGAGCTGATATATTTCCCAGAATTCAGACTTGGATGGCATGGCACTGCCTGTCATCCCAGACATTGAATGATATAATCGAAAATAATTTTGGACAGTAATCATAGCCTGTGTTTCATTCTCTTCGGAAATCTCCAAGCCCTCTTTTGCCTCAATCGCTTGATGAAGCCCTTCACTGAAACTTCGCCCTTCCATCACCCTGCCTGTGAATTTATCGATGATTGCAATCTTTTCATCGACGACAATGTAGTCGACATCCAATTTCATGATTGCATGGGCTTTTAGCGCCTGTGTAACATTATGTAATAGCTCTTGATGCTCCATCCCATACAGATTGTCGATACCAAAGGCCGCTTCAATCCTGGAAGCCCCTTGATCCGTGAAAAAGACGGACTTTGAATCGATGTAAATCTCGTAATCCTCATTTTCTACAAATGACTTCATGATTTGTGCCGTGATCTGGTGAAGCTCGGTTCCGTCGCTTGCCCTGCCCGCAATGATTAATGGTGTCCTCGCTTCATCAATCAAGATGCTGTCAATCTCATCGACAATGGCAAATCGGTGTCCTCTTTGAACCTTGTCTTCTTTTCGGTAGACCATATTATCACGCAAATAATCAAAACCGAACTCTGTTGCCGTCCCATACGTGATATCTGCGGCATACGCATTACGTTTTGCAGAAGTCTCCATTTGGGAAATGTTCAAACCAACCGTCAGTCCTAGATATTCTAGAATTTTTCCCATCAACTCTTTATCACGTCTGGCCAAATATTCATTGGCCGTAATAATATGCACACCATTACCGTACAGTGCATGTAAATAGCTAGGCAAAGTGGAGACAAGCGTCTTCCCCTCGCCCGTATTCATTTGTGCAATGCCCCCTTCACTCAGGACAAAACCGCCTGCAATCTGAACATCATGGTGCCTAAGATTCAATACTCGCTTGGAAGCCTCCCTCACGACCGCAAAAGCTTCGGCTTGTATATCCAATATATTGTCACCAGCATCCAATTTGCTTTTAAATTTATCCTTCATTCCGCTTAATTCCAGATCTGAATATCTTTCATATTTACCCTCTAGCCGATTCACTTCTTCTACCAACTTATAAATTCTCTTCAAGTCTTTAGAACCTTCTTTGAAGAACTTTTTCATACTGGATAGCATAGGGTTCTCTCTCCCATTATTTGAATTGACCTTTAGTGAAATTATATCAGTTAAGTATTTACTGTTTATAAATTATCAACTTCATATTGTAATTATATAGAAATTCTTTCTTTTTTTGAAAGATAAATTACGCAAAAACCGACTGGTTGCCGGTAACAGTGCTAAAAAGATTAGCTCCATCCTGAATATCAGGGAGGGGTTTTTTTATCGATTTAGACAAATAATAGGAAGACTTTCACCCAATGGAGGATTACAGATGAATAAAACATCCAGACATAAACCACATCGCTTTGGATTATTCGTTCTTATGATTTGTTTTATTTGCATGAGCTCCCCTATTCAAGCAGAATCAAAAAACACCCCCAAGAATGTCATATTGCTGATTGGCGACGGCATGGGGTTAGGGGCGATAGAAATTGCCCGGCAATTGGAATATGGAAAGACAGGTGCACTGCATTTGGAAAAACTGGAGCATGTTGCCCTGATGCGCACGTATTCCGCCAATAATTACGTCACTGACTCGGCAGCAGGAGGATCCGCGATTGCCACTGGTATAAAAACGAACAATGAATCGATCGGAGTCGATGCCAATGGTTCCGAGGTCGATAGTGTATTGGATGCCTTTCAGAACAATGGAAAAAAAGTCGGGATCATCTCAACCAATATGGTAGTCGATGCCACCCCCGCTGCCTTTGGTGCAAGTGTTCCTAACCGCTGGACAGGCGGCGCAAATATCGCGAGGCAGCTCTTTGATAACCGGATCGACGTCATCCTCGGCGGAGGTGCCAGCTATTTCGAGGCGGATAAGCAGAAAGGCGAGGATTTAATCGGTAAATTTAAACAAGCTGGCTATGGGATTACGACGACTAAAGAAGAACTTAGTTCCATAAATAAACCGGAAAAACTTTTAGGATTATTTCACCCTACCTATATGAATTTTAAACTGGATAAAGAAGTATTACATTCTCAAGAACCATCTCTAACCGAAATGACATCCAAAGCGTTGGATATTTTATCACGGGGTGATAAGGGATTTTTCTTGATGGCCGAAGGTGCGCGTATTGACCATATGGAGCATGCAGCTGATATCACTGGAATATGGAAAGAAACGATTGAATTTGACCAAACGGTGAAAGAGGTTGTAAATTGGGCAAAAAATCGAAATGATACGTTGATCGTTGTACTTGCAGACCACGAAACAATGGGGACCTCCGCTTCTGAAACAATGGATATCACGGCATTAAAAAAAATCAGGGTTTCATCTGAATATATGTCCAAACAGCTTACATTCGATAAAAATAATGAAATCAATCCAGAAAGCGTCGTTTCCACATTCAAAAAGTATGCACATATATCCCTTACGGATCAGGAAGTCGATCAATTCATCGATAACGTAAGAAAAAATAAAACGCTTGTCTATCCACAGCATCAAATAGATTGGGAAATCGGAAGCACCATCGCCAGGCATTATAAGGCGGGTATAGCTGATCGAAGCATACGGGCGGCCAGTTCCACAGGAGGGCACACAGCCAATATGATTCCCGTTTTCGCTTCGGGTCCAGGCAGTGAAGCCTTTGATGGAGTCATTGAAAATACGGATATTTCGAAAATCATCACAAAAGCCGCCGGTGTTCCGTTCACACCCGGGCAGCATAAAACAAAAGAGGAATGACATCATTACATTTCTTCCTCATTAACCGTCTGGATTTTTTCGATATTCCTTTCTTTTGAGATGTTTACTCAAGTTTTGGGGCATTTCTTTGAAGTTTTGGAGCATTTACTCATGAGGTTGGTGAATCTGCTCATTGATCTGCGATTTACTCGTGAATTTGAGGCGCTTACTCGTGAGTTTGGTGCTTTTACTCGTGAGTTTGCGCCCTTTACTCGTGAGTTTAGTGCATTTACTCGTGAGTTTGCGATTTACTCGCGAATTCGTGCTGTTTTCTTGTAAGTGTAGTGCTTTTACTCTTTATAAGGTCAAAAAAAGACGCCATACATGGCGTCCTACTCATTTATTTTTTTATGTGCTTTTTTAATACATACCCAATTTGGCTTCCCTTTTTCACTTTATACCATTCATCTTGTTGAGCCAGTATCGTTACGGCTTGTTCCCTGTGAAGAGTGCCAATCGTTTCAGAAGCTGCATTTCTACTTTCTTTAATAGATAATTCGTTTGCTTTCACTATTCCCGTCGTCTTCCTAATCGAGATTTTCGTTGAAATGGTTTTCTGATTGTCACTCTCATCCTTAGCGGAGATTTTTACCGTAAATATCCCGTTGGACATATTTTTGAAATCCCAGGTTGCCGATTGACTGCCTTTATGGAACTGCCTTTCAGAAAGGATGCCGACAACCTTACCTTTACTGTTCTTGATTTCCACCGTTACATTAGCGTTTTCATTAATTGAATACGTTATGTTCGCTTTCTCGGTACTGTAATCACCCGATGTTTTGACATCCGTGATTTTAGGTGCCGACGTATCTCTACTGATTTTTATCGCCATTGTTTCCAAACCTTCATTCCCGCCTCGTTCCATTGCTGATAATTCTGCTTCATATGTCCCGTTACTTACCGCTATTATGTTCCAGATAGCTGAATGGGTACCCTTTTTCATTGTTTGATCACGGACTGGGCTAGCTAAGGCATTACCTTTCCTATCTTTAATCGTGAGAGTTACCACAGCATCTTCTTTTAGGGAGTATGTGATTCCAACCTCATCATTTAAATGATCCGTCTTCGCTTTCATGTTTACTGAATTCGGTTCTTCCTTTACAACAATATCCGTTTTAGATCCAGCGCCTGGTCCATATTCCTTTTCTATAATTGTGTCAGGATAATAAAAACCCAAAATATCTTGATATGAGTGTCCTGCTTCCGCTCTGTTTTTCGCTCCAAACTGACTTAGTCCGACCCCATGCCCATATCCTGATCCTTCGATTGCAATTTTGGAAGGATCGGAAGATGAATGGTCAACCAAATAGCTTTTCATCACCTCTTGCCCCACCATGCCCCTGATTTTGGAAGCCGCTACATTAGTAAGCTTAACCGTTTGCTGCAAAAGTTTTCCCCTATCATCAACGAGATCCCTTACATAGAAATTCATTTGTATGGAGCCTTTCGTAACCCGACCTCCCGTTTTTTCATCTGTAAAAGTTAACAAGGGAATCTCCGTTATTTTAATATCTTTCTTCGCATATCCATTATTCGTCAGCCAAGCCTTCAGCTTCGGCACAACCGTTTTATCTTTTTCCTCTACACTTGTCCACCATTCTTCAGGTTTAGATAAATCCATTTTTGACAGGTCGATTTGCTGCTTGTCCAGCGTTATCGACCAATTGGTTTTTGAATCATAGAAATCTTTTTTGATAGATAAATATGCAAGAGGGTTGCCTCTTGACCAAACATTTGAATTCGATTCGGTCATCCCTCCATTGCTTGATGAAAAGAACGCTTCGATTATTTCGCCATCATGTTTGATTACCATGCCCTTTGTCTGATCAATGGCTGAATCAGTTCGATAATGACCGGCAGCCCCGCCATATACTTGGTAAGAAACTGTATCATCAATGATTGACGATTGATGGCGAAGTGCATACGTCCGGGCGGCAATCGCCTGTGCTTTTAAGGCTTCGGCATGCCATAGTGCGGGCATCTCCAGCGGGACAACGCCCTTTAGATAATCTTCAATGTAAACAGCATTGATTGGCCGGATGTAACCGTCCTCCACTGTAAATGTCATTGAGCCTTGATACGGACGGCCGTTTATGGACAATGAAGCTTCAGGTTTAACTGGCATTACCTTAAAGGAAGCATAAGATCCCGTTTTCTGAGAACCTTTGTAAACGGCAAGTTCAGCCGACTCCGCTTTCAGAGTCAGACTTTCACCCGCCTTGATGAATATCTCTCCCCCTGAATTACGGTAGTCCCCGGTTGCCGTTATTTTAACACTGGTTCTATTCCCCAAATAATTCTTCAGTTTCACTTCCATTGTTGTATTCTCTTCCACAGCCGTTGCTTCATGAGAAGGAAATGCAAAAAAAGTGATAAAGAAAGCGATAAACAAATACTTTAAACTTCTCATTCCCCTTCATCCTCATTCCTTTTCTATTTATCTTTTCAAGACTTTTGAATTAACCCTGTTCAATCTATTGGCATGAGAAAACTATTTACTTGTAGGTTACTGAACTCTCTTTTTACATTCTGTATGTACGCCGCATTATCCTTCAAATCCGGCTTTATTGTGTAATCGGAATCCACAACCAAAATAAAAGCAGGACATGGAAGAAACCATGTCCTGCTTTTATTTTGGTAAATGCTTGCTGATGGGTGACTTTTTTCTTTACTTCAAATACTTCTTCAACACCGGTTTCATTTGATCGACAACGACATGGCTGCCGCCTCGGCCTTTTACATCTTCAATCATCCATGCCATGAGAAGTTCCGGGTCTTCTGTGTCCATGGCAACGAACCAGCCATTTTCTGTTCCGTCCGCATTTTTGGATGCCTTGATTTCAGCAGTTCCTGTTTTAGCAGCGATTTTGATGCCAAGATCATCTATTCCATGTCCGCTTCCCTTAGGATGTTCCACTACTTGTGCCAGCATCTTGGTGACCTGATTTGCTTGGTCAGCTGATATCGCATTTTCTTTCCATATTTTCTTTTCTATTTTATCTCCTGTTATTAACGAAGGTGTCGGGATGTTCCCTGCATTCAAAAAGGCTGAATAGGTCATGGCGAGATGGAGCGTACTCATTTGGACTTGCGCTTGACCATATCCAGCGTCAGCCAAACGTCCCTCACTATCGATCTTACCGATGCTCGATGCTTTGATCGGATAATCGTAATTCAAAGGCTCATCAAATCCGAATGCCTTGAGTCCATTTGTGAATTTTTCCTTACCAAGCCCCAGAGCTTTTTGGGCAAAGTAAATATTGTCTGAATAAATTAAAGCCTTTTCCATATCGATTGGAACCCCAGGGTCCGAAACCCTTGTAATGGAATGATCTTTCCATGTCGATTTGGCCCATGTTTTCCCTTGAATATTGATCGACTCTTTCGGATCCACGCCATTTTTCAAAGCGATTGCCGCAGTGATGGCCTTAATGGTTGAACCAGGTGCAAACGTCGAACTGAAACGGTTCAAAAGTGGTTTTTCCGGGTCTTCTTCAAGCGCTTTTTGTTCCGCATTCGTTATTCCGAAAATATATTTATTAGGATCGAATGACGGACTTGAAACAAGTGCAAGCGTTTCGCCTGTCTTCGGATCAATTGCCGATGCCGATCCGGCTTCGTTCTTATATTGTTTGAAGATATCCTTTTGAAGCTCGGCGTCGATGGTCAATGTAATTGTTTCTCCCTCTTCAGCAGGCTTTTCAGCAATCACTTTTTCTTCGCCATCTTCGGCTCTAATAAAGATTTTACCGCCAGGTTTGCCTTTAAGCCGCGCTTCCAAAACTTCCTCAAGACCGCGTTTGCCAATAACATCACTTGCTGTATATCCTTTTCCTTTCAATTTCTCCAGATCTTCGGCCGATGCCTCACCGACATATCCAATTAGATGGGCAGTAGCCTCTTTATATGGATATATGCGTTCTTCCGTATTATTGACAGATACACCAGCAATGCTTAATAGCTTTTCCAAGGTTGCATTATTATCATTTGACATTTTCTTGATGGGCACGAAATAGCTTGGCTTTACCCATGTTTGTTTTAATTTCTGATTCACTTCGTCGGTGGACATATTAAGGATTCCAGCGACCTTTTTAACCGTTTCGGATTCATTGGCCATTTTCTCTGGCACGATTCCCACTTCTGCAACCGTTCCATTCATGGCAAGGCCGCGTTCATTTCTATCGACAATTTCCCCGCGAATGGCTGGATACGATTCAACCGATACCTTCTCGCCAGCTTTCAATTGAGGGAATATGTAGCTTTCATCCCACTTGATATACCAATTTTCTTCCTCGCCTTCCCCTTCCTTGACAAGTGTCGCTTTATGATCAGAGCTGACAGCACCCGCCATAGTGGACATATCAACGGTATATGAAAGGCTTACCTTTTCCCCATCTTTATGGTCTTTCTCTTCTTTTGGCTGTTTATAGTCCACCTTTAATTGGTCGGCTTCTATGCCCGTATAGATTTTCTCATAACGCTTAGCAAATTCATCCGCACTGATTTTCTTCTTTGTCTCAGGCGACAGATACTCGTACATCTTCGCAAAATCCTGTTTATTCCAAAGCTTCGTGTATGCCGCAAAGCGATCTTCCGGACTTGGCTCATCCGAGCATCCGGCCAGAAACAATACGCTCAACAACAATAAGCTGGAAACTAAAGCTAGTTTCTTCATGATTTCCTCCTAATGAATAGTTAGAATGATATACCTATAGTTTAGCAAAATATTAGGGGAATGGGGGATTTTACATGCCGAATTTCTTCATTTTTCTAATGAACCATGTTTTTTCTAAAACAAAAGTCCTGTACATTATGTACAGGACTTTTGTTTTAGAAAAAATAGATGAAGGTCCAGTTCACAAAAAAGATCAAGTTGATTTAAGGAATCAGCTCCCTTTCTGCCGGGTCTGCTAACAAAGGAAACCCGCAGGCGGAAAGCCAGCGCCTAGAGACAACGTTCAAAATTGTACAAACCCTAAAAAACGTAGGCAAACTCAATCTTCATCGAGTTTGCCTACAGCCTGGGTCATGTACATAATGTTCAGGATTCTAGAGCATTCTTTTTTTTCGGCTTTTTTTCTCTTGGAGCCATTTTTTCAGGAAGATAAAGCCCAGGATGGCCGAAATGATGAGACCGCTTGTCGTTACAATAACAGCTACCCATTCGTATAAGGTGTAATCCATATACGCTTTCCATGGTAATTTCCCTTTCCAATCTTCAATATATAGATTCATTCCGAATATCCCGGAGACTACCGTATAAATCGTTAGTATTTGCAAAAGATAATTACTTCTTTTCCCAGACAGTTTATCCTGATTTTGATAAAGGTAGGAAAGTGTTTCCTTCACCTCACTGTAGAGAGGGGCAATCCTGAAGGCTTCATCCGTTTTTTTGAAAAGCTCTTTACCGATTGCCGTACTATTCACTTCAGTGAATAAGTACTTTGCAGAAAACTGAGTGATCATGAAAATCAGCTGTTCTGTATCCGATTGATCTTTTTCCACATCTATCTGGGAATGTTCATGAGCCAATTTGAGCAGTACGATTTTATAATAGAAGAAAAGCAACAATGAATAAAAATGCTGGCCATACATTTCGCTTGCCAGTTCCTGTTCCAGTTTACCTGTAGCTTTCGTGACACACGCGAAATGATACATGCTAGTTACATAATAGGTTTCCTTGCCCCACCTGTCATATACTCTTTCTTGATAATACTTTTCTATATAATCAGGATTTAATGCACCTATATATGGTTCACCATCATTGTCATACCCGTTCAGTTCACTGATCCGGAATAAGTCATTTTTAGATATATCACGATCCTCAGGGAATGCCGTATAACTGATCACGTACATCCTTTCATCGATGAAGAAGGGCAAACTGCCAAAATAGGTCGGGTCCGCTTGTTCTTCATCCATATATTCCTCAATTGGCGGCAATAGTTCATTGAAGATGAAATCCTTCACTTGTTCATACTGATTTTCCCGACAGCCGACTTTCGTTTTTTCCTCATCATCAGCAATCGGTTCAAGGATTCGGAATGTATCGCCAAAATAGAGCACATCATCATGTGAAAGCCCTTCAGGTAAAGTAACACGAAGGTTCATCATGCCAATATGAAATGGGCATATGAAGATATCGATAGAGTTAATAATAAATGGGGTATTTAGATAGGGTGATTCGAAGGTACAATCAATATCCAGTTTTTTCGTGAAACGCCGCAAGCCTTCCTTCTGTTTGGCATTACTCGGAAATAAAATTGGCTCGATGTAAGGCATGAAATACTTTTCCAGTTTACGGTGCGAAACTTTATGGCCACCGTAAAATTGATTTTGTTGTTCCATATCTTTCAAGTTCAAAAAAACGAAATTGTCCTCAAACAACTTTTCCACAAACTTTTCAATCTTATTTCCTTCAAGCGTAAATGGAAAAATGTACTGCTGGAAAGTTCGCTTCGTCGGATCATTCTTTACTTTCACATCCATAAAATATATTCCTCCGATTAAACTGCGATTAACACAGGTTTAATTCATCTTGTTTCTTATATTTACCCATGTATATACAAACAAAACGAAACATATTATAGAAAAAAAGTGGACAAATTATCCAAATAAAAAAGATCCCCCAAGCATATACATGGGGGCCATCGAAAAGAGTTCTTCAACCCTCTTCACTTTAGGGTACTAGAAACTGATGTTTCTAATGAAAAATCCGATATTCGGACCATTTTAACATTTATTTTAAGTATGATAAAATACGAAATTCCTCCATATTTGGGCTTTACCTCTTATAATCATCTAATAAATCCTTATATGCAGGGATTCACAGAAGAAAATATAACTACAGGAATATTTGCAAGATCTTCTGTTCATCCTTTTATCATTAAAATCACGTTTTAACTAAGAAAAAAATGGGTAAATAAAAAAAAGCAAAGGAGAGACATCATGAAATCCGATAGCAATAAACAACACTTTAAATTTTTTGAAAGAACAAATAACGCTAAACCAAGTAAGCGGAAACAAATGAGCGATTTCATTAAAAAGAAAATGAATGCTCAAAACAGTCATTTAAATGGCAAAAACTCATGACATGTGGGATGTCATGAGTTTTTATCTTTTAAAATGCGATTTCATTACCTTGAAGATTGTGCTTCACACATTTCTTGATACCGATTACATTCAAAAAATGTTGAATCTTCTTCATCGAGGTCGCCTGATATTCATCTACAATGGAAAACTCTTTAAGATAAGCGATTTTTTCTTGTACATCTGTATCTATATGATCTTGGCTGGATTCTTTATCATCTGATTTTTTGCATGTGTACACCACAGCTTCACCAATTTTCCTGGTTGCCTTATCAAAATAAAAAGAAAACACAATGGCACATTCATCATCGTAAAAAGAGGGTTGAACTTTCATATTAATATCAATCATTAACCTTACACCTCTCTCCGTTTTGTTATATACACTATAACAAAAGCATTAAGAGGAAATAGGCGTTACAAACTACGCTCACGTTTCTTCAACACCTACCAAATGGACCTTACACCCCCCATTCATAGATAATTATAACTACAGGAATATGCGCAAAAGAATAATCATCATTTAATAATAATAAAAAAAACATCTTCAATTGAAGATGCTTGAATGATTGATAAGAAGCTTCATTTATTTATTTATATAAACCTGGAAGTTCTGCGTAAAGGCCTGGTAATTCGCTTGGGACTATAACAAAAGCAGCGATGATAAGAAAAGATACGACTAATGCTTTAGTACTTTTTTTCATAGGTCATTCCTCCTTTTCTTTTAAAAAAATATTGGTTAAAATAGAAAATAATTCTATAGTTATATTTAACCACAATTCTTAAAGTCATATATTTCGACTAAAGAATCTATTTAAACCGTTCAGGACCTGTACATACCGCTTTCACCGATTTTTCATAACAAAATATAACTCTAGGCATATTTTAAGGAGAATCAAAATGGATTTTTTTGCAGTTGGACAAAAGATCAAAGAGCTACGTAAACAAATCGGGCTTTCCCAGGAAGAGTTGGCAACCGGTATTTGTACACAAGCACAGATCAGTAAGATTGAAAAGGGCGATGTCTATCCATATGCATCCACTCTCTACTTAATTTCCCAACGTTTAGGCGTTGATGTAAACTATTTTTTCGATATTGGAATGACCCCTAGGCTGGATTACGTGGAAGAAGTGATTTATCAATTAAAAATAGCCAGAAGAACCCGAAATTATGAGGAAATGCAGCAAATTGTAAAGGCTGAGGAAAACAGTCCCCTCTTTCTTCAAAATAAAAAGAATCATCAATTGATTCTTTGGCACAAGGGAATATACGAATATGAAAAAAATAAAGATTTAGATAAAGCCATAGAATTCATCAATAAGGCCATCTCCATTACTCATACGACCGATAAAATTTATTCGGAACGGGAGCTTGAAATCCTAAGCAGTCTTGGTGTAATGTATGTTGCCGAAGAACAATACGAAAATGCATTTGCCTTGTTAAGGAAAGCTTTAGATCACTTGAAAGCCCTGCCCTTCTTGACGGATAAAACGCTAAAGACGCGCCTATCCTATAATTTTGGCAGAGTGCTAACACGCCTTGGCCGATACGGAGAGTCCATTGCCTGCTGCCAAGATGCCATAAAGTGGTGCCTCGAACATGATCAATTATATGCTTTAGCGGATTTACATTACCATTTAGGATACAATTTTGAACTCGTAGGTAACTTTGAAGAGGCAAAAGAGTACTTGGAAAAATCTGCGTTTCTATTCAAATTACAAAAAAACCATACCTTTGTTACATTCATCAACAAAAAGCTGGACAGTTGGAAGAACGAAATGAAAATAAACTAATTCTATAATTTGGAGCCATTTCCCCGGGAATGGCTCCAAATTATAGACAAACTCGATGCCTCCAGTCACTCGCTTTCCGCGGGCGGTCCGTTCTCGGGTCCTATGCGCCTGCGGGTCTCCACTTGACGCTCTTCCCCCGCAGGAGTCTCGCACATTGTTCCAATCTACTTTGTATTAAATTTATATATAGAACCCCTTTTGTCTACAAATTGAGCCATTCAACAGGAGTATATAATTTCTCACACTCATCATTTCCAAAACCTCTAATCTACATTTTAAATTCCAAGCCAAAATGAAGTATAATAAAGAGATGCTTCAAAAAAGCAATTTTAAAAAAGATTCCTGCCTCATCACTTGGTATTGTGAAGCGTGATGAGGATGAAGGTTTTGAGGCATGTTAAAGTGATTGCCAGTTATTCCTGTTTATATCCGAACCGCTTATATTCAAGGGGATTTTTGACGATATTGACTTTTACAGGGTCTTTATGAATATACGGCTAGAAGCATTGATGGTTTGTTCGATTAAATGGATTAGAACGTACAGAGAACGGCCATAGTCCGGCATTCGATCTGGGATGTAATTTATGCACCCAAAGAAATAAGCCCAGGCGGGATTACGATAAGTTAAAGAACTGATGGTTCATGATCATACAAAAATATAATTTTGGTATACAGGGCTTGTCCCTGAAGGAGGAGAGTATGGAGCGGGAGTTGTTGTTAGTTGGGGAGCGGCTGGCGGAATTTTTGGAGGCCGGGGATCCGGAAGATTCGGATGTGGTGAATCAAGGGCTCCAGTTATACCGTCAGGGGCTCGTTGATATTAAAGAAGAAGCGGCGGATACGATTGCAGCTGAGGTACAGGATGTGACACGCTTTAAGGCCAGGCTGAATCTGCTCTTCCCTCAGGATGGAAGCTGTACATGTGATTCAAGGTTCATTTGCCGGCATCAAATGGCCGTTTTCTTTTCTGCATATTCTGAACACGCTAGTGTTTCCGAATGGCTGAGCGATTGGAAAGCACCAAAAAAAACCTCAACGGCCCAAGCACTGCAGCAAGTGAAACCGGCAAGTGAATTACTTAAACAGGCGGCAGGGAAATCCATCATCTTAGATAAAAGCTATCCATCATGGAAGCAATTCGTGAATGATGAATTTGCTGAACATGTGGAGCCTCATATAGGCGAGGCTACTTATATGATTGAAAATCACATACAAACTTACTTTAAACGCCTTAGCTCAAAAGCTCCAATGGAAAGGGAATGGAAATTACTTTATCATTTCGTTACCCAATTTTGCACGATGCAGCAGACACTGAGAATGATTCAGCTGCATAAAAGTGAGACGCAAACGATCAGGGTCTTTTATGCACTTGCCGTCGACCTTGCAGAGGAGCTTCATGAAACGGTACAGCCGCTTAGCAGGCAAGCGAGGCCCTTCGCCTTTGATCCCTTCGTTTTTAGCATCAAGGAAGATGTAGCTAAACTGCTGGATGGAGGAGAAGGCCTCGAATACGAAAAGATCGACCTTTACCGGGAGATATGGAGCTACTTATTCTCCAACTCCTCATGGCGTAAAGAGGAACTGGAACGAATCAATAAAGAACTTCCCGAGAAGTATATGGGCACCACTGAGAGGACGTCCTATTCCCTCGCAGCGATTCACCTATCCCTTTTGGAGAACCATGATAAACAAGCAATTGGGCTTCTTCATGAATTGAAGAACGAAGCCTGTCCATACATTTTTTATTGGCTGAATCTCTTGGCTGAATCCGACAACCGGGCACGGGCTATCCCTTTCATTGAATTCATCAATAATAATGTCCAGGAGTTCCTTGCCGGTTTATCCGATTATTATAAACGGGTAGATTTCGTCCGTACCTTTACGACTTTAATTAACAGTTGCTGTTATAAATTAAAACGGACCGATTTGCTTGAGAAATTTTACAGGGCCACCCTTCCGCACAGCTATTGGAACTATGCAAACTTCCTTTTTGAACAAGGACAATATAAAAAATGGGTGGAGATGCATATTTACTCAGAAATCAGCATTGACTTAATCAGCAGTGAATCCATCAAAGAAGTGGTCTCAAAAGAACCGGAACTAATCCTGCCGCTTTATTATCATGCGGTCCAGGAAAAAGTTTCTTTGAAAAATCGGCCTGCTTATAAGCAAGCTGTCCGTTATTTGAAAAGGATGCGCACCATCTATAAGAAGAGCAAAAAGGAAGACGTATTCGAACGTTATATACTTTATGTAGCAGATTCGACCAAACGGCTTCGCGCTTTCCAAGAAGAACTAAAAAGGGGTAAGCTTATCGATGTTTAATCCAGGGAAATTAAAAATCAAAATAGCCGCTCTCGAAAACGGAACTTACGCCCTTGGTGTCGTCAATGAAGAAAGTACCTTCCTCACCACGAATTATATACGCAGGCTGTTATTCAACTGGGATGACGCAAGCTTTTATGGCACTAAAATGACTACGGATATAGTGGATGGAAATCAAGTATTCATTCTTGACGCTTGGGGACTTCTCAATTTTTTTGCGAGGGAAAGCTTCAACTCCTTCATAGAATGGGAATGGTCCGAGATATCCTCCCTTTGCCTGTCAGCAGCTCCCGTTCTTCATGAATCCATTGAAGCTGGAATCCCCGTACCGGATTTCACCAATCTTCAATTGGACTCCATCGGCTGGAAGCTGCCGGAGGAAGTGGAAGAGGAATTCGTCCCTTCCTTTTGGGAAGAAGAAATATCTTTGGATCTTCCTTCACCTGAACTGGAAACCAACCGTACTTTTATCGAAAAGTGGTATAACGGTGCCGCTAATATGTATTTAAAAAACTATTCACCCATGCAGCATAAATGGAGTGAAGCCGTCGGGGCATTAAAGGATACTCGACTTTCTCCCGAAGAATTGCAGGCCTTTTTTGACAAGGACAGCTGGCAGGAATGGCTCGGTACCCTGCCCGATCCCAAGCCATTCACTATAGGTCTCCGTTTAACTGAGCCTCCAGATGGCAACGGGCCTTGGATGCTCGATGTTACCCTTCGTTCCAAAAGGGATGAGAATATCATTGAAACATATACAGGAAAAAAACTTCCGCGCGGCTGGAATAAGTATGCAAGTGATGTGGTGCGTGCTACGAAACGCTGGCAACTCGTCGTGCCCTGGCTTGGGGAGAATGGCCGTCTGAAAAGGGAGATTTCAGAAACGGATGCATGGGAGTTCTTGACCGATGCAAGCGAAAAGCTCCTGTTTCTTGGCGTCGAAATTCTCCTTCCATCGTGGTGGCTTGCCTTGAAGGAGTCCTCATTGAAGGTCAAAGCGAAAGTGAAGAGCCAATCGAACCGCGGCCCTTCTTATGTCGGGTTAAAAGCTTTAATGGACTTTGATTGGCGGTTCTCATTAAATGGCAAGGAGCTCACTGAGGCGGAGTTCGAGGAGCTCGTCAATGAAAAAAGGCGGCTTGTCTTCATCCGCGGCCAATGGGTCAAGCTTGACCCTGCTTTCATTAAGCAAATTCAGGAGCTGATGGAAACAGCGAATGAAAAAGGCATCCAACTGACTGACTTGCTGCAGCAGGAACTGTTGAATGGCATGAATGAAGATGGCGATGTCGATTCTGAAAACGACGAAATGCTCCGGATTCAATTTGAATTGAACCAGGAGCTCCGTAAAATGGTGGGAAGGCTCCGGGAAACCAAAAACATATCCATCCTGCCCGTCCCTAATGCACTTCAAGGTGATTTACGCCCCTATCAAAAACTGGGCATGAGCTGGCTCCTTTTTTTAAGGGAGCATGGTTTTGGTGCTTGTCTAGCCGACGATATGGGACTTGGAAAAACCGTCCAGATGATTGCCTACCTACTTCATGTTAAAGGCAAAGAAATGGTCGGTAAAGAGCTGCCCACTGCGCCCAAGGATGAACAAAAGAGTGAACCGATCATCGTCGAAGAGGATAGTAGCGCGGAGAGCAGTGATGAGGGTGAAGTCATTACCACTGCCCCTGAATCCGTCCCTGTACAATCGGCGCTCATCGTCTGCCCGACATCGGTACTTGGCAACTGGCAAAAAGAATTGGAAAAATTCGCTCCATCACTTAAAGTTCACCTACACTACGGATCGAATCGTGCTAAAGGTGAGGCATTTACTAAACTGGCAGCCGATCATGATATTGTCTTAACATCATATGGACTGACCCACCAAGATGTGGCTGAACTGACCTCCATCCATTGGAGCAGTGTTATCCTTGATGAAGCACAAAACATCAAGAATGCCCAAACGAAGCAATCCAAAGCGGTCCGCAAGCTAAATGGCAGACATCATATCGCCCTATCGGGTACGCCGATGGAAAACCGTTTAAGTGAGCTATGGGCGATTTTCGACTTCATCAACAAAGGTTATCTCGGAACGCTAGGTCAGTTTCAGGAAAAATATGTGGCGACCATCGAGCGTGATGATCAGAAGGATAAAATCAAGGAATTGCAGCGTTTGATACAGCCATTTTTGCTTCGCCGTACAAAGCGTGATAAAGAAGTCGCTCTTAATCTTCCGGATAAGCAAGAACAAAAGGAATTCGTACCGCTTACCACCGAGCAAGCATCGTTGTATGAGCAACTGATTAAAGATACATTCACTGATATCGAACAACTATCTGCCTTTGAAAGAAAAGGCATCATCCTCCAGATGCTGAATAAGCTAAAGCAGCTTTGCAATCATCCAGCTCTTTACTTAAAAGAAGTGGAAAAGGAAAACATCATGAAGGCAACTAACCGATCTGGCAAACTCGAGAAGCTGACCGAGCTTATCGATGCTGTCCGCGAACAGGATGAAAGCTGTCTCATTTTCACACAATATATCGGGATGGGCAATATGATTAAAGAATTGCTGGAAAAACGATATGGCTTTGAAGTGCCATTCCTGAACGGGAGTGCGAACAAGAAGCAGCGTGATGAAATGATCACGCGATTCCAAGATGGGGATTTCCCTATTTTCATACTCTCGTTGAAAGCAGGCGGCACTGGGCTTAATCTTACAGAAGCAAACCACGTGATTCACTATGATCGCTGGTGGAACCCAGCTGTTGAAAATCAAGCCACCGACCGTGCTTACCGAATTGGGCAACAGCGTTTCGTTCACGTTCATAAGCTAATCTGCACAGGGACCCTGGAAGAAAAAATCGACCAGATGCTTGATAAAAAGCAAGCCCTGAACGACGAGATCATCAGCAGTGACAACTGGATCACCGAACTTTCCACAGAGGAAATCAAGGACCTGGTTGCTCTTCAATAAACCCGCTCTCACGATTTGAAGAAGAATGAGGTCAGGTTGTTAACTTATAAGGAAAAAAAGGGGAATGCAATTCGATATGCATTCCCCTTTTTTATACATACGCGTCCTGTAACTTTATTGAATACCTGGTATGGCCAGGTTCAAATGCATGTCTTTTATCAAAAAATCGATTTAACCATATAAAGAGCTGTGATCCAAATGATGATTGCAGAAATTTTATTTAATATTCCAAGGAATTTACCAGATGTATCAACCTTTTTCAGCAATCGTCCCGCAAGACATAATCCATGGAACCAGCACCATGACACAAAGATGCACGTTGCGGTGAAAATCATTTTATCTTTTCCTGAATAAACAAGTGAGCTCGAACCGATTACACCTATCGTATCCAAGATTGCATGCGGATTCAGTAATGACACGGATAGAGCAAATACAATTTGTTTTTTGGTCGACATCTGCATGGATTGGTCACCTGACTGTGAGTTCGATTTGGCAAACCAAATCTGAAAACCCATATACAATAAAAATATAACTCCGATTATGATTAATGTAAGGCGCAACCAATCATATTGCATGACAACCAACGAAACACCTAAAATAGCTAACAAAATGAGCAGTGTATCACAAATTGCAGCTGTTATCGTTGCTGGCAATGCTTTTTTTATTGTAGGTTGGATTGCTCCTTGATTAAAAATGAATACATTTTGCACTCCCAACGGAAGTATCAGCCCCAATGCCAATAATAATCCATGAAAAAATGGCCCCATACGAATACCCCCTCCTTTCAAATTCAGTATAATGAAAAAAACAAAGGAATTGACCATCCAATTGGTTGGCTTTCAAACCATCCAATTGGTTGGCTTTCAAACCAACCAATTTATATTGAATACAGAACATGAAAGGAGTGGTTTTCGTATGTTTATCGAATGGAGACCAAACCGTACTTCCGACCAATCACTTCACCTGCAAATAGTGGATTGGATCAAACAACAAATTACACGAGGGGAATGGCCAGTTAGTACCAAGCTTCCATCACAACGTTCATTGGCCGACTCATTTGGGGTAAACCGAAGTACCATCATCACAGCCATTGATGAATTGATTGCTGATGGATTATTGGAAACTAAGGTTGGGGCCGGCACATTCGTTTCCAATAATACATGGAATGTGCTCGTCTCAAGCAAACAGCCCGACTGGAAAAACTATGTCCGGAATGGACTCTATGAACCTAATTTAAAAACGATTCAGGACATTAATCAGTATGAAACGGACACTGCCATCATCAGATTAGGCACGGGCGAACTATCTCCAGCTCTATTGCCTGCAAAACAAATCGAAAAGACGTTGCGATCCACTTCTTTTGATGCCCACTCTTTAGGCTATTCCGAACCCAAGGGTGATAAGAGACTTCGTCAATGTATAAGTGCTTATTTAGAAACAAAAGGGATCAACGCGAGTCCCAGCTCCCTCATGGTCGTTTCTGGCGGGCTTCAGGCACTCCAGTTGATATCAGTCGGTTTACTTCAAAAGGGATCGATGATTTTACATGAATCCCCTTCCTATTTAAATTCCGTTCACCCTTTTCAATCTGCGGGCATGCACTTAGTAGGTTTATCAATACAAGGCCGGGAAAGTATCCCGACACAAATAAAGCACATCAACGGAAGGAAGAAAGCGTCACTATTTTATACTGTTCCAACGTTTAACAATCCAACGAATACTACATGGTCAAAAGAAGAAAGACTTAACCTCCTATCACTATGCAAAAAGGAACAGATCCCGATTATTGAAGATGACGTATATAGTGATTTGTGGTTTGATAATGAACCACCGCCTCCATTAAAATCCCTTGATGCAGATGGCCTTGTATTGCATATTGGCAGCATGTCCAAAACATTAAGCCCAGGATTGCGTATCGGATGGATTGCTGGCCCAATAACTGTGATTGAACGTTTAGCGGACATTAAAATGCAAATGGATTATGGTTCAAGTGCACTTTCCCAGCACCTTGTGGCGGAATGGTTAGCAAATGGGCAATATTCAAAGCATTTAAAGTGGCTAAGGCATGAGTTGATAGGACGCAGAGATTTTACATTAACTCTTCTCAATCAATATTTTAAGGGACTGGCTGAATGGCAAATACCTCAAGGCGGATTTTATATATGGTTAAAATTATGTAAACCAATCGTGAATTCAAACCTTTTCAGGCAAGTGTTAAAGGAAAACATACTTCTTAATCCGGGATACATATACGAACCAAATAACCATACACATATACGGCTTTCATATTCATACGCCTCGGAGGAACAATTAGCTTATGGCATCCAAACCCTTTCAAAGATCATCCGGCGGTTGGTTTGACATCTTGAAAGATTGGAGAGGCATTAATGGAGCTGCCGTGGCAGCTCCATCCTTATTGAGTAAAGTAACTTTTCGTATGAATTATTCGGAAATCTCATACCTTACAACGTCCTGCCTAAAAATGTTAGGGATTTTCATGGGGTAGCAGCTTTCATCTTTACGTTCCTCTCTTTTTGCTGGATGATGAAAAAAGAATGGTGATAGCCATGATTGATCATGATATGATCGAGGATTGCAGTAAGCGCCTCACCCTTATTCGGCTGATATGTCTCTGAACTTTCTTCAATGATGATTTTTTCTTGGTGGGGGTCATAATTAATAGATGTTTTAGCACCTTCTTCAAAAAAAGAAAGGGTTACCTCCTGACATAGAGGAAAATCCTGATAAGGTGAATCAGAGCGGAGATCCTTTTCAAAGGGAGAATGGACGTGCTGAAGTGCATCAAAGAAACTCGGTTTTGTAAGATATGACCTGTCGCTTCCTCTCCTTTCGAATTTCACTGTAATTGCAATACTAGTTACTTTATTGCTAGATTTCTTCTTATAATTCATAGATACCCTCCTTTCAATAAGACCTTTATACCTAATTCTTTTATCCTATTCGATATACCTGCCGGATAATGAAAAAACTTCCTCACTAAGAGATTTCCATATTAGCACGGTGAAAACGCAAGGAACTACACCATAATCTACTAAAGAATTCATTCATCAAATCCATACTCGGGAAATCTTATTACGCAAAAACAGCCCTCTTGGATAAGAGGGCTCATACTGTAGACAAATTCGAACGAGTTTGCCCGCAGTTTTTTCTTTGAAAACGTCCAGTTTATTTCAGAAATCCGCTCCCTTTCCGCCGACTGTCTGCCAAGCCTCCTCGACGCAAGCGTCTGTGGGGTCTCGGCTAGCCAGTTATTCGGCAGGAGTGTCGCAAATTTCTTCAATTTAATGGTGGTTTCATTCCATATTAAAAGGTAAAAATTCATGAAGGATAACCAAGTCTTCTTTTTATAATCATGGTTCGGGTAGTCCATTCGGAACCCCCTTTTTGTACGAAGGAAAGCAAGTTTGCCTACAGTATTATTTTAGTAAACAACTCCAGTTGATTGGAGCGGGTGTACAAGACTCATGCGGGAATGGCGTGTCCAAGGCGCAACGAGCGCCGAGAGCGGACCGTCCGCTGAAACCAATGTTCAATTGTACAAACCCTCAAAAAAACTGTAGGTACAAATCAATTATGTCTACAAACTGAAGCCCTCTTGGGTAAGAGGGCTTCCTTTCGTTATTTTTTTGCTTTATTGATGTTAAAGGATTTCTTCATTTCATTTCCTGCAAGATCGGTCACCTTAAACTCAATCTTATTGTTGCCTGTTTTAAGCGGCAGTTCCAAATCCTCTATCTTCTTCTTATAGGCACGCATTTTGTATGGTTCCTTGAATTCATGATAGAATACTTCGCTTCCGTTCAGGTAAAGGCGGATTTCATCGAAATTATCTTCCACCGTCACGTCCACTTTTGGATTTTCCCCTTTGGCTCCCACAGTTTTCGGTACACCCTTCACTTTTAAACCTGGCTTTGTTGCATCGACCATAATCGTCCGTTTAAAGGAAACCGTGTTATCCCATTTATCTGTTGCTTTAACAGTGAAGCTTTGAACACCCTCTTCAAATTTCTTTTCATATGAGAATTCATATTTGTTATTTGCCTTGTTATACGTTGCAGGTACCGTTTTATTGTCGATTTTAAACTCCTTTATTTCCGACGCTTCTTCAATTTCCCCTGTTATTTTGATTTTATTTTTATTGTTCACGCTCAAGGCTTCAGGACTCTTGATCTTTACAGCTGGTGCATGATTATCGATTGGAGCTGAATCACTGGCTAATTCAGTTTCAGCCGTTTTTTCATTACCTGCATAGTCAATTGCCACAACCTGAACCTTTTCCCCTTTTACATCAGGTAAAGTGAATTGCTTCGCATTCGCCGGGAGCGGCTCTTCCATGATGGATGCTCCATCGACTTGTACATCGTAATAAGCAAGTCCTGAACCATTCAAATTATCCTTGCCTTGGATGGTTAATACATTGCCTTTTTTCGAAATTTTGACTGTCGGCTTTACCGTATCGATTTTGATAGGCATTTTAAACGTCTGCCATTTTGCACCCTCGTAATCTATCATCGCTTTGATTTCAAAATAATAGACCCCATCCTTAGCGAGTGCATTATTGATTTTACCGTCCCATTTACGGGCCGGATCAAGGGTGTACGCGGTCCCTTGTCCGCCATCATAATAGTCCTTGCGTACATTATTCTCTGTGCGAAGTTTCCGGATTGATTTGTTTTCACCATTCAATATATTGTATTCTACCTTTTTCGCATTCCTTAAGAATGATAGGACAGGCACGAAGTCATCCTGTGCACCATCATTATTTGGGGAAATCGCAATATTTTTGCCATTGAATGTTTTTCCCGCAGGGTCATAGCCAAGATAAGTGAAATCTTCACCTGCTGTAGAAACTCCACCTGCCATGCCATAGAAGGACTCTTTATCATATTTAGTGCCATCCAGGATAGGGGCTTTGTCCCACTCCCCTTTAAACCCTACATACGGTACATTCAGTTCCGGATTCGTATCGGCTGGATCCTTCAATGAAATGAACCCTTCAACAAAATATCCGTTTGGAAAGACCTCGTCAATGTCTACAAGAGTCTGAAGGTCATCACCGAGTACCTTTGCATCGGATATGTCAACTTTCACTTCGAATGTAACCGATTTTTTTGCGGGAACGGTAATCTTATTTGTGCTTTTATTATTGATTTTAATCGAAGCGTTCTTAATTTCCTGTGCTTCCAGTTCGTTAGCGGTATAACCGAGTTGTCCCTGGATTGCATAGTCTGTTTGGATATTACCTTTTACATCATACTTGACCGCTTTGTTGCTGAAGTTTTCAACCTTTAAAGTAAAGGCGAACTTATTGCCGATCTCCTTCATTGCAACCTTCGCTTCTTTCGTGAATGCCTCGGTCACGACAGCAGGTGTGGACAATGCGGATTGCAGCTGCATGACCCCGGCTCCCTGCCTGCGAGGCGAGTAAGGGTTTTCCCAGTCAAGGGCTTTATTGACGACACCTTGATCCGCTAGTGGTTTTGAAGTATTCATCATCAGGTTCTTCGCTAAATTTGCCCGGGCAGAACCATTTAATTTAAATTCTTTATCCACTCTTTCAAGAACAAGTGCCGAGCCGCCGGAAACATGTGGTGCCGCCATCGAAGTACCACTCATCATTCCATATTCATCGTTGTTCAGCGTCGAATAAATTTGTCCTCCCGGAGCAGTGATTTCCGGTTTAAAATCCAGGTTAGGTGCGACTCCCCATGAACTGAATGAGCTCATTTTCCCTGCTTCTGGATTTACAGCTTTTGTTTTATCACCATTAAAGGTAATCTTCACCTTTTCTCCATCCGTTAAGGCCGCTTTCAGCTTTGCACCATCCGATTTCAACATGAACAGCTGGGGAATGGTGATGCTTGGATCTGTGGCCATGGAAATATATCCGTCAGCATTATTGTAAATAATGACTCCTGTCGCACCTGCTGACTGGGCATTTTGCGCCTTTTCTATAAAAGAAAGCGTGCCGCGTTCGATGAGGGCGAACTTGCCTTTAACATCCACTTTGGAAAGCTCCTCTGGCGTCCCAAGACCTGCAGCCACCAAGTCATGTGTTTTTTCCTTTAAAGTATTGGGATGTACGCTTGAAGCCGACATGAACGGAGCTTTCCCTACTTGTCCGTTTATATCATAAGTCGCTGCATCCAAATCCATATAGTTATTCTCTACCGACGCCACTTGTACAGAATCGTATGCAAGTCCAGGTGAACCTGAAACGCCAATATCCGGGTTCGACGCTGATGGGTTTGCAAATCCATTTCCAAAATGTGCTGAGTTTCCTGCTGAAATCGACATGAGGATCCCATTATCAACAGCCCTGGATACCGCCTGCTGCTCCGGATCTTCTGCAGATACAAAACCTGCAGTGGAGCCAAGGCTCATATTCAACACATCCGCCCCAAGGATGATGGCATCGTCAATTGCCTTGATATATATATCGCCCCATGTTGTCTGCATGTCGGGATCATTCCCGAAGACCTTTAAAGCAAGCAGCTGGGCTTCAGGAGCAACCCCTTTAATGCCGCCATTCTCTTCATCTCCATTGGCACCGGCTGTACCTGCTACATGCATTCCATGCATTGACGCCCCTTCACCAAGATCAAGGATTTCTTCATTTTCATCCATGTAATTGTATCCATAAGGAACCTTCGCCGTATAATAATTGCCTAATAGATGGTTAGATTCCTTCATTCCGCTAATTTCATTTTCAGTCAGTTCTGCCTTATTATCATTATTCAGGACCATATCACGGTGAGATGGGTCGATTCCAGTATCGATAATCCCGACGACCATCCCTTCCCCTTTATATCCATATTCCCGCCAAGCTTCCTGGGCTTGGACTAGTTCTTTACTATAAAGCATTTCAGGTTTTTCTAGAGGACGTTCATATTCATTCGCAATATGTACTTCAGCAACTTCCGGCATGGCTTCCACCTTTTTGATTTCACCATACTGAAGTTCACCGCTGAACCCATTGACGACTGTCGTAAAACTTTCAAGCTCCTTGAAAGCTATTTTTTTCTCTTTCACCTTTTTTTTCAATTTCTTCTGATTAGCTAGCTTTTCGGACTTTAATTGTTGTTTCTTATTTTTCGATAACTGTTTAAAAAGTTTCCCTTCGTTCGAAGCTGTTTCTATTGCCGGGGCTTCCTTCATCTCTACGATGACCCTGACCTTCTCATTGCTTTTGTATTTCTTATCCAAATCATTTTTCTTCAGCTTTATAATACTTTCCTGATTCTTCTTACCTGCACCGCCCGAACCTGCCGGGGGGTCTGGGAGCTTGGCTGCGGAAACGCTTGCAGTAAATACTAATAGAAAGATTGCTAGAATGGACAAGCTACGTTTAATCAATGAACTTTCCTCCTCTAAAATAAGCAATTTTTGGAATATTCTTACTGAGTATAAAAGTATCACAACTTTTGGGGTGATTTTAAGAGATAATAGTCACTATTTTCCTATTCTGAACTAGGATTTTGTTATTATTTTTCATATTTTGATAGATTTACAGATAAACGACAAAAAGATGGTGATGTTAATCTAACATCACCCTTTAACTTCTAGTTTTTCATTCTTGGATCCAAAGCATCGCGCAGCCCATCCCCCATTAGGTTAAAGCCGAGTACCGTAAGCATGATTGCAAGCCCAGGGAAAAGAACCGTCCATGGTGCTTGAATGATGAACGCCCTGGAATCGGCGAGCATTTTTCCCCACTCTGGTGCTGGCGGCTGTGCACCAAGACCGAGAAAGCCGAGTGCTGCACACTCAATTATGGCAGTTGCAATCGCTAACGTACCTTGAACGATAATCGGTGCAAGGCTATTCGGAAGGACGTGGTGAAGGAGAATGCGGCCATCCCCCATTCCAATTGCCTTTGCAGCCGTTACATATTCCTCTTCTTTCACCGTTAAGACCCGTGAACGTAAAAGCCGGCCGAATATCGGGACATTGACGATGGCTATGGCGATAAGTGCGTTGCGAAGGGAGGGCCCCAAAACGGCAACGACAGCAATGGCAAGCAAGATACTTGGAAAGGCCAGAATAATATCAAAGATCCTCGATATGATCGTATCTATCCACCTGCCGTAATAACCGGCAATGATTCCTAAAAAAGACCCGACCACAACAGATCCGGCAACAGATAAAAAGCCGACCCCTATTGATATGCGCGAGCCATAAATGACCCTGCTCAAAATATCCCGGCCAAATTCATCCGTTCCGAACCAATGCTCCGCAGACGGGGCCAAATGTTTATCACTTAGCTTTTGCCCCTCAAATGAATAAGGTGCTATAACGGGTGCGAAGATGGCGATTAGGATGAAAAATGAAACAATCCCCAGACCCACAAGGGCTACCTTATTTTTCTTAAAACTTTTCCAGCCTTCCTTCCAGGGAGAGATGACTTTTTCCTCTGCCTCTTTTGGAGGAAGGATTGGCGAAGTATTCGTTGCTATTTCAGGCATGAGTTTCCCTCCCTATTTATACTTAATCCTAGGATCGATCGCTGCATACAACAAGTCCACAACTAGATTGATCATGACAAACAAAAAGGCGATGACGAGAATTCCGGACTGTATCACCGGATAATCCCGAGATAGGATTGCATCATAAATATATGTACCGATACCTGGCCACCCAAAAATGTTTTCCGTCAATATGGCGCCGCCTAAAAGTAATCCTGTTTGCAGTCCGATAACCGTCACCACTGGAATCAGGGCATTCTTAAAGGAATGCTTGTAAACAACCCAAAACATTCTCATTCCTTTAGCACGAGCCGTACGAATGAAATCCGATCTCATAACTTCCAGCATGGACGAACGTGTCATCCTTGCAATAATGGCCATCGGAATGGTCGCCAGCGCAATTCCCGGCAAGATGAGATGTTTTATCACTTCGAAAAACTGATCCACCCTGCCCGCCATGAGTGTATCTATCAAATACAGTCCGGTTATGGCCTCAACGGGATCCCTGATATTGTCCCGCCCTGTCGTCGGAAGTAAATCCCATTGAATTGAAATGATATATTGTTCCATTAATCCCAGCCAGAAAATAGGCATGGACAAACCAATCAACGCAATCACCATGGCGACATAATCAAACCATGAGTTTTGGAACCAAGCTGATATAATCCCTGCATTAACGCCTATGACCACGGCGATGATCATGGCGATCAAGGCCAGTTCTATCGTAGCCATGAGGTATGGCCCAATTTCTTCGGAAACCGGACTATTCGTTTTTAAGGAAACACCCAGGTCTCCCTTTAACAGGCCTGATAAGTAATCCCAAAATTGAATGAACCAAGGTTTATCCAGACCAAGTTCCTTTGTCATTGCAGCGACTGCCTCTTCCGTTGCTTGCTGCCCTAAAATTACCTGTGCTGGATTTCCTGGAATAGCCCGGATCATCATGAATACAATAAACGCCATTCCTAGTAACACTGGAATGAGAGATCCTAAACGTCGTACGGTATAGGAAAACAAAACAATCACCCGCCTTTTAAATAAGGGGCCTTAAAAGCGCCCTCGATCATTTTGAAATGCATTCCATAACAAAACCGGGAAGCATGCAAGACTCCATACTACCCGGTTCGTACGGTTAATTTTCTAGAGAAACATTAACAAGGGATTGTGAACCAGTTGGATGTGGAACAAACCCTTTGACCGTCTTAGATCCGGCTAACTGCGGTAAAGAATGTACAAGCGGAACCCATGGAGCTTCATCATGAATGATTTCCTGGGCTTTTCCATACAACTCATTACGCTTGGCTTCATCTGCCGTGGACTGAGCTTCGATCAGCAGTTTATGGACTTCTTCGTTAGCGTAACGGGCATAGTTGTTGGAGCCGATATTATCTTTATCCAATAATGTATAAAGGAAGTTATCCGCATCTCCATTATCGCCTGTCCAGCCCATCATGAAGGATTGGGCTTCACCGGCCTGCACTTTCTCTAAATATGCAGCCCATTCGTATGAAACGATATTCGCTTCGATGCCGACTTGTTTTAGGCTTGCTTGAATGGCTTCAGCCACTTTTTGACCATCTGGCATATATGGGCGCGGTACCGGCATTGCCCATAGGTCCATTTTAAATCCGTCTTCAAGTCCAGCTTTTTTCAGCAGTTCCTTCGCTTTTTCTACATCGTAATCATAGTCTTCGACTTTGTCATTGTAGCCAGAAACGGATGGCGGCATAGGATTCTTGGCAGGCTCTGCTGTGCCTTCATAAAAATTATCAATGATTTCCTTTTTATTGATCAAATGCGAGATGGCTTGACGCACTTCTTTCTTGTCGAATGGTGCCTTCTCAACATTGAAAGCAAAGTACCCGACATTCATGGATGCACGTTCGAATATTTGCAGGTTTTCATCTCCTGTAACTTTACTGATATCACTTGGGTTCAACCCGTCCATCAGGTCGATTTCACCTTTGATTGCAGCATTTAAACGCGCAGAGTTATCTTTAATGACCTTAAACGTGATACCATCAAGTTTTGGCAGTCCATCTTGCCAATAGTCATCGTTTTTCACCACTTCAATCGTATCGCCAGGTTTCCATGATTTGAATTTGAAAGGACCTGTACCAGATGGATTTTTAGTGAAATCGTCACCCTCTTTTTCAATTCCAGCCGGACTGGCTATTGCAAATGTAGGCATGGCAAGGTTTTTCAGGAACGGCGCCTGCGGACGGTTCAAAGTGAATTCCACCGTGCTGGCATCGATCGCTTTTACTTCTTTGATAACATGGCCTTCATCACCTTCAAATCCTCCGAACATGGAGGCATAGTACGCAAATTTACCCTCATCCTTACTTTGTGCCCAACGTTGAAAGTTTTTTACGACAGCATCTGCATTGAAATCCGTACCATCATGGAACTTGATTCCGGTTTTCAATTTGAATGTGTATGTTTTTGCGTCATCGGACACTTCCCATGATTCTGCAAGACCCGGATTGATTTCCGTATCATCTTCCCCATATTTCACAAGCGTTTCAAAGATCTGCTGTGTGACGATGAATGATTCACCATCGGTTACGATGGCTGGGTCAAGACCGACAGCGTCTCCGCCTTTACCGTATATCAATACGCCGCCCTTCGCTTCACTCGATCCCCCTTTACCATCATCTTTCTCTTTTGATGTAGACGAGGAGCATCCCGCAAGCGCTAGTGAAAGAGCAAGGATACCAGTCAGCAATAATGCCCATGTTTTCTTCATATTCTTCCCCCTTATTATTTGCGAATTTATGTATACGTCGTGTCAATTGTATAAATGACAAGCAACGTAGTGACCAGGTTTATGTTCATTCAGAATTGGCTTTTCCGTTTTGCATTCTTCCATCGCCTTCGGACATCTCGTATGGAATGGACAGCCGCCGGGCGGGTTTGATGGGCTTGGAACATCTCCCTGCAGGATTACCCTATCCCCCTTGTATTCCACATCCGGGATCGGCACCGCTGATAATAAAGCCTGCGTATATGGGTGAAGCGGATCTTCATAAAGTCCTTCACTTTCCGTCAATTCAACTATATGTCCAAGATACATGACGCCGACACGGTCGGAGATATGCCTTACCACCCCAAGATCATGGGCAATGAACAAGTAGGTCAAATCAAAATCCTCCTGCAAATCCTGCAACAGATTCAAGACCTGGGCCTGGATCGACACATCCAGTGCAGATACCGGCTCATCTGCAATGATCAGTTTAGGGTTGACTGCAAGTGCCCTCGCGATGCCAATACGCTGCCGCTGGCCCCCGCTGAATTGATGAGGATACCTTTTAGCATGGTAACTGCTTAAGCCAACAACCCTAAGAAGTTCCTGTACACGGGCTTTTCGTGCCTTTTTATCTTTAACCCCATGAACGATGAGCGGTTCTTCCAATATTTTTTCAATTGTATGCCTGGGATTGAGAGAAGCGAATGGGTCCTGAAAGACCATCTGCATTTCACGGCGCATCTTTCTCATTTCACCGGCAGATAAAGCCGTCAGGTCCTTTCCTTCAAAATAAACATTACCCTCACTTGGCTCAAGCAATCGAAGCAATAATCTTCCCGTCGTCGACTTTCCGCAACCGCTTTCACCGACAAGGCCTAAAGTTTCCCCTTTATAAATGGAAAAAGACAAACCATCAACTGCCTTGACCTCTCCAATGGTCTTTCCCAGAATCCCTCCTTTAATCGGAAAATGCTTCTTTAGGTTTTCTACCTTAACCAATGTTTGACTCATGCAAGGCAGCTCCTTTCCCATCTTCATACAGCCAGCAACGAACATGCTGACCCTCATCGAATTTCAATAGAGACGGGGTCTCATTTATACATTGCTCCATGGCATGTGAGCATCGAGGGGCAAACTGGCACCCGAGGTTGCTTGTCCCAGGTTTTGGCACATTACCAGGTATTGAGTAAAGGCGCTCTTTCTTTATTCGCATATCCGGAATCGATTGTAGTAAACCGACCGTATAAGGGTGCTTAGGATTTTGGAAAATCGTTTGCACATTTCCTTCCTCTATTACCTTGCCGGCATACATGACAATGACACGTTCACACATTTGCGCAACTACCCCAAGATCATGGGTAATCATCATGATTGCCGTGTCTGTTTCTTTATTTAAATTCTTCATTAATTCTAGAATTTGTGCCTGGATCGTCACATCCAAAGCCGTTGTCGGTTCATCGGCTATTAGGAGTTTCGGCTCACAGATCATGGCCATTGCTATCATGACCCTTTGTCTCATTCCGCCTGAAAGCTGATGAGGATATTCATCGAGCAATTCCTCGGCACGGCCAAGCCCAACCAGCTTCAACATTTCCACCGCTCTTTGGCGGGCCTGTTTTTTGTTCCATTTTTTATGTATCCGAAGCGTCTCAACCAACTGCTCGCCAATAGTGAACACGGGATTCAAGCTTGTCATCGGTTCCTGAAATATCATCGCTATATCATTCCCGCGAATTTTTCTCATTTTCGCTTCAGAGGCATTTGCGATGTTCTCTCCTTTAAAAAGGATTTCTCCCTCCACCTTACCAGCCGGTGAAGAAACGAGACCCATGATGGACAGAGAAGTAACGCTTTTTCCGCACCCCGATTCTCCCACTATCCCTAAAACCTCACCAGGATTGACATGAAAATCGATTGAATTCACGACAGGGATCACCCCATCGTCCGTACGAAAACTGGTTTGCAGCCCATTCACCTTAATAATTGGTTCGTCCATCAAATCACTTCCTATATATAACTTTTTTTCCAATTATATTATTGGGTTTATTATTGCATCAAAATTAAAATATTACAATATATTTTCTAAAAATTCTAATTTAACAGAATTATTTTTTATTTTTTCCTATTTACGCACTTTTTGGCACAAAAAAAATGACTGCAAATTTACAGTCATTACAAGAGGGGAAACAGATAAATCGATTTTATTGAGGGTAAATCGGGGTTTCCAGCCGAGGAAGAGGCTATATTAGCTTAGGGGGAATGAATTGATGAAAATGAATTTTATAAATATTGTTGAAATTCTGTACAGTTATTTTTCATTATGGTCATATAAATACTTTTTTTGTTCCCTATGTTTTAAGCATAAAATTGATCGTTCCTATTATTGACGGAATATATCACTAATGTTTTTTTCCACTACTGCATAACAATCTTGCTTCTGTCCTGTCGTCATGCCCAAAACTATAAACCAATATGTTCAAATTCCTTGGGCTTAACATCATTTTGTTTAGACCCAATGAATTGAACCCTCTCGGCGACCACTTCAGTTACATATACATATTTACCCTCCTGATTTTCATATCTCCTTGTTTGTATTCTGCCAGTTATGCCGATTATGGCACCTTTTTTACAATATTGAGCAGTATTTTCAGCAGACTTTTTCCATATGATACACTGTACAAAGTCGGCCTCATAGTTACCGACAGTATTACGAAAGTTCCTGTTGACTGCTAAAGTGATATTGGAAACAGCCTTGCCATCAGGTGTGTGTCTTAATTCGGGATCCTTCGTAAGCCTGCCGACGAGGGTAACTTGGTTAATCATTTTTTCACTCCTTCCTCTTTAATATGCTTTTATCATACTCTTTCTTCCATCGATTAAAAAATGAAGGAAATAGCCTTAATACACCATTTTTCTTCATAAAAAACCGTTTGAAATGATACAAAACCATTTTTTATTGATTAAAATTAGGTGAAAAACGAATAGTTAACAAAATTAAATATTTTGCAAATTTTTATTCTATCCTTCATAATTTAGACAAATGTTGGGTATTCATTTCATTAAGGAACTTTTTTTTAGTATGATATAATTACCTTTAAAAGGATTTATCGATATGTACTATTTCAAAATTTACGTTTAAGAGAGGTAATTACCGCTCTTTCTTGCAAGAAACGGAGGAATTAGATGAAATCATTTAAATTGATCTCGTTGCAAATTGTAACTGAAAATTTTAACTTGATTGATATTGTATTAACAGATGGATTGATTATAAATAAAGAAAACGACGCTAGATCGTGGTTACTGGAAGCCTTTGTAGATGAAAATCATTTCAAAGAGCTTGAACCTTCACTTCCCGATATAAACGGAGAGGTGTATATCCAGGCCGTCATTACCAACAAGGATAATGAACCGGCTTTGTTTCACACTGTACTACGCACAATAAGAAAAGTCGGCAGCCATTATAGCCTTCTATTCGTTGGTCACATCCAAAAAACACGGAGCAAATATGCAGAACTTCTTCTTGAAGATTTGGTTCAAAAAGGTCTCGTCGGCGATGAATTAATAAATGAGTTCAAGCAAAAAATCCGCTCAAAGCCTAAATTAGCAACCAATAAATAAAAACCTTCCTTTAATTCCCATCCCCTAAACGAATGCATATAAAAAGACTGACTTAGCTGAAGAAGGATATTAATCCTCTTCTTACCTAAGCCAGTCTTTGTCATTCCGTGCTAATTACTTATTGTTGTCGCCTTTTTTCTCAGCGTCTTCAATCAAGTCATCGGCATCATTATCGACGTTATTATCGTCGTTTTCAAGGATGTCATCATCGTTATTGTTGTCGTTATCAAGCATGCCATCATCGTTATCGTTGTTGTTATCATCTGTACCGTTGTTATCATCTTCAATGATGTTGTTATCTTTTTCTGGAGCGGGATTGTTGTTGTCATCATTATCCGTTCCACATCCAGCAAGGAACATAATAGATAATAAAGATCCCCCAATTAGTGCAAAAATTTTCTTCATCATTTTTGGCAACCTCCCTTCTTTCTTTATCATTAGTTATTTTGCCCGAATGTGAAAATAACTTGCGTCCTATTTTAAATTTAAAAAGAAAATCCTCTAATTTGAATTTAATCATTAAAAAATGCCGGACATAAAAATGTCCGGCATTCAAAGGGAGATAGATAGTTCTTAAAACCGCGTTTGCTTTAAAAAAGCATGCGGCGCTATTTATATACACCGCTTCACGATTCCTTAAACCATTTTTGAAATATATAGTTAAAATACCCCATTTCCCTTTCGCGTAAAATGAATCCTATTTGTCACCAAAAGCAAACATGATATCGGCTTCACATGCTGTTTCTCCATCTACCGTTGCCACTGCTTTCCCTTTACCCATTGAACCTCTCATACGCACTATTTCCACTTCCAGACGCAGCTGATCACCTGGTTTTACTTGCTTTTTAAAGCGGCAATTATCTATCCCAGCGAAAAATGCAAGCCGCCCTTTGTATTCTTCCTGTTTTAAAACGGCTACAGCGCCAACTTGCGCTAATGCCTCTACAATCAAAACTCCAGGCATAACTGGATAATCGGGGAAATGGCCATTAAAGAATTCTTCATTTGCTGTGACATTCTTCAATCCTACCGCTCTTTTCCCTTCATCTATTTCAATGATCCGGTCGACTAATAAGAATGGGTAACGATGCGGAATAATTTCCTTTATTTGTGTGATATCAAGCATACTTTTTCCTCCTATGACTTAAATATTTCAAACATAACGTAAACTCGCCCCTGTCATGAAGACAGAGGCGTAGTTGCCATGTAATATAAATCCGCTAACGACAGCAACTACTTCAAAAAAAACATGGAACTACGCGCCCTTGTTCACTATATCAATAATATGGGTCCATGTGGATTTTTGGAAAACATCCATTGCATGTCCTCCACCAATCACACTGTATCCTAATAGTGCCCCGGATAATACAGCAATGAAAATCAATCCGATAACAATGAGTAAACGAAGCCAAATCGGTAAAAGACGGACCTTGACTCTACGATTCGGTTTCGCCTCAACTTCCTTTATCTCTTCTTCAATTTGTTGTCTCATTACACGATTTTGTTCCATATAGAATGTGAAAGCTCCTTTTAAGAAAACTCGCCGACTGATTTTCACTATCAGAAATTCAGCAGCTATGCAAAATGATCGGCACGATGATTTCCTTTGTTATGAATTCATTATAACCGATTTGCTCTAATTCCGCAGGGAGACATTTTATTTACCAGATACCTTAACGGATTCCATTGACTAATCCGCTCATTTGATCAGCCATCGTTACCGCTCGGGATTGAAATTGGTAAGACCGCTGAACATTGATTAGATCCGTCATTTCTTTGGAAAGATCGACATTCGAGGACTCCAGAGTGCCTTGTTGAACTGCTGCCTGGTTACGGGAATCCCCTGTTAGTGCAGTCATGATATCGTCTTCAGTAACACCCAAGGCATTGAAGTTTTCGGGCATACCAAGTAAATTTCCGCCTAAGCGGTCAAGAAATTGGGGGTTTTTTACCGAGACGATCCCGAGACCAAAATTTCGTTTTCCATATTCTTCCGTATCCACTATCAATAAACCAGTTTCCGAAATCTTAATGTCTTTAATATTTCCCTCAATGAGGATCGGTTCACCATTTTCATCAAGGACTTTATGTCCTGCAGAGGTAACGAGCAACATTTGGTCGTTACCATTAGGAGATAAATAAAAGGCACCATCCCTTGTTAGCCTTGTATTGACCCCATTTTCACCCTGAACGCTTACTGTGAAGAATTGGTCCTCACGGGTGAATGCAGCATCAAGGTTGCGATCCGTCGTCTTTAAGGGTCCCTGTGAAAGCACCAATTGAGATTGGCTTATCTTGGCACCTGTTCCCTGCCGGATGCCCGGTGTGGTCAACCTTCCTTTTTCCTTGGTCTCACTCGGTTGATTATTGAAACTCTGTGTCAATAAGTCATTGAAGTTCGTTTGGGTCTTTTTGTAGGCAGTCGTGTCCACATTCGCGATATTATTACTTATATGATCGATTTTACTTTGAAGTTGGTTCAGCGTATTCGTCGCCGTCATCATCGTCCGATTCATGGTTTTTCCCCTTACATGTTCAAATTTCCAAAATCATTTTTTCTACTGTTCAATTAAAGCCTGCCAACCTCATTGACTGCTTTATCCAAACTTTTATCATAGGCTTGAAGAACCTTCTGATTCGCTTCAAAAGAGCGGTATGCCGACATCATTTCTGTCATCGTTCTCGATTGGTCAACATTGGAGCCTTCAAGAAAGCCTTGCTTAGTAGAAAAACCGACATCTGCAGCCACGTATGCGCTAGGTAAATCCCCATCATTCACAGCCTTATATAGGCCTTCCCCATCCTTCATGAGCTGTAATGACGGAGCATTCGAATAACCGATGCCCATACGTGCGGTTTGAACATTTCCTTCTAAAATAACACCGTTTTCCGCTACTGTGAACTGATCGCTATCAAGCTTGATCTTTTCATTATTTTCGTTCAATACATAATGACCCGAAGGCGTGGTCAGATAACCTTGCCCATCCAGGGTGAAACTGCCGTTACGCGTATAACGGATAGCACCATCCCCATCCTGGACAGTAAAAAACACCGATCCTTGCCGACCCGTTTCTTCATTGATCGGCAGATTGTCATCAACTAAGGAAATATCCGTATTAAGCTGAGTTTCCTCCAATGTACCCTGGGTAAATAAAGGATTCGCCTCCTGTACGTAAACACCCGTACTGAGCCCTCCAACCTGGGATAAGTTAGTCATGTTCAATTTGTTCTCCGTAGGAACCGTTTTACCACCTATGTTGCTTATGAGCATTTCCGGAAAAGACCTTACGCTCATTTGATCCGCTTTATACCCTGTTGTATTCGCATTGGACATATTGTTTGTGAGCAATTCTGTGCGCCTTTGCTGTGTAAGCATCCCGGAAGCAGCCGTATAAAAACCTCTTAACATCTTCTTCACTCCTCAATCTACATAATTTATTCCGTTCGATTTCTCATATCTATCTTATCGGACATGAACATCAGTATGTTAAGGAAAAGGAAAAGGAAAAGCATTAGGCAGAAGAATTTGTCTATATCGTAGGCAAGGTCAAATTTAAAGGAATGGTGTTAAATTTTCGACTAAAAGAAGAGGGCCTATTGCTCATCAGTACTAGAACTGCACGACTTTCACTATGCCTCACGTTTGTCTGAACCTTAGACCCCTATCTTATGATGCGGATTTCCATCCGCTTTTTAGTTGAATTTGTGCCGTGGCAATTTATCCATATTATCAAGCATGATACCGGTTCCGATTGCTACACAATCCATTGGCTGCTCGGCAACGAGTACTGGGACCTTAAGCTCTTCGGCAAGAAGTAAATCAATCCCGTGAAGCAATGCTCCCCCGCCTGTTAAAATGACGCCGCGGTCGATGATATCAGCAGAAAGTTCTGGCGGCGTCCGCTCAAGTACGCTTTTTGCAGCTTGTACAATGATGGAAACCTGCTCGCGGAGAGCCTCCTCAATTTCTTCTGAATTGACCGAAATGGTTCTAGGCAATCCCGATACCATATCGCGCCCACGGATATCGATGACTTCATTACGAGATCCAGGGAAGACGGTCGCAACCTGGATTTTAATGTTTTCCGCTGTACGTTCACCAATGAGGAGCTTATACTTCCGTTTGACATAATTTAAAATTTCATTATCGAATTTGTCACCGGCCATTTTGATAGAAGAAGATGTAACGATATCCCCCATTGAAAGAACGGCAATATCCGTTGTACCTCCGCCAATGTCCACGACCATATTGCCGCTTGGTTGAAAAATATCCATGCCGGCACCGATTGCAGCCACTTTTGGTTCTTCTTCAAGGAATACTTTCTTTCCACCGCTTTTTTCGGCAGCTTCTTTAATCGCCTTTTGTTCGACACTTGTTATGTTGGTCGGGCAGCAGATTAAAATTCTAGGCTTTGAAAGGAAGCCTTTCACATTCAATGTATTGATAAAATGCTTAAGCATCGATTCTGTTACATCAAAATCCGCAATGACACCGTCTTTTAAAGGTCGGATTGCGATGATGTTTCCTGGAGTACGGCCTACCATTTTACGAGCTTCCTCACCGACGGCAAGAACACGGTTCGTATTCTTATCAATCGCAACTACCGAAGGCTCATTTAACACAATTCCTTTACCTTTGACATGTATAAGAACATTGGCTGTTCCAAGGTCTATCCCAATATCTCTAGCAAACATTTCTTAAATCCTCCTTGAATATCCTCACATATAACCTACTTCTGTCCTAATTGTTTATTTTACCATATTGCATTGACACAAGTAAGTATGAATTATAAATAAACACTAATATAGACTATTATTTCCTAATTTGCCAATATGTAAAAAAATCCGGTGCCTTATGTACTACATTTCCTTATTTCCCCATAAAAAAATCCCGGCATGGAACCGCAACAAGGTTGAGAAAAGAGCTGACACTCACTTTCATGTCCCCTCATTCATTACCCGATTGCCCGATTCACTTCCAATTGCCGGAATGATTCAAGTATCATTTAACGATTTCTTCTTCTCTTTCAGAACGTTTATATTTTAATTTTGTCGCTTCTCCGCCTCTAAGGTGACGAATGGATTTATGATAATCCAATATATCCTTCACTTCGTTAGCCAAATCAGGATTAATTTCTGGCAGCCTCTCAGTTAAGTCTTTATGCACTGTGCTTTTAGAGACCCCGAACTCTTTTGCAATGACGCGGACTGTTTTTCTAGTTTCCACGATATACTTTCCTATCTTGATAGTTCTTTCTTTGATGTAATCGTGCACACCACTCGACCTCCCCAAATTGGATGTGAGAAGTGTGAAATGAGATTCGTATTTTTCGAATCGAATACCGCTGCCCTATAAACAATGAAAGATAGAATTATTCACCTATTAGATAATTTGTAATAAACGATTCCTCACCTCAAACACTCTCTTTGCATGGTTTATAACATCTTATTAGCTTGGTTAAGAATATATGCCTAATGGGACAGGAGGTTTGGATTTATTTATGATTTTCATCTGTTTCTTTTCCTTAAGAGCAAATTATTTCCCGAGAAATTTGTCAGAAATTCAAAGGTTTCAGCATATTGTCCAATATTTCCTCGAAAGAAAAAAAGGAAGCCGTTCAAAGTGAACGGCTTCCTTTTACCAAATTTTCAGTTGTTGTCATTCGTAACGTTCTAGGTTTTTGTTTTGATTTTATTAAAAATCTTAATTTTAATTAGATTGATTTAACGAATCTTTTAAGGAATCGCTTTCTTCAGTTGTATCTTCACCAGGGACAGAGCCTTCCTCATCAGTGCCATTCTCTAAATCAGTGCCCTCTTCAGATTCGTCAACTGCAGGAGTTTCTTCTGTGCCAGTTTCAGACTCTTCGACTGCAGGAGCTTCTTCTGTGCCAGTTTCAGACTCTTCGACTGCAGGCGTTTCTTCTTTATCAGCTTCAGATCCTTCGACTGCAGGTGTTTCTTCTTTATTACCTGAATTTTCAAGTTCACTGCCCTCGGCTTCAGTTGCCGATTGGATCGCAGAAGCTTGTTTATCAACAAAATCAAGTGGGTTTAACGCAATGTTATCTTTTCTGATTTCGAAGTGGACATGTACGCCAGCCTCTTCATTGATTTGGCTTTTTCCAGCTGTAGCAATTGCTTGTCCTTGTTTCACTTTGTCACCGACTGCAACCTTAATGTCTTTAACAGATTGATAACGGGTAACGACACCATCTTCATGCTCAACTTCAACTAAATTTCCAAGCAACGCATCGTCTTGAACTTTCGTTACATTTCCACTTAAGGAAGCTTTTACATCGAAAGACTTTCCATCTTCCATTGCAATGTCTATACCTTTATTTTGCTCATATCTATTGTTGTAGAAAACCAATGCTTCTTCTTGTGCCTTTTCATCCGCATTCACATCATAAAACTGTTTCTTGATAACCGTTTTATCTGCATTGGCTACAGGCATCTTGATTGTCTCAAGATTACTATTAACCTCTACAGAAGGCTCACCATAGTTTTTTCCTGTTTCAGCTGATTCCTCATTGCCATCTTTAGCTGAATCATTAAAACTATTTTGTAATAAGAAGGCCGCGGCTAAGATTATGGCTGCACTTGCGATATAGATTGCTGATAATGCCCAACGTTGTTTTAGTATACGTCGGATTGTGGAAGTTGGTTTCTTTTCTTCCTCTCTCATATTAATCACCTCAGCAATCATTCTGAACATTTTGCCAAGATTATATACATTCAGGAAAAAATTTTTTTAGATTTATTTTGTGGAAATGAAACCGATTTTATTCGCAGAATGGTAAAATGTTTGATATCTTACTGTTGAAGGATGTTTAAATCATGAAAAAAGCTTTTAAACTTGTGTTAACGTTATTGCCTTTCCTATATATGATTGCCATTTGGATAATGTCGAGCAACCCCGATGATATGATTCTTGATCTTCCCTCATCCTCAATTGACCGATTTATCAAAGAGGCACTTCATCTGGTCGAATTTGCCCTTTTGTATATATTATTAGTTTCGGCCCTTGCCGCAAACCAAAAAATGAAAGCAGGTTTAAGCCTGTTGGCTGCCCTTGTAGCTTGCCTTTACGGTGTTATTGATGAATACCACCAATCTTTCGTCCCATACCGCTCCTCTACCTTAATAGATGTCATTAAGGATATCATTGGAGTGGCTGCAGTCTATTTTCATGTCCAATATCATTATTTCAAGCGTAAACGGGGCTTTTTGACGATTATAGAAAAATTAAACGAAAAAAAATGAGAGATGGGATCCCCATCTCTCATTTTTTTGCCGTCATCGTATTCAGCCACTTACTTGAAGACTGAACTTTGACGCCTTTATAATAATATTTAACGATGTCTTCATAGGTTTTTCCTTCCCTGGCCATGCCATTAGCACCGTACTGGCTCATTCCAACTCCGTGTCCGGACCCTTTTGTCGTGATGACAATCTGGTTGCCTTGACGCTCCCAGTCAAAATCGGATGATGTCAGCCCGAGCTTCTCACGAATCTGTTTTCCTGTCATTTTCTTTCCTCCGATTTCCACTACACCTACGCGATTACCCGATGTTCTTTCAATGACAGTCCCTATAGATGTTCCCGAAGAAAGACTTACACCCAGCTTTTTTTCAAAATCTGCAGTATCGACGACAACTTTATTATAAAATTTTGGTGATTCTTCTTTATCCCATGGACTGGATACACTTTTTAAATAGGGAAATTCAGCTTGCCAATAGTCCTCTGAATTCTCCGTATAGCCATTGCTGGTCGAAAAAAAAGTGGCAGTAATCGGTTTTCCTTCATAGGTTAAGATTTGACCGGCCGTTTCCTTTATAGCCTTGTTGATTTTTTGCATCTTCGATTTATAATCAGAGCCCCACTGTTTTTTCAGCTCATCATTATTCTTATAAACTTGGTGCATGACCGTATCGCTTACATCGGCACCTTCAGGCAAGCCTAATCGACTTTCGCTTATGAGCTGATTGACAATGTAGGTTCTCGCTGTCAATGCTTGTGCCTTCAGCGCTTCTTCTTCAAAATCTGCTGGCATTTCAGCTGCAACCACACCAGTCAAGTACGATTCAATCGGCAGTTTTTCAATCTTTTTTGCAGATGTGCGGTAAACGGCAACTTCTACGGAACTCATTTCATTTGCAGCTACCTCTTTACCCTCATTCTTCACTTTCTTTTCCAACTCTTCGGTCAATTGCCCACTTGTCTTTTCATTTGAAAATGGAAGCACAAGCACTGCTGGAATCATGATAATTACGAATGCTACTGCTATGAATAGTACGATCATCGGTTTGATTGCTTTCAAATTCCTGAGCCTCCCTACACTTGTTTTCTCTGCCGTAAATCGCATTCAGCAGGTATCATCTTTACATAACAAATGTATGTCGAAGGACAAGCTTTTATGAATAGAAAAACGACAACTATTTAACTGTAGGCGATGAACCAGGAACAAGACAAAAAAAACCATTCACGGTTCAATGACTCGAACGTGAATGGTTTTATAAGCTAACTTATGCGTTTAAATCTGCGATTTTTTTTGTTTCAGCAGGTACATCTTCGTTAATACGTTCCACATCAGCACCTAGAGACGCCAATTTACCATGGAAATTCACGTACCCTCTGTCAAGATGCTTCAATTCTGTAACACGTGTAATGCCATCTGCAACCAATCCAGTCAGGATGAGCGCTGCCGCGGCACGTAAATCTGTTGCAGCTACTTCAGCACCTTGAATGTTAGTTGGTCCGTTAACGATAACGGAACGACCTTCTATTTTAATATTGGCATTCATGCGACGGAATTCTTCAACATGCATAAAACGGTTTTCGAAAACGGTCTCCGTAATCATGCTTGTTCCTTCAGCACGAAGTAGTAATGCCATCATTTGCGATTGCATATCAGTCGGGAAACCAGGATGTGGCATTGTTTTGATATCAATGGCCTTCAAGGTTTTTGGACCGATAACGCGTAATCCATCTTCTTCTTCAAGAATTTCAACACCCATTTCCTCCATTTTGGCAATAAGGGAAGTAAGGTGTTCAGGTACAGCTCCTTGAACAAGAACATTGCCGCCAGTAAGAGCGGCCGCAGTCATGAATGTACCAGCTTCGATACGGTCAGGTATAATCGTATGTTCAGTGCCATATAATTTATCGACACCTTCGATTCTCATCGTACCAGTACCGGCACCTCTGACTTTGGCACCCATTTTATTAAGGAGATTCGCAAGATCTACAATTTCAGGCTCTTTGGCCACATTTTCAAGAATAGTTATACCTTCAGCAAGTGTTGCTGCCATCATGATGTTTTCAGTGGCACCCACACTCGGGAAGTCAAGATACACTCTTGCACCCTTAAGTCTGCCTTCAACCTCGGCATCAATGAAACCATTGCCGACCTTCACTTTTGCTCCCATCGCTTCAAAGCCCTTTAAATGCTGGTCGATAGGACGTGATCCGATGGCACAGCCACCAGGAAGAGCAACTCGGGCCCGGCCATTCCTTGCTAGTAATGAGCCCATCACTAAAACGGAAGCTCTCATTTTGCGTACATATTCAAATGGTGCTTCTTCTAATAACTCTCTTGATGCATCTACAGTTACTTGATTGTCATGAAAGGCAACATCTGCATTTAAGTTGCGCAATACTTCATTGATTGTATATACATCGGAGAGCGTAGGAACATCTTTAATGATACTTTTCCCATCACTTGCTAATAATGTTGCAGCGATAACTGGCAAAACGGCGTTTTTAGCACCTTCTACTTTAACTGTCCCGCTAAGCCTTTTTCCGCCGCGGACGATGATTTTTTCCAAAAGTATTCCCCTCCGCGTCCATTTTCTCTATATTAATATTCAAACGTTATGATTGGTGTGCCAACTACAAAGTTCGTTCGGTCACCCAATCCTTCTGTCCGTAGCCCAAACTGCAAATTTAATTTTTCTTTTGTCAAAGGTTGTTTAAACAATGTTGAATGTGCAGATATAGATGTAAAGTTTGTTTCATGCACACTCTCAATTTCCCTTGCTTGGAACATATCTAACAGGTCTTCAGTTTTAGAGCTTAAAACCGAATCCATATTATCATTGATAGACCCTTTAATACAAGAAAAAATTGAAGGAGTTCCTATAAATAGGTCATTCACCCTGTTTTGGAACGTAGCAGTAAAAAATGCCGCATTGGCTTTCTTCCACTTTTTCCCCTCCACTTCGTAAATAACATAGGTAACTTTATCAAATTTCTCTTCCGTTGTCATTATTTTGATAGACTCGGTCAGACCTGAATCGACATTGTAAGTTAACGCCTCTGCCTTCCAGCCGGAAGCATCATCTTTCCGGTGCCATTGAAATTGAGGGTATTTTCGTTTTAAAGCTGTAACTTCGTTTTCAAACTCTTGTTTAGTTGTAATCTCTTTATTTATTTCTCTAGTGAGTACAGACCAATCGCCTATGTCTAAATCTTTATCTTTTTGTAACAGTCCCACCAATTTAACTATATCTGGTTTGCTTTCTGCCACAATCGTACTATTCCCTATTAAAATCACCATCAAACCGAGAAATACTATGTATGATAACATTTTTTTGTTTAAATTAAACATGTTAAATCCCTCCCCTTTTACACATTCTTTCCATAAGGAGAGAGATCATACTTCGAGTTTTCCGACAATTGGTGACAACTTCCCCTTATACTGGCAGGAAGCAAAAGCGAATACAAGAGTAGAATCATATTTTGCTATAAGAAAATTCTTACAGCATATCAGTCATTACTAAACATATACGGAAGTTGATTTGCAAATCCCAGGTAGTCGAGGAAGAAATTACTTACAACTGAACCGATGGCAACCGTTAATAAAATATATAAAACCCTTGCCTTGATGACAGAATTGGATCTTAATATTTTATCAAAATGTAATGCCTGGAGAGCCCACCAGGTAACTGCGATGAAAAACAAGTGTGCAATTATTCCTGTTAAAGCCTGCTGTCCCATTGCTGAAAACATGTACATACCTCCTAAAAGACACCCGAATTCTATTCTAACACAAAACCCCTTCATATTTGGAATTTAAAAGGAAGAATTGCAAAATATCTTTTTAAAACTGTAAATAGAGGCTTGATCCAATGGAACAAGCCTCTGATACAGGCATTATATCATTTACTTGAAATAAAGTCTGTAAATTCGCCAAATTGATCATGAATAAAATCAAAGGCAATATTGGGCGCCACCCCGAAAAGTATGGTGCCTATTACGCAAATGATCAACACAATGTAAAGACCCGGACGGATTTTAATGACCTTCTCTGAATGAATCGGTCTGAAAAAGACCTGAACCAATAAGCCGAAATAATACACATAGGATACAATGGTACCTGCAATCATGATTCCCGCAAGGACAAAATGTCCAGGCTCCGTTATGAATGTTCCAAGAAAAATATTAAGTTTGCCAATGAAACCTGTCGTACCGGGGATTCCAGCAAGCGACAGGATAAATACGGTGAATGCCATGGCAAGATAAGGTGATTTCCTCCCCATTCCTGCAAGAATGCTAATATCTTCTGACCCACTTTGGCTGGATAGAAGCTGAATGACTGCGAATACACCGATATTCATTAATACATAAGCCATCAGGTAAAACCAGACAGTATCCAGGAGAAAATATCCCCCGCCCAATGTGGCCACTGCTACAAGCAGGTAACCCGCATGGGCGATGCTTGAATAAGCGAATAATCGTTTTAAATTTTGCTGCCTTAACGCAACCACATTTCCAATGATGATTGTCAGGCCCGCCAACGAAGCTATATAGATATTATTTTTTTCCAAAAAGTCGAGCGCTCCGAACGTATCACCGGAAGCTGTTAGGAACAATGAGAGAAAAATGCGCAGGATGATGACGAAACCCGCCATTTTCGAAATTACACTCAAGAAGGCTGCGACCGGTGTCGGTGCCCCCTCGTACACATCCGGCGCCCACATATGAAATGGAGCGGCAGCTATCTTGAAGGCTATACCTACAAACACCATGAAGAAAGCGAGGCCCATGATGTATTGCAGCTGTCCGTCCGTCATCGCAGCCATCGTCCGGCTCATTTCGCCTAGATTGACGGAACCGGTCACTCCATATAAATAGCTCATCCCAAATAAAGTGATCGCTGTGGAAATGCCTCCGTTTATTACATACTTCATGGACGCTTCGTTGGACTTCCGATCATGCTTGCGTATTCCGACCAATATATAAGATGAAAGTGAAAGCAGTTCCAGTCCAACGAACAGCGTTATCAAATCACCGCTTGAGGACATGACCATCGCTCCAAGCAAAGCGGTCAGGAACAGATAATAAAATTCCCCCCGGTGCTCCCGCAGCCCCTCTTGCGGTTCATATCCTTCAGCCAGAAGGATGATTAGGGCCGCTCCTAATAACAGCAGCAGCTTAAAAGCTTTTGCAAATGAATCCAAACGAAACGTATCGGATAAGATACTGACTGTCTCAAAGGATAGCAGGCTAATCAGTGACAAACATGCTAAAATGATTCCGGTTAGCGCGAGCCATGCCAGTTTTCTCCGATTAAAGTGCTTTGGCCAGAATAAATCCAATATCGAAAGAATCATGGTTGTTCCAAGGATGATGAATTCTGGCATCATCGCTCCCCAATCATAAGAAAGCATCGTGTTCCAATCCATCCTTCATCGCCCCCCTAGAGCAAGCATCATGGCTTCAATCGTTCCTTGAAGAGGCCCGCCTAACAAATTTGGGTATACCCCAACAGATATTATCAAAGCGAGAAGAACCAACGCGGGAAAAAACTCCCAGCCCCTTAGGTCCCATTTCTCTTTTTCTATCAAGCTATCATTTTCCCCGAAAGTCATCTGCATGACCGCCCTCAATACATAAACAGCGGTTAAAACCAGCCCGATCACCCCAATTGTCGCAAGCAACGGCTGACTCTTGAATAAGCCAAGAAATACCATGAATTCACTGATGAAGCCCGACATGCCAGGCAAACCGAGTGAAGCCATCCCGCAAGCTAACATAAACCCTGAAAAAATCGGCATCGACTTGGCCAGCCCCCCAAGCTTAGGAAGCATCGTGGTTCCCGTACGCTCATACAACACTCCCACCAAGAAAAACAACAAAGCAGCAATTAACCCGTGTGAGATGACTTGAAAAATAGCTCCCTGAATGCCCGCTTCATTCAAGGCTCCCAGACCCATCATGACGATACCCATATGTGAGATTGATGAGTAGGCTAAAACGAGCTTGAAGTCCGTTTGTACCAAAGCTAGAAATGCACCATATAAAAAACTGAGGACCCCAAATAGGACAATGGTAAAGGCCAAGCTTTTATATTGTTCAGGAAATATCCCCATTCCAAACCGGATGATTCCGTACGCCCCTATTTTCAATAGGACACCCGCATGTATCATGACTATGGATGGAGGTGCTTCTGCATGGACCCGCACCATCCAGCTGTGAAAGGGAAAGACGGGCAGCTTTATCGCAAATGCTACGAGAAAGGCGAGACATAAACCATATTTCATCGAACCGGATATTGGTGCAAAAAGTGAAACACCGCCCATTGTCATCATCTGTGTCAATGCTGCAATGTTGGTCGTACCCGTCCTGGCAAACAAAATCAAAATAGCCACTAATAAAACAGCCGAACCAATGCCATTATAAATCAGAAAACTATAAGAAGCTTTCTCCCTCTCCAGGAAGCCCCATCTGCCAATTAAAAAGAAAGCAGGAATCAAAGTCATTTCAAAAAAGATGAAAAAAAGGATTAAATTTTCTGCGGTGAAGACACCGAGCATCCCAATCTCCAGGATCAAAAATAACAAATAATACCCTTTCCATTCCTTTTTTATATAAATGGATGCGATTGCGGCCAGTGTTGAAATGATTGTTGTCAGTAATATGAAGATGAGACTTAATCCATCCAGCCCCAACTCAAAGTCAACCGTGAAGAGCTTGGGATCATACATCTCCAAATTCCCAAACCTGATCCAATTCAACTTAATGTCGAATAAGGATAGGGCCACACCCGAATAATATTGACTGCATAGAAAGAACGATATGAAAAGAGGAGGCAGTGTTCCGAAAAAGCCAAATTGTTTAATCGTCCTTCCCTCTTTTTTTGGCATGAGGGCAACCATCACTATGCCCAGCAGCGGTGAAAACACTAAAAGCGAGAGCAAATAGACATTCATCTTAGATACCCCCCAGTTACTGCAAAAATCACCAACAGTACCGCAAGTCCCAGAAAGGCTATCATGCCATATTGCTGTACCTGTCCTGTTTGCAGTTTAGACCCTATTTTTCCTAATCCTTCTATCGAACTTGTTACAGTGGAAACCAGGCCGCCGACAATGAACCTTTCCATATAAGATAGGAATATACTAAAGCCCTTGACTGCATAGCCTGCAGTGTAATAGTAAATCTCATCAATATAATACTTATTTTCCAAAACCCGATATACCCCGGAGTTTTCTTTGACAAGCCAGTCCGGAGGTAACTTCTTTTTAGCGTATATCATATAAGCAAGGTATATCCCGGCCAGCGATACAAGCACGGCCAGCAACATTATCCAAACGGGTCCCTCACTATGGCTGGCGCCTAGAGCAGCTTCATTTCCCTCCACAAGCCACTCCCCAAGGAAAGTTCCAAACCACGGTGTTTGGATATACCCGCCGATTACAGCAAGCAAAGCCAATGCGAGCATGGGAATTAGCATGATGGAAGGTGATTCCTTGACCTGTTTTACTTGACTGCGCGAATCGCCTGCAAACATCATGAAAAACAGCCGGAACATATAAAAAGCAGTTAAAAAGGAGGTAACCACCGCTAGACCAAACAATATATAACTACCATTCTCCCAGGCTGCCATTAGAATTTCATCTTTACTGAAAAAACCTGAGAGTAACGGAAACCCCGATATCGCCAACGTGCCAGTCAAGAACAGCGGCCCAGTCCAATTCAACTTACCCCATAGGCCGCCCATCTTTTCCATATCCTGTGTATGTATAGCGTGAATAACACTGCCTGCTGCCAAAAACAGCAATGCTTTAAAAAAGGCATGGGTCATTAAATGGAACACCCCGGCCACATATCCCGAAGTACCCAAAGCAAGCATCATAAAGCCAAGCTGAGAGATTGTCGAATATGCCAATACACGCTTAACATCCTTTTGCACGATGGCAATGCTTGCGGCGAATATGGCTGTAATTCCACCTGTTATCGCTACGACCTGCATCGCAGCAAAACTTGCCATGAATAGCGGAAACATGGCCGCCACCAGGTAAACCCCTGCAGCAACCATGGTTGCTGCGTGTATCAATGCGGAAACCGGAGTCGGTCCTTCCATTGCATCCGGAAGCCACGTGTGAAGAGGAAATTGCCCAGACTTCCCAACCGCTCCGATAAAAATCAAAATAGCGATTAAAGTCAGTTTTTCGCTTGATATCATGCCCGATTGAACGGCTTGAAAGATCTCTCCATATTCAAAGCTGCCTGTTTCCCAGAATAGCAGAATGATGCCGATTAAGAGCCCTACATCCCCAATCCTGGTCATGATGAATGCCTTCTTCGCTGCAGCCTTAGCTTCATGTTTATAAAAGTAAAACCCAATGAGCAGGAAAGAACCCACCCCGACCAATTCCCAGAAGATATAAAGTTGTAATAAATTGGGTGCCATGACAAGTCCAAGCATGGCAAAGGTGAAGAAGCCCAGATAAGCATAAAAAATGGAGAATCGCACTTCACCCTTCATATACCCCTTCGAATATATCTGGACAAGCAGGCTGACAAGGGAAACGACCACAAGCATCAAGGCATTAAGCTGATTGATTTCGAATCCAACTGAAAGTTGCGTCCCCCCGAAGGAAAGCCAATCTATCGATATATTATAAGTAGGTTCTTTAAATCGTTCCATCAGGACGAGCAACGATAAAACAAACGAAGCCAATGTACATATTATTCCTATAAATGCCCCTCGTTCCCGCAACCGCCCGCCTGATAGAAGCAGAACCAGAAACGTGACGAGTGGAAAGACCGGTATGAGCCATGCGTACTCCATCATCGTATCAAATCCCCTTCTTCATTTATATAAACCTTCAATTCTTCATAATTTCCATTTCATCGACATTGACCGTCTTCCGATTGCGATAAAGGGACATTAGTATAGCCAGCCCTACAGCCGCCTCGGCCGCAGCGATCGTAATCGTGAATAAGGAAAAAACTTGACCCGTAATGGATGGTGTTACCCCCAATTTACTGAAGGCAACTAAATTGATATTTGCAGCGTTCAGCATCAGCTCGATTGAAATCAAAACAATGACCGCATTTCTTTTCGTCAAGGCACCATACAGCCCTATACAAAATAAAACGAGTGCCAATACAAGGTAAGCCGACAAGGGAACTCCCGTCATGATCGATCTCCCTCCTCATCATCTTTTTTAGCCAATACGATGGCACCGACTAAAGCAACAAGCAGGAGTACCGACATCACTTCAAATGGAATTACATATTTTGAAAAAAGTTCGATTCCTATTTGCTTTGTATTTTCCTCATGCAAGGCCGTTGGCTGTACAGGTATATCAAGATTATAAATCCCCAGATACACCGCCACGGCAAATCCAGCAATCGCCGCCAGCAAGGAGAAATTCCCCCAGCCCCCTTTAGCGGGTGCATCATTTTCTTGGTGTTTTGTCAGCATAATCCCGAATAGCATCACGATCGTAATAGCCCCTGAATAAATAAGGATTTGAACAATGGCGACAAACTCGGCCGAAAGCAACATATAAATGCCTGCAATGCCCAAGAAAGTAAAAACAAGTGCAATTACCATGTGCACCACTTTTGTTAAGGTAATCAGCAGCACCCCGCCTACTATCGAGACGAGTGCCAAACCAATGAAGGCAATTAATTCACCCGACAAACTCATACTTTATTCACCTTCCGGACATTTTCATCATTTTCATCCAGCCACTCCAGATTTTTAAATAGATGATCACGGCTATATTCGGCCAGCTCGAATTGATTCGTCATCACGATTGCTTCTGTAGGGCAGACCTCCGTACATAAATCACATAAAATGCAAATCTCGAAATTGATGTCATACGTATCGATGATTTTCCCTTTTTTCGACGGGTCCGGATGCTTCTTACCTGTTAATTGAATACAATCCGTTGGGCAAATCGTCACGCACTGATTGCATACAATACATTTTTCAGGATAGAATTTCTGGATTCCGCGGAATCGGTCAGGAAGTGGAAGCGGCTCATTCGGGTAGTCATAGGTCACTTTTTTCCTCGTCAAGTTCTTTAATGTATAGGTTAAACCTTTTGCTAAACCAAGCATATAAATCCCTCGCTTTCCGACCAGCTTAAGTTTCTAAAAAAGGTTAATCAATTCTTTTATAAGTGCCGTCAAAAATATATTAGCCAATGCGACCGGAAGCAGCACCTTCCATCCGAATTCCATCAATTGATCGGCCCTTATACGAGGAAAGGTTACACGAATCCAGACCAATACATAGAATACGGCACTGAACTTCAGACCGAACCAGATGGCTGCCGGAATAAAATCCAAAAACGGAATAGAATTCCATCCCCCTAAAAATAATACAGTGGTTAGCGTTGCCATTGCAAACATATACACATATTCAGATAACATAAAGAAGGCCCAGCGAAATCCAGAGTATTCAACATGATAGCCTGCAACAAGTTCGGATTCCGCTTCCGGAAGGTCAAAAGGAACCCTGTTCAACTCGGCAACCGATGCAATGAAAAACACGATGAACGCAATCGGCTGAAGAAAAATGAACCAAACCCTTTCCTGGGCTGCAACTATATCATTCAAGTTTAAACTGCCTGTTAGGAGGACAATTCCCACTAGTGACATCACCAATGGGATTTCATAAGATATCATTTGCGCGGCTGCCCTCATCCCGCCAATCAAAGAATATTTATTATTGGATGCCCAACCCGCAGTGACGATGCCGATGGTCGATATGCCGGAAATCGCCATATAATAAAGCAGTCCGACACCTATATCCGCAAATTGGAAGGCATCGGTGAACGGCAAGGTGGCAAGGACCATGAAAGCAGGAGCAAAAGCAATTACCGGAGCTAAAATATATAACGGCTTATCAGCTTTTTTGGGTATCGTATCTTCCTTGATCAGAAGTTTCAAAACATCGGCAACGGTCTGCAAGAGACCCCATTTCCCCCCAATTTGGTTTGGGCCGACACGCATCTGCATGAATCCCATGATTTTTCGCTCTGAAAGGATTCCATAGGTTACAAACCCTAATACGACGAACAGGAGCAAGACTGCCAAACCAAAAAAAATGCCAAAATTCAGCAGGCTTGGAGCGGAGTGGAGAAGGTCCTTGATCATTTATCCATCCACCTCCCCTAAAACGATATCGATTGCACCTAATATCGTTATCAAGTTCGCCATATTTTCCCCTTCCAATAATTTCGGAAGAATTTGCAGATTATAAAATGAAGGTCTGCGAAATTTCAAACGGTATGGCTCCTTTTTCCCTTCACTCGCGATATAACAGCCTATTTCCCCTCTTGGCGATTCAATTCTGACAAATGCTTCACCCTTAGGAACCTTTATTATTTTAGGGACCTTAGCGAGGATAGGCCCTTCTGGAAATTGCTCAACCGCCTGCTCGATGATTTTCAGTGATTCCTCGATTTCTTCCATTCTACAGTGATAGCGAGAAAAGGCATCACCCTCTTCCCTTGTAGGAACATCAAATGTGAACCTGTCGTAAATGGAATATGGCTCATTTTTTCGTAAATCCCATTTCACACCTGTACATCTTAAGTTGGCACCGCTAAGCGAATACTGCAGGGCTTCTTCCTTCGTATAGATGCCCACCCCCTTAACCCGATTAACAAAGATTTCATTCCCTGTCACAAGCTCATGGTAACCGGCAAGCTGCTCCCTCATATAAGGGACAAACTCGGCAACCTTCGCAATCCAGTCTTCAGGAGCATCCCATTTCACGCCTCCAACACGCATATAATTGAATGTAAGGCGTGCCCCTGACAATTCAGTCAATAAATTAACGATCATTTCACGTTCTCGAAAGGCGTATAGGAAAGGGCTCGTCGCACCTATATCCAGCAAGTATGTACCCCACCAGACAAGGTGGCTTGCAACTCTGCCCAATTCCATTGCGATAACCCGCAAATATTCTGCCCTTTCGGGGATCTCCACTCCCATCATTGTCTCAACAGCATGGCAAAGCACATAATTATTTGTCATTGCCGCTAGATAATCGAGCCGATCGGTATATGGGATTATTTGTGTATATTGCAGATTTTCCGCTAATTTTTCCGTACCGCGATGCAGATACCCAATAACAGGTGTAGCCTCTTTTATAATTTCACCGTCAATCTTGATGACAAGCCGAAAAACACCATGTGTACTCGGATGCTGCGGCCCGACATTGAGAAGCATTTCTTCCGTCCTTAACATTGGGCTTACACCTCCACATCATAAGGCTGATAATCTTTTCTAAGGGGATACCCTTTCCAATCATCACCAAGTAAAATCCGTTTTAGATCAGGGTGTTCATAAAAGTTAATCCCTAATAAATCATATGCCTCACATTCTGGCCAATTTGCTCCTGACCATAATGAGACCAAAGATGGAATAACGGGAGATTCCCTATCAAGCTTCACTTTCAAGGCAACTGATTGGTTCATTTTGAATGAATGTAAATGCACATAAATTTCCATATGGGATTCAAAATCCGTACCATGAAGTTCCGATAAATACGAAAAGTCAAGCTGTTCATCGTATCGCAGAAATTTTGCTATTGAGAAATATGTATCCGGATTAGCCACTAAAGTGGGTACATCTTTTGATAATCTATTAATATAGTGCTCTAATAATGCCCCTTGTCCTACATGGCTTTCAATAGCAGAAACAATTTGATCGAGTTTTGACTGATTTGGGGAAAGCTCGTTAGGGATGATAACTTCTTCGCTTTCCTTTACAGCAGTCCTGTTCTTTGCAGCAGCAGCAGCTTTCGCTTTGGCCGCTGCCGCTGCCTTTTGCTTCGCTACATCCATTTCGCCTTCCGGTTTTTCAGTCGCATCCTCTTTCGACCGTTTTCGGGCCAATGCTGCTGCTTTCGCCTTGGCCGCCGCTGCCGCCTTTTGCTTCGCTATATCCATTTCATCTTCCGGCTTCTCCGCACTTTCAGCTTTCGCCTGTTTTCGGGCCAATGCTGCCGCTTTCGCCTTGGCCGCTGCCGCCGCCTTTTGCTTCGCTACATCCATTTCGCCTTCCGGTTTTTCAGTCGCATCCTCTTTCGCCTGTTTTCGGGCCAATGCTGCTGCTTTCGCTTTGGCCGCCGCTGCCGCCTTTTGCTTCGCTATATCCATTTCATCTTCCGGCTTCTCCGCAGCTTCTTCTTTCGCCCGCTTTCGGGCCAATGCTGCCGCTTTCGCCTTGGCCGCTGCCGCCGCCTTTTGCTTCGCTATATCCATTTCATCTTCCGGCTTCTCCGCAGCTTCTTCTTTCGCCCGCTTTCGGGCCAAAGCTACAGCCTTCGCTTTGGCCGCTGCCGCTGCCTTTTGCTTCGCAATATCCGTTTCATCTTCTGCATCCGCACTTTCAGCTTTCGCCTGTTTTCGGGCCAAAGCTACAGCCTTCGCCTTGGCCGCTGCCGCTGCCTTCTGTTTCGCTAAGTCTTCCTTTTCACTCATCTATATCACCCGCTTTCCGGTTTTCGCCTCGTAACGGATTTTTTCTTTTAACTTATTGATTCCATAAATAAGTGCGGCTGGGTTTGGGGGACAACCCGGTATATATACATCGACAGGTACAATTTGATCTACCCCTTTGACCACTGAGTATGAGTGAACATAAGGCCCCCCAGCAGTTGCACAGGATCCCATTGCAATTACCCATTTAGGTTCTGGCATTTGTTCATATAATCTACTTATTATTGGAGCCATTTTTTTCGTTACAGTTCCTGAAACAATCATGACATCCGATTGCCTGGGTGATGTCCGAAAAAATGAACCGAATCGGTCCAAATCATAATGTGATGAGCCGACACCCATCATTTCAATTGCACAGCATGCCAAACCGAAAGTCATTGGCCAGAGTGAGTTACTTCTAGCCCAGCCTTTTATTTGTTCAAGTGTGGATAAAAAAATACTGTGTCGCATTTCTTCCATTTCTGCGGGGGTAAGTTCATCCAATTTCAATTCCACTTTAACACCTTCTTTTTCCAAGCGTAGATTAGCCCTAGCATAAGGATCAGGACGAAAAACAGCATTTCAATCAATGCAAACAGTCCGAGTTCATCATAAGCGACCGCCCATGGGTAAAGAAAAACCGTTTCCACATCAAATATGACGAACATCAATCCGAAAAGATAATACCTGACATTGAATTGAACCCTCGAATCCTGAAAAGGTTCGATTCCACTTTCATAAGTCGTATATTTCATATCTGTCGGTTTATAAGGCCTTAGCAGTCTACCAAGAAATAAAGCAATCACAGGCAATAAAATGCCGAGACAAAGGAAAACAAATACAATTAAATAATTATTTTGGTAAATATGCAGCTGTCCCATGTTCATCTCCCTTTATGGATAAATCATGTTAAATGGGTTCAATTTAGATTTGCTTGTCTTCTTTTTGGATACCTTTTAAATATTATGCAGGGTGACATTCTTTTAGAAGCAAAGTGAAAGGAGGGGGTATGAAGCAATAATTGTAAGCGTATACATTATAACATTAGGCTAAAAGCATGTCGACGAGTTAAGGATTAAAATGGAAAATACTTTACTCTATAATTCGACTTTTTTTTCATCCTACAACCTTTTTTATTAAAATTACTATCCTCAAAAACCTTTTGGTAAAAAAAAACACCTAATCTTACCACGAATGGCTCGATCAGGTGTTTTCATCAATTAAAGTTATCGCATTTCTGCAATTTGGATTCGGTTGATGGCACGTTTAAGCGCTAAATTAGCTCTTTTGGCATCATTTGATCCATCATTGTTCTGCAATCTTTGTTCAGCACGGGCTTTTGCTGCTTGAGCACGTGCAAGATCGATAGTTTCAGCTCTTTCAGCAGATTGAGCCAAAATGGTTACCACATCAGGGCGAACTTCTAAGAAGCCACCATTTACAGCTACATAGTCTGTGTTGCTTCCATTTTTAAGACGGACAGCACCAATGGTAAGCGGGGCTACAGTTGGAACGTGTCCAGCCATGATTCCCAGCTCACCGCTTTTAGCTTTAGTGCTTACCATTTCAACTTCTGCATCATATACTGGGCCATCGGGAGTAACAACATTGACTTTAATGGTCTTCATTTCATTCCCTCCTAGGTCCCTTTAATTAAGCCATTTCTTTTGCTTTAGCAATAACTTCTTCGATGCGGCCAACTAGACGGAAAGCATCTTCAGGAAGTTCGTCATATTTTCCAGCTAGGATATCTTTGAATCCTTGGACTGTTTCTTTAACTGGTACATAAGATCCTTTTTGACCAGTGAATTGTTCAGCCACGTGGAAGTTTTGTGACAAGAAGTTTTGAATTCTACGAGCACGGGCAACGATTACTTTTTCGTCTTCGCTTAATTCGTCCATACCCAAGATGGCAATAATATCTTGAAGTTCTTTATATTTCTGTAAAGTTGATTGCACTTGACGAGCAACTTTATAGTGCTCAGCGCCAACGACTTCTGGGCTAAGGGCACGAGAAGAAGACGCCAATGGATCAACTGCAGGGTAAATACCCATTTCAGAAAGCTTACGCTCAAGGTTAGTTGTTGCATCCAAGTGAGCGAAAGTTGTAGCTGGAGCCGGATCCGTATAGTCATCGGCAGGTACATAGATCGCTTGAATGGATGTAACAGAACCTTTATTTGTTGAAGTGATACGCTCTTGTAATTGACCCATTTCAGTAGCAAGCGTTGGTTGGTAACCAACCGCTGAAGGCATACGTCCTAGTAGGGCAGAAACCTCAGAACCTGCTTGTGTGAAACGGAAGATGTTATCGATGAAGAAAAGAACATCTTGTCCTTGCTCGTCACGGAAATATTCAGCCATTGTCAAACCGCTTAGGGCAACACGCATACGTGCACCTGGTGGCTCGTTCATTTGTCCGAATACCATCGCCGTTTTCTTAATAACACCAGAATCAGTCATCTCGTAGAAAAGGTCATTCCCTTCACGAGTACGCTCACCTACACCAGCGAATACCGAGATACCGCCGTGCTCTTGTGCGATGTTATTGATAAGTTCTTGAATAAGTACAGTTTTACCAACACCGGCTCCACCGAAGAGACCGATCTTACCACCTTTGATGTAAGGTGCAAGTAAATCTACTACTTTAATACCCGTTTCAAGAATTTCAACTGATGTTGATAATTCCTCGAAAGTTGGTGCTTGTCTGTGAATTGGATCACGACGCACCTCTGCTGTAAGTGGTTCAAATAGGTCAATGTTTTCACCTAATACGTTGAAAACACGACCTAGAGTAACTTCACCTACAGGTACTGAAATTGGAGCTCCTGTATCAACAGTCTCTGCACCACGAGTTAAACCATCAGTGGAAGACATTGCTACAGTACGAACTGTATTATCACCTAGTTGAAGGGCCACTTCAAGAGTTAGTCCTGTACCAGACGCTGTATTTTCGATTCTTAACGCGTTATAGATCTTAGGAAGTTGTCCGTCTTCGAATTTCACGTCAACAACCGGACCCATAACTTGAGTAACGCGTCCTATATTCATCGTTTTCCCTCCTAACGTTGCTTATAACGACTATCGAGTTTATGGAACGGCCAAGCTTCGTCCGGGCCGACCGCCCCTTTAATGATTTTATTCTAAAGCTGCTGCACCGCCGACAATCTCTGTAATTTCTTGAGTGATCGCTGCCTGACGTGCACGGTTATATTGTAATGAAAGTGAGTCGATCAACTCTTTTGCATTATCGGTCGCATTTTTCATTGCAGTCATACGTGCAGAGTGCTCACTTGCTTTACCATCTAATAAAGCACCATAAATCAAACTTTCTGCGTATTGAGGCAGTAATACCTCAAGAATTTCTTCTGCATTCGGTTCAAATTCATAAGAAGTCAATGTTGCATTGGAAGTATTGAAGTCAGCTAACGGAAGGACTTGCTTTTCCGTTACATCCTGCTGGATTGGGCTGACATAATGGTTATAGTACATATAAAGCTCATCACACAGTTCATTCAGATATAAATTCACTGTCGATTTTGCAAGGGAGCTAATGTCAGCGAAAGACGGCTGATCAGGAACCCCAATTACTTCAAGCTCTACGTGCATGTTACGGCTGACAAAGAAATCACGGCCAACCCTTCCGATTGCGATAATGACGAACTCATCATTGGATTTATGGCGTTCAAGAATAGTTTTATGAACGTGGCGAAGGATGCTACTATTGTAAGCCCCAGCCAATCCACGGTCCGATGTGATTACCAAGTAACCGGTTTTCTTAACTGGACGTGAAGTAAGCATTGGATGAGATGCATCCGTGCTTCCGTTCGCAATACTAGATACCACTTCTTGAATTTTTTCCATATATGGAACATATGCTTTAGCATTAGCTTCTGCACGGTTCATTTTAGAAGCAGATACCATCTGCATCGCTTTTGTAATTTGACTCGTCTTTTTCGTTGAAGTAATCCGAGACTTAATATCGCGTAAAGAGGCCATTCATTCTCACCACCCTTTATAAATTAGTTAGACCTTATTATTCAGAAATAACGAAGTTCTTTTTGAATTCGTTAATTGCAGCAACGATAGCAGCGTCTTCAGGAAGACCTTTTGTTGTGCGAATGTGATCTAATAATTCCGGATGAGAACGATCTAGGAACACATAGTACTCTTCTTCAAAACGAAGGATATCCGATACTGGAATATCATCTAAATGGCCTTTAGTCAATGCATAGAAAATCATGACTTGTTTTTCTACTTTGATCGGTTTGTTTAGATCTTGCTTAAGGACTTCAACTGTACGGGCACCACGGTTAAGTTTTGCTTGTGTAGCAGCATCCAGATCAGAACCGAATTGAGAGAATGCTTCCAATTCACGGTATGAAGCCAAGTCAAGACGTAATGTACCGGCAACTTTTTTCATCGCTTTAATTTGTGCAGATCCACCAACACGGGATACGGATAGACCAGCGTTAATCGCAGGACGTACACCTGAGAAGAACAAATCGGATTGCAAGAAGATTTGTCCATCAGTGATGGAAATTACGTTTGTTGGAATGTAAGCAGAGATGTCGCCTGCTTGTGTTTCAACAAACGGAAGCGCAGTGATTGAACCGGCACCTAAAGTGTCATTCAATTTTGCTGCACGCTCAAGTAAACGGGAGTGCAAGTAGAATACATCCCCTGGGAATGCTTCACGACCTGGAGGACGGCGAAGTAGCAAGGAAAGTTCACGGTATGCAGATGCTTGCTTAGAAAGATCATCGTAAACCACAAGAACGTGCTTGCCAGCGAACATGAACTCTTCACCCATAGTCACACCAGCATATGGAGCTAGGTATAAAAGTGGTGCTGGTTGAGAAGCTGATGCAGATACAACGATTGTGTAATCCAAAGCACCATTTTTACGTAGCGTTTCAACAGTTCCACGAACCGTAGATTCTTTTTGACCGATAGCCACATAGATACAGATCATATCTTGGTCAGCTTGGTTAAGAATTGTATCGATCGCAACTGATGTTTTACCAGTTTGACGGTCACCAATGATCAACTCACGTTGTCCACGACCGATTGGAACTAATGCATCGATTGCTTTAATACCTGTTTGTAAAGGTTCATGTACTGATTTACGGTCCATTACACCTGTTGCAGGACTTTCGATTGGACGAGTTTTTGTCGTAGCGATCGGGCCTAGGCCATCTAAAGGCTGTCCAAGCGGATTCACGACACGTCCGATTAATTCTTCTCCAACTGGCACTTCCATGATGCGGCCAGTACGGCGTACTTCACTGCCTTCTTTAATGTCTCTGAATGGTCCAAGAATAACAACACCCACGTTATTTTGCTCAAGGTTTTGTGCTAATCCCATTGAACCATTGGAAAATTCTAAGAGCTCCCCAGACATTGCATTATCTAAACCATGAACGCGTGCGATACCATCACCAACAGTGATAACCGTACCAACATCGCTTACTTTAATTTCCGACTGATAGTTTTCAATCTGCTTTTTAATCAGCGCACTGATTTCTTCAGCTTTGATGCTCATGAATTTCACCCCTATCTGTGAATATTAACCTAATAGTTGTTTGCTAAGGCGATCTAACTTACCGCTAATCGTACCGTCATAAATGCGGTTACCGATTTGTAATTTGATGCCGCCAAGGATATTGCTATCCGTAATATTAGTAATGCGTAAATTTCTTTTGCCTATTTTCGCTGCAAAAGATGAAGACACAGCTTCCACTTCCGTTTCAGTCAATGGACGTACTGTATAGACCGTTGCATCAGCTACTGAGTTTTCTTCATTCGCAAGTTCAATGAACTCTTGTGCCATTGCTGTCACGTCATCTGTACGATGACGCTCCACCATTAACATCACAGTGTTTTGAACGGAAGAAGAAAGGCTTGCAAATGCATTAGCAATCAAAGCGGCTTTTGCATCTTTAGTCATTTTAGGATGAGCCAGAAAGCTTAATAGCTCATTATCATTTGTAAAAACTTCATTCACTATGCGAAGCTCTTCTTCAAGTTGGTTAATGAGATTTTGCTCTTTCGCAATTTGGAAAAGGGCAACGGCATAACGCTTTGCTACTGTTATATCGCTCATTTCCCTTCTCCTGCCTCTTGAATGTAGTCATTAATCAATTGCTCTTGATCTGCTTCGGATAATTCTTTTTCTATTACTTTAGAAGCAATAAGTACGGATAAAGATGCCACTTGCTCGCGTAATGCCGTAATGGCTTTTTCTTTTTCCTGTACGATTTCACGCTTAGCTGTTTCTTTGACGCGTTCTGCTTCAAGACGTGCTTGATTCACGATCTCTTCACGCTGTGCTTCACCTTGAAGTTTCGCGTTTTCTATAAGTTGTCCCGCTTCAGTGCGAGATTGTTTTACGATTTCACGTTGTTCTTCTAAATATTTAAGTGCTTCTTGTCTGCTAGCTTCAGCTGCTTGAATTTCATTTGCAACATGTTCTTCACGTTGAGTCATGATGCCCATTAGAGGACCCCATGCAAATTTCTTCAGCAACGCTAACAAAATGATAAACATTACTAATTGGTATAACATGTCTCCGCCATTAAAGCCATGAGACGTTGACCCAAGTACAAAGCTGCTTGTTAACACGCTTGGTTCACTCCCTTCACGAGTTTCACTTCTTAAAGCGTTCATTATATATGAACTTTAGAAAACTATGCTCTTAAACTGTATAAAAACAGGATTGTGGACATAAAGGAAAGGCGAAGGTTCACATGGAACGAACTTCGCCATTTTTGAACTTTTTGAAGGTTCTATTAACCACCATATACCATAAACGCAATTACTACCGCGATGATAGGCATCGCCTCAACTAAACCTACCCCGATGAACATTGTTGTTTGAAGCATACCGCGAGCTTCTGGTTGACGAGCGATACCTTCTACTGTTCTTGAAACGATAAGACCATTACCAATACCTGCACCTAGTGCTGCTAAACCAATTGCAATTGCTGCTGCAAGAAGACCTACTGAACCTGTCATTATAAATATCCTCCTTAGATTGTATCAAAATTTATTATTTTTTTAGTTCTAAATGAACTTATAATTAATGGTCGTCACTGACTTTATGAGACAGATAAACCATTGTTAACGTGACAAAGATAAACGCTTGGATACTACCGACGAAAATACTATAGCCTTGCCATACTAATGTAGGCACAATTGCACCAATAAATCCGGCAGCTCCACTAAATGCTAGAGATCCCGCTAATAGACTCAGCAAAACTTCACCAGCATAAATGTTACCATATAGACGCAGACCAAGTGTCAAGGAGTTTGTAAATTCCTCTACAAGTGTCATTGGGTTTTTATAAGCTTTAAAGTAACCCTTGGCGCCTTTCATTTTTATAGCATAATAATGCGTTAAACCTAAAACCATGACTGCAAGAGTCAATGTGATAACTGGGTCGGCTGTTGGTGATTTCCACCAAAGCACACCATCGTAACTAATTGCAAACGGAAGACCTAGCATATTGGACACAAAAATGTACATCAGCAAAGTCATACCAAGCAGTTGAAACTGACCACCTGTTCTCCAGTCCATGTTACTATTAATAATACCCTTAACGAAATCCATAATCCATTCCATGAAATTCTGCATGCCAGTTGGCTTCATTGCAAGCTTACGTGTACCAATCACAGCAAGTATGAACACAACTAGGCTGGCAACTGTAATCATTAGGACGTTACTCAAGTTAAAGGTAAGACCCATAAATTCTTGTAAGGGTGCTTCATGATTCAACTATATTCACCTCTCTTCCCCGCTATCGACGTATTAATTGGATGAAAAAATCTATAAAAATGACAATATAAGCTGTCATTAATCCCCATACAACACTTATCAGATGAAAATGCTCCGGAAATTCCAATGCAATGAGTACCGCTAGACCTGCGGATGCCATTCGAGTCATCGTCCCAAGAGATTTAGTTTTCTTTCCTTCATCGAGCGCCTGACTGAACTTTTTCATTTTCTGATTGATCAGCCATAAATTGTATAAACTCAAACCCGTACCCAGTATAAGCCCAGCAAAAACGGCTTGATAACTCGTAAGTCCCCATCCAACAACATAAACCGCCAGAAGAAAAATTATATATTTACTCTGCCTGTTGAACATGATTTTCATTTCTGGCATTTTTCATTTAATCTCCTGAGAAATATTTTCGTACTGAATGAAGCATTGCTTGTAAACATAGCAAGTCCACAAAGAAGGCCAATTACTAATAGCAGCGGTTCGAATCTTAGGTTCTGACAAGTAAATGAAGATACCGAACAAAACTGATCCGACTATTTGAGAAAGAATCGCTGACATCAAAGTCATAGCCATTTTAGACGGCAAATCATTTGACGCAAGTTGCATCCTCGCGGTTGAATTTGGTGGAGGATAGAAAACATTTCATGCTGTAAAAATCTGCATGCCGGGCTACTGAAAACCCTCTCATTTTACATCCTTTGTTAGCATACAATAGGCTAGAATCAATGTCAATGAGTGGTTAGTGAAATTTGTCACAGGTTTGTAATTATTAACGAATTGTTCACAAATTATCTTTTTTCTTCTATTGACATCCGTTTTATTTTACTTATTGTCCTCTGTTCACTCAATAAGTAACGTCTTTTCTATCCGATCTTCCCTTCCGCCCCTTCTCGCAAATATTATCGCTTTATACACTCCTTTAGGCGGCAAGTCCTTTTTCAATACATCTTTTTTGATCAAACCGGAAGGTGCCGATCTCGACCAATCCAAATATCCAGCGAATTTCAAGCTATCCTCCTCATATAGGGCAATACCGAATTCTTCAGCCCCCCGCGGAAGGTACATTTCGTATCGATATGTGCCAGCCTGGTCCCCTTGGCCAAAATCAAATCCCATTACCCTTGGATAATCAGGCTCTTCTTTTACATATAAATAAGGAAGTGATATTCTTTTGGTTCCTTCCATTATTATGAGGTATCCATCAAAGACTCCCTTTTTAATCTCGGCTGGGTTGACCTGCAGTCCCACTTTAATCTGTTTCTTTTCCTTTGGATTCAATGTAAGGGATTTCGGCAATTCCCAAGTGAGCCCTGTCTCTTTTAATGGGACCATAAAAGAGTACTTCCTCATTTTCGTTCCGGAATTTTCTATGACTATCGTTTCATGATGCTCTTCAATTCCATCTTTCTTTGTGTACATTCCAAAGGACAATGAGCTAGGATTCAAGAGCGTGTCCGCTTTTAATGCTTCGTCGACCTGAATGCGTCCAGCCCCCTGTTCATATGTGTGATAAAATTGATTCGCAGATTTCCTCAATGGCTTTGAAGTGCTCATCAATGCAGATTTCACTTGATCAGGAGTCCAATCCGGGTGTTTTTGCAGGATTAACGCGACTGCCCCTGCAACATGCGGTGCGGACATACTTGTTCCATCCAAGGACATATATCCTTTAGGAACGGTGCTTTCAATTTCCACTCCCGGTGCCAATACGTCAGGCTTTATTCCCCATGATACAGTTACCGGTCCCCTTGAGCTAAAATCAGCGAGCCTATCCTGCTCGTTCTTATAAACAAATTGAACGGTTTTGCTTTGCCCTTGCTCCATGATTTGCTTAAGCTGCATTCCATCTCTTCTATTAATAGAAGCAGCTGGGATGTTCATTTCCTTTTCCAAGCTTCCAGTAAAGGTACCGCTCGTATTATTATAAACAATTACCCCCTTTGCACCTGCCTTTTCTGCATTGGATACTTTCTGCTGGAAGGTAAGTGTGCCTCGTTCCATCAAAACAATCTTATCCCGAACATGTTTCAGGTCCTTTTCATTACCCAGTCCCCCATATATGACATCCTCGGAAAACGTCAGGTTCCATTTTTTAGAGCCTTGAAACAAGGTTAAATGCGATTGATGCTTTTTCGATCCAAGTCCGTAAATCATATACGGAACCCTTAAGGGAGGAGTCGATGCCCCAACGGAAATCGCTTTTTCCGCTGTTCCGGGTGAGCCGACGGTCCATACAGCCGGACCGGAATTCCCATTTGATGTCACGGCAACTATTCCGCTTTCCACTGCCTTATTCAATGCAAGGGAGATAGGCAAATCAGGGCCATTGACGTTATTGCCAAGAGAGAGGTTCAATACATCCACCTTATCCTTCATGGCTGACTCAATAGCCGTCAAGACTTGATCCGTATCTCCTGCTCCACCTGGTCCCAAAGCTCGATATGCATATATCTCCGCCTCTGGTGCGACACCTTTCATTTTTCCATTGGCTGCAATGATGCCTGCCACATGAGTACCGTGTAATGTATTCAGGTCGCCTTGATTTTTGGTTTCCATCGGGTCTTCATCACCATCAACCAGATCCTTGCCACCTTTATATGCTCGTTGCAAATCTGGATGTGTATAATCAATGCCAGTATCGATTATCCCTACTTTTACCCCTTTCCCGGTTATCCGGTGATTCTCCTTATCAAAGAAACCCCTGACCCTGCCTCCTCCTATGTACGGGACACTTTCATCCAACACGGCTTGATAAACGGATACTTCCGTTACAGCCTGAATTTCGTCCTCCTTTTTAAGTTGTTCTATCTCATTCATCTTCCCATGAAGGGAAAATCCATTCAGGGCAACCGAATAAACATTCCGTAATTGAAGGGATGGGTATTTTTCAAGCAGTTTTTCGATCTTTTCCCGTTGAAACGCCTTATCCATCGTGACAACAACCGTTACTTCCTTAGATTCTGATAGTTTTGGTAAAGGCGGCAGTATGACGGATGCCAATCCCTTTTCATTTTGATAAATAAATACAAAAAGGAAAACAAACACTAGAAACGTTTTCTTTCCCAACATAATCATCCCCTTAGCAGTTATCTTTTCTCAACAACCTTGGAGTATGCAAATAAAAAAAGGAAAAGCGCATGGCTTTTCCTTTTTTATGAGTCAAATCTAGTTGGTGGCATATTTATTTGCTTAAAATAGTAACGGATGGCTTCAGCTATGCGGACCGAAGCGTTTCCGTCCCCATATGGATTTGAAGCTTTGGACATTTTTTCGTGCACCTCTTGATCCGTGAGCAATTCATGTGCCAAATTATAAATGGTTTGTTCATCAGTACCCGCCAACCTTAAGGTTCCAGCCGCAATCCCCTCAGGACGTTCCGTCGTATCCCTTAAAACCAGGACAGGTACACCAAGTGACGGTGCCTCTTCCTGGATTCCTCCAGAATCAGTCAAAATCAGATAGGCTCTTGAAGCGAAGTTATGGAAATCCAGAACATCCAGCGGCTCGATCAAATGAATCCGCGGATCGTCGCCGAGAATTTCGTTCGCCAATTCTTGAACAAGAGGATTTAAATGGACCGGATATACCACTTGAACATCATCATGCTCAGCAATGATTTTCTTCACGGCCCTGAAGATATTCCTCATGGGTTCACCTAGATTTTCCCTGCGATGGGCGGTAAGCAAAATGAGCCTGTCTTCTCCAAGTCCATTTAAAACCGGATGTGAATAAGTGGACCGTACAGTCGTTTTTAAAGCATCGGTTGCCGTATTTCCCGTCACGAAAATATTATCCTTCTTGTTTTCGTTAAGCAGATTCTCCTCCGCCTTCGAAGTCGGTGCAAAATGCAAATCCGCCAGCGTACCGGTAAGCTGGCGATTCATTTCTTCCGGATAAGGGGAATACTTATTCCAGGTGCGCAGCCCTGCTTCTACATGCCCAATGACAATCTGATTATAAAAGGCAGCCAGACTTGCGACGAACGTTGTGGTTGTATCTCCATGTACAAGAACAATATCAGGCTTAGCTTCCTTCATTACGGAATCAAGACCATTTAATGCTCTTGTTGTAATGTCAGCAAGCGTTTGCCTTTCCTTCATTATGTCCAAGTCATAATCCGGCTGAATGGAAAATAGTTCGAGAACTTGATCTAACATTTGACGATGCTGAGCCGTAACAGCAACGATCGGCTTGAAATGTTCTGGGTGTTTTTGAAATTCGAGTACTAAGGGAGCCATTTTGACAGCTTCTGGTCTCGTCCCGAAAATGGTCATGACTTTTATCGGTTTGTTCATTCGTGACACCTCAGCTTCTTTCCTTATTTTGTGCCGAATAAACGATCTCCTGCGTCTCCAAGACCTGGAACGATATAACCATGTTCATTCAGTTTTTCGTCAAGGCCAGCAATATAAATATCAACATCTGGATGGGCTTCTTTTAATGCGTCCACACCCTCTGGAGCTGCAATCAAACACATGAATTTAATATTCACTGCACCGCGCTTTTTAATGGAATGGATCGCTTCGATGGCTGATCCGCCAGTGGCTAACATCGGGTCAACGACAATGCATTCCCTTTCTGCCAAATCACTTGGCATTTTCGCATAATATTCAACAGGTTTCAAAGTTTCAGGATCACGGTAAAGGCCAACATGTCCGACCTTTGCAGCAGGAATCAGCTTAATGATTCCGTCCACCATCCCTATGCCTGCACGTAAAATCGGGACGATTCCCACTTTTTTACCAGAAAGCATTTTCACTTTCGCCGTGCTTACAGGCGTTTGGATTTCCACCTCTTCGAGCGGCATATCCCTCGTGATTTCAAATGCCATCAATGAAGCGACTTCATCCACTAGTTCACGGAATTCTTTTGTTCCTGTATTTATATCACGTATATAGGCTAATTTGTGTTGAATTAACGGGTGATCGAAAACATAAACTTTTCCCATTTAGCATCTCTCCAATTCCATTGCTTAGTTTTGCGCTTTTTTATGATTTCCCTAATCGAATAGAAAAATTTTCGTGTCTTTTTAAATTCACTTCAACCTATTTTACAGAAAAACGATTCAATCTTCAATAAAGGTTTAGATGTCAGACCTATTTTCACTATTCGGATTCTTCTCACATACTGACTCCCATAAGGTATAAAAAAACCGCTCCCTTTAGAAGGAAGCGGCTCAAGAATATTACAATGAAGGATATAATTCAAATTTGTTCGCTAATGTTTCAACACGCTGTTTTGCTTCTTCAAGTTTAGCTGCGTCCTCATTATTTTTCAAAACAAGTCCGATGATTGCAGCTATTTCATCCATGTCTTCCAATCCGAAGCCACGTGAAGTCACTGCCGCAGTCCCAATACGAATACCACTTGTAACGAATGGTTTTTCCGGGTCATAAGGAATCGCATTTTTGTTAACGGTAATACCGATTTCATCCAAAACATGCTCTGCGATTTTTCCCGTTAATCCAGTAGAGCGCACATCAAGAAGAATCAAGTGATTGTCCGTTCCATCAGAAACAAGTGTGAACCCTTCTTTCTTCAAACCTTCGCCCAAACGTTTAGCATTGTCGATGATTTGTTGTGCATACACTTTAAAATCATCTTGAAGCGCTTCTCCGAATGCAACAGCCTTAGCTGATATAACATGCATCAATGGACCGCCTTGAATTCCAGGGAAGATGGATTTATCGATCTTCTTACCGAATTCTTCTTTACAGATGATCATTCCGCCGCGTGGTCCGCGAAGTGTTTTATGAGTAGTTGTCGTTACAAAGTCAGCATAAGGAATTGGGCTTTGGTGTAAACCAGCCGCAACCAAACCTGCGATATGTGCCATATCGACCATTAAATAAGCACCGACTTCATCTGCAATTTCGCGGAATCGCTTGAAATCAATTTCCCGTGGGTATGCACTTGCACCCGCTACGATCAATTTCGGTTTGTGCTGACGAGCTTTTTCCAAAACATCATTGTAATCGATACGGTGATCTTTTTCGTCTACACCATATTCAACGAAGTTGTAGTTAACACCACTGAAGTTAACTGGGCTTCCATGTGTTAAATGACCTCCATGCGAAAGGTTCATTCCAAGCACTGTGTCGCCGGTTTGAAGCACTGTAAAGTAAACGGCCATATTGGCTTGAGCTCCAGAGTGCGGCTGTACGTTCACATACTCCCCGCCGAAAATTTCTTTCGCACGCTCACGTGCTAGATCTTCAACGATGTCTACATACTCACATCCGCCATAGTAACGTTTTCCAGGGTATCCTTCTGCATACTTATTAGTTAAGACCGACCCTTGTGCTTCCATGACAGCTTCACTCACGAAGTTTTCAGAAGCAATAAGCTCAATTTTACTTCTTTGACGCCCTAATTCCAGTTGAATTGCGTTAAACACTTGCTCATCTTGCTTTGCTAAACGATTCATTCCGTAATTCCTCCTCAAATTGTGCGTGATTCGCTTTTTAGTATTTATGTGCAACATGCCTTCAAAAAAGCATGAAAAAGCCATACCAATAATTATTAGAAAATTCTACTCCATTTTAACATGTCTAATTTAGAAGTGATAGTCTAATTTTATCGAACATTAAATGTTTTTTTATTTAAAAATGTTCGTATTTTACATCAAAATCATGGTAAATAGCCCTTTCACCCTATATTTAACGAGCGAAATCTCCATTCTATTAGCGCTCCCAAATAGAGATTTTTCTTGTGAACCTTAGCTTTAGCTTTACGATTTTGAACAGATTCTATTAAAAAACAGCATTCCCCATCCGAGAAATGCTGTCTCACTTACCTTAAGTACAACTCTTGTTTTCAGAGATGTCCTGATAAACGGCCCGTTCCCCGCCAATCAGTTTCGGGCGGGTTTTGGCCATGGTCACATGTGCATGCCCTATTTCTTTAATGGCAGAGCGGATTGGAACCGCCACATGCTTCAGATGCATGCCAATGAAGGTGTCCCCAATGTCTATACCCGCATCCGCTTTAATATGTTCAACGACGACAGCATCTTTCCATTGCTGATAGGCGTACGTCGCCATCGATCCCCCAGCTGTTCTTACAGGTACAACCGAAACTTCTTCATAATCATATCGAATCGCGGTTTCCCTTTGCAAAACCAACGCCCTGTTAAGATGCTCACAACATTGATATGCAACCTGAACACCCGTTTTCACTTGAAAATCCCTCACTACGGAAAAAATCATCCCTGCAACATCGAGCGTCCCTTCAGTACCGATCCTTTTCCCGATCACTTCACTTGTACTGCAGCCGATTACCAGTAGCTGTTTCTCTTTTAAAGCCGTCTGTTCTTGAAACTCATGTAAAAGCTCCCGAAACTGGTTTTCCCATATCTCAAGCTCATTTGAAAATGTAGCATCACTTATCATGAAAACGCATCCTTTCAAAAAGAAAACTTGCTATCAAAAGAAAAGGGGTCTCTCCAAAAACCATAAAAATTAGCTTTGTTTACCTTCATACTCCGCAATCTTACCGATCCTGTTTTGATGACGTCCGCCTTCAAATTCCGAAGTCAGCCATGTTTGTGCAATTTCCCTGGCCAGACCCGGGCCAATGACACGTTCCCCCATCGCTAACATATTGGTATCATTATGCTGGCGGGTCAACTTCGCACTATAGACATCATGAACTAACGCACATCTAATTCCTTTGACCTTATTAGCAGCGATGCTCATTCCGATTCCAGTTCCACAGATTAAAATGCCCCGATCGAACTCACCGCGTGCCACTTTTTCAGCAACCGGCAAGGCATAATCAGGATAATCCACCGAAGTAGTGCATTCACAGCCAAAGTCCTCAAATGGAATCTGTAACTCATTCATTAAATTCTTTATTTCTTCACGGATATGTATACCACCATGATCAGAAGCAATCGCAACTTTCATCATAATCCTCCTCTAGCTTTTTCAATTGATTTTATTGTGTCACAAAATTATGAAAAGATAAAGGATGTCCATCCTTTTTCCCCCTCAAAGAAGCAGGAAACCGCCTTGGGTTTCCTGCTGTAAAATGTCAAGAGTGAAGCGGGTAATGATCCTGTTCAACTTTTCCGCTTGCACTTTAAGTTCCATTGCCGATTTTTCGACATTTCCCATGACTATGAGCTTGTTCGCTTGTCAGCTGTCACTTCTTCCGCTCCAGCAGATGTTTCTTCTGCAATAGCAGCAACTTCATGTGCTGCCTTGATCGTACACTTTCCAATTGACGGTCAACAAGCTTAGTAATATCTTTTACTGCAGCGACCACATTATGTACCCTGTTTACTTTTTAAGCCTTAAGACTAATTCTTCAATTAATTCCTGCAGCTCCCTGAACGTTTCCCGATAAATGCCTTCAGAACCGCCAAACGGATCTATTATGTCCTTATCATAATTATCATCAATAATGAATTCTTTTAAAGTAAAAGTCTTATCGGCCATCTGGGGATATGCACGGGTAATGACCGATTTATGCCCTTCCGTCATGGTGAAAATATGAGTCGCCCATTCCATTTCCTTCTCGGATAAAGGCGTTGAATGATGATTATGCACTATATCATTTTCAACCAATACATTTTTTGCATGCGTTGAAGCATCCTGGCCTGATGAAGCATACACGCCAGCGGACTTCACTTCAACGCCCGCAATATTCTTATTTTTCAATATCGCTTCTGCCATCGGGCTTCTGCATGTGTTGCCTGTACATACAAATAATACACGGATCATTTATGACGCCTCCTTTTTTATTCATTATAAGCTATCGCCCGTTTATTATAGTCAAAAAAATCACTCTCAACATGTCTTAGGAAAAAATAAAACCGCCCCGGTAATCGGAACAGTTGAGGAAGGATAGATATGAAGTCAAGCGGCTCAAAAAGAGAACAATAATTTCAATCCAAACGCACATAGAATGCTTCCGCCAAGAATCTCACTATACACGCCTAGCAAACCCTGAATTTTTCTACCCAGCAAAAGCCCTGCCCACGTTAATAGGGTGGCAGCAAACCCAAAGCAGAGAATGGTTAAAATCGTTTTTGCACCGTAGATCCCCAGGGTCAATCCTACCGAGAAGCTGTCCAGGCTTACCCCTAAAGCAAAAATGAATAGACCTTTCCCGACAGGAGCCAGCATCTTATTTTCCCTGATACCAGCTCCATCCTTTTTACCAGGGATAAACATCTGTATACCAAGAATGATCAACAATAGACCGCCGGCGTATGTAGCGAAGGTCCCGAATTTTTCTGAAATGAAACGGCCTGCCCCCATTCCAAGCAAGGGCATCCAAATATGAAAAAAGCCAACTGTCAGCCCTATAAAAAGAATTTGCCTCAACCTTAGCTTAAACATTCCCATTCCAAGGCCGACTGAAAAGGCATCCATTCCCAACGCGAATGCCATTAGCAATAAGGTGATGATTTCTCCAGCAAATGTATTCATTCCAATCCTCCCTCGGACGTGCCTACTACATGTTATGCATGTCCGAAAAGAAATAGAAGAATAAATCAGTCCTTATTACACATGTTCCTTGATGATTTGATGACCTGCAGCCTTCTCAAGCCGGTTCATGACCGCTGCTCCTATTCCATGGTCAGGAAACATTTCACTAAAAATGACATCGACCTCGAGCTCATCAAACTGTCTTAAAGCATCATATAAGCCTGTCGCAACAGTATGTAAATCAGCTAATGAACCTGGGACGACCACATAATCGGCCTTATAATCCTGTTGATGTTCATAAGCAGTTAGGATGCCCACCTTTAACCCGTCACTTCTTTTCTCATCCACAAGCTTCTGAAGGAAAGCTTGATTACCCTTGACTAAATATAGAGGGGCCTTCGGAGCATAGTGGGTATATTTCATGCCCGGGGCTTTTGGCGCCGTTTCCTGATTCTTCAAAGCGACATCTTGCCGGACTTCCCCTATCACAGCTTCCAGCTGTTCCAGGGTCACTCCGCCGGGCCTTAATATAACAGGGATTTCAACAGTGCAATCAAGTACTGTGGATTCTACGCCCACACCGGTAGTCCCGCCATCGACTATGCCTGCAATCCGGCCCATTAAGTCAGCTTCAACATGTTTAGCTGAAGTGGGACTCGGTTTCCCAGAAGTATTTGCACTTGGAGCCGCAATGGGCAAATCACTCGCACGAATAAGGCCGAGGGCAACCTGGTGATCCGGCATCCTGACAGCCACCGTGTCCAATCCAGCTGTCACAAGATTTGATAGCTGGCCCGGTTTTCGTTTCATGATCAAAGTCAAAGGACCCGGCCAAAATTCTGCCATTAGCTTCCTGGCCTGTTCCGGAATCTCTTCTACAATACCTGACAGCTGCTCTTCAGAGGCTATATGAACGATTAAAGGATTATCACTTGGACGCCCCTTTGCTTCGAACACTTTTTTGACCGCCTCGTCATTTTTGGCATTCGCACCTAGTCCATAAACAGTCTCTGTAGGAAAAGCAACCACTTGGTTAGCCTTTAATAATTCAGCTGATTGTGTAATCTGGGGATAACTTTGTAAATTATCCACATTTTTATCCACTGACCAAATTTCCGTTTTCATTTTGAACATCATCGCCTTTTAACATTTCTTATTTTATATAATCGCTTTAATATGAAGGATATTTTCAATTTAACGTACTAATTTCACTTAAAAGATACTTTGAAAGTATAAAAGAAGTATACACATAATTCAAGTGTTATCCACAAATTGGGGATAACCATATCGAATCCGTGGATAAGTTTGTGGATATTAAAGATTAATGACAGATTTTTTTGATTTTTTGTTAATAACCCTGTGGATATGTTTTTATAATTATCTGAAAGTAAAAAAAAGGGCCGCTGCCCCCTTTTTAAAATAGATCATTGAAGATTTCTGCAAACAAGGACTTCACTTCCACCTCAGGCTCCTTTTCCCCTTCATATAATTGCTGACCTTGTTCATTGGATGCCGCAATTTCAACCTTGTTATCTTCAACACTCCCATCATTGACTTCCTCCGCCACTTGTTCCTTATCTTTTACTGCCATCACTTCTTCTTTTACCTCTTGCTCAGCAACCTCTTCTTTTACCGTTTCTTCCGTTACTTCCTCTTTTACACTCTCCTCCATTACCTCTTCTTCAACTTCTTCCTCGGGCCCTTTTTCTTTTTCAGCCAACACTACTTCAGTTTCTCCCTCTGCAACAGGTTCACTCTCTTCATTCGTTGCTGCATACGCCTTCCCATCCGAAGTCAGGGATCCTTCATCTTCTTCCTCGACAATCGGACTTTGACTTACAGCCGTCCCATTTGAAAAATCCAAGAAACATAATGGCGGAAATAGAACACACCACCAATTAGCGCCTTCCCCTTCACCAAGTGTGATAATCACCGCTTCATAATCCCCTGCCGGATATAAATACTGCCCGTAGAGTTTTGTCGGAAATTCCGCTTGTCCAAAATCGACTTTTACTGACTGCTCCAAACCCTGTTCCTTTATAACCGCCTCAGCTGTCGCCTGGATATCCGGTAGATGCGAGGTGATCACATCCCTCGCTTCATCCAAAGAAGTAAGCTCCTCGACCCACTTTGTGATATCTTCATTTACCTCATCCCTAATAAGACGTTTAACCGCTTGATCCTTTTCTGCATCACTATTAGCAAGTATCCGCAGACGAATCGCCTCATCCGGGATCACCTTCGTATCTTCTGCACCGACCATCTCCGCTTTAGGCATATATATACTTACGATCGTTCCTATAGTTAAGATTAATAGATAGATAATGGCTAAATGTTTTGTTTTCATCGCCTTCGCCCCCTCACATGAATTAGTCTCACCATTTTCGAGCTATCTTAAACTAGTAAAAATAAAAAAAGTTGATAGCTGGAAATATAGATTCCAAAGGATAATGAGGGTGGTGCCCATAAAAAAAAATCCGTCTCACGGAAGGAGACGGATCACTTTAATGCAGCAAAGACCATTCGATCTTTTTCATTTATGTCATTTACAATGGATACTTCTGCAGCAGGAAAGGTTCGCTTCAATAAATCGGCAACCGCCTTACCCTGTCCAGTGCCCACTTCAAAACCGATCAGTCCAGGCACCTTCATGATCAAAGGTAACTGCTCCATAAAGCGGCGGTAAAAATCCAGCCCATCGATACCGGCAAATAATGCACGATGTGGTTCATGTCCTGTCACGACTACTGACATGGATTTATGATCATCATCTGGTATATATGGCGGATTCGATAAAAGGATGTCCACCTTCTGGTTCATGTTCACGAAAGGCAAAAGCAAATCACCTTGCATGAACTGCACTTCGGCACCAAGTGATTCTGCATTTTTCCTCGCAACCTCAAGTGACGTTTCCGCTATGTCCGTGGCCGTCACCAACAGGTTTGATTTTTCAAGTTTCATCGTTATGGCGATTGCGCCGCTGCCGGTCCCAATATCAGCTAAATGAAGCTTCTGCCCCTCCAAAAAAATGGCTGGGAGTTTACGTAATGTATAATAAATCAATTCTTCTGTTTCAGGTCTCGGTATGAGCACTTCTTCATTAACAAAGAAGGTCCGTCCATAAAATTCTTCACTGCCGATTATATATTGGATTGGCGTCCCCTCAGCATGCAGCTCAATAGCGGCCTTAAATTGCCCAAAATCCGCTTCACTAAGCTCATCATGAAGGTTGGCCAGCATTTGGGAACGAGTTTGGTTTAAAAAGTGCTGTAACAGGATTTCCCCAGCATTGGCATCACGATCATTTTCCTTTAAAAAAGAAGAAGCCCATTTAAGGGCTTCAAACACTTTCACGGCAGAATTACTCATCTGCATTTTCCAGCCTTGAAGATTGGTCTTCCATGATTAATGCATCAACCACTTCATCCAGCTTACCTTCCATGATTTGATCCAACTTTTGAATCGTTAAACCAATACGGTGATCGGTAACGCGGTTTTGCGGGAAGTTATAAGTGCGAATCCTTTCAGATCGATCGCCCGTTCCAACAGCAAGCTTCCTATTTTGATCATACTCTGCCTGTACTTCGCGTTGGATTTTATCGTACACCCTGGCACGCAAAACCTTCATTGCTTTTTCTTTGTTCTTGATTTGTGATTTTTCATCTTGACAGGATACAACCGTATTCGTCGGAATATGAGTCAAGCGCACCGCTGACATTGTCGTATTGACACTTTGCCCTCCAGGACCGCTCGATGCAAAGGTATCGACACGAATATCCTTATCATGAATTTCAACTTCCACTTCCTCAGCTTCGGGTAAAACAGCAACCGTGGCTGTAGATGTATGAATCCGTCCGCCTGATTCAGTTTCAGGTACTCGCTGAACGCGATGTGCTCCATTTTCGAACTTCAATTTTGAATAAGCGCCATTGCCATTAATCATGAATATGATTTCCTTATAGCCGCCAAGCCCTGTAGGACTTGCTTCAATGACTTCAGTCCGCCAACCCTGCACCTCGGCAAAACGACTATACATGCGGTATAGACTACCAGCAAATAAGGCTGCCTCATCTCCGCCTGCCGCTCCGCGGATCTCCATGATTACGTTTTTATCATCGTTAGGGTCCTTCGGAATAAGCAATATTTTCAGTTTATCCTCAAGGCCTTGTATGGTATCTTCAAGTTCATTGATCTCTTCTTTTACCATTTCACGCATTTCCGCATCAAGCTTCTCCTCAAGCATCGCCTTCGCTTCCTGGAGTTGCTCACGAACCGCTTTATATTCTTTATAAGTCGAAGCAGTCTCTTGTATGCTGGATTGCTCCTTAGAATATTCCCTTAGCTTCTTGGAGTCATTAATGATCTCCGGGTCACTTAATAGCTCATTCAATCTTTCATATCTATCTTCTACTGCTTGCAATCGATCAAACAAATTATTCACCTCATAAATTTTCCAAAACATCTGAAACGAATTGGAAGTAATCCATCTTTTCTAACTATAAATAAGTAGTTCAGTGCCCCAGCTCAGTTCACTTCTAGGTTAATTATAGTATAGGTGAATAATCAACGTCAAAGAGGATTCAAAAATGTCGTTATTTCTTTAATTTTACATCTATATTATATTGAGGCACAGCCCTGTTTATAATGCCTTGTATTCGCTGCATTTCCTTATGTCTCTCTTTTTCCGTCTTGATTTTGCCTTTATCATGGACCGTAACATGTATGGTATTTCCATTAAACCAAACGGAGCCCGCCTCATAATTGGTTTCCGATTCAATGGCCCCGCGGATATCATCAATTTGCTGCCCCATGGATGGTGAATTATTGGATGTATGATGCGGTGTATTGAGGATTTGATCTGATGGCCGTTCCGCTTCATTGTCCCAATCATTATTGGATACACGTTTTAAACCATTGCCAACAAAATCCTTGCCATCCCGGGATTGATCCCCATATTCCGAATCATTATTTATCGCATTGTCATTTTGACCGCATGCCGTTAGTGCAGCAAGTAAAAAGGCTGTCATGATAAGCAGTTTTGATTTCATATTTTTTCCCTCCATTTTGACTGGTTAAGAAGAACATTTCCTCGTTAGCCTGCCCAAAATGGGGCAATATTTATCTTTTATTTCGCTTCCATGTATTGGTCATACCACTTGAATAACTCCAGCAGTTTTTCCACCCTTATTATAATTCCCAACCATTTCTACATAAAAAAAAGCACCCTACGACCACATTGGATCATAGGGCACCATCATTCAAATACGTTCTTTAATCCCAACAGGCTGCTTACCCGGAACTTCGTGATGATGGCGGCAGCGGGGCTCGTATGATTCCGATGCACCCACAAGGATGATCGGCTCATCATAGGAGGCCGGCTCCCCATCTATCAAGCGCTGTGTCCTGCTTGCAGGTGATCCGCACACTTCACACACAGCCTGCAGCTTAGTCACCGATTCTGCCAGCGATAATAGAACAGGCATAGGACCGAATGGTTCACCTCGGAAATCTTGATCGAGTCCAGCCATAATCACTCGATAACCGCTGTCCGCAAGATGCTGGGCAACCCCGATAATTTCATGATCAAAAAATTGCACTTCATCTATTGCAATAATATCCAGGGGCTTGTCCAAATACTTAAAGATATCCGTTGAATGGGCAATCGGTTTTGCCATCACAGAAGAGCCATTGTGTGATACGACAGCCTCTTCCGCATAGCGATTATCAATAGCTGGTTTAAATACAGCTATTTGCTCTTTAGCAAATTGAGCACGGCTGACTCGTTTAATCAATTCCTCGGATTTACCCGAAAACATGCTTCCGCAAATAAGCTCGATCCAGCCTGTTTGTTTCATTACATACATGGAAACAGCTACTCCCTTCCACCTGTCGATCCCTTGGCCATAATTGAAGTCGACCCGGCTTTATATAAATTCTTACTTGTTTATGGAAAAGAAAAAACAGGCAAGAAAAATACTTGCCTGTTTTTTAAAAAGTCCGGCTTATTTAATACCGTATTTTTTGTTGAAACGATCAACACGTCCGCCAGCTTCAGCGAATTTTTGACGACCAGTGTAGAATGGATGGCATTCTGAACAAGTCTCAACTTTGATCTCTTCTTTAACTGAACCAGTTTCAAAAGTGTTTCCGCAAGAGCAAATTACTTTTGAAAGCTTATAATTTGGATGAATTCCAGTTTTCATTCTTTTCAGCTCCTTATGCCCTGAATCATTCGAAACAGAGTTATATACTTCAAGTTGAGGGAAAAACACCCTCACATTTATTGTAAAAACACATGAACTCATTATAACAACTTAAGACTAGTTGTGCAACTGTTTGTTTCTTACAGGGTTTAAGAACGTTTTACGCTCGCCGGCCCCTTTTTCATTTCTGACATCTCTTCATCCAGCTTACTGAAAAATTCTTCATTACCCTTTGTCTGTTTTAGACGGCGAAGGAATTTCTCCGAGAAATCAGGCGAATCCGACATTGTTTTCCTGATGGCCCATAGTTTATCCAGGCGATCTTTCGGAATTAACAATTCTTCTTTACGAGTGCCTGAGCGGCGAATATCGATTGCCGGGAAGATGCGTCTTTCGGCAAGGGCACGATCTAAATGCAGCTCCATATTACCCGTACCTTTAAATTCTTCATAAATGACATCGTCCATTCTTGAACCCGTATCTACCAATGCTGTAGCAAGGATCGTCAGGCTGCCGCCTTCCTCAATATTCCTCGCCGCACCGAAAAAGCGTTTTGGACGGTGGAATGCAGCCGGGTCAATACCCCCTGATAGTGTACGTCCGCTCGGCGGAATGACAAGGTTGTAAGCTCGGGCAAGTCGAGTGATGCTGTCCATTAAAATGATGACATCACGTTTATGCTCCACAAGGCGCATGGCTCGTTCTAACACTAGCTCAGCCACCTTGATATGGTTTTCCGGCACTTCATCAAACGTTGAACTTACCACGTCCCCAGCAACGGACCGTTCAATGTCAGTCACTTCTTCCGGGCGTTCATCAATCAACAGCACGATCAATTCCGATTCGGGATGGTTTGTGGTTATTGCATTGGCAATTTCCTTGATGAGCATCGTTTTACCGGCTTTTGGCGGTGCGACGATTAGCCCACGCTGTCCAAAACCGACCGGTGCCAGGACATCCATAATCCTGGTTGATAAGTTCTTCGGTGTCGTTTCCAGTTTAATTTGCCTGTTTGGATACAGCGGTGTTAGACCTGGAAAGTGGACACGCTCTTTTGCTGATTCCGGATTATCGCCATTGACTGCTTCAACATGCAGTAATCCATAATAGCGCTCGTTTTCTTTTGGCGGCCTTACCTTACCGGACACTTTATCTCCATTCCGCAAATCGAATCTGCGGATCTGTGAAGCAGAAATATAAATATCCTCCGAGCTTGGAGAATAATTAATTGGACGCAGGAAACCGAAGCCCTCTGAAGGGATGATTTCTAAAACGCCCTCCATGAATAGGAGACCATCCTGCTCAGCTTGTGCTTTCAGGATAGCGAAAATAAGTTCCTTTTTTGAAAGTTTGCTGTAATAGGAAACTTTATATTCACGCGCGTGCTCATAGAGATCCTTTAGTTTCATGTTTTCTAAATTAGAAATAGTTAAATTCATTATGACACCACACTTTTATTAATTAAACGTTTTCACCCATACTGAAAAAGAAATGGTTTGTTAGATGGAAGAAAAACCGCAATCCATGTACCCGACCAGAGTTTTCTTAGAAAGGATGATACATTTTTACATGTAAAGAAGAAAATTAATTGAAGGCTTCTTGAAGTTTGGAGTGAAAGGGCAGATTCTAAATTATTAATAGTAGACCAAGCTTTATTTTACTTTTTTTATTTTAATTATTCAACTTAAATTTTTTAAAAGAGAAAGCGAGCGATGAAACCGCTCGCTTTTTAAAAGTGATTTTTCTAAAAAACGCTATCAGTCAATCAAACCATTCGGTTTAATCTTAAGACTGTGACGACCATCAATGAAACGAACTGTACCAGATTTAGCACGCATGACTACGGATTGTGTTTCGCCGTAATGCCCTTTGAATTGTACGCCGCGTAAAAGTTCTCCATCTGTCACACCTGTTGCTGCAAAAATTGCATCATCTCCGCGAACAAGGTCTTCCATTCTGAGGACTCTTCCTAATTCAAGGCCCATTTTTCCACAGCGCTCCACTTCTTCATCACTTTGAGGAATGAGCTTGCCTTGAATTTCCCCTCCAAGGCATTTCAGGGCAACGGCTGCAATAACTCCTTCTGGAGCTCCGCCAGATCCGAATAAGATGTCAACACCGGTAAGATCGAAGGCCGTATTTATGGCTCCCGCTACATCTCCATCGTTGATCAACTTGATACGTGCCCCTGCCTCACGAAGTTCATGAATGATCTTCGAATGACGATCGCGGTTCAATACTGTTGCAACCACGTCTTGAATATCTTTATTTTTTGCCTTGGCTACCGCTTTCAGGTTGTCCAACACGGAGGCATTGATATCAATCTGACCAACAGCCTCTGGTCCGACAGCTATTTTATCCATATACATATCCGGGGCATGAAGCAAGTTCCCCTTATCGGCTATCGCCAATACAGCCAATGCATTCCAGCCGCCGGATGCAACGATGTTCGTTCCTTCTAATGGATCAACCGCAACATCCACCATTGGCCCAAGACCGGTACCAAGTTTTTCGCCAATATAAAGCATTGGCGCTTCATCCATTTCCCCTTCACCGATTACTACCGTTCCTTGCATGGGAATAGTATTGAAAACATCCCGCATTGCAGTTGTTGCTGCATCATCTGCTTCGTCTTTCTTTCCTCTTCCCATCCAACGAGCTGAATTCAGTGCCGCCGCTTCTGTTACGCGGACAAGCTCCATCGATAAACTTCTTTCCATTTCCGGTTCCCCCTCATGTACACTAGCATGATTTATTTATATATTAGTATAACACATTATATCATATATAGTAACACAATGAGGTAACAAGAAAAGGGATCAGCTTTTAAGCTGCTCCACTTCTTCTTGCGTCATTTCTTCACGCCAAATCGTTGCTCCCAAACCTGAAAGTTTTTCAACAAGATGGCTATATCCGCGATCTATATGTTCAAGCCCGGTCACTTCTGTAATCCCTTCAGCCATTAAACCGGCTATTACAAGAGCCGCTCCGGCACGTAAATCGCTAGCCTTCACTTTTGCCCCATGAAGTTGGACAGGACCATCGACGATGCCCGCTCTGCCCTCGACCTTTATCTTCGCATTCATGCGTCGCAGTTCATCAATATGCTTAAAGCGGGCCCCGTATATCGTATCGGTGACCATGCTAGAACCAGTTGCTTTTGTTAAGAGGGAAGTGAAAGGTTGCTGAAGATCCGTTGGGAATCCAGGGTAAACCAATGTCTTGATATCAACGGATTTATATTGTTCTCCCGGAGAGACAAATATCTGGTCATCACCCGCTTCAATATTAATCCCCATTTCCCTCAACTTGGAAGTCAATGACTCCAAATGCTGGGGAATGACATTATCAATCAGAATTCCTTCTCCGACAGCAGCCGCTAGAATCATGAAAGTGCCGGCTTCAATCCGATCCGGTATGATCGTATGCTTGCACCCGTGCAAACTTTCCACACCATCAATACGAATGATATCCGTCCCTGCACCCTTTATTTTCGCTCCCATATTGGTCAACAATGTGGCAACATCGATGATTTCAGGTTCTTTCGCAGCATTTTCTATCACAGTGCGGCCTTTGGCCAAAACGGCGGCAAGCATGATATTGATCGTTGCCCCTACACTAACGACATCCAAATATATGCGTGCTCCCCTTAGCTCGTCCGCCCTAAGGTAAATGGCTCCTTGTTCATTCGTCACCTGTGCGCCCAGTGCTTCAAACCCCTTAATATGCTGATCTATCGGGCGAGGTCCTAAATGGCAGCCACCAGGCAAGCCGATCACTGCCTTTTTGAATTTACCAAGCATTGCCCCCATTAAATAATAAGAGGCACGTAACTTCTTGACCCTTCCATTGGGAAGAGGCATTGAAATCATCCTGCTGGGGTTGACTGTCATTTCTCCTTCATCAAAGGATACCTCGCCGCCAATCTCCTCCATTAACGCTTTCAGCATCTGTACATCCGAGATATCAGGCAGGCCTTCAATCGTTACGGGAGAGTCCGCTAAAATTGTTGCAGGAATAAGGGCGACCGCACTATTTTTTGCTCCACTGACACGAATGCTTCCCTTTAGAGGATAGCCACCGGCAATTTTAAGTTTTTCCATAATAAACTCCCTTCCACGCTAAGCACTTAGAAGCTACTTCCAAAAAGTAATATTTTACCACAAGAAAATTGCATAATCCGACAACATTTACTATCTAGTTCTTTAGTTTACACAAAAGTAGAAAATTCATGTAAAAAAAAGAGAAAAATTTCTAATTTATGTTAATTTTATTTAAACGGTGCAATCTATAGCGACTTAGCGGCAAGGCATTATGCTTCAGTACGTGAATTCCAATCGTTCAAAAAAGCTTCAATTCCTTTATCCGTTAATGGGTGGTGGAATAATTGTATTAAAACTTTATAAGGGATCGTTGCAATATGCGCCCCTTTAAGAGCCGCTTCAGTAATATGCATCGGATGGCGGATGGAAGCTGCGATGATTTCGGCATTGATATCATGGATCGCAAAAATGTCAGCAATATCCGAAATTAGATCCAAACCATTTTGGCCGATGTCATCCAAGCGACCTAAAAATGGCGATACATAAGTTGCTCCTGCCCTAGCTGCCAATAATGCTTGGTTTGCACTGAAAATAAGGGTGACGTTTGTTTTGACACCTTGTTTTGTAAGTGCTGAAACAGCCTTCAGGCCGTCCGGAGTCATTGGCACTTTAATCGTGATATTCGGTGCAATCGCAACTAGTTCCTTGGCTTCAGCCATCATTCCTTCAAAATCAAGCGCAATGACTTCAGCAGAAACGGATTCCTTAACAAGGCTTGTGATTTCTTTTAGCCGATCATGGAAAGAAACTCCCTTTTCCCTAGCAACAAGGGATGGGTTAGTCGTAACACCTGCTAAAACGCCAAGTTCATGCGCTTGTTTGATTTCTTCCATGTTTGCTGTATCTATAAAGAATTTCATAAAATAGCCTCCGTATGTAATCGATTTTTATTTTCCTATATGCATCTGAATTCTAATTGTTCTAAAAATAGAGCCCGGATTCAGCCCTGCATCTAAAAGAAACCATTAGGGGGGAGCCCCCCAATGGGAATATTGCCTTTATCATCTTACATTTAAAGGGATGGAACCCTTATTATGCTTTGCCGTTTGAACCGAATTCACGTATTTTGCCGATGACAGTTTCTTTAATCGCTTCACGGCCAGGAACGATGTATTTACGAGGATCGTACACTTCAGTATCATTATTCAGAATTTCACGAACCGCTTTTGTGAATACAATTTGATTTTCCGTATTCACATTGATTTTTGATGTTCCAAGCGAAATCGCTTTTTGGATATCTTTCGTAGGGATGCCTGTACCACCATGAAGAACAAGAGGTTTTTTCGTTAAATCACGCACTTCTTCCATTTCTTTATACCCAAGGTTAGGTTCACCTTTGTATGGTCCGTGAACGGATCCCAAAGCTGGAGCAAAGCAGTCGACATTTGTTTCTTTAACCAACTGTTCACATTCTTGAGGGTCTGCATATACGACTCCATCAGCAATTACATCATCTTCTTGTCCGCCAACCGTGCCCACTTCCGCTTCAACAGAAACATTCCGTGCGTGAGCGAATTCGACAACCTTCTTGGTTGTTTCGATATTTTCTTCGATCGGATGATGTGAAGCATCGATCATTACTGAAGTGAATCCGGCTTCGATAGCTTCCTTACATTTATCATAACTTGAACCATGGTCAAGGTGAATGGCCACAGGAACAGTGATTTTCATGTCTTCCAACAATCCTTGAACCATCATCACAGTCGTTTTAAAACCACCCATATGGCGGGCAGCACCTTCGGAAACACCAAGGATGACTGGAGATTTTTCTTGTTCTGCAGCAGCTAGAATAGCTTGAGTCCATTCAAGGTTGTTGATATTGAATTGACCTACTGCATATTTTTCATCAAGGGCTTTATTCAGCATATCTTTCATAGAAACTAAAGGCATTTGATTTCCTCCTACTAGTGGATGTTATTATTTTAAAGTTAATTCTTTCTAGATATTCCCTAAAACGAAAGTAGCATACGCTTATAAATCAGAATATCTCTCCTCTTTTAGCATATCAATACATCAAAAAAACAGCAACAAATACACTATACCGAGCCTCAAATTTTATTCCAAAAAAACACGGCCCATCTAAAAAAAGATAGCCGCAGCAATTACTCCATCAGTAATATTAAATTTTCAAGACATTTAACTTGATTGAATCGGTAAGTATTCACGAACCGCTTTTCTAATATCATCAATATCAAACGGCTTTGCAAAGTGTGTCATAGCACCTAAATCCTTTGCTTCTTGAATCATATCAAGTTCACCATATGCCGTCATGATTATGACCCGGATGTCCGGATCGACGACTTTCATTCTTTTCAAGATCTCAATGCCATCCATTCCCGGAATCTTCATATCCAGCAATACAAGATCAGGTGAATGATTATTCAGCACATCCAAGGCTTGAATTCCATTAGCGGCTTGAAATGTTTCATACCCTTCTTTATGTAAAACCTCGTTCAATAAAATACGAATCCCGAACTGATCATCAACAATCAATATTTTCCCTGGCATTTTATCACCTCTCCCCTTCCCGATTCATCCATTAAATATACTGGCCTATACGGCCATATTACCCGAAAAAGGGTAGTTACATAGATTGCGTCATATGACTTTTAAGTCCAACGCATTTATTGTTCATATTCGATAATTGTAACAAAATTCCTGCTGTATGGCTAAGAGGAATTTTAATTTTTTTGTTTTTTCGACCGATTTAGTAAATTCGGACCTTCCGGATCAAAATCCCAGAAACCTGTCATTGCAAAGGAAAGTCCTTTATAATGGGTATATTATTTTTTAAAGGAGTCCCTGACCATGTTAAAAATTTTTTCGACACAGATAAGCGGTTTATTTAAGAAAATGATTGAAAATGAAGCCTTTGAAATGGAGGATGCCGGACGCTTGCTGGCTCAGGCTGCGGTTGGGGACGGTGCGGTGTACATTCACGGTTTTGGTGAAATGCAGGGTGTCACTGCCGAGGCTTTGGATGGGGCAGAACCCTTTCCGAAGGTAAAAAGATATGAATCAGGAGAAACTATTTCCAGGGAAGATCGGTTTCTCATATTCAGCCGCCATTCGGATGATGCAGAAGCATTGTTGCTGGCAAAACAACTCAAGGAAAAGGATATCCCATTTGTTGCGGTTTCTACATCCGTCCCTTCTGAAGGGGATTCTCTTTTGGAGTTGGCAGACGTTCATATTGATTTACGTATCCAACGGGGCTTGATTCCTGATGAAACCGGAAATCGATATGGGTATCCTATCCTCATTGCCGCTCTTTTCGCTTATTATGGGATTAAATTCACTCTTGAAGAAATCATAAAAGAGTATGAAGAAGAATGATTATTCATCTAAAAAAAAACAGCCACATTGGGCTGTTTTTTTGTTTGTTAAAGTTTTTCGCTGCGCTTTAAAGACATGCCGACAAAATCACGGAATAGCGGCTGCGGACGGTTAGGACGTGACGTGAATTCCGGATGGAATTGAGAAGCCACAAACCATGGATGATCCTTCAATTCAACGATTTCAACTAGACGGCCATCCGGACTAGTACCAGAGAAGATGAATCCTGCCTCTTCCATTGCTTGACGGTAGTGGTTATTGAATTCATAACGGTGACGGTGACGCTCATAAACAACCTCGTCATTATACGCTTCGTATGCTTTAGTTCCTTCGATAAGCTTACATGGATACAGACCAAGACGCAGTGTACCGCCCAAATCTTCTACATCCTTCTGTTCAGGAAGAAGATCGATGATTGGATCTGGAGTATCTTCATTAATTTCAGCTGAATGAGCTTCTGGCAATCCCAGGACGTTGCGAGCATACTCAATTGACGCCAACTGCATGCCTAAGCAAATTCCGAAGAATGGTTTTTTCGTAGTGCGGGCAAATTCGGTAGCAGCAATTTTCCCTTCGATTCCACGATCTCCAAAACCGCCTGGAACAAGGATTCCATCTGCATCTTGCAGAAGTTCAGCAACATTTTCTTTTGTTACATCTTCGGAATTCACCCAGTCGATTTCAACATCTGCATCAAATGCGTAACCTGCATGCTTAAGTGCTTCCACTACAGAAAGATAAGCATCTTGCAATTCAACATATTTTCCGACTAAAGCGATTTTTGTTTTCTTTGATAAAGAAGTAACCTTTTTGACTAGTTCCTTCCAATCTTCCATATCCGCTTCGCCGCAGTCCAATTGCAAGTGATCACAAACGATTTGGTCCATATTTTGTGCTTGAAGCGCAAGTGGGATGGAGTAAAGAGTATCCGCATCAAGACATTCTATAACGGAATTTTTATCGATATCGCAGAATAAAGCGATTTTATCCTTCATATCTTGTGAAATTGGACTTTCTGTACGTGCAACGATGATATTCGGCTGAATGCCTAGACTGCGTAATTCTTTTACACTATGCTGTGTCGGTTTTGTTTTCATTTCACCAGCAGCTTTGATGTAAGGAACCAGTGTACAGTGGATATACATAACATTATTGATTCCGATATCACTCTTGATTTGGCGAATCGCCTCAAGGAATGGAAGAGACTCGATATCCCCTACAGTACCGCCGATTTCAGTGATGACTATATCGGCATTCGTTTCATTGCCTGAACGGAAAACCCGTTCTTTAATTTCATTCGTGATATGCGGAATGACTTGAACTGTTCCACCTAGATAATCGCCACGGCGTTCTTTTCTCAGGACCGTTGAATAAATTCTGCCCGTAGTCACATTGCTGTGTTTGCCAAGGTTGATATCAATGAAACGCTCATAGTGCCCCAAATCCAAATCCGTTTCAGCACCATCATCCGTTACAAACACTTCACCGTGTTGGTATGGACTCATCGTACCTGGATCCAAGTTAATATAAGGGTCAAACTTCTGGATCGTAACATTCAATCCCCTATTTTTTAATAATCTACCTAAAGAAGCGGCCGTTATCCCTTTTCCCAAGGAAGAAACTACTCCACCTGTCACAAAAATATATTTTGTCATTTTATATCCTCCTATAGAATGTTTTCTTCCAATTCTGTTCTTAATCGGAACTGAATCAAATCTTCCGCCACATGAGCGGTTAAAAGCTAAAAAATCGTAAACCAGTACAAACCATTAATCACTTAAAGGTCTTTAGTGAGAGTCATGCAGGATACATGAACAAGAATAAATTTCCTTAAATGACAGTAAACAAAAATATGTTCTCTATAGTTTTTACAATTCTACGAGAAATCATTTTTAAAAATAAAAAAATGATGTCATTTATTCATTCCATCATTAAAAACAAAAACGCTCCGCTTACAATAAAAGTAAGGGAGCGATATAATTTAATCATTGTGTCCTTTTTTAAGGAGCCCAAAAATGATTCTACAAATTTCGCCTCAAAAAGTCAAGGGCGATTATTTATTTCTCAGCCTCTTCATCCAAGTCATCCAAGTCATCTTCATCTTCGTCTTCGTCCTCATCATCTTCCAGGACAAATGCATCATCTTCAATTATTTCTTCTTCCAGATCATCGTCATCATCCACGTCATCATCCAAAAGCACTTCGTCGATGACTGGAGAACCTAGAATATCATCATCGTCATCATCTTCATCCTCGTCCAGATCATCGATATCTTCTTCAAAGTCAAGATCTTCGTCTTCAAGTTCATCGAAATCGTCGATAACTGCAGCAGCCTTTTTGGCTTTCTTTTTCTTTTTAGGTTTTACAACATGTACGACTTCTTCCTCGATTTGGTCAACCGGGTACCATGTTTTCAATCCCCAGCGGTTGTCCCCAAGTGAAGTGAAGCGGCCATCCACATTTAAATCCGTATAGAATTGTGCAATTTTCTTTTCCACTTCCGCTTTAGATAAATGGTGCAGCGAAGCTAATTCACTTATTAAGTCTTTAAATGGAATCGGTTCATTTCTTTCCACTAACAAATCATATGCCATCTCTATTAAGGACATTTCCAATAACTGCTCTTTTGAGTATTGTTTTAAACTCAAATTCCGCACTTCCCTTCTCTATTCAAACACTGAATTCCGTGTTTTTTCACATAAAAAAATAATCTAAAACAGTAGTTCGATAAAATAACGACAATTCCTGCTAGACATATACTCCATTATAAACAATCTAAATGGGTTTATGCTAGTTCTATCTGATACTTTCACAGATTTACCTTATTGTCTATCATTCAGGAAACCAAAAGCTAAAAATCATTCACTTTCTTTTTTCGATTTCTGTCGATAGGCTGCCGTAAAAAAGACAATAGTCAGGATAAAAAAAGAGATGGCACCCAATTGATGCTCATACAGCTCAAATAAAATAATGATGGCAAGAATGTACCCTATGATCGATCCAATCATTTTCAGGTTCATTTTCTCAACTCCAATAGGGCTGATTCTTCATTTTTGCCCCTTTTCCAAATAATTATAAGGTAAAATCTTCATTTTGTTAAAAAATGCGGAAATTATTTAAAAAAGAGGGCCCTAAACGTTCGGAGCCCCCTTCTCAGTTTACATATTCCTTCGATATTGACCGCCTACATCATATAGCGCCCTCGTTATCTGACCAAGACTGGCCACTCTGACGCAGTTCATGAGTTCAGCAAAGATATTTTCCCCATTCATGGCTGCCAATTTCAGTTTAGTTAGCGCCTCATCCGTGAACTCCTTATTTCTTTCTTGGAATGCCCGGAGATTTATGATTTGCCCTTCCTTTTCTTCCTTTGTTGCACGGGCAATTTCCATGCTGTTCACCGCTTCTTCGGAAGGAGGATTTGGATTCAAATACGTGTTGACACCAATGATCGGCAATTCTCCCGTATGCTTTTTCATTTCGTAATGCATCGATTCATCCTGGATTTTCCCGCGCTGATACTGCGTCTCCATTGCACCCAGCACACCGCCCCGATCATTGATGCGATCGAACTCTTGCAGTACGGCCTCTTCAACGAGATCCGTCAATTCCTCTACGATGAAGGCTCCTTGCATCGGGTTTTCATTTTTTGAGAGCCCATGCTCCTTTGTAATGATCATTTGTATGGCCATTGCCCGGCGCACGGATTCTTCAGTAGGCGTCGTGATGGCTTCATCGTACGCATTAGTATGCAAGGAATTACAGTTGTCCTGCAGCGCCATTAAAGCCTGAAGTGTCGTTCTGATATCATTGAAATCAATTTCTTGCGCATGAAGTGAGCGCCCTGAAGTCTGTATATGGTATTTGAGCTTCTGGCTGCGGTCGTTCGCACCATATTTATCCCGCATGACCGTAGCCCAAATCCTTCTTGCCACTCTCCCGATAACCGTATATTCCGGGTCGAGCCCATTTGAGAAGAAGAACGACAAATTCGGGGCAAAGTCATCAATATTCATTCCGCGACTTAAATAATATTCGATGTAAGTAAAGCCATTCGCTAATGTAAAAGCAAGCTGTGAAATGGGATTGGCACCCGCTTCTGCAATGTGATAGCCGGAAATGGATACAGAGTAGTAGTTCCTGACTTTTCGATCAATGAAATATGCTTGAATGTCCCCCATTAGCCTTAAAGCAAATTCCGTAGAGAAGATGCAAGTATTCTGGCCTTGGTCCTCTTTCAGAATATCCGCTTGAACAGTTCCGCGTACCGTTTGAAGGGTATAAGCCTGCACTTCTTCAGCTTCTGCGTCCGTAAGGGGACGGCCTAACTCTTCTTCTTTCCGTTGAATCTGCTGATCGACTGCCGTATTCATGTACATTGCCAAAATGATTGGTGCCGGTCCATTGATGGTCATCGATACAGAGGTTGAGGGGTGGCAAAGGTCAAAGCCTGCATACAGCTTTTTCATGTCATCCAACGTACAGATGCTGACTCCGCTTTCCCCTACCTTTCCATAGATATCAGGCCGGTGATCGGGATCCTCGCCATATAAAGTTACCGAATCGAAAGCCGTACTTAGCCGTTTTGCATTATCATCCTTTGACAAATAATGAAAACGCCTGTTGGTTCGGTCGGGTGATCCTTCACCGGCAAATTGCCGCTTCGGGTCCTCTCCTTCACGCTTGAATGGAAAGACTCCCGCTGTGTAAGGAAAGAAGCCCGGAACGTTCTCTCGGAATACCCATCCTAAGATCTCTCCATAATCGACATATTTAGGCAATGACACTCTCGGAATCATTAAACCTGATAAACTTTTAGTTTTCAGCTTTGTGACGATTTCTTTATCCCTGACTTTCGTTACAAACTGCTCTCCTGCATACTTTTCTTTTAATTCCATCCATCCAGAAAGTATTTTTTTAGATTCAGGTGATAAATTCGAAGCGGTTTCCTTTTTCAGTTTTTCTAAAGAAGCCACCATACCTTCGTTGTTATCATTTTCCTTAATTGCATCAATTGCTCCTTCAAGCTGGAAAAGCCTGCGGGCAATACGTACTTGTTCAGCCGCACGCTTATGATAAGATCTGACCGTATCACTGATTTCACGTAAATAATACCGACGGTCAGTAGGGATGATGACATTTTGCTTGTAAACATCCGCTTCCTTCGAAAAGGCGGTACTCCAAACCGTCCCTGATTTTTCATTAAGCTTTTCAATCAGTGCAGCGAATAATGCATTGGTGCCTGGATCATTGAATTGAGAAGCGATGGTACCGTATACCGGCATTTCAGATGGATCTTGATCAAAAAGTGTACGGCTTCTTTGGTATTGCTTTTGAACTTGGTTTTTTGCATCCTCTGAGCCTTTGCGCTCGTATTTGTTAATGACTATCAAGTCTGCATAATCAATCATATCGATTTTTTCAAGTTGCGAAGGTGCTCCGAATTCACTCGTCATTACATACATGGATACATCGCATATCTCAGCAATTTCTGCATCTCCCTGACCAATTCCGCTCGTTTCAACGATGATTAAATCGAAGCCAGCTGCCTTCACGACTGAAATGGCATCTTTTATCGCCAAAGACAACTCACTTTTTGAATGACGCGTGGCCAGGCTCCGCATATAAACACGCTCTGAAAAAATCGAGTTCATTCTAATCCTGTCACCAAGCAGGGCACCGCCCGTTTTCTGTTTGGTCGGGTCTACAGATAAAATGGCTACTCTCTCGTCTGGTATTTCGTTAATGAACCTTCGTATCAATTCATCAGTCAATGAACTTTTTCCAGCACCGCCAGTTCCCGTAATCCCTAGAACAGGAACCTTCATTTCGGAAGTCTTGATCTGCTCAAAAAGACTCTCAACCGCTGCCGCTGATTCCTGTGAAGCATCGAGTCTGTTTTCGGCAAAGGTAATGAATTGGGCAATGGCATTTGTTCCCCCAGCAACCAATTCATCAAAACGTTCCTGTAAAGATGGTTTGACTGTCGAGAAATCACACTCCTCCATCAATACGTTTATCATTCCTTGAAGCCCATATTCCCGCCCTTCATCAGGAGAAAAGATCCGGGCTATCCCATAATCATGGAGTTCTTTAATTTCCCTTGGGATGATGACCCCGCCGCCGCCGGCAAAAATACGAATGTGCCCGGCTCCCTTTTCCTTCAGCAGGTCATACATATATTTAAAATATTCCACATGTCCGCCTTGGTAAGATGACATGGCTATGCCTTGAACATCTTCCTGGATGGCCGCATTCACGATCTCTTCCACCGAACGATTATGACCTAGATGAATGACTTCTGCACCGCTGGACTGAAGGATTCTCCTCATAATATTGATAGATGCATCATGTCCATCAAATAAACTCGAAGCAGTAACGAATCTAATATGGTTCTTCGGTTTATACACCTCAACTGTACCCATTGAGCTCCTCCTTATTGAAACGAATTTAACTCAGTATTTTTCTGAAGCGATATATTTTGAATCAATAATTGCGTCTGCAGTTCAACATATTCTTGAAGCGTATACTCTTTGTGTAAAGCCCATCTTCTAAAACTCCACATTTGTCCCTGAACGAAAATATTATGAGAAACAAGGCTTATTTGTTTTGCCGTCAACGATAGCTCCCCGTTCTCAACACATTTCGTAATCACCTTTTCAAACATGCCGACCATCCGAAGTTCTTTATTCAATACATAAGGTAAAGCATCTTTCGTCAGTGCCTTCACCTCTTGATACATGACCAGCACTTCGTCCTGCATATCATCCATCACTTTATAAAAATAGGCGATCGTAAGCTTCAAGCTTTCAAGTGTCCCATCGCTCTGATCTATTTCTTTCTGAAGCTTTTCCTGTACTTCATCGTAGATAAAGTCGCAAACGAGATATAATATATCTTCCTTTGTTCGGATATACTCGTATAACGTGCCGATACTAAAGCCGGCCGCTTTGGCAATTTCCCTGGTAGTCGTACGATGAAATCCCTTTTCCTTAAAAAGGGTCACCGCCCCTTTAATCATTTGTGTACGCCTTTTTTCAACCAGGCGTTCATCCTTTACAGATGCAAGAACCTCTCTTTTTTCCATTTTCAAACTCCTTTTAAAAAGCCCATCATTTAATTGCCAAAGACATTCTAAAGAAATTGAAAAGGGAATTCCGGTAAAGGCAATGCCTCATCGGAAAACCTCAATTTCAATCCTATTTAGTAATCATCCGTGAGATGACCAGCTTTTGAATTTCCTGTGTACCTTCATAGATTTGGGTGATTTTCGCATCACGCATATACCGTTCTACAGGATAATCCTTTGTATATCCATAACCTCCAAAGACCTGCACGGCTTCTGTCGTCACTTTCATGGCTGTATCTCCAGCAAAAAGTTTGGACATGGCCGACTCTTTTCCATAAGGAAGGCCCACTGATTCCAACCAGGCAGCCTGATAGGTTAATAGCCTTGATGCTTCAACACCCGTTGCCATATCCGCCAATTTAAAACCGATTCCTTGCTGTGCAGAAATCGGCTTGCCGAATTGGACGCGCTCTTTTGCATAATCAACTGCGGCATCCAATGCACCTTGGGCTATGCCCACTGCCTGGGCTGCAATCCCATTACGGCCGCCATCTAGCGTCATCATCGCTATTTTAAAGCCCTCTCCTTCTTTTCCAAGGAGATTTTCTTTAGGCACTCGGCATTCATCAAAAATGATTTCCGTGGTCGGTGATGAACGGATTCCAAGCTTCTTCTCTTTTTTGCCGACACTAAAACCCGGGAAGTCCTTTTCAACGATAAAGGCACTCGTTCCTTTTTGTTTGGATTCTGGATCCGTCAATGCAAAGACGACATATGTATCCGCAATCCCGCCGTTCGTAATGAAGATTTTTGAACCGCTGATAATATATTCATCACCTACAAGCTTAGCAGTCGTTCTCATACCGCCTGCATCAGAGCCTGAGCTAGGCTCGGTCAGCCCATATGCACCGATTTTTTCACCCTGTGCCATTGGACGAAGGTATTTTTGTTTTTGCTCTTCAGATCCAAACTTATATATTGGCCATCCTGCAAGGGAAGTATGGGCTGATAAAGTCACCCCAGTGGAAGCGCAAACGCGGGAAAGTTCCTCAATCGCTATGCAATACGCTAAATAATCACTTCCAATACCGCCGTATTCCTCAGGCCAAGGAATCCCAGTCAATCCAAGTTCGGCCATTTTATCGAAGATTTCACGGTCGAATCGTTCTTCTTCATCCCTCTCGGCAGCTGTCGGAGCCACTTCATTCTGGGCAAAATCGCGCACCATTTTCCTGATCATTTCATGTTCTTCCGTTAGTTTAAATTGCATGTCTATGCCTCCTAAGCATTTCGTGAATTAGAGATTCTTACTGATGACCATCCTCTGTATTTCGCTGGTACCCTCATAAATTTCAGTTACCTTTGCATCCCTGAAATAGCGTTCGACAGGATATTCCGTCGTGTATCCATAGCCTCCGAACACCTGGACTGCTTCTATCGCCACATCAACAGCCGTCCTCGAAGCGAATAGCTTAGCCATTGCCGCCTCTTTACCGCACTTCAATCCCTGTGAGCGTAAATACGCCGCTCGATAGACAAGTAACCTTGAAGCTTCTATACACGTTGCCATTTCAGCAAGCTTGAAACCAATCCCCTGTTGTGCTGCAATAGGTTTGCCGAATTGAACTCTGTCTTTTGCATATTTGACAGCATGTTCCATGGCGCCTTCTGCAATTCCCAGCGCTTGAGCAGCAATGCCTATCCTTCCAGCATCCAAGTTGGCCATTGCGATTTTAAAGCCTTCTCCTTCTTTTCCAAGGAGATTGGCTGCAGGCACTTTCATATCCTCGAACGTCACCTGTACGGTGCTCGAGCCATGAAGGCCCATTTTACGTTCATCTTTACCGATGATTAAGCCTGGCGTCCCTTTTTCTACAATAAAAGCAGAGATTCCCTTGCTTCCCTTCTGAGGGTCGGTTGAAGCAAAAACAATGAATACATCCGCTTCCCCGCCATTGGTGATAAAAACCTTGGACCCATTTATTCGATATCTTCCGTCTTCCTTTACTGCCACTGCCTTCGATTTCAAACTCGCAGCATCGGAACCTGAGCTTTGCTCAGTCAAGCAAAAGGCGCCTAAATATATACCAGCGGCTAACTTAGGCACATACTTCCGCTTCTGCTCTTCCGTTCCAAAATAAACGATTGGATTTGTTCCAACAGAAGTATGAACGGACAGTATGACACCGAGAGTTGGACTAACTTTGGAAATCTCATTGATGGCGATGATATAAGACATGAAGTCCATACCCGCGCCACCGTATTCTTCTGAAATCGGGATTCCCATCAAACCAAGCTTACCCATTTTTTGCAGAATCGTTTTTGGAAACACGCCTGTTTCCATTGCCTCGATATGAGGGGTAATCTCATTCTCCGCAAAAGCGCTTACCATTTTCCGCATCATTTCCTGTTCTTCTGTAAACTTGAAATCCATCCTTCATCCCTCCCTAGCTGCACATCTTTCTAAGATTAGTTATATTCGTAAAAGCCCCGTCCTGATTTCTTGCCTAGCCATCCAGCCTTTACATATTTCCTTAACAGCGGACACGGTCGGTATTTATCGTCTCCGAGACCTTGGTGAAGCGTTTCCATTATATACAGGCATGTGTCCAGTCCAATGAAGTCAGCTAGCGTAAGCGGGCCCATCGGATGGTTCATTCCCAGCTTCATCACGTCGTCAATCGCCTCTTTAGTGGCGACGCCTTCATAAAGGGTATAGATGGCCTCATTGATCATCGGCATCAAAATCCGGTTCGCTACAAAACCTGGAAAATCATTAACTTCCACCGGTACCTTGTTCAAGGATTCAGCCATCTCTTCAACTTCTTTATAAACCTCATCCGCTGTAGCCAGGCCACGGATGATCTCAACCAGCTTCATGACTGGAACGGGGTTCATAAAGTGCATGCCAATTACCTTTTCCGGCCTTTTCGTGGCAGCGGCTATCTCGGTAATCGGAAGCGAAGAAGTATTGGATGCAAGAATGACGTGTTGTGGCGTGATTTCATCCAAATCGGCGAATATTTTTGTTTTTATTTCCATGTTTTCCACTGCAGCTTCAATCACTAAATCCACCGCAGCCGCATTATTTAAATCCGTCGATGAAGTCAGCCGGGAAAGGATTGCACCTTTTTCTTCAGCTTCCATTTTTCCTTTTTCAACCTGCCGGGAAAGGTTCTTGGTAATTGTCCCTAACCCCTTTTCTACATATTCATCTTTTAAATCATGTAAAAGAACTTCATAACCGCTCATTGCACAGACCTGGGCAATGCCAGATCCCATCTGTCCAGCACCAATGACCATCACTTTTTGAATGCCCATGAAAAATCCCTCCTCATGTATCTATCTATGAAACTATTATCATTGCTTAGGCACTTCAATTAAAATGGCATCTCCCTGACCGCCGCCACTGCAGATCGCTGCGATGCCCAATCCCCCTCCGCGGCGTTTCAGTTCATGCATCAGCGTAATGATGATGCGGGCACCACTCGCCCCGATCGGGTGACCTAATGCTACAGCCCCTCCGTTTACATTCACTTTTCCCGGCTCGATGTTGGCAATTTTCCCACTGGCCAGCGCAACCGCAGCAAATGCTTCGTTCACTTCAAACAAATCAATTTCCTCTATCGATTTACCTGTCTTCTTCAGGAGTTCATTTATGACCAAACCTGGCGTTTTAGGGAAGTCCTTTGCTTCCACTGCCACTTCTGCATGAGCTAAAATATAGGCAAAAGGCGTTTTCCCTTCCTTTTCCGCACGTTCCTCACTCATCAATACGAGTGCACCTGCCCCATCATTGACACCTGGTGCATTACCTGCCGTAATGGTCCCGTCATTACTGAAAGCTGGACCTAATTTAGCTAACTTCCCGGCAGAGGTATCTTTTCTTGGGGCTTCATCATGTTCAACGGTAATTGGCTCGCCTTTCCGCACAGGCACCTGTACGGAAATGATTTCTTCTGCAAGGATACCGCCATCGATTGCTTTTATCGCTTTTTGATGACTTTCGTAAGCCCAGCTATCCTGTTCCTCACGGGTGATTTCAAGGTCCTCGGCAGTACTGTTTCCGTAAGTCCCCATATGCACGCCCGTAAAGCTGCAGCTAAGTCCATCCGAAATCATCGTATCCTTAAGCTCTCCATCACCCATCCTTAGGCCCCACCTTGCTTTCGGAAGGATATAAGGAGCATTGCTCATCGATTCCATTCCGCCTGCAACAATGATTTCTTCTTCACCTAAACGAATGATCTGATCAGCCAATGTCACACTGCGAAGTCCTGATGCGCATACTTTATTAATGGTTTCCGTTTTTACTTCCCATGGCAATCCAGCATGGCGGGCTGCCTGGCGGGACGGTATTTGGCCTTGGCCAGCCTGAAGCACATTCCCCATGATGACCTCATCTACTTGGCTGCCTTCAATCCCTGCCCGAACAAGTGCCTCTTTGATTGCTATTCCACCAAGTTGTGATGCCGTCAAACTGCTAAGGCCACCGCCAAATTTACCAAAAGGTGTTCTCACACCGCTAATAATCACTGTTTTCGCCATCATTATTTCCCCCTATAAGTAACATTGATTGAACGCTCGCTCAATTTGGAGTTAAAAAAATAGTGTTGTAAGCGCTTAATATTATAATATATTACACATTTTTCTCAAAAATGAAAATATTTAGTTTATAAATATTGAAAAAAATTGCCTGCTCCCTTTTGTTTCATCTTTTATAAAAGAAGCAGGCAATTCAATTAAAATTAAGAGGCAATCGATTTGTTTTCACCAATGACCGCTTTTTCGAGCAGTTCTGCTACATCATACGTTTTAACATTTTCCTCAACCTCTTTTGCTTTCGTCCCATCGGATAGCATGGTCAGGCAATAAGGACATCCTGAACTGATCACTGTTGGACTGACGGCCAGAGCTTGTTCGGTACGGGCCACATTAATGCGATTTCCTGTTTCCTCTTCCATCCACATCAAACCGCCTCCTGCTCCACAGCACATACCCTTTTCACGGTTACGCTCCATTTCAATAAGTTTCACACCAGCAATGGATTGCAAGATTTCACGCGGCGGGCTGTAAACTTCATTGTACCTTCCCAAGTAACAGGAATCGTGGAATGTAATCGTCTCATTAACAGGATACTGAGGGACCAACCTGCCTTCACTGACAAGTTTGGCTAACAATTCAGTATGGTGATACACTTCAGCTTCCAAGCCAAAATCCGGATACTCATTCTTAAAGATATTGTATGCATGCGGATCGATCGTAACGATTTTCCTGATTTCATTCTTCTGGAATTCTTCTATATTTTTCATTGCAAGCTCCTGGAAAACAAACTCATTACCCAATCGACGCGGAGTATCCCCTGAGTTTTTCTCCTTATTTCCGAGAATTGCAAATTTAACGCCTGCTTCATTCAACAATTTAGCAAAGGAAAGGGCAATTTTCTGGCTCCGGTTATCATACGACCCCATTGAACCCACCCAAAATAAATACTCGAATTCTTCGTCTGCCTTTTTTAATTCCTTTACGGTTGGGACGCTGACATCTTCCCGAAGGCTTCGCCAATCTTCTCTCTCTTTACGATTCAGTCCCCACGGGTTCCCTTGACGCTCAATATTCGTCATGGCACGTTGCGCATCAGGATCAAGTCTGCCTTCCGTCAACACTAGATAACGGCGCATATCGATGATTTTGTCAACATGTTCATTCATTACCGGGCATTGATCTTCACAGTTCCGGCATGTGGTACAAGCCCAAAGTTCTTCTTCCGTAATGACTTCGCCAATCAGGCTCGGACTGTAAGCTTCTGTTGCTGCAGCTGATTCCTGCGCCCCCTGCGCGGCACCAGCCAAAGCGATCTTATTTCCTTTCGTATTCCCAAAAACAAAAGATGGCACCCATGGCTGCTTCGTAGTAACGGCAGCGCCTGTATTTGTTAAATGGTCACGCATCTTGATTATGATATCCATCGGTGACAGCATTTTACCGGTACCTGTAGCAGGGCACATATTCGTACAGCGCCCGCACTCCACACAGGCATAGAGGTCCACCATTTGATATTGCGTCAAGTCTTCGATATATTTGGCACCATAATATTGATTTCCTTCTTTGTCGAGAATCTCTTCTTCCAAATCTACCGGTTTCAATTTCCCGGGATTGTCCAGGCGATTCAGGAATACATTTATCGGACCGGCAATCAAGTGAGCGTGCTTAGATTGCGGGATATAAACAAGGAAAGATAATATGATCAGTAAATGCAGCCACCAAGCTACATAAAAAACGACGGTTGCCGCTGTTGTCCCCATCCAGCCGAATAGGAAAGCGATGCTTGATGCGACTGGCTCTGACCAAGTTGCATCGTGTCCATGCCAGATCATTCCCATTCCATTCCCCAGCAATACGGTAATCATGATTCCGGTAATGAAGATGACAACCAGGCCTGCTTTGAAATCCCTTTTCAAGCGAACGAGCTTTTCGACATAACGACGGTATGCCGCCCATAGGATTGCAACAAGAACGGTAAGCGTCACAATTTCCTGGAAGAAAGTAAAGGCCGGATAAACAGGTCCAAACGGTAAATGCCACCCCGGTCTTAAGCCTTTAACGAAAAAGTCAAGTGCGCCAAATTGCACTAAGATGAAACCATAAAATAACAAGGCATGAATGATCCCGCTTTTTTTATCTTTAAAGAGCTTCTTCTGTCCAAATACATAAACCCCAATTTTAACAAGACGATCCTTCACACGGTTATCGAATTCCACTTTTTTGCCAAGTTTTATATAAGCTATACGAGTCTTTATCAAATAGACAAATAAACCGGCGGCGTAAGCGGTTACAAGCAGGAATGCAACTAAGTTGATCCACAGTAAGCCATTCATTTCCATGCAGTCTTTCCCCCTCTTTAGTAAATTGTAAAATGCCAGGTACCATTATGGGAAATTTGGCATTTTTCTGAAATTTGATTAACTCCATTATATAATGAATGAGCATTCAGTCAACTTTTTTCTTTCTAAATCAATTTAATTTTTCGGTTACTTGATTATATAATTCGACAATTCTGTGTATTACCCTTCTTCATTCTGAAAAAATGAGGACCCTTTCTCCGCTTTTTAATGGTTACTGACAGGGAATTAGAGCCAAACTAAATATAATCATTTAGGGGGGATTTTTTTTGAAGATAATCACTACGATTGCCTCTATATTTTTATTGATCTTCTCTTGGTGCTGGGTTGATCTTAAGGTAGGGCATAAGCGTTATTTGAAGCACGCAACCAACATTAAATATCCGCCTCGGAAAAGCGAAATGACTGTATTCACATCAGGGAAAATCCTGTTTGAAGATTATATTGAGGAAGTCAGGCAAGCTCAGGATTCCATCCATATCCTTTTTTATATAGTAAAAAATGATAAATTCAGCAAGGACTTTTTGAAGTTACTGCAGTCAAAAGCGGAAGCGGGCGTGGAAGTGCGGCTTTTAGTCGATTGGATAGGAAGTAAAAAGATGTCCCGTCAAACCATTCAGGAGCTGACTGAAAGCGGTGTTCATTTTTCTTTCAGCTTTAAACCGAAGCTCCCCTTCCTTTTCTATACAATACAAAAAAGAAACCACCGTAAGATTACGGTGATAGACGGAAAAATTGGCTATCTTGGCGGCTTTAATATCGGTAAGGAGTATATTAACCAGGGGGAGAAGCTGAACCCATGGAGAGATTACCATTTAAAAATGACCGGTGAGGGTGTAAAGGACCTTCAGGAAGTCTTTCTTTCGGATTGGTTCTATGATACAAATGAGGATTACAGAGGAGCACCTGCCTATTTCCCGACATTGACTCCCGGGACGCAGGCACATCAGGTTTTCGTCACGAATGGCAGTGATCTTGAACAGTCACTGACAAACATGATTCGTCAAGCCACTAAGAAAATCATTATCGGGACTCCATACTTCATTCCCAGTGAAACTTTATTTCAAGAATTAAGGGAAGCACTTGCACGCAATGTTTCCGTTACGGTCATCGTACCTGAAATTTCAGACCACTCCCTTGTCAAGGAAGCTTCTTTTCCCTATTTCCGGGTACTAATAAAAGACGGGGCTGAAATCATGCAATTTCAAAGAGGGTTCTACCATTCTAAAGTGATACTGATCGATGATATAATGTGTGATATCGGTACGGCTAATTTTGATAAACGCAGTTGTTTTTTAAATAGTGAAATAAACTGCATCATATTTGACCGGACATTTATAAAAGGTGTAGAAAAGGAATTGGCAGTGGACCTGGCCGAATCCAAGCCGCTAAACGGGGACGAGCTTTCCAGCATGAATGTAGTCCGTTCTGCAAAAGAATCGCTGGCTTCCATCCTTTCTCCTTTTCTTTGACAACCTGTTGCTCAAGGAGAAAAAATATAATGAAAATTAGATTTGGATTCGTATCCAATGCCACCTGTTTATGGGAAGCTTCTCCGGCTAAGACACTTACTTTCAAGAGATATAGCACACTTGGCCCAGAAAAAGGAAAGGAAAAACTCCTAGATGTGACCAGGCAGAACATTGAAAATACCTTAAGGGTCCTTCAATATAACACGGCACACCAAATTGAAATATACCGGATGTCCAGTTCCATTGTTCCTTTAGCCACACATCCCGAAATAGAATGGGATTTCGTTACTCCTTTTAAAAAAGAGTGGAAACAGCTTGGCGATTGGGCCACTGCTCACAAGATGAGGCTCAGCTTTCATCCGAATCAGTTTACGCTATTTACCAGCCCAAAACCCGAGATTACACAAAATGCCGTAAAAGATATGGAGTTCCATTATAAAATGCTTGATGCAATGGGCATAGCGGACACCTCTTTCATCAATATCCATGTCGGTGGAGCTTATGGTGATAAAGAGTCCGCCCTTGTAAGGGTTCATGACAACCTTAAATCGCTGCCTATGCACGTCAAGGAAAGAATGACTTTGGAGAATGATGATAAAACCTATACAGCATCTGAAACCCTGGGTGTATGTAAGAGGGAGGGCATCCCACTTGTATTCGATTACCACCATCATCTCGCAAACCTTTCAGATGAGCCGCTTAACGAGCTGCTCACCGAGGTGTTCACCACTTGGAGTCAGGCAGGGGCGGTACCAAAGATTCATATTTCCTCCCCAAAATCGGCAGGTGAATTTCGCTCACATGCAGATTATATCGATTTGGAGTTCATCATGCCCCTCTTTAAAGTGCTTAAGGATCTTGGACAGGACGTTGATTTCATGATCGAGGCCAAGATGAAGGACCGGGCGATGCTGCAGCTGATTGAAGATATAGCTAAGGTTCGTGGTGTAAAAAGGGTGAGCGGCGGTGCCGTCGAGTGTTAATTAACCTAAAAAAAGCGGCTGTTTCGCAAGAAACAGCCGCTTTTTCCATTACATTTTTTCCGGTGCCGAAACCCCGATGATGGCCAATGCATTCTTTAAAGTAATTTGGACGGATTTGACCAGTCCTAGACGTGCCTTACTTCTTTCCATCTCTTCAACATCCAGAACCTTATCTGCATTATAGAAACTGTGGAATGTAGAAGCCAGGTCATATATATAATTCGTCATGCGGTGAGGCATCCTTTTTTCGGCTGCTTCCGCTATTGCCTGCGGGAATTCTCCTAATTTCTTCAAAAGTTCCACTTCTTTTTCAGTAGATAGGGAAGAGAAATCAGTTACTCCTTCATAGCTGATCCCTTGTTCCACACCTTGGCGCAAAATGCTGGAAATACGGGCGTGGGCATACTGTGCATAATAAACCGGGTTTTCATTGGATTGTGAGACCGCAAGATCCAAGTCGAAGTCCATATGAGTATCCGCACTTCTCATCGCAAAGAAATACCGTGTTGCATCCAGACCTACTTCATCAATAAGGTCACGCATCGTAACTGCTTTACCTGTACGCTTGCTCATCTTCATTTTCTCGCCATCCTTGTACAGGTGTACAAGCTGGATGATTTCGACTTCAAGCTGCTCGCGATTGTACCCTAATGCTTCGATAGCCGCTTTCATACGCGGGATATAGCCGTGGTGATCTGCACCCCAGATATTGATCAGTGTTTCAAAGCCGCGTTCCAATTTATTACGGTGATAAGCAATATCCGGTGTCAGATATGTGTAAGACCCATCCTGTTTAATAAGCACACGGTCTTTATCATCGCCTAATTCCGTAGAGCGGAACCATGTAGCACCATCTTCCTCGTAAACATGGCCCCTTTCCCTCAACACTTTAAGTGCTTCATCAATTTTACCGTCTTGATAGAGGGATGTTTCGGAGTACCATACATCAAAACCGACACGGAAATTACCCAAGTCCGTTTTCAGTTTTTCCATTTCATATTTCAAGCCGTACTCACGGAAAAATTCAAAACGTTCCTTCTCATCGGCATTTACATATTTATCGCCATATTCACTTGCAAGCGTCTTACCGATGCCAATGATATCTTCGCCATGATAACCGCCCTCAGGCATATCCTTTTCGAGGCCAAGTGCCTGGAAATAGCGGGCTTCTATGGAAATGGCCAAATTATTGATTTGGTTTCCTGCATCATTGATATAGTATTCACGTGAAACATCGTAACCTGCTTTAGAGAGGATATTACATAGCGTATCACCTACTGCTGCACCACGTGCATGACCAAGATGGAGATCACCGGTTGGATTCGCGGAAACGAACTCCACTTGGATTTTTTCCCCTTTTCCAAAGTCACTTTCCCCATATGCTTCATCCACTTTCAAAATGACCGGAACCAATTCTGTCAAATAGGCATTATTCATGTAGAAGTTGATGAAACCTGGTCCTGCAATTTCAATTTTTTCGATGGATGCTTTTGAGTTGTCAAAGTTTTCGATGATTGCCTCTGCTATCATCTTTGGTGCTTTCCTTGCAATCTTCGTTAATTGCATGGCCATATTCGTGGAATAATCTCCATGTGTCTTATCTCTTGGCAGCTCCAATACAACATTTGGAATCTGCTCTTCCGTTGCTAAACCAGCTTTAATGACTGCCGCTTTAATCTCTTCTTTCAGTTTTTCCTGTACCTCTTTTACTATATTCATTCGCTATGCTTCCTCCTTGTAGGAAATCGTCATCTCATATTGACCGGGTTCGCTTCCCTGCATATGTAACGTATATTTAAGGACGAGTTTCCCTTGTTTGGTCTGCTCATCCCATTGATGATGTATCTTCTTCGCTGTCGTCCGTAACCCTAACCTGCCATATATACTTTCGTAATGTCCATTTGTCGCTTCCTTCAGGCGGAAAAGCTGCCTCATTTTAATGGCACCATTTCTAAGCAGGATCGTTTCATCCAGTTTGTGCTTGATGGTCGTTTGTGTTTGACCGGCTTCATTTTCCTCTTTATATTGCAAATATAAATCTGCACCTTTATACATTTTTGTACCAAATGTGACCAGCTCATACGTTTCCGTTTCTGAGCCGTGCTTGATTTTTGTCTGTAAAGTCACTTTAATCGCTTGCTTATCTATATCATGAAGAGTCAAAGCTACACTTCCTTCATCATGTCGTTCTTAACTTTATAAGTATAAATATTCTTCAAGGAAGTTTCAACTTGGAGCGGAAAATAAAGTGTAAATCAAAAAAAGTGAGGATAAACTGTCGAAATCATGTTGTTGCAATTCATTTGAATTTAACACAATAATGACTCATCGGGGCGGAATTATTCAAATAGAGTCCATCAGATGTAAAATTCTTTCCCTGAATGGATAAAAAAAGACCATTCCCGCCAAAAAACAGGAACAGTCAAGTCAAGTCTTACATCCATTAACCTTTTTGAACCCAACCTAAAATCATTTCGCGAATCAGCTTGCTCGCAGTGTTCGCAGTTTGCTCGGATGGATCATAAATCGGTGCCACTTCTACTAAATCGCAGCCGACTACATTAATTTCAGACCGTGCTATCTCATGAATCGAAGCTAAAAGCTCTTTGGAGGTGATGCCTCCACAATCTACGGTGCCTGTTCCCGGCGCGTGCGCAGGATCAAGAACATCGATGTCGATCGTCACATATACAGGACGGCCAGCTAACTGCGGCAGTACTTCTTTCAGAGGTTCAAGAACTTCAAATTTAGAGATGTGCATGCCATTTTCTTTCGCCCATTGGAATTCTTCCTTCAAACCGGAACGAATGCCGAAAGAGTATACATTTTTCGGGCCGATAAGTTCTGCGGATTTACGGATGATGGACGCATGGGAAAGCGGCTCTCCTTCATAATCCTCACGTAAATCTGTATGGGCATCCATATGGATGATGGCCATATCGGGATACTTTTTGAACATGGCTTTGATGACAGGCCATGTTACAAGATGTTCCCCTCCCATACCTATTGGGAACTTACCTGCATCCAACAAGCTGTCGACATATTTTTCAATCATATCGATACTGCGCTGCGGATTGCCGAATGGTAATGGTATATCCCCGGCATCAAAGAATTTAACTTCTTCTAATTCACGATCTAAATACGGGCTGTACTCTTCCAAACCAATCGAAACTTCACGAATTCGGGTAGGGCCGAAGCGGGAACCCGGACGGAAGCTTACCGTCCAGTCCATCGGCATGCCGTATAGCACAGCTTCCGATTCCTCAAAAACAGGATGGCTTTTAATGAATACATTGCCTGAATAGGCTTCATCGAATTTCATGGTCCATGCCTCCCTTATTTCACTAAATCTTGAACGAATTTAGGCAGAACGAAAGCTGCTTTATGAAGTTCTTTTGTATAATATTTCGTTTCTAATTCATGGAAACGATCTTCAGTCACTTCTAATGGATTATATTTTTTCGATCCGATCGTGAACGCCCAAAGGCCGCTTGGATACGTCGGGATATTCGCTAAATATAGGCTGGTGATTGGGAAAATTTCTTTCACATCACGTTGTACATCGCGAATTAAGTCCGCTTTAAACCAAGGATTGTCGGATTGTGCCACAAAAATCCCGTCTTCTTTCAAAGCCTTGGAAATCCCGGCATAAAAACCTTTAGTGAATAAATTGACAGCAGGTCCGACTGGTTCAGTCGAGTCAACCATGATCACGTCATATTCATTTTCACTTTTGGCGATGTGCATGAAGCCATCCCCAACTTGTACGTCTACACGCGGATCTTCAAGCATGCCTGCGATTTCAGGCAGGAATTTCTTTGAGTATTCGATAACTTTCCCATCGATATCCACCAATGTAGCTTTTTTTACGCTTGGGTGTTTTAGGATTTCACGGATAACTCCTCCGTCCCCTCCTCCTACAACCAAAACGTTTTCTGGATTAGGATGGGTAAATAAAGGAACATGGGCTACCATTTCATGGTAAACGAATTCATCACGCTGTGAAGTCATTACCATGTCATCCAGCAACAGCATATTGCCCCACTCTTCCGTTTCAATCATATCCAGCTTTTGAAACTCAGTTTGCTCCGTATGTAAAGTACGATTCACTTTCATCGTAATACCAAAATTCTCTGTTTGTTTTTCAGTAAACCAAATGCTCATTTATTAACGCTCCTTTTCCATTTCATATTGTCAGTCACCTTATAGGTTCCCCAAAATCGGTATAGTCATTAGCTAGAAAAATTATAGACGAATCTAGCAGAATTGCAAGATAAATTTCTTAAATGCAGTTCTTATGTTTAAAATTTTCTTTTTTTTCCATAATAGTAATAGATACTAGATTCTTACGTGATAAGAGAGGTGAAAGCAATGGAATTGATTCCAAGCGAACGATTTAAAAGGACAACTAAATATGTACGGGCCTTCATTATCCTTGCCACAATCGGGCTCACAATACTCTTTGTATTGCTTCTCTCTTTACTGATTTATGCAAAAATATTAGGTCCGCCTCCTTTGGTCGTGCCGCAGTCCACTCTCTATTATAGCGATAATGGAAATGTGATCGGTGAAACCGATAATGGCCAGAAACGTTATTGGGCCGGAATGGAGTCGATTTCACCAGAGCTCATCAAAGCGACTGTAGCCGTTGAGGACCGTCAATTTTACACACATAATGGATTTGATATAAAGCGGATCGGCGGAGCCATCCTTGCTGATATTAAGGCAATGTCCAAAGTCCAGGGTGCGAGCACCATTACCCAGCAGTATGCCAGGAACCTGTTTCTTGGGCATGACAAAACGTGGTCGCGTAAATTTAATGAGGCCTTTTATACGATACGTTTAGAAATGAACTACTCCAAAAAGGAAATTCTAGAAGGCTATTTAAATACGATTTACTATGGCCATGGTGCCTATGGAGCTCAAGCTGCAAGCCAATATTACTTTGGCAAGGATGCCAAGGATTTGACCCTTCCTGAAGCGAGCATGCTGGCCGGAATACCAAAAGGGCCGTCAAACTATTCTCCATTGGATAACTTTGAAAAAGCCAAATCAAGGCAGAGAATCGTCCTGCAATCCATGAAAAGCAAAAACTACGTTTCAGAAAAGGATATCGCGGAAGCGCTGCGAACATCCCTTACATTAAAAGGGGAACACGGAACGGTCACCAAGAAGACCGCTCCCTATTTCCAGGATGCCGTCAAGCAGGCTTTAAAAACTCAGCTTCATTTAGATGACAGGACGATCGAGCTTGGCGGGCTTAAGGTCTATACAACACTGGACGAAACCCAGCAGGACGCTGCCGAAGAAGTTCTTTCCAATACCATACCCAAGTCATCAGGCATTCAAGCCTCGATAGTGGCAATGGATCCGGAAACCGGGGAGGTCCGTGCACTGGTCGGAGGGAAAGATTACTCCGAGTCGCCATTCAATCGGGCAACACAGGCCGTTCGCCAGCCTGGTTCAACCATGAAGCCCTTGCTATACTATTCAGCTCTGGAGAATGGTTTCACACCGTCCACCACCTTAAAAAGCGAGACAACTACATTTTCTTTCAATGATGGTCACTCATCTTACACACCGCATAATTACAACCATCAATATGCGGAGGGCGAAATCACGATGGCTCAGGCCATTGCTCTTTCCGATAATATCTTCGCCGTAAAAACGCACTTGTTCCTTGGGGAACAGACATTGGTCGATACCGCGCACCGTTTCGGCATCACGGCAAAGATGGATGCGGTTCCTTCCCTGGCACTCGGTACGTCAGGTGTAAGGGCGATTGAAATGGTGAACGCATACAGCATTCTGGCTAACGGCGGCAAGAAGGTTGAACCCGTGTTTATCAAAAAGGTTGAAAATCAAAAAGGTGAAGTGATTTTTGATGAAAATGATAAACCGGAACAGATTTTGGATGAGGATAAGGCATTTGTCATGACCCAGATGCTTACAGGGGTTTTCGATGAAACCTTAAATGGCTATACGAAAGTGACCGGCAGCACCATCAGTTCCCAGCTGTCCCGCCCATATGCCGGCAAATCAGGCTCCACTCCGACTGATAGCTGGATGATCGGTTACACACCGGAGCTTGTAGCAGGGGTATGGACTGGATATGATCAAGGCAAAAAAATCGAGATCCCTGCTGAAAAAGGCTATGCAAAGAAAATCTGGGCTTCCTATATGGAAAGGGGCCTGCAAGGAAAACCGGCAAAATCGTTTAAGGAAACCAAAAACGTAATCGGGGTAAACGTGAACCCCGTTAGCGGAAAATTGGCCACAAAGGACTGTCCTGCATCAAGATTGACTTATTATGTTAAAGGGACCGAACCTGTCGAATACTGTGCCGAGCACTTTAAGGGCGAGAATCCGAAACATGCCCCAAAAGAAGAAGAACATAAAAAGGCCCCATGGTACAAAAAAGTCTTAAAACCTTGGGGATAACGAAAAACCCCCGAAGCCGGCATCGGCTTCGGGGGTTTTTCTGTCCTAGTTCCACAGTGACTAAACTGCTGTCTTTAAGTTTACTGATTTTATCGCTTTCCTACAAGTGCATTTTTCACTAAACTTAACATTTCACCCATTAATCGAGTTTCAAACCGTCAATGACTCCTTCAGCAGATCTGAAGAACGCTCCCACATTCCTGCATCATGATTTTTCAGGAAGTCTGCAAGCACACGCTTCGATTTATCGTCCATGTCCTCGACGATGATTTTTCGCTTTAGCGATTTATCCATCCGGTTAACATGCTCCGGGAGCGATTTGTAACCGCGTCTAATTGACCTGTCAACCATCATTTCACATGCTGTCACACCTGCATAGTGCGGGCCATTTTGAGTGGCTTCAATGGTCACCCAAACAAGCCAGTAAGGTTTGGCATTCGGGACCTCCTCTTTAGTCTTTAAAAACTTGATCCCTTTTTCCACTGCACTTCTAGCATGCATCGCGCCGATATCGACCTCTGCTTCACCTGCATCAACATCGATGATGACCGGGGAAATATTATCGAGCGTTAAAACCCCTGCTCCATATCCGCCATGACCTTCTGTTGGGTCGTTTTTTATAATATTGAAGCCTACCTTTTTCTTTGGTTGTTCATCCATGTTTATATCCCCCTTTATGGTTAGTCATTTCCTATCGTTTAAAAAAGCAAAAGTGTAAAGAACCGACTCAGGACGTCGCCTACCAATGGTACAACATTGTTCAAAATCGGGCCAATTGTATACTTGCTCAGCGGTGTGATGATCAGAATCAAAAAAATCAGTGAGCCATATTGTTCATACTGGGTCATTTTTGCCCGGAAGTCAGCTGAAACAAGATCCTGTACGATCCTATAACCATCGAGCGGCGGCAGCGGTAACAGATTAAATACAAACAAAAGGATATTCAAGTTTATGAGCACCTCGAAGAATGGCTGAACGAATAATGGTAAATCAGGTCCAACGCCTGCTGCAAGCAATCCATAAAATATTAAAAACCCTAAAATTGCAACAATCAAATTACTGAACGGACCGGCAAAAGAGACGAGCACCCCTGCCAATTTTGGATTCTTGAAATGAAAACGATTAACCGGTACAGGTCTCGCCCAACCAAATCCGGCTATCAATATCAACAGAGTTCCGATTGGATCCAAATGCGAAATCGGATTCAATGTGACTCTTCCTTCATTCTTTGCAGTCGGGTCACCGAACTTATAGGCCACATAGGCATGGGAAAATTCATGAACCGTAAATGCGATTAACAGTGACACAATGACATATGGAAGCTGTTCCAAAGGATAAGCCAAAAACCTTCCTATTTGATCAAAGAATTCCATCGATAGCTTCTCCCCCATTGTTTATTACCGTTAGTATACATCAAAAGAGCAAGAAGTGAAAAAACTCTGACTTCCGTGTCTTGCATTTCTTTTTCCATTGTGAAACACTACAAGATAAGAGAGGAAGGGGGGAAAAATAGATGCCATATGTAACAGTCAAAATGCTTGAAGGCCGTACAGACGAACAAAAAAAGGCTTTAGTCGAAAAGGTGACTGCAGCCGTTACGGAAACAACTGGAGCACCAGCTGAAGCCGTGACGATTTTCATTGAAGAAATGTCAAAAAATCATTTAGCAGTAGCCGGTGTCCGTAAAAGCGATCAATAAGTTTTACATAATGGGGAAAAGCTAAGCCATCAATTCGGCTTAGCTTTTGTTTTTAGCTGCTCAATATATTCATATGCCTCATCAATTTCTTCAAGCGTATATTTTTGTTTGCTTTTCAGCGTGAAAATTTTCTCGGTGACTTCCTCTTTTTCAAGCGTGTCGAAGTATAATACCGTTGAAACCAGCTCCAAAAACCTGGCATTCTGTTCGTTCATATCCTGTAAGCATGCCTCAAGCGCCGGCATCTCCACTTCCTGGATGGATAGGAAATCCCGGCCTGCATCCGTTATCGAATAACAATATTGATAATAGCCTGCTTTTTTTTCCCTCACTTCATTCAAGTAGCCCATTTCGCAGAGCTCTTCAATACGTAAGGTCAACTCCTCCGAATACGGTCCATAAAAGTGAAACTGAAACTTTTCATGAAATGGGAAGGACAGCTTCTTCGCGATATAAACGATCTTTTGTAATTTTTTCCGACCCGAGATTTCACCGGCAGTAGAAATTGCATTGATAATGTTTGCATGATCCTTAAACAAGGCTCGTCACTCCTCACCAAAAATGTACCACTTTAATCCGATAGCTCCAGAAGCTTACGAATCTGTTTTTTTATATTTTTCTTCGTAGATTCATCACGCAATAAATCCGCAGGATAATACAACTTATGATCCGTTCTTCTTTTCCCTGAAATTGCATCGACAATTTCGGATTCACGCGATAATTCACGAATTTCGCCATTATTTTTCAGCAAGTGAATCGGCAGTCTCTCCTCTTCCTCACCTGGCCGGTAAAAATCATACGGCAGATCTGATGAAGAATCGACGACGAGATAATAATCCGGATCAATGCCCGCCTTCTTGAATAGCGTCCTTAACTCCATCAACCTGTTCATTTGACTGTTCGATGGATGGAATTCCACATATTTAAATAGTTTACGGTTAACGAAGCGAGTGCATAAATCTTTTAAAATCGCATCGTTTTCGTCTTCCCATGCTTCGAAATAATAGAGCATCACCGATTCATCCATTTTCAAGTAGTCCGTTAAAGTCACTTCTCCCCTGAACAATGAATAAAAATGGTGTGGTTCTTGTGCAAACTCATAACCGGATTCATATAAATGTTTCGCTCTATGTAGAATCTTGGTAAGTATGACCTCCGCACTTCTCGTAACTGGATGGAAATAAACCTGCCAATACATTTGGTATCGGCTCATGATATAATCCTCAACCGCATGCATCCCGCTTTGTTTTATGACGGCATGTTCTTCCCTTGGCCTCATTACACGCAAAAGCCTTTCCATATCGAAATGTCCATAACTCACGCCAGTGAAGTAAGCATCACGCTGTAAATAGTCCATTCTATCAGCATCGATCTGACTTGAAATCAGGCTGACTACTAATTTGCCTTTATAGGTTTTCGCTATGACTTCTGCCACTTTCTTAGGAAAATCACGTCCAACCCTAAGGAGGATCCTATTAACTTCCGTATCGCCGAGGATTATCTGCCTCGTGAATTGCTCATGATCCAGGTCAAACACTTTTTCAAAAGAATGAGAGAAAGGACCATGACCCAAATCATGCAGAAGTGCTGCGCACAAGGATAGTAACCGTTCCTCAGGTTTCCATTCGGGTCTGCCCTCGAAAACATCATCCACGATTCTCCGAACAATCTCGTATACTCCAAGCGAATGGCTAAGCCGACTATGTTCCGCTCCATGAAAGGTTAAATAAGTCGTTCCCAGCTGTTTGATCCTTCGAAGACGCTGAAATTCCTTCGTCCCTATTAAATCCCATATAACCCGGTCGCGAACATGTATATATCGGTGCACCGGGTCCTTGAATACTTTTTCTTCTTGTAATTTTTCACCGGAATATTCCATGAACTACCCTCTTTTTCGTAATCTCGATGCACTCATTATAGCGTGTTTTGACAAAAAACCCTAACTTCCACCTTGCTAGTAAGAGGGGTCATTTTGTAAGAAAACGGAAGTTTCAGTCCGATTTTGTCTTGAAATTAAAGAAATAAAAAATCACCGCAGTGTGTCGAATCTGGGTGATGATTACTTGTTTCATTTATCATAAGCAAACAATCCACTCTAACTATATATCATGGATCCTACTTTAGTTTTTTATTGATTTTATCTAGTAACTCGTCTTCTGTCGGTGCAGCAACTGGACGGTTATTGACAAAGGCAAAAGACTTCTTTCTGCCAGGACCGCAATAGGATTGACAGCCCACTTCAATTTTCGCGTTGGGATCAAGCTTTTCAAGACGCGGGATCAACGTTTTAATGTTTACCGCCAAGCAGTCATCGCACACTCTGAATTCATTGGACATCCTCCGGTCACCATCCTTTCCATGACAAACTATTTTTCATCCATTTATACGACTAAAGGGTATTTTACCGTTTCTACTTATGAATATCAAGAGGGCTGGATGATGTGAAAAGCATGTAAATAATCAAAAAACTAGTATCCTTTTAACCTTTTTGTATAAAAAATCCATATTTTGTCCAAAATGCTAGTAGAACACTCCATAAATCACTGCCACACGATATTTTATATAGTTATTTATTTAAAAAATTACCAGAAAGGGAGTATGTAGAAATGAAGGTTCGTCAAGACGCCTGGACAGAAGAAGATGATTTGCTTTTGGCAGAAACGGTATTGCGCCATGTGCGGGAAGGCAGCACTCAGCTCAATGCTTTTGAAGAGGTAGGAGATAAGTTGAATCGAACCTCTGCAGCATGCGGATTCCGCTGGAATGCAGTTGTCCGCCATAATTATGATAAAGCGCTTTCCCTTGCCAAGAAACAGCGTAAGCAGCGGCAAAGGATCCTTGGAAAAGATCAAGGAGGAAAAAAACGACTTCTTTATACACCGCCGTCACCAACGATTTCCGACATAATGGTTCCCCATGTACAAGAAGAGGAACTAGAGTTGAAATCCGAAGTCGATATTACCAATTATGAAGCAGCAGAGGAATTCGTTGTGGCAGAAGCCCTCGCTCCTAAGACACAGCACACACCAGTAACCTTGGAAACGGCCATGAGCCTCGATACCGTCATCGCCTATTTGGAATCTATGAACGGCCGCATGCTCCAAGTCGAAGTATTAAAAACCGAAAATGAAAGATTGAAGCTTGAAATTAAAGGGCTGAAAAAGCGAAATGAAGAATTGGAGAATAAAATCAGCCACCTAGAGCAAAACAGCGGCTTGATGCAGGAAGATTATGAAACTTTGATGAATATCATGAATCGAGCAAGAAAGCTGGTATTGTTAGAGGAAGAGGAACGTCCGGCAACTAAATTCAAGATGGACCGGAATGGCAATTTGGAAAAAATGGCCGAGTAATAAGATAATGTGGGGATAAGTTACATAGATCAACCACATGATAAAGGCCGTTTCACCCATGTTTATCCGAAAAAGGGAGCCAATAAGGCTCTTTTTTTCATTGTTTCAAGAAAGATGGAATAATATCTCCCTGGACGCCGCTGCCTATCATCCAGTCCTTTTACAGTTTCAGTGAATGCTAAAGTCGTATTAAATGAACGAAGCCGTTCCTGACTTAATGGAACGGCTTCGTTCATTTCAATCCTTTAATGGATCAAATACTTTATCATTGCGTTCCACCACTCTTGTCAAGTATGCCTCATACATCGGCCATTCCTGAACGGAAAGAGTGTCAGAGAATATCCTTTCGCTATGTTCCTTCAATACATGCAGGAATCTGAGCATCACGTCCTGAACACTCAATTGCACACCCAACAATTCAGTTAGGGACGCCATCACCGAAGGGACGATATCAGGATAAACGAATTTGGTTTCTGCATTTCCTTTAGCTGCATCATAAAAACCCTTCACGAGACTGGCACGTTCAGCCCCGCTTCCATTGACACACAAATAGATTTGCACCGCTACGCCATTGCGGATCCTACGTTGGGAAATACCGGCAAATTTTTGCCCATTTATACTTAAATCATAACTTCCAGGACAATAGGAACCGACGATTTCCCTTGCTTCCATCGTGACTGGGAAATCGGAAAACATCAATTGGACAAGCTCCCACATCGCATCATATCCACGATTGATTTCAATTTGTCGCTCGTTTTCAGGAAAAATGAGCGACAAATTAAGGACACCCTCATCCAGCACGACTGCCAGCCCTCCGGAATTCCTCACGATGGCCTGAAAGCCATGTTCTTCTAAATGATCCAAACCCTTTTTAAGAAAAGGCAACTTCGTATCCTGTATACCCATGACGATGGTTCGGTGGTGTACCCACGCTCTGGCTACGGCCGCTGATTCACCTGACCCTACGGAAGCACAAAATGTATCATCCATCGCAAAGGACTCCAGAGCAGGAAACTGAGGTCCGACGGAAGATTGATCAATAATCCTCCACTCTTGCTGCATTAATAATGAATCTATTTCACCCATACGAATCTCCCTCTAACATTTAATCCTCAAGCTGCCTATTGATACTGCGCCACAAACCCCTGTGCCGCTGTAATGACAGCCAGTTTATATACATCCTCTTCACTGCATCCCCTCGAAAGGTCATTCACCGGACGATTCAGGCCCTGAAGGATCGGACCGACCGCTTCGAAGCCGCCCAAGCGCTGTACCATCTTATAGCTGATGTTCCCCGCTTCGAGACTTGGGAAAATAAAAACATTCGCATCCCCCTGAATAAGGGAATCCGGTGCTTTTTTTCTTGCTACCGAAGGAACGAAGGCCGCGTCAAATTGAAATTCCCCATCAAGGATGATTTCAGGGTCCATTTCTTTTGCCAAATCGACAGCATCAACCACTTTTAAGGTCTCGGGGGATGTTGCGGATCCCTTCGTCGAAAAGCTCAGCATCGCCACACGCGGTTCGATATCGAACATTAGTGCAGTCTTCGCACTTTCTATAGCAATTTCAGCCAGGTCCTGGGAATCGGGGTTTATATTAATGGCACAATCCGCGAACACATATTTTTCTTCATCCCGGACCATGATGAATACTCCCGATGTTTTTTGGACGCCTGGCTTTGTTTTAATGATCCTTAGGGCGGGCCGAACCGTATCGGCAGTCGAATGAGTTGCGCCGCTGACCATTCCATGTGCCAGTTTCATTTGGACGAGCATGGTTCCGAAATAGTTCTCATCCATTAAGATTTCACGTGCTTGTACATCGGTCGCTTTACCATCACGGACCTTAACGAATGCTTCTACCATTTCATCCATCATGATATAATTCTTCGGATCATATATTTCGATTGCATCAAGGGAGATCTTTAAATCTTTTGCCTTCTCTTGAATCAACCCGATATCCCCAATCAATACAGGTGTCACCAGTTTAGCTTTGGAAAGCCTGCCTGCCGCTCCCAAAATCCGTTCATCCAACCCTTCTGGAAAAACGATCTTTAAATTATGCCCCATAATTTTCGATTCCAATATTTCAAATAAATCACTCACTGGCTATTCCTCCTTTTTAGATACGTTTCCCCCATTTTTTTTATATTTAACCATTCGATGAAAATCCATTGCCGTCTTCTTTTAAGAATACTCTAGGAGCCAGGTAAATTCCAGCCACTTCGGTCCCTCCCAATCCGCAAATCTGAAATTTGCAGAACGCCGAAAAACAGTGATGGTGTTTGCGGGTTGATATAAATTTCCTTATACTGAAACTATGTTATATTAAAGTTATAATAAGACTTAGGAGTGATCGTAATGAGTGAAGCAGCACAAACACTGGACGGCTGGTATTGTTTACATGATTTCCGTCTAATCGACTGGTCTTCTTGGAAAACGTTATCAAGTGACGAACGCCAATTGGCCATCTCAGAGTTCCAAGGTTTACTGGATAAATGGAATATGACACAAAGCGACAATGAAGGCAGCCATGCCCTATATTCCATCGTTGGTCAGAAAGCGGACTTCATGCTTATGTTTGCCCGCCCAACCATGGAAGAATTGAATGTAATTGAAAACGAATTCAACAAAACGAAGCTTGCCGAATATACAATTCCTGCTTATTCATACGTTTCCGTCGTGGAATTAAGCAATTACTTAGCTGGCGGAGATGATGAGGATCCATACCAGAACCCTCATGTCCGTTCCAGACTTTATCCGATACTTCCAAAAGCGAAACATGTATGCTTCTATCCAATGGACAAGCGTCGTGATGGCGATGATAACTGGTATATGCTTTCCATGGAAGAGCGCAAAGGCTTAATGCGTTCCCACGGCTTGATTGGCCGCAGTTATGCAGGTAAAGTGAAACAAATCATTTCGGGTTCTGTCGGTTTTGACGATTATGAATGGGGCGTAACACTATTCGCAGATGATGTCCTTCAATTTAAAAAATTAATCTATGAAATGCGTTTTGATGAAGTGAGTGCACGTTACGCTGCATTTGGTTCTTTCTTTGTAGGCAATATCCTGCCGGAAGAAAACGTACCTTCATTCCTATACGTATAAGACGATGAGCTTCCGGTTTCCGGAGGCTTTTTTTGCGTCCCCTCCTTATTTTTTCCCGGCCTTGGAATAAATTCAATCCATATCCCATACATTTTCAATAGTGATGAATTCATTTTTTCACAGTCCCATTCAGCTTCAGGAAAATTGATCAAGGCAATTCCTGACTCCAGCGAGGTGAAGGAACGTTACTTCTATTCATTAGCCGACAAGAGGATATGGCTTATATCATGAACGGCAGCCGTTATGTATCGCTTAACATTCATTGTGGTTTTTTAAGCCACCCGGGGATTGTCCAATAAACATATACAATACTACCGGTCGCTATAAATCGCACTGTTTCTTCCAGTCAACTCTCTCGGATTGTCCAAATTCCACTGCATCAACTAAACCTTGAATTTAGGAGGGAATGCAATGTCACAAAATAATCCTTATGGTAATTATCCGTACGGAGGAAGCCCTTATTACCCCTATGAGAATAATGAGCCTGAACTAAGGCAGCAGAATCCTAACCAGCAACAAGGTTACCCGCAACAAGGTTACCAACAGCAAGGATACCAACAGCCATCATACCAGCCACAACAGCCCACTATGGCAGGCACGCCACAACAAGTGCCGATGACGATGGGTCAACCCCCTTCCGGACCACAGATACCTGGCATGCTTCCGGTCGAACAGTCGTACATCGAGAACATCTTGCGTTTGAATAAAGGGAAATTGGCCACTGTTTATACAACGTTTGAAAACAACAAGGAATGGAATGCCAAGATCTTCAAAGGAATCATCGAGGCTGCAGGACGCGATCATTTAATCATAAGCGATCCTCAAACGGGAAAACGATACTTAATCCCGATGGTATACTTAGATTATATAACGTTTGATGAAGAAATCGAATATGAATATCCATTTGGAGGCACTGGGCTTACCACCTATTCGCCAAGGTAAAAAAATCCTATATAGAAGAGCCTCAGAATCTATTTGATTCTGAGGCTCTTCTTATATTGGAATGACTTTTTCCCAAAAAGAGCTGACCCAGAAGGTCAGCTACCTTCATTACAAGTATTTATATGCAGCAATGATCATTAAGACCCAAGCAACCAAGAATGAAACCCCGCCAAGCGGTGTGATGGCCCCTAGGACTTTGATTTGCGTAACGCTTAGAACGAATAGGCTTCCGGAAAACAGGATAATTCCTATTAGCATAAGCCAGCCGGACCAGTTGATCAGCGGACTTGAAATTTTCCCGGCCAATAAACCGAGTACCAATAAACCCACCGCATGGAACATTTGATATTGAACAGCGGTTTGCCAGGTTTCTAAATATTTATCAGGAATTTTCCCTTCCAGCCCGTGTGCACCGAATGCACCTAGTGCCACAGCAATAAACCCATTCAATGCACCTAAAATGATGAACAGTTTCAATTATTTCGCTCCCCTTCCCTAATTTAAAAATCGAACAAGGACTCCCCATTGGCCTCATCCATTTTAACCGGTTCTACATTCGGTGTAGCCGACATAACGGGCTGGGTCAATGTGATTGGCTTCGGCATGCTGATGTTCGCTGCTTTTTCATCCACCATTACTTCACAAAGGGACTTAATGGCAATTACATACCCCTGCACCTTATCCTCTGAATTTGCCTGTTTCGCTTTTAAAACAAGCTCTTCGATTTTATCTAACATTTGTCTTGATGAAATATCCAACTTTACCACCTCGTCTATATACAGGTCAAAACTATCATAACTAGCATAGCAAAAATCAGAGAAGAAAACACCTTGCATATTTCCTACCTTTTCATTGGCTTGGCTTGAAATTTCAAGCATGGCTGTCCTGAAGAATGAAAGACATCAAGAGAAGGCTGGTTTGATGTTTTGAATTGAAAAGCACGGCAGCCCTTTGGAAAACTGGGATCCCAAGTTATATAGAAATGACTGCACGCCATACAATTCACCCGTTTCGTTTTACTGCCCATATCATCGGTTCGTGATTTTCCAATCAATTGGGGATTCCCCCATTTCCAACAGCAATTGATTTGTTTTGGAAAAAGGTTTTGTGCCAAAGAAACCACGGGAAGCCGACAGCGGACTTGGATGTACGGACTTAATGATTTTATGGCGGGTTTCATCAATTAAAGGGATTTTGGTTTGAGCAGGTTTTCCCCACAGGATGAATACAACCGGTTTCGGACGGTCATTCAATAGGCGAATAACTTGATTCGTAAAGATTTCCCATCCTTTTCCGCGGTGTGAGTGCGCCTCTCCCTCACGCACAGTCAAGACGGTATTCAATAGAAGCACTCCCTGTTTTGCCCATTCAACAAGGTAACCATTATCCGGAACCTCATAGCCTAGATCGGTGTTTAACTCTTTAAAGATATTTCTTAAAGAGGGTGGGATGCGAACTTCCGGCTTAACTGAAAAACTAAGGCCATGCGCTTGACCAGGGCCATGGTAAGGGTCCTGTCCAAGGATGACAACCTTTACGTCTTCATAAGGAGTATAGTGAAGCGCATTGAAAATATCGTCCTGATCAGGATGAATGACTTGCTGGCTGTACTCTTGCTTTATAAATTCCCTTAGCTCCTGGTAATATTCTTTTTTGAATTCCTCTTTCAATAGAGGCCACCAATCATTTGTCAATAACTGCTTTTCCATCTGCCACATCCCCTTTCCACTTTTTGAAACTATATTATATCAAACTTAATCGCCTTGCCTTTTCCATAGATTACGATTTATGTTTCTATATACCCCAAAAGTGGGAAAATAGAAAGTTAGCAAGCAATTTAACCATGTTGGAGGATTCCCTATGAAAAAATGGTACAAAAGAAAACGATTTTATCTGCTTGTCAGCATTTTAATCGTCATTGCAATCGTAATCGTCTATAACAGCTACAAGCCTCTCCCCGATGGTATTTCTTATGAAGGAAAAGTTCATCATGTCGAGGATATCGATTTCATCTATGACCTTTCCTATCACGATGAACAAGGGAATCTGCAACATGAGCAGCGAATTTTCCAAACCATAAATCAAGCGATAGAAGAGGCTGATTCTTATATCGTAATCGATATGTTTTTGTTTAATGCTTTTTATGATGAAAAGATAAACTTCCCGAAGTTAACCGAGACTCTGAAGGATAATCTGGTGAAACAGAAGAAAAGGAAACCTGATCTCCAGGTTATATTCATTACAGATGAAGTGAATACTTCCTATAATGCCTACCAATTAGAGGCATTGGAAACGATGAAGAAAAATGGAATTGATGTCATTGTTACCAACTTAGACCGCCTCCGGGATCCGAATCCTCTCTATTCAGGTGTGTATCGGACCTTTTTCCAATGGTTCGGTGAAAGCGGAAAAGGCTGGATTGTGAATCCAATGGCCAAAAGCGCACCAAAGGTCACCTTGCGTTCTTATCTTAGACTGATGAATATCAAAGCCAATCACAGAAAAGTGGTCGCTACTGAAAAAACGGCCATCATCTCATCTGCCAATCCTCATGACGCAAGTGGATTCCATTCCAATATCGCGTTCCAGATGGATGGGAATATCATCGGCGATTTTCTTAAAGCCGAAGAAGCCGCTTCGAAATTCTCGGGAGGACCAAAGTCATTTCCTGAGTTCAAAGGGACATCGGCAGATAAAGGACCGATATCGGTACAACTGCTAACGGAAGGAAAAATCAATAAACATGTCCTTAAGGCAATTAAGGATGCAAAAAAGGGGGACAAGATCCATCTTGCCATGTTCTACATTGCCGATCGCGAGGTTGTCGAGGCATTAACGGATGCAGCTGAACGGGGTGTGAAGATTCAAATGATATTGGATCCGAATCAAAACGCTTTCGGAAGTGAGAAAATCGGGCTTCCCAACCTTCCGGTTGCCGCCGAATTTGAAAAACTGGGGGATGAAAACATCTCGATCCGCTGGTACAAAACAGATAAAGAACAGTTCCATACAAAATTGATGATGATCCAAAAGGCTAATGAAACGGTTATCCTTGGAGGATCGGCTAATTATACCTCCCGCAATCTAGATGACTATAATCTTGAAGCGAATGTTGAAATCCATGCTCCAAATGATGCCGGCGTTTCCAAGGATGTCGATAGCTACTTTCAAAGACTTTGGACAAATCAAAACGGAACTTACACGGTGGATTACAGTGAATACCAAAAGAAACTGCCTGTCTTCAAATACTTGACCTACCGCATTCAAAAGGTATTCCGCTTCACCACTTACTAAATATTCTTCGATAAAAATGTTTATCCGTGCCCAAACAAGGTTATATACTACTATAGCCAATCAGCAACTGTAATAAGCAAGATTCCATTTACCTATTTCCAAGAGAATCTCACTGAAATTCAAGGAGGAGTTTATATGTATCAAGTACATGTAGTAGAAAACGGTTTACAAGCAAAGGAAAAAATCGATGAATTAGTTACATCAGGTTATACGAAAGACGATGTATATTTGTTTGCCCATGATAAAACCCGTTCAAAACACCTTACCGAGAATACAAATACAGAAGGTGTAGGCATGAAGGAACAAGGTTTCCTTGATACCGTCGGAAATCTCTTTAAATCACGCGGAGATGAACTTCGTAATCGAATGAGCAACCTTGGCCTTAGTGATATGGAGGCAGAACGTTACGAGGAAGTTCTTGACGAAGGAAAAGTAGTCATCGTCGCTTCCAAACAAGACAATAAAGACGGGGTTACACACTAAAACCCTATATGAATTCATAAAAAACGAGGCTCCTTAACCGGGGGCCTCGTTTTTTATAATCATTATCCCAGGATGCTTTGGTACGCGGCCTTTGCATGGACCATGTCCTTCGTACCGTGTATCAACGCCCGTCCATCCTTGAAAATGACGATACGCTCCCCAGCTTTTTCACAAGAGAGAAGAAATGGATTGAATTTCACCAAATAGCCGCTGCCGTCCAGATCCTTGGCTAATTTCTCGAGTTGCAGTTTCAAAGGTTTTGGCGGTCTTACCTGTACAGTATCCCTCCCGCAAAGAACAGCCGTTTTCGTTGCATTCTCCATTGTTAAAAAGGGATATGTCCTCTGCTCCCCGCATGAGAGACAATCTTTCTTTTTCGCTTTTGTCAATTTAACGGTTTGGTATTGATTTCTCCACAGATCAAAAGAAACAAGTGCAGGCCGTACAGATTCCCAATCTTCTACAAGGATTTTCAAAGCTTCGGCAGTTTGGTGTGCCACTACCATCGTTACTGCTGGTGATATGATTCCTCCTGTGTCACAGGTCATACCTTGAATGGGGATCGCTTTCAGCAAACAGTGCAAACATGGTGTCTGTCCGGGAAGGATCGTCAAAGTCATCCCCACACTCCCCACACATGCCCCATAAATCCATGGTATATGAAGCTTTTGTGATAAATCATTAATTATCATCCGTGTCTCAAAATTATCGGTTGCATCCATGATCAAATCAACATCACCAAGCAGCTGCTCGAGGTTCTGGGCTGTTGCGTCCATGATGATGGCATTCACTTCAACTTCATGATTGATATCAAATAAATGACGCTTTGCCGCTTCTGCCTTTGGCAGTTTCTCCTCGACATCCCGTTCCGTATACATTTGTTGGCGCTGTAAATTACTGGTCTCGACATAATCCCTGTCGACAATGGTAAGCTTCCCTACTCCTGCACGAGTAAGGGCCTCGGCATTAGCAGATCCCAAAGCCCCTGCACCAAGAAGCAATACATGCTTCTTCATAATTTTCAATTGGCCCCCTTCACCAATGGGGGCGAATAAAGTCTGCCTTGAAAATCGCTCTTTCACCGTGAACCCTCCCTTCCAAATGCTTTAGCCTCCACTTACTGGCGGAATGAAAGCTACAGTATCTCCATCAGATAGAATTGTGTCATCATCGGCAAATTCTTCATTGACCGCTGTCATCACGGTTTCAAGACCTTCCAATTGAAAATCCACCTTCATTTTTCCTTTTAGCTGGGCTACACTCATTCCATTTCCTTCTATAGTAACAGTCTCTTTACCTAGCTCATCTTTCAATTGGGCAAATAAAAGTACATTAATCATCAATATCCTCCTCTTCAGGTTTCCCCGTTGGATATGGAACGGTTTCCAACTGGTTTCCGACCCATGTCTCCCCATCTTCCCAGTGTTCCTTTTTCCAAATCGGGACGATTTCTTTAATTCTTTCAATCGCATACCTGTTTGCCTCATATGCATCATTCCGATGTGGCGTACTAACGGCAATAACCACTGCGATATCCGTGATTTCAAGTTTACCTACACGATGGGTGATAGCCGCTTCTGCATCAGGCCAACGCTCCTTGATCTCTGATCCGATTTGCTCCAATTTCTTGACGGCCATCGGTTCATACGCTTCGTATATTAGGAAGAGAGTCTTTTTTCCTTTCGTCATTTCCCTCACCGTACCAATAAAGGTCGTGACGGCACCCGCATTTCGACTGACTACTTTATCAATCACTTCCTGGATGACAATCGGCTCTTTTGAAATATTATAATTCATGTCTACCATCCTTTATATATAATTCAGTTCGATCAATATAACCTGCCTCTTGATAATCTTCCATCGTATTCATATTAAAAAAAAGGTAGTGAAAATGTTCAGGATTCTCGCGATATAACTTAAATTCGGTTTCTTTCATGATTTTCACCGAAATCTTTTCCAAAAATAGTCTCATTTTCAATTCATGTTTTAATAAACAGTCCGTCAGTACAGGAAGACATCTTTTATGGTAAACAGCAAAAAGCGGCTGGAGCCTGCCATTTATTTCTGGAATGACTGCGTCGAATTCAGGTTCATAATTGGATATGATATCCTTTATGGCATCTGCACTCACAAACGGCATATCACAGGCTGCAAGGAACTGAAGCTCCGTTTCCGATGAGGTCAACCCTGCATGCAATCCGCCAAGAGGTCCTTGATCTTTATGTAAATCCGGAATTAGCGGCAGCTGCAGAAAACGATATTCTTCAACTGTATTCGTAATGACCATAATGTTTTCTGACACCTTTTTCAATTCGGATGCCACTCTTGAAATGTTCACAATGCCACCTATGGACAACAGGGCCTTATTCACGCCCATACGGCTTGATTTCCCACCAGCTAAAAGCAACATTGTCCATTCCATAGAAATCACCCTCCCTTTTTTGGGTTTAATCCAGCATCGAACGGTAAAGCTATACTAAATGTATCCACTATATTTAAATATTTTAAATCAACTTTGAAAATAATGACACCTTCACAAACTTTGCTTTGCATATCAAAAGATGGAAAGTAGGATCAAAAGCTAAAAAGCAGGCCACCCACCCATTTTATTTTCTGAATTCCATGTCCGAAAAAATGACTCATGCGTGGCCATTCCATTACCTTTCTTAAGGTACTCATATTAAGGTGAAAACTAAGTTTTACATAAAAGAAATTTTGGTATATTCTAAAAATAGGATATTAACTGGTATGCTGATAATATCGAAATCTAATTCTCCTGAGGAGGTCACATAATGACTATGAAAAGAGCTATGACAGTTGCCGGATCGGATTCGAGCGGCGGTGCGGGTCTTCAAGCAGATTTAAAGACATTCCAAGAATTCGGCGTTTACGGTATGTCCGCTTTAACGACAATCGTGACGATGGATCCAAAGAATGGCTGGTCCCATAATGTATTCCCTACACCGGTCGAGGTTTTAGAAGCCCAAATCGAAACGATTCTATCAATCGGCATCGATGCCATGAAAACGGGAATGCTTGGATCAGTGGAAATCATTGAACTTGTTGCCCGTAAAATAGACGAGTTGAAGCTGGACAAGGTCGTAATCGATCCAGTTATGGTATGTAAAGGTGAAGATGAAGTATTGCACCCTGAAACGGCTGTAGCTCTGCGCGAACTGCTTGTTCCACGTGCAACTGTAGTCACGCCAAACCTGTTCGAGGCCGCTCAGTTAGCGGGAACTGCGCCTATCAAGACGATTGACGATATGAGGGCTGCAGCCAAAAAGATTCATGAACTTGGTGCAAAATATGTCTTGATCAAAGGCGGTAATAAGCTGGATCATGATAAAGCCATTGACCTTTTATATGACGGAACTGAATTTGAAATCCTTGAATCAGAAAAAATCGAAACGACCAATACACATGGTGCCGGCTGTTCATCTTCAGCAGCCATTGCAGCTCAATTGGCTGAAGGTAAAAGCCCGCGTGAGGCTATCCTCATCGCTAAAGACTTCATCACCGAGGCCGTTCGCCATTCTTGGAAGATGAATGACTATGTTGGACCTGTCAATCATGGTGCATACCATAAATATGGAATCGCTGAAAAAACACAAAAATAAAACATCAAGTTTAATGGCCGCTCAAATTCATCGAGCGGCCTTTTTCGCTTTTTTCGTTTTTATTTAGTAAAATAGAAAGAAGGAAAAGCTTATCTAGCCGCCCAGTTAAGGAGGAAATTATAGTATGAAACCTATAGACCGTACAGAGGTGCAAAATGCCATTGATTCTTTCGCAGGACAAGATGTATATCTTCACCTTGAAACGACAAATGGTGCCTATGCCACTCATGTAGATGAAGCTTTCTTTTCGGCAGGCGCTTATATTCGTAATGCTCTTATACAGTATGAACATGGGAAGATAGTTGGGGATGGACCCTACCGCATCGGCTTGAAGCTCAATATTGGCTGGGTATATGCAGAAGGCGTTAACCACTTCGAAATGGATGAACAAGGAAGATTGCTATTGGCAGGCCTTGATTTTTCCGGAAAGCTTGCTGTCTCCATGCAGCTCAGTCCCACTCCTTTTGAATGATGGCAACTTGCTTGAAATATATCATATAATTCCGATGAAAACTCCCATTTACCGATAACCATACTCACTGTAAGTAGAACGGAAGGAGAAATATACCTTGGAAAAAGAACGCCATGTATTAGTTATATTCCCACATCCCGATGATGAAGCCTTCTCGGTCTCCGGAACGCTTGCCCTTCATAGAGAAGCGGGCACTCCTGTCACCTATTTATGCTTAACTTTAGGAGAAATGGGACGTAATTTAGGAAACCCTCCATTTGCAACAAGGGAATCGCTCCCTAAAATTCGTAAAAAGGAATTAATCGATGCAGCAAATGCGATTGGCATCCAAGATTTACGCATGCTTGGATTGCGTGATAAGACAATTGAATTCGAAGATGATGAAAAGCTGACTTCATTATTTACCGATGCCATCAATGAATTGAATCCTTCATTGATCATTACGTTTTACCCAGGATACAGTGTCCATCCTGACCATGAAGCGACAGCACGGGCTGTGGTGCGGGCCGTTGAAAGAATGGAAGCGAAAGAGAGGCCTAAACTTCATTGTGTCGCCTTCTCGAATAACTGCATTGACGAATTAGGGCAACCTGACATCATTCATGATATCTCTGCCGTCGAAGAAAAAAAGGTAGCCACATTCACTGCCCACCGTTCGCAAACTCAGGCAATGGTGATCGATTGGAAAGAAAAATTCGAAAATCAGGATGCCGATTTTCTAGACTGGATCCGCAAAGAAAGATTATGGACCTATAAGTTTTAAAGAAACCGCCAATGGCGGTTTTCTTTGTTTATGGCATAAAAAAAACGCCTGTGGGATACAGGCGGAGAAAAGGGGGATACTTTTGGAAAATCAATCATAATATAAGCATCCCCAAAATTCTTCATTTTATACAATCATATTCAAAAAATTAAGCAGACAAGCGTTCCTCATGCTGCATTTTCACTCTTGCCGAGGCTTTTTTTCCATGCGCCAAGTAATAAATGCCAATAAGTATGAACGCAAAGATGGACATTCCTATGAATAACCCTTTGAACCCTGTATATGGAATAAGGAATCCCAATAGAAACGGGCCCACACCAATACCGAAGTCATACATTGTAAAAAATGTGGATGTGGCTAATCCCATCCGATTTGAGGGGGCTTCCTTGATGGAAATCGCTTGACTGCTAGATTGGAACGTACCATAACCCACTCCGATAAAGGCGCCGGCAATCAGAAGCGTGATACCATGATGGGATTGGCTCAGGATGACCATACCGATGGCAAATAGCAAGAGCGATGGGTAAATAACTGCATTTTCCCCCTTCACATCAAACATCCGGCCTGTAAACGGACGGGACGCCAAAAGGAATACAGCAAATACGACAAAGAAAAAGCTCGCCGCATCCATTAAATCCATTTCCTTTGCAAAAGACGTTAAATAGGACAAGATGCTCGAATAGGTAAATCCGGCAAATCCGATAAAAACGGCAATGGGAAGTGCCCTTTTTTCAAAGTAATCACTGATTTTAAATCCTTTTTGTGGTGAAGCTCCGACCTTTTCCCCTTCAGGCACATTCATGAATAACGATGCAACTAAAGAAAACGCGGCAAATAAAGAGGCTGCATAGAAAATGATGGAATAACTGAAATGCTGTGTTATCAGCAATCCAATAAACGGACCGAAAGCCATTGCCAAGTTTGTACTCATGGCAAAGTAACCTGTGCCTTCCCCGCGTCTTTCATTCGGAATGATATCTGCAGCAATCGTTCCAGTTGCCGTAGTGGCAAGGCCAAAAGCAAAACCGTGAATAAGCCGATCGATCAATAAGAGGGATAAACCATTCACCAGGAAATAGCCAATGGATGCAATCAGGAATAGCACCAACGAGCCAAGCAACATCTTTCTGCGGCCGATCTTGTCAATTTTTTTCCCTGCAATCGGTCTGACAAGCACAGCACCGAGAACAAAGATACTTGAAGCAAGCCCTGCTTGTGCTTGCGAAGCATGAAAATTATCCATCGTATAAATGGTCAATGTCACCATCAAGACATAAAAAGTTAAAAATAGAAAAAAGTTCGCAGACGAAACAATCAGAAAGTCTTTCGTCCACAATTTCGGTTTTTGATTCATTTCAATCCTTCTTCCTTACTATTGTTTTAATTTTTCCTTCAGGAAAATCAACGTTCGTAACGTTGCCTCCCGGTCTTCTTCAGCCAAACCGCTCATTAATTGAAGTTCAAATTCCTCAACTACCTTTTTGGCCTCTTGATAAGTCCTTAAACCTGACTCCGTTAACTGTATTCTCCGTTCCCGTTTATCTTTTCCTGGAACTTGTTCAATCAACTCAAGTTCTTCCAATCGGTTTACCGTCCTGGTTACCGTCGGTTTCTCCACATCTAAATAAGTGCTTATTTCAACAAGCGTAGAACAGCCGAACTGACTCAGATAATATACAATCGACCATTGGGAATGATAAAGATCAACCTTGGCCAATTGTTCATTTAACTTTTTCGTAAATGACCTTGAAAATTGTAAGTTATGATGAAAAAAACCATTTTGAAAGGACAAAGGTATTCCTCCTGTAAAGTAGTTACCTAGGTAACTATACACCTATTCAGTAAAAATGTCTAGCCTTCGGATGAACGAAAATAATCGTAGACACACTGTTTCCTAAGCTTCTCCATCACTTCCTACACAACAAGAAAAAACCTCTTTTCAGGAGGTTGGGGCTATTATTTGAGAGTTTGGAGGAAATACTCGTGAATTTGGGGCTTTTACTCGTGAATTCCACGCAAATACTCGTGAGTTTGGGGCTTTTACTCATGAGTTTCGCGCTTTTACTCGTGATTTTATAGGACATAAACCAAAAAGGAAACCCCGCTATTAGCGAGGTTTCCTTTTATATGCTTCTTTTCTCCTGATTGATTACATCAAGGCATATTTAACTGAGATAGCGGCAAACGATAAAGCTTATCATCCTTTTCATCAGGATTTCCTCGGCCGTCCGTATTGTTGCTTATGAAATAAAGAAATTTTTCATCAACGAATACATCGCGTATCCTTCCTGAGCCCGTAATGATATTAGTCAGTTTTCCGCTTTTTACATCATAACTTTTAAGCGCTTCGCCCCTTAAGGCTGCAAAATAGAGCTTTCCGTCAAAATAGGCCATGCCAGAAGGAGCCCATGTATTTTCACCGGAATGAATCAATGGTTTTACCATATCAGCTTTTTGCTCATCGCCCTGTATCTCAGGCCAGCCATAGTTCTTACCCGGATCAATTTTATTTAATTCATCGTGAGCCGAATCTCCATGCTCACTTTCATACAACTGTCCTGCTTCATCCCAAGCAAGGCCTTGTGGATTGCGGTGACCGTATGAATAGACGTATGAATTCGCGAAAGGATTATCGTTCGGAATGGTACCATCCAGGTTCATGCGCAGAATTTTCCCGCCTAAAGAATCTGTGTCCTGTGCGATCTCAGCCCTTCTTGCATCACCTGTCGTTGCATATAGCTTATCATCCGGACCAATTTTGATCCTGCCGCCATGGTGGAAGTCCCCGCTTGGTATTCCGTCGATTAAGGTTTCCATCTCCTGCCACTCATCATCATTTTTTTCTAAAATGACGATTCGATTGATGGGATTCCCGCCTTCTTCATACGTATAATAAGCGAAAGCTTTACCGCTCTTAGAGAAATCGGGAGCTAATAAAAATCCAAGCAACCCAGCTTCCGCTTTTGACGACAATGTCTTTTTTAGGTTGACCTTTTGCCGTGTCATCTTACCCTTGTCCCATTCAACGATAGTTCCTGTCCGCTCCGAAACATACATTGTGTCCCCATTCTTCTGAATCGACCATGGGTCATGCAAGTTCGTTACCAGCACATCCGAATCTTCGCCTAAAGTGCCCGTCACTTCCTTGTCAGGATTCGGCTCGGTTTCAGTGTCATCATCATTCATGTTACAACCAGTTAAAATCAATGCAGCCATAAGGAAAAATAAGAGCAATTTTTTCAAAAGTCTTTCTCCCTTCGATTCATGAGTTTAATAGGCTGACTGTTTAAGTACCTTTAAAATGGCCTCCGCTACACCGGATTCATCATTCTTGCCTGTTACTTCATCACACAGTTTTTTTATTTCGAGCGGGGCATTTCCCATTGCGACAGACAAACCTACCCGTTCAAACATGGATACATCATTATAATTATCCCCAATAGCCATCGTTTCCTGCATCGATCCGGATTTTCCATTCACATATGTTTCAAGTGCCGTACCTTTTTGAGCTGTTTCACTCATGATTTCCACATTTTCACGTCCCGATGAAGTGACTGTAACTCCCTGTCCTTCCAATTTCGAAGCAATTTCATTTAATAAATTTAAATCCTTTGAGAAGCTGAGAATTTTATAATATTCCTCATTCGAACGGCTGAATAACTCGGAATAATCGGAAATGGAAGTTACCTGTCCAAGCTGTAAACGCTCCTCCGCATATTTCCGCATATTCTCAGGGTCAATGTCCGGATTGGCTGTAACGAATACATCAACCAAAACAGATATTGCGTTTTCATAGTCTTTAGAATAAATTCCCTGACTCGTATATATTTCGAAATAAATCCCTTGTTCTTCGAGGAATCCAGCGACCATTTTAGCAGTGGCAGCTGACATTGGATTGGAAGCGGCAATATTTCCATCCTCCGTGAAGAGCGCAGCACCATTTACACAAATGACAGGGCATACGATGCCTGCTTCATCTAAAGCGAACCTTGCTTCCACATAAGATCTTCCAGTAGCAATGATCACTTCCACTCCCTCACTTTGCGCCCTCTGGATAGCGTGTTTATTTTCCTCACTGACCTTTTGCATTTTGTTTAACAATGTTCCGTCCATATCAATCGCAATCGTCTTTATCAATTCAACCGGCTCCTTTTTTTCAATATAATCCCTATTTTAACCGAAAGGACGTGGATAAACACGTTTAACAAACCCGTATCTATTCTTGTGTGACTTCCGTCGTTAAAAAATCGTCTTATGTATATAAATAAACTGCACCTAATTAAAATAGGTGCAGTTTGTTTTCTTAATGCAGAATCGTTTGGCTATCGACATCTTGTGCCCGTTCAATGATCTGTTCTTGGATGTCTCTTTGAATGTCATCGATGGCTGTAAAGTCCATTGCTTTTACATAAATCTTTTCAAGTTCGTCATGCAGCTCTTTCGCCTTAGCCAGATTTGCTGTCGCTTCATTCATTTTTGTCCGGTACCTGGTGGAAACATCCTTTATCTGATCGGCATAAATTTCATCTGTTCCAGGCAGGATAGCTGTTTTATATATATCTATGATTTCATCACCTTCACAACTCGGGAAATATTCATGCGGTGATGTGCTGTCAAAAATGGCGATCCCTACCTCCCGGACGATTACCATGTCCAAGCTATGAGGATCGAATCCGCAATGATATACTTCCACATCAAAGCCCCTTTGCTCCGCAGCCTTTGCAATCTTCTTCAGCATCGTTGATTTACCGGAACCTGGACGTCCCTTTAAAAAGTACCGTTTTTGTATTCCCTCAGTAATATTGGGGATGAAATCAACTGCACCCTTTGGTGTAGCTGCCCCTAAGAATCGGTGACGAACATCCGACTTCTTATTAAGAGTTATATCTCTATAAAAGCCTTCTATCAATTTATTGGTCAACCCATTCAATTTAGCGAAATCAATATTTGCTTTATAAATGTCTTCCCATTCATCATGTATCTTCAATGCTTCAGCAAATAGGGCATATGCCTTCTCGAAACTCTTGCTTCTCGCATTCGTCAATCTTATGATGGCCGCTCTTTCAGAAGCCAGCTGCTGGGAATTCCACGCAGCCCCTAGATTGACATATTCCTCAATGGCCCCAGGTGCCTTCGGCTCAATCACATGCGGCGCGGTCCCATCCACGAGTCCGATTTTCAAAGCAGGAATGATCACTCCATCAATGGAATCATTATCGGACGAACAATGTAAATACTCGATGTCATAGTCTTTATCCAGCCATTCTTGGCCGATTTTTTTCATAATGGTCGATTTACCGGAACCAGGTCCGCCTTTTAAAATGAACAATCTTTCCAGACCTGCCAAATTGGAATCATATAAACTATAAAAACCTTTAGCCGTATTGCCTCCTGCGAAATAATGCATCTCTTTTCCTGTCACTTTCACACTCTCCCTCACAATACAGATGTGATCTTCAAGACAGCGTATGCAGAAATGAACTAATAGGTGAATGCCTACAGGTTAACAGTCTATTTTATTAGGGCAGCAGATTCCGCTTGTGTGACCTCCAGGAATTCTGACGGTTTTAACACGATCTGTGTACCGATCTTTCCTCCGCTTACGATGATTTCAGGCAGGTTTGCTGCACTTTCGTCAATAAAGGTCGGGTATTGCTTTTTCATTCCGATCGGGGAACAGCCTCCCCGAATGTACCCTGTGTATTTTTGCAGATCTTTAACCGCAAGCATTTCAATTTTTTTTGCACCTGCGGCCTTCGCTGCTTTTTTCAAGTCCAGTTCGGTGGCTACAGGAATGACAAATACGTAAAGCTGCTGCGGTCCGTTATGGGTAACAAGCGTTTTAAAAACGGTTTCTGGCGCTTTTCCAATTTTGTCCGCAACAGTGATCCCATCGATTTTTCCGTCGCGGGCATCATAACTCATCATGCCATACTCTATACGTTTGTTATCAAGAATTCGCATTGCATTCGTTTTACTGGCTCCCATTGGAAATTCCCCTTATCGTTTTCTTCCATCTTACCATTTTAATTACCAGGCAAAAAGAAAAGCACAGTGCCTGATGCATCTGTGCTTTCACTAAAGATCATTCTAAATGACGTCTTTGGAAATCAGCGATTCTCTTGTAGTCGCCTTCCAATTGCCTGCTCACGGATAAATAAATAGACATTAATTCTTCATATACTTTAACGTTCTCTTCGATCGGGATAAGTTCATTTGTTTCACCAACCATACCTTCAACCTCATCAAGGCTTTGGATTTCGCCTAAAGCATATAATCCAAGAACGGCTGCACCTAAGCTTGAACTCTCGAAGCTTTCAGGAATTGTCACGTTTTGATTGAATATGTCAGCCATAATTTGGCGCCAGAGCTTTGAGCGGACAAATCCGCCGCTTGCATGGATCTTCTCGGGGGCACCCGTCAATTCCTTAACAGCAAGAAGGACACTGTACAAGTTATACATCACACCCTCCAGCACTGCCCGGACCATATGGTCACGAGTGTGATGAAGCGCCAGTCCGAAGAAGGAGCCCCTTGCATCGGCACTCCATAATGGTGCCCGTTCCCCTGCCATATACGGATGGAATATCAACCCATCAGAACCAGGTGCAATATTGGAAGCCATATCCGTCAGAATCTCATAGGAGTCCTGTCCTGAAGCCTTCGCTTTTTCGATTTCCACACGGCCCAATTGATCGCGTGCCCATCGGAAGGTGATTCCCCCATTGTTGACCGGTCCGCCGATTACCCAATGATTCTCAGTAAGGGCATAGCAGAATGTCCTGCCTTTCGGATCGGTAAGCGGTCGGTCACTGACGGTCCTTACCGCACCGCTCGTTCCGATTGTCACTGCCAGAACGCCTGGCTTGATTGCGTTTTGCCCTAAGTTGGCAAGCACACCATCACTCGCGCCAATCACAAACGGGGTACCAGCCTGAATATTCATTTTTGCAGCTAATTCCTCACTTATGCCTGAGAGGATATGCGTTGTAGGGACAAGCATCGGCAGCTTTTCAGCCCCAATTCCAGCAATGGTGAGTGCCTCTTCATCCCACTTCAGGTCATTCATGTTGAACATGCCCGTTGCAGAAGCGAGTGAATAATCCATCACATACTCATTGAAGAATTTATAGATGATGTATTCTTTAATTCCTATAAATTTGTCCGTTTCGTTAAAAATCCCGGGATGCTCATTTTTTAACCACATTATTTTCGTGATTGGGGACATCGGGTGAATGGGTGTTCCGGTCCTGTGATACAATTGCATCCCCTGTTCCGAAGCCTTCAGTTTCTTCGCATAGGCAACACTTCGATTATCAGCCCATGTAATGCTATTTGTCAGCGGTCTGCCGTCTTTACCCATGGCGATCAAGCTATGCATCGCCGAACTGAACGATATCAAGCCCAGTTCTTGCTTTTCTATCCCGCTTGCAATCATAACCTCGCCTATAGCAATGATGACCGCTTTATAAATTTCTTCGGGATCTTGTTCCGCCACGGAAGGGGTTGGACTGTGTAGAGGATATCCCCTCGAACAAGATTGGACAACCTCCCCCCCTTTTGAAAAAAGAACAACCTTCGTACTCGTCGTACCAATATCTATCCCCATCATATAACCTGAATGCCCCATATTTACAACATGCTCCTTTCTCTTAAACAATTGAATTCAATAGTAAGATTAGGATAAGTGAAACGACTGATATAATCGTTTCCATAACCGTACAAGACTTTAACCTTTGTGCGCCTGTCAAATTAAATCTTTAGCGACATGGATCATAAACTGCAACGGCTTCATCCATCCCGCTCGTGATCAATACAATTTAAAATGCACTGCACGCCCCGATAACCAAGATGATGGACGCAGTTGGGACGAGGCAGGCGGTCATGAATTGGATTAGTTCTTCTTTATTAAACCCTCTAGCGCATCCTAATGCCACAGAAATCATGGAGGCGATGATTGCCTTTCCAATGAAGGCATTCCAATCAATTCATATGAATCTTCTGCAAACAAAGCACCAAAAGCCTCGATCAACAATAAAAAGACCGGCATTGCCATCATCTTTCCAAGCATGTTACCTAAACCGAAAATGAGTGCCAACTAACGAAGAGTATTACCTATCCCTATCTGAACAGCATCTGCAACATCCGGAATATCCATACCTGCGATAATCCAAAATGATGGAAGCGAGAAGTAACGCAATAAATGGGGACCATTTCGCCTTGGCTATGATAACGATCAAGAGCAAACCATTGTTATGGCTAACAATCAATAAAAGTAGATCTTAATGAAAAAAGCATCGAACCCGTTCATTGAGAACTAAACTCGATGCCTGATTCAGTCATGAGAACATCATTCTCCATTGAAAAGAGGACCGGATATGTGCTTGATTTCTTTCTCCAGATGTTCAGGATAGGCAATGAGGAAGCAGGTGGATGGTCCTGATGATTTTTCGATATCGACTTTATCACTTATATGCACAGAAACACCTTCACCACTTTGATCCAGGTGCTTCCATTCATATGCTATCCCTTTTGAGCCGACCGGAAGTGCCTGAACGTCTTCCATTTCACATAGGATTTTATATAAAGATAATGGCGCGACCCAATCTTGCTGTTCCATTACTTCTTCTCCAACGAGCGGCCTGCCGATCAAAGCGATTTTCCGTGAAGGATGCTGCTTTTTAACACGTTCGTTCACTCGCTTACCAATCACCATAAGACCAAGTGCTGATTGAAGAAGCGGCATATTACTTTCTGTGCTGCCAGTAATCGGAAGGTCCTCCATTCCCAATTCACCCAGCCCCTTTTTGACACCCCTGGTCAAGTCCCCCCAGGCTTCATCACCGCAGAAATTATTTAGAACGACTGATACGGGTCTTCCGCCAACTCCCAAACACTCCATGACGGCAACCCGAAAGGAATAATAGCCAACGACCTCATAAGGGACATGGACAAGGTCCTTTTCCTTCAGCCCGATACCGCCGCTATTATCACTAGAAACAATCAATGAATCTGATTCTGAAAATGGCAAAATCAACGAATCACTCATTCTACGAATCCATCTTTAAAAAGCATCTTTTTCAAAACAGGCTCCAAGCGTGGCAGTAAAAGGGCAGCCAATACTACATTTACCGCAGTCGCTGCCGTTAATCCCGGAACCAATAACGTGTAAAAACCAGGGCTGATCAGAAATGCGAAAGGCAGGGCTAAAACGAAGGCATTACCGATAAAGAAGAGGAAAAATGCGCCTACTTTTTTTCCGTGTATATATAAAATGCCAAACATCCATACCAGGACTGCCATTTCGACCATGATCAAAAAGTGGAATGGCCCAAGCGGCATGCCGCCGATGAACGCTGAAATGATATGACCAAGCCCAGCTACTATAGCACCCGATACCGGGCCAAGTATGACAGCAGCCAAAAGGGCCGGAAAACTATCCAAAGCGATGCTCCCTATCGGTGAAGGGATTTTAATCATTGCCCCTACTGCCGATAAGGCAATGAATATAGCGGTTGCACTAATTTTTCTTACGTCCATGTTTACTCTTTTTCCTTTCTTTTCCCTCCACGGAACACATTTGCGCTGCGGATATATTCCACATCTTTCACACCAACACGGAAATTGATCACACGTGCAACAGCAAAGAAGTAATCCGACAAACGATTTAAATATTGAAGTGATAATGGTGAAACAGCCGCACCCGACTTGATCAATGAAACGACCAATCGTTCTGCCCTTCTTGTAACGGTTCGGGCAATATGAATGGTTGCAGCCGCTTTTGAGCCACCAGGCAGGATAAACTTTTCCAATTCCGGCGCTTCAAGTATGAAGGCATCTATCCGTTCTTCCAAATAGGTAATGGCCTCATCCGTCAGCTTTTGTGGGGCCTTCTCGGAAACGGTTGCCAAATCACCGCCGCAGTCAAACAACTCATGCTGGATTTTCTCTAGGTCGGCCAGTATATCCTTAAATATCGCTGGATCCAATTCTGTCACCGCTAGACCGATATAGCTATTAACTTCATCAACCGTACCATAAGACTCGACACGGATGTCATCCTTGTCAAGCCGACCTCCGATTACGCTTGTTTGGCCCTTATCCCCTGTACGTGTATAAATTTTCATCCCAATTACCTCCTCTACTTTATTCGCTGGTCAATTCCATACCAGATGATATCAACGCGCCTTGATATGGATGCTACATCTTGAAAGACCCATCCGCAGGCATCGCGCCATCTGCGATCTCTTGCTTCCATCGGCACTATGCCTTTGGTGATATCTGAACCGATCACAATGCAGTTACGGTCATCTCTTTCTTTCTCCCATATTCGCCAATCAGCCATGATTTCCTTCCACTTTTTTCGAATCGAATTAGAATCCATCTTTTCTGCATCTTGTTGAATCCATGCATCCAACCCTTGCAATACAACAGTCTTGCCTTGAAAATCAATCATTTCCGGCTCTTCTTTTCGATAACCGGATAGCCAAAGGACATCATTTTCCAAACCATACAATTGCTTTACCCATTTAGTTTTGCCATTATAGGCGCCTCCTGTAACAAAGTGCAGCGTTCTCCCCTCCTTAAGCTGTTCCGGTCTTCCCATATCAGCTCATATCCCCTGCCATGGGAAATCCTCCAATCAAAAAAAGACTTCTCCTGCGGGGCATAGCGAACCAATAAATCACGGATTACCCCTCCATGCGTCAATATGGCAAACCGGCTCTCCTTACAGGCAATCAATTCGTTCCAGCCCTTATTAACACGCTCGGAAAATGCCGGATAACTTTCACCCCCAGGCACCAGTGCCTCCATGGGACGTTCCAGCCAATTAAGATAATCTCCATCTGCCTTCAACTCATGATACGTCCGTCCTTCCCAATAGCCGAAGTTCATCTCACGGAACGAAGGGTTTTTGATCGGAACTGCATCTGGAAACAGAAGTCGTGCAGTTTCCACACAGCGGGGCAAATCGCTGCTGTGAATTTTTTCATACTGTGGGTAAGAACCCCTTAAGTCCAATATTTCCTTTTCTCCTTCGGTACTTAATGGAGAATCCGTCCAGCCTAAATAGGCCCTTCGCTCATTTGCTACTGTCAGCCCATGGCGAAGTAGTGTAATAGCCACAATATCAACCATAACCAAAGCTCAACCCCTTCCATGGACGCCCCCAGCACATCCCCCGTTATCCCACCGAACCAACTGATGACTTTACGTTTTATATAAACCAGGAAAATCATTGCAGCCAGGCACATGATGAAAAATAAGGTGACAAGCTTAAAATCGATTGTCCAGGCAATCGCCAGACTTACAAGGAGATATAGCCAATAAATGGGCAAACTGCTTTTCGTTACTGCACTTTGAAAAAAAGCGCCGAGCCCCTCTTTTTTAGCCAGCGGCATCCGGATGAGTAAATAACCCATCACACATTTACTTAAGAGCGGAAGGGCTATGATCAAGAAGTATGTCCATTCATTTATCCTTTCGACAATTTCATAGATAAATAGAAACCGGGCGGCCAATAGGACTATGACGGAGATGACACCGAAGGCACCTGTCCTGGAATCCTTCATGATTTCCAAACGCCGCTCTTTATCCTGATAGGAAAAAAAAGCATCACTTGCATCGATCCAGCCATCAAGATGCAAACCACCCGTTAATGCCATCGTCAAAAACCAGAGGAAAAAGGCAATCGCAAGCGATGACAATGGGGTCCATTCCACTAGTGCATACAAAACACCGCCCAATATCAAGCCTAGCAAAAGACCTACTAATGGAAAGGTTTGAATGGCACGGTGAATATATTTCTTCTCCATCGGAAGCTGCTTCTTTATTGGAAAGACCGTAAAGAACTGCAGGTTAATTAAAAATCCGACCACTCCGCTCATTCCTGCATGCCCCCTTTCTTCCGCAATGGAATTCCCGCTTCGACAAGATAGGCTTCATCGGCCTGCCCGACGATCGTTTGATGAAGCAGGCCCAGTGTTTTTCCGTATAAATGGAGGAAATCATCCTGGAAAATCGGCTCCTGCACCAATTCATTGCTCACGACTATTAAACAATTGGATTGTTTTCTAATCTCATTGATTCCGGTTATTATTTTTGAAAAAACGCTATTTAAGAATTCTTCTTCAAGCGGAATGCCAGGGCCGAATAGCTCGTTATCAAGCAGGGTTGTCAGACAATCGAGCAGAATTATGGAATCCTGATCAATATCCGCCCCTATTCTTGTAATATCCGTTGCGTATTCGGAGGTCTTCCACGCAATCGGGCTGCTTTCCCTATCTTTCCGGTGCCTAAGGATGCGTTCACCCATCTCAGCGTCACTGACTCGGCCACAGGCGAGGTAATGCAAGTTCCCATCCATCTGGAGTGCATACTCCAAGGCTTTTCTTTCTGCGAAGCTGCTTTTTCCTGAACGGACACCCCCGGTTATAAAACAGAGCCTTGCTTTCTCCACTGTCTTACCCCCTCCATCAGTGCTTCGTTATCATGTTCACTCTTCACTGCAAACCGAAGCCACACTCCGTCCAAACCCGGAAAATTATTGGTATGGCGCGGTACGATTCCTTTTTTCAGCAAAAAGGGGAAAAGGGATAGAGATTCATCCTTCACCAAATAAAAATTGACTGTGCTAGCAGAGACATTCAACCCTTGCTCCTCATAAAACCGGAATAGTTTTTGCTTTTGCCATGCAATATAGTCTCTTGTTTTTCTCATATAGGCTTCTTCCGCAAGACAGATTTTCCCCACTTCAAGCGCCACGTGGTTGACGCTCCAATGCGGCTTATAGTTTCTTACGCGTTTTATGATGTCAGGCGCCGCAAGCAAGTAGCCTAGTCTTAAACCCGGGATTGCAAAGATTTTAGTCATTGATCTTAGAATGAGTAAATGTGGAAATGCATTGATTAAAGAAGCATAACTAAAGGCATCTTCCGTAAAATCATAAAAAGCCTCATCCAATACAACCAGGCAATCCGCTTTTTGGCATTCCATGATCAATTCCCTGACTGCATCCCGATTAAATGAAACACCCGTCGGATTATTAGGCGTACATAAGAAAATTGCATCATATTCGGGTAATCGGGGAATCAATCGCTCCAAGTCCAATTGCCACTCAGGAGCATCAAGCTGGTGAAAATCGACCTTACATCCTGCTGCCAAACAAGCTTCAGCATATTCCGCAAATGCCGGCTGAATGATCAGCACCCTTTGATTGGCTAATCCGTTGGCTACCAGCATGATTATTTCAGCACCACCGTTCCCCACCAAAACGGATTGCTCAGGAAGAGCTTCTTTTTTTGCAATGGATTTTGTCAGTTCAATGGCATGCGGATCTGGGTATTGAAGGATTCCTTCGAAAAATCCAGCCCACTGTTCCTTTATGCGTAAAGGCGGACCCAATGGGTTGATGTTAGCACTGAAGTCGAGAACCCCTTCAGGCATCTCGATTTTCAGCGCTTCATAAAGATAATGAGGATTAGAGCCATGAGAAGGTAATGTCAAGAATAAGCCCCCCTAGCCATAGCATCAGCAGAAATAGAAAAGATGACCGATGCATGATGGTAATCGTTTTTGGTATATGTTTTGCTTCCAATCGAACAAGCGGAACTCCCATCCTCGCACGGTCGGAAACAATTCCTTTGTACATATTACGGCCTCCAAGCTGTATTCCCAAAATCGCAGCAACGCCTGCTTCACACCACCCGCTATTCGGGCTTGGATGTTTTTTTGCGTCATTGAATAATATCTTCCATCTAGCACCAAATCCATGATAGCGGGACTTTGAGCTCAGTAACATCAGGAAACCGGTGAGGCGGCTGGGAATCCAATTCACGATATCATCGAGCTTGGCTGAAGCCCAGCCGAATTGCCCATATTTATCATTTTTGTACCCTACCATGGAATCGCATGTATTAATCGCCCTATACACCATAGCGAGCGGCGCACCGCCAATAGCTGCCCAAAACATCGGGGCTGTAATCCCATCGCTGGTATTTTCCGCTACAGTTTCCACGGTGCCCCTGACGACTTCGGATTCATCAAGATCAGCCGTATCACGGCCCACGATATAGGAAAGCTTTAGTCTCGCTTCAGGAAAATCGCGTTCATTAAGCGGAAGGCAAACATCCATCCCAGCTTGCTTCAAGCCCTTCTGAGCTATCGTAGTAGAAATGACAGCAGCTTCCCAAAGGATACCTGCAAGCGGATGGATTAGATAAGCCAAATAGACGGTAAGACCCGTAATCAATAACACCGCCGATAAGACGATGATCAACATGAAGAGTCCATTCCGTTTCTTATATGCCCCTTTATTGAATGCCAGATCCAGCTTGCTTATCATCGTTCCTATCCATTTGACTGGATGCGGCCAATTTGGCGGATCACCGATTAATAGATCAAGGAAAAATGCCAGCGTAACCGCAAAAAGATGATGATAGATCATAAATCCTCAATCCGTTTCCGATTATTCTTTAATGCTTCCACTGTACAATCATATACACCGCGACTGATCAGCTTCCCTAACGGAGTAATGGTGCCTGCATATTGAAGCTTTGCCCCTCTTTGCGCAGCCGCAATTAAAATGCTGTCAGTCGACGTTCCTGTTGCACATGTATTTGTCAGCTTATCCAGTACATGCAAATCATGAAGGGCTTTTACTTTTGCCTCGGTAGCAGTAACTATGCTGTGGATGAAAGCCTCTTCTGCCAAATGACCATTTACGAATATCCATGTATTTATCGTTCCCGGAGCGGAACTCCAAGAGTGCCGGTCAGCTAAGGAAGCGTCGATGGCATTTCCTACACCAGCCGTCACGATAATGAAAACAGAGAAATCTTCAGCTCTTAAAAGCTTGAAAGCAACCGTATCGAGAAAGACAGCTGTCATCATCCCTACCGTCTCCTGAGGTTCAAAACCATGAGCCTTTAAATACTCGGCCATTTCAACATGATGATCCTCGCAGTCATAGCCATGATGTACGTGCCTATTCACAAAATATTTATGCCAGCCCGTCCCCGAACCAGTCACTCCGGAAGACATCGTTCTAAGCGGGATCGGCGAATCCAATTGAATCATCTCAGGTCCGACTGTCAGATAGGATTCATCAATTTCCAATGGAATAGTATCATGGCCATGCTTTTCCGGAACGATGAACATCTGCGGTTTCGGAAGGGCGGGATGTGGATGTTTTTCGATCGTCGTATGATATACACCCTGAATCCGTTCCTGTTGAAGCACTTCATTCGGCACATCAACAACCTGAATTTTCCCTTTCTCAAGCAACATCAGCCGATCACAATATAACCCAGCCAAATTCAGGTCATGGAAAATTGAAATAACGGTCAAGTTCTGCTCTTTTGCCATTTTCCTCATTAAATCAAGAAGGTCTTTTTGATAGGAAAGATCCAAGTGATTCGTAGGTTCATCCAAAAAAAGGATTTCGGGTTCTTGGGCAAGTGCCTGTGCCAGCAGGACCCGCTGCCTCTCCCCTCCTGATAATCGTTCAAAATGCAGATCTGGAAAATCGGCTACGCCCGTTTGTTCCATAACCCGTTGGACAATCGCTTCATCATCTGCGGACCAACTATGGAACCAACCTGATTGATGGGCATATCGCCCAAGCGAGACCGTCTCTTTTACTGTATAGGAGAAAGCTAATGAGGAATGTTGAGGGAGCACAGCAATGACCTGTGCAAGTTGTTTGGACGAATAATCCTTCAAATCCCTACCTCTTATCCGTACGCTTCCGCCCTTATAATCGAGCACCCCGCTAAGCATACCTAAGAGCGTCGTTTTTCCGCTGCCATTAGGCCCAAGAATCCCGAATAATTCTCCTTTATGTACATCAAAAGAGACAGAGTCCAAAACAGCTTTGTTGTCATATCCACCTGTTAACCCTTTAACTTCAAGCATTCGTTTTTACCCTTCTCTCCGTCTCTTTAATAAAATCAGCGCAAATGCAGGTGCCCCGATAAGTGAGGTGATAACCCCGATCGGCAGTTCCGATGGGGCAATGACCGTCCGTGCTACAAAGTCTGCCAAAATTAAAAATCCGCTTCCTATCAGCAATGACAGCGGAAGCAAATGTTTATGATCAGGTCCCCATATCTTTCGGACAAAATGAGGAATGACCAATCCTACAAAGCCAATCGCCCCTGAAACGGCTACCGCTGCCCCTGTCAATGTCGAACCGGCTATCAAGATCCACATTTTCCGCCGCTTAACATTCACACCTAAGTGTTTTGCCCGGTCTTCCCCGAAAGTCATCGCATTCAATTCGCTTGTATTCATGATCAAGATCAACGAACCAATGATAAAAAACGGCAAAATGATTGCAATATAATTCCATCCGCGCATTGAAACGCTTCCCATCAGCCAGCCGATGATTTGTCTTAATTCATCACCCGTCAGCGCAATCATCAATGAAATGAAGGCACTTAAAAACGAGCTGAAAATGATTCCCGTTAAAATGATCGTTTCCACTTTCATCGATCGATCCATTTTTTTTGCAAAAGTCAATACGCAGAGCATCGTGAGCACTGAGCATAAAATGCTCAATGCCGGAAGAGTGTATAAACCGATGAACGGCAGTGATATATTCAAGAATATTGTCAATACGGCGCCGACCGATGCTCCTGATGAAATACCTAATGTGTAAGGATCAGCGAGCGGGTTCCGGAGCAGCCCCTGAAATGCCGCACCCGCAATCGCCAGCGATGCCCCGACCAACCCCGCAAGCAACACACGCGGCAAGCGGATGTTCATCACGATATTCGTCAGCATCACATCCGGATCAGCGGAAATCGGCAAATGAAAGATCTCCTTGCCGATTATTTGTAAAAGTACGGGAATCGGTACTGACACCGAACCAAAGGAAATGCCTACCGTCATTGCGAATAACAAAATTAAAAACGCAATCAAATAGGCAAACGTCCATTTAGTTGTTAAATTGGTTCGGATAGACTGATTTGGCAAGTTCCTCTACTCCCTCTATCAAGCGTGGACCGGAACGGGTCACCAAGTCAGAATGGACATCAAAGACTTGGCCATTCTTAACAGCATTTACGTCTTGCCATCCTTTTCGGCCCTTCACTTCATTTGCTGAATCTTTCGTATAATAACCATAAGTTGTAATGATGACATCAGGATTTGCAGCAATCATCGACTCTTCATCAATCTTTGCCCAACCGTCCAAGTCAGCAGCAGCATTATCCGCTGAAATAATAGTAAGCATCTCATTCATGAAAGTATTTTTTCCCGGTGTGTATATTTCCGGTGAAGGCGAAACTTCCACTAAAACGGTCTTCCTATCCTCTTCCTTTACGGATTTGGCTTTTTCCTCGATATCCTTAAGCTTCGTTTTCATATCCGCAACGATTTCGTTTGCCTTGTCATGTTCACCCGTTGCCTGTCCAATCATTTCAATAGACTCATAGACTTGGTCAAAGCTTTGTGCATCATTGACTACGAGGACATCTATTCCAGCATCCTTAAGCTGCTGTAAACCCTCATTCGAATTATGGGCACTTGATGCATGGGCAAGAACAAGGTCAGGCTTCATGGAGACAATCAGCTCCGTGTTCATTTCCATTCCACCAACTTTTTCAATTTCTTTCGTTTCTTCCGGGTAATTATCATTATCGGAAACACCAATGACCTTTTTACCCAAACCAAGTGCAAAGACCACTTCCGTATTACTTGGTATTAACGAAACGATTTTCTTCGGTTTTTCTTCTATCGTTACTTTTTCCCCAGTTGCATCTTTAATCGTAATCGGGAAAGCTTCGTGTTGAGCATGTTTCGTTTGCTGCTTTTCTTTTCCTTCATCAGTAGCTCCACCGCAGCCGACCATCATGCCTGCAGTAAGCAACATCAACAATATCAGACCAAAAATTTTCTTCATTTTCATTCCCCACAATCTTTTTATTTAATTTCTTTCACCCAATAATCCCGGAAGATGCCCCCAAAACAAAAAGCACCTCCCGTTAAACGGAAGGTGCTTGTATGGCAACAATATCACTACGGACTTCTTAGGGTCTGCCACACACCTTCCCATCCGCGTAGGTTACAGGTGTACGAGTTTTGGCAGGTCTCCTGGCTCATGGTCATCGTCGACGGCACCTTCCCATATTTCATACAGTGGTACACAGCCGTCAGCTCCCATATACAGTGGCGGGACCGCGCTGGCATTTCACCAGCTTCCCTTTTAAGTCATTACGACACCAAATCGTTCATATGTATATAATTTTCATTGCCTTCATTATACACCATGTAAGAATCGATTATTATATGATTTTTCTGAACAGGTTCGAAATGACCCTTCCACGCTCAATGATTTGAAGCATTTTCAATCAATGACGCAAACCCATCGACTGATAAACCGGGTGAAATCCGAACTCGATGCAGGGCATGCATCCCTTGTTCCCTTGAAGCTCCCCCAGGTTCGGTAGTGACTGCCATCTTGTATCCGGCTTCATCTGACAGCCTGAGAGTCTCTTCGTTATACCGGCCAACCGGATAGGAAAGCACTGTCGTGTCCTGGTCGAGAATACGGTCGAATAGCTTCTTAGACTGGACCATTTCAGCCTCTTGCTGCTCTGCCGTCATGCGGTTCAGCTCCAAATGGTTGATAGTATGGCTTTCGATCGAAATCCCATTCCTGCTCATCTCCATCATTTGATTTTCAGTCAGGTGATGACCTTTATCAATGGACTTCCCGATCATGAAGACAGTTGCTTTCATATCATTTTCTTTTAATATCGGGAAAGCCTCCGTGAAGTTATCTGTATAGCCATCATCAAAAGTAAGCCAGACACACTTCTCACTTGGCATCCGATTCTCGGTTAAAACGAGGAATGCCTCTTCAGGAGATAATGTATAGTAGCCATTCTCCCGAAGCCAAGCCATCTGTGACCGGAATTCCTCACTTGGAACCCGAAGGCGATTACCTTCAGAAATGCTGTGATACATCAAGATTGGAAGCTGGACGGCGGGCTCGGCCGTTATCCAGTCTCCCGTATCGATCTGGCCCTCCAATTCCTGCCCTGCCCCATTATCCGCCGCTTCGACCACTTCGATGTCATCTTCCGCAATCGGTGCAGCTGTCTTTGTGCCTATACCTTCTAAAATCTCTTGTGAGCATGCAGGTAAAATCAAAATCCCCAGCAATGCAACCATCCTTAATACTCTATATTTCCCCACTATCATTCTCCTAATTTTTTTATAGTAAAATAGTACCAGAAAACTAGTGATTAATAAAGTATTCCATTAAATGAAAAAAAGGGAAAGATGAGAGCTTAGTGACCTGTTAAGCATTTATGAGGATTTTTTTTAATAAGTATGTGCTATTAGCTTGAAAAGTTTGCCTATAAGAAATATAATAAATAAGTCGTCGACTTTTTTATATGTCCCAGTAGCTCAGCAGGATAGAGCGACAGCCTCCTAAGCTGTAGGTCGTAGGTTCGATTCCTATCTGGGACGCTAACTAAAAACCCTGTTACAATGCGGTTCTTCCGCGTAGTAACAGGGTTTTTTCTGTGATTTATGGGGCGGTTAGACAAGTTCATAAAAAAAAAATCCGAGCCCTGTAAAACACAGAACTCAGATTTTTCATATAAAGATAACCAATAGACCCAAACAAAACTCCCTTTAGCTATACTTACTTTCTATCTAAGCCTATCTCGTTGATTTTTTCATCAAAAATAGGTCCGAAACTTTCAGAATAAGTATTCGTTAAATGTCTATTGTCCCGGTAAATTATAACATTACCAATAATGGGCTGAAATTCACCGTTCACTTTAAAGTAATCTGTTAAGTCAATTTTATGCAATGATTTATTCTCTTTTTCAAATTGTCTCCAAAAGCTTTCGTCTTTCTGATTATCTACTGAATTCATTTTTTTTGTTGTTTCTTCTATTCCATGTGTTTCTAATGATTCCAGTACATTAAAACTATATCTTGGATCATCACGAACCGCTAACACTTCAATACCATATTCATCTTTAACATACTGCAGCTGATCAACCATCTGTTGTTGTATTTTATTATTGGGCGTATCAGAAGCTGTGGCGTGAGAAATGACAAGATCTACATCTGCATCCTTTAGATAATCGAGAACATTATTGACCCAGATACCTTTCAAATCATCATCCGTATAACCTGTTGAAAAACGTGTACCTGAACGGGTCATATTCAATACACGATAATTATCATCTTTTGTAGCTTTTAATATGGCACCTAACCAATGCTCTGAATGGGAACTGCCGATCAGGGCAATTGTAGCATCGTAATTTTCAGTTTCGCCATATTCCCCAATTTTCAAGTCACTTTCCTTCAACCCTTGGTTACTGCCGTCCAAATGCGATTGTGGTAAATCATCAAAGACTTCAGAATATGATGGAATTGGTTCCTGATCAGGTATATCATCAGGGTTTTTTACCGCTAACGCTCCTGGATAATTTTTATCGTTTATATTATTTTCCAGCCTATTTTTATCTATATATACTCCAATTAAAAGCGATGCAATCAAGAGTACATTCACACTGCCCATTATCCCGAGTCTCTTGAATGAGAATTTGTTGTCCTTTGAGCTTCGGATTGGTTCTTCTATATATCGAGTCATTAAAAAAGAAAGGGCAATTGATGAAATGATAATAAGAGTTCCGACGATGAATCCTGGAGTTTCTTGGACATTATAACGATAGAACTCCAATAATACCCAATGCCACAAGTAGATACCAAAAGCGATTCCACCTAGCTTCACCATTACAGGTGAACCTAAAAAGCGTTTGACACCATATTTTGTATCGCGTGTACCAGACAAAACAATGAATAATGCGCAGGTCATTGGCCATAAGGCAATATAACCCGGAAACATTTCAGATACATTGAAAACTATTCCCGTTAAAATTAAACCGATTAATCCAAGCCACCCTATCACTGTTGCTATATATTTATTTACCTTAATTGATGATAAATTGATACAGAGCAAACTGCCTAAAGCAAATTCCCACACACGTGTCATCGTTATGAAATAAGCCCATGGCTGATTGACAGAGGTTAAATATATGGAATATATAAAAGAAGAAACAAATAATATTCCTAAAATCGTATTAATTAATGTTTTAACTTTAGTTAATTTATATTTTTTTATTAAAAATAAAATCAAAGTGAATAATAAAAACCAAATTATATAAAATTGTCCCTGTATAGACAAAGCCCAAAAGTGTTCAACAGGTGTTTTCATTTGACTGGAATCTAAATAATCCGTGCTCGAAAAAGCAAGTTGCCAGTTTTGATAGAAAAACATGGAGGCAAATACTTCATGTATAGTTTTATCTAAAATTGATTTAGGTAATAAAAACCAACTTAAAACCAGAACAATTGCAAGAATAAAAAATACAGAAGGAAGTAATCTTTTCATTAATTTGGTGACATATGGAAGAAAACGAAATTCCCCTGTTCGATTAATTGTGGAAACAATTGAAGTAGTAATAAGAAAACCTGAAATTACAAAGAAGACATCAACCCCGCCAGAAACACGATTAAGCCATATATGATAAACCGCCACCAGCAGTGCGGCAACAACACGTAACCCTTCGATTTCGGGTCTGAACTTACTCTCAGTATTAATTAATTTTTGATTCATTTGATTCTATCTCCTACCTTTTGTCATGCATACAATTTAAAATTATATCACTTTACAATAATGATTTGTCAACATAGTAGAAAAGGTTCTTTAATTTTCACAAGTACGGATTTTTTTCCAACTTTTCAACCAAGGCCCCTTACAGAAAATGTCGTTGCCTGGGCACGAAGCCTACAGCAGAACTTTACTTTATGAAAAAACGTCAGTCCACCATGGGGCATTATGGATATTTGGAAGCAGACGCAAACTCGGCATGTTACAACTTGTTATTCAGAAACATAATCATGTTTTTTTAAAAATATATGTTTTATCCTGTCCCATCCGGGTATATGAATACTGTAAGACATTCTCACCAAAGGAGATGATAGTGCATGATGAGTACAATCAGAAGCCAATGGAACAAAGAGAATGACGCAGCGGTGTTTAGTCCCGGTGATCAGCGTTAGAGTCAATTGAAGAGATGGATGATAATCAAATATGGGAATTACTAGTCTTCTCATCCAAAGGAGGAGGATACGATCATGAGTATTTACAGCCTATGGAATCCAGAGAATGATGAAGCAATTTTCAGTCCGGGTGATCAGAAGCCATTCAGTACGCTCATACGAGTAGATTCGGATAAACACACACACACTGACAAAACACTTGAATATGAATTACATGGCACCGTACTGAATGAAATTTAACAGATGCAGGATATATGGAAAGGGATGGAGCGAGCGCTCCATCCCTTTCTGCCGTCTTTTTCTTTTATACCAATTTTGCGTTCATAAAGCTGCAACCTTGTTGTCTGGAAAGACGGGCCTGCCGACAAGGAAATTTCCCCATACCTGCTCCATGCAATTAACTCCATAAAAAAGAGCCCTTCACCTTGGAACTAAAAGTGAAGGACTCTTTCCTTTATTTATCGAATTTCAGTTTTGCCAAGGCATCCGCGAATGCAGTATTGATCGGCTCTTCTTTATTTTGCTTTTTCATATAATTGGATACTTCATTTTTGGATACTTTTTGATTTTTATTTTGCCCTCTTCGTTTATTGTAAGAAGAAAGCTTTTCGTGAAAACCGCATTTACAGGTGAATGTCTGTGCTTCTCCTTGACCGCGCATTTCCATCTTTTTGTGACATTGTGGGCATCTGGCATTTGTTACACGTGAAACACTTTTTTTGTGGCCGCATTCACGATCTTGGCAGACGAGCATTTTACCCTTTTTACTATTCACTTCTAGCATCAGCTTGCCGCAATCAGGGCATTTCGTTCCTGACACGTTATCATGCTTGAATTTTTGGTCACTATTTTTGATTTCAAAAACGATATTTTTGGCATAAGCGCGCATATCGCCGATGAAGGCCTGTTTTGGAAGCTTCCCTTTTGCTATCGCAGTTAACTTTTGCTCCCATTGGGCTGTCAAAGCTGGAGATCGCAAGTCTTCAGGTGCCAATTGAAGAAGTTGTTTTCCTTTCGAGGTAACATGAAGGCCCTTTCCTCTCTTCTCGATCAGGAAGCTATTGAACAATTTTTCAATAACGTCAGCCCGCGTTGCCACAGTTCCAATCCCGCCAGTTTCACCAAGAGTCTTGATGAGCTCTTTGCTTTCCCCTGCCATGAAACGTGCAGGATTCTCCATCGCCGAAAGAAGCGACCCTTCATTGAATGGTTCCGGCGGTTTCGTTTCACCCTCTGTTTGTTTCACAGTCGAAATGGTTAAACTGTCACCTTTTTGAACATTCGGAAGAAGTTGCTCAGCAAGGCCATCCTTAGCTTCTTCCTCATCGAATTGGTGATCATAGACTTCCTTCCATCCTGATTTCAGGACGACCTTCCCTTTTGCCATGAACGTTTCCTGCCCCATTTTTGCGGTGATGGTCGTTTGTTCATATTCAAAAGGAGGCATCAATACAGCAAGGAACCTTTTAACGACCAAATCATAGATTTTCAATTCTTTGTCGCTCAGTTTTCCCGGCAGCGGCGTTTGCTCAGTGGGGATGATTGCATGGTGATCAGAAACCTTGCTATCGTCCACGAACGATTTATTGGTTTTAATCGGGCTGCGCAGAATCCTAGATGCATACTGGGCATATGGTTTAATGCTTACAGCCTGTAATCTTTCTTTTAGCGTATCAACCAAATCCGTTGATAAAAAGCGTGAATCCGTCCTTGGATAAGTCAAGACCTTATGGCTTTCATATAAGCGCTGCATGATCGATAACGTCTCTTTCGCCGAATAGCCGAATTTCTTATTGGCGTCCCGTTGAAGTTCTGTTAGATCATATAATGAAGGGGCAAAACTTTTCTTATGTGCCTTGTTCACTTCAACCACTTCTGCACTTTTCCCCTTAACGGCTGCAAGAACCTCTTCTGCCTTGGTTTTATCGAATGTGCGGATATCTTTTGATTGGGCATCTTGCCAGATCAGGCGCAAATTGGATTCTGCAATTGCCGAAACGCCATAAAATTTATTAGGCTGGAACTGTTTTATTTCTTCTTCTTTTTTTGCAATCATCGCAAGTGTCGGCGTTTGGACCCTCCCGCAGGATAACTGGGCATTATGCTTCGTTGTTAGGGCACGTGTCGCGTTCATCCCAACGATCCAGTCCGCTTCCGCCCTTGCTACAGCAGAGGCAAATAGGTTTTCATACTCCTTGCCATCCTTCAGATTTTTGAATCCATCTTTGATCGCTTTATCCGTTACAGAGGAAATCCAAAGCCGTTTGACCGGCTTCTTCACATTCGCTTTTTCGAGAATCCAGCGTGCAACAAGTTCCCCTTCACGGCCTGCATCCGTTGCAATGATGACATCCTTGACATCATTGCGATTTAATTGTGTTTTAACCGATTGAAATTGTTTGCCTGATTGCTTGATCACGACCAATTTCAAAGCAGGCGGCAGCATGGGCAGGTCCTCAAGGCGCCAAGTTTTATATTTTTCATCATAAGATTCCGGATCTGCATGGGTGACCAAATGACCTAGTGCCCAAGTGACGATATACTGATCGCCTTCAAAAAAGCCATTACCCTTTTTCCCGCAATTCAGTACTTTTGCTATATCTCTGCCGACCGAAGGTTTCTCGGCCAGTACGACTGTTTTACTCATAATAACATCCTTTCGCTTTTAAACTGGTTCCTCTATTATCTCATATAATTTAAGACAGGGCGATAATGCACGGCATGGCATTGGATCCATTGGTTCACATTAAGGATTACCCTTCGAGGGGCTCCCTGTACCCACATATATGTAAATTAATAGATTAGATAGCATTCCCGTGCAGATTTTAGTATGATGAAACGTAGGGATTTTTTCAAATTAATTGGGAGGTTCAATATAAAATGAGCTTACTTTCTATAGATAAATTAGCACACAGCTTTGGCGACCGTACCTTATTCAAGGATGTCTCGTTCCGCCTGATGGCCGGCGAACATGTTGGTCTGGTCGGGGCAAATGGTGTCGGGAAATCAACGATGATGAATATCATTACAGGGCAACTTATCCATGATGATGGCCGGGTCGAATGGACACCTGGTGTCGAATATGGCTATCTTGATCAACATACGATACTTTCAAAGGGTAAATCGATTCGCGACGTCTTACGGGATGCATACCTACCTTTATTCGAGCAGGAAAAAGCACTGAATGAAGTTACAGAGAAAATGGGTACTGCCACTCCGGAGGAACTTGAAGAACTCTTGGAACAAATGGGTGAAATCCAGGACAAGCTGGAAGCCGGCGGTTTTTACAATCTGGATATTAAAATTGAAGAAGCGGCACGCGGTTTAGGGTTGGATGCAATCGGTTTGGACCGTGATGTCTCTGCCCTAAGCGGCGGACAACGGACAAAGGTTTTACTAGCCAAGCTACTTTTGGAACAGCCTGAAGTACTGCTCCTTGATGAACCGACGAACTACTTGGATGTGGAGCATATCCGCTGGCTGAGCAGCTACTTAAAGGAATATCCTAATGCATTCTTATTAATTTCGCATGATACCGAGTTCATGAACGGCGTCGTCGACGTCATCTTCCATCTTGAATTTTCTAAATTGACCCGTTACACGGCAACTTATGAAAAATTCCTTGAGCTGGCTGAATTGAATAAAAACCAACATATTAATGCCTATGAAAAACAGCGCGAATTCATTAAAAAGCAAGAAGATTTCATTGCAAAGAATAAAGCACGCTATTCAACGACCGGACGGGCAAAGAGCCGTCAAAAGCAATTGAATCGCATGGAACGCATCGATCGTCCGGAAACTGCAATGAAACCTACCTTTGACTTTAAAGAGTCACGTGCGAGCAGCCGTTATGTCTTTGAAGGTGAAGATCTGGAAATCGGATATGACCGCCCATTGCTTCCGAAGTTGTCCATGACCATCGAGCGGGGAGAAAAAATTGCCGTGGTCGGCTGTAACGGAGTTGGTAAATCCACTCTATTAAAAACGATTTTGGGTAAAATCGATCCTCTAGGCGGTAAAAGATCACTTGGCGATTTCCTTTTTTCTTCGTATTTTGAACAAGAAGTGAAAGCAGGCGATACGACGCCGATCGATGAAGTATGGAATGCATTTCCGCATCTGGACCAACCGCAGGTACGTGCGATTCTTGCCCGTGTCGGTTTGAAAAATGAGCACATTACACGTCCGATGAGCCATCTAAGCGGTGGAGAACAAGCTAAAGTGCGCCTATGTAAACTCATGCTTACCGAAAGCAATTGGCTGTTATTCGATGAACCGACGAACCATTTGGATGTCGTTGCAAAAGAAGAACTGAAACGTGCATTGAAAGAGTATAAAGGAACGATTGTCCTTGTATGCCATGAACCTGATTTCTATGAAGATTGGGTAACCAAGGTATGGGATGTAGAGGAATGGTCGGCACAAAATTAATTTTTTCGGGGATGTCGCGGAACGCGGCATCCCCTTTATTATGGAATAAATAAAAAGCTGACTGAAAGGGCTCCTTCAGTCAGCTTTCATTTCCTCATCATGCAGCTTAAACACGTTCCGCCACCAAGGTATATGTTTTTGGAAGCCCAATATCATGGATTTTATGATTCGGTTCTTCCTCGAGTACTTTAATAACCAGCCCTGATTGACCTATTGACGTTATAAGTTCCCCGATTGTCCATTTACGCTGTACAACTCTTGAAAGGCTCCCTTTTTCCTCATCCGGCATATGCTTCGAAAAAGCAACCTCATTGTTTTCGATTGCCGGAGCGAAATAGTTGCCTGTGACTTTGTGTTTTTTACCATTTGAAGTAATGAGCTTTGTTGAAATCGGGTGAAATTCATGCAGTACGAATCGGCCTCCAGGTTTCAGCATCATTTTAATTTTTTCAAATAACGGCTGCAGATCTATTAAGTAGTGAAGCACACCGAGCTCCATTAAAACCAAATCCTGATTCCCTGATACATGCTCGGATGATAGTGAAAGGACATCCGAAACGATATACTCGATGGAGGCATTGGCACCACTTGCCAGCTCATTTGCAAACATTGCATTTTCCTGGGAAAAATCAACAACTTTCACTTCAGCTCCCAACATGGCAAGGGCAACTGCTTTGACACCGTTCGATCCCATCAAATGAGTGATTTTTTTGCCGGATATTTCCCCCATATATTTATAAAAAGGGTGCAGTCTCCATTTTGGGTTCTGTTTGATTTTTGATGCCAATTCAACGGGATCTCCATAACGATTGACAAGCGCTAAATAATTATTCTGGTTCCACGCCTGTTCATTTTCCGCTGTGAACCCCTTCTGCTCTGCTGATAAGTAAGCATGAATCTCGGCACTGAACTTTCTCATTTCTTCTTCGTATAAATAACTGTATAACGACCTGCACCAAACCTCCATATCCCCCATCTTTATGGATAAACGATAAGGGTCCGTTTTAATGGTCGTGTTAAACCGGCAGCGAACAGTGACAGAAATCCCCTCGACATCCATTAGAAAGAATGCAGTCTCAGGACTTCTTTCAGGCTTTGTTGGCGCGTATTCGGAAAAAAGATCCAAAGCCTCATTAAAGACATCCCATTGTACATCCATGTCGATTTTCTTATAATCATCGATATCCACTCCTTGTACGAAAAGAGCAGATCGACCTGAATATTGGTAGGGAATATTAGCTTGATCCAATATGTTCGCCATTAATGTGATTGTTTGATAATAACTTGCCTTCATATGTACCTCCTAAACATCAAAAGAGCATGACAATTATTCTTCTATAGCAAATTCCAAACCGGTACTCGTAATGGCAATCAGCTCTTCATCGTGGCGATCTATGCCATAAACGAGTAATGTAACAAGCATATATATGGCTCTGAACCGGGCTAGGCTCTCTGTTTCCTTTTCGATTTCACCATAGATTTCAAAAAAAACCCTGCGCACCTCTTTTGGGAAATAACTGTATAAAAAGGAGAAATCAATGGCTGGATTCCCGATATGAACATCTCCCCAATCAATAACACCTGCGAGAACGCCTTCGTCATCAAGTAAAACATTCCGGATATGAATGTCTCCGTGAACGAGTGAAATCGGATGCTGAACGTCCAATTCACCTAAGGTTTCTACAAAATCCTTAACTGCATGCGCATGTTCAAAGTATCCTAGGTTTATTAGATTCGAGACATTTTCCATAAGTGATTTCTTTCGATAGGGTACATCAAGCCTCATCATCCCATCAGGCTGCACACCCAAACGCATAGCCCTTTCGACAGGGAAACTGTGAAGAACCTTCAAAAAGCGGGCAAATCTTTTTGCCGATTCGACCTTATTTGCTTTTGTTCCTTCTACAGGCAAGTGTCCCTTCACCATTTTATAACCGGTAAAAGGATAAGGATACAAAGTGCTTGGTTTCCCAAAAAAGATTGGTTCAGGGATAGCAAGCGGAAAAGTGCCTGCAATGGAAGGCAAAAGCTGATTTTCCACTTGAATCAACGTAACTGCAATAGGGCGGCGGGGAAAACGGAATACAAATTGCCCATTGATTTGTATGACCGTGTTATCGAAACCCTCCCCAAGTTGCTTGATCTCTTTCAACTCAATTTCCGGAAACTGCAGCATGATCAATTTCCCTGCCAGATCCAGAGAAACTGGATATTCTGCCAACCAAGGCTTGTTCACTCCCGTCTCCCCCTTTTACCGGTTTCTCCCTCTATTGGGGCTGCTGCCAGATCCACCTCTGCGATTACTCGCCCCTTGTGTACTAGTTGATCTACGGCTGTCTCTTTGACCTCCTCGTGGATTGTCACGCTTTTGTCCACGGCTGTCTTCCGAGCGGCCACTCCGCGGATTCTCTCGCCTTGGTCCACGGCTGTTTTCCGAACGGCCTCCCCGTGAATCCTCACGTATAGGTCCGCGGCCGTTTTCCGAACGAACTCCCCGTGAATCCTCACGTATAGGCCCGCGGCTGTTTTCCATCCGGCCTCCACGTGGTTTCTCCCTCTCGGCTTCACGATTGTCCGCTTGATTTACAGAACGGTGACTGCCCCGATTCGGTCCTCTCGTATCTATCCGTTCCCGATGTTTCCTTCCCCCTCCCGAACGCGGGCGGCGGGTACCCTCATCGGAAGAGTCATCATGACGCTTCCTTTTTTGCCTCACCTCATCGGGTTGGAACATTTTCACTCCTTCAATCGTCCTTCTTTCGATTTTCATGGATATCCCTTTTTCAATATCGCTTAAAAGCTGAAGATCCTTCGTTGCTATGAAGGTTACAGCCAAGCCGTTCTCACCCGCTCTGCCCGTCCGGCCAATTCGGTGGATGTAACTTTCTGCATCCTCGGGAACATCATAATTAAACACATGGGTCACGCCTTCTACATCAAGCCCTCGTGCAGCAACGTCCGTTGCCACTAAATATTGAAGCTTTGCGTCTCTGAAGTTTTTCATCACACGTTCCCGCTTTGCCTGTGAAAGGTCACCATGAAGCTCTTCAGAATTGAATCCAGCTGCCTTCAGGGCATCATTCAAAACCGAAACACGCCGTTTTGTACGGCAAAATATGATCGCAAGGTATGGCTGTTCTTCTTTGATCATGTTGATTAATGAAGATTGTTTGGCACGATCGGTCGTCTCGATGACAAGCTGCCTGATTTTCTCGACCGTTACTTGCTCTGCCTTCACAGCGGCAGTTAATGGTTTAGTCATGTAGCGTTTTGCCAATTGATGCACCTGTTCAGGCATCGTTGCTGAAAAGAGCAGCGTTTGGCGCTCATCTGGAAGCTGTCCCATGATCTCTTCCACTTCTGGTAAAAACCCAATATGAAGCATTTGATCAGCTTCATCAAGCACAAGTGTTTGAGTTTGTGAGAGATCAATGGTGCCTCTTCGTAAATGATCTAATAACCTTCCTGGCGTGGCGACCACCACGGAGATGTTTCTTGTCAGCTTTTTCATTTGCTGCTCGACATCCTGTCCGCCATAAACTGCAAGCACTTGAAGTCCCTCGATTTCATCAGCGAATTTTTTCAATTCAGCAGTTATTTGCAAAGCCAATTCCCTGGTTGGCGTGACGATCAATGATTGTATGTGGGATGCGGCGGGATCGACCTTTTCCAAGATTGGCAGCAAAAATGCCAAAGTCTTCCCCGTTCCCGTCTGCGCCTTCGCGATGACATCCCTTCCAGCAAGGATATCTGGTATCGATTTCTCCTGAATCGGGGTAGGGGCGGATATTCCTATTTGCTTTAATATTTTATTAATCGCCGGGCTGACGCCAAGGTCGATGAATTCTGTCATGTATGGGCCTACTTTCTGAATTTCTTCATTTAATTGACTGATAAATCCACTTTAATGGTAACAGCTTCGTTCACTTCATGTCATTATCCTTAGTCTAAGCTATTTGTTAGTATATCATTATCTATTTTCGAGAAAACCTGTACCTTAAAATTTTTCATGCTATTGTACTTTAGTTATTTTTCTAATATAATTTATAAGATTTATTATCATCGAGCTACTTACTTGAAAAAGGGTAAGCATCTCCTCCTTGTAGATTTTTGCAAGGATTTTTTGTATAGAAAAAAGGAGTGACCGCATGTTTAAATTAAAAGAACGGAATTCAAATATTAAGACGGAAGTACTTGCGGGGCTTACAACCTTTTTAACACTGGCTTATATCATCGTTGTAAACCCCATGATCCTTTCTGATGCCGGTGTTCCATTCGACCAGGCATTCACAGCAACCATAATCGCAATAATAGTCGGTACCCTATGCATGGCCCTTTTAGCCAATTACCCAATTGTCATAGCACCGGCAATGGGATTGAATGCTTATTTTGCATACTCGGTATTGGGAACCCATGATATCTCATATACAGTTGCTTTCTCTGCAGTCTTTGTTACGGGCATCATCTTTATCCTTTTATCCCTAACCTCTTTCCGTTCAAAATTGATCGAGGCCATACCAAATAACTTGAAACATGCTATCAGTGCCGGAATCGGGCTTTTCATCACCTTCATCGGACTGCGTTTGTCAGGTGTCGTCACACAGCATGAATCCAACCTGGTTACCCTTGGAAGCTTCAGGGATCCCAGCGTGGCGCTTACATTGGTTGGTTTGGTCATAACGATCGTACTGATCGTTCGCAATGTGCAGGGAGCGATATTCATCGGAATGATCGTGACTGCCATAATCGCTTTCTTTACAGGCCAATTGGAAATTAACGGCCTGGTTTCCACCCCTTCATTACCGGAAGGCATTATAGTCGCCAATCCCATCACATCTATCGCCGATGTCATTAACTACGGGCTATATGGCGTCGTCTTCTCCATTTTGCTTGTAATGCTATTCGATACGACCGGTGCTTTATTAGGAATTGTCCGCCAAGCTGGATTGCTGAAGGAGAACAAGCTTGAAAAATCCGGCAGTGCCTTCTTTGCAGATTCCGTCGGCACTACTGTCGGTGCCATGTTCGGTACAAGCCCGACCGCTGCCTCGGTTGAATCATCAGCTGGTGTAGGAGCGGGCGGCAAGACAGGTTTAACCGCTTTGGTAGTGGCCATCCTTTTCTTGATAACAGCCTTCTTCAGTCCATTGATAGGAGCTGTCTCAAATGTAGCGGCAATCACGGCACCTAGCTTGATCATCGTGGGAAGCATGATGATTAAGAGCATTAATGAAATTGACTGGACACACTTTGATGAATCATTCCCAGCCTTTTTGGTCATTGTCGCCATGCCTTTGACATCAAGCATCGCCAACGGGATAGCACTCGGATTCATCGCCTACCCCATTTTAAAAATGGCAAGAGGCAAATTCCGTGAAGTGCATCCGTTCGTGTACATGTTTGCTGCCCTATTTCTTTATCAACTGATTTTCCTGGCTTGATCATCTCATGAAGGGCACCATGGGATAATAAAAAGGAGTGTTCAATTAGGCTAATTGAACACTCCTTTATTTGTTTACGTGCAATTATTTTATAACGTTTTCTTTCTGCTTACCTTTAATCACACTTGGCACCCCAACCGCCGTGCAATTATCGGGAACGGATGTCAAAACAACTGCATTTGCCCCCACTTTCGAATTCGTGCCAATTCGGATGCCGCCCAATATTTTAGCGCCCACTCCAATATATGCATAATCACAAACCTCAGGAGCTTTTCTGATTTCTTTACTTTGCCCGAACGTTACTTGATGCAATATTGTAACATGATCCCCTATTTTAGTAAACGGATTGATTATAATGCCTTTAGCTCCATGTGGGAGGTGCAATTTTTTTCCTATTTGAGATTGCGCAGGAAATTCACAGTTCATGAAGAGTCTTATAATTAACAAATCAATCATGCGGTACAAAATCCATAATACTTGTTTTAAGATTGGAACGTTCACTTTATAGTAAATTATATTGCCTATCCGGTAAACAAACATGACGATTATTCCGTGGATTCCGCCCAATCTCCCCCAGTTACTAATAAATGCCAATTTATTTATCCATTTAAATAATCCCATAGCAAACCTCCTAGGAGCATGAATTTAATTCATCAAACAGAGATAGTAGTTTTTCCTTTTCATTCTCCCAATTATATTCTTGTCTATATGCAGCTTTTCCTCGTTCCCCCATGTTTGCTGCTTCCTCAGGGGATTCCAGTAAATAAACCGCTTTTTGAACCATATCATCCATGTTTGCTACATCGGCCGATACTCCACAGCTCCATTTATCCATTACATCTTGAATAAGAAAATCAGAAACCATAAATGGAATGCCAGCGGCCATATATTCAAAACACTTTGTTGTTTTACCACCCATGAAATTAGGATCAGGAACTAAAAATGCCATGCCTGCATGTGCTTTCTGGATGGATTCGAATGCTTTATCAAAGGCCATTACACCCTCTAGACTGATATAATCTTCCAAGCTGTTGTCCAGGATGAAGGTTTTCAATTTTTCGATGTAGCCTTCACTGCCCGTTCCAATGATCTTCATATGAAACACTTTCTTTAATTCTACTAATCTTTTTGCAAGAATCAGCATGGTTTCCCCGCCACGTATATCAGAGATGCTTCCTAGGTAGATAAAGGTGAAAACATCTTCTTTTCCTTTGTTTTCCTTCATTTCGGGAATTTTCGGGTAATTGTAAACATCTGTTGTTGGACAAGTTAAGAACTGATAATCCTCTTTATACGTTATTTCTGCAAACACGACCCCGCTGCATGCACTTAGCAATCGTTTCTCCAAATGACGATATATACTCAATGCAATTCCGGGTATTTTTTTTCTCATAAGGACCTTTGGTACATTTTCATGCATGTCATAAACAATGACTGGATGATAACGGGGAATTCTCCTTATGAAGCTCATTAAAATCAGCAGCTCCGGATCATGAAACTGAATCACATCAGGTTTATCCTTCTTAATCTTCCGGTACAGGGCAGTCCAATTCAACATACGCCCTTTCCTGGATTTCTTAGGCAACAGTTCAACTTCGATATTGGCAGGGATGTTTTCAGGGATCAAGTTATTTTCAATCGCTATATGCTTCACCTTGTACATTCCCGTTTCTCCAAAAGAAAAGGCTTGCCGGAAATAAATCCTCGTATCATTCCATGGGTGCACCGAACTAATATTATAAAATAACTTCATCTGTTATCTCCCTTTTGTAAATCTGACCCTAACAATAAATACATGATAACGAAAGTAAAAAACATCCCGCCTGTCACAAACGTTGTGGTAAGCGCAGTATCCGCTAAGCACCATGCAGGTACAACAAACAGGATTATGCCGACACCTTGCCACTTTTCATTTTGCGTCAAGCTATCATAAAACCATAATATCGCTGCCAAGATCACTGTATAAACCAAGAATCCAATATAACCGAAATTAGCAAAAGCATCGGCGAACATATTGGCATTGGCTGCCATTTCTGGTCTGCCAAAGTACTCTGTACCGATAATGTATGGCGGACTCTTGTCATAAACAGGATCTATGAATTTTTCTAAAATATTATACGATAGCAAGGCTTTTGGATGAGTTGAAAAGAAGTCTACATAATAGCTTGTCAGCAAGCCCGGTGTGATGATCATCCTTCTGGCAAATAAATTAGAAAAATATGCCTGATCAAGGATAAAATCAAGAAAAACGCTGATGCCTAACAGCGAACAAAGACTTATACAAAAAAGGATGGAAAAATCCCTTCCCTTCTTCCGAAAAGCAATGAATACAATGATTAATAATCCAGTCGATAAAAGAGTGGACTTCAAGCCATTGACGGTGTACAAAAGGTATTGCAGCCCTAGTCCGATAACCACATAGGTATATTTTTTTTTGCATAAGCCAATGGTCACGATTAATGGATTACATACTTTTGCAAGCCACTGTATAATATAGCCTGCAAGAGGGGTTAGTTTCGTTCGAAAGGCCATTCGCTTATCATAGATATCCTCGGAATTTATAGGAGGCTTTAGACTAATTCCGCCCGAAACTTTGAAGATGTAAAGAAAAAAAATCAATAATGTTATAACAAAAATGATTTTTAATAGACCGAGATTAACATTAGGAGGTGTAATCTTCATGGCTGGCAATCTATTTACATTTCCAATGATAAGTAAACAAAAAAACAAAAGAACATTCGTATATATAAAATCAGGCTGCAGCGTAAATAAATAGTTCGGAACCCATACTACCGGTATATAGACAATAAAATACAAAATCCAGAAAACGAGTTCCGACGGCTTATCCAGTTCCTTTTTTATGAATATGGCTGGCAATATAATAAAAAACATGGAAATTACTATCATGACTGCACTTGGATGTTGCCGATATATATACCCCATATAAGCATATTCAGGGGAAATAAAGTAAACGTAGGATATATCCAGTAACCAGACGTATAATCCTACCAGACCCAGTTGAATCAGCTTCATTTTTTTAGATTATCCTCTCGATCTATGGAATGTATCGCCCTATAGCCAAGGAGAGCAAAAAAGTAGTAGCTGGCCCCCATACAAATGCTAAAGTATAAAATGGCTGTTTCAGCTGAACCCCCTGAAATGAATATGACCAGTACTCCAATAGAAGACAGTAACAGCCTTGAAACATCCCATAAGAGCTGAGTCCGTTGTTTTTTGATTAAAAACAATATTTGGGAAACTGGCATGACAATCACTTGACTTAAAAACATAAAAGACATCAATGTCACATATTCACCGGAAACACGCCACTCTCCTCCAAAAACAAAGCTGAAGAGACCGGGTGCCATCCATGCCAAAATTACCATTATCGGCACACCTAACATGGCCGTTTTAGTAATAATGCTCTTATACAAATGTAAAACTCTTCCCGGTTCATTTGAAATGCTTTTTGCCACTTCGGCATAGAATACTGTCGAAATACTCGCTCCCAACAAACTAATGGGTAAACCGATCGTTTTTGTAGCCATGGAAAAATGCCCTGTCACGTCAGGTCCGTATAGACGCATCAATAACAAAAATATGATTTGCATAGATAAGGAACTTAAGAGGGTTGACCATGTGGAGTATTTGGCGAATTTCTCATATTTTTTAAGCAAATAACCGATTCTCCTATAGTTCACTTTTGGCCAATGCATTCGCTTTAAGAAATATCGCCAAATGTACACAAGGGTTATTCCCCGTCCAATCATATCTCCCGCTATTAAACCTATTCCTTGATGATTAATGGAAATAAGTGAGAACTGACTTATTACATTGCTAATCGATTGAAGCAGTTTAGAGTGAGTTAACCCTTTAAACTTATCTTCTTTTAACATCCAGTAACTCATCACTTGATAGATTCCAGCAAAAAACAGGCCAATTGAAAGCAAAAAGTCATTCATTATCGAAGCTTCTATACCGTATAATCGAAATAATGATAGATTAAGGAAGCCTAAACCTATATTCAGGATACAAACGACGGCAATCGTAAACATGCTAATGTACATCAAGTGAACCGTATTACTATGGTTTTTTTCTAAAGGAATCGCCTTTTCTAAACAAAGAGATGCAAATGACATGAGAATGGCCAAAAGTGACGTATAGGTTGAAAACACACCAAAATCTTCTGGTGTATATATTCTTGTCAGTATGGGGGAACTTGCGAATAGAATAAGCTGTGCAAGTGAATTCCCTGTTAATAATAAAAGGATTTTATTCATAAATTCATTTTTTATTTTCATATTTTCAAACACGCCACATCTCTATTTTATATACTCATTTACATTGTTCTGATTTGCCTACATTATCTTCCGTTAACGTTTCTTTTATTTGATCCGCCGGATAGTGCATGATCCAATCTAGAATCGATAAATTTTTTACACATTCTTTTTCATTTTTCACATAATACACGGGATGTATGAACTTTTGATAAACGACTTCAATACCTTCATTATGAAACAATTCTTCTTCCAAATAATCCTTTCCGCTTTTCCCGCTTAAATAGCATGTACCTCTGGTTTGCTTAACTAAGCTGACTAATCTCTCTGTTTTTCCAAAGGAAGTGTTAAAATCATTGGAAAGGTGTGTTTCTCCTTCATAATTTAAATATTTTAAAATCAATTCAAATAAATGAATATTTAAATCGACTAACAAAGCGTGTTCTTTTTGATATGCTTCTTCCAACAACGGGAAGAAATCTTGAAAGTGCCGAGTTTTTTTATAAACTTCGGATATTTGCTTCAAATGATTCCTTTTCCATTTTTGATTCGGGGAATGATAACTGATTAATTTTTCATGTAACATTTCAGGCTTTTTTTGAAGCGGTACAGTTAGCCTTGACTCTTTTCCATCAGCACCTAGAATATATGTTTTATTTTGAAAATTACTTGAAGAGTATTTCACATCGGCCAAATATATAAAAACGTCCGATTGGAAAACCTTATGAATCAAACCAATCCAGGGCAGGAAATTCGGCTGGTGAATTGTGACTATCTTCTTTTTTTCCACCTACAAAACCTCTTTTGAAAAAATTAATAGGAATGTCTCCGCGTATTTACAATTCACTTGGGAACCCCTCCAACTGCCGATATGCTCCGCATTCACTAAATAATGCCCCATATACCCGGTTAGCTGTGATTGGAACACGGTAATCATACGTTTTTTATCTTCCATGAACTCTGTAATATCACTATAAATATTCGGGTGAAATTGATTGGCAGCGATGTTATTATTTTGGTTGATTTGTTCGAATTCATATAGTGTAAATTGTTTTTTCCTGAAACAGCTTCTTACCACCTTTGATAACTTTTGGTGATCTTGATGACTATCATTCATCCAATGTGTGTAGATTTCGTCTGGTTCCATCTTTTCGATGATATCGTCGAGCTCTTTTATTAATTTATGGAGAGGGATATCCTCAACGTTATTACCCTCACAGTACTTAGAAAACTGTACCTCATATCCGAAATTCTTTGATGACTCCATTGCCTCTTGTTTCCTGACCTCGATATTCGAAGGGATGGAAAATATGATGTTGATAATGTAATGTCCTTGGTTCAACAGCTTACGAACGGTACCGCCCATACTAATTTCCGCATCATCCGGGTGTGCTGTTACTAGCAATATTTTTTTCATCATGTTCCTCCATTTAAAGCTTGTTCAATGATAGATATCGCTTTAAGCGTAATATTCTTTTGTTCCATATAGGCCGTTACATTTTTCTTTAAAATCCATTCTGAAAATTCAGTGATTACATAAAGCAAACTGTTATCACTGATAGGTTCACTTATCGTTTCTTCAATGTCATTAATGATACTGCGGTAACTTATTGTGCGGATATCGTATAACGAGTGAAAACGCAAGGTTCCGTTCTCTCCGTAAATTTCCGATATTGAATCATTCGTTAAGTTAATTTTTGAAATCAACATCGTTATTTTAAAATCTTCATATTCAAAGATGCACGTACCGCCTAAATCAATGTTTTTTACGATCAATTGTTTAAAATAATAACTTTTAACGGGAACACCAAATAATTGGATGGCCACATAAATAGGATAAATTCCAATCGTTCTTAATGTCCCGCCACCATGATTATCATCGAAAAGTGGAGCTTTCTCCCCTTTTAATAAGGCCGAATACTGCTTGGAATAGTTTTGGTACTTTAGGGTTGCCCCATGGATCTTCCCTAACTTTTTAATAGCTTTCTTTAAAATTTGAAAGTTGGGTTCATAAATGGATCTAACTGCCTCAAACACAAAAACATTTTGTTTTTCTGCAGCATCGAAAACTCGGTTGGCCTGATCGGCTGTCATGAATGCCGTTTTCTCCACAATAACGTTCTTTCCATGCTCAATGGCTGCCATCGCTTGATCATAATGGGAAGCATTTGGAGTGGCTATATAAACAGTATCCAGCTCATCATCTTCAAACACTTCATTCAGGGATCCATAAACTTTAGAAACTCCTTTTTCTTTTGCAAGCTCCTTGGCATAATGAAATCTTCTCCCCCAAATTCCCATCACATCTCCATTTGAACTTTCATTAATGGCATCAATCATGGCACAGCTTATTGGACCTGACCCCACCACTCCAATCCTATTTTTAATCGCCATGTTCCACTGCCTGTTTACATTTCGCTACAATGTATTTCAGATCCTCATCTGACAAATCCAAGTGACATGGCAACGTGAAATGAGATTCACGAAATCTATCGGCATTCGGGAGAGACGCAAGGGGATATTCCTCTAGCAATGTGGGCTGTAAATGTAATGGGACCCCATAACAATGCCCGGTGCTTATATGACACTCGTTTAAATGCTTTTTAAATGTTTCGCATTGCTCTTTGCTTTTAGACATGACGATTATTTTATAAAATGAAGATATATTGTGGTCAGATGAAGCTTGGAAGTAAAGACCGTGTTCATGAAAAATCTCATTCAAGTTTTTTTGATAGAAACTGAAGATTTCCTGCCTGACCTGGATCATCCCATAAGCTTCCTGAACTTGCAGATAACCAAGCAATGCATTAAATTCACTAAGAAGCATGTCACCGGATAATACTTGATTGACTGCACCATTTTCATTCCCATGGTGCCTTAACAACTCACAGTATTTGATTAAATCTATATCATCCGATGTAATGACACCGCCTGTTGCACTTGTAACAATTTTAGTGGGGTACATTGAAAAAACCCCAGCAAATCCAATTGTGCCTGCTTTATATCCATTTATAGTGGCACCAAAAGCATGTGAAGCATCTTCGATTAGATAAAGATCATTCTCATCACAAAACTCTTTAATCTCAAAGATGTTATCAGGAATCCTTCCGGCAATATACGTAATTAGGACAACTTTCGTTTTAGGAGTCACGGCGTTCTTCAGGCTATTTAAATCCAAATTGAAATCCTCTAAATTAATGTCACAAAGAACGACCCTTCCTTTCGCATTTTTCACCGCATATACTGGAGAAATGAACGTATTGCTTGGCATGATCACTTCTTTTCCTTCAACATCTAGATATTTTAAAATAATTTCAATGGCGGCCGTTGCACTGGAAAGTGCGACAGCATACTTAGAATCACTGTATTGTCTGACGCTTTCTTCAAATTTCCGAGTATACTCACCTAAAATTAACCTGCCAGAATCCAAAATCCGCTCGATGTTCTTAAGGTATTCCCGTTTTACCCAACCTGTTATCACTGGCTTTGTATTTACGATAGTCTCCATGGAACTCCATCCTTTTTCCAAAATTAGATCTTTCAATAGACCTTAAGTGAGATGCAGACAAATATATCAAATTCTGTATGACCCATTGTTCATGAATATTCAATGATCATTAACAACCAATTCCGACAGTGTTTGCTCCAGTTTTGAAATCAATTTGGTTTTCTCATAATTCAGGGTTAAACGCTTTATATTTTCTTGTATTTTCAGATACATTCGTTTGTCATTTTTCATTGCTTTTACATACTCTATCATCTGTGATTCTTCACTATATTCAAAACCGTGACCTGCATCATATTTTGTCATGACCTCATGCTGCCAGCCTTTATAGTTTATTAATGTTGGTTTTCCGGCTGCCCAAAAATCAAAAAGTTTATTTTGACTATTCCTATCCAATATTTCATTATCACGTACAAAACACAGACCTATATGAGATATGGCCATTAATAAGTACGCTTCTTTTTTAGATACCTGATCCAAGAAAATGACGTTGTTTAATCTTTTGCTCTCTTTCACTTGAATTAAGCGTTCTTTTTCCTTTCCATCACCTACAATTAGATAGACAATATCGGGGTCATCCGTCTTTTCGGCAAGCTGTAAAATATAATCGATATTATTGATAAATCCTAATGTGCCTGCATATAAACAGATAAACTTCGCTTTTAAACCTAATTTATTCAATGCTTCTTCTTTATCTTCGGAACGAATTCGAGAAAAATAGTTTATATCCGCAAAGTTAGTAACCGTAGCAATTTTTTCCCGTTTGACTCCTTTTCTCAATAAATCTTCTTTCATTCCAGGCGAAAGCACGATGATTTTATCAGCTGAAGAATAAATCATGCTTTCTAGCTTCAATAAAATTCCCTTTAACCATTCATGTCTGATGATTCCCAGCTCAATAGGTATATCTGGCCATAAATCCCTTACTTCAAAAACAAATTCACTGCGCTTCACCTTAGCAAGAAGCATACCTATCAATCCAATTGTCAAAGGGGTCGAGGAAGCATAAACAACGTCTACCTCCTTCTCCTTCACCCCAATGAAAAAACTTTTATACATATAATGAATAAACTATAATAATCTTTTCAGGTAACTATATTCTTGTTTATATTTAGTTTTGGTTGAGATTATCTTTATTCCCTCTCGCGAATCTATGGAATTCCCGGTGATGATGGTGACTTTATTATTTTTAGAAACTAAAAATTTAGCTATTTCATAAGATCGGGTACTGCCTTTATCGGTATTGAAATATTGATGCAAATAAAGAATCTTCACTTTTTCACTTCCTCTTTTACCACTGTGATTCAAATTTGACTTACAGAGTAATGCTTGCCTATTGCTTCACCCCAGAAAACAAATGTAACACTTAATATAGGTGGCGCATGTCCCTTTTTTAGAATGGGGCGTTTTAACTTTGAAACCCACTAGCATCTTGTACAGCACTCCCTTACTCTTGATAATTCGGATGGGCTTCACCATCTTCAATGATGTTTTTCACATTAGGTTTGTTCCAATCAAGGAATGCCGAGATGGCAATCCAGTCATCCAGGCGGTTATAAACCGTTTTGTCTTGTACATGGATTTCATGCCCAACTTCGGTAAATCTGTTATCCCCTTCAATGACGTTGCTTTTCATGTTCAAAGAGGTGATGGCATAGTCATTTGTAGGGCTGCCGTTATTATGCGACCCTCTGATGCCAATGCCCGCTGAAATAAACTTTTCATCCGATTTATGAATTTGGTTTATGATGTTTCCTTTGATTTTGGTAAACTTGTTGGAGCTAAGCATCGCGATCCCATTGTTGAGGCCATTTTCAATGATATTGCTTTCAATAAGGGCATTTTTGGTCACATGAATACTGATGCCTCCCCATTCCTCGACATTAGCCCGGACATCATTCACATAATTGCCTTTAATCACGACCTTTTGCAGGAAGCCCATCTTTGTTTCAGTAAGATCATGGTATTGCGTTCCGTTGACTGTAATGCCCCGTTCGCTGACTGTTGCATTTTTACCTATATCGTAATACGCATAATCATTAAAAGAATTGATTCTATTCCCCTCAATCGTAATATTGCCTGGTGGGTAAGCTGAGATAGCTCCTCCTTTGTAATCCATTCCGCCGACAATGATTGGAAAACGCGTGTTTAAGATGACATTATTCGTGAAGGAAACATTTTGGCCTGAATGGGTGTCAATCCCTTCCCATCGAGGGTTGTTCGCCACCACATTCCCATCGACTGCGATTGTGTCACTTCGCTGGAACTTTGATTGAGTCATTTCATCTCCGGCACTGTCTTTCCGGTGACTAAAGGCGATGCCATAGCTTTGTTTGGTATTGCCCACCGTCTCCCCGGGCCCAAGGTTTCTCACTGTCGCATGCCTTACAGTCACGTTACTCGCGGAATAACCGCCGATGCCTGCATATCCAATATCCTTTATGACCATTTTGTTTCTTTTTCTTGAATCAGACCCTTTAATCATGACTCCATTCACATGTTCTAAGTAAATGCCATATCCCTCATACCCGGAAATTTGAACATCCTCGATCAGGATATTTTGAAGCCTGTGCAAATCATTCACAGCCGAATAGACAGACACCAAATCCGCCGTGGATTTGGATTGATCGATTGCAGTGACCTCAATGCCCCTGTTCCTTGCTTCAAAATAATTTCTCGGTTTCCCAGTATTGGGGTCTTCCGTCCTTCTTTTTCCTTCTAGTATCAGGTTTTTGACACCAGTATGGCTCACCATGATTTTAATGGTGACAGAATTGCTGGAGGGCTGGGTACACACTGTCGTGACGGGGCGTTCGTTCTCAACCGTCCCTTCTAAAATGACCCCTTCTTTCATTACAATAAAGGCACTCGCCGTAAACTGGCCTTTTGACAAACGGACCGTTCCCCTTTTCCCATTCGATACATCTTGCGGATAGGCTGAAACCTTTGTAATGGCATTATTAAGGATCGTCCGGATCGATGTCGCGGAATGGTTTGCGTCTAGTGACATCGTTTGTTTTAACTCCCCTTTATTGTCCAATAACTGAATCGCGGTACCCGTTGTGGGACTGCAGATCTCGTTTGCCCCGGCGGCAGTTGACTGAAGGGAGAAGAGCGCCACGATCAACACAGTAAATATTCCTGTCATTTCATATAATCGTTTCATCTGAATACTCCCATGTCTTTTATTCATTTTTTCTACAGTTGTTTTGCATTTTCCAGGGCAGAAACCAGACACGACACCCTAGTCGACCTAGAAAAGAGTGGTGCCTATCTAATGTTACAAGGGATTTGAAATGTGAGTTTCTCAAAATCAACATAAGATGTTTTAATCTTGGAACAGTCGCTTAAACGTATAGTTCATTCGACAATTTTCACAAAAAAACTTCAATCGATCATAAAAGGTATAAACCGGATTGTGTTTGAGGAAAGCTTCACTATTGAAAAGTGACGGCCGTTTGATGTGTGTTTTATTCTAAGGAGGAATGTGTCCGGCGATTACAAGAGAGACTCGTCATCGACAGAAAAAGCCTTTCCCCGATGTTGGCCGGGAAAAGGCTGCAGCTCGATATACTCTTTTCTATGTGTCATTCTTTATAACCCCCGCAAAGAAAAAGGAGGATATCCAACTTGTAGTCAGATATCCTCCTATATGTTCACTCACTGGTTCATTTGATCGAGAAAATCACCAAGAAGATCATCAAGATTTTCCTCTTCAGGTTCTGGTTCCTCCACTTGTTGTGTGGTTTTTTCCAAACTCCAATCAAAGTCATCCAAATCTTTCTTAGATATTTCTGCCTGCACCACTTCATTATCCTGTTCTTCGGGCTCATCCTGCAAATAAATCTCCTCATTAAGTACATTGCTGTCTAATGAGGCTAGCAAGGCTGTTGCGCGTAAAGGATCGGATAAAAGATGGTACATAATCGTTCCAAGCATAGCTTCTGAGTGGGAATGCTTGAGCCAGTCACGCTGAGATTTGCTAAGCTTGTTCGGCATGGGCAGGGCAATCATTTCCCGTTCCTGATGGGTCGATTGTCCGATTCCATCGAGAACATACTCGGCAATTTTACTGGAAAAATTCCTTCTTTCCGTTTCCTTCAATTTCTGCAGCTGCCTTAACGTATAATCTGATACATCTGAAGGGATACGAAAAGTGATGGCTTGTCCTCTTTTGATTTCAGAAGAAGCTGTTTTTTTCATTCTCTCACCTATTTAACAGCACCTGATCTTTGTTCTTTCTTCTTTTGGTGGGATTGCTGCTGTTCCTTTGAATTCCGGCGATTAAAATCCGAAATCAATTTATAATAGGCGTTGGCCATCATCCAAACGCTTTCCCGTTCATCTTCAAAAAAGTCGATATTGTAGCCATCAAAATTCTGATTGAGCGTTTTCAGGTAATCTTTCAAGACAATCGAACCTCCGCCAACAAAATAGCAGATTTCCGTTTGCGAGTTTTTCTGCCATACGTTGCGCAGATGGCGATATTGCTTTTTGGCAAGTTCTCCTAAAATCCGGTCAACGATATCATGGACGCTTGTCCGGCTTCCGCGAACCATAATATGGTTACGATCGTTTTTCTTCGTGATGATTTCAACGACATCTCGTCTGCTATCCAGCTCGACACCGTGTTTTTTTCTGATTTCTTCACGAATAGATTCAAGAGCCTCAGCTACTCCTAGATTGAACCCTTGCGCCTTATCATCGTCAACTTTACGGTTTTTAATGACCGCGATATCTGTCGATAGTCCGCCAATATCTTGAATGAGAATTCTTCTATCTATTAATTCACGGTTAATGATATTCAAATCATTGTCCATGACTAAATTAATGTATGCGGCGAAGCCCTCTGGATAGACTTTCACTTCATCAAATTTGATATTAACCTTAATACCTTGGTATTTAGGGGTAATTAAAAATTCTACTTGGTGAACGGATCCCAGTAGCTTCGAACGGTACCCAACATCTTTCCCTTCCTTAACTTCCCGAAGAGGTAGACCTGTGCCCAGCGTATAATTCGCTTCGACAACGTTATTTACTTTTTTGAACTTATCATTATTCCCTTGCTTGGCAGCATCCAATGCAATAGCCGCAAAAAGCATGACTAATGTTTGGTCTTCCTCTGATTTACTGCTCCCCAAATCTAGTTCTGTTGGGTTATCACTTTTTGTCGCTAAATTTCCGACACGATAAATGGCATTATTGTCTTGCAATGCTGGTGAATGGACTCTAATATGTAACCCTTCCAATGGGTTTTTTTCATCAAGTTCTTCGATTCCTATGACCGGACGATCTTCAATGTCTTTTGCAATGACATTTGGTATATATAGTTCAGACTCTAGCTTTCCAAAAATAGCTTTAATTGCATCATTTCCTACGTCTATTGCTGCGATTCTAGAACTCATCTAAAAACATCCCCTTTTTCATAAAAAAATTTAGGTGGAGCACTCTATTAAGCATAGAAAAGGTTTCTATATTAGTCAATGCTTCATAAGTTGTAGCTTTATTTGTCGAATTGTATTCATTTGTGTACACATTAGGAACAAATATGTACACACGTTATATATAGCCATGTGTACTCATTTGTAAACGTGTTTACTTTTTTGTGTACAAACCAGCTATTTTTGTTTACATGTATACGATATTGCAAACAAACAAAAAAACTAACTTTTAATAATCTTCTTCATATAAAAGAAAGCGTAAAAAAGGAGAATTTGGTCATGGTAATAAATTGGACAAACCACTAATGAAACGTAGGAAGATATTAAAATCACCAAAAAAATACAGAACTTCCTCAATATCCGTAGCCATATTGGCGCAGCACTTTATCCTTCCTTCGTTTTGATATAACAACTGATGTCTTAATTGTTGGTGGCGGAATTACGGGTATCACTTCAGCTTATCTATTAGCCAAGCAAGGTGTGAAAGCCACATTCATTGAGGCAGATGAGACCCTTAATGGAACAACAGGCCACACAACCGCAAAAATCACGGTCCAGGCACGGCTTGATTTACGACCAATTTATTACTGATCACAGTGAGGAATAGGCCAGACTATACTACCAGACTATACTATATGAGGCCAACACTGAAGGAACGGAGCAATCAAAGGATTGATAGAAGAACCATTCTATTGAATGTACAAGATGCTAATGTATACGCAAATACTAATGTTTGGTCCTCCTCTGATTTACTGCTCCCCAAATCTAGTTCTGTTGGGTTATCACTTTTTGTCGCTAAATTTCCGACACGATAAATGGCATTATTGTCTTGCAAGGCTGGTGAATGGACTCTAATATGTAACCCTTCCAAGGTTTTTTTACATCGAGTTCTTCGATTCCTATGACTCGCCGATCTTCATGTCTTTTGCAATGACATTTGGTATATATAGTTTTAGGCTCTAGCTTTCCAAAAATAGTTTTAATTGCATCATTTCCTACGTCTACTGCTGCGATTCTAGAACTCATCTAAAAACACCCCCTTTTTCATAGAAAAAATTAGGTGGAGCACTCTCGATAGAAGAGATTTCTATATTAGTCGATGCTTCATAAGCTGTAGCTTTATTTTCATTTGTCGAATTGTATTCATTTTTGTATACATTAGGAACAAACATGTATACACCTTATATATAGCCATGTGTACGTATTTGTAAACATATATACATATTTGTGTACAAACCATCTATTTTTGTTTACATGTATACATAATTGTAAACAAACCAAATAATGTATTTTTTTAGTCTTTCTTCTTACAAAAATAAGCGTATAAATAGCGGATTTGGGTATGGTAATAAATGGACGATTCACTAATGAACTGTATGGAGGTATTCAAATGACTGAAAAAAATACAGACCTTCCCCGATTTCCGGAACCTTATTGGCGCAGTGCGTTGACATTCCCTACTTTTTCTAAATTAGATACAGATTTAACCACTGATGTCTTAATAGTAGGCGGCGGAATTACCGGAATCACATCTGCTTACCTACTAGCTAAACAAGGTGTTAAAGTCACACTGATTGAAGCAGGCGAAATCCTTACTGGAACGACAGGACACACTACAGCAAAAATCACGGCCCAACATGGCCTGATTTACGACCAACTGATCACTGACCATGGTGAAGAGAATGCCAAACTTTATTATGAAGCCAATACAGATGGAATGAAGCTTATCAAAGACTTGGTAGAAGAACATTCCATAGAATGTAATTTGACTGCACAGGATGCCTATGTGTACGCAAATACTGAGGAATATAAAAGCAAAATTCAAAATGAATTGAAAGCCTATCAAAAACTCGGCATTCGCGGGGATTATGCGGAGAATATCCCTTTCTCCATTCCTTGTAAAGCTGCTGTGATAATGAAAGATCAAGCACAGTTTCACCCATTAAAATATTTAACGGCCCTCATTTCGACAATTCTCGATGCAGGAGGCACCATTTATGAACGTACAACGGCAATGAAAATTGAAGACGGCGATCCACCAACCGTTCTGACCGATACTGGACATACAATCAAAAGCAATCAGGTTATCGTGGCCTCCCACTTCCCTTTCAATGATGAAAAGGGCTTATACTTTGCCCGTGTTCATGTAAGTAGGTCCTATGTGCTTGGCATCAGGACTGAACAGGAGTATCCAGGCGGGATGTATTACAGTGCAGACAGCCCTAGCCGCTCCCTTCGCTATACGGAATTGGACAATGGGGAAAAACTTATACTTGTTGGCGGAGATGGCCATAAAACAGGCCAGGGAATCTCGACGATCGAGCATTATGAAGCACTGAAGGACTTCAGTTCCCAGTATTTCGATGTGAAGGACATTCCCTACCGCTGGTCGGCACAGGATATCGTGACACCGGATAATATCCCCTTCGTCGGTCCAGTGACAGCCAACCAACAAAACGTCCTGATAGCTACCGGCTATGCGAAATGGGGAATGACGAATGGATCGATTGCCGCCAAGATCTTAACTGACCGGATTTTGCAAATAGATAACAGGTATGCGGAATTGTATGATCCTGCCCGTTTAAAAGGCGTGAAGAATATAGTCCAAGATAATGCTGATGTGGCGAAGCATCTGATTAAAGGCAAATTGGCCGTCATTCAAAAAACGCCGGAAGACTTAGGAATTGATGAAGGAGCAATCGTTAAGGTGAATGGAGACAAAGCTGGGTGTTACCGTGATCATGATGGCCAGCTTCATATCGTTGATTCCACATGTACACACATGGGGTGTGAAGTTGCCTGGAATAGCGGCGACCGTACTTGGGATTGCCCATGTCATGGCTCCCGCTACTCCATCGCTGGTGAAGTGTTGAATGGCCCTGCTGTCGAACCATTGAAAAAAATTCGCTAAGTGCCAATTGTGATTTTATCTAAAAGTCGACTGGGCCCGCCGTTTTCCTTATACTGAAGTTACTGCATGATTGAATGGTTGCAAATAACTCTGAAAAGGATTGAATTGAACATGAACGGTAAAAACCGGAAAGATATTACCCCAGGTGCCTCTGTGGACATTGTACTTAAAGCAGATCAACGCACCGGAAAACTGACAAGCGGCACTGTAAAGGATATTTTAACCAACTCCAGCACTCACCCTCATGGAATTAAAGTAAGGTTGACTGATGGGCAGGTTGGCAGGGTTCAAGTCATTCATAATTAATGCGCACTCGGTCTTGGCCGAGTGTTTTTTTATGATCATTCGAACGAATTAATGACGATGGGGATATTTCAATCATGTTTCCCGTTCATAATTCGTACAATAGGGGTGAGATTATCTCTTATAAAGGCTGGTGTCAAAATGAATCAAGAATACAATGCCCCCGAAAGGGATTATTACCGCAATGATGATCATATATTGAAAGTTTCCGGCTCAGAGACGCTATCTGCTGCTCCGGATCAAGCCACGATCACCCTTGGAGTCATAACAGAGGATAAGGACCCGCAAAAGGCCCAGCAAGCCAATTCCCAAGCAATCGCAAATGTCATCGCATCACTTAAATCCGCAGGCATTCCCGAAGAGCAATTGAAAACGAGTGATTACAGAATCGATCCACAATATGATTATATTGACGGAAAGGAATTGTTCAAGAACTATAAAGTCCAGCACATCATACAAGCCCAAACGTCCGACATCGAGAAAATAGGCAGCATAATCGACACGGCCGTCAGAAGCGGCGCCAATTCAATCACCAGCATCCGCTTCTCTTTATCAAATCCAGATGCATACTATAACCAGGCACTTTCTCTCGCCTTAAAAAATGCATATGAAAAAGCACTCTCCATGGCTCGAACACTGGGAATCTCATTGAACCCAGTCCCTAATAAGGTTGAAGAGCTATCCGAAACGGCAACCCCAATGCTTTATCAAACAAGTACCTTTTCAAAAATGGCGACTACCCCGATTCAGCCTGGTGAACTGAACATCACTGCCTCAGTAAGGGTGGAATACACGTACTAGCACTCACTAAATTCCATCCTAAAAACCCCCCTTGGCAACCCAAAGGGGGGATTTTCATTTTAAAAGACTACCGTTTTATTTTCATGAACAATCACGCGGTCCTCCAAATGCCATTTAACGGCACGTGCCAGTACCCTGCGTTCAGCTGAACGACCGATTTTCTTCATATCCGCGGCAGAATCACGATGGTCCACACGTTCAATATCCTGTTCGATGATTGGACCTTCATCCAAATCATTCGTCACATAATGGGATGTCGCTCCAATCAGCTTAACACCTCTGTCATAAGCTCGTTCATAAGGCCGGGCTCCAATGAAGGCAGGTAAAAATGAATGATGGATATTGATGATTCTGTTCGGATGGGCCGCTACGAAGTCCGGCGTCAATATCTGCATATACCTGGCCAATACAATAAGGTCCACTTTGAATTCTTCCAGAAGTCCAAGCTGTTTAGTCTCCACTTCCTTGCGTATATCCTTATTGGCAGGAATGTAATAAAACGGGATGCCCATCGATTCGACAATTTCCCTCGTATCTTCATGGTTGCTGATGACTAGCGCAATGTCAGCCAATAAATCCCCGCTTTGCCACTCCCATAGCAATTCCAAAAGGCAATGAGGTTCCTTGGAAACGAAGATGGCCGTTCTCTTCAAATCACTGACATGGTTAAATGTCCATTGCATCGAGAATGCTGTCGAAACTTCCTGGAATGCCAGTTGCATATCCGCTGCCTTATCCTTCAATCCTGGACAATCGAACTCGATCCTGGTGAAAAAGGTACCGCCCTCAGGATTCATCGAATACTGACTCAATTCAACAATATTTGCATCATATTCTTTAAGAAAAGCCGTAACTGTCGAAACAATTCCCGGCTGGTCCGGACATTTTATAATCAAACGGCCTCTATCTTGATTTCTTTCGCGAAATTCCTGTAACTGCTCTTGCACAAAGTTGCTCACCATTTTCCCAACTGCCCTTCTTCTATTTTGCTATATTATACTTCAATTCATGGCAAAAATTAAAGTCAGTCAATCAATTCGGGATTTTGTTGGTAGCCACGACGATTCGAAACATTCCACTTTTATTCCAACATACACAGATTACACAGTAGAAATAAGTACAACATATTTAAAAATTTTTGCTTACAAGGATTTGTACCTTAATATCCTATCTATAACATCTTTATCCTGTAAAAAAAATTGGTGTTTATATTTAATAGAAATTAATAAAGTTCCAATAATGAAATAAATTATTTATATATTGAAACTCTAAAAATCATTTCTTATGTTACGTTTGGGATGATTTTAGGCAATATTAAAAAACTATCCAACCACTTGCAGGCAGCATTATTACAACCTCTCTTATTCTGAGCTATACATATTCCGGAAGCACAGTGGATATTATTCTTTCCAATTTAAACTAATTCCTATTTGACGTTAAAACAAAACAATGATGGAGTGGGGAAAATAAGATATGGCTACTTTAAAATTAAAAACTAAATGGCTGTTTTCTTAAGAGATTCTTAAGAGATTGGAAATCACGTAATCTTTTGGTTGTTTCAGTGTTAAAACATTTGATTTCAATTTTGAGAAATGCACGTCTCTCTTTTCATTTAACATAGAATACACAAACTAAATGGAGGGAGAAATAACAATGATACAAAAAATGAAATCTTTACTATTTTTATCCTTGATTCTAGTTTTAGGAGCCGCTCTACTTCCATCTCATGTATTTGCAGCTGAGGGTAACTCAACTGTAACGGAGGAAAAGCCAGTTGAAAGACAACCAACATCATTAGACCCGATTGAAATTAAGGAAATTAAATTTAAAATTAATAAAAATTTATCAGACAAACAAATCATTGATAGATTTGAAAAAATTAATTCAAAATATAATATAAATGAACCCTTTTCATTGGAAGATACAGAGTTTATAAGAGCTTATGCTTCAAGTACAAACGAAACGGAGGACATTGCCGTCCAACCAACTAACTTAATTCAACCAATTTCACTGAAATTTGGTAATACAAATAGCCAATCTTTTAGTAAATCAAAATCAAAATATGGTGTCACTGTTAAATTCACTGGAAAAGTTTATACAAATATAAATGTATTAAATCATAGTTATCGAGGAAACCTTAAAGCTACGATTCCTGCCGGAAGTTCAAAAGTTAAAGGAATAAAAACTGCTGTAACAAATGTTGCTTATGGCGTACTAGGAAAAAGCGGAACTTACGTAGGCATAGTTTATAGTGGTTCCGCACAAAGTAGCACAACCACAAAAAAAACATCATGGGCAATGGATAAGACTGTAAAATATAGTGCAATTGCTGTAGTATACACATACACTGATGCTTATGTAGAAGTTAAAACAACTAGTGGGTCCTTCAACTTATATGCATTCTAAGGAGAAATAATATGAAAACCTTTAGTCCAATAGGAGCTTTAATAACAATAGTTATAATATCTTTAATAGGCTTTCTTCTTTTTAAAATTGTAAGAAAATTCAAAAGATAAGATAAAGTTTTAAATGTGACAAATTGGGATAAGCCGCTAAAATTAGCTGCTCATTCTTTTTTTTGCAAATAATCTCCCATTACAAGTATCGCTATGCCTAGTAAAATAGTAATTACAATTATAGTAGCATTTATACTCTCTATTATTTTCAAAGATTTAAATAGTATAGGAACTAATAAAACCATAAGTCCGAGTAATTTAAGCAAGAAATACTTTTTCATTTTTTACTTTCCCCTTTGTTTTTGTCATCGTTCCAAGCCATAAGTTCAAACCATAAATAACATTTGCTATTGTATTAGTCGCTGAACTTGAGACTCCGCCCCCTAGTTAATGGATTTACTTTATTGCAAATCAATTGATTTTTAATCTTCCTTCTTTTGAACTTGATACATGGGATTTAAATGAAGCATCAGCTTTTAATTCAGCCCCTTTTATTAATGAAAATTGAATTGTAATAATTTAATCGTATATAAAAGGAATTTGTTATACATTCCTACTTTGGAACAATGAGTTTCATTTTTGAGTAAATAAAGAGAAAGTGATGATATGAAATGAAGGTCTTTTATTCCAAGAGTCAAAAGTTCTACTTTAGTAACACTTACAAAATCAAAAGGAGTTTCCATTTGATAAACCTATCCTCTAGTCATATTTCATAGGTTTTAATCGCGGAAAAGTCGGCCTGATCACGGTCGGCTTTTTTATATTGAAATAGAAATTACCTATATGGAATTGAAAAGATACCATTAGTTCCCACCCTCTATTAATAGGCACTATCATTCTTCCAATAAATAACTGGTGAATTTAAAGGAAATGAAGGCAAAGGCCGAGAACCTTTATGAAATGCATAGTTAAGGGGGACTCTTGAATGAAATGTCGGCATGATCTGGACAACCATTTTTATTTCAGTTTTTATTTTCCCTAGTTAATAAGGTTATTCACTGCCTTATAAGGGTATAGACCATTCTATTAGTTTTTTTAAAGGGGGAAATGAAATTATCATGAAATCATCAGTTACATTCATTGTATCCATTCTGGCTGTTCTTGGTCTTCTGTCCGGCTGTGCTGAAAAGGACCAGCTGGAGGACGGGAGTAAGCTGATCAATGAGGACCAGTTTGTTTTCGCTGCCTCAGGTGAATTCAAGCCATTCAGTTATGTCAATGATGACATGACCGTAACCGGGTTCGATATTGAAGTTGGCGATGCAATTGCAAAGGAACTCGACCTAGAGCCAGTGCCTAAACGGATAAAATTCAAAGGTATCGTGGAAGGTGTTAAAACCGGTCGGGCAGATGCCGCGGTTGCCAGTCATACAATCAATGAACAACGAAGTAAACATGTTGCCTTCTCTACCCCTTATTACTATTCAGGTCCTCAAATTTTTGTCCGTTCGGATAGTGATATTAAAACGGTTGAAGATTTAAAGGGTAAGGAAGTTGCGGCTTCTAAAGGCTCTACGTACGCAACCACAGCAGAAAAATATACAACCAATGTAAAAACCTATGACAGTGATATCACCGCCCTGAAAGCATTGAGCGGAGGGCGTCATGATGCCGTCATCACCGACTTCGTAACCGGTAAGGAAGCGACCAAGGAAGGTTTCGACATCGAAGGAAGGCAATTGATCGAACGAAGCGAGCAGGCCATCGTACTGCCTAACGACAACCCGCAGCTCCTTGCACGCATCAACGAAGCACTTGAAAACCTCCGGGAAGATGGAACTCTTGCGAAAATCAGCAAAAAATACTTCGGTGAGGACATCACAACTAAGCCTGAATAAAGATTGATAGAAAGGGAGTCATTACATTGCCAAGTTTTTCACATTTTTTTGATACATTATTTAGCTCCTCGGACGTATTCATCCGAGCCATGCTCCTCACATTGGAACTGACGGTAGTCTCCATATTGGTAGGTATCGTCATCGGTTTGCTATTTGCACTTTTAAAAATATCCAATATAAAAATTCTTGCATGGATTTCAGATACATATGTATTCCTGGTACGTGGAACACCTTTAATCGTACAGATATTCATACTCTATTTCGGTATCAGCAATCTCTTCTTACTGCCGGACTTCTGGGCGGCGTCACTTGCCCTGGCCTTCCATAATGGAGCGTATATCTCAGAGATTTTACGTGGGACGATTCAATCCATCGACAAAGGCCAAATGGAGGCCGGACGCTCCCTTGGCATGAGCAATTCGCTCACCTTAAGGAGAATCATCTTGCCTCAAGCCTTCCGCCGCGCATTGCCGCCGCTTGGCAACCAATTCATCATCGGACTGAAGGATTCATCACTTGCAGCCTTCATATCCATGAATGAGCTGTTTAATGTGGCGACTACGTTAGGCTCGAATAATTTCGATGAAATGACTTATTTATTGATTGTAGCGGTCTACTACTTGATTCTAGTGGCATTCCTGACCATTATCGTCAATTTATTCGAAAAGAAACTGTCCATTAGTGATCGATAGGGGGAATTGAAATGGAACAAAAAGAAATGATTCGGATAAGGAATTTAAATAAATCGTATGGAAATCTGCATGTACTTAAAGATATTGATATGAAGGTACTCGATAGCGATGTTGTCTGTCTGATCGGACCAAGCGGTTCCGGAAAAAGCACCCTGCTCCGCTGTTTGAATTATTTAGAGAAGAAAGACAGCGGCCAAATCCTCATTGAAGGAACGGAAATCAATCCGGGTACCCATGATATTAATAAAATCCGCGAAAAAGTCGGAATGGTATTTCAGCATTTCTACCTCTTTCCTCATATGACCGTACTGGAAAATGTCATCGAAGCACCGACACACGTCAAAAAGGTCCCTAAGGCCCAAGCGATTGAAGAAGCAAAGGCATTGCTTGCAAAAGTCGGTTTATCAGATAAAGCGGATGTCTATCCAAGCAAGCTCTCAGGTGGCCAGAAACAGCGTGTTGCCATAGCCCGCGCCCTTGCCATGAAACCTGATATCCTGCTCTTTGATGAGCCCACCTCGGCTCTGGATCCCGAACTTGTCGGTGAAGTTCTTGCCACGATGAAGGAACTTGCCTTGGAAGGGATGACAATGGTAGTCGTTACACATGAAATGAGCTTTGCACGTGAAGTCGGGGATTGGATTGTCTTCATGCATAATGGTAGGGTTGTCGAAAGCGGACCGCCAAAAGAATTCTTCACCAATCCAAAGGAAGAGCGTACAAAAGAATTTTTGCAAACGACAGTCTTTTGATTTCAATTCTAAAATCTGTCTGCTAGCGAGATTATAAGCAATACAGGCGTGAATTCCTGTATTGCTTTTTTTGAATGAAAAAGGATTTATTGGTTTCCTTAATATCCAGTTAAGTAGTTCCCTAAATTACCTGATTAAAGTTTCAGGGATATTTCGGCTCCGATTGTACAAACTAAATACTTGATGAATTGTTTCAGATAAACCCTGATTCCGGCTTGAACATGGAAAAATATCTGTATTTATGGTATATATACAGGTAAAATTAAAAGAAGTATATAAATGAAAGAGGTCGAATTCAGTTGGAAAATAACTCTTCGAATTTTATTAAAAATATTATAAAAGATGACCTAGAGTCCGGAAAACATGATCATGTCATCACCCGCTTCCCTCCCGAGCCGAACGGATATTTACATATCGGACATGCCAAATCAATCATTTTGAATTTTGGGGTGGCTGATGATTTCAATGGGAAAACTAACCTTCGTTTCGATGATACGAATCCGTTGAAAGAGGATATTGAGTTTGTTAACTCCATAAAGGAAGATGTAAAATGGCTCGGTTACGACTGGGATAACCTTTTCTTCGCTTCCGACTATTTTGATGAAATGTATAAAAGAGCTGTGCTGCTCATCAATAAAGGACTGGCATATGTGGACGACCTTAATGCCGACCAAATCCGTGAATATCGCGGAACGCTGACAGAGCCGGGGAAAGACAGCCCCTACCGAAATAGAACCGTCGAGGAAAATCTTGAACTATTTGAAAAGATGCGCAGCGGCGAATTCGAAAACGGCAAAAAAGTATTGCGTGCAAAAATCGATATGAGCTCACCTAACATTAATTTGCGTGATCCCGTCATATACCGTATCTCCCATACTGAACACCATAATACCGGCAACAAATGGTGCATCTACCCAATGTATGCCTTTGCCCACCCAATTGAAGATGCCATCGAGGGAGTCACACACTCCATTTGTACCCTTGAGTTCGAAGATCAACGCCCTCTTTATGACTGGATCGTTGAGAATTGTGAAATGGAAAGCAAACCAAAACAATATGAATTTGGCCGTCTTAACCTGACCAATACAGTAATGAGCAAGCGAAAACTGAAGCAGCTTGTCGATGAGGGCTTCGTGGACGGCTGGGACGACCCGAGGATGCCTACTGTTTCAGGCTTGCGGAGACGCGGGTATACACCAGAAGCGATTCGTGCATTCTGCCAAGAGATAGGCGTCGCCAAAACAAGCGGTGTCGTGGACTCTCAAATGCTTGATCATTTCGTGCGGGAAGACTTGAAGCTGAAGGCTCCACGGACTATGGGCATCCTGAACCCGCTTAAAGTGGTCATCACCAACTATCCGGAAGGCGAGATAGAATGGCTGGATGCTGAGGTCAATCCGGAAGTTCCGGAAATGGGCACACGCCAAATCCCGTTTTCACGTGAAATATATATCGAACAGGACGATTTCATGGAAAACCCGCCGAAAAAGTATTTCCGACTTTTCCCGGGCAATGAAGTTCGTTTGAAACATGCTTATTTCATTAAATGTGAAGAAGTGATAAAAGACGATGCCGGTAACGTCATTGAACTTCGCTGCACATACGATATTGAAACGAAAAGCGGATCGGGTTTCACTGGCCGTAAAGTAAAAGGTACATTGCACTGGGTAGAAGCTTCACAAGCCGTTTCAGCGGAATTCCGCAACTATCAGCCTTTAATCCTGGATAAGGAAAATGATGAAGAGGAAGAAAAATCATTCCTGGACCGGGTAAACCCTGATTCTATAGAAATTTTACAAGGATTTGTCGAGCCTAACATGAAAGATGTTAAGCCTCAGGATAAATTCCAATTCTTCAGGCATGGCTATTATAATGTTGATTCAAAACTCACTGCGGCCGATCACTTGGTCTTCAACCAAATCGTCGGGTTGAAAAGTTCATTCAAGTTATAGAATCACGAAAAAGAACCAGATTCCTAGCGGGATCTGGTTCTTTTTCATTTTCTGCACCCTTATATCATTTTTTCTCGTAAAGTTTGATCCCTTGCTTGGAAAGAGCCTGTTTAAGAGTACTATGTGTCGAAACCTGACTAAAATCAAGACCTAACTGAATCGATGTCTGGGCCACTTCAGGACGAATCCCGGAAATGGTCGATTGAATTCCTAACAGGTTCAGGGTACTTATCAATTGATAGATCTGTTGGGCAACCATCGTATCCAAAAGGGAGACCCCCGATAAATCGATGAATAAGTGTGTGATATTTTTGCTAATGCATTTGCTTGGAGTCCCATTCAATATTTCCTTTGCCCGATAGGTATCGATTTCACCGATTAACGGCAATACCGCAATGGCATCAACAATGGGAATGACAGGTGCGCCCAGTTCATTAATCAGCTCCTGTTGAGCAAGGAGCCGTTCTTTTGTCAAAAGGTAATACTGCTCTGTGAACTCACGGTTCAATTGATCGAAGGCACGATTAATAAGCCGGCTCCACCGGATGATTGTATCCTTCGTTATCTTCGTATCCATGAGCATATAATCAGTGATGAAGGCCCAATATGTTTCGCGAACCTTATTAAGCGCTTCCAACACTTCGTAAATAGGGGTGTCAGATTCAACCCTGCTCTTCGCGACAAGTGTGGCCCACTGCTCCATCGTTTCAATAAAAGCAGTTTTATCTTCAAGCAAAGCACTGGTCACTGTCTTGATCGTCAATGTATTCTGTTCCCTAAGCAGCTTTTCGATTTCCTCATTAGAATCCATTGAATAGATGGATCCAGACTGCTTTTCCCTTAAAGCCAGCCAGTTTTCCGTAATCTTCGACGAGTTATCAAGGATATATTGATATAAATTTTCATCTATTTTATCCATTTGTGTTCCCCTATCTCCCTAGTTATTTCATTTTAAAAAGTAATAATAAGTCACCATATCCCTCTTTCTCCATTTCATTTCTAGGAATGAATCGAAGGGCCGCAGAGTTTATGCAATATCTTGTGCCTTTAGGGCTTGGGCCATCAGGAAAAACATGTCCAAGGTGGGAATCGGCGTCCTTGCTGCGCACCTCGGTCCGGGTCATTCGGTGGCTGAGATCGATTTTTTCATTGACACTTGCCGACATGATGGGCTTCGTGAAGCTAGGCCACCCACAGCCGCTATCATACTTATTCCGCGAACTGAATAGAGGCTCCCCAGAAACGACATCCACATAGATGCCTTCTTCAAAGTGATCCCAATAGGCATTATCGAAAGGCGGCTCCGTGCCATTTTCCTGGGTGACATGAAACTGACTCTCCGTTAAGGTTTTTCTAAGGTGTGCATTATCCTTAGGCCAATTTTCTTTAATGAAAGCATCCCGTCCTGAGCCTTTACGATATAATGCATAGCGAAATTGATTTTTTCGATAGAACTCTTGATGATATTCCTCAGCGGCGTAAAAATTCCCCGATGGTAGAATACCCGTAACAATAGGTTTCTTAAACCGCCCACTCATAATTAAGTCTTCCTTCGATTGTTCTGCCTCCTGTTTCTGACGTTCATTAAGATAGAAAATGGCTGCTTTGTATTGCTTTCCCCTATCCGAGAACTGCCCCTCGTCATCCGTAGGATCGATTTGATGCCAGAATATCTCCAATAAGGTTTTATATGAAATGATTGATGGATCGAATACCACTTGAACCGCTTCAACATGATCGGTCGAACCGGTAATCACTTGTTTATAACTAGGTGCGGCAAATTTACCGCCTGTATAACCCGATGTCACTGAAATAATACCATCCATTTCATCAAAGGGAGCAACCATGCACCAAAAGCAGCCTCCTGCAAAGATAGCCGTTTCTTTTCCATCCATCGTCATGCTAAAACTCCCCTTTCACGCCTGTCATTTTATGTATTATATACCAGCAAGCCAAACACCTTCAAAATATTGTATCTTTGCTGTACAAATATAAAAGAGGCACTTAGGAGTAAACCCAAGTGCCCTTTTATTTTAGATTCGTTATTTAAAGTATCACACTTACAATGATCGCTGATAGGATGCTGACAAGAGTCGCACCGTAAAGCAGCTTCAAGCCGAAACGGGCTACAACATTTCCCTGTTTTTCATGAAGTCCTTTGACTGCACCGGCAATGATTCCAATTGATGAGAAATTGGCGAATGAAACCAAGAAAACCGAAACGATCCCTATCGTTCTTTCACTCAAGGCTGCTGATGCGTCCCCTAAGCTCAGCATGGCAACGAATTCATTGGTTACCAGTTTCGTCGCCATGATTCCGCCAGCAGTCACGGTTTCGGAAATCGGTATACCCATGATAAAGGCAAACGGTGCAAAGATATACCCCATGATGTCTTGGAAGCTGATGCCGAAGATCATGTCGAATAAGCTATTGATCCCTGCGATTAATGCAACGAAACCAATTAACATCGCTGCTACAGTGATAGCAACTTTAAATCCATCCATGATATATTCCCCAAGCATTTCGAAGAAAGACTGCTTCTCTGCCCCTTCTTCAACAGGGAGAATATCCTCTTCATCCGTTACGGTATAAGGATTGATAATGGATGCGATGATAAATCCACCAAACATGTTAATAACAATTGCCGTCACAACGTACTTTGGTTCAATCATCGTCATATATGCGCCGACGATCGACATCGATACAGTTGACATCGCTGATGCACAAAGCGTATACATGCGAGATGGCGGAATGGCACCGAGTTGTTTTTTCAAGGTTATGAAAACCTCGGATTGGCCCACTATTGCTGATGCTACCGCATTGTAAGATTCCAATTTACCCATTCCATTCACCTTACTTAGAAGGAATCCAATCCACTTCATGATGAACGGAAGGATCTTGAAGTGCTGTAAAATCCCGATTAATGCTGAGATGAATACGATAGGAAGAAGGACATTTAAAAAGAAAGGCGACGCTCCTTCGTTCACAATCCCGCCAAATACAAAGGTTATCCCTTCATTTGCCCATTCTAAGAGTTTTCCGAAACCATCGGCAATCGAATTGATGATCACTAAGCCAAACTTCGTGTTTAATAATAAATAAGTTAAAATAAGCTGAATGACCACCATGAGGATGATCGGTTTAATTTTAACTTTCTTCCGGTCACTGCTGGCTAAGATAGCTAGTCCAAAAACAATAAGCAGTCCTAAAATTGCAATCAGAAATTTCATATATTCTGCCTCCACTAAGGGTGAATTTAATGTTCGTGCATTAATAGTAGGATACCCTCAAAAAATTTATGCAAACGTTTTCTCTTTCATCCAAAATACATGTACGTACCTCTCCAGAAGTCTATATTAAACTAATATTTTTTTAAGTGCAATTATTATTTCCCTTTTTAAAATAACAATTAGTGACAATAAGCGTTTCGTGAATTAAAAAAGAAGGCTCCCCATCGAAGGGAACCTTCTCTTTCCTTAAATAGTTTCGACTATTTAGGCAGCTGTTTTTCTGGATATCATCGTTGTCGCTAATCCAGCGCCTCCAATTACAAAGATGATGATGGATACGGCCAAGCCACCTGCCCCTTGATAAAAGTCGATGAATTTCCCTGCAAAAGAGTCTCTGCCTTGGAAACCGCCACCGCTTGGCATCTCCCCTGGAGTCCCGGAACCATTAGGCCCGCCTTGTGGAGTGCCCTGCGTATCATTAGATGCCGTTTCCGTGGATGAATCATCGGTCGCCGTACTGCTATTAGCCGATTCTTCCGTATCATCCGTTTCTGTTGTGTTGCGATCGGCAGGCTGACCCATCACCGCCTGTCGGTTCATGGGTTCAGTGCCGCTGCCATCCACATACATCATGATCCCGATGACTGCTTGGGCCATTAAAAGGATAGAAGCCAATATTCCAACCAAAAAGTGTAACTTACCAAGTCTTTTCATTAATGATTCCCCTCCGAAAATAACTGTATTTATAAGATGATTATCTAAAAAGACCCTTAATTTTTCCTTAAGCAACAAGGAAGAAAGTAAGGGTCTTTTACTATTGGATGACTTCTTAAGGCGGATTAATTTTTCCTTTGATTTCTCGGAAAAGTGATTTCGAAACGGGTGCGTTCATTCAGTTCACTCGTAACCTTGATGTTCCCTTGATGTGTGTTTACAATCCATTTGGCTATGGATAGACCTAAGCCTGAGCCTTCATTTGCTGAACGGGATTGCTCCACTTGATAAAAACGGTTAAAAATCAAGGGGAGATCTTCCTGCGGAATGCCTTTTCCATTATCCTCCACAGTAAGAATGATGGATGAAGCATTCTTGATGCAGGATAGGGAAATCTTCCCGCCTTCCTCGGTGAATTTCATGGCATTATCCACCAATATCACCAACAGCTGATGAATTCTCTCTTTATCACCATGAAACACCACCTGTTCGGGAGCATGGCTAATGATTGATTTTTCTTGAAAAGATGCTATATCCGTATACTGTTCCACGATATCCATAAGTAAGTCATCAAGGAAAAAGTTTGATTTCTTAACCTCCATTTGATTTGAATCCGTTCTGGTCAAGGTCAAAAGTCCGTTTACAAGCTTATTCAATCGCCGGACTTCTTTCGAAATGATGGATATATCAACGGCTTTTTCCTCGATTGTCGCGTTCGGTGATTGAAACAGCAAATCAGCCCGCGATTGAATGACAGCAAGAGGCGTTCTAATTTCATGCGAAGCATCCGAGACAAACTGCTGCTGCTGATCCCAGGATTTCTTGACCGGGATCAAAGCCCGTCCTGCCAGAAGATAGCCTGCGCCAACCGCCACTAGACTTCCAATTCCTCCACCAACAAACAATATGAGCAGCAAGCGATCGAGCATTTCCTTTTCTGTATCCACATTCCTGATGAATTGTACGGCCATCTCTCCATACCCTGTATCGACCTGGGTGGAAAGGGCCCGATACGTGTATCCATTCACTGATATTTCTTCAATGTCATCAAATGTTTTAGGGAAAAATTGTTGTTCATTGACCTTAAAAAAATTGTCTACACTCAGTCTTGGCTCAATGATCGTATCATCCGGTCCCCAAACGATGACACTTGGCCCCGGACCTAAGAGAAACTCACCTTGCGGACGTCCGCCTGGCATGCCGCCATTATTGAAATCCCTGTAATCCTTTATAAGTGAATCATTTACATCCTTATAGATCTGGTCTTCCGTATAGAAATAAATCGTTCTGCTTAATATGGCTATTAAGACAATAAAGACGATAGAATTCAATAATGTTAGTTGAAGCCGTGTTTTTTGGAACATAATGATCCCCTTATGGTTGTTTTAGCATATAACCAATACCGCGTACGGTTTGAATATCTTTATGATAATTGAAAGGTTCCAATTTTTTTCTAAGGTGATGGATGAACACTTCGACAATGGCAATCGTTGTATCTGAATCAAACCCCCAAATACGGTCGAAAATTTGCTCACGGGTCAATATTTTCCCATTATTTTGAATTAGGTACTCCAGTAATTCAAACTGTTTCAAGGTCATTTTAATGACCTTTCCATCAACTAAAATATCCTTTTCCTTTTCCAGCAGTTCAATACCACGGTATTTTACATGCTGCGCAAGCGATATAATGCCGCTCCTTCGAAGCAGGGCACGAATCCTGGCCTTAAGTTCCGGTGCCTGGAACGGCTTGACTAAATAATCATCGCCACCCATTTCCAATCCTTTGACACGATCCTCAAGAGCATCTTTTGCCGTCAAAAACAAGACACTTGTATCTATTTTTGCGTCCCTGATTTTCCGTACGATTTCAAATCCATCGATTCCTGGAAGCATTACATCCAAAATGATGATATCGTATATACTTTGCTGAGCCATGAATAGCCCATCTTCCCCATTGTCTGCTGTATCGACTTCATATTCATCAGTCAGAATCTGTCGGATCGATTCTAATAATGAAACATTATCCTCTACCACCAAAACCTTCATTCAGGGTACCTCCCAGCCGCTTCAATTGTGATATATATGTTGATTTTATCCTTTTTCATATGCAAAAGAAAGCGGGCTTTTAATCGCCTGCTTTCTCTCAAATTGTATGTTCATTCGTGACGCAGTGCTTGAATTGGATTTAATCTGGATGCTTTATTGGCAGGAAATACGCCAAATATTATCCCGATTAAAATGGAGAATAAGAAGGCAAACAATGTCACCGACCATGAATAACTAATCGTTAAGCTTGAAAAAGCTGAAATCAATTTTGCGATTCCCAAGCCAATTCCAACTCCCAACAATCCCCCTAAGCAGCTCAAGACCATCGCTTCAATTAAAAACTGAAGAAGAATCGATTTCCGATTTGCTCCAATTGCTTTTCTAATCCCGATTTCCTTCGTCCTCTCCGAGACGGAAACCAGCATGATATTCATGATCCCGATTCCGCCTACCAATAACGAAATACTCGCAATACCGCCAAGCATGAGTGTGAAAGTGTCCGATACAGAGCTCATTGTATCCATCAAATCTTCTTGATTGGACACCGAATAGTTATCACTCTGTTCCGGGAATGATGTGGTCATCGTACCTTGTACCTGGTACATCGCCCTATCTATGCTATTCTCGATCTCCGCTTTTAAATAGACGGTTCCAATTGTCGTGCTGCCTGTAGCCCTTTCAGCAGTGGTGATCGGTGCAATGATTACATCATCCCCGCTCGATCCCATTGAGGTGCCTACAGATTTCAGCACACCGATCACGCGATAGGAAACGCCGCCGATGAGAACGTTCTGGTCCACGGCTTTTTGATTTTCAAAAAGCGTGGTGGCTGTATCTGATCCCAGGACAACGACCTTGGAGCGTAATTCCGTTTCCATATCCGTCAAAAACCGGCCTTGACTGAGCTCCAGATCCCTGACTGATAAGTAGGATGAAGTTGCACCGGTCATTGAAACCTGTGCCGTAGCTTCTCCATTCTTAGCATAAACGCGTCCAGTGACCACAGGCGCCACTTCCGATATCCCGTTCAGCTCTTTAAACTGTTCAATTGTATCATCCGTCAGCTCCACGGAGTCGGTATCCGTGACACTAACCGTTATCAGGTTCGTTCCCAGGCTATTGATCTCATCCTGAACGGACTGTGAGGAACCCTGTCCAATCGAAACCAGGACGATTACGGAGGCAACTCCAATTATGATCCCAAGCATGGTTAAAAATGCTCTGACTTTATTGGTTTTGATACTGCGTATAGCCATCTTCATAGATTCGCTCAGGTTCAATCCAATCACCTCCGTTTTCAAATAGCTGACCATCCTGTATCCGGACGACACGAGTCGCTTCTTTAGCAACTTTCAAGTCATGGGTTATAAGAATGATTGTTTGTCCCTTTCCGTTCAATTCTTTCAGCATCTGCAGCACTTCTTTACTCGTTTTACTATCAAGTGCCCCCGTCGGCTCATCCGCCAATAAAACGGGAGGGTTACCGGCAAGTGCCCTTGCAATCGCAACTCTTTGCTGCTGTCCACCCGACAGTTGGGTCGGCAGGTGATGCTTCCGGTCACTCAGGCCGACCATATCAAGGCATGCATTGGCCACTTCCCTTCTTTCCTTCACGCTTGCCCCTCTATAAACCAGGGGAAGTTCGACATTCTCCAACGCTGTCAGTTTTGCCAACAGGTTGAAATTTTGAAAGATAAATCCGATTTTAATATTACGAATGGCAGCCAGCTCATTATCCTTCATCTTTTCCACTTCTTTTCCATCGAGAAGATATTCACCTATGTCAGGCTTGTCAAGGCAGCCAATCATATTCATGAACGTCGATTTCCCTGATCCGGAAGGACCGATGATCGAAATGAAATCGCCTTTATCGATTGTAAGACAGACATCTTGAAGGGCGTTGACCGTTTCACCGCCTAATTCATAAGATTTAGACATGTTCTTAATTTTTATGATGGGTTTCGCCATTTTACTGACCTCCCTTGCCACTCGGCATTCCGCCACCGCTTGGCATCCCGCCGCTCGGAACTCCGCTGCCGCTCTGCATTCTTATTTCGCCTCCTTGGCCTCCCCTCATTCCTTCGCCGCCACTGCCAGTGGAGCTTTCATTGATGGTGATGGGCAAGGAAACGAACTGTCCCTCTTCAAGACCCGAAGTTATTTCAATATACTTATCGTTGCTGATCCCAGTCTCAACCACTTTTTTTGTACTGGCAGCTCCTTCAGTTGTACCGGATTGTTGTATATTCACATATTTCTCTTCACCGTCAATTTGGACTGCTTCAATCGGAACATATAAAGCATCTTTTACACTATTCGTCAAAATGCTCACCTCAGTCGACATCCCAATTTTTATATCGCCGGGTTTGTCAATTTTGATAGTGACATCGAACGTAGAAACTCCATTCTCATATGTACCTTCCTTTGCTACACTGGTCACTTCACCCGTAAACGTTTCATCTTCAAAAGCACTGGCTTTAATTTCAACTGTTTGTCCTTTTTTAACACTTGGAACATCCAATTCATCAACACTGATCGTGGTTTTCAATTTTTTATAATCCGTAACATGTGCCACCACTTCACTGCTTGATACACGATCTCCTTCTTCTACATCCAATGTTGTCACGGTACCATCGAATGGTGCCGTTATCGGGTCACTTCCATCCGTGAAGGTAATGAGTTCATCGCCTTTCTCAACCAATTCATTCTTCGCTACAAGGACTTCATCCACTTCATCCGTTACCGAGGAAGTGATGTCCTCACTATTGATTGCGGCGACCGATCCGGAACCGCTTATTTGAACTTCAAGATCTCCCTTTTCAACTGTAGCCGTCACCGACTTTGCAATTACAGGCTCAGCATTGTCCTTCATGAAAGACCAAACGCATCCACCAATCGCCAGAACTAAAACCGTGCCTATCATTATCAACTTTTTCATCACTTTTCTCCTTTCAGATTTCCTTCATTGAAACCAGTATCGTGAAAGAAGCTTAACTTTTCCTTAATGGCCATGTGTTTGATATCAATCAGCAAGCAGCTTTTGCTTGTACGTAACAATAAAAAACTATGTCGAACGAAAAATGGTTTATTTTCAGCATTTAAATTTACAATATATTCTGAAAAATATATACTGATACTGTTATCGGAAATTGGTAATGAAAACCAAATCAATGATGATGAAGGGGGAACCAACTTGGCATCAAACGATTCAATCGCTAAGGAAACCGAAGTAAGCGCTTCCACGGACTACACCAAGATCGTCCAATCACAATCTTTTCAAGAACTCTTAAGGAAAAAACGCAATTTCATCGTCCCGCTATCCATCTTTTTCATGGTCTTTTATTTCACCCTACCCATACTAACTTCCTATTCTAAAGTTCTTAACTCCTATGCTTTCGGGGCAATCAGCTGGGCCTGGATCTTTGCCTTCGCTCAATTTATCATGACCTGGACATTATGCATCCTCTATTCCAAAAAAGCTGCGACATTTGACCGGTTAGTAGAAAAAATCGTTAAAGAAGCGAAAGGATAAAGGTGAATTCACAATGAATATACTTGCTTTTATTTTATTTCTAATCATTGTCGGACTAACATTGGTCATTACCTATTTTGCTTCACGGCGCACCAAAACGACCGCGGACTTTTATACGGCTGACAGCAGCCTTACTGGCTGGCAGAATGGCTGGGCCATTGCGGGAGATTATATGTCCGCCGCCTCATTTTTGGGGATAGCCGGCATGGTCGCACTCTCCGGATTTGATGGTTTTTTCTATAGCATAGGTTTTCTCGTTGCGTATCTGGTCGTTCTTTATATCGTGGCCGAACCGCTCCGTAACCTTGGCAAGTATACATTGGCGGACATGATCGCTGCCCGTTTCAATGAAAAGAAAGTACGCGGGGTTGCTGCCCTTAACACCATTTCCATTTCAACCTTTTATATGATCGCCCAATTAGTCGGTGCAGGTGCACTTATAAAACTCTTACTTGGAATTGATTATCTTTACTCCGTCATCATTGTAGGTATTTTAATGACCGTCTATGTCGTATTTGGCGGTATGACGGCCACCAGTTGGGTCCAAATCGTTAAAGCCGTTTTATTGATGGCAGGTACATTCATCATCTCCATCATCGTGTTGGCGAAATTCGACTTTAGCGTGATCGAGATGTTCAAGCAAATGAAAACAGCCACTCCTTTGGGCGGGGATTTCCTCAACCCAGGTAACAAATTCAAGGATCCTTTGGATACTTTATCCCTTAATTTAGCGCTTGTACTCGGTACAGCTGGACTGCCTCACATTCTCATCCGTTTCTTTACGGTGAAAGACGCCATCACAGCCCGTAAGTCCGTAGTATATGCCACGTGGATCATTGGCATCTTTTATATAATGACCATTTTCCTCGGCTTTGGAGCGGCAGCTTTTGTTGGATACGACAAAATCATAGCCGCGAATGCAGCCGGTAATATGGCTGCTCCGCTGCTTGCCGAAGCTATTGGGGGTGACTTCCTGTTCGCCTTCGTCTCTGCTGTTGCTTTCGCAACCATTTTAGCGGTTGTAGCAGGTCTCGTCCTATCGGCAGCATCTGCTTTTGCCCATGACTTCTATGGCCACATCATCCGGAAAGGCCAAGCCACTGACCAGGAACAAGTCGTTGCAGCTCGTTGGGCATCCATCGGAGTATCCGTCCTTTCCATCATCCTTGCCTTATTTGCCCAAAACATGAATGTCGCCTTCCTTGTTTCACTTGCCTTTGCCGTCGCTGCCAGTGCCAATCTGCCAATTATTGTCTTCACGGTATTCTGGAAACGTTTTAACACTGCCGGGGCTGTCACGGGCATGATAGTTGGACTGGTCAGTTCTTTATTGCTTGTATTCCTAAGTCCCAATGTCTGGTCACCGGTAGAGGGAGCGGCAATATTCGTTGGGGAGCCATTATTCCCGCTTGCCAACCCAGGCATCATCTCCATCCCGATTGGTTTTATCGCAGCCATCGCCGGAACACTTCTGTCAAGCAAGAAAGCTGATGCCAAAAAATACGACGAAATCTTGGTCACTGCTAACACTGGGATGAAAGATCCCATATAAGCTAGATTTATTATTATTTTAAAATATCAAAAAAGAAAGGAGATCAGGGTGTTCGACCTGCTCTCCTTTCTTTTTATTCAGAACATATTCATCAGGAATATTCCCACTAGCTTTTCAATCTTAACTTCCTTCTATTGTACTTAGTTACTAACTGGTTCATGACTTCTGCAAAGATCAGCCCCATCGCAATGGCACCAGCCAGCATGAAGACCTTGGCCGCCAGCTGAACGGCGACATAAAAATCATTTCCGACAAAATGCTTCATCGCATCATATGACAAACCTCCAGGCACTAGGGGGATGATTCCCGATACATTGAAAATCGTAATCGGCGTTTTATACCTTTTAGCAAAATACTGGCTGATGACCGCAACGATAAATGCAGCCGCTAAAGTTGCAATGATGCTGTTTATCTCATTTTCAACCAAAGCAAAGTATAAGATCCACCCCAACATCCCTACGAAACCACATTGAAACAATGAATTTTTTGGTACATTGAAGATGACTCCAAAGGCGGCTGAGGCAATGAAACTGGTAATAAGCTGTGCAATCATCATTCTTCCTCCCCTAAAATCATAAGAAAACAAACGCAGCCGATATTCCTGCCCCAATGGCTAAAGCAGTCAATCCTGCATCCGCACCCTTGGATAGACCCGAAACCAAATGCCCTGCAATTAAATCCCTGGCTGCATTCGTAATTAACAGCCCTGGCACAAGCGGCATCACCGCTCCAATGATTATCGTGTCCAGATGACTTCCAACTCCAATCTGGACAAAGAACATAGCTACTAATCCTACGACTAAAGAGGCGATGAATTCAGCAAAGAAACGAACTTCCAGTAACCAGTGCAAATAAAGCAGGCAAGAGAATCCCATTCCTCCAGCTATACAGGACCAGATGAAATCACTCCACTGTCCTTGGAACATGATTAAAAAGCAGCCGCTCGCTATAAATGCAGCAAAGACCTGTACCCACATGGGATACCCCATCCCGGCCTTTTCGATTTGTTTTAACCGTAAATATGCTTCCTCCGGTGTCATTTCCTTGCTGGAAATGCTTCGGGATATACTGTTAACCAGCGTTACCTTATGTAAATCTGTAGATCGTTGGGAAACTCGGATCAATTTTGAAGCTGGATGCATGCCATCCAGCGAAAAAATAATTCCGGTAGGGGTCGAAAAACTGTGTGATTCACCGCACCCAAACGCTGCAGCGATCCTAACCATCGTATCTTCCACCCTTGATGTTTCCGCTCCGTTCTGAAGCATGATTTTTCCCGCAAGTAAACATACATCTATAATTTCATTGTATGGTAAACGATCATCCATTTTATCCTCTCCATCACTTCCTGCATGAGTTTCTCTCAATAACAGATAACGATCACACCAATTTAAATCCACCTCATAATAGCCCAATTCCTGTGAAAAGGATATAAAAATATTACCTATTTAATTTATCAATTCCATTAACCTTCACTACTATCTTTCTTAGTACCAGTATTCCCTTTATTTCCTGCCAAAACCGTTTAGTTAAAAGAAAATTCAATTATATTCATAATTAAAAGGAATGCAGGCACTGCATCCCCTTTTCCTATCCTGTACGACTATACTCCCTTTTGAATGAAGCAATTCACTGTTTCATTAAACAAATCGCTTTCTTCCATAAATGGACAATGACAACTATCTTCAAAGATTACTAGTTTGGAGTTAGGAATGTTTTTATGCAAATGTTCGCCTGCAGCTACAGGAATGACTTTTTCATGCCTTCCAAAACAGAGAAGTGTCGGAATATTGATTTCTGGCAAGAATTCACGATAGTCCACAATCGATTGGTCAAATAGAATGCTACTGGCGATGGATTCCGGCATTTTGTTCACTTCCTTAAGCATCCAGCTTGCATCCTCTGCAGTTAATTCATTGTTGAACATGGAAGCAAGGAAGCTTTGCAAAAACGAGGAACGATTCGTTTGTATTTCAGTCATGAAGGCAATCAACGTATCCATATCAAATGCGCCGATATTAAAATCGGGCCACTTGAAATCAGATGCCAATTCATCCACAATCACGGTTGAATGAATATTTTCCTCACCGAATTGCTTAAGATACTCCCAGACGACAAATGCCCCCATCGACCAGCCTACAAGTATGACATCCCTTAATCCCAGTTCAACTATGAACGCATGAAGATCTTTTGCATAAACGGAGACCGTATTTCCGTAATGTACATGATTTGACTGGCCATGGCTTCTTAAATCAAGTAAGATCGTTCTATATTTTTCTGAAAAGTACGGAAGCTGCCTTTTAAAGAACCGGCTGCTCATCCACACACCATGGATAAAGATGATCGGTTTCCCCTGGCCCTTTTCTTCATAAAATAACCGAACGCCTTCTTCCACCTCAATAAATGCCATTCTATCCCTCCTTCTTGATATTTTCACCATTCATTCCCCATTATTATTTATTGCATTTCTTCTTTTAACATTCCTTCCTATAAAAATATATTGTCAAACCTGATTTTAGAGTTGATAATGAAGTATATTTTTATTGATATCTTCATCCTGAAAGGACGGAATTTTAATGAAGAGTTTTATCAAAAACTATCGATCCTCTTTAATACTGCTCACTGCCATTATTATCGGCGGGATAGCGGGTGTAGTTTTCGGGGATAAAACCTCGATCATACAGCCTCTAGGGGACTTATTCTTAAATCTGATGTTCACGATCATCGTGCCATTGGTATTTTTCAGCATTGCTTCAGCGATTGCCAATATGAGCGGAATGAAGCGTCTCGGAAAAATCATGGGAAGTATCGTTCTCGTATTCCTGACAACAGCCGCTTTGGCTGCCGTCATTGGATTTATTGGGACAACCATTGTCAATCCGTTGGAAGGCACAGATACGACAGCCATTAAAGAACTGATGGAAAACAGTTCCCCTGAAGAGACCATAGAAGAAGTATCTTTCTTCAGTCAACTGGTCAACACGGTAACCGTTTCCGATTTCCCAGAACTGTTCTCCAGAAGCAATATGCTTCAGCTTATCGTTTTCTCAGTACTAATCGGACTTTCCACTGCACTGGTCGGTGAGAAAGCAAGACCGATTACTGAGTTTTTGACAGCGGGTACAGCTGTCATGATGAAGGTCGTCAAAATTGTGATGTACTATGCTCCAATTGGACTTGGTGCTTATTTTGCGGCGATTATCGGGCAGCTTGGGCCGCAGATTTTAGAAGGCTATGCTCGCACTTTCATTCTTTATCTAGTCTTAGCCTTGATTTATTATTTTGGCTTCTTCACTTTGTATGCCTTTATCGCAGGCGGGAAAGATGGAGTTAAATTATTTTGGAAAAATGCCCTGACACCATCCATTACAGCCATCGCCACTTGTTCTAGTGCCGCTTCCATTCCAGTCAATCTGGAATCGGTCAAGAAAATGGGCGTGCCAAAGGATATAGCGGAGACTGTCATCCCACTCGGAGCCAACACTCATAAAGATGGTTCGGTATTCGGCGGGGTATTGAAAATCGTTTTCCTATTCAGCTTATTTGGAAAGGATATGACAAGCATTTCAAGCATTTTAAGTATACTTGCTGTTGCCTTTTTGGTTGGAGCTGTTATGGGTGCCATTCCTGGAGGCGGCATGATTGGGGAAATGCTGATTCTTAGTGTTTTCGGCTTCCCTGTGGAAGTCCTGCCTATCATTGCCGTTATATCAACGATCATCGATGCTCCCGCTACACTGCTTAACTCAACAGGAAACACGGTTTGTGCCATGCTTGTCACAAGGCTTGTTGAGGGGAAAAACTGGTTAAAACAAGCTTTCGTTAAAGAAAACTCAGCCGTATGATTCTTATGACTGACTGGCTCCTGGTTAAACAGGAGCCAGTTTTTTCATTTTCACGACTTTTGACAAGGGGTTCCTTCCCCTTACATAGAATTAAAGATTGAAGGAGGGAATGGAATGTTAATGAAATGCCTACCTGCCGCAATCCTTATCACGGGACTAGCATATATTTTTCTTATACCGGAAGAGCCTTTGATCATTAAAATACTGTTCAAGATACTCCCCATGTTATTGATTTTGCTCTACGCCCGGACAAATGTGAGAAGACGGGATCGTTACCAATCCTTAATCTTTCTCGGTTTATTCTTTTGCATGCTTGGAGATGGTTTGTTGATTTGGTTCGTCATCGGGCTTTCCGCCTTCTTGATCGGCCACCTTTTCTATATTACGGCATTCCTTGGACTATGGAACTTTTCATGGCTCCGATTTGCGACGATTGTTCCGATTAGCATTTACTCCACTTGGATTAGCCGTGAAATTGTACATTCGTTAATCGAAAGAGGTGAACATTACCTCATCATCCCTGTGATCTGTTATGTAACGGTCATCTCCCTCATGGGCTGGGCGGCATTTATGACCGGAAATACGACCGCAATCATCGGCGGGGTCCTATTCGTGATTTCCGACTCCATTTTATCTTGGAACAAATTTATCGATGATGTTGCCTATTCTGGCCCAATGATCATGCTTACCTACTATGCAGCCCAGTTTTGCATCGCTAACAGCATTCGCATGAAACCTTCCTTTCATTTATCGAAAGGTTTGAAAAGTGAACGGCCTATCCAGTGAATCTGAATGTCCAATCGTTCCACATGAAACATTTATATTACAAAAAAAGGCGTTCACAGCCCTGCTTGAACTGTGACGCCTTTATTTAACCTTTAATTTTCTTAATGAAGACTACTTTTAAATAATCCCCTTCCTTATATTCCCTTATCGTTTTAAAATCAGCCGGTAATGAGAATTCTTCCATGATCTCATATTTTCCATTCATTTCCTTAAAAGCAACATCAATGAAGCTCTTGAATTTTTTCATGTCAAACGTACTGCAATTAGTTGAGGCGATAATGATCCCATTGTCTTCCGTAATGGAAATGGTATCCTTCAATAGATTGGCATAGTCTTTCCCGGCACTGAAAGTAAACTTCTTCGATTTGGCAAAGCTGGGCGGATCGAGGATGACCATTTCAAATTTCAAAGCCTTCTTCACTGCATATTTAAAATACTTGAAAACATCCATCACCACGATATTGTGAGCTTCGGGATCTATTCCATTCACACTGAACTGCTCGATCGTCTTTGGTAAACTGCGATTCGCCAGGTCGACACTAGTTGTTTTAACAGCACCGCCTAAAGCGGCAAACACGGAGAATGCCCCCGTATAGGAGAACATATTCAACACGGTTTTCCCTTTTGCGTATTCATCCCGGATTTTCCTTCTGACATCGCGTTGATCAAGGAAGACACCGACCATTGCCCCATCATTCAGATAAACAGCAAAATGGACTCCATTCTCCTTTACAAGAAGCGGAAATGCCGGCTGTTCGCCCATGACAAAATCGTCTTCATCCACGTACTGCCCCTTTGTATCAAAGCGTTTCTTCTGATAAATCGATTTGACCTCGACCGTTTCCTGCAATGCCTTAATGATGTAGTCCTTAAAGGAATATATCCCTTTGCTATACCAGCTAATGACATAGTGACCATCATAATGATCAATGATTAAACCGCCAATTCCATCACCTTCCCCATTAAACAAGCGGAAAGCTGTAGTCTCCCCATCTTCAAAAAAAGACTTTCGGAATTCATATGCTGCCTGGATTTTGCCGTTGAAGAAGGATTGATCGATCTTTTCATTTTCTCTTCGGGTCAATACCCAGCCATAGCCCTTATTCTGTTTACCATAATAACCTTTTGCCAGAAAGCGGTTGTTTTCATCCACCAAACGCACCAAGGACCCCTCTTCCTGAAGGTCATTAAGGTTGGCTATCGACTCTTTAACAATCAAGGGAAAACCCTTTGCGATTTTACTCACGAACTTAGCTTTCACTTTTATATCAATTTCTTTTCCCATCCATATCATCCTATCTATGCAATTGCTTTCCTCCCCATTTTACCCTAATCCCTTTATAAATAAAAACCAGCCCGGTTCCTTAACCAGGCTGGTTTCCAAGAAAACTATGATTATGAAACTTCCAAATGAAGATCGCCTGGCTTAACTTTACCCATCATCTTCAATACCCGATGCAAGGCAAGTGTGATTACAGCTGGCAATACCATACCAACTGCCACATAAACCAAGAACGTGTACAGCCCCTGACCAGTTATGATGGCAATCGGGGCAATCATTGAACTTAACCCCATGCCTCCAAGCTCATACGGCACTTGAAAATCGAATGCCAGGGTAGCGATAGGCGCACAGATGATTGCCGCCACAAAAGGAGGAATTACATATAATGGCTTTTTGATCAAGTTAGGAAATTGGACTTTTGGTGTAACGACCATCTGTGCCAGGAACCCGCCCATATCATTATCTTTATAAGACATGACAGTGAACCCGACAAACTGAACGGTACATCCGATTAGAGCTGCAGCACTGGAAACGGGATCTAATTGCAGGGCGATCGCCAGTGCAGCGGAAGACGCCGGTGTCATCAATAAAATGCTCCATACCAAGGCTATGACCATGGAACCGATTAAGGGAGAACCCTCGACCGCAGCGGTGGTTTGACTGCTTATCCATGTTAGGAGCGGAGTGGTGACAAGAGCCAGGCCATATCCAGAAACTCCACCGACCAGAACAGCGCCCATTGGGATGGCCATGATATCCAACTTCGTTTTGCCGATTAGGCGCTTACCTATATATGTTGCAATCACTGCCGCCAAGACAGCACTTAGTGGCTGACCCGTTACAATCGTGAAGGCACCCTCAGCAGTTCTGTGAATGGCAGCACCTCCAACAGCACTTGAAGCCATGGCGCTAAAGATAATTAATGAATTTCCTCCGAGCTGATATGCGATACCTGCTCCTAAAGCTGGCGCTAGCAAGACCTTGGCAGCCCCGCCTATTGCCATGAAGACCTCCCAGCCTAAATAGCCCCCTATGGATTCAAACAATAACCCGATCCCTAATGTAACCAAGACTGCGTTGGCTATCCCTGTTGATGCCTTGTACATTCGATCGCTGATGTATTCTTTCCTGCTCACTTTATCTCCACTCCTTATTAATTATCTGAATATTCAATTTAGGAAAATCGAAAAAAAAATAAAGGTCTTCATTAAAAAAGCCTATCAAGTATATCGTACCGCTGCCTAAATGTCTGCTAATGTCTGTTCGTATAATAACATGAATTTTCTGATAATGTAAGTGGTATTTTTATTCTGAAAAAATAAAAGCGCTTTCAAAAATAAAGATTTAACACATTACTATTCAATAAAAACTAATAATTTATTATTTCAAAATAATTTATACCCATTTTAAGATGTCTATATGGAGATATTTCGGTACATTTGCAACAAAAAAAAGAACCCGATTAAGGATTCTCCCATTAGCTGGATTTATGACTTTTCTAATAGATACCCATCCTATTTTTGAAAACCTTCCAATTTTGCAAAAGTGTCCTTCAAATATTGGTAAAACAATTTCTCCGTGGGCATCAGTTCCCTATCAGTTGGAACGATGACACCTACAGCCCTGGTAACAGAAGGTTCCTCCAGCGGCAATTTAACCGTAAAACGCGGCAAGCTATCGACTAAGGAAATCTCAGGTATCAAGGTTATACCCAGACCTGCTGCCACCAGGCCTTTTATGGCATCAGTATCTTTTCCTTCAAATGCCACTTCCGGTTCAAAGCCATGCAATTTGCAAGCTTTCATAACGAGATCCCTTAATACATAACCCTTTGGAGATAGGATGAACGGGTTTCCTTGAAGCTCATTCAAGTGTAGTGATTTCTTCAAGGCCAAAGGATGACTTTCTGGTAAAAGGGCAACTAACTTCTCAATAAATAGCGTTTCACCTTTAATTTTCTTTTCATTCATCGGCAGAGGACCGATCAAGGCCATGTTAATGTTACCTTTAATTACCGAATCTATCAGGTATCGATATGAACCTTGTTTCAATGTGAATTTTGCCTGCGGATAACTTTCCCTGAAGTCGGAAATGACCCTTGGCAATACATAAGAAGCTAAACTGCTGGGAAAGCCAATCCGGATTGTCCCTTTTTCTGGGTGCAGGCTTTCAGCCATCTCACGTTTGGCACGATCGATTATATCCATAGCTTGCTCCATATTCGCTAAAAAGGTATGTCCGATAGGCGTCAATCTAATCTTTCGGCCATCCCTGATAAATAGTGGCACGCCTAATTCTTCTTCTAAATTGTAGATTTGACGACTGACAGCTGACTGGGCAACATGCAAGTTCACTGCTGCTTCCGTCATATGTTCACGCTTTGCCACTTCAATGAAATATTCGATTTGCCTTAATTCCACTCTAAGCTCCCTCTTCCATATCAAAACAGCATGCTACTTATCTAATATTCAGATTGTTTGTTTTATTTTTAAATTATATCATGAAAGTATCATATAAAAACCGATATCTTATTCAATTAGTATTTTAAAACTACTATATTACCTTAAGGGAGAGAGAACAATGACCACTTCACAAGAAGTCGAGCATGAGGAATTACAAGTTGCCAAAGAGTTTGTAAGTCAAGTATACGCACAGGTAAAGGAGCGTAATCCTCACGAAAATGAGTTCCATCAAGCCGTAAAGGAGATATTCCTTTCACTGATCCCTGTTTTTGCAAAACATCCTGAATATATGAAAAGCGGGATATTGGAGAGGCTGGTTGAACCCGAAAGAATGATCACCTTCCGTGTTTCTTGGGTTGATGACCTGGGCAATGTTCAAGTAAACCGTGGTTTTCGTGTGCAATTCAACAGTGCAATCGGACCATTCAAAGGCGGTCTCCGATTCCATCCCACTGTCAATTCCAGCATCATAAAGTTTCTTGGTTTCGAGCAAATCTTTAAAAACTCTCTTACTGGCCAGCCGATCGGCGGGGGAAAAGGCGGGTCGGACTTCGATCCAAAAGGAAAATCGGACGCAGAAATCATGCGTTTTTGCCAAAGCTTCATGTCGGAACTATCTCGCTATATCGGCCCTGATACAGACGTACCAGCTGGTGACATCGGAGTCGGTGCAAGAGAGATTGGATACCTGTTCGGTCAATATAAAAAGATGCAAGGCAGCTACCATGCCGGTGTTCTAACTGGTAAAGGTATAAGTTACGGAGGAAGCTTGGCCCGTACAGAAGCGACTGGATATGGAACGGTTTACTTCGTCGAGGAGATGCTCAATGACAAAGGGTTACAATTCCATGGCAGCACTGCCGTTATTTCCGGATCTGGCAATGTATCCATTTATGCCATTGAAAAAGCTACACAGCTAGGCGCAAAAGTGGTTGCATGCAGCGATTCAAATGGCTACATATATGATGAAAATGGTCTTAACCTGGATACAGTTAAACGGTTAAAAGAAGTGGAACGAAAACGCTTGAGCGAATATGTCGATGCGCACCCGGAAGCTGTATATCATGAAGGGAGCTACGGTATTTGGTCTGTACCATGCGACATCGCACTGCCTTGTGCCACACAAAATGAAATCGATGAAGAAGCAGCAAAACTACTGGTCAAAAATAATGTGAAGGCAGTCGGTGAGGGTGCTAATATGCCTTCAACCCTTGAGGCCATTGAAGTATTCCTTAATAACGGCATCCTTTTTGGACCAGCAAAAGCGGCCAATGCTGGCGGTGTAGCCGTGTCTGCACTCGAAATGGCCCAAAACAGCGCCAGGATGCCTTGGACTTTCGAAGAAGTCGATGCCAAGCTGCATGAAATCATGAAAAACATCTATAAAAACAGTGTAGAGGCTGCAGAAGCATATGGTGAGCCTGGCAACTTAGTTGTTGGGGCCAATATTGCCGGATTCCTTAAAGTGGCGGATGCGATGCTGACTCAAGGTATACTCTAGCAATCAGTTGATTTAGGAGGCGGTCCGACATGGGCCGCCTTACTTTTGTAAAAGAAGGATCTCACTTTCTTATACTCTCTCATTCATATCAATTCAAGCTGAATATCCACAATCAGATAACATCAATGGAATTAAAAAAGGAGTGCCGGAAAAGTTCCGGCACCCTCATTGTTTGTTTGACAATCATTCTTTGGTGACCAATTTCAATGGAACGGATATTGTGTCATCCACTTTGTCGCCTTTTAAGATTTTTTCAGCCGCATTAACCGCTTCTTCACCGATAAGTGCCGGCTGTTGGGCGATTGTAGCTTTTAGTTCACCGTTTTCAACTGCTTTCAATGCATCATCATTTCCGTCAAAACCAACCACGATGATGTCTTTTCCAGCTGCCTTGATTGCTTCAATGGCTCCTAGTGCCATTTCATCATTATGGGCGAATACCGCTTGGATGTCTTTATTGCCTTGCAGGATATTTTCCATGACGTTAAGCCCTTTTGTCCGGTCGAATTCCGCCGTTTGGCTTGTCTGGACATCTAACTGCTTGTCCGCAATATTGTGGAAACCTTTCCCGCGTTCACGAGTTGCAGATGCACCGGATACCCCTTCAAGTTCCACTACTTTCGCTTTTTCGCCAAGCTCCTTAACTAGATATTCTGCAGCCATTTCCCCGCCAGCCACATTGTCGGAAGCGATGAACGTTTCAATATCCCCTTCGTCTGAAGAGCGGTCAATCGTGATAACGGGAATGCCCGCTTCATTAGCTGATTGAACGGCTGAAGATATTGCCGCAGAGTCAGTAGGATTCACAAGAAGGACATCAACCTTTTGAAGGATTAGATCTTCAATTCCGCTGATTTGTTTTGCCGTATCATCTTGGGCGTCAACAACTGTGACTTTCATGCCCTTTTCTTTTGCTTCTTTTTCAATACCATCTTTTAAGGAAACGAAGAATGGATTGTTTAAAGTAGAGATGCTGACTCCGACTTTCACGTCTTTCATGGAGTCTTTCTTTTCCTTTTTATCATCTGTTAGACCAGAATCCATTGAACAGGCAGCCAAGACCATTAAAGAAAGAACCATGATGATCGATACTAATTTTTTCATTGATTACACCTTCTTATGATTTTTTACGGTCAAGTAAGACCGCGATTAATATAACTGCACCTTTCACCACTTGCTGGTAAAAAGAGGATACACCAAGTAAATTCATGCCGTTATTCAAGGTACCGATGATCAGGACACCGACCAGCGTTCCGAACAACCGCCCTTTACCGCCTGAAAGGCTCGTTCCGCCCAGCACCACGGCTGCGATGGCATCCATTTCATAGGATTGGCCTGCCGTCGGCTGTGCCGAATTCAGACGGGATGTCAAAATGGCACCGGCAATGGCCGCCATCGTACCGGCCAGACCATAGATGGCCACCTTGACTCGGTCAACTTTAATCCCCGAAATACGGGAAGCCCTTTCATTTCCTCCAATGGCATAAGTTTTACGGCCAAAGGATGTTTTATGAAGCAGGAACCACAGGATTAAGAAAGCGATGACCATCACAACGGCCGGTACTGGCACTCCAAGGAAGTAACCTCTCCCAAGCATCTGGAACATAACGGAATCGCCAATTCCGGTAATCGGCTTTCCATCCGTATACACAAGCGTTAATCCCCGGAAAATCGTCATGGTGGCCAGTGTCACGATGAAAGGGGCCATTTTTCCCTTTGAAACGAGTATCCCATTGATTACACCCATTATTGCACCTAGTAGAATGCCTACTAATATTGCTAAAATCGGATCTAATCCCGAGACCATCATACCAGCCATAAGTGCGCTGGATAGAGCTAAAATGGAACCGACGGACAAGTCGATGCCACCTGTCAATATGATAAAGGTCATTCCAAATGCAATAAGTGCATTGATGGAGGTTTGACGCAATAAATTCAATATATTATTCGGTTCCATGAATGATGGATTTAAAACGGTTATTACGATAAATAAAAGTACCAGGGCGAGTAAAGGACCGAATTTCTGCCAAATCCCGCTTTTCCCTGTAGCCTCAAGTTTCATCCTAGTTCCCTCCTGTCGCCAATGCCATAATTTTTTCTTGCGTCGCTTCCTGCTTTAACAATTCCCCAGCAATCTCACCTTCGTGAACGACAAGGATTCTATCACTCATTCCAATGACTTCCGGAAGCTCTGACGAAACCATGATGATGGCGATGCCTCGCTCCGTCAATTCATTCATCAACTCGTAAATTTCACGTTTTGCGCCAACATCTATGCCTCTTGTCGGTTCATCCATAATTAAAACTTTAGGGGAAGTCCCGATCCATTTGGCTATTACCACCTTCTGTTGATTTCCTCCGGATAGATTGCCGATTACCGTTTCAGCAGAAGATGTCTTTACATGAAGCCGCTTAATCATCATTTCGGCAAAGTTCATCTCATCTTCCGTTTTTACGATTCCGTTAGGAGCAAAACTTTTGAGATTCGGCAAGCCGATATTTTCCCTTACGGAAAAGTCCAGGATCAATCCCTCTTCTTTACGATTTTCCGTAATGAAAGCCAGGCCGTGTCGAACTGCATCCGTTGGTTTTCGTATGGAAACCTTCTTGCCTTCAATGACGATTTCACCCCTGTCTATTTGGTCGACACCAAAAAGGGCACGCATTATTTCTGTTCTTCCTGCTCCCATCAATCCGGCGACACCGACAATCTCACCTTGGCGAACCGCGAAATGGATATCTTCAAAAAGCCCCTTTTTAGTTAAACCTTTTACATCAAGGACTATGTCGCCAAGGTTCGCTTCACGATGAGGAAAACGATCCTCCAGCTCCCGCCCTACCATTTTTTGAACGACTTCATCGAAATTTGTATCTGCAATTCTTTTCGTATCGACGGTTTTTCCGTCACGCATTACGGTGATCCTGTCACAAATGGCGAATATTTCTTCCATCCGATGAGAAATATAAACAAGCGATACACCCTTTTTGGTAAGACCCTTCATCACTTCAAAGAGCTTCTCTATTTCCCTATCAGTTAAAGCTGCTGTGGGCTCGTCCATGATGATGACTTCGGCATCCGTCATGAGCGCCTTGGCAATTTCAATCATTTGTTGTTCCCCGACAGAACAAAATCCGGCTTCCTTATCAAAAGGAAGGGAAATATTAAGTGTTTTAAAAATCTCGTTTGCACGCGCTTTCATTTGTTTCGTCTTCAGGACACCGAAGGCATTCACCATTTCCCTGCCGATAAATAGATTCTCCAGCACGGTCATTTCTGGCCAAATATTCAATTCCTGACGGATGAAGGCCATTCCCGCCTCTTCCGCTTCCTTTGAATCCTTGAATGAGGTTTCTTTACCGTTAATCTCGATCGTTCCTTGATCTTGTTTATGCAGCCCGGTCAAAATGTTCATCAAGGTTGATTTCCCCGCACCATTTTCTCCCATTAGCGCATGTACTTCCCCAGCCTCTAAAGAAAAATGAACACCTTCCAATACCTTGTTTTGACCAAATGCTTTATAAATATTGTGCATTTCAATTTGCATGCTCATCATCTCATTTCTTTAAAAGAATACTCCAGACTGCAATATGCAATTTGAATATGGCGTCGTCTCCCCGGTCCGGATTATTGCTTTCGCGTTGCTTGTCAGCCTTTTAAAATCCTCATGGGAAACATATTCAATCGCTGCTCCGAATTGCTGCTCCATATATTGATGCTGTTCCGGGTTTTTAACCTTCACTTCTGTGGCAGCGATAACTTTTTCAACAACCATATCTTCGTGAATTGCCCGGACGACATCTTGAAATGATGGTATTCCAGGCGTCAATGCTAAGTCTATCTTACAAACTCCAGGTGGCACCGGCAGCCCGGCATCACCTACGACAATATAATCGGTATGACCAAGGTCAACCAGGACCTTGGCTATTGAACTATTGATGATTCCTTGACGTTTCATGCTTCAAAGCCCCTCTCGACCTCTATCCTTTGCGGCATGCCGCCTTGGGCTCCTAACTTCGTCACGGAAATGGATGCTGCCCGATTCGCGAATACCAAACATTCGTCAAAACTTTTTCCTTCTGCAACAGCCACGGCAAAGGCAGCATTGAATGTATCCCCTGCGCCTGTCGTATCCACCGCTTCCACTTCAAAGCTTGGAACAACCTTTTCTTCATGTCCGTCAAAATAACGGACGCCATTTTTTCCTTCGGTAATGAATAATTTATTGGGATGCTCAGTCAAGACTTCCGTTCTATCTCTCCCATTGAATAGTATTTCGAATTCATGTTCATTTGGAGTAAGGAATGATGCCTGTTGAATGACAGCCTCACTTAGCTTGCGGGCGGGAGCTGGGTTCAAAAGTAATCTCTTTTGAAGCGTGCTGCACAACTCAGCTAGATATTCCACCGTTTCCTCAGGTATTTCCTGCTGAACCAACACGATATCCGATTCCTCTATTACCTTTTTCGCCTTTTGTACATATTCAGGAGTAATGAAATCATTCGCACCCTTTACGACAATAATGCTGTTATCACCTTCCGAAAGGGTAATGTGTGCTGTCCCTGAAGCGAAACCTGTAACCGGTTCCACATACTTCGTGTTTACATGATTTTTTTTCAGGTTATCTAAGATGATCTCTCCATACACATCATCTCCTACACATCCAACCATCGACACTTCTGCACCAAGACGTGCCGCTGCAACAGCCTGGTTGGCTCCCTTTCCTCCAGGAACCGTGATAAATGACTCCCCTAAAACCGTTTCACCAGCCATTGGCCGCTTGGCTGATGTCACAACTAAGTCCATTGAGGAACTTCCCACTACTGCAATTCTAATCATGTCTTCTCCGCCTTCCTTCTCGTTGTTTGTCTCTCCACAAAAGAAACAGGGAGCTTTTCATGTGTTACTTCCAATTTTTCTTGATTGATCCTTTTAATTAGCATTTCCGCGGCTTGTGCCCCCATCTCATAGGCTGGCTGCCTAATTGTAGATAACGGCGGGTGCAATAACGCTGTGAAGGCGATATCATCATAGCCGATCAATTGTATGTCTTCCGGTATCCGTATTCCCCGTTTTAAAATCTCTTGAAGTGCGGCGGCTGCAACAATATCATTACAAGCTATGATTCCATCCGTTTCCGGATATTGCTCGAACAGCTGCTTCACGCAAGTTTGGCCGCCTTGAAGAGTTAAGGATGAATCCATGACTTGCACGTTAACTTTTGCTTGTTTCAATTCTTCGTATGCTGCCATGTACCGTTCATAAACAGGCTTTATTTCGACTGGCCCCCTAATGAGGACGATATTCGTACTGCCTCTATCCAGCAATACGCGTGCTGCCAGCTTACCGCCTGTCTTTTGATCAGAATAAACAGCTGGTAATTTCTCTGCTGTACGGTCGAGAAGGACAACTGGAATATCCAGATTATCAAAATTTTCATTGGCTTCTTCACTAGTTGAAGCAATCATGCCCACTACATTATTTTGCAGGAATGTGTCGATATATTCTATTTCTTTATCTCTCTTTTCATCACTATTTCCAAAAATTAACCGATAACCAAATTGCTGAAGATAATCCTCCACACCTCTAGCCATTTCTGGGAAGAAAGGATTCGTAATGTCCGGCAAAATCAAACCAACCAATTTGGATTTACGTTTGTAGAGGGATCTTGCCACTTCATTCGGTTTATAATTTAATTTCTCAACAGCTGCCATGACCACCTTTTTTGTGTCCTCATGTGCATAACCACTGCCATTCATAACTCTGGAAACCGTTGCCACAGAAACCCCGGCTTCCTTTGCCACATCCCGAATAGTTGCCAATATATCACCCTCAATAATTTTGTGTAACCGTTTACACATAGCTTATCACCAATTTAAATGCACGGCAAGCCCTCTTCCAAAGATATTTTTTGGGGAATTTGACCCAAAATCGAAGACATGATTGGAGTGGAAGGTACGAGACTCCTGCGGGAAAAGCGTGTCTAGGGAAGACCAACAGGCCAGGCGTAAGCCGAGGAGACTCCCTGACCGCCCGCGGAAAGCGAGTGCCTTGAGCGGAAATCAACGGTCAAATTGTAAGGGCCATAATAATACTGTGGAAAGGTGGTTGGAACACAAATTAACATCTTCAACTCCTTAGATATGGATTCTATCTAAATTTAATAACAAAGTTGATTGGAGCGGAAGGGGCGAGACTCCTGCGGGAAAAGCGTGTCTAGGGAAGACCCCACAGGCGTAAGCCGAGGAGGCTCCCTGACCGCCCGCGGAAAGCGAGTGCCTTGAGCGGAAATCAACGGTCAAATTGATAAACCCCATAAGAAAACTGGCTCAAAAGTCTGAGCCAGTTTAACTTTATAGCGTTTTTGCAGGTAACTTTTCATAAAGGGCATTATTCACATGCCCAAACTCAGATGCATGCGGACGGTCTTCACCATCGCTATACCCATATTGAAGCATCCGATTTCTATTCAGGCAGAGTTTTGTTAATTTTGGCGCAAAGAAATTGAATGTATCGAAACGATCCTGTAACATAGGGAATTTTTTCTGATGTGTCAGGATTGTTAGGGCGACGCCTTCCCAGAAAGCATTCTCATCCAAAAGGGACCTCTTCATCAGAAGTGTTGACAAGTATCGGAAATGACAGATGAATAGTCCCGTGAAAATGAATTGAACAAGCCCCTCGGGAGTCTCACTTCTTAGTACTTTCCTTAAATCATCAGGAAGGCTGCTTAATTCAGGAAGCGGCTGATCACTGACGTTTACATCATCTACAAAATCCTTGATGGCCAAACGGTGAGGCTTGTAATCCTTCAAAACTAATATGGTATTTTGACCATGCGGTGAGAAGACCAATCCATATTGATAGATAAAATGTAGTAATGGTGATAGGATGACGTCGAATAATTGAGCTGTCCAGGCTTCTGCAGTCAATCCCGATTTTTCAATAAGGCTTTCCACATATGGTTTACCTTTGCTGTCCACATGTAAAAGGGATGCAAGCGTAATGGGCTTTTCGCCTTCCTCCATATAACTGTAAATACTTTCTCTCCAAATCCCCCCCAGCATCTCTAAATATTGATACGGTACATTCTCTAGCTTGGAATAATACGGGTGATCAACATTTAAACTGGCCACTTCACCAGGAAGCACTACTTTGCATTGTTCTTTCAAGAATGAGTCATTTTCATAAATGTTCTTTATATACGCTGTGATTTTTGGGGCAATGACTGTGCGTTCAGCTGGCAATCCACGGTAGACTAGCGTATTTAAAATGCTCATTGGCAGCTTGACATGGTTTTTATCCTTGTTCGATACATTAACAAATGTCCGGATGGATTGTTGCGGCAAATACTTATCGGGACCATTTCCCAAAGCTACGATCAGCCCTTTAGCCAGGTCATCGGTAAAGTTTTGGATGATTACATTCTTCCACTGCCATTCATGAACAGGGAGGTAGTAATAGTTTTCTGCGTTCAGCCCTTTTTCCGTCAATATCTTTGCAAATGATTTTTGGGTTTCCCCATCCAGTTCATTCTCCATCAATTGCTTATAAGATAACGTTTCGACTGAATTGAATTCACCCCTCGTTTTATGGACGGCAATCCAAGATAACTGAACTTCCTTCTGGTTTTCTGGAGCGAACTGCAAATAATCATCATAACCGAAACCGATTCTTCCCTTGTTATAAGCAATCCAAGGGTGACCGCTCATTTCTCCTTCAAGTAATGCATAATCCAGTTCGACTAAATCATCCGCATCCTGTTCAGGTTTGGAAAGCAGTTGGAGATCCGCAAGCAGCGTATGATGGAATTCTTTGATTAAATGTCCTGTTGTTTCTGCAGTCATCCCAATTAACGGCTGGATGTCCAAAATGAATTGAATAGCATCCTTGGCCTGTGTAAAGCCTTCCGTTTCATATACCTGGATCGACTCAGCCTGTACTTCGTAGCTGTCAAAAAGACGGGGCCTCGCCAAAAACCGATAAGATTTCCCCTTATTTATCTTTAACTCATATAAGTTTCCTGCTGTATTTTCGTTCAGGACAGCTGGATGGATCATATCTTCATACATATACTCAGAAATCATCTTGGCCAGCAGGTTTTGGTTTACTATCGACCAATTTTTTTCTGAAACTGCCTGTTCCACTTCATTTATGAACTGCATATAAATTCTCCCTTCCCTTCTCTTAGTAAGCCATGACGGGTGTTTTTACACGGAATGACTGAAATGCACCCTTTGGCTCGGATGGATAAACTTCTTTACCTGCCAATTGATTGATGATAATAGAATTTCGGAATGCTCCTAAGCCTAAATCCGGTGCACCCACACCATGTGTATGTATCTCGCCATTTTGAATAAAAAGATGATTCGGTGTAGAGATGGCCATTCCTACCCGATAGTCTTTCGTTATTGCAAGTCGACCCAAGTCATCGCGGACTAAATGGTCCTCCATGGTCTCAAGGAATGCCGGAAGGGTTGATTTATAGCCCGTCCCAAAAACGATCGCTTCTGTATCCACATCAAATTCGCTATCTTCTACCCACTGTCGGCATTTCAATTCCCAGCCATTTTCAGCAGGGGTAACCGCTGCAACTTCCGTCATGGCCCGAAGTTCAATGGACAGTTCCGCATTTCCAATCGATTTTTCATACATCTTGTCAAAAATTGCTGCGATTGTAGTGGCGCTGATGCCTTTATACAATAAATCCTGTTTTGGCAGGATTTCATCCTTTTTTTCCTGAGGCAGCCGATAAAAGAAATCAAGGTAATCCGGCGTGAAATATTCCAATCCGAGTTTTGAATATTCCATAGGGAAAAATCCCTTGGATCTTGTATACCAGTTTAGCTGGTAGCCATTTTCCTCCTGCTCATTAAGCAGATCCAGAAAGACCTCGGCTGCACTTTGTCCAGATCCGACAACCGTTATGGATTTTTTCTTTAAGATATTTTCTTTATTCCGTAAATAATCGGCCGAATGCAGGATGCTCTCTCCCATATATGGATGAAAAGCCGATGGAACAGTCGGGACGCTGCCAATTCCCATGACTACATGACGGCTATAATAGACTTCGATCTTTTGTGATTGTGCATCCCTTACACTGATTTGATAGCAGGGTTCATCTTGATCCCCTATATATTCAACCGCCTCCACCGCTTTTCCAAAACGGCAGCTATCAAGTTGATGGGCAGCCCAGCGGCAATAATCGTTATATTCTTTTCGTGGAATCAAGAATTTTTCAAGGAAGTAGAAATGATAAAGCCGATCATGCTGCTGTAAATAATTCAGGTAACTATATGGACTTGTCACATCTGCCATGCTAACCAGATCGGCAAAGAACGGTACCTGCAGAGTTGTCCCTTCCAACAGCATCCCTTCATGCCAATTAAATTCCCGCTTTTTCTCAAAAAAGACGGCATTCACCTCCGGGGTTTTCTCCAAAAGGGCCGCAAGTCCAAGATTAAAGGGACCTATCCCTATCCCTACCAGGTCATAGATAGATTGTTGCTTCTCCATAGTTCCACTTCCTCTCGAAATTCTCCCGTGTACATGACATTAGCAATGCCGTTTTATCCGGGAGCTCAATTTCTTTAATTGGGGTAAACCCGCATTTTTCAAATAAATGAATCATCTTTGCATTCCTGATATCCGGTTCTGCCATCACTTTGTTTGTTGTTGAAGTCAGTAGTTGGAATTTCACCATTGCACGTAAAAACGGCAAAGCCAGTCCTTTTCCAAGGTAATCCGAATCACCAATGAGTAAATGAATGCCTTGATCTCCCTCTTCGGTTTCATAATAATCTTCGATGATATCGCCTTTTACCCAATACGATTCCCAATAGCTCATGGGAATGGAGTCCAGACAGCCTAAATAGAGTGTTTGGTGTGTATCAGCCAATGCCTTTTTTAAATGAACAGCGAATTTTTCTTTTGTGAAATTCAAATTCCAGTAGGGTATCACATGATCTTCATGCATCCATTTATGCAATGTATCCAAATCCCTCTCAAATTCAACTTTGACAAATGAAAGCTGCTGATTACAGTCCTTAAGCATTTCTTCATAACTATTTTTCATGGACGGCCATAACCCCCTGTGCGAACGGATTATCAATCGTTGTATAAACGGATTGTGTCTCAAGTGAACCGACAAGCTCATCCATATCATGAAAACGTGTCAGTAAATTAGCCTTACAAGATAATTCCCGGGCATGAAGCAATTTTGAAACAACTCGATTCAAACCTTCATCTCCGCTTTCCGTGCTGCATGTTTCCAGTTGTTCCTGAACGAGCTGTAACAGTGTTTTTTCTGATACTAATCCTTCCGTACCAAAATTATTGATCAGGCCTAATAGGTGATTAAAGAAGAAATAGTATTGAAGTCTTTCTTCAGCGACTTCATCAGAACAAATCGTGAAGCTTTTTTCACTTAGTTCAGGCAAGATCTTCAGCAGCCTGTCCACTTTGGACTCACAGTAGTAATACCCTTGATTATCACGATAATAAAAAGTGGCTGGATACCCATCTTGAAGCTGAATGATGGAATTTTGTTGATGGGCCTCCAAAACAATTCCATACTCTTCAAATAGCCAAAGCATCGGTTTCAATGTCGTTGACAGATAGGTTTTGAACCAATCCTTACTCACTTCTTCAGTACTGCGGTTTTCATCAGCTGATAATTTGCGGATGATCGCTCCAAGTCTTGATGGGGCACCATAGGCATTATCCTGACATAAGCCGGCAATCAGGATTGCTTGTTTATCGTTTTCATAAAAAGGGTTTTCCCGAATATCAACATCGAATCCTGATTCTTCCTCGGTTGTTTTGATCGTTAGGTAAGCAGGGTCCTTGATGATACGGAAGGAGGGGTGCCGTTCTTTTAGATCGTCGCCCACTTTAGAATCTATTAATTTTGCAATTTCGACACCACGATCCAATTCTTTTTGCAGATTTGCACGTAAAGAATTCGTGATTTTAACCGGAACGGAAAATTTGTACATATATTTCGATGTGGGACTATATACCGTTCTAAATGAAGAGGTGGCCGTGAATTTTTTTCCAAGCGGTCCGGCATAAACTAGTGTCCCTTGCTCGAGTAGCCTCTTGACCTCTTCTTTTTCGATAAGCACTTTTGCCTGGAGCGGGTGTGCCGGGATGATGATATATTGGCTTTCCTTTTGGCAATAAGTTCTTCGGAATTCACTGGAAATCTCTAGGTCACCGGCTAATTCCTGTTTAATGATCTCACTTGCCGATGTGACTTCACTGGAATCCTGGATGACAATTGAAGGTTCTGCCAGGAAGTAGTGCAGCTGAAACTCCCCTTTTAATTCGGGTGAATAGATCCATTCATCTTTTTCTGAAATTCCCTGCTTACTTTTCGGTGTCGGGTGGAACAGGTGCCCGAATAATAGCGACTGCTCTGCTTCGATGTAGGTGAAATCAGGGCTTTGAAGTGCATCAACGTCTTCTGTCCTGGCTTCAACATACCGTTGAATATTTTGGCTGCTTAGGATGACGCGCAGCATCAACTCATCTTCACTATCCGTCCGGCCCTGCTCATTCAATAATTCTTTAGAAACAATCGAGACCATTGTCACGTAATCTAATTCATGCACTTGTTTGGATGCAGTTTGATAGTAAATCGGGAAGTTAAAAATATGACGCCCCGTTTCCGACCAATATTTAAGCGGAACAAGCAATTCAATATCTTGGGATATGAGCTTACTGACCATTAATGAATCCGAAATGGATCCCTCCAAATTCGGCCAGTTTTTCGTTTCTTCTAAACTGCAATTTCCGGTTTCCCGGAAATAACAATTCAGAAAGCTTTGCATCGTCGCCCTTTCAGCTATTTGCTTACCATTCATATTCATTCCTCCATCATCTTGAACATTTCACCTAATACTCGAATTTCGTCTAAAATTTCCTCTATGTGTTCAAGCCTCGTCATTGGATTCAATAGTGTCATTTTTAAATATACCTGGCCTTCAAAACGTGTTTTTGCTAAAAATGCACGTCCGCTTTTCAGTAATTCTTGCTGAATCTGTTTATTTAATAGATTTACTAACTGATCACTTTCTCCTTCGGGATTATAACGGAATACAACCGCATTCAATTCAGGTTCTTTATTCAATACTGTGAACCCTTCCTCTTTATCGATCTTCACAGCCACTTCACGTGCAAGGTGACAAGTATAGTCGATCATTTCGGCAAAGGCATCCAGTCCAACGACCTTCAATGACATCCAGAGTTTCAGTGCGTCGAACCTTCTCGTCGTTTGAACCGATTTATTGACTAAGTGAACCATGCCCTCCGCTTCATCTTCCTGTGGATTCAAGTAATCGGCGTGATGCTGGATATATTGAAATGAGTTGCTGTCAGAGACAAGAAAAGCACCGCAACTGATGGGTTGATAGAATAATTTGTGAAAATCGACCGTAATCGAGTCCGCCCGTTCAATTCCGCTGATTAACTCTTTGTAATCCTTACTTAAAATCATCGCGCCTCCATATGCGGCATCGACATGCAGCCATATCCCATTCTTCCTTGCAGCTTCGGACAATTCGTGTAACGGATCGATTGAACCAAAATCCGTTGTTCCACAAGTTGCAACGATGGCAAAGGGAAGTAAACCCTGTTCCTCTAAATGCAGCAGTTGTTGATTTAATTCAGCTACGGACAGACGGTGATTTGAATCCGTTTTAATCGTGATTACAGCCTGTTCACCCAGCCCCAACTGTGCCGCTGATTTACGAACCGTAAAGTGGGCAGCCTCGGAGCATAAGATCCGCAATTTTTTCGCCTCGACCGGCAAGCCATGCTGTTGAACGTCAACACCCCAGAATTTCTTACAATAAGCGTCCCTAGCCAATAGCAGGCCCATATAATTAGATTGGGTTCCACCGCTTGTGAAAATCCCATCCGCTTGTTCCGGCAACCCTACCTGACTGCAAAGCCAATCTATTAAACGCTCTTCAACGAAGGTTGCCGCCGAGCTTTGGTCCCATGAATCCATGGATTGATTCAACGTACCGATAATCATTTCGGCAGCCACCGCAGGTATTAATGTCGGGCAATGCAAATGTCCGATACAAGCAGGGCTATGTACATTGATGCTGTCATTAATAACAAACTCTGCCAGCTCATTCGCTACCGCTTCAAGTGTCTTCCCTTTTGGAGAAGCGAGTGTCAGCTCGTTTAATCTTGCTTCGATTTCATACGGTTTTTTCCCAGAGTATGGTGAATTATTCCCTTTTAAAAAGCTGGTCAGCTTTTTTTCAATGATGTTTAATGACTGGCTGTAGTTATTGAAGCCTTCTTCGTTATTCAGGAAAAATCGAGAATAGGCAAAATCCGTTTTATTTATCATTTCGATCATTGATCATTCACCCTCTTGCAACAGCTGCACGAACAGCTTGTTCAAAAATTGCAGTGGCCTCGCGAAGCTGGGATTCCGTAACGATCAATGGAGGCAAGAACCTCACTACACTTCCATGTCTGCCGCCAACTTCGAGAATCAACCCTCTTTGAAAACATTCCTGTTGAATGGCACTGGCAAGTTGCGAATCAGCAGGATGGCTCCCATTCGCATTTTGCGGTTCTTCATGATTGATCATTTCCACACCGATCATTAATCCCCGGCCCCTGACATCCCCGATCTGCGGAATATCTTTTTGCAAATCTTTTAAAATATCCTTTAAGATTTCTCCCATTTTAGCGGCATGCTCCACAAGATTCGTCTCTTTCATGTATTTTAAAGTTGCTGTTCCCGCTGCCATCGCCATTTGATTTCCGCGGAATGTACCGATATGTGCACCTGGAGACCATAAATCCAGCTCTTTGTTATAAATAACCACCGATAATGGAAGACTTCCGCCTATTGCTTTGGATAGTACAAGAACATCCGGAACGATACCTGCATGTTCAAACGCAAACATTTTCCCTGTACGGCCGATACCTGATTGAACTTCGTCGATAATTAGCGGAATGCCCTTCTCTTTCGTTATTCTCCTGATTTCCTTAAGCCATGGAATTGGAGCTGGAATGGAACCTCCCTCGCCTTGTACTGCCTCCAAAATCATTCCTGCAGGCGCCAATAATCCTGATTCGGGATCGTTCAATAGATTTTCGATATACTGGCTGCTGATTTTATGGCTTTCTTCTCCGCCTATTCCAAAGGGACAGCGATATTGATAGGGATACGGCAGGAATTGTACATCCGGCATCAACCCTTGTATTTTTTCCTTTGGCTTTGTATTGCCGCTGATTGACATCGTTGCATGCGTTGCCCCGTGGTAAGCTCCTTGGAAGGATAATATGCTTCTATTGCCTGTCGCTGTTTTAACCAGTTTAAGTGCTGCCTCAATGGCATCTCCGCCAGTAGGACCACAGAATTGAATTTTTGCATTTTTCCTGAATTCCTCAGGCAGGCATTCAAAAATTTCATCGACGAACTGCTCTTTGATCGGCGTCGTAAAGTCCAATGTATGTAAAGGACGTTTATCCTTAAGAACTTTTTCCATTGCTTCAAGCACAGCCGGATGATTGTGTCCGAGCGCTAATGTTCCAGCCCCGGCAAGAAAATCAATATATCGTTTTCCATCCATGTCCGTTAGGTAAATTCCCTCCGCTTGATCGATCGCCATGGGTAATCTTCTAGGATAAGATCGGGCATTTGATTCCCTTGTATTTTGTTGTTCCAGTAGTTGATCATTTTTTGTAAGCATATTCGTTACCATAGTGAACCTCCATGTATTGAATTAATTGAGAATAATTATCATTATCATGGACCTTATTCTACTGATAATGATAATTATTCTCAATGAGTAAATTCACTCATTTTTCTTCTATTAAATTCCAATAAAATTAAGAAAAGGTTAAAACTGGGGCCTATTCTCTATTAATCTATTGAATATAAAAATGTTGTTAAGGTTTTATTAAGATTCTGTTTATAAGCTGAATGCAGTCAAAAATCAAGGAAAAGGAGGAACAACAATGAATGGTTTAAAGGGAAGGCGGGAGCTCAAACATGCAATCACCAAGGCGGATTGTCATTTATTAAGAAAAAATCTGCAAAACTTCATGAGGCTTGATCCGCATGGGCTGGATGGGAAATATTTAATTCGAAGTGTCTATTTCGATAACTTTGACAATAAAATCCTGCGGCAAAAAACAGAAGGATTTTATCACAGGGATAAGTTCAGGGCTAGACTTTATGATCACAATACCGATTTCATCAATCTAGAAAAAAAGAGTAAGCGGAATAACCTTACCTATAAACAGAAGTGCAGGCTTTCTGACGAGGAATACGAACGGATCCGTTCTGGGGATATAGATTGGATGTCCGAAGATTCAAGGGATATACTCAGGGACTTATACGTTCAAATGACCCTTTTCCAAATCAAGCCGACAACCGTCGTTGACTATGAAAGGGAGGTATTCATCTTTGAGTACGGAAATGTGCGGGTCAACTTTGACAGTAATGTGAAAACGAGCTATCGGGATACGGACTTCCTGAATCCCGAATTAATCGTGGTTGATGCTTTAGACCCGAATTGTGTCATCCTGGAAATAAAGTTTGACGAATTTCTTCCGGATATCATCAAACAATTGTTATCCATCATCGATACTAGAAAAACGGCTTTTTCAAAATACCAACTAAGCAGAAGATACGGCTGATTGAGCAAACATAATATTTGGAGGAATAGTAAATGGATACGACGACAACTAGCACCACCTTTAATGATATTTTCAAATCAAGCTTTTTGGACAAGACCGAGAGCTTTTCAATCATTGACTCCCTAATTGGATTACTGTTGGCATTTGCCATCGGGTTGTTCATTTACGTCATTTATAAGAAGACCTTTTCAGGTGTGATGTACTCACACAATTTCAATATATCCCTCATCATCATGACAATGGCCACGGCTTTGATCATCATGGGCATATCAACGAATATCGTTATCTCCCTTGGTATGGTCGGTGCACTCTCAATCGTACGATTCAGAACGCCTATCAAAGATCCCATGGATTTGGTCTTCCTATTCTGGGCAGCGGCCTCCGGGATTTTATGCGGGGCAGGACTAATTCCGCTGGTTATTATCGGTGCCATCTTAATAGGTAGCGTCATGCTCATATTTGCCAATCGGATCACTGTTGAAAATCCATTTTTATTAATCGTTAAATATTCAGATGCTTCAATTGAAAAAACGTTGGAAGAAATGATATCCAACAAGGTGAAAAAGCATTCCGTCAAATCGAAATCCGTCATGGCGGATAATAACCTCGAAGTGACATATGAAATTCGATTAAAAGATAATAATGCCGAATTCATTAATCAAGTCAAGGACATGAACAGCGTTCACTCTGCCATCATGTTAAGTTATGATGGCAACTTCACAGCTTAAGATAGATGGCGGACATAAATATCCATGCCCACCCCTCTATATAAGACTACAGGAGGAAGGAGCCAAGGCATGTTAAAAACAAGATATGTTGTAGCGACCATTGGATTATTGATAATGATTTTTATAGCAGTGATGTTCTTCCTTCCCAATCTTCAAGTTGAAAAAGCCACTAAAGGAAATACTTATACAGAATCTGTTTTTGATCAAAGTAAGGTGACAACCGTGGATATAACATTGGCTGATGAGGATTTGGATTCCATCCTGGATAACCCCACTGAAAAGGAAATCGTTAATGCCGATGTAACGATAGATGGGGAGACGGTTAAAAACGTGGGATTTCGCACCAAGGGAAACCTTTCCTTGAATTCCGTTGTTCAAATGGGAGATTCCGATCGTTACAGCTGGAAGATAGACTTTGATTATTATCAGGAAGATCAAGATTTACACGGCCTGAAGAAGTTGGCCCTAAACAATAATTACAGTGATCCAACCTATATGAGAGAATACCTTTCCTATGAATTAATGGATAAGATGGGCATAGCGACTCCAGGACATTCCTATATGTACGTGACCATCAACGGAAAGGAATGGGGCCTTTATCTAGGGGTGGAAGCTATAGAAGAAACCTTTCTGAATACCAACTTCACTGATGGCACAGGCGATCTCTATTATCCGGATGGTACGGGAAGCGATTTAAAGTGGATCAGCGAAGACATTGATGACTACACAGGATTAAACTTGAAAACAAACGATAATTCGGACCAATCCTCCATGATCAAAATGCTCGATGCCATCAATAATGGCGGGAATCTGGAGGAAGTCCTGGATGTCGATGAGATGCTGCGCTATTTCGCAGCCAATACTGCCCTTGTCAACCTCGATCACTATCAAGGAGATAAAAAGCACAATTACTACCTGTATGAAGAGAACGGGGTCTTTTCGATATTGCCTTGGGACTATAATATGTCATTTGGCGGTTATTCCGGAGGAGGCGGGCGACTGGCGGGCGACTCTGATCAAGAAACCGCTGACCAAAAAAATGGAACGGCTGCTGAGGGTAACGCCGATGCCGCTAAGCAGGATGACAAGGAACCCCTTGAAGGGGCACCGAATATGAACGGTGGCGGAATGATGGATATGAGCTCAAATTTCATGAATGAAAGTAATATCAACTTCAGCATTACCGAGCCTGTTTCAGGTACAACCCTTGAAGAGCGCCCTTTATTGAATGCCCTGCTTTCCAACGACGAGTACCGTGAAAAATATTATGATTATCTAAATGACATTGCCACAGATTTTTTCTCTGAAGAAAATATGACAGCAATGACCACTGAAATTACTAAATTGATCACATCATATGTGAAAAAGGACCCGACCAAGTTTTATACAATGGACGAGTATACAGAAGCAACGTCAGGCGAGGAGACCCTGGTTGACTTCGCTGTCAAACGTGCGGAATCAATATTGGCACAGCTTTCAGGAGATCTGGTCGTGAAAGCCGAGACAGAAAGCAGTATGGGCGGCGGAGCTCCTAATATCGGCGATGACGCAAATGCAGGCCAGCAACCGCCAAACATGGGCGGCGAGAATGGGGCTGCGATGCAGCCACCGGACATGGACCGGGGCGGGAATGGTGCACCTCCTGGTTTAACCGGGAACATGGCCCAAAAGGGGGCAGGTAACAGCGCCTCATCAAAAGATACGATCATTCTATCTTCCGTGCTTCTAATCTTACTATTAGGTGCAATGGCTTTCGCCCACTTCTTTAAACGAAGAGGTAAAAAAGGATAATAGACTTACGAAAAACTAAGGTATCCCTAAAATTCGGGATACCTTTTTTGAATGGCGTATAGGCATTCTCCGGGTTATTCCTCCACATTTGAATTATTTTTAGCTGCTAATCAATATAAATTACCCTTATTTGGTATAAAATAGTAAAATAGAGAGGTAAATGAACCTCTATCCTGAGGATTGTTCACTTGTTTATCATTTGATTTTAGTGGGTAAAGATTTCCATTATTACTTTATCCGATCGCATTAGTTTCACTTTGTTAAAAACAGGTCGGTGTCAGGGGGGGAACGGATGAAAAGAAATCATACGATGATGCAATTTTTTGAGTGGCATCTTGAGGCAGATGGTTCTCATTGGGAAAGATTGAAATATTCAGCCTCAAAGTTGAAGGATATAGGAATTGACTGCGTTTGGCTTCCGCCAGTCACCAAAGGGCAATCCGTTGGGGATAATGGATATGGAATATATGACGGTTACGATTTGGGGGAATTTGACCAAAAAGGAACCGTTCGTACCAAATACGGAACCAAAGATGAATTGCTGCAAGCAATAGCCACCTGTCATAACTACGGACTTTGCGTTTATATCGATTTAGTCATGAACCATAAGGCAGGAGCTGACGGAACCGAAAAATTTGAGGTGATTGAAGTCAATCCAGACAACCGTATGGAAGATATTTCAGAACCATTCGAAATGGAAGGCTGGACCAAATTCGATTTTCCGGGACGTAAAAATAAATACTCTGACTTTAAGTGGAACCATACTCATTTCAATGGTACAGACTATGATGCCGAAAACGACAAAATGGGTGTATTTCGCATCACAGGCGAAAATAAGCACTGGAATAAGCATGTCATCGATGAATTCGGAAACTACGATTATTTAATGTTTGCCAACATCGATTACAGCCTGCCGGAAGTTCGCAAGGAAATGATTAGCTGGGGAAAATGGATGGTTGATACGTTAAAGTGTGATGGTTTTCGTTTGGACGCCGTTAAACATATCGATTATGAATTCATCAACGAATTTCTCCAAGAACTCATTCCTTATACAAAGGAACATTTTTTCATGGTCGGCGAATTTTGGAAGGCGGATGTTAAAGCCTGTCAAACTTACTTAGAGCAAACCAATCATGACCTCAACTTGTTCGATGTTTCCCTGCATTATAAATTTCATGAGGCCTCAAACGCAGGAACAGACTTCGACCTCTCAACCATCTTTGATGATACCCTCGTCCAAACCAATCCAGCAGAGGCTGTCACTTTTGTCGATAACCATGACTCCCAGCCTCATGAATCCCTGGAGTCTTGGGTAAAGGACTGGTTCAAGCCATCGGCATATGCACTTACCTTGCTTAGACTTTGCGGTTATCCGTGTGTCTTTTACGGAGACTATTATGGAATCGGCGGACCTTCTCCGGTGCCTGGGAAAAAGGATATCCTGGATCGCCTATTATTCGCTAGGTATGAAAAAGCTTACGGAGAACAAACCGATTACTTTGATGATCCAAATACGATAGGCTGGGTCCGGCACGGAGTTGAAGAGCTAGAAGGCTCAGGGTGTGCGGTCATTATCTCTAATGGAGATCACAACAGTGAAAAAAGGATGTTCGTCGGTGAACATCGGGCTGGTGAAATCTGGAGTGATTTAACCTATCATAGAGATGACCACATCACCATTGAAGAAGATGGGTTCGCGACATTCCCCGTTCATGGAAAAAGCGTATCCGTATGGGCCTTGAATAATCCACTCTAAAAAGAGAAAGCAAGGAACGGCATGTCTTTTGCAGATATGCTGTTCTTTGCTGATTACACCACCCAAGAAGATTTGGAAAAAGATAATTTTTCCATTCCGGTCAATCATGGTAAGATAAGGGAAAAAGGAGTTGAAGGAAAAGTGAAAAATGAAATCATTGAAAGATTCACTTCTTATGTGAAAGTGGATACCCAATCGAATGAGGAAAATCCCTCATGCCCTTCTACACCCGGACAGCTGACCTTGGCAAATGCATTGGTCAAGGAACTTCAATCCATTGGGATGAAGGATGTGACAATTGATGGGAACGGCTATGTCATGGCAACCTTGCCAGCCAATTCAAATAAGGATGTCCCGACAATCGGTTTCTTGGCCCATGTCGATACAGCAACGGATTTCACTGGAAAAGATGTAAAACCGCAAATCGTTGACAACTATGATGGCAAAGATCTTACTTTACATGAAAAATTGGATGTCATTCTTTCACCTGATGATTTTCCTTCGCTTAAGAACTATAAAGGGCATACCTTGATTACGACGGATGGGACAACCCTGTTGGGAGCAGATAATAAGGCTGGAATTGCCGAAATCCTGACTGCCATGGATTACTTGATTCAGCATCCGGAAATCAAGCATGGAAAAATCCGTGTTGCTTTTACTCCCGATGAGGAAATCGGAAGGGGACCCCATAAGTTTGATGTAGATGCTTTTGGTGCCCAATTTGCCTACACCGTGGACGGCGGCCCACTTGGAGAACTTGAATATGAAAGCTTCAATGCAGCATCGGCCAAAATCCTGATCAAAGGGACGAATATTCACCCTGGTACGGCTAAAGGAAAAATGGTCAATTCAGCCAAAATCGCAATGGAATTCCATAATAGGCTCCCAGTGGCGGAAGCACCGGAATATACGGAGGGTTACGAAGGATTTTATCATCTGCTTTCATTTCACGGTGATGTGGAGGAGACCAAGCTTTCTTACATCATCAGGGATTTCGACCGCCAAAAATTTAATGACCGCAAGGAATATATAACAAAAGTAAGCGAGGATTTAAAAGAAAAATATGGGCAAAACCGGATCCAGCTTGAATTACACGACCAATACTTCAACATGAAGGAAAAAATTGAGCCCGTTAAGGAAATCGTGGATATTGCCCATGAAGCAATGGAGAAACTCGATATAAAACCGAAAATCTCACCAATACGCGGTGGTACGGACGGTTCTCAATTATCTTATATGGGACTGCCAACACCCAACATCTTTACGGGCGGGGAGAACTTTCATGGCAAATATGAATTTATTTCCGTCGATAATATGCTACTGGCCACTAAGGTTATCGTTGGCATTGCATCGCTTTTTGAAGAAAAGGCAAAGTAGCATGATACCTGTTTATTGAAAAACCCCCAGACTCCAAGTCTGGGGGTTTTGATTCAATATTAAGCGCGTGTCCAGTGACGGTGCTTGGCAATTGCCTCGATAAAGGCATAACCACTATTTTTATCCGTAATAGCTACAATGCCTCCGGCTGGATCATTGGAAACGATGCCTGCCTTCGATAAGATCTCGGCTCCTTCTTTTCCCGCTCCAATCGCTTTGAAATGATTGTAGGCTTCATCAACAAAGTAAATGGGTTCCTTGGACGCCTTTAAGGCATCGACACTCTCCTGGCCTCCTGCCACATATACAGCATCGAAAAGTACCGAATCGGCTGTCAGGAATGTCTGATTCACCTCGACCTGCTGTCCTTCAGAACTTGTAATCAATCCACGATTAATGCTGATGATATCAGCCGTTATACCTGCAGATTTAAATGATTCCAAGACTTGATCAACCTCCGGCCCGTTGAAACCATCTGCGGCCAGGATTGCCACTTTTCTTGTTGCGGCCGTGTTCACTTTCATTTGCTCCTGGCTTAAAGCTGGAGAAGCCAAGTCCATTTTGACCTCACTTTTGTTGGATGGAGGCTTCACGCCCACTCCAATAGCGATCGTTTTGGCCAGCTCGACATCTACATTGCTGAACATCTCGACAATTTGCTGCTGAACGTCCTTATTTTTCACTTTTCCCACTTCAAAGTGGAAAGCCTGTATAATATGCTCCTTCTCCACTTCCGTCATGCTATTCCAAAATAGTTTAGCCTGGCTGTAATGATCCTTGAAGCTTTCACTGCGCTGCCGGACCTTTCTGCCATCGACTTTTTCCTGGTAATGTGCATAGCCGCCTTCCTCTTCCGAAGCAGGTTCAGGAGAGTTGCCTGCAAGGGAATTTTTGTGGTAGCTGACCGGCCCTGGATTTATTGACATTCTGTGCATGCCATCGCGCTGATTATTATGGACGGGGGCAACCGACCTATTAATCGGAAGCTCATGGAAGTTCGGTCCTCCCAATCGGGATAGCTGGGTATCGGTGTATGAGAATAAACGTCCCTGAAGCAGCGGATCATTTGAAAAGTCAATACCAGGTACAACATGCCCCGGATGGAAAGCTATCTGTTCCGTCTCTGCAAAAAAGTTATCCGTATTTTGGTTCAAAACCATTTTTCCGATTATTTTAACCGGGATTTGTTCTTCCGGCCATAGTTTAGTAGGATCAAGGATATCAAAGTCGAATTTGAATTCATCTTCTTCCTTAATCATTTGGACGCCAAATTCAAATTCAGGATAATTTCCGGTATCTATCGCTTCCCACAGATCTTGGCGGTGAAAATCAGGATTCTTCCCTGCAATTTTCTGTGCCTCATCCCAGACAAGGGATTTAACTCCCAGTACAGGCTTCCAATGGAATTTAACGAAATGGGCCACGCCCTGCTCATTTACAAAACGGAATGTGTGGACACCAAACCCTTCCATCATCCGGAAACTTCTCGGTATGGCCCTATCAGATAGATGCCACATGACCATATGTGCCGTTTCTTCATTGTTGGCTACGAAATCCCAAAAAGTATCATGGGCAGACGCGGCCTGAGGTATTTCATTATGAGGCTCCGGTTTAACCGCATGAATTAAATCCGGGAACTTAATGGCATCCTGGATAAAAAATACCGGAATATTATTTCCGACCAAATCATAGTTTCCTTCCTCCGTATAAAACTTTGTAGAGAATCCCCTTACATCACGGACCGAGTCTGCCGAACCTCGGGAACCTGCCACAGTGGAGTAACGAACGAATACTGGTGTCTTGACTGAAGGGTCTTGAAGAAACTTGGCTTTTGTATATTCGGTCATCGGTTCATATACCTGGAAATATCCATGTGCACCAGATCCCCGCGCATGGACAATCCGCTCAGGAATACGCTCATGGTCAAAATGAGTCATTTTTTCACGAAAATGAAAATCCTCCATCAAAGTTGGACCACGGGTTCCCGCTTTCAAAGAATGCTCATCCTCAGAAACACGCAAACCTTGGTTAGTCGTCATCTTTTTCCCATTATCGTCCACTCGATATTGATCCAACTGCCGCTGCTTACTTTGCTCATCGATTCTTCCGCTTTCATTTGCTTTCGTCATCCCACTCAATCCCTCCATGTCTATGAATTCAGATTAAATCGTGTTGTTTATTGTCTACAGGGTCGTTGACCTCCACTCCAGGCACTCGCTTTCCGCGGGCGGTCCGTAAGCCTCCCCGGCGCCTTTGCGCCTGCGGGGTCTCCCCTGGACTCGCTTTCCCGCATTAGTCTCGCACCCTACGTTCCAATCAACTTTGTTTTAAAATTAGATAAACCCCTTTTTTCTACAATCGGATGTATTTATTTGATTCGAAATAATTGCGTTATCCTTCATCATATACCACTCTGTTTTGACGGTTAAACAGAATTTGGAGAAAGAATCTTAACCTCCCCATAAACAAAAAAACTACTATTTCAGTGAGGACGGATCATTTAGGGGGAGGGCGAATTATCTGTGTGTAGGTCGAATTTTCCCCCGGTGGGTCGAAAAGTTCCTGCCCCAAGTCATGTAAAAAAGAAGCGGGAAGACCGATTTTCGGTCTTCCCGCTTCTTTCATTCGACATCTTTAGTTCTTAAAGGCCTCTGAAACCTTCAGAAGTTTGCCTTTTACTTTCGTATTTTTCATCACTTTCAAGACAAGCGGTCCCTTTTCATTCAATATTTCCACATAAGAAACATTGTCCTGAATCGTAATGATCCCGATGTCCTCTGCATTCACTCCATCAATCTTTGCGATGGTTCCGACAAAATCCACAGCCCTGATTTTCTTTTTCTTGCCGCCATTAAAATACAGCTTCATGATTTGTTTATTCAATTGTTCGCTTTTATCTTTTTTGATCTTTGGACGAGCTTCCAGTTTCGCTTCGAATTCCATTTTTTTATTGGAGACTTCCTCTTTTGAAGGAACAGCCATCTTAGGGATTTCAAAACCGATATATCCTTGGATTTCAGCAAGGAATTTATCTTCGTACGGCGTCACAAAAGTAATGGCCTTTCCTTTTTTGCCGGCACGGCCCGTTCTTCCAGTCCGATGTACGTAACTTTCCTTTTCCAATGGCAGGTCATAGTTAATCACATGGGTTATATTGTCGATGTCAATTCCACGTGCAGCAACATCTGTCGCAACCAAATAACGGAATTCACCTCTTCTGAATTCATTCATCACTGCAAGGCGATCTTCCTGAAGCATGCCGCCGTGAATCATATCACACGGATATTCCAGCTCCAGCAGCTGTTCACATACTTGGTCCACCCTGTCTTTTGTCCGGCAGAAAATGATGCAGCTATCGGGGTTTTCCGTGATGGTGACGTCCCTAAGCAGGGAAAACTTATCATCTTCCTTCACTTCAATAAGAGCATGTTCAATTTTCTCCGTCGTTAATCCCTTTGCTTTGATTTCAATATCCAAAGGATCTTTCATATATTGCTTGCATAGCTTTTTTATACTCTCAGGTAACGTAGCAGAGAACAGCATGGTTACTCTATCTTTCGGAAGCTCTTTAATAATGGCTTCCACTTGTTCAATGAAGCCCATATTCAGCATTTCATCCGCTTCATCAATAACTAAATGAGTTAAGCGTTCCAAGGCGAATGTCCCTTTTTCGATATGATCCAGAACACGTCCCGGGGTTCCAACGACTACATGGCTTTTTTGTTTCAATTCCGCTTTTTGGAGTGCGAATGGATGTTTTCCATAAACCGCAGTAGCCTTTATCCTCTTAAATCTGCCAATATTCGTAATATCCTCTTTAACCTGCACGGCAAGCTCACGTGTCGGTGTTAAAATAAGCGCCTGAGGCTTATTCTCCTCCCAATCGACCATTTCGCAGATCGGTATGCCGAATGAAGCGGTCTTGCCGCTTCCCGTTTGTGATTTAACGACAAGATCACGCCTTTTCAGCGCCACTGGAATCACTTCACGCTGCACCTCGGTTGGATGTTGATATCCCAAGCTTTCTAATGCCCTTACAATTTCATCGCTTAATGTATAATCAGTAAAACTCAATTCATTCATATAACAGCCTCTTTTGTTGTTTAGTATGTTGCCTTATTGTTTCCATAATCGTAATTTCCTTATACAGAGTTCTATTATACGCGATATGCATCGATAAACCTTGTAATATCCAAATCCAATTACCTTATTTCAATATAATGTAGCGTCCGTCTTCATTAAAACAAGGGTCATCAGGATCTCATGATCCGAGTTAATCAAAATGGACCCTGCTTCTTTCAATATGCTAAAATATGTATGAAATTGCGGAAAATAGGGTGTAGATTCTAACCGAAGTCCAAAAGGAGAGCTGATTTATGATAATCGTAACGAATAGAATCAGAGTCAAAAAAGGGATGGGCGCAGTCATGGCCCCAGGATTTACTGCACCAGGTCCACTTGATACTATGGAAGGCTTCGTAAAAGTTGAAGTATTATTAACGCAGAATTTGTCGGATTACGATGAACTGAGCGTTAATATGTATTGGGAAAACCTTGATAACTTTACTGCTTGGAGAAATAGCGATGCATTCAAAGCTGCACATAAACGGCCTGAACCTGGTTCCGGTGATGCAAAAAAAGAATCTCCAATTCTAGGCAGCGAGCTTACAACGTATGAAGTCGCCTCGGTAAAGGAAATAGCCAAATAATGAAATCACGCCAAAAGAGGCCGCAAAATATGCGGCCTCTTTTTGTTTTATCTTAATGGATTTACTTAGCTTCAGCCTTCTTGATTTGTTTGCTTCTAAGCTGACCGCAAGCCGCATCAATATCCGTTCCATGTTCTTGGCGAATTTTACAATTTACGCCTCTCTTTTTCAGCGTATCATAAAACGAGAGAACGGACTCTTTTTCACTTCTTTGGTATTGACTATGCTCATCTACAGGATTATATGGGATCAGATTGACATAGAGGCGATGTTTTTTGTCCTCAAGTAGATTGGCGAGTTGCTCGGCTTCTTCTTGGTGGTCATTGACATCTTTCAATAGGATATATTCAATCGTAATTCTCCTATTCGTTTTCTCTAAATAATAATCAAGAGATTTCATCAACTTTTCTATCGGAATACCTCGATTTATTTTCATGATTCGTGTCCTGAGTTCATTGTTCGGCGCATGCAATGAGATGGCCAGATTCACCTGTAATTGGGTATCGGTGAATTCATAAATCTTATTGGCAAGACCGCTCGTCGAAACAGTAATGCGCCTAGCCGCGATGGCAAGACCCTTATGGTCCATGAGCACCTTCAAAAAGTCTATCATATTTTCAAAGTTATCGAACGGTTCGCCAATACCCATTACAACAACATGGCTTACAACATCCCCTTGTTCCAATTTATCCAGATGCAGTTGAACGTTCATGATCTGTTCCACTATTTCCCCGCTGGATAAATCACGGCTTTTGGCCAATAATCCACTGGCACAGAAACTGCAGCCAATATTGCAGCCCACTTGGGTGGTGACACAAACTGAAATTCCGTATTTATGTCTCATCATGACCGTTTCGATAAGGTTTCCATCCTGTAATTTAAACAGAAACTTGATCGTACCATCTGCTGATTCTTGCTTAACGTGCTCAGTCAAAGTCTGGATGACAAAGTGCTCTTCAAGTAATTTTATGCAGTCTTTATTAACATCCGTCATCTCAGAGAAATTCGTCACACGTGTTCTATAAAGCCACTCCCAGACTTGGGAAGCTCTGAATTTTTTATGGCCATGGTCCAAAAGCCATGCTGTCAATTGTTCGAATGTTAAACCATAAATGGACTCTTTATTCATTCGTTACCCTCTTTTCATTACATTAAAATTTAAAATGTTAACTCTTTAACCTTACGGAGAATTCCCCCGGAATCAGTTCTTTCATTTATGATATGGTTCATTTCTATTTATCCGAAAAGCCCGATATATCTGCTCCACTAGAACCAGTTTCATTAATTGATGCGGAAAGGTCATTTTCGAGAAGGAAAGGGCATAATCACTTCTTGATAACACCTCGGTGCCAAGCCCAAGCGACCCGCCAATGATAAAAGCAATTTTGCTCTTTCCATAGGTGGCAAGCTGATCCATATGAGTGGCCAGCTGCTCTGAAGTAAGCTGTTTTCCACTGATCTCAAGCGTTATTACGTAGGTGTCCGGGCTGACTTTCGCCAGGATTCGTTCACCCTCCTTTTGCTTTACAATCTCCATGTCCGCTGCACTCAGGTTCTCCGGAGCTTTTTCATCCGGTACTTCGACAAGTTCTATATTAGCATAGGCGCTTAACCTTTTTGTATATTCAGCAATTCCTTGCTTTAAGTATTTTTCCTTTAGCTTGCCAACAGTAATAATCGTTATTTTCATATATATCCTCTAGCTTTCATTAATGTTTTTACTATCAATTGTTGGATTTGCCTACCTATTATCATACCTTACAGTGACCTATAAGCAAAACAAGCATATCCTTTCCAATTTTTTAAAAATAAAAACCGCTGCCCCTGAAAGCGGCAACGGTAACTTTCATTATTTTTTAATGTATGTATATTGAAGAAATTGGGCTGGACTTAGTTTGGATTTATGGTTGATTATTCGTACAACCAAAAGCTTGATTTAAACAATTCAACCCTCCAGTTTATTCTTCGGAAAATGTTAAGAACAGGTTACAAACATGTTATCCACAAAAGTTATCCACATATCCACAAAATCTATCCACATCTTGTATGGGAATATTAGTTCCCTACTAGATATATTGCCACGTTTCGACAATATTCACAGGTTGTTGATAACTGATTTTCTTCGGAAACCAGCGTTAAAACAGGATAGGTTTCACATTCGTATACCACTTCATCCAGCGCCATGTCCACGTGTTCCTGACAGCAATATAATTTCATCTTTCATGTCTCCTTTCCTCTTCATTATTCCCAGTACTTCCATTCCCAATTATCCACAAGTTACTTGAGATTCTTAATTTCAGGATATATCCACAGGTAATCGTAACAAAAAATAAGAAAAGCGCAAGGAAATAGAAAGGACAGCAGGCATTTTCTGCCCCCTGTCCTTTTATGCTTTAAATTTCGCTGCTTGAAAGCGTGACTTCCGTAGTCTCTTTCTTTCCGTCACGGTAATAAGTGATTTTAACTTTATCACCGACTTGTTTTTCATTGTAAAGGTATTTTCTTAATTCCACGACATCATGGATTTTTTCATTATCCATTCCAACTACGACGTCAAATTCCTTCAATCCTGCTTTGGATGCTGGTGAGTTGCTTTGAACGCCTGTTATCGCAACGCCAAATGTAACTTTCCTTGGCAGCTTTAATGTATTTTGTTGATGGTATTGGGAAATTTCTTCTACAGATGCCAAGTTCACACCCAAGAAAGCACGTTTCACTTCACCAAATTCCTCTATATCATTAATAATCGGGATAACTGAATCGATTGGGATGGAAAGACCGATTCCTTCCACTGCATTTTCTGCAATCTTCATCGAATTTATTCCGATGACCTGCCCTGACATATTAACGAGTGCCCCCCCGCTGTTACCAGGATTAATCGCTGCATCGGTCTGAATGACCTCCGCATTCCAATCCACTTGGCCGTCCTCATTGATATCCACCTCTATCGTGCGCTCCAAACCGGAGATGATCCCTTGTGTGATCGATCCAGAGAATTGAAGGCCTAATGGGTTACCTATGGCAATTACGGGCTCACCAGGTTTCAATTTGCCGGATTTTCCGAATTCTGCAATGGTTTTGATTTTATCACCATTCACGACAATGACGGCTAAATCTGTCCATGGGTCACTGCCTTGTAATTCAGCTGGCAATTTAGTGCCATCACTTAATGTCACTTCCAGTTCATTAGCGCCTTCAATGACGTGATTATTCGTGACGATATAGGCCTTGCCGCCATCTTTTTTGTAGACGACTCCCGAACCTGTGCCGGCTTCTGCCGAACTGTCCTCGGCGTTGCTTCCTTGACCCCAGAAGTTCGTTTCCTGAATGTTAGTGATGCCGACCACTGCGTCGCTGGCTTTATCAACGGCATTGGTGACGGCACTTGTTACATCAACAGTAAGGTTTTGCTGAGCCTGCTCCGTGGACTCACTTCCCGTTGATTTTTCCGTTGTAATTTCGTTATCATCGTTATTTAACAGTCCACTTCCCGGAAAGGCTAATAAAATAAGTAAGGCCCCGATAATGGCGCCCCCCAAGCCTGCTAGAAAATAGCTCGTATGGCTCTTTTTCCGTTTATTTTGGTTCTCATCATTCTGATCATAATAACCCAAGACCGCCCCATCCTCTCATTTTAGGAATGAATTATAGCAATTCTATTGTTTGGTATCCTCCCTCAATTATACTCAATTACCGAAATTTTTCTAAAAAAATGCATGCTTTTATTTAAGGGAAACTTAAAATTGACTAATATACAGCCATTCACCTTTTACCTATACAGTTCTAACCAAACGATACCCCTTTTAATCCGATTCGTAACTTACGATTCGAAATTATTAAAAATAAAAAGGAATGAACAAGGTATCCCTCATCCATTCCTTATATTTTATAATGTAACAAGTTCCGTTGGTCTTTTCGGGTCAGTATCATATAAGGAAAACTGTTCCCCGACAATGATCCCCTTTGTCTTTAACGTTTGTTCCACCGACATTCTTGCTAGATCCTTCATATTGTTATCAAGGCTTAAGTGGGCCAAGTAAATCCGCTTGGTCTTATCACCGGCCACTTCACTCATGGCTAGGGCGGCGTCTTCATTACAAACATGTCCGACATCACTTAAAATTCGGCGCTTGATGCTCCATGGATATTTTCCCATCCTCAGCATGGACACATCATGGTTACTTTCAAATACATATGCATCGGCATTAGAAATGATTCCTTTCATCCGATCACTTACGTACCCTGTATCGGTAATGACCACAAGTTTCTTATCTTCATGATGAAAGACGTAAAACATCGGCTCTGCCGCATCGTGTGAAACGCCAAAAGATTCTATATCAAGGCTGCCGAATGTTTTGACCTGTTCCATTTCAAATGTGAATTTTTGTTCGGTTGCAATTTCACCGATTGATCGATCCATGGCATTCCATGTTTTTGCATTCGCATATATCGGGAGTTTATGTTTTCTGGCAACCACGCCAAGACCTTTAATATGGTCGCTGTGTTCATGGGTAACAAGGATACCGGATAGCTTTGACATATCACGGCCTATATCCTGAAACAACGCTTCCAGGGCTTTACCGCTTAAGCCGGCATCGACAAGGAATGATTGATCCTCCGTTTCCACGAAAAAGGCATTTCCTGTACTCCCGCTTGCGAGAACACTAAAATGCATTGTCATCTATACTCACTCCAGTATTTTTTCTTCTGTATTCAATTCAATGACCTCTCCATCAAAAGCGTTCACGAAGAGATCCGTTTCGTCATCAATGACCACCCACCATGTTGGCACAAGTAAATGTGACACAGATGTCGTCTGCAGCGAATTGTAAAAACCTAATTTTACATTCGTGACTTTGCTTTTAGGGGCGATATCGCCATTATCATACAATTCTCCAATAGCAGTTAAAGCAGATACCAATTCTTTAGGTTTGTTGAATTTTTCGATCCCCTCTAAATACATCTGTTCATAGGAGACGATTTCACCCTTCTTGTTCAGATATAAAGTGACCTTCCCCTTACTATTATTATAAAACATCTTTTTATCTGCCACCTGATAGCAGATTATGGTCTGGCTGATTTCATCATAGCTCCAAAAATGATACTCACTTCCATTTAATATATACTCCTTCAGGAATATATCCACGTCTGCAGCATTAATTTCCGCTTTCATGCCAACCGGTATCTTAAATGTACCCACAAGGTTCTTATCATCGATGATTTTTGCTTTTTGATTCTTTAGGTGCTGTATATCTTTCTTCTCGAAGGTCTTGCTTTGGGCTATCAGGAATTGATCCTTCAACTTTTGTTTCGGAAGTGGGGTTTCTATTGAAATCTCATCTTCTTTCAAAAGTTCATCCGTAAGAGGCTCCGTAAAGCTTTCTAATTGGGAGTCATTAATCTTTTCCAGGAATTGATAAAGAAGAAAAATATTCAAAATGAAGAAAACCATGATGAATATCGACTTTGTATTATTCCAATCCACTTTGATCGCCTCCTTCTTCAAAAGGCACAATAAACCATTTATCGCCTATACGATAATACCAAGTGGGTTCAAGTGTAACTAGAGTCACAAGTTTGGAATCGAGGGATTTATTCAATCTATAACCAATCGAGATGTCCTCCACGCTTTTGAAATCGATATTATCTTTCGATTTCAGCTGTTTCAATACTTCTTTTCCGCTTGCTAAGGTCACTGCGGCTCCTTCTGACGGGAGGACTGAGTCAAGTGAAAAGTACGGGCGGTCATAGCTATAAATTTCTTCTTTCCCCCAAATTTGCTCGATTTCAGTCATTCCGTAATCATTGAAGGTCGGATAACCATTCACGAATAAGCGGAATACCACTCGTTGTTCATTCTCAGACATGTAGGCAAAGCGGTAATTGTTATCTTCCCAACCAGCATGATCATTGATGAAATCGATGCTTTTTTGCAGAAGGTCACTGGAACTGCCGAAAAACTTGCTCTTTTGTGCCGGATTGATATAAGAAATTAAGTAATTCTCTTTATTGACCGTCATTAGTCTTGTTCCATCCGTGTATTCCTCACCGACCGAAACGGATTCCTGGCGTACGAACTTCGGATAATTAAATAATGCATTTTTCAAGTTTCCAATATCCAAATAGTCAATATAATACTCAAGTCTGTTGATCTCCACTGGATTTTCCGGGACGAACAGCGTCCTTTTGCTGTTTATCGTTTCGGCCGTGTATTCAGGGTGCTTATCGTAGGAATCCCTATAAAATGAATCCATGAAATTCCTAAGTTTTTTAGAGTTCACCATGCCTTGATAAATCTTCTCTTTATCGTAGGAAACAAAATAAACGGCAGATTCATTTCCGCTGATATCCTTTTGTTTAATGATGATTCGGTCAAATGAAAATTCAGGCACTTCCTTATCCGTAATATTCAATACCGTTTTATAAAGAGCGATGGGTATATCATCGGAAAATTCGATTTCAATCGACCCATCTTCATGGACAAAATCATCAAATTTCCTTTGCAGCCTGTTTACGGATACCTCTTTTAAGCCTCTGAAACGCCATTGCGTAAATTCTTTTTCCATTTCATTCATTTCTGCCGGATTGGAAGTCTGGAAATGCTGCCCATTGCCATGGAAAAGGATACTGACTGGTTTAATGACATCACTGACAATCTGGACATCGCTTTTAATCTTTATAAATTCCGACGATTGTTCAAATGGATCATATTCAGGCTCGTAAGTCCAAATGCTCCATGTCAAAAAAATGCTTGTCCCAACCAAAATAATCAGTATGATACTTTTTGCACGTTCAAAATTCATGACCAATCATCCTCTTCTTCCTGTTCGTAAGGAAGTGTAAAGAACACGGTAGTTCCTTTTCCATCCACACTTTCCGCCCATATTTTCCCGCCATGCGCCACGACCATCTCTTTTGCAATCGCTAAACCAAGCCCTGTCCCGCCTAAGTTACGGGCCCTTGCTTTATCCACACGGTAGAAGCGGTCGAAAATTTTATCAATGACGTTTTTCGGGATACCCACTCCTTGATCTGTAATGCTCACAATGATAAAGCCATCAGATGCCCTGACGCGGAAAGTCACTTGACCCCCTTCAGGTGAGTACTTTAATGAGTTGGAGATTACATTATAGAGAACCTGGGTAATTTTATCTTCATCAATATCCACAAAATAAGCTTCCTTCGGCAAATCACGCTTAAACGTGATGTCATCATTTTTCGTCATTTCAAAACGATCGATGATGTGGTCATAGAATTTATTGAAATTCACCCAGCCTGTTTTAAGCCTGTAATCTTTACTATCCATTTTCGAAAGCTGTAACAGATCATTAACAAGCCTGATCATCCGCTCCGTTTCATTTTGGGTAACACTTAAAAAGGATGGAGCGATCTCCTCGTCCTTCCATGCACCTTCAGCCAATGCCTCCAGGTAACTTCTCATCGTCGTTAGAGGAGTTCGCAATTCATGTGATACATTGGCAACAAATTCCCTGCGTTCACTCTCGATTTTTTCCTGCTCTGTTATATCATGCAAAACAGTAATCAAACCATTAACGAATCCCGTTTCCTTTTGAATGACCGAAAAGTTCCCCCTCAAAATGAAAGGCCGGTTTTTTTTGCTGTAATCAAGTATTACGGACTCTCGCTCTTCCAGTAAATCCTCAAATTTATACTCTTCTTCAAGACCCAAAACCTCAATGATCGGTTGATTCATGACGGTTTCACGCGAGACATTCAATAATTGTGCCGCCGGTTCATTAATCAAGTTCACCCGACCGCGCCTGTCCGTTGAAATTACGCCATCCGTCATATTGGCAAGTACAGATGATAGCTTACGCCGCTCTCCTTCTGTACTTGATTGCGACTCTTGAAGCTTTTTGGTCAAATTATTGAAAGTGACGGCAAGCTGGCCAATTTCATCATCGCCATATACCCTGACTTTTCTGGAGAAATTCCCTTTCGCCATCACCAGTGCCTGTTTTCTCATATCAGACATTGGCCTAGTGATCGTTCGTGCGAGCAGGATCCCCAAGATGGCCGTAATGACTAAGGCGATGGCCGTACCCGTCATGAAGATGCTATTGATTTCATCCATCTGCTCAAAGACATTTTCCATCTCAGCTATTACATAGACGGCGCCAATGACCTCCCCATTTGCTTCAACGGGTGTCGAAAGGACCCAGAGCCGCCTGCCTGTTTTCTTATCCCGGAATATATCATTATCTTCTTTTCCATAAATGAGCGTATTCTTAATAAGGACCTCTGTTGTCTTCTTCCCTACAATATCCTGGTTACCTGGGGCTGAAGTTCCGATCACGCGTCTGCTGCGGGTGTCGATGACACGTACTTCCGAAATATCATTCGATGAATTATCCCGGTCTCTCAATATCGTATCAATCGCTTCTTCGAGGGTTGGATCTTCCTCTCCCCTCTCTTTTTCCATTTCTTCACCAATGCTGTAGGTAAGCAGGTTAACGTGGCCTTTTATTGATTTCGTAAAGTTCCCAACAAGATTTTCTTCCAATTCCCCAACAAAATATACCCCGATTATTTGCATTGCTACAAAAATGAGCAAAACATAAATCAGAACAAATTTAAAATGGATTGAGCGAAAAAAACCAACCTTTTTCATAGAAACTACTCCTGTTCAGGGTTACGCAGGTAATAACCGACCCCTCTTCTAGTTACAATCCAGCCAGGATGGCTTGGATTGTCTTCAATCTTCTCACGAAGACGTCTGACCGTTACATCGACCGTCCTCACATCCCCGAAATAATCATAGCCCCACACGGTTTGCAATAAATGCTCCCTTGTCATGACCTGACCGATGTGCTTCGCTAAGTAATGAAGCAACTCAAATTCGCGATGCGTCAATTCAATCGTATCGCCCCGTTTGGAAACCACATAGGCATCCGGATGGATTGTGAGCGTTCCTATCGTAATTTCCTTCGGTTCATTTTCTTGATCGGGAACCGGAACAGCTTGCTGACGTCTTAGGTTCGCCTTAACGCGGGCAATTATTTCCCGGGTACTAAATGGCTTTGTCACATAGTCGTCTGCACCAAGCTCCAATCCTAAGACCTTATCTATCTCTGAATCTTTTGCCGTTAACATGATGATCGGCGTTTCATACTTCTTCCTTACTTCCCTGCAAACTTCCATCCCATCGCGCTGCGGCAGCATGATATCAAGTAAAATCAAATCAGGTTGCCGTTCCTCTACCATTTTGAGGGCTTCATTGCCATCATAAGCACAAAAAACTTCATAGCCTTCTTTTTTTAGATTGAATTGTAATATATCAGCAATTGGCTTTTCGTCATCCACTACCAGAATCTTTTTATCCATGTACTTATCTCCTTTTTAATAACTGAACTGAATCTATTAAAAACCGTGTCCTTATCCGGGACCTTATTCACTTTTCCTTCTGCTTGCACCAATCTTCGCAACCTAGTTCAGCAAACTTACATATATATACCCAATAAAAGGGGCTGAACACCGGAAATGAAAGCAAATTGTCTCTATTCTACTTTATCATTTTATAGGCATTAAATCACCTTTTTCCTATTATTCTCATCTATGTATGAAGCAGAAGAAGTCTTCGAATATTTTTCGAAGACTTCCACCGGTTACTGACTTATAAAGTTTAGCGGATTAACGAGAGACCCATTTTTATATATTTCAAAATGGAGGTGGACACCAGTCGAGTGCCCTGTTGAACCCATCATGCCGATTTTCTTGCCTTTTTCAATCTTTTGTCCTGCTTTTACATCTATTGAATCCAAATGGGCATACACTGTCTTATATCCATTATTATGATTGATCGTTATCTTATTTCCATATCCTCCGGAGTTTCCTGCAGTTTCGATTATCCCATGATCTGCTGCCGTTATTGTCCTGGTGGTTGGTCGGGCAATATCAATACCTTTATGAAGTTTCCCCCATCGCTGGCCCTGCTTACTGGAAATATAGCCCCCATCTGCAGGCCATGAATATGTACCGCTTCCCTGTGAAGGAATGACCTTGGTGCCTTTTCTGGTGATTTCTGTTTTGGCTTTTTCCGTGACTTCTTTTTTTACGATCGTTTCACTGATTTTCTTTCCGTTTGTTTCAGATACATTATAGGTGAACGCAAGAATCCCCTCATTCCCTATTTGTTCAGTAATGATCTCTCCCTTAAGGAGTTCGTCATCCTCCTTCACTTTCTTCTGAAAAGGAATTCTCTCTTCCTTAAACACTTCTCTTTCTACCATTACGTTCACATAGGGGGTACGCTGGGTCACATAGAGACGTTCGCCCTCTTTAACATCTTTGTTCTCATCCTGTCCCGGATTCAGCTCCAGCAGTTGATCCAGGTCCATATCATGCCTAGTGGCAATGGCTTCAAGATCTTCATCTTCCTTAGCCTCATAGATCGTCGTTTCTTCCTTTCCTTCTTCTATCATGGAGAGGGTTTCATCGACGCTCTTGATTTCGTCTGGATATACCATTGTCTTTATAGACGTAACTGGAAGTGAAAATTCGATGTCCAGAATTCTACTTCCTGACTCTTTTAACGCATCCAAATCTTTTTCACTTTCTTTTTTACCTGATTCGTATTCAGCGTATTCCTCTTCATCTACATATAATAAAGTGATTTTCTCCAGAACGTCCTCGGCATCTTCCTTTGACGCAACATAAGCGACCGCCTGATTATCTATGTCGATTTCATACGCCTCTGCCTTCACATTCAACTGATGAATTCCCTTAACAGCCTGATCCTCTTTTACCTCTTCATCGAATACCTCTTCAGGTACAAAAGTCAGCTGTGTCTCCTTATCGAATGTAAAGTCAGGATAGTCTTCCTGTGCTTCTTCTACTTTATCGGCTACGATCTTTTCGATCTCCATTTCATCCGTGACACTTCCGACGAACTCATCGTTAAGATAAACATGCTGTATGGTTGCAGTTTCCGATAGCCCAGCAGCAGTTGCCCGATTTCCTGCAAGCACTAAAATGACGGAAACCATCAACAGGATGATCCCCTTACCTTTTGAGCTAAACATATATTGTCCTCCTTAACGGCTCAGTCACCAATTAAGAAACTAATCAAATTTATTTCGAGTTTTATTAGTCCATTTTAAATATCAACATGCTCATGACTGATTGCTATAATGATTTTTTATCACTCATAACTCTACCATATTAAGAAAAAAAACAAGAAACAGACTTCATAATGTAATAGAACTGTATAAATGGTGACAACATGTACCAATAAATATGGTAATGGGAAAGTTTCAATAAACTGCGGAAAAGGGAGTGGACCTAAGCCCAGCAAGGCTAAAAGCGGTTTATATGCCGAATTGGTCTAAATTGGAATGTTACAAAACGTTAACAATCCATTAACAGTATTTCATTCAAAATACATCTGAATGCAAAACAAAAAAACGCCCTAAAGGAAAGGCGTTTATTAAAGGATGGCTCAGGACGGAATCGAACCGCCGACACAAGGATTTTCAGTCCTTTGCTCTACCGACTGAGCTACTGAGCCAAATATTCTATTTTAGTATAAAAATAAAATGGCGGTCCCGACGGGAATCGAACCCGCGATCTCCTGCGTGACAGGCAGGCATGTTAACCGCTACACCACGGGACCAGTAAAGCATTTATATAAAGAAGTGACCCATACGGGATTCGAACCCGTGTTACCGCCGTGAAAGGGCGGTGTCTTAACCGCTTGACCAATGGGCCGGAAAAAATGGTGAGCCATGAAGGATTCGAACCTTCGACCCTCTGATTAAAAGTCAGATGCTCTACCAACTGAGCTAATGGCTCGTTCTAATGAAATGTTTCTTTGCATGATGTGAACTTAACATCTGCTGCTTGTTAATGGCTTGTTCTATTGTGACGACGCTTTTGATAATATCATGGTTAGTATAGTTTAGGCAATAGTTTTTTGAAATAAAATTATTTTTTTCTTATCTTTTTCATTTTCCCTACAGTTTAATCCATTCATTCGGTATCCTGGACCTCCCGAACGTGACAGATGATGCATTGATCTTAATAACGAAAGAAGAGCCGGCAAAAAAAGCCAGCTCCTTTTTCATGAATTACGCTAGACGCCAAGGGCTTCTCACGACATTAGTTTGGTTGCGGTCAGGACCGACAGAGAAAGTGGTCAAAGGAATGCCTACCAATTGAGATACGCGCTCTACATAATGGCGAGCGTTCTCTGGAAGCTCATCCAATGATTTGCAGCCTGTGATGTCTTCTGACCAGCCTGGCAGCTCTTCATAGACTGGTTTACATTCGCCAATCGCTTTCAAAGTCGCTGGAACCTCATGAATGATCTCGCCTTTGTAGTCATAAGCCACACAAATTTTGACCGTATCAAGACCTGATAATACGTCAATAGAGTTCAATGATAAATCGGTAATCCCGCTGACACGGCGGGCATGGCGAACGACAACAGCGTCAAACCAGCCTACACGGCGAGGTCTGCCTGTAGTTGTACCATATTCCCGGCCAATTTCCCGGATTTGGTTGCCGACTTCATCATGTAATTCTGTAGGGAAAGGACCATCGCCCACACGGCTTGTATATGCTTTACATACTCCAACCACATGGTTGATTTTCGTAGGACCTACACCAGAACCGATCGTAACTCCACCTGCAACCGGGTTAGATGAAGTGACAAATGGGTATGTTCCTTGATCGATATCAAGCATAACACCTTGTGCGCCTTCGAATAATACCCGTTTTCCTTCATCAAGTGCGTCATTCAATACAACGGATGTATCACAAACATATTTCTGCACTTGTTGTCCGTACTCATAGTATTCTTCCAAGATATCTTCGATTTTGAAACCTTCCGTTTCATAGAAACGTTCAAACATACGGTTTTTTTCGACAAGATTTTGAGACAATTTTTCCTCGAAAATTTCACGGTCCAAAAGGTCTGCCATGCGGATTCCGTTACGAGCAGCTTTGTCCATATATGCAGGGCCGATTCCCTTTTTAGTCGTTCCAATTTTGTTGGCGCCTTTACGGTCTTCTTCGACTTCATCCAATTTGATATGGTAAGGAAGAATGACATGTGCACGGTTTGAAATACGAAGATTATCCGTACTCACCCCATGGCTATGTAAATAAGCAAGCTCCTCTACAAGAGCTTTTGGATCAACCACCATACCATTTCCAATGACACAAATCTTATCACTATAAAAAATCCCTGACGGAATTAAATGCAGTTTATAGGTAACGCCGTTAAATTTTATTGTATGCCCTGCATTATTCCCACCTTGATAACGAGCGATGGCTTCCGCATTCTGGGATAGAAAATCTGTTATTTTACCTTTACCTTCGTCTCCCCATTGTGTACCGACTACTACAACTGATGACATCTGAATAAAGCACCTCCAAAGGTTCACGTAATACCGATCATTAACCGGTTCTTATCAAACAAACCTATTTTATCAATAATCCAAACTGGAAGTCAATACAAAATCCGAACAATACACTTTTTAAAAAATTCTTTGTTCGTAAATATGAGAAATTTCTTTCCGGTTTTTTTGGATTGTCAAACATTATTGTACCCTCTGATTTCTTTTTCTATTATCATAACGCCCTTTCTTTTTCCCGAAACAGAGAAAGCCCGCCATTGCATAATGGCAGGCAGTTTTCTATGCGCCGGGAGACATCGAATCATCATCGAAGCGGCGTTCAAGGTTAACGAATTTATTATATTCTTTCACGAATGCAAGCGAAACCGTGCCTACTGGACCATTACGCTGTTTCGCTATAATGATTTCAATGATATTTTTGTTCTCGGATTCTTTATCATAATAATCATCACGGTATAAGAATGCGACGATATCTGCATCTTGCTCGATACTCCCGGATTCCCGGATATCAGACATCATCGGGCGCTTATCCTGACGCTGCTCCACTCCCCGCGATAGCTGGGAAAGGGCGATGACGGGCACTTTAAGTTCACGAGCGAGCGCTTTGAGTGAACGTGAAATCTCGGATACCTCTTGCTGACGATTGTCGCCTGAACGACCATCTCCTTGAATTAATTGCAGGTAATCGATCAATATCATGCCAAGGCCATGTTCCTGCTTCAAACGACGGCATTTTGAACGGATTTCACCAATCCTAACACCTGGCGTATCATCGATATAAATGCCGGCATTCGACAAGCTTCCCATCGCCATCGTCAGTTTACGCCAATCCTCATCAGTTAAGGAACCTGTCCGTAAATTCTGAGCGTTGATATTCCCTTCAGCACAGAGCATACGCATAACGAGCTGCTCTGCACCCATTTCAAGACTGAAAATCGCTACATTCTCCTCCGTTTTGGTCGCAACGTTTTGAGCGATATTCAATGCAAAAGCGGTTTTACCAACCGAAGGACGGGCACCCACTATAATGAGGTCATTACGTTGGAACCCTGCTGTCATTCGATCCAGTTCAGCAAACCCTGTCGGTATTCCCGTGACATCCCCTTTACGGGTAGTCAAAATTTCTATGTTATCGTAAGTCGCAACCAATACATCTTTAATATTTTGAAAAGACCCGGAATTTTTACGCTGGGCCACTTCCATGATCGTTTTTTCTGCTTCCCCGAGCAGCTCCTCGACCTCGTCCTCGCGACTGTAGCCTTCCTGAGCGATGTTGGTCGCTGTCCTGATCAAACGACGCAGCAATGACTTCTCCTCGACGATGCGGGCATAATATTCAATATTGGCGGCGGTAGGCACCGATCCGGCCAATTCACTTAAATAAGAAACACCGCCAACTTCTTCAAGGTTTTTTGTCGCAGCCAGTTCCTCTGTCACCGTAATCAAATCGACAGCTTTTCCTTCGTCATTCAATTTAAGCATCACATTAAAAATCTTTTGATGAGAGCTTCTGTAAAAGTCTTCCGGAATCAAAACTTCCGATGTAACGGTCAATGAAGAAGGCTCTAGAAAAATGGCTCCCAGTACAGCCTGTTCGGCTTCTATATTTTGAGGTGGAATCCTATCCTGAAATTGTTCTATCATATCTTAAAACCTCCCAATCTAAGAGGATACCTTTTATATGTTTCTAGTAAAAAAGAAAAAAGTGAAAGGACAACATGCCCAATCACATTTTTCGTCTATCTCTATTTTATCAATTTTTCACAGATATGAAACAGCTAAAATTAGTTAATTTCTTTCACATGCACAGTCAGTGTCGCAGTGACCTCAGGATGAAGCTTGACTGGAAGCTTTGTATGCCCTAAAGAACGGATGCCATCAGCAAGCTCCATTTTACGTTTATCAATCTTGATACCGTGTTTTTTCTGAAGCTCGGAGGCAATTTGTTTAGTCGTGATTGAACCGAATAAACGCCCGCCCTCACCGGCTTTGGCTGATAGTTCAACCGTTAACTTCTCCAGCTGCACTTTCAATTCTTCAGCTTGCTGCAGCTCTTCTGCTGCAAGTGATTCTTCTTTATTTTTCTGGGCTTCCAAAGTTTTTACATTTGAATTATTTGCTTCAACCGCCAATCCTTGTTTAAGCAGGAAATTATGTGCATAACCATCTGCAACATTTTTAACTTCCCCTTTTTTCCCTTTACCTTTTACGTCTTTAAGAAATATCACTTTCATTCTTTATGTCCCCCTTCTAAATATTCATCAATAGCTGCTTTCAATCGACTTTCGGCCTCATCAATGGAGCATACCTGCTGGGTGGCGGCATTTGTTAGATGTCCGCCTCCATTCAACATTTCCATGATCACCTGTACATTGATATCACCGAGAGAGCGCGCACTTATGCCAACTGTATCATCAGATCGCTTAGCCATTACAAAGGAAGCGACAACGCCATCCATGGTCAATAGGGTATCCGCAGCCTGAGCGATGAGCACCTGATTATGAACCTGATCGGTTTTTGCCGCTGCAATGGCAATTCCCTTTTTATAAAAGATGACTTCTTCAATGAGCTTCGAACGTTTGATATAAGTGTCCACGTCTTCTTTTAAGAATTTCTGGACAAGTACCGTATCAGCCCCATGCGCCCTTAGATAAGAGGCGGCATCGAAAGTGCGTGAACCCGTTCTCAAGGTGAAGCTTTTCGTATCGACGATGATACCCGCAAGAAGCGCCGTCGACTCCAGCATATCAATCTTTGAGCGTTTCGGCTGATATTCAAGCAGTTCGGTCACAAGTTCTGCCGTTGAAGACGCATATGGCTCCATATAGACGAGCAATGAGTTCTTGATGAACTCCTCACCCCGGCGATGATGATCGATGACCACAACCTTATCGATCCTATTCAATAGCCGCTCTTCAATTACCATGGAAGGTTTATGCGTATCAACCACAACCAGCAGCGTCTCATCCGTAATCATTTCAAATGCATCATCAGGTGTTATGAACCGGGCATACAGCTCTTCTTTATTTTTGATCTCTTCCATTAAACGAAGGACGCTGCTATCGAGCTGCTGGGTGTTGATGACAATATAGCCTTCACGTTCATTCATTTGGGCAACCTTCAAGATGCCGATCGCTGAACCGATTGCGTCCATATCCGGGTTTTTATGGCCCATGACAATGACTTTATCGCTATCAAGTACTATATCCTTCAATGCATGCGAAATAACACGGGCACGGACCCTCGTGCGTTTTTCCATCGGATTGGTTTTGCCGCCATAGAATTTCACTTTTCCATTCGCTTGCTTTATGGCTACCTGGTCACCGCCACGTCCTAAAGCGAGATCCAAGCTGGACTGTGCAAGCGTACCTAGTTCCGGCAAGGATGACACGGCCGAGCCGACACCGATGCTCAAGGTCAATGGCACATTTTGCTTGGCCGTCGTTTCCCTAATTTCATCCAAAATCGAGAATTTCCCCTTTTCAAGCTGCTGAAGGATATGCTCATTAAAGACAGCGATGAATCGTTCCGAGGAAACCCGTTTAAAGAAAACGCCATTATCCCTTGCCCATTTATCAAGAAGTGAGGTAACCAAGCTATTAATGCTGCTTTTACGCTGATCATCCATACCCTGGGTCAAGTCATCATAGTTATCAAGAAGAATGATCGCAATTGCCGTTCGCTCATCTTCATATAATTTCTCGATTTCCACTTGCTCCGTCACATCAAAAAAGTAAAGAAGCCTTTCATCACGCTTATGGACCACCTTGAATTTCCGATCGTGGAGCGTAAGTGTCTCTGTCTCGATCTCTTGCTTGATTAACGGTACTATCGAGTCCGCAACATCGTATAGCGATCTTCCTGCCAAGGAGTCTTCACTAAAACAGGAAGCCAGGAATGGATTGGTCCATTCAATGTAATAATCCTCATTAAAGAGCATGATCCCAATCGGCATTTCCAATAACGCTTCTTCGCCTACCTTCTTTAAACGGTAAGATAAAGTCGTTATATACTCTTCTGTCTTCCGTTGCTTTTTTTCTACCATTCTTAATGTTAAATAAAATAAACCAGCAAGAATCAATAATCCAACAAGTGCAATAACCCAATTATAATAAGCCAGGACGCCCAAAAGTAAAACGACCGCGGCGAGCACCCCATATAATGGGGACTTAATCGAGTATTCTTTCAAATAAGATGGCATAGTTTCAGCTCCTAAAAGCATCTGTTTTACAAAAAAGTCTTCTATTCCTTTTTCTTGATTGTCTCCCTAAATGGAAATCCTAAATCTATTATACCTAAAAACCGGACGGCCGTCGTAATAATCGGAATCGGCAGAAGCAAAGAAAAAACCACGATTAAAACAGGTATGGCCTTAACCCATGACTTAACATGAGCAATATAGAATATCAGGGAATACCCTTGTAATAATATGAAGAACTGCAGTATGAAAAATAGGTTCGTTATGGCCATATATACAAAACTGTTCTTGTCCGTATTCACAAAAAGAGCAAGAAGCATCGTAATTAAATAATACCATAAAAGGCTTTTCGGGAGTCGCAGATCTCGAAAATGTGGCCATTTTAACGCCTTATTACTGAATCTCTTCACAATGGGGTGCGCCGCAAGGAAAATCAATAAAACCATGATGACGGACATCAAGACGAACAAACTTGGCATCAGGGTGTTCATCATATCGATTGATTCATACATCCGCTTTTTGACTTGTTCCGTCGGTGCCTGTCCAAAAGAATCCATGATGCCGATTGAATTTTCAATGGACCCCTCAAGAATGTTCATCGATTCTTCTATGTAATTAACATCCGTAATCAAAACTGAAGCTGCATACATTAATAAAATGCCCCCCAGAAAGACAAGGACTGCGCTTATGAACATAGGTGCCATCGGTTTGTCCTTTTTCAAAAAATAGCCGATCGCAATTCCCGTCGCCCCCATTAGCAAGGTCAGCGGAACAGACAATATCGTCCCGATGAGGATCGACAATAGCGAGGCTACAAATAAGTAACCAAGGCTCCACGATAACTTTTGTTTGATTGTGACCAGTATGAATGGAATGGGTAAAAAGAAAGTAGTGAAAATACCCAATGGTGGGATTTGAATGGTGATGAACAATAAAATGCAATATAGTGCCAGAAGTGCTCCGCCCTCGGCAATTCGTCTCCCGCTATTCATCTTTATTTCACCCCCTGTTATTATTGATGTCTTTATCTCCATCTTTATATTGTATCCGTTACGGCCAGGATATTTCAAACATCACATTCTTTTTTAGGATATGATTATTTTTTCTGAGGAAAACGCGCGGATAACTTCCTTCTGAAATAAAAAAAACCGCAATTCAGCAGTTTTCAGGCAAAAGCGATAACTTATAAAAAAGGCACATTAAGGATAACTCCTCAATGTGCCAATTTATTATTCACCAGATACGTATGGTAGTAATGCCATAGTACGTGAGCGTTTAATAGCAATCGTTAATTTACGTTGATATTTAGCGCTTGTGCCAGTTACACGACGTGGTAAAATTTTACCGCGTTCTGAGACGAATTTTTTAAGAAGATCTGTATCTTTGTAATCAATTTTAGTGATTCCGTTAGATGTGAAATAACAAACCTTTTTACGCTTACCGCGTCCTTTACGTCCACCCATTGCCATAATATATTTCCCTCCCTGCTTTTTTGAATTTTCATTTTAAACGGCTGTTTAAAACGGAAGATCGTCATCTGAAATGTCGATTGTCTTACCGTCATTTGCAAATGGATCATCATCTACACGAGTGTAGTTGTTATTGCTCCGTTGATTCTGATTAGGATTTTGTCCATACGAATTGTTGTCATTTCCGTTATTACCATAACTTCTTTGACCTCCACCGTAAGAACCGCCTTCATTTCTTTCACCCGCTGAACTGCTTCGTGGTTCAAGGAATTGAACGCTCTCAGCCAGAATCTCCGTCACATATACGCGTTTGCCGTCTTGTCCTTCATAATTACGTGTTTGGACACGTCCATCCACGCCAGCTAAACTGCCCTTTTTCAAGAAGTTAGCTACATTTTCTGCCGGTTTACGCCAAACTACACAGTTAATGAAATCCGCTTCACGTTCACCCTGCTGATTCGTAAAACTACGGTTCACAGCCAAAGTAAAGGTAGCTACGGGAACCCCATTAGGTGTATATCGTAATTCAGGATCTTTAGTTAAGCGTCCTACCAAAACTACGCGATTCATCATCAGAATCAACCCCTAGGTTTCAAGCTTGTTTCATGTGAAACAAGATTAGAATTTATATAAATATTGAATTAAACTTCTTCTCTAGTAGCCATGTGGCGAATAATGTCTTCACTGATTTTAGCAAGACGATCGAATTCTTGAATCGCAGCACTTTCAGCGTTAACTTTAAGAAGCATGTAGTAACCATCACGGAAATCATTGATTTCGTATGCAAGACGGCGTTTACCCCATTCTTTTGCTTCTACTTCCGCACCATTATCAGAAAGGATTGTGTTGAAACGTTCAACTAAAGCTTTTTTAGCTTCTTCCTCAATGTTTGGACGGATGATATACATAATTTCGTATTTTCTCATCACTGTCACCTCCTTTTGGTCTAAGCGGCCCAATTGGGCAAGGAGCAATTATTTATAATTACTCACAAGATAAAATTATAGCATAGTTAAAGAGGCTTTGCAACGAACGGTTCGACTTATTACAATTAATTGTAATCTGATGATTCAAATCGCAAAAAAAAAGACCCTACATATGGAACGGTAGGGTCTTTGAATCTTAAACGTTAAAACGGAAATGGATAACATCGCCATCGTTAACGATGTATTCTTTTCCTTCCAAACGGACTTTACCCGCTTCTTTTGCAGCACCATGACTGCCCGCTTCAAGTAAATCGGTATAAGAAACCGTTTCGGCACGGATGAAACCACGTTCGAAGTCCGTGTGAATGACGCCTGCACATTGAGGGGCCTTCATTCCTTTTCGGAATGTCCAAGCACGCACTTCCTGTACACCAGCTGTAAAGTATGTTGCCAATCCAAGCAGATTATAAGAAGCACGGATCAACTGATCAAGACCTGACTCCTCGATGCCAAGTTCAGATAGGAACATTTCCTTTTCTTCACCTTCAAGCTCTGCAATTTCCTCTTCGATTTTGGCACAAATCACGATTACTTCGGCATTTTCCTTCGCAGCATATTCACGAACTTGCTGTACATATTCATTATCGTCAGCATTCGCCACTTCATCTTCGCTCACGTTCGCTACGTAAAGCGTCGGCTTCGCCGTAAGTAAATGCATGCCCTTCACGATTTTTTGCTGCTCTTCAGTAAACTCAACGGAACGTGCAGGCTTTTCATCTTCCAGTGCTTCTTTTAAAGCCACAAGGATTTCATGTTCTGCAACAGCGGCTTTATCTTTTTGCTTGGCCATTTTTCCGACACGGTCGATGCGTTTGACAACAGATTCCAAATCGGCAAGGATCAATTCAAGGTTGATGACTTCAATATCATCGATTGGATTTACTTTTCCGGAAACATGGGTAATGTTATCGTCTGCAAAACAACGGACGACTTGACAAATGGCATCAACTTGACGGATATGGGAAAGGAATTTATTACCCAATCCTTCTCCTTTACTTGCTCCTTTTACAATCCCGGCGATATCCGTGAATTCAAATGCTGTCGGAACCGTCTTTTTCGGTTTAACCAATTCAGTCAATTTTTGCAGACGGTGATCTGGGACTTCCACGATCCCGACATTAGGGTCGATCGTACAGAAAGGATAGTTGGCAGATTCCGCACCTGCCTGAGTAATTGCATTAAATAAAGTGGATTTACCTACGTTAGGTAAACCGACTATACCAGCTGTTAAAGCCATTTATATTTCACTCCTTCAAGATGATTCGTACATATGGGAAAAGAACTGATCTTCTATAAGACCATCCAATTACCTAAACCTTTCCCAATTATAGATTTCGCTTCCTAAAAAGACAAGTAAATCATGAGAAACGCAGGACTACTTTCACTCCCAAAAAAAAAGCATGATCACTCCTCATGCTTTTGCAGAACTTTTTTCATTTTCTTTGCGAATTCACGTCGGGGCAGCATCACGCTATGACCGCACCCTTCACATTTTATCCGGATATCCATACCGAGCCGTATAATTCTCCACTTATTCACTCCACACGGATGTGGTTTCTTCATTTCCACAATATCCTTAAGTGCAAATTCCTTTTCTTCCATAACCATGAGCCCCCTAACTCCTATGACTCGCTGCCATTGTACGTAGATTTAATCCCACTTGAATCAAGCGCAGCACTTATTTCATTTCTTAATATCCTGCTGATTTCGATGTGATGCATCGGCTTCGTTTCCGCTTTAACCCGAAAGACGATTTCTTCAGGACTGATTTTTTCAATTCCCAAAAATTCTGGTGCTTTGACCAGGGCTTCGTATCTGCCTTCCATACTGTTTAAAAGATCAATCAGCACCTTCTCGGCACGCTCGACCGATCCATCATTAGGTATGGTCACATCAACAACAGCCATACTGTTTAAAATCGAATAATTCGTGACCTGGATGATGCTGCCGTTAGGTATGAAGTGCAATTCACCTGCACTGCTTTTGATTTTTGTTGTACGAAGCCCGATTTCAATGACTTCCCCTTCAAAAGTATTGATTTTAATATAATCCCCAACCGAGAAATGATCTTCAAAAATAACGAAAAACCCGGTAATTATATCCTTGACCAAACTTTGTGCGCCAAATCCAATGGCCAAACCGAGAACACCAGCACCAGCGAGTAATGGCATCACATGAAGTCCAAAAATCTCCAGAATCATCAACAAGGCAATGAAATTGATGACATAAGTAATGATATTTTCCAGCAATTTAATGAGTGTCGCTTCCCTGCGCTCCGATACCCGAATTGGACTTCTTAAACGAGCTTTGAAAAATTTATTCAGAATAGTCTTTCCTATTGTAATAATAATACGCGATAACAACAGAACAAGGAAGATTTTAATAATGCCCTCGCCCATCAGCAGCCATATCTTTTCATCTAATATCTCTTTTGTAACGCTATCATAAATGCGATCCATATTTTCCTCCTGCTTAATGCAAATAACTGCAAAACTATTATATCTTATATATGATTTTTCCCATATAGACGTATTCCTCTACCCTTCATGCATGGAGATAACCATGAATTAGAGAGATTTTCTCTATTTTATCAATAAATAATGGTTTCTGTACAAAAAAATTATGGGTATATAGGTAAAAGAATTAGAAGTTTTTTCCCAAATATTCAAGTGATTATTTACTAGAAAGTATAAATGAAAGCAATTGGTAGAGGAAGAACGTCGATTCATATCCCCTTCACCTGTTTGCATGTTCTACAAAAAATTCCCTCATCCATTATGTTAAATACCGTATATTTTCCCCTTTTTATCCGTATACTGTAATACCAAATAAAGTAAAGGAGTTGAGCCGATGAATCTGAATTCTAGTCTATTTAATAATAATAAAAATAGATTGAGTCGCATCCTGCATGAAGATACGGATGCATCCAAACAAATTTCCCAGGAATTGATCAACCTCCTACCTACCGGAAAGCTTCAACCAATCGTCATCGTCTGTATAGGCACAGACCGTTCCACAGGCGATTCACTCGGACCACTTGTCGGCACTCTGCTTAGTGAAAAAGCTGAAAACAGCTCTTCTTCATTCCATGTTTATGGTACTCTGGATGACCCTATACATGCGATGAATTTACAGGAAAAATTAAATGAAATCAAAAAGATGCATACCAATCCATTTATAGTCGGAATCGATGCTTGCTTAGGGAAAATGAAAAGCGTCGGCATAGTTCAAATCGGCCAGGGACCAGTGAAGCCAGGTGCTGGGGTCAATAAAGATCTTCCTTCCGTTGGAAATGCCCATATTACAGGAATCGTGAATGTAAGTGGATTCATGGAGTTCATGGTCTTGCAGAACACTCGTCTTAATCTTGTGCTAAAAATGGCCAAAACCATTGCCGAGGGAATTCATGAAGCACAAAATCATTATCCAATAAAACCTACCATCACTCCTTTCACATGGTCATTCAAGCAAGAAAAAACCCTTTGATCGATTTTTGCCTATGATAAAAAAGAAGGAAGGGGTCATCCCCTTCCTTCTTTTTTATACATAATACATGAAAGTAACCAGAATGGCGGTGATCATTATGCCTGGAAGCAGATTCGCCACCCTTATTTTGGTGACACCGATAATATTCAAACCAATTGCCAAAATCATGACTCCCCCAGTTGCCGTCATTTCCAATATGAAGGAATCCATTAAAGCAGTTGGGACCATCGTATTGATCTGCCTTGAAAAAATCGCCATTAACCCCTCATATAGAATGATCGGAAATGCTGAAAAAAGTACACCTATGCCGAGCGTGCTGGCGAGGACCAATGCAGTAAATCCATCGATGATCGCTTTTGTTATCAAAACGTCATGATCATTCCGGATGCCGCTATCCAGGGCACCAATAATGGCCATCGCCCCAATGCCAAATATGAGTGTAGCCGTTACAAACCCCTGGGATATCGAAGTTCCTTCCTTCGCTTTCATCCTGCGTTCAAGCCAATTGCCTAAAGAATTAAGCCTACCCTCAAGATTCAACCATTCACCAAGGACAGCCCCTCCGACAATACTTAAAATGACAACAAGGAAATTATCGCTTTTAAACCCCATCTGTAAACCTAAGACCATGACAGCCAAACCAATGCCGCTCATGACCGTTTCTTTTATCTTTTCAGGTATATGTTGTAAAAACCTTCCTAAAATCGAACCGATTAAAATGCAGGCACCATTCACCAAGGCCCCTAATAATACCATCTCATCCACCTAATTTTCTGCATAAGTCGTCACGATCTTTTCATAAAGGCAATCTAAGAGGAAAGGTTCTCTTGATCGATCAAGTTCAAAATTCTCTCTAAATCTTCTTTTGAAAAGAATTCTATTTCTATTTTTCCTTTTTTCTTGCTTTGTTTTATCGTTACGCTCGTTCCTAGTCTTTCACGCAGACTTGTCTCCCGTTGCTTTATGAATATATCTTTTTTCTCTTGTTTCTTAGTTTTGGTTTCACGTGAAACGGTATCATTCAATTGATGTATATATTGCTCTAGCTGTCTGACATTCATACCTTCTTTGAGGATTTTATCCACTACCGGCTTAAGCAACTCTTTTTTCTTTAAACCTAGCAATGCCCGTCCATGGCCCATGGAAATTTCCCCATCGGAGATATATCTCCTAATCCCTTCAGGCAAAGAAAGTAATCTAACATGGTTTGCTATATGGGGCCTGCTTTTACCCAGCCGATTGGCCAACTGCTCCTGGGTAAATTCCAATTTTTCAAGAAGTGTTTGGTAAGCGACGGCTTCCTCGATCGGATTCAAATCCTCCCGTTGCAGGTTTTCCAAAATCGCCAGTTCCATCATCTGCTGTTCGCTCAATTTCCTCACAACGACCGGAACTGTCTTTAAACCTGCTTCCTTGGCAGCACGGTAACGCCTTTCCCCAGCCACGATTTCATAGCCCTTAATGCTTTCCCGGGCAATAATCGGCTGTAATATCCCGTGTTCCATGATGGATTGCTTTAATTCCTCTATAGCTTCAAGCCGAAAGCTCTTTCGGGGCTGATAAGGATTTGGCCTTAATTCCCTTACTTTGATTTCGCGCACGATTTCATCTTTACTGATCTCCCCACTGTTGAAAAGTGCGTTAAGTCCTTTGCCAAGTCCTTTAGCCATTTGATACCACTTCCTTTGCCAGTTCTAGATAGACCTCCGCCCCACGTGACTTTGGATCATATATAATTATCGGTTCTCCATGGCTCGGTGCCTCACTCAAACGGACATTGCGGGGAATGATGGTTTGATAGACTTTATCCTGAAAGTATTTTTTTACTTCTTCTATGACCTGGAGACCTAGATTTGTTCTTGCATCCAACATCGTCAAAAGCACACCCTCGATTTTCAAATCATGGTTCAAATGCTTTTGGACGAGGCGGACCGTATTCAACAGCTGACTCAAACCTTCCAATGCATAATATTCACATTGTACCGGAATCAAAACTGCATCAGCAGCCGTTAAGGCATTAAGCGTAAGCAACCCCAATGACGGAGGGCAGTCAATCACAATGTAATCATATTGGCTTTGCACCTCTTCTAATGCCCTTTTTAATCGGACTTCCCTTGAGATGGTTGGAACCAGTTCAATTTCTGCACCTGCAAGTTGAATTGTCGCAGGTATGGCATATAGGTTTTCTACCTTTGTTTCCATGATAACGGTACTGGCCTCGACATCATCAACCAATACATCATAAATACATTGTTCCACATCTGCTTTGTCGATACCTGCACCGCTTGTCGCATTTCCCTGCGGGTCAATATCGACCATTAAGACTTTCTGTCCTATATATGCAAGACAAGCACTTAGACTGACAGAAGTTGTCGTTTTTCCAACACCGCCCTTTTGATTGGCAATGGCGAGAATCTTCCCCACGAATTCACCTGCTTTCAACTATCTTCATCACGCTATATAAATCTATTGATTTTTACCGTAAATCCATTTATTTCTTTCTATTTTATCATGAATGTTACTGGAAGAAATCGTTTTCTGAAATTCCTCTTAAAATTTCAAATACACTTAAAAGCATTAAAAATCCGGGGAAAGTTGAATGTTTTCAAGGAGGAAAATGCCAGTTTTGGAGTGAAAATAAAAAAGCTTGGTAATCGAAGACTACCAAGCGGGCTAAGGATAGGGAATCAAGTTTTTTTCTTGGGTATTTTAATCGTGAACTGATAATACTCCTCGAATTCTTCTTCCTCTGCATCCAAATTTATTCCATTGTCTGTAACCATATTGAGTGATTGGCGTATGGTATTCACGGCAATCCTCATGTCTTTACTAAACGCTTTTCGCTTAGGTTTCGGCTTCTGCACAGTACCCGTCAGGAGCTTGACGACCTGCTCTTCGGTCTGCTTGACGTTCAACCCTTTTTCGATGATTTCCACAAGCAGTTTAAGCTGCTTTTCAGGACTCTTTAACGGTATCAACGAGCGGGCATGTCGTTCCGTAATTTGCTTTTGAAGAAGTGCATCCTGAACCTCCTGTGGCAGCTTAAGCAGCCGAAGCTTATTCGCCACGGTAGATTGACCTATTCCCAGTCTTTGTGCCAGAGCTTCTTGGGTTAAACTATGCAGCTCCAATAGTTTTCCGTAAGCCAAAGCTTCTTCAATCGGTGTCAGTTCTTCACGCTGAAGGTTTTCTATCAGCGCGACGGAAGCAGTTTCTGTATCGGTGAAATCCTTGATTATAGCAGGTGCCAATTCCCAGCCAAGCTTTTGCATGGCCCGGAAACGTCGCTCACCTGCAATGATTTCATATTTTCCCTGACCATAAGCCCTTACTACAATTGGTTGAATGATCCCATGAGTATGAATCGTTTGAGCCAATTCAGCAATTTTATCGTCATTAAAAACGGTCCTTGGTTGAAATCGATTAGGCACAATATCAGAAATGGAAATTTTTCTTATCTCTTCATTATTATTGCTAGGTGTCTCCATCTCTAGTTGCTCTTCTTCTTTTTCGCCAAACCCAAAGAACCGCGAAAAAGGATGCTTCATCTTCCTACACCACCTTTTAAAACTCCCAAATAACATATTCTCTATTTAAAGGACAAGTCCTGCATACATTTCCCGACATGGTTATACATATGGCCCTTCACTGTAAAAAACATGTCGACTGGCGCCATCAAGGCAATAATGAGGAATGGGAGGCCGGTTATTATGAATATCGGCCGGCATGCCCTAGACTATTTCCCTGAATCAGCCAGCACAGGGCACACGTTTTAACATGTACCTAAATGTCTTTTTGCTAGCAAATGCAGTATTGAGTGAAAATAATAAGTTCATACATTTATAGTAAAAGAAAATAAGGGCAAGTACCAGCCATATATCTGAATCATCTGCGCTTACTATGAAAACATACTCTTCTTTCAAGGATTATTCAATAGGCTGTTTATTTGGTGTCCCTGGTTTTCTCGGGTACTTTTTAGGAGTCTTCTTCACTTTTTTTACAGTAATGATGTTTCTTTCACTATTTTCCTCTGGCAATGTGAAAGGATGAATTTCTTCGATTTCTCCGCCTAACGTAAAAATGGCCTTCTTCCCAGTGTCCATTTCATCTTGTGCACTAGCCGCTTTCATGGCAATGAAAGTCCCATCCGGTTTAACAAGCGGCAAACATAGTTCACTTAAAACGGACATCCTGGCTACCGCCCTCGCCATGACAATATCATAGGATTCGCGATGCTCCGGTTTTTGGGCGAAGGTTTCAGCCCGGTCATGATAGAAGGAAACTCCCTTTAATTGCAAGGAATCCGCAAGGTGATTCAAAAAAGAAATTCGCTTATTCAAGGAATCCACAATCGAGACGTGGATATCAGGGAAACAAATCTTCAATGGAATACTCGGAAATCCAGCTCCAGCCCCAACATCGCAAATTCGATATGATTTATTAAAGTCAAAATAGAAGGCTGCACTGATTGAATCATAAAAATGCTTCAGATAAACTTCTTCTTTATCAGTGATGGCTGTTAAGTTCATCTTTTCGTTCCATTCCACCAATAATCGATAATAAGTGTCAAACTGATCAAGCTGTTGAGGAGAAAGCTCGATTCCTTTCTCCAGCAGTGCTTGTTGGAACTGTTCAATATTCATGTCTGCTTCAATCCTTTTCGGGTATTTCCATTACTGAGATACTCTGGCGATCTTACCTTGTTCCAAATAAACAAGCAAAATGGAAACATCAGCGGGATTCACACCTGAAATTCTTGAAGCCTGAGCTACTGATAGCGGGTGGACCTGCTTTAATTTTTGACGTGCTTCCGTTGCAAGACCAGAAATTGCATCATAATCGATATTCTCTGGAATCTTTTTATTCTCCATTTTTTTCAGGCGATCGACTTGCTGCAAGGATTTTTCGATATATCCTTCATACTTGATCTGGATTTCGACCTGTTCCGTCACTTCATCGCTCAGTTCGACATCACTTGGCGCCAACTTCTGAATGTGGGAATAATCCATTTCAGGCCGTTTCAATAAATCAGAGGCACGGATTCCATCCTTCAACTCACTGCCGCCGCTTGCAGTAATGACTTCTTGAACCTCTTTGGTCGGTTTGATGAAGTTTGTTTTCAGTCGTTCCTTTTCCATTTCAACCGCTTCTTTTTTCATAAGGAAACGATTGTAGCGTTCTTCTTTGATCATCCCGATATTGAATCCAATTTCCGTTAAGCGTAAATCGGCATTATCATGGCGCAATAATAAACGGTATTCTGCACGTGAAGTCAGCAAACGGTATGGTTCATTCGTACCTTTCGTCACAAGGTCATCAATGAGAACACCAATATAGGCATCCGAACGGCTTAAAATCAGTTCTTCTTTACCCATTGCATTCAATCCTGCATTAATACCGGCCATCAACCCTTGTCCTGCTGCTTCCTCGTAGCCGGATGTCCCGTTAATTTGGCCAGCAGTATACAGATTTTTAATTTTCTTCGTTTCAAGTGTGGGCCATAGCTGCGTAGGAACGATAGCATCATATTCAATTGCATATCCAGCACGCATCATTTCCGCCTTTTCAAGTCCTGGAATTGTTTGCAGGATTTTCACTTGTACATCTTCAGGCAGACTGGTGGATAAACCTTGCACATAAACTTCCTTTGTATTACGGCCTTCAGGCTCCAGGAAGATCTGATGCCGTGGTTTATCATTAAAACGAACGACTTTATCTTCTATCGATGGACAATAACGCGGTCCGGTTCCTTTTATCATTCCGGAATACATTGGCGAACGGTGCAGATTTTCATCAATGAGCTGATGTGTCCCCTCATTCGTGTACGTTAACCAGCATGGCAATTGATCCGTTATGAACTTTGTCGTTTCATAAGAAAATGCGCGTGGCACTTCATCGCCAGGCTGAATTTCCGTTTTGCTGTAATCTATGGAAGAGCTATTCACACGTGGCGGCGTTCCTGTTTTAAAACGGACCAAGTCAAATCCTAACTGCTCTAAATGCTCAGAAAGCCTGATGGAAGGCTGCTGGTTATTTGGGCCGCTTGAATATTTCAATTCCCCTAAAATGATTTCACCGCGTAAATATGTTCCCGTCGTGATTACGACTGTTTTCGCACGGTAAACCGCGCCTGTTTTAGTGATGACACCCGTACATACGTCGTTTTCAACAATTAATTCCTCTACCATTCCTTGAATCAATGTCAAATTTTCTTGGTCTTCTATCGTCTTTTTCATTTCTTGTTGATAAAGAAATTTATCTGCCTGCGCCCGCAGCGCACGAACAGCCGGACCTTTTGCCGTATTGAGCATCCTCATTTGAATATGGGTCTTGTCGATATTTCTTCCCATTTCACCGCCTAAAGCGTCAATTTCCCTAACGACTATCCCTTTTGCCGGCCCGCCAACGGAGGGATTGCATGGCATAAAGGCGACCATATCCAAGTTAATGGTGATCATCAACGTTTTAGCTCCTACTCTTGCAGCTGCAAGGCCTGCCTCACTGCCAGCATGACCGGCACCAATAACAATGACATCATAGCTACCTGCTTCGTATTGCATATCCTTTTCCTCCTTTTACGCTTATTTTCCTAAACAAAATTGAGAGAACAATTGGTTGATCAAATTATCCTGAACGCTTTCGCCAATGATTTCTCCAAGTAACTCCCAAGCTTTCGTGAAATCGATTTGAACCAAATCAACAGGCGTACCCATTTCAATAGCATCGATTGCATCTTCGATAGACTGTAATGCCTGTCCAAGCAAAGCTATATGCCTGGCATTGGAAACATACGTCAGGTCTCCCGTTTCTAAAGAACCTTCAAAAAATAAAGAAGCGATGGCTTCTTCCAATTCATCGACTCCTCGATCCTCCAGTAATGAGGTGGAAACAACTTTATGGGATGCCGCCTTTTCCTTAACCTTTGCCATATCGATTTTTTGTGGAAGGTCGGTTTTATTGATGATAACGATAACATCCATACCCTCAACCGCTTGAAACAGTTTCTCATCTTCGGCAGTGAAATCATCCGAATAGTTCAATACAAGCAATATTAAATCAGCCTCTTTTAATACTGCACGAGACCGTTCAACTCCAATTCGTTCAACAATATCTTCCGTTTCGCGAATTCCTGCTGTATCGACAAGTTTAAGCGGTACACCGCGAACATTGACATACTCTTCAATTACGTCACGTGTTGTACCTGGAATATCAGTGACAATCGCTTTATTTTCATGAACTAAGCTGTTAAGCAAAGAAGATTTTCCGACATTAGGGCGCCCTATGATAACGGTCGCAAGCCCATCCCTAAGTATCTTGCCCTGTTGGGCCGTGTGAAGCAGCTTCTCTATTTCATTCTTCACATAACTGCCCTTTTCCAAAAATAAACGATGCGTCATTTCTTCGACATCATCATATTCCGGATAATCTATATTAACCTCGACTTGTGCGAGGGTCTGTAAAATTTCTTGTCGCAGGTTTTGGATTAATTTCGAAAGCCGGCCTTCCATTTGACCTAATGCAACATTCATCGCTTTATCCGTTTTAGCGCGGATTAAATCCATAACGGCCTCAGCTTGCGAAAGATCGATCCTGCCATTCAAAAAAGCACGTTTCGTGAATTCACCAGGTTCCGCTAAACGAGCACCTTGTGAGAGAATGAGCTGCAATACCCGATTGACCGAAACGATTCCACCGTGACAATTTATTTCAACTACATCTTCCCTTGTAAATGTCTTTGGACCCATCATGACCGAAACCATGACTTCCTCTATGATTTCACCTGTTTTAGGCTGGATAAGATGGCCATAATGAATCGTGTGTGATTTCACATCAAGCAATCCTTTTCCACCTGGCCCTTTAAAGATCCTGTCGGCTATTTCTATGGCCTCATCACCGCTGATCCTAACGATGGCGATTGCCCCTTCCCCTAAGGGAGTAGAGATAGCGGTGATTGTATCGAATTCCATGCTTTCACCTCTTATATATTGATGTTTCTATTTTTTATTCTGATAACAAAATCGTCGAATCCCTAAATTACTACAATACCATAGTATATAGATGAAAAAAAGTAGATACTCCTTCCTCTCGAGAGTTATCCACATGCCATTAATCCATATTCTGTAACATTCATTTTAACTTATCCACATGTGAATAACAAATATCGTCCGCATCCCTTTACGGATCAAGAATATATAGAGAAATATGTCACTTATTGTTGAATTGATACTTTGTAAAAAAATATTCGACACACATTGATAGCAGGCCTAAAAAAAAGAACCCCTGCTTAAAAGCAGAAGGTTCATTTAAGTGGAGTAATGACTAAGTGGCGATATGGTTCCGTCCCACTCGAAGTCGTTTTTATTTTTGGATAATCCAAGAGAGCATTATGGATGACCTTTCGTTCGTAGGATGGCATCGGCTCAAGTGAAACAGCTTTACCTGTTTTCAAGGCTTTATTTGCCATTCTTTCGGCCAATTGGATTAAGGTGTCATTGCGGCGATTTCGATAATCTTCTGCATCTACAGTAATATTCAAAAACTGCTTCGAATATCGATTTGCTACCAGCTGTGCTAAATACTGAAGTGAATTTAGTGTTTGACCCCTTTTTCCAATCAATAAGGCAATTTTATCACCTGATAAATGGAATGTTACATTCTTACCTTTACGGGTGACATCAATTTGTGCATTGACTCCCATTTCCACGCTGACATTCTTCAAAAATCCAAGTGTCTCTTCAATGGGATCCGGAGGCAACGTCACATGGACGATTGCCTTCCTTGCACCAAATAAACCAAAAAATCCTTTTTTGCCTTCATCTTCTATTTCAATCTCCACGCGATCCTTAGTGCTGTTCAATTGAGCTAAAGCTAAATTTACTGCTTCTTCGACAGATTGTCCTGTAGCAGTCACTTTTTTCACTTTTTCTTTGCCCCTCCCGCGTTTTCCGCAGCTGCTTTTCTAAGATCCGGACCTTTGATGAAATATGTTTGAACGATACCAAAAATGTTACCAACTACCCAGTAAAGAGAAAGAGCAGCGGGGAAATTAATAGCAAATACAACAATCATGATTGGCATGATGTAAAGCATCATCGTCATTTGTGCCGCCATTTGTGGATTGGAGTTCATTCCTACCATGGACATCTTTTGCTGGATGAAAGTCGTGATACCTGCAACGACCGGTAAAATATAATAAGGATCCGGGGAACCTAAATCAAACCAAAGAAAACTATGTAAAGCAATTTCTTCCGTACGGCTGATTGCATGGTAAAATCCGATCAAAATCGGCATTTGCACCAATATCGGCAAACATCCCGCCAATGGATTCACATTATATTTTGAAAATAGAGCCATTGTTTCTTGCTGTAGTTTTTGTTGTGTGGCAGCATCTTTTGAGCTGTATTTTGCTTGAAGTTCTTTCATTTCAGGCTGAATGGCCTGCATGGCTTTCGAGCTTTTCACCTGTTTAATCATTAATGGAAGTAACGCTAAGCGAATGATTAGTGTAACACCGATGATTCCCAAACCATAGTTCTCGCCAAATGCTTCAGAAAGCCAGATGATCAGGGCTGATAATGGATAGACAATGTATGAATTCCAAAAACCTTCACTATCCGCAGTAATAGGTTCTTTAATTTCCGTACACCCTGCTAACAACATCATTATCGAGGCTAGTCCAATAATGAGTAATATTCGTTTTTTCAACCGTAATTTCCTCCTAACTTCAATCAATCTTTTTTGAAACAATTGTGAACTGTTTGATAGAAGATTTCAAGGAAAAGTAATCCACTTTTTCCACAGTTACAATCGGGATTTTCTATGTCATCTTTCTCAAGTAACCACATGATCCGAGGAGTGCTTATTCGATATTAAGGGGACTTTATTGTTTTTTCATTTTAAAGTTTAGTGATTTAGAACGTTTAAGGACATGGATCAAGCTGCTTTTCACCTGGCTAAAGTCCATCTCCGCCGCTGGTTTTCGAGCAATCACAATATAATCCTTACCCTCTTCTATATCTTCTTTCAATTCCAAAAACGCTTGCCGTATGTATCTTTTGATTTGGTTCCTAACAACGGCGTTCCCGATTTTTTTACTGACTGAAAGGCCGATCCGAAAATAATCCTGACCTGGCTTTTCAAGGACATAGACAACGAATTGCCGATTAGCAGAAGATTCACCTTTTTTAAACACAAGCTGAAATTCGTCCTCTTTCTTAATCCTTAACTTTTTTTTCATTTTTACACCTTCATTACATGAATTGAGTCTCAGTAAATCCCTTATTTTGCGAAAAAAGACCACTGAGACTTTTCAGTGGTCTATGCAGATAATACTTTTCTGCCCTTACGGCGACGTGCAGCGATTACTCTACGTCCGTTTTTCGTGCTCATACGTGCACGGAAACCGTGAACTTTACTATGTTTGCGGTTATTCGGTTGATAAGTTCTTTTCATTATATGACACCTCCCTGAGGAATAACAGTTAAAGACAGTCTTTACAATTATATAGATGGAGGTTTCTACTTGTCAACCTCATCCATAAAAATATTTCTTTTTTAATGCTCAATGTCCAGTTGGCCTTTTTTTACTACCTAGCCTATTGTAAATGATTTTGCTCCGAACTGATATAGAAATTTTTGGGGAAAGGCAAATTTCCATCATTTTATCCATGAGCACAAATATGAGATTCGCAATGAATCCTTCCTTGATCGAAACAACATTCGACAAATAATAAGAATGGACGTGAATCATCTTTCGATCTGTCCCATGCAGTACTTTCGGCTTGAACAACTTCATTCAAAACAAATTAGTTCAGCCGATAATCACGGTCTGTGGATAAATTTCGACATGTTTTTTTCTATCCACATCCCATTTCATAGACTTTTGCACATAACAATGGCCTGTGGAAAAGTTTTTCCCACAAGCTCGGTAAGTTGTGGATAAAGTTTTCTAACCCATTGCAAGACGCCTGAATTTCTGATATTATATTTGTGTTTTCACTCTGAATAACTTTATCAACAGGTAAGGTTTATCCACAGACTGTGAATAACTTGTGGATAGTTTATCCGACCTGTGTATATTAATCTGTCCACAGATGGTGGATATTGTCGAAAACCCTTTTTTCTTCTTTATTATATATTTCTTAAAATACCTGTTGATGAATAAACATTCAAATCTACACTGGTTCACCAGATGTAGTCTGTACAAAGGTTGTACAGCGCAAGATATAGTTTTTAGGCACTTCATTACACAACACAAAAATCCCTTAATACAGCTCACCGAACCTTTGCTGTCAAAATTAATATAAAGACGGCAATCGATGAGTTTATTTGTGCCTATACATTTAGATACAATTATTAAAAATATTTTGCAAAGGAGGGATAAGTTTGGATAACATCGATAGCCTCTGGAACCAGGCGCTCGGAAAAATCGAAAAAAAAATCAGTAAACCAAGCTTTGAGACTTGGCTTAAATCAACCAAGGCCTATTTACTGCAAGGTGATACTTTAACAGTCACCGCTCCCAATGAATTTGCCAGGGATTGGCTTGAAGAACGCTATTCCCATCTTATTTCCGATGTATTGTTTGAACTTACCGGTGAGGAATTGGAAGCAAAATTCATCATTCCCCCCAATCAAGAAGATGATGATTTTACCGTTCCTGTTCAGCCTAAAAAGATAAAAAAGCAGGATAAAGAGCATGCTGCATTTCCACAGCATATGCTTAATGCGAAAAATACATTCGATACATTTGTCATCGGCTCCGGCAATCGTTTTGCCCATGCCGCGTCTCTCGCTGTCGCAGAAGCTCCGGCCAAAGCCTATAATCCCTTATTCATTTACGGGGGCGTCGGCCTTGGAAAAACTCATTTAATGCATGCAATCGGGCATTATGTTCTAGAGCATAATCCGAATGCGAAGGTCGTTTATTTATCGTCTGAAAAGTTCACGAATGAATTCATCAACTCGATCCGGGACAATAAAGCTGGGGAATTCCGTGATAGATATCGAAGCGTGGATGTTTTATTAATTGATGATATTCAATTCCTTGCGGGAAAAGAACAAACTCAAGAAGAGTTTTTCCATACATTCAATGCGTTGCATGAAGAAAGCAAACAAATCGTCATCTCGAGTGACCGCCCGCCAAAAGAGATACCTACTCTAGAGGATCGCCTCCGTTCAAGGTTTGAGTGGGGCTTGATCACGGATATCACGCCACCTGATCTAGAAACGCGGATTGCCATATTGCGTAAAAAGGCAAAAGCTGAGGGTCTTGATATCCCGAACGAAGTCATGCTCTATATCGCCAATCAAATCGATTCCAATATTCGTGAGCTTGAGGGTGCACTTATTCGTGTCGTCGCTTATTCTTCATTGATTAATAAGGATATAAATGCCGATTTGGCAGCTGAAGCATTAAAAGATATCATCCCTAGCTCAAAACCTAAAATAATCACCATCTTGGAAATCCAGAAAACGGTCGGTGAACATTATAGTGTCAAACTTGAGGATTTCAAGGCGAAAAAACGGACTAAATCCGTGGCCTTTCCGAGACAGATCGCCATGTATCTTTCCAGGGAGTTGACGGACTCATCCCTGCCCAAGATAGGTGATGAATTTGGAGGTCGCGATCATACGACCGTTATCCATGCGCATGAAAAAATCTCCAAACTCATGCAAACGGACACCCAGCTTCAACGTCAGGTTAAAGAAATCCAGGACCAGCTGAGGGTATAATGGATTCTGGATAATGTGAATAACTGACGACTACTTACACACAGTCTGTCCACATGTGGATAGACTGTTTTTCCTTAGGTTGACTGGACTTATCCACATATCAACAGGCCCTACTACTATTACTACTATCTTTTTTAATAAAAATTATTAATAAATATGCCTATTCGGCAATAAAAAATTGGAGGATGAAACATGAGATTTATAATCCAAAGAGATCGATTAGTTCATAGTGTCCAAGAAGTAATGAAAGCAGTCACATCAAGGACGACGATTCCGATTCTAACGGGGATAAAAATAAGCGTTACTAGTGAGGGTGTCACTCTAACAGGAAGTGATTCTGATATCTCCATCCAATCATTCATTCCTGCTGAGGTTGACGGAGATGAAATCGTTGAAGTTAAAAGCAGCGGCGGTATTGTCCTGAATGCCCGTTTTTTCAGTGAAATTGTCAAAAAGCTGCCGATGGATACTGTAGAAATTGAAGTGGAGAACAACTTCCAAACGATTATTCGCTCTGGAAAAGCTGAGTTTAATCTAAATGGACTGGATCCTGAGGAATATCCACATCTTCCGATCATTGAAGAAGAAAATATTTTCAAACTTCCAACTGACCTTTTAAAGACCCTTATCAGACAAACTGGCTTTGCAGTGTCCACGTCAGAAACACGCCCCATCTTAACAGGTGTAAACTTGAAGGTTCAAGATGACGAATTGACCTGTATTGCAACAGATAGTCATAGGCTTGCAATGAGGACAGCCAAAATAGAAAATAAAATTAACGGGACCTATAGCGTTGTCATCCCAGGTAAAAGTTTGAATGAGTTAAGTAAGATCCTTGATGATACAAACGAACTCATTGAAATCGTCATTACCGAAAACCAAGTACTTTTCAAAGCTGAAAATTTATTATTCTTCTCAAGACTTCTTGAAGGGAATTACCCTGATACATCACGCTTGATTCCATCAGATAGCAAAACCGATGTGACTGTTCACACCAAGGATTTCCTGCAAGCGATCGACAGGGCTTCTTTATTGGCGAGAGAAGGAAGAAATAATGTCGTCAAATTGACAACCCTGGAAGGTCGTATCATCGAAGTCTCTTCCAATACTCCTGAAATTGGTAAAGTAATTGAAGAGGTTCAGGCAGAAGCCATTGAAGGTGAAGACCTGAAAATCTCATTCAGTGCCAAATTTGTAATGGATGCTCTAAAGGCATTGGAAGGTTCCGATATAAAAATTAATTTCACAGGGGCAATGCGTCCGTTTGTCATTCGTCCGCTACATGATGATTCCATGCTGCAATTAATTCTCCCAGTAAGAACTTATTAAGCTAAAATAATATTTCAAAAAAATTAAAGGCTTGTATAGCAGGTCTTTAATTTTTTTATATTTAAACATAGGTTTCCAAAGGGTTCTTGGCTTTTTTTTAATGCTGTACGGAACGGTGAATCGCTAAAAATAAGAACTGAAAAAGCTATACTTTGTCTTAATGGGATTAATTTAGTAAAATGAAATATTAAAGACTACTTAGAAATGAGTGAGGCATGAAATGGACTCCATAAAAATCAATACTGAATATATTACGCTTGGACAATTCCTGAAATTGGCCGATTTAATCCAAAGCGGCGGAATGGCGAAATGGTTCTTAAGTGAATACGAGGTTTACATTAATGGCGAATTAGACGTGAGAAGAGGCAGAAAATTAAGATCAGGTGATAAAATAGAGATTCCTGGATTTGGCACCTACACAATTACAAGCTAAAACATAAGGGAAGAGCGGAATATGTATATTGAAAATATAAGTTTGAAAAATTACCGCAACTATACCGAATTGAATCTGACTTTTGAGAATAAAGTCAATGTAATCCTCGGCGAAAATGCTCAAGGAAAAACAAATGTCATGGAATCTATTTTTGTTTTAGCAATGGCAAAATCTCATCGCACCTCAAATGATAAAGAACTTATTCGCTGGGATGAAGAGTATGCTAAAATAGAGGGAAGAGTTAGAAAGAGAAATACCTCAATACCACTTGAGCTGACCATTTCAAAAAAAGGGAAAAAGGCGAAGTGCAACCATATTGAACAAAGAAAGTTAAGTCAATATGTCGGAAATATGAATGTGGTCATGTTTGCGCCTGAGGATCTAAACCTTGTAAAGGGAAGTCCTCTAGTCAGACGCCGTTTTATAGATATGGAAATTGGCCAGGTTTCTCCCGTATACCTTCATGATATGAGCCAATATCATAAAATACTTCAACAAAGAAATCATTACTTAAAGCTTCTGCAGACCCGAAAACAAACGGATACGACGATGCTTGACGTGCTGACCGATCAATTTATTCAGTATGCAGCGAAAATTGTCGAAAGAAGATACGAGTTTCTTTTAAAGCTCCAGCAATGGGCAGAGCCGATTCATTCGGGGATCTCCAGAAATCTAGAAGTATTGAAAATCCAATATAAACCGTCGCTTGATGTATCAGAATCTATGGATTTGACGAAAATGATAGAAGTATACACAGAAAAATTTGATAAAATAAAAACAAGGGAAATTGAACGGGGTGTAACACTGGTAGGTCCTCATCGTGACGACCTGGTTTTTTTTGTGAATGACCGGGATGTCCAGACATACGGTTCACAAGGACAACAGCGAACGACAGCCCTGTCTTTGAAACTTGCCGAAATTGAGCTGATCCATGAAGAAATCGGCGAGTATCCCATTTTATTATTGGATGATGTGTTATCGGAACTTGACGATTTCCGCCAATCCCATTTACTGAATACAATACAAGGGAAAGTGCAAACATTCGTGACGACACCCTCCGTTGATGGAATCGATCATCAAACCCTAAGAGAAGCGTCCACCTTTTATGTTAGTCAAGGAAGTATAAAAAAGGTTAAATGATGAGGTGAATGTATGTATCTCCATATTGGTGAAGACATTCTTGTGAAAACGGACGATGTCATAGCCATTTTAGATAAGAAGCTGCTTCAGGCCTCTCCAATCATGAGTGAATTTTTGGAGAAAAAGTCTGATGTAACTTACCATTTAGCAAAAAACTCGGTTAAATCGATTGTAGTGACGGACAAACAGGTATATTATTCACCGCTTGCGTCGTCCACTTTGAAAAAGCGTTCACTGCAGCCATCGCTCTTAATCGATGATATAGATATTCTTTGAATTGTAGCTAAACGTATAATTACTCCTGAAAATTGATAAATGCCAAAAGAAAAGTGTAGGTGATACGTATGACAATGGAACAAAAAGAAGTACAAGCTCAGGCATACGATGAGAATCAGATACAGGTTTTAGAAGGCTTAGAAGCAGTTCGTAAACGTCCGGGGATGTATATCGGCACTACCTCTGCAAAAGGACTTCACCATCTTGTTTGGGAAATTGTCGATAATAGTATTGATGAGGCACTGGCTGGTTTCTGTACGGAAATCAAAGTGACGATCGAAGAAGACAATAGCATAACCGTAGTCGATAATGGTCGGGGAATTCCAGTGGGGATCCATGAAAAAATGGGACGCCCAGCTGTAGAAGTAATCATGACGGTCCTTCATGCGGGCGGTAAATTTGGCGGCGGAGGTTATAAGGTCTCCGGCGGTCTGCATGGTGTGGGGGCATCAGTAGTTAATGCCTTATCCACGGTATTGGAAGTTTACGTTCATCGTGAAGGTAAAATCCATTATCAGCAATTTAACCGCGGTATCCCAAAGGAAGATTTGAAAATCATCGGGGAAACCGATCATACAGGAACGACTGTACACTTCATTCCTGATGGTGAAATCTTCATGGATACCTTGGAATATGACTTTGATACATTAGCCACACGAATCCGTGAGCTTGCATTCCTGAATAAAGGGTTGAAGCTGATCATTGAAGATAAACGTGAAGAAGAAGAAAAAATCAGGGAGTTCCACTATGAGGGCGGTATCAAATCTTATGTTGAGCATTTGAACCGTTCTAAAGAGGTATTGCATGAGGAACCGATTTTCATGGAAGGCGAGAAAGATGGAATTTCCGTTGAATTGGCTTTGCAATATAATGACAGCTATATCAGCAATGTCTTTTCTTTTGCCAATAATATTCATACCTATGAAGGCGGTACACATGAATCGGGATTCAAGACTGCTTTGACCCGTGTCATCAATGATTATGCACGGAAAAATGGTCTTTTAAAAGAAGCGGATGCCAATTTCTCAGGTGAAGATGTCCGGGAAGGTTTAACGGCAATCATTTCGATTAAGCATCCTGATCCGCAATTTGAAGGTCAGACGAAAACCAAACTCGGAAACTCTGAGGTAAGAACGGTTACTGATTCCATTCTTTCGGAACGACTTGATGCCTTCTTATACGAAAATCCTGCCGTGGCCCGAAAAATAGTAGATAAAGGGCAAATGGCAGCGAGAGCCCGAATGGCTGCGAAGAAAGCACGTGAATTGACCCGGAGGAAAAGTGCTTTGGAAGTATCCAATCTACCAGGTAAATTGGCAGATTGTTCTTCTAAGGACCCGAGTATCAGCGAATTATACATCGTTGAAGGAAACTCTGCGGGAGGATCGGCAAAACAAGGGCGGGACCGCCATTTCCAAGCTATCTTGCCGCTAAGGGGTAAAATCCTGAATGTTGAAAAAGCGCGATTGGACAGAATCCTGCATAATGAAGAAATAGGTACGATCATCACAGCACTTGGAACAGGCATTGGTGATGAATTCAATACTGAAAAAGCCAGATACCATAAAATTGTTATCATGACCGATGCGGATGTGGATGGTGCCCATATCAGAACACTGATGTTGACATTCTTCTACCGGTATATGCGAAAAATCATCGAGTATGGATATATATATATTGCTCAGCCGCCACTTTTCAAGATTCAGCAAGGGAAAAAAGTGGATTATGCTTATAATGACCGCGAGCTTGAAGAAATCATGGCAAGTTTGCCAAGTACTCCAAAGCCTAACCTGCAGCGTTATAAAGGGCTGGGGGAAATGAATCCGGAGCAATTGTGGGAAACGACCATGAACCCAGAAACGAGAACGCTGCTTCAAGTCAGTTTGAAAGATGCCGCCGAGGCAGATGAAACTTTCGAGATGCTGATGGGCGACAAGGTCGAGCCGCGACGTAACTTCATTGAAGAAAATGCAATTTATGTAAAAAATCTTGATATCTGATTTTTTGACAGGATGCTTTTTACATCCTGTTCTTTACATAGTGCACGAACAGTTAAATTTAAATGAGAGTATAAGCTTTTAATAGGAGGTTGGCTCCATGTCAGAAAATGAAAGATCAGGTGTTAAAGAAATAAATATAAGTACCGAGATGCGGACATCGTTTTTGGATTATGCGATGAGCGTTATCGTGTCGCGGGCTTTGCCTGATGTAAGGGACGGTTTGAAACCGGTACACCGAAGAATTCTTTATGCAATGAACGATCTTGGAATGACTTCGGATAAACCATTTAAGAAATCAGCCCGTATTGTCGGGGAAGTCATCGGTAAATATCACCCGCATGGTGATTCGGCAGTATATGAAACGATGGTACGGATGGCGCAGCCTTTTAACTATCGCTATATGCTTGTAGATGGACATGGGAATTTCGGTTCGGTCGATGGTGACCAAGCTGCCGCAATGAGGTACACCGAAGCGAGAATGTCGAAAATCTCGATGGAGTTACTCCGCGATTTAAATAAAGATACGGTCAATTTCCAGGATAACTACGATGGTTCAGAAAGAGAACCAGCCGTCATGCCTGCCCGTTTCCCGAACTTGTTGGTGAATGGTTCATCAGGAATAGCGGTAGGAATGGCAACCAATATTCCGCCCCATCAATTAGGTGAGGTAATTGACGGCGTATTGGCTTTAAGCAAGAATCCTGAAATTACAATTCCAGAGTTGATGGAATATATCCCTGGGCCGGACTTTCCGACAGCCGGTTTGATTTTAGGACGAAGCGGAATCAGAAAGGCCTATGAAACCGGAAAAGGATCAATCATTCAACGGGCGAAAGTCGAGATTGAAGAGAAACCGAATGGTAAGCAGGTAATCCTTGTTAAGGAAATCCCTTATCAAGTGAATAAAGCAAGATTGATTGAAAAAATTGCAGAACTTGCCCGAGATAAGAAAATCGAAGGCATTACCGACTTACGCGATGAATCGGATCGCAATGGCATGCGTATCGTCATGGAGCTTCGAAAGGATGTTAATGCGAATGTCCTTTTAAACAACCTGTATAAGCATACTGCGATGCAGACCACCTTCGGAATCAATTTGCTTGCTTTGGTGGACGGTCAGCCTAAAGTGCTGAATTTAAAACAATGCCTACGCTACTACTTGGAGCATCAGCAGGTAGTCATACGGCGCAGGACTGAGTTTGAATTACGGAAAGCGGAAGCCCGCGCCCATATTTTAGAAGGTTTGCGCATTGCACTTGATAATTTGGACGCAGTCATTTCGTTGATCCGCAGTTCCCAAACGACAGACATTGCCCGTGAAGGCTTAATGACACAATTCTCACTTTCCGAAAAACAGGCGCAAGCTATCCTGGATATGCGTTTACAGCGCTTGACAGGTCTGGAACGTGAAAAAATTGAAGATGAATACCAGGCATTAATGGCTATAATTGCAGAATATAAAGCGATTCTTGCTGATGAGGAAAAGGTTCTTGAAATTATCCGTGAAGAACTTCTTGAAATTAAAGAACGTTTTGATGATAAACGGAGAACTGAAATCACATTAGCCGGGTTTGAAAGCCTGGAAGATGAAGATTTAATCCCAGAGGAAAATATAATCGTGACACTTACGCATAACGGTTATATTAAACGCTTGCCTGCAACCACATACCGCAGTCAAAAACGCGGGGGGCGCGGAATACAGGGTATGGGCACGAATACAGATGACTTTGTCGGTCACTTGTTAACCACTTCGACTCATGACACTCTATTATTCTTCACCAACAAAGGTAAGGTCTATCGTTCCAAAGGTTATGAAATACCTGAATATGGAAGGACGGCAAAAGGATTGCCGCTTATCAACCTGTTGGAAGTCGATAAAGGTGAGTGGGTCAATGCAATCATACCGGTGAAGGAATTTGCGGACGATTGGTATTTATTCTTCACGACCAGACATGGGATATCGAAGCGTACACCTTTATCGTCTTTTGCAAATATCCGTAATAATGGTTTAATTGCCCTAGGCTTACGTGAAGATGATGAATTGATTTCTGTCCGTCTTACGAATGGAGAGAAACAGATCATAATTGGAACGAAAGCCGGGATGATGATCCGTTTCCCTGAGACGGATGTACGGACAATGGGACGTACTGCGGCGGGAGTGAAAGGGATTTCCTTAGGGACGAATGATGAAGTTGTCGGAATGGAAATTCTTGAAGATGATGAAGAAGTCCTGATCGTTACGAAAAACGGCTATGGAAAACGGACCTCTGCGGAAGAATACCGTATTCAAAGCCGTGGAGGAAAAGGAATAAAAACATGTAATGTCACTGAGAAAAATGGTGAACTTATAGCCGTGAAAACAGTTACGGGTGTAGAGGAAGATTTAATGCTGATTACAGCAGCTGGTGTATTGATCCGAATGGAAGTCGAAGGCATTTCTAAAACGGGCCGTAATACACAGGGTGTTAAGCTCATCCGACTCGAATCCGCAGATAATGAATATGTTTCTACGGTGGCCATCGTAGGAAGGGAAGAAGAAGAAGAAAAAGACATGGATATAGAGGCGGTAACAAATCTAGATCCGGATTCTGATCCTGAACCTACCGTAATTGAAGAAAATGAAGAAACTGAAAAAGATACGGAAGAATAATCTTTTCATAAAAAAAGGGGTTCGGAATTTTAATTCTGAACCCCTTTTGAAATTCCCTTTGAATTTTAAGTCAAAGGGTTCTATCAAAAGTTAAAACAAAGTTGATTGGAGCGGGACTCCTGCGGGAAAGCGAGTACCTGTAGAGGAAATCAATGCTCAAATTGTATAGACCGTAAAAAAACTGTAGACCCAGCAATTTTTCTGGGTCTTTTTTTTGCGCATTAGCGGATTTCAAAATGATAATGTGGGTAAAAAGACTCGTTAGTTTTGCATAAACTTGCTAATAAATTGAATTTTTTTAGGTGTTTAATCATAATAAAGATAGTTTTTACCATGTTTTTCAAGTAAAATGATACTCATTATTACTACCGAGGTGAAACGTTTTGCTAGTGAAAACTCGCTATTTAATTGAAGGCTGCATCCTCTCGAAAGAAATTAGAGGTCTTTCGAACCACCCCATTATGTATGAAAAAACAATATTGACCAAGCGATTGATTGGGCTTTGCAAGCCTTTTTAATAACAGAGGTAAGCGTTGAAAAAACTTTGATTGATGGAAAGAAATTTCTGCCGAAAGAAGTAATGGATCCAGAATTGGATGAAATCGAAGAGTCATTGGATTTTACGGATTTGTATCTTAAGTCAGTAGAAACATATAAACGATTATTTAAAAATTGGCAGGCGGGCAGTAAAGTCGAGGTGGCCATGATTCGTTTAATCATGATTCCCCTTATGGATAAGGCTTTAGAGGAACCAGGAAACATTTTGATGCTGCACCACTATTGCACTAAAGAAGAATATGTATATCATCATGCCATTTCCATTGGATTGATAGGAGGATATATTGCATATAAAATGAAATGCAATAGGGCTGATGTCTACCAAGCGGCAATTGGCGGATGTCTGGCAGATTGCGGGATGGCAAAGCTGTCACCAAGGTTATTAAATAAAACGGAAAGCCTGACAGCGGATGATTATGAGGAGATACATGCTCATCCTATTTTCAGCTATAAGATGATTAAAGATAGTTCAAGCATAAAGGATAGTGTGAAGTTAGCCGTTCTAGAGCATCATGGAAGGTTAGATGGAACGGGTTATCCCAAAAGATTGAAAACAAAGCCCATGAATCTATTCTCAAAAATCATTGCTGTTGCAGATGTATTTCACGCCATGACTTCCGAAAGGACATATAGAAAGAAACAATCACCGTTTAAGGTATTGGAGATGATCTTACATGATGACTTTGGTAAATTCGATATTGGGGTAGTTAAAACCTTGTTATCAAGCTACGCTAATTTTTCCATGGGAAGCATGGTCAAACTGAACAATGGATTCATTGCTGAAATCATTTTCATTGATGCCGTCTCGCAAACAAGACCGGTCATAAAGGTGATGGATAGTGGACAAATTATCAATTTAGGGATTAATCGCGAATTATATATAGAAGAAATACTATAAAGTTCAAAGAAAAAGTTTACTCTTAAAATGTATGTTTTTTCTTCGTGATTAGGTGTACAGTCATAGGATTTGAAATCTATGAATTCATGTATATTATTTATTTTAAAATAACTATTGCTTTTATTCCTGATACTAGATATAATAACTAAGTCGACAGCGAAAGAAAAAAAGTTGTTGACAAAAAATAATATAGTTGATATATTATTAAAGTCGTTTCCAAACGAACGACGATAAATTGCTCTTTGAAAACTGAACAAAACAAAGCGCCAACGTTAAATTTTAAGTGAGCACACACTATC
>NZ_CP195840.1:1569895-2177345 GCF_058513295.1 Peribacillus sp. B65 | reverse complement strand
TTCTTCAATATCTCCATCTGGCACAAGACTAACATACCTATCATACTCTGGATTTTCAATAGATAATGGTCGTGGTCGCACAAGAATCCTCCTCATCGGAATAGTTAATTATGGTTCTAGGCTAATATTCGACTGTCAGGAAGATATTTCCTTTATTTGATATTTAATTTCATTACCGCAAAATAATTGCAAATTAAACAACTTTATTATCTCTGTACAACTGATTTATGCAGTTAACTTAATACAGATAATAATGGATTAATTTTCACTTTTTATTCCACTAACCTGCCCCGATAGTTCTATAAGAAAAAGCTGCCTTAAAGACAGCTCCGATCTTCAGCTAACGCACCCGTTAGTTTAAGTGTATTTCTTCACAATCTTTCTTGTCTATCAAAAAGAGAGTAAATCCTTATTTGATTAACACTCACGTTAGTGCAGTAGCATTCAACGTTATTTTTTTAGGTTTACCTTCATTAAAAAAGGAAATTTTTTGGTAATCTGTATTTTGTACCTGTTCGTTTCTACCTTGAATAATCGAGAATCTTGAGAAGCTGTCAATATGACAGCTCCGTTCCGTTCTTTAATTCTTTCTCTTTTCCATCAGTTCCGCCATTTGCTTCGAATTTAGATCCCCTTCATTTTGTAACTTGTCAATGATATTATTATAATCCGTTTCGTTTTGGTGCTGACTTAATTTATAAGAAGCCTGAATTTCTTCGACCTTAATCTTAAATCCAACTAAGCCTTTCAGTTCACTTTCTAAGAGATGGGGAGAAAGTTTATCCCATAAAACAGGGTTTTCACGATTCCCTTCATATTTTTCCAGCATTATTGTTAATTCTTCTTTCTCTAAAATGCTTGCTTTACCATATACATGGACCGCTTGATAATTCCATGTTGGAACTTCTTCATGCCCATACCAAGAAGAAGCAATGTAAGCGTTCGGCCCCTGAAACATAACAAGGACATCATCACAGGTTTCAATTGTTCAAAAAAGAACTGCGAAGAAATATTGGATAAATCTTTTTCTAATTGTTTTAAGTTAAATGCCCTTTCCAAATAGGCATTCATATTTTCAGGTGTATTCTGATGCTTAAATGTCTCATTAAATGTTTCGAGGAGTTTTGGGAAATATACAATCAATATATTTTAAGATTGATTCTTATTTTCCTTTGTAAACAATCTTTCCGTCAACAATAGTGTAGACCACTGGAGTTTCAGAGATGTCTTTTGGGTCAATTTTGGTAATATTCTTTTTAAGAACTACAAAATCAGCCTTATTGCCAACCTTAAGACTACCTAGGTCATTACGGAAAATCTGGTAAGCCACATTTTTTGTAAAAGAATGAACCATTTCCTCAACAGTGAGAGCCTGAGAAGAATTACGAACTAAATCGGATTCCTGTTCTTTTAGATATGGACTATTTCTAGTGACTCCAGTTTCTATAGCGTTAAGTGGACGGTAATCGGGAGTTGGAGAATAGTCACTACTACTAGCAATAGTTACCCCGGTATCCCACATCTTTCGGGTTGGGTACATTGCAAGTGCACGCTTCTCACCTATCATTGACTTTTCCAACTCATAGTATTGATCCTTATAAAACCAGAAGGGTTGCATGCTTGCAATGACTCCCATTTCGGCCATACGGGTTATGTCACTATCTTGGATAGATGAAATATGAGTAATAGTATGACGGGAATCACGTTTACCGTTAGCTTTAATAGCCTTCTCGATGGAATTGAGACTCATTTTCACAGCTCCATCACCGATAGCGTGAAAATGCACCTGTATATCTTCTTTGTCCAATGTGGAAACCATATGATTAAATTCTTTAGCCTCCCAATTCGCTTCACCATGGTGGTTATGTCCCATACCAGCGTTCTTTGTATATGGATCAACGAATAGTGCAGTCTTACCTTCGGTTACACCATCGGCAAACAGTTTTACGGTATTGATTTTCAGCCAATCGGAGTTGTACTTTTGACGAGCATCTATAATCGTTTTTACAGCTTTATCTGGCTGGGTCCCTGGATCGAAGGTAATTGCAGTCGCAACTCGCATAGTCAATTTACCTTCTTTTTCTAGCTGATTCATTACTTTCAAACTCATTTCGCTACCGGACATGTTCATGATTCCAGTGATACCGAAACTATGCATTTCTTCCTGAATTGCTAAGAAAGCCTCTCTATACTGCTCCTCACTAATCTCAAACAAACTCCGTACATCAGCGAGCAAATCAATTGCACCTTCACGTAATACTCCTCGGGGAGATCCGTCTGGATTACGTTCAATCATGCCACCTTTTGGAACCTCTGAATCCTTTGTATCTTTGGTTATACCTGCCATTTCAAGTGCCTTGGAATTTACCCATACAGAATGGCCATCGATAGAATTAAGGATTACTGGAATATCGGAAACAACAGCATCCAAATCCTCTTTCTTTGGGCCTGGGTTTGTACCATCTGGTTGTTCATACTGTCCATTTAGCCATCCTGTACCTGTAATGATTTTGGCATCAGGGTTGTTCTTTCTAAATTTAGCGACAGCTTGAATATATTCTTTATGACTTTTTAGTTTTGAAAGATCTACTGCAAATAGCTTAGAGATCCATAGGCCTGGAGGATGAATATGACCATCCATAAAGCCAGGGGAAACCATCTTACCTTTTAGGTCAATGACCTGTGTGTCGTCCCCAACATATGTTTCCACATCTTTGATACTTCCAATAAAGATGATTTCACCATCTTTGGATGCTATCGCTTCAGCTGTAGGTTTAGCTTCATCCACGGTATGTATAAAACCGTTTTTAAGTACAAGTGTCGCCTTTTCCTTAGATGCCTCACTAGCTATTTCTTTATCTTTTTCCTTAGTTACGTCTGTTTGATTTGTACAGGCATTTAAGACCATCAACACAGGCAAAAGAATTGTAATCAAAAATGCAAGTTTGGAATTACGTAAGATACTGTTCAGAGTATTCACATCCTAATTTAATTATGTGCATTCACTATAGCTATAACTATCTGCCAAGAATTTCTATCATATGAAAAAGAAAACAAGTCTAGCTACTGATTTTTTCAATCAACTAAATAAATATCTCCTTTTAGATTAATATCTTTCATTTATCAGATTAGTAGAATAGAAAATGAAAGAAAAAATTATTTTATCATTCAGAAAGAGACCTATTCCAGTTACTAGGAAATATTTTCGTATAACTAGTTCATCCTTCACTTTTTATCTCTGATGATGACACTTCTTTTAGACAAATCTTTCAACATCAAAAGGTTTTTGTTATTTTGTCTTAATAGTGCATGATCAGTTTTGAAGCTAACATTTGAAAAGTGAGAGCGTCTTCATGTTACTCCATGTCATTTACGCTCATGTTCCAAAAACATAGTGCACGTCCATTTTCTTAGATCTAACTGAAAAACTTCTTTTTCCTCTCGCTGTTCCATACCAACTGATGATAATCGGGACATTTCCTCATGTTTATCGTGAATAAAGCAGGTTAAGCTTGATCAATAAGACCTGTAAAAGCATACTTGAAAAATAAACTTCAGCTTTTTTGTTGTGAATTCATATTAATTCCTCCTCTCAATAATTAAATTAGAGAATTATCAAGGATTATTTAAGAGCAAGTCCTGACATTTAGGTTAAGTGCAAATTTTATACCAATTGCGAGTAATAGAAATAATAATATAATCATTAAGAGTTTCTCTCAAAATAACATTTCAGATGGAATCAATCTTTTCCAAAAATGGAGATATATTTAATTCAGAACTTCATAATTTATGCAATTCAACATAGAAATTTGCACCATTCCTTCAGTGATTTCTTCATCTTGGCGTACCACCAACATTTCGCTGAAAACATACGCTAAGGGTATTTTCCTGACGGTACCACTACCATAAACCCTTGTTTTTGAGAATTTTCTATGACCAAAAGAAAAACCAAAAACAAATAACCAAAATAGTAGTTCGAGAACCGTTTTTGGTATAGATTTATAGACAAATTTTCCTTAACGTATGTTTTCCGCGTTTTGCTGGTAGGACCCTTTGTTGAACTATCCTGCCCCGTTAGTTCCATAAGAAAAAGCTGCCTTAAAGACAGCTCCGATCTTCAGCTAACGCACCCGTTAGTTTAAGTACAATATTTCACAATCTTTTCTTATGGAAAAAGAAAAAAGGCGACCATTCTTTTTGTCGCATCCGTTGTTCAAGAAGAAATCAACTAATTGTTTTAGATGGTACCTTTTTCCCAACTAAAAAATAAACCAAATAACCAATCAGATTGAATAAAGCAAAAGCAATAACCCAACCAGCATTCAATCGTCTATGATGATAAGCGTTAATGATTGCCCAAATTGCAAACAGTACCCAAAAAATACATACACTTAGAAACAATGCAGTATATGCTGTTTCTACATAACCTTTTGATTCAACCATGACATCCCAATTTTCGTTACCTGTACCATCAGCACGATAAGTTATAAAGTGGTTAAATATTGGTTTTTCTCTAAAACTATATTCTGGTTCTTCGCTTACAGTAGTATAAAATGTCTCATTACCATAATTGGTAACTTCAACAGCACTAATGGTTACTCCTGTAATGTTTTCATTTTCTTGTACAATTTTTTGAATATCCGTTTTAGCTTGCTCGGTTATTGTATTACCTAAACTATCAAGGATTTGTGAACTAAATTGATAACTCTCATTTTGTTGATTCCTTTCAAGTGGAATAAGAATACCATATCCGATAAAACTAATTAAAAGGAATGTTAATGCTGTATAAAGTACCCATTTTGCAAATGTTCTTTGTGCTTTAAACAACTGACCAACAATAGAACGCATTTCTTTCTCTCCGCCAAATCGTTCAATTGCAATTTCAATTGCTTCGTGTTCAGTCTTTCCTTCTGCTTTTAATTCGTGAACAGCCTCTATCAAATGACTTTTCATTTCTGCTTTTAGTTCTTGAATTTCTTTTTTATTTCCACCAATATTGTGGTAAAGCGCATCTACAAATGCTTCAATTTGTTTCATATTTTTTCTCCCCCTTCCAAAAACGAATCAATAATTTTTTTTACAAATTGCCATTCCGATCTCTTTTCTTTGAAACCATCTTCACCTAATGGTGTAAGTTTATAATATTTCCGCCTTCCTCCTGGTCCTTGTTCATCGCCCCAGTAAGATTCAATCCATTTATTTTTCTCAAGTCTTTTTAAAGACAAATAAAGCGTACCTTCTTTAAGTTCAAATTGACTTTCACTTTTTTCTCGCACGAATTTTGCCAATTCATAACCATACATATCCCTGCTATGTATTAACGATAGAATTAGTGTATCTATATGACCTTTCAAAACCTCTTTATTAACTTCCATAATTTCTCACCTCCTATTATTAATAGTAAATTGAAATACTATATAATACAAGGTACTTATTAAAAAAAATTCCAGTTTCTTTCTTCAACTAAACTGCCCCGTTAGTGCCATAAGAAAAAGGCTGCCGCAGCAACCCCTGTTATTGAAGTAAAGCACCCGTTAGCTCATTAAGGAATAGGCATTTTTTCAAACAGCAGAGGATCTTCTAATCAGAGATCCTTCGATTCTATGTTTATTGTGATTTATTAATTGATTTCTTTTCGTATCGTTTTGAAAAGTATAGAGTAAGGATAACACCTAATAAAACGATTCCTATACAAATATAAAGTGGAAAACCCCAACGAATGTAAGCAACTGTTGATGCTCCTAATACCGTGATCCATTCAAAAACTAAAAATGGTTTTATGTATTTATTCAATTAACTAACCTCTCCTTTCTTTATCCATATATTGTTAATTCATTTTAACATACCTGGAGTTAATAAAATCTAAAATAAATGGCTTCTAGAACTAAGTCTTATTAAACTATCCTGCCCCGATAGTTCCATAAGAAAAGAGCTGCCTTAAAGACAGCTCAGCTCTGATCTTTAGCTAACGCACCCGTTAGTTTAAGTGAGGAACATCACAAACAGAATATTAATTCATCTTAACAATATTTTTATTTTATTAGGCTATGTTAAAGACTTTGGTTGAATGAAAAAACGCAAAAGATTTGGTTAATCTTAAATTTTAATGGTGGTAGTAAATATTCTATTAGCTATTTTTTAATTTGAAAACGTATATTAGCAAAGCAGTATTCGTTTCTGTGATAAGAAAAAAGTGTAACAACTTGTTTATATTTCAAGTTATCAAATCATACTAAATTAATCCTTTTTTGAACTCAATCTTTCTAACTTTTCTTTATTAATGATAAAATATTTTCTTCCTTTTTTTTCTAATAATCCGTCTTCATGGAATTGATTAAGTGTGTATAATAAATGTCGATAGCTTACCCCCACGTATTCTGCTGTTTCGGTATGCTTCTCTTGAAAGCATCCATCGTTTTCTATTTGAAGAATATATTTGGCCAATCGATTTTTGAATTCATAATCCTGCATAGCTGTGTAATGATCCGTTCTTTTAAGTAATTTATCACCTAAATATTTTGATAAATTATGGAGGAAAAGATTGTCATTTAACAGACGCTCTTTCGATGAAGCCAATGGAACCGCTAAGCAAGTACAGTCATTTATAGCCACAACATCTTTTAAATTCTTTTCCACCTCAATCAAGGATAATTCACCAATAAAATCATCTTTCTTTAGAAACTGAATCAGCGCACGTTTTCCATTTTCGTGTACTATATATATTTTTGCCCGCCCATCCAATAATAAAAATAAGTACTGAATATCTTCATCAAAGCGCACTATATATTCATTAGAAGAAAACTTACAAATAAAAGCCTGATGTAAAACTGCTTTCGGAAAAGTTTCTTGAATATCATTATATATATCCACAAAATTTTCAGCGTAATCCTTCAAATTGATTTTTTCCATTTTATCACCTCAATATGAGATATCTCCTATTATTATATTGTTCCTTTCGATATATTACTACCAAGAGGTGGATAGGAATGAACAAATACAAACATATTATTTTTGACTTAGATGATACGATACTTGATTTTCAAGATTCAGAAGAAAAGGCTTTAAAACAAATTATTACGCTGTACGAGTTGCCCTATAACAAACAAACAATTGCATGTTATAAGCGCATTAATGATGGATTATGGCATCAATTAGAGGAAGGCTTGATTTCTCGTGAAGAAGTGCTGACAACGCGTTTTTCACTTTTTTTGAAGGAATTTCATATAGATGAAAACGGAGCAAAGGTTGAAGCTATGTACCGTGAGCATTTAAACCAAGGACATAAGACCGTTACCCATGCACATGAATTATTAAATGCTTTAAGTAAGCAAGATTATAAATTATATATTGGAACAAACGGTGTAGGAAAGACTCAAAGAAAAAGATTAGGAGGTGCCAAGCTACAAGGATATTTTGAACAACTTTTTATCTCCGAAGAAATTGGTTATGAAAAACCGAATCCCCATTTCTTTTACTATATTTTTGATGCCCTGCATACAAGCCGTAAAGAAGAATTCCTAATGATAGGTGATCGTTTAACATCGGATATTCAAGGAGCTATCAATGTCGGAATTGATTGTGTATGGTTTAACCCTAAGAGAAGCATGCCTAAATCATGTTCACCTAAGAGCACATATACGATACCAAATTTAATGCAAATAATGGACTTATTAGAGGAATAATCATGAAAAAAGTAATTCAATCGATTCTACTCTATATAGTAAGTGCTATTGGCATTAGTCTTACATTAAAAGCTGATGTTGGTGTCAGCAGTTTTAATGCGATGAATTTATCAATATCTGAATGGACTTCCATCAAAGTTGGCACAATTACATTCATTGCAAATCTCATTTTTCTATTCGGTTATATCTGCCTATGCGAAAAAAAGGATTTTAGAAAATTTACTTTGATGTTCATTTCCATCTTGTTCTTTGGAATGGTTATTAATTTTTTCCTCTATACTATTTTCGGTACGATTTACGTAGAGAATTATTTAGTAAGAATCGGACTATTTATTTTCGGTGCGATACTAGCCGGTGGAACAATAGGCATTATTTTATCATTAGATATTATTCCTTTTCCTATTGAAAGTTTATGTTTACGAATAGCTGAATTAACAAAACGCCCTTTCTCTCAATACAGATATTGTGTCGATTTATTCTCCATTATTCTATCAATAACAATATCACTACTATACAATTTACCAATCAATATTCGTGAAGGAACGATTATCAGCTTCTTCTTATTGTCCGGCATTATTTCATATACACGATTGAAATTTAAAAACTATCAACAGAAACCCCAAACTCAATAAATAGCATAACTAAAAAATAACCTCTTACGGTTGAGAATCCAAAGAGGTTATTTTTATCAAACTTTAATATAAATTATCGAACTTTATTCTAAATGATCAATTTTTTTTGTAACACTACAGTTAAACTAACCTGCCCCGTTAGTGCCATAAGAAAAAGCTGCCTTAAAGACAGCTCTGATCTTCAGCTAACGCACCCGTTAGCTGAAGAAGAAATTAATTTTTTCTCTTCTTTATGCGAAGGTCTTCTGAACAAATAAAACAAAATAGAACCAATAATTGTAATTGTATAAACTAAAGATAAGAACGAGGTGTCAGATTTAAAACCACCACCTTCGATTATTAAAATTATTGTTCCGTAAGTTACACCCAATAAACCAAATAAAATAACACCTGTTATGATTTTTTTTGATTTTACATATTTGTTATAAAGCATCTCTCCTAATAAGCACCCTGGTATGATTATGTACGAACCAAAAAAAATAATCCCTGGTAAATTAGAAGTGAAACTTTTAACTCCTAAATAGAAATTATGAAAGGATAGAGTTCGGTATGAACCTAAGCTATTATCAATAAAAAAATAAATAACTACAGTTAGATAAGCCCCTATACAGCCCTTTAAAAAACTCATTTTTCTCACCTCTCTGTCTTAAAATTGTATGTAATTATTTTAAACTAACCTGCCCCTTTAGTTCCAGAAGAAAAAGCTGCCTTAAAGACAGCTCCGATCTTCAGCTAACGCACCCGTTAGTTCATTAAGAAAAGCGATTCTTATTGAAGAGTCGCGCCCTTATGTGGAATAAGAGATTGCTACTAATAGATTATTCAATATATGTATCAACTTTTTTCATTATTAATGATCGGTTGCGATTGTTTGCGAATAGCAAGTAGATGAATAAAGAAAAAACTAATGCTATAATTCCTCCTAATAATGATTGATTGCTAACGAACACATTGAGAACACTATTACAAAAAGCGTGTGTCATAATACAAAGAAATATACTCTTTGTTTTGTAATAAACAGTTGATAAAAGAAAGGAAAAAGAAATAACACTTATGGAGAATACAGGAATATTCAAATATTCATATTGATAAGTTCCAATTATGAAAAACAATGGCAAATGCCAAAAAATCCAAACAATACTTACGAGTAATGTGCTTGTTAAAGCAGGTATTCTTTTTCTCAATTCTCGAAGCATAAACCCCCGCCATCCAATTTCCTCTAAACCGCCAATTAAAATAAAAATAGGAATTTGTAAAAGTATATATTGAACGGGTACAATTTGTTCTCCTCCGACTACGAAATACGGAAGTAAAGAAAAAACTAAAACGATCACGATAATAAATAAATACCAATTTAAATTTTTCGGTGGTTGATAACAACTCTTTAAAAACATACTAAAATCTTCTTTTGAATCAGACCTTTTGCTAACGGTTATACCAGCGATTGCAGGCCCTATTACACCTAAAATATAAAGAATATATAAAGCAATTGATGAACCAAAAGGAATATTTTCAATTTGCGTATAAACAGCAATCATTCCCCAAGAAAGAAAAGTGATTGAAAAAGTTGAAAATAGATATTTTTTTAATTTAGACAAATTTTTCTCTCCCTCAATCAAAACTTATTTTATTAAAATTTTCTATTCAGTTTGCAACAAACTTAATCACAAGAATTATCTTAACATAAAATCCGAAATTGGATTAAACTGTAATTTCTTTTATTTAAGAATTGCACCTCCGATTCTTGAATAACCAAGATAAATTGATTTCCCATTAAGGGTTTAACTTTATGAAGTTTCTTCAACAATATGGCCCAATTGTTGAACAAAGATCAAACAGCACTCTTGAACTAAACTGCCCCGTTAGTTCCATAAAGAAAAAGCTGCCCTTAAAAACAGCTCCGATTTTAAGCTAACGCACCCGTTAGTTACATAAGGAATTTCAGTGAATACCTATCGTTCTATCTCTTTGGTAAGAAGCTGTGGCGATAACGGTCCCTTTAATAATTGGTCTATTAGCATTAGGACATCTACTATCAAATTCAAATTGTCTTGTCAGACCAAAGCAAATACTTAGTTCGTCGGTGTTCAAAAGATTATATTTAAGTTGCTTTTTATTTGTAACATATTTCTCAGTATTGTTCAGGTTCCTAAAATATGAAATTTTCATAGATTTCCCCCCACTTTTTGAAGTAAAGCACCCATTAGCTTAATAACAAAGTGCCTAAATCGTTTACGGATGGTCTCTAGTCTCAGCATACAAATCAATCATATATTCACTATTATTTTCTGCCCCTTCTTCATCAAGTTCAAGGTCATCAATCCATTGATAATAATGTCCCACCTCGTGGGCAATAGTACCAAGAATAGCTGCAAGTGCATCATCTTGCCCATTCTCCGCCAATAATTCTAAATAGTCACCAGTAGCTATTCTTATATATGGTTCTTCACTTTTGTCAAAAGGACCAAAAAATGTACCCGATACTAATTCTTTATCGAACCTACTTTTAATTTGATAATCTTTTTTTAGATATACAACAACTCGAATGGGAAATTCAAATTCTATCCTTAACCACTTTGCAAATTCTAGACAAGCCCTTCTAACTTCTGGATAGACGCCTTGTTCACATCTTATTCTTAATCCTTGTCGTGGGTAATCTTCCTTCATTTAACCACCACCTCTAACATACCTCTGCTATACATAAAATAAAAAGGAATTATGCCTTTTATTTATTAGACTTCTTTAACTAACCCTTTAGTTCCATAAGAAAAAGGCTGCCTTAGCTCCCCCCTAATTGAATTAGGAATGAATATGGTAGTCTTTTAAACTGATTTTAGTTTTTCTTTTATGGATTGTAATTTTTTAAATTTCTTATCGTAGCTTTGTCTTTCTAACATCTTGTTTACTAATTCAATGGCATCTTTTTTACGATTTGCCTGCAAATAAGCTTCAACTACCTCGTCAAACCCTTTAGAGTAAGGAAACTTTTCTTCTTTTGCTAGTTCAAATGATATATCAAAGTAATCAGTTGCCTTTTTACATTGTTCTAACCTTAAATACATTCTGGCATTAGCTAAATTTAATTCAGCACGTTCCAGATTAGTAAGTGTATCTAATTCTAATGCTTGTTTTCTTAGATCAAGAGCTTTTTCATATTCCTTTTTTTCTTCAAGATAAAAAGCTTTGTCATAGAAATGTTCAAACTTTGTTAAAGGTCTTTTGGATTTATAAATTCTATATACGATATAAATTAGAAGTAATAGTAATGCTATCAAGTATTTTTCCCCCTAAATTAAATCTCCTTTATTGAAGTAAAAGCACCCGTTAGTTCATTAAGAAAAGTCTCCGTTTGTTGTATATTTGTAAATTCAAGTAATTCATTATGAACCTTGTTCTCTTAGAAATAATGCTACCTGTTCGTTTCCAAATCGCTCCGCAAATGAGAGAGCAGTATTTCCTTCATCTTCTTTAACGTTGATGTCTGCACCTTTTTCCACTAAATACTTTACTGTTTCTAAATTCCCGTAGCAGCTAGCTATAATCAATGGAGTAGTTCCATCGCTAGACCTAATATCAATTTTGGCATCGTTATTTAACAAAAATTCCACTAGTTCTATACGATCTTCAGAGGCTGCTTGATACAAAGGGGAAAAACCGTAATTATCCCTGGTATTGATGTTAGCTCCCATAGATAAAAGGAATAGAATAATCTCTTTTTGGCATTCTTGTGTTGCCCAATGGAGTGGAGCCCACCCATCCTCATCTTTGTTATTTGCATCTGAATCATTTCGTACTAACCGTTTCACTTTTCCAAAATGACCTTCGTAAATGGCTCTGACTAATTCTTCTCTAATCCTCTTTTTAAGTTTTTTTCTAATTCTTCTTTTCATAGGTTTCCCCCTTAAACTAATTAATTTTAACCCATCATTAATGTAGCCTCTAGGGTGATTGCAGTTAATTCAACAATCCTGCCCTGATAGTTGCATAAAGAAAAAAACTGCCTTTTTAAGACAGCTCCGATCCTAACCTAAAGCACCCGTTAGTTAAATTAGAATAGTGGTATTTCAATTCCCATTTATGTCATTGAAGATATATAAACCTACACCCAATATAAAAATAAGAATAAACACAATCCACTTTGTATAATACCAACCCTTTATTCTATCAATAACCACAGAAAGAGTAATAATAATAAGAGATATACCCAAGGATACACCCAATGCTGTCCATATGTTCCTATAATGGATAGGAAGTAATTCAGTTAATAGATAAACACTTCCAAAAAAAAACAAAATGCCTGGAGGCTGTTTCCTTTTATATTTTTCAGTTCGTTTAGGATATAATTCCATTTACTCTTACACCTCAATTATAATTCCTAAAGTGATAATGTTAAATTAACTCATATATTCTTCAACTCTTGCTACTGTTAGTGGAACAAGGTACTTACATTTAATAACTGTAATTTTATTATATCATCTTAATGAACTAAACTGCCCCTATAGTTGCATAAGAAAAAGCTGCCTTAAAGACAGCTCCAATCTTCAGCTAACACACCCTTTAGTTGAACAAGACAAATGTTTAACTCGTTAGCTTAACATTGAATTATTTCTTCATTTTTCTTAATTGAAAATATATTAAAACAGAAAGAAAAAAGCAGATTATGCTTATTATTCTTTCGACAATTTTATGGTCGAAAAACAAAAAAAGGTACTGATGCTATATCTAAGATTAGTTGTATATTAGGTACATCAATACCCATAATACCTAATATTACAGCACCTATAATAATACCAGCACAGCACAATACTAATATAATTAACAATTTTACGATATGTAATATTAAAATAAACGTTCTCTCAAAAAAATTTTGAAACATATAAACCTCTTTCTAACTACTTCTTATATAAAAGCAATTATAGGCTACTCTCCAAACTAGTAAAACAAATAAAAAACCCCAGTTTGTTCTTCAACTAAACTGCCCCGATAGTTGCATAAGAGAAGGAGATGCTGATCAGCTCCTGATAATGAAGTAGAGCACCCGTTAGTTGAAGAAGACCGATTGTAGAATTTTACATCAACTGTACATTAAATGAAAAAACCACTCATCTGCATTTGAGTGGTTGAAAATCAAATTGAAAGACGGGCAGACAATGAATATTAATCGTTGGGATTTATTATGGCTAATACCTGATGATCCTCCCAACGATCATTTATTTTTATATTTTGTTTTGCAATTCCTTCTTTATGAAAACCAGCCTTTTCTAAAACACGTATTGAACCTATGTTATGTGGCATAACTCCAGCCTCAATCCTATGTAAATTAAGAGTTCTAAAAGCATAATCTACAACCAATTTAACAGCTTCTGTAGTGTAACCATTACCATTATTTTTTTGATCTAAGTAATAACCTATCGTTGCACTTTGAAGGGGACCGCGAATAATTTCAAAAAGGCTGATAGTTCCTATTAGTGCATCATTCTTTTTTAGAAAAATCCCAAACTGGTATTTAATATTTTCTTTTGATTTTTGTTCCCAAGTTATTATTAATTCCTTTTGCTTTTCTAAAGAATAGTAGTTAGATGGACGTTTTATTGAGAATGGTTCAAAGAAATCCTTATTTTCCACTAGCAATTGTAGTAAATTTTCAGCATCTGATAAATTAAGTTCTTTTAAATAGACCATCTCACTGGAAAACACAATTAATCCCCTTCCTTAATGGAATATATTTCACTATATACTATCTATCAACAGCAAAGAGTATTTGTTTTTGCACAGTTCGTCTACACTACGCTTCTTCAACTAAACTGTCCCGTTAGTTGCATAAAGAAAGGCTGCCTTAAAGACAGCTCTTATAGAAGAGAAGAAAAACATATATATTCTTATAATTTTTTTTCATATTTAAATAACTGGAGTTTTTCAGTAACTTGTACTTCACCTATTTTTATATAACCTAGCTTTTCATAAAAATGGTGATTTCTTTTGTTTAAATAAGGAGTATATAAGCTCCAATCTTTTATAAACGGAAATTCGGACTCCATTAACTTGATTATCTTACTTCCAAGTCCTTTATTTTGAAATTCATTTCTTAAGAATAATTTACTTAATCTTAATCGGTTTTCATCCAAAGGGCGAATATCTATTGCTCCAATAATAGCATTGCCCGACAATATAGTGTAATGAAAAAAACGCTCAATGTTTTCGATTAATTTTGCTTCCGTTTCATTTACAGGGGTTAAATCGTGGTCTTCATATAAGGCATAATCTTCTGCAAAAACTTCTTTTTGTATAGCTAATAAATCTTCGACTTCATTCAATTTGGTCTTTTTGATACTGACTACCACCAATATTCACATCCCTATTGATAAATGATATAATATTCCAAATAATAACATATATCATAAGGGATAAATACAAAAACCATTCTTTTCATTAGAATGGTTTTCAGTTTTTTAATATATTCTTATTCAACTATCCTGCCCCTTTAGTTCCATTAGAAAATGGAGCTGTTTCCAGCCCTATAAAGAAGTTAAGCATGCGTTAGCAGCATAAGTAAGAGGTTTGAAAAAATAGCCTGTATATATTTGAACGATGAATAACTTACCTATTTTCTTGTGTTTACACAATATACAGAAAATTGGGAAAAACGTAATCAAAAACGTAACTAAGTTTATAAATTCATCAAAAAATACGTTAGAAACATTGATATATCAACAATTTAATAGATTGCATGTTATTTAATTGAGGTATATTTTTCCAATTATTTTAAATTATTCTATATTAGTTCATACGATGAATACAATGTTTCTTAACTATCGCAATTGACTAGAATTGATTTACAACCATTTAGAAACGTAACCAAAACCGTAACCATTTTTATAAAAAACTCGTCAAGCGTAAAATTGAAAGTATGAATTAAAGCAGCCGTTTCTATATTGGAATGCGTTGCTTTATTTTTTATTGGAGCACATCAGAAATGTTTTGCTGTGGTAAGAAAACTACTAGCAATAAAAGCTATTAAGCTAAACGCTGGTAGCTTGCTACATTCCATCTATGCTTATTAATCAGCTTTGTGTGTTCAGAAAACCATTCTAAGCGATTTTCAAACTTTCTAATGATGATTGATAAGCTAATTTTGACTAAGGCTAACTCTAACTCATCATCTATCTATTTTTTTATATAAAGAATTGCGTAAACCTGTAAACCTTTTAACCTATAAACGTTGATATAGTAGGTTTTTTAAAGGTTTACTCATTGGTTTACCTTTAAGTTATTAGAAGGAAATTCAGCGCATTGGTATTCCCTTACTTCCTTTGATTGTGGGGTGTTGAGAAAGTATCTTGCTGAAAAGATCGAGACTTATCTTTTTATTCAGCTACCTAAGCCAAGTGAGTATCCAAATGTTTTAAAAATTTCTGCTGGAGATTACTGGTGTATCCAAAATAACGGCTGGTCTATTGATTCTGCTACTGAAATTTTTAGTGAGGAATGGATATCTGATGACGAGTTTTTTGTCACCGAATCTGAAATTTATGGGAATAATAAACTCTATCATCAATTGAAAAAAGAACTTCGAATAAGAAAAACATAGGGAGATTTTAGTCTTCCTATGTTTTCATTCATATTATTTATCTGTTTGTTTTTGCTTCTTTTTCAAATACTCCGCACGTATTTTTTCAAGATGCTGCTTTTTATCAAATTTGGCAGGCGTCTGTTTTTCATGAAACTTTGTCACAGCTACCTTACCTTTGGTATCCAATTGATATTTTCCCACTTTGTTCACCTACTTTGCTTGTCTTTAAAGAAAATCTATTCAACAAATATAATATACCTTATTTTACTGAAGTAAACCTTATTACTTTATTAGTGTACTGCTAACTTTGCATATATATCAGTAAAAACATTAAAACTTAGTAAAATAATTCATCGCCAAATGGTATTCATTTCATTGTTATAATCAAAATAAAATGCCTTGACACTCTGCATAAGCCTCAATAATTCTATTTCTTGTTTGTTCAGCTCTCTTATAAATGCCAATTGTTCGGTAAATAAGGTTTAAAATATTAAAACAATCTAAGTCTACTCCATCTTTTAAATGGTTCTTAATGCTAATAACCATTACGTTCTCGATGACTGCCCCTTTAGTTCCATAACAAAAAGCTGCCTAAAAGACAGCTCCGATCTTCAGTTAACGCACCCTTTTTTGAATTAACACCTTAGAGAAAAATCACAATAAATAGTAATCCTACACCAATAAGAACTCCACCAATTAACTCAAAGTTACCCAATATGAAGAACAATTTACTTTTATTTTTTAAATCGAATGAAAGAATCCTTTTTCTTAACCAAAATCCAAAAATGACAATAAATAGAAAAGAAAAAAGAAGTAACATTGGATTATTTTTAATATAGAGTCACTCCCATTTTTTACACCTAGCAGCAATTATTAAATAATACTGATTGATTTTGTACTCATTCTTCATTGGAATAACTATACACTAAAATAATACCTTCTTGAACTAAGCTGCCCCTTTAGTTCCATAAGAAAAATAGCTGCTAATCAGCTCTTAGCATTGAAGTAAAGCATACGTTAGTTCAACAAGATTTTTTTATTTATTTCTTTAATTGGCACAATATTAGAAGGAGTTAATTCTTCAGACTCAATTACAATTGCAGTTAGTCCAGCGGGAGTTGGTGAATCATACTAAAAAATATAAATATTTACATTTTTTGATCTTTATCCATCCGTTTTGCCATTACGCCCCAAGAGAAATAAAGTAATAGAGTGATGGCTAAAATTATGATACCAGCTTGTGTGATATACATAAAGTCCCACTCTTTAATTTCCTTCTCTTCCTGACCATTAAAATCTTGAATTACATAGTTGGAAGTTTCATAATCCATAAAAACGCAACAAATTATTCCTCCTATTATTACTCCAACTAATAATGATAATAAGAACTTTTTCAATTTTGTGTCCTCCTGCCCTTTATCAAATATGAACTGAGGATAAAAATTAAAATAACCAAAAATCCCCATCACATAGTGGCTTTTTTCTTATAAAAATCTCCCCATAACCAACTTAAAAGTGAATGAAATACTACGAAACAGAATGCGTATGCTAAATTCCCTAACCAATTTATCGTTTGCCCCCTGAAGTATTGTAGACCAGAGTTTGCAATATATATGAGTATGAAACCCACTATATAACTAATGAAGAATCTTTTCTTTGTTATTGCCATAATACAAACCACTCCTATTCTTTGGCAGGTAATCCAAATAACCTGCCCCGATAGTTCCATAAAGAAAAAGCTGCCTTAAAGACAGCTCCGATCTTAAGCTAAAGCACCCGTTAGCTGAATAGTGCTTTATTTCAATCACTCTTTTTATCAACTTCTTCATAAGGTATTTCTTTTCTTGACTCTATTTCTTGAGGTTCGCTTGAGTAATTTCGAACTAATCCATTATTGATGTCATCAATAGGTGTATATTGATTACTTGGTATTGTTTTATTCTTCTTAAACATCCTAAAAAGAGTAAAAATAATCACCCCGATAATTAATGCAAGTACAAAGTATTGCATTTAACCTCCCCCAATCAAAAAGTCGATACCTAAATTTTACCATATATTTCATACTCCTTATGCAACTAACCTGCCCCTTTAGTTCCATAAGAAAAAGAGCTGCCAATTTCAATAATAGATTTATTAGGAAAACTTGGAATTTAAGTTGTTGTATATTAAGATAGTATATGATTAATATTTTCCATTATATAGGAGGAGACATATGAAAAAGAAAATTCTACATACGGTACTTTCGATAGCAGTAGGAGCAGGGATACTATCCGTTGGTGGTGATCCTACCCAAGCTAAGAGTCAAAATCAGGAGATGAATGACACATACGCAATAGCTTTTAAAAGTGGATTACCAGAGAATTATCAAGAGGTAATACGGAAAGCTGGTGGTAAAGTAACCAAAGTTCTTCCCGAAGTTGGAGGAATAGAAGCTCAATCTGACGAGCCTTCTTTTCTTAAAAACCTAAAAGGTAATTCTTCAATAGAAGCTGCTAACAGAGAAATTCCCCTAACCTTAAACAAATCTGCAGTCAGCCCTTATAACTATGGATCTAGTATCATCAGCCAGCAAAATTCAGAGAGCTATTGGGACTCCCAATGGGATATTCAAAGGGTGACCAACGACGGGAAATCATATGATTTAGAAACAGGCGGATATAAAAATAACGATGGCAGTATTACTCATAAAGCAGTGGTGGGAGTGATTGATACTGGAATTGATGAGTCTCATCCTGATTTAAAGAATAATATAATAGGTGGACGTAATCTTGTTCCTGCTGGAATGGATGAATCTGAAACAGGTGATCCTACTGATATAAAAGATCGCAATGGGCATGGTACTCACGTTGCCGGTATCATTGGAGCAAATGGTAAAGTAAAGGGTGTAGGACCAGATTTAGGAATCAGATCCTATCGCGTATTATACTCAGAGCAAGCCCTTGGATTACCAACTTGGATTATAGATGGAATAATTGCAGCAACAAATGACAAGGTAGATGTTATTAATATGTCTCTTCGTTTCTATAATAATAACAAAATGACAATTGAGGGAGAAAGTTATAAATCAGTCGCTGAAACGTTACTATGGAAGAGGGCAATTCAATATGCAGTAAAGAATGGAGTAACTGTAGTAGCCGGTAGTGGTAATGAAAGTTTAAATTTAGATGACAAGAAGGAAGTTAACGAATTTTTAAACAAATTGTATGAACCATATGGAATGAGCGTGAAAGGTCCTGCAACTGTGGTACCAGCACAAATGCCAGGAGTCATTAATGTGTCTGCCTCCACAAAATGGTCCACTCAACAGCTTGCTTTCTACTCTAATTATGGAAACAGTGCTATTGACGTGGCAGCTCCCGGAGGAGATTATGGGCCTGAATATGCAGAAACCAATGATCCTGCGGCGGCTGATCCAAGTAACTTAATCCTAAGTACTTGGCCTACCTATTTAGGTACTTCATATGAGTTTAATGCTGGTACTTCCATGGCTACTCCTCAAGTAGCTGGAATTGCAGGAGTTATTAAGGCAGCTCATCCGGATTATAAACCTGCCCAAGTAACAGCGCGCATTAAGCAAACAGCTGTTGACTATGGAAAGAAAGGACAAGATGCTTTATTTGGTTCAGGAGAAGCAAATGCTTATAGAGCATTAGAAAATATAAAGAAGTAGCTTATGTTTCAAAATAAGATGAAATATTAAAAGTACAAGGAAGATTCTTGATCAGAATCTGCAACACGAACAGTAATTGGACATGAATATATCCATAAAATAAGGTTTCTTTGCTCAACAAAGAAACTATATGCCCGAAATATAAAAAACAGAAACACATAAAATGCGTGAAGCCATATTCTAATTATCACAACTCACCAGTTAAAATTCATTCCCAACTTAATTGTTGGGATTTTTTTGTTTTATCGCTTAATTACAATTTCTAGTCCAAGTAAAAAAACATTCTCCAATTTGTGTTATGGACCTATACTGACCCCGATAGTTGCATAAGAAAAAGCTGCCTTAAAGACAGCTCTGATCTTCAGCTAACGCACCCGTTAGCTCAATAGCAAATGAATTACAACTCGTTATTCTCCCAAAGCTCGACCAGTCGACCTTCAGGATCTTCAATCCAAATAAACTTTCCAAATTCACTAATCTCTTTTTTCTTTGCAAGTGGTACACCAATATGTTCAAGATGCTTAATAGTCTCGTTAAGATTATGTACTTGGAAATTTAACATCACTTGTTGTTCTGTTGGAAAATAACTGTCATTCTCGGTAAAGAAAGAAAAGATAGTCTCATTCCCTAATTGGGGTTTTATCACAGTCCCATTCCAATTGTCTATTTCAATCTTCAACACTTCACTGTACCATTTTTTTATAACTTCAAGATTCTTAGTTCTCCAAAATATTCCTCCAAAACCTTTTATCATCGTATCTAACTCCTGTCTGTCTTCAAATTTTTAGCTATCCGATTACATTAGATATTCGAGATTTAAATTTAAGTTCCTTCTTCAACTATACTGCCCCGTTAGTTTACGTACATTTTTTCACTTACTCAATAAAAAGAGTCGTTTTCCCTATAAGAGAAACGACTCTTTTGGTAAATATGACAACAATTTGACCAACATTGTATCCCTGCAATTACTTTATATATATTTCAGAATCGGATACTACTTCCTTCACTCTATTGCGTTTTAAAGCAGTACTCATTATCACAATCATGCTTACTAATCCAATCCAAACAAGAACAGAAACAGGCGTACTCCAGGTTAAGCCTTCCCCAAAGAAGAATAATCCACGAAGCCCTTCTACCATAAATCGCATTGGCAACCAAGAATAAATCCAATCCCGATAAAATGGAGACATCATTTCAGGTGCCATTGCCAGTAAAGGTGCACCGAAGAAAAGCAGTAAGATAAAAATAGGCATACCTTTAAGCCCCAATAGTGAAAGTACAGCTAATATCATTAGAAAAAAGCTAAAGGATGTTATTGATAAAAATAAAGCCGTATCCATGAAATTCGGGATATTTAAACCAACCATACCATCTGCTATCCAGGTTAAGCCAAATCCAATTACCAGAGCTACAACGGCACCCATAAAAATTTGCCCCATCTTTGTGACAAGGTTTTCTTTTCTAGTGCGAATCGGCATTTTGCTAATGGAAATAAAGATTATCGCAGCACTTGCCAAACTAGCCATCCATAATGGCTGGAATAAGGAAACAGGAGCATTTCCATTCGCACTATTCGTGCCGATTTCATTGACATTTGTGACTTTCTTAGCGATTGGAACTGCAAGGCTTGCTGCCTGTTTTGCAGTCAAAGTTGCTCCTTGTTTTTCAAAACCATCAAGCAGTTGTTTTCGGACAGTGTTGTTCATGTTATCCACTACTCCATTCAAGAACTGTCCTGCCATCGTTGAAGCAGCCGTATTCATACCCTGATTAATAAATATTTGTACTTCAGTTGCAGAAGGTGCTGGTGTCCTTAATGATGCCTGATTAGCACTGAAGTCTTTCGGAATGACCAATGCTGCATAATATTTTTGTTCATCCATTCCAATTTGTGCTTCCTCTGCTGTTTTTACTTCAACCCACTTTACAACAGGGTCTTCATTTGTTGTTGTATTTTTATCCATTGTTTCAACGATGGTTTTACCCATATTCATTTCTGGTTGATTAGGAATTTCCACTCCTTCATCCTCATTTACGATTGCAATCGGCAGATTTTTCGGTTGTGATTGAACGGATGGAAATAATGTAAGTGAAAAAATAAAAATAACTGCCAATGCGATGATCGGCGAAACCAATACCAATTTATTTTTGAACATATTTTACTCTCCTTATTTGGGTTTATATTATAATAAAGAACAACCTGTTGTTTTATTTACTACATTCAAATTATAATTGGGGACTAGTTCTGTTTCAATAATCAAAAATGGCACATGTGTTGGTTACGGAACACCTTTTATAAATGTGTTGATTAAAATTAAGGAGGAAGTAGCTTGCGAGATAGTAATACGGATTTACGGGTCATTCGAACAAAAGAATCCATCCGAGATGCACTAGTTGAATTGATAGATGAAAAAGGGTTCGAAGCAATTACGGTTAAAGACATAACAACTAGAGCAAAAATTAATAGGGGTACATTTTATGCCCACTACAAAGACAAATTTGATTTAATGACGAAATGCGAAGAAGAAATCATGCTTGAAATGTCCAGACTTGTAAAACAGAACTTCCCAGGTGTTATTGCCGCACTTGAAACCAACTCACCGACTGCAACAACATTTTCCCTTTCAGTTTTAATATTTGAGTATCTTAATGAGAATAGTAGTTTTATGAAGGCTGTGTTAGGTCCAAAAGGCGATTTATCTTTTCAAACAAGATTGAAAGACTTTATGTGGAAAACATTTCTTGGAAATAATCCAAACGCACTTATTAAGGAGGAAAATTTACTTGTACCAGGACAATATTTTGCTTCTTACGTTGCATCTGCACATATAGGTGTAATTCAACAATGGTTGGATAGTGGCAGGAAAGAATCCCCTCAAGAAATGGCTCGTATCCTATCAACCATTACAGTTAATGGTCCCTTCTTTGCAGCTGGTTTGAAAAAATAAATCACACAGGGATTAAGGGACAATACTATGAAAAATAGGTACTGTCCCTTTATTATTAATATGATTATGCAACTAACCTATCACGATAGTGAACAATAAAAAAGCTGTCGCAATGGCAGCTCCTATCTTACTGTATGGCACTGTTAGTTTAAAAAATAATAGTTATTTTTAAAATAATCTTCTTATCAAGCCGTCACCAAAAAACAATACAATTGCACAAATTACTAAAAACTACCAACCAAGTCCTTTCCAATACGTTGTAGCTAAAATCGTAATCAGAAAATACCAACCTATAAAACCTTCATTTTAACGCCCTTTCTTATACAATTGTACTCAATCCAAATACAGTACATTCAAAAAGTATATGACCTTATAAAAAAGGCCATACCCTTCTTAAAAGGAATATGGCTGGTGATATAGAGTTACTTTCATTATGGAAAGCGTATTGCGTTAATATCGACATTTATAGCACTTGAGGAGGTTACATTTGTTGCTACTGTATAAGCGATTCTAATTTCATATGTTGTAGTCCCAGTGACAGCAGCAGTATTTACATTAGTAGATGCAACAGGAAATCTTGATGTACCTGCAGCACTTACACTTCTTTGAACGGAACGTGTATCGATTAAAACCCCATTACGATATAGCCTAACTTGAAAAGTGAAATTTGAGTTGGCCGTCGTGACCACATCAATTGATACTGCATAGTCCACTTTAATGGTCTGGCCAACAGTAGTTGGTACATTCATTGTAACCACTGTCGTTTCGGTTCCAGTAGATGTGAGAGCGATTGGACCAGCCACTTCTGCAAAAAATAATTGAGGAGTTGCACCTGTGGCTCCTGTGGCTCCCGTTGACCCTGCGACTCCCGTTGCTCCTGTTATTCCTGTGGCTCCCGTAGCCCCTGTAATTCCTGTGGCTCCTGTTTCCCCTGTGGCTCCCGTTGCTCCTGTTGCGCCGGTAGCTCCTGTGGCTCCTGGATCTCCTGTCGCACCTGGATCTCCCGTGGCTCCTGTGATTCCTGTGGCTCCTGTGGTTCCAGTCGCACCTGGATCCCCGGTGGCTCCGGTGGCTCCTGTGATTCCTGTGGCACCCGTAGCTCCGGTGGCACCTGTAATTCCTGTGGCTCCTGCGGCTCCTGTCGCACCTGGATCTCCCGTGGCTCCTGTGATTCCTGTAGCACCCGTGGCTCCTGTCGCCCCTGGATCTCCCGTGGCTCCCGTAATTCCTGTTGCTCCGGTGGCACCTGTAATTCCTGTAGCTCCCGTCGCTCCTGTAATTCCTGTGGCTCCTGTAATTCCTGTGGCTCCCGTGGCTCCCGTGGCTCCTGTGGCTCCCGTGGCTCCTGTAATTCCTGTGGCTCCTGTAATTCCTGTGGCTCCTGTTGCGCCTGTTGCTCCTGGATCTCCCGTGGCTCCTGTAGTTCCCGTTGCTCCTGTTACTCCTGGATCTCCCGTGGCACCTGTAATTCCTGTGGTTCCTGTTGCGCCTGGATCTCCTGTTGCGCCTGGATCTCCTGTCGCTCCTGTAATTCCTGTAGCTCCCGTTGCGCCGGTAGCTCCTGTGGCTCCTAGATCTCCCGTCGCTCCCGTAATTCCTGTCGCTCCGGTGGCTCCCGTAGCCCCTGTAATTCCTGTTGCTCCTGTTGCGCCTGGATCTCCTGTCGCTCCTGTAATTCCTGTGGCTCCGGTGGCTCCCGTAGCCCCTGTAATTCCTGTTGCTCCTGTTGCGCCTGGATCTCCTGTCGCTCCTGTGGCTCCTGCTGCACCGGAATCTCCTGTGGCTCCTGTTATTCCTGTAGCACCCGTCGCCCCTGGATCTCCCGTGGCTCCCGTAATTCCTGTGGCTCCCGTGGCCCCTGTGGCTCCTGGATCTCCCGTGGCTCCTGTTGCGCCTGAATCTCCCGTCGCTCCTGTAATTCCTGTCGCTCCTGTGGCTCCTGTAATTCCTGTAATTCCTGTTGCACCCGTTGCTCCTGTTGCCCCTGTTGCTCCTGAATCTCCTGTGGCTCCCGTAATTCCTGTTGCACCCGTTGCTCCTGTGGCTCCCGTTGCTCCTGTTGCCCCTGTTGCTCCTGAATCTCCTGTGGCTCCCGTAATTCCTGTCGCACCCGTAGCCCCTGTAATTCCTGTGGCTCCTGTTTCCCCTGTGGCTCCCGTGGCCCCTGCGGCTCCCGTTGCTCCTGTGGCACCCGTTACTCCTGTTGCGCCGGTAGCTCCTTTGGCTCCTGGATCTCCCGTGGCTCCTGTAGTTCCCGTGGCTCCTGTAATTCCTGTGGCTCCCGTCGCTCCTGTAATTCCTGTGGCTCCTGCGGCTCCTGTAGCCCCTGTCGCACCTGGATCTCCCGTCGCTCCCGTGGCCCCTGTAATTCCTGTTGCGCCTATTGCGCCTGGATCGCCCGTGGCCCCTGTAATTCCTGTGGCTCCCGTAGCTCCTGCGACTCCCGTGGCCCCTGTAATTCCTGTAGCACCCGTCACTCCTGGATCTCCCGTGGCCCCTGTAATTCCTGTAGCACCCGTCACTCCTGGATCTCCCGTGGCCCCTGTAATTCCTGTGGTTCCTGTCGCCCCTGGATCTCCCGTGGCTCCTGTAGTTCCCGTGGCTCCTGTGATTCCTGTTGCTCCTGTGGTTCCTGTCGCACCTGGATCCCCGGTGGCTCCTGTGATTCCTGTGGCACCCGTCACTCCCGTGGCTCCTGTAATTCCTGTGGCTCCCGTGACCCCTGCGACTCCTATAGCACCCGTCGCTCCTGTCGCTCCTGGATCTCCCGTGGCCCCTGTGGCTCCCGTTGCGCCTGTGATTCCGGTTGCCCCTGTTGCCCCTGTTGGCCCTGTTGGCCCTGTGGCACCCGTAGCTCCTGTTGTCCCTGTAATTCCACCAGCTATCGCATTAAAGCTCTCTGGACCAACACGCGTTACATCTGTATCAACTGAACCAGTAATGTTACGAACAAAAGCTGTATATACTAAAGATCCTGAACCTTTGGGGACATTGTAATCTGCAGCTGAAAATGAGTACTCATGCGGTCCGGCCTCAGAGCCATTAAGTACAATAGTCTTAATACCGGTAAAAATTGTATTAGCATTAGGATTGGTCCCTCTAACAATTTTAATTTCAATAGAATTCACAGGAACACTGGCTTGTGGATTTACTCTTAAGGTGATGATCCCATCAAATTGAACACGAATCATTGAAGTTGGATTTGCTTCGCTAACATTAAGGCCAACTTGTCCAAAAAATTGATAAGCAGACGAAGTGGGAATATTAATGGAGTTAGCATAGGAAGCATTTTGAGATGTTATTTCATCAAAGAATTCTGGCATACTTTGTTCCACCTACTTTTTTTATAAAAATACAAATGAATTTAATTTTCTCCAAATACTAGGTGTTTTAATTTGGCTTTAGAACCTTATAATACTTTATGAAATTTGCAACAACAGTGAAACGGCACAAACCCTTTGTCCTTGTAAAATACCCTGTGTTATACAAAAATAAGGAAAATATCAATCTGTATTTTTTATTTAGTCTAAAGATAATCAATATTTTTATAGAGCTATTCTGCCCTTAAATAAGGGTATTTTTTTCTTGGATTGCTGTAAAAAAAAAAACTGAAACCTACATTATGTAGTTTCAGTATTCATAAATTCTCGAACGAGTAAAAAAACCATTAGCATTCGTGTTTCTCCTTTTTCCAGTTTTCTACATGGCTAGTGGAATCATCCCCATTTTTACGATTAAAAGATCCAAATTAACTTTTCGAGAAGCAAAAAAAGGCTAATCCCTTGGCGTTCAAGGGATCAGCTTTTTTCCTTTTTTTCGATACTCTTAAAGTATCTGCGGTTAGAGTCGATGGAAGGGTGATCTGGAAAGTAATCAGCAGCTAACTCATTATGCCTTTTTGATTCCTCTAGCTTGCCGATGCGGTCAAAACATACGCAAAGCTGAATGTGCGGCAGCCATGTGTAACAATTCCGCTCGATAAAAGGGCTTTTTGTTTCAGGTATTTCTATTTGTGTTGCTAGATTGTACCAGAATATGGAGCGTTCATAATCATGTTGCTCCAAATGGATGTATCCGAGCCGACAGCAGATTTCCCCTCTTGGTGTATCGTACTCGAAAGACTTTAAACAGCTCTGGACTGCTGAAACCCAATCTTTAAATTGAATATGGCAGTCCGCCAACTTGCCGCATGCTTGAATGTTATCCTCACTCCATCCTTTACCCTCTTCAAGAAATTTACGATACCACTTGATGGCATCATCATATAAACCATGGTCATTGCATTCATTCGCATAGTAATATTTGTCGCGCGGTGAAAAATCAATTCCTGATTGAAGGAGCTTCTTGTAAATTCTCAAATTACGATCATTAAAGCTTTTTTCCTTTTTATGATGTATGGCAATATCCGATTGAAATGTGAGTCCGGTTACTTCAAGATACTCATGAACGAATCCTATCCATTGAAAGTTCTTTTCCCGTTTTACGAGCCGGTTCCGCCTGGAACTGAAGCTGGGGTTTCCATTCCCATCAAAAGAAAGATGATAAAACATCATGACAGAATCGAAGTGAGGAGGAAGCTCTTTTTTCAGGGTTGAAAATTTCTCCTGATTCTCTTCAGTTAAAATATCATCCGCATCAAGCCAAAATATATATTCTTTTGTCGCTTTAGAAAAAGCGAAGTTTCTCGCAGCTGAAAAGTCATCGATCCATTCAAAATCATAAACATGATCAGTGAAGGCTGAGGCAATTTGTTTCGTGTTATCTTTTGATCCTGTATCAATGATGATAATTTCATCGACTAGTTCCCTTACAGAAGCAAGACAGTTAGAAAGTGAATCTTCTTCATCTTTTACAATCATGCATAAACTAATTGAAATCCCGCCCATTAAACCACCTCCAATAACAGCATATTAGTTTCTGCCTGCTATAGTGTCTGGAGATAGCGTAAGTATGACCTAATTAAATTCAAGACATGACCAAGGAAAATCGTCAATTGCAGGAAATTTAAGATCTTTTTTTGCAAACGCATCTTTTGTTGCAATTCCTTTGCTGAAGGACTCTATTTGTTTATAATTTTGTTTATATTTTTAAACACCAAATGTATGATTATGTTAATGATCGTACATTCAAAAGGCCGCCAATTGGCAGCCCTCTTATGGCGCTAAAGCATCCATTAGTTTAAGTATAATACTTCAAAAAATTATTGAAATTGTTCAAAAATGAATTGAACAATACAGTATAAATTTAGTTAATGGTTAATAAACAAAATAGACAAATCAATACAAGATATTTGATAGGGGATATGTTTTTTCTTCTTAAAGGCACCTGTTTAAATCTCAATACTTAACACAAAAAGTAAAGATATCATGAGAAAACAAGTAACTGTTTCTTTCATAGAATACAGTCTACTTGATATTCCTATAAGAAGCCCTCTCCCTACTAAACACTCCAACCTTAACTCGTCCGAACATCTGTTAATTGAAGAAAGGTCTTCGGTATTATATAAACTTAAACACCAAATAAAAATGTTCCTAAAATCATATATACAAAAGGAAACATTAATAAGACCGAATTTAAAATGATAGCACCAAGCGTCAAAACATCCTTTTGTATTTTATGTGCTTTTAAAGCGAAGAAAAGACCAATAGCACAAAATACTAAAGGAAAAAATATAGGCAATCCTTGTATCTTTTCGAGTGTAACAATATCAAACAGAAAATTCACAATGAACATTAGAGGAAAAAGGAATAACAAATAAGAAACAATAATAAATGTCTTTTGCACAATGAGCTCCTTTGAAAAGTTATGTTTCTTAAACTTTAACATAAAACAAGTTATATTTGGGTCGATTTTCCATCCCTTTATGCAACTAACCTGCCCCTTTAGCTCCATAAGAAAAAGAGCTGCAAAAGCAACTCCCTTATTAGAAGTAAAGTACCTTGTTATCTGAATAAGTAGTTACCTTTTATTTCTCGTTTAATTGCTCTAACCACTCTATAAACCAATCTTGAGGTAACTTTACTTTTGAGAGGTCTAAGTTCAGCAATTCTTTTAATGAGTAAGTATTTACCAAAAATAAATCCCATTGACATTCAATATCTCGTGCTATTCCAAAAGCTATTTCATCAAATTCATTAAATTCTCCAGCTTCATCTTCCTCAAAAGCCATTGTGAGGTTATCACACCACTTAATTAACTCATATTGTGAAAATCTGTTTTCTTTTCTACATACGGTATTTAACAAGTTCTTTAAGTTTTTGGACGAGAATGGAAAATCTATAGTGGTTTCATTCCAGTTCCAATTCATATAAACATCCCCTATATCAACTGAATTACTTACTATCCGCATCACCTTTCAACTCTCTATTTTATAACATTTTCTTATTCAACTAAACTGCCCCGTTAGTTCCATAAGAAAAAAGCTGCCTTAAAGACAGCTCCGGTCTTCAGCTAACGCACCCGTTAGTTTAAGTAGATTTCTTCACAAACTTTTTAGTATTTCAGTTAATACAGGAATGCTACCCCGTTACTTGAAGAAGAACATGTATATAAAACTACCACAGTGCACTTCCCAACAAAATCATGCCAATAAATCCATATACAACAGTAACTCCCAAACCATACAAAAATAAGTTATCCTTTTTAAATAGTCTGATCAGTTCAAAGAAAGAAATTACAATCCGTATAACCAACAACAGTCCAAATATACTTAAAAATGACATTCCAATAGTCATTGGAATCTCTGTCACTAACCTCATACCATCTGACTTATCATTTGAGACTACCCCAATCCCCATTCCAATATAAATCCACAAAAATGACCTCAATATCAATGTAAAGAATAAAATGTAATAACGATGAACAGTAGGTGCCAAAGAAGAATCCACAGACGTTATCCATTTTATAAAATACTTGATACATAACCTACACGAAATAATAGGATGTAACCACGCAAATATAAAATCTGTTTCATCGTCCTTAACATAAGAATTCTTTCCAAATGTCATTTTAATTATATTTGATTCGTTTTTCTTCTTTTTCTTCCTTTTCATCTTCAACAACCAATCTAATAGTCATAGTATAATTCGATATTATTCAATCGAAATTATATCATAAACGAGAGTAAAACTTTTTCTGTGTTAGCGAACGAGTCATTTATGTATAAAACTACATTAAATCACTTGTTTCCTTCTTCCACTAACCTGCCCCAATAGTTCCAAAAGAAAAGAGCTGCCTTAAAGACAGCTCCGATCTTCAGCTAAAGCCAACCATTAGTTCACTAAGAAAGGTAATTTCCATTTTACCCCTTTAAGGGGTATGGATAGAGTATCACTCAACAAGCTGATCCTCAATAAAATGCTCACTCTTGATTACCTTTCCTTCCTTATTTTTATCATAAACATTGTATTCTTTTTGTGTTTCAGCATCTGACCAAATTATATATGCAATTAGATCATTCTTATGATGTTCTAGCCGATCTGTATTCATGTAACTTTCATCAAGCTGCCAGTCTCTTGGCAAATCCTCACTTTCCCTATAAAAGGATATATCAAAAATCCTGTTTTTTCCTTCCATTACTTTTATTTCTTCTTCAACTGGATGTTCCATACTGTATTTTTCAACTATTTCTTTCAATTCTATTAAATCTTTTGGTGGATTTAGAATCATATAATGCTTTTTAACAGTCACCTCTTCTTCATCCTTTTTACCAAAGATCTCTTCTGTATTTTCAATTTCGAAAATCTTTGTTTCCCCACTTGATTCCTCATTCTTTATACATCCAATTAAGTTTAATGGAATTAAGAATATACAAATCATTAAAACTATAATTTTCAAATTAACTTTAATCACTCAATTTCCCCTCAAATGGTACATCCATTTCCATTACAGTAACAAAGGGCTTATATTTGCCATTATATTCATCATAATGCTGTAAGACAAACCAGGAACGGAATCCTGCTAAGTTGACATACTCCTTCTCAACATCTGGCCGATCCAACCCAAAATGATCATATAAACGAACACGCATGACTCCTTTAAAGTGATTATTCTCTACAGAAAAATCTTTTACGGATACCGTATTCCCCCAAGTATCATTTACTGTAATTGTAAGTCCACCTACTCGATCACTCCAGGTGCTAAACGTCGGATAACTAGCATTTCTCTGTATCAAATTATAAAATTCATTTGTATTCTTTGTACTTTTATCCAACTTAAGTGCTGCCAAATTACCTCCATTTTTCTTTAGCTCATCAACTAAGGCATTTTTGACAAATTCAACATAGGCTTTCGTTGTTTCATGCTCACTTGCTTCTTTAGTTAAAGTCTGGTTTTTGTACTCTTTACCAGTTCCCTCTTTAAAATGATTAATCATATCTAAAATAACCTCTTCCATATCTCCCATGGAAAACAAGCTTGTTGTCATATCCTCGAACTCATAAAAGAGAATACCTGGGAAATAAGATTCAAGTAATTGGAATCTGAACATCCAGCTAATATCTTTTATTTCATCTTCTGTATAATCATTTGTTTTCATATCATTCGCTATATTTCCATTTTCATCATAGCCTTCTGGTCTATCTGATTGATAAATTTCTGTATCGGTAAAATCAGAGTACAACGGTCTCAAATCCTCATTATCAAACTTTCCATCTCCGTCACTATCTTTTCGGTCAGGGAAACTGGCTGGAAAGAAACCTTCATAATGAATTTTAACTCCAAAAATTTCTACCGTGAATGATTTTAATTGCCCCATTTCTTGCCCATCGGTTAATCCATCTCCGTCACTATCCTTCTTGTTAGGATCTGAGTAAATTATACCGTACGGTGTTTTCATTCCTTCAATTTCATAGCTGTCGTATAAGCCATCCCCGTCCGAATCTGTTTTATCAATTTCTACATCACCTGATATACCATTTTCGTCATCTCTTCCTACATCACCTACTGTCTTCGTTGCAAGATTGTTAAGCAGATCTTTATTTACATCATGCGTCCCTGAGTAGTCTATTTCCCTATTCCATAGCTCCAACCATTTTGCCTTATCAACAACCAGATATTCACCAAAGTGAGTAGTTTCCACACTTATTGTATTTTTACTTGTATCTAACACAGTGTTAATGCTTTCAAACATTTCCTCGTCTTCATTGTACCAAATGATGGCTAGATCATCTTCCAACGTGTCTCCGAGCTTCGCTTCATCAAACGTAAACTGAATGCTTGCTTTCTCAAATTCTGATTGCGTATTGATGCTTACAGGAGAACCAATAATACCGTGTAAATTAGTTGTTTTAATATTTATGTTGTTTGTGCTGCTAATTCTAGTCGTTTTATTAATATTATCCTTTGCACTAAACCCAACTTCTACGCTTTTAATTTCTGATTTATCAGGCTGAATCAATGATTTACTAATCGATTGTTTATAGAGTTCTTGTGAATCCTCGCTTCCGTCATTGTCGCCGTCTGCAGCATTCGGATTTGTCTTTAAAGCATATTCATCTCCATCACTTAACCCATCGTTATCTGTATCATACTTATTAGGTAATGAATCGAACTGATGTACTTCAAATCCGTCAGTTAAATCATCTTGGTCTGAGTCTCCTTTAATCAAATTTGTTTGATTAGCTTGCTCGTCTTTATTAATCAGGCCGTCTTCATCGATATCTTCATCTGCATCACTTATGCCATTACGATCTGAATCATATTTTGTCGGGGAAATAAATGATTTGACCTCATATTCAATATTGTCCTGCAATCCATCACCATCTGTATCCTTTTTAAATGGATTCATTCCCTCTAGGAATTCTATTCCATCTGTTAAAGTATCACCATCCGTTTCAGAGGTAGATTCAAAGAATTCTGTGTTAAATGAATAGCCTGCTTTTTCAAGTCCGAATAACACTTGTTTATATGCATTTTGATAGGATTTTGATGCAGGGACAGCTAGATCTTTTTCTAGAAACTCATTACCTTTTTCAGACATTTTACCAGCGTTATTCAAATGAGCTTTTAGTTTATTTCCTTTTTGATCTGCTTGATCGGAGATATCCTTTAAGATGCCGATAGCATTTTTATTGACAATTTTATCCGATAAATAAAAATTAAAGAGTATATCTGCAAGTAATACTTCAGTTGGTTCATTAAAATCGTTTTTTGTTACATACCCCCATAGACATATGGTTAACTTATGTTTGATTTCCAAGAGCCGATCACTTTTAAGAACCGACTCATGTATATACTCCTCTTGAACAGCTTGTTCATATTGGTTAATCAATTGTTGAAGTACATCAAGTTCATTAATATCTTTTTGTTTAAAGTCTCCGATTTCATCAAATTCCGCTATCAGTTTAGAATCAAACTTAGCATTAGTTTCTTTTATGACTGTCGCGAAACGCTTTAATTCATTTATTGCAATCTGATCATAGATTTTCGCAATTCTGGTGTCCTCATAGAATTCATATTCACTTAACCATTGTTTTACATTTTGCTGACTAGAGTTATTGCCCTTGGCAACCGCCGCTTGCCCAATTCCGCCGAAAATCATTGCAAAGATCAATAAAAAACTCAATATACTTTTTACTTTATTTTTCAACGTGATAATCACCTCTATAAGAATATTAATTTAACCTATTTACGATATGGTTCCCATCCAAAGAAATATTGTCAAAATCCTTGAGTTAACGTCATTAAATCAACGCCTTTACAATTGTAATTTTCTAATGCAACTAGTTAGTACCTATCAAAAGCATAAATAGGAATTTACTCCAAACGAAAATAATGCTGAATATTCTGAAATTTAATAAATCAGAAAGACACCTAGTTCATTGTCTTTTTAAATTAACCGAACATAAATAAATCTTTGATCCAATAGATTTTCGGACTGTAAACCAATTAATGAATCCCGTTTAGCTCCTCAACCGTTTATATGAAAAGTGTCAGGGGATGATGCTTTTTGTTCCTAAGACTGTGGCGAAAATGCAAAAAGCATTGAAGAGCATAAAATAAACAGTAACAGCTCTTATAGTTCCTTGAGGGATAAATTCATTTTTTCTCCTTTCCTCCCTAAAAATAATTTTTTCAACTAAGTATTAGTTTACAGATTAAAATTATGGAATATAAGGTAAAGATTTCCTATATATTTTTATCAGACTTATGAATTAATGATCTTATTTTAGAGATTGAACCAATATATAGCCAATTTTCTTTTAAGCCACCTTTTGATTCATATGTACTTTCCTTTTCCTATAAGAAAACCCCTTTAGATAACCACAAAGGGGCAAAGCATCGTAACTTTTTTGCAAACATCGCGACTTTATTCAAAATATCTCAGGTTTTATAAACAACGTGACTTTATTTTAGATACCACACTCTGTACAATTTTAGGGTTCATTTCTTTAGCCATTGCAGGTTTACTATGTAACCGATGAATGAACAAAAAAGACCTTCAATTGAAGGTCTTTACTCATATGAGGAACAATTTGGATAAAGGTCCCTCCTTAATGTGTCAATAAGACCATTTCTCATCATCTGTAACCCACTGATTTTTCTTTAAATCAAAGGATTCATAATCATCGTGAAGAGAAAAGTAGGCTGGCAATGTTATTGCTTGTCCATCTGCTTTTTTCCAGCAATCTGCGACCCAAGTAGCAAACGCTTGTTTTTCTGCAAGGTTAATTTCTTCTTCATTTTTTTCGTAGAAATCCCAAAAGTCTCCTGTTTGATTACCTAAAAGGTGGGTGTATCTTACATTTTCAATCATACCCTTACTACCTGCAAAGATAGTAGAATCCTTACCCTCGTTAAAGACTTCATTAGCCTGTCTATCCATTGAGAACATAGTAATGGATAAGTTAAACTCGGAAGGATCATCTACAAATGCTACAAAATCCAATAATTCCACTTTAGAGTAAATGGTGTATTTATGTAACTCCTTTATATTACTGATAAATGTTTCCGATTTTGCTTCAAGGTTTTCTTCGACTGACTTCATATAGCTGTCTACCGTATAAAGAGATTTGACTTCTTCATCTTCATTGACTGTTTTTTCTTCATCTTCTTTGACTATTTTATCTTCAGAATTGGCTTTCTTGTTCTCCGTGTTTAATGCTTCACAACCCAATAACCCCAATAATAAAATAGAAAATAAAACAAGTGATGCTTTTTTCAAATATTCTCCTCATCTCTATAACTTTTCCATCATACTTCAACCAATTATACCAAACCTTATACCTAAACGATCTCCGAAGCATACAAAAAAGTACCCGAAAAGGATTCCAAGCAGGTCATCTTTACCAGAGGCGCTAATGCCGTTTCCAATAATCCATAAGAAAAGAGCTGCCTTAAATACAGCTCCGACCTTCAGCTAAAGTAGATTTATCATGCGATACACTCTATAAAATCCTCTCTAATAAATCCCCCACTTTTTCTGCCATTTCCTCTGGTGGATAAGGCATGCCATTTTTTAGCCACCATTCCACTACACCTACGTAAGCATTTGCAACAAATTCAACAACTACATCTTCGCTTTGACCAAAATTTTTCCCTTTTGTTATATCGACGTCTTTTTTGAACTCTTCGATATTATGCTGAACAAACCGGCTGCGAAAGTACGGAGCTCCTTCACTCACCAACATCGTCGAAAAAAATAAATAATTACTTTCAAGATATTCCATACAGTGTACAGTCGATTCAATCCAATCCATTTCAGCTTCCGTTTCACAAAGGTTAACCATGTTATTTATATGTTCTTCTATGATCTTATCCAACAGATCAAATTTATCCAAGTAATGAAGATAAACCGTTGCACGGTTAATATTTGCCCTGTCAGAAATATCCTGAATGGTAATGCTATCGAAATTTTTTTCTGACATCAATTCAAGAAATGCTTTTTTTATTGCATCTTGAGTTCTAACAATTCTTCTATCCACTTTTGCCATGTTATTGACACCATACTTTCACTGAGATAGTCAACAATTTTTATTGATTTGTTGTTTAAACATCAAAACTGATTAAATTAACGATTTATATGCCTTGTTTTGTTTATATTTATATTTTAGATTATAGACAGGTGTAGAGAAAACATCAAATGTAGTTTTTTTTACATGAAGGGATGATACGAAATGACAATTGAAAACAAAGTAATTATAATCACTGGGGCCTCATCTGGAATTGGTGAAGCAACTGCAAAATTATTGGCCAGTAAAGGTGCTAAAGTTGTTTTGGGCGCTCGTCGCGAAGACAAATTAAAAGCATTGACTGAGGAAATTCAAAAAGCTGGTGGACAAGCTGCTTATCGCGTCACAGATGTTGTTAATCCAGATGATAGTCATCAGCTTGTTCAACAAGCTAAAGACACTTTTGGTGGTGTCGATGTAATCTTCTTGAACGCTGGAATAATGCCTAATTCACCACTTTCCGAATTAAAAACTGACGAATGGAACAGTATGGTTGACGTTAATATTAAAGGTGTATTGAATGGTATCGCCGCAGTATTGCCAACATTTACATCGCAAAAGTCTGGACATATCATCACTACTTCTTCAGTAGCTGGGCTTAAAGCTTACCCAGGCGGTGCAGTTTATGGCGCAACAAAGTGGGCTGTTCGTGATTTAATGGAAGTTTTGCGTATGGAATCTGCCCAAGAAGGTACTAACATCCGCACAGCAACAATTTATCCAGCAGCGATTAACACGGAATTGTTGGATACGATTACTGATAAGAATATTTCAGAAGGTATGACTGCGTTGTACGAACAATATGGTATTGCACCTGATCGAGTTGCCAATATTGTGGCATTCGCTATTGATCAGCCAAAAGATACGAACATTAATGAGTTTACAATTGGACCAACAAGTCAACCATGGTAATAATTACAAGATGAGATAAAACTAGCGCTATTCATTTTCTAAAGCTCAGGCTGTCGAGTAGACCTCGACAGCCTGGCACATTATACTTTGAAATTTATTCAGAGACAGGAACAAAGAGGATTTTAAAAAACTGATATTGTTTAAAAGGTCTGGATATTAATGGAGAAAACAGCTAAATTGAAAGTTATCTAATACCCTTAAAAATCTCCCCCTTTACGCAATTACAAAATGACACTGTACTGAAAGTAGGAGATCCATTTTATGACTAAACGAAATAACTTGCTGATTTTCATATTGACCATAGGAGTTTTCGGCATCTTAAATACCGAAATGGGGGTTATTGGGTTAATGCCCTCCATTGCTGATCACTTCAATGTCAGCATATCAAAAGCAGGATTGCTTGTGAGTCTTTTTGCTCTTACTATTGCTGTATCTGGACCAACGATGCCGTTATTGTTTTCCGGGATAAATCGTAAGAAGGTCATGTTACTTGTATTAGGAGTTTTCGTTATAGGAAACATTGTATCCATATTTACATCTAATTTTACCATTCTATTAATTGCTCGTATAATTCCAGCCTTCTTCCATCCAATTTATTGTTCTTTGGCATTTACAGTAGCTGCTTCCTCAGTAAGTAAAGAAGAAGCTCCAAAAGCTGTTTCTAAAGTATTTATCGGTGTATCTGCGGGTATGGTAGCCGGCGTACCGATCGCAAATTTTATTGATAGTGCCGTTTCGTATGAAATGGCGATGGCATTCTTTGCTATTGTTAATGCTATTGTATTCATTGCTACATTGATTTTTGTTCCATCTATACCTGTTGAGGAAAGAATTTCTTATGGTACACAACTTTCCGTATTAAAAAAACCTATTTTATGGCTTTCCATCGTGACTGTCATTTTATTAAACTCAGCTATATTTGGGGTTTATAGTTATTTTGCTGAATATCTGAAAACAGTTACGAATATGTCCCCGAATACCATAAGTTTAACGTTATTCGTCTTCGGTGGAGCCAGTATTATCGGAAACATTGTCGCAGGAAATTCACTTACTCATAGTGCCATTAAGTCTGTAGTATCTTTTCCTTTGTTATTGGGTGCTGTTTACATCATTTTATTCTTCACAGGACAATTTACCGTACCTATGGAAATTACAACTTTAATTTGGGGAATATTAGCCGGAGGAATAATGGCAAATATTAATCAATATTTGATTGCGTCTTCAGCTCCCGAAGCGCCTGATTTCGCCAATGGCTTATTTATATCATCCTGTAACGTAGGAACAACAATTGGTGCAGCAGCAGGCGGGTTATTTATATCAGAACTGGGTACACAATACGTCGTATTAGTAGGAATCCTATCATTGATACTAAGTTTGGTAACTATTTTTCTTAGAAACTACATGTTTACTCCTACACAACAACTATCTAGATAAGGAATAAGTTCAACATTCTATAAAAGTTCCCTGTTCATTATTGCTTTATTTTCCCTGCCCTACTTTCTTTTATTGAATTTATAGGGTGTGGAAAATTCTACTCTGGCCCAAGATTAGTAGCCGAAAAAAGGAGGATATATTATGTCAAAGGATATAAAAGTTGCACTTGTCACTGGTGGGAATCGAGGAATTGGATATGAGCTGGTCAAACAATTGGCTTTGAATAGTTTTAAGGTCATTTTGGCAAGTCGGGATCCAGAAAAAGGGCATGAAAGTACGCAAAGACTTAAGGATTCAAATCTTGACGTGTCGTTTCTGGTAATGGATGTAAACAATCAAGAAAGCATCCATCAAGCTGCGATTACTGTAAATGATCAATATGGAAGATTGGACGTATTGATTAATAATGCAGGCGTGTATTTGGATGAGAGTGAAAATTTAGTGACTATGGACACTTCCATTCTGGAGAAAACAATGGCAACCAATTTCTTTGGAGTTTACCATGTGATCCGTTCCTTTATTCCCCTCATGGAAAAGCAAGGCTATGGGAGAATCATTAATGTTTCCTCAGAATACGGGGCGATGAGCGAACTGTCATATCCAGGAGTAGGAGCTTATAAAATATCTAAATTTGCCCTTAATGGATTGACACGATTGGTAGCTGCAGAAATCAAAGGTGATATCACAATAAATGCGGTCGATCCGGGATGGGTAAGTACAGATATGGGTGGATCATCTGCTCCAAGAATACCCAAGCAAGCAGCTGAGTCTATCCTGTGGTTAGCAACTATTGGACCTGAAGGACCTAATGGTGGGTTTTTTAGAGATGGAAAACGAATCGATTGGTAACATTACAGTTTAAACACATTATTCTGTGTTTAAGTGTGGTTCGATACAATAAATACCTTATCTTTTATCATCAATATTAACAAGGCAAAATTTTTCCTCGATTAAGAAAATGACCAAAAAAAGAATCTAGTCCAATTGACTAGATTCTTTTTTTAATTTCTTCCCTTAATGATTCAATGATAGTACTTGATAAATTTGCTGGAAGAGATGAATTACCCTCAAAAACCCATGTATTAATTACTTCAAGATCTTCTTTTTTAAAAGTAATGCTATAATCTTTATATTTGTGAGTAAAATCAGCTGTAACCGATTCTTCACCATCAAACTCATCATCAATAATCATATTTTTTATTTCATATGGCTTCACGATGTAATCTCCTTTTTATCATTCTTGTATATAGAATTGGCTTTATATGATTGTTTATTCATTTTATTCACGCCAAAAACCGAAGGGCTATTTTCAGGTGATGAAAGCATTAAACCAAACAGCAATCAAAAAGTCGATATCAACATAACTTTGTGGTTATCTCTAAAGGAGTTATGTAGGTATAGTTGGGCTTTCTTATTTTCTTTTCTTCACTTCTACCCAAAAGGTTGTATAACAAAAAAACCTTATGTTTTAATTTAGGATGAAAAAGGTTACCTACATCAAACTGTAGAACCTCACGTCGATTGGAACTCCAGGCACTCGCTTTCCGCGGGCGGTCCGGGAGCCTCCTTTGCGCTTTTGCGCCTTTGGGGTCTTCTCCCCTCGACGCGCTTTTCCCTCAGGAGTCTCGCACCTTCCGTTCCAATCATACATTTGTCTACAAACTCAGTTACCTACATGTTTTTCTTTTCTTGACTCTTATTATCCACATAAAATGATTAGCTTCATGATTGCCTTCACCTAATCCTTTTATCACAATCGGCTAGATATGACTTCGTTTTTACTGAACTGTTCCGAGAAGGCATGAAATGAATGCTAAATTTTGGTGAAGAGTTTGCGCCGCCGTCCAGTTTCTTCAATAAAAAAAGCTCTGTAAAGTTTCCTTTAACAGAGCGTACCAACATATTAAAGTATTTTCACCAAGCCTTTTCTAGTACCCAAGCAAGCAATTTCCTGATAGCCTGATACACACTCTACCACTCTTTTTGAACCTAAAAAATGGACTTTTTTTATTTAGCCTCAAACGTAATTTGATTAGGCTGAAAGCGACTTTGACTAATGTTTAAGTGTTCAGGTCTTATTACAAGCTTTTTATCTGAATTCTTAACTTGCGAAAACTCTTTTGATAGATTTTCATTATTAAGGATTTCTAATAAATCCACTTCCATAACATTGGTTTCCCCAATAAAGTCGGCAACAAAAAGAGTCTTTAATTATATTGGTTAACATAGGACTATTTAATGGCTTACTTAGGATTCCCCATCCCCACTATCAAAAAATGAATCAAATCCCCCATCAAGATCTTCTATTGCTTCTTCAAACATTTCCCCAACATCAAAACCATCCATCATCTCAGTAAGTAACATCGACCCTAAAACACCTACTGCTAATCCACCAACCATTCCAGGTATAGCGTTTCCTAATTGGGAAGCGCGACCATGATGATGGTTGGTGGAATAAGAGAACGGCTGTGTAAAAGCATAAGGCTGATCAATAGCTTCCGATATATATTTTCCAAGTAGTTTATGAAGATCGGCTTCATGCTCGAGAACATTCTTACTTAAATAAAACTCACGTTTTGCTTCAATTTCCTTGTAGCCGCTTTTACAGTCAACTTCCATCCAGACCCGGATACCTGATTCTTCCTTGGCAAACCGCATTTCAACTTCATTTACCTGTCCCATGAATTGTTGAGTGGGAAAAAAAGCAAATTCCTGTCCATATTGGTCGAGTTTACCCGAGTTTGCTGTCTCGCGAAAACCTAATTGAGCCATTACATTAAAAATGGATGTGATAGATTTTTGGGATTGGATGACCAGCCGGTCTACATCTTTACGATCAACTCCGCCCTCAATATCAAGATGTGTATCCAGATAGTATGAGACAGTTCCCCTTGAAATAGGTATATTCGTAGGTAGGACGTAATGAAACGGAATGACCTTACGTTCTTTGGGGTGAATGCAATATCGATTAACTAATGGTATATGGGCAACTTCCTTAGAAACGCTTCCTTGTTTTAATACCACGTTCATCATCAACCGGACAGTCAATTGATTGATTTTCTGTTCCACTTCACCACCTTGAATGACTACCTCCCCTTGAATGCTATCTCCAGCTTGATAATTACGATTATCATATTGTAAATCTACAGTTGCTGCTCCTTTTCCTAAGCTTGCTAATATTTTCTTGAACATGCTTCCTCTTCCCTTCGTCAACCCTCTATTAGAATTCATATGTAAAATGGGCGTAATAAGATAGGACAAGAAATCTATTTATAATTCATGAGATTTCTTAATTTATCCCTGATAGTATTACGTCGAAAAATGAAAATAGTTTCAAATAATTTACCGCAGTAGGTGACTTCAGATTAATATGTTTTTAATGATATTGTTGATGGACTATTGGCTTTTATTTTTCATGTAATAGGCGAAAAAACAAATGATGTTCCTTTGACTGAATACAGCAAGTTAGGGTCACCCATTGAAAGACGGATGTATAATGCATTGGTGATGAATGGCTAATTATGTACAAACACAAGTGAAATTTGGTTCTTATCGAATTAAACTTTGCTAAACCTTTTATCGATTGAATGTGGTGGAATGGTGATGAGAATAATATATATTATTGTTTATTTAGGGTGAAAACCAGCAACTGTACGACGAAGCATATAGAGAGAGAGTTTAATTTTCGCTCAAAAAAATGCCAGGGGCTAACAATTTTGAAAGTACTCTAATAACAAGAACATCATCTTTGATAAGCTATTTTGAAATGGTCATATTCCCGATTTCTCCATTACTTTATAGCCATGGCCTTTAATTTATCCTCGCTGGTCAAAAAATCCCTTAAATGCATGCGCTTACATTTAATTCCGCATTATCCCTGCTCTCTTTCTCAACAGATCCTTTCATTATTACCTTACTGGGCTAAAGGGATATTCCTATCCAAGATATATAGAAATAACCGACTTCACTTATCACTTAAAATTACAAGAACCATATTACAATTTCTGGATTAAGGATTGTAATTCATCTTGAAGGTTTCCTTTTGATAGAGCAGAGTGAAGAATTTCATGAACAGTATTTAAGGAAATTTGTAGTTTTTCTTCTCCTAATGTGGTTAAACGTGTATAGATGCCTCTTCGATCATCTTCACATATATGCCTTTGTAATGCTCCGCAGCTTTTTGCTTCTAGCCTGCCCACCAGCCTTGATATAGCACTTTGGCTTAGTCCAACCATCTCCTGTAATTGTTGTAGCCTCAATTGTTTATCGCTTGTTTTGGATAAAAAGTAAAGAACGTAAAACTCTTTTAACGACAGGTTATGATTTTTTTGCAAAGCACTTTCAAGTTCATTCGTAATGCTCATTTGAATACTAGTAAGAGAAAGCCAATTATCTAAATACTTCTTTTCTTGGTTGTTCTTCATGCACATTCCACCCTGTTCTATCCTATATAATTAAAATATGGCACTTTAATTGATTTTCATAAGACATATAAATAGTTCTAACATACTCCAAAGCCAGAATTTAATGGTCAAACTTATTTGAAAAAGTGGTGTCATATTGGCCGTTTCCATGTATGTTATATGGTTCTTCTCATTTTAGACGAGTTTCTTCTTTTTGTCTAAGAATGAGTTATTCCATAAAAAAAACAGTCAAAATGACTGCCTTTATTCATTAACGCATTATAACTGAACAGGATCCTATTTCATTTCCACCCCAGTTAAGTGAAAGCTTGTCTTGATCTGAAAGAGGACCGACGCCACTTGGAGTACCGGTAAAAATTATATCTCCTTTTCCAAGCCCAAAATGCTCTGCTGTAAATTCTATAATGGTTTGCAAATCAAAAAGTAAGTCCTTAATATTTCCGACTTGTACACGCTCTCCATTTTTTAAAAGGGAAAAATCTGATTGTTCACTTGCTTCGACACCTGGAAACGGAATAAAATCACTAACAACTGCTGAATTTTTGAATCCTTTAGCCAAAAGCCAAGGATGCTGTTTTTGTTTTAACTGTGATTGAACATCTCTAAGTGTTAAATCCAACCCAATGGCCATGGCATCTACTATTTCATCTACTTTCATTCCTGATTCGTACTGTTTTGCGATATGTATAACAAGTTCAGTTTCAAAATGAACGGAACCCTGATTACTCGGCAACGTGATGGACTGTCCATTAGCTTCCACAAGCGAATGAGTCGGTTTTGAAAATAAAAAAGGGGAAGTTGGGATTTCATTATTCAACTCTTTTGCATGCAAGGCATAGTTTCGACCTACACAATAGATATTTTTAATGTCTTTCATTATTAAACTCACTCTTTTCTTAATAAATTTAATGATTCTAAAAATAGAAGTTTTATTAGTCTCCCAAATTACAATTTGTAAATAAAAAAAACTCTAATTTAAATACATTTTATATTTTTCTGATTTTTTATACAACCGTTATACTTATAATAAAGTATCCCTGCTACGGGAAAATACGTTAAATTTTCACTTGTGGTACTTTTACCAGTTACATATGGCAATATCATTGAGAAAAAATCTTATGTTGATATGCATGAGATTCTCCGGCAATTTGAACGCCTAACTTGATAACTTTAAATTATTTCTAAACTAGTCAATTTAGTTAATCAAGGTACCCTTATGGGCCTTTTTTAGCTTCTTCCCTCACTTTCAGCTATTTCTATTACAAGTTACCCCCTATAACCACTATTAGACTAAATAAAAAAGCATATTCCTTTATTAGAGAAATACGCATGATTGGTGTAGTGAGGGTAAATCCATATATCACCATTTCATTATGAAAAAAAGAGCCAACAAATTGTTGACTCTTTTTTTTTAAAAAGTAGAAGCTAAATCTTTTGATCGTGCTATTGCATTTTCTTTTATTTCTTGTGCTTTATCTGGCATTGCTGCATGTCCTTCAACGAATAAACCTTCAAAGGAAGGCACTCCGAAGAATTGCATAATGATATTTAGATATCGGTGACCCATTTCCAGTTCAGCTGCTGGTCCTTCTGAATAAATTCCACCACGAGCTTGAATATGCAAGGCTTTCTTATCAGTTAAAAGACCAACTGGGCCTTGTTCGGTGTATTTAAATGATTTACCTGCAACTGCAACGGAATCAATATATGCCTTCATTACTGGCGGAAACGAGAAATTCCATAAAGGCGTTACAAATATATATTTATCCGCCGCTATAAATTGCTCACATAACTCTGAAAGTCGACTAACTTTTGCTTTCTCTTCCGACGAGAGTTCTTCAAAACCCTTTCCAGATTGAAGTTTCCCCCAACCACTGAAAACATCCACATCAATTTCAGGAATATTTTCTTTATAAAGGTCAATATTCACAACTTCATGGCTAGGATTTACTTCTTTATAAGTGTCAAGAAATGCTTTTCCAACGGCCATACTGTAAGATTGCTTGTCATCATGAGGATGAGCCGTGATGTACAATACTTTTGTCATTCTATATATCCTTCCTTTCCTTTTACATATTTGAACATTTTATTTTGCCTAGGAAATTCAACACTTATACAATTACTCGAACTAAAATATCTTTAATTGATGGGTATAAAATTAAATCCGTAGGATATAAATTCGTTTTCGAGGGTAGTAAGGTATAAATCTTCTTTCATTTTGTGAGAAAGGATATGAATTTTGGATATGATAAAATAAGACAATCTGGTTCACTTTAGGAGGACTAAGTAAATGACGAATTCAATAAAATTTGATCTCCACACTCACCATGAACGCTGTGGACATGCTATCGGCACAATTGAGGATTATGTAAAGCAAGCCATCGAATACGACTTGCATTATATTGGGATTTCTGATCATTCTCCATATTTTTATAGTGAGGACGACCATCTCTACCCAACTATTGCAATGGCAAAAAGTGAACTTGTTCCTTATATTGAGGAAGTACTTCGCTTAAAAGAGAAATATGCAGGCAAAATTCACGTGTTATTAGGAATGGAAAGTGATTTCTTCCCTGATCACATTGAAGTCTACCGCGATCAATATCTTTTACACCCTTTTGACTACATAATTGGATCTGTTCATTATGTTCAGGATATTAGCATTTTTAAAAGAGGGCGTTGGAATGGCTTAACCTCTAAAGAACAGTCAAAAGTAAAGGATGAATATTATGAATTAATACAGAAATCGGCTAAAAGCGGAGTGTTCCAAATCTTAGGCCATATTGATGCAATGAAAGGTTTTTATCCAACCTTTTCTTCCATTGAGACAGACAGTATTGAAAAAACGCTAAAAATCATTAGTTCAGAAGATATCGCCATTGAGATTAATACCTCTGGTAAAACGAAAGATTGTGGTGGGTGGTATCCATCAGATGACATTTTAGAACGAGCTCTTTTCTATGATGTGAAGGTAACCTTTGGATCGGATTCGCATACACCGGAACGTATTGGCGATGAATTTGAACTAGTTAAAAAAAGACTAAAGGAGATCGGCTTTTCTGAGTGGGCTTACTTTGTTAAAAAGGAAAGGATTCTCACTCCACTTTAACCTTTCAATCAGAACAGGTCCGATCATTAGAGCTTCCTGTAACCACATGTGGAATGAACTTTTTCAATCCTTTTGCTACTAAGAAGGCCGAAGACCAAAACCCCTCAACTGATCAATGAATCGGTACCATTTTTTTTTATGGGCATAAAATAATCATTATGCATCCTGTCATAAAAATCATCACGATTGCTTACACGTTTTTCCCCGTTCATTTCAATGAATTCCAGTCATCACCATATTTTTTTGCATAAAATAAAAGTATTTAGGGAATTAATAACTAACCATTCGTTTATCTTATAAAAAGGAGTTGATTTTGGGATGATTGATAACCCATTGCATAAAGAGAATGACGAAACCCTTGTAGAGTCAGTTGAAGGTGGTATCAACTCTTCAATAGGGCGATCCGAAGCCCCTCCAAAAACCCAGTCAAAAGATCCTGAATTCGATCTTTTTGGCACAGTATTAAATGGGTATCTTTAATTTATACTTCCTTATTGAATAAACCTTATTTCAAGACCTAAAACATTATAAATTCCTAAAAAGAAGAGCACATATTAGTCACGCATAATATGTGCTTTCCTTTTATTAAATTCAAGCGCCCTTTTCGTTAATGATATTCCTTTTGCTCTTCATTGTTCTTCTGGAATTAACACTTCTCCAATTTTATCAATTGAGTTAACTATCGACATTTTTGAAACTGCCTGTCCCTTTATTAACATTAAGGAAAAGGTTGCATCAGCAACCTTCCTTGGAAGTAAGCCCTCTCATTCATGAAATAGCTGAAGCTGGTCCGTTTTAGCTTAGTTCGCCTCGTTAACCGGCTGTTGTACTTGTACCTTGTCCCCTATTTGAATGGAAAGCAAATCCTCCCCTACTAACACAGTTCCTTCATATGTCTTTTTAGTTCTTTCGAGCAAATCAGCTTTTTCTTCTGTTAATCCACCCAATAATACTATATGTGAGTACACAGCAAGTTTTGGTTGTATTTGTCTAAAGACTTTACCTGCTTCCTCCGGTGTAGTGTGAAGATCAAGTATATTGGCGATTGATTCTGATTCATTATCAGGTTTTGCCGCTGCAACCTCATGAATAACTACGTCAGCACCTTTAGCAAATGTAATTAGATTTTCATTATAGCGGGTGTCACCTGAGATAACTACTGAATGCCCTTTGTAATTAACCCGATAACCAAAAGCAGGCTCAATTGATTTATGGTCTACCTTGAAGGCTATTACTTCAATCCCCTTTTTGTTATAGACAACGCCCTCCTTGATATCATTTGCCATAATACTTGCTCCTTCAATGTTTCCATTTCCAGAGTCATCCCTTGCATCCAAATCGGCTTTAAATGCTTTATGCATATGTAACATCATTTTCTCGGTTCCCTTAGGTCCCCAAATGTTAAATGCTTGCTCCCTTTTCCCTCCTGTTGGTAAAGAACCTGTAAGCCATACGTCCGGTATGCCGATAGTATGATCCGAATGCAAATGAGTTAGAAATAACTTATCTACACTGCCTGGTAACATATTCGCTTTATATAATTGTAAAGCAGTTCCACGTCCAGCATCAAAGAGGAGTTTTTCATTACCAACTTCAACAAGAGTAGCTGGACCGGAGCGGGATGTACTTAAAAGTGGAGAACCTGTACCTAATAGGGTTACTTTAAAATCGGTTTGCTGGACCGCTGTTTGGCCAAATGAAGGAAGAAATAATGATAATGATAGAATTATGGTCACTACCAACAAAAAACCAAACGAAGTATTTCTTATTCTTTTCTTCATAACAAAAACCTCCTGTCAGATTATTTGACTGTACACAAGGAAAACCCAGTTGTTTTGAATATAAAACCTCGTTTCAAAAAAACAAATACGCAAAATAAATATTATAATATTTATAATATTCAGTCAATAATAACCGAAAGAATATCGTGTATGTTGTTTCAACCTTCCATTAAGACAACCGGACTCAATTTGGGAAAGAAGCGGAAATAATCTTAGTGAATATTGGATGAATCGTTCATACTAAATAAAAAATAACTGTTCAAGAAGGAGTTTATATGCCAAAAGAAAAAAATAATCCAGCTCAGCCAAAAAGTCAGGTTAGTCGATTAAACGACGTGATGGAAGTGGATACAGATGTCAATGAAGATCCTAATCGGGAAAAATTATTGGATGAATCCGTTGATGCTTTTCTAAAATCGAAAGAAGGACAGGGATATTAGGGGCAAAATTGTGGTCGCTATTGACTTGTTTTAAGACGTTTTTATATTTTTTTCACGTTAAATGGGCCCCTCATGAAGCTATTGAGCGGCCCGTTTTGTTTCCTTATCAACGAACGTTTTTCTTCTTGGGATACCGCCACATCGCCATCAAGGTACGCGCGCAAGAGATAATATACAAGGACGTTCTCTTTAATTTGCTATGGTAACGCTAAAAATACCGCATGACAAAAAAACCATCCATGTTGAAATTGATTCATAAGCTCTTCCGTTCTAACTGAATAAAGAGAGTACCTTTCTTCACAGTCCCATTCCAAAAAAACTCTGGTTCATCATTCTTACGATATATACGAGAATTCAACTTCAAACGTGAGATTTAGTAAGCACCTTCATCATTCATTTTCTGTAAGCGTGTAAGTCGAAATACCCTAAATCCCTTATGTATAAGCCTTTCGGTTGAATGGTTAGTAGACCCGTGGAACCGAAGGTGGTTTTATCATTTTCCCTCGCTTTTCCTACTAAACGTGGAGGAACTCCCCACCCCTCAGGGCTCATGAGGACACCTGTAGATGCTTCGAGGCGGCTACACAATTGTCTGAGTGGTGTTACTCGCGACTGTTGACTAAACCATACACATAAGCAATTAATTCTTGTGCTTGATATTTAGTTGTACGTTGAACAAAACCAACTTCTTTAGCTAATTGTTGTAGAGAAGATGGAGATAAGTAGTTTTGAAACTCTCGTTTTTTTATGATGATACAAATTCACCTTAGCTTGATGGCGATGGGGTCCCGCCAACATTTTAACGAAAATATACGCAATGCCTTCGGATGTTACCAGACCCGGCCGTCTCTCTTCTATAAAGTCTGTTTTTATGAAGTAAATCTTTTTGTTCGTGATAACAAAAAGGAAATATTTGTTTTTGTGTGAATAAGTCGAAAATATATAAAGGTGAACTAAACATTGTATATTTTCGACTTATTGCTAAAGTACCAGGGTTTCATTCACATCTGTACTTGAACTGAGGCTCTGTCTGTATATAAAAAGCATTTCTTACTTGTGCACTCCAATTTGCAAAGGCTGATCTCCATTCAGGAGTGTTAAAGAATTGATCTACAGTTTGAGTTTCAGAATGCCAAACTATAAATAGGTTGAGTGGGGCAATTCCTCCTGCCCAAATTCCATTATTTGCGTCAGTATCTTCTTCCCTTACTAATAATAAGGGTAGACCAAATTGAAAAGCCATTGAAGGTTCTACTTGTGAATAAACTGATCCTGTCCAGAATGGAGTGGAAGGTGGAAGGGGTCCTGCATTGACATCAACTGTTTGAATTTTAAAACGACGAAGGTTTACTGCCAACATTCCATAGCTTGATGAAACTAACCGACGAATATCAGTTAAAATGGATTCAGGATAACTTTCGCTTAATGGTAATGTACGCGGAAAAAGCAAAGCATTCTCAATCTCTAAAATTAGACGGTTTAGAAACCGTTGTTGGTTGTCATTTAAATGAGTCGTCGTACTTAAAAATATAGGAATACGATAAGCACGATCAATACACTCTTGGTGTGCCGATTCTATTTTCGCTTTATCTTTACGTAAAGAGCTATGCTCATTATTACTCACTTTCTCTTCATCCTTGCGTGAAGAGCTATTCTTACTTTTACTCACTTTCTCTTCATCCTTGCGTAAAGAGCTATTCTTACTTTTACTCACTTTCTCTTCATCCTTGCGTGAAGAGCTATTCTTACTTTTACTCACTTTCTCACCTCCTTTTTTTATTAGTATATGGAAAAGGAATAAGTGAGCTTGGACATAACAGGATTTCATATTAGAAAGGCTTTATAAAACAAAAATTAGTAATTTTGTCTAAATATGAATAATTTTATAAAAAATTTATTTAATTTATCTGAAGCAGGAAATAGGTAATCTTTCATTAAGCTATCCACAATAAGCTTTTGGATGAATTCAATGTTGAGGAAAAAATATACCCACAAAAAGATTGTGGGAAAATGCTCTTGGGCATGGGGTACCGCCAGCAAACACTGGATTATAATGATTTTATGCACAAAACTCCCCATTAGTTGAAAATGACGATACAATGTTAGTGGAATAATTATATTAGATAAAAAGGAGGTCGTTTCCATGAATATTTTAATTTTGGGTGCAACCGGACGAGTTGGGGGTCAATTAGTTACTTACGGCCTGCATGATAAGCATCATGTTACAGTTTTAGTACGCAATCCAGAGAAGATTGGAATAAGCAATGCCAATTTAACCATTATTCAAGGTAATGTATTAAATAAAACTGATATCGTTCGTGCCATGCATGGGATTGATGTTGTTATTAGTGCGCTTAATACTGATGGGACAACCACTTTATCAGCAAGTATGCCCCTGATTATCGAAGCAATGGAAAACGAAGGAATACAACGAATTATAACCATTGGAACAGCAGGAATCCTGCAAAGCAGAACAATCCCCAATTCTCTGCGTTATCAGTCTAGTGAATCGAAGCGAAGGTCTACCCGCGCAGCGAAAGAGCATCATAAAGTTTACGATATACTTAAACAATCAACACTTCAATGGACGATTGTCTGTCCTACGTATCTGCCCGATGGAGAAAGTGTTGGTACGTATCGTGTAGAAAGTGACTTTTTGCCGGAGGATGGGGTTGAAATATCGGTCCCGGATACAGCAGAATTTGCATTCAGCCAAATAAAAAGTAGCGATTATTTAAAATCACGTGTAGGCATTGCCTACTAATAATTCCAATTAGCGATACTCCCCTTTGAAAAAATTTGTTTAATCTTAGATGAAGTAAAGAAACCATCACGTCCTCTTTGAAAGCCGGTACAATTTTCGTAAATGCACACAATCAGCTGAACCATTGCAAAGAATATTTTCCGGTTTCATTAGGGCGAAGATTTCGCCTGTACCTTGTTCATGAACTTCTATTCCATTGTGCTATATTTCCCCTCCAAAAATAGCCACATTCTGCCGGTCAGGAGCAAAAGCAAGCCCGTTCCATTTCAATACGGTCTGTACAAATCCTAGTGAGTCGGCATTGTATCTCCCTGCGATCCTCTGATACGCTTCGAGCTCAAATATGCCATCCCTATTGTAATCAACCGGATATAAACCAGATAAAGGATTGACCCACCCTTCTATTGGCGCCTTCAGTACACCATCCTTGTTATATATTTCAGCTAAATAGTCCTTATCCTTATAAGTAAGGTCAAGAATGTACCTTTCTTTTAGGTAAGTACTATTCACCTTTGCCTTGTAATGGTTTTCATAATTCACATCGTATTTATAGGTTTCATTGAAAGTATCTGAATTAAAAATGGTCATGAGTTGACCGTTAAGATATGCAAAAACATACGCATAAATGGAGCCACCGCTTCCTCCTGTATCAATGACCACTAAAATGTCATCCCCCTTATTACCTGTAAAATCACCAAGAAAAATGGTCGGATTATATCCTGCGTTATTTTTCATGGGAACTTGTTGATATTGATGAGTCCTCCCATTTTGGATAACCAAAGTTATATCCCTCCAAAAGGGGCTATCAGGGGTTTTGTTTGCAGTTAGAAAAACATTGTCCTTTATCCCGTTCCCATCAATATCGCCTTGCTTTGATGTCACTATGACTGTTCTGTTGGAGTTCATTTCCCTTGTAAGAACAGTTTGGAGGTTCAGTTGCATGTCTTGCAGTTCCTGCCTTGAAGGATAAGGGTTTGGAAATGACAACGCGTTATCAATCGTTTGCATTGCTTCACTTGTTAACCCGGCCCTACTTTGAGTCTCAGCCAAACAGTACCAATAATAAGGATGATTCGTTTCTTGTATTTTTGTGTAATAGTATTGAATCACCTTTCTAATGTCATACGTATCCAACTTCATCCCACCTGTCTCTTTATTATCCATATAGAATTATATGCGGGAATTTAGTGAATAGCCTTGAGTGCATATCTATTGCTGGAAACAACAATATTGTCCTTCTAAAATATATCGCCTAATTATGATTTCTGGGCATAATACAATAAACAAATTCGCTTGCATAAATTTATTTAATTTGCTATTATAACTGACGAACGTTCGTTAAATTATGGGGTGATATTATTGAAAAGTAATGAAATTAAGGACGCCGCTCTAAAATATTTTACGATTCATGGTTATGAAGGAGCGTCGCTTTCTCAAATAGCTGAAGAAGTCGGCATGAAAAAGCAATCCATTTACGCTCATTTTAAAGGCAAGGATGATCTTTTTCTGCAAGTTTTACGTGATGCGAAAGAGACGGAGCTATCTTCGAAACTCCAATATTTCAGTAAAGTTGATTCAAAAAATCCTGAAAAAGATTTATTTGGATTCCTACAATTGGTCATCGATCTTTTCCAAGAAAATGAGCATATAAAGTTTTGGCTGCGTATGTCCTTTTTTCCCCCAGCACATCTTGAAAAAGAAATCGGGCAGGAAGTGATGGATATCGAGGAAAAAGTGCAGGAGATCCTTGAATGCAAATTCCATGATTGGATCAATGCCAAATTAATCGTCGATGAAGAAGCCATAACACCGACCTATGCTTTTCTGGGAGTTGTGGATTCCATTTTGCTTGAGCTTGTATACGGCAATGATGAGAAACGGCTGAAGGATAAATTAGCAGCCTCTTGGAAAGTTTTTTGGAGAGGTATTTCACAAGAATGATTCACAAAGAAAGTGGTGTTAAAACATGAATAAACCAATTAAAGAACAAAAGGCGGTATTAATCATTCTTCTAAGCAATATATTCATTGCTTTTCTGGGAATTGGACTCATCATCCCCGTTATGCCGTCATTTATGAATATCATGCATTTATCAGGAAGTACGATGGGCTATCTTGTTGCCGTATTTGCTGTTTCACAGCTTATTATGTCACCTTTCGCAGGTCGTTGGGTTGACCGTTACGGCAGAAAGAAAATCATCATCATCGGCTTATTCCTTTTTGGTGTTTCAGAACTTATCTTCGGTGTAGGGACAAACGTATCCGTGTTCTATTTATCAAGGATCCTTGGGGGTATCAGTGCTGCCTTCATCATGCCAGGTGTTACGGCATATGTTGCAGATATTACATCCGTTCAGGAAAGGCCAAAAGCAATGGGCTATATTTCAGCCGCAATTAGCTTGGGCTTTATAATAGGACCCGGGATCGGTGGCTTTGTTGCAGAATATGGTATACGCTTGCCCTTCTTCCTTGCGGCGGCCATTGCTTTTTTAGCATGCCTTTCATCGATATTCATTTTAAAAGAGCCGATGACAAAGGAACAGCTTGCAAAAGTTTCCGCTAATACAAAGCAATCAAACTTTATGGGCGATTTAAAAAAATCACTAAATCCGCTTTACTTTATTGCGTTCATCATTGTATTTGTACTCGCTTTTGGTTTATCAGCCTATGAAACGGTTTTTAGCCTATTTTCTGATCATAAATTCGGCTTCACGCCGAAGGATATTGCCATTATCATTACAATAAGCTCTATTTTCGGAGTTGTTGTGCAAGTCTTTATGTTTGGAAAGCTGGTAGATATTCTCGGCGAAAAGAAGCTTATTCAATTATGTTTAATCGTCGGTGCAATTTTTGCGGTAGCATCCACTATGATTTCCAGTTTTTCGGCAGTACTAGTGGTAACTTGCTTCATATTCCTTGCATTTGACCTTCTTCGTCCGGCTTTGACGACATTTTTATCAAAAGCTGCCGGGAAAGAACAAGGATTCGTTGCTGGAATGAACTCCACCTATACGAGCTTAGGGAATATCGCCGGGCCATCCATGGGAGGATTGCTTTTTGACGTAAACATCCACTACCCTTACCTTTTCGCTGCTGTCATTATCGTCATTGGCCTTGGCATTACAGTCATTTGGAAAGAAAACCGATTGACAGAAAGCTTAGCGAAATAATGAAAGTCCCGGATGGTTATTCGTACCTTTCCTTTTCGAGCTGGAAAACTCCCAAACTTGAAAGATGATATTCTACTAAAAACCCCCCTTGCCCATATTTGGGCAAGGGGGGTTTTTAGTAATCTTTTTGAGAACGGGATTCTTACTACTACTTTTTTTGCTCATGATAACCGCTCCAAATCGATTTCGAATTTATATCGATCTGCCCGGTAGACAGATCTGACAAGCCCAAGTGGTTGATTGGTATCCAGGGTACTTCTTCGTTCAATCAGCAATACAGGGGCACCTTCGACTACCTCGAGCATTTCCGCCTCTTTTTTTTGAGCAATCGCGGCTTCAATTACCTGGTCATGCTGAATTTTTAAACCAAACGTTTTTTCTACATAGTCATGCATGGAAGTTATGGCTATTTCTTCCGTTAGATCCAGGGCAAGATTTTTAGAGATAAATAGCCTTTCATATGCCATCGGCAACCGATCAGCAAGCCTAACACGTTCCAGCTCGAAAATAGGAGCTTCTGCTTCAACATCAAGCTTTGCAGCAAGATCATGATCAGCATTGATCTCCGTAAAACTGATAAATCGTGTACTTGGTTCAAGTCCTCTTGAAATCATATCCTTCGAAAAGCTTGTTAATCCTTGCAAGGGCCGCTCCAATTTTTGTTGGGCAACGAATGTTCCTTTTCCGCGCTGCCTATATAAATAACCGCCATTCACTAGGTTAGAAATGGCCTATCTCACAGTCATCCTGCTTATTCCATATTTTTCAGTGTATTCTTTTTCTGAAGGAATCATCTCTCCTGGCACCAATTCAAGATTTTGAATCGCTCCTTTAATCTCCTCTTCAAGTTGATGATAAATGGGACTGGGAGAATTTTTTTGGATCATTCAGCGTACATCTTCCTTTCATCGTTATGAAATTTCACAAGGCATACTGATTGGAAACATAACGCTCATCAATCTTATCCATGCATTTACACACGATAAGTAATGACTCGCCTTACTAAGTATCCAAATTCCTTTTTGTGAATTTCAATACCGATTCCCTTGAACGTTCAATTTCATTTTTATTTTCATTATAGAATTTTGAAACATATGCATAGAAAATGATGCTGACCGTTAGAAATTGTGCAAAAAGTGAACTTGTTGCAGCACTTCGGAATTTAGCCTCCGGGGCACGTACATGATTTAGGGACATATCAACTTTTTTAGTTAAGCCATTATTCCCCAGTCGCGATAAACCAATTGTCTTTATGCCATATGCTTTAGCAATATCAACGAGTTCAAGGACTTCTTCAGTTTCGCCACTATTGGAAATACAGAAAAAAACGGTATTCTTTGATGATGCAGCCAGTGCAGTTGCCGTAATATGCGGGTCTTGATTGGCACTTACAATCTTTCCTAACCGTAACCATTTTTGTGTAATATCTTCAGCAACGAGCCATGATGCACCTAAACCATAGACATAAATTACATCTGCACTCCTCATGGTTTCAATAATATTGTCAAGAACGGACTCATCCAAATAATGCGCAGTTTCTTGTATAGCTTGGACAGAGTTGGAAACTATTTTATTTTTAATGGACGCTATTGTTTCGTTAGGCTCAATGTCATGGAAACCTTTTTTCTCAGGTTGGGAAATTAGGGATGATAGGGATACCTTCAGTTCTGAAAAGCTGTTAACTTTTATAGAATGACAGAACCTCGTTACGGCCGAACTGCTGGCATTGGCATGATCAGCCAATTCATGTATCGTCATTCTTATAATGTCGTTTGGATTTTCTAAAATATATTGTGCAATTTTCCGTTCTGATTTAGGCAACTGGTTCAATAAGCTTTCAATTCTCAATATAATATTTTCGACGTGCATATGATTTACTCTCCTTGATCTATACTTACTTTAAATGCTTCATTGCTATGTAATAACAACCTAAGGTAGCTGATACGTCTTCCAAAACAAATTTCACATTTGGATTTTCAAGTTTAATATGATTGATGAAAGAGCTTTGCACCAATGGTATATTTGTCAAGATGCTACCTTTTATTGCAATTGTAACATTCCCACTTAACTTTAACTTCCTGATAACCTCAAGCGTTTGTTTTGAAAGGTGGTACCCAGCCTGATTCAGAATATTTTGCGAGATACCATCGCCCTTAACCGCATGTTGGACAATCAGGGGAACAAATGAGGCAATCTCGGATTTCGTGGCAGAATAAATGAATTTCTTCAGTTCCATTACACTATGATAGCCAAGTTTTTTCAGTATCGACTCGGTTAAATGGCTATATTCATACCCCTCATCCTCTTCTTTCGTCATTTTTATAAAAGCCTGCATGGCGATCCAATAGCCACTTCCTTCATCCCCAAGGATGTGTCCCCAGCCACCAGCCGATTTCTTGATTCCTTTATGGATGCCGATACTTACAGATCCAGTTCCGGATATGGTCAAAATGCCATCATTTCCTTTAAGCAAAGCAGCATGAGCGATAATTGCATCATTTACAATGGTGAACGGGGCCTTAAATGCCATGCTTAATGCACTTTTTATGCCCTGTGGATTTTCAACTCCTCCATACCCGGCTAATCCTAAGCAAATGTAATGGCAGCTTCCATTGATAATGGGCATTACGCATTCTTCAATCGCCTGTATAATGTTAGCGATGGCTTTTTTTTCATTAATAAGCAGGTTTCCAAATCCCGCTATGCCTTCACTAATTTTATTTCCATCTAAATCATAAGCCACTGCTTCAGTTTTAGTGCCTCCGCCGTCAACTCCGATAATATAATTCATATTATTCTCCTATTCAGTAAAAAAGGAAGGAATATCACCTTCCTTCCCTGATCAATTAATATTGAATTGGAATTTCCCCCATGGTTCCAAATAATCGAGAAGAAAAATTTCCTCTTCTGTTATTCGGCCAACCACATTTGTTTTCCCCGAATTCTTCATTTCCTTTAATGCAATCTGCAATTCCCCTTTATATTGTCCATAGAGCTCATTTTCAATTAAAATATCACCACGCCTGATATCAGGCGTATATGTTGGTTTAAATTCTTCGCTCTTATATTTCACACGTGATTGAGTCGAGCGAATTAAATAATCGGAAACATCTCCACGGTAAAAATGGAATTCTTCCAATACTATTTTTTTCTCTAGTGCTGTTATGGTTTCGTGAAGGTTAACATTAAATGTTAACAGACCGCTGTTTAACAGGCTAAGCTGCTTCAATTCATCTTCAGATGAGTAAGCATTTGCAATGATTACATCATCAATCAACCCTGTCGCATACAAATGTTTCGCTTGTGTTGTAATCGGCAATTCCCGGTGCATTTCTAAAGTACATAATCCTTCCGTTACAGGCCAAGGACCGTACGTTGCTGCATGTGAGCTGATGAAAGCTGCCGTGCGGATATTATGCTTTTTGAATGACTCACAGCATTTTATAAAATGAGGATAGCTCAATCCTGCATAGCGATGCGGATAGAAGTTATGCGATCCAACTAAATTCTCTTTATTTGGTTTGTAATCCATAATATTATCTAAATATTTTGTTGCATTGCTCATGTTTATTTCAATTTTCAGGTCATATGGATTATGTGTCATAACCGACTCTTCGTTACCTGTAAAACCCATGTCCAGCCTGATTCCATATGCACCTAATTCTGCAAAAAACGATAAGTCATTATAAGAAATGCCTAGCGAACCGAATACTCGGGGAGCAATATCGACCATCACTTCCATATTCAATTGATTGGCATAAACTATCGTTTCTTTAAATTCTTTTAATATCTTCTCTTTATCACCTTCGACAGAAAGCAAGCAAGTAAAGATCTTTTTGAATCCATATTTGTGTGCAAGTGCAATGTATTCCATGTCTCTTTCGACGGTTGAATGCTCTGGATAGATAGATATACCAAGTTTACCCATTTTTAATCACCTCTTTACTGTTGTGGGGCTAGCTTTTTTACAATGCGAATCATATGTTCAATTAGTTTTTGTTCGCTCATTGCCGTCATCAAGTGATCTTGAGCATGAATCATCAATAAAGTTTTCTCGCTTGGAACTCCATTCAATTCTGCTTGAATTAGCTTGGTTTGTGTCTTATGGGCCAAGTTCAATTCTTCCTGGCCTTGTTTAATTAGTTCTTCTGCACTTTCAAAATTAAATTCTTCCGCTTCTTTCAGTGCTTCGAATGCTAATCCTCTTGCATTTCCACTATGTGATATTATTTCAAAAATTTCCATTTCGTTATTGTTCATTTCAGTTGACATATCATTCCACTCCTATTTTAGGTTAGATTATGAAGGTTCATTGGATTACTGTAATCCATATTAACTGTTTAAAACACCATTCACTTGATGGTCGGAACAGCACTTTCACTGAAGAATCGCGGTAAGTATTCTTCATGCGCTTTTAAAAGTTTTTGTAAAACGATTTCCGCCAGGTCATCACTTGGAATAAGCGGGTTAATCGTTAAAGCCAATAATGCTTTATCATAAGAACCTGTAACGGCTGCCTCTGCACCAATTCTTTCAAATGATTTGATTTGTTGGATTAAGCCATGCACTTGTATGGGTAATTTCCCCATAGCCAAAGGAATTGGTCCATTCTTCGTGACGATACAGCTTACTTCTACTGCTGAATCATAATCAATATCAGTAAGCGATCCATTGTTTTGTACATTTAGCACTTGAATGTCTTTTTTATCATTATAAATAGAAGAAATGACGTTACACGCTGCATCACTGTAGTAAGCTCCACCGCGCTGCTCTAATTGCGGAGGCTTGATGTCAAGGGTTTCATCCTTGTATAGGTGAAACAAACCTTCTTCTAATCTTTTCACAATTTCAGCTCGAGTTTCCCCTGTTTTGAATGCTTCCAATTCTTCTTCTAAAATCGTTTTTGTTTTGTAATAATAACGATGGTACGGGCAAGGCACCACTCCTAAGGATTTCAAAAATCTTCTGTTCCAAGCCAATGGGGCAATATTCTTCATCGTCAGCTGAATCTCAGGATTGCCAAGCATTTCAAGCACTTTATCTGTTACTTCTTGATCATCAACGAATACATGCATCCCGAATACCATGTGGTTTAACCCGGCGAAATCTATATGAACTCTCTTCCTATCCACACCAAGCATGCTAGAAATAGACATATGCATATTAAATGGAACATTGCATACCCCAATGACTTTTTTATGCTTGCTGTAGCGGAGAAGGGCTTCCGTTACCATCCCCGCTGGGTTTGTGAAGTTAATTAACCAAGCATCAGGGCAGAGCTCCTGCATTTCTTCTGCAATTTCCAGAATAATAGGTATAGTTCGTAATGCTTTGGACAATCCTCCTGCACCGTTTGTTTCTTGACCAATCAATCCTAATTCCAACGGGATCCGCTCGTCCTTGATTCGTGCATCAAGTAATCCCACTCTCATTTGCGTCGTGACAAAATCGGCATTTTGCAAGGCTTGCCGGCGGTCTAACGTTAGATGTATTTCCATTGGAAGTCCTGCTTTTTCAACCATCCGTTTTGCTAAGGTTCCTACAATCTCCAGTTTTTCTTTTCCTGCCTCAATATCCACTAACCACAGTTCCCTAATTGGCAACTCATCATATCGTTTAATAAAACCTTCTATTAATTCTGGTGTATAACTGGAGCCTCCACCAATTGTGGCAATCTTCAACCCTTTTTTCATTTCCATTCCCCTAACACCTCATAGTTAGCTAATCTGAATTTTCATTTATAGATTATTACATAGCAAATCAGTGCGCTCACCGCTAATAAAGACAAGAATAATAGTGATGCATGTTTCTTGTTTTTAAACTTACCTTCAACAAAACAAACAACCATCGTCAATCCTGCGCTTATGGCAAAGGTATTTCCCAAGTACAGTGATAATTGTTTATTTATTTCAAAGGCATCCATTAATCCGTTAAAGATAAAATTAAAAACAAGAATGAAGCTAAAAAATAGAAAGGCACTTTTGTAACTAAAAAAGTGAATTCTGGATGTTGAATTCATATCCTTTCCCCCCTCAATTTATAAAAGGAGTTTGGAGCATTTAGTCCCAAACTCCCTTTTAGGTATTCCTTATAAAGCGATATTTTGATTATCCGTTGTTTCTACCACGTTTTCCTGCGCTAGAAGCTTTTTATCGTACATCTTAAAGAATGGCAGATAAATAAGGACTGAAATTGTTAAATTCACCATCACGAGAACAACGGCTCTCCAATCACCGCCTGTAGAAAGGTAGGCACCTATTGGAGCGGGCAATGTCCAGGGAACCATTACATATGTCGGGTTCACAAGTCCGATGGATGTTGCTATATATGCAAGTGTCGCACCAATTAGCGGTGTAATGATAAATGGAATAATAAGTACCGGGTTCAATACAATCGGCATCCCAAAGATAACTGGTTCATTGATGTTAAAAATGCTTGGCACAATTGTTGCTTTCCCCATTGCTTTACTATAGGTGGATTTTGCCGTTAAGAGCATGGCTATTACCAAACCCAAGGTTGCACCAGACCCACCAATCCAAATAAACCATTGGAAGAATGTTTCAGGAGCTATGTGGGGAATTGCCTTTCCAGCTGCAACTGCTGCCGAGTTATTCCCCAAGTATACTTCCCATACCGGACGAGCTACGGCACCTACTACTGAAACGCCATGAATACCAAATGACCAAAAGAATGTAATCAAAAATACTGGAATTAATACACCTGGCAATGTATCGCCTGCACTGATGAGTGGTGCAACCGCTTTATCAACAAGTGAATGTAAATCAACAGCAAAAACGACTGTAATTAAAGTCATGACAAGCAGTACAATTGAAACTGGTATTAATGCTTCAAATGAACGGGCCACTGAAGTTGGAACAGAATCAGGCATTTTAATCGTGATATTCTTTGTCTTACAAAGACGTAAAATTTCGACAGCAAAAATGGATACAATCATTCCTACAAAAAGACCATGGCCTCCGAGATTTGTCATTGGCAAAACAAACCCCACATCATCCATCATCTTTACACCAATTGTGAACAAGAAGGCTGCTAATGATAGTAAACCTCCAGATAGCGGGTCAAGTTTATAGCTTTGAGATAAACTGTAGCCTATACCAAAAGTAATATATAGCGTCATGATAAACATCGTTAATCGATATGGTATTAAAATTTCAGCGATATGTTTTGCAGACCATTCACCTAATGCAGTATCTGCTGCAACGGGCGGAAATGCAATGATCAAGAATAAACTTCCAAAGATGATGAAAGGTAACGCAGAAACCACACCATCCCGAATCGCGCGTAAATGTTTTTGCTCAGACAATTTAGCCATAGGTGTTGAAAGATTATTTTCTAAAAAAGCTACAAACTTGTCCATTCGTGTTTTCCCCTTTTACGTTTAGTGAAAAGAAATAGTAATTAGTTTATTATTTTGCTAGTTCCGTTACCAGTTTTAATAGTTTAGGTCCGCCAAGAGGGCTGTAAGCTTGGGCTGGAATGGCTTCACATGGGACGCCCGCTTCATCTGCCGATGCCTTAAAGCCATCGAAACGATGTTTGACTTGCGGGGCTACCATTGCAACATCCCAGCCATTTCGTACTTCTGCATCAAATTCTTGAGTGCCGACTGCCAATACTTCTATGGTTACACCCTGTTTTTCCCCTTCCTTTTTTAAAGCGCTTACAACGATTGCACTAGACATTCCACCTGAGCATACGAATAATACTTTCATTCTTTGTTCCTCCAATTTTTTTATTTTTTTATTAAAAGCGTTAAATCGTTTTTCTTATGAATCCTTGTGCTTTCACTAAACGATTTGAGGCTTCTTCATATGATACATTCGTTAAAATCATGACAATTGCAATTTTAGGCTGGGCATGTGCCTTTTCTAAGTATTCATCTGCAATTTCATAGCTACAGTCAGTAGCATCCATGATAATACGTTTTGCACGTTCAACCAGCTTTTCATTAGTTAACTGTAAATCTACCATTAAATTACCATAAACTTTTCCAACTCCAACCATTGAGGCGGTGGAAAGCATGTTGCATACTAACTTTTGCGATGTTCCAGCTTTTAAACGTGTAGAACCCGTCAGGACTTCAGGCCCGTTTACAACTTCAATCGCAACTTTTGCAATCTTACCTATCTCAGAACCTTTGTTACAGCTTATCGACACAGTTCCTGCACCAACTTGATTGGCATATTCCAATCCAGCAATAACATATGGAGTGCGTCCACTAGCTGCAATGCCCACTACGACGTCCCTGTTTGTTAATTCGATTTTCTTCAAATCTTCAGGACCTAATTCAAAACTGTCTTCAGCACCTTCAACCGCCTTAATGAAAGCCTTTTCCCCACCAGCTATAAGACCCACTACTTCACTCGGATCGGTATTGAATGTTGGGGGACATTCTACTGCATCCAATAAACCGATGCGCCCGCTTGTTCCTGCACCCATGTAAATTAATCTGCCGTTTTTATTCATGGCTTCAACGATCATCTCCACGGCTTTAGAAATTTGCGGAAGTTCTTTTTTTACACAATGGGCAACTTTAATGTCTTCTTCGTTCATCACCTCTAAAAATTCCAGTGTTCCCATTTCATCTAAACTCATGGTCTTTTCATTACGACGCTCTGTCGTTAAATGCTCAAGCATACATATCATCCTTTTTTATTTCAGTGGTGAAAGTGGTGAAACTTTATTTGCTATAGAGAATATATCACTATTAAAAATTAATTTCAATATTGTATATACATTTTTAAAATTTAATTTTAAAATAAAAGTAAGATACCTAAATTGATTGATTGAATGTTAGCTTTCTACTAAAAATAAAAACTGTAAACTGAGTAGCCATTTAGTGAACCAAACCTACGATTCTTTTTATTGTTAGATCTTATCTAACTATTCATAGATGACAAATTCATATATTCATTATTTGTTAACGCTTACAAATAATTAAATATAAATATTAGTAATGAAATGAGGTTGTACTATTGATGAATGAAAGAATTACTAAGAAAAAATTGGGTTCATTGGCTCTAGCCGCTTTGGTGGGGGGATCACTTCTCCTTCCAGCTGATTTGAAAGCAAATGCAGAATCTGGGACAATTCCTCAAACAACGACTTATGTAAAACAGGAACTTCGCGCAACTTGGATTGCAAGTGTGTTAAATATTGACTGGCCGTCCAAACCTGGTTTATCCATATCAGCACAGAAAGAAGAATTCATAAAATATTTGGATGAACAAAAAGCGATGGGAATGAATGCTGTCGTTATGCAAATTAAACCCACTGCGGATGCTTTTTATCCTTCTGAATACGGTCTTTGGTCAAAATATTTAACAGGAGTCCAAGGAAAAGATCCCGGGTATGACCCTCTTGCATTCATGGTAGAAGCAGCACATGAGCGTAATATGGAATTTCATGCGTGGTTTAATCCTTACCGCATTACTATGCCTTTAGGTAAAACCGCTGAAATATCGGATATTGATAATCTTCCAGAATCTCACCCTGCCAGAAAGCACCCGGATTGGGTCATACCATATGGACAACAATTGTACTTTGATCCAGGCATTCCTGGCGTACAGCGGTTTGTGATTGATGGAATAATGGAAGTTGTTAAGAATTATGATATCGATGCAGTCCATATGGACGATTATTTCTATCCTTACAAGATTGCAGGAGTACCTTTCCCAGATGAAATTTCCTATCAAAAATATGGAGCAGATAGATTTACAAATGTTGAAGATTGGCGCAGGGATAATGTAAATAACCTTGTTAAGAATATAAATGAAGAAATCAAGGCAGAAAAATCATATGTGAAGTTTGGTATAAGTCCATTTGGAGTTTGGCGCAACAAAGCAGTTGATCCCACAGGATCTGACACTGCCGCAGGACAAACGAATTATGATGATTTATATGCAGATACCCGAACGTGGATCAATAATGGATATATTGATTATATTGCCCCTCAATTATATTGGAATATAGGATTGCCAGTAGCTGACTATGCCAAACTTCTTGATTGGTGGACAAAAGAAGTCGAAGGTAAAAATGTTCAACTCTATATTGGACAAGGAGACTATAAAATTAATACAGAGTCCAACGGTGTGCAAAACTGGTTCAATCCTGAAGAAATGCCAAACCAGTTAAAACTGAATCGAACATATAAGGAATTTGATGGAAGCATGCATTTCAGTGCCAAAGATTTACGGAAAAACCCCCTTGGGATAGCAGATCGGTTAAGCGGGGATATTTATAAGCATCCCGCATTGGTTCCAGCCATGCCTTGGATTGATGATCATGCACCAAAGGCTCCAATGGTGAGAAATTCAACACAATCAGGAGATGGAATACAATTTGAAATTCACGATCATAAGAAATCAGATGCATCTTATTATGCCATTTATCGTTTTGATGGGAAGAAAAAAGGAAACATTGAAGATTCAACGAACTTACTTGCCACAGTGCATAAAGAAAATACAAGTCAATTGTTTAATGATGGCAGTGTAGAAAAAGGCAAGACTTACACATATGTTGTGACAGCATTGGACCGTACCCACAATGAAAGTAAACAAACTAGGCAGATTTATATAAAAGTAAAATGATCTTCAAGAAATAGCTTTATAGCTTAAGTGTTATATCTCAGTGAACAATGGCAGCATACACTGCTGCATATGCTGCTAAGTCAGGATTATAAAAGAATTGAAGTAGGTGGAATGACGATGTACATAGTTGGATTAATGTCCGGAACATCACTGGATGGAATTGATGCTGCACTTGTTCGGGTGAATAATAGTGGACTTGAGACTGAAATGGAAATGATTGAGTTCATGACATGCCCTTTTCCAAAAGATATTGAAAAAGAAATTATGCAGTCTTTATCTGCAGAAACATCCAATGTGCAGTTAATATGCAGTTTGAATTTTAAATTAGGAAAATTATTTGCCAATGCAGTAAAGGAAGTTTGTCATAAAGCTGGATTTCCCATAAATAAACTGGATCTTATTGGATCCCATGGACAAACCATTTACCACCAGCCTTTAAAAGAACAAAATTATATACCCTCCACTTTACAAATTGGGGAAGCTGCAGTAATTGCTCACGATACAAACACACTTGTAATCTCTGATTTCCGTACGATGGACATGGCTGCTGGTGGACAAGGAGCTCCTCTTGTTCCTTTTACCGAATACATTCTTTATAGAAGTGAAACGAAGGGAAGATTACTTCAAAACATAGGGGGCATTGGAAATGTAACCGTCTTACCCAAGCAGGCATCTCTGAATGACATGTATGCCTTTGATACAGGGCCTGGGAATATGATCATTGATGAAGTATGCCGCCAATTGTTCAATATTAGCTATGACGAAGGTGGTAACATAGCTAAACAAGGACAAATTAATGACGAACTTTTATCTTATTGTATCAGCCATCCTTATATTATGAGCCCTCCGCCAAAATCAACTGGCAGGGAATTATTTGGCAAGCAATATGTAGTAAAACTATTAAAGATGTTTGAATCACTTCCCAGTCATGATATTTTAGCTACAGTAACGATGTTTACAGCAAAGTCGATTGTGGAGAACTATCGAAAATTCATCTTTCCAAAAACCAATATTGAAGAAGTGATAATTGGCGGCGGAGGCAGCTATAACAAAACGTTATTAAATATGATGCAATCACTGCTTGGAAATTCTATTCAAGTTTTGACTCAAGAAGAGTTGGGGTACTCTTCTGAAGCGAAGGAAGCAGTGGCCTTTGCATTACTAGCAAATGAGACTTTCCATGGTAATACGAGTAACGTCCCCAAGGCTACCGGTGCTGACTTCGATGTCATCCTAGGAAGCATGACCTTCCCTCCTTCATATCTGAAGGAGCATAAAAATACTTTTTAACCATTTAAAAAAGTGGAAGGCACATCGATATTTGATGTGCCTTCCACTCTTTTTTGAACCTGAAGAATCATCGCGGACTCTTCTGTTTTATTTTACTGGCCAAGCTGCATGGATACATACTTCACTTCTAAATATTCATCCATGCCATAGTGTCCCCCTTCCCTGCCTAAACCACTTTCCTTCATTCCTCCAAATGGTGCTTGGGCAGTGGATGGGGCACTGTCATTAATACCGACAATCCCATATTCAAGAGCATCCGAATAGGCAACTGCCTTATTTAATGACTCGGTATACACATAAGCTGCCAAGCCAAAATTCGTATTATTGGCTCGATCTATCGCTTCTTGATCGGTTTTGAATGTACTGACTGGCGCAATTGGCCCAAACGTTTCTTCCTGCATGCACAGCATATCATCCGTTACATCGGAAAGTATGGCTGGTGCGATAAAATGGCCTTGTTTTTCATCGACTTTTGAGGTGTTATGGATGATAGCCCCCTTACTTGCAGCATCCTCTAATTGAAGCTGAACTTTTTTTACTGCGGCCCCATCTATCAATGGACCAAGATCGTTTCCTTCCATTCCATTTCCAACCTTCAAAGTTAAAACGGCTTCTTCAAAAGCTTGTAAAAACGGCTGTTCGATTGTTTCATGGACGAAAATTCGATTCGCACAAATACATGTTTGTCCAGCATTCCGGAATTTTGATTGAATCAAACCATTTACAGCTTCTTCGATATTCGCATCCTCAGCAATGATGAACGGAGCCAATCCACCGAGTTCAAGCGAGACTTTTTTTACTGTTTCTGCGGCTTTTTTCATTAGATGTTTCCCTACAGGAGTGGAGCCGGTAAATGTGATCTTTTTAACACGTGAATCATTCATCCACACGTCTGATACATCTCCCGGTTTCTGTGTAGTTACAATATTCATCACGCCTGCCGGAATGCCTGCTTCATGGGCACTTTCAACTAATAGCAAAGCGGTCAAAGGTGTTTGTTCCGCTGGTTTGATGACCACGGTACATCCTGCGGCAAGGGCTGGCGCCACTTTCCTCGTGATCATGGCAGCAGGAAAATTCCACGGGGTAATGGCAGCAACGACACCGACTGCCTGCTTTTGCACTAAAATACGCTTTGATGCAACGGAGGCTGGTATGATTTCCCCGTAGTTGCGCTTTGCTTCTTCAGCGTACCATTTCACGAAACTTGAAGCATATTTCATTTCACCTTTTGCCTCTGCCAATGGCTTTCCTTGCTCCAATGTCATGATCGTTGCGAGTTCATCCAGCCTGTTCTCAATGACCGTGTACCACTTCTCAAGTAATTCCGCCCTATGGTATGCACTTGTTTTCGACCAAGTATGAAAAGCAGCCTGAGCTGCATCCACTGCAGCCTTTGCCTCTTTTTCGTTAGCGTCCGGAACATAGCCCACTGGCTCCAACGTTGCTGGGTTTTCCACTACAAAATGACTTTCTGTATGAATAGATTCGCCGTTTATATAAATTGGCCATTTTTCCGCTACTTTTTTCATCCTGCTTTAATCTCCTCTTCTTCTTCTTCATGATCTGTAAATGTCTTATCATTTTCACCTTTGAAAAAGTCCTTGCCATATAAAAGGGCACATAATAAAATTCCTGCTGCAAACGCCATTCCAGCACCTTTTATAACAAGGATGGCAGCTACGACTCCTGCAATTCCCAGGTCGCGTTGGCTCTTTGCCTGCATGACGCCTACGCGTACGCTAACATATCCTTGAACCAAAAGCGTCAAGGCCAAGGCCACACCGAGAATTGGTTCCACCAGGCTTACTACCGGCAATAAGAATAACCCTGTATTCGTACCCCAACGGAACGAGCCGGCACCGCCGAAGAAAGAATTCATGGCTTTCTTGCCATTCTTGAATCGCTCCACAACCACGACCTGCATGGCTGCCCACAACGGACCGCACATTGTTATATCGGGTCCTATAAAACTCATGATCACATTTCGGCCACCAAAAATTAAATGGGCTCTGTTTGGATTATAGTCCACTTTTTCATCTTCCCTGACCTCATCGGATTCAGAAAGCAGCGCTTTCGTTTTGAGCACATCCCCGAATACGACTAAATAAGTAGCGAAAACAGCTGGAATCGCACTTAAAAAGAAAGTCAAGGCGGGAAAACCTAAACCAAAAACAGTATAGTCTGACCAAAGCGTAGCAAAATCCGGACTGCTGAATCCCCATTGGATATCAGGCCATTTTGCTTCTCCAAAAATGGGGGCTACAAAGACAGCAAGTAAGATTGCTGGCAATATCCCTAAATTGCCTATGAATATCCAAACTTTGTTTCGCATTTTCAATTTTCCAAAACTTTTCGAAAAAAGCAGATAAAAGGCAAAGCCGATACAAATGCTTATTGTATAAGGAAATAAATCAAACTTTCCACCCACTTCAAAAATGGAAACGACAGCACCAATACCCGCTCCTAAAATGATGCCTGATTTGATTGCATTCGGCACTAATCGCACGACCTTACTGGCAAGTCCGGTCATTCCTAGCAATATTGATAAAATACCTAATGTTAGTTGAAATGCAACGAGAGCATAGACCCGATCAGGTCCTTCGGGAAATTGCCCGACGAACAATACAAGCAATGGAACCGCAGGTGTAATCCAACCTGGTATAACAGGGTCCCCGAGTAAATGATGCGCCAAGTATAATAATCCATTCAAGACAACGACGGCTAGAGCCACATCAAAAGGCATACCAAGATGGTCTGCAAGCAGTGTAATCGCTCCAAGATCAACTGCACACATCAATAAGCCTTGAACATAGTCAGGCCACTCAAAACGATAATGGACAAATGGCAGTCTAATTTTAAAAGGTCCCGCAGGTATATACGATGTCTCTTCTCCATAGCGACGGTTTTTCCATTTCATGTTGTTTCCTCCACTTAAAAGCCATAGGCTGAACGGTAAATTTTTTCGATATCCCGGACGTTTAATGCACGGGGATTATTGCGAAGTAAACGGACTTGTTTGATGGCCTCGGCAGCCATTTCACTTAAAGCCGATTCAGGAATGTCAAATTCACTTAGTGACTCTGGTATATCAACATAACGGCATATTCTGGTCATCGCTTCTATAGCCTTATCCGCTGCCTCATCATCATTTAAATGATTGACTTTCTCTCCAAGTGCTTCAGCAATCTCGCGGAACCTTTCCAAACATGCAATTTTATTCCACTTCATCACAAATGGCAGTAATAATGAATTGCTGACTCCATGTGATAAATGGAAGCGGCCTCCAAGAGGATAAGCTAAAGCATGAACAGCTCCAACACCAGCATTTCCAAAAGCTAATCCTGCCATTAGGCTTCCAGTGATCATCGCTTCCCGTGCTTCCAGATTATCTGGCGCAGCATAAGCCTTTGGTAAATTTTTTGCGATTAACTTCATGGCCCCAATTGCCAAAGCATCCGTAACGGGCGAAGCAAATTTGGAAATATAAGCCTCGACCGCATGAACAAGTGCATCCACTCCACTCGCAGCAGTCACACTTGGCGGGCAAGTCAGCGTCATGACGGGCGATACAATCGCTACATCCGGTAAAAGATACGGACTTACAATTCCCTTCTTAACCTGTTCTTTCTTGTCCGATAAAATCGAAATATTCGTCACTTCTGACCCGGTTCCTGCCGTCGTCGGTATGGCTATTAAAGGTAGACCTGGGACTTCAATCAAGTTAGTACCGAAATATGTCTCGATGCTGCCTGAATTCGTAGCCATGACGGAAGAGGCTTTCGCAATATCCATCGCACTTCCACCGCCTACCGCAATCAGTCCATCATGTTTTCCATCCTTGATTGACCGTACACATTGCTCAACGATTTCAATTTCCGGTTCTGGATTCACATCCGAAAAAATACCACATTCTGCAGAAAGTAAATCCTCAACCCTTTGTACAACCCCAGCACCCACTAAAACTTTATCTGTAACTATCAACGGATTCTTCATCCCTAATCGCGTAACCTCATCAGTCAGCTGCTGTAAAGAATCTGCTCCTGTCACCAATTTGTTAGCCATAGAAAAAATAGAAATATTCATGGTTATCTCCCCTTTCATGTATTTACTAATGCAGGAATCATGCCAAAGTTTGAAAACGCTTAATTCATAAGGGGGATAACCTTTTTTTCATGGGTAACAGTATAAATAATGAGTGGAAAACAAATCAAATAAACTAATTCGATTCGTTTTCTAATCGCATGTGAAATTTTTTCATTTTTTGCACCAAAGCGCTTTGACTGATATCCAAAGAGATGGCAGCGGCCCTTGTAGTCCCATACTTCTTCATCGCATTCAGGATCAGGGAACGCTCCAGCTCGGAAACGGCTTCCTTCAAAGAATGTGTTGTCGTTTTTTTTGATAAGACCGGCTGGATGAAAGATGGTAAATTAGGCAAATCAATCGTATCATCATATGTCGTGACGACCAGCCGCTCTGCAAGACTCGCAAGCTCACGTATATTGCCAGGCCACGAATAGTTCGTCAGCCATTCATAGCATTCCGGTGTCATCTTTTTCTTTTCATCATATTTTTCATTGAATTTTTTCAAATACATTTCTAAAAGCGGGATCGTTTCTTCCTTTCGCTGGCGTAAAGGCGGGACTTCAAAGGAAACGATATTAAGCCGGTAATAAAGATCTTCACGGAAAGATCCTTCTTGCACGAGGGAGGCCAGATCGCGATGGGTGGCTGTAATTAACCTGACATCCACTTCTTTCATTTCGGTAGAACCAACTCTCATAAACTTGTTTTCCTCTACCACTTTCAAAAGTTTTACCTGTAGCTCTAAAGGTAAATCCCCTATTTCATCCAAAAATAACGTGCCACCATTCACTTTCTCAAAAATCCCCATTTTCCCATTCTTAAGGGATCCGGTAAATGCCCCGGGTTCATATCCAAAAAGTTCAGATTCCACCAAGTTCGCTGGGATGGCTCCGCAATTTAATTCAAGGAAAATTTTTTCCTTCCTGGAGCTTTTGGCATGTATGTATTTGGCGATTAAACTCTTCCCTACTCCCGTTTCCCCCTGTAACAAGATCTTCGCATCCGTTTTAGCTACTTTATCAGCCAATTTGAATAAAGGAGTTGTAGAGGGACCAATGATTATTTCCTGTAAATTCACCTGTTCCGAGCCAGGCAATAATTGAGAAATAGGTTGGAAAGATAACTTTTGGCTGTCAATCGTATACTTCATCCGGATTAATTCAGTAATATCCCTAACACTATTAATGACAAATATGACTTCATTCTGTGGCGATAGAATAGGTGTGGCCGATACGATGATCTTTCTTCCATTTCGAATTCTTTGTGTCAAAGTAACTTGATTCTTCGTTCGAATGGAGTCCAATGAAGCAGAGACGGATATCATGCCTTGCTCAATTAAATAACTCATTGGTTTTCCGATGATTTCCTCTTCTCTTATTCCAGTAATACGCTGATACGCTTGATTGATAAATAATGTCGTTCCATCACCATCCGTGATATACACCCCATCATACAGGGCATTAAATACAACCTTGCATAAATCACTCTCGAAGAATGCTTGAAATTGTTCATAGGGAATTGAGTAATTCCGTAAATTTTGCAGCGGTGCATTAACGGTAATGAAATGAGAAATTGGCTTCGTCAAATCACTCTGCTGCACTGCTGCAGATAACGCCTCTATAGTCAAAAATCCGATGAAATCCTCTGAATCATCCAAAACTTCCACTTCAGTGCTTCCTATCGGGAAACATGATATCGCTTCCTCCACTGTCATATCCGAATAAAACTTAGTCATCAATATCCACTCCCTGACCGGTCTTTAATATTTGATAGAGCACTTCCTCCTTGATTGAAGACTTTTTGAAAGTTCTGGCGGCTTCCTAGTCTTTTCAAATTAAAGAAGGCAATAAACTTATTAACTTATATTGTGTGAGCATTATGTAATGTCCATTTCTTTTTAATGATACTATGTACGACAATCAACGACACCAAGAATAAATGCTACACCGGTAAAAACGTTTCAATCTCAATATCCTATTTCTGTTTAAAACGATAAATAGCATTTGTATGTTACTTTTATCATATCAATGGTGTTTTTTATGCTCAAATCCATTTTCACTCATAACAGGAAATCTTGTCCTTTTGTTGTATAATAAAAATGCCTGCGAAATGGCTCATTCCTTGAGATTTTTTAATTCTCAGTTGAAGCTTAAGAGCAATTTTTGTTAAGTGCTTTAAAAAGCTTCTCTGCAGTTTGAAAAAACCTAATCCGTATTTGGATTAGGTTTCAGACTGTAGACAAACTCGATGAAAACTCAGTTTGCCTGCAGTTTTTTTATTGAAAAAAGTTGCAGCTGATTTAAGAGATCCGCCCCCTTTCCGCCGACTGTCTGCCAAGCCTCATCAAAGCAAGCGCCTGTGGGGTCTCGGCAGACAGTATTTCTGCAGGAGTGTCGCAAATCTCTTCAATCCAGTGAGGGTTTCATCCGTATAAACTAGTAAAAAACATGAAAGATACTCAAGTTTAATTTTAAAATCTTGGTTCGGGGCGAGTGCAACTCGAAACTCCTTTTTCCAAAAAATTGATGAAACCGCCAGACTGTAAACGAATTGGAGAAGAAGAGCCAGTTTCCCTACAATATTTCTTAAAAAGTAGTTCCGGTTGATTGGAACGTAAGGTACGAGACTCCTGCGGGAAAAGCGTGGCCAAGGGAGACCCCGCAGGCGAACAGCCGAGGAGGCTCCCGGACCGCCCGCGGAAAGCGAGTGCCTGGAGTGGAAATCATTACACATAACCCTTTCGGGAAATCCGCTCCCTTTCCGCCGACTTGTCTGCCAAGCCTCATAAAAGCAAGCGCCTATAGGGTCATGACTAGCCAGTAATTAGGCAGGAGTGTCGCAAATCTCTTCAATCCAATGAGGATTACAGTAAAAAAACATTCTCTCTAATCGGACTCCTAACCCCATTTTGTCGCCAAAATGAAACTTAATACTTATTTGGATTAGGTTTTTTGATTTGATTAAAGATAGTAATTTGCTTCCTTTCTAATCAGATGCTTAATTTGGAAACCAGCCGACCGGTTTTACATCGAGATTAATGTTGATTTGTTTAATTTCCTGGTATTCATCCAAGCCGTATTTTCCTAAACTGCGTCCAATCCCGCTCTGTTTGTAACCGCCCCATGGCGCTTCGACATATGTTGGATGATAATCATTAACCCATGTGATGCCTGCCCGTACCTTCTTGATCACTCGCAATCCTTTTGCCCCATCGTTAGTGAAGACGCCGCCTGCAAGGCCGTAGTCTGTATCATTTGCAAGTTTAATAGCTTCTTCTTCATCTTTAAACTTTTGAATGACAACGACCGGACCGAAGATCTCCTCTTGTACGATGCGCATGTCAGGTGTTACATCGGTGAATACAGTCGGTGCAATGAAGTATCCTTTGTCAAGGTCTTCATCAACAAGACGGTAACCGCCTGCTGCAAGTGTCGCACCTTCCTGTTTGCCGATTTCAATATAGTTCAAAATGCTATTCATTTGCGCTTCGCTGACAATTGCCCCCATGTTGCTGTCCTCCGCAAGGCCAGATCCTACTTTGATTTTATTTGCGCGTTCCACATAGCGTTTCACATATTCATCATAAATACTTTCCTCAACCAGGATGCGGCTGCCTGATGAACATACTTGACCGGCACCGAAAAAGATGCCGAATAATCCGTAATCGACGGCCGTCTCTAAATCTGCATCTGCAAAAACGATATTAGGTGATTTACCGCCAAGCTCAAGTGAAATTTTCTTTAAGTTGCCCGCGGCCGCCCTCATGATTGTTCGGCCAACATCCGTACTTCCTGTAAATGAAACAATGTCAACATCCTTGCTTTCTGCAATGGTTTGACCGACAACAGTGCCGCGGCCCATCACCATATTAGCAACACCTTTAGGGATGCCTACTTCCTCCAGTATTTCAAATAATTTCATTGCTGTAACAGGTGTCACTTCAGCCGGTTTATATACAATGGTGTTACCTGCCGCAAGGGCCGGTGCGATTTTCCAGACACTCATTAGAAGAGGAAAATTCCAAGGTACAATCAAACCGGCTACACCTACTGGCTCACGAACAACCATCGCTTGTACTGGAGCGGGAACTTGATAAGTTTCCCCTTCTGGATGAAGCACCAAACCAGCATAGTAACGGAAACACGCGGCGGCATCGGCAATATCGAAACCTGCCTCTGCTTTGAGTTTCCCATTGTCCATTGTTTCGAGAATCGTTAACTCTTCAGCACGTTCATCTATTTTATCAGCGATTTTATATAGGTAGGAAGCACGCTCCTGTGCTGTTAGGCCTGACCAGATTCCACTTTCAAAAGCTGCCTTTGCAACTGAGATTGCCTTTTCAGTATCTTCCTTGGTGGCACGCGGAGCCCTTGCAATGACTTCCTGTGTTGCAGGGTTGATTACCGGGATTACTTCATTTGAAGATGAGGTCTGCCACTTACCGTCGATGTAATTTTTAAGCTCTAAAACTGCCGTTTCTAAAATTGTCATGTTTCATTCCTCCGTTTTCATTATTTTTTAGTTTTATCTTTAAGGAACCGTTAAAGTTTTATAACAAGTCTGTCGTCCTTCGCACGTGAGCAGCATGTCAGGATTGAGTTGCGTGTTTGGCGGTTTTCTTCGCTAAGGAAGAAATCACGGTGATCCACTTCACCTTCTGCAACATCCACCTCACAACTTCCGCACCCGCCCACTTTACAAGAATAAGGTGCATCAATGCCTTCCCTTAAAAGCGCATCAAGCAGTGTTTCACCTTCATGAACACGGATGGACCGATCGCTGTCTGTAAGGTCGACAATGAAAGGTTCTTTCGGCCCGTCATGTTTTGTCGCAAATAATTCAAAATGAATCGCATGTTCCGGATAACCATATGAACTGGCAGCTTTTCGGTACTCTTGTACCATCTCGATTGGTCCGCAAAAATATACATGCGTGCCAATGCGATGATCCATCATCGTCTCAGGCATCATTCTGCGTTTATCTTCTGCCTGCGAAAAATAAAAGGTGCATTGATCAGGATATTTGGCTTTCAACAGATCATAAAAAGCACATAATTCCGGTGTGCGTGCTGCATAATGAAGTTCGAAGGTTTGTCCTTCGGCAGCCATATCTTCCATCATTGCCAGAAATGGAGTGATGCCGATTCCAGCTGCATAAAATGCATGATGCTTAGCTCGAAAGCTGAGAGGGAAGTTGTTTTTAGGGAAGCTGACTTCCAATCTGGAATCTATTGTTACATGATCATGCCAGAAAGCGGAACCTCCGCGTGACGCCTCATCACGCCGAATGGAAATAGCATATTTTTTACGGTCCCTTGGGTTGCTGATAAGGGAATATTCTCGCTCGATTATCGTATCCCCTACCGGCATGAAAGTGGTCAAATGCGAACCGCCAGTAAAAGCAGGCAATGGTTTTCCATCAACTGGAATCAATTCGAACTGTTTTACGAATGGAGTTTCTTGAATGATCTTGTTTACTTTCATTTGAATATTTCCTACTACCCGCATGATGATCAGCTCCCTACTTCTTCTTTTCCGATTGGGATGAATGGGTAACCAATATAACCTTCCCGTACGATTGAATAAAATGGTCCTATTTCAAGACTGGCTTTGCAATGGTCACATTCTGCAATTTCGGCTTCTTCTGCGATTTCCGACACTTCGAAACATTTCATGCAATATACATACCGCCGTTTAGGGCCGATAATCACCGTCTGGATCTCAGCTTCAGATAGACCAGCTTCCACCCCGAGCGAGAAGATCATTACGGCATTGTTCCAAGCTGCCGCAATATAAAATTGGGTGCCCATCTTTTGTGACAAGATGACTCTCTTAATCTCCTCTTTATCTTCCATTCCATTAATGGAAAGACATTCAACAGGCACTGTTCCTGCGATTTCAGAAGTGAAACTTTTCGCCTTTTCATATCCGGCTTGATCAGAAATGACGACAAACTTTCTTCGTTCATTCCGAGGAGTAAATTTATTTACGATCGTAATGGATTTATCAAACAATACTGGACTATTGTACAAGGCCCTATCCTCCTACTTATTGTTTATCTTCGCTTTTTTGTTTTTCATCAATACTCCTCAAATATTCGACCGATTGCGAAAGAAACGGGGCAATTCCTTTGTATTCAGCCATAGGTTCCGGAATATCCTGCAGTACGCTATATGTCAGATCAAACCACTCCTGGCGCATTGTCAAATCCTCCAGCGGCAGGAACTGAGTATTCAATACGAATAGAATGGCGTTGCTTCGTGGCATGCGATAAAATTTTTGTTCTTCAACGCGCAAACGAACAAGTTTACCTGCATTTTCCGGTGTTATTTCAGAGCGCTGCGGTCCCCATACATCCATCGTTTCATAGTTGACATCCCAACGGTCCGCCATCAGGTTCCAGTTAATGCGTGTCCATGGCTTTCCTGGCTCGATGGATAATAAAAACTTACGAACGCGATCTGCGAGTTCATCACCTTTCCGTGATACGAATGGAACAGGTGCATGGATCTCATCAAAGGACATGCCTTTATTCCAGTTAGCCGAGAAGAGTGCAGCGTATGAAACTTGCCCCACTTCCAAGTAGAAATTACTATCGCGATGAACCATTAAAACAAAATCATTATGGAAATGGCGGCCTATATAATCAAGCGGCTCATTTGGAAGCGTGCTGGCATCGCCATATACGAATGAATCGGATTCCCCGAATATGTGGTTCTTGAAAGTCCAGTTGTCACCATCTTTAATGACCTCGAAATGCTCCGGGTAGCGATCAGCTGCCATGTCAATCAGCATTTCCAATACTTCCCATTGCATTTCCATTGTGTGTGAAAAAGATTGAAACCTTATATGCGGCTGTTCTTGAAGGAGACGACGCTTCGTTTCCACTTGGAGTTTGTATTCTGGTGTAACTTCAATACAGTTAACGTTTGAGAGTTTTTTCAAGTCGTTTGAATAACGATAGTTACCTGAAGTGAATGGAAATGGGAATGTATCTAAATCTGTTGTTTTGAAATCTAAACTTTGTGTAAACATTAAACAATCTCCTCTCGTTCCCTAGATTCTTTAAAGTGAGTTTTTTTCTATTTAGCTTCCTTTAATTCCACGGATGGACGCTCCATGTCAACTTCATAACGGAAAATGTATTTAGATGAAACATAGTAGGTGACTAAAGCGACAAAGTATGTTGGAATTCCGGCAGCTGTATAAAGGAAAAAGCCACTTGCTTCAAAAGTCAATGGATTATAGAGTGCCCAGTAAACGGTCGTTCCGATAACCACCGTGAGAACGGCCGAAGGGTTAATGCCTTTCCAATAGGTATAAGAGCCTTGCGTGTCATACAAATCCCTTATTGAAATGCGTTGGCGCTTTACAAAGAAGTAATCTGCAACGACAATCCCGCCGAGAACAGCCATTATAAAAGAGATGACAGCAATGAATGAACCAAAGGCATCGTAGAACGTTGAGCTTAGAAGTAAGAATATAGTCGGTACGGTTGTACCCATCGCAATCATCCATGACTTTTTCGGGAATACAGTTTTAAAGCTGACAGCTTGTGAGTACATAAGGAATATGGCTGCACCGACATTCCCTACCGAAAGTAAAATCAAGCCAATGAAGCCGCCCCAACTTCCTGCGATGGAAAACATCCAGTCAGAAGGATTAAGAGAACCAGTGACTAATGCAGCAAGTGCCCCAACTAATGCGGCGATACAGACGATGATTCCATAGCTGTAAAATCCCGCTTTAAATGCTCCTCCTTCTGTTTTAGATAAACGGCTGTATTGGCCAAGGTACGGAAGCCATGAAAAGCCGAGACCGATGTTTAACTCCAGGGCTGTCGCGAATGAACGAGAACTCGTTTCAAATGGCTCAGAAGGAAGTATATGAGCCACTTCCGTGAACCCCTGTCCAAACAAGACTATTGCGAGCAGGCCAAACATGAGAACCATAAAAACTGGAACGGCTACTGCGGTATATTTTTGAATCGCTACCGGTCCCCTCACCGTTACAAGGAATGCACAGACGAAAAGCAAAATCGAGAAAAACGGCGCTCCCGTTGCTTGGCTTGAGAAAATCGCGGGCATGCCCATCCAATTAGCCGCCTCTGCTAACGCCTGGCCGGACATAAAAAGCGCGATGGAAATATAGCCGAGAGTTAAAATAAGAAAAACAAAGAAAAAGATATTCGATCCTAAATACCCAAGTGAACTTCTAAACCCTACAAAAGTGTCTATGCCATAACGCGCAAAATAAAGGGTAATGGGAACTATCAACAGCATAGGGAAGGCATTACCGAATAAAATCGCTGCAAGTGACTGCTTCGCGTCAAGCATTGTACCTGTGTATCCACCAGTTAACAGCCCAAAAGATGAGAGGCCAATAACAACTTGAACTAAAATTAAATCCCGAAGGTTAAAAATCCGGTCATTTTTACTTGCCGGTAAGAACCCAAAGGCCACATCCTTTGAAATGGAGGAATTCTCTTTGCTCACACGCTTCTCTCCCAACTATAGAATAGTGATTGTATTACTTGGAATAAGGCTGATATAGTTCTGGGTAATCGAAACAACTACATTAGACAAGTGAATAGATTAGGTAAGCGATGATTAAAATCATGAAAAAAATTGAACCTGCCGCATCACTCCATTTCATTTTGTCGATTTTCACGGCTTCTTCCTGCTCATACGCATTGATCCGCTCATTCAAATCTGAATATAGATTTTTAATAAAGGGATCTTCTGAATTGATATTCTGTTGAAACTGATTCTCTTTATTCAAAATCGCTTCTCCCTCCTTTGCAATCATGCTTTCTGGTCCCTTCTCTTTACTTTATTGCAATAACCATGCCAATCAGAAAACACTATGCTAACAGGGTTTTCAAAAGGAGGAATATTCATTTTTGAAACTATTGAACAATTGTGAAATTTCTGTAATATAAAACTAGGAAGTTAAATGAAAGGCAGGTAGACATAAATGGATCACTTCACCTCTGCACTCTTGTCTATTTACGATCAGCTTATTGTGACAGATAAAAATGGCACAATACTGAAATCGACCGGAACAGGGAATACCTTATTCCATACAATCAAATCCGCCAATATCGGTGGTTCCATCAAGGATGTTGAACAAGATTTATTTGCTACAAACTTTGCAGAAGAGATAATGGGCAAAAATGAAAAAAGATCCTTCATGCAGTCTACATGGCAGGGTCCAGAGCTTCTGATGACGGCATACCCGATTGAATCCGGGGCATGGGTATGGGCTTACAAAGAACTCAAAGATTCTTATCCAGATACATCAAGGGGGGAATCGTGGCCTTTATTGGAATCGAAGAAGCCATCTTTTCCATTTGTGATCCGCAGTAAACCGATGCTTGATGTTCTGCATAAAATGCAAATGGTTTGTGATGTCAGCGCAACCGTCCTATTATTGGGGGAATCCGGTGTAGGAAAGGAAATAGCAGCCAGGGCCATACATAATATGGGTAATAGAAGTGACGGGCCATTTATACCTGTCAATTGCGGCGCCATCCCGGAAAACCTGATTGAAAGCGAACTGTTCGGATATGTAGAAGGGGCTTTTACCAGCGCTCGGAAAGACGGCGCCAAGGGAAAATTCACACTTGCCCATAAAGGTATCTTATTCTTGGATGAAGTGGGCGAATTACCGCTTAATGTTCAGGTAAAACTGCTTCGCGTCCTTCAGGAGCGCATTGTCACGCCAATTGGGAGCACGGCCTCACACCCTGTTGACATTCAGGTGATTGCCGCAACTAATAAATCACTCGAAAAAATGGTAAAAAAAGGAGAATTCCGAGAAGACTTATATTATCGTCTTCATGTCGTGCCTATCCATCTTCCGCCGCTTAGGAATCGTGTAGATGAAATCCCTCACCTGGTTCAGTTTTTTTTACAAAAGTACAATACACTATACAATCGAAAGGTAGCTTTCACACCGGATGCAATCGACTTGCTATGTATCTATCAATGGCCCGGCAACGTGCGCGAGCTTGAAAATACAGTTGAAAGGCTTGTGATTACTAGCGGAATACCGGAAGTGGATGTTGCGTTGGTTAGAGAGGTGCTTCCTTTTAAAGGACCCAACAAACCCACTTCACTACCTGTCATCGATTTTCTAATGCCTTTGCAGGAAGCAGTCGACCTTGTGGAGGAACAGCTGATCAATATGGCGATGGAACAATACAAATCATTAAAACTAGCGGCAAAGGTATTGGAAGTCAGCCAGCCGACGATGAGCAGGAAATATAAAAAATTACGTAATAAAATCGAAGAGGCAAGCTTTTCACCAGTGGATAAACGGGCCATTTTAGAAGAACAAATAAACCAGCGGCTTCGATCCATAGCCGTTGTAACCGCAGCTATCATTCCAGCTGAGGAGGTAATCAGTCTACAAAAAAATATGAACCGGCAAAATTCCTATTCCCAGAAATTAAAACAAAAACTTACCATGATTCAAGAAAAGGAAGGCGTAATTGAATGGGTCTTTATATTTATCATGACGGATGATGGACGTCTGATTCACCTCGTTGCCGACAAGGGCTTTGTAATTGAACCGGGGGAAGAATATATGGGTCCCCCGGAAATGGTTAATGTCGCTTACCAGGCGTTTAATGGTAAAGCGGGTGTTACTCCCATATACGAAGACAGGTACGGTGAGTGGAAAACAAGCTTTGCGCCAATCATTGATGATGATGGCACTATCGTAGGTATTATCGGATGTGATTACAGCAAAGCCTATTTCAATTCGGAAATGCAGCGTCTCCGTAAGCAACTCAATATACATGTTTGATTTCGGAATGCAGTCATGCGGTGAGTCTATTAGACCAACTGAATACTAGGGTAAAAAAAGAAAAGCTGATTACAGGAGCCGTCTAGAACGGGCTTCTGCAGTCAGCTTTTTCATTATTACCATATACATCATGAACGTTATGGAGGAATTAAAATGGCAGTAATGCCACCCATTTTTCGGTCTAACTGGTTTTCCCAAATTGACCACACCTATATAGGCAATTTTATATGTTGTTCTTCCACTAAATATAAACTGTTAAGAGGATTTGGCAGAGCATATGGATACTCATTCAATGATTTAATGGAACAACCCAATGACTTATTCCTATTATACAAATGAGTGCTCATAAGCCTTATTGCCATGAAACTTATATAACTTTCTCTTTATTTTCTCTATTTTTCACCAAAAAATAAGCAGTAATCAAGGCAGTAATAGGAATTATCAGGGCTACACCTGTTCCAGCACAAAATATAGTGATCATTTCAGCACTGAATATTTTTGAGTTTACGATTTCTCCAACAGAATAGGATAAATCTTTAAACCATATAAGCAATGCCAAATAGCCTCCAAAGAAAGCAAAAAATAGTGTATTCGTAGATGTCCCTAAAATATCCCGCCCAATACTCAATCCAAATGTGAATAATTCCTTCTTGCTAATGGATGGATGGTGATGATACATTTCTCGCATGGGAGATGCAATGGCCATGGCTGTATCGATAATCGCGCCAATAGTACTCATAATAATTACTGAAGCTCCAATTTTAACAAAATCCACCCCAATATAAAGGGAAAAGATGCTAAGCTCTTCTATTTCTTCTTCACCGAAACCTTGTATCATCGCATTTTCCGTCACAATGACAATAAAAAAGAGTACAATAACAATCGTGATAATAGTAGAAATGAATGCTGTTTTTGTTGTACTGTTCACTTCGTTAATGAAAAATAAATTAATATAACTAATCACCGTACATGCAATCAATGTTACGATATACGGATCAATATATGGATTAGTCATAAAAATGATGGTGAAAAGTAACACACCAAAGTTTAGGAACAAAGCAAAAAATGAACGTGCCCCTTTTTTTCCGCCAATCAAGATCATTAATATAAATAGTATAAACGCTAGCAACACTAATACATTCATTATCTTTCCCTCTTTCGATTAATGAAAAAAATAGAGACATATAGACCGATCGGGATAGTTAACACGATTCCGATACCACCTGCAAGAGCACGGGCCAATTCCAATGTTAGGTTCATGGAAAGGGTAAATCCCAATGCAGAATTATTTTTCAAATACAAAATAATCATAGGAATGGAACCACTTATATAGGCAAAAAACAAAATATTTGTCATGGTCCCCATAATGTCTTTTCCAATCTCTAATCCTGAAGTTTTAAGTGCTTTTACTGATATGTGGTTATTCTTTTCATACAACCCGAAAATCGAAGAAGACATGGTAATGGCTATATCCATTACAGCTCCTAAAGAACCGATAAATAACCCTGCCAAAAACACCATTTTATAAGGACGAGTGATAAATTGCATCTCTTCATATCGAAGGCCCTTTTCGGAAGTTAACCACATAACAAGATAAGCAATGAACAGCGATAAAAAAGTCCCTAACAGTGTCGCAATAACCGCTGCATAGGTTTTTTCATTAAAACCATTAACGAGTAAAAGGGAAAAGACCGTAAATAGTATGATACTTATACTGCATATTAAAACCAAACCAATGTTTGATGTATTCAAATAAAAATCTAATGCATATGACAACAATATGGCATTGACTGCCAAACTAATAATTGAAAGCAGGCCTTGTTTTTTTCCAACGATAAGTAATGTAAAGATAAAAACCCATGCTATTATCAACACAAATTTATCCCGTTTTACGTCTTTTATGGTTCCAGTCAACTCTGAATTTCCTTTTGTCTTCGTATCAATCGAAACAAATAAATCATTTCCAACTCGATATTCTTGATCATAAGCTCCGGATTTGGAATATTCATTCTTTAAATGAATAAGTTTTCCTTTTTCTTCTCCATTTTGTAATTCGGCTATTATACTCTGGGTAAATAGGCGATCTTCATTTTGATACATATCATTCAATTCAGTTGTATTTTCCAGATTTGTTTTGATGACTTTGGCTATTGGGCGTTCATAGAATGAATAATTGTGATGAACAAAGAAAACAGACAAGACAAAACAAAGTGCTATGACGGCGTACAAAGAAACATGCTTGTATCCCATTTTTTTAAATTTATTTACGATAACATTCAAAATAAAACCTCCAAATATCGGGTGGGCAAAAAAGCAGGAAGGAGCCAGAATTGACTGACTCCACCCCGCCTTACTAGTATTTGATTTATTTATCTTATCATGAATAGATTTAGTATGCGAACAACGTCCGATCTACCTCCTTTACGCCTCCCCAGATAAAACGCTAAGAAGAGATTGAGGTGACATCTCAGGAAAAACAAGCAGAGATCACATTGCGGATCATGAAGACACCCTTACCAGTAACAATCCGCTGACTCAATACCCATTCACGCATTAATGGACATAGAATTTTACCAGAGATGTTTTGTCTTAACTCTTTTGTTGTCTACCCTTTGTTCTCCTTACATATTTACAAACCACCGCTTTGTGTATTATCAAATTAAATATTCTAGCGAGGTCTATATCTAAATATATAATATTCTCTTGTCACTATTAGGCGTATCGTCAGGAAAATGCGGATTTACAACGTTAAGAAAAATACCATTATTAAAAGCCCAATTTCTCACCCTTTAAATTGAGGAATTGGGCTTCTTATAATGAACCTAATGCTGAAAATATGAATATACTTCAGTTGTTAAATGCTTAACTTGTAATACGGTTCACCGTACCTCACAGAACTGCGTTTTTTACTCCAATTTAACATAGTACTTCAACATTAAATCCTCCGGGCGCTTCTACGTAGAAAGTATATCTGTGTAAGTGTTGTGGGAGTTTTACCTTGTATCCATCATCTTTCAACCGCTTATTGATCCTGTTAACTTGTTCTTCATTTTCTTGTATGAATCCAACATGAAATGTCTTGGGGTATTGTACATCGCTTCCTTTCATTAGAGTCAATATGGAGCCATCATCATCTTTCATTGCAGCGAACCCATCTCCTCGACTTCCTGCACATGTTAGTCCAAAATATGTTTCTAAAAAATCACGTGAAGCTGTAACATCATTAACAGTTAAATTTAAATGATTGATCTTCATTACTTCCCCCAATTTTGGTATTATTGTTTTCTCTCGGTAAAAAAGTTAATTTTCCACTGGCTCGTTGTGATGTTGTTAGTCACTTTGTAATCGGACTTGTTATTTCTCCCTCCCTATTTTGTAAGGTATTCCTTCTTTTTAGTGAAAATGACAGTATCATCTTTCCGATTCAGTAAATAATCATCCAAGTTACCGCAATTACAAGATTTAAAAAGGCCAACCAGTAAAAACTGGCTAGCCTTCGATCAACTCAATTACAATATTTTTTCATTTTCAAAGTTAGTGTTTGACTCTACTTTCTTAGCCAATTTAAATTTATAGAATAATATACAGGCTACCAAAAATCCTATTCCATAAAACAGTCCAACTCGTTGAGTAGGGTCAAAGGCAAGGAATACTAGAATCAGTAAACAAAAGCCTAAACAAAATAACGGGACAAATGGGTAAAATGGTACTATGTATTGTAAATCTGCCGTTTTACCACCCGCTTTTATAAACTTCCTTCTAAACATATATTGCGATAAAGCAATCCCCATCCAAGAAATCGTGACGGAAATTCCAGCTATGGACATTAGTATCACGAACACAGTATCCGCCGCAATGAAGCTGGTCAATAACGATAGGAGCGAAAAGCATATCGTAAAAAGAAGGGCATTCAATGGCACTTTCCTTTTGGACAATAGACCAAACATCTTAGGTGCCATTCCATCATGGGCCATCGACCAAAGCAAACGTGTGGAAGCATACAGACATGAATTCCCCACAGAAAGAATGGCTGTCAAAATAATGAAATTCATGATACTTGCTGCATAAGGTATCCCCGCTATCTTCATTAAAGTTACAAAAGGGCTTTCCAATAAGCCTAATTCCGAAGAAGGGAATATGGCGGAAAGGATGATAATGGACGAAATGTAAAAAACAATGATTCTAACTAGTACGTTTCGAATGGCTTTAGGGATGTTCTCTTCAGGTTTTTCACTTTCCCCTGCCGCTATTCCTATTAGTTCTGAGCCTTGATAAGAAAATATCACATTCATCATTGTTACAAAGATAATTGTAATGCCTCCTGCTGGAAAAAGACCAGAAGGTGCCAAATTCTCAAAGAATGGGGTTGGACGATCAGATAAAGAGACAAAACCAAAGATGCCAGCGATTCCAATCAAGATAAACAAAATCACTGCAACGATTTTTATTCCAGCGAACCAATATTCCGCCTCTGCAAAACCTCTTGTCGTTAATGCATTCAATGTAAATAAAAGCACTATGAACACAGCACACCAAATCCAGGTAGGACTATAGGGGAACCATTGTTTCATCAATATTCCTGCTGCCGTAAACTCAACTCCTGCAGTTGCTGCTGAGCCTACGAAATACATCCATCCTAGAGAGAAACCAGCGGAAGGCCCAATATATTCGGCAGCATATTTTTGGAATGAACCTGTAACCGGCATATGAACGGCTAGCTCGCCAAGGCAGACCATGACCATATACAAAATAAGACCGCCGGCTAGATAACCGATCAGGGCTCCTCCTGCCCCCGCTTGGTTAATTGTATAGCCAGCATTTAAAAAAAGGCCTGTACCAATTACGCCGCCAAGTGAAAGCATAAATAAATGGCGTCTTTTCATTGAGCGTTGCAGCTGATCATTATTCTCCAGTCCATACCCCATAAAATCACGTCCTTATCTTATCTATTAGCCTATGCCTTCTCCCAAACCATCTTAGAACCTCAATGAGAGACAACTAAGGCCGCCATCTTGTTTTTGAAATTCAGTCATCTCCACTTCAATCACTGTGTATCCCAAATCTTCAATTTTTTTCTTTGTACCATCAAACCCTTTCGGGACAATAACGCAGTCGTTCATTCTGACGCAGTTACCCGAATATTCTTCTTCCTCTTTTACGATGATTTGATTAAAGCTAGAAAAAGCCTCGTGATTAATGAATTCCCCGGCCACTAATAAATTATTGTCTCCCAGGTAATTGACACCCGTTTTTAAATGAAAGAATTCCTTAAGGGGGATGATGGTCGTATCATAACCATACTTACCCATGATATCTTTGAACTGCAGAGCACCTGCTTCATTCGTTCTGGTTGAAAGGCCGACATAGAAGTGATTTTCAACTTGCATTACATCTCCGCCATCTAGCATACCTGGTGATTGAATATATTCGATTGTTTCATAAAAGTCCTTCAAAACTTCTTTCATTTCAATAATTTCACCATTACGGCTATCTGCACCAGGATTGGTTACAAGTGCACATTTTGGGGTCAACACTGCGGTATCTTCTACAAACGTAGAATCAGGGTATCTTTCATCCGATTCGAGAACGGTCACTTTCACACCGCAGCGTTTTAATGCTTCTACATAAGCCTCGTGTTGTATAAGCGCTTTTTCATAATCCGGGTTTCCTAAATCCGATGTTGTTAAGCCATTTACAAAACTTTTTCCAATCTTTCTTACAATCGCGTGATTAAACATATATTTTCCTCCTAAATAGGTAGTTTATCTTTTTAAAATGTGGAATACCTTTTTGCTCCTGCCGTACTTTAAATGGAGTTTCTTTTATTCCTGAAGCGGAATTATAAAAATATAGGCATGATAGAGAGAAGAGACAACCAAATTCCTCTCTTAAACTATAACGGGTGCCTCTTCTTAGCCCATGCTTTCTCAATTATTTTAATGACTGCACAATTTATCCGCTATTCCTACAAAATAGCTTACACCGTACCCTAAAGCCTTCTCATCGATTTTAAATTTAGGATGGTGTAAAGGATAAGCTTTTCCAAACTCATTATTATGGACGCCTAGAAACTGCATGGAAGATGGAACGATTTCGGAAAAAGCCGAAAAATCTTCTGTTCCAAACATGGGATCATCAACCTTGATGATGTTATTCTCTTCAAAAATACCTTCCATGACCGTTCTTGAAATATCAACAGCAGCTTTATCATTTACCACAGCTGGATACCCTAAATACCAAGTAATTTCACATTTTGCCCCATGCGCTTCCGAAATCCCCTTAACGATTTGCTCAAGATGCTCCCTTGCTTTCACTCGGCTATCCGAGTCCAAGGAACGAATGGTACCACCGATTTCCGCATATTCAGGTATGACATTGAGCGCACTTCCGGAATGGAACTGAGTGACTGAAATGACTGGTGTCCTAAGTGCTGAAATTTTTCTGGAAACGATATGTTGAATATTCGTCGTAATTTCTGCACCAATGATCAGCGGATCTACCGTTAATTCCGGAGTCGACGCATGACCGCCCTGACCAATGATTTTAATTTCAAAATCATCGGCTGCAGCACAGAATACCCCTTCCCTTAAACATATCGTTCCTGTTCGTTCATAAGGAGTAACATGCAGTGCAAAGGTATAATCCACTCCTTCCATGACCCCTTTTTTCACCAACTCCTGAGCTCCACCAGGCAGTACCTCTTCTGCGTGTTGGAAAATAAACCTGATTTCTCCATCAATCGAATCTTTTTTTCCGGAGAGGACTTTAGCAGCACCTAATAACATCGCAGCATGTGCATCATGTCCGCATGCATGCATAACCCCAGGATTTTTTGATTTGAATTCAATTTCTGCTTCCTCTTCAATCGGGAGAGCATCAATATCTGCACGAAAAGTTATGGTATTCGATTTTCGGGAAGATTTTTTAGTTCCTTTAAGAACCGCTAAAACGCTCGTTTCGGTTGGTCTCGTCACTTCCAATCCTGAAAAGGTTTTTAATTTCCTGTAGATAAATTCAGAAGTCTGGTGCTCCTGATATGAGAGCTCCGGATTTTCGTGAAAATGTCGTCTCCATGAAATCACTTCATCCACAACCGTCTCCTGTATTGTCTTCATCATAAACGCCTCCTTTTAGTGCCAATATTCAGATTTTTCAGATCCTTAAAAAGGGCCATACTGTATGCTTTGAGCAATGATCAAAAAGATAATCGCTATCGCAAACTGAATCAGAAGATATGGAAACACCCATTTTACCCATTTCGTAAATGATATGCCTGCCACTGCCAATCCAGCCAATAGCACTCCAGAAGTCGGAAATATCATATTCGAAATCCCATCCCCTAATTGGAAAGCTAATACTGCCGTTTGTCTTGTCACACCCATTAAATCCGCTAATGGAGCCATGATCGGCATCGTCAATGCAGCTTGCCCACTTCCGGATGGAACAATGAAGTTAAGAAATAATTGGACAATGAACATTCCGATTGCATTTATGGCGGGAGGAAGTTGTTCAACCAATCCTGCAGCATAATATAAAATGGTATCCAACAATCCGCCACTTGTAATGATGACCAGGATTGTCTGCGCAACTCCTATTATCAATGCCCCAGAAACCATATCGCCTGCTCCTGAAATAAAACCATTAGCCATCTTGGATGGAGTTAAGCCTCCAATTATGCCCATAATGATCCCGCTTAATAAAAACAAGCCGCCAATTTCACTTATATACCATCCTAATTTAATAACTCCGTATATTAATAGGATGAAATTCACCAATAAAATAATTAAAGCGGCGCTATGTCTTTTACTTATCCTAAAGTTTTTATCAAAATGTGCATGATCTTCACGCCTGAATTTCCCATACTCCCCCAGTTCAGGGTTTCTTTTAACCTTCATTGCATGGAAATAGATGTACAATACTGTAACGACATAAAACACTGCAAGAAGAGCGATTCGCAATCCCATTCCCGAATACATGGGCAGTTCTGCAATGCTTTGGGCAACTCCTACATTAAAAGGGTTCGTGATGCCCGAAATGAATCCAGTCGCCAATGTCCCAAGCATGACGATCGCAAAACCCGTAAGTGCATCAAAGCCTAATGCAATCGTCATCGGAACAATGATTGCGATATAAACTAATGCATCTTCAGCAGATCCGATCAGTGTCCCTAATGAAGCGAAGATCAATACCATCAACGGAATGAGCAATTTCACTTTTGTTCCGAATCGGACAGCCACAAACTTAATGAAAGAATCCAGTGCTCCAGTTGCCTGCATGATTCCCAATGCCCCGCCAAACAAAAAGACGAATAAGATAATTGATGCTCCTTCAATCATCCCTGCGTGAATGCTGCTGAACATTTCCAATAATCCCACTGGTGTTGATTCAATGAATTCAAATGAAGTTGGATCGACTACACTTCGGCCATCCTTTTCAATTCTTTCATATTGGCCTGCAGGCAAGATATAGGTTAAAACCGTCACGATTACAATTACGATAAACATTAAGACAAAGGGATTAATCCCTTTTTCCGGTAACTCCGTTAGTTGGTTAAGTGGCTTATTATTCTGATTAAGCGGCTCGGAAGTGATTTGACCATTAGGCAGGTCATTCATATAAATACCCCCAGTTAAAGTTTTATACTACTAATCCAGTTTTCCTGTCGGACCATCACTTCTCAACCAAACACTTAAACATACTCTTTATTAACTTCTCCAGCATAACGGGCGTATGGACGAAGGCACTATCGATGTGAAGGCGCTCAGTACGCTGGTGGGCATCCTTGCCGAACGGCCCCACATTAAGTACGGGTGCCTGAAGCCTTTGCATATCAGCAAAAGGAATGCTGTAAGTATCGCCCCAGACCGGTGTATTTTTTTCAAAAGCCGTCCAGCCATCAGACTCATCAGTATATTGAACATAGCTTAAATCGCAAATGCCATTAAAATAATGAATTTGGCTGACTTCTTCATCAAGCAATCTAGCAGTTTCCTTCATTAATTTCACAGATTCCATGATAAGCGGATCATCGGACGTATTGACGGCTGGATAATATGGCGGTGCGAACAGCAATACGATGGCGGGTGAAAGCTCCTGACATTGTATCATCAATTTTTCTGCGACCCTAAATGATTTTTCCCGCTCATCCAAATCCATGTTTCCTTTAACTTCACTTTTTATTTGCTCAACAAAACTGCCGCCAAATTTGTCCTCGGCATATGAAAGTAACTTTTCGTAGCGCAATACTTGTACTTCACCTACACCTTCAATATGTTCTCGCAGACAAAGAGCTTTATAAGATTCATTGCATTTTATCGCTGCTTCGTTTGCAACCTGCTCGAATAAATCCATTATTTCTGCAGCTGTCCTTTTCATAATGAACACATTATATAGCGCTGCTGCACGATAGGGTGTCTGTGTTGAATATTGTAGTTTCAGATCTTTTTGCTGAAGCGATACTGGTAAAGGTGTTTCCTCGCCAAGATCACTTTCCTGAAAAAGAGTGTTCCACTCCATGAGCTGCGTAAGGAATGAGGCTATATAGTTAGCCGTTATGCCCTTTAATGGCTCACCCACATGAGTTTCTTTCCCATAAAAAAGGGCAGCCGGCATGATTTTCCCCAAAGTTCCGGAATAAATATAATGTCTATTATCGCCCGGCTTCTGTGAAAAGGAAGGTTCACTATTAAAAAACATTTTATAGGAAAGGTCATATTTATCACGTAAAGACACAAGTTCTTTAACTGCAGCCCTCATTCCCGCAGAATTCACTTCCTCATCAGGAACGGTTAACAGCAGGAGATTGATCGGCCATTTTTCAACGCTTGCCTTTTCGATGATAGCCATATGAAGGGCAAGCCCCATTTTCATATCCATTGTTCCTCTACCAAACAAGTACTTTCCTGATTCAAGATCAATGCGCGCTTCTTCCGGCAGATCATCTTTTCGGTCATGAAGTTTTTTCGTGAGCTCCTCCGGCTGAAATGCAAGAGTCTCAAGATCACCGTATTCTTCAGTATGAACCGTATCAAAATGGCTGATTAATACAACGGTCTCCTTGCTATCGGGATGTTTATAAAAGGCATTGACAAAGTTTCTCCCTAAATCAGCCTCGTGAAGCGATAAGTACGCCGGATTCCTTTTAAAATATTCAAGCTCCCTCAATTTCTCTTGAACCTTATAAGGGAACACTAGCTCCCCTGGTGTAAGAGTACGGCTTTCCCAGCTAACAAGTTCACACAACAAAGCACGAAGCGTTTCTGGAGTACCCCATAGTAATTGACTCATTTCAATCCCCCTTCATCAATATTTGTACGAACCACCGGGCAGGTTAAACAAGTTGGACCGCCAGTGCCTTTGTAACTGATTTCAGTTCCTTTGTATTCATAAACCGTTGCTCCGGCATCAAGAAGCTGTTGCTTCGTGTAAGCGTTACCAGAAGATATAACGCAAACCCGCGGAGCGATGGCAAGCACATTACAGCCCAAGTTCAAGTACTCATCAACCGGCACTTCGATAAGCTGAATGCCTCGTTCAATAAGCAGTTTTCTGAAAAAGACAGGCATAAGGCGGGAATGAACTACGGCTAAATCATGGTCGACAAGGCTGATGAAAGACATTAGATGGAGACACTCTCCCTCTCCTTGATCATGCGGCAGCTGAACTACGATGAAATCATCCACAAGATGTGCGGTCATTTCCTTTAATTGCCGAATGGCTTCTGCGTTTGTACGATAACCATGTCCGACAACCAGGGTTTTATCATCAAGCCAAATGATATCACCGCCATCCGCGACCGCATCACCCGTTAAATACCCAATAATCGGGATGTTCTTTTCCTTGCAAAATTCCTTGTATACATTAGCTTCAGGCTGCCTCAATTCTTTCCCTGACTTTAAAATAATGGCCCCTTGGCTTGTGAATTTGATCGGGTCATGCGCATATAAGGAGTCAATCCCGACTACCGAAGATGCTGGCAAATAATCGATGTTTGGAACATATTTCTCCAAAATGGAAATAAAGTCACCATACTCGGTTAGAGCTTCGTTAAAATCTGGCTCTTCCGCAAAGTTGAAGTTCCGCCATGCTTGGCTTAAATGCTCTTGACTAATAAAAGCTTCTTTCGGATGTTTTACAATGACACGTTCCAATGGTTTGTACATGGACGAACAATAAGTCACTGCCTCCCCCTCCTTTTCCGCATATCGGAAAACGTTTCCGCTAATAGGAATATTTTCTTTTATTATAAAATTAGTTTTGGTATAATGTCAATATGTTTTAAATATTCAAATAAATCAACGTTTTATACAACTTGGAATGAAAGATAGGTGGTTTGTTTATGCAATCGATCGACCGTGCCATGAACGTTATAAAGGTGCTCGTTTCCAATTCATCGGAAAACTGGCTGTCAATTACGGAACTTTCTCAAGAGTGTGATCTTCCTGTCAGCTCCATGCATCGTTTGTTAAAAGCGATGTCCTCGCATGGGTTAATCCAACAGGACGGGCAAACCAAACAATATGGTTTGGGGAATATTTGGCTCGAATACGGTTTACGTATGTATGACAAAATGGATTACATCAGCCAAATAAGGCCTGAACTGGAAAGACTGATGAACAATGTGGAGGAAAGCGTCTATCTTAGCCAGCCAATCGGAATGGAATCACTTGTTATCGAACGAATCGACAGTGAAAAAAGCCAAATCCGGGTTTATGACCAGCTTGGCTCACGAGTTCCTATGCATATTGGGGCAGCCAATAAAGCGATGCTCGCCTATATGCCATATAAACAAGCGAAAAAAATTGTAGATGCTCTTCTGCCAACTCAAGAAAGAGCAGCTTTTTGGGATATATTGCAAGAGACTAAAATGAAGGGACATGGAATCAGTCACAGTGAAAGAACAGAGGGAACATGTTCTGTTTCCGTGCCGATATTGAACCATTTTGGGGAAGTTCATGGTGCGGTGAGCATAGGTTTTGTCAGCTTTAACCTGACAGAAGAAAGACTTGATTTCCTCATTAAGAATGTGATGGAAACTGGCAATCGGGTTTCTGCAAAATTGGGGTATAGGGGACAATGAATAAGCGGGCAGTGGTGGATTATCGGATAAGCCAAAAAAAGAAGATGAATCATTTCATCTTCTTTTCGTTTTTATATTAATCGCTGCCGGTCACGAATAAATCTTCCCTGAAATAGGCAAGGACCTCGCCGGCCACAACAGGTTCTCCCTCCAATACCTCTAATGATTCTATCTTTCCGCTGACACCAATATCAATGATTTCCACACAGCCATCTGCCTTCTTAATCTGAAATAATTGTTCCCATTCATAAAACCTGGAATTTTTGGATATTGAAATTTTTTCAATCCTGCCTTCACAAGGACTTAGAATCACATCAACGTACATTTAAATCATTCCTTCCTTCAGTATTCTTCAAAATGAAATGGGGTTTGTAACACTAACCTGAGAAAGTTTTGGAACTCAGGTATATCTTCTTGTTCAATGCCCAGGGTCGGAGCCCAGTACTGATCTAAATTAATATCATTGGCACAAAGCAGGATCATTCTTCCGCTTTGCATGGAAGTCACCATTGCTTTACCGAAAAACTGGCCCGAATATACAATGGTCACATCATATCTATAATCTTGTGACAATAAGCAGTAATGATGAATAGCCTGGTTTTCTTTATTTTCGGAAAGAATATCAAAATTCAACGGATTGCCTCCTTTCTTGTAAGCCCTAATTCGTTCAGAACCTGATCCAACCCCGAAGCTGGGATGCTTCAGCTATTTTGCGGATCCCTTCAATATAAGCCGCAACTTTCATGTTCACGGAATATTTTTGTGAAGTATGGTAGACATTTAAAAAGCTGGCCGTTATCTTTTCCTTCAATCGTTCATCCACAAGCTCTTCCGTCCAGTAATAGCCTTGGTTGTTCTGGCACCATTCAAAATACGAGACTATCACCCCTCCTGAATTCGCCAAAATATCCGGAACTAGCACTATACCTTTATCATCAAGAATCTTGATTGCTTCCTTTGTGGTCGGACCATTTGCTGCTTCAATCAGGATTTCACATTTTAATCGTATTGCATTATCTTTATTCACCACTCCGCTGATGGCTGCAGGAATCAGCACATCACACTCTTTTTCCAATAATTCTTGATTGGATAACGAATCTTTGTATAAGTTCGAAACGACCCCAAACGAGTCCCTGTTCTCCAAAAGGTAAGGAATGTCCAGGCCATTCGGATCATATAAACCTCCAAGCTCATCCGCTATTCCGACAACCTTAGCCCCCATTTCATGTAAATACATGGCCAAATGACTGCCAACATTACCGAATCCCTGAATGATTACCCGCATGCCTTCAATAGGAATCCCCTTTAAATCACATATCATTTGAAGTGTGTATAATACTCCTTTGGAAGTGGCCTTTTCCCTGCCCTTCGATCCCCCTAACCTCAGAGGCTTTCCTGTAATGAAGCCGGGTGAATCAAATTCCCTGATGTGATCGTATTCATCCAGCATCCAGGCCATGATTTGTGAATTCGTATACATATCAGGTGCCGGGATATCTTTTGTAGGTCCCACTATTTGACTTACTGCCCTGACATACCCTCTGCTTAATCTTTCAAGCTCAGAGGAACTCATCTGTCTGGGATCACACACAATGCCGCCTTTCGCACCTCCATATGGAAGATCTGTTATTCCGCATTTCAAGCTCATCCACCCGGCCAATGCTTTAACTTCTTCGGGAGTGACATCCGGGTGAAACCGAATCCCCCCTTTAGTTGGACCGGCTGCATCATTATGTTGAGCCCGATATCCTTGAAACATCCTTGTCTCCCCATTATCCATTTGAATAGGAATACAGACTTCCAGAAAACGCATTGGCGCTTTTAGAAAATCAAAAACCTGATCTGGATAGTTCAAAACATGAATCGCTTCTTTTAAGATATCCTGGAATTCTTGCAGTGGATTATCCAATTGACGTTTTTCAATTACCTTAATTTTCTCTGTCATCTTAGCACCTCACTTATATTCTTATAACTTATTAAGCAACTTTCATGCCAGCTTTGAGGATATTATGTGGATAGCAATATACCGCCATTTCCCAATCATCAGCATCATCAGGAAATATGTATTAATTCATAAGCAATTCAGATTTGCATATATAAACAGTAATGATTAAATACATAAAAAAAGCATCCTTTTTAGGTTGCGTCAGATTGTAGACAAACTCGATTTTCATCGAGTTTGTCTACAGTCATTTAAGGGGTTGTACAATTTGAAAGTTGCCTCCAGGCACTCGCTCCTATCAAATTTGTATTAAAATTTAGTTAGAACTCCTTTTTTTACAAACTGGATATCGAAGCGATTTTTACCACATTCTTAAAACTAAACCATTGGTTACCCTTTATTTATTTTTACTGTTTTATATGATGAAAACTCGCTGGATTGAAGAAATTTGCGACACTCCTGCCGAATAGTGGCTAGCCGAGACCCGGGAGAAGCTTACTTTAGCTGCCATGAATTTAAAGAAGATTTCCAACTGACAGGCAAGGGACGAAAATGGTTGCGGTCATCTGTTCTCTATACCTGCTTCAAATCCAATTAAAAAATCAAAAAGGTTTCGGAATGAAACCATTCCGAAACCTTTTTGTCTATAAACTGAAGCATCCTTATCGGATGCGTTTTTTCTTGGAAAATCTTATAGCTGAATTTCTTCAACTTGGTATTGGGGCGGAGCTTTCCGGAATGCCTTTGTGATATATAATAGATAACAAAAACCGATAATGAACCAACTTGTCCCCATTATTAGGGAACTTGTCTCAAGGTTGATCCAAAGAATGCCAATTGCTATAGCACCAATTAAAGGCATGATTAAGTATTGAATACACCCCTTTATCGTTCGATGCTTCTTTTCCCGAATGATAAAATGGCTGATCACTGACAGATTTACAAAGGTAAATGCCATTAAAGCACCAAAGTTGATCAGTGACGTTGCTGTCACTAGATCAAAGAATAAAGCCGACATTGAAATGACTCCAACTATGAGTACATTAATGGCTGGTGTCTTCCACTTAGGATGAATAAATCCAAACCATTTTTCCGGAAACACTTTATCACGGCCCATAACATACAAAAGACGGGAAACGCTGGCATGTGATGCTAGTCCCGAGGCTAGCGTATTGACGAAAGTCGTACAAAGAAAAATGGATTGAAATAGCTTCCCGCCTACATAAAGGGCGATTTCCGGTAATGCAGCATCCGGTTCCTTAAAACGGGATATATCCGGAAAAAAGAGCTGAATAAAGAAAGATGCGGTAATGAAGATGATTCCACCCCAAAGTGCAGTTAAAAATATCGCTTTTGGAATCGTTTTTTTCGGATCCGGCGTTTCCTCAGATAGTGTCGTTACCGCATCGAATCCCAAAAAGGAAAAACAAAGGATCGTGGCCCCGGTTATTATGGCCGAGAAATCCATTCCTTCATTTACGAAAGGGATTATTGTAAACACTTCTCCTGTACCTTCTCCATTATTCAAACCTTTGACAACAAGAATGATGAACACTGCCATGATGGCAATCTGAATTAAAACAAAAAGCGCATTAAAGTTTGCAAGTACATTGACGCTCCTGAGATTGAGAATGGTGACGATTGCTACGAACAATAATACCCAAATCCATGTAGGGACTCCTGGAAATAATGCAGTCAGATAAATTTTGGTTAACAATGCATTTACCATAGGTAAAAACAAATAGTCTAACAACGAAGACCATCCTACCAAGAATCCTAAATGCGGGTTTATTGCCTTTTGTGTATAAGTGTAGGCAGAACCTGCAGCAGGAAAAACCTTTACAAGTTTTCCATAGCTGGCAGCTGTAAAAAGCATCCCCACCAATGCAACGATATAGGCAGTCGGCACATGGCCGCCCGTAATCCCAGATACAATGCCGAATGTATCAAATACGACCATGGGGGTCATATATGCTAACCCCATCATAACGATTTGCCATAACTTCAGTGATCTTTTCAATGTAACCTCATTTTCCACCTATCATTCCTCCTTGAAACCGCTTTCAAACTAGTGGGTTCATTTTCTTAACTAGATAAATCTCCATGCCTCCCTCTTTTTTAAAAGTTTTACCTATATACCTAAATGCAATTTCTGTGCCACATGATTTCTGTTTACTTCGACAAACGAAAAACGCCTAAAATGCTACTTAATTCCTGTATTTTTAATCGAAAAAGATTGATTCATAGAAATGAAGTCTTTCAGCATCTCTTCCATCGGCGATTCAATCTCCCATAAATTATTCGCCTTTGCATATTCCAAGCACATGTTACCTGGTTAGAAACCGCAAGAAATCACTGCCTGTGACTTGGCATGGTAATTGCATAAATACCTATATGAGTTTCAAAACTATTAAGTTATAAGAAAATGGAGGAATAGAAAAATGAAATATCCTTTATCACCTGATGTTCAACCAGAGTTTTGTACCACAGGGTCATTTATGCGCTTACCTTCTACAAGAGAAAATGCCAAATTGGCAGTGGTAGGTATGCCTTTTGATACAGCTGCTTCATTCAGGGTAGGAGCCCGTTTTGCTCCACAGGCAGTCCGCCAAGCATCCATGACGTTGTTTCCTTATCATCCCATTCACAAGGTATTTCCGTTTGACGAATGTAATGCAATTGATATTGGGGATGTTTCGGTGATTCCCCATAATATACATCGAAGCTATGAGTTAATTGAAAAGGCCATGTCAGACTTGATGAAAAACGGGATCATTCCAATAGGAATCGGAGGAGATCATTCAGTAACATTGGCTAATCTAAGAGCAGCCGCAAAAATACACGGTCCTGTTGCACTTCTTCATTTTGATTCACATACAGATACCTGGGATACTTATTATGAAGAAAAATACTGGCATGGTTCGCCGTTTATCCGTGCATATGAGGAAGGTTTGCTCCAAACGGATAAAGTTTTCCAGATTGGCATCAGAGGTACGCTCAATCATCCAGGAGATTTAGATTCCAGTACAGATCTAGGCTACAATGTGATAACAACGCCCGAGCTGAAGAAGAGAGGAATCGAAGATGTCGTGAAGGAAGTCAAGAAAACCATTGGGGATACACCATGTTTCTTGACCTTTGATATTGATTTTGTTGATCCATCCTGCGCTCCTGGAACTGGCACATTGGAGGTCGGCGGTCTAAATAGCTTTGAAACCCTAGAGATGATACGCTCTCTGCAAGGGTTCAACTTTATTGGGTTCGACCTGGTGGAAGTCCTCCCGCCGTATGATCCAACACAAATTACTTCACTATTGGCAGCCACCATCATTCATGACTTTGCCAGTTTAGTAGCCTTACAACTAAAAGAAGAACAAAAAAAGGAGAATTCAACCGAAAAAAGCTTATAGGAGCAAACACCCACTATTAACGTAGGGACAAATCAGGTACAAACTGTAATCGTTCAAAAGGCATCTGCTTTTAGTGAAAGCAGATGCCTTTTTTCTATGTAATCTTTTATCTTGTCCTGCTATTTCCACTATAAATCATTTCATATAGTCTGATGAACAAGTTCAAGCTACTAGGGTGTAGGATAATAAAAAAACACATCCCATCTGAAAGAATGGAATGTGTCTTCATTTTATTCGTCCGATTCTAACCCGGGACGATTGGATTGTGTTGGCAGGGTGTCCCAAAAGCTTGCATCAACCGTTTCAATTGAATCATCGGCAATAGCTCTGACAGCTGCATCCAAAGTGGTTACCGTTTGCTTTATTAGATAGCCATTACTTTTTTGTCCAAGCGCTACTGACTCGACATTGTGGTCCGACATACCTCGCATCTCAAAAAGAAGTGTAGCAATATCATAGCGAACGGCTGCACCATTACGGCCTATATTTTCTCCAGAACCGCCATCATACCTACCAATATGCCCCCAACCAGTTGGTTCAATGGAGTTATATACAACAGCACCCAGTTTTTTTGAGGCTTCTAACACTTCAGGCTTTACGTTTGCGTTTGTAGGATAAAGAATTGAACCTGAAACAAGTTCACCGTCCGTTTCGCTTAGCGTCCCTTGATGATGTAAATCTATCATGTAGTCTATATCGTATTTCGCAAATACATTTTCGTGTAAAGCCTTTACCTCTACTTGCATGTTATCAGTTTTTTTATCATGCTCACGGTTCAAGTCGATCCCATTTGCATTTGCCCGTGTTAGATGCCGATCACCTTTTGCTAAATAGTCATCAAGAGGGAAATTAACATCTCCCATGGCCCCATCTGCGTTTAACATGGGGATGATCAGTATATTAACATTTTCCAAAATACCTTTAGTCTTGTTCGTGCCTAGATGTTTAATGAATTCAAGTGCACCCTCAGTAGTCAGTTGTTCATTTCCATGCTGTTGAGTCAAAAATAGTATAGTAGGATTCTTAGGATTTGAGATGTACTTCGCTAGGTAAATATCCCTCCCTTTTACCGTTTCCCCGATTACTTCCAGTGCCAGCCTTTCTTGTTTTGCATCCTGCGTTTTAAGATAGCTTACAAGGCTTTCATATGTATGAAGATTTGAAGTTGTAACTTGTCCATTTCCAGCACTGGGGCCATTTCCAACCGCTCCGACTGGTAGCGCAACAGCTGTTACTGCGCTTAAGGTCATTAAACTAGATAATGAAACTGATAGAACCTTCTTTTTAAAATTCAATAAAAACCCTCCTTATCAAATATAATAAACAGAAAAATAACTATTAATAATATTCTGACATTTTTACTACTTTATGTTAATAGTGAAAAATAACTATGTTTCCAAATAGTTTTCTTCTACACAATATAACTTGAAGGAATTACTTCTGCAAAGGCGATATTCAAATGTTCCCGATGAAGAAAAACCAGGCGGACACCCGTCTGGTTACTTCAATCTAGGCTGGAAGTTGATACACTCACCAAATATTTATTATTGCCTGCCCTCCGTTAATGGAATTGACTCGTATTGTTCCGGATTGATTTTATATACAGATCCATCAGTAACTCCATCAATAATTCCATATAACCCTCTTTCAACTGCTTTAATGAGCATGCCTTTTTTCTTTTGGCCAAAGGACTGTGTTTGGCCTCTAACTTCAAAGAGCACTGTCCCACTTCCATTTAAAGCAAAGGCTCCTAAAGCCGTTCCAGGAAGGTTTTGGTTTTGCGGATATAAGGATATATTTCCATATGGAGAATTACCTTGTTCTTTCATAGCATTATATACCGCTACATTCAATTGTCTGGAAAAATCATAATTATAGTTTTTTGCATATTTGGCATAATCTTGTCCTGAAGACGAGCTTGGATCTGGAACAAATTGAGCGGAAATCGAGTATGTGACTAAATCATCCGTTCCATCAACTTCATAATAGGGAGCTTGGTGATGCAAGTCCACAAAAATCTCCACCTTTCCGTATTGCTTCAGTAGAGACTTGTAAACATCACGTGTTGTTTGTGATTCAGGTGTTATGAACCAGCCAGGGGTGGATGATTTTCCAGGGAAGTCTTTAGCTTGGGGAATATAATTCAAATCAGGATTAAAGTCACGATTGACATCGAAACCAGGTTTGGACTCATAATCGAATGATTCATTTTTGTATGTATAATAGTTCCAAGATGGATTCGCTCCTGCTAACTGTGGAAACTGTTCCACGACCTCTGCCCAGGTCATGTCATTTCCCCGACGGTTCAATTCAGCAGCATCTGGATTCATTTTAGGCAAAGCGACCAGGGTAATTTCTTTACGAATTTTCTCTGCTTCAGGAGAGTTGGTCCCCAAAAACTTCAAGATATTCAAGATGGCATCCGTACCGGTTTTCTCATTTCCATGAATCTCACTTTGAATTAAAACGACTTTGTCGCCAGTTCCCACGGTTGCTTTATAGATTTCTCTATTTCTATTGGAATATCCAGCTATATCCACTTTTACTTTACCTTGGCTATCACTCGCAATTTGTTCTAGCTTTTTCCCTAGTTCAGCATGATCTGTAAAACCTGAAACCGAATAAGTTTGTTGATTGGGTGTTCCCGGGGCTGTTTCATTAGCTGCAAATGTTGGTGCCGCAATACTCGCCGATAAAATGGCAACTCCCAGAGTTGAAATAACTTTCCTGTTTTTCATATTACAACAATCACTCTCCCTTAAATTATTTTTCTATCTCATTATACAAAATGGGAAAGTAGAAATTTGTTGGAATTTGATGTCGTATTATGGCTATTTTATGATTTGGGCATCTGCTTTAAGTTCACGCAAAAAAAAACGTGACATTTTTATCGAGGATTGTTGTTCGCGGTCTGTCGAATTGATGATTTGTACTATAACATCACATTACGTTATAATTAAAGGAAAAATACGAGAAAGGGGAAAATATGAAACTCAACACTAATAGTTCTACGCCATTATACATGCAATTAAAGCAATCTATCATCGAAGATATAAACAAAGGGATTTACTCTTCTGGCGAAAGATTGCCAACCGAAACAGATTTATGCGACATATATGGAGTAAGTCGCATTACTGTAAGAAAAGCGGTTTTGGATCTGGTGGAAGAGGGGCTGCTAATACGCCAACAGGGAAAGGGAACGTTTGTCCAATACCCTAAAGTAAAAAGAGAATTATTTGCTGTAAATGGGCATGCTGAATATATGTCAGAATTAGGGAAGATACCTCAAACTAAAATCCTTTCATTTGGAATACTGCCTGCACCGGCTAATATTTCCAAATCCTTGGAGATTACTCCTGAAAGTGATGTTCTTGAATTACAACGGATCTTATACTATGATAATCAACCTCTCACCTTAGAAATTTCACATTATTCCTTAAAGATCCTGCCAAATTTAAATCAACATGTCCATAACTCTGTTTCCATGTATGATATCATAAAGCATAAATATAATATAACTCCTGTTCATAACACGAAACTTTTAAATATGGTATTGGCAAATGCAGATGAAGCAAAATATTTAGAATGCGAAGTGGGAGATCCCCTTTTCAAAGTGGAGAAAGTGGCATATGACGGTAAGAAGCAGCCTATCCATTCATCCTTCCTATATTATCCTGCTAATCGCGTGACCTTTACGATTGATAGTTCAATATCGCAAGAAAAAGGTAACGAATCCCCCTCCTAATCCGGGATCTCGTTACCTTTATTCATCGATGCATCATTTTAAACCATCATATGATCTGGATTATATACTTTGCCATACCCAAAAGCACCATAATCCTGACAGGTTTGGGAGGCGACTGATGCTCCTTTTTGTAAAGCTTTATATACATCTTGTCCTTGAACGTACGATGAGAGAAAACCAGCAATAAAGGAATCTCCCGCCCCCAACGTATCTACAACTTTGGTTTGGATAATAGCTTGTTCATATATTTGATTTTCAGTCGATAAAAGTGCCCCCTTTTCCCCACGAGTAACACATATCACCTTTGTGCCGAATGAATGAACCTTTTGAATAAGTGCGTTGCACTCTGCCTCGTTTAAATTGCTTCCGGAAAAAAATGCATAATTCACAAACGGACAAACCTTTTGTAAATAGTGATCCTCTTGATTTGTCGAAAAATCAAAAGAAATTTCAATGAATTGGCTTAATATTGGAAGGTTATGCTCTATACGGCTATATACACTTGTATGAAGAAGGTCATGTTGCCGAATATAATTCAAATCCTTGTCATTCAGTACGATCCCCAATCTGGATTGAATTCCCCCTTTATTCGAACCAATAAAAATTCGGTCCCCGTCCTTATCCAACGCGACGACTGCCATACCATTCTCTCCTACTGCTTGTCTTACTCTACTAATCTCTATCTTTTCCTTTTGCAATGCCTCTAACACATGGTCTGCTGCCCCGTCATTTCCTACAATGCCAATATATGAAGATTGCTCATCATTTAAACGATTGCACAATACTGCCACGTTTAATGAATTGCCGCCAGGATATATCTTTCCTTGATCTTTATAAAAATCTACTACGTTATCTCCAATTCCAATTAATTTCATACCTGTTCCCCCTGTTATCATTTTACACTTCCACTAGCAATTCCACGGATAAAGTACTTCTGCATGAATAAAAATAAAATGACGATAGGTGCCGCTGAAATCGTTAATCCAGAAAGTAACACTCCCCAATCTGTTTGCAGTGCATCCCGAAATTGCATTAAACCGGCAGGTATCGTCCGTAAACTATCATCATCTATAAAGATGATCGCGAACATGAATTCATTCCATGTATAGTAGGCTGTTAAAATTGCCGTTGTTAATAAAATAGGCTTACTCATAGGAATGAAAATTCTAAAAAGGATTCCAAGGTTTGTGCATCCATCCAACCGGGCAGCCTCTTCAAGTTCTTTCGGAATGGACAGGAAGTAGGCCCGAATCAACAAGATGGTTAGCGGAATTCTGTATGCTACATAAGGTAAGATTAATGCCCAATGGGTGTTATATATACCTAGCTTCTGAATTATATTATACAAAGGGATCAGGCTTACTTGGGGAGATAGCATCAACCCCCCTAAGCATATGACCAAAATGAAAGCCTTTCCACGAAAATCAAAGCGAGATAATCCGTAGGCACCTAATGCACTTACTAATACCGTTAGAATACATGTCAAACCAGTAACCATGACACTATTTAAAAAGTAGGAAGAAATCCCACTATTCCAGGCTGTTACATAATTTTCAAACAACCATGTATGAGGAAGGGACCAACTATGGTTAAAAATTTCCTCTGTGCTTTTAAAAGAACTGATGACCATCCATAATAAGGGATAGGCTACAACAAGAAAGTATGCGATTAAACCTGCATAGACTAGTGCTACTCTCATATTATAGTCTTTTCTTTTCCTTGCATATTTTAGATTTTTAACAACTAATTCCGGTACTCTGATCGTTGATTTAGGCATCTCCATTATTAGTCCCCCTTTCCTGTTTTAAATATTTTCATTTGAACAAGAGAAATAAGTAACGTAATAATTAGGATAACCGTTGCAATGGCTGAAGCATATCCCATCATATCTTTTGAAAAAGCCGTTTTATATAAATAGGTACTTAGGACTTCCGAAGAAGTTCCCGGACCCCCTCCGGTTAAGATATATGGCTCATTAAACACTGTAAAAGCACCTGTCAGTGTTAAGATTACGGCTACAAATGTCATTTCCTTCGTTTCTGGAACCGTAATGTGAAAAAACGTTTTTATTTTATTCGCTCCATCCATTTCAGCTGCCTCATATAGCTCAGGTGAAATTTTTTGAATGGATACGATATATAACATGGCTATATAACCAATCGATTGCCACTGTGAGACAGCAATGACTGCATAGATTGCCGTATCACTATCGCCCAACCATGGCAGTGCTAAATTATTCAATCCAATCATTTTAAGAAACTGATTTAACAACCCCACTTCCGGGTTGTAAAAAAATGAAAACAGCAACGCTATGACTGTCATTGAAACGACGACTGGTAAGAAATAGACCGTACGAAAGATGGGTGAAAATTTACGGATCAATTTATCTTCTAAAACAGCTGCAACAATTAACCCTCCAAATACCTGGAAAACAATTGAAATGACTGCATAAAGAATATTATTTTTTAAAGCTTCATAAAATACGGGATCTTTAAACAAAGTAAAGTAGTTGTCCAACCCTACAAATGCTTTATTTGGTGAAAAAGTACTCCAATTATACAGACTGTCGCCAATATTCTGGAAAATGGGGATATAAACTAGCAGTAAAAAAACTAACGCTGGAAGAAGATATAGATAAGGTACAAATTTATCGAGTTTTATCATTAAAAGATCACTCCCTTAATAAAACGGAAAAATGATTTCCCTTATTTTCCCGCTTCGATTCTAACAGTATCGGCAGCTTTTTGAACATCACGCATGATTTGTTTAGGTGTTTTATCTCCATTTAACATCATTTGTGCTCCTGTTAAATAAGCATCTGCAATACGCGCATCAATACTCATGTCAAACCATGGAGCCATTTCATTGGCGTTCAATATGCTTTGAACCGCTTCCAGCTGTTCCGGGGAAGAATTATTTTCATTCACTGTACCTTCAACTGCACTATACTTGCCCACATCAGTGACTAGTTTCTCTCCCATCTGTTTAGTGGTTAAAAACTTTAAAAACTCCATCGCCTCTTTAGGATGCTTTGTCTTGGAAGAAATCATAAAGCCCTCAGGCGAACCCGTTAGATTTGTTTGATTGCCCTTTCCGTCTTCTACTTCAGGAAAGTTAAACATTCCAAGTTCAAACTTAGTGGGTCCAAATAGCTTGATTTCTGCCGATTCAGCATAAATCATGGGTGCCTTACCGTTTGAAAATTGCTGCCTAGCATATTCGTGATCTATTGAATTCGTATTCTCATTAAAATAAGGTAATAACTCTTGGAATTTTTCAAGCGCTTTTATGTAGTCGTCATCCTTGAATTTTCCGGTTTTTCGATTATAATCCATTGTCAGCACTTCCGGTCTAACAAGGCGTTGATTCAATGTGCCCAAATAATGTGAAATTGTCCAAGTGTCTTGACTGCCGAATTGAATGGCTGTGTAGTTATTCTTTTTTAACACTTTTAACACGTCGATTAATTCATTCCAGGTTTTAGGCGGGTTTATGTTCAATTTTTCGAAGACATCCTTGTTATAGAAAAACATTTTCCCATCCATTGTTACGGGGACACCATACACCTTATTATTAAATGTATACGGTTTGACTTGGGATGGAACGAGTTGTGAAGACCATTCCGGATCGTTTTCATAATAAGAAGTTAAATCCAAAGCTTTATTCCCTCGCACAAACTGACTGGCAAATTCATCACTCCATGAGAAATAAACATCAGGTGGATTATTTGTACCAGTCATTACTTTAATTTTGTCTTTATACGAATCATTTAGCACTGCTTCGGTTTTAATATTGATATCGGGGTTTTGTTTTTCAAATTCTTTTACAACTTCATTAAAGTAAGTTTTTTCAGGTTCCTTTGGCCACCTATGGAAAAATGTTAAGGTGGTTTTTCCAACATCTGATTCTGAAGATGTTTTTTCACCAGAACATCCCCCTAGCATTAAAGATAAACTTAAAAATGATGCGATTATAAGTTTTGTTTTTCTCATGAATACCCTCCTTATTATAAATGCTTTTATCATCAGGAAATTATACTATAATGTTATAAAACATTATAGTATAATTCGTAAAAAATATACAGAATATTAAGTTTTCTTTAATTATTAGTATTCTACTTTCCACATATAACGCCTCTTGCTTAAAGGATGATTACGCGCTTCCGCTAATTCTTCTGCATATTGACGCAATACACGATTTAAGATAAGCGGCGCAATATAACCTTTTACTTCTTCATCGATACCATCAAGATCATACTGTTTTGCATCTAGCACCGTTAGCTTTTTGCCATAACGCTGAGAAAAAGATAACGCTCTTTCTTCTAATGGTCTTGTTTCATCCAATCCCAATAGAATGATAAACGGTACATTTTCGTCAATAATTTCAAATGGTCCATGGAAGTACTCGCCCGCATGAATGGCATGTGAGTGTATCCATTGCATTTCCATTAAGATGCAAATACTAAAAGAATAGGCTGTCCCGTAGTTGGAACCACTTGCCATTGTATAGATAACAGGTTCTTTTGCGTGAGATTGGGCGAATACTCTTGCATTAGAAGCTTCTTGCTCTAGGGCTTTTTCATACACTGGTTGTAAATTCTCTAAACTAGATACTAGTTTTCCAAACTTCTCATTGTTTTCCGCTATATGAAGTACACCAAAAACTAGTTGATATAAAACACTCAGGTTTGTATCAAAGGCGTTTACACCATTACCCCATTCATATTTAATGAAAAGATCCGCATTTTGGGCTAATGGTGATCCTGGTTCGTTCGTTAATGCCACTGTAAACGCACCTTTACTTTTTGCAAACTTAGCCGCTTCTGCCGTTTCGGGAGTTGTTCCAGACATAGAGCATAAAATTACTAAGGATTCCTTCCCTAGTTGTTGTGGATTACGATGTATAAACTCATTTGAACTATATAGATCAGAAGTTATATTTTCAGCTTCACGATCCAGAATATACTTAGCTGAATACATGATGGCAGAAGATCCCCCGCATGCTACAAAATAAATATTGTTAATTTTCTTGCCCTTTAATTGATCCAATACTGTTTTTACATTACTTTTTACATTAATAACCGATTTACTCATTTTCCCACTCCTCTAATATTTGATATACAACATTATGTAATGTTATATATTGTTATATTAAATCATGAGCTTTCTTTAGTCAATCTATTTGTCAGAATATTTTATTTATTACTTTTTGTTGAATCAGTTAGTTACTATATCTCAGTTTTTTTTTCCATCAAGATTTTCATAAAAATTTATTTGTTTAAATAAACTTCCACTAGGACATCTAATGTGCTACACTTCTTACTTTTTTCTTATTTTCCCAACCATTAATAATATCAACGGCAGAATAAAACAAATCGTTAAGGATAATGGTGTCCAAGCTGTAGCCATAAAGTTTTGATAATGCACGATATCTGGATGCGAAAAGATGGTAAAAGTGAGAATTAGAAAAGCTAATGGGAATAGAAGAATTTTGTAATTTTTTAATCCTAGCAATTGAGCTATTCCTAAAGCGAGTCCATAAAAGCATATGGTCAACTTAAAATACTCTGTAAAAACCCAAATGAAGGCAACAATGACCTCGACCCTTTCAAAAAAATTACCGATGCTTATCCTCATCCCCAATTTATAAGAAGGATAGGACAATCTCGCTGTATTATCAGCACCCAATACTAGGATACTGAAAAGGATCACCAAGAATAGAACGCTGCCACCTAAAATTGTCCCTAAATAAAAGTTTTTCTTCACATTAGCCTTTTCGTTTACATATGGAGTGATCATTAAAAAGAAAACAAGCTGAACATAAGGCAGTGCTAAGGAGTGATATGATCCCCTCAATATCGGTTTCATGCCTTTTTCAAATATAGGTTGCAAATTTTCGATTTTGATATCAGGGATAAGAAATACGAATAATATGAAAAGCAGCAGTACAAGCCAAGGAAAAAAGATTAATGCAGTACGGCAGATAACTTCCAACCCTAGCCGTGCACCAAATAAGCTTGTTAATATAAACAAGATCATAATCATTTCCATAGGTGTCTCAACCAGAACCTGTGTTGAAAAAAAATTCCCAATTTCACTAAGTAACGCTGAAGAAAGGTAATATAAATAAAATAGGAAAAGGAGTGCAGAGATCTTCCCGATCCATTTCCCAAATATTTTTTCATTAACTTCTATATAAGTCATGGATGGGTAAAGTGATGCGAGCCGGGTAAATAAGAAAACGAAACATAAACCGATGAGAGTAGCTAAGATATAGGCAATCCAGCCATCCTGTTTTGCTAAAGAGACAAGTACGGAAGGTAAAGTAAGTATCGCTCCTCCTATGGTGAATATGATGACCATTATTAGAAATTCACCAGAGCTGATTTTTCCTTTTTCGAGCATATTCGATACCTCCCTAGGATAAAATACGATCCATGAAATGAGCGAGTGGACTATATATTTTCGTTATCCAGTCTATAGGAGTGGGAATGGTAACATCCTTGATAATTAAAATACTCAACGTCATGCCAACTAAAAGCAATAAAATGAAAATGACAATTTCCTTCCAGCATTTCTTTTTGATAAGGGGTGGTATTTCGAAAAATGAAATAATAGCTCCAGTACACACTGTTCCAATAATTGCCCACATTGATCTTTACTCCTCGATTTCTTTTTGAAAGGATTCTGATATGGTGCCTAAATTGCGAATCTTTGCTTTAACGGTTACATTCACGTCCAATTTTGCGAATTCCTGATCCCAATTTCCTTCTAAACGTTTCCATGCTTTAGGATCGGTTCTATGAATTTCGTCACCAAAACCGAAGATGTCACTTTGATACTTCTCTTGAAGCGTTTTTATCGATCCTTCTATTTTATCCTTAATGTCTTTTGCGTATCTTTTATTCAATTCTTCGATTTTTTCGGGTTTAGTTAAATCAATTGTGCATTCTACTTCACCTATACTCCCTTCTGACGTGACATTTATATCAATTTTCGGATTTCCTTTTTCCATTTTTCCCTTGATTTTCGTTTTTGTACTTGTCGTGTTGACCGTAATTTGGTCACCTTCACATGGAATATTTACCGCGGTGGACTTAACATGATCCGTAATGTAACTAACACCTTTACTGTCGTTCCTGTTTAACCAGCCGACAAGTTTATCCTTCTTGAATACTCCAAGATAATCCAATCGCAGGCCGGATTTCGGGGAGATATCTTGTGCATTCGTTACATTGCTTCCTGCTTCGGGATCACCATAAACGAGAATTCCCGTTAGCATGGCCTGTCTGCCTTTGCTGACGATACTGCTGACCAGCTCATCCAAAGTGACCGTCCTTGTAGGCGCCCATCTTGTCTCTGAATTTTCCAAGGAGTCAAAAACTTTATTTGCCGGTATTTTTTCAAGGGCCGTTTGCACATTAAGCGTATCAAAAGCAGTTGAACCCTTCGCAACGGTCATATAGAAATCGGAACGCAACTCCTTTTGCCGGGAAAGGACATCCAGAGGTTTTGCAATTCCTGCCCTGGCCATTTCCTCACCAAAGACAACTTCACGAAGATGTGCGACATATAACCTTCTTGGTACATCAGTTGATAGGCTTCTTATTGCTTCAGCAATGGTTGCACCGCTTTTCCTGAAGGTTACAACTTCCGTGCGGCCGGACCTGGCATCACCTGCAAGCTCACTCGAATTTAGAACTTGGACGGTTACAAGATACCCATCTTCTTTTTTATCAATTCCCATGGCAGTAACGATGGCAAGTTCGTTCAACTCAATGCTGCTCCAACAGCCGGATAAACAAATTATAGGTAGCATTAAAAATACCTTTAGCATTTTTTTCATCATGAACCCTCATAATCTCATCATTTTATCTAGGTGGTTTAGGAGTACTTACTTCTCCTCTGTCTGTATCATTTTTACTGATCAAACGAGGCCGCTTTAATAATGACCAATGTGGCATACGAATGATGTTGTCTTTTTGATCTTGTAAAATGAATGGTGCATTTGGAGCTAAATATGGTAAACCAAAAGATCTTATGCTATTTAAATGCAGGACCATCACGATCAGCCCTAAAATGATTCCGTATAACCCAAATGTAGCGGCAAGGATCATAAACAAGAATCGAAGCATCCGAAAAGCCATGGCCATACTATTGGCTGGGAACACAAAGCTGCAGATGGCTGTTAAGGACACGATGATAACCATTGTTGCTGAAACGAACCCTGCTTCGACAGCAGCCTGTCCAATAACTAATGCACCAACGATGGAAATGGATGAACCGATTGCCCTAGGCATCCTCACACCTGCCTCACGCAAGATTTCAAATACTACCTCCATCAGCATCGCCTCTACAAAAGCTGGAAAAGGAACACCCTCTCGCTGTGAGGCTAGACTTATGAGTAAAGGAGTAGGAAGCATTTCTTGATGAAAGGTCGAAACAGCAATATAAAGAGACGGTGTAAGCAAAGCAAGGAAAAAGGATAAATACCGTAATACTCGAATTAATGTTGCAATGTCCGCCCGTTGATAATAGTCTTCACTGGACTGGAAAAAATGCACCATCAGTGCTGGAACGATAAGGACAAACGGAGTTCCGTCAATTAGTATCGCAATCCTTCCTTCTAAAATGGCAGCGGCTACAGCATCAGGTCGTTCCGTATTATAAACGGTTGGAAAAGGAGTGTATACTTCATCCTGAATAAGCTCTTCAATGTAACCACTCTCTAGAATCGCATCTATATTGATTCGATTTATCCGGCTTTGCAATTCTGAAACCGTTTTATCATCGGCAACACCTTTTAAATACATAATCGCTACGTCTGTTTGCGTTTTTTCTCCAATCTGTTTTGTTTCAAGCCATAGGTTAGGATCTTTTATTCTCCGTCGTATTAAAGCAGTATTTGTTCGCAGCGTTTCAGTGAACCCATCCTTTGGTCCTCTGACTACTGTTTGGGAGGAAGGTTCCTGAACTCCGCGATCGGCCCAATCTCGTGATCCGAGTGCCATTCCTTTTGGGGAGCCGTCAATCAATAACATCGTGTCTCCCGATAAGACATGGTTAAAAAGCTTTTGAAAATCATTTATTTCCACTATCCCCCCGACAGGAAGAATATGTGATTTTATCATTTCAAAACAGTCAGTGTGATTAAGGAGCGCTACGTCCAACTCCGAATTCCGAATTTCAACCATCAAAGTGTCGAGGATGAAATCTTGGATGGAAGCTGAATCCGTTAATCCATCTGTATAAACGACGCCTAATTTAATTTGCCCATTTTTACCTGCTTGAAAATCCCTTATAACTATGTCTGAGCTATTTCCTACCGTTTTCTTAATATGGTCTAAGTTAAATTGAAGGTCAGAAGAGATAAGTTTTGTTTCATGTTTCTTTGAGTCTTCACTTCGGTTTTGGGCTTGAACCGGATTTTGGTTGTGATTATTAGTTTTGCTGGAGTTTGGATTTTCGTTTTGCTTTGGGTCTGCTTCTTGTTTTTTACTTTTCACTGATTGTTTATCTTCAATTAATTTCCTCAATGGGATAGGAACTCGAGATTTCAATGCTAACCCCCTCATAACCAAATGCCTGTTAAAATTATGTTTTCACCTTGGCAGCAATTATATCCATCTAAGTAAAATAAATTGCAATTAATTTTCAAGCGCAAAATCCAATTAAAGGTTGCTGAAGATGCCTCGAATATTAACCTTTTTGGACCTATTTTTTCCAACAAAATTAAATTACATTAACCACTTCCCGTCATTACTGCAAACTTGGAAGCAACTTCTCTTTTGGAGTCAGTTCAGTAAGCATAACATTAAAAATGGATTTTCTTTGACAACCCCGTTGTAGGCTTTTTCTGATGAAAATGCCTTAAGGTAATTTTGTATATTAATTGTCTTTTATTAATCTAAAACTTTCTTGCTGAAGCACAACTAATGAAATTTATTGGAAGTTATGTTTAAAAGTATCCTATGAGTAAATGCATAGATTGCCAATATTCGCATAATCTATTATCATTTTCGAGGCAACGATTTTAACTTTTGCTTGTTGGACTAAAGTAGTATGAAGTTGGGCTGGTTTAGGGGCACGAAAAAAGATAAATGAAGAAAAACCCTGCAGAGATATCTCCACAGAGTTTCTATAAGAAGCTTTTAACTAATTTTTTGGTGCAGGCACCTTGCCTTTGAAAAGGCGAATGGCGACGAACTATATATGGTAACAAGGCGCCGAATTCAAGATTCCAATGTAATATATTCAGCTCCCTGGTCTTTTGCCCAATTATGTATATAACTTAGCAGATTATATCCAAGGCCACTAGGACGATGATTTACATCAGTAACCAAATCTTGAACATAAACATAGCGCTCATTATGTGAATCTTCACGCCAGCTAATACCTGCTAACGCTACGATGCTCGTATCATGATATAAAGCAAATAACTTTTTACCCTCCTTACGCATATCATTTAATAATTCTAGATATTCCTTAAAAGTCAAATCAGTACGCAACTGACTTAATATAGGATAAGCCTGTAAGAATTGATGTTCTACAGTTAACTCTACTATATTTTCTACTGGTATTTTCATTCTAAAGTTCCCCTACCTTTTTTTCACTTTAATGGATTCGCCTTCCTGATTAAATTTCTGACATATAACCAAGGGCAAACTAAACATCAAATAAATGTTTCAATAATTGTGTGTCTAACAGTTTCCCATTCTTCTCCTTTCTCCATATTTATTAGAAATACACACATAGATATACACATAAATAATATGCAAGAATCGCGCCAACTCAAATCTATTACAAATCAAATATTGTTGCATTTTCCCTTATTTGACTTATCGAAGCAGGTTAATCGGAAAATCTCACCAAATGATATTTGAAGAAAAATTAGGTGTAAGTTAAATCAAATATTCAGTTCCTAAAAAATTATGATGTTGGGGAATTTAAATACTTTCTCTTGGACCAATAGGAGAAGCTGCATAATGGAAGTGGGACAAGTAAAATTATTCTGCTATGTTTTTTCCAGTAATTTACCCAACTCTCGTTTTCAAATTATTTTCCTATGTGTTTGACAATTGTATATTTTGTCTCAGCTTTGAGAAACGACCATATACACATATTTCAAATACAGATTGTTTATTTTTGATTTTGATTCCGGAATAAGAAATAAGAATAATATAAAAAGCAGCAAAATCGAGCCTGAATAATGAGATGGCAATGGATTGTCGAAGTAAAGCCATGACGATTCAAGTTAATTTCCTTGTGAATAACTTGAACATGAATAGCCAAAACTAAGTGGTATTAAGTAGGAAGGAACAAACATTAAGGTGAAAAATAATGCCTGGTAGTTTCAAAATTTCATCACATCAAATGATGATTTTAATCCTTTTGTATTCGGTAGGAACGGTTATTTTACATACTCCTTCTCCTTTAGCTGGTTTTGCAAAGCAGGATGCGTGGCTTGCTGCATTATTTGGGACAGGAATCGCATTAATTTTTGTATGGTTCTACATCAGGGTTGGTAATTTATATCCTGATCTCCCTTTAGATCAAATAAATGAAAAGGTTTTTGGTAAGTTAGTCGGAAAGATGATCAATTTCACATTTTTTATCTGGTCTTTTTCAACTGCTGCCGAGACTATTTATTATGTGGGGAAGTTCATTGAAACTTTTTGGATGCCAGATACCCCACTTGCAGCATTGAATTTATTGTTAGCTGCAGTTGTGATCTTGACAGTTCGCCTTGGTATTGAAACTTTTACACGCACGTTGGAAATATTCTTCATACCCGTATTAATATTACTGACTATTTTTTTGGTATCCATCATTCCTCAAGCCAATATCCAAAACATTCAGCCGGTATTTGAAAATGGAGCCAAACCTGTCATACGGGGGACACTTTTTTTCATAAGCGTGTTCACGCTGTCTCCTGTTATGTTTTTAATGATTTTCCCTTCAAAAGTCAATGATAGTAAAAAAGGGGGTAAAGCCTTTTATATTGGCACATTGATCGGTGGAATCATTTTAATTCTAGTTATCATGCTGGATATTTTGGTTCTTGGACCCGATAACACAGCAAGAAATATCGCTCCAAGTTATACGATGGCAAAAAAAATAAATGTAGGGAATTTCCTAATGCGAATCGAAGCTATAATTGCCACGATTTGGATCTTTACAACCTATACCAGGACGGTTATGTATTTTTATGTTTCGGTTGTTGTATTTTCAAACATATTCAATATAAAAGATTATCGTCCATTTACTACGGCTTTAGGGATGATAATGGTTTTTTATTCATTGATTGTTTTTCCGACGGTCCCTTCATCCGGGGAATTCAATAAAAATATATGGTTATTCCATGCAGCGACTTTTGGTCTGGTCATGCCTTTATTATTATTTATCACGGCTAAATTTAAAAACATCATTAAAAAGCACCATGGCACCAACAATGATAATATCCATAACGGTTAAAAAGAACATAATAAAAATATTCCAGAAGTCCTAATTTACCGGGTAATGAATATTTACGAATGAGGTGAGTATATTGAAACATAAAATAATCATCATTTTTAGTGTTGTTTTTATAGCGTTCATGACTGGTTTACTCATCTTTTACCTCATAAAAGATGATTCTTCCCGATGGATGGTAGCTCTTGGAGGAATATTGGTAAGTGCCCTGCCCATTATATTATTGTTTGTAAAAAATAATCCTTTTAACATTCCAATCATAATCGGTTACTATGTTTTTATTTTCTTTACGACATTTTTAGGGTCCATCGCAAATTTTTATGTGGATTTTAAATGGTGGGACTCTGGCCTTCACTTCTACAAAGGCATTTTCGTGGCCTTTGTTGGAATTGCTCTTTATAAACAATTCATTCCTCAAAAAGCGAGAAAAGATGTTTCAAGGTGGGTCACCTTTCTTTTTGCTCTCTCACTTTCAGCCATCGCCACTGTCCTTTGGGAGATATATGAGTTCGTAGGAGATCTCACTTTTACTCATACCATGCAACGAGGCGGTAATAAAGACACCATGTACGATATAATTTTCGGTCTTACGGGCGGCCTGCTTATCTCCGTTTATTCTATTTTACAAAAATCAAAATTATAATTTATTGAGGTAATCATATGAATCGTAAGCTAGTTATTTCTATAAGTTCAGTGTATGTACTTTTCATGGCAGCTTTATCTATTTTTTACTATACAGACGATGAAAATTTTAAATCACTGGTTTCGATAGGCGGTGTGGTATGTGGAGCAATTCCCCTTTTATTGGCCCTATTTACCAAGCTTCAATTCAATCTGCCAATTATCATTTCCTATTTAATCTTCTTATTCGGTTCACAATATTTAGGATCTATTTTAGGCTGGTATGGACTGGGATGGTGGGATACACTCTTACATTTACTAAGCGGTTCCCTTCTAGCTTTTACGGGAATTGCTTTATATGAACGATTGGTATACAGAAATGCAGGCAAAGATATATCCCCTTGGTTTGTCTTTTTGTTTACCCTCTCCTTCTCAGCACTTGGTGGTGTCATTTGGGAGATTTACGAATTTAGTTCTGATCAATTATTCGGAATGACCCTGCAAGGCGGGGGAAATAAAGATACAATGATAGATTTAATCGCAGATACTGTTGGAGGGCTTATTATTGCAGTATGGGCCGGAGTGCGGACAAAGATTAAGTTAAAGAAAACATAAAAAAACGTTCCAGTTGATTTCAGAAACCTGCTCCCTTTCCGCCGACTGTCTGCCAAAGGGTTGGGGATAACGATATCCCTTTTGTAGACAAACTGAAACGACCATCTTATCGATGGTCGTTTTTACGTTCATTTAAATATGATGGAAATTATTTTTTCCGTCGTCATCGCACTATCCACCACATATGTTCCAGGTCGTAAACCGTTGGCCTTGCCTTTCTTTTCAACCGCGTCAGAAAACTCATTGGCATTTTTAATGACCTTTGCCCTTTGTAGGTTTTTACCCACATCGATGCTTGTCGAGCCTTTAGACACAGTAAGAACTGTACGGTATATGATTTTTTCTGTTAGTTCTTTTACCGCTTCTTTTTCCGCTACCGCTTCCGCTTTATCTTTAACCAACTGCGCTTCAGCAATCTGATCTTCCCATTCTTTTTCTGAATGTATGACATACCCTTCTGAAGCCAGAGACTCTTTCATTTCATCTTCTGATAGTTTCTCTGATGTGCCGGTCGCTTCTCCTGGACCAAAGAAGTACACTGCACCGCATAAACCTGCTGCAACAACAAGGCCTCCGGCAAAGCTGCGCATTGATTTAGATGTCATTGGCCACATTTCTCCTTTCATTCTTCGTTTTTATGTAAGGAGTAAGCATGCTTTCAATTTCATCTTCCGGCTGTTTTGTCTTTAGTGCGATGCTTTCAAATGAGTAGCCTCGCTTATGTAGGTCGAGTACTTCACGCAACAAGTTCCGCTTTTCGGAAGTCATTGCTAGAACGCCTGCCTCTTGCACCGTAATTTCAGCATCTATCTCGATGTTCCTGATTTTTTCCTGTAATACATTCATTTCATCTCCAAAAGTGATAGCAAGCTGTTCCAATTGACTGTCCACTTTTGCAGAATCCTTTTTAATAAACGATAAAATGAACAGTAATACTGCTGCTGCAAACAAAATGATCAGAGCCCATTCCATCATTTTATGTCCCTCCTTAATCTTTGAATCTAATATCTCGCTTTCTAATTATATATGGATTTGTTCCAAAACTCGATTTAAAAGTACTAAATACCACAATAGTCACGTATTTATGACAAAAAAAGGCGCGGCAAGGCCATCCATAACTAATAATAAGCAAAAAACGAAAAATATAACTTCCATTTGAGGACCATTTTACCATAATCCATTCATCATTAATACCATTGTTAGTATATTAAGGCTACATACTGCAATAACGCTGTCTAACTGGGTTATCAAAGTATACATGGCATTCTTATTCACATCCTTGCTGTACTTTTCCCTTTATAAGAGTCCAAGGGTTATATTAAATGACAAACACGTTACCAAACGATAAGATATATATTATTAGGTTCCTTTTCCTGTTTCATTGAATAGGTACGATTTCTCAGTGCCATTTTTGAACAATATTAAGGAGGATACAATGAATATTAAAATAAATAATATACCGAGTTTCATGCAAGCCGAGATCGAACAACTTCAATCAAAATTATCCCCCTTGTTGAAGAAAAATATGAAATACGGTTTTTTTTCGACGGTGATGATAGGCTTTTCCGTCATTAATCTTTTTTTCCTTTTATTTAAGAACGAATCTTTACCCATCTCGAAAATTGCACTTGGAATCTATGCATTGGTGGGAGCTGTAGGATTTGCCTTATTAAAAGAAAACAAACACAACCAAAAAGAAATAGTGAAAATTAGTCAACAATATATGTTGGATAGAATCAAAAAAAGCAGCTATTTAACAGATGCCAGAAAAAGTAACTACTTTAAAAGAGTAAATGAGCATCCGCTTACTGCCATGAATGTTTTTTTTGAGTTTCTTGCTGAAGAACAACAATGGAAGAACAAATCCTCACACCCGGAATAATATCGGTAGAAATAAGCAAAAAACTCAGCACGAAAAAGACAACTCAACAAGTGTGATCCGATAAACTGCCGAATCACACTTGTTGGTTGCTTAGGCTATTAAATTCAAAAATCCTCTGTATCACGTTTCTTCTTTAAGTGCATTCCGTTTGCAGCTTAGTTGTTAGTTCTGGAGCTTTTTATCAATAAGTTCATGAAAATAGACTGCAGCATGTTCAGTTGGAGAAAAGATACCATTTGTAAATGCCTCGGAACTTAATCCTTTTTGCAGTTTTTCCACCAGTTCAAAGTCTTCCTGCCGTACTTGATCAACAAATTTAAAATATTCTTCTTTTTCTATGGTTATTTTTTCATCGAGGGAGTAATCACGATAAATTCCTAACGACGTCACGGCATCAACAGGAATTACTTGGATGGTATTCACATTCCCGTCTCCTGGATAAACGTTAATCATCATATTTGGCCAGACCCAATAAAAACGCGCTTGATCACCTTCGCCATTCTTACTTGCTGTCATATATTGATAGGTGAATTTGTCGTGTGTCGTTGTGCAAAAATTTGATATATCAAAGGATTTTGCAAAGCCAGGATGAGCAATGGAACAATGATCACATTCAAGGTAATTGTCAACAACGGCTTTCCAATTAGCTTTTACTACACGCCTAGTTTCCCTAACTAGTTTCAGTGAATCAAAGAAGGGATACTCTTTCATTTCCTCTAAAAATTCCTGATATGCTTCTGCCATAGGAGGTGCATTTTTATCTAGATTGACAAAAATCATAGCATTCTGAACTTCTAAGCGAATGGATTTCATACAACTGTGTATTCCCAGTTCATTCGTTTTAAAATTGGGAGCTTTATGCACACTTCCATCTAATTTGAACGTCCATCCATGGTAACCGCATTGTAAAATTTTCTTATTTCCTTTATCGGAGTTTTCCACTTTCATTCCGCGATGAGGGCAAATATTATAGAAAGCACGCAGTTCACCATCAGTACCGTGAGAAACGATAATAGGCTCTCCGGCGATGTCTATTGTCATGAAATCGCCTACTTTTTCAACTTGGCTTGCATGACCAGCTAATATCCAACTCTTTCTAAAGATTTTTTTTCTTTCTTCATTGAATGCCTCTGGTTCGACATACCGTGAATAAGGGAGTGTAGGGCTGAACTGTACATTTTCTTTAATAGACATATTGAAAATCCCTCCTGATTATCATCTAATTTAAAAGTTTAATGCATGGTACCATTTTAGTTATACCCGATCCATATAGACTGTCTTGACCTCTGTATAGAATTCAACGGCACTCTTCCCTTGTTCACGGCTGCCTGCACTTGAATTTTTACATCCACCAAATGGCATTTGCGGTTCGGTTCCTGCTGTTTCCGAATTGACATGAACAAGACCCACCTCCACATCTTCAATAAACCGTTGAGCCAACGTTAAATTGTTTGTACAAATTGCTGCGCTCAATCCATACTCTGTATCATTGGCCATCTTAACTGCTTCCTCATAATTTACGGCCTTAAAAAGGGCGATGACTGGTCCGAAGATTTCTTCACGTGCAATGCGGGCATGTTGTGGAACATTTTCAAAGATAGCCGGCCGGACATAAAAACCGTTCGCCAATTCCTCTTCTGCCGGAATCTCCCCTCCACACAACAGCGTAGCTTCTGATTTCCCAACATCGATCATTTCAAGCACGCCATCACGTTGTGATCTAGAAACCGCGGGACCGATATATGTTTCTTCTTTGAGCGGGTCGCCCACTTTTAATTCTTTAGTACGCGCGATAAGCCGTTCCCGGAATACTTCATAAATTCCTTCTTCCACAATCACCCGGCTAGTGGCTGTGCATTTTTGCCCTGTGGATTTAAAAGCTCCGCCTATAGCTATTTCCACTGCTTTTTCAAGATCAGCATCGGCGAGGACGACAAGCGGGTTTTTCCCTCCCATTTCCGCTTGCACTTTCTTTCCATGCTCAATGGCTTGTTTTTGAATTTGCTGACCTACTTGATTCGAGCCGGTAAAAGATATGGCCTTCACATCCGGATGTTCCACTAAAGCAGCACCAATGACGGAGCCCCTTCCGAATACACAATTGATGACACCAGGTGGAAGACCCGCCTCATCGAAGGCTTTCATCACATGGTAGACCGACTTAGGTGTAAAATCAGCCGGCTTAATCACGACTGTATTCCCGTAAATCAGGGCCGGCGCCAATTTCCATACAGGGATGGCGATAGGAAAGTTCCAGGGGGTAATCAACCCCACCGGACCTAGCGGGGTGCGAATAGTGTATAAAAATGTATTGGCATTTGCTGAAGGAATTACTTCCCCGATTGGCTGTCGGGCTTCAGCAGCATAATATTCAAGTATGCTGGCAGCACGATTGGCTTCCCCCATCCCTTCCAAGAATGTTTTTCCTTCTTCCTTTATCAAATCTTGACCTACTTCCTGAATATTCTTTTTCAAAATATCAGCTGCTTTCTGCAAGTATGAAGCCCGTTGCTGAAACGACAGCTTTTTCCAGTCAGGAAATGAATTTTTTGCTGCTGCCACTGCATCATGTAAATCAGCCGCAGCACTTGATGGAAATTCCCCTAATTTTTTTCCATTATGAGGACTAAGATTTTCCTTATACTCACCTGTAGTGGGTTCTTTCCATTTTCCATTAATATAATTTAAGTAACGCATACGATTTCCTCCGTATTCTATTTTTCTACTTTTAAATAATAGGATTACTTATAACCGGTAACTTCTAAATGGATACTTCAACGACTCCTGCATACCCTAACGTTTTCTTTTGTCGGGCACATTAAGAATATTCTCCTATTGAACAAAATCATTGGGCTGATCATTTGTTAAGGCTGGCACCTCCACTTTCCTTCTCGCATATCTAAAATAGTAAAAGATATAGCAAGCAATGACGAAACCTAATCCCCAATACAACGAGGTTCGCTGTGTCGGATCATAAGCGGTGAACACGAAAATACCTAGACACATAATGATGCAGAGAATCGGGGCAAACGGGAAAAAAGGTACTCTGAACTTCAGATTTTCAACCTTTCCGCCTGCTCTGATATACTGCTTACGGAATTTGTATTGTGCGAACGCAATCGCCATCCAAGTAAGCACCCCTCCAACCCCGCTTATGGAAAGTAGTACAACGAATAACGTTTCTTCCGCTACTACACTAGTAAGTAAGGACAGCAAGGCAAAGACCATGGTGACAAGTAAGGCGTTAAAAGGTACACCGCGCCGATTGAGCTTTCCAAATGCAGAATGCGCCATACCGTTTTGAGAAAGGGAGAAAAGGATCCTTGTACAAGCAAACAGACCCGTGTTTCCTACAGAGAGGACCGCCGTCAAAATTACGAAATTCATAATGTCAGCTGCATAAGGAATGCCTACCATTTCAAACACGGTAACAAATGGACTTTCCAGTACCCCAACTTCTTTCCAAGGAACGATGGCCGATAGAACAAAGATTGCCAGTACATAGAAAAGCAGCACACGTATTACGATATTTCTAATCGCTCTAGGAATGCTTTTTTGCGGGTTTTCCGTCTCTCCTGCTGCAACACCCATGATTTCCGATCCCTGGAAAGCATACACAACTGTCATCATCGATATAAACACACCCGTGAATCCTGTAGGGAATAGTCCATCTCCTATAAAATTGGAAAAGAACGGGGCAGGCTGTGCATCCTCCATATGAATCAATCCAAACATCGCTGCTGCACCGATAATAATGAATAGAATGACGGCAAGTACTTTAATCCCGGAGAACCAATACTCTGTCTCAGCGAAACTTCTCGTTGTTAATGCATTTATAGTGAATAAAAGTACCGTAAATATCACACACCATATCCATACTGGTGTATTGGGAAACCATCTAGTCATGAGCAAACCGGCCGCTACAAATTCCAGGCCTACGTAAAGAGCCCAGCTCAGCCAGTAAATCCAGCCAATGACAAATCCAGTGGCGGGACCGATAAATTTCGTTGCATGAACCTGAAAGGATCCGGATACCGGCATCACTACCGATAATTCACCGAGACAAATCATCGCCAAGTACATTAATAAACCACCGACCAAATAGGCAACAATCGCTCCTAAGGGTCCAGCTTCACCGATGGCATATCCTGAGCCCAGGAAAAGACCTGTTCCAATTACCCCACCTAAGGAGAGCATGAATAAATGTCTGCTCTTCATTGAACGCTGTAATTCTTTTGGCTGATTTTCATGTTCTGTTTGCATGATTTCCCCCCCGTTTCTGATCGATAATCAGCTTAAACACTTTTATGATTAACACAAGTTAACGAGAGTTCCACGATAACGCTTCGGAAGGCACTGCATATTCTGGAAGGTCGCTGATTGTCGGTTTAAATATTTCATAGGCTACTTCTCTTTGATATTTTTTTTGTTTTTTAGCTTGTGTAAATAAATGATACGTATTTTTCCTGCATAGTTTTTCTATATCATCAACGACAGCTTGTGGATTTGGTTTAACCAGTCCGAAAATAACCACATCATAAAATCTTATCGCCCCAAGGTTGGCAACGAAATCATTGACAACATCTATTCCTCTCTGTTTTATGATTTCGTCTCCCTCTGAAGAAAGGGGAATGTTTGCCGCCTCAACGATCAAGCTCGCTTTTACCCTTTTGGCATTGGATATGTGGATGACATCCTCCAATGCGGACGGAATTAAAATGTCGCAATCTATGTCGAGCCATTCCGTGTTTGACCTTACATCATAATGCGGTTCAAAAAAGGCCTTATCCATTTCCCCGTACATATTCTTATGATCAATAAGCTTTTGGACATCCAATCCTTCTTCACACGTAACCAAAAGGGCTGCATCGGAAATTCCCACAACTTTGTATCCTAACTGGGACATTTTCAATGCGCAGCTTGCCCCTACACAGCCGAATCCTTGAATGACAACTCTCGCTCCACCTTTTCCGCTTTTAAATTTCCATGCCTCATCTGCGGAAAAAGCCACACCATAGCCTGTTACGACATCGTTTAAAAACAACCCGTCGATTTTTGTCGTCAATAATTCATCGAAGTCTTTTATCCCTTGCAGAACATCCGGATTCTGCTTCATTGATTTCGTTAATGGGATATCAATGCCAAATTCATTAAATATTTTGAGCACATCTTCATACTTGGTACCTAAATCACTTCCTAACGATACCCCTATATCTATATAAGGCATCATCGCAATCAGAAATCTTCTTAACACTGCATATGCGTCTGGCGCTTTATAATCATAGGCAATGCCCGCTTTACAACCGCCAGTCGTCTCAGACTCACAGGCTACATACTTATAAGCCATAGCCTCGGCCAACCTCTCGACCTCTTCTCTTGTAACCGTTGGGTGCATTCTAGTACCGCCGCCTGTGTAACCTTTGACAAAGTTATGGACGACCAGCCAGCCTTTAGCATCTGTTTCCGTATCATTCCATTCCACAACTAAATATGGTTTTAACAACTATGAAACCTCCCTAAATATCTTCTTTTTATTGGTTCCTGCTAACTTCCAATGTTAATTGTTCGACATTAGCTTTTCGTGGACTTCCTTCTTGTCTTGGCCTACAGATTGAATCTTTGGATTGACTGCAACTTCGATTACAGCAGGCAGCCCTGAAGCAATCGCCCTTTGCAACGCTGGCGCAAAATCACTATTTTTTTCAACCTTTTCACCATGTGCTCCAAATAAACGCGCCAATTCAGCAAAATCAGGATTAGACAAGTCAGTTCCAACGACCCGATTTGGAAAATGCCTTTCTTGATGTACACGAATTGTTCCGTAAATATTGTTGTTCACAACAATTGATATAGTCGGAATTTTATACCGTACAGCGGTTTCAATCTCTTGGAGAGTCATCATAAAGCCGCCGTCTCCTGAAATAGAAACAACATGTTTGTGAGGCTGCGCCAGCTTTGCCCCAATAGCAGCAGGCAGTCCATATCCCATCGCACCCGACGTTGGCCCCACGTATGTGTTTTCTTGTTCAAAACGATAATATCTGGATAGCCATCCAAAAAAGTTTCCTGCATCATTTGTAATGATGGTATCCTTCGGCAGACCGACGGCAAGATCATGCATCAATCCGTCCATATCCACGAAATCTTCTGTATAGTCGGCCTTGAGTTCAGAAAATTCCATATATTTATCGTGCAATTCCTTCAAATGATCCTCGCTTGAAATAAAAGATTCTGATTCTGGCGTTAGCATTGCTTGTTCCAAGAAGCTCTTGGCGTCTGCTTCAATGGCAAGGGAAGGAGCATACACTTTACCAAAAATTTCCGGACAAATATCCACATGGATCAGTTTAGTATTTTTAGAAAGCAAGGTGTAATCTTGGGTTCCTACTTGAGAGAATCGTGTCCCTAATCCCAAAACTACATCTGCGTCACGGATTGCATCAAGTAAATATTGAGGTGTCCCAAACCCAAGCCATCCTGCATAGCAAGGGTGTGAGTTCGGAAACGCGTCAAATCGACGGAAAGCTGTAACGACAGGAAGTTTCATTGTCTCTACAAATTGTACAAGCAGCCTGTTGGCCTTAGCGTGAATCACACCTCCGCCTGCAATCAATACGGGGCGCTCCGCGTTTCGTATCGTATCCATCGCCCGCTTCACATCTTCCATATGTGGTTGAGGAGGACGCGGGCGATAAGATGGATTAATGTTCAACTCTGCCTCATCTTCTAACATGTCATGCGGTAAAGCCACTAATACAGGGCCCGGCCGACCCGATCGCGCAATATGGAAAGCCCGCTGCAATAATTCCGGGATTCTTTCCACACGATCGATCTCTACCGTCCATTTACATAAATGACTGAAAAAACCCGTCAAATTCACTTCCTGAAATGCTTCCTTCTCTTTAAAAGGGCGTTCGACTTGGCCAATAAGCGCAACCAAAGGGGTTGAATCTTGAGCAGCAGTATGAATGCCGATAGCTAAGTTTGTAGCCCCCACTCCACGCGTTGCCATACAAACTCCTACCTCCCCTGAAGCCTTGGCATAACCTTCCGCCATAAAAGAGGCACCGCCTTCATGCCTGGCGGAAATAAGTTCTATTTCAGGATGTTGATATAGTGCATCCATTACACTAAGATAACTTTCACCTGGTACACAAAAAGCTTTTTTCACCCCTTCTATAGCCATTACTTCTACGACTGCTCTTCCTCCACTGACTTTCATAATCAAGCCTCCCGCTTTCAAGTACGTGTTTTTGTTCTCGTAATTTATGATTATATTAATATTGAACTCATTCCCACTATCATTTAATAAGTTTTTCCATACCGGAAACTTGTTTTTTCTCTTCCATCCGAATTGAAGTTTTTCCAGTAACGGCACTCACTCCCAAAGTTACTGCAATGTTGATGAATAATACAGCTAACCCCACATCAAGATCTTGTATTCCTTGCGGTAGAGATGGAAATAAAGTAGCAAGCGTCGTACCTGAAGTAGTCGAGTATATGACAATTAGGATTCCAACGATCATTCCGGCAAAAGCTCCTTGAACGGTAATCGGATTCTTTTTCCACAGACTGAAAAATAGTGCTGGAAACAACTGTGCCATGAAGCTATATGCCATAAGATATAACGTAAAAATCGACTCCCCGCCATTGAACGTAAAATATAGAGTCACTATAGAAATGACAGGTACTAACATCCTGCTCAGTCTTTGAAGCTGCTCATCTGTTGTATTCGGCTTCCACACCTTATATACATTTTTTGAAAGGATCGTGGCCGTAGCCGTCAACACGAGTGAACTGGGTATAAGGGCGGCCATCGCCCCTGATGCTCCAATAACTCCGACAAACCAGGGATCAAATGACATCTTCGCCATTTTAAATAAAGCTAAGTCTGCTTCCGCTCCCTGTAAATTCGGAACTTGGAGAATCGCAGAAAAACCAATAAATAACGAAAAAATGATGATTACTTGATAAATTGGCATAATCATCCTTATCAACAAATGCTAAACTCGAATCTTCCAAACCCTATTTATCAGAAAAAACAGATAATTATCACTGTATTATTACATTGACACCCCTTTAGTTAAGGGCTCATTTACAGCCCAGTTCGGTTTTACGCCAGTAAGAACTTGTTCCACCTGCATTGCTGCATGTACAGCCATGCGTACGGAACCTTCCTTCGTCAATGCCGCATTATGAGGACTGACAATCACATTATCCAATTTAAAAAGGGGATTCCATTTATCAGGAGGTTCAACTTCAAATACGTCTATTCCAGCTCCGGCAATCTCGCCTGCTTGCAAAGCGTTTACTAAATCAATTTCCTTCACCACTCCGCCCCTGGAAGCGTTTACAAAAAAGGAGGAAGGTTTCATCCAGGAAAACTCACGGCTTCCTATTATTCCTTTTGTTGTTTTCGTTAACGGCAGATGTAGACTAATAACATCAGAGTTTCTGAATACCCGTTCTAAATCTGTTGCTATCTCCAGCTCTGAATTCGGGCTGGCTGTAACATAAGGGTCGTAGCCAATCACTTTCATATCGAAGCCTTCGGAAGCCTTTTTTGCCAGTATTCTACCGATTCTCCCTAGTCCGATAATACCCAAAGTCTTGCCTTCCAAGTCCATGCCAAAAAGTTGATTACGGATAGCAAAATTCCCGCTGCGCAGCTCTTTATCAGCCAAGCTTAAGTTTTTGGACAATGATAAAATTAATGCCATTACATGTTCAGCTACAGAATTCGCATTCGCCTCTGGGGTATTTGTTACATATATGCCACGCTCTGTAGCGGCTTCGATATCGATATTGTCCAAGCCCACTCCATACTTAGCTATTACTTTGAGGTTTTCAGCTGCTGTAATAACTTCTCTATTTATTACAGCCGTTGATCTCGTTAATACTGCATCACAACCCTTGATTTCTTCCATAAGAATTTCTTGCGACAAATCAGACCCTACTTTAATCTTAAAGCCTTTTTCTACTAAATAACTTTTCCCCTCTTTCTCAATATCTTGAGGAATATACACTAAATGACTCACATTCCCACCAACCTTTCATGTTAACCTTGAAGGAAAAACCTTTCCTACTACATTGTTTATATACAATTATTGTGCCAACATAAAAAAACATCCGTTTATTCAAGAAAGAAGCCAATTAGTCCTCAAATTAAGAGATAAATAAAGTAAACAATTTGTTTCATAATGAATTAATTTGTTTCAATACGTTTCAATTTATTTCAATCTTCAAGCTTTTCATCTTTCTCCATAATGTCGTGCGACTCATGCCTAACTCAAAGGCGGCTTTTCCTTTATTAAAATTAACCTTCGTTAACGTTTGAACAATTCTTTCACGCTCGGATAAATGTATTCCGGGTGACATATCGCTCTCTCCGTCTTGTTGCGACAGCGGTATTTTCTTTTTAACTCTATTCGGAAAATACATTTCGATATCGTACACATCAATTAATTTGTTCTTATAAAGAGCACATAATCGCTCACAAAAATTTTGCAATTGGCGAATATTCCCCTCCCAATTCCCTTCACTTAGCTTTTTCATGGCACTATCCGTGATCTTGATTTGTTTTTGTTCCGAATGACCTTTCCGAATAAAGGCATTCACCAATAACGGAATATCTTCTCTGCGTTCCCGAAGCGGAGGCAATACAAGGTCCAGCACACTCAAGCGATAATACAGATCCTCCCGAAAGTCATTACTTTTTACCATTTGCATGAGGTCTTTGTTCGTTGCCGACACAATTCTCACATCAACCGGAATTACTTTATCATCACCGATGCGCATGATTTCCCGCTCCTGCAGGACACGTAGCAGCCGGCTTTGCATTTTTGGGGAGATTTCTCCGATTTCATCTAAAAAAATCGTACCTCTATGGGCCAGTTCAAAAAATCCTTGCTTTCCGCCTTTCATGGCTCCCGTGAAAGCTCCTTCTGCATATCCGAAAAGCTCACTTTCCAATAGATTTTCGGGAAGGGCTGCGCAATTAATGGCTACAAACGGGTTATTTTTACGGTTGCTATGATTATGTATGCTTTGGGCGAATATTTCCTTGCCCGTTCCAGTTTCTCCAATTATAAGAATGTTTGAATCTACTTCACTATAACGTTGAGCCGTTTCAATCGTCCTCTTGATTTCCGAACTCCGATACAATATATCATCAAATGTGTACTTCGCCACATGTCCGCGTGAATGAAGCTTTCTAAAGAACTTCCCTTCCATCTCCTGAATGCGGGTAACATCTTGAAAGGCGACCATATCCCCCACTTTTTTACCTTTTAAAAATATCCCGACTTTTTTTACCGATAATTGAATGGATTGGTAAGCAACCGTATCTTTTTCGTATTCATCATCGCTTAAAAGCATATTACGAAATTTCCCGGGCTTTATTATATCGTATATGGAATTTCCAATTAAGCTCCCCTTGGCAATGGACAAAATCTCCTGAGCCGCCGTATTAAATACGGATATTTGTCCCTTTAAATCTATAGCAATAACCCCTTCATAGGCATAATTAAGAATCGTTTGGTAACGCTTGGTCTTCTCCTGTTCCCTTCTGCTGACAAGAGCTACTCGTTTCGCCTCAATCAACGCCTGCCGAAATGATTCCTTTCCAGTATCAACCAGAATGGCTCCCAACCCTATTTCTTCGGCATATTTACATGTACTTAAACCACTTAACACAACCTCACAGCCATCTCTGGCTGCTAAATCCACTAAACTGACTGAGGACTCGATATCATTTAATATATAGGATTGAATTGGCAAATCAACGATATCCGAAAGGTTTTCAACACCATAAATCATATTTAACGCACCTATGACAGCCACTTTTTTACTGCCAAAACGAGCCTTGCAATCATACAGGGAACGAATGAGATCGATACCCTGCACTGGTATATCAACGATTGGAATGAATTCATTGCTTTCTTTTAAAAGTTTCGTGATTAACCCCCTTGAGATGATTACATCAGCATCAAGCTTCAGCTTTCCAATCTTATCGGCATCCTCAACTACCTCCTCTAATACAAACTTCACCGATCCGTTATCATTGTTTTCCGATGCTTCCAACTTGTTGAATTCCTCAAATCTTTCAAAGGCGTCCGTAATATACCCTTTTCGAGGAACAACGAGTTTTATTTTTATCAAAACACCCACCTCCAACCTAAAATCATTTTGCTTTATTGGATAAAGCTCAAAGCCCTGGTCATACAAGGTCTTGATAGTTCGAGTTAGCTAAGAATGCCGTAAAGTTTTTCAAAGCCAGAATATGAAAAGTTAATGCCTTAAGTACGCATGAGATTAATTCCCCATTTTATCAAGATATTCCATCTTTCACTTTTAAAAATAAAAAACCCTGTTATCGTGGGTTTTTTCATCACAAGGATTTCGATTGGTATTAAATATCACAATAAGAATGGTCATTCAATTCTTCTCAATAAAACTTGCTTTTCATCACTGGAAAACGCTTTTTAACATTATAATCAGTATAATGATTCTCAAGGGGAAAATCATCATATATAAAATATCTATAATTTCTTAAAGTGGCATCGGCTTCTGCTTTTTCACCATAATCCCCCTCCCTTTCTCGCTAATAGGACTATATTCCTTTATTCTTCATACCAATGTGGAATTCCTTTTGATTTTATCGTTAGTGACAATAAAATTAGCCTACAAAAAGATTAACCCCGTTCAAGAATTCTGAACGGGGTTTTTAAATAAATAAGAGCTGTTTAATTTTGAGTTTTTATGGAGTTTAGTTCTCAAACATCATAAGTCTGTTCATTCAAGGTGGTTTTACTTGCGAACTTAAAAAGGATCGGCTATGACAAGGATTTTCCCTGCTTTAATATCCTCCATATATTGATCGACTTCGGCTTCCTCCAGCCCAAGATCCAATAATGGCTTCCTCAATCCGCCTGCTCCCGATGCTGCCCCGGCTGCGGCTCCGCCAAATGTGGTGAAAATCGGACCCGCTGCCAATATCGGACCAATTCCTGGTACGGCTAATGCACTCATTCCAATAAGCAGGCCTGTCAACCCGACAGCTCCGCCGGCTGCTGCCCCAGCTACTAATCCATCAGTTTTTGCCGGGCTGACTTCCTCGGCTTCAGTTGGTAATTTATCGATGTTTTTTGCCACTACTGATATTTGATCGGATGTATATCCTTGTTCCTTTAAATTTTTGACTGCTGAAGTCGCTTCATTTTCATTATCATATATTGCTATAAACCTCTTGTCCATGGTATCTGCTCCTTTAAAAGTAATGTATTGTACAATACCCTTAATTGAGGTTTAATAACCTTCCATGAAAGAAATGAATTTCATTCCCGGATTTGCCCCTGGCCGTATATGAAGTACTTGCTTGATGTTAAGGCCGGTAACCCCATTGGTCCACGTGCATGCAGCTTTTGTGTGGAAATGCCGATTTCTGCGCCATAACCGAATTCAAAGCCGTCGGTAAAACGGGTGGAAGCATTGTGATAAACTGCTGCGGCATCTACTTTATTCAAAAATGCGTAAGCATTTTGTTCATCCCTCGTTAGGATTGCTTCAGAATGCTTGGAACCGTATCGGTTTATGTGATCAATGGCATCGGATACACCTTTTACAGTTTTCACGCTTAGTTTTAAAGCCAGGTACTCAGTTGACCAATCTTCCTCCGTAGCCGTTTTCGCTCTCGGAAAGGAGCTGCAAACCGCTTCATCTCCATATAATTCAATACCCTTTTCGTCCAGGAGTTCCAGAATACGCACTCCATTTTCTTTAAACCATTCTTCATGGATTAGAAGCCCCTCAATAGCATTGCATACGGATGGGCGCTGAGTTTTTCCGTTTAAGACAATTTTCTCGACCATCGTGATATCTGCGGTCTGATCGATGAAGATATGGCAATTGCCTGCACCTGTTTCAAGGACAGGAACAGTGGACTCCTTAATGACCGTTTCAATTAAATTCTTTCCGCCGCGGGGAATCAAAACATCTAAATACTCATTAAGATGAAAAAGTTCCTTAGCGGTTTCACGACTTGTATCCTCGATCAACTGAACAGCTTCTACAGGGATTTCCGTATTCTCCAATGCTTTATGAATGGAAGAGACTAGTGCCATATTGGAGTATTTGGCTGACGAGCTGCCTCTTAAGATGACAGCATTCCCCGTTTTCAAGGATAATGTAGCTGCATCGATGGTCACGTTAGGCCTTGCTTCATAAATCATTCCGATTACCCCGATCGGTACCCGTTGCTTTTTAATCAATAAACCATTCTCTTTTTCAATCGTCTCCAATCGTTCCCCAATCGGATCATTTAAATCGATTAAAAGCATAATGGCCGCTGCCATGTCATCAATACGGTTAACATTCAACATAATTCGATCTAATATAGACTCGCTGAGACCTTTTTTCCTGCCATCTTCCAGATCCTTTTGGTTTTCCTTTATCAAAAAATCTTTATCGATAATAAGTTGTTTAGCAATTTTTCCAAGTGCCTCATTCTTCTTTTCCGTACTCAAACCGATTAGCTGATAACTGGCTTTTTGGGCTGCTTTTCCTTTCGCCGTCACTTCACTCATTTCTAATTCCCCCTTTTTTCTTGAAATTGATTTTTTATGCTTTCACCCATTTATCGCGATGGATAACTTCTATGGAAGTGATTATAAGCTCGGATGTCCTCTTTCCCATCGCCTGTTTTAATTCTTCGTCGGAATAAAGGACCTCACCCCGCCCTAATAACCCATTTGCACCAAAGACTTCGACAACATCACCCTTATTGAAGACTCCTTTAATTTCATAAATTCCAGCTGGCAGCAGACTGCTGCCATTTGAAACTAAGGCCCTTTCGGCACCTTCATCAACGAAAATTTTCCCTGATACTTTTGAATGAAGTGATATCCATTGTTTGTTTTTCGTTACCGTCGTCAAGAGATCATTCCCAATATACGTGCCATCACCATTGCCTTCAAGGATTGTTAGAAGTTTATCACTCCCCAAACCAGAACCGATGAATACTTTCACCCCTAGAGACAATGCAGTTTGCGCTGCAATCAGCTTCGATTTCATCCCACCGGTTCCGACATTGGAACCTGCACCTTCTGCCATTTGCAATAAATCATCCGTTATTTCGGATAGCTTATCAAATCGTTTAGCCCCTGGATTTGTCTGTGGATTGGAATCATAAAGCCCATTAATGTCCGTTAATATGATCAAGTTGGACGCGTGGACCAGGCCGCTTACTAAGGCGGATAGCATATCATTATCACCAAAAGTCAACTCCTCGACCGATACTGTATCATTTTCATTTATGATCGGAAGGATGCCGCGTTCAAGCAATTCCATCAATGTGGCATATGCATTTTTATATCTATCTTTTTTCGAGAAATCTTTCCTTGTTAATAAAATCTGCGCCGGAACGATTCCAAAATACCCCAATTGTTCCATATACGATTGAATCAATAGGCTTTGACCTACAGCTGCAGCAGCTTGTTTTCCTTTGAGAGTGACAGGTCTCGTCGGGTAGCCAAGCTTGCGAAAACCTGTTGCTACAGCACCTGATGAAACAAGGACAACTTCATGTCCGGCTTTCCTTAAAGCTGCCACTGCCTGGATATGATCGGAAAATTTATTCTGGTCGATTTCACCTTGTGTGTTGGTCAAAGAACTACTTCCTATCTTTACAACGATGCGTTTCTTTTCCATCGATTACTTCCTCCAATAAATATCTAAGACATGAAAAAAAGCCCTTTTCATCCTCGAAATAAGGACGAAAAGGGCTGCTCTCCGTGGTACCACCTTCATTGAATGCAAATTCATGCATTCCACTTTGCCTGATAACGCCAGGATTTGCGCCTATGTTTTGCATAGGACTCAAGAAGCAGGTTCTGCGCATTCCTGTCGCGGGCCTTCCAGCAATTGACGCCGCTCTCTGTCACAGTGATTCTCGCATACTAATCTTCTCTCAACGTTCATTGTTTTAATATAGTATGCAAAATTATCTTCTTGATGTCAATAACATTCCTTCGATGAATGAACCTTATAGCGCCATGGCTGGGCCGAAGAATTCATAGTGGATTTTATCCGTATCTACCCCAAGCTCTTTCAGGTAAGTGATGACGGCCTTCATGAAAGGCACAGGGCCGCACACATAATAATCAGCCTCAGGTTTAACAATACTGCTCAATAATTCCTTATCAACATACCCTTGCTTTGCAAAATTCGGCAGGTTCTTATCATCCTCACTTGGATTTTTAAAGACAAAGGATAAATGATAACTGGCAAGCTTGTGCGTTAGTTCTGTCAGTTCCGTTCTGAACGGCTGTAAAGTGCCTTTATCGGATGCGTGAATGAATTGGACATCACGCTCAGGTGTTTGTTCAGCTACTGCATGAACCATACTCATGAAAGGCGTTATGCCAACGCCTCCGCTCAAGAATACTGCCGGAGTTCGTTTTCCCAAATCAATGGTGAAATCACCTGCAGGAGCCGTTACTTCTATACTGTCACCCATCTGAATGGATTCATGCAAGTAGTTAGAGACCCTTCCATCAGGAGAGGTTCCAGGCTTTTCTTTTTTAACGGAAATCCGGAAGTGATCTTTTCCCGGAACATCAGACAAACTATACTGACGGTTGAATAAATAGCGTTCACCCGGTATCTCGATACGAACGGTAATATATTGTCCAGGAAGAAATGCTGGAACCTTGTCACCATTTGATGGCTTTAAATAAAAGGAAGTGATTACGTCACTTTCCCGTACTTTTTCCACCACTGTGAATCGTTTGAAATCAGACCATCCGCCGACCTGATTGGAAGCTTGATCGTACATTTCCTTTTCAATGCTAATGAAAACATCGGCAATGACTCCATAGGCCTCTCCCCAAGCTTGGAGGATCTCTTCTGTAGCCGAATCTTGTAACACTTCCTTGATTGCTCCTAATAGATATTCTCCAACAATAGGATAATGCTCAGCTTTAACAGCAAGACTTCTGTGTTTTTGTGCTATTTGCTTCACGGCAGGTAAGATTGTTTCAAGTTGATCTATATGTTTAGCCGCTGCCAAAACCGTGTTGGCAAGTGCAGTTTGCTGACGCCCCTTTTTTTGATTGGCGTGATTAAAGACATTTAACAATTCAGGATGTGCTTCGAAAAGATTTTTATAGAATACAGTTGTGATAGTTGCACCATGCACTTCTAATACGGGTACGGTTGATTTGATAACATCGATAGTTTTCTGGGATAGCATAGGTAAACCCCTCTTCATAAACAAGTATTTTAAATACATGTTTATATTAGAACTTAAATGCATTAAAAGCAATATTTTTTATACATCTTTTTATATAATAAGTTTTCATGTTTATAAAATGTTCACATTTATGATATAGTCTAATGGGGATAGAATGTGAGGCGATAAACATGAGGTTGACGAGTTATTCCGATTACTCACTAAGAGTGTTGATTTACCTGGCTTCCCACGACCAAAGCAAATTGTCAAATATTAAAGAGATATCTGAAGTTTATCAACTGTCTAAAAATCACTTGATGAAGATTGTTCATAATCTAGGTAAATTAGGCTATATTGAGACGATACGTGGAAGAAATGGCGGTTTCCGGCTTGCAAAATCACCCGCCGAAATAAATGTAGGGGAACTGGTACGGAGAACTGAAGAAGATTTTTATTTAGTGGAATGTTTTAAAGATCACGATAACTGTGTGATTTCTCCCGTTTGTTCATTGAAATTTGTCCTTAATAATGCCTTGGATGCTTTTTTAAAGGTCCTTGATCAATATACGATTGCAGACTTCAGCGAAAATAAAGTGATGCTCAAAACTTATTTCGATTCAGTTAAGCAGCATGACGAAAAGCCCGATTTTTTATAATCGGGCTCTTTTTCATTAACCGATGATTCGTTCAATCTGCCATTCCTTTTCCATTCGCAAATCCATGATCCCTGAACCCGTTTTCAATAGGACTTTAAGGGGATCGTATGGATTGATCATGATGATCGTCCCGTTTCGCCCATTGGTAAGCGTGACTTCTTTTCCGACTAAAGTGGACATTAATCGGTTTACAAACTCCAGCAGTATCTCTGGATTGAATTTACCGAACTTATCGCTGTTCATTTGCTCAATCACCTTATAAAACGGCATGGCCTGATGATATACACGATTTGAAGACATCGCATGGAATACATCGGCTATTGCGACGATTTTCGAATGATGATGGATATCATTCCCCATCAGACCATGTGGATAGCCTTTCCCATCTTCCCGTTCATGGTGCTGAAGGGCTGTTAATGCAATCGATGGTGGGATTCCTGGGATACTTTTAAGTAATTCATAACCATAAATGGCATGGCGTTTCATTTCTTCATATTCTGCCGCAGTCAGTTTACCCGGCTTTTCCAATATACTATCCGGAATCCTTGTTTTACCCACGTCATGCAGTGTGGCTGCCAGTGTCAGTGCTGAAAGGTTTTCTTTCGATAATCCAAGCTTCATCCCTAGATAAGTGGCAATGATTCCGACACCGATATTATGCTTATACGTGTACTCGTTATTTGCTTGCAGCTCTTCGAAAAGGTAATAAACATCAGGATTCTTTGCAGCTTGTGCAATGACAGGTGCTACCTCCGCTTTAATCTCTTCAACATTTTCAAGCTGTATTTTTCCTTCATTACGTATATCTTGAAAGATGTTTTTGATTTGAATAGAAGCTTTATTGATTCTTTCATGAATCTTTACTTTAGGTTGTACATGATCTTCAGTTAGATTAGATTCACCTTTTTTCAATTCTTCCATTTTGAAATCAATTTCAGGTATGGTAAGAGGCGGATTCGCTTTATTAATCAGCTTCCCTCTTCTATTTTTCATCGCTCTCACACTTTTCTCTATTTTTTACCTATAATACCATATCTGACATTGTGTCTTAATGAAAACAATTTTTTGGCACTTAAGTTCGGTCACTAAGTTCATTGCCTAGGCGTTTTAATTTTTCACCAACCGTACATTCTGAAATACAAAACTGATGGGCATACGTACGCCCCTTCTCTTTTCGAAAATGCTTTCGTAAAAAACAATCCTGGCAAAATGAAGCAAGAACATCTTCCACTTCTTCATATATTTTTTTCCTGTTCATTGTTGTTATGGCTCCTTTGATTCAACAATCTCTATTTTGCTGAAAATAGCTTTTCCCTGCAGTGCAAGTGTTGCCAGGCGATCAGCTTCCTGGTTTTCCTTCCGAGAAATTGGTTTGCAGACCGGAATGATCTTTAATTTATCCAGTTTCGATTCAATGCGGTCCAGCCATTTATTTAAGTTTTCTTCCATACAGGGCCATTCACCGGAAAGTTGATTTAAGACAACGAGAGAATCCCCTTTAAAGACACAGCTTTGATGATGCACCCCAAGTTCTTCCATCTGACTGACCGCTTCATGAAATGCCGCATATTCCGCTTCATTATTGGATTCGAATTGGTCCAATTTCACGTTGGTGCGTAACCGCCAGAACTTCTTACCTTGTCGAAAGTAAATAGCTACACCGAGTCCTGCCACCCTTTCATCTTTTTGAAAACCGCCATCAAAAAAAACCGTCACATCCTGCGGCTCTTCCTCAACTTCCGTCAGGAGTTTCTTTAGCTCTTTCTTCGTCCATGTTGTATCGAATTCATCCTTGAATTCCACTTCTTTCAGCCTTCCTGCCTTTTCAAGATCCTCCGTAATGACCAGTGCAGTCCCGGCATCAAGCCAATCTGAAACGAAATCGGCAGATGGTTTTTTTGAAGCATGATATGTCCATTGCATAATTACCTTCAAAGATTTCCAGCTCCTTATCCATTCACCATTCATGCAGAACAGCTTACAATTTTCATACCTTTTTTTCGTCATACCCTTTATAATATATTGTAAGCATTTGAATCACTCTTTTTAATTATAGTTCCCATATCAGCCTGAAATTCTCATGTTTCAATCTTATTTTATATGAAACATTTTTTATAAAGGCATATTGACAGTTAAACTCGAGGAGGAGCATATATTGATCGAAGTGTATATTGATGGTGCCAGTGCGGGCAATCCCGGGCCGAGCGGCGCAGGTGTTTTCATAAATAATAACGGTGTGGTCGAGAGGCATTCATTTCCGCTTGGAAATATGGAAAACCATGAAGCGGAATACCATGCTTTAATCAAAGCATTGGAAATTTGTGTAGCCAATAAGTATCAAGTCGTTTCTTTCCGTACTGACTCCCAAGCCATCAACCAGGCCATTGAAAAAAGATTTGCAAAAAATAAGTATGCGATATTGCTGGAACGGGCGCTAAAGCTTTCCGACGAACTTGAATTATTTTTCATGAAATGGATTCCAAACCTTGAAAACAAGTCCGCGGATGAATTGGCGAGACGGGCCATTCGCATGAATAAGGCTGAGGAAATTCATGAACAAGACAGCTGATTTTTCGTTATTATTCGTTGTATTCATCTGGGGCGTGACTTTTGTTATGGTTCAAAACGCCCTGTCATTTCTTGACCCATTCACGTTTAATGCCGTCCGTTTCTTCATGGCCTTCGTTTTCTTGCTCATTCCATATATATCGACTTTACACAAAAAGGGGAAAACTTGGAATAAGGGCCTCATTATAGCCGGGTTTCATATTGGGGTTTGGCTTTTTCTGGGATATGGGCTTCAAACGATCGGATTGAATTATACGACTCCTGCGAAGACAGGCTTCATAACAGGATTAAGTGTCGTCATGGTACCGGTTTTTTCCTTGCTGCTTTTAAAACATCGGCTTTCCCGCAATACATTGATCGGTGTCGCAGCGGCAACCATTGGGCTTTATTTAATGACTTTCGCTGACCGCTCCAATTTGAATATCGGTGATTTACTGGTATTTTTATGCGCAATCAGTTTTGCCATGCAGATCATTACTACCGCTAGATATGCCAAGACCCTACCCGCTTTACCGTTGACGCTTATTCAGGTTTCGACCGTATCTTTATTATCATTTGTTTCAGCCTTCATTTTCAACGAGAATCATTCCGTCATCTTCAGCTCAGAGGTCATGTTACAGAAGGATGTATGGACTGCTTTATTGGTTACTGCAGCCCTTGCCACGGCGTTCGCCTTTTTCGCACAAACCTTCTTCCAAGCTTATACGACACCTACAAGAGTGGCGCTGATCTTTTCTATGGAACCGGTTTTTGCTGCGTTATCCTCATACATATTGATAGGGGAAAAATTGAGTACCGCCTCCATCATCGGCTGCGCATTCATTTTCTTGGGAATGATTTTCGCTGAACTGCCTGTTAAGAAAAAGAAATCGGTGACACAGGAGTTTTCTTGAAAAGCCCAATTAAATAAATCGGACTCCCAGTTACGAAGTCCGATTTATTTAAGCAGCCCCTGTTCTTTTGCAAACGATACTGCTGCACTACGCGTTTCAATGCCATTTTGTTTTAAGTTTTCCAAAAAGGAAATATAAAAACTGCCATCAAAATTCTTTTGTACCTTCAATGTCAATTCTATTGCTGCATTGACTAAAATATCACTTGCATCCGTGTAGCGCTTACCAAAATAAATAAAACCAATAGCGTCATTACCAAAAGTGAATCCCTTACCCTCTAAAAAACTAACATACTCTTCAGTTGACTTCGCCAATTCTGCATCCACTCCATACTTCATACCTTATTTTCATCTTACCGTATATCAAAGATTTTGACTATCCATTTTTCGACAAAAAAATCACCATACAAAATAACGGAGCTCCCATTGGGAAGCTCCGCTTGTTTGATTAAATCATTCGCAGTAAAGCCCTGAATTCATGATCATTAGCCAGATTTTTTACCTTCTCGCGATCATACTGATAGACCGCATCGTCCAAAGAACATGAAATTGGTACATCACATTTTATTTCTGCTAGCTTTCTGGATAAATGAAGCATATCGACGGCGGATTCAATTTTAGCCCGCTGCCCATTCGTCAATGAAGCAACATTTTCAAGAATCCCTTCGATATTTTGATACTGGATCAATAATTTCAACGCTGTCTTTTCCCCTATTCCTTTAACTCCGGGATAGTTATCAGCTGTATCACCCATTAAAGCTTTTAAATCGATCATTTGTCTTGGTGTAATCCCTTTCCATTCAAAAAAGCTATCGGGATTATGCACCTCATAGTTACCATACCCTTTTTTTAACAAAAGTACGGAAATGTTTTCATCTATTAACTGCAGCATATCTTGATCGCCAGTCAATATACCCACCCGGCTATTTTGGGCAGATGCCTTGGCAATTGTCCCGATACAGTCATCCGCCTCATATCCAGAGAGCCCTATGTTAGGGATATCAAATGCTTCAACCGCTTTTTTCGCCAGGTCGAATTGAGGAATCATTTCGACTGGAGCTTCTGATCGATTAGCCTTGTATCCATCAAATAATTCATTTCTGAAGGTCTTGCTGCCCATATCCCAACAAACCGCTACATGACTGGGTGAAAAGTGATTCACCGCCGTCAGCATATGCTTCAAAAAACCTTGAACGGCATTGGTTGGTATGCCTTTCGAGTTAATCATGAATTGACCAGTAACAGCCGTTGCATAAAAAGCTCTAAATAAAAGCGCCATCCCATCGACAAGCATAAAGGAAGGGTGCTGCTCGTTTTCTTTCATTAACACATTATCACCTCTATCATGATGTACTTCCATTTTAACATAACCGTCCCCTTTTTTAAGGATCGTTTAATTGGAAAAAATATTATTCAATTGGATTATCATCATAGGAGATCCAGTCACTGAAACTGCCAATATAAATCTTCACATCTTTAAAACCCGCTTCTTTCAGGGCGATATAATTTGGTGATGCGGTTACACCTGAACCGCAGTATACAATGATTTCATTATCATTACCGATGCCTGTGAAATTCGACTGAAGATCTTCCTTCTTTTTAAAATAGCCATTTTCCAGAACGTTCGTCCACACCTTATTTACGGCACCAGGTATATGGCCGGCTTTTTTATCAATCGGCTCCTCAATTCCCTCGTAGCGTTTAGATTCCCTTGAATCGATTAAAATGACATCGTCTGGCCTATTCATTGTGTAATTCTTTACTGTTTGGAAAGAAGCAAAAACGGACTCATTTAAATCGATATGATATTCAGCTGGCACATAATTCGTTTGATTCGAGTCAATGGGATAGCCCGCATCCCTCCAGGCGCGATATCCCCCGTTAAGAACAAAAACTTTCCTATGTCCAAGGTAGCTCAGCAGCCAAGCAAACCTGGAAGCAAAAGAACCTTCTCCGCCATCATAAGCAATGAGTACCGTATCATTGGTGATTCCATCTGATTCCAGTTTACCTTTAATGGTTTCCAGGTCAGGAAGAGGATGTCTTCCTCCATGTTTTTTAACCTGACCCGATAAGTCCTTTTCTAGATCGAAATAAACAGCGCCTGAAATATGGTCTTTTTTGTATGCCTTATACCCTGCATCAGGAGTGCCTAGCTGAAAGCGGCAGTCACAAATTCTGATATCATTGGAATTCAACAACGGCAACAGCTCTTCTTTTTCGATTATTAAACTCATCTGTATAACCCCCTACTTCAAAATGGCCCAAATTAATTCATTAAGCTCCGTTTCCATGCTCTTCCCTTGATGTAGCCCAGTTATCTCATTCTTTAAGGAAAGTGATTTCCCTTCCAATAGCAAATGATTCTTTTCACTTTCATTGTTGCTTATACATTCTTCCATTTGTTTTGCCTTGAATATCCGGGTCATCCCGGTTTTCAATTCTTGATCAATTGAAACCAAATCAAGTAATTCCCATACCGATAAAGGTGGCAGTGAACCCCGTTGGATGATATATTCCAAGATTAAATATGAACGGCATACTTGTACCCATATTTTTAGTTCTTTTCTTTTGGATTCTTTTGTTTTTGTCAATTGTTGAAGATTGTCGCTCATCATCCGATAATAATGGTGCCCCAGTGCCTTTTTGGAATAGCAATCCGCTATCAAACCATTCATCTTCCTATAATAATCCGGATGCATAATCAACTTGATTTGCGACTGAAATAATTCAAATAAAGCAGGATTACTCTTTAAGGTAAGACGTGATGTTTTAAATAGATCCCAGCCTTCCATGTCAAATTGGCCTTCTTTCATTTGAATGACTTCAACTGGCTGACTTAAGCTGAGGTATGATCGCTTATCATTATGAACATATATAAATCGAACATCATAATCAGATTGGCCGGATGCTAAACCAAAAGAATGGCTGCCAGTAACAGCAGCCATCAAAATGGTCATATCCTCTTTCTTTTCCAGGTATCTCAATCTTGAAATAAGGTTTTCTTTCATGAATGAACCTCGTTTCTATTTCGAATGCATTTTTGCCAATTCAGCTACAGCATTTTCATAATACGGTAAATCGACCGTTTCCTCCAATGCTGCACGTAAGCCTGCAAAGATATCCGATATTTCCGTTTTAAACTCTTTTTGAATCGCGAGTAACTCTTGATCGAGGACTTCAGTATACATTTCGAAAATCCGCTCACCCTGTTCTTTAACATATATAAGGGCAGGTTCATCCAAACTCTTCTGAAGCCCTTCGCTCATTTTCGCTTTCTCATTTTTTTCAAAGAAAGATTTTGGATTTTTAAATAATGATAATTCCTTTTTGAATTCTCCCGTATCCAATTGGGCAAAAGCTCCTGTAAATTCAATGGACTCCCTCTCATTAGGCTCATATGGCTGCAATGAAAGGGTTCTTCTTACTTTTTGCATTTGCTGAAGCAAACTGCTTTGTTTCTCATTCAGTAATTTATTTACGAACATTTCCGTCCTTAATGCCGTTGCCCGCATTTCCTGGGCAAGGTCAAAGCCTAACGCATCCAATAAGTTCTTCATCGATTGCTTGAGGGCAATTTTCAGATCGCCTCCATCATCTTTTAAAACAGCCGGATTGAACGATTCTTTAAAGAAATCATTAAACCGGAAGAAGACTCGTTGTTTACTATAGAAGGTCAATTCGTCGACTTCTTTTTTCAAACGCTGCCTTTCTGCATCCCCTTTAATGACTGAGAGGAGTTCCGAAATGGACTGTGACTCTTGAGAAAGGGTTTCCAGGGCATTTCGTTTCGCTTTCTCATCCTGCCTTGAAGCTGTAATTACATCTCGTAGCAGTTCTTCCGTTCTTTTTACAGCCGCTTGAGCCGATTCAATTGCAAGTCCAGTTAAATCGTTTTCTATGAAAGAATCGAATTGGCCTTGGAATTCGGAAATTCCGCTATTAGGAAGGAAAGAATGCTTAAATGAACCAGGCGTTTGTTTTTCCATCAACGCTCCCTTACTCGTAAGCGGGAACAGTTTTGGAAAACGGATTCCGAATCCATTCAATTGATCTGTGACATAATCCATCACTTCGTCCAATTCGTCAGTGGTTTGAGCCAGATCGACGGCATTGACAATGAAAAACATCTTATCCATAGCGAATGAATCTTTCACACGTCCAAGTTGTATCAAGAACTCCCTGTCCGCCCGTGAGAATGGGTGATTATAATAGGTCACAAAAAGAATGGCATCCGAATTCTTAATATATTCGAAAGCTGCTCCTGTATGTCGTGCATTTATCGAATCCGCCCCAGGCGTGTCAACAAGGACCATCCCCTGCTTTGTCATTTCACAGTCATAACGCAATTCAATCAGATCAACAAGACATGACTTGGACTCTTCTGCAGCAAAACGTTTAAATCCTTCAAGATCTACCGTAACCACATTTCCTAGATCATTTTGGTACTCTGGCAGCCCTTGATGAAAAGCCCTTAGAAAGGATAAATGAGTCTTCCCCTTATCGACTTCCCCCGCCTTCGCAATGATTTGCCCTGCTAGTTGGAGGGCTTCATCTAGAGTCTTTGCCGATTTATCAAAAGCTGCCAAGGCCAGGCTTACATCTTCAAACAGCATCGCTTCGGTCTTTAATTTGACGGTTGCCGTTCCATGTGGATGCTCAGCGTCCGAAGACATGATTTTGTTGATTGCGGCAGTTGTCGGATTTGGTGAAACAGGAAGAACGCTTTCTCCCATCAACGCATTGGCAAAGGAAGATTTGCCCGCACTGAATGCACCGAAGAGGGCAACCGTGAACGTCTGCTGTTCCAAGCGATTTGCCTTCTCTTTCAATTCCTTATAAAGTGATTGAAATCCTCTCAAAGGTTGTATAAGCTTGGCTGCCTGTTGTAAACTCGCTGCAGTCTCCATCAGCTTTTCTTTTCCGCGTAAATCAGCAGCATCAGATGAAGAAACTGTCACGGAAGGTACAGCTTCCTTGTTTTCTTTATCATAATCACTTTCAGGTTGTTCGTTGACGGACCTTGAATTACTTCCTTTTTCGGTTTTCATGATTTTGACCGTAATATTTTTTTCCTCTTCATTCCATTGAGTTAACAGCATATCGATATCACGCTCATCTGCTAATGATTCAGTTTGATGGGCAATGGCCTCTAAACGCTCCGTTTGGTAAACGATTTCCGCGTTCATCGCAGCAGTAACTTTAAGGGCTTCCGCAAATTCAGAATATCCTTCAAGCTCCTTATCGATGGATATAGACTGCTGTTCCACTATTCCTTCCATAACGGTAACCATTTCATTCAAAAATCCTTCAGATACATCACGTGCTTTCTTTTTGATGGCTGATGCTAAATCATTCGTATAGTTTAAAACGTATTCACCCGTAATATCGACTTGAGGCCTCAAAGAATTTTTTATGTAAGATTCCGTTACCTCGATCTGAAGTGCCTGAGCCTTACCTTCAAGTGTTGAATCATGGATCTCCGCTTGATTAAGCATTTTAACTGCTAATTCTTTAATATGCCATTCAAGCTGGGTTTTTACCTTTTCTTGTAGATCGCTCAAGAACGCCTTGATACGTGCCTCACGTTCGGCATCCGTTTTTTTCTTGGCAAATAATAGACCCATTTTAAAATCTGGCTGAGCCGATTCCAAGAAAGATTTACCCAGGTCCCGTGTTGCCGCGGGCATGATGTACGCACCTTTCAAAATCGTTTCTAATGCATCAGCGTATTGGACCTTGATGTCCTCTATGCGTCCCGTTAATGATTTTTTTTCTTTCAATAGGCTGTCCACTTGATTCGTCAGGTGTACTCGTTCTTCATGAGGAAGTTCTGACAATACTTCAAAATCATCGGCATGTTCCTCTTCATACTGCTCCTTCAGCCAATTAAGATGCCTTTCGACAAGGGCATTAGCAGATTGCATGATGGCATCTTTGCCATCATTTAGACCTTTGCCAGCCATTTCATATATGAATTGCTTGACCACTTCTATTTCATTTTCACTATTGTTCAAGTCTCTTACGGAAGTATAAAAAATCCCGTCAGGATATACATTCCAGTTCGCAAATGCTTCAGAAACGGAAAGCTTGAAGTCTTGAAAGCTAAGCTCGTTCTCATCATGCTTATCAATCATATTGATAATTAAGTATGTCGGTTTTTCAGCCTCTAACAGCTCTTTAGTGAATAGGAAGTTCACCTCTGATTGGACGTGATTGTAGTCCATGACATAGAAGACGACATCAGCTAGATGCAAGGCAGATTCCGTAGAAACTCTATGTGCATCATCTGTTGAATCAATTCCTGGAGTATCCATGATCGCACATGAATCCGGCAGTGAAAAATCATTGGAGCTTATCGTTATTGCCGATACTGAGTCTCCATCCTTGGCAAATTTCTTGACCTCTTTAAAATCATAAGGTGCAGGAAATAATACTGGTGGCTGATGATGGTAATAGACCTTGGCATAGTCTTCGCCTTTTTGGACTTTTACCGTATTTGCACTCGTTGGAATCGGACTTGAAGGCAGTACTTGATCACCAAGGAAAAAATTGATCATACTGGATTTCCCCGCTGAAAAATGCCCGCAAAATGCAATGATGAACTCCTCTTTATTCACTTTCATGATTAACTGTTTCAGTTTATCGGCATTGCCTGTATCACCTGCCGATTGAAATTTCTCATACATGGCAGTCAAAATCCCCAATTTGGACTGTTGCTTTAATGTTTCTTGAATCATGAATCCATACCCCTTAATCTATCGTCATTTTGATATTCTTATTGTAAACGATTTCGTTTGTTATTCATACCATCAGCTTTATTTTTACTATATGATTCATTACAGTCCATGTTCAAAAAAAAAACCACCGATTGGTGGATTCATGCAGTTTGATTCATATTGACTTGGAATGCAAAAAAAAAACCAGGATGTTTACCTGGTTGTAGGGGTGGGGTTAAAAGCAGCTCGGTTTTCAATTGGTGACTCGGTATAAGGTTTTAATGCCTTTGCCGGTTTTTGAATATTATTCAATACATGTTTCATCACAAAACCATATGTAGCGATTGTCAATAAAATGAATACCCAAACCATTACCAACACCATCCTCTTATATATTGTTTAGCTTTTAGTTATTAGTTATTTAAATAAAATTATCGAGATCCGAATGAGAATAATTTTCATCTTCATTTAGAATCTTATCACGAACGATAATCATTTTCAATAAGAAATTAAATTTATTTATTATTTTCCCTTAAAAACTGTAGAATATTCCGTATGTTCCTTTAATGCCTTCTCTTCCAGCGGGATTCTTACCGTCATCATCCAAACATTCAATAAACTAAAGATGATAGCAGTATAATATGCATTGAATAATAAGGAAATAACTAAAATCTCAGTTGCGACTATGATATAGTTCGGATGTTTGAAATATTTATAAGGACCTTTAATGACTACATCGGCATCAGGAACCACTATGATTTTTGTATTCCAATGTTTTCCCAATGAACGGATTACCCAAATCCTGCCTGACTGCGCAATTATAAAAAGGGTCAGCCAAATTGGCCAAAGTCCAGACATATTCCTTTCAAGCACGATCACTTCAATAATGAGAACAATAAAAAAACTAAGATGCATTAGAACCATCCACCTGTAATGGGACTCACCGTATTCCACTGCTCCTGCAGCTTTCAGCTGTTTTTCATTTTGTTTGGCGATATATAATTCAACCAGGCGCTGTATAGCGATCAAGATAATGAGAATGGCAAAGATCATCACTTCCACCTCATTAACACAAGTTCAGATGAAAACCCAGGCCCTAATGCAGCAGCCAGGCCCATCTCACCTTTATTCCCGCCCCGCTGCATGAACCTCTCCAGAACATACAAAATAGTCGCTGATGACATATTGCCAAATTCACGCAATACGCTCATTGACTCTGCCGTCATGCTTTCATCGAACCCGAGAGCTTCGTGATATGCATCAATTACTTTCTTGCCTCCAGGATGAGCGATGAAATCTTTTATATCATTTAAATCGAATCCATTCTCCATTAAGAACTCTTGAACATTCGGTTTAAGCCAATCCTTGATGATTGTAGGGATATCTTTCGAAAAGATCACGTATAACCCTTGATCTTTTACATCCCAACCCATGACATCCAATGAATCCGGCATAAGCGTCGATTGCGAATCCAAAAATTGCAAATGTCTTACTTTTTTTGAAAACTGTTCATTCGGCACTTCATCACCGCAAACCAAAACACAGCTTACTCCGTCGGAAAATAAGGAAGTCCCAATTAAATTGCTTTTGGAGATATCATTCCTTTGAAATGTCAAACTGCATAACTCCACGCTTAAAACAATGACCTTCGCAGTCGGGTATGCTTGGCAATATTCAAAAGCACGTGATAGTCCACTCGCTCCCCCTGCACAGCCAAGCCCCCAAATCGGAATCCTTTTAGCATGCGGGTTAAATGGAAGTTCATTCATTATCCTGGCATCAATGGTCGGGGTCGCAATCCCCGTGCTTGAGATAAAGAAGAAAGCATCTAACTCGTTTGCCGGCAGTTCTTCTTTTAAAAATGCTGTGTTCGCTAAGCATTTTTCTATAGCTTCTTTCCCAAACTTGACTGCCTGCTGTATATATAAATCATTCCGCTCGGCAAAAGAATGATCCTCTTTAAACCAATCGAGATCATTTGAAAAATATCGATTCTCCACTTGTCCATTCTTAAAGGCCTTCAGTAACCGTTCTATATTCTTAAAAGATGTTCCAAATATTTCTCTCGAAAATTCCATGATTTTTTCCTGTGAAAGTAAATATGGCAGCTTTACATGTGATGCAGATAATAAATACGGCATGATTCCACCCCTAATTATTCATGATATGGTTAATATACCCACCAGGATATCAATTATGCTTTATAGCTAAATGGTTATATTTATCTGGATTTTATAATATTTTTTCTTTTTTTCTTATAGAAAAAAAAGACTATAAATTCGATAAAAGAACATAACCATACAAGTGGGAATGAAATTGGAAATCAACACTATAATCACAAAATTGTTATATGGAACCATCCAGGGCGGTAGTCCCTTATTCCTTTCTCTTTGGACATTCAAAAGCCTTACATTATAAGACAGCCTTTCGAACAGGAACCCAATAGCGTCCTTATTGGCATGACAGGGGATATCCGTGGGAGAATAATGATTGAGGGGACTAACGGATGCATGAGTAAAATAGGTGAAAGTATGTTTGGCATGCCGTTAGAAGGTGAAATGCTTGATCTTATGCAGTAGAATTCGGCAACATAATTGCCGGTAATATTACCGCCCCTTTAGCAGAAGAGAATCCATTGATTGATATTACACCGCCCACCGTCATTGTGGACAATGGCGAAATGCATGTTACCCATATCATAAAAAGGCGTAGGTACCCTTCTTATCATCTTAATGATCGAAATGTAATTCACGAAACAATAAAACCCCCTTACCGATTTTAGGTAAGGGGGCACTTTCATTCTTCCTTCTTTACTGAAGATTGATTTTGCACTTGTATGATGATATTTTGAAACTCCTCTTTTCCACACACACTGCACCTATACTCCTGGCTTAGAATGGTCCGACAATGAATACAATATTTTTTCTCCATCCCTATCACTACTTTCCTGAACATATACTATCAATATATTCAAAAAGTGAAGAGAGTTTCCTTTTATCTGACAAAACGCCAATTTGATTATCAATGATATTATTCGGCCTAAATGTAAAAATGCCCAAAATCCTCATCATCTGAGAAATTTGGGCATTTAATGGGTGAATCTATCAAGTTTAGCGAAACTATATTCAGGCTACATTTTGACCTTCAATACGCGTTTCCTTCACTTTACCTTTTGTAGGGACGATGTTAAAGACAATATTCAAGAAAATGGCTGTCAAACTTCCGGCTACAATACCGTTTTCAGTTAAGATTTGAAAGCTTTCCGGAATTTGTGCAAATAACTCAGGAACGACCGTCACTCCAAGTCCCATACCTACTGAACAAGCGATGATCAATAAATTTTCTTGAGAAGCAAAGTCCACTTTGCTCAACATCTTAATTCCAGCGGCAATTACCATCCCGAACATCGCAACCATTGCACCGCCAAGCACGGATGAAGGGATAATAGTCGTGAATGCACCGATTTTCGGAACAAAACCTATGAAAATGAGAATGCCGGCTGTTGTGTATATGACATTTCTTGTTTTAATGCCTGACAATTGAATCAAGCCGACATTTTGTGAAAAAGCTGTATAAGGAAACGAATTGAACAAACCGCCAATCATGATGGCAAGTCCTTCAGAACGATATCCGCGAGCTAGATCGTCTTCTGAAATCTCTTTGTCCGTGATTTCACCAAGGGCATAATAAACACCAGTCGATTCCACCAAGCTGACGATCGCCACCAATGTCATTGTAATGATTGCCGTGACGTTAAATGTCGGAGTTCCAAAGTAGAAAAAATGTGGCATATGCAGCCAATTGGCACTGACCACTGAGCTAAAATCCACTTTTCCAAGGAAGAAGGCCGCAAAGGTTCCGACTAACAGCCCCAATAAAATAGAAATGGAGCGTACGAATCCCGTCGAGAATTTATACATGAATATGATGAATAACAAAGTTCCAAAACCAAGAGCTACATTATTCAAGTCTCCGAAATCAGCAGCTCCCTGGCCTCCACCTAGGTTGTTGATGGCAACAGGAATAAGCGTAATGCCAATAATCAAAACGACCGATCCAGTGACAATGGGCGGGAAGAACCTTGCCAGTTTTCCGAAGAACTTACTAATGATAATGACGATCAATCCCGACGCCAAAATAGATCCATAAATGGAGTTGATTCCATATTGCGTACCAATTGCAATCATCGGGCTAACTGCTGTAAATGTGCAGCCTAGGACGACCGGAAGCCCAATTCCAAAGAATTTATTTTTCCACACTTGCAATAAAGTTGCTATCCCGCACATCAAAATGTCTATCGAAACTAAATAAGTTAACTGCGCTGCAGTCAATTCCAGCGCCCCACCGACAATCAATGGAATGACGACGGCACCGGCATACATGGCGAGAACATGTTGTAATCCTAAGGATGCAACTTTTAATGGTGATTGATTAGACATTGACGGCTGCTCCTTCCTTTTCATCAGTGAACGTTATCTCACCGAATTTCAACTCAGCAATTCTCGCAAGTGATTCCACTTGGAAGCCTTGTTCCCTAAGATCCTTACCACCACTTTGAAATGCTTTTTCAATCACGATGCCGATTCCGGCCACTTCTGCTCCAACCTGCTTACAGATTTCCACCAAGCCCCTGGCTGCCTGTCCGACCGCAAGGAAGTCATCGATGATCAAGACCTTATCTCCAGCTTCAATATATTTATTGGAAACCGTAATGGTATTGGTTTCTTTTTTTGTAAAGGAATGAACGGAAGCCGTCACTAAATCATTTGTTAAAGTAAGTGATTTACGTTTACGGGCAAAAATGAGCGGAACTCCCAATTCCAAAGCAGCCATCAAACCAGGACCAATGCCTGATGATTCAATTGTCAGCACTTTCGTGATTTCCTTGTGTTCGAAACGTTTAACGAATTCTTTACCAATTTCTTTCATTAGCATAGGATCCATTTGATGATTTAAGAATGAATCTACCTTTAAAATATCTTCTGATAAAGCTTGACCCTCGGACAAGATTTTTTCCTTTAAAAGTTGCATGAAGGTTCCTCCCAATCTTGGATGTTTATTGACCCATAAACCACACAATTATTTCCCGGCATATAAAAAAGCCCAAGAAACATTGCGGCACTTTTTTGGAGTGAAGCAATACTTCTTGGGCATGAATGAAAAATGAATCAACAAAAGCCTTCATTACGCAACAAGATCTATTACTCACCCATAGTCGAATTATTTACGGTAATTCGGTAGAAACTTGCAGGCCATATCCCTGCTATTATACGAGTGAAACATTATATTATATTAATATCTGAATTATACCAACGCTGGCTCTATTTGAAAAGTAATTTTTGATAAAAAGCCGAACTTTAAATTAAAAAAATAAATCATTATTCGTATTATTAGAAAATTGTGAAATCACCAAACCTAAATAACTTGGATTTCCTATCAAAAAGAACACCATTTTCCATTTTACTGGTATATACCATGCGTTTTTGTAGCGACCCTAAAAAAAGAAGAAGGGTTTGAGATTTAACCCAAGTCCTTCTCAGACTGTAGGCAAACTTCGATTAAAATCGAGTTTGTCTACAGTTATTTATGGTTTGTACAATTTGACCGTTGATTTCCTCTACAGGCACTCGCTTTCCGGGGACGGTCCGGGAGCCTCCTCGTCGCCTTTGTGCCTCCGGGGTCTCCCCTGGACTCGCTTTTCCCGCAAGAGTCTCGCACACCCGCACCAATCAACTTTTTTTTAACTTTTAGATAGAATCCTTTTGCTTAAAGTCTTGATTGTTTTTAAATTTATAAAACTTGAGGGAATGAGGATGCTTTCTATCATGATTCTATTCAGCGAAATCAAATGAAAATGATTCCTTTAAATCAACTAGTGCCAGCGAACCATTTGGTTCGTGAAATGGAGGCTGCCATTGACTTTTTTTCATTTATGATTTGGTGAAAGATATGTATTCAACATATAAAGAGGGCTATCGTGAGTACAAATCACCAAAACACCTCTGTGCAACATGCTCATCATCTTTATCACCGTGTACAAAAGAATATCAAAAAGTGGTGACACGGCCTATCTGGCAAACATATGCGGAAGAAGCAGATCATCTGCGTCATCATTAAGATGTAAAACCTATATATGCGAAACGTAAAGAAACGATTGAGCGTGTATTCGCAAATGCAAAAGAATGGTATTCAATGGACTACTTTAAGGGGACTTAAAAATTGTCAATGCAGGCGATGCTTACTTTCGCTGCTGTTATTTTAAAGAAGATGGCCAATTGGACATGGTAAGGTCCAAAAATGGCCTAACCTGGTGGGCTTGTAGAGCCCCAATCTCTTAATTTCAGGCGGAAATTTAAAGGAAATTTCAAAAGGGGTTTCGGAATTTTTAATTCCGAACCCCTTTTGTCTACAAACTGAGAAGGGCTTGAGATTTAATCCAAGTCCTTCTTCTTTGATTCATTTGATTTTATAAACTTCTTTATATTTATCTTCAAGATACTTTATTAAATACTGAACATTCAGGCCTTCCCCTGTCGTTTCTTTCAAAATCTCCAGAGGCTTTTTTGTTTTTCCGTATTTATGTATTTTTTCATTAAGCCATTTCCTGATTGGTTCAATATCACCCGCTTCCAACAGTTCATCAAAATCAGGCAAATCTTTAAGCATCGATTGCTTGATTTGAGCTGCATACATATATCCCAATGCATAAGAAGGGAAATAACCAAAGCTGCCATCTGCCCAGTGTACATCTTGCAACACGCCCATTGCATCATTTTCAGGCACAATTCCCAGATAATCCTTGTATTTTTCATTCCAGACTTCCGGTAAATCCTTCACTTCAAGTTCCCCATTAAAGAGGGCCTTTTCCAGTTCATACCGAATCATAATATGTAGAGGATACGTCAGTTCATCTGCGTCAATACGGATGAACGATGGTTTTGATTCGTTAATGCCCCGGTAAAATTCATCCAGCGTCACATCTTGGAATTGTTCGGGAGCATATTCCTTTAATAAGGAAAATTTATTTTTCCAAAAGCTATGGTTCCGCCCAATGAAGTTTTCAAAAAACAAAGATTGTGATTCATGGATCCCCATTGATGTCCCGCTATCGAGAAGTGTTCCGGTTAACTCTTCAGCGATATTCTGCTCATAAATGGCATGTCCACATTCATGAATGGTACCAAAGATTGCCCCCCTAAAATCATTTTCATCGTATCGGGTCGTCACCCGGACATCGCCCCTATTTATTCTAATTTCAAAAGGGTGAACTGTTTCATCAAGCCTGCCAGCCTTGAAATCGTATCCTAGCTGTTTTAAAATTTCCAAGTTGAATTGATGCTGTTTTTCTTTTGGAAATTCTTTATATAGGAACGCTGTTTCCGGTCTATGTTCGCTTTTTGCAATCTGTTTTACCAAGGGAACGATCCTCGACCGAAGCTCACTGAATACGCCATCAAGTATATCTACAGTCATTCCTGGTTCATATATGTCTAAAAGGGTATTATATTTCGTCCCTTCATATCCCCAGTACTCTACGAACCTGCGGGTATATGCTACAATTTGCTCCAGATAAGGTTGAAATAAAGAAAAATCAGCTTTTTCCCTTGCCTCTTCCCATGCACTTTCGGAACGCGATTGTAAAATGACGAATTCCTTATATTCGTTCACAGGAATTTTCTTATTCCTTTCAAACTCTTTTTTACACTCTTGTACCATCTTATTCGTCGATTCACCAAGAATGGCTTTATCCATCGAAAGTTCTGCAATGAAGGATTCCATTTCCTTACTTGTGCTCATATTAAACACTTCGGAGGAAAGCATACCGATAACTTCGGAACGCTGCTCAACTCCCTTTTTAGGTGCACCTGTACGCAAATCCCAAAAAATTAACGCGAGAGCTTCATTATAAGCAGAGATTTTCTTTACATATTCTTTAAACTCTTTTTCTATCAGATCTATACCCTTTTTTTTCATATTCACTGCTCCTTCCAACTACACTTTACCATATTATACAAAAGTCTTTCATATCAGAACCACTCCGATTAATAAATTAAAATAAAAAAGAGCCAAGGGGTTCCCTTGGCTCTTTTTTTTGGGGTTATATTTAAATCGTTACAGGAAGAATGGATACAATCTTCTCTTTCACATGTTCCGAAAGATTCTTTTCAATCAAAATCTGGACGGTTCCCGAATCATTGCTCGTCCTGATCAAACGCCCTATTCCCTGGCGCAATCGAAGGAGCATGTATGGAAGATCCACCTCTTCGAATGCATCGGTAACCGAGTTACGTTTGGCTTCGAAAACCGGATCGCGAGGCGGGAATGGAAGCGAGTGTATCACTACATTTTGTAATGAAGGTCCTGGAACATCAAGACCCTCCCATAAATGATAGGAGAAAAGGACAGATTGCTCATCCTCTTGGAACTTCTTAACAAGCTCGCTGATTTCCGCTTCCCCTTCAAAATAAAATGGATAGGATGATACTGGGCAGTTTTCCTTGAACCATTGCAATTCTTCTTTTGAGTGGAATAACACTAGTGTTCGACCTTCATTTTCCTCAATTGTATTCATTGTATATTGAAGTTTTGCCAATTGGTCTCCATTTTCGAAGACCGGCATGTTCATATTCATGACTTCATCGTAATCAAATGGTGATTCAACGGAAAAGCTGTCATACTTTTCTATCCCTAAACTATCTGCAATATATTGGAAGGATTTATTATCCGATAATGTTGCCGATGAAAAAATGTAAGGGATTTTTTTCGAGAATACCTGTTCAGACAAGATATCCTGCACTAGCCTTGGCATGATCACCAATGTTTTGGTCATTTCATTTTCTTCAAACCAGGAAACGGCCTGTTCATCCTTCACAAATAGAGAAAGGGAGTAGCCCAGCTGCTCTAAATACTCTTCCGTTACTTTTAAATCATAATCATTGATCGTGTACATTTCCGCTTCAAAAACTAGGTTCTCCTCTAACTCTTCAACCTTTTTATGAAGCTTTTGGGCAAAGCTTGTTATTTCTTTTGACATTGGGATTTCATAACGATTAGACCCGCTGACAAGTATCGCTTTTTCATCCAACAAATCAAAAAACTCTTCATTGATATCAATTAAGTCCTCGATGATGTATAAGGTTTCTTCACGAACCTGATTGGCTGTTAGCAATTCCAGAACCGAAGCGAGGGTTTGTTCCCCAACTTTATAAGTTAAAGCCTTTTGAGCAGCAAATTCCAAAAGATGGCCTTCATCAAAGACAACACAGCTATGTTCAGGCAGTAATGGTAACTGTCCTTCACGCTTACGCTTTTCCTTAGTCCATACATGCTCCATGAAGAAGTCATGTGAACAAATGATCAAATCACTTGATTTTCGATAGTGGTCCCGTGATAGGGTTTGCCCACAACGATGGCGTTTATCACAAGTAAAACAGTTTTGAAGCTGATCCCAGCCAACTTTAGACCAGTCTTCATCATTTAAATATGGATACTGTTTACGGTCCCCATATGGTGTATAGGCGTTCATGGATGAGTTATCATGAACAAACTTGGGAAGTTCATCATAGAGCTGATCTATCCCCTCTGAATCCTCATGATTCACAGCATAATCCAATTTCTTAAGACATACATATTGATCGTGATATTTGGCAAGCCGGACATCAACTTCAATACCTAAAGCATTCTTGATTTTTTGGATGTCGCCTTCCTCTTTGACAAGCTGTTCAATCAACGTTTCATCTGCACATGAAATAATTGCCGGTTTATTCGTATATCTCGCATAACAAATCGCATACAGTAAATAGACCAAAGTCTTACCAGTCCCTACCCCTGCTTCAGCAAAACTTATATTTTTTTCTTTAAAGGCTTTTTCTAACTGAAAAGCCATGAAGATTTGTTCGTCACGCAGCTCAAATCCTTTTTCGGGAAGAATATCGTAAAAAACATCACCGATCCATTCTGAAAGCTTATCGTAAAAAGAATCTTCCTTTGTTACCGAAAAAGGCAGTGTTTTAAGCATCATGGTCTCCCCTTTTATCTATCATCATTATATAAAATCCGAATCATTATTATCTTAGGCAAAAGTATATTATCCTTTATTTCACATTAGTAGTCAAGATATTTACCTATTATCAGAATGAAAGGCAATATTATGTATGCTGTCTGGTTGCCCGATTCGTAAAATAAAAGACAGGCTCCAAGAGAGCCTGTCTGTAAATAATATAGGGTTGAATTAAGCTTTGTTTACGTTTGATGCTTGTGGTCCACGTTGACCTTGTTCTACATCAAATGTAACGTCTTGGCCTTCTTCAAGTGTTTTGAAACCTTCGCCTTGGATAGCTGAGAAATGTACGAATACATCGTCTCCACCTTCACGTTCGATGAATCCAAAACCTTTTTCTGCGTTAAACCATTTTACTTTACCTTGTTCCATTTTTGTTGCCTCCTAGTGTGTTCTCCACACATTATATTACTATCCTTGCTCAAAAGAATATTAAGGTATTCCTTAAATCTGAACAAAAATAATTCATTATTAGAATAACAGAAAAGGAAATGATAAGCAAGACTGGAACCTATTATGAATAAATCGTCCTGACTAGCAAAATCCTCCATTATATTCTACCTACTCATTCACCTTGAGGCTGCCTTGGCGGCCTTTTCCCCCAATATTGATAAAGGTCAGCACGGATGAAACCATTGAACAATTTCCTTTTTTTCGTTGCAGGCTTACCATAATGCTGTTCGAAGTCAGGATTGGAGGTAATCATGTATACCGACCATGTATCAAGCTTCTTGAAGGCTTGGCCCATTTCCCTATACATCTGCTCTACCGCTTTTTTCTCACCAAGACGTTCTCCATAAGGCGGGTTCCCGACAATGACACCATACTCTTTCTTGGTTGAGATATCCCTTACCTGCATTTGTTTGAATTCAATCAAATCACCAAGACCGGCTTCAAAACTATTCGCTTTAGCTATATCGACCATTCGATGGTCAATATCACAACCGGTTATGTCCAAGTATTGATCATAGTCGGCTAAATCTTCAGCCTCAATCCGCGCTTCATCCCATACCTTGCTGTCCATCCATGACCAGGTTTCAGAAACGAATTCCCTGTTAAACCCCGGTGCTATATTCTGTCCAATTAAGGCCGCCTCGATGGGAATCGTTCCAGATCCACAAAATGGATCTATGAAAGGTTTATCAGGCTTCCAATTGGTCAGCATGATTAACGCAGCCGCCAATGTTTCTTTAAGGGGCGCCTCTCCCTGCCCTGTCCGATAACCCCGCTTATGCAAACCCGCACCTGAAGTGTCTATGGTAAGTGTCACTACATCTTTTAAAATAGACACTTCAATTTTAAACAAAGGACCTGTCTCTGCAAACCAAGATACTTGCTTATATTTACTTTTCAATCTATCAACAATCGCCTTTTTTACAATAGCCTGACAATCAGGGACACTGTATAGCTTTGACTTAACGGATTTTCCACTAACAGGGAACTCGACATCGGCTGACAAGAAATCCTCCCAATTCAAGGCCTTTGTTTTTTCAAACAACTCATCAAATGAATATGCTTTGAATTCCGCGACTTTAATTTTCACCCTATCGGCACTGCGCAGCCATAAATTAGAGCGGGCAATGGCGGATTGATCCCCTTTATAGGTGATCTTACCATTTTCGACTTGACAATCGTAACCAAGATCCCGCACCTCCTTGGCAACAATTGATTCCAATCCCATTGCTGATGTTGCAATTATATCGAATTGTTTCATTAATCCTGCACCTTCTTTCCATTAATCCAATCAATGGCACTTTTTCCCGAATTTCTTTCATTTATGTATTTAGAATCAGGCATTGATTTTTTACATGTAAACCTTATGGCCCACCGCGTTTTTATATTTCAGTTAGCCGATCATGTAGCGTATTAATCACCGTGATGTAAAGCTATACTCAATTATCCATGTACCTTAGGATACATGCTGCAATTAAATCATCCGACCAATTATGTATGCTTCCCATCCATTATCCTGAAGTTTGAAGTTCTGTTTTTGTTACCTTCATTTTAGGGCTAATAAGGAACCTTTATAAATAGGATACCCAGAATCAAAGAAATGCTTAACATTCCAACACTATTTTTAAAAACGTTACCGACAGACTTCATTTAAGCCATTTTCCTAATCATTCGAACGCAATGAAAAACTTGCCAAGTTTTAAGTTTAACACAGCCATGTTTCAGAAAACGAAAAATAAATGGAAATGCCCAATCTTTTTATTATAATGCATTCTCCATAAACAAAAACTCTCCTTTTAAAAGGAGAGTTGTGCTTTTGGTGTTATATGATAACGTTTTGTAAGCCATGTTTTGTTCCTCAGTACTGCAAGCGACTCGCGTCTCGTACTTCGGCGGTAATCATCTATCTACAGAAGCATATGCTTCTGTCCTTCTCCTCGTTCAATTCCAAGGAAGAAAGCGCCCCTACCATTAATTTGGGTTTCTCGCTCGTGGGGTTTACCTCGTTCCACCCTTTACATTTCTGTAAAGGCTACGTCACTGTGGCACTTTTATAGGTATTCATGCCATATCCAAAAGGACTTAGGCATTTTCCCAGCCGTCAGCAATCCAAGATTGCTGCCCAAGCTTATTTTTTCGCCAGGCACGAACACTACGGACATCGCAGTCCGTGCGAGCATGGACTTTCCTCAACTGCATAAATGCAGCAGCAATTACCCAAACGTTAACATAACATAATTGATTATACTCCATTATTCACGAAAACACAATACCAAAATCATTTTCACTTTTACAATGCAAAATCTCAGTCAAAAAGCTTGTTACCAAAAACGTGCTTTTCCAAGTTGGATAACCGTTTAAGGATGTCAAAGTTAGTGGTTCCCGGAGTGGCACTGGGAGCAGGTTGATTTGGACGTTTTGTACTCTCTTCGGCTTGTTTTTTCAATTTAAGATTTTCTTGTTTAAGATCTTCAATTTCCTGATGGAACACTTCATAATCTTTAATGATCAGATCCAGGAATTGATCCACATCTTCAGGTTTATAACCGCGCATGGCTGTTTTAAAATCTTTTTCAAGAATATCTTTAGCCGTTAATTTTATCTTATCGGATAGCATAAGACTTCACCTCAATACTTTCGCCAATACAATCGACTTTTTATTATTTTTTCAAATCTGCTTGGGTTTGTCAACGAAACACCATTTTGTAAGCTTACTGTTTCAGAGAACGATATGTAATCCCATTAAATCTGTATCTAAATTTCATCATAATATGATTATGCTTTAGAAACAACTTTTAATCCATAATTATTTTCACTCCATCATTCTTCGGACCAGCTGGCTTCTTCCGCAGCCAGTTGCAGATCATCAAAGTTTATCTGAAAGATGGGGTATGGCTGTGTTTCCGCCTTTTTCATCGCCTCGAAATAAGGATATCGGGCTGATCCTTCTTTTTCAGCTTCGAAAATGATGAGCATGGCATCGCTTTTATGGACCATATACCTATTTTTGGTTTTCAGCTGTTGTGGCCCTTCATATGGTTTGTTGAAAATGGATTCGACAAAATCGGCACGGGCCAATATGGATCGGTAGTAATCTTGATTCGTCTCGTTCCATGACTCTTCCTGTTTCAGAAAAGGAGTAAGCACCCCTAATTTAAGCTGATGATATTCTTCCTGTAATTCGAACACCACTTCGGCACCCCATAGTTCCGTACCCAACTGACCTGAGATGATCACCCATTCCAGCCCGTCTTCCACCAATGGCAGGAGACGCTCCTTCATCGCTTTCTTTATATATTTTACGGCTTCATGGTCATTTTTGAATATCCCGAATTCAAAAGCTTTGTAGCCCGTCATATACAAAACCTTCATCTCTTGGCTAATCTCCTTTAACATGATTATGTATGAAAACAAGGGCTTAATAAGCCCTTATTTTTTAGTATCCGAAATGCTTAGGTGGACAGCATGGGTTTTGCGGCGGCCTGCCACAAATCAAGTGTTGATTATAGCACTCGTTCACCACGGATTGAGTATGCGGGAAATAATGCTTATACGTGTTCACATGTTTATTGACATTTGTAGTATGTGATGGATGAACGACAGGGATCACTGTGTTCGATACATTCGTATTGACATATTGCTGTGTTGGAGAGACTTGCGCTGGGGCAACTTGAGATGGAGATGTTTGGGTTGGACCATATTGCGCTGGAGACACAGCCGATGGACCATATTGCGCTGGAGATACAGCAGATGGACCATATTGCGCTGGAGATACAGCAGATGGACTATAGGCTCCCATTACGTTAGAGTTTTTACCAGCTGACGCTCCCATTACGTTGGAGTTTTTACCGGTTGATGCGCCCATTACTCCAGGTGCGTTCCCGTATGCTCCCATTACATTGGATGCTCCCATTACATTGTTAGATGCGCCCATTACATTGTTAGATGCACCCATTACATTGTTAGATGCACCCATTACATTGTTGGATGCTCCCATTACATTGGGGTTATTTCCTCCACAATTACGAAAATACATTTATAATACGTCCCCTTTCATCATGATAAGTTTAGTCTTACCATTACAGACTATGAAAAAAAGGGGATACGTGTACTGATGAAATGACCTATTTATACAGAATAAGTATAAAACGATGGATGGCTGTCAATAAGTACACTATCATTATTATATCTGGCTAACCGTCAAATGAAATGAGGAATTTTCTATAAAAAGGAATAGAGACTGTCTTTTAATGAAGTAAACAAAACTATCGTTAAACAAAGAACTACAAAAAATAGAAATAAAGTCGTTTTATACATTTCTCCGCTCCGCTTTCACCTTAATTTTATATGATGTAAAGGCATGAAATGAACGCTTCGGAATTTCACCCTCAACTCTTTCCATTTTACACACAATAGTTGAAGGCTACAATAAATGTATACATATTTTTTATTTTCGGCCTTTTGCACTAAAAGAAGTTTCTCACTCCCTAATCTTATACAGAAATATCCTTTGATTCCTCTTTCTTTTCGAGCCGCCGGATCCTCTTTTCCAATTCCAACTGTTTTTTCCCCAGGGCGGTCCCTTCCCTAACCATCTCTTGATGCGCGATTATTGAACATTTTAGAGCATGACCGACGTCCTTAAATTGATGTTCGTATAATTTCGCACATTCAATCTGTGCCTGTACCCTAATTTGCACATTCCCTTTTAAGGCGACTTCCTTCCAAATTTCCAAAGCTTCATCGAATTGTTTTTGCTTCTTTTTCTGGAAGGCTAATGCATGGCCAGCTATAATCCGATCTTCCTCATTACCCGCTTCCAATATTTTTTGATATGTCTCAACTGACTCCTCTTTTTTCCCCAAATAAGCAAGCCATCGTGCAATTTCCATGGACTCTTCCGTATATCCATCGATTTGGAGGATTTTTCGGGACAAATGAATATACAAAGTGATCAATGATAAGATATCCAATTCATTATGCTTCATGATTCCAAACAGTATTTCCGGATTCTTCCTCTCAACAAAATCAAAATAAATCATCGGTGCCAAATATCCAGGAATATCATCCTCCCTATGTACACCTAGAATATCTGTTTCGACAGCTGATAATTTCACTCGTTCCAATTTGTTTCTCCATAGGCGTCTTGAAGCATGATACAAATCGAAATGTCCGAATTCCGGTAGTTTTGGCACATGTTCCTTTATCAAGGTATGTCTCGTTTTTAACTGTGGCCAATCAAAGGACTTACCATTATAAGTGACAAGTGTTTCGTAATTGATGTTTTCCAAAAAGCTTTGATAAAGCGGTATTTCACTTCCAGGCTGCGGAAGGATATGTTGCTTCACGACTACTTCTTCACCTTCTAAATAGGCATACCCTAGTAAAAAAATGGTATTGCCGGCTCCGCCTCCTAGTCCTGTCGTTTCCGTATCGAAGAAAAACAGATCTTCACTTTTAACGCCCCTGGCGGAAAGTGGATGCTCCAATGAAGTTTGATTCCACTCTTTTACGACCTTTTTCAGCTCGGAAAATTCATATAACCCGTGTTTGTGATTTATAGGGTAGCGGACTTCCCTAATGAAACAATAGTCACCGTCGAAATGAAAGGAAACGGTATCGTTCTCAAGCCACTTTTCAAAGTAAGGAATTTCTTCATTCACTTTCTGGTCATTTTCTTCTACAGGAGAAGGTTGTTTCCCTAGGTTCATATGCGTTTTCATACGGTTCAATTTATTTTTTAAAGACATGAAATTACACCTCTTTTCACCTATCAATGCAATCTATTAATGTTTTTGCTTACAAAATTGACCTAATAATTGTTTGGCATCACTCTTGGCTGTTTTCGTTGCGGATTCCGTACCGATACAGGAAGGGCAGCCACTCTCACAAGTGCAATTTTCAATCATTGATATTGTTTCCAGCAAAATGACTTCAGAGTTTTCATATACTTTATCACTTAACCCTATGCCACCCGGATAACTATCATAGATAAAAATGGTCGGTTTTTCATTATGCGCTGCTTTAACCTGCGGATAAACATGAATATCATGCGGATCGCACATAACATATAGCGGAATCATGTAATTAAGTGCATGCGACGCACCTATCATTCCTTGTTCTATTCGATTTTCGTCCCACTTAAATATATCAGGATCCATGGAAAGCATGGCCGAACTCGTATGCAGTTCCATCTCAGGGAGACTGATTGGACCTGAACCAATATTTTCATGAGTTTCGAATTTGATTTTTTTGAAGATCGTAGGCATCGCCCGGATTGCGACATCACCAAAAGCAGCTGCTGTGGAAGCGAAAGTTCGCTGTTTATCGACTTCCAATACAGACAATTGAACAGCAAGGTTAGCATCCGTATAATAGTCCACATTGACTTCACGTACATAAGCCTTCTTTTCATCCCAATCAAGTTCTTCCACCTGAAATTGAATACCCTGGTGCAAATAAATGGCTTCATCGTGAAGAAGGGTCATTGCACTGAAAGTATCCATTTCCCCTATGACCCGATTAACCGGTGCATTCGTTTGGTCGATGATCACGACATTTTCCTGTGCCGCTGAGCGCAGGCTGATATTGCTTGCGGGAAAAGCATCATTCATCCAATGCCATTTGTCCCCATTTAGGTGTAAGACCCTTTCTTCCGTAAGGAATTCAAGAACGTCGATAATCTCTGTTTTCCCAAAAGTATCGCCTTTTTTAAATGGCAGCTCATATGCTGCGCATTTTACATGATCAACCAAGATCAAAAGATTATCCGGATTGATTCTTGCAGTTTCTGGATTTCTGGTAAAGAAATAATCGGGATGTTGTACGATATATTGATCAAGGGCACTGGAACTGCCGACCATGATGATCAATGCTTCACCATGCCTTCTTCCTGCTCGCCCAGCCTGTTGCCAGGCACTCGATATGGATCCAGGGTAACCTGTCATTATGCAAACCTGAAGCTGACCGATATCGACACCCAACTCAAGTGCATTTGTGGAAACCACCCCATAAATGGAACCATCCCTGAGGCCTTGTTCAATTTCCCTACGCTGTGTTGGCAGATATCCGCCTCGATAGCCCCTGATCGATTTTGGCCCCAATTGCTTTGACACAAGTTCCTGTAAATATGTCAATAGAATTTCCACTCGAACCCTGCTTCGCGCAAAAACGATGGTTTGTATTTTATTTTTCAAAAATTCATTTGCCAGCTTCCTGACTTCCAATACCGCACTCCTTCGTATGTTGAGCGGTTTATTGACTATTGGGGGATTATAAAATACAAAATGCTTTTTCCCACTTGGGGCTCCGTTATTATCGATCAGGACCATTTGTTTTTCCGTAAGCTCTTCTGCTAACTCCTTTGGGTTATTGATCGTAGCGGAAGTACAGATGAAAACAGGGTCGCTTCCATAAAACTTGCAGATCCTTTTTAACCTTCTTATGACGTTGGCTGTATGACTTCCGAAAACGCCGCGGTAAATATGAAGTTCATCAATGACCACATACTTCAAGTTTTCAAACAAAGAGACCCATTTCGTGTGATGGGGCAGGATTCCCGAATGTAGCATATCAGGATTGGTGATCACGATATGCCCGGCCTGGCGAATTTTTTGCCTGATGTTTGAAGGTGTGTCCCCGTCGTATGTATAACTATTTATATTAGCATCCATTTCATCAATCATTTCATTCAATTCGCTTTTTTGGTCATAGCTTAGCGCTTTTGTCGGAAATATATAAAGCGCCCTGGTTTTTTCATTTTCCAGTATTTTTTGTAGGACCGGCAAATTATAGCATAATGTTTTACCAGAAGCTGTTGGTGTGACCGCCACAAGGCTATTGCCACTGACAGCAGTGTCGAATGCAGTTGCCTGATGGGTGTACAACCCATTTATCCCCCGTATTTCAAGAGCATGCTTGATCTTATCATTCATTGCAGCGGGAAAAGGGACATGTTTTGCCTCTTTCGCTTCAATTACTTGCCAATGTACGATGTTATCTTTAAAATCCTCATTAGTTTTTAAATCCTTAATAACTTCTTGTAAATTTTTTCGCAGTTTCATATAACCACCTCATAATCCTATTCTACCGAATGAACGTTCTATGCAAAAGGGAAACTATTTCCTATTCAAAAAAAAAAGCTGGAAACGGCAACATCCCGTCTCCAGCTCTGTCTTTTTTATCATTTAATTCTTTTCGGCAAAGCGAATGATTTCTTCGAGTAGTCTGCTTGGAGCTTCCAGCATTCCCATATGGCCGCTACCCTTAAGTATAACTTCATGGATATGGCTACCTTTTGCAGAAAAGGTTTTTTCAACGGGAATTAGCTTATCCTCTTCACCTGCAACCAATAAGACAGGCAGCTTTGTGTCTTTGAGTACATGATTTCTGTCTATTCTGTTCCTCATGGCATGTAAAGACCCTATCGCACCGCTTTCACTTGTTTTATATCCGATTTCCTTAGTTTGTTCAATATTGGAATCTTCGGGATTAGAGAAAAGCTTTGGTATAAGTCCGTCAATGAAAGCGGGAATTCCTTCACTTTTGATTTTCTCGACAGATTTTAAGCGCCCAGCCTTTCCTGTTTCATCGTCCGGCAAAGCTGTAGAATGTACCAATGAAAAACCAGACAATTTCCCAGGAAACCCTTCTGCGAACGCCAAGGTGATATATCCCCCAAGCGAATGACCAAACATATATACCTTTGCGATTTCCAGTTCGTCCAGTAACGACGCAATATCAGCAGCCATATCATCAATCGAGAAAGATTCCCCTATTTCCTCACTTGCACCATGCCCCCGTAAATCAACGGCAATAACCCGGTAATCATCCTTTAATTCAGCAATGATGTCACTCCAATATTCATGACTTCCGCAAAATCCATGAATAAACAACAATGTTTTATTTCCTTTCCCGGTATCTATGTAGGAAAGCTTGCCATTATCTTTCATATAAATCCCTCATTTCCTTTTCTAATCATTCAGTAACGTTATTCCCTATAGTCCTTTATCTGAAACCCAACAGCGCATTCACATTTCTTAATTCCTCACATAGCCTATAGGCAAAGGAATTTTTTAGAAAGGAGCACCGTGATGACCTCTTCTGAAAAAAATAATAATCGGAGAATAGAACCCTTTACCCACTTCATTAACAAAATGGATCGGCTGTTTTCCGAAAGGCCTCCTAAAGGCATGCTGCAATCTCTTGACGATTTCTTCGGTTCGGCGAAAGAACGCAGCTTTCCGGTTGATGTTCACGAAACGCATTCAGAATATACACTTACCGCTACTTTGCCTGGAATTGCACGCAGCCAAATATCAATTGATGTACTGGCCCATGCTGTAACCATAACTGCAAAGCAAGTAGATAGAAGACATAAAAATCAAGGAATGTTTCAAAAAGAAGTTTCAGCAGGTACTCTTTCAAGAACCATTTCTTTTCCAAAACCCATTGATGAAGCAAAAGTCACCGCTCGACATCGCGATGGCATCCTCACGCTTCAGCTACCCAAAATCAGGGGGAATCGGATTGAAATCCATTAGACATGAATAAAAGCAGACTTAAAAAAGTGGCTGGGTCACTTGTAAGTCTGCTTTTCCTTTATTCACCATCTAAGCTTTGAAGAAGCCCCCTACTCCTTTGACCATTGAAGATACTTGAGAAACTGTATTCATCATTTGTCCAGCTGTATTCATCATCTTCGTTATATCCATCGAGCCATCTTGTGTTTTGAATTGATTCATGACCGATTTGAAACCCGATGGCTGGGGTTTTTGCATGAACTGCTGCTTAGGATATGGATTATGAGCCTGCTGCTGACCTTGCGGAGGTCTTTTAGCTGGCTGTAGCGGATTGGCGAACGGGCTAAAAGTTTGCGGCTGCTGATTGGACTGGATTGGCTGCATTTGTGCCATTGGCTGGCTTTGTGCCATTGGCTGCATTTGTGCCATTGGCTGCATTACACTGCTGCCCGGATAAGCTCCCACAGGCATCGCCTGCTGCTGGACAGATTGGAATGGATGATAGGCCGCTTGCTGATAAGGATCATGATATGGTGTCATATAGCCCCCTGTATCCTGGAGATGATATGGATACATAAATGGTTGTTCATGATTATTGGGCGGAGGATACGGCATTGGCTGCTGGTACCCTCCCCAATATTCCGTCATTGATTGAGGAAACTGTCCTTGATTTGGGGAGATATGGTTAAAACCGGATCTCATCATGTCAATGAGCCCTCCTCTTTTTTCATTACATGGTTCTGATAATATATGAAAAAAAGGGGAATAAAGTGTAGGTATTTTTATGATAAAATCCGATTGATTTCCGTTCTTACATTATTAAGGATGAATTCCACCGATTGAACATGGCTTTTAAATCGCTTATAACTTGTTTTTGGAAAAAATGCCTGTACGGCCACATCAGAAAGGTTATGGGCGGTTTGTTCGATTTGCTCGGGGAAAAGATGCCTAAATTCAGTTTCTTTCATCCACTCCTTCATTCCGGTTTCCCATTCGATGCATGCGGTCCTTACCTGGTCTGCAAACGGCTTGACTTCCGAAAAAAAATCCTTTTCCTTTCCTTCCTTCCGTACACCCTCATAGATATCATCCACTTGGTCCGTATATTTTATTAATTGTTCTGTTAATAGCTGCAGTTTTTCTTTTTGCACAATATATTCCTCCGCACAATTGTTTACCTTATTATAATCCAGTTCATTATAAAATGATATTCCTCTGGCTTATACGTGCAATTCAGTGAGAACATTGTGCTTTATTATTGTTTTTTTCGGGACAATGGAAAAGGAATGGTTTACACCTTCAGCATTCACCCAATAATCCTCGGCTTTCTCAATGGCTTCCTGGGCTTCGTTAACTAATGTATATTGCTCCGCCCATAGTTTGCACCGCACTGTATTTACAGTTTCCCCATATGAAATTTCCAAACGATCCAGGCTGGTACTGATCTCAGCTATCATCCTTAATATCTCCTCTGTTGCGACACTTTTATTGACCATGCTGATCCCTCCCATTCTTTACCTGTACTATTCTTTTTTTTATCAGAAAGCCCTTCATGACTGACAAAACTAGAAGGGAATCGGCAAAGAAAGTGCAATTCGCTTAATTTATTATGCCCTTCGACAACAATGGCAGAATGAAGAATGAAGTTTTAAACAAGAATACAGACAGGAGGTGATTTTATGCAGTCGAATGAAAGCAGACAGCAAAAAAACGAAAAACGACAAAAGCCGCCCACTAAAAAGGCTGGAACGGGAAATCCGAAGCTTAGCGGAGAAAACCGCCCCTCTACGTAAGACATAAATACTGACTGATAAAACAGGGGAGGCTTACATGACGCCTTCCCTGTTTGCTATTATAATATCCAATTTTTAATCATTGCTGCCGTATGTAGCTGCTTTTGTTTAAGGTCATACCAATCGGTCAAATGCGGGTCTTCTTCCCATTTGGGTTCAATGAACCATTTTTTTTTAACCTTTTTTTTCATATCCCATTGCTCTGTCATTCCTGCTTGATGATGAATCAATGGATATACTCCCCTCAGCATCGGGGTTTCATGGTACCTAGGATTTTTTCGATATTGTTCATAATCATATCTGGCACCCGTTGGTTCTGTCCTGCAGGAAAATTCATAGAATAGCGGAAACAAATCTTCAGAAAATAAAAGGCCGGCCAACCTTTTCCCCAATTCAATCCTTTTATCGATATTTCTAAAATGCGAAACGGACGATCCATATAGTTCTCCATTGCAAGCAGGAAATAAAACCGTGCTAAAATGCATCCAGTCCTGCAGGAAAAATAAGAGAGAATGAAATACGAAAGATTGTTTTTTAATAACCGGTTCTTCTATGATGTTTTGTTCATTTATGATGAGCGCAGTGACTAATTTTTCCCGATTTCCATGTTTCCAAAAGGAATACCATTCGTTCGTCATGAATTTGGTAATAAAAAAATAATGACATAAGTGAAACAAAGGACGTCCATACTTCGTCGAATAATGATAGAGAAGTAATTGCGGATAAGCATCTTGGAATATTCTCCAGTTGGCTTCTTCATACGTCAGGAATAAAAGATGCCTGTATTTCTGGCCAAGCAAATGGGAAAACCAAATCCCTTCAAGATCACACATATTCCAGCCTGCATTTCTAGAAACCATCCCCGCTAAAAAAGACCATTGTATTTCGGGATGCATTTTGAAAAATCGTTCATATGCCTTTGTCCTTGATATATTATCCCTATTTCCTTTAGCGGTTTGGGCTTTTATGGAATGTAGCAATTGCTTTTCCGTCATTAATATTCGCATCTATGTGTCCGCCTTTCTATAGAGATGAATTGTGACATATAGTTGTACATAAATCCTATCGTTCTAAGAAACAATTCTTTTTATTCACATTTTGGATTCTTTTTTTGCTAATATAGATAAGTGAAAAAAAGGAGGGGTAAAAGTGGCATTTCATTATCCCAACGGACGAAGATTTGTACCGCAGGCTATGGAAGAAAAGAAAAGCCCACTTAAAAAAATCAGTTACAGCAACCGGGGAAAAACATTGGAAGACGATTTGAACGAAACCAATCAGTATTATTTAGCACACGGCATTGCCGTCATCCATAAAAAACCGACACCCATTCAAATTGTCGATGTCCACTATCCGAAAAGAAGTGCTGCAGTCATTAAAGAAGCTTATTTCAAACAAGCATCGACCACCGATTACAATGGTGTTTATAAAGGAAAGTACATTGATTTTGAGGCAAAGGAGACGAAAAACAGCAGTTCTTTCCCTCTGAAGAATTTTCATGACCATCAAATTGAACATATGAAACAAATCGTTCAGCATGACGGAATTGCATTTGTGATCATTCGGTTTTCAGCAATGGATGATATATATGTAATGAGTTCTGAACAACTGAGTTTTTATTGGAAGAGAATGAAAGAAGGCGGGCGCAAATCTATAACTCTTCAAGAGGTTGAAAGCAGTTCACGAAAGATTACTCTTGGCTTTCAACCGAGAATTGACTATATTAAAGTAGTAGATTCGCTCATCGCAGAAAATTTTTAGTTTTTTTAGAAAGGCAGGTTAGCTGTAATGGCTGAAAAATATAATACTAGAGAAGAACGCCGAAAGCAGGGGCAGACTCAAAAAAAGGGACAGAAAACAGGTCCTAAAAAGCCAACAAATATGCTTAAGCGAATTTTCCTTATACTTGTTACAATCGGAATAATAGGCCTTGTTGCCGGAGGAGCTGCAATGGCTTACTTTATCAGCGACGCTCCAAAACTTGACGAAAAGCTTTTGAAAGATCCGGTCACATCCAAGATTCTCGATGAAAATGGTAAATTGTTAGCTGAAATCGGAAAGGAAAACCGGGATTATGTAAATTATGAAGACATACCCGATCTTGTCGAGGAAGCTTTCCTGGCAACGGAAGATTCCCGCTTTTATGAACACCACGGGGTCGATTTCTTACGTCTGGGCAGTGCCGTCATAGCCAACGTCAAAAACGGATTCGGCTCAGAGGGTGCAAGTACATTGACCCAGCAGGTTATCAAGCGTTCTTATTTAACACCTGATAAGACCATCAAAAGGAAAGTCCAGGAAATGTGGCTATCCATACAGCTTGAAAGAAAATATACAAAAGAAGAAATTTTCGAAATGTATGTGAATAAGATTTTCTTTGCAAACCGCGCAAACGGAATCTTAACTGCATCGCAAACTTATTATGGAAAAGATCTAAACGAATTGAAATTGAACGAAGCGGCCATGCTTGTAGGATTACCGCAAAGTCCAAGCAGGTATGACCCGTATAAATACCCTGAACGTGCAAAAGAACGCCGTGATATTGTCCTGCACTTAATGAATAAACATGGATATATCACCGAAACGGAAATGAAAAATGCACAAAGCATCGATATAACAGAGGGACTTCAAGAAATCGATAAGAGTCAAATCGATACGACGGCTTACGATGCATTCATCGATTTGGTAATTGAGGAAGTCGGGGATATGGGTGACTATAACGTCTTTACCGATGGTTTGGAAATCCAAACGACAATTGATAAAGATGCCCAGGAATATGTCTATAACATGTTGAATAGTGATGAAATCATCAATTATCCAAGTAAAGATCTCCAAGCCGGAGTCACATTACTCGATACAGAAACTGGTGAAATTAAAGCAGTGGGCGGCGGCAGGAACACGACGGTTAAACGCGGCTGGAATTACGCAACGGATGCCAAGCGATCACCTGGTTCGACCATCAAGCCGATTCTGGATTATGGTCCTGCCGTAGAATATTTAAATTGGTCCACCTACCATCAAATCAAGGATGAGGAATATTCTTACAGTGATGGAACATCGCTTAAAAATGCTTCCGGACGACATTATGGTACTGTAACGACTCGTGAAGCACTGGCACGGTCATTAAATATTCCTGCCTTAAAAACGCTTCAAGCAGTCGGATTGGACCGGGCACGTGATTTCGCCACTGAACTTGGCATTCCTTTTGACAAGGAAATTACCGAATCTGCAGCATTGGGCGGCGGTAAGGATGTTTCAACACTTGAACTTGCCGGTGCATACAGTTCATTCGGAAACAACGGTATATATAATGAACCGCATAGTGTGAAAAAGATTGTTTTACGTGATAAAACAACCATCAAAAACAAGACGGAATCAAAACCGGTCATGAAAGATTCCACAGCTTTCATCGTGACGGATATGTTGAAAAGCGTCATGAAAGAACCTTATGGAACAGGAAGGTTAGCCAATATACCAAGTCTACCTGTAGCCGGTAAAACGGGTTCAACCAATTTCACACCTGAACAGCGTGCAGCGAACAACATCCCATCTTCCGGTGTAAAAGATAGCTGGATGGCAGGTTATACAACCAATTATACTGTCGCGGTTTGGGCTGGTTATGATAATGCATCTGGTGAGAAAATGGAATATCTGGGTGAATCATCTCAAAGGATCCCTAAATCCATCTTTAAGAACTTAATGGAACATATGGCTCAATCAAAAGAAACGAAAGACTTTGATCAACCTGACAGTGTTGTGAAGGTTGGAGTCATCAAAGGTTCGAATCCAGCTGTTAAAGCCAATGAATACACACCAAGCAGTAAAATCACTTATGAATATTATGTTAAAGGTCACGAACCGACACAAGTGACGACAGAATATGAAAAAATCGACTCACCTGGCATTAACGCTTCTTACAATCAGGAAAGCAATGAAATCAATCTTTCATGGTCATATCCTAAAGGAAATGGGAATACCCAATTCGAGGTTAAGATGTCCGTTGATGGCGGAGCAGAGAGCGTATTAAAAAAATCGAAGGATACTAGTTTAACGATCCCTAATCCAACCCCTGGTAGTAAATATACTTTCTCAGTGGTAGCTTTAGTGGATAACCAACAAAGTGATCCTGCGAGTACATCAGTCAAAATACCTGCTGAAGCGGAAGCTCCTGAGGATACTGAGGACGAGGAGATTAAAGATCCGGCCGAAGGTGAAGATCCTGAACAAGAAACGCCTGCTGAGGGCGAAGAAGATAAGCAAGACGAAGACAAAAATAACAATGGCGAAAACGGCAATAATGGAAATGACGAAAATAACGGCAATAATGGTAATAACGGTAATGGCAACAATGATAATAATGGTAATGGCAACAACACTGATGATGGAAATGGAAATGGAAATGGCAATAATGGTGGTGATGAGGACGTCGAAGGCGGGGATGATGCCACTGACCCTGGAACGGTAGAAGAGGAAAAACCAGTCGAGACCCCTGACCCTAACCCTAACCCGGACCCAGATCCAAACAAAGATACGGAATAAATATATATAAGGATTGACTTAAAAAACGTCTAAGCTAAAAGCTTAGACGTTTTTTTGGATGTTCTTATTTTTGATCATGAACTTCACATATTGCTTTTCAAATTCTCGGAACAACTCACTAAGCTGTCTATATGAATGAAAAAAAGCGGGTCTAGCAAGGATGAAAGAAAGCCTTTCAGCAAGGTTCACCGGAATATTGGTAAAGGATTCTATTTTTGCCCGTAAATCACTCAAAACCACTGGCTTTCCATGCATCCAGAAGATTGCGGTTAAAAATAAACCGATCCCCTGCTTCATGAGTAACAAAGTCTGCCCCACTTTTCGCTCGGAAAATAGCAAACTGCATTCTGAATCAATTCCCTTCCATTTTTCCAGCAGTTCCTTTATATGCAATGCCCCCATAGTCCAAGGAGCATAAGCCTCTACATTATTATAATAAAGTAACTCATACGGAAAAGCCTCGAATGGGATCGTTCCACTCCAACCTGCAAAACGCTCTTTTTCCAAGTTGGTTTCCTTTTCAGGAAAAAACAAAGGGTGGTCCAATACTTCAGGGACTTTTAATGATATGGACTGCGTCAATTGGCTTCTTTCCTTTTCATTCTTTTTTTTCCTTCACGGCATAATTCAAGAAGCGGGCAGGTTTCACATCTTGGTGACTGGGCCTTGCAATGATAGCGTCCAAAGAATATCAGGCGGTGATGCGTAACGGACCATTCATCCTTTGGTATCTTAGCCATCAACGTTTTCTCAACATCAAGGACACTATCCTTCCAACGGCATAATCCCAGACGCTTGGAAACACGCTCTACATGGGTATCCACAGCAATCGCAGGCACATCAAAAGCAACGGAAACGACTACATTCGCCGTCTTTCTGCCAACGCCAGGCAATTTAACAAGCTCATCACGATCTCTGGGAACTTCCTTACCGTATTCTTCGATCAGCATGCGCGACAACTTTTGTATATTCTTAGCCTTGTTACGAAACAAACCGATTGAGCGAATATCATTTTCCAGCTCTTCTATCGGAACGCTTATGTAATCCTCAGGCGTTTTATATTTTTGAAATAAATCCTTCGTTACTTTATTGACTAATACATCCGTACACTGAGCTGACAGGGCAACAGCAATCACCAATTCAAATGGATTGGAGTGATTCAGCTCACAATGGGCATCCGGAAACATTTCACCCATCGTATCCAGACAATATCGAATTTGAGCTTTATTCAACATATTGGTTCTCCTTCAATTTACATTACTGCTCGAGCCAGTTATAGAAAGGCACATCTTTCAATGGTCGTGCATTTTCCGTCTTTCGGTCCCTCTTTTGGTGAACTCTAAATTTTTGTCCTTGCTCCCTTGCCTGTTCCAAGGTTTTAATTCCATTCTTTTTCCACTCGAATAAAATTCGATCAATATATCGGAAATTCAATTTTCCGGAAATGACAGACTCCCTCAAAGCTGACTTAATGATTTCGGGTTGATGGTCATCCTCCATCCACATTGCCAATGTCTCACATTCATAAGGAGATAAAGGGCGGCCGAACTCCTGTTCAAAAATCGTATAAAGGCTCTCCCCCGCTTTTTGGATTTCAGCAGACTCTGTCTGTTTCAAAGTTTTCAAGAAACAGTCCATCATTTTTTCATAAAGTGGAGACAACGAGTATTTTTCCTGTCCGATTTCTTGGCTATCCTCAACCATCATTTCAATAAATCCCCTTTGGACCAAACGCTGGATCAAGAATAGACATTCCGTTTCCTGCAATGTCATTCGGTCAGAAAGTTGGGATGGTGCAGGGAAATGGTTACCTTTATCTATGAAGCTTTGCAATTGTAATAAAAGGACCATTTCTTGTTCATTTAGTCCCATTGTACTATAGTTAGTCAGCAAAAAGGATGGAATCGTTATCGTTCCTTCCTTAAACCACGCATATAAATGTTCTTTATTCATGTTTTTGGACACCTCTGGTTAAGTATAACATGAATACGGCTCCCCGAATAAGTTTATAATTTTAACAAAAAACGGTTATCTGCCAAATATGGCAAGATAACCGCTTCATTACGGAATCAAGGATATAATCGATTTAATAGGCGTGGGAACGGGATGGTTTCACGGACATGCTCGACTCCACTGATCCATGCAACGGTACGTTCCAATCCCAAACCGAAGCCTGAATGCGGTACAGAGCCATATTTTCTTAATTCCATATACCATTTGTAAGCATCCTCGCTCAAGCCATGCTCATTGATTCTCTGCTCTAGCAATTCCTGATCATGAATCCGCTCTGAACCGCCAATTATTTCTCCATATCCTTCTGGAGCGATCAAATCGGCACAAAGAACGACTTCTTCCCTGTCAGGGTCTGGCTGCATATAAAAAGGTTTGATTTTAGTTGGGTAATGAGTTATGAAAACGGGCTTATCATAACTTTCCGCAATCGCAGTTTCGTGCGGAGCCCCAAAATCATCACCCCATTGGATATCATTAAATCCTTGTTCATGAAGGAACTTAATGGCCTCATCATATGTAATACGCGGGAAAGGAGCTTGAATTTGTTCAAGCTTCGCTATGTCACGGCCCAGTGTATTCAACTCAAGCTGACAGTTTTTCAATACGGATTGGACGATCGAAGAAACGAATTGCTCCTGAACCTCCAGGTTTTCTTTAAATTCGATAAAAGCCATTTCTGGTTCAATCATCCAGAACTCGATTAAATGTCGTCTTGTTTTGGATTTTTCTGCCCTGAAGGTAGGTCCAAATGAAAATACCTTCCCAAGTGCCATGGCAGCCGCTTCCATATAGAGCTGACCACTTTGTGAAAGGTATGCATCCTCATCAAAGTACTTGGTCGCGAACAATTCACTCGTTCCCTCTGGTGCGCTTCCAGTTAAAATTGGGGGATCCACTTTAACGAAACCTTCTTCATTAAAGAATTCATATGTAGCACGGATTATTTCATTACGGATCTTCATGACTGCATGCTGCCGTTTTGAACGCAGCCATAAATGGCGGTTATCCATTAAGAATTCAGGACCATGCGCTTTAGGTGTAATGGGATAATCCAATGATTCATGAATGATTTCAATATCTTTCACCTGTAACTCAAAACCGAACGGCGAGCGTTCATCCTTTTGAATGACACCTGTTACATACAAGGATGACTCTTGCGAAACCGATTTCGCAAGAGCGAATATTTCTTCACCCACATCAGCTTTCACGACCACACCTTGAATGAAACCAGAGCCATCACGGATTTGAAGGAAAGCAATTTTCCCACTGGAACGTTTGCTGGCAAGCCAGCCTCCAATGGTTACTTCTTGTTCGACGAATTTGCTAGCATCTTTTATTGTAATTTTCACGGAATTTACCTCCAAAAATAGCTTAACTTACTAAGGAATTTACTCTACTTATTATACCCATAGCCCTGCTTACAAGCAAATAAATCAATTGAAGTAGAACTTCCATGCCTTTTCTATCACTCTTATTATGTTTGGAGCATACCCGCCAGATTATATGGTAGATTATTTTTCACTATCGCCCAAAGCTCATTACAGTAAAGTCATCTTGGTATATGTATCATTCGACATTTCCATTTTCAACAAGGGATTGAATCCTATCAACCAATGGTAATCATTTTCGCCTTCAACAAAGTTTCAAATGATGCATATAATTGAAAAGCACTTTTAGGATCTCTTATTTGGCAGGAAAGCAGCTCTTCAAGTCTTTTGATCCGATACCGTAAACCACTCATTGAAATGTTCAATTCTTTCATACTGCATTCAAGATTTCCACCACATTGCAGGAATACATAAAGCGTTTTCAATAATTCCTTCATTTTTGGGTCATCTTTAATTAATAAAGGAGCCAGCATTTTCTCTGCCTTTTTTAGTACCGCTGGAGTACTCCCCGTATGCATTAAAATGGATAGCAGATCTACTTCTTCAAATTTGATAATATCCCGAGTTCCTTCATTCATATTCAATGCGGTTAAAGCTTCTTGAAAAACCTCGTGAGCCCGTTCCAATTCATCACTTATTGTGCTAAGACCCATTTTAAAGTTATATCCGCTAAAAACAGTATATAAGTGATTGATGCATTCCTTGGTGCGAAGCTGATATTCAGTTCCCGGACTCAGCGGTATAAGCAATACGATATTACCATCCCTTAAGGCTGTTAAGACAACTTGATTCCGCTTTTTAAAGAAACTATAAATCTCCTCGATGATTTTCTGCTGAATGAAATAGTCATTCGCTGTCCCCCGATCGGAGGAAAAACCATAGCCAAGCAACGCAATGGTGAAAGGATGATCCAATGAAGCGTCTAAATACATGCTTTTTTTAATTATTTCTTCTCTGGAAGCAAACTCTCCATTTAATATTTGTTCAAGAAATAAACCTTTTACCCTTTCAAGGGCTTCAAAACTGCTTTTCTCATTTAAGAGGAATAAGGAACCGGTCATGGAAACCCTTTCAAGAATCATTCGATTGATTTCCAGGTTCGTTTTTCCTTCAACCGGATCCGATTGCGCAAAAACACAATAGCCGTAAGTTTTATTTTGTAACGTTATGGGAGTATAAAGCAGCTCCATCCCATCTTTTACGATTCTTCCGGTCCCCAATGTGACAGGACCATTTTCCCTCATCAGTTTGAGCTGATTCCTGACTTCCCTTACCTTCCCTATGTGAAACCCAGCATGATAAACCTGATTGCTATTGAAATTCTCCATCAACAAAGGAATTTTCGTTTTCTGATAAACCATCCTCACTATCGATTGAAGGCTTCTTCCGTTAATTAACTCCTCTGTCAGCAAATTATGAATATCCATCACTTTTGATAAACTATTGCGTTCCTCCAGCAGCTTTTCATATGTTACGGCAAGCTCTTGTACAATCGGTTTGGTTTTATAATATTTCAACTCATCTTGAATCTCCATGCCCCATAAATGTATCGATTTACCTTCGTATCTACACTCTGATTGCCCTGCTCCCTTACAGGCACTTTCTTTAAAAATCACTTCGTGACCGCAGACCGTCGAATAAAATCCACTTGCATAACCCGTCAATGTATAACAGACTGGCTTTTCCGCAATGCCTGTCTGGGTGATATGTTCCTCTGCCTCATAGGAATTCACCCAAACCCCTTCCACCTTTACAGAGTGTACATCCGTTTGATTATCCATTGATAATTCCAGGTTCGTAGTATTAACTTTTGTATAACCCTGCAGCATATGTAAGATTGGACCTTGCCTCAGTATTTCCTTTACCGTTGACAAATCCCTTTTTAGTACCTTTTTAGCATCATTGACTCCGATATTCCAGCCATAACGTATTAAAAAAGACTTCATTCTTTCAAATCCAATATTCTCGATCAAGTCTTTTCTTAGGGTACCGAAAATTGAAGAGGAAGTCAGGATCATCCTCTCATCATTTAAATGAATTTCTCCTTCATCATTCTTAAGATTCAAAAGATTCGTCATGATTCCCCACGGCTTTCCTTTTACATAATATTATACTTTTTCCACACCTTACCTATCAAGATAAAAATGTAAACGCATTCATATCATGCAGTGGTGGAAAAGCCGGTGGGAGTCCGATACAAACCATTCTTTTTCACGTTTTTCTACTCAGATTAATTCGTTCGGAGCCGGATCAAATCAGCATCAATGCCTTCATCTTCATTTATCCACTTATCGTTTGTCCAGCCATGAAGGTCATAATCGTCCATTGCCAAGTCCACAAAAGCTTTGAATTTATCTGATTGTCCATTTGAATCTGCCATTTTCATGGTTTCCAGCCTAATATTTTCATGGTTACCCGCATAATTGATTTCATATAATTCATTCCTGCCACCAAATTCCGTTCCGATGGAATCCCATATAAGTTTCATCAGTTTTACCCTTTCCACTGCCGAAACCCCGCCAGAACCCTTATAATATTTTTCGAGATACGGACGGACCTCAGGGTTTAAAAAATCCTTGGAGCTTGATGGGAGTTGAATGAGATTACCTGCTACAACCTGTTCAAATATCTGTTTTACCTTTGGCCATACCATAGGTGCAAACACCCTATATGCAGTTGCGTATGTGCTATTGGGCAGAACAGTGCCATACGGCCCTTCCATCGGATCTGTAGCCATCGCTGTCGAGATTGCCCAAAACATATTCCTGTAAGCAAGCACTTCCCCGATGTTGGCTTGTACTCCCCTAAATTGATTCGTTCCCGCCATCTCCGTAGCCTTCATCAGAAGCCCAGCCATAAAGTCCAATTTCACCGCATAGCGTGTACAGCCATGAAATGTATATCGGTTCATCCACCCAGTCTTGGATCTAAATCCATTGGCAATTTCCACATTATTATAGGCGAATACATTCTCCCATGGGATGAAAACATGATCAAGGACGATTACTGCGTCATTTTCGTCGAACCGACTTGAAAGCGGGTAATCGAAAGGAGTGCCTGTCTTGGAAGCCGTTTCTTCAAAAGATTGTCTGCTGATCATTTTTAAACCCGGCGCATTCATCGGCACAAAGAAAATCAATGCATGGCTTCTATCCCCTTCCCCAAGATCGACAGGAGAATAATTCGCGACAAAATTATAATTCGTAAGTGCAGCTGAAGTTCCAACCATTTTAGCTCCACTTACGATTATTCCATCATCCCGCTCTTCCACCGTACGTACAAATACCTCTTTATTTTCATGTAGCGGTTTATTCCTGTCCATTGCCGGATTTATAATTGTGTGGTTACAGAAGGGAACGTCCTTTGTGGTTTTTTCATACCATCTTTTCGCATTATCTTCAAATCCCTTATAAAAATCGCTATACGGTCCCAATGACCCTGTAAAAGCAGCTTTGTAATCAGGGGTACGACCCATGAAACCATAGCTCAATTTTGACCATTCTGCTATGGCATCCCTTGCTTCAAGCAGCTCTTTTGCGTTCTTTGAAGCCTTGAAGAACTTATGGGTAGTATGGCCTTCATCTGTCTTAGCCGTTAAAATCCGAGCACTAACCGGATCATGGAGAGCATCATATAGTTGGCCAATTGACCTGGCAGAATTGCGATATGCTGGGTGTGTCGTCACATCATCTACCTTATCGCCGTTCAAGAATACCGTTCTTCCGTCTCGTAAACTTTCTAAATACTCTTTGCCATTCATCATCGGAACATCCCCCATTCACAATCTTTCAATTTGGATTTCTAGCTTTATACTAACTAAATGTTCAAGGCATTTTTCTGTTGAAACCCATCTTTTTTCTAACATTTTTTGTCTGATTTTACTGAATAATCTAAATATGTTGAACTTGAACAAATAATCATATACGATATCATATATGATTATTAATAAAATCAAGGGGTGAGTGTCCATGGCAAAAGCAAGAGTGAAACTCAAACAGTCAGATTATTCGGAAGAAATGGAAATACTGTCGAACCGCTATATATTAATGAACGGTGATAAGTATGAGGTATCACAAATCAATTTGGATAACCCTATTTCAGGAACGGTATATGGAACATTATTAAACTATAAAGGATCATTGGAAGCATTGAAGGGAAAGATCGACCATCCTCCTTATAATGAACCTCCTAAAGGGCCGATCCTATATATTAAACCTAGAAACACGTTTTCTTCTTTTTCAAATCCAGTTCCCCTTCCAAACGGCATACCTGAATTGGAAATCGGGGCCGCACTGGGAATTGTAATCGGTAAAACGGCTACAAGAATCAAGAAAGAACATGCATTGGATTATATAGAAGGTTTTACGATCGCCAATGATATTAGCGTTCCACATGAAAGTGTTTTCCGTCCTGCTATCCGCCATAAAGCCCGTGATGGATTTTGCCCGATCGGTCCATGGGTCGTATCCAAGGAATCGATATCCAGCCCCGATTCTTTAGGAATCCGTGTATATATAAATGGAGAGCTAAAGCAAGAAAATTCAACTTCAAATCTAATTCGCTCCATATCCCGCCTTATTGAGGATGTAACAGACTTCATGACTTTGAGTACGGGTGACGTCCTTCTAGTTGGAGTTCCAGAGAATGCACCGCTGGCAAAAGCCAATGATCATGTCAGAATAGAAATAGACGAAATCGGGCATTTGGAAAATACTATCATTTCCGAGGAAAAACTATCACTGGAGGGGATTTTATGAAGAGAGCACGTGTAGCCTATGCAGGTGCCGTACATCCAGCAAGTGAATATTATGGCCAGCTCAAATTGGCGGATGGACGGATTGTCAATGAGCAGGATGTTGTCTGGCTTCCCCCGGTGGAACCACGAACTGTCTTCGCGCTTGGCCTGAATTATGCAGACCATGCGAAGGAGCTTGCTTTTAAAGCCCCGGAAGAACCCCTTGCGTTCTTAAAAGGTCCCAATACCTTTATCGGCCACCGGGGGCAGACAAGACGGCCTGCTGATGCAGCTTATATGCATTATGAATGTGAACTTGCAGTCGTCATAGGTAAAAAGGCGAAAAACATAAAAAAGGAAGAAGCCTATAAGTATGTAAGTGGATATACGATTGCAAATGATTATGCAATACGTGATTATCTGGAGAATTACTACCGACCAAACTTAAAGGTCAAAAATCGCGATACCTGCACCCCCATTGGACCTTGGCTAGTCGATGCCGAAGATATTCCAGATCCTTCGAACCTTGCCATCAAAACTTACGTCAACGGAAAATTGACTCAGCAAGGCAACACGAAAGACATGATTTTCGGCATTGCTGATTTAATTGAATATTTCAGCAGCTTCATGACATTGAGTCCAGGCGATATCATTTTGACAGGCACACCTGAAGGATTGGCGGATACCGCTGTAGGCGATGAAATCATTACTGAAATTGAAGGAATCGGGAAACTCGTCAGCACAATAGTCGGTGACGATGCATTTACTGAAGGCGGGGATCGGCCGCATCTAAAAATCCATAATTAACGGAAGGGACTAATCACATGCCTCATATAATTATTGAATATACGGATAATATCAAAGATGAAATCCAGATTGATGGCTTATTAAAGAAGGTGAATGATGTCCTGATATCTTACCCTTCCATCTTTCCAATTGGCGGCATTCGATCCCGGGCCATTGAATTGAAGCATTATCGTGTTGCCGATGGTACAGAGGATGATGCCTTTGTTCATGCCATCCTAAAAATTGGCGCTGGACGCCAGGACAGTGATAAAACCAAAGTATGTGACCATCTATTCGAAACGATGGAATCTCATTTGGCATCCCTCTTTTCAAAAAGATATCTTGCACTCTCCATGGAACTTACGGAATTCAGTAATTTTGGCACATATAAAAAGAATAATATCCATGATCGATATCATAAATGAACAAGATTTCATATTTAAAGGCCTCCCCCTTCATTGGGGAGGCCTTTAAATTATTATGTTTTGCCACTGCTGCCGCTATCAGTTGATTTCTGCAAGGTTTTCAGTACGGTTCAAGAACTCCTTGACACGATCCACATATTCCTGTTTATCATAGCCGTTATATAAAGCGCTCGCCATACGGACCGGATCTCCAAAAAAGAATCTTTCGTACAGCGTTTGCCTGGATCCAAATGAACTCATGCATACATCCCATGCGAGACGATACAATTTGACCCTGTCATATGCTCCACCATTCGCGGCTTGAAGATATTTATCCAAATCCGGTCGAAGCTCCGAATTGAAATCGGCTTCATTTGGAATCGCCATTAAGCCGCTAGCTCCAAGAAGCTGCATTATTTCACTGAATCTAGGGTAAATCTTCGGATAATAATTACGGGCAATGTTTAATGGTGTAAAATCAGGTGTCATCATTCCCCATTTATCCAATTTCGCGTTTGCCTCCGAAGCTGTTATGAAAGCCTTTAGCGTTTCAAGCGCCATGATGACTTCCGATATTTTCTCCTGAACATGCTGGTATTGCCCGATATTGATGGTTTCCGCCATAAGTTGCAAAATCCCCAGAATGAACTCGGTTTTGGCGATATTCTTCGATACCACCTGATGGGTCATATGAACAACTGCATTGCTTTCATTATATGCCTGGTTGCAAATGCCGACATCCCCATATGCAAATACCCGATTCCAAGGAACGACTACATCATCAAAAACGATAATCGTATCCATCTCCTCAAATCGTGAACCAAGTGGATGGTCAAAATGTGATTTGCCATAGTCGAATGATTCACGACAGATGAATTTCAACCCCGGTGTATTATTTGGAATGGAGAATGCGAATGCATAAGGGTTTTCTTCTTCTGATTGTTTTAGCAATGTCGAAGGGAAAACCATGATTTCATCCGTTATTCCTCCTTGTGTAGCTAATAATCTGGCTCCCTTTATAATAAGCCCTTCTGAATTCTTGCCAGCAATTCTTGCAGCGATGTAAGGATCCGGAAGCTTTGCGGCACTAACTCCCCTATTAACCTGTGGTTGAATCAAGGTATGTGTCAACGACAAATCCTTTTCCCGGCAGAGCTCATAATAATCCTTCATATTTTTTGAAAATGCCGAATCCTGAGTGCCGAACATATCCGCTGCAGTACCGTACGCCATCATCCCACTGTTGATATAGTCAGGGGAACGTCCCATCATTCCATTATTATGCCTTGCCCATTCTTGAAACATCTTCCTCCTTTTTTCAAGGTCTTCCTTTGTCCGCGGCTGCATGAATGAGGTCCCTACTCTTTCGTTTGAAGTTGGTGAAATATAAGTCATGATGTCATTTTTCGCGGAATCATGCTGCAAATCATATAATTCAGCCTGTGTTTTCATGACCCCTTTAAAAGCTGGGTGTTGACTGATCTTATCTTTTACTTGCTCTCCATTGATCCATACATTCGCCTTTGCTTTGTCTACCCTATCGATATATTCTTTACCTGTTTTAGCCGGCATGCTTGCATCCCCCTTTTAAATCGATATAAATGAAGCGCTTACAATTAAAATTCCAAATATTGAATTAATTTATATAACAAAATATACCATGTGTTATGATATATATAAAATACTTTAAAAATTCAATATGTATATGTAAATCATATGTATGAGGTGTATAAAATGGACATCCGGCAGTTAAAATATTTTGTGACAATCGTTCAGGAAGAACAAGTAACCAAAGCTGCAAAAAAATTACATATGGCCCAACCGCCTCTTAGCCAGCAACTTAAATTGATGGAAATGGAAATTGGTGAAAAACTTTTCGATCGGAATGGAAAGAAACTTAAACTCACTGAGACTGGTCAGGTTTTATATAAAAAAGCTGAAGCTCTATTGAATCAGTTTGAAGAAACACTTCTGGAAGTGAAGGAAGTCAGTAAAGGGGTAAAGGGCACTCTTTCCATAGGGTCTGTAAAAACCTGCTTTTCTTACATTCCGCAAAGGATGAGAACCTTTAGAGTAAAATACCCTGATATACGATTCAAGTTAATGGAAGGTGATACGTTCCGTTTAACGGAAGGCTTAATAAACAGGGAAATCGAGTTGGCCATCGTGCGACTCCCAATTAATGGTAAGCAGTTTTCGTCGGTTAACCTTCCACCGGAAGATTTTGTACTTGTCACCCCACATGATTGGGATATCCCAGACTTCATCGAATTTAAACAAATCAAGGAATTTCCCCTCTTGTTGCTGCATAGGGTAAGCGGTCAAGGTACATATGAGCTTATAGTGGATGAGTGCTTCAGACATGGATTTGAACCTACGATTGTATGTGAATGTCCTGATGCTGCAATGATATTATCTTTAGTGAAGGAAGGAATAGGAGCTACCATCATGCCACGTACCACATCCAATTCGTTTTCAACCCAGGGTATAAATATAGTCGAATTGATAGATTGTGAAGTACAATCCGAAGCCGCCCTTATTTGGCTCGAAGAACGCTATCTTTCCAAAGGCGCCGTCAAATTTCTAGAAACTTTTTCCGAATGAATGGCCAGTTATCCTTAAATCTTCATTTCATTTGCACCTTTTCTAATAATCTATGGTGTTGGTTGGAATTTCTATTCCATTGAAAAGAAAAAAAGCAACCTAGATGGCTGCTTTTAAAAATCGATTCACAAGTTCGATGAGCTGCACTTTATTTATATGCATACCATTCAATGTCGCAAAACACCCTTAACATCATGACCCGTATTGGACTTTACGAGGATTTCATTATAATTGTCTTTTGTAACCGTTTCCAAATCTGTCCTGCGGTTACTGAACAGGGAACCTAAATAGCATGCGAGGAACCCAAGAGGAATGGAAACGATTCCTGGTGAATTCAAAGGGAAAATCGGGTCACCTGTCATGATGGTGGCTCCGGGAACCGGGTTCCAGACATTTGGACTTAAGGCCACGAGCAAAAGTGTACCAAAAAGACCTGTCATCATACCGACCATTGCACCGGTTTTATTGAATTTTTTCCAATAGATGGTGAGAAGGATGACCGGCAAATTCGAACTGGCTGCCAATGTAAAAGCAATCGATGCCAGAAACGCTACATTGAATTCCTGTAGACCTAATGATAAAACGATTGCAAGTGCAGTCACACCAATGGACGCCCATCTAGCCATCGTCATTTGCTGTTTTTCCGTTGCTTTTCCATCTTTTAAAATTTCATTGTAAAAATCATGTGAAAATGCCGTAGCACCTGTTAAAACGATTCCCGCAACAACTGCCAGTATCGTTGCAAAGGAAACGGCCGCAATAAAGGCGAATAAGATGTCCCCGCCCACAAGTTGGGCCAATAATGGTGCAGCCATGTTACCCGCTGGATTAGCGGTCATGATATTCGATGTTCCAACCAACTTCGCAGCACCGAATCCGAGAAAAATGACCATGATATGAAAAGCACCCATAATCCACATCACCCAAACAACCGACTTCCTTGCCACTTGTGCATTCGGGACAGTCAGAAAACGTATTAAAATGTGCGGTAGACCTGCCGTTCCCAGAATTAGGCCCAGGGACAAGGAAGCTGCATCCCACCCACTGGCATATTTAATACCTGCCTTCAGGTAAGCTGCTCCCATGGGTGTCGCTGTTTTCATTTCCGTGAAAATTCCGATGAAACTAAAATTCAACTTCCACATGACGATCATAAATAATATAAACACGCCGCCAATCAGCAGGATTGCTTTAATGATCTGCACCCAGCTCGTCGCCGTCATCCCCCCAAATAGTACAAATACCAACATTACAATACCTACGATAATGACAGAGGTATTATACGGGATGTCTAAAAGCAATTTAAATAAAGCACCTGCCGCAACAAGTTGACCCAGCATGTACATCACTGATATCACCAAGGTATTAAAAGCGGTCACTCCCCGGACCTGTTTATATTTAAACCTTGTAGTCACCATATCAGCCAATGTGTATTTCCCTAAGTTCCTTAAAGGTTCAGCCACCAGGAATAATACAACAAGGAATGAAACAAGTGCTCCGTACATCAGGAAAAATCCATCATACCCCGTTAAGGAAAATGCTCCAATCAACCCTAAAAATGTGGAAGCCGACATAAAATCCCCGGCCAATGCAAGTCCATTTTGCCTAGCTGTCAAACCGCCCCCAGCCGTATAAAAAGAGCCTGCCGTTTTAGTTTTTTTGGAAGCGAAATACGTAATGAAAAGGGTGCCTATCGACATTAGTGCAAAAAGAATAATAACTGTCCAATTCATGTTTCAAAGCCCTTCTTTCTCGATGATTTCTTTTATTTGTTCATCGATTCTTTCGGATTTCCTTACATATACGCTGCAAACCCATACAGACATAACCGTGATGGAGACACCGTACACCCACGCCCATGTTATGTCTCCAATGAAAGGGTGATCCAGGATATCAGTGTAAAAAACTAAGAAGGGCAAAAGCAGGGAATATCCCATAAAGAATATCGTAAAAGGGATGACGAATTTCTTTTTATCGGAAAGCATATTCTGAAACTCTTTGGAAGCAACAATCCTTTCATAATCCACTAGATTAGTTTGTTCCGATTCTTGAAGGTTTTTTTCCAACCGAACCAACTCTTCACACCTCTTCTGATATTTATTTTTCAAAGGACGGTACTATAAATAGTATTGAGCCTTTCCATTGCCAAATCATTTTCCAAAAACCCAAACAACTTATCTGCACAAGAAGGGCTAAGCCCATCCCTAAGCTTTCCGAACGCATTTTGTCTAACCGGTGACACATACAGATAGGGCAGCAGTTAGTTCCCACTGCTGCCCTGTCCCAGACTATATCTTATAGAAGGCTTGCACTTTCGCAATAGACTTAGCTTGCATATCCTTCATCCGTTTTAGTTTATTTATACTTTCACGTTTCAAATCTTCCAGTTTTCCATCAAACTTTCACCAATTCCCTAAACGGTGACAATTGGTCTTGGAACAGGTATATATAAACAAGCGCCCTATCAAAATGACAATGTGCGGTCAATGTATGTTTTTGCCGAAACACTCGATCATTCATCCTGAATCCCGCTTTTTTCAGATGATGAATTCAGGCTTGCTTTTTGCCAGAATCGGTTCTTTAAGAGGAACTTCTTCGCCTGATATTATATCAAGGACAGCAGAAGCCTCATCAAACCATGAATCCGGGGCTTTTGCTCCCCAAAATGTCTGGCGTCTTGGATCATTCAAATCCCAATGAATCGGTTCGATATCCGGGTCAGATGTTAAGTAATCCCCATTGTATAATTCGATTCTGTGACCGTCCGGGTCTCTTAAATATAGGAAGAATGCATTGGATAGGCCATGCCTTCCTGGTCCGCGTTCTATGGACTGTGCATATCCAAGTGATGCCAGTACATCACAGGCATGGATAATTGCAAGGGGGTCAGGTAGAAAGAAGCCTACATGATGAAGTCTTGGACCGATTCCGTTCATGAATGCCTGGTCATGGACGGTTTGCTTTCTATGTAGCCACGTAGCCCATAATTGGCCCGACTCATCCACTGTATCTTCCGAGCAGGCAAAACCTAATTCTTTCACATAAAAATCATAGGCTTTTTGGACATTTGTTACATTACAATTCACATGATCGATCCTTTGGACCCTTGACCCCCTATGCATATCGAATCTTTGCAGCAATCTCTCTGCTTTATCCATTTTGCTGAAAAACTCGATTGGCAATCCGGAAATATCCTGAACTCGGAGCGACTTGCCTAGTGCATGCTGTGTTCCTTCCTTCATCCACTTCATTTTCATTCCCTTGGACAGGAAGAAAGATTCCAATTCTTCAAGGTCTTCCTCTTTTTCAACCTTGTATCCTATCGCTTCAACGCTTGGCTTTTCTGCCTTTTGCAAGATAAGCGAGTGATGATGCGCTTCCTCTAAACCACGTAAATATATGTGATCATTCGTTCTTTCCGTTTCAATAAAACCTAAAGCATCCACATAAAAGGCTCTTGATTTATCTAAATCCGTTACATTAAGTATCGTTCTCGCAACACGAATAATAGAAAAATTCATTGTATTCTCCCCTTCTTTATGACACCCGATTATTTTTCAGCAGAAGAAACGGCATTTCGTTTTATGTCCCCAAATTTCGGAATGTGATGTTCTCCAATTGCTACGTGGATAACTTGTGTTTCCGTATAGAATTCAAAGCTATAATGGCCACCTTCACGTCCTACCCCACTATATTTCGATCCTCCAAACGGTATCCGCAAATCCCTTACGTTTTGGGAATTCACCCATACCATCCCACTATCGACAGCTTGAGCAAACCTATGTCCCCGTTTCATATCATTTGTCCATACATATGCAGCAAGCCCATACTTTACATCATTAGCCATTCTCAGTACTTCCTCTTCGGTCTTGAAAGGAATGACTGCCATGACTGGTCCAAAAATCTCTTCTTGTGCTACCGTCATATCATTTGTACAGTTCAAGAGAAGCGTCGGGGCAATATAATTCCCTTCGTTGAACGCACTTGGTATCGCACCGCTTACAATTTCAGCCCCTTCATCTTTTGCTATATCCAGATAACGGGAGACATTATTAAAGTGGTCACGATGGATCAGCGGTCCGATTTCCGTATCTGGATCCATTGGGTTTCCAATTTTGATATTATGAACACGTTCCTTCAATTCTGCAACGAACTGGTCTATTATCGATTCATGGACAAATAATCTGGAATTGGCTGTGCATCGCTCCCCATTGAATGAATAGATTCCCCAAACCACCGAATCCAGGGCCTTTTCCAGATCGGCATCTTCAAAAATGACGGCTGGTGATTTACCTCCGAGTTCCATGGAAAAACGTTTCATCGTATCCGCACCATTTTTAATGATTTCAGCGCCAGTTGTCGTTTCTCCGGTAAAGGATATCAATTGGACCTCTGGATGGGCAACCAAGGACGCCCCAGCTGTCTCCCCAAAACCGTGAACGATATTGAATACGCCCTTTGGCAGACCGGATTGGTCAATGATTTGTGCTAATTTATTGGCAGTCAATGGAGACCACTCCGCCGGTTTAAGGACACATGTATTACCTGTAGCCAGAGCCGGGGCGATCTTCCAGGTTTCTAACATGAAAGGCGCATTCCAAGGAGTGATTAATCCTGCGACTCCTATCGATTTATGAATCGTATAATTGATGAAAGTGTCATCCACTTGATACGACTCCCCTATCAGCCTGCTTTTCACCATTTCAGAATAAAAACGGAAATTCTCCGCTCCCCTTGCCGCCTGTTTTTTTGTCTGGCTAATCGGCAACCCTGTATCAAGGGATTCCAAAAAGGAAATTTCTTCGGCATTCTCTTCAATTAAATCAGCAATCCTATTAATGTACTTCAATCTTTCTTCCACTTTCATCGTTCTCCATGGACCGTTATCGAATGCAGCTCTTGCGGCGGCTACCGCTTGATCAATATCCTCTTTAAATCCTTCTGCCACATTATTGATTGCTTGATTATTAAAAGGGCCTAGATTTTCAAATGTTTTTCCTGAGATTCCATCAACAAATTGACCATTGATGTAATGCTTGACATCTTGCACCGGAAAAGTTTGCATGAATAAATCCTCCTTTAAAAATTAATTCAGGAAGATGACAATAATCGTTTGGATTTGTGCAATCTTCCCAATCTAGCAATTATGACTGGATTTTTTGGTCAATCAAACCGTATGATTGAAGGGTTTCACGCAGTTCTTTTTCCAACGGTTCCGAAGGCGGTCCCATCGGCGGCCGTAATGCAGGATTGATTTTCCCCATCATCCCCATCGCAGCTTTTAATGGTCCTGGATTGGTTTCTTTAAACAAAACATCATTCAATGGCATTAATTTGTAATGGAGGTCAAGTGCCTTTTCCACATCACCCTCCACCCAATGGTTATAAATTTCAGCCACTTCTTTAGGAGTGATATTAGCTGTAGCACTAATATGTCCTGCTCCTCCAATAGCCAGCATCGGATAGCATAATAATTCGATGCCAGAATATAAGAGAAAATCCCTTCCGCAATTCAATAAGACACGGTTCACATGTTCAAAATCTTTATTAGATTCCTTTACGCCAATTATATTTTCACAATCTTCAGCAAGGCGTGCCAATGTCTTAACTTCCAAATTCGTTGCCGTTCTTCCGGGAATGTTATAAACGATAAGCGGGATATCAACGGAATCGGCCACCGTCTTAAAGTGATTGTAAAGTGCCTGCTGATTCGGCTTATTGTAATAAGGAACGATGACTAAAGCAGCATCAGCCCCCATTTCCTGTGCCCTTTTAGTCAAATGCAATGTTTCTTTCTGATTGGCAGATCCAGTACCTGGTGCAACCGGAACACGTGCTTTTGCTGCTTTGATTGCCGTTTCCATCACTAATTCCCGTTCCTCAATCGTTAGAGAACTCGGCTCGCCGGTAGTCCCGCATACCGAGATTCCATGGGAACCGCTTTCAATATGCCAGTTTACTAGATTTTCAATGGCCTTTACATCCACTTCCATCTTGTCATCAAATGGAGTGATAATTGGAGCTATGGATCCTCTTAAACGACTTTTGATTTCCTCGTACATTTTTTCTACCGCCCTTTCGTTATTTGAATATTCGGAATAATTAAACGAAAAAATCGGCCTTGCTTTTATGAATAATCGATTGACTATTATAAAACAAGGCCTGGGTCATCAAAGTGCCTGATCGTGATTAGTTTCCGACCTCTGCTTGAATGTATTGATGGCATTCAGTTTATGCTTTCTCACCAGAGATTCAATTTCTTCAAAAGATGCTTTTTCCTTTAAAAGCTTTATGATGCTTTCATGTTCGCGAATCGATTGGACTGCGCGTTGCGGTACCATGGTGAACATGGACTTTCTGACTCTATTCATTCTTTGTTGAGCCTGTTTAATTTCCTCCTTCAAAAAGGAATTTCCGCACTTTTCATAAATTTCCTCATGGAAACATTCGTTTAACTTACCAAACAGCTCTAATTCAAAGTTATGGAGGGCTTTTTCCATTTCCTTGTTTAAATTAATCAGATTTTCAAAATCATCATCTTTCATCGTTAAAGAACTAAGGGCAGCTGCATATCCTTCAAGTAAAGATAGAACTGAAAGAGTTTCAATGTATTCGCTCTCATTAATACTTGTAACCACTGCTCCACTATAAGGCTTATATTGAATAAGGCCGTCGGATTCCAGTTGTCTGATCGCTTCCCTGACAGGGATCGGACTTAGACTAAGTTCTTTTGCCGTTTGATCGATAATGATCCGCTGTCCAGAACCATATGTTCCATCCAAAATTAATTTACGAAGGTGCTCATAAGCTATTTGCTTTTTGCTGGGTATTTTGTTTTTCTCTTCCATATTTTCATCATATATGAAATCATATATGATTGCAACCGATTTTTATTAAAAATCATATATGATTTTTTCTTAATGTACTGTTTCTCTGCAGGACTTAATGGGACAAAAACTCATTTGATAAAAAGGGAGATCAGTAATCCACCTTTTCCTGTGCCATAGATATAATTCAACTAAAATAACCTGCAGACACTGATGTAGCCAGGTAGTCTGCAGGTTATTTAAAAATTATGCCATTTTTGAATTAACGAATGAATGTATTCTTTCAACTGCTGCTTCCAGCAGCTCCAGTGAAGTTGCATAAGAGAGTCTGATGTTATCAGGTGCACCGAACCCTGAACCTGGAATAACAGCCACTTGAGCTTCTTCCAGCAACGCAGTCGTAAAATCTTCGACATTGCTGTACCCTGTTAATTCAACTGCACGTTTAACGTTCGGGAATAAATAAAATGCCCCTTGTGGTTTAATGCAGCTTACGCCTGGAATTTCAACCAATTTATCATATATCTTATTCAAACGGCCTTCAAATGCCTGACGCATTTCCTCAACAGGCTCCTGCGTACCTTCATAAGCCGCAATCGCACCATATTGAGCAGTTGTGGTAGGATTTGATGTGCTATGGCTGGCAAGGTTCGCCATTGCTTTAATGATGGACTCATCACCAGCTGCATAACCTATTCTCCAGCCAGTCATCGAATGCGATTTAGAAACACCATTGATGATGATCGTTTGCTTTTTCAATTCAGGTGAAATCTCTGCAATGGATGTATGTTTAGCATTTCCATATACCAATTTTTCGTAAATTTCGTCGGAAACGATCAAGATATCATGAGCCAGGCAAACTTCCCCGATAGCCGCCAATTCTTCCCTGGAGTAAAGCATGCCCGTTGGATTGCTTGGCGAGTTGATGATAACCGCTTTCGTTTTTTCGGTAATTGCTTGTTCTAATTGTTCTTTAGTGATTTTATATTGATTTTCTTCCGTACCGACTACATAAACCGGCTTTCCGTCAGCAAGCTTGATTTGCTCAGGATAGCTCACCCAATATGGTATCGGAACAATGACTTCATCTTCTTCGTCCAGGATAGCTTGAAACAATGTGTAAAGCGAGTGCTTTGCACCTGAGCCAACTACAATTTCAGACGGTTTGTAATCCAAGCCTTGATCACGCTTCAATTTAGCCGCAATTGCTTCTTTTAGCTTCGGCAGACCAGCGGATGGCGTGTATTTAGTTTGACCTTCATTCATGGATAGAAGTGCTGCATCTATGATATGTTGGGGTGTATTATAGTCTGGTTCACCAGCACCCAAACCAATTATATCCAGACCTTGGGCCTTAAGCTCCTTTGCTTTTGCCGTAATGGCCAATGTTGTTGATGGCGTTAATGACTGAACCCGGTTCGCTAATTTCATATTAAATTAATCCTCCATTCTAAATGCTTCGATAATACTTTAGCCATTCCCCAGTTTTAAAATCATAATAGTCATAGTTAAAACGCTCGGATTCATCAAGATACGTTACTTCCCAAAGCGGAACGTTTTTTTCCATGCCTAGCTTAACCGAAATGATTTTTTGGGGATTAAGCTTTTCTTTGACAATGTTTAAAATCTCTTTTTTTGATTTACCATCTTTATAGTTTTCCACTACTATTTCTTTCTTCTTGTCCTCAGGAAGCCAGACTATTTTTTTAGTCCCTTTTTCTCCCTTACCAATGATGACGGAGTATGAATCCTGCCCATTATAAAGGTAGAATTCTTCCATGGTCACAAGGCCGCCCTCTTCCTTCGCCTTTTTAAAAGCCTCATTACCAGCCTCTTTTTTAGGCTGCAACGCTTTAATATATGCCCCGCTGACAAATCCGATAAAACAAAGGACCAGGATGGAAGCAATAATCAACCATTTTTTCAAAGCTGCTTTTCCCTCTTTCTATGTACGATAAATTGTAAATATCGCTTTTTCTTGATCTTCGGAATCCAATGCCAGACCGAACATTAAATCATCTTTTTTCAATGTTCGGTTCAAGGAATCCACAATTTTATACAGATCAGGAGAATGTTGCAACCTGACTGTTGAAATTACTTCGATTTTACTTTCCATGAGACGCCCCTCCATTTTAATAAATTGTCAACAACCACTGGTATGAATAGGATTTGAAGGCTTTACCACCTATCACATTATACCAGTTCAAAGGTTATTTTTCTTTATAAATTCATAAAAATCCATTTTAGATTAATGAAATATCTAAAGATTCTTTAAATCCACTTCTCTATCATTTCAGCCATTTCTGTTATTGAGGCTTGGTGCCAGTTCACTTCGGGAATGGCCTTTTGAAATTCAGGTCCGTATTTGGCAGTGATTATGCGGCGATCAAGTATAACCAAAACCCCTTTATCTTCTGGCGTCCGTATAAGCCTGCCGAATCCTTGCCGGAACCTTAACAGGGCCTCAGGTAAAGAAAAAGCAGAGAAAGGATTACGCCCTTGCTTCTCGAGAAGTTGACATTTTGCTGCTGTCACTGGTTCATCCGGTGGCGAAAATGGCAGCCTGACAATGATTAAACAAGATAAATCCTCGCCTGGGATATCGACGCCTTCCCATAGGCTGGTTGTTCCAAACAGGACTGCTTTCTCGAAGTTTTGGAAATTCCTGAGCAGCCTCATCCGGCTTCCGCCAGAAATCCCTTGTGCAAACAGGGTGAACTCATCCAGAACCCCACTGTCTTTGATGGAATTATAGGTCGCCCGCAGCATTTCATGCGAGGTGAATAATACCATCATCCTCCCTTTCGCTGCTTGAGCGGCAGCAATAATATGGTTTGCAGCGGTTTCGGAGAATTCCTCCACCGATAAGCAATTGATATCTGGTAGATCATTTGGAACCAGTACCTTTACGAGTTCCTTATAAGGAAAGGGAGAAGGAAAACTTGCTGTCTGCATCGGTTCATTCTCTAAACCGAGTTGTTCTTTAAAATACTTAAAAGAATCTTTCACAACGAGGGTTGCCGATGTCATGACCACACTTTTTTGGCGTCCGAAATAGGAATCCCATAACCGTTTGCTTCCTGCAATCGGCTGAACCGTCAAAGTCACCCCATGCTGGGGTGCTGCATTCGTATAATCAAGCCAATAAATATTTTCTTCATGCGGCTTGATGAAGAATTCATGCAAGGAGTCCCTGGTATCCTGTAAATGTCCAAGCAGCACCTCGATATCATTCAAATGAAATAATGAATTTTTTCCTAATGGGGACTCATTATTCAATAAAAGGGCCAATCTTTTCTCTAACTCCGTGATGATGTATCCTAATAAATCCACCAATCGCTCAGCGACCAGAATCGCTTTACCCCATCTTCCATCATCTATTTTGAATGAAAGCCGTTTCGGACTCATGGAACGTGAAAGTTTTTCCGCCTGATTGGAAATGTAATAAAAAAGCTGTTCGAATTCATAGGAAAAATCACTAAGCTTTTGATCTAATTCGTGCGTGGACTTCCCCTCGGCCAGTCCATTATTTAAGAGCATCCTGTCCAATTTATATAATAATTGCTTTTGATCTGATGTCCCTAGTCTGTTTAAAACCGTCTTCACCGAAATGTAATTTAGCCTGCTCCCAAGCTGTTTAGATGCTGCCTGTTCCAAATGGTGTGCTTCATCGAGTATCAAATACCCTTTTTTTGGAATCAAGGCATCTTCTGTAAGCAGATCCGTCATTAAAAATGAATGGTTAGTAATGATGATATCCGCCTTGGCGGCTGTTCTTTTTGCCCGTTCAAAAAAATCCAATTCAAGCCAGGGCTGTTTTAATCCTGCGTATGTAAGACCATCACTTTGCAGCCGATTCCAAAATAGCTGACCGCCGCTTGTAAGATTCAATTCATCTTTATCGCCTGTTAAGGTTTCGGTAAGCCAAACCAATATCTGCATTTTCGTTAATGCCGTTTCATAATTATCTTCCTTCTCACGCAATGCCCTTTCAAACTTTGCCAAGCTCAAATAATTACTTCTCCCCTTTAGCAAAACAGCTTGAAAGGTAAAGGGAAGTATTTTTTTAAGCTTGGGAACCTCATTTTGAAGAAGTTGATCCTGTAGCTGAAGCGTGTATGTTGAAACGACGACAGGTTTATGATGTTTTTTTGCAAAATAGACGGCCGGAAGCAGATAGCCTATGGATTTCCCAATACCTGTCCCAGCTTCAATGATTGCATCCTGGCTGGATTCGAAGGAATGGTGAATCATGTTCATCATATCAAGTTGTCCGCTTCTTGCTTCAAAGGCAGGGTATGCACTTTGAAGCATGGCTATTTTTTTCTCATCATCAAGCGGAAATTCCGCCCCCGTGTCTTTTTGATCACCTTCGTCTTCGGCCTTTTTAAATGCAAGGCCCCTATAAGTAATAAGATCAGGTGAATGGACTTCTGCTTTAGCAAGTTTGCTTGCAATGCAAGCATCTATCAATTCGGAAATCTCACTTTGTAAGGAATATGATAATCGATATAACTGTTTAAGTGTCATCACTGGAAGATTCATCAGCTTTTTTTTCAATTCCAATAATAATAAAGCGGTCGCATATGCATCACTATCCGCTTGATGGGGCCTGGAATGATCTAGATTTTCTTCTTTAGCCAGCTGGTGCAGCTTATATCCATCGGATGTTGGTTTTAATATTTTCGCTAACTCCACTGTATCAAGGGTGGAACCATAAAACGGCTCAAACCCGCATCGTACTAGTTCTTCCTGTAGAAAAGATAAATCAAATAATACATTATGGGCAACAAAACAAGCCCCTTCTATAAGCCGGGCAATATTTCCTGCAACATCTTCAAAGTCAGGTGCATTTTTTACCGTCTCGTTGCTTATTCCGGTCAACTCTTCAATAAACAAGGAAATTTCCTGTCCAGGGTGGATATATGTGGAGTATTCATCCACAATTTGGTCATTTTCGATGACCACGCCAGCAAATTGAATAATCCTATCCCCTTTTTTCGGAGAATTCCCTGTTGTTTCCAAATCGACCACTACATATCGTTGCATCATGAATTGTACACCTCAAACTTCACTTTCTCCACTTCCTGATGGAATTCTCTTATCTTTTTTATACCATAATAATCGTAATAAAGGAAACAAGCGGTTCATCAACGGGCGAAAAGGGCCGGCACCTGTATGCATGATCCATGCATATTGTGCCGGCCCTCCGCTTACATGACAGTAGCTGCAGGTTCGTTTGAAATCAGATCAATGATTTTGTTATTTTCATCCATGATCGCAACTTTTGGTTTATGATCCCCCAGTTTATCCTCTGAAACCATCACATAAGAAATGATTATCACGATATCATCCGGCTGCACCAGTCTTGCTGCCGCTCCGTTCAAACACACGACACCGCTGCCCCGTTCTCCCGCAATCACATATGTTTCAAGTCGTGCACCATTATTATTATTCACGATGGCGACTTTTTCATTAGGCAGAATACCCACCGCATCAATTATATCTTCATCAATCGTAATGCTGCCTACATAGTTCAAATTAGCCTCAGTAACCCTTGCACGGTGGATTTTTCCATTCATCATCGTTCGAAACATCTCAATACCCCCTGATTTTCATGAATTATTCTACATTTAAAGTGATATTATCAATTAGTCTTGCATGCTTGAACTTTACAGCCATTGCAATGATGATATTTCCAGCCAGCGATTCAAGCGGTTTAAGTTCAGGGTATTGATAGACTTCAATATAGTCGATCACTCCACTTGTGTGGGCACCAATATGTTCACTTAATAGAGCCGTGACTGTTGCTGCATTTCTTTCACCGGATTCAACCGCCTCTTTGGCCTTCAATAAACTTTGGTACAGCTCTTTAGCCTCCAAGCGCTCCTGAACTGATAGGTTCACATTTCGCGAGCTCTTCGCTAACCCATCTTCTTCACGTACAGTATCCACTGCAATAAGCTGGATAGGGAAATTGAAGTCTTTGATCAGTCCATCTATCACGGCGACCTGCTGGGCATCCTTCTTACCAAAGTAAGCTCTATCAGGAAGGATGATATTGAAGAATTTCGTTAAGACTGTCGCAACACCATCAAAGTGTCCGGGCCTTTGTCTGCCGCATAAAACATCCGTCCTGCTTTGGACAACAACTTTTACAGATGGTTCTTCACCGTACATTTCGTGGACAGTTGGATAGAAGAGATAATCAACTCCGCCATTGGCTGCGACTTTTTCATCCCGTTCCAAATCCCGCGGATATGTTTCAAAATCCTCATTGGGTCCAAATTGCGTCGGATTGACAAAAATACTTAATACCACAATGTCATTTTCTTTACGCGCCTTTTCCAAAAGGGTTGCATGCCCCTCATGTAAAAATCCCATTGTCGCTACATAGCCAATGCTTTTGTTATTGTTTTTTTTCTCTCTAAGTGCCAATTGCAAAGCAGCTGCTGATGTAAATGTTTTCATCTTTTCCCTCCGTAAAGTTCGGAAAGTTGCTCTTCCTTCATCGTGAATGTATGTTTCTCCGACGGAAAAACTTTAGATTTCACTTCATTCACGAAGCTTGTAAGCGATTGGCCAATCAGTTCATTTGCATCTCCATAAACTTTTACGAATTTCGCCAGCCGGTCTACCCCGTACTTGATGACATCATGGTAAACGAGGACTTGACCATCCGTTTCAGCTCCTGCCCCAATTCCAATGGTTGGAATGTCAAGGTTCCGTGTGACGAGTTCCCCCACTTGATATGGAACACATTCTAAGACTACTGCCATCGCCCCCGCAGCTTCACACTTTCTCGCATCTTCCAAGAGCTGTGCTGCACTTTCGGCATCTTTTCCTTGTACTTTATATCCGCCCAGAACGCCGACTGATTGAGGAGTCAAGCCAAGATGGGCTACAACCGGGATGCCCGCCTTGGTCAATGCTGATATTTTTTCAACAACATCATCCGCTCCCTCAAGCTTTACGGCATCCGCATGACCTTCCTGCATGATCCGGGCTGCATTCTTGAGTGTTTCATCCATAGATAGGTGATAGCTCATAAATGGCATATCCGTTACGACAAATGTATTTGGTGCCCCGCGTTTTACTGCCTTTGTATGATGGATCATGTCATTCACCGTAACTGGAATCGTTGAATCATATCCCAATACGACCATTCCTAAAGAATCTCCGACTAAAATCATGTCTACACCTGATTGTTCGGCTAACTTTGCTGACGGGTAATCATAAGCCGTCAGCATGACAACCTTCTCTTGATTTTGTTTCATTTTCAAAAAATCTCCGGATAATTTCATTACGTTTCCTCCTTTTGATGGAGGAGATGAAAACATCAGCGTAAACTGGTGTCTATACATTCATCCGCAAAAAAAGGACTGACTAAAAAAGTATCTGTTTCGCTACGAAAAATGGCTGAAAAAGCCACAATTCGATCAATAAACAGACTCATCTTTTAGTCAATCCCTTTGTTTCATCAGAAGTTTCATCCCTCCGTCCCCGTCCAGTTCTCTGGATCAAGGCAGATTTTCAAATAATTTGGTATTTATGGGGGTGCAGTTCACATGATACTGCCCACTTGCATTATATCAAGCCAAATTGAAAATTTCTATTTAATTTTCACGAATTTGACAAAAATCTACTGAATTTCAATATCTGCAGAATATATCGAATGTACGGTTCCTTTGCCGTCTTCAAGAAGTAAAACGCCTGAATCCGTTATGCCCAACGCTTTTCCGACAATCGTGTCATTAACGGTACTCGCTTTGATTACCTGTCCAAGACTGATCGCATAACTCTCCCATAAATCCTTTATTGGCATGAAGCCCTGATCTAAATAGAGTTCGTACAAATTTTCCAGACGAAACAATGCTCGTTGAATGACCTTGGACCTTGAAACCGTCACTCCACTTTCTATGAGAAGGGAAGACGCTTTTTCCTGCAGATCTTCAGGAAAATCCTCTAATTGCTGATTGATATTCATTCCAATTCCGATAATGACAGAATGGATCCTATCTGATTCCGCCTGCATCTCCGTAAGGATGCCCACCACTTTCTTGCGATTCACCAAAATATCATTCGGCCACTTTATTTGCGGCTTCAAATCAGTGGTATCCTCTATAGCCTGAGCAACAGCGACCGCGGCCAATAATGTAAGCTGTGGAGCCTCATGAATCGGGATTTTCGGCCTCAAGATGAGACTCATCCATATGCCGCTGAATTTTGGGGAATGCCAAGATCTCATTAGCCTTCCTTTTCCGGATATCTGCTCCTCGGCAACGACGAGGGTCCCCTCCTGAACGCCTTCATTTGCGAGTTGATGCGCAATTTTTTGCGTGGATTCTACAGTTTCCTGATAGTGGATCAGCTTGCCGATCGTTTTTGTTTCCAAGCCAAGCTGTATTTCGCTCTCGGACACTTTTTCCGGCGCTGATATGATCCGGTAGCCTTTTTTCCTTACGGCCTCAACATTATACCCTTCACTGCGCAGGTCTTCTATATGCTTCCAGACAGCTGTGCGCGAACAGCCAATGTATTCAGCAATTTCCTGACCGGATATAAACGCACCATCCGCTTTTGAGAGGGCTTCCATCAGCATTGTTCTTAACTCAGATTGCATTTCACCAGCCACCTCTTTATTTCTTCTTTATCATTTCTTAATTCTTCATTCAAGACAGCTTTCAATACTTTTCCCAAGTATTCCTTGACCCATGGACCTGGCTTTTCTTGTTGCCAATTCAATAAATCCGTTCCCGTAACGGCAAGATCCGACATTTGTTTAATAATAAGTCCATTATAGCTTTGATGTGCATTCTCCTCCGCATCCGATACATTCCCGCCAGTCATCGCCGCCCTGACTTTTGCAGCTTGTACAGTTACGTCATGCCCTGCCTGAAATACATCGATGGCTGATGGATCTTCTTTCTTCACTAGCTGTATCGTACGTTGAACGTTTCTTATGCTTTTCAATGGCAGCTTCCATTCCCTCAAAGCCTCTTCCATTTCCTGATCTTTTGTGTGAACCATGATTATAGACCATATTTCTGCCGCTTTCAGTTGATGAAGCGGCAGGTTCAGTAATTCCATTAAATGTTCCTTTTTACTGGAAAATAGAGGTAGGTATTGATATAAACCGCTTTCCAGCAAGAGTGAAAAAGCCCTTAACTTATTCGAGCCTGCCAATAGTTTCTCAAATTCAACCAGGATTCTTTCGACAGCAATTTCACTGATGATCTGGGCGTTTTCTTTAAGGGAATCAAAGGTTTCTTGATCCAGTTCAAAATCAAGTTGACTGATGAATCTTAATGCACGCATCATTCTCAATGCATCCTCATGAAACCTTTCATGCGGGTTGCCAACCGTGATGATCCTTTTTTCAGCCAAATCTCGCTTACCATTAAATGGATCGATGATTTTACCGGTCTTATCCATTGCCATTGCATTCATCGTAAAATCTCTTCTTTGCAAATCCTCAGTCAAAGAACGGACAAATTGTACAGCATCGGGTCTGCGAAAGTCCGAATACCCGCTTTCCGTTCTAAACGTCGTAATTTCGTATGTACCCGTATCCGTTATGACGAGCACTGTTCCGTGGTCAATCCCGATATCAGCCGTATTAGGAAAAATCCTTTTGATTTCCTGGGGTGTTGCGGAAGTCGCTATGTCCACATCGTTAATGGGTCTGCCAAGGATATAATCCCTTACAGAGCCGCCAACGAAATAAGCCTCGTATCCTGCTTCTTCAATCAATTCCAGAATGGGTACTGATTTTAAGAATAACCGATCCATTAGCATCCCCTCCCTATTCGATGGATTTACCTTCAAGTGCTTGAATATAGATGGCTTCATACTCAGCCATAATCGTATCACTGTGAAATTCAGTATTGGCCCTTTCCAGCGCAGCTTCAGAAAAGCGTTTATGTAAAACCGGGTCGCTTAAAAGTCCAATCGCTTTTTCAGCAACCATTTTGACATCTCCCAATTCACAAATATAACCAGTCTCCCCGTCAACGATGACTTCAGGAATTCCCCCGATATTTGTCCCTATACAAGGAACTCCACATGCCATCGCCTCGAGTAGCACAAGTCCGAAACTCTCTTTTTCCGATAACAGGAATATCAAATCACTGATTGAATATAATTCGGCAAGGTTATCCTGCTTACCAAGAAACAAGACCGAATCATCGATTCCAAGATCATTAGCCAATTTCAAAACGGTTGTCACTTCCGGTCCGTCCCCTACGAGCAGAAGCTTTGCAGGCATTTTCTTTTGAGTTAGATAAAAAGCTTGGATGACGTCTTTCACTCGTTTGACCGAACGGAAATTCGACACATGTATGATCACTTTTTCATCTTCACTGATTCCGTATTCATCCTTAAGGTAATCGGAATTGGATTTATGGTAATCTCTTTCATCAATAAAATTATAAACGGTTTTGATTTCCTTATCCGGTGCGATTAATTCGTGCGTCTGCTGAACTAGGGAATTAGATACTCCTGTAACGACATCCGATTGCTCTATCCCGAATTTTATCAAATTGGTCAATGAGGGATCATGGCCTAATACGGTTATGTCCGTACCATGCAGTGTGGTTACGATCTTTACTTCATTACCTGACATCTGCTTTGCAAGGATTGCACAAACAGCATGGGGAATTGCATAATGAACGTGGAGAATATCTAATTTCTCCCGTTTTACGACATCCGCTATCTTGCTCGCAAGCGCCAGGTCATATGGTGGATATTGAAAGACAGAATACGAGTTCACTTCAACTTGGTGATAAAAAATATTACAGTACATCTTATTCAAGCGAAAAGGGAGGCTTGAAGAAATGAAATGTATCTCATGTCCTTTTTCTGCAAGCATCTTGCCTAATTCAGTTGCTACGACACCAGAACCCCCAACTGTAGGGTAACAGGTAATTCCAATTTTTAATTTCATAAGATTATTTTTCTCCTAACAAGTCGGCATCGATCAGTAACGGTTTTTTAGTCATGAATCCCTCCGCATAGGCGACACCCACTTCTTTACCGAACATCCGCTCCCGTGCCTCGACAGTCTCGATATAGCCATTAACCAGCGGTGTTTCTACAGATACTTGACTTTCTTCGAATTGGCTGCGATATGCCCTAAGGCTATCCAGTTTTTTCGATATTGTGGAACTGATGTCCACGACGAAGTCCGGTTTGTGAAACCCATTGATCATATAATAGTACATATTTTGGACACGATGAGAATCCACGTCTGCTTCTTCCATATATTTCCTTACTCCTGCCGAAAAAACTGCTTCCTCCACTAATTTGGCACAGTTACCATGATCGGGATGGCGATCTTCCAAAAATGGTGCAAATACAAGTGCAGGCTTATATTGGCGAATGACCGTAATGATTTGATTTATGTATTCCGCTTTCATGTATAGGCCCCGGTCGGGTAAATCAAGGGAAATCCTCTTCACCCCAAGGATTTCAGCAGCCTTATGTGCTTCCTCCTGACGCAATGGAACGGTTCCATTGGAAGACATTTCAGCTTTTGTCAAATCACAAATGACAATTTCCCTGCCTTGTTGCGCATATTTGGCGATCGTGCCACCCATACCGATTTCAACATCATCCGCATGTGCGCCAAAAGCCAGAATATCTATGTTACTTTTGTTTATCATTTATCTCACCTTGTTTTTTCCGTAGTTTTAGCCAGTCCATATACCCATGCTTCAAACCTTGTATCAGCACTTCTGCCGTGCCCATATTTGTCGCCAAGGGAATTTCATAAACATCTGATAGGCGTATAAGCGCCGATACATCAGGTTCATGTGGCTGTGATGTCAATGGATCGCGGAAAAATAGGACCATGTCCATTTCTCCACGCGCGATCATCGCACCTATTTCCTGATCCCCTCCAAGAGGTCCTGAATGAAAACGATGGACAGGCAGCGATACTTCTTCCATGATTCTTTTCCCGGTCGTTCCTGTAGCATATAATTCATGCTGCTCAAATACATCTTTATAGGCTGTTACAAATTGAATGATATCTTCTTTTTTCATATCATGGGCAATTAAGGCAATTTTCATCGTAAACCCTCCTGATCCCTATTCAATAATATTTTCCAGGCCGTATACCAGAACATCCAATTTCATGACAGTATCGACAGCAAGTTTGACTCCTGACATGAAGGAAGTTCGATTAAAGGAATCATGCCGAACCGTCAATAACTCTCCATCACTTCCGAAAAGCACCTGTTGATGGGCAACCAATCCAGGTAGCCGGACACTGTGGATATGCATGCCATCTACATTTGCGCCTCTTGCCCCCTGGATGGTTTCTTTTTCATTAGGGTGCCCCTGTTGTTTCGTTTCACGTACTGCTGCAATCATGTCTGCCGTTTTTGAAGCAGTTCCAGAAGGTGCATCCAGTTTTTGATCATGGTGCATTTCTATGATTTCCACATCCGGGAAGTATTTTGCGGCCATTTGGGAAAACTTCATCATCAAAATGGCTCCAATTGCAAAGTTTGGCGCGATGATGCAACCAATGCCCTTTTCTTTTGTTAATGAATCCAGCTTCGTTAAATCTTCCTTAGTAAAACCAGTCGTTCCCACTACAGGGCGGATGCCATGATTAAGTGCCGTTTCGGTATGAAGCATCCCCACTTCCGGTGTGGTCAAATCAATCAATACATCCGCCTTTACGGAAGAAAAGCATTCATTTATATCAGAAAAAACAGGTGCTTCAATACCGTGAAAACCTTCTATTGCGGAGAGGCTTTCCCCGTTATGCTTGCGATCTATGACAGCTGCCAATTCAAACCCTTCTGTCCTATGTACAAGCTTCACCGCTTCATTACCCATTCTGCCACGTGGACCAGCTACAATCACTTTAACTTTACTCATCTTTACCTTCCTCCTCCATTTTTCCTTCTTTTCTTGTCCATCTATCTTTATCACGGGTTGTGAACTTTTTCATGACCAAATCATGCGAATTTTGAAGGTCGATCCCTAAAGAATTGGCAAAACAAATCAACACAAAAAGCATGTCCCCCAATTCCGCTTCAATCGTATTCTCTTCTTCTGTTGCCTTCTTTGGTTTTTCACCATGGTAATGATTGACTTCCCTAGCCAACTCCCCAAGTTCTTCAGACATACGGGCCAGCATGGCCAGAGGGCTGAAATATCCTTCTTTAAATTGTCCTATGTATTGGTCGACTTCCGCTTGCATTTGTTGAATCGTCTTATGGTTTTCCATATAGTCACCCATTCTTGAATTTCGTTTTCAAACATCATACCTTCTCCATGTTAGCTAAAAGTGAAACAGATGACAACAGATACGTTCACGAATCAAAATTGCCCATAGTTGGTTAATTAGTTATAATAAGTAAATTAATGAAATGTAAACCTTTGGAGGTATAGGACATGCTTTTGGGCTTAAAATTGAAAAATATCATCTTCATCCTTTTTGGGGCTGGAATCTTCGCCTTTGGCCTTGTGCATTTTAACATGCAGAACAACTTGGCCGAAGGCGGATTCACCGGTCTCACATTGATTATATATCAACTTATCGGGATAAATCCTTCTTATTCTAATTTGATTTTGAATATTCCCTTATTTTTAATAGGGTGGAAATATTTAGGACGCACTTCTTTCTTTTATACGATTATCGGAACGGTTGGCCTCTCCGTTTGGCTATGGGTTTTCGAGAGATACGAAATCGAAATCGACCTCGGAAACGATTTGATGCTGGTCGCATTGTTCGCCGGGGTCTCTGTTGGTGTCGGGCTGGGCATCATCTTTCGTTACGGCGGGACAACAGGCGGAGTGGATATCATTGCCCGTTTTGCCCACCGTTACTTAGGAATGGGCATGGGACGTACGATGTTCATCTTTGATGCAGTCGTCATTAGCCTGTCCATCCTTACCTACCTGGATTACCGTGAAGCGATGTATACCCTCGTTGCCGTATTTATAGGTGCCAGAGTAATCGACTTTATGCAAGAAGGAGCCTATGCTGCTAGAGGTGCAATGATCATTAGTGATAAAAACATGGAAATTGCAGAAAAAATCATGAATGATATGGAGCGGGGCGTAACTGTATTAAGGGGATATGGATCCTTTACACGCAATGACCGGGAAGTACTCTATTGTGTTGTCGGGAAAAATGAGTTAGTCCGCTTAAAAAATGCCATAACATCGGTGGACCCTCATGCATTTGTATCAGTAAGTGAAGTTCATGATGTATTGGGTGAGGGCTTTACCCTTGATGAGAACAAGAACCCCATTGAAAGGTAATCCATTGATTAATGTTGCCCTGTCTAACTGCATTTTATTAGCAATGTGCAGCAAAAACTCTTTAAAATGAAAGGCTTTGTTAAGTAGTATTGTTGTTGTTTTTCAGGAATAAGAATGGGAACGTCCGATTTGGACGTTCCATTCTTATTCCATTAAAGCCCCCTATAATGGAATAACCGTAAAGCTAATGAAGGTTTTTTTAAAAGCTGCGTTTCCCTGGCCAAGCTCCTTGCATTTTACTAAGGAATACAATTTGCCCAATATGATATGCGTCGTGCATTGCTAAACTCTTCAGTTCAAGCACTAATGAATTATCTTCTCCTGGGATCTGTCTATACAAATCTTCATGTTCTGATTTTGCTAGTATTTTTCCAAGTTCACGATGAACATGAAAGTATTCTTGTTTTGTTTCCTTCCAATTTTCTAACGTCTCAGTTGGTAATCGAAATGTAGATTCATTATTTTCTGCCTGTGGTTCATTCGCTGTTTCACCAAGAAATCGCATCAGAAATCTCTTTTCATAGAAAAGTAAATGACAAACTAATTCCCAAATGGAATTCATTGCCACATCAGCTGGTTTCCAAATTGCCTGTTCAAAAGTAATATCCTCTAGCACTTTTTCAAGTGGTGGAAACCAGTCTTCTTCATCTAAGCAGCTTGCCCATTGTTGTAGCAAAAGTGTCTTTACATCCATTTTCTATTCCCTCCAATTTAACCCCTTTAATAGATAATCCCTTTGGTCAAAATTCATTTGCGGCGTGTTGTAGATAGCTCACGGTGTCATGCCAATTCCTTGTTCAATTAAACTGGCCCTTTAACGGAACAATGAATGTTCCGTTATTTGGAAAATTCTGATAATATTAGTTTATCATAAGTTGTGTTAAGTGAGAAAGAACAACTGTCTAAAACCATTTTGGTTTTCGTAAAGTTATCTTTTATATGTTTGAAGGTGTCTAAGAATTGGAACCAGCTCAAAAAATGGTCTAGATATTAAGTCGCTACATCATCATTACTTAACGACCATTCGATCAAATCAAATAACAACATTATTCTTTAACAAAGCCAAATGAAAAGGACCCCATCCCAAGATGGAGTCCTTTTTTCAAATTAATCTTCTTCCCTCATTCCTGTATACATAAGCAGAAGACGAACTAATTCCAGTACAGCTACAAGAGCGGCAGCAACATAAGTCATCGCAGCAGCACTTAATACTTTTTTCGTTTCCCGTTCTTCATCATTCCGGATGACCCCAGCGGAAACGAGTTGATCCATAGCCCTAGAAGAAGCATTGAATTCAACCGGAAGTGTTATCACTTGGAACAATACAGCAGCTGACATAAATACGATACCCGCCAAAAGCAAACCAGGAAGTGAAGCTAGCATCCCGATTAAAATCAATATCCAAGATATGTTAGAGCCAAAATTAGCTACCGGTACTAATGCATGGCGGAAACGCAAGAATGCATATGCTTCTTTATCTTGAATCGCATGTCCCACTTCATGGGCTGCAACAGCTACGCCGGCAACTGAATGGCCGTGATAGTTATCCGTTGATAAACGCACCGTTTTATCCCTTGGGTCATAATGGTCCGAAAGCATTCCAGGTGTCTCTTCGACCCTGACATTGAACAATCCATTTTGATCCAAAATGGCACGAGCCGTCTCAGCACCATTCATTCCGGAGGAGGCCGATACCTTTGAATATTTTTTATACGTGCTTTTCACTTTCATTTGTGCATAAATCGGGATTAAAATAATAATCGCCAAATAAATGAAATACATGGAATCCTCCTATAACTCTTATTACCCTTAATTCTATGGATTGAAGGCAACCCTGTCAAATATAGTGTTCTCTACCCGTGTCTTTTTAATCATTATGCTCTTTCCTTGGTTTTTCCCTATCACCTTTATATTTTCTCCAGCCTACATAAGAAAGCGTCATGATAATAATTGAGCCTGTCGAAATGATGACCCACCAAAGGGAAGGATCTGCATCATCCTCACCCATATCATCAAAAATGGAGGTTAGTTCGTTTTGCAACGCATCCAGTTCCTCTTGATTATCGCCATCACTGATAACCTCCGGGCGGTATTGGTTGATGTATTGAATCCTCGTGTCCAGTTGCTGCATCGTTTCTTTTGAAAGGTCGACTTTCAAGCTTGGATATATCATTTCATATTGTGATAGGAATAAGTTCAATTGGCTATTGAATGTAATTGTGTCTTGTTTGATGGCGGCATTCTTTGTCTGCTGGAAAGAATTCATCATTTGATCCTCCATCTCTGTCCAAAGTGGCTGATGAGTGGACTTGACCGCATCAACAACAAGCCGGAACTTTGTAACAGAATTAACCTTTTCGGAATCTCCCTTGTTCATATCCTTTATTGTCATCAACGCCTCATTATGAGCTACAGTGATAATTCGAAGTTCGTCCATGTCAAGGATCTGCTCTTTCGCTGTATCTTTTAAAAACCGGTCAGAAAAAAACGTCAGCATCTTTTCCGAATCTCCATATCGCTTCAACTTGGTCATTTCCAAGGCTCTATCGGAAATGTCATCTAATTGCTCCAAACTTGAAGAGGATTCTGCATAGACAGGGAAATGTAAGACGACAAATAAAACAGCAATGGTTAATATGAATTTTTTCAACATGCTACTCGTCCCTCCTCATATCTCTACTAAAACGATATGAAAGAAAAAACATGAGTAGACCTCGTTCAACATAAAAAAGTTAACCATACTTTTACAAAGCTGTATTTAGTGTTGATTTTTAAGAGATGAAGGACAGGGTGAACCGCTTTTTCCTATATCCAAAGAACCAGCCGACAAAAATGGAAAGTATGCTGAGCCAAAAAGTGAAATAACCTATCGAGTCCATATACACCAATAAATCACGGTATATTGGCATCATTTCAAAAACATAGTCGATTATGTCATTATGTATGGTCCAAATCCCTGCAACTATCAAATGCCAGGGTTTTATTCGATAAAACGGTGCATATAATACCCCTTGAATCGCCATCCCCAAATGAGAAGCCATTAACATATAACCTTCCCAAGGCAATGAACCTGTTGTCACGAGGGTCATCAAATTCATTGCAACTGCCCATATGCCATATTTGAATAGTGTCATTATCGCCAACGCTTCAATAAGTCCAAAATTCCTTCTTAACAGGAACCCCAATAAAACAAAAACAAAAAACAGGCTAGCTGTCGGACTGTCCGGTACAAATGCCAAAAAAATCGCAGGAGTGTTTTCCAATTGACTGCCATACCAATAATATCCATAGGCAGTTCCGAATATATTTATTATTAATAACAAAACGAGCATTTGCCGATTTGCAAGCCAACTGTAGATAACATTCATTCTTTTACCCTCACTAACATTCTCATGTATTCTCATTTTACAGGCCATCAACCAGAAAACCAAGCATTCATTTCAATTTCTTCTCATTTACACTTCAATTTACCAATAAAAAAGCCGACAACCGTAGTCGTCAGCTTCATTTGCAGCATATGAAAGAAAATGCTGTGGATGGATATATTATTTTGCCGATAAACCAGATACAAATTCAGCTAATGTTGCCAATTCTTCATCTGTACCTTTGAACATGCCAGCTGGCATAGCGCCCTGGCCTTTGACTGCGATTTTAGAGATTTCTTCTGGGCTCAAGCCAGTGTCAATTAAGCTTGGCGCTCCTGCTCCACCAGTTAATTCTGCTCCATGACAGCTAATACAGCCATTAGAATCCATCAATTTATACCCATCGCTCTCTTTATCAATATCTGCACCTTCCACGATTGCTCCTTGCTTCTTGGAGGCTTCCCAATCGTGATGGGCTGCGGACTCCCATGTTAAATAGAAAACGCCGGCCATTGCCAATAGCATGAAGCCTACAGCAAAAGGACGTTTCGCCGGGCTCCGCTCTGGACCACGATCTAGAAAAGGTGCCAAGAGCAATGCCCCGAAAGCCAAACCAGGTATTACCATGGACCCGATTGCGTTATAAGGACCTGAAGCATAGGTATACTTAAGTAATTGGTAAAGGAATAGGAAATACCAGTCCGGCAGCGGAATATACCCTGTATCTGTAGGATCTGCTATCCTTTCCAATGGTGAAGGATGTGCAATTGTCAGGCAAAGATAACCTACAAGAAATACGGCTCCTACCATCCATTCTTTTAAAAGGAAATTAGGCCAAAATGCTTCAGTTTTCCCAGGATATTCTGAATAATCTTTCGGAATATTCGGTTTACGGTCCGCGGAGATACGCGAGTCACCTACGAATTTCATACCTTTCCCACGATGCATTGAACAATTCCCCTCCTTTATGAAAAGGTTTTTTTGGTTTTTGGTTCACCATTCTTTTATAGCGGACCTGAAATACCTTGTTTTCGGATCATCAGGAAATGAGCCGCTAGTAAAGCAAATAATGCTGCTGGCAGGAAGAATACATGAATCGCAAAGAATCGTGTCAATGTCTGTGCACCAACGATTGTTGGATCTCCTGCTATCAAAGTCTTGAGTGCCGGTCCCATTAAGGGTACCGATTCGACAATTGTCAAAGTAACTTTCGTTGCGAATAGCGCTTTCATATCCCATGGCAATAAATAACCAGTCAAGCCTAGCGCCAGCATAATGAAGAAAATCAATACGCCGACCATCCAGTTCAATTCACGCGGTTTTTTGTAAGCTCCCTGGAAGAAGACACGAAGAGTATGTAAAAACATCATAACGATAACTAGACTTGCTCCCCAGTGATGCATACCACGGACAATTTGACCGAAGGCAACTTCATTTTGTAAATAATAAACAGATTCCCAAGCGTTTTTAATGTCCGGGACATAGTACATCGTCAAGAACATGCCTGACAAGATTTGGATGACCGTAATAAAGAAAGTTAACCCACCAAAACAATATACGAATGCAGAAAAATGATGTGCGGGGTTAACATGTTCAGGAACCTCATGGTCAGCAATATCCCGCCATAACGGCGTAATATCTAAACGCTCGTCCACCCAGTCATATAACTTTGTTAGCAATGTTTACGCCTCCCCGTGCGGTTTTAGTTGACCCAAATAAAGTATTCCATCTTTTTCTTTCGTGTCAAAGACATCCAATGGTGAAACCGGCGGTGTCCCTTTGACATTCATCCCATCTTTCGTATACCTGCCATAATGGCAAGGACAGAAAAATTGATTCGGATTAGTCTTATCCGTATTCCAGCCTACCGTACAGCCTAAATGCTTACAGATTGGAGATAAAGCAACGATCTTACCGTCATCCGTTTTGTAAACCCAAGCTGTATTTGTTTCTTCAGACTCATACCACCCATCGACCTGTTTAAAACTAAAGTCGACACGGGTTGGTTCGGTAGTCAGTTCACCTACCTTCTGTTTAGTTGCAACGTAATCCCCGCCTTTATCTGCTGATAATACAGGATCAATTGCAAACCTAACCATAGGCATCAACATACCGGCCGCCATAAATCCACCAACGCCAGTAAGTGTGTAATTAAGGAATTGACGTCGTGAAACATTATGCTTGCTCATGCGTTTTCCCCCCCTCTATTACTATACTGAGAGCCCAAAGGACCAATAAATAGCGACACTATAAAACTAGGACATTTCCATGATATCTCAATAATTTACCAAGGTCAATATTTGTAAAACCCAAAAGGTGGCAACTATGTGTCAAATAATGCGAAAAATCCTACTTTTTTTCATTTTTCCAATTATAAGAGAAAATATCAAGGATTTGGAGAACTTGCTGGTTAATCATTTCCCTTGCTTGTTCAATTTCAAGCCCTTCCAAGGGGATGGCAGGAATCCATACTAAATTATTTTCTAATTCCCGCTCTTCCTTTTTCCACTCGAAATCCGATGTAAGAAAAAAAACATGCTCGAAATTATTTTCTTTCACTTCATTGGCCCAACGCTTTAACCGCTCAACCTTATCCAATTCACCACTTAAGTAGTGAAATGTTGGCAATAGAAGAATCCTTCCTTTCATCTGCTTTTCAATTTCCAAGCTTAAAATGGTAAGAAATTCATTCATTGAGCCCGTTTGCTTCATTTGCCCTCGAAAAGAAAGGGGAACCAAAGGAATTAAAACGGTATCCACATACTCTTTTGACTGCATATACATGTCAAGATCTTTTGCTGTCCACTTCATGTTTTTTCTTCACTCCCGATTTTTAAATCAACTCCTTATCATTTTACCATTATTTTTATAACATCTTTACCATATACCCATAGTCTTTACAAAAATGTGGATTTTATCAATGTTTTATAAAAAATAAAAACCTTTCCTGATTACGGAAAGGTCAATTTATTTCATCCAAGTACTTTTAATTGATTCAATTGTTCGGTTAAGTTCTTAAATGCTTGTTCATCATGCTTATCAAGGGCTTCATCGATTTCCTTAAGCAGACGGTCCCTTTGAAAATACAACATGCTTCTTTCCAAAAATTGTTCAGCAAGCAGCTGGTCTTTTTCATTCGATGCCGTTGATTTCGGCATGAAGGGATTGTTCTCGAGTACCGCTGCATATTGATAGGAAGAATAAGACGATTTAAAATTAAGCTGAATATAAATGTCTTCATCTCGATTTAAACGGATATCATGAAAAGATTTCTCTGCATCGGTCGTCATGATATTGGACTTATAGAACCTGAAAGGGACCTCATCCACACAATGTGTCGACATAATCAATCCACGTGGGCAATATTGTGCGTTTTCTACAAAATGAACCTTTTTCATTAGTTGATCATGACTCATTAAGTAATTCAATATCCACACACATTCTCTTCGTTTCAGTTGATAATGATTTAAAAACCACCGAATAAAATCCTTCTTCTCATTCACAGAAACAGGGGCAGCCACCATGAATTCCCTCCTCTGTCTAGATTTAGTTTCGTTTCACTTATCTACATTTCATCTTTGCTTTCACCTAGCCGCTCCAAAATCATCGCATACTCATCATTCGCCGGGTTCATCTCAAGGAGCTTATTAAATACTTCTCTAGATGTGGCTCTGTCTCCTTCTTCAATTAAAAAGAAACCATAATCTTCAAGGAAATCTTGATTGTTCTTGAATGAATTATATGCTTTATGATAGCTGGTTAATGACTCTTTAAATTGTTCAGTATGCTGATATGATACAGCAGCTATCCACTCAAACTGCGGATCATCCTCTCCATATCGCCTTACTTCACCAATACACTCCAATACATCTTCATACCTTTCGTGGTGCATATACAATTTCAAGAGGGTGAGTGCAGCTTCCAGGTATCCCGGATCAATGGCTAGTGCTTCTTTAAATAGATTTTCCGCCTCTTCATCAAGCCCGCTTTTCAAGGCAATCTTTCCACCGAAGAAGAAAAGTTCCTTATTGAATTCATCAGCCTTGATTCCTTCTTTGACTGTTTTCAAGGCATTTTCCAAATCTTCAAGATGTTCATAACTCTTTGCCAGGTACAAATATAAAGAATGGTATTCATGATCTAATTCTTTCAGTTCAATGAACTTTCGTACGGCTGTGTCATAAAGACCTGCCTGAAATGCTGTAAATGCATATTCAAATAGGGTATTGATTTCAAGTCCATCCTTTAAGGCCTTTTCAAAATGCGGAAGGGCCTCCTCGAACTTCCCCGAACTGCTTAATGCTTCAGCAAGCCTCTGATTGACATTAACACCAGCGATTTCTTGTTCCTGTTCCAAAACCTTTATGTAATTTGCAATGGCTTCCTGATCCCTTCCTTGATGAAAGAACAGTTCAGCTAGTGCAAAATCAATGATGATCTCATCTGGAAGCATTTCCTTGGCCTGCAGTAATTTCCTTTCGCTGACCTCGTCCATCCCCTGTAATTGATAGAGGTCCGCTTCCAAAAGCAAAGCACTTGGATATACTTCATCATCTGCACTTACTTTTTCAAGCATCAGCATCGCTTCATCTTCCTGGTCCATGTCAATCAGGATTTCTGCCAACGAAACAATTAATTCTCCTTCATTGGGATAGAGTTGCAGCAGATGTTCAAAAAGATCCTTTGCCTCCTCCGCAAAACCAAGCTGGAGCATTTCTTCGGCCAGCAACAATATGTCCTCTGCTGACTCTGATGATTTAATTCGATTTATATGTTTAAGAGCTTCTGTTAATTCCCCTTTTTTTAAATGCTGTATAACTTGTTCCACTGTGTTCATTGTTGAATCCTTCCTTTTGCATGATAGACTTGGTCCCTAGTCATACACACTCACGCCATAATGTAACATACTCTGCCATTAAGAACAAAATACCATATAATCGCGAGATGCATAGTAAACAGTATTCATTAGTTTACCATACTGTAGCCCTGTATTCCATCGATGAAGTCCCCTCCCATTCTCATTAAAAAAAGGTTACTAGTTAATTCTCCACGCTATGGTAAATCTCCTTTTTGATCATGAACACCATTTTCATTATTTTCATGATCAATACAGATAGAAAAAGCCCAAATGTTAGCGCTTTCAACACTTTCCGGCATTTAAAAAAAGTTTACAGACCAAATAAGGTATGTAAACTTTTTTTATATTCACTTTATCAATTGCGTCAAATGCCCAAAAAATTGTGGATATGATACATCTATGGCATCAGGGTCGGCAAGTTCCACTTCCCCATCCGTTATCAATGCCGCTACAGCAAGCATCATCCCGATACGGTGGTCCCCATGGCTTGTAACCTTACCACCATTCAAGGCTTTACGCCCTTTGATGATCAATCCGTCTGCTGTCGGGGTTATATCTGCGCCCAGGACGGAAAGCTCATTTGCAACAGTATCAATTCGATTCGTCTCTTTTACTTTAAGTTCTGCTGCATCCTTGATTGTCGTTATCCCTTCAGCCTGTGTTGCCAGGAGTGCAATTACCGGTATTTCATCGATGAGACGGGGAATTAAATCACCGCTGATGGTCGTTCCCTTTAGCCGGGAGCTTCTGACAGTGATGTCTCCTGCAGGTTCACCCTTACTCGTCTTCTTCTCAATCGTAATATCCGCCCCCATCGATTTCATGACTTCGATGATTCCAGTCCTTGTCGAATTAAGGCCGACATTCTTTAAAACCACTTCACTATTTTCCGTAATCGCTGCAGCCACCATGAAGAAAGCCGCTGAAGAAATATCACCCGGGACATGGATGGTAGTCCCCTTGAAGACTTGGTTTCCGCTTACTTTAATCGTTTGACCGTCTTTTTCGATTTTTCCGCCAAACTCTTGAATCATTCGTTCTGTATGATCCCGGGTCTCTTCCGGTTCGATAATGATCGTTTCACCTTCTGCCTGTAAACCGGCCAAGATTATCGCTGATTTCACCTGCGCACTTGCCACAGGCAATTCATAGCGAAACCCTTGTAACTTGCCTCCTCTAATGAAGAGGGGGGTGTATTCGGCTCCTTTGCGACCGTCAATGACCGCTCCCATTTGACGAAGAGGGTTGACTACCCGGGTCATTGGACGTTTAGCTATCGATTCGTCACCTGCCAAAACGGCCGAAAATTCCTGTCCTGCCAAAATGCCCATCATTAACCTGATCGTGGTACCAGAGTTTCCGACATCCAGTACTGATTCCGGTTCCTTTAATCCATTAAAACCTTTGCCTTCAATTTTGACGTGCTGGCCATCTTGTTCAATATGAACTCCAAGCTGCTTAAAACAGGAAATCGTACTTAAACAATCGGCTCCTGGAAGAAAATTAGTGACTGTCGTTTCCCCCTCGGCAAGGGCTCCGAACATTATCGAACGATGGGAGATCGACTTATCTCCAGGTATGGCAATCGAACCACGTAATGATTGGATGTTCGTTTGTAATTTTTTTGTATTCATAAAACCATCCTTCCCTATAAATGTTATGCCAGGATCGTTTCATAATCTGTATGTCTTGAAATACACTCTGCAGCTTTTATGCGGTCAACATCCGTTTGGAAGCTGATGACCAGCACACCGTATATCTCTTCCCTGGTTTCAATGATCCTTATGTTTGTAATGCTGATACCTTCTTGTGCCAAATATCCGGTAATCTCAGAAATTATTCCGGCATAATCCGGTATATCGATATATAAATCATAAAACGCTGGTATGGCGCCTTTCGCATGTGTTGGCAAATCATCCCTGAAGATCTTGGCATCGGTAAAGAATCGAAGGATTTCTTCACTATCTTCATTCGCGACCAGGCCTTTTATATGCTCCATTTCATTCAGCCAATCATTCATTAATTCAAGTAACACATCCCGGTTATGTAACAAAATGTCACGCCACATTTCCGGACTGCTTGAAGCAATTCTTGTAATATCCCTAAATCCACCTGCTGCAAGCCTTGAAATCAACTTATTTTCCTTACTGTAATTTTCTGCCTGCTTAACGAGCCCTGATGCGACAATATGCGGGAAATGACTAATGACCCCAGTCAGCTTATCATGCATGGCAGGACTCACAACCAGAAAGTTCGCTCTTGTTCCTTGCAGCCACCCTTTCAGCTGCTCGACTTTTTCTTCTTCGATGGAATCTCCAGGAGTAAGCAAATAAAATGCATGTTCGAATAAATGCAATTTGGCTGCCGCAGCACCGCTTTTATGGGAACCAGCCATAGGGTGCCCCCCGATGAAGGCCACCCCTTTATCTATCAATGGTTTTGCTGCCTTAACGACTGTATCCTTCGTACTTCCTGCATCCGATATAAGGACATCACTTTTTAAATCCATTTCAGCCAATTGAGCTAAAATCTTCACGGTTTCATTGACAGGCACAGCAAGTAGAATCAAATCAGCATCACATGCTCCCGCTTCCAATGATGATACAGAATCATCAATGATCCCCAATAGCATCGATAGTTGAATATTCTTTTCACTTAGGTCCGTACCAACAATCACGGCTTCAGGATGTGCATGGCGTACAGCCATGGCCAATGATCCGCCAATTAGACCTAGACCTATTACAAAAACCTTACCTTTCACTCTTCTCTCCCCCGCATCTATTGTGCTCCTCTAGGTTTGATGAAACGTTAAAGCAGCGAATCAGAAGGTGCCTCAACTTCATTCAAAAAAGTTTTAATAGCGTTAATCATTCCTTCATTTTCTTCCGTCGAACCAACCGTGACCCTTAGGCTGTTAGGAAAACCGAAAGATTTCCCCGACCTTGCAATGTATCCGCGCTCAAGCAAATATTGAAACACCACATCGGCATCCTGTTTAAAATGGATAAAGATGAAATTACCTTGTGACGGGTAATAAGCTAAATTTACCTTATTGCAAAATTCATAGTACTGCTTGAGCCCTTTTTGATTTTCTTCCTTGCATTTTTCAATGAAGGCTTGATCTTCCAAAGCGACGATAGCAATATTCTGTGCGAATGTGTTGACATTGAATGGTTCCCGGGATGGATCCAGTTTCTGGATGATATCCTCATCCGCCAATCCGTACCCTACCCTAAAACTGGCAAGTCCATAGATTTTTGAGAATGTCCGGAGTATGATCAAATTTTTATATTTATTAATCCATTGATTCGTTCTCGGGTAATCCTCAGCCGTTGCATATTCACAGTAAGCTTCATCCAAAACGATAAGTACATCTTCCGGCACTCTTTCAATGAAAGATAATAAGTCCTGTTCCGAAATGTATTTACCTGTTGGATTATTTGGTGTACAAAGCCAGACAACAGCTGTTTTTTCATCTATAACTTTAAGCATTCCTTCTAGATCATGAGCACCATCAATATGAGGAACTTCCCTGATTTCCGCACCTTCAAGCGTGGCATTATGGCGGTACTGTGAAAAAGTGCCTGTTGCCATGACCGTATTCTTTCCAGCTCCCAAAAGGCTTCTGGAGATGATTTGAATGTTCTCATCAGATCCATTTCCAAAAATAAGCTGAGTTTCTTTCACACCTGTATGTTTTGCAACAGCTTCCCTTAGCATCGTTGCATACCCATCTGGATAGATGGCAAACGAATGGGTTGAATTCCTAACGGACTCCTGTACCTTCTCCGAACAGCCGAAAGGATTTTCATTTGAAGCTAATTTCGTGATTTTTTCCAATCCGTATAATTTTTTCACTTCATCAGTGGATTTTCCCGGTTGATAAGACTTCAAGGAAAGGACCGCTTCATTCCATTTCATGTCAATCACCTCTATATTTTTATCACTTTAAAGTAAGAAAGTGTGAGAATAGTATATCATATTCATAGATTTAAAATCATCTTATATCTGCTTTGTCAAATCTGGCCGTAATACCGTAGCCCCTGCCTGGTATACATGCTGTATCTCTTTTTGAGATTTCGTCGTATTTACATGGATCATGACCCGAATGCAAAATGGCAAGGAATTGCTGACCGGTATTTCCTTCATGCATGTAACCGGTACATAAGTCCAGCCTTCGAATTTCCTCAAGGCTTTGGCAGGGAAGACAGAACGAATCTCTTCCGTAGCAGAAAAAAACACAGAAGCTACCATTTCGGGATCAATCTCGTTGACCTGAATGATCTCTGCCATCAACTTTTCGGCAGCGGAAATCACTTCCATTTCCGTGTCTCTTTCTACAGTAGTGGCACCCCTTATTCCTCTTATCATACATAGTCCCCCCTTCTCCTGAACTCTATATCATATCGGCCATTTCCTCTATCAGCTCAGTGTCGGCTATATCCATTAATAGCGGTGACCCCACTTCGTTTAGCAGGACAAAAGTAGCTGAATCATTGACCGATTTTTTGTCTGTTTTCATTAATTCAAGCAGCATTGCATGTTCAAGCCTGGTCGGAATCGTTATTTGATAGCCTAAAGAAGATACCCAGCTAATAAACTCATCCAGTTTAAAATCGAGATCCACTTTCTTTTTGCTTAATCTAAGAGCATATACCATCCCGATTAAAATGGATTCCCCATGCGTAAAGTTTCCGTATCCCATTGAACCTTCCACTGCATGACCGAGCGTATGACCAAAATTCAAAAAGGCACGAATGCCGTTTTCCTTCTCATCCTCTTCGACAATTTTAGCTTTGATTCCAATCCCTTTTGTAATCATTGTCAGAAATTGCTCATCCGTTATATCATTCAAATCAACAATATTCGACTTTAACCATAGATAAAATTCATTATCGGCTATCAATGAATGTTTAATGACTTCTGCAAAACCTGACCTTAATTCTTTAAGGGGCAGAGTTTTTAAAAATTCAAGATCATAAATGACCGCTTCAGGCTGATGAAAGGCCCCAATCATATTTTTCCCTAGCGGGTGATTGATGGCAACCTTGCCGCCCACTGCACTATCGTGGGCGAGTAAAGTCGTCGGAACCTGTATAAATGGAATCCCTCTCATAAATGTAGCCGCAACAAATCCAGCCAAATCACCTACTGCACCACCGCCAAGGGCGATTATCAATGACTTGCGATTAATCTGTTGAGTTAAGCAGAAGCTTTGGCATTCATAAAACACATCGAAGGTTTTAGCATGCTCCCCTTCTGGCACTACATGATGCAGAACAGGTTTCCCCGTCTTGATCAGGGCGTTTTTCACGGTCTGCAAATGAAGTGCCGCCACTTTCTCATCAGTTATGATCAGAATCTTGTTTAGATGATTTAATTCATGTGATATTAATTCGGGCAATTCATTTATTGCCTTCTTGCCAATTAAAACCGGATATTGCTTGGAAGCCGTTTTTATTTGGATGGATTCCATGATTTAAAACCCCTTTACTTCTTCCCGATATGATCTTATGTATTCCGCTAATTGCTCATAACGATCTGAAGGGAATTGATCAACGATGGCAGCCGCCAGTTCCCATGCTACTACCGCCTCAGCAACCACCGCTGCTGCAGGAACCGCACAACTATCGGAACGTTCGACACTTGCTTCAAACACTTCCTTCGTATCAATATCAACGCTTTTCAAAGGTTTATATAAAGTGGGGATCGGCTTCATCACACCGCGTACAACTATTGGCATTCCAGTTGTCATACCGCCTTCAAAACCGCCAAGGCGATTGGTTTTCCGGTAATAGCCCTGTTCTTCGTCCCATGCTATTTCATCATGGACATCACTGCCAAATAGATGGGCAGCTTCAAATCCAAGACCTATTTCCACCCCTTTAAATGCATTGATGCTCATTATCGCTGCGGCTAGTTTTGCATCAAGCTTACGGTCATAATGCACATAACTTCCTACACCTACCGGCATTCCTTCTACAATCACTTCAACGATGCCGCCGATGGAGTCTCCTTTTTGTTTCGCTTCATCAATTGCATCCTTCATCTGCTGTTCTACGTTCTTGTCAAAACATCTAACAGAAGATTCTTCTGTTACTTGTTGCAATTGCTGAATATTTTCGTATTTTGGCGGTTCTGCCTTCACTCCGCCAATTTCCAAGACATGAGATGCCACTTCTATCCCCAATAAAGACAATAGTTTTTTAGCGACAGCTCCTGCTGCCACCCTTACTGTCGTTTCACGGGCTGAAGAGCGTTCCAGAACATTTCTCAAATCGCGGTGCCCATATTTAATCCCGCCGTTCAAGTCGGCATGACCAGGACGTGGCCGGGTGATTTTACGTTTAATTTCTTCAGCTTCCTCTTCTGAAAGCCCTTCGCTTCCCATAATCTTTGTCCAATGCTTCCAGTCATCATTCTCAACCACCAAAGCAACCGGTGAACCGAGTGTGTAGCCATGTCTGATTCCCGAAGAAATAAAAGCCTGATCTTTCTCGATCTGCATCCTTCTTCCACGTCCATGCCCTTTTTGCCGGCGTCCTAATTCTTGATTGATATCCTCTTTCGAAATCGGCATTCCTGCCGGTAATCCTTCAATGATAGTAGTCAGTTGCGGACCATGTGATTCTCCCGCTGTTAAATATCTCATCTTCCAGCCCCCTTTTAGCACTTTAAAGTGTATATGTATCAATATACCACAATTTTATGAAATGTGGGTATATGTAAAACGTAAAAACCATATTGTTTGAATTTAATCACTTTTCTTTCTATTTTACAAGTACTTAAACATTTTCGATATAGTTTATTCTTTCAAATTAGAGTTCTACTGGAATTGCTATTACACGGCAAACGAAAAGGGACTGAATGCGCACGTGCAGAATCAGTCCCTTTTTTCTAAAGTATTTCCTTTTTCTTATAAAAAAATGTATCGATCGTTTCAAATTGATAGTTTCCTGGGGTGAATATTTGCTCTGTACTTCCTACAAAAAATACACCGCCGCTTTTTAGCGATACACTGAATTTTTCATATAATAAATTCTTGGCTTCTTCAGTGAAATAAATTAAAACATTGCGGCAAACGATTAAATCGAAGCCTTCGTCGAATCGGTCAGCAAGAAGGTTTTGTTTTTTAAAGGTCACCCTTCTCTTGATTTCATCATCGACACGATAATAATCCGCTTTTTTTTCAAAGCATTTCCTTTTTATTTCCTCTGGCACTTCATTTAAGGAACGTTCGGGATACAGCCCCAATTTCGCTCGCGCCAATACATTTTCATCCAGATCCGTTGCCAATATCTCTATTTGGCTAAGTGGGACCAGATTGGATAATATCATGGCAATCGTATATGGTTCCTCACCAGTTGAGCAGGCAGCACTCCAAATTTTCAACTTTTTTTTGCTTTCTAATAACCTAGGCAGGATTTTCCGCTCCAACACTTCCCATCTTTTCGCATTTCTATAAAATTCGGAAACGTTGATTGTCATTCTATCCAAAAACTCATTTAAAACACCGGGATTGGTTTGCATGTCTTTGTAGTATTCACGAAATGAATGATATCCTCTTTTTTCATATAGAGATGTTAGTCGCCTTTTCATTTGTCCTTCCTTATATAATGCCAAATCAATGCCTGTCAGCATTTTGATATTACGAATAAACTCTTCATATTCTTGAGGCATTCCCACGACTCCCCTGCACATAATTATTTTAGTGATTCTTACCTATATATATATATCGGAGAGTGCCATATTTTCTTTAAACTAAAATAATCCCTTACGTTGCTGCTTGAAACTAAAAAAGCAATTAAAAAAGCGGGTTCCATCGCATAATGACGATGGAACCCGCTTTTTTAAAGAAATCGTATTAATTAATAAACCCACTCGTTAACAAGTTTAGAGTACTCAACAAGTTCTTCTTCTTTGAAGAATAAACCGATTTCGCGTACAGCGCTTTCAGCTGAATCAGATCCGTGAATGATGTTTTTGCCGACAGTTACGGCAAAATCGCCACGAATTGTTGCTGCTGCTGCATCTTTAGGGTTAGTGGCACCCATCATTTGACGTGCAGTAGCGATTACGTTTTCACCTTCCCAAACCATTGCGAAGACAGGACCTGAAGTAATGAAGTCCACTAGTTCGCCAAAGAAAGGACGTTCTTTGTGCTCGCCATAATGTTGCTCAGCCAATTCTTGAGAAATGACCATTAATTTTGCTCCTGCAAGAAGGAAGCCTTTCTTTTCAAAACGGGAAACGATTTCACCGATTAAATTGCGTTGAACGCCGTCAGGCTTTACCATTAAAAATGTTCTTTCCATGAATGTCACTCCTAATATGTATCATTGTTATTTGCCTATATAAGGCAATACTTTTAGAATATTACCATTGTTTGATGAGTTTCGCAACTCCCATTATCAAAACTTTCTTTTTCCGATATTTTTCGCGATATCCGATAAAGTTTTTCTAGCTTTAATGGCAGGAAGACCTTTCAACTCGGTAAAAGCCTTTTCTAAATACATATCACTGATCCTCGCTGCCTGTTCAATGGCACCGGAAGTTTTTATCGCATGAATTATATGGGACATTTCGTCTTTTGGCGTATCTTCCCGAACTGTTTCGATAAGCTTTTTTAACTTTGGATCTTCCATAGCAATCAATACGGGTAAAGTGATATTACCTTGAATCAAATCACTGCCGGCAGGTTTCCCAAGTTCTTCTTCCGAAGCAGTAAAATCCAATATATCATCGGTGATTTGATAAGACATACCGACATAATATCCGAATTTAAATAGCTTTTGGTGAATTCTCTCTTCAACACCCGCTGAAATGGCTCCCAACTGGCAGCTGGATGCAATGAGCAGTGCTGTTTTCCGTTTGATCCTTCTAAAGTATATCCGCCAATTCTGTTCGAAATTGTATTTATCTTTTATTTGTTCAATCTCCCCAAGACATAGTTCAACCATAGTATCAGCGAGAATTTGATGCGCTAGCGGAGACTCGATAACCGCCATCATTTCCAGTGCACGAGCAAAAATGAAGTCGCCTGTGTACATGGCGACACGATTATCCCATTTTGATTTAATGGTAGCAGATCCCCTGCGTAAATCCGCATCATCCACAACATCATCATGCACAAGGGAAGCTGTATGAATTAGTTCCAAAGTCGCTGCGACATGCTTTACGACATGAATATCATAGTTGCCAAACTTCGCACCCAATAGGACGAATACCGGACGGATCCGTTTTCCACCGGATTGCAGCAAATGCAGGGAAGCTTCCCTTAAAACCGTGGAATCCGCTTCGATTGCGGCTTCCAGTTCTTTTTCTATTAATTGCAAATCTGCATTCAAAAATGAATACATCATTTTAAATTTCATACATTCCACCCAGCTTTGTCCATTGCTATTATGCTTATTTTGAAGGCTTGTACCCGAAATGTGTTGCTGCTACCCCACCGAAATGGGCCTTATAACTGACTTTTTCCATTCCCGCCTGCTTGAACATGTTTTCAAGCTTTTTCATGCCAGGGAAATCCCGAGCCGATTCTTGCAGCCATGAGTATTCACTATAGCTTTTTGCGAATAATTTACCGAACATGGGCATGATGAAACGGAAATAAAAATAATAGCCCTGTTTAAAGCCAAGCATCGTAGGCTGTGAAGTATCCAGGCAAACGATCATTCCACCCGGCTTGGCTACCCTGTTTAACTCTTTAAGCACTTTCATGTAATCGGGGACATTCCGCAGCCCGAAACCGATCGTGACATAGTCAAAGCTATTATCCTCAAAAGGAAGCTCCATTGCATTCCCATGCATTAGGGACACTTGCTCTAGATTGAGTTCATTTACCTTTTGTTCGCCGATTTTCAGCATGTTCTTACTAAAATCCAGACCAACAACCTTTCCTTCTGGTCCTACTTCATTAGCAAGGGCAATGGTCCAGTCCGCTGTTCCACAGCATACATCCAGTGCATGGGCGCCTTTTGGGACATTCATGATGGCCATTGTAGCCTTCCGCCATTTAAGATGCTGTTTAAAGCTGATGAGGGAATTCATCTTGTCATAATTTCCGTAGATCTTTTCAAAGACATGATGAACTTTTTGCTCTTTAGACTGCTCCATGATTCACCCTTCTTTCACATATGAATTTGCTATACTCTCTGTTTGTTCCAAGATGGCCTTCACTCTTTCAAGAAGTTCATCATCCAACTTTGCCAGCTTCCGCATCGAGCACTGTACGGATTGCCTGGCATCCCTCAGGCACTTGTCGAATTGGGTGCGTACCTGTTCTTCTTTTTCCGAAATGGTAACTTCCCCGCCAATCGAGTCATCGAGAGGCATTTCCCTTAGGACATCAAAAACTATCGATTGCCCCGACTCCATATAACTGCTCTTCTCGGCATGCAACCGTTTTAAAAGCAGCAGATCTTCCGCTACTTCTATCCAGGCAGGCTCATTATAGTAATCCGCGAGTTTATGAATCAGGGAAGCCTCGATCGCTTTGATCGTCATTAAAAGCGTTGGGACATCATTAATGGACCCTTGTTGGTAAAGAATGATTTTATTGTCATTTATTTTTTTTATTGCGCTCGAAAGTATACGGATCATATCAACATTACCTACACTGGCAAGCACTTGATAATATAAGCCACTATAGTAATCACCGGCAAGCACTTGTAATTGACGATTTTTCAATACCTCGGGCAACTCGGTTCCTTCTCCTGAATTCGAGACGATTTCATGGGTATCCAGAGCTATTTGCACTAACATGGTTGAAATGATGTATTGATTGCGTTTTTCGCTTAAAACGTCCAAATCGTTAAACAATCCCCAAAGCAATATCAGTTTATCTTCGTCCAGGCTTGGCTTTTGTATATACTTCAATAAATATGGATGTTGAGCTTTCGTTTCTATTAATCGCTTTAATTGCCTTATGTCGTCCGTTATGTTTAACAATTGAGATCACCCTTGCATCCCCGAAAGATAATTTTTTTCATACATATTGGTTTCTGTCTGTGTAAAATACACATTATTATACCATAAAAACAATCAGATGAAATGGTCAACGTTTATAAAATGAAACTTCCAAAGGTAAGGAAATTATCGACTTTTGCTCTTCAAAAAAATGGATGCGGGAAATTTACAGCTTGTTAAACGTGATATCAGATGATTGATTTACTAATTAACCAAGTATTGAGAATATCATTTGTCAGGTGAATTCTTTTTGGAATCACTTTCTATCTCGCCGAATGGAGTATAGACTTTTGCATGGCCCCTGATTTTAATTGCCGAGGTATGTTCCGTGAATTGTGCGATCATCACCTCTCCTGAGTCAAGTTTTTCGGAGTGATGAAACTTGGTGTCCGTTCCCCTTGTCAACCCGATGACGTTCACACTATCCTCAATGGCTTTGATTACGACAAAATCATTCAAGATCTTTTTTTCATTCATTTTTTCCTGCCCCCATGTCCTTAGTCTTTAATGAATGCCAGCACTTCAGCTCTAGTACGATGATCCTTCGCAAAAGTTCCCCTTACAGCTGAGGTCACTGTTTTAGATCCAGGTTTTTTTACACCTCGCATGGTCATGCACATATGTTCAGCCTCTACTACAACCATTACACCATGAGGCTCGAGCTTTTCCATTATCGAGTCAGCAACTGTGGAAGTGATGCGCTCTTGAAGCTGCGGACGCTTCGATACAGCCTCAACCGCCCGTGCCAATTTACTTAAGCCAGTCACTTTTCCGTTTTTCGGAATATATGCTACATGGGCTTTCCCGTAAAAAGGGACTAAATGATGTTCACATACTGAGTAAAACGGAATATCCTTTACAAGTACGAGTTCTTCATGGTCCTCTCCAAAAACAGTATCGAAATATTCCTTTGGATCCTGATTAAGTCCAGAAAAAATTTCTTCATACATTCTGGCTACACGGCCAGGAGTATCCAGCAGTCCTTCCCTCGTTGGGTCTTCCCCTACAGCCTCAAGAAGCATTTTAACCGCTTCTTCCAATTTGGCATGATCAACATTAGCCATTTTTGTACCTCCTAAAAAATCAATAATATTATGTATTCAGATAAAAAATCCAAAGCGCGTTGCACCCGGATATCCATAATTGCAATTATTAAAGAAGACCCCTACATTGAGCCCTTGAACGGCAGTTTCGCCGGAAGCGGTTTTTGGATGGTCATTTCCTTGTGACGGATTAACCATCTACAGCGTTCCTAAAATATTCACTGTCTTTTATATTATCACAGATGGAATTTAAGAAGCAAAAAAAGGGCCGCGTTTTCACGCGGCCCTTTTCGGTTAAGCACCCGTATGTAATGGTAGAATTACTTCACTGCATCTTTCAGCGCTTTACCGGGTTTGAAAGCTGGCACTTTGCTAGCTGCAATTTCGATTTCGTCACCAGTTTGTGGGTTACGGCCTTTACGAGCCGCACGTTCACGAACTTCAAAGTTACCAAAACCAATCAATTGGACTTTATCACCGTTTTTTAGAGCTTCTAAGATTGTATCAAAAACAGCATCAACAGCTTTTGTAGCGTCTTTCTTAGAAATTTCAGTTGCTGTAACAACTTCATTAATTAATTCTGTTTTGTTCATGCCATTCACCTCCTCCCAAAAGGAATCTTTATAAAAAATCATTATTACAACACTATAATAGTGATTTGATATTAGCTTCGGTCCAAAATTTTCATTCCCTGGCAATCAAGGATTACCAAGCCGAATTGATTTCCAAATAATTCATACGAAAAGTTTATAAATACGTTGAAATCGCTGTTATAACGCGTTTTCTGTATGTAGATTATCACAAACCCTATTAGCTTAGCAAGGGAATTCAAAAAATAATGGGAATCTTTTCATTAATAATTGTATATATTATAAATTTTGTCTTTCGCTATTCATCATTTCCCTTTTTTATAGAAATTAAACTTATTATATTGCTGAAAATCGCTTAACCACAGGGTTTTTTCAAGATTATACTAAAAAACAGCAGATTATTTCAAATTTTAGCGCTCATAAATGATATTTTTCTTGTGATCCTGAGTATTTCGCATGCAAAAAGACCAATCCATAAATGGAGTTGGTCCAGCTTTTAAACATTTTTATAAGATGATGGCAATCAATCCCCCACTGCCCTCATTGATAATCCTCTCCAGTGTTTCTTTCAATTTGTAGCGGGCATTGTCAGGCATCATCGCTAATTTCACCTGTATGCCTTCCCTTACATAGGAACTTAGGCTTCTGCCAAAAATATCTGAGTTCCAAATGGAAAGTGGATTGTCTTCGAAATCCTGCATCAGATACCGGACTAATTCTTCACTTTGCTTTTCAGTACCGATGATTGGCGAGAATTCGGATTCGACATCAACCTTGATCATATGGATGGAAGGAGCTACGGCTTTTAGCCTGACACCGAATCTGGCTCCCTGACGGATGATTTCCGGTTCATCAAGACTCATATCGTTGAGGGAAGGGGCTGCGACACCATATCCTGTTTGTTTGACCATTCTCAATGCATCGGCCACCTGGTCATACTCTGCTTTGGCATACGCAAAATCCTGCATTAAAGATAATAGATGATCCTTGCCCCGAATCTCCACACCGACAATTTCCTTCAGAATATCATCATAGAGTTCATCAGGGGCGTATAGGTCGATCTCTGCAACACCCTGCCCCATCTCAATGCCTGCAAGCGCTGCACGGTCAATGAACTCGAATTCATTGAAATGACCGACAACACGATCTACATCCCTCAGTCGTTTAATGTCCTTGACGGTCTCTTTAACCGCTTCCTGGTAACTTTCCCTCAACCAATGATCCTCGCGCAAAACCATTACCCAGCTCGGAAGATTAACATTGACCTCGAGAACTGGAAATTCGTACAGGGCCTCGCGGAGTACGCTGTAAACGTCCGATTCCCGCATACCTTCGACACTCATCGCCAATACAGGGATATCATACTTTTCCTGCAGGGATTCCTTCAGGGCTATCGTATTCGGGTGGTGAGGCTGAACGGAATTGACAATCATGATAAATGGCTTGCCAACCTCCTTCAATTCTTCGACAACCCGTTCCTCTGCCTCTAAATAATCACTTCGCGGGATTTCTCCTATCGACCCATCCGTCGTAACGACCACGCCTAATGTGGAATGATCCTGAATTACTTTGCGAGTACCGATTTCAGCAGCTTCATTGAATGGAATCGGCTCTTCATACCAAGGCGTATGAATCATCCGGGGACCATTTTCATCTTCATACCCTTTAGCCCCAGGTATTGTATAACCGACACAATCGACTAAGCGGATATTCACGTCGAGACCTTCAGCCACTTGAATCGATGCTGCCTGGTTCGGTACGAATTTGGGTTCCGTCGTCATGATCGTCTTTCCAGCAGCACTTTGAGGCAATTCATCCTGTGCCCTTGCGCGGTCCGCCTCTGACGGAATATTCGGAATGACGACTAGCTCCATGAATTTTTTAATAAATGTGGATTTCCCCGTCCTGACGGCACCGACCACCCCCAAATATATGTCGCCACCGGTCCGTTCAGCTATATCTTTAAAAATATCTACCTTTTCCAAGGTATCCCCTCCCGAATTAGAGTTTTGGGATTTCGTTTATCCATTTGCATTTATTTAGGACAATATATATCTATGATGTTGTCCTAAAAATTTATTCCAATTATTTCCCTGGTTCAATCCCTTCCTCCACCAGAAATTTTATATAAGGGTTGTTATTTTAAAAGTAAGATGAAATAAAGATAAAAGAAATAACCCTTCCCCTACAATATATTTTGTAGAAGAAGGGTTATGCCTATTTTGTAAGAAATATTGGATTTTTTGTTTTTTCATCAATTGTATATGGCAATGAATAGGCAGGGACGAACTCCGAACTCTGCACCAGCAGTTCCCGGATATCTTCACCTGGCTTCATTTCCCCCTCATGTTTCTTCAATGCCTCAATTAAATCCGGGGTATAATCAACAAAAATACTGCCTTGACCATCAACTACGAGATATAAGTCTTTTTGTGAAAATGGACTCGTGACCGTCGGAGCTTCCTTCAGGCCCATTTTTTCATAATCAAGCGTGAAGACATTACCGGATAACCTTTCCTTAAATGGCGGATATCCGTTGCTTTGCTGATAGGCAGTCAATCTCAAGGAAACATCCTGAATCTTTTGCGCCATCCTGACATCCAACAGCTTTACGGTCGGATCATTTTCAACATTAACGAGGATGTATTGAAAGACGCCTCCTGATTCAAATGCATTGTCCGGCGGTTCAGCCATATACCTCGGTGAAATCTTCGAAAATTTTATGACATATTTTTGATAAATCGGTGTATCAGCATCTTTTGTAACGATGGGCAGTATGCCACCTTCATCTTTCTGAAATTGATCCACTGCACTTTGGACGGATTGTATTTGCTCTTTATAAGGCAATTGGTTTTGCATTTTTTGCTTCTCTGGATATAAGCAGCCAGATAATGATACAAAGATGCAAAGTAAACATAATATTTTGAAAAAATTTCTCATCATTTCTCCTCACCTATCAAGTGGTTGGCCCGCTAAGAACAACGATAAGGATGATCAATCCGGCCAGAATCATAAGTATGTATGCGATAATTGCTGTCAAGACTCTCCAAAAACCTTTTAATTTATAGCGGCTTAAGTAAATTAGAAATATAGAGATAATCATAAAGCCCATTGCTATAAAGGATATCCACATTTTTTGCAGAGCAGGTGTCATATCTTCATCACTCCTTTTTCCAGAAATTATTATAACATACCAAATTACGTTAAAGGAATTAAATCCTTTTCCAATCTGGGTAATTCCCGTTTTCATGACGCATTTTCATGAAAAAAAATATAAAACGGGAACTAAGTGTAGTAAAAGTGATTTCCATACCTCCTCCCTCCAAGCAACAAAAAAAGCCCAAAGGCTGTTTCAGTTTATAAACAAACTCGATAATAACTGAGTTTGCCGACAATTTTTTAAGGCGTTTAAAATTTACCGTTGATTGGAACGCAGGGCATTCGCTTTCCGCAGCCGGTCTTTGGAGCCTCCCCGGTGCTATTAGCGCCTGCGGGGTCTCTCTTGGACCGCTTTCCCCGCAGGAGTCTCGTACATTCCGTTACTCCTTAATTAGAAGGATGAAAACTTGAGGTGATGAGGGTACCTTTGATCAGCTTGAAATGTTTACTTTAGACCACCTGGTGCAGCAAACCATTTGGTTAGTTAGGCTGCCATTAATGTAAAGAAGATGGCCGACTGGACTTGACGAAGGGTAGAAATGGTCTAAATAAATGACCTTGGAGTTCACTATTCCTAAAATTGCTACAAAGCAAAAAATAACAAAAAGGTTTCGGAATAAGACCATTCCGAAACCTTTTTATCTAAAATCCGAATCAGCCCAAAGGCTGTTTTTCTGCTTTTTTAAATTAAGATTGAAGCGTCGGCAAGACCTCTTTAAACGCTTTAATGACTGTATCGACTTCATCCAACTTAATAGTCAATGACGGCTCAATCCTGATTGTTTTGGAATTGATAAGCGTACCTGCCACCAAGATGCCTTTATCAAAGAGGGCTTTTGAGAATTCATAACCCACTTCATCTTTATGGAACTCAATACCAATCATCAATCCTTGGCCGCGGATTTCCAAAACCTTATCTTTGTGCTCAGCAGCAACTTCCCTTAACCCATTTAGGAAGTATTCACCAACTTCTGCAGCACGCTGCGGTAAGTTTTCTTCCAAAAGTACGTCGATCGTAGCAATGGCCGCAGCACAAGCGAGTGGATTTCCTCCAAATGTAGTTGTGTGCATGAATGGATTGTCGAACCAGCTTTTAAACACTTTCTCATTGGCTACGACAGCCCCTGCAGGCATTACTCCGCCGCCAAATGCTTTCGCTAAACAAATAATGTCCGGAACAACATCATATAGCTCAGAAGCGAACATTTTACCTGTCCGTCCCATCCCTGTTTGCACTTCATCCAAGATCAATAACGCATCATATTCGTCACATAATGCCCGAACCTGCTTTAAATAATCTTGCGGAGGAAGAATGACCCCTCCTTCACCTTGAATAGGCTCCAACAGCACAGCAGCAACATCTTCACCGACCAATGCACAACTTTCAAACGTTTTTCTCATCATATCCAGATCACCGAATGGTACATGACGCACACCTGGTACCAACGGGATGAAAGGTTTTCTGAACATGCCCTTTGCCGTTGCCGATAGGGAACCAAGGCTTTTCCCATGAAATGATTTTGTCGTGGAAATGATCGTGAATCGGTCACTGTACATTTTAGCCAGCTTAAGTGCAGCCTCCACGCTCTCGGTACCGCTGTTCGTAAAGAACGAGTATTTTAGATCTCCCGGTGTGATGTCGGCAAGGATCTTGGCAAGCATTGCACGTAATGGATCAAGTAAGTCCTGGCTATGAAGGGCTTGTCTTTGCAATTGATCGGTTACGGCCTTTACTACTTTAGGGTTACGATGGCCAACATTATAAATACCAAAGCCACCTAAACAATCAATATATTTTTTTCCATTTACATCGGTAAAACAGGAATCTTGATCAGACCACTCCACGGAAGCGAATTGCGTGTCTTTAGTGACCGTCTTCCGATATTCCAAAAATCCAGGGTTTACATGGTTACGGAAATTCTCGACCGTTTCTCTTGTTACCCACTGCGCGTCTTCTTTTGAAATTTCTTTTTGTTCGATTAATTGAAGCACTTTTTTAATATAATCTTGGGTTGCTGATTGGTTAGCTTGAGTGTTTTTACTTTCTACGTTAATTGACATTTTATAAGCTCCTTTTTTTTATAACTTTAGTGGATGGTTAATTGAGATTGCTTCTTTTATAAACTTTGATGCTTACCTCCCTTTTTTCTTATACTTACTTATCAAGCAAGAACCATGCCAAGTTAATTTACCAACAAAACAGCATTCTTTTTGTTAAATTACGTTATAATTATGCAAATTTGCATAACGATATTTCAATTCGCATAACCATCCTTGTAAATCATAAAAAAGACTGCCCAAATGCTACTATAAAAATAAAAGCCGTTGACAAGCGATTTTTCATCACTCGGCAACGGCTTTTATTCAATATGCATTTTTTTCGATTTTCTTACTCTGTTCAGCTAACACTTTTTGATACTTCCTGCTCACTGACGATTGACTTATACCGAGCGCTTTTGCCGCTTTGGTCGTAGTTTTATACTGTTTCATGGCAAGCATGATCAATTGCTCTTCGACATGATCCTGTGCTTCCTGCAGCGGAAGGATTCTCGTAATGATGGGTTTCGATTGTTTAAAGTCACTGCCCACAGGTATGAACCTTTGAATGAAATCAGCATCGATCGTCTCTTCATCTGCAGAAACAACCAACCTTTCAATCATGTTCTGCAATTCACGGATGTTCCCCGGCCATGTATAGACTTCCAGGATATTTAATGCATCAGGGGAAAAGTGGTAATTCCGCTGATACCTTTCATTCAGTTTTTGCAGGAAATGAAAGGCTAGTGGCGGTATATCCTCCGGCCTTTCCCTTAAAGGGGGCACATGTATGGGTATGACGTTTAATCTATAGAATAAATCTTCTCTGAACGTCCCCATCTCGACCATTTTTTCCAGACTCTTATTCGTGGCCGCAACAATTTGAACATCAATGGAAATGGGTGTAGTGCTGCCAATCGGAATCACTTCCTGTTCCTGGAGGACCCGCAGTAGCTTGACTTGCAGGTGTATGGGCATGTCACCCACTTCATCAAGGAATAAAACACCTTTATTGGCCTGCTGAAAGTATCCTACCTTCCCATTTTTATCTGCTCCTGTAAAGGAACCCTTCGTATAACCAAACAATTCACTTTCGAGGAGGTTTTCCGGAATCGCCCCGCAATTTATCTTTAGGAAAGGCTGCTTGGACCGCCTGCCCATTTTATGAATGGCTTCGGCTATCACTTCTTTACCTACTCCCGACTCCCCGTTGATCAATACGGTTGATGAGAAATGAGCGATTTTCTTGACTTGGCTGATTATCTGCTCCATTTTAGGACTTGCAAAAACCAACTCTTTATAAAATTGATCCTGTTTTTTGAATGAATCCAGTTCTTTCCTCATTTCATTTAATTCAGATTTCAATTGTGTCGTTTCCGTTATATCCCTTGATGCAATGACTATTCGATCTATATCCCCTTTTTCATTGAACACAGGGGTGCCGACGGAAAGGACTTTCTTATTCATTTTCGTATCTTGGACAATCGATACTTTCTTTTTTTGTTCAAGGACTAACCGGGTGACCGAAGGATTAAAAATCCCTTCATCTTCTAATTGCAAAAGATTCTTCCCAATATAATCTTTTAAATCCTTACCCCAGAATCCTGAGATGATGCTGTCACTATAACGCAGCAGCTCTCCTTTTTGATTGACTACAAGTATTTCATCATAGATATTCGCTAAAATGGCATTCAAGTCTTTATTCGAGCTTTTTATCAATTCTATTTCCATGGCCATTTCCTCAACCATCGGTAAATCCTGAACGATGATGATCAGGCCTTCAACTTCTTTTTCATGGTTCAGAATCGGGCTATAGTCGACAAGCACACTCATGACATCAGTAATCTCCAACTGATTCAGAATACTGCTCCCACTGGCAAACACGCTATGTATATGCTGCTTATTGAAGATGTCCGCAGCAGGTTCATTTAGGACTTGTTCAGAAGGCTTTTTTATCATCTTCAAGCCTGATTCATTGAAGTTCACGATATTTTTTTCTTTATCAGCTACAAAAATCCCCATAGGTATGGAGGTTAAAATAACATTTAGCAGGTCTAAATTCTGTTTGCTGTCCTGCTTGAATAATTCTGCTAACACATCTTCCCTTTTTACATAACCGGTAAGCAGGCCATCATCCGTTTTTATCAGCACGATAGGTTCTCCGATAATTTGAAACAGAAGCGGCAAGGATATGTTAGGGGTTAATTTACAGACATTATCAATCGAAAAAGCATACTGTAAAAGCTGATCGACTGTCGTTATTTTTTCATTTAACGGGAGGTCATCCATGCGGATATACGCAAACACATGATTTTCCTTCATAAGAAAGAAGAAAGGTTCCTGTATCTCATGAATTTTTTGGTCTGATAATGTAGGCTGATCAATTGTAATAGTTATGAATGGTCTTATTTTATCATCCGGAATAGATAACACAGTTTCACTCTCCTTTTGTAACCTAACCTATATTTTATCACAATTCTGAATTGCTAGATAAGAAATAACATGTACGATTACTCATATCCAGCATTTACCTTTATCCATTCCACAACAAAAGGGTCCTTTAACGGACCCTTTTGACCTAAAAACCTGCTATGCACTCTAGACTTATTTTATAAAGGATCATTCACCTTTTCTTATTATTCCTGATCAGGATAGATAAAGCGATGAATATGATAATGAAAAAGCAGCCTTAGTACAGAACTCAGCCGGCTTCACCTATATCATATTGATAACAGTCACAATAATCAGTAAATTCAGTACCTCTGCAAAAGCCGGTACAGAAGGTAAAGCTGCTGAAAAGAAAAATGCTGAACAAGTAATTGCCCTTTGAAATGAATAAATAATCCATCTAAGAAAACCGGCATATGTATTGATGGAACTTTGCGCATACGCTTATACCGAACCTGCCGCAGGAATGACCTTTTCCTTCTGTCCATAATATACGCTGTGAGAAGCATCACCATTAAAGCGAGCAGGCAGGCCTCCGGAACCATTCCATATGACATCTATGCAGCAATCCAATTTGCGCTAAATCACTGTTGCTAATTCCATGTACAAAAAAACGAATAGAAAGACCTTTTCATCTTCTAATCAGCGATATTAAACCTCCTTCGTTCATGAAGTGAGTAAATTCACTATGCCTCTTCAAAACGGAATAACGGAGGGGATTCCGTAAACCATTTTGTTCGATACAGAAGATAACCAATCCCAATTACCGCCCATACAATTCCTAGGATCAATGAACTCGTCTCGAGATTAAGCCAAAGGATGAAGACCGATGCAGCACCTAAAACCGGGGACAGAATTGTTGAAAGAAATCCTTTAATCGTTCTGAAGCTTTTGTTTCTTATTGAATGGACGATTACACAAATATTCACGAAAGTAAAAGCAATTAATGCCCCGAAGTTTATGAGGGAAGTGGCGGTAACCAAATCAAGGAATAAGGCAACCAATGATATGGACCCGACAAATATGACATTAAAAAATGGCGTGTTGTATTTTGGGTGGACAAACCCAAATAGTTTTTTCGAGATCATTTGGTCACGTCCCATGACATATAGCAACCTAGAAACACTAGCATGGGATGCAAGCCCAGAGGCAAGTGTACCGCATAAAGTTCCTGCAAGAAAGAAGGCTTGAAATAACTTCCCGCCCACAAAAAGGGCTATTTCCGGAGAAGCTGCTTCTGGATCGCTAAAACGGGAAACATCCGGGAAAAATAACTGTGTAAAGAATGATGCCGTCACAAATAAAACCCCTCCGATAAGGGCGGTCAAAAAGATGGCCCGGGGAACCGTTTTAGATGGATTCGGTGTTTCTTCCGATAAAGTTGTGACAGCGTCAAACCCCAAGAAAGAAAAACACAGGATTGTAGCACCAGTTATGAGCGTCGACATCTCCATATGATGCCCGAAGAATGGCTGAACCGATAAGACCTCTCCAGTCCCTTCTCCACCCATGACCCCTTTTACGACAAGCGCCACAAATATAAGGATCACCAACATTTGAAAAAATACAAGGAAGCTATTAAAGTTGGCTGCAAAATTAACATTGAATAAGTTAATGCCTGTCATTAAAAGGACAAATGCCACCACCCATATCCACGGGTACACCTCCGGAAAAAGAGCGGTTAAGTATATTTTTGTTAATATGCCATTCACCATCGGTAAAAATAAATAATCAAGTAACGAAGACCACCCGACAAGGAAGCCTAAATGTGGATTGATCGTTTTTTGTGTGTAAGTATAGGATGAACCTGCCTGCGGATAAATTTTTACCATTTTCCCATAACTTGCGGCAGTAAACAACATCGCTAAAAGAGCAATGACATAAGCGGTTGGCACATGCCCCCCCGTTTTTTCGGAAACTATCCCAAATGTATCAAAAACAACCATCGGTGTCATATATCCAACACCAAGCAATACGATATGCCACAAGTTTAAAGACCTTTTAAGATTACCTGTTTGCATGTATCATTCCCCTTCCTTTTTTAGCGAGAAAAGTTAACCAACTTTTCTGGCCTCCCTTATAATTCTTTGGTCATATTACACCTCGCAATTTTCATACCAAAAAAAATAGTCGATTTATAACAAAAAACAAGGAAATATGTAGAATGTTTTATGCAAACTTGAATAACCTATTCAATTATTCATAATAGAACAGATGATTTTTTGCCCATAAAAAAAAGCAGAAGATATTAGATATCTTCTGCTCATTTGACTAAATCCCCCGTGCCGAGGTCAAATTACTAGTTTACTTTCGTTGCATTGTATGCTGATACACGGCAAGGCGCATCATCAAATGCCTAATTTAATGAAATTCTTTTATGAAAATCAACAGATTCGGATTTCAATCGTGCTGTCTGCTATCCAAAATGTTATAAAGTTCTTCCATTTCATTCGTTTTTGAACGATTCATCAAGAGGTCAACTGCCTTTTTCACTTCTTCCCCATTGAATAAAACATCGTACAGGGCTTCAGTGATCGGCATGTTCACTTCGTACTTTTGAGCTAGTTGATAGGCGGCTTTAGTGGTTCTGACACCTTCAACGACCATACCCATGTTTTCCAAAACTTCTTCAAGCTTTTGCCCTTTTCCAAGCATATTCCCAGCTCTCCAATTACGGGAGTGTACGCTTGTACAAGTGACGATCAAGTCGCCAATCCCAGCTAAACCTGAAAACGTAAGCGCGTTAGCCCCCATGGCCACCCCTAGACGGGATATTTCAGCCAATCCTCGTGTCATTAATGCAGCCTTGGCATTATCCCCATAGCCTAAACCATCCGTAATTCCGGCAGCCAATGCTATGATGTTCTTTAATGCCCCTCCGATTTCAACACCAATCAAGTCCGGATTTGTATATACACGGAAATTATTATTGATGAAGATGTCCTGAACCCTTTCGGCAGCCTTCATATTCTTGGAAGAAACGGCAACTGTTGTCGGGTGACGTAGACTGACTTCTTCAGCATGACTCGGTCCTGAAAGAACCACTATATCTTTAAGCCAATCCGCCGAAGAGACTTCTTCAATCATTTCCGATATACGAAGCAGGGAATCAGGTTCAATCCCCTTACTTACATGAACGATTGTCAATGGCTTATCATGAGCCTCTTCAATCTGACCAAGCACTTCCCGGTAGGCTTTGGTCGGCACAGCCAAAATTATTATTTCAATCCCGACCAATGCTTCCTTAATCGAAGAATAACCTTTAATCCCCAAAGGCAATTCAATCCCAGGCAAGTATTTTTCATTCGTATGTTTTTGATTTATTTCATTGATTTGATTCTGATTATGTCCCCACAATCTCACTTCATGCTGGTTATCAGCGATCACGAGCGCTAAAGCAGTTCCCCAGCTCCCTGCTCCGATCACTGCGATACTTTCTTTATCTTTCACCATGGTATAACCACCTTTACTATTTTCTCTGACGTCCAAAAATTCGTATTGGTGTTCCTTCAAAACCAAAGGCATCCCTAATTCGATTTTCTAAAAATCTCTCATATGAGAAATGCAATAACTCCGGATCGTTAACGAATACAACGAAAGTTGGCGGCTTGATCGCTACCTGAGTCGTATAATAAATTTTCAAACGGTTGCCATTATGTGTCGGTGTCGGATTCATCGCCACGGCATCCATGACCACTTCATTCAATACATTTGTCTGAACCCGGATAGCATGATTCTCACTAGCCTGATCAATGACCGGTATCAAGGTATGTGTCCGTTTTTTCGTTAAGGCAGAAAGATAAATGATTGGCGCATAATCCAAGAATAGGAAATGGGCACGGATCTTCTCTTCAAAATCCTTCATCGTTTTTTCATCTTTCTCGATGGCATCCCACTTATTGACGACGATGATGACCGCCCTACCCGCTTCATGGGCATATCCGGCAATTTTTTTATCCTGCTCACGAATTCCTTCTTCAGCGTTCAGGACTACAAGAACAACGTCTGAACGTTCAATTGCCCTTAATGCACGAAGTACGCTATATTTTTCCGTGCTTTCATACACTTTACCTTTTTTCCGCATCCCTGCTGTATCAATAATGACATATTCTTTGCCATTGTATTTATACGGAGAGTCAATCGCGTCACGAGTCGTACCTTCAATATCACTGACAATGACACGTTCTTCACCTAACAATGCATTGACCAGAGAAGATTTACCTACGTTCGGTCTTCCAATCAAACTGAATTTAATGACATCATCAGCATAATCCTGGCCGTCGAATTTAGGGAAATGTTTAGCCGCTTCATCCAGAAGGTCACCAAGACCAAGTCCATGAGACCCGGAGATTGGGAATGGATCGCCAAAACCTAACGCATAGAAATCATAAATTTGATCCTTCATTTCTGGATTATCTACTTTGTTTACTGCAAGGACAACTGGCTTTCTCGATTTATAGAGAATCTTAGCGACTTCTTCATCAGCAGCCGTTACCCCTTCACGACCATTCGTCATAAAAATTATCACATCAGCTTCGTCGATGGCTATTTCAGCCTGCTGGCGAATTTGTTCCAGGAACGGCTCGTCACCGATATCAATTCCACCTGTATCGATAATGTTAAAATCATGTGTCAACCATTCACCAGAACTATAAATCCTGTCCCGGGTCACTCCAGGAACGTCTTCGACAATCGAAACCCGTTCTCCAACTATTCTATTAAAGATTGTCGATTTTCCCACGTTCGGACGACCGACTATCGCAATTACCGGTTTTGGCATTGCTCTTCACCCTTTCTGCTACTATATCTCTGTCAAAGTCACGAAATTCATGAATGCATTTATACGGTTGCTTTGCATTATTGATTTTCATTATTTCCTTTTAAAGGAAAGAGCTGTATCCATCATCATTTAAAGGAATCTTTCATCAGTAAAAAATTCGCAACTGATGTTCATTTAAATGCAAGTATTCACGGGCAGTTTGTCCACTTGACGCCCCAATTCCTGAGGTGACGTGAAGCTGACCCTCTGCTTGCTCAAACTTGATTATAAACAGCCCAAAAAAATGAAGAAAGCTTCGGCATACGGCTTCCTTTTTTATTGTTTAGAGCATTTTACGATTATCTACAGACCTCTAACTATCCTATAGTAACAAATTTCTCGCCAATCAACAATGATTGTATGAATAAAAGCCTTCTAATTCCAGTTTGCACCATTTTGATAAATTTTTCACCATACTCTTCATTGATTAAAATTCTCTTTTCCTTGTTTTGATAAAAATCTCGATTGAGAAATTGAATAAATGTATTGGCCAGCCAGTTCCAATATTCTCCACAATATGTTTGCGCCCAAAACCAGCACTGCATTATCATGCCATGCGTAAGCAAGGGCCACATAAGGTAAAGAGTGGTAAGCAAGCAATCCAGAATATATGATATCTCCCATCATCATCCCAATTAAAAGGACGAACAATCGATGTTTCCAATTTTTAAAAAGTAATAGGATAAGATAATTCAGGAAAATACACAAAAGATAAATCGGTTTCATGATGAGCCATATCGGATCAAGCAAAGAAAAAAGTTGAAAACTGGCATAAGCGAGAGTGATAATAAGACTTCCGCTGATCAGTTCCATCATCTTGATGATTGATTCCTTCCTAATATACACACACAGTATAAAGAAAAGATACGGCCCGCTCAAATGCACGGAAACCAAGGGAGCATCCAGTTTATAGCCAGCTAATACCATAACGGCTAATAGATGAAATAGAAAATCAAAACGAAAGGGAACCGTTTTCGGAATAAAAAACATGACAATGACCCAAACTATCCATGAAATCCAATAAAATATTATTCCATCCATGCAGCGCCCCCCTTTTAGGAACATTATGGCTTGTTTATTCAAAGTATAAACGTATAGCACGGCATTTAATGAGGAAACCTTTGTCCTATAATTAGAAAAGGAGGTGTAAACATGGGAAAAGATCGGCAAGAGAAGAAATTGAAAGAAAGTAAACGGGTGGAGTCCGACAGGGACCAATCACTGGAGCATAAAGGAGCAACTAGAATGGAAAGCCCTGAAGAGGCTCGAAAAAGGAATAGTTAAGTCTATCCCTGAACAAAAAGAAGCATCTCAATCCGTTCAATTGAGATGCTTCTTTTTCTGGTCATTCATTTAGCATATGCCGAACAATCAATGCCTCTTTGAGATAACCAATGATAGGTATTGCCCTTGATGACTAATTTCGATTTCCTTAGGTCTGAGATATTACCGCACCCGAGCGCAGTCATGATGATCTTTAAATCTTCATGTATGTAATTTATTTCTTTAATCAGTTGTTCCAAGCCCAGCTCTTTATAGAGCTTGAGGAAATGCCCGGCCAAGCCGACACCCTTCGCTCCTAATGCCAGGCTTTTTGTAATTTCCAGAGGACTTTGAATTCCGCCTGATCCAATGACTGATAGCTGTGGTGAAACATTAACTGCTTCGACGATCGAAGCGGCTGTCGGTATGCCCCATTCATTGAAATATCCGAGTATTTTTGCGCGTCTCTCATTCTCGATTTTAGCAAAATTCGTTCCGCCAAACCCGCCTACATCAATGATCGAAATACCAATAGAATGTAATTGCTGCACCGTTTCCATACTCATCCCAAATCCAACCTCTTTTACGATGACAGGGATTCCGATCGTTCTATTGATTTTTTCAATTCTCGAAAGGGTACCGGCAAAATCCCTGTCCCCTTCAGGCATCGTCAATTCTTGAATTACATTGATATGAATCTGAAGGGCATCTGCCCCGATCATATCGCTGGCCCGCTTAGCCTGTTCGACTGTTGCTTCTCCACCGAGATTACCAATCAACACACCATTAGGATTTTCCTGCCTTACAACTTTAAAAGAAGCCTGCTGGCTAGAATCCTTGATAGCTGCCATTTGAGATCCGACCGCCATGGCGATTCCTGTTTCCCGAGCAGCAATGGCTAGGTCACCATTCAATTTTTCGGTTTCAGGGCCCCCGCCCCCGGTCATGGCATTTATGAAAATTGGCGAACTTAATTCAAGTCCGCCAACTTCTGCTGTGAGGTTCACATTATTCAAGGAAATACCTGGTAAGCTTTGGTGAATAAACGAAATATCTTCTAATCCTGTTTTATGCTGCTGCCCTGTCTTTAGCGCAAATTCTATATGATCTAATTTTCGTTGTTTTCTCTCCAAGGACATCACCATTATTATCTTATTTTAGTTTTTTCAATTGATCGCCGATCATTTCACCTAGCTGAAAGCCCTTCGATTCCTCAGGGATCTCATAATCCGATGTATTGTAATTAGCTTGAGGTTCTTCAAGTTCCTTAATGCTCAATGATAGACGTTGATCCGTTTCATTGACTTCCAGTACCTTCACTTCGACAGACTGACCTTCTTTAAGCACTTCTTGCGGCGTGGCAATATGCTTGTGGGAAATCTGGGAAATATGAACAAGCCCTTCCACCCCTGGGAAAATCTCCACGAATGCTCCGAAAGAAACAAGGCGTTTGACGATCCCTTCCAGTGTAGAGCCTTTGGCCGCTTTTTCTGCAATGCCTGCCCAAGGTCCCGGAAGGGTATCTTTAATGGAAAGTGAGATCCTTTCGTTATCACGGTCGATGGATAGTACTTTAACTTGCACTTTATCCCCTTCGGAAACGACATCGGATGCCTTGTCGACATGCTGATGGGAAAGCTGGGAAATGTGGACAAGACCGTCTACGCCCCCAATATCCACGAATGCACCAAAATCGGTAATCCTTTGGACCACGCCCTCAAGCACTTGCCCGCTTTCAATCTTATCCAAAACGTTTGCTTTTTGCTTTTCCTTTTGTTCTTGGACGACTGCCCGATGCGAGAGGATTAAGCGATTCTTGTCTTTCTCAAGTTCAACGATCTTGAATGTTAAAGTTTTGTTTTTGTAATCAGAAAAATCTTCAACGAAATAGTCTTCTACTAGAGAAGCCGGAACAAAACCACGTACGCCTAGATCTACAACAAGCCCGCCTTTGACGACATCTTTAACTTCAGCCTCAAATACGTCTCCATTTTCAAATTTCAATTCCAGGTCATCCCATGCTTTAAGAGCGTCAATTTTACGTTTTGATAGAATGAGAGCTTCTTCTTCGACCTTAATGACTTCCAGCTCCAATGCATCACCTTCCGAAACGGCATCTGATGCCTTTTCGACATGAAGGCTTGAAAGCTCACTGATTGGTATGATTCCATCAGTCTTGCTGTTTTCCACATCGACAATGACCTGTTTTTCTTCTACCTTTGAAACGGTTGCTTTAACTTGATCCCCAACTTTGTAATTGTTCACTTCTACCTGGTTCATATCTTCTGTCATTACTAACTCCTCCTTAACCCATGACTGATCAGCAAAATTCCTCTTCATCGGCCACATTTTTTATTTAAAGTGGTTCAATAAAAACACTTTCCTAATAAAGATAAAAACAGTTTTTTTAGAGTAATAAAGTTATATTCCTTTTTATCGGCAATAAGGAACAATACCCTTATTTTATAAATTCTAACAAAATCAGAAAATTGTCAAGTATGAAGGACTATTTATGCTCGGAAATCAATTTCCCGATTTGGTCCATGATGATTTTGGTAGCTTCATCGGCTGATATTTTCTGTTCGCGATATTCAGTAAAATTTATTGGAGGACCGTAAACGACCTTCAACGGACGCAAAAATTTATATGGGCCGATGATTGCACATGGTATGATAACGGCATCAGACCGCAAAGCGAAAAATCCAGCACCCGCCAACCCTTCTCCCAATTCACCAGTCTTGCTTCTGGTTCCCTCGGGAAACAGTCCGATCGCCTTGCCCTCCTTCAAAAGCTTTAAACCTTTTCTCAGGGATTCCCGATCGCTATTGCCCCGCTTCACGGGAAATGCATTTACTCTGGGTAATATACCCTTTAAAACAGGTGCTTGAAACAACTCTTCTTTCGCCATGAAATGAATATCCCTAGGAGATGTCATTCCAACTACGGGCGGATCAAAATTATCAATGTGATTGGCACAGATCAATACTCCGCCCTCTTTAGGGATATGTTCCTTTCCGAGCGCTTTAACCCTAAACGAAGGCGTTAAAACGCCTTTTACGATGTTCTTGGCAAATGTGTAAAAATCCAATGTCATCTTTTCCTCTCTTCTATTAAAGACATGATACTTTCTGCAACTTCCTGAATCGATAATGAAGTCGTGTCGATTTCGATAGCATCCGCAGCCTTTTTCAGTGGCGATACCTCGCGTTCCGAGTCCAGCTTGTCCCTTGTTGCAATTTCCTCCCTTAACTTTTCAATATCTGAAGGAAAACCTTTCAATAAATTTTCCTGATGCCTCCGCTGTGCCCTTTCGTCCACAGATGCGATAAGAAATACCTTAACTTCGGCGTTGGGTAAAACATGCGTACCAATATCCCTGCCATCCATGACGACACCGCCATTTTCACCAAAGATTTGCTGCCTGCGAACCAATTCTTCCCGGATGCTTCGGTGCTTTGCCACTTCCGATACGGAACCAGTCACTTCATTATTCCTGATTTGGGCTGTCACGTCCTCATTATCCAAGAACACCAACTGTCCATTTTCACTTGGTCTTAATTCGATTTCCGTATTGATGAGAACTTCTGATAACGCTGGTTCATCATCAAGAAGAATCTTTTGATTAAGGGCCTTATAGGTAAGGGCCCTATACATTGCACCTGTATCCACATATATGTAATTAAACTTTTCTGCAACAATTTTAGCAACCGTGCTTTTTCCAGCAGCAGCTGGTCCATCGATTGCGACTGATAATTTTTTTTCCATAAATCCTCCCAAGCATCCTACAATCATGCTGATTATTTAGTACCCTTTCATTTTATCACAACTAGCGGGAAAATCATTAATAAAAGGGATGTGTAGGTTCAAAATCACCTTAGTTCTTTTTTTATCACTACAGCCATCAATAGTTATCCTTTTTTGAAAATCTTCATACAAAAAAGCGGATCACCGCTTCAGACTGTAGACAATTCATAGAAAAACGAGTTTGCCTGCAGTATTTTCATTAAATTGTTCAATCTAGGTAGGGGTTTTTTCCATATAAAAAGGAAAATAAATATCACTTCTAAATCACGGTTCGGAGGAGATTCCTAACCTCATTTTGTCGACAAGATGAAATTAATCACCGCTTTTACTATCGGTCCCATTGAATGTTTCAATGATTTTCGTATAATTATTGCTGGTGACACCTTCATATCTCGAGAGCTTGGTCAAATCAATGATTTGATCCTCCCTGCTCAAAAGGAACTGGAAAAAAAATAAGCAGGCCAATTGAATGATGATCACTTTAATTAATAGTCTTTCAAATGTTTTCATAAGCCGCACCCTCCATCTGTTTATATTAGCAGTATGGATGGAATCGCTGTTTTTCATTCAATCATGTTAAACGTGCAAGCCTTTTTTCTTTAATTCGACCTGCTTTTCAAATATAAACCTCATTAATGTCTGTACATCATTTTTTGTAGGTTCAAGAAATTTGACGTGCAGCAGCATATTTCCATGCTCTTTCTCCGTTACGCGAATGATTTTGCTTTTTAACCTTAAATAATGAATCTCACCTAATTTAAGCGTGAGCGCCATCCACAGGTATAAGTGGGAAACCGATGGTATATCAGTGCCTTTTAAAAGCCTTATCGAAGCCCCGCCTGCACTTATATCCTCTGTTAATGCGCGAAAAGGGGGAAACTCGGAATGTTCTGGATGAATGGCTGTATCCAGGGTTACATCCAGGCGCACGTATTGCCTCCGTTGGATTTTCACAAACGTTTCTGCTTCGGGCAGCAAAATTTGCATCATGGGTATCCTGCCTTTCACTTTTCCAAGCACTTCAGAATCAAATATATAAACAGCCTGCTCTTCATTGGAAAATGTGACGTTCAATAGTGTCCCATCCATAAGGAATGCAGTTTTACCAGTCTCTAAATTGATGGGAAAGTCGGTATAGACACAGCCCTGTCCCATTTCGACAACCATACAATTGAACTTTTCCTTCTGTGATGAGTATTTCGGTTCGAGCATTAATATATCACCAATTTTAAACATTGTTATCCACGTCCTTTGATAGAAAGGAAACTACGTAATATTACCTATTGATTCCCCATATTATCCAATGATCTTTTACGTTATTATGCCATGAAATAAGAAAAAGGGAAAGTGACTAAGCACTTTTCCCTACAACTAATGATTCATGTTAACAATTAACATTAAATTAAATTCTCGTATATCGGTTCGGAATTCTTTAATTTTTCCACCTTTTCTTCTTGACCGGTATCTGCATTAATGAAAATACGGTAGGTATCATCTTTAATCGTACCGAGAAATTCATAACATAGGACTTCTTCACCAATATCATTGGTGATTAACGCCTTTCCTTCTTCCATTATTTTTACATTACTGTTGATTTTGTCCTTAGCTTCTTTCTCGGATATGTTCGGATTCGCTAATTCCCTGGTTTTATGTGATTTTAAATACTCGTCGGCTGAAAATCCAATAATTGATCCATCATCCAATGCGACTTTGACCTTGACTGAATCCGGATAAATCTTGACGCCATTTTCTGATGTCACGAAATTCAATAACGCGATATTATCGTACTGAGCACTTTCAAATAATTCAAGTGAACTGAAATCATGTTCCTTTAAAAATTCTTCGGCTTTTGTATAGGCTTGATTCAAATCAATATTTGTTTTGTTCACGTCCCTATTATTGATATACCAAATAGGGTAACCGCCTTTTTTTGTCAAATCCATATTCAATTCGGTATCGGAATCTTTATCGAGGATGCTCACACTATAAAATCCAAAATCGGAACCTTTTCCGTTTTCCTCCACATTCACCTGCAAATTTCTGCTTTTTGAGTGTGCATAGTTTTTAGCTGTCGCAATGGCTTCTTTTTTTGTTATGGTTTCACCTTGCAAATTTTTAAAGTTTTCATCCCTCTGTTGTGCAGATGTAAAAGTCGGATTCATCTCATTCGTTTCGCCGTACCCAGATACTTTTTTCTCCACCGTCTTTAATCCGTCGATGATCGTGTTATCCGAATTTTCTTTCCCTGATGCAAGAGCCATTTCGACATCCATCCATCTTAAATTGTTTTTCAGGACTAGATATTGCACTTTTCTTAATTCGCCCTGGATGTCCCCTGCCTGTGTGTACAAGGATTGTAGAGTCGCATATTCCTTATCATTCAATGGTTCTTTTTCAAGGTCACGTACCGCTGTTTTATAACTGAAGTCTGCAATTTTCGATAAAAATTCTTCTGTCTTATTAAAAGGAAGCAAGGTCAATGGCAACTGCCCGACATCACTTTGGGCTTCGGAAGTGATACGCCAAACATCCGTTAAAGCCGGACTTAATGAATAACGTGAATTCATGGCCAAAGTACCGCCGACCTTATCATGCAATAAATCCACTTGATAGCTTAAATCATGAAAGGCTCGCTGATACGTATTTTCCGCGTTGATTAATACAGCATTTTTTTCCTTATGTTCTTGATAGCCCCAGAATGCAGTTCCCGCAACAACTACAACAAGCAGGGCAATCACTATATTCCTGATCATTTTCCTTCACCTCTTTACTTACAAAAGATATGTTTTCCGATTCTTTTAATTTGTTCCCTTGACCAGATCCATTTGCTTGTTGCCGTGTCGGGGTTAAAATAATATTCTGCATTACCGCTTGGATCCCATCCATTGATAGCATCCACCACGGCTTCTTTCGCCCTTTCGTTCGGTGTCAGCCAAATCTGTCCATCCGCAACAGCCGTAAACGCCCCAGGTTCAAAAATCACTCCCGAAATGGTATTAGGAAATGCAGCACTTTCCACTCGATTCAGTATTACTGCCGCAACGGCAACCTGACCTGTATATGGCTCCCCTCGTGCTTCTCCATAAACTGCATTGGCCATCAACTGTATATCGTTTTGAGAATATCCTCCTGGAAGATTGGCTGTAGTTGTTTTGGAAGGAGCTTTTCCGGAAGCGGCCCCTCCAGACGTAGTGCCATTTCCTTTCGCTTTTACCTGATTTTCAATGGGGACTCCCCCATAATAGGTGAACTCGTTCCCTTTATTGATCTGTTCGTGAACAAATTCTTTATTGAAATTAGAGGCATTCGTCAACTTCTGTTTTGTTGTAGTCCCTGCCAAACCATCTATTGGAAGCCCGAAATCTTGTTGAAAATTCCGAAGTGCCCAATAAGTGCCCCATCCATAGGCTCCATCAATCTTTCCATTATAGTAACCGATGTTTTGTAGGCGTGCCTGCAGTTCAATTACATCGTCTCCAACCGCACCTTTTTGAATGATTTGGCTCGAAAAGGCGTTTGTTCTTGTTTCCGGGTAAATTCCGAAACAAATAGTAATACACGAAAACAGCAAAAGCCATTTCCAATTTGACGAAATTCCTTTCATCAAAAACACTCCTCTTTTTCTTGAATTAATGTAATTCTATTTTCTTCTTTACTGGCTTTTTTATTCCAAACATAAAAAAAACGGAGCGGGCAAAATATGCCAGCACTCCGTTTTGATAGTATTCTTCATTTGCTAAGGAATTGATTTTGAGAAAGTTTTTCAGCATGAAAGTCAGACAACAAACGTGCTTTCTTTACTTTTTTCATGCCTAGCCACCATAGATAAATCATGAATGGCATGATAAAGTAAACCCAAAATTTTTGGGAAACTAAAATATAATCGTAAACCCCATGTAACGAAATTGGTATGATCAATGCCAATGATAAATAGACCTTATTATTCGATGCTGAAAATTTCGCCTTGCCCAAATAATATCCCATGATCACACCGAACAAAGCGTGACTGGATACAGGGAGAATGGCCCTGAGAAAAGCATGTTCCACCCCGTTGGCCAACAGGTACAAAATATTCTCCATTGTAGCGAATCCAAGGGAGACTGCAGCTCCGTAAACAATCCCATCATACGGCTCATCGAATGCTACATGCTGATAAATGACATAAATGAGTATGAACCACTTGAAGAATTCCTCAAGCAGTGCAGCCCATAAAAAAGCATTTGCTAAATCGGTATTCAAGATATGTTCGGTTTCGAGCACATACTGTATGAACATAATCGGCAATACAAGAAAGACACCGAATAAAAATGTTTTGACCACAACCGATATCGGTTCGGTTTCATATTGATCTTTCAAATAAAAATAGCTCAGTAGCGCCAATCCAGGCGCAATGGCCGCTGACAACATGACCAGCATTAGCTGACCCTCTTTTCATCTTCGTTTCCTTAATCGTACCATGGAATGAAGAAAAACTGAATCCAAGAATCAAGTCTTCCAAATTTTATTTTATCCTTCAGTATTTAAAGAAGGTCTCATCTATAGTGTTTTCGCTTGCCAGCATGACAGCTAACTTGATCCGGGCCTTCTTGCTGTCATAGTCTGCGCCTAATATCACACCGCGTTGTTTTAGATCAAATGCGCTGCCTTCATAATCATAAGCTGGGTAAACTTTTCCTTCTTCTGCACTTGTAGTCATGATGATCGTTATGCCTTTATCGATTGCAGCCTGTATGGAAGTTACCATTACAGGGGTAACCTGTCCCCTTCCTACACCCTCGAGCACGATGCCTTTCGCACCGTTTGCAACCGCAGCATCAATAAAGAGGCCATCAGCGCCTGTATGGCACTTGATGATATCCACCCTGGGAATGCAATCCCCAATATCATAACACTCCCTATGTAATGGTTTTTGATAGATGCTGACGACATCATTATCAATTATCCCCAAATATCCATAGCCAAAAGATACGAACCCCTGCAAATTGGAAGCATGAACTTTTTTGACATACTTGGCTGAATAGATCCGCTCATTAAAAACGACTACTACTCCGACATCCCTTATAAGATCACTCGCAGCGCATAATATCGAATTCCTTAGATTGGAGTATACATCGGTGCCCACGTCTTGAGGAGAACGTTGTGAGCCGGTTATTACGATTGGACGTTGATCCTTAGTCGTGACATCAAGGAAATAAGCCGTTTCCTCAAGTGTATCCGTACCGTGGGTCACGACGATTCCCGTAACATCAGGATCCTCCAATTCCTTTTGAATGGCTGATTTAAGCTGCTGCATTTTCTCGAAGGACATGGACATGCTTGAAATCTGGAAAAGATCAACCACTTTAACCTCGATATCGTTGGGCAATTCGCAAAGTGCTGCCAATTCATGGCCAGTCAATGCACCAGAGGCCAACATACCATTCGCTGTTGCTTTGCTGGCAATAGTCCCACCAGTCGTTATTAATGATATTTTTTCCATACGGTCCCAGCTCCTTATTTATATAATCACTTTTCTTTAACAGCCAAATGATAAGCAATCAATCCACCATGGAACCTGCCGTTCTCGATGAAGATTTCGTTCGCATTATTTCCGGCTGCCAGAACTCCTGCAATATAAAGACCTTTAACGTTCGTCTCCATCGTTTCCTCGTTATATGCGGGCCTTCCAGTCTCCTTATCAATAGTAATGCCCATTGAAGCTAAAAATGAATGATCAGGATGGTATCCAGTCATAGCAAATACAAAATCATTTTTAATGACTTTTTCCTCATCGCCGACATGATAGATGACGCTGTCTTCCGTTATCCTGTCAACATTCGCATTAAACTCCATCTTGATCGTTCCATTGCGTACCAATGATTCGAATTCGGGAAGGATCCAAGGTTTGACACTTCGAGAGTAATCCGATCCTCTATAAAGGACTGAAACCCTTGCTCCTGATTTGACCAATTCCAGAGCTGCATCCACGCTTGAGTTTTTGCCACCGATGACGGCAACATCACAATTAAAGTAGGGGTGGCCCTCCTTGAAGTAATGAAACACTTTTGGAAGCTGTTCACCCGGTATGCACATATAGTTCGGATGATCATAGTATCCGGTCGATACGATGACATGCAGAGCAGTATAGTCACTCTTCGATGTCTTGACTAAAAATTTCCCATCTTCACGCTTTTCCACTTTCTCCACTTTTTCGAATTTATTGACCCGCAATTCTTTCCTTCTGACTACCTCCCTATAATAGGCTAGCGCTTGATTGCGGACCGGTTTACGGTTTTCGATTATAAAAGCGATATCACCAATCTCCAGTTTTTCACTCGAACTGAAAAATGTTTGATGTGTCGGATAACGGTAAATGGAATCAACCACATTGCCTTTTTCAATAATCAGGGACTGTATTCCCACTTCTTTAAGAGCGATTGCAGCAGCCAATCCACAAGGGCCCCCACCTATGATAATGACTTCTTCAACATTCATCTTTATTCCACTGCCTTTCCATGCACTATGTAATTCGTTCGTCTAACTATAAAAAACTCCTATCAATACATGATAGGAGTTTTTACAAATCATTTCAATGATAAAGCAATGAACATGATTTTAACTATAAATTAATACATGATTTGAAGTTTTTAGATCCAACCGCGGAAGCGAGAAGCTTCAGCCATTTTTCTTACGCCAATCATATAAGCAGCTAGGCGCATATCTACACGTCTTGATTGTGCAAGTTCATATATATTATTAAAGGATTTCACAAGGATTTTTTCCAGCTTTTCGTCCACTTCTTCTTCAGACCAGTAATACCCTTGGTTATTTTGTACCCATTCGAAGTAAGAAACCGTAACACCACCAGCAGAAGCAAGGACATCAGGAACAAGAAGGATTCCGCGATCCGTTAGGATTTGTGTCGCTTCAATTGTTGTTGGTCCGTTAGCTGCCTCGACAACGATCGATGCTTTGATATCTGCAGCATTTTCTTCAGTGATTTGGTTTTCAATTGCAGCCGGAACTAGAATATCACATTCCAATTCAAGCAGTTCTTTATTAGAAATTGTGCTTTTAAACAATTTCGTTACGGTTCCGAAACTATCTCTCCGATCGAGAAGATAATCGATATCCAAGCCTTCAGGATCATGAAGAGCGCCATATGCATCCGAAATCCCAATAACTTTAGCACCAGCGTCGTGCATGAATTTAGCTAAGAAACTACCTGCGTTACCAAAACCTTGAATGACGACCCGTGCCCCTTTAATATCGATGCCGCGTTTCTTGGCAGCTTCATTGATACAAATCGTTACACCCTTGGCAGTCGCTGATTCACGGCCATGGGAACCACCAAGCACTAGCGGTTTACCCGTAATGAATCCTGGCGAGTTGAATTCATCCATACGGCTGTATTCATCCATCATCCAAGCCATGATTTGAGAGTTTGTGAAAACATCAGGTGCCGGGATATCTTTAGTCGGCCCAACGATTTGGCTAATTGCGCGAACATAGCCCCGGCTCAGCCTTTCAAGCTCACGGAATGACATATTACGAGGATCACATACGATACCGCCTTTACCCCCGCCGTATGGCAAATCAACGATGCCGCATTTCAAACTCATCCAAATGGATAATGCCTTCACTTCACGTTCCGTTACATTAGGGTGAAAACGGATACCACCTTTTGTAGGCCCAACAGCATCGTTATGCTGTGCACGGTAACCCGTGAAAATCTTAACCGAGCCATCATCCATGCGGACTGGTATCTTCACCGTTAATAAGCGCAATGGTTCCTTCAACAGCTCAAAAACTTCTTCCGGGTAACCCAGCTTATCCAAAGCTTTATGTATTACAGTTTGGGTAGACCTCAGTACGTCGTGTTTTTCTTCTTCATTTACATGGCTATTGCCTTTTGCCGATTCCATTAAAGTACCTCCTAGAAAATCTCATCCATATATAAAATCTATAATGTACAAATAGTCCTCTTCATGTGCTAGTATACACCTTCGATACAGATATGCAAGAGTAAAAATGGGAATTTAAAAGTTGGAAATATTCTAAAAATGAAAACGTTATCATATCAACTGTTTTCATACACTTTAACCGTATATCTTCTTCGGCCGAGGGCTGAGACAAATAAGGCAAACCGCATTGTTTTTTCCTAATGTGGCTGCCTTGTCTCATTCGTTTTACATCAACTGAAGTGTGTGAGCAAAACATGTATCGCTTCATTTTCGATTATACATGTTCCGTATTCGTTGATGCGGCAGAGTGTCAATGTAGATGCATGGCCATACTCAGCCGCTAAGGATATGACCGTGTCGTAGGTGGTGTCTTTAACATTTTCGATAAGTAAATAGTATCTTCCCTCAAAATGATAAAGAGTACTTTTAAGCAAACCTTGAAAAGATAACCTGTGAGATAATTGGACGATATCTTCAAAGTCATTGAAAACATACAGAATATGGGGGAAGTCATCAATTTTCACTTGTAAATCCAAGTACTCCTCTTCATCTGTCAATAATTCCTCTTCGTCCTTTGTCACAATGATTATCAATCCTTGAGCAGGCAAGGAGAAAATTTCAATTGCAATGGAGCCACTCATTTTAAAGCTGAGTTCTTCGCATGCTTCTTCGACCATATCCTGAAATAGCTTGTGGACCTTTAAGGAATTCCCTAAAATATCTTCTTTTGTAATGCCTCTATCAATTAAATCATCAAGGGTCAAAAAAATCTTGATTTTATTATTGGTTAATCGCTCCAGCTTCATAAAAAAATGCCCCCTGGTTACCATCTTCATACATCATATGAAGCCTTGGTCGCAGGGTGCATATCCATTATTTCGCCTAAGCGGCGCAGCTAACCTTTCAGCCATTCCTCCCATTTAGATTGCGTGTCCCCCATTAAAACTCCGCTGAAGGCCGTACGGTTTTCTTCGGATATATCGCTCAGCGCCGCACCGCCAAGACCCACCTTCAAATCCGGGAAATCCTTTATTAACGATTCAAGCAGCATAAATGTTCCATCAAGATTCTCTTTCAGTGAACATGACATGAATAGGTATGAGGGCTTTATGATGTTTAAAACGGTGAAAAGGTCCTTATCAGCAATGGATTCACCTAAATAAATGGTTTCATACCCTTTCCGCTTCAAAAAAATGGTGAAGACCAACAGTCCAAATTCATGTTTTTCACCGGGAGCACAAACGGTAAGGGCTTTCGGAAGGAAACCATTAGTCGGAATCGCATGCATGACTGAACTGATCCTGGATTTTAGGATGTTCGACGCAAAGTGTTCATGAGCGGAAGTAATTTCTCCCCTTTCCCACTTATCCCCAATCTGAACCAATATTGAACCGAGTATTTCAACTATGGTTTGTTCGATTGTATACATACTGAATGCTTGGCTTATCAGCATATGGGCTTTATTTTCATTGAAATTTAATAGAGCTTCAATCAATTCATCCGATAACTTAACCGTTTGTTCATCCTTACGGTTCGTTTCAGGAACTCCAGGCGCTAGAGTGCCTGTACTTTCGAGAAGTGAAACGGCTTGGCTTATTGTAAAACCTTGCTTTGTTTTAGTAATGAGCCACTTAAGGATTTGCAGATGTTTTTCAGTATACAGCCGGTGCCCCGATTCATTCCTGACAGGTTCGATAAATTTATAGCGCCTTTCCCAAGCCCTAAGGGTTCCCGACTGAATGTCCAGCAGTTTTGATACTGCCTTTATATTATATTTACCTTCTTGCATGGTTTTACAAGGCCTCCAATAACTGTACGATCATTTGATGAAATTATAGTGGATTTTTCAAGGTCTGTAAAATCCCGGTATGCTCGCTTAAAAGCAGCCTAATAGGTTTTTTCCACAGCTTCGCCTATTTCAGTGTCCGTCCCCCTTTTCAGGGTGAAGAGGTGCGTTTCAGGCTTAGCTTCAAGCCTTAAAGGCACTGCGCTTGTCCCATAGCCATTACTCGTCATATATATACAGTCCCCCTCTTTTTTAACGCTTCCGATTTGATAGGGCCCGAATCCGAATATGCGAATCTGCCCGCCATGGGTGTGACCTGACAGGACAAGACTAATATGGTGTTCCGGAGTCAACTGTTTCTTCACCAATGGATTATGGCTCACCAAAATCCGGAAATCTTCATTCCCGCAATCCGACAGGGCAAGGTCAAGCCTATCACGTTCTTCCGATATATCATCAATGCCCAGAAGAGCGATTTTACTGCCATTTTGAGACTCAAAAGAAACAGCTGTATTATCAAGGATCTTCACCCCATGTTTCAAAAGAGTCGCATCCAGTTCATGGAAGTCGCCTTCATAATCATTATTACCCCAAACAAAATAAAGGGGACCAAGTTCTTTTAGTTTCAATAAATTTTTTTCCACACGTTCTAAGGGAACCCCGCTTTCCCTAATGTCACCGCCGATTATCACCAAATCTGCCTTGTCACGTGTTTCCTCAATCAATTTATCCGCAACGATTCGCCGATGAAGATCGGATATAAAAAAAATCCGCACATCGCCAAAGCCTTCAGGAAAGTCTTTAAAATATAGGTCTTGAGAAATCACCCTATCTTGCATAGCCGTACGCCACATGTAAAAGATTGTGGCAAATGACAGCAGGATGATGATTAAAAATAATCCAGATAACCATAACATCTTCGTTAAACCTTCTTTCCATCCTTATCCAAACGTACTTTCATATAACCATAAAACGGTATTACCCGCAATTAAATATGATTTAACGCGAACATCATTTATTTTCATGATATAAGTTAATATCATAATTCTTCTTCATCATTTCAAAAACCTTATGGCGATTTTTCCATTCTTCCTCTTTTTCCCACAATTGCTTACTTTTATTAATGATTTCACAGCGTAGCAGTTGAAACTCCTTTTCAGCTTTATCTAGCTTTTTTTTAATTAAAACCATATATCCATATAGACCAATTGCTGCCGCCAAAAAAAGGAAATGGCTAAAATGGTCGACGAAAACACTAAACATACTGAAAAAGGAATAGGAATAAGGTACAACGATATAAAAATAAAGATAAATCATAAAAAGGACAGCAACAATCATGGTTGCCCATAAGCTTTGAAGGTGCTTCTTTTTAAGTGCCTCGAATTTTTTCTTCCGATCCACGACATTTTGCAGCATTTGTTTTGTTGCTTGATCCGTTTTCTCATCCAGTAAAATGATTGTCGATTCCATCGCATTTCCTCCTCTGCTCTTTCAAATCATGATATGAAAGAGTAGAGAAAAAAATGATAATGTACCTGACACGATTGCCTTCATACTTACCGAGTCAAACAATTTTAAAAACACCCTGCCTATAAAAGACAGAGTGCCATCATTATTTCTTGATTGGAATTTTCAATACTTGACCTTTGGAAATTTCATTGCCATTCAGCCCATTCCACTCCCTGATCAGAGCAATCCCTTCCTGTGATTTGTAGTAATTCATGGAAATGCGAAATAATGTTTCTTCACCTTGAACAGTATGTAAGACAACTTTGTATCCCTCTTTATCCGGTTTAGCGGCTTGTACATTTTTCTTTTCTGCTGCTGCTTTCTTTGCCTTTTCCTCAGCTTCTTGCTGTGCTTTGGCCTTTTCCGCTGCTTCTTGCTGTGCTTTGGCCTTTTCCTCTGCTTCTTGCTGCGCTTTGGCTTTAGCCTCAGCTTCTCGCTGCACTTTAGCCTTTTCTTCAGCTTCTTGCTTTGCCTTGGCTTTTTCCTCAGCTTCTTGCTGCGCTTTGGCTTTAGCCTCAGCTTCTTCTTTCTCTTTCTCCACTTCAGCCTTTGCCGACTCTTTTTCCTTTAAGTCCTCTGCCGTTGCTGTAGTTGGAATCGATTCTTTATCTTCCTCTTTTAAGACGATTTGGTCACTTTTAGTAACAGGTACAGGCCTATCCTGCAGATATGTATAAAGGGTATAAAATCCAATTGGAAGCAAAATAAAAAATAACGCTAATAATTGTATCATTGGGAACTTAATCTTCACTTTACTTTTTTTCTTTTTATTCTGGTGGACTTTGCTGCGCTTGGGCAATGATGATTTAGCCTTCTGACGTTCAATTCGCGAACGAAGTTCACCAGCCTGATCATTTTCTTTTTCATTCTTTTGTACCCGGCTCATTCAAGTCACCCCCTTTCTTGCTCAACCCTCTTTGCTTTTTGTTCCTGATTAAAATACCAAGGATAAAGTCAATCAAAAAGTGGGCCGTAATCGTCACGATGATATTATTAGTCATTTCAAATAGAAAACCGATAAAGAAGCTTAAAACCAAAACATTCAAAAATAAAAACCAATTAAAAAGGTAACGATAATGGACGGCTGCAAAAATGAGGCTCGTAAGAAGCAAACCAAAATGTGTTTGCAGCACTCCACGGAATAATAATTCTTCGCTAATCGCCACCACTAAAGCTACGACAAAAATCATCGGGTATGACAAATTACTGAAAATGCGTTCGTTAATACCACCATCATCCTGATAGGAAGAGGGTGTCACTTTCATAAGCAATAAGTCAAATAGCACGACAATGACTCCTGCGGGAATTCCAATCAGCAAAATGTTCAGGTCATCATAGATAAATAAGTCGAAAAAGGCAGAACGGTCTTTAAATAAAATAATACCTAAAAAGATGGCTAACGTTAAGAGAATAATTTGTGTAAGAAACAAATTAAATAGCAACTGTTTATCTGTAAGTTGTTTAATCATTTCAGCTTGCTTATTTTTCATTGCCATATTCCTTCTTTAATAAGATATAAGCCAATTCCTTTTTCCACGAGGAAAAGGAATTGACCGGATCCACCTTGACTTCCGGCCATACATCAGCCATTTTTTCGGTATCCATCCCACAAATATCACAACAGATGGGATTCACTTCCCGATGCTCTTCTCCAAAGTAGTCCAGTATTCCTAAACGTCGACATTCCGGTGCATAGATCCAGTGCAGGAAGTTATGCAGCTTTTCTTGATTCCTGGATTTCCTCTTTTGACAATACTCTTTCATCGCAGCCACTTGATGTAGGTTATTACCCGTAAACTGGGTAAAAAAACGCAGCTGGACTTCGTTTAACGAAAAGGATTGAGACAGCTGTTCTTTTTCTGAAAGGGTCAAATTCACCGGAATCTTTTGTGATGCATTAAGGAAAGAACATACACCATCGATTTGCGAATCCGAAGGCAACTGCTGCTCCATCAAATGCAGCGGAAGCCCTTCATCCCCTTCGCTATATAATAAGACAGCCACACTTTGCTTACGATCCCGTCCCGCCCTGCCTATCTCCTGAAGATATGCTTCCATCGTCGATGGGATATGAAAATGGATAACATATCTGACATCGGATTTATTCACACCCATTCCAAAAGCACTTGTTGCACATATAATCTTTAACTGGCCAGAAATGAATTGCTGCTGAATCAGCATCCTTTGTTCCTGTTCCATTCCACCGTGATAATAATTGACACTATCAATCCCGTTTTCCTGTAAAAATCCTGTGACAGATTCCGCCACTTTTTTAGAGGAAAAATAAATAATCCCGCTTCCGGTAAATTTCCTGACAAGCTCCAGCACACGTGCTAGCTTCTCATCGTAGCTGAACATTCGCTCGACAATAATTGCGATATTTTCCCGATCAACAGATGAGACTGTTTCATTGACCGGCTCAATATTGAGTTTACCAACGATGTCCCTCCGGACCTCAGCGGTTGCAGTTGCAGTCAGGGCAAGAGTCAACGGATTGTTCAATTCACTCCTCACTTCTCCTAAATTCAAATAATCCGGACGGAAATCATACCCCCATTGTGAGATGCAGTGAGCTTCATCTATGACGAACAAACCTATATCTATGGATTTCAAGGATTTTATTACACCATCCAGGCTTAACATTTCAGGAGATAAAAAGATAAAACGATAACTATGCAACCGGTCGAAAGCTTTCCTTTTTTGATTTAATGTCAAAAAAGAGTTGAGGGTCAATACACTTTTTTCGCCACTCATCTTCAGCTGATCTGCCTGATCCTGCATTAATGATAATAATGGGGAGACAATTAGGACAGTCTTATTTAAAAGATAAGCCGGCAGCTGGTAGCATAATGATTTACCTGATCCGGTCGGTAGCATCGCTAAGGTATGATTGCCGGACATCAATGATTCAACCACTTCCTTTTGTCCAGGACGGAATTCATCAAAACCGAATTTTTCTTTGAGGACTCGTTCTATATTCATCATCACTCACCTATTTTCGCAAGTACAAGTCTTATTTGGAAAAAGCTTATCTCTTTATTATCGACCATCTGCTTGATTGCTTTAAGCTTTTTTGTTCCAAGTTCCTTAATAGCTTCAGCAATTTTCCTCTCATCCTCGATATTCACATAATCTGAAATCGGAAAACTCTTGTCCGATAAGACAATTTCTACGAGGTGATCTTCGATGGTGTTGACTTTCAATCTGCGGATTTCAGCAATTTCACCCAGACTTTTCCCTTCATGGATGTATCGTAAAGTAGCCTGTGTAGATTGTGTCAAATGAGGATTCCCACTACTTTTCCAATCATTTGTTAATGTGGACAAGAGAGGGTAATCCTTTCCCGTTTCCATTTCAGCAAGCATTTGATGCAATGAATCAAGGAATGTAAAGCGGACATACTCTTCTTCTACATCCTTCCTTTTTGCAATCTGTTCAAACGTAAGTCCAATCCTGTTTATCCCGGTTATTTTCAAAATGAATATGTCTCGTTTCATATCACTTTGACTTTCTAAAAGGGATATCAGTTCATCATATAGATGTTGGGCAATCAATGCTCGATCCTGACGATTGGCATGTAAAAATTCCTTTACGAAGAATTGGATTTTGGGATTTCTTTGTATCGGATAAAAACGTCTTTCATTGTGGACAATATGGGATATGGTTTGAATGAGTAAGTTTAACCTTCCCCAGAAAACCGGGGTGATATTGTGATATTTCCAACCATTAATATACGCCGGAAAAGGATTATTTTTAAAGTAATCGACTAACATTCCTTCACCTTGCATACTAATTTCATATGCATCTGGTTTATCCGTTAATTTAATCAAGTCATGCTTAAGTAAATGTTCAATGTTTTGATTTAATTGCTGACGGGTAAATCGAGGTATTGTCCCAAAAATATCCGTTAGCCCGAATAAATGGGCATCCTGGATTGTTTGTGACGATTTCTTCCCCTGCAGCATATGGTATATAGCATAAATGGAGCGTTCGCCTTGAAATTTTTTTATCGCATATAGAATGATGGCCTGTAGATAATTATTCATGGGACTCACATCCTTGTTTCATTTAACCAATAAACCCATTGTAACAAATAACTGCAAAAATCGCCGTTATTATTGATGAATACAAGGAAAATTATGTGACTAAATGACGAATCATGGAAAGAACCAAGTTAAGTATTTCGATGTTTTCCGTTGACATTGTGCTACATGATAGTTATTATCAATACAATTTCTATTGAAAAGTTTGGCATTCGGTCTTACAATAAGAAAGAGATAATAATCTGAAATAAAAAGATTATCAGTTGTCAATCAACTTAGGAGGGGTTATATTCATGGCTAAATTTACTATTGTGGATAAAGAAACATGCATAGCTTGTGGAGCTTGCGGAGCAGCGGCACCAGATATATATGATTACGATGACGAAGGGATTGCATTTGTTACCCTTGACGATAACGAGGGAATCGTTGAAATTCCTGATGTACTTATAGATGACATGATGGATGCATTTGAAGGATGCCCAACGGATTCTATTAAAGTTGCTGACGAGGCATTTGACGGAGATGCACTTAAATTCGAATAACGTACAAGCCATTTTCAATCGAAAATGGCTTTTTTTTGCCATCTCCCCATCCCAAAATGAAACAGGCATAAAAAAACAACCGAATACGAATATCCGGTTGTTTTTTATTTCTATCGTTAATGCCATTAAGCATTTTTATATAATGTTTGTTTATTGATCCATGTCTGTAATTTAATGAACAGCAACATGAATACGGATGTGATGAGTACGCCTTTTATCACATTGAAAGGCAAGATTGCCGTCGTAACGAGCTTTCTTGACTCGGGTGCCGACATTGCATCCCATCCCATAAAGAAGGTATAAGCCGGTAAGAAGACATAATAGTTTAAAACACTCATGAATACTGCCATGGAAACTGTTCCCGCAAGTAAAGCGAATGTCATCCCTTTTTTTGAATTGATTTTCTGAAATACATAATAAGTCGGCAAGACAAACAGTATTCCGGCTATGAAGTTAGCGATATGCCCCACAGGTACAGCAGTCAAGGTCCCTGTCATGACTAAATCCAATAGGTTCTTAATGAACTCGACTAGAATTCCAGCCATCGGTCCGAAAATTAATGCCGCCATCAGTGCTGGTATGTCGCTAAAATCAACATTGAGAAAAGGCGGGAATCCCGGAAACGGGAAATTTAAAAGCATCAATAAATAAGAAATGCTTCCCATCATGGCAAGTGTGACCGTTTTTTTCACTTTGTTCTTTTTCATAGGTCTCTCTCCTTCTTTTTCCGATCTACCTGAAAAAGAGGTTAGGGTTCCATATGTTGATGTTCAATAAAAAAACCTTTAATTCCAATAGAATTAAAGGGATAAATTAAAGGTTACATCAAACAAACGTTCAGCAAATAACTGTTGAAACGCACTCAGGAACCTCCATCTTCTCCCATCCAGACTATACTGTCGGCTTTGGAATCGCACCAAATCCTGCCTTGTAAGGCTCGCGGGCTTAGAAGAAGAAACTCTTCATCACCGCCGGTGGGGAATTGCGCCCCGCCCCGAAGATAGATCTATAAAATTTTTTTATACTTCCCATTATATCTGAATTACTTGTTTTTTGATAGCACTTTTTTTCTCAGTTGATTCATTCAGGATGAATATCGATCATCACAGTGAATGGCTTAAAATAAATAGTGGATACACAAAATGAAAATTCGAAATAATGAAAATTATTTTTTATACTATTCAATCCTTGATGAAGCCATTTATATCGCGACATTAAACAGATGATCAGAAGATCACCATTCTATTAAGCGCTTACATCCGGTTAAGCCAAATTGACATATTCAGCATTTCAATTGTAAAATTAACTGAAATTTAAGATAATTTTTTCCTAGGAAGGTGTTAAGTCGTGTATCGGATTTTAGTAGCAGACGCCATTAAACCAGAAGGACTCGGACCGCTATCTGAGGCATCCAATATTCATCTCATTCAAAAGACCGTAGAGGAAGCTGCAAACGAACTTGATCAGATTGATGCAATTCTTGTAAGAAGTGCTACGAAGGTTTCAGAGGATTTAATGAACCGTATGCCGCAGCTAAAAATTATAGCACGCGCTGGTGTCGGTGTAGATAACATAGATATCCCCTCGGCGACAAAACGCGGGATTGTCGTGGTTAATGCACCTGACGGCAACACCATTTCAACAGCTGAACATACATTCGCCATGATGGCTTCATTAATGCGCCACATTCCGCAAGCTTATGCTTCACTGAAGAATGGGGAGTGGAAACGTTCTTCATATACGGGTACTGAACTTCGTGGTAAAACATTAGGAATAGTTGGCTTTGGACGTATCGGAGGGGAAATTGCCAAACGCGCTAAGGTATTCGGCATGGATGTCATTGTCTATGATCCGTTCCTTACTGTCGATCGTGCAAAGAAAATGTCCGTAACTGCCCTGCCGTTAGATGAATTGCTTCCTAAAGCAGACATCATTACTGTTCATACACCACTTACGAATGAAACTAGAGGATTAATCAATAAAGAAAAACTGCTTACCTGTAAAAAAGGGGTTTATGTACTTAACTGCGCCCGGGGCGGTATTCTGGACGAAGATGATTTATATGAAATGTTAGTTCAAGGACATGTCGCAGGGGCGGCACTGGACGTTTTCGTCGAAGAACCTCCAATTGGCCATAAACTGCTTGAACTGGATAGCGTCATTGCTACACCTCATCTGGGTGCTTCAACTAAAGAAGCCCAATTAAATGTTGCCGTACAGGTTGCCCAGGAGGTATTGACCTATTTCGAAGGAAATCCAGTCTCAAGTTCGATCAACCTGCCAGCCATATCTAAAGAAGTGTTTGAAAAGGTACAGCCATTCTATCAACTTGTCCAGCAAATGGGATCCATTGTTTCTCAGTGCATGAATGAAGGAATTCAGGAAATCTCCGTTACGTATGCCGGAGAATCATTGGATTTCGATACAGCGATTCTTACAAAAAGTCTAATCTCCGGCTTTTTCAGATCAAGAGTCGATGCATCTGTAAATGAAGTGAATGCCTTGTTGATCGCAAAAGAGCGTGGCATAACCGTTGGTGAAAAAATCTCTACGGACTCTTTAGGTTACTCGAATTTGATCAGCCTTAAAGTAAAAGGTGACCACCGTGAATTAACAATCAGTGGGACCTATATCGAAAATTACGGTTCTCGAATTGTAAGTTTGAATGGTTTCAAAATCGACTTTCATCCAGAACCGAATTTACTTTATATCCAGCATACCGATAAACCTGGTGTAATCGGTAACGTAGGTAAGGTCCTGGGTGATCACGGAGTGAATATCGCCACCATGCAGGTTGGCCGTAAAGAAGCTGGCGGGGAAGCCATCATGGTTTTGAGCTTTGATTTACCATTGGAAGATAACATGAAACAATTTTTAATGGAAACAGAAGAAATTACATTCATGGCCCGTATTTCATTATAAGACAAAAAAGTGCCCGTCAGCGCGGGCACTTTTTCTGTGAATGCAAGGGGCTTTTGCTTACCATGGACAGTGTGTTTATAACGCACCAACATATGAAAAACCTTCATATTTATTAAATCTTAGCCCGCTGCATCAATTTACTTGGTTCGGAGCTTTGGGCACCAATATGTCTTCAGTTAAATTCAGCTGGCCTACCTCTTCAATTGGAGCATTTTCAAACTTCACTTTTTCAAAACCAAAATCCTTAGCTATGAAGAGGATGGCTTCTAAAGCTTGAAGGGATTCCTCACTATTTTCAATAGCAGCTTGATCTGATAATTGAATGATCACAAGATCTCCATTCGAGCTTATCCTTTCCCATTTCAGGTCAGGCGGGATTGCAGGTGAAATTCCCTCGATGTCTGCCTCCCCTTTTCCAGCCTGCAGCGCTTCCTCAAAGTCCTGATATCCCATATTGCTTGGAACAAGAAACCTTGGGGAGGACTCATCCTTCTGGTAAAGCAGGTATGTGCGATTTTTTTGATGAGGTATATCCAACTCCTTTAAATATCCCGCATGCGCAAACATGGCACCTTGCTCACCATCTGTAGAAAATGTCATTTTCTCTATATTATTATAGGAAAGAGTTTCCTCCAACGAATGGAGAAAAAGTGTATCTTCATCCAATAGTTGGCTTTTTTCTTGAAAGTCAATATGAGCAGTGGCCGTATCGTTTCCTTGGCTAATCTTTATATCAAGTGGAAAATAATCAGATAGCCCATATTGCTCTTCATTGATGTCGGACATTTGATTAACTAACTGTTTCAATGTATCACTTTGATCGTAATGTTTGAGTTTAATTGAAATGGGAACGATGAAATTCATTTGATCATCTGGGATCCCCATCGTAATGATCGATGCATCGTTAAGGTCATTTTGATAAATCGCTTGTGCAAAGTTTTTTTCCTTTTTCCCTTTTCCGGGTTCCATTTCTGAAACCTCGTCTTTAGATTCAATTTTTGCTTGCTTACTCGAAAACTCTTGATAATCCTGTTTATCTTCTGGAGGAATTTCTTTGTTGCTTGCATCCTGCCGTTCATGATCTGCCGTTTCCTTATTTTCAGATAGAGATAATTTCCCACTACTTCCGCTGTCCTCTTGACTTGTCGTTCCTTTTTTTTCGATAATTAACGATGATGCCAAAACAACCATTAAGAATAAGGAGGCAAAACCCGCAATTAGAGGTATCCAGTGTTTCTTTCTCTTTTTATCATGTATTCTCGCAAACACCTCTGCCTTGGCTCGGTCATCTTTAAATTTCGGAAGCTCTCGGAGCAAGTCTTCAATTTCGCTTTCTTTCCAACGGGACCTTCTCAATGCGGTGGCCCTCCTTTCCTGATAAATCCTCCATCAACTTTTTAATAGCCTTCAAAGCACGGTGCTGGGTTGTTTTTACCTTACTTTCACTCCAATTCAATACTTCAGCAGTTTCCGTAATGGACAATCCCTGAATATATCGTAAAATGATGACGGATCTTTGATTCGTGGTACACCGGTTTAGGCATTGATAAATATCTTGGATTTCATCGTTCATGATAGCCACTTCTTCGGGAATGGGTTCTTTATCTTTTATCAATTGCCTATCCCATTCAAAGTTGGGAAAGATTTTGTCTTTCCACCCTTTTTGTTTCCGAAAGTAATCAATCGTCACATTTCTAGCAATCGAATACATCCACGTTTTTTCACTGCTCTTACCTTCGAAGCGTTCATAGGCCTTCATCACCCGGATATAGACCTCCTGAACAAGGTCCTCAGCCGTTTCTCGATTCTTGGTCATATAAAAAATGAATTGATAAATTTCCTGATGATATTTCTCATAAAGATCGTGGAAAACGGAATCCATCATTTCCCCACATCCGTTCATAAATATAGTCGTCAATCCTAAATAAAAGTTACATACTTCGGCTTTTATATTATTATAAAATTCCGTTAATTTCCACATATTCGGGACTTTCCTAAAAAAAAACAAAGGCAAGTTGGAAAGAAATCCAATTGCCTTTGTCTTCTCAGTTCCTTATGAAACAAGATTTTTTGGCAAGCCACCCGTCATTCATTCAGCATTCTCCAAAATTCGAGGCAGGATAAAACTGAACGTTGTCCCTTTATCAGGTAAACTGTTTACCGATATGAAGCCATCATGGGCATTGATTATATTTTTTACGATTGCCAAACCCAATCCGGTGCCCGAACGCCCGCGGGTCCTTGCTTTATCCGCTTTATAAAACCTCTCGAATACAAAAGGTAAATCTTCTTCGGGAATTCCAGATCCAGAGTCCTTCACATCAATGATCAGACCCCTTCGATCACTTGTCCTCTGAATGACATCAATGTTACCTCCTGGAGGAGTATGACGAATCGCATTATCAATTAAATTGGTCAAAACCTGTTCAATACGGTCCGGATCGAAATGCCATTGAATTTGATCATCTTCAAGACTGGCTGAAATTGTGATCCCTTTTTCTTTAGCTAGCCCGGAAAACTTACTTGTAATCCTCTTTAAATAAGGAGAAATAGGTACGCATTCATAGCTAAGGTTCATTTTACCCGATTCCAATTTAGCAAGATCGAGCAGATCATTGACCAACCGTCCCATTCTCAAAGACTCATCATAGATGATGCGGGCCATTTCCACCTTTTCCTCTTCACTGCTCGCAATGTCATCTACGATCGCTTCACTATATCCCTGCAACATTGAAATCGGCGTTCTTAACTCATGCGAGACATTAGCTATGAAATCAGTCCTAAGTTTGTCCATACGTCTTTCATCACTCATATCCCGTATGATGGCCACCGCTCCCCGAATATTGTCGGCATTTGTGTATAGGGGACTGACAATCAATCCCCAATCTCGGCCCTGCAAGGTAATTTCACCGACCTTCTCCTTATCGAAGGATTCTGATTCATCAAAAAGATTCATTAAAACCAACGGGACATTCACATTATCTTCCCGGTTATAGCCCTTTTCAAAGTACCAGGATTGCAGGAACCTTTCCGCAGGCGGATTCGTTTCAAGAATTGTGCCATCTTTATTGAAGGTAATGACCCCATCTGCCATACTGCTAAGAATGCTTGAGAGATGTTCCTTTTCCTGACTAAGTGCATTCATATTGAATTTCAGCTGCTTCCTCATCTGATTAAACGCTATGGCCAGCTCACCGATTTCATCTTGAGTCAGAATTGGAACCTTTGTATCAAATTTCCCCCGGGCAATCGCTAGAGCGGCTTCCCTCATCTTCACCAATGGGGCATTGATTCTTGTGGATAAAAAGAAAGCAAAAATCGTTGTCAAAATAATGGCGATGCCTGCTGCCAATAAAATGAACTGTGTAGTGGATTTTGTGGTTTCTTCCATGGACTCCAACGATTGAAATAGAAATACCTCATCCTGTTCTCCATTCAATTCAAGTGGAATGCCTACTACGATTGCTGACAATTCCTCGTTACCCGCATCATCGGAAAGCGACATTTCCTTTTTCACAGTCTTTCTTTCCGTAAAAACCTTGAGTAATTCGGAATCATTTTTTATGAGTTCCGGTGTGATTTCGAACTCCTTATCTCCTCCGATGGACGAGAATATCATTTTGTCATCATTTAGAATGATCATTTTCGCTTCGTTGCCTATTAGTTCCGAAGCTATTTGTAAAACCTCATTGCTGGATCCCTGATGTTCATTGGTAACCTTTATGATTTGTTCAGCGGTTTTGGTTAAATCATTTTCAATATTTTCAATTTGGAAATTCTCAAAGAATTCGACCAGCAGAACAGTTAACACGATTAATACAAACGACACGAGCAATAGGATCGTTGCCCATAGCTTCCCTACAACACTGCCCCATAGCATCAGTCATTAACGACTTCGAACTTGTAACCTACACCCCAAACGGTGACAATCATCTTGGCTGCGTTTTCGGATATGCGGTTTAATTTTTCACGTAAGCGTTTAACATGCGTGTCTACAGTTCGAAGATCTCCAAAGAATTCATAGTGCCACACTTCTTTTAACAATTGCTCCCGATCGAAAACCTTATCTGGGGATTTCGCCAAGAAATATAATAATTCATATTCTTTTGGTGTTAATGAAACCTCTTTGTTATCTGCAAGTACACGGTGGGCATCATTATCAATGGTTAGATGTGGGAAGACGATCACATCTTTCGCCGTCGTTTCCGTCTGCATGTAACTTGTGCTTGATGATCGACGTAATAAAGCCTTAACCCTTAACACCACTTCACGCGGACTGAAAGGCTTTACGATATAATCATCGGTACCCACTTCGAACCCTTGAACGCGGTTCACTTCTTCACCTTTAGCAGTCAGCATGATAATCGGTGTCGTTTTCTTTTCCCTTAATTCACGGCAAACTTCGATTCCATCTTTACCAGGCATCATAATATCCAATAAAATTAAATCATAATCATTTTCAAGGGCTTTTGTTAAAGCCACATCTCCATTTTCAGCTTCATCGATCATGTATTCTTCTCTTTCCAAATACATCTTTAACAGCCGGCGGATTCTTTCCTCATCATCCACCACGAGAATTTTAATAGCGTTATACATTATGTAATCAGCCTCCTATCATATATTCTACAAAATGAAAACTTCCATGACTAATACTTTTTCCTCACAAAGTACGATAAAGAGCGTATTTCGCATGGCTTCCATGAACCTTTCACCATTTTGTCACAAAAAAAGACTTTGACCGCCCACTTAGAATTCTTAAATGCTATTTCAACGAAATATTGTTTTATTAAAGGGAGCGACAAAAAAGGGGGCATTTTCCAGAAAAATCGATAAGCCTACTCCTCGACGTTTCTATCAAAAGACCCCCTTCATCTAAATATTACAATACAGAATCAAGCATATGAATGCAAACCAGCAATAACAAGATTTACGAATATCAAGTTAAACATTATGATGGCAAAACCGATTACGGCAAGCCAAGCTGATTTTTCCCCTTGCCACCCCTTTGACATGCGGAGATGCAAGAAAGCCGCATAAAACAACCAAGTAACCAGTGCCCAGACTTCTTTCGGATCCCAGCCCCAGAATCGTGTCCAGGCCACTTGAGCCCAGATCATTGCAAAAATGAGGGCACCGAGTGTAAAGATCGGAAAACCGATAAGGACCGAACGATAACTAATCTCGTCCAATAAATTCAAATTCACATTTTTAACGATCGGTTTAATCAATGCCGCCACTCTTTTGCGAGCGATCAACCTTATTAAACCATACAGGACGAGTCCCGCACCGATTGACCAAATTACAGTATTCAGTTTCTTGGCATTGATCAGTGCAGGCATGTCCACCAGAGGTTCAAACCGATCCGTCTCGATAAGTTTCCCTTCATGGGGACCTACCAATGCCGGCAGGTTGAATTCCTGTTTGACCTCGGCACCATGTTTATCGACCCAATCAAAATTTGCCTTATAATCCATGGCAGCAAAAGAAGAAGTGATGATGACGAAACCGAGGGTGCAGACTAATGTAAACATGATGGCTTCAAGCCAGAACGTTCTTTTGCTTGATTGTGTCTGATCGACGAATTTGATTAAATAAATGATGGCAGTAACGAAACTTATGGCAAGGATTGACTGTCCTGCCGCAGCAGTCGTAACATGAATATGAAGCCAATCGCTCTGCAAAGCAGGAATGAGTGGCGAAATTTCTGTTGGGAACATACTTGCATAAGCGATTATCAATAATGCGATCGGTAAAGCGAATAGCCCAAGGGCAGGTGTTTTATAAAGAAAATAAATTAATATGAAAGCACCGACCAGCATCATTCCGAAAAAGGTCGTAAATTCAAACAGGTTACTTACCGGGGCATGGCCTGCAGCAATCCATCTTGTGATGAAATACCCAATTTGCGCTGCAAATCCGATAATGGTAATGAAAATGCCCAGCTTAGCCCATTTGTTTTGTTTCTTTTCCTCCGCCCCGCGTTTATCCTTGATCGATCCCCCAAATAAAAAGGTAGCGATCAGATATAAAATGAAAGCGGCATATAAAAGGTTACTGCTTAATTCAGCCATTTAAAACTTCCCCCTTACTAGAAGATTTCTCCTCTTCAAGTTGATCCATTGGTTCGGAAAGTGATGTTGATTCTATCGCTTGTTTTATATCTCTTTTAATGCCATGCCAGTTTTTGTTTGTATGGCCGGCCAAAAGTATCTCATCATCTTTCCTCTTAATCCATATACGCCGGTGATTCCAATAAGACCCTTGGACAACGCCGATCATGAAGATGATCCCACCAGTGAATAGGATCCAAAGCGTTAAATCCTTCCTGACGGTCAAAGCCGTGACATCTTGGGTTTCCACACCATTAAAAGCCATTTTATAAGTGTTTTCCCCTAAGGGCTCCACAGTCTCCTTAATCGCCACGAAACTGACTTCACCCTCTGGCTTATCCGGAGTATGCATTTTAAAGATAAATGCTGGATTATTCGGAATCTTCGATATCGTTCTAGGCTCGCCTTTTTCATCGAACTCGAAATCTGGGAAGTAACTGATCAAGTCAACGGAATATCCTTCTTTCAACTCGTATTTCTTTTGAGGATTATTCAAATCAACCTTTAAGCTGCCATATTTCTCTTCGGTTTTTTTATTTATCAAATTAAAAGCCATCGTACTGAGCTCATCCAATTTATAGTCTACTTGGTAGAGAGCATAATGATCATGTTTCAGAGGTTCATTGACTTTGATTTTGTAATCTTTAAGCTTATCAAGGTCCACTTTTTCCCCTGGTAAGGTTTCTCCCTTGCGCTCATAGAGCGTAACATCGGATTGATAGGTTTTTGCGATCGTACCGGTTTTATCAATTGCAGCACTGTACTGCTCATCTTCTTCATTCTCTTTGTCATACACCTCTAAGGTAAATTCATTATTCTGGAGGTAGTATTCACCATTTGTACCCGGGATTTCTTTTCTCTCGCCTTCACGCAGCCAAAGTACTTTGTCGATATACATCCCAGGGACGGAACGCAATAATGCTCCAATTAAGAAAATGATAAGTCCAATATGATTTACATAGGGTCCCCAACGTGAAAAACGACCCTTTTCGGCAAGTATATGACCGTTTTCCTCTCGTATATGATAACGCTGCCTTTTTAGTCTATCCTTTACTCCTTCAAGGTTTATATCTTGGTCTTCAAGCTTTGTCACCCCATAAATCCGCTGACGTTTCATGAACCCGTCATGACGTGTGACCCCTTGTTTTTTTAACGATCGATATAACGGAAAGAACCGGTCGATACTGGCAATCAATAGTGATATGCCCAGCATGCCTATGATAATCAAATACCACCATGAGCTATACAAGTTATGAAACCCGAGTTCATAATACACCATTCCGAACCAGCCGTATTCCAGTTCATAATGCTCTGCAGGCGTAGCTGTTGAAGGAATGTACATTTCCTGGGGTAGAATCGTCCCGATAGCCGAAGCGATCAAGGCAATGACAATGAGCGTCACCCCGACCTTAACGGAAGAAAAGAAGTTCCATATTTTATCGATGATCGTTTTTTTATATGTTTGTGAACGCCTGGCACTTCCTTCATATCTCATATCAATAAGCTTGTTCTCTTTTTCGTTATCAAGCACCATACCGCATTTCCCACAAATCTTTGTGCCAAACGGATTTACATGACCACAATCGCATTTTACTTCTTTCATGTCAAAAACTCCCCAATATTATGGTTTAATTCTCTCCATATGCTTTTGGATGCTCTCTTCTGTCAAAGCTCCAGTGATGATATCTATCACTTTCCCCTCTTTATCAACCAAAAAGGTGACAGGCAATATATCCACGCGATAAGCATTTTCCACTTCCCTACCTTTATCGATCATGACAGGAAAGGTAAGATCATGCTTTGTAATGAAATTATTGACAGCATAGTCAGATTCTCCGACATTAACCGCCAATATCTCAACGCCCTGGTCTTTAAAGTTTTTATATTGATTTTCCATATAAGGCATTTCATATTCACACGGCTTGCAATATGTACCCCAAAAGTTCAGGAAGACGCCTTTTCCCTTGTAATCGGAAAGTTTATGCTCTTTGCCTTCCATATCAGTCAAGACGAAATTGGGTGCATCGGATCCTTTTCTCAGGCTTTCATTCTTATCTTTAGTGAAGTTCGTATAAAGGGCAAACACTAAAGCTGCACCTAAAAGCAGGAGAATGATGGTTCTGCTAATTAGGCGTCGCTTCTTCTTATCCATAGAGATCCTCCTAAGGCCACACTAAATTTAACCATACCATTATACCATTTAACGCCATGTCCTTTTTATTTACATTTCTGAAGGTTTTGTGACATTCTTTCCCGATTCATGAAGGAAAAGGTATTTACAGGTTGTTTTCCACCACCCATTCTTCCAGGAGAAGAATGGGGTAGTGGTTTCAACCTATCAATACAGGAAAAAATCTTGTCTACATTCTCCGCTGTTTAGGTTCGGTCGTTGCTAATGTCCGCATTAATTTAACTTCATGTGGAGTCAGCTCCCGGGAATCTCCTGCTGTTAAACCGTCCAATGTCAAGAAACCATATTGTTCCCTCTTCAATTTAATGACGGGATGGCCAATTGCTTCGAACATCCGGCGGACTTGCCTGTTCCTGCCTTCATGTATTGTGATTTCAACGATGGCCGTTTCCTTTTTCTTGTCGGTAGACAATACCCTTGTCTTGGCTGGAGCAGTCTTGCCATCCTCCAACTTGATACCTTTATCCAGCTTTTTCAAGCTTTCACGCAAAGGCATTCCTTTCACTTTTGCCACATACACTTTATCCACTTCATGCTTCGGATGCATTAACGTGTTTGCAAATTCTCCGTCATTCGTTAAAATCAATAAGCCCGAAGTATCGTAATCCAATCGGCCAACTGGATAAATCCGTTCATTGATGTAAGGGAAAAAGTCCGTTACGACTTTTCTGTTCTTATCATCAGAAACTGCCGAAATGACGCCGCGCGGTTTATAGAATAGGAAATAAACCGGGGCTTCTTTTTCAAGCGGGACTTCATTAACCTCGACCTTATCATTAGGCCCTACCTTCACACCTAATTCCTTCACTACTTTGCCGTTCACTTTTACCTTACCTTCTAAAATCAACTCTTCTGCTTTACGGCGGGAAGCCAGTCCAGCATGTGCTATCACCTTTTGTAATCGTTCCATCTATCTTCACCCCATAGTATAATCATTCGTTTGTTATTGTCTATACATACACAATCATACAATTATTACATATTGAGAGGCAAAAACAAAAGGTTTTTCGCTATTAAGAGCTTTTCTTTTATTATTACACCAATAATGGGACGGTTAAATGGGTTGGTTTCCATAATGAGTGTAACATAGCTTATTTTTCCATACAAAAAAATGTTTCTTTTGATGAAATTTTGAATGAACCCTATTAATGGAGGACTAATTTTAAGAAAAAAGACAAAAAAAAAAGAAATGGAATCGCCCATTTCCCTACCTTTAATTCATACCGAAAACCAGTGTGACGACAATAACGGCAGCTATGATTCCGATCAAGTCTGCCAATAGGCCGACCTTAAGGGCATCACCCATTTTTTTGATTCCGACGGCTCCAAAATAAACGGTCAATACATAGAAGGTGGTATCTGTACTTCCCTGAATCGTGGCAGCCAAGCGCCCAATAAAGGAATCCGGTCCATAAACCGATATCAGGTCGCTGGTGATTCCTAAAGCGGCGGTTCCGGATATTGGTCTAATAATCGCAAGGGGTAAAACCTCAGACGGAAAATGAAGAAAGGAAAGCAAGGGCTGCAGTGATTGTACAATGAAATCCAACGCCCCTGATGCTCTAAATACTGAAATCGCCACAAGCATCCCTACCAGGAAAGGGATGAGGGAAAAAGACATGCTGATTCCTTCTTTCCCCCCCTCAACGAAGGTCTCATAGGTGGGAACTCTTTTCAATGTGCCGTAGAGTAATATGCAGAGTATCAAAATCGGTATCATCCAAATCGAAATGGTGGTCATCCAGTGCAACATCCTATTCCCTCCCGTTCCTCTTTCTCCTGTAATAAAAATATCGATCTATCGCGATTCCTCCAACGGCAGAAATGGCCGTTGCTATTATGGTCGGAAAAACGATGTCCGTCGGGGAGTGGGCATCGTAATTCATGCGGATCGCAATGACAGTAGTTGGAATCAACGTTACGCTTGAGGTATTGATTGCTAAAAAAGTGACCATCGAGCGGCTGACCGTTGCTTTTCCTCCATTTAGTTTCTTTAGCTGTTCCATGGCTTTTATACCAAGAGGCGTAGCTGCATTCCCCAATCCGAATGTGTTTGCCATCATATTGGAAAGTATATACCCCATAGCGGGATGATTAGGAGGAACTTCTGGGAACAGCCATCTCATGAATGGCTTGAACAAGTTGGATAGTTTATCTAACAGCCCCGACTCCTCCGCTATTTTCATCAGGCCCAGCCAAAAAACTAGTATGCTCATCAATCCCAGACAAAGGGTGACCGCTTCCTTTGCGCTGACAAAAAGAGCTTCATTCACCTGTTCCATCGTCCCATTAACCATGCCAAAGACAATACCGATCACAAACATCCCGAACCAAATGTAATTAACCATTTCGTCCGATTCCCAATACCGCTTCAAATACCTCAGCCCATGAAGATTGGAATGATTGTTGCTTGAAGCTTTCTTTTGCTTCCCCATAAAAAATCGAACGAGTGCCTATTTTCTTTCCATCGAGATAGATGGATGCTCTGCCAACCACTTCCGGGATTTTCCTTTTATCTTTCCAAGCCTTCTGGGGCTTCAGCAATTTCATTTTCACATTGACCATTTCTCTCTCTTCTTTTGTCAGTGGGTACGAAAAATCATTTTTAATGTAGACATGCCCTTTATATATTTCATTTTCCATATTTTTTACCATGCCTTCGGGTAAAATTTCTGTCGGCTTATAATCCTTAAAGGCGGATTCGTACATTTGAATATGATCATTCCAATCATCCGGGCCATTCAATGTCACAGCAATCAGGTCATGTTCGTTTTTTGTTGCCGTCGTGACCAAGGTACGTTTTGCTAGTTTGGTATAACCTGTTTTCCCACCTGTGCAATACTCATATAGTTGTGTAAGCAAACGGTTTTTGTTCTTCCATACATAATCCCATTGTTCTGTGGAATTAGGTGCCCTGTGTTCCTTTGTGCCGGCAATCTTTACATACGTTTTATTTTGCATGGCATAACGAGTGAGTATGGCCATATCATATGCGGTTGAATAATGGTTCTTCGTATTATCCAAACCATGCGGATTTGAAAAATGGGTATTTTTCATTCCGATTTCTTCAGCTTTTTGATTCATCATCCAGACGAATCCATCCAGGCTTCCGCCAACCTTTTCGCTGATCGCGACTGCTGCATCATTACCTGAACGAAGCATCAAGCCATAAACCAAATCTTCGAGCTTAATTTTTTCTCCTTCTTTTAAATAAAGGGAAGAGCCCTCCGTCCCGAAGGCATTGCTGCTTACCTTCACTTTTTCATCCATTTGTCCCGATTCAATAGCCAAGATAGCCGTCATTATTTTCGTAATGCTTGCAATACGGTTCTTTTCATGGGCATTCACTTCATAAATGACCCTTCCGCTATCCTCATCCATTAAAATCGCACTATGGGCACTTACGGATACATTTGCTTTGGCGCTTTGTACAGGAGCCATAAAAGACAACAGGAGAATGACGATACACAAACTTGATAACCCTTTATATGGAAAACGCATGAGTGCCCCCTCGTCTCTTTACTTGTTTTTGTACAAGTTTATGCAAAGGGACAAGGGTTATGAATAAAAGAATGTAATCCTTCATGTCATCCACTGATTTTCTCAGTGATTTCCCATAAAAAAAATCGATAGGGGACCCCTATCGATTTAGTGTTCTATCATACTAATAATGCAGCGATTTCATCAATTTTCTTAGCTCCGAATACCACTTCTTCATCATTGATGATCATGGCCGGCACGCTCATGACTTTATATTTCTTCTTGATTTCCTGGAAATTGCTTATATCGACCATTTCAGCTTCAACGTTAGGGTTTTCAATCGCTATGCGCTGAGCGCCCACTACAACGTCAGGACAGTAGTGACATGCCAATGAAACCATAACCTTAATGTTCGCTTTTTTACTGATACCCTTGATTGAATTCAATACGACTGAATCCAATGCTTGACCAGGTCCGGCCAGGTTATAGATAGCCAGAATGAAGGAATTCAACTCATGGCCGCCTGGTACACCGTGGTATTTGACGCCACTGTATTCACCATTCGAATTTAAGAGGGAAACGACAGGGAACTTATCTGCATTGATTTTTTCTTCAATTTCCGTATTTTCCCCTTTGTTGTATAACTCAAGATGGAGCTTATCTCCTAATTCCGCAACATCCAACAAGAAGTCTCGCAATTCGACTGATTTTGGCAAACTTTCATCGACGATGGACACTAATGTAACGTCGCTCTCCATCTTGCCGAAGATTCCCTTTAATTGGCCACGTAACGCATCACTCAATAAAGCGCTCTTGCCTGCTGGGACAGCGGCCTGTTCTTTTTTCGCCGGTTTCTCAACTTCAGGTTCATCTTTGATTCCCAGGCGATCTTTTTCTTCTGCAATATATTTACCGGCATCCGTTGCTGCAATCGCTCCATCAGATACAGCTGTGATAATCTGGCGCAAGGATTTGGGTCTTAGGTCGCCCGCTGCATAAACACCCTTCACACTAGTCTTCATATCATCATCGGTTAAAATGTAACCAGCATCATCCATTTCGATATGGCCATTGAAAATCTCTGTTTTCGGCTCGTAACCTATGAAAACGAATACGCCAAACGTACTGTCTTCTTCCTTCGCCTTATATTCAAACTCTTCTTTAGTCGCATTATTGATGAAACGGGCACTTTGAATCATCCCGTCTCCATATACCCCAAGGATTTCCGTATTGAATTTCACTTCAATCTTATCATTTGCCATTACTTTATCAACAATGGACGGGGCACACGAGAAGCTTGATTCCCGGGCGATGATTGTAACTTTTGTTGCAAAGCGTGTCAGGAAAATAGCTTCTTCAGCAGCTGCATATCCTGCCCCGATAACGAAAACTTCCAACCCTTCAAAGAATTCACCATCACATGTTGAACAATAAGCTACACCGCGGCCGGTAAATTCCTCTTCACCTGGAAATCCTAGTGTTCTTGGAGAAGCACCCGTTGCAATGATGACTGCGCGTGCATGGTAGTCCCCTCCAAGGGTTTTTACGACTTTCACCTCACCGGAGAAATCCACGCCCGTTACATCGGCTTTGGCGAACTCAACGCCAAAATCTTCATTTTGAAGCTTCATTTCTTCAACTAACCTAGGGCCCGATATATGACGGATACCAGGATAATTGGCTATTTCCGACGTAGTTGCAGCTTGTCCGCCGCCAGTTCCTTTTTCTAGGATTATTGTTTTTAGCTTGGCTCTTCCTGCATAAACACCTGCTGAGAGGCCTGCAGGACCGCCACCAATAATTAATAAATCATATATTTTTTTCATCTTTTGTGCTCCTTGCTGAATGATTATAACGTGCTAAAATGATTATTTTGAAAAACAAAAGGCACTTATTTTAGGTAAGTGCCTTTTGTCATTAGATCATGTCGGACGAATTGTCCAGTAATCGTAATCAATGCTGGGTATGTCCATTACCTTTAGAAACGGACCCTCCCATTAAAAATTAAAGTTTACCTACAAGGTCTAGGCTTGGTTCAAGTGTATCTTCACCTGGAGTCCATTTTGCAGGGCAAACTTTATCTCCATGTTCCGCTACGAATTGTGCAGCTTGAACTTTTCTTACAAGTTCTTCTGCATTACGGCCAATTCCTAAATCATTGACTTCGTATGCTTTAATTTGTCCTTCTGGATTTACGATGAAAGTTCCACGTAGAGCCAAGCCATCTTCTTCAATCAATACACCGAATTGACGGGATAAAACGTTTGCCGGGTCAGCTAGCATTGGATATTGGATTTTACCGATTGTATCAGTAGCATCAGCCCATCCTTTGTGGCTGAAATGAGTATCTGTTGAAACTGAGTAAACTTCACAACCGATTTCCTTGAATGTTTCATAGTTATCTTGAAGATCAGCTAATTCAGTTGGACATACGAAAGAGAAGTCAGCTGGGTAGAAAAAGAATACTGCCCATTTTCCTTTAACATCTTCAAGTGTAACTTCTTTGAACTCTCCTGCATGGTAAGCTTGTACTTTAAAATCTTCAACTTGTTTATTGATTAATGACATAATAAATTCCTCCAATAGCTAATTTTTTTATCTGCTCCTATTTATAATAATTATTAAATAGAAACTAGTCAATAAATATACCTTAATAATTTTTAAGTTCACAAATTGGTCACAGTTTTTATATTGATATAAATTAATTATTTTTAAAAACCCATAGTACTTCAGATATGCAGTAATAACACATTTCCAATGTTATTTCAAGGATTTCAATAAGACATGTACTCACTATTTCGTGAGATGATATCATCTCCCTTTCAATCTAATTATAATATCCAAATGAGAATCATAAGTCGCTTTAAAATTAAATTAGCAGGTTCTCCTTTATATCCTTGCCATAATTTCCCTAAAAAATTCTTGATACAAAATTTCAGGCAAAAAAACACGAACCTTTACGGCTCGTTTCAGTTTGGTGGCAAAATGTTGTTCGGATTCCAAATAGTAAGGTGAAGGTCGAAAAAAATTTGTGAACGGTCGAATATAGTGCCTCGACGGTCGAATACTGTGCGAGGTAGGTCGAATAAAGTGTAGTTTAGGTCGATAAACTGCGTTAACGTCCCACGACAGTGCTGCGGGTCGAAAAAAGCTCTCCGGTCTTTATGGTTTTTACTGTCATCTTCATTGAATTGAGAAATTTACGACACTACTGCCGAAAAACTGGCTGCAGAGACACCAAAGGCGCTTGCTTTGTTTTTGCTTGGCAGACAGTCGGCGGAACTTTTCAAATAAAAAACTGCAGGCAAACTGAGTTTTCATCGAGTTTGTCTACAGTCCGGAACGAACCTTTACGGCTCTGTATTTGTATTTGGTTCTCCAAAAACTTTACTATATTTTATCTGTTATTGCATTTTCCAAATAAGCTTTTTCGCTTCGGTGAACCTTACGGCTGTTTTCGGCCAGTTTACAATGTCCCACCATTTGTCCACATAGGCTGCCCGATTATTTTTATATTGCAGGTAATAAGCATGTTCCCATACGTCAAGAACAAGGATCGGGATTGTATCCCACTGAGTCAAAACCATATGCAATTCCGATTGAAGTATTTCTAGCCGCCGCGCACGCGGAACCCAGACTAAAATCGCCCAGCCAACACCTTCCACTTGTTTGGCAGCTTCACTAAAATGACTTTTAAAAGCGGCAAAGCTTCCAAAATCCTTCTCAATCTGGTTAAGTAAATCCCCCCTTGGCTGTCCGCCTCCTCCCGGGATCATCTCTTCCCAGAACAGCGTATGGAGATAATGGCCTGACCCATGAAAGGCTGCTTCCTTTTCCCAATGTTTCAACAAGGAAAAATCTTTTGTTTCCCTCGCTTTTTTCATCATCAATTCCGCTTTATTCAGACCATCGACATATGCTTGATGATGCTTATCATGGTGCAGATACATGATTTCCCTCGAAATCGTCGGCTCCAACGCATCATAGGCATAAGGTAACGGCGGTAGCGTATGTTTCCCAATCGGCACCGATTGCCTTTCCTGTATATTGAATTCCCTAGCGAGCTCTTCAATTTCCTCGTAAACCCGAGCCATCTCTTCTTCAATCAGGACCATATCCTCATAATCCATTTCTTCTGCATCCATATCTTTTGTCATCTCGGAAAGCCGTTCAATATTTGACAGCAATGGCGAATCGGTGATATCGATCTTCTCAAGATATTCCATCACTCCATCAACCCAATCACTTACCTCTTTAGCATAATCTCTTACATCAGACATCTTGCAACCTCCTCTTAGCCTTTATACACATAAATCATCAAAGTATTTTATGTTTCGAATAAGCGGAGATTCCATTTATAGATAAAAAAAAACAGCTAGGCCTATTAAGCCTAGCTGTTTCATTATCTTGACTGTAACATTTTCGTCCGGTAATCCGTTTCATAAAACTCCAATTCTTCACGCATGGTCTGGAATCCACTTTCCACTGCCTTCAGAATGGTTATTATGCTGTCAGGTACACTTTGGTGAAATTTAATCGAGTTTTTCCCTGTATAGGCAGATCTGCTGTCCTCAAACCACCGATCTGATTTTGGGGAAAAGTATTCTTCGATACATTGATGATAAATTCTATAAAGCGTCTTTTCAGCTGCAGCTTTATTGAAAACATCATTTTTCAGAACGATTTGGCAAGCCTCCAAGCCCTCTTCACAACTTACAAGCATTCTTCTTAAACTAGAAAGGATCCCTTTATAATAGGTTTCATCCCCGCTTTTTTCTTCTTGCAGCTTAGAATAGGTCGTCTCATTTATAAATTCCTCTAGCTGAGCCACTGTCGTTTCTAAAAAGCCTTTTACATCCTCAAGCTGAGATTTTACCAATGTATTCCCCAACCGTGAACCCTCCTCAAAATGATTAAGATTGAATATAATAGTCAACATGTGATTCTATATCATATGGTTTAGCTTGGTCAATAGATATAAACACTTTCTCCAATTTTTCAAAATCCATATTTTCGAAATAACCAGCCAGCTCTTTTTCTGCATTTATATATATACGTTTTCGGTTAACCAGGCTCGGGTCCTTGAGTAAACAGACCATGGCAATGATATCAGCCATATAAATATCCCTGTTAGGGCTTTTGAATATGGGATTGGCGGGATATGGGGTCCAACGAGTGACCATCTCATCAAAATAGCGAAGATACAGTACATTCAGCGTCTTTTCTTCTCCATCCTTTATGTATTGTATAACGGATCGATTAAAAAAATCCTCAGGTGAATTTGACTTTGACTTTTCAAGCCCAAATCCATTGCATGCTACAATTTGCACCCGCAATCCCCCCGCATTCATTTTTTTCTATATTATCACAATTTAAAGAAAAATGTTATTCGATTGTTTGCTGAAATTTTTCAAAAAACAGATCGGCTTCACCATTTTCAAAGCTATCATCCGAATTATCGGCTAGTGGCGGTAATTCTTCTATGGAATTCAGGCCGAAGTAATCCAAAAACTCTTTTGTTGTCCCATATAAATAAGCCCGGCCGGAGCCTTCAGCACGGCCGACCTCTTTTATTAAGACTTTAGTGACAAGTGTATGAATGGGGCGTTCCGTTTTCACTCCCCGAATTTCATCAATTTCCGCTCTGGTAATCGGCTGCTTATAGGCAATGATTGCGAGTGTTTCCAAGGCAGCCTGGGACAAGCCTTGAGTGCTTGATGTTTCCACTAGCCTTTTCAAGTAATCCGAGTGCTCTTTCTTTGTCGTCATTTGATAAACACCCGCTATTTCGATCACCTGAATCCCGCGTACATCAGATATATATTCTTCCTTCAAACTTTCAACGATGTCCGTTGCTTGATATTCCGTAATTTCCAGGACAGAGGCAATTTGTTTGACGGAGAGCCCTTCATCTCCGGCAGCAAACAATAATGCCTCAAGAATCCCTTTCCAATTAATAACTTCCAACTGGTTCTACACCTTCCTTAGCAGCAATCATGATTTCCGAAAAGTTATCTTCCTGTTCAACGATGATTTCATTTAGTTTCATCAGTTCCAGCACCGCCATGAAAGTGATGACGATATGCTCCTTAACCGGGAGCGAAAACAGTTCAAAAAAACTTTTCTTCCCTTTTATTGATTGTAACTCAATCATGATTTCATCCATTCGTTTCTCGATCGATATCTCTTGTTTCGTTACTTTCGTGTATAGCGGCTTTTGAATTTTTTGCCTTCGCAGCAGTTTTTGCAGAGCACCCAACATATCATATAGACTTATATTCAACTCTTGTTTATCACTTTCCGCTTCTTTAACATAAACAGATAAATCACTTGGGGGTTTGGTGAACAGCAAGCTGCGTTCTTCTTCCATCCCTTTAAATTCTTCGGCTGCATATTTATACTTTTTATATTCTAATAGTTTTTCCACAAGCTCGTCCCGTGGATCTTCCTCAAATATTTCCCCATCTTCATCAATCAATTGTTCATCTTCATGCTTTGGAAGCAACATTTTACTTTTGATGGCAAGCAGTGTTGCAGCCATCACCAGATATTCGCTGGCCACATCCAATTCCAGATGCTGCATCGTATGGATGTACCCTAGGTATTGATCTGTTATGTCAGCCATCGGAATATCATAGATGTCTATTTCCAGGCGATTAATCAAATGCAGGAGTAAATCCATCGGACCTTCGAAAGCGTCAATTTTAATATTATAACCCATTAAATTACCTCATTTAAATCTAATTGGCCGATAAAGGCCTATTTCTTTTACTTATCAAGTATAGTGGATTGCCGCCCTTTATCCAAATAATAATTTACTGTCCTCAGAAAAGTTCTTTAATGGATTTCCGACAAATGGGTTGATGCCCAATCACATTCCGAAATCCAACATAACCTAGAAATGTAAGAATAGCAGAACAAAGGAGGTACTCATTATGGGTGCAGGTGGTTTTGGACACGGCGGCGGATTCGCGTTTATTGTAGTATTGTTCATTTTATTAGTTATCGTCGGTGCTTCTTGGTGTTAAATGAAGGCTGATGAATCAAGCTGATTGCCTTGCAATCGGCTTTCTTTATTTTCCAAGAAAAAATTCTATGCTAAACTTGGTGAGTATACATAGTGGGTGTTAGGCTATAAGAAAATGTTATTTGCCTTACCTTAGATAATTCCATCAAACAAAAGGGGTGCTCCTATTGAATTACGCGGAAGACTACCTTTCTTTCCTAGTCCATTTCCATGGGACTAGGGATTACTTCGAATGTCATGAAATTCTTGAAGAATATTGGAAAGAAACCGCACCAAAAGAGCGTGACTCTCATTGGGTCGGGCTCATTCAAATTGCGGTTGCCCTGTATCATGATCGTAGGGGAAACAAAAAAGGGGCTGCAAGGACCCTGTCTAAAGCCCTATCAAATCTCCACCATAAAAAGGCCGAGCTCCTGGAGTTGGGACTCGATCCAGAACGACTGTACAAATTGCTCGAGGACACACATGAGCGAATGTTATCTCAAAAGCCATATGAAAGCATTAATCTGCCTATTGCGGATCAAGGCTTGATCGAAATTTGCCAGACCATGTGTTTGCAAGAAGGGTACATATGGGGTGCAGACAGCGACATGGCTAATTCCTCCATAGTCGATAAGCATCTAATGCGTGACCGTTCGGATGTCATTTCTGAAAGGGCTCGGCAGCTATCCCTTCGAAAAACAAGAAAGGAGGACCGCCCTTAAAGGTGGTCCTCCTTTCCAGCTTTCATATTCAGAATTCTTCACATCTGTCAAGAAAGCTTTCGGTAAACTCATTTGCTTTTAATTCTTTGTCAGGATATTGCTCCTTGATGGCCCTGACCATCGTTTTACCGATACCTTGCTTCCGGAAGGATGGATTTACAGATATATGTTGTATCTCAATGTGGTTTGGAGAGACTTCTATTCCGATCAAGCCCGTAATCTCTTCATCTTTCCATAAGAACAGCTGTAGATTTTCATCCGTTTCATAATTCTTCATCGTATTCCGAAGTGTTTTTATCTCTTTTTCATTTGGCATGAAAGATAATAATCCCATGGCAAACTTCTCATAACTTTTCTTATACTTAATCAACATAATATCCCTCGTTACTAAATAACGTTTTTATTATCTTCCTGTTTCCAATTAATTTGCTTTGAATAATAATCCTCACATATAACATTTACATCATACATAAAAACCTCGTTCGTTTCAACATCACTTTCAGCACTTGATTTATCGATGTGCTATGTGCTAAGCGATAAACAGCCAGTAAACGATTCCCCACATCAAAGCGATAATAAGCATCATAAGTAAAAGAGTCTTATTACTTTTCCTCATCCCATACTCCCTTTATGAATGGTCCAAATATTTAAATAACGAATTCATTCTACTATAACTTAACACAATCTGACAAATATCCTTGCAATCTTGCTTCGATTTTACTACATTGGTAAAGTGATCTAGGTTCATAGAATGCCCTCATAGGTATAAAAGACAAAGATACACCAAACTTTTTCGTTAAAAAAAACGTAGCTATCTTGGGCTATATAAATTTTTTCTAGAAAATATGTATCTTTTTTATCCTTTGTTTCGTCAAATACTATGAATCTGATTTAAAGTGCCGCCCTTTTATTGAAAGATTCCCAATTCAGCAGGAAAGGTTAAGGAGGATTATCATGAAAAAAATGAATAAATGGGTCATTGTAACCATTTTATTATGCCTATTATTGCCATATAAGGCTTTTGCAGATGCAGCTGTTGGTGAAATGATCGTCACACTTGGTGAGAATCTGACGAATGAACAAAAAAATATGATTTTATCAGAAATGAAAGCACCTAATGATGTTGAGGTTCTTACGGTTACAAATGCGGAGGAACATGAATACTTAGGAGACTATATTGCTAGCCGTCTGATCGGTACAAAAGCGATTTCATCTTCTGCGATTACTTTGGAGGAAAAAGGGACCGGACTTAAATTGGAGTCGAAAAACATTAACTGGGTTTCCGATGAAATGTATATCAATGCACTGGCAACAGCTGGAGTAAAGGATGCTACCGTTTATGTCACAGCGCCAATACCCGTCTCCGGTACAGCGGCTTTGACAGGGGTCATTAAAGCCTATGAAATCTCTGCCGATAAGAAGATTCCTGAAGATGTGAAACAGGCAGCGAATGAAGAAATGGTGAAAACAGCAAAATTGGGTGACGAAATCGGTACAGAAGAAGCCTCTGCACTTGTAACGAAAATCAAAGAGGAAATGGCTACAAATCCACCAGCCAATACTGAGGAGGTCCGCGAGGTTGTCGAGTCTTCAGCAAAAGACCTTGGAATCACCTTAAATGATGCTCAAGTCCAAAGTTTAATTGATTTATTCAATAAACTAAAAGAATTGGATATTGATTGGAACGCTGTCGGTGATCAGCTTACTGCAGCTAAAGATAAGCTTTCCAATTTTCTTGAATCCGAAGAGGGTCAATCATTTCTGGATAAATTGAAAGAAGTCTTCAGTAGTTTAATAGACGCGATCAAGTCACTTTTCAGTTGACTCCAATAAAAAAAGGATGGCCAATGCCATCCTTTTTTCTATTCTTTATTGACGACTGCCTCTTCATGAAGGGCCAAATCCAAATGGATAAGATCTTCGTACGTCTCGCGTTTGATGACCAACCGGGCTTCTCCATTTTCGGCAAAGACGACTGCCGGTCTCGGAATCCGATTGTAATTATTCGACATGGAATATCCATATGCCCCTGTACAAAATACCGCCAAAACATCACCGCGGCCGGCTTTTGGCAATGGTAAATCCCAAATCAGCATATCTCCGCTTTCACAGCATTTCCCGGCAATGGACACTGTCTCTTCTACAGGGTCAAGCGGCCGGTTTGCCAGAATTGCATCATACTTCGCCTCATAAAGAGCTGGACGTATATTATCACTCATGCCCCCATCAACGGCAATATATTTACGGACATTAGGAACTTCCTTTTCAGAACCGACCTTGTACAACGTCACACCGGCATCTCCGACTAAAGAACGGCCAGGTTCAATCCAGATTTCAGGCATTACTAAATCGGAATCAGCAATCAGGTTCTGCACTTCCCTAACGATTTCCTCAACATATTGAGACGCCGGTAGCGGATCATCCTCTTGTGTATATCGAATCCCGAATCCCCCTCCAAGATTCAATACCTTTGGTTGATACCCTACCGAATCGTGCCAATCATTCAGCTTGCCAATAATTTTTTGGGCCGCGAGAAGGAAACCTGTCGTTTGAAAGATCTGGGAACCTATATGGCAGTGCAGCCCTAGAACTTCCAGGAATTCACTTTGCAGCGCTTGCCTAAGGGCTGCTTCGGCCTGGCCATTAATAAGATCAAAACCAAATTTCGAATCTTCTTGCCCTGTCAAAATATAATCATGCGTATGGGCTTCAATACCCGGTGTTACACGAAGAAGGATTTTCACCTTTTGTTCACGGTTTGTACAAATTTCTTCCAACAGTGTCAACTCTGAAAAATTATCGACTACTATACAGCCAATGTCATAATCCAAAGCCATATGTAGCTCTTCTTCACTTTTGTTATTTCCATGAAAGTGAATCCGTTCTGTTGGGAAATTTGCCTTAATTGCCGTATACAATTCCCCCGCTGAGACAACATCGAGAGAAAGTCCTTCTTGCTCAGCCAACTGGATCATGGCAATCGAAGAAAAGGCCTTACTTGCGTAAGCAACTTGAGCCGAAATCCCCAATTCCTCAAAAGTTCTCTTAAACCCTCTTGCCCGTTCGCGAATTAGCTCTACATCATAAACATATAATGGTGTGCCAAATTGTTCGATCAATTCGATCGTGTCCACTCCGCCAATCTCCAGATGTCCACGTTCATTGACACCACCGGTTCCGTACAAATGCATGATAGCCTCACCTTCCTGACTTAAAACTAAAGATTAATAAGAAATGAGGCAGCCTCAAATAAAGAAACCCTGCTGTAAAAGGTTCTCTATATGAACAAGCCTCATCCGAATCGATTATCCCATGTAAATATTGTCCTCTATGACTGCTTAGTAGTTCGAAGGGAAAGACAGATTGGTTTAAACTCCAAAGAGTCATAGTAGCTTTATCTCTTTGTGAATCCTAACTTTACCGCTTTATCCGAATAAAATTAAATTACCACAACTTTTCGACAACATCAACCTTTAGATTTTCTTGGCTGCCTATATAAATCCTGGGGATGTACAATACTCGGACGTTCTATAGAACCTGGATAAGGTCTTCTAAATATTATATGTGACAAGGCTTTCGGCTGAAACGGTAGAAGCGGCCATAAATAAGGTGTATTTAACGTCTTTATGCTAGTAAGCATAATAATGTAGAGCGTGATGCCTATGACTAGGCCAGGCACTTTAAATATAGCGACCAAAACTATCAGTGCCAAACGGGAAATTTTATTCGCAACCCCTAGTTCTAAACTCGGAGTGACAAATGTACCGATTGTAGCCACTGAAGCGTAGAGAACCACTTCAGGAACAAAGAGGCCAACATCTATCGCTATCTGCCCTATCAAAACTGCCGCAACCAAGCCCATCGCCGTTGAAAGCGGGGTCGGAGTATGAACGGCTGCCATCCTTAGAAATTCTATCCCAATATCGGATATGAAGATTTGGACTACAATGGGTATATGCGTTTTTTCATTCGGTCCGATAAACTCGAACTTTTCCGGCAGGAGGGAAGGCTCTAAACAAAACAATAACCATATCGGCAGCAAGAATAACGAAACGAAAATCCCTAGAAACCGGACCCAGCGCACCAATGTCCCAACGGCAGGTGCCTGCCGATACTCCTCAGCGTGTTGCATATGATGGAAAAGAGTGGACGGGGTAATGATGACACTCGGTGAAGTATCCACATAAATAAGGACATGCCCCTCAAGCAAATGCGTTGCCGCCACATCAGCCCGTTCCGTGTATCTGACAAGCGGGTATGGATTATACCTTTGATTGACGATGAACTCTTCGATCGTTTTATCAGACATCGTTATGCCATCAACCTCAATATTATTCAATTCCTTACGAACGATTTCTATTAAATCGGGATCGGCAATATCTTTAATGTAGCCGATGGATATATCCGATTTCGATCGTTCCCCTACATGCAGCATTTCGAAACGTAATCTTTCATCCCGGATTCTCCGTCTGGTTATCGCTGTGTTAATGATGATATTCTCGACAAAACCATCCCTTGATCCACGGACGACTTTTTCCGTATCTGGTTCTACTGGCTGTCTCCCGGGATAACTCCTGACATCCACAACCAATCCTATTGGTTTGCCATCAACAACAACGACTATTAAACCGGATAATACCTGATCAACAAGCTCATCCATCGTCTTTATTTCCTGAACGGATTGGTGTACGAGCAAGTCTTTGACTACATCAAAAACTTTAGTAGACACGATATCGGCATTTTTGTTATGAATAAGAGAATCGAGGATATCAATGATGTACTCTGTATCCGTCAGCCCGTTTATATAGTAAATATGAACATCTTTTCTATAGACCTTTATCTTTCTTACTCCTAAGTCGAAGCTGACGCCTAGACCTACTTTCTCTTCCATGTACGCGTCAACTTCCGCTACCCTACTCGGAATCGGCATCATGTCTTGAGGTTTTTCTGAAGTCATCATGACCACTCCTTTCCAATATGATTTCCACCGCTAGCTTCGTTATCGGTGCTCCTCTTTTAAAATCGTCCTGATGGGACATTTTCCCTATATCTCCTATCCCCACTACGATGGGAACATGTAATTGATCAATGCAATACACCGTATCTCCTGTTATCTTTCCCAGTTCAAATTCCTCGGCGCCGTATTTATCAACCCCGTTCGGTGTCAAATTACCATCACGGTCAATACAGATATCCACCTTGGTCCATTCTTCCCTTCTAGTCTTTGAAGCGACCGCTATTACGCCAAGGACATTAATCTCAGGGTGTCCGGCAACTACCTTCATTGCCTGTTCGCCTGATCCTTCTCCTATAAAACCGCTATCATCAAACATGACCAATACAGGATCATACTTCGCCTTTTTTATTAATTCAACTAACTCCAAGCCCGTATATCGTGATGGATTACCTTGGGACATGGAGATACATCTTCCCCCAATTTCCTTGGCTACATGCTCGACAGCCCGTTTCGCATACTCATCTCCATCCGTAATCAATATCACTTTTCGTTTGGTCACCATCTTGGGCCTACCTTTCATCATCAGGAATAGTTACCTCATAATCTTATAAATCGACAAAATAAATCCATTGGAATAATGATCCGGCTATTTTCCCCAATACGAGTGCCATCAACAGATAAATGATCTTCTCTTGAATTCCGATTCGTTTTGAAAGAACCGGAAATACATTAAGGACTTCAGTTAAGGCAGCAGCAAGCATCCCATTAAATATCCCGTCAGCCAAACCGATTGGAATTAATAAAAAATGCGGGAGGTAAAGTTCCGTCTCCTGTAATCCTAACCAAGTTCCTGCGACAACTCCGGCTATGATGGCTCCTTCGTAGTAATGTATCATTTTCATTGTTTTTGTCAGCTGAGTCAGCCTCGGAATCACCCCAAGTACAGTTAAAAACGCTACAAAACCGGCACCTGTCGCAAAACCCCCGGCTAAACCGACAAAGATTCCGAAGATGATTTTACCGGTCATCAAGGTGGCGCACGTTCTCCTTATTTTCATTCATGATTACATAGCGGTCCAAATCCTGCTGATAGTTGAACATTTCAACCTCGAGCGGACTAGGCTCCTCATTGAAGCGTTTTTTAAAGAAGTGATTAAAAAATAGAATCATGCCCATACCAAGGCCGAAGCTATATGGGATTTGAATCAATAACGGCTTATCATCCACTTTTCCCGTTATTATAGTAAAGATTTTTTGATGCACTTCCCCCATGCTGACATCCACATGAAAATTCATTATCGTCATTCCGCCGCCGACAAATAATAAAAACCAAACTAAGGCGAATGTCAGGTATGACATTTTCTTTTTCGAGAGGATGATTTCGATGATCGTTTGAGATGGCCCGAATGTCTCCACTTCAATAGTCGAATCCACCTTGCGGATGGCCATGATAACTTGAGCCAAATCAATGACAATAATATTCCTATCTTCCTTCTTGACCGTTAATAATATGATTTCTTCAATTAAGGTGATCACTTCTTCAGGTCCGATTATCCTTGCAATATCTTTTATCCTCACCGTTTGATTTCCCTTTACTTGTACACGGTTCCTCATCCTGATATATACAACTGCCACTATCATCACATCCCGACCTTTTATTTCCTTATGCTAGTAGTATGGATTGGAAGCAGTTTGAAAATGCAGGAAGTGAACCATGTCCATATATTACTAATTTGAAAACAAAAAAAGACATGCTGCAATGACAGCATGTCTTTTTGATTTAGATTCATACTTTAATGAGTGGGGAAGAAAATCAGCTGAACCAAAAATATCAATCCAAAAATATAAATGAGCGGATGTACGGATTTTCCTTTTCCACTAAATACCTTCATAAGGGGATAAGTAATGAACCCGATTGCAATGCCTGTAGATATACTTGAAGTAAGCGGCATCGTTAAAATAATCGCAAATGCAGGAAATGCCTCATCGAAAATTTTCCAATTGACTTTAGCCAGCCCTTCCATCATGAAACATCCCACGATGATCAAAACAGGAGCTGTGATTGCTTGAACTGAAGAAATTGCCGATATCAATGGAGAAAAGAAAATCGATGCAGCAAACAAGATTGCCACGACTGTAGAGGTTAATCCCGTACGTCCGCCAGCGGCCACTCCCGTACTTGATTCAACATAGGCAGTCGAAGGGCTTGTACCAAACATCGAGCCGACTGTTGTCGCAATCGCATCACCTAAAAAGGCTTTCTTGGCTCGGGGGATTTTCCCATCCTTCGTTAGTCCTGCCTGTTCCGTCACGCCAATCAAGGTTCCTGTCGTATCAAAAATCGTCACAAGTAAAAAGGCGAAAACAATAGAATATAAAGAATTCGTGAAGACCCCGGCAATATCGATATCAAAAAATACCGGTGTTGGAGGTACAGATAAGACCCCATCGAAGTTGAGCAAACCGATAAAGTAGCCAATGATTGCCGTAACGATCATACCAATGAAAATTGCCCCTTTAATATTACGGGCCATAAAAATCAAGGTAATGAATAAGCCTGCTAATGCTAAAACGGTTCCAGGCTGATGCAAATCGCCAAGAGTCACCATAGTTGATTCATTAGGAACTACGATTCCTGCATTTTTTAATCCGATAAACGCAATGAATAAACCAATTCCTGATGTGATGCCATATTTTAATGAATTAGGAATCGCATCAATTATCATTTTACGCAAGCTTGTCACGCTAATTAGCAGAAATAGCAAACCAGCAATGAAAACCGTACCGAATACGGTCTGGTATGAAAGACCCTGAGCACCCACTACGCTGGCAAAATACGCATTCAAACCCATCCCTGGTGCTATCGCAATCGGGTATTTTGCAACGAGTCCCATGATAAGGGTACCGATCACCGCTGATATGACCGTTGCCATGAAAACTTGCTCAAATGGTATTCCGATTGAAGACAATAAAGCCGGATTCACGATTAGGATATAAACCATAGTTAAAAATGTCGTAACACCCGCCATGACTTCTGTACGGACATCCGTCCCATTTTCTTTCAGGGAGAAAAACTTTTCCATAAACATATTTTAGACCTCCAGATCTAAAGGAAACACCGACAACCGTTTGCACGAAAAGACAAGGTGTCCTAATATTGTACTGCATCAACGTTTTTCCTAATCAATATTGATTAAAAGAAAGCTAAAAAAACGAATGAAAAACGCGACCTTTACTATAATATTCGTTTTTAATCCTAAATTCAACTAAAAAATTCGACCCCGCTCATATTTTCATTCTACTTGATAAGAACCACTTTTACTTTTTCCTAAAATCAATCATTTATTTTCAAGCTCAATGAAAAACCACATGAATCATTGATTCATGTGGTTTTTCATTTGCTGAAGAATCTTCTTTTCCAGCCTTGACACCTGGACTTGGGAGATGCCAAGCCTTGCCGCCACTTCCGATTGCGTCTGATCTTTATAATACCTCAGGAAAACAATCAGCCTTTCACGTTCATTCAATTCTTGTATGGCTTCTTTCAAAGCAATTTGATCGAACCAGGAGGTTTCATTATTGTCGGCAATCTGGTCAAGAAGAGTAATCGGATCTCCATCATTTTCGTAAACCGTTTCATGGATGGATGAAGGGCTCCTGCTAGCTTCTTGGGCCATGATGATTTCCTCTGGCGACAGCTCTAGATGTTCCGCCAATTCATTGACAGTCGGAACTCGGCCATACGTCTTTGAAAGCTCCTCTTTGGCCCTGCGAATTTTATTCGCCATTTCCTTTAATGACCGGCTTACTTTAACCGTTCCGTCATCACGGATAAAACGTTGGATTTCACCAATGATCATAGGCACAGCATACGTTGAGAATTTCACTTCAAACGATAAGTCAAATTTATCCACGGACTTTAACAGACCAATACAGCCTATTTGATAAAGGTCATCCGGTTCGTAACCTCGATTGAGGAATCTTTGCACTACTGACCATACAAGCCTCAGATTGCTGTTGACAATCAGATTTCTCGCATCTTGGTCACCGCTCTGGCTGCGTTGGATTAAATTCCGCAATTCCTCATCTTTTAAATGGGGCTGGCCTTTCTTGCCCTTCTCGTTTTTAACCTCCACATCCATATGCAAGTCTCCCTTAATTGCACAAAGCTCTGCTTGTAGTTAAGTGCTTTTTTAATCGAATGATCGTGCCTTCGCCCTTATGGGAAATTATATTGATTTCATCCATGAAGTTTTCCATGATGGTGAATCCCATTCCGGAACGTTCAAGTTCGGGTTTTGTCGTAAATAACGGCTGTTTAGCCTCCTCGACGTCTTCAATGCCCAGTCCCTCATCCCGGATGGTCAATTCCACAGTATCGCCTTCGATGATCACTGAAATGTATACCCAACCTTCCGGGTCACTCTCATACCCATGGATAATCGAATTCGTAACGGCTTCTGACACGACAGTCTTGATCTCTGTCAATTCATCCATCGTCGGGTCCAATTGGGCAATGAAAGCCGCAACAGTTACCCTGGCAAAAGATTCATTTTGGCTAAGTGCAGAAAATTTCGTTTCCATTTTATTTTTCATTTTAGGCAACCCCCAGTCTTTGCAAAGCGTTTTTTTCGGATAGTTCCATTTTAACAATTTTAAACAACCCTGACATCTCAAATAACCGCTTTACTGCCGGAGAAATTGCACATACCACCATTTCACCTTGCTTTTTATTCACCTGCTTATAGCGCCCTAAAATAACTCCAAGCCCTGAACTGTCCATAAAATCCAATTCTTCCATGTTAAGGATGATATGTTTGATATTATGCTTTTGAATGGCTGCCTCTGCCTGGTTTTTCAATTTTTCTGCTGTATGATGATCTAAATCACCTTTGAGACGAATGCACAATACGCGATTTTTCGCCTCCATATTAATCGTAAGACTCATTATATACAGCCTCCTTCACTGTCTTATAAAGAGTCAAATTCTCTTTTTCACCTGCCGATTCCTCCTTACTAGCAAAACTAGTGGAGTTTCGCCTAAATTAGTACGATTAACAGGCATTGCGACAATTTATTCTATTTCGCTTGGGTAAACATGCCGAAAGCCCGTTTATACAATTGCCACCAGCTGGCATTTTCAACAGTTTCCTTCGCAACAATCGGAGATTCGACATACACCTTGCCGTTTTTCTTCAATTCAAGCGTACCAATTTCATCACCTTTTTTAATCGGGGCATCCAAATCTTTATCAAGCGTGATTTTTTTTGTAAAGTCCTTTGCCGTTCCATTTTTGGCTGTCAAAACTGAAATAGGTTCACTTGTCACACCCACCACCGATTTCTTGTCGCCTTTACTTACCTTTGCTTCACCTAACACCTCGCCGCGTTTATAAATCGGGTATGTGATATATTGTGAAAATGCATAATCTAACATCTTTGTGACCTGAGCATTTCGTTCCTTAGGAGAAACGGCTCCGAAAACGACGGCAATGACACGCATATTCCCTTTTTTTGCGGTCGCTGTCAAACAATACTTCGCTTCATTTGTGAATCCTGTCTTCAGTCCATCGACCCCAGGGTAAAATTTCACTAATCTGTTCGTGTTGACTAGCCAGAATTTCTTTTCGGTATTTTCACGGAGATAATCTTCATATGTACCCGTGAACCTTGTAATCGTATCGTATTTCAATAATTCCTTCGCCATGATCGACATATCATGTGCCGAACTGTAATGATCTTTAACAGGAAGGCCTGTTGCGTTTTGGAACTTTGTATTTTTCAACCCGAGGTCTTTCGCCTTTTTGTTCATTTTCCTAACAAACTCTTCTTCCGATCCAGCTAGACGTTCTGCCATCGCCACCGATGCATCATTCGCCGAACCAATCGAGATGCCCTTGAGCATTTGTTCTGTGGTCATTTCTTCACCTGGCTCGAGGAAGATCTGGGAACCGCCCATTGATGCTGCATACTCACTAGTCCTGATTTTCTCCTTCATGCTAAGTTCGCCTTTATCGATCGCTTCCATGATCAGCAGCATTGTCATGATTTTCGTCATGCTTGCCGGCGAAAGACGAACGTCTGCATTTTTATCATAGAGAACAGTACCTGTATCCCGTTCAATCAAAATAGCCGATTTAGCATTTGCCGCCAATTCGACTCCTTTTTCCTCAGCTGCTTTTGTATGTGGGACGCTAAAACCCATTGCTACCAATACGGTTAAAAATAGAGAAAGAATCCGCTTCATCTCCATACCCTCCAATCTTTATAGGATTTATTTTTTCCATTAAACCCATTTTTATACAAATAAAGATGAATTTTGAACATATACTGGATATAGGGTAACGAAGTGAACCAAATTAAAAGAGGATGCGCATGGGCATCCTCTTTTAAACATTCAATGAAATAAACGTAAAAAGGCCACGCAAAAGCGCGGCCTTTTTTGGAAAATATTTATTCCATGATCTCTTTATAGATCAATGTAGGTTTTTCTACTTTCTCTTTTGAAATCGCAATGCTTTCATACAATTTTTCTTTTACCTTTGAAACATCTTCAAAGTTGCTGTAAATCGTCACAAGGGATTCACCTTTTGCCACGGTTTCCCCTATTTTTTTACGAAGTACCAGTCCGACTGCCAAATCAATCTCTGATTCCTTAGTCGCCCGCCCGGCACCTAACAGCATGGCTGCCGTTCCAACTTCATCAGCGATGATCTCCGATACATATCCGTCCTCTTTCGCTTCCAGCTCGAAAGTATGGGCAGCCTGCGGCAGTTTTTCAGGCTGATCCACAACCGAACCATCGCCTCCCTGCGCTTCTAGGAAAACCTTGAATGAGTTAAGTGCAGAACCATCCTTAATCGCATTTTCCAGCAAGGTTCTTGCTTCCTTCAGAGAACTTGCCTTTTTGGCAAGGTATACCATATGGCTTCCTAGTGTTAAAGAAAGTTCCGTTAAATCTTCCGGTCCTTCTCCTTTAAGTGTATCGATGGCTTCCTTCACTTCTAAAGCATTTCCGATTGCGTAACCCAACGGTTGGCTCATATCGGAAATGACAGCCATCGTATTTCGCCCTACATTGTTTCCGATGCTAACCATTGCATGCGCCAACTCTTCGGAATCTTCAAGCGTTTTCATGAAAGCGCCCGCTCCCGTTTTAACATCAAGTACGATTGCATCAGCACCAGCTGCGATTTTCTTACTCATGATCGAGCCAGCAATCAAACCGATACTGTTAACGGTAGCCGTAACATCACGCAATGCATATAGCTTTTTGTCGGCTGGAGTCAGGTTACCACTTTGTCCAATGACAGCTATCTTATTTTTATTAACAAGTCGTATGAACTCGTCGTTTTCTATTTCGACATGAAATCCCTTTACAGACTCCAACTTATCGATCGTTCCGCCTGTATGGCCAAGACCGCGTCCTGACATCTTTGCCACTGGAACACCTACAGCAGCAACCAATGGCCCAAGCACTAATGTTGTCGTATCACCAACACCGCCTGTTGAATGTTTATCGACCTTAATTCCTTCAATCATCGATAAATCAATTTGATCTCCTGATTCGACCATTGCCATGGTTAAATCAGCACGTTCCTGCTCATTCATGCCTTTGAAGTAAACAGCCATTGACCAAGCGCTCATTTGGTAATCCGGAATCGATCCGTCGGTAAACCCTTTGATGATGAACTGTATTTCTTCTGTAGTAAGAGCATTTCCATCACGCTTTTTCTCGATTAAATCTACCATTCTCATATTAGAATCCCCACTTTTTTAAGGACACCGCTTCTCTTTAGGTGTACTTGTATTTTTTGGTCCGTTTTATATGTCTTTAACGATGTGCTTAACAAATTCCAGAAAGCTGCTTTTCACTTTTTCCGTCGTTTCAATTACCTCTTCATGCGACAAAGGCTGATCCAGAATGCCTGCGGCCATATTTGTAAGGCATGAGATTCCGAGTACTTTCATATCGCTATGCCTTGCTACGATAACTTCCGGAACTGTCGACATACCAACTGCATCCCCGCCAAGGATCCGTGCCATTCTCACTTCTGCAGGTGTCTCATAGGTCGGTCCTGTATTCCCGATATAGACACCTTCTTTAATATCCAATCCTAGTGAAGCTGCTATTTTTTTCGCTTGTGACCGAAGGTCTTTATTATAAGCTTCCGACATATCAGGGAATCTAGGACCGAAACGCTCTTCATTAGGACCAATCAATGGGTTTGCCCCCATTAAATTAATATGATCCGTAATGAGCATCAAGTCACCTGGTTCATAGCTTTCATTAACGCTTCCGGCAGCATTCGTTACAATTAACTGCTTAACACCAAGAAGTTTCATTACACGTACAGGAAAAGTGACCTTCTCCATGGAGTAACCCTCATAAAAGTGGAAACGCCCTTGCATGGCTACAACTTTTTTGCCACTTAATTGTCCAATGACAAGCTGTCCAGCGTGTCCTTCAACAGTCGATACCGGGAATTCCGGGATTTCGTGGTATGGAATCGTAATGGGATTTTCAATTTCATCTGCCAATACTCCAAGTCCGGAACCAAGAATCAGGCCTATCTCCGGAGAGCCTTCAATTTTACTTTTTATGAATGACGCAGCAGTTTCTATTTTATTAAACATCTATTTAATCTCCCCTAAATTTAGATCGCCCAATATATTTTTCCCGTAGGCAGGCATTTTCACATCAAAGTTAGCAGCGACCGTCGCCCCGATATCAGCAAATGTATCTCTTATCGGGAGTTCGGCACCTTCTGTAAATCGTTTGGAATAGACTAATAAAGGTACAAATTCACGTGTATGATCGGTTCCTTCATGGACCGGATCATTCCCGTGATCGGCAGTGATGATCAATAAATCATCCTCTTTCAGTTTATCAAGGACTTCCGGCATCCTAGCATCGAATTCTTCCAATGCCTTTCCGTATCCCTCTGGATCGCGGCGGTGACCGTATAAAGCATCGAAGTCGACTAGATTAAGGAAACTTAACCCTTTAAAATCCTGTTCCACCGTTTGGATTAATTTATCCATTCCATCCATATTGGATACGGTCCTTAATGATTCAGTGACGCCTTCCCCATCAAAGATATCCGAGATCTTCCCGATTGCGAGCACGTCATATCCAGAATCTTTCAATTCATCCATTACTGTCCGATTGAAAGGCTTCAATGCATAATCATGACGATTAGGCGTTCTTTTGAAGTTTCCTGGTTCACCTGTGAAAGGTCTGGCAATCACGCGTCCAACCTTGAACTCATCAGCCATTGTCACTTCACGGGCAATTTCACAAATCTTGTACAATTCGTCTATCGGGACGATGTCTTCATGTGCAGCAATCTGTAATACGGAATCTGCTGATGTATATACGATCAGCGCACCCGTTTTCATATGTTCCTCGCCGAGCCTCTCAATGATTTCCGTGCCGCTTGCAGGGACGTTCCCAATAATTCCCCGACCCATCTTCGCCTCGAGTTCATTGACTAATAATTCCGGGAAACCATCCGGAAATACACGGAATGGAGTCGATATGTTCAAACCCATGATTTCCCAATGTCCAGTCATCGTATCTTTTCCTGTAGAGGCTTCCTTCATTTTCGTATAGTATGCGAGAGGTTGCTGAGCTTTTTCAATCCCCTTGATTTCACGGATATTGCCTAAACCCAATTTTGCGAGAGTCGGCATGTTCAATCCATTCATTCTTTCTGCGATATGGCCGAGTGTATCCGCCCCTTTATCACCGAATAAATCTGCATCAGGTGCTTCACCAATTCCAACTGAATCCATAACTATTACAAATATTCGATTAAATGCTGAATTCCCTTTCATAAGTCATTCCTCCTAAAATAGTAAATCACTTTTTATACTCTCTATAATACCCTTATTCTGCTCATTTACTCTTCATTTTAAATGAAACTGCGAGAACGTCAGAAGTCTGACCTCTCTACATTGTAAACGATTACCATGATGGAGACAAATAATATATTTCGGAATAAACAAACTGACACTAGAGCATGCTTTAGAATCATCAGTAGCCTTACTGAAATAAAAAGGCTGCTCCTTCAACCGCTTCGCAGTTAAATTCACAACCTTTCTATCATTCTACTATTCTTTTAAGCGCGCGGATGGAATTTTGAATATACATCCTTGATCCGTACGTTCGTAATATGTGTATAAATTTGAGTTGTCGAAATATCCGCATGACCAAGCATTTCTTGGACGGCACGTAAATCAGCCCCGTTCATCAATAGATGTGTCGCGAAAGAATGTCTTAGTGTATGCGGTGTAATTTCTTTTTCAATTTGTGCCGATTTTACAAGTTTTTTTAGAATTTTCCAAAATCCCTGCCTTGTCAGCCTGTTTCCATGATGATTCAAAAAAAGTGAATCTGTCCTGTGCTTAGGGCTGGCCATTTTTCCTCGGGAACTTTCCATATAATGTTCAATCGCACCCAATGCAGTTTGGCCAATCGGAATGATTCTCTCTTTATTTCCTTTCCCTACACAACGGACAAAACCCATGGATGCATGGACATCACTTACATCCATGGATATCAACTCACTGACACGCATACCCGTCGCATACATCAGTTCTAGCATCGCCTTATCGCGTAAGCCGAATTCATCCATTTTCTTTGGGGCTTCCAATAGTGCTTCAACCTCTTCCATGCTTAATACCTTTGGAAGACTTCGTTCTGGTTTTGGCGTTTCTATATGTATGGACGGATCCTGATCGGTTACTTTTTCCCTTAGAAGAAATTGATGAAAAGACCGAATGGAGGCTATATGACGCGCCACCGTCTTCGATGATTTCCCTTGATCCTTCAAATGCACGAGAAAATGCAGGATGTTGACCCGCCGTGAATCATTCCAATCTTCGATGGCTTCAGCTTCTTTCAGAAAGCTCCAATATGATCTTAAGTCACGCTCATACGAAACGAGCGTATTCTTGGCAAGCCCTTTTTCAATGGTTAAAAAATGAATGAAATCCCTAATTTGATTCTCCATATTCATTACTCCCCGTTTAAATAAAACAACATTAAGCGTTCAAGCCATGCATCATCACCCGTATCTACTGCCTTCGATACTTTTACAGCCATGCCTTTCGGTTCATCATAACGATGATAATCTTGATATTCCTGATTTAACCATACCATTCCTATATAAAAAAGAACAGTGAAGCTAACAAAGAGAATCATCACTTTAGCCGTATGCAAAACAAGCGATAATGATGTTTTCATCATCTTTCCCCTCCCATTCGATCCTTTGTATCAATCTATGCCCAACAGGACAAGTTTTATACGTGTTTCGGAAAGGAGAAAACAAAAACAACTCTTACTTGAGAAAATAGGTTTTAAAAATGCAGAAAACCTTCTCCATTAAATGGAAAAGGTCCGACTTCATTCACCTTTATTTTCTTCTTTGTCATGACATCGATGACAAATGCCATGAAAGGTTAATCTATGGTCTTTTATCTTGAAGTTCCAGTCGCGTTCCACAATGTCTTCTACGTCTTCAAGTAGGTCTTCCTGAATCTCATCTACCGCACCACATTCCACACAAACAAGATGATGATGGAAATGCGCAGCTCCTTCTTGTCTTAAATCATAACGGGAAACCCCGTCTCCAAAGTTAATTTTATCTACTATCTTCAATTCAGTCAGCAACTCTAGTGTACGGTAAACTGTTGCCAATCCAATTTCCGGCGACTTTTCTTTGACAAGGAGGTAAACGTCTTCTGCGCTTAAATGATCCTCTTCATGCTCAAGTAAAACGCGGACGGTCGCTTCTCGCTGAGGCGTTAATTTGTAGCTGGACGAGTGTAACTGCTTTTTTATCCTATCAATTCTGTTTTCTATTTCCATACCTAATATTCCCTCCCGCGCCGCTATCCTATCCATTATATCAAAAGAGGGAAAACTGTCAAAATAGATTTCTTGTTAATGATAAAAAAATTTGCGGGAACGGCAAATTTCAATCAATGACCCAATAAACTTACGACATTTTTCATTAAAGAAGGGGATAGGTACGCTTCAAATGCAGCAGCTGTAATCAAAAATATTCCCGACAAGATCAATGAGAAAATATACCGTGAAATTATCGGCTTCAGCGGTTCACGAACCTGCTTTAGGAAAATCCGGCTGATCATTTTCATTGATAGCGAGACGGCAAGCACGGTTATCACGATGAATATCGGGACGATGAATATGTTTTGGGGCAAAATAGCGACAAACGATAATAAAAAACCGCTCCATCCCATTTGATTGACTAAAAAGCCGACTGTGAATCCAACAACCATCCCTTTTATAAATAACAAAACCAGGATGACTGGCAAACCGATGACCGATATTCCGAGAATCCAGATGACCCCGATATATTTTATATTATGCATAATACTTTGGCTGAACATATCATGCGAAGAGGCAAATTCACCTTTGGATACTTGTCCGAAAAATTGCGACAAATAATAGAACAAGTCTTCCTTTTGGGTAAAGCTCAAACTATTCACCAATATTGCTCCAAAAATGACACCCATCAAAAAAAGCACAGTGATAAAGACATATAATGAGGAATGTTCGTTAATATGTTTCATTACGGCATTTTGTACGACAGATTTTTTTTTCATCTTTCATCCTCCCAACTCCGCTTACTAGAATCTATGTTTTCACTCTCTCATTTATGCTAAGAAAACTTTCTCCCTCAGCCGAACACCTTGAGCTCAATTCATGTTATAATTTTCCATACTAACGATATGGAGGCAGGATATGAAAGCTATATTAATGGATTTCCCCGAAAAAATTGAAACCCCACGATTATATCTAAGGCCCTGTCAGCCTGGCGATGGCCTGGACGTTCACGAGGCCATTGTCCATTCCAAACCTGAATTGAAACAATGGCTGCCGTTTGCCCATCAAGATGTTTCTTTGGAAACTTCTGAACAGAATGTCCTTAAGTCCTTTTCGGATTTCATTTTAAAAGAGGATATCAGACTCCATATTTATAGGAAAGAAGACGATCAATTCATCGGCTCCACCGGTCTGCACCGAATTAACTGGGATATTCCCAAATTCGAAATTGGCTATTGGATTGATACGAGATACAGTAAACAAGGCTACATAACGGAGGCGGTAGAAAAGTTAACCAAATTCGCCTTTTACCATTATGGAGCAAAGCGGGTCGAGATCCGCTGTGATCCTAATAATATCGCCAGCAAACGGATTCCCGAAAAGCTGGGGTATACCCTTGAAGGAATTTTGCGTAATGACTTTCTTAGTGCAGATGGCAAGGAAGTGCGGGACACCTCCATTTATGCAAAAACAACTAACTAAAAAAGCCCTGACAGATCTCCATCTGTCAGGACTTTTTTCAGGTTAATTCCTTTTTGACCTTTCCGTACTTTCCTCCGCCCCCCACTTCAAAAGATAGCGTCCCTTTTCTGGCAGAATCGATATAGCCCGCCAATTTTTCAGGAACGATTTCCTTGAGCTGTTCAAGCGTAACTTCATGTAGGATATTCATCTCTGTTCCAAATGCCACCAGCAGTTTTTCCATGGATTTAGGACCGAGTCCCGGGATGAAATCAAGTGGTACTTGGTGGATATACGGCGGCCTTTCCCTGCCATTTCTTCCGTCCGTCCCGGAAATGGAGAGCTCTTCAATCCTGGACGATACCCCTTTTATAATGGATTTATTACCGCATTCGGGACATTGTTCACTATCCCTCAATACCTGGTGTAAGCACCCTGAACATACAGTTTGATGATACTTTCCCAATAAGGGGTTCAATCCATAATTAACGGTCACCTTACGATTCCCTTTTTCTTTAAGGGCTTTTGCCAGCTCATTGAAACTTGGTTCCTCAAGCAGGACTTTTTGATATTCCCGAGCGATTTTCCCAAGCGAATGCGCATCGGAATTTGTTACGAATACATAGGAGTCCAACTCCTCGATATCCTTGACCATTTCTGTATCAGAACTTAAACCAAGTTCGATGGCATCAATTAGCTCCGGATCGAATACTTCTGTAAGACTGGATCGCACCCCTTTTCCATATAAGCTTTTAAATGGGGTGAAAACATGTGCCGGGATAAACAGGCCGCCCAGTGATTTCACGATCTTTTGCAGTGTTCTTCCATCACAATAAATCCTTTGGGAGCTCAAGGTAATATTTTTAACATGTCCGCTCATCCATGAGGAGAATTCCTTCATCGCTTTTATAGTGGGAAAATAAGCGAGGACATGGATCGGTCCATTACAATTCTGATCATAAATTTCAATCTCCGAGCCTGGAATGATGGTTGTATTCTTGTATTGAAGTCCGCCTTCAATCTTCTCCGTGATTTCGCCGTCCAGCATCCCCGCTTCGATTTCTTCGATAATTTCAGGAGAATGGCAATCGATTATCCCGATTAGATCAAGGCCCTTCCTTTCACTTGCCACTTGCAGCACATTGCTGAAGGTTAACGTTTTAGCACCTGTTATTTTCACGGCACTTCCGCTTCTCGTTCTGCCTATATGGATATGCAGGTCAGCGTAAAACTCTTTCATTTACGATTTCATCGCCTTTTTCAACTGTAGATACTGAACTGCATATGCCGTTTTGGCATCTTTGATCTTCCCTTCATCCATATAAGTTTGAGCTTCCTCCAGCGTGAGTTCAATCATCTCGACGAATTCATCTTCATCCAGCGGGGCTGCATTTTCTTTCTTTTTCAAATTGTGGGCCACATATAGGTGGACCAATTCATCGGCGAAACCTGGCGATGTATAGAAGGATATGATGTGCTCCATTTTTTCACATTCATAACCTGTCTCCTCTTCCAGCTCCCGTTTAGCCGACAGAACCGGTTCTTCGCCTTTTTCCAGCTTTCCTGCAGGAATTTCCACCAAGCTTCTCTCCAGCGCTTTACGGTACTGTTCAACCATGATGATTTTATTTTCTGCCGTGAGAGCTATGATGGCAACCGCTCCCGGATGCTTGATTATTTCACGTTTACCCGTTTTCCCATCAGGAAGCTCTACATCATCCACTTGCAGGCTGATTACCTTTCCTGTGAAGATTTTTTCCGAAGACAGCGTTTTTTCTTCAAATTTTTTCATCCTGACCACTCCTCTGTTCTAATTGCAGCATGATTCCTCATACATTTTACCATAATAGAGATGGAGGGCGATTTTAATGAAAGTTTACGTACTGGAAAAAAGCGTTACTTTATCCGGAAAGAGTTGGGAAATCCTTCAAAAACTAAAACAATTGCAAAATCAATATGTCTATATCAATGATTGGATAGCCGACATACACGATCAGGTGCCGCCCACTCCTTTAAAACGGATCAAGTGAATTCTTTGAGTGAAATGGATTTCTCCTTTACAATGAAATGTAAGGGAGTGGATAACATGAAAAAACGCAGACTAGGAAATTCAGACTTGCTAGTTTCTGAAATCGGGCTCGGATGCATGTCATTGGGGACTGTTGAAAATCAGGCATCCGAAATCATACAGGCCGCTTTAGATGAAGGAATCAATTATTTTGATACTGCTGACTTATATGATTTCGGCATGAATGAAGAAATCGTCGGAAAGAATTTAAAATCGGTCCGCGATAAGGTATACATAGCCACCAAGGTCGGAAACCGCTGGAATGAAAACAAAGATTCCTGGAGCTGGGATCCATCTGGCGAATATATTAAAACGGCAGTAAAAGATAGCATAAAGAGATTGGGAACTGACTATATTGATCTTTATCAGTTACATGGCGGCACCATTTCAGACAATATCGGAGAAACGATAGAAGCATTTGAAGATTTGAAAAAAGAAGGCTATATCCGATATTATGGAATTTCCTCGATTCGTCCGAATGTGATCAAGGAATTCTCGGAAAAGTCTAAGCTTGATTCCGTGATGATGCAGTTTAATCTACTCGACCGCCGCCCAGAAGAGTGGATGTCCCTTTTGGCCAACAAACAGATCAGCATTATTGCCCGTGGCCCCCTTGCCAAAGGGCTGCTCAGTGAAAAAATGCTTGAAAAGGCAAATGAGGATGGATATCTTGACTATAGCTATCACGAACTTAAAGATTTGCTTCCGGAAATAAAGGACAAACTTTCCGATAGGAAGTTAAATGAAACGGCACTTCAATATGTATTGTCCCATCCAAGCGTCGCTACCGTTGTACCAGGAGCAAGCTCAGTACAGCAGCTCCGTGAGAACTGCCAGGCCGCTAACAGTCCTTCACTGTCCAAAATCGAGTTGGATATCTTAAAGCAGTTGACCAAAGCGAACAAATATGAAAGTCACCGGGATTAAAAAGAATGGAACTAAACTAAATGTTTCAAATAAATTAGGCTGCACTATCTCCGTTTAACAACGTGATAGGCAGCCTTTTTCCGTTCCAACGTTTTTTTTCGCCATACTCTCTTCTGTACAGCTTTCAAGTTTCCGATCATTCTAATTCCTTTCCAAACCCATTTAACGGTTTTAAACTTTTCATTGGACATCCCAAAATTAATATTATACAATTCAGTTGTGCACAATTAAAAATAAAAAGATAAGGGAGAAAAAATGATGACAAAAACATTATTTACAACGTCTGTAACAGTTGATGGCGGAAGAGAAGGAACGGCAATTTCTGCTGACGGCAACTTCACGGTTGATATTGCGATGCCTGGAACACCAAGGGCTAAACAGATGCCTGAAGCATCTAATCCGGAACAGCTTTTTGCAGCTGGATATGCTGCATGTTTTGATAGTGCTTTGCAATCAGTTGGTAAAATTGAACGCGTTCCCTTCGATTCCAAGGTTACCGCAAGCGTCAGCCTATTGATGGGTGAGATGCATCAGTACAGCTTGGCTGTAACTTTGGCTGTGAAGGGTTCCGGGGTCGATAAGGCGACATTCGAAACCCTTGTTCATAAAGCACATCAAATGTGTCCTTATTCAAAAGCAATCAACGGCAATGTGGACGTCACTTTTGAAATAGATGTAGATTAAATCCGACAAAAAGACGCTGGGGAACCCCAAGCGTCTTTTCTTTGCTAAAATTGCTGTAAAGTTTTCAATAGTTGGAGCAGTGAAGCTTTTAAATCCTCAACCACCTTCTTATCATCACCCGACATAGCCGAAATGCGATCGGGAATGAAGCAGGCCTCTTCCTGTAAACCAAGTCCCTTTTCCGTCAGCTTGATCATGACAGACCGTTCATCTTCAGTCGAACGTTCACGGACAATCAAGCCATTCTGCTCCATTCGTTTCAACATGGGAGTAAGCGTTCCTGAGTCGAGGGCAAGGAGCTCCCCAAGTTTTTTTACTGTAAGTGTATCCTGTTCCCATAATAGAAGCAGGACAAGATATTGAGGATATGTCACTTCAAGTTTATCAAGCAGCGGTTTATATTTCTTCGTCATTTCCCGCGAACTTGCATAAAGCAGGAAACATAATTGGTCTTCCAGTACTTTTTCTATTTTATTTTGCATCATATCACCAGCTAATAGTAGTCCATACGATATGAAAGCATATCGAACTTATCTTTAATATAATCGTTATACTTTATAAAATAAAGGAATATCAGCAAGGAATGGTCTTCCTGAACAGAAAAAGGGAGCCAGCCCACTTAAAACTTAAACTGCTCCCTGTCCTTCATTTATAGTTCTTCCAGTTCAGATTGCTTTCACCCAATAGTTCTTCAAATGATTTATTCTTCTCCCGCCGCTTTCTTTCTTCGCGTTTCTTTTCTTCTTCCGCTGCCCTTTTTTCTTGTTCAGCCTCATTAAGTTCCTTTTGCTTTTGACGAAGCTGGGACATGATATCTTGATTGATCATATCACCAAGTTTTAATGAAGATGAATCTTTATCTTGGTTTTTGCTTTGAGTTTGATTTCGCGGCTGTTTCTTTTTCATCCTTAAAACCTCCTGGCCATTTATGAAATTATTATATCACGACTGCCGTTTTCCTCGTCATGGTTTTCAAACAGTGTTTTCCCATTTCCCACATGGTAAAATAAAGAAAATAAACCTAGGAGGACCTTCCATGAAGAAATGGTGGTTTACACTCGCCGGAATCCTATCGTATATCATCGGCGTCGGCATTTATTTTTCCAATCGGATCATGTACATGAAAAAGAAGGAAGATGATTTTATCCAGAATCGTGAAATCATGGCTAAACGCCTGATCCGGGAGGATTTTGATAATCTGCCTAAAACGGAAATTTGGGTATCGTCACCATCCGGATATTCCTTGAAATGCTTGTTTATCGAACCGCATGACACCAATAAGTGGGTGATCATTTCTCATGGTGTGACGGAAAACAAAGTCAATTCGATTAAGTACATGAATATTTTTCTTAAGCGGGGCTTCAACGCAATCATTTATGACCACCGCCGGCATGGGGATTCCGGTGGCAAGACGAGCAGTTACGGACATTATGAAAAATTCGACCTGAAGGCCGTAATCGATGAATTGAAAAGACGTAAAGGTTCCGACCTTCATATTGGCATTCATGGTGAATCCATGGGGGCCGTAACCCTGCTTTTATATGCCGGAATGCTTGAAGACGGTGCTGATTTTTACGTTGCCGACTGTCCATTTTCAAATTTCGAGGATCAAATCAAACACCAGCTCAAGCATGAAGTCCCATTTCCTTCCTGGACCGTGTTTCCGCTTGGGCGTACGTTCATCAAACTCCGTGACGGATATTGGACCAACGAAGTGTCCCCAATCGATTATATAAAAAATATCCGAAACCCGGTGCTCTTCATCCATAGTGAAAATGACAGTTTCATTCCCGCTTCCATGACAGCGGAATTATATGCAGCAAAAGAGGGCCCAAAGCAGCTTTACATCGCTAAAAAAGGGGCCCACGCTCAATCTTATAATGAAAATCCAAAAGAATATGAAGATCAAATCGATCAGTTTCTAAAACTTGTCTGAGAAGAAAAAAGAGGGTATCCAAGATCCCCTCTTTGCTTTTTAGTCAGATTTTATTAAAATAACTCATCCTTGGATTCAAGATTTGATTCGGACTTTTTAATTGAAAGCTGTTCGCTTCCGGAACAAAGTCTATTTTCATGACTTCATCAAGAAAAATCATTTTTGATTTCTCCACATATAGTGGAATCCCGTTTGTTTCCACTTTTTCGGTACCTTCTTCAGGTTCGTTGACCCACCATAGCGCGGTCACACCGCTTACCACGCAGCCACAGCCATCAGTATCATATTTCAACTGTAAATATCCTTCTTGTCCCTGTACCTTATCGGCCATTTTCTCAGCCGCTGTTTCCGTCCATTCAATATACATGATTGCACGCCTCCCGATGTTTCCCCCATTATAAACGATAAATACGCTTCTGTTAAAGAAACTGCCTTCCTTTGCAAGCGTCAGCCGACACGAAAATCACTTTCTTCATTGACCGTGCTAACAAATGCCGATTCTCATACTCCTCCGTGATACCTTTCATCACGATGCCGTTTTGAAAGGCTGTCCCTTGGGAACAGCCCTTCGGCTCATCATTCCATTATCCTTACATCCGCGATATCGGAAAGCCTGATATAGTGAGCCTGCTGAAACCGATCGACGATATGAAGCTTTTGGGTGAGCTCATTATAATAATGGATCCTGCCGATTAACAGCTGATACCGGTTTCCTTCATAATGAGCAATCGTGACATCCTTTCTTTCCTCCATCGCTTCCCCCATTACCGCATTCATTTCTTCCAGTTGCTGCTCATCCAGGATGCGCTTCGTTTCATAGCCATCCTCCACCACCCAATCCCGAAGCATCTTCACATGCTCCGGCAACATCATCGATGTCCATTTGATACGGCCGCGATCACGTATCATTCTTTTCCCTCCCTTCAAAGTCAACCTTACGCCTTATGACCACCAAGCAGCTTACTTCGGTAAACGGCTGTACCTGCTTCTGTATACGAAACGGCACGCAATAACGATTTGGCTCCATATTTATGGCGGATTCGATCAACCGTGTAACTCAATTCCCGCTTCTTCCAGCGCGAAGCATCGAATAAAGTCAGCTGCATTTCGTTATCATCCACAATATTCGAGAGCCTGACCTCTATGCTCCGAACCGTTTTTTGCTTATAGTTCTCATGAAAAAGCTCCAGGCAAACTTTATATAGCTCCATCGTAATGTTGGTCGGTTCGCTAATTGAACGCGAACGTTGGAAACCTCCGCCGAACTCATCCTTGCTGTAACCAATGCTTAGGCTCACCGTCCTTCCTGCCTTGCGATGGGTGCGTGCCCTTCTTCCAACTTCTTCGCAAATTTCCAGCATGACCTGCTTTACCTCATGCTCCTCCTTATAATCCCGCAGCAGGATTTGACTTTTGCCGAAGCTTACCTGCCCTTCGATGATCGCTGCCCCCATATCGGATAAATCTATTCCCCAAGCATGGTGGTAAAGCTGATTGCCCATAATTCCAAACTTCGCTTCAAGTAATTCAAGATCATAATTGGCAAGCTGTCCAACCGTAAATATTCCCATTCCATGAAGGGTTTTTTCTACGCGCCTGCCGATCCCCCACATTTCACGAAGCGGGGAAATCGGCCAAAGTTTGCTTGGCACATCCTCATACTTCCATTCTGCAATCCCATTATGTTTGGCTTCCAAATCAAGGCAAAGTTTTGCCATAAGCATGTTCGGTCCAATTCCAATGGCACAGGGGAGCTGTAATTCCCGTTCGATTTCATCCTTTATCTTTTCAGCTATCATCCGGGCATCTCCCCATAAAGAAGCGGCACCATCGACTTTCACAAAACTTTCGTCCACACTATATACGTGAATCGCTTCTTTGGGCACATAACGGTTGAACAAGCGGGTGATTTCCGTCGAAACCCTTAAATAGGTCGCCATTTTAGGTTCAACGACGACAATCCTCGGATCATTCGGGATCTCAAACATCCGCGAACCTGTCTTGATGCCAAATTCCTTCTTCATCTTTGGAGAAGCCGCAAGCACAATGCTCCCTGTCCTCTTCAAATCACCAACCACCGCCAGATAACAATCAAGCGGGTCCAGACCAAGCATGACCGCTGAACAGCTTGCATAAAAACTTTTCATATCGATACACATAATTGATTGTTTCGGCATCGTCCCATAATCCATCACTTCTCACCCTAACAAGAATATACGTTCGCTTTTATTATATTCATAACTTTAACCGAATATACGTTCTTATTCAATGGAAGTTTTCATACAAATTTCTACTTTTTAATGTAATTTCCTTGAAAAATATAATAGATACTAAAAATGGTTAAAATACCATATTTAAACTGAATACCCAAATAGTTTTTTTAAAAAGAATCAATTCGTATCTTGAATAATTTTTAATGGATCCTTATACTTAGTTTTTTTAATTTTTTTCACCCTTTTCAACATTCTTTCGTCTATTTTAAACTTAGTCTTACTACTCATTTTTTGTAATAAAACTGTAACCAAAATTATGTCTAATTGTCATAATGGTATTGTAGGATAATATTGTTAAGAATATAGAGAGATAGATAGAGAGGAAATGAAAATTATGAAGAAATGGATCGCTTCAGCTGCTGTTGCTTCTGCCATGATGCTAACCCCGCTGCAAGCCTTTGCAAATATTGGAGATCAAACCCTCAGACCCGGAATGACACATAGTGATGTCAAACAACTACAACAACTTTTAAAAACCAAAGGTTATTTCACATATTCAGGTTCACTGACTACATATTACGGCACCTATTCTGTATCAGCAGTAAAAAAATTCCAAAAAGCCAAAGGACTGACTGCCGACGGAATTGCGGGCCGTAACACATTTAATAAGCTTGGTGTTTATAAGGTCAATAATACAAGCTTGATCAGCTATGCAAAAACCTTAATAGGCAAACCCTACAAATGGGGCGGAACAACACCAACTGGATTTGACTGCTCAGGCTTCGTCTATTACGTATTCCAGAAATCACAAGGAATCACCTTACCGCGTACAACATCCTTGCTTTATTCCAATACAGGTTTAAAAGTATCTTCACCAGCTAAGGGTGACCTTGTATTCTTTGATACTTCTTCTGGAAGAACAGGGGTATCCCATGTTGGTATCTATATCGGAAATGGTCAATTCATCAGTGCTACTTCTTCTAAAGGAATAACCATCACGGATATGGATAATTCTTATTGGAAACCAAAATATTTAGGTGCGAAAACTTTATAAAATCCCATAAAACAACCGGACAGAATTCATAGTGATTCAGCCCGGTTGTTTTATTTTATATATAATATTTCATCCGTTAAATCCTCAACTGTCACCATGAATGAAGCGTCCAAGTTGGAACGGTTCATCATTTCGATATTATAAACATGCTCTGACGGTAAATGGACGACTTCGAGAACCATGAATCGCTGACTTTCCGCTTTACTGACATGATTGAGGGCAGCAGTGACCGCCCTTTGTTCGGCCAAGCTTTTTACATCCGTCAAAACAAGAATCAGTTCCGCTTCCGCTTTCCCAGGAAATGATTTCTTCACCCCGCCCCGGTGCCATGGTTTCACTTTCATCCCGATTTCCAGGTCGGAATAATCGAGAGCGTTACCATGTTGATCTTGAATGGATGTATCAGTGGTCACCTTATAATACGTCCTTTTAATCAAAATCCTTTTATCGTCAAGATCCGTAATGAAACCTTCTTCCCCCTTACCGACGGCATCATCCCTGTTCCAATCAGGGGATTGACAGCTACCCAGAATAAAGGCAACGAATATGGATATATAAAGGTTTACAATCCTCTTCATACAAATCCCTCCTACTAGAAATAGACGGATCCCGCATGAAATAGTTACCAATTCATATGAAAACTTCGGTTATTTCAAAAAAGGGGAATGTCATCGACATTCCCCTTTTGCCTATTATATTAGACCATCTTTCGCCTTGTCCGACATCGAAAGTTGCTTACTTTTTAAAAAATGCTTTTTTTCCTAATGTTTCGGTGATTTTTGGAAACATGTTATACCATTTCCCAGCAAAATTCATCCAGCCAGGGAGATTGATTTCCCTCTTATTGGTCAGCATCGCCGCTACGATTTTAGCAGCGACATCTCCAGGCTTAAGCATGAATTTTTCAACATTTTTTAAATATGTACCTGATTCATCGGCAATGTTAAAGAAATTCGTTTCTATGGGGCCAGGATTGACGGTGGTCACAAAAACATGATCTTCCATCAGCTCAAGCCGAAGTGCGTTTGAATAGCCAAGAACCGCGAACTTAGTCGATGAGTACAATGTTGATTTAGGAGTGGCGATTTTACCGGCCTGTGAAGCGATATTGATGATATGCCCCGATTTTCTCTGCTTCATATACGGAAGAACCAGCTTTGTGCAGGCCATCAATCCAATGACGTTGACAGCAAACATTGCTTTCGTTTCATTTAATTCCGTATCCTGCGCTTCTTTAAACGTGCCGAAACCGGCATTGTTGACCAAAACATCCACTTCACCTATTTGCGCATGGATGTCATTAAATACATTTGCCACCTGATCAGTGTCTGCCACGTCAAGCTTATAGACATATGCATCAATTCCATATCGGGCGATCAATTCATTCCTTAGCTGTAGTAATTTATCCATACTTCTGGCCAAGAGGACGAGACGCCCCCCCTGCTTTGCACTTTGAATGGCAACTTCCTTGCCAATCCCTCCGGAAGCTCCAGTAATAACAATGACTTTGCCTTGCAACTTATTCAAAAAAGTGAGCCTCCTTGCGAACATTAAGCGATTGAATACAGAATGACCCCTGATTGAATTTCTGTTTCGACTTCACCCAAGTCTTCTAAATAGTCCAGCTGACCGACCGTTTCCGAAAGTGTCAGGCCCACTTCCTGAAGGTATACTTTCGGAAACAACTGCTGACATACTTCAAAGACCGATAAAGGCTTATCTTGAAGCATGCTTTTCACCTGCATGGCACGGTTATGCTGCCGCTCGAATCTATAGTGAATCAAGTCGGCAACCGCATCACCATCCACTTCAGATCCATGTCCGGAGTAAACGGTGGATATGGAAAAATCCAATAATTTCTGAAGTGATGCATTATACTGCAGTAACGGACGAGGCCTCATGCCTCCGGGAAGTAAAGGTGGTTCCATTAATGGATTAGGTGAAATCTTGGCAAGCAAATGATCGCCAACGATCATGACCCCGTCACTTTCGCGGTAAAAGGATAAATGGCTTTGCGCATGCCCTGGAGTCTCGATCACTTTCCAGCCTGGAAGACCAGGGAGCTCATCTCCCTCAGCCAAATATCCATGCAGCTTCCGTTCACTAAGGAAACTGATTTCGTCGCGATTGTGGATCAGTTTATTTTTCAGCTCTTCTGCCACTCCGAACTTTGCGGCATAATCAAGGAAAAAACGATTATGGGTTTCTAGGAATTCATCACTGATGGTCAGCCAGCGCTGATTGTTTTTGTGTCCATAAACCGGGATCTCTTTTTCAAAGAAATCGAGTCCACCAGCATGATCAGGATGATGATGAGTTAAAATGATTTGTTCGATATCAGTCAGTTTCAGACCCAAATCCCCAAGCCCATTAGTCAAGGCTTCTTTTGATCGTTTTGTTTTCACTCCAGTATCGATTAGCGTTAAAGCATCCCCTTTAACTACATAAACATTCACATCGCCCACTGCAAACGGCGTAGGCAAAGTAATTTTTGCAATATCTCCATTCCAATTCGCCATAATCTTTTTCCACCTTAGAAAATTATATTTATATAAAACTTTTTATACACTAAACAGAATTCTAAGTATACTTATCATGTATAATTACCATTTTACATGTATTTTTAATTACTGTCATTATTTTCACATAATTCATGTCTATTTTTTCTCGTCCATGCATATATTATCATTGACAGAGTGCTAATTTATCCTTCATAATCACAAGTAATTAAAGACGGCATGGCTTTGATTAAGGCCAAGTAAATTATTGATGGCGTAAAGAGAGTGAAGCTCGGAATGTGCTGAAAGGCTTCATCGCCCCCTCATTATTGAACCTACCTTATGAGCCTTCAGGAAAACCTGACGTAATTCCCGCGTTAGAGGATTCAAGTGCAGCTTTTCTGTTTATTTATTATGGGAAAGTTGAACAAAGGTGGTACCACGGAAGCTAGACCTTTCGTCCTTTATTGGATGAGGGGTCTTTTTGTTTTTTAAAAAAAGGCCGAAAACTTTAAAAGAAAAAGGAGCGGGAAATATGAAGAAAATCGCATTTATCGGAGCTGGATCGATGGCAGAAGCAATCATTTCGGGGCTGGTGACCCAACAGGTAATTGAACCGGCAAATATTTTTGTAACAAATAAATCAAATGATGATCGGTTCGATTATTTAAAGAACCAATATGGTGTAACTGCCACAAGATCGCTGCAGCTATTAGTACAGGATGCCAACCTTGTCGTGCTAGCGGTGAAACCGAAAGATATTTTAGAAACAATGCAATCAATAAAAGAATATATTCGTGAAGAAATGCTGTTCATTTCCGTTGTTGCCGGGGTCCATACAACAAGCTTGGAAGGTATCGCCAACAAACGGTTCTCCATTGTCCGTGCCATGCCTAATACATCGGCAGCTGTAGGGAAATCAGCAACGGCCCTTGCGGCTAACTGTCATACGAAAGAAGCGCAATTACAAACGGCGATTACCCTTTTTGAAACGGTAGGTACAGTGGCAGTTGTCGAAGAAACCCAGCTAGATGCGGTAACAGGCTTATCAGGCAGCGGTCCGGCTTATATTTATTACTTGGTCGAGGCATTGGAAAAATCAGCAGAAAAAATAGGTCTCGATTCCGAAACCGCTAAGCAATTGATTCTCCAGACACTGATGGGTGCGGCCGATATGTTACAGAAATCACCTAAAACGCCTGCCGTACTAAGAAAGGAAGTAACTTCACCAGGCGGAACGACTGAAGCAGGTCTGAAAGCACTTCAAGCACATCAGGTGGAAGAAGCATTCATTGCCTGTGTACAAGAAGCGACTGAGCAATCGAAGCGGATGGGCAATCAAATAAGTAAAGAACTAGCTAAATATGTAGTTTCGCAGTAAGGCGCATGATGATGATCGGCTGTTGCAAGGCAACAGCCCTTTTTTTCTAAGGGATAATCTTTCCGTAGTGTGCGTTACTTTATAATCAGCATATCATTTTCATCAAAACTCCAATCCTTCGAATACGCTACCTCCCAATAGTAACCATCGGGGTCTGAAAAATATCCGCTGTACCCTCCCCAAAAAACATCCTGGGGTGATTTCTCGATTGTTCCACCGGCCTTTTCAGCTTTGTTGATCACATCATCCACTTCTTCAATTGATTTGGCATTATAAGCAAGCGTAAGTCCCGGGAAACCATTTTTCTTAGGCGGTTCTTTCTCATTGATGTCTTTTGCTAGCTCCTCTAAAGGATACAAAGCAAGTTTCGTTCCGGCATTATTAAAAAAAACGATTGCGGGTTCGTCCTCTTTAACCGTTGTATGAAATCCCAACCCGTCCCGGTAAAACCTTAATGATTCAGCAATATCCCTGACACCTAAAGTTATAATATTGATCCTGTTCATACTGGTCCTCCTTTTTCATGTTTTAAGGGTAAATTCGACATCTGCATCACATTTCCCTTTTTAGCTTGATTACCATCATCCATGCCATCACAAATGCTTCTAAAAGTTCCTAACAACGCTACCATTTGCAAAAAGCTGTCCACAGGGAATTCCACCTTGGATTGCCCCTCATGCAAATTACGTAGGAATTCCACTTTCTTTGCCGAATGAATACATGTTTTGTCAACTGTAAAGGAATTCCCTTATACTTATCGAATTCAACAACCAAAAGGGGGAATCTCGATGAATACAAGTGCAGTTGCCCGGTTACTGAATGTTTCCCATAGTACGATTCAACGCTGGGTCACCCAATTGAACATGGAAGTAGAACGGAATCAGCTTGGCCACTACCAGTTTTCGGATGAAGACATTGCATTATTGAGAAAAATCCAAGATCAGCTGAACGAGGGCATCATTCTCCAAAAGGTCAGCATCTCAGAGAAGAAGCTTAGAAAAGCAACCATCCAGAAACACTCCGAACCGAATGATCAACTGCTTGAACGGGTCAACAGGCTTGAAAATGGCCTGAAAACAAAAGCGGACGATGTTGTATCTTATCAGCTTTTACAGCACAGAAGTGAAATGGAAGAAATGCACAAACTCGTTAAGAAGCTTGAAGCCCGTATCGAAGCGCTAGAAAAACCAATGGGTCAAAACTTTGATTATTTCCTCGCGGCTGAAGAAGCTGCTGCCACTAAAAAGACGAAGAAAAGGCCATTCATAAAAATGATTTTTGGAAACAGAAAGAACGATAGTTCATCATGGAGCACAGCCGACAGCGATTGACATCGTTTTTCAAGATTGCTCATGAACACCCACGATAGCCATTTTTCTTAAGCAAAACATTTCTTCAGTAACAGGACTTCAGTAATAGGACCTGACCTTATTAATTACCCCAAAATAAAAAGGCCCTGACCCAATATTAATCTATCTGGGTCGGGCCTTTTCATCATCTTAAATCAACACTGCACGGTCATTGAGCATTTTTTCGCCTTTAATGCGCTGGAATTCGTTAAGCAGTTTTTCGACGGTTAGCTTCTGCTTTTCAGCGCCTCTGGCTTCAAAAATGATCTGTCCCTTATCCATCATAATCAAGGAATTTCCAAGATCGATTGCCTGCTGCATATTATGAGTCACCATCAACGTCGTTAACTGGTTCTTTTCGACGATTTCCTTTGTCAGGTTTGTAACGAGCTCTGCCCGTGAAGGATCAAGTGCTGCTGTATGTTCGTCAAGTAGCAGGATTTTAGGGTCGGTGAAGGTCGCCATCAGCAATGATAGTGCCTGGCGCTCCCCTCCTGATAATAATCCCACTTTTGCAGTCATCCGATTTTCCAAACCTAAATGAAGGGTGCCCAAACACTCTTTAAAAAGTTCTTTCCGTTTTTTTGTCACCCCAAAGCCTAAACCTCTTTTATTAGTTCTGCCATAGGCAATCGCCATATTTTCTTCAATAGTCATATGTGGTGCCGTCCCCAGCATGGGATCCTGAAAAACACGGCCAATCATTTTGGCACGGGCATGTTCTTCAATGGCCGATACGTTTTCACCATCGATGATGACTTCACCTGCATCAGGGAGAATTTTACCGGAAATCATATTCATCAACGTCGATTTACCTGCTCCATTACTTCCGATGACTGTTACAAATTCACCTTTTGTCATCTGCAGTTCCAGATTTCCAAGGGCTAACTTTTCATCTGGCGTTCCCTCATTGAAAACTTTATAAATCTGATTTAACTGAAGCATATTCTTCCCTCCCTTTCGGTAAAGTCCCATCATGGCGCATCTGTATTTCTTTAAGCCGCCTTTTCTTCCGGGTTTTTTCCTTTTGTTTATCAGAAATTTTAGGAATGACAAGTGCCCCGACCACAATAAGTGCCGTAATTAATTTAACATCACCCGTTTCAAGGAATTCAACGCGAAGTGCCAAAGTTACGACGATTCGGTAAATGATCGCCCCTCCTATGACTGCCAGCGTAGCACGTGCAATCGTTTTTGCACCAAATAGAGCCTCACCGATTATGACGGATGCCAATCCGATGACAATGATTCCAATCCCCATGCCTATATCGCTAAAACCGTTATATTGGGCAACCAAGGATCCCGAAAAAGCCACTAGTGCATTTCCGATTGCAAGTCCCAGGATCTTCATGTTGCCGGTATGGGCGGAAAAACTCTTGACCATGGCCTCATTATCACCAGTCGCCCGTAAGGCAAGACCAATTTCCGTTTTTAAAAAGGCTGACATTCCTGCTTGGATGACTACAGCCACAATCAGCATAACGATTAATATGGCCCACGTTTTCGGCAGGCTGTCACCGAGACCCACGAATGATAAAAGACCATTCAACAAATTGTCCAACCCGGTGCCAGCCCAGGCATCCTGGATATTCGTGATAATGGTTGTTTGGGAAAGCAACGGAATGTTGGATGCACCCATGATCCTCAAATTGATCGAGTAGAGCGCAATCATCATTAAGATACCCGCCAAGAGAGGATTGATTTTCCCTTTCGTATGAAGGAACCCCGTTATCGTCCCAGCGATGAACCCTGCCACCATGGCACTCAACGTGGCAACGATCGGCGAGTAACCGTTAACGATCATAATCGCGGCAACAGAGGCCCCTGTCACAAAACTGCCTTCCACAGTCATATCCGGGAAGTCGAGAATCCTGAATGTTAAATAAACACCTAGTGCCATGATCGCATAAATCATTCCCGACTCAAAAGAGTTGAATAAGGCTGAGAACATTTTTTTCTTCCTTCCCCGAACAAAAGCAGAGTTTATTTTACAAACTCAGCATCTGCTTTCCATTCTTCTTTTATTTCAACACCCATATCTTTTGCTGCTTTTTCATTGATGACCAATTTCAGTTTTTGTGGATATTGAACCGGGATATCTCCAGGTTTTTTACCATCCTTCAGGATTTCAACCGCTTTTTGCCCCGCTTCATAACCAATGTCATAGTAACTGAAGCCATATGCTGCAAAACCGCCAGCATTCACGGAATCAAGTTCGCCGACAAACAATGGGATATCTTGATCATTTGCCACGGAAATGACCGATTCCAATGCCGAGACAACTGTATTATCAGTAATGATATAGAAAGCATCCGCTTTTCCGATTAAAGATTCCGTTGCCTGTTTAACATCCGCTGAAGTCGAGACGGATGCTTCCACGACTTTCAAACCAGCTTTTTTCGCTTCCGCTTTCACATTCTTTATTTGGACGACTGAATTTTGCTCCCCTGTATTATAGACAGTTCCAATTGTCTTCGCCCCAAGCTCTTCCGCTAGGAATTTCATTGACTTTGCAATGGCTTCAGGATGGGAATCCGTCGTACCCGTCACGTTTCCGCCTGGTTTTTCCAAAGAAGTAACAAGTTCACCCGCTACAGGATCGGTAACCGATGTAAAGACGATCGGGATATCCTTGGTCGCATTTAAAGCACTAAGAGCACTAGGAGTCGAATTCGCAAATATCAGATCCACTTTATCCCCAACAAAGTTATTGGCAATCGTCTGACTGTTGTTTTGGTCACCCTGTGCAATTTGAAGATCATATTTGGCATTGATGTCACTGTCCTTCAGTGCCGCCTGGAATCCTTCATATGCTTGATCGAGGGAATCATGCTGAACGATTTGCGTTACCCCAATGTTGAAGGTATCCTTTCCGCTTTCATCCTTTGCCGTATCTTTTTCCTTGTCATTTCCACACCCAGCCAATAATAAACCTGCGACCAATGTCATGGCTGCTGTTGAATATAATTTCTTTTTCATATTTTCCCCCCGCTTTTTCCTTATTTAAAATAATGTTTTTCTAATGATGCCAGCTTTTTTCGCTTTTATTTCCTAAATTATAATCGTTTAGTCCCAATTATTCCAATATATTTTTTAACTTTTTAGAATTTTTTGAGTTCTAAAGATAAAACATGAAAAAAGCTGCTGTGAAAGGTATGGTAACTTTCACAGCAGCTTTTTGAAAAATCAGTGTTCGACGACCTGGCTGACAATTTCGGTAACTGTAGCACGATCAATTTTTTCTTTGCCTTCTTTTAGGGCTTTCAATGTGGCTTTTGCCAATTCCAAAGGTATTTTACAGAATTGGATGATCTCTTTCGTTTCAATCTCTCCAATATACGCATCGGCTAATGCAAGATTATGTTCGGTATGGGCAAGCATCTCGTCGAAACCCCAGCCATCCGGATAAAAGTTCACACCACGTTCTGCATCTTCCTCACGGTTACGCAGGATATTGACCGTTTGGAGTCCACGGCCAAATGCGATGGCAAGTTCACGGTCCGTTTCGGTTCCATCGTACCAGTTCCACATATCGGACAGCATGACCCCCACTAAACCTGCAACATAATATGTGTAATCATCTAGTTCCTCTTCATTATGGATTTGCCAGTCCTTAGTAACCCATTTTGCCATGCCTTCGGCCATTTCCTTAGTCGACTCCAAGACTTTGGATTTTGCACCGGGAGGACAAAATTCAATCCAGTCCGAAAGAAACAGGGTCACCTCGGGCAGATCATCCTTATATGGTTCAAATAACGATTGAAGATCTTCTTCCCTGAAATCAGCATCAAGCTCACTAAGGGCCTGTAACAGGGAAACCTTAATATCTGCTGGAAGACCTGGGTGGTCCTCGATCTCATCGATGGCGCGCATGCAAAGGTATGCAGCTCCAATGGCCTCTTGTAATCCCTTTGGAAGATAGCTGATCGGAATGAAAAAAGTCCGGCTTGTTTTTAGGAGAAAATCCATTGCTTTAGTATGTAGGGCACTTTTGTCAGTCATATTTACACTCCTTTAAATATCCAATGAACAATTGATTAATTATATCAAACATTAGCTTTGATTTCAGCTGCCCGATTCCTCTGAATACAAAGGAATTTTAATGACCATTAGATCTTCACCCATAATCGTGTTTGGAAAAATCGCTTTACTTTCCTCTTTTAGCCTCTCAGCATCCTCCGGAGTATACCGTGAGCTGATATGCGTTAGGATTAGATGCTTAGCTCCCGCTTTCAAAGCCGTTTCTGCAGCCTGAACGGTGGTCGAATGATAATAGGCTGATGCCATTTCCGCTTCTTCCGCTGAAAATGTAGCTTCATGAACAAGGTAATCCGCCGATTCAGCAAGAATGAGCGCATTGCTGCACATTCTTGTATCACCAAGAATCGTGATGATCCGGCCTTTTTGCGGAGCACTGAGATAGTCCTTCCCATTTAAGACACGGCCATCATCGAGAGAGACCGTTTGCCCATTTTTCAATGCTTTAAAAAGAGGCCCCGGCTTCACACCTTCAGACCGCAACCGGTCGACCAGTAAGCTTCCCGGACGATCTTTTTCCACAATCCGGTAACCGATGCTGTAAATGCCATGATCAAGCGACATGGCCGTCACTGTGAATTGTTCGTCCTCAAACACTTCTCCTTCTTCTATTTCGATGATTTCCAAGGGATATTTTAAATGAGTTCCACTCACCTGTAAGCTCGTCATAATAAATGCCTCTATGCCTTGTGGACCATATACGGTCAATTTATCCACTCCGCCCTGAAAAGATCTGCTGCTTAAAAATCCAGGTAGTCCGAAGATGTGATCACCATGTAAATGGGTGATGAAAATTTTTTCAACCTTTCGCGGTTTGACTGCCGTTTTTAATATTTGATGCTGTGTTGCTTCCCCACAATCGAATAACCAAACCGTCCCACGTTCTTCCAATAATTGAAGGGCGATTGATGTCACATTACGCGCTTTAGCCGGAACCCCAGCGCCTGTACCCAATAAAACGAAATCCACTCATACTACCTCCGTTGCAAATACTTTATGACTTAACTATAGCATAACCAAGGTGCTCTTTCATTTATGACCCATTAAAACAGAAACCAGATTAAACTTTTAATGAAATATAGAGAAAAAATGCGCAAATTGATTGCTTTGAGGGAAAGCTAAACGTAAAATTAGAAATTGGTACACATTCGGGAATTCCAACTTTATAGACAGATTTAACGGAAAGTTGAGGTTTTAAACATGACAGAAAACAATAAACCCACAGCATTGATCATGATTTTTGGTGCTACCGGAGATTTAGCGAAAAGGAAATTGTTTCCTTCCATATATCGACTATTTCAAAAAGAGAAAATCAATAAGTTCGCCGTCGTTGGAGTGGCAAGGAGGCCATTGACGAACGAGGAGTTTCAAACAAGTGTCAAGGACTCGATACTTACGTTCGGACATGCGGAAGAAAAGGTCGACGAATTCATTTCCCATTTCCATTATCACTCCCACGACGTTTCCAGCTCGGAATCATACCTGCAGTTAAAAGACATTGCCGAACAATTAGACGGACAATATCAATTAGAAGGAAACCGGATCTTCTATTTGGCGATGGCGCCTGAGTTTTTCGGAACGATTGCCGAACAGATTAAAGCACAAGGCCTGAGTGACACGGATGGATATAAGCGCCTGGTCATAGAAAAGCCATTTGGACACAGTTTCGAAACAGCACAAAAATTGAATGAGCAGATTCGAACTGCATTCGCTGAAGATGAAATCTACCGTATCGATCATTATTTAGGTAAGGAAATGGTACAAAATATCGAGGTCATCCGTTTTTCCAATGCCCTATTCGAGCCGCTTTGGAATAACAGATATATATCCAACATCCAGGTTACTTCAAGCGAAACACTTGGCGTTGAAGAACGCGGGCGTTATTATGAAACCAGCGGTGCCCTAAGGGATATGGTCCAAAACCATCTGCTGCAAATGGTGGCCTTGCTAGCCATGGAGCCTCCGATCGCTTTGACGACGGAAGAGATTCGAAGCGAAAAAGTGCGGGCATTGCGTTCACTTCGACCAATGAAAGTGGACGAAGTCAATCAATACTTCGTCCGAGGCCAGTATGGTGAAGGAACGATAGACGGTCAAACACTTCCGGCCTACCGCAATGAACATAACGTAAATCCGGAATCAAACACAGAGACCTATGTTGCGGGTAAATTGATGATTGATAACTTCCGATGGGCCGGTGTTCCTTTTTATATCCGCACCGGTAAGAGAATGGATGTCAAATCAACGAATATAGTTGTTCAATTCAAAGATATCCCAATGAACCTGTATTATAAAACGGAAGAAACACTGAACCCGAATCTTCTCGTTATCAATATTCAGCCTGACGAAGGTATCACATTGTACCTAAATGTGAAGAAATCCGGGACGACATCCAATACAAAGCCAATGAAGCTGACCGTCTCGAACAAAGGGATCGAACACATCAATTCTCCCGAGGCATATGAAAAGCTACTGTTTGACAGCATGCGCGGGGATGCTACAAACTTTACGCATTGGGACGAGGTTGCCCTCTCATGGAAGTTCGTCGATACCATTTCCAATGCATGGGAAAACACTAAAGACGAGTCTTTCCCTAACTATGAAGCTGGATCCACAGGTCCACTTGCATCCGATGAACTCCTGGCAGAAGATGGACATATTTGGTGGCAAGTCAAGAAAAACGAAAATAATAATGATTGAAATGAAGAAGGGACGCAGATTTGAATCTGCATCCCTTTTTTCATTCATGAAACACTCTTCCTCAGCAATTTATCACGGATAATATGATACATTTCCTTGGGCTTAGAGATTTCTTCCCCCACTTCCGAATTGAGCCAAAATGAAACACCGAATTCCAAGGCGATGAAAAATAAAAATATGGCTACAGCCCACCAGATGATGAACATAAGTCACCCGCTCCTTCTCTCTTCTATCTGCCTACTGTATCCTACGGTCCGTCCATCTCTTTCAATGTTTATATTCCTTTTTCCGCAGGTGTTTAAACCTAAAAAGCATGGATGAATGACATACATCATACTATGTTTTTCCTAAAAAAGGTAAATTAATTGGAACTATTTACAACTAGTTCATCTTTACCATTTTAACCCTTCCAACCTCTTTATAGAAATAGAATGGTAAGTCCTTGCTAAGGTTACACTAGAAAAGGCGCCAGTGACGGCACCACTAACTTCGATGTGGAGGGATTAAACGATGGACATTCGTGAAGGATTAATTCCAACAGCCTTGGGCACAGCCGTGACAGCTGCGGGTTATGCAATGAAGCAGACCCGTGGCTCAAACAAAATGGTAGCTAATACGGTTTTTGGTTTCGGTCTGGCACATGTTGTATTAGGGGTCATTGACCTTGTAGAGCATCGGAGATAGTAAAAAAAGAGGGCGCCAAGCGCCCTCTTTTTTTACTACAACTGGATCCCGAAACAAAAAAGCCGGTTTAAAAGGGAATCCCCTTCAAAGCCGGCTTGAACTTTTTATTTTTCCATCCATTCGGTATGGAACGTTCCTTCTTTATCAATGCGTTGATAAGTATGAGCTCCAAAATAGTCACGCTGTGCCTGAATAAGATTAGCTGGCAGCGTTTCTGTACGATAGCTGTCGAAATAGGCAAGTGCTGATGACAAGCAAGGAACCGGGATTCCATTCATCACTGCCGTTGATACTACCTCACGCAAAGCTCCTTGATAGCTTTCGACGATTCCTTGGAAGTAAGGATCTAGAAGAAGGTTGTTCAAGTTCGCTTCACGATCGTATGCTTCCTTGATTTTTTGGAGGAATTGTGCACGGATGATACATCCGCCACGGAAAATCATCGCGATGTCCCCATATTGCAAGTTCCAGTCATTTTCTTCCGATGCTGCTTTCATTTGTGCAAATCCTTGTGCATATGAACAGATTTTGCTCATATAAAGTGCTTTACGGATACTTTCGATCAAAGCCTTTTTGTCGCCTGTAAATGATTCGGCTTTTGGCCCACGAAGGATTTTACTCGCTTCAACACGCTCGTCCTTGATTGCTGAAATAAACCGGGCGAATACGGATTCCGTAATGATTGGAAGCGGAACACCAAGATCAAGCGCACTTTGACTTGTCCATTTCCCAGTACCTTTTTGGCCAGCTTTATCTAAAATGACATCGACCATCGGCTTGCCGGTTTCTTCATCATATTTTTTAAATATATCAGCAGTAATTTCAATTAAATAGCTATCAAGTTCCCCTTCATTCCATTCAGAGAAGACTTCATGCAATTCTTGAGCAGATAATCCAAGAAGATTTTTCAGAAGGAAATAAGATTCGGAAATCAATTGCATGTCTCCGTATTCAATACCATTATGTACCATTTTAACATAATGACCTGCCCCATCCGGTCCGATATACGTGCAGCAAGCATCCCCATCGACCTTAGCTGAAATGTCCTTCAAGATCGGTGCAACCAGTTCATATGCTTCTTTTTGACCTCCAGGCATGATGGATGGACCTGTCAGAGCTCCTTCTTCCCCTCCTGACACGCCTGTACCGATGAAATGGATGCCAAGCTTGCTTAACTCCTCATTGCGGCGCTGAGTGTCCTTGAAGAAGGTATTCCCTCCATCAATAACGATATCACCTTTTTCAAGTAACGGTTTTAACTGCTCGATTGTTGCATCCGTTGCCGCTCCTGCTTTAACCATCAATAAAATTTTGCGGGGTGTTTCCAAAGAATTGACGAATTCTTCAAGCGTATAAGCGGCTGTTACGTTTTTGCCTTCCGCTTCCTTCATCATTTCGTCCGTTTTTGATCCTGAGCGATTATACACGGAAATTGAATATCCCCTGCTTTCAATATTAAATGCAAGGTTCTTGCCCATTACGGCTAGTCCGATAACGCCAATCTGCTGTTTTGTCATGATTCATCTTTCCCTTCTCTATATCTTTACACAGCCTGTACGCTAATCTTTGTCAAAAGAAGGATCATTCCTCCTGGTTTGCTCAAAGAAATCTTTACTGAAGCTAGTGTCTGTTCCAATTGAACGATTTTTCAAGGGTAATCCCTTTTTAATAATATTTTCTCCGTACTTATTTTGCAAGTGTTCCATCGCTTCATACAGAGGTTCTTTTTCTGCATCCTCTTGAAAGGAGAAAATATCCAGTTGCTTGAAGGCCGACTCTTTTTCGATGACATCATAGGCAGTGACACCAAGAAGCCTGATTCCTTCCCCATTCCAATTTTTCATGAATAGATCGATAGCTCCATCCAAAATATCCTTTTTTTCAAAAACTGGATTAGGAACCGTTCTGCTTCTCGTTATAGTGCGGCGGTCTTTGTAACGGATCGTCACACCTATTTTTTGACCAAGCAGGCGTTTATTTCTCAAACGGACGGCTACCTTGCCGGAAAGCTTATCCAATACACCAATCAGTTCTTTTTGATTGGCAGAGTCATGCGGAAGAGTTGTCGAGTTCCCAATGCTCTTATGCTCAAAAATCGCTTCGGGATCCACTACTCTGGGGTCGATTCCATTAGCCCTATCTTTCAAACGGATGCCATTGATACCAAGTAGCTGTTTAAGTTGACTATCATTGGCGTGTGCTAGGTCCCTTATCGTCTTTATCCCGATAGTTTGAAGCTTTTCCGAGGTCTTATCCCCGATGCCGTGCATTTCGCCAACTTGTAAAGGCCAGAGCTTTTCCGGAATGTCCCGTTTCCTTAACACAGTGATTCCCATAGGTTTCTTCATATTGGAAGCAGTTTTGGCCAAAAATTTATTAGGGGCAATCCCGATGCTGCAAGGGAGATCCATCGTATTAAAAATTCTTTCCTGAATGCTATTGGCTATATCTAAAGGCGAACCCAACTCGGCGCATTCACTAATATCCAGATACCCCTCATCAATCGAAACCGGTTCAACCATCTCTGTATATTGCCTCAATACATCGAAAATAGCCAGTGATGCCTTTCGATAGCGCTCGAAATTCGGTTTCTGAATGACTAATTGAGGACATAGTTTTTTTGCCTGCCAAATCGGCATGGTCGTTTTAACCCCGAACTTCCTCGCCTCATAGCTGCAGGTGACGATTATCCCCCTTCTCTCTTCAACATTGCCCGCAATGGCTAGCGGTTTGCCTTTCAATGAAACATCATATGACATTTCCACTGAAGCATAGAAACTATTCATGTCTACATGGAGAATGACCCTGCCATTTTTGGGATACATGTCCTTCATGTTTGACCGTCACATCCTTGTAAAAATAAGAAACACCGGATTATAGGGACAATAAAAAACCATTTCTATTAAGGTACCCCTATTTATCTTTGGTAACCTCGGTGAAAGATGCTCCACTCCAAGAAAAACAGCCATCATGTCATTGATGACTGTAATCCTTCAATACTTTGAACGCCTTCCAAATATATACGAGTTCTTGCTGATCAATGTCGTAATCAAACGGCAATACCGATTACTTAATAAGGCACCGTTCAATGGATATAAATCAAGAATTTCACGGGTTCAATCGAAAAGGCATATCCCTTATCCTTCGCAAGAAATGCGACCACCTTTTCGATTCACTCAGGAAAACTCCTACATTACACTGTCATATTGCAGGTGATTATTCCCCTGATACTTCTTTGATGATAGCGACGACCATTTCAGCTAGCTTCGTTAATTCCTCAACCGGAATTCTTTCATTCGTAGTATGGATATCTTCATAGCCCACTGCGAGATTGACAGTAGGGATGCCAAAGCCTGCAATGACATTCGCATCGCTTCCTCCGCCGCTTTTAACCAGCTCGCATGGACGGCCGATTTTCTCTGCTGCCTTCCTTGCAATTTCGACTACATGATCACCAGCACCATATTTAAAACCAGGATACATGACGTTAACTTCAACTTCAGCACGTCCGCCCATTTCAATGGCTGCAGTCTCAAATGCCTCTTTCATTTTCGCTACCTGTATTTCCATTTTTTCAGGAATCAAGGATCTTGCTTCTGCAAGGATTTCCACATGGTCACAAACAATATTGGTTTGCTGTCCACCCTGGAAACGTCCGATATTGGCTGTCGTTTCCTCGTCGATTCTGCCTAATGGCATTCTAGAGATTGCTTTGGCAGCGATCGTAATGGCCGAAACGCCTTTCTCAGGAGCGACACCAGCGTGAGCAGTCTTGCCTAAAATGGTTGCAGACACTTTCGCCTGAGTAGGTGCAGCAACAACCACATTGCCCACTTTTCCATCACTATCAAGTGCAAAACCGAATTTAGCCGTTACAAGGGAGCGATCCAATGCCTTTGCACCAACCAAGCCAGATTCTTCACCGACTGTTATGATGAATTCGATTGTTCCATGTTCGATATTCTGTTCTTTCAACACTTTAAGCGTTTCTAGCATGACCGCTAATCCAGCTTTGTCATCCGCCCCTAAAATGGTCGTTCCGTCTGACACTATGTATCCATCTTTGATGGAAGGCTTGATTCCATTCCCTGGAACAACCGTATCCATATGGGAGGTGAAATAAATGGTATCTACGCCTTCTTTCATTCCTTTTAAAGTACATACTAAATTCCCTGCACCATGACCGGTAACTGCTGTTGTATCATCTTCAAAAACTTCTACACCCAGTGCCCCGAATTTTTCTTTCAGCACTTTGGCGATGGCTGCTTCATTTTTCGTTTCGGAATCAATCTGCACCAATTCCATAAATTCATTAACTAAACGTTCTTCATTAATCATAAAATAAAACCTCCAAAAAAGTTTTCCTCTTTAATTATACTTCTAAAAGCCGCGCCCCGGCAAATAATGTGATAGGAAGAACCAGCCTGATAAAACATGCTGGTCATTTCCCTGCCGGGGGGCCTTGTTAAAAAGGTGAATGAAGACTTAAATATTGTTTTCTTTAAAATGATAGCTTCCCAGTATGGAAAAGAGCCCAAAACAGATGGTTTGGGCTCTTTTCCATGTTGATCACAACGGGATATTTCCGTGTTTTTTCCATGGTCGAGTTTCTTTTTTGTTGCGCAGCATTTCTAGAGATTGAATGATCTTAATCCTGGTTTCACGGGGATCAATAACATCATCCACCATTCCAAGACTTGCGGCAACATATGGATTGGCGAACTTCTCACGGTATTCTTCAATTTTAGCTGCACGTGTCGCCTCCGGATCTTCGCTATTTTGTATTTCACGGGCAAAAATGATATTTGCCGCTCCAGCAGAGCCCATTACCGCAATTTCAGCATTCGGCCATGCAAACGTAAGATCCGCACCGATGGATTTACTATTAAGTGCCACGTAAGCTCCTCCGTATGCTTTACGCAGGATGATCGTCAATTTTGGTACTGTCGCTTCCGAATAAGCATACAGGAGCTTTGCACCATGGCGAATGATCCCGCCATGTTCTTGTTTAACGCCCGGGAAAAAACCCGAAACGTCTTCAAACGTAATTAGCGGAATGTTAAACGAGTCACAGTAACGAATGAAACGGGCAGCCTTATCTGATGAATCAATATCAAGCCCCCCTGCCAACACCTTTGGCTGGTTACAGACAAGCCCCACTGATTTCCCTTTGATGCGCGCCAAGCCGACAACTATGTTTTTTGCAAAACCCTCTTGAACTTCCATAAAGGAATCCTCATCGACAACCTGCTCCAATACTTTCCGGACATCATATGGACGGATCCCTTCATAAGGTACTACATCCGTTAAGTCCGGACGGTAGTCATCTCCATCGTCAGCTTCCAAAACCGGCGGCTTCTCTTCATTATTTTGTGGAAGATAGCTCAGGAGGCGTCTAACGTCTGCCAGTACTTGCTCCTCAGATGCCCCCTTGAAATGGGCATTACCGCTTATGGTATTATGTACAGTCGCTCCACCCAATCCTTCAGATGAAATCTTTTCACCTGTAACCGTTTCAATGACTTTAGGCCCTGTTATGAACATTTGGCTCGTTTTTTCAACCATGAAGACAAAGTCGGTTATGGCTGGGGAATATACGGCTCCGCCTGCACAAGGTCCCATAATAACCGAAATCTGTGGGATGACCCCTGAATAAATCGAATTCCGGTAAAATATTTGGCCATATCCGTCAAGCGAAACTACACCTTCTTGAATACGAGCCCCGCCAGAATCGTTCAAACCAATGAATGGCGCTCCATTTTCCGCTGCCAAATCCATAACATTGGCAATTTTCAGAGCATGCATTTCACCGAGTGCTCCGCCAAAAACAGTAAAATCCTGTGAAAACAGATAAATGTCGCGGCCGTTGACCTTACCGTAACCGGTGACAACCCCTTCTCCCGGCCCTTCTTCCTTTTCCATGCCAAAATTGGTATTACGGTGTTTGATAAAAGGATTAAGCTCTATGAAAGTACCCGGATCAACTAAAAGTTCAATTCTTTCCCTTGCAGTTAGTTTGCCCTTTTCATGCTGCTTATCGATTCTTTCTTCACCGCCGCCCATTTCCACTTTACGGCGTCTGTCATATAGGTCATTGATTGTATCATATATGTCTGTCATTCCTGCTCCTCCTTTGATAATGCTTGTTCACAAAGCTCATATAATACACCCGCGGTTGACTTGGGATGAACGAAAGCAACATCCGCATTGTGCGCTCCCTTTCTTGATGAGTCATCAATCATGCGCAATCCAGATTCTTTGATTTCCTTTATTCTATCTTCAATATCATCGACCCCAAGGGCAACATGATGAATCCCTTCACCGCGTTTTTCAATGAATTTGGCGATTGGGCTTGCCGGTGATAACGCTTCCAACAACTCCAAACGCGTATTGCCTGCCAGGATGAAGGCCACTTTCACTCCTTGGCTCTCCACTGTCTCGATTCCTTCAAGTTGCAATTTCAACGTTTCCGTGTAAAGCGGCAAGGCTTCATCCAGGGACTTGACGGCAATACCGATATGATCGATATTTTTAATCATCATAAAAACCTCCATGCTATGTATTATTGGATGACTCCATTAAAATACTACTAATCTTGCATAAAACCTTTTAAGATTCGGAATAATATGAACATTATACTTTTACTTGTTTCTACTAAATGTTCAAGTTAAAATAAAATCAATTAAACTGTTTTAAGGGAGAGGGCATATGGGAAACAAGAAAATCAGAAAAATCGTCGTGTATTTAATGCTTATCTCAATGTTATTAACAAGCTTATTATCAGGTATCGCATTTCTTTTGTAATAGACACCGTAATCGGGAGGGAAGCAAAGCTTCCCTCTCTTTATTTTATCGCTCCATTTTTCTTTGCCAACGTTTTGAAATCCTCGTTCGATATGGTGATCAACACCTTAGTGCCGATGGGGACTTTTTCGTACAAACGCTCTACATCGGATTTATGCATCCGTACACAGCCATTTGATATGTATTTACCAATTGATGATGGCTGATTCGTACCATGGATGCCGTAAATCCTCCCATCGGTATTTCGTGCATCGAATCCAATCCACCGCGACCCGAGAGGGTTCCTTGGGTCGCCTCCAGGAATATTCTTTTTCCGGTAATATGGATTGACCGCTTTTACTTTTACCGTGAAAATCCCTTCAGGCGTCAGTTCCTGACTCTTTCCCGTACCGACCGGCAGAATCTCCTTGACCTCGTTATCATCAATGAACGCCAATTTATTGTTGGCTTTATTGATGATGATAAACGGATCGCCAGGCTTGACCGACTGAGGTTGGGCCTGTACCTGAAGCGGCCACAACGATAGCATAAGCAACAAAGAAAGGATCCATTTCATTTGTATCAATTCCTTTACTTTTTTGCTTAGTTTAAGCCAAGTGCCTCTTTTTCATTCGGTTGCTGGTCAGCTTGGGCAACCCCTTGAAAGAATGCTTCAACAATAAATAGCGCTCCATTTCCTTCATGAGCTGCAGTAATGCGGCCCTGGATTCGAACTCTTCCCGTGTCTGCGGCAGTGCCATTCCCCTAAAATGAATCTCCATTTCTTCAAGTTTTTTCAGATAAAGAATGGCCGTATTTTGCGGGTGGACGTTTTCTGCCAAATCTTCTATAAAATCAGCCACTATCCCGCTTTGCTTCACGACCAACGGAATATTCGTGACTAGGGGAAGAATTCGTTCAATTATTTCAAACTGCTTTTCACGCATTTTGAAATAATGGTAATACAGGTCTTCTTCCCTTAAAAAATGATTTTCCACATCCCTGAAGGCAAGGCTTTTGGCCTGATTAAGAAGATTGGCCGTTTCGGTGATTTCCTTACCATCCCATGTGTGATCATTATCCCTTAAGTAGCGGACAATCCCCATCAAGATCGCACTAAAATTAGTTTCGATACTTTCCTGATAGGCCAGCAGTTTGTCATCGACACTGGGCATGTACAGGTTCATGACAAGCGCCACTCCAACTCCAACTGCAATTAATATCGTTTCATTGATCAGCAGGGAAAAAGTGATGTCACCAGACCCATATAGGTGCATGATGATGACGCTGCTCGTTACAATCCCCTCATTAATCTTCAAGGCAACTGTCGTTGGAATGAAAATCAAGAGGATCAAACCTATTACCAGCGGGTGGAATGCGATGAACTGAAACAATAGGGATGCATAGGCCATTGCAATCAAACAAGCTAATAACCGGTGCCAGGAGGCATACACCGACTTCTTTTTCGTAACTTGAATGCATAAGATCGCAATGATTCCCGCAGCAGAGAAATATTCGAGATTAAGCATTTGTGCAATAATAATTGCCAGGGTGGCCCCCAAAGCAGTTTTAATCGTCCTGTATCCGATTTTAAACATTGTTATGTATCACCTGGCTCTTTCTCTATCTATTATAATACTATCAGGAAATGAGATATTTTCACAGTCCTTTGCGAGTTAAATTTCCAATTTTTCTAAATACATTCACGCAAAAATACATTATAGGAAAAAAATAAAAAAGGTAACCTAAACGTTACCTTTTTTCACAATTATATACTATTCACTTTAACTTATAAAACTTTTTCCAAAAAGTCTTTTGCACGCTGGCTTTTCGGATTGGTAAAGAATTCTTGCGGAGCACTTTCCTCAACGAGCAGACCTCCGTCCAGGAATAGTACTCGATCGGCCACTTCTTTGGCAAACCCCATTTCATGCGTTACGATCAGCATGGTCATCCCCGTATGTGCCAGTGACTTCATAACCTCAAGCACTTCTTTTACCATTTCGGGATCAAGCGCTGAAGTCGGCTCATCGAAAAGCATTACTTCCGGGTTCATTGCCAATGCCCGTGCAATAGCGACCCTTTGTTTTTGTCCGCCTGACAGTCGATTTGGATAAGCCGATTCTTTATCGGCCAAACCGACTTTAGTCAAAAGCTCACGAGCTTGTTTTACAGCCTCGGCCTTTGATAATTTTTTCACCTTCATTGGTGCATATGTCAGATTCTCCAGTACGGTTTTATGCGGAAATAAATGAAAATGCTGAAATACCATTCCGACATTTTCACGCACCTTCATGATATTGGTCTTTTTTTCAGTGATGATTTGATCTTTAAACCTGATTTGACCATCAGTTGGAGTTTCAAGCATATTGATGCAGCGCAAGAAAGTTGATTTTCCCGACCCTGATGGACCGATGATCGCTAACACTTCACCTTGCCCTATCTCGGTGCTGATTCCTTTTAATACCTCGAGCTTGCCATAGTTTTTTTTGAGTCCATCAATTTTAATCACTGCGTCTCATTCTCCTTTCAATCACTTTGCCTAAGATGGTGAGAACCATGACCATCACATAATAAATGAGGCCGGCAAATAATATCGGCTCGAAGAATTTATATGTCTCACCGCCGACAATATAAGAACGGCGCATGATATCCCCTAATCCAATAATCGTGACGACGGCTGATTCCTTCGTTAAGGAAATCAATTCGTTCACAAGGGATGGCAGGATATTCTTGATTGCCTGCGGTAGGATAATATTTAGCATCATTCCTGAATAGGGAACACCAAGTGCAAGCGAAGCCTCGCGTTGGCCTTTATCGACAGCTAAAATGCCTCCCCTGATAATTTCAGAGATGTATGCTGCTGAATTTAGCCCGAATGCTAAAAATGCTGCTTGGAACGCTTCGATTTGAATCCCTAATATTTGTGGTGAACCAAAATAAATCAGCATTAATTGCAGCACTAAAGGGGTACCGCGAAAAATGGATGTATAAAAGTCAGCAATCCAATTTAAGGGCTTGATTCTGCTGATCTTAAGTATAGATAATAATATTCCCAAAACAAATCCGATTACTGCCGCTACCGCTACAACCTTTAATGTAGTCGGTATCCCCTCCAGGATATATGGAAGGGAAGGAATAATCCTTTCAAATTCAAGATTCACTCCATTCATCCTCTCTTATGAAGGCCGTTATCGGGCCTTTCTCCTGCTTCATTTTATTAACAATAAAGCGCGGAAAAACGTTCAGAAGGCATTCTGAACGCTTTTCATCTCTCTGTTTTATTCAGTTTCACTGCCACCGAACCATTTTAATATTAATTTTTCCATTTCACCATTTTCCATCATTTTTTTCAACTCGGCATTGAATTCTTCAGTTAACTTGCTTCCTTTTTGGAAAGCGATTGCCGAACCGGCATCTTGATCACCAGACTTGATCAAATGGCCCACCAATTCTTTATTATCTTTCAAGTAGCCTTTTGCAACAGTATCTTCCATGATCACGGCGTCAAAACGTCCTGTTGACATTTCTTGAACAACCTCAGGAATACGATTCCGTTTTTCAACTTTCATCCCGATATCTTGGGATTTATTCAAGTCATTTGCCAATGTCTCCTGGATGGATGCAAGCTGTACGCCTACCGTTTTCCCTTTTAAATCTTCAACAGTTTTGATTTTACTATCCTCTGTCGTGATGATCATGTTTTTAGCTGTATAGTAAATATCACTGAAATCGACTGATTGCTCACGTTTTTCAGTTGGAGTCATTCCAGAGATAACGAAATCGACCGATTTATTTTCCAGAGCAGGCACAAGACTATTAAAGTCAATGTCCTTCACTTGGACTTCATAACCTAATTTTTTTCCGATTGCTTTAGCGATATCAATGTCAAATCCTTTGATTTCATCACTTTTAGACGTTTCAACAAATTCAAATGGCGGATAATCCGCAGATGTTCCCATTACCAGAACCTTTTTGTCTTCTTTGTCAGCTGTGTTCTTATCTTCTTTCTCTGATGTTCCGCATGCCGCTAAAATACCTACTAATAAAACAGAAGTAAGCAACAATGCTAACTGCTTTTTCAACTTCATTATTATTCCTCCAAAATGATATTTTCAATTCTCTTGTTATTAAATTCGGTTTAGTTAAATTTTGAATAACTAATATTCATACACTAATGTGTATTTTAACACACTCTAATAATTATTCAATAACGTAAATAATAGATTCATTTTTCAGAATATTAATATAACTCCATTTCTGGAATCGCGCTTTTTCCCCAAAGGGAATATTTCTGCTTCCTTATCTATCTTCTTTCCTAAATGTTCCTAACTTATGCAGATTCATTAATAAAAAAACCCGCCGATTGGGCGGGTTCAGACTGTAGACAAAATTCGAACAAAAGCCAGTTTTCATATAGTTTTTTTCTTAAAAAAGTATTTCTATTGATTCCAGAAATCTGCTCCCTTTCCGCCGACTGTCTGCCAAGCCTCCTCAGCGCAAGCGCCTGTGGGGTCTCGGCTAGCCAGTTACTCGGCAGGAGTGTCGCAAATTTCTTCCATCCATTAAGGAATACTATAAAAAAACATGAAGGATCACCTATTCTAAAACTTAGTTCGGGATGTGTCTTACAGGTTTTCTAAAAATTACATTTCTGTGATTCCAGAAATCCGCTCCCTTTCCTCCGATTGTCTGCCAAGCCTCCTCAGCGCAAGCGCCTGTGGGGTCTCGGCCCAGTTACTCGGCAGGAGTGTCGCAAATTTCTTCCATACATTAAGGATTACTGTAATAACCACCTATGATACACTAGCTTTGTTTTAAGATCCTGTTCAGGATGAGACCATTCCGAACCTCTTTTTGTCGACAAACTAAAACCCGCCGATTGGGCGGGTTTTAGTTATCGCTATGGATTAAACTTCTTCGCAATATTGATCGAAGTAGTCTTGTAATTTTTCCACTACAGACATCGGGTGGTGTCCTTCAATTTCATGGCGCTCTATCATCGTGATGATTTTTCCATCCTTCAGCAATGCAAATGATGGAGATGACGGCGGATATCCTTCGAAATAATCACGGGCTTTCTCCGTCGCCTCTTTATCTTGCCCAGCAAAAACGGTTACAAGCTGATCTGGGCGTTTATCATTATGGATTGCATGTGCCGCTGCAGGTCTAGCTATTCCCCCAGCGCAGCCACAAACGGAATTGACCATAACAAGTGTCGTTCCTTTTTGTGCAAATACTTCCTCAACTTCCTCGGGAGTAGTCAATTCTGTATATCCAGCAGTCTTTATCTCATCGCGAGCCTGTTTGACTACGTCGTTCATTAAAAAATTAAAATCCATATTCATGGCATGTGCTCCTTCCAAGTTTTCTCTTCAATCCTATCATAACAATTGCCACTTCGTGATTCAATAAATTTACCTGTCAAAACTGCATAAACCATTTCCGAACACGTTTAAAACGAAAGGTATGCGGGAATCATGTGTGTAACAACAAGACTTACAAAAGGATGGGGCAGGCGTGGGAGACAATCCACGCCTGCCCCATCCCATTTCTTTTTAATTTGACTTAAATGTATCGGTAAAAGATTGAAAGGCCTGCTTAACAGCAGCAGTGACCGTTTTATTCCCTGACATCACTTGGTTCTCGAGAATTGGGAGAAGATTCTTGACGGTTTCATTTTTATAAAACATCGTTTTAAGCTGGTGATCCATCAATGAATAAAGCCATTCCTTAGATTGCATTCTTCTCCGTTCTTGAAAAACACCCGATTCCTTGGTCAAATCGGAAAATTCATTCATTACATCCCAAAGCTCAGGAATTCCTTTACCGGTTATCGCTGAACAAGTATATGCCTTTCCTGCCCAACCCTTTGTTGCTGGCTGAAGGAAGTGCAAGATTCTGCTATATTCGGACTTCGTCCTAATCGCCAGCGGAATGTTCTCTCCATCGGCTTTATTGACCACAATTCCGTCCACAAGTTCCAGAATCCCTTTTTTCATCCCTTGTAATTCATCTCCGGCACCTGTAAGGACAAGGAGCATGAAGAAGTCGACCATACTTCGAACTATAGCTTCACTCTGACCGACACCGACCGTTTCAATCAGTATCACATCAAATCCTGCCGCTTCACAAAGCAACATCGTTTCCCTCGTTTTGCGGTGAACTCCTCCTAGAGTGCCTTCGGATGGAGAGGGTCTTATGAAGGCATGGGGGTTTCTTGCCAACTCCTCCATCCTTGTCTTATCGCCTAGTATACTTCCGCCATTGATCGAAGAGCTTGGATCGACGGCTAGAACGGCAACCTTATGGCCCCTGTCACACAAATAGGTTCCGAACGTCTCGATGAAGGTACTTTTTCCGGCACCGGGCACTCCGGAAATCCCGATGCGAATCGAATTTCCTGTATGAGGAAGGATGCTATGCAATAATTCCTGTGCATGATCCAAGTGGTGGGATGCATTGCTTTCAACCAATGTAATCCCTTTAGCTAGCTTGGCCCTGTCACCTTTTATGATTCCCTCTTTAAGTTCATGGACCGGTATGTTTACATTATGTTTTTTGACGAATTTGCTTTTAGAAGGTTTGTTATGGCTTGCTGCTAATTCTACACCTGGCTTTAATGAAGAAGCAAAACCTTCCTGATTGTTATGATCGACCCATTCGGGCTTCTTGTCTTCACTCATTATTGAGCCACTTCCTCATATCCAAGGCGATTGTATATTTCCTGAAGCACTTTCTTTGCTGCCTGCGGAATGACCGTACCAGGTCCAAAAATGGCTGTAGCGCCATTTTCCATTAGGTAATCATAATCCTGTGCAGGGATGACCCCGCCTACGATCACTATAATGTCCTCACGTCCCAAGTTCTTCAGTTCCGTCATAAGCTGCGGCAACAATGTTTTATGGCCGGCAGCAAGCGAACTCATTCCGACTACATGCACATCATTTTCCACGGCCTGGATGGCGGTTTCTTTCGGTGTTTGGAATAATGGACCGATATCTACATCATAGCCCAAATCCGCAAACCCCGTTCCGACTACTTTAGCTCCACGATCATGACCGTCCTGACCCATTTTAGCCATTAACAATCGCGGTCTTCTTCCTTCATTTTCAAGAAACTCTTCCGTCATGCGGACGACTTCTTCAATTTCCGCTTCCTTTGAGTATGCCGAGCTGTATACACCGCTGATAGAACGGATCGTTGCTTTGTGACGTCCAGCAACCTCCTCAATCGCATCGGAGATTTCACCTAATGAAGCCCGTACTCTTGCAGCTTGCACAGCCAGTTCAAGAAGATTGCCTTCGCCAGTTCTGGCAGCCATGGATAGCGCTTGAAGGGCTTCATCCACCTTTTCCTGATCACGTTTCGCTTTTAATTCGCTCAAACGCTTAAGCTGACTTTCGCGAACTGCTGTATTATCAATCTCCAGTATTTCAATCGGATCTTCTTTTTTCAAACGATACTTATTTACACCTACGATCGTTTCATCCTGAGAATCGATTTTAGCCTGACGCTTTGCAGCGGCTTCCTCGATCCTCATTTTTGGAAGGCCGGTTTCAATAGCCTTCGCCATTCCGCCAAGGCCTTCGATTTCTTCTATGTGAGCCCAAGCCCGTTCGATCAATTCATTTGTGAGTGATTCTACATAGTATGAACCCGCCCATGGATCGATTACTTTTGTGATCCCCGTTTCCTCCTGCAGATATAACTGTGTGTTACGTGCAATTCGTGCCGAGAAATCCGTTGGCAGGGCAATGGCCTCATCCAATGCGTTCGTATGCAGGGACTGTGTATGCCCAAGTGCAGCGGCATGCGCTTCAATAAGGGTCCTTGCGACATTGTTAAACGGATCCTGCTCGGAGAGGCTCCAGCCGGAGGTTTGGGAATGGGTTCTCAATGCCATCGCTTTATTATTTTTCGGCTCGAATTGTTTCATCAGCTTTGACCAAATGAAACGAGCCGCCCGCATTTTCGAGACTTCCATGAAATAGTTCATTCCTACAGCCCAGAAGAATGACAGTCGTGGTGCGAACTTATCGATATCAATACCTGCTTTCATTCCGGTACGTGCATACTCAAGCCCATCCGCCAACGTATAGGCAAGTTCGATATCAGCCGGTGCCCCCGCTTCTTGCAGATGATAACCGGAGATGGAAATGGAATTGAATTTGGGCATATATTTGGATGTATACTCAAATATATCAGCTATGATTTTCATGGACATTTCAGGTGGGTAGATATACGTATTCCGAACCATGTATTCCTTTAAGATGTCATTTTGAATCGTGCCTGAAAGCTTATCCTGTGTTACGCCTTGTTCTTCAGCTGTCACGATATAAAATGCAAGTATGGGTAATACTGCGCCGTTCATCGTCATTGACACGGACATTTGATCAAGCGGAATGCCGTCAAATAGGATTTTCATGTCAAGAATTGAATCAATGGCAACTCCCGCCTTCCCCACATCACCGACAACGCGTGGATGATCGGAGTCATAACCGCGGTGTGTAGCTAAATCAAAGGCAACTGAGAGCCCTTTTTGCCCCATCGCAAGGTTACGTCTGTAAAACGCATTGGATTCCTCAGCAGTCGAAAAACCTGCATACTGACGTACCGTCCAAGGACGATTGACATACATCGAAGGATAAGGTCCCCTTGTAAAAGGAGCGATGCCTGGCACACTTTCCATATGCTCCAAGTCACGATTATCTTTCTCAATATAAAGCGGTTTGATTTTTATTTGTTCATTGGTTTCAAACAAAAGATCCTCAATGTTTTTCCCAACGGCTTTTTCGGCTTCCTTTTTCCATGCCTCCACCGTACCTTTAACCTCAGACTTAGCAGGATTTATAGCAGAAAAATTCGGTTTTTTCATTTCAGTTCACCCCCAGCTTCTGCAATAATTCCGATAAAATGGCTATTGCATTCGTTTTGACATGGATAAAATCTTTGACTCCGGCTTCACTTAGTGTAATCTCAAATTCTTCTTGCTGCTTGCCGGCACTATAAATAGTGATTTCAGGGAATTGCTTTTTAATTTCTTTAATGGTGACTGGCGCCAATTCCGAATAGTCACCATCACTGCCGCAAACACAATAGATAGGGAGCTTGGTCGCAGCTACATAATCGACTGCTTCCTCAACGGTTTGACACCCCTTACTGCCGGTTGTTTCAATACCACCTGCTGCAGCAAGACTTGTAACGAAATCTGCACGAGGTTTATAAGATTTGAGATTTTTCAAATTAATTAAACCAATAGTTGGGGCCGTTCCACTTATTTCTTTATACTTTTCACTGCGTAGCCTTAACTGTTCGAACTGAATGGATACCCGATCCAAGTAAAGTGGTGTAATGCCAACCGGCTTCTCAACTTTCATATATGACACATGGTTATCCCGTGTCGTGGTTTTAATCTTATCAGCAGGATTCGGATATACATTCGTTCCGATGATACTTTCTTTTCTGAAAGCCGCATTTTGAACCTTTTCTTGGTAAACTTCAGCTATTTCCTTCTGAAGGGTGGCTTGTTTAATTAGCTCAAGAATCCCTCCAGCTGCATCGATTTCAAGGAATTCCGCCCAAGCCTTTTCAGCCAATTCATCCGTTAGTTGCTCAACATACCATGAACCGCCAGCAGGATCGACCACTGTTGTGATATTTGTTTCTTCTTTTAAAATCAAGTGAGTATTACGGGCAATTCTTTCTGAGAAATCATCGGTTTCACCAGTTGCGTGTGTGAATGGATGAATTTGAAGATATTGAATGCCTCCAATTGCGGCAGCGAAAGCTTGGTTTGTTGTCCGAAGAATATTGACGTGCTGATCATATAGCGTTTCTGTCAACTCGGAAGTAACGGCATGTATCGCCATTTTAAAATGGTCAGATGCTGTATCGAAAGCTTCTGCAAGACCTGCCCAGAGCCTTCTTGCAGCCCGTAGCTTAGCGATGGACATGAAGTAATTCGAATCCACAGCAAAAGAGAATACTATTCTTTCGGAAACCGAAGCAATAGGAAGCCCTTGCTTTTGCCCTTCCAATAGATATTGGACCGCTGCCGATAATCCGTAAGCTATTTCTTGTACGGCATTGGCTCCTCCATTATGGTAGACTGCCGTATTAATCAAAACTGTTTTTAAATCCCTGCCTACCTTCTGATAATCTTGGATTGTCTTCAGCCAGTCTGCAAAATAGTTATCCGTATCTTCTGGCAGCTGACCGCAAATGAGCCATTCTGCAATGGGATCTTCAGCAATAACGCCTGTCATTTGGGTATTTTGTGCTTCGGCAACCGCTTTGAATTGAGGGAATAATCCTTTTTGTTTCCCCTTAAGGTCAATGAAAACCGGTATTTCTTTTAATGGGATATCCTTAAACAATTTTTCAGCCCTTGCTCCCTCGGCAAGCAATCGTGCAGGGTATGCCACGACATTTTGACCGCGCTTGAATGAAGCCTTCATCTTTTCATTTGCTTCTTCAGCCGTGATACCGCTTACAGGTTGAACGACAAGCCAAGGTTTCTCATGATATCCCGTTGGGGACGTTCCTCGGGTGAAAGGGAAGAATCCTGGCAATTCGGCTACTTTTTCCGTTGATTCCGCCTTTTCTGTATAGAGCGGATATAAAGTAATGCCCTCATATGTATTCGTTTTTAGCTTTTCTACACTTTTCCCTTTTAAACTTGCTTCCGCAGCTTCTTTCCACTCTTCAAAAGAAGGCTTAGGAAAGGTTATGTTTTTTACATCTTTCAGTTCCATCTGTAATCGCTTTCTTATCTTTTGCCGCCTCATACGCCCGGTCCCTTCATTCGGAGAACGAACGCTCAGTCAGTTTTGGATAAGAAAACCACCCTCCCGTCAATTTAATCTGGATTATACTAACATTCTACCATATTTTTCTTTAAATTTAAGACAATAGAAATTAGCAAATCTGTTATAAGGGAAAACACTAGCCTATTTCGCCTCTTTATAAATCAAGTACAGCCCTGATCTGTATTAGAACAGCTCTTAATAAAATAATAGCAAAAATAAAATTTTTGTCGATGTTTTTCTACGGAAAAGAGAAATGACTGGGTTAAACTTTGGCGAACGAATCGGCATACTTCATCTTTGACTAAATCAAAAGTGAAAGGGAAATCGATAACTGCTAGACTAAATGAAGTTCAGGAACCACCCTCATCACCTTAGGTATGGTTTCAAAATTTTAAAACAATGGTGATTGAAACGGGTTTGCGAGACTCCTGCTTGGAAGAGCGCGTCCAGTGGAACCCCATGCCTGGAGTTCCAAACAACGTTCAAATTGTAGCAATCATAAAAAAACTGTAGGCAAACTCGATTCATCGAGTTTGCCTACAGTCTAAAGGAATAACCCTCGGCCTTCCTTTTTTTCATTTTAGTATATGGAAGTGTTATCTTTGGAAATCTTTTCGATGATTTCTTTAACCCTCGCGAGGAATCGTCCGCATACCAGTCCGTCCAAAACACGATGATCAAGTGATAAACAGAGATTTACCATATCTCGTACTGCAATCATGTCATTTATGACCACTGGCCGTTTTACAATCGTTTCAACTTGTAAAATGGCCGCCTGTGGATAATTGATGATTCCCATGGACTGGACAGAGCCGAATGAGCCAGTGTTATTAACAGTGAACGTACCACCTTGCATATCCTCTGCTTTTAACTTACCTGACTTCACTTTGGATGCAAGTTCCTGTATCTCCCTTGCTATACCTTTGATTGATTTTTCATCTGCATTTTTAATGACCGGTACAAATAATGCATCTTCAGTTGCAACGGCTATCGATATATTGATTTCTTTCTTTTGTATGATTTTTTCGCCTGCCCACATCGAATTGAGCTCTGGAAATTCCGTAAGGGCTTGAGCAACCGCTTTTACGAAAAAGGCAAAGTACGTTAAATTATAGCCTTCTTTTTGTTTAAAGTCGGATTTTAGATTATCACGCAATTTCACCATATTGCTTGCGTCAACTTCCACCATCGTCCAAGCATGCGGGATTTCGTGCTTACTTTTCAACATATTGGACGCAATTGCCTTACGGATTCCGGTAACGGGTATTTCCTTGTCACCAGCAGCAGTCGGCACATTTGTTACTGGACTGGTTTGACGACTAACTTGAGGGGCGACCTCTTTTGGAGCCGGATCGGATATCACGGAAGGCTCATCCGCCTTAGGAAGATTCCCTGATTCAACAAGTTTCAGTAAATCTTTACGGGTGATCCGTCCCTCATTCCCCGTTCCTTTAACCTTTGAAAGATCGATTCCATGCTCCTGGGAAAGTTTTAACACGGCAGGCGAATAGCGAGCTTTCCTTGATGGTTCGGCCGCTTGCTGCACTTCTCTTGTAACAGGTGCATCAACATTTTCCTCATTCTGAGAAACAGCTTGCTCAGCATTATCGTTATCCGTCTTTGCCGTTTCGACTTCAATCGAGCAAATGACTTCCCCGACTGCCAATGTTTGATTCTCATCCGCTTTCAATTCCTTGATGATGCCCGTAAAGGAAGAAGGAACCTCAGCATTTACTTTATCCGTCATCACTTCAGCTAGCGGATCGTATTTCGTGACATGATCCCCAGGCTTCACTAGCCATTTACTGATGGTTCCCTCTGTGACACTTTCTCCTAGTTGAGGCATCTTCATTAATTCCATAGCCATAAATCGTTCCTCCTTCTTAACAGTCATTAATACTCAGCCAATTCCCTCATTGCTTTTTCCACTTTATCAGGATTCACCATAAATTGTTTTTCCATCGTAGGCGCATATGGCATGGCTGGTACATCAGGTCCGGCCAATCGTTTTACAGGGGCATCCAAATCAAAAAGGCAATGCTCGGCAATGATGGCTGCGACCTCACTCATGATGCTTCCTTCTTTATTATCTTCCGTAACCAGTAATACTTTCCCCGTTTTAGAAGCCGCTTCTATGATAGCATCCTTATCCAAAGGATAGACGGTACGCAAGTCAAGAACATGTGCAGAAATTCCATCTGCAGCTAATTTTTCTGCTGCCTGAAGGGCAAAATGCACACAAAGGCCATAGGAGATGACAGTAATGTCTTCCCCTTCCCTTTTCACATCCGCCTTACCGATGGGAAGTACATAATCTTCAGTGGGTACCTCACCCTTGATCAAGCGGTACGCGCGTTTATGTTCAAAGAAAAGCACTGGATCTTCGTCGCGAATGGCAGCTTTAAGCAAACCCTTTACATCATAAGGAGTGGAAGGCATCACTATTTTCAAACCCGGCTGATTGGCAAAGATTGCTTCAACCGATTGTGAATGATAAAGAGCTCCATGAATCCCTCCGCCATATGGAGCACGGATTACCATTGGACAGCTCCAGTCATTATTAGAACGATATCTAATTTTGGCTGCCTCTGAAACGATTTGGTTAATGGCAGGCATGATGAAATCAGCGAATTGCATCTCAGCTATCGGCCGAAGCCCATACATGGCGGCTCCAATTCCCACTCCTGCAATTGCAGATTCAGCGAGCGGGGTATCGATGACCCTGGCTTCACCGAATTGGTCGTATAAGCCATTAGTGGCTTTAAAGACCCCACCTTTTTTTCCTACATCCTCACCCAATACGAATACACGGGAATCACGTTCCATCTCTTCCCTCATTGCCATTGTCACGGCATCTATATATGAAATCACTGGCATTCTATTACCCCCTTACTTTTGTGCATACACATGATTCATAGCACTTTCAGCCTTCGGATATGGAGCATTTTCAGCATAATCGGTTGCTTCGTTGACTATCTTCATGACTTCATCATTCATTTGTTTCTCTAGGTCATCATCCATGATTCCCACTTCTTTTAAATACGCTCCAAATGTCATTATGGAATCCTTCGTTTTGGCTTCGGCCACTTCGTCCGCCGTCCGGTAGCTTCGGTCATCATCATCACTTGAATGAGGTGTGAGCCTGTATGAAACGGTTTCTACCAGTGTAGGACCTTCTCCCCTTCGTGCACGGTCAGCCGCTTCTTTCACCGCTGCATACACTTCCAATGGATCATTGCCATCCACCGTTATTCCAGGCATCCCATAGCCAATCGCCCTGTCGGAAACATTTTCACACGATAGCTGTTTCGAAATAGGAACGGAAATCGCATATTTATTATTTTCACACATGAAAATGACCGGTAGCTTATGCACACCTGCAAAGTTGGCCCCTTCATGAAAATCGCCCTGATTGGATGAACCTTCCCCAAACGTTACGAATGTTACCAAATCCTTACCTTCCATCTTCCCTGCAAGGGCAATTCCAACAGCATGCGGGACCTGTGTCGTTACAGGTGATGATCCAGTGACAATCCTATTTTTCTTTTGACCGAAATGACCAGGCATCTGGCGCCCGCCGGAATTGGGATCTTCCTCTTTGGCGAAACCGGAAAGCATCAAGTCTTTAGCGGTCATTCCGAAGGTAAGTACCACACCTACATCCCGATAATAAGGCAGTACATAATCCTTTTGCCGATCTAGCGCAAACGCTGCCCCAACCTGTGCAGCTTCTTGCCCCTGGCAGGAAATCACGAAGGGAATTTTCCCGGATCGGTTTAAAAGCCACATGCGCTCATCAATTCTGCGGGACAAAAGCATTGTCCGGTACATATCTAAAACCGTTTCCTCATTTAAGCCTAATTGTTCATGACGTTTTTCTACCATCATAAAACCTCCTGACCTTATTCTTTAAGAATGTATGGCACGTCCATCGACAGCAAGGGCCGCCTCTCCGATTGCTTCAGAAAGACTTGGGTGCGGATGGATTGTCTTGCCTATCTCCCAAGGTGTCGCATCAAGCACTTTAGCAAGTCCCGCTTCAGAAATCATATCCGTAACATGTGGCCCGATCATATGAACGCCCAGTATATCATCCGTTTTCTTATCGGCGATGATTTTGACAAAACCATCCGCTTCCCCGAAAACAAGGGCCTTACCAACTGCACGGAATGGGAATTTCCCAATTTTAAGATCAAAGCCTTCCTTGTTTGCCTGTTCTTCCGTCAAACCGACACTTGCAGCTTCAGGGCTTGAATACACACATTTTGAAATGAGCGAATAATCCAGCCGTTCCGGTTTTTGGCCTGCGATATGTTCAACGGCCGTAATGCCTTCATGGGAGGCAACGTGAGCCAATTGCAGACCGCCGATGCAATCACCGATCGCATAAATATGTGTTTCCTTCGTTTGGAAGAAGTCATTGGTTTCAATAAAACCTTTTTCTTTCACAATTTCCGTATTTTCAAGGCCGATCCCTTCAACATTTGCTGATCTGCCTACGGACACCAACATTTTTTCAGCTATGAATTCCTCTACCGAACCTTTGACTTCAGCAGAAATGGTTACTGAAGCATCCGTTTTCAGGGTTTCAGGCAATACCTTGGCACCTGTAACGAACTTGACGCCTTTTTTCGTTAGGAGACGAAGCATTTCACTGGAAATATCATGGTCTTCAGTCGGGATGATTCTATCTGCATATTCGAGTACTGTCACTTCCACACCAAAATCATTAAGCATCGAAGCCCATTCAATGCCGATAACTCCACCGCCTACAATAATCATTGATTTTGGCAGGCTCTCAAGCTTTAGAGCTTCATCCGATGTAAGCACCAATTCCCCATCAATCGCTAAACCGGGCAGTGTCTTTGGACGCGAACCCGTTGCAATGATGACATTCTGGGGAATGAGCATTTCATTTTCACTGCCATCATTCATTTCCACGGAAATTGTCCCAGGCATCGGTGAAAATATAGAAGGACCCAGTATACGCCCTAACCCTTCATAAACCGTTATCTTTCCTTGTTTCATCAAGTGCTGAACACCTTTATAGAGTTGATCGACCACTTTATTCTTTCTTTCCTGCACCTTAAGGAAATCTACCTTTACATCCCCGGTAACAATACCGAATTCCTCACTTTTCACTGCAGTCTGATAAACTTCCGCACTCCTTAAAAGTGCTTTCGAAGGGATACAGCCTTTATGTAGACACGTTCCGCCGAGCTTGCCTTTCTCCACGACAGCCGTTTTCAATCCTAATTGAGCAGCCCTTATTGCCGCCACATACCCGCCTGTTCCTCCTCCGAGGATAACGAGGTCAAATTCTTCAGCCAAAACCACTCCTCCTCACAAATACATACAGTTTGTCACCATTTTTACTTGTCCTATGTTTATTACGTTATCCATGTTGAAAATTCCTGTGTTTATTAAAAAAAACACAGGAATCTAATCTTGTAAAACTACATTCATTTTCTTCCATTCAAGATATGTTTTTCATTTTGCAAGAATTGGCTCCTTGAATTCCTCATGCGAGCAATTCGCTCCTCTGCCATCCTATCCGCGGCTTTATAAGTTGGGATTTGATCACGTTTTGCAATCTCGATGACTCTTTCAATTGTATCATAAACCGTTTCCACTTTCTTAAGGGCTCTTTCCCGATTATACCCTAAAAGCTCATCGGCCACGTTTATGACTCCACCTGCATTAATAACATAATCAGGGGCGTATATAATACCTTTTTCATGAATTTGATCGCCATGAACAGTTTCTTTTAACTGATTATTGGCCGCACCTGCAATGACCTTCGCCTTGATTTGATTGATTGTTTGATCATTTATGACAGCCCCTAAAGCACAAGGTGCATAGATATCACAGTCGACTCCATAAATTTCATCCGGATTAACTGCGGACGCCCCAAAGGATTCAACCGCACGGGCCACGCTTTCTTTATTGATATCCGTAACGATCAGCTTGGCGCCCTCCTCATGAAGGTGACGGCATAAGTTATAAGAAACATTCCCGACGCCTTGGACCGCAACCACCTTACCTTCTAAAGAATCAGTTCCGAATGCCTCTTTTGCAGCAGCCTTCATACCGCGGTATACCCCATATGCAGTTACAGGGGAAGGATTACCCGAAGAACCGAACGCAGGGGAAATCCCAGTGACAAAATCCGTCTCCTCATGAATGAGATCCATATCCTCAACCGTTGTACCTACATCTTCAGCTGTTATATAACGCCCATTCAGCCCTTGGATATATCTTCCGAATGCACGGAACATCTCTTCATTCTTATCCTTACGCGGGTCGCCGATGATGACGGTCTTCCCCCCGCCTAAATTCAAACCTGCAGCGGCGTTCTTATATGTCATTCCTCTCGAAAGCCTTAAGGCATCTTCAATGGCATCTTCTTCAGATGCATACGTCCACATCCTTGTGCCTCCAAGCGCAGGCCCTAATGTTGTATCATGAATGGCAATAATCGCTTTCAAACCCGATTGTTTGTCCTGACAGAATAGCAGTTGCTCGTAATCATACTTCTCAAGATATTTAAAAATTTCCATAAAGGAATCCTCCCTAGATGTTTTAATACATGTCAGATATGAGGACACTGAATTTCTCCTCATTCCTACTTGTTCCCACGTTCATTTTAAATAAAATCCGCTACTCACATGATATTTTCCCTATGGGGAATGGTTCCCTTGAAAAATCCATACACCTTTAAATATGCAAATAACATGCCAATAAAATACATAATGAGAGCGTTTTTATCCAAAATAAGGAGATGCTGGTTTATATGTTGGGCAACTATAGCCTATAACAAATTGAAAAAAATTTCATGTTAGAAGTGGAGTCTCGCTTAAATTAAAATAAATCAGAAAATTCCGTGCAGTTTTTTTCATAGTGCGCAATTATTTGCGTGCAAAAAATTTCACAGTTTTAGTTTTTCCATTTTGTAATATAGATTTCTGACAGATATCCCAAGAGCTTTTGCCGTAAGTGTTTTATTTCCCTTGTGGGTATGGAACGCTTGCTGAATGATATCGGCTTCATACTGGTCTATTATCTCCGAGAGCGGTTTCCCCGATACGTAGCCAGAAGGGTTCATTAATAATTTCTCTTGCTTTACTGGAATCTCTTCGATAAAATCCGGAATATGCTGTATATCAATGATCGTCTCGTTCAATTTCATGAAAATGATTGCCCGTCCTAAGATATTTTCCAGTTCCCTAACATTACCTGGCCAGTTGTAGATTTGCATTTTATGTATAGCTGCTGCTGTAATTCCCTCTATGCTTCGTCCATACTCCTGATTGATTTTATTAATCAAATGCTCCGCCAATTCTCTCAAATCCTCTTTTCTCTTTCTTAATGGAGCAATGAAAATAGGCATGCGGTTCAGCCTGAAATATAAGTCTTCCCTGAATGATCCGTTTGCGATTGCCTCTTCGAGATTGATATTCGTAGCGGCTATGACCCGGACATTGATGGGAATCGGCTTCGTCCCCCCCACTCTGACGATTTCCTTTTCTTGTAAAACTCGAAGTAACTTAGCTTGGATGTTGGCTGGTAATTCACCAATTTCGTCCAAAAAGATACTCCCTTGATTTGCCTCTTCAAAAAAACCGACCTTTCCGCCCCTATTTGCTCCTGTAAAGGCTCCTTCATCATAACCGAACAGTTCACTTTCAAGTAATGATTCCGAGATGGCCGCACAATTTACACGAACGAATTTATTGAATTTCCTATCGCTCGCATTATGGATGGCATGTGCAAATAACTCTTTGCCAGTCCCTGATTCCCCTCTTAATAAGACAGTAGCAGGTGTTCTTGCCGATAATTTCGCCTGTTCAATGGGAAGCTTCATCTCTTCGGAAGCCCCGATTATATCATCAAAGGAATATTTAGCCTGCAATGTCCGGATGATCTGTCTTGCCCGATTCAGTTCGTGGGTCAGGGCTTGAATTTCCGATACATCATGAATGACGCCAACGCTCCCTTTCAGGCACCCGTCCACAATGATTGGAGCAACATTCACGATCACTTCCTTATGTTTTGGGCCGACACGCATATTGACACCCCGAACAGGCTTTTTTGTCTGAAGTACTTTCATATGCATACTTTCACCTTCATAAATATCGATGGAAGCCGGCTTACCGATCACTTGGGTCTTTGTTAATCCCGTGATTCTTGTATATGCCGGATTGATCAAAAGCCCCCTGCCTTGATCATCCACAACGGATATGGCTTCATCACTGGATTGAATGATCGCCTGAAGCATCGTCTGTATCTCTTTTAAATCGGTGATCTGCTCAGCCAATTGTACAGCTTCCGTTTTATTCCTAAACACTGAAAAAGCCCCTATGATTTCCTTATCGGCATTCACAAGAGGTATCCTTGTCGTTATGAGTTCCATTCCATTGCTAAGGGTGATTTCCTGATTCACTTCTTTTTGGTTTGTTTGCATCACTCGCAGCAATCCAGTTGAAGGGATGAAATCTTTGATATGTCTGCCTATCACATCCTCGCGCTTTGTGTCAGTTGCTCGTTCAGCACTATCATTGAACATGATGATGAATCCTCCATGATCAATCACCACCATCCCTTCACTGGTCGTATTAAGGATCAAGTCCATTTTTGCCGAGGTATTCTCCAATTTACTTATTAAACGATTTTTCTCTTCAAACAACTTAGTCATAATGAGGGCGACACTTCCAGGAATGAGAATCGTTTGTTCGTCCATGTCCCTTTTTATCTTTTTATAGACAGACGGGTCTCCGGTCGTATCAAAAATGATGTCCAAATCCCGCTCCAATCCTAGGCTCCAATTAGTCACTGAAGGGATCCCTCGTTCCTTTGCAGCAAGCATCCCTTCAGCGGATTCATTCTTATCAGCCATACAAACAATGGAGAATACTTCACTTTCCGATAGGAGTTTCAACACGGTTGTCCCTCCCACTCCTCCCCCTACTATCATGACCTTTTGCATGAGCCATCCCCCTTAAGATATAATTACCCCTTTTATTAGATCAATCTATGCAATTTTTTTCATACTTCACACCATTTTACCATATCGGCTCCCTTTAAAAACAGCCACCAACTCCCAGCCATTATCTACATTCCCGAAACTTGACAAATAATTTATATCCTTTATCATTTTTTAAAGACGGAATTTTCGGAAGGGATTTGACTGCATGAAACGTTTAATCGCTTTTTTGATTCTTTTTATACCCGGTGCCTTTGCTGCCTATGGCATAAAAATAATGAGGGACATGGTGTTCGGTATTCTACAGCCTCCCTATCCAGTCCTTTGGCTGCAATTTTTAATAGGACTTCTCATTACGATTGGCGGAATAGCCTTCATCGCCGGCTTCGTCCTTCATCGAGATCGAAAACAAAATAAGGTCCAAAGCAGGTTCAATAAATTTTAAACGCAAAAAGAAGGTGCCATGTATCATATGGCACCTTCTTTCTTTATCTTGATTTCAATCCTTCCCTGACCCGTACGGCTGCCTCGGGAAAATCGGTTATGATGCCGCTGCACCCCAATTTGAATAGCCTCTTCATCTCGGCTTCTTTATTAATGGTATATGGCCGTACAGGAACACCCATACTCACAGATGTTTGAATGAGCGCATCAGGGACAACCCGGATATTTGGATGGATTGCACTTCCTCCTATTGCCTTGGCATATATCCAAGGCATGTATAGACCATCCCTATAAAGCGGTGCGGTTTCCAATTCAGGTGCCAATTGATGGCAATTGACCAAGCTATAATGATTGAAAGAAGAAAGGATAATCCTTTCCTCCATATCGTAAGTACGGATGAGTCGGATGACTTTCTCTTCTAAGCCTGGATACAAAAAAAGTGTATTTTTTAACTCAATGTTGCAAAAAAGCTGATTATCGTCAAGCCAAATGAATAGTTCTTCAAGTGTCGGAATCTTTTCTTTACCCAATTTACCATTATAGTTTGAAGAAGCATTAAGGTTTTTCAACTCCTTCAAGGTCCTGTCTTTTACATATCCCGAGGCATTCGTGGTCCGATCGAGCTTTTCATCGTGAATGATGACCACTTCCCCATCTTTTGAGAGCTGGACATCCGTTTCAATACCGTCCGCCCCGACACGGGCAGCTTCTTTGAACGCCGACATCGTATTTTCCGGATGTGTTCCTGCTGAGCCTCGATGTGCAAAGATTAAGGTCATGGAGAAACGCCGCCTCTCTCAATAATGGTTATATCCCAATGTTATGAACAGAAACAGCAAATTATTTTCATCTAGTTCAATACTTTAATAAAATGCAGTTGATTATTTTCTGCATAGAAGGTTCCTTTCGTCAAATCACTCAATTTTTTTTGCATGCTTTTGATTTGCAAGCAAGCATCCGGAAAAGCCATTTGACCAATCGTAATTTCCCCTCCCCCTTTTGATTCAAGCATATCCATGATTGACTTCCGTTTTTCATCCAATATATATATTTGAACCATCAACCTCTCGTATTGATTTCCTGTTTGTTCATATTGAAAATTTTGCTCACAAGTCAATTCTCCAAGAGGCGTTTGATACACTTCAAGCTTTTCATTATTGATTCAAGTTTCATTATTATTGAAACATATTTTGTCTTCCCAATTCCTCAATCAGCGTCTATAAATAACCTGAAAGAAATTTTACCAAAAAATATCATAAATTTAGTTTAATATCCGTTTCAATAGTGTACAAAAAAAGATTGTCCAAAATGGAAAACCTCCAATATGTTTTGCGCCTCTGAACTTTATAACTTAAGATTAAACTATGCTTCTTTTTTAACGAGCTTCTTCTACTTTTTTAAACATTTCTCCCCTCCGGTCCTTTTCTAACAGGTTTCCGGATTCCCATTACACCAGCTTTATCACTCGTTTAAGTCCACTTTATTAACTGAGTTGAATCTGTTACGGAATCGAAAGGTAAAATAACCGACATTATTACGCAACTATTTTCCAACTGTGTTGCAATGCGCATAGTCGAGTGTTTGAAAATGTGCGTATAAAGATGCCTGACCTTACAAATTTACAAACGAAGTCGGCAAGTCGAAATCATAAAAAAAACGCCCAACAATGGACGTCATGACTCTTCCCTATAAAATATTTGATTGACCGTGATTTCCTTTCACTAATGAGCTTTGCATTGTTAAAAGGTTCACTGGCCTCTTTTTCGTAGCGGTTATACTGATATACGCTTAGCCCTATAATTGCGCAAATTCCGTTCGGGTCATACGATGGTCATGACGTCATTCTTTCAATCGATACGGATTGACATAAATACCAGGCCCCTATACAAAAATAATAGCCGCCCAGTTTGGACGACTGCGGAATTTTCCTATATACTGACTCGTAACGATGCCGTTTATCCGCAAAATACGATCAGTCTTTATTGATATTCCACCGGAAAGTTTATCGGATTAGCGATAAATTCACGGTTAAATTCCCGTCCAAATTGCCGTCAAATCAACGATCCTACACTTGTCAAGAAGCTTTGTGTTCGAGGCGCAGCTTATCGGCAACCATGGCAATGAATTCGGAATTTGTAGGTTTTGCCTTAGTCATGCTTACGGTATATCCGAAAAGGGATGAAATGGATTCTATATTGCCACGGCTCCAGGCCACTTCAATCGCATGCCTGATAGCACGTTCAACACGGCTCGCCGTAGTATTGTATTTTTTTGCGATATCCGGATATAAAACTTTGGTGATGGAGCCCAATAGTTCAATATCATTATATACCATGGATATGGCTTCCCTTAAATACAAATAGCCCTTTATATGTGCAGGGACTCCAATCTCGTGTATGATGCTTGTGATGCTGGCATCGAGGTTCTTCGGCTTGGATTCATTTTGGGGACGATAGCTAAACTGACTATGATTTTTTAAAACTGCCTGACCTTTACTGCTTACCTGACGTATGTGATTGGCCAGATTTTCCATATCAAATGGCTTCAGGATAAAGTAAGACGCACCCAAATCAACAGCTTTTTTCGTTACATCTTCTTGACCAAAGGCAGTAAGCATAATCACATTAGGCATGGCACCCCGTTTTACTTCACGAAGTTTTTCTAGCACACCTAACCCATCTAAATGAGGCATGATAATATCGAGGATCAATATATCCGGGTCAACGCTTTCAAGCATACCCAGGCAATCTTGACCGTTATGTGCCACCCCAATTACTTCCATGTCATCCTGTGCAGAAATGTATTCTTCCAGAAGGCCAACAAGTTCTCTATTATCATCTACAACGCACACCTTAATTTTTTTCACGCTTGATTTCCTCCTCAACTACAATTGGTCTTTTTTTCTATATGACTAAATTCTATTGTAATTGAACTTTTCGACAATGGAAACTAAATTCCTTTTATTTTTGAAAAAATATAAGGAATTCAATATTATTCTCCGGATATCTCTTGTTTTCGACTTCGTTTGCTATTCGAATAAAGCGATTGTCGAAAAATCTTCATTTCGTTATCATTTTATCACATCGTTTCAAAAAAACCTCTATTTTTCGAAGAAATCAATTTAATTCCTACCCAAAATCTATGCTAATCATAACTTTCCATTAAAAAGGGGCATCCAAAAGGATACCCGGATTCTTAGCTTGCCTTTTCATAATTATCTTTGTCGTATATATTAATACCGGCTTCGTTTAACATCCATTCGATATGGACTCCATACCCACTTGTAGGATCATTAACGAATACATGGGTGACTGCACCGATTAATTTCCCATTTTGTATGATAGGACTGCCGCTCATACCTTGAACGATCCCACCCGTTTTTTGAAGCAATTCCTTATCCGTCACTTTTAAGACCATTCCCTTAATTGCGGGGAACTTCTGTGGTATGGAACTGACGATTTCAACATCGAATTCCTCCACTTCAGAACCATCCACCACTGTAAGGATTTTTGCTGGTCCTTCCTTTACCTCATGGGAAAGGGTGATGGGGAGTGGCTTATCGTTAATTCCATTTTTAAAATCTTGATTTAACTTCCCAAAAATTCCAAAGGGACTATTGCGATTGATATTTCCTATTTTTTCTTTATTGGAAGAAAAGCGTGCAAGTTTTTCTCCCGGATCACCATTGCTTCCCTTTTCGATGGATGTGACCGTCGATTGAACAATCTGTCCGTCCTTTACAACAATCGGCTTCTTTGTATCCATATCGGATATGACATGTCCCAAAGCCCCGTATTTTTTCGAATCCGGGTGATAAAACGTCATCGTTCCGATGCCAGCTGCCGAATCACGGATATACAAACCCAATTTGTAAGTTCCTTCATTCTTATCTTTTAGAGGTAATAGGGTACTGTGAAGCACTTCATTATCACGGTTAATGACAAGATTCAACGCCTCACCCTTTTCACCTGCCTGCTGAACAAAAGGGGTTACATCCCCCATCTTCTTTATCGTCTGACCATTGATTTCTGTAATAATATCACCGATTTCAATTTTTGCTTTTTCTCCCGGTGATTTTTTCCCCTGCGCAGTATCAATAAGATGATGACCTACTACGAGAACCCCAAGAGTATTAAGCTTTACTCCAATGGATTGGCCTCCAGGCATGACCTTAAAGTCTTTTAACACCCTGATGTCGACCTTTTTGGCAGGTAAGCCTGCTACATCGAGTAACACTTCATTCGTACCTGGTTTCTCAGCACCAAGTGTAATCGAGGCTTGTTCATCATGAAGCGAAATTCCATCACTGGATCCCGAAGTTTTTGCAGTAACAGGCAATGATTTGGAAATACTATATTGACTTCCTTCAAATAGTACAAGATGATTTGGAATTAAAAAATATTCACGAGATGGCTGGTATAACCCTAATGTTAATAGCGAAACAAGGAGAATTCCACCGATGATCCTGTTTATCCATATAAATTTCAATCCATTCACTCTCCTCGCTCTCTGAAACTTTATGGCTACACCTTTAATTTAGCCCTCATGACAATCATTTATAACAGGTGCAAAAAATAAAAGCTATCCGTTTTTGGATAGCTTTACAATGAATGCTTATGATAAGTTTAAATAATGTTCTTACCGGCCCTTCATGATGTAATCTTCAGCCTTTTGGCCAGCTGGATTAATTCATTGGCATGCTGCTTCGTCAAATCCGTTATCTCGACTCCTGAAATCATCCTGCCGATTTCTTTTACTTTTTCGGTTTCAATTAGCGGCTTGACCGAGGTATTCGTGCGTCCGGCCCTTACATTTTTCGCTATAAAAAGATGGGTATCCGCCATAGCGGCCACTTGTGGCAAATGGGATATGCACAATACTTGTGATCCAGTTGCCACTTTATAGATCTTTTCGGCAATGGATTGTGCAACCCGTCCGCTCACACCTGTGTCAACTTCATCAAATATAATGGATGTTATGCCTTGATGCTTGGAGAAAATGCTTTTCAAAGCCAGCATGATCCTCGACAGTTCTCCCCCAGATGCGATTTTGGAAAGAGGTTTTAACGGTTCACCTGGATTGGTGGAAATATAAAATTCCATTGAATCCAGACCTGACTGATTAATGCCCCTATCTGACAATTCATCGAAAGTATAAGCCGTTTGAAGGAAATGTGGTTCGAAAATTGTCTTTTCCATGTATAAATCTTTTAATTCCTGATGGATCTTTTTGGTTAACTGCTGAGCGAATTTCTGGCGAAGTTCAGAAAGATTCTTTGCTTCGACAATTAAATCTGCCTTGATGGATTTCATTTCCTTTTCGAGCTTCGCTATATGGGTTTCCCTATTTTGCAGTTTTTCGACTTCTTCTTCTATAGCGGCTCCATATTCCAGGATTTCCTCGATGGTCCGCCCGTATTTCCGCTTTAATTGATTTATTTCATTAAGGCGGCCTTCAATGAATTCCACACGTTCTGTATCATAATCCAAGGAGTCTAATTGGTCTCGGATGTTTGACACGGCCTCTTCAAGCAGGAAGTAGCTATTTGAAACGGTTTCAGAGCTATTCTTTAAACCCTCATCAAGCCCTGCAGCTTCCTCTAAATTATTCATGGCTACGGAAAGCCAATCAATTGCATGCTGCTCACCATTTAAAGCATTATAACTGGTTTGCAGCGCTTCATGAATTTTTTCGAAATTATTAATTTTCTTCCGCTCTTCCATCAATTCTTCATCTTCGCGTAACTTCAAATCAGCTTTTTGGATTTCATCGAATTGAAATTGGATCAAATCAAGGCGATGGACCATTTGCTGTTCATTTTGGCTCAAGCCATTCAATTGTTTAGAAGCGGTTTCATAACGTTTAAATAGCTTTTGGTATTCAGTGAGCGCAGATGCGATTTTTTCACCGCCGAATTGATCGAGCAGTGGAAGATGGAGTCGTTCATCCATTAATTCCTGATGCTCATGCTGACCATGGATATCTATCAATGTCCGGCCTATCTCGCGTAAAGTGGAAATCGTTACAAGCTTACCATTCACCCTGCAAACGCTTTTGCCGCTTTGTGAGATGTCCCTTCGAAGTATCGCCATCCCATCATTCATATCCAGGCCAAACTCTTCCGCTTTGGCAAAGACCGGGTGTTTTTCATCTTCAATTTGGAATAATCCTTCTATTTCGGCCTTAGACTCTCCATGCCGAATGAACTCTGCTGAACCACGTCCCCCAACCAAAAGATGAACGGCATCTATTATGATTGACTTCCCTGCCCCTGTTTCTCCTGTCAAGACCGTCAAGCCTTTCTCAAATGAAACGGACAGGCTGTCTATGATCGCAAAATTCCTAATCGATAGTTCTGTTAACAAACTAGGTCACCTCACAACATTATTAGAGCATGTCCAAGAATTTGCCGGAAATGATCTTTGCATCTTCCTCAGAACGGCAGATAATCAAACAAGTATCGTCGCCGCCGATCGTCCCGAGTATTTCTTGCCAATTTAAATTATCAATCAATGCGCAGATTGCCTGGGCATTACCTGGGAGCATCTTCATAACCAGTAAATTGTTGGCTGAGTCAATGCGTACAAATGCATCGACAAGGATTCTCTTTAATTTTTGAAGTGGATTGAAGCGCTGGTCGGCCGGCAGACTGTATTTATACCTTCCATCCGTCAATGGAACCTTTACAAGGTGAAGCTCTTTAATATCCCTTGAAACAGTAGCTTGAGTTACATTGTATCCAGCTAATTTCAATTCTTCAACTAACTCATCCTGGGTTTCGATATCATTATTCGTTATGATGTCCCTTATTTTTATATGTCGTTGTCCTTTATTCATAAGTAGAAGCACCTCTTCTCAACTGTTGCTCATATTAATGGTAATTGGTATCACTTTCATTTTTCACTTAAGCAAGCTGCCCCAATATGGGATTGCTTCGTTATCTTCAGTACGTGCAAATAGGCCGCTTTAGAAAGTGGCTAATATTAATGTTATCGGATTTTTATGCAATTGTACAACTTTTTCTCTAAAAATGAATACAAGTCTATTTTTTGTACGTACCTATTTTATGTATGCACCCTTAAATGATTCAATGGGATGACCACAATGTAAAGTTAAAAAGCTCCTTTAGCCAACCATTCAGCCAAAGGAGCCCATACAAGTTCTAACTATTCTTTTTTAAATTGAGCATGGGCCTCTCCAACGATGTCATCAACCGTTTTCGAAAGCAATATCGCTCCATCATCCTTCGAACCTTGCCAGTGTAAATGAAGTAAGAATTCAATATTCCCATCACCGCCTGTAATCGGTGAGAAGGAGGCATCCTTAATATCATAGCCTTCCTTTATAGAAAAAGAAATGATCTTATCCAATACTTGTTTATGAATTTTGGGATCGCGAACAATCCCCTTTTTACCCACTTGATCCTTTCCAGCTTCGAATTGCGGTTTAACCAATGCAACGACATCACTATTCTGGACGAGCAAGGTCTTTAGCACAGGTAAAATTAACGTAAGCGAGATGAAAGAAACATCAATGCTTGCAAAGTTTGGCATCTCCCCATCGAGATCGGCGGGTGTAACATAACGGAAATTGGTTCGTTCCATTACTTTAACCCGCTCATCCTGCCTGAGCTTCCAGGCAAGTTGATTATAGCCCACATCAAGCGCATATGACATGAGAGCGCCATTTTGCAACGCACAATCCGTGAACCCACCAGTCGATGAACCGATATCAAGCAGTACTTTCCCATTCACTTGTAAATCGAATTCCCTTAATGCCTTCTCAAGTTTAAGACCGCCTCTTGAAACGTAAGGCATGACTTTTCCTTTGATCGTGAATTCGAGATCGACCGGCACTTTTTCCCCCGGTTTTTCGTACCTTTCTTCATTCGCGTAGACAAGGCCTGCCATGACCATACGCTTCGCTTTTTCACGTGTATCGGCCAAGCCTTGTTCTACAAGTAATACATCTACTCTTTCTTTCATCACTTTCATATTGTCAGGCCCTTTTTTCTTTTTTGGGTGTTATCATTTTAATCTTTTTGATCGCGGTCTCAGTCGTTAAACCGATTTCTTCAAGCAGTTCATCGACACTTCCATGTTCAATGAAATAATCAGGTATCCCCATTCGATCTATAATTGCCCCATAAAATCCTTGATCATGGGCATATTCAAGTACTGAACTACCAAAACCACCTTGAAGAACCGCTTCTTCTATTGTCAAAATCGGCATTTTTTCACCAAGGAGACTGCTTAGCATGTTCTCATCCAAAGGCTTAATGAACCGGGCATTGATCACCTTAACTGAATAATCCTCTTTCTCGAGCAGTTCTGCCGCTTCAAGAGCCATCGGAATCGTTGTACCGAACGTTAAGATGGCAGCATCCGTTCCTTCTTTAAGAACTTCCCACGAACCGATTGGAATCTGCTGTAATTCAGTATCCATCACAACTCCCCAACCATTCCCACGAGGGAAACGCATAGCAATCGGACCATCATTATAGTTTAAGGCCGTATTGACCATATGCTGACCTTCGTTTTCATCTTTCGGCATCATCAATACCATATTCGGTACATGGCGTAAGAAAGCAATGTCGAAAACGCCTTGATGCGTTTCACCATCGGAGCCAACCAATCCGGCACGGTCGATCCCGATGAATACGTTCAAATTCTGACGGCAGATATCATGCACCACCTGGTCATAAGCCCTTTGCAGGAATGTTGAATATATAGCCAGGAAAGGTTTCATTTTTTGCGTTGCCAATCCGGCTGCAAAAGTTGCAGCATGCTGCTCGGCAATCCCTACATCATAGAAACGCTCTGGAAACTCTTGGGAAAAGCCCACCAATTTCGAACCTACGGGCATTGCAGGTGTAATCGCGACAATCCGTTCATCGTCACGGGCTAGCCTGCTGACAGTATCGCTTACAAGAGCGCTCCAAGCAGGACCTTTACTAGGGGATTTCACGAAATCGCCTGTCTCGATTTTGTATGGGCCTGTCCCATGCCAGTTTCCTGTTGTATCCAGCTCGGCAGGTGAATAGCCCTTGCCTTTTTTCGTGATGACATGCAGCAGTACAGGTCCCTTCGTTTTCTTGGCATATCTTAAATTCTCCAGCAATTCTTCATAATTATGACCATCCACTGGTCCTAGGTATGTGAAACCGAGCTCCTCGAAAAAGATTCCTGAAACCAATAAGTACTTCATGCTATCCTTCAGGCGTTCAGCTGTAGCTGCAAGTTTGCCACCGACTGCAGGGATTTTTTTCAAAAGCAGCTCCAATTCATCTTTTGCCCAGTTATATTTGCCTGCTGTACGCAATCTTCCCAATATCGTGTGCAGGGCACCTACGTTAGGGGCTATGGACATTTCATTATCATTCAGGATAACGATCATGTCCTTTTTTTCATCACCGATATGATTTAACGCTTCAAGCGCCATTCCGCCTGTTAGGGCACCGTCCCCGATCACTGGCAAAATAAAACTGTTTTCACCTTTGATATCACGGGCAGCCGCCATTCCCATTGCAGCTGAAAGGGAAGTCGAACTGTGACCGGTTTCCCAAACATCATGGGGGCTTTCAATCATTTTAGGAAAACCGCAAAGACCTTTGTATTTCTTTAAGGTATCGAACTCCCCTGCTCTGCCAGTCAGGATCTTATGGACATAGGATTGGTGTCCGACATCCCATAAAATTTTATCATTCGGACTGTCGAATTCTTTATGCAAGGCTATAGTCAACTCGACGACACCTAAATTCGGACCAATATGCCCACCTGTCACCGATAATTTTTCCACAAGGAATTTACGTACTTCCACACTTAACTCGACAAGTTCTTCATTATTCATCTTCTTCAAAAAAGAAGGGTCTTTTATAGATAGAAGATCCAAACAGGACCACTCACTTTCTGTCATTTTCGGTTGTAAGCATAAACAAAGCCTCATAAAAGAGGGCTATGGGGGACTTGACCGAAAAATTGGTTTTAAGTTAAAAAATAGCCGCCAACACCCAGGTGATTTCGGCGGCTTAATATACCTATTTTATCACGTATCTCAATTAAAAAATTCATTATGATTTTCACATATTTTTGCACAATGAGTATACCATAAAACCTCAATTGATAACAAATTTAGCTCAATCAATGGTTACGGTTCGCTATTAAATCGGTTAGTTCATTCAACAAACCCGTTTGTAGGGTTGTTTTTCCTAAAGCGGCATGGGCAAGTTCTATATGATGCTCCAACTTTTCCTTTGCCCCTTGAAGCGTAAGTAAAGAAGGATATGTGCTTTTATGATTACCCACATCACTGCCAACCGGCTTGCCGATCAACTCGACGGACCCTTCAATATCCAGAATATCATCCCGAATTTGAAATGCAAGCCCCAGGTGGTAAGCAAAGTCACGTAAATGAAGTTGCTGTTCTTCATTCGCTCCGGATAATATAGCACCGGAAAGGATGCTTGCAGTCAATAACTTCCCTGTTTTATGTTCATGGATATACTCCAATTCCTGAAGGGTCAGCTGTTTATTTTCACCTTCCATATCGGCAACTTGACCTCCAACCATTCCTTCGGCTCCGGCAGACTTCGCAATTTCACTTACAAGGTTCAGCTTCATTTCAGCCGTCACCTCGGGATCGATCATATCCGTCACCAATTGAAAGCTGTATGTAAGAAGCGCGTCACCTGCCAATATTGCAACCGCTTCACCGAACACTTTATGGTTAGTCGGTTTTCCGCGGCGGAGATCATCATCATCCATCGCTGGAAGATCATCATGAATCAAAGAATATGTATGGATCATTTCAATGGCAGCCGCTGCAGGTATCCCGATCCTCAAGCTTTTCCCAAAGGCCTCCAGAACCGCAAAGACCAATAACGGGCGAATCCGTTTACCCCCTGCCTCCAGCGAATAGATCATGGCTTCTTTGACCACTGCCGGTGCTTTAAGTTTATTGACATATTCTACGATTTCCCGTTCTATAACCGTTTTATATTCTTTAGAAAACATTTCAAAGGACGCCGTACCCATGTCATTCTTCCTCCTGTACAGCGAAGTTTTCAAGTTCCCCATCTTCGCGTAAAATTTGAGTCAACTGATCTTCAACAGCCTTAAGCTTTGAATGGCAAAGCCTTGATAAATCCATTCCTTGTTTATATATGGAGATGGCTTCTTCCAAGGGCACATCGCCTTCTTCCAACTGTTCCACAATTTTTTCGAGATTCTCCATCGCTTCTTCAAATGTAGCTTCTTGTTTTTTTGTCATGGTTCAATCCGCTCCTTTATTTCTTTAATTTCACATTCAAGGGTTCCATCTTTAATCGAAACCGCTATCTTATCCCCTTTGGATACTTGCTGTGTACTTTTCACTAATGTCTCATCTTCAGCAAAAACCAATCCATAGCCCCGTTCCATGATTTTTAGTGGACTGAGGGCAGACAAAGTGGCTGTAATATGAACGAATTGCTGTGATTTTTGCCGATAGATGGCTTCCATGGCCCTACGTAAAACCTTTGCATGCTGCTGCAATTCATCTTTCGCATTTTTCACCGCTTGTTCAGGATGCTGCTTTTTCAGAATTTCGTTCAGCTGATTCAGCTCATCTCTCTTTTTCATGAAATATCGCGTGCTGGTCCTCCCTAGCCTGTCCATCGTCTTGTCTAGCTGTTCCAGCTTCTGTTCATACATTTTATGCGGATAACGGAAAGCATAAGACCTCTCCATCCTGGTCAAACGGGTTCGTTCAAAATTGACCGCTTCTTGAATGGAGCGGGTCAACCGATTTTTGCGGTTCATCAGGCGTTCGAGTATTTCATTTAAGTGAGGAACCGCTAACTCCGCTGCACCAGTCGGTGTAGGAGCACGCATATCGGCGACAAAATCAGCAATGGTAAAATCGGTTTCGTGACCGACAGCAGAAATTACCGGTATATCGGAATCATAAATCGATTCAGCCACTATCTCCTCATTAAAGGCCCATAGCTCCTCGATTGACCCGCCGCCCCTTCCAACAATGAGAACATCACTTTCCGCCCTTGCGTTAGCCATTGAAATTGCCTTGGCAATCGATTTAGCGGCATTATTCCCTTGTACAAGTGCCGGATAAACGATAATCCTGGCGATTGGATATCTTCGCTTGATGGTTATCAGGATATCTCTTAATGCAGCTCCGGTCGGGGATGTTATGACTCCTACAGACTTAGGGTACTGTGGGATCGGCTTCTTATGTTCGGCCAAAAACAAACCTGCCGCCTCCAGCTTTTTCTTCAGCTGTTCATAAGCAAGATACAAATCCCCCACACCATCAGGGGCCATGCTTTTCACATAAAGCTGATACTGTCCCCCAGCTTCATATAATGATATATCGCCCTTAACAAGTACCTTCATACCATTTTCGGGCAGGAATTTCATCCCTTTATTATTGGCGGCAAACATAACGGAAAGAAGTCGGGCCTTCTCATCCTTTAAAGTAAAATACATATGTCCGCTTGTATGTTGTTTAAAATTCGAAATTTCACCTTTTATGTATACATTTTGCAAATGGGGGTCGGCATCGAATTTCCTTTTGATGTACTTAGTTAAAGCCGACACACTCAAATATTGTTGGTTGCTCATATAATGTCTCCTTCCGATTGAAATCGGATTTAAAGAAAACTCACCTATGGATCCATGAATGGAAAAAAAGCGGTCTCCCGTTATTATAAAACAAGAGGTCCGCTTCTTTAAAATAATTTAACGTTTTTTTCAGCTTTTTAATGCTTGCTTGTTCAGTTCAAGTGCTTTTTGAGCAGATTTGACCGTATTCTTCATAAGCATCGTAATCGTCATGGGACCAACGCCTTTAGGAACAGGTGTAATGTATGAAGCCTTATTTTTCACTTCATCAAACGCCACATCACCGCAAAGCTTCCCTTCATCATTCCTGTTCATTCCGACGTCAATGACGACTGCGCCTTCTTTAATATGGTCACTCGTGATCGTGTCCCTCTTTCCGACAGCTGCGACAACGACATCGGCTTGCTTGGTATAATATGCAAGATCCTTTGTCCGTGAATGACAGTAAGTAACGGTTGCATTTGCATTCAAGAACAATTGTCCGGCTGGTTTTCCGACGATATTACTTCTCCCTACGATGACAACATGCTTACCTTCAAGGTCATAGTCGATATACTCAAGCATCACCATGACGCCGTATGGGGTACAAGGTAAAAATGCATCCTGTCCCGTCATCATCCGCCCAATATTAATCGGGTGGAAACCATCTACATCCTTTTCAGGGGAAATCGCTTCAATGATCGCTTTTTCCTGAATATGTCCAGGCAATGGCAGCTGCACCAATATACCATGAATGCTGTCATCCTGGTTTAATTCAGCAATGCTCTGAATTAATTCCTCCTGAGAGAGCTCCGCAGGCTTTTTAATTAATACGGAATGCATGCCCAAGTCCTCACAGGCCTTTTGCTTATTGCGCACATAGGTTTGTGATGCTTGATTGTCACCCACCAGGATTACAGCCAAACCTGGAACGATATTTTTTTCACGTAACTGTTGAACTTCCTTACTGATTTCCTGCCTAACTGACTCTGCAATTTCTTTACCATTAATGATTTGAGCTGACATGTGTTTATTCCTCCCAAGTTAATTTTGCTAAAGAAATTGCTGAGAGAATCCTTGCTCAAGGCTGCAGCTTTAGCTGCCGCTTTTCACCTTTACTTTGGATAAAACGGCATTTACAAAGCTGCTCGATTGATCATCACCGAATTTCTTAGCAATTTCAATAGCTTCATTCATTGCAACACTTACAGGAACATCTTCACTGTGAATCATTTCATAAACCGCGATACGCAGTAAATTCCGATCAATGTTCGCCAGTCTTTCCAACGTCCAATTCTCTAAATTGTCCCTGATCATTCCATCAATTTGTTCACGATTTTCCGTTATCCCCATTACTAATTTCTTGAAGTATTCATCAGTAGGAGCACCATCCAGTACGCTTTCCATTGCTTCTTCTGCATTCGAGTTGGCAATATCTATTTGATATAGTGCTTGAAGGGATTTTTCACGGGCTTCTCTTCTTTTCATAATCTTACTCCTTTAACATCTACTATTATATATGAAAATGCTAGAACAAACGAACATTAAATAACATTTTTTCAAAAATATTAAGATTTTCGCTATATTATTAAAAAAATAAGCTAAATCCCACTAAAATTAAGGCCAAAAGACTCAAATATCTTGATTCAGGATAACAATACAAGATTACATTCGGAATTAAACGGCCAACACAGTCCCATACTTTTTGAAAGTGTCAAAAAGCTCATGCCTAGCTTTCATGCTCATATTTCACCTTTTACACTCTAACAGAAATCACCCTTGAATTAAAGGGAAACTTCCAGACACCGCCTTATTATGTTCATTTAAATTTAATATTATAAGCAGGCCTCAAAAACGGGGTATCTGGAGTTAACATTCAAAAAAACAAAAACCCGGCTTTTGCCGGGTTTTTGCAGGTGCGAATCGAATGAAGCCACTTACACTTCTTGTTCGTAATCCGCTTCTTGTTTAGCGTTTTCAAACGCAATGCCCACTACATGAATGTTCACTTCGCCCGCGTCGATAGCGGTCATATTCAACAAAGCTTCACGAATGTTATCTTGCACTTCCTGAGCAACTTTCGGAATTGAAACACCAAACTTCATGACACAATAAAGTTCGACTTTGATGGATTCTCCCGTTAAGTCCACTTTAACACCTTTACCGTGGTTCTTTTTCCCAAGCTTTTCAACCACACCCGTGGCGAAATTCCCGCGCATATGTGCAACACCTTCAACTTCCGATGCAGCGATACCCGCAATCACCTCTATTACCTCAGGTGCGATCTCCACTTTGCCCAGCCCACTATTATAATCATTCATTTCGAGTAATTGGCCTTCCATTTCACTCATTCAAAAGCACCTCCTGTCTTCCTTTACATTATGAGTTCATTACATCATATATTTCAAGGAATTTGGTATTAAATTCTCCGGAAACAAATTGTTCATGCTGAAGTAACTTAATATGGAAAGGAATTGTGGTACTGATCCCTTCAATGACAAACTCACCTAAGGCGCGTTTCATCTTTTCGATTGCCTCTTCCCTAGTAGGTGCATGGACAATCAATTTAGCGATCATGGAATCGTAATACGGCGGTATCGAGTACCCAGGGTATGCCGCGGAATCAACACGAACTCCGTAGCCGCCTGGCGGTAAATACATTTGAATCTTACCTGCGGAAGGCATGAAATTCTTTTCTGGATTTTCAGCATTGATCCGGCATTCGATAGACCATCCGTTATAAGTGACATCCTCTTGCGAAAGCGATAGTTTGCTGCCTGAAGCAACTTTGATCTGTTCTTTAATCAAATCCACGCCCGTTACCATTTCTGTAACAGGGTGTTCAACCTGGATACGTGTATTCATTTCCATAAAGTAGTATTTTCTATTCACATAGTCATAAATAAATTCTACTGTTCCGGCACCTGAATAATTAACGGCAAGTGCTGCCGTTACTGCAGCCTGCCCCATTTCCGCACGTGTTTCACCATCCAATGCCGGTGAAGGGGTTTCTTCAACAAGCTTTTGCAAACGTCGCTGGACCGTACAATCACGCTCACCTAAATGGATGGCATTGCCATGATTATCTGCCATGACCTGTATTTCAACGTGTCGGAAGTCCTCGATGAACTTTTCAATATACACGCCTGGATTCCCAAATGCCGTCGCGGCTTCCTGTTGTGTGATGTTAATGCCTTTAATTAGCTCTTCTTCCGTCCTTGCGACGCGGATACCTTTACCGCCCCCGCCGGCAGTAGCTTTGATGATGACTGGATAGCCCATTTCATTAGCTAAAGCTACACCCTCATCCGTATCCTTGATTATGCCTTTAGAACCTGGAACGATCGGTACACCAGCTTTACGCATGGTTTCCCTTGCTACGTCCTTTGTTCCCATTTTATTGATAGCTTCGGGGCTAGGACCGATGAAAATGATATTGCATTCACGGCATAGCTCAGCAAAGTCAGCATTTTCAGCAAGGAAGCCATATCCTGGGTGAATCGCATCGGATCCGGTTTTCTTGGCTGTGCTGATAATGTTCGTTGTATTTAAATAACTGTCTTTTGATAATTTAGGACCGATGCAATATGCTTCATCCGCAAGCTGGACATGTAATGCTTCTTTATCAGCTTCTGAATAGACCGCAACAGTCTCGATTCCTAATTCCTTGCATGCCCGGATGATTCGGACAGCAATTTCCCCGCGATTGGCAATTAATACCTTTTTAATCATTTAGAAACAGCTCCTCATTCCGGCTTTACTAAAAATAATGGTTGACCATATTCTACAAGCTGGCCTTCTTTTACAAGGACTTCAACGATTTCACCGCTTACTTCGGCTTCAATTTCATTGAAAAGCTTCATGGCTTCCACGATGCAGACGATGGAATCCCCCGTTACTTTATCGCCTGTTTTTACGTATGCAGGTGAATCCGGTGCAGGAGATTGGTAGAATGTCCCAACCATCGGAGAAGTGATTTTATGTAAATTTTCAGTGTCTGCTGCAGCCGGTTTTGCAGGTTCAACAGCTTTCGGCACTTCAGGGGCAGGGGCCGCTGCGGGCTTGACCTCTACAGCTGCATTGGTTTGAACAACTGCTGGAGCTGCTGCTTGGTGTAATACTGTACCCGTTTCAGTTTTTTTCAATTTAATTTTCGTTCCTTCATTTTCAAAAACGAATTCACTGATATTTGATTGATCGACTAGCTTAATAATTTCACGAATTTCTTGCACTTTCATTTTGTGGCACCCCTTGTCTAATTTAATATGAGTTTGTGAGGCAATAATATTTTATGTAACCTTACCCTTAGCTTATCCTACTTTGTCCAATACTGCACAAAGTAGCCGCTTTCTTTATGCGAATGCGAATAAACTGAATACAAACCTCATCTGTATTATAACAGATATTTCACTTTCTCAAAATATTGTTTCCCTTAGAGAATTGAAAAGTTTATGACCAGCTTCTAACATCATACAATATTAGCTTATACAAATTCAATGATAGATTAGTTGTAACTTGTTATCCATACTTTTATATTACACCTTTATTATAATATTGTGAATATTTTTCAACTGGGGCACCTTAACGCTTTCTCTTGAATTTTGCATTTCATTCGTAGAAAATCAGCAATAATATCCACTATAATTACTTTTCTAGAATATTTCGGTGGATCATTATCACCGATTCTATTTGAGTTCCTGATATCAATTGACATAAAAAAACTTTTCCTCTAAAGTTTCCCGGTTTAAGCTATTTAAAAAAATCATAATAAAAAGCCTCCCTTTTTTTATTAAGGAGGGCTTTCTAATTTTTAGGATGTTGCACTGTTCTGTATCAGCGTTCTGTATGTGTCATCACTTTTCCGGTTGGAAATCGACCACTACATTTTGCGCATCGCTCACTTCTTTCCTTACGAGGCGGATAATGTTATTAGCCTCTGTTTTCGTTTGTTTATCGGCCTTGACACTCACCTTTACATCCGTTCCGTCCACCCTGACCAGTGCGGCATTGTAATCCATGGCAACAATTAAGTTTTCGATGATATTTTCTTTTACTTTCGTTTCACTTAATTGTTCGATTTTTGCATAAGCCTCGTCTCGTTCTTCAGCTGATAATTCTGTGTTGCCCATCTTTGCAGTCAATTCTTCATTCAGCTTCGCCCGTTCATCTTCAATCTGCATCCTTAAAGATTCGAACTCATCTCCAGATGCAATGGTTACAGAGGAACCTTCTGTATTTTTGGACGTTTCTTTTTCACTTTTAGTTTCCCCTTTTGTATCCGCTTTGTTCTCTGTTTTGCTTTCAGTTTTATTTTCTTCCTTTTCCATTTGCTCTGTTGACGTCATATCGGCGGCATTTTCTTCCGGAGCGGTTAAATAATAGACTGAAAGCACAACGACCAAACTTAGCATAGTCAATAACCAAACGGTTTGTTTTTTTAATAACATGTAGATTTTCCCCCTTATTTTTTAGGCATGACAGAAACCCTATGACTCGGTACATCAAGTGAGCGTGTGACAGCCTCGATGATCCACTTCTTTATTTGAATGTTTTCGGCCCCTTTTGCGACTACCAGGACTCCTCGTACACTAGGTTTTTTCGTTTCCGAAATGATCGGTCCTTCTTTCTCACCGCTCTTGACCAAAACGAGCTGTTCATCAACCGATGTGTCTTCGACCGTCCTTTTGCCGCCTTCCTGGTCGGTTTCTTCGGTGACTTGTTTTTGGGTGACTTTGTTTCGTTCATATACTTTCTTCTCGGATGCATCGACGTAGATTACGACTTTTACATCCTTGACACCTGCAATGGATTCAAGCGCTTCCTTCATTTCATTCTGTAGATATATTTCATAGTCTTTTGTAGTCTTGAATTCTGATTTCTTCTGACCGAATGTTTCAACATCCTCTTCATCATCCTGCTGTTTATCATTATTGAATACAGTCGTCACTTCAGATGTTTGTCCCGTCTGGTTGGTGGTTAACAAATTCCCGGCCATCATGATTCCCGATCCCAAAAGGACAACTATTAGAGCATAGACATACAGGGAAGGTTTTTTTTCCTTAGGCTCTTTTTGGTCAGGGTCTTTATTTAATAGTTTTTGCAGCCAGGATAATGGACCTTTGTCTTTGTTCAATACTCAGTCACTTCCTTTCCCCGGCGATTTCAATGATCTCTTCATCAACGGACCAACTTGTTGCCAGAAACCTTTTGACAGCATCCAGATTGGCATCATTTGAAGTGGATGGGCTATCTGCATTAATATCAACCTTCGCTACTGCCTCTATCTCCGAGTTTTCTTTCCCTTCTGCCTTTTCCAATGAGATGGTTATGTTCTGCAGATCATCAACACCAGGTTCTTCCTCATTCTTGACCCCTACATCAATTGAACTAATCTTCATGTTATAATCCACCATCAGCTCCTCTTCCACTTCTGTCTGTAATTGGACAGCCATTTGTTCTAAAATATATGCACCCTGTGCTGCTTGTATTTCTTTTTTCTTCATTTCTGTCAAATTTCCTAAATCTTTTTTTTTCTGATCCTCAAATTCACTAGTAGCCGCAGAGAGGATTTCGTCGAAGTCCTTATTGAATAATCCCAATATAGGAGTGATGATGATCGCAATCAGTAAAAGTCCGATTACCATTTTGGCATACTTCTGTAAAGCCGAATTCGGAAGAAGCATATCGATCACAGTAGCCAGCAATACAAATATGATGATGTTGGATACCCAGCCAGCTAAAAAACTCACCAAGCCCTCCTCCTTTCTAACGAACCATCAAGGTAATGTTTCCAGAGGCGATAATTACCGTGATACTTAAAAAAAACATGAGTGAGACAATGGCCAATGCAGCGAAAATATAAATCATGCTTTTACTAATAATGTCTAGGCATTTTATTACAGGTCCTCCGCCAAGCGGCTGCAAAAGGCTCGCTGCCAATTTATAGACAAAAGAAATCATCAGGATTTTTATGGCGGGAAACGTGGTAATGAGCAAGAGTATGATGACGCCAGACAAGCCGACTGTATTCTTCAATAGAACGGAGGCACTTATGACCGTATCCGTTGCATCGGTAAACATGCGCCCTATTACCGGTATAAAGTTACCTGTCACGAATTTGGCCGTCCTGATCGTCACTCCGTCAGCTACAGCAGATGATGCCCCCTGAACGGATATCACACCAAGAAATATGGTCATGAAAGCCCCAAGGATACCGATAGCAAAATTACGGAGAAGCTGTGCCAGCTGTGTCACTTTGTAATGTTCCGTCAGCGTACTGACAATGCTTAAAATCGCTGCAAAGAATAATAACGGAAGGACGACAAACTGGATCAAGATACCGCTTGTATTCATCAAAAACATCAAAACCGGATGAAAGAAAGCTGCCGATACAAGTCCCCCTGAAGCAGCTATCAATGCCAAGAGTAAAGGGATGAGTGCCATTAAAAAGGAAATCATCAAATCTATCGTATCTTTTGTATATTCAATCGCCACATGAAAACTGTTAAGAGCCAAAATGATCAGCACCATATAAACGATTGCATAAGCGACCTTACTCACGGAGCTTTGCTCGAACGCATTCTGCAAAGACTGGAGGAACATGCTGAAAACGGTTAATAAAATGAGTGATCCCAGCAGCTTTCCATTCACGAGCAGTTCATGAAAAATGAATTTTGTCATTCCCTTCATCCATTGCTCAAAGGAAAATTTCTTGTCACCGCTTACGAAGTCCATAAAGCTCCCTTTCTGGCTTTCCGGTAGAAATCCTCCATATTCCGTAACGATGTCATCCCAATATTGTTTGAGCTCATCGACACCCAGCCTTTCTATTTGGGCTTGTACCAGCTCGGACTGCATGATGGGCTCTTGTTCGATTTCACCATTTTCAGGATTTTCGGCAGCTTGTCCAATAGATGCATGCAAAAAAAAGAGTAAAACGAATAGAATGGATAAGTAAGGCATCCGCTGCTTCATACATTCACCTCATTGACTAGTAGGAGTAATCCGTTAACTTGGGAGCATCTGTATAATCGTTTCGATAATGACCGTTAAAATCGGAATCGCCATGGCAAGTATCAAGATTTTTCCGCTTAATTCTATTTTGGAAGCGAGGGAACCTTGCCCTGCATCTTTTGTAATTTGAGAAGCGAATTCTGCAATATAGGCAATTCCGATTATTTTTAAGATGGTCTCTAGATACACGGTATTTACATTTGCATTAACCGCAATTTTTTCTAACATTAAAATAATTTCGTATATTTTGTCAGCTAAAAAAAGAAAAATGGAACATCCTACAAAAACGACAAGCAGGAATGCTAAATTTGGTTTTTGCTCTTTGACGATCAGTGCCAAGAAGGTGGCAACTAGGGCAATGGCCACGATTTTTATGATTTCAATCGCGAATCCCTCCCTTACTGAAATAGAAATACAGATTTAATTTTTTGAAATAAATCCTCTACTACAGAAGCTACCATGAATAAAATATAGATGAATCCGAAAAGTGTCACCCACTGGGCATATTCCTTCTTCCCAACCTGATCGAGTATCGTGTGAAGAAATGCCACTACTAGCCCCACACCCGCTATTTTAAATATGATGTCCACATCAATGCCCATTTTCATTCCCCCCACATATTCCTACATCAGCAAGATGATCAATAATAGCCCAGATAAAAAACCAAGACTTTTCATCATTTTTTCATATTTCCCCTGTCGGTCGAGTGCATCGCTCTCTTCCCGTTCCAAGTGTGCCATCGTTAGCATGATTTGCTTTTGCTGATGATATTTATCGCTTTTTCCAAGCGTCTCCCCAAACTGTGAAAGAATCTCGAATTCTCCCTGTTTTAAAGCAAGGGATTGCCATATTTTCTTCAAACTATCATCCCATGCTTCCTTGACGGTGGTCTCTCCGGACTCGAGCCGGTTTGCAAATGCATCGAAAAAGATGGATAAAGGTTTGGCCATCTGTTTAGAAAGTTTCCTCGCCGCTTCTTTCAAAGGTGTATGACCAAACATTATTTCGGCTTCAAGCGATTGCATGGCGACTTTCAGCTGTCTCAGTTGACGAGGCCTCATACTTAATTTTTTCGCAGCTTCGAAACCTGCCCATGTCGTTGCAATAATAATGATCGCAGCTCCTATTAACTTAAACATGCGGGTTCACACCTTCCCCTAAGAAAATGGAAACTCCAGCAGCATCAAGGACTTTGTAGCTCCTCTTACCGGATTTACATCTCTGTAATTCTATAAAACGTTCAAAGATGTTTTGCTTTAATATTTCGGCTATAAAAGGTCGCTTCTTAATTTCATCCAGTGTATGGCCATGTGTAGTTATCATGAGTTTAATACCTGCGTTCACCGCTTCCAGCACAGCCTGCGTATCCGCCGCGCGGCCTATTTCATCCACGATCAATACATCCGGGGACATCGAACGGATCATCATCATCATCCCTTCCGCTTTAGGACATCCATCGAGCACATCAACCCTTGTTCCAAATTGGAGCTGCGGCACTCCATGAACACATCCGGCAATTTCCGAGCGCTCGTCCACTATCCCCACCTTTTGAGGGGCAATGCCGTGTTTTTCATTACCACTGGATATCATTCTTGCAATATCACGTAATATGGTCGTTTTTCCCGTTTGCGGAGCACCGATCAACATTGTATGCTGCCATTCCCCGTCATATAAGTAAGAAGTGAGCGGTTCAGCTGCACCTATTTTTTCACGTGCAACCCGAATATTGAAGGAGGAAATATCCCTGATCGCTTTGACAGATCCATTTTCCAAAATCACCTTGCCAGCAAGCCCCACCCGATGTCCGCCTGCTATGGTTATATAACCTCGCTTTAATTCTTCCTCAAGTGTATATAACGAAAATTGACCTATTTGATTCAATAATTGATCCGCATCCGAATGGGTCACTTCATAGGAAAAGAAGTATGGTTCCCCACCTACAATGACCTCAAGCGGCCTTCCAACCCGAATTCTCAGCTCTTCCATCTTATCGATCATCATCGGTGTCATACCCCGGAGTTGCTCACATATTTTTTTCGGTAAAAAAGAAAGAATCGTTTCCATTTTGACAATCCTCCTGTATACACCACTTTCAATAAAATATATGCCGACCAGCCTGCAATGATGACAGGCTATTAAAGAAACAGACCATTTATTGTTTTTTTTATACTTCGGGGTCTAAAAAACACACAAAAAAAAGCCGAGAAATTAATCTCGGTCTCAGGCTGTAAAAAAATTCGAACAAAGCGAGTTTGCCCACAGGTTTTTATGGCTTGTACAATTTGGAAGTTGATTATAACGTAGGGGCACTCGCTTTCCGCTGGCGGTCCGCCCTTGGCGGCATTGCCGCCTGTGGGTTCTCACCTGGACGCGGTTTTCCCGCAGGAGTCTCGAACACCCGCTCCAATCAACTTTTTTTAACTTTTAGATAGATCCCTTTTACCTAAAGTCTTTATTGTTTTAAAATAGAATTATTAAAACTTGAGTGATGTGTTTTCTTTTTTAACATGATTCTATTCAGCGAGATCAGCTTGAAATGATTACTTTAGACCAACTGGTTCCAGCTTGTAAAATGGAGATTTAAAGTACACAACAACAAATAAAAAGGGCTATCGTGAGTACAAATCCTACAGTGTACAGAAAATAAAGACCACCAGATAGTGGTGACACGCCATATTCGGCAAGAATATATGGAATCATCTGCGTCATCAAGAAGCCAAATCCACTAAAAAATCAAAAAGGTTTCGGAATGAGTCCATTCCGAAACCTTTTTGTCTACAAACTGAAACCGAGATCTTCATCTCGGTCGTCTTTCAATTATGCACGTGATACGTATGATCCTTCATTTGTATTGATCAATAGTTTGTCACCTTGGTTGATGAAGAATGGAACTTGAACCGAAAGGCCCGTCTCAAGTACGGCTGACTTTGTGCCGCCTGAAGATGTATCGCCTTTAATTCCCGGCTCCGTTTCCGCCACTTCAAGTTCCACTGTGTTTGGAAGCTCGACCCCAAGTGTTTCCGCTTGGAAAGTCATGATATGCACTTCCATATTTTCCTTAAGGAATTTAAGTTCACGTTCAATGCTTGATGCAGGCAGCTCGATTTGGTCATATGTTTCGTTATCCATGAATACATGGCTATCCCCACTTGCATAAAGGTACTGCATCTTGCGGTTTTCGATATGTGCTTTAGCAACTTTTTCACCAGCACGGAATGTTTTCTCTTGGATTGAACCCGTACGAAGGTTACGAAGTTTAGAACGTACAAAAGCTGCACCTTTACCAGGTTTAACGTGTTGGAACTCGATAACCTGCCAAATTCCATTATCTACTTCAATCGTAACACCCGTGCGAAAATCGTTTACAGAAATCATAAATTTGTCCTCCTACATGTACATGTTTACAGAATGATTAACTCTTTAGTTGAATGAGTAAGTGCTTCGTTACCATCATGTGTAACGATTGTATCATCTTCAATCCGCACTCCGCCTACCCCCGGTAAGTAAATGCCCGGTTCAACGGTTACGGCCATACCTGGTTCTAAAATGATATCAGACCTAAAGGATAATGCTGGACCTTCATGAACTTCAAGACCGATACCATGTCCAGTCGAATGTCCAAAATACTGCCCGTATCCCTTTTCTTCAATTAGATTTCGAGTTAGTGCATCCGCTTCCTTGCCAGTCATACCAGGTTTGATCCCAGCCATTCCTCGCAGTTGAGCTTCTAAAACAATGTCATAAATATTAATAAGTTCTTCACTTGGCTTGCCAACCGCTAATGTCCGAGTGATGTCAGACACATACCCATTATAGTATGCCCCGTAATCCAATGTGACGAAATCGCCTTTTTCAATGATTTTATCCGTAGCCACTCCATGCGGAAGTGCGGACCTTAAGCCGGATGCTACAATAATATCAAAGGAAGAAGAAGTTGCCCCTTGTTTCCTCATAAAGAACTCAAGTTCATTGGATACATCCAGTTCCGAGATCCCTGGACGCAGGAAATCGAGAATATGTGTAAACGCAGCATCAGCAATAGCAGCCGCTTCCTTTAATATCTTAATCTCTGAAGAAGTCTTTATCAAGCGTAAATTCTCAATAACCCCCGACACCGGCAAAAGTTGTCCATCAATGGCCGCTTCGTATGCCTTATATGTAGCATAAGTCAGGTGTTCTTGTTCAAAGCCCAGCTTGCCGATATTCATCGCTTTAGCCTGCTTGCCGACTTCTTCGATGATGGTTCCTTTATGTTGAACGACCTCATAGTCCGGGGCCTGCTTGCCCGCTTGTTCCACGTATCTGAAATCAGTGATGAATTTAGCTTCTTTTTGGGAAATAAGTACAACGCCTGCACTTCCCGTAAAGTTGGTCATGAATCGACGGTTATATGTACTGGTAATCAAAAAACCATCAATGCCCGCCTTTTCCATTGAGGCTCTTAAGCGCATTAGTTTATTCATTTAATTTCTCCCCTTTGCAATCTTTGTGATCGCCTGCAACGCCAATTCATATCCGTGTATCCCCAAGCCGACAATCTGTCCCGCCGTTACCGGTGCGGTCACTGATTCATGCCGAAAGCTTTCACGGGCATGTATGTTCGAAATATGCACTTCCACCACTGGAACATCAATTCCGGCTATTGCATCACGAATCGCATAGCTATAATGAGTAAAAGCTCCAGGATTAATGATAATCCCGTCGATCCCATGATCCTCTGACCAATGGAGCTTGTCGATAATCGCTCCTTCATGGTTCGTTTGAAAAGAAGTCAATTCCACTTCTAACCCTTGTGCTTGCTGCATTAATTGCGCTTCCACATCCGCAAGCGTCGAGGATCCATAATGCGCAGGTTCACGCTTCCCCAAGCGATTTAAATTCGGTCCATTGATTAGTAAGATTTTTGTCATCATCAAACACCTGCTCATGTTAAAAGAATGCCTTTCCATGAACATTCTATCATAATTACAAATTGTCTTACTACTTTTTTACAACCAAGAAGCAATCAGCTTTCCGATTGCTTCTCGGCTTTGTTTTTTTGACGGATATATTCCTGTTGATCGTATGAAATAGAAAACCCTACAAAAAGACCGTATATAATAAAAATGCATACACTAGTTATAACCGTATTTGCTGACATTTTAGAAAAGGTTGGCAAATCGACGAACATCGGTTTCAGGATAAATACCAGCAAAGCCCAGCAAACCACCCCAAAAATAATACCCGGAAAAATACTCTTCATCCTTTTAAAAAGACTATAGTATATAAAAGCGATCCCCACGGATAGAATTCCGAACAAAATTATGGTCATCACCGTACCGAGCCAATGATCGATCCAGGTCATATTGGACCACGAGGTAAGTATGAATTTTGGGCTAAAATCCATAAAGTTAATATAATGGGCTATGATTCCGATAAAACTGGCTAAAGCCCCCCCAACAAAACCGACAGCAAGTACATTGTAGATTAACATGCTTTGATATTCCTGTTGAATTTGTCCTTTTTCATTAGAAGACATATCAATCACCTCCGCTACGTAGTATGCCCTTTGTTAAATAGAACTATTTTTTTTTATTCTTAGGAAGGAGAATCACTAGAGGTTTTGGGATTTATTCTGTATGATTAAATCATAAATAATCTGCTTTTTTCAGAGGAAAATACCCATCCTCTGTTGAAGTTTATAATGTACACGGGATACTAGCTTCCTGTGATTCAACATTCATAAAGTAATTGCAGGGTTAAAGCTTCCATTCAATTTTGGAGGAGCGCCTTTACCCTTGTGATGCTTGATAATAAACATGTTAGCACCCTTGAGAGAGCTACGTGAATAACTATTAGGTTGGTGTAGAAATGTCTGAGGTTCAAAAACCCGTTTACGGAGGGCAGGCTGTTGTGGAAGGCGTCATGTTCGGCGGCAAACATCACACAGTCACTGCGGTACGCCGCAAAGATTCGTCGATTGTATATTATCATCTGCCTCGTGAATCGAAACCTGTTGTCAACAGCTTAAAAAGAGTACCGTTTCTACGGGGTATCGTATCACTGGTTCAGTCAAGTGCCACCGGCTCGAAACATCTGAACTTTTCAACTGAACAGTATGAAGAGGAAGATGGGGAAAAGCAGGAAGAAAAGAAAAACGAAACGAAAGAATCTTCTAAAATGAGTGTATGGCTTGGAGTTGCCGTAATTGGCGTACTTTCCTTCCTATTCGGGAAGCTGCTTTTCACTTTGATTCCAGTCTTTCTTGCAGAGTTGACAAGACCAATCTTCAGCGGCCATATGGCCCAGGTTTTAATGGAAAGCTTGTTCAAGTTGATATTATTGCTGGTATACATTTACGTAGTATCCATGACGCCATTGATCAAGCGGGTCTTTCAGTATCACGGAGCAGAGCATAAAGTGATCAATTGCTTTGAAAGCGGAAAAGAATTGACCGTAGCGAATGTGCAGGCAAGTTCACGCCTTCATTATCGCTGTGGCAGCAGCTTTATTTTATTTACAGTCATAGTAGGCATGTTCGTTTATATGTTGGTTCCGACCGACCCATTATGGCTCCGTGTCGTGGATCGCGTTTTGCTTATCCCCGTCGTGCTTGGCATAGCCTTCGAGGTATTGCAGTTGACCAACAAAGTAAGGGATATTCCCATTCTGCGTTACCTTGGTTATCCCGGCCTTTGGCTTCAGTTATTGACAACCAAAGCCCCGACAGATGATCAAGTCGAAGTCGCATTAGCCTCATTTCAAGAACTGTTAAGGATGGAAAAAGAGACCAAAAAAGGTTTAGAATCGGATGTAATTGTGTAAAACATCTATACACATTTTGATTATGAAAAATCATATACTAACTAAGGGAATGACCTTCATTTTTTTCAAATATTTTACATGAAGAATGTTTAAAATAAGCTAAAAATGCTTATGATGCTCTTAAGGAGGTGTCTTTGTTGAAACGTTTCATATCTTTCATGATATACGGAATCATCGCCCTCGGAGTCCTCGGACTATTGAGCCGACTATTTAATGACCCGATTGGCTTTTTTAGAAACATTCTCATAATAGCCATTGTCGCAGGGATTATTTATATGATTTATACCGGATTAACAAAGGGAAAACCAGTTAAGAAAGAGCAGCAAGCATTCCGAAAGGCTGCCCGCCAGTCGAAAAAAAGGCTAAAAAACCGAACTTCGAAAAAAGATAATGTGGCTAGCTTCTCTGCAGCAAAATCATCCAAGAAAATAAAATGGAGAAAGAAAACGGATAGTCACTTAACCGTTATCGAAGGGAAAAAGAATAAAAAGAAAAATCGGGCTTCTTTTTAAGAGCCCGATTTTTTTATTTATCATCAATAAGTCCATTTTTTAAGAAATTCTTTCGTGCACTGCCTACCCCTTTTCATCAAATCACCCTTTTGTTCATCATTCAGATTGAAATCCATCGCAGAAACGCCTTTCATCGGAATAAATACAATATTATGGACGTGTTTCTTGGAGATATATCGTGCATCATGGGCATCTTTCATCGTTTTGAATAGTGCGGAGAACAATTCAACCGCATTATCCACCTCATGTGGTTTCCATATCTCATCGACACTCAGCCGCAAGCCTATGACCGGCCGTTCCTTCCTTACATGATCTGAATTGAATAACCACATAGGAAAATTGCTCAAAACACCTCCATCAACAAAAAGGAACTTGCTTTTTCCGACATCGAGTTTGACTGGCTCAAAGAAATAAGGAATGCTACAACTCATTCTTACTGCCTTTGCAACTGGAAAAGTATTCGGATCAATGCCATAGTTCGGCAGATCATCAGGCAGAACCACCAATTTCCCATTTGTGATGTCAGAGGTTATGATACGAAGGGATTTCGGTCGTACATCCTTAAAGGTGACTACATTCCTTTCGGCAAGTTTGCTGGCAATCCAACCTTCCAATGCGTCGCCTTTATAAAGGCCAAGTTTCCAGTATACAAGGAGCCATTTGGCAAGCGGGATAGGCAAAAGACCACGCCTTTTATCCAGCAGGCCGCTTAAATCTATATCAAGAAATAGCTTTTCCATTTCTTTTCCGGTGTACCCAGCTGCCACGAAAGCTGCAATTATGGATCCTGCACTTGTACCTGCTGTCCGATGGAATAAAAATCCCCGTTCTTCTAATTCCTGCAGGGCTCCCACTAAACCATAACCTTTAATCCCGCCTCCGGAAAAAACGCCGTCAATAATCATAGCTGCCCTCCCCTAATCCGGTCTTTACATTTCTAAGCAGGATTAGAGGGATTTATGACAGTTTTAAATAGAAATTACCCTCATCAGGTAAAATACTGAATTTCCGCTTTCGGGAAAAATTCCGCGATATACCCACGAATGGTCGTTTCCAGTTCTGCGGCTTCTTCGGTTTGGTAAACATATTTACCAATGCCATATCGGCCCCATTTATATTTACGCTTCGTTTCGTCCAGTTCCAATTTTGTTTTCGGGTAGTTTTTTTGAATCACTTTTTTTGCTGGACCAGTGAACCGATGCTGGATTAATTCAAACGTCAAATCCGGTATATCCACCCCTTTTAACGCCTCGCTTAATCGTTCGAATAATTCATGATAGCCATCCTTCCATGCTTCGTGACGATATATGGGAGCTACGATAAAACCCAGAGGATATCCGGCACCTGCCACTTTGCGTGCCGCTTCCATCCTTTCCTCGAAGCTCGATGTGCCAGGCTCGAAATTCTTTATCACAAAACGCGAATTTATACTGAACCGAAATCTCGTTTTTCCATTATGTTCAGCATCCAACAGATGGTCGACATGATGAAATTTAGTTACGAATCTTAAAACCCCATATTCACTTTTGCCAAAATATTCTATGGCCCTTTTTAAAGAATGTGTCAAATGGTCAATTCCGACAATGTCCGATGTACAGGCTGCCTCAAAACGTGTGATTTCAGGCTTTCTCTCATTTATATATTTTTCGGCTGCCTCGAAAATCTCGTCAAGATTCACATATGTCCTAATATATGGTTTCGATCCGAGTGTCGTCTGTAAATAGCAATAGTGACAGTGCCCCATACACCCTGTAGCAAGAGGGATGGCATATTCAGCAGATGGCTTTGAAGAATCGAATTTCAATGTTTTTCTGATTCCTACCACAAGCGTCGATTTGGCGACGCGATATTTTTGCAAATCGTTTTCCCCAGGAAGGTCCCTAATTTGGTTATGGGATGTGGTCTCCCGGATTTCAATGTTCAAATCTTCGAATTTCTTCTTCAATTCCCGGCCAAGAGGGTATTCCAGTGCCCTGGGCTCTATATACACTAATTGTGGCATAAAGGGTTTCATTCCGTTCTCCATTCTGTTCATACTTTTAATCGAACTACACAATCTAATTCATAAGGATAGTTTTTCTTAATTCTGTTATCATCATGATTGTTTTTACTTGGAAATTCAAAATGAAGGAGATGCAATATGGCTAATAAAAAACGAGATTTCTTGACAAATGGAACGGGCAAACAAGCGATCACCGTCCAAACAGATAATAAATATCCAAATCCAAGGAATATACCTGGAGACTCGGTCGATGAATTTTCGGTATTGAAAGATGGAAACCAATATCTAGCCGAGAAGGAAATAGGGCAGCAAAATGAAAATGGTTGATTGAACGCAAAAAGAAGACCGAATTTACGATGATTCGGTCTTCTCTATTGGTTTGTAATTGAACAGACGGTAACTAACAAACATTTAAGACACTAAAAAAAGCCGTTAAGATAGGCTTTGCAGCATACTTAACGGCTTCCCTTACATCAGCTTATAGCCCGCATTTTAATTGTGCTCCGCAATTCGTGCAAGTATTGCATCCGCCCATTTCCTGGACTTCGCCTTTACGGCACACCGGACAAGTGTTGCCCACTTCCGACCCAATCGTAACGTTAGTCGAACGCAGTTCATTTATCGTATCGACCAATACGACTTTTTTCTTTACTTCCACATCTGTCAATTCATCCATTTCAAGCTGCTCGTCCATTTGGTTTTCTTCCGCTTTGAGCGTAAGAACCTGACTGTCACGGCTGCCATCCACATATACAGTACCGCCTTTTGCTCCGCCTTTGTATAGACGTTCATATACTTTTTCAACTTGTTCGACAGTATATCCTTTTGGAGCATTTACCGTTTTACTGATCGAGCTGTCAATCCAGCGTTGAATGATGCATTGAACATCAGCATGTGCTTCTGGAGCTAATTCCATAGCGGAAATGAACCATTTTGGAAGCTCTTCTGTATCGGCTTCTGGATGACGGTCCAAGTATTCCTGTACAATGTCAGCCTTAACTTCAATGAATTTACCAAGACGGCCGCTGCGGAAATACGTGAAGGAGAAATATGGTTCAAGACCTGTTGATACCCCGACCATAGTTCCTGTGCTTCCTGTAGGAGCAACTGTCAATAAATGAGAGTTACGGATGCCATGTGCAGCAACACTTTCCCTGATATCTTCAGGCATTTTTTCCATAAATCCGGTTTGTGTGAAACGTGTTCTAAGCTCATCGGTTTCTTTGTCAGTTGACCCGATCAGGAACGGGAAACTGCCTTTTTCTTTAGCAAGTTCCACGGAAGCCCTGTAAGCTGTCGTCGCAATCGTTTCAAACACCTTGTCAACCAGGATATTTCCTTCTTCAGAGCCATATTCCGTCTCACAGTAGATCAAAAGGTCATGCAGACCCATTACACCAAGTCCAACCCGTCTCTCACCCAGTGCCTGTTTTTTGTTTTCTTCCAAGAAATAAGGAGTTGCGTCAATGACATTGTCCTGCATACGCACACCGACTTCGACAGTTTGCTTAAGTTTCTCGAAATTAACGGTTTTGCTTTCTTTATCAGCCATCTCAGCCAGATTGACTGCCGCAAGGTTACATACTGAATATGGGGCCAATGGCTGTTCTCCACAAGGGTTCGTCGCTACGACCTGTTGACCGTATGCTTTGGCATTCGTCATTTCATTAGCATTATCGATAAAGAAAATACCTGGTTCAGCAGAATATGTTGCACAAATATTTATTAAATTCCAAAGCTCTTTAGCGCGGATTTTACGGTAAACACGGACTTTGTGACCCATTTTCTCCCATTCGCGAACATCGCCGACATTATGCCATTCTTCATTGTAAATGGCCATTTCTTCGGCATTATAGCTTTCAACATCAGGAAAACGCAATTCGTATTCCGCATCTTGTTCCGCCGCTTCCATGAATTCCTTAGTCAGGCAAATCGAGATGTTGGCTCCAGTCAGAAAATCAGAATTATGGACACTGTAAGTTCCCCCTGTACGGAGCTTTTCCTCTGCATCCCTAATGATTTTCTCGCTGAATCCACCTTGGCCAGGAATCTCCTTATAATTGATGATCCCTTGATACATAGCCGTTTCCTGTTCCGTGTGCGGCGTGAATTTCAATTTATCCGTCGCATATTTCTTGATCGCTTCGTCTTTAGTATTTTCCACTAGGTAACGCAGAATCCTTGGGTTTTGCATTTTAGAAATGATGAACTCTGCAATATCAGGATGCCAATCAGCAAGCATGATCATTTGCGCGCCGCGTCTGCTACCGCCCTGTTCAACCAGATGCGTCAGTTTCGCAATATCGTCAAGCCACGACACAGAACCCGAGGATTTTCCGTTTACGCCTTTTGCCAGAGTGTTTCTTGGACGCAGTGTCGACCCGTTCGTTCCCACTCCGCCGCCGCGGCTCATGATTTCCATCACTTGTTTCCTATGTTCTGAAATACCTTCACGTGAATCCGGTACGAATGGCATTACATAACAGTTGAAATAAGTAACATCCGTATTGGAACCTGCACCATATAATACTCGTCCTGCCGGGACGAAATTAAGGTTTTTTAATTCTTCATAGAATTTATTGAACCATTCCGTTCTCTTTTCTTCCGTGGTTTCCACTGATGCCAATCCCGTTGCATTACGTTTCGCAATTTGTTCATAGTATATTTCAAGCGGCTTTTCGATAATATCCAAAGGACGGTTTACAATTCCCGTCTCCATTTCTTCCGGATTATCCAGAACGCCACGGAACTCTTCATCCACCAAAACCTTCGCTTTTTTGGTTTCCCAATCTATTTCAACGATGTAACCGAGACCCCTTGCCGGGAATTTCGGATCTTCCTTAATCGTCAACACGACGAAATCGCCTGCCGAGAGTGTGATTTTTTCAGTATCCTTAAAAGAATAGCGGTCAAGCATGACTAGACGGGACACTCCCTTATGCGCCATTTTCATATCAGCAGTTACAGGGTGAACCTGGGGAAATAAAGAAATATCCTTATTCAACCTTTCTAGATCAACCTTTAAAGCTTCTTTTATTACAACCGACATAATTCCCTCTCCTTTATATGTTTCAAGATCCGTTCTTGCTGCCGCAAAAATCCTTATGTAACCTTACATGTCCGTTTCGCTTAACAAGTACCCTAAATTTATCATAGCGAAACTCAAAAATCAACATATAGTGTCGCATTAAATATTTCAACTACTATATATTGTGTTTGTTTTGAATAACTTTTAATTTTGTCAAACGATAAATCAATTAATATAGTTAGCAAAAGGGAGGAAAATGTCGATTTACAATAATTTTTCATCAGATTTCAATTAATTTGGACCTTGCTTTTTCCCCATCCCTTTTAGGGCTTATCCCTGCAAGGGATGCGTTATTTGGTCAAACAAATCTGAAAAAACTTTTTTATTATCCACTCTAATTATGCTTCCTCTATCTCATGAAATTCCAATCATCGCTTTCATATTTGCTTTCTGCAATGGACTTCACTTCCAGCAATTGCTTTTCGGTGAGGACGTATGGCTCTAAATCGACCGAAAGTCCTTCGGCAAAACCTTTTTCAAAAGCTTCTTTCGCTTCAGGGATGGTAATCTTTCTCCCTGCAATATCATTTATGGCCACAGCTTTGTTTTTTAGGTTTTTTTGCATTCTCTCTTTAACCCTGTCATTTGAGAATTTAAATACGCTAAAAAGCTTATCATCATCAAGTTCAAGCAAAATGGATCCGTGCTGAAGGATGACGCCTTTTTGCCTGGTTTGAGCGCTGCCAGCGACCTTCCTGCCCTCAACGACCAGTTCATACCAGCTTGGAGCATCAAAGCAAACCGAAGACCTGGGCGATTTTAAAGCCGCTTTTTCCTGATCGGTTCGAGGCACGGCAAAATAAGCTTCCAATCCCAGATTCCTGAATCCCATTAATATTCCTTCAGAAATGACACGATATGCTTCAGTAACGGTAGTCGGCATTCCCGGATAGGATTCTGGAACGATTACGCTATAAGTCAATTCATGCTCGTGCAGGACCGCTCGTCCTCCTGTTGGCCTGCGTACAAAACCAAGGCCCTGCCTTTTGACCTCTTCGATATCAATTTCCGCTTCCGCCTTTTGAAAATAACCGATCGACAATGTAGCTGGATCCCAGCCGTAAAAGCGTATGATTGGCGGAATTTCCCCTTTGCTTTGCCAGTTTAACAGAGCTTCGTCCAGTGCCATATTAAAAGCCGGTGAACAATACCCCGAATCTATAAAACCCCATTTATCTTTAGCCATCCTTACCCCTCGTTTCGATAGACTGTTTTTCAATACCCCACAAAAAACTCACATGTAGTAGTTTAACAGACTTTAACACTCTAAAAAAGAAAGTACCATCAAGTCCATGAAGAATTTGATGAAAATTCTTTTTGATTATTGGGTAAAGCAATTATATAATAAAGATTGTCTGTATTCGTTAAGGTAGAAGGGAGTTTTTATGTTTGGAAATATTATATACACTGCTCATCATCTTAGGAGTGGTTATTGCGTATTCACTTTTTAATTGGTACCGCCAGCGTAAAATCGTTAAAACACTAACACAGGACGAATTTATCGCTAACTACAGAAAAGTGCAGCTAATCGATGTGCGGGAACCGAATGATTTCGATAATGGCCATATCTTAGGCGCAAGAAACATCCCTATGACTCAAATGAAAACACGCTTGGTCGAAATTAGGCCGGACAAGCCTGTATATTTGTACGCTCAAAGCGAAATCATCAGCGGCAGAGCTGCAGCCATGCTATACAAAAAGGGCTACAGGGAACTTTTTCACCTAAAGGGCGGTTTCAAAATGTGGACTGGGAAAATCAAAGCAAAGAAATAAGACCCCATCTCCGCATGGGCTCTTTTTAATTCAATAGCTCAAGGAAAAGAAAGTTAACTGCTGGACTTTAATGAAATCTTACATAAACATGAAAAATCCCCGCCGGCAGGCAGGGATTTTTTTCGTATAAGCTATCAATCTAGGCTTGATAACGCAGAACAGGTTTTCTTGCAGCAAGAGTTTCATCAAGCCGCTTTATAACGGTTGTATGCGGAGCTTCCTGAACGATTTCCGGGGTTTCTTCCGCTTCCTTGGCAATCTGGATCATCGCATCGATGAACGCATCCAGCGTTTCTTTTGACTCGGTTTCAGTCGGTTCTATCATCATTCCTTCCTCCACGTTCAACGGGAAGTAAATGGTTGGAGGATGATACCCGAAATCCAGTAATCTTTTGGCTATATCAAGAGTCCTAACCCCCAATTTCTTTTGCCGGCGTCCGCTTAATACGAATTCGTGCTTACAATGACGATTATATGGTAAGTCAAAATAAGGTTCCAACTTGCGCATCATATAATTGGCATTGATGACCGCATTTTCGGTGACGGCTTTAAGGCCATCAGGCCCCATTGAACGAATGTACGTATATGCCCTCACGTTAATCCCGAAATTACCATAATAAGGTTTTACCCTGCCAATGGATTGCGGACGATCATAATCAAGAGCGAATTGCTCACCTTGTTTAATTATAAGAGGTTTAGGCAAGTAAGGAATCAAGTCCGACTTCACACCTACAGGACCAGAACCCGGACCGCCGCCGCCATGCGGACCCGTGAATGTTTTATGGAGATTTAAGTGAACCACATCAAAGCCCATGTCACCCGGGCGTGCTTTTGAAAGGACTGCATTCAGATTGGCTCCGTCATAATAAAGCTTCCCACCTGCATCATGGACAAGTTGTGCCATTTCCAAGATGTTTTCTTCAAATAATCCCAATGTATTGGGGTTCGTCAGCATCAAGGCCGCCGTATCAGGTCCGACAACACGCTTTAAATCTTCAAGGTCGACTAATCCATTTTCATCGGATTTCACTGTAATCGTTTCAAGTCCGGCAACAGTGGCAGAGGCAGGATTCGTACCGTGTGCAGAATCAGGTACAATCACTTTCGTCCGTTCTGTATCGCCATTCGCTTCGTGAAAAGCGCGAATCATCATCAACCCTGTCCACTCACCATGTGCACCTGCTGCAGGCTGTAATGTCACTTGGTCCATCCCGGTGATTTCAGTTAAGTGTTCCTGCAAATCAAATAAGAGTCCCAATGCTCCCTGAACGGTAGCCGGATCTTGATATGGATGGATATGGGCAAAGCCGTTGAAACGTGCCACGTTTTCATTTATTTTCGGATTATATTTCATCGTGCATGAACCCAGCGGATAAAAACCCGAATCCACCCCATGATTCCGTTTGGAGAGTGCTGTATAGTGACGCATGATATCCAGTTCGGACACCTCAGGCAGTTCTGCCTCTTCTTCACGGATGTAGTCGGCAGGAAGAATTTCTTCGAGCGGAATAGTTGCAACATCCATTTCTGGCAGACTGTACCCGATTCGACCGGAAGTACTGATTTCAAAAATGAGTGATTGATCTTGATTATTCATGTTGATCCCCCAATTCCTGCGCAAGTGCATCAATTTCTTCTTTTGTTCTAAGTTCAGTTACCGCAACCAGCATATGGTCTTTCAGCTCAGGATAAACCGTCCCTAAATCAAAGCCGCCGATCATCCCTTTTTCAAAAAGGCTTTTATTGATTTCTGAAAACGAAGCAGGCAGTTTAATGATAAATTCATTGAACGAAGGACCGTCGAATATCACTTCCACCCCTACTGCCATAATTGCTTTTTTCGCATAATGTGCTTTTTGAATATTTTGCACGGCCATTTCCTTGACACCCTTTTTCCCAAGGGCGGTCATTGCAACAGAAGCTGCCAACGCATTCAAAGCTTGATTGGAACAAATGTTGGATGTGGCTTTGTCACGGCGAATGTGCTGTTCACGAGCTTGTAGCGTTAGTACAAATCCCCTTTTACCATTTTCATCCACGGTTTGACCGACGAGTCGGCCTGGAACTTTCCGAACAAGTTTATTAGTAACCGCAAAATATCCACAATGAGGTCCACCGAATGCCGCTGGAATGCCGAATGGCTGAGCATCCCCCGTTACGATATCTGCACCGAGTGCACCAGGGGATGTCAAAGCTCCCAATGCAAGCGGATTACTGGAAACGATAAACATGGATTTGACGCCATGAATGATTTCTTCCATTTCCTTCAATGGCTCGATCCGGCCAAAAAAGTTCGGATATTGCACGATCACTCCTGCAATGTCCTCATTCGCCAATTCCTTTAAAGCAGCTAAGTCCGTCACACCGTCTTTATAAGGAATTTCGATCACTTCCACGCGTTGCCCTTTCGCATATGTCTTCACGACTTCTCTTGATTCAGGATGAACGGTTCCTGAAATGAGAATCTTCTTGCGGCGTGTCTGTCCTGAAGCAAGCATGGCTGCTTCAGCCAGCGCTGTCCCGCCGTCATACATGGAGGAGTTAGCCACATCCATGCCCGTCAATTCACATATCATCGTTTGATATTCAAAGATTGCTTGAAGCTCTCCCTGTGAAATTTCAGGCTGATAGGGTGTATAAGCCGTGTAAAATTCAGAACGGGATAGAACATGATCGACGATGACCGGTGCATAATGGTCATAGACACCCGCACCAAGGAAGGAGGCATAGTTTTTAAGATCCGCATTCTTGGCAGCAAGCCTTGATAATTCTTTCATTAATGCTGGTTCCGATTTAGCAGGCTTGATATCGTATTCTCCTTGAAAACGAACGCTCTCAGGGATATCATTGAAAAGTTCTTCAGCAGTGGATACCCCTATCGCTTTCAGCATTTCTTGTTTATCTTGCTCTGTCATGGGTAAATAACGATGTTTCATCTAATGACCATTCCCCTCTATTTACGTGGTTTTTTATAAAAAGGTGTTTGTATTATAACGGCTTTCAAACGTTTGGAACGGATCTCCACTTCGACTTCCGCATCCAGCACTGAAAATTCCTTATCGATAAGTACCAAACCCACGTTTTTCTTCAACGTTGGTGATTGGGTACCGGTCGTGACCTCGCCAATGACTTTATCACCGCTGTAGACCTTATACCCATGACGTGGAATGCCACGGTCTATCATTTCAATTCCCACAAGCTTGCGAGGAGCTCCTTTCTCCTTTTGCTCAGCAAGAACGGCTTTCCCGAAAAAATCAACTTCCTTATCGACTTTTACTGCAAAACCAATCCCGGCTTCTATCGGGGTGATGTCTGCTGAAAGCTCCTGCCCATACAACGGCAGTTTCGCTTCAAAACGCAGGGTATCACGAGCACCTAAACCAATCGGCTGAACTCCCTCTTCGTTTCCGGCATCCATAATCGCCTTCCAAAGGGCTGGACCATTTTCACTGTCACTATATATCTCAAAGCCATCCTCACCAGTGTATCCAGTACGGGATACCATCGTGGAGATACCGTTAATCATGACATTTTCCTTGAACTTGAAAAATCCAATTTCACTTAAAGCAGTATTTCCCGATAGTTTTTGTAAAATCTTCTCTGCAGCTGGCCCTTGAAGTGCCAGCTGTGTATAGTCACTAGATACATTCTTGATTTGGACATCTTCCGATAAATGAGCTTGCAGCCAATTGAAATCTTTTTCTGTGTTCGCTGCATTGACCACGAGCAGATAGTCATCCTCAGACCTTTTATACACGATTAGATCATCAACCGTGCCTCCGTTTTCATAACACATGGCGGAATATTGGGCACCGCCCTGTTTCAGCTTTGATATATCATTAGTCAGCATCTTTTGTAAAAAGGAAAGGCTCCCAGGACCCTTAACATCGACTTCACCCATATGGGAAACATCGAATAACCCCGCTTTTGTACGTACGGCTTCATGTTCGTCCTTTATACCCGAAAATTGGACAGGAAGTTCCCAGCCGCCAAAATCAATCGTTTTACCTCCGTATTCACGATAAACCTCAAATAGTGGTGTTCTTTTTAAATCGGTCAAAAAATGACCCCCTTCAGATTTTTTTAAATTAATTGGCTTCATTATCAAAAGCTTCTTGTCATTACGCATCAGATATATCCTGATTCATGATGTGAAAAAAGCACAAAAAAGGACAGAGAAAGCCCGTTTGAGCTTTTTCTCTGTCCTGAAACCTGAAAGTTTACCTATGTAATAGGTTTTCCCCTTTGGTGGCCGTCCCAAAACGGGCGGCGCTCTCCAGAGTTGCGTCCAATAAGAGTTCTTTTGCCTGAGAGATTCACTGCTAAGTTTGCTCCTTCGGCGCTACATCCGTAGTCTCTCCCCTTATCTTCACCCGCATATAAATGGTCTACCAATGAAAGGAAGCGAATAAGCCACCAAACATCGGTAAAACCTCTGAGCATCGTGGAATGCATTCTCTGCCAATTCTCCTGAAACCTCAGAAACCGTTTGATTGGTCTCCTTCAGTAATCTTGGATAAATTAGAAGTCTATAGCCCATACTAAGAAAACGCGAACTGCAAAATCGATGTACAAAGATTCTTTGTAGCGTTGGGAAATTGGAATTTTCTAAATATACTTATATCCTACCCTAAGAAACTTATCTCTGCAATATCTTTTGAAGAGAAATATTTTTCTTACTTCACATATGAAATGTTCGGGTTTTGACCTTTTATTAAGGAAAATATGATTTAAGAGGGAGTTATTTCTATGAAAATCAATATATCCTTTAATTCTGAATGGAATGACGAGTTTCTGCAAAAGATGGAAAATGACGGTCCATGGGGAAACTGGGAGCTTTATAAGCTCGCGGTTCAAATGGAGGAAAATCTTATCATCCCTGATTTTGAAGGTTTACAGGCGCCCAAGCACCTTCCGCAGTTAACCCCGCTTCCCCATCAATTGGAAGCAGCCAAGCAAGTGGTGGAAAAGATGAATGGAAAGGCCATTTTAGCTGATGAGGTAGGGCTCGGAAAAACAATTGAAGCTGGATTGATCCTAAAAGAGTATATGATTAGGGGCCTTGTAAAAAAAGTTTTGATCCTTGTTCCGGCTTCCCTTGTCACACAATGGGCTTTTGAATTGAATACCAAGTTTCATATACCGGCAGTCGTTCAGAGAAAAAGCTATGTTTGGGACTCCTGTGATGTGGTCATTTCATCCATTGATACAGCGAAACGAGCTCCACATCGAGATATCATTTTCAAGCAGGAATACGACTTCATCATTATTGATGAAGCTCATAAACTTAAAAATAATAAGACGAAGAACTATGAATTCGTCCAAAATCTGAAAAAGAAATTTTGTTTACTCCTGACAGCCACTCCGATTCAAAATAAAGTCGAGGAAATTTTCCACCTCGTTTCGTTATTGAAACCAGGCCACTTGGGAAATGCCTCACTTTTTTCAGAAAAGTATAAAGGGAAAGGCCGGAACATTATTGAAGATGAACACCTAAAGGAACTTGTCAACACTGTCATGATTCGAAACCGGCGGGCCGATACTGGCATTGAATGGACAAAACGGCATGTGGAGACCATCACCATTGAATTTTCTCCAACGGAACAAGCATTGTACGATGCTGTTTCCAAATTCAAACCTATTTCGGATGGTTCTAAAGGAAGCGCCTTTTCGGCTCTCACTCTCCAAAGGGAAGCATGCAGCAGCAGAGAGGCGGTCTTTTATACATTAAAGAATATGAAAAATAAATATGATCAGCCTTCCCCTGACTTTTTGGCAAAGCTTGATGATTTATTTTCTAAAGTGAATGAAACGGTTCAGAACTCAAAGGCTGAAAAAGCTTTGGAACTGATCAAGAAAATTGATGATAAAGTCATTATCTTTACCGAATACCGGGCGACTCAGCTATATCTACAATGGTACCTACAGCAGAATGGAATTTCTTCAGTTCCTTTCCGAGGCGGTTTTAAGCGCGGAAAGAAAGACTGGATGCGAGAATTATTCCAAAAAAATATACAGGTATTGATTGCAACAGAAGCTGGCGGAGAAGGGATAAACCTTCAGTTTTGCCATCACTTGATTAATTTTGACCTGCCATGGAACCCGATGAGGCTCGAACAGAGAATCGGACGGATACACCGCCTTGGTCAGGAAGAAGATGTGATGATTTATAACTTTGCCACGAAAAATACAGTGGAAGAACATATTCTAAAGTTACTATATGAAAAAATAAATTTATTCGAGAAAGTAATCGGCGAATTGGATGATATTCTAACCAAACTGGATATTAACAACATTGAAGAATATTTGATTGATGTAGTCGGCGAATCCAAAACAGAGGGCGAAATGAAAATCAAGATGGATAATTTTTCATCGTTAATCCAATTCGCCCAATCAATGAAGGAAGGTGAGGTTCATGCAGCAACGGGAAATTCATGATTTTTTAATAACTTACTTTAAAGCCAATGATTGTGAAATACTGGATAATGCACCAACCCACCTTACAGTCCAATTGACGATTGATATGGATAAAGAATTAATGAACAGACCCTTTTATTGGCATTATCTAGAAAAAACAGGCGGCGTTCCAAACCCAGCACAGATGACTTTCATTACCGATCCAGAACTAGCTCCATCCGATTTAAAGGGAGAAATGATTCATTTTGGCTCCCCTCGCCTTCACCAGATTATTCAATCTACCAAAAAGCTGGCAGGATATACTAGACTTTTTGAGGATACCCCTCCATCAAAAGGGGGAAATAATCCTTTGTTTCCTTGGCTGACCCTGAATGTGAAAATATCCTATCAATGCGATCGTAAAAAGGATACCTTCATGTCGATCGGTTTGAATTTAATCTCAGGTGAGATCATGGAAAGGTTTCACCATCGGGTTTTACCGATAAAGGTCACCCCCAAAATACCGGATTACTCCTTTACGCTTTCACCGCTCATAATGCCCAAGAGCGGATTGGCAAGACTGGATACATACATCAGGACCAGTTTCGAGGATGATGACCATTCCTGGGCAGAGGAAGCAATGCTTCGCTGGCAGAATGACTTGAATTTATTGGAGCATTTTTACAAGGATATGGAAGAAAAAAGTGAGAGCTATTTTACCGAAAAAGATGCCTTAAAAGCTCAATATGAACCCAACATCCGAATATCCATCATCAACGGAGGGTTATTTTACCTTTCTGATAGGGCATTGGGATAAGTAAGAACAATAAAAAAACAGATGCCCTAAATTCAGGACATCTGTTTTATTTTTTGATATTTTTCCTTACGAACATCGACAAAGCAAAAGGGACAATGCCAAACCAATGGGACATACCATGATTTTTATCCTCTTTTCTGTGACGGCGCTTTTCTTTTCGTTCTTTTTTCGTCAGATTAAAATACTCGACAAGCTGCTGAGTCAGATATTTAATATAAGCGTTTGTAGACATATAAAATAATCACCCTATGCAAAGTATGCCCCGTTTACGTAGCTTTTATTCCTTTGGTTGTTCCCTGAACACGTGTACCTGACTTAAAAGAATGTTGATTTTGCGTATTAAACAGCCTGCTTTTCCAACCATTCTTTCACTTTCCCAGCTTCTTTATCGTATTGAATGATGACCCTTCCCTCGCGGTCATTTTTAGTCGTGGAAGAGAACTCGATATAGACATAAGGACCTTCTTCTTTCATTACGGAATACCGCACCACACCATTAGGGTATGAAATTTCCCCCTGGATGATTTTTGGGATCTCTTCGCCCCACTCTGCCGTCACATCCTTGATCGCTAAATGGACAAGATGGTCGGCCACAAGCGATTCTTCCACTTCTTTATAAAATTTTTTATCAATGATAAACTGATCGATCATTAGTATTGTGAACATGATGAAAACACTCGCTACAATCATGACCATCGGGAAAACGACTCCTTTTTGATTATTCATCGACTTTCGTGACATTCCTAAAGAAAGGATGAAATCTTCGACTGAAAGTAGTCCCTGCTTTATCCGTTATATTTATAACAATGACACTGCCATCCTTCTCAACCCGGAATTTCGAAATGTTCTGTAAGATGACCTCATGCCCCATACCATTCACTCGTCTTCGGACCTTATCTTCATATTGTTCAAACGATGATAATTGTTCATCTGAAAGCATCAAATATAATTTATTTCCCATTACATCCTGAGCTTTGGAACTCCGGACCTCCTGCTTCATTTGCATGGTAAAGACCTCCCACTCTTTAGGATGCAATTTATCAACGGACCCCATCTGGGTGTGAATGATTGAAAAAAGCTGTAGAACAAAAAGGGACGTCGTCATTAATATCATTAAAGAAAAAAGCATTTCGATCATCGTAAAGCCATCATTTTTTCGCAGCATCACAAATGGATTCAAGATTACCCGATTCATCTTCATAACGTACACACCCTTCAATCATCCCCGGGAAATCCCCATTGTCCTTCCAAACCAATTCATAGGATCTTCTTTTGTAAATGATTTCCTGACCTATTGCTTGTATTTCCCCATCCATGAACGCCGTCAATCTTTCATATAATAAATGGTGGGCTTCTGTCCTTACGGCAATATCTTTCCGATGCGTCATTAACTCTTCAAGAATCGGTAAAATGGCAAGTACCAGGAAAATACAAATGGAAAATGCGGCCATCAGCTCAAGGTAAACGTAACCTTTACAATTTCTCAATCCTGAACCTCCCTTTACCGATATTGAGGACCAATTTGTACATTCCTTTTGACGTGTCAATCATAATCGTTCCGGCTTTTGAAGCATTTCCATACTGATTAAAATGGAAGCTAAACCCCAAAGTGCCACTTGAAAACTGAATATCCTTTGGTATGCTCCTCTCTAGAACGATCCCTTCCTTATAAGATGACACGGTATAAACCTTTTTGGCATTATTAATATGGAGGTAGATCAAGCTCTCATGACTGATGGCATACTGCTGTGCATAGAAGATATCTTCATGGAATTGAGAAAGAAATAGCCTATTTTCCATGCCTTTAGTGAAGCTAGGATATAGATTAGGACCGATTGAAATCAGTAGTACAAAAATAACGAGGACAATAAGGGTTTCAGATAATGTATACCCCCCATTGGACTGCCGTATATTCACTTCTCTCCTACTCAACGACCGTTATCTTTCCTTTACTATCCAAACTAATATCATCCCCATTAGGACAGGATGTCTGTTTGAGATAGCCTTGACTTTCCAATTCACCGATACTTCCGGGCAGTTTAGCATTATCAATCTCATAAGCCTGTACCTGTGCTTGGGCCATCTTCACGAATGCTTCACAACCTTTGGACTGAATCGTAGATTGGTTCTTTGTGATATTGGGGATTGTTATAATCAAAAGGATGGAAATTACCAGTAAAACAATAAGCATTTCAATTAGTGTAAACCCACGTTCATTCATCACGTTCTTCAACATATCCATCATGCTCCTGAACCACCTGAATACTAGATGGCTTCGAGCATTTTCACCTCCGGAATACAATAATAAAATCCTATATACTTTCGAGCAGTGAGAACATCGGCAGCAAAACCGCCAAATAAATGGACACGATCAACAGACCTATCAGTGAAAACATGAGAGGCTGAATGATTTTTAAGATTGCATTCATTCTCTCTTCAATTTTCTCCAGTATAAAACGACTGTAATGAAGTAGCTCCGCATCAAGTCTGCCATATTTTTGACCATTTGCAGCGACCACCGGCAAATTACCATCAAAATATGGAAGCTCCCGAAAAATCAATTCAAGTGATCTGCCCTCAATCAGATCATCCTTAATGATATTGCATAGTTTTTGGTAAAAGGGCTGCTGTTGGTTTATCGAGAATAATTTAATGCTATCGTTAATCGATAGCCCTCCGGAGAGTAAGCCACTTAATTGGCTTGCAAAAAAATAAGTTTCGTATAATTTGATGAAGTTCCCGAATATCGGAATTCTCATCAAAATCCTCCGCTGCCTTAATGGGCACAATCCGTTAAACCAAAATCGTTTGAGTACATACAAGAATAGGAGCAATCCGAGTAAAAAGAAGGGGAGTGCTGGAAGAATGAATGTGGAAGCTGATATTAATCTCAAGAGTGTATGCTGATCGACATCCATCGTGAAATAGATTGTCTGGAATTTAGGAAGGAGAACACTCTGAAGAATATAAAAAACAATACCTACAAAAAAGACTAAGAACACAGGATACACCATTAACTTTTTTACTTTATCCATATCCTCGGTTCTTTTCTTCCAATATCGCCCTCCTTCTATCAACGCCCGTTCCAGGTCGCCGTATTGTTCTCCATAAAATATATAACTTACAAGCTGCGGATGAAAATTCAGATGGGTCAGCACCAAGTGCAGCGGGAAACCGTTCCTTAAATCGGCTTTAGCCTGAGTGAAGTCTTCCGCTTTCTTCTTTGATTCCTGAAATTCAAGAAAATGCAGAGCCTCCGCCAAGGGATAACCATGCTTCAATAATTCACCTAGCTTCGAAATAAAAACCGCCTGCTCTTTTACCCTCCATTTACTTTTTGGTTTCATGGTATACCAGCCGTTCATATTCCTCTGAATCCACATAGCCCATCGCAACCGCTTTTCCAATTTCATCCTTCAATTGGCGGTAGCTGACCGTTGCCATTCCTTTTTCATCTCCCATTATCCTGAGAACCTCAGCCAGGCTTTTTCCATGGAGCAATTCATATACACTGGCCCTTTTATTCCTGGCAGTCATCTTGCAAGCAAAAGTACAGTCCCCTTTACATGGAAGACATCGCAATTCAACCAGCCGCTGTGCTGTCACGCCAATCAAGCTCTGTTCAACCTCAAGCAAGCTGACACCAAATTCCAGTAACCTGGAGATGGCGCCCTTGGCATCCCTTGTATGCATGGTTGTAAGTATCAAATGACCGGTTAATGCGGCACGCACTGCAATTTTGGCAGTTTCTGCATCCCTGACTTCCCCAACCATGATCACGTCGGGGTCATGCCTCAGGACGGCTTTTAGACCGACAGAATACGTAATACCCGCCTTTTCATTGATTTGGACTTGCAGTACCTTTTCGGATACATTTTCAATGGGATCTTCAAGTGTAATGATATTTCGATTGATCATTTCGTAGGCATGGTGAAGCAGGGAATATAATGTCGTGGTTTTTCCACTGCCAGTCGGACCGGTAAATATGAGCATGCCATGGGAATGCTTCAGGAGTGCAATCAATTTTTGGACGGTATTTGGAAATAAGGATAACTGTTCGAGAGGAAGGATATTCTGTTGGGGTATTAAGCGGATGACCAAACTTTCGAGATGGGCAGTGGGTAAAGTGGAAAGGCGGAGCCCGACAACCTGGTTAGCCAAATTAATGGTGAGGGCACCACTCTGGGGCCTCCTTTTCTCCCCTATATCCATCGAGGCAAGGAACTTCAAATGAGCGATCAGCCTTTCAGCTTCAAAGAATGATAATGTTTCCTGGGGTACAAGCTTATTGTCTATCCTGAATTGGATGAGAGGTCCCTCCCTCCGAAAAAAAATGTGGATATCCGATGCAGATTCCTGAATGGCACGGGTTAATATTTTTTCTGCGGTCTTTTCAATCGATATCAATTCATTCATCACCTCCTATATTTCTTGTTGTAAGGATTCGACAATCCACGACAAATTCCTGCTCCAGAATAAAAAAAATTCCCGAAAAGAACTTCGAGAATCATCTTACATGCTCACTTTCAATTCAAGCCTTTGGGAAACCAAATTTCTTAAAGCGTCTACATTATGACCTATCACCAGCTTTTCCCCGTCCATGAGGATGGGTCTTCTTAATAACTTCGGTTCTTTTGTTAATAATTGGATGACATCAGAAAGCATCATTTCGTCAATATTAACTTGTAAGTCTTTGTAAGCTTCACTTCTTGTTGCCAAGACTTCATCAAGTCCTTCCGTTGTCAATTCAAGTATTCTTTTTAACTCTGCTGCAGTTGGAGTTTCTCTGAATAAATGCCGTTCATCGAAGGAAACATGATTGGCCCTTAACCATTTTTTTGTTTTTCGGCAAGATGTACAACTTGGGTACGAAAAGAAAGTTAACTGTGCCATACTAATCACTCCCCGTTCACATTTTGTATACAATTATAATATATATAATGATTGTATAACATTTGTACAACCGATGTATATTTTTTGCATTATAAAACAGTTTAAATTGTGAACTTTTTTTAAACTAAAGGGAGTTAGCGCTTTCTATTATTCCATTTTTTTCTGCCTGCATTATAATGAACATAGGTAAACTATGGAATACAGGAGGGTGTAATGGAACAAACGTTAAAAATAACAAACGTGTTAGCAGATCCCACCAGATATTATATATATCAGCATATTGTGAAAAACCATGGCGATGTTTCGGTACAGCAAATTGCCGATTCTTTTAACATCCATCCAAATGTTACACGTTTACATTTGTCAAAACTTGAAGATATCGAAATGTTGACCTCGGATGCCCGAAGGACGGGTAAAGGTGGTCGCCCGAGCCGGCTTTATCGATTATCCGATAAAGTCATTCAGCTTCATTTTCCATATAGGAACTATCAGCTGCTTTCCAGGATTGCAATTCAGACGATGATGACATTAGGGGAACATGGAAAACAGGCTCTTTATGAAACGGGAAAAGGCTACGGGGAGGAACTGATAAAGCAGCAACTAGCCCTGAACTCGAAGTCGATCGATCGAATTGCTTTTGAGGAAAAAGTCAGCATGCTTAAAAATGCGGCTACCATCGCAGGGTTATCTCCTGAAATACAAGCAAGCGAAGAAGAAAATAAAATATACTTTCGTATCTTCAATTGCCCGTTTAAGGAAGTTACTGAAGTGGAGCCAGGGACAATCTGCTCCATGCACAATTCATTTTTAGAAGGTATGTTCGAAGCCTTGTTTGATAATGTCAATATTGTGGAATTAGAAAACATGATGTCCAATTGTACAGCATGCTCATACCAGGCTTCGGTTCTCACATAGAAACAAAAGGCATCCTTTACATTACCTTACAATTTCATTTATAATTATTTAGAATGTACACGACTAGACATAAGGAGGGATTCGGATGGAACGCATGTTCAGAGTATGTGGATTTTGGACAGGAATTATGGCAATTTTCTTTTATCTTGGCCATATGCATCAAACGTCTTTGCTTTTCTTTGCACAAACGATCTTTTTTGTTCTTTTAAGTTATTTGAAATTATCTGAGCGCATGTATATTTATGTTTTCGGCGCCTATCTTACCGTTTTCTTTGCAGGATTTTCCTACTGGAGCGTATTTATGATGACTCCTGGTACTGCGCATTAAGAACAAGCAATATTACATAACCCATGAATTTTGATTCATGGGTTTTTACTTGTCACCATTCAGGAAAGATCCTTACATCGTCTGCTAAATTCTTCGATTGAAGCAACACTTTGAAATGTTCACTAAATCCCCCTGGAACGATTAGCCCGCGAATTGCACGATTACGCTTCGCCGTTTTCGAGAATGGATCAGTTCCTTGATGGTCCCTCAATTCCTCTAATATTCCTGCCTTAAGCAAGAATTCATTTTGAAGAAAAAGCCCATGATTGGAAAGATCCTTTCTTTTTCCAATCTCGATTAATGTGTCAAAATGGATATGTGTCGTCAGATCCATATCACCAGGATACATAAGTGGATCTTTAATCATTTGGTGCTCATAATAGCCCCTCAAGCTCCCTTGAAGATGAGCTGGCTCCTTCCATTCCCTTTCGGTATAGCCATAATCAATTGTAAGGAGTATACCCGATTCGATACAGGAAACGATCTTCTCATATTCACGGACCATTTTTAACGGAACTTCATATCGTTGTCTTTCATTTAAGGTGATAGTTCGTTCTGTAAGGTAAGATAGAATGTCAGGGTTGTCCAAAGGTTCCCTCATCTCTACAAAATCTCCTTCCTTTTCAGTGACGAAAACCTCTACGAGGGCTCCCTTATACTTTTCGATCACATGTACAGGCAACGCGTCGAAAAGTTCATTTGAAAAGAGGATACCATTTACCTTCGTCCATTTTTCCAAACTGGCAGCGGAAACTGCCTGTTTGAACATCCCTATACGTTCTTGCTGAAGCCTTCTATGAAATGGACTTTCATCCACAAGGATATAAGTCAAAGAGTCCCATATCTGCGGTTCCAATTCCTTCATGGAAACGAGGATATCATAAGCGAGCTTACCATCACCTGCGCCGACCTCGATGATTTTTGGTGAAACTCCGCAGCTTTTTATTAAATAAACGAACCATCTGGCCAAAGATCTCCCAAATGCATCCCCAACATTGCCAGACGTATAAAAATCCCCTCTGGAGCCAATCTTCTTTTTTTCGCGTACATAGTAGCCTATATTTGGCGCATATAAAACAGCTTCCATATAGTCATGATAGGAAATTCTTTTTTGGGGGCTTCCTGCAATCAATTCCTTTAAGTGATTTTTCAACACAATGCCTCCGTCTCCATGATCTTAAAACATATGAAAATTAAATGGTCCTTTTCTTTACAAAACACATAAGTTCACAAAATGTTCAATTTTTTCATCTTACAGTCATAAGCGTGCCATCATTACATAATGAATGTTTTCGACAAATCTTAGTTCAGAGCTGAATCAAAGTCATGCACACAAGGCAAGGCCCCTGTTTTTATATTAAGTATAGTTCTGGAAATGACCCATTTCAATATTTTTACATAATTAAGAGCTAAAAAAAACAGGTGCCATACGGCACCTGCAAAGGTCATTATCTCAAAAAGGGATTAGTATTCTTTTCATCCAGAATGGTCGTGACAGGCCCATGACCAGGAAATACGATCGTATCATCAGAAAGTGACAGCAGCTTCGTTTCAATGCTATTTAACAGCACTGCCTCGCTTCCGCCTATTAAATCGGTTCTGCCTACGCTTCCTTGGAACAAGACGTCCCCTGAAAATAGGAGCCGTTGCTCCTTGGCATAATACGAAACGCTCCCTGGTGAGTGTCCGGGAGTTTCGAATACTTCGAAAGTGAATCCCCCAATAGTAAGTTCTTGCTCATTTGCCAGGAAGTGATCGGCAGGCTTCATGCGCATTGGATTTTCAGGGAACCAGTTTTGAGAACCATTCAATGCGGGATCAAGTAGCCACTTGGCCTCTTTTTCATGAATATATGCAGGTATCCCATAATGTTCCCGAATAGCATCAAGAGCACCGATATGGTCAAAATGTGCATGTGTCAATAAAATCGCCAAAGGCTTTAAATTTTTTGTTTGTATGTACTGTATGATTTTCTGCGGCTCTTCACCCGGATCGAAAATGATGCAATCCTGTCCATCGGAAACTACATAACAATTCGTTTGCAGCGGGCCTAGAGGTATTTGTGTCCATTTCATTTCCATCAGCTCCAATATGATTTTCTATCTTCATCTTACACTAATTAGGCTGCTAATGTTAATCCAGTTTACTCAAGTCATAGAAGTGTCACCTATTAAACCTCGACAAATAATTGAAAAAATATTAAGATATTAACAAATGCAATCTTTTCTACATATTTTTGGTAGTTGCTTTATTCTCTGGGTATATTATTAGGGATTAAGTATTCATTACGAAAAGGGGGTTTTGACATGATATTAATGGTAGTTTTCGGTCTTGTGGCTATATTAGGAGTAGTAGCTGTGTTTACCTCATTAAAAAAGAGAAACTTCTTAGGATTCATTTTTGCTGCCGGCAGTGCAGTCGTGTTTGGCTGGTTCACTGTCATGACTGTCATCAACAGCGGTTTTCCAGTTGCCCATTGAAGAAAAAAGCTCGCCATCCGGCGAGCTTTTGTTTTAGGTCATCATGTTTGTTTGAACAATCTTTGTATTTGATGGGTTTTCATATCAATGATTTTCTCAAATTGATATCCATATAAGCAGAAGTTGCCATCAAGCGAACAGCTTAATGGTTCATTTTCCATGTCCTTCATCAATTCTTCTTGTGTGCCTTTTTCCCAATTAAATTTAGTTAAGGTAAACCTTCCCTTATATTGGTCCGCATCTTTTGATTCATTAGGAATAAACGTTATCAATTCCTTGTCTTTTTCAATGAAATCATAGGATGGAATCACCCAATCTGAAAAGCTTTTCAATAGTGGTACGGAAAAAGAATGGATCGGCTTGTTTGATGGATCATAAAATGCATATGTACCCCGATCTTGATTTTCTGTCTCCACTTGAATCGTCATCAGCACTTGTTTCATTTTTTTAAAGTGAATGACATCGAGCATAAGGCTGTCCGTTCCATCCCCATTAAGCGCTTTTCTTTCTAGGGGTGCCGTCAAAGCAGGTTCTTCCCTGTCCCAATCGAGAAACATCAAATCTTTTTCACTTGCCCATTGAGCAAAGGGCTGTGGAAAGTCCAGAGTTTCCATTGTTTGTTCATCTGGATTCAACACATAACTGTTGTATGTCCAATCTTCATAAAAACTCGATAAAAACAACCGGCCATCTTTAAATGAATTCCACTCATAAGCTAATTCATAGGCTGGAATCGCCACGGAATACAGTGGATTTCCCGTTTTATCGAGTATTGTGATGGATGCTTTACCCGAAGAGGTGAAGGACGATAACAAAACATGCGTACCAGACGGACTGATCGATACTTCAGAAAACTCAAAAGCCGGCTGATAGAAAACGGAAGTATCATTCGTTTCCAAATTCCATGCCATCAGCTGGGATAATTCATTACCATCCCGCTTCACAGAATATAAAATGGTTTTGGAATCCAGCCATCCTACAATGGCTTCAATTTTATCCGTTTCTGCAGTCGGGACCTTTAAATTGCTTACTGAAGTTTCAAGGTTTGATTGGGAGTGTTCTTTTTCCGTATCATTTACGGGTTTACTAAGGTCCTTGGAAGGCTCACAAGCCGAGATAAGAAGGATAGTGGAGATAAATAATGGGATGATACACAACATCTTACAAATGGAAAGCCGCATACAAAGTGCTGCTTTGGATACTTTAATCTCCACACACCTCCCTCTTCAAAACTAAAACGCCTGGCATATGTGAGCGAGACATTAGAAAGAGAGTAAGGATTAACCAATCGAATCCTTACGACTTTCATTATAAAGTAAAAAAGAGAAAATGTGGCGAATAATGATCTTATATTTTTTTGGAAGTATATCCCTTAGAGGGAAATGTATCACATATAAAGGCCTGCCACCAATATCTTGACGGTATCTTCATATATACCCGGCAAATGGGATAGCGGAAGCGGATTGATGCCCTTTCCCAATTCGATTGTGAAACCGCCGCGTTTGAATTCCTGAATGAACCAATCTTTATACCCGGCATGGCTGTCAACGTATTGTACGGACCGATATCCGCTGCGTTCCTCAAACTCCCTTGCAACATTCGCTGCCTCTTCAGGTTCATGTCCCTCATATCCCCAATAGAATTCTTTTCCCTGGGTGTGAAGTGCAAGCACTCTTTCGAAATTCCGCCTCATTGCCAGCTCCTTCATGGCCAATGCTTCTGGTTCTGATAACGCGGACTCTCCTGGAAAATCTCTTGGAGCAGGGGCTTTTGGAATCTTTCTACGCTTTTCAATCTCCCAATTGGCAGGATATTGATTATTCAGGTCTACACCGCGGATATTGGCTTTCCAAGCATAAAAGGCAGGGTTGCCATTGTTTATTTTTAAAACATCGACCTTCCCCTCTGCCGCCTCCTCCCCCTTCAGGACAAGCTCGACTCCATCCGGATTCACCATTGGAACAATCGAAATGGTCATATCCCGATAGAAGGGCATACAATCCATTCCGCAAAGTGTACAATCATTTGTTACTGCCAGCAGAAAATCATTCAGCCATTTCATCAAAACCGCCGAAGTGATCCATTCATTAGCATGGAATGAACCGTTATAATGTATAATCTTATCGCCTTGACCGATCCTTACCTCAAGGAGTTCTTTTCCCAACACACTCCTCCCGATCGATTCAACCTTAATAAAGGGGTAATGAAAAGATAGAGTATCCAGATCGTCAAGAAGTGATTGATAATCATAGGGCTTGTCGGTGACAATCATGGGATTCATGACCCGGACGGGCACGGAAAAAGGTTTTTGTCCACCTTGATTCAATAATGATACCCCATCGATGGGCAGGTGATATTGTAATGCGATTTCGGCAAAATCGATATCTAACCGGGACTCTTCCTGAACAATGTATCCAGGTATCTGTACTTCCATGCCATTTGGCAAAACCCCGCCAGTAATGGCGGGATTGGCATCCTCTATCAAAACCCGGGGAATTTGGAACAATTGACTGTAATATGCCAAATCATCCCCGCTTCTGCTCACGACTTTCATTCAGCCTCCGCCCCTTTCATTGTTTTATCTTTATGAAGCGAAAGACAGAAAGATGTTCAGGAAGTCTCACGTGTTCCAATAATTGTAATGGGTACTGATTTTCCTGAAGAAACAAAAAAAACCTGGATTGCGCCAGGTATCAGTAGACAAACTCGATGAAAATCACCTACAGTTTGTTTGTACAATTTGAACGTCGATTTCCTCTTCAGGCACTCGCTTTCCGCGTCCAAGGGAGCCGCGCACCTTACATTCCAATCAACTTTGTTTTAACTTTTAGATAGGACACTATTGTCTACAGTCTTTTTGTTTTAGTATTTAAACTGATGTAACTTGAGTCTATTCAGCGATATCGGCTTGAAATGATTACTTTAGATCAACTGATGCCATCGAACGATTTGTAGTCGGCACGATTGTAACACGAGATATGATAGGAATATCCTAAAAGTCTATAGCGGAAAAGTTGATTGGAAGAGTTGGAAAACCGAAAGCTGTTGTCGCACGTGCAGCTTATAAAACACCTGCAATTACCGAGTTACTTATTATCGTGAGTATCAATCACCGAAACATAATTGCGCAACGAGTTCTTTTTTTAGCACAAAGATCATCAAAAGTAGTGACACGTCATAATGGGCAAGAATAAGTGGAAGTATCACGAGAGGTCAACTGTTTCTCCATACCTGCTTCAATTCCAATAAAGAATCAAAAGGTCCCATCTCGGAACCCTTTTGTGTACAAATTGAAACCTGGATTGCGCCAGGTTTCTTTTTTCAACGTTGCTCATAAAATCGGAGCAAATCCCCGTAAATGATTTTGTCGGAGTAATCAAGCTCCTGTTTCGCCTTTTCCAAATACTTCTCACAGGAACCCTTTTCAGTCGCCCTCCCAGTCTTTTTATCATAGCAGGTATCCATCGTATAGAGATAATCCTTCGTGATGAAACTGCTATCGCGAAGAACGGTGAATTCTAATTTCTCTTCAGAAAATAGATCTTTGCCGAATTCGATATAATCATCATTTTCAATCCCCAATAAATGAAGAAGTGTCGGCCTTACATCAATTTGGCCGGAAACGGTGGAAATCGTTTTTCCCTTCTGACCGGGGATATGTATGATGAGCGGGACACGCTGAAGCTGGATGGATTCGAAAGGTGTGATTTCCTTCCCAAGGAACTGGCTCATGGCAGAGTTGTGATTTTCCGAAATTCCATAATGGTCCCCATATAGCACAATTATGGAATCCTCATATAATCCATCACGTTTCAAATCGCCGATAAATCGTTCCAAGGCTTCGTCCGTATAACGTACGGTCGGAAAATATTGATTCAATGTTTTGGAATTTGAATCGTACGGCTCCAATGTCCGGTCTTCGTCATTCAAAGTGAATGGAAAATGATTGGTTAACGTTATGAACTTGGCATAAAAAGGCTCAGGCATCCTCTTCAGGTGAGAGATTGATTGTTTGAAGAACGATTTATCATTCAAACCCCAATTGATGGAATTCCCTTCAGAGACTTTGTATTCATCACTGTCATAAAACCGCTGGTACCCTAGGGAATTGTACATTATGTCACGATTCCAAAAGCTTTTATTATTGGCATGCAAGGAAGCCGTATAGTAACCTTCTTCCGATAAGATTTCGGGGGTTGCTTTGTATTCATTTTGGGCATGAGTGAAAAATACTGCACCTCTGCCTAAAGGATAGAGGGAATTCTCAATAATGAATTCTGAATCGGATGTTTTCCCCTGGCCAGTTTGGTGATAAAAGTTATTGAAATAATAGCTCTCTTTAATGAATTCGTTCAGAAAAGGAGTGATTTCTTCACCTTTGACAGTTTTATTGATGACAAAGCTTTGTGTGGATTCCAATGATACAAGGATCACATTTTTGCCTTTTGCCAGCCCATAAAGATCATCATTAACCTCTTTTTGATTGGCACGGACATAATTTTCAATTTCCGACAATTCACTGCCATCCGCAAGGGCACGTTGAGCTGATGATTTCGTCTGTAATATTGCATCATAGAGGTGATAATGGTACGTACCGATATTCTTAACGAGGATTTCGCGGTCAAACGTTCTTGTCAGTAGTTCAGGACGCGCCGCTTCAGCTAAAGCTAAGTTAAAAAATGTCACTCCTAAAGCGATTAACATGAAGAATTTACGATCCTTTGGATTATATCGACATTCATGGAATGTTTTTGGTTTGTATTTCAGCAGCAGCAGCAAGAAAAGGGTATCGGCAAAATACAATAGGTCACTCGGATTGATCAATTCATGTACACTGCTTCCAAGATCGTTCATATTGCTCGTTTGAAAAAGAACGGGAATCGTTAAAAAGTCATTGAAAAAGCGAAAAAAAACAAGGTTGGCAAAGAGGATGAAGGTGATGGAAAAACTCATGATCAATAAATATGCTGTCCTTCTATTTTCTTTTAAAAATATGTGCACGCCAAGAGTAAGCAAAAGGAAACTGAAAGGATTGATGAATAGTATGAACTCCTGGAGCCAATTATCAATATCTATCTCAAAACTTGTTTTATAAGCAATATATGTTTTAAGCCAAAGTGAAATGAATACGACCCAAAAAAATGAATATCCCTGTTTTTTGAAGACCCTTTTCAATCTTGGTCCCTCCTCATCGAAGAAGCGCTGGAGCCATGGTCCTGAGCGCCTCAATCATGGGTCATGGTTCTCCCCTCTATTTAAATGCAGGAACGATTGCCCCACCCATCAAAGCGGGGAAATTTTTTCAAAAATCCATCTTTTTTTCTTATACCCCTGTTAGCACAGGGCAGCAAGGCATCACGTATTCATTTGGCTTTTAATGAGCCAGGCTCCACCTATAACCCCTGCATCATTGCCTAGTGTGGCCAGGCTGATTTTCGTTGATTTACTAACCCGTTTGAATGCATACTTTTCGAAGGCAGCACGGACAGGATCAAGCAAAATGTCTCCCGCTTGTGAAACTCCCCCGCCAATGACGATTTTATCTGGATTCATGACATTCCCAACATGTGATAGTGCCAGCCCCAAGTAATTGCCCACCTTATCCACCACAGCTTTGGACATAGGATCACCTGCTGCAGCGCATTGGAATAACAGTTTGGAAGTAACCGTATTTCCCTCGTCGACTTTCTGCTGAAGCAATGACTTTTCATCGGCGGTATTCAAGGCTTCTAAAGCCATACGGACGATTCCCGTTGCCGAAGCAACCGTTTCCAGACAACCAGTCTTGCCACAATTGCATGGTGCCCCTCCGTCCGTTACGACCGTTATATGCCCTATTTCTCCAGCAGCCCCACTGGTACCATGGACGATTTGCCCATTATGGATGATCCCGCCGCCTACACCCGTTCCCAGAGTGACACAAACGAGGTCTTTGGCACCATTACCGGCACCTTTCCACATTTCTCCCAAAGCTGCCATATTGGCATCATTATCGATCACAGCTGGAAGAGATGTCTCCACTTCCAGTAAATCTTTTAAGGGGTAGTCCTTCCAGCCTAAATTGACGGCTTCATATATGGAACCGTTAACAAATTTCACGGGGCCTGGAGCACCCATTCCTATCCCTACTATCTTACTCTTCGGTTCATTAAGTTCAACGAGCTTCGCATCAATTGCTTTTGCTATATTAATCGTAATGAATTTTCCCTTTTCGGAGATGTCCGTGCTGATTTCCCATTTATGAATGATCTCTCCGTATAAATTGATCAGAGCCAGTTTGGTAGTTGTACCGCCTAAATCCACACCCATCAGCCATTTTTCCATCATTCTCACCTTTTTTATCAATTTTTTTTCTGTTTTTCCCTTTCAAGAGACAATTGCTGTCTAATTAAAAGGATCGCCATTTGATAATCTTTCGTATCCATCATCTGCATACGGTGGATTTCCCTTATTTCGGCCTCCATCATTTCAAGCTCGGCTAAGCGATCACCAATATAGATAAATGTACCGAATCTTTTCAAGTATTGTTGAAGATCATAATATGTTTTCATAGTAAACCTCTTTACTCTTTTCTTTAGGAAAGTATATCGAATCAGCCTTTTGGTAACAAGCGACCAATTCCCCCTTTGATAATTTCCCCCATCCCCCTCATACATGTCCAACTGTATTCATATGATGAAATATCAAGAATGTGGACTCTTTCGATTTGATTCAACAGCTTAATATTTTTAACCACTCATCACGCGCGAAAACGGAGGGGAAAAATGAAAGTACAATTGAAGTATACCGTCTTTTTGGTCTTGACCACCATTTTTGTCATCCTATATTTATCAAATCATAAAAGGGCAGAGGAAACCATCATTTTTTTTCCCATCGATTCCTCGCTTCATTTTGAACATGCTTCCACCAACCTGACACCGGAGGGCACCGGGGATTCAACCTATACCATCACTTGGAGGGTGGATTCTTCATTGGACCAGACAGCTTACTTGCGTCAAGACGTATCGCTTTTATACAAAAATGGAAAATTGGCAGGAGCCTTAAAAAATTGGCGCCAAAATAAACAAGAACTCTCTCAAAAAGCGAAAACTAAAGAAACCGAGAGTGGTCGTTATGAAGCGGTAACGTTTCATTATGCCGAGGTTCATCCGAGTGACACAATTTTCACCAGTGCCCAGCAGCTCAGTAAAGATAAACTCTATACAGTAACGACACCGGTTTTTCAATTTTTCCACCGTCCCCTTTCGGAAGAACAGGTTCAGTGGAAAAAAACGCTGGACGGCTTTACAGATCAAACGGTTCGAAATGGTTTGGAAAAAGCCGGTCAAGCATTTCAGGTTAATCTGGATCAGTACAAAATCATCTCTTTAACAGATTTGCCGTCAAAGAAAAATCAATGGCTTGCTGACTTCCCCCAATTCAAACGGGAAGAAATTGTGGGAAAACTGTGGGAAGGACTTTACAAAAATTACGTGTTGGGAATAAAAAAGGAGGATGGATCCACTGTGAGTCCACAAGGCAGCACCATCCCCCTATTGCTTATGGCTAAAAATCAAAGTGAAATACTTGTCTTGTTTACCCTGAAAGACGGTTCCCCAATCATGCTGCGTCAAAAGTTATAGTCGCTTTTCAATTTCTGCCAGCAGTTTTGTATATGATTTATTATCCGGGGCAAGCTCAATAGCCTGAACAGCTTGCTCCTTAGCTTGATCGAATGATTCGAGATTCATGTAGACTAAGGCAAGATTGTAATGGGCTTCATGCAAATCCGGATTGCTTTCAATCGCTTTTTCATAATAATCCCTGGCTTTATTTATGTCCTTATTATCAAAAGATAAATTTCCCAGCATAAAAAGCGATAGCGGTGCATCAGGATTTGCATCAACATAATTGTTTAACATCTCTTCCGCTTTATCCTCTTCATCATCATCAATATACTTTTGGGCCATCATGGCCATCGTATTATCATCCATAGCTGCACTTTCCTGATGATTGAATCCAAAGTTAAGAAGGGCATAGGTCAGTATTGCCGACCCGATCAGAAAAGCCAGCTGCCGTAAGATATTCCTGGACTTTGGCAGATGCACCACTCCAGCAGCAAAGAACCCTCCGATCAAACCTCCGATATGCCCTGCATTATCAATTCCCGCTACGGTGAAACCATATATTAAGTTAATGATGATCAACACGATCACCGATGAGCCCATCGAGCGCATGAATAATTTCGGATAGACGATGCCGAAGTACAGAAGTGCCCCAAAGCAGCCAAAAATGGCTCCGCTCGCCCCTGCGGAAAGATTCGGGGTCATGATGAAGCTGCCTAGAGTTCCAGCGAAACCAGCGAATATATAGATGAAAAGGAACCTGGCATTACCGTAAATCCTTTCAACCTCAGCTCCGATCAAATACAATGAAAATGTATTCATCAATAAATGAATGAACCCAATATGGACGATCATCGGTGTAAAGAACCGCCACCATTCCCCTTGCATGATATAAGGGGAAAATTTAGCGCCAAACTCAATCAAAGTTTTGGAATTGGTGCTGCCCCCATTAAACTCCATCAAGATGAATACAGCTATTTGTAACGCCATGAATATATATGTAAAGAATGGCTTATTGGCATTTTGAAATACCTTCTGCTCAGCCTTAGCCTTTTTGACTGACTCAGAGATGGCGTCTTTCTTTACTGCGAGAATCTTTTCCTCATCTATTTCATTATCTTCAAGAACTTGAATTGACAGTGGTTTTTTCAAAACATGTTCAAGGTTTTGCAACGAATCATGAAAGTTTTCACAAGTTAGAAGAAACGTGTTAACATTCGTTTTTTTAAAGGAAGCCACTCGTGAGCTAAAGTCATGATCATCCACCGGGGCGAATTTACTAACATAGATACTTAATATGTCAATGGGCTTTTTGTATAATTTCCTTCTGATCCTTTCCCCATTCTGCAAAGTTCGGTCGATATCGCGTTTCAGCCAATTAGCCCAATCCAAATCATGTCGAATGAGTCTAATGACTGGAAATTCTTTATTCTTATCGCTCTCTAGCCAAATCTCCTGATGGTTTTCCGTGACAGTGATCATTCGATAATCATAATGGGCAGACAACTCCCTTATGGTTTCCCAAAACAAATAATCCTCTTTAAATCCCAATGCCTTCCCCACTTTCCAATGAAACTTATGCTTCTGAAATTCCTGTTTCTTAATTAAAACTATAGACGAAATCATGAAAAAAGTAAAAAAGGAGACTGCTTTCCCGCTCCTTAAAAATAAAAAAAGGAACCCCTGATCAGGTTCCTTTTTAAGATGCAGGCTTTCTCATTTGGTCTGACTGAACATGCTTTGCATCATTTTATCCCTGAACATTGGCATATCCAAGGATTTAGTCACTAGAAATCTTCTTAAAATGCCGTTGGACAGCGCAACATTTATCAGGCGGTACCGGTTTTTGTAACCTGCATAAACAGCTAAACCAACCAAGAAGATTTGAATAATTAATCGAAGCATAACAATCCCTCCTATCCATAGTGTGATACAGGACAGGATTTTTATGAGCTAAAAGTGATAATTAATAAACTTCTTCTAATGGGAGTACGTACGTATTACCCTGGATGGGGTAATGAGTTTGCCGACCGCTATATCATGAACCTCTATCGGGAGTTCATCCATTAATTGAAGCTCGTATGTAAGGGCCAATGTATCTCCTCGGTAATAAGATAGGAAACGGTCATAATAGCCGCCTCCAAAGCCTAGGCGATACCCTTCCTTGGTAAAAGCAAGACCGGGTACGATCAATGCATCCAATTCCTCTTTCCGAGCCTTGGCTGTTTCAGCCACTGGTTCAAGCAACCCGTAATAAACAGACTCCAGCTGATTGAAGGACGAGATTTTCTTGAATTCCATTGTCCTTTTTTCAGGATCACATTTTGGTACTGCCACTTCTTTTCCTTCACTCCATGCTTGTTCGATGATCCGTACCGTTGGAACTTCGGGCGGTATGGAGATGGTGATGCCAACGGTTTTTGCTTTTTTCCATTCCTCCAGTGAAAATAAGTTTTCAGCGATTCGGTTCGATAGTTCCTCATGTTCCTCTTTAGTCAGCTCCATTAAACGGGACCTAGCTTCTTGGCGGAGCTTTTTTTTATTTTCTTTCATCTCTTCCGACTCCTTTAGTCTACTTCTATCATTATCTCATAATATTTGTTCATATACGAAAATACGGTGTCGGAAATTGCCGATCCATTAATGCAACCTGAAAATAACCACTAAAGGAAAGAGAGGAAGAAGGGATTAAAAAAATGCATAAAAAAAACAACAGGAAAAATCCTGTTGCTTACTTTGTTTCGCGGTGAGTCGTGCTGCGTTTTTCTCTTGAGCAGTATTTTTTAAGCTCAAGACGGTCTGGATTGTTACGTTTATTTTTTTTAGAAATATAGTTACGGTCTCCACATTCAGTGCAAGCTAATGTAATATTTACGCGCATTGTGTATTTCCCTCCAAACATATTGACTTTTTCACATAGGACTTTTCTATAATAGCATTATTCAATGCGAATTGCTAGTATGTTTTTTGGGAAATCCAACTTTAACTTTTTTGAATTCTTAATTGTTTACGTTTTGCATCGTCAGGAGGAGCTGATTATTTATGACTTTCGCCTCTTCTTTCGTTTCAGCATGAATGACCCAGGCCACAGCTTCCACACATTCCTTCGGCAAGATTTCAGTCTCTAGCGTAAACACACTGGTAACTTCCCCTTTGGCGAGCGGTGAATAAGCCAAGAGCCCCTCCTTCAATGATTTGAAGCATCCCTCTTGATATAGGCTTCCCTTACCTTGGATACAATATTGAGAGATGCTTTTTCCTTTCACCAATCCACCCAATAAAGCAATCGACTGAGGAGCTACATGTAAAATCGCCCGTTCATTCGGGCTGTAAAAAGCCACCGCCTGCCTTTCGAAAGCGTTTTCATAGTGAAAAAACACTTTTGGGCGCTTCGTCTCGAATGATGTATTTCTAATCGTGAACTTCGAAAAGGTCACCTGCCCTTGGGTATATGTTTGTGAAAGTGTCCGGATCTCTCCATTCGGATGACTCATCATATCTTCCTCAGGATACCAATCAAAACTCTCATCCATCCATAACCCAGCCTTTAACCCCTTACGAAATATATCCTGGTTATCCTGCGGCATATACGCGAATAGCGAATTCATATAATCATCCCTTCCCCTTCTTTATCCTTATATATAGCTTATCGTTAGGCGCTGACAGTGAATCTATCCACTTTGGAATCTGCACACCATTTTCTTATAGTCAACCGATTTTTAACTATTCAAAATATTTTGTTTTTTCGATTTATTCTATCTTTATGTTAGCACTGAATTGGCTGATGGACAATAAACACATTTTGTCGAATTTTATGTATGTTATCTCTTAAAGGTTTTTTTCCCATTTTAATGCCTGATTTTTTTTATTCAACGACGGTCATTAAGCTTTTCGACAATATTTGAAACAAAACAGACAATAAATGAAGTTTACGGCCCATTTCGGAAAATATAAAAATATGAAAATCTCCATTTTTTTAAAAATATGTGTAAAATATAAATATATTGTCGAAAATTAGCTTCTGAGGTGAAAACATGGAAACACTTATCATCCTTCTTTTTTCTTTAGCGATCGTCCTTCTCATCATTTCCTTTTTCGGTAAAGATAAAGTTGCCAAATTAGAGGAAGATTTGGAGCAGATGACACTAACGTATATGCAGGATATCTACCAATTAAAGAAGAAGGTGAAGATTCTTGAAGAGGAATTCGTTATCCAGGACGATCCTGCTCCCTCTGTAAAGGTTAAATCAATTGTCAATTCCAATGATAGCGAAACCATTCATGAAATTTTAAAAAGCCAGGTTCTATCTTTATATAGTCAAGGTCTTTCTTTGGACCAGATCGCCAAACAATCCTCATTAACGAAGGAACAAACAATTTCAGTGATCGAGCAGCAAAGATTGCGGGGTGAATGAGAATGAACAAAGCAAGACTGCAAGGTCTTTCCGCCGGTATCATTTTTACAACAACAATCTTTGCTGGCTATCATTATGGCACCGGATTATTCGAAGGCACCACTCCCACTGAGGAGGAAGCTAAGGAATTGCTCGTGAAGAAAGGATTCGTCGTTACACACCCTATGGAGGAAGCTAAAAAGACCGTCCAACCAAAGGATCCAGATAAGGATTCAATGGAGAAAGGGGCTTCAAAAAAAGATCCCTCCATCGTCACCTATACAATTAAAGTGAAAACGAATATGACCACAACCGAAATTGCCGATAGCCTTGCCAATGAAAAAATCATCGATGATGCTGCTGAATTTGAAGCATACATGAATGACCATGATTTCTCAAAAAAAATACAAATCGGTGAGTTTGTTGTTACGAATAATATGAAATATAGACAATTGGCCAATACTTTGACCCATTAATGAATAAGAGAGGCTTTTAAATGGACGATGTCCGAAAAAAGCCTCTCTTTTTTTCAATTAGGATCGGTTCATTCATTCCTGCCGATATATCTCCCTCTTACCAGGAAGTAAATATTCTCTGCGATATTCGTTGTATGGTCCGCTGTCCTTTCCAAATATCGAGCTATTAAGGAAAGCTGTGTAACCTGCTGTAGGTTTTTTTCATCTGAAAGGCGAAGGAGACTCCGAATCATATCTCCATAAAAGCTATCAACCTCGTCATCCATTTCAATGATCTCTCTTGAAAGAACAACATCTTCCTTCTCAAATGCTTCTATTGAAAGTTGAATCATCTTTAATGTAATATCATGCATCTGCTTTAATGGTGTTAAAGGCAGAATAAATGGCTGGTCACCGATTCGGATGGCTGATTTAGCGATATTCACACCAAAGTCCGCCATCCTTTCAATATCAGAGGCGATTTTTATGGCAGCAATGATACGCCTTAAATCAATCGCAACCGGCTGCTGCTTAGCAATCAGCAAAATCGCAAAGTCATTAATTTCCTCTTCCAGTAAATCAGCGATTGTGTCATCATCAATAACTTCAAGAGCCTCTTCTACATTATTGTTTTCCAATGCGGCATATGATTTTGATATGGCATTTGAAGCTAAATTAGCCAACTTCACGATTTTCTCCTGTAACTCTTTCAATTGAAGCTCGAAATTTTCACGAACGATCATTATCGCATCTCCCTTTCTCTTTAACCGAAGCGTCCGGTAATGTAATCTTCTGTTCTTTTATCATTCGGATTAGAGAAGATGGTGTTTGTATCAGAATATTCGATGACTTCCCCATTTAAGAAGAAGGCTGTTCTATCAGAGATACGTGCTGCCTGCTGCATGTTATGGGTAACGATGATAATGCTGAAATCCTTTTTCAGTTCTTGGACCAATTCTTCTATTTTCAAAGTGGATATCGGATCAAGAGCAGAAGTCGGTTCATCCATTAATATGACATCAGGTTCGATGGCCAAACATCTGGCAATACAAAGGCGCTGTTGCTGTCCACCTGAAAGTCCATATGCATTTTCATGCAGTCGGTCTTTCACTTCATCCCAAATGGCTGCCCCTTTTAAACTCTTTTCAACGATCTCATCAAGAATTTTTTTATTTTTAATTCCATGGATTTTTGGTCCGTATACAACATTTTCATAAATTGATTTTGGAAAGGGATTAGGCTTTTGGAAAACCATTCCCACCTGTGTCCTTAAATCTTCCACCTTATAGGACTGATCGAGGATATTCCTGTTTCTATATTTAATCTGGCCTGTCGTTTTCACATCCGGGACTAGCTCTATCATTCGGTTCAATGTTTTGATGTAGGTCGATTTCCCACATCCTGAAGGCCCAATGATGGCGGTCACTTCATTTTGGTGCATATCCAGATTAATATTTTTCAAAGCATGGTTTTCTCCATACCATAAATTGAGATTGGATGTTTCATACACCTTTTCCGTCAAGGCAGCTGATTCGACATTTTCGATTCCGATTGCCGTTGACTCTTTTTCTCTCGTTAAGGTCATATTCATGCTTCCTTCCTCCTATCAGTATCTTTTCTGGAATTTATTTCGAATTATAACCGCTATTGAATTCATGAATATTAACAGGATGAGTAAAACGATGATTCCCGCGGCAGCAACCTGCTGGAATTCCTCCTGTGGACGGGATGTCCAATTATAGATTTGCATCGGCAGCACTGTGAATGTATCCATGACCGTTTGAGGTAAAAAGGCGATGAACATTGGTATGCCAACCACCACCAATGGAGCCGTTTCACCGATTGCACGTGATAAAGCAAGTATCCCCCCAGTTAAAATGCCAGGTATCGCAGCAGGCAGGACCACTTTCAATATCGTTTGCCACTTTGTTGCACCCATTCCAAATGAAGCTTCCCTTAAATCACGAGGTACGGCACGTATGGCCTCTTGGGCAGCCACTATGATGACAGGAAGAACAAGTAGGCTCATCGTCAAGCCTGCTGCCAATATGGACCGGTCCAAGGCTAGGGCACGAACGAAAACCGTTAAACCCAAAAGTCCAAATACTATTGACGGGACACCTGCCAGATTGGAAATATTCACTTTGATAAAAGTGGTAATCCAATTCTTCCGGGCATATTCCTCTAAATAAATGGCCGTTCCAACACCAAGCAGCAGGGAAACCGGGGCCACCACTACCATCAACCAAATTGAACCGATCAACGCTGCCTTTATACCAGCCTCTTCAGGTTTCCTGGAAGCGAAATTCTGAAGGAAATCCCCATTCAGACTGCCAATTCCTTGAGTGAATATCCGATAAAATAAGATGGCCAATACGAGGAGGCCAACCAATGTTGCCAAGAAGAATAATCCTTTACAAATCGTGTTAACAGCCAGCCTAACAGGCATTTTTTTTGCAACATGACTTTTGTTTATCAGTTTCATGTCTTAGTATTCCTCCCTGAACTTGCGAGAGATGAACTGCGCCAGTAAATTCATGATAAGCGTAAAGACGAACAGTGTCATTCCAACCGCATAAATGCTGTAGTAAATCGTTGTCCCATATCCTGCATCCCCCGAACTTACCTGTACAATATAAGCGGTCATCGTTTGAATCGATGAAGTGATATCCATGCTCATATTTGGGGTCGAGCCGCCGGCAACACTCACAATCATGGTTTCCCCGATCGCTCTGGATAGAGCAAGAACGATGGATGCCACAATTCCTGAAACGGCTGCTGGCAATACCACTTTAATTGTCGTTTCGAGTTTCGTTGCTCCTAAGGCATACGCACCTTCGCGAATCGACTTCGGTACTGATACAAGGGCATCTTCCGACAAAGAGGCTATCATCGGCATGATCATGATTCCTACAACGATCCCAGGACTTAGAGCATTGAACATGTCAAGGGAAGGAAATAAATCCCGCAAAACCGGTGTTACAAAAGTTAAGGCAAAGAAGCCGTAAACGATAGTAGGGATTCCAGCTAAAACTTCTAAAATCGGCTTAATGATTCTGCGTGTTTTCTCTGATGCATATTCACTCAAGAAAATGGCTGTTGCAAGCCCTACTGGAACTGCAACCACCGCTGCTATGACTGTTATCTTCAATGTTCCCACGATAAGCGGCATAATCCCATAGGACGGTGTAGATGCAAATGGCAGCCATTTAGCTTCTGTAAAAAATTCGACGATAGATACTTTGTCAAAAAAGATAAATGTTTCAAATATAAGCGTCAGGATGATCCCGATTGTAGTAAAAACGGAAATTGCCGCCGTAAGGAACAAAAGCTTAGGGATGACTTTTTCCATATTCATTTTTTTCTTACTTTTCTTTTCCAGGATCATTTGCTGTACAGAATAGGTATCTGTTTTTCTAAGTTCCAACTTGCATCCTCCATTTCAGACACACAATATTTGGATTTACAAGCTGTTACCCCCGCCTTAATCGAGTCAAGGCGGGATTTCAGTAGCCTGTAATATCGTTTATTTTTCCAGTTCTTTTAATTTATCAAGATCTTTCTGGTACTCTTCTTCCGGCAGGCTGATATAACCCACTTCTTCAGCAAGCTCTCCTGCATTTTCAATGACGAATTGAGTATAATCAGCAACTTGTTCTTTTTCAGCTACCGACTTATTAGCTACATATGTGTAAAGTGGACGTGACAATGGTGCATACTCCCCACTTTTAATCGTTTCATGTGTTGGCTCTACAGCACCTTTGCCGTTGTCGATGGAAATGATCTTTAACTTATCTTTATTTTCAGAGTAGTAGGCATAACCGAAGAAACCAATCGCATTTTTATCACCTTCAACACCTTGTACAAGGACATTATCATCTTCTGAAAGCGTAGCATTTTCCACCATCGGTTTTTCTTCAAGGATCACTTCATTGAAATAATCATATGTGCCTGAATCTGTTCCCGGAGAGTAGAATTTAATTTCTTCGTTCGGCCATTCAGGACGTATATCAGACCATTTCTTCACCTTTCCATTATCAATCCACAGTTTTTGAAGTTCTTCAACTGTTAGTGAATCGATGAATTCATTATCTTTATTGGCGACGATTGAAATACCGTCAAATGCCAGTTTCAACTCTGTATATTTAACTCCCTTTTCATCAAGTAAGGCAGTTTCTTCTTCTTTGACCGGGCGGGATGCATTGGCTAGGTCCGTATCACCAGCGATGAATTTCTTGAATCCCCCACCTGTTCCTGACGATCCCACTGAAACCTTCACATCAGGCTGTGTAGCCATATATTCTTCTGCAACTGCCTCCATGATCGGAAAGACCGTTGAAGAACCATCCGTAATTACTTCTCCCTGCAGTTGGCCAGATCCTTTTCCTTCACCGCTGCTTGTCTTAGTGTCATCGGATCCACAACCCGCCGCTACTGCAATTACTCCACCCATCATTACAGTCATTGCCATACCTTTGAAACGTCTCATTTGTAAATCCCCCTAAGAATTTTATATGAATATTTTGTCCTACTCTCACATCATACTTTTAGACTGTAAACTCCGTTTGAAGCAAATGTAAATATTCAGTAAATAATTGTGTGCTAATTGTAAAGACGAAAGAACTGTACTGATCTAGGTCTTAAAATGCAAAAAAACACGTTTCCGGTTTTACCCAAAAACGTGTTTTTAACCTTTTATTCATTTTCCTGGCTTTTTCTAACTTCAGCTTGGTCCTTTTGAACGTCTTTACCATTCTCCACTTTCAAATCAGTCGAGGTTTCGGTATTTTCTTTGTCCTTCTTAGCCCGTTCTTTTTTCAGTTCGAAATAAGTATCCATGATTTCTTCACCTATCTCTTTACTCATGCTGTGGCCTGAATGTCCTTGGTATGCCCACGGAACAACGACCGCAAAAGCGACCTCAGGATTTTTAGCTGGGGCATAGCCAACCAACGTGATATTCATCGTATCTTGAGGTTCGCTATAATCCGCTCGGTTCGGACCATCATAGAACGCTTGCGCCGTTCCGGTTTTAGCCGCTACCGTATATGACTTATTCCCAAAGTAAGTATAAGCTGTTCCGCCTTGTTCCATCGAAACTTTCTCGAAACCGCTCTGCACACGTTCTATCCATTCTTCCTTCATCTCAAGACGATTAAGGACAGTTGGTGAAACGTCTTCGGCAACAGGACCCAATTCCTCATTATTATCAACAGGATCACGGATTTCCTTAACCATATGCGGCTTCATGCGGTTACCGCCATTTGCAATGGCTGAAACATACTGCACAAGCTGCATCGGTGTGTACGTATCGTACTGTCCGATAGCGAGGTCAAGCAGCTTACCTGGTGACGTTTCCGAACCTTTGAATCCACTCATTTCATTCGGGAGATCAATCCCCGTGCGGACACCCAAGCCAAACTGGGCAAATGAATTCCGCATGGTCGAAAAGGCGCTAGAACTAATATTCAATGGCTCATTCGGCACATAATGCGCACCTGCAATATTAATTGCCGTTCTGAACATATAAACGTTCGAGGATACTTTTAAGGCAGTCAAATCATTAATGTTCCCGAAGTTACTATATGAGCCTTTTTCCTTTGTACCCTTAATCTTCAGCTTCGTATCATAAAAGTATGTACCTGGCTGAATGGCTCCTTGCTGATAACCAGTCAAAACAGTTGCGCCTTTTACTGAGGAGCCCATTGTATAGGAAGTCGTAATATTCCCTAATGCAAAGTCCTCTATGGAAGATTTCCCTGTTTTTGAATCCTTCTCATATTTCTTGCCCGCCATCGTTAAAATTTCCCCTGTATTAGGATCCATCATAACGACAAAAGCTCTATCCAAGAATTTGGTGTTGCCCATTTTTTTCTTGGCAATCAATTGCTTTTCAATGATTTCCTCTGTTGCAAGCTGTAAATCCATATCAACTGTCAATATAAGATCTTTTCCTCGCGAACCTTCAGTAATCACTTCGGAATCGACAACATTTCCTGATTTATCGGTCACATTCCTTACTTTCGCTTTCTGCCCTTGGAGGATATCTTCATATTGCGCCTCGATATAGCTCTTTCCTACTCGGTCATTCCGGCTGTAATCACGTGCAAGGTAGTAGTTCAGGCTTTCACTAGGTAACCCTTCTTCAGATGAGGAAACTTTACCCAATACAGATTTAAGTGTTTTATTATATGTATAAAAACGATCCCAATCTGTAGATACATCGACTCCTGGGAGCGAATCAAGGTTTTCACTCACCTTGGCGAACTCTTCTTTTGTTACTTTCTTGTTTTTCACAATTTGCGGGGTAAGGGCATATCCGCTTGCAAATTCCCTATAGATAGCAAGGACTTCCAAATCTTTATCCGAAAGCTTTGTTTCTTCTTCAGTAATTCGATCAAGCTGAAGCTTATACAAATCACTTTCTTCCATCTCGCCTTCTTCCACTTTTTTCCGCTCTTTATCGGTAATCTTTTTCTCGGCCAGCTTTGGATTCTTCAAAATCCAAAAATCCTTTTTATCGCGTTCAGTCACTTTGTCTGTTTCCTTTTCGATCAACTTCGCGAGTTCCCCAGCCGTTTCCAGCATTTCTGTTTGTTTCGTACCTTGCTTTCGTGTATATGTAATTGCATCCAGTGGTTGGTTATCGACCATCAATTTTAAATTCCGGTCATACATTTTCCCACGGGGCACCGAATTATTCACGGTCACTTCCTCTGTTCTTTCAATCTCACGCCGGTAATCATCACCATAAACAATCTGTACAACACCCAAGCGTAAAATTAAAGCGGAAAACAAAACAAACACTAAAAAGAAAAGAATATTCAATCTGAAAGGCACATGCGTCTTTTTCTTTTTCTTTTTATTCACACTAAGCCACACATCCTTTTTACATAGTCATAATAGGTCCTATACCATTCTATAGAACATTTATATTTTTTTCTACCTTAGTGTTCTAGAAATATTAAACATCTAACGAACTTTACATAAAAAGTGACTTACGGCTCATAGATCCTAAAACCGTAAGTCCTGATATTGGAAAAGAGGCCTCTAAGGCCTCTTTTTCAATCTTGGTCAATGATATCGATTTTCCGTATAAACCAATATATCACGGTATGCCCTGCCCCGACGATTAACAGATAGATCGGCAGTACTTCCTTTAGGTCGAATAACATGACGGAAAGTATGAATCCTGATATCGATACGATCCTTCCAAGATGAACGAACAGTTCCCGGACAACGATATATTCAATCCTCATTTCCGCTGCCTTCCAAGCACGGCCTATAATGTCATACGTCAACGATATATAAGGGACCAAAAGAATAGGATAAGCGGTAGCGACAATTGCCCCATAAATAAGAAGCTTCCCGAATGTGATATCAAATGCAATCAATAAGACCCCTGCATACAAAAGGATTCCTCCAATAAGAATGGCCTTTTTTCGCATCGGCTGTTTTATATATCGTGAAGCAAAAAAATACGCAACGAATGAAATGGCCGAATTTAACAGACCATAGCTCCCTAAGGCAAGTTCACTATCCGTCTGAATGAAAACGTTAATCGAAATGATGAACATGAAGGTGCCCTCTCGTATCCCTTGAAAAAAGTGAGCACGTGTGATCAAAAGCCAATTCCGATTATTTTTCCGTTCCTGCAATATCCGAAGGAAACAGTATCTGCCATGTGCTGGACGTCTTTTTAAAGAAAAGCTAAGAAACACCGCAACGGAAAACAATAGCAAAGACAATCCGAATACAATGGAATATCCCGTGAATTTTTCAAGCCTCGAAATGATGAACCCTGAAAGAATCGGACCGACCATTCCCCCAAGGGATGATAAAATCCCTAAAAAACCATTGAAGAAATCTCTTGTTTCCGGTTCAGTTATCTCAAAAGTCAAGACATTATAGGCAAGCCAATAAAACCCATAACCGATTCCTAACAGTCCACCAAGCAACCAAAGGAAATCCGTTGCCCGTGTGCCGACCAATAGGACTGATAAATAAAATAGGGCCAAAAAGATAACACCCAGACGCAAAACAATGATTCGATCCACTTTTTTCGCCAACCTGCCAGCAAAGACAAAGGTAAGCGGTTGAAAAAGCACCACGGTTAGATTATATACGGCAATATCAACAATTTGACCGGATTGTTTCCACAAGTACACATTAACGAATGTATTGGATAAAGCAATACTTAGGCTGTACAGCCCGCCAATAAACAAAAGGAGGTGCAGATCCTTCTTTCCCCCCGCTTCACCCAACCATCTCTCTAAAATACCCATTGTTTTAACTCTCCTTTAAATTCCACTCTAGTGTTTGAAAAAACAAAAGAATTTATGTAAAAAAAGGTAAAGAAAACTCTTTGATTGGCGAGCCAGGATGGCGATGACAGAGAAGTAGTTGCCCTTATACTGTTTTCCATAATAGCTCTCTCTCTCAAGTAAAATTAATAATAGTGTAAAGAAAACTCTTCGATTGGCGAGCCAGGATGGCGATGACAGAGAAGTAGTTGCCCTTATACTGTTTTCCTTAAAAGTTCTCTCCCGAATAAATCAAAAACAGTGTAAAGAAAACTCTTTGATTGGCGAGCCAGGATGGCGATGACAGAGAAGTAGTTGCCCTTATACTGTTTTCCTTAAAACTCTCTCCCGAATAAATCAAAAACAGTATAAAGAAAACTCTTTGATTGGCGAGCCAGGATGGCGATGACAGAGAAGTAGTTGCCCTTATACTGTTTTCCTTAATATCTTTTCCCTTTATATCAAAAACAGTATAAAGAAAACTCTTCGATTGGCGAAGACGAAGGGGATGATCATGAATTTGGAGTGTTTACTCGTGAATTCGATCCTTTTCCTCGTGAGTTTCAGATTTCACTCAGGAATTGAAGTGTTTACTCGTGAATTTTTGCGTTTTACTCGTGAATTTCGGGCTTTTACTCGTGAGTTTTGAGCTTTTACTCGTGAATTTGTGCGTTTCTCGTAAATTTCCATCTTTATTCGCAGCTTTTTCTCGTGAATTTCTTTCACTTCTTTTGGCGAAACAGCATACGAGTTGCCTTTATATTGTTTTCTTCAATGTTCCCGTTCGGATTAGAGAAACAAAAAAAAAAGACAGGATTCCTTTTCAGAAAAGGAACCCTGTCTTTTTTAATTACAAATTATTTTGCAGCGCTGTAACGTTTTGCAACCTCATCCCAGTTTACAACATTCCAGAAAGAATTGATGTATTCAGGACGACGGTTTTGGTAGTTTAGGTAGTATGCATGTTCCCAAACGTCCAATCCAAGAAGCGGTGTTTTACCTTCTGATAATGGATTGTCTTGGTTTGGTGTACTTGTTACTTCCAACTCGCCATTGTTGACTGCAAGCCAAGCCCAGCCAGATCCAAAACGAGTAGTAGCCGCTTTAGCGAACTCTTCTTTAAAGCTGTCAAAGCTTCCGAATTTTGAAGTGATAGCATCCGCTAATTCACCAGTCGGTTGTCCGCCGCCGTTAGGTGAAAGGATTTCCCAGAATAAAGTGTGGTTAGCATGTCCGCCACCATTGTTGCGTACAGCTGTACGAACAGCTTCAGGTACTGCGTCAAGGTTAGCGACGATTTCTTCAACGCTTTTGCTTAGAAGTTCTTGGTTACCTTCTAGGGCATTGTTCAGGTTTGTCACATATGTGTTGTGATGTTTAGTGTGGTGAATGTTCATTGTTTCTTTGTCGATGTGTGGTTCTAATGCATCATATGCATACGGTAATTGTGGAAGTTCAAAAGCCATAATAAAATTCCTCCCTATGTAAGCTTTTATTTTTTGAGGGCTTCAGTTCTCGAAAGATACATAAAGCTCGCTAGAAATAGAGTATCAAATTTTTGTAACCGTTTCAAACCTTATGCCTCAATTTTTCATTTTTCGATTATATTTCCTATGAGAATACCACGAATAAAAAATATCCAATCATCAAAACTTGGATGATGCCTTTTGTGATGACGCTGCTTATAAAGCCTACAACGGAACCAAGGCCGATTTTCGAAGCAGTGACCGGGTCTTTTTTATGTACTAGGATTTCTGCCAGGAATGCCCCGATGAATGGTCCTATTAGTATTCCGAGGAACGGGATCACGAATGGCCCGACCAGAAGCCCAATCGTACTGCCCCAAATTCCCGCTTTCGTGCCTCCATACTTTTTGACCCCGACCATGTTCGCAATGTAATCAGCTGCGAATAAAAGGATGACGAATAAAATTTGGACCGTCCAGAAAAACCAGCCAAATGGTTCAAAAGAATAAAATAGTCCATATAGCAATATTCCGCCGAAAATGAATAAAACACTTGGGATGATTGGAAAAATCAGACCGACAAACCCCATTATGAACATGAGGGTAATTATTATCCAAAATAGTGTATCCATCATTAACACGCCCCTTTCTCATTTTATATAATTTGACTTTATCTCTCCATAATTACCTCATTACTGATGGTTGAAACCAATGAAGCAGAATACAGGTTGTTTTATTTTTCCCATATAGTTAAAATTGGTTAGGAATCTTATATAGTTAGGTGCTGAAAACATTGAACATATTCAAACAACTATTGGTAAGCTTGTATTCTCCTAAAGATATCGCTTCCTTTCAAAACCAAGGTATCGGGAAAACGATATTATTCGTTTTCTTTATAAGTCTCATCGCCTTTCTCCCTTCAGCTTTTTATTTCGGGACAATGATAGTTAACGGGATAGATGCCATGCACGAAACAGTATCCGAAGACTTACCGGCATTTGAAATCAAAAATGGCACGTTGACAACTGAACAAGATGAGCCGTTTAGCCTGAATAAAAACGGATATCAAATTTTTGTAGATGGCACGGGAGCTTTGACCCCGGAAGATGTAGCCACTAAAGCTGATGAAGCTGTCGCGCTTTTAAAGTCTGATCTGGTTTTCGTATCCGGAGGCAATGTGCAATCCTCTCCATATTCAGTTCTGGAGGGAGATAATAAGGAAATATCCACTTGGCTTGATTCAGTTGAATCTGTGCTGCCTATTATCCTTCCATTGCTGCTACTTATATTATACCTGTTTACTGCTAGCGGAATCTTCATTAAAGTGACAATCCTTGCCGCTTTCGGTCTTTTTTTCAAAAATGCTCTTGGCCGTCATCTTTCCTATAGGCATCTATGGAGAATCGGTGCTTACAGCATAACGCTTGCCACGGTATTCTTCGCCATCATGGATGCTTTTCAAGCAATGGTACCGTTCGCTTCCATCATTAGCTGGTTTGTGACATTGATGATGTTATTCTTATCGATTAAAGAAACATCAGCCAATAAGATCGGAAATTGACATTAATAAGATTGGACTCAGACTGTAGGGAAGCTCGATGAGAATCGAGCTTCCCTACAGTCTTTTAAGGCTTTGTAAAATTTGAACGTTGATTGGAACCAGGGCGGTCTTTGCGCCTGTGGGGTCTCCCTAATACACGCTTTCCCGCAGGAGTCTCGCAGACCTGTTCCAATCAACTTTTTTAAAATTCAGATAGAACCCCATTTAATTCGACCACCGGGTCCGGCTCTTTTTGCTTAAATAAAATCGGGTAATCCATGCCTTTGCAGCATATGACTACAGTCATCATTTTTTTAATCTACTTAATTCGACAAAATACTCGCTAAGTTATTCCTATACTTATGGTTGAAATAGTAATTAAGAGGTGATAGATGTGAAGGAGAGTCATATTGATGTACAGTGGTTGCTACTCATAATGGAGGCAAAAAAGAGTGGTCTGACCCCAAAGGAAATTCGCTCCTTTCTTAACACTCATTCAAATAATAAGGATGATACTCAAATGAAATAGAAAAATTTGAATGGCCACTCTCATATTCCATTTGAAGAATTGCCCATTTTTAGGCATATTTTTTGCCCCCTCCAAGTATAGATGAATTAAAGACAAGCTTGGGAGGATGGAAAATTGAAACGGCTACTGCTTTTTATCTCATTCTGTTTCACTTTATTTATTATTTATTTTGATATGACTACGGGTACCCTGCCGGCTTCCCATCCACCGGCCTCTACAGGCGAACAGGCCGTCCCGGCCAGCAAGCCTGCATCCGCACCATCTGCCGCCTATAAAGAAATTACCATGAAACCGGGTGATACCTTACTTTCCATCGTCGAAACGGAAAAAGGCGGATCCAATCAGCCAATCGAAACGATCATCACTGACTTTCAAAGTTTGAATGAAGGATTGAAGCCCGAGGATATGCAGATTGGCAAAACATATAAGATTCCCGTTTACAAATAACCCCCATAATAGGAATCTCCCCCTACACAAGAACCATTAAGGGGATTTCCCAGCATCGATTGTATCCAGAAATTAGGGGATGTCTCGTGATGAAAAAACATTATGCGTCCTATTTCCTTGTCAAGCGGTATGTACATTGATACAATATTTCAGAGAAACAAATTAAAAATCAAAACTGATTTTTTCCTAAAGGAGAGAATTCCACTTGAGTGAAATCATACATCGCACCAAGACGCGGCCAATTAAAGTCGGAAACTTAACGATTGGCGGCAATAATGAAGTTATCGTACAAAGCATGACAACGACAAAAACACATGATGTTGAAGCAACGGTTGCAGAGATTCTTCGCCTTGAAGAAGCTGGATGTCAAATCGTACGTGTCGCCTGTCCGGATGAAAGGGCAGCTGATGCAATCTCTGAGATAAAAAAACGGATAAACATCCCTCTTGTAGTCGATATTCATTTCGATTATAAACTTGCTCTGAAGGCAATCGAGGGCGGAGCTGATAAAATCAGGATTAATCCTGGTAACATCGGTCGCCGTGAAAAGGTTGAAGCAGTAGTGAAAGCTGCGAAGGCTAAAGGAATACCAATTCGCATCGGGGTCAATGCTGGTTCTCTAGAGAAAAAAATCATCGAGAAATATGGCTTCCCGACTGCTGATGGAATGGTAGAAAGTGCTTTACACCATATCAAGATCCTGGAAGATCTGGACTTTCATGACATTATCGTTTCCATGAAGGCTTCCGATGTGAATTTAGCCATCGAGGCATATGAAAAAGCTTCAAAAGCATTCGATTATCCTTTACATCTTGGGATCACGGAATCAGGTACACTGTTTTCAGGAACCGTAAAAAGCGCTGCCGGACTAGGTGCCATCCTAAGTCAGGGCATCGGAAGCACGATGCGTGTTTCCTTAAGTGCCGATCCTGTCGAAGAGGTGAAGGTGGCAAGGGAGCTTCTAAAAGTATTTGGCCTTGCTTCCAACATGGCCACTTTAATTTCCTGCCCTACTTGCGGTCGAATCGAGATTGATTTGATTTCCATCGCCAATGAAGTTGAAGAGTACATCCAGACGGTCAAAGCGCCAATCAAGGTATCAGTGCTTGGTTGTGCGGTAAACGGCCCTGGAGAAGCCCGTGAGGCTGATATCGGCATTGCCGGGGCCCGAGGTGAAGGTTTACTGTTTAGAAAAGGTCAAATTGTTCGTAAAGTGCCTGAAGAGACGATGGTCGAGGAACTTAAAAAAGAAATTGACAAAATCGCTGAAGAGTACTATGAAAAACAAAGAGCCGAAGCTGCTGCTGCAGCTTTACTAAATAAATAAAACAAAGAATCCCGATGTTTCATTATCGGGATTTTTTGTTTTATACAATTTGAAAAACCCTTTGATGCATTTCGGAAAATGACATCAAAGGGTTTAATGATGTTTAAAAGAACGGCAGGATGAATATGCCAACGATGATGGAGATTGCACCAATGACGATGGCCCAAGTACCTAAGTTCGATCCCCGGCTTCTGGCCACTATCCCTACAATGATACCCACAATCCCTAAAATGAAGGGCATCATGAATAAAGATATAATGGAGATGATCAAAGCTATGACACCAATCGCTTTCCCTCTTGATGCCACATCCCCAGAACCATTATCCTCTGCACGTCCATCATTTTTATATGACCTGATTCTCTGAGGCGGTGTTGAAATTTCGGCAGACGTTTCTTCCTGATACCGGTTATCCATATTGGTTATGGTCCCATGACTTTCATATCGTCTGTCATCTTCAGGTGTATCTTCATTATAATACCGCTCATGATGCTGATCATCCACAACGGTTGGTTCACTGCCCTCTTTCGCCAATTGCATTTCGTCGTCAATACTGGAGTATTGATCTTTTTCCATTCGTGCATCCCTCACTTTCATTTGTGAAGCATTTATAGTGTATGTAAAAATCGCGGATCCCATCGTGAAAATGGTTTCATATCTTGGAAATAAATACGGGTATTTACCAAAGCTATGATGGGATATGTTACACTATTACAAGTATTGAAAATGAGGGAGAGATTCATCATGAAAAAACGTTTTGGCATCGATATAGACGGGACTGTTACAAGACCTGATTCCATGGTCCCCTTTTTAAATAAAGCTTTCCAGCTGAATTTAGCTTATGAGGACATTACCGAATATGACTTATTCCCTTTCGTGAATGTTCCAAAAGAGGATTTCACTAAATGGTTCATTGAGAGCGAGCCACTCATCTATTCGGAATCATTATTGGCTGAAGGTGCGAAAGATGTATTGGAAAAATGGACTGAACACGCTAACCTTTATTTCATAAGTGCCAGAAGTAACCGTTTATTTGATGTAACCAAAAATTGGTTCACGTCGAATGAAGTCCTATATGATCATATTGAGCTTGTAGGCTCACACGATAAAGTGGCTGCAGCCAAAAAATTCGAAGTCGATCTCTTTTTAGAGGACAAGCACGATAATGCAGTGGCGATTTCGGAAGAGTGTAAAATACCCGTGATTTTATTTAATACTCCTTACAACCAAGATCCCGTGCCTGAAAGGGTGATTCGGGTCAACAATTGGCAAGAAGCCTCTGCATGGGTGAATAATTGGATGTCAGGGCAACCGGCAACTATAAAATGAGACAAGAAAAAACCATTGACTGGAGGTCAATGGTTTTTATGCATCCAAAGATACGCTACATGCGGGACAGCGTCCGTAAATTTCAAATTTATGACCCGAAACATCGTAGTCCTTCAAGCTTTCCTGAAGTTCCTGCATCGGGCACAGTTCGATTTCTTTCGTTTTCCCACAATTTAAACAGATGAAGTGGTGATGGTGGGAAGAATGACCGCATGTAAAACGAAAACGCTTTTCCCCTTCCAACTCGGTCGCTTCAAAGATGCCCAGTTCTACAAATAAGGAAAGATTTCTGTAAATCGTATCGAAGCTTAAACCTGGATAATCCTGTTTCATATTCTCCAATACATCTTTGGCCGTTAAATATTTATCGCTGGAAGAGAAAAGCTGCAGCATTTCTTCCCTCTTTCCTGTATGCTTAAAACCTTTATCTTTTAATAGTTGCATGGCAGTAGTTACGTTCATTACATCACCCCATCTATCGATTTTTCCACTTATCAAACAAAATTGACAAGATGAGAATTAGTACAGCTATTATTACAATGGTCCCGCCAGGAGCAAGGTCAAGGTTATATGATAAGAATAATCCGCCTATGACAGACACTTCACCGAATAAGACCGAATATCCAATCATCTGCTTAAAACCCTTTGCAAAGCGGAGACTAGCAGCTACCGGGAGCGTCATGAGTGAAGAAACAAGTAATATACCAATGATTTTCATGGAAGCGGCAATGACCAACGCGACCATTACAATAAAAATAAAATGAATCGCTTTATAAGGTATTCCGGACGCTTTCGCATGCTCTTCATCAAAAGATAACAGAAATAGTTCTTTATATAATAGGGTGAGCATCAAGGCTACGACTATCCCCACTGCCAAAATGACATATAAGTCCGCCCGGCTGACGGCACTGACACTGCCGAATAAATAACCGTATAAATCCGTATTGAAACCATCTGCAATGGATATGAAAATGACACTGAGACCCATGCCGCCTGACATTATGATCGGGATTGCAAGCTCTTGATAATGCTTGTACACCCCTCTTAATTTTTCAATGAATAATGAACCACCTACAGAAAAGGCCATTCCTATATAAAGTGGATTCAATCCTGCTAAAGATAGAAAGCTCTTCTGCAGCAATAAACTAAACGCTATCCCAGCAAGCGCTACATGACTTAGCGCATCGGAAATCATCGACATCCGCCTTACCACGACAAAAACGCCCACTAATGGCGCAATCGCTCCGATGATGATTCCGGTCAAAAATGCGTTCTGCAAAAATTCAAATTGCAATATCCCCGATATCATTGGGCTATCCTCCAAAACATATTAATGATCATGATTTAAAAATTGGACCCCATGTCCATAAATGGACGAGAGCTCACCTTCATCCAGCTCATTATATTCACAGGCATCCCCGTGAAAATGAAGCTTTTTATTTAAACAGGCGACATGTGTGACTTTATCGGTCACAGTACCAACATCATGAGTTACTAAAATCAGGGTTATACCTAATTTTTTATTCAACATCTCAAGCATTTCATAAAATTGGTGGACGTTTTTTGAATCAACGCCAACCGTAGGCTCATCCAATATCATCAATTCCGGTTCGCTGACCAGTGACCGGGCAATGAACACCCGCTGCTGCTGGCCTCCGGACAATTCCCCGATATTGCGGTTCTGATATTCAAGCATATCCACGGATTCCAGAGCCTTCTTCACCTTTTGCTTATCCTCTTTGCCTGCAAACTTAAACAAGCCGATTTTTTTGGTCAAACCACTCTGAACCACTTCAAAAACTGTGGCAGGAAACCCAGAGTTGAAGGAGTTGGCCTTTTGGGAAACGAAACCGACCTTTTGCCAATCTTTAAAGCGTCGTATGTCTTCACCGAAAATTTCAATTTTTCCCTTTTGGAGCTTGAACAGACCAAGCAGCAACTTCAAAAGCGTTGACTTACCGGATCCATTCGGCCCAACGATTGCTAAGAAGGCCCCTCTAGGGATTTCAAGAGAAACATGTTCCAGCACTAGATCTTTTGTATATTTGTAAGATATATCTTCAAATTTAACTATGGGGTTTACTACATTATCCAAAGAGATCACCTATTTTTTTAAGAATCATTACGATTAACAATCGTTAGTATAAATCAAAGAAGCCAAGATGTAAAGAAACCGGTCCTCTGAACAAGTGCCGGTACACCCTGAACCACAAAAAAGTGTGAGCTGAACCAAACTTACAGTAATCAAACAAAGTTTCATGTTCACATACGTCTTCCTCCTTCATATGTTTTAACAAAGGAGGAGATCGTTTGAAATTATTTGAAATGATGGTCAATCATAAAATCAACAGTATTCGCCCCGATGAACTGCTTTCCCTTGCTAAACAGCATAAGGTTGCACTCACTCAAAAACAAGCACAGGATATCACTGCACTTCTAGCAGGTAAAAATATTAACATTTTTGATATACGTCAAAGACAGAACGTGCTTGGTCAAATTACAAAAGTTGCCGGAGCAAGCACAGCCAGGGAAATAGAATCCCTCTTCAACAACCTTACTTCCACTTTTTAGAGATCTTAAGCCAGCTGCAGCTTTATCTGAGCATACTTATGCAAATGAAAGGACGATTCATCTTTTTCGATGAATCGTCCCTATTATGATTATTGTTGAGATCTGATCTTATCCAATAGATCTTCATCAAATTGATTATTCTTGAACATATCAATTTCAAATTTATATGGTGCCTTTTTGTCTTTTTTGTCTTCACCTACATAAGGTGTTTCCAGGATTTTCGGAACACTGCTTAATTGCGGATGGTGAACAATAGCATTCAACGCCTTAAAACCAATATGACCAAATCCAATGTTTTCATGGCGGTCCTTGCGCATGCCGCGTTCATTTTTGCTATCGTTTATGTGAAGGACCTTGATGCGGTCAACACCGACCAATTTATCAAATTCATTCAGTACGCCATCAAAATCCTCGATGATATTATATCCGGCATCGTGAGTATGGCAAGTATCGAAGCAAACCGATAGTTTTTCATTATGGGTCACACCATCAATGATCATCGCCAGCTCTTCGAAAGACCTGCCACATTCAGACCCTTTGCCTGCCATCGTTTCAAGGGCAATCTGAACTTTATCGTCGGCAGTCAGCACCTCATTCAAACCTTCGATGATTCTCTTGATACCCAGTTCACTGCCTGCACCAACATGCGCACCTGGATGAAGTACGATCTGCCTTGCGCCAATGGCTTCGGTCCGATCGATTTCGCTGCGTAAGAAGTTGACTCCAAGCTCGTATGTGGCTGGATTCGTTGTATTTCCTATATTAATGATATACGGGGCATGGACCACGATATCGCTGATTCCATTCTCCTCCATATGCAGTCTTCCGGCTTCGATATTTAAATCCTCGATTTTTTTACGTCTTGTGTTTTGAGGGGCCCCTGTATAGATCATGAATGTGTTGGAGCCATACGAAGCCGCTTCTTGACTCGCAGCAAGTAGCATACCTTTCCCGCTCATTGAAACATGCGATCCGATCTTCAGCATCTGATTTCTCCCCTATTTCTTTCTCTGTATACGACGTTCACGTTTTTTAAAGTTTTCCACATCTCGTTGAATTTTCTTCTTGTATCCTGGCTTGACTTTAGTTGGCTTCTTGACGTGCCTGCTCGCTTTAACATCGATATCAGATTTTTGTTTTTTACGGTTTTTCCGTTTATTACGTTCATCGATATCAACCCAATCACCGTTTTGGATATCCGCATCACGGAATTCAATGCCCATTTTTTCAAGGCGGTTCAGTGAATCTTCATCGGATGTATCGTAAATGGTAGTGGCAATGCCTGAATATCCGGCACGAGCCGTCCTTCCCGTCCTATGGATATAAAAATCCAAATCTGAAGGCAATTCATAGTTAATGATATGACTTACACCTTCAATATCGATTCCACGGGAAGCCAGATCTGTCGCAACGATGAATTGATACTCCAGATCATTGATTTGCTTCATCATTTTTTTACGCTCACGAGGCGATAAATCACCATGAATACGGCCGACATTCAACCCTTTTTCAATCAAGGAGTTAGCCACATGATCCGCCATTTTTTTTGTGTTTGTGAAAATAATCGCCAAATATGGATTATAACGAACGATGATATCATGAAGTAACTGCTCTCTGTTACGGTGACGAATCGGTACGAGAACATGTTCAATTTTCGAAGCGGTCGCCTGCTTGGGATTCACTTGAACATACTTTGGATTCTCCATATATTTATTTAAAAACGGCTTCAATTTTTCTGGGATGGTTGCCGAAAAGACAAGCATTTGAATTTTTTCAGCCATACGTGATGCAAATATATCGACATCTTCAATGAAGCCCATGTCTAGCATAAGGTCCGCTTCATCGACTACAAGCATTTTTGCTGTATAAACCTGTAATGCCTGAGCTGCAACCAAGTCCTTGATCCGGCCCGGTGTACCGATTACCAATTGCGGCTGTGTCTTCAATTTATCTATCATTCGCTGTTTATCAGTACCACCGATGAAACAACGGACTTGAATCTGCTCATCCTCAGGGAAATGGTCAGCAATTTTCAAAGCTTCTTTGTAGATTTGGTTCGCTAACTCACGGGTTGGTGCGGAAATAATCGCTTGAACCTCATTCTTACCGGCATCAAGCCTGTTCATGATCGGCAGCAAATAGGAATGTGTCTTCCCTGTTCCTGTCTGCGACTGTCCAATTAAGCTACTTCCCTTTAAAAGCGACGGAAGCACGCGCTCTTGAATTTCCGTCGGCTTATCGAACCCTAAAGTACGAACCGCATCTAGAATGTAGCTTTTCAAATTAAATCGTTCAAATTGATTTTGTTTCATCAAAAAACTCCTTTATCCTGTCAGTCATTAGACATGTCCTGTTATTATAATAAATTTCACACAAAAAGCGCAAGCGCCTGGGTTGCTCGTGAAGAAAATAGGGATTGACCCATAAGGCGCTTTTTGCCTTATGTGGGCGATCATCTTTTTCACAACGAGCTAGGCGCTGAAGCTGGATTACACAAAAAGCGCAAGCGCCTGGGTTGCTCGTGAAGAAAATAGGGATTGACCCATAAGGCGCTTTTTGCCTTATGTGGGCGATCATCTTTTCACAACGAGCTAGGCGCTGAAGCTGGATTACACAAAAAGCGCAAGCGCCTGGGTTGCTCGTGAAGAAAATAGGGATTGACCCATATTGGGGCAGGCCATCTACTTTTTTCAATGTGTCCCATTTACTTAACAAAAGCGCAAGCGCTGAGGTTTTCTCTTAAAATGGACTCTTGCAAACGAAAAGCCCCTGTCCTGGTCATAGCGTATCCCCCGCAGACATGGAGCTAAAAGACTACCGTTACCATCTTACCTTCTTTCCGGTTACTTCACAACTGCCCAGTCACTCTTTCCTCAAACCTTTTTTGTCGAGTTGCATAATTTATATAGAAGATTACACCAGCATATAAAATCTGAGGAGGTGAAACCTATGTTCCCAAATAGAAATCGTCAACCCGGACCCGGTTTTCAGCCACCCAATGGCCGAAGGATGCAGCAGCACCCTGCTCCATTGAGACAGTCACCGCAAATCCCCCACCCTTATCAGCAGATGCAGCGGCCGATGGTACAAAACAGAGGGCAGATGCCACAGGGACCTCAAGGTTTCCGCGGCCCCTTCAACCAACCGCAGCGGCAGGAGATGCCGCCAGCGAAGAAAGAAGGGTTATTGTCAAAAATACTCGGTAAGTCAAAACAAAAAGCAGCTGCGCCAAATTTATTTGCGCCAGCCGGTACCTCTAATCAAAGTTCTTCAAGAAGCAGCGGAGGCGGTATACTAGAAACATTAAAAAACCCAGAGTCCCTTAATAACATGCTTTCCAACACGCAAAAAGTATTGCAAGCGGCGGAACAATTCACACCTATGGTGGAACAATACGGACCAGTGATTAAAAACCTGCCTTCCATGTGGAAAGTTTTCCGGAGCATTTCATCAGCCAGTGATAACGAGGATCAGGGAGTTTCCGTTGAAAGCGAGCCAAATGTTGAGGTACAAAAAAACAGTGTGGTACAAACGGATTCGAAGAAAAAAGAAAAAGCTAAAGAAGCTAACCCTATCGCCCAAGTCCATACCGAAACCAAAAGGGAGAGGTCATCCGGTCCAAAGCTTTATATCTAAAGGCTGCAAAAAATTTACCAATAACTGATTTTATGTAAATATGATGTTTTGTAATATCATCTATGGTCTTATATAATAGAAAGGTATAAAAAGTGAGAGTTTCTTGCCTTGAAGGAGGACACATAGATGAAAGTGATTAAAATTTCCCCGCGCGGCTATTGTTATGGCGTTGTCGATGCCATGGTCATCGCCCGTAATGCGGCTTTAGATAAAACCTTGCCACGTCCCATTTACATTTTAGGAATGATTGTGCATAACAAACATGTGACGGATGCGTTTGAAGAAGAAGGCATCATCACGCTGGACGGCAGCAACCGCAACGATATCATCGAACAGGTGGACAGCGGAACCGTCATCTTTACTGCTCACGGCGTTTCACCTGAGATCAGGAAGATCGCCGAGAAAAAAGGTCTTGTTACGCTTGATGCTACATGTCCCGATGTTACCGCAACACATGACTTAATTCGGGAAAAACAAGCGGAAGGCTATCAAATCATTTATATTGGCAAAAAAGGCCATCCGGAACCAGAGGGTGCTGTCGGAGTTGCTCCTGATGTAGTTCACCTGGTTCAAAAGGATGAAGATGTGGAAGCCTTGACTTTGAATAGTGATAAGATCATTGTTACCAATCAAACAACGATGAGCCAATGGGATGTATTGGATATCATGGATAAGGTCAAGGAAAAGTTTCCACATGCCGAAGTCCATAAGGAAATTTGTTTAGCGACACAGGTTCGCCAAGAAGCGGTTGCCGAGCAAGCTGGTGAAGCTGATGTTTTAATCGTAGTCGGAGACCCCAAGAGTAATAATTCAAACCGCCTTGCACAAGTTTCCCAAGAGATTGCCGGCACGAGCGCTTATCGGATCGCTGACATTTCCGAGCTGAATCTTGAATGGCTAAAAGATGCAGAAACGGTTGCCGTCACTTCAGGGGCTTCCACACCAACTCCGATCACGAAGGAAGTTATCGCATTTCTAGAGCAATATGAAGCAAGTGATGAATCGACTTGGAATACCGAAAAGAAAACGCCATTGCATAAAATTTTACCTAAAATTAAAGTGAAGAAATGATTTCACAAAAAAAAAGGCAGCCACTAATGGCTGCCTTTTTCGTGTTATTTAAATGAATTGGAAAGGGTCTGTATTCAGCCGGGATGGAATGAATTCCACATCGTAGCTCTTTTCGAGGCACATTTTTTCAAGGATTCGTGCCACCCCTTTTTTCATCACCTTTTCAACATTGTGGCCTGGATCCACGATATTCAATCCAAGCATCATCGCGTCATGCGCTGTATGGTAATACATGTCACCCGTAACGTATACATCAGCTCCCTTGAACTTCGCTGTTGTAAAGTATTTATTGCCGTCTCCGCCCAACACTGCCACTTTTTTGATTGGGCTTTGCAAATCTCCAACGACACGCACCTTTTCAACATCAAGTGTCCGCTTCACATGTTCGGAAAATTGTTCAAGTGTCATTTCTTCAGGAAGTACACCGATCTTCCCTAAGCCAAGAGACTCCCCTTTATTCTCCAGTTTATATATATCATGAGCAACTTCCTCATATGGATGGGCTTTGATCATCGCAGATAGCACTTTCTTTTCGATATTTTCCGGGAATATCGTTTCGACTCGCATTTCAGCTACTTCTTCAAGCTTTCCTTGGGAGCCAATTACCGGCTCACTGCCATCACCTGGCAAGAAGCGTCCGGTACCTTCCCCGGAAAACGAACAATTGCTGTAATTCCCGATCGCTCCGGCCCCTGCCTTACCTAGGGCTTCCCTCACCTTTTGTGCATCGGTCTTTGGAACATATACGACCAATTTCTTTAGAGTTGTCTCGGTAGTTGGAATCAATACTTCTGTGTCCTGCAATTGCAGCGCTTCGGCAAGTAAATCATTTACTCCGCCCCTAGCGACATCCAAATTGGTATGCGCAGCATAAACAGCGATATCATGTTTGATCAGCTTTTCGATGATGCGGCCTCCAGCAGTGTTTGTATCGATCCTTTTCAATGGTCGGTAGATAAGCGGATGATGGGCGATGATCAATTCCGCGCCATGTTCTATCGCTTCGTCTACAACCTCTTCCAGCACATCAAGGGCAATCAGCACTTTAGTAACCGGCTTATTGAGCTGACCGACATGCAGCCCGATCGGATCTCCCTCCATCGCATAATGCTTTGGGGAGAATTGTTCAAACGTTTCAATGATTTTGTGACCATTCACTGTCTTCACCCTTTAAGCACCTCCTCAATTACGGAAATTTGGGATTTTAATTCATTGCGCTTCGTTTCCAGTCCGCTTCTTCCGCTTTCATCCAATTGTTCGATGATTCTCTCCAAATGTTTTTTCTCTAGCTGCCATTTTTTTATGAAAATGTCACTGAATTGCTCTCTTAAGTATGGACCGAACGTGAGGCCTGCTTGCTTGTTTATCAGATAAGGGCGGAGCGGGTCCCCTTTTTCGGCAATTAAGATTTCATAGATTTTCCCATCTTCTTCAAGGATTTCCTCTCCAATAAGTTCCCAGCCGTTTTCCATAAGCCAGCTGCGAACATTCGCTGCACCGACATTTGGCTGAAGGATAAGCCTTTCTGCCCTGCCAAGTTTCCCTTTTCCGCTTTCCAATATACTTGATATTAAAGTCCCTCCCATGCCTGCAATCGTAATGCAAGTCGCTTCATCAGGCTTCAATACTTCAAGCCCGTCTCCTTTACGGACCTCTATCTTGTCCCTAAGCCCCGTCATTGCAACTTGCTTGCGTGCTGACTGATATGGCCCTTCTACAACTTCGCCGGCTATTGCACTGTCACACAAGCCGTTAGTCACAGCATAGCACGGCAAATAAGCATGATCGGAACCTATATCTGCAAGGATGCTTCCTTTTGGTATATGTATGGCAACACGTTCTAATCTCATCGATAGTTTTTCATGATTCATATTTATCAACTCTCTTAATTCAAATAATTTCTTACTATAATTAGTTTCCCATTCGATTATACCAAGTTCAATCGAAAAATTACAGAAAGGAGAAAGGACTCTTTCTATCAGTGGGCAGAAGAAACTTTCCATCTGGAATCTTCCTTTTCTGAATAAATGAAAAACTGACTCAAAAAGTTCGCTTTCCAACGATTTCTTGAGTCAGTTTCATGAATTATTTCAGTCCATGAATATATTCGGCCATGGCGTCAATGTTCTGTTCTTCGACTAAACCTGGTGGCATTGCACCTCGTCCATTCGTGATCACTTCTTTGACCTCGTCCACCGATAGACGATCGCCAACACCTTTTAGGGCAGGCCCGACGCCGCCTTGATAGGCGTCACCATGACATGAGATACAGTTTTGCTTATAGATGTCCTCAGGTGATGCTGAGGCACTTTCTGTTTCTTCTGTCTTTTCGCCGCCCTCTTTTTCCTTAGCAAGATCTTTGGCATCACCCAAACCTTTAAACGAAAGTAAAAACATAAGTCCAATACCAAAAACCATGATAATAATAAAAGGCATTACTGGATTGCGATTCATAGTATTTCCTCCCCTATGTAGAACCTAAACTTACCATATTTAATATTATATACAAACAGCTATATATTATTTTACTTGAAAAGAGTTTCAAGTAAAAGCCCAAAAATAGAAGATATTATATAATTTCTTAAAATTGTCAAAAACTTATGTATATTTCCAAACAGTTTTACTTTTTCTTACATATATTTCATAATACCCTAAAATCACTAATTAAAACCGCTAGAATGTCCTAAAAAAAAAGTAAAGAGTGACCATTGCTCCCAGGCCTCCCCCTATGGAAAAATGGAGCAGCTTCAGTTTTTTGCCCATTAAAATCCAAAGTCCGCAATTAATGAACAGGAAAATATAAAGGATACTCACTTGACCAGGTGCCATGAATTCGGCAAAACTGACTGTTAATAAAAGCAAAGATAGCGCCATTCCCATCAAGGCCATTTGAAAAATGATTTTCCTGCCGGCAAAGTGGCGGGCCGCCAGCCCAAAGACAAGAATTGAAATTGTTGTCATAAGCATTTGCATTCTTATGGGTATTTCAGTAAAATAATTCAAAAATACAATAAATGAAAAAAGGGCCCCAATCAACAACCCGGAAAAGATGTCGTTTTTTACGCTCCCGGATTTAGCCGAATTGGGTGGCGGCAGTTCGCCTTGACAGTATAATGCAAGCAGATAATTACAATATTGCTCCGGAAGCATACGACTTTCCTTCCAGGAGTTTATTTCTTGAATGATGATTTTCTTTCTCATCTCATCCATGAATCTCACATCCTCATGATGATCATTTCTTTTTATGACTTAGCTTTCAAATTTTTTTACAGTGTATTGGTAATTATTGTTTTTATAGGATATTTTTACATCGGAACTAAAAAAAAGAGCCGCTCCCGAACGCTGGGCATTCAAAGAGGGCTCTGTGAAGGGCATATATTCTATTCCAGGAAATCTTTCAAGCGTTTGCTGCGGCTTGGATGTCTCAGTTTACGAAGCGCCTTCGCTTCGATTTGACGGATACGCTCGCGGGTGACCCCAAATACTTTCCCTACCTCTTCAAGAGTGCGGGTGCGGCCATCATCAAGTCCAAAGCGGAGTCTCAAGACGTTCTCTTCACGGTCAGTAAGAGTATCCAATACATCTTCAAGCTGTTCTTTCAATAGTTCATATGCTGCATGCTCCGATGGAGAAGTTGCATCCTGATCTTCAATGAAATCACCTAAATGTGAATCGTCTTCTTCTCCTATTGGCGTTTCCAATGAAACCGGTTCCTGAGCTATTTTCAAGATTTCACGAACTTTTTCAGGTGTTAAGTCCATATCCTCCGCAATTTCTTCCGGAGAAGGTTCACGTCCTAAATCCTGAAGAAGCTGTCTTTGGACACGGATCAATTTATTAATGGTTTCCACCATATGCACCGGTATCCGGATCGTCCTTGCTTGGTCGGCAATCGCACGGGTTATCGCTTGGCGAATCCACCATGTTGCATACGTACTGAATTTGAATCCCTTGCGGTAATCAAATTTCTCGACTGCTTTGATAAGTCCCATATTACCTTCCTGAATCAAATCAAGGAAAAGCATTCCGCGTCCGACATAGCGCTTGGCGATACTGACAACAAGACGAAGGTTAGCTTCTGCCAAACGGCGTTTCGCCTCTTCATCCCCATCTTCGATTCTCGTCGCCAGAGAGATTTCCTCTTCTGCCGATAAAAGGTCTACCCGACCAATTTCCTTTAAGTACATGCGTACTGGGTCATTGATTTTAACGCCAGGAGGAACACTTAAATCATTTAAGTCAAACTCTTCTTCTTTTGCAAGCTTCTTCTCATCCGGATCATCTTCATCCTCGTCCTCCTCACCATCAGTGAGTATTTCGACGCCGTTTTCTGCTAACACCTCATAGAACTCATCCATTTGATCGGAATCCAATTCAAAACCGCCAATCATTTCAGCGATTTTTTCTAAAGTCAAAGAGCCTCGTTTTTTACCTAGCTCTAGTAATTTTTCTTTCACCTGTTCAAGGCTAAATTCATTATCAACTTGTTTGGAACGTGCTGGTTTTTCAGCCATTAGTTCCCCTCCTTCCAGGACTTACACCTAAACGACTACAACATTTTACGCAATTTAATGATTTCCATGGCAATTTTTGCAGCAGTGACATAATCACTTCGCCTAACTGCATCTTTTTCTTCAACTTGTTTTTCTTTTATCTTTAACAATTTTTCATATTTCAACACTTGATTTATGCAATCGGTCAGTTCTTTATCGGTAACTTCCTCATTCACTGACATCATTTCTATTTCCGAAACGATCCTTCTCAAGTTTGGATCCGGTAAATAAGTAAGGAAAAAGCTTGTATCCGGTTCGTGTCCATCTTCATAGAACGCATATAAATAGGTGATGATTGCCTGATGTTCATCTACATGAAAAACCGTTTGTCCAAGCAATTGCTGAATTTTGAAGGTCATATCCCTGCTTTTTAGCATATGGGCGATCAACTTCATTTCAGCATTATGGTGAGCAGGCTTTAACTTATGCTCATATTGCAGGGACATTTGCTTTTGGGCTGCTGGCTGCGGCAGTGTCCCCTTCTTGCGTTCCGTAAAGAACACCTGACGTTGCTGCTGTTCCAGCGCATCCAATGATAGGGAAAATTCAGAGGATAGCTGCCGAAGATAATGATCCCTCTCCACTGCATTGGGCAATCGTGAAATTTCTTTAAGGACTTCTTCGATATATTGAATTCGATCTCCTTCATTATTTACATTTTTCCCTCGACGCAAATAATGCATTTTGAATGCCATGTAGGTTAAACTGGCCCCTATTACTTCAGAAACAAAGCTTTTTTCACCGAATTCCTTTATGTAGTCATCGGGGTCCAAGTTATCAGGCATGAGAGCGACTTTCACGGAAAACTCATGGTCCTGTAGCATATTAACTGCACGATTGGCAGCGTTTAATCCCGCTGAGTCCGAATCGTAGCATATAAGTATCTGGTCAGTATTTCTTTTTAAAAGCTGGATATGCTGGTCCGTCAGGGCAGTACCCATTGTAGCGACCGCATTCTCCACACCTGCGCCAACAGCTGAAATGCAATCGGCAAAGCCTTCAAAAATGACTGCTTGTTCTTTCTTTCGTATGTGTGGTCTTGCATGATGGAAATTATATAAAGTTTTACTTTTATTAAAGATTGGCGTTTCAGGACTATTCAAATATTTGGGCTCATCGTCCCCCATCGCTCTTCCTGAAAATGCAATCGTATTTCCTTGATGATCCATAATTGGAAACATGACTCTATTTCTGAAACGGTCAAAATATGACTCGTCTTTTTCCCTGTAAATAATAAGCCCTGCCTGCTCCATGTATTCCGCTGGAAACCCGCGTTTTAAAAGAAACTTGGACACGAAATCCCATGAATCCAAAGAGTAGCCAATTTGGAACTTTTCTATAGTCTCTTCAGTAAACCCGCGTTTAAGTAAATATTCGAGAGCATCCTGCCCCTCTTTCGTATTAACGAGGAGATGATGATAAAACTTCCTCAGCAGGTCATGTGCCTCGACCATTTGCTGCGAGCCTGCCGGCATGTTAGAACGCTTGGAATCCTTATTGATTTCAACATCCAAAGGAACATTTCCTTTTTCGGCTAAAACTTTTGCAGATTCCACAAAGCTGTAGCCTTCTATATCCATTAAGAAGGTAAAGATATTTCCCCCTGCCCCGCAACCAAAACAGTGAAAGATTTGTTTTTCCGTTGAAACGGAAAACGAGGGCGAGTTTTCACCATGAAAAGGACATAGGCCAAAGTAATTGCGCCCCTGCTTCTTTAACTGGACATACTCCCCAATTAAATCAACAATGTCAACAGCTTCGCGAATTTGATTAATTTTCTCATCTTCTATACGGCCATTTATCATTTTTCCACCTTGCAATATTGGTGATAGTTTTTAATTCGATACTGTTTTCTAATTCCCTGCAAAGTTCGACAATGTTTTCAAAAGTTTATTTGTGAAACATGCACGATCTTCCTTCGTGAATGCTTTCGGCCCTTTTGTATGCTTACCCTGCCTGCGGAGTTTCGCCGACTGATAGCGCATATCCAAGAGCATGAAAATATTCTCGTCAGTGTATTCTTTTCCCCTTGGCGAAAGGACATAAACGTTTTTAGGAAGCAGGGTCCCAGCTAAACCAATATCTGCAGTAACGACAATATCACCCTTTTTTACTGAGTTTACTATATAAAGATCTGCCGCTTCTTTGTCTGCATCGACATATACCCATTTACCTTCAGGGTTATTCATCATATTTTTATATGATGCAACAAAACAGACTTCAACATCGTGCAAACTTGCACAATGAAGGATTTCGTCTTTCACCGGGCATGCATCGGCATCGACGTGTATCGTGGGTTTATTATTCATACCTTCTAATTCTACATCTTTCTGCATAATCCTTTTTCTCCCCTAAACTTTATGAAGATATGGTGAATTTTCAGCATTGATCCAGAGGGTTTCCTCTAAAAGAGCACACATAATTCTTCAAGGAATACCTGTTCATTTAAGTGAAAGCGGATCTTTTGCCTTGAAAAAGACCAGCCCCTCCTGAATTATACGGAACATGTCGAATTATTTTTATGATAAAAACCTTGACATCTCATTAACCTTTAGTTTATTCCTTATTAATTAAGTCTAAACCTTAAGATTACTTTTTTCTCACAATTTTTTATTATAGTCTATTTGATTAGAAGATGCCAACATTTAAATTCCGAATTTGTTTTCATGCAAATCAAAGGATTTACAGTTGGAAACAAGGAGAAATTTTATGTAATTATTTTGAACTTATTCTTTTTATTCCCTATTGAACCTTGGCATTAAAATGTGAGCTGACACATAAAGTGCCTAGCTCACATTTTGATTTGCCTTAATTATAAGTATTAACGGTTTTTGTTTTGAAGGATATTGATTATCAAATTGGCTGTTTCTTCAACAGCTTTATTGGTTACATCAATAATAGGACAGTTCAACCTTGATATGATTGTATCAAAGTATGTCAATTCTTCTTTTATACGCTCCACATTTGCATAAATCGCATGATCATTAAGCCCAAGCGACTTTAATCGTTCTTTACGAATATGGTTCAGTTTTTCCGGACTGATTTTTAATCCAATGCATTTTTCAGGAGGTACCAGGAACAGCTCTTCTGGAGGTTCCACTTCAGGCACTAAAGGTACGTTAGCCACCTTATAGCGTTTGTGGGCTAAATACTGTGATAACGGCGTTTTTGAAGTGCGTGAAACACCGACAAGGACGATATCAGCACGTAATATGCCCCGAGGGTCACGTCCATCATCATATTTTACAGCAAATTCAATGGCTTCCACACGCTTGAAATAGTCATCATCCAGCTTTCTTACAAGACCAGGTTCATTAAGCGGCCCTTTTGGCGCCCTTTCCTCAAGGATGTCCATGAGCGGCCCTAAAATGTCATAAGCAGACAGGTTTTCTTTCTCGACCTGTGCTTTCATATACGCTCTAATAGCTGGCTTCACAAGAGTATAAGCAATGATTGCCCCATCCAACTTAGCCAGTGATATCACTTCATCCACGTTTTGTTCATCTTCAATATACGGAATTCTCTTTATGGAAAATGCAGATCCCGAGAACTGGCTTGCAGCGGCTTTTGTAACCAATTCCGCTGTTTCCCCTACCGAATCCGATACAACATATATAATAGAACCGTTCATATTCTCCGTCATTCCTTTTGCAAGCCCCCTAATAGCCTTCATCAGCCAAAGCTACGAATGCTTTCGTAATATTGGTTTTTGTAATTCTTCCAATTACTTCATAGCCTTTTTCTGTGTCTTTGACGACCGGTAATGAGTCGATTTGTTTATCAATCAATTTCTTGGCCACATCAATCAAAAGGTCTTCTTTTGAACACATTGTAATATTGGGCATCCTAGTCATGATGATATTGACTGGAATGGAGTTAAGCTCTTGTTTCCCAATACTCGCACGCAACAAGTCTTTCCTTGATAAGACACCAACAAGCAATGCATGCTTATCGACCACGAACATTGTTCCGACATCTTCCAAAAACATCATGACGATTGCATCATATACGGAAATGCCCTCGTCAACAACGACGGGTATCGATTGGTAGTCTCGTACATAAAGATGGTTAAGGCTATCGGTCAAAAGCTGTGTACCTGACCTGCCTGTATAAAAATACCCCACTCGCGGCCTGGCATCAAGAAAACCCGCCATCGTTAAAATGGCTAGATCTGGACGAAGTGTCGCCCTGGTAAGGTTCAATCTATCCGCAATATGTTCTCCAGTAATCGGTCCGTTTTCTTTTACAATTTGTAAAATTTGCTCCTGACGCTTATTCAATTGGATTATAATCACCACCCCACTGCTTTCGCAGAGTAAAGTAACAAAAGTTATTCATTTAATAATTATATACTAAATTATTTAATAAGGGCATTTTTGTCCTATTTATTGACCATTATCTTTTTAAGAAATCGGAAACCCTATTTAAAGTGTTTCCGATTTCCATACATCCCTTCGATCATGTAAGGATGATTTTATTCATGGCAGCAAAACCAGCAACCAAATCACTGATTTCCTTCATTAAGGATAAACGGTTATTACGGATTGCTTCATCATCTGCCATGACCATTGTATTCTCGAAATACGACTCTATTTCCGATTGAAGCGAAACAAGCTGTTCAAACCGCTCATTCTCATCTCTAGATTCCATATAACGGATTGCCACTTTTTTATATTTTACATATAACGCATTTTCTTGATCATTTTCAAAGACAGAAGGATCAACTGTCACCTTATTGTCACATTTAACGGCAATGTTCATGACCCGACTTAATGCTTCCAGGCTTTCTTTAAACCCTGCTTCGTCCTTTTTAGCATCCAAGACATGTGCACGTTCCACGATAGAGTGGATATAACCGATCTCATTGAACAGAACTGCATCAATCAAATCGTAACGGATTTGCTGTTCTTGAAGCAGGTGTTTGACACGCGCTTTAAAGAACGTGAACATATCCGCTTTAACTTCTTCAAGATCACGATTTAAGATGCCTTTTGATTCCAGTCCTTTAAGGCCTAAAACAATAAGCTCATCTAGTGAAATATTCCATTTCTTCTCCGCTAGGATTTGGACGACACCGCTCGCCTGCCTTCTTAATGCGTAAGGATCCTGGGAACCGGTCGGAATGACGCCAATAGCGAAGAATGAAGACAAAGTATCAATTTTTTCAGCTAAACTCACAACCGCACCAATGACTGAAGGCGGTACATTGTCATCCGCATGTCTTGGCATATAATGTTCATTGATAGCCGCGGCCACTTCTTTGGCTTCACCTTTTAAGAGCGCATATTTTTCACCCATATACCCTTGCAATTCAGGGAATTCATAAACCATTTGACTCACCAAATCGAACTTGGCAATTGCCGCTGTCCGAAGCGCCATTTCTTTTTCCGCCTTTAAATTCAAAGCATCCGCAAGGTCACCCGTCAGAGCAGTTACCCGTGCAGTTTTCTCGGCTAATGTACCGATCTCTTCATGATAAACGATGCTGTCAAGCTTTTTCAAAGCATCCGAAATCTCTTTTTTCTGATCCTCTTTATAGAAGAATGCTGCATCAGATAGGCGGGCACGCAATACTTTTTCATTACCTTTAGAAACCTTATCCAAATGGCGGTCATCGCCGTTACGCACGGTTACAAAGTGAGCAAGCAGTTTCCCGTCCTGATCTTTAACAGGGAAATAACGTTGATGTTCCTTCATCGATGTGATAAGCACCTCAGCTGGAAGCTCAAGGAATTCTTCTTCAAAATTTCCAAATAACACCGTTGGATACTCTACCAAATTATTGACTTCTTCAAGCAGATCTTCATCGACTGGGATGATCCAGCCTTTCTCCTGCTCAAGCTCTTTAATCTGATCCAATATAACTTGCCGGCGTTTATCTGGATTCGCCATAACAAATTGTTCTTTTAGCGTATCTTCGTACAGTTCCGGCAGTTCGATGCTAGCGCTATCGCCCAAGAAACGGTGTCCTTTTGTTTCACGGCCCGTTTCCACATCAGCAATGCTGAATGGCACAATGTCATTGCCGAATAAGGCAATCAGCCATTTAATCGGACGGACGAAGCGGAGCTCCTGATTGGCCCAACGCATATTTTTCGGAAACGTCATGCCGCTGATGATTTCAGCAAGCTCAGATAAAAGCTGAACGGTCTGCTGTCCTTTTATGAATTTATTCACATGGACATATTCCACACCCTTGAGTTCTTTAAAATAAATGTCCTCTGAAGTCATTCCTTGACCCCTGACGAATCCCAATGCCGCTTTAGACCAGTTGCCTTCGCTGTCCAAAGCGATTTTCTTAGCCGGACCTTTTGCTTCTTCTTCGATATCCTTTTGGGACTCTTCCACGTCTTTCACCAGTACGGCCAAACGTCTTGGTGTGGAAAAAGCTTCAACCGTTCCGAATTCAATCGCTTTTTCCTTTAGCCATTGCTGCACCTTATCTGACAACTGTTTCATTGATGCTGTCACAAAACGGGCAGGCAGCTCTTCCAATCCAATCTCCAATAACAAATCACGCTTGCTCATTTGTATTCTCCCCTTTCACTTTCAGAATCGGGAAGCCTAATTTTTCCCGCTCTTCATAGAAGGTCTTGGCAACCTTGCGCGCTAGGTTACGGCACCGGGCAATATAACCCGTTCTTTCCGTCACCGAGATGGCACCTTTGGCATCCAAAAGGTTAAATGTATGTGAACATTTCAAAACATAATCATATGCGGGATGTACAAGACCTTCTTCCATTTGGCGATGCGCTTCCTTTTCATACATCGTGAAAAGCTGAAACAGCATATCAAGGTCGGAGGTTTCGAACGTATATTTCGAATGTTCGTATTCCGGCTGTCCAAATATATCCCGAACTGTGAATCCATCTGTCCATTCCAGGTCAAATACGTTTTCCTTATCTTGAATGTATGAAGCGAGACGTTCGATCCCGTATGTAATTTCCACGGAAACCGGCTTGCACTCAAGACCGCCCACTTGTTGGAAATATGTAAATTGCGTTATTTCCATTCCATCAAGCCAAACTTCCCAACCGAGACCGGCACACCCTAGTGATGGGTTTTCCCAGTTGTCCTCCACAAAGCGAATATCATGCTCAAGCGGATTTATCCCTAAAGCGCGTAAAGAATCCAAATATAACTCTTGGATATTGTCAGGCGACGGCTTCATGATCACTTGGAACTGATGGTGCTGATACAGTCGGTTAGGGTTCTCACCATAACGACCGTCAGCAGGACGGCGTGATGGCTCCACGTAAGCAACGCTCCAAGGCTCAGGTCCAATGGCTCTCAGGAACGTGTATGGGCTCATCGTTCCTGCCCCTTTCTCGACATCATAAGCATTCATCAATATGCAGCCTTGTTCAGACCAATGCTTTTGTAACGTTAAAATCATATTTTGAATATTCATCGTACACCTCCAGGTTATTTAAAACGGCTCTTTTTAAAATCAGGTCGGAACCCATCACATTTGGGCAAACAAAAAACTCCCGTCCCTATGCGAAATGCATAGGGACGAGAGTATACCCGCGGTTCCACCCTAATTGCCGTTTATAAAACGGCCTCTTTTCAAAGCAACATGCTCCGGAAACGCCCTTCCCTGTAAATCCATATCCCGGCTTCCACCGTCCCGGGTTCGCTTTTTATGGAGAATGACAGATACTCTTTTCCATCAACGCAATCTTCTTATTTTGATGTTTAGAATTTTATACAAACTAACAAGGAATGTCAATAGGTCAGATCCTAAAACATATCTTTCATCGTATCAATCTGATTCAGGAACTTTTTTGATTTCAAGTTCAGACCTGAATATTCCTCATAATAAGCATCGATGATCTTTCGCAGTTCTTTTTTCGTTTCAGGCTTGACGGAAATGTTTCCGAGCCTTGATAAATCGAAATAATAAAAGATTCGCAGCAATTTGACGGCTGCAGCTGAAATTTTATAATGATAAGGGTCTTTCCCCAGGCAGCGGTGACAGATAAAGCCCGCTTCCCGAAGCGAGAAGGAGAATTCCCCTTCCGTTTCACCACATACAGCACATTGATTCAGCACTGGGTTAATCCCATTGACGGGCAGCATCTTCATTTCAAAAATGAATTTCAATACCTCTGCGTCATATTCTTCGTTTATGTAATGCAAGGTTTGCGAAAGCAACTCATACAAATATGGATTCGGTTTCTTATCCTCGACACTTTTATCAAGCAATTCAACAATATAAGAAGCATAAGCAGTGGCAAAAAGATCCTCCCTTATGAAACGGAGTGAATCGACCATTTCGCCTTGCTGAAGACTTCCGAGTCCGGTTGATGTAGTTACAAGAAAATACCCGGAGCAAAAAAGCTGTGTGACGGCAGAAAGCCTGCTGTTAGGTTTACTGGCCCCTCTAGCCATAACGCCGATTTTTCCTAGCTCACGGGTATATATAGTAATGATTTTGTTATTTTCTCCATATGCAGTTCGCCTTATGACAATGCCCTCACATTTTTGGAGCATACCAAGACACCACCCATGCTCGCCAAGGCTAACCTATGAAACGGGAAAATCAATTTCTGCTAGCTCATCATTCAATACCAAGTGTCTTTCCTGTCTTTCGACTTCTATCTCCTTAAACAGCAAATAGGTGTCCACATTACCTGTTTCAGAGAATAATTCCCAGGTAAAATCCAACATATAAAGCCCACCTTTCATTTTTAACTAGCAATATGAATATCCGACCATATGATTAGCTTGACCGTTTTCCGAACTTTCATGACGCGTAAATTTTGTTAATTAATACTCGCTCTCATTGAAGCCATAATCACGAAGCTGGCTTGCTTTGTTACGCCAATCTTTCTGCACCTTCACCCACAGTTCCAGGAAAACCTTTGAGCCCAATAAGTTTTCGATATCCACTCTGGCACGGCTACCGACTTCTTTAAGCATTTTCCCTTGCTTTCCGATGACAATGCCTTTTTGTGAATCACGTTCGACAACGATCGTCGCCATGACATTAATGGTGTCGCTGTTATCCATTTTTTTAATCGAATCGATGACAACAGCCACCGAATGCGGAATTTCTTCCCGTGTAAGGTGCAGAACCTTCTCGCGGACCAATTCGGAAATGATAAAACGTTCCGGGTGGTCGGTCACTTGGTCAGCAGGATAAAACTGGGGACCTTCAGGCAGATGTTCCTTGATTTGCTCAAGCAGTGTATCAACGTTATTTCCTTCAAGCGCAGAAATCGGAACGACTGCCGCAAAAGGGTAAAGCTGTTGGTATTTTTCAATGATCGGAAGTAAATCATCCGGATGCATTGCATCGATTTTGTTTACAACCAGGAAAACAGGCGTTTTTACGGATTGAAGTTTTTCAATGATAAACTCGTCACCGCGTCCGTATCCTTCAGTCGCATTGATCATGAAGAGAATCAAATCGACTTCCTTCAATGTATTCGTGGCCACTTTCATCATGAAATCACCAAGCTTATGCTTTGGTTTATGAATGCCGGGTGTATCGATGAAAATCATTTGTGAATCGTTTTGTGTAAGTACACCTTGGACCTTATTTCTTGTAGTTTGCGGTTTATCGCTCATAATGGCGATCTTTTGGCCGATGACCCGATTCAGAAATGTACTCTTCCCAACATTAGGTCGTCCAATAATCGAAATGAAACCTGATTTGTAATCTTTTACTTGTGTATCATTAAATAATTTATCCATTCAAATCCTCCGGTGAAAAAGCTCCTGGAAGCAATTCCTGTACTGTTAATTCTTTTATATCCCCATTCAAGTTGGTCAAAACAACCGGCATATCCTTTTCGCACAGTTCTGAAATAACCTGCCTGCATGCCCCGCATGGAGCAACGGGACCGTCGGTATCTGCCACGACTGCAAGTTTAACGAATTTTTTATCGTCATGGGCATAAGCACTGAATAAAGCTGTCCTCTCGGCGCAATTACACATGCTGTATGCTGCATTTTCTATATTACAACCATGATAGACCTTTCCATCAGCGGTTAAAAGGGCTGCCCCCACCTTAAATTTGGAGTAAGGCACATAAGCTTTATCCCTTGCTTTTTTAGCTTCCTCAATCAATTCCTTTGTATTCAATTCACATCTTCCTTTCAAATTGAGTACCATTTCGGCAACCTACAGGCCAAACTTGGGCAAAAATATAATCAATCCAACTATTATAGAAAATATAGCATATATGAATACAGCTCCGGCTGCAATATCTTTTGCCTGCTTGGCAAGCGGATGGATTTGATCCGTTACCAGGTCCACTACCCTTTCAATCGCTGAATTAACGAGCTCCAAGGTAATCGTGCCGGCTATGGCCGCTAAAATGAAAAGCCACTCCATCCCATTCAATGAGAAGTACCAACCAAAGAATACGACGATGACCGTTAACATGAAATGAATCTTGATATTGCGTTCAGTCCGAACAGCCTCCAAAATTCCCTGACAGGCAAAAGAGAAACTTTTTAATAAAGGATACCTTTTTTTACCCTTCTCTTGAAAGTCCATATTCTTCCAAGATCTCCTTTTGTTTTGTGAACATCACTTTTTCATCTTCTTCATTCATATGGTCAAATCCTAATAAGTGAAGAAAACCATGCAGAGCTAAAAATCCAAGTTCCCGGTCAAATGAATGACCATATTCTTCAGCCTGTTCTTTCGTGCGTTCAATGGAAATGATGATATCCCCTAACATGCGGGGCATTTCGGCCCCGACAATTTCCACTTCATCTTCTCCCATTTCTTCAAGTGCAAAAGAAATGACATCTGTAGCTGAATCTTTATTACGATATTCTTTATTGATTTCCCGAATCCTATCATTGTCAACAAATGTAACAGACAGCTCGGTGTCTTTTTCAATGTTTTCTTTTCTTGCCGCAAATTGCAGAATGCTTTCAACAAGGTGCTGAGCTTCCTCCGTTACTTCGTTCGTTTCATCCATTAAATCGATAGCTAAAATCATTCTTTCACCTTCTGTCCTAATTTATCCGACTCCGGATATTCAATCCTGGAGTGGAAGATACCATTAAGCGATTCACATAAGGAATGCTTCACGATACTCAATTCTCTCATAGTAATGTCACATTCATCAAATTGACCATCAGAAATCCTGTCCTGAATGATGAAACTTACCAGTTCTTCAATCTTCTCCGGCGTTGGGTGCTTCATCGATCTCACTGCAGCTTCCACACTATCGGCTATGCCGATGACGGCTACTTCCTTCATTACCGCCCTCGGCCCGGGATAACGGTAGTCCGCTTCGAGTGTGGACTCATCCTGTTTTTTTGCCTTATGGTAGAAAAATTTCAATAAAGTGGTCCCATGATGCTGCTCTGCAATATCCACAATCTCTTTCGGGAATTTGTGACTGCGAAGCATCTCCCCGCCGTCTACGGCATGGGCAATGATGATATCCCTGCTCGTTTCCGGCTGCAGCCGATCATGCGGGTTCTCTTCATTCATCTGATTTTCGATGAAGAAATGCGGCCGCTTCGTTTTACCGATATCATGATAATAACTGCCGACCCTTGCCAGCAATCCATTCGACCCGATGGCTTCACAAGCCGATTCCGCCAAATTGGCGACCATCACACTATGATGATATGTCCCGGGAGCCTCTATCAAGATCCTTCGAAGTAATGGATGATTGGGATTCGCTAGCTCGATAAGCTTAATCGATGATAAAATCCCGAAACCAGCCTCGAAAAACGGCAACAGGCCCATTGTCAAAACGGCTGCACCCACTCCAGAACCCATCGCAGCAGCAGCATAATACAAGTACTCCATTCTAGTATATTGGCTGTCCATAATGAAGATGAGCGAAAAAACAAATGCCATATTGATTAAAGCCAATAGCAGCCCTGCTACCAGCACCTTTGATTTGAAATTTGGCCTGGATAAAATGATGATTGCCGTCAATCCCCCGAAAATGATATAAAGCCCCATCGAGAAATCCAGATTTCCAGGTGTATCACCATTGAATATAATCGTACCATACGAACCTAACAATATGATCATCGCTACCGCTAACCTATCATTCAATAATATCTTGATGAGCATCGCCGCCATGGCACCCGGGAAAATGTATTCCAAGTTCGAGTTTTTCAGGTCTGCGAGAATGCTGACTGTTTTCATGGTAGCCATTGAAAGGATGAAGACAAGACTGAAGATCAATAACTGATTGTACTTGTTATCCTTTTTGGAAATGGAATAGTAGAAAAAGTAATAAAAAGCGGCAAAAGTCAGGACTATGAATAACAGCAGGCCGATATACGGGTAAATGGTAGACTCCGTATTTAAGAAGCCCGCCAATTCAAGCTGCCTATAAACATCCCTGTCCACTAATTGATTTTCTTCAACGATGATCTGACCTTGAAGGATCCTGATCGGCTCTACGCTTTCAACCGCTTTCCTACGCTGTTCCTCGGTTTTGTCCTTATCGAAAAATACATTCTGAATGATTGCCGTACGCGCAAGGGAAGTGGAGGCTTTTTTCATATCGCCGCTGATGCTCATATAGCCCAATTCCTCTACAACCTTTTTCTTGGCATTTTCGACGTCACTTGCTGCGATTCGGGAGCTCATCACATTATTCACGGCTGTAATGGTTGAATCCTTCGCTATTTTCAACTCATCTTCATCAGCCTGCACTAATGCAAGGAAAACGGATTCCTCGATATTTTTATTCACTTCATCGGTCAATTTTTCTTTTAATATGGAAACTTTTTGAGCATCCGTCTTTATTGTCTCTTTTTTATCCTCTTTTTCCTCATCTTCTTTATGATCTTCATCGGGTTGCGTTTCTTTATTCACCTCTATCGCTGAATCGAAAATGGATGAAATCAGATCGACTTTATTTTTTGCATATTCTTTTTTTAGAGAATAAACATCCGCCACCTGTTTTGAAATCTCTTCTTTTTCCTGTTCCGTCTTATAGGTATCTTCCACAGTCTTGGTTGAACGGATCGTTTGTTCAGCAGGCTTAAACAGCTCTACCTGGACCCTTTCCGGCTTAACATTGGAGAACATTAACACATAAGCAAACAAACCAAGAATGATGAACAATAGCACTTGAAAAAAGCGATGGACCAACAGCCCTTTTATTTGAGTGAAAAATTTCTGGATACGATTCAAGGAAGGTCCTCCTAATAAAAATGATGTTTATTATTCTAGATATGTAAAATCATAACAGTTTTTATGTGAATTTTCACCTTCGTATTGATAAATGTAAAGCTTCCTTCATTCCATATCCACTTTTTTACCATAAAGTTTGTAATTTAGACACATCAAGAAAAATCCGCCGATTGAAATGGCGGATTTCTTCTTATGACTTCGCCTGCTCGTAAGCAGTAATGATTTTGGCGACAAGCGGATGTCTTACAACATCACTTTGTTCAAAATAAACAAAGGAAAGGCCTTTAACATTCTTCAAGATCTCTTCTACCCTGACAAGACCTGACTTCATGCCTTTTGGAAGGTCAATTTGGGTCCGATCTCCCGTAATGACCATTTTCGATCCGAAACCAAGCCTGGTCAAGAACATCTTCATTTGGGCTTCCGTCGTATTCTGGGCTTCATCCAATATGACAAAGGCATCTTCAAGCGTACGGCCCCTCATATAAGCCAGAGGAGCTATTTCGATCGTTCCGCGCTCTATCATCCTCTGCGTCTGTTCCATCCCTAGAAGGTCATGGAGAGCGTCATACAGCGGACGTAGATAAGGATCTACCTTTTCCTTCAGATCACCAGGCAGAAAACCAAGGCTTTCCCCTGCTTCGACGGCAGGCCGTGTCAGGATGATCCGTTTAACATGTCCATTTTTCAATGCATTGATGGCCATCACTACAGCTAGATAGGTCTTCCCGGTTCCGGCAGGCCCAATTCCAAATACAAGGTCTTGTTTCTTTATTGCCTGGATATAGTATCTCTGCCCGATTGTTTTGACTTTAATGGATTTCCCCTTAGCCGTTTTTGCGATTTCCTCATCATATAATTCGCCGAAATACTCCAATGTGCCTTTTCTTGCCAATTCAATTGCATAAAGCACATCTCTGGAACTGATTGCAATTCCTTTTCTGACCACTGTCAATAACGCCTTGAGGATTTCCTCCCCCATCGTTACCCGCTCGATATCCCCGGCAACACTCACCGCTTCACCTCGGGTTATGACGGAAATGCCCAGCTCCTCTTCGAGCACTTTTACATTTGAATCTCCATTGCCCAATAAAGCGATCGCTTCATTAGGTGATTCTATTTCTAGCTTAATTACTTTCACATCATCTGCCATTCGTTAGTCTCCTTGAATGATTGGCTGTCCAATCGCTATATCTTCAATAACTTGGTAATGTATAGATAATTTTACTTTACCATTCTCCATGCTTTCGTGCAAAATTTTTTCTTCGACGATTTCATCTTCCTCTTCCAAATGCTTTTTCAATTCAGCTTTAGCCATTTTCCTGCCTTCCTCCACGGCTTCTTTCTCCGTATAACTTCGTACAATATCTTCCTTGCTCCTAAAGGTCACTTGTTTATAGGAAATGGGCAGTTCCCATTGAAGAAAGTGAAACGGCCTCATTGTCGTTTCTTTTTCCTGTTTTTCATATCCCGGATCCTTGAAACCCCATACTGGAAGGGAAAAGCCCCCCATTTTTAAAAAGTGCCTGCTCGCTTCATCTCCGTTAAAAACAGAAAACTTGGTTTTTAACGGTACTTCCACTTTCGCTTTATACCACGTTTTCCCTTTTATTACTCCTTGTGCGGATACAATTTCCTGTTTATCCTCTTTTCCAATCCATCCTGAAACAAGAAGCTGTCCCTTTCCTACATAATCATTCACATTAACAATAGATTGTCCTTTTTCAACGAACATATCAGTGATGATCGCTTTTTTAGAAGCTACTAAATTCTGCGGAGATGTTTTCTCGACCTCTTTAGGCTGCCGTTTTTCTACAACCCGAAAATGGTATGTCGTTCCCTTCAGCTCTACCCCTACCCATGTCAATGCACCGATCCGGTCCGACAGCTTACGCTGAATCGTATCCACATCATCAACAAAGAATTGCACTTTACCGATCTTCACGCCCATCTTGTCCAATTCTTTCCGGATGGCATGCTCGGTTGCCGGTTTGGCATCTTGAACCTCGATGCCCCATACCATATTGGAAAGTACGAATATGCATAGCAGGAAAGCGATCATCCCCGCTAAAAACCCGCTGTTTTTCATGACTCTCTTCAATAGGAAAGGGAAACCCTTTCCCTGCATGAACTTTACTTTACAATCGCTCTTACGCATGACCTGACGGAGTTTTGGGATATCCCTGATATCCATATGGAAAATCAGGGATTCACTTCCGACACGCTTCACTTCCCAGATATGAAGCCCCCTTCTCGTCAGCATATTGATCAGCCGTTCTGCACCTTTGCCATAAGCCTTCACCTTTACATAGCCTGTATAATAGTTTGTCCATTGGTTTTTCATGGAGACCTCCCGGGATCATTCATTGATAAAATAAACCTTATCAATTTTGCCTTCGAGCATGATTTCTTCCGGCAAAATCGTCTTTATGACAAAGGCATTTCCCTTTATCAGCAACTGCCCATTTTTCAGCATCAATCGCACTTCGCTGTCTGTAAAAGCCAATAAGCCACGATGGTTTTCAATATAAATATGTAATTGTCCGATCATTGTAATTCGCGGCAGGTCCATCATGACATCTTGCGGAAGGTCCATTGTTTTGGTCATAAGCTGTTTCACTTTTTTTCCCCAATTGCGTGCCATAAAAAAGAACCCCCTTTCATCTCAATGTATGAAATGAAAGAGGGTTCTAGCACAAAATTATAAGGGAATAAAAGTCTATTTTTTCAGGCTTTTAATGACGGGCTTAAAAAAGCCCAGTCTCCGAATCACCTTCTGGACCTATGAAGACTTCTCTTCGCCCTTGGCGGTCCCAGCACTTCTGACATGATGATGCCATCAATCAGCTGTTTTTTGCCAAAAGACGGTCCTTTGCGATAGACCGGACTGTTTTTATCAGAAATCGTTGATGTAAGTTGATCTGCTTTCGCTTTTTGATATAAACGCTCTTGATCGTACTTCTGCTGAAGCCGTCTAAGCTCGGTAATCCTTTTGTTCGCTTCGTTCTTCGTCTCATCGATCACTTCAACAGCCTGTGCTGCCTGCTGTTCGACTTTCCTTACGGGAGGAGGTGCATGCTTTTGCTGCTGATTTCCTTGCGGCATTTCACCTTGAAGCTCCCGCATGACCTCCTGCCATTTCTTTTTCGGAGGCGTGCCAGGATCTTGAGTCTGCTTTTTCTTTCCTAACATGGACGTTAAAACACCGATCAAGACAATGATAAGGAATGGGTTCTCGAGAAAGAAATCAATAAAACCTCCCATTTAAAGACCTTCCTTCCCTGACCTAATTATTATTATGGTTATTGTTGTTATCTTTTGGATTTTCGGATATTTTACTGATGGAATCGCGCATATCAGTGTCAGCCGTGATATTTTGGATATTCATATAATCCATCACTCCAAGGTTTCCGCTTTTCAGTGCATCAGCCATGGCCAACGGAACTTCGGCTTCGGATTGAACAACCTTCGCTCTCATTTCCTGAACACGGGCAACCATTTCCTGTTCAAGTGCAACAGCCATCGCACGGCGTTCCTCGGCCTTTGCCTGGGCTATCTTTTTATCGGCTTCGGCTTGGTCAGTCTGTAATATGGCCCCGATATTTTTACCGATATCCACTTCAGCGATATCAATGGAAAGTATTTCGAATGCCGTTCCTGAATCCAACCCTTTTGATAAAACCGTTCGTGAAATCAAATCGGGGTGTTCCAGTACATCCGTATGCATTTTCGAAGCACCGATCGTCGATACGATCCCTTCGCCTACACGGGCAATGATCGTCTCTTCACCGGCACCACCGACCAAGCGTTCAATATTGGCTCGCACCGTAATCCTTGCCTTCGCTTTCACTTCAATACCATTCATCGCCACACCAGAGATGAACGGGGTTTCAATCACTTTCGGGTTAACACTCATTTGAACGGCTTCCAATACATCACGGCCGGCAAGGTCAATAGCTGCACCCCGTTCGAAAGGTAACGTGATATTGGCTCGCTCTGCAGCAATTAATGCATTCACCACTCGATCGACATTACCGCCTGCAAGGTAATGGCTCTCCAATTGATTCGTCGAAACATTGATTCCAGCCTTATGGGCCTTGATAAGAGGATTGACGACCCTGCTTGGTATAACACGGCGAAGCCTCATTCCAACTAATGTAAATATGCTGATTTTGACTCCTGCCGCTAAAGCGGAAATCCATAGCATTACTGGTACGAATGTGAAAAATACTGCCAATACGATGATAGCAGCAATCACTGCCAGTACAATAAATATCGTTCCTGAAGTTATCACTTAATGATTCATCCTTCCTGTATCTTTTAATTTTAATTTGAATCCGGTATTTCCCGGACGACTACCCTTGATCCTTCTACTTTCACGATAACGATTGATGAACCTTTGGAAATAAAGCTTCCTTCGGTCACGACATCCACTCTTTCTTCTTTGACCAAAGCAGTTCCTGAAGGCCTCAAATCTGTAAGGGCCTTCCCTTCAACACCTAATAAATCCAAACGATTCGGATTGCTGACATACCCTTGTTCCGTTTTTGTTGCATCGGTTAATATCATTTTCCTGAAAAATTTCATCTGTTTTCCAAACACCTTTACAAGTAGGATGAATACCAAAATGGATACGGTGACCGCAATTAGCAAGGATATCGTCATATGGACCGGATCTCCTGTCGCGAGGAATAGACTCCCCACTATCGCTGTAAATCCGAGCAGCCCGATAATCCCCCCTGGGATAAAAAATTCAATGAGTACGAGAATGACCCCAATGATGAACATCGCTAACGATTCGTATCCGGTGATACCGGCGACAAGATGACCATAGAAGAATAAAACAAGACTGGTGATTCCAATGACCCCCGGAATTCCAAAACCGGGTGAAAACAATTCCATCACAATCCCGATTCCCGCTATCGTTAATAAAATGGGTACGACGATCGGGTTGGTCAAAAAGCGGGCAAGTTTCTCAGGAAAGCTTTCTTCGATTGACCGAATATCAGCATCCTCAACTCCAAGTATACTATACAGCTCCGCTTTCCCAGAGACGGTGCCTTCACTATATCCAGCCTTTTTTGCCTGTTCGGCTGTAAATGTCAGCAACTTTCCTTTTTCCGCTCCATATTCGGGTAGATCGATGTCAACATCCGCCATCGCCTGGGCGTAAATGGGATCACGTCCATTTTGTTCTGCAGCAGTCTTCATGGCTGCTAACCAATAAGATTGCGCTTTCTTACCTGCAGCGTTCCCTGTAGAATCAATTACAGCGGCAGATCCCATGGTGGCACTCGGAACCATATAGATCTCATCTGCACTTAGAGAAATGTATGCCCCTGCAGATAAGGCCCTGTTATTGACGTAGGCAACTGTCTTGATTGGTGAATCGGACAGTAACTTTGCAATTTCCCCTGCTGCATCCACAGCACCTCCAGGAGTATTCACCTCGAAAACGACAAGGTCTGCATCAGCTGCTTCAGCAGTGGTAAGCGCGCGTTCCAAAAATGCCGAGAGTCCCTTTTCCACCGTTTCTTCTATTGGTACATGGTAAACGATCTTCTCGTTTGCAGATACCGTCGATCCCCCAAAAGAAGACATGGTGAACAGCAATCCAAATAAGAGTACAGATAAATAACGCCAAATTTTCAACGGAACGCCCCCTTTCCCGCATTAAACGCGGTAAGTGCCTCCAATATTCAGGAGGAAAACCTACCAGTAAATTCAGCACTCAACTAAATTCGAATAAGGAGCAAATGAAGCAACCCTTTACTCTGTTCTTTAGTTATTACGTATGTATATGAAAAAGGTTTCAAAAAAAGCAAATAAAATTAAAAATGCCCCTATTATCTTGGGCATCGTTTCAATAATATACGCATAAAATTCATGAAATACACAAAAACCACAGGCAAATTGCCTGCGGTTAGGTTTCGAGTTTTAAGTTTAGAGTTTAAGATAGATGTTGTTGTACTAATTTGTTTACTAGAGAACCATCCGCTTTACCTTTAACTTTAGGCATTAAAGCTCCCATAACTCGCCCCATATCTGCTTTGGATGTTGCATTGACTTCTTCAATCGTTTGTTTAACGATATTAGAAATGTCTTCTTCTGAAAGTTGCTCAGGCATATATGCCTCTACGTATACTAGTTCGGTGCGGACTTTATCCACGAGATCTGAACGACCTGCGTTTTCAAACTCCTGGAGGGAGTCTTTGCGTTGTTTTAATTCGCGAGAGAGCACTGTCAATTCTTCATCATCTGTTAAATCTTGCCTCTGCTTCAATGCTTCGTTTTGAATGGAAGCCTTCAGCATCCGAATAACAGATAGTTTGTCCTTTTCCTTGTTCTTCATCGCTTGTTTCATATCATTATTTAAACGCTCGAGAAGACTCATCTTTCCACCCTCTCTTAGAATTTACGTTTTCTTGCAGCTTCAGACTTTTTCTTACGTTTTACGCTTGGTTTTTCATAAAATTCACGCTTCCTAGCTTCCTGAAGCGATCCTGCTTTAGATACAGTACGTTTGAAACGACGAAGAGCATCTTCAAGCGATTCGTTTTTACGAACGACGGTTTTAGACATCTCTTTCCCTCCCTCCGAAAACAACACACTAACTCAAGTTGTCAACATGTTATACATGTACTAAACAATTATAATATATCATCTTTAGCAGGTCAACCAATAAAATCAAACTTATTTTGAATATCATCATGTTATTATCATAATTTTTCACTAAACAATCATTCAACTTGCATGAAAATCCAATTTATAGCATGTCTCCCGTTAATGGGCCATAAGCTTACTAAGAGGTGACAGTCATGCATGAGCTATTTTTATTCTTATTATTCATCGCGATATTTTTGGCGGGGATGTCGGTTTTACGCATCGGACTGTTCAATATGTCCGGTGCGGCATTAAAAAATTTTCTCTCGAAGGTAACGGATAAGCCATGGAAAGGCTTCATGGCCGGAACCATCTTTACGGGGATCCTGCAGAGCAGCTCGGCGGTCATGGTCATGACGGTCGGCCTCGTTTCCGCAGGAAGCTTAACGTTCCCGCAAACAATCGGGATTATTCTTGGAACGAATATCGGATCCACCTTTACAGCAGAGTTCATGACCTTTTCCTTGGATCGTTGGATCATTCCCGGTGTCGTAAGCGGCGCTTTTCTTTGCTTCATGCCAAAAGCATTACCGAGAAGCATAGGGATGTCCCTGATTGGAATCTCGGCCATCTTCGCGGCGATGAGCGGTTTTAAAATGCTTTCGACACCGATTGCAGCCTATTCTTCGATACAAACGCTCATCCATTACATAGAGGGCCATATGAGTTATGCCCTATTAGCCGGGATATTATTGACCGCACTCATTCACTCCAGTTCGGCAACCATCGGGATAGCCATGAGCTTTTTGATGAACGGGGAGTTATCCGTCTCCTCCGCAATCATCATCATGCTCGGATCGAATATTGGCACTTGCATCACCGGATACATGGCCAGCATCGGTTCTGGCAGACAAGCTGCCTTCACAGCTTATGCACATATTTGGCTAAACGTCATCGGGGTTGCCGCATTCCTGCCTTTTGTGGACATCCTGGAAAGCGCCGCTGCCTTTTTCACCGAAAACAAGGGGACACAGCTCGCCCATGCCAGTGTGATTTTCAATATCTTGACTTCTTTGGCCGTCTTGCCATGCTCACGGCAATTCTCCAACCTCATTCTTTTGGTGCATCGGCAACACTTAAAGAAATAAGGAGCTGTCCAAAACTCATTAGAGACTTTCTTATGGGCAGCTTCAGGGGAAGATGGACATAATGTGTAGCTGTAACAGATATAAAAGGATAAATGATTACCGGGAGGTTTTTAGCTAATCTTTTTATAATTAACTTTATGGTTTATTAAGCTCAAACCACTCAATATAACAGCAGCTAATATCTAAATCCACAACCTATATTAGGTAGATGAAAAACGATTACTGCCATTATATATAAAAGAAAGTAAATCCCGTTTTTTCATTTTCCTCCCCCTGTTCATGCATTTAATATAAGTCTGTTTACTCCCTGATTTAAGCCCCTAATATCCATTGAATCCACAATAAACTTTTTTCTGAATTTATAGGTTCCAAAAATGACAAGTAAAAGTCCAAAATTGAAACGTTTCTTCTTTTTCAAGGAAATAAGCGCAATGCACTGCACAAAGGCATGGACACTCGATTTATAATCCGTTTTATGGAAGTAATAAAAAACAGGCGGAGAAAAATAATTCATTTTTCTCCGCCTGTTTTATTTTAAGGACTTATTATACGGTCCCTTACAAAATCAATAATCGGTATCAGCCGTTAAACCCTTTACGATGGAAACACCTGCACTCGCACCAATTCTTGTTGCACCAGCTTCAATCACTTTCTGGGCATCGCTCGTGTTGCGGACTCCGCCTGAAGCTTTGACACCGATATCCGGGCCAACTGTTTTTCTCATAAGCGTGATATCTTCAACAGTCGCTCCGCCGGTCGAGAAACCAGTTGATGTTTTCACAAAATCCGATCCGGCTTTTACCGCCAATTCACATGCACGGACTTTTTCTTCATCAGTCAATAAAGAAGTTTCAATGATCACTTTTGACAGAGCCTTACCAGTGGATGCCGCTACAACAGCACGAATATCCCGCTCTACCAACTCATCATCCTTGTCCTTCAATGCGCCGATATTGATCACCATATCGACTTCGTGAGCGCCATTGGAGATGGCGTCTTTCGTTTCAAAAGCTTTGGTTTCCGGTGTGGTTGCACCTAGAGGGAAGCCGATAACGGTACAAACTTTCACTTCTGAACCTTCCAAAAGTTCGCTTGCATATTTCACCCAAGTTGGGTTCACGCATACGGAAGCAAAGTTATACTCTCTAGCTTCTTCGCATAATACCTTTATTTGCTCTTTGGTTGCATCTGCTTTTAATAACGTGTGGTCAATTAAACCTGCTACATTTTGTGACATTAATAAATCCTCCTCAAAAACAATCTATACCTAGTTGTACGTACCTCTCATAATACCATAGTTTATCCACTTTGACGATATATATAGTCTTTACCCGAAAGTGCCAAGATAACACATCTAAAAGAGGATAAAAAAAAGACAGCGATTTACCGCTGTCTTAGATTAAATATTGGATGCTTGTTGCAACGGAAAATCCTTCACGACCGTCACGAACTGACCTTCACTAAATGGATAGCCAGACTTTGTAATCTTCACTTTGACGATTTCAGCGACCATTTCTTCCGAAGCCGGGAAGACGACTTTCATGTAATTATCGGAATAGCCCTCATAAAGGCCATTTTCCAACTTCGTTTCAGGAATGACTTCAAGAACTTCCCCCTCGAATCTGGAGGCATACTCTTTTGCCAGCTGATCCGACAACGTGATAAGGCGATGTACGCGTTCATTCTTGACATCTTCATCGACTTGATCTTCCATACGGGCAGCCGGAGTCCCTGTCCGTTTTGAATAAGGGAAAACATGAAGTTCGGAGAATTTATATTTTTCTATAAAGTTAAATGTCTCCATGAATTCTTCTTCTGTTTCACCTGGGAAACCTACGATGACATCAGAGGTAACAGCAAGACCCGGAAGCGCAATTTTCAACTTCTCGATCCGATCCCCGAAGAAATCCATCGTATATTTACGTCTCATCCGTTTTAGAACTGTATCGGAACCCGATTGGATTGGTATATGCAAATGACGTACAACTTTTTTCGAATTCGTCAGCACTTCAATGATCTCATCTGTAATCTGGCTGGCTTCGATGGATGAAATACGGATACGCTTCAATCCATCGACCTTTTCCAAGTCACGCAGCAGCATCGCCAAATTATAGTCTTTCAAATCGTCTCCGTAGCCGCCAGTATGAATTCCGGTGAGGACTAGCTCTTTATAGCCTGCCTCGACAAGCTGTTCAGCTTGGTTAACGACTTCCTTTGGATCGCGGGAACGCATCAAGCCACGGGCCCAAGGGATGATGCAGAAAGTGCAGAAATTATTGCAACCTTCCTGAATCTTAAGTGAAGCTCGTGTACGGTCTGTAAAAGCAGGTACATCCAATTCTTCGTAGACACGGTTTTTCATGATATTCCCTACGGCATTGATTGGCTCACGCTCAACCTTGAATTGCTCGATGTAATCAAGAAGTTTAACCCTGTCCTGTGTTCCTACAACAATATCCACACCTGGTATGGCCATGATTTCTGCCGGTGAAGTCTGTGCGTAACATCCCGTTACCGCTATGACGGCATTCGGATTTTTACGAATGGCACGACGGATGACCTGACGGCTCTTCTTATCGCCAGTGTTTGTCACCGTGCATGTGTTGATGACATATACATCGGATGTATTTTCAAACTCAACACGATCATATCCTCCAGTTTTGAATAATTGCCATATGGCCTCTGTTTCATAATGATTCACTTTACAGCCTAATGTATGGAAAGCGACCGTTGCCATTTTTCATCACCTCAAAAGTTCTACATGATAAGAAACAGCGGAAAGTGCATATAAAGGTGCTGTTTCAGTTCTTAATATTCTTGGTCCAAGACCGCAAGCCATAAAACCGGCATCAGTCAGTTTTTCTATTTCCTTATCTGCTAAACCACCTTCAGGCCCAAAAACGAATAAGATGGATTGCCCAGCGGTGATATCTTTCAAGACAGAAGCGAGCACAGAAGTTTCCCCCCGTTTTGCCACTTCTTCAAAAGCGATTAATTTATGATCGAAACCTGAAGCATAACCAGCTAGCTGATCTGCCGTCATCGGTTCCTTGATGGCAGGGATAACCGTGCGGTGAGATTGCTCAGCCGCCTCTTTTGAAATCTTCTGGAGCCTCTCCAATTTCTTACCTACCTTTTTGTGGTCCCATTTTACCACCGAACGAGCAGCAATAAAAGGGATAAATTCAACGGCACCAAGTTCAGTACCCTTTTGAACGATATATTCCAACTTATCCCCTTTAGGCAGACCGCTCGCTATCACAACCCTTACAGGAAGTTCCTTTTCTTCATTCTTCCATTCGGAAACGGTCCCTATAACAGCATCATCAGTAATTTCCGAAATTTCCGCGACAGCTGTCATACCATTAGTTTTTACCGTAATGATCCGCTCCCCTGGTCCCATCCTCATCACCCTGGCGATATGGTGAAAATCATCGCCTGATATCGTCACCGTGTTTCCTTTGATGTCTACATCGTTAAGAAAATACCGTTGCACACTGCCACCCACTTCGTCTAGTCTAAAAAACTCACAGGCTAACAGTCAGGAATCCAGAATGCAAGCCGTGCAAAGATTCAAGCTAAAAAAAGGTACTCTGACTATCAAAATACCCGATAATCAGAGTAACTTTTTCAATTAATCATTTCTTTTCGCGATTATTGCCACCCAATCTTCCATCAAGATCGTTTCCTCAATGGTGAAACCAGATGCAATAATCGCATCCTTCACATCTTGTTTCTTAGTTTGAATGATTCCGGAAGCGATGAAATGTCCGCCAGGTTTAACGACTTTCGCTACATCATCCGTAAAACGCATGATCACCTCGGCAAGAATATTAGCCACGACGATATCCGCTTGTTCATTCACACCGTCCAGCAAATTGCCTTGTGAAACGGACACTTTATCCTGCACGTTATTTATTTCCACGTTTTGTATGGCTGACTGTACTGCCACTTCATCCAAATCAAGGGACTGGATTCGTTTTGCGTCCAATAATGCAGCTGCAATGCTTAGAACACCAGAACCCGTTCCTACATCAACGACTAAATCCCCAGGCTGTACTGTACGCTCCAGCGCTTGGATGCACATGACCGTCGTCGGGTGTGTACCCGTTCCGAAAGCCATGCCTGGATCAAGTTCAATGATCAATTCGTCACTGCTAACTGGAGTGTAGTCTTCCCATGTTGGCACGATGGTAAAACGTTCGGATATCTTGACGGGGTTATAATATTTTTTCCAAGCCGTCGCCCACTCTTCCTCATTCACTTCACTAACTGAAACAACATTTTTCCCAAGGTCTATATCAAAAAGAAGGAGATTATTGATTGATTCCTTAATAGCATCAACGGTATCGTTAAGAAAGCTGTTAACGGGCAGATAAGCCTTAATGACTACACCTTCATCCGGATAATCATCTGGGTTTAAGTGGTAGATTTCGCCAAAAACATTTTCACGTTCCTTGACTAATTCTAGAGGATCCTCAATGACAACACCGCTCGCACCTGCCTCATGAAGAATATTCGAAACAGGTTCAACCGCTTCATTCGTTGTTTGGATTGCAAATTCAGACCACTTCATAATCTACCAACTCCCAATTTGTTCTTTTACTTTTATTCACCTATCTTTAAAAGCACGCTTTACTTTTGAGAAAAAGCCATCATCTTGTTCATCTACGCCTTGTCCGCTGATATCACTGAACTCACGAAGCAAGTCCTTTTGTTTTTCCGTTAATTTCTTAGGGGTGACCACTAATACGACCACATGCTGATCTCCTTGGCCATACCCTCTTACATTCGGAACACCTTTGCCTTTTAAACGGAAACGAGTGCTTGTTTGTGTACCTGCTGGAATCTTCAGCTTCACTTTTCCATGCAGCGTCGGAACTTCTATTTCATCACCCAATGCTGCCTGGGCAAACGTAACCGGCATTTCACAATAAATATCATCGCCATCCCGCTCAAAGAATTCATGGCTGCGTACATGGAAGACTACATACAGGTCTCCCGCCGGACCGCCATTTATTCCTGGCTCTCCTTGGCCGGTTACACGCAACTGCTGGCCATCATCAATTCCTGCTGGCACCTTGACTTGGATCTTTTTACGTTTTTGGACTTTTCCGTCGCCACCGCATGTTGAACATTTATTAGGAATGATTTTTCCTGTACCTTGACAATGGTGACATGCTCTCCGGTTCACAATCCTTCCGAACGCTGTGTTTTGTTCAACATTCAATTGACCGGTTCCATGACAATGTGAACAGTTTTCCACTTTTGTACCAGGTTTGGCACCGGATCCTTTACATGTATCACAATTCTCTTCACGCGGAATTTCAATCTCAGTTTCTTTTCCGAATGCAGCCTCTTCAAAAGAAAGCGTCATCGTATACTGTAGGTCCGCCCCTTGACGCGGTGCATTAGGATCTCTCCTGCGACCGCCGCCGCCAAAGAAGCTACTGAAAATATCTTCAAAACCGCCGAAACCGCCAAAGTCCTGACCGCCAAAGCCTTGATTGGGATCTGTATGTCCGAATTGGTCATAATGGGCCTTTTTCTGTTCGTCACTCAATACTTCGTAAGCTTCCTTGATTTCCTTGAATTTATCCGCAGCATCGTCCGCTTTATTAATATCAGGGTGATATTGTTTGGAGAGCTTTCGATACGCTTTTTTGATTTCATCCTTCGAAGCACTTTTCGAAAGGCCTAACACCTCATAATAATCGCGTTTACTCATATCTAAAATCCACTCCCGATTCGATTCACATAAAGGTAATATTATCACTGAACGAAGATAATAATCAACTAGAAAAGTACAAACGGCTTTGACACATTTTTGTAATTGGTACTGCCAGCCCCGATTTGCACATCTTTTTCTCTAAAATCCCATGATTCCCCACCAGCGATTGAAACACTTCCTGACAATGATTCCATCCATTGTAAAAAAAGCCAAAGTCAAGATAACCTGACTTTGACTTTTTTACAATGGCAGGCAGAAACTAACTGCCCAATATTTCAGTGCCCCGATTGGGCCACTTTTTATTTTTTCTCTTCTTCGTTAACTTCAGTGTATTCAGCATCAACCACATTATCGTCTTGAGCTGATTCGCCAGCACCGGCTTCTCCAGCTTGCTGAGCTTTTGCCGCTTCTTCATAAAGCTTCATTGTCAAAGCTTGAACGATTTCGTTAAGCGCATCTTTTTTCACGCGGATTTCTTCAAGCTCATTTTTCTCGATTGCAGCTTTCAGTTCATCCTTCGCTTCATTCGCTTTTGTTACTTCCGCTTCGTCCACTTTACCTTCTAGATCTTTCAGCGTTTTTTCCGTTTGGAAAACTAATTGATCAGCTTCGTTACGAAGTTCAACTTCTTCTTTACGTTGTTTATCGCTATCGGCATTTTCTTCTGCTTCACGTACCATGCGTTCGATCTCTTCATCAGAAAGTCCTGAAGACGATTTGATAGTGATCGCTTGTTCTTTGTTCGTGCCAAGATCTTTCGCACGAACGTTCACGATACCGTTTTTATCAATATCGAATGTCACTTCAACTTGCGGAACTCCACGCGGTGCCGGTGGAATGTCACTCAATTGGAAACGGCCAAGAGTTTTGTTATCCGCAGACATTGGACGCTCACCTTGAAGGACATGGATATCAACTGCCGTTTGATTATCAGCCGCTGTCGAGAACACTTGTGATTTACTTGTCGGAATCGTAGTATTACGGTCAATCAGTTTCGTGAATACTCCGCCCATCGTTTCAATTCCAAGTGAAAGTGGAGTTACATCAAGAAGGACAACGTCTTTAACATCCCCTGTTAATACGCCACCTTGAATTGCTGCACCCATTGCCACCACTTCATCAGGGTTTACACCTTTGCTTGGTTCTTGACCGATTTCCTTTTTGATTGCTTCAACAACCGCAGGAATACGTGTAGATCCACCAACAAGGATTACTTTGTCGATTTCAGATGCTGAAAGACCAGCATCTTTCAATGCTTGACGAGTTGGTCCCATAGTGCGTTCCACAAGACCTGTAGAAAGCTCATCGAATTTAGCTCTAGTCATTGTTACGTCCAAGTGAAGCGGGCCAGCTTCTCCAGCAGTGATGAATGGTAAAGAAATTTGAGTTGACGTTACGCCGGAAAGATCTTTTTTCGCTTTTTCAGCTGCATCTTTCAAACGTTGAACCGCCATTTTATCTTTTGAAAGGTCGATTCCGTTTTCTTTCTTGAATGCTTCAACCAGGTAATCAATGATGACTTGGTCGAAATCATCCCCACCTAGACGGTTGTCACCAGCTGTGGACTTAACTTCGAAAACGCCATCTCCAAGTTCCATGATCGACACGTCAAATGTACCGCCGCCAAGGTCGAATACAAGGATCGTTTGATCTTCTTCCGTTTTATCCAAACCGTATGCAAGTGCTGCAGCTGTCGGTTCGTTGATGATACGTTCCACTTCAAGGCCTGCAATTTGCCCAGCATCCTTAGTTGCTTGGCGTTCTGCATCATTGAAGTAAGCAGGTACAGTGATAACCGCTTTAGTCACTTTTTCGCCAAGATACTCTTCAGCGTATGATTTCAAGTATTGAAGGATGATTGCAGAAACTTCTTGAGGTGAGTATTCTTTTCCTTCAATTACTTCTTTATGGTCAGTACCCATATGGCGTTTAATGGAGATGATCGTATTAGGGTTTGTAATCGCTTGGCGTTTTGCCACTTCCCCTACTTGCCTTTCTCCATTTTTGAATGCCACTACGGATGGAGTTGTACGGTTTCCTTCTGGATTCGGGATTACTTTTGGTTCCCCGCCTTCAAGTACAGATACACAAGAGTTTGTTGTACCTAAGTCAATACCAATAATCTTGCTCATAGTTTCACTACCTCCCAATTATTTATATGTAAAAATCTATTCGTTCACTTTTACCATTGCAGGTCGAATCACACGGTCTTTAAGAAGGTATCCTTTTTGGAATTCCTCGACGACGATGTTCGAACCGAAGTTTTCATCCTGAACTTGCATGACCGCTTGATGCAAACGCGGATCGAACTCTTCGCCAACCGAACTGATCGGTTCGATGCCTTCTTTAGACAATGCATCAGTAATCGCTTTATAGACCATTTCCATGCCTGATAGCAAGGATTTCGTCTGTTCATTTTCCGCTTCGATTTTTGTAGCTCTTTCAAAATTATCAAGAGCCTCCACTAAATCACTAGCAATGCTTTGAACTCTATATTTTTGAGCCGCCTCCATATCAAGCTTGGCACGGCGTCTTGAATTATCAAAATCGGCCTGCAGACGAAGATAACGGTTATCCATTTCCTCGATTTTCGCCTCAAGTTCAGCAATCTTTTCATGAGCCAATTGAAGTTCATCTTTTTCAACCGGACCTTGGTTTTCTTCCGCTGGAATTTCTTCTTCAGCGAAAACTGCTTCTGCAGAACTTTCCTCGATTGTTTCATTTTCCAATGTTTGTTCTTCGTTTTTATTTTCTGTCACAATCTCACCTCCCTAAAAGGGTTATACAATTTATGCTAAAGTAATATGCCAGGCCGCGGAATATGCTTCTCCGCCACCTTAACAATATTACCTTTGCTACTATTTTTGATACAGTTTTGTCATCAGGGCCGTTAAATCTTTCGAGAAGAACGAAAGCAAACTGATCACTCTCGAATATTCCATTCTCGTTGGACCCAATATGGCCAATGTGCCAACTTGCTCCTGCCCGATTGAGTAGGTCGCCGTAATCAAACTGCAGTCATCGAGCACTGTGTTTTGATTTTCACGGCCGATCTTGACGTGGATGCCCGATGGATTTTGAGTAATTAGTTCATAAAATCCCTGTTCCTGCTCAATCATCGATAAAAGCGTACTTACTTTAGCAATATCATGGAACTCCGGCTGCCTCAGCATATTCGTTTTCCCGCCAAAAAATATTTTTTCGGGCTTTGTGTCCGTCAGGGTCTCCGCAAGGGTCGAGACCATCGATCCATAGTTATGAATGTGGCGGCTCAATAGAACTGCCACTTCCTTATAGATCTTATCCTTTAGATCAACTAGCGGAACATCGACCAAACGGGAATTCAATATGTTCACCATCTTCTCGATTTCGTTTATATCAAAAGAAGGCGGTAAGGAAATCATTCGATTTTCCACATGACCTGTATCTGTAATGATGATGGCTATTGCCGTTTCAGGACTTAAAGGAATGATCTGGATTTTTTTCAGCTTATGCTCATTCACTTTTGGCCCCAGTACAATCGCCGTATAATTCGTCAGTTCCGAAAGTATTTTCGCTGACTTCTGTACGATCTTTTCCAATTCATAAATTCGTTCTACAAAAACGGATTTTAATATCTTCACTTCATTCTTTTTCGGAGCTTGAGGAGAAAGTAAATGATCCACATAATATCTATACCCTTTTTCAGAAGGGATCCTACCGGAAGAGGTATGGGTTTTTTCTAAAAATCCCATTTCTTCAAGATCGGACATTTCGTTGCGAATTGTGGCAGAGCTGAACGTAATTTCATCTTTCTTCGACAAGCTTCGTGACCCGACTGGCTGGGCAGAATGGATGAAATCCTCGATTATCACTTGTAGAATCAATAATTGACGATCAGTTAGCATGTATGATCACCTCTGTTAGCACTCTGTCTCATCGAGTGCTAATATACTAATAAATTATCAAATGAAGCTTATGATGTCAACAATGAAAACCGCTAATTCACCGTTAAAATAACTTGAGTTTCCTTCAGTCGGAATCAATAACGCCCAAAAATGATTGGAACACTTCATTTCCAAGCAGTTTGCCCTGCTCAGTCAAGCGCACGAACCCGCCTTCCACCTTAAGCAGACCCTTTGCCGATCCTTCTTCGAGCGGTTTCCTGAAAATCTCGGTCATTTCAACAAAAAATTTATTCTTGAAGATTTCCAAGGAAACTCCTTCCGTTTTCCGGAGCCCCAAAAACATCTCCTCTTCCATCCGTTCATGAAGCGGTACTGGGTGCTCTTCCAATACAGGCAGCTCGTTCGCCAGCAATGGCGTGATATATTTCTTCACAGGTCCATGATTGGCAACCCTTTTACCTCCAGTATAGCCATGTGCACCGGCACCAATCCCATAATACTCCACATTATCCCAATATGTCAGGTTGTGCCTGCTTTCAAACCCAGTTCGGGCAAAATTACTGATTTCATATTGATGCAGACCATGCTTCTCCATCTCTTCCATCAGTTTCTCATACATCGAAGCCTCGAGCTCCTGAGGCGGCAGGTTCAATTTACCCCTTCGCATCTGGTTATAAAAAACAGTCTTCGGCTCAACGATCAATGAGTAGCTGGAATAGTGCGGCAATTGAAGGGCAATCGCTTTATCCAGCGTATCCTTGAAATCTTCCATCGTTTGGCCCGGCAATCCATATATCAGGTCGATGCTGATATTCGTAAAGCCAACCTCTTGAGCCAAATGAATCGTTTCATATACTTCTAGAGCCCGGTGAGTCCGGCCGATTCGTTTTAACAATTCATCATTGAAGCTTTGCACTCCAAAGCTAAGTCTATTGACCCCTGAGTCATAAAGTATCTTAAGTTTTTCCCTCGAAAGGTCCCCTGGATTGGCTTCGAATGTATATTCAGCCTTTTTGGGATCAAAGGGCAGGGTTTCATTGATCGCTTCACATAAGAATGCAAGCTGCTTTTCATCAAGAGAGGTCGGTGTCCCTCCACCGACGAAAACCGTATCCAAACCGGCAGTCGGGTATTTGGAAAGCTGCATCACCATTTCCCTTTTCATCATCTGTAAATATTCTTCGACCGGCTGTCCCTGCAAAAATACTTTATTGAAATCACAATAGTGACAAATATGTTCACAAAATGGTATATGGAGGTAGGCGCTTTTAATCATTGTGTTCACAACCTTTTAATCGAATGAGTCGATAGAAAAAGAGGCTAGATTTCCTCTACCCTCTTTTTACTATCTATCGTTTATTTTATTTATTTCTTTGGTGTCGTATCATCCATTTTCAAAACAGCCATGAAAGCTTCTTGCGGCACTTCAACGGAACCTACCTGTTTCATCCGCTTTTTACCTTCTTTCTGTTTTTCGAGCAACTTACGTTTACGGGAAATATCGCCACCGTAACATTTAGCCAATACGTTTTTGCGCATTGCACTAATTGAGGAACGGGCGATGATTTTTTGCCCGATTGCTGCTTGGATCGGCACTTCAAATTGTTGTCTTGGAATCAATTTCTTCAATTTTTCAACGATGACTTTACCGCGCTCATAAGCAAAGTCCTTATGAACGATGAAACTTAAAGCATCGACAGTTTCAGCATTCAGCAAGATATCCATTTTCACAAGCTTGGACGGTTTATAGCCGATCAGCTCATAATCGAATGAAGCATAGCCTCTTGTATTGGATTTCAATTGATCGAAGAAATCATACACGATTTCCGATAATGGTATTTCGTAGTGAATGCTTACACGGGTCTCATCGATATATTCCATATCAATGAAGTTTCCGCGTTTATTTTGACAAATTTCCATGATCGCCCCGACAAACTCCGTCGGCGCCATCATCGTCGCTTTGACATATGGCTCCTCGACCCGTTCGATCTTTTGAGCATCAGGCATATTAGACGGGTTATCCACTTTCAGGACCGTTCCGTCCGTTTGGACCACATCATAAATAACACTCGGTGCAGTGGTGATCAGGTCGATTTTGAATTCACGTTCAATCCGTTCCTGGATAATTTCCATATGAAGGAGTCCAAGGAATCCGCAACGGAAACCGAAGCCCAATGCTTGCGATGATTCCGCCTCGAACTGCAGCGCTGAATCGTTCAATTCCAATTTCTCCAATGCATCCCTTAAATCATTGAATTTCGATGCGTCAATTGGGTATAGGCCGCAATATACCATCGGGTTCATCTTCCGGTAACCCGGCAATGGTTCTGTCGCACTGTTCACGGCACTTGTAATCGTGTCACCAACAGTCGTATCACCAACGTTTTTAATGGCTGCCGTAAGGAAACCTACATCACCTACGTTCAGTTCATCCAACAGCTGGGTTTTAGGGTTGAAGACACCCAATTCGGTAACATCGAATTCCTTGCCAGTGGACATCATTTTGATTTTATCGCCCACTTTAATGGAACCCTCAACAACACGGATATAGGCAACTACACCTCGGTACGCATCAAATAGTGAATCGAAAATAAGCGCCTTGAAAGGAGCATCCGGATCACCTTGTGGAGCTGGAACCAATTCAACGACCTGTTCCAGAATCTCCTCGATTCCGATTCCCGCCTTAGCAGAAGCCAAGACTGCATCGGAAGCATCCAACCCGATCACTTCCTCGATTTCTCCACGCACACGTTCCGGATCTGCACTCGGCAAATCGATTTTATTGATGACCGGAATGATTTCCAGATTGTTGTCCAATGCTAAATAAACGTTTGCAAGCGTTTGGGCCTCAATACCCTGTGCCGCATCGACAACAAGGACAGCTCCTTCACAAGCTGCAAGGCTTCGTGACACTTCATACGTAAAATCGACATGTCCCGGTGTATCAATAAGATGGAAGATATATTCTTCTCCATCTTTCGCGTTATATTTCAATTGAATCGCATTCAATTTAATCGTAATTCCACGCTCACGCTCTAAATCCATGGAATCCAACAGCTGACTCTTCATTTCACGCTGAGTCATGGCGTTCGTTTTTTCAATGATACGATCCGCCAATGTAGATTTACCATGATCAATATGAGCGATGATGGAAAAGTTACGAATTTTTGATTGTCTTTTTAATTTTTCTTCTCTATTCATGACGTTCACTCCCACTTGTCGACACAATACACTATTTTTTATTATATCAATAGAAAATGCAAGATTCAACAGAATAGTTACAAAAGAAGCCTCATTGCAGGGCATCGGATAAAAAAAGGCTGCATTCCGGATTCGGATGCAGCCTTTTGGCAGGGCACACTCAACTTACTTCATACCTAAATCATATCAATAAGTGCTTGAAAGGCCCCTGATATGGTCTCTCCAAGCGTTTTGCCGATCGATGAGAAAAAGTTGAAGGCCTTCATTTCTTCAAGCTTTTCTTTTTTCGTCTCCAAATCATGACTGGTTACTTTTTCGCCAAGGATATCCGCTTCCATCTCCCCTTGGTCCGATTGGTTAATAATGAATGCACTATTCAAAGAGGGATCTTCATACCCCTTCATTTTTTTCATCCCGTCGTTCGCTTGCTGCATCCCGATTAGAACACCTAAAAATAATACGAGCACAATCCCTGTACATTTCAACCAAAATCGAACCATGATAAGAGAACTCCTTTCAAATTACTGCGCTTCCGAATCCCCGGTCGGGTTATCCACTGCTTTGGCATCCCAGTAAAATTCACTGAAAACCTCGGTAAAGGCATCAACGGTCAAGTACATTTCCTCGAAAGTATTATCAACGCCGCCAATTTCCAAGAGCATGGCATTGCCTGACAAATCCTGATTGTATACTCCATTATGTCCCGCTCCGCCTTGTTTCATAACCCCTCGTGAAATGCCAGGGTATTTTTTCTCCAAAGCTTTATGAAGCTTATTGGCAAGCGCTGCATTTTTTTCGAAGTTCGGGTTATTGCCCCCAACAACGAAGGCAATCTTGGCATAATCTTTACCGTTAATGTTAATGGTCGTATGTTTTTTTCGTTTTGAATCACGATGGATATCAATGATATATTCTAAATCTTTGTTATTGGCCAATGCCGTCTGGACGGATTTTCGTGATTCTTGATAGGATCTGGCATAATTCAATCCTTTATTATTCAGATTTCCCATGATATCCGTTTTATCGAGCGAGGAGCCTATCCCCTTATCAGCCATATCTTCAACCATCCGTTCCCCGAGTTTCGTAATATTGATTTTCGAATGATAGGCTAGATCCGGGTTAGTCACTCCTTTTAAATATGGAAGATATGACTCCCGGTTATGGCTATGGTATATCTCGACCACTTTCCGTCCATTTGTCGTTTGTTTCGGCTGATCGGCCACTCCTTTTTCCGGTTCTTCAATCTCATCCAGGTTTTGCAGGGATGCATCCCTTTCTTCATTCAGGACGTCCACTGGCGGCGAGGATTCGTATGGCATATTCGTATAATTCGTTCCTTCCCCGGCAACGAGGATCTCATTATCAAAAATCGAAAAGCCAGGAAGTTCCCTGCCAAGTAAGCTCCGCGGGTCCTCCAGCGAAATGTTGGTCGAAACTTTTATCAATTGATTCGTGATCATCGATTCCTGCTTACCTTCCGGCAGGGCATTAAAAAGATAATGGTTTTCATTGGCCAGCATCGAGAACAGCATTTTCCCCGAGAATTGGTTGGCTACAGTATGTACGGAATTAGAAGATATCCGATACTCCGGTCTTAGGGAAGTCATGACCCCACTGACTGAAAAAACAAAAAGAAGCAAGGCGAGAATACCTAGAAAAGTTTTTATTATTGTTGATCCGTGAACGGCTGTTATGATTCCTGGGGAATTTCTTCTTTTCATCCTTCCACCCTCTCTATAGCTTGTCTATTAATACCTATGACTTTGCTAGAAAGGGTAGAACACCATTTTTGGGCACTAAAAATGATTTAACGGGTGTAGTAGCCGGTATTATCTTGATTTATTGAATGATGCAAGGCTGCATTTAACCCATTGGCTATTAAATTGGCCATATCCTCAATGAAAACATCGACTTCTTTCGGTGTAACCATTAAATTTTGACCAAGCGGTGACAGTACCTCATAAATCAATTTCCGTTTCTCTTCATCAGGGAGGACACCTATCATTCCCAAGAAGGTTTGGCGCTCCTTTTCACCTGGCATATCCTCTTCTGTCAGCTTTGTGCGCTTTCCAAAACTGAATCCAGCGGGCGCCAGCGAACGTGATGGTCTGTCCCCTTCATTCAGTTCCTTGCCAAAGTGCTTCAAAATATAATCTATCGTATCGCTGGCAATTGATACGGCATCCACGACGGTAGGTATACCAATCGCTATAACAGGAACACCCAATGTAGCCTGGCTCAATTCTTTTCGTTTATTCCCAACACCAGAGCCAGGATGGATGCCTGTATCCGTTATTTGAATCGTCGAATTCACTCGATCGATCGAACGGGCAGCCAATGCGTCTACGACGATCAGGAAATCAGGATTACTTTTTTCGATGACTCCTTTTATGATGTCACTCGTCTCGATTCCCGTAATCCCCATCACCCCGGGGGAAATCGCACTTACCGGCCGATAGCCTTCCTTGACGGACTCCGGCTGCAATTCGAACAAATGTCTTGTGACCACAAGGTTCTCAACGACTGCAGGCCCAAGAGCATCGGGAGTAACATTCCAATTACCAAGACCGACAACCAAACAACTGCTTTCTTTGGTGATTTTATTCCGTTTCAAAAAGGAAGCCAGTTCGTTGGCGAACACCTTTTCCACCCGTTGCTGCGTATCCGTATCCTGCTGGCGGATCCCCTGCACTTCGATGGTCAAATAGCTGCCCTGCTTCTTCCCGATTTCTTTTTCACCCTCAGCCGTGACCTCGACTAAGGATACCTTCAGATCATCCACATCTTTTTCTTTAATAATGACCCCTTCGATACGGGATACATCCACTTCCTCTACAACACCTTTATGTTCAAGGGCAATTTCCTTTGCTTCAATCGCCAAATCTGTACGAATTCCGTATTCACTAAGGTCCAAATTATTTTCCATAACGGCCTCCTGATGTTTGAATTGAATCTAATCTAGTATTTTCAATAGTCTCTCTTAAACATTCTGTCGTTTTTGCTTTTTTATTATTCATTTTTTTGGTACAATGAGTGATGACGAGATGAATTTATTCCCGAAATTATAATTCCTTTTCGATTCTCAATCTGAAGTATTGCATATTTATGGGCAGTCTGATAGAATATCACTTGTGCTATTTGATATGGATTTGAAAAGTCGAGTTCATATAATCTCGATTTCTTTGTAGGAGGTGAACGGAATGCCAAACATTAAATCTGCTATTAAACGTGTAAAAATCAACGACAAAAAACGCGTTCATAACATTACTGTTAGATCAACTATGCGTACTACAGTGAAAAACGCTGAAGTTGCATTAGCTGGTGAAAACGTTGAAGCTGCTAAAGAAGCTCTTTTAACAGCTGCTGTGAAATTAGACAAAGCTGCATCTAAAGGATTAATCCATAAAAATGCGGCAGCCCGTAAAAAATCTCGTTTAGCGAAAAGACTTAACGCTCTTAACGCATAATGACAAAAAATTAAACGATCCAACCGGATCGTTTTTTTTGTGCCGTTTTTTGCATAAAAAAGGTGACAGGATATCTGCCACCTTTTTATCATCTAATTTTTAAAAGCAGCAGCTCAAGCGTGATTGCCTTATCGGCTTGGCCGGTCTTCATTTTATAATCCGCTTCCGCTAAGTCGTTAATGATACTCAACAGCTCGCGTTCCTGGAATCTCCCCGTCTTTTCAAGTGCCAGCTTTACCCTGTAAGGGTGTACCTTCAATTGACCTGCAATTTTTTGCTGGCTATAGCCCTGGCGGGAAAGCTCCTTCACTTGATACATGAGCCTTACCTGCCCCGCCATGACGCTCAAGATTTTGATTGGCTCTTCATTCTGCCTGAGTAGATCGTGCAGTATCGTCATCGCACTCTCCATCTTCCGCTGTAACACATGATCGACAAGCGTAAAGATATTCTGTTCAAGGGATTTAGCAACCAGCTTTTCCACTACCTCGACCGTAATGTGTTTATCAGCTTCTGCATAAAGCACCATTTTATCCAATTCATTCGTAAGCATCATCAGATTCGTTCCTGCAAGTTCAAGTAAAAGCTCTGTAGCCTGCTCATCTATTTGGACTGAAGAAGCTTCGACCCTCTCCTTCACCCATCCTTTTAACTCATGATCACCAAGCTTCTTCGCTTCAACAAGAACCGCCTTACGCTTCAGTTCCTTGGTGATTTTTTTCCGTTCATCCAGTTTCTCATAAGGTGCGGTCAATACGACAATAGAATAAGGAACCGGGTCAGCTAAATACGCTTCCAGTCTTTTCACATTATGTTCAACTCTTGATTTCGTTTTTTCAGCTGTCAAAAAAAATGGGTTTTGCATGAAAACAAGGCGCCTTTCCCCAATAAACGGGAGGGTTTCAACATCTTCAAGTGCAGTTTCAATAGGCGTCTCTTCTAAATCAAATTGAGAAAAGTTAAAATCCATCTCATCCTCGTGAAGGACATTCTCGATCAATAGCTGCTTCGTTTCATTAATTAGATAGGCTTCCGACCCATATAACAAGTATACCGGCGCGAATTGCCCTTTTTTTATACTTTTCCAAACATCTAATACCAATAGAATCCGCCTCTTTACTATGTATTCTTCTCTAATGGTATAGGTGGATGGACCATTTGACAAGCTATAAAGGGAACTAGCCCTATAAAAGGGCTAATTCCGGATCTATATGAACACTTTCAAGAAAGGCCCGGGTAATCTCCCTTGAAAGCGGGTAGAGTATTCATGTAGAACAAAAATTGAGCTTTTCTTTTTCGCTTGCTTTGTTTGTACTGTTATTTTGACCTCAAAACCCCAAACTATTTGTGACAACTCTTGTCAGTAAAGGAAATGAAGGAATGAAGCCTGTAGATTTTTTTTTGGTAATGTTTTATACTATTAGCAGAAATAGGAGGGGTAAACAATGAACGAATTCGAAAAGAATGTTCAATCAAAGACAGATGACGTCGCTGATTCCGCTATGGGATTCATCGGTTCTTTTGTATTTTTCGCTGCCATGTTCACCATAGCTGTCGTCATTAAAGCTGTCGGATCCTGATTTCATTTACTACATGCACTTATTTTTCCTGATGGAGGCTGCTACTGCAGTCTCTTTCTTTTTGATTTTCTACATACTATGGGAGAGTCTTCCGAAAGGTTCCACTGCTTTTGTAATACTTGTAAATAATAGAACCATCCTCGTCGGTCCTGAACACCTTTATGCCATTTCTCTCCAGATTCCCAATTACGTCTCGATGAGGGTGACCGTAGCCATTATCTTTTCCAACTGAAATAAGCGCCGCTTTCGGCTGCAGCTGTTCAAGGAAGGGCGTGGAAGAAGAAGTTTTACTGCCATGGTGACCGACCTTCAAGATATCCGCCTGCAACTGCGGAAATGCTCTCAAAAGTTCACTTTCCCCTTCTTCTCCCATATCGCCGGTCAATAACCATGACAATCCCCCAAGCTCCGTGAATAGAACTATGGATGAATCATTCTTATTTTCTTCTTTCTCATATGGACTTAGCACAGCAAACGGCGCTCCTCCCGCCACCCAATGGTCCCCCCTTTTCAGGACAGTCATTTTCATTTGTTTATCTATTGCCACAGTCACAAAATCCATATCCCTGTATTGCTCTTCACTCCAGCCTCCAATGATGATCTCCCCAACTTTAAAATTTTCTATTAATTCTTTTGCACTTCCCATATGATCTGCGTCCGGATGAGTTAAAATCAGCTTGTCCAATTGGTGGATTCCCTTACTTTTCAATAATGGAATTATAATATCATCCGCGGTGTTGAACTTCTTTCGCTTTTTTGCCCACATGTCGATTGGAAATGTAATTTGCCCTCCCGTATCAATCAAATAGTTACCGCGATTGAAAGGCAGGATAATTAAAATGGAGTCACCTTGCCCAACGTCGATGATCTGCACTTCACCAAAAGGGGAGAACCTTTGTAAGTTATATTGCAAAAGTAAAAGGACAATTATTATTACGCACCATATTTTACTTTTTTCAAAGGATACTTCCCAAGTCAGGTATAATCCTAAAAGTGAAATAACAAGTAATAACATCATGATGAAAGGTGGTTTTCCAAACGGAATGGAGGCAAGCGGCAAATCCGATGCACCATCCGCAGCTTTATTGCAGAGTATGAAGGTATAATTCAATAATGAGATGAGGGGTTGCCCCAAGGAAGGCAGTAATAGATGAATGAAGAGGGAAATCAGTGAAAATGGCAGCAATATGATGGAATAAAGCGGAACATACAATACGTTCAGAAACACACCAAGAATGGATGCTTCATAAAAGTGAAAAAGCAAAATCGGAAGGGCTGCCAATTGGCAGATGGAACTGACGATGAATAGCTGCGTTGTTTTCTTCGGGTATTGCAAGAAAATGCTTGAAGACATGATAATGGAGAAAGTGACCGCGAATGAAAGCTGAAAACCTATATCATAGAGCATATTAGGCCGAAAAAACAAAAGTGCCATATAAGCCGATCCGATTGCGGCACCCGCCGAGATCCGCTTCTTGAATAGCAGAAGTAGAAAGAAAAGCATAGCCATTAAACAGGATCTCACCACTGATGGACTGGCACCTGAAAGTAACATGTAAACCGGAAGGAAGATTAAGATTGCCATCATCATTCTTTCCCGTGTAATCCCCACCCTGATGCCGAAGTAAAATAACAGCCCCGTTAAAAAACTGACATGAAGACCGGAAATAGCCAGTAAATGAACCAGACCGAGCCGCTGATAATTAGTAAGGTCGCCTTCATCTATATATGTCTGGTCGCCGAATATGAGGGCAGTGACAAAACCGCTCGATTCTTCTGGAAAGTGTTCTCTAATATACGTAATCCCCTCTAGGCGCAAATTACGTATCGAAACCAGAATCGGATTTCCAACGATTTTACATTCCTGAAATGAAATGGAATCCGCTTTGAAAATCCAATGGGTGCCTTGACGCAAAAGATAACGCTGATAATCGAAACTGTTTTCATTTCTGTTTTTGTCGGGAATTTGCAATGTCCCTTCGGCCGGACATGATAAACCGATCCGCAGAAACCGACCCAGCTTTTCCTGTTCCAGTTCAGTGGTGATTTTATAACGAAGCACTAACCGTTCGCCTTTCTCACTGGAAACGAATCCTTTTAAAGAATTTCCATCTATATTCGGTTGATCCGTAAATGTAATGATAAATTGGCTTTCCGTTCCATGATAGGCAGTTTTGTTGCGGTGATCGGTGAAGGAGGCGGCCCCTAAAAACATCCCCATGATAACCAAATGAAAACTAAGGGCCTTCACACTTAATCCCACCAAAAAGTAAAGTAAACAGAGAAAAATAAGGATGATGATCAGCAGCCTTACATTAAAAAAAGAATGGGCCGTAACACCAAATGTGGCCGAAACGGCTAATAAGATAAGGTGTCGAGCCATGCCTGCCCCCCGTCCTATTTAATTTTCAAATATCTGATTGGCCTGCTTTTCCAGCTCCGATACAGCTTCTTTTCCCATGCCTGTTCGTTCAAGTTGAGCTAACAATGAGAATACAAAGTCCTTTTTTTGTTTTCCATTAACATCGATGGCCCCTTTTGCTTCAACCTTCTCGGTCTTGACACCAGCCTGTTTAAATAATTCCAGGGCATATGGATGATTTTTGTAATCTTCCGCATAATAAACAGCCTTGATGCCAGCTTGGATGAGTGATTTACAGCACTGAAGACACGGAAAATGCGTCACATATATTTCCGCCCCATCAGTAGGCACCCCAAATTTGGCACATTGTAAAAGTGCATTCATTTCTGCATGTATCGTTCTGACACAATGATTATCAATTACATAACAGCCGTCATCAATACAATGCGTCCCTCCCGCAATGGACCCATTATATCCCCCCGCAATGATTCTGTTGTCCCTTACGATGGTTGCCCCTACAGTGAGGCGTGTACATGTGCTTCTTAAGGCTAATAAATGGCTTTGCGCCATGAAATATTGATCCCAACTAATTCTGTTCATGTTGTATCCCCTTACCACTAGAATGATTTTCTTCAATTTTACCCTCTTCCTGTCCATTTGTGTAGCATATTCAATCATTCATTTCACCGAAATGGAATCCCGTAACCTTTCAAACGTTTTATCTCCGATTCCCGTTACCTTCTTCAATTCATCGACCTCATTGAATTTCCCAACCGTTTCCCTGTATTCCAGGATCGCATTCGCTTTGGATGGTCCAATACCCGTCAAGGTTTCCAAATCTTCCTGTGTAGCTGTATTCAAGTTCACCAGTCCTCCTGACGCCCCCTTAGTGGCGGCATCACCAGACGATCCGACTTGTATATTCTCCAAGTCCCCCGTGACTTCTTCACCTATTTCCGGAACATAAATGACCATTTGGTCTTCGACGATTTGGGCAAAATTCACTTTATTTTTATCGGCCTTGTCCGTAAAGCTGCCTGCAGCCGAAATTAAATCAATCACCCGTTCACCTGCCTGTGCAGTAAAAATGCCTGGGGACTTGACCGCTCCTTTAACGTCCACTTTAATGATTACAGGTTCGGCAGCCGTTTCATTTTCACTTTGTTCGATTTCAGCTTCCTTTTCAGAAATGGAAAATATATCTTCCGTATCCGCCGAATCTGCCCCTTGTTGCAAAAAAAAGTAAATGCCCGCTGCAACAAATGCCACCGCAACGGTAATCTTGGTCATTTTCCTTTTTAAAATTTCATCCATTTTCTTTGCCTCCTTATTGGATTTCGCACGATACATTGTCATAGGACAGATTAAAAATACATAGTGTTTTTAGGAGAATCAATCGCTTTAAGTGAGAGGAGTTGATCGGAATTGAAGAAAATCGGTGTTATCGGAACCGGAAATATGGGGACCATTTTAATCGAGGCATGGCTGGAGGCAAAAATATTGAATCCGGCAGATCTAGTCATTACAAATCGCACGCTTTCCAAGGCATTGGTGCTGAAAGATAAACACCCTGGCATCAAGGTTGCGGAAACAGCAGCCGAAATCGCCCAACAAGCCGACTTTATCTTTCTCTGTGTAAAACCATTACAAATTAACAGCCTATTACAAGGCATCAAACATCATATAAAAAGGGATCAGCTGGTCATTTCCATCACAAGCCCACTTTCAGTCTCCCAGCTTGAATCGGCAGTGAATGCCCCCTGTGCCCGTTTTATACCGAGCATAACGAACCGTGTCGGTTCAGGGGTATCGTTACTGAGTTTCAGCAAGAGCTGCAGCAAGGAGAAAGTATCAGCTTTATATGATTTGGCCTCTGCCATATCGGCACCGGTCATCATTGAAAATGATATCACCCGGGTAGCTTCCGATATCGTCAGCTGCGGACCTGCCTTCTTCAGCTATTTAGCACAAGCTTTTATTGATGCGGCCTGCCAAACGACGAAGATAGATAAAGAAACGGCTACGACTTTGACTGAGAATATGCTGGTTGGCTTAGGGGAATTGCTTGGTAAAGGGGTTTATACATTGCCGACCTTGCAGGAAAAGGTTTGTGTAAAGGGTGGAATAACGGGTGAGGGGATCAAGGTTTTAGAAGCTGAAACAGGGGAAATGTTCCATCATCTTTTTCAAGCGACACACGAAAAATTTGCAGAGGACCTTCACGAAGTTGAAAAGCAGTTCGGCCATCCTTATTAATATTCGTAATTTATATCTCAATTCCTTCTTAAAATAAAAAAAGAAGAGGTCAGACCCCCGCTCGTACAGGATGATGTACGAACGGGGATTCTTACCTCTTTATTATTTACTGGCTACAAACAAGATTCTTTCGGTTTCCGTTACAAGCGGTGCTTCTTCAAGATCCGCCAGAATTTCAGAAACCGTAAAACCTGCTTGCTCCAACCACTTTTTATATTGTTCAACCGGATAGGTCCGTTGATAATGCAACTCATCAAAACGGTCATACAGTCCGCTTTCATCGTCCCTTACGAAAAAACTTAAATCATGCTCAACACTGTATGGTTCTTCACCCGGGAAGCAGTCCCATATATAGGATACTTCTTCACCGTTGACAGCAAACGTATTATCGCCAAAGATTTCTTCCATTTTATAAATGGAATGGATATCAAACAAGAATAATCCGCCATCCTTCAAATGCTCATGAACCCGGCTGAACGTCTTGACTATATCCTCCTCATCGCGAAGGTAGTTCAGCGAATCACAATAAATCGTGACACAATCAAATTGGCCAAGTCCCTCGAGTTCTGCCATATTCTGCTGGAAAAGCGGAATAGATAATCCAAGCTTAACCGCCTTTTCATTGGCAACAAGAAGCATTTCATCAGATAAATCCACGCCGGTGACTTCAAATCCGTGTTGCGCCAATTCAACGGTCATTTCCCCGGTTCCACACGCTAAATCCAGGACTTTCCTTCCACCAATTCCATACTGTTCCAGCTTCGCCGTAAGGATCATCAGCCATTTTTCATAAGGTGCGTCCTTCATCAATTCATCGTATACATAGGCAAAGCGTTCATAAGTCATGTAGTCAGTTCACTCTCTAGATCTTCAAAAGGTGCATCTCCCCATAAACGTTCAAGATTATAGTAGTTTCTTTCATCTTTATGGAAAATATGGGCCACTACATCGCCAAGATCCACAAGCACCCATTTCGCCTCGTCAAAACCTTCAAGACGTTTTACATTGATTCCTGATTCATCAGCTTTGCTCTTCATTTCACGAGCTATTGCTTGTACTTGTTTTTCAGAATTACCGTGGCAGATCAAAAAGTAATCCGCTACAAGGGAAATACCTTGCATGTTCAATGCCACGATATCCTCCGCTCTTTTATCATCCGCCGCTTTTGCTGCAATTACAAGAAGTTCACGTTCAGTCATTACATCTTCTCCTTCAAATTCATGATCAAGTCATTATATGTCTTAAATGTGTCAGGGTAAATTGCCTGATTTCTTTTCATTAAAAAAACAACTGTATTCCTTAACGCCTGGATGACAGCATGATCCAAATTTTGCTTTGCTGTCTGCCTGACTTCGTCGACACCGGGAAAAGAACGTCCCGGCTCAATATAGTCGGCAAGGTATACGACTTTATCCAAAAGGCTCATGCCAACCCTGCCAGACGTGTGATAGGCAATCGCATCCAAGATTTCAGCGTCCTGAATGCCAGCTTCCTTTTTCACCAGATAAGCCCCGACAGGAGCGTGCCATAGCTCCATATTGTATTCAAGTAACGCCGGGTCCATTTTTTCAGCGATTATAATTTGCTCCATTTCCTCTTTTGGACGGAATTTTGCATAATCATGGAAAATGGCTGCCAGTTCCGCTTTTTTGACGTCGGCACCATACCGTTCAGCAAGTTCAACCGCTGACTCGACCACACCCAAGGTATGAATGTACCTGCGCTCAGTGATTTGTTCTTTGACCAGTGCCAATGCTTCCTCACGATTCATATAAACCATTCCCTTTAATATACTTCACCACTGGATCTGCTATTAAATATTTCACGGTTTTCCCCGTTCTTAACTTCCTTCTTATCATGGAAGACGAAATGAACATCTGGGGGACTTTCACCATCGTTATTGGGTATACGGTCTTTTCATCATATCCAGGGCGCTTCACCCCGACGAAATTGACCATATGCACCAGCTCGTCGATACGGTGCCAATTCGGTAAGTACTCAATCATATCTGCGCCAATTATGAAATAGAACTCATTGGTTGGCTCAAGCTCTTTCAGCAATTTTATCGTGTCATACGTATAAGATGTGCCTTTTCTTTCTATTTCAATACCCTCAATATAAAAAGATGGGTTTCCGGCTATCGCGTTTTCCAACATAGCCAGCCTGTCCATATCGGTTACTTCCTCCGATTTTTCCTTATGTGGAGGAACGTGATTTGGCATGAACCTGATTTCATCTAACTCAAGGGCATCAAGCACTTCATTCGCTATAATCAAATGCCCGATATGCGGAGGATTGAATGTACCGCCAAGAATTCCAATTTTTTTCATAGATAGGTTCCTTAAGGTAATTTAAGTTGTTTGTTTTCTTTTGATTCTTTATACAGCACAATTGTGTTGCCGATAATCTGAACCAATTCCGCCCGTGCACCCTTTGATAAAGAAAGACCCACATCATCACGGTCCTCTTCACAGTTTTGCAGGATGCTGACCTTGATTAATTCACGTACTTCAAGCGCCTCACCAATTTGCTTGATGAGATTATCATTGACGCCGCCTTTACCAACTTGAAAAATTGGATTGAGGTGGTGGGCCTTTGATCGTAAAAATCTTTTCTGTTTACCTGTTAACATGTGTTACCTCCTAGTTTGTTCAAGACAATATCTGTCATTCTTGCTGTATCCGGCATAATGCCTGTCCATATCTCAAAAGCGAGCGCGGCCTGGTTGATGAACATCCCTAGCCCATTTTGTGTTTCCGCCCCTTTTTCCCCCGCTTCACGCAGCAGCTTGGTTTGCAGAGGGTTATAAATGATATCACTGACAATGGCACCGGTTTTAAGCTGGTCGACCTTTAACGGTGAATGATCCAATTCAGGACTCATTCCAGAAGAAGTCGTTTGGATGATTAAATCATATTGTGATAAGCTTTCTTCCGCTTCGATAATCGAGAGTGCCTTCGATACTTTATCATATGGGCAATCAGAAACAAGCTGGGCCGCCCTTTCCTTTGTCCGGTTTGCAATATCAACTTGCTTTACCCCTTCTTTCACGAGGGTAAAATAAATCGCACGCGCAGCACCGCCCGCTCCGATCACTAACGTTTTTTTAGCCTTGATGTCACCTGATATTTCATCGCATAAAGATTTGAAAAATCCATTTCCGTCTGTATTATACCCTATAAACCGACCATTTTTGTTAACAACCGTGTTTACAGCCCCGATTGCAAGGGCCAGTTCATCCACTTCATCAAGGAAAGGGATGATTGAAGTCTTATGAGGAATCGTGATGTTAAACCCTTCTATACCAAGGGCCTTCATGCCTTTTACGGCATCGTTCAAACGCTCAGGTGTCACATGAAAATGATGATAAACCGCTTCTATATTTTCTTTTTCAAATGCATCATTATGAATGTCCGGTGACATCGAATGTGCAATTGGATCTCCCATTACCCCATATATCTTTTTCATAGACTAGACGACCCCTATATTTAGATTAATGATTTGCGAACGATCACATTGACGCCCTTTGGAACATGTGCAACGATTTTCGCTCCTGGCTCATTGACCGTCACCCAGCCAAGACCAGAAAACACAATATCCATTTTACCATCTTTCAAGGAGAATTCATGTGGAATCAGCTTCGGAAACTCCTCGATTTGTTCAGGCCGTGGGGGCGTCAATAATTCCCCGGCATGGTTTTTATACAATTCATCGGCATTTTCCAGTTTCGTACGGTGAATATTCAATTCATTCGAAAGGTAGCAAGTCAGTGAACGCCTTCCGCCTGAGACATAGTCCAGTCGGGCCAACCCTCCGAAAAATAGCGTCTGTCCTTCATTCAGTTGGTAAACTCTCGGCTTGATTTCCTTTTTCGGCATGATCACCTTGAAGTCCCGTTTGTCCACATAGTGAGCCATTTGATGATGATTAATGATTCCTGGTGTATCGATCAATGCCTGTTCATCTTCCAAAGGAATTTCGATCATATCCAAGGTAGTCCCAGGGAAGTGGGAAGTCGTGATGATATCGTCTTCACCGCTCAATTCTTTTATAAGGCGGTTGATGAAAGTGGATTTACCTACATTCGTACAGCCCACAACATAGACATCTTTACCTTTGCGGTACCGCTCAATCGCATCAGCCGCTTCCAGTATGTGCTTTCCCTTTTCCGCACTGACAAGCAGGACATCAACCGGGTTAAGACCCAATTCCTTGGACGATTGCTTCATCCAATTGATCAACTTGTTCGTTTTTACGGATTTAGGCAATAAATCGACCTTATTTCCGATCAAAAGAACATCATTTCTTCCTACAAATCGATGAAGGCCAGGCAGCCAGCTTCCATTGAAATCAAAAATATCGACGATTTTGACGATTAAAGAGTCGGTTTCGCCTACTTTATTCAAGATTTTCAAGAAGTCATCGTCTGTTAAGGATACATCCTGAACTTCGTTATAATGTTTCAATTTAAAGCAGCGCTGACAGACGATCGTTTCTTTTTCCAGGGCTGATTTAGGGGCATAGCCCAACTCTTTCGGATCTTCAGTCTGGACCTTCACACCGCAGCCGATGCACACTAATTCTTGATGATTGTTCAATTGTGATCCTCCCATTCTATCATTCCTTTTCGTTTAAAAAACGCCATGATCTTTCTTTCAAAATAACGATTGATCCTTGTTCTGAATTCGTCGGTTTGTGCTACAGGGAGCACTAAGATCGTATGAAACCCGCCTCTGTTCCCTCCCAATACATCCGTCAATAGCTGATCGCCGATTACCACCGTTTCTTCCAATTTCAATCCCATTGACTTACGGGCTTTATTGAAAGCTCTTACCATCGGTTTTCTGGCCTGGAAGATAAACGGAATGTGAAGCGGATCGGAAAAAGCTCGAACTCGATTTTCATTATTATTGGACACGATCGTCACTAAAATCCCATGATCCCGCAAATTGTCGAACCATTTGATTAAATCGGGGGTGGCAGTTGGCCTGTCCCATTCAACGAGAGTATTATCCAAATCGGTAATGACTCCCTTGATCCCTCTTTTTTTCAATTCTTGAGGATCTATATTAAAAATGCTTTTAACATGTTCACTCGGCAAAAATAATTTAAGCATATTGACACCTCTATATTTTCATTAAAATTTACCGTTTCCATCATATCGAATTTTTAGCTCACTTTCAAAAAAAATTAGGAAAGAAGGGCTGACGGTAAAGAAACATCATAATGGATGTTTTCAGATATGGAAAGGCATTTTTTATTAAATAATGGGAAATTTGCTGGCAGACCATAACCAAAGAACTAATTATTCATAAAAGATTTCGACAAAAATTTCATTTGTTCAACCTGTGGATAACTTTACTAACATTTTCCATACTGATGTGCACCATTTCGTTCACCTTGTAAACAACTTAACCACAGGTTATCCACTTTCAACTGTGGATAACAGAACGATTGTTCTCCACGTTTATTTCTGATACAGTAGGGGTACATCAAGGAAGACTTATCAATATATGCAAGTAAATACCAAATTATTCCTCGCAATCCCAACTGGAGGTGAGCAGCCGTATATGGCGTTCTGATGCAAAAACTATCTGATGACCTGTTGCTTGAATCCTATTTTAAAGCACAGAATTTAAAGTTGAGTACCGATTTCATCCGCCTCATAGAAACGGAAATTCATCGAAGATCCCTAACGCATAAAATCCGATCAATATTTTAATATGGAATACATAGGCTGACATCAATTGTCAGCCTCTTATTTTCAATTGAAGTTAGACGGCCCTCATGAAACCGATCGTTTCACCTACACGGACATCTGCGGGAATGGATATGTTTCCTTCAAGTTCAAAATTTCCTTTTTCAAAAAGAAGCACCACTGTTGAACCAAAGCTGAAATAAGAAAATTCCTGCCCTTTTTCCAATTCCTGAGATTCATCAGTAATGACGATCGAATTTATGAACATGGCCCCGACTTTCACCATCGCCAAACTTCCCGCTTCATTTTGCAATTCAGTTACTGTCCGATAATTTTTTGATAAAGGCTCTTTTCCATATTTCATCCCCCATTTATTAACGGGGTACGATTTCCTTCCAAGGGTCCAGCGTTTGACTACAGAACCCTTGATTGGCGAATGGATCCTATGGTAATGACTCGGGCTTAAGTATAACACGAGATATTTGCCGCCTAAGTACTTTTCCAACCGAAGTTCATCCCCGAGCATTTCCTCCATTGAATATATCTTTCCCTTAACGACGATCTTTTTATCAGCCCGTATCTCCCCTGAATCCTCAAGAACACCGTCAACAGGACAAGCCACCGCGGAAGGAACTGCCGTAATTGGCCTGGCGTCCGCCTTTAACTGCCTTGTAAATAGTTCGTGCAGATTGGTATAAGCTTTTAACTCCTTACCAAATTCTTGTTGATTAAGGTTAAATGTTTTTACATAAAGTAAAATTAAGGGCCTGCTCCAACGAGATTGGCTAAAATGCTTTAATAATCCTGATGAATACTGACCATTCGTCAGTTCAATAAGAATGCGATATAAAGACTGAAACAAATAAAACCACTCCAAATTGTAAAATTATTCTAAAATTCCCTTGCATAAATTGTGTTAAGTAAAATATTATTATATAATAAATACTTATGTTTAATATATTTTGTTTTAATTTGTTTCATTTGAAAGGAGTGAAAAGATGTTTTTATTACACGCCCTCGATCAAACCATTAAAAAAGTGAAAGCACAAACAGCAAATATACTTACTTTAATGAATTTATCCCTTGGTGGATTTGCAATAATTGCCGTGATGCACGGCCAATTGAATTTAAGCCTGCTTTTAATCTTCCTGGCTGCCCTTGCAGATCGCTTTGACGGTATGGTTGCACGGAAGTTCAACATTGAATCGGAATTGGGTAAGCAGCTTGATTCCATGTGTGACATCATATCTTTTGGCGTCGCACCAGCTCTATTATTATACCAAGGAATATTGATAGAATTCGGAGCACCCGGCACACTCTTCACCGTTTTCTATATTGGCTGTGGCGCATTTCGTCTCGCCCGCTTCAATATAAGTGAAAGCAATGGATATTTTACAGGAGTGCCAATTACGGTTGCGGGCTGCATCGCCACTTTAAGTTATCTCGCCATCCCGTATTTCCATCCGGTCTTTTTCTTATCCCTCATGATTATATTATCATTACTTATGGTCAGTCCATTTAAACTGAAGAAAGTTTAAATAAGAAAGCGGATGTCCTAAACCGGACATCCGCCTTTTTTCGTTCATATTCAGCCTAAAACCCATCTTATGCTTTTCGGACTAATGGGTCGGTCAAACGCATGAATTCTTCAACATCCTCCATACAGGCATTGACCGCTTCTTCCCAAAAATCCCGGGTCTCCAAATCGACGCCTAAATGTTTCTCCGCCAGATCCTCGACCTTCATGGAACCTGTATCCTTTAATAGAGCGATATATTTTTCTTCGAATCCTGCAGGTTCTTTCAGGGCATTCGCGTATATGCCTAATGAGAATAAGTAACCGAATGTGTACGGAAAATTATAAAATGGTACACCTGTAATATAGAAATGGAGCTTTGAAGCCCAGAACGTTGGATTATAATCACTTAAAGCATCGCCATAAGCTTCTTTTTGAGCATCTACCATCAGTTCATTCAACCGTTCGGCACTGACATACCCTTGTTTCCTCTCGTCATAAAACCTTGTCTCGAATAAGTAGCGGGCATGGATATTCATGAGTAATGCCACGGAACGCTGAATTTTATCTTCTAAAAGCACAAGCTTTTCTTCCTCACTGGCCGCTTCCTTCACAGCCGCATCCGCTACGACCATTTCAGCAAAGGTAGAGGCTGTTTCAGCCACATTCATGGCATATGACCGATTCAATGGATGGATATCCCTCATTGCATAAGAATGGAATGCATGTCCCAATTCATGAGCCAATGTCGATACATTGGATGGGGTGCCCGAATACGTCATGAAAATCCTTGACTGCTTATTTAATGGAAAGCCGGTGCAAAAACCTCCTGGTCTCTTACCTGGTCTGTCCTCCGCTTCAATCCAGCTGTCTTCAAAAGCTTTCTGGGTGAAGCTTGCTAATTGAGAACCGAACTTCGAGAATTGCTGTATGATGAAGTCTGCACCTTCTTGATAATCCATTACTTTGGACTGTGCCGTAACAGCAAGCGGTGCATCCAAATCCGCCCAACTTAATTTATCCAGATCCAATAACTCCGCTTTTCTTTTTAAAAACCTCACAAGCGGCTCCTTATGATCGGCAATGACATTCCACATGCTTTCGAGCGTTTCTTTTTTCATCCTCCCTATTTCAAGAGGCTCTTTCAAAATATCATCCCAGCCCCTTTTTTCATTCACACTGAGACGGAATCCAGCCAAGTGGTTCAGCGTCCGGGCAAAAAGGTCACTCTTTTCCTCCCAAGCCTGTTCCCACGCGGTAAATAATTCTTTCCTGGCCCCTTCATCAGGATCAGAAAATTTATTCGCCGCTTGGCCTACAGAAAGCTTTTCACCCTTATATGGGATGGTCATTGAACCGACGATCGTATCATACATTTGGCTCCAACCTTCGAAACCGTCCATGGCCAATTGGGTGATTAATGATTCTTCCTTTACGGAAAGCTTTTCCTTGGCCTTTTCCCGGCGTTCATTCAATACGAATTTCAATTCATTCAATGGTTCTTTTTCGAGGATTTTGTTAAAAACCGCATCATCAAGCTGTATCAACTTTTCATCCAGCCTGCTTAACACCATTTTTAGTGAAGCGACTATCTTCATTTGTTTGATCCGCAGCTGACCAGCCTTTTTATCCTGCGCATTTTGAGCTTCCAGGCATCCAATGAAGGCACTGGCCTGCGTGGATTTCATATTTGTATTTTTATAAAGATCAAATGCCTCGATTAAACTGATTTCATCATTGCCTTTTGGATTGATATTGCTTACAAGTCGGTCTAATTCTTTTACCTCTTCGTTAATTTCATCTAAAAAAATCAGGAACTCCTTAGAAGAGCTTCCTCCTCTAAAAAAAATATCCAAATCCCACGTCAAAGAATATCCCATCCTGCATTGCCCCCTTTTTATCACTAATCCCATTATAGGGGTTAATTCAAAATTTTTCTAATTAAAAGGAATTTTCAGATATTTGTCAGAACATTTTTCTATATCCCAGATTAAAAGCATGTTATGATGAATATATTCTTAGGAAAGGGGTGGTTGATTCATATGAAATTCTTTATTCACATGTCTGCCATCATCCTGCTCCTTTGGACGCTGCCCATACAGTTCCATCATCATGCACAGCAGCTGACCATTGAAGAACATACCGATGTTCACCATTGGGATAAGGCCGACAAGAAACAGCCTTTCGTGCCTTCCTTCAATTCCTGGCAGTCACTTATCATTGTTCTAATTTTCGAATTTTCCATTTTGAGTTTTCTTTATTTTCACTCAAATTTACGCCTGCGGTATCTCAGCCCAGTTTTTTTTCAGGCGAATTACGTAGCCCTACGCTCTGACATTTTATAAAAAAATAAAATGGAGGAGTGATTCATATGTGGTTCCGACTAATTATGATAGGGGTCTTTTCTTTAACCGCTTCACGTCTGTTCCTTTTTCAGGGAATCGAGATTTATCATGCATTTACGGATTTGATCCGAAATAAATATTAAAAAGAAGAGTGCGGGGAAATTTTCCCCGCACTCTCTTTGACTTTATGATTCCTATCCTTTAGCTTTCTTTTCCTTCTCTTTTTCTGCTCTGTAAAATTCGTGGAACATCTTCATCAAGGCACGTTTTTCGATCCTTGATACATAACTGCGGGAAATGCCAAGCTCCTTAGCGATTTCCCTCTGGGTTTTTTCCTTTTTCAAATCCAGTCCGAACCTGCCTACAATGACTTCCTTTTCGCGTTCATCCAAAATATCAATATACTTTTTCACTTTTTCAATTTCCATATTGAGCTGAATCGTATCGATGACATCTTCCGATTCCGATTTCAGTACATCGATTAAACTGATTTCATTTCCTTCTTTATCCTGACCGATCGGATCATGCAGGGAAATATCTTTCTTCGTTTTCTTTGTCGCTCGTAAATGCATCAGGATTTCATTCTCAATGCATCGCGCCGCATATGTGGCCAGCTTCGTACCCTTCCCATCCGAATAACTCTCAATGGCCTTTATCAAACCAATTGTCCCAATCGAAATCAAATCCTCTGTATCTTCGCCCGTATTCTCGAATTTCTTGACGATATGGGCAACAAGCCTGAGATTATGCTCGATCAGGATGTTACGGGCATCACCATCACCCTCACTCATAAGCTTCAGATATTTCTTTTCATCCTGAGATGACAGAGGCTGGGGAAAAGCGTTGTTTTTCACATAGGAAACGAATAAGTAAAATTCTTTGATAATATAACCGACAACTGTAAGTATTCCGGGCATTGGTTTCATCCCCCGTTTCTTTGGTTTCCCTATTCATACCTATGCAGCAGTGGGCTTGTTCGTGTCTGTCCCACTAAAAGAAATCAGGAAAGTGTTAAATGTTCAAACCAGCCTGGAGGAATTCCCAAGCGAACGAAGGCAATTGTTCATATAATGATAGGGAATTTTTTAGGGAAAGGGGGTTTTTACAATGGGATATAACTATGGACCATACGGATGCAGCTATGGTTATCCGGCTCCTTCGCCTTGCTATGCAGGGTCCGGTTACGGCTTTGGTTATGGCCTGTTTATTGTCCTCTTGATTTTATTGCTCATTTTCGGGTTTTGGTGGTTGCCGGGATGTGGATTTGGTTATGGAGGATCAGGTCCGTGCTGCTGATTCAGGCAAAGAAAAAAACTCGGCCCGAGTGCCGAGTCTCCCCTTTTACATATTCATTTCTACGCTTGTAGTTCCGAGTTAGCGTCATAACAACATAACTTCAATTTTATCCCTTGGCTTCTTCCCCTGTACATATATAAACCATGGCGATGCACCGGCAAATCCGTTAGCCGGTATCCTTCTCCTGCCAATAGCAACGCTTCTCTCCTTTTACGTATAACAAGTTCAACATATTAACCTCCACCTTTCTTAATTTTTTATGAACGGAATACCAACCTCGTATATTTATTTTTTAGAAAAAAGGACGATGCTTCATCGCTTTATCTAGATGTTCTTCCCGAATCTTGTGGATTCTCTCCTGCTGCAAACATTCCTCGGCAGTCATTTTTTTCATTTTAATCGTGATTGTGAAAAAAAGCATATTCAGTGTCATAATATCACCTCCTTTAAAGGGGCGGCCTACAAAAAGGCATAAAAAGACCGCAGAAAGTTACGTCCTCCTGCGGGTTCTTTTTGAAAATATAAAAAGGCCGCAGGATAAAACACTTCTCCCTGCGGCCGCTATGTCTGAATGATTAATAAAGCCAAATTGCTTTAGAAATATTCCGCTTGGCACAGGTCGAATGTTATTTGATTGTCATTTGAAACGGACCGGCTGATTGCGATTGCGACGACTCCATGTAGATACAATGTCATTTTCTTCGACCTCCTTTGGAATATTTTTTATTACTTGGTAAGTATATCCACAAATTCGATATTTGTAAACGGCTTTTGCCTATTTATTTGAAAATTTCGATCTTTTCACCCATTTTCAAGGGCTATTATTACCTAAATGGCACGAAGTATGATAAATCCGCCCTATTGGCAACAACACTAGAAAAAAAACCTGATCCTTTTAAAGGATCAGGTTTTTTTATGAGGGTTTGTAACGTCGATTTCCGCGGGCGGTCCGGGAGCCTCCTCGGAGCGCTTTTCCCGCAGGAGTCTCGCACAACCGCTCCAATCAACTTTGTTTTGAAATTTAGATAAAACCCTTTTGTCTAAACTAAGGTTTGCTTTTATTGTTTTAAAGAGTCCTGGTCATCCATTTCGGCCAAGATCTTTTTATATTTTTTGGATAATGAGAAAAATACTATGGATATGCCCAGGAACGTTATTGTCGCTCCCATATAGACATATGTGTCAATGATCGCTTTGTCGCCAGAGGGAAGGATGGTTCCTAAATAGAAGAACGAACCCACACATAACAAAGTGATCGCAAATTGTTTAAAATCGACCATTTTCGAACGCAGCATTGCCGCCGTTTGTATTTTGCGGTTTCTCATGCCATTCCACCTTCTTTCAAGCTAATAAGATATCGATATCTCATTCTACCATATTTATTCCAAATTCCAGGGTGTAAATAATGGCAGTAAGCTTGGAAGCGTTCCCTCTCAGATTATCCTTGCAGCGCCTGTTCCAAGTCTTCCAACAGGTCTTCAACATCTTCCAGGCCAACTGAAATGCGAATCAACCCATCGGTTATTCCAAGCTCAGCACGGCGCTCAGCCGGAATGGAGGCATGTGTCATCAGGGCTGGAATGGAAATTAAGCTCTCCACTGCTCCCAGACTTTCCGCAAGTGTAAAGAATCTCACTTTATTCAAAACGGATGCGGCTTTTTCGGCACTGCCGACATCAAATGAAACCATACCGCCGAATCCACGCGATTGTTTTTTGGCAATTTCATGATTCGGGTGGCTTTCAAGACCAGGGTAATAGATTTTCGAAACGTCTTTATGCCCGGATAGGAAACGGACGATTTCGGATGTGTTTTTTTCATGCTCTTCCATCCGGATACCCAGCGTTTTAATGCCTCGCATCAGCAGCCATGAATCCTGGGGCCCTAGCACGCCTCCTGTAGAGTTTTGGATGAAATGAAGGTCATTGCCAAGTTTTTCATCATTCACCACCACAAGACCCGCTACAACATCGCTGTGTCCCCCCAGGTACTTCGTGGCGCTATGAAGCACGACATCGGCTCCAAGTGCAAGTGGATTTTGCCAGTACGGCGTACTGAAGGTATTATCCACAATGGTCAGGATGCCGTTTTCTTTAGCTATTTTTGATACTTCCCCCAAATCGGTGATTTTCAATAATGGATTCGTCGGGGTTTCAATGAACAGCGCCTTCGTATTGTCCTTTATCTCTTTTTCGATCGAGTGTATGTCACTCGTATTGATGAACGTAGCCTCCACCCCGAAGCGATTAAGCACTTTAGTGATGACCCGGAAAGACCCTCCATAAACGTCATCGGTCATCAATACATGATCACCTTGATTGAACAGCATCATAACCGCGGTCATCGCTGCCATTCCTGATCCGAAGGCAAAGCCTCTTTTTCCTTCTTCGAGATCCTTGATCAACTCTTCTAGGGCATGGCGGGTTGGGTTTCCTGTGCGGGAATATTCATAGCCCCGGTGATTTCCCGGTCCATCCTGTTTATAGGTGCTCACTTGATAAATCGGCACCGAAACCGCTCCTGTTTTTTCATCACCAACAATGCCGCCATGGATCAATTGTGTTTTTTTTCTCATTTTACATACCTCCCTGATAAATTTTTTTGCTTAAGTATCGTTCACTGGAATCCGGAAATATGACGACGATATTTGACCCACGTGGAGCCTTGGCTGCTTCTTTCATGGCCGCTGCAAATGCCGCGCCCGAAGAACTGCCGACAAGGAGGCCTTCTTTAAGCGCCAATTCCTTTACCATATGGAAAGCGTCATGATCGCTTATCGTATGGATTTGGTCAAAATACGTTGCATCCATATAGGTTGGCAAAAATTCCATCCCGATGCCCTCTGTTTTATGGGGTCCTGCTTTGCCGCCGTTTAAAATCGATCCTTCTGGTTCGACGATGACCGTTTTGACAGCAGCGTTCTTTTCTTTTATATATCGCGATGTTCCCATGAATGTCCCGCCCGTCCCGGCGCCGGCAACAAACACATCTACATCGCCTTCCATCTGTTCCCATATTTCAGGTCCCAGCGTTTTATAATATGCATCAGGATTGGAAGGGTTGGCGAACTGCTGAGGACAATAAGATCCCGGAATTTCAGCCAGCAGCGCCTTAGCCTTGGCAATCGCACCTGTCATTCCTTCCTCTGTCGGGGTCTGGATCACATTCGCTCCAAGAGCACGCATCAATTCCTGTTTCTCTGCACTGAATTTCTCCGGAACGCAAAAAATCACGTCCACGCCACTGTTTATCGCAGCCAACGCCAATCCGATTCCAGTATTTCCGGCAGTCGGTTCGATGATCGTCCCGCCCTTTTTCACCTTCCCTGTCTGTAACGCTTGAGCTAACAATTCCTGACCAAGCCGATCCTTCACACTGCCTCCCGGATTAAAGTATTCCAGTTTGGCAAAGATACGGACTTCATCCGGAAGCGGGAAATGGGTGATTTCCATCATCGGTGTTTCCCCTATCAACTCATGAATGTTTTTAAAGACTTTCATATTCGGACATCCTTTCATAGTTATCCTACCAATTTAATAAGGATTATGCAATAAAGAATGATCAGCGGAAAGGCTTCCGCTGATCACTTACCATTCATTTCATTTTTTCAACCATTTTCAAAATCAGTGCCGCTGAATGAAGAGCCGCAGTTTCCAGGAATTTATCAAAGGAAATATTGGACTCCTTACCTGCGATATCCGAAAGGGAACGAATGATGACAAACGGTGTTTTGAATTGGAAGGCTACCTGTGCAATGGCTGCCGCTTCCATTTCCACCGCGTATAAATCAGAGAATTTCCCTCTGACGAATTCAACCCTGACAGGATCATTCATGAAAGAATCCCCCGTAACGATCAACCCTTTCGCCACTTGAATATCCTCGATTTCTTTTGCTGCTTCTTCTGCGATTGCGAGAAGCTTTTCATCCGGGATGAAAGCTGCCGGAAGCTGAGGGACTTGACCGTACTCATATCCAAAAATCGTCACATCTACATCATGGTGGCGAACTTCCGTGGATATGACCACATCCCCTACATTAAGTGCTGGATGATATCCGCCGGCAGAGCCAGTATTGATGACTGCATCCGGTTTGAATTTTTCTAACAGGATCGTTGTTGACATTGCCGCATTCACTTTACCGATTCCCGATTTAAGCAAAATGACCTCGACACCATTCAGTGTTCCTGTATTGAACTCGGAACCGGCAATGGTCACCCGCTCCAAACCTTCCAATTTATCACGTAAAATCGTAACTTCTTCTTCCATTGCTCCGATTATGGCTACCTTCATTAGTAAAAACCTCTTCCTATAATTTTTCCGCCTCCATAATCCAGACAAATTGATTGCAGCGCTCGAAGTTCACCTTGTATCCATTTGCTTCAAGTGCTTTTTCCAAAAAAGGAATCGTAGTATAATATTCCGTTTGCAAATCGTTCGCCAAATTATGAAAGCCTGCCTGCCTTGCATCTTGAATCGCCCGTTCATGAGCTTCCCTTGATTGATACATCGTATCCGCAAACACTATTTTACCACCAGTATTCAGTAACTTTCCATAGTTGGCTATCGCTTTTTCTTTTTCTTCATCGGTTAAATGATGAAACGCATACGTGCTCACGATCGAATCGACCTGTTCCGGCTTCGGAAAATCGATAAAATCCCCATCTGCAATTTCTGTTTTTCCACGCAGCTTGCTTACCGCTATTTCCCTCATCGCAGGTGAGGGTTCAATTCCCGATACCTTTAGGCCTTTCCTCAAAAGCCTTTCCGTCAAATTCCCGGTACCTACGCCGAACTCCAGCACATGACCATGAGCCCGGTCCGTGACGCTATCCAATATCCTATCATAATGTTTAAAAACCTCTTGATACTCAATATCGTGTCCACTAACCGTATCATCATACGATTTCGACCATTCTTCAAATAAATCGATAAATTCTCTGCCCATTTTTAATCACCTTTTTATGATAAGATAATAAAACCTATAAGCATAATATGAAATAAACACAGAAACAGTTCTTGTTTTTTAGGCAAATCCATCATTCGGTTCAGATTCGGAGAAAATGGTGTTAAACTAACAGTATCTAAATGTTGGAGGGGAACAGTCATGAGTTTTCAACTTGACTTAAACTTATTCGAAGATAAAATAGAATTTTTCGAAGCAGAAAGCATCAAGAATCTTGAAGAAAAAATCCAATCACAAATTGAAATCAATAAAGCGATCATGCTTCAGGTGGAATCCGTATCACACCAAATGTATGTAAGTGAGGAAGGCAGACGTTTTTATAGTGCTGTCGTCCACTTTAAAGCAAAAAAATGATCACGATGAAAAACCCCCGAAAGCGGAATTCCTTTCGGGGGTTTTATGTTTATGATTTGAACATTACCTTTTATCGTTTGTCTTCAGTTCTTCGACTTTTACAGGTTTCCAACCTGATCCGTCCACCCATTCAATATAAACACGGAAGGTTTTAGGATTATCTCCTTCAGAAACGGTTCCGATTGCGGTGTTTGACGAACCGCCGTTTTGCAGCCACCATAGCTTCATGCTGCCTTCATCGATTCCAGCTCCGCTTGCTATGGCTTTACTCATTTCATTCCAATCGACCGAGCCCTTATCGAAGCTTGTAGTGTGCTCCCCGGATTGCTCAGTTCCTACTGGTTTCCAGCCTTCACTCTTATAAGTGGCCGCAACATTGCCATCACCGCTGCCTTCCACTTCCACAAGGTCGGCATCCCCTGCTTTTTCTGGATCTGCACCATCTTCTACGTTCTCTTCTGAATCTTCCTCTGTTGCTTTACTATCTTCTTCTGCATCTTCCTCTGTTGTTGCTTCACTATCTCCTACTGCGTCTTCCTTCTCTGAATCCGTTTCTTCCTTTTTGCCAGCAGGCTTGTCCGCTACCTTCCCTGAATCTGTATCGGCGATTTGCTTTGGTTCAGTCGTGGCTTTTTTTGTTTCGGTGCCATCGTCACTTAAGAAAATCGTGACTGCGACAATGACGATTAAAATGGAAACGATGGTGATAGCAATATTATATATTTTATTTACTTTTCTTTTTTGATCTCTCTGATTAAAACGTGAGCCCAAGGTCCATTCCTCCCTTACCTTTTCTTACTGCCTCATTTTAACATGATTTAGCTAGAGATAGAAGGGAAGGGTTTCCTACACTTTTCGTCAATTCTCGCTATTGTCCTGGTCCTTGGAGTACAGGACTTTTACAATATCTGAAAAAAGAGGCGTCATACTGGAACTGTTTTCCTTTGTTTCAAAACTTACGGTAACAAGAGCATATTTGGGATCTTTATATGGAAAGTAGCCCGCAAACCATTTATTGAGCTCCCCTTTTTCGATATTGGTCTGAGCTGTTCCAGACTTGCCGGCGACCTCAACAGGCAAATCTCTCAAGGCAGCGCCCGTCCCCTTCTCTTCCGTCACGACCTTCCTAAGAAGATGCTGCATCTTCATCGCCGTATATGGAGACAGTGTCTCGCCGCCAATACTTTGATTGGGAAAATCGACTACGGTCGTACTGTTGTTAAATTCGACCTTTGAAACGGCTTTGACCTGTTCTTTCTTGCCGCCGCGAGCAATCGTAGCCATCATATTCGCTATAGCGAGCGGTGTCGTTTGGACATCCTGCTGGCCAATTGCCGTTTTGGCAATCATTTTCGGATCTTTTTTTAAATCGTCATCATGCCAGACCTTACCGGCTTGTTCATGATGTAACTGAGTGACTTCGGTGTGATACACGTCCCCTTGCCAGCCCGTTTCACCAACCAGCCCTAACATTTTAGCATATTTATCCAAAAAGTCCGGATCCTTCTCGGATATTTCCTGTGACAATTCGGCAAACGTCCTGTTGCAGCTTTGGGCAAAGCTATTTTCAAAATTAAGCATGCCCAGTTCCCTCTGTTTATCCATTTTCCCGTCTATCGTCAAATTACAATTAAATGTCCGGGTGTGACTGGCGGCTTCATAATCGATGGCAGCTGCTGCCGTGACCGTTTTAAAGACGGAGCCCGGTGTTTTTTGAGTCAGCATCATATTGACGGCTCCTTCGCCATTCGGATCTTTTATATTAAGCGCCGGACGTGATACCATTGCGACGATTTCACTTTTTTCAATATCGATCAGTACAAGACCGCCTTTTTTTATCCCGCGTTCATCGACGAGCTTCTCCGCTTTTTCCTGAATTTCTTTATCGATCGTCGTCACGACCTTCACCGGGTAAAGCGGATTTGCAGGTTCCACATATTTAACATCGACACCGAACATTGGTCCTCCGCTGGCGTCCACGTGAAAAACGAGCTTCGATTCCCCAGCGGAAAGCAAGAACTCATCGAAGGTCCTTTGCAGCCCCGTATTGCCTATTTTCGTTTCAGGAGATAAATTCATGTCCGGATAACGTTTTTTCTTTTCCGCATCTGATATATTCGTCGTGCCAATCAATTGCGCTGCAGGAGTTTGATCATGATATAATTTCTCGTTCACGGCAAAGACCCCAGGAATCTTCAGTTCATTGATTGCCTTCGATTGGCTGGATGACAACTCTATCGGTTCATCCCCGCCAAATACGAATGGTTCTTCCGCTTGTTCTATCGCACGTTTTAACTCCGCTTCCGATTTGCCTATTATCGAGGCCACTTCATCTATAGGCCAAGTCATTTTTTTTAAAAATGGAAATAGGACGAGCGTCGGGATTTCTTCATGTGCAAGCGGTTCTCCATTTCTGTCATAAAACTTTCCGCGTCCATCATCAATCTTTAATATCTGTGAACGCTGATTCACGCTTGCCTCTAACAGGTTCACATTATGCTTTGAAAAAGATTCTGTCGATACAAGTTGGATGTAGGCAAGCCTGCCTATGAGCATCAGCATGAAAGCCGTCAAAAAAAGAGCCAGCAACCTCATTCGTTTCTTTTTCATAAAATACACCTCGTAACCATTGTTGACGAGGTGCGAATTTTTAAACAATTATGAACAAATTTAACGCGGCATTTTTCCATAAAAAAGAGGATGCCCAATGGACATCCCTTTTGCATTTAATTAGTCGATGGAAACAATCTTGACGCTCATTTCGCCGCCAGGTGTCATGATAGATACCTTGTCGCCGACCCTTTTCCCTATCAGGCTTTTCGCGATCGGGGAATCATTGGAGATTTTCCCTTCGAATGGATCCGCTTCAACGCTTCCTACGATGGAATATGTTTCTTCGTCACCATTTGGAAGTTCAACGAATGTTACCGACTTTCCAAGTGAAACTGTATCTGTATTCGAATCATTGCCTTCAATGATTTTTGCATTACGGATCATGTTTTCGATAGTTGTAATACGTCCTTCAACGAAAGCCTGCTCTTCTTTTGCGGAATCGTACTCTGAGTTCTCGGAAAGGTCTCCAAAACTGCGGGCGATTTTGATTCTTTCCACCACTTCTTTACGTTTAACCGTTTTTAACTGTTCAAGTTCCTGTTCAAGCTTTAACTTACCTTCAATAGTCATTGGATATTCTTTTTCAATTGCCAAAACCCTTCACTCCTTCAAATTCTTTACAGCAAGCATTCGCTGTGACAAGTTTATGTACTATATAGTGCTTAACCCTGAAATCGAGTCAGAATATATAATTGCGCGACTTAAAAAGTACGCGCTTCGATACTAAGAAACATCCGTTCCTTAGTATATAAACCGACTGCGGTGTGCAGCCGGTTCGTTCTGTATCAAGAATAGAGTATTGCGTTTTCCAACATTTGTCCAGTCTTTCCCAATAAATAGTTGGGATTATTTAAATAAACGGAGGAAAATGGCACCTATCATTATTTATGCTATGTTATTACAAAAAAGACTTTTGTTCAAGGATTGTTTGAATTTTTGTCACCATGAGGTCAATTGCCACATGGTTTTGACCGCCTTCAGGAATGATGATGTCGGCATAACGCTTCGTCGGTTCTATGAATTGATTATGCATCGGCCGAACGACACTGATGTATTGTTCGATGACGGAATCTATGGAACGGCCGCGCTCTTTAATATCACGGGTCATCCGACGAAGGATCCGCAAGTCTGCATCCGTATCAACATATAGCTTCATATCCATCAGGTCCCGGAGGCGCTCGTCCTCCAGCACAAGAATCCCTTCAAGGATGATGACATCCTGGGGCTCAACTGTGATGACTTCTTCCGAACGCGTATGGATCGAATAATCATAAACCGGTTTTTCTATCGTTTCATAGCGCAGCAATGCGTTAATGTGATCGATTAGCAAATCATTATCAAAGGCAAGCGGATGATCATAGTTCGTTTTCAAGCGCTCTTCAAAAGGCAGATGACTTTGATCTTTATAGTAATAATCTTGTTCGATCATCAGGATGGAATGTCCTTGAAAGAATTCAAAAATGGAACGGGTAACACTTGTTTTACCTGATCCAGACCCTCCGGTAACTCCGATGACCACTGGTTTCTTTCTTGTCATGTCAATTCTCCTTCCGCATCATATTGTTCACATAAACTCTATTATCTACTTGAATGCGGACAATTTGAAGCGGATGGCGGGCTGCCTCCAGCTCCTTACCTGACTCATCCCAGATCGTACCGATTTTTTGAGTGAAGTTTTCGATTTCCGGTCCAAAAAACTCCACTTCATCTCCAGGCTTGAAGAAGTTACGTTGCTGCATGGTAACGATTTTAGTTTCCTCGTCGTAATCAAGCACCAACCCTGCGAAGTCGAAGCGAGTCTTTACGGTATGATTCCCGAACATTTGCTGTTTATACCCAGGAATTTCACCTTCCATGAACGATGATGCCGTCTCACGATTCGCACACTTATCAAGCTCTTCCAGCCATTCTTGTTCAATCTTGAAATTGTCCGGATCGGCACAATACGCATCAATCACTTTACGATAGACGCTGACAACTGTTGCTATATAATGAATGGACTTCATTCTTCCTTCGACTTTTAAGCTGTCTATGCCAATTTCAATCATGCCTGGCAGTGATTCAATCAGCTTCAAGTCTTTTGGACTCATTGCGAATGGAGCATCTTCTTTATCGAATAAAGCCTTTTCCCCGTCTTGATCCAACTCATATAAATCATAATCCCAACGGCAAGACTGACAGCAGCCGCCGCGGTTCGAATCACGCGCCGTCATATGATTCGAAAGGGTGCATCGTCCAGAATAAGCAATGCACATGGCTCCATGAACGAAAGCCTCGATTTCGATATCGACCTTCTCCTTCATTTCACGGATTTCATCAGCACTCGTCTCACGGGCCAAAACCACCCGCTCCAAGCCTTCCTCTTTCCAATACTGAACAGCCTTCCAGTTCGATAGCGATTGCTGTGTGCTTAAATGGATCTCGACGTTCGGAGCGACACGTTTACAGGTTTCGATGATTAATGGATCGGCTACGATGATACCATGAACCCCAGCCTCCTGAAGTCCTTCCAGGTATTCATCCAGGCCATCGATATTTTCATTATGGGCGAAGATATTTGTCGTTACATATACTTTAGCGCCATACTTTTTAGCGAATTCGACGCCTTCCTTGATTTCCTCAAACGTGAAGTTGCCGGCATTGGAACGAAGACCATATTCCTGACCGCCAATGAACACGGCATCCGCGCCGTAATGGACGGCAATTTTTAATTTTTCAAGGTTGCCGGCCGGAGCCAGCAATTCCGGTTTTTTTACAATGACTCTCTTTCCATCAACGATCTTGGAAATTTTATCAGCAATAGCATTCAAGGCTATTCCTCCTCTTTCTCTTACCCTTTTCTTTAATAAACCGATTCTTTAAAGAAGAACCCGGTATCCAACTCGCGGTTATCCGGCTGAACCGCTTTGACCTTTTCAAAGAGCTCAGATTTCATATCATCATAACGGTCAGGGTCTTCAGCACATACGTCAATCGCTTCCCGATATAGCTTTGTCATTTCAATGATATACTCCGGTGTTTGCAATACCCCTTCGATTTTCAATGAATCGATTTCCGCTTCAATCAATTCCTGAAGTTCATCAATCATGCACATATCATTCGGACTCATGATATGTGTGCCATTTTCATCTTCATAAATCGGATATTTATTTTCACGTTCCTTATCATGCAAGAACATACTTCTATTTTCCTTCCGATTTTCCACTTCCATTGCCTTGCCTTGGTATTCAAAGTAATTACCTAGAAGCGTACGCTTCGATTGGAACATGCATGTCATGCCGTGCACTTGCACTTCAATCTCCACTTCGGCATTTTCCTTCATTTCCACTATCTCGTCCAGACTTATCTCACGGGCAGCCACGGCACGGACAGCACCGCGTTTCCCCCAGTAATTACATGTGTACCAGTTCGTTACCGTCATCTCCGTATTCCAGTGCAGGGGCATATCAGGTGCCACTGCACGGACAGCCATCAAGACTGCGGGATCACCGAATATGATCCGGTCGGCACCAGCTTCTTTAAGGAAAGTGACATACCCTTCAAGCTCGTCCACTTTTTCATTATGATATATGGCGTTCATGGATACATACACTTTCTTGCCCGCGGCATGTGCAAGCTCAATCGCCTTCTCGACATCTTCACGTTTGAACTCTCCTGCCAGCCTTAGTGCATAGCGTTGTTCGCCAATGACGAAGGCGTCAGCGCCTGCACCGATGAGTTCTGTTATATGATCGACACTTGTCGGAGTCACGAGTAATTCAGGCTTTTTCATTTTTGTCACCTCTATGTTTACTTATGGCCACACCATCACCAATCGGCAAAATTACGGTATCGAAATTGGGATGGTCTTGTAACCAGATGTTAAAGTCTCTGATTTTTTTGATGAGAGCTCGCTTTCTTCTCGTCATTTCCATTTCTTCAATGTTTTCGGCAACCAGGCCTTTGAATAAAACATTATCAGTAATGATTATGCCAGCACCAGCCAGGAACGGTTCAAACAGCTCAAAGAATCGCTTGTACTGCCCTTTAGCTGCATCAACGAAGATGATATCAAACGGACCATGTTCCATGACTTTCGGTCCAGCTTCAAGGGCATCCCCTTCAATGAGGGTGATCCTTTCCGACAGTCCCGCCTTCTTGAAGTTAGCTCTTGCCTGCTCAATACGGGCTTCATTCCGTTCAAGTGTGACGATTCGAGCTTCCGGAAGGGTCTCAGCCATCCTTATTGCCGAATAGCCAATCGCCGAACCAACCTCCAATATCGCCTTAGGCTGATGAAGCCTTAAAATCTGAAGCAGCACCTCAATGCCTTCGGGCTCCATGATCGGCACATTATTTTCCATCGCAAAATCTTCCAACTCCTTAAGCAAACCCGTACGCTCCGGAATTAAGGAATGAAGATATTGTTCTATTTTTCCGTTCAAAACGTTTCCTCCAATTATAAGGAAAACAAAAGCGCTTGGTCAGTATCATGAAGAAATTGATAGGTCAATTTCCTCACAAGGAGCAGCTGAAACAAGTATGCTTGACGATCTACATTTCCTTATCTTTCAAAATAAAACCCGGCATTCGCCGAGTTACGTCACCGATAGGAATCGGATCTAAAATTCACTTGTACTATTCTATCATAAAAACAAGGGGAAAGTAATATCTCTCCCCCCTCAGTCTCATTGCATTTTTTTATTTATTTATTGGAAATATGCTCTGCCTTTTTGACATTGTGGTCATCCAAGGTCTTCGAGTAAAGGACTTCCCCTTCAGGTGTTGCCAAAAAGTATAGGTAATCCGTTTTCTCAGGCTTCAGTACCGCATCGATCGATGTCGTTCCGGCATTTGCAATCGGCCCTGGAGGCAGCCCCTTATTCTTATACGTATTATAAGGCGATTTCACCTCAAGGTCTTTATAATACACCCTGCTCTTATGTGAACCTTTTGCATACAAAACGGTCGGATCCGTTTGAAGCGGCATATCTTCCTCGATACGATTGTAAAAGACGGAAGCTATTTTTCCGCGATCGACCTGTGCCGTCGCCTCTTCTTCAACAAGCGAAGCGAAGGTCAGCATCTCATGTACGGAATAATCGTTTTTGTCCATCTGGGTCTCGTATGCCTGCAACGTCTCTTCGGTTTTCTTCAGCATCTCGATGACGATCGATTCCAGTGTCGGCTTTTCCTCATAAAAGTCATAAGTAGCTGGGAAAAGGTATCCTTCAAGCGGATATAAAACCTTTTCATTTTCAATTTCCGAGGTCAAGAGCTGCGGAAATTTCTCTTGCATGGAATTAACGAATTTCTTATCATTCAATTTCTTAAAGACCTTTTTCGGATCTTCACCCGTCTTCACTGCGATGATATCGGCAATTTGAACAAGCTGCTTTCCTTCAGGAATCGTTATCTTCATTGCAGCTTCCTTCATGAGTTTTCCGGTTTTGATGCTTGTGACGATATCTTCAATTGGCATGGAAGGTGATAATTTATACTCTCCTGCCTGAAAACCGGATTCATTGCGGAATTTAATATAATATTTGAATACGCGTGCGTCCTTGATTATCCCCTGCTCTTCAAGCAGTGTTGAAATTCCGTTAACGGAAGAACCGATTGGGATTTTCACTTTCTTGATGGTATCATCATCCGGATCGACTGGTTTCATGGCTGAGTTGATATATAAAAAGCCCACAAGACCAACTATCCCAATTAGTACAATAAGCGAAGCAATCGTAATCATGATGATTTTACGAACCAGCTTGGCTTCTCCTTGCTGTTCTAACAATTTCATTCGGATATGTTCCTTTTTAGATAAATTTTTATCTTTTTCATCCATGTTCATTCCCCCTGCAAACTCACACCAACTACAGAATGGTTTCTAGATGATGCTTTCTCTAATTAATCTTTGCTTCGAACATTATACTAAAATCAACAAATAATTACATGTTTTTTGCAAAACTACATTCATCAATACTCTATTTATGGCAAAAACGCACTAGTTTTGTCAATATACAGGTGTGATTTAATAGGAAAATAGTGATATCTTTGTCTAAATTTTTTTTGAGGGTATATTGATTTTCGCTCCAGGCACTCGCTTTCCGCGGGCGGTCCGGGAGCCTCCTCGGCGTACGCCTGCGGGGTCTCCCCTAGACGCGCTTTTCCCGCAGGAGTCTCGCACCTTACTCTCCAATCAACTTTGTTTTAATTATTTACTCAGCTTAAAAATTTGTTTCCTGCATGTGTCAGGCATTTCAGGCAAGGGCAGGAATATTCATATAGGAATGCCATAAAAATTTGAAGAAAAAGAAAGGTGTGAAGGAGTTGGATAATTCTTATTTTGTAGGTTGGGGGACATTGGCACTCATAAACGCCGGACTTGCTCAAGGTAAAAATAGAACGGCGTTGAATTGGTTCTTGCTATCATTATTTTTAGGTCCGTTCGCTACTTTTATGCTTTTATTCGCAGAGAAAAGATAAGGTGTTACTGGTACATAAATGAAAAAACCGACTTCATGTCCACAGTTTATTACAGGTTTGTTGAACGTTGATTTCCTTTCCAAGCGCTCGATCCAATCGATTCAGATTGAAACCCTTTTGCCTAAAAAAGTGGCTCGGAATGTCACCACCGAACCATGAAATATTATTTGGTGGTGGACTTAAATTTCCACTCCAGGCACTCGCTTTCCGCGGGCGGTCTCGGGAGCCTCCTCGGCTTCCGCCTGCGGGGTCTCCTTAGACACGCTTTTCCCGCAGGAGTCTCGCACCTTCCGTTCCAATCGACTTTGTATTAAAAATTCAGATTGAAACCCTTTTGCCTAAAAAAGTGGCTCGGAATGTCACCACCGAACCGTGAAATATTATTTGGTGGTGGACTTAAATTTCCACTCCAGGTACTCGCTTTCCGCGGACGGTCTCGGGAGCCTCCTCGGCTTCCGCCTGCGGGGTCTCCTTAGACACGCTTTTCCCGCAGGAGTCTCGCACCTTTCGTTCCAAATCTTCCTCTTTTCAAAAAAAAAACCGACCTTTAAGGGCCGGTTTTTTCTCTTATTCTTCTTCCGCTTCTTCTTGGTCAAGGAATGTATTTAACATTTCTTCGACAAGATCCCACTCTTCTTCTGTTTCGATCGGTGTAAGTTCACCATCTTTATTATCTTCGCTTGGTACGAATGATGAAGCGTGGATTTCGATTTCTTCCTCATCATCTTCTGCAGACATCGGATAGTAAAGTACATAAGATTTGTTGAATTTATCTGAGTCGAATGTGAAAAGGATTTCGCAAAGCTGCTCGTTTCCGTTTTCATCTACTACTGTAATGTTGTTTTCGCCGTGTTCCATTTGTATTCACCTCATATTGAATTTGTTTGTCTGTCCAAGAATCCTTGCAGAATCATGACAGCCGCCATTTTATCAATGACTTTCTTGCGTTTGCTTCGGCTCACGTCCGCCTCAAGAAGGACACGTTCAGCCGCCATAGTTGTCAACCGTTCATCCCAGAGAAACACCGGCAGCTTGAATTTGTTTTCTAATCGTTTAGCGAAATCTTGGCTGATCTCGCCTCGCGGTCCAACGGTACCATTCATGTTTTTAGGTAAACCGAGGACAATTTTAGAAACATCATGCTCTTTTATGATTTCATTGAGGCGTTTAAAGCCGAAGTCATTTCCAGCTTCGTTAATTTTGATCGTTTCCAATCCTTGTGCAGTCCAACCCATCGCGTCACTCAGGGCAACGCCGATGGTTTTTGAACCTAAATCAAGTCCCATTGTGCGCATTAGTATTCCTCTCGATGGTTCTTAAGATACGACTTAACCAATTCTTCGATGATTTCATCGCGTTCAAGCTTACGAATAATGTTTCGAGCATCCATATGGCGCGGGATGTAGGCCGGGTCACCAGATAATAGATAACCGACAATCTGGTTTATCGGGTTATAACCTTTTTCCTGAAGTGCAACATAAACTTGAGACAATACTTCTTGTACATCTCTTTCGAATGGTTCTTCGGGAAAATTAAATTTCATCGTTTTATCAAAGGAACTCATAAACATGCACCTCTCCTCAGCGTCCAGAATCCACTATTACCTACATTGTACAACACTTTCCATTGATTATGAAATCGATAAGACCCATTCTTCAACAAAATTAAGCGCTGCATCCAATTTTTCAGGGTCTTTTCCGCCGGCTTGGGCCATATCTGGACGTCCGCCACCGCCGCCGCCGCAACGGGAAGCAACTTCTTTGACCAATTTACCAGCATGGAAGCCGCGGTCGATGTAATCCTTAGTCACCCCGGCAATCAAATTGACTTTATCACCTTGGGCCGAACCTAATACGATAATGACAGAATCGAGCTTTTGTTTCAAATCATCCGCCATGGCACGCAGATTATTCATGTCGGTAGCTTGAACCTTCGCCACCAATACTTGAACGCCATTTACGTCTTTTACGTTAGAAACAAGGCTGCTTGCTTCAATATTACTTAATTTTGAAGTAAGGCTTTCATTCTCACGATGAAGATCCTTCACTTCAGCTAGTACCGTTTCAATTCTTGAAGGTACATCTTTCAAGTTCGTTTTCAATTTGGCAGCCGCGTCTTTCAAGACACCGATTTGATCAGTCATCAATTTGTATGCCCCTGCACCCGTTACCGCTTCAATACGGCGAGTACCTGCACCGATGCCGCTTTCAGATACGATTTTGAACAAGCCGATTACCGCTGTATTCGGAACGTGGACACCCCCGCAAAGCTCGAGGCTGTAATCGCCGATTTGAACGACACGGACAATCTTGCCGTATTTTTCGCCGAACAACGCCATTGCGCCCATAGCCTTAGCTTCCTCGATGTTTTTATAGTCCGTATTCACTTGTAAGCTTTGCCAAATCTTTTCATTTACAATCGTTTCGATTTGTTCAATCTCTTCAGCCGTTATCTGGCCAAAATGAGAGAAGTCGAAGCGAAGGCGTTCAGCCTGTACGAGTGAACCTGCTTGATTGACATGTGTACCAAGCACATCTTTCAACGCTTGATGAAGAAGATGCGTCGCTGTATGATTTTTCGTGATATGGATCCGATTTTCTTGATTTACAATAGCAACGATATCGGAATCTGCTGTTAAAGTGCCGGCAGTAACTGTTACACGGTGCAGATTTTGGCCATTAGGAGCCTTTTGGACATCATGGACATCAACCTTCACTGATTCACTGGCCATCGTTCCTATATCGGCTATTTGTCCGCCGCTTTCCGCATAGAAAGGAGTCTTGTTCAGTATCACTTGAACTTCTTCACCTTCTTGTGCCTCCGTTACAAGCTCGCCATTTTTTACTATGGCAGCAACTTTGGCTTCGACAGCGACTTGATCATAGCCGACAAATTCACTTTCAACTTTAATATCTCCCAATACCCCGCCTTGGATTTGCATGGAATCCACATCTTGACGCGCTGAACGGGCACGTTCACGCTGTGCATCCATTTCCTTTTCAAATCCAGCATGATCGACCGTCATGCCTTCTTCTTCTGCATATTCTTCCGTTAACTCAATCGGGAAGCCATATGTGTCATATAAACGGAATGCATCACTGCCAGGAATGGTTGTACCGCCTTTTTCCTTTTCCTTTTTAATGACTTCAGAAAGGATGGCGAGTCCATCATTTAGAGTTTCATGGAAGCGTTCCTCTTCATTCTTGATTACTTTTGCAATGAACTCTTTATTCTTAAGGACTTCAGGGTAGAAGTCTTTCATGATTTCGCCGACGACCGTCACAAGCTCGAACATGAATGGTCGATTGATGTTGATTTGCTTAGCATACCGAACCGCTCTGCGGAGTAGACGGCGCAATACATAACCGCGGCCTTCGTTGGATGGAAGAGCCCCGTCACCTACTGCAAAGGCTACCGTACGAATATGGTCTGCAATGACCTTGAATGCAACATCTTTTTCTGAATCAACACCATACTTCACATCGGAAATCTCTTCGACTGCCCGGATGATCGGCATGAATAAATCTGTATCATAGTTCGTCGCCACATCTTGAACGACGGAAGCCATACGTTCAAGGCCCATGCCTGTATCGATATTTTTCTTTGGAAGCGGTGTGTAAGAACCATCCGGATTATGGTTGAATTGGGAAAACACAAGATTCCAGACTTCTAGATGCCGTTCATTTTCCCCGCCTGGATATAATTCCGGATCATTCGGACCATCGCCATATGCTGGTCCGCGGTCATAGAAAATCTCTGTGTTCGGGCCGCTTGGACCTTCACCGATATCCCAGAAGTTCTCCTTCAGGCGAATGATCCTTTCAGCAGGAACACCGATTTTCTTATTCCAGAGTTCGAATGCTTCATCATCTTCAGGATGGATCGTAACGGCCAATTTGTCTTTGTCGAACCCAATCCATTTTTCATCGGTCAAAAATTCCCATGCCCATGTGATGGCTTCTTCTTTGAAGTATTCACCAATGGAGAAGTTTCCGAGCATTTCGAAGAACGTATGATGACGTGCCGTTTTCCCCACGTTTTCAATATCGTTTGTACGGATGGCCTTTTGAGCATTTGTAATCCTTGGATTTTCAGGAATCACCCGTCCATCAAAATATTTCTTTAACGTCGCCACCCCGGAATTGATCCAAAGCAATGATGGATCTTCATGAGGAACCAATGACGCACTTGGTTCGATGTTATGGCCTTTTTCACTAAAAAAATCTAAATACATTTGGCGGATTTGAGCACCAGTTAAATACTTCATATATATATCCTCCTTTAAAAATTATGTAATTTTGAGCACACAAAAAACCCCCATCCCAAAAACAGGGACGAGAGTTGACTCGCGGTACCACCCTGATTATGGACGCAGGAATTCATCCCAGGTCCATCACCTTCATAAAAGCCTTAACGCGGCATGACGGCAGGTATTAGCTGCTCTCAGGACTAGCTTTCTGCTGCTCTTCACCTTGCAGCCCCTTTCAGCCTGGGGGACCACTCTCTTTTAGATGGACTTCAGCATACTTCATCCTTCAACGAATTATCTTATGTAATGGATTATATTCACAAGACTTTTATTTGTCAATAAGGGGCGGCTTCTTTCTAAAGTGAACGCGGGCATGAAGTACAAAAACTTTCAATACTGCCAATATGGGAATTGAAAGGACCATGCCCATGATACCTCCTATTTCACCCCCGGCCAATAATGCGAGCATGATGAACAGCGGATGCATATGGAGGCTTTTACCGACTATAAGCGGCGAAAGGATATTTCCCTCAAGAAATTGAAGTACAAGCACGATGACCGCGATGATCAACACCATCTTAACCGACATTGTCGCGGCGATGACCAGTGCAGGAATCGCCCCAATAATCGGTCCGAAATACGGAATGACATTCGTTATCCCGATTATCGCCCCCAATAGAAGCGGATATTGCATTCCGACTATCCAGAAGAGCAGCGAGGAAATCAAACCGATCACGACACAGACGATGATTTGTCCGCGGATATATCCGCCAAGCGACGCATCCACATCACGAATGAATGCCCGTCCCTGCTTGCGCCATTTTTTCGGCGTCATATACCATGCCATTTTTTTTAAAACAGTGAAATCTTTCAGGATATAAAATGCGATGAATGGAATCAATGCAATCAGGACGATGAAATCAATCATCTTCATTGCATACTCCATCGCCTTTTCAGGTATACGCTTCAACCAATCTTCGAAAAGGGTGACACCTTCTTCGAACCTTTCATGAATTCCGAACGGCCAGGCCGCCGTTTGATGATTGAGTTTATCGATGCTGCCCCGGTACTGTTCAACGAGTTCCGGCACGCTTTCCGACAGCTCGCGGACCTGGCTGACCATCACTGGGATACCTTTATAAACAGCAAAGCCGATCCCTCCGAAAAACAATAAATAGATGATTGTAATCGAAAGCCAGCGACGCATCCCCTTCTCATTTAAATATTCCACTACAGGGTGGAGCAAGTAACTGATGAACGCACCGATCAAAAAAGGCAGCAGTACCGTCACACATACAGCAACGACAGGTCCCCACATGGGCTTAAGTTTCATAAAAATATAGATAACGAAAAATAAGAGCAATAAAAAACCCAGGCGATAAAACCACTTTAGACGAATACTCACAATAAACACCTCCCGCTCATTTATTCTTCGAAAGGCGGGAGGTTTTCATACATAAAAAAGAGTGCCCTCATTATCAGGACACCCATTCCTGCTATAATAATGATTTTAATCTTTTGCGTATTTTCTTCATGTTCCGTTTAAACATCTTCGAGTTCATCAAGTCCGAACCCATATTCATTAGAGTATTGCGTGAACGTCTAGCCATTGCAAACACCTCTTCCGTTATTTACATACCGAAGCGGCGGTCATTTTCCTCAAACAAATCGTCCAATGAGCTTAAACTTCCATCTTCCTCGACTTGGTGCGTATTTATGAGCCCTTCGGATAGAGTCATTTCAATAAAGCAATTCCAACAATAATATTGATTTACGCCAATCTTCCCAACATCTTTACTGCGGCAATTCGGACATTTAATTTCCAAAATGGACACCTCACTGTTCATAAACTGAAACAATGATGGTATCCTTCCCTAATGCAGGCGGCTGTTTTGATTCTATCACTGTCGACTCCGAGAAAAACCCATCCGTTGTTTCATACGCTATAATCGTGCCCATTTTTTCCTTGAAATATACATCCTGCAGTAAACCAAGCTCTTCGCCCATTTCTGAAAAAAGCATGCGTCCCAATAATTCGTCCTTCGAGAGGCAAATGGAATCCGCAGGCACCTTCCTTAAGGTTGAATCCTGTTGCATGATGACGATCCCATCTGGACCGAATGAAGAAATATCGTCGAGTTTCAAATGAAAAGCTCTTTTGAACAATGCATGTTGATGAACGACCAACCCTGTTACCTGACCCATTTCAGAAATTGATAAATCGTGGACCGTACCGATTTTTTCTCCTTTGATTGTAAAAACCGGCATCCCTTTCAATAAAGAAAACGTCCGCAAGGTCATCCCGCCTTTCCGAACATTTTTATTATCTCTTTACTATTGTAAATAGATGTGCTGAAAGGTTTTCCATTGTTGGTCCCTCTTCCGGTAAAACAGAAACCAGGCCATAAAAAAAGACCGGTTTCCCGGTCTAATACACTTACTTTACCATCCTCTGCTGGCACCTCCGCCACCGGAACTTCCTCCGCCGCCGCCCCGTGGACCGCCGCTGCCGCCTCCACGGCCGCCGCCACCTCCGCGACTGATGATTATCAAGAGAATATTGATTAGCGTTTGAAGGAAAAATCCTTTAAAGAACTTGGCATCGAGGATGACTACGATGATGACTACGATGATAATGAGGAAAATCTGTAAACCTGATGGCTGAAAGGTTTCTGACTCGGGCTGAACGGAGAGATCTTGATAAAACTCGTCACCTAGGTCGTATTCCTTCGTGACATCGTTATATACAGCCTTATAGGTCTCCGTCAGGGCAACATCATATTTACCCTCTTTCAGCGCAGGGATAGCCACATCATCCAAAATCTGTCCAGATCTTATATCGGTAATGGCCCCTTCCAAACCGTACCCCACTTCAATGCGGATTTTCTGTTCTTCCATGGCCAGCACAATGAGGACTCCATTGTTCAGCTCGGCATCACCAAGCTTGAATGATCTAAATGCCTCGACCGAGTACTCCTCGATTTCGGATCCTTCCATCGAATCAACCGTCAAAATGGAAATTTGTGCTTTTGTGGCATCATCCAATCGTTTCCCAAGTTCGATGAGTTCGGATTTTTCCTGATCATCCAGGACTCCAGCAAAGTCCTGAACATATATATCCCCAACTGGTTCAGGGATGTTAGGTTGTGCTGCGGCTACGTTTGCTAAACCGAACGTGAGAATGAAGAATAGCGCAAACACAGCGAGTCTTTTCATTATTTATTGCTCCCGAAATCAACCTTTGGCGTTTCTTTTTCTTGATCGGTCACTTCAAAATATGGTTTGGCATCGAACCCGAACACTCCTGCCATCATATTCTTCGGAAAGCGTTTAATCATTTTATTATAGTTGGTAACTTCATCATTATAGTCTTTTCGTGCTACCGTCAGCCGATTTTCCGTTCCTTCCAAACTATCCATGAGACCCTTAAAGTTCTCATTGGCCTTTAAATCCGGATAGTTTTCGACAACCACCAAAAGTCGGCTCAAGGCCCCACTCAATTCTTGATCGGCATCAATCGCATCTTCAGTGGAATTGGCACCGGCCAGCTTCGAGCGTGCATCACTCACCGCTTTAATGGCTTCCGTTTCATGCGAAGCATAACCCTTCACCGTTTCGACAAGATTTGGAATCAAATCCGCTCTTCGTTTTAATTGATTATCCACTTGCGACCATTTATTGTCGACGTCTTCACTGGCACTTACAAGGCCGTTGTATGAAGATGCCCCATAAATGACAAGTAAAACGACAATGACTATTCCTATTATCCAACCTTTTTTCATCAAATCCCCCCTACTCTTTCACATATTAGTTATAATTCCACCAAAACTATGAATTTTAAACAAAATGCATCCTAAAGAACCCGCTACATAAAATCATAAGGCGTGACATTCTCCATCCCGATCATCGGGTCAGCATGCATGAGAATATCAAGATAACTCGATTGTTGCGGTACTTCTCCCTTTTCCGCCGGCATTTCTTCTTCGCTCAAAATCTCCCGCAGCTTTTCACGCAAAGTCGTTTTGCGGCGCATCTCATCATTACGCTCGATCCCTAAACGGAATGCATCTTCTTCACCACAAAGGATCAAGAAATTTTTACTGCGCGTAATCGCCGTATACAATAAATTACGTCGGAGCATCCGATAATAGCTTTTCACTACAGGTAAAATGACAATGGGGAATTCGCTTCCCTGCGACTTATGGATGGAGCAGCAATATGCATGTGTGATCTGGTTCAAGTCCTGCTTCGTGTATGTCACCTCGATGCCTTCGAACGATATGATTACTTTATCGACATGATCGGTATTTTCTTTAGCGAACAATATGGACACGATTTCTCCCATATCGCCATTAAAGACACCCTCCTCTGGCTGGTTCACCAGTTGAAGCACCTTATCTCCCGTTCTGTATATTACGTCTCCGAATTTTATTTCCCGCCGCTTTTCATCCGCATTGCTATTGAACACTTCCTGAAGCATTTTATTCAGTGCATCAATCCCGGCAGGCCCTCTATACATGGGAGCCAGCACCTGTATATCCTTGGCCGTGAAGCCTTTCGTCCTGGCATTGGCAACGACTTTCTCGATTACTTGGGCGATTTGACCGGTTTGGCAGCGAATGAACGATCGGTCTTCTTGCTGTTTCGTGACATCAGCCGGAAGCCTTCCCTTTTTGATTTCATGGGCCAATTCAATGATCGACGAGCCATCGGCTTGACGATAAATATGTTCCAGACTGACAGTCGGTACACAATTCGATGCAAGCAAATCCTTTAAAACCTGCCCAGGGCCAACAGATGGCAGCTGATCTTCATCACCAACCAATATCACTTGGACATTTTCCGGCAGAGCTTTAAACAATTGATGGGCCAGCCACGTATCCACCATGGAAACCTCATCGATGATTACAATACGGCCATCCAGCTGATTATCCTCATCATGGGAAAAGCCTTCACTCCCGTTCCACCCGAGCAAACGGTGGATCGTAACAGCGGGAAGCCCAGTCGATTCGGCCATGCGTTTCGCTGCCCGGCCAGTAGGAGCCGCAAGTACGAATGGAAATGGATCGCTTCCTTCTTTTTTATAATCGTTAATGTCCATGGATACGCCATGCAGCTCTGCATATAGCTCAACGATTCCTTTAATGACTGTCGTTTTACCGGTACCCGGTCCGCCCGTCAAGATTAACATGGGTGATTGCAGGGCCGTTTGGATCGCTTCCTTTTGGGCCGGGGCATAGGAAACATCCAGACGCTCTTCCAGCTCCCCAAGTGCAAGCAAGAACTCAGATTCGGGGAACTGGTCCTCATACTCGCTTTGAGCAAGCAGCCTCTTTATGTTCATTACGATTCCCTTTTCCGAATAGAATAGCGAAGGCGGATAAATTCGTTGATCCTCGACAACTATTTTCCCCTCTTGCGTCAATTCGATTATTTCCGAGGAAATGTTCGTGAATTCAATACGATCCCGTTTATTTTCCTCCAGCAGCCGTTTGACTGCTTCCAAAAGCTGCTCGGCTTCTATGTAGATATTTCCTTCCTGCAGGCATTGTGATTCAAGCGTATACAAGCATGCAGCCTTGATTCGGTCGGGATGGCTGCCGGAAATGCCCAGCTGATGCCCAAGCTCATCCGCCCGTCCAAAACCAATCCCTTCAATATCCTCTACGAGCTTATACGGATTCCCCTGAACCATCGTGATCGTATCCTGTTTATACATTTGATATATCTTCATCGACACCTGCGGACCGAAGCCATATTGATTCAGGGCGATCATCACCTGCTCCAGACCTTGATGCTCGACCAATGTATCATAGAGGCCCTTTGCCTTTTCACCGGATAGCTTCGGGATATCATCAAGCAGCGAGGGCTGAGCCAGAATTTTTGAAATTGCCTTTTCACCCAGTGTCTCAACAATGCTTTCAGCTGTTTTCTTCCCAATGCCCTTGAAAAGGTCACCTGATAAATAACTGACGATGCCTTCCTTGGATTGAGGCAAATCCTTGCGAAAATGCTCTACATGAAATTGAAGGCCAAAACGCGGATGTTCCTTCATGGCCCCATAAAAAATATAGATCTCATCCTCATGCATCCTTGGAAAATAACCAGTTACGACCGCTTCCTTCTCTTCATAATTCAGATTCGTTTCATGCACACGAATTCTTACAACCGAGTACATATTTTCTTCATTATGAAAGATCGTCACTAAATGACTTCCCTTCATGAACATTTTCTCTTCTGAAAACAAATCCAACGAGTCTTGCTGGCTCAACGCTTCTCCCCACCTTTCCATGCATATGCTTTTTATTTACTCTGCATTCATTTCTTCCAACAGTTTCTTACCGTGTGCAGCAAGCATATGGTCTGGCTGTGCTTCCAAAGCCTTGTCAAAATAAGCCATCGCTGCTTGAGCATCCTCACGATACCCTGCAAACGCAACACCTAAATTATAATAAGCATCCGCATGTCCCGGATCCTGTTCCACAACTAAATTCAGCTGATTGATCAATTCATCATATAATTCCGCATTAGCAAGACATAACGCATATTGGAATCTTGCATCAACGTCCTCAGGGCTCAGCTCCACAGTTCTCTGTAAATAAGGCATCGCCAATTTCGGCTGATCCAATGCCATCAATGTCAATCCAAGCATGAAGTAAGCATCGCTGTTATCCAGTCCCAATCGGATTGCCTTTTCGAACATATCCTTCGCTTCGACTAGTTTAGAATCTGATTCATAATATAAGTTTCCTAATGAATAGTAAGCCGCTGCCGCATTTTCATCCAGCTCGATCGCCTTTTTGTAAAACTTGACCGCTTTATCCGTTTCACCAACGGCAGTCAATACATTCCCAAAGTTTATGTAGGCAACAGGCTCATTCGGATTTTCCTCGATCGCCTCATTAAAAACCTTCGCCGCTTCTTCGTATTTCCCTTGCTGCATAAATTCAATTCCTTGTTGATTCTTATCCATATCCATTCACACTCCATTTTTATATTAAAAAGTATAGCATAAGCCAGTGGCCCAATTCAGGCGTATACCCGCAATCCAAAAGAAGTCCCCAACCGCAAACACAGCTGGGGACATGCTTATTTTACCCTACGTAAGTCAGTTTTTCACCTTTTTTAAATACTTCATCAATCGTACCGCCGCCAAGGCATACTTCACCTTCATAGAATACGACTGCTTGTCCAGGTGTGATCGCGCGGACTGGCTCGTCAAAGATGACTTCGACGTCACCATTGTCCAAGACCTTCACCTTAACACCGCTATCCTCTTGACGGTACCTGAACTTTGCCGTACATGTAAATTCACCCGCAGGTATATGTTCCGCTACCCAGCTGACATTCACTGCACGAAGGGAATTGGAATACAGTACATCATTATCAAAGCCTTGACACACATATAAAACATTGCGTTTCAAGTCTTTTCCCGCAACAAACCAAGGTTCGCCGCTGCCGCCGATCCCTAGACCGTGACGCTGACCGATGGTGTAATACATCAATCCGTCATGCTTGCCCATGACCTTGCCATCCATCGTGACCATATCACCGGGCTGAGCTGGGAGGTAATTGCTTAAAAACTCTTTGAAATTGCGTTCACCGATAAAACAGATGCCTGTAGAATCTTTTTTCGTTGCCGTGGCAAGACCCGCTTCTTTCGCAATTTCACGGACTTCCTTCTTATCAATGTGTCCAAGCGGAAACATGACTTTTTCCAACTGTTCTTGAGTAAGCTGGTTCAAGAAGTACGTTTGATCTTTATTATTATCGACACCGCGAAGCATTTTGTATTCGCCATCCCGGTATTCAACCTGTGCGTAATGACCTGTGGCCACATAATCGGCACCAAGGCTTACGGCATGTTCAAGAAATGCCTTGAACTTGATTTCCTTATTGCACATTACATCCGGATTCGGGGTGCGCCCCGCTTTATACTCATCCAAGAAATAAGTGAAAACTTTATCCCAATACTGCTTTTCAAAATTGACCGCATAATAAGGGATGCCGATTTGATTACAAACGGCAATTACATCATTGTAATCTTCCGTTGCCGTACAGACTCCGTTTTCATCTGTATCATCCCAGTTCTTCATGAAAATCCCGACCACATCATAGCCTTGATTCTTCAATAGCAGGGCTGACACAGAAGAATCCACGCCTCCTGACATACCCACGACGACGCGGGTGTCCTGTGGTGCTTTTCTCATTCTGTCACCTCATTTATTTAAAGTGAGAATTATCTTCTCACTAATCTATTAACGATTTTAACGGTAGTTTCAGCCGCCTGCCTTACTTCCTCTTCCGTGTTGTTCAGACCGAAGCTGTAACGAATCGAATTCTTCGTCCGCTCCGAATCTTTCCCGAACATCGCCACAAGCACATGCGACGGATCGATTGACCCAGCAGTACAAGCGGATCCGCTCGATACAGCAACACCTGCCAAGTCCATATTAACGAGCATCGATTCCACATTCGTACCAGGAAAACTAACATTCAGCAAATGCGGCAGCGACTGTTCCATAGCTCCGTTAATTTCATATTGTACATCCGCCTCATCCAAGACGGCAAGCAATACGTCTTTAAAACGCTTGTATTGCTCCTTTTTCTTTTCCATCGTGCTTTGTGCAATTAAAACAGCTTCTGCAAAACCGGCAATTGCAGGCACGCTCTCCGTACCAGCACGGCGCTTGCGTTCTTGTTCCCCGCCATATAAATGAGGATTCAGCTTCAAGCCTTCACGTATATAAAGAAAGCCGATTCCTTTTGGACCGTTGATTTTATGTGCGGATACGCTAAGCAAATCCACACCCAACTCACGGACGTCGATAGAGATCAAACCATATGCCTGAACCGCATCCGTATGGAAAATGGCTTGATGCCCCTTGAGCAGCTGCCCAATTTCAGCAATCGGCTGGACCGTTCCAACCTCATTATTGCCGAACATGACCGAAACCAAAATCGTGTCATCCCGCAATGCGGCCTTTAAATCGGCAATTGAAATAAGCCCCGCTTCATTCACAGGTAAATATGTGACCTCAAAGCCAGACTTCTCAAGGTATTGGCATGTATGCAAAACCGCATGATGCTCAATCTCCGTAGTAATGATGTGCTTTCCTTGTTCTTTATAAGCATTCGCAACACCAATGATCGCCGTATTATCCGCCTCGGTTCCGCCGCTCGTGAAAATGATTTCATTCCGCCCCGCACCGATGCTCGCTGCAATACTCGAACGCGCCTCATCTAAAACATGGCGCGCCTCCCGCCCGAACGCATGAATGCTCGACGGATTCCCGAAGTCATTGCTCATGACCGTCATCATCCTATCGATCACATTCGGATGCATCGGTGAAGTCGCAGCATGATCTAAATATATTCTGTCCACTTTTTTGTCGCCTCCATTAAAAAACGCAAGCGCCTACATAATAGGCGCATTGCTAATCACTTAAATATAGTACATATAAGAATCGATTTCACCCGTATCCTTGTAGCTCGCCAAATCCATAAGCGTCGTATTATCCAATACATCCTTCACAGCATCGCGAATCCGGATCCAAAGCTGGCGCTTCACCGGCTCCTCATCCTCAATTCCTTCAACAGGGGTAATCGGCCCTTCCAATACACGAATCACATCACCCGAAGTAATCTCCTGAGGATCCTTAGACAGGACATACCCGCCATACGCACCGCGCACACTCTTCACCAATCCCGCATTACGAAGCGGCGCAATCAACTGCTCCAAATAATGCTCCGACAGATTATGCGTCTGGGCAATCGATTTCAAACTCTTCGGGCCTTCACCATAATGTTTAGCAAGCTCGATCATAATCGTCAAACCATAACGGCCTTTAGTAGATATCTTCATACATATACACCTCAAATTATTTATCCGTTTCTAAATTCTTTTGAAATTATAGCATATTCCCGCCGGAAATGCATTCACCCGCCCTTCATTTGTCAAATTATCCTAATTGGAGAGGTAGGAAAAGATAAAAAAAGGTTGGGTTAGGACGGAATTTTGGCCTGGACGGTCGGATTTTTGCGGGGTTAGGTCGAATCTTTCACCCGGACGGTCGGATTATTGCAGAGATAGGTCGGATCTTTCGCTCGGACGGTCGGATTTTTGCAGGGATAGGTCGGATCTTTCGCCCGGACGGTAGGATTATTGGGTGCTAGAACGAATTTTTCGATCGGAAGCTGGATTATTTACGCTAGGTCGGATTTTTCGATCGGACGGTCGGATTATTGCAGAGATAGGTCGAATCTTTCGCCCGGACGGTCGGATTATTGCAGGGATAGGTCGGATCTTTCGCTTGGAAGCTGGATTATTTACGCTAGGTCGGATTTTTCGCTCGAACGGTCGGATTTTTGTGAGGATAGGTCGAATCTTTCAACCGAACGGTCGGATTATTGCAAGGATAGGTCGAATTAATACAAAAGTTCATCCATGCCACATTTAATTTCACTAAAATACAGGAAATCACTTTATTAACCGAGAATACTTCACTTAAATCTATAAGGAGTGGTTATCATGATTATTAAAAACTGCAAGAGGCCTTTAAAAATAGACATGCTCGAAGCTCTGATGAGACGCTTACCTCCTGGGCATGCGAAGCACCCGGCAATTATTGAAGATATCAAAAAAATCAAGGCTGGATACAACGGTGAAAACAGAGTCTTTCAATCTCTTAAATCCCTTCCTGAAAAAGAGTATCTACTCTTTCATGACCTCCGACTTATTGGATCACCTTTCCCCTTCCAAATGGACATCCTCATTCTCACATCCTCTTTCCTTTTAATCCTTGAAGTCAAAAACATGGCTGGTGAAATTTTTTTCGATAATGCATTCAATCAACTTATCCGTACAAATACAGATGGAAAAACCGAAGCTTTTGATGATCCCATATTGCAAGTGAGCCGGCAGCGCCAGCACTTGTTAGACTGGTTAAAAACAAAAAGAACGAACAACCTTCCAGTTGAAACTCTCGTAGTCAGTGCCAATTCTTCAACGATCATTCGGGCCGGGAATACGGATATTAATAGAATAGTGACACGTAAGGATCGGATTCTACTTAAAATTGAGGAATTAAAAAACAAGTATAACGAAGCGGTCCTTTCTACTAGAGCAATGAAACGATTATCGAATTTATTGCTTGATAGTCACATCCCTTATATTCCTAAACCGCTCGAGAATTATAGAATTCCGATTACCGCCCTCCAAACCGGAGTATTCTGCGATAAGTGTCATGCATTTTCGATGGAGCGGAAATCAAGAAAGTGGATTTGCCGTACCTGTTTGGATATTTCCCTCGATGCACACATTTCGGCACTATATGATTATCTATACCTCGTCAAACCTACCATTACCAACAGGGAATTTCGAAACTTCCTACAACTCCAATCCCCATCCAGTGCAAAAAAACTATTACTTTCACTAAAACTGAATCATTCCGGCCATACTAGAGGCAGATATTATATATTAAATTCTCTCATAGAAGGAGAGGTCGGATTTTTACGTCGGTAGGTCGGATTAGTCCTCTGGTAGGTCGGATTTTCCGCCGGTAGGTCGATTTAGTTCCCCGGTAGGTCGAATTCGTCTACCGCTAGGTCGGATTTTTACGCCGCTAGGTCGAATTAGTCACCTGCTAGGTCGGATTTTTCCGCCGGTAGGTCGAATTAGTCAACCGCTAGGTCGGATTTTTCCGCCGGTAGGTCGAATTAGTCAACCGCTAGGTCGGATTTTTCCGCCGGTAGGTCGAATTAGTCCACTGCTAGATCGAATTATCGATCTCACAGCATAAATTAAATCCCGAAACGGACTACTATAATAGGAATTCACCCTCTTTTACAGCATAATCAGCGCATTTCCCCCATCAGTTGTGATACCTTATATAAAAAGGAGAGGTGCGCAATGAATATTAAACCGCTTGCTTTCCGGATGCGGCCTCGGTCGATAGATGAGATCATCGGGCAGGAGCATCTGGTCGGTGAAGGGAAAATTATCGCAAGGATGGTGAAAGCCAAGCAGCTTTCTTCCATGATACTGTATGGTCCGCCGGGAATTGGCAAGACTTCGATTGCAAGTGCGATTGCCGGAAGCACGAAGTTTGCTTTCAGGACACTGAACGCGGTGACCAATAATAAAAAGGATATGGAAATCGTGGCAGCAGAGGCTAAGATGTCCGGAAAAGTGATTCTGCTGCTTGATGAGGTTCACCGGCTCGATAAGGCGAAGCAGGATTTCCTTTTGCCTTATCTTGAAAACGGGATGATCACCTTGATTGGTGCAACGACCAGCAATCCCTATCATGCAATCAATCCGGCCATTCGAAGCAGGTGCCAGATTTTCGAGCTCAAATCATTGGAAACCAATGATATTACCAAAGCTCTGGAACGGGCACTTCATGATGAAGAGCGCGGGCTTGGTGCGTATATAACGGATGTCAGCCTTGATGCCCTTACCCATTTCGCGACGGCTTCGAACGGAGATGTCCGCAGTGCGCTTAACGCTCTTGAGCTCGCCGTCATTTCCACCGAACCCGATGAGTCCGGAACGATACATATAGATCTGCAAATTGCCGAGGAATGCATGCAGAAAAAAAGCTTCTCACATGACAAGGATGGAGATGCCCATTATGATGTTCTGTCGGCTTTCCAAAAATCTATTCGCGGCAGTGATGTGAATGCAGCCCTTCATTATTTGGGGCGCTTGGTCGAAGCCGCCGATCTTGTCAGCATTGCCCGCCGCATGGTGGTCATTGCCTACGAAGACATTGGTCTCGCCAATCCGCAGGCTGGTCCCAGGGCCCTCGCTGCAGTCGAAGCCGCTGAACGGCTCGGGTTTCCCGAAGCCCGGATTCCACTTGCCAACTCCGTGATCGAGTTATGCCTATCACCTAAATCGAATACCGCCATTACCGCAATTGATGCGGCTCTTTCCGATATTCGCAGCGGCCATAGTGGAGATGTACCGGATCATCTTAAGGATGCCCATTACAAAGGGGCCACTGAACTCGGACGCGGCATCGGCTACCTTTATCCGCATGACTACGAGAATGGCTGGGTGAAGCAGCAATACTTACCCGACAAACTGCACAGAAAAAAATACTACAAACCGAAAAAGAGCGGGAAATTCGAACAAGCCCTTGCCTCGGTATATGAAAATATCGAGAAAAAGAAATAACTCCGGATCGCTTCAGACCCGGAGTTTCTTTATTGTGGGAAATGAAAACTTTTAACATGCCTCATGTTGACAAAAATCGCCTCCCCTTGAGCATTCACCATCTCAATGATGCCATCTTTCACTGCACTGATCATCCCGATATTCTGCGGATGCATCCCCAAGTCGAGCACCACCAGTTTATTGGTTAACTTTTTTACCTGTTCCTCCAATGTCCTGGCCCAGCTTAAAGATGAAACCTGTGCCAATTGTTCCCCTTTATTCAAACCGTATGGACCCTTTTCATCATTACAAACCGAAAGCCACTTTAAATGATCCATCGAAATGAACATCGTTTTAAATACTGGCGAATAAAAGACGAAATAGTTATTCATGATGCCCACGATATAACCATGAACCGAGTTTTTTTTCGTGAGCAGGATTTCAACAAACATCCCCTTCGCATTCATCAGTAATTTTCGGAACGAGGTCTCGTCAATCTCCGGCTCTCCTCCCGAACCAATCTCCTCATCGATTATAGGAAAGGAAAAATTCTTAATGTGCCGGAATGGAACGTAACGGTAGGCTTTTCCAGTATACAAAACGATGATGTCAGAACTTACTTCAATTAAAATCCCCGCTTCATGTATATTCCCTGAGAGCTCCAGTTCCATATACTGGCCTATATGTTTTGCTAACAAGCGACGCTTCCCCCTTTATATTAAGATCAACCAAACAAAATGGTTGCTTGGCCATTTTAAAAGCATTTGAACATAAACTTTTGCAAATGAAAAAATAAATCAAAGGTGTATTGAATCCCAATGAATCCATCTTTGGCAATAACGGCATGTCCACCTTCCATAAGAAGGCACAACAACTCGATTTTGGTTGCTGTACCTGTTTGGTATTTCTTTACCGGATATTTTGATTTGAAGCTTTGATTAAGTTCTCAATCCAAATTTGCTTGAATGCATTTGCACGAGGACTTCTGCGTCTTCCTGATCTTTCATCTGAGCTTGAGCTTGAGCTTGAAGAGCTTTCATATGAGCTTGAGCTTGAAGAGCTTTCATATGAAGAACTGCTCTCTTCTAATGAACTGCTTTCATCCTTTCTACTTCCGTTTGCTGAATTTCCATTTGCTGAATTCGCGTTTGATGCACCTCCGTCCGACGAACCTCCATCTTCGGAATTTTCATCTGTCTCCTCTTCAGCTTCTTCCTCTACCTTCACAGTTAAGGCAACGAATTGGACATGATCAGTTGGCACATAAAATAATTCTTCTTTATGCACAACGATAAGGTACGTATCAGCCACTTTCATCAGGATGCCCTCAACCCTCTCAGGTCCACCAGCGAAAACGGATACCCAGTTGTGGACTAAGCGAGTCAGAAGGCCATTAAGTGTATCGGTTCCGTTATAAACAAATTCAGGCAATAATTGTTCGTCTGATTCTTCGATCACTGTTACACTTTTAATATGGGAAATCGGGTATAAAACAAGCCCATCCTTCTCCGTGGATAAAACTAAAAATTCATCTTTCACATCTACAACCCGGCCAACTTTAGATCCCGGACCGCCGCCATTCACTTGAATGCAGCTAGTTTGAAGTGTTGACAGCACTCCTAAAAAACTGGTCGGAAATACTGTTTCTTCTTCCTCGGCCAATAAATCGACTTGTGACTTTTTCGCATTCGCGACAACTATTTTCAAATGATCCCTTGCGTAATACACAAGTTGAGTTTGTTCATCTTTCCCTGTTTGTAAAACGATATAATCGCTTAATACTCCTATAAGCCTGCCTTCTCTAGAATCAGGCCCGCCTTTAAACACCCTCACCGATTTTCCTGTTAAAGCATCAAGGTACGGTAAACCAACAGTCTCTGCCATTTTTCCTTTAGCCTCCAATAGTTATTTATACTTTAATGATATCCGTACTGCATATATATGCGCCTGCTTTCCAATACGGACTCTGCTTATCACCCATTTTGTAGGAAATCGTCGTACGCCTAGAAATTCCCTTTTGAAAAATCACTTTTTCCATTCTATTCAACTTTTAAAAAAGGGCCTTACTTTTTAATAAAAAAACTCGGGAATTTTTTCCGGAGTTACATCAACATATTTCTATATAGAATGAAATGGCTACACAGGAGCTTTACTTTGTCCGGATTTTGTCACGGTTCATGCAGCTTGCCAAACTATAACTTCGTTTACATCACAGAATAACAGGTGATTTTTAAATCTGATTCTGTATATAGCTCCACATACTGCTCAGCTGAAACATTTTGCGGAGCTGCCTCGATCAGCGGCGGATACCGTCCTTCCCCTACCGGGAATTGAAAAGGTAGCTGGAACTCACCGTTTTCAAAACAGCCTACCCTTCATAAATTCCACGACTATTTACCTAGAGGAAATCCAGACTTTTATATAGCCGTGCTGCTACAATGTCATAGCTTTAAACCCTTGCTATATCAGCATTCAATTCAAAAAAATTCAAACCAATTATAAAAAACAATTAAACTTTTAAGTCATAACAAAAACCTTTTATTGGCTTCCAAATATGTCAAAGGTATTATAAAGTAGCAAAATATACTATTCTTTTATTATGAAATTAAATATAATAGATGAAGTGGTTACAAAAAGAGGAAGGAAGTAAAATATGAGACATGAAAAAAAGAAGAAAAAGAAGCGGACATGGCTGAAGGTAGTCGGGGTAATTGTCCTACTATTCATATTAGCTGGGGGAGCCTTTGCCTACTCCGTATGGAATTCACTGACAAAAACCGTTGACACGATGCATACACCAATAGACCGTACCACCGATAAACGAAATAAGGACCTTGCACTATCAGATCAGGAGCCATTCTCGATGCTCATGCTCGGTGTCGATGAACGTGATGGCGACAAAGGCCGTTCAGATACTATGATCGTCTTGACGGTCAATCCACAAAAGAAATCGGTCAAAATGCTAAGCATTCCGCGTGATACACGGACTGAAATCGTCGGTCATGGAACACAGGATAAAATCAATCATGCATTTGCCTTCGGCGGCGCGAAAATGTCCATGGATACAGTTGAAAACTTCCTTGATATCCCAATCGACTATTATATGAAGATCAATATGGAAGGCTTTAAGGATATCGTTGACGCAGTCGGCGGTGTGACCGTACAAAACGATTTGGATTTCACATCCGATGGCATTCATTTTGCAAAAGGTACGCATACTCTTAACGGGAAAGAAGCCCTTGCCTATTCAAGAATGAGACATGATGATCCTAGTGGTGATTTCGGCCGTCAATCCAGACAACGTGCCATCATCGAGGCTGTCATCAAGGAAGGCGCTAGCCTTTCATCATTGACGAAATACGATGAAGTCTTCGCTGCACTCGGTAATAATATCCAGACGAATTTGACGTTTGATGACATGATGGACATCCAAAAGAACTACAGGGACGCAAGCAAAAGCATTACCCAATCATCTATAAATGGCAACGGTACGAAAATCGACGGAATCTACTATTATATCGTGTCGGATGAAGAAAAAGAAAAGGTTCAATCCGAATTAAAAGAACAATTATCCATCAAATAAGAAAAAATGAAAGAGCTGTCCGGACCCGCATCCTGACAGCTTTTTCATTTTCCCCGTCCAATATTCTGACAAAAAACGAACACCAATTGTAGAGATTTGTTGGAATTTTTGTTGTTTATTAGGCACTAAAAGACGGTATAATCTAATATGAGCTGACAATTCCATCTTCCCCTTGCCCCTATAATCACTTGACACTATCATTCACTGGACCCGGAATTCCATCAACCGTCATTCATCAACTATAATAAATAATCCTAAACCAAAGGAGTGGATTTGTATGAAAATCAAAGCAGGCAGCTGGGCTATGCTAAGCAAACAGGACAAAATGTTTATTCTGAAAGCCATCAGTGATCGATCAAGAATGAAATATGTTTCATGAGAAGTAGCTCTTTTCGGCAATACATGAGAGCATTGCCTCTCCCTTTTCAATAAAACGAACTCGATCCTGAAAAAGGAGAGGAATCTATTTAAACCGATAATCCCATAACAAACAGCATTCGCCTTTTTCTGTGAAAACATAGCTATCTTGTTCAAGATAAACACCACAATGCGAGAATTGAAGACCTGTGTAACTGGAATTTCATAGGCCGTTTTATGCTGCCCTCCAACCTTATCCAGAATCCAGTTCTTCATATTCTTAAGTATCGGCCTGCAAATCATACTGAAAGGACTTCACATTCATATGCTGTAAAAATACATGTGACCGATTTTGCACATAATCTGCACGATTCGGAAATCGAAGCTTTATTTTAGAACTTAACAAATCCCAGGACTTCCCGAACTCCGCCTCACTTTCATCACGCGCTTTTTGAACCGATCGAAAAAAAAGAATGATACAAACTCCTGCAGCTAACACCCCGAGAATAGCCGTCAATTCTCCTCATACTCATCGCCCTCACAGGTTATCATTCATTTATATATAAATGAAAACGATAAAAAAGAAGCATGTTTTAAACATGCTCCTTTAGTATATGTAACGGAAATGATTTCTTAAATTCATTGACGCCTTCTCCTTCGAAACCAGAAAAGAGAAAAGAAGATTCCCAGCAAACCGCCAAACGTGTCCGTGATAACATCCACAAAGGGACACGGCCACCGGTTAGTTTTTGATGCAGATCATCTGCACTAAAAGGCAACATATAAGAGCCCCTGAAAACGATAGAATAACATTCTATACAAAACTGCACCAAACAACACCCAACGTCAATAAGCCCGGGAAGAAGTATCTACGAATCATATACTATCAGGATGTTCAATGATCCCGCTTAATTTCTCCTTAATCTCTTCCACAAGTTCATTTACAGAAACATCTTGTCCAGACTCACCCTTAGCAAAAGTGTCTTTTAAAATATCAAAAAAATCCATGCGAAATTCCCACTCCAATATATAATTGAGCCACCATTTCATACTGTTGTCCTAATCCTTTTTTCAAAAATAAGGAATATAGCTCATTTATTTGATAATCACATATAAAGCGGGAATTGGCAAGCAGAAACTAGTTTAAAAACCAAAAATTTACCCAATTTTAACATTTCTGAAATATCCCTTAGGAATGAATACTAGTAAGTTTTAGGTAAATAGTGTGGGTATAAAAAAAACAAAAAAAGGACCGATCCCTCAGCCCCTTCGATAAACCGTATATTATGCTTGTCCCATAAAATATGTCATTAATGCAATTAAAACTAATGTAATGGTAATATAAGTCCCAATAAAAATTTTCTTGCTTCTTTGTTTCTTTTCATAAACTTCCTCGAACGTAATGAACCTGTTTTTTGTCATCAAATAATCTCCTTCTATTTTGATGGCAGCTATCTGACATCGCCTTTTGCGAAGTCCCTTTGCTTGATCTCTATATGTAGTATCGGCACATAACCAAAAATATTTAAGTATTATTAACTATTTTTTTATAGGCTATATTTCTTAGATCTGTAGAAAGTAACGACTAACGTATTATGTACTTTAACTAAATTCTATAATCTTCTGTTAAATCCTGCCTAGGTATCGTTTTAATATCTAAATTTGTTAAGCGCTTACTTTATAAAATTCATTATTATTTTTATCCATCCGCAAAATGATAACCATAACGGTACACTGAATAAAGTTCCCCATATTAACCCCTTTATAAAAGCACAAGGTACATCCATAATAAAAATCCCTCTCATTTAGGTTGCATTTTTAACATTGTCCCCTTGTTCTTTATTTCAGATACCTTTTACGGTAATAAAAATAAAAAAAGAAGACTGTATAACAGCCTTCCCTAACGTATTTTTTCATTTTACTTTGATGAACTCTCGCACTTCTTCAATAGATAATCCTAAATTTTTAGCTTCCAAAATTAGATAAACCCATTCTTCTCGTTCATTGTTAGCTTCCATGATAATTCCCACCCAACTTGTGGTAAAACAGCCGTCTTAGCATTTAGCCTTAGACCTGTAATTTTGCGTCCCTACTTTTCAATAGGTTTGCCTTTCTCAAGAATATTTCACAAAACTCTTCGATTCCCATGTAAACCATTATGCCTTAAAAAAATTTCCCCTTAATTAAAACTATATTAATGTTAATTATACTTAAAAAAGTAATAATAGCTCTTAATACTATTCGTTTTTTTATGTCATTTTTCAACACAATTCATCAAAAAGTGACATTATAATGTAAAAACACTGGTAGAATGCGATTTCTTTAAAACAATTTTATTAAAAGCAGGGATATAATCGCTATTATAATCTAGTATTTACTATTCCACAAAAGTAATCTTCGAATCAAGTAGGCTAAGTGATTCATTATTAATTTTTCTCCCCTAAGAAAAAAAGCCAGCATTACAAACCCTAAAATGGCTGTAACCTGACTCTCGTTAACTTCCTATTTATACTCTTGATTCCATTTGGATACCTAATAAATTGCTAAACATCCCTCTTTTTTCATTTGCTAACTGGTTATATTCACCGACCTGAATGATTTCTCCCTGATCCATGACCAGCACTTGATCGGCATTGCGAATCGTCGATAATCGGTGAGCTATGACGATGATGGTCATTTTTCCTTTTAATCTTTCAATAGCGGATTGAATCTTCGCTTCGTTCTCCGTATCCAATGCACTTGTAGCTTCATCCAAAACAAGGATAGACGGTTTGCGTAAGATCGCTCTGGCTAATACTAGACGTTGCCTTTCTCCTCCTGACAGTCGGACACCCCGATCACCAATGAGTGTATCCAGACCTTGTGGAAGCTTACTGACAAAATCAGCAGCTGCCGCGAACTCCAAAGACTCCCATATGGATTCATCACTTGCCTCAGGGTCAATGATCAGCAGATTTTCCCTTATTGTTGAATTAAAGAGAAATGGATCTTGCGGGATATAACTTATGGACCTCCGCAGCGATAATAGGCGGTCATTAGTAAGGGGAATATCATCTATTCTGACTTCACCTCTATTAGGATGATTCAATCCCATTAATATATCTATTAAGGTGCTTTTTCCGGCACCCGATCTGCCGACAATAGCCGTCATACGGTTTGAGGGAATGTGTATGCTTATATTTTTAAGGGCATAATTGCGCTCATTTTGATCATAACTAAAATAAACATTACGGCAATCTAACCCTCTTATAATTTCAATAGACTTGATATTTTTATAATCAGATTCATATAACTCTCTTGCTTCTCTACATTCGTTTTGTAAATCCGACAATGCTTTAAAAGATGGTAGTGTAGACCCTATTTGCTCTAAATTGGATTGAATGCTAGTAAACCTTGGCCATAACCTCGAAAAAATAACCATTATCAGCATTAATTGTGCTGGCTGGGCCATGAACATCTTTATTGAAAAAAACACAAAAATGGCAATTAAGACTGAAGATACAATTTTGAAGATCATCTGGGAGGTAGTATTTAAAATCGTTAACTTGATTCTATTTTTTTCCATTTTTCCACTTAAAGATAGAAACCAATTCAAATGAGATTCCTCTAGTGAATTACTTTTGATATCTTTCATTCCGTTGAGATGATCAGTCATACCCGCTAAATAGGTTTGTGTTAGCTGAAAGGTTTCCTTTCCAATAGACTGAGACTTTTTAACAAACTTCCGTGAAGAAAAAATAAGAATGATCCCAAAGGCTATTATAAAACTCGTCATTGGAACAGATAAATAAAAAGCTATTCCGATTTGAATTAAAGTAAAAATAAGAGAAGATATAAACTGTAAAAATAAATTTATCCCTGCACTTACATTGAAGGTTTCATTTGTCATGATGTTGATAATATCGGATTTCCTCTTTTTTAAGTAAAATCCCCAATTGACCTGCAGCAGACTTCCATACGCCTCATTCCTTAACTTTTTAACAAAACCTTGTTGGATTTTAACTCCCAAGATTGTTTGATTCCGCTTAAATATACTTTGTCCTGTCATTAATATCACATAAACACCAAGTATTAATAAAAGACTGAGCGTCTCCGGAATTCCTGTGAATAATTCATTAATCCAGCTTAAGAAAGGAATGTCATCCGTTTTTATGTCCATTACACCGGTCACCCCAATCAATGGGATCAATAAGAAAATTCCTACCCCTTCTAAAAAGCCTATTAAAATCATACAAATAAGATTGATATATAGTATTTTCCCGGAATAATCATGTATTTGTTTCGTAAAAAGTAAAAGATGCTTCATAACCATATCCTCCATTTACAGGCCATATTTAATCGTTTTCCTCCATGTTACTAGTGATAAAGCGCGAAAATGGAAGGAAAGGTATTGGGTATCCACTTTTCTAAGATTATTATTCACAATGAAGATAGTAAGGGGGGGATGGTGATGCGTAGACTCCTTGATTAATCTTGAGGGTTTATTTAGTTATGTTTTCAGGTTATTAACCAGATTCTTGTTCTTTCAGTCCTCTAACTCCGTTCTTTTTAGAGAACTTAGAAACAACAGTGAACCTATCCATCACTTCAGCTCCGGTTATATAAAAAGGTCCACTGCGTAGCCAAGCATGTGCAATGAGTCCTCCATTCTCATCTTTGGCTGTACCTAAATAAAGAGTGCTATCAATCTTTCGTTTTTCCAGCATCTTCATAGCCGCAATTGCCTTTACAAGACACTGGCTTTCCCATATGGTGTAGCGGCTCATCATATTTACAGCCCGGGAAACATTTGCTAAAATCTCTTTATTCTCTGCATTCAATTCATATGAAGACTCTTTCATCTGTTCACCAAGTGTTGGGGCAACTTTTGAAAAGGAAATGCTTTTAAGATAACGGGCCCAGCCTAAATGTAAAAAGGCTTCGATATACAGCAGCTTTGTCTTTAAATCTAATCGAAGAAAAGTCTGAGCTTTCTTTACGATAGTCATTGTTTTAGCCTCCTAGACTAAAGATTCATGATACTAGGAATGGATGCTAACTATGCCTTGTTCTAACAATTGTTTTAAAAAGTCAGTGACATGTGCCTGACAATCAGCTTGATCGACATTGTATTGTGACTGTAATGTTGCAACTAACTCTTGAATCGTGATGGGTTCCTTCATTAACTCCCAAATTTCCCCGCCCAGTTCACCTAAATTATAATATTTTCCGTTTGAAACGCTTAGCATGACTTTTTCCCCGTCCATGTCACTTACTATGTTTCCTGGGCTTTGGCTATATTTCGTATCAAGTTGATTAATAATCATGAACTCTTTCCTCCCTATTTAACACGTTTAAAATTATTTCCGATAAGTCTGGCGCAGTGAAACGGTTTGTTGGCCTACGTAATTGGAAAAACTCGATTTTCTTAATCATTTTGGCAGAAGTATTAAAATGCCAGTCCATCAATCCAGATTTTTGTATAAAAAAATTACGGTATGTATGATGATACAATTTGTAAAATCTTTGAAGAGATGATATTGGCTTAATTTCTATCTCGGCATTTTCACTCTTGATCAATTCAAATACACCAGCAAGCGGGAGTTGTTCGGTAATAAACTGACTTTGAACAGGAACAGCGAATTTATCTTCTCTAACAATAAGTGGCTGATAGTTATTTGAATCCATTTCAAAATGATTTAAGCTTTCCAGCCATAATTTTTGTTGTGGATATGATGGTGTTACAATTGGTATATTTTCATTATTTAGTGTTACTGGTATGACATCATCACTCATGAGCTTATAGCCCCTTTTTAAAAAAGCTGATGCAAGAGTGGATTTCCCAGCGCCAGAATCACCTACGATTGCATATGCCTTTCCATCTATGGCTACCGCACTTCCATGTATAGGAAGGATTTTTCTTTGCATCAAAATTCCACCCATGCATGTTCCGAGAATATAAAGACGAATCTCATCCTCTTGTGCCGCATCAATTGGGCAAAATTCTATTCTATTTCCGCTTTGGATCAAGAAAATGGCCGTCTTGGAAACATGGAACATAATCCAGTCTTCCTTAATGACAAAATCATCATCAGGAACTGAATGCTCCGACCATAATGTATGTAGATCCGCTTTTTCAATAACAATATCCGTTTTATCATCCACTATATTAATAGGAAGCAATTCAGGCAAAGCTATATCACTTGAAACGGTTAAACCATACGCTTCATAAATAGTTCTTGTTTTGATACCGATCATATAATTATCACCACTTTATCAATAATTCATCCGCTTATTCTAATTACATATTTGAATAGAGAGGTACTTCTTTTATTTTAGATAAAGACCCCTATTAACCAACTCCAATTAGGGGTCAATTTTTGCAACTTAATATGTATATTTTCTTCTAAGTTGAGTGCACAAAAAATTTCATAACAAATTAACTTTCGTTTAACTAAAAGTTACTTTACCCTTAGGAGTATCATTTGGAAATGCAGCATCAGTATACTCACCATCAGCTCCAAGCATTGTCATATTTACATCAAGAACTTCTAATTCTGGTTTCTTCCATTCTTTTTTCATATTAATCACCTCCTTTTAATCAAACTGTTTTAAAAATCTAAAAACAATTAAACTGCGCATTAAAAACTTATAATCAGGATCAGTAGCATATTCTGGCTTAGCTCCTTCTTTTATCTTTATAAGAGCTTTGTTTATCACTTGACCATCTAAAAATTCTAAAACTTTCTTATCTGTACTAAGTTGCTCAATCTCTTCTATAAATTCGCCCCATTTAGGGACCATACGGTGAACCCAATCAGCTCCTTGGACACCCCTGTACTGCTGATTTAGTCTCACTTTATCTGGTAAGTAATTTTCTGTGGAGTTTCGAATAAGTGCACGATCCATGCCATTTTGTACATATTGATCCTCTGGAAGAGATAAACAAAAACGAATTACACGTATATCATTGGTCGGATCTCGTTTCCACAACTTGTATCGTAAGGAGAGCTTTGAGGAAAGTGTACTCCCTGAATTCCATTGAAAGACATCTTCAAAGTGCTTTTTTCTTTCATTAAAAACATTAGAATTTGAATACCATCCAGTTTGATCAATTCCGTATTCTTTAAATTTGTCATATACGCCCGTCTTTTCTGCGAAGCAAGGATTTATTAAGGAAGGAATTTTATATGGAACACCTTCTGGAAAGATTCGATCAATAATTGGAAATCCAATTCTTGCAATAGTTTGCACCTGGCGTCGTCTAGACCCACCCACGTTTTTCCGATACTGGTCTAACTCTTGATAAAGGCGAATCAACTTTAATCTTTTTAAAAGGAGAGAGTAATACTCTAAGGGAAATCCCCATGAAATTGAAAAGTTACCTCTATCACCATTAAGTAATACCCCTATGTCATTCTCATTTGCCTTTTCAAACATCCCCTTCAACCAAAAGGAATTTTCAAAGAACTTATATGGCATTTCCATGATGTCAAGAAAATCTTTAATTTCAGAATAGGAGTCTTTTCCCTTAAAGTCACAATAATGATCTGTAATACTCCCAACATACTCAACTGTAGATGTAATGAAAGGTCGCTCATCTGCTAATAAGTATTTAGGAGTAAAGTCTTTAAAATCTTCGGGAGGAATATAGCTATATGTATGTAGTTTATTATTTTCACTTTGTAGCTTCTTTATAGCAAAGCCAACAACAGCTCCTGAATCTAAGCCTCCACTCAATTGTGCGCCAACTTTTCGATGTGTCCTTAATCGAGAAGTTACAGCCTCCAGAAAGACACTTTGAAATGCTTCGATATATTCTTCATTTGACTTTAGTTTTAGTCTTTTCCCTTGAGTTAAATAGGAATACCTTTTTAACGTCAGCTTATTTTTCTCAATCGTCATGCTATGAGATGGTGGTATCTGATTTATATATTTATAAGGCGTTATTGTAGAATCTACAGCATCAATCATTCCGGATATAGCCAAAAATTCAGCCAACCACTGCTCATTTAATTTTTTTTCAATAAATGGTAGCGACAAAAGGGGGTCTATAGTAGTACAAAAGGCAAATTTCTGATGATTTTGGTGGTAGTAAAGCGTCCTGCTACCTGAGAAGTCTCTTGCCCCAAACATCTTCTCTCTTTTTTCATCCCAAATCACAAAAGCAAAATCTCCTACTAAGAACTTAGGGGCTTCTTCCTCCCACTTATAGTAAGAAAGTAAAATCAGTTCACTATCAGTCATGCCTTTTTGATGCATTGGTTTTATTTGCAACATCTGAAATAATTCTTCACGATTATCAATAATAGCATCAGCAGTGATTGTACACCGCCTTTCAAAATCGTAAAACGGGAGCTGTTCACCCACAGATTCGGGAGTAATCCATTGAGCGTGACAACCGAGAAAAACCTTATCTGAATGCCATATTTGGATAGAATCAGCAGGATATTTTTGTAAACCCGTCATCATATTTCGACACTGCTGAAGATTTACAGGCTCTTCATTCAAATGATAAATACCGGTTATAGCACTCATGTTTTCCCCCTGTTTGTTTTGTTATGTATGGTTTTTGATAAATATTTTTTAAAATCCACTATATACACAATTTAAGAGAGACCATAGAGTATTATTACTTTATCTTTCTCCTGCGTTGGTTCATTACCTTGATGAAAATACTTCTATCATCTGACTTAAAAAATTTCACCCCAACTAACTTTAAAGGTGTCCATACTTCTTTCATTAGAAATAGAGGCATTTATATTCATCCTTTCCTTTTTAGGCAACTACCTTGTCTTATTTGTATCCTTACTAATTGGATAAAAGGCTTCTCTCAAGTATGTTTCCATATTTTCACCCGAACACCACAAAGAACTTTTTGTTCTTTATAACGAATTATATAAGCTAAAATTACCACCTATTTATTCCTATGTCAACAATATTTTTTCTTATTCATATATGTAAAAGTCCGTAATAAAATGAACTAATACTTTTCTACATTTAACCTTTCTTAAATGGAAATCAAATTATATCCTCCATTTTTTAGAAGTACTTTACAAATGTATGGAAGAACCCAAAGTAAACAGGTACTGATTCATTAAATAACTAACAAACTTTTAAACACTACTACATGATATTATTCAAAATTTTTTTCAAACACATTTTTTTGTTATACATTAAACAAGAAAATCCAACAATATTTTCTTCTCCAAAAAAACTCTCATCCAACACAGATCGTATATTAAACAACCCCATATGGAAGTAAAATTCTATTTTTTTTGCAATCTCATATGGGGTTAATCTTTATCAGGACTTCCTTGTCTTTCTCCAGAATATTAAAAAGGGACGCAAAGGAAAATATAAAAAGTAAAGGGATTTAGGTAACATCAATGTTTCCATATCCGAAGAATTTGGCTTTAATACTTTTGCAATAAAAATAATTTTCTGAATATTCGTCTTTACTGAATATTCGTAAAGATTAACATAGAACACCTTTTTAAGACTCGTCTTTTTTATAAATGGATGATACTTATTGTAATTAGCCAATGCATCTCTTGACGACTGGTAAATATTTTTATGACCCATTTCAACAATATAAAATAATGCCAACTCTGCTAGTTTTCTTGAACGTTTTTCTTTTGTTAATGGTAGATTCTCCTTATGAATTGGAGTCTCAAATAACTGAGAAGCTAATATAAGTGCTTGTCCTATTAAATGAAGTTGATATTTTTTTTGAAATAAGTAATTTTCTTTTGTAATATTACTTTTCCGAATGATTTGATTAATGTCTGCTAACCATCGAAGACGAAACCACCCATGTTTGGCACCATGATTAACAAGGTAAAAAAACAAATCTTCATTTCCAAAGAGATAAACGGGATAGCTTGTGAGTAAACTAATCCTTTTCCGTTTCCATAATTCATCAAAGCTTGGCTCTTTTGCGGGAGGACGATAGAGTCTCCAATGAATTTCAATCTGGACATTCTTTTGAGTATGATAATATGATACGTGATGGCTCCCCCATTCCCTTTTTATTGAATTAGGTGTAATTCCCTCTTTTTCATAACCACAATTCAATAAAAGTTCTTCTGATTTTTCAAGATCAGTTATGGGAACTAGAATATCTAAATCTTTAGAAGTCCTTAAGGAAATATCTCCGTAAATATCAGCAGCAATTGCCGGACCTTTCAAGAAAAGGAGGCGAATGTTACTTTCAGTAAATAATTTACTTACTCGTTCCATTTCCCCGCTTAAGTGAAGCATTTGAAACGTATTTTCTTTGTACTCTTGATACAAGGTTTCAATAACATATAAAGGAATTAATTCTACATCTATCTTATTTAACTTTAAATATACTAATGGATATATTCGATGGTGCCTCGCCAATTCGAGGAATAACTCCCAATCAATATCTATAAAATGTTTTTCTTTAATTGGCTCTGTATCTTTTTTATTTTCCATATTAATAATTTGAAGTAATAATCTTAATTCCTTCGACATAATAGACAAGTCAATATTATAAAATTCCCCCATTATCCTGTCCTCCTCTACTCTTTTTCACCAAAGCTTTCCATATATAAAAAAATCTGCTGTATTTTTTTGAATGTTTATTTTTGATTTATAAGGATGTTCCTTGGAAATAACTAAAAACACATATAAAGTCCAACTCAAAATTTGTAAGATTTTCAAGGAAGGTTAATAATTCACTAATGGTGTATAAAGCTATTAGAATGAACGATACACATTAAATTTTCAATAAAAGATAATAAAAGATATTGATACATAATCTAAATTGTTAATGGATAAAGTAACTGGATTTTTAATTTAACTGGCGCTCTACAGTGAATTATAAAATAAGAAAAAGCAAAGTTAACGACCTTATCCTCTCGATACATTTGTTATATTCACTGCTTGGAGTATCTATTTTCTTAAAAACTATTACGATTTTTCATACTACCTTCCCTTATAAAATATTATTTACTTTTAAGATTATCATAGCAGAATAAATAAATAGTCTTGATACTTATCTAGTAAATCCCCAAAAAACATTTAGGTACATAGTAATGCATATGGTAATTTAAACTGGTGTAATTTTAATTGGTTTGATTACAGAGATTTACCTGTCAGCTTCAGATTCTCTCAAATCAAGAGTATATAGATTCATTCTTCAGCAATAATACCTATACTTTTAATTATAACAAAACTATTATATTCTGTTAAACATGACTTCGCATTGTTAAAAGCGAAACAAAAAAGACAAAGAGCAATTCAATAACTCTCTGTCTCTATTAATCTTATGAGAAATTTCGAGTGGTGACAGGCACCCAAACCGAAATTCAAAGATGTATTTCATTATCTGTCCTTCACAATCTTTCAAATTATACAAAAATCTTCCTATAATATTCCACATACCAATTTACAAACTTTTGCAAACCCTCTTCAATCGAAGTTTCCGGCTTAAATCCGACAGCCTTCTGCAGCAAATCAGTAGAAGCATAAGTGGCAGGGACATCTCCAGGTTTGATTGGCTCGAAAACCTTATTAAATTCCACCTCTTTACCTAAAGCATTACTTAAACATTTCTCCAAAGTTTCAATGAAAACCATCAACTTTTCAGGATTGTTGTTTCCAATGTTAAATACTTTGTGAGGAACAGCATTTTCTTCAACTGAAGGATTGGAAAGAAGCCGCTCAATTCCCTCCACTATGTCATCAATGTAGGTGAAGTCTCTATATAGATCATTTTCAAAATCACCATTATTAAAGATTTTAATTGGTTCATCAGCAAAATACTTATCAGTAAATCCAAAGTAGGCCATATCCGGTCTTCCCATAGGGCCATAAACCGTAAAGAAACGGAGTCCAGTTGCTGGAATATTATATAGATGACTATATGTATGGGCCATCAATTCATTTGATTTCTTAGTCGATGCATAGAGTGATACAGGATTGTCCACAAAATCCGTTTCTTCAAATGGAACCTTTTTGTTAGCTCCATAAACAGAACTCGATGATGCGTATACAAGATGGTCCACAGGATTGTGCCTGCACGCTTCAAGGATGTTGTAAAAACCGATGATATTACTTTGAATGTACACATCCGGATTCTCGATCGAATATCGAACTCCCGCTTGGGCAGCCAGATTTACTACAATATTAGGTTTATACTCTTCAAAGATATTAGTAATGACCGCTTTGTCGGAAATATCACCTGTGATAAAGGTAAATTTCTCATAAGGTTTAAGTTGCTCCAAACGAGCATATTTAAGCTTTACATCATAGTAATTATTTATATTATCAACACCAATCACATTACAGCCTTGTTCTAATAGTTTCCTTGATAAGAAAAAACCGATGAAACCTGCCGCTCCAGTTATTAGGTATGTTTTACTAGGATCTAGGGATTTGTAATTCAACTTGTTTCGACTCCTTTATAGCTTCTCTACTTGCAGATTTTCTTCCAATGGAGTGATACTCTACCCCTGATTTTTGCATTTCTTCAACATTATAGATATTTCTTCCGTCATATACTAAAGGAGTCCTCATCAACTTTTTATATGTTTCAGGAGTTAATGCTTTCACTTCTCCCCATTCAGTAAAAATAAAACAGACATTTGCACTTTCTAAGGCATGTTCTATATTCGCAACATACGTGATACTGCCTTTACCATTCTTACCTTCTGGATACATTTTAGCAAAATTCTCTGCTCCAACAGGATCAAAAGCATAGATATCGGCACCTTGCTCTAATAATAATGGCACATTCTCAAGAGATGCAGCTTCTCTTAAATCGTCAGTACCAGGCTTAAAAGTCAATCCTAGCACGGCTACTTTCAGTCCGTTAAATGTAATCAGTCTTTTACTAGCTTTTTTATATAGCATCGTCTTTTGGTCCTTATTCACATCAATAGCAGCTTTGACTGTTTTAAGTTCATAACCATTTTGTCTTGCCAGATACTCCAATGCTTTAGTATCCTTTGGAAAACATGAACCGCCATAACCTATACCCGCATTTAAAAACTTGCTTCCAATACGGTTATCGAAGCTCATCCCTCTTGCTACATCCTGAATATCCGCGCCAACAAGTTCACAAAGATTGGCGATATCATTCATATAAGAAATTTTAAGGGCCAGAAAATCATTAGAGGCATACTTGATCATTTCTGCGGACCTTCTATTGACTGAAACAACAGGTAAATGAAACGGTTCATAGATATTCTGCATGAGTTCTTCAGCCCATTTACTTTCCGTTCCGATAATGATCCGTTCGGCATGTAATGTATCATGTACAGCAGAACCTTGTGCCAAGAATTCCGGGTTCGATACAACTTCCACTTTTACATCATTAACTAAAAAGTCTTGGATAAACTGCTCGACTTTATCATTCGTTCCAACCGGGACCGTTGATTTCACAACGACTAAACAGTCCTTTTCCACCGATTCAGCAATTTGCCTTGCAACAGTTGCGATATAAGAAAGATTGGCAGAACCATCTGATTGCTCTGGAGTACCGACACCGATAAAGATCGCATCAGCATCCTTATAGGCTGATTTATAATCAGTTGTATAATCAATCCTTCCACCAGCATAATTCTTCTGCATTAAAACTTCTAAATCAGCTTCATAGATAGGAGAAATCCCAGATTTCATTACGTTTACTTTATTTTCATCTATATCAACACAGGTCACTTGATGACCAACTTCGGCAAAACATACACCTGCCACCAAACCGACATAACCTGTTCCGGCTACTGCTATTTTGTTCATAATAACGCCATCCTTTATTAGGTATTCTTATCATAATCTTCAAAAGAATCTACTTCTATATTTTAATAAGTTGCAAATGAGAGATATTTCGTATTTAGTTTAAGGATAAGCGAAGACAGAGGAAACAACAATTGGAAGTAAGAATTTTATTACCACTTTATTTACATTAAGTTATATAATAATTGAATAAAATAATACATTCTGTGTATAAAATAGATATATAAATGTTACAATAAAATTAAATTGTTAATAATTTCAAATTATGCATATTTTTATTCATCTTATAGTCTACTATTATGAAGTGCATTTAGGTTTTATTTTTAATCATTCTTTTTACAATGTGTCCTAGGTTTTTTAAATCCTGATAATACAATATATAATTGATTAAAAGAGTTACAAAAAAAGTTATTGTTGTTATCTGGATTGCGAATATTAGCCAATTAACGTAGTTATTTAAATTTATTGTTGGAATTAATCTAATGATAATCAAGCTAACTACAACTGAAGATAAACTAACAAGAATTCTTTTAATTGATTCTAATATTCTTCTACCTAAAATGTTTTTTGAAAGATAAAGGATATACTGAAACGTTCTAAAAAGCATTGCACATAAAGCTCCAATCGCAACACCTAAGAGTCCAAAAAAATTAACCAAAACAATTGACAGCACAATATTAATTATCGCCTCAATAAAAGCACCATTCCTTGTTTGCCTAAAATGTCCAGCTGCTATTACTACAGAATGATACGGTAATCTAATACAATATGCAGCTCCAGCTGCTACTAATACATACGCAAAAAGCGGTCGAATGTAACTTACATCAGTAATACCTCTTGTATAAATTGAGATAAAGGGAAGTATTAACATAGCACCACTTGTAAAGAATACTGTTGTAATGAAAAAAGATACAAACTCAAAAGTCCTGAAATTTGTATTAAGAGCTTTTCTTTCTCCATTTGCAATCATATTTCCAAAAGCAGCTTCTATTCCTGAGGAAAAAGTAGTTGTAATATTCCTAATCCCCGCTACAATCATCATATATATAGAATAGACTGATACTTCTTTAAGGTTTGTAAATAGTGTCAATACAACAATGCCAGTATTATTATTTATAAAATATGAAATATGGTGCGCAAGACCATCCCATTTTTGACTAAGTGCATTTTTGTCAGCTTGAATATCTTTAATTATTTTGTACTTACGCTTCACATATATATTTAGAACTAAGGGTCTAGCAATAAAAACCGCTGCACTAAATAATTTAACCAAATGAATACTTGTACCTACATTAATTAAAACAACTATTATTACTGTATTAATAACAACTGTTAATATTTGTAATACAGAAGTGAAATATAGTCTTTGATCAGCCTGTAACAATAATTGATAGGCTATTCCAAAAAAATATTGAGCGAAAGTTCCTATGCCAATTATAAAAACTAAGGTAATTATATAAATATCATCAAACTCACTACTAACTAATTTGGGAAAACCTATAGCAACTATTATCAAGTAACCGATAAGTATATACGCTATTATTTTAAAAAACTTTTCTGCTGACTTCACTATTCTACTAATCGTAATCTTATCTTTATTTGCTAACGGTTTATATAACGCTGCTCTAACTACACCACCAACACCTGCTTCAAGCAAAGCAATATATCCCAAAAATTGAGTAATCGAGATAATAATTCCATTAACCTCTGATCCATATGTTCTAATAATAAGTATTGGTATTATAAAGCCACATATGATTGTTGTTAGTTGCAACAGAAGTGATGAAATAATATTGGCTAACGCTTTTTTACTTCTCATTGGTACACTTCGCTCCTAGTTATATTGGCTGTTTTTAACTACTGGTTAGTATAACAGGAAAACCTTAAAAGGTATCTTTGTTACTTAAAAACCCAAACTCTTTTTAAAACTATGAAAATTGTTAAGTAACTTCAATGCTTTTTGTCTTATACTTAAATATTTAAAAAGCCTGATACTATTATGCCCCTTTAAAATACGACTAAATATCTTTAAAGAGATAGTATTCATTTTACTGTAATCTAGGCTTATTCTTTGATTCTCCTCTAAATACTGTTTATTTAAAGTATAGAATTCTTTATATTTAACCTTTAATTCTTTCGTGGTTAATCCTGAATTATAAATATCTTGGGAAGCTTCTCTTAAAAATTTAACATATAAACAACTAAGTTGTTTATTTATTAACTCAGAATAATTTAATTTTTCAACCTCGTTGATTATTTGCCCCATAATAATCATAAACCCTTTTTGTAATTGTTTATTTTTTCGTCTCACTCTAGAATTTTCTAAAATTTGATGGTTATATAATGGTTCATTTAATACAGAAATCTGTGGTAAATGAAGTAATAACCGATGATTAAAGGAAAGATCTGTTCCGTTATATTCTCGAGGTAAAGAAAACCTAACTTCTGAATTCCTTATAAAATTTGTTCGGTATATTTTATTCCAAGAATCACTCATATAATAGCGACCTAACAAATCGAAATAGTTCAATTCAATATCATGCATAGTAATTTTTTTTTTCAAGCTTATATTTTCACTATACCCATAAATTCTACTCAAATTATCTGAATAAAATCTGCTAGCGCACGCACATATATCGGATTCATCTTTATGAATTTTAGAATGCATTTTTTCCACAAAATCTTTCTCAATATAATCGTCTGAATCTACCATACAAATATATTCCCCATCAGCTTTATCAATTCCAGCTTGACGTGCACTGCTTAACCCTTCATTTTTCTTATCGATAATTGAAACCCTCTTGTCATTCAAATATTGCTTACAAATATCTAAAGAGTTGTCCGTTGATCCATCATTCACCAATATAATTTCAATTTTTGTATAAGTTTGATTTATAATGCTTTCTATACACTTTTTTAAATATTTTTCAACATTATAAACTGGAACAATAATGGTTATTGTACTTTTCTCCAAAGTTACCACCCTCTTTTTTTATTTCTCAGTAAGGTTGTTAGGGGAATTATCCTTATTACATATACTATATATATAAATCAAATAAAATAAATTTATAAATTCATTAACTGCATAAATAGTTCCCTTAAAATTACTAAATACTATAACCAATAGCAAAAATAAACTGAATAACGTCCCATTTAAATGCTGGCTATTAAAAGAAATCCTAATTTTATTTAATTTTATAAGTAAATAACCGTAGATAATTATTGAGTACAAAATCCCACCCAACCAAATGTCATTAATATAACCAACATCAGATTGGTATGTTGAGTTACCTCTAATTACCCTTTCAGAAGTTCCAAAGACAAAGTTTAGACCACTTGGTAAATTATAATTTGAGCTATCCGTAATATAACTTGTATACGAACCACTTGTATCCCCGCGATAAAGATTAACCAATTGATCTGTTCCATCCTTTAACCAATTAAATGTATCAGGGGAGTTATCCTGAATTATATTTGATATTGGATTAAATAAAATAATAAAGGCCGAAAAGGCAATTAATATCTTATACTTTTTATTAAGCTTCATCCCAAATGAAGCAATTAAAATTAAAACTATTCCAATAGTAATAATAACAATACTTATCCTTGCATTTATTATTCCTGAAAAAATTATAAACGGGGTAAAGATGAAGTACTTGATATTCTTGTTTATACCTAAGTATATAGATAGGCATGCAATTACTCCTTGAACTATAGGCATTGAATATGGAAATGTATAACTTAAACCAAACATTCTATGCTGTGAAAGTCTAATAATAACATCATTATATCCATATGAAAGCATAGTATTAATTACCCAAGATTGTATTTCTGGAATTAAAAAAGATAATACCGAAATAAGGCCTTGAATAAAACCTACATGTATTAATAAATCACTAATATCTTTTTTACCATTCAACTTTTTCATAAAGTATACAATTACAAAACTTATAGGTAATATTTCTAGGGCGAGAGTAATGAATACATAACTAATCAAAAGATTTGTGCTTCCATTTACTAGAAGGCCCAAATATAAATATGACGTTATAAACCAAGAAAAAAATATTTCTTTAAAATAACCGCCTCGCGAAAATAATAAAGAAAATCTTTTTGGATTAATGATGATTATGATCCAAGAAACAGCCCCTAAAATATGTAAAGTGTTTGTAATAAATATTGGCGGATAATATATAAATAAAAAGGTAAACACTATTAACAAAATATAAAGCAGTTTTTCTCTCAATCAATTCTTCCTCTCTATTAGCCTTCCATATTAAAAAATTAAATTAATCGTTTTATCTCATCTTTATAGTTTCTGTAATCAAAATATTTTTCAGATGTTTTTCTTGCATTAATTTGCAATTTATGTTTTTTTTCAGGTTTCAAACCAATAGCCTTCCGTAAGGCATTGCAAAAGGACTCTGAACTACAATCATCAACCACAATCGAATTCTCCATGTTTTTCAGGTAGTCTTTCAAATCAGAAGTAAGATTTGTAATTACTGGAGTTCCACTGGCAAGGCTTTCAACTACCTTTGTTGGAAAACCAGCTTTTGCATATCTCTGTTCAGCTGGACGTAATAGAACAGTGAAATCTGCCTCTTCTAAGTTACTTAATACTACTTCTCTTGATACTCTCCCAAAGCATTTTAAACTTTGAGAAAGTTTATTTAAAATTTCAGTTGGTATTCCTAAATCATCTTTTAGTTGATTATAGTTTATGCCGAATAAACGTAGTTCTACTTTCATTAGTTCTTCTTTTTTTAGCGACGATAGCCCATTAATAATCTCTTTTAGATAGTCCTTTTTCCCAACAGCTCCGGCATAAATAAGAACTAATTTTTCTTTATTAAATCGCTTTTTATACGGTACATCATGTATATCCATAATAACTGGTATTCTAATCGCACTAATCTTTCGAGATAAATAATGTGCTTGTAAATATTTGCTTATAGCTACAATTTTAAAATTCCCATCTATCCATTTAGTATTATATGCGTTATTAATTATATATGAGGGTGAGAAAACACCTAGTGAAAATTCTTCAGGAGAATACCATTCTACACTATCATGAATAAGCTCAACTTTATTTTTCTTCGCATAACTTTTCAGAAAAAATAAAGCTGCTATTGGTATGCTAACAACCATAATTTTCGAGAAATCTTTATTTTTTTTCAAAAAGTTCTTTAGTCGTGATTTGAATAGTATTAAATTTAATATACGATTAACTATATTATTATTTTTAGCTCTAAATGAAATATAACTAACCCCATCGTAATCTTCAATTTCGAAATTAGTAGATTTACCCAATCCAATTATACAAGGGGAATAACCACAAAGCTTAAAAAGTTTTGCAAAGGCGTGTTGACGAATGGCTCCTGCATTCCCGTTTGGATATTTCCCCATAGAAACAACCAGTATTTTTTCCATATCAATTAATCTCTCTCATTATTATTTCATTATTCAGCGTAACTATTGTATTTGCTGGTATATTTCTTGTAATTATTGCACCTGCACCAATTACACACCCATCTCCTATAGTAACACCCTTTAATATTATTGCACCTGTCCCAATCCAAACATTTTCACCAATAACAATAGCTGCTGTTTTAAAATTCTCTTTTTTGTTTTTTCCAAAGCTATGGTCGTGATCATAAACGGACACGTTAGGTCCCAAAGAAGTACCTTCTCCAACAATGATACTTTCTCTAGATACAATATTGCAATTTCTATTTATATATACATTATTGCCAATTTTTACATTTCCACCGCTTGATCTTATAAGGCTTCCACTTTCAATTACACATTTATTACCTAGTTTAATTATTCCATTATTAGAAACGGCGATCTTTACATTTGGTGATACAATCTCAATCAATGAAAACCTAAATCTTCCAAAGTTAAATAACCAAGTGATAGGCATACGAAAAAAATTGTAAATCACTACGCAGCCCCAACCAATTTTTCGCCACATAAACAACACCGCCATTTATTTATCTAATATATTTTCATAAGCATCCACATACTTATCAGTAACTAAATTGTCGATATAGTATTCTTTAACTTTTTTTATATTCCATTCTGACTGCTTTTGTCGTCTGTCTTTATTAGCTAAATCCTTTATTGCTTTCACCATTGAACCAACGTCCTTGACATTTACCACTATACCCCCATATTCTTCAACCATATCGCGGTTAGCTGCCCAATCTGTTACTATACATGGTAAACCATATGCCATCGCTTCTGCCAAAGCATTTGAGAAACCCTCCCCTGAAAAATATGAAACAAACATAAAGAGGTCAGCTTTATCTAGTTCCTGTTTTACCTCTTCTTTATTTTTCTCTCCGCATATAATTACATTAGAAGGTTTATTACTTTCCAATATTTTTTTATCCGGATTCCCTACAAGGCGAAATTGCATATTCGGAAATTCTTTCGCAACTTTGATAATGTCACAACATCCTTTACTTTCTACAACTCCACCAACATAAAGAACTCTCTTAATATTGTTTGATATTATTTTGGTATTTTCTTCCTTCACTGAATTTTTCTCAATGAAATTTGGTATCAATATTACAGGGGTATTACTATGTCTTTTAACAAACTCCACTGAAGGACTATTAAGTGTTATTACGAGATCACTTATATTTGTAAGATATCGAAACATTAATAGTCCCATCCTACTTTTCACCATGTTAGGTAGCGTACAACGATAATGTATAATAAACTTTCTTTTTCTTATTTTTGTTATCATTGCGCAAATATATTCTCTCAACATCCCTTTTGTGCTTGCTGGAATACAAGAGTGGACAACTTTCACTTCTGGATCCATTAAGGCCTTAAATAAATCTTTCCAAATTCTAAAGCACCGTTTTATTTCAATAAAAAGATTAGGCTTTGTATTAGGTCCAAAAACATCTCGATTTCCTATTAATTTTTCGTCTACGACCTCCACTTTCCAGCCATTCTTCAATGATGCATTCTGCATTCTCAAAGTCCAGCCCGCAATTCCACCTGCTGGTGGGGGTGTTGGTGCTAAAAGAACCACTTTCATATTACTTCCTCCAAACAACTCTATTTACATAATCTGTATATGAGAGAATTATCCTAAGGACTTTATCTGAAACATTTGGCATGCTATAGTCCTCTACAAGTCTAAGTGTAGCTTTTTCTTGTGTTTTCAATATCTCCAGTCCCTGTAATATCCTTTCCTTTTTCAAACCAACCATCATAACCGATGCTTCTTCCATTGCTTCAGGTCTCTCATGAGCTTGTCTTATATTCAGTGCTTTAAATCCAAGAATAGAAGATTCTTCACTAATTGTTCCACTATCACTAAGAACTGCCTTAGCTTTTGTTTGAAGCTTCACATAATCATTAAAACCTAATGGTTTCATCGTTTTTACTAAAGAGTTAAATTCTATCCCTTTAGCATTAATCATATTTCTAGTCCTAGGGTGGGTACTTACAATTACAGGCACGTTATATTTTTCTGCAACGGCATTTAAACTATCGACTAGATTCATAAAATTAGTTTCAGAATTAATATTTTCTTCCCTGTGAGCTGACACTACAAAATAATTTCCTTCTTCAAGATTCAATCTCTCTAAAACATCTGATTCTTCAATGTCACCTTTTCTTGAATTGAGGACTTCAAACATTGGACTTCCAGTTTTTATTATCCTATCTGCAGGTAGTCCCTCTCTTAATAAATATTCTCTAGCAATGTCACTATAAGTTAAATTAATATCAGCAGTATGATCCACTATTTTTCTATTAGTTTCTTCTGGTACTCTTTGATCAAAGCATCTGTTGCCTGCTTCCATATGAAAAATAGGAATATGTCTTCTCTTAGCTGCAATAGCACATAAACAGCTATTAGTATCACCAAGCACCAAAATAGCATCTGGTTTTACTTCTTCCAAAATAGGATCAATTCTAATCAAAATATTACCGATAGTTTCTACTGCCGTTCCGTTAGCAGCATCAAGGAAGTAATTAGGTTTTTTTAGTTTAAAATCATTAAAAAACACTTCATTTAATTCATAATCATAATTTTGACCAGTATGGACAAGTATATTTTCTACAGCCTCTGACTCTTCTAATTTATTAATAACAGCAGATAATCTTATAATCTCGGGCCTAGTGCCAACGACTGTCATTACTTTTAATTTCTTCATTAATTATACCTCCAAGAAGTAAGTATCTGGTTTTTCTGGATCAAAACATTCATTAACCCACATAACTGTTACAAGATCGCTTTCTCCTACATTTACAATGGAATGTGTATATCCAGTAGGTATATCTACAACTTGTAACTTTTCGCCACTAACTCTATATTCAATAATTTCATCTGAATCTATTTTTCTAAATCTAATAAGTCCTTCTCCACTTACTACTAAAAATTTTTCGTTTTTAGTATGGTGCCAGTGGTTTCCTTTGGTAATACCAGGTTTTGATACATTTACTGACACTTGCCCTCTTTCAGGAGTTCTAATAAACTCTGTAAAGGAACCTCTGTTATCACAATTCATTTTTAAATCATAGGAAAAGTTGTCTTCTGGTAAAAAGCTTAAATATGTACTGTAAAGCTTCTTGGTTAAGGCGTCTTCCATATCAGGAATGCATAACGCTGCTCTACTTTCTTTAAAGCCTTTTATACGTTCAGCTAAATCCCCTAATTTAATAGTATGTGTTGTTTTAACAAAGCAATATTGATCCTTTTTAGTCGGATTTCCTTCTAAAGCGTTAATAAACTCTTCTAGAATATCATCAATATAACAGAGCGTTAAATCGGCATCATGATTGTTAATTTGAATATCTATATTTCTAGCGATATTATGACAATACGTTGCTACAACGGTATTGTAGTTAGGTTTACTCCACTTTCCAAATAAATTTGGGAGTCTGTATACAAATGCCTCTGCTCCTGTTTGATGACTATATTCAAACAGAACGTCCTCACCGGCTTTTTTACTTTTGCCATATAAATTATCTTTTTCTGCTTGTATAGACGAAGTAATAAGTACAGGTGATTTATTATTATGTTTTTTTAATAGCTCTAGTAATCCAAGAGTAAAGTGGAAATTCCCTTGCATGAATTCCTTTTCATCAACAGGACGGTTTACTCCGGCCAAATGAAAAACAAAATCACATTCTTTTGTATAAGTATCTAATAAGGATGGTTCCGTTTCTCTAGTTACTTTAAGAATATTTTCATATCCTTTATTTTGTAATTCTGCAATTAAATTTTTTCCTACAAATCCATTTGCTCCTGTAACGAGTATTTTCACTATATAAACCAACCTTTCTAAGAACCTAAAAGAAAATATAATAGTTGAAGCTATGCCTGAACACGGATAAGGCGGAATAATTGCTTCATGTCATGTATTCTTATTTTGAAGAAAGAACCTTCATATACTTGAGTTCATTTTGAACATACTCTAATTCAAGTAGTTTTTCTTTAATCTGTTCTATACTTAAGATTTGCGTATTATGAGAGTTATATTCTTCTTCAGTAGATAACTTTTTATCTCCTTCAGCAAAATATTTATCATAATTTAAATCTCTTTTATCTGCTGAAACCCGGAAGAAACCACCTAAATCCTCTGCAACTACATATTCTTCTCTCGTAAGCAGGGTTTCATATAATTTTTCTCCATGTCTTGTACCGATAACCTTAATCTCATTATCTGCCTTAAATAATTCTTTAATAGCTTGAGCTAAATCTCCAATGTAACTTGCAGGTGCTTTCTGTACCATAATGTCACCAGCAACTGCATTTTGGAACGCAAATATAACTAGCTCGACTGCTTCTTCAAGACTCATGAGATACCTAGTCATATTAGGGTCGGTAATTGTTAGTGGCTGACCACTTTTGATTTGTTCAATAAATAACGGAATGACAGATCCACGTGAGGCCATTACATTACCGTACCTAGTTCCACAAATAAGTGTTCTTTCTGGATCGACAGTTTTTGCTTTAGCAACAAAAACTTTTTCCATCATAGCTTTTGAAATCCCCATGGCATTAATTGGATAGGCGGCTTTATCAGTCGAAAGACAAATTACCTTTTTGACTTCATAATCTATAGCTGCTGTTAATACATTGTCTGTCCCTAATATATTCGTTTTTACAGCTTCTAGTGGAAAAAATTCGCAAGAAGGAACTTGTTTAAGAGCAGCGGCATGAAACACATAATCTACTCCGTGCATAGCATTTTTTACACTAGCAAGATCTCTAACGTCACCAATATAAAACTTCAATTTTTCATTTCTATATAACTTACGCATATCATCTTGCTTTTTTTCGTCCCGTGAAAAGATTCGAATTTCTTTAATATCACTATCCAAGAACCTCTCCATAACCGCATTTCCAAATGAACCAGTACCACCTGTGATTAGTAATGTCTTATTCTCAAACATTTTGTATTCCCTCCATTTTTAAGTTATCTCTAAAGTGTTCATCCATTCTGTTCAATAGTTCTTCTTTATTAAAGTTTTTATCATAGTAGTTTTTAGCATTTAAACCTATTTGTTTTAATTCTTTGCTAGATTTAGAAGTTAATTCAATAATAATTTCCGAAAGCTTTTGTACATCACCAGCCGGACTAGATAAACCTGCATTTGACTCTTTAATTATTTGACTTGTTTCACCTTCAGCAGAAGCAATAATTGGAATCCCACATGCCATATAAGATTGGAGTTTTGCTGGAATTGTCATTGCGAATAATGGATTATTTGTTAAGCACAAAAAAGCGGAGTTGCTAACTGCCATAAATTCTGGAATCCTGTATGCAGGTTGTTTGGGAATAAAATTGAACATATCATGGACATTATTAGATTTAACCATTTCTACTAAAGTTTCCTTATACCTTCCATCCCCAACTATATTAAAACGAATATCTCTATTTAGTTGCCTCGCTTTAATCAACACAGCTACTTTTGGTAAAATATCTAAACCTTGTGCGTTACCAATATTACCAGCAAATATTATATTAAAGGCATCATCATTTGGAATTTCTACCATATGTTCTTTCTGTAATGGTTTATAAAAGTCTTCCGCATATTGTGGCCAATACTCTATTCGTTCTCTCGGCACATTGCGTTTTACTATTGAATCTACAAAACTATTAGAAGTTGTAAAAATTTTAGTGCACCGGGCATAGATATAATCAACCATTTTGCCAATAGCACCAATAATATGTTTATTAGTTATTCCGGTTATTATTTCTACATTCTCAGGCCACAGATCTTGCACGTAAAGATAACACGGTATTTCCATTTTTTTAGCATACCAAACACCAGGCAAAGCTTGTGTCATAGGTGATACTTCAAATATAAAGACATAATCAGCTTTTATTTTCGTAAATACCTTCCAAAAAAAACCAGATACTACAAAAGATAAATAATTCATAGCAAGCATTATCGAAGTATTTCCCCTAGGTATAAGAGGAATTCTAATAATTTCAATTCCGTTATACATTTCCTTTCTTTTCTTAAACATCCCATACCCATTATAATATTTCCCCTGTGGGTAGTTTGGAATTCCAGTTATAACCGTAACTTTATATCCCCTTTTAACCCATTCAGTACAAATATCATTAATACGAAATTGCTCAGGATAGAAATATTGCGCTATAACTAAAATATGTTTTTTCAAATCCTTCCCCCTCCCTTCACCATTACTTTTCCGTCAACTCAATTGTTTTCCGTAAATCCCCTATTTGGTAATTCTCTTTATAGAGACTCATACCTTGATCATAAATGAAGTTACCAAATACCTTATTTATAAGTCCCGACTTAAAACCTATAACCTTAAGAATTGGATTGAACAGCTTTGTGAGTTTTATTTTCTTACCATGCACATCAGCTATCACTTTTACCATCTCACTTGTCTTAACATATTCCTTGTTTTGCGGAAAGAACAATCCATTTTCTTCATTATCAATCATTAATCTGATAAATTCACAAAGATTATCAATATGAAGCATACTTCTCTGATTATCAATGTCAGGAAATACAGGTAACTTTTTAGCTACTTTTACAAGCTTCGGAAAATTACCTTTGGAACCTTTTCCATAAATCATTGGTGGCCTAAGTATAGTAACTTTGAAATTATCACTTTCTAAAGGTTTGATACCTTCTTCTGCCTGCAGTTTACTATTTCCATAAAAATTACTTGGCGTAGGCACTGTATTTTTATCAATGACATCACTGCGACTATCACCGTAAACAATCATACTGCTCATAAAAATAAACTGCTTAACTCCTTCAATTTTAGCCTTTTCAGCTGCACCAATTGTAAGATCGCGATTTACTTTATAATACATTTCTTCCATCTTAGGATCAGAAGAGACATGCGCTATTCCTGCTACATGAAAAACAACATCAAATTCAGAAAATTTTTTTTCTTTCCATAAATCGTTTCTTAAACTAATTGAATCAATAGAATATCTATCAGGATATTTCCCTAGCCATTTCTCTAGACTTTTACCAACATAACTGTTCGATCCTGTTATCAATATTTTTTTCATTTTGATGTAGTCTCCTTAGTACTCGTCACTTCCTTCTTTCCCATTCTTCCTGTTCCACCTTCAACAACACCATCACTCTTAACAACACTAACGATGGTCCCAAAGAAACACTTAACATCCATCCAAAAACCTATCTTTGCAACGTACTCTCCATCCAGCCTTGATTTAACTTCGATAGGGAGCTCATCTCTTCCATTAATCTGCGCCCATCCAGTAAGTCCAGGTGGTACATCGTTCGCACCATATTTATCTCTTTCTTCTATGAGACTATATTGATTCCAAAGCGCAGGTCTTGGTCCAATAATACTCATCTGACCAACAAAAATATTCCAAATCTGCGGGAGCTCATCAAGTGAGGTCTTTCTCAGAAACTTACCCGTCTTGGTAATATATTGCTCAGGGTTTTGTAATAAATGAGTAGGAGTATCTTTAGGTGTATCAATTCTCATAGTACGGAATTTCAAAATATTAAAATGAGTCTTATATAAACCGACACGTTTTTGTTTAAATAACACCGGTCCTTTGGAGTCGAGTTTAATAGCTAAAATAAGAAACAAAAAAATTGGCGATAAAATAATTAGTCCCATTAAAGAAAGAATGATGTCTATCAATCTTTTTAACTTCAAATACATGCACGTTACACTCCTTGATTGTTATTTAACACTTAATTGTCCCTCCAAACCATGCTTTATCTACTTATCAAACAAAATATAAATTCCATCTAACCAGCAAAGCCGAGATTCTTATGCATTAATCTTTTGTTTAGAAATATTTATAATCGTTTGTTCTAAAAACTCTACTAAATCATCCTTGATTTCTTCATTCTGAAGTGCAAACTCTATCGTCGTTTTCACGAACCCTAACTTCTCCCCAACATCATATCGTTTTCCTTCAAAATCATAAGCAAAAACTTGCTGTATTTGGTTTAACTGTTGAATCGCATCCGTTAACTGAATTTCCCCGCCTGCACCAGCCTCCTGCTGATCAAGCATACTGAAGATTTCAGGTGTAAGGATATATCTTCCCATTATTGCCAAATTGGAAGGAGCTGTTTCTAAGGCTGGTTTTTCAACAAAGTTTTCAACTTGATATAACCGTCCATGTTGAAAAGAAGGGTCTATTATCCCATAACGATTGGTTTCTTCCTTAGGTACAGATTGAACTCCGATAACTGAATTGTTTGTTTCCTCAAACTGATTCATTAACTGCTTTAAGCATGGAGTTTCACTCTGAACAATATCATCACCTAAAAGTACGGCAAATGGCTCGTCCCCAATGAATTTACGTGCACACCATACAGCGTGACCTAATCCTTTTGGTTCTTTCTGTCTAATGTAATGGATATTAGCAAGTTTAGAGGAATATTGTACCTTATTGAGCAACTCTACTTTTCCTTTTTCCAATAGATTTTGTTCGAGCTCTGGAGCATAATCAAAATGATCCTCAATCGCACGTTTACCTTTTCCTGTTACGATGATTATGTCTTTTATTCCTGATGCAACGGCTTCCTCCACTATGTACTGAATCGTTGGTTTATCAACGATTGGCAGCATCTCCTTTGGCATAGCTTTTGTGGCAGGTAAAAAACGAGTACCCAATCCTGCTGCAGGAATGATTGCTTTTGTGATTTTTTTCACTTCTTAGTCCTCCTTATGGTTATTTCACTACAGAGTAAGTTTTGTTCTTTCTTCGATTTGCTAAATTTATTACGAATTCTTTAAGTTCTGATATGGAAAAATCATCATAGGAGTTTAAAAGGTACTGTATTTCCTCTTCCTGTTCCAGTACCGCTTTTCCTATAAAGATTTTAGGGAACACAGCTACACTATGAACCTCTTTCTCCCCTAATAGTTCTTCATACATTTTCTCACCAGGTCTGATACCAGAAAATTCGATTCCAATTTCCTCAATTGAATAACCTGATAACTGGATAAGATTCGTTGCTAATTCAACAATCTTAACGGGTTCACCCATATCAAGTACAAAGATTTCTCCACCTCGAGCCAAGGAACTTGCCTGAATGACTAATCTGGATGCTTCGGGTATAGTCATAAAATACCTAGTCATATCTGGATGGGTGACCGTTACTGGTCCACCGGCTTGAATTTGTTTTTTAAATAAAGGAATAACACTCCCTCTGCTACCTAAAACATTTCCAAAACGAACCGCAACAAATTTTGTTGAGCTATTTTTTGCTAACTGCTGGATGATCATTTCAGCAATGCGCTTGGTTGATCCCATTACGTTTGTTGGGTTAACTGCTTTATCAGATGAAATCATCACAAACGCACCTACACCAAAAGTATCTGCGGCTTCTGCAACATTCTTTGTACCAAAAACATTATTCTTAATTGCTTCACGTGGATTGTACTCCATTAATGGAACATGTTTATGTGCAGCCGCGTGATAAACAACATCAGGTCTGTAGGTTTCCATCACTTCAAAAATTCTATCTCGATCTTGAATATCTGCGATGACAGGTATAATTTCAATTTGATCGGCATTTAACTTTTTTAATTCCATGTCAATCAGATAAATACTATTTTCTCCATGTCCGAGGAGAATAAGCTTGCCAGGTGAAAATCTGCATATTTGACGGCAAATCTCTGAACCAATTGAGCCTCCAGACCCTGTAACCAGGATTGTTTTCCCTGTTACATATTCAGATATACTTGTTATATCCAATTCAACGGGTTCTCTTCCTAAAAGATCTTCCACTTCCACTTCTTTAAACTGGTTAACAGCTACTTTCCCTAACATAATATCTTCAATCATCGGCATGATTTGTGTTTTTGCATTCGTTTTTACACATTCATCAAAGATGACCTTCAATTCTTTTTTACTTAATGAGGGTATCGCAATAACTATGTTATCAATATGATATTTTTCCACCATTTCAGGAATATGTTTTGAGTTACCCACAACTGGTATTCCTAATATGTCTAGCTTATCCTTTTTCGGATCATCATCAATGAATGCTACTGGTTTAAGTTCTGTATAATGATTATTGAGGAGTTGACGTACAACCATGGTTCCTGCTGATCCAGCACCGATAACCAATGTGTTTCTGGTTTCCTTTTGATTATTTATCAAACGATCGCGGAGCATTCTCCACGAAAAACGGGAACCGCCAATAAGGATGACATGCATCATCCACGTCAATGCCATAGCTCTTACATAAACATCTTGAAAAACCAATAATTGGATGGAAATAACTGTAATAACCGATAGACTTACTGCTTTAACAATGGACAGCAACTCTCCAATACTCGCGTATTCCCAGGCCTTCTTATATAGTTTATAAATAGACGCAAAAAAATGATGGCTAATTAATAGAGAGACTGATGTTACTAAAAGAGTTGGTAATTTAAATATTTCCAAATAGGGATACAAGAATAAATAACTTACATAAATGGCCGATAATACTATTAATGAATCTAATAGGGCCAGGAGTGTTAAACGTTTTCGGTAGGCCAACCACATTTCCCCCTTTAATATTGTTCGATTTACTCTCTATAAATACAGTTTTAAAATATTGTATTCTATTTCACATGATATTAATTATTAATATTAAGAATGAATTATGCCTGCTTATGTACTCTTTTAATAATTTTTTATGCTTATAAGGACTATTTGTATTAGATCTGAGTACTAAATAGAAGGTGGTTTATCCACCTCCTATATTTGTTGCTCCAGCAACAAAAAACTAAAACTTTACACGAAGGCAAATTTTTTTTATAATGATGAAAGCGCTTCCTGAATATCTATCATACTAAAAGATCCCTAAAATTTTCTTTTTGAATGGCACTGGTTTTTCAACCGTAGGGCTTTGGTCCTTTAATAACTGTTCAACGTTTTCTTTGAAATGTAATGTACGTTCAATTCCATATGCTTTTGTAATTGTTTCATAGGCCTGTTGTAACGAGAACCCTCTAGAGCCTATATTATGTGCATCTGTTGCAATAAAATGAGCCAGATTATGTTCGATTATCTTTTTTGAAAATGCTTGAATATTTTTACCGAAGTTCCCGATGATACTGCCAGAGGTAATTTGAGTTAACGCACCTTCCTGGACCAATTCAAATAATAATTTATGATTTTCAATCAATTCCTTATTTCGCTCTGGATGTACGATAATCGGTGTGATTCCTTTCAGCAGCAGCTCATAAATCACTTCTTGTGTGTATGTAGGAACCCTTCCCGATGGTAGCTCTAGTAGCAAATATGTACCGTTATCGTCTAACGTTAGGATTTCTTCCTTTTCAAGTGAAGTAAATATATCCCGGTGTATTCTTACTTCTTGTCCGAGATGAATGGTAAGAGGAATATTGTTTTGTTGTAAACTCTCATTTAAACTCACTACGTTGTCAATGATATCCACCTTAACATTTGCATATTTCTCATTTAAGTGATGTGGCGTGGCAAATAAATGCGTGATTCCTACTTCTACCGCTTTTCTTGCCATGTTCAAGCTTTCCTTCATGTCAGCGGATCCATCATCAACTCCTGGGAGAATGTGACAATGTATGTCAATCAAATTTCACACTTCCTTTTAACAAAATAGGGATATCAGACTTATTCTATAAGAAAAACTACATAGGAATTAATACCCTGGTTAATAGTAGCATATAAAACTGCCATTAAACAGGGTGTAATTTTGTCGAAAATTGTTTTATTTTGTTTGATAGTAATAATAATTGCTGTTATCCGTTTCAACGCCATTTAACACAACTCCAAGCAAGGATGTATTAGCCTTCACTAAAAGCTCCTTTGCTTTTACTGCACTTTGTTTGTTTGTCTTGCCGCTCGCCACAACCATGATCACGCCATCACATTTATTGGCTACAATTTGGGAATCAGGCACTACCAGAACAGGCGGTGTATCAAAAATGATATAATCATATATTTCTTTTAGTTCATCAATTGCAGCCTCTATCGCTTTTGAATTCAACAATTCCGAAGGGTTAGGCGGTATCGGTCCACTTGTCAAAATTTCCAGATTAGGCACATTCGTTTTCATGAGTGCTTTTTCTATTCTCATCTTCTTGGTTAGCACACTCGTAAGTCCCTCTATATTACTAAGGCTAAAGGCATAATGAACCGACGGTTTCCTTAAGTCTGCATCTACAAGCACCACTTTTTTCTCCTCTTGTGCCAAAACGATGGCGAGGTTTGCAGCTGTGGTTGATTTCCCATCATTAGGCTCCGAAGAAGTTACCACAATGGTTTGTATTTCTTTATCTACTGAGGAAAATTGAATGTTCGTTCTAATTAATCGATATTGTTCAGTGATAGGTGACTTAGGATTATTCTGTGCAATCAAGTTCACTTGTTTTTTATCTTTACTTCTCAAAAATCCCGCTTCCTTTCATATGCTTCTTATCTGATTATCCTTTATTATGTACCTGTGTAATCTTTTGAATCGATCCAAGTATAGGTAATTCTAGGAGTCTCTCAATATCATCCTCGTCCTTAATCGTATTGTCCATATACTCCAGTAGGAATGCCAAGCCGACCCCAGCCATCAAACCGACAACCACAGCAATTACGATATTCAATACTGGATTAGGTTTTACAGGAGTAGGATTTTCCATTATTTCTGCCTTGGCAAGAACGCTCACATTGTCGACGTTCATTATATCCTTGATTTCTTTTTGGAAAGTTTCAGAAACCGTGTTGGCAATCTCAACTGCTTTTATAGGGTTACTATCTTGAACCGTTAGAGAAAATACCTGCGAATTTTCTTGACTGTTAATCGTAATTTTTCCGCTAAGTTGATCAACGCTTTGGTCCAGTTCAAGCTCTTCAATGACCTTCTCCAAAATGACAGGGCTTTTTATGATCACACTGTATGTATTGATCATATCGATATTAGATCGTATTTGATTTGAGTCCAATTGGTTCTGCGATTGTTTCTGATTAACGAGAATTTGTGTTGAAGATTGGTAAACTGGTGTTAATAAGAAATAAGAAATTGTTCCACTAATCAAAGCGGCAATTAATGTTAGCAGCATGATTAGCTTCCAACGTTTCTTTAATGTTTTTATAATATCTTTAATACTAATAGTTTCTTCCATTTCATCCTCCTGTTATGTTAAAAATGACCTATTGCATTATACCATAATATTACCTATTATTATGTATTTTCAAGGAAATTTACATGAAACTTACAATCTAAGAATACTTTTCAAATGCCAAAGTAATTTTACAAAAAAGAAAATGATAATACAAAGGAAATAATTTCTAATTTTTTAATTATTGCATTAATAACTTATATATAACCCATTTTCCAGAATATTTGTGAATTAAATTTCAATAAATCTAAGTATACACTAAATCCCAATTTTTCTTATATGCTTTATCATATTCACAATAATTTCTTGAAAATAACCTATCTAAATGCCTACCAAAACTGAAAAATCCGTTTATACATATAATAATGTGAAGTATTTTAGTGCCTAGTTATCATTAAAAATGAAAGTAAAATGTGTAAACTGAAAGTAATAGTTTAAATTAGTATATTATTTTCATATTAATGGTTAGGTGTGGTCTATATGATTGGTTACCGAGTTAAGTCGCTTAGGGAAGAAAGGAAAATGTCAATAAGTGAACTCTCCGCAAAATCCGGCGTTGCCAAATCCTATATAAGCTCACTGGAAAGAAACCTTCAAACAAACCCTACTATTTTAGTTTTGGAAAAAATCGCTAGAATTCTTTGTATTAAAGTGGATGCTCTGTTGTTGAATGAACAAGCAGACAAGATCATGGATGAAGAGTGGCTTGAAATAATGCAGGATGTTATGGGATCAGGAATATCGAAAGAGGAAATGCGCGAATTTATTCAAGATAGAAAAGTGATGTCTTTAAGGATTAAGAAACTATGATAACGTCTTCTTGTAGAAGAAGGTAAAAAAAGGGAAAAAATGGTTATAGCCATTTTTTCCCTTTTACTACTTCTTCAACTTAAAATATTCCTCCAAAACTTCGAACCATATGTGATGCCCTTGGTCATTGGGATGGATGTTATCATTAGTCAGGATATCAGCCAATCTCATATTCTTTTTATTTAGTTTCTTTTCTATCTCTTCTTTGCTATTCAAATAAGACCATTTATTCGTTTTGATGACCTGCTCGGAAGCTTTAATATAATCTAAATAATTCAACCCTAAACTATTCTCCGTTTTACCATTTGCGACTGGGTTTGGTGAAAGTATTAGAATCTTTGCATTTGGCAGCTCTTTCTGTAACTTTGCCATGATGCTTTCCAAATCTTTTTCCGTCTGTTCCAAGCTTAATGATTGATAATGATTATTTATCAGCGAATTTTCAAAAATAATCAAATCGGGATCATCTTGTATGACCGCTTCAATTTTTTTACCTTCTAACAAATCCTTTGTTGAATACCCCTCTTGTCCGTGATTACTAAAACCTAATGTTTCTAAATCATCCCTTTCAGCACGTAAACTCTTCTCTAAGCGTCCTGCCCAACTATTAGAAGTATTACTTGCACCGGTTCCTGCAGCACCATTACTTCCCATTAGGGATACAACAACCTTATCTTGTGTAAGCGACTTATACTGTAGATAATCTATTAACGACTGCTGTTTATTATTTTCTGGTCTTAAATTTTTTATCAAAGCTTCCCTTTCTTCTTTTTCCTTTTCTTTTTTTCTTTCTTCAGCTTTTTTACCTTCTACACCCGCTGCCTGACTCATGTTTTTCCAATGAAGATGACCAAAAATCAGTACTACCAAAAAAATTCCAGCCATAAATAATATACCATATTTCTTCATCTTTACCTCCAAATTTTTAACGTTAAGGACTGACGTGGAAGTCTTAACAAGTTCAATAAAATAATAGGCTAACAAGCATTATCATTACTTTATATATTCCACTTGTTTTTCTTTAATTAATTATAACTTTCATAATTGAAGCAATAAAGTATAATTTTCTAATTTATTCCGACATCACTCGACTTTGATTTCATTATTCATATAATCTTACTTTACAGCTTCTGTAATTCTACCAAAACTAACTCTCCCGCTAAAACTAAAAGGTTTGACATTTATGAAAAAGCACTGTTGCGCCGTCCGTCCCTTTTTGTGTTTTTCATTATTGTGTCTTGTGGTGAGGTTGCTATATCTTACCACTTTATACAATGGAAAAAGTCCTGAAAGGTAGTTTACTTTTTTCTTTAAGTATTATCTCTTATTTCCACAAGAAAGTTAGCTAGCAAAATCCATATTCAAAGAGGATCAAGCCCACTTCATTCATCTCCCCTTTGCCGAGATGCTACTGCTAGTCTCGATACCAAGTAACATAATTTTGTATATTGCAGCTATTTATTATGGCATGGGAATCGGTGCCGTCCAACCGGCTCTTCAAGCCTGGTCTCTTGACCAGGCGGCTCGAAATCGAAAAGGCATGGCCACTCACACTTTCTATTCCTCTCTTTGACTTTGGATTTTTTTTGCGCCACGCCTTTGAGAAATCGGCTATCTGTTAGGCCATACAATTATTTATATTGTGGCAGCTTTCTCAGTTCTGATATCCATTTTAATGTATGAAAATTTAAAAAAGAAATGAATTAATAATAAAAGAAAATTGTTAATGTCTCTCATGCCCTGTACTTTTAATTGCTCGATCATGTCATATATCACTATTTCCAACACCAACTAGTATTAATAGATAAATAGGTAAAATAGATTCTTGATTAGTATGGAAAACAAAATACGTATATGCATCTGTTTCGCTTAACAGCACTTATATAAAGACCTTACTTTATTTCTAATATCAATTCTGTTGGTTGTAAATGATGATTTGTCTTGTTCTTATATAGATGTGTTCCATTCACCATTGTAATAATCCAGAGAATTTAGGAAAAGACAAATTCCTTACTTAATCAAAAAGGGAATGTCGATTTCAGTATTAAGTGTAGAAAAAAATGATTCAACAAACTTCTTCTTTGAAACAACCGGATTCACAGGGAAATCGCTCAAAGATTTCAGAAAAAACTCAGTAACCGTGAGGGAAATCGATGGTAAGTTATTCGACATATAAAGTTTAGCTTTGCCGGAGTTATTATCGGTTTGTGAAGATAATCATTTTCCTACTAAGAATACACAAAAATTTGGTTCTAATGAAATCGGGAAACACAAATCAGATGATGCAAAAAATAGTTATTATTTTTTCACCTTTAAATTGAGCAATTGTTTCCTTCAGCTAGCAGAACGAATTACGTTAAAAGTGGAACACAAATCTATGATTACACATTTAATAATATAAATAACACCACAAGCTTAGTGATTTGGCGATATGCATGTACAAAAATCGCAGATCAATAATTATATCGTGAAGCAAGGGAACAGTAATTATCAATTGTTCTTGTCACAAACAACGCACTACAGAAACATTTAGAAAGGAGGTACTTGAATGGCAGACTTAATAGCTGCTGACTTTGGTATTTTTCCGTCTAATGAAGATAACCACGATAATATCATTGGTGCTTTAGATAAATTAAAAGTTAATGGTGGTGGAACTTTACTCTTGCCGAATGGAACCATTAAAACTACACCAATCGATTTTAAAGGATACAATAACATTGTGATTAAGGGCGTAGGGAAAAGTTATCCCCAAACTGTTAATACTACCATTAAAATTGTCGGAACCAATCCATCAGGAAGTGTCGGTTTAAAATTTGCTGACACTACAAATCCTTACCCTGACAACTATAGTTCATGGGCATCACGCTTTTGTAAAATTCAAGGTATTTTTCTTGAATGTGACAATAAATGCGACATAGGTATCAACGGCAATAGAGGGTTGGAATTAACGGATGTGACTGTAAGACGCGCTAAAATTGATGGAATTGTACTCGAGGATTACACCTATCCAATGTATTTAAGGCAAGTGGAATCTTCTTATAATGGTAGACATGGGTTATACGCAAGAGGAAAAATGTCTACTGTATATTCTTGTACAGATTGTGAGTTTAGTGGTAATGGTGGTTATGGTGTTAATTTAGAAGGTGGTGCTGCCCCCACTTTTACAAATGTACTTTTACAATCCAACACAATCGGTGGATTAAAAATTAGTATGGTAAGTGGGTATACTGGAAAGTATTTTCTAAGCGAAGTAACCTTCTTTAACTTATACACAGAAGCTAATGGAAAATTACCTGATACTGATCCTTTATATGAGGGGAACTGTGCTGTCTATATAACTGGATACGATAAAACGAATTCAAGCGCAGGAAAGCCAACTAACCTAAAATTTGTTGGTGGTAAAATAAATGCTATATCAGGTGGAACTTCTGTCAAAATTGACTCGGTATGGGGTTGTAAATTTGACACGCAAATAAATGGCAACATGAGTATTGCTTCACTTGGTGTCTATGGACTGGAGTTCGCTACAGTGGCGTCAAGTGCTATGATTCCCACTGGAACATTAGGTTCTTCCCTTACTTCATACCGAAAGGTAAGTGGAGTTGAAGGGATTATTTATAATGGCGGTTTATTTCCTTCTAGGGGTAGAGTTTTATTATTAGACTTTTTTTTATCAACCATTACGGCGGGTCAAACCGTTAATATGGATACATTGTTAACCAGAGTAGGGTTCGGAGGGGCAAAAGGTTATTCTATGTTAAATGATGGGTCTATATTAGGAATCCAATTATTGAAAAAAAGTAAGGATTATTCCTCAGGAACCATTACAGTAAAACCACAATATCAAGGTGGTACACAATTGATCACAGACCCTAATAACAATTTTTCAAACTTTACACCATTGACGATCGACCTAAATACTACGCATAAAGTTGTTGCTACATTTTCACCTGATACCTATAAATTCACTAAAGGTTGGGTGGTTGGACTAGTTGTAACAGCTAGTGTAGATTATACCATGACAAATTCAACTTATGACGGATTTGTAGCACAATTAATGATAGAAATATAATGAACAATCGGAATAAGCTACATGGTAACTAACTCATTCATAGTAGCAGCCTCTGTTTTGGTTTCCAATTGGCCTAATAATGGATTTCAATCAAGGATTCTGTTAAACAATATTGTTGATATTCAAACTAAATAAAAGGAACTATATTTTGGTCGTTTATGGTTTTTTGCACTAACTCACTAACTCACTAATTCACTAACCCGCCGTTAGTTCAACAAGAATTCATGGAATGCTGCCGTTTAATAAACACTTCAATCGCACACAATAATTGGGTTAAATTTTCTGGATTCATTACTTCTTCTTTTTAGTAACAGGTTTTTCGTTAGGCATTCTTGATAATTAATTCAATATTTTCAATTTCGGAAAAATTGGATTCGGTGCTGTCCAACCCATTCTTCAACCGTGGTCTCTTTACCAGGCGGGACGAAATTCAAGATGCCATGATCAATACTAATACCACGTTCTATTCCTTCTTCGAACTTGAAACGGTTTAGGTGCCTTCCGCTTCGGACAAATCAGCTATCTGCTCGGGTATAGAAGCATCTTCATAATGGCAGCAATCTCTGTAGGGATCTCAATAGTGGCTTACTTATGGATTTTGAAAAAAGTGAAGTAATTATAAATTAATTGGACATCTTTATGGATGTCCTTTCTTAATAAAAATAGAAATGAGCTTGTAGCCCAGTTGGCGAATTTATCCACAGATTTGGAGAACCACAATATCGTTATTGATATTCCCACCTCAAAATCGAAAAATACACTAAACTATAAATCCCTATTTTTTAACCCCATGTAAACTATGTTATGGTTTTATTTGTTTTAAGTAATGTTATTGTATTTCCAGTTTCCTTCTCTCTTTTTCGTTGTATGATAGAAAAAAAAGGAGTTTTGGGAATGATTATTCTGCAGTATATTGGAAAAGTTTTTTCATTCATGCATAAGGATATACCGGAAACTCATGTTAAATGCCATGTTTGTGCAGGTACAGGTGCCTACGATATTTATACGGATTGTCTTACCTGTAATGCAAAAGGGTTAATAAGTAAAGTTGAGTATAATAGGAGGCTTGAAGAGGGTGAGATTTAATGAATTTCATGAGTCGATATATGTAATCAAAGAAGCAGTATTGGCTATTGCTTCTTTTTTTTGTTCTAAAACGGTACCGTTTGTCCCTCCCCTTTAAAGGGTATTTTAATGATCAGGGGGGATACATATGACAGCAATTACTCATGTTGGATTGGCTGTACCTGATTTGGATGCGGCGATTAAGTGGTATGAGCAGGTGTTGGGATTCAAATTATTGGCGGGTCCCTATTCGTTTGATGCGAGTGAGGAGAATGAACATAATATGACGAATGATCTTCTTGGTGATGAAGTTAAAAAGATGCGTAATGCTCATTTGATATCGGACAATGGAGTGGGGATTGAGCTTTTTGAGTTTGAGGAGCCGAGAATGCCAAAAGGTGAGAGTCGCGGTTATAAGGGCTTTTTTCATATTTGCTTAGTATCGGATGATATCGAAAAGCTGGCTGATGATATTGCTGCTTCTGGCGGAAGAAGGAGAAGCGATATATGGAATACCTGGGAGAACAAGCCCTATTATTTAATCTATTGTGAGGATCCTTACGGCAATATCATTGAGCTTTACAGCCGAAGCACGGAATTGATGTATGGAAATAAAGATTGATATAAGATCAGCCCCCAATTTATTATTGGGGGCTGTTCTTGTTTTTCTATTACTTTTTAACTGTTACTTTTCTTGATTCGCTTACGTTTTTCGCTTTGTCTTTGGCATAAATATATAGGTTCTCTCCGGCTTTTTGCTTGGGAATTCTAACCGAGAATGTGCCTTTAGTCGTGGCAGTGGCAGAGCCGATCACTTTTTTTGATGCTTTGATGGACACTGTGGAGTTGGCCTCTGCTTTGCCGGTTACTATTGTCGTTTTTGTCGTTACTGTGTTGACCGTCGGTTTACTTGGTGCTGTTTTGTCTGCAACGGTCACGGTTTTGATCGAGCTTATATTGCCTGCTTTATCGGTTGCTGTAACGGATAGGACTTTTCCGGCTTTTTGTTTTTTTGCCATCGTTACGGTGAAATTCCCTGCGCTGTTAGAATTTGCTTTGCCTAGAACCGTACTGCCAGTTTTGACGGTGACGGAAGAGCTCGCTTCCGCTTTGCCGGTCACTTTTACGGTATTGTCACCTACCGTATTTACCGACGGTCTTGCAGGAGCCGTTTTATCTGCCACTTTAAATGAAACGGGTATACTTTTATTTCCCGATTTATCGATGACCCTAGTAGAGATGGTCGTTCCGGCTGTTTGTTTTGCGATAGTCGCTGTAAACGTTTTTTCGCCGTTGATCTTCACTGTGGCGAGTTGTTTATTACCGGTATAAATGGAGACGGTCCCCGTTTTGAAATCGGTAGGGATTTTCCCATTGATCTTGGTGTCCTTATCGGATATTGCTGTCACGGCCGGTTTGGTCAGCGTCTTCATTTCCAGTGCTTTTTTGGCATTGACCCGCCCGTTTCCATAGTAGATGTCTTTCCCTTTTGCACCTAGGTCCACGGCTGAATCATAGAGGCGGTATTCGACCTCCTTTGTGTTGAGTTTGGGCTCATGGGACCAAATCAGTGCCGCTACACCCGCCACCATCGGCGTTGCCATCGATGTTCCGCTCATCCAGCCATATTTACCATAAGGCAGGGTCGAAAGGATATCATCTCCTGGGGCCGCGATATCGACTGTTGAATGGTAGTTGGAATAACTGGGACGCTTGTCACTTGAGTTAGTGGCAGCAACGGAAATGACATGGCTGAATGCGGCAGGGTACACACGCTGTACATTTTTCCCCATATCCCCTTCATTCCCGGCAGCCGCAACGATCAGGACGCCTTTTTTATAGGCTTCCTGGACAGCCTTGTTCAAGGCCTCCGAATAACTGGTGTCTCCTAAACTCATATTGATGATGTTTGCCTTTTGCTGAACGGCATAATGTATTGCTTCAATGATATCGGCCGTATCGGCAAACTCCCCATCAAAGACATTGATCGGCATTAGTTTAACATTCGGGGCAACACCCGTTCCGCCTATGCCGTTGTTCGCAGAACCGGCAATGATGCCTGCGATATGCGTTCCATGCGCCCCTTTTGGGACGATATGCTTCCGATTGCGTATCGTATCATAGGCATTGACGATCCTACCTTTTAAATCTTCGTGGTTGCGATCGATGCCGTCGTCAATGATGGCGACGGTCAATTCCTTCGAGCCCATTGATTTTGTCCACGCTGCACTCGTACCAAGCCTTTTATGATGCCATTGGTCTATGTAGGCTGGATCGTGCGGACTTTCCATCTTCTTGAAAAGATAGTTTGGTTCTGCATATTCCACATTCTTCTGTTCTTCAAGTTCCTCTATCAGGTTGTCGGTTGTTTCCCCTTTAGGAACCTCCACCTTTTCTATCAACTCGTTGATCGGCTCATCGTTTTCCTCTTTATACTTGACGATGACGCCATCAGATTGCGGCGTTTCTTCTGCAGAAGCAAAATCTGGCTGGTAGATTGGCAGAATCATAAACAGTAATAATACCGGCAATTTGCCCTGAATAAATTTGTGCATACAATCACTCCAAAAAATATGATTAAGAATAGCTAACGATGAGGTTTTATCATGAACCAATTCTACTATTATTCCTAACTAGATTGTATACCGTCTGATTTGGATTTACTAACCTTTTTATCTAGTTAAATTAACTTATTTGCACAACAAAAAAACCGCTATGAAACGGCTTCAGTTTGTCGACAAAATGGGGTCTACCTAAATCTTAAAACAAAGCAGTTGACTGTAGGTAATAATTTTACTGTAAAATTTGCACTTTGATTTCCACTCCAGGCACTCGCTTTCCGCGGGCGGTCCGGGAGCCTCCTCAGCGCTTCGCGCCTGTGGGGTCTCCCCTGGACTCGCTTATCCCGCAGGAGTCTCGTGCCTTCCGTTCCAATCAACTTCATTTAAAAAAATTCAGACAGAAGCCCTTTTGTCTATAAAGGCAGTTCCGATTGGTCTAATCCTAAACTATGATTTTAAAACAAGACTAAATTATTCTTCATGTTTTTTTACTGTAATCCTTAATAGATGGAAGAAATTTGCGACACTCCTGCCGAATTAACTGGCTAGCCGAGACACCGCAGCCGCTAGGCGAGGAGGCTTGGCAGGCAGTCGGCGGAAAGGGAGCGGATTTCTGAAATCAACTGGTACTTTTTTCAATAAAAAACTGCAGGTAAACTCGCTTTTCCTCGAGTTCGTCTGCAGTTTGTAACCGCTATAAAGCGGTTTAATGTCCGCCTAAATAGGCATTCTTGATTTCTTCACTTGCGGTCAGTTCCTCTGATTTGCCTGATAGGACAATTCGGCCGGTTTCGACAACATAGGCTCTGTCCGCGATGGATAGTGCTAAGTTGGCATTTTGTTCAACCAGCAGAATCGTTGTACCCGTTTTATTAATCTCTTCGATGATATTAAAGATTTGCTTCACCAATAATGGCGCAAGTCCCATGGATGGCTCGTCCAATAACAGGAGCCGGGGCTTGGCCATGAGTGCCCTGCCCATTGCGAGCATTTGCTGTTCCCCGCCGGAAAGTGTTCCGGATTGCTGTTTCAGGCGCTCTAGCAAACGCGGGAATAATTCATAGACTTTCTCCATATCCTGCTTGATGCCTGCCTTATCCTTACGTAAATAAGCACCTAGCTGAAGGTTTTCTTCGACGGTCATGTTAGCAAATACCCGCCGGCCTTCAGGGACATGCGAAATGCCCATTTTCACGATGGATTGTGCTGCCTTTCCGCCGATGGATTGCCCTTCGTATACGATCTTCCCTTGTTTTGGTTTTAATAGGCCGGAAATGCTTTTCAGCAGCGTGCTTTTCCCGGCTCCGTTCGCCCCGATCAGGGTTACGATTTCGCCTTCGTTAATAGAAAGCGAGATTCCTTTCAAGGCTTGAATGTTTCCGTAATAGACGTTGATGTCCTCGATTTTTAACATTATGAAACCTCCTCGCCCAGATAGGCCTCGATGACTTTTGGATTGTTACGGATTTCCTCTGGCTTTCCTTGAGCGATCAGTTGTCCGTGATCGAGTACATATATGCGTTCGCAAACACCCATGACGAGCGGCATATCATGTTCTATCAATAATACGGTCAAATCAAATTTCTCACGGATGAGGGCAATCAGGTTCATGAGCTCATGCGTTTCCTGAGGGTTCATCCCCGCAGCTGGTTCATCCAGCAAAAGCAGTTTCGGGTTGGCTGCAAGTGCACGGGCGATTTCCAAACGTCTTTGTTTACCATATGGCAGGTTCTTCGCCTTTTCATCCTTATATTGATCGAGGTTGAAGATCTTCAGGAACTCAATCGCCTTTTCATCCATTTCCTTTTCGCCTTTAAAATGGATCGGCATGCGGAAGATCGAACTTAAGATATTATGTTTCGAAAGCGAATGATAGGCAACTTTTACATTATCGATCACGGATAGCTCACTGAATAAGCGAATGTTCTGGAATGTCCGGCTGATACCTTTTTGCGTGATTTTATATGGAGGCAGTTTTCTTAAGTTCTCACCTTCCAAAGAAATCGTGCCCTCCGTCGGGACGTAAACTCCTGTCAGCAAGTTAAAGAAAGTCGTTTTTCCAGCGCCGTTCGGCCCGATCAAGCCAATCAGTTCTCCTGGATATAACTCGACGTTAACATCAGAAACGGCTTTAAGACCCCCGAACTGGATGCCGACCGAATCGACTTTAAGCAGCGGTGTTTTTATTTTTTTCATGGCTGCTTCCTCCTTTACGTTTGAACATGGATGTTATTTCTTTTGTCCCCATTAAGCCTTGTGGACGATAGAGCATCATCACGATTAGCACAAGGCTGTAGATGATCATTCGTGTTTCCGGATAATCCTGCAGGAAAGTCGTGACAACCGTCAATAATATCGCGGCCAATACGGCACCGGAAAGACTTCCAAGACCGCCAAGCACGACTAGGATCAAAATATCAAATGATTTCAGGAATCCGAAGTTCGATGGCTGGATGATATAGAAGTTATGAGCGTAAAGCCCACCGGCAATACCGGCAAAAAAAGCACCGATCGCAAACGCGACAACTTTGTAATACGTCGTGTTGATTCCCATCGAATCGGCAGCCGTTTCGTCCTCGCGGATCGATATGCAGGCCCTGCCGTGGGTCGAGCTAGTAAAGTTTCGGATGACGATGATTGTTACGATAACGGAAGCGAATACCCACGGCCAAGTGGTCAAATGGGAAACCTGCATGCCGCTCGCCCCGCCGACATAATCGATATTCAACAGCATGATCCGGACGATTTCACCAAAACCAAGGGTTGCAATCGCCAGGTAGTCACCTTTTAAGCGTAAGCTTGGAATTCCGATGATCAAGCCTGCCAGCGCTGACGCCAAACCGCCGACTATCAATGCCGCATAAAATGGCATTTCCAGCTTCATCGTCATAACGGCTGAAGCATAGGCACCGACTGCCAGGAATCCGGCATGTCCGATGGAGAACTGCCCGGTTATCCCGATGATCAAGTGCAGGCTCGCTGCCAGAATGATATTGATCCCGATGAACATGAGCGTATTTTGATAAAAAGGATTTAGCGATCCGCCGCCGATTAACACCTGAACTGCGGCGAAAAAGATCAATGATAGTGAAATCGAGAGCCAAAAACCTTTTGCTCGCTTAATTGTAGTCATTGCTTTGTCTCCCCTATACTTTTTCTTTTTTGTTTTTACCGAATAAGCCTTGTGGCATGAAAATCAAGATAAGAATCAGTACGACGAAGGCTACAGCATCACGCCATAATGAGTAACCGGCGGCACTGACCAAAGCTTCGATGACACCTAGCAATAGGCCACCGACCATCGCGCCAGGAATAATCCCGATCCCTCCAAGAACGGCGGCAACGAATGCCTTCAGTCCCGGAAGCACACCCATTAGCGGCTCGATCTTGATATAGTAAATACCGAAAATGACGCCCGCTGCCCCAGCCAATGCGGAACCGATTGCAAAGGTGGCAGAAATCGTGTTATCGACATTTATCCCCATCAGTTTGGCTGCATCCGCGTCAAAGGAAACGGCACGCATCGCTTTTCCTATTTTTGATTTATGAACGATGATTTGAAGGATGATCATTAGAACTACAGCCACTCCAAAAATCAATACCGATTGGCTATTGATGGAAACTCCAAAAATATTGAACTTGTCTGCCGGCAATACATCATTCGGATAAGCTTCCGGCTGTGCACCGCGGACGTAGATGAATCCGTATTCGATCAAAAGGGAAACACCGATGGCAGTGATAAGTGCCGCAATACGTGTTGCGTTACGCAATGGCTTGTACGCGATACGCTCGATCAATACACCAAACAGCGCACAGACCGTCATCGAGATTAATAGGGCGGGCACGAATGACAGATCCAGGACCGTTATCGAGTAAAAACCAACGAATGAGCCGACCATGAATACATCGCCATGTGCGAAGTTTATCAATTTAACAATCCCGTAAACCATCGTATATCCGAGAGCGATAAGGGCATAAATACTTCCTAATGAAACCCCGTTTATTAACTGTTGTATCAATTCCATGTTCGACTCTCCTTGAAAATCTAATTTTATGATTGGTTGGTCCAGACTCTTTTCATTCCGCTAAGGGGAAGATCAGCGACCTGGCATGCTTGAAAAATGAGAATTCGCCAGCACCTTCTTATTTACGAAGGGCCGGCGAAAGGATTGGAGTTGTTCTCCGAAATTAAGGATTGATTTTCGTGTTGAATACTTGTTTTCCCTCTTTAAACTCAAGGATGGTAGCAGATTTGATTGGATTATGTTTTTCATCCAATGTGAATGTACCCGTTACAAGCTCAAGGTCAGCCGTTTTTTCCAGCGCTTCTTTGATTTTTTCCGAATCCGCTGATCCAGCACGTTTAATCGCGTCTGCAAGGAAGTATCCTGTGTCATATCCTAGAGCGTTAAATGCATCCGGGGATTTATCTTTGTACTTCGCTTTAAATGCAGACACAAAATTCTGAATTTTCTCATCAGGGTCACCTGAAGAATAATGGTTCGTGATGAACGTATTATTTAGAGCTTTTGCACCGGCAATTTCAACTAGCTTAGGAGAATCCCAGCCGTCGCCGCCCATGAAAGGAACGTCAAGTCCAGTTTCACGTGCCTGCTTCACGATAAGACCAGCTTCCTCATAGTAACCAGGAAGGAAAATGAAATCAGGTTTTGCCGATTTCAAACGAGTCAATGTGGAACGGAAATCAGTATCCTTCGCGATGTAAGCTTCCTCAGCAACGATTTTTCCGCCATTTTTTTCGAATTGTTCTTTAAAGGCTGCAGCTAATCCTTTTGAATAATCACTTGAGCTGTCAATATAGATGGCTGCACTTTTCGCTTTGATTTCTTTAGTTGCAAAGTTCGCAGCTACCGTCCCTTGGAATGGATCGATGAAGCTTGTCCTGAAAACGTAATCGTTCAATTTATCCTTGCTGAAAGTGATTTCAGGGCTTGTACCGGAAGGTGAGATGACCGGCACTTTATTATCTTGGGCAATCTGTACTTGTGCAATCGAGTTCGTGCTTGTCGCTGCACCTACGATTGCTGCAACCTGATCTTGTGATGTCAGCTTGATCGCTCCGCTAGTCGCTTCTGACGCTTCTGATTTATTATCGACTTTAATAAGTTTGATTTTTTTACCGTCAATGCCTTCTTTATTTATTTCTGCAGTCGCAAGCTCCAGACCTTCTGCAATCGATTGTCCATATGAAGCAACACCGCCTGATAATTCAAGGTTGACACCGATTTTTATCGTATCTCCATCTCCGCCTGATTTTTCTGATGAACCAGAGCTGGAACAACCGGCTAGCACTCCTGCAGCAAGTGTTAGAGAAAGGAATGCACCTGCTAGTTTTTTCTTTTTCATAAATAATCCCCCCGTTTTGTAATCATCGCTCTGATGCATGAATATTTATTCAAGATGCCTCAGAAAAAGTTGATTAGATGAAATTTTTGAAATTAAATTAATATTTCGAAAAATAGTTTACCGCATAATTTTCATTCCGTCTATATAATAATTGTGAGAAGATTGCGCCAAATAGGATATTTTTCACAGGAAGTGCTATATCATTTTTATCTTTATATATTTTAAATATTGCGAAAACAGGCGGTATAGTCAGAAAAAACTGATAATTTAATTATATTAATATTACAAATCCCTTATTTACTGCTCAAAAAAATTTATTCATTTCCTTATTTTTTTCATCCTTTTAATTACATTTTTACCAAAATAGAAGTATATTGATAGGGAATTAAACCCATTTTCTTTGTTCTTTTTTAGTCTTAATTCCTATATCAAAATTGAATAATACTATATTGGATGTATAAAATCATGCATGAAGCTCCTCTGCTTTTTTATCTTTCTGTATATTTTGCATAACCCGATCATCAAACAAAAAACCGCCAAACGGCGGTTCATGACTGTAGACAAACTCGATAATATTTGATTTTTGTATAATTCGACCTTTGATATCCACTGCAGGCACTCGCTTTCCGCTGGCGGTCCGGGAGCCTCCTCGGCGCCCTTTGCGCCTGAGGTGTCTCCGTCGGTTGCACTTTTCCCGCAGGAGTTAATTTATGAAACGGAGGTTCAATGTCCTCCTAAATAGGCCATTTTTATTTCTTCACTTGAAGTGAGTTCCTCGGCATTGCCCGACAGGACGATTCGGCCCGTTTCAACTACATAAGCCCGATCTGCAATCGATAATGCAAGGTTGGCGTTTTGCTCGACCAAAAGGATCGTTGTTCCGGTCTCACTGATTTCCTGGATGATGTTGAATATTTGTTTCACCAGAAGCGGTGCAAGGCCCATCGAAGGTTCATCGAGCAGTAATAACCGTGGTTTGGCCATTAAGGCCCGGCCCATTGCAAGCATTTGCTGTTCACCGCCTGAAAGCGTGCCAGCCTGCTGTTTGATTCTCTCCAGCAGCCTCGGAAATAGCTCGTATACCTTTTCCATATCCTTATGGATGCCATCTTTGTCTTTCCGCAAATAAGCCCCTAGCTCCAGGTTTTCGGCTACCGTCATGTTGGCAAAGACACGTCGTCCTTCAGGTACATGGGATATGCCCATTTTCACGATGGACTGTGCAGCTTTTCCTCCAATCGGCTCGCCTTCGAACAGAACTTTTCCTTGCTTTGGTTTTAACAGACCGGAAATCGTTTTGAGCAGCGTGCTTTTTCCCGCTCCGTTCGCCCCGATCAAGGTCACGATCTCGCCCTCGTTAATCTCCATGGAAACCACTTTTAACGCTTGGATATTGCCATAAAAAACATTGATGTCCTCTATTTTCAGCATCAGGAAACCTCCTCCCCTAGATATGCCTCGATGACCTTTGGATCGTTGCGGATTTGTTCCGGCTTTCCGTGAGCGATAAGCTGTCCATGATCAAGAACGTAAATCCGTTCGCATACCCCCATGACAAGTGACATATCATGCTCGATGAGCAAAACGGTAAGGTTGAATTCCTTCCGGATAAAAGCAATGAGATTCATTAATTCTTTCGTTTCGTGCGGGTTCATCCCGGCTGCGGGTTCGTCCAGTAAAAGAAGTTTCGGATTGGCGGCAAGGGCACGGGCGATTTCCAGCCGCCTTTGCTGTCCGTATGGAAGATTCTTCGCTTTTTCATCCTTAAAATGGTCAAGATTGAAAATCCTCAAGAACTCCAGCGCCTTTTCATCCATTTCCTTTTCCCCGGAAAAATGTCCCGTCAGCCGGAATATGGAGCTTGGAATTCCATGATTGGCAAGCGAGTGGTAAGCAACCTTCACGTTATCGATCACGGATAACTCACTGAAGAGGCGAATGTTTTGAAAGGTCCTCGAGATCCCTTTTCGGGTAATTTTATAAGGTGGCTGCTTATTTAGATTTTCCCCGTTCAAGGCAATCGTTCCTTCTGTTGGTACATACACACCCGTCAATAAATTGAAGAAAGTCGTTTTCCCAGCTCCATTCGGCCCGATCAGGCCTACAAGTTCCCCTGGAAATAATTCCACATTCACATCGGACACAGCTTTCAAACCGCCAAAACGGATACCCACCGAATCTACTTTAAGCAACGGTATTGTGGCTTCCATCCTTTGGGCCCCCTTTCGTTTTTTTATTTGTGAACAATGCCGTGATTTCTCTTGTTCCCATTAAACCCTGCGGGCGGAAAATCATCATCAGGATCAGGACAAGGCTGTAGATGATCATTCTCGTCTCCGGATAATCCTGTAGGAATGTCGTCACGATCGTCAGTAAAATTGCGGCCAAAACCGAACCTGAAAGACTTCCAAGACCGCCAAGTACGACGAAAATCAGAATATCGAAGGATTTTAGGAAACCGAAATTCGATGGCTGGATAATATAGAAATTATGGGCATAAAGCGATCCGGCGATTCCGGCAAAAAAGGCTCCGATGACGAAAGCCGCCACTTTATAATAGGTCGTATTGATTCCCATCGCATCAGCGGCCGTTTCATCTTCCCTTACGGATATGCATGCCCTTCCGTGAGTCGAATTGGTGAAATTCCGGATGACTAAGACGGTGATCATCACACAGGCAAAAACCCATGGCCAAGTAGTCAGGTGGGATACCTGCATCCCGCTTGCCCCGCCTACATAATCAATATTCAAAAGGACGATCCGGACGATTTCCCCAAATCCAAGCGTAGCTATCGCCAGGTAATCCCCCTTCAGGCGCAAGCTCGGTACCCCGATCACCATGCCCGCAACAGCTGCTATTACGCCCCCAGCCAATACAGCTATGATGAATGGAAGTTCCAGCTTCATTGTCATGACTGCCGAAGCATAGGCCCCTACCGCTAAAAAACCTGCATGCCCGATCGAGAACTGTCCGGTTATTCCAATGATTAAATGCAGGCTCGTCGCCAGCATGATATTGATGCCGATGAACATGAGCGTGTTGATATAAAATGGGTTGAGCATACCGCTTGAAATGGTGTACTGCATGATTCCGAAAAAAATAAGTGCGAGCACGATCGAGAGCCAAAAACCCTTTGAATTCTTTAAAGTAGTCATCGCCATGTCTCCCCTATACTTTTTCTCTTTTATTTTTACCGAACAGACCCTGCGGCAAGAAAATCAAAATCAAGATAAGTACGACGAAAGCCACACCATCGCGCCATAATGAATAACCGGCAGCACTGACCAAAGCCTCGATCACTCCAAGCAGCAGACCGCCGACCATCGCGCCAGGAATGATGCCGATGCCGCCCAAGACTGCTGCAACAAATGCTTTAAGGCCAGGAAGGACACCCATCAACGGCTCGATTTTAATATAGTAGATTCCAAAAATGACACCAGCCGCCCCTGCAAGGGCTGAACCTATGGCGAATGTAGCTGAAATCGTATTATTCACATTGATTCCCATCAGCTTAGCCGCTTCGGAATCGAATGAAACGGCACGCATCGCTTTGCCGATTTTGGTTTTATGGACAACGAATTGTAGGATGATCATTAATATGATGGAAACAGATAAGATCAATATCGATTGGCTGCTGATGGAAACTCCCAATATATCGAGTTTATCCATCGGAAGGACGTTATTTGGATAGGCTTCCGGCTGGGCGCCCCGGATGTAAATCAGCCCGTTTTCTATCAGAAGGGAAACACCGATGGCCGTTATCAAGGCCGCGATCCGTGTTGCATTACGAAGGGGTTTATAAGCAATGCGTTCAATTAAAACGCCAAAGATGGCACATGAGACCATCGAAATCAATAAAGCTGGGATGAAGGATAAGTCCATTACGGTAATGGCGTAAAACCCTACAAATGAACCGACCATGAATACGTCTCCATGGGCGAAGTTTATGAGCTTGACGATTCCATATACCATCGTATAACCAAGCGCGATCAAAGCATAAATGCTTCCGAGTGAAATGCCATTTACCAATTGCTGAATCAGTTCCATATTGCACTCTCCCCGTTAAGGTGTTTTTTAAGTGAATATAGAATAGGGGGGACTTGCCCCCTATCCACGTAAGGTATTATGGATTGATTTTTGTTTTGAATGTTTGTTTGCCATCCACATATTCCAAGATGGTCGCCGATTTGATCGGATCATGGTTTTCATCGAGGTTCAGCGTTCCGGAAACTAATTGAAGATCTTTGACATCTTCCAACGCTTGTCTGATTTTTTCGGGAGAAGCATCACCAGATCTCTTGATGGCATCAGCCAGGTAGTAGCCAGTGTCATAGCCAAGTGCTGCAAAGGCATCCGGTGTTTTATTGTATTCCTTTTTGAAGGCTGCAACGAAATCCTGGATCTTTGCATCTTCATCTTCCGGAGAATAGTGATTCGTGATATAGGTATTTTTCAAAGCCTCAGCTCCGGCAATTTCAACGACCTTCGGGGAATCCCAGCCGTCTCCGCCCATGAATGGAAGGTCTATGCCGTCTTCACGAGCCTGTTTTAAGATCAATCCGACTTCCTCATAATAACCAGGAAGGAAAACGAACTCCGGTTTTGCGGATTTGATACGTGTCAATGTAGAGCGGAAATCAGTATCTTTAGTTACATAAGCTTCTTCCGCCACGATTTTACCGCCCTTGGCAGTGAACGCTTCTTTAAAAGCTGCGGCCAATCCCTTGGAATAATCACTTGCGCTATCCACATAGATCGCAGCCGTCTTTGCCCCTATTTCGTCAGTTGCGAAATTGGCTGCAACCGTACCTTGGAATGGATCGATAAAGCACGTCCTGAACACATAATCATTTAATTTTCCAGCTTTGTTGGTGATGTCGGGATTTGTTGCAGTTGGTGTGAGTAGAGGAACTTGATTATCCTGTGCGACTTGAACCTGTGCCAATGTATTAGTGCTTGTCGCAGATCCGACTACAGCCACAACCTTGTCCTGGCTGACCAGCTTGATCGAACCGCTTGTAGCTTCTGCAGCATCTGATTTATTATCAACCTTAACGATTTCCAGTTTTTTACCGTCGATGCCCTCTTTATTAATCTCATCGACGGCCAGTTGCAAACCATCGGCAGCCGATTGGCCGAATGATGCCGTGCCTCCGGACAATTCAAGGTTGGCCCCAATTTTGATTGTGTCACCCGAGTTTGATGAACCCCCGCCTGAACTGCTAGTTTTCGAGTCGCCGCCACTACAACCTGCCAGCGCCCCTGCAACCAATGAAAGTGATAGAAACACTCCTGCTAGCTTTTTCTTCTTCATTTGAAACCCCCTTGTTTTGTATGTTCTTTTAAACAAACAGAATATCTGAATAAAAATAATATTCTGAAAACAAGTTTATCTCATTCTTTCGACCCCGTCTATATGATATGGATAAAAAAGTTATTAAAAGGGAATATCTACTATTCGACACAAAAAAACTGACCCTTTATAGAGTCAGTTAACTTTCTTATCAATCGTTAACACGGCGAACTTCAATGTCTTTTAAAATATCATTGATCACCCAGCTAGCTGCAATCAAGCCCGCTACGGATGGTACGAAAGCATTCGAAGATGGCGGCATTTGCGCTTTACGGATTTTTGCCTCATCATTGCCGACTTCTTTTCGGACATCCTCACGAATGACAATAGGGCTCTCATCGGAAAAGACAACCGGGATTCCCTTTGTTATGCCCTCTTTACGCAATCTAGTACGAATGACCTTGGCAAGCGGATCGGTATGCGTTTTGGAGATATCAGCAATTTGAAAACGCGTCGGGTCCATCTTATTAGCGGCACCCATGCTTGAAATCACCTTGATATTCCGTTTCAGGCATTCCTTCATCACATGAATCTTATAAATGACCGTATCCGATGCATCAATGACATAGTCCAGGCCATAACTGAAGAATTCCTCAAACGTTTCTTCTGTATAGAACATTTTAAGAGCGATCACTTCGCAGTCGGGATTGATGTCTTGAATGCGGTTTTTCATCAATTCCGCTTTCGGTTGACCGACTGTTGATAATAGAGCATGGATCTGCCTGTTTACATTTGTGATGTCGACATCGTCTTTATCCACAAGAATAATACGGCCTACCCCCGTACGTGCCAAAGCTTCGGCTGAAAAGGAACCAACGCCTCCTACACCCAGGACAGCAACGGTCGTGTTTTTCAGAATATCGATTCCTTCCTTGCCAATTGCCAATTCATTTCGTGAAAACTGATGCAGCATATATATTCAACTCCAATAAATTCTGTTCTTATTTAGCTTCCCAATAAACAATATATCATAAACATCATTTATGACAAGCGAAATATGAGCAGTCTAATCGGAATTAGTGCACTAGGTCATTTTTGATAATTTTTGAAGGACGGTAGCCAAAAGGAGCGTCCTTTCCGTCAGGCTCGGAATTTCCAAATACTCCTCTTCACTATGTGCATTTCCTCCAATGGGCCCGAGTCCATCCACTGTAGCGATTCCCAATTCAGAAGTGATGGAAGCATCCGAGCCTCCACCCGTGGCCGTATCCGTGATTTCGATGCCGATTTCCTTCCCAGCCTGACGGATCGTCTCTAAAAGCAAGTTCGATTTCTCATTCTTTTCCATGGGAGACCGGTCCATTTTTCCGCTTAATGTCGTTTTCGTTCCGGGAATATAGGTTTCTGCACAGATTTTTTTCAGCTGCTTGAGAACGGTGCCTTCCTGCTTTTTTTCCGAAATCCGCACATCGACGAAGGCAGCCGCATGGGAAGCGATCATATTGACAGCGGAGCCTCCTTCAATTTTGCCGACATTAACGCTGATTCCTTTCTTTTGATCATTCAATAGGTGTAAGGCGATGATCTTATGGGCCAATTCTTCAATTGCACTTCGTCCCTTTTCCGGTTCGATCCCCGAATGGGCAGCAACTCCCATAATATCGACTTTAAACTGACCGCAGCCCCTTCTTGCCGTGACAAGCGAACCGTCCGTCCTTGCCGGTTCAAGAATTAACGCAAACTTCTTACCTGCCGCCTTTTCCGAGATGAGTGAAGCAGACGACGGAGACCCGATCTCCTCATCACTATTAAGAATGATTTGGATATGCTTATAGCCTGTCTGCCCCGTCTGTTTCAAGCAAAGGATCGCATAAAATAACTCAACCAAGCTAGACTTCATATCCGCCACACCAGGACCGTATGCCCGATTTCCTTTCACCTTAAAAGGACGTTTTTGCGCTGTCCCCTCCGGAAACACCGTATCCATATGGGCAACGATCAAAATATGCGGTTGATTCGCCTCACGATGCTGGATGACCAGCTGATTGCCATAATTCTGTTGCTCAACGGTATTTACAATAAAATCCAGACTTTCAAATTTCGTTTTTAAAATCGAACCAATTTCATCAATACCCTTTTTCGTATGAGAACCACTATCTATATTCACTAGCCGCTCCACTAATTGAAGCATTTCCTTCCTCTTTGCATATAATAAATCTTTCAAAGCCCTCACTACTTTCTATCCTTGGCTGAATATTGCTCAACCTTACTATAATTTACGAATCTATATTGCCGAATGTTACTTAAATGGGAAGATTTGAAGTATATTCGAGGGTTTTTGGGTTTTATTCGTAAGATTGGGGTGTTTACTCGTGAGTTTAGCTCGTTTACTCGTGAGTTTGCGCCATTTACTCGTGAATTTGGCTCGTTTACTCGTGAGTTTGCGCCATTTACTCGTGAATTAATCCATCAAGTCTATAAGCTCTATTTTTAAATTGCCCCGAATAAGGCAATTCCAGTGCAGACAGCATCCGTTGCATGATATCAATTGAATCTATTTGTAAAAAGAGCCGAGCTTGTTTATTCGTAATATTGGGTTTTATGAGGAGAGCAAAATCACGAAGAGTTTTAATGTGGGCATCTTTGGAGGCGTAAGAACAGTGACTGCAAGACCATTTGCCCCAGTGATATTGCATATGGAGAGCAGAGCATTCAGGACATTGAACGCTTTTTAGCAGATCTTGCTCATCGATCTGATACAAATCGAGTATATCAGGATTATGCGGAGTGTTTTTTTGCAGAATCGTGTTCGAAAGTCTATTGCTCTGCCTTTGGGTTAAAGGCTTAGAAGAATACTTTTCATCGAGAGTATGAATTTTAGAGATCAGGGTTTCTTTTCCCGTGATTTTTTTGAAAATGGGGGTAAAACCTGGGGTAGTCCTGATGATGGTATTCGAGTTTGCATTGGCAATGAGCGTTTCAATCGGCAGCGAGGGAAATTTGTGAAAAGTAAGCCAATCATTAAATCGGGATTTTTGCACGTCAACCTGGATCAGCGGATCTAGATAAGCTTGTTCCTGTCCATCTTTTGTCCGAATCAATTGGGGATAGGTGCGGTCAAAATAGAGCGTTCCAGCAAAGTTTTTTACTTCAATGATTATGCCGTAATTCCAGCTGATTATTAGGAAATCCATTTGAAAATAACGGCTCCCGTCGTAGCCTAACCTCAAATCATGAAATACTCGATATTCTTTCGGAAGATTCTTCAGTTCTTTTCCGATACTCCGCTCCCCGTTAAATCCTGTACGGATTTTCCGGAGATCATTCCTTATTCTTTCCTGTTTTGGATGATTTGCTGATAGCCTCCTGCTTAATGCCTCCAGTTTGAGCATTTTCATAGGCCTTTCACACGGTTTTAGCATCCATTTATCAACTCCTTCTCCTTTAGCTTCTTTGTTAATGCCCATTTTTCCTGCCACATACTGAAATCAGGCATTTTACCGTGAGTTTGCTCGGTTTATTTCTTGAGATTTATAGCTCAGTCGGACGTTATCGTCATTTACTCGTGAGTTTACGCCATTTACTTGTGAGTTCGCACCTTTTACTCGTGAGTTTGCACCATTTACTCGTAAGTTTGCTCCGTTTACTCGTGAGTTCGCACCATTTACTCGTGAATTCACGCCTTTTACTCGTGAGTTTACGCCATTTACTCGTGAGTTTATGCTATTTACTCGTGTGTTCGCTCTATTTACTCGTGAATTTACGTTTTACTCCTGAATTCGCACTATTTACTCGTGATTTACACCATTTACCCGTAAATATACACATTCTCCTGTAAATTGACTATTTTTACGCACAAAAAAACCCATGTTATGTAACATGAGTTGCTTTGTAAGGTGTAAGAGTCCCAATTGTGCCGTTTACGCCTTTGTTTTGAACCCGCTCTCCGCAGGTGGGTGCTCGGTTCCTCGCGTTTGTAAGTCCTCTTCGAGGGAGGCTTTTACGCGGCCAGGAAACTAGTGCTCCCGGTAACTATAAGTGTTCGGTCAAAACTTATAGGTTAAAGAACGAACACATCAGGACTCTTACTTATTGGAAATATCATATCATAATGCTTAGCTCAGTTTCAAGAAAAAACACCTAGGTATTTTTTCATATTTTTCCCAAATGAATTATTTTTTAAGTGCAGCAAGTCTTAGGTTAAGTTCAGCTAATTGCTTGTCACTTACAGTACTCGGTGCGTCAACGAGCAGGTCGCTTGCGCTTGCTGTTTTCGGGAACGCGATGGTGTCGCGAAGGTTCGTGCGGCCTGCGAGCAGCATGACCATGCGGTCCAATCCAAGGGCGATTCCGCCGTGTGGAGGCGTTCCGTATTCGAATGCATCCATTAGGAAGCCGAATTGTGCGTTTGCTTCTTCTTCGGAGAATCCAAGTACTTTGAACATTTTTTCCTGAACGTGACGTTCGAATATCCGCAGTGATCCACCGCCAAGTTCGTAGCCGTTCAGTACAAGGTCATATGCTTGGGCACGGACGCTTGCTGGGTCTGATTCCAATTTGTCCATGTCTTCACGGAATGGCATTGTGAATGGATGGTGTGCTGCATAGTAGCGTCCTTCTTCTTCGTCATATTCAAATAATGGCCAGTCGGTCACCCATAGGAAGTTGAATTTGCTTTGATCGATCAAGCCTCTTTCTTTACCAAGCTTGATGCGTAGTGCTCCAAGTGAATCAGCGACTATGCCTTTCTTATCCGCCACGAATAAGATTAAATCGCCCACCTCGGCTTCCAATACAGATACTAATTGCTCTTGATCTTCAGCGAAGAATTTGGCGATCGGCCCTTTTACGCCGTCTTCTTCAACTTTAAGCCATGCAAGGCCTTTTGCACCGTAAATCGCTGCAAATTCAGCCAATCCATCAATGTCTTTACGGGAATAATCCGCATTTCCGTCTTTAACGACGATCGCCTTTACTTGTCCGCCGCTTGCAACAGCGCCGGTGAACACTTTGAAATCACTGTCTTTGACGATTTCGGAAACATCTTTAAGTTCCATTCCGAAGCGTGTATCCGGTTTGTCGGATCCGTAACGGCTCATCGCTTCATTGTAGGTCATTCTAGGGAATGGCAGTGTTACGTCCAATCCTTTTACGTCTTTCATCACTTTAGCCATCATGTTTTCTGCGGTCTTGATGATATCTTCTTGGCTCATGAAGCTTGTTTCGATATCGATTTGCGTGAATTCAGGCTGTCTGTCAGCACGTAAATCTTCATCACGGAAACAGCGGGCAATTTGATAATAACGTTCGAAACCTGATACCATCAATAGCTGCTTGAAGATTTGCGGTGACTGCGGAAGTGCATAGAATTCCCCTTCGTGCACACGGCTAGGCACTAAATAGTCACGTGCTCCTTCAGGTGTACTTTTTGTTAAGATAGGTGTTTCGATATCAAGGAAGCCTTCACCATCCAAGTAATCACGGATCGCTTTTGTTGTTTGGTTACGCATTTTCAGCGTTTCGAACATCGCTGGACGGCGCAGGTCCAAATAACGATATTTCAAGCGGATGTCTTCTGATACATCCGTTCTTTCATCAATGATGAATGGTGGGGTCTTTGCTTCGTTTAAAATTGTAACGTTTTCGGCTTGAACTTCGACTGTCCCTGTTGTTACGTTCGGATTGAAGTTGGCTTCATCACGTTTGATGACTGTCCCTTGGATATCAAGGACGTATTCATTACGGATTTTTTCGGCTGTAGCCAGCGCGTCTGCCGAAATGTCCGGATTGAATACGACTTGGACGACTCCGCTTCTGTCACGTAGGTCGATAAAGATGACACCGCCCAAATCCCGGCGTTTTTGTACCCATCCTTTTAATGTTACTTTTTCACCAATAGCTGCTTCTGTCACTTCACCATTGAAGTATGTTCTGCCAAACATGGTATTTCCCCCTTAAGCCTGTAGCTTTTTAAATTGTTCTACGAATGTAGCAAGATCCATCTGGACTTGTTCACCGGTTTCCATGAACTTCACATTGATTTTATTATTTGCCAATTCATCATCCCCGAGTGTCGCCACATATCTTGCTTCAAGGCGGTCGGCTGATTTGAATTGTGCTTTCACTTTACGGTCTTGATAGTCTTTTTCGACGGTAAAACCGGCATTCCGCAATTGATGGGCAAGTTTGACGGTATAATCCTTGGCTGTTTCACCTAATGAAACAAGATAGCAGTCAATTCCCTTTTTGATCGGAAGCTCGATGTTTTCTGCTTGGAGGGCTGCAATCAGGCGTTCAATGCTAAGTGCAAAGCCGATTCCTGGTGTTTCCGGTCCGCCAAGTTCTTCAGACAGCCCGTTATAACGGCCGCCTCCGCAAAGTGTAGTGATGGCGCCAAAGCCTTCTGCATCACTCATGATTTCAAAGGCGGTATGATTATAGTAATCCAAGCCGCGCACTAGAGTCGGATCTTCTACGAAATCGATTTCCAAATCGGTTAAATGCTGTTTCACCTTTTCGAAATAAATACGGGATTCATCATTTAAATATTCAATGATGGATGGAGCCGTGTTCATCAATTCGTGACCGTGATCCTTTTTGCAATCCAGGATACGCAAAGGATTCTTTTCCAGACGGTTTTGACAATCGCCGCAAAACTCGCCGATGCGGGGTTCGAAATGTTTGATTAACGCATTGCGATGCGCTGTCCGGCTTTCCTTATCACCAAGGCTGTTGATCACAAGTTTCAGCTTTTTCAAACCAAGTTCCTTGTACAGGTTCATCGCAAGTGACAGAACCTCTGCATCGATTCCTGGATCCTTACTTCCTAAAGCTTCGATGCCGAATTGAACGAACTGGCGGAATCGGCCTGCTTGCGGACGTTCGTAGCGGAACATCGGCCCGATATAATAAAGCTTGACCGGTTGATTGGCCCACCCGAACATTTTGTTCTCGATATATGACCGTACAACAGATGCAGTGCCTTCCGGACGAAGGGTTAAGTTCCTTTCACCGCGATCTTGAAATGAATACATCTCTTTTTGTACGATATCGGTTGTATCCCCTACACCACGTAAAAATAATTCCGTGTGCTCAAAAATTGGAGTGCGGATTTCTTTATATTGATAACGGTGACAAATCTCACGCGCCGTGTTTTCGATATACTGCCAAATTTCCGTTTGGCCAGGCAATAAATCCTGAGTACCTCTAGGAATCTGAATAGACATGTGTGTTTCCTCCTTTAAAGCAAGGCGCCCTTTCTGATACGGCGCGCTATACTGATTTTTTCCAAACAAAAAACTCCCGCCCCTTGTAACTTATATGTTACAAGGGACGAGAGTTTGGATATCCCGTGGTGCCACCCTAGTTGAAGCACAAAAAAAGTGCCCCCGCTCAAAAACAGTTAACGCCTGTTTTACGTTCATCTCCTATTAAGTAAATCCGTTCGGAGTGAAGCCTACGGAGGGTTCTTTCATTAAGTCATCATGTGGAATGCTTTCAGCCTCGGCATTTCCTCTCTTTTCATGTGTTTCTTAATTACTCTTCTCCATCATTGGTTATTGCAGTAATAAGTCTGATATTTTATAATCATACGGACGTTAACATCAAATGTCAAGGCAGACTGAGGATTTTGTCGCATTTTATTGGTTCAAACGTTTTTTCAGATTTTTGATTGTCCGGACATTGACTCCGAATTCAGATGCCAATTCAACAAGGTTTGCGCTTTGTTCCTTTTGGATGAAATCGTGAAAATCGACACCCAATACTTGATTGCCTCCGCTTAAGCTCGTTTGATCTTTTTCGCTGAATTTCATGTGGTTTCCCTCCTAGAGTTATATAAGCTCTATTCTTTCCTAAAAAAAATGTTTTTTGCACAAGGAAAGAGGGAAATTTTCATTGAACGAGAATACATACATATAGACATTAAAAGGGAGAGACAACTTATGAAGAAGAAATCAGGTTTATTTGGCCTGACACTGATGCTGATATTCTCAGCGATTTTCCCCGTCAATCACGCTTTTGGAAAAGATGAAGGGGAAAATATCGTGACGACCCAAGTGGTCAATGTCCGTGAAGGTGCAGGCCTCAGTTTCCCTATCGTGAAAAAACTGGAAAAAGGGGACTCGTATCCCATTCTGAATGAGGATGGCGACTGGATCGAAATCCGGATTGGCGCCGGCAAAACGGGATGGGTTGCCAATTGGTTAGTGGAGAAACAAACGGGGTCTGAAACCAATCAGGTCAAAAAGGAATCCGGACAAGGCGTGATATCAGGCAGCTCGGTCCGCGTCCGTACAGGTCCAGGCACTACATTTCAAACGGTTGGGTCCTTGAGTAAAGGTACAGCTGTTGACATCATTGAAAAAAATGAAAATTGGATAAAGATCAAAACGGCGGATATCGAAGGTTGGGTCTCTTCTGACTACCTTAATCTCCCCGCCGCATCAGGAAATGCAGCGAAGAAAGATTCAACTAAGGAAAAAGAAACGAATCAATCCGTAAAAACCGGAGTAACTTTGGTGGACCGGCTCAATGTCCGTTCGGAACCATCGACAAGCAGTGCCTCGCTAGGAAAGCTGAATAAAAATACGTCAGTGACCGTTTACAGGGTTGAAAATGAATGGGCTGAAATAGATTTCCAAGGAGTCCGCGGTTGGGTAGCTGAACCTTACATACAAGTAAGCGAAGGTAAAGAAGACATGAAAAGTGAAACGGCAGGCGCCACTGCAAGGGTGACCGCTGCAGGTTTAAATGTCAGGAAAGAAGCCTCTCTCTCCAGCAAGGTCATCGGTTCGGTGAACAAGGATGAGACTTACGCCGTGCTGCAAACAAAGGGAAATATGACACAGATCAAGCTCTCCGGTTCAAAAAAGGGCTGGGTCGTGAGTTGGTACCTGGAAAAAGAGAATGTTGAACAAACGGCTAAGGAAAAAAAGGTTGATGTAAAAGGAAACGAGATTACCATCATTCATGATGGTACGATTCTTAGAAGCGAGCCTGATGGCAACTCGAAGATTGTCGAGCAGGCCAATGCAGGTGAAACGTTCTCCGCATCAGGTATGGAAGGCGACTGGTACTCCATTAAACTGAAGAGCGGAAAAACGGCTTATGTGGCCGGATGGATCGTGACGATCGAAGGGAATTCGGAGCAGATCCAACGACCTGGCGTTGAAAAGTACTTAAAGGATAAAACCATTGTGATCGATCCCGGCCATGGTGGCAGGGATAGCGGTACGATAGGCGTCGGTGGAACACTCGAGAAAAACCTGACGATTCGTACGGCAGAGCTGCTGCGGGACAAACTTCAGGCGGCAGGAGCTAAAGTGATCCTGACCAGAAGCGGAAATACCTATGTTCCACTCCCTTCCCGGGTCAGCACTTCTCATATACATAACGCGGATGCTTTCATCAGCCTCCATTATGATAGCACCAAGGACCAGATCACCAGCGGGATAACCACATACTACTATCATGACTACCAGCATGCATTGGCGGCTACTCTGGCCAATTCACTCGGTTCAACCATGCAGGTGCCCAATCGCGGATCACGTTACGGTAATTTTCATGTTACCCGCGAAAATAAACGGGTAGCTACACTTATTGAACTAGGTTATTTAAGCAATCCAGTGGAAGAATTGACGTTAACATCGAATGAGTATCAAGAAAAAATCACATCTGCCATCTATAATGGATTGGCGCGGTATTTTAAATAAGAATTAGAAAAGCCAGCTTCGAATCGAAGCTGGCTTTTCTACAAAAATAACCTGCCGCAGCAGGTTATTTTTTGCTTTCAAGTATTAGTGTAACGGGACCGTCATTAGTAAGCTGAACATCCATCATGGCACCAAATTGACCGGTTTCAGTATGGACGCCTTTCTTGCGGAGTTCCTCGTTAAATGCTTCATATATTTCATTCGCCTCTTCAGGACGGGCGGCGTCCATGAAGTTCGGTCGACGGCCTTTGCGGCTATCGCCGTATAAGGTGAATTGTGAAACTGATAAAATCGAACCTCCCACATCCAAGAGTGAATGGTTCATCTTTTCATTTTCATCTTCAAATATTCTGAGATTTACAATCTTATCGGCCAAATAGGCGGCGTCATCGATGGTATCCCCATGGGTGACACCAACCAACAGGACAAGCCCGCTGTCGATTTGCCCGATGACTTGGTCTGCGACAACGACTTTTGCCGCTTTGGAACGTTGTAAAACAACACGCATGGCAATAAAAACTCCTTAGTTCATTATCCTTCTAACGGAATAAACATCTGAAATTTGTTTGATACGGTCGACGACCTTTTGTAAATGGGCAATGTTATGGATATAGATCGACATGTGAATGGTCGCCACCTTATTCCTGTCCGATTTACCCGAGACCGCCGAAATGTTGGTCTTGGTTTCATTGACGGCCTGCAGCACTTCGTTTAATAAGCCGCGACGGTCATAGCCGCTGATTTCAATTTCAACGATGTATTCCTTGCGTTCATTAATGGTACTTTCCCATTCAACAGGTACAAGGCGATGGTCGGAATCCCCGCTATCCAGGTTCGGGCAGTCCTGTCTGTGAACTGAAACTCCACGGCCTTTGGTTATATAACCAACGATTTCGTCCCCTGGCACTGGGTTGCAACAGCGCGATAAACGGATAAGCAGGTTATCAATCCCCGGTACCTGTACACCTGAGTCACGTTTTTTCGATGTATTGGAGAAGGTTTTCAGGTCGGCTACAGCTTCAGAAATATCCGCTTCTTGCTCGACCATTTTCTGCTTACGCCATTTTTCGGTAAGGCGGTTAGCTACCTGAAGGGCAGTGATTCCGTTATATCCGACTGCTGCATACATATCTTCTTCATTCAGGAAGTTAAATTTATCTGCAACACGCCTGATATTCTCGGCCGTCAGGATTTCCTTCAGGTCGAACTCCATATCCTTGATTTCCTTTTCAACAAGCTCTTTGCCTTTTTCGATATTTTCTTCCCGGCGCTGCTTCTTGAAAAATTGGCGGATCTTGTTTTTCGCCTGAGATGTTTGCGTTAGTTTAAGCCAATCCTGACTTGGACCATAAGAATGCTTAGAAGTTAAGATTTCTATGATGTCGCCAGTTTTCAGTTTATAATCCAGCGGCACCATTTTCCCATTCACTTTGGCACCAATCGTTTTGTTTCCTATTTCCGAGTGAATCCGGTAAGCGAAATCTATCGGGTTGGATCCTGATGGCAGTTCGATGACATCGCCTTTTGGTGTAAAAATGAATACCATATCAGAAAAAAGATCTATTTTAAGGGATTCCATGAATTCCTCTGCATTAGTCGCATCATCCTGGAATTCAAGAATTTCCCGGAACCATGTCAATTTTTCTTCCAGTGATGGCTGTTCACCGACATCTTTTCCTTCTTTATAAGCCCAGTGCGCGGCAACCCCGAACTCGGCAATGCGATGCATATCGGAAGTACGGATCTGCACTTCCAGCGGGTCGCCTTTCGGTCCGATCACCGTCGTATGGAGCGATTGATACATATTCGGCTTCGGCATCGCAATATAATCTTTGAATCGGCCTGGCATCGGCTTCCAGCATGTATGGATGATCCCTAAAACGGCATAGCAATCCTTTATGCTATTGACGACGATACGAACGGCAAGCAAATCATAAATTTCGCTGAACTGCTTATTCTGCAAAGCCATTTTACGATAAATGCTGTATATATGTTTCGGTCTCCCGGAAAGGTCAGCCTTAATATTGACTTCCTCAACGTTTTTACGCACTTCATCAATGACTTCTTCCAGATACTGTTCACGTTCTGCACGCTTTTTCTTCATCAGGTTGACGATTCGGTAATACTGCTGAGGATTCAAATACCTTAGTGCAGTATCTTCAAGTTCCCATTTAATTGTACTGATACCAAGACGATGAGCAAGCGGTGCGAAAATTTCCAACGTCTCGTTCGATATCCTTCTCTGCTTTTCCTGCGGCAGATGCTTCAATGTCCGCATATTATGAAGTCTGTCCGCAAGCTTGATCAGGATGACCCGTATATCCTGGGCCATCGCCACGAACATTTTCCGATGGTTTTCCGCCTGTTGCTCCTGCTGTGATTTATACTTGATTTTCCCTAACTTTGTCACGCCATCCACAAGCATGGCGACTTCAGGACTGAAATTTTCTTCAATATCCTTCAGAGTGATCTCCGTGTCTTCAACAACATCATGTAAAAAACCTGCCGCAATGGTTGCAGGGTCCATTTCAAGTTCAGCAAGAATGCCCGCCACTTGAATCGGATGAATAATATATGGCTCTCCCGATTTACGAAATTGTTCTCGGTGAGCATATTCTGCATACTTAAACGCTCTATGAATAAATTCAGCTTCTTCCGGCTGAAGATATAAGCTGGCCCGTTCTACAACCTGCTCGGCAGTCAATATTTGATCATTAGCCATTTAATCACCTTTACCCCACTTTAACTGCCACCGGATATGATCCGGATTGAGTATGATTGGTAGCACTTCCCTTTATTCTGCAAAACGTGACAATTTTTGCGAAAAAAAATAAATCCGCTTAAACGGATAAAAGTGCAAATAAACTTATTAGCAGAAAAACTCTTTATTATTACTATTATCGAAAAAAAAGGCAAGGATGTAAAGAGATAAACGTGTATTTTATAAAGAATACTGCTTTTTTTCACTGGAAATTCGACAAAATCCAGAAAAAACGGGTAAAAACAGAAAGAGCACCCTGGTCAGAGTGCTCTTCTTTATTAAAAGCTCATTAATGTCAAGACATCATAGCCGTCTAATTTATCTTTACCATCCAAGTCAGTCAATTCAATGAGGAATGCAATCCCGGCTACAATTCCGCCAAGCTGTTCAACCAATTTGATCGTCGCTTCGATTGTTCCCCCGGTAGCAAGTAAATCGTCCGTAATCAATACACGCTGTCCCGGTTTAATGGCATCTTTATGGATTGTCAATACATCCTTGCCATATTCTAATCCATATTCGACTTTTATCGTTTCACGTGGAAGTTTTCCTTCTTTTCTCACTGGAGCAAAGCCCACTTCCAATGAGTATGCGACTGGACATCCGATAATGAATCCGCGCGCTTCCGGCCCGACCACCAAGTCGATATTCTTATCGCGAGCGTACTCGACGATTTGGTCTGTTGCGTATTTATAAGCTGCACCGTTATCCATTAATGTTGTAATATCTTTGAAGACAATACCCGGTTTTGGCCAGTCTTGCACAATTGTTACATATTGCTTTAAATCCATTGCTTTGTTTCCTCCTCAAGGTCTGTTGCCTCATGAACTAAATAATGATTGAACCAATCGAATAATTGCTGATAGGAAGAATAAACAAGCTCTTGTTCAAGCTCAAATTGCTCTTTCTTTCTTGTATACGATTCAGATTCACTGAGATCGCGTTTTTTCGCATTGGTTGTGAGCATAATTAACCCATTCTCTATTGTAACAAAATCAAGCTCAAAAAACACCTTAGAAATGAAATCCACAGTATCTCTTGACCAGCCGCGATATTTGGCTAGGTCATCACCATATCTTTTCACATCGAGCGGTCCCTTTTTGGCAAGGAAGGCATAAAACCATTTGAAATGATCCCTTGTTGGCATCGTACTTAGGAAATGGTCCTGTTCATGGGAAAAGTGAGCGTAGATACGCGAAGGGTGCTTATCGGCAACCACCCGTTTCAAATATTCCCTTGACGGCGGCATGTCCATGAATGCCAAATGACCTTCGAAGCAGTCGAGCTGCTCTGCATCCAGTTCATTCTTGATAATAACGAGATCCGGATGATTTTGTAAAAATGGATATCTGCTATAAATATCTTCCGAAAATATGACGATCTTCCGATTTTGTGCAGGAATGTCGGCAAGCCACTTCTCTGCCTGTCCCTTGCCGCGGTAATCGAATAACTGCCAATGGTTCACCGAGACATCCTGGACAAAGATCTGGGGCTTTTTCATATTATTCCACTCATTGATGGAAAGCTCACCAATAACCGAGACCTCAGCGTGTGGAGCTATTTCATCGACAAAATGACCAAGACCGAAGCCCACACCGTCAAGTTTGTGATTTTCACCATCTTCCAGCTGGACCTTCAAGTGATTTTGGTTGGCACCTATTTTGCGGACACTTGAAAGCTGTACGGAATCTATCAATATCTTCGGCTTGGGATTCGTTACCCCAAATGGCGCCAGCAAGCTCATTTCCTGAATCGTTTGAATGGAAACGTCAGCTAAAGTCGTAGCCCCGTCCAAGTTTGTAATCGGTGTGAAGTCCTCTTCGTTCAGTTGTTCCTTCGCAATCAAATTCATGCGGTCCCTGAGCTCCTGGACATCTTCAATTTTCAATGTCATTCCAGCAGCCATCGGGTGCCCACCGAAATGAGGCAGCAGTTCACGGCAGGCGGAAAGACTTTGAAAAAGATCGAAACCGGCAATGCTCCGAGCAGAACCTTTCGCGTATCCCTTTTCCCGGTCATAGCTCAATACAATCGTGGGCCGGTAAAAGCGTTCAACAAGTTTAGAGGCAACGATCCCCACGACTCCTGCGTTCCAGCCTTCCCTTCCGATGATGAGCACGCCATTGGACTCCGGCGGGAAGTTTTCCTCGACCTCAGCAATCGCTTCCGCCGCCATTGCAGCAACCATTTCCTGCCGCTCTTTATTGATATCATTAATTTCATTCGCAAGTTCCACCGCTTCTTCCAGGCTTTGTGACATCAATAAATCGACAGCGGGATCGGCATCTCCAAGGCGCCCGACAGCATTGATCCTCGGTGCCATCGCAAAGCCGATTGATTCTTCATTCAATGCTTCCTGCTGAACATTCGCCACTTTCATTAACGCAACAAGTCCCGGGCGGCGAGTCAAACGTAACTGCTCGATGCCTTTCGCAGCAATGAGGCGGTTTTCCCCTTGCAATGGCACTAAATCCGCTATCGTGCCGATTGCCGCTATTTCAAGCAGATCCTCAGGCAATTCCCCAAGCAGGGCGTGCGCAAGCTTAAATGCGACCCCTACTCCGGCAAGGTCTTTAAATGGATAGGAACTGTTCTCAAGTTTAGGATGGATGATTGCCAATGCCTCAGGCAGTTCCGGCCCCGGTTCGTGGTGGTCGGTCAATATATAATCCATGCCAAGCTCGCCGGCAAGTTTCGCTTCATCGATTGCAGAAATTCCGGTATCGACGGTTATTAATACCTTCACCCCTTGCTCAGCTGCAAGGCGGAACGCCATCGGATTCGGACCATACCCCTCTGTAAACCGATTCGGGATATAAAAATCAACATTGGCCCCCAATTTCATCAGCGCCGTCATCATCACTGTGGTCGATGTCACGCCATCCGCATCATAATCACCGAATATACGTATTTTTTCCCCATTTTGAATGGCTTCTCTTATTCTATATACTGCTTTATCCATATCCTTCAATAAAAATGGATCATGAAAAGTTTGATTTTTTACAAATAAAAACGATCGGGCACTTTCAATTGTATCCAGGCCTCGATTCACAAGCAGGGCTGCAACCAAAGGTGTGATATGAAGCTCTTCAGCTAGTACAGCAACTTTGTTTTCATCGGCAGATTGCAAGTTCCACCGTGTTTTTGGCTTTAACATTTATTCACCCCTCAACCTACTCATTATACAAAACGAATATACCAGTTTCAATTTTATTTTAAACTCATAAATGGCTGTAATTCCCTATCAAATAAACTTAGTTTAACAAAAAGAAGGCTGGCATCATGCCAGCCCCCTCTCACCTATTAAACTTGTCCTTCAAGACTTTGTTTCTTTTCTTTTGCGGTATTCAGCGGACCCTTCTTCTTCAATTCCTTGATTTTTAAATCAAGCCAGAATTGGGAAGCGATCAATAGCGATGAATAAACGCCGCATATCAAACCGATGAACAAGGCAATGGAGAAGTTTCGGATAGCTTCACTACCGAAGATCATCAATGCGATGACCGTAATGAGAACGGTCAGAACCGTGTTAATGGATCTCGTCAAAGTTTGCCTGATACTGATGTTAACAATGTTCTCAAGCTCTTCGGCGGTTTTGATTTTACGGCTGAAGCGTAGGTTTTCACGAATACGGTCAAAGGTTACGATCGTATCATTGATCGAATAACCGACGATCGTCAGAACCGCAGCAATGAAGGTGATATCCACTTCGAGCCGGAGTAAGCTAAAAATCGTGATGATGAAGAATGCATCATGTATAAGCGCGACAACGGCAGGAACAGCCATTCGCCATTCAAATCGTATCGATACATACAATATGATTCCGATTGATGCAATCGCTAACGCAAACATGGCATTTTTCGCAAGCTCTTTCCCTACAGTCGGTGATACGGTGCTGACATTCGGTTCTGCTCCGTAATCCTTCTTGAAATGGTCCTTCAATTCAGCAATCTCTTGTTTATCAAGGACACCGACTGTCCGAACGACAGCATTCTTATTGTCTTGTCCAGCGAGCCTGACATCCTTGATATCTTCTTCGTCGATACCGACCTTTTCCATTTCGGTTTTGACTTGCTGTGTCGTCAAGACGTCTTTGGAAGCAATCTCGATTCGAGTGCCGCTCGTGAAATCAATCCCGAGATTCAATCTAAAGACGAGCAGGAATATGATCCCGATGATGGTGACACCAATTGAAATGCCATAAAAAACTTTCCTATGTTTGACGAAATCGATTTTATCAAAGCGTGTTGGCAATGACATTAAATCCATCTTCTCGGATAAATTGTGAATGTGCTTCTTCTTCACGCCAAACCATCCTGTACGTTTGTCGAGGAACCCGCTATTCACCCACAGGCTCATGAAGAGGCGTGTACCATAAACGGCTGTAATGAAACTCATTAAAATCGAAATGATCAAAGTGGTGGCAAACCCTTTAACCGAGCTTGTTCCATAATAGAACAGTACGGCCGCAGCCAGCAGGGTCGTTAAATTCGCATCCGTGATTGTAGCAAGTGAATTCTTAGTACCTTCTTTATAAGCCGCCTTAACGGATCTACCAAGTTTCAATTCATCCCTGATTCGCTCATAGGTTATGATATTGGCATCGACAGCCATCCCGACCCCGAGTACCAATGCCGCAATACCAGGCAGCGTAAGGACCGCATTCATCCAATCAAACACTAATAGAGTCAAGAAAATGTATATGCTTAAAGTAACGACTGCAATGAATCCCGGGAAGCGGTAATACACAAGCATGAAGATAAAAACAAGTGCAATTCCGATGATTCCTGCAAAAATAGTATCATTCAGTGCACCTGCACCAAATTGGGCACCTACAGAAGTGGAGTACTTTTCTGTTAAATCCACAGGAAGGGCACCTGCATTCAGAAGGGCTGCAAGCTCTTTCGCTTCTTCAACCGTGAATTGACCGGTAATATACACCTTCTTCGTATTAAAAACTTCACTGACAGCTGGAGCTGAAATCATATTGTCCTGTGAAGAGGTATCTTTGATGGAATCTTTTCCTTCCTCAAAATCCAGCCAGATTGCAAGTACATTAGTCGGACTTTCCATCGTGGATATTTTTTGAGTGATGTCCTTAAATTTATCCACATCTTTCAATGTGACTTCAACAACCGGTTGATTATCTTGGAACGTTTGTTTCGCCCCGCCTTCTTTCAGGTCGGCCCCGGTCATCATTTCCTTATCGTTGTAATCACGGAAGGATAATTTAGCTTGTGTCGAAAGGATTTCCCGAGCGTTGTTCTGGTCTTTGACCCCAGCCAATTGAACGCGGATCCGATCTTTCCCTTCGATTTGAATGTTAGGCTCGCTAACACCCAAAACATTGACACGCCGCTCAAGCGAGCTTACTGTAGCCCGTAAAACATCCGGGGTGATTTTCTCCCCAGACAGCGGTTTTACTTCATATAACACTTCAAAACCGCCTTGAAGATCAAGACCCAGCTTGATATCCTTTAGGATTCCTTTTGAAGTCGTCCCCATCGCTGCGAAAATCAAAAGTGCGATTAGAAAAAACGCAACGATCCTGCTTCTTTTTACCATTATGTAGTAGGCCCCTTTCTATAATACGCCTGTTCCTGAAGTTAAAAAAACTGTCATTTTTTGTTCATATGATAACTGCATTCCCTTTTCATTCTTGAGAAAAAAGACACAGCTTTCCATGCTTTTCCAAAAAAAGCATGACCATATCTATTATGAGTCAAATACAAACAGCTGTCAATTTAAGTATATCTTTGCGTCATTCTTTCAAAAGTTCCTTCAGTTCATCTTCAGAAAGCGGCTCAAATAGGTTTGGTGATTTATAAGCTTCGACCATTTGGAAGGTCATGAACTGGTTGCTCGAAAATGTCACGATATCTGCGACAAGTTCATGTATGTGAATGTTTTCCTGAGGACGCTTCCATTTATTTTTGGTTAAGGTTCCCCATATGTCTTCCTCCGTTACGGCATTCAATCCGACCATTTGGAATTCCTCACGCTTGCTCTTTAAAAATGGACGCACCTTTAGATAATACCTTTGATAGGGATGATTCTTTTTTGCCATCACTTTGCCTCCAGTAAAAATGATTCTCAAATGAATGCGCATTTTCTTAGAAGGGTTTCTTATCATTTGTTAGAACGCAAACAAACACTTTTGTCATGCTTTGTCCAAGTACAAGCATATAGATAATTGTATAGCATAACCGCTTTTTTGAGAAGGCAGGGAGGGAGTTCAATGTCCAAATTTTTAAAAGGGACGCTGATTTTATTAATCGCAAGCCTGATTACACGGGTTCTTGGTTTCATTAACCGCATTGTCATCGCCCGCTTCATCGGCGAAGAAGGCGTTGGTTTATATATGATGGCTTTACCGACCCTCTTTCTCGTCGTGAACATAACCCAGTTAGGCCTGCCAATCGCCATTTCGAAATACGTGGCTGAGGCCAATGCCAGAGGTGATGAACGGAAAATCAAGAAAATCCTTGTCGTCTCTTTGGCTTGCACCTTTACTCTATCGATGATTTTCACTCCTGCGATGCTGCTTTTCGCACCGGCTCTCTCAGAATACCTATTCACTGATAAACGGACTGTATGGCCGCTCATGGCGATTGCCCCTATAGTACCGATCATCGCCATATCTTCCGTACTGCGCGGTTATTTCCAAGGCAAGCAAAATATGAAGCCATTCGCTTTCTCACAAGTTATCGAACAGGTGGCCCGAATCACTTTCATAGCTGTCCTGACAAAGGCCTTTTTGCCATATGGAATCGAATATGCTGCAGCCGGGGCGATGTTCGCATCGATTATCGGTGAGCTTGTATCTCTCATCTACTTATTGACCAGCTTTAAATTAAAGAAACATTTTAAGTTCAGAAAGGGTTTCTTCAAGAATGTCAAATCCGGAAAAGGAACGTTCACCGAATTGATGGGAATTGCCCTTCCTTCCACCGGAAGCAGGATGATTGGATCGGTTTCATGGTTTTTCGAACCGATAGTGGTCGCCCAGAGTTTGGCACTCGCCGGAGTCACCGCGGCCGCAGCCACAAGTCAATACGGGGAGCTGACAGGGTACGCCCTGCCTTTACTCATGCTTCCTTCCTTCGTTACGTCATCATTGGCGACGGCACTTGTCCCGGCAGTGAGCGAAGCCCGTACGACAGGGAACTTTTCACTCGTTGAACACAGGCTTCAGCAGGCACTGAAAATCACCTTTATCACAGGCTGTTTAGCTATCGTCATTCTGTTCATCTTTGCCGAACCGATTTTACAAGTCATGTATGGCTCTTCGCATGCTGCCGTTTTCATTAAATTCCTGGCACCCTTTTTCATCCTTTATTACTTTCAATATCCGCTGCAATCCATGCTGCAAGCACTGGATCTTGCAAAGGCAGCAATGTTCAACAGCCTGGCAGGTAACATCCTTAAAATCGGTGTGATCTGGCTGCTGGCGTCAAAGGAAAGTTTCGGGATCATGGGCGCCGCAATCGGGATAGCCGTCGGTACGATGCTCGTTACCTTCCTGCATTTTTCAACTGTACTGAAGGTCGTCCCTTTCACGCTTCATTTCCGCAGCTATATGTCAGCATTGGTCCTTGCCTTAATTTCCGGGTGGGGAGGTTATTATCTTTATCAATTCCCGCTCTCCTCACAGCCTCTTGGCATACGGCTTTTGCTTTCCGTGACGGTCGTTATCCTGCTGTTCACATTTTTCCTGCTCATGACCGGCAGCATAAAAAAGGCGGATCTGATCAGGATTCCTGTAGTGGGCGGCTTTTTATCAAAATTCGCTTGGAAATAAAATGAACCGAAGCATTAAAAGGCTTCGGTCATTTCTTCGTTTCATTTTTATCGATATAAAATTGGCCATCTATGTACCCACAAATCGAAATCTCTTTAATCTTCGTTTCTCCCAGCTTTTTCAACTGGTGCCGGAGCCAAAAATGATTTTTGCCAATTCTATCGAGATTCCTCTCCTGTATCTCCCCGTCGATTATAAGGGGATAAGGTGTTTCCTTGGTTTTAGACCTTTTATCTTTGGTATTCTTGATGATCGAAAGCTTCCCGGTAGATTCGAGGATTGCGAATTGCACCTCATTTAAATCACTAATTCCCTGTTCTCGCAGCTGGGTCAATAAATCATCGAAAGTATATCGTTGCTTACGCATCGCTTTTTCATCTATTTTCCCTTGATTGATGATGATCTGGGGCGTACCGTCCACGATGTTTCGAAATCTAATGCTTTTCAATGAAATGAAAGCCAATATTATTTGGATGAAAGCAAGAACGAACATCGGAATGATTTGCCTGAAAAATGGTCTATCCAAATCTTCAAAGGAAAGGACGGCAATGTCCCCGATCATGATGGATACCACTAAATCAAGAATGCTCAATTCCCCAACTTCCCGCTTACCCATCATTCGAAAAAGGATTAAGATGACTAGATAGATCACTGTTGTTCTAAAAATAATAGCCAGGATATCCACTTCAATACCACATCCTTCATCCATAGCATGGCTTGGGAACTGAAAAATTACTCCATATTCTTTTCTAATTTTGCGGGAAGCTTCCTAAACCTGGTCTAAAGGTTCGATATTGGGAATATGCTTGTACAAACACATAAACAGGCTATACGTATCAGCCTTTCAAAAAGGAGGAATACCCATCGAAACTAAAAAAATGAGTGTCGCCGTAATTTATGGCGTAGGCTCCATCTTTGCCATAGCGATGATTGCTAGTTTAATCGTTTCCATCCTTCTTCGTTTTACTTCACTGACGGAATCATCCCTGACATACGTGATCATGATCGTGTCCTTTTTATCGCTGTTCATTGGTGGATTCATTTCAGGAGGCAAAGGGAAAAAGCAAGGACTATTCTTGGGCGGGAGCACTGGGCTGCTTTATCTGTTGGTCGTGTTCCTTTTTCAATATTTAGGTCACGATGCACTTTTCACCATCAAGCAATGGATATACTATGGCTGTTTCGTGATTACGGCCATGATGGGCGGCGTGCTTGGGGTCAACATGAGTTCCGACTCCCGCACCGATTAAAAAAACAGCAAAAAAAACCGGGCACATGGCCCGGTTTTCGTTTGTCTTATACGGATACTTCCTTATTCGGTGCGCTTTCCGTAATTTCACGGATTGCTGCACGGTCAAACGTCAGTTTTGTGCCGTCTGGTGATTTAATGACGATTTTCAGGTCATCGATTGCATCGATTGTTCCGTGCATACCGCCGATAGTAGCAACTTTATCACCTTTTTTCAGACTGCTTTGCATGCTTTGCGTAGCCTTTTGGCGTTTTTGCTGCGGGCGGATCAATAAGAAATAGAACAATACGAACATTAAAATCAACGGAAGTATTTGTGTTAAAGAACCCATTCTGTATATTCACTCCTTTCGCTCATTAAAATATTTATGGAATTAGAAGTTTCTCGCATTTGGTTCATTGAAACCATACTGCTCAAAAAACTCTTCCCTAAAGTCTCCAAGACGATCTTCTCGAATAGCTTGTCTGACCTGTTCCATCAAGTTTAACAGAAAATGAAGATTATGGTAAGTCGTAAGACGAATCCCAAAGGTTTCTTCACACTTAATCAAATGGCGGATATATGCCCGGCTATAATTCTTGCAAACATGGCAATCGCAATTTTCATCGATTGGACCGAAATCGCGTGCATACTTCGCATTTTTCACAACCAGCCGCCCATTGCTCGTCATGAGCGTACCATTACGCGCAATTCGCGTCGGCAGTACACAGTCAAACATATCGATACCGCGGAGTGCACCATCGATCAATGAGTCCGGCGAACCGACTCCCATCAGGTAACGAGGTTTGTTACTTGGCAGCAGCGGACTTGTAAACTCAAGGACGCGGTTCATGATATCCTTCGGTTCCCCAACGGATAACCCTCCAATAGCATAACCCGGGAAGTCAAGGGAGACAAGGTCTTTTGCACTTTGTTTGCGAAGGTTTTCAAACTCCCCGCCTTGAACGATACCAAACAGCCCTTGGTCATTAGGACGCTCATGTGCATTCAAACAGCGTTCCGCCCAGCGCGATGTCCGTTCAACCGACTTCTTCATATACTCTTCAGTCGCCGGAAATGGCGGACATTCATCGAATGCCATCATAATATCTGAGCCAAGCGCATTTTGTATTTCCATCGCTTTTTCCGGGGATAAGAATAATTTATCGCCATTCAGATGGTTCCTGAAATGCACGCCCTCTTCTTCAATTTTGCGAAACTCGCTCAAACTGAAGACTTGAAAGCCGCCTGAATCGGTCAAAATCGCCCGATCCCAGTTCATGAACTTATGCAATCCGCCAGCTTCCTTGATGATTTCATGCCCCGGACGCAGCCATAAGTGGTAAGTATTGCTCAGGATGATGCCAGCCCCCATTTGTTTCAAATCTTCCGGGGACATCGTTTTGACAGTAGCCATCGTTCCAACCGGCATAAATGCCGGCGTTTCGAAAGAACCATGCGGCGTATGGACCCGGCCTAGCCGTGCCCCTGTCTGTTTACATGTTTTGATTAACTCATATCGTATTGCAGTCAACGCAATAACTCCCTTCAAGAGCTTCTCACTCTTATATTACTTAATTAACATTGCATCTCCAAAACTAAAGAACCTGTATTTTTCTTCCACAGCCGTTTCATAGGCATGAAGGACATGCTCCCTGCCAGCAAGTGCAGAAATCAGCATGATTAAAGTCGATTTGGGCAAATGGAAGTTCGTTATCATCGCATCGATTCCTTTGAACTCATAACCAGGATAAATGAAGATGCTCGTCCAGCCATTTTCTTCCTTGAAAACCCCATCATTGCGGGACGCAATCGTTTCCAATGTCCTTGTGGACGTAGTGCCGACCGTAATGATTTTCCCGCCTTTTCCTTTCACATCATTCAGTAATCTGGCAGTGCCTTCCGTCATTTGATAAAATTCGGAATGCATTTCGTGGCTATCAATATCGTCGACACTTACTGGACGGAATGTACCAAGCCCGACATGCAGCGTGATGAATGCGATGTGGACACCCATCTCTTTAAGTTTCCCGAGCAACTCCTCCGTAAAATGCAGGCCAGCGGTAGGTGCGGCTGCAGATCCCCGTTCACGCGCATAAACCGTTTGATAGCGGTCCTGGTCGTCTAGTTGTTCCTTGATGTATGGAGGTAACGGCATTTCGCCAAGCTTCTCCAGTATTTCATAAAATATGCCTTCATATTTAAATTCAAGGATTCGGCCGCCATGCTCAAGTACACCTGTACAAACGGCACTCAGCTTACCATCGCCAAAAACGATTGTCGAGCCTTCTTTTATCCGTTTGGCCGGCTTCACAAGCGTTTCCCATACATCATCATGCTCTTGCTTAAGCAGCAAGACTTCTATTTTTGCACCCGTTCCTTCTTTACTGCCGTAAAGCCGGGCCGGAAGCACCTTCGTATCATTCAACACCAGGCAATCTCCCGGTTTGATATATTCCGTGATATGGCTGAATACATCATGCTGAAGCTTGCCGGTTTCTTTGTCCAGCACCATCAATCTACTTGCTTCCCTATCCTCCAAAGGAACTTGGGCAATCAGTTCCTCCGGTAAATGAAAATCAAACATATCCAATTTCATCTGTTCCACTTCCTTACGTGTCTATCAAGCTGTAATCATTATTTAAAACGGCCGATCAAATAAAAAATCGCGGACAATACAACACTGACGATGATTGATGTAACGATGGGAAAGTAAAACGTCGTATTCCCCTTTTTCAGAAAAATATCTCCCGGCAGCCTGCCGAGACTGATATATTTCATCGCAAAACCAATCACGAATATAATCACACCCAGAATCATAACCATCTTTGGTATATTCATCATTCAGGCATCTCCATTCCGAAATGCTCATAAACAAGCTGTGTTGCCATCCGGCCTCTTGGGGTACGCTGAAGAAAACCGACTTGTAACAGATATGGTTCATACACATCTTCGATCGTATGTGCCTCTTCGCCAATCGTTGCAGCAATCGTTTCCAGACCCACGGGCCCGCCACGGAATTTTTCAATAATCCCTTTAAGTAATTTATGGTCAATATGATCGAGTCCTAAACGGTCGACCTGCATTAATTCAAGCGCATAATCGGCAAGCTCGGCCGTTATCGTACCATCACCGCGTACCTGGGCGAAATCCCTGACCCTCCGTAAAAGCCGATTGGCTATTCTTGGTGTGCCCCTTGATCTTCTTGCAAGCTCTGCCGCTGCTTGATCATCCATTTCCGTATCCATGATTCTTGCAGTACGGATGATGATATCAGTCAAATGGTTTTCCGTATAATATTCAAGACGGCTCAAAACGCCAAAACGGTCCCTGAGCGGTGCAGACAGTGAGCCTGCACGTGTCGTGGCCCCTACGAGGGTAAACGGCGGCAAGTCGATCCTGATCGAACGGGCTTCCGGCCCCTTACCGACTACAATATCCAGACAGAAGTCCTCCATAGCCGGGTATAGCACTTCTTCAACGACACGGGGAAGACGGTGAATCTCATCAATGAACAATACATCACCCGGTTCAAGTGCACTCAAAATGGCCGCCAGATCTCCCGGCCGCTCAATGGCGGGACCGGAAGTCGTGCGGATATTCACACCCATTTCATTGGCGATGATGACGGCAAGCGTCGTCTTTCCAAGGCCAGGCGGTCCATATAAAAGTACATGATCGAGCGTTTCTTCACGCATCCTTGCCGCTTCGATATATACACTTAAATTCGCTTTCACTTTATCCTGTCCGATATATTGCTTTAAGTTTTGCGGCCGCAGGCTTTGTTCAAAGGACAGTTCGTTCAAATCGGCTTCCTGATTGAATATTCTCTCCTCCATTGCGCCACTCCTTATCTTAACATCATTTGCAATGCTTTCTTAATATATTGCTCGGTCGTCATATCTTCAGCCTGCAATTTCTTGGCAACCTTTTGGACTTCCTTTTCAGAATAGCCAAGAGCCTTCAATGCAAGAACGGCTTCATCCAATTCCTCTGTATAACCATTTGGACTTAGTGCAGCCGTGACGCCTTCGTTAAACAAGCTTGGAAACGCATCCGGAATTATATTCTCAAGTTTCCCTTTTAAATCGAGGATCATTTGCCTTGCCGTTTTCTTTCCGACTCCCGGGAATTTCACCAAAAACGATTCATCTTCATTTTCGATTGCCTGCACCACCTGATCAACCTGGCCTGATGCCAATATGGCTAGAGCACCCTTCGGCCCGATTCCGGTTACATTCAATAATTTTGTGAATAACGCCTTTTCTTGACGAGTCTGGAATCCATATAATGCTGCCATATCCTCACGAACATAATGATACAGGTAAACTTGAATTTCTTTCTGGTATTGAGCGGAAAAAATAAAAGGATTCGGCGTCATCACTTGATATCCGATCCCCCCATTTTCCACAACTATGTATTCAGGCCCAATATAATCGACCTTGCCTTTTATATAATCATACAAATTAATTCTCTCCCTGATTTTGCTGTACCTCTCATTTTATCATAAAAAGGGGGTGTTGTTCATTAAAAGTTATTTCATAGTCTGCAAAGTCCTTTCACATTACTTCCGGTGTCATTATCATCCATAAAACAATGTTAATTGGAATGGGTATGCGAGACTCCTGCCGGAAATACGCGTCCAAGCGAGACCCCACAGGCAGAAAGGCTCCGAGGACGGACCGCCCGCAGAAAGCGAGTGCCTGCAGTGGAAATCAACAGTTAAATTGTAAATATAAAAAAACTGTAGACAAACTCCATTATTATCGAGTTTATCTACAGTCTGAAGGATCGGATATCATCCCACCCTAGTTTACCGAATATGGCTCATATTCTTTAATAAGCTGTTTATATTGGTCTTTATTCATGATCGGAATCCCTTTTTGCAGTTCCTCCTGCTTGTATGCTTCTAGTTTACCAACGTCTATTTGGTAGAAAGTATGAATGATCTTGGCATGCTCAGGCCTTCCGATAAAAATGGATAACGTACCATCTTCCCTCATACCAAGGTAACCGTTCGCTTTTAAGAGCGGAGATATGTCATTTTCAATTTTCTTCATGACAATCTGCTCTTCATTTTGATCGACTACTTTCCATCCTTCATATTTTGACCAAAAGTCCTCCATCGACCAAATGGTTTCTGTCAATTTCTCTTCACTTAACTCGCCATCCAGATACATACGCTGAAGAATGACCTTCCTCTCAATTGGATCATTTTCCTTTTGAACGGTTTCTTCGGCAAAAACGGTTAAGCAAAATGGCAATATGAAAAGCGTCATGAAAAATTGGATTCTGAGTTGATTAATCAATATACTCACCTCTTAAGGCGTTTACTTTTTATGTAGTTTGACCCAAATAAGGATTATTAACCAGAAAAAAATCAAAAAGAGCTGACTCCATATCGGGTCAGCTCACTAATTATTTCAAGTGATTTTCGTGAATGTTAAGGTTATCGAACATGTCATTGGCATCCAAAATGATCATTTCCCTCGTGTCGCCATCCCGAAGATTGTTATCAAGTGTCATCGTCCTGAAATAGACACCTTCATCGGTGGTGACATATAGGGTACGGCCATTGGTAAGCGGTCCGATTTCCTTCTTGATTCTTTCTTTAACATCTTTTGCTTGGTTATAGTCATCAAGCAGCAAGGCTACCAGCATTTCGTCTTTCATGATGATCGTCCTGGTATCGATGACCGGCTCCACTTTATTGGCGACACCATTGACTTTGTCGGCTAAAGCGCCTTCATAGGAATTATAATAAGATGATCGCGCCTTAAGCGGTTTACTCTCATGTCCATGGTAGTTACGGTCACTTTTACTGTACGCATCATCTTTATTGTATAAACCTTGCACCATATTCTCATAATTGATGTTGCGTACCAATGCATCTTTTTCATGGTATCCTGTATCATTCGTGATATTTTCATTTTCCGCTGTATCATTATTAGCACATCCAACCAAACTGACGGCGGCCAATACCGTACAAAGCGGCTGTGCCCATTTTATTTTCTGCACCAATAACCCTCCCATTGCAATTGAATGAGCTAAATTCCGCTCATAATTAGCATGGGTGTCGAACGGGAAATGTACTCTGTAAGATACGGCCAAAAAACCGTTTTAATTCCTATTAAGGGAAGAAATCCTTTTTGCCAATTTTTCATTCATCGCCATCCGCTCCGAAAAACCTTCCACGGACATTTTCCAGACCGAATGAAGCTGGGAAGAACTTTTATTAAGGCGATTCCATTCACGGAAAATATCGGTAGGATAAGTTAAAGCATATAAAAAGGCCGGGTCTGACTGATACCTTTGCAATTGGGGCACTTCCCACAGATCGGTGGCCGCATCTTCCAAATGATGCGATATTCGATTTGCATACTGTAAATAATCAATGCACCTCGGGGCATTTGCCATTAAGTCAAAATCGATTAAAGTCAAAGTGCCGTCCGCTCTGCGCAAGAAATTATGGTGGGCACAATCACCATGAATGATTACTTTCTTTTCCTTATTCCATAAAGACTGATTTTTATCAAACCCCTCTAGCGCCCACTCACCCCATCTAATCCATTCCTTGATAATATCTTCAGAAACATATTGGCGAACATAAGAAAAGTTCTTTTTAAAAAGTGATAAACGTTCTTTCCACTTTTTTGATTGATTGAATACAGGCGCGTTAATGGAGAGATGCTCCGACACATCATGAAAGCTTTCCAGTAACTTAATTCCCTCTAAACGGTCTTTATGATTGGAATATTTGAATTTTTTCTTGCTCGGCGGAAAATAGTCCATACTCCCATACCATTTCCCTTTAAATTCAAAGGGCATTAAATTCTGATGAATATAATACGTTTGATGAAAACCCTTTTGTTTTAACAATGAAGTCAATTCTCTTTGCCGATCCCACTTTTCAAAGCTGTCGAATCCTTTAAGGATCATTGGATGACCCTTTTCAAAAGTTATTAAATAGACACTGCTTTGAATATGTTGGACATTCCTTGGCTTACGATTTAAATAAGAGAGGAGACGAGTGTTAAAAACACTGTCTCCTTGATAATTAGTAGTCATCGCTTTCATCTACATATGTCGGTATCCCAAATGTTTCAGGCGCACGAACGCCCCCGAATTGGCCTGGCTGGCCACCCATTTGTCCAGGTAACATAGCTTCAGGTTGCCCCCCTAGCTGACCGCGCATCATGTCCGGCTGACCACCAAATTGTCTAGGCATCATTCCCGGCTGGCCTCCGTTTTGATCGCCCATCATCCACGGCTGACTTCCATTTTGACGGCCCATCCACGGCGGACCTCCGGTTTGACCGCCCATCATCATACCTGGCTGGCCTCCATTTTGGCCGCCCATCATCATGCCTGGCTGACTTCCGTTTTGGCCGCCCATCATCATACCTGGCTGACCTCCGTTTTGGCCGCCCATCATCATACCTGGCTGACCTCCATTTTGACCGCCCATCATCCACGGCTGACCTCCATTTTGACCGCCCATCATCATCACGGGCTGGCCTCCGTTTTGGCCGCCCATCATCATGCCCGGCTGGCCTCCGTTTTGACCGCCCATCATCATACCTGGCTGGCCTCCATTTTGACCGCCCATCATGCCTGGCTGGCCTCCATTTTGACCGCCCATCATCATACCTGGCTGG
>NZ_CP195840.1:949969-1569795 GCF_058513295.1 Peribacillus sp. B65 | reverse complement strand
CGATATCCCCCTTTTCTGGGAAAAGATTTGTTTAACAGCCTTAATTATGCCGCTTTTGTTTTTCATTTGCCGAAACGGTCCTAATCTATTAATTATATGAACACGATTAAGCCATGAATTGAACTCGTACCTAACTCACAACACTGCGATTGGTGTGGCCCGTCACGGTTACATGTACAGAAGCATGGAAAAAGCTATACAAGCAGAGAACAGCCATTGAGCGCTTCAAAGCTAAAAAAAGAGTTTTTTCAACTAATAATAATTTCAGTTATTGAACAGGCGAAAAAGCTAAAAAACATTTCGATCTTATTATGTTTGTTTATATTGATAATGCTTTGAAATTAGCATTTGAGTGCCTCAATCAACAAATGTACAAAAAAAATCAAGCTGTTATTCGTTTTTTGAAATGAATGACTTAAATTCTATCACTCTAACCACGGCAAACTTTTATGGTATGGAATTGATTCGATTTTAATAGAGATTGAGATGTGGGTATTAATATAGGAATGGGAATAAATAGTAATGGTATCCCGTTTGAGATATGACAAAGTATTCCCCAAGGTCGAGTAATTAGTCTTTTTCAAGAGAATTAGTAGAGAAAAACCCTTTGAAATGTTGGAAAAATAATAAGTTCTTCAATTATCTATAAATTTAATGTTTATCTTTATCTTTATCTTTGAAGCCATAATATTTTATTCAATCAAACACGATTGTTTTATTGCCATGAATAATAACTCTATCTTCAATATGCCAAGAAACAGCTTGGGCAAGAACCTGTCTTTCTACATGACTTCCGGTAACCTTTAATTCTTCGATTGTATGTCTATGATTAACCCTCTTTACATCTTGCTGAATAATCGGTCCTTCATCAAGATCATTCGTAACATAATGAGCAGTTGCTCCAATTAACTTAACTCCCCGGTTATAGGCCCTCGCATAAGGGTTTGCACCGACAAACGCCGGTAGGAAAGAATGATGAATGTTAATAATTTGATTTGGGAACTCCGATACAAATGCAGGAGAAAGAATTTGCATATATCTAGCCAAGGCAATGAAGTCTACTTTCCCTTTCAATAGATCTAGTGCTTTCTGTTCTGCTTGTTGCTTCGTTTCATGAGCTAAAGGAATATGATAATAAGGGATGTCATAACTTTCAACTATTTTTTTAAAATCAGGATGATTACTGATCACCATCGGGATTTCCACTGGAAGTTCATTCGATTTCCAACGCCATATAAGCTCCATAAGACAGTGATCCATTTTGGATACAAAGATGGCCATTCGTTTTCTTTTATTATTACCGCTTAAGCTCCATTCCATCGCGTAAGCCTGGGCCAACACATGTAAGTCCTCTTCAAGTTTTGCATAGGAAGCATCAAAGTCGTTTAAATCAAATTCGATTCTCATAAAAAACATACCTGATTGTGGATCCGTCGTATGTTGGTCAAAATGAACAACATTTGCTCTGCTTTCTAATAAAAGGTTGGATACAGCCGAGATAATACCTGGTTTTTCTGGACAGGATATTAATAATTTAGCACGGTTTACATTCACTTCTTTATACAATGGAATCTCACCATCCTTTAGATTTGTAATTAAAATATGTAAAAACTTTCAAATTCAGAATGCTGGCCACACAACCGCTATAGGTGTCCAAACAATACCGTCACTACAATTTCATTACTAGTAATCTTGAACTACGGTAAAGGGAGGGCGGTAGACCTTAAAATTGACGCTTTCTCTTCCACAATTTCACACCATAAGTTTTCAGAGTGATACTGCCTAATGCCTTGCTTCTCCAGCTATCAAATGGTTCATCTCAAGGAAGAAGTATTCAACTCTTCTTTTAAGATTATAATAACTATGCGTGTATTTCCTTATCATATACCGCTAGGGCAGCTTCCCCAATTGCTTCCGCTAATGTAGGGTGAGGGTGTATCGTATGCGCAATATCCATAGCTGTTGCATTTAATACACGTGCAAGACCAGCTTCTGAAATCATATCGGTTACATGAGGCCCAACCATATGCGCTCCTAACAACTTACTAGACTCTTCTTCAACAACGAGTTTAACAAAACCGTCTGATTCACCAAAAACAAGAGCCTTTCCAATTGCACGGAAGGAGAACTTCCCTGTTTTTACTTGATACCCTTTCTCCCTCGCATCCTCTTCTGTTAACCCAACACTAGCTACCTCCGGGTTACTATATATGCATTTTGAAACAAGAGATTGATCAAGCGGATCAGGGTTTTCTCCTGCCATATGTTCAATTGCGATGATCCCTTCATGTGAAGCAACATGGGCAAGCTGTAATCCTCCAATCACATCTCCAATTGCATAAATGTTTGGCTCATTCGTTTGATAATACTCATTTGTTTGAATAACATGTTCGACTTCAACTTTGGTATTTTCAAGGTGAATGCCTTCTATGTTTGCTAATCTTCCGACAGATACTAATAATTTTTCCGCTGTAAATGTCGTGTCTTTCCCCTTATATTCCGCCTTTATAGAGACACCCTCACCTTTTTCTAACGATTCTGGAAGCAACTTTGCCCCTGTTACGATTTTCACACCTTTTTTCTTCATTAGTCGCTGTACTTCCTTTGAAATATCTTTATCTTCCGTCGGTAAAATGCGATCGGCATACTCAATCACAGTCACCTCTAATCCAAAGTCAATAAGCATCGAAGCCCATTCTATTCCAATAACACCGCCGCCAACAATAATGATGGAATTTGGGAGCACTTTCATTTGTAGCGCTTCATCAGATGTCATCACATATTCGCTATCTGCTTCTAGGCCGGGTAATGTCCTTGGACGGGAACCTGTAGCTATTAAAATATTTCGAGGGTTTAATATTGTTTCCCGTTCATCATTATTCAATCTCACTAAAACATCCTTTGACTGTAAAATACTCCCTTTTCCTTCAAACACATCTATTTTCCCTTTTTTCATTAAATGTTGTACACCTTTAAATAAGCGTTCAGTAATTTCTTCTTTCCTGGCCTGTACTTTTGAGAAATCCAGCCCAACTTCAGGTGCAATAACACCAAATTTATCTGCATTCTTTGCATTGGAATAGACCTCTGCACTTCTTAATAATGCTTTACTTGGAATACAACCTGCATGAAGGCAAGTTCCACCAAGTTTACCTTGTTCAACTACCGCCGTTTTGAATCCTAATTGAGACGCGCGTATGGCCGCAACATATCCACCGGTGCCGCCACCGATGATAACAACGTCATATTGTTTATTCACCTAATTCTTCCCCCTTTGGTTTTCGATAGATATGTGGATATTGTAAGAAAACTACTAACTTATTAAACACGATCTCTTCTATTAATAGGTAAACGATCACGATACTTTAATTTATTTCAATGGCACATGCACTGGATGCAAAGCTTTCTCCAACAATAAAGCCACTATCATCTATATAATCAATTTGTGTTTCTTCATCTAAATAGCGTTTTGTAAAATGATCTAATCTAAGCTGAACTCCCTCATATTCAATAATTACATCATTTCTGCGGGGCTCGTCCAATAAGAGGGAGAACTTTACCGACACCCCGCAGCCGCCGGCAATATCAGCGTCAATGCGAGGAATTTGCTTACCTTTACATGTCATTTCCTTCAGTTTATTCATGGCTGCCTCTGTTATTTTTAATTTAGCTATCATCTGCTTCTCCCCTTTCTTAATGGTTTAATGAAAAAAGATTACGCATTAGCTTTAGTTGCACGAACTTGTTCATCTGCGTGATAGGAGGAGCGAACAAGCGGACCGGCTTCGCAATGACTAAACCCTTTTGACATGGCAATGTTTTTCAGTTCTTCAAACTCTTCTGGACTCCAATATTTTTCAACCTTCAAATGTCGTTTAGTCGGCTGCAAGTATTGACCAATAGTCATAATGTCCACATCGTTAGCACGAAGATCATCCATTGTTTCCATAATTTCTTCTTTTGTTTCTCCTAGACCAATCATAATGCTTGATTTCGTAGGAATAGTTGAATTCATTTGTTTTGCCCGCCGTAAAAACTCTAATGAACGTTCGTAAGTTGCACGAGCACGAACTTTTTGGGATAAGCGTTTTACTGTTTCAATGTTGTGATTCAATATGTCTGGTCTTGCATCCATTAATGTTTTTAAATTGTCATATTCCCCATTCAGATCCGAGGGGAGAACTTCAATGCTGCAAAATGGATTTTGCCGCCTCACAGCATTTACAGTTTCTGCAAATACCTTTGCTCCGCCATCATTTAAGTCATCACGAGCAACTGCGGTAATCACCACATGCTTTAGGTTCATTTGCTTTACTGATTCTGCGACACGTTCGGGTTCTTCCCAATCTAGCTCTGATGGTAGCCCTGTTTGAACTGCACAGAACCTGCAAGCTCGCGTACATACACTTCCTAAAATCATGAAAGTTGCCGTTTTTCGTACCGCCCAGCATTCATGAATGTTAGGGCATCTCGCTTCTTCACAAACAGTATGAAGTTTTTTTTCACGCATCATTTTCTTTAAGCCAGTATATTGTTCATTCGTATTTAATTTAATTTTAAGCCATTCCGGTTTACGAAGATCTTTGATGGACATTTTATTTCTCACTCCTATGAGAATGTATTTTAGCTTGAAAGAGGTTGTTCAATTGCCTAAAAAAGACCGATAGAGTTTCTCCGTTGCTCTGTCTTTTCAGTTCACCAGACTATTTTCTCCTTGCACCTCTTGGCACTTTTTTCATCCTTTTTAAACATGCTTATGAAACCACCTAGAATGAAATATCGAAATTCATTTCTTCATATTCCATCCTTGGCGGTTCATGTTCATTCATTTATGACGTTACCGTTGCTTCCTCTACTACTTCTTTGGAATAACGCAAGATTGGTTGTCTAGCAGCTTGGACCTCATCCAATCGCCCAATCACTGTAGTATGTGGTGCTTCTAAAACAATCCCTGGGTTTTCTTCCACTTCTTTGGCAATTGTAATCATTACATCCGCAAAAGCATCAAGTGTTTCTTTCGACTCTGTTTCAGTCGGTTCAATCATCAAACATTCTTCAACATTTAATGGGAAATAGATGGTCGGCGGGTGGTAGCCGAAATCTAGCAGGCGTTTTGCTATGTCAAGCGTTCTTACACCCAGCTTTTTCTGATTGGATCCGGATAGGACAAATTCATGCTTGCAAATTTGTGAATAAGGCGCTTCAAAATATGGCTCCAATCTTTTACGAAGATAATTAGCATGAAGCACGGCACTTTCTGATACTTGGCGCAGCCCTTCAGGCCCCATCGTGCGAATATAAGTATACGCCCGTAAGAGAATTCCGAAGTTTCCATAATACCCTTTTACCCTTCCGATAGAGTCCGAATAATTCGCGTTCAGCACATATTTATCACCTTCTTTTTCGATGCGCGGTACTGGCAAGTATGGAGTAAGTTTCTCTTTCACACCGACAGGACCTGCTCCTGGGCCGCCACCTCCATGAGGAGTCGTAAACGTTTTGTGAAGATTTAGGTGTACGATGTCAAAGCCCATTTGACCTGGTGTTGTTTTACCTAAAATGGCATTTGCATTCGCTCCGTCATAATATAAAAGGCCCCCTGCGTTATGAACAACCTGAGCGATTTCCACAATTTCTTTTTCAAAAAGTCCAAGGGTATTCGGATTAGTCAGCATAAGCGCAGCTGTATCAGATCCCACATGTTTCTTTAATTCTTCTAAGTCTACTAATCCATTTTTATCGGATGGAATCGTGATCGTTTGAAAACCAGCAACACTTGCACTTGCAGGATTTGTACCGTGCGCTGAGTCTGGAACAAGTACTTTCGTTCTGGTTTCACCTTTATGAGCATGATACGCTTTAACCATCATTAAACCTGTCCATTCCCCTTGAGCACCAGCAGATGGCTGTAAAGTTACAGCATCCATTCCTGTAATGACAGCTAGCTCTTCCTGTAATTCATATAAAACCTCTAATGCTCCCTGTACTGTTTCAACGGGCTGATAAGGATGAATGCGGCTAAATCCTTCCAAACGTGCCACATCTTCATTTATTTTCGGATTGTACTTCATCGTGCATGAACCCAGAGGATAGAATCCATTATCGATTCCATGGTTTTTATTAGAGAGCGCTGTGTAATGGCGGACAAGCTGCAACTCTGATACTTCTGGCAGCTCAGCAGGTTCGTCACGAATTAAATGCTTTGGAAATTTTTCATTTATATCAACATAATCAACATCACTATCTGGAAGACTTGATCCCACTCGTCCTGGACGACTTATTTCAAAAATTAACTCATTATATTCAACCATTTACAATCGCCTCCAAAGCATCAACAAATTGGTCAATTTCTTCTTTTGTTCGCTGCTCAGTCACAGCTAGCAGCATTTTATTTTCAAAACCGTAATCACTTTCTAAATCAAATCCACCGATAATACCCGCCTTAAGAAGTTTTGCATTGACTTCCTTTACCGGACGAGGAAGCCCGACAACAAACTCATTGAAGAATGGTGCTTCATTGTATATAGTAAAGCCTTTCTGCTCTAGGATTTTTGCCATGTAATCAGCTTTCTCAATGTTTAGCTGTGCCATTTGACGAATCCCTTGCTTTCCAAGTGATGTCATACAAATAGAAGAGGCAAGAGCATTTAATGCCTGGTTGGAACAAATATTGGATGAGGCTTTATCACGGCGAATATGCTGTTCACGTGCTTGAAGTGTTAACACAAATCCACGCTTTCCTTTTTCATCTGCTGTTTGGCCTACAATACGTCCTGGGATTTTGCGCATGAGTTTTTTATTTACCGCAAAATAGCCGCAGTGTGGCCCGCCAAAGGACATCGGGATTCCTAATGGCTGCATATCACCTATCACAATATCTGCCCCAATTTTCCCCGGAGCCTGCAAGAGTGCTAGTGCAAGAGGATTGGCGCTTACGATTAAAAGGGCACCTTTTTCTACTGCAATTTTCTTAATTGCATCTATATCCTCAATGGAACCGAAGAAATTTGGATATTGAACAATTACGGCAGCAGTGTCTTTGTCAATTTGTTCTTGAAGCTTCCCTAAATCCGTAATCTCACCGGCAAGATTCACTTCCTCTGCTGTGTATCCCGGACCTGCTGCTACTGTATGTAAAATTGCACGGGATTCAGGATGTACCGCTTTGGATACAAGGACTTTTGAACGTCTTGTAGATGTAACAGCAAGTGATGCAGCTTCTGCAAGTGATGTAAAACCATCGTACATGGAAGAGTTAGCCACATCCATTCCTGTCAACTCACAGACCATCGTTTGAAATTCAAAAATTGCTTGTAATTCACCTTGACTGATTTCCGGTTGGTAAGGTGTATAGGCCGTGTAAAATTCGGAGCGTGAAATCATATGGTTTACCACACTTGGAATGTAGTGATCATATGTACCCGCACCTAGGAAAGTCGGGTAATGATTCGCATTTTTGTTTTTTGTAGCAAGCTGGTTCATTCTTTTCAAAAGAAGCGGTTCAGGAACAGCCTTTGGGATGTTTAGCTCACCCTGCAGCCTAATTTCAGCTGGAATATCTTCAAATAACTCATCTATAGAAGAAATATCTAAAAATGAGAGCATTTCGTCTTTATCTTGTTTCGTATCAGGAAGGTATCTATAAGTGGCTGTCATATTATTCCTCTCCTTCATTAGTAAATGCTTGATACTCATCTTCGTTTAGAAGTGAGTCTAGCTCTTCTGGATTGGACATTTCTACTTCGACTAACCACCCTGCTTCAAATGGATGCTCGTTAATTGTCTCTGGGGCACCTTCTAACTCTTCGTTTACAGTAACCACCGTGCCTGAAACAGGTGAGTAAAGTTCGGAAACTGCTTTAACTGACTCGATCGTTCCCATCGATTCATTGACTGTTACTTCATCATCAATCTCTGGATTTTCAACAAAGACGATATCACCTAATGCCTTTTGTGCATAATCAGAGATTCCAATACGTACACGATTTCCTTCTAATTGTTGGACCCATTCATGTTCTTTGCTATATCGAAAACTTGATATTACTTTCGTCATTGTATTTTCCCCTTTTCTTTTCGTTTTTTAACTATTGGTATAATTCAGAATATACTTTAGGTAATTTAACTCTTAGGTAATCGATTTCAGGCTGCATGCCAGGTAACGGTAATTGACTCAAGAAAACTACTCGAAAAATCTATTAAAATATTTCCGCTTATCTTTTGTAGAATGGTGTATTAACAATAACGGCTTCAATCTGTTTATTTCGGATTTCCACTTTTATCGGCGTACCCACTTCAGCTTGACCGGATGATACCAAGGCGAGACCTAAGCTTTTCTTCAAAGATGGTGATTGTGTTCCTGATGTAACAATACCTATTTCCGCTCCATCTTTAGAAATTACCTTGTAACCATGACGCGGAATCCCACGGCCTGTTACTTCAATTCCTACTAATTTTCGTTTTAATCCAGCTTCTTTTTGTTCTGTAAGAGCAGATTTTCCGATAAAGTCACTTTCTTTATTCGTCTTTACGACAAAGCCGATTCCTGCTTCAAGCGGGCTGATGTCTTTACTTAGTTCTTGGCCATAGAGTGCAAGACGTGCTTCAAGACGAAGCGTATCCCGTGCACCTAGTCCGCATGGTTTTAATCCACTCGTGGCTCCTGCTTCTAAGATCTTTTCCCAAAGTACTACCGCTTTGTCTGCGGATAAATAAATTTCAAATCCATTTTCTCCTGTGTAACCTGTACGGGATACAAGTACGTCGGTAATCCCAGAGATGTTGACATGCTGGGCGAATTTAAAAGAACCAATTTCTGATAAATCTATTTCCGTTAACTTTTGCAAAATGCTTTCTGCCTTAGGTCCTTGGATGGCAAGTTGAGCAATGTCTTCTGAAATATTCTGGAGCGCCATCTCTCCTTTTACTTGCTGCTTCATCCATTCGTAATCTTTCTCAATGTTTGCAGCATTAATGACAAGTAGATATTTTTCATTATCTAATTTATAAACTAATAAATCATCGACCGTTCCACCGTCTGGATAACACATTGCGGTATACTGTGCTTGATTGATGCCAAGCTTTGTTACATCGTTTGTAACAAGGTAGTTAATATAACTCTCGGCATCTTTCCCTTCCACAAGTACTTCTCCCATATGAGAAACATCAAAAAGTCCTGCTTGAGTTCGAACAGCCTCATGCTCTTCTAAAATGCTGGTAAATTGAACCGGCAGAGCCCAGCCACCAAAATTTATGACTTTTGCTCCGTATTTTTCATATACTTCAAAAAGCGGTGTTTGCTTTAATGCTGTTTCAATACCCATGGTTTACCCCCAATTATGATTTTCTGCAAAATAGTTCAACTGTTACTGGTTTCTTTATTGCCAGGAGACATATCTCGCTGTCATGGCCGTTGCTCAGGTTTTCTGCAAAGGCATAATTCCATTAAGCTGTCCCTTTCTTTACACAGTAATTGGCTGTTGAAATAACGGATAACCATCACAAATCCCTTTGGTCGTTTCTCTTGCTTCCTGAAGAACGTCTTTATTCCCTTTACTCTTTAGAACGGTTGCAATCACTTCACCAATTTTCACCATCTCTTCTTTCTTCATGCCTCGAGTTGTTAAAGCTGCTGTCCCCATTCGGATACCGCTCGTAACAAATGGCTTTTCAGGATCATAGGGAATCGTATTTTTATTAACGGTAATGCCTGCGTCTTCCAATAATTTCTCTGCTTCTTTTCCTGTTAAATTCCACGGACGCAAATCTAAAAGGACAATATGATTATCTGTTCCACCAGAAACAAGGGCTGCACCTTCATTTTTTAATGTTTCGCCAAGTGTTGTAGCATTTTCAATGACTTGTTTCGCATAATCTTTAAAGCTTGGTTGTAAAGCTTCGTTGAATGCAACTGCTTTTGCTGCAATGATATGCATAAGTGGACCGCCTTGAATTCCAGGGAATACGGATTTATTAATCGCTTTGATAATTACTTCATCGTTTGTTAAAATGATGCCCCCCCGAGGTCCTCTTAATGTTTTATGAGTTGTACTTGTCACAACATCCGCATATGGGATTGGGGATGGGTGAAGACCAGTAGCTACCAGACCGGCTATATGAGCCATATCCACCATAAGTTTTGCACCAACTTGATCGGCAATTTCTCTAAATCGTGCAAAATTAATCGTTCTTGGATAGGCACTGGTTCCTGCAATAATCAATTTAGGTTTTTCTTTCTTTGCGATAGCTTCCAACTCATCATAATCAATTAACTGAGTATCTTCTCTAACTCCATAGGACACAACTTCAAACCATTTTCCTGAAACGCTGACTGGGCTTCCATGAGTTAAGTGGCCACCATGTGAAAGGTCCATTCCCATCACCTTATCACCAGGCTGAAGCAGTGCGAAAAAAACTGCGAAATTGGCTTGTGCACCTGAGTGAGGCTGAACATTTGCATATTTGGCACCGAAAAGTTTTGTTAGCCGCTCAATAGCCGTTTGTTCTGCCACATCTACAAATTCACACCCACCATAATAGCGCTTTCCTGGATAACCTTCTGCATATTTATTTGTCATCACGCTTCCCATTGCCTCTAATACATCTGGGCTAACAAAGTTCTCTGATGCAATCAACTCCAGTGTTTGATGTTGACGTTGTCCTTCTTTTTCAATCGCTTCAAAAATGGTTAAATCATTTTGATGTAAACTCATTTAAATTTCCTCCTAGACATTTTTATTAATTCTGAATTTTCGTTTAATTACTAATTCCAATATGGTACTAGACACTAAATTTCTTGCCCGCTACAAGCCTGCTTTTCTATAAAACTGTTAAAAATAGTATGCTTTACAACCTTTTTTGCACGCAAAAAAGGACAGAAAAGGGTCGTAGCGTTCTCTACCCTTCTCTGTCCTTTTACCTGAGAGTTTAGCTCCATTTTTTAATAGAGCCTTTCCCCTTTGGTGGCGTATATGTTAATACGCGCTCTCCAGAGGTGCGTCCATTTGTGGTTCCATCTACCTGAGAGATTTGTTCCAAGGGTCTTTTTGGAACTTGCTCCTTCGGTGGCTTGTCGCTTTGCACTCTCCCACAACTGTCATCCGCTTATTCAATTTAGTACATTTAGAATAGTTGTTGAGCATAATTATGTCAAGCATTTTTGAAAGCGCTAACAATACTATTCTAAAATATTTATTTCGAATTATCATAAGATCAACCAGATATCTTTGTTTTTTTAAAACGGACAGATTTTTTACTCACCGAGTTGGAAAATATGGAGCGGCAACTATCTGGACAAACACCGCAAATAGAATCAAAGGATTTCTTGACTCTTAATTCCCCGCTATCTCTCTCTGATTCGCCTGATCCACCTTCGTTTTGCCCATCTTATAAATCGCAATCAGCATAATGAACCATACAGGTGTAACGAATAAGGCAACACGAGTGTCGTCCGCAAGTGCAAGAACCACAAGGACGAACGCTAGGAAAGCAAGGATCAAGTAATTGGAAATTGGATAAAGTGGTAATTTAAATTTGCTCTTTTTCACTAGATCTGGCCTTGTTTTACGGTATTTCAAATGACTGATGACTGTAATTCCCCAAATAAAGATGAAACATACTGTAGAAATACTTGTAATCAAGGTAAATACACCTTCAGGCATTAAATAGTTCAAAACAACGGAAATTAAAATGACAACAGTTGAAAAGAACAATGCATTGGAAGGTACTTTTCGGTCATTAAGTTTTGCAAACGGTACAGGTGCATTTTTATCTTTGGCAAGTGAATATACCATCCGGCTTGTACTGAAGATTGCGCTGTTACATGCCGAAGCAGCCGATGTTAGGACGACAAAATTAACGATACCAGCTGCACCAGCGATACCTACAGCCACAAATACTTGGACGAATGGGCTTTCCGTTGGGATGATTGCGTTCCACGGATAAACACTCATAATGACAATAAGTGCGCCAATGTAGAAAATTATAATCCGAATAGGAATATTATTGATCGCTTTGGGGATAACTTTTTCTGGATTTTCTGTTTCACCTGCTGTAAGTCCTACAAGTTCAATGCCCACAAACGCAAACACTACCATCTGGAATGAGAGGACAAAACCATTTATTCCATTTGGGAACATCCCTTCGTGTCTCCATAGATTCGTGAAACTTGCTGCGCCTGAATCAGTGGAAAAGCCTTTAATAATCATGAAAATACCGATAACAATTAGTGCTAGGATAGCGATGACCTTAATTAATGCGAACCAGAATTCCATTTCGCCAAAAAGTTTTACGGTTGCAAGATTCATAAATAGCAGAATGACTAGTGCAATTAATCCTGGCATCCATTGCGGTACGGAAGGAAACCAATACTGAGTATAAAGACCAACTGCCGTTAAGTCGGCCATTGCGATTGAAATCCAGCAAAACCAGTAGGTCCAGCCGGTTACAAATGCAGCCATATTACCTAAATAGTCTCTTACAAAGTCAACAAAGGAATGATAGTTCAAATTAGATAAGAGCAGTTCTCCAAGTGCGCGCATGATTAAGAAGCAAATGATGCCTGTAATCATGTAAGCAAATAGAATTGATGGCCCGGCTAAATGAATAGATTTTCCTGCCCCAAGAAATAATCCCGTTCCGATTGCCCCTCCAATAGCTATGAGTTGTACGTGCCTGTTTTTTAGCCCTCTATCCAACTTTTGTTCCTGCATAAGATTTCCCACCTTCTACTTTTTTAGGCTACTTGGAATTTTCCCCTTTTAAAGGGTCAGCCTTTCAATGAGTGTGAATTAATAGCGTACTGGAGACTGTCTCACCGCTGTAAGCGTTTTCTTTGATGGGTACTGGATATAGATTTTTAAACTAAAGCTACCAACCATTTTTGAAAATATAGCATTAATTGTACAAATCAAAGGATAGATCATTTATCTACAGATCTCAATTAACACTCCTCTCTTTTTATCTTCCCAAGTACAAAAAAGGGCAGAGGAAAGATAGGTATTTTCCTACCTTCCTCTGTCCTTTTACCTGAGAGTTTAACTCCTTCGGTGGCCTATGGCTCTCTTCAGAGACGCGTCCAATTGTAGTCCTTTTACCTGAGAGATTAGTTCCTGCTTTTATAGGATTTGCTCCTTCGGTGCTAAACATTGTTTAGACTCTCCCACAATCATCATCCGCTGATATAAAGTTGTTTTAATAGTTGTATATTATCGGTTTTTAATGGATATTTCAATGATTATCTGAAAAAACTCTATTTTCTGAAATCTAAAAATGGACAAATTTGAACTTTATGATCAGGATATTTTAGAAGTTATTAGCTATGAAAAATCAAGCTTATTAGCAGCTTTTCTATGTTGTTAGAAATCCCAAACTCGCTTATGTATATGCAAAAATATCGGCATTTTTCGATTGACAATACGGCAAAATTCAAAGCCGGGAGAGGAAATAATATCTATAGTTTTAACATAATTGATGTATGGAAAAAGAGAAAATTCGAGACTCGCGAAATTCCTTGCAGCAGTAAAGATTGTCTAGGAGCTTCCTCCCTAAGTTCAACAGTATTTTCAGAAGCCTGCTCTTCTTTAGCAACTTCCTCTTTGTCCCCACCACCAACTGTATTAGCTATGATGACAAATGCTAGAACCCATCCCCACCACTTCTTTGGCTTCTTTAGCTTGAGTTTCTTTTCCTTAACCATTTTAACCTTATACCCCCTTTACAGTTTTTCTGACGGACTGATGTAAACAAAAATAGAATAACATAATCTGGGTCAATAGGGTTTATATTTATCATCACGTATCCATTTTCACAATGCTTGACGTGTTAACGAAACCATTCCCGATTCATTTTACCAGCTTCTTTTAAAACATATTCATAAAGTATGATCAAATCTATATATACTTATTATTTTTGTATATTTCTTTTATAGATAGTAAGATATTTCACTAACAAATATTCACATCAAAAAAGGGAGGTGAATACTCAACTTAGCAAGTAAATATACCATTCGAAAGAAGTTTTGCTTTAAAATAGAAAAAGTCATTGGAGCTCATAGCAACAATGACTTTATTATATAATCACTTTTCTAATATAAAAAATGAATTCCATTAATCGTTAAATAGGAATAAAGAATGTCTTAAACAATTTTTTTAGTAAATCATACAATTTAAATATACTCGTTCTAATTCCTTTGGTTTAACAGATGTATTATAAGGCATATAAAGAGAAAGTCCCAAGTACTTAAATAGATGCGCTGTATACCTGTAAACAATGCTTCATAAAACCATAAAGCTTTTGAAAAATAATTTTCTTCATTCGCGGTCATTTATTGATATTCAATTCTGGTAAAAAAAAATGTACATTCAAGACACATCTGATTTAAAGTAAGGTGAACTTGTAGCAATAACTTCATTTGTTTCAACATTGCTGTATCCGTTTCTACGATTGATCATGTTTGGTTAGTACGGTTTCCAATATAGCTTAAAATTTCTGGTGAATTGATCAATGTTTCTGTTTCTTCTATATAATACTTTTTAACGAATCAATATATTCTAAGCATGGTGTAGCTCCGTACATTTCTTTAAAAAGACTCGTTAAGGACTTTTTATTCGCAAAGTAATAGAAAGATGCGAAAGAAAATTAAAGAAACATTTACTTTTTGCCCCTTCGGGCGTTTTATGTGCCCATATAATCGCACAGTTTGTGTCAACTCTACAATAGGTCTTATAGAACTAACCAATGGTTTGTCACCATTTTCAATAAACATATTAAATATTCCGCTATACTAAATCTTTTAAACTAGGCTGAATTTTAGAAGGCCGTTTTGCTTTTTAACTGTGCATAATCCATGTAAGAGTATAGTGGCATGGCAAGGAAAGCTACTTTAAAGGCGGTTAGTAAACTATCAAGCTTATCTTAATTTTTTTAAGGCACCGCTCCATGCAATCGTTTGATCTAACATTGCATTTACATTCCCAAGGTGTAAATCAGCTGGTTTAAACGTCTTGAAGTTTTCAAAGTCTGTAAATAGCGATAATGTTGGATTTACCCGAACGTCCGCAACTAGTAATTCCCCTAAGATGCCACGCAAATGTTCAGCTGCACGGGCTCCGCCAGTTGAACCATAGCTCACGATGCCCGCAGCTTTGTTGTTCCATTCATCACGTGCGGAATCAAGTGCGTTTTTTAGGGCCCCTGTAATACTGTGATTGTATTCTTGTACGATAAACACAAAACCATCCAAGCCAGAAAGTTTTTCTGACCAAGCTAATAATCCTGGTTCTTTACCAGTGCCTTCTCCAACAAATGGCAAGTTAAAATCTACGATATCGACGATTTCATAATTTGCGTCTTTTCGTTCATCAGCTATTTCTTTTACCCAACTTCCTACTTGTGGACTTACGCGTCCTATACGTGTGCTTCCTAAGATAATTCCGATATTTAATTTTCCCAATGTTTTCTCCTCCTCGTTAATGACTGGCAAATAAATTGGTTAAGAATAAAAACCTCATAATTTGTTTGATTACATATTTTCTATCTCTTCCACTAACGTGTAGTACCCACCTTCTGTTTCTTCAATGAGATGGTTTATTTTGTTAAGATGTTCTCTAAATTCACTTTTTTCTAACCAATTTTTATGAAAATCAATACTCTCAAAGGTAGTTACCATAATTGCCTTATTATTTTCTACAGAACGATGCCAACGACTGCTGATCCAACCAGGAACACCTTGTGATCCCTTCTTAAAATTGAGTAGTTCTTCAGCTTGGATAGCAACCAATTCATCTAGTTTGCCTGGTTTAGCTGTAAATACATTAATCCATACTATTGTATTACTTGATTTCATATTCATAATCTCCTGTCATTTAACATATTTTTTTCAATTCATTAATAATTGGCATCTCTTTTTATCATTAAAGGGTGTCAGTGCTGACTGTCATTATTTTTAATAAAAAACTAGGGAGTTAAAGCCCTAGTAAATATTTGCACACTCTCAGTTATAAATGCCTCCAGGGATACGGTTGGATAGTTTTCATCGGCATCCAGGTTGTTCATAAAGGCTCCAAAATTCATCATCATGAACGACAGTGCCTGAAGCTCTGGTTCAGTGTGAATAAGCTTTCCTTTCTCATACATCGTGTTAAAATAGTTTGTTAAAATTTTCAGTAACTGTCGAGGGTGCTTTTGTGTTTTTTCTCGAAACCCAGGTAAATTGCCTTCCTCCTTGATACTTATCATAATCATTTTACGGTTACGATTCATGATTTCATGATATGTTCGACTGATCAGTTGTAAGTCTGAATGTAAGTCCCACACGATTTGCTCTTCATTAAAAAGTATTGTCATCTCTTCGGCATAATGATATCGATCAAATGCTGTTTCTAGAAGATTTAGCTTGCTTCCAAACCGACGAAACAGTGTTTTTTCACTCAAACCTGCGGCACCAGCAATTTCCTGAGTAGTAACAGCATTGTATCCCTTCTCTGCGATTAGATCGATTGCCGCCAACAGCAGCTTATCATCGGTACTTAGCTTATTACTGCTGCTCATGCTCTCACTTCCCCTGAATAGACTGTCAGTACTTACTGACTTTATGTTTTATTCTATTCAGCTGTTTTAAAATTGTCAAGGAAATATTTCCAGCAATACATATTCTTTTTAAGACGGTAGGCCAATCCAAATGATAGAAACTTATTGGGGAATTAACACCAAGCCCATTCAGGAAAACTAATAATAGACGGACCATTTTGCTCCGCCTGATTGCTAGAATATTTTTTTCTCATTCAACTCGAGCGCTAATTCTTTAAAGAACTGTAGCGATTCTGGATTTCCCATGGAGTCTGCATTCACTACTTTATCAAACTCGAAACCTAATAACACTTTACGTATCGGGACTTCCATTTTCTTTCCGTTCAACGTTTTAGGAATTTGTTCAACGACATGGATTTGGTCAGGGATAAAGCGAGGGGACACATGCCCTCTAATTTGTTCCTTGATTTTTGCCGTCAATGCTGTATCCAGGCCATTACCGGGTTTAAGGACAACGAACAGCAGCAGTGAGGAACCGCGGCCAAGCACTTCCCTATCAATGACAAGGCTTTCCATCACCTCGTCGATCGCTTCGACGACCCGGTAGATATCACTAGTTCCCATCCGAACACCAGAACGGTTGATGGTCGAGTCGGAACGACCATAAATGATACAGCTGCCCTTGTCGTCAATCTTTATCCAATCACCATGTTTCCATATGCCAGGATACGTATCGAAATAACTCTCGTAGTATCTTGTCCCGTCATGATCATTCCAGAAGTATAGCGGCATGGATGGCATCGGTTTGGTAATTACCAATTCACCGACTTCATTAATCAATGTTTGACCATGCTCATCAAAAGCTTCCGCACAAACACCCAATGCTCTTCCTTGTATCTCTCCGATTCTTACGGGCAATGTTGGAACGCCACCTACAAATCCGGCACAAACATCGGTTCCGCCACTGGATGAACTGAGCCAGATATCCTTCTTGACATTCTCATACACCCATTTATAACCGTCGCCAGACAATGGAGCCCCAGTTGAAAAAAGAGCCTTCAATTTCGATAAATCATATTTTCCCATTGGCTTGTTTCCTAACTTCATGGAATTCGTAAGGAATGGTGCACTTGTTCCAAAGAAAGTCATGCCTGTATCTTCAGCCAATTCCCAAAGGGCATCCATATTCGGAAAAGAAGGACTGCCGTCATAAAGGACGATGGTCCCTTCATTAAGCAAACCGCCCATAAGGAGATTCCACATCATCCAGCCTGTCGTCGTAAACCAGAATACAGTATCCTCGGAAGTCATGCCTTGATGGATTCTTGTTGATTTTAAATGCTCCAATAATATACCGCCATGCCCTTGTACAATTGGTTTTGGCATTCCGGTTGTGCCTGATGAATAGAGAATCCAAAGCGGATGATCGAACGGAACATTTTCAAAAGATAATTCTGTCTTTTCTTTTAAAAGGTCATCCCAAGGAATCGTATCTGCCAGATTCACTTCCAAAATCTTTTTTTCTATGTAAGGTACCAGCACGGTATGCTTTACAGTGATCAATTCCTGTTTAAGCTGGGCGACGACTGATGTTTTATCATATACATTTCCATTGTACTGATATCCATCAACAGCCAGTAATACAACCGGTTCAATCTGTTTGAAACGATCTATGACGCTTCTTGCCCCAAAGTCAGGTGAACAACTCGACCAAATGGCACCTATGCTTGCTGTTGCCAAGAAAGCTATGACAGCTTCAGGTATGTTTGGCATATAGGCAACAACACGGTCACCGGATTTCACACCAAGTTGCCTTAATGAATGGGCGACAGAAGCTACTTTTTCTTTCAGCTCTTTCCAGCTGACTTCCTGCTGCCTGATATGTTCGGAACGGAAAAAAATCGCCGTTTTCTCTTCTTGCTCATTCCATAATGCATTTTCAGCATAATTAAGCCTTGCCCCCTCGAACCATTTCGCACCTGGCATTGATTGCTCCGCTAAAACCCTGTCATATTTCCTGGCTGCTTTTACATCACAATAATCCCAAATTGAAGCCCAAAATTCCTCCAGTTCATCTACCGACCATTTCCATAATTCATGATAATCATGAAACGTTAAACCTTTCTTTTCTTTTAACCATTTCACATATTGAGTCAATACCGTTTGCTCGATTTGTTCCTTTGTCGGTTCCCAAATGATTTGTCCATCTGTAAGCGATTTCATACAATCATCTCCCTTAGGTATCAAATGCGTCATTGAATCATTTCATAATATTGGTAGTTTACTTAAATTGTAATCTATGTGTATAAAACCGTCAATTTACACTAAACTAAATAGGCTCGTATTTATGCATGGGCAGGTTAATAGAGAAACATGTCCCTTTCCCTTGTACACTCGACACATGTACCGTTCCTTCCATGCTTTTGATAACGCTATATGAAACCATCATTCCTAATCCCGTCCCTTTATTCTTTGTCGTGAAGTAAGGTTCACCTAAACGGTATATCTGTTCCTGTGTCATTCCAATTCCCTGATCTTGGATCTTAATTTGGATGGTGGAGGCAGCATGAATTAAATCTATGTATATTTCGCCAGCATGGTCCATCGATTCTATCCCATTCTTTAAGATATTGAACAAGCACTGCTGGAATTTCTTCCTTTCCCCCATGATATAATAAGCTCCATCTTCGAATAAGGATAATTTCAATTCAGTTCCATTATTGCTAGCCAAGGGTTTTATGCTGTTCACGACATGCTGAATTTCTTCTGATACCCTTAAACGCTCCGTGTTTTCAGGGCTTATGGCAGCAAACGTCAAATAATCATTAATGACATCCGTGGCCCGATCCAATTCCTTCAGTGCAATATTTGCATATTTGACCTTTGTATGGGAAGACACGTCTTCACTTAACATTTGAATATATCCCCTGGTAACCGTAAGGGGATTTCTGACTTCATGAGATATGCTTGCAGCCAGATGACTAACGATCTGCAATTTTTCCGCTTTCACTAATTTTTCGAGAACCTGAAAATTAGTGAGGATGACCTCCCATAGTAAGATTACAACAACGATTCCAATGACTTGGATCGTGAAGTATTGTTTCCATATGCTTATGCCGATAGTAAGTTCAAATACGACTGTTGAAATAAACTGCGTAAGAATATGGACAATGAATATTAATGATGTGCCAATAAGGATTTTTTTACTGACAGACATTTTTAGATAGTACTTAGATATAAAAAACAGGGAAATTCCCATTAGTGGAAAAGTGATGCATGATATATAAAATCCATTATCACCCCCTGATAAATAGCGGATAACAAGAGTGATGACTATCAATATGATTCCTAACCGGTAGCCTCCATATAAACCGCCTAATAGAAAAGGGATCCATCTAAGATCCCAAACAAAATCCTTTTCTATAACAACGGGAAATAACATGCATAGAACAAGTGAAAGAATAGGGAAAATCGATAGGAAGGATCCTTTTAATGCATCTAAACGGTATACGTACTTCACTAGATAGCTCATTTGCAATAAAAAGATCGGAAAAAGGATAATTAAAAAGTTAATCAGTAAATCTTTTGTCATAAGATTCATTTTTACACCGAACTTTCGATATTTTTCGAAGATTTAGACAGGTATATCAATCTTAACAAGATAGAGAATAATAAGCTAGTGAAATTAACATGAAGGAATTAAAAGTTTCCTCTTCCGCCATCCAGGAAAATACCCGTTCGTAAAGTGTACTTTTACGAACGGGTATTTTCCCTCAGATTGGTAAAAATATTGAATTTTCTACTACTCACCTGTTAAACAATGAAACTCCAATACTTCTGGCATAGACGCTAATGCTCTTCCCAAAACTTCCATTTTTTCTAATAGACCAATTTTCAATTAGTATTAATGGGGAGAAGAAACGCTATTGATGGAAATATGGGCTGATTGGTATAAATGATCAGTCCATTGAATATCGCAATTTTTTCCAGAAAAGCTCCCTGTACAGAAACCCTTTTAGATATAGAAGTAAGATGTTACAGTTCATTCACTCTCATGGTTCTTGTATGTTTTCCCATCATGGTAATAAAGTTCTGAACCTAGATGAACATTTTCATTTTCTTTCAATTGACGAATAAGTTCTTTACTTTTTGTTTTATTCATTTCTTTATACCAGGTTCCTTGTGGATATAGAACAGTGATCGGCCCATGCTTGCATTGGCCGTTGCATAATGTTTTTGTTGTGTGAATCTTTTTTTGTAGTTCTAAGTTTTTCAATTCCCCTCTAATGGTTCTCTGTTACTTCTTCTGCTCCATTTTTCGTGCATGTTTTCCCGTTGCAAATTAATAGATGTTTGCTAACCCCATCTAAGTTCATAAGAAATCCCCTTTTTCCTTTTTATTTGACCTCTTTAACAAATGGATAGCTATTGACTTTACATCAAATTTAAATTCTCCCCACACTTTGTAGCAGCCAGTTTTATCAAATTTCATTTCAATAGGATGTTAGGAAACAATTAACGACCAGGGTTATAATAAACCATACCCCGGTAAAGTATATGTTATTCTAAACGAAATCGTGATTCAATATTAAATGTTATTGTACATGTCTGGATTAAATTCCACTTCAACAGTTCCTGAATCCAAGTTTTCTTTCACAGTGTTAACTCTAGGCAATTTCTCTACACTGCCTTCAATCGCTTTAATGCAATGCCCACAAGACAAAAAAGCCAAGGTTCCTTAATAATAAAGAAAAGAAGTGTGGTTATCATCTTCATAGGACTTCTCGATATAATAACCTATTTGTAGATTAATGAAAAAAAGCCAGTCCTTGAAAAAGAACTGGGCTTATTGTTATAAAAGTTAAAAGTCAACCCTATCAATTATATGTTTTTGCACCTAAATATCTTTCTGACCAATAGCTATTATTCATCGAAGTAATACTTACACCTTTTGAAGAGGAACTATGAATGAATTGGTTCCCTCCAATATAAATGCCCGCATGAGAGGCGCCAGGTTTATAGGTTTCAAAAAAAACAAGATCCCCAACTTTTGGTGAAGAAACCTTTTTCCCCTTCTTATACATTTCCGCAACAGTTCTAGGCAAAGTCACATCGGTACTTTTTTCGAAAACATATTTTAAAAATCCGCTGCAATCAAAACCTTTTGGTGTACTCCCTCCCCATACATAGGGTACACCCAAATATTTTTTAGCGTTACTTACCAGATTAGTAGATGAATTACCGTTTGACTTTTGAGCAGTTTTTTTCGTAATCCCCAAAGCCTTATATGTATTCGGACCTACAATACCGTCAGCTTTCAAGCCCTTCTTTTTTTGAAATTTCACTACCGAACTTTTAGTGACTGTGCCAAAATATGTAGTAGTGTTTTTATTAGTGAAGTACCCTTTATTCTTTAAAACCCCTTGTAATTGTTTTACTTCGGTATGAGTCATTCCACTTTTTAACGTACGATCTCCTAATGCAGCATTACTTACCAAAGGATTCGAAAGTAACAATCCCGTCACAACTACTGAAGCAATAATTTTTTTCATTTACTATTTTCCCCCGATAAAATCTCTTTTTTATAATTTTATCATCCTTAAGTGACACACATATTTTCCTTAATTTACATTATCATTACAAAATTATGCAGTATTTGAGCAGAAGTGACAAAATATCTATAATACCCCAAATATCTTCCGGAAATTGATATGTTCTTTGGTAGATTTTAAATTACTAACAGAACTTAAAATTGTGGGTATCTTATGAAAATTATCCATACTTTAATCCATCAAAAAATTGAACCCAAAATGGTTCTATGAGTTAGCTTTCAACTAATATTTGGGTGGCAGGGCACCTTCCCTTTGATTCGGTGTGAATAGTATTTTTCCTGACTCTTTTTATTTTGCATTTGAATCCATTAAATTCGTTCAGATGTTTGTTCTTAAGTTTGTGAATACCTGGCTTTTCCAACCTTAACTTTATAAATGTTTTGTTCTAATTTTCCCCACACTCTAGAAGTGGTACATGTGTACAAAAAAAGACTCACCTAATAGGTACTAGCCCCCTCCTAAAAACTGCACTTGCAACGAAAACACAAAATAATATTAGAAAAAGAATAGCAAAAAACACTGAAAACGACGAAGTCATTTCAGTGCCATATTCGAATATGAACTTAATAAAGAGCGGATTTTGCGAGCATCGTTATAGTCGCATCATCCATCGGAGGATTATGGAGACCTGCGCGTACATCCCTATAGTAGCGTTGCAGGGGATTGTTTCGTTGTAAACTTTTGGCTCCGACGACTCTCATCGCTTTATCGACGATGGAAATCGAATTATTGACGACCGATAACTTAACAGCACCCAATTGCTTCGATAGTTCATGATGATCTTCAGGCTGCCGCACCCATTTTTCTGCGACAGAGTAGAGGAAATGGTGTGCTTCGCCCAATTCCAGTTCCATCTCCCCAATTGTACGTTGAACATTCGGAAGGTCCCTGATTGGTCCTGGTAAGCTATTGGGAGAATAGGTTTTCGCAAATTCGACTGCGTAATTTCTGGCAGCCACTGCAATTCCCAAGTAGCAAGCCGGTATATGTAATAGCCACGCTTCAGGTTTTCTTTTTTTACCAGTATTGCTTTTCATGACATAATACTTTTCAGGCAGGCTGACATCAGTTAACACCAAATCATGACTTCCTGTTCCTTGCATGGAGATCATATCCCAAGTTTCTTCTATACTTACACCCGTTACATCACGATGAACTAAAAAAGTGCCTAAACACTCATCTTCGGGTACCCATGCAGTTACAAGAAAAATATCAAGGATGGGAGAGAGTGTAGTAAAAGTCTTTCTGCCATTCAAATTCCATTGTTTACCTTTTTTGATAGCGATCGTTTCCGGTCTGCCACCGCGCGTCGGGCTTCCCGTTCCAGTCTCAGATGCTGCCGTATTGATTAGAGCACCTTTCGACACTTCATCAAACAACTCTTTCATGACTTCTTTTTCCCACGGTCTCTTCTCCGTTAAGGAGAGGACGGTTCCGACATGCCAGCCTATTCCTAAGGCTGTTGGGCCGCAATATTGAGCTATTTTTTCTTGGCATAGGAGAAAATCATATAAGGAACCGCCGTACCCTCCATCCTCTTTTGCTAACGTTAATCGGGGATATCCGAATTCCTTTAACTCCTGAATGTTTTCAAAAGGAAATCCCTTTGAATCATCAAGTGCCTCAGATCGGCCGGAAAACGACTGAATCGCTTCCTCTAATTTTTGTATATATTCTTTTTGCTTCTGTGATTGAAAAAACGACATGAAGATCACCCCTCCTGTAGTAAACAAAAATCCTGGACCATCCAGCAGCAGAAACAGAACTGCTAACTCCACTTTATCATATCACCTTAGTGTAGTTTATGGTTCGAATCTGCCCATTAAGAGTCGATGTCTTCATTTTTATATTCTTTGTTCGCGTTCTTGTATGCTTCCTTAGCCTGATCAATATTTTTGTTTTCGAGAAAGTAAGCTATCGCTGCTTGCCCGATTCCATAAGTGACTGCGCCCGCTACCGCACCCGAAACGGCTAGGCCGGCTCCTGGGATGAAACGGACTGCAGCCCTGACACCTTCCCTGACAAGGAGACCGATTCCGACATTGATCCCTAATGCAGCAATGAATTCACTTGCCGTTTTTGTATTGATTTCTTTATCCGCGATAAAACCAATCACCACAATCATCAAACCTTGAATTCCTGTCAAAATGGGAAAATCGGCAAAAGGTATTGGCTCTGCACCGATTAAACCTGCGATTGCCGTAAACGTTCCCACTATCGTCCGCGCGAATTTTTTCTTTACGAATTGGCTCTGCATCGCTTTGGCTGTCTTCAGCTTCGCTTCACTGGGTAAGGCCTCAATTAAGTAATCAGACAGCAAATCTATGTTCCAACGCATATCATATTCAATATTTCCACTTTCATCAAAATCAATATACGAACAAGTAGGAATGATGTTCAAAAGTGGTATTTCACTCTCTTTAAATCTTTTTGACATCAAAGCGATGGCTTCATCAATATTCTGTTTTTTCTTAGGATTGGCATCAAAAGGTGCTTGTTTATAATGAGGCGGATCTAATTCATCCACTTGGGTGACCACACAAATGACGGGTACATCATAATGGTGATTCTCTTTAACGATCTTGCGCAGCTTATTCAATTCTTGTAAATCTTCTTCAATCCGTGAATCCGTTTCTTTTGCTTTAATCAAGAAAAGAAACACATCAGGCTGTTCTTCTGTTACCGCTTTTATCAATTCACCCAATGGTGTTTCTTCTTCGAAATCTTCCGTAGGAGCTTCACTCTCACCCAGCCCGCGGGAGTCCAGCAAACGAATCTTGGGCTCGGCATCACTCGGGTACCATAGCCATTTTCCCTTACCCGTTCCGGATTTAACGGAACTGACATATTGGAGCTCCTGACCAAACATCGCATTGATCAGTGATGATTTTCCGGAACCGCGCCTGCCGACAAGAGCAATTCGCGGTTCCCTTGCATCAACTGTCATCGTTTTAAGCTTTAAGAGCTGGTCGAGCATTTTGTTCTTTTTTGATTGTGAAATGGGCAGCTTATCTACCTGGCCTTTAATGAAACTGAATATGCTTCCCATTTCATCATGTTTTCCCACCATCACTCATTCCCCCTTGTTAAGAAGTGTTTTAAGTACCATTTACCCTTGAACGATTCAATTTAAGCATGTAACTTCATTCTCCTTGCAAAATTAAGGGGCTCCATATATTCATTTAACTCTTTTCTTTTAAGAACATAATGACACTGGCCATGTATTTTTGGATTTCCTGGACTTGAAATGCTGCAGAATCCGCAATCTGTTTGTAATGATGCTGTCCTTCATCGGTGATTCGTAAATAGCGTTTAGTTCGTTTTTCACTTTCCCACCTGCCGACAAGAAGCCCGTTCTCTTCCATTTCATGAGATAAATCGTATAAATAACCGTTAGAAGCGATCCAACCGAACTGATTCTTAAGCAGATCGCCAATTTCCCCCATGTAAATGGGCTTCTTAGTGAAAGCGGCTTTTAAGGTTACATAACGGACTAGATCCTTCACCGATATTATTTTCGAGAAATACGACCTGTATTCTTCAGGAAGCTCATTAACAACCGATGGGTTTTCACCAGATCCCCTTAAATCGAACATGAAGCGATCGATGACCTTTTTCACTTCGGAGAACCGTTCCAGGAAATTTTCTTGGTACCATATGTAAAGCTCTTTGCCTTTTTCCGTTATTTGATAATAATTTCTTCCCTTATTCGTATATAAGGATAAATGATTGGAATCGACTAGCGTATTGGATATTTTACATAAATAGTCATAGCTATGTACTTTGCCAGTGAACGTATTTTTCAGGTCCTGATGAATCGCCCTTGGATAATTCGCTTTTATCCTCAAAGAGTGAAGTAAGAAAATCGTTAAAAATTCCCGCTGGCTCAACCCAACCGTTTCAACCGTTGCAGACAGTTTTTCCCCTTTCTTCACTGTCAAAACCCCCTTTATTTACTGTTTATATAACATATCATCTAAATATTTCTTCCTTACCCTTATTATCCTGTGCTGCCACATAATAGTAAAGTTTTTAATGCCTAACTGCCTAGTACTAATTTTTCGGATTCTATCTAATGTTGGATGGGGTGGATTCTGAATATTCTGTCGAGGTTTATTATGAAATAGTGTAAAAAATAAAAAGAAGAAACGGCCCATGTTAAGGCCGTTTCTTCTTTAGGTTTACTGTTCCGTTAAAATGATCGGTTCACCTTTTGTAATGACAAGGGTATGTTCATATTGCGCGGAAAGCTTTCCATCTGCCGTTCTCGCCGTCCAGCCGTCTTGATCCATTTTCATATGCCATGTTCCTGCATTCAGCATTGGCTCGATCGTGATGACCATACCTTCTTTTAGACGGGCACCTTTACCTGGCTTACCATAATGTAGGACTGTTGGGTCCTCGTGCATGGTTTTACCAATTCCGTGGCCTGTAAAATCGCGAACAACAGAAAACTTTTCACCTTCTGCATATGACTGGATTGCATGCCCGATGTCCCCGAGACGATTTCCTGCACGTGCGACTTCGATGCCCCTGTATAAAGCATTTTTGGTTACATCCATTAAACGCTGAGCTTCATCGGAAACTTCACCGACCGCATATGTCCAAGCGGAATCCGCCAAACCACCGTTAAGGTTCACCACCATATCAATCGTAACGATGTCTCCCTCTTTTAGGGCTTTCTTTTGCGGAAAGCCGTGACAAATAACATCATTCACTGAAGCACACGTTGCATATTTGTATCCGTTATAGCCCTTTTGTTCTGGTGTAGCACCATGCTCTGCCAAGTACTTATCGACAAATTCTTCGATTTCCCAAGTCGTGATGCCCGGTTTTATCATTTTTGCAATTTCTCTATGCGTCGCAGCAAGAAGTTTGCCCGCTTCATGCATCAAATTTATTTCTCTTTCACTTTTAATGGTTATCATTTAAAATCCTCTTTCGTTTTATAACTTTTCTGATTGAGACTCCTTGTTTATCATATGCCTTTTTTTATATAAAAAGCAACCAAAAACCCGGTAAAAATCACCGGGTTAATTAATTCATGGCCTTTTTTGTACCAGTAATTCCGAGAAAAAATAAAAATGGAAGCCAGCGTTTACGTTTTTTACACAAATGAATATTCCAGGTGAGAATTACCTAGAATTTATAATCACGATTGGACTTAATTGTCTCAAAAATTTTATATAGGCCCATGTGTATTAACCGGGTACAGATTTCCATCTAACGCAAATGAAACTCTTCCTGTTTCTTCTGATACTACCAATACCAGGGCATCACTTCGTTCAGATAAACCTAATGCAGAGCGGTGACGTGTTCCAAGTTTTTTTCCCCCTGTTGATCTGTCTGAAAGCGGAAGGACATTTGCTGCGGAAACAATCTGATTTTTATTAACCAAAACGGCACCATCATGCAGTGGATTTCCAGGGAAAAAAATTGATTCGAGTAAAGAATGGGTTAACTCCGCGCCTATTGAAATACCTGGTTGAATCAATGAATCAATAGGGTCTCCCCGTTGAATCACGATCAAGCCGCCGTGTCTCAAATTCGACAAATTTTGTACGCAAGTTGATAACTCTGGATATTTGTCCGTAAACGGTGACAAATAACAATTCAAATAAAATGTAGCTGCTTTCATATCGATGTATATAAATTTATCCTTTATTTTCTCGAAATTTCCAAGAAGACAATAATTTTCATCACCCATTGCTTCTAAGTTATCCTGTAATGCTGATATTACTTGTCGTAAATCCTCTTTTAACATTTGTTTCATTGGTGAAAAATCACAATTGCCATGATTCACAGTCATGCACCTCCCCTTTATTATTTCACTCTCTTTCTTTCAATAAATCTTAATTGGCCTCGCAAAGACCAATCTTATTTTTCGTAGCTCTAGTTATGCCTAGTTAAATTAATAATTATGAATGTACTTAAAGTTTGTCTTCACGATAATTAATTATTCATCTTTACTATCAATTAAGTAATGACTTCACATTTTTTTATGTCATATGGACAAGGTAAAAGAATAGATATGTTAATGACCTGTTGAAAGATATTCTATATAAGAGGTGGTATTGGATGCCTTATGTAACCGTATTTGACCAAGGAACATTTGAAGTTGAAATGGGAAAAAAATTAGTATTAGCATTGGAAGATAACGGTATAAATATTCTCCACCGATGCGGCGGGAAGGCTAAATGTACAACTTGCAGAGTTGAAATATTGGCGGGTGATTTTTTGGAGGTCACACATAAAGAAAAAAAGATCTTTGAGGAAAAAGGAATGGAAGATCATTTACGTTTATCTTGTCAAATTTACGTGAATGGAGACATTACCGTTCGGCCGATCAAGACGGTAGAAAACTCTGGAATTCCTGCTGGGCCAAGGCCTGCCGACTGAATAGTTTCGTAAGTGTCGCAGTTTAATCAAAAAACATCAAAACAATTGTTTTGATGTTTTTTTAATCTTTAGCCAAATGAATTACTTCTTTTCCATGACCGCAAAATAATTATCTTCATTATCAGCAAAATTGAAGACTCTTCCAGATGGCATAGTTACAAGCTCTCCCACTTTGATATTCTTCTCTGAAAAGTCTTTATATAATTCATCAAGATTATCCGAGTAAAACATTAACGAAGGTGTATTAAGATTTAATTCAGGCTGCATTTTTGCAATGAATTCTTTATTATGCAGGATGATACTCGTTTCTGCTACCTTTGTTGGGGCTATTTCAATCCATCTTAGCCCTTGGCCATTATCTTCTTCAGAAATTACGCTAAAACCGAAATTTTCCGTCCAAAATTTCAATGACTCGTCTTGATCATTTACATATAACATAATTTGCCCGACTTTGTTAATCATTTGCTTCTCTCCCTTTCTGCTGGTTCCGTTATTAATTGAATCATTTATGTATAAGCATCATGTTGGTTGGAAATATATAACTGATTAAATCGTATTATATATGCTAGATTTAATCAATATTTACCAAAAATGAATTTTTGGGAGGTTTTTGAACCTGCACGATTGCTTAAGAAAAGCAGTTATCTTTTACGAATTTTGCTTAATTGTTTCTTCTACGTATTTCAAGAAATCTGTATATGTCGAATTCCCTTCCAGATATTGCGCTACCACAGTTAAAGGAACTATAACTCTATCTCTCTTTTTAGAGTAAAGAACCGTTTCTGTTTTAATGCCCCTATGCACCCCATCAAGTGCAGAAGAAAAATGATATACAGAATCATATTCATACCATTTAAAATCTTGATTTATATTCCTTTTTATAATTTCTCCAATATAGGCACCTATTCTTATCACAAAATTATCAAAATGATTCTTTAAAAGTTCACTACCCATTTGAGTAGTACATAATCTTTTCGTATAAGCATCTATATAGCGAATGCTTTCAATAGTGAAATCTAAATTTCTCTTTGTTAGGTTCTCTTGATCCCAAGTATCTTTTGATACATCCTGATACATTAATTTCGCAATGCTTTTTAAATCATTTTTTATTAATTTTGTTCTATTTAAGGAACCGAACATATGACATTTCCCCTTTATTAATTATTTAAGTGTTACTTATAAGTCTACACCGGTAGATAAAAAAAGCTATGCAATCTTTAAATACAGTAATTAGCAGGACTTTTTGATTTTTCACAGAACTTCTATACAGAGTATTTCTCAAAGGAGAGTGAAATGGTGGTTCTATCGAAAGAGGGTTTGTTAAATATATTGGAAGGCAACAGGAGCTTGACGTTGAGGGTGGTTGAAGCTTTCCCTGAAGAGGAATTGTTTAATTATGCACCGGCCAGGGAGCTTCGCCCTTTCGCAGAGATGGTTAAAGAAATCATGAACATTGAAACTGCATATATGCGTGGAATTGCACTGGGTGTTTGGGAGTTTCCAGATTCGTTTGCCGGAATTTCTACCAAAGAAGAACTTGTATCAGCATGCGAAGCAGTAAGGGATGATACGAGGAAGCTGTGGGAGGAAATGACCGAGGAAACGCTTGGAGTGGTCGAAAAGGATCCTTTTTTCGGTCCCTCACAAAGCCACTTTGATAGACTTCAATATGCCTTGGAAAACGAAATCCACCATAGGGGCCAGGGTTATATCTACCTTAGAACACTCGGAATTGAACCGCCGGAATTTTTCGTAAGGTAATAATGCATTATGTAATAAATTTGGAGCATTGAATAACAAATAAAAAAGTAGGAGTGAAAGAAATGTCAGTTGATGCATATCTTAATTTTAATGGGAATTGTCGACAAGCAGTAGAGTTCTACGCAGAGGTTTTTGGAACGGAACAACCAAATATCATGACCTTTGGGGAAACACCGCCTAATCCGGATTTTACTCTTCCAGAAGAAGCGAAAGATTTAGTCATGCATACAAGGCTAAATATAAATGGAAGCAATATCATGTTTTCAGATACTTTTCCTGGAATGCCTTTTGTTGAAGGAAACAATATCAGCCTGGCTTATGTCAGTAATGATTTGGATGAAATTAAATCGATTTTTAACAAACTAAGTGAAGGCGGTACGGTTGGTGTAGAGCTCCAAGAAACATTCTGGAGTAAAATTTACGGTCAGTTAACCGATAAATTCGGAATCAAATGGCAATTTAACTTCGAGAGCTGAGAAATGGAATTTGGATATAGTGCTTTTCACTGGTGAAAAGTTTCTATATCCTTTTGTGTTTCAGGCAAGGATATTGTAACTAGCAAAGGATTAACGCGATTAGTTTAATGATCGGTTGGAATACACAAATGGCACCCTAACCCTTACAATAGGTCATGATAAATGGTATATAGTAATAGGGTACCTTCAAGGTATTTAATCTTATCGAATAAATTCGCATTTCCATGATAATAGCAGAGTTTAGTTTTCCTGGCTAAACTTGAGAACAATAAAGGAGAAAAAATTATGAAAAATAAGATTCAAAAGATCACAACCAACCTGTGGTTTGATACACAAGCTGAAGAGGCGGCGAAGTTATACACTTCCATATTCGAAAATTCTAAGATCGGAAGAATCACTCGCTATGGTAATGCAGGAAATCAAATCCACGGGAAACCAGAGGGATCAGTGATGACCGTGGATTTTGAACTGGACGGACAAGCATTCGTAGCATTAAATGGCGGTCCGCAATTCAAATTTACCGAGGCAATATCATTTATCATCAATTGCGAGAATCAAGAAGAGGTGGATTATTATTGGGAAAAACTCTCTGAAGGTGGAGATGAAAAGGCGCAAGTGTGCGGTTGGCTGAAAGATCGATTTGGTGTGTCATGGCAAATTGTCCCTGAATATCTAACCGAGATGGTAAACGACTCCGCCACTGAAAAATCGGAAAGAGTTATGAAAGCGCTGCTCCAAATGAAGAAAATTGACATTAAAACTTTAAAGCAGGCGTATATAGGTTAGGTTCCTAAGAAACATCTATCTAGTAAAGTTGTATTCATTCCTGAAAATCATACGATTTTGAAGTAACTAAAACCTAGTTTCTCGGAATTGCAGGTGTGAAATTAGGTTTTGATATTTGAATTTCCTAAAAGTTTAAATCCGCATTTTCCTGGCGATAGCCCCTATTAGTAAGAATAAACTTTCTTAAGTATATTATCATAAATGATTTAAATGGTTTTAAGGGAGAAATAGATACAATGGAAAATATATTTATACCAGCACTACGACATGGCGATGAAATCATAGAAAGAAAAATCCGTTACGACTCCATAGTTGTAGAACATAACTGTTTGCTGTTAAAAGAACAAAATCAACATGTCGTGCTTTTTCATGAAATCATGGATTCGTTCACGATGAAAGCGGGTTCTATAAAATTAACCATTCCTGTAAGCAGTTATACAATTGCTTATTATTGGAAAGACCGTCCTTATAATTTATACATTTGGAGAGATAACGACGGAAATTATTTAGGATCCTATTTTAATATTGTAAGAAATACATATATGGCTGATAAGTTGGTATCCTTTGAGGATTTGATTATAGATATATTGGTGCTTCCGGGTGGGGAATATTTTATTTTAGACGAGGAAGAGTTACCTGTGCCATTAGAGCAATTTGAGAGTGGTTCTGTTAAACAAGCCCTAATCTCCTTACTTGATTCCATTGATATTCTTCTTTCACAAACCATTTCAGAATCCGAGAAGCTCTATAAACATAAAGACCTCCTTCCATGGCTGAACAACAAATGACATACAAAAAGCCTACTTCATTCAGTAGGCTTTTTGTTCTCCCTCACTCACTATCAGCTTGAGCCGATATACTGTCGCCAAGCTCCTCAATGTTCTTAGATACCTTCGCACTGTATGTGTAGTCACCGTAGCAATATGGATATCGAAAATTATCTTTGTCACCGCCGCAATCATAGAGCGTGGGGTTTTTTTCGACCTGAAGCATGGAGAACTTCTTTGCAAGCTCTTCATTATGCTTGCCCCCTTCATTCGCAACGAAATCAATATAACCAATTCCCATGTTATATGCTTGAAGGATCGTGGCAAAATCAACGCCCTTTTCATTGCCATATTCATTGATCCGCTTAAAATGTTTCACTCCATACTTAATGCTTTCCGTTGGATCAGTGATTGTATTTGGATCAAGGCCCGCTGACTCAGATGCCTGCATTGGGTCACCGCCCCGCCCTCGGCTTTCCTGCTGCATCAAAGCAATCAATGTCGAAGTATGCTCCTCAAGTCCGTATTTAGTCAACTCGTCTTGCAGAAGTGAACTATACTTTTTCACGTTCGCAAAGGAATCAAGCGTATTTACTGATGTGGTAACATTTTCGGAATATGGGGTTTGCATGATCTCCTTAATGAGCAAAAATACGAAAATCAGGATGAAAATGTTAAAAACTTTCTTTGATTTCTTACGTTTCTTCTTCACATTCTCTCTCCGTTATCTCTAAGTTAATATATTTATATCTTAACAAATTGTAAGAGTAATAACTATTTAGAATACCCAATTAAATGTTCTGCAAACAGGATTAGCATTAATTGTAATTAGTGTATTTTCTCAACCACTTAACTTAGCCGCCGCAAAATCTTAAAAGGAACAGAGTCACACAGTGCATATTTTTAGGTCAATGAGACACCCTACTGGTTGGAGGTGATATGTATGGACAAGAAGAGTGAAAAAGAAGAACTCCTTGATGATAAAAAGGGGAAATATAGAAACGAGTTTGGGGCAGATCCAGATGAACAAGAAATGAATGGTCTATATGGTATGTTGGAAACTGAATATGAAGATAAGCTACACGATAAAGAAAAGTAACGATGGGGTTTCTTGAATATTTGTAAATCGCCTTTTATGGCGTTTTTCTATGTGTTCAAATTCTAAAGGATCGTATATAGTTTCATATGAACTGATTTTTGAATATGCAAAAAAACGAAAACCGAAAAAGTCTTCGTTTTGTCCAAATTTAAATCCGTTTGTTCATTAACTAAAAGGATACAATTAAAAAGGGAGTGACCTACTGTCACTCCCTTTCTCAATTAGTATTGTGAAGATTGTCCGCCATCAATCGGAATGACTACACCGTTGATGAACTCTGATTCCCCTGATAATAGGAAAGCGACTAAACGGCCGACCTCTTCAGGTTTACCGAAGCGTTTCTTAGGATTCACACTGACGAATTCCGCCATTGCTTCTTCCCAATTCTCTCCGCCTATTTGCCTGAATGATCCCTCTACCATCGCTGTTAAGATTACTCCTGGTGCAATGGCATTTATGCTGATACCATATTGGCCATATTCTATGGCAGCTGTTTTTGTTAAGCCTGCTACAGCATGTTTACTTGCAACGTACGCAGCTTGGTTAAGCACAGCACGAATTCCGCCTACAGAAGCCACGTTCACCACTGCCCCTGATCCTTGTTCTTTCATGATTGGCAGAATGTATTTCATACCATAGAAAACACCATTGATATTGATGTCCGTTACTTTGTTGAAAACGTTGCTATCGTATTCAGCCATAGGGGCCTGTTTACCTTCAATACCCGCATTATTATAGAATCCATCGACTCTGCCATATTTGCTGACTGTTTGGTCTACATAGTTCTTTACTGCTTCTTCATCCGATACATCTGCAGTGACCAGAAGCACTTCCGAGTTTGGTGCCAAGTCTAAGATTAATTTTTTTGTCACTTCCAAAGATGCGTCGTTTAAATCAACTAATGAAAGTTTAGCTCCTTCTTTAGCCATTTCCAATGCGGCTGCTTGACCTAAACCTGATCCTGCCCCTGTAATGATTACAACTTTGCCATCGAATCTTTCGCTCATATGTTAAAACTCCCCTTTTAAGTTATCTTGAAAATTTATTTAATTATACTGATTACCCCTTAAAGCTTAAGAATCCATCATCAACTGGAATGACTTGTCCATTAATGGCATCCGCTTTTTCAGAGAACAAGAACGTTACAACTTCAGCAACTTTTTCTGGCTGAATCAATTTTTTCCTCATATGAAGTTGAGCCAAACTGTCCAGGAACTCTTGATCTTCACCAATGATCGGCGTTTCGATAAATCCTGGTGCCACTCCGACAACACGAATCCCATATTGAGCAAGTTCAATTGCACCGGATTTAGTCATCGCGATGACTGCTGCTTTTGCAGCATGGTAATTAAAGCTGCCAATAGAAACCATCGTCCCGTATATTGAGGCTGTATTAACGATCGTTGCGCCTGTTACACCAAGCTCGACCATCTTCCTTGCTGCATAATACATGCCATAATAAACGCCGTGTTGGTCAACATCAACTACTCTGTGGTATGATTCTGGATCCATCTCCAAAAATGGTTTTACTAGTCCAATTCCAGCATTGTTGAAAATGCCATTGATGGTGCCATGATTGGCAATTGCAGCTTCGACCATCGCTTCCACTTCTTCCGCACTAGCTACATCCACTTTCACGAAAGATGCCGTGCCTCCCTTTTGTTGAATAGCTTCAGCCGTTTCTTTAGCGGCAACATCATTGTAGTCAGCCGCTACGACAATAGCTCCCTGATCAGCTAATTTAAATGCCGTTTCCTTTCCAATTCCGCTGCCTGCTCCTGTAATAATTATGACCTTTCCTTGTAAACTCATGTATTCGTCCCCCTTTAACAAAGTTTGTTGCTTATCAGATTAAAATGGCCCCTCCGTCGATTACAAGTTCTTGACCCGTAATGTGGCTGGAAAGATCGGATACTAAGTACATCATTAGATTTGCAATTTCCTGCGGCTCAGCATACCGGCCATCCGGAGTCGTTGCTTCCAACTGTTTTCTAGCCGCTTCAGCTGCCGCGGAATCTCCTTGACCAAATCCGCTTTCAATCGACCGCATCATAGCCGTGTTGACGACACCTGGGCAGACGGCATTCACCCGGACACCATGTGGAGCTACTTCGACACCAGCTGTTTTCGTCATTCCTAGAACCGCATGTTTACTAGCGCCATACGCCACCATGTTTGGCGTTGCCAGTAAACCAGCTCCAGAAGCTGTATTCACGACCGCCCCGCTTTTTTGTTCAATCATATGGGGCAATACATGTTTCATGCCCAAGAAAACACCTCGTACATTTATTGACATTAATTGATCGAAAACCTCAGCAGGATAGTCGATAAGCGGCATTATTTTGCCTTCCCAACCTGCATTATTCAAGAAAATATCGATTTTTCCATAGAAATCTATCGTTTTTTGAACATAATTTTTTATATCGTCTTCCTTTGTAACATCGGCTTTAACGAATTTGGCTTCGCCGCCTTTTTCTTTGATTTCATTTACCGTTAGCATGCCAGCCTCTTCGGAAAGGTCTACAACAACCACTTTGGCACCATTTTCTGAAAGTGTAATAGAAGCTGCCCGGCCGATACCCCCGCCGCCACCGGTAACAATTGCTACTTTTTCTGTAAAATCAAATGCTTGCATAATATTCTCCCTTTCTCCCCTTGATCTTGGTGATAATATTCTTGCTTGAATACGATTACATAATAACATTCTTTTTGTCGATTGTCGACAATTTGGTTTTAGAGTCAAAGACTCTACATCACTCCACGATTCAAGGCTTCATGAATTTCATTTTTTGCTTTAACTAAATCATCTTCTAGAATGGCCTCAATAGACATCTTTAATCTGAAATGGAAACTTTCCATCGTTTCCGTATTCCATTGACTTTGGGCAAAAACCATGAGGATATGACTGGCTTCTTCAAAAAATCTTGCTAATGCTTTGTTATTAGCGATTGAAAAAATATATCGAAATATCTGTGTTGCCCTTTTTTGATACTCGATAACATTACCTTTTTCACACTCATCGGTTGCACTTTCCAAATGCTTTCGTAATGATTGCTTATTTTCTGAGTGCCAATTCCCTTGGGAAAATTCAATGCCCATCTGGATCAGTCCGATCGTAACATCATTATATTCAATGATTTCCCTTTGTGAAAATGGCTTGACGATCGTTCCCCGCCTAGGTATTCTCTCAACAATACCGTCAACCTGCAGTAAATAAAGGGCTTCGCGTACTGGTGCACGGCTAGTATTCAATTCTTTGGAAATGTCTTCTTCCACGATTTTCTCACCAGCTTCTATTTCACCTTCAATTATTTTTTTTAAAATGTGTTTAGCGATTTGTTGTGGTAACGATTCTCCAAAATAAATGCCATCTGTCAAATTGGAAGTATTTCCAAACATCTTTCAGCACTCCTATACTTCTATAATTAATTGTGGTTTTTTTAGTATAACATAAGGATAGGAATTAACTTCCTTTAATGCTAACCAGCCAAGAAAAACGTATTTTCCTATATGGAAAAAGCTCAAAAAGACTTAATGTCAGATCGCTTCTTCTAAGTGTTTTCCATATTCTACTGATTTTGGCGGTAAAAATGCAACAGATCTAGAGCCCCTTTTATATAAAGGGCTCCATGTGTATTTTTTAATCAACTAGCCTCGGTTTCGCTGGATCGCAGTTTGGCTTTTCCGTGTCTGTCGATTCAGCGAGTTTCGTTAAATAATAACATTCTTCTCGCCACATATGATCTGCCATTAATGGCGAAAGCGTTCCAAGAGCCTGCGCACTAAGGTCAAGCTCCTCCAATTCCAGCAGGAAGTGCTGGAAGAATTTAATTTCCAATGTGACGTCGGCATTCATTTTTTCCAATGCTGGGAATGTTGACAGATTGGTTCGTAAAAATCCAGCCATTTCAACAGCTTTTAAATAAAAATCATTAAAATGTTTTTTATATTGGTCACTTTTCTCTTTTAACCTTTTTTCAACGTCATCCATATTGGATGATATTGCACCTGCATGTCCTGCTGCATCTAATAGCCAAACTAAATGGTGATGAAGTTCATGAAAAACCGGCGGCATTTGATCTGAATTGAAATATTTCAATAATCTTAAATATTCTTCTAATTCGTTCACCATATGATTAATGAATGAAGGTGAAAGATGTATTTTTATTTTACCTACCAGATGTTCTTTAATTAGGCTTAGCTTAAACTCCCGAAATCTTAATGTCTCTTCTTCTGCGATGGCAGTAAGTTGCGAGATCTCTTCCGAATTGGCTTGACCAAGGAGAGCATCAAAAACTTGAATGAATTCAGAGGCAATTTCAATGTTTTCCACTTCAACCGGCGCTAAAGACTCATGGATGAACCTGGCATGGTCTCCTAAGATTTGCAGCCAAAACCGATGCTCGAATCTTGCTGTTTTCTCCAAAAACTCGTTCATTTTCTCTCCCCCATAATTTAAAGCATAAGAAACTCACTTATAATTTGTATTCCTAAACCTACAAACATATTAATATAAATTAAATGGGGCGTAATGAAGCCTAAGCTTGATCCTATACCTTCAGATTACTCACACACCAACAAATTAATGGGGTCTTTGAGTCGCTTTAAAAACGGTCATTTTAATACAAATTTAAACCAACCTTATATTTATATTGATTTAATAGTTCTGGAAGTGGTGAAACTTTTAAATTAAGGTCGGTAGGAGGAAGGTAGATTGTCAAAGGAAATAATGAGTTACATTGACTATTCAATGGAGAAAATTCCAGGGGGCGAAATAGAATTAAGGGACGATAGAATTAAAAGCAAATGGAAAGCTGAAATAAGACCGTTCCTTCTTGCACGTTATCCTGTTACTATGGATTTCTACTATGCCATTACAAATAAATCACCTAATTCTTTTGATCGGGATCTAAAACCTGTTGTGAATATCTCTTGGAATGATGCAATTTCTTTTTGTAATCTGCTTTCACAGAAAGCTGGACTGGGAGAGTGTTATTCTAAAAATGGGGAAAACATTGTTTGTGATTGGGAATCAAGCGGTTTTCGACTTCCTTCAGAAGCGGAGTGGCAATATGCATGTAAAGCCGGGACTCCTGGTTATAGATACGGAGAGCTGAATGAGATTGCCTGGTATAACGAAAATTCAGGGGGCATGATCCATGAAGTAGGAACAAAGGAACGGAATCCATGGGGGCTGCATGATATGTTAGGGAATGTTTGGGAATGGTGCTGGGACTTATATGATGAACAAGTGTACGGCACCTACCGTATTTTTCGAGGGGGGAGCTGGGCTGAGGATGCTAGAGGTTGTGGAGCTTCATGTCGCCGGCGCAGCCATCCGACATTTTGTATAGACGACCTAGGATTCCGTCTTGCCCGGTCTTTTTAACCTTAGCAAACAAGCCATATCCATTCAAAACTCAAAGCTTTATCTTAGTTGTACATCTATTCATATTTATTACCAGTTTCTTGGTAGAATTCCGATGGGAACAAAATAAAAACCTGAAAAATTTTCAGGTTTTTTATAATTTCTTCATTCGGTCCTTAAACTAGAAGGAACTTTGTTAACCATTGATATGACAGCGGAAACCAGCCTTGATCCTGTCTCAAAAAAAGAAATCATTAACTTTTATAATTTAAGGGAATTATTGACGCAATCCGAATGGTTAAAGGCCTTCCAACAAAACGGATTTACAGATTTAAAAATCTTGAAATCAAGTACCGTCTTAGAGGAATTAATGAATTCTTCAGCATCAAATAGATCCATTCAGCCTTTGAATGGATCCTTGGAACGAGTCATGGACGCACATTACCGCCTCATTTTATCTTACGGAAACAGCCTCGGTTATAGAGTATACAGAGCAAGTAAAAAATAGGGCATTCATCATGAATAAGGCAGCTTAATATGTGTCTGGAATCTTGAACACAATGATAAAAACCTGGAACAAGTTCAAGGTTTAAAGGGATGGTCCTATTTAGACGATGATCTGTACACAATTTCGGCCATTCTTCTTTGCGGCATATAAGGCTTGGTCGGCCCGTGGCATCAATGTTTTGATGGAAATGCTTCGGTCACCAGCTTCAATTAATGCAGTAGTCACCCCGAAACTGCAGGTAACGGAAATCATCTCTTCATTAACCACTGCAATACTTTCAGAAACCTTTTCCCTTATCATATCGGCCAACTCATATGCAGCGGGTAAAGCGGTATTCGGCAAACATATGATAAATTCTTCACCGCCATAACGCCCCAACAAATCTCCTTCCCGAATGTTTTCCTTTGCAATATTCGCTACAAGCGTTATAGCCGCATCCCCTGCTTCATGTCCAAAAGTATCATTTACATTTTTGAAATGATCGATATCAAACATGATGACTGAAACATTGCCGCCTTCCATGCTTAGAGCATCAAATAAAATTTCCGATTTTTTGATAAAAAATGTTCTATTCAATATTTGGGTTAATCCGTCCAAGCTGGCAAGTTGCTTCATCTTTTCCAGCATGAGTACTCTTTCAGTTACATCGGCGAAGGTAATGATCTGTCCGATAGACAGGTTGTTTTTGTTGAACACGGGTGAAAAACCAATATGGTAATGTACCATATCACCATTTATGCTGCAATTAAAGTCACTGTCCTGTTTAAGGTCGATTATTCCCCTAAGAAGTTGATTCCCATTTAGCACACTTGTAATCGATTTACCAATGGAATGTTCATCCAACATGGGCAAAAATTTGCGCATTCCACGGTTATAGTCGACAATCAACCCCTGTTGATTTAAAACGATTACTCCCTCTTTCATACTTTCAAAGACGGTTTCCCGAGCGATCGGGGCTACATTGAACATTTGAAAAGTCAAAAGTGCCGCACCATGAAAGATAAACGTGATACTCATGGATACAGGACCAAGATCGATACCATATGAGCTTAGTCCATTTATATAAAAATAATTTGCTATTATAGGAATAAGAAGACCTGCCACCATCATTGATATTTGCATCCTGAATCTGAATGAAGATTTTTTCACCTGTTTTAGCAATATTATTATACTTATCATCACACATAAAAAAAGAAACAGGGAGTGTACGTAAAACCAAGGGCCGCCCACCAGTTTAATAATTGGAAAAGGACTATTGCTTCTCAACTCCATTGATTTGTAATATAAGTGATGAAGGTCATTTGTAAAATGCATGAAAATGGTGATGAACGGTATGATGAAGAGTGCATATTGCCAGACCTTCTTAATTCTCTGACCTACATATTCAATGCACATCAACAAAAGGAATACTGGGATGAATGGTAATGCCAAGTACTCGACCCTTAACCAGAATATGATTTGTTCTAACGATGTACTGGAAAGTTCGAAAGCATAAGAAAAAGTAAAGATGGAAGACAATAATGTCACGAGAATATAGGCTTTTGCTCCAGGTGCATCCTTGATCTTTAACTGTGCAAATAAACACAGAAACAAGCTTGAAGCACCTGCTATTATAAGTACGAGTATGTATAACAATAACTCCCGTGGCAATGCGAATCAACTCCGTTTAACAAAAAAATAGTTTTCCGTATATTATATAGCACTTTATGACTAGGTGACTAGAGTTTATTCAGGGAATTCTGAATTTTAAATCCCTTATTTACTTACACCCCAAACCGCCGAATAAAATAAACATCCAGTTTTACAACATGAAAAACCCTGCTTCATCACCTTGAACGTGAGTGGCAGGGTTGATAATTCAAATAAATGAAGTATTTAGGTACGGATTATACCTTCTCTGTTACTGCTGTGAATCGCTTTAAGAATGAAAGTATTTTTTGGTAGACCGCAATTTCATTTTCTTTTTTGGAAAATCCATGTCCCTCATCTTCCAGAAGCATATAATCGACATCTCTTCCTTTACCCTTCAAGGCTTGAACGATTTGATCTGATTCCTCTTTGACGACACGGGGATCGTTTGCTCCTTGAATGACGAGCATTGGCTTTATCATCGATTCTAAATAGGTGATAGGCGAATACTCGATTAGTTTTTCTTTATCTTTTTCCGGATTTCCTACCCACTGATCCATGATTGCCTTCCAGTCTTCTGGAACGGAATTGATAAATGAGAAGAGGTTGGATGGACCGAAAATATCGACAACTGCCTTAAAATAATCTGCATGTCTTCCGTGGAGCAGAAGTGCCATATACCCTCCGAAGCTTCCCCCCATCAATAAGATGTTACCTTTTTGTGCATGTCCTTGGTCTATTAGCCAATCAAGGCCGGCTACATTATCAAGTCGTGGCCCATTTCCCCAATCTCCCTCTACCATTTTCGTGAATTCCAAACCATAACCAGTGGAACCGCGGAAGTTTGGCGCAAAAATACTGTAACCGTGATTCAGGAAAAATTGAAATGAAGCTCTGAAGGACTTCCGTTCTGCCGCTTGAGGTCCTCCATGAGGCCAAAAAATGATTTCACCATTGTCATTTTCCTTTTTTGCCCTAAAAAATAACGACTCGATCTCCAGGCCATCAAAGGAAGTGTATGTAATGATGTCGGGTTCAACCAATGCATCAGAATCGACGCCAGGAACAGTATATTTAGTTAATGATACCCACTTATCACCTGTATTTTTATAGATATTATGAGGTTTTGTTGCGCCCATGCCAAATAAGTAAAGCGTGCCTGATGCAGCAACCTCAAGCTTATTAATGACGCTGCATGGTACGGGGATGTTTCTCCAATTTTCATTTTGCAGATTGAATTCATATAATTGATCCTCTACACCCTTTTGGCTGGTTATATATAAAAGTTGATTCTCTTTACTATAATTAATGGCAGTAAAACTCTCATTCTCCAATTCTTTAATTTTACAGAATTTATTTGTTTCAAGGTTGTATGAAGCCATATAGGTAAAGTCCGAATCATAATCAGTCAATAAATATATCATCGAATCTGAAACAAAAACACCATCACTCACTGTGTGCTGTTTCTCAGTGGGCGGAGTGAGCAGGATATCTTCGTTCCCATTTTTTGCATAGAGTAGGGTATTTGTATTGGAAAAGTGTTTATAGTAAAGTAAGGTTTCTTCATCAGGGCTAAAGCCAAATAAATAGGTCGCTGCATCCTTCCCCTCCAATACCAGCTTTTCCTGTCCTGATTCTAAATCTAAACAATAGGCATTTAGAAAGGAAGCATTTCCTCTGGATGTCGTGTAATAGAGCTTTTTACTGTCATTCGATAATTTCGGCATGAAATTACGTGTATTTTCATGATGAACGATTCCCTTCATTGTCCCGCCATTCAAAGGAACCCCGTAAAACTGGGTATTTTCATTACCGTCTTGATCGAAACCAGCAATTATGAACCGGCTCTTCTTATCATATATCAGTGCTTGGCAGCTTTGATCAATGGATGTAAGCGGATAAGGAAAGGAGTTTGGCAAATCCATTCCCCATAAATTATACTTGCCGCTCAAATTGGTACTGAAAACCAGATGTTTTTCATCTGGACTTACGGCAAAATCAGCAATGGAAAAAGTTCGTAAAAATTGTTCAACATCAGATTTTGGAAAAGTGATCATTTTGGCAGCCCCTCACATTTATAATATAAAGAAAAATCTGTAGTTAATTATACCATATTTTTCCTTGGTGGTATAAGTAAACTGTCTATGGAAGCAGACGATTCTAGTTTGCTATTCTAGTAAAAAAACTTATGTAACTATGCCTCTATTTTGGAAAAACGATTATTCAGCGTTTTGTCATCCGATATAATGATGTTAAAAGCAAGTTTAAATACGAAAAAAGCTTAAGAGTATTGGGCTCTTAAGCTTTTTAAGCATCAATCGATATATCTTCTTGCTCCGGCATATTCCTCCCCGTATCCCGATGTTTTTATTTCATCTATCCTTACATGTGTTGAGCTGTTAGGCGAATGGATCATTTTGCCGTCACCAATATACATTCCGACATGATGGACCCTCCCTTTCCCTTTTTCATAGGCAAAAAATAGTAAGTCACCTGGTTGAAGATTTTCTTGTTCTACCTTTTTGCCATGTTGCGCCTGAACGGAAGAGTCCCTTGGGATCGTTATTCCATTAGCATGGTACATTGTATAGGTAAATCCCGAACAGTCAAATCCAAAACCGGACATTCCAGCCCATAGGTAAGGAAGCCCTAAAAATCCTTTTCCTGATTCAACGATGTCATTTCCGGTTGGAGCAGCTATTTGTTTGTCATTTTGATAGACTGATACGTCCTGCTTTTCTATCCATTTTGCTCCATTACTCGGTGTCATCACCTTCACTTTATCTTTTTTCACCTGCAATAACGGGAGGCGGGTATCGAAGCTGACCTCCATGAATTTGGACCGAAGTTTCGAATCCGAATAAAGCCAAGTCTTTGGGGCATTTACAAGGGCATATCCTCGTTTAAATTGCTTCTCAAAAGAATTTCCGTCTTTTAATTGTGCCTTTGGCATCCATCCTGGATAACCAATATCATTGCGAGGCGTTGGTTGATTGGCAACGGCTACTTTCACCCATTCACCCCGTTCTTCTAAAATCGTCACTTTAGAACCGTATACTGCTTGTGTTTCCAGGTTACCAACAAGCCATAGCTTGTCTTCATATTTCATCGAGCCGATCCATGCATTCATATCAACGGGATTCGATGCAGAAGGAGCATCGATTTCCCTTAGTAATCCCGGCTCAGTCCAAAGAGTGGCCACGCTTACATCAACATAGGCAATTCTCTCCTTCTCTCTTGAACTAGCTTCATTAGGACTGAATACTAAAATACCAATAGCAAATAAAGACAGCACAAAAACGGTTAACCTTTTCAAAATAATCACCCTTTCGAATTTGTTTTTATTGAGAAAAAGAGGATTTCCTCTTGACTCCCAGTCCAGGTTTATCGGAAATTAGAAGTTGATCTTTCATAAATTGAATGCCTACATATGGCTCATTCTTAATCCATAATGGGGCATCTAAATCAATCTTCGTTATATTTGGGTGGGCGGTTGCCAGATGAGCCGCGGCCGCTACACTCACGGATGATTCCATCATACTCCCGATCATGCATTCCACCCCGGCTGCTTCTGCCATATCGGCAATTTGGAGTGCACGTCTAATTCCGCCTGTTTTCATTAATTTGATATTAAGGAGATCAACAGCATGTTCATTAAGGAGTTTCATGGCGTCACGAGGTGAAAACAAACTTTCATCGGCCATGATCGGCACTTGGACAGACCTCTTTATTTCTTTCAACCCTTCGATATCATGGGCTTTGACGGGTTGTTCCACTAAATCAACATTCAGCTTTCTTTCTTCGAGTTCATGAATAATGGAAATCGCTTGTTTTGTTGTCCACCCTTGATTTGCATCAATCCTGATCATAACCTGGTCGCCAACAGCAGCACGAATGCAGGCAACCCGCTCCACATCACTCTCCCAATCTTTCCCCAGTTTTATCTTCATCGTAGAAAACCCGCCATCAATGAGGGACAATGCCGCCTTTGCCATTTCTTCGGGTTCTCCAACGCTGATTGTCATATCATTTTTAAGGACGTTCGATTTACCGCCAAGATATTGATATAAAGGGAGTTGCCATCGTTTGCTGACTGCGTCGTACATAGCGATTTCAACAGCCGCTTTTGCACTTGTGTTACCTACACAGGATCGTTGGATAAGCTGAGACAATGCATTGATATTCTCGATGTCGTGCCCAATTAGATGTGGTGTGATCACTTCTTCAATGACCGTCATGATTCCTTTTGTAGAGTCACCTGTGATGGCAACCGTAGGGGCTGCAGCCCCCAAACCTTCCGTCCCATCCTCCAACTTTACGGAAACCATGATATTTTCAATTTCCATTGCTGTACGTAATGCAGTCTTGAATGGCTTGACAAGCGGCAAGGTTTCCACTGATACTTGTAATCTTTCTATCTTCATATTAACAACCCTTCCTTAAAAGCTTGAGAGTATATATGATGTAAGAATTCCAAAATAGGTGCCCAGAAGACTGCCCAGTACAGCCATCAATATCCCGACCGGTATTAGCGCCCGGTTGAAAGAACCTGCCAATATAGGAGCTGATGCCACACCCCCTATATTGGCCAATGAGGCAACTCCCATTGTAAATAGATCCAATTTAAAGATCTTGGCCAAAATGACCATGATCAATCCATGAAAGAATAGAATCATAAATCCGGATAAAATATATACAGGTGCTTGAAACAGCTGTGAAAAATCGGCATGGGAAGCAATTAATCCAATGACTATATAAAGCATGACTTTGGAAATTTCCATAGAACCGGCAATACGTCCAACCTTTGTGACAGCCAGAATTAAACCTAAGGTAGAAGCGATGATGATCGTCCAAGTGGTTCCATTCACAGCGGCACCGAGTACCGGCAGTCTCTCCCCAATTTTTGTTGCCCCTGCTGAAACAATTAATGCCAGCGCCAAGAAACCGATCAATTCCACGAATCCAAATTCCGCGTTGGCGGTTTCACCGGCTTCAAGCTCGGAAGTCATTTGATCAATGAAAGATGTATCCGCTTTAGTCCAAATGTTGAATTTTCCAGCAAGAGGCACCAGCCAAAACAAGAACATGACCCAAATGGAATAATTGACTGTATCCATGATCAACGCATAGCCAAAAATATTTTCAGGCACATCGAGTATGCCTTGCAAGATCACCATATTGGCAGATCCCCCTGTCCAGCTTGCGCTCAAAGCCGAGAATGCCTTCCAAGTTCCTTCCGCATAAAAGCCATTCATTAAAACGTAAGTAAGTGTGAACCCTCCAATAATGCTGAATGAAGCTGCAAAAAATGTTAACAGCATCTTTGGGCCAAGTCTGATTATTTTCCGCATATCGCATTGCAAAAGCATCAGCATCAACATGGCTGGCAGCAGGAGTCCTCGTATGGTGCTATATGCACTTTCGACTGACTCACTATCTGAAAAGACCCCAAATGTTTTCATCAGAGCCGCTCCAATATAAATAAGGACAATCCCAGGAACATACTTGAAGAACTTTCCTCCAATCTTTTTTTCCGCTACGGCAATCACGGCAGTAAATGCCAATAAAAAACAGACAAACATCACACCATCTTGAATCATATTCCATACCTCCTTATATTTAGGGATTTAGGGGATTTCATGATAATAAAATCTATTCAAACCCGCCAATGAAGTCTTCATGGCCCTACATAAAAAAATCCAGCTGCCAAAGAGCGCCTACACACTCTTTAACAGCTGGATTTCAATTGCGATTGACAAAAGAAGCAGCTATAACTTATAAAGTTGCTGATATTTAATGCTGGCATTTCTTAGGGCGACGGTCAGTGCTTTCTGAGATGAACCAAAGTACCGTTGCTCAATTTCTTTCTCCAATTCATCGGGCCTAAGAATGGATTTACCAACTAACATGGAATGAATGAAGCGTGATGTAATCGATATCGTGGTCGAGCATTCCGCATCCACTATTTCATGCGTTTCTCGATCAATGACGAACCCGATAAAAAAGCAGTTGAATTGCTGTGTAATTGGATTATTGGACGCCGCCTTCGATTCGCCGACTATATATACTGTATTCTGCTGAAACATACTTATTGTGCCTCCTGCCATTACAGACATCATAACAGGTATAAATAGGGTGACTATCTATATTATTACAATATGAAATGGTTACATATATTCTAATATATATAGCCAGCATTTGACAATATATTTTGTATATTAAGTCAATTACCGATTCCTGCGCAATAGGGTCATGATTCGACTTCCCCCGCACTTTATTCGGCCGTTCATGGATTAATTCGGCCTTCACAATCATTATTCGGGCTATGGTTCGGGATCCAACAGATCATTTCAGCCCTTCATACGGCTTATATTTCGCATACAACTCTTTTCGGCGATTGCGATCCTCGAAAGTGGTTGCTGCACCACTTTTTCGATTCTCATAAAGCTCGTCCATATCGACTGTACCGGTTATGATCGTATGTTCATTCATTACCGCCTCGGCTACTATTCCATTTGCTGGCCAAGCGCTATCACAGGGGCTAAGAATACTGGCGCTGCCATACCCGTTCGGCAGGGGTGCCCCTGGTTCTCCAACAGTGGGGCAATGAACAAAATATACCTGATTCTCGATTGCACGCGCATGAGCGCAATGGCGAACTCGCCAAAAACCAGCCTCTGTAAATGTGTATGATGGGCAAAAAATGATGTCGGCCCCATTCACTGATAAAATCCTTGAAATTTCAGGTATCTCCGCTTCATAACATACCGCTATCCCTATCTTAACCGGACCCACGGAATAAACTTCCAAATCATCACCTTCAGAAGTATGCCAATTTGCTTCAGCGGGAAAGATATGAGTTTTTTTATGCTCACCGACTGATCCGTCTTTATCAAAAATGTATGCAATATTGAAGTATTCCTTTTCGCGTCGTTCCAGATGCGTGCCGGCAATGATGACCTGTTTTCTTTTTCTTGAGAGTGACCTGAAAAGATCTTTGTATTGATTGGTATATTCATCAATCCTGGTAAGGGACGAAGCATCCTGTTCTCCAAAGGCCGCTGATAACCCTATGGTTAACAGTTCAGGAAAAATGATATAATCCGAGTTTTCGGGAACTTGGGTAATCAACTCTTCTACTTGTTCCTGAAATTCATTGAAGGTTGACACCTTTTCTACACGAAATTGACAAGCCGTTATTTTAATTTTCACAAAAGCCCTCCCAAATCATGCTTTTATCCGTACTTCGATTAGTCTTGTTTAAAAGAAATCAGGATATCTTATCCAGATCATTCATTTCGGTCTGTTGCATAGAGATATGTTTAGTCAGTGCACTTACAATGAATGTTACTAGTATATTAATCAATAAAGCTATGACGCCTGTACTGATATCATTAATTACATGTGGGGTATCCGGCAGGAATGTAGCAACCTTCACATCTGCAATTGTCGCATATAAAACAATCAGGACGCCTGCCAATATTCCTGCCATTGCACCATACTTATTGATAATATTTGTTTTTGGCAAGCTGCAAAACAAGGAAGGTGCCAGTTGGGTAATTAAACTGTATGACATGATATTCAAGATGGCCAAAGCCTCGCCGCCCGTTACCGTTACAATTAAAGCAATGATTGAGATACCAATAATAATGATTCTTGAGACAATCAATTGATGTGTTTCAGTTGCAGCGGGAACCAGAACTTTATAAAAGCTATTTGTCAGACCTACCGATGCAGCCATTAGCATGACTGAAGCCGGTACAAGTGCCGTCAATAAACCTGCAGCTCCGATAACCCCAATCACCCATGGATCGAATGTTTGGATCGCCAGCCTTAAAAGTGAGAGATCCCCATCAGCTCCTTGCAAACCCGGGATTTCCATGATGGCTGTAAACCCAATGAAAAAAACGAAAAGCAATAACAATGTGTATAACGGTAAAGCAATCGCATTTTTGCGAAGGGTTCTTTCTCCATTAGACGATAAAACGACCATGAATGTTTGTGGCAGCAAATAAAATCCTAGTGCATTCAGCAAAACGGTGGACACAAACCAGGACTGACTCAATCCCTGATCTGCCAAAACCAACATTTCCGGTTTAGCAGCCTGCACGGTCTCGAACATTGGCTGTATGCCTCCGAAATAATGAAATGGAATGTAAATCCCTAAAAAGATAACGACAACCAAAATCATGAAATCTTTCAGTATGGCTGTCCATGCTGAACCATGAATGCCTGAGATCATCACATAGGTAGTTACAACTACAGCACCGATGACACTTGCAGCAACTGGTGAAATTGCTCCGTAAGACGCTTCGGAAACAATGATACCTAATCCTTTGAGCTGTATGACTATGTACGGCACGAGGGCTAAGCTTCCCAACACAGCAACGATCATTCCCATTGACCTGCTTTTATATTTAGCCGCAAAATACTCTGGCTGAGAGATAATGGAATGACGTTTTGAATATCTCCATATTTTAGGAACGAGCCAATATGATAGGACGTAGGCTAAGAATATATAGGCGGGAACATAATAAGCAGCGGCACCTTTCGAGTAAGCCCACCCACTTCCGCCCAGGAATGTAAAAGTTGTATAAATTTCACCTGCTATCAGCAGAAAAATGAAGAATGTACCGAAGCCCCTGCCTCCTACGGCAAATTGCTCCATGTCCATATCCTTTCCTTTTCTTGCTTTTATCCCTAAATAAAGTGCTAGAACCAAGAAGATGGAAATGATGAGTAATGAGATATTCATTCAGAATCACTCCCTTTATTATCAGGATCGAACTTATAGACAATCATTAAGATAATCGATGCCATCACCATCCAAAATGCAACCCAAAATAACAAAAAAGGCATCCCCAATATGTACGGTTCTATTTTATTTGCGTAGGGCAATAAACCTAAAAACCCTATAAACGGAACAAAAAGCAATAGCTTAATAGCATCCAAATTATACCCTCCCCCATTTAGGTTCCTTACACGGATGCATCACCATCAGTCAAGCTGACTTTCATACTGAACTGATGGTTTGAAGCACCCTTTGTTTACTTTCATTACCTGCTTACAATCGACCATATTTTCGTCTTAAGATGACTGGATGGCCAGGACCGTTTCCAGTATTACATTGACGCCTTTTTCACAATCTTCCCAACTAGTAAGTTCCTCTTCACAATGACTTTTACCGTTGATGCTTGGAACGAAAACCATGGCAGTAGGTATATAACTAGCTATAAACTGTGCATCATGTCCTGCACCGCTTACCATTCTTTTATAGGGTAGGTCTAGATAATTGGTCGATTGCTCAAGCAAATTGCAAATGGATTTGTCGAACCAAACGGTATCCCTGTCCCACAATTTTTTCGCTTGGATGTCGCAGCCGTCTTCTGAACCTGTAGTTATAAGGCTTTTAATGACTTCCTCCACCTTTTCGATGACTTTGGAATCCTTATGTCTTGCCTCTAGCGAAAAAACCACTTTATTAGGGATCACCGTATGGATATTGGGAAACACATTCACCCTGCCCATCGTGAAAACCAAATCGTCATCAAGCATGCCTAGCTTCTGACGAGCCTCCATAATCAAGCTATTCGCAGTGAAGAAAGCATCTTTTCTCATATTCATTGGGGTGGTTCCTGCATGATCGGATTCGCCTGTAACTTCTATCTCATAGCACACCATACCAAGGACACATTCAACGACACCGATCGTGAGAGATTCACGTTCAAGAATGGGCCCTTGTTCAATATGCAACTCTAGAAATGCAGTCGCTTCTTTTAAACGAGACTCTATATCCCCTGCATATCCAATGGCATTCAAAGCACTCTTGAAAGTGGTTCCTTCACTATCCGTCTTTTGCAGCATGATGGATTTTTCGAATTTACCTGAAAGAACTCCCGACGACATCATGGAAGGCTCGAATCTGGCTCCCTCTTCGTTCGTAAAATTGACGATCATTACCGGAATTTTAGGTTGGATATTATTTTCGACCAGAGTCCGAACGACTTCCAAGCCAGCAGCTACACCCAAGATACCATCAAACCGACCGCCTTTTTTTACTGTATCCATATGTGATCCCATTACAATAGGAGGTTTATTTTCAAGTCCCGCCAAAGTAGCGTAAATATTCCCCATATCATCAACCTTAATTGTCATACCCAATTCTTTACAGCAAGCGCAAAAGTAATCACGGACTAATCGATCTTCTTCGGAAAGGGATAGCCTTGTGACTCCGTTGTTTTCTGTTCGTCCAAAATCAGCAAATTTCTCAAGCGTTCGACTCAGCCTCTCACCATTAATTAATAATTTTTGCTTTTTCATAGCGTATATCCCCCTTTTTTAATAACTTGCTAAATCCCACTTACGTTCGCTTAAGCCAAAAAAATGAAAGTGAAGGTCTTGTTGTTTTAGAGTAGTTACGCTAGATTATATTTCTACCAATGTTTCCCTATGATAAAGAATCTCCCCATTCAGAATCGTTGATTCAACTTTCAAATCCTTGATATTTTGGGAATCCACTTTCAATATACTATCATTCAATACTACTAGATCGGCCAGCTTACCTGCCTCCAGGCTGCCTTTGACATCTTCATCGAAACTCGCAAACGCGCCATTCCAAGTGTATAGTTTAATGGCTTCCAATACGCTAATCGATTGAACCGTACCTATTTTCGTACCTGACCTGCTTGTTCTATTAACTGCAACGTGTATGCCTAATAAAGGGTCGTGATCAGTAACCGGAGCATCGGAACCGCCTGCGGCCAAGATTCCATTATCAATAAAATCACGGGCGGCGTACATGTGGTTGACCCTATTACCGTAATGTTCAATATATATATCACCGAATTCATAAGGAAATGGGGGGTTGGGGATTGGGATGATTTCAAGTTCTTTCATCCTCATTTGTAAATCTGGAGAAGATATTCCGGCATGCTCGATCCTATGTCTATGATCTTTTCTTGGCGATTCATTCAAAGCCTTTTCCACGCAATTTAAATACATCTCTATCGCTTTGTCTCCTTGGGCATGGACTGTGATCTGATAGCCTTTTTTATGTGCTTGACCTAATACTTGATAGATTTCCTCTTCTTTATAATAAAGAATTCCGGAATAACCTGGATCACTCGAATAGGGCTTACGGGTAGCAATTGTCGGTCCGGTACTGCTGCCATCCGTAAACAATTTAGCTGGTCCGATTTTGAATCTTTCGTCCCCAGTTCCGGTTATGACTCCCGAATCCACCATTTTATTTACAAATTCATGGGAATTATTCAATGAACCGACCATCGCATAGATTCGGACACGAATATCCTTATTTTTTATGGCCTGCTGCATTAAACGGAAACTTTCAGGACCATGGGCACCTGCTTCATGAATGCTTGTTATGCCTGCTGCTATGAAATGCTCAGATGCTATTTTCACTGCTTTCAACAGTTCACTCTCAGAATAACTTGCTCTGTCGGCCATTATCATATTTGCTGTTTCAATGAGTTTGCCTGTAATTCTTCCCTTCCTATCCTTTTCTATGATCCCTCCAGTTGGATTCTCTGAGTTCTCATCTATTCCGGCAATCTCTAACGCCCTGCTATTCACCACACTAATATGGCTGCATGTACGGGTTACAATAATGGGATGGTCCGTTGAAATAGCATCCAATTCCGCTATTGTAGGATAACGTTTTTCTTTCACAGCAGTCTCATTGAAGCCCCAGGCACGAATCCATTCACCTTTAGGGATTGTCGAAGCTTGCTTCTTCAGATCGACTAACAGATCTTCTACCGATTTGATATGCTCAGCTTTACAACTTACTGCCAATTGATTGACACCGTACAATATAAGATGAATATGAGAATCTATAAATCCAGGTAGTAATGACTTTCCCTGCAAATCAATCACATTTGTTTCATCACCGATAAATACCTTGATTTCCTGATTCGTTCCGACTGCCAAGATACGATCACCTTTAATAGCAAGGGCTTCTGCTACTTCATTTTTTTGATTTACGGTTATGACCTCGCCATTTATGAACACAATATCTGCTTTCAAACAACACACCCCTTCCTTATTGGTCATACTCATTACCACTTCATCATCATTTACTGCCTTCCACTTTCACATATCGGAATATTCTGTTTTTAATAGATTCATTATATCCACACCAGTTAGTGAAATCATTAGACAAATAGTCAAAAATTCAATTGTTTTTTTATACCTTTTATATAATTATGTCTTATTTCCAATGGTTTGCTGGCCCAGTCGCCTAAAGGACAAAAAAAAGGATAGATAGCTGCTGATATGCCTATCTATCCCTCCATTTTTCAATTTACAACCCATTCAATCTCCCGATAATGCCAATGGTCAAATACTGTTTGTTAGCATTAAAATCCCATGTCCAGTATCGAAGGCTTAATTCACTTTTTTCCACTTTTTCAATAAACGTTTTTACCCCTATCAATGCTGCCCCGTATCCCACGTTCGAGGCCAATGCAAAGATGGCATTCAGCCCTTCATTAATGGTATCCATATACTCAGGTTCGATTTTTAAGATATCAGACCATGTAATACAGAATCCTTTTTGCTTGGCACATTTAGATATAGAGTGATTCATTGTACGAACGATTTCATCCCTTAAATCTAAAATTCCATTTTTCAGCTCTTCTGCGTCTTTATTCTGATAGTGGTTTGCATGATCAGAAAGCAGTTCCTTGGCCCAATTATAAAATAGTTGGGTATAAATGGCGGAAGTTGCCACGATATCAAAATCATTATAATAATTAGCAAAAACCCTTTCAGAAAGCTGACCTAACCGATTCTCGGTATCCTTTAAATATTGAATAATTCCCTTTGCCGTTTCACCACGATTCAGCATGGAAGATAGGTGGCGATCAAAATCCACTTTATCGAGGCCTGTTACATCGATTGCAACAAGTTGAATTTTCTCACGGGTACGTTCAGGCAAATTCGCCGTACCCTTTTCCATACTTTCCATATCAATATCAAATAGATATATGGAGTTGCACTTAGTTGCCAGATATTCTAAATCCAAATCATCGCAATTGCCTGCACCAACGATAGCCACTTTATCAACGAACGCTTTTTTCGAAAATACGGCATCGAATAAACCTGTAACTTGTAGACGATGCTGTTTCCAACGCAACTTTCTGTATTCATCCCGATTATGATTCATTTTTCTTTGATAGGTTTCCAAGTTGATCTCCCCCTTTGGGTATTAACCATTTAAATATTGTAACAAAGTATCCCGATATTTTGGAGGTAAGGTAATTTAGATTTCGCATAGTAAAATAAGCGGTAAAAATGTTAGAATAATATGGGAATTATTGAGAAATAGCAGAGATAACAGGAGGGTGTTCCTTGAGTAAAACAAAAAAGATTTTACTGGCTTTACTAGGTGTTTTTTTAATCATCTTGTCCGGTGTGATGCTTCTTATGTTTTCATTCACACAAAGTATGAAAGCAGATCCTGATGAAGAAAAGAAAGTCCGGGATCAAGCTGAACGATATTTAGAGAAAACTTTTGATGAAGGAACCGAAATATATGATGTCTTATACGATAATATGGGAAACTGGGGCCATTTTGAATACGCAGCTAAAGTGAAACATGAAAAATATGGGACTCAATTTCTAGTTTTCTTCAATGATGAAACAGGGGAAATGGAGGATACATTCCTATCTGAAAAATGGCAAGATGATGCAGAAAAAGAAATCCGGCCTTATGTTGAAAAAGAACTAGGTGACGTGTTGATATCCAAGGAACTGGGAGATATTACAGAGAATGAAGATTGGGAGGAGATTCAAGAAGAAATAGGCGATTATAATCAATTACTCTTGGTGTTTGATGAGGGTGTCGGGAAAGAATTGAAGATTGATCCGAATATACCGGCCAGCTATATAGATTATGATGTTTCCCCAACCATACGGATTACCCTTTCACGTAAGAAACAGGACGCAGATGAAGACCGTTTTACCGCAGTCATCAATGCCTTAAAAAACGATAGAGTCCTTAAACATGGAAACATGATTGTAGAATATATCAGTACTAATGGTGTGCCGCTTGAAGATGAGGAATGGAGTGAAAAATTTTAAAACAATCATATAGTTTAACAGTAAGGTAAAGAGCAGCAATCCAGCCTGCCGCTCTTTATCCTGTTTTGTTTAATGGAAAACAAACCCTTCCATATGACTTTTAGCCCTGTCAAATTATCCAATTTTTTGGTCGGAAATATTTTTGATTCTTCTGATCGTCTTTTTTTTCATGCTATTTGCCGCTAGTACACAAACCATACTGAAGATGAATAAACAAAGAAAGAAGATCCATGCTGCACGGTAACTTTCTGTCAAATCATAGATTACACCCGAAACGATCACACCCAATGAGCCTGCCGCCACAAAAAAAACTTGCACTATGCCAAAGATGGAGCCGAAGTCCTTCTTTCCAAAGATATCATTTGTCATGAAGGGAGGCCCAAGAGTGGATATCACAATGCTAAAGCCAAAGGCGATGGCGAATAAGAATGCGAATGCCTGTGTCTTCGCTAACAATAGCGCTGCCATAGCAATCGTCATGCAGGCGCCTACATAAATGGCGCCGCCTGCCGTACCGTACTTATCCAAAACAGCTCCTAAAATCAATTTCCCAACCGTATTTGCCAAAGATAGTATTCCAAAAATGGTGCCAGCAAATATGGCTGGATGCCCTATATCGATCAAGTATGCCGGGATATGCATTTGCACCCCGCCAGCGACTAATGCAAAACAAACGATTCCAAGTACGAAAATCCAAAACATTGCTGTCTTCTTTGCTTCCCCCATCGTTAAGCCATTCTGTTCAGATTCCACATTAGTTTCGGCCATTTCCATTTTGTCAGAGCCCAATGGAACAAGGCCCTTTTCTGCGGGACTTTTCTTTGCAAATAGAAGAACCAAGGGTAATGTTAAGACAATTATCAGTATCCCTGCTATTACGTAGGCCGTTCTCCAACCATAATTTGAGATTAATTTTGTAATGATCGGACTGAGTACCGCTGCCCCAATTCCAGATCCCGCAAATGCCAAACCCATGGCCTTCCCTTTTTTCTCATAAAACCAATTGGTTAACATGATTGATATGGGAATATTGGAAAAGCCTGCAACACAGATGCCAATTACAAAGCCAATGATACTAAAATATACAGCTGAGTTTGCAAGCGAGTATGACATGAATCCTGCTCCGGCCATTACTACGCAAATTGACATGATCAATTTCATATTCCCTTTAGTGAGTAATTTACCCATGATCGGAGAAGCAACGGCCACTCCAAGGCCAGCAATGGAAAGTGCAATGGAAAAAGTGGTTCTGCTTATTCCTAAATCCTCTGTAACCGGGACCATGAACAAACTGTGCAGGGAATTTATTATCGAGAAACCGGCGAACATGATGAAAAAGCCACACAACACTACATACCATCCATAAAAAATGCCTTTAGAATCTTGTGCCATTTACAGAACCCCCAGTCCACTATTTACAGCAAATTCCCTGCTAATCTCATAAGAAATCATCCTATTTCCATATAAACGGTCTTTTCACGGGTATATTCAAGAATGGTATCCGTTCCAAATCCACTGCTTTTTTGGCCTCCAAATGGGAGTTCAGGCCCCACCCTGCGAAACAAGTTCACCCACACATTACCCGATTCCAGTTTGCGGACCATACGGTGTGCCCGATCCAAATTCGAAGTCCATACTCCAGCTCCTAAACCAAAATCACTGTCATTGGCTATGGTAATGGCTTCCTCTTCCGTATCAAAGGGGATAACGGTCGCTACCGGACCGAAGATTTCTTCTTGACAGATACGGAGAGAATTACTATTGACCTTGATCAATGTTGGCTCAACCCAATAGCCGTCAGCTAATTTGGGTTCATCAGGTAATAGGCTTACACCTCCATGACGGCCACCGATGATGATTTCCCCTCCTTCCTTTTGGCCTAATTCTATATATGAGAGGACTTTTTCATATTGAGCAGCGTTAGCGATCGGTCCCATTGAAATGGCTGGATTCATTGGATCACCCAGTTGAATTTGCTGTTCCATCACTTCTTTCATCCTAATGATCATTTCATCGAATATGGACCTTTGAATTAGAATCCTCGATCCGCCTACACATAGTTGGCCTGCGTTGCCGCTAAATATCCCAAAGTTTGTCACCCCTTGTGCTGCTTTTTCAAGGTTTGCATCCGCAAAGACTATGTTTGGCGATTTCCCGCCAAGTTCCAAAATCATGGGCTTAGGATTTCGTGCGGTCGATTGTGCTATCGCCCTTGCCGTTCCTCCAGAACCGGTCAGACTGATTTTGTTCACATCTGGATGGCTTACTAGAGTATCTCCCACTTCCGCTCCAGTTCCTGATACGACATTGAGGATTCCTGGCGGGAGGATTTCATTAATCAGGTCTCCGTATCGTAATGAAGCGACAGAAGCCAATTCAGATGGTTTGATAATGACAGCATTTCCTGCCGCAATCGCATAAGCCGCTTTAATGGTAAAAGTGAAAAGCGGTGAGTTCCATGGAAGGATTCCTACTACTACCCCTAGAGGTTCCCTCAATGAATAACCTACACTTGAAGGTCCCAATTGGACGGTATCTCCCTTACTTCCAATAGCTGTAGCACCTGCTGCATCATACCAAAGGCTTGCTAAACTGGGAATGAGGCCGTGGCTCGTTTCCCAGATCACCCAACCATTGTCTCTCGATTCCAACTCAGCTAGCTCTTCACCATGCTTTACGACCAAGTCACCTATTTTCCTCAGGTAAGCAGCCCGGTCCATAGCTGGTCTCGAAGACCAATCGGCAAAAGCGCTCCGGGCTGCTTCTACCGCCGCTTCAGCATCTTGAGCCATACTGCAAGGAATGGTTGCCCAAACCCTGCCTGTTGACGGATCGTAGCTCTCAATCCGCTTCCCGGAAGAAGCGGGAACCAGATCGCCATTAATCATATTCTTGTACTCTTTCACTTTATATGAAATTTCCAACCTTCATCTCCACCCTTCGGCTTAGTAAGACATGAATGTAACCCCTTCTGCTTTTCTACCAACCTAATGCCGTAGCGGCCTGTTTGTAATATTGTTCAGTGCTTCCTAAATAATTCTCATAGAACCTTGCACGCTTAACAAAAAGGTGACAATCAATTTCCTCTGTAAACCCGATTCCACCATGAATTTGAATATTGTCTGACGAAATACGTATGAATGCTTTCGTGGCAAATATTCGTGCACAGGATATGGCTTGAACTCGATCTTCTGCACCGCTTTCCAATGCCCAGTTAGCATAATAAGCTAAAGATCTGGCTGTTTCGAGATCCATTTTCATATCGACGATCCTATGTTTAATCGCTTGGAATCTCCCTATCGGCTGACCAAACTGTTCACGAATCTTCGCATACTCTGCTGCCATTTCCACCACTTTCTCCATACACCCGACTATTACTGCCGAGAGAGCCGCATTGAAAGAGAGTAATCCTTCTTGGATGGCATCCCACCCTTGATGCATCGATCCAAGTACCTGATCCATTGGAATTTCAACATCATTGAAGGCCAATGCTGCCAATTGTCGGGTTTCGTCAATGTTTTTCTGGCTTTCAAGCGTCAAATTCGTTTCATTTCGATCGACGATAAGTAATGTAATCCCTTCATTTCGGTTACCTTTGCCTGTGCGGACTAACACTATATAATGATCAGCCAACTCAGCATCGGGAACCATTGTTTTCACTCCGCTTAATATCAACTGACCGTTTAGGGATTTTGCCTCCAGGTTGATACCAGAAGGACCGTAACTCCCACCTGGTTCTAACCAAGCTAGCGAGAATGTTTTTGTACCAGCCGAAATTTCTGCTAAATACCTACCTTTTTGTTCTTCAGTACCGAATTTCTCTAATAATGGCACAGCTAGTGCATTGGTTTCTAAGTATAAACCCGGGAATAAAGAACGGCCGGTTTCTTCAAGTACAGGTATTAAATCAAGGTGACCTAAGCCCATTCCCCCGTAATCTTCCGATATATTAATGCTTGTACATCCTAATTCGGCAAGCCCCGAAAATAAGGCCCTTAGAGATCCAGTTTCACCCTCTATGTATGCACGGGCCGTTTTTGTTTGCCCGGCACCATCTAAATATTTCCGGACATATCCGCGGAACATTTCTTGTTCTTGATTTAAAGAAAAATCCACCTTCATTCCCCCTTTTCAACTTAACGCCCCATATCTTTTGGTAGACCTAGAATTCTTTCCCCAATAGTGTTCTTTTGAATTTCGCTCGTTCCACCTCCAATTGTTTGTCCAAAAGAATAAAGATAATTATCCTGCCAATATGAGTTGGAGGTGATTGCATCTTCTTTCCACAGAATACCCTTATGTCCTTGTAATGAAATGGATTGGGACAACAGCTCTTTAGTAAGTTCACTTACCATCAATTTATCCATCGAACCTTCTGCACCAGGATGACCATTTTTTAATGTCTTAGTTAAATTACGATAATAGTTCAAAAGTGAACCGCGTGAGCGAGTATATAAATCTACCATTGTATGACGAACAAGCGGATTGTCCATCAATGGCTCTTCATCTTCCTTCAATTCTTTAGCTAACCCTACAAGTTCATTAAATTGTTGCTCCAATGTAAAAACTTGTGCTCCGATTCCCGTTCTTTCATGCATAAGCAATGCAATCGTAACTTTCCAGCCTTCATCTACCTCCCCAACTATTTCAGCATCGTATGCAATCGCATCATTCAGATAGACTTCATTAAAATCATGCTGACCATCCATTTGAATGATGGGCCTTGTTTCCACCCCCGGCTGATTCATATCCAATAGGAAAACCGTTATCCCTTTATGCTTTTTATCAAAACGATTCGTCCGAGCCAGTAAAAAGCATCGATCAGCTAAGTGGCCAAAGCTTGTCCAAACCTTCTGACCATTAATGATCCACCGATCTCCGTCCTTTACGGCGCTTGTTTGAATGGCGGATAAATCGGATCCAGCATTCGGTTCGGAATATCCTTGACACCATACTTCCTCCCCTGTGAGAATTTTTTGGATATATTTTGCTTTTTGTTCGTCCGTTCCAATCTGCATTAGAGTGGGTCCCACCATATGGATGCCTACATAATTCACAAGCGCCGGAGCCTTTACTCTAACCATTTCCTGTTGATAAACTATTTCCTCCATCAACGTCGCTTCTCGTCCGCCATATTTTTTTGGCCAGGCAATCGCTGCCCAGCCTCCTTCATATAATTTCCTTTGCCAATTCCTGAGGAAAACGGCATACTCTCTTTCATCTTTTGAAACATTACTGGTTCCTTCATGCCAACCTTCAGGTAAATTTCCTTTAAGCCACGCTCTCAATTCAAGACGGAATTCTTCTTCCTTGGTTGTAAACGAAAAATCCATAGATATCTTCCTCCTTTAATGCTTGCAAATTACACTTCTATGACTGAATCCATTGCGGCAGTGACCGTTCATCCGTAATTTCCTTCCAAACCATCTTAACTGGCATACCCATTTCAATATCTTCTGGTGAACAATGCAGAATATTTCCGATTAACTTGACCTGGGGCAGAGTATCTAATTCGACTATGGCAATTACAAGCGGTAAATCATCCTGGAATCCAGGTAAGAAGGGCCGATAGGAAACGATATATGAATAGACTTTACCGTTAATATCGCTGCCTTGGCTTTCCCAGCTAAGTTCCGAACTGCCACATTTTGCACAGCTCGGACCGGGAGGATGGGAATATTGATGACAGCAATTGCATTTTTGAAGAATCAGTTCATGACGATCTGCGCCATCCCAATATGGACTATTATCCTGTGTTTTTAGCGGAATAGGTTTTTGGTATTCCATTTTGTTCCCTCCTAATTTCTTAAAATCATGGCACCGGCCATATCCGGTCCAGCCCAGCCAGTACAGATTCCGATTTCACAATTTTCCACTTGCCGATCGGTTCCTTTGTATTCGTGACGAATTTGACGTACGATTTCCAATACGTTATTCATTCCATGTGTATATCCTTCCGATAGCATTCCTCCTGCTGTATTCGAAGGTAATTTCCCGCCGATCCGCAAGTTTCCTTCGGCTACAAAGTCACCGACCTCTCCGCGCGGTGCAAATCCATAAGCCTCCAACTGCCGAAGTACAACCCAGCTATAACAGTCATATATGGATGCAACGTCAATATCTTCAGGTTTCACTCCAGCCATTTTATATACTTCAGGCGCGACATAGTCAGCAGCCACTTCGGTTAAATCATTCCAATAATGTGCATGGGACACACACTGCCTAGCAGATAAACCCATGATGTATACCGGTCTGGACTTGCATCCTTCAGCACGTTCTGCTGAAGTGACAATGATTGCATTTGCTTCATCGGATTCCAGGCAGAAATCATGTTTTTTAAATGGATAGCTTAAATAGGGCGTTTTAAGATATTCCTCCATCGTTAATGGTTTACCATAAAAGTATGCTTTAGGATTCCTTTGAGCATGTTCGTAAAAAGCTAAACAGACATGCCCAAGATGTTCCTCTGTCAGCCCGGTTTCATGCATATGTCGCGTCGCAAAAAGTCCGAACCACTGAGCCGGACTGCCAGCACCGTAAGGAATGATGAAGCTTCCGCCTTCTATGGCTGTTTGAAGCATATTTACATCCCATCCGCCTCCGCCCATCCTTACGCCTGAGCGTCCATTCATGGAACGATAAATCAACACCGTATTCAATTGACCTGATTCGATTAATCCAACAGCGTCAGCTATCAGCATTTCGGTACTGCTTCCCCCGCCCAAAATATCCTTAACATATTTGGGACGGACCCCTAAATATGTTGCTAATTGATGAGATGTACAAGAATCGTTTTCCGAATAGCTCATGAACCCATCAATATCTTTCGCTTGAAGCCCAGCATCATTCAATGCAGCTCGAGCAGCGTCCAACGCCAAATGTAACGGGGTTGTACCGGAATTCTTAGAACGCTCACTTTCCCCTACACCGACAATGGCATAGCGATTTTTAATGCTTTCCATAATAAACCCTCCTACTATTTGATAACTTGTAACCTTTATTTAATCCGTAAAACCACTTCACCTGTACCGACAACTTGTTCTGGTTCCTTTTCTGCAATAACGTAGAGCCTTACAAAGCGTTGACCTCTTTCTTCATACAAATTTTTAACGAAAGCAGAACACGTGATCCGATCTCCTGGTACGGTTACAGCACCAAATCTCATTTTAAAATTTGCCGGTACAGCTTGATCACCAGCCAGTTTCATTACATATTCACCGAGAAAGCCCATTACAAGCATTCCATGAGCAATCACACCCTGCATGCCAATCTCTTGTGCGAATGCATCATCGGTATGTAATGGATTAAAATCCCCTGAAGCTCCGGCATATTTAACAAGTTGTACCTTGGTTACAGGTGGCTTGAAGAGAGATTCAAGTCTTTGACCTTCATGTAAACTTTCATAGTTCAACATCCCTGATTCCTCCTGTTTTCAGTTTGCTGGAATTTGATATTGATACTTTAATGCCATTAAATATCATCATGTTTTTTCAGACAGGAGCGTGATCACTCCTAATGGGCCGATAGATGATATTTGTTCGGCTTATGACCACCATTTCACCTGACTCATCTTTCATTTCTGTATCAAGTACCAAGAACTGCATCTTTCCTTTTCTTCCTTCCCGTTCGTATACATTTGATACTTTCATCTGACAATGCAATCTATCACCTGGCCTAATGGGGCGGGAATAAATAAACTCCTGTTCACCATGCAGCATTCTCTTTTGTTCGAGGCCCAAGTCAAGGCTTTCGCCGCTATCCTGACCAATGGCAATCGGGAAGGTTGGCGGTGCTATAATGCCACCATATGAAGTTTTCGCAGCATATTCTTCATCCACATATAAGGGATTAAAATCACCAATTGCCTCAGCAAATTGGCGGATATGCCTCTTTTCGACTTCAAATATAAATTCAGCTCCTGTTAATCCGGTCAAATGATCAAGTTCCATTTGCTCTCTACCCCCTAATAACGGTATTATCATCCACATTATTTTTTACAACAATCATGGCATCAGCGGCCTTGATTCCATTTTCATAGACCAGCAATGGATTAATATCCAATTCGTCAATGGAATGTTTATAATCTGTAACTATAGAGGAAACCTTTAATAACACATCAATGATGGCTTCAATATCAACCGGTGCTTTCCCGCGTGCTCCCATTAAAATGTCCTTGCCCTTGATTTCTTCAATCATTTCAAGTGCATCTTGCCTTGACAGTGGAGCAATTCTAAACGAAATATCTTTGTAGATCTCAACGAATATTCCCCCTAGACCAAACATGATAACCGGTCCAAATACAGGATCATCACTTGCACCAACAATGATTTCCACTCCATCAGGTAACATTTCCTGAACGGAAATGCCGTTTATTGTAGCTTCAGGTTTATAATTTAGTGCATTCCGCTTAATATCTGTAAAAGCTTTCCTGACCTCAAGATCGGTCTTTACATTCAATCGAATGGCATCAGCTTCCGTCTTATGTGGTATATCCGGTGAATTGACCTTTAACACAACCGGATAACCGATACTGTTAGCGATTTGTACTGCATCGTTTTCATTTGCAGCTATAACACGCTTCGTGGTAGCAATCCTGTATCTTTCCAAAACCATACTAGCTTCGGATTCACTTAAAGCAGTACCGGGCTTCAGCATGTCCTGTAAGTTTTGTTTCTCTATTTTCTTTGTACTATTGGAAACTTGATTTTCAAGATTTTTTCGATAAAATTCACTGTATTCAACTAGTTTCGCCAGCCCTCTTATCGGATTAAGGTTCCCAGGGATCACCGGTATGCCATTTTTCACGAGCTCATCGGTACCAAGGGGAAGGGTCATGCCGTCTAATGGAAAAGTGGTAATGAAAACAAATTTATCTGAGCTTGTACAAATTTCAATAAACTCTTGAAGTAAAGGGTGCTCGGCAGTCCAATTAAAGGGAAACTCAGTAAAAATGATGTTATCGACATCCGGATCTTCTACAAGTGCCCTCAATGGTGCAAGAAATAACTCAGGATTGGAAACAGATGCGGCCGCTGTTAAATCCACAGGGTTGGAAGCGCTTGCATATTCGGGTATATTACGTTTGATTTCTGTTATTGTCTTTGAGCTCAGTGGGTTGATGGTAAGTCCGTATGATTCACAGCGATCCGCTTCATTTATTCCCCTCCCGCCTGAACTGGTGATAATAACCGTATTGCGTCCATTTGGAAGCTTCTTTGATAGGAATAGCTTTGAAAAAGATATGATATCTTCATAATCATCGGCCCTTACGATGCCAGCCTGCTTAAAAAAGGCATCATATACTTGATCCGATCCCGCAAGTGAACCTGTATGTGAAGCAGCAGCTCTGCTTCCAGCCTTGCTCCTTCCGGTTTTCATGACAATTATGGGTTTATTTCTATCCAATGCCTCTTTTGCCAGGCTTCGTAATTTTTCCGGGTTTTTTGCACCTTCCAAGTAGCCGCTTATCACACTTGTTTTTGAATCATGGATCATATATTCAATGACATCCGAGAATTCAGTTTCCATTTCATTTCCTACACTCACGAAATAATTGAAACTCAATCCATTCTGAGCTGCTGCCATATAAGTCAAAACACCAAACGCACCGCTTTGGGAGACATATCCTACCCCTCTTTGGTCATTTATTGGCACTGATTGAATGGCAGGGGAAAAAGTGCCAATCAAGCCATTCGACAAATTCACTAATCCAACACAGTTGGGACCCACTATCCGTATTCCATTCTTTCTTGCAATATCTGTTAACAATTCCTGTTGCTTGATGCCTTCTTTTCCTGTTTCAGAAAAACCAGCAGCAAAAATGATGGCTGCTTTCACTTTCTTTCGTGCACATTCCTCTAATCCTTGCTGCACCTGATTCGCCCCAAGGCAAAAAATGGCTAAATCAATTTCATTCGGAACATCGGACAAAGATTCATAGCACTTAATCCCTTCAATCTCTTTTGCTTTACGATTGATTGGGTAAATCTCCCCATTAAATTGACCATCCAAAAGGGCTTTGACCTGTAAATTCCCGATTTTGTATTCACTCTTGGAGGCACCTAGGATTGCGATGGATCTTGGATTGAATAACGGCTCAAGCGTTTCATGAGAATTGTTTGAATGTTTATTTTCTATCATGAATCTTCCCCCCTACTAAAAAAAGATATCTTTGAACTAATCTTACATGGAGGGGGTTAATATTCTAGAAATTGATAGTTTGTTAAATTCATTTAAAACATTAGGAAGTTAATTATTTTTAAAAGACGAAAATTCTCATATACAGCAGGGTTAAAAGAATAGAATGAAAAATATGTGTTCTGGATGACCCCGACTTCTTACATTCATAGCCCCGACATTGGAACAAGATAAACGCCAATGCTTTTTATGTATATAGCAACACAAACAACCCTCCTCCTGATAAAGGAATAGGGTTAATTTGTTCATGATCAATTAATATGTTCCTGTTTTTCCAGCCATTTCTTCATTTTCGTTTGAATTTTGGAGGATGGAATTTTCATCCCCCTCTCAATGTTACTGACATATGGGGCTGATATCTCCAGTTCTTCTGCTAATTGATATAAAGAGAGGTTGAGTTTTTTTCTTGTAATTCTTATTTGCTCACCAATATGATCGCTGCTCTTCAGGTTAGCCTGGTCTTGCTTTGCAAGACGATTGCCAGTGTGTGATTTTTGTTTCTTTTCTATGGAGCGATATTGCTCTTTTATGATATCAGGCGGTTCTATTAATATCATCGAATTCAGCCAAATACTGGCCCATCCTTTATAATCGGCTATGGATTCATCCCACTTTTCATAATGCCATGATGCAATTACGCCATCATCCAGTAGAACATCCAAAGCTTTCTCGAAACGTTCCCTAGTTCGGGATGGTGTTCGGTCATTTAATTTTTCACCGATCGATTCCAATAGGGTACTGGTTTTATTCGGCTGTAAAAAGTCACCTTTTCTTGCTTGGGTCCTCCAACGCCAGCTTAGATATCTTGTAAGCCGTTTTTCCCGAAGTTGCCTATATGGATTATATTGAAGTGCTTTTATTGAAAGTAGGGCAACTTGCCGTGCAGAACCATTAAGATATTTGGCGAAAACCTTATCGATCGTGAACGTTATCTTTTTCCTGTCTGCTTCTTCTGATATATCATATTCAACGCCATTACGATCTTTAAAGATAAACGTCCTCCCTTGTAGTTTTGTCTGAACAGGCTTACCTTTTTCATAGATGGTAGCTTTGTTAATGTTAATCCATATGCTTTGTATATTTGTAAGCGATTTCAAAATTTGAGCACGCTGTTTGGCCTCGTAACCACCTCGACGCCCAAACCCACCAAGTTTTGGCTTTAATCCTCGAATTGAAAGGAGGTCATTTAAATAAATTTCCACTGTTTCCTCATTATGAGCAGCCTTTGACAGGAAAAGGCTGCAAAGAGCATCAAAAACATCTACATCCACATCAGATAAAGAGTGGACTCGGTTCCAGGCTTCTTTCACATTCGTCTGTCCATAGGTTATATGATCGTTACCAAAAGGGATTATTTGTATGAAGCCTTCTGTATTACCCTTTAATATTGGGGTTGCAGGCCAAGGAATGTTTCCAATGATTTCGAAATTTTTTTTATAAATTGCATCTCTAACTGACTGATATGGAGCACTATTCATAACAAGCAAATGATCTTGGACGGTAAAGTTGAAAGTAAAATCCCTCATTGTGGATATTAATAAATCTGATGTCTGAAAATCCCTCTTAAAACATAGCAGGTTTTCTATCTTTTCGATCGTATTGTTTTCGATATTAAATTCACTCATGATTTTATCGATCCACTCTTTAATATATTCATTAACGATATCTGTTACTCTCGATAAAAATCCAGTGTTTTCAGTAAAATGTTTTGTGAGATGCTCGTAAAATAACTTATTTAATGCTTGATCATCAAGTCTTTCCATTTCATTAAAGCCTATTGATAAGGCTATTTCTTCAAGGACCCATTCTTTTACTAGCAGTCTAAACCAGCTGTAAAATTCCTCCCAAACCGATCTCTCTGCCAAAAAAGTTTCATTTTTTAATTTTTTTTCCATTTGGTAAATTGAATCTTCCATTAAATGTTTTTCTTTTAAAACAGCATGATTTTTTGTAGAAACCCTTTCATATTCACTTAATAGATAGAATACGACATGTTGGGCAATATGTGACAATGTTTCGTTTCTCGCCGTTAACCTCAGTTTGGCAAATAGCTCTTCATTCTCTTTATATGCTTGTTCCCAAATAACAAAACTTTTATTGTTCAATCCATCTTTAAAGGTTAGAAACCCCTTCGAATTTTTTAATTTGTGTGTTTTGAATTTATTATTGAAATCATGATATTGATTGTTTTGCTCATATATGCAAAGAACCAAAAAATTATTAATTTTGCTTGACCAGCGTTTCGATAAATACTTAAGGCTCTCATTCTTTTGGTTCGATTCCATTTTTCCACTCTGTCTATCATTGCTATTCAACATGAATACCTCCTAGTTCAAACTGCGTCTAAATACAAAGTACTCAGTGTGTTTAGATGAAAAAAAGTCGTGATATTCTAACTGCAACTAAAATATTTTTAGTTTTTTTTATATATTCCATATAAAAATGAAAAATCCTTCCATACATTATAGGTGTAACGGCCCCATTTCCTGAATAAATGTATCTAGTAAATTATATTCAATATCTCCTGAATCACCCTTGGCGAAAGATTCTGATTGGCAGCGCTATCACTTCCATTCCTGGAATAAAAATCTCAACAATTGCAGAATTTACAAGGAATCATCCATTGTCACTAATACCCCATAAGGTATAATATTATGTTCATAAAAAATCAATAATAGGAATTTTAACCCAGGACCTTTACCCTTTTCTCAATCGTATAAATATTCAAAAAAATGTCGAGTTGAGTCATCACTCCTTTTACCCTTATACTAGGGAAGAAAAATCGAAGGAGGAATTACATATGAAGAAGGAAATTTCAATTATTGGTGTGCCGATGGATCTTGGTCAAACTAGAAGAGGAGTAGATATGGGGCCTAGTGCCATTAGATATGCAGGGTTGAGTGAAAGACTTGAAAACATTGGCTATACTGTCCGTGATGAAGGTGATATTAAAGTAGAAATACAGGAAAGAGCACAAAGTGATAGTGACACAAATTTAAAGAATCTGCAGGACGTAGCAGAAGGTAATGAAAAATTGAGTCAAAAAGTGGATGAAGTCATCCAAGCAAATCGTTTTCCTTTAGTTTTAGGTGGAGATCACAGCATTGCTATCGGGACATTAGCCGGTTTAGCGAAGCATTCTGAAAACTTAGGGGTAATATGGTATGATGCACATGGAGATTTAAATACTGCCGAAACATCCCCATCAGGAAACATACATGGTATGTCCCTAGCAGTAAGTTTGGGCCTTGGCCACCCTGCACTGACTAAAATTGGCGGATATTCTCCAAAAGTCAAACCAGAGAACATTGTCATCATTGGTGCCCGTTCTTTAGACCAAGGTGAAAAAGAGTTAATCAGGGAAAAAGGAATTAAAGTCTATACTATGCATGAGATTGATAGAATGGGTATGACAAAAGTGATGGAAGAATCGATTGCCTACCTGAAAGAACGTACGGACCTTGTCCATTTATCACTTGATCTTGATGGTCTTGATCCAGATGATGCACCAGGGGTAGGAACGCCTGTAATGGGAGGTATTAGTTACCGCGAAAGCCATCTTGCCATGGAAATGCTAGCTGAAGCTAATATCATTACATCAGCAGAGTTTGTTGAGATAAACCCAATATTGGACGAGCATAATAAAACGGCTGAAGTTGCTGTCGCATTAATGGGCTCATTGCTTGGGGAAAAATTATTATATGGAGCGGAAGATCATATCACTCCTGATTTATTGGCTCATGTTAAATAATCGGACTCTATGATTTTGATAGAAATATAGAGAGTTCGTTAAAGTGATGCTCCATAGGGAAAAGCCCATACTTCTTTTATGAGCTTCTTCCCATTGGCGGATGATCGACATGAATCAATTTACATCCCTAGTTTCCTGACGCTTGGCTTCTCTTTCTTTATTAAGCGGCGCTTTCGAAATTAATTCTGCATAGGTACCTATGTTCATTGAATCATGCTTCTTTAATGCAGAAGTAATCTCTTTTCGGAGGGAATTCGACATCATCTAAGAATCAAAATCAAAAGCTATTAGACTTGTAAGAACACAAATTCCCTAATAACGTCCCAACATAAATGAAACCGTTTGCACCCATCAGGTAAAGGAGTTTTTCAATGAAAACAGCAGAAAATCAACCAAATGAATTAAAACGGAGCATGAAAGCAAGACATTTATTTATGATTTCAATAGGGGGATGTATTGGTACGGGCTTTTTCATCGGTTCAGGCTATACCATTCATGAAGCTGGAGCCTTCGGTGCCATCCTCTCTTACATAGTCGGCGGCTTCATCATGTATTTAACGATGCTTTGCCTAGGTGAACTATCCGTTGCCATGCCTGTTTCCGGTTCGTTTCAGACATATGCGACTAAGTTCATCGGTCCAGGAACCGGGTTTGCCATCGGATGGCTATACTGGTTAGGTTGGGCCGTTACAGTCGCCTTAGAGTTTCTGGCAGCAGGACAGCTAATGCAAAGATGGTTTCCTGAATCACCCGTATGGATGTGGTGTGCAATCTTTGCTTTTCTCATCTTTTCACTAAACGCCTTATCAGCAAAGGCATTTGGCGAATCGGAGTTTGTTTTTTCCAGCATAAAAGTATTAGCCATCATTCTTTTCATCATCGTTGGCGGTGCTGCTATGTTTGGTATGATTGATATGAAAGGTGGACAAGAAGCTCCATTTTTCTCAAACTTTTTCGCTGAGGGTCTTTTCCCCAATGGGATATCGGCCCTGCTAATCACAATGATTACAGTGAACTTTTCCTTCCAGGGCACTGAATTAATCGGAATAGCCGCAGGAGAAAGTGAAAACCCGGAAAAGGTCATACCAAAATCCATCAAACAAACCGTTTGGAGAACCCTTTTCTTCTTTGTTCTTTCTGTCACTGTACTTTCTGCGCTGATCCCAAGGGAAAAAGCCGGTATCTCAGAAAGTCCATTCGTTGTTGTACTTGATAGTCTCGGAGTTCCGTATGCAGCTGACATCATGAACTTCATCATTCTTACAGCACTTTTGTCAGTGGCGAACTCCGGTCTTTATGCTGCGACACGTATGCTCTACTCGCTTTCAAGGGAAGGTATGGCAAGTCCGAAGCTCGGTTTGGTGAATAAGAGAGGGATTCCGCTCAATGCCCTGCTCATCACCCTGGCGATTGCCGGTTTGTCATTACTTTCAAGTGTAGTAGCTGCGGACACAATATTTGTCTTTCTTCTCTCCCTTGCAGGGTTAGGTGCACAAATTGGCTGGATTGCCATTTCGGCTAGTCTTCTTGCTTTTAGAAGATCCTATACCCGCCAAGGCGGCAAGATAGAAGATCTGAAATTTAAAGTTCCGCTATACCCATTCATCCCCATACTTGCATTAATAACAAACTGCATCGTAATGATCAGTTTAGCATTTGTTCCTGAGCAGCGAATGGCCCTTTATTGCGGGGGAGCATTTTTCATTGGATGTTATGCGGTTTATCACTTTAGAGTGAAGAAAATCAAGAAAATTGAAACTCCCAAGCAGGAAGTTGAATTAAATGCCGGTAAAAAAATGGTCATTTGATCCAGAATACCGTGGAGTATAGTTAGTGGTGAAAAGCGATCTTTGGCTTTTCATAGAAGAAATACCCTGGATGTAATCACACCCAGGGTATTTCTTTTATATAATCACCATTTCCTGCATAGCTAGTCAATTGTAAACCCCTGTAAGAACTCTTCCTTTTCCCTTCCAGCTTTTTTAGTTCCCCAAACTATACCCTGACTATAATAATGCGCATATAATAGGAAGTTAAATTTCCAGCTCCATCTAGGCAATAAAAACAAATATCAAAACAAAAAAAATCATCTTAATCGATGATTTTATATTGTGCAAATTCTTTTAATTTAGGCAGGATTGGCTCTAAAATTTCCTTGGCTATGTAATCGGTATCCAATCCAATGAAGCGTTCACTTTCCATGTCGACCGATCTCGCATTTTCCGGGTCATCACAAAAAATGAACGATATGATTCCGTTCTCTTCCGTCATATCTACATACTTAAATGTAATGTCATGTTTCGTAAGACAACTTTCAAACGCAATGCACAATTCATCTATATTTGATTGACTAATAGATGTGAATTTCATATTGATCATCCCCTCTGCTAAAGGATAGCAAAATAAAGCATGAATTTCAAAGCGAAATTCATGTCCCATTCTTATATTCATGATTCATCTGACACTTTTGAAAAGGAAAATGACATAAAAACTTGCCCTTGTTTGTAATTTCACCATATGAAGCCATTTGATGAAGATGTATGGGTAAGGATTTCCCCATTATAAATGTATGTAACCAATCGATTTCATACAATTTTCCACCTTTATCCTGATTTAATTTTTAAGCGATTAATAAGGATTGCCATAGGCATAATCGCATTTTGTATCGCCGGGATATGCAGTTCCTCATGAATATTCCATGGCATGTCTCATATCTTTATACAAACACCTTGTTAGGAGTGGTCCAACATGAAGTCTTTTTATAAAGGAACGCTCATTTTGATTGTTGCAGCGTTTTTTGGTGAATGTATCGAATTTTTAGTGAACATGCTCCTAGCCAGGGAATTACACGAAGAGGGCATGGGGCTTTATATGTCCATATTGCCAATTTTCTTTTTGATATATGTGATCGCCAGCCTTGAATTACATATTTCCATTTCAAAATTCGTCGCGGAAAATAAACAGGCAATGCATTATAATCTTATCGTTCATGCACTTAAAATGGCTGCAGTCGTCGTATTGGTAATGTGTGTAGTCATGCCTTTCATACTTTCCTTCTCATCCATAATGGACAAATACCATCCCTATATTAAATGGCTGCTCATCACAGTGATCCCAATAGTTGCCTTTTCGTCGATTGCAAGAGGCTATTTCATGGGTGTCCAGCAAATGGGGAAGATTGCTTTTTCCAACTTTTTGAAGGATATCATTCAATTCGGCTTGCTTCTCCTTATCTTTAACTTATTTCATTTTAACCAGGAAAAGTCATTATTGATGGCCTTTTTTGTTTTGATTGGCAGTGAGTTCCTCGTTTTTCTATACTTGATCAACCTTTTGATTCTTCAAATGCGAATCATGAGGCGCGGTACAAACTCACGGACAACCGGTAAACATGCCCGGCAAAAGTTATTGGCGGTTTCGCTGCCCACCATGGGGTTAAGGATCTTTCATGCGATAACAAATGCGATCCAACCTTTTTTGATCCACACTGCCCTTCTCTCGGCAGGATTCGGTGCGGTAGTGGCTACAGAGCATTTTGGGATGCTTACTGGAGTAGCGATGACGATCGGCTTCTTCCCAGCCTTTATCGCACATTCCTTAATGATCATGCTCATTCCGAATGTTTCGAATGCTTACAAAAGACAGGATAAGGAAAAATTGAGGGTTTTATTGCAAAAATCGATGTCTTTCACCGTACTGTATGGAGTTCCGGCTGTGATCTTCATTTATTTCTTTGCGGAACCTTTGACCTCCCTCTTTTTTTCTTCAACATCTGCCGCATACTATTTAAAATTATTATGTCCTTATTTCCTTTTTCATTTTTTTGTCATTCCCATGCAAGCCTATCTCATCGGCCTTGGTTTAGTGAAGGATGCTTTCATTCATACCGTATGGTCCCATATTGTTGCCTTTTTAATGATGTATATCCTAGGCTCCCAGGCTTCTCTTAATATGGGAGGAATCATTTTAGGAATGAATACTGGTGCTGTATTATTAACTTTCATGCACTACTTGACCATTTGCAAAAAAATCGGCATAAGCATCTTACTGACGAAATCAAGATCGATATCGATAAAGTGAGGCAAAAACCAAAGCAAAATCTCTTGCTGTTATTGGTATATAAAGATTTAGATTAAAAAAATTGAGCCTTTCCCTGTACATATCACCTTCGTTACTGTATATTTCAACATACTTGGGTAATAATCAAGTAAAATGGTTTAAACTAACCATACAATAGTAATGGAGTGATTTCATGAGTAAAGCTAAGGCTAAGAGCGGAACGGGTAAAGGTACCGGCACAGGAACGGGCAAGAAGGGCTGGAATCGTTGGAAAACAGGTGCCAATAAGAAAAAAAGCGCCAAACCATATGTAAGTAAAGGCATCAAACATTCCAATGACTCAAAAGCATCCGGTCATGCTGAAGGTGACAAGACAGATAAATAATTGCTTGTCCTAAAGCCCATAATTTTATGTTTGTTCCATATTCTCATACAGGGTGTTAAGTGATCTGTATGAGAGAAATGGGTCTTATATATAATAAACCACGGGCGATATCCATATCACGCCTATTATACATATCATCAAAAAAGACACTCCAATTCCCGGTAGTGTCTTTCACTTTTTTTAATATTTTCTTTTTATCTAGATTGGCTTTTGGGTTTAATGGCATTGATTTTTTTCGGGGAAAAATCTGTACGGAAGCCGTTAGTGGCTTTTTTAACAGAGTCTGTAACTGAATGTATCGCTTCACCAACATCCTGTGCAGAATCCAATAATGGTTCAACCGTTTTCATTTTAGTTTTTACATCGTCTGTGATTTCATTTGCAGTTTGCAATAGTTGTTTCGATTCGCCGGATAGATCATGAATGGCATTTCTCACTTCAGCCAAGGTTTGATTGGCTTCTCCTATCGTGGCCATTCCCTTTTGAAGGGTACTGATTAAAAATACGACCAACCAAATGAAGGCTAAGGCTATCGCAGCCACACTATATTCAATAATCATGATAAAGCTCCCCCTCTAAAATAAATGATAGAAACGATTGCTTCAAATATGTTAGTGTATCCCGGGGTGCCTGTTTTTTATGTTAAATGGTACTACTTGATTTTGATTTGAACCCCCTCAGCTTCAGTTCGAGTCAAAGGAGCTGTCGGAGCGGATAATTCCTTGTGGCGGCCTTCCAAACTGGCTTCTTTCATGGAATTGGTTACATTATGAATCATTTCCCCAACATCTTGAGCGGATTCTAGTAATGGATCGACATTTTCCATCTTCCCTTTTACATCCGCTGTAATTTGATTGGCAGAGTGGATCAATTGTTTGGACTCTTGCGTCAATCCATGTACTGCATTCCTTACCTCTTCCAGTGTCTTATTTGTTTCTTCAAGCGTTCCCATTCCTTTACGCAGTGTCTGGTTGACATTATATATCAAATACACGACGGCTCCGGAGACACTGGCAACACTTAATTTAATAAACATTTTCATATATCCACTCCCTTCATTTAAATTTATGCACTGTCCCTTCCATTCATTCCCTAAAGTCCATCACTTGTCCGTTCAGTTTTAATGAACCTTTTACCTTTATCCTAAAAGAAGTTTAAAGGGTAGTTTAAAGGTTAATAGTAAGGGTGAGACCATATTTAGGAGGAGATTTGTTCATGTCACATGAGTATCATTCATCTGTTATCCAAACTTTAAATGATTGTATGACCGCGTGTAATCATTGCTACGACGCATGCTTAAAAGAAGATCATTTAAACATGATGGTGGAATGCATTCGCTTGGATCGGGAATGTGCGGATATTTGCTCTTATTTAGGACAGGCGATCGGGAGAGGAACACCGTTTATTTCAGAGTTGGCTGAAGTTTGTGAAAGCTGCGGAAACGAATGTAAAAAACACGATCATGAACATTGTCAAAAATGTGCTGAGGCCTGCTTGAGATGTGCAGAAGAATGCAGAAAATTAGTCGCTTGATGTAAGGAATAGCAATTAAGCTATTCCTTTTATTATCCTCCCCCCTTACCTACCTATTATTTTGTTAGTACTATTAAAGGATGATGATATTATTAATATATTCTAGCGAGGTATATGTTAAAATTTATATACCAAGAAATTTTAACAATACGAAAAACATATATTGAAAACCGCCCTTTTTAGGCACACTAGTATTAAAAACAGGAGGATATTATGACACCTCGGAATGTTCCTGCTAAAGATGATGCAGAAGTGAAAGATACCACGGCTTCACCTGATAAGGAAAGCGAAACAGCCAAACTCAATCGGTTACTAGGTGCGGTCATGCGATATTTATCAGATGATGAGCAAGAAGAAATTGATATAGAGTATCTTCTCGAAAACACCGAAGGGCTGCGTGATTGGTGGAGCGAATATAGGGAGCTTGATCGAAAACGGGTCGAAGAAGAAATAAAAAATTCCCTAACGAACCTATCCCTTGAAGAACTTGAAAACATCCGTGAACAAATCCGCACAAAGGAATAATAAAAAATTCCCTGGATCGGGATTTAACCTAATCATGCAGGGAATTTTTCTTTCCTATTATATATAAACACATATTTTTTTGTATTTACGATCATGCGACACCAGAAATCCTTTATTCAACACTCAATGACCTTAGTTCCAGTTGATCGATCATGTAATCCACTAATGCATGTAATGGATTTAAAACTGCCTTTCCTGTCTCAAGCTCATAACTCATAGCTGCTTCGACCATTGACAGTTGAGCCACCGACATCGGTCTTTCTTCGTTATTAAACTTGTAAAGGAAGTTCATGATTTCCTGGTTATATTTCTCTACCAATCCCTGCATAATCAATTCAAAGGCATTGTCGATAATGATAACTTCAAAATCCACAGCGGCATATTCTTCAGCATGGGCATTTAAACGTTTGATTGTTCCTTCAACAGTTGCTGGGTTCGTGAATAAAATGATTTGCGGTTGCTGCAATTGGCAAATTTGCTCAAAATATGGTTCATCGATTTTAATGATAGGCATGGGTAAGGATAGTTGTTCTTCGTTTAAAAAGGCGATGTAGTTTGTACAGGTTATCAGAATGGCATCCACTTTACATTCGGCAATCCATTCGACTTGTTCTTTTACCCTTTTTTGAGCATCCGAATTGTTAAAAGTTGCATCAGATGACACCCGATGCATCAATCCCGGTTCAACAAAATGAAGCCATTCAATATCAAATTTCGAGAATGCGGCTTCGATGTATTTTATATTTGTATAGTGTGCATGCAAACAGCCTATCTTTTTTTTCATAAATCTCCCGCTTTCATCAGTTAGTATTCTGATTATTCTAACACAAAAAGCGGCGGTACATTGACCGCTCCGGGAAAAACGATCATTTGCCATAGCCCTCTCCTGCCATTATCGGGGGCAAAAGACTGCTTCTTTGAGCCAGAAGGCTCAGTTGGTATGAATCCTACTCTCGAGCATATATTTATCAAGTCGATAGCAAGAGGTATCATCAGAAAAACGGAATAAAAAAATTATCAAAAAGAGAGAATTATACTGTAATAGTAGATAAAAAATATTTATATTGGAGAGTGTTCACCATTCTTTATTTAATTGCGATTATTTTCCCTCCATTAGCCGTATTATTAGCTGGTAAACCCGTTCAGGCAGTGCTAAATTTGGTCCTCACACTATTTTTTTATGTACCTGGTTTAATTCATGCAATCTTAGTGGTGCATGATAAGAAAGCTGATAAACGAATGAAGCAGCAAGCAGCAATTATTTCTAAATCGAAACAAACAACTAAGTGATTTAGACAACCACTAATAACCCGAATGAAGCACAAGGTGCATCTTATTCGGGTTATTACTATCGAAAGATTCGTTTAATTGAATCTGTGCGTCTTCCTAAGCCCTCTATGATAACAAGCGTCACATATTTGAAAACGCGAGTCATCCGGCAGCCTTTTTCCACAGCGCTTGCATTTTTTTTGATAATTCAACATTTCGTCTTTTAACTGATCATGAACGCCATCACTGATTTCTTCACGGATACGCTCCCAATAAACAGCTTCGGTCCGCTTACCCATGCGATATAAAAATAATAGATGAAGACCTATCGCTTTATAAGATAGCTCCAATTCCTCCAGATTCCTTGTTTTGATGACCGGTTCAGGAAGGTCACTGTTCTCGGCAATCGCTTCGACTGTCTCCAGCCACTGTCTGATAAGACTTGGTTCTTTTGCGGAAAATGGAATATGCAGGAAACCATATAAATCCATTAATGAAAAACGCGCTTCGATTTCAGTATCCCGTATTAGTTCGTAAAGCTCCCTTTCTTCCGATAGTGATGCCTTTTTCGTGCCTTTAGGGGGCTCAAACCTCTCCCACATTTCGAAAAATGTCCCTAGGTTCCGGTAATATTTTTGAAAACGTTCAAATACAGCAGAAGTTGGGGCGATTGTAAAGGTTTGAACTGGCTCATCAACTTGTTCCAGCAACTTATTCATAATTTTGATATCTGCTGTAAATGCTACCTTTCCAGTGTCATAAATCCCCTTTCTACCCGCTCGACCTGCGATTTGTTTGATTTCTTGAGAAGTCAACCTTCTTCTTCGTGTCCCGTCGAATTTTTCATTTTCAAGAAAGACGATACGGCGTATTGGCAAGTTCAATCCCATTCCAATTGCATCGGTGGCAACCACAACTGATGTTTCACCGCGATTGAATAGCTCTATTTGCCGTTTCCTATTTTCAGGAGGCATACTTCCGTATATCATGCTCACATTATGTCCACTCTCTTTTAGCCGGGACGCGGTTTCGAGTACCTGCCTTCTCGAAAAACAAATAAGCGCATCTCCTTTTTTCGTATACTTCAGGCCAAACTCCCTTTGTTCTACCTCAAGCGGTATTTCCCGTCTGTATTCGTGGAGTTCCAAATCAGCTTCATTCAGAAGGTTCAGAAGCATCTTTTTGATATTATTGCTCCCGATAATGTGTACTTCTTTCGCATTAGCTTGCGTGATTGCCCTAAACCATGAAAAGCCTCGATCTTTATCGGCAATCATTTGTGCTTCATCTATGACGATTACTTCGTGGTAATCCTTTTCATGAAACATTTCAACGGTGCTGGATACATGTTTCGCACCCGCCACTGCCTTTTCTTCTTCACCTGTTTTTAATGAGCAAGGTACACCGTCAGCATTTAATTTATCAAACACTTCAAGGGCCAGCAGTCTAAGTGGAGCTAGGTACAAACCGCTTTCCGCTTCTTTCATTTTTTCCAGGGCCTTATGCGTCTTCCCGGTATTTGTCTCTCCTATATGCAAAACATATCGAACTTTTTTCCCTAATGATGGAGTATAGGCCTTACCGATGATGTCATCGATCATCCTTTGCTCTTCTGCCAGCTTCCTGGCTTGCTCTGCCAATACTTCAGCTTTTCTTCTCTCTCTGTTCTCCACGTCTTTTTCGTATATTTCTTCGTGCAATGTTTCATTAAAAGGAATTCCTTCCAGCTTCAGTAAATCAGAAAGGTATTCTTCCTGAAGTTCATCAAAACAGGACTGAGACAAATCGGCCAATTCATCGCTTAGTATACCTTGAAGGGCATCAACCGTCAGCCTTTCCCCATATGACTCCAAAAAATCATGATGCAGTGCAGCAGATAGATTGTTCAAGTATTTGTCAGGGGCTAATTTCATTATGAAATCCGAAACTAATCTTTCATACCTGAAGAAGTAATTTTCATATTCATAACGGTTCCTTCCCCAACCGACTAACGAGTGAATATCGCCTGTCAGCTCTTCAAAAAAATCAGTGACCATTAAGTATTCGGCAGCTTGAAAGTCCCCCTCTTCCACCAATTGTTCTTCAAGCAAGTATGGATCGACATATTGGAATTTAGGCTTATTCTTAAGATCTTTTGTCAATATACCGGCAATATAATACCTGGCATGTAAATATAATAGAAGGGAGTTATTTTCGAAAAATGTATTTGCCTCTTCTTGAAGCCTCGCACGTATTTTCCAACGCTGCTTGGCAAGCCGCTGTTCTTCTTGTCGCCTAAAGAATTTTCCCCTTGCATTTTTATATCTCTTTTCCCAATCTTCCTGATTGTCAGCAAAGGTTTTTTTAATCCATGTTAAGCTATCAAACGGACGATACTTCTTTAATTCGTTCCGGAACATGCTATTGATCAGTTTATGATCTGAACCTTCCGTTACAAAGCCCCTTTCGCTTAAAAATGCCTTTTTTTCCTTTCTGGGCACATCATTTGACGCTTTATTTATCCAAACATTTATCCAAATTTGCTCTATAAAGGTCGTCCTGTCTGATATATATGCTGAATAAGAAGGCATTGTCTCTTGATTCTCTAAATAAAAATCCATATCCTGGATTATTTTTTCCTTTGTATTCTCAATCGCAATAGGATATATACTTTCTAATTTTCCCATAATGATCCCCTTTTGAATTATCCAATATGTACTTTAATACTTCCTTTTATCCTCCCCAAATTATTGTTTAAAATGAGCGTGGGTATATTCGTTTTATCTATTTAAATTCAAGTGCTCTGTTATCATGAGAAGGTTAAGAAATGCCAAATACTATTCTCTCCAAGGTAAATATGCAAAAGCTACCAAATATGTACCTCGGAGTTACTCTTACCAATTCATTTAAAGTATAATTCATGAAGAATAGACTGATCATTGATTTGGAATTTTTGGTTTATGCCCATCCCGGAAACCCGGAAATGGATACATAGGTTTAGTAATTTTGTAATCAGGTAAATTAAAATTTAATGATATTAAAAAAAAGCCGAAAATAAAGTAAAGGTCAATTTTTAAACTTTCTCGATAACATTATTCATCCATAAAACGAACCCATCCCCTTAATTGAGTTTAGTGGAAATTCGGACAACTGTCACGGTATTGAGATTCCGATTTTGTGTCCTTGGCGTTCAATATAAGAATTAACATCTGGAAATCTAAAAAGACTATAAATAAATGAGGAGCCTGAGAATGATTCAGCAAGATATCAACTATTATAAGAATTTCGATTCCATCGCTAAAGAAGTATTAGCACTATTAGATCAAACCATCGAGGTCAATACATTCTTCGTTTCTATATTGAATCCGATACATAGTTTCATGATCAAATCCTTAAATAGAAATGCAAAGTTGATTTGTGAAGGTGACATCCTTCCTTATAATATGGTTTATTGCAAATTAGTTGCTGAGAATGGCTTGGAACCACTCGTTATCCCGAATTTGGGGGAACATGAATTGACTAGTTGTCACCCCGTAACGAAGCTTATAGGAAATGGGTGTATTATGGGAGCTCCCCTTACTATTGAGGGTGAAATCGTTGGAACATTATGTGCATTTGACATTAAACCTCATGATTTTAAAGAATATGATCTGATCCTCATTAAGTCTATGGCAGCTTTGATTAGTCATACCATCAATCTTGAAAAAGGGATTATCAGGGATCCTTTGTCAGGTCTATATAATCGGAACTTCATTTATAATTATTTTGATTATCATAAAGATAAAACAAACGATGAAATGGCTCTTCTTTACATCGATCTTGATCATTTTAAATTTTTCAATGATTCCTATGGTCATGATACTGGTGATGAAGTTATTAAAAAGGCAGCCGAATGTTTTTTGCAAGCCGTTCCCGAAGGCAGTCATGTGGCTCGAATTGGTGGTGATGAATTCATTGTATTATTACATCCAGCACATTGTGAGGATTTAATGAAAAGCACTCAGCAAAACGCTGAATTAATATTGAACCGTTTATCCACCATGCCCATTACCATTAATGGAAATGATCAATTTGTATCAGCTAGCATAGGGATAAGCTTTTACCCTCATCAAGGTACGGAAATGGACTCACTTTTGAAAAAAGCGGACCGTTCCATGTATATGGCTAAGAAATCCGGCCGTAAGAATATTCAATACTACCACCCGCAGTGATTATCTTAAAAATAAAAAAACCAGTTCTCCTTAGAGACTGGCTTTCTTTTACCTTAAAAAAATCCAACGTTTAGCTTTCAGCCTTTGCAAAAGCTTGAGCAGATCAGCATTTCCCTTATGTATCCGTTTTTCAGATGGTGAAGCGGAGGGGATCGGGATGTTAACTCTCTCGGGTTTTTTGTTCATATTCTGAAAGACCCTTCCTATTCTTTGATTTTGAATAGTATATGCGGGTTTTCCATTAAATATCATAAGGAAAGGAAAAACCCTTCCCCTTATAAAACATTTTTTAACCGGCTGAAGCGTGCAGCTTTTTCTTTTTGATTCAGGATAATGCGTTCGTTCTGTTTCATCACTTTTTTAGTGTGGGGACTTAAACCTACATCAGGTATTTTCACCTGTGGTTTAATTACGGCAACTGACACATCATTGCCGGCTTTATCATAAATGCTCATTTATCCTCACCACCTGGTTTTTGTTTTATGACCATATCGAACATCATGATTAGTAATGCTATTAATAAACAATCGACTTCTGAAACGAAGCTTTCCGATTTAACGTCAAGGATATAGGGTTCCATCAAAATGCTTACTGGCTGCAAAGCCATTTTTTCTTCATCATTATAATACGTATCTTCTCTTTCCAATGTAGCACGGATGTTACTGCCATTCAAGTTCGGATGCCCATTAATCACCAATTGCTTGTCCTGTTCCGTTTTGAAAGGAAGAATTTTCACGTTCATGCCTTCCTTAGCTGCATATGCTTGAAGGAGAATGCTCAAATATGCCAAGTATTCCTTATTCGATTGATAATACTCAGGTATTCCTTCTTTCTTTAGGAGATGAAACATATTTTTGACCTTTTCCCTATTATCCGTTAAAAGTTTGTCACTTTCCGCAACCGCTTTTGTTGCATAGGACAGCTCGTTATCGCCAATCTTCGATATATACATGCTCAAGAATACAAACATATCAATAAGGATGAATACGATAGCCATAATCAAGAAATTTTTCCACTCATTAAAAATGCTCATCGGATAGAAATTCCAATAAATCAAAGCTCCCAGTACAAAAATGATATACCAGGTTTTTCGAATCGCTTCAATCCTTTTACTTACCTTGTCCTTATATTTCCAAGAAAGTATGACATATGCCAATAAAGCAATAAATACTACCCATACAAAGACTCTGAAAAACATTAACAATCGATTTATCACCCTACCCTTCAGCACCTACATTCATTATCCCGCTCTCTATATTATTCATTATATATACCACTATTCCCTGCCTAAGACGGGTGAAACTTAAACACTTGCCAGAAGTTTTCACTAACTGAATGACATCATAGTAAATAACCCTATATATTCTGTGATATGATATGTTTTAATAAAAAGGCATGATTAATATGGGAGGAAACTATCATGATGAAAATTATTAAGATCCTCATTTCTTCTTTTATAATATTATTACTTTTTTTAAACCTCTATCCTCCACTTGGAAGACGGACAAACAAAGAAAAAGTGAGAAGTTTCACTACAAAAGAGAATTTTTCCAAGGGAAAATTCCAAAATCAAATTCCAGCCAGTCAAGCGATGAGTCTTAAGCATACTGGTTCAATTTTACGTGATTTCATAAAACCTAATCCAAAAAGGAGGCCCGACCAGCCAATCGTACTTGGAACAAAAGAACCTGTATCTATGAATTCCAATATAATTACCTGGTTTGGTCATTCTGCATTCATGTTGGAATTAGATGGGAAAACCATTTTAGTGGATCCCATGTTTGGCAAAGCACCAACCCCCTTTCCTTGGTTCGGGAACAAGCGTTTTAGCGGGGAGCTGCCTATTGATTTGGATATGCTGCCTCCTATCGACGCCGTCCTGCTCTCACATGATCACTACGATCATTTGGATTATTACTCAATAAAGAAACTAAAGGATAAGGTCAGTCAGTTCATTGTTCCACTGGGTGTCGGCGGACACCTTGAAAGATGGGGAGTTAAACAAGAACTGATTCAGGAACATAATTGGTGGGATGAGGTTTCATTCAAGGGTTTGCGATTTGTCTGCACGCCTGCAAGACATTTTTCTGGAAGAAGTTTACGCGATGGCAATAGGACACTTTGGTGCTCTTGGGTAATTAATGGTAAACAAGAAAAGGTATTTTTTAGCGGAGATAGTGGATATGGCAGCCATTTTAAAGAAATAGGCGAAAAATTCGGGCCTTTTGATATAACTTTAATGGAATGCGGCCAATATGATGAACGCTGGTCAACCATCCATATGATTCCAGAAGAAACTGTACAAGCACATATAGATGTACAAGGAAAACGGATGCTCCCCATTCATTGGGCTGGTTTCACATTGTCTTTTCATGACTGGACAGATCCGATAGAACGGGTAACAAAAGCGGCCAATGATCTTGGAGTCCAGGTCTGCACACCTCAAATAGGCGAACCAGTGGTCATTGGTTCAACGGATTTCCCTCAAACAAGATGGTGGAAATGAAAAAGATCCATCCCAAATGGGATGGATCTTTTTCATTCACAGTTTCCCTTCATTATATTCAAGATTCACTTTTATTGAATGCTCTTTCTTCACTCCAAAATAATTCGTTCCTATTACACCTAAAATGATTAGTATCGAACCCAATATATCGTAGATTGTAATCTTTTCATTTAAAATGAGAGCCCCTGCTGCAATCGTGACAACAGTGGAAAGATTTGCAAACACACTCATTTGGGACGCTTTGATTTTTGATAAGATCGTATTGGATAATAACGAAGTGACCAATGAAGCCAATATTCCCAAATACAAAATGGAACTGATGAATTCGATGCTCGACCATGGTGTAAAGAAATTCGGCATCGTTCCTTGTTTTAAGTGGGTGAAGAGCGCAGCTACGTTAAAAATGACAAAGCCTGTTCCCATCATGAAAAAGGACATTTCACCTGGTGTATAGTCCTTGGCAAGGGAACGGGTCATCGTTGTATAACATGCAGTTGCAATACAGGATAGCAGGATCAACACCATCCCTAGCATGTCGGAAAAATTGATTGTGCTCCCTTTCATCACAAAAATGAATATGACCCCAACTACCGACAAGACAATCGAAAGTTTTTGATATAAAGATGTTTTCTCCTTAAGGAAATATCCAGCTATCATCAATGTTAGAATCGGGGTGACCGCAGACAGAATTCCAGCATCGGTGGATTGCGAATACTTAAGTCCGAAAGTTTGAAAGGCAAAGAAAAGAGTTGGGAATAACAAAGATAACGGAACAAGATTTTTAACCGACTCCCAGGAATAGTTCACCTTAATGACTTTATAGACGACCAGGAATAAAATGATGACGAAAGAAACAGAGAACCGGAACGCCAAAGTATCCAGCGGATTCGATTCTGCAATCGCCATTTTCGTAAATAAGAAAGATAGGCCGACAATACTTGAATGAATTAGCGCTAACATGTATGCAAATGTTCGGGTTTTCATGGCTGCAACTCCTCAACTAAATTACTATATTCCTATTTAGGTATAGTACCCTTTGCATCTGTATTGCAATCCAAGTTAGAGTCAAAAAATAAATATGGCATTTTTTTAAGCTAAACTGTTCAACTATCAACAAAACCAACCTTTTAAAAAATAACTTTTTAAAGATTAAGATCATTTTCATGCCTTAATGGAAATGCTCCAGTTAACTTTCAATTATTAAGAACTCTTTAAAGTATGTCATTTGCAGTTTCATATATGATAAAATTTCAAGCAGGAAGAGAGGTATACATATATGTTAGTTACTACCGTAATATTCCTTATGGCTGGTCTAGCTGAAATTGGCGGCGGTTACCTTATTTGGCTTTGGTTAAGAGAAGGTAAATCCATTTATCTAGGTTTAGCCGGAGGTTTTGGGTTGGTGTTATACGGCATCATTGCAACTTTCCAAACGTTCCCTACCTTTGGACGTGTTTATGCTGCATATGGCGGGGTTTTCATCGTTTTATCGGTTTTATGGGGATGGGGCATCGATAAGAAAACCCCTGATTTATATGATTGGATTGGAGCTTTAATCTGCTTGGTCGGAGTTTCAGTCATTATATGGGGCCCCAGACAATAAAAGAATTAAAGGGCATAAGGCCCTTTAATTCTTTTACCAAGATCTCCACTTGTTGATTGGGCCTATCTTCATTTGAACATTTTCATAAAGTGATTAAGCTGGGTGTTTATTATATCAATTTCTTTTCCTGCCTATTGGCGGTCATATTACTGAAGTTATCCTGAATGAACCAAATCGCCATTGCTGCAATGATGCATGGTATGGCAAAAGCTAAAAAATTGATTTGCAAGGATAACTTCATATCAAGCAGGACCCCGCAGAAAGTAGGAGCGAGTATTCCGCCAATTCTGCCGATACCCAATGCCCATCCGACTCCAGTAGAACGGATTTCATTCGGATAATACTGAGATACATATGCATTCGTTACAATTTGTGTACCTGTTGTCGTACCTCCTGCAATTGCAATCAGTATATAAAGCATGATCATGCTTGGCTTGAAGCTCAGCATCGTAAGGGTAATGAATCCAATGACCAAGAAAGTAACAAGAATCCTCTTGGAACCATATCTATCTGCAAGCTTCCCTCCAACGATCGCTCCAAAAACCGCTCCAAGGTTCAATACGACTAAGAATGTCAGGCTTGAACCTAATTCATATCCTGCCCCACCCATGATCTTTGGAAGCCATGTACTCAAGCCATACATTACGAACAAACACATGAAAAATGCAATCCAGAACATGAGCGTGCTTAAAGTCCTCCCATTTTTGAATAACTGTTTTACTGGAAACCCTTTCATTTCACTTTTGAGTTGCTCCTGAAGAACATAATGATCATTCATCGTATATTGACCGTTTACATTCACTTGATTCAGAACGTCCACCAATTTGCTTTTTTTATTATTTTTCATGAAAAAACTTATTGACTCTGGCAACAATTTATATAATATTGGCATGAATATTAATGGAAGTGCACCGAGCCAAACCACTGCCCGCCAACCAAAGTTCGGAATCAGGTACATCGCTCCCAGTGATGCTACAACTCCCCCTAGAGCGTGCCCGCTGAACATGATCGCTACCAGGGTACTTCTAAGTTTTTTAGGGGCATATTCAGTAATGATTGCAATTAGATTAGGCATGACTCCTCCCAAGCCTAGTCCTGCAATAAAACGCTGTATTCCAAAAGATATTGGATCATCGGCGAAACCTGAAGTAAATGTAAATACGGAAAAAATGATCGTACAAATCAATATGACTTTCTTTCTGCCGGATTTATCGGCCAGCGGTCCAAAGACCAACGCTCCTATCATCATTCCAAACAAAGCATAGCTGCTGAATAACCCTGCCTCTACGGCAGTTATCCTCCACTCCGCCATCAAAGATGGCAGGATCGTCCCAAGCATGAACATATCATACCCGTCACAGATGATGATAAAGATACAGCATAATAAAATCTGTAAATGAAAACGGTTAAATTTTTGTTCATCCATCATTTCAGACATTTGGATCGTGCGCATTTCCTTCCCCTCTTTCTGCTATTCCTTTTGACGTAGTCTTAAGGATTTCTCTTTTTTTGGTTCGAGCTAACATTTAATTACATATAAATTATATGTATATAGAACAATGTTCACTATATATTAACTTAGTTTCCAGAATATTGTCAATAATCATTGATGATTTGCCATATTAATCAACAAAAAACCCTCTTATCGAAGAGGGTTCAGGCTATAGACAAACTTGGAAGAAATTCCAGCTTACCTACAATATTTCTTTAAACATTTCAGTTGATTTCAGAAATCCGCTTCCTATCCGCCAGCTGTCTGTCAAGCCTCCTCAGCGTAAGCGGCTGTGGGGTCTTGGCTACAGCGATTTTCAAGGAGTTCCATCCATTAGAACCAGTACATATAGTACTGATATATTTATCGCCATACCATTAAACCTATTCAATCACTTCATTAATTAGCGCTGAACAGAATTTATGTGTTGAATATAGTATATTCCTTCTTCATGTTTTCCTCTTTGTACACGCTTATGATCTAACGAAAATCATGGGCGAACTGAATATAACTCTTATGACTATCAGTGCAAAGGAAAGAGTTATCCCCTATATGGCCATTAAAGAGCTTATTCTTGATGTGTCATTCTGCCCATCCATAGTTTACCTTGTTTAATTTACCTTTGTCTATCCCATTCCGAAACCCTTTTGGACACAAACTAAGCCCTCTTATCAAAGAGGGCTTTTTAATGAAGATAAGATTAAGCGTCCAAGGCTTCTTTACGCTTTCTTTTCCTTGATTCTGTTATAAGATCATAACCTAGATAAAGGATAATGGCTCCGCCTAACAATTTAACATATAACGGAATGTCCGCTACAAAGAAATAAATCATAGAGAATAATGTCCCTATAATGCTTAACCAAAAAATTACATGTTTTAAAATTTTCAAAGTAATGACTCCTCACAAAAGATGAGATTAATTTATAGTTCGCTCCACTTCAAGGAGGAATTAATTATCCATATCATCATTCTAACATTTATTCTTTATATTAAGAGTGACTCATATTGCGAAATTATGAACATTTAAGCAACTTTTCTCAAGGATAGGTCAAGCGAAACAATTCCCGGAAAATCTTTACACTAATTCTTGTAAATTTGCAGTTTTTATATAGACCATTTGCTAAGGAAAAAAGGAAGCTAATACAAATATGCATGAAATGACAGCGAGGGTATCCCAGCACTGCATTTCATGCATTTAAATCACAAGACGTTCATTTTATTGGATTCTACGACCATTTCTTCAGTTGGCTCCGAATGATCATGTTTATAATAAGCCATTTTCACTGGAACGAATGATAAGGCAACCGCAGCAATGAGACCAGGTATGGCGAAGGCAATGAAATTCAATTGGATGGGTAGCGAGATGGATAATAAAAATCCGCCGAGTATGGGCCCGAGCATACCGCCAATCCTTCCGATACCAGATGCCACCCCTAGTGCAGTCGATCTTATATTTGGTGGATAGTACTGGGAAACATAGGCTTGTACAAGGTTTTGGGCACCAATGGTACAGGCTCCTGCAACCGCTACCAATGTGTAAATCACGAAGGAGCTTCCGCCCATTCCCAATAACGTCAAACTGACAGCCCCAAGCGCATACATCGGCACAAGCATTTTCTTGGATCCATAACGATCACAAAGTTTAGCGATGATAAGCGTGCCTACGATAGCGCCCCCTTGAAGGACGATCAAGAAACCTAAGCTTGAATTCAGCGCATACCCTGCCTCGATCATTAGCTTTGGAAGCCATGTATTCAATCCGTATACCATCAATAGGCACATGAAAAAGGCGATCCAGAACATCAATGTGCTAAGGGCACGGGAATCCTTAAACAATCCAACAATCGGCATATTGGCTTCTGTTTTTTTTACTTCCACAAGTTCGTCATTGATGTTGAATTTACTTTCAGGACTTACCTTGGTTAATATTCTGATAAGTTCTTCCTTTTTGTTTATTCTGATCAGATGCGTAGAAGCCTCGGGTAAACGCTTCATCATGAAGGGTAAAAATAACAATGGTATTCCTGCAAACCAGAATATTGATTCCCAACCTAGTGTCGGCATAACCAGGATACCCAGTATCGGAGCAAGCATCCCTCCGAATGAGTAACCGCATAATACGATTGAAACGACCATGCTCCGCATCGTTTTCGGTGCATAATCCGTCAATAAGGCAATGACGTTCGGCATGATGCCCCCAAGCCCTAATCCCGCTAGAAATCGGAAAGTTGAAAACATCGTAGGCGTATCCGCAAATCCACATAAAAGCGTAAATAAACTAAATAAAATGAGTGTAATCGCGATTACGTTTTTTCTGCCAATCCGATCTGCTAATGTACCAAAGAAGATCGCCCCAAACAACATTCCAAATAGACCGTAGCTGCCCATAGCCCCCGCTTCCACGGAAGTAAGGTTCCATTCCTCCGTCAATAACGGGACGACCGTACCGTAAACGACAAGGTCATAGCCGTCAAAAAGGATAATGATAAAACACCATGCCAGCAATCCAAAATGAAAGCGGTTAAATTTACTGTTGCTAATTACCTCGGTCGTATTAATTTTAGCCATAAAATTTTCTCCTCTCTAGGTGACTGCAGTAATTCCATCCAAATGATAGCGCTTACGTAATCATGTAAAAAATATTCGACTCACTTATTTTTATACAAATAGTGAACCGAGTTATCTAATTGTTATTATAAATGCTAATTATCTGATATTTCAATAAAAACTTTCGCATATTTTTCATAAAATCTTAATATGTTTTCTGATGCTATCGTTAATTACAAGTTTTGAACATGCGTAAAAACAACAAAAAACCAGTCCCTTATCGGAACTGGTTTCTAATTAGTGAAGTAGGAAGCCGCCATTGCCGTATTCAAGTAAGAAAGTTTTAAACCACCACTCCTCAAAGTGGGTGTTTGCAGAAGCAATCCTGTTGTCCAAGTCAGTGACGAGGCATAACATTCCTGTTTCAATATAAAACTCCCTATTACAGCTTAAAGGTTAAAACTTAATTATCATTACGAACAACACAGCTTGTATAGTTATAATACCGAAATATCTTCATTCTTGCAAGTTAAATCATTCCCAGACAACAAAAAAATTTCATATTACACATTAAAAAGGTGGAGCCAAATTATTCATGCCCAAACGGCAAAACTAATGGCTGCACTCTGATTTATGTTACCGTCCCCCACTTTCATTGATAAATTATTATGTAATAGCATACTTGGGTAAGTAATTTTTAGATAGAATGTGCAAGATAAAATTGGACGGAATTGAAAGTGTTGTCTTGTGAGAATCATCGGTTGCTGAACTCTATAATATATCCTAAATAACATTGGCAAATACATGGAAGGAGTCTATAATATTAACTAACAGATTTGATTGGAGTGACTAGTTATGCTTTCAAACATTGGTTTTCCCGGTTTAATTTTAATACTTCTTTTAGCTTTAATTGTTTTTGGACCGAACAAGCTACCTCAAATCGGACGGGCAGTCGGCACCTCGCTTAGGGAGTTTAAGGATGCAACTAAGGGAATAACAGAAGAAATACAAGAGGAATTCAAGGATGACGTACAAGCTGCAAGAAAAGAATCGATAAAATGAAAAAGACGCCTGCACGCAGCAGGCGTCTTTGATGCGTTTGTGGCGCAGAACCGTCAGGCCACATCCCGACGTTTAGCTAAAAGCATGTTCTTCGACTTACACAAATTAGCTCATCGCTTTATTAATATAACATTAAACTTATTTTATATCAAGTGATTTATTGAACAGCTTGTTAACGGCATCCTTATTCCTATGCTATAAACCGCTTGGGGTTTGATCAGAAATATTCTATCGAGTTGTTTATTAAAATACGAATGAGCACCATTAAGCTGTTCTTATAAAAATGTTGAACTTCATTACAAGTTCATCGTCATTTGAGTCAATTGATCCGAGGAAAACGCCACTTGATTGAATGCTTCATTAATTTCGTCGAATATATCATTCAGCTCTGTCATTTCCTTGGTGATTTTAATATTCTGCTCTTTAACAGAAAGCATGTCCTTTGCTATATCAGTAAAAAATATGCCAGTTTCTTTTCCTTGTTTCGTTCCTTTAGTAATTTCCCCGCTAACCATGGAAATTGATGTGTTCATGACATTGGTAAAATGAGCAATTCCATTAACCAGTTTCACTACTTCCGAAACTGAATCCTTGGTATTTTCCGACAGCTTCCTTACCTCACCAGCCACAACCGCAAATCCTTTACCATTTTCACCAGCTCTTGCCGCTTCAATCGCTGCGTTCAACGCCAACAAATTCGTTTGCTCTGCAATTGAAGTGATGATCGTGACAATTCGTTCAATTTCCTTTGAAGTATTGGATAGCTGTTCCATATCTTTTGAGATGATCGTCATTTGCTCCTGCGTTTTTACCAATCTTTTCTCTAATCCCTGTAACAGTTCGACTCCCTCTTTTGATTTTCCCTCTGCATGTATCGCAATCTCTGAGCCCTTTTTAGTGAAATCATGAATTTCGACTACCTTATTTGCCATTAATTGAGTTGCTGAACTAGTCTCTTCACTGATTGCCGCCAATTCCTCTGCATTATGATTGACCTGCAGTTTAATCGTTTCTTTTTCTGCTTGGTTTTTTTGGCGAATCTTCTCATTTTCAAGTTCATATGCCTCTAAAACTATTTGCTGCTCCAGATTAAAAATTTTAGTGACAGCCAGAATGTTTTCTTGATATTGCTCAATATTTTTCATATTGGAAATCACATGAATGATTAATGACTGCAATAAATCCTGAAAAGCACTCATATACCATTTTGGCTGCAATCCAATTCGCACATGTACTTGTGCGATAATATAACGTTGTTTAATATACGCATCATCAATGTTCCCGCTAAACATTTCGTACATATGACGATGAAGTGTCTTTTTCAACCTATCAACAGAACTATTGTCTGATATGATTTTCATTAATGAGGGTTCATTTTCTAGATTTTTATAGAAATTTCCTACTATTTGGGTCAAATGTTTCTTCACTTCTTCCTGTAAAGAACGAATTATGCACAAATCCCCCATCGTCAAATGAATCATTTCCACTTGATTCAATACGCTCGGATATTCCCTGATATTGATACCGACGTGTTCCTTATATTGCATATAGTCCATCGAATCTATCTTTTGTTTACTTCTCCATATACTTTTCATGATTGAATTGCCTCCAATTTTTTCTACCCATATATACTATTTCGACATAAAGTCTGTTAATCTTAATTCACTTTGATAAATTTTCTTCTTACAAACTAGACTTATGAACTATTTATGTCCAAATAAAAAAAGACACTCCAAAGAGCATCTACAGTTTTTTTTGCTTGTACAAATTTGGACGTTGATTGGAACGTAGGGCACTCGCTTTCCGCGGGCGGTCCGGGAGCCTCCTCGGCGCACTTGCGCCTGTGTGGGGTCTCCCTTGGACTCGCTATTCCCGCAGGAGTCTCGCACACCCGCTCCAATCAACTATGTTTAAAAATTTAGATAGAGCTCCTTTTGTCTACAAACTGGAACACTCCAGAGAGTGTCTTTTTCAATGTTCATTTTCCTGCTGCTGGCTAAGATTCGAGTGTTTACGGGAATAAGTGAAGTAAATGACTACTCCGATAGCCATCCAGATCAAGAACCTCATCCATGTATGACTCCCTAGCTGAACCATCAAGAATACGCAAAAAACGATGGCCAGGCCTGGAACAAGCGGTACAGCCGGACAATAAAAAGCACGTTTCATATCAGGCCTTGTTTTCCGTAACACGATGACCGCAATGGAAATCATCGTAAACGCAGTCAATGTTCCAATGTTGACCAGCTCAGCCAATTCACCAAGCGGTATGAATGCCCCCAATAAGGCCGCTAATAAACCGAATATCCATGAAGCCGCATAAGGTGTTTTATATTTTTTATGAAGTTTTGATAAGGATTTAGGCATCAGACCATCACGTGACATCGCAAACATGATTCGGGTTTGTCCATACAACATAACCAAGATCACCGTTGTCATTCCGAGGAAGGCACCTAGATCAATGATACCTGCAATCCAATTTTGTCCTGCGCTTTGCAATACCAAAGAAATCGGATGGTCAAGAGCCTGGCTGAATTGTGCATACGGTACCACACCGGTCATGATCAAACTTACCGCCATATAAAGCACTACACAAATGACTAATGAACCAAGAATTCCCCGTGGTAAATTCCTACCTGGATTTCTTGTTTCTTCAGCCGCAGATGCAACTGCATCAAAGCCGATGAAGGCAAAGAACATTAATGCGGCAGTTGAAAATACCCCATCGATTCCAAATGGCATGAACGGCTGCCAGTTTTCCGGTTTCACATAATATATAGAAGAAACGATGAACAACAAGACTACCAACACTTTAATAACGACCATTATATTATTGATTCTAGTCGTTTGTTTCGTACCTATGGAAATCAAAAAGGTAATCGCCATGACTATCAAAAAGGCTGGTAAGTTCATATAAGTCGTGACTCCTTCGACCGAACCCGGTGCTGCCGTCAATTTCTCCGGAAAGTTAATTCCGAATCCACTTAAAAATGATTGGAAATAGCCCGACCACCCCGCCGATACGGCACTGACAGCCAATAAGTATTCAAGGATTAAATCCCAGCCGATTATCCAAGCGGCGAATTCACCTTTGCATAAGCATACGTATAAGTCGAACCGGATACCGGCACGGAAGCTGCAAATTCTGCATAAGAAAGTGCAGCGAATAAACAGGCAAGACCAGCAATGACGAACGATAATGAAAGTGCAGGACCAGCATTCACTGCACCAGTGCCTGTTAGAACGAAAATGCCAGTCCCAATAATCGCTCCAATTCCTAGCATCGTTAAATCCCAAGCTCCCAGTTCTCGTTTCAATCCCTTACCGCCGGAACCTGCGTTTTTCAACAAGTCCTCAATGGACTTCTTTCTAAAAATACTCATGTTCTCTCCTCCATAATTTTATAATTATTCTGAAAACTATAGACAAATAATTTCACTTACCATTTATATCGGAGAAATTTCGACAAATTTCTTCAATTCCTGAATTATCTGACTTTTAAATTATACGTATTAACCTTTTTAACGTCAATGATTTATTATTTTAAAATTCTGTTTTTTTATTTCCTTTGGAAGGCAAGCTATAATATTCAACAGGTTTATCCATAATTAACAAAGAATGATTAACAATTCATTATTTTAATATTAATAAAGTGAGCTATTGGTGTATGTACTGTATTCCATTAATTAATTTTGCAAGAGTTCTAATATTTTTAATCCTATAAAGAATCATTATTTATTTTTCTCTATGTATTATTATGAAATAACACTTCAATATTATTCTGATCATTTATGCACCAATAGTTTGACGGAATCAAAGTACATCACTATACTTATTAAGTCTTAAAAAAAGTACGGGAATTATGCTTAATATTTGAAGAAGGTGACATTCATGGATTTTGAGATTACCTATCTGTCTTTTTATTTAATCCAAGTCGAAGGAAAAGGCGATCAGGCTGATAAGCGTTTTAAACATTTCCAAACTCTTGATACTGAAGAATACGAAGAAAGTCCTCTAAAGGATTTTTTGGATGGGGAATTGATGAAGATTTCCAAACGGAAAGTCGACCGTCATCCAAAAACTGAACAAATACCGACGAAAATTGGTTCTTTTATTGTCGAAGAAGGACATGCACTTGATTCCAACCCTAATTACAATGTATTTAACCGTGTTCGATATGCTAAAACAAAACAGGAATTCCAGGAGGAAAATGAACAATTCACTCGGTCTTATATCGATACAAGTGCCGTCCGTGGCGGAGTCTTCATAATCGCATCGGCAAAATTAACGAAATATCTTGATGAACCATTCGTTTTCTTATTAAAATGTGATTTCGAGCCGAAAGTTGCTTCCATATCGGATGAACGAACTTTGATTAGGCACGTTGAAATGGCAATCACCACTAAAAATATGAAATCCATTCAATACCCATACATGCCCGAAGAAGGAATGGTTGAAGAAGGCGAGCTGAAAATCCATCAGGCCTCACATGCCCGCTACTTCGAGGACTTTTTGAAATTCGTCGAATATGGCGAATCGATGCCTGAAATCATGAAAAACCAGGTCATCCACATGGTCCATGAGCATGTATCTGCTCAATTCGAAGAAAACAGTGACGAACTGCACAAGTTCGAACAGGACCTGGAAATCTGGGAAACGAGCGATAAACGGGAAATCCAGGAACGCCTTGAAACCCACCAAGTCGTCGAAGCCACAGCCCAGATTGTCGAGCATACACCTGAAGCCGAAATGCGAATGAAGCTTGGCAGTACATCCGTCAAAGGACTGTTAGCCGATTTTGGCGAAAGCATCCATTTAGGAAAGATTAATGGGAAATATGTATTGATGATAGAATCCGATACGATCGAGTTCGATAAAGGTGTTTCGCCGATTGAATTTCATAGGCCGGATGATTTACAAGTACTAATTGAAAAGATCATAAATAAAAGTTGATAATAGCCCGAGTCACAAGAAAATATGATCATTTGTGACTCGGAACGTGACTCTTGAGTCACACTATACATGTGTTATATCCCGATAATGGCGGTCTTTGTGACTGCCTTTTTTATTTTTCTTCTATTATTACTCCTCCTGGTTTTTATTGGGGGAACTATATTTCATCCCCTAATGTAAATTAAGATTTAGTTGATAACCCGGTATTCACAAATATAATCCTCAGCATCTTCGTAATCTTTTGACTCTGAAACCACTGAACTACCCCTTCGGATGTTTCAACGTTGTATGTAAAATATTCACCTGAAGCGGATCCCTCCTTTCATTGCATAATAAAAAGCCGTTCCCTCATTAAGAGACGGCTTGTATTTTGTTGATTTATCGCAAGTTTTCAAGCATTTTTCAACGCATTAACTTCCCTAATCCAAATCTTCTTCTTCTACTTTCAGAATCTTTCCTGTCTTTGCATTTATCTCAACCTCATAAATTCTGTTTTGGTTTGTCAAAATAAAGAATTCGTATACTAGAACACCATGTTCCATATCCATATCAACATGTAGAACTTGGCCAGGCACTCTCTGAAGTGCGATTTCTTGTGCCTGTTGCATGGTTAATCTTTGTCTATATAATGGCGTTTGATTATTGTAGTAATTATCATACATTGGGAACATTCCCCTCTTTTATAATATATTCAATTTACACTATGCATTTGACCCAAGTTCTGTGAATATATGTTTAGGAACTACAGAAGATTCCCATGTAGTAGTCTTACTACAGATTAAAAAAACATAAACAAAAGCCAGCATCAAAATGTTGGCCCTGTTAATAAGTATTATTTTTTACATTAATGAATATCTCTCTTTTTGAACCGTCCTCCACGTACTTCTGCAATATTTGCTATTGCTAAGAAAGATGAAGGGTCAATCTCTTCAACAATAGTAGTTAACTTAGATTCTTCAAGTCTGGTAATTATACAGAAAATAACCTTCTTGTCCTCTCCAGAAAAGGCACCTTCACCATTTAAGTATGTCACACCCCGTCCTAAGCGACTATTGATTGCATCACCTATCTCTCTTGCTTCATCGCTAATTATCCATACTGACTTTGTTTCTTCCATTCCAGTAATAACAATGTCAATGGCTTTAGCAGCTATTACATAAGCTAAGATTGAATACATAGCTCTATCCCATGTGTAAACGAATCCGGCAGAACCAAGTATAAATAGATTGATGAACATAACAATTTCGCCAACAGAAAAAGGCACTTTTTTACTTATTACAATCGAAAGTATTTCTGTACCATCAAGTGCACCACCGTTACGAATTACTATTCCTACACCTACACCTAAAAAAATGCCGCCAAAAATTGTAGCAAGAAGGATATCTTCAGTGAAGGGTGGAATAGGATGAAAATATGTTGCAAAAATGGAAAGCATTATAATTCCATATATAGTAGATATAGCAAAAGTTTTTCCGAACTGTTTATATCCCAGGTATACAAATGGTAGATTCAATAGAAAAAGAAAGATTCCTAGTTTTATCCCAGTAATGTGAGAAAGCATAATTGAAATACCTGTAATGCCACCATCAATTACATGGTTGGGAATTAAAAAGATTTCCAATCCCGTGGCCATTAGCAAAGCACCAATTGTAATAAGAATGGTCCGTTGGATAATTATCAAACTAGATAACTTTCTATGCTGCTTTTTTAGTGCTTCCGTCAGAAAAATCACACCTTTTATTCATTTTTTTCTATTATATCCTAATATCAAATCAGGAAAAATAAATTTAAATAAAAGAAGTTCTAACCTACCGCACAGTTTGTTAACATTTCATGGATGATTTTTTATGTATACTCATTTTCAAGTGAGGGTAAATAAATGAAAAACAGTTTTAAGTTACTTGTTACACCTGATGAACCCTTTCCAATGCTACTCAGGGAAATAGGAACTCATTATATAACAGATATAAGCATGCCGTACCTAGAAGCATTAATAACACTTAGAAGGCGAGCAACATATCATCAAAAGAGGTTGAATAAATGTCTAGATGATCCGTTAATCGATTCCTTAAAACATAACTTATTAAGGAATTTTGATGCTGAATCTGTGTCTGTTTATTAGGATAGGATGTTGCCACTAAAGGATATTATTGATGCAGAGTTAATTTGGTCTACTGGTGCTCCTAGGTTATCTAAGTCTTGTGAAATATTAAGAATGATTAAATATCTCCACTCGTTTTTAAGTTTCCCTAAGTCCACAACCTGATGAACCTCTATTTCATCATTTTCATACTCTTTACTAGTCTCGCAAATCTCATATAATCTTTCTACTAACTCTGTATTATCCCAATTCCTTATGTCTAACTGTACGAATTTTTGGCATTTTTTTATTTTCATTTTCTTCACTCCTAGTTTTTAAAGGATAAGGAATATTGAGTACTCCTAGTTGATTTAGTTTTGTTAATTACAACCCTATGGATTTTGTTGACGTATCCTTAGTGCTACTATTGAATCATGACTCTTAGCATAATGAACCTGAACTTGATTAGAGTCTTTGTCTTTAGTTGTCCACTACTTTACAGCCAAATTTGTTCCATCTTCATACATGGGATTATATATAACTTCACTTGTTGTACTCTTTTCGAATGCGGCTCCTCCTTGAAATTTCAATCTCTCAAACTCCGCTCAATCCCAATCTGTTTCTTCTGCAAAAGAAATATTAATATTACTAAACGTGAACACTCCTACTAATACTTATACCAAAAAACGATTAACATATTTGTCCATCTCCCTTCCAAATTTCAATTGGGAAAAACACTAATTATACCCCGAAAAATAATTTTTGTTTATTTTTCATTAAAAGTAAAAAAAAGATAATTTTATTAAAAAAATCACCAATCATATTGACTGGTGATTTCTAAATCTGTCATTCTGAACCTTTTTTTAGTTTTGAGTTTCCTCCAGATCGATAAATTTCTTCGATTGTCTGTCCCTTCGCCCGTGCAAGGATTTCAATTCTTGCCATTAACTGTTTTTCTGAGTATTTCTTAATATCAGAATGGTATTCCTTTACTTTTTCCCCTTCTCCAATAACGCCCTCTGCATTTAAGGAGATAGAAATTGGTGCCAATTCCTCAAGCTTCTTAACCACCCTGTCAAAAAGATGAGGATGTTCACAAATCAAGCGCTGAAGAAGATATGTTCCATATGCAATATGCCTTGATTCATCTTTCTTTAAGTGGTCAATGCCCTCTAAAAGTCCGGGCATTTTACCCATCTTTTTAAGTCCATCGTAAAATGATTTATATCCAGTTTCCGCCAACACTCCTTCTGCAAACATATTGTACACTGTAGCTGCGTCAGCTATTACCTCAGGGGTTTGTTCATGCCATAGCCGTTCCATTGTTTCGGGGAGAATTTCATAAAATAACTTACGATAGGTTTCAGAATGCAAGTGGGAAAGATCGCCTTTTTCACCAATAGCATTTAACACCAGTCGAAAGAATTCAGTATGTTTAGCTTCATCACATAAAAAGGTTGTAAGGAACATCTCTTCTTCCAATCTACCTTCTCTCGCAATCACCCTAAGCAATGGGAGTAAGTCAAGAGTAACCGCCTCTTCCCCTCCTTGAAATTGAGCGAGAAGTTTCAGCACCCAGTCTTTTTCTTTAACAGATAGTGTTTTCCAGTCCTCTTGATCCTGTGAGAAATTGATATCCTGGGGATTCCAAATTCCAAACTTTTTTGCCTTTTGATACAACTGGTAGGGATATGAATCTTCCATCAAACCCTCCGAGCTCGTCGTTAAGAGTTTCTTTCTCAAGTATAGTCCTCCTTCAAATTATACATTTACCATTTTATGCAAAAAGGGGATCATACGTATGGACAAATTCAGGACTGATGCAAAAATTAAAATAAAAGAGAATAACGGGCTCTGCACTAATGGGTATTGCACTCTATAAGGAGTAATAAAACTAATTAATAAATCAATAGTCGCCTCTCATACCACTTTTTCAAATTGTTAAAAATGTGTTCAATATTTTTGCTCAACACAAAGATCGTATAAGAAAACCTGGGGAGATGGAAATCCAGGAACGCTTTTAGACCCACCAAGTCACCGAAGCCACGGCCCAGTTAGTCGAGCATACACCTGCAGAATTGGCATGAAGCTTGGCAGTTTTAATCACTGTAACGTAAGATTAAGATATAGAAAAATGGAAATAAACAAATTAGGAACCGATTAGAATTGGCTTTTGCAAAGGTAATGGAGAGATTCCGAAGCTCTCCTTCCCTGCTTGTTCAATAATAGGGCAATAATTATTTGTGCTTTTTCTATTGGTTAACGTCATTATTCGGAATGGAAATAGTATCTAAGATCATAAGGAATTAAATTACATTTTCTATTGACTAAACATTCATTCAATAATAAAAAAACTGAAAATTCAGTTAAAAATGGAGGGGTTGCATTGGATTTACATTTCGAGATTTATGGCAATGGTCGTCCTGTTGTTCTTATTCATGGTGGTGGGACTGATTTGAGGCAATGGACATTTTTAGCATCTCTTTTATCTAAGGATTACAAAGTTATTGCTTTTGATGGCCGTGGTGCCGGTAAATCACCATCCCCTATAAAACATGTAAACTATGTAGACGAAGTACTGGCACTAATGAATTACCTGGAACTTCATCAGGCAACGATTATTGGCCATTCCATAGGCGGGCAGATTGCAACTGATTTCGCTCTTAATTTCCCTGAAAGAGTATCGAAACTTGTGTTAATTGCTCCTTCTTTAACTGGTTTTCCCTATTCAAAGGAGTTTGAACAATATCATGACAGAATATTGGAAAGTGCACCCAATATAGATAAGATGTTAGAGCTTGCCCTTCAATCACCAACATATCAGGTGGTAATCGATAGTCCGCACAAAGATCTCATTGTTCAAATGCTCAGGCATCATTTTGAGCGCATGCTTAAGTGGCCCGCTGATTTCTGCATGAAATGGCCACAGCCGCCAGCAATAGGACGATTAGAAGCATTGAACGCCGAAACCTTATTTTTTATCGGCAAAAAGGACTTGGCAGACAATTTTCGAGTTGCTGATTGTTTCCGAAAGGTTCCAAATATCCGTTTCATCGAAATAAAGGATGCCGATCATATGCTGCCCCTCACCCATCCCGAAGTTTTATATGAAGAATTCACTGCTTTTATGGAGGATTGAAAATAAAATGCCACGTACACCTGAAGAAAATGACCGTATTCGCCAAGCATCAAAAGAAAATATTCGTACTGCAGCCATGGAGTTATTTATGAAACAAGGATATTACGCTACTTCCATAAGCGAGATAGCCAATCAGGCGGGCATTTCAAAAGGGTTACTCTATAACTATTACAAAAGAAAAGAAGAACTGCTTTCTGAAATGGTTGAAGCCAGAATCAGGAGTGGTGGAAGTCATGAAAGTAGCGTTCGCCTTAAATACACCTCGTGAACAGCTTGAATATATAATCAATGGTGCCATTGATAATATCCACCAAAAACCGGAAATCCATCGCTTCTATCTACACCTTCAAACTCAGCCAGAGTCAGATGAAGAGTTGATAAAATACAGTCATCTCATTATTGAAGAAAATGCTAGACAATTTGAGTTTCAATGTAAAATATTTGAAAGTATGGGTGAAAAGGAACCAAGGAAACGATCGTTATATTTTTCATCTGTGCTACAAGGTATTATGTTGATGATATCCACCTATCAACAAGGGTTTCCGGTAGAAGAAATAAAGAACCAGATTATCAGGGAGTTTTGTAGCTAGTCTACCGTTTTAATAGGTCATATCTTGAATAAAGATTAAATGAGGAACTTTCACAATCGAGCGCTTAAAATACAGTAAAAAGGTTCTTCAACAAAAAAAATCCCCATGATTATCTTTAGACCTTATATTATGCCTGAAGTTCAAACAATTAATAGCTGACTTCTTTGTGATCTTGATCGGATGATTCCGTTAAAAATCTCTTCAGAAACCTATCTGAAGAGATTTTAAGTTTATTTGATAATTGAAGTCGTTAATCTCTGCCCTTCTATTCTACTAACATTATACCGTCGGCAATCGGGCGTTCACCTGCTGCATCAGAGGGTCTTGTGACTCGCTCATCCCCAACTGTCATGGTCGTCGATCCGCCGCCGTCTAGATTGATGGCATCGATTGCCCCTAATGATTTCATGATTTTCGCACTTTCTTCAAAATTAGCTCCCACACTCCATCCGGGTGCGCGTCCATCGATGGTGACAAATAATAGATTGCCATTCTCTTTGATTCCTGCAAGCGTTCTAGGATTACGGCGCTCCCCAAAACGATAATAAAACCCAGGGTCTTCTTCCCAGTGAAAGCCTTCCTCTACGGCATTAATGGAAATTTCCCCTTTTTCCATTAAACGAGGACCTCCATTAATCATGCTGGTGGTTTGGTCTAATTTTAATAGCTTTGCATCCCCGATGATTTCACTCTTCACCTGAATCTTCATCCCTTGTCGGGCATGGTCACGAAGCCACTCTGCTGCCTCCCCTGTTCCCGCTAGAACAGAACCACTGCCCGGAATGACTCCTCCACGATGGTTACGGATTACCGTCACTTCTCCGGCATGATTTACGACTACTTCCACACCGTCGCCCGATTCTGTTTTTCCTCCAAATACGGACGTATATTGGATAAGCTCACTTTCATCATTACAAGTAAAATCATGTTTCGCCCGTTCTGTTGTCGTATCTCCTCCAACACCGCCACAATTGCGGATTAATCCTGGCTTCCGATTTACCCCATCCACTTCCCTGACCGCACCATCAGATGACGTAGCCTGAATTGACGTTGAAACAGACGCAATGTTTGCCTTCTCTTCAACAGAAGATAAAATTAGAGCTGAACGGCCATTTATCGCCTCACTGACAAGCTGACCTTTGCTGGCGAATATACCGGCAAGATCGCCTGGTGTTCCATCCTTCTCTCCTACAACAAAGTATCCGGCATTAACTCCTGCAATGGCATCATTTCTGTCAGCGATTTTGGTCAATGTTTCTTTCCCTGTCACTGCATCATTTGCCAATTCAGGTTCCACATGCCCTTGAAATCGATCCTGATCCACTTCAAGGACGTTCACTACCCATGGTCCTGTTGTTTTCTCTCCGTCTTCTCCCGTATACACAGTCCGTAGACCCGAATATCCCTTTTCCGATAACTTGTTTCTCATTTCGGCTGCATCCGCTTCCATTTGATATTGGCCGATGCGGACAATGTATCCAAGTGGACCTTTTTCCCCATCATCCATGGCCCGATCCGCTTCTCTTATGATATGAGCATTTTTGAAACCATCTCTCTTTAAATTTCCCAACAATATCTTTGCCTGCTTCTTTGTTTTTACAAATGCCACATCCACTGTGAAATAGTCTTTAGAAGATGCTTCACCACGATGGATATTGGTATACGTCACTCCTGGTGCTGGATTCATGGAAGTTCTTTGCTCAATCAAATTGGGTGTTCCTAACGGAAGCACATGATTCTTCACATGTAATTGAGCATTCAATTCTGCATGAACTGGAGTTTCTGGAATGGCATTTACAATCATCACAGATGCTAGACTAATAGTGGCGATAGGCAAAATGGGCTTTTTCCATAATTTTTTCATTTATTCCTCCAATAAAGTTATGTCCTGCTTTAACTTTATTGGAGGAATATGATGGAAAATTAAAAAGACTATTATATTTCAGTCAATTTTAAGTGAACAAAAATGAGCATAAATACTCGATAAATATTACAATTCATATTTGTGAAAGGATAACTTTTAGGACATCTTCACTTTGATAACTTAAATAACAATGTTTCCTTTGAAGAAAAATGTAATAGATGTACGAAGAGCCTTTCGGGCTTTCCATTTAGGTAGAGTTGTCTGTAATAAGTTAAGTGTATCAATGACCAAAAATTTTTATACAAAAAATTTCCCTGTGGTTAACGAAAACAACTCAGAGTTTTGATTTATTTTTTGAGATAAATTCATTCATTTACTTCTTGCCTCATTTGCGAAAGATTCGATCGAAAAATGTTTTCTTTTTCTCAGGAGGCACAGGAAGATAGAAACGATTCTTATTTGTTACTTTAAGATAAGGCGTTAAGATGTCAGTCTTCTCCTCTACAGAAATTGCGGTATTAAGCTGTTCTTCAATTTTCGCAAAATGTTTCGCTGTCGAGCCTTTTGGCGTATAAACAAAACGGCCATCTGGGAAATTTTGTGATTCAACTGTTTCTTTTTCAGTATATGCATGTACAGATGGTCGTGCCCAAAAAACACTTTTCCGCACCACACGTGCAGGACTTCCTGCAGCTGCTACATTTGATGGGATGGATTTTGCCACTAGTGACTTTGCACCTAAAATTGAACCTGTACCTACTTCTACTCCTTTTAGAATCATGACGTCCTGTCCAATCCAAATGTGGTCACCTAAGTACACACTCTTTGTTGGATTTATCCGTTTTTGAGTTGTTACATCGTAGATCAAATGTGGATCTGCCAAACGAACGACTACACCACTTGAAAACATATTATCATCACCGATGAATAGATTCTTTTGCTCAGAGAGAATAAATCTCGCTAAACCATTAAATGAATAGTTGCGACCAAGGAAGAATGTATTATCATTCCAAACACTGACGCTCATTGTTGCATTGCGATTTGATTTCCCAATGATTATGAGCGAGTTGTTGCCATTAAAATTTAGCGTTGCATTTTTAAATTCAGCTCCGCGTTCAATGATTAACCGATTTCCTTTACCCCAAAATTTGATTTTACTATTCACAAACGAAATCTCATCTTCGGTATTTCCTATAAAGTGTATTTCATTATTTGTTTCCGGTTTATGCAAGATGTTAGAAATGCTTTCCATGCTGTCCATACCCACTTTCAAAGTGTTAAAAACGCTTTCATTATACATCATTTTTAGCTCACCACAAAGACCGCATAAGAAAATCTGAGGAACTGTGAAGTTGAAGCCTTCGGATTTCCGAAAAAGGGTAATTGAATTAAAGGTTGTAAATCACCATGAACAATTGCTGGTAGATAGTCGTGAAGTTGCAGAAATGGTTGGGAAACGTCATGACTATTTAAATTGAGATATTAAAGGATACGTAAAGGTTTTTTTAGAGTTGTCCGTCAACAACTAACCTTTTTCGCTTCTGATAAGCTTTCACAGCTGCTTTCGTTTCCTCACCTTAAATCTATCATCAGCTCGATATTTAAATTATTGGAGTATTCACTTTTAATGAATGCTATTATTCATACAAAAAAAGCCCTCATTTTAAGAGCTTTTTTGCTAAGCTAATTGCATTTAAGCATTATATTCTATTACATTTCATATATTTCATCCAAATAATTTTGCGAAGGTATTTTCACCGGCGATCCCGTCTGCAGATAATCCATTAGCCCTTTGAAATGCCTTCACCGCTATTTCCGTTCCGCTTCCAAAGATACCATCTATACCATGTGGATTATGTCCTTCCAAATAAAGTGCAGCTTGAAGGATATAAGTGATATTCCCTTCCGCCCCTTCCCTTACATTAGGTGAAGCTGCTTTTGTTTGGGGTCCCCATATTCCATCAACATTAACCTTTGCACCATATTGTTTATTCAATTCGGTTTGAAAACCCTTGATCAGCGCTTTTTTAGTATTGGGACCATAATAACCATCAACATCTATTTTTGCATTATACCTGCTATTTAATGTCCTTTGAATGGACTTGATAGTTTGATTGCCGCTGTCCTTTGCTGGCGTATCTTTTACTATGACTTCGGATTCGACTTGTGTAGCTGGTGGAATGGTTCCATTAACTTTTGATACCAGTCTAGGCTTCACTCCGGCTTTTAACTGAGAATAAGTCAGTCCGCCCGTCATATCCAAGTGCGGATAGTCTTTAAAGCTTGACCAATCCCCTCCCCATGAAAAGCCCAAGGATTTACCAATTGCCGCTACCCGTTTCCATTTTGTATCAACCGTCCATATTGCATTCTTTCCATCATCGCTGACGATGAAATAATCAATGGCTAGTCCAAAGTTATGGTAAGATTGACCTGGCTTCGCGTTGGTCACTCTCGGTTTCGATAAATCACTATAGTTTTTACCATCGTAGATATATCCTAGGCGACCTTGACCATATAGCTTTGCTTGCTCTTCCATAGATCGATAACCTGCGCTGATTTGCACGAAAATTCCTTCTTGGTATGCCCGTTTAACCATTTCCAATGCCGATTCTTTTACGACTGGATGAATTCCGCTGCCCATATTCTTTTCTGAACGATCCAATAAAGTTTCTAATTTAACTGTCAATTTTATCACCTCCTAATATGTTATGGTGCCAATTAGGAAATGCTTGTACACCTACCTTGACGTTACAAAAAAACGCCCTTTTATGAGGACCTAGTATAGGTTCATCGTTCTTAAATAAAAAAAGCACAGCCCTAAATGGGGCTGTGCTTTTAATCTATTATAAAGGCATATTTTGATCTTCTTTATCTTTACCGATTACCCTTATCAACTCATCCAGCTTTTCATTTCTTTCTTGGTCTAATCTTGTCTTTGCATTGATGAATTTAATTATCTTAATTATGAAATAAACACTTAATACAATAAGTCCCAAATAGAACAAAATCGGTATGATTGCAAAAAGCCCTATTAAACTACTGGCTTGATCCATAAATAATTCCTCCCAAATGTAAAATATAGTATTATTATACAGGAAAAATAAAGAAGGCGTCCGATATTGATTTATTATTTAAATAATTATTTTGCGAAAAAAAATTGAAGCTAGCCACATTTTAATGATCTCCAAATAGTCATCAGAAAATTTCTTAAAGATGGGGTGAATCCATATTGAAGGATTTGAATCAGAAAAAGGGAGAAGATTAAATTACCATTATAAAAACCCCCATCTTATCTATTCAAATATAGACATAAATTAGGGTTATATATTTTTTGTAGCGTTTCTATCACGATTATAAAATAGATAAATTGAATTAAAGAACTTCACATGATCAGTACATACTTCTCTAAACCCCACTTATCTTTGCTCTCTACAAAATGTTTTCTAAAAAGAAGTTACACTCTAGAACAGTGGAATGAATCACATCATGGCCATATATTTCGATCTAATTAAAAAAATCCCTAGTGGATCCCCTATACATAACCCTTTTATAATCAGGCTTTGCAAAGGCTAATTATAAAGGAACGTTGTCGGCCTTTTCCGGGTATAAGAAGTTCGTGTATACGTAATTTTAAGAGTTTCCTAAAGTATTGGAACTCCACGAAGTTCATCAATCTCCCCCCGATCCCAAGTCATTTGAAGCAAGTAAATTTATCTTACTGCCTTTGTAAATCAGTAGATTAATGTTTATTTCATGCTTATTAATAGATCTTATATGATGGTTTGAGGAGATAATCGGGTTCCTCATACTCACTGACCAGCAAATGTGAGTCTATGAAAACCGATCATTACTTACAATGGTACAAGGATGACAGAACTTTTAAGGTAAATAGATGCTTAGACAATCCAGTTCAAGTAAATCCTGGTGAAGTTAAAGATAAGTTCCTCCGATTTAGTACTAAAGTGTAATTCTTTAATTCGAATAAGGTTAGTGTTAACATATAGTAAGTATATCTTCTATTGAAGGAGCTAATTATGAATCCCAATATTTTATTGCGTAATAATGTAAAGTTTAAAGGAAGTGGTACACGACCAATGATATTTGCTCCAGGTTTTGGTTGTGATCAAAATGTCTGGCAATCAGTTGCAAAAGACTTTGAAGATGAATACCAAATTATCCTATTTGACTATGTTGGGTCAGGTAATTCAGATATACAGGCATATAACGTGGAAAGATACAGTACTCTTGAAGGGTATGCACAAGACGTACTTGATGTTTGTTCCGCATTAGACCTAAAAGATGCTATATTTGTTGGACACTCTGTTGGATGTGTGATTGGCATGCTGGCGTCAATTAAACATCCTGAATATTTTTCTAAACTTGTTCTGGTTGGTCCTTCTCCTTGCTACCTGAATCTGCCTAATGATTATTACGGGGGATTCGAAAAAGAACAACTTTTAGGATTGATTGATATGATGGACAAAAATTATTTAGGCTGGGCAACCGCCTTTGCTGGAACGGTAATGAATAATCCAGATCGGCCAGAGCTTAAACGGGATCTAGAGAATCGTTTTTGCTCTACTGATCCTATTATCGCTCGACAATTTGCGGAGGTTACCTTTTTTGCAGACAACCGTAAAGACTTACCAAAAGTAAAAGTACCATCACTCATTTTGCAATGTTCAGAAGATGTTATTGCTCCGACAGCAGTAGGAGAATATATTCATAAGCATCTTCCTGATAGTACATTGAAAGTGATGAAAGCAACAGGACACTGTCCACATATGAGTCATCCTGAAGAGACGATATTCTTAATTAGACAGTTTTTGGATGAATTTCCGACAAACGATTTATAGATAGAGATGGGTGTGAATTTTTGTGAATGAACAACTGAATGAGGCACCCTGCGGATATTTTACTTTATCAGAAGAAGATGATATTTTATCCGTTAATCAAACCTTACTTAAATTATTGGGGTATAATCTCGATCAATTGCAAGGGCAGCCTATTAATTTTATCCTTTCGGCTTCTGCTATACTCTTTCATCAGCTTTATCTGGTTCCTCTGATCAAGTTAGAAAATCAGATTGAGGAAATATACATATCCTTAAAGTCTGAAGACGATGAAGAAATACCTGTGTTACTAAACGCTGTTCAAAGAGAGCGTGATGGAAGAACTATTATTGAGTGTGTGGTGATTCCAATGCGAAAAAGAAACGAATTAGAAAATGAGCTTCTTATAGCGAAAAAAGAGGCAGTGACAGCTCTAAATGGTATGAATAAGGCTTATTCTGATTTAGAGAATGCTCATGAAACGATGAAAGTTCAAAAGGATAAACTTAGTGAATTAAACGAAAAAAATGAAAAATACAAAGTAGATACAGAAAGAGAACTGGGTCTTGCCAAAAAAATCCAAGAGACATTATTACCAGTTCCTATTATTAATGAACATCTTGAAATTCAAGCATATTATAAAGGCTCCAATCAATTATCAGGTGATCTATATGGATTTTATCAAATTGACGCCCAACGGTATGGACTTATCCTACTTGATGTGATGGGGCACGGTCTTTCTTCAGCTCTCATAACCATGTCACTTCATTCCATATTTCAGAGATTAATTTTAAAAGGTTCTGAAGTGAAAACTGTGATGAAGGAATTAGATGATCACCTTCATTCTTTATTCAAAAACACAAATGAAACTTGGCATTACTGCACAGCCGTCTACCTTTTAATCGATACTGATAAGAGAGAAATTAATTATATCAATGCAGGCCATCCTTCCGTTCTTTTACAGGATATAAACGGAGAACAATATCAGTTGCGTTCTAATCGGCCTCCACTCGGGATGTTTGAAGAAATTATTTTTAAAACAAATACCCTTACATACAATAAGGACAGTATGCTGTGCCTTTATACAGATGGAGTTGAAGAACCTCTAGGTTCAGACCGTTTATGCTCATTGTTAAAGACCTTTTCGGCTGCCCCTTTATCTACACTTAAAGAGGAAATTATACAATCGCTTAGAAATGAAGAGGACACTGACCAACGTAAAGATGACCAAAGTCTTATTTTGGTTAAACTAAAATAAGACTTTCGGGTTGTGCTATCCGTTACATAAACTGCTGTTCAATTTCTTGGGACTTCAGGTAGTAGATACTAATTTAGTCGGTTCGAAAACCGAGAGTCTTAATGGACCAGTTTTGTAATTGTCATAAAATAAAACAAATGAGGAGCTATCTATTTTGGGTAGCTTCTATTTTTTATGCAAAATAACTATCAAAAACCAATCCAAAAATCATCCAGCTACCAGCACACTTTCAATCGATCTAACCAGCTTTTCATTAATTTTGTCCCATTTGCCTTCCAATCATTTCCATAATATAATGAAGCTATTAAAGAGGAAGGGGGCATGGCAAATGAACGAAGGTAGAGATCCATTCGTTTCTTCACTCGCTTCTCATTTAAACATGCGGCTCACTCATTTGGCAGAAGAAAGGGAAATCCCACTGGAAAGATTATTGGATAAATCCGTCGAACTGTTACTTGAATATATGGAAGACAATGAAATGATCAATGACCATGTTAAATTAAACAATGTTGAAGCGATTAATAAAAATAATGAAATCATTCAGCAAAGCAGGCAGATCCTTAAGAAAGACTAGCTTAAAAACACTCAGCCATCATGGTTGAGTGTTTTTAAGCTTTTATATTTCAGAGCATTACTCACCATCAACTTCAAGTCCAAATAAAAAAGGCAGCCACTAGGCCTGCCTCTGTTGAACAACTTATGTCCAGTCATTCATTTAGTGATTAATAAAAACGGCGCCTGTTTTTTTTGCATTTGCACTTACATTTACAACGCTTTCCAGGAAACCATACTGTACTTGGGTCATTGTTCTCAAAACATTTTTCTTCATAACAACAATTTATCTGCATACTAACACCCTCCTTACTCTTGTATATGCATGGACTGATGGAAGGTGTGGACAAGTTGCTTAAAGATTAGAAGTGAATGAGAATTAATTAATTCATTTTCCATGATCCTGGACAATTTCCAATGTATGTGGAAGCAAACTGAAATCTCCCCAAGTTTTATGACCAGGAATTATGATTTTCGCATCTTTATAAACATACATTAAATTCTTCAGCGTATTTGGCCAAGCTTCCATGTTAGCTTCATCAATGATCCCCGAATTCTTTTGTTTCAGTGCAAAAATCATATCACCAAATAATAAGTTATACTTTGGAAGCCATATCGTCATGTTATCAGAAGTATGGGCTTCCCCGGGGAAGTAAATTTCGATTTTCATATTCCCAACTTTTAAAGTTGATGCCATTGAATCCAGTGAAGGATCAGGCATAGGATAGTTGAACTCTCTTGCCAACCTTGCTTTTTCAGAAGTGCTTACCGTTTTTATTTTTTGATCCAATAATGCCTGTATACCACCGATTCTATCGTAATTGTGGTGACTTATTATAGCCAGTTTGACAGGTTTTTTGAATTCCTTTTTTATCATATCCAATAATTGCTTTGCCAGTGTATCGTCCCAAGCTGCATCAACTAAGACGATTCCTTTTGAAGTATTAAGAACCAGACCATTCGCACCAATCTTATTACCTTGGATTTCCGTATATGTTGTATGTACCCATACATCCTTTTTTGTTTGAGTTAGAACTACTGATCCATCCTCACTGGTTATTACCGTTCGTTTTGATTTAGCTTCATGAGCTGAAACCGGTGTCGAAATGTTTAGTATTGAAAAACAAAAACTTGCTAACCCGATTAAAAACCCTTTTTTTAACTTTTTAATATAATTCTTCCTTTCTATACTATATTTATAGAATTATATATACTTTCAAATTTCAGTTTAAATATATATGACCTCTCAACGATTAGACCATAATATAGTTATGTAAACAATTACTTATCAAATTGAATATTATAGATTAATCAAAATTTAACGGAAGACTTCAACATCAAGTATTTAACGACGCAGGCAGAAAATGATGATTGCGAACACCGAAATTTTGTAGTACACAGAGTTTAGCCATCTGGCGAAAGTTATTGACAATGATTATCATTACTATTAATATATTGATGTAGTCACTGAAAATGAATATCATTATTAATTAGACATTTTTTGGTATGTTTTTAACCTACTCTATAATTAATAAGGAGCAAAATCAGAATGAAAAAGCTATTCATCCCCTTCCTACTCTTGTTCGTACTTATTCTTAGTGCCTGTGGGAGCAAAGAGACAGCGAACGAAAATAATGCATCCAAGGCTAAAAAAGAAACAGTTACATATCAATCAGAAACTGGCCCTATTGAGATTCCTAAAAAACCAAAAAGAATAATTGCTCTCTCTAATGGACCTAATGTATTGGCTTTAGAAGGTAATGTCGTTGGGATAGACCAATGGACTAATATGAATCCCCTTTTTAAAGAAAGACTAAAGGGAGTGGAAGTCGTATCAGAAGATAACCTCGAGAAAATCATTGAACTGGAACCGGATCTAATCATAGCGGGATCCGAAATGAAAAATATTGGAAAGCTAAATGAAATTGCCCCAACTGTAGTATTCACTTGGGGAAAATTAGATTATTTATCACAGCAAATAGAAATCGGAAAACTCTTAAATAAAGAAAAGGAAGCAAAAGAATGGGTTAATGATTTCGAAACGCGTGCAGAATCCGCAGGAAAAGCGATACGTGCAAAAATTGGTGAAGATGCAACCGTTTCTGTGATTGAAAATGATGCTAAGGAGTTTTATGTATTTGGAAATAACTATGCACGCGGAACTGAAATATTGTATCAAGCAATGGATTTGAAAATGCCTGAAAAAGTAAAAGAAAAGGCACTTAAATCCGGCATTTATGTACTCTCATCTGAAGTGCTTCCTGAGTATACTGGAGATTATATTATCTTTAGTAAAAACCCAGATGTGGTTAACTCATTTGTGGAGACCGAAACGTGGAAAAATATACCTGCTGTTAAAAACAATCGTATATTTGAAATAAATAGTAAAGCATCCACCTACAGTGATCCAATCACTTTAGAGCACCTTCTGAAATTTTTCGAAAAATCATTTCTTGACAAATAATATGCAAAAAGGAATTCTTTAAATGAGAATTCCTTTTTTAATGTGTTTTATACTTGAATTGCTTCTCAGAATAATAAAAAGCAACGCTGCCTAAAAGGCAAACTGGTGATTTATTATTAGCTATATAAATAAACTCATTACAAACATTATCTTTAAACTAAAATGCTTAGTTTTTGGCTTGTTCCCTGTAACCCATATTCGGAAGTTTAAAGTGTTATCCCGCCCTATTCTCGATCTTATTACCTAATATTAAAATTACATTGACACACCTTGAAGGTACAACCTTGATGAGTCATGAATTCAAATTAGAGCGTATCTTCGAGTGTAAACAATTTAAAGGTTATTATTTTTTATCTCATCAAACCACTCATCAGCAAAATCATCTGCCGTTTTTATATCATCATTTGTATGTACTAAATCATACTTGTATTCAGCTTGAAGACTGCCACTCTTAGCATCATAAATTAATTTCAACTCCGTTGGCATGTCTCTTTCGTATTCTTTACATAATTCTTCAATTTTTTCGGCATCATCATTGATAATATTTAATACTATAAACTGTCGTTCTGTAGATACATCATATCTTTCGTCCCCATTCTCCAATGCATCGTTCACCTTATGACATTCTACATACTTATTGTTAATTAAATAAAAGAAACTGCTCGATATCATATCTTCTTCACATGAAGCATAAACATACACTTTATCAGCTCTATCTTCAACATATTCCATACATATGGATATCATATCTGCCTGCAATTCACTAAATCTATCTTCTAATTCTTTCATACTACATTACACTCCTTTTATAAATTTTTAAATTTTGCACTGCCCGGCTTACCATCAATAGTGTAATTAACTATAAATTTGTCTGGGCGCATATCATTCCCAGAGTAATTTATAGCAACATCAACTGTTACTTTTTTTGGTGGTGTTTCTTTTAGAGCTGCAGCCCATTTATTTTCGACTTTCTTATATTTCTTCAAATTAACATCAGATAATTGCGATACCAAATTGTCAATTTTAGGTGATCCTCCAAACCTATCAGCTTCCAAATGTCCTGCAAGGTCCTGACCTTTTACTTTACCTGGTGTATTCTTGCTATGTGACAATCTGTCTTTTCTCTTTGTTAATTGTAAATTTTTTGTTTCAAATTTTGAAATCCTACCTAAATTATCTGTTTCATATAAGTAATCATACTCTCCAGTTTTATACCTAATATCAGGCTTTAACCTATTTTTTCTACCATTTGTAAACTGTTGTCCGTTGTCGATAAATGTTTTGACTTCACTTACTCCAGAAATACCTTTACCCGTACCCTTAGAAATACTCTCCCCTGAAACACCCTCTACTTTTCTATCCTTCACCGTGAATTTCTGATAGGCTTCCTTAATTGTCTGCTTTTCCATTACAATTTGGTGAAGGTTTGGTCCTACTGCGAGGGAAACTTGTTCCATACTTATCCGTTTAGGTATTACTTTTTTACCTAGTTCGTCACCTATATTTTTTAACGCGGTTTTTCCTGATCTCGCTTTGTCTGTTATTGTAGCTTGAACCTTCTGAACCTGTTTTTGCGCAAATTCCTTGCTGTAAGGGATGAACTTTGTACCACTCGTACTTTATCGGCGACTTTGGCTGCACCAGCTACACCGTCGATTCCGAGCACCATCAACAGGCCGTTCTGGCGCTGTTCCTCGGTTAGCTGGTTGCCGAACATGTCTTTGCCGGTGGCTGCTTCACCGAGGCCATTGGCTGCGAGGAGTCCGTATATCCTGTATTCGGCTTTCTGGAGGAGGCTATAGTCCTTCAGTCACTATAATAAAAGGACCTTAACAACATACGTTAAGGTCCTTTTATTTACCAACCAAGATTTTCAAAAAAATACTATTTTGATTTAACAGCTTCTTTTATTTGTTCTACGACATTATTAAGCCACTGTATAGGAGTTAATCCAATTGCGGGATAATAAATTTCAGCATTAGTTTGAATATAGTTTTCCTTTTCTTGTTTTGTTCTATTACTAGTTAGAAATTCGTCACAATACTTTATTGTAAAAAGCAAACATTCTTTATTAGCTTCGTTTATAAACTCAGCTAATGCTTGTTCAGGCGAACTAATATCCTGGTGGAATGTTCCACCTAAAAAATCTTCTAACTCTTCTAAGTAATCATAACTTTCGTCCATTTAAATTCCTCGCTTCATTATTTTTCTGGATATCCTGTTAGAATAAAATTACCGTTTGAATCCTTTTTAAGTACAATTTTTGCATTTGTAACATTCTCTACAACTTCGGAGTTTCTTGATACACTTCTACCAATTATCTCTCCATCACCCTTGTATCTTAATGGTAATGTAGGTCTACTATTAGGTTCTGAAAGCCACTTTTGTATTTTCTCAATATTTTTGGGATTGTTTAAGACTGTATAAGCAACTTTCTCAGCTGTATGCCTATCTATAAAAGTAGAAGAACCAGTAATTCTTGGATTATTTCTTATCCTTTCTAAATAATTCTTCATCAGTTTTCCCAACATGTCTTTCAATCAAATGCCCACCTCTTGACTCATGTACAGCCAGACCACCACCAGGTGCAAGAGAACTCTTATCTCCTGGTTTAACATTATCTATACCCTTAGATATACTCTCCCCTGAAACACCCTCTACTTTTCTATCCTTCACCGTGAATTTCTGATAGGCTTCCTTAATTGTCTGTTTTTCCATTACAATTTTGGGAAGGTTTGGTCCTCCTGCGAGTGAAACTTGTTCCACACTTATTCGTTTAGGTATTTCTTTTTTACCTAGTACGTCACCTATATTTTTTAACGTGGTTTTTCCTGATCTCGCGATGTCTGTTATTGTAGCTTGAACCTTCTAAACCTGCTTTTGCGCAAATTCCTTACTGTAAGGGATGAACTTTGTACCACTTTAGACCTGACGGCCTTTTATCTGAGGTACCCATAAGGCTTAAATAGGGTACCTGTTTTTAAAGTTGTTTTTATGTACGATAAATTTTTGTCAAACATTATTTATAACTAATAAGTGTTATCTCTACTCTCTTAGTACCAAACTATTTATTCGGCACTAGGTAGCTCCCAAAAAAAAGAAACCTTGAAAGGTGTTTAGCCAATCAAGGGGTTTCATTCTATATAATGTTTTACTTTAGATATTCAGCTTCCCATTTATCTTGTTTTTCTACTGGGCTAAGTTCTGAAATATCCTCATATCCATAATTAATTTTCATTTTTCCTGTGTTATCTAAAATGAAAGTTAGGTTTGTCCATAGTTCCTGTTCTTGCTCCTTAAATTCTTCACGCAATCTTGAAAAATAATTATACAAATCATCATCAAGCCCATCAAACTCTTCCTCATCAACATTAAATAAATCTGTTATATCCAGACTATATACTGGTTCCCCTCCAGTTTCAGGGTAATAATAGAAAAAAACTTTTTTATAACCTTCTCTAAATTCAGCGTATAAAAAGATTTGTTTCCAATCCTCTGGAATTATATTAATTAATGTATTCGCAATTTGTTGATATGTCTGCTCCATTATTTTGGTTTCCATCTACTTACCTCCTAAATAATTAGTTAATCTATCTGAATATTTTTTACCATCTATTACATAGTTGATTTTAAACTCACTTGGTCTAGCTGATTGTGCCTCATATATGGGTTTTACTTTAATGGTTACTTCTTTACCCTCTACTAAAGCCTTCTTCCATGTATTCTCTAGAGTCTTATATTCACTCCTATTTAAAGTAGCATTCATGGGTACTAAGTTATCTATTTCACCAGAACCTTTAAAGATACTTGCAATTAAATGTCCACCATCATCGTTTGATAGTCTATCGTCTCCTCCAACCTTTCTTTGGGCATAAGGATTTCGTTTTGCTTACCCAATTCTAATTTAGCTTCAGCAATCGCAATACGTCCGTTATCATCAGTGGTATATTTATATCCTTCTTTTGTTGTATACTCTACATTGGGTTTTAAGGTCTTCTTACGATTTACTTTCGTGTATTGTTCACCATATCTAACGTTATCTATACCCTTAGGAACACTCTCCCCTGAAACAGCCTCTACATTGCTATTCTTCACCGCAAATTTCTGATAGGCTTCCTTAATTGTCTGCTTTTCCATCATAACTTGGCGAAGGGTTGGTCCTCCTGCGAGGGATACTTGTTCCATACTTATCCGTTTAGGGATTTCTTTTTTACCGATTGCTTCACCTATATTTTTTAACGTGGTTTTTCCTGATCTCGCTATGTCTGTTATTGTAGCTTGAACCTTTTGAAGCTGCTTTTGCGCAAATTCCTTGCTGTAAGGGACGAACTTTGTACCACTTGCTATTTTTTTCTTAGCCACACTTGCCTGAAGTAATTCTATATGATTTTAAGGCCTCACGGCCTATTATCTGAGGAACCTGTATGGCTTAAGATGATACATATTCATATCAAAAGTGAAAAGACCTTAACTTTTGGTCATATAAAAGAAAAACAAGTTGCACCTTATTCGGTAAGCTCTCTTAGCCGATTAAACTGCACATCCAGCCATGTAAAATGTCATCTCGCCTATTTATCTTTATTATTTTCACAAACCAAGTATTAAAACAGAATGCCTTGATGGTACAACTATCATGAGTTATGAATTTTTCATTAGCATTTTTTATGTCGTCCATAGCAATTTCTCACATAAAACAAAAAGCACCTGTTGTCCGTTTGACAATCAAGTGCTTTATTCAATGTTTTACTTCCTGTATAGTTTAGTTGTGTAACTTAAATTCCCGTAAATAAAATCTATATAGAGCCTTTAAAAACATCTACATCGTTTTCGTTTAATACTGCTTCTATTTCATTACCTTCAAAAACAACCATATAATCATTTGGTAAAGCAAGAACTTGAATGATTTCTGGTTTAATTTTTAGTAGTTGATAAGCATATAGAGCATACAACTCTGTAGTAGTATTATTATCCTCTACAGGACCTATATACCAACCTGAATCTCCTTTTTCAACATCTCCATTTCTTTGTAAATATATTTTCTCAAGTTCTAGTACACCTTTAGTAAGTATGATTTTATCACTAAATTTTATTGATAAACCATTGACATTTATCTTTCTCAAAAAATGACCTTGTTCTAGTTGTACCCACAATGCTAAAGTTAAATCTTCTGTTATATCTTCAAATGGATTTCTAGAGTAATCAGGAGAAGTCAATATAAAATTCCCGGTTTCTCTCTCATGTAAATAATAGACAGACCAACCAACTTGAAGAGAGAATCCATGAATTAATTTATTACAATCTACCTTTTCTAATATAGCAAACAAATTTTCTATTTGAGGTTCTAATTCTTTTTCGGCAGTCACTACAATGGTTTTACCCATAATAATCTTTTCAAATTTCTTCATTACTTCAACCTCTCCTCTATAGCTACTTTTAGCGCTTCTCTAGCTTGTTCCTCTTTTTCTAGCATCTCCATTCTAACATTAACAGGAACCTCTCCCATCTTAGAATGTCCTTTCCAATCAGCCCAACTATGAGCCCCCTTAGAGGCATTCGAAGATTTCCCAAGGCCAACAAAATTATCTTTTAGATTTAGAATTTCTATCTGTTGTTCTCTAGTTAACCTACTGAATCCTTCGATTTCAGTTATTTCTTTCATTGAAACAATATGGTCTGCTTCAAACTTATCAACTTCATACCCGTATACTGGGTCTACTTTAGGACCATCTGGATTAACCATTTTTCTTATCTCGTTACTTGGTGTCTTTTTCCTCAGGTTTTTATATTCACCTTTTGTAATACCCTTAACCTTCCCCTTAGGAACACTCTCCCCTGAAACACCCCCTACTTTGCTATCCTTCACCGTAAATTTCTGATAGGCTTCCTTAATTGTCTGCTTTTCCATCACTACTTGGCGAAGGGTTGGTCCTCCTGCGAGGGAAACTTGTTCCATACTTATCCGTTTAGGGATTTCTTTCTTACCTATTTCATTAACTATATTTTTTAACGTAGTTTTTCCTGATCTAGCTATGTCTGTTATTGTAGCTTGAACCTTCTGAACCTGCTTTTGCGCAAATTCCTTGCTGTAAGGGACGAATTTTGTACCACTTGCTAATTTTTTCCTATGCCACCTTACCTGAAGTAATTCTATATGATTTTAAGTCCTCACGGCCTATTATCTGAGGAACCGATAGATGATACATATTCTATTTCAACAATGAAAAGACCTTAACTTTTGCGTTAAGGTCATAAAAAGAACAAGCTTTACTTATTCTCCATTATTCTTTCTTGAGGTATTCTTCTAAAATCCTCTTATCATATTCAGATTCGGGTAAAAGGCCTAAACGAGTATATTCCCAAATAACCCTTCTTTCGTGGTCATCTGCATTGGATAAATCCTCATAATCATAGTCAACCTTAAATTTACCGGTACTTTCTAAAGTAAAAGTTAAATTGGTCCATTGTTCTTGATTATTATTTTTAAATTCATCTGATAATAATTTTAATTCATCTAATAATTGATACCATAATTTATCATATTCTTCTTCGTTTAAACTATATATTTCAGGTATATCATGACTATAAATAGGCAATTCACTATTAGGATTATAATAAAAAAAGAAAGCCGTACCGGTACCGTCAGCAATTTCACCGTACATTAATACCTTTGACCATTCCTCTGGTATAGTTTCATTAATAGTTTGGGCTATTTTTTGATAAATACTATTAAGTTTAATTTCATTCATACTTACCTACCTCCTGCTCAATTTTCAAATATCCATATCTCCAATATTCCTTACTGGTAGGGGAGGATTTTAGTTTCTTTGTTACTATGTCTGTCTTATCCTTGGGTTGTTACTTGGGGATTAATATTTCTTTTCTACTTTCTCATATAACCAGTTTCTAGTATTTAGGGTTCTTTTTTCACCAAATTAAAAGAGCTTATCGAAAAAAACGATAAGCCCCTGAGTTTTAGGCTTTTTGACTTAACCCAAAAAAAGACCCTGGATTCATTTACTTTTGATAGTCACTTGTAATTATCAACCATTTTTTCAACTTCATTGACTCTCCCTTATTCGATTGGTCCCATGAATTGAGTAATTAGATAAATATGCTCAATAAGTTTCACCTTTTTCAAGTTTTCCACATTCTCAGGTCCACCTAATCCAAGGAGAGGGGTATAACCAAAGCATTCATCAAAATCTGGTTCTCCATATTTATCAACTGCTTCAGGATAAGGATTCCAATCTAAAATTTCTTGGTAAAATGATTCATCTTCTAAATCAGGAAAGAAATATTTAAAACCGGACGATATCCCTTTAATTTCACCCTTTCTAAAATTAAGTAAAATTAAATATTTATTATCTTCCCAAACAACAAGATCCCCCATTGATGTAGTAAACAATACTAGAGCATCCTCGTTTCTTACATATACATCCTTTAATAGTTCCTGATATTTTTCTGGATTAACAATATTTAAATACCCGTTTAAAATACTACCAAAACCATATTTATTCCACACTTCTAATACTTGTTCAGGTATGTAACCATTGAAATTATTAATAGTTTCTGCTTGTGCTTTTTCAAATAATTTAAAGTTATCAAAAATGTTAGTTGACATTTTTATAATCACCTCTATTTCATTGTATTAATTTCACATTTAAGTATATTGATTTTTTATCCACTTCCGTCATACTAGCTGCAATAGATTTTATTTGTTCATCTATAACATCAATTCTATATCTCCATTGCGAACCAAGGGATGAATTAACCCTTTTATCTCCCATTCCACCAATATCAAGTGGATTGCCACCCGCAATTTGATCTGGATTATGTAAAGCAGCCTGTTCATTTATCCATACCGTAGCCTGCTTTTCTGATTCTTTTCTAGATAAGCCTGTCTCCCTTAACTCATCAACTTTATCTAAATAAGCTTTTACTCTTGCAGCCTTTTGAGCAGCATTCCCTTCTAAAGCTCTTCTTTCTTCTATATGTCTTTCTCTATTCTTTAAATACTCATCAATAGTTAAACCATTCAACCCTTTTTCTTGGTCTTTTAACTGTCTTGCGAATTCTTCTGCATTGTGTTTAGGATTTTGCTTGAACTTGACTTCTATTTCTGAGATTCTTTGGACATGGTACAAAACACCCATACCCTTATCACCATTGCTCTTCACCGCAAACTTCTGAACAATTTCCTTAACCGTCGTATCATCAAAAGTGACATGCTTGTAGTTATTTCCATACACCGTCGCTAATTCTTCGACCCTTATACGGAGAGGCACTTTCACTTTACCGATTTCCCTGCTGAAGGCTTGAACTTTCTGAACCTGCTTTTGCGCAAATTCCTTGCTGTAAGGGATGAACTTTGTACCATTTGTATTTGAACACGTTCCTGTCTGAGGTCAGTAAATCCATTTTCTTATCTATAAATATTCTTAGACCTAACGGCCTTTTATCTGAGGAGCCCGATATAACTTAAAACGATACATATTCTATTTCTACAATGAAAAGACCTTAACTTTACCGTTAAGGTCATACAAAAAAACAAGCTTTTCTTATCCTCCATTATTCTTTCTTGAGGTATTCTTCTAAAATACTCTTATCATATTCAGTTTCAGGTAAAAGACCCAAACGAGTATATTCCCAAATAACCCTTCTTTCGTGATCATCTGCATCTGATAAATCTTCATAATCATAGTCAACCTTAAATTTCCCTGTACTTTCTAAAGTAAAAGTTAAATTGGTCCATTGTTCTTGATTATTATCTTTAAATTCATCTGATAATTCTTTTAAAACCTTTATTAACCTCCGCCATGTATCTCTATACTCTATTCTACTAATACTATGTAATTCAGGGATATCGTGACTATATATGAGTTTATCATTAATATTAGACTGATAGAAAAAGAACGCAGTCCCTGTCCCCTCATTAACTTCTCCATACAAAATTACTTTACTCCATTCTTCTGGAATCATCTCATTTACAGTTTGAGCTATTTTCTGATAATATTCATTTAGTTTTGATTCATTCATTTTTTATCCCCCTGCTCTATTTTCAAATGTTCTTAAATCCCAACGGCCATCGTCAATTTTATACTCTATGTCGAAACTTGTAGGTCGAGTTGAATTTCCCTCATACACAGGATATATTTTCACTTCTACTGTTTTAGGAGGATTACTGTCTAAAGCTTTTGCCCAAGATATTTCGAGTTTTTTCCATTCTCCCATATTCAGGTTTGCATTCATAGGAACAAGGTTGTCTAGATGACCAGATCCTTTAAATATGCTGGCGATTAAGTGGCCCCCTTGATCATCTGGCAAGCGGTCTTCCCTTCCAGCAATCCGCTGAGCATAATTGTTTCGTTTACCACTGCCTAAGTCGAGAGAACCTTCTACACTTGTTATCCGACCCTTTTCGTCTGTTTTATATACATGACCACCAGGGGATGTATATTCAATATTCGGTTTTAAAACTTTCTTCATTCGCTCTCTTGTATAATGCTTTCCATACTCCACTTTTGTAATTTCAATGGAGCCCTTTGCAAGCACTACTTTGCCTGTACCCTTACCACCATCACTCTTCACCGCAAACTTCTGCACAATATCCTTAATCGTCGTTTTATCAAATGTGACATGTTTATAGTTGTTTCCATACGCCGTAGCTAATTCTTCGACCCTAATCCGGAGAGGTACTTCCACCTTGCCGATTTCCCTGCTGAAGGCTTGAACCTTCTGAACCTGCTTTTGTGCAAATTCCTTGCTGTAAGGGATGAACTTTGTACCGCTTGCTACTTTATCGGCGACCTTCGCCGCACCTGCCACACCGCCGATTCCGAGTGCCATCAATAGTCCGTTCTGGCGCTGTTCCTCGGTCAGCTGGTTGCCGAACATGTCTTTGCCTGTGGCCGCTTCGCCGAGGCCGTTGGCTGCGAGGAGTCCGTATATCCCGTATTCGGTTTTCTGGAGGAGGCTAAAGCCTTTTGTCGTTTTATAGGCATCGAGCGCGTGGTCCGCTGCGTTGAGTCCTTTGGCCGTTTTGTATAGGGCGCTGCCGCCTTTGATGGCCCGGCCGGCCCAGCCAACGACGGGGATGAAACCAGCTGCTGCCATGGCGCCTGCGGCGATTCGTTCGGCATCGGACAGCTTGCGCCCCGTTACTGGATCGACTCCGGTTGAGGCCCTGATAGAATCATAATATCCCGTGAATTCCCCTGTAAAGGTTTTTGTCGTATCCCAGGCTTTTTCATACCATGGCCGGTTTTCGAGTTCTTCCATTTCCTGTTCGATTTTCCGGGCTTCGGCTTGCTGCTTTTTGAAGGTTTGATAGTCTTTCATCTGACCGGCGACTTCATCCCTCACTTGATAGACATCACTGCTCTTGAATGCCGATTGATTGAATGTCATCGGCGAAACGTTGCCGTCCTGTTTGGTGGCATCAAGCAAGGCACGAAAGAGGCCAACGGCCACGTTTTCCTGGCCGACGGACACATCATATTCCTCGATCAATTGCCGGTCGACATTCTCGACCTTTGTCACGGTGTCATCCAGCCTGTGCCCGGCCAGCGTGATTTTTTCATTAAAGTCCTTTTGGTCGAATATATCAAGAGCCAGGATATCGTCAATGCTGTTCAGGATTCTTTGGAGATCGTTCGCTTGTTCATCGACAAGCGATTTCGCTTGGTTGATGCCGTTTGACACTTCGCCATCTAAAAAGGGAACCTCGACCACCGTATTTCCGGAGAGGTCCGCCTCTTCCAGGGTGGCAGGTATGCCTTCCAAAAAACTGATCTGGGTCGTGAATAGTTCCATCCAGGCGTCCGCCACCTCGATTTGCGCTTCATAGAAGCTTTTGATGGCGGTAGCACCGGCTCCCTGAAACTCGTTATCCAAGCCGACGATGCCCTGAAATTCCTTTTTCAGGGCTGCGACTTCCTTTTTTAGTTCTTCATATTGCTTGGCGCGCGACTTGGTTGCGGCCGTCAATGTCTCGGCTTCATATATTTTCATCGCGTAGGATACCCATGTGAAGACGTATGGGCGATGGCTTCATCCTGTTCTTTTAATAAGTCAATGTTGGCACGGGTATCTTCCACATTTTTCTGGACGATTTTGATATATTGTTCAAAGACCTTCTCCAAGTTCGTTTCCCGGTCGATCCATTTCGAAGTGAATTCCAATTTATTGTTGCCAAGCTCGCCTGCCGGCAAATTTCCAAGCGTGACTGTACCAAGTGCCGTCTTCACCTGATCGACTTGCTTCGTTACGGCAGGATGATTCAGTTTGATTGTCGTCATTAAAACAACCGCCTTTTTAAATCGGATATTTTACTTTCCAGCTGCTCAAATGCCTCTTCACCTTTGCTCAAAAGGGAATCGGCTTCTTGGGCTATATTCCCCGCTATGCTCAGAAGCGTGTTCTCTGCATTCAGCTTTGTAATCATCGCTTCGATTTTCCATTGGTAATCATCATAATCGTCATGAATGATACTAAACATCACATTATAGGCATCATGACGGGCTTCCTGAAATTGATCCGAGCGATTCCCTGTCCAGCTGCCACCTAGCTCAGGGTCTTTTATTTTCCTAATCTCGCTTAAGCACATGCTTTGCTCTTTTATAATATCGTTCTTCGCATTTTCTAAACGCTCTATTTTCACATTCAAATCAGCTTTTTTACCGGAGATAGCAGAGTGTATATTACTCAAAATATCTGCATAAACCATGAAACTCACCTCAGAAACAGTATAATCCTACACTAAATGTCATATTTTCCTATTTAATATTATAAGGATTATAGTCCGAGAGTTAAATAGGGAGAAATATGCTATTTTGTCAGTTAAAAGAGAAGATTGGCATAAAAAAGTTCCTACATACCATATTCTTTATACCCGGCATTTTACCAATTTTAAACAAGTTAGCAGAATGTCATCTTATTAGATTCTCTATAAAAATTTCCGGCACTTCATTCAAACTGCCCTTGACTGTATCTGCGCAGTAAGTCATCCCGAACAAATTCCCTGCAAGAGGAAGATAAATGTGACCGCTCGGGATGTATCAAATCGCCAAAAGGCAAATCACCGACAAATTTAACTTCACCTTCAAAATCCTGTCCGGATTCAGCATCAAAACCGATTACTTTCACAAAACAGGTTTTGTGTCCGGTTTTCATAAAATCAATTACTGTTAACACATGATTATGTATATCATTCATCCTTTTTCCCTCCAACTCTAAGCATTAAGGTTTACTAACTTTATAAATAAAGAAACCGATCAAACAATCATGGCTAAGGTTGCTAAAGGCATTAAAAACATTGGAAATAGGTACTCCTGCTTTCCATGAATTACTTTATTTTTCTATGTATTTTGTTCAATCTCCCCTTATTTAACTGAACTTGCATGTCCTGACTTCTTCATTCACATATGCTTTTATACGTTTCCCAGAATATACTTTTCTTAGCATGTGTATGATTTCACATTACTTCCACCAAAGGTCAGTCTGGCAACCCCGAGGACCTTCCCTCTTCTATATAGATTTATAACCTGCTATAATCTAAGGATTGGAGGTGTGAAAAAATGAAAGAAATCATCCAGATATTAGCTGAAATCGTCAATAATCTTCACGATTTCATCCTATTCTTTGTAAGTGACACATTAAATTCAAATGCAACGGACAAAGATTTGCATTTTTGGATAATGGGAATCATCGGTATCATCATATTTTTGTTCGTGTTATTTTTATCTAATTTAATTGCCCGGATGCGTTTTGGGATAACGATACTCTCTTTCCTTTATACCTTTACAGTCATGGTTGTTTTAGTATTTGCCATTGAGATACAGCAAGCCCTTACCAGCAGGGGAAATATGGAGTTTCAAGATGCGGCGATAGGCCTATGGGGGTTCATCGTATTTTTCATGGTTTTTGCTGTACTTTCATCCATATTCCTTTTGGTGAAGAATTTTTTCAAGCAATCAAAATAAAGGTAACGATAGGTCACCTTGCTTAAAACATTCCTAATGCCTTTCAATAACTGGAAATTCGGATTTTGTATTGGCGGGAATGATAAATTCTCTGTAGCAGCATCTTAAATGGAAAGGAAGGTTACAGAGAAGCAAATTTGATTCGGGGAATTACTTCGATTCATTTTCATTGAATAAATCAATGCTGAACAGATTAAAAGAATCGTCGTCATTAATACGTTCCTGGTCATTTCCTGTTATATCAGGACTATTTTCCCTGCGACGGCGATTTACTTCCCTTAATTCCGCTTCCAGAAATTCCGCTTGTTCGTGGGAAAGCTTGATCGTGATTTCATTATTTTGATCATCTGCAGCTTTCAAGAGGACATAGCTATCCGCAGCATTACGTAAAGTCACATTGCTTACTGTTAAGTTCATGTTCGCGAGTTCATATCTTGCCTTCATAAAGTAAAAAGAACCTCCATCGGAAAATACCGGTTAAAATAATGTATATTAAATATACTCTACTTCAAGATATTTAAATATACAAATTCTTTGTTTGGAAAAGCCTTGAAACCTAAAGAAATCTATCTCCTTAACGAGCTTCACAAGACCATATATGGAAAAGTGATGAACCATATCATTAAAGCCGCGTTCTTGAATAAAGGTCCAGGTGAAGTTTCATCCCTTTTAAAATCCAAAAGTTTTGGAACCAATGGAGCAATTGAATGCTAATTCGCCCCTTTCTTAAAAAATACTGAATGAATTCACATCGACTGTAAATAAATGGAACCATTCATTAGTGGAAAGGTTCCATTTGTTTTTACAATTCTTTCTCAATCGCTCTAGTAATATGGTATGGACCCATGCTTTTATTTGAAGTAATGACGGTTCTCAATCGATTTGCCGGATATACCGCAGAATTGAAACTTACACCCGGGTCATACCCCATAAGATGATATTTGAAAATCTCGTCATTTTTTTTTACGGATCCATATACCATATCCATAATATTCCCCTTCATCTCCAGTTGCAATATGGGCTTCCAATAAGAGAGTGGTATATTCTTGATTCAGTAACTGATTGGAAAATAACCCATCCCAAAACCTGAACATATCTGATGCGGTAATATACGCTCCTCCATCCGCACCGCCTTTGATGGGAAGGGAATAAACGTTAGTTCTCCATGCTCCATTTTCTTCGTCAATGTACCCTAATGCAGTATTTTTAGGAAGCTGGTCCATGGAAAAATAACCGGAATTTATCATTTCACAAGGAAGAAAGATGTTCTTGTCGATATATTCAGAAAATTGAAGTCCGGTTAGTTCCTCAACAATCAATCCTAATAAAATATAGCCTGCATTATTGTAATGAAATCTTTCCCCGGGTTCAAACATCATCACATCATCTTGAAACATTGGGAGGAAATCTTTTAATCTTTTGATATGGTACATCGGTTTTTTCTGCCAAAGCTCTTCAAAATCATCCATCACTTTCTCATCAAAGTAATCAGGAATGCCCGAAGTGTGTGTTAAGAGGTGATGAATGGTTACATTTTGATGGAAATCAGGAAACACGATAGGAAGACAGTCTATAAGCTTAGAATCCAGCCTAAGTTCTCCTTTTTGTATTAACTGGCAAATGGCTACCGCCGTAAACAGTTTACAACCGGAAGCAATTCCGAATCTTGTTTCGGCCGTATTCATGATTTCATCCGCTCGATTGGTATAGCCATGTGCTGAGCTATGAATCAGGTCATCTCCCGCTTTCACACCGATAACACCCGAGAATTCAATTTCCTTGCATGTTTCTTCAATAATCCTGGAAATATCCATATGTAGAGTCGACATTTCGTTTTCCCCCTTGCCGGTAAAATTTTCATAACCGATGTGTTGGCCAAGGTGCTCATTAGGTCTTGCCAAAAAACCCGCATCTTATGTGATGCGGGATAACTTATTTCAGATTTCACTCGTTCTTTTATTTCCACCAAGTATCATAAACATTAATGGCTTCATTGCGTTTATGTTCGGTTTTAGTATACCATCCTTCGATGATTTCGGCAGCTTCCGTTCTGATTTCCTTGCCTTCAAGATAATCATCGATTTCATCGTAGCTAACGCCTAAAGCCACTTCATCAGGAAGTAACGGTTTGTCATCTTCTAAATCTGCCGTTGGTATTTTCGTATAAAGACGCTCAGGAGCACCGACGAATTTGAGGATTTCTTTTCCTTGCCTTTTATTTAAGCGATATAAAGGTAGGATATCCGCTGCACCATCACCATGTTTCGTAAAGAAACCTGTGATCGCTTCAGCTGCATGGTCCGTACCAAGCACAACGCCTTTATACAGTCCGGCTAAATCATATTGTACCTTCATTCGCTCACGTGCTTTGACATTTCCCCTTAAGAAATTCGATAGCTTTTCAGAAACCGCTTCTTCCACAGCTTTTACTGAAGCATCCACCGCTTCCTTGATGTTAACAGTAACCGTTTGGCTTGGCTTGATGAATTTTAAAGCCAGCTGCCTGTCATCTTCATCAGCCTGTACTCCATATGGCAAGCTTACAGCAACAAACTTATAGTCGCTGCCATTTTTTTCTTCATTCAATTCATTGACAGCGGTTTGAGCAATATACCCCGCCAGTGTTGAATCTTGACCTCCGGATATCCCAAGTACAAAACTTTTCAGAAACGTATTTTTCTTCATATACCCTTTTAAAAGATCAACACTTTTCCTGAATTCGGCTTCAGAATCGATCGTTGGTTGGACAAGTAATTTTTTTACGATTTCTTTTTGTAATGGACGCATTGGCATAGCCCCGCTTTCTAATAAAATAGATTGGTCATTTCGTTAGCATTCTTTCTACATTTGCTTTAACTTCATCTATATTCCTCATTTTATTATCCCAACAATCCTGGCTTAGATCTACCGGGTATTCTTCAGGGTTCAGTGCACGAAGGTACTCCGGCCATAATACTTGGAGATTTTTTTGCGTGAAGGCCTTGATTTCATCTATGGTCGGCAATTCATAAATCAAACTTCCATCCTTGAAAATATCCACATGCAGATCAACCGCATCGAAATCCGTGACGAATTTACTTAGGAAGGTATGGACAGGATGAAACATCTTTAATTTTTCCTGTTCCTGCGGCTTCTCATATTCCATCGCCAAATAATCACCTTCAGCATGATGATTCACTTTATTGATGATTCGGTATACTCGTTTTAAGCCAGGTGTCGTAACCTTTTCAGGGTTAGAAGAAATTTTGATGGTATCTCTCATATTCCCATCTTCGCCCTCTATTGAAACCATTTTATAAACGGCACCGAGCGCTGGCTGGTCATAAGCCGTAATTAATTTGGTTCCGATGCCCCAAATGTCAATTCTTGCTCCTTGTTGTTTCAAATTGATGATCGTATATTCATCCAGGTCATTGGAAGCGACTATCTTCGCATCATGGAACCCTGCAGCATCAAGCATACGCCGTGCTTCTTTTGATAAGTAAGCTAAGTCACCGCTGTCAAGACGAACGCCAATGAAGTTGATTTTATCGCCCAATTCCTTGGCAACACGGATTGCATTCGGGATGCCAGAACGCAATGTATCATAAGTATCAACCAAGAATACACAGTCTTTATGGGAAACAGCGTATTTATGAAAAGCTGTATATTCATCTTTATAAGCTTGGATCATGGAATGTGCATGCGTCCCTGAAACCGGAATGCCGAACAGCTTTCCAGCACGTACATTACTAGTGGAATCAAAGCCAGCAATATAGGCCGCTCTCGCTCCCCAAATTGCAGCATCCATTTCTTGCGCCCGCCTTGAACCGAATTCAAGGGCAGATTCTTCACCGATTACCTGTTTGATGCGTGAAGCTTTTGTTGCCACGAGTGTGTGATAGTTCACAATGTTAAGCAACGCAGTTTCAATGAGTTGAGCCTCACCAAGCGGTGCCTCCACCCGTAATATCGGTTCATTGCCGAAAACGAGCTCTCCCTCTTTCATGCAGCGAATCGCTCCCGTGAAACGAATGTTCTTCAAATAATTCAAAAATTCTTCATCATAGTGCAGATCATTTTTTAAATAGTCGATATCACTTTCCGAGAAGGAAAAGTTTTGAAGGTAATGGACAATTTTTTCAAGTCCCGCAAAAATCGCATATCCGCTATTAAATGGAAGCTTTCTGAAAAATATCTCGAAAACTGCCTTTCGGTTATGCGTTTTGTCCTGCCAATAAGTTTGGGCCATATTGATTTGGTAAAGGTCAGTGTGTAATGCGTAACTGTCGTCGTTGTACTTTTTTTCCATGGATAGTTCCTCCCAAAAGAGAAGCATCGCTTCCCTTCTATTCTGTTGCTTGAATGGATATTATAGAATGGTTGCTCCAAGAGATCCTTTAAAATGTCCAAGCGCCCAATGGTGACCGGCATCATTGAACGAGGCCACTGCATTTTCATATACAAAGATATTATAGCCTAGATTATAAGCGTCGATTGCCGTATGCAAAATACAGATATCTGTACAAACCCCGACTAAATATACATCGGTGATGTGACGTTCCCGCAGGCGGATATTAAGGTCCGTCCCTGCAAAGGCCGAATAACGTGTTTTATCTATATAATGAACATTCTTTTGATTTTTATTAGTTTCATATTCCTCTTTTAACGCCCCGTATAGGTCTCTACCCATTGTACCGCTAATATTATGCGGTGGAAACAAATTCGATTCGGGATGTAAGCGGTCTCCTTCTTCATGTAAATCAATCGCGAATACCGTATATTCGCCGCTTTTTATAAAATCCCTGGTTATATTGACTAATTCCTTCTCGATATCCTGACCTGGCTTCCCGCAGGTCAAGGAACCCCCGTCTGCCACGAAGTCATACGTATAATCTATATTGATCAATGCCTTTTTCCCCATATCATCAATTCCCCCTCAATAGTAAATAGAGTCCATGACAACCTCTGCATTAAATCGGTAAAGCTGTGAAGGCCGATACGAATTCCGTTTCGTTTTCTTATGCATTCCCTTTTCATCCAAGACTTTTTCCAGAAACGGGAGCTTCGGGGCTTTTGCATAAAAAAGTGAGTCTGCACTGATTTTTGCATCATCTCTGGCTGTCAGCAAAACCCGTTGCAGCTCAGAAAGTGTAAATTCATCCGGCAGGAATTTTTGGGCTATCGTCGTTTGCACCATTTCTTTTTTCATTAAATTCATCGCATCGTTAATAATTGTATAATGATCGAATGCAAGATCTAATTGTAAGGCTTCCTGAATCGTGAACAATTCAACCTCGGCTGCGTCGTCATTCGCATTTCTTTGATGAAGAAACTCTTCCTGGACAATGGCATAAAAAGCATTGGAAATGATCCAGCCCCTGGGATCTCGTCCTGGCCGGTCATAAACCCCGAAATGCTTGACATGGAATCCAGCTACGCCCGTTTCTTCTTTCAATTCTCGTTTGGCTGCTTCATAGGCAGTCTCGCCAGCATTGACAAAACCTCCGGGTAAAGCCCATTTATCTCCTTCAACATTAGGGCTTCCTTCCTTATCTTTTGTGGCGCGTTTGATTAATAATAGCTTCAAAAACATTTCAGGCGGAGCTTTCTCTGCCGTTTTCTTTGTTGTAATAGTAAAAATCGCAATATCTGCTGTGTATCCATCTGGTGTAATATATTTCTTTTTTTCCTGCTGAGCCATGGCAACTCTCACTTTCTTTCACTAAGTATGGAATTCAAGTAATTAGTAAATCATTAATTACTAATTATAGTACTCTTCCTTGTGTGATTTAGCAACTCTAAATCAGACAAATTTTCTAATTATTTAAATAATCATTTATTTTTCACATGAAAACAAGCCCGGTCATGATGACCGGGCTTGTTTATCGATTTCTTTAAACGGGATAGACTCCATGTTTACGTTCGGTGAATGTCAATTGTTTACTGCTATATGCTTCAAACCTGGCGCACAATTCATCACGCAGGTCATTTGGCTGGATGATGCCATCAACAATCATCTCGGAGGCTAAGCGGTAGATATCAATGTCTTCATTGTATTCATTGCGTTTCTGTTCGATGAATGCCGGGCGCTCTTCTGGTTCCATGGCATTGATTTTATTGGCATAGACTGCATTGACCGCAGCTTCTGCCCCCATGACCGCAATCAATGCCGTCGGTAAGGCAAGAACGCAATCCGGTTCAAAAGCGGGACCGGCCATCGCGTAAAGTCCAGCCCCATAAGCCTTACGGACAATGACTGAAATTTTCGGGACCGTGGCTTCACTCATGGCCGAAATCATTTTTGCACCATGGCGAATGATGCCTGCCCGTTCGACCTTCGTCCCGATCATGAATCCAGGAATATCCACCAGGAACAACAACGGTATATGGAAAGCATCACATAAATTGATGAACTTGGCTGCCTTATCGGCTGAATCATGGAACAGGACGCCGCCCTTGACTCGCGGCTGATTGGCAATGATCCCTATCGTTTGCCCATTTAGCCTTGCAAGCCCAGTAATTAATTCAGGAGCAAATAGCTTCTTGATTTCACAAAACGATTGCCTGTCTATGATCCTATCGATCAGGTCATACATATTGAAGGCTGCATTCTGATTTTTTGGAATCAGTTCTTCCAATGTTTTTTCGAAATCCGCAGGCAGCTCAGGCTTTGTGGCTTTAGGCTTTTCTTGATAATTTCCTGGAAAATAGCTTAAGTACCTGCGCGCGAACGCGATCGATTCTTCTTCTGACTTGACAAGCACATCCCCGCATCCTGAAACGGAACAATGCATTTTCGCCCCGCCCATTTCCTCTTCACTCACCTTTTCGCCAATGACCATTTCTGCCATTCTCGGTGAACCTAAATACATGGATGCATTGCCATCAACCATTACGACGATATCACAAAAAGCTGGGATATATGCCCCGCCGGCGGCAGACGGACCGAACAATAGACAAATTTGAGGGACTTTTCCTGATAACTTTACTTGGTTGTAAAAGATGCGTCCTGCTCCGCGGCGTCCCGGAAACATTTCTACTTGATCTGTAATTCGTGCCCCGGCAGAATCGACTAAATAAAGAAGGGGCAGCTGTAACTTCTCAGCTGTTTCCTGAATGCGAATGATTTTCTCGACGGTCCTTGCTCCCCAGGAACCAGCTTTTACAGTCGAATCATTGGCCATGACACAGACCCTCTGACCATTGATTTTCCCGATGCCTGTAACCACACCATCCGCAGGCAGACCCTCACTGGCACAATTAGCAAAGAAAGCGTCCTCTATTTCAACCCCTTCATCGAAAAGCAGCTCGAGCCGTTCACGTACGAAAAGCTTTCCTTTTTCAGCGTTTTTCTGATGATATTTTTCTAAACCGCCTTTTTTAATCGTCTCAACCGTTTCGGTTAGTTTATCCGTCGTTACCATCCCTGTTCCTCCTTCAATTGAAATCATTGGCCCTTAAATACCGGTTTGCGCTTTTCCTTGAATGCTGACAGACCCTCCAGTCGGTCACGGGTTTTTAAAGTTGTCTGATAGCAGTCTTTTTCAATTTGCAATCCTGTTTTCAAGTCAGTCTCAGCCCCTTGATTGATTGCCGCTTTTGCAGCCATTAGTGCCAATGGGGCATTGACCGCAATTTCCTTAGCCAATTTTTTCGCTTCCTCAAGTAAATGCTGGGGTGAATATACATGACTGATGATTTTCAAGGCATGTGCCGTTTTTGCATCCAATCTCCTTGCCGTATAAATCAGTTCTTTCGCTGTCGGCATTCCAACTATCCGCGGCAGGCGCTGAGTACCGCCGGCGCCTGGGATGATGCCTAACGATGTTTCTGTCAGTCCCACCTTCGCCGTTTCCGATGCGATTCGTATGTCACAAGCGAGTGCCAACTCCAGCCCTCCGCCAAAAGCCGAACCGTTAATCGCGGCGATGACCGGAACTGGAAGGTTTTCTACAGCCGTAATCGTATCTCCAATCAACTTGACTGTCTCCCTGACTTTATCCTCATTCATACCTGCTCGTTCCTTAAGGTCCGCACCTGCACAAAACGCCTTTTCACCTGCCCCCGTTATAATGACTGTTCGTAAATTGGAATCACTTTTCAATTCCTCCAGCCCTTCAACCAAGCAATGAAGCAATTCTATGGATAAGGCATTAGCAGCATCCGGCCGATTCAAAGTCACGAGGGCAATTCCCTTTTCCTCAGTACTTATTTCAACTAATGAAGTCATAATTTCACCTCAATTTCTCTTATTGTGCGTTATAAACAGCCATCTGATGGCTTGGCAATGGTTTTTCTAAAAAGCTCTGCATCTTGGCCGCAGCCTTCATTAGTTTTTCTGGGTTGATTCCCGTGTGAATTCCCATTTTATGTAGCATATGAATTAGGTCATCCGTTGCCACGTTTCCGCTCGCACCTGGTGCATACGGGCATCCTCCTAAACCTCCGAGCGAAGAGTCGAAAGTATCCACACCATAATTAAGTGATTCTAGAACATTTGCGAGTGCCATTCCCCTTGTATCATGAAAATGGAGGGCAATCCGGCTTATATCATATCTTTTTACAGCTTGTTCCAGGAACAGTGCAACCTGTCTTGGAGAAGCGACCCCAATGGTATCACCCAATGAGACTTCATTGATTCCATATTCAAAAAGTTGATCACAAACACGGAAAACCTGTTCGGTCGAAACCTCCCCTTCATAAGGACAGCCGAAAACGGTTGAAATATAGCCCCTAACCGTTTTCCCGCTGTTAGCTGCTGTCCCGATAACATCCTTCATTATTGGAAAGGTATCGGAAATCGACTTATTGATATTTTTAAGATTATGCGTTTCACTGGATGACATGAACACGGAAATTTCATCGATATTGGCTTCTAGAGCCGACTCCAGTCCCCTTTGATTGGGTACAAGGGCCGCATAAGTGATACCGGGATTGCGCTTAATTCCCTTAGCCACCAGGGCAGCATCACTCAATTGGGGAATCCACTTTGGATGGACGAAAGAAGTCACCTCTATATAAGATAAACCTGTATCAGAGAGCTGATCGATCCAATCTATTTTGCTTTTTGCAGGTATCATGACCTTTTCATTTTGCAGTCCGTCACGCGGACCCACTTCCTTAATTGTCACTTTTTCAGGCCAATTCATCTTACCCCTCCGTCCCCTTATTCAATGACGGCCAAAACGTCGCCCTCATTCACGAAATCCCCCTCATTCACTTTAAGTTCTTTAATGGTGCCAGCTTCCTCGGCTGCAATGGGGATTTCCATTTTCATAGATTCCAAGATAATGATATCCTGTCCGTCTGTTACACTTTGCCCCTCGTTCGCTACGATTTTCCAAACGCTTCCTGCCATGCTTGCCTTTAATTCTGTCATCTTACATTCCTCCTGATCATTATGTTTTATTTATACAGTCAGTTTTTTTATATATTTTGCAATGAAATCCGTAGTCGTATCTCCTTGGGAAAAAGCTTCATGAGAAATGATTTCCATCAGCAAAGGAAGGTTTGTTTTAATTCCTTCAATTTTATAGCTTGCGAGCGCTTCTCTTAATCTCTCGATCGCTTTATCCCTTGAATCACCGCTCACCACCAATTTGGCGATCATCGGATCATAAAAGTGGGATACGACCGAAGTTCCATGAACAGCCAATTCATGACGGATCCCTTCCCCTTCCGGAAGTTCCATGCTTGTGATTTTCCCCGGTGCTGGATAAAAGGTTTTCGGATCTTCAGCATATATGCGCACTTCAATGGAGTGTCCATCCTGTTTAATCTCACTTTGCGTGAATTCCAATTTGTCGCCAGAGGCAACTTTAATTTGCTGTTCAACCAAATCCAGTCCCGTAATTTCTTCGGTGACAGGATGCTCTACCTGAAGGCGTGTATTCATTTCCAGGAAATAAAAGTTTTTATCTGCATCAACTAAAAATTCGAGGGTGCCCGCATTGCTATAACCGATGGATTTTACTGCTTTCACTGCAGCCATTCCCATCCTGTTTCTTGTTTCTTCGTCAAGGAAAGAAGATGGAGCCTCTTCCACGACCTTCTGGTGGCGCCTTTGAACGGAGCATTCCCTTTCCCATAAGTAAACAGCATTCCCAAAGGAATCCGCCAATACCTGAATTTCGATATGACGAGGCTTCTCAATCAATTTTTCTATGAACATATCTCCATTGCCAAAAAACAATTGGGCACGTTTTTGATTCCCTTCGAAGGCTTTGGTAAGTTCATCTTCATTAGCAACCGCCTGCATGCCGATTCCCCCGCCGCCTGCTGCTGCTTTTAACATGACTGGATAGCCAATCTTTTCGGCAACGGCTGCCGCTTCTGCACTATCAATTAACGGACGTGAAAATCCAGGCACCAATGGAAGTCCCGCTTGCTCCATCTTTTTCCTCGCCTCGACTTTATTGCCCATTTGCTGGATGATCTCTGGTTTGGGACCAATGAATATCAAGCCGGCTTCTTCGCATGAACGTGCGAAATCTGCATTTTCACTAAGAAAACCATATCCAGGATGAATGGCCTCCGCTCCGGTTTCCTTAGCTATTTCCAAAATCTTATTTACGTTTAAATAGCTTTCCTGTACTCTAGGGCCACCCAATAAATATGCCTCATCCGCCAATCCCACAAAAGGCGAATCCGAATCTGCTTCCGAATGGACAGCGACAGTAAGTATTCCCAGCTTTTTGCATGTACGAATAATGCGTGATGCTATTTCTCCCCTGTTTGCGATAAGAATTTTTCGAATCATTCGATATCCTCCTTATTTAGTGCGTTCCGTTAGTAGGTCAAGAGTTTGTTGCCGAAGCTTATACTTTTGGATTTTTCCGGATGCAGTCATTGGATAAGCATCGGTAAATTGAATGTAACGGGGAATTTTATGAAAAGATATTTTCCCTTTGCAATACTCTATCAATTCTTTCTCCGTAAGAGTTTCTCCTGCTTTCAAAATGATCCATGCCGCTACCTCTTCCCCGTACTTCTGATCCGGAACGCCGAGTACCTGGACATCGACAATTGCAGGATGTTGATAGAGGAATTCTTCAATCTCACGGGGGTAAATATTTTCCCCTCCGCGAATGATCATATCTTTCAGCCGGCCTGTAATCTTGCAATAACCCCTTTCATCCATCACCGCCAAATCTCCCGTATGAAGCCAGCCTTCCCGGTCAATCGCCTGCTCAGTGGCTTCCGGGTTATTATAATATCCCTTCATTACATGGTAACCCCTGGAACAGAGTTCACCCTGTTTGCCCCGCTGGACTTCTTCCCCGGTAGCTGGATCGACAATTTTCACTTCCACTTTCGGCAAAGCCCTTCCCACTGAAGAAACACGAAGTTCGATCGGATCGTCCGTTCTTGTCATCGTAATTCCTGGAGAAGATTCCGTTTGACCATAAGTAATCGTAATTTCCGAGATGCCCATCTTATTCACCACGCTTTTCATGACTTCGATCGGACATGTGGATCCTGCCATGATACCAGTCCGTAACGAACTTAAATCATACTGGTCAAAGTCATCGAGATTAAGTTCAGCAATGAACATCGTCGGAACACCATGAAGCCCCGTACATTTTTCAGCTTCAACCGTCTGAAGGACAACGCGTGGGTTAAATTCCACGATTGGCACCATTGTTGCCCCTACTGAAACAGAGGCCATCGTGCCAAGGGAACAGCCGAAACAATGAAAAAACGGAACCGGGATGCAAAGCCGGTCAGCTTCGGTAAGCTTCATGCATTCCGCGACATTCAATCCGTTATTGACCAAGTTGGAATGAGTCAGCATCACTCCTTTTGGAAATCCTGTCGTCCCTGATGTATATTGCATATTAATCACATCACCGGGAGCCAATTCCTCCATCCTCATGTCCAGCGATTCCTCCGAAACGGATTCGCTCCTGCTAATGACTTCATCCCACGAAAACGTTCCGGGATAACGCTTTTCACCTAAAACGATGATATTTTTCAATTTTGGCAGTTTCTCAGATTGTAATTTTCCTGGTTCTGCATTTTTCAATTCAGGAACGATTTCGTACAGCGTATCTATATATGAATGATCCTTATATTGTTCCATCAGGATGATCGTCGTCGAATCGGATTGCTTGAGCAGGTATTCCAGTTCACTTGTACGGTAATTAGTATTGACCGTTACCAGCACTCCGCCCATTTTCGCGGTCGAAAATTGGGATATAAGCCATTCCGGTTTATTGGATGCCCAAATGGCGATATGTTCGCCCTTTTTTATATCTAGTGACATGAACGCCCTGGCAGCCTTTCGGCAAATCTTTTCAAATTCGCGATAGGAATGGCGCATGCCTAGCTCATGGTAAACAACCGCTTCATTATCACCATATTGTTCAGCTGTCCTTTCAAGCAGTTTCCCGATAGTAACATCTAGCAAATCAGACATCAAACTCCTCCTAATCAAATAAAAGTAAGAATGAACGCTTTTTGCTGTATAGATAACATCTGCTTTTCACCAAAATGAACCAAAGCATCATTGTTCATTTTACGTTCCGTAAAGATTAACAGCCTAATTGCCTGGCGATAACGAGTCTTTGAATTTCGGATGTACCTTCACCAATCTCCAATAACTTAGCATCTCTTAAATAGCGCTCCACCTCATATTCACGCATGTAACCAGAGCCGCCGTGTATTTGAATAGCTTGATTGCTGGACCGGAACGCGGTCTCACTTGCAAAAAGCTTGGCATATGCCGCTTCCTTTGCAAAAGGTTTTTTATTGTCTTTTAACCATGCAGCCTTATATACCATATTCCTCGCCAATTCAATTTCCATCGCCATGTCTGCAAGCTTGAATTGAATGGCCTGGAAATTGGATATGGTTTTACCGAATTGAACGCGCTCTTTTGAAAAAGCTAAAGCTCTATCAAAGGCAGCCTGGGCGATACCGACGGCCAAAGCAGCAATGGAAATCCTTCCTCCATCAAGCGTGAATAAGAATTGTTTGAACCCTTTGTCTGGATCTCCCAGTAAATTTTCCTTTGGCACCCGGACATTATCCAGAATGATTTCACAAGTATTGGAAGCTCGAACTCCCATTTTTTCATAATTGCTATTGATCGTCAGCCCTTTGGTATCGGTTGGCACGATGAATGCCGAGATGATATTTTTGCCCTTGGAATCTTTGCCCGATACAGCCGTGACGGTAACCGTTCTTGAATAGCTGGCATTTGTTATCCATGTTTTCTCGCCATTAATCACATATTCATCACCCTCCAACACGGCAGTAGTTCTCGTACCGCCAGCATCGGAACCAGCATTAGGCTCTGTTAACCCGAAAGCTGCCAGGGTTTCACCGGTCGTGATTGGAACCAGATATTTTTGCTTCTGTTCTTCGGTTCCAAAATAGTAAATTGGACTTGCCCCGAGCGAAACGGCTGCTGCATAACTTAAGCCGGTTCCCCCGCATGCCTTTCCAACCTCTTCAACTGCAATGGCATACGAAACCGTATCTCCGCCCGAACCGCCATATTCTTCAGGAAACGGAATTCCAAGCAACCCGAGTTTCCCCATTTTTTTGAATACATCCTCCGCAAACATGGACTTTGCATCCAACTCTATAGCAATGGGTTTAATTTCCTTTTCGGCAAATTCCCTAACCATTTCCTTAATCATCTGCTGTTCTTTTGTAAGTGAAAAATCCATATATTCATTCCCCTTTCTATTGAGACCGACTAGTTGGTCTGTACAAATCAAGTTTATAGTTTAATCCATAACAACTTGGTTCTTCAGTAAAAATGGCTGGGTGATTTCCGCTTCTTTTTGTTTATCTATCAATAGGGCATTCAGAATTAAATCTACGTAAATATCACCGATTTCATCTATCGTTTTTCCACCGTCCCTTTTGTACCATTTGTAGGACCAGTTCACCATGCCCAGAATTGACATTCCGGTAATTTCCACTGGCAATTCGCTGCGGAATACTCCCTTGTCAATACCTTCTTTGATAACGGAAAAAATGATTTCTTTATACATTTGGCGCTTTTTTTTGATTGCTTCAACATAGGGCGGTTTTAAGTAAATGCTTTCTTGATAGAAAACTGAGATGTGTGGTTTATAGAGGTCAAAAACTTTAACAAATGATTGAATGATCTTTTGCATTTTTTCTGTTGGATGGGTACTTTCTGAGATGGCTTCCTGTGCTTTTGTTAAAACATATGAAATAAAGTAATCATGGATGACAAATAAAAGTTCATCTTTGGAAGAGAAATGGTGATAAAAACCTCCCTTGCTAGTTCCGCAAGCCTTAACGATTTCGTTAACGGAGACACCATGAAAACCATGCTGATCGAAGAGCGTCAACGATGTTTCAATTATTTTTTCTTTTAACTCCGTAAGACTGCACCTCCTTCTTGTATCCGCTTACATTTAACAACATAAAGAAGATGTGGTTATGTAGTTAACTGGATTTATTTAGATTTTACCAAATATTTAAAAATTGTCAATTTTTAATTATCAATAAAAAAACAGCCCTCAAAACCAAGAGCTGTCAACCTACTTTATTTAGTAATGCATGCTATATCATATTGTCATTCACTACCCTTGACCGGTTTAACCTGTGCTTTTACAAGCTGCCATCCATTGTCATACTTCCATACTGATTTAATCTTCAAAATCGGAACAAGTTCATCGGAACCTTTTACGTTTTGGACTCCCATAAGTGCTTTTCCTTTTCCAAAAACGGTCTTGGGATCCAATGAGGAGTATGGATCAACCAAAAGCTCAGTCGGTTCATTTAGTTTTCCATTTTGATAAATGCCTAATTCATCGTACGCTTGTTTTCTGGAACTGACATCTATCACCACAGGCTTTTGACCTTCGATAATGATTTCCGCTTTGTATCCGTCAAGAAATTGTGCTATTACGGGAACGGATGGAGGGACTTCCAGTTCCTTCACTTTTCCATCCTTGAACGTATAGGCGTAACTGGATATCAACCGCTCTCTGCCTTCCATCAAAACCGTGACCAATACATCCTGGACTCCATCATTATTCAAGTCCGCCACCTTTAGGTCTGGAGTATACCCCGCTTCCAGCGGGACGCTGATTGTACGGCGATTGCTTTCCACACTTAACTCAATTTTCTTCAGAAACTTGCTTCCTTCCTCAAATGGCAGTCCCTGAACCCGGATGATGTCTATTTTCTGGTCACCTGTTACATCTCTTTTTGTTGAAATATATGTGCCATCTACCTGAAAATTTTTATCATGGGCTTCAACCGCTTGATAGCTCAAAAATAGTGAGATGACTAAAACCGCATATTTTAGCAGATCTAACTTTTTCATAGTGATAACCTCGCTTTTCAAAGATGAACTAATTTGACATTTGTCGCCGTTTGAACTTTCGACGCTGATCTTTCATGAAGATGGACCAGAAATAATAGAACCCTGGCACTAATATCGCAAAGCCCACGATATAAGTGGCAAACACGGCCCGGAATGAGGTTGGATCGGTAAATCCTGAAAGAATCGTGACATTTGGATATATGATATAAGGTAAATGTGCGATACCATAAACATAGCTTCCGATTAAATACTGTATGATGATCGCTATTACAGCGAGGCGAGGCATCCCTTTAACCTCCTGCTTAGAAAAATAGGGTAAGTACAGTGCTATCCCGCTAATGACGAAAAAAATGAGCGAGACGAATAACAATCCAGAGTTTTTCATCATTCCTTGGTAAATCCAATTCGCTTCGTTTCTTAACGTGAGCATAACCAACAAAGCCATGACCAACATAAGCGGGCCCGTTATCATCGCATCTCTGCGATATATTTTGTATGCTTTCATTTCATCGGCCTGTTTTGAGTAATCGGACAGGAGCAAAGATGATAAAAAAAGCGTGCTCATAATTCCGAACCCCACAAATGCATACTCATTTGGACTCGTGAATAATTTAGATAGATTCAATTCTTCATTTCCTCTTACACCTTCAACAAATCCAAGGTGGGTGATTGGCAAAACGCTTATTAATAGCCCGGGTATGATCAATCCCGTCAATCCTGAAATATACGTTAACGCTTTTTCATATTTGTCTACGCTATGCGAGAAAACCAAGAAAGCACTCCTAATACATAGCAGGACAAGTATCAGGCTTGCAGGAACGATCAAGGCTATCCCTATCGGGAAAACCGCACCTGGAAATAAACTGTAAATCGCAATGACAAGACCAACGACAAAAGTATTAGTCACTTCCCAAGTTGGTGATAAATAGCTATTTGCGATCTTGGTAGCATTCGTTTCTTCCTTTTTAATGTAAGTCATTGCCCAGAAGCCAGCGCCGAAATCCATAGAGGCCATGATGGCATAAAGAAAAATAAAGCCCCAGACCAGTGTTATTGCAAGAAGAGCATCACTCATTCGCCTTCCCCCCCTTTTATGAATTCGAATCGAAAAGCCTTACATCTTTCTGTTCAGCCTTATATATATCATCCATCACGGAATGACGTTTGAAATAATACAAAAGTGTAAACACGACAGAAACGCATAAAATGATATATACAATAATGAACATCGTGAATAAAAATCCAAGGTTTTCGTACGAAGTGACTGAATCCTCCGTGGTCAGCATCCTGTATATCGTCCATGGCTGTCTGCCTGTACAGGCAAAAATCCAACCGCATTCAATTGAAATCACAGAAAGCGGCCCTGACGCAACAAACAGCCAAAGAATCCATTTCGGATATGTCTCCTTTTTCAGCCATTTATTCCATACCAATCCAAACAGTGCCAACGCGATTAAGCCTGAACCAATGATGACCATGGCGTTGAACAAGATATGGACATAAAGCGGGGGCCAATACTCTTCCGGAAAATCGTTTAAACCGGTCACGACCGTATCAAAGCTATTGCCAGATAGAAAGCTTAATAACCATGGGAATTCAATCCCATACTTCACTTCCTGTGCTTCCCTATCGGTATAACCAAACAAGGTAAGTCCGGCATGGTCCTGTGTTTCAAACAACCCTTCTGCCGCCGCCAGTTTTTCCGGCTGTTCCCTATATAAATGCTGTGTAGTCGCATGACCGTTCAATGCAGTCAAAAAAGAAAAAACCAAACCCAATACAATACTGAGTCTCAGTGCTTTTTGGTGAAAGTTAAATTCAGCAGTGCCATATTTATTTTTCAGCATCTTATAGGCTGCAACGGATGCTACGACAAAAGCCCCTGTAGTATAAGCAGTCAGGGCTGTATGTCCCGCCGTCACCAAGAAACTTGGGTTGAAAAATGCCGCCCAAGGATCGACATCGACGATCTCCCCATTTTCAAACCGGAACCCAGCCGGTGTCCCCTCAAAAGCATGGACATTCGAAATCAATACAGCCGAAGCCAATGCTCCGAATGCAACAAAGAATAAACTCACGATTCGGGCCCATGGCTTGATTTTTTCAGCAGCATACACGTAGATTGACATGAACAGCGCTTCAACCATGAATGCATAAATCTCGATCTGGAATGGAAGCGCCATGACACGTCCAATCACTTCCATGAACCCAGGCCATAATAGTGACAGCTGTACACCAGCAATCGTACCAGTCGGAATGCCGACCCCAAGTAGAACCCCTAATGTTTTCGTCCAGCGTTTAGCCATGACGACATACTGTAAATCCTTTGTCCTTTGATACATCAATTCCGCTGCCAACATCATCATCGGCAACCCGACGCCGATCGTTGCAAATATGATATGTACAGCCATATTCGTCCCGAACATCGCACGGGCCATTTGTATATGATCCATACTGTCTTCCTTTCTAACCTTTGTCTCTTGGTAGTATCTCCTCTAGAAAGGAAAATATTTAATAATATTCCACAAACTAAGTTTTCATAGGTTTTACAGAAGGTCAGCTTTTTCCTTAATGATGTTTTTGGTTGAATGTTTAGAATATATTCTATCGAGGTTATTTTTGGTAGATATATTACGTGGTGGATTTCAGCAATGCGCTAATAAAATTTCACTAAGCATTTAGATGACAAATTATTGAAGATTCTTCATAAAAGGTGACCCTATAGGAATAAGATAGCGTAAATCCCATATAGAAAGTGTAACAAGAGAGGAGAAAAACACTTTGTCCTTTTTCAAAGATCCGCTATCACCCGATCAAATGCTTGCTGTGATCAGAAATGGCCTGGGGCCTTCCCCAATCCCCAAAAAAATCATTATCATTGGTGCCGGCATGTCTGGGTTGGTTGCAGCATCGCTTTTAAAAAAAGCGGGGCACGAAGTAACAATATTGGAAGCAACCGGGAGGGTCGGAGGGCGTGTTTTGACCATACGGGAGCCATTTTCAGAAGGTTCCTACCTTGAAGCCGGTGCCATGCGCATTCCGAATTATCATTACTTAGTTGCTGAATACATCAAGAAGTATGGTTTACGTGTCAACACTTTTGTGAATGCGACTCCTAATGACCCCATTTATGCCAATGGAATCAAGACGACCGCTGCCATATATCAACGGAACCCGGATATACTTAGGTACCCAGTAGCTCCCCATGAAAGAGGTAAAACAGCTGAAGAATTACTCAACATGGCAATTAAGCCTGTGACTGACTTCATCATTCAAAACCCACGCAGAAATTGGGAAATAGTCATTAAAGAGTTTGATAAGTATTCCATGAGCTTCTTTTTGCAGTACAATCCAGTCGGAATCAGTCTTTCAACAGGGGCGATTGAAAGCATCAAAGTCCTGATGGGTTTAGAGGGATTCCCGGAACTTTCTTTTCCTGCCATACTTCGGGAGCTAATGCCGCTCTTTAATCCAGACATAGAATTTTATGCAATCGACGGAGGAAACGACCGGCTTCCATATGCCTTTCTACCGGAATTGAAGGATAATTTAAACTTCAGATATGAAGTGACAAAGATCATCCAACATGATAATCAAGTCACCATCCATTCCAAACATACTCAAAGCCAAAACCCCTTAACGGTTACTGGTGACCTTGCCATCGTGACGATCCCTCTTCAATTGCTGCAATTTATAGATATTGAACCCCGGAATTCCTTTTCCCATAATAAGTGGAAGGCAATAAGGGAACTCCATTATGCCGCTTCCACAAAAATTGGACTCCAGTTCACGCATAGGTTTTGGGAAAAGGAAGGAATCTTCGGCGGTAAATTGACGACCGATTTACCAATTAGATTTTCTTATTACCCCAGCCAAACTAGTAACCAGAGTGAATCCGGTCTCATCTTAGCAAGTTATACATGGGAAGATGACGCCATTTTATGGGATATCCTTCCAGAAAATGATCGTATACAACATGCATTAAAAAATTTGGCAGTGATCCATGGAAAACAAGTATATGATCATTTTTTATCAGGAGCTTCTTATAGCTGGACACTGAATCAGTATTCCTACGGCGCTTTCTCCATGTTTAAACCTGGTCAGGAGACGGACTTGTTTCCATACATCCCAACTCCTGAAGGAAGGGTCCACTTCGCTGGAGAGCATACATCAACCGTACCTGCTTGGATTGAAGGAGCCATTCAATCCGGCATCAGGGTTGCACATGAAGTGACGAATTTGCCAAGAACGTTCGGTCTGCCTTGACTGTTCCTTTTCTTTGGCCATTAAATAAACGATAACTTAAGTGCATTGACAGAAGAACCTTCCATTTGGAAGGTTTTTCTTCTTATAATCATTCACTTTATCCCTCCTTTTGAACCAAAGTCTACGATGCTTATGTCCACTTCATAATTAATATCGGCTTTACTGAAAACTTCGTCCCATTTCTGCTTATTTTTCTCCCAAAACTTTGGATGCTGATTTTGCACATAACGATACAATCCTGCTACCCCTGTTTTATAATCATGCTGTAATTTATATACGATTTTCCTTACATCCTTTTTCACTTCATCCTCGGCAATACGCTCAACCTCTTTTAAATAGGCTTTTTCAAAAGAATTCTCCTTACCATACCAATCTTCCGAAAGTCTTGCTGTGTACCCGACCTCAATATTGATCGTCAAATGATCACCGTTCAATTCCGTCGTGATTTTCCTCCTTGTCCTATTGATCACTTCGACACTTAAAGGCTTACCGTGTTGGACCGCTTCGATTATTCCGCCCTTTACTTCTCCGTTCAACCAATTTAATGCAGCTATATCTTCATCATTCATGACCCCGACCAACTTTGAATTGTTGATCACCCCTGCACCCTCCAAAATTAATTTCCCACCCCTAATATCAACGGCCTGAATGGCAAAGCTTCCATCTGACTGCAAATTTGAGGATGCTTTGCCCAGTGTTAAAGGCGGAAGTATCTTATTCGTTCTGTTCTCATTATCTTTCAATTCATAGATTACATTCGAAGGGATTTCCCCATCTTCGGATCGTCCCAAAATTTCTTTCGTCGGTCTCTTTGTTAAATAAACATGACAGCTTCTCCTTGTATTATTATCGCGTATTGACTGATTAATGATCGCTTCCATCGGGATTTTCCTTAATACATCTTCATTAATAAGGATGATACGCTGATGATTGGTTAATACCGTATTGGTTATGAGTAAAGAATCCCTAATTGCTTCATGAAGTGTTTTGGCACTGACGGTAACATTTTTATATTTTAGTTGGGCCTGATTCTCCTGAACACTATTTCCTGGAGGCACCAGAATTTGCTGTGTTAACATGATTTCGTCCTTCTTTTTGCTTTTATCGATCCCCACTCCAACTACAAGGGATAACTCTTCAATATTTTTACTGTCCCAACAGCCTGTAAGCAAAGGAATAAGCAAGATCAACCATAATCTTTTCATCCGCTTCTTCTACTCCTTTTCAATTGAACGATTACGAATGTAATAATTGGTAAGCCAATCAATATAACCGGAAATAGATATCCTAGCAAATCGCTCATTTTTAAAATTCCAGTTATATCTTTAGGGATTTTGGCCAGAAGAAAAACGACGGGAACCAAAACAATAAGGTTCGTTGTATATGAATTGCTAAATATTTTCGTCATTCCTTCTGCTGCAAAGTAAAAGTAAATTGCATGTGTTAAAAAAAACTGAAGAATCCAAGTGATTAAGAGAAATAGTTCCATACGCTCTAAAAATATCCCTTTTACTTCAAAGGACTGAATAAAAGAAATGGTTGGCAAAGTAACCGCTTTGACTTCCGGGACAGTCAGTGTAGCCACTACCAATACATATGTAATCACATATAAAATCAGCGGTATGAAAAAACCGATTAAAACGCCACTTTTTATCTTGTTTTGATTTTTAACGACGCCAAACAAAAAGATGAAAAGTTCAATTCCAAAAAAAGACAAAGTTCCGGAGCCCATTCCTTTCATGACAGGTAGAAATCCTTTCGCAAGAACAGGCTGGAGGTTTTTTAATTCTACTATCCTGAGACTGAACAAATAAATGAGCAAGACGATGACGATTGTCAAAGGAAGAAAGAAGACACAAGCCTTTGCTATGGCTTTTATTTTGCCGGTCAAAAGATGCACACTCGCTAAAATCATGGAAAGTATCACGATTTCAACTGGTGTTTCCTCCAACAAATAAAACCGCACCATTTCACTCATCGCAAGAACTTCAAAGCTGGCCACGCCTATAAAGTACACCACCACTACCAACCCAATAAGTTTAGAGAGCCACTTTCCATATGCCTCCTCCATGTACGTGTAATAGTTAGCGACCTTATGTTTTTTTAACAGAATAACCAATAAGCATAACAAAAGGGCAATAGCGATCCCATTTAAAATCAAGACGATCCATCCATCGGTCGAATGGATTTTTTCCGTTAACGTTCTTGGAAGGGTCAGCATTCCAATTCCTAACATACTGCAAGAAATGATCGCAGCCAATTCGCCACTAAGAATTTTGCCGTCGGACTGGCTCAAAAGAATCCCCCCCTTTTTTCCGCTTCGGTAACCTCAGGAACGCATCCCTCCAGGTCTTTTTACCGATAAAATCCATTGGTTGAAAATAAGGTTCTTGGAAGCTCGTCAATTTTGACAAATGGCTGATAACGATGATAAAGAATAATGTGGTGCCGTATAAACCTAAAACGGCGGCAAAAATCATCGCCCCGAACCTTAATGCCCTGAACGCCAGTCCAAAGCTATATTGCGGGACCGTAAAAGAGGTAATCGTCGTGATCGAAACGATTATGACCATCAGGGAACTTACAATATTGGCTTGAACTGCCGCTTGTCCAATAATGACCCCGCCAACCAATCCAACCGTTTGACCAATGGGCGATGGGAGCCGAATACCTGCTTCGCGAAGCAGTTCAATCGTCAATTCCATGATGATAGCTTCAACAAACGGCGGAAAGGGAACGTTCTCCCTTGTACCCGCGATCGTCATCGCCAGTTCTGACGGAAGCAATCCAGGGTTGAACGAAACTAAGGAGATATAAATCCCTGAAAGAAATACGGTAACAAATAATGATAAATAGCGAAGTATACGTAGAAAAGAACCCGCTACCCACCTTTCATAATAATCATCTGGTGACTGCAGCAACATCGTCATCGTCGTTGGTGCCATCAGCGCAAATGGCGAACCGTCAACCATGATGACCACCCTTCCCTCCTGCAGTGCAGCCAATACTTTATCCGGACGCTCCGTATTTTGGATTTGCGGAAAAGGGGTTAACGCTGTATCTTCAATTAATTCCTCGAGCATCCCCGAGTCTTGGAGATCAGTAGCTTTCACTTCATTTATCCGTTTATTCACTTCTTTTAGCAAAGCATCGCTAGCTTTTCCTTCATAATAGATCAATGCAACTTCCCGTTTTTCCATCGTCCCGAACTTCTGTTGTTGGACGATAAGCTTGGGATGGTTCGAATATTGTCTAATCAAGCCGATATTTTCTTGAAGACTTTCGATAAACCCAAGCTTCGGTCCCCTGACAACCCTCTCTGTTGAAGGTTCACCCAGTGTACGAACTTTTTCCTTTTCCAGATTCAAGACATAACCATTTACAATTCCATCTATAAATAAAAGCGTTTTCCCATCAAAAATATACTCTATGCCTTTTTCATATGTTTCAACATCCTGTTCCCTGACTGAACAGATTTTGGAAATGACGAGCTGCTCGATTGAAACCGGGTGCGATGTTTCGACTTGCGCAGCTGATAAATCCAAGACTATATCATTGAATGCAGGGTAATCCATCGTTCCATTTAAAAATACGAATAATCCTGAAATTTCATAACCGGGAATGAATACCTCTTTAAAAACGACATCAGCCTGCATATTCAATTCAGATTTCAATTTTTCCTGTTTTTGATCCAATTTTATATGCAAGGGTTTACTTTTCATGGAGAACTCCTTTGGTTAAATGGGGTTTTATTGTATCAGTTTCCTCTATTTTCATTTTTTTTATGCGAACAGGATATGGAGGCAGCTTTTACACCATTTTATTAATGATATCCCTTTCTATAGCGAGCGACATTAGCATCCAAAATGGTTAATTTGTAATTAAATTGCAAATGCTAGGATTATAAGCTTTAGTGCAGAGGTGACAACATTGTTTAACCGCAGAACGTTCAAAAAAAAGCCAAATCAACCAAACGGAAAAAATGAAGAATTAAATAAAGTTTCGGAAGTAAGGGACCTATTCAATACCCTATCTTCATCCAATGATTTCATAAACCATCAAGGAATATATAATGGCATAGGCTATTGGGTCTCTTTTTATCGCTCTTTAATAGATGCACAGGCACTTCACGAAAGTGTTCTTTCTGTCATACCGACTCTGGAAACGATAAATTTGGAGCAAATAAAAGAAAACGTCCCTATTGAAAATACACTGATCACCAGTACCAGGGTTGTAATTGAAGACAGGATCATGAGAGGCGAAATTGCACTTCGTTTAGATGGAAATCTTGATGAATGCCTATTAATCAATGTTGCGGCCCAACAAGGAAGACAAGTTGAGAAACCTGAACTTGAATTTGGAATCATAAGTGCTCAAGAAGCATTTGTCGAGGATCTTGATATCAATCTGAATTTAGTCAGAAAAAGGCTTCCTATCCCTGGATTGCAAGTAAGTGAAATGACTGTGGGATCATTGTCTAAAACGAAAGTGGCAGTTTTATCGATAGAAGGGATCGTTGATCAGGAAAATGTTGATAATGTTATCCAAAGGATCAACGACGTAGAGTTTGATGAAATATTGGACGGGTCCTATCTCGCGCAAATGCTATATGATAATTCAAATACCTTGTTTCCCCTTTTTCTAAATACGGAAAGGCCTGATCGCATCGCAAGTGCATTGGCTGAAGGTAAAGTAGCCCTGTTAATCGATAGGTCATCCTCTGCCCTTATTACTCCAACCATTTTGTTGGAATACTTTATCACGATGGAAGATTATAATATGCCGTGGATTCCCGCATCTGCATTCCGGTTATTAAGGATATTCGCGGTCGCTTTTTCGATATTTGCCACCCCCATTTATGTAGCCGTGCTGACCTATCATTATGAACTCATTCCTAAAGATCTTTTGGAAACGATCGTCACTTCCAGGAACTTAATACCTTTTCAGCCATTGATTGAAGCACTATTCCTGGAGATTTCCATTGAGTTATTACGGGAAGCGGCTGCCAGGCTGCCAACAAAGGTTGGTCAGACATTAGGTATCGTCGGCGGTATCGTTATCGGTCAAGCAGCCGTTGTTGCTGGTTTGACCAGTAATATCTTATTGATCATCGTTGCCCTCTCGGCATTGGCATCATTTGTTACTCCCATTTATAAAATGGGTAATGCCATTCGGCTGCTGCGGTTCCCTTTCTTAATCGGGGCCCAAATTTGGGGACTGCTGGGTATTACCATAGCAGCCGTGTTTTTGATGACCCACCTTATCAAATTAACGTCAATGGGACACCCGTACCTCGAACCGATATACCCATTTCGCATGCAGGATTGGAAAGACAGCTTTGTTCGGCTTCCTTTTAATCTTTTCAAGTCACGGCCTGTAAATTTACGTCCTGATGATATATCCAGACAGCAACAGCCCAAAAAAGCAAGAATCAAAAAAAATGATTTTAATGAATGATCTAAACGAGGGTCCTATATGAACCAAGCTGGAGTTAATGAAAAGTATAAAGTGTCACCGTTCTATGTGTATTTTTTAGTGCATTCCATGCAAACAGGAGTAGGAGTTTTGAGTTTTCAAAGAGTTTTAGCGAAGTCAACGGGAACGGATGGCTGGATTTCAATACTGCTAGCCGGCCTGATCGTCCATATAATGATTTGGGTCATATATAAAATCTTCAGTATCGTTCCTGGGGATATCATTTCTGCAAATAATCAAGCATTCGGGAAATGGATAGGGAATTTCTTCAGTCTATTATTCGTTCTTTACTTTTTGATCCTAGGGATGACAGTCATGATTAGCTATATAAATGTCATACATGTATGGATGTTTGAAGAGGTACCATCTTGGGCGTTTGCTTTAGTTTTTCTGATCCTGATTTATTATATAAATACGGGAGGGTTCCGAACTATTACGGGTATTACCTTTTTAAGCTCCATTTTGACATACTGGCTTTTATTTGTCCTATTCTATGCCATGAAATACTCTGAATTCACCAATCTGCTCCCTGTTTTCCACCACACTCTATTGGGTGTATTGAAAGGAACCAGAAGCACTTCATTAACAATGCTTGGTTTTGAAATGATCGTTATGTTTTATCCGTTCATCAAAGATGCTAAAACCTCACAAAAATATGCTCATGGAGGGGCCTTAACAACAACCTTAATAACAGTATTCGTTTATTTAGTTTCAATTGTTTTTTATTCACAAAAACAGTTGGAACTGACTATATGGCCGACACTGTCATTGACCAGCATTGTCGAGTTGCCCTTTATCCAGCGATTTGAATATATAGATGTATCTTGGTGGGCCCTCGTCATCATACCCAACATGACCATCCCCTTGTGGGCAGCAAGCCGAGGTTTCAAACGCTTATTCAATGTTCAGCAAAAGTATCCATTATGGGGAATGTCGATCATTATCCTGCTTACGAATATTTTTGTTTTTGATGTCGATTCCCTATATATATTGCGTAAAATCATCAATCCATACGGCGCACTCTTTGTTGCTTTATACTTGCCTCTTCTTTTGGTCGTCATCTATATAAAGAAAATGAGGAAACGTTTATGAGAAAATTATTTCTTGTTATATTGGCTTTGCCCCTCCTTTGCAGCTGTGCCGAGCCAAGGGTGGTTGACGAAGTCAATATGTCCCAGGCCATTGGCTACGATATACTGAAAAATGATCATGTCGAAGGAATGTTCGTCATCCCTATCTTCCAACAGGACAAGATGGGTAAATATCAAATCTTAACTGGAACATCGACGACAACGAGTGATGTCCAGGCTGTCGTTTCCAAAAAAGCGGATAAGCCGGTATTGCTTGGACAGACTCGCATCATATTATTCAGTGAGAAAATGGTTAGGGAAATCGGAATGACAGAACTGACCGATTATCTCTATCGTGAACCACAACTTGGAAACAGGGTCATATTGGCCATCGTTGAAGGAAAGGTCAAGAATATCATAAATACGAAACCACCAAATACGAATGTGAATATTGGAATCTTTTTATCGGATTTGATCAATCAACAAAATGAAACGGGGAACGGACCCGATACTAACCTCCATCTTTTTTTAGGAAACGCTCTAGAAACTGGCGGCGATTCGTATCTTCCTTTAATTAAATTAATTAATAATGAAGTTGCGGTTTCTGGAGTCGCCCTATTTCATGAAAATAAGATGGTCACGAAGGTCCCCACGGGTGATATGTTCATTTTCAAGACATTAGTTCAACATCATAGGCGGGGATTATACAAATTCAAATTAAAAGACAAGCAAGAAAGCGATATCGTAGTGGAAAGTATCCGAAGCGGTTCAAGTTATGAGGTATCCAGCTCAGAGAGAAAGCCCTCGATCACCATCAAGATCAAAATTAAAGGACAAATCAAGGAATCCATGCGCAGTGAAAACCTTACCAATAGAAAGATGATAAAAAAAATTGAAAAGGAAATGGAAGCTGATATAACCAAGCAAGCAAACCGTCTTATGAAAGATTTTCAGGAAAAATCCCTTGATCCGATTGGGCTGAAGGAAAAATATCACGCCAAAAATAAAAAATTGACCTATGAACATTGGAAAAAGATTTATCCGACAATGGACATTAATATAGAAACCAAAGTTAACATCATCCAAACCGGGGTCTCAGAATGATGAATTGTCGATAGGCCATTTAGAAATCTTCATCTGATTGGAAAAACTACTTTCATATTAAATTGCTGAACAGCTCAGTTATTTAACTGCATGGCTGGCAGATGCTTTTGAAACAGCAAGAATTGTGGTTAGCCGGATTAAAAAAAAGGTAAAGTCCCTTCCAAAGAGACAAATTACCTATCGTTGTTACATAAATAACAGGAGCTGACTTAATGAAAAAACCTATGAAATCGATCATCGCATTCTCAGTATTAAGTATATGTTTAATCGCAGGATACTCATTTGCTTCCGCAGGTAACGAAAAAGATGAATTGGAAGCGGATAACGTGATTTTCTTTGGCTCCCCAACTTCTGCGATTTCCAGTTCAGTTGCCGTGCCTCAAAGTTATAACCGGTTATTATTTAGCGGAACAGTAGCTCCTCTTCTAAACAAGGATGGAAAAACCACTTATGAGAGATATGGCAATACAGAAAAGCAGGCAATCGGAATCTTAGAGAAATTAAAAGCAGATTTGAAAACAAAGGGACTTTCACTCGCTGATGTGACCTATCTGCGTGTTTATGTCGCGCCAGATCCAAACAAGGGAAATGCACCAGACTATCAAGGTTGGTTCGATGCTTACGCTCTGTTCTTTAATACAAAGGAAAATCCAGTGAAAACTGCCCGTTCTACTGTAGGGGTGCAAAGTCTGGTTTCGCCGGATTTCCTCATTGAGATTGAAGCAGAAGTAGCCTATCAAAATAGCAGCAAGTCAAATAAATAGGCGATAGATGTGTATGGTCATGATTGAGCATATCGGGGTTCCAGGCACTTCGGAAAACCTTCGAATACCAAAAGAGACAGGAAGCTATTCCTGTCTCACAGACTGTACAATTTGAACGTTGTTTGGAACGTAGGGCAACTCGCTTTCCGCGGGAATCTCGTACCTTCCGTTCCAATCAACTTTTTTTAAAAATACAGATAGAACCCCTTTTGTCTACAAACTGAGAGAAGAACCAGTTCACCTTCAAATTTTCCTGTTATAAAAGTTCCAGCTGATTTCTGAAATTCGCTCCCTTTCCGCCGACTGTCTGCCAAGCCTCATCAAAGCAAGCGTCTGTGGGGTCTCGGCTAGCCAGTTTTTCGGCAGGAGTGTCGCATATTTCTTTAATCTAGAGAGGTTTTCATCATACAATTAAGCAAAAAATCATGTTGGAAAATCAAGTTTTCTTTTATATTCGGGGTGAAAGCATTCCGAACTTCTATTGTCTCTCGTTTGTTTTAATCAATCATGAAAATTCGTTCCATCCGTCACTTCTTTGACAATGCCTGCATTGATGACGAAGTCGCCGAAATGCTCTCCTTGCTGACGTTCTTTTGCATAACGGGAAAGAAGTACACGCAGCTCTTTTAATATCTCTTCTTCACCGATGTTTTCACGGTACATTTTACTTAATCGGCTTCCATCGAATGCAGCACCTAGATACATATTATATTTGCCAGGTGCCTTACCGATAAAACCAATTTCCCCAAGTGCATGCCGGGCACATCCATTCGGACAACCGGTCATGCGAATTGTGATTTCTTCGTTCCTCAGGCCGTTTTCATCAACGATGGTCTCGATTTTATCAAGCAGAACCGGCAAATAACGCTCTGCTTCGGCCATTGCCAACCCGCATGTTGGAAGCGCCACGCATGCAATCGAGCTGCGTCGGAGCGCCGAATGATGCGCACCATCCGTCAAACCGTATGTTTCAAGCAATTCTATGATCTTTTTCTTTTTCTGGCTTGACACATCTGCAATAATAAGGTTTTGATTGGCCGTCAAACGGAAATCACCCGTATGGATCTTTGCGATCTCGCGCAAACCGGTCATCAGCTTGTAATCATTGATATCGGCAATTCGGCCACCCTCGACAAATAGTGTAAAATGCCATTTTCCTTGCATTCCTTTTACCCAACCATAGCGGTCACCATTATTATCAAAATGATATGTTCTCTCTTCCTCCAGCTTCCAGCCTAAACGATTTTCCAGTTCAGCCTTTACCGCTTGGAGCCCAAGCCGGTCTACCGTATACTTGAACCGAGCATTTTTCCGTACGGATCGGTTCCCGTAATCTCGCTGAATCGTTATGATTTTTTCAGCCACATCCAGTATTTTGTCTGGCTGGCAAAAGCCGATTACCTTGGCTAGTTGAGGATATGTCGCCTTGTCACCGTGGCTCATTCCCATTCCTCCGCCGATCGCTACATTAAAACCAACGAGTTTTCCATTTTCAACAATTGCTATGAAGCCAAGATCCTGGGAGTAAACATCAATATCATTGGATGGTGGTACGGCAATGCCTATTTTAAACTTCCTTGGCAAATAAAGCTTTCCGTACATTGGTTCGACTTCCTCCACTTCAGGAGAACCAACCACTTTTTCTTCATCCAGCCAGATTTCATGGTACGCCCTTGTACGCGGCAATAGATAATCACTCAATTTTTTTGACCATTCATATACTTCAGAATGGATTTCGGATTGAAATGGAATCGAATTGCACATTACGTTCCGGTTTACATCTCCGCATGCAGCGATTGTATCCAGCATGGAAGCATGGATTTCCTGAATGGTTTTTTTCATATTCCATTTTAAAATACCATGCATTTGAAACGTCTGTCTTGTTGTCAATTTCAAAGTTCCGTTTCCGTATTTCTGAGCGAGGTCATCCATAACAAGCCATTGAGAAGGCTGTGCTACCCCGCCGGCCATACGGACACGCAACATAAACTGATAGGCAGGCTCAAGCTTTTGTTTTTGACGCTCATTGCGCAGATCCCGGTCATCCTGTAAATAGCTGCCGTGATGTTTCATTAATCGGTTGTCATCATCCGGAATACCGGCGCTGATCCGATCCTGCATCACTTTTCCAAGTGTACCTCGCAAATAATCGCTTTTTTCTTTAATTTGCTCAACATCACTGGGCGGGCCTTCTGGTGCTTTTAAAAGTGTTTTCACCATGTTGTTATCTCCTTTTCATTCAAATTTCAGTACACATCACGTTGATAGCGTTTATTCTGTTGCATTTCTTCAAGATAAGCCTTCGCATCGGCATGGCTCATATTGCCTTCTTTTTCAATGATCTCAATAAGCGTATTATGCACATCATGTGCCATGTTTTTCTCGTCACCGCAAATGTATACAGCTGCACCTTCTTGAAGCCATTCGTATAATTCCCCGCTGTGCTCGCGCATCCGGTTTTGAACATACACTTTTTCATCAGTATCTCGTGAAAAGGCAACATCCATTTTCGTAAGTACACCTGTTTTCAACCACTTTTGCCATTCAGTCTGATAAAGGAAATCCGTCACGAAATGCTGATCGCCGTAAAAGAGCCACGTTTTTCCTGTCGCTTCAGCTTCTTCGCGATCCTGGATAAAGGATCTGAACGGAGCAATGCCCGTTCCCGGTCCAACCATGATAATTGGAGTGTCTGGGTTCTCCGGCTGCTTGAAGTTCTGGTTATGCTGAATGTAAACGGGCAGCGTGTCCCCTGGCTGTAATCTGTCCGCACATAAAATGGAGCAGACACCGTTTCTTTCCCGTCCGTGACTTTCATACCGGACAGCTCCGATTGTCAAATGCACTTCATCCGGATATGCGGATAAGCTATTCGCAATCGAATATAGACGGGCAGGCATTTTCCGGAGTATCGATACGAACTCTTGCGCCGATTCGCCCCATGCGCCAAAATCACGGACAAAATCAAGCAAATCACGGCCTTCACGATATTCTTTTAACCTTTCTTCATTACCAGGCTCTAAAAGCTCCTTTAAATCCTCGTTACCTGAAAGCTGTGCCGCTTGTTCAATGAGCGATTTTGTCAAAACCGTAATTTCAAAATCGGAGATGAGCGATTCCCTAAGCTGTCGAAGGTCTCCCTGCTTATTGACCTTCACGGTTTCTTCAGGGTCCCAATTGAGTTCCGTAAGAAGCATATCCACTAAATCCGAATCATTTTTCGGATAAACACCAAGGCTGTCACCAGGTTCGAATGTAAGACCTGAGCCCTCAAGAGATAACTCAAGATGATGTGTCTCTTTATTGGAGCCACGGCCGTTCAAATTTATATTTTCCAACACTTCCGCTTTAAACGGATTTGTTCTCGAATACGTTTGTTCACTTACTGAGGCTTTCGATGCGGGAACAGCAGCAATTGAACTGACTTCCCCTTCACTTAAACTAGAAAGTACTCCATCCAGCCATTCGCTAGCAGGCTCATCATAATCAAGGTCACAGTCCATTCTCGGAAATAAACGTGTCCCGCCAAGTTCCTCCAAGCGTTTATCGAATTGTTTTCCCGTTTCACAGAAAAACTCGTATGAGCTGTCTCCTAGCGCCAATACCGAAAAGCGGAGACCTTCAAGGCTTGGTGCCCTCCTGCCATGAAGGTACTCATGGAAGGACAATGTATTATCCGGAGGATCACCTTCTCCATGCGTGCTAACGGCAATCAGAAGATTTTTGACTTTTTTCAAATTGTTGACTTTAAAGTCACTCATGGATGAAATGGTAACCTGAAAGCCATTACCCTCAAGCTTACTCGCCGCCTTTTCTGCCAGCCCTTGAGCATTACCCGTCTGTGAACCAAAAAGGATGGTCACCTCTTTTGATATTGTCTTCCCGCCGCTTTGAGCTTCCAGTACCGGGGCGACGGCTGAACTGATATTCGAAACTGACAAAGATGCAGTCAGATAACCGCTCAACCAAATTTTTTGTGTTTCTGTCAAGCTTGGCAGTAGGCTGTTAAGGAGCTCTGCCTGCTCTTGATTAAAGGGACTGTTACTTACCTGAAGTTGCACGATTTCCACCTCACAAAGGGATATTAACTTATCTTAGTTGACTATTATGTATAACGAGTGGGTTTGATCATTTTTATATCCATAAATTAATTAACTCGTTTACTCCTATAGACCAAGTCGGTTTTAACTGCAAAAAAAATAGTCATATAGGTTCATAGCTCGCAACAAATAAAAAATAAGGTTATAAAGGACAATAGTCTTCCTCAGCCTATACTCTTCCTAAAATAAGTTTCTCATTAAAACTTTACTGGAAGTCACATCATTAGTAAAATATATATAATTTATTGTAACTATTAAGAATATTAATAATAAGGGGAAATTTCTATGTACTATGATGCTCTAAAAACATTCGTGACCCTTGTAGAGGTCAAGAATTTTACAAAAACAGCAGAAATGCTTCTTATGTCCCAACCAAGTGTAAGTTTACATATAAAAAAATTGGAGGAAGAGTTCCAAACGAAATTATTTCTCCGTTCTCCTAAATTCCTAAAAGTCACCTTGACGGGAGAAATTCTTTACGACCGGGCCAAGCAAATGATCACAATCTATGAACAGACCAGACAAGACATTCAGGAACACGATAGTTCCATCAAGGGCGAATTAAAGATAGGGGCAAGTTTTACAATAGGAGAGTATATCCTTCCTTCTTTACTCATCGACCTTCAAGAGGACTACCCTGAACTCGAACTTCAAGTCGTAATTGGAAACACTGAAGAAATCGTTCAAGCCGTTCGGCTATACAAAGTGGATATTGGCTTAATCGAGGGTCAAACTAATGAAAAAGAGCTTTCTGTCCACCCATTCATGCAAGACGAGCTATTCATTGTGTCTTCTAACAATCATGTACTCTCTAATAAAGAAGAAGTGGAGATTACTGATTTACATGACCAAGCATGGGTAACCAGGGAAGTTGGATCTGGTACTCGTGAATACCTTAATCACGTCATACGATCAAACGGATTGAAAATTAAATCGATACTCACGATAAGCAGTAATCAAGGAATTAAAGAAACACTTATAAAAAACGGCGCAGGGCTGGCTCTGCTTTCCCGAAGTGTAATTGAAAGGGATGTACAAAATAAAATCCTTTCTATTATTCAGGTAAAAAATGAATCTTTTAACAGGACACTTTCGTACGTCTATTCCCCAATTATGGAAGATAAAAAGAATGTCAAGACTTTTATAACTGAATTAAACAAAAAATGGCCCATGAAAGCAAAGCCGATAGGATGATCTTTGCGAAGATTGCTGTTATAAAGTTACAGACTGGGAAATCCGGGAGCACGCTGTTTAACAGGTTGCTTATGTAACCAAAACGGGGAAAAGTTGCATTAAGTAAATTTCGACAATAAAGCCGAGGTTTGCCTACGTTAAGGAAATATACTTAATTAAGAAGTCTGAGTAAATCCCAACTTGTCTTTCTTATACACATTAACTTATAAACAATTGGGTATAGGAATAACTAGAGGATTCTTCATCGATTGATTTTTGTTTTCCTTGTATAGATAAAAATAATATCAATTTTTGTATGGGAGCGGGTTTAATGAATATTGAGATTAAAGAAGCAGCGATTGAGCAACTATTAAAAGTGGATTATAAAGAGAATGAAGGTGTTCGTATCGAAGCCATTTATATTGGAAGCTGTTCGATTTATGTGGAACACGAATTGAAAATTGATAATAAGAAAGAAGATGATGAGAGATTCATAATTAATGGGGTCCCCATCTTAATATCAAGTGAGTCTAAAAAGCATCTTCCAGATAAAGTCTTTCTTAACTACAGTGATGGACTTGGATACAAATTATATTCAGACGAAGAAACATTGAGATACAATCTACAGTTGAATAGAGTGGATTAAAAAATGAATATAGTAAAAAGCCCTTCTGTTTCAGTTGGGCTTTTTTGTGTTTATACTCAGGGAATTTATCATCGGCATTTACCTAGAGGGATTTTTATTTTCTCATAGGATAGCACTGCACTAATAGCCCCATTACCAGGAATGAATGCATTTAACTATTGTTTTTATCCATTCTATTTTTTATTACTGAATCGTTTCGAAGTTTTGCAAATAATAATGAATGAAAATTCAAAGAATTATAGTTATTATGCTTCCAACCTCCTGGACTCGAAGTACCGCTCCAACTTCCTTTTTACCCGCTGAAGTGCATTATCGATCGTCTTTTTTGGAACATTCAATTCCTTTGATATTTCAAAATAAGTTTTTCCTTCCAGGTACAAGTCCACAACACTAGTTTCCAACTCACTAAGGACTTTTGTTAAAATTAGCTCAATATCGCAAATTTCTTCTGATTTAATTAAGATCGTGACTGGGTCATTTTGTCTCTTTTCAGGGATTAGATCAATTAGGCACTGTTCCGACTCCCCTTGATTAGGCTTATACAATGAAACATAATTATTTAAGGGAGAATGCTTTTGGCAAATAGCCGCTTTAACAGCCGTTATGATTTGTCTTGTAATACACAGTTCCGCAAATGATCTGAAAGATGACTTTTTGCAATTCTTGTAGTCCCGAATGGCCTTATATAGTCCAATCATCCCTTCCTGATAGACGTCTTCCTTATCTCCACCCGTTAAAAAATACTTCAAAGCATTTGATTGAACGACACATCTGTATTTTTTAATTAAAAAGTCCAGTGCATCTTCATCACCATTATGGATTTTCCCAACCAACATTACATCTTCCATATGAGTATAGTTTTCCACTCGTTTCTTCTCGATGATTACACTCATTTATTTTCCCCCACTCACTTAATTGAGCCCCGACATAAAAGTTGCATTATCACTTCAATGTGTTAATTCAATATAATAATATCTCAGAAATGACGATAATGATATTCGCAAATAACGACATTTTTCAACAAAATACTGATATTTATAAGTCCTGCACTATATCTATACACTTTCAGTCAGCTTTAATTGATTTGGTAAAGATCTCGTCATTATAGTCGTTTTGTTTAACTCCTTATCATTGACGGATATAGTTGTGCCGATGGTTGTGGCAATTACGGTGGGGTTCAGGATATGGAAGCTTAATATAGCATAATTATAAATAATACTACTAAAGAACTATTCTGCAATAATGGTTTAACATAGCCTATTCAAAGGGAAAGACTGGAACCCATTCCACCTTTTACTTTTACATTTACTTCAATAGCTTTAATTAAAAAAAGGAAAATGCCATTTAAAACATCTTCTCTAATTAGCAGGTTTTATTTAAACCCTTCTTGACAAAATAAGAAAGCACCCTTCAAAGGATGCTTTAACATATTATTTAACTCGGTTATAAAATTGAAACTGGGATTTAATTATTCGCTAATGGCCCCGTTAGTTAAGGTCATTACTTAAGCATGCATAAGTTATTAAAGTGGTGGACTCTCCACACCTAGATGAATCCAATCTTCTTTTGGCGGTCCATATACCCCATAAGGTTTTATTCCTGCTTGACGCATCAGAACCGTAACTTGTCCGCGATGATGAACAATATGCTTGATTAGCCCCATAAGGATGGAAGCATTTGTTTCCTGTCTACCAAACGCTTCTTGTATTTGCTCTAGGGATGCGTCCGTCCATTGTTGTTCAATTATTTTGGCTGCGTGAGAACTTACATTTTTAAAAGTGATAGCAATTTCCTGTGCTGAAGAAGGGACGTTTTCCGAACTTTCTATCCGGTCTATCTTTAACCCGAAATGATCTAGATAATCTGGAATATTCGTAGTGAAATGCCACGCAATTCTTCCTAAAGTGCGACCTTCGGGATACACTTGTTGTTCTAATGAATCATCTGTCAAACTATCCAAAACATTCTGAGTCAGTATGGCTTCTTTATTCCATTCTTTAATAAAATCCGAAATTGTACTATACATATAATACCTCCCCTATTCCGTTAGATAATTACTTTCTCAAAGCACATTATAAAACATACGTTCCCTCATTACAAATTCCTTATTAATCATTTTATTTTGAGATTAAACTTTCAGTCTTTTTGAACGTCCATTGACTTTATATTTAAATGGATAACCAAGTTTAAATCGAATACTGGACGGTAAGTTTGTGACTGCAATTTTATGGACGTGGTACAAATCTTCCTACTACCAGCTATACACAACAAGAATCACTACTTAATAATAGTGGGTAATTATGTTATTAATATATTATAAATTCAGTGTTGGTTAGGAGATAAAGCCATGCAAAATAAGCTTAGTATAGGTCGTGCAGTAACGAGAATCGACAGCAGCGGTGAAACGGTATGGCATCCACATGAGTGCATCACACTGTCCGAAGCATTGAAAGCTTATACAGCCGGATCCGCTTATGGTTCTTTTAGAGATGAGGAGCTGGGTACATTAGAAGTAGGCAAACTTGCTGATATCATAGTATTAGAACGAAATCTCTTTGAAGTACTGGCAGAGGAAATCCCTAATACAAAGGTACAGCTAACGATCGTTGATGGAAAAGTTGTTTTTGGTCATTCGACGACTTTAATCGATAAGTAAAATAGTCATTAAAAGAGGATTCTACAACTGTAGAATCCTCTTTTGACCATGGACAATTGTCTATCCGCTGCCAATGCGTTAGACATATGTTTTTCGCTTAATAACCATGCCTACTTTATTGAAAAATGTGAGATTAAGCCTCCTGCATGATCAGTACTTCAATTAAATAGAGAAGTATTGGCATATAAAGATGAAGCACCACCAGAGTGAACAAATAAGATGTTATCCTCCGGCTTAAATGTGCCTTTTTGTATTAAATCTATGAGTCCCGCTGCCGCTTTACCCGTATATACCGGATCCAGCAATATCCCTTCTGTTCTTGCCATGAGCTTGACTGCTTCCACCATTTCAGGTGTAGGCAAAGCATAACCCGGCCCGACATACTCATCAAAACATGTAACAGCTTCACGAGGAATTGAATTTGGAATGCCGATATGTGTTAAAGTTTCTTTAACAAGCTGAAAAACTTTCTCTTCTTGTTCCGCTTTTCCTCTGCTTACGTTTATTCCAATTACTGATACTCCACTTTGATTTCCATGAAATCCTGCCACCAAGCCAGCATGCATCCCCCCACTGCCGCTTACACAAATAACTGCTTTCAAATCAATTCCTTGCTCAAAGGACTGTGCCAAGATCTCCTGAGCACATGCAACATATCCGGTTGCACCAATGACATTGGATCCCCCAACCGGAATGATGTAAGGTCGGTGTCCTTTCTCTGTTACCTCTTTAGCCACTTTCTGCATTTCTTGCATTAAGTCCGCTCCATTAGGTACAACTATAATTTGTTCAGCCCCCAATAAATGATAGAGAAAATAGTTACCGTTAAAATCCGGCTCTGAATTTTTTGAAAGTCCCTCTTCCAAAACAAGGATGCATTTCATTTTCTCTTTAACCGCAGCAGCCAGTGTCAAGCGGCAATGATTTGACTGAATTCCTCCACATGTAATCAACGTATCCGCACCTTTTTCCAATGCATCGGCAACAAGGAATTCCAGTTTTCTTGTTTTATTTCCCCCAGCCGTCAAACCAAGCATATCATCTCGTTTAACGTAAATGGATGGTCCCCCAAGAACCTCAGAAAAATGACCTAATTTCTCAATTGGTGTATATGTCGGTGTATATCGCTTTCTAGGAAATTGTGCTAAATTCATTTTAAAACTCCTCCTGTATCCTCTATGTAGTATATTAAAGAAAATATCAATCTGATGTATTCTTTTCTTTAGTATAAGCTTCGATTTCAATCATAGCATCTTTATGTAATCGAGCAACATGAATCTCACCTCTTGTATGGTTATCTGTAAAAAGAATCCCCATATACATCATTCATCACGGCAATGTTACCAATATAAACCGATGATAATAAAACAACTGTGAGCTTCCTCTTACTTTATGACACCCTTGGTTCCCCAAAAGTATCAGCAGTTCCCCAATTTCAGCATGGATGGGGATTCCATGAATTTTATCCCCTGCCAATATGTAAAGATAGCCTTGTGAGAGTCTTTAGCAATAATAGTTTCATCCATCCAATTGAATTGTATAAATAATCAAAAGTATGAAGCATTGAAATGACTTAAATCGGTTTAAGATAAAATAAATACACTTGTATATAATTGGATTTTAGAAAGGAGCACCATGGAAACCAATCACTATCAATTTATTACAGATCAAATAGAACATTATTCTTCTAAGCCCTTAAGGGAGCAATATTTTTTGTTATCAAAAATGCGATCATTGAAGGGATATTTTTGCCTGGAGACCGTTTAACGGAAGATGATATCGCCCAGCAATTCAATTGTAGCCGTACACCGGTTCGTGAAGCTTTGAGGAATTGGAACAGGAAAATTTGCTTCAGGTGAAACCTGGTATAGGGATGGTCATATCCAATGTGGATATTGAACTTTTACAGCAGGAATTGGAATTCAGGAAAATGCTCGAAAACTATTCGATATAAAAGCTTGTGAAGGAATTACGGAAGAGGAATTTAAAAAACTGGAATGGGCAACGGATAAACTGCAACAGGCAATTAATAGTAATGAACGAATAGCGGCAAGCCGTGCGAACATTGAATTTCACCGCTTATTATATTCTTACTCGAGAAATAACTTTCTCCAAAGGACTACGGATTCATTATGGCTTTCTTTTCGAATTTCCTTTTTATCCGCCCGTAATGAAGATGTTACAATGGTTGATAAATCTTGGTATGAGGAACGAAACAACGAGCACTTACAGGTAATCCATGCCATTCGTGACAAAGATGCAGAAAAAGCAATAAAGGTCAATACGATCCATATCCAAATGATATTACCTAGATTACATAAAGCCTGTATCACAATAAAATTTAATAAATGGGTTCCTTTTTGTGTTTTTTAATAATATTAATATTATGAATTATTTTTCATTTCCCCATTTGTTGTTAAATTTTTCACTTTTATTCCAACCGTACAAGGCCATGGTTGAAGTCCCCTTCCTGCCCATTGCCTTGTATACTTTTTACGTTTTCACTACTAGTAAGTTAATCAGCTGATTAGGTGGAAAAATTGCTAGGGTTTGATTTAATGACCTGCGGAGTTCATTATTTTAAATTATGTAAGTTCCAAATGCCCAGACAATTGCATCCAGAACACCTTTTGATGATCAATTGGTAAATGTTTACTCATCAAAACGTTCTAGCAATTCAATAATGACTTTATATGTCGATGTTGTATCCATATAGGCATATCGACCTTTTCCGTTAAAAAAGTTACCTGTCTGTATGACCGGATAGCCCATTTCTTCTAACATCTTCATTTTAGCCTCCATGTCTTTAACGACAAAAGAGATATGGTGAACACCCTCACCATATGTTTCAAGATGGTCTTTCCACGTACTGGGTGATTCACCCGGCTCGATTAATTCAATTTGAATTAACGGCGTATCGATGAACATATATTTTGACTTACCTTCAGTGGGCTTCCCTTTGTAAATCACGTTTGTAATATCCGTTGAACCAGAATGGATGATTTGAGGTTTTTCAATCCCCAACAACTTACAATATGCTTCTGCAGCCGCATCGAGGTCTTTTACAACTAACGCAATCTGTTCCACTTTGTTAGTCCCTAATAGCGGCTGAACGCTAGCATCTTCTGGTCTTTCCCATTCCGTTTCTCTCGGCTCCGAACTTTCAAGCATTTCAATTAACGTTTTGTGATCATTTATTGTATCCACATATACATATCGGCCGTCACTTGAAGTGAATTCTCCCGTTTGCAAAGCTGGGTATCCACTTTTCTCCATGATTGGCAGCCTTTTTTGGATAGAGTCTACATCAAAAGCAATATGGTGAATCCCTTCACCTACTTCATCCAGGAACTCACGCATCGTTCCTGGATTTTTATCGGGTTCTATTAGTTCAAATTGGACGGTTGGTGTATTCAGAAAAGCCAGTTTGGATTGTGATTCCGTTGGTACACCTCTAAAGGTGACTTTCGAAACAGAACTGTCACCAGTTAGAAACGGTTCTGCCTTCTTAATGCCCAGCAATCTTGTGAAAGCTAGATTAGCAGCATCAATATCATTTACAACAAATGCGAGTTGATTAATAATCCTATTGCCCAATAGTGATTCAGCCATACCTATAAACCTTCTTCCGGTAGTTTATTTTGTTATGAACTCAACCTAATCCGCGAACTGACAATCCTCCATCACTGGAGATGACTTCGCCGGTGATGGCACGAGCAGCGTCAGATGCTAACAGGACATAAGCAGCTACATGATCTTCGGGCATCTGTGCAAGCTGAAGAGGGTTTCTTTTTTTAATGCTATTGGCCTTCGTTTCATTATCCACGATTTTAACGAATGGACGTAGGGGAGGAATGACCGATAATGCTGTCAGAGTGCCACCAGGCGCTACAGCATTCACCCTTATGTCAGGAGCAAGTTCAAAAGCAAGTTGGCGCATCAGCCCTATTTGGGCATGCTTGCTTGCTGTGTACCAAACCCCGCCGCCATCCGGATAGAAACTAGCACCGGATACGGTGAAAATAATATTGCCATTCGATTTTTGCAGTTCTTTAAGAGCGGCTTTAGCACCAAAGAAAGATCCTTTAACGTTAATATCGATCAGAAAATCAAATGCTTCTGAAAGTGCATCTGGCGTTACGTCGGCAAATTTTGCAAATCCATCAAAGACTCCTGCATTGGCAACGAAAACATCCAGCTTTCCAAATTGCTTGACAGTGGCCTGAACAGCCCTCTCATTGTCTTCATATTTACTTACATCACCTTGGTTAATGAGGATTTCTTCACCAAATTCCTCTTTCATTTTATTTAGCGTTTCTATCGAGCGTCCGATAATGCTGACTTTTGCCCCTTCTTGTATAAAACGTCTAGTGACAGCCTCTCCTATACCTGAATTGCCTCCAGTAATCAACACTACTTTATCCTTTAACGCCATTGCCATTGTAACCAGCCTCCTTGTTATCTCTTTTTATTCAAGTCAATATTATACGAAGATAGCAAGATTTCTGGTATTTATCGTTGATTGATCAACAATGAATATCCGTTTTGAAAGTTTCCATTTACCTTCTTCGAAAATGAATTCATCATTTCGTTCCCCTGAAATCAAATCATGCTGAATATCCGTGCTGCGGCTCCGATAGATAAGCAGATAGCTCTTGACGACTGCCTTTTCACCTTCAACATAGTCTTTAACGCGTACATTTGAGACAAAACGCCGTGTTCTTGATGGCGGTATTTCCGCCCATGCATAATCCGTTTTCAAACGATCCACTCGCAGTTTCAGCAGCTCAATATCATCATTAAATGTAAACATTTCCGTTGAATAATCCGGGCGTTCCACCCCTTCTTTATTAACACGTACAGGCATTTGATAGCGTAAGCTCGAGTGCATTAAATCGAACCAATCATCAAATTCAATATCATCCAATAATTGAGCTTCATCATACAGCCACTGTTCAAATTCACATTTGAGCAACATTTTCTCCACATTCATTTCCGTTCCCCCCTCCCACTTATCATTTCGTCATCAATTCAAGCCAGTATTTGTAAAAATTCCTTTGGCTCGCTTCAGTGAATTTATCATCGTATGCAACACCAGGTCCTATAAAATCAACTGGTTCACGATGAAGACCCATTGTATAATTGTAGGTTAGATTCTTTAGGAAAGGCATTGGGCCTTGGGCTGCTTCAGTAATATCCGTAAAAACTTCCGTATCATCCTGTTCAAAAATACCGGATGGACTAAAAGTCAAGATAAATGAATCTCTTGATCTATCTTTCCAATCTTGGGAGGCGTTCTTTTCCACGAGCATCCAAGCGATCACTTCCATTTTATTGTGACCGATTGGCCGCCACATCCTTATTGAAGTGTTGGAGATGAATTGGTCTTTGATTTTTGTATGGGATATTAAAAATGATAAGTTAGGGAAGACATTCCCAATCATATTCTTTAAGTTTGATAACACTCCATATTGTTCTTCAGACAAATTAGTTTTAAATTCATCTTTCAATTCTTCCGGGAAAGCGAAGTCAGGATTAGGTGTCCCTAAGTTTAGTCCATGCCCGTTATCCGTATGGATTTGAAAACCGCGCTTTGAATAGGTAGCATTGGGCACCATGCCCAGTTTTGCAATGGATCCGTGTGTGACCATCGTATGATAGGAATCACCAACAAAGTTATCGGAACCAACTTTCCAGTTGGAATTAACAACGAATCTTTGCGGGACCCCGATCACTTCCATTTCTGCACGTCCTACAAGGATATCCAAATACCATTTAATGTCTCCAAGAAACTCTTCAAGTGGCTCTGCATTTTCATTCCAAGTTCCAAATAAAAGACCTTTATAGGATTCAAGCTTCACTTTGTGGAGTCCCATTTCCGAGCGGTCAAGGTTCCCCCCATATATGTCTTTTTGTAATGGCACTCCTACGAGCTCACCAGTGTTTTTAAAATTAAACCCATGGTAAGGGCACGTAAATAATGACTTGTTCCCTTTATCTGCACGGCATAGTTTCATTCCGCGATGGGTGCACATATTATAAAACGCCCTGATTTCCCCTTCAGCATCACGAGTTATGATGAGCGAGTAGCCAGCAAGTTCACGGGTCATGAAGTCTCCTTTGTTCGGTACTTCAGATTCATGACCGATAAAAACCCATGTTTTCAAAAACACTTTTTCATGTTCTATATCATAAACTTTTGGGTCTCCAAGGAGGTATGCAGGTATAACGCCTTCCTCTGGTTTAACCGTTTCGTTCAAATAGTTAACAACTTGCTGTTTCGACATTTCTTCTAAGGATTTTTCAGTTTTAAGCATACTTTTTCTCTCCCTTCCAAGCTTTACATCATAATGCATTACCCGATTTGAACGCTCTTTTCCTTATTTTGCAGAGTCGCCAAAACACTTAATGCCGCTAGATAACTCGTTTTCGGATTATTAGGCATCGGATCATTTTCCACTTCCAGTTTCAGTTTCCCGAACGAACCTGACGCTTCTATCAGGTGATTGTTTTTTAACACATTTGGATCGGCAATGATTTTCACTTTCGTCTTTTCTGATCCAAGACCAGCCATAGACAGCACAATCGCAACATTAATGTTTCTCGGAAACTGTTTTATCGCTTCTGCAGCAGATCCTTCAAATAATAACGTTTCTTCTGTCACTGAAGACCCTGCGGGCAATGCGTTTGGCGGTTTTCTTGTGGTGATGCAAACAGATTCAAGGCCATTCACCGCTTTTGCCGATTTAAGTAAATCGAGACCTCCAATCGCACCAGACGGAAGGAGAATATTCACGTTATTCAATTTACAAATCTGGTTTGATTGTTCTTCAAAGGCAGAATTCGCCATAACGCCAATGCTGCTTAGCAAGAGATCCTTCCCGCTTTTAAGCACTTTCAATGCATACTCTTCAGCTGCTTCAATCGTTGCAGCCTCTATGATTAAATCTACATCGGATTCAAGAAGTTCGTCGACATCACCATATGACTGTGTCCTGAATTCTTCTGCTAGTTGTGAGGCAATTTCTTCACGGCGGGCATAAATCGCAACGATTCTCCCACCTGGAAGAAGCCCGTCGTTATTAATGGCCTGAAGCAGAAATTTTCCGATATTACCGCACCCTATTAAACCTAACTTCATGTAGTTTCATCCTTCCTCAATCAGCAAACCCGTATGAGTCCGCAAAGAATTCCAACCCGCAATGTCTTGTTTCCCGAGAAACACCGCTTTCTTTTAAGCCAGGGAAATCCAGGGCCAAGTCGCTGAAAACGGTATGATTATTATGGAAAACAGCACCAGCTTCAAGACGATCTGCCATTTCGACAGCGATATCTTCATTCTCGGTCCAAACAGATGCACGCAGCGCAAACTCACTATCATTCGCTAATTTTACAGCTTCATCAATATCTTTGAAAGGTAAAATTGGAATGATGGGCCCGAATTGTTCCACTCGAACCAATTCGCTCTGCTGATTGACGCCAGTAATAATGGAAGGAAGCATATAATAACCTTTATCCCAAGTTTCCGGATTCAGCTGGATGCCGGTTGTGATTATATTTCCTCCTGACTTAGCGGTACGTTCGATCAAGCTATTCACAAAGTCATATTGTGCTTTATTATTCAATGGACCCATAGTTACATCAGGCTGAATGCCATCACCGATTACCATCCGGCTAAACTCTTTGGTCAGCTTCTCCACAACTTCATCATAACGTGATTCTTGGACATACACTCTTTTTACAGCAGAACAGACCTGACCCGCAGCTCGTAAAATCCCCATCCTCAAACGTTTGATAGCCGCTTCATCCATATTGGCATCTTCCAAAATGATGGCAGGATCATTGCCGCCAAGTTCCATATATACTTTTTGCAGATTTCCAGATGATTTCTGCATGATATCTTTCCCGGTTTCCGTACTTCCGACAAACGCCAATGTCCGTACGCGTGAATCGGTACATAGTGTGTCGCCGATTGCTTTTCCAGATCCTGAGACTATATTGATGACTCCTGGAGGAAAATGTTCGGCAACTACTTTTAAACAGGTCATGATCGTTAAGGGACAATTCGTTGCAGGTTTTACGACAACGGCATTGCCTGCCAAAACAGCAGGTATGACCCTTTTAAAGGTTAATATCATCGGAGAATTCCATGGTGTGATTATTGCCGTGACACCTCTTGCCCTTCTTCGGATTTGGACTTTTTGTTTTCCTGGGAGGACTTCAGGCTTCCACCAATCAAGTAACTCTGCTGCACAGCCCTTCATGACTTCAACACAGCGCAATAAATCCTTTTTAGCTTCAACAAGTGTTTTGCCATTTTCACGTACAAACACTGTAACATTTTCCTCGATTACTTTTGAAAGCTCTTCTGCCGCAGTATTCATACGGGTTGCCCGTTCCCCGATATCAGAGCGGGACCACGTATCAAAAGCATTTTCCGCCGCTTCAATTGCGTCATTCACGATTTCTTCAGAGCATTTTGCCACCTGGCCAACTACTTCCGATGTATTTGCCGGATTCACTACATCGACTTTTTCCGGTAATTCTCTCCATTCTCCATTAACTAGATATTTTCCTGAAACAAATGGGTATGTCGAAATCATTCTCAATCCTCCTTATAGTTTTTTTGGCTTGAATACTTCTGCAGCTCCTGGCGGTCCGCCAAATGGCTTGGCCATTGGCCCCACAGCTTCCATATCAACAACGATCATTGAAGGTTTACGTCTTTCCTTAGCCTTTTTCAGTTCGGATATGAATTCATCTCCAGAACCAATACGCACCGCTTCAAAATGCATGGACTCAGCCAGTTTCACAAAATCAGGGCTCAATAAATCCACGGCTACCTGCCGGCCATATGCGGCTGTTTGAATATTGCGAAGAACCCCATAGCCTGAGTCATCGAATAATACGATGATAACTGGTAAGTTTTCTTCTGCTGCCGTAACCATTTCCCCGACGTTAACCATGAACCCACCATCTCCAGCCATAAGAACGACGGTTTTATCTTGACAACCCATTTGGGCACCGATTGCTGTTGGAAGACCTTGACCAATTCCTCCCCCTGATGCATGAATTGATGTTCTCGGTTCATAGATTTCAAATAAACGGCTGCCCCAAACGTTTGCCTGAACGGTTACATCACGGACTAGAATAGTATCGTCTGGTAATATATCCCTCATGCCATCCACAAATTGCTCATAAGGTCCAAGCGTTTCCCTGAGTTGGGCACGTACTTCATTTCTAAGCGAAAGAACTTTTTGTAAATAAGATGGCTCCGCATGAACTGAATGTTCTTCAAGCTTTTCAATGACGGCAGCAAGCATATCTTTTGCATCGCCAACCAATCCTAACGTGGCTTTATAGTTCCGGTTAATGGCCTGCCAATCCGCATCGATCGCTATATGTTCTTGTGGCACCGGAACTTTCCAGTTGGATGTTTCATTCCCCCTAAACCTAACACCTACGCTAATCAATAAATCTGCATTTTTTAAAAACTCTTTAGTTGTTTCATATGCCGCAAAATGTCCTATGCATTGTTCATGGTTTTCTGGAATCGAACCTTTTCCTGACTGACTGGTTATAACCGCTGCACCAAGGATTTCCGCTAATTTTTGCAGCTCTTGCGAAGCATTGGCACTGATGACTCCACCACCGGCCCATATCACAGGACGGCGTGCCCCCACCATTTTTTGCACAGCTTGTTCAGGAATGAATGGCAATGGATTTGTTTCAGATGTTGAAGCTCGTAGCCCTTCGAGTGAAAGATCTTCTATGATCGCCGATTGATAGTCGATGGGAATTTCCAATGTAACCGGGCCCGTTGGTGCAGTTAACGCTTCTTCGATTGCCTTCCTAACTACTGCTGCGGTTTGATCAGGGTTTCTAAGCCTCACTGCATTTTTACAAGCCCCGCTCATCATTGAAAGCTGGTCTTTACACTCATGTATGTACCCTTTGCCTGTACCAAGATAAGAAGAAGCCACCTCACCTGTAAGGTGAAGAAGGGGAACACCAGCTGCCCAAGCTTCCACCAAGGAACCAGCAGCATTTCCTGCCCCTGTTCCAGTACTGGTAATCACTACACCCAATTTCCCAGTGGCGCGGGCATATCCATCAGCCATGTTTACGGCACCGCTCTCACCGCGTGAACATATAAGTTTGATGCTCCCTTCTCTAAGAATTGCATCATAGATGGGCATATTGTGAATGCTGACAATCCCGAAAGCTGCTTCCACTCCTGCTTGAACAAGCTCCTTTACGATGGAATCGGCGGTCGTAAACTCTATTTCTTCTTTTATTTTCATCGCGTTATCCTACCTTTTTTAGTAATATATTTATAGTGCCTTTCCAATCGCTCCTGCCGTCTCAATCGTCGAACCCGCTACATAACTTGCTTTGTCTGAAGCAAGGAAAACAATGACACTGGCCACTTCTTCCGCTTCGCCTACGCGGCCGAGGGGGATATTCCGTTTTTTCGCAAGGTCCCCGTAATACTCTTCAGGGTCCATATCAGGCGCATTTTTCAATCTTCTTCGCTCCCATTGATCAGTCCGGATCAATCCAAGACTCACTGAATTGACCAATATATTGTCAAAGGCCAATTCCTGGGACAAGGTTTTGCTTAAATTAAGGAGGCCAGCCCTTGCTGCTGCAGTCGCTACCATATGACGTTCAGGTTCTTTAGCAAGCGTCGCATTAATATTAATAATCCGCCCTCCTCCCCTTTTCACTAAATGAGGATGCGAAGCACGAACTGCATATATGATGGCAAAGAACTTTAACTGAATCTGTTCTTCCCACTGCTCATCCGTTATGTCAAAAAAGTGACCCATCACGCTTTGACCGGCTGCATTCACCAATATATCGATTCCGCCAAACCTCTCAGCGGTACCATTAATGAAAGAATCCACATCCGATTTTGAGGTGACATCACATGTTGATGCAAAAATATCTGCCTTTTCACCAAATGAAAGTAATTGACTTTGTGCACTTTCCATACGCTCAGCGCTTCTGCCGCAAATAGCCACTTTCGCTCCTTCAGCTAAAAACATTTCTGCTGTTTTTAATCCCACGCCCGACGTGCCGCCCATAATGACAGCCACTTTTCCTTGCAATCCTAAATCCACTCTCTTCACTCCTTTTCAAAGCCATTTTCCTCAAATGCTGTCCTTTAATCTACAAGAAGCTAACTACGCGCAAGAATCATGGGAGGAAATCAAAATCCTCCTCATTTTTCCGCCATGACAGAACCATCTATATGAGAATCAACCCATCCTGGATCGGGATCTCCTCCCATTGCTTTGCGGGCTTCAGGTTTCGGCGGCCCTGCAATCCCCCACTGATCCATTAAATGCGGAACCCGTTTCCATACACGTGCTCTCCACTCAGATTCATCTTCGATCGTTTCCAGATAACATGTATACTCCATAACAAAACCGCCTGGGTCTTGAAAATAACAGAAAATATTGTCTCCAGGCCCATGACGTCCAGGTCCCCAAAGTTCTGACAAGCCCGCTTTTCGGACATTGCTTATTCCTCGCATCAGTTCATCCACGGAATCGACTTCGTATGCGATATGATTGACTGACGCATGCTCATCTTGATTGAAGGCAATGGAGTGATGCTTCCTGTTGCACCGCAGGAATGACATTTGGTGCTCACTCCAATCAGTAACTTTAAAACCGAGTACGTCCGTATAAAACTCAACGATCATATCTAAGTTCTTCGTGTTCATTACAACATGATTCAGTTTCACTGGATCGACATTTTTCTTGCTCCAAATAGACGTTTGCACTTCCACCCAAGCCGAGAGCTCAATCACGCGATTTTCCGGATCAATAAACCGCAGGCCATAACCTGCACCTGCTTCATCCAAATATCCAGGTGGTTCAATAATTCGAACGCCCTTCGATTGTAGAATCCCCGCTGCACGATCCACAGCATTTTTATCGACCATTCCAAAAGCTATATGGTGCAATCCTCGTTTTTCTCCCTTGTGAAGGCTTAAAATATGATGTTCCGGTCCAGCACCGCGGAAATAAACCGTATTCTCCTCTCCCGGAACATCCACTCTATCAAGTCCCCAAACCTTTTCATAAAACTCTGCTTGATCGTCGAAATTCGGAGTTATCATGCTTATATGTCGTAAATGAGTAATCCCAAGCATTTTTATACCTCCCATAATTTGGATTTACCTTTAGATAATTTGCATTGGCCATTATTTAACAATCTAATCGAAAAGGGCGCCTCATTAATTTTCATAATGCAGGTGCCCTTTTCGGCTAAATGATCAGTCCTTAATGATGGCTTCTCTTTCTTTAGAGCGTTGTTTACGCAGTTCTTCCAGTTCACTGCCTTCGGGATAAGTCGGTAAATTAGGCTTCACTGCCCCTAGCATCACGAGCATGCGTGCCTCTACATCCCCGTCATTCCTAATTCCGCGATAAACCCCAGGTGGGCTGCTGATGCAGTCTCTCGCACTTAATTTAATTTCATGCACTTCACTGTAGCTGTCCTCTTGAATTAGTGCCGTGACTTCACCCTCAAGAATGAAAAACACTTCTTCAACATCGTCGTGAAGATGCAAAGGACCGATACATCCCGGAGGAAGCACCATTGTACTTAAAGTGAAATGTTCACCTGCAATTACATTCGTATCGTTATTGGCAGTGGCACCACGTCCGATATATCTCATCTGTGCGCGTCTATAAGCGGGATCAATTTCTTCTTGGAACTTCAAGACATTCCAATCAAGAGTACGGTCTTTCAATCGGGCAACATATTTTTTTTCAAAATCCTTCACTGAGAAAGCTTCTTTTGTCATTTTAAAATTCCTCCTTATTTGTTGTTTCTAAACCCCAATATGTTTCATAAGCAAAACATTGTTTTGTCTATGAATTAAGTCTAAAATGAAACCGCTTCATTGTCAATGAGTTTTTAGAATATTTAAAACTATTTTTATAATCCGAACGTTCACCACTATAGGATAAACTTGTAACGATTTGCTTTTCTTAACACAAAAAAAGTGTGGATTTCCCTATTGGGAGATCCACACTTTCGAAAGAGGTTATTCACTTATTAATCGATTTTAAATCGTTCAGACATCTTCGTGTTGATAAGGCTTAACCCCGCTATATCCCATATAAACGGATAACTGACGAGAAACTTCCAACAGTTTCGGCAAGGCAATTTTATCGATGAAATCCTCTTGATAAGCAGATTCTGTTGCTACGACATTCAAGGCAGCCAATACTTTCCCAGTCCTATCAAAGATCGGGGCGGCAACGGAACGGATGCCAGGGTGGAATTCCCCGCTTGTCATCGAATAACCATTTTGCCGAATCGATTCCAGCTGTTTTTGAAATTCACCAGGCGCGGTGAGTGTTTTGTCTGTATAAGGAGTAAGGTTTGAGATTTTGAACATTTGCATGAGCAATTCTTTCGGTTGATATGCCAAAAGTAATTTTCCATTGGCCAAAGCATGTGCCGGCAGCCGCAAACCTATGTTCACATTGACAGCGGATACACCTCTGATCGGGGCACTTCCAACATAAACAACTTCCTGTCCATCCAAAATGGAAAGATGGCAGGAGGCTCCGATTTCATCACGCAAGGTCTCCATATAAGGTTGGACAATTTCCTGGAATTTCAAGCTATTCAAATAGCTGAATCCCAATTCAAGAACTTTAGGAGTTAAACTATAACGTTTGGTATGTTCATCCTGAGACAAGTAACCAATATTTTGTAATGTGAATAATAAACGATATGGTACTGTTCTGCTTACTCCGAGTTGTTTTGCTATTTCTGAAAGAGACAAGCTCGGCTGTACTTCATTAAAGAGCTTAATGATTTCCAAGCCCCTAACCAATGAATTAGCACTATATTTCTCTTTCTCTTTTTCTTCGCTTGCCATTCGAGTATTCCCCCCGTTGTGAATAAATCTCATTTTCTCCTGACTATAACCCAAGCTTTCTTCATACCTAGAAAGAAGAACTTGCAGTATATGTACATTTTTTTCTGATCGTTCATTTGGTGAATGTTTTGATGCATACTTCAATGGTTGCCTGTTTTCTTTAGCTTCCTTAACACACCTGGATCCTGCTGCAACTTAAATGGCCTATCTTCCCGTGTATAATGGAAAACCAGGAATTAGGAATCAATTTTTAAAATATGCTTGACTCACTATCAGGTCTGACCTGATTCAGTCACTACACAAGACACTGTCGGGACAGATATTGAAGATAGGATGTCCATTTGTTTTAAATTTGATATAGAGAAGGAAAATGACCAGTATCCTGACGTGAGCACTTGTGCTTCCCTAACTAGCCATAACATTTGGCGTCAGGAGTGCACTGCCCTCTGCTTTGCAAGTTCATCCGATCACATTTCGATGGATTGTAATCAAATCAGAAGTTTCCGTTTACTTTCCTTCATGTTAACAACAGCTGTCCAACGAGTCACATCAGATATAATCAACGCTTTCACCACTTCCGGAAAACGGCTATTAAAAGCCAAGAGCGATACCCGAGCTGGTGTCACCGTGTTTCCCAACACTGCAGGATAACAATTGCAATTCCTGATAATGAATCAGGCAGTACTCTAATTGGCAACCATTTCTACCTTACAATCCTTTACTCTTCATGTATAAATAGAATAGTGTATATGTGTCAATTAAAGCATATTTACATATATAAAACTATTTGGAATGCTCAGCGTAATTGACGTATCGAAAGACCAGCTCTTTGTTATACAACCAAATATAACCAATTATAAAAGTAAAAACAAATAAATTTTAATACATCGATATTCTTTGCCAACAAAATTTTCCATATTAAGTATTTCATATATAAAACAATATAAATGAATTATAGATTTTCCTGATTTTAAATTCAATATCAACAAGTCAGAATTTTTAATAATTTGATAATAATTTGTTTTTTGGACACAAAGTATTAGATTACTTCCATTTTAAGTACTTGCTTGATGGAGTTCCTACTCAATAGGATGAAACAGAGTTCGCCTTTGGACTGAAAGCGCTTATAAGATTATTTATTCTAAAAATAGAAAATTGTCAAAATATTAAATTGACAATCAAATTATTTTAATTTATCGTTAAGAAAGTAAAACTTTGTTTTCCTTACAAAACACACTATTCCTTTTTATCTATCAAAATTATAAAGAAAGGCGGGATATAGCTCTTAAATGAATAATCAAAACTAGTACCTTTCTAAAGGAAAACCGTAAAACACTTATTCTCAAATATAAGTATTTTGCGGAATGCTAAAGAGCGATAAGGAGATGGTATTATGTTAAATGGGCAAAAAAGATGGTTGTATATTGCCGTTCCAATTTTTTTCTTTTGGTTTTTCGGACAAATTGATAAGGTTGGCATTTCCATCATTCAAACAGATCCAGAATTCTTGCATGCACTAGGTATGACAGGCGATGACAAAAATGCAAAGATCGGTCTTCTATCTTTTGTATTCACCATTGCTTATGGAGTTTCAAATCTTTTTTGGGGCTTCATCATTGATAAATTAGGTGCACGAAAAACAGCCATCGCCGGTTTATTCGTTTGGACACTCACGATGATTATGTCAGGCCTGGCAAATTCATATGAAATATTTTTAATTAGCAGGATAATTCTTGGTTTTGGTGAAGGGATGATGATTCCGGTTTCCGGAAAGCTCATTTCTAACTGGTTTAATAAACGCGAATTGGGTAGGGCCCAGGCATCTTGGCTTACCGGAAACTATTTAGGACCGGCAATGGGAGCCGTATTTTTGGTGCTCGTGATATCTTTACTCCACTGGCAAGCAGCTTTCTTTATGCTTGCAGCATTCAACTTATTTATAAATATCCCGATGTTCATCTTTATGACGAGGAATACACCAGAAGAGCATCCCCGTATAAGTAAGGAGGAATTGGCTTTCATTCGCCAAACGGATGATGAAATGAAAGAAACCGCCCCCTCCGAGAACAAGAAGAGTTTCGCACAAGATTATCGTTTCTGGATCGTTTGGTTCGGCATGCTCGTATGCTCCTTCTTATTTTTCGGAATCAGCATTTGGCTTCCTACATACCTCATTGAAGCAAAAGGATTCGAAAAGGAAGGAATGTCGAGCATTACTTCTCTTTCCTGGCTATTCGCTCTAGGATTTGTCTTGGCATGCGGTTTTCTGGCTGACAAAACCAGACGTCCAAGTTTGATGGCCACGATTCTATTTTCATTGACGGCTGTCTTTTTGACGGTAGCTGTCTTCATCCCGAATCCTATTTTGGCCGGACTATGTATGGGACTGGCAATGGGATGTCAAGGCGGTGTGTTCCATTTAAGTAATATGCTCATGGTAAAATACTCAACACCTGAAACAGCAGGACGAGCCGCTGGTCTAATTGGATTCACGAATATCATGGGCGGCTTTTCGAGCTATATCATGGGATGGCTTCGTGACTTGTCTGGCGGGGACTTCAGTTCATCGATCGCCATGCTGATTTTTACAGCCTTCTTAGGTTTGGCAGCTTATTTATTCTCCATTAAGAGAGAATCCGCAGAACTGCGCTTATCACCTTTACCTGTACAAAAGATACAAGCATGAAGTCGTTGCAAAATCAGTTTTATGACCTAAATCAACAAAAAAACCCTTGAATTATCAAGGGCTTTTTTGTGCCTAAAATCAAGTCGGTACAATATCGTTCTTTTTGCATTTCCCGATAAATTCCACCGCTTATTCCGAATCAATCCTTTATTTGTATAAATATGTCGATAGTTAAAATATTCAAAAAATGATATTTTTTTGAATACCCATGTTATATTGTTAATGGAAAAAAATACTTGTCAAGTAAGGTGAGTGTGTGAATATAGAAGTTTTAATTCTCCATTATATTCAGGAAAAACGTCAAAAGCCTAACCATGCCAATGAATTATTGGATTATATTCAGAATGAATATGTAAACGGCAAGCTGTCAATCTTGCAATATAAAAGTCTCTGTCAGGACTTATATCTTCGAGGAGCCAAACAAACGTCACCCGGATGAAACTACACCCTTGTCAATAGTAAAAATAACTACGATTTTGAATGAATTTTATTACTGTTTTTTCTGCAACGACCTATCTTTAAGAGTACAGCCGGTCCTTTTCTCCCTCCCCAGTATGTTCATAACTAAATAAAGGCCTCCGTGATCTGTCACAACAAGACAGTTCACGGAGGTAAATGCTACATAATCAGGTTTTGCAAAAATTTTCTTTAATTATATGAATATATCGAAAATTAAAACCAAACCGAATGCCACGAAGGAAAGTAATGTTTCCATCACTGTCCATGTTTTGAAAGTTTCTTTAACGGTTAATCCCATGTATTCTTTTACTAACCAGAAACCGGCGTCATTAACATGGGAAAACATAAGTGAGCCTGCTCCCGTGGCAATAACGAGCAATTCTAGATTAACACCCGTCATATTGGCAACGACCGGTGAAACGATCCCTGCCGCCGTGGTCAAAGCGACGGTTGCAGAACCTGTGGCAACCCGGATTAATCCGGCCACAAGGAATGCAAGAACGATTGGGGACAAGGAAATTTCCTCTGACATGGAAGCGATTGCAGTCCCTACGCCACTATCAATTAAAATTTGCTTGAAGCCTCCGCCAGCACCGATAATAAGGATTATGGAAGCTAATGGCAATAAGCATTCTTCCGTCAACTTTTTAATTAGCGATTTGTCCATTCCCTGTCTGTAGCCCAAGAAATAGTAAGCTGCAAAACAGGAGATTAATAGGGCGATCACTGGACTTCCGATAAACAATAGGATTTTTTCAATGGAACCCGGTATCGGCAGATAGGGCGCCACTAAAGTTAAAACCATCAACAATACCGGCAATAGGATGATGAAGAACGAAACTCCAGTGCCTGGTAATCCACTTGTCTTTGTTTCCACCCGGATCAATTCCGGTTCTCCGACAGGAATAACCCTTTTATGAATCCATTTTGCGAATAGTGGTCCCGCAATAACAGCAGTCGGGAATGCAATGATCAATGAGTACAGAAGTACTTGTCCCATGTTAGCATTATAAATTCCAATAGCTGTCATGGCTCCAGGATGTGGAGGTACCAGCCCATGTACGATTGATAAGCCAGCAAGTACTGGAATACCAATTAACAAGATGTTCACTTTGGTAGATTTCCGAATGGAAATGACCAAAGGAAGCAATATTACTAAACCAACCTCGAAAAATACCGGAATGCCAATGATGAAACCAGATAAGAGCATGGCCCATGGCAGTTTTTTCACACCAAATTTATTAATGAAAAAGTCAGCAACCTGCATGCCAGCTCCAGAGTCGGACATCATCTTTCCTAAGATGGTACCCAATGCCAATATTCCAATAAGGTGACCAAGGACCGCTCCGACACCCGTTTCATAAGCCCCAACAATCTTGTCCATTGGCAGTCCGGAAAAAACCGCTAAAAATAAACTGGCTACAGTCAAGCTAATGAATGCATGCCATTTCCACCATGATACCCCCAAAATAACTATTACGATTGCTATCAGCGTGATTCCTAATAAATATAGATCCATATGTTCTCCCCATTCCCAAGAAATCGCTTACAATCAAACCAACCAATACAATAAATGGGATTATTGTACCGGCTCGTTATATGTCACAATGTAGTTCTGTTTAGCCGTGTTGTAATATCCTTCACTGTATTCCATAACATTTCCGTCCCCATCACTGGAAATCCGAATCCTCTTTAGTACTGGACTATTGTTTTCGATTTTCAGTGTTTCGCAAATGTGATCCGGAGCGATAGCAACGGCAAACTCATCTCTGAAAATTTCAAGTTTGACGTTTTGATCTTCCAAAAAGCGGTACAAAGAATTGATCTGGACCTCTTCTATTTCTTCTTGGTTTAAATCCAGTGAAACATAATGTGTAAAGTAAATATAAGGCTCATTGTCCAATAAATATATCCGTTCAATACTTAAGCAATGGTCACCAAATAAAGAATGCAGCTTAGAGTCTGAAGAAAGGTCAACATGACTTATGTTTAACACCTTTTTTAAAATGGAGTGCCCTTCCTCCACCAAAAGCTCTGTGAAACGCTTTCCTTTGGAAAGTTTGACAATCGAACCATTAGCTATGACTCTAGTGCCTTTGCCGCTTTTCTTTTCAACATACCCCTCTTGAACGAGTTCTTTGATTGCATTACGGACAGTGACCTTACTTACGTTAAATTCTTCTTCCAAAAGAGGCTCAGAGGGAATGTTTGTGTCGATGGCATAAACCCCATGTAAAATACGATCCTTTAATATTTCTTTTATCTGTAAATACATCGGTCCATTTTTTCTGTTCACATTCATTCCTAATCTCCTGCCTTTATCTCTTAATATCTTCCATTTTACCTTCCATTGCCGAGAGTATCTCCTTTTCGGTTGCCAAAGGAGTATCTCCAACGACAGTACATGCCAGCATTCCTGATACAGCCGCAAACCGAACTGTCTTTTCAGGGGAATATCCTAGCAATTCGCCATGCAGGATTCCGCTTGTGTAAGCATCGCCTGAACCTATTCTATCATATACGGAAAATGATAGGATATCGGAAAAGTAAAATGTCTCTTCTTTGTATATATACCCCCTCAGCGTATGGCTATTATCACTGTTGATTGAACGATGTGTCCCTGCTATCGATTGAATATTGAATTTCTTGGCCACTTCAGGGATCAACTCAATAAGCTGCTCTTCCCTTGTGGAGCCTTCTGACTTCATTCCTAAAATATATAGGGCGTCTTTCTCATTCATCATGACGATATCAGCCAAAGAAAGCATTTCTTCATAATGAGGCTTTGCGTCAGAATAACCTCCCTCCCATAAAGAGGGACGGTAATTGCAATCAAAACAGACTGTACCGCCTTTTTCTTTGACTTTTCCAGCCATCGCCTTCATACTTTCCCGTACATTTTCCGCCATTGCAAGCGTGATTCCGCAAAAATGGATGATATCCGTACTTTCCGAAATGATATCCATATCATAATCGGATAAGGTGGCTGTATTAAAACTGCTTTCCAGTCGATTGGAATATGTGACACGGCTCGCCCGCTGTCCAAATCCATTTTCCAAAAAGTACATCCCCATGTATTTGCCGCCTCTGGAGATGTAGCCCCTTCCAATTCCTAAGCGCTGCAAAGCTGAGATCGCTGAATCCCCGAGGGGGTTATCCGGTAACTTGGTCACAACATACCCATCATGTCCAAGCTTTGTCATCGCAGAAGCTACGTTTACTCCCGTGCCTGAAAAGGAGTATTGCAGAGTGTTAGCCTGTGATAGTAATTCATACCCTGGTACCTGCAAACGCATCATAACTTCCCCGAATGCCACAATCCTTTTAGGCATATTTTTCAACCAATTTTTTTGTTATGGCCAATAATTTCCGTACATCCTCATCATTCGTTTTACCAGTCTCTTCATCGATGATAGAAGAATATACATGGGGAATGACTTTAGGCACTTTTGCTTCTAATGCAATTTCTAAAATGGTCTCGAAATTATTTAAATCGATTCCACCTGTTGGTTCCAAAGCAAATCCCTCTTCACCACAAGCTTTTGCCACAGCACGATATTCATCTTCATTCTTCAGGCCTTTCATCGGAAAGTATTTTAATGCATTTCCTCCCATATCACGAACAAGCGCAATGGCAGCTTTTATAGGCACAATGGCAGTTTCACTTGCACCTGCACTTACTGGACCAGTGGAGATATTCACATAACCGACTTTCCCAGTTGGAGAAACAAGTGAATTTATCCAGCTATCCTTCTCACCTAAATTGGCCCTGGTGGCACCAACAGCCGGAAAAACCTGGTTAATATGACTACCTGGATAGTATTTTGCTATTTCTGCGACAACTGCTGCCTGTCTATTATCGCCCGCGCCCAATCCTATTGAAACGGCCTCATCAATGGCTTCTCCGTATTCTTTCATTGCTGTAACACCAGCTTCCACAGTTGGATAATCCTTTGAGAGTACACCCACCAATACATGGCCTTCCGCTGCTTCAAAGACTTCCGCTGCATTTTCTACACTATTTGCAAGTACATTTAAGGCTACACGATCATTCAATAACCGTTTGTTTATGTTTGTCATCCTTGTTTTCCTCCTAATATTGTTCTTAATTGTGCTTCAATGACATGTATATCATCACCTTGCAATGGACGCGGATCTATATCGAAAAAGCCTTGCCGAATCCCATAATCACGTGTATAAATGGCAATATCCCCATTTTTGAGCTGCTCGTTCACTTCTTTCGCCGTTATTTCCGTTATCAAAGGATCAATGGAAATGCGGGCTCTATAAATGGCACGGCCGGCTTCATCCTGTACTATCGTTACTTTTACGCCATCAATGGAGTCAAGTGATGTGAGAACTTGTAAACTAGCCTTTTCTTTTTCGCTATTATCTGTCTTGTCAAAATACTCATCCAATGCCTGAAGCAGCCCAAAGGTAGTTTCCTTTCCAACCTTCATGCTCCTTCCGATACAGTGCAGTTGAACCTTTACCCATTCGATATATTTTTTTCTGCCAGCAACGATACCTGATGTGGGTCCTTCGATGGCTTTTGATCCACTATAGATCGCCAAGTCGGAGAATTGTACATATTTTTCCAAATCCTCCTCAGCTGCTGCATCGACAATCAGAGGGATATTATTCGTTTTGGCCACTTCCCACGCTTCTTCGACCGATATCATATTTTTCTGAACAGCATGATGCGATTTCACATATAAAATGGCGGCAGTATTTTCATTTATGGCATCAGCAATATGCTCTGCCTTCCCTTCATTTGCATACCCAACTTCCACCAAATTTCCTCCACCAAGGTAAATCATGGTTTCAACCGGTGCACCATACTGAACGTTATGGCCTTTCAGCATGATGATTTCATTCTTTTGAATGAGATCTTGATGAAGCCTTTCACTTTTCCTTCTGTTTCCTTCAGTCACGATCGCCGCTACGGAAAGCGCAATTCCACTTGATGCTGAGTTTACGACGACCGCTGCTTCGGAATGAAGCAAATTCGCTATATGCTGGCCTGACTTATCGACTAAATCAGAAATTTCAACATAATTTTGCCCACCTTTTTTCATCGCGTCCATCACTGTGTCAGTTGGGGCAGAAACCCCCAATATGCTCATTCTTCCGCTTGCATTGATGACTCTTTTCAAACCGTATTTAGCGTTCAATGTATTCTCCATTTATAACCACTCCTTTTACAACAACTCTTTTTTCTGCCATCCTTTTTTCACCTTCGGAATCAACTAAAAGAGTCGGCTCATTCTCGATCGAGAATAAGGTCAAGTTCGCAATATCCCCAGTTGAAATCCTGCCAAGCTCTGGTTTATGCAACCAAGCTGCTGCATTGACCGTAACGGCATCTATTACTTCTTTTAATGGATAACCGAGGTACAAAAATTTTGTAAGCACATTTGCCATATTAAAAACTGGCCCATTCTCCCTGTTTTTACGATATATATCCGTACTGATCGTATTGAAACGGATCCCCCGCTTTTTTGCCATTTCGGCAGTTTTAAAAGAAAAGCTTGCCGTTCCATGACCTACATCCAAATGAACACCACGTTCAATCGCCTTACTTAACTCAGGCAGTGGCTCTTCTCTTACATCAAATAAATTATTCGCTTTACCATTTAAGAAATGTGTAATAATGTCCTTTTCCTCAAGTAAATCAAGGACTTCCTTAATATCAGGCGGCCCTGAACCGATATGAACCATTAATGGTAAACCAGTTTCAGCCGAAAACTTCCTAGCGATTTTTAATGGCTCGACACCATTTGGACCAACCACACTTTTACTTATTCTCGCTTTAAGTCCAACGATAAACTCCCCGTACTTGGAAATTGCCTTCCTTAATTCCCCTTCGTCCAGCCATGAAATATCCGATAACTCATCAATCCTTTTCAAACCTATCCGCGAAATATTCAGAAAGGCGAAAACATTCGTTTTGGAATTTTCACAACTGATAACTAGATCAGATATCCTATCTGCCCCCGTGCTTCCCGCATCGATGACCGTTGTTACACCAGTTTTAAATCCAATCTCATCAACCTCATCACCATAAGGATCGAATTCCGGGAAAGCATGTACATGCATATCAATCCATCCGCTCGAAACATAAACTTTTTGATCATAATCTATTATCTTATTGCCTGTTGCAGTTCCGGGAAGTGCGATTTCTTTAATCATCCCATTTTCCAGTATGATATCCGCTGCATTTCCCTCTAACATCTTTACATTCTTCAGAACTAACGTATCTGTCATTTCCCTCATCCTTTTCGATACTTCCTACCGATTGCAAGCACTTTGTATACGGTTACACTGAATTGTATAAGAATTCATTTCATTTCTCTTTACAAAAATAGATTATCATATTTCACTGAACTAATCAATATAACGTTATAATGTTTGATTTAAGTTTACAGAATTTTTAATAGAATATCGTTTGTTTTTCTATGTGCTTCTTAGTTTCTTCATATAATATGATCTCATTAGGCTTTTTAAAAATTTTCGTGCTTTTCATAAAAAAGGCGGGAAGAAAAATTATCTATTTTTCTTCCCGCCCTTTTTTTAACGAATTCACAAAAATCCATTGATATAAGTTTTTTTAAAAAAAAACTAACTCTAAGTCAGACAAAAGGGGGTTTGAACATTGCCTCAAGACACTCGCTCCAATCAGCTTTGTTTCAAAATTTAGATAGAACCCCTTTTGTCTATAAACTGATTTAGATCCTTTTTTCTTTTTATTCAACCATATAATTAATCCAATAATTATTGCTATAAATAAAATTAATATGTCTATGTTTTACATTTAAAATTAATTTCGATCAGCTATTATTACTGAGGACATCCTGATGCACTTGCTTGCAGTCCAAATAGTTTAATAGCAGCATATTATTCCGGAAAGCACGCCTATCATGCATCAGTTATGCTAGTTGTAATAAACCAAGTTTATCTAAAATACGTATATATATTACACTAAGTCAAATCTTTCATTTAGAAGCCCTCGTTAATTAATTTATCCCCTCCTAGTATTACGGAGGAAATGTTGCTTTCCATAATATAAAAACCAAGAATGCTTATTTAAAAGCATTCTTGGTCTTGTTAATTGCCGTACTTCATTTGATTTACCTTTTTATGACACCCCCTCAATATATATCCCGTTCCGATGAAAGCCTTTAATTTACCTTTTTTGATCCTTTCCAATGGATTTCCCTCAAACGGTATTTTTGTAGCTTACCTGTTGCCGTTTTCGGTAAAGACTCTACGAATTCAACTTTTGTCGGTGCTTTAAAATGAGCCATTTTTGAGCGGCAAAAGGTAATGATCTCTATTTCTGTCACTTTTGCATTGAGCTGCAGCACAATGATTGCCTTAGGCGTTTCTCCCCATTTATCGTCTGGGATGGCAATGACCGCAGCCTCCAAAACATCTGGATGATTATACAATACCCCTTCTACCTCTGTTGAAGAAATATTTTCTCCGCCGGAAATGATTAAATCCTTAGCCCTGTCCTGTATCTCAATATATCCATCAGGATAGGTAACTGCCAGATCCCCGGTATGAAACCAGCCATCCCTAATTGCTTCGGCCGTCTTTTCCGGATCCTTATAATATCCTTCCATTACAACATTGCCGCGAGTGATGATTTCCCCCAGTTCCTTTCCATCCCAAGCGACTTCTTTCCCTTCTTGATTGACCACCATCGTTTCCCCATTGAAAACCAATTCAATACCTTGTCTTGCCTTTATTATTGCTTGTTCGTCCGCCGATTTAGCTTCAAACTCATCCTTCCACTCGTTATATAGGATGAAAGGGGAAGTTTCTGTTAATCCATATACGTGGATCATATTCAAACCAAGGATTTCTTGTGCCTTTTGTATAAGCGCTGCTGCTGGAGGAGCACCAGCTGTTGCCATCCTTGGACGCACTTTGATATTTGTTTCTTTTGCTTTAGGATCATTTACCAACATATTGACGACAGTAGGTGCTCCACATAACAATGTAATATTATGACGGCTGAATAATTTGAGGATAAGAGGGGGATCGACCTTCCTTAAACATACATGGGTCCCGCCAGTAGCCGTTACCGACCATACACCTCCCCAGCCATTAGCGTGAAACATCGGCAAGGTATGTAAGTATACATCGTCATGCTTCACTCCAAGGTGATAAATGAAATTAGCGGCATTCATGTAATTCCCGCGATGAGTCAACATTACCCCTTTTGGTTTTGAAGTAGTTCCACTCGTGTAATTTATAGTCAAAAGTTGATTTTCATCGATTGTAACCTCTGGCAGACCACCATCATTTGCATGCAAAATGAAATTCTCATAGTCTATCCCAGGTAAAGTGGTTTCATGTCCTTCAACAGGCACGATAATGATTTTTTCCAATGATAGTCTAGTAATGATCTTTTCGATTGGAGCGGTGAATTCTTCATCGACTATCAACATTTTTGAATCGCTATGCTTGATGATATATTCCAAATCCTCTGCAGCAAGCCTATAATTCAAAGGAACCATTACCGCTCCCATTTGACAAATGCCATAAAAACATTCCAACATATAATGCGTATTTGGCAACATTACTGCAATGTGGTCGCCTTTTTCAATTCCCGAAGAATGCAATGCTTTGGAAAGTTGATCTGTTCGCTGCCCGAATTCCTTATAAGTAAACTCTTTCTCTTCATCAATGACTGCCACTTTTTGAGGATAATATTTTACGGCCCTGCGCTTCCAATCCATTGGAGTTAATGGGGAAAACATTTTACCATCTCCTTCTTTTCAGATTCTTTGTATTCAGCACCCTGCCTGGTTCGTCATGATGAATCCTGAGAAAAAAACTTCTTATCCTTTTAATACATATTCATTTTCCAGCCGTCATATCTTCTTTAATGGATTCCTTACACCAAAATAAAATCATTGAATGACGTTTTCACCTAAATATTTTTTAATTATTCTGATAATTAATCTCCTAAAACAGTGAAATTCACTGCTTTAATAAATATATAGTGCATCTTCATTCTATTATAATGGAAACTGTACACGTCAGGAAGACTATATTTTATTCTCTATGCATGACGACAGATGTTCGGTAAGCTTCCCAACGATTTGTTTGAGACGTTCCGTTTCCTCTCCATTTAGGACGCTATAAAAGTCACGAAAGATTTTGGTAAAACACTTATTGATGGAATGATAGGTATTCCTTCCACTTTCAGTGGATTGGATAAAAACTACCCGCCGATCATCCTCACTATGTACCCTCTCAATCAACTTCTTCCGTTCAAGCCGATCAATTAGTGCAGTTCCTGCCGCAGGTTTAATCTTCAAATGATTCGAAACATCTTTAACAGCTATGGATTCATTCAAGACTATTAATTGCAATGCGCGATACTGTACAGAAGTTAAATCATATTTAACCAATAACGGTTCAACCAATTCTTGTGATAGTCTGCTTAGTTCCCTGATCTCTAGATGTAAATTATACAATTCACTTGAATTCATGTTTGACAATCCTTTCTTATTGACACTATCTATCTAAAACTATAACATAATTAACGTATCAAAAAATTAACCATGCGAATTAAATTGGTTATTGATTTTTTAAAGAGAGAGAGAGGCTGTCCATGTCAGCAGAACAACGCAAAAAGATCATTATCCTCATGATCAATATGTTTATAGCAATAGGAAGTTTCGGTATCATCATTCCCATTTTACCAGCATACCTGGCCTCCATTAATCAAGGCGGAACCGCCGCTGGCCTAATGATCGCCATTTTCGCGGGTGCACAACTTATCTTTTCGCCAATTGCCGGAAAATGGACTGACCAATTCGGGCGCAGAAAAATGATTATTTATGGATTGGTCGGTTTGACATTATCCATGTTTATTTTTTATGCAGTCAATTCCATTTGGTTATTATATGCTTCACGTATCATCGGCGGGATCGGGGCAGCTTTGCTTATACCCGCAATTTTTGCTTATGTAGCCGATATCACCACATTTGATCAACGCGCCAAAGGCAATAGTTTAGTATCTGCCGCCATGTCCCTGGGAATTGTAGTCGGTCCGGGAATTGGAGGTTTTTTAGCTGACTTTGGCTTGAAGTTTCCCTTTTTGATTTCTGCTCTGGTATCCCTATCAGCTGTTGTATTTTCGATTTTTGTTTTAAAAGAAAGCGAAACGGCACAGGTTCCACAATCCATGGATGCAAAAACTGAAACAATGATTCGGAAGATTGCCTTATCCGTGAAAATGCCTTATTTCATCCCACTCATCATTACTCTTGTAATGAGCTTTGGCCTAATGGCATATGAATCTGTAATTGGTCTTTATCTTGATAATCAATTCAATTCAAGTCCTAAGGACATCGCCGTCATGGTTACAGCCACCGGTATCGTCAGTGTAATAGTGCAACTGTTTGTCGTCGACCGGATTGTACAGCGTTTCGGGGAAGTGAATGTGCTGAATATCTTTATCAGTGTTGCAGCAATCGGTTTCCTTCTATCACTTTTTGCTACAAGTTACCTGATTTTCTTTTTGATTTCGCTTATCATCTTCCTTTCCACTTCCATCTTGCGTCCAGTTCTTAACACACTGATTTCCAAGATGGCAGGGAATGAACAGGGCTTTGCAATGGGTATGAATAATGCGTATATGAGCATTGGAAATGTGCTCGGACCTACACTTGCCGGAATGATGTATGATGTCCACATTACCTATCCGTTCATGTTGGGCCTTATCCTTTTATTCATTACTTTGATGATTACCATGGCTTGGCAAAAGCGATCTCTTCATGCGAAGGCATTATCCTAGAGCTTAGAAGGCATTTCAAGTTTCATGCCTTAACAAAACCCCCGAGTAGCAGCCGCCATTCGGGGGTTTTTCATTTATGATTTTTATATCAATTGAAATCCTCCAAAACTGTATATTCACGAGTAAAAGTTAAATCTCGCGGATATTCCCTCCATTTTCCGGAAGCAGCTCTAAATCTTCCGTAACATTCAAATTCACGAGTAAATGCGTCAAATTCACGAGTAAATGGATGAATCTCACGAGTATTTGATCCGAATTCACGAGTAAATGGCTCTAATTCACGAGTAACGCTTCAATCTCTTGGATATTCGCTCCATTTTCATGCGGAAACAGCTCAAAATCTTGCGTAACAATCGAAACCATTTGCTTCTTAAGTTAATGATTTTATATGACCAAAACAAAAAGCGGCCTTTTTCCTCTAATAGAGAATAAGGCCGCTTATCATTCAGTTTTTCTCATTTATATTGTTATTAGGGGAAAATGATTTTCATTTAATATATACGGCTTTTTTCCCTTTACTGCTTTCAAAAGCTGCATCAATGATTTTAATGACCGATAATCCCTCTTGGGCGGTTACTGGAGCTTTTTTTCCGCTCAATATACTATCTGCAATTGCCTGGTAATATGTTAAATAAGATCCATTCAGTGTTTCAATGGTTTCATGTGTCTCATTTTCACCTTCAACCGTAACCAGCTTACCATAGAATTCGGGTTCATCTGCACCCCAAGAGTCATCCAACGGTTTTTTCCCCTCACTTAGGGCTGCCTCTTGGCAGTCAAGACCGTACTTGATAAATGATCCTTTACTTCCATGCACCTGATAGCGCGGTCCATTAAACGGAACGATTGAGCCTGAATGCAAGATAACTCTTAGCTTTTCATATCCTAATATTACATGGAAATAATCATCCGTTTCTGCATTTTCTTTTTGGGAAAATACATCTGCCCAAACGAATTGCGGCAATCCAAACAAATGAAGTGCTTGATCGATGAGATGTGATCCTAAATCATAAAGCATGCCTGATCCCGGACCTGGTTTTTCCCTCCATCTATCCCTGACCACAGGCCGGTATCGATCATAATGGACTTGGTATGTATTGATTTCCCCAAGCACTCCATCATCCATAAGTTTTTTCACGGTCAAAAAGTCATTATCCCATCTCCGATTATGATAGACACTTAATAGCAGATCCTTTTCCTCGGCAATCTTAATGAGCTCCTCCGCCTCCCAAGCTTCCACTACCATTGGCTTTTCAAGAATGACATGCTTCCCTGCTAACAAGCTTTGCTTGGCCATTTCATAATGTAAACCACTCGGTGTCGTAATAACAGCCAAATCAATGGATGGGTCTTCAAGAATCTCCTCTAAGCTGCTTACCACTTCAACATCTTTCAAATCTTTTTGGACTTTTTCCTTATTGGAGCTGACAACTTTCGCTATTTGAAACTGCCCTAAAACACTTAGTAACGGCGCGTGAAAAGTAGCTCCTGACAATCCGTATCCAACTATGCCCACTTTAATTTTTCTCATTTTCGTTCCCACTCGCTTTCTTGTTCCTCTTAAACATACATTTTATTATATTTCATTGTCCGGGTATGTATCTCTCAAAAACTTGACAGATTGATTAATCAATTCTTTCAATACGTTAATATCGATATCTGCCACTTTATTGATGTACACACACGCTTTTCCGGAAGTGTGTTTACCAAATGCCTGTAACAATTCTTCTCTTTCTTTGTCTCCCGTAGCAAAATATAAACTGATTTTTGCTTTTCGAGGCGAGAAGCCTACCAGGGGGGCATCGCCTTCGTGACCTGATTCATATTTATAATGATAGGTACCGAACCCAATTATGCTCGGTCCCCACATCTTTGCCTCATAACCTGTCGTTTCGGTAAAAACATCCAACAATTCGTATGCATCTTCACGTTTTTTCGGATTATCGACGTTCTCAATGAACTCAATGACACTACTGTCAGTTTCTTTGGTTTTTTGTTTATACATGACCGGACCTCCCTTTTATTAAAAGGTAGAAAAAATTCATAAGATATCGCTTGCACAGTATTTTAGATTGATATGTATACAGCCTTCATCATCGATGTATCAATGATTGGCGGATCTTCATTACTAGTTCTCCACGCTTCATGGCAAATCCTTCATTCAATACCCTTATATATTATAGAACATTAATTCGTTTTATTCTATTTTAAGAGCAGAGTTATATAGATAAATCTTTTTTGCGTTAAAAATCGGTACTTATCATAAAAATCTCTACGATCAGAAAATATAATTCTGATCGTAGATTTTTGCATTAAAAGGAAAAATGCAGTTTATCCAGACCTATTGCCGCCGGATTTTTTCAATTTCATCAGCTATGAATTGTACCTGTGTCCCTACGATGACTTGAATGCTTTGGGGACCCACGATATTGATTCCAGCAACCCCTGTTGATTTGATTTTATTCTGATCGACAGCTCCCATATTTTCCACTTCAACTCTTAAACGGGTAACGCAGTTATCTACAGATGTAACGTTTGCGTCTCCGCCTAATCCCTCATAAATAGCGGAAGCCATTCCAAAGAATTTACTCTCATTATTCCCGCCTTGACTGCTGTCTGCTTCCGCAGTCGCTCCTCCGCCATCAAGCTCATCTTCTGTATCATCTTCTCTTCCGGGAGTCATTAAATTGAACCTTGTAATCAAGAATCGGAATAAGAAATAGTAGATGACAGCAAAAGCCAGTCCTTGAAGAAGTAGCATATACGGTTCATTTGCCAATGGCAACCTTGAACTTAAAATAAAGTCAATGAATCCTGCACTAAAACCGAACCCTGCTGTCCATTGGAAAGTCGCAGCAATAGCTAATGATATTCCTGTTAATAAGGCATGCACAACGAATAGGGCTGGTGCAACAAACATGAAAGCAAATTCCAACGGTTCAGTAACGCCTGTGAAAAATGAAGCGAAACCGGCTGCGAGCATTAATGAGGCAACTTGTTTTTTCTTCCGTGATTTTGCCGTATGGTACATGGCAAGAGCTGCTGCCGGCAAACCGAACATCATGACGGGAAAGAATCCGGCTTGATACATGCCTGTGGTTCCTTTTATTCCTGTTCCAGCCCAGAATTTACCGATATCGTTAAGTCCTATCACATCGAACCAGAATACGGAGTTTAACGCATGATGTAAACCTGTTGGTATCAAAAGCCGATTAAAGAATCCATAGAGTCCTGCTCCAGCAGCTCCTAATTCACTTATTCCTTCCCCAAATATAACTAACCAGGAATAGATGAGCGGCCATACGAAGAATAATAATAGGGAAACCAGTAACATGACAACCGCAGTAAGGATCGGGACAAGGCGTTTACCGCTAAAGAAAGCGAGTGCATCCGGCAGCTCGACCTTACTGAACCGATTATACATAGCTGCCGCTATAAGGCCCGAGAGGATTCCGACAAATGCATTTTCTATTTTCACAAATGCTGGATTTACATCTTTTGCATCAATTCCCTGCAGCATCGCTACAGAGTCCGTGGAAAGCAATGTCGTTACAACCAGATAGGCTACCAGCCCGCTTAAAGCGGCGGCTCCATCTTTTCCTTTCGACATCCCCAACGCCACTCCAACAGCAAACAATATAGCCATATTGTCTATAATCGAAGAACCTGCTTTTATTAAGAAAGCCGCTAACGGACTTCCCGCTCCCCATCCTGCCGGATCTATCCAATAACCGATCCCCATTAAAATGGCGGCTGCCGGTAATACGGCTACTGGCAGCATCAAGGAACGTCCAATTTTTTGAAGATATTTTTTCATCCCGCTTTCCTCCTGTCAATTACTGATTTAGGGCAAACCCCATATTCTATTAGACAACGGTTCCTTCCATTTTAGAACTTCATTTCATATATAAAGTTGGCTATATTCAGGAATAAAGTCTTAGCGATTTACTCCTCCATCAAAAGTTCATAAAAAAAAGAAAAGTCCAACCGGACTTTTCTTTTTTCACTTATTTATAGAGCAAGTAGTTTTTACGAACCTTTTTAAAAGCATCCTGCTTTACTTGATACTCCTTCATGATTTCATTTACTGATGAACCTTCTTCAATTCTGGACATTACCCAGCCATTGCCAATCAATAAATTGAAATTTTTGGCTGCAAGGAATTCGAAATCATCAGGATATAGATCCTGAATGGTCTTGATGATGTGAAGTCCAGTAGGAACAGCCTTGAATTCCTCTCTATCCGTTATATAAATTTCCACTCCGTGGCTGAGTTTACCTGCATGTTTTGAAAATGTAGGTGTAAAGGAGGCTGCCCTGAATTTTACGCCAGGTAACCTTAATTCATTTAATTTCCCAGCAAGCTCATCACTGTTTATATAAGGAGCACCAATCAACTCGAATGGTTTAGTCGTCCCTCTGCCTTCCGAGACATTCGTTCCCTCGATCAAGCCTGTAGCCGGATATACGAAAGTAGTGGAAACTGCGGGCATATTCGGTGACGGCAAGACAAAAGGGAGACCAGTATCATCATAGTCCATATCTCGCTTCCAGCCTTTCATCTTGATGACCTTTAGATCTGCACCAATATTAAATTCCTTATTGAACAAAGTCGCGAGTTCCCCAACTGTCATCCCATGCTTTAGAGGTATTGGGTACAAACCGACAAACGATGAGAATTCAGGTTCAAGTACCGGCCCATCTACCGACTGCCCGCCCTGTGGGTTCGGCCGATCCAGCACGATAAAGGGGATATCATTTTCTTTGGCTGCTTCCATTGCATATGCCATCGTGTAGATATAAGTGTAATAGCGTGTTCCGACATCCTGGATATCAAAAACAAGGACCTCCACATCCTTTAACATTTCAGGCGTCGGTTTTTTCGTTTTGCCATATAAGCTATAAACAGGCAACCCTGTTTTTTCATCAATATAATATTCAACGCTTGCACCAGCTTGCGCATCTCCACGCACTCCATGTTCAGGACCAAATAACGCTGTCAAATTAATGTCTGGATCATCATGAAGTAGATCGACGATGCTGGTTAATTTTGAATCGATGCCAGTTGGGTTCGTAATCAAGCCGACTTTCTTTCCGCTTAACACGTTCTTTTCTTCTTTTAAAAGGACTTCAATACCGGGACTGACCTTTTGTTTTTTCTTCTCTTTAACAGCGGTTACACTTTTTGAGGAAACAATGCCGAAAGTCAACAGACAAATGGTAAATAGGATTATCATTCTTTTCAAACTGCTTCCCTCCCTATTTTCTAATGGGTCTTCCAGATTTAATATCTAATCCATATCCAAATTTATAAAGACTTTCAGAGGGCTTAATTACTGATGGTATATCAACCGGCAACGTACCTTTAGGTTTTGATACTCCAAAAATGGCCGAAATTCCTGCCGGGATATTCGGCTGTCTATAACGCCCATTCGAATACCCTTTGAACCCGTAAACAGCAAGAACCGCTTTCGCTTCTTCAAAGTTTGCAACATCATAAGGGTTTCTTAAACTCATTAATACAAATTCTTTATCTTTCTTATTAGCATGATTCATGACCGCTCTAGGGAAGGCTGTTGCCCACTTCGAAGAATCTTGAATGCTATCATCGATCACTCCATCATTGACAGCCGGATCGTTTTTGACAACATAGGAACCAGTTATGACAAAGTCCGATTCATCAATGAGCCTTGCCACTTGATCAGTAAATGACTTTCCTGAAAAACTCATACCCGTTATTTGGACTTTCTTTATTTTCTTTTTATCAGCTAATTCGCTGATGCTCCTGGACATGGATTCAACTTGGTCATCAAAAGGAGCAAGAATTAAAACTTTATCATTTTTCTTAGGTTTGAAAGGCAATGTTTTGTCTTCATTTTTCAATAAGGTGATGGCATCTTCCGCGATTTTCCGTTCTTTTTTCAAATGATCTTCATTCCCTACCACTTGAAGCGCGGTTTCGATTTTTTTATCGATCGGAGTTTCATCAGGGTTTAATATCCCTCTTTTCACTTTTAGTTCCAGGATCCTCGTTACAGATTGGTTGACTTGATTTAGAGGAATTTCCCCGCTTGCCACTGCTGCCTTCACTGCATTGAATACAGAGGTTAAATTCTTTTCCATTTGAAGCGAATTAACCTGTGCAGGCATCAATGCAATATCAACACCAGACTTCAGGGCAAGGACTACGGCTTCTTCCTGTCCGAAGTTGTCCGCGATGGCTTTCATATTCAATGCATCTGTAACCACAACACCGTCAAAACCCATTTCTTCACGTAATAGACCCGTAATGACTTTATGTGACAACGTTGCAGGAACCATAATCTCTTGACCGTCTTTTTTACTGATATAGGTAGTGTCATCGAATGCAGGAAACTGAACATGTGCAGTCATCATCATATCAACTCCAGCATCAATGGCCCTTTGGAAAGGCATCAACTCGATGGAACGCAAACGTTCTTTTTCATGAGAAACAAGGGGAAGACCATAATGACTATCGACTGCTGTATCTCCGTGGCCGGGGAAATGCTTGGTCGTTGCTATCGTGTTCTGATTTTGCAATCCTTTTATCGTTTGAATGCCCAGCTTTGCTACAAGTTCCGGATCAGAACTGAAGGAACGAACGCCAATAACGGGATTTCCAGGATTATTATTGACATCGACAGACGGCCCGAAATTGACATTTATGCCAAGTGACGACAGTTCCTTGCCAATGATTTCTCCGGATTGATAAGCATAACTTTCTTTTCTGGCTGCACCAAGTGCCATATTGCCAGGAAGGTTCGTTCCAGTTTGAAGGCGAGTTACGATTCCACCTTCCTGATCAATCGTTATGAACAGCGGAAGGTCCGGGCTTGCCATCTGCAAACCATCGGTGAGCCGTACCGTTTGTTCGGTATCGACTACATTCTCTGCAAACAGAATAACACCGCCCAGATGATATTTTTTGATGATGCTTGCAACTTCTGAGTTCATTTCAATAAACCCCGTCGTCTTCGATTCTCCTTGTTTTTGCCAATTACGAAAATCAGGCATGAGCATTTGACCGACTTTTTCATCGACTGTCATGTTTGCTACGATTCCCTGAATATCCGATACCGTTTTTTCAGTCTCTGATCCTTTTGCTGTCGCATTCCCTCCCAGAATGGATAAAACCAAGAATAATGCTATTCCAGCAGGGGCACATATCCTTTTTATCATTTAGGCTTCCTCCCTTGTATACTTTCTAGTTCTGTTAGCAGCAATTCCATAACCACTTCCATGAAGGGGTATAAATGAATGGAAAAGAACTATATAGATCCTATAAAGAAACCAAGGCAGCATTGGGAATCCCGTCTGCCGCCTCTTTTAACAAGCCATCATGAAATATATCCTATTATCCCCGTATAATTGATTCATAGAGCCCAATTGGTCACTCAATTATAAGTTTTATCGTTTGACCAGGCTTTAGAAGGGACAGCAAGGGAATATCTTCTTCTATAATTCGCCCAATCACATTAACTCGGTGATTTGCTTCTAGGTCTCTCTTGCAAATTTGGACCTCTCCCCGATACCTTCCGTAACCATCATTGTCCATCGTTATGGATCCAAGGATGCGTGCAACTGTATTACTCGGCTCAACATTTGCTGTGACCCGGGTATCCTGCAGCCGGAAAACATCTTGAGAAACATCTGGCCTCAATTCGTACTGACCGCTTTGTAAGAGTCGGGATTCCGCTCTAACAGTTAGAATATTTTGATTTTTATAGGCAGTCAGATTCTCAAGCAGATTATTCTCCGTTCCTTGATCTCCAACGTAAACTCCTTCCACATGCTGAAACAGCTCGATACCGGCAGCGTAAGGATTCATCAACCTGTGTTTTTCAAGCGTTGGAAGACCTTCATGAATTGGACCGCGTTTACTTCCTGCACCTGGGATGAAAGCAAAGATCGGAATGCCGTATTTCATGAACAGTTGATTTTGTTCATGAAAGAATTCTTCCTCAAGGCCCGTTTCAGGCCTTGGATAAAAGTTGTGCCAAGCTATCAGATTTTCCGGTTCCACACCGCCTCCAAGCACGGCTAAAAGTTCATCTTCATTCAACGTGCTTGCATTCAGTGAAAGTGAAAACACCTTGGATAAGGATATGACCGTTTCTTTATCAAATCCATCATCAAGGCGAATACCTTTAATACCTAATCTCCATAAATCCGTAAATTTGCTAATCCCCAAATGATCAAGCGTTTTTATTGAGATATCTGCATGGATTTCCATTCCGCAGGACTCTGAAAGCTTTAAAAGCCTGATCATTCTCTTTACCAGTTCGCCCTTTTCTTCAGGAATATGAAGCGAGGTAAATGCTCTCTTCACTCCCAGGTCAGCAGCATGTTTGATTTGTGTTTCTGCATGCGGGTCTTGTAGATAAAAAGAGATTCCGATCACTTGAATTCAACCGCCATTTCATCATTAAATCCAAACAGATACGTAAAAATAAATCCTGCTATATAGGAAATGAACAGTCCAGCGAGGAACAGAGCGATTTGATTTGGATGAACTAAAAAGGTAAGCGGCAGTCCGGACACACCGATGGACGACGTTGCGATTCCGAATTGAGCCTGGAATGCTCCGCCTACTCCTGCACCTAAACATGCCGTTAAGAAAGGCCGGCCCAATGGCAGGGTCACTCCAAATATAAGAGGTTCGCCGATACCTAGCATCCCGGAAGGAAGGCCTCCTCCGATTGCTCTCTTCAAACTTGCTTTCTTCGTTTTCATATAGATGGCAAATGCCGCTCCCACTTGGCCCGCGCCACCCATCGCCAAAATGGGAAGCAGTGGATCATCTCCAATCGAATTTATCAATTCTAGATGGACAGGAGTTAAACCTTGATGTAAACCAGTAATGACGAGAGGGAGGAAGGCTGCACCAAGGACGAATCCAGCTACAACACCGCCGAAATCCAATACATTCAATAACCCAGTCGTAATGGCATCCGATAAAAACCCACCTACCGGCATAAATACAATGTAAGTGACAATCCCAGTAATGAGTAAAGCGATGGTTGGCGTCAAAATGATATCCAGTGATTGAGGAATGAATTTCCTGACCTGTTTTTCCACCAAGGCTATGAAAATAGCTGCAAAGAGGACTCCTATCAACCCACCGCGGCCAGGGAGCAAATTTTCACCGAACAATGAAATGTCACCGACAGCGGGGTTGATGACCAAAATGCCTGCAAGTGCACCTAGTGCAGGTGATCCACCGTATTCTTTTGCTGCATTGGTCCCAACCAAAATCCCCAAGTAGGCAAACAGCCCCGATCCGATAACGGTTAAAATGATGGCTAATTGTGATTCTGCTGCTAGCCAGCCTGCTTGAACGATTGCTTTTGTAATACCGGTTATCAAACCTGATGCCACTAGGGCGGGAATTAAAGGGATGAAAATACTTGCAATCCTGCGTAAAAAAAGTTTAAAAGGTTTTGCATTTTTCCTATCAATCTCTGATTTATTCTTCGAGGCTACTTCCTTTAAGTTCAAATTGCCTGAATAATCTTCCAAAAGCTTTTCAAATTCTGCATGAACCTTGTTCACCACGCCTGGACCGAGGACGATTTGTATCGTTTCCTCTTCAATGACGCCAAAAACGCCTTCAGTATTTTTTATATCTTCCATTTTTACTTTCGAACGATCGATTGGCAATACCCTTAGTCTGGTCATACAATGTGCAGCATCGGCAACATTTGATGCCCCGCCTAATTTCCCCAATAATTCTTCGGCTAAACTGGCGTACTTATCCCCCTTACCCATTCAAAAGCCCCCTTTGTCAAATCTCGTATCAATCATTTATATCGATCTGTCATCGATTTAATGGCAGACCTGGTGTTATCAATATATTGGACAGTCTCTTCATATTGCTCTGAAGCCATCCCCAAAAACAAAATGTCAATCATATATAATTGTGCCAATCGTGAGGATGTGGCTGCACTTCGAAACGGTGCTTCATTCGAAAAGGATGTATACAGTGTAGCGTCACACAAAGAAGATACCGTTGTTTGGCCATAATGAGTCAGCCCAATCGTCTTTACCCCACGTTCTTTTGCCAGCTTCAATATATTGACAACTTCAGGTGTTTCCCCTGAGAATGAAATGGCAAAAACGATATCATTTTCATCAGCATTTGCAATCAAGGTTGCAACTAAATGCATATCTGTAAAAGCCGTTGCCCCTTTATTGATGCGAAGTAATTTTTGCTGAGCATCAGCCGCAACTATATTCGAAGCACCGACACCGCAAAAGTGGACAGTTTTAGCATTCAGCATCAGCGTTATCGCATGTTTGAGATTATCGTGATCGATTATTTCAGATGTGTCCCGGATGGTCTGAATCGAATTACTCGTTGTTTTCTCAACAATCCGATACAGTGATTCGGAAGGTTCGATATCCCGGTAGCCCTGTTCAACGGTCTTCATCAAATCTCCAGCAATCCTTATTTTCAGATCTTGAAATCCTTTTATGCCAAGCGACTTACACAACCTAATAACAGCAGCCCCGCTTGTTTGGGCAGACGTACTTAATTCCTGTACAGTGCTGTTCACAACTTCATGAGGATTCTTGAGAATATATTCTGCTAGTTTTTGTTCAGATTGCGGCAGCTTGCTCAACATTGTCTGTATGATTGATAATCCTCCTGTAGCCATTTCTTCCCTCCTTAATCTTCATAGATTGAGATGGCTTTTCTGACATCTCCATCAGCATTTTCCAGTAACTCCATTGCTTTTTCATAATCTGTTGCCGTTTTTATCATGACAATCGCTGGCTTAACTTGATTATTTGCCTTTTCAAGCGTATTCAATGCTTGATCATAGTCAGCATTCGTTACAGTTTCTATGATGCTTATTGCACGGTCCTTCAGTTTTTGATTACTGACATTTACATCTACCATCAGATTTTCATAGACTTTTCCCAGCCGGATCATGGTTGCCGTTGAAATCATATTGAGTACCATTTTATGTGCGGTTGCGGCTTTCATTCTCGTGGATCCTGTTAACACTTCCGGTCCGACAACCACTTCAATCCCTATATCCGCTGCTTCTGTGATGCTCGCGTTTTTATTGCATGATAAAGCAACCGCTTTAGCCCCGACTTTTCTTGCATAACGTAAAGCGCCCTTCACATAAGGGGTACGACCGCTTGCCGCAATGCCAATAACCGTATCATTTGCTGTAAGGCCCACATCCATCAGATCACATTCCCCAAACTCTTCTTTATCCTCTGCTCCTTCAACAGCCCGAACAAACGCCTTTTCCCCTCCTGCGATTATTCCCAGTACCCTATCAGGCGGTGTGCTGAAAGTCGGGGGACATTCCACTGCATCAAGCACACCGAGTCTTCCGCTCGTTCCTGCTCCGATGTAAATGAGCCTCCCCCCTTTTTTTAACGATTCGCAAGCCCATTCAACCACCGTTTCAATTTCTGGCAATACCTCCTCAACCGCTGCTGCCACTTTAAAATCTTCTTTATTGATTGCAGAAATGATTTCCATCGTATTTACACTGTCGATATTCATTGTCTTTTCGTTCCGTAATTCAGTCGTTAATGAACGCAAATGTTCTTCCATAGACAATTAAATCCTCCCATAAACAATTACTTAAATATAATTTCATTTTTTAATAGAAAATAATGAAATTATATTTCATATTATATTCAATGATAGCGTTTTCATTACTCGGATACAAGATATTTTTGGTGATCTTGCACCACAGGATTTTTTCAACAATAAAAAAACGTGTACCGTCCCCAAACTTGGGAACTATACACGCACAAGTTATATAATAAAATGCCAAACTAGTATACTACTTCGGCCCCAGGATACCTCATTCCTTTACCCAGTTAACGAATAGGGACTACTTTCCCGTTTTCTACTGCACCGACGACAATAGTTGATGCAAATCCTCCATTTTCATCAATCGAGGGAATATCGTATATTTTTTGATCTGGCCCTATATTGGAAAGTCCATCTTGCATATGCTTACGGATGGCCTTGGCATCATCAACGCTGCCTGCAGATTTCATCGCTTCTACAAACGCATACATGGCGATATAATTCAATCCTACTTCTGAGCTTGGATCTTCCTTATAATTCTTTTGATATTTCTCAACGAAAGCAGGTATTGCTTCTTCATCTGAGTCCATCAGTGGCAAAACGCCAATCGAGCCTTCCAATGTTTCATATGACCCTGCAATCGGCTTCATTTGATCCAGCTTTGCTTGATCCATGATGATGAAACCACCCTTAAAGCCTAGCTCCCGAGCTTGCTTCGCTACTTTTGCCGTAGGTTCCGAAGCACCACCGATAAATAGCACATCAGGATCTTTTTTCAAGGCATTGGTGACAATCGTAAAGAAATCGGTTTCTTTGGCGAAATCAATCGATGAATTATAAACGACTTTTCCGCCTTGCTTTTCCCAATGTGGGAGCACGGCCTCCGTCCAGTCTTTACCGTATTGCGAAGATGTTGGCAAAGCGGCAATCTTCTTGCCGAAATGTTCCATTGCATATGTTGTAAAAGGTTCAATATAACCCTCGTAATTCGGTGGAATTCGAACGGTTAATGAATTTCCGCTTTCGGTCACTGCCGGTTCACTCGTATATGCCCCAATTATGAATTCCTCTTGTTCATTAAAAACCTGAAGTGCCAGCACACCTCCGCTATGAGGCGTGAAAATGATCGGCGTATCATATTCCTGAATTAACCGTTTAGCATTCGACCCTGTTTCATTTGGAAGGTATTTATCATCCAACGAAACTAAATTCAATGTGTATTTCTTACCATCTACTTCAAACCCACCAGCATCATTAATTTCATTGACAGCCATTTCTACACCATTCAATGTCCGTTTCCCATATAACGCTGCCGCACCGCTTAAAGGACCGCTAAAACCGATGTTAACGACATTATCACTTTTGCCTTTACTGCCACTGCTTGACACAGTGCTATCCCCTTTATTGCACCCAGTCAACACAGTGATCATTAGCAGGAGAAAAATAAATAATACTTTCAGTTTTTTCATGAAAATCCCCCATTCAATTTTTTCAGGCTCCAATATACGCTTTCCTTACTTCATCATTGGCTAATAACTCACTTGCTGTCCCTTGAACGACAATTTCCCCATTTTCAAAAACATATCCTTTATCTGCAATGCCAAGAGCAGCATTCGCGTTTTGTTCAGCAAGCAGGACCGTGATTCCTTCGCGGTTTATTTCTTCAATGACCCGAAACATTTGTTCAACAATAAGTGGAGCGAGTCCCACCGAAGGCTCATCAAGCATCAACAATTTCGGTTTCGACATCAAAGCTCTTCCAATTGCGAGCATTTGCTGTTGGCCGCCGCTCAGGCTTCCCGCCTCATCATGATGCTTTTCTTTTAAAATCGGGAATAAGTGATAGACGTATTCCAAGGAATCCTTGATCTCCGCTTTCTTCTTTCGATGCACATAAGCACCCATCCTCAGATTTTCCTGGACGGTCATTTGTGGAAACAGTTTACGTCCTTCGGCACACTGGACGATTCCCTCCCGAACATTCTTATCCGGGGCACGGCCCGCTATCGGCATGCCCAGAAAATGAATTTCCCCCTTGGACAGCTTACTGATTCCGCTTATGGAACGAAAAGTCGTGCTTTTTCCTGCCCCATTAGCTCCCAACAAAACAACGATCTCTCCCTTGGCAACTTCGATATTCACATGTTTTATCGCAGTGAAACTACCATAATTCACGGCGACATCGGTTAACTTAAGCACTGGCACTCCCTCCTAAATAGGCTTTAATCACCGCTTCATTTCCGCGGATTTCCTTAGGTGTGCCCTCGGCAATTTTTTCTCCGTAATTAAGGACCATGATGTGGTCTGCCAAGTTCATGATCATATGCATTTTGTGCTCGATTAAACAAACGGTCAGTCCCGATCGATTCAATTTTTTAATCAGTTCTGTCAAGCCTTCCGTTTCATCAGGGTTGATTCCCGCAGCAGGTTCATCAAGAAAGATAATTTCCGGTTCAGTCGCAAGGGCAAGGGCAAGGGCTGTCCGTTTCTTTTCCTCCTGCGAGATGCTGGAGACCATTCTGTCAGCCGATTTCGTCAATCCGACAATATCAAGAACTTCCATTGCCTTATCCCTGCAAGCCGCTTCCTCCCGTTTTAAACGTTTTGTTCTTAGAATGGCATCCACCAGATTGGATTTGGTTCGCAGCCTATGACCGACAATGACATTATCCAACACGGTCGTTTGATCAAAAAGGCTTGTCGTTTGAAAGGTTCTTGAAATTCCGAGCCCCGCTATTTCATTGGCAGGAAGTTTGGTGATATCAATCCCCTTAAATAGGACCGTCCCGGAAGTTGGTCGATGAAAGCCACTGATCAAGTTGAAAAAAGTTGATTTTCCTGCACCATTTGGTCCGATTATTGCATTGATTCTACCTTTTTCAATTGTAAAATCCACATTATTGACGGCCGCCAATCCTCCAAACCGCTTTGTCAAATTCTTCGTTTCGATTAGCAAATTCATCCCTCCTCAGCTTTTATGTGCATTTCGCTTCTCACCCTGGACAGTTCATTATCTTTTCGCTTTCTTTTCCAATCAAAGAAGGCACCTGCGATTCCGCGCGGATAAAAGATTATGATCACCGTAAGCAATGGCCCGAATATCAACATTCGATATTCTTGAAGGAATTGCAGATTTTGCGAAAGGATTACTAACAATAATGTTCCTACCAAAGGACCTGAAAGTGTCCCGATTCCACCAACCAATAAATACATCAATAGATCGAACATTATGGCAGTTGATCCGATATCAGGTCCAATGAAACGAATGAATGAAGCATACAAAGCACCTGCCAAACCTGCAAAGAATGTGGAAAGGACAAATGCGGTTAACTTATTCTTCATTGTGGATATACCAATGGTTTTTGCAAGGTCCTCGCTGTTCCTGATGGCCATATACGTCCTGCCGGTCAACGAGCGTATAATTCGATACACGACTAAAATCACTGCAAGCAGGAAAATGAGGACTAGATAATATTGGGATGCTGCAGTATCGAAGGTGATCGGCCCTATATTTCCAGGAGCAGGGATACCGATCAATCCCCTAACCCCCTCTGTAAGTCCTTCCCATTTATCAATGACCAGATATATGATGTAACCCACACATAGGGTATAAATCGCGAAAAAGTGTTCCTTTGTCCTCAGCGCGATCAAACCGATTAAAAACCCAATTGCACATGTGATTAAGCATGCACATACAAGTGCCAGCCAAAAGTTCATTTCCGCTTTTACCGTCAGGAGGCCAAGTGAATATGCTCCAATCGCAAAAAATCCAGCATGTGCAAGCGAGAGATATCCAGTATATCCTGATAATAAATTGATTCCATAAACAGCTATCGCCCAGATGAACGAAAGTGTCAGCATATGGAGATAATAATCGTTTTGAGCGATAAAGGGGAATGAAAAAGCAAAGATGATAAGTGCGATAATCCCATTTCTTTTCGTTAATATCTTCACGCTACCTCTCCCCCTTGGCAAAAAGACCTGTTGGTTTCACGGTTAATATTACGACTAAAAGAATGAATGCAATGATGTCTTTATAATCATTTGAAATATAAGTTGCGCCCAGACTCTCACTGAAACCTAGGATATATCCGCCTACGATCGCCCCCGGGATGCTCCCCATCCCGCCCAATATGATAATGACGAATGCTTTTAGGATGACTAAATGCCCCATGCCGGGAAAAACAAGGTTAATCGGTGATGCAAGGGATGAAGCGATGGCTGCTAATCCTCCCGATATCATGAAGGTAAGCATTGCGACTTTATTTATGTTGATTCCCACTAATGAAGCACCTTCACGGCTTTGGGACATCGCTATAATCGTCGAGCCGGCATAAGTTTTCTTTAGGAAAAGGTAAAGTAAAACCATCACTGCGATAGCTGATATGATGATCAATAATCGCTGAAGTGTGAACGTCAGGCCCATGATATTGACCACCTGGCCGTATGGAGAAGTCATTGTATGGAAGTCGGCACCCCAGACAAATTGGGCAAAGGCTTCAAGAAAAAGGAGAATTCCGATTGCCGCTATCTTATCGTGCAATGGAGGTGCCTCCCTTAACAGGCGAAACACGAAACGTTCCAAAAGGACTCCCAACAAACCAACAACGATAATGGATACGAACATGGCAATCCAGTAATTGACCCCATATAAGGTCATCATTGATAACGTGATATATCCACCCAACATATATAGGGCACCGTGGGCAAAGTTCGGGATATGCAATATTCCATATACTAGCGTCAATCCCAGGGCAACAAGACTATATACGCTGCCAATCGTCAAACCATTAAAAAGCTGCTGGATCAAAATTTCCATTTACTTCCTCCTTGAAAATTATTGAATTTCACTTTGCTGTTCATTCCCTGGCCTACCATCCTGTCCATATTTTGAAAGCACACCTCTGTGATGAAAAACACTTTAATTTTTCCCTCACAGGCTCAACCTCCCGGGGAGGAATAGTAAGTATTATTTCCCTATATTCTCCACCTACAGATAAAGATTAGGTGTAGCGAAAAAAACACCCGATTTTTTGTTAGCGCTTTCATTTATAATGACAACTTATTACTGTACATGACGTTTTGTCCTCATTCATTCTGCCTTATGAATCTAGGCGGTACGATTGTGCAGACAAGCAGATGCTTATTTTAGGGATAGCCAATGATTACAACTTCTCTTTTAATAACGGTTTACCCATGGTAATCGTCTTGTTCGTTCACCCCTTCCACACCACTAAAGGACCATTACGCAGATTAATTTCCTGTATGTAGATTATTTCTTGTATGTAGATTATTTCTTGTATTATAAATGCAAGTGCCATGCCAACATGAACTCACCGACAATTAGGCTATTCACCAGTCAGTGAATTCATTATTGAATTGTAAAAATCAAAAGTAACGATTCCATACGGGATGTCCGTCATTCACTATTGACTGAAAAAATCATTTCTGAATCAATAAAATAATTAAATGAAGACATTAAATGAAAGGGATCCAATAATAACCTTCACAGCCTTAATCGTTTTAAGCAAGTCCAGGTTAAAATGCACAAAAAAACAGCACCCTCCATTGTTGGATGGTTTCCAACAATGGAGGTGCTGTTCAAACTCACCTATTCTTTTCCACTGACCTTTAATCGGTATTTTTTAAGTTTCCTCACAATTGTTGCCTGACTGGAATCTAGGGCCTCTGCGATTTCATATGTAGTTTGGTAGGTTTGAGCCGCTTTCGTCAAGATTTCCTTTTCGGCTCTTTCCACCGCTTCTTTTAAAGTTAGGGTAGCATTGAGGTTCGGCTGATTCCGATTTTCCGGCTGATATTCTTCCGGAAGGTCGTTAATCGATAATATTTGATTATCCGTCAGCACGACGAGCCTTTCCACTATATTAATCAATTCACGGACATTTCCTGGCCAATCATGTTGATAAAAATATTCCTTCAACCGCGAATCTATTTCTTTTGAGAATTTATATTGTTCGTTTGCTTTTGTTAAAAATAAGTCAGTCAATGCCAAGATATCCTCTCTTCTTTCCCGTAGAGGAGGAATCGTAATCGGAATGACATTCAGCCTATAAAAGAGGTCTTCACGAAACTCACCCGCTTTGACCATTTCCGATAGATTTCTGTTCGTGGCTGCTATTATGCGAACATCGATCTTCTTTGGCTTTGTTCCACCGATTCTTTGAATCTCCCTTTCCTGAAGGGCCCGAAGCAGCTTCACTTGAAGTTGCAGGGGAAGCTCACCAACTTCATCCAGGAATAAGATCCCACTCTCTGCAAGCTCAAACATCCCTGGTTTGCCTTTTTGATTGGCTCCGGTAAATGCCCCTCCTTCATATCCAAAGAGCTCGGATTCCAATAAATCAGCAGGAATTGCCCCACAATTTATTTTGATGAAATCTCCTTTTTTAGATCGGATGCTCCGATTATAAATATTTCGGGCAAGGACATCCTTTCCAACACCCGTTTCTCCCAGAATGAGTACTGTTGCATCAATATCCGATATTCTTTCAGCAATTTCATAAATCATTTTCATTTTATCACTGACAAATACGACTCCATCCTTGCTTGTTATCTTCCGCAGTTTTTCAATTTCCTGCTTATATTGATTATTCAGTTCATTTACTTTCGTCAACTCGTGCATCAGTTCATTTAAATCGGATAAATCTCTTATATTCGTAACGACTTGCTCTATTTCCCCTTCTGCATTAAAAACGGGACTTCCTGTAATCAATGTTTCCTTTCCAGCAAAATTATCCTGTACGACTGATACCGTTCGTCTCAGCTTCACTACCTTATGCGTCACCGAAGCATTCAGTATGCCGCGTTTAATTAATTGGTCCACCGATTTGCCGATATAATACTCTTTTGGTATGCCCGTGATCCGTTCAATTGCCGAATTGGTATAAAGCGTGATTCCATCTTGATCGGTGATGTATATTCCATCATAGGAGTTTTCGATAATGGCATCCAGTGCGCGATTCAATTTATCCGTTTCATGCGCATCAATCAATAAATCGTCCAAAAATTCTGTTTCACTGCCTATATATAGAATATTGTCAGCATCCATTTGTTTCATTAATAAAAATAAATACCGCTTATCATGCAGCCTTGCAGCTGCAAGCCTTTTATTATCGAGAAATTGCCACTCATCGAATTGTTCGGTTAGTGTATTATTACCATCCTGACTTAACGATTGATTAAAATAGTTGCCCCAATCCTTTATCCGATTTTCAGAATCCACGACTAGTGCAGGGATGGTCGACTCTTTGAGCAAATTAATCCGAGAATCCTGTTTCACTTGATTCATTACTATTCACCGCCGCAAAAAGAATTCTTTTTAAGTACAATTCTGGATAATTTTCGAAACTCCTTTAAAATTGTCGAATTTCGCTCCAAAAAAAGTAGTGATGAAATAATTTTCATCACTACTTTCCCTCAGTAAGTCTTAAAAATAACCTCTCCACTGATTGCTTCCTTACCTGACTGGTTAGTGGCCGCAACGTTGAAAAAATATCTATCCCCATTTTTTTCTTTTAGATCCGCTTGAAGAGTTATGACATCATTCAAGAAAACCATACCTTTGAAACGAATCTTGTATTCTTCGATAAAACCAATTTCATATAGATTACTGAAAAGCTTAGCGAGGTTTCCCATCGTCCACATTCCATGCGCGATGATACCGGGAAGACCAGCATTTTTTGCTTCCTCATCAATCGTATGAATGGGATTGAAATCACCTGATGCGCCGGCATATTTAATGAGGTCCAGTCGCGTTACAGGCGCAAGCTCGATGGAATGTAACGAGTCACCAATATGCAGTTCGGTTAATGTCGTCACTTACTCATCACCATCCTTCTGATCGTTTCATTTATAATGACAAGCTGTTCAGCAGTGAAGACGATTTCCCCATTTGCATCAGTCCCATAATTTTTAAAGGCTAGAAATCCCATTTCCCCTTGTTTTCCTTTTTTCTCATAATAGTCTTTCACTTCCGTATAACAGGTGATTTCTTCCCCTACCTTCAGCGGCCTGTTATAGCGATATATCTGCTCACCGTGAATCAACCCTTTATTCGGTAGATTTAAGCTTTCAATCGTCCCAAAATCAAAGACCCTTGGGAAAGTTGGTGGAGCGATATTCGTTCCGTACCTTGATTGCCTGCCTATTTCTTCATCTATGAAAATTGGGTGGGGATCACCAATCGATAATGCGAATTTTTTAACGGCTCCCCGTTCAACTATATTTTTAACGGGGTTGGATCGTTTTCCAATACTTTCGTTGAACATAACATCCCGCCTTTTCCCTTAATTTTTTGGACCGCCCGCAACATATAAAACCTGCCCGCTAATGAATGAGGATGCTTCATCGGCAAAGAATGCAACAGCATGAGCGATATCACTTGGCAAACCGCTTCTGGCAACAGGAATACTGTTTGCCCTGTCCTGGATGAATTGCTCAAAACTCACTCCCACCCGCCTAGCTGTTTCTTTCGTCATTTCGGTTTCGATAAAACCTGGTGCTACCGAATTAGCCGTTATCCCGTATTTGCCCAGTTCGATTGCCAGTGTTTTTGTTAACCCCTGAAGTCCGGCTTTAGCAGCTGAATAATTAGCCTGTCCGCGGTTCCCGAGGGCCGAGGTGGATGATATATTGATGATTCTTCCGTATTTATTTGCAACCATATGCTTCTGGGCAGCACGTACTGCATTGAAAGTACCTTTTAAATGCACATCCATTACCGTCTGCCAATCTGAATCGGTCATTTTGAAAAGTAGATTATCCCGGATGACCCCAGCATTATTCACGAGAATATCAAGCGATCCGAATGTGTCGGCTATTTCTGTTATGGATGCTTCCACTTCTTCGGGATTGACCACATTGGCAACTTTTGTAAAAATGGTATAACCCTTATCCCTTAATTCATTTCCCGTTGATGTCAAAACCTCTTCGTTGATATCGATAATCGCTACGTTTGCGCCTTCACTGGCAAATAGTTCGACGATCGCCCGGCCAATCCCCCTGCTTCCACCTGTAACTAATGCCGTTTTCCCTGAAAATCTCCCTGTCATAATCGTTTCCTCCTAATCTATTATAAAAATTGCCCTACTTTAACATGTCCCTTAATCAAATTTCGGGAAATGATCATACGCTGTATTTCATCCGTACCATCATAAATCCTCCAAAGCCTGGCTTCGCGGTACCAACGTTCGATGGGAAGCTCCTTCGTATAGCCCATGCCACCGTGAATCTGCAATACACGATCAACGACCCGATTCCCCATATTGGCTCCATAGAGTTTAGCCATTGAAGCTAAATGGCGATTGTCTTCTCCATTATCAAGTGTAAAAGCCGCATTCAATACAAGCCATCTTGCAGCTTCAATTTCTACGGCCGAATCAGCTATCTGCCATTGAATGGCCTGGCGCTCCGCGATCGGTTTACCGAAAGTTACTCGTTCTTTAGCGTATTCTATAGCCATTTGCAGCAATCTTTCTGCCGAACCAACAGCACGTGCGCCCACGATCCATCTTGCAAACCCAATCCATTCCAAGCCTAGTTTATAACCGCCATGCACTTCCCCTAAGATGTTTTCTTCGGGTACCCTGACATTATCAAAAACTAAACCTGCCGGTCCCCATTCTCCCATCGTATTGATATATTCTGATCTCCAGCCCATATCACGGTCTACAATGAAACAGGTTACCCCTTCCGTCCCGGTTGCTTGATGACGTTCTTTGTCAGTTACAGCAATGACCATGACGAAATCGGCATCATTTCCTCCAGTGATGAATGTTTTTTCTCCGTTAAGCACCCATTCATTCCCTTCTTTTACTGCCGTCATTTTAATATTTCGCGTATCAGACCCAGCCCCCGGCTCCGTCATGGCAAAACAGGACTTTTTCTCACCATTAATAGTAGGGATCAGATATTTCTGTTTCTGTTCTTCATTTGCATAATAAAGTATGTTATCAGCCGAACCTCCAAAGCTGAATGGTACAAACGTTTTTGATACTTCCATCAAGACAATTGCCATCATAAGCTGCCCTAAGTCTGCCCCGCCATATTCCTCTGGGGTATTGATGCCCCAAAACCCAGCTTTTTTTGCTTTTTCCTGTAAATCTTTCAATGTTCCCTCTGGTAAACTAGGCTTCCCTGCCATTTCATTGCGAAGCACTTCATTTTCCAAGGGTATCAATTCATTTTCCACGAACTTGCGTATTGTTTTTTGTACCATTTTTTGTTCATCTGATAGTCGTAAATCCATATTAACCCCTCCGCTTTCCAATTAGACTAGTTTTGATATTTTCTCTTCAATTGTCCGGTAATGATATTTTTTTGGATTTCGGACGTGCCTTCATATATTCTAGTGATTCGGGCATCCCGATAAAAACGTTCAACTGGATAATCCTTCATGTATCCCATACCGCCATGAATTTGAACGGCCTTATCAGCGACACGATTATATACTTCCGAACCATACAACTTTAGCATTGCCGCTTCTTTAATGATTTTTTCTTTCTGATCGACCATCCATGCAACCCGGTATGTGAATGAGCGAAGTGCTTCTATTTCCATTGCCATCTCGGCAATCATATGGGATACAGCTTGATGATCTATGATCGGCACATTGAATTGTTCACGTTCTGTGGCATATTTAGTAGATAGATCGAGCAAGTACTGACAGGACCCTAAATTACGGGCAGCAAGGCCTGCCCGTCCATTTGCAAGGATCTTCAATGCATTTACATACCCTTGTCCAACGTCCCCCAGTACATTTTCGGCAGGAACCTCGCAATCTTCAAAAACCAATTCGGCAGAATGTGAGCCTCGAAGACCCATCTTCCTTTCCAGGCTACCAACTCTAAAACCCGGAAAATCCTTTTCTACTATGAATGAGGTGATTCCTTTTGCCCCTTTATCTTTGTCCGTTACGGCCATAACCGTAAAAATATCTGCTACATCAGCATTCGTTATATAATGCTTAGTCCCGTTAAGTATATATTTATCGCCATTTTTGACTGCAGTCATTTTGAGATTCGTAGCATGTGACCCCGCTGCAGGCTCAGTTAAAGCAAAAGCACCAATTCTATTACCGCTTGCCATATCTGGTAGATACTTTTCCTTTTGCATTTCATTGCCCATTTCGACTATCCCTACCGTCCCTATGCCGGTATGGGCCCCAATCAGAGTGGTATATCCATTATGTGTTTTGCCGATTTCCTCATATAAAGCGCATTTTCCCACCATCCCGATTCCGAGCCCGCCATACCTTTCCGGGATACTAAGCCCGAATAGCCCGATTTCCTTCGATAAATTTATAATGGATTCCGGGATATGATCTTCATCCTCTATCTGCATGGAAAATGGATCGATTTGCTCTTCGATAAACTGGCGTATATTTTCTTTTAATAACAGGATGTCTTCATCTAAGCGAAAATCCATTTGCATTCCCCTTTCTCTTTGAATTAGTTGTTAGCGCTTTCATATATTATCCGAATAAGCGATATGTTTTTCCTGAAGTTTGCGTTTTAAGATTTTACCTACTGCCGTCTTAGGAAGTTCACTTTCAAATGTGATTGCTTTTGGGACTTTAAAGGCAGCGAGCTGCTTTCGGCAATAATACTTCAATTCGTTTTCAGTTATTCTTTCACTTGGTTTTAGAACTACCGCTGCATGTACCGTTTCACCGCGATATTGATCGGGAACGCCAAAGACGGCAGCTTCCAGAACCTTAGGATGGCTGTATAAGACATCTTCAATTTCTATTGGATATATATTGAACCCGCCTGCTATGATCATTTCTTTCTTCCGTCCCACAATGTAAAAGAAGCCATCTTCATCCATCTTGGCAATATCACCGGTATGCAGCCATCCGTTTTGAATCGTCTGCCGCGTTTCTTCAGGCATGCCCCAATAACCTTTCATTACCTGTGGACCCTTTATGACCAATTCACCTGGTGTATCAACCAAGAGGGCAGGCTCTCCTGTAATACTGTCAATTATGGCGGCATCCGTATTTTGTATCGGAATCCCGATACTTCCGGGTTTTTGCATGCCGCAAACTGGATTCCGGTGCGTGACTGGTGACGCCTCGGACAGGCCATAGCCTTCTGCAATCTTTGTCCCGCTCAGTTCGTTAAACCTTGACAATACATTCAATGGCAATGGTGACGAACCCGAAACGCAAGATTTCAATGTATGCAAATCAAATGGATGGGACTGGTAATATTGTAATAAAGCAATGTACATCGTCGGTACCCCTGGAAAAATAGTCGGTTTAAGATCATTGATAATATCGACGATCTCCGTCACCTCAAACTTGGATACAAGAATTAATTCCCCGCCATTATAAAATGTCAGGTTCATCCCTGAAGTCATGCCGTAAACATGAAATAATGGGGAAACGCCAAGTACCCTTTCCTTACCCTTTTGAGTATTGATTCTTGAAGTGGCTGCACTCTGCAGCGTATTGGCTACTATATTACGATGTGTTAGCATCGCCCCTTTAGAACGCCCTGTCGTTCCTCCTGTATATTGGAGGACGGCGACATCTCTAGCAGGATCAATCTCCACACTGAAATCCGCTTCTGTTACTGTTAGCAGTTTTTTTGTCATTTCACATTTGCCCTTTTCCAGCGACACGCTTAACACCTTTTCAACATCGGTTGCAGCTATAACGGCTTCAACTATTGGTTTTAAATCATCTAGCACAATGATGTGCCTTGCACCTGAGTCTTTCAGGACATGTATTAATTCGTTCGCCTTATACATTGGATTGATTTGGACAACAATGGCTCCATTCAAAAGAGTTCCAAAAAAACCAATTGGATATTGTGGACAATTAGGAAGCATAAGAGCCACTCGATCTCCCTTTCCAATCCCTTCAGCAGCAAGCAAGCGGGCACATCTTTTCACTAATGTCCCCAACTCTGAATATGTATACCTCTGCTCTCTGAACGTAACCGCTGTTTTATCCGAATATTGTTCGACTGATTGATAAAATAGTTCCGTCAAAGACATGTCAGGAATATCAATCTCGCTTGGGTTTCCTTGCGGGATATGTTTTTTCCAAGGTCTATCCATTGGCCCTCCCCTTTCTTCATTCAAAAAAATAAAGAAGTCATACTAAACAATATGCAAGGAGTGTGCCAAAAATAAATCGTTATGTTACGCTGATTCATTCAATGGTAAAATTCAAAATTGAATTATTTGCTGCGCCCTTAATAATATTAGGTTCATAATGCTAGGATTTAAAATTGACTCAATAAGTCATTTTTGAATTTAGAGATGCTTTCGTAAAAGGTATCAACTTGTAGTACGGGGCATGTGGAGAAGGATATTATTTGAAAATAAAACGGGATGCTGATCAAGATCAGCATCCCGTTTTAAAAAATGATTCACTGCTCTATGGCGGAGTCATCTTCCAATGATATTTTCCATAATTCTTTCGCTTTTCCACTGACCGTTTCATCAAAAACAAATGATCCATTCGTATATCGATCATGATTTTTTAATGAAGCGGCATGAATCGTTTCAATGGTTCCCTTTTCAGAAAGAATGAATAGGCTGTCCGTTTTGTTAATGATATCAAATCCAATGACCCTATGAGGATTCGATTTCAATTCCCTCAAGACCACGACACCGCGTTTTGCCCGGCTCGTTTTTTCAAACTCGGTTAATTTCATTTTCTTTATGGCCCCGCGCTGTGTAACGATAAAGATCGATTCTTTACTATCCTTGGCCAAAACCTTTCCGCCAATGACATAATCATCTTCTTTCAAATTAATCCCTTTGACTCCTGCTGCCCGAACACCGACAACACTTACTTCTTCTTCATCAAACCATAAACCATAGCCATTATGGGTGACCAGGAAAAGGTCAGCCTGTCCATCGGTATGATGGACATCGACAAGTTCATCGTCACCTTTTAAATTGACACCAACCAGCGGTTTTGAATGACGCTGGGCTTTATAGGAAGCTAATTCTGTCTTTTTCACCATACCATTTTTCGTGATGAACAATAAGAATTCCGGCACGGCAAACTCTTTGATTGGAATCGCTTTTATGATTTGTTCTTCCCTGTCGATTGGTATGATGTTCGCGATATGCTGACCGGTTTCCTTCCAGCGAATATCAGGAAGCTGATGAACTGGACAATAGAGGTAGTTCCCTTTGGATGTGAACAGCAACAGGACATCAGTTGTATTCATCTCCAGCCTCTGGAGCAGGCGATCGGAATCCTTCATGCCAAAATCAAGACCGCCTGATGCTGCATAGGATCGTAACGAAGTCCGTTTTACATAGCCTTCTTTCGTCACGGTCACCATCACTTCCTCACTCGCAATCAATACTTCAAGATTGATTTTGATTTCTTCAATTTCTTTTTCGATTTTGGAACGACGTCCGTCATCAAAGCCCTTTTTAATGAATCGAAGTTCTTTTTTAATTACTTGAAGAAGAACTTTTTCACTGCCAAGAATCTTTGTCAATTCCTCAATTTTGTTTTTCAATTCCGCCGCCTCTGCTTCAAGTGCTGTAATATCCGTATTTGTCAGCCTGTATAGCTGCAAGGAGACAATGGCTTCAGCTTGCGCTTCTGTAAAATCGAAATTAGCAATGAGGTTATCTTTGGCATTCCGTTTGTCTTTAGATGCCCGGATGACAGCGATGACCTCATCTAATATGGACAAAGCCTTCACTAAACCATCGACGATATGTGCCCGGTCATGTGCCTTTTGCAACTCATAACGTGAACGGTTCACGATTACCTCTTTACGGTGTTCGATATATGCATCTAGCATTTTTGGCAGGCTCATCAATGTTGGCCGTTTTTTATAAATCGCGACCATATTGAAATTGTATGCAATTTGAAGATCGGAATTTTTGTATAAATAATGCAGGACTCCATTTGCATCTGCTTCTTTTTTCAGTTCGATGACAATCCGCAGTCCCGTACGGTCGGTCTCATCCCTAACTTCGGCGATACCTTCCACTTTCCGGTCCAGACGGAATTCATCCATTTTCTTAACAAGGTTTGCTTTATTGACTTCATATGGGATTTCAGTGATGACGATTTGCTGTTTGCCCCCCCGAATCGTTTCCACTTCCGCCAACCCGCGAATGATTATTTTCCCTTTACCTGTCTCATAGGCCTTACGAATGCCTTCAATGCCTTGAATGATACCGCCAGTAGGAAAATCCGGCCCTTTAATGACCGTCATTAAGTCAGCGACCGTCGCTTCCGGCTTATCGATTCGCATAATGGCCGCATCAATGACTTCACCTAGTTGATGTGGCGGGATTTCAGTGGCATAGCCTGCTGAAATTCCTGTAGAGCCATTTACAAGCAGGTTAGGGAACATTGCTGGCAATACAATGGGCTCCTCTGAAGTATCATCAAAGTTCGGTACAAAATCGACCGTCCTTTTTTCAATATCCCGCAGCATCTCGGAGGCAATCGATGAAAGCCTTGCTTCCGTATACCGCATCGCAGCAGGCGGATCGCCATCAATACTACCGTTGTTTCCGTGCATTTGGACCATTACCTTCCGCAGCTTCCAGTCTTGGCTCATCCGAACCATTGCCTCATAAACGGATGAATCTCCGTGAGGGTGATAGTTACCAATTACATTACCGACCGTTTTTGCGGATTTCCTGAATCCTTTTTCCTGAGTATTTCCTTCAACATGCATCGCATACAATATCCTGCGCTGCACCGGTTTTAAACCGTCCCTTGCATCTGGAAGTGCCCGATCTTGGATGATATATTTACTATAACGCCCGAAGCGGTCACCAATTACCTCTTCTAGCGGCAAATCTCGAAACGTTTCTTCAAATACCATCGTTAATGACCTCCTCTTCAATCGACATATTTTCATTATCTAAAATATTCGATTCCTCTTCGAGACCAAAAGCGACATTGGCTTCAATCCACTTACGACGCGGTTCAACCTTATCTCCCATCAACGTTGTCACACGTCTTTCCGCACGGGCACCATCATCGATCTTCACACGTATCAATGTCCTTGTTTCCGGGTTCATGGTGGTATCCCATAATTGATCGGCATTCATCTCACCCAGCCCTTTATAGCGCTGAATCATATAGCCTTTCCCCACCTTGTCTATCGCTCCCTGAAGTTCCTCGTCGCTCCAAGCATATTCAATGACTTCTTTCTTCCCGGTCCCTTTACTCACTTTATATAAAGGAGGCAAGGCAATGTAAACCTTTCCAGCCTCTATTAACGGCTTCATATAGCGATAAAAGAATGTCAGCAGCAGCACTTGGATATGGGCTCCATCGGTATCGGCATCAGTCATGATGATCACTTTATCATAGTTAGTGTCAGGCGTATTGAATTCCGCACCGACACCTCCGCCGATTGCATGGATGATTGTATTTATTTCCTCGTTTTTAAAAATATCCGCCAGTTTTGCCTTTTCCGTATTAATAACTTTACCCCGCAATGGCAGCACTGCTTGGAATCGGCGATCGCGTCCTTGTTTAGCGGATCCCCCAGCAGAGTCCCCTTCTACAAGATACAGTTCATTCCGTTCGGGATTTTTCGATTGAGCTGGTGTTAATTTCCCAGAAAGGATGGCATCGGATTTTTTCCTTTTCTTCCCGCTTCTTGCGTCTTCGCGAGCCTTGCGTGCCGCTTCCCTTGCTTGGAACGCTTTAATCGCTTTTTTTACCAATAGGGTACTCGTGGTCGGATCTTCTTCAAAAAAGTAGGCTAAGTGCTCTGATACGATGGAATCGACTGCAGAACGGGCTTCACTTGTTCCAAGCTTGCTCTTGGTTTGTCCTTCGAATTGAAGAAGTTCTTCAGGGATACGTACTGAAATGATTGAAGACAAGCCTTCACGTATATCGGTACCTTCGAGGTTTTTATCTTTTTCCTTCAATAGCCCCATCTTTCTGGCATAATCATTAAATGCCCGTGTCATGGCCGTTTTTGCGCCAATCTCATGGGTGCCTCCATCTTTTGTACGAACATTATTTACAAAGCTTAAAATATTCTCTGAATAGCCATCGTTGAATTGAAAGGCTAGTTCGACTTCTATCCCATTTTGTTCCCCTTCTAAGCTGACTACACTATGAAGGGTCTCTTTTTCTTCATTTAAATAATCGACAAACGCTTCAATGCCATTTTCATAGTAAAAAACTTCATTATGGTCGTTACGCTCATCCGTCAATTCTATCTTCATGCCTTTTAAAAGAAAAGCCGATTCGCGAAGACGCTCACATAGGATTTCATAATTAAAAGTAGTCACCGAGAAAATTTTTGGATCGGGCTTGAAGTGGATCTTGGTACCGGCTTGATTGGTTTTACCGATTTTCTCCAGAGTGGTTTCTGGCTTTCCGCCATTGAAAAACCGTTGTTCGTAAATGAACCCGTCCCTTTTGATTGTCACGACAAGCCATTCAGACAACGCGTTAACGACCGAAGCACCGACTCCATGAAGCCCTCCACTCGTTTTATATCCGCCTTGTCCAAATTTACCTCCAGCATGAAGAATCGTCAAAATGACTTCAGGCGTCGGTTTACCTAATTTATGCATGCCAATAGGCATTCCGCGCCCTTTATCAGACACACTTACACTGTTATCTTTATGTATTTTCACACTAATTTGGTCTCCATATCCAGCTAAAGCCTCATCTACGGAGTTATCTACAATCTCGTACACTAAATGATGAAGTCCGCGTGCATCAGTACTGCCGATATACATACCGGGACGTTTTCTGACCGCTTCGAGTCCTTCCAGTACCTGAATTGCATCATCATTGTACTCGATTGTTTTTACTTTCTTTGCCACAGAAATTCCCCTTTCCTTACTAAAACACAATTTCCGGGCCAAATCATACTGCAATGAAATGACTCACTAGCTAAACAAATCCATTAATACGTTAATATCATATAAAAAGTATAATACTTTTACGAACAAAGAACAAGTGTTCTATTTTTTTGTCCTTTTTATTAGCGTTAGCACATTTATGTGGAACAAAACGTATCATAGCTACCTTTCTAATTGTAGCGGTAAATTTTCATTTGGCAAATATACTTTTACTATTTTTAATCAAATTAAACGTCCATGGCTTAAATTTGCCCTGCCTTTTGACTTCTTTCGGTCGAAATACAGCCACACCTTAACAAAAAGAGCGGAAGATCCGCTCTTCATTTTACTTAGTAAGGGCGTGTTCGACTTTTATACATCGATTCATGATGACAGTATATCCTTTTTCTTTCAAGAAATTATAGGCTTCTTCATTTTCCACACCCTGCTGGGCCCAAAAGATATCAGCATCGATTTCTGCAAATTCCTTGGCTATCTCCGGTAGGAACTCTGAACGGCGGAAAACATTCACGATATCGACGTGCCCTTCAATATCTTTCAGGGCTTTAACTGCCTTGACACCCAGCACTTCAGATATAGCAGGGTTTACCGGGATGATTTCATAACCGCTATCCTGCATGGCCTTCGATACCATATAAGAAGTACGCTCAGGGTTATTAGATAAACCAACGACAGCAATGCGCTTCGATTTTTTCAACATCTTTCCCATTTCTTCCCTGCTTGGATTTTCTATCATTCTTTTCTATCCCCTTTATAATAAAATGTAATAATTTGACTAAAGAGTATTCCTAACAAAGGTATTTTACAGACAAAAGCTGTTTATTACCATTATTAAGAAAAACCATTATACAAGAAAGAAAAAGTTTCGAAAAGGCATGACTCAATTAACTACCTTATGTTCATACAGACTACCACGTATTGTAACAATTTATACAAGGAGGCATCCTTCATTTTATATTTACGAAAATAAGTAACCCTAAACCTTTCACCCGTCATGAACTTAACGTATATCAAAAGATGTAAGTTCATCAAGGAAAATCATTTTTTTAGTGGATTTTTTTTTGGACAGCCGTACCATTTTGTCACGAAAATGTTACAATAAGAGAAGCTTAACAGGTGTTTTAAAGCTGTTTTTGGCTATTTCTACACGTTTATTTTTGAAAAAGGGAACAATCGCCCCTGAACGTGATAAAAAAAAGAAGATTTTTCTTAAAAGAAAGGGTAATAGAATGCTTACATTTATCACTATACTGGCTGCCTACCTGATCGGTTCGATTCCTTCCGGTTTAATAATTGGTAAAACATTTTACAAAATCGACATCCGGGAGCATGGCAGTAAAAATCTGGGCGGTACAAATACCTTCAGGACACTTGGTGTCAAGGCAGGGCTTACCGTTACTATCATGGATATACTTAAGGGTACCCTAGCAACTTGTCTGCCGTATATGCTAGGCGTGGACATGCATTTATTGCTAGCCGGAGTTATTGCGGTCATCGGTCATATGTTTCCCATTTTTGCAAACTTTCGGGGCGGAAAAGCGGTGGCAACTTCTGCTGGTGTCATTCTTGCTTATGAACCATGGTTTTTTGTCTTTGCCGTCATCATTTTCTTTATATCCTTATACATATCCAAATATGTCTCGCTTTCATCCATGATTGCTTGTCTACTTGCTCTCATCTACAGTTTAGTTTTTCATATTGATGACACGGCGCTCATTATTGTAATCAGTTTAATAACGATCTTCATTTTTTACCGGCATCGCGCAAACATCAAGCGGATTATAGATAAAACTGAACCGAAGGTAAAGTGGTTGTAAGAACATGTAAAAATAGGCCCGTATGCATGGGCCTATTTTCCATTCTACAATTCATTTGCCGTGTTATTCAGGATATCCGCATGCCTCGAAACTTTTTCAGTAGCGTTTCCTATTTCCTGGATGATTGACACTAATTCCTTAATTGTCATTTCCATTTCTGCAGAATCCGCTATATTCCCGTTGATGACTCCGATTATTTCATTGAAGGAATTTTCTGTCAATTCAGATTCTTTCTCGCCTGCTTGAACTACTTCCTTGACCCTTAGGACAGAATCAACAACATCCTTCATATATTCATTTGATGTTTGCACGATTGCATCTATTTCAGCTATCGACTTCTTCGTCTGTTCAGCAAGTTTCCTGACCTCATTCGAAACAACCGCAAATCCATTACCATGTTCACCTGCCCGTGCTGCCTCGATGGCTGAGTTCAATGATAGTAAATTTGTCTGGTCGGCCATTCCCTGTACAAGCTTAACAAACTCGGTGATGCTTAAGAAAGATTGGTTTAATAAAATGATCTTTTCATCAACATTTTTCATGAAATTAACAAGGTTTTGTATCTTTTCCGTTAAGATCTGCATGCGCTTCTGCCCCTCTTCAGCCATTGTTTTTGAACGAAGTGATTGTTCAGCGCGCGTTGCGATCTGCATTTTGACAAATTGCCCGTTTTCTATCAATTGCTTAACGGAAGCATCCGTTTCTTCACTTAAATACAAGACTTCTTCACTAACTAACGAGATTTTCCTTTTTACTTCCTCTTTTATTTCTTTATATTGATTTTCCCTAGCTTTTAAATGTTCAACTTCATATGCCTCAAGGACTAATTGCTGTTCGAGATTTAGTATCTTTCCTATCGCTGATATTAATGCCCGCTGCTCATCTTCATTCTTGGTTTGTTCAAAGACAATTCTTTGCAAGTGATTCTGTACATTTTGAAAACCGGATGAATACCACCGGGGCTGTAAGCCAATACGATAATGAGTCTTCGCCACCTTTGTCCGCAATTTAACAAAATCATCGTCAATCACACCATTGAATAAAGATAGCATATGGGTAATTAACGTTTTCCTCAATTTTCCCACCGTGCTGTGTTCAGTGATTATCCCTTTCAATTCAGGAACCTGCAGAATCGTTTGATAAAAGGCATCAACAACTCCCTCTACCTGGGGCTCGATTGCCTCTCTAAAGGCATGTATCAGCTTTAAATCGAATTCCGTTAAATCGATGATAGTCACCTGCATTTTCACCTGTTCACTGCTTACATCCAATATGCCCTCTGTTTCTTTTGCTTTTTGAAACCAGATTGCTTTTTCCGGCTTCGCTTTTATGAAGATCCCCATATCCCACTCCCCCTGATTTTGTAATTCACGATAAAGCGGATCCAAAATATTCTACCCAATACTACACAGGTCTTTATATCCATATCATTTAAAGTGAACCAGATTCATATAAAAATAATAATCTATTTAGACTATATGTATTTTATTTTTGCCTCATTTCAAGTCTTTTGTCAAGGTAAAAAGCCCTAATATGCTTTTACATTAACTTCCCATCAAATCAATAGTATGGTTTTCGTTTAATGGATAAATGGTCAAGTAAGGATTGAATAATTGAAGAACAGAGGCTACACTGGAACTAGCTATTATATACGATAGGAGAAAGTGCCATGAAGCCATTGCAAATATCACCGGAAACCGCATTAAAGTTATCCAAGTCACTAAACTTGCCTTTAGAGCAAATCATGCATATGCCTACACCCGTTTTGCTGAGAAAGCTTGCCGAGGCTGAAGCAAAAGAAAAAGGAAATACAAAATAGCTGCAGGAATCTGCAGCTATTTTTGCATTTCCTTTTCTGTCATCTATGGAATCCTGCCAGTAACTAATTAAATACTCTTGCCTTATAAATCGGCATATAACATGCCTTCTTTATATTGTAAATAATCCCCACTTAACCGACTGAGCTGGATGATCTCATACCCATAAATATCCTTTTGAGCCAATAATGACAATAGCACCTCGTACTCCCTTTTAACATCTCGTTTTCCGTAAATCCTCACAATAAATAATTTCAGAACCTTGCTAAAAAATACCAAAATCACTAATATTCTTCTGCTACTTTGTGATATTTAGCTTAGGAATCAAATAAGCAAAAAAACCGCACATAGGCGGTTTTTAATTGAAAGTCAATTCTTTTGCCCAATCAGGCAAAGGCTTTTTCTTGACTGATATTAATTGTTCATTTTCATAGGTACAGACGAATTCTTGTGGTGGTTCATCCTGTAATATATCTTTTAGGTAATACTTTATGTTGGACACAACATCAATTGCCTCCATAACCCATTGATATGGCTTCCAGGCAAGTTCCCCTTCATCACAGGCAGATAGCCCGCCCCCTGCATCTTCAGCTCTGTAAACATACATTCCACCCGTTTGATTCCATGTCACGATTCCTCGAAAGGCCATCCCCCTTACTTTCAATCCAGTTTCTTCAAGAATTTCGCGTTCCATCGATTCATCGATGGTTTCATCTTGTTCTATCTTCCCGCCTATGCCATTCCATTTATGCTTATTGGGATTCTTTTGGCGAAATAACATCAACACTTCGACTTCGTTGAATTTTTTTCGAGTTATGAAACAAATATTATAGATAATATCCATGGGTTAAATCCTTTCTTGAACGCACATTATTCGCATCTACTTCATAATTACTTTATACTTAAATAACGAACCTCTAGGAAGGAGAATGAGTATGAAACTGACCATTTCCGATCAAGCAGCTAAGTGGTATATTGATGAGCTGGGGCTTCAAGAAGGCTCTCATTTACGCTTTTATGTAAGATATGGCGGGCATAGTACCGTCCAAAGCGGCTTTTCATTAGGTATCATGCAGGAAGAACCTGAAACTGCAGCAGCCGCAACAACTATGAATGAGATTAATTTTTATGTAGAAGAAAAGGATTTATGGTACTTTGATGGTCACGATTTACTTATTACTTTTAATGAAAAACTGACTGAACCAGAATTTCACTATGAAAAGAGTGCTTGACAATAAAGCAGCGGTGTAACCGCTGTTTTTTCTTGTTCAATCGAGCAGACGCTCTTTAATATCTTCCGCTCTAAGAATTTCCGCTTGCTTTTCCCCTAAAAGATCGAAATGTGAATAGCCATCCTTCCTGTGATGAATCCACTCTTTTTTAAGCCCGTATTGCTTACCCCACTCCGATAAACGCCGTAAATCTTTGCATCCCACTTTTGTAACCGTCTTGCAACCGGGAAATCGGTCATCCAGCCAATAATGAGTTAAAAAAGCAATTTGGCCTTGATCGATTTTCTGCTTCCAGGCTACTACGTCTACCCGTTTAATCCCAAAAGCCATCTTTTGATCACCTCAATAATTATAATTAAACCAATTCATCCTGCTTTTTATTTTTCTCATAGGCCTCATGCCATTCAGGATACATGCGTTTAATGGATATCGGGCGGAAGCTCTCCTTTTTAACGCAAACGTGGGAAGAATGACCTGTAGCCGCCACTTCATTTCTCCCATTAACGATCTCATACCCATAAACGACCCGCAAGCCGTCATATTTTTCAATCCAGGTTTTAATTTTTACCTTATCACCATATCTAACAGGGGTTTTATACGAAGCCTGAATATCCATAACAGGTGAGAGGATGCCATCCGCTTCCATATCAGCATAATAAAACCCTAAATCATTTATCAATTTTGTCCTGCCTAGTTCCATCCATATTAAATAATTCGCATGGTAAACAACACCCATTTGATCTGTCTCTGCATACCGCACTTCAATTTCGTTTTCAGCTATGAACATTTTGTTTCCCCACTTTCATTTCTATTGCAATAAACATTTTACCATAACAATTGTGCAAATTTCATTTAAGCTGTCTTAATCTGGACTGCTTCCCTTCAATGAACCTAAATAAAAGAGGAGAAAGATTTCTTGCCTCTTTCTCCCCTTTACCTAGTTGTTTACATATTATCGTTACTATAACCGCTTTCCCGTGCTTCCTGCTCATCTTGCATTTCTTCCTTCATTCCATCAATGCTCTTTCTTCTTCGTTCATTTTTAGCCTGAATTGCCTGTTTTTCCTCCCCTGAAGAGAATGATAACGTTTCATTTGCTGCGATAATGTTCTCTTCCGTATTTTCTATTGCATCTTGAATTTTTTCAACATTATCCAAACGATTATCCGGATTGTGCTTATTTGTGCCCATTAATTTCACCTCATGTTTTTTTATTTACATAATATTATTACGATTACTTTATTAAGCCTTGATTACTCGCCTTTAGTTTGAATGACCTGAGGATGTTTCCCGGATTTGTCCTGCATTTTCTTACCGTTATTCCCACCTGCTGCTATTGGTTGTGTCCCTAGATGGCTCGGTCTAAAGTGTTTGGAATCTTTTTTTGGATTACCCATTTTATCGCCTCCTTCTCTTATCCTTCTCTTATCATGGATAAAAAAGAGGAAATTCATGAATGCCAGTTTTTGAAAAAGCCATGAAAAAAGAGCCAGCACCTAGAAGGGACCTTCATGGCACTGGCTCTTTTTAAGCATAAACCTATTCAGCCTTTTGCATATGTTTTTTTTCAAGACGTTCCTCAAGTCTTTCCATTTGCTTAACGTCCATCAATAATTCCCTTTTATTTTCTTTAATTAATTCTTCAAATGTCCTTTTTCTTTTTTTCATACTTTTCACCTACTTATTTTTAATATAATTTTCAGTATTGCCAAATTAACGTAAAATTATGACTATATGGTTTACATCCCTTTAATTGTCATAATTATCAGATTTTTAAACAGATTAAAATTCCATTTATCCGCTCTCTATACTTTAACCCTTTTTTCATGAACATTAACCATAATTTTTTAAATTTTTTGATTTTTTCATTAAAGTTTGACAACTTTGTTAACAAATAATAAAACGGAACTTCATAAGGGTTCAGTCAGAATGTAGACTAACCTCGATGAAAATCGAGGTTGTCTACAGTTTTTTTGGTTTGTACAATGTACGTTGATTTCCTCTCCAGGCACTCGCTTTCCGCGGGCGGTCCTGGAGCCTCCTCGGCGCCTTTGCGCCTGCGGGTCTCCCCTGGACTCGCTTTTCCCGCAGGAGTCTCGTACCTTCCGTTCCAATCAACTTTGTTTTAACTTTTAGATAGAACCCTTTTGCCTAAAGTCTTCACTGCCTTAAAATAGAATTAATAAAACTTGAGGTGATGAGGATACTTTCTAAACATGATTCTATTCAGCGAGATCGAACTGGAAATGATTACTTTATACTGGTGCCACGTAAAATGGAGGCTGCCATTGACAAAAGGGTTCGGAATTTTTTAATTCCGCCCCCCTCTTGTCTACAAACTGAAACGGAACCTTTATAGGTTCCGTTTCAGTTTGTAATTTTCCGTCCGACTGCCGCCAAGTCTCCTAGCCCCATGCATCTAGCCGGGTTTGGTCACCGAGTTTCGCTAATTCCTTCAATACTATTGGAACTTCATAAAGTTCCCCTACTGCATACTATTTATATTTCGTTCCATATCTTTTAATTGCATGGCTGAAATTACCTTATTCCTGATGATGCCTTGTTTGTCGATGAAGTACGTTGTCGGTATGCTAAGAATCTTGTAGCGCTCATTCACTGGATTTTTGGCACTTTGACTGTCCAGCGGTATGGTAAAAGTAATTCCATTATCCTCTACAAATGCTTGTACATCATTTTCAGGGTCAATATTGACGGCAAGTACGACGACATCATCACCCGCTTGCTGTGTATATTTCTCCATATCCGGCATTTCCTTCTTGCAAGGCGGACACCAGGTTGCCCAAAAATTCAGCATTACCTTTTTGCCCTTATAATCCGATAATTCAACTTGTTTCCCATCCAAAGTTTTCAGGGAGAAATTCGGTGCTTTAGCTCCAATTTTCAATCCGCCCAAAGCATCTTTTTCGTTATTTTCCTTTGAGTCATTATCCATCGCCTGCACAATCGCTACAGTAATAAGTGATAGTAAGGCCACCGAAGCAATAATTTTTTTAAACATACTCGTCCCCCTAGTCCCATTACAATAAAAATATTAGTCCATTTCCAGAAATAGAACAACTTCCCTATTCCATCTTAACAATAAAAGGACCTCCGGAAAAGTGCAATTCCTTTAAATCATAACATGATATCACATTGTTTCATAAACTTGACACAAAAAAAGCGGTAAACCTGATAAGTAGGTTTACCGCTTCCTAAAAGCTGAAATTAGCCTTTTAATTTATTACGTAATACCATTTGAAGGATACCACCGTGACGGTAGTAGTCGATTTCGATTTCGGAATCGAAACGAACAAGTACATCAAATTCTTTTACGTTTCCAGCTTCATCAGTAGCTGTAACTGTTACGATATCACGTGGTTTAACTGTTTCGTCGATTTTAACTGCAATCGCTTCTTTACCAGTCAATCCTAGTGTTTCAGCGTTTTCGCCTTCTTTGAATTGAAGAGGAAGAACACCCATTAACGCAAGGTTAGAACGGTGAATACGTTCGAAGCTTTCAGCGATAACTGTTTTGATGCCAAGAAGGTTAGTACCTTTTGCAGCCCAGTCACGAGAGCTTCCCATACCATAGTCTTTACCAGCAATTACAGCAAGACCTGTTCCATCAGCTTTGTATTTCATACAAGCATCATAGATAGCCATTACGTCGCCAGTTGGCCAGTAAGTAGTGAAACCACCTTCTGTACCTGGAGCAACTTGGTTACGGATACGAATGTTAGCGAATGTTCCGCGCATCATTGCTTCATGATTACCACGACGAGAACCGTAAGAGTTAAAGTCACGTGGTTTCACTCCGTTTTCACGAAGGTAAATACCAGCTGGTGTATCTTTACCGATTGCACCTGCAGGTGAAATGTGGTCAGTTGTTACTGAGTCACCGAATTTACCTACTACGCGCAAGCCGGAAAGCGGGTTAACGGAACCTGGTTCTGGTGATAATCCTTCAAAGAATGGAGGATTTTGAATGTATGTTGATTTAGAATCGAAAGCATAAATCGCTTCGTTGCTTGTTTGGATTTCATTCCAACGTTTGTTATCGTTGAATACTGTTTCGTATTCTTTACGGAATAATTCCGGTGTAACTGTTGCTTTAACAGCAGCGTTAACTTCTTCTTGTGATGGCCAGATATCAGCAAGATATACATCGTTACCATCTTTGTCTTTACCAAGAGAATCATTGTTAAGATCGAAGTCCACAGTTCCAGCAAGAGCATAAGCTACAACCAAAGTAGGTGAAGCAAGATAGTTTGCTTTTACAAGTGGGTGAATACGACCTTCAAAGTTACGGTTACCAGAAAGTACTGAAGTTACTAATAGATCTGCTTCAGCAACAGCTGCTTCGATTTCATCAGCCAATGGACCTGAGTTACCGATACATGTTGTACAGCCGTAACCAACTACGTTGAATCCTAATTGATCAAGGTATGGTTGAAGACCTGCATCACGAAGGTAACCAGTAACAACTTTAGAACCTGGTGCCAATGATGTTTTTACATAATCCGGAACAGTCAAGCCTTTTTCAACTGCTTTTTTAGCAATAAGACCTGCCCCAAGCATTACGTATGGGTTAGAAGTATTTGTACAGCTTGTGATTGCAGCAATTGCGATCGCACCTGTTTTCATTACCGTTTCTTTACCATCGGCAAATTTAACAGTTACTTCTTTATCCAATTCAGAATTGTCCATGCCGAAACCTTGGTTACCCATAGGTGCATTGATAGCATCATGGAAAGATTGTTTCATTTGAGAAAGTGGAATCAAATCTTGCGGGCGTTTAGGGCCTGAAAGGTTTGGTTCAATTGCTGAAAGGTCGATTTCCACAACATCATTGTATGCTGGATCTTCGTTTTCAGGAGAGTAGAACAATCCATTTTCTTTGCAGTAAGATTCAACCACTTTAATTTGTTTTTCATCACGGCCTGTTAAACGCATGTAATCGATCGCTTCTGCATCGACAGGGAAGAAACCAACTGTAGCACCATATTCAGGAGCCATGTTAGCGATTGTTGCACGGTCAGCAAGTGGAAGGTATCCTACTCCAGGACCGTAGAACTCAACAAACTTACCAACTACGCCGTGTGCACGAAGAACTTGAGTCACTTTCAATGCAAGGTCAGTAGCTGTTGTTCCTTTAGGAAGTTGACCAGTCAGTTTTACACCGACTACTTTAGGTACCGGGAAGTATGAAGGCTGTCCAAGCATGCCTGCTTCTGCTTCGATACCGCCGACGCCCCAACCAAGAACACCAATACCGTTGATCATTGTAGTATGAGAATCTGTACCGAATACAGAGTCAGGGAATACTTCAAAATCGCCGTTTGGAGTTTCAACTGCATGCACTACGTTCGCAAGGTACTCAAGGTTAACTTGGTGAACGATACCAGTTGCTGGTGGAACCGCACGGTAGTTATTGAATGATTTTTGAGCCCAGCTTAGGAACTGGTAACGCTCTGCATTACGTTCGAATTCAAGATCCATATTGGCATCAAGGGAATCGATTGTACCTGCTTTATCAACTTGTACAGAGTGGTCAATTACAAGGTCAACTGGAATTTCCGGGTTGATTTTGTCAGGATCTCCACCAAGTGCAGCGAATGCATTACGTAGAGAAGCTAAATCAACAACAACTGGAACACCAGTGAAATCTTGTAGGATAACACGAGATGGTTTGAAAGGAACATCTATATCTTGTTGCTCGCTTGTTCCCCATTTAGCAAGGTTCGCAACATGTTCTTTTGTGATTACTCTTCCGTCTACTTGGCGAAGTACCGCTTCAAGTAACACTTTAATGGAATATGGAAGGCGAGATACTTGGCCGTCCCCTGCTTTTTCAATAGCGTCTAGGCTGTAGTAGTTGTAGCGTTTCCCTTCAATTTCAAAGGACTTACGCGCTTGGTATACGTCATTTTTCGTCATGAATATTACCCCCTATTAAACTGTCAGAACGTATTCTGCACATAAAAGTAAAACCTGGTTCACTGAAACCATGTTTACTATAAATATAAGTAAAAAAGTTAGTTTGTCGAATTTTCTCTCTCTTCTCCCACCCTAACTCTTCCTTCAACTTAATACTAATATAGAAATGAGTATAAGTAAATAACAAGAAAGTTATTGTTTTTGATAAGTTTCTCTTATAGAAAAAAATCCCCCACATATTAAAGTGCATTTAGGAAGCGATGCTGATATGAGTTTTATTGAAAATACCCTTATTTATGGGCTGATAAATTATTCCAACAAAACATATTAGTACTTCATACATAATCATTCGACATTATCGCATTCTATGGGTGGAGGTGTCGAAATGACAAAACAAAAGGCAAATCATGTTATACCGGGTATGAATGCTGCAAAAGCGCAAGGTAATGGGGCTGGATACAATGATGAATTGGGAAATGAACCACCATTATCGGAAATGCAAAGGCAAAACAATAAAAAAAGAAAGAAAAACCAATGATTTCCCTCATTTCTAGGCTTTAAACAGGATAGGCTTTTTGAAATGGCAGTTGTACTGCATTTTTCAAAAAGCCTATTCCATTCTAAAATCAGGAAACGCAAAAGTAAAACGCACAAAAGACGATAGAACCTGTCACTCAATAGTCCTCAGAATTCACCTCATTGACGATCGACTGAATATCCTGTTCGAATTTCCTCAATTGTTCTTTCTGATGTTCGGAAGCGGTGACTAAAGCTGATTGTATTTGCTGATAGGCCTCGTTCACTTCCTGCTTCACATGTTTCAATTCCGTTCCGTAATTCGGTGCGTTCTTCTCAATGGATGAGTATACATCAAATACTTGCTGATAACTTTGCTGGGCTTCCTGGAAAGCCCTTCGCTTATCTTGTTTATCCTGCATTTGGTTCAGCTCCTTAAATATAGTGTCCATCAATAGCATGTACGAGGTTTGCAAATATATGTATGTGAATAAAATTTCACGGACTGATTATCTTAAGAGATAGGAGGGATCGAACATGAACAAAAACGATGGTAAAGATATTCGAAAAAATGCTCCTAAAGGAAATAATCCAGGTCAACCTGCACCGTTAAGCGGTTCTCATAAGGTGAAAAACAGACAGCATTCCCGTCAGAAGCATAATAGCAGTCATGATATGTAAGCTGCTTAAATAATCGTTCCATAACGAAGCGGTGCCGCCCCAAAAGGCAGACACCGCTTTCGTTTTATATTTGTGCAGCAAATAAATCACATGGAAAATGTTCGATACCTTCCTATTATAAGGGCGTCTTTTTTGGGCACTCTTTCACGGTTTAAACGTGAATTTCAAGTCCGTGCCAATCCATTTCAGCCAAAATAACGATGATATAACGTTTTTGCCTCTGCAATATCTTTTGTTCCATGAATCAACGCCCGTCCGTCTTTAAAAACGACTAACCGATGGGTTCCAATGGTAAATGAAAGTAAATAAGGATTCCTGTCGATCTTACCACCTTGTGCGATAAGATTATTTTCAAGTTCCGCCAAGTCACTTTCAACCTTCATTGCCGGCCGAATCTGGACAGAATCCCTTCCGCATAAAACGGCTGTCTTTGTTCGATTTGAATAAGAGAGGTGGGGATACGTTCGATTTGACCCGCAGGACAAACAAGTATCCTTTTTTAATTTCGCTACATTTATGGATGAATGTTCATTTTTCCAAAGATCAAATGAAACGATTTTGTTTCTCAGCGATGCATGATCTTCGACAAGGATTTTTAAAGCTTCCGCCATTTGATGAGCAACGACCGTTTGAACGGCAGGGCTGATGATTCCCGCCGTATCACAAGTCAGTCCTCCCATCGGGACCGTTTCCAGCAAACAATTCAAACATGGGGTCGTCTCCGGAATCACCGTGTAACTTATCCCATAACTCCCTACACAGGCACCATAAATCCAGGTGATTTTATATTTTTGTGCAGTATCGTTAATAAGCATCCTCGTGTCGAAATTATCAGTGGCATCCAATATCAAATCCACGCCTTCAATAAGCTTCGCCAATTCATCAACCGATACATCCGCCACAAATGAATTTACGATAACGTCCGAATTTAGCGCTTGCAAACGATTCTTTGCTGCCACTGCTTTCGGTATTCTTTTTTGTGCATCTTCTTCACAATAAAGCTGTTGTCTTTGAAGGTTGCTCCACTCTACATAATCCCTGTCCACAATGGTGAGTTTCCCAATTCCGGCTCGTACAAGACCTTCCGCAGTTCCCGTACCGAGAGCACCCGCTCCAATCACCAAAACGTGCTTTTTGCGAATTTTCATTTGCCCTTCTGCTCCAATTGGACCAAAAAGTTCTTGACGTGAATAACGCTCATTCATCCAATGCTCAATCCTTCAACTGGGCTGCTTGCTATCGCGTAATCATTTTTTTCGATTCTTCCTGCTTCATACCCCAATCGACCTGCCTCAATGGCAAGTTTCATTGCTTTCGCCATTTTGACGGGGTCTTTTGCTCCCGAAACAGCAGTGTTAAGCAATACGCCATCCGCTCCTAATTCCATGGCGATAACCGCATCGGAGGGAGTTCCAATCCCTGCATCAACAATTACCGGAACCTCAGATTGTTCCATGATGAAGCGTAAGTTCAGTGGGTTTATAATGCCCTGACCAGAGCCAATTGGTGAAGCTCCAGGCATGATTGCATGGCACCCCACTTCTTCCAGGCGTTTAGCGAGCAACACATCATCCGAAGTATAAGGTAATACGGTGAATCCGAGTTTCACTAATTCTTCAGCAGCTTTCAATGTTTCAATCGGATCAGGCAGCAAAGTTTTTTGACAGCCAATGACTTCTACCTTAATCATGTCACATAAGCCAGATGCCTTTGCTAGATGGGCTATGCGCACTGCTTCCTTGGCTGTTTTAGCTCCTGCTGTATTGGGAAGGAGTGTGTACTTTTTCAAATCAAGCTTTTCTAAAAAATTGGGCTGGCTGGCTTCAAAAATGTTCATTCTCCGGACCGCAAATGTTAATATTTCCGTCCCCGAAACCTCCACTGATTGCTTTTGAACATCGAAATTTGGATATTTTCCAGTACCTAATAGTAATCTTGAAGAAAATTCATACGAACCAATCTTTAACATAATCATCCGCCTCCTACAAAATGTACAATCTCTACCTTGTCTCCATTTGACAAAAGTGTTTCACTTAAACTCTCTTTTGCTAATATTTCATCATTCAATTCAACAATCACTACTTTTTGATGTAAATTAAAGTGTTGCAAAAGCCCTGTAACTGTTGATTCATCGGCAGGAATCCGTATTTTTTCGCCGTTAATGACCAATTCCAATTCATCCACCTCCATTAAGAAAAAAGGGTCTGTATCGAACGATCCAATCGAAAAGCGGACCATTCGGGATTTGTCTTCCCTTCTAAAATATCCGCTATAAGTACACCTGTAATTGGAGAAAGCAGGATGCCATTCCTGTAGTGCCCCGTTGCAATGAAAAGTCCTTTGCATGCCGGATGTTCACCAAAGTACGGCAAGCCGTCCCCAGTTTGTGGGCGTATACCTGCCCAGGTCTTTTCCAATTCGGTCCCTTTAATCGCCGGAAGCAATTGCGTTGCTCTTTCTATTAAAGTAGAAATCCCGTCAAGACTTACCTTTTGATCGAAAGTGCCCGCCTTAACCGTTGCCCCGACAATGATTCTTCCGCCTACTTTGGGCACAAGATAGCAGCCATGCGAGAAGACCGTTTTTTCAAGCAATGGACGTTCGGTCAGGACGGAAAAGCACTCTCCCTTTACAGGATAACTGTCTAGTTTCATCCCTGATTTTTCAAGGAGGAAAGCACTCCAAGCCCCACCTGCCACGATGACATTTTCACATGAAAATGCACCTATGTTCGTCACCACTCCCGTTACACTTCCGTTTTCAGTAACTAAGTCGGAGACATGAACAAATTCCTTTATATCTACACCAAGGGCAGCGGCAGATTCAGTAAAAGCGAGCGACAGCCTAGTGGCTGAAACTTGTCCATCCTTAGGAATGAACATGGCTCCTTTAATCTCATCCGAAAGAAGCGGTTCCGTTTTCCTTATTTCGGCAGTCGATAGCCATTCAGCCTCAAGTCCCGCATCTTGCTGGCCTCTAATCATGTTCTTCAACTCGGCTACCTGATCATTCGTTAGCGCCACCTTGAACATGCCCTTGTTCACTAATTCGATGTCTATTCCACTTATATCTTTTAATTCTTCCGCCAGTGCAGGAAACATCCCCCTGCTTCGGCTTGCCAATGTAAAAAGCGGGTTATCAGCATCCAACTCGGCTTGTGCCCCTAACATCCCGGCTGCAGCACTGGATGCTTTGCTGGCAAGTCTATCTTTTTCCAATAAAAGGACCTTTTTACCTCGTTTGGCTAATTGAAAAGCAATGGATCCACCTATTACTCCTCCCCCAACAATGATTGCATCATATATGGAATTCATCTTATGTCTCCTTTCCCAAAGACTTCGAATATTCTTTAACGGCTTCAATCGGATTTTCAGCTTCAAGAACCCCTGACATGACCGCAATTCCACGTGCCCCTGCATCCAGCACGATTTGGCAATTGAAAGGTGTTATTCCGCCTATCGCAATTATCGGAAGATTGACATTTCTTGAGATTGCATGAAGCTCCTCAACTCCCCTAGGAGGAAGGCCGATTTTTGAATCCGTTTCAAAAACATGTCCATATATCGCGTAATCGGCCCCTTTGCTGAATGCGGCATTCGCTTCATCCATGGAATGGATCGAACAGCCAACATTCATCCCTGGAAAAGCTCCTTTTACAACTCCCGCATCTAAACTATGAAAAGCCAATTGCACACCAAATACTTTGTGTACCCAAGCTACATCCACCCGATCATTAATGATGATCTTAGAAAGCGGGATCTTATTATCATGTAGCAGGGTCACTGCTCGATAAAGTTCCGATGCACTCATATGCTTTTCCCTTAGATAAAAGAAATCAACATGTTCCTGAATGTTTGAAGCGATTTCCACAAACTTTTCAATTGGCTGTTTCCCAGTAGAAATAATATGCAATTCATGTGCATTCATACTAAGGACTCCTAACAAGTAAAGTTACAATCTCATAAAATCAAATAGAAACTAACGGGAATTGAATCGACAGATAAAAGCCGGCCAACAACAGGATGATAAAATACAAAATGAAACCATGGTCCTTTTTTGAAAACCCAAACTCATAATAGAATGTTCGTTCTCGTGTGTCTGTAAATCGCTTTGCTTCCATCGCAACCGCGATTCGGTGAGCACGTCTTATGCTTCCGGATAACAACGGGATGGAATAGGCTTTCATTTTAAAATATAACGCTTTTATCCCTTTTCCCCTTTCGAAGCCGCGTACCTTCATCGCGTTTCGTATCGTTTGGAACTCCTCCATCATGATGGGAATCAGCCTTAATGCCGCCATGAAACTATAGGCATATTTCGGTTTAAGCTTAACTTGCTGCATTAACGAATAAAACAAGTTCACTGGCCTCGTAGTTAAGGAAAAAGTTAAGCCAAGAACCGCAAAGAACAAAGCTCGAAAGCCTACCAGTAATCCCCTCATGAAACTTTCTTCAGTAATCGATATAAGGCCCCACTCAAACCAAAGCGTCTCACCTTGCCCGAATAATATCATTGCAGAAGAGGTGGATATAAAAATGAAACAAAAGGGAATCGACAAAAGTAAGATGCGTTTTATCGAATGCCCGGTAAAAAACAAAAATAAAAGTAATACGCCAATGGTGATATTCAACATATAATTCAGGTCATGAATGAATAACGCCACGATGCATAACACAATCAGTACACCAAGTTTAAGGCTTGGATTAATTCTATATAGCCATGTTTCTGCATTTGAATCATTCATCTACATGACACTCCTTTTAACTTTGGTCTCCACAAATCCTGATTGCACAATGTTTTCATCACTTATTACGTTTCCATCCTTAACCGTCCAGATCCTGGTTGCAAAGTTTTTTGAAATATGATCATCATGAGTTACCATGATCACTGTTATTCCACGCCTTCGATATTCCTCAAACCATTCCAGTAATGCAAAGGTATTTTTCGAATCTTGGCCAAAGGTTGGCTCATCCAGGAGAATGATTTTTTTGTCTATTACGATTGAGGCGGCTACGCTTAAGCGACGCTTTTGACCCATTGATAATTGAAACGGGTGTTTATCCCGATGTGCCTCCAGGCGGAACACTTTAAGCAATGAGCGGACTCTCTCATCTATTTCTTGTTGCGGCCTTTTATCAATTCGCAATGAATAAGCAATCTCTTCGTATACAGTATTTGCAACGAACTGAAACTCAGGATTTTGAAAGACAAACGTCATATGATCCGTTGGATTTTTCACCTTTTTAATCGGTGTTCCCAATAATTCATACTTACCATTCGTTTTTATGAACTGCATCAGTGCATGCAAAAGTGTACTCTTCCCCGCGCCATTTTCACCCCTGATTACAATCCATTCACCTGAATGGACCTTCAGCTCGTCAACCTTGATTTTTTCCTCTTTATTCCGAAAACCGCTAAAGCCTTGCACATTCATAAGAGGTGAATCATCTGTAAATGGGTGTTCCCGAATCGGTGCATAATTCTGTATATATTCACCCCAAACACCTGGAAACCAAATTCCAGATTCCTTCATTTCATTTTTATATAGTGAAAGAATGGTGTCTCTTGGACCATCAGCTATGATTTGACCATCATCGTTAAAAAGCACGATTCGTTCGATGAATTCTAAAACATGGTCAATTTTATGCTCGACGATAATAACCGTTTTGTCTCGTCCGACTTCCTTCAGCAATTCCCAGATTTCTTTCGTTCCTTCCGGATCAAGCATGGCGGTTGGCTCATCTAAAAATATCACTTCTGGTTCAAGGGCCAATACTGAAGCGATTGCCAGACGCTGTTTCATCCCGCCTGATAATGTTTCAATACTTGTATGGCCCAAGTTCAAACCTACTTTAAGGAAATGATTTTGAATCTTCTCTTTCATTTCTTCTTTAGGGACGGAAAGATTCTCAAGGACGAAGGCAATTTCCTCATCGGCAAATGGCATGCAAAACTGACTATCAGGATCTTGAAAAACATACCCCCACGAAGAAGGGCATTTCAATTTTTCCGCTTTCATCGGTACTTCGATGGAATTCGGAATCAATCCGCTTAACACTTGTAAAAGGGTCGACTTACCACAACCTGATGGCCCCAACAATAGCACTTTTTCTCCTTGATCAAACGTTAATGATAGGTCCTTGAATATCAAAGATTCATCACCGGGATATTTCATTCTTAACTTTTCAACAGAAACGATTGGTTCCATGGCCCTCAACCTCTACTTTTGATCCAGTTCTGCATAATCTTTATTTGAAACCGGACGCACAAGATTTGTTACTCCTGTTGCTTCCAGGACTTTAACTAGATAATAAGCGGTCACACCTGCAAAGAATATGGAACCCACAAACCTCGCTATCATGAATAACGATAGATTCCAAGTTGAAAGCGCACCTATTTCCCCGTATGCAAAATCCATAATAACTGATGCCAGGCAGGAAGCTATCGCAGCTAAAACGGCCACCGGCATATTGAATTTTTTATATTTGAAAGCCATGAACACCAGTTCCGCGAACAAACCTTGTACCACCCCATATAACAGTACGGTCAGCCCCCATGGTGAACCAAGGAAGAACTCCCCGGAAGCTGCAGCTATCTCCGCTAAAAGTGCCACACCCGGTTTCCGTAAAATTAAAAAGGCGACGGGGCCAGCTATAAACCACATTCCATAAATAAGTTGATCCAGATGTAATCCTAACGGTTTAACGGAATAATAAATCGAACCCCAAAGGATATAAACGATTCCAAATGCTACCGCAATCACGATCGTGACCAATATGTCCGTTAATTTCAAACCTTTTTTCATTGTTTCATTCCCCTTTATACTTCTAGTGTTTCCTTATGCACAGGCCATGTCTCTAAACGATAAGCCATTTCCCAAAATGAGTATTCATATTGGCTGCTGAGGATAAAATGCTCTTTCATTCTTTCCTTATCTTCGTCTGTCACTTTTTCAGCAATCTCATCAAGCCTCGCAATTTGTTCTTCCACCAAAGTGCGGAACCACTCCCCTCCGTAAGCCGCTATCCATTCTTGATAAATCGGCTCCTCCGGCATGCACCCTTGCAGCTTTTCACCTATTTCATAATAAAGCCAGTAACACGGCAAGATAGCTGCAATAACATCTCCTAAATGTCCCGAATAAGCCGCACGATACATATGGGAAGTATAAGCATAAGCGGTCGGGGCTGGTTTGAAATTATCCCGTTCTTCTTTTGTGATCCCTAATCTCTCAGAAAAATTCTCATGAAGCTTCAACTCCGCTTCATATGTTCCTTGTGCATGGCCGGCAAGCCTGCTTGTTGTATGTAAATCAGTAGCTTTAACTGCTCCTAAAGCTTGAACCCTAGCAAAATGAGATAAATAATAGGAATCTTGCATAACATAGAAACGGAAACACTCCAATGGCAATGTGCCATCTCCTATTCCTGCAACAAACGGGTGATTAAAGCTAGCTTCCCAAATGTGATCCACTTCCTGACGAATTTCCTCTGAAAACTTCATGACCATTACCTCCAAATTATATTTTTTGAATGAATGTTACGGAAAAAAACTTTTATCACCCCTTTTTTTGCAAACAAAAAACCACTTTCTTAAACGTAAAGAAAGTGGTTGTACTTGAAATAATACAGAAACGTATTGTTCCAGACCCCACTTCCCTACGCTGGTATAAACCAGATCAGGTTCTAAGGGTCTTAAAGTCATACTTTAATCTCAGCTTCTGCGGTAAAAATCAACTTTCACCTATAAAGCACCCCTAGTGGTACAAATTGTATATTAAATTTCATTTGCCTTTATATTAACACGATAAATCCAATTGTCAAACGTATTAGAAAAAGTTTTCAACTTAATGATTTAGGGTTACTAACCTTTCAATCTTGCATATACACCAGTTACCCGGCAGTTTAACGGCACTTTAATCAATGGGTTTCATTACGTAATTTCCTCGTGAATTCTACTGTTTTACTCGTGAATTCAGCTACTTACTCGTGAAATTGATTTTTCTTGGGATTTTTGCGGCTTTACTCGTGAGTTTAGCTACTTTACTCGTGAATTCTTTTATTCTCTAAAAAACAATATTATACATTCGATGTTGCTTTTAGTTTTAATATTTTGCTCGATCTGTAGTATATCATAGCTGCCATACTTCTCTTTCACATAACGCCGAGGCAGCCATTATGCTCGGAACAGTGAAGGCCATGAATGCATTTTGTGGTGAATAGTTTGCAGCCAGCAGTAATCCTATTAATGTCGGGGCAACAATCGCGCCAATTCTACCAAAATCCAAGGCCCAACTATCCCGGTGGACCTTATCTCCCGGGGATAATACTCGGATATATACGTATTGGCCAAATTCATCGTGCCTACTGTACAGGCACCTCCAAAAGCGATCAGAATGCTGCATTTGAGGTCAAACCTAATATGACAAAACAATCAGTACCCATTGCACAGAGGGATAAAAGTACTCTTCTATGGCCTATTTTCCCAACTAAGTACCCTCCAATTAACGATCCGCCAATTTGTCCTATTCCCGATATAAGATTGAAAGATAAACTGGATTAAAGGCCGTATCCGGACTGCCCATGACGGCCCCCCTCCTTATTCAACTATTAAAATTACTTGTTAACCGCATTGACGGCTACTTGCATCGGTTTGTTAAGTACTTTTTACAAACTGTTTAGCAGAGCCCATTTTCCCTCGATAAAAAAGTAAGCGCTTCCAAATATTCGGAATGTAACTCCTGGATTTCACCTATGAACAATACATGATCACCAGCATCATACTCTCCTCATGGTTTGCATTCCATCCAGGCAACACTTCCATTTATTTTTGGCGAAATTCCCTTGTTATCCCAGTCGGTTTTAAGCGTTTCCTATTTGCTGCCCGCAAATTGCCATGCAATGGCTTCCTGTTCATCCGACAAAATATTAATGGTAAAAGATTTATCTTTCATGCTAGTGCAGGCTTTTGCTTCTTTATGAATACTAAAGCAAGCGGTGGATCCAAGGAAACCGAAGGAAAAGAATTCACAGTAATCCCCTTTTGAACTTTCCATCAAACCAGCTCACTATTGTGACGCCGGTTAGGGATTTCCCAAATTCTCAACTCGCGCCCATCCACCTCATCACCTCCTACTCTTTTATTATGAATTCATTATAGTAAACTTAATATTTTTAAAAACCATATAATTTCATAATGTGAAATTACAGGAAAAATTTATAATTGTGAACTATCAAAAGAATTCCCCGAAGAAATGACTTTCATTACCGCATTATCAAAAATCAGTGTTAAACTATCCATGTTCATTCATATTTCCAGCTTAATTAATAACGGACTTTTTTGTTCTTGACTTGAATAGATGAAAGTGGTGAGGAAAGTTTCAATTTTGCGTACATTTAGAAAGTTCTACCAATTTTTCGTGGATATACCTTTAAAAAAAGGAGTGGTTTTGAATTACCGTTACGAGGTAAAAGCTGTAATCGGAACAGGAAGCTACGGTATTATTTATCTTTGCAATGATTTGAAAAAAAAAGAAAATATAGTGATCAAGCAACTCCGGAAAAGTAAACGCCGCAGCAAAAAAGAGCTGAAGCAGTTTGAAAATGAAATTTCCATTTTACGAATGTTAAACCACAAAAACATCCCCAAATTTCACGAGAAATTTTCACATGAGGGAAATGTTTATTTTGTGATGGATTTCATAGAAGGAGATAATTTGGAAGACCATATTTTCTTGAATCATATAACATTCAATGAGAAAGAGTCTCTATTTTTTCTGGATGAGCTGGTCGTTTTAGTATCTTATCTACATGACCATGACATTTCCCATCAAGATTTACGTATACCAAATATTTTACTAAAGAACAATCAGCCCATTTTGATAGACTTTGGTTTGTCTAAAAAAATCAATTCGGCCGATTTTACTAAAGAATCCATGTTGCAGCTGAAAAGGCAGGATTTTTACGACTTGGGGGAAATACTTCTATATGCACTTTATACGACTTACGCCTCCAAAAGTAAAAAGACTCTTCCTTGGACAGAAGAGCTTTCGTTAGAAAAAGAAACCGTGCATTTACTGAAAAGGTTATTAAGCATCCAAGAACCTTATTCAGATATTAAAGAAATCTCAATGGACCTGCAGGCTGCATTGAAGTCAAAGAAATTGAATTAGCTGCTACTGCCGCGCCCTTTTCTCTTGTATCGGTCACTTCCACTCATGGGATACCTTTTGTAGCCTCGGCTGCTGCTGCTGCTGCCTCGGCGATAATGACCATGTCTTCGCTCACTGCTGCCTTGGGAAAGCTGTTTGATTTTTTTCATTATTTTCTTCAGCATATCTTTCACCTCTTTTATTATGGTTTTAAAACTTGTTATTACTTAGCCTAACATAGTCACAGTATAAACCTTACTAATAAGTACTATAATTTTTTTTCATTTATGTTACATTCCATCACTGCTTCATGAAGTGGGCTTCTTTCATTGTTGATCATGAGAACTCCCTAAATTCCTCCGTTAGATTATGGCACAAATAAATAAAAATGACTGTCTTTTACTGTTCTTCGAAGCGCATGACAGTAAACAAAAAAACCTGGCGAATATCGCATCGCCAGGTTTTTTTGTTTACTTTTTTATTTTACAGCTTCTTTTAATTCCTTACCTGCTTTAAAAGCGGGAACTTTACTAGCTGCAATTTGTATTTCTTCGCCAGTTTGCGGGTTTCTTCCTGTACGGGCAGCGCGGTCACGCACTTCAAATGTACCAAAACCAACTAATTGGATTTTTTCTTCTTTAGCAAGTGTAGCCGTGATTGTTTCAAACAATGCGTCCACTACTTTTTTTGCGTCGTCTTTTGTCAGTTCAGCTTGTGCTGCAACACTGCTCACTAATTCTGTTTTATTCATATGAACACCTCATCCTTTTATTTTGTATAAAGTATGTAGAGTAGACAACATAACATATCTTGTATGCCTCTGTCACTTAAAATGGCTAAATAAAAGGAATTATCGCTCTAAAATGATCTTTTTTAAAGGTAAAAGTGCATTGATCACATTACCCTAATGACCTTTTCAACTTTCTGCAGTTTCCAACTGCAGCCATTGATAGATGGTATCCATATCAATGTTTTCCTCCAAATGGGATGCCAAGAGATTGTACGCTTCCTCCCTGCGCTCCGAGTCGCTTTGGACGTTTTCCTTCACTTCTTCCAACCCCTTGTTCCGTCGAATTTGGTTAACTAGTAATCTAGTGAACAGGCGATTATGGAATATCCCATGAAGATATGTTCCCATTACCTTGTTGTCATTGGAAATGGCTCCATCCTCTCTTCCATCCTTCAATAAAAGAAAGGGCCTTACTTGCGACTTCAATGTCGTTCTGCCTAAATGTATTTCGAAACCGTTAAGATTCATTTGACCTTCCATTATCCCGGCAGAAAGGACACCTTCCATTTGTACCGTTTTCTTTTCTGCTTGAAATACGGTTTCCACCGGAAGAAGCGAGAGCCCATCTGCGTTCTCACCGTCACCTTCGACCGCGTCAGGATCGAAAAGTTTAGTCCCTAGCATTTGAAAACCGCCGCATATGCCAAATATCATCGTTCCTTGTTTCCGCAGTTCATTGATGGCCCGATCCAACCCCATACGATTCAACCACTCTAAATCTTCCATCGTGTTTTTTGTACCAGGCAAAATAAGCAGATCGGGATTACCTAACTCATGGACACTGCTTACCAGGCGGACACCTACTCCGGGTTCATCAAAAAAAGGATCCACATCTGTAAAGTTGGAGATCCGCGGAAATCTCAAGACGGCTACATCTATCGGAAACTCAGCCTTTTTAGGTTTTTTAAAACGTAGGGAAGAGAGGGCAAGTGAATCTTCCGCTTCAATATTCACGTCAAGATAGGGCAGCACCCCGAGAACCGGAATCCCGGTTTCCTTTTCCACCCATTCAATGCCATCGTCCAACAATTCACGCATGCCACGAAATTTATTGATGATGATCCCCTTTACACTATCTCGTTCATCTTGATCCAATAAAGCAAGTGTGCCGATGATGGACGCAAATACTCCACCACGATCAATATCGGCCACCAAAATGACAGCCGCATCCGTGAGTTTAGCCATTCGCATATTCGCTATATCCCGGTCCTTCAGGTTAATTTCAGCCGGACTTCCTGCCCCTTCGAGTACGATGATGTCATAGTCTTCTTGAAGTTTTTCGACCGATTTACGGATGATGGGCATGGCTTCCTGGACAAATTGGGACCGATAGCTTTTTGCATTCATATCAAGGAAATGCTTTCCGTGCACGATGACTTCCGAAACCATATCCTGCTTCGGTTTCAGTAATATCGGATTCATATCGGTCGTTGCCGTGATCCGTGCTGCTTCCGCCTGTACTCCCTGAGCCCGTCCGATTTCACCGCCATCCAAGGTTACATAAGAATTCAAAGCCATGTTTTGTGATTTGAATGGGACGACACGTAATCCTTTATTGGAAAATACCCGGCAAAATGCCGTACAAATCAAACTTTTCCCTACATCAGACGACGTCCCTTGTATCATGATGGATCGTGCCTTCATTACGCTCACCCCCTTAAAACTCTAATCCTTTGACAGCGCCGATGCCCTCGTCATAATAATGCTTGGTCGCCTCAATCGTTGAAACCAAATCGGCCATTTCCATAAGCTCTGGCCTTGCATCCCTGCCGGTAATGACTATATGCATATGAGCGGGACGATTTCGAATTGCATCGATGATTTCAGCCAATGGCAAGACATCTTCAATCGGGAATTTGGAAATCGCTAACGCATTGTTCAACTCATCCAAAACAAGTAAATCAATATCCGGATCAGTAAGTGCCAGTTTCGCCTTTTCCCATGCTAACGATAAGGCGTTGCGATGCTCTTCTGGTGTTTTGGTCCATGTAAAACCAATACCTAGCTGCTCCATTTCAACTCCTAATTTTCTCAAAGCCAATGCTTCCCCATAAGTACGCTCTGGAGATTTTATGAACTGAAGGTATTTGACATTCATTCCTCTGCCGATTGCCCTCAAAGTCACCCCTAATGAGGCAGTCGTCTTCCCTTTCCCGTTTCCTGTATAAATAAGCATTAATCCTCTGCGTGCCACTCACTCACCTACCTTCATAGCCAAACTGTTTTTTCTATGTATGAAGTCCTTTTAGTAGCAGGAACCGGTTGATCGCCTTTAGGATAACCGACAAAAATGGTGCCGATCACTTTTTTGTTTTCCGGTGAACCGATAAATTCGTGCAGGCGTTCATCCCTGACTAGACCCACTCCTCTAGTGCGCCAAACGAACCCGAGACCAAGTTCTTTTGCGGCAAGCCACATCGAATGGACGGCACAACAAGAAGCGAATACATTGTCTTCGGATGAATCTGGATCATCAGGCAAAATATCGGAAGTCACGACAATGATAAGCGGTGTCGTCTTTACAACTTCCAGTGAGCTGTCAATCAATTTTGGTTTGGTCGGAAAGCGTTCATGTAAATACCTTTCTGCCAATCTTTCATAACGGTGCTTCGCTTCCCCCTTGATAACATAAAAACTCCAAGGTTCACGCAATCGGTCGTTAGGGGCATAGGTAGCCGCTTCCAATAACTGCCTGATTTTTTCGTCTTCCACTTCTTTTTCTTCGTAATTCCTTATTGCCCGGCGTTCCTTCAATTCTTGAATGATGGACATTCCAACTCATTCCTTTCCTTAATGGACTCTGATTCAATCACTCTTTCAAACCATTGGATTTTTTCTCTTAATTGGACGACATCCCCTACTAGAAAGATTGACGGATTTTGAATTTCTTCTTTTATAGCCTTCAAAGAAATCGAATTCAAAGTACCGGTAATCGTCCTTTGTTTATCAGTCGTGCCCCATTCAATGACAGCCACTGGCGTATTGCCGCCCCTGCCATGCTCTATCAATTTTTCACAGATGAACGGCATATTACCTATTCCCATATAAAAGGCAATGGTATCGATCCCTTGAGCCAATGCCTGCCAATTCAGGTTATCCTGCCCCTTGTAATCACGGCCATGGCCTGTCACAATCGCATAACTTGAAGCATGATCACGGTGGGTCACCGGGATGCCCGCATAAGCCGGTGCTGCGATTCCCGCTGTGATTCCTGGGACGATATCATATTCAATCCCGTTAGCAGCCAGTATTTCCGCTTCCTCACCGCCCCGCCCAAAGACAAATGGATCTCCACCCTTCAGACGGGTGACGTTTTTCCCCTGTAAAGCTTTTTCCACTAAAAGTTCATGTATTTCATTTTGAATGAGATGATGTTTCCCTGGTGATTTCCCGCAATACACCAGTTCTGCACCTTCTTTTGCATAGTTTAATAGTTCTGGATTGACAAGCCTGTCATATGCAATGACATCCGCCTTTTGAATACATTCCAGTCCATATACCGTAATCAATTTCGGATCTCCGGGACCCGCACCGACCAGATGAACTTTTCCCGGTTTCATGCTCGCGCCTCCTCTTAAGCTTCAAAAAATACATTTTACTAGTTGATAGTTTCATGGGCAGATCTGTTTTTTTGTTTTAAGCAAGCATTGATCCAGTTCTTTGCAAGTGTTGGATTGGAAGCAAAATGAAAGTGGGTATACCCCGCAACAAGGTTGCCCAATACACACCCCTCTTGTTTCGAACCGAATCTGCCTTTGGATTCATAAGCATGTGTAAGATCAGCATCCGCTTCAAATGTCGAGTAGTGGAATTCATGACCTTTTGCCTGCTCCATTTCATTGATCAAAAAATTGCCTGGAGTTCCTGTGATTTCACGATACCCAAGTGCTGCAAGCTTTTTCTGCATTTTAATCCGGCCCGGTATCATTCCTGCCATCTGATGCGTTTCTCCGGAAGTTGTTTCAATCGATTTGCTCAAAAACATGAAACCGCCACATTCCGCAAGAGTCGGCATCCCCTTTTCAATGGAGCTTCTGATGGATATGATAGCTTCCACGTTACCGGAAAGTTCAGCTGCAAATTCCTCAGGAAAACCGCCTCCAAGATATAAACCATCAGCATCCAATGGTACTTCATCCCCTTTTAATGGAGAAAAATACTTGATGTTCGCCCCATATGCTTCTAGCAGCTCAAGGTTCTCCTGATAATAAAAATTGAAGGCTGCATCTTTTGCGACGGCAATGCATACGTCCTTTTCATTTTTGGGTTGAAAAATATTTGAGTTTCCACTGGTAACGGAGGTTGTCTTTGACAAACGGTACAACTGCTCGATATCGATCGTTTCCATGACTAATTGTGCGAGCTTATCGAAAAACGGATTTAGTTCCCCGCGTTCAATAGCAGGAATTAAACCTAAATGACGGCTTGGAATATCAATATCCAATTCCCGCTTCATATAACCGAGCACCGGTACATCGCATTCTTGCTCAATGGCTGATTTGACAATTTTGTAATGACCTGCACTTCCCACTTGATTGGCAATGACCCCAATGATGTTCGGGCCGGTCGAAAAGTCCTGAAATCCTTTTACGATGGCAGCTGCACTCCGTGCCATGCTGGCACAGTTGACTACCAACAGGACAGGACTTTGCGTGATGATGCTGATTTCAGCCGTCGATCCTGTATTGGCTAAAGGACTTTTGCCATCGAAGAAGCCCATGACTCCTTCGATGATCGATATATCAGCCCCGGCACCTGCTTTATTAAGAATTTCTCGAACAGTGTCATGTTCAAACATCCAACTGTCAAGATTGCGTGAAACCCGTCCTGTAACTGCTGTATGATAAGTAGGATCAATATAGTCAGGACCACATTTGAACCCTTGAACGGTATAGCCTTTCTTCTGGAGGGCTGCCATGATTCCGATGGTCAATGTCGTTTTACCGACACCGCTTCCGGTACCTGCAATTACCAATCTTCTATCGTTCATATTTTTTCTCCCTCTTAAAAAGGAATGATCCCAACTGATATGGTTACGTTCCCCGATTTTTTCTTAACCAGCTCCAATTGTTCAGCTTTAGTATAGATCCTCACAGCCGGTTCACTCACACCATATGCACCCGTGTATTTAAATACTGTATCCGATGGCGCTTCGATTTTGGCTTGATTAAGCTCTTCCGGTTCATAATGCACGAATTCCCAGCCATATTTTTCAACTACTTCAATCAAGCCAAGTTCGTCTTTCTTTAAGGAAATTGTACAGATCGCCTTAACGCTTTTTAATGAAAATGATAAATCGGCTAGTGTTTCTGCAATCACCTGCTCAATTTCAGCCGCCGCCGTTCCCCTATTGCACCCGATACCAAGAGCAATGACCTTTGGACGATATACGATTCCATTTTCCAGGATTCTCTTTTCCGACTGCTTAAGCATGCGGTGAGTCACGACCAGCGCTGCTTGCGGCTTTGCCTGAAGCGCTTCTTCAATGGATGGGTATATGATAATTCGTTCAGGTAATGCCGTATCATAAGACCACCAGTTCCGTTCACCTGATTCCTGTACAACGGCAACATGCTCTTCATTTACTACGGACGCACTTACTGGCGTCAATTTTTCTGCGGAATCCCAAATCCAGCCGAAGCGCTGGCCGAATAAGTCGACAGGAATCGTTTTTTGTACATCCGAAGCAGTGGTGATTATAGCTCTTGCATCAAGGGCTGCAGCAACTTCCTTAGTCAGTTCATTTGCCCCTCCCAGATGCCCTGACAGTACACTGATAACATTTTCCCCTTTATCATCAATGACTACGACACCTGGATCCGTTTTCTTATCCTTCAAAATTGGTGCAATCATCCTCACGACTGCCCCGAGTGAAATAATTAAAATGATTCCCTTATATTCCTTGAATAAAGCTGGCAATAGCATACGGACACTGCCCGAAAAAAGCTGGATCTGTTTATGCTCTTCGTCCCCTTTTTCAAACTTGCTCATGTAATATAGATCGGAATTCGAAAAAACGGTATGTAATTTTCGCGCCAGCTCGACACCATGCTTTGTAATCGCTACGATCGCATAAGTGTGGGACCGTTTAATGGGAGCAAGTTCCGCTTCTTTCAATTCAATGATCATGGTTTAACACCTTTTCTGAAACCGTGGGTAAAACTCGCATCATATAGTTTGGAACGGTATTCATCTTTATCATGGATGGCAGGGTCCAAAGCCCATCCAGCCAAAATCATCGCATGTTTGCGGATGCCATTTTGACGCATATCATCATCTAAGTTCACTAGCGTAGTGCGGACGATTTTTTGGTCCGGCCATGTTGCCCTTTGAATGACTGCAACCGGTGTATCATCCTTCCAACCGGCTTCCTGGAGTTCTTTAACGATTTTTTTGGTCAAGGTCGCACTCAAGAAAAGGGCAATCGTACAGTGATGACTTGCCAAATCACGTAACTTCTCAAATTCCGGAACAGGCGTACGTCCTTCAGCCCTCGTTAATATAAGTGTCTGGGTTAAATCAGGTATGGTCAGCTCTGCTCCTATTGCCGCTGCTGAGGCGAACACCGAACTCACGCCAGGAATCACCTCATAACCGATACCCTCTTTCTTCAATAGGACAATTTGTTCCATGATTGCACCGTACATGGCAGGATCCCCAGTATGAATTCTAGCAACCATCTTTCCTTCTTTAACACGCTCAACCATGATGCCAACAATTTCCTCCAAATGCATTCCAGCCGTTTTCAGCACCTCGGCATCGGGTTTTGCCTTAGCAATCAATTCTTCATTCACTAATGAATCCGTATATAAAATAACATCAGCCGTTTGGAGAATGTTCAATCCTTTTACAGTAATCAAATCCGGGTCACCTGGGCCAGCACCTACAATATATATCTTCATTTTCTCACCACCATCAATGTTAAGTATTCTAGTTCAAGTCCTTCCAATTCACTCACTTTCCAAATCACTTCTTCATCGGAAGTGACTTTGGTTACGACCGAGGCCTTTTCAAGCAAGTCCAAATCTTTTAAAACGGTAATCATTAAATCGATGACCTTTGCCACTTTGATGAACACAACGGCATCATGGTCTTCGATCGCCTTCTTCATCGCTTCATAGTCATCCCTTGCAGGAACTATCGCAACATGATCATCACCATCAGCCAAAGCGATGCCCAGCCTTGACGCTGATCCATTAAAGGAAGAAATGCCCGGGACTGTCTTGATTTCGACTTCGGGATGCAACTCCTGCATCAATTTCATCATATGTATGAACGTACTATATAAAAGCGGATCGCCTTCCGTTACGAAAGCCACATCTTTTCCTTCATTTAATTTTTGCCAAACCTTTTCAACCGTTCCGTTCCATTCCCGATCCAAAATGGCTTTATCTTTCGTCATCGGAAAAACAAGGCCCAGCATATCCTTTTCTTCAGGACGAATGTAAACTTCAACAATGCGATGTGCGTAGCTTTTACTCCCTTTTCTTTTTTTGGGATACGCAATGACCGGAGATTCCTGAATCACGCGAAATGCCTTTACTGTAATTAGCTCTGGATCGCCCGGGCCTACGCCAAGGCCATATAATGTACCAAGATTACTCATTCATGTCTTCCTTTCGTTGTGCAGTAATGATATAAACCGGATTAAGCGGTACAAATCTGTTCATTCCCAATATTGGCTTGCTTCTGGAGATTTGCGCATGCGTGATGGAAGTGTGAAAACCAGCTTCCGCAAATGCTTCATTAGCCCGGTAAAGATTCTCAATCGTCGCAGCATTCAGAACGATCCTGCCGCCTTCTTTTAACCGATTGCAGCAAGTATTGATCAACTCTCCCATTTCGCCGCCAGTCCCGCCAATGAAGATCGCATCAGGATCAGGAAAATTTTCCAATCCCTGCGGGGCTTTACCATGAATCGCCGTTATATCGGTACGGAATTTACGTTGGTTTTGATAACAGTTATCTAAATCAGGCTCATTTTTTTCAATTGCGAAAATTTGGCCTTCGGATGCAAGCTTGGCCGCTTCAATTGCCATTGAGCCCGTACACGTCCCAACATCCCAAACTATACTGTTTTTCTTTAGCTTCAATGCATGCAGGCTTAATACCCGGATTTCCTTTTTGGTAATGAGGCCTTTATCAGGCTTCCGTAGTGAAAATTCTTCATCTTCTATCCCTAATGACCAACTCGGTCCTTCTGTTTTCCGTTTTAAAATGACGACGTTCAACGGGGAGAATTCCCGCTCCATCATTTCATCAAGTTCATACCAACCTGATGTTTCCGTTTCCCCTTGAAGATTTTCAGCCACAAATGCCCGGTATTCCGTCATTCCGAATGAAAGGAGATATTTAGCCAGCTGATTAGGGCTATTTTCGCTGTCAGTAAGCAAGGCAACTTTCGCTTTCCCATCAATCCTTTGGGCCAGCCCTTTCATGCTGCGTCCATGAATGCTAACGAGGAAGGCATCTTGCCAGCTTTCCCCCATTTTTGCAAAAGCAAGCTGAATTGAACTGAAATATGGGTAAACCTCCATGTTGATTTTGCTGGAAAGATAACCTCCCATTCCATAAAACATTGGGTCACCGGAAGCTAAAACCACAGTTGGGCGAGTTTCCTCCTGCAGTTGTTCTACAATTGTTTTCAAACCGCCCTTTATGATAATCTTTTTGCCAGAATAGTTCGGAAAGAAGGATAAGACCCGCTCACCTCCGACCAGCACTTCACTTTCTTCTATCCATTGGGCATATTGAGGCAGTAAGCTTTCCTGACCGTTATCCCCTATCCCGATTAATTTCATCGATTGACTCAATTCCAACAGCCCTTCCCAATAATTGTCCTTTCAACGAATAAATCGCCGTTTCCATTTCAATGCCACCCTTCACTTGGTTAATGGCAGAGTGACAGCAGGATTCACATAATTTATTAAAAAAGTCAAAATTATTAATGGCTGACATCATATCCCCGACTTGTGACGCTGTGTTTGCATTCTTGATTTCAAGAACAAGATCATCATCAGCTCCGACGCTTTGGGCAATTTCCGATAGAAAACCAAAGTCGACCGGGGCACTTTTTGAATGCACCATCATCACACCTTGGGCCACTTTGGAGAATTTACCCATCATGCCGACCAGTGAGACCTTTTTAATTCCCTGCCTCTTACATTGCTTAAGTGAGAAGCCCACAAAGTCACCCATTTCAATAAATGCTTCCTCAGGTAAATCCTGGAGAAGGCCCATGGCATACTTTTCACTGCGCCCGCCAGTCGTTAAGACAAGATGCTCACACCCGCTAGCTTTGGCGACACTGATAGCCTGGACGATACTTGCCATATAGGCGGAACTGGAAAAAGGGACGACAGTGCCCCTTGTTCCCAAAATGGAAATTCCTCCTACAATCCCCAAGCGGCCATTTAATGTTTTTTTCGCTATTTCTTCACCTGCTGGCACGGAGATGACGACCTTCACACCTCTATTGATCTTAAATTCTTCCAGTGTTTGTTGCACAGTGGTTAAAATCATCTTGCGCGGTACAGGATTAATCGCCGCTTCTCCAACTGGAACGGGAAGTCCAGGTTTGGTTACACGACCAACTCCGGTCCCTCCATCCAATATAATCCCAGGTGCATCCGACCAGCTGACAGTAGAGATAATATGGGCCAAATGTGTGGCATCGGGATCATCTCCGGCATCTTTAATCGTTTCTGCACTAACCGCATTTTCCGATATTTCATATTTCTCAATAGTGAAAGTGGCATCTCGGCCGATTGGCAAGGAAATGGTTGCCTCCTCCAGTGCATCCCCCGTGATCAAAGCGGTCAATGCAGCTTTGGTCACGGCTGTCGAACATGCTCCCGTCGTATATCCATGACGCATTTGTGAGGGGTCTTTTTTCACTTTCTTTTCCATGTTTTTTAACTATCAGCTAAAAGGGAAATCGCGTTCAATGCTGCAACAGTGACAGTACTTCCACCTTTTCGGCCAATATTCGTAATGAATGGCACTTCTGTGATCTTAGCCAGTTCCTCTTTCGATTCTGCTGCAGAAACAAATCCAACAGGCATTCCAATGATTAAGTCCGGTTTTGCAATCCCCTCTTTAATAAGACGAATGAGCTCTAGTAAAGCGGTAGGTGCATTGCCAATCGCATAAATGCCCCCTTCATTTTCCTTTACCGCTTTTTGCATCGAAATGATCGCCCTCGTCGTATTCAAACGTTTTGCCTCGACCATCACATCCGGATCCGAAATATAGCAATGAACGTCCCCGCCGTGTTTTTGAAATCGTTTTTTGCCTGTACCGCTCTCGATCATTTGCACATCCGCAATGACATGTCTGCCTTTGCGAATGGCTTCCACACCAGCTTGAATGGCATTTGGATGGATGATTACACTTCTTCCCAATTCAAAATCCGCTGAAGCATGAATGACCCGGCGGACGATCTTCCATTCATCTTCAGAAAAATCATGATTGCCCATTTCTTCAGCAATGATTGAAAAACTATAATCATATATTTTGTCAGGGTCTACCGTTAGTGGTTTAAAATCCGTTTTAAAATCCATCTTGCATTCCTCCTATTTTTCATTTAACTGATTATTCAACTCGGCAATGACATGTTCAAAACTGGAATGAACATTCTGATAGTCAACATCCGGTCGAGATATCATGATTGTCTCAATTCCACATTCCAACGCGGCTTCCAATTTCTCATCAACCGCACCGACCTTGCCGCTTTCTTTCGTTATCATCAATGTGACCCCATATTGTTCATATAGAGCTTTATTCAATTCTTTGGAAAACGGCCCTTGAATCGCAACGATATTTTTTTGTTCGATGCCCAACTGTGCACATTTTTCCATATTGTCCATGCGTGGCAGCATTCTTGCTATGACTCTGGTATTCTCGAGCCCTACCAATTCTTTTGCGAACACGGATAGTGTTTTACTTCCGGTCGTGAGCATGATGACTCCCCGTTTTGCAGCGGCAAGCTTGGCAGCTTCCTCATAATCACGGACAACTATCAATTTATCATTCTGAAACCGTTGACTTTCACGCTCATAACGAATATAAGGAACATTTGCTGCCTTTGCTCCGATAAGGGCGTTTTTGGATGCTTCTTCGGCAAATGGGTGACTTGCATCGACTACAGCCTGAAAACCTTTTGCAGAGATTAAAGATGTCATATCTTCTGCAGATAATCGACCAATCCGGGTGGAAATCCCTGAATCTTGCAAACTCTTAGCCGCCGATTCGGTTACAACAGTTGCCAAAACCTTGAACCCCGCCTGCTGCATCTCAATCGCTAATTCCCTTGCATCACTTGTACCCGCCAAGAACAAAATCATTTTGATGACCCCACCGCTTGCCCATCATGATCGTGGTGAGTATCATGGTCGTGATGGTGATCATGGTCGTGATCGTGGTCGTGATGGTGATGATGGTGAGCATGTCCATGTTCCTCGACATGTTTACGATAGTTTTCCAAATCACGCGCCCCGCTTGACCTTCCTTCACTGGCTTCGATTACTCGTTCTTGCAGAATGTTCTGTAAGGTTGGATGATATCCAAAATACTTTGCCAAAATGAATTCTCGATCATGATATTGCTCTTGATAGCCTTTCAGCATATCCTCCATTCTTTCCATCAACACCCCAGTGAAGAGGAAATATGGCAGCATCACTATTTTTTTTGCCCCTAATCGGATGCATCGTTCAATACCTTCATCAACGTGAGGGTCCGTTACACCCATGAAGGCTGTTTCGACCCATTTAACGCTTAATTTTTCCCATAATAATCGTGAAATTTTATATATATCACTATTTGCATCAGCATCACTGCCACCTCGGCCAATTAGCAATATCGCTGTCTCAGAATGTTCAGAGGTCGTATCGAATCCCGCTTCCTCAAGACGGTCTGTCAGGATCGTCAATACATCATGGTGGACCCCGATCGTTTGGCCATATGTGAATTTCACTTCTGGATACTTGGTTTTCCCATCCTCTATTTCAGCTGGGATATGTAATTTCGAATGTCCTGCATGCAACAAAATGATCGGTATGACGATAACTTCAGTAGCCCCTCGTTTTACACAATTATCAATTCCTTCGGATATATTCGGTGCCGCAAATTCCAAGAAGCACGTTTCCACCATGAAACGCTCGTCCATTGCCGGAATCATATTCTTAATAAAATGACGGACTTCTTCATTTCCCGAAGCCAACCGGCTTCCGTGTCCTACGAACAAAACTGCTTTCATTTACTTTCCCCCTCTTGATTAGTCTTCACAAGGCGCAGGCTCTATGTTTATTTTGGGAGCGATGTCCTGATAAGAAAAATTCTGTATCTTTTTCGAACGTTTGAAGTATTTAAAAAGCCGCTCATTTGGATGGGCATTTTGCTTATACTCCCCGACAATGTCCGTAATCAGTTCAACAAGCTGTTCCGGTTCAATGCCTTCCGCCACCGGCTGACCCGGATGGGCTGTTCTTCCAACCGGTTTAGCTCCAAGAAATAAGTCGAACTTCCCTTTTCGGAAGACAATCCCGATGTCATCCATCACAGCACTATAACAAGCCATCCCACACCCATTAAAACCGATGTTCAGTTCCTTGGGCATTTTCATTCCGCCAAGCACCCGGTGTATTTCGTCCGCATAAGGAATGGATTCCGCTTTTTCACCATCACAGAAATCACAGGCTTTTAATGTCAGTACATCTCCAATCGGCGACAAAAGAAAGTTTGCTGATTGCAATTTCCCCGTTATGACTTCCGGATCCGTTGTCGGAATCTTTAAGACGATTTTATGATTTGGCGTGTATTCCATCGTTCCCTTTTCCCCAACAACTTCCGCAAGTGTCATCATTTGTTTGGGAGTGAATTGTTTATTCGCCACACCTGGACTAACGGCAAGTTCGAATACCGACTCCATTTTTTGCTGAACAATCGGCTGAATGGATTGCTTAACGGTTTGACCCTTGACTCTTGACAGGGCCTCCATTGCCATTTCAAAGGAAGCTGGCTTCTTTTCTGGTGCTTTTGTAAGTAATCCAACTCCTCCAGCGGACTCGGTTAAGGCCTCTTGATCTAATGCCCACGGTTCCGCTTCTTTTTGCAGTCGCTGATGCGGCTTCAATGTTTGCTTTTCCGAATTCAAAGTATATTTTCTCTGATAGCCTCTTGGTGTGATGATTTTGTCATCATATAAAAAGGTGGATGAATTACCGATAATGACGGTGGTCAACATTCCAATATCGTGATTTAACATATCCTGCAAATTGGTTATGACAATATCCTGCCTATCGCGATAAGCACTTTTCACCAACCCGACAGGTGTATCCGGCGAGCGGTAGCGAAGGAGAATTTTCTGTGTTTCAACAATTTGCCGGGTCCGCCTGCCGCTGCGCGGATTATAAAGTGCAATGACAAAGTCTGCCATTGCAGCTGCTTCAACCCTTTTAGCGATCAGTTCCCAAGGAGTTAAATGATCACTGAGGCTGATCGTACACGAATCGTGCATGACTGGTGCCCCGAGTAAAGACGCACATGAGTTGATTGCAGAAATGCCAGGAATGACTTCAATGCCCACTCCAGTTTCTTCTTTCCAGCCTTTCTCAATCAATACTTCATAAACCAACCCTGCCATCCCGTAAACTCCGGCATCCCCACTGGAAATCACCGCCACTTTCTTTCCCAGCTCCGCTTGTTTCACTGCTTCCTGTGCACGTGATACTTCTTCAGTCATCCCCGTACTAATGATCGTTTGATCTGTAAGCAATCCCTGAATGAGTTCAACATAAGTTTTATAACCAATGATGTAGTCACTTTCTTGAAGGGCTTCGACGGCACGTTTGGTAATGTGTTCAAAATTCCCGGGCCCAAAGCCCACGACGAATAATTTACCGTTTGTACTCATTAAGACATCTCCTTTTACGCTTTGTTCTTTGAAATACCCGTATGAGCAGGAAAATCTGGATTAGGGGTCATTTCCCCATCATTGAATTGATAGATCATCTGTGGAACAAATTCACCATCATCGATATTACTGACGATTTGCCGACCGAATTCAGGCGTTTCCACTCGATACCAGTTTCCTTGGGGATAGGCAATCACAACGCAGGCATCCTTACATCTTCCGTTACAGCGTGTCCTGGTTGTATGGATTTTCAAATCAAGTCCCTTTGAAGTAATTTCATCGCGAATCGCTTGGGTTACTTCTTCCCCGCCCTTTTTCATGCAGCTGCTCCCATTACAAATCAACAGATGCGTATTTGTACCCATCAAGTTCCAAGTAGTCATCTTCTTCCTCCTGAGTTCAGGGAAAAGGCAAAATAAAAAACCTTAACATTAGAGTCAAGGTTTTAAAAAAACTATATGAATGAGAAGCCAAAGGCAAACATGCCAAATCCTTCCAAAATCGTCATAGTCCTTCTACCTTTCCCTCCGAAAAGTATCATGCAATTTTAAAAGCAGGTTTCCTGGCTTACGCTTCATTTTACTTTGTCCCTTCCCGGCATCATGCCAGTGGCTATCGACAATTTCATCAGCGTTTACAGTAGCGGGGGCTGCATCGGATTTTCACCGATTTCCCTATTATCCCTTGCTTATTCACACAAGGGCACTTTTAAAATGAAATATTTGGTTTTATTATACATTTCTAACTAACTTAATCTATCATATAACAACTTTATCAAAATTCAATAGTTTATTCCGACTGTTTAGAAAAGTTTAATAGTGTAAAACCAGTTAAAATCCTTTCCTTGCAACAAAATCCGTCCCGAAAAAAAAAGATAGTGTAGCTGAAATTATTTCTTTATGGTACACTATACGAGAATTTTCAAAATAATTACATAAGTTTTATGGTGTTGAATTTCTCGGAATTCAACTTAAAAGGGAAGCCGGTGAAAATCCGGAGCGGTCCCGCCACTGTAAAGGGAAGTCCTATTACTTTAACTTTAATCCACTGTCAAATGAGATGGGAAGGATGTAATGGGATGATGAACCAAAGCCAGGAGACCTGCCATGAAACGTGAAACTGTTTCAGCCTACGAGGATGGGCGTGCGGATCAGGCAGAATGGCCCATGATTGCTTCATGCTGCAAAATTCCTGTTCATTACGCACTTCTTTCCTTTGAGAGAAGTGCTTTTTATGTTGGGCGCCGCTTTTCTTCTCAAGATTGATCAGAAAAATTTAAAAGTATTGAAAGGAGAAAGAATGAAAAGAACCAATTGGAAAATTATTTATTTTGTCATCTTATTGCTTTTTATCCCGAACCGGGCAATGGCCATGCATATCATGGAGGGCTTTTTACCCATTGAATGGGCTATATTCTGGTGGGCCGTGACGTTTCCATTTTTAATCTTGGGTTACCGGTCCATTAGGTCCAAAGTTAGGGAAAATCCAGAAACAAAAATGATACTTGGCCTATCGGGCGCATTTGTATTTATTTTATCGGCCCTAAAGATTCCTTCCGTTACGGGAAGTTCTTCACACCCTACCGGAGTTGGTTTGGGTTCCATATTATTCGGACCATTGGCCATGAGTGTCGTTGGCTCCATCGTTCTGTTATTTCAAGCTGTTTTACTGGCCCACGGAGGATTGACGACATTAGGGGCCAATGCATTTTCCATGGCCGTTTGCGGACCGTTCATTGCTTACTTTGTCTTCAAGGGCGCAACTAAATTGGGGTGGTCTTTTTCACTTGCCGTTTTCTTGGCAGCTGCTTTTGGAGATTTAGGAACCTATGTGGTCACTTCCTTTCAACTTGCTCTTGCTTTTCCTTCCGAGGTAGGAGGGTTCATGGCCTCTTTCAGTAAATTTGCAGGTATTTTTGCCCTGACCCAAATTCCCTTGGCCATCAGTGAGGGGTTATTGACAGTCGTCGTAATGAATTTCTTGAAAAAATACAATCTAGGTGAATTGAAATTGCTGCGAGTTTTTTCTAAGGAGGCCCGTTAATATGAAAAAAAGTCTACTGCTGCTTTTCCTGGTTGTCATTCTTGCAACCATACCGTTAATCACCCAACAAGGAACGGAATTTGGCGGTGCCGACGGCGAAGCTGAGGAAGCCATCACTAAGATCCATCCGGAATACAAGCCATGGTTCAACAGTATATGGGAGCCGCCAGGTGCAGAAACCGAAAGCTTATTATTTGCGCTTCAAGCTGCAATCGGAGCCGGTTTCATTGGATACTTCATTGGCGTGATGAGACAAAGGAATAAGCAAACCAAACAAGAATTGACAGAAAAATCGAAGCATGTTACTCATTGATAAATATGCCTATTTCAATGGGCTAAAGGATGTTCATCCGTTGGAAAAGATGGTTTTTGCACTTTCCCTTTTGCTGTTTTCGTTAACGGTAAGGGATATGACCGTTTCGCTCATCACTTTTACGGTGATGAGCGCTTTAATCATTTTTGCGGCAAAAATCCCGCTTTCCTATTATCTGAAATTACTTCTATTGCCAGGATTTTTTATACTATCTGGAACAATTACCATCCTTTTTTCTTTCACAAGCGAATTTACTTCGATATCGAATATATGGTGGTGGTCCTGGAAGGTCGGGAACTGGCAAATATTCATCAGCGATGACAGCGTCGGTACAGTGTCCAATTTGATCACTGTTGTATTCGGCAGTATCAGCTGTTTATATTTCCTTACCTTAACTACACCCATTACCGTCATCCTATCCGTGTTGCGAAAACTTAAAGTGCCTTCCTTATTGATTGATTTAATAGAATTGACCTATCGCTTCATCTTTATTTTTTTAGATACAGCTTTGGCCATTCATCAAGCACAAGCTTCACGGCTAGGGTATGTTTCATTAAGGAAAGGCATACGATCTCTCGGATTACTAATCTCGTCTTTATTTTTAGGAGTATTGCAGCGCTCTGGACAATTGACGATGGCCATGAACGCAAGAGGCTATCAGGAGAACCTTTTCTATCTCGAGGATACTTACACCTATTCCTCACGCAATTGGCTGATCGCGATAGTAATATTAGGAAGCTTAATCTTTATTAATGGATATTTGTAAATTGGAGGCAACCCAACAATGGACGAGCATATTTTTCATATAGAAGGCCTCACCCATCAATTCGCAGATGGAACGTTCGCTTTAAACGATCTGTCGCTAACGATTCAACAGGGTAAAAAGATTGCATTATTAGGCAATAATGGTGCCGGCAAATCGACTTTATTCCTCCATTTAAATGGTCTTTTACAACCTACAGCAGGAACAATCAGATTTAAGGGCAAAAAAATGAAATATGACCGTAAATCATTATTATCATTACGAAAGCAAGTCGGGATCGTTTTTCAAGATCCCGACTCTCAGCTCTTTTCCGCTAATGTACAACAGGATATATCGTTTGGACCGATGAATTTAGGATGGGATAGAATTAAGGTTCAAGAGAAAGTAAATTGGGCAATGGCCCAAACGGAAGTAACGGAACTGAAAGACAGACCTACCCATTTTTTGAGCCTTGGGCAAAAAAAACGTGTCGCCATTGCAGGGATACTCGCCATGGAGCCCGATGTCTGGCTCTTGGACGAACCTACCGCTGGATTGGATCCTTATTTCTCAAGACAGATCATGGCTCTGCTGGACAGTATCCACCACCCTGACAAAACGATTATCCTATCAACTCATGATGTTAATTTAGCTTATCAATGGGCTGATGAAGTTGTTGTCATGAACGATGGTAAGGTCATATATCAAGGGAACCCTATTTCAGTTTTCCATGAAGAAGACGTTTTGCTGCAGGCACATCTGGAGAAACCGTGGGTATTTGAAATGTTTCAAGCCCTTCTTCAATCAAGGAACCCTGCAGAAAGGGACCTTTTCCCAAGAACGAAGGAAGAATTGCTTCAAAAGTTGGAGACAGAAAGAATTTATTAATTAATTTCCCCTAGCTCTTGCTTCATCAGAAGCTAGGGGATCAAACCGATATCTAAAAAATAGCAGGCGATAATTCTTGTTCCTAAAAAAACAAATTTTATTACCTTTCTTCTTTAGATCTTTCTTTTGCAATTTCAATATCTCTTCCGTTTACATCATCAATGACTGCCTTTATTTCGCCTTCCGCATAAGTATCCGAGACTTGTTCGTGGGTTCTGGCCAGTCCAGAGGATAAAGGATCTTCCCGTTTATAATCGCTGACATCATATATTCTTCCGGCAACTTCTGAAGATTCATTTTTTGATTGCTTGCTATCCATTTTATTCACTCCTATTTTTTAAAATGTCCAAACATTTTGACAACAGTATTAAAGTCAAAGGTATTTTGTGTAAAAAACGAAGCAATATTCAATAATGTTAAAAAAGGAGGAAAAAGGCAAAGAAAAAGCTTACAAGTAAAATCCCCTTTCAGGGACTTAACATGTAAGCTTACTGAGAGCTTATGCCTCCTTCTTCACATCCACATTATCGGATGGGTCACCCCAGCATTCCACATTCTTCAAACCTTCAATATTGTTCACATGGAAGACTGGATTTTTCCCACTTTTCTTTTGCTTTTGATAATCCGCCAGTGCAGCAAAAGCAATCTTTCCAAGTAAAGCTATGGCGATCAGGTTGATAATGGCCATAAGGGCCATCAGCAAGTCAGCCAGTCCCCAAACAAAATCCAGTGATGCAAGCGAACCGAATATCACCATCCCTACGACTGCGATACGATAGACATTCAGCCAAACCTTATTTTCATTGATGAAGCCGATGTTCGACTCTCCATAATAATAGTTGCCAACAATCGAACTAAAGGCGAATAGCAGTACGATAATGGCAAGGAAAATACCCGCCCAAGATCCCAATGCCGTTCCGAGGGCATTTTGGGTTAGGACGATACCATCCGTTTCCTTAGAAGTATAAAGACCTGAAAACAGAATGATGAAGGCTGTCGAGCTGCAAATGATGAGCGTATCGACAAAAACACCTAGAGACTGAATGAGACCTTGCTTGACGGGATGACTGACGTCAGCCGTGGCACCAGCATTTGGTGCACTACCCATCCCGGCTTCATTTGAAAATAGGCCGCGCTTGATTCCCTGCATCATGGCAGCTCCCAGTACTCCGCCAGCCACTTCTTTTATTCCATCAAATGCACTTTCAAAGATCAAAGCAAAAACACCAGGTAACTCGGTAATGTTCATGATGATGATAATCAACGCCACTATTACATAGGCTCCTGCCATGATCGGAACGATGACTTCAGAGACTTTTGCAACCATTTTGATCCCGCCAAAAATGATGACAGCCGTGACCATAGCCAAGATGATTGCCGTAACCCACTTTTCAATCCCAAACGATTCATTGAATGCGCTCGTAATCGTATTGGCTTGTACCGAGTTGAAAGCTAGTCCAAATGTAAGCGAAATCAACACAGCGAAAGTGATTCCCATCCAACGGGCATTCAATGCTTTTTCCATATAATACGCAGGACCTCCGCGGAATGCATCCCCATCCTTGACCTTATAGATTTGAGCAAGTGTACTTTCAATGAATGCGGAAGCAGATCCGATCAGTGCTATTAACCACATCCAGAAAACGGCTCCAGGTCCGCCCGTCGTGATCGCGATGGCAACACCTGCAAGGTTACCCGTTCCTACCCTCGATGCCGTGCTTATGCAAAATGCCTGAAAGGATGTTACACCTTTTTTATCCGCAGTGGCACCTTCTCCCAAAAGCCTGAACATTTCCCCTACCATTCTGAATTGGACAAACTTCGTGCGGATGCTAAAATAAAGACCCAATCCAACCAACATGATGATCAATATGGAAGACCATAACACACCATTAGCCTCACTAATAAATTTTTCTAAGAATTCCATTAAAACAAACCCCTCTACTTAACTTTGATTATTATTATAAAAACATATACAACTATAATTTATTTCCCCGTGCATCGAGAAGATAAACAAAAGAAGCCCGTAAAAAAAAGGAAATTCCACAATGAATCTCCAATACAATAATATATTATATCCTAACCCTCTATTTTTTTCATTCATGAATTGATATTTCAGTATCATTTCCTTTAGATAATAATCTTTATCCTCTATTCATTTAACATTCACTGCAACGTTAATTCCATTCATATTCCAAACACATCTTGGATATAGCAAAAAAAAGCCTCACACGTCCTGATCCCAGGTTAACGTGCGAGGCTTTTTTTTGCATTCCTCTGCTCTAGCTTAAATTTGCTATAAGTCTCAATTTTGCTAGATGGATGGTATTCCTTGTGAAAACATCTTTCTTAATTCTTTTTTATCTATTTTTCCAATCGGCGTTAAAGGGAACTTATCAAGAAAATAGGCTATTTTAGGAACCATATACTTAGAGGTTCTTTGTTTGCAGAAATCAATTAATTCCTCACTAGTACAGTTCGATCCTTCTCGCAATGCTATCACGACACACACTACTTCTCCCCAATCTGGATGGGGAACGCCTATGCAAGCGCTTAATGCAACAGAAGGGTGCTGGTTCACCACTCGCTCAACTTCTGAAGAATATACGTTCATCCCGCCCGTAATGATCATATCTTTCTTCCTATCCACAATATAAAGGTAACCGCTTTCATCCCATTTACCAATATCCCCCGTGTAGAACCAGCCATCACGGATGTATTCTTGGGTAAGATCCGGTCTTTGATAATAGCCTACCATCATGGCTGGTGATTTTACGATAATTTCTCCAAGCTCGGTTGGTTTTACATCATTTCCATCTTCATCAATCAGTCGAACTTCGGTAAGAATGCACGGTTTCCCACAGCTTTTCAGAATTTCCGAATTGTTATGATAAGCCCATACATGAGCGCTCTTCGATAGTCTGGCAATGACAATATTGCACTCAGTCATGCCGTATTGCTGGCGCATGATAGGCCCGAATACTTCAAAAGCTTCTTTAAGGCGCTTTTGAGAAATTGGTGACGCGCCGTAAAAGATATTACGCATGGAGCTCATATCATATTCCATCTTCTTTGTCTGGTCAAGGAGCCTGTATAACATGGTCGGTACCATGAATGTCGTCGTGATTTCATGTTCCTTTATCGCCTGTATGAAAGCTGCAGCGTCGAATGAACCCATCACATAGACATGGACGCCCGAAACAAGGGATCTCCAAAGTAATGAACCGGCTGAATGCACAATGGGCGTACTTAGCAATACCCGGTCACGGTCATCCAGCGGGTCTTCGATAGCTGCAGAAAGTATGGCGGCGCCGAGTCCTTTCTGGGAATGCATGACGCCTTTGGGTGTACCCGTTGTCCCGCCTGTATATGACAGAAGGGCAATGTCTTCCTCTTCAGCTAATGGCAAGTCTAGATTATTTATTTCGCCGGGCCATTTAAACAGTTCAAACTCCTCCGGATAATTAATATGAAAGCCTGGGAGCCCAATAACATGGACATCTTCCTTCTTCATTTCTTCCAAATACTCAAAGAAGGTGTCAAAGTGTGTCTGTGTAGCTATTATGACCACTTCTGGTTTTGCTTCCTTTAAAATGAATTGTATTTCTCTTTTCCCCAGTTTTTCACTTAATGGCACCAAGGTTGCTCCACATTGCTGGATGGCCAAACCAAACATCACACTTTCTAAACTGTTTGGAATGATGGTCGCTATGCGGACACCCCTTCCTGCACCTAAACGAAGTAGATAAGATGTGATAAGTTCTGTTTTCTTCCATAACTCGTCGTAGGTTATCGTTTCCCCGGCTGGCAACAAGGTAATAGCCGGCAGTTCGCCGAATCGTTTCATTCCTTTATTCAACAGTGACTGAAATGTCAACTTATGCAGCATGTATATTTCCTCCCCCGAAAAAGGTTTTACCCTTTTAATAATGCTTTGGCAATTGTATTTTTTTGAATTTCTGAGGTTCCGCTCAGAATACGGTACATCCGTGCACTCCTGTACATTTTTTCTACTGGATGCCCTTTTACCAAGCCTTTGGAGCCAAAGATTTGGACAGCCTTGTCAGCCACACGGCAATTTACTTCTGAAGCAAACAGCTTAGCCATGGACGTGCCGGCTCGATCCTCTTTTCCTTGATCAATTTTTCCAACCACATCATAGACCATGCACCTTGCTGCGTAGATTTCCGTCGCCATATCTGCGAGCATATGCTGAATTGCCTGGAAGTCACCGATGGGCCGGCCATGTTGGACTCGCGTTTTGGCATGTTCAATAGATAAATCGAGAAGGTGTTGGGCCATTCCGATAAAGCCGGCGGCATGGGAAGCGCGATTTGTGTTTATTCTTTTCAATCCGAGCAGCAAACCTTTTCCTGGTTCTCCGATTATATTGGCGGCAGGCACTCGACATTGATTGAAATTCAATTCAGCATGTATGCGTTCTCCTGATAGGGGAACTTGAATGTCTCCTAGTTCAAACCCCGGATGTTGGGATGTTTTTTTATCAACTAGGAAAGCAGTGATTCTTTCTTTTTCTCCTTTCCCGGATTCTTTCGCTATGACAATGGCGAAATCAGCATAGGGGGCCGCACTGATAAAATGTTTCTTTCCATTTAATATATAATCATTTCCGTCTTTAACGGCTGTTGTTTCGATAGCGAAGGCATCTGATCCAGCATTTGGTTCTGTAAGGGCAAAGCAGCAGCTCGCATCTCCCGTCACAACGGGCATCACATAATTTTCTATTTGCTCAGGTGTAAAACTTTCCAACATCTGGCCAATTCTTAGCGGCCCGCCAATCTCGCCGATAACCTGCCCCCATAAAACCGCTCCGGAACGGGCCAATTCTTCCTTGAACATGCATAAGCCTTTTAAACTAACATCTTGTCCGCCATATGTTTCAGGGAGGTTAATACCATAAAACCCCAATTCTCTGGATCGTTTCCTTGCCCATTGTATCGCTTCCATCGGGATATCCTCTTCAGCGTTCAATCCATGCTCCTGTTCATATGGAAGCAATTCATTTTGGATGAAATCCTGCAACTTTGTTTGTAGTACCTCTAATTTCTCTTCCTGGGTCGTTACCATAAGTTTCCCCTTTCGATTTTTATTTTCGTTGAATTTTTTAAATGTTTAAAATGTTATAACATTAATTTTAAATGTAAATAATATTTAAGTAAAATAAGGATATATGATATAAATATAAAAAATATTGAAGTAAATAAAAAAATATTAGTTCCCTATCATCATAGGAAACTAATATTTAAGAGTAGTATAGAAATCGAGACATTTAATAAACTCCCTGGCAGCTTTTGAAAAATACTGCTTCTTAGAGCGAACGTAACCGAATTCCATTGTATTATTTTCCAGCTCCACCAAAGGAATGGCCACAAGTTCCCCGCTTAGGAAATAGGGGTCGCTGTTAATTCCAATATCATAAGAAAAGGCAATCGCCAATCCCTCAGCGACGGTTTTTTTGATGATCTCTGTATTATTTGTGAAAAACAATATATTCATCTCACCGTAATGATCAAAAAAACCTTTAATGAACGACTTCATTCTTGGTCCATTGTAAATGACCAAATTTTGGTCCATTAGCTCTTTTGGGGTTATGCTTTTACGGTTCACTAAAGGGGAGTTCTTACTGACCATCACAATCACTTTAGCTTCCATCAAGGGTTGAAATTCCAACTCAATTTCTTTTGGTTTAACCTTTGGGATATTCAATAGCCCGATGTCTATCTTACCATTCAGTACTTCTTCGGTTATCTCTTGTCCCCCTTTTTCTTCAATGACAATTTTCACCTCGGGATACTTCTTCTTAAATAAGGCCAAGGATTTAGGCAAAACCGTTAGAAATAAACCTTGTGTTGATGATAGGCGTAACTCTTTTTCCATCGTATCTGAATGTATTTGAGCACTGTCTCTTATTTCTTCCAATTTGTTTAATACTTCAAGAGCTTTCTGGATGATTTCCTTTCCGTCTTCTGTAGGTATGGTTCCTAACCTTGACCGCTTGAAGATTTTTATACCTAATTCCTTCTCCAAACTCGTAATGGCCATACTGATTCCAGATTGGGAGATATGGAGGCTTTCTGAAGCCGTGGAAATCGAGTTAACCTCGGCTACCTTGATGATATATTCCAATTGTTCAATATTCATGATTCATTCTCCTTCTAGCCTATTACTAATATCATACCTCGAACAGAAGGCCCTTTCAATTTTAGAGAAGTGGATTCAGGACACTTCTAACTGTCGCCTCAAAAGCAGAAGCCAGTTTTATATAACTGTAGTTGTTTTTTCGTATTCTTTAGCTGGTTTTGCCTGATTATTTTTAATAGATACGGCAACAATCGTTCCCAATAACGCTATTATCACCAAAAACAGGAAAGCGGCATTATAGGAGTCATTAAACAAACTGATTATCAAACCGAGGGCTAAAGGAGAAACCGCCCCTGCAATTTGACCGGCAAAAGTTACGAGTCCGGAGGCAGAGCCCGTTAGTTCCTTTGGTGAGTATTTTATGATGATCGTATAAAGAACCGTTCCAAAGAAAGACAGTGCTACGGAGTTGAGAGTGAGATAAGTGATGATAAGTGCTATAGACGTGGCGTTAGACATTAGAAAGAGAAAAATTGCAGATAATAAAGCGCCTGCAGCGGCAAGATACTTCTCCCGGTTAGCCATATGCTTATCCAGAAGCCACCCGCTTACATTAAACATCAAGAAACCAAAAATATAAGGGATTGCCAATAAACCTCCTGCGGCTATTAAATCCACCCCTTTTTCTTTAACCAAATATATGGGCATCCAAGTGATCAGACCATAGTTGATAATATTTGATATAAACTTGAATGTTATGAGTTTCCAAATATTTTCGATTTTAAATAACAGTTTCAGAGCAACCTTTTTTTGTTTCGGTTTGTCTTTTTTAACCTCTTGATTTCCTTGAGGCTTTAGAATGAACCAAATTCCGAAAGAAGCTAATATCCCTAGAATTCCGGAAATGGTAAACATGCCCCGCCAACCGAATGCCACCACCATGGAAGCTGCAAGTGCAGTACCTAATATCCCGCCAATATTTTGGGCAGACAGGAAAAACGAATTTGCCCTGCCCCGTTCTTCTTCCGGGAAGTTATCTCTTATAGTGGACATACTGGCAGGATAGAAAGGCCCTTCACCTAACCCAAACAGAAAACGGATGAATAATAAAGACATGAATGACCAAGCAAACCCAGTCATTACAGTGAACAAGGACCAACTAAACAAAGAAACAGTAACCATGACCCTGGCGCCATACTTATCGGTCATCCATCCACCAAGCGGTTGCATGAGTGAGTAGCTAACAAAAAATATACTAATTAAAATACCTGTCTGGGACGTATTGAGATGAAACTCATCTGCAATAGGGATAATCCCGACATTTATGGCAACGCGATCAAAAAAACTTAAAATCATTCCAACAAATAAAAGGCCGCTAATCAATATTTTTCGTTTCTTACTTGCATATAACTGCATTCCCCATCACTCCATTTTTTTATATTTTCACAAAACCTCAGCCACACAGGAAGCGCTTACAATTCCTTTCGAATTACAAAACTTGTTCTGTAACTATTAGGAGCGTTTTATAAAAAATTAAAAACGAAACAGGATGCCTTCAGGATTAATTAATACATTCAAACCCACGAGACTACTAAGTAGACTCGTGGGTAACCGATCCATCCTTGTTTCAGAATATGAAGTGTTTGATTATCACGGAGTTACGATATTAACCTTAGGTTGGAATTGATCCAGCAAAGTCAGGAAATCTTCAAACTGTTTTTTATCACCGGAAATGGCAACTTTACCGGCTGCTTCCATTTTGGATAAATCTTCACGTCCCAGAGCAATCTGATAGAAAGTTATTCTATCTAATGTTAATGCTGCATCAGGGTTGGACGCCATTTTCCCTTTTTTGAAGTTCAATACAGAATTATTCAAATCGATCGTGTAATTGGTTTTCGAATCTGTAAATATCAAATTGAAAGTCATATTTTTATTTTCCGCTTTCATTCCGTTTAATTTAATGGACAAGAATTTCAGGAAATCATCCATTGGCATATTGAGCAGCGTATCGAGATTCATCATTCCGCCACTTCCCTTTGAGTCTGCCACACCATTCCTTAACTCGTCTGCGCCGGTAAGATAGAAATTACGCCACACAGAAGATTCAGCTGTGTATCCTAATTGCTCATAAGCTTTAGCCAATAAATTTTTTGCTTCTGTATTTTTCGGGTTGGCCATGACGACATGCTTTAAGACTTGAGCCACCCAGCGATATTCCCCTCTTTTATAATCAAGTTTTGCCTGTTTAATGACCTTCTTTTCCCCACCCATATACTGTACATATTTAGCGCCCGATTCCTCTTGTGGTAATGGATCCAAGTCGGATGGATTACCGTTGAAATATCCTAAATAAAAGTTGTACACTGCTTTTACGTTGTGTTTCAATGTTCCGTAATACCCCCGATTGGCCCAGACTTTATCCAACTTTTCAGGAAGCTTTAACTCTTCCGCGATTTCATCAGGTGTAAGTCCTAAATTCGCTAATCGTATGGTTTGGTCATGAATATATTTGTACAAATCACGCTGACTTTCCAACTGCTCCAGAACATCGTCCCTTCCCCATATGGGCCATGTATGGGCCGTTACCATAGCATCTATATCTTCGTTTCCAAACAGATCAACAGTTTCATCAAGTGCTTTCACCCATTTTAGGGTATCTCTGGTTTTAGCTCCCCTTAATGTATAAATATTATGTAACGTGTGTCCGGTGTTTTCCGCTACCACTAAAGTTTTGTAATCATTGATATAATAATGCATTTCAGATGGAGCTTCCGAATCCGGCGTCAATAAAAATTTAAATGTAATTCCGTCTATTTCCACCGTTTGAATATCATCCTTCACTTCCATTGTTGGAGGTAAATAGCTAAAAGTTCCGTTACTTAATCCTGGGCCAATACCAGAAGTAACAAATCCCCTTTCACTTGCGGGTAAGAGATTTCCAAACATATAACCTGCACGGCGAGACATTATATTGCCTAAAAGAATGTTTTCACTTAGCGCTTCATCGTTAAAACCTGCTGGGACAATAATCGGCACCTTAGCTGGATTTTCAGCGTATTGAGCAATGCCTTTCATACCACCAAAGTGATCCGCATGACTGTGACTAATAACAATTGCACTTACTGGATTTTTGGGCCGATGTTCAAAATAAAGCTCCATGGCTGCTTTTGCCGTTTCAATTGTAGAAAGTGTATCCAAAACTATTAATCCTGTTTTTCCTTCCACAATGGTAAGCACTGATAAATCCTGGCCCCGAACTTGATAAACGCCATCTACCACTTTAAATAAGCCTGTTATATTTTGTAATTGAGCCTGCCGCCACAAGCTTGGATTTACAGTAAGACTTGCCGGCTGATCTTCTTTTATGAATGAATATCGATTACTATCCCAAACTACGTCACCTTTTGAATTTTTAATTGGATTCATATTCAAAGGCGCAATGAATCCTTTATGTGCATTCTTGAAATCTTCCTTATCTTTAAAATTCAACTGTTCATAAAAAGCCTTATTTGCTGAAATTGTTGCATCTGTGGCCGGCATCGGCTCATCTGAAGCAGCCTTTGTAACAGAAGACCCTGCCAGTAAAACAAAAACAATGGGAACGGTTACAATTCCTTTAATAAAAGATACTTTGGACATTTCATACCCCTTTCTAAGTAGATATCATGTATCTATTCCGAATGTTGCAGCAGTAAACTTTCTATTTTTTTAGAAATTTTTAGAATAATATGAATTTATTTTATAATTAATTTGACTTTAAGTATATTTCCTATTTCTAATGGTAACTTCAATTTTATTTATATAAAGGCTATGTTAAATTCTAATGTTGATATTTGACCAAAAGAAAACCGCCTTGGTGAAAAGGCGGTTCATTGAGCTATCGTCCCCGTAGTTAAATAAATTAGTTGTGTCTGTTTTTATTGAGTGTCTTCGTCGCTTTTGTACTCCAAAAATCACCTGGCTGACAATCAAAATTCTTACATATCCGTTAATCATTCATTTTTTGACTTCATATCTGGGGCATTTTTTAATGGCTTTTGAAGGGCGTCCACAGTGGCTGCGATGATACTTGTTGCTAAAATACCCATTAGACATAATGATGTAGGACCCGCTGCATCATCACTACCTGTAACTTTAGCAAGCACCCTTAAGCTTACTATTCCTAACAAAATGAGGAAAATGACTGTAAAAGCACATTTCTTTATAATCTTCAAAGATTTAAGGGATAATTCAGAGAAAGCATCGTTCTTTTCGATGTAGGTTAATAGTTTATATGCTTGATACAACGCAACAGAAAACGCAATACAGAATCCGTATGCACATACTAAAAAGGGGATTAGGAAGTAAGCCGTATCTGGATGTACCCTTGCATCCCTAACGGCTATCTCAGGCAACCAGATACACAAAGCAAGCACTGCAATTCCAGCCAGAAAAATAATTACCTTTAAGAAAGTGGTTGAACCTCGTTTAACATTCATTTAAAACACCTCACTTATTTAATGACAACATGATTTTAGCATATTATTTATCGTATTACAGTAAAATTATATTGTTTTTATTTATATTATTATTGTTATTGAAATATCCTTTTAATTTTGACAAAAATAAAAAGCACTTCTCACTACAAAGAAATGCTCTTACTTTAAAATGTTAAATTTACAACTTGTTCAACAAAACTGCCCGTTAGCTTAACAAGAATAAGCAGAGAGACGAAGTTTGGTATTCGTGTCGGTCACAGTAAATGGGCACGATTTGACCAACATATTTTTCTTATTCGATGACGAAAGAATTTTATGCTGCCAAACAAGGTTACATGCGTCACCTCATTATCTAATTGCTCGGCACATTTTCTCAACGAATAGCCCTCCATCATTCATTCGATGAACCGAACCTAAAGATGTGGTCTTCTGGTGCGTTGAAGAGGCGTGTTTGTGAGGTCGTTAAAGGTTTGATCGCAGGCTTTACAGCGGTAACGCTGCTGTTTCACCTGTCCAGCACGTGTTTTGATAACGAATTTACCAAATCGCACAACAAAATGGCTGCCGCAATGTGGGCAGACAAGACCAGCTTTAAGCTTTTGTTCCTGGATTTCATCAATTGCACGAATAGGAGTCGACATCGGTTTCGTTCGAGACTGCAAGAAATATACAAGTTCCTGTTTACCGCTTTCAGTTAATGCTTCGGCGAGCTTCTTTACTTATTTAAAATGGCCTATATAAAAATAACAATCCCTTTGTTTGTCTAACCGAAGGCTGAAGAACCAAATACAAAATGCCCCTCCCGATAGGGAAGAGCTTTAATGAATACGCAATGCCGTATATTCAATTTGCTATGACTTTTGCAAGGCAGGGCGTCCGGGGCCACACCGTTTCCCACAAAACTGAAAACGCTGCCAAATTGTAATGGTAAACGAAGGTAGCTTTTCACTCCTTATCGAAGAAAATCAACAAATTTAGACACCCCTATTTTGTTGAATCGCTTGTTTTTCCTGACTAGCCATAAATTTCTTGCCATATCTATTCTGGAAATATCCACTTCCCGCAAAAAGCCTTGCTCCAATTCCCTGGCCACTGTCAACCTTGGCAAAATGCTGATTCCAAGTCCTGCTTCAACCGCACTTTTTATCGCTTGTGTACTGCCAATCTCCATGTAGCTTTCTATTTTTTCTAAAACCCCATGCTCCCTTAGCATGTTTTCTACGATAAGCCGTGTTCCGGAAATGGATTCACGCCAAATCATCCTTTCATTTCCCAATTCATCTAGCTGAATTTCTTTTCTGTCTTTCCATGGGTGGTCGGATGGACATACCAATATCAATTCGTCTTCGGCGAACTTGTCTACAATAAAATCGGTGTTTTCCACAAGTCCTTCCACCAAGGCCAAATCAATGACATCGTTTGAAAGATCCTCCAGAACCCGGGGGGTATTTTTTATCGTCAATGTCACTTTTATTTCTGGCTGCTGTTTTTTAAATCTCCCAAGCAAGCTCGGCAACAAATACTCGCCGATAGTCAAGGAAGCCCCTACTATTAGATTGGCATTGTACTTCCCCGTCGATTGCTGAATCACTTCTTTTGAATGGTTGAAGTCATTTACTATGGCTTTTGCAAAAGGGTATAACAGCTTTCCTGCTTCTGTAACTCTCAGCCTTCCTTCCTCACGGTCGAATAACAAAGTGTTATAATAATTTTCCAGTTGATGGATCTGCCGTGTTACAGCGGGCTGAGATAGGAAACTTAACCTCGCCGCCTGGCTTAAACTTCCTTCATCCACCACTAAACAAAACATTTTCAGATTTTCCAATTTCAAGAAAACGACCTCCATGTTTTTAGATAGTTTATTAAAATGATAGCATCATTAGGTAAATGGTGAAATGAAAATAGTGTGATACATTCTGAGGCTATTCAATTATTGGCGGCATTCTTTATAAAACGGATAAATCTTCTGGGTATAACGTTTTGTTATACCCGATGATTTTGTTGCAATTTACCCATCCCTTTTTCTTTGATATGTTAATGATAAGTATTAAACAAAGCATGCAAAGGAAGTGACTGATGTCAATGAAAGGACAATGGAAAACACTATTCCAATTATTTTGGACCTTTTTTAAAATAGCACCTGTCACATTCGGAGGCGGGTTTGCGATGATCCCCTTAATCGAAAAAGAAGTGGTCGAAAAAAGAAAATGGATGAAAAGCGAAGAAGTTACGGATGTTTTTGCTTTATCTCAGTCCGTACCGGGAGCTGTCGCCATTAACTCCGCCACCTTTATCGGCCATCGAATTGCCGGAATGAAGGGGGCAATGGCAGCCATGATCGGTGTTTCATTACCTACCTTTTTAATTGTTCTGCTCCTAGGCATTTTGTATTTTTTCATTCAGGATAATCCGAAGGTAGAATCCGCATTCATATCGATCAGAGCTTCCATAGTAGCCATCATCGCCTATGCGGCTATCAAGATAGGAAAAACGGCTGTTGTAGACAAAACAACTTTCTGTATTTTAATAGTAGGAATTCCAGTCCTTTTCTTTCTGCACCCTGTGATGGTTATATTAGCAGGAGCTTTTGCTGGTATTGTGACCATCTCCATTAAGAGAAAATTAGGTTACGATGTCAAGTTGGACAGAAAGGATATAGGAAATGAAGAAAATGATTTCGAACCTTTCATGGGTGCTGGCATATAGGTATATCAAAAAAGGGTCTAACTAATTTTCAAGAAAGTGTGTGATGGAATGATGGAATTGTGGGAGTTGTTTAGCACCTTCTTTATTATCGGCTTTGTATCGTTTGGAGGCGGATACGCCATGATTCCCGTAATAGAATCGGAAGTCTCACAGCATGGATGGATGACGACTCAGCAATTTACTGATATCATCGCGATTTCCGGTATGTCCCCAGGACCTGTCACTGCCAATAGTGCCATTCTTGTTGGCTATTCTACTGCTGGATTTGCAGGGGCCATATCATCTGCTTTCGGAATCTTACTTCCTGCTATTATATTCGTAACCGTTATAGCCACCTTCTTCAGCAAATTGAATCATTACCCAGTTGTTCAATCCATGTTCTATGGACTAAGACCCATTGTCACTAGTTTAATCCTCTTTGCAGCAATCAGCTTTGCACTTTCCAATAATATGATAGCGCTGAACTTTTCTTGGCATGCGATAAGCTTATTACTCGTTTTTGGATTATCGTTATTTGCCCTAATGAAATTACGCTGGCACCCAGCCTATGTAATTATCCTTTCCGGTTTAGTTGGTGTTGTCCTCTATTCATGACAGGTGTCGCACACACAACCATCATTAATTTGGACCGGAATTAAGCAGAAAAATTGAAGAATGATTGATACTATATAAATGGGAGAAAACTTGATAATGTTTATGTATTTACCATACAAAAAACACCCTGTATCCAATGATTCAGGGTGTTCAGACTGTAGACAAACTCGATGAAATTTTAGGGGTTTGTACAATTTGAACGTTGATTTCCCCTCCAGGCACTCGCTTTCCGCGGGCGGTCCGGGAGCCTCCTCGGCGCCTTTGCGCCTGCGGGGTCTCCCCTGGACTCGCTTTTCCCGCAGGAGTCTCGCACACCCGCTCCAATCAACTTTGTTTTAACTTTTAGTTCTTTGATCCATTATTTCCCGGCTGAAACCGTGGAAAACCAATCAAGATGGCAATGACGCCACAAAATCCAATTAGTATTGGGTAATATGAATACTGCAAGATGCTTATCGGAGAAATCTTTGCTACCCCTGCTGCAACAAGCAGTTGTGCTCCATATGGTATCAACCCTTGGATACAACATGCAAATATGTCAAGCAAGCTCGCTGATTTACGCGGATCAATCCCATACTTTTCAGCGATATTTTTGGCAAGTGGCCCGGCAATGATAATCGAAATCGTGTTATTTGCCGTTGAAAGGTTTGTCAAACCAACAAGCCCTGCAATGCTGAATTCCGCCCCTTTTTTTGATTTGCTATTTCGGGTCACTAGGTGGAGTAGATAATCGATGCCACCATTATGTTTGATAACAGCTACCATACCTGCAATTAAAATGGCAAGGAAGGAGATTTCATACATTCCCGCCATTCCTTCTCCAACTTTTTGAATGACACCCAACGGTTTATAACTTCCATCAGCCAAGCCGATAATTCCGGCAAATACGATTCCGATGGAAAGGACCAGGAACACATTGACTCCTGCCAATGCAGTGATCAATACGCAAAGATATGGAAGAATCTTCACCCAATTATAAGAATGTTGGGAGATGTCAGCTTGTTCACCCATTGTTAAAATTCCAAGGATGGCACATGTGATGATGGCCGCAGGTAAAACGATGAAAAAATTCACCTTAAACTTATCCTTCATTTTCGTTCCCTGAGTTCGAACTGCAGCGATTGTCGTATCTGAAATGAAGGAAAGGTTATCCCCAAACATCGCACCACCAATAACGGCCGCCATTGATAGGGCAAGCGAAATATCTGTTTGCTCACTAATCCCGACCCCGATAGGTGCCAATGCAACAATCGTTCCCATGCTTGTCCCCATGGATAAAGAAATAAAACAAGCAATAATGAATATCCCTACCATTAATAGATTTTGCGGAAAAACAGCTAAGGCAAGATTCACTGTTGATTCAACTGCTCCCATGCCATTGGCAACTTCGGCAAAAGCGCCAGCTAAAAGGAAAATGATAACCATTAACATAATATTGGCGTCCCCGGCACCTTTACAGAAGATATCAACCTTATGATTGAATGTCTCTTTCCGATTCATTGCCAATGCAGCTGCCGAAGCAATTGAAATTGCAACAATCACCGGAAATGAATAAAAATCTTTAGTGATGATTCCGGACCCTATAAATAAAATTAAAAATACGACAAATGGGATCAATGCCCATGGATTCCCTTTATTGTTTGCACTCATGATGTACACCTCTTTTTATTTTTCCCGTGACAGGTGTCACAGCTCTTATTCTATTAACAGCTTTCGCAAATAACTCCAATTTGAACCTACCTAATTATCTAGTCTTGGAGCTATAGCAAAAAAACTGGCATAAAAAAGACCCCTTCTATTTTACAACAAGAAGAGGTCTTTTAATTTATAAAAAACACCCTCCTTATCTTTCAGGCAAAAATCAGCCTGCTGGATTTGGCACAGCACTCCATTTAAGTCCGCTGCCGAGACATCTTCGGGCCAGTCCCTCCGTCTCTCTTGATAAGAAGATTACATTATATAATTTATCAAATATTACGATGCCTTCCAGAAAAGTACCACACTGGAAACTTGCTGAAACCATCTGAGTTTGTGAAAGTGACATCGAAAGTCGTTTTGAAAAGCAAATATAACAGTACAGCATTTTGTCTATTTTCGCAAGGGTTAATTTTAAAGTATTTTACATGCACTCCTTACTATTTATAAAGAAATCTTGACATGTGCGGTTAATCAGTTTTTTTCATTTATCGGGACGGAATTCATATAAAAAAGAGGTCTTATGACCTCTCAGCAAATTTGTTGTATTAGGTTAGATGAATTATTTTTGGTCGAATTCACATCAGTCGATACCTCAAAGGCTTCCATCTGTTCCGAATCGAATGACTTTAAATACTGCTGCAGATATGCAGGATCATTATTTGTTGGACTCAACCATTCTTTTTCATCTTCTGGTTTAAGGATGACAGGCATACGATCATGAATGCTGGTCATTAGCTCATTAGGAACGGTTGTTATAACGGAGCATGAATAGACGCTGACGCCTTCAGGAGATTTCCAGGATTCCCAGATACCCGCCATTCCAAATGGAGCATGATTCTTCAGTTTTATTCGCATCGGTATTTTTCTTTCCGGTGTCTTCTTCCATTCATAAAAAGAGTCAGCGATTATCAAGCATCTCTTCTTCTTATACGCATTCCTGAAGCTTGCTTTCTCAGCAATGGTTTCCGCTCTGGCATTGATCATTTTGCAGCCCACTTTTTCGTCTTTTGCCCAGAAAGGAATGAGTCCCCACCGAAGATATCCAAGTCGATTCCTTGCCCCGTCATTAATGACGGAGAGAACGGATTGGGAGGGAGCAATATTGTAGCTGAATTGGTATTCCCCATCAAACGATCCCTGAATATCAAACCGATCTTTTATTTCTTCAATGTCAGTGAAAAGGGTAAAACGTCCACACATACTATCGCCTACCGTATTAGAATTTATTACAGTGTAACAAATCGAACGGACAGGCACAAATCAGCGTTCTAAAATCCTGATGTCGGTAAATGGTTGATTAAATAATTCGCTGGAAATCAAAAGAGTTCCAAGGACTTCTCTTTCATCTTCAGCTTTAATGATTTCCGACAAGATCAAGGTACTGCCATTCCTGACCGTCACTTTATATTCATTCATAAAAAATCCCCCCTAGATGGTTGTTATTATAAACCAAAAACCCACAAGTATCAGTAGTGAACTTTGCAGAGCCATGGTTAATCCTATAACGGGGAGTCAAGCAATGGCCCCGACCATTAACGCGTGTAAAGGAGGCGTAAAAAAGACTGTCCATGAATGATTCACGGACAGCCTGGGTGCTGCCAAAGGACTTAGTTTCAATACTTATAATTGAGCATGGAGATAACATTGAGGAAAGCTGGAAGGACCAAATTGGAATTGCCCTCTTCCATATCCATTCATTATTTAAAATGCAGCAAAACTTCATTTATTAAATGTGCTGCCAATGTTACGGTTTTATTATTTTCGTCCAACGAAGGATTCACTTCCGAAATGTCAAAGGAGAGGATTTTTTCATTCGATACGATATGCCTAATAATCGCACGTACCAATTTCGGATTCAGTCCAAACGGCGATGGAGCACTCACCCCAGGTGCATATGCTGAATCAATGACGTCCGTACATAATGTAAGCATAATGTAGTCATTTTTATTAACGAATTCATCTATCCGCCGCTTTGTTTCATCCATTTCGTTCAATGACAAATCTTCTTCCAATATGTAGTCTACCTTACTCCTCTCAGCGGTTTCAAAAAGTGCCTTTGTATTCCCCTGCTTCTGAATTCCGACACATAAATATCCACAACTTTGGTCTTCGTCCAAAATCTGCTTAAACATCGTTCCTGATGAACTTTCTTTTTCATAGGGCCTCATATCAAAGTGCGCGTCAATATTAATGATCCCCAATCTAGCTTTTGGTCCAATGGATTTCCTAATCCCAAGATAATGGCCATACAGGGTTTCGTGCCCTCCCCCAAGTATGATAGGAATCGCTTTAGTCTCCAATATCCGGTCAACAGCCGATCCCAGTTCGAATTGGGCGGCCTCCATTTCCGTACTTTCACATATTACATCGCCAGCATCCACCAGCTCGGTTTGGGACGGTAAATGACAGGGTAATTTCGCCAAGTATTGCCTAATATGATCAGGCCCCTCTGCAGCACCAATCCTGCCTTTATTCCTTCTGACGCCTTCATCACATTTGAAGCCAATCAACCCAAAGGTCTTTGATGCATTGGAAGAGATGGCTAATTCCGATATCGGAGCCAACCGTACTCTTTGGTGGTATCTGAAGCTGTCCATGTCAGATTGGGAATCAATTCTTCCATTCCAATATTTTGAAGTCGGATTAGTATACATAATTTCTCCTTTATTTAAAAAATTCCGAAATATCTTTTTTAAAAATTATAGATGAGATAATATATAATTACCAATACAAAAATTAAATATATCTATAGTTTAAAGCTATAGAAAGGAGCATAAATGGATCTTCGTCAACTTCGGTATTTCACTACCACCGTCCAGGAAAAGAATTTCTCAAAAGCGGCAAAAATGCTGCATATATCACAACCTTCCCTAAGTAATGCCATAATGAAATTAGAAAATGAAGTTAGTTTACAGCTTTTGGAACGTAATACAAGGGGTCTTGAGCTTACGGAAGCAGGGGGTCTTTTTTATACGAGATCTGTTGACCTGTTAAGAAGATTCGATAATTTGAAAGTGGAACTTAGGGAAATGAAGGATGTTGGAAGCGGAACAGTATCTATAGGTTCCATAGAATCATTCAAATTTTGGTTTCCGAAGATAATCAGGAATTTTAAAATCAATTATCCTAATATTCATATAAAAGTAAGGGAAATATTAGGGGAAGAGAAAGTTTTCGATTCGTTAAATCGGTATAATGTTCATTTCACCATCACGAACCAGCCCATCAATAACGATGAAATTCTGTCCACTCCCCTTTATAATGAAAAATTCATGCTTTTGATCCATAAAGATGACGAGTTAAATGAAAAAGAGTCCATCACTTTCCAAGACATTGCAAAGAAAGAATTGATCATCAGTACAACTGGATTTCAAACAAGAGATGATATCTTAAGAGCATTTAAGGGTGAAAATGCAATTCCAAATATCCTATACGAAATAGAAAGGCTTGAAACGGCTTGCAGTTTGGTGGAAGAAGGGCTTGGGGTTACAATTTTACCGGAAAGCTATATAAAATCCGCTGTATCCCCCAATACTGCAATTCGTGCGATTGATTCGATTTTTTTGGAAAGGACTGTTTACCTGGCCTATTTGAAAGATCGATATCTGTCTCCTGCAGTATGTAAGTTAGTAGAGGAAATACATAGCTTTTTTAAGTGGGATGTTAGGAACGATGCCTAAATGCTGATTCTCTAATTTAATGGAAAAGACACCCTGGCTCATTGTGATTCACTTTATATAAAGAAAACACTTTAGACTTCCTGCCAATGAGCTAGGTTTCCCACTCATATTTGCAGGAGGTTCATGTGTTTTCACTATCCATCCATATTGTTTTTCCTCACTAATTAATAACGTCCTAACGCTCACACTTCCACGCCAAGTAAAATACTTGTTCAATAAAAATTCATTATAGCGCTTTTTAGGAAGTCCTTATTCCCTCTGCTTCACATCGCAAGTGATAAAAATACTGGATAATTTCCTTTTCATTTAGGATAGATTTTTTAAGACCCTGTAACGTACGCATCCCAACTCTTCTATCTATCAGAGAAAGAATCTTTATAATCATATCATCTGATTTTAAGCCGCATTTATTTGCTTAATTCAATTTTTGAATTTTTACTATCAATTCACTTAACGTCATTCTGAATCCCTCTAACAAACGTTATTTTCATTCGTTTGTTTCAATCACATATCAAAAGAGAAAGTGAACATAACCTAAATATAAAAAATATAATCCTCCGGCAAGACTCTTTTTAAGAACCTCTTCGTTCTTTCTTCTTTTGGATTCACAAAAATTTCTTTAGGCGATCCCTCTTCCACTATGACACCTGCATCCATAAAAATCACTCTGTTTGCAACATCCTTTGCAAAAGACATTTCATGCGTGACAACTAACATCGTAGTTCCTTCTTTGGCAATTTGCTTCATCACCGTCAGTACTTCACCGACCAATTCCGGGTCCAATGCCGAAGTTGGTTCGTCAAATAAAATTATGTCAGGGTTTAAAGCAACCGCTCTCGCAATGCCCACCCTTTGCTGCTGCCCGCCTGAGAGTTCACTAGGGTAAGCACCATATTTTTCCGACAAGCCTACTTTATCCAATGCTTTTTTACCAATCTCATATGCTTCTGCTTTCGCAATCTTCCTTCCAATAACCAGTCCTTCCGTCACATTTTCCAATGCCGTTTTATTAGTGAAAAGATTATAATTTTGAAAAACAAAGGCTATCTTCTGCCTTATTCCATGAATCACTTTTTTAGATGCCGTTTTAAGACTTACATCAATATCACCAAAAACGGCATGTCCTTGATCTGCTTTTTCAAGAAAGTTAATGCATCGAAGTAAAGTTGTCTTACCTGAACCACTTGGACCCAGAATTACCACCACATCCCCCTTGTCTATATTTAAATCCACACCTTTTAAAATCTCATTCTCACCGAATGATTTATGAATATTTTTAATCTCTAGCATTTAGGCCACACCTCCTCATTTCAGATACTAACGGCTTTAAACCTGCTTACTCGTTTTTCATACCTTTTAAACAAGTATTCCACCAAACTACATAAAATTAGGTAAACAAGAAAGATATCAATATATGCTTCAACATAATTGTAGCCAACATTGGCAGCTACCTTGGCTTTTAAAGTGATTTCCTGCAATGACAAAGCATAACCTAATGATGTCGCTTTAATCAGATTGACTGTTGCTGTACATATATTCGGTAATGCCACTACCAATGTCTGTGGAATGATAATTCTTCTAAATGCTTGCATAGTTGTTAATCCGACAGCATATGAAGCTTCAAGTTGCCCCTTGCTCACTGTGCTAATTGCCGAACGAAACACCTCTGTGAGAATAGCTGTCGTATTCAACGAGAAAACAATGAATGCGTACCATATCGGATTTACATCGTATACATTCATTTCGACAGCATACTTTTCAAATATAGAAGTCAGCATTAAAGGCACACTGCTATATATAATGAAAATTTGGATAATGACGGGCGTTCCTCTGACAAATGAAACGTATATCTGTGCTAAGCGATTCAATACCGGGATTTGATTAATTCTTGATAAAGCAAGTAAAAACCCTAATGGCAAGGCAATAATCAAAGCAACAATTGTAATGAATAATGCGGTCGGCACCCCCGATAACGCTACAAAAAAGGTTTCCACTAAAAACCTATAATCCAGACCTTCTGACATTCTGTCACCCCTCTATGCAGTTGTTATCACTTGTTTTCCTTTACTGAATGCCTTTTCCAATCTTAAGAACAGTTGTTCAATGGCAATCGACAATGTCCAGTAAATAACCGCCAATGCAAGATAAATTTCTAATGCATGTGTGTTATAGTTCCCGGCGATTATAAGCTCTGCCTTCCCCATGATATCTATCAAGCCGATTGTATATGCTAAAGACCCTTCTTTCATTAATTCAAGTAAGCTGTTACCGAAGTTTGGTAATGCGACTACGAAAGCCTGGGGTAAAATAATTCTCCGGTAAGCTTGCGTATTGCTTAATCCAACGCTTACTGCCGCTTCAAATTGCCCTCTATCAATAGATTCAAGCGATGTTCTGATCACTTCTGACATCGCAGCCGCAAATTGAAGCGAAAAGGTTATGACTACAAATACTGCTTTATCAATATCATTAAGATTTATGCCAAATTTCCCTGCAATTGCAGGTATACCATAATAAGTCAAAAAAAGCAGAACTATAGAGGGCGTACATCTCAATACCGTTGTATATCCATAGGCAATTTTCCTGGCGATTTTACTATTTCCAAGTTTCATGACTGCTAAGATGAAACCTATGATTGTCCCGAACAAGACCGATAGACCCGTAACGATTAATGTTACTTTTAGAAAGGGAACTAATATTGGTACCGACTCTACTATGTAAGCTAAATCAAAGTATTTTTCCATGTTTCACCTCCATCTGCTTTCATTGAAGATTCGAATTTTCAAATCCAATCATTCTATTGAAGGCCAGTACCTAGAAACTTGCCATCTCTTAAAATACCAGAGTTATCCAAGAAAACCCATATTAAGAAAATGACAAGTCATAGCCTATTGATTGACATTTTAATTCTTGTTTTGCTAAGGACTTCGTTATCTCTCTACAGTTCCCAAAACTTCGAATAAATCCCGGCCATAAAACTTTTCGCTTAACTCATTCGTCTTCTTTTCGTCTTTAATTTTTTTAATCGCTTCATCATAAGCATCTGCGAATTTTTGTTCTTTTTTGTTGAATAATGGCCAGGTTTTAATGACTGCAAATTCATTGTAAACTAGATCATCCACTAAATTATGATAGGGGCCATCGTCGGCCACTTGCTTCTTAAAAGCTCCCTCGATCGCTATTCCACCGTCGACACGGCCTTCATTTACCCATTGAATTACATCTACAGTGAAGGCATCTCCGGCTTTCAATTTCACCTTATTGTCCGGATTGGCCTGATTATACTCATCAACGATCGTGTATTGAGCGTTATTTGCTGCGATTGGTGCTAAGGAGAAGCCCTCTGAAGCAAAGTCCTTGAGATTTTTGATCTTTGAATTTTCTTTCTTTAAAACAAGGCCCGCACTGCTTAATCCAAGGAATTCTTTAGGAAAGATGAACTTCTCAGTCCTTTCCTCTGTCCAGAAAGCATTTTTAACCCCCACTTGATATTTACCTTGTTCAATGCCTACTAACAGGTCATCGCTTGATGTGCCAATATATTCGAATTCGTATGCCGGTAGTAATTCATCAACCAATTTCATAACTTCCACATCATATCCAGTTGGATTTCCCTTCTCATCCAGCCAAGACATAGGTTTTGACGCTTGGTCATATGCTACTTTTACCTTTCGGACACCTGAAGTGCTACCTGAATTTGCATCGGCTTCATTACTCGTTGATGTACCTGATCCGCACCCCGCTAATATGGTGACAAACGCTAAACCGATAGTTAAAACATGGCGAAATTTTTTATTTTTCATAGTGAATCCCCTTTCGTTTTACGATGTTTTTTTACTTGCATTTGTATTTCCTGAAATTCAAAGGAAATACATACATCACCTTCACCACTCAATACCAACTATTTAGGTAGGTTAAGTAAGTTATTTGGTTATAAACATAATAGATGGATACTTTTGTAAAGTCAATGTGTATATTTAAAATTTTCAAGCAACTGCACACACCTGTTTTATTAAAAGAGTTGTAGTTATATGAAAATACAAGAGTCTTTCCGGAGGCATCATTTATCTGCAAGCCCTTAATTTCCTTGACAACTAAACACACCTTAATTATCATTTAAACCAATAAGATTAATAGGAATTTAAATAAAAACAGAAGGTAATAGAAGGAGGGAACCGTGTGATTAACCTATTCATTAAGACGGAGAGTCAAAAAGCGTGGCTGAAAAAATTATATGAAGTAGAATCAAAATTCAAAAATAATTCTGCTCAAATTGATGAATTGGCCTTTTTTCCGAAAGAACATATACAAGATTTAATTCGTATGGGATATACAAGTTCAACTCTTCCCAAATCCTATGGTGGCGGAGGGTTAAAAGTTTATGACATGATTCTCCTTCAAGAAACATTGGCTAGTTTTGATTCAGCGACTGCGCTATCCATTGGTTGGAACCTTGGAGTGATAGGAGATCTTTTTGAACAGGAAAGTTGGACAAAAACGAACTTAGATTTTATTGCTGGGGAAGTTCTAAATGGCGCTTTAGTGAACCGTTCCGTTAGTGAAGCGCAAACTGGGAGTCCGACTCGCGGGGGACGCCCCGGAACGAAGGCAGTCAAAAAGGGAGATTATTGGGTTATTTCCGGACGTAAAACCTATACAACCATGTCCCCTGTTTTAACTTATTTCCTAGTTTCAGCATGGATCGAGGAAAGGCAAAAGGTTGGATTTTTTCTCCTGAATAAAGATTTGGATGGGCTCTACATAGATGAAACATGGGACGTAATTTCAATGAGGGGGACAGGAAGTCATGATTTGGTCCTTAAAGATGTTGAAGTGGATGATTCAAAACTTGTTGAGTTACCTGAAATGCCAAGTGGAAACAGATTCAATGCATGGATCCTTCATATTCCAGCCTGTTACCTTGGCATTGCGCAAGCTGCAAGGGATTACGCCATACACTTTGCCAATAACTATACTCCAAACAGTATAAATGCACCTATCAGCCAGCTGGCTAATGTCCAACAACTGTTAGGAGAAATTGATTTGGAATTAATGAAAGCCAGGCATTTCTTATATAGCGTTGCCGAGGCTTATGATGATGAATCACGAAGAATTCATTTCACAAATGAGCTGGGGGCTGCAAAACATATTGTTACAAACGCAGCCATTACAATTGTCGATAAAGCCATGCGAATAGTCGGTGCAAAAAGCCTTCAACGCAATAATCCTCTACAAAGGCACTATAGGGATGTAAGAGCTGGTTTACACAATCCTCCGATGGACGATGTAACGATAAAGAATTTAGCAAAATTGGCAATTGAACAGACAAAATCCAATTTAAGCGGCCATCCACTTTTGAAATGATCAGATTTGATAAAAGAAACGCTATGAACTATAAATAACCCCTGAATTCTCTTTTCATAGAGAATCCAGGGGTTTTCAATTTTTTGAGTCATACAGAATTCGATTTTATTCTTGGAGCAGGCTGGGCTCCCTCAAGAAAAGAAATTAATTGGTGACACTACCATCATCGTCTGAATCTTCAATATCCGCCGGATCTTTTTCCAATAGTGCAACTTTGTCTTTTTCGGTCCATTTTGCTTTATATCCTAATGATTTTGCGACTTTTAGCACCGGTAAGTAGGATTTTTTATCTGGTTTAAATATTTCTAAATCCACTGTTTCAATTGCACCCAAACCTAGAAGCAATTTGTCTGATTGGATATATGGTTTTCCATCAATCAGTTTCATTTGTTTTGCTGTGTAAGGATAAACGGCTCCATTCACTTTTAAGGTAAACGGCCCCTTTTTTTCTTCTTTCATTTCTCTTGGCTGTTTCGATTTATAGGAAACCCCATCCACACCGAGAACTGTTCCTTCTCTTGTATTGTCGGCCCCCCCATACATTCTTCCCCTTTCATAATCATAAATAACAGCTTGCACATTTCCGATATGCTGCGGTTTTTCTTCATAAACATGCCCTTTTGCCATTAACTCTAACCTAGTATTTTGATCGATTCCCGGTTCCCATCTAACTGTCGGATAGCCAGCAGAGTAAACACGCGGCGTAAGTATCGCATCTTGAATTGTCATTTGATGATCGATCACATTCATGATCGTTTCAGATACCGATGCTATAATCGTGGCTCCACCTGGTGACCCAATGGCCATGAAAGGGTTGCCATCTTTTAATATGAAGGTCGGTGACATACTGCTTCTTGGTCTTTTTCCTGGTTCCACCTGGTTAACGCCACCCGGTGTGGCATCAAAATCCGTCATTTCATTATTAAGCATGAATCCATAATCAGGTACCATGATACCTGAACCGAATACTTGCTCGATCGTAGTCGTATAAGAAACCATATTTCCCCACTTATCCATTACAGAAAAGTGAGTCGTTTGTCCGATCGGTGTTTTCTCTTCTTTTACCTTCTCCATTGAAACCGGTTCTTGGCCTTCGTACTTCCATGGATCGCCTTCTTTGACATCGGCTGTTGATTTATTTGGATTGATGAGCTTTCTTCTTTCTTTTATATATTCTTCATCTAATAGTCCTTTAGTGGGTACATCATAAAAATCTTCATCTGCCATATAGGCAGCTCGATCGGCAAAAGCCAGATGCATGGCTTCGGTTAGATGATGTAGATACTCAGGAGAGTTCGACCCCATCTTTTGCACATCGTATCCTTCCATAAGCTCAAGAATCTGTTGGACAGTCAAGCTGCCTGAACTTGGCGAAGCCGCCCCGACCACTTCAAATCCCCTATATTCCGATTTAATTGGCTCCCTCTCTTTCACCACATAGTTTTCCAAATCTTCAGTTGTCATCGTCCCTTCACGTCTTTGAACTTCTTTGGTGAGGGCTTCCCCGATTTCACCTTTATAAAAAACATTTGAACCTTGTTTTTTTATTAACTTAAGAGTCTTTGCCAGATTAGGCTGAACGAGGGTGTCCCCCTCTTCCAATGGCTTTCCGTTAGGCACAAATACTTTTGCAGCTTCTTCGTTATTTTCTAATTTTTTTACATTTTCATCGATATATTGCGCTGTTATCCAATTGACCTTAACGCCTTTTTCAGCTTGTTTAATGGCCGGGTCCATAACTTGTGATAATTTCAATGTTCCATATTTTTCCAGGGCGGCTTCCATCCCCTTAAGGGTTCCAGGAACACCAACAGCTTTACCGCTTGTGTGCCGTTTACTAAAAGGTACGGGTTTTCCCTTTTCATCTAAAAATAGTTCTGGCGTAACATTTTGCGGTGCCATTTCGCGGCTATCGATCATCGTAATTTTATTTTCTTTCTTATTATAAATCATGATAAAACCACCGCCGCCGATTCCAGACATCATCGGTTCAACTACATTTAACGATAATTGAATGGCTGCTGCTGCATCGACTGCATTTCCACCTTGTTTTAATATCTTTATGCCCGCTTCAGCCGCTAAAGGGTGGGAAACTGATACGATTCCTTTTGTTGCTCCTTTTTTCATTGAAGTATCCACTCCAGGGACACTTGCAAAAGCTGGTGTGATCATGCAAAAGAAACTGAAAGTAACTAAAATAAAACTTTTTAAAAATTTCATGAATTAGTCTCCTTTCAAATTAAAACCATTTAGGGTCTTACCATAATGCAACTGAAAATACGAGCTGATGAACCTAGTAGGAATATGCTGGTGGTTCTCGATAGAAAAGCAGTCTGCACATTCCGATTGGGCGTTGTGTTCTCAATGATGTTTCACTTCAAAAAATCACCCCCCCGAATGGTTCAGCTCTATCATTTACTTTTAGGATCGATGTTCTTAGACTCAATTTTTCTCTATGCTTTGGTTATTTTCCAAGATTTTGGTGCTGTCGTGATTGTCACTTTTCCAAAGGTATTGTAAAGCCAGTAATACGATAAAAGCGGATACCCCAATGATGTCCGATATCGTTTCAGGATAGATTAATAGTAAACCAACGATTATAGCGAGGACTCTTTCTAACCAGTGCATCCCCCTCATCCAGTAACCTATAACACCCGCCCCAATTGCAATCATGCCTGACATTGCTGTAAGTACAACCCAGGCAACCTCCATCCAAGTTGTATCGATCATCAGCATTTGTGGGGAAAGAACAAAAATATATGGAATGATAAATGCAGCGATAGCAAGTTTTGATGACTCAATTCCCGTTTTTATCGGTTCACCGCCTGCCACCCCTGCCGCTGCAAATGCCGCTAAAGCAACTGGAGGAGTAATATCTGCTATAATGCCAAAATAGAAAACGAATAAATGTGCAGATAAATCAGGAACACCAAGCAAAATGATCGCAGGTGCTGCAATCGTCGATGTGATGACATAATTGGCGGTCGTAGGTGAACCCATTCCTAATATAAGTGCCGCTACCATAGTTAGCATCAGTGTTGGAATCAAATATCCACCAGACAAATCGATCAAACCATTAGCCAGCTTCAGCCCTAATCCGGTTTTCGTAACGATTCCTACAATAATGCCTGCTGCTGCGGTTGCAGCTGCAACCGCAAGTGCCGTTCGGGCTCCATCCACCAATGCATAAATGATATCGATGAATTTCATGCGGACATCCTTGTTTATGAAACCTACAAGAACCGAGATAGCAATGGAATACAGGGCTGCATGTGTAACCGTGATATTCAGCATGAGCAATAAAATAATGGCAAGGATCGGTATTAGTAAATAAAATTTGCCGAACACTTCCTTTTTACTTGGCATCTCTTCTTTCGTTAACCCACGCAGCCCAAGTCGTTTCGCTTCAAAATGGGTCATGATCCAAATTCCTGAAAAGTAAAGGATAGCTGGAATCGCAGCCGCCTTTGCTATATCCCAATACGTTATCCCATTCCCAATGAACTCAACCATTAAGAATGCCGCTGCCCCCATTACCGGAGGCATCAATTGACCGCCTGTCGAAGCGGCTGCCTCCACTGCCCCAGCGAATTCCTTCTTATATCCAAGATTTTTCATCATCGGTATCGTGAATGCTCCCGAAGTGACAACATTAGCTACGGAACTTCCGCTAATCGTCCCTTGAAGAGCACTGGAAAAAATCGCAACCTTTGCAGGTCCCCCTATCCTTCTGCCGGCAATGGCGGTTGAAAGATCATTGAAGTATTGACCGACACCTGTTCGGACTAGAAAGGATCCAAACAGTAAAAATAGGAAGATGAATGTCGATGACACCGCTAACGGAGTGCCTAAAATGCCCTCTGTCGAGAAGAACATCGTTTGCACCATCCGTTCCAGAGTCAAACCGCGATGCGCGAGGAATCCTGGCATATATTGTCCAAAAATTCCATAGAAAATGAATATCAAAGCAATGACCATAATGGGAAGCCCCACTGCACGCCTGGTTGCCTCCAAAACCAGGAGAATGGCCATTAAACCAACGGCAAAATCCAATGCGCCCAAACGTCCAACATTCATGACGATATCTTCGAAAAATAAGGGCCAATATGCACCTACCCCGATACTAAGAATCGCTAATATGATATCGTACCAGGCAATTTGAAACTTTCCATTTTCACGCTTCTTCCGGTTTGCGGGAAATAGTAAAAACACTAAGGAGAGTGCAAACCCTAAATGTATCGTCCGTTGGATTTGTGCTGTAAAAACACCAAAAATGGCAGTATATAATTGGAATAGCGAAAAAGCCAGGAGTCCAAAAAACGCAATGTGGCCCAAGACACCAGTTAATTTCCTAGTCCCGGCTTCCGGATCATATTTTTCCAACAACTCCTGCTGTTCCGCTTCGGTTAAATATTTGATTTTTTCATTATCAGCCACTAATCTTCACTCCCTTCAACTGTTCCCACAATGAAATTCTTTCCGATGAAATCCTGACCCATGTCCCTGGTTTAATGAAGTCTGCCAATGTGTATGTTTTTTCATCATATATTAAACGATGGTTAGCTTTAACTTGTCCTACCCGTAAATCGATATGGGTGAAATTGCGTTTCATATTTTTTATGAAATAGGTACCGTCTTTTTCTTCAAAGACTTCCTCCCCCTCCGCATTAGAAGGCATACCGACTGCAAAATCATGATAAGAAAGTTCAGTTTGTTGGATTTGCTTATCCGATAAACGATATGATTCCAAAACATCCGTGAGGTGGATGGAGTGTGTATACTCAATCTTGAATTCTTTATCTTTTTTCAAAGGAAAGTATGCGATTAATTCCCCTTGGTCCTCAAAGGAAAAGGCAATTACATGCCTGTAAGGAAAAAAGAATAAAAAAGCGATGAGCAGAGGTATACCAAATGCCATGAATCTTTTGAATTTCATAGGTACCCCTTTCAAAACCAGATATCCCATTTAGAAAAAAACGAAGCCGATAGGCCACATAAAGCGAGCTACCGACCCAATGCATTACTTGGAAACACCTTTTTCTTTAAAGTATTTTGCTGCTCCAGGATGCACTTCCATTTCCCCTAATCCTTCTAGGGCAGTTTCTGCTGTAAGGAACTTGCCTTTTGCATGTGTGATTTGATCTGTGTTGTCATAAACAGCTTTAGTCATTTCATAAACTAAATCTTCATCTAGATCCTTTGTAACCACTAACATCGCTTTAACTGCAACTGTTTTTACCTCGGATTTGATTTTGTAAGTACCGCTTGGAATTGTATCTTCAGCATAGTATGGATACTTTTTAACCAATGCTTGAATTTTGTCCTCTGCAATAGGCAGGATCATGATATCATTTTGTACGGACAGCGCCTCAACTGCACCTGTTGGTGTTCCGGCAGTAATGAAAGCTGCGTCAATATTTCCTGCTTGAATTCCTTCGGCCGACTCATCGAAGGACAGGTTTTGTCCTTTAATATCTTTCTCAGACAAACCATGAATCTCCAGGATCTGCATGGCATTGATGTATGCACCGGAACCCGGAGCACCTACTGATACCTTTTTACCCTTTAAATCCTCGATTGATTTAATTCCGCTTTTTGCAGTCGTTACAATTTGAACAGTTTCAGGATATAGAGAGCTGATCGCCATTATATTATCAATGGGTTTCCCGTCGAACATTTCTGTTCCTTCAAGTGCATATGCGGCGATATCCGTTTGTGAAAAAGCGATTTCAGCCTCTCCAGCCCTTAACGTTTCCATGTTTTCGGCGGAGGCGCCAGATGTCTGAGGTGTTATGTTCGCTTTTGTTTTATCGGAAATGATTTTTCCAATTTGACCTCCGAGCGGATAGTATGTACCTCCCGTACCACCAGTCAACAAACTCAAATTTTGGTTTCCGCTGCCCGAGACACCTGTTTTGCTGTCTCCGCAGGCACTGATAATACCGGATACCGTCAAAATCATGACCAATAAAAAGCACTTATGAAATTTTTTCATAAAACTCCCCCCTCATGTGTTTTCATCATCTGCAAAAGATGATAATGTTATTATTCTACCGACTGCCTCACTTTCCCTTTTTTTACAAAATTAGACACATCATCCATAAGCACTAGTAATACATTAAATAGTTTTATAGAAATCAAATCACCAAGCTTAAATGTGTAAAAACACCTATTAAAAACAAGGAAAATCCGCTATCCAATAGTAATATTTTACCTTTTATTACCTATTCTTCCTTTATTTAAGGATAATATTGACTCTTCCATTTTAGAAATATATTATTGTTATAAACTTATAAGCAGATGTTATAAAAGGATCTTCCTAGCCTTTAATCGTTATATCCAGCTTTTTTTGAGAGGGAATCGACTGTCCAACCTTTCTTTTCCAGCCATTTTAGCTTTGTATTTTAAAATCCAACTGAAGTGGGTGATTGTTTGAATTTCCTATCCCTCCGCTATTTCATAGAGGTTTCTAACCATCTTAGTTTCAGCGAGGCTTCCAAAACCCTGCATATATCCCAGCCCGGACTTAGCCAACAGATTTTATCCCTCGAAAAACAATTAGGCTTTAAACTATTGAATCGAACCACAAGAAAAATTACATTGACGGAAGAAGGAGAGTACATCTATAAAAAACTTGCTCCTTACTTTGAAGATATTGAGAAAACAGTAAATTACATAGTTGAACATAAAGCTATCCCCAAGCCTAAATTGAAGATTGCTACCGTCCCCTCTGCAGCTAGTATATATATCCCGAAGTTACTGAAAAAGATAGTGGGGGAATACCCGGATACAGAATTTTACGTGCATGAAACGACATCCTCAAGGGCTGTAAAACTCGTAAACCAACAAAATTACCATATTGGTTTCATCAGAACGCCCATTCACAGTAATATCATCGCCAATGAAGGATTAAGCATGATTGAATTCATGAGGTTCCCTTTACAATTAGTCGTCTCCATTGATCATCCACTGGCCCAAAAGGATTCGATACATTTATACGAAGCAAAAGACGAACCTTTTATCCATTATGATGCCGTTCAAGCACACTCCCTTCAATTCCTTTTGGAAAAAGCTTGCCTGACTGCTGGATTTTCACCTAAAGAATTATGTAAAGGCTCTGAATTACTGACAATCGCCAATCTAATATCCAATAACCTCGGCGTAGCACTCATGCCGGAAGATATGGTAAGTTTGTTGGGAAAAAGCCAAGTTAAAGCCTTGAACATCGATAACTCGGAATTATCCAGTTCCATATCCGCAGTTTGGAAAAGCACGGATGCATCCATTCTGACCAAGCATATTTTGAAAACGTTAGAGAATGATGATGGTTTTAACGATATATGAGATTCTTGGTTGGAAAAATGCTGCGAAACGACTCGTAGTGAAAAAGGGGCAATTATAGTGAAATGAATTATACTATCGGTGAAAAAAAGCCCCATTTCTCTTTTATGAAACTGAGAAATGGGGCTTTTAATATTGAATGATTTCACCTTTTAAACTTCCTATTGGCGATATAACTAAATTAGCAAACTCCCATGCATAGCATGCTTTGACTTAAGAAAATATAAATACTCTATTCCTTCAGCGGTAATCTTAGTGCCGGCCCTTCCTCTGCCTTTGACGACAAACCCTTCGATTTCTAAAATATCCAAACGGCGACGAATCTGCTGAGGGGACAAGACAAAGTCCGATTCTTTACTTTGATTAGAAATCAGTTCTCTGCTTGCCGCTTTTCCTTTATCGTTGTATTGCTTAATTACTTCCAAGATGAAAGCGCGCTCCTGATTTTCCAACACACTTTCACAGACGGGATAATCTGCCGTCACACTGTCTTCCTTATTCCCGTGCATGAACGGAAGGTCACTTTTCGTCACGACATTCCCCTCACAAACCGTCAACATGTAATCGATTGTACTTTTAAGTTCCCGTATGTTGCCGGGCCATTCATATTGCATGAAATATTCCAGTACGTCTTCCTCTACTTTTACCCACTTCCCGCTTTTTGTGATGAGGTGCTTTATCAAAAGTGGAATATCCGCTCTTCTCTCTTTGAGTGACGGTATGTAAAGATTGAGCACATTCAGACGGTAAAACAAGTCTGTTCGGAATGAACCGTCCCGCATCTTATCATGAAGGTTTTTATTCGTCGCGGTAATCACCCTGACATTAACGGGAATGATTCTCTTACCGCCAATTCTGCGGATTTCCCCCTCCTGAAGAACTCGAAGCAGATGGGATTGAACGGTGAGACTTATGTCACCAATTTCATCCAAAAAGATCGTCCCTTTATCCGCCATTTCAAACAGTCCTTTCTTTCCTCCCCTTTGCGCTCCTGTAAATGCCCCTTCCTCGTAGCCGAACAATTCACTTTCAAGTAAAGTTTCTGTTAAAGCGCTACAGTTAACCGCTAGAAATGGCCCGTTCTTTCGCAATGAATGCTCATGAATCGCATGAGCAAACAGCTCTTTTCCTGTACCTGTCTCTCCCTGAATCAAAATCGGATGCTCCGACAAGGCAAGCTTCTTGGCAATCTGCTTACGCTCTTTCATTACTTCATTCTCGCCGATAATATCGTCAAAGCAGTATTTTGAATAAAATCCTTGATTGCGCATTTCTCTTTGTGCAGTCTTTTCTATTTCAAAGGCTTGATGTACGCTTTTGAAGGTTGCGACAATTGTATTTTCTTTCATCATTTGCAACCGGAAAATTACGACATCCACGCCGTCTATGTTGAAGAACTTGCTTTCATCATTACCTTCCATGATGAAATCGATAATATCACGGCGATCCATTACATGCTCTAGATACTGATTAACCACATCTTTTGCATCAACATGGAACAATGCCGCAAGCTGGTTATTGAATACCGTTATCAGACCTTCCTCGTTAACGACCAATATTCCGTCATCGACAGTACACAACACATTTTGGATATGATCACTCATTTGCTTGGCATCCCACTCTGCATGTAACAGCTTACGTTGTAATTCAATTATATTACTAATATACCTTTCAGAAATCTTAGAGGATATATCCTTGTGTAAACCACAGCATTCTACAACTTCCAGAATTGTTGTTATATCAAAAAGACGCACGCCTATATCGATTACTTCTTTTATGTAAGAGGGGCACAGATGAGTTTCTCCTGGTGATACAGCTATTTGGACATTCTCATAAAATAAAATTCCCTTCCTGAAAGGGATAAATTGAACATGATCGACACCAAGCTGATATAAGGATTCAATAAGGTTTATAGTTACATCGTCATCATCATTCACCAAAAGCACTGTCGAACCCTCTGGTATTCTTAATAGCTTGTCAATATATTCATGATTAACAGTTCTCTTTCCCACAATTATTTTCTGGGCATTTACGCCATACATTCCCATTTTCTTATCATAAGCTGCATCTGATGAATACAAGATAATTCCATCTCCCAGAGAATGAGGTATTCCCTCATCGGTAGCATGGCTGTTGACATGAACGTAGTCTCCAATCAGTTGTTCCAGTTGCTCCTGCAAGGCTTCCTTTGTTTTTGAGCTTCCCGCTATAAGTGTAAGTGAGAATTTTGACATAAAAACACCTACCTGTCTTTAATTGGTTTTATTATATCACCAAAAAGAACCGATAATGACCTTTAACTTCAATCCAACCAATAAGTTCTCATAAAAATCAATTACTTCATATTGGCACAGAATTTGCTTATATATTGAATTGTCGTGATTGAGTTGACGTGCCTATGGATTTGAAAAGGAGGGAAACAGCAGAATACTTGAAAAACAGTTGATAGTCGAAGGCTGGCAATATTTTGTTAGCGTATTAGTTCCATGTACTTATTTTAAATACAAAGGAGAGACATTTATGAGCCAAGTAGAAGAGAAGGCTGTTTCGCTTGAAACAGCGGGAGAAAAAGAGAGAAAAATCAATGTTTTTGTATTGCTGCTCTGCATTCTCGCAATAGCAACTCTATTTACTTACATTTTGCCTGCCGGGGAATATACACGGATTGAAGCAGATGGACGGACAACTGTTGACGCCAATTCTTTCAAATGGATAGAATCTGCACCGGTGGAATTGTTCGATATGATAAAAGCTATTCACACAGGGATGGTTGAAGCCGGCAATATTATCTTTTTCTTATTGATTATTGGAGGGTTTTTCGGTGTTTTAAGAGCTACAGGGACGGTTGATGTGCTCATCGCCACAATGGCTCGGAAGTTGGCGACACGTGAAAAGCTATTAATTCCTGTCGTGATGCTGTTTTTTGCTGTAGGCGGCTCCTTAATGGGAATGGCAGAAGAAACACTTGCTTACCTTCCTCTTATCATTCCGCTGGCGTTGGCCCTGGGGTTCGATACAATTACAGGTACTGCCATCGTCATTGTAGGGGCATTGTCAGGGTTCACGACTGCCATCATGAATCCCTTCACTGTCGGACTTGCACAAGGAATTGCTGAATTGCCGATGTTCTCAGGAATAGGGTTACGCCTTATCTTATTTATTATCGTCTACCTTGTTTCCGTTCTTTATATCTATCGTTACGCTATGAAGGTCAAGAAAAATCCTTCTATAGGAATCTACGGAAAATATACAAAAGAAGAAGCAAAAAAACTGCTCCAATCAAGAGCGAAATTAACTGCAAGACATAAATTCATCTTAATCTCTTTTTTGATTAACTATATCGTCTTGGCATTTGGAGTCATCAAGTTCCAATGGTACATTACAGAAATTACAGCCTTATTCATTGTTTTAACAATCGCAATTGGAATCTTCGGAAAATTGTCAGCGGATCAAATTGTCAACTCCTTTACCAATGGATCTGCAGCCTTGCTAGGCGGTGCTTTGATTATTGGCGTATCACGCGCCATTCTTGTTGTATTGAATGATGGGCATATCGTCGACCCTATGCTGCATCAAGTATCTGAAGCTATCCAGCATATTCCGGCCTATTTAAGTGTTGCCGGCATGTACAGCTTCCAAACTCTTATTCATTTTATTCTAGCATCCGGCACCGGTCATGCAATGTTGACCATGCCAATTATGATTCCGCTCGCAGACTTATTGGATATTACACGCCAAACTGCAGTGTTGACTTTCTCTTTTGCGGACGGAATCGGAAATATGATTTTCCCAACCGCTACCACCTTAATGGCGGGCTTGGCAATCGCAGGCATACCTTGGACAAAATGGGCGAGGTGGATTCTGCCGCTTGTACTTATTCAATATCTCATTGGATTAATAGCTGTCATAACGGCCCACTTCATCGGATATGGTCCATTTTGATAAAAATCACTAATTCATTACAGGAGGAGAAACGAATTGCTTACTTTAATCAAAAATGGCGAGATATACTCACCCAATTACTTAGGATGGAAAGACGTTTTGATTACAGATGAAAAAATTGCATTCATAGATGACAGAATCGAGATTCCTGACAACTTTGCTCCTATTCATATCATTGATGCGACCAATCTTTTAATTGTTCCAGGTTTCATAGATTCACATGTTCATATTATTGGCGGAGGCGGTGAGGGCGGATTCAAAACCCGCACCCCTGAGCTGATGCTTACGGACATTACGACTTCGGGTATTACAACGCTTGTCGGATTGCTTGGTACGGACGGAACTACGCGTAGAATGGAAAGCCTGCTTGCCAAGGCCCGGGCACTTGAAGAAGAGGGTATTTCCTGTTTCATTCATACAGGCTCCTACCAAGTGCCAGTAAAAACATTGACAGGAAAAATTGAAGATGATCTTATTTTTATTGACAAAATCATCGGTGTCGGGGAAATTGCCATCTCCGACCATAGATCATCAGAACCCACTTTTGAGGAATTGACCAAAATCGTCGCAGCCGCACGTAACGGGGGTATTCTGTCAGGAAAAGCAGGTATATTAGAAGTTCATGTAGGAGACGGTGATGGTGAGCTCTCGTTGTTACATGCAATTGCTGATAAAACCAATATTCCGATTCGGCAGCTCCATCCGACACATATCAACCGAAATGAAGAATTATTCAAGGCGGGAATCAATTACGCTAAACGGGGCGGGTTCGTAGACTTTACAACAAGCACCATTCCTCAGTTTCTGGATGATGGCGAAGTAAAGTGCAGCATTGCCTTGCGCATAATGCTTGAAGAAGGGATTCCAGTAGAACAAATCACCTTCTCTTCAGACGGTCAGGCAAGTCTTCCGTTTTTCAACAACCATGGGGAGTATGCAGGCCTTCAAGTAGGAAAAGTATCTTCGCTATATCACGAAGTGCGTGATTCTGTTTTAGAAGAAGGAATCCCACTTGAAACGGCACTGAAGGTCATCACCACGAATCCCGCACAAGTGCTGAAACTATCAACCAAGGGCAGTATCCAAACCGGCAATGATGCTGATATTGTGCTATTGCAAAAGGATACTTTGGCAATTGTCACTGTAATGGCAAAAGGACAAGTTATGGTAGATAAGGGTATTCCGTTGATAAAAGGGACATTTGAATGAGTTTAGACAGGATACCAATTATCGAAAAATTTTCACGTCTCGCAATAATACTGTGAAGAATCGCTAAAGGGGCGATACTTAAAAAAGTCGAATTCCTAATTTTGAAGGAATTCGACTTTTATTTTTTACAGTCATCATAGCCTGTCTCCTTTTTTGAACTATCAACCTGTTAGTTCATTAGGCAACAAAACCTGTAAATCCTCGATATATATCTACTTTAAGTATCATCTCCATTTATCAAGACAATCGAGAAACCTATCAATCACCTTTTATTTTTGAGCCTCGCCTATGTACATACTAATTCATTTCTTCAGAGAGCCTTGAAGCTAGATAGAGGTCAGCCAAATAAGGAAGTACTATGCAACGGCTGAACTTTCGCCTTCGGATCAATATAGGCTTTGGCATTATTGACTGCCGTAGGACCTTCACCAAACCCGGATGCAATTAATTTAACCTTTCCATCATACGTACAAATATCCCCTGCTGCATAAATGCCTGGAATATTCGTTTCTTGTTTGGAATTAACGACGATTGCATTTTTGCTGATGTTTAGTCCCCATTCTTTAATCGCACCAAGGGAAGAGACAAATCCGTAATTAATAATTAAATCATCTATATCAATCACTTCTTTTTGTTGCGTCTTAGTTTGTTCTAAAACAATTTGCGTAATTCTTTCTGCTCCTACCAGTTCGGAGGGAATATAAGGTGTTTTGACCTCAACAGAGGAATTCACTAATTTTTCCACACTATGTTCATGGGCACGGAATTTATCTCTTCTGTGTATCAATGTTACCTTTTCAGCAATCGGCTCTAACATAAGGGCCCAATCAACAGCAGAATCTCCACCGCCAAGTATCGCCACTTTTCTACCTTTAAAGCGGTTCATATCATTCACGAAATAATGCAAATTCTTATTTTCGAACTGTGTTGAATCTTCCAATTCCAGTTTACGAGGCTGAAAAGCTCCATTTCCAGCAGTAATGATCACTGATTTGGAGAAATGAGTATCGAGGTTTGTAGTGATTTTAAATGTTCCGTCTGCTAGCTTTTCCACCTGTTCAACTGCTTCTTCAAGACAAATTGTTGGTTCGAATACTTTCATTTGTTCTTTTAAATTCTCTATCAATTCCTGGGCCCTTACTTTTGGAAATCCAGCTATATCATAAATGAATTTTTCGGGATAAAGAGCTGATAGCTGTCCTCCCAATTGAGGAAGGCTTTCAAGGATTTTCACCTTTGCTTGCCTCATTCCTCCATAAAACGCCGTAAACAAACCAACTGGGCCGCCGCCAATAATTGTTATGTCATAGACCGTTTTTTCTTCTGTCAATGTAATCACTCCTTATGCTTCCAGGATGGTTGCTCATACTGAATATGATTTATTGGTAGTAAGGCATGTACTGACTACAAGTAATTCTTACTTAATTCTTTGTTCCAAAAATGATGGATAAAATTTGTTGAAAATCCACCCTTTAAAAGACAATCTGGATATGTCACAGTTTAAAAATCTATAATTCTGTTATCTGTCACAATCGCACCTAAAATTTTTATTCAAATTTATTAGGGTTACCATCAAAGGATAATTGAGCCACTTTTATAGAATCTGTTGGACATCCTTCTGAAGCATCTATCATATCTTCCTCAAGTTCTTCAGGTATAATCGCTGCCCCAACATTATTATCCAATATAACAAACGCAATACCCTCTTCATCGTAATCATAAATATCCGGAGCTGAAGCACCGCAAGCTCCGCAAGCAATACAAGTATCTTTATCCACGATTGTATAATTAGCCATTTTTTGTATCCATTCCTCTCTCTAATCTAAGCCCTGGTTTTTTACTATGGTATTTGTAGAAGCCTTTTCCTACTCAATATCGTTCAAAAATGCCAAAATGCTCGAATTAAACTTTTCAGGATTTTCCTGATAACACAAATGCCCGCCTTCTGGAATTATCACGAGCCGGGAGTTCATTAACTCTTCATGAATTGCTTCCGACTCCTTTATAGGAGTTACAGTATCCAACTCACCACAAATTACAAGAACAGGGACATTTATATGAGATAACAAACTCATTTGATTTAGATGATAAAGTGAATTTGCCACCGAACGATATCCTGCCGGTCTTATCTGTGTCATAATCTCTTTTACTCGCTTATAGACTTTTTCTGAAGCATGGGGAGATAGCAATGCTTGTATCCTCTTTTCCGCGATCTCCTCAGTAGAAAGGTTTTCAATTGAAAATAATCGATTTTTCAATTTCGTCTCGTTCTCCTCTGGGGTTAGAGCAGCAGCCCCTCTTGTCGAATCGGCCAATATAAGTTTATTAACCTTATTAGGGTACAGGCTACAGAACTCTATCGCGATTGCCGCTCCCATTGAATGGCCAAGCAGATGGATTTTTTCCAGCTTTAGCTGATCTAGCATGCCGTCCAGAATATGTGCAAACTCTTTAAAATACTTAAATTCTTTTGCTGGATCTGAACTTTTCCCATAACCCGGTGCATCCCATGCAATTACTGTATAATGCTCCTTTAATTCCTGGATTTGCTCCTTCCATGACTGTGAATTATTACTCATGCCGTGTAATAATACTAAAGGTTCTCCATGACCTTCTTTTTCATAATGAATGCTTAAATCTTCTACTTTTACGTATGGCATAATATCAATCCCCTTTTAAGGTGAATCTCTGATTCTTAAAACACCTGTACTTTAAATATCTTTCTAAAAAAAGCGAATGATTTACTATATTCATATTTCGCATGGAACTAGCTTTCGTTCCAATTATGAAAGTGCTTCCTATCCTGAAGTTCAGCAGGAAATTCCACTTCCGTTCCCTAATTTAGCTAAAACAGTATTAAAAAACTGTGCCAGCTTAGCCAAGGCCCCGCACTGACAATCCGCCATCGCTGGAAATGACCTCACCGGTGATTGCGCGTGATTCGTCGGAAGCTAACAGTACATACGCCGCAACGTGATCTTCCGGCATCTGGGCAAGTTGAAGGATATTCCGTTTTTTTATGCTGCTTGCTTTCGTATCATTATCGACGATATTCACAAATGGACGCAGCGGCGGGATTACAGTAAGTGCTGTCAATGTCCCCCCTGGGGCTACCGCATTTACCCGGATGGAAGGAGATAGTTCGAACGCAAGCTGGCGCATCAATCCAATTTGGGCGTGTTTGCTCGCTGTATACCAAACACCGCCGCCATCTGGATAAAAACTTGCACCGGACACGGTAAAAATAATATTGCCATTTGTTTTTTTCAGTTCTTCAAGAGCGGCTTTCGCCCCGAAAAAAGAGCCTTTTACGTTAATATCGAGAAGGTAATCATATGCTTCGGAAAGCGCCTCAGGAGTCACATCGGCAAATTTGGCAAATCCATCGAACACGCCGGCATTCGCCACGAAAACATCCAACTTTCCGAATTGCTCAACAGTAGCTTGGACCGCATGCTCATTGTCTTCGTATTTACTTATATCTCCCTGATATGTAAGGATATTTTCACCAAATTCTTCCTTCATTTTCGCTAACGTGTCTTTAGAGCGGCCGATGATGCTCACTTTTGCTCCTTCTTGTATAAAGCGGCGAGTGACAGCCTCTCCAATTCCAGAAGCTCCCCCTGTAATCCATACGACTTTATCTTTTAAGGCCATTCCCATTGTCTCAACCCCTTCTATTATCTTTCAAACGTGATGAACGGTTATACAAAGATCGGTTCCTTCAAGTTTACGTCTTGCAAGCTAGCACATTTTTTCATAATTTTATGTTTTATACACGAAACAATGTTTTTTATATAAATAATTCTAAAATGTAATCGCTTTATTGTCAATGAAAAAAAAATGAAACTATCTTCGGGAATACATTCTGCGGTTACCCTTACTACTGCGGCACTCGTCAATAAGTATGATTTTTTTTGTGGTTTCTCAGTAAGATTCTAGCGCCCATCTTACCGAGAAACCCTACTAAAAAACATATTAACTTTTTAGCGCTTATAGTGTTACTTTGTTTCCTGTCGCATTACTTAGGTGATATTCGGCAACTTCTTGTTTAATCATAAATAAATACGCCACAAACCCAAGAATGGCTGCTACAATCAGCATGGCAATGGAGGGACCAAAATCACCGCCGGACAAATCGCGGCTCCACCCCATAATGTAGCTTGAAAACCCACCCATAATATTCGTGAATCCCATTAAACCGGCTGCGCGGCCAGCTGTTTCAGGTGTTGAAAATTTGATGATGAAGAAATTGGTCAGGTGAAACATTCCTCCTTGAGTTCCCATTGCGAGCCCCATGGAAACGCCAGCGAAAATAGGATTTGGTGCTATGACGGCGATTGTCAAAAATACAGCCGTTAGTATGAAAAGAATCGTCGCAAGCAAACTCGGTCGCTTCGTTTTGTCCGCCAGAAATCCGCCAGCCAGGACAAATCCAAGCGCGAATAGCCACGATAATGAAGTAATCCCAGTCATCGCTTCCCTTTCAAACCCTTTGGCCTCAACGAGATATGTAGGCAGCCAAATACTGATTCCAAAGAAAAGAAAGGACGACATCAAATTGCCAAACCAGACAATCCAATAACGATAATCCTTTGCAAAGAATTGCTTCGACTGCACATCATCCGCTTCGTCTTTTTGGCGAATATAGGAGACTTCTTCTTTACTCATGCGCGGATGCTCTTCTGGCGTATTACGTGCCAAAAACAGGAACATTGGAATATTTATAAACAAGTTAAATGCGGCGAGAGCAAAGAACGCTGCCTGCCAATGAAACGTTGAAATAATTAGTATGAGCATAACGGTTCCCACCGCCGGGCCAAGGTAGTTTCCAGTTATCCAGAATGACTGTGCCCTGCCAAGCTCTCGTTTATTAAACCAATTCGAAATGAATTTTCCCGATATCGGGATCATCATCCCCTCCCCAATTCCGAGGATTACCCTACTGATTAAAAACATTTCGTATGAAGTGGACAGCCCGCCCATTACCATTGTCGCTGTCCATACCAGTAAACCTAAAACTGCTGTTTTCCGTGCCCCTAACTTGTCGATGATAACTCCCCAAAAAATGTTGGAACAGGAGTATGAAATCATGAATATAAAGGAGATCAAGCCAATTTTCGCATTTTTATCCGGGCCAGTTAAACCAAGATCACTTAAAAATCCCGGATCGGTTTGGATAACAGAGATACCTACTTTATCAATCTGTCCGAAAAACCAGAAGAAAAAAATAGGAATCGCAATGTACAACCATCTTTTTTGACCTTGTAACATGTTATTTCCCCCTTTTAGTAGGATCTTTTGAATGCGCTTTCATGATTTCGATAAAGAAAATGTCTTTCAAACAATCAACTTCACCAATTCCCCCTTTCAAAAGATAGCAGCAACAAATGTTTTATACATAAAACAATGTTACCGATATTTAATGTCATAATGTTATATTTAATTTTCGCAATAGTCAATAATATTCAGATTAATATTTTTTCAACAGAAAAAGTGGTTTTATATTCAAAACTTATTAAGGCGTTTCTTCGATTAAAACAACCAGAAACAATACCTTAACCTTATATCTAAAACCGGATTACGTTTCTGCTAGTTCTCGAGCCTTAGTTAAATAATGTCCAAAAGATGCTGCGAACTAAAAGTCTGCTAAAGTCTCGTGTCCGTTCAAATAAAATGTTTTAACCGGGAACAGTATGGCGGTTTCTACATACCTGTCCAACATCCCAACTTATGCTGCCGCTTTAGTCCGCCATTTCACAATTTCAGCGATATGTAACCCCAAAATTGAAGTATGATTCACTAATTCACCTCATTCATTATCGTTTTTCCTTTTATAACGATTCATTATAAATTTATAAAAATTAACTATTTTTATTATTTATCACACAATGTTAGCATTTTGTTATAAGTTATTTGAAAGGATGAGAGATGAATGGATATGTACTATTCTGAATTCGCAGTATTTGGGCTGGGTCCCATCGGAATTGAAATTCTACGCAGTGCTTATCAAACGAATCCGCAATCGATTATCGGGGTTGTCGATATTGCTCCCGATAAGGTAGGAAAGGATATTGGATTACTTATCCATGAAAAGGAAACGAACAAGTGTGTAGTCTCTCATATACGGGATGTAAATACAGAAGCTGACCACCCTATCGCCCTACACGCAACCGGTTCCGACGCACAACAAGTATGGCCTCAAATCAAAGAGCTGCTAGATCACGGCTTTTCTGTGGTTTCCACCTGTGAACAACTTTCCTTCCCATGGCATCGCTACCCCATACTTGCAAAGGAAATAGATGATTATGCTAAAGCTAAAGGGCTTAGTGTCATTGGGACCGGAATCAATCCAGGTTTCATCATGGATACTATGGCCATTTCATTTACAACAGTATTGACCACGGTTAACCAAATTAAGGTCAATCGTAAAGTAGATGTTTCGAAAAGGCGCCTCCCCTTGCAAAAAAAGGTCGGAATCGGGATGACCAGAGAAGAGTTTGAATTTTTAGCTGAACGGAATAAAATTGGGCATGTAGGTCTTGAGGAGTCTGTCAGGTTGATCGCCTATGGGCTGAATTGGAAACTTTCAAGTGTAACCAATACCATTGAACCAACGATTGCGAGCGAAAATATGACCGTTCCGCTAACTGCCTTAAAACCAGGGGATGTTAATGGGCTTCATCAAATTTCCACTGGCAAGACAGTGGACGGAAAGGAAATTTCCTTGGATTTAACGATGTCTGCAGGTATTAAACAGGAAGATGAAATCGTTATTGAGGGGAACGAAACCCAAAGGTTGATTGTTCCAAACGGCATCTTTGGAGATACCGCAACTGCTGCAATGATTATCAATACCGCTAAGCAAATTGATGCGCTCCGTAAACCAGGTTTACTTACAATGGCTGACATCGGGGTGCCGAGAAATATAAATCAATCACACTTTGTGCGTATGTAACGGCTAACCAACAATCTTGCGATATAGTATTACGATATTGGAAAAGGTGAACCCCGAATGGTTCACCTTTTCGTTTTGGTTCAGCTGAGCATGCCAGCATGACAAAAAACCACCATAAGCGGTGGCTTTACTTCCTATATGTTAGTATGTAGGAATCGACTATCTTATGTAAGTTATCTTATTTCAGAAAAATATATTCCGAAAATGACATGATTTTTCTATTTTCATTTATATGTTTGAGAACCAAGCTTCACGGAAATGGCTTTGGCAGCTTTCGTTACCTTGTCAATCAATTCAGCCAAGCGATCTTCCTGAAATCTTGCTTCAATCCCAGCGACACTAATACCAGCTACTATTTCACCTTTACCATTGAGTATCGGTGCACTCACTGCTTTTGTATAATCCTCAAGTTCTGATGAAGTTATCGTGTAACCATTCATTCTCGCTTCATCCAAAGCGTGACGGAGTTCAGTTTTATCCGTTATCGTTCCAATGGCGATTGGTTTTAATTGAATGCTTCCCAAATAATTTTCACGCTCTTTTTCTGGCAAATACGCTAAGATGATTCGAGAATCCCCAGCATACAATGGCGAACGCCTTCCAATGGATGTATAAAGTCGAACAGGATGCAGGGTGTCCACCTTTTCAATATACATCGCTTCATCCTTATCCCTCACAATTAAATTCACTGCTTCTTCAACATCATCCCGAAGGTCTTTCATGATCGGATAGGCGATTGACCTGATATCCAAACGCTCCCCTACCAGTTGACCAAACTGCAGGAATATCAGTCCAAGTGAATAGTGGCCATCTTCGTCCTTTGTTAAAAACCCCATTTCTTCCAATGATCCCACCATACGGTGTAACGACGTTTTCGGCAAATTGGAAAGTTCCATCATTTCATTAAAGGTCATTTTTGGATGATTTATGAAAAGGGTCAGGATTTGCATGGATTTCACGACCGTTTTGTTATGTGCCTGCATACATTGTCTCCTTTCATGATACATGTTTTCCTTAACTATCATTCTATTATAAAACATGGAAGAAAGGATGTAATGAAAATAACTGTATTCATTGTTTTTCCGTGAATGCTCTGAGTTTATTCTCATTTGATTTTCCGGCATTATTTACAATTTGATCGAATCATTTTATCATCCCGCAAGCCCATGGAACGAGTAATAATGGGAAATGCTGAAGCGTTTAGCGGATTAAGTTACTTGATCATTACTAAAACCCATTCACTACAAAGGCATACTCAAAATTACTTTTGTCCCTTTCCCTTCACGAGAAAGAAGGATGAGGTTTCCGCCGCAAACTCTGGCTCTCTCCTCCATACTGAATAAGCCTACTCCACGGGTAACTTTATCTATATCAAAGCCCTTTCCTTTATCTTCTATTTCTACACGAACTTCTTCCTCTATTTCCTGGATCATCACTGTAGCTTCTTCGGTTTCAGCATACTTCCTAATATTTGTTAATGCCTCTTGAATAATACGGTAAATGGTAATTTCTTTGTTTGCATTCAAACGGCAATTCAAATAGCATTCAAAATGGACCTTGATATGATGATGCTCTAAAAATTGCGCCACTAAAGAGCGTATGGCAGGGAACAGTCCAAGATCATCAAGTACTGATGGCCTTAATTCCCAGGATAGATGCCGGAGTGATTCAATAATTTCGGTCGCTTCATCTTGCATCTGATCTAACAAGGGATGATCCATTTCTGTCTGCAGTCTGTTAATCGTTATGAGGTGGCTGTATAAGTTTTGTCCGATATCATCATGAAGCTCTCGGGAAATGCGTTTTCTTTCTTCTTCCTGCACATCAATGATTTTCCCGGTCATTTTCTGAATCTCTTCTTCCGCAAGCTTACGCTGGGTCACTTCATAACGAATCGCTAAATATTGGTAAGTTTTCTGGAACTCATCAAGAAATGGAACGATTGTCGTATCCACCCAATAATAAGTATTATCCTTGGCCTTATTTTTAATCTCGCCTTTCCATACTTCCCCTGATGATATTGTTTTCCAAAGATTGTTGAAAAACTCTTTCGAATGAAATCCCGAGTTAATAATTCGATGATCCTGTCCGATCAGCTCTTCTTTTGAAAACTTTGAAATCCTGCAAAATTGATCATTGACATATTTGATCGTCCCGCTTTGATCTGTTATTGCTACAATCGAGGAAGCATCCAAAGCAAATTGGAAATCGGCCATTTTATTTACGAATTTCCCCAATTCCTCTAAAACTCGTTTATATTCGGTAATTTCCTTCCGAATTGCCAGGTATTTATAAGGGTTCCCTTTTTCATTTAAGAAAGGGACAATTGTGGTATCGACCCAATAATAAGTTCCATCCTTCGCTTTGTTCTTGATTTCACCCCGCCAAACACTTCCTGATGAAATTGTTCTCCAAAGCTCTTGCATAAATTCCTTTGAATGATAACCTGAATTGATAATTCGGTGGTCCTTCCCGATAAGCTCAGTTGCTGAATATTTGGATACCTCACAAAATTTCTTATTAAAGTTTATTATCTTGCCCTTTTCATCCGTAAATGCAACAATCGTTGATTCATCAAGTGCGTAAATTAAATCAACCAGTTCATTTATCGGATAGGATTGCTGCTGGTTAATCCGTGATTGGTCTTTCACTTTATGGACTACAATTAAGTAATAAAGCTCTTTCGCAAGCTGAAAGGAGTTCACCCTGAAAAAAAGCGAAAAAGCATGACCATCCCGGTGGATCCCCAACTGGTGGATAATCTCCCCTTCCCCGCTGTGCTGCAGGTTTGCCCCTGGTATAAGATTCAGAAGCTTTTCCCCGTTCAATTCATGATGATCATAACCAAAGTTTTCATATACCTGTTGATTCGCAAAAGAGATGACTCCAGATTCATTGACAAGGATTGTCGCATCGCTAGATCCAGGCGTAACCCCTTTTTCCATTTCCAAATGTTTATTCAAGTCCATACATAATCCTCCTTGTTGCCATGTTAAATTGAGCTGTTCAATTCCTTTTCCAGTTTTTTCGCTGCATCAAGGATCTTATGCTGGTCGCTTTCAGAAATAGGCTGAGCTGTTCGTTTACCTACTAATAATACCCCCTTGGGAACACCTTTAAATTGAATCGGAACTGCGAAGGCGCAACTGAGATTTTCCGCAAGCATAATGGGATAATCTAAAGCTTTGCCGTGGATATTATTGGGGAAACCCTCAATTTTCATCGGCGTCCCCGTTGATATGACCCTACCTGCTATTCCTTTTCCATATCTAACAGTTATCCTTTTGTACTTATCATTTCTGTTTCCGGCGGCATAATGCCAGCTTATGTCAGGACCATTTCTGTTTTGTAAGGCAAGGCCTACAAAATCACCATTCATTTCTTCTAATACATGTTCACACGCTTTTTTAAATGGTTGATCCTCTTTCGATTTACTGTCCAAGTTAAATTCCATACCCTAATAACCCCTTTTTTAAAGCGAATGCAACAAGTTCATGCCTTGTTTTCATCTTGAGCTTTTCCATTAGGTTTCCTTTATGGCTTTCAACCGTTTTCACGCTTATGACAAGCTGTCCGGCAATTTCTTTATTGGAAAACCCTTTCGCAATCAACGTAAGTACCTCTTTTTCACGGTCAGACAACAGATTGATAGAATCAGCGGTTCCCTGCTTCACACTGCCTAAATATTCTTCCATTACCCTTTTTGTAGCAGATGGATGAAGGTAAGCATTTCCGTTCGATAATGATCGGATGGCTACCAATAATTCTTCATGGGGTGCACTTTTTAAAATACATCCTGAAGCCCCGGCTTGAATAGTTCTGAACAAATATTCATCATCATCATGCATAGTAAGTATTAATATGGCTACCTCAGGCATTAGTTTTTTTAGTTCGGAAGTAGCCGATAAGCCATCTTTCCCATGAGGCATGCTTAAATCCATGACTACTACATTAGGCTGAAGCTCTAGTGCTCGTTCTATTCCTTCGTTCCCTTCTGAAGCTTCCCCTATGACTTCCATATCAGCATGATTATTTAATAGCATCTTTAAGCCCATTCTTACAACGGCGTGATCATCGCAAAGCAAAATTTTTATCAAAGCTGCTCCCCCTTAGCTTTGTTTGTATATGTATTGTTATAAATGAATATGAAACAACAACGGGGATTGCTCAATTAGCAAACCCCTTGTTTAGTCCATTTTAATATAATGGAAGTGAAATCTCTATAGAAGTACCGTCATCTATTTTTGAAAATATGGTACAATTCCCGCCAATCAAATGCATTCTTTCACACATGGCAGCAAGCCCGCTCAACTTATTCATGGCGGCTTCAACCTCAAACCCTTTCCCTGAATCTTTTATCATAATTAATAACAAGCTTTTTTCCCATTTGAATATTATACTTGCTTTTGTTGTATCAGCATACCTTGCTATATTCACCAATGCTTCTTGGCAGACCCTGAAAAGTGTAATCCTATCTCTATCAGAGATTTGCGATTCAATTCCCAGATTCTCCATCTCAACCTCAATTCCATAGGTTGAAGTGTATATTTTTATGTAGCTTTTTATAGCTGAAATAAGCCCAAAAGTCGTAAGGGTAGGAGGATGCAATTCTACAGCCAAAAGCCTGATTTCTTGTATTGCCTTCTCCAATAGCTGTTTCATATCACCCGCATAGATTTTCATGGCAGGCTGTTCGATTGCCGTTTCAATGAGCTGCATTCCGGAAAAGAGACTGGAAAGGGACTGCCCCACACCTTCATGAAGCTCCATGGCAATTCTTTTAATCTCTTCTTCATGTGTTTGTATGATATAAGAACTGATGTTGTTTTTAAGTGGCTGAGTATTCATTCCCACCCTCCTTCTTCAATAGTCGCTGATTATTGGCCATTCAAAATGCGACATGCTCTCCCGATTACACTTTCGGCAGAGTGGTGAGAACACTGACGTATACCTTCTTTCCCACCAGAGACCTAGCATTAGAACTTCTTGTTCTTGAAAACTACAATTCAGCCTTCAAATCCAATAATTTCATGCGCGCAGTTCATTTTATGCTTTCTTCACTTTATGACTTGAAATGTCACTAAACATTCCGGCATATTGAACAACATCCCCAGCATCATTTTTTATTGCACTAATTGTCAGCCATTGTAGATATTGCTGTCCATCCTTTCGGCTATTCAAGATTTCACCCTGCCAAAATCCATTTATCTCAATGGATTTCCACAAATCCTTATAAAAAGTTTGAGGCTGTTTACCTGACTTAAGTATACTAGGATTCTTTCCAATTACTTCATTTTCCTGATAGCCAGTAATCCTTGTAAACGAAGGGTTTACTGAAATGATTTTACCACTGGTATCGGTGATCAAAATGCCTTCTATTGTATTGTCAATCACTTCTTTGGCAAGGCCCATTTTACCTTGGAAATACATCCAGACTACTAAAATCAAACTTGCAAGGGCAACTTCTGACAATGCCATGAACCCGATTGCATAATGGCCTGTGATATTGAATAACAAGGATAGAATTAACGGCGGGAAAAATCCTCCCAAACCTCCCATTGCGGACACAATTCCATTCACAATACCGGCCTGCTTTTGGAAATACATCGGCACCAGTTTAAAAATAACACCATTTCCTATTCCAGCACAGAGAGCAATACTTAAACAGCCAAATGTGTACCAGCCAATGGATGGAGCAAAGGATAGGATCATTGCTGAAATCGTATAAATTCCAAAAACAAACATGAGCAGAATAAGAGAATGGAAGCGGTCGGCAAGCCACCCGCCAATAGGTCTCATAAGAGTAGCAAGAACAATAAAGCCTGCTGTCCTTACACCTGCATCAACTTTATCTAATCCAAAGTTCGCTACAAGAAAGTTTGGCAGATAAATAGTAAATGCAACAAAAGAACCGAATGTTATAAAGTAAAATAAGCTTAGCAGCCATAGTTTTTCATTTTTGTAGACACCCTTAATTTGTTCTAAAAGCGGTGTCTTTACTCTCAGTTCCTTTTTATCCCCTAATAGGAAGTTACCTGCGATAAATACTGCCAAAATCACAAGATAAAGCTGTACGGTTGTTGACCAGCCAAACTTCGTAGCTACAACAGGTGCTGCAAATGCTGATATAGCCGTTCCGAGGTTTCCTGCACCGTAAATTCCGTTTATAAAGCCATGGCGTTCCTTAGGATAGTACTTCGGTAAAGAGGTTACTCCAACAGAGAATACGGCTCCCCCAATACCAAGAAATAGCCCTCCAATTAACAAATCAGCAAGAGAATCCGCAATACTGATATAATAAACAGGGAATAACAGCGATATAAAGCTAATCAGGAAAATTTTCCTGGCCCCGAACTGATTGGCGTAAAAGCCAAGGGGAATGCGAAGAATAGATCCTAAAATAACTGGAACAGCTGTTACCAGTGCAAGCTGACCATCCGGTATTGCGATATCTTCTTTAATAAAAGGCAGCAGGGACGAAATTAATACCCACACCATAAATCCTACAACGAGGTTTAAGGTTTGTAATGGAAGCTGAATTTTTCTAAACATCCTGACCACTCTCTCTTCTAATTACATATTGTAATCTCGCATTTTCGTCAAAAGCTGACCACTCATTTTCATTTTTAGTCACATTGGATATCAACGGGACAGCGAAAAAATTAATGTCGTCAAAGTAAATACGCAGATGTGTTATATCAGGACAAAGCTTCACCTTAACAATCGTTTTAGAAACGAAAGGAGCTTTACCCTGGCCATCATCATCTAAGATGGCTACACTTGCTTTTTCCGATATTAATGGTTGTATATCTTCTATTTTAATGTGTTCCACAGGTATTGCATCCTCTCTTTGCCGTGTAAACATTCATTTGAAAACCCTGCAAATATTCCCAGAATGTATCTTCTGCATGATTCTCGATAAATTCAATTGTTTCCACTACAGACTCCCAATTGCTCATTCCCTTTACTTCGGCAACTACAATATCGGCCCCATCTATTGACTTTTCATCTAAATACCAGTTAAGACGGACATCTTTAAAAAGGTCTGAAAGGAGCTTATCGATTTCAGCAGCAAAATTTCCAGATGCTTCTTTTACAAAACAAAAATCAAAGTATGTTTCACTGTTCATTTGATTCACGCCTTTTCGTTTTTCGTTTTTTTATAAGTAAATAACGCTAAGGGAAACACCACTATGTTTAATCCCCCAAATATTAAAACATTTACATAATTTTCATAATAATATTGATGAACCATAAATTGGGTAAATACAATATTCATCATAAAGAAGGCACAAAGCAACGCGACACCAATAAACTTAAGCCTCATAACGCTTCACCCTTACTGCGTATACTGCGCCATTTTCAACTTTCACTTGAATTTCAGGCAGGGGCCTTCTTGGCGGACCGGCAGTTGGAGCACCTGTTTCAACATCAAATTTTCCATGATGACAAGGACAAACCATCTCTCCTTCTTCCTTCACCCAGAAAACCGGGCAACGAAGATGTGTGCATGCATTTTGGTAAGCTACGTATTTCGTTTCAGACAATCTGATCAAAATAGCATCATCATGATCACCTGGAAATTTAAACTCTACTGCGTCACCAATTGCAATTTTGCTTACATCTGTGATTTTTTTGTGGGGATACTCCTTCGCCCCAAGACCCATCAATTCTTTAGCCGCTACCGCTCCCCAAGGAAGGGAGGAAATTGCGAATACACCAGCAGCTCCCACTAATGTTTTCATGAACCCACGTCTGTCGAGCTTTCTTTCATTATTCCGTTCAATATTATGGGTGTAATTATCTTCATTAAAGGGAATTTTATTATTTTTATCTGACGGCATCTTAATCCCTCCTAAAATAGCTTCGTTATCCCCTGTAAAATACCAGGCAAATTTAATTTAACGTTCGTTTCACCTTCAAGATACGGCAGGCTAGTCACCCATTTTCCATTATCTAGATTAAATTGTTTTTTTCTATTTCCAATTTCCTCATCAGTGAGCCACTGAAGTGTATTGGATGGACAAACACTTGCACACATTGGCGGGATACTGTCTTTTGTCCGGTCGATACATAAATCGCATTTGTACATTAAGTTTTGTTCAGTGTCAAATTTTGGTATTCCGTATGGACAAGCAATCGTACAGTTTTGGCAGCCAATACATTTTTCAACGAGAGCTGATAAGACGGCCCCTGTCTCATGTATTTGGATTGCCTGGGCTGGACAGCTTCTTGCACAGGCCGGATTCACACAATGAAGGCACATTAGAGGCATGGTTTGCCGATTAACCATAGGGTTTACATCGTAAACATAGTTTCTGTTCCGTTCTTCATGCCCTCCGCATTGTGTACATGCTGCAAGGCATGAACGGCATCCTATACAGTTTTCAAGTTCTAAGTACAGCCTCTTTTTCATTTATTGCACCTTCTTTATTTCAACTTTTTCCAATTGAGCAGCACATGCCTTATATTCCGGCATACGGGAGATCGGATCGAGTGCTGCAATGGTTAATAGATTGATAGATTGCTCGTGACCAAAGTGGTACGGAACAAATACAGTATCTTTACGAATTGCTTCTGTAATTTTCACTTTATAGATTGCCTCGCCTCTTCGGGTATGTAGGCGGACTCTTTCTTCATGTTCAATATTGTATTTTTTTGCTGTTTCCGGATGTACTTCGACGTATGGCTCCGGGCACATATCACGCAGGAACTGGATTCTTCTCGTCTGGTTTCCAGATAAGTAGTGGTAAACGACACGCCCGGTTGTTAAACGAAGTGGATATTTTTCATCTGGCTCCTCAGCAGGGGGGCGGTAAGGAAGCGCACAAATTTTCGCTTTGCCGTCTGCGTGATAGAATTTCTTATCCAGGAACATATGCGGCGTTCCCATATCATTTTCATCCTTACAAGGCCAAAATACTCCGTCCTGTTTATCGATTTTATCCCATGTAGCACCATAATAATCGGCATATCCCCCTTTACTAGCCAGTCTGAATTCATCAGCTATATCTTTTGCTGTTTTCAAATGGGAAAAGTATTTTCCTCTTCCAAGACGTTCTGCAAGTTCTACTTGTATTTGCCAATCGGGCTTAGATTCACCGATTGGTTCTTGTGCCTTATTTATCTTAATAATTCTTCCTTCAAGGTTTGTAACTGTTCCTTCATCTTCTGACCACGTTACTGATGGCAGGATCACATCCGCAAACTCTGCTGATTCAGAAAGATAGAAGTCCGAACACAACATAAAATCAAGATTTTTCATCGCACTTCGGACGAAATTTAGATTCGGCGCAGATACTGCAGGATTAGAACATAGCAGATACAATCCGCGAATCGTTTTTTGTTCCATCAGTTCAAACATTTCATAAGCAGAAACACCCGGCTGAGGCATTTCTTCCGGAGTAATTTTCCATACTTTACAAACTTCTTCAACATGTTTAGGATTTGTAATTTTACGGTATCCTGGCAATAAATCCGCTTTCTGGCCATGTTCCCGTCCACCCTGTCCGTTGCCTTGACCAGTGAATGTTGCTACACCAGACTTCGGACGGCCAATCTTACCTGTTACAAGCGCCATGTTTGTATATCCAGATACATTGTCAACACCCTTATGCTGCTGTTCAATTCCACGGGCAAACATGACAACTGCATTCGGTGCTTTTCCATAAATCTCTGCTGCGCGAATAATTTTTTCAGGTGCCACACCTGTAAGCTCACTCGTATATTCCAATGTGAATTTTTGTACAAGCTCTTTTGTTTCTTCAAATCCGTTTGTATGATTATTAATAAACTCTTCGTCAGCATAACCATTTTGGATTAATAAATTTAAGATTCCATTAGCAAGGGCAAGATCCGTTCCCGGTTTCAGGTCAAGGTGCACATCTGCTCTTCTCGCAATAGGTGTTTCCCGGGGATCCACCACGATAATGTAACCTCCTCTTTCTTGAACGTTCCAGACTCGGAACATAGAAGTTGGATGACATTCTGCTGTGTTGCTTCCTGCAATAAATAAGCAATCTGTTTCATGAATATCTGTCCAGGGTAATGTTGAACCTCTATCTACGCCGAATGAACGAAGGAATCCTCCGGCCGCACTTGACATACAAAATCGGCCATTATAGTCAATGTAGCGTGTTCCAAGAGCCACACGTGCAAATTTTCCTGTTAAATAGCATTTTTCATTTGTCATTGATACGCCGCTGAAAACGGATAATGTATTTTTTCCATATTTATTTTGAAGCTCACTGAACTTTTTCACGATTAAATCATACGCTTCATTCCAGCTTGCTTCACGGAAGCCTTCCTTGGTTCCTTTTAATGATGCATCATCACGAATAAGCGGTTTTAAAATACGATCGTCATGATTTGTCTGCTGGTAAGCTGTAACCCCTTTTGGACACATTTTTCCAACCGTTACAGGCCAGTCATAACGTGGTTCAACCCCAATAATTTTATTTGTCGCTACATTTACCCTTAAATTCATTCCGCACTGCATTCCACAATATGCACAATGCGTTTTGACCAATGATTCATTCGGGTGTATCACATTCTCTACTTCTTTATATAACTTATCCCTTTGCATTCTGGTTTGCCTCCTTAACTTTTACCTCATGGATAGGGAAACCGGAAAATTGAGCAATCCGGTATTTTCTACGGCAAGGTAGGCACATTTCAGCGAGATGGTGGCCTTCCTTCGTTTGGAATTCGATATTGTTCACGCCGAGAACCTCTACGACATCTTTTGATTGTTCTGTTGAAACAAACTCATCACCACATACTTTGCATCCTTTCATGGATTTTTCCGCGTAATGCTCTCTATAGTTTCTTGCTAAAACACTCATTGGGCGAAAAGGTATGTGCGCAAGTTTTCCGAACGGAAGATAAATCAATGTAATAATGACTGACCATTGGTGAATCAAGGACATAGCTGGCTGTCCTGCACCGTGCATAAAGATGTTCATAAACGTTAGTGCCAATCCTGTAATGCTGACTAATAACAACATAAATAATGGAAGGAAGTCATAGATGAATTTTTGTTCTGCTCTTGCCTGCATATTTTTCAAGCGGCGGTATAGAGCCATGCATACTCCGGAAATGACCATCACTGCTGTAATGTTCAGTGCGTTATATGATAACGTCGCAATAAGCCCATCAGCTGGTACTGTCATTACCTGGATCCCCATTGCGATGATGTTGTAGTAACCGTTGTCGTCCATTGTGAAGTACATCCATCCAAATACTAGAGGAAAAGTCACGAAGCAGGAAAGAATGCAGCCCCAGCCCATTAGAACGTGCTGAGTCCATCGGTAAATTCCCCTATTCCAGATGAAATTGTATGTTGCTAAATGGTCAACTGATGTTTTGGGCGTTGATTTTCTAAATAGAAGTTTGATGCCCTTTTTTATAAAAATCTTTGTTGGCGGCCTTTCTCCCCATGCGATAAATCTGTAAAAGAACCCCCCAATAAAAATAATCGTCCCCACCATATAGCCATAAAGGTTTAAATCTACGTGTGTAAACATTCTCGTACCAATAAACGATAAGAATACAAGTCCGCAAACTGCTAGAAACATAGACTTAGCAAAATGTGATGCAAAAGCATTATCAATCGATTTTCCTGTTTTTTGATTTGCTGCGACTTTTGCCTGCATTACTATTCCTCCTCATTACAAACAATTACCATACCCTTATTGTAAGAGCTGCCCCGATTTTTCCATATCGGGGGACTTCCCTATCCTAAGGGGAAAATTCCCCTATCTTTTAAAATAAAAAAAACAGTTCTGATGTGCAGAACTGCCTGTACTATATTTCAATGTATAAGTTTTCTCTTTTCCAGTTTTTATATTTTATTTTGCAATGTAGGAAATGCTGATAGAAGTTTTTCTAGATGTTAGTATGATTAAGGTATGTTTGTTGTTTTTGCAGTCTTTGCATATGATAAAATCGATTACCGAAAACAAATGTTTTTTAATGAAAATAAGTATAAAGAGGTGAAATTATTGAGACATAATCTCACAAAAAGATATTAGTATTCAAGATTTTTATAGACTGAAAGAAGAACTGCACATACATAGTAAAATGGGATAGAGAATTCTGATAGATCGAAACATTTAATCAGATAGGAGCGATAAAAATCCACATAGAAATTCAACGGTTAATACTAAGCTTAAACGCAAGATAAAGTAATTCTTGATACAGTCATTAAAGAAAATACTTGTTGGAGTCACATCAGCCATCAAGTATTAAGGTAAAATAAAACAACAATTTATTTGAAAAACTGCCTTGAGAAAATAAATAGAGGCTCCATCTTTCACTTATTATTTATGAACAAAAAAGAAAGTACCCTTTTAATAAGAGTACTCTCTTCCTTTTGTTACTTCTTGATGAAGTAACTATATTACATGCTGTTTTTTAGAGCTAATGAAATCGAAACCTTTAAATCTTTTAATTGTTGTTCTTTTTGAAGGAAATGCTGCTCGGCTTCTTTTAAGGTTACTCGTGAAAATTGAATAGCTTCCCCTGGTTTGACCTGAGCAATTAATGGTAAATCTGCAGTAATCACTTGAGCTATCTTAGGATACCCTCCCGTTGTTTGGCTATCCGCAAGAAGAATGATAGGGTTTCCATCAGGAGGAACTTGAACAGACCCGTTAGTTACTGCTTCAGACAATAGCTCACTTTTATCCTGTAACTCTAACAAAGGACCTGATATTCTATAGCCCATACGATCAGATTGGTTTGAAACTTTAAACAAATTCTCTGCAAAACTAACTTTACTAGAGTCCGTAAAATAATCGTACTGGCTTCCATCTATGAAACGAATAACTGGCATGCGACTTGGCATAAACTCCTTTTCATTGACAAACCACTTTGGAGCGATAAACGCTTCTTTAAACTCCCGGTTATCTAGAATCGTAGAAGTTTCATTAAAATCCACAACATCATCTACTTTTAATGCTCTTCCCTTATAGCCCCCAATTTCCCCTCTTAGATATGTACTTTTACTATTCATAACTGTAGAAATAGCGTATCCTCCCGCTACAGACAAATAAGTCCTACAACCTGATTTACATCCCACGAATCGAAGAATAGAGCCTTTTTTTACATAAACAGGCTTCCACATTGGAACAGCTTGACTGTCAATAGTAGGTGATAAATTTCCACCTGTTATCGCGATCAAGCAATTTTTTTCTATTTTAAGAGTCGGACCCATTAACGTAATTTCCATGGCCGCTTCACCTTCTTTATTGCCAACTAACATATTGGCAATTCTTAGGGAATATGCATCCATTGCGCCGCTTACAATCACTCCATGTTGCTGAAACCCTTTTCTTCCAAGATCCTGAATACTAGTTAATAATCCCGGTTTGATTACACGCAGGCTCACTGTAACCCCTCCTTAAGAATAATTTCATTATACTCTTGATTAGAAATTGGATGGAATTTCACAATGTCTCCTGCTTGTAATAGGCTTGGAGGATTTACATCTGGTAAGAATAGTTTGGTTGGCGTTTGTCCAATTAATTGCCACCCTCCAGGCGTAGATATTGGATATACACCCGTTTGCATACCTGCAATTCCAACTGCTCCTGTTGGTATGGTCATTCTAGGAGAAGATCGTCTAGGTGTTGCAATTTTTTCTGATAGTCCACCGAGAAACGGAAAACCTGGAGCAAATCCAATCATATAGGCTAAGTACTCACCATTTGAATGAATATGGATGACTTCATCAGTAGTTAAATTATTATAACGAGCTACATATTCCAAATCCGGGCCATATTCCCCCCCATAACATACAGGAATAGAAACAGTTCGATGTGTCAGCTTTTTATCTTCTTTTAACCACTGTAGTTTCCTTTCCATGATAGAACGAACCACTTCATATGGAGAAATAAATTCATCATTATTGCTTTGTTTTTGTTTCTTATAGATAACTAGAGGATCATAAAAAACTGTCAAATTTGTAAAAGCCGGCACACATTCTATAAATCCAACAAAAGGTTCATCTTCAAGCAAATCCATAAACATTTTAATTTTTTTGTGAATGTCGTATTTAATTTCATTCCCAAATGTAATCACGATTGCGGAATCGCCTAAGGGAGACAGTATGCATGTAGTTTTATTCAAAAGCTTTTCCGGCATAGAACTCAACTCTTTCTGTTAGTAATATTATAAAACGCCTAATTTTTCATCACGAATGTCCGTTATAAACATATGTCCTGGTGCATGCGTAATCATAATCGCCGGTTTTGTTTCCATTGCGATAGATTGAGGCGTTACTCCACAAGCCCAGAAGACCGGCATTTCTCCTTCACGAATCGTTACTGCATCACCAAAATCAGGTTGCTGTATGTTAGAAACACCAATCGCCTCCGGATCTCCAATATGGATTGGACCACCATGAACAGCAGGAAAACGCGATGTAACTTGAGCCGCTCGCACCACATCTTTCTGAGGAATCGGACGCATGCTCGCTACCATTTTCCCGTGAAATATCCCTGCTTCAACACATGAAATATTCGTTTTATACATCGGTACATTACAGTTCTCTTCAATATGACGAATGGAAATATCGTTGTTTAAAAGGGCATGTTCAAATGTAAAGCTGCAACCGATTAAAAACCCAACCATATCATCTTCCCAATAATCTGAAATATCCGTTACTTCTTCTATTAATTCACCATATTTATATATCCGGTATTTTGGAATATCTGTACGTATATCACCAGACTGTGCAGCAAATTTAGGAATAGGAGAACCAATTTCTGTTACGTCTAGAAGTGGACAAGACTTAGGATTACGCTGACAAAACAATAAAAAATCAAAAGCATGCTCTTTTTTTAAGATGGCCAAGTTTGCTTGTGCATATCCGTTTGCCATTCCAGCAGTTGGCTTAATCAATTCATTGTTGCGGATCATTGCGCGCAATTCAGCCGGGGTAGCTTGAGAAAGATCGATCATTAATATTCATCTCCTATTAAGAACTGGGAGTCAGTGACAAACTAGCACGCCACTTCCACCCCGTTTTATTGATGTATCATTAAAAAAGAGCGGGCAGTTGTTTCATTAATGTATATACGCCCATTAACGCCATGATGATTACCACAAATACACCGGAAATCGTCAACCATAAAGGATGTTTATAATCACCCACAATATTCTTCTTATATGCCGCAATTAAAAGTGTACCAAGTGCAATTGGTAAAATCAGACCATTAATTGCCCCTACTACAAGCAGTACTTTAACCGGTTGACCAATTAATAGAAAGCAAATGGTCGATACGACTATAAAGCCAATGATAATCCAGTTAGCCTTTTTATTTATTTTTTCGCTGAATGTTCTGATAAACGAAACAGAAGTATATGCAGCACCAACTACTGATGTGATTGCTGCAGCCCACATAACAATACCAAACATTTTATAGCCTACATTTCCAGCAGCAAGTTGAAAAACGGATGCCGCAGGGTTTTCTGAATCAATTTGCAAGCCTTTAGATACAACACCTAGAACTGCTAAAAATAATGCAACTCGCATAACTGTGGTTATTAAAATACCCATTACTGAACTCTTTGTTACTTGTGGCAGTGCTCCGACACCTTTCACTCCTGCATCCAATAGACGATGACCGCCAGCAAATGTAATATAGCCACCCACAGATCCCCCAACTAATGTAACGATTGCGATAATATCAATCTTATCAGGTGCAAATGTCTTCACTACTGCTTCTCCAACTGGAGGAGAAGTTGTCCATGCAACATATATCATCAAACAGATCATAAAAAAGCCTGCAATTTGTGTAAAGCGGTCCATCGCTTTTCCTGCTTCTTTTACTACAAATATTAATACTGCAATAACTGCACTAATTGCTGCTCCAGTTGTTGGGGAAATTCCAATCATCGCATTTAGACCAAGTCCAGCTCCTGCGATGTTCCCTATATTAAATGCTAGCCCCCCCATAACTATGAGTGCCGCTAGAACATAACCTAGTCCTGGAAGAACCATGTTTGCAATCTCTTGTCCTCGTTTTTCAGATACAGCAATAATGCGCCATACATTTGTTTGTGCAAAAATATCAAGAATAACTGAAATAAGGATAACAAACCCAAAACTTGCTGCAAGACTTTGGGTATAAACAGTTGTCTGCATTAAAAAACCTGGTCCTATGGCTGATGTTGCCATAAGAAATGCTGCACCTAGCAATAAGGTCCTGTTAGTTTTTGGCTTAGAATGATTTTTTTTCGGGTCAGTTGAATTCTTGATTTGCTCCAATGGAATCTGCCTCCTAGATGTTTGTGATTTTATTTAGAAATAGACTTAACTGTAATTTCAGATATTTCTAAGGATTTTTTTACATGACGAGCAAAGGTTAAAGCATGTGCTCCGTCCCCATGAATACAAATTGTATCTGCCTTTAAAGCCACATCAGTTCCTTGCTGTGACAAAACCTTTCCTTCTTTAACCATTCGAATTACTTGTGCAACAGCATCTTCATCATTTTCTATCATTGCATGCGCTTTCATACGAGAAGTCAATGAACCATCTTGTTGATATGTCCGATCCGCAAACACTTCACAAGCCGTTTGTAATCCAATGGTCTGTCCAGCACGTATTAATTCACTGCCCGACAAGCCAAATAAAATGAGCTCAGGATTAATTTTGTATACAGCTTCAGCTATGGCAAGAGACAACTCTTTATTCTTTGCCGCCATATTGTACAAAGCACCATGTGGTTTAACATGTTGCATATTACCGCCTTCAGATTGCAAAAAGCCATTTAATGCACCAATTTGATAGACAACAATATCATAAGCTTCCTGTGGTGAAATATTCATATTGCGTCTGCCAAAACCTATTAAATCCTGGAAACCTGGGTGGGCTCCTATTTTTACTTCTTTCTCTAAAGCAAGCTGAACCGTTTTTCTCATAACGGTCGGATCGCCAGCATGAAATCCACAAGCAACATTGACAGATGTTACATAATCCAAAATCTCTGCATCATTTCCAATTCGATATGTGCCAAAGCTCTCTCCTAAATCACAATTCAAATCAACTGTATTCATTGTACATTCCTCCTATTTACAGAAATTTCGAACAATAAAACCTATAAATATGTAGATAAAAAAATAAGTATTTCACTTTCATTAAATTTCATAAAATTCCGAAATTCGGAATTAGTGTTTCATATTTCGGAATATTCTTATTCTAGCATGTTTTTTTTATTTCGACAATATAATTGTTAGCTAACCTAACATATGTTTTTGTATTTTTTCATTTATCTTGAATATCATTGATGTTTTCTTCTACTATTATCTTTGATTAAACAGAAGATTATGTACATAGATGTAATATCAATAAACCGGCAAAAACATATACTAAACCTTTTTTTGCTGATAAAAAAAGTCGTTGATTCCTATGATAAGGAATCAACGACTTTGATTTTCATTCTATATGCAGGTTCAAGTTAAACTTGTGATTTTGTATTTTCATCTCGATGGCGAAATATTTTTTTCAAGTCTTTAATTAAATCGATTAATAGAAAACAATGAAATATCTTCCTTGCTCGTACCGGAGATAATCAAGTCACTCAAAATTTCCCCCATTACACTGCTGAATTTAAAACCATGTCCAGAGAAACCTGCTGCTATGGCAATGTGTGGATAATAAGGATGTTTATCCACTATAAAATGCTCATCAGGGGTCATGGTGTAGATGCAAGTTTTCCCATATTTCAATTTTTGATCAGCAGGCATATATTTCCGCAAAAACTTCACCAAATCTCCCTCATCTTCATCCAATTCACCAAAACCTTCAATACAGCCATCAGGATTTATACGGGTTCCCCCATCATGTCTCCCTACTTTCATTCCAGAACCATTTATACTAGGAAAGCCATAGTATGTACCAACTGAAGTATCAAAAGAAAAAGCCGGAAACTCATTATGATTATATAATCTTTCATTTGCATGAAACCATGCAAATGTTTTTCTGATTGGTTCCAGCGGCAAATTCAAATCTAACATCGCCAAGATTTTCGGTGCCCACGCCCCAACTGCAACCACTAAAGATTCTGAGTGGAATGTCTGTTCATCCGTTTTAATCGTGACCCCATCCCCATGAACAACTATCTTCTTAACTTCACTGTTTACCCTGATGTCGGCACCATGATATTTCGCAAGTTGTTGATACGCTCTTAAGCACTCTTCACTTTTCAATACGCCCGAAGTCGATTCATAGCATCCAATGTAGTCTTCCGGCAGTGTTATTCCAGGCCATCTATCATGAATTTCATGTGAATCCAAGATTTTCATAGGTAACCCATATTCGTTTGAACCCGCTATCACTTGCTTAATGAAAGTGGAATTTTCGCTACCAGCATTCAGGACCCCCGTTGGAAGAAATAATTGTTTCCCCGAATTTCTTTCCAACTCACCCCATAGCTCTTGGGATTTAAGTGCCAAAGAAATATACTCCCTGCCTTCACCATAAGCATGTCTAATAATTCTTGTTTCCCCGTGATGGCTGCCCTTATTATGAGGAGGAGCAAAGGAATCCAATACTAATACTTTTTGTCCATTTTTTGATAGATAATAACCTGAAGACATTCCCATAGATCCAGCTCCAATTACAATTACATCATAATGCATCTTTCATCCCTCCTCCTTTAAATATGATCCTTCATTTTAAAAAAGGGAAGCCATTTTACCTTATTTAATAAAGTAAAACAGCTTCCACATAGTTTTAGAACTCTATTTCCCCGATTGCCGTTTCAACGAACTTCACTATTTCCCCTTCATGAATTTGCCTATATATCGCTTCAATGTCAGGATGGAAAAAGCGGTCTTCTTCAACCATCGGGACTTCGCTCCGAACTAAATGATATACCCCCTCCGTGACCGATGACGGTTTCAAGGCCAGATGAAAATCCATTGCTTGGGTTGCCGTCATCAGTTCGATTGCTAAAATATATTCAAGTTTCTTCGAAATCCGATAGGCTTTCTTCGCAGCGAAATAGGCAAAACTTATCACGTCTTCTTGATTTGCGCAGGTAGGGATATTATCTATTGTGGCTGGATGCGAGAGCACCCTGATTTCATTCAATAGCCCGGCGGCTGTATATTGCGGAATCATGTAGCCACTATTTAAACCTGGATTAACCACTAAGAAATTAGGTAATTCACTAAGGTGATGGTTTACAAGCCGATCTATTCTGCGTTCTGTTATTTTTGCTAGGTTTGCTAACGCGATGGAAATCGCATCCGTATAAATCCCAACAAATGAACCATCAAAATTCCCCCCCATCAGGGCAATTCCATCTTCCTCTTCCGGAAAAATCAGAGGATTGTCACTTACAGAGTTCATTTCATTCTCGATCGAAACAGCAGCGTCCTTCAAAACTTTTTTTATGGCTCCATGGACTTGTGGAATGCATCGTAAGCTAAGTGCATCTTGTAATCTATGTTCCTTGTAAGTTTCAATGATTTGGCTGCCTTCAAGAATCCTTGTAACATTCCTGGCTGTCTTAGCCTGTTCCTCATGTTTTTTCAATGCGTGGGGACGGGGATCAAATGCTTTTATTGTACCTTTTAGCACTTCTAAAGACATTGCTCCCGTAATGTCGGCGGTTTTCGCGGCTTGCATGCTATTGTATAAAGCCAGGACAGCAATCGCAGTAACGGAAGTAGTCCCGCTTGTAAGTGCTAATCCTTCTTTAGCACCCAATGTAACAGGTGCTAATCCAGCTTTCTCTAAAGCTTCCATGCCAGGTATGAGCTCACCTTTATACCATGCCTTCCCCTCACCAATCACCACTAAGGCCATGTGGGCTTCAGGAGAAAGATACCCCACTGACCCATCACCTGGAACATAGGGAAGTATATCGTGATTTAACATTGAAGCGATAAGGTTTAAAACTTGTAAACGGACCCCTGAATAACCTTGGCCTAAATTCACGAGGATCATCAATTGAATGGCTCTTACGACTTCTTTTTCAAGAGTTTCCCCAACAGATACGGCATGTGAACGAACAATATTCCGTTGAAGGGTTTCGGCGTCAAGTGGAGAAATCACCTCCGTCATATTACTGCCAAAACCTGTCGTTACACCGTAAATCAATCTATTATCATCTAAAAACTTGTCTATTAAGCTTCGTGATTTATCCACCCTTTCACGATAGGCCTCAGTGAAAGTAACTTTTGCACCATATCTTGCAACCGCAATTACCTCTTGGATTGAGATAGCATCATCTCCTAGTACAACCTCTTTAATATCCATAGGATGTAAACAATCGGTAGTTGTCATCTTATACATCACCTCTCATATGACTCATCAAGAAGGAGAAAAAAATTTTGTCCTTCTCATCATTTATTTGCTGGAAGCTAATCTTATGTTATTTTTTCATTTTCTGTAAAGGGAATTGCGGTTCCCTTCGGAGAACTCTCCGCTTCAAGCAAAGGGTCACTTGCTTCATGTAATGAGAGATTCTTCGTTTCAGGTGCCCAGGCGATCGATACGATCAAGCCGACCAGTAGGATGGCTGCCATTCCTGCCATTGAGGCACTTAATCCAAAAGAACTTAAAGAAACAGGCAGCAGAAATGTTCCAATTGCAGAACCAATCCGACTAATTGCCGTAACCATACCTATTCCCGAACCACGGATCTCAGTTGGAAAAAGCTCTGCCGGGTATACTAATGTAAGGTTCGATGCCGCTGACATGAAAAAAGTAAAGATCAAGAAGGCTAACAACATTAAGAATTGAGAACCATTGTGCAAGAAGCTGAGTGAAAACAATGATACGGAAAGGATCGTGAAAGCCCCGATGGTAAAACCTCTGCGAGAAAATTTTGCAAGCAGCCAAAGACCAACAATTGCCCCAACAAGCAAGAATAGATTTAACATTGTATCCGCAAAAAAGTTCTGTTCAAAACCCATTGTACTAAGTATGGAAGGCAGGAAAGTGTAAATTGCAAAGTACGGAATAACAAGAGTCAATTTGAATATTCCACCAAAAGCCAAACGCTTACGAAGCCTTTTACTGAAAAGTCCACGAAACCCCAGAGTCTTTTGATTTTCTATGCCAGTCGTCGTTTCTCCCATTTCAACGTTCGATCCAAGGTGTTTTTTTACAATCTGGCGAGCTTCTTCGACACGCCCCATGCTTACAAGCCATCTTGGTGATTCAGGCGTTCCTATTCTTAAGATTAAAACCACAATAGCCGGAATGGCAGCGCTGACAAGCATCCAACGCCATGAGTCTGAACCAACCTGTCCCAGGTAATGACCAACAAAGTTTGATGCTACATATCCTAGCGTCCATACTACGTTTATAGACGCTAGGAGCGAGGAGCGATACTTTTTTGGTGAAAACTCGGCAAGCAAAGTCGTACCGACAGCGTAATCTCCTCCAAGTCCGAATCCAATCAGCAACCGTAAAATAAAAAGCTGTTCTGGGCTGCTAACAAAAAATTGTAAAATAGTAGCTACCGTGATAAGTAAAAAGTTTACGAGAAAGATTTTCTGTCTGCCAACACGGTCAGAAAGTCTTCCAAGTATTAAAGATCCCGCAAACAGACCGATTAAAGCAGAGCTGCCGATCAGCCCTGTCCACATTGAATTCATATTCATTTGAGGCCCCAATACTGTCAGGGCCATCGCAATGATCCCTAAAGAATAGCCATCACAAAAGCTGGAACCGAATGTAAGTCCTGCAATTCGAAAATGAAACCTATTAAATGGGGCATCGTCAATAGTGAATTTTTGTTCGTTCAAAGAATCCCCTCCATTTTTTGGTTTATAAGATATATAGAATCAAAAAAAACACTCTTCCTGTAAAACTCCAGTAGTGACCCTGTCTTTGAATGGATCGATTAATCTTAATACTATAAAAAAATTCAGCGAAGAATATTATGAAATAATACTCTTTTTATAAACTATATCAAATCATTCTGCCTTTTAATTTCTATTTAATATATGAAAATATAGTTTAAGATTCGATCAATTGTTTATCATTGAAATAAATGACTTCACTAAGTATTTTACAGCCTTCCATTACCTCGAATTTTTCCCTAGCTTCCTTTTCTTTGGTAAACTCAAACATTTTTATGCCATTTTTCGAATGGATAGTGATTATCCACATAAAATTCCCTCCACATGGAAGATTCATTTCCACGAATTCCTTAAAACACTTTCATTTAATTTCACTGTAAAGTGTTAAAGTGTTTAATGCTGAAATTGGGTAGGATGATAGATCATCATCCTACTATTCAGCACCTATACATTTGTTGAATACTTCTAAAAGCCCATTCCATCCCCTGAATTTTTCAGTGGATGGAATGGGAAGACATATATTGAGAATAGTGATTTTTAAAGGCCCGTCAGGCTTTTGGAATCAGTATTCACTTTATCATTCACTACTTGCACACCATTTTTCCATACAGACTTAACGTGATTGACACCAAATAGATATTGCAACTCCTGATAGTTTTCAACATTCCATAAAACGACATCCGCTTGTTTTCCGACTTCAAGGGATCCGACCCTTTCTTGTCTGTTGATTGCACAAGCAGCATTGTATGTCGCCGCCGTCAGAGCTTCTGCAGGGGTAAGCCGCATCGAAATGCATGCCAGATTCATGACAAGCGGCATGGATGTCGTCGGTGAAGATCCGGGATTGCAATCGGTTGAAATGGCAACAGCCACACCTTCATCAACCATTCGTCGTCCAGGGGCCGCTTCTTCTCGTAAATACAAGGCAGTGGCTGGAAGCAAGCAGGCAATGGTGCCTGACTTCGCCATGGCAGTTATCCCCTCATCGGAAGCTTTTAACAAATGCTCAGCTGAAATGGCTCCGATCTTCGCAGCTAATTCAGCTCCACCGTAAGGCTCAATTTCATCAGCATGAATTTTAGGGATCAAGCCGTACTTTTTACCCGCCTTTAAAATCCGCTCTGATTGTTCAGGGGTAAAAACCCCTTTTTCACAAAAGACATCATTGAATTCTGCAAGCTTTTCTTCAGAGACGATTGGAAGCATATCATTAATCAGATGATCGACAAATTCATCCTCGCGGCCTTTATAATCCTTTGGAACCGCATGGGCTCCCATAAAAGTAGGAACTAGATCAATCGGATGCTCTTCCTGTAGCTTCTTCATCACCCGCAACTGCTTTAATTCGGTTTCCAAATTCATTCCATAGCCGCTTTTACCTTCTACTGTAGTCACGCCATGAGCGAGAAACGAATCAAGTCGTCGCATGGTTTGCTCCATCAATTCTTCTTCACTTGCTTCCCTTGTCATTCGGGTGGTAGCATGAATGCCCCCACCTGCGTTCATAATGTCCATATATGTTGCGCCTTCAAGACGCATTTCAAATTCACGTTCCCGACTCCCGCCATATACAACATGCGTATGTGGATCAACTAACCCAGGTGTCACCAAATGTCCAGTTGCATCAAAGACTTCAGCTTCATGCATTCTATCTGCATAGAGTTCTTCCAATTCTTTGGTCGTACCAATCGCTTGGATCAAACCAGATTCCATCCATATACTTCCATCTTCAATCAACCCAAGCTCTGACATTGCCTCTTTGGAACGAGGACCTTTCTTATCAGAGGTAAGCGTTGCAAGTTGAGCGGCATGTTTTATCCAAATTGGTTTTGTCATTGTTTATCAATTCCTTTATCAAGCATCGGGATATTAATACCTCTTTCACGGGCTGTTTCCTCTGCCAGTTCATACCCTGCGTCAACATGACGCACTACACCCATCCCAGGGTCCGTTGTCAAAACTCTCTCAATCCTGGCCGCTGCTTCTTTTGTACCGTCTGCCACAATTACAACGCCTGCATGCATGGAGTAACCCATTCCTACGCCACCGCCATGATGTACGGAAACCCAGGTTGCACCGCCCACTGCATTCACCATTGCATTTAAGATCGGCCAGTCGGCCACTACATCGGAACCATCCTTCATGGCTTCCGTTTCACGATTCGGCGAAGCGACAGAGCCAGAATCCAAATGGTCACGGCCAATAACGATCGGGGCCTTCAATTCACCGCTTGCAACCATATCATTGAGAATTTTACCAAAACGGGCGCGCTCCCCATAACCAAGCCAGCAGATGCGGGAAGGCAGACCTTGGAACTGAATTTTTTCCTGAGCCATTCTAATCCAGTTACATAAATGTTCATTATCAGCGAATTCACGTAAAATGGCTTGATCTGTTTTATAAATATCTTCTGGATCACCAGATAAAGCCACCCAGCGGAAAGGACCTTTACCTTCACAGAATTGTGGACGGATATAAGCTGGAACGAAGCCCGGGAAGTCAAAAGCATTCTCTACCCCTTCATCTTTCGCAACTTGACGGATATTGTTGCCATAATCAAACGTCACAGCTCCTTTTTCCATCATTTCAAGCATCGCTCTTACATGTTTGGCCATTGAAGCTTTAGAGAGTTTAATATACTCTTCTGGATTTGCATTCCGTAATTCTGCAGCCTCCACCATTGACAAGCCTGAAGGAGTATATCCATTTAGCGGATCATGGGCCGAAGTCTGATCCGTCAAGACATCAGGAATGAAGTTCCTTGCAATCATTTCCGGAAGAATATCTGAAGCATTCCCAATCAAACCAATCGATAATGCTTTACCTGCAAGTTTAGCTTCATTGGCTAAACGAATGGCTTCATCCAATGAATCCGTTTTCACATCGGTATAACGAGTCTCGATCCTCCTGTCAATTCTTGTCTCATCTACATCGATCCCGATACAGACACCACCGTTCATCGTAACTGCTAGCGGCTGTGCCCCTCCCATTCCGCCTAAACCTGCCGTTAAAGTTATGGTGCCTTTTAACGAGTTATTGAAATGTTGTTTTGCAAGCTCGGCAAAGGTCTCGTATGTACCTTGTACGATCCCTTGAGATCCGATATATATCCAGCTGCCTGCTGTCATTTGCCCATACATCATCAATCCCTTTTTATCAAGTTCATGGAATGTTTCCCAGTTTGCGTATGCAGGGACGATATTTGAATTTGCAAGCAGGACACGTGGTGCATCAGAATGCGTTTTAAAAATTGCCACCGGTTTCCCTGATTGGACAAGTAAAGTTTCATCTTCTTCAAGCTCTTTTAGTGATTTGACGATTGCATCAAAGCATTCCCAGTTACGAGCTGCTTTCCCAATCCCTCCGTATACCACCAAATCTTCTGGACGTTCAGCAACTTCAGGATCCAAATTATTCATCAGCATTCTAAGCACTGCTTCTTGTTGCCATCCTTTAGTATGCAATTCTGTTCCTGTATAACGGATAACCTTGTTTGTAATCGTGTTCATTTTTCATTTCCCCCTTGTTTTTGTTATATATTCATTCTATAAGAAAAATTCAGAATAATTTATTATAGTTTGATGATTATTTTATAATTTATTTTAAAGATTTGTCGTTAACTTTATTTTTTTATGAATAATTTCAATAATTACATTGTTATGAAATAAATAAAAAAGGACGATTCATTTATTGAATCGTCCTTTTTTATAATCCAGACCGATATGCTGATGGTGTACAAGATTCAAGCAATTTGAATTTGGCATTAAAATAAGTTTGATGTGAATAGCCAGCCAATTGTGAGATTTCCTCCAATGATATATCCGTTTCCTTTAATAAACGTTTAGCTTCCCTAATTCGAACTTGATGGAGCGTAGTTCGAAAAGACTCGCCTGATTCAGCCGCAAAACGTCGGCTGAGTGTGCTTTTATTGATACGCAGAGTCTCTGCACAACTCGCTAGATTCCACTGGGCGTCCCAATAGTTGGACTCGATCAGCTCTCTTGCCTTTTCACTAATTGTGCGTGCCCCTTCCTGTAACTGTCCATGATCCTGCATAAGCATATGCGTCGTGAACGCATGCAGCTCTTTTACTATTTGATGAATGACGGGTTTATGTACAATTTGCTGAAATACATCATAGTAAATTGCTTCTAGGGAAGCATTTTGCAAGTTGTATGATTTCATATGCCTACGAATCTGCGCGAGTACGCTTGTAAGGCGGATACGAACGATTTCCGGGTCGGGGTATGGTCGTTCAAAGGTAAGGAATTCACGTTCAATCCAGTTCCTGATGGCTTTTGCATCCCGTCGTTCGAGCATTTCTATCCAAAGTCTTTGTTCAAGAGGCGTGAGGAATGGATCCATCTCTTGAGGTGAAGTTTGTTGACTTTCGGCTAAAATGATATCATATCCATCAAAAAAGATTTGTCTCGTAAACTCACGTGTTTGCTGATACATCCTTTTTAAAGACTCATCTGAAGATGCCGCTTTTATAATTATAGCAAGGGGCTCATCCATTCTTTCTTTCCAGTGGGCAAGAAAAGCTTGATACTCTTCCTTATAAACTTCAACTTCCTTTGTTTCCTGGACACATAAAATAAAATCCGATAAAGCGAAGATTTGATTTTTTCCAGTAAAAGAATATCGTTGCAATTCATCATAAACTAATGGCAGGGTCTTGTTATCAGGTGTCAAAAAAGCAACCATGGTTATTCGACTTTCATGCCTCCGGTCCGTCAAGAAGAAATCAGGATATCCAATATCCAGAGCATTCTCATCATCCATGGTGTTTGACGAGAGAAGATTTGGACCATTTCTCAATTGAAAACGCAATTGTTGGATATGTTTTACCAAATCCGCCGAAGAAAAAGGACGGAATAATACATCTTCAGCACGGAAACGTAAGGCTCGATAAGCCGTTTGAAAAATTCGCTCAGATGAAATCCCTAACCATCGAATTCCCCTTCGCTTTAATGAAACACCCATCGCCTCACTTTCATCCGTCCAAATATCCATATCCAAAATAACGAATTCCGGTTGCTGATTGCGGATGCCCTTTTCAAATTCTTCAATCGTTTTCCATAAGATCAGTCTAACTCCCGTTAGGTGGGACTCGACTATCCAACGAATTCCTTGAGCCTCAATCTCATCTTTTGCCACCAAATGAATTTCCACATCATCACCTCATTTCTGCTGATATTCGTGTAATGAAAATAAATATAAAGGCACAACTTGAAGAGAAAAGGAATGCCTGGTCTTTTCGAATGCACTTGTATCCCATCTCCATTCTAATCCCGCCGAAAACTACAAACAAGTCTTATTGGACAGAACCTGCGATTAAGATTAAATTTTTGACATGCTCAACTGGAATTTTCATCTCATATATTTTTACTTCCTATATGAAAATATAAAAAGAAACATCATGGAAACCTTGTGATTTCCAATGATGTTTCTTTTAGTCACTTTTGATCTTCAATAAATTTAGAACCGTTATAATTGATTAATATTGACTTCAACTTCTTTTGCGATGTTTTCATCTGAAGCACTTGTTAATTTTAATGATAATAGGGTGATGACTCCTAATACAAGTAATCCAGATAAAATAAACATCCCTTGAGTAAATGCAACAGTTCCGAGAATCATCGGTCCTACAAAACCGCCTAAAGCCGCAAATGAATTGACTATGGCGATTCCAACTGGTGCAGTGGACTCAGTGAAGAAAAATGTCATATAGGCAAAGAAACATCCACTGAATCCGTATAACCCGAAAGATGTAATCGTTAACATAAGCACCATCATAAAGACACTATCTGAAAAGCCGCACCCGATAAATCCGACAACTGCTATCATGAGGCAAACGAGCAAGTGTGATTTATGTTCATTGGTCCGATCTGAATTCCAGCCTACAAACATAACGGCAGGTATACCGACTAACGATGGAATCATCGCTAACCAGCCTATTTCTAAATTGGTTGTTGCATTTTCCGATAAAGATTTTATGATAGTTGGCATCCAGAATGATAATCCATAAATAGATGTGTACCCTGCGAAATAAAAAAGGGCCAACTTCCAAATTTTCGAATCTTTCAGCATATCAAGCTTAGTGACTTTATTTATTTTCGAGCTTACTTTCCTTTCCGTACTCAATTCCCCTTCTAACCAATCACTTTCTTCCTTAGATAACCATTTAGCGTTCGTTGGTCTATTAGTTAAATAGAAAACAACAACAACACCAATAATAATGGCCGGAATGCCTTCAAGGATGAACATCCATCTCCACCCTGCCATACCCAACCAGGAAATATTGTCAAGAATCCATGTCGACACAGGCGCACCAATCAATCCGCCAATCGGTAGGGCTAAAAGCAGGACCGCTGTTGCCCTTCCTCTTTCGCGGGCCCTGAACCAATAAGTTAAATACAAAATTATACCAGGGAAAAAACCAGCTTCGGCGACACCTAATAAAAAACGGAGAATATATAAATGCATCGTTGTTTGCGCAAAACCTGTTAATATTACCACGAGTCCCCACGAAATCATGATGCGGGCAATCCATATCCGAGCTCCCACTTTATGCATGATCATGTTGCTAGGAACTTCAAAGAAGAAATAGCCTATAAAAAAAATTCCGGAAAGCAATCCAAAAACTTCAGCGGATAAAGCTAATTCTGCGTTCATTTGTAAAGCAGCATAGCCTAAATTGACCCTGTCCAAGTAAGCAATGATATAAAGGAGCAAGATAAATGGAAGAATGCGTTTCATCGTTTTACTGATCGTTCTTTTCTCTATCTCACCACTGGAATGATTCATGATAATTCCCTCCCTTTTCTTGCTACTATTTCCCAAAAAATACTCCGTTTAACGCACATCACTTTCCTGCATCCCAATACTATGTTACATTCCTAGGCTTTAAGTTTATTCTGATACCCCCTCCATTTACATATACTGCATCCAAATTTTATAAATATAATCCATATGCTCATGGCTAAGGAGTACTTAGTCTTTCTACATGACAGTAACCAATAGTATAAGAATCTTCAGAAAATCCAACCAACCTTTTCACCTGATTCTTCCACTTGTAAAACCTCCTAATTTAAACTGAACTAACCTCCTCCATACTTGATCCCAAAACTTTGTAAGCGCTTTCCAAAAAATGCAAAATGTGATTAAGAAAGCGTTGTGATTATTGATGATCTACGTTAGATTAAATAGACCACCAATCAATTAACTAGACTGTAGTCTGATATTAAACTATTCAGGAATATTCTGTCAATTATCATTTGGAGGTTTTTTATGATTGAGCCTAGAAAGAAACAGCTTAGGGGAGAAAAGACTCGTGAAAAAATATTAAAAATATCTTTAAAGCTATTTAGCGAAAAAGGTTATGATAAGGTCACCGTTGACGAAATCGTGAAAAAAAGCGGCACATCAAAAGGGTCATTTTACCAACACTTTTCAGCGAAATCGGATATTTTTTTAGTGAGATTCATAGAAGTTGATGATTACTATCGTGAAGTCTTCCGTTCGTTCCCAGTCGATATGGACGCTACCGAGAAATTATTTATTTTCATACGCAAATTGATGCGTTTTCTGGAAGAAGAAATGGGCAAAGATTTAATGAAAGTAATTTACAGTTCCGCTTTAGATTCGAAAGAACATACTTACTTTTCAAATTCAAATCGCTCACTCTTCCTAATTATTCGTTCATTAATTGAAGAGGCGAAAGAACAAAACGACATTGGCACTGACCAATCAGTTAACGAAGTTTCACAACTAATCACCCAAAGCCTAATGGGAATAATCTATCATTGGGGATTAAACAACTCAGAACAAAGCTTGGAATCACTATCCATACCGCTAACCAAAACAATCATTAACGGGCTGAAAACTAAGAACTAATACCTTAAATCAAAAGATTCATTTTCAAAAAATCTGACATTAATTCAATATTAACCCCAATCTCACTGAATGGTCAGGGTAACTCCATTAATCTATAAAGTCATACTTTTTCATTATTTTCAATTGAGTGTCAGACATATTAAACAGGGAGTCGAAAGCCAGATATCATGAAACGATTTTTATTTATCATCCTCTATGCACTATTATTTGGATTATCACTGCAGGCTTTTAATTTCAAGCTTGACCACCCTATTGCCAAAGATATCAGCCGGCTGATGCCGGTTAAAATGAAAACGATTAAGGCGGAAGATAGTGAAGAAGAAATCAAAAAGGTCGTTATGGATGCCGAAAAAAACGATGATCCCATTTCCATTGCCGGAATGCAGCATAGCCAAGGAGGGCAGACATTATATCCAAATGGGATCCTGCTCGATATGAAGCACTACGATAAAATACTTGATTTGGATGTAAAAGAAAAACGCATCACGGTCCAAAGCGGGGCAACCTGGGCTGCTCTCCAGGAATATATCAACCCATATGGACTTGCACTGAAGGTCAGTCAATCTCAAAATATTTTTACCATCGGCGGTTCTTTGAGCGTTAATGTCCATGGCCGCGATATCCGTCATCATGCCTTGATAGAAACCGTGGATTCTTTTAGATTGCTTAACGCAAAAGGACAAATCTTAACAGTGAGCCGCGAAGAAAATTCGGAGCTCTTCCATTCGGTTATTGGCGGGTATGGTTTGTTTGGCGTAATACTCGATGTAACACTCCAACTTACCGATGACGAACTTTATAACATTAAAACTAAATCACTCCATTATGATGAATATACGTCGTACTTTAAAAGTGAAGTTCTCAATAACGATGATGTTAAAATGCATCTTGCGAGAATATCGGTTGCTCCTGGCTCCTATTTGGATGAAATGTATGTAACGGACTATTATAAGGCAAATGACCAAACACACCTATCTGACTACAATACTCTCAAACGGGAAACGATCATTGCCGTGCCTAAATTCTTTCTTGGCCTATCACGATTTAATGACTGGGGTAAAAAAAGGTTTTGGGAAACTCAAAAAGCCTACACGGCCAATATTGCTGGCAACTTGGTTTCGAGGAATAATGTGATGCGGTCGGACTCAGCCTTTATGGATTACAGCAACCCCACCAAAACTGAAGTGCTGCAAGAATACTTCGTTCCGATTGATCAATTTGCAGATTATATCGATGATTTAAGAAATACCTTATCTGATGAGAAAGATTTTAATTTATTAAATATTACAATTCGTTATGTTGAACATAATGATGAATCACTCATGTCCTATGCCAAGGATGATATGTTCGCTCTTGTGATGCTCATCAATCAAGGGACAGATAACGATAGTAAGGAAAATACGGGAAGGGTCATCCGTAATATGATTAATGTGACGCTTGACCATAACGGAAGCTACTATTTGCCCTATTATGGGTATCCAACCAAGACCCAATTATATGAAGCTTATCCGCATACTGAGGAATTCTTTCGATTAAAGAAGAAGTATGATCCTGATAATCGCTTCATGAATCTTTTCTATGAGGAGTATCATCCATGAATTATAAACGGTTTGTTTTTTACCAAGGCACTGTTGGAATGGCTGCCAGCATGATTTTCCCTTTTTATATTTTGCTGATCAAAAATGTAGGTACAAGTTATTCGCAATTCGGGTGGGCATATGGAATATTCTCACTGACTGCAGCAGTTAGTTATCCTTTAATCGGAAAATTCACTGACAAGGCCGGTGACAAAGCATTTCTCCTTATCTATTCATGGGGAATGGCACTTATCCTTCTTGCCTTTCCTCTCGCATATGAAATTTGGCATGTCTATCTCCTGCAAATCATTATGGGGGTACTTGGGGCAGTGCAAAAAAACACTGAAAAAACCGTACTTGCAAGATATGTTACGAAGAAAACAGCGGGTGAGGAAATTGGAAACTACCATGTTTGGACATCCATCGGTGCTGCAGCAGCGGTGATTGCAACCGGATATTTAGTCGACTTTTTAACGATTGGCAGCATCTTTTACATTGCCTCCTTAATGTTTGCCTGGAGTGGATTTATTATAATGAAGATGGAGAAAAATACTTCACTATCTAATGCAGAAAAAATAAAAATATAAGCATTTATTACGCCTATAATTCAGTTAGCCCTTTTAGTGGAAGAAGCATCTGCATGAACCTCAGCAGATGCTTCTTCCACTATATAAATCATTTGCGGATCAAAAAACAAAAAATGATATTACAAAAAACCTGCTCCCCTTTTCTCAATTTGGTTTCGTTAAATATACGAGTTCTAAACTTACTGCCTTTATTAGTACAATTAAAGATAACGGACCAGAACTCATATAATAAAATACTACTTTCTTATCAACTTGGTTATTATTTTTCCGTCTAAAAAAACTAATGACGTCATAACTATTCCCATTCCAATCAACTGATGAATAGACAACGCTTCATGTAAAAAGAAAAAGCCTATAATCATTCCGATGACAGGCACTATATAATTACTATATGAAGTAAATAATGCGCCTTCTTGCCGAATCAGCCTATTAAATAATGCATAAACAACACCAGCATGGAAAATGCCTAAAATCGCTAAGTAGATAGATTGAGATCGTGCTAAATCCAATTTGAAAGATTGCTCAAACAAAAGGGACATGGGTATGAGCAATGCACTGGCAATCAGTAATACATTTCTCATATGAATAACGGAAGAGCCCTCGTTTAATTTCTCCATTAAAATCAATGATAATCCAAAACTCATGGCAGCCAATATCAATAGGATGTTCCCCTGAATACTGTTAGAAAGGTCTTGGATTCCTTGTGTTGGCCAGGAAAGGAAGACAATACCTGCAAATCCGAATAGGATACTTGTAATCTCCGGCATTGTGCTTTTTCTTTTGAAAAATGCTAGTAAAAAGAGGATGGTAAAGACGGGAACCATTCCAATCAGCACCGCTGCGATACTGCTAGGCACCGATTTCTGGCCTTGTGCAATAAACACGAATGGCAGTACAACCTCGAAAAATGCAATGATTATATACCATTTATAATAAGTCCTGGGTACTCTTCGCTCTTCTTTTGATAAAAAAAAACCTAAGAAGAGTAAACAGATACCACCGATACATGCTTTGATGGCTGACAAAGTAATAACCCCAACATTATCTATGACTAATGCAATAAAGAAAAATTGAGATCCCCATATACCACTAATCAAGAGTAACAACACATATTTATTCATTCACTTTACCTCTCTTTTCAGCAATGGATCGGCAAAAGTCTTACTATTATGCTTTGATTGAATTCCACCAAAATAATTCGTGCCGATTACCCCAGCAAGAATAACCATTGCACCTATTACATGATAATAATGAATCGTTTCATGTAAGAAAATCACCCCTGCTATTATCGTAATCAATGTCGCTAAATTACTGAAAACGCTCATTTTAGATGCTGGTAATATAGATAATGAATAGTTTGATAAAAAAGCAGTAAGCAGTGACGATAATACCCCAAGATATACGATTGAAATGAGGAATGCACTACTTGTGAAGGGTAATAAAAAGCTACTAATAGATTGGTTAATTATATGGTTGATGACGGCCATACTATTAAAAGTCACAAAACCAAAGAACGTCATCACATAAGTTAACGTAAATAGTGAATATTGCTTTGTTACCTTCCTCGCCACCACATTATAGAGAGCGGCAGCAATCGAGGATAATAAGATCAGGATCGTTCCTTTCAAACTGTGATCCGCAAGTTGCAAGTCATTCATGACAAAGATAAAGATAACCCCCATCACAGATAAATAAAGAAAGAATTTCTGACCTCTACCAGCGTATTCTTTCAAAAATAATGAAGCTGATAATAACGTAAAAATTGGTATGGTAGCTTGGATAATACCCGCCTCTGAAGATGAGGTATACAAGAGACCAAACACTTGAAATGTAAAGAATAAAATTGGATAAAGGAACACCAAAGGAAGAATTTTCAAAGTATCCTTTGCATTTATTTTCACTGATGTCCTCCTATATAGCTTAAAAATTATGGCGATCAAAAAAGCCATCGTAAATCGATGTGCCAATGTATCTAACGGACTAGCTTCCATTAATGATATTTTTGTAAAGATAAATGAAAATCCAATAATAATGGCATATAGTATCGCCGCAAAATAGGCTTTTTTATTTTCTGGCATATTTAGTAACTCCTCCTTTTAAACACCCGGCCGGTTGTTAGTATCGTATTAAAAGTTCCACTACGATACAATACAAATAAGAAGCATCTGTAACGGTACAGTTTTAGGAGGTATTCATGCTAAAATACATAGCCTTGTTTAATGAATTTGAATCTCTGATCCAGAATGGACGGCTCAAAGCGGGCTTTAAACTCCCATCTATTCGTCAATTAAGCGATCAACATCAATGTAGTAAAAGTACAGTCTTGAAAGCACTGCAAGAATTGGAAAAGAGGCATTTAATCTACGCGGTTCCTAAAAGTGGATATTATGTCGTCCAAAAAGAATTTGATGGTAAAAGCGAACCAACAATGGAAATCGACTTTGTTACCTCCGCTCCTGCTTGGCATCAATTTCCGTATCATGACTTTCAACATTGCATCAACAAAGCCATCGATACCTATCAGCAAGAATTGTTTATCTATGGCACTCCTAAAGGACTGCCCTCTTTAATTAAAGTGATACAAAAACAATTAGAGCAGTATCAGGTTTTCGCAAAAGAAGAACAGATTTTCATTACTTCTGGCGTGCAGCAAGCACTTTCCTTATTAACGTTCATCCCCTTTCCAAATGAACGTACCCATATACTTGTTGAGCAGCCTAGTTATCATCTATTTGTGGAGCAATTGAAAGCGTACAAGATTCCCGTGCTAGGAATCCAACGAACAGCAGAAGGTATTGATTTAGGGGAATTAGAACGGATTTTTAGTGATCAGGAAATTAAATTCTTTTATACGATGCCTCGTTTTCATAATCCGTTAGGGACATCTTACTCTAAAATGGAAAGAGAGGAGATACTAAAACTTGCAGTAAAGTATGGTGTCTATATTGTAGAAGATGATTATTTAGCAGATTTCGAAGAAAATATGAAGGTGGACCCTATTTTTTCCGAGGATACCCATAACATGGTCATTTATTTAAAAAGCTTCTCTAAAATAATGTTTCCAGGATTACGCATAGGTGTTGCCGTATTGCCTAAACCATTAACGGACAGCTTCCAACTATATAAAAGAACAGCTGATATTGATAGTTCCATGATTTCACAAGCAGCCTTGGAAATCTACATAAAAAGCGGTATGTTTAAACACCATAGAAACAAAGTGCGTCTTTCCTATTTATTGCGAGCAAACTTGCTATATGATGCTCTAGAAAAGCACTCTGCTTCAGGCTTTTATCGCCCACCATCCATATGTATGAACGCTCATATCGTACTGCCTCATCGTTTAAATAGTACTCACCTCATCAAAAACTTACAGAATCAACAAGTACTGGTAGAGACGATGGGTCAAAATTATTTAGATGGCTTTCACCAGGAAAAAATATTAAAATTAAACGTGTCCAATACAAATATACAAAAACTGGACCAAGGAATAGCTATCATTTTTAAAGAATTGAATAACAAGCAGAACTATTACTTATAAAGCTTTTACATAAGGTATAGTCACTTTCCACACAGGGCAATAAACAAAAAAGAGCCAATTAGAATTGGCTCTTTACAAGGTTGCTCTTATCAGTCCTCTTTATTTATAAAATTTTATACGATCCTCAAGTGGTTTGAATTCTTTATCACCCGGTTGAGCTGTTGGATTTCCAAATGGCATTTGCGCAATCAATTTCCAATTGCTTGGAACATTCCATTCTTTTTTCACTTCATCATCAATTAGAGGATTATAATGCTGTAAAGTTGCTCCCAATCCTTCTGCTTCAAGTGCCGTCCAAACAACTAATTGATGCATGCCTGATGTTTGTTGTGACCAGATTGGGAAGTTATCGGCATACGTTGCAAATTGTTCTTGAAGTGATTTCACAACAGATTCATCTTCAAAGAATAATATTGACCCATATCCCGCTTTAAATGAATCCATTTTTTGTTGAGTGCCAGAGAAATCTCCCTCACCAACCGCTTTCTTTAATGCCTGCGTCGTAATATCCCATAATTTATCATGTGCCGATCCTGTCAAGACAACAAGGCGTGAGGATTGGGAATTAAAAGCCGATGGCGTATGTTTTACCGCAAATTCTACTATTTCTTTAATTTTCTCATCGGATACTCCGACCTCTTTATTGATTCCATAAAATGAACGTCTCTCTTTAATGGCCGTGTGAAAATCTTTTGTCATAAGGCATTCCTCCAGAGCATTTTTTCTATTTCAAATGATTATTCCATTTTTTATTTTCTACCTGTTTTAGTATGGGCATAAACCAACATATCATTCGCTAAAGATTGTCAATTATTCTTTAATGAATTCTTTGGTGCTTCTTACTGTATCAATGGGACGGACCAACTTTTCGATTTGCTCCCTCTTTGATTCTAAGAACAGTGGTAAAGATAATTTTTCCCCAAGCGTTTCATACGGCTCATCCCCCATAAATCCAGGACCATCCGTGGCAAACTCGAATAAAATTTGCGGCGCCACTCTTACGTAAAGCGACTCAAAGAAGTGACGATCAACATAACCGGACGTATGAAATTGGAAGCTTTCCATTCGTTTGATCCATTCTTCCAGAACGGAACGGTCTTCAACACGGAAGGCTGTATGGTGAACAGTCCCAAAACCCTGCCGTGCCTGAGGGAGGATCGAATTATGCTCGACGATAACTTGAGCACCATTCCCACCTTCCCCTACCTCAAATAGGTGAAATGATCCTTCCTTGTCCATTTCTTTGAATAATAGGACTTTTTCCATCATTTCTTTAAAGTAATCGAAATTGGCGATCCGAATGAAAATTGGTCCTAATCCTGTAATAGCGTATTCCAGAGGAATCGGCCCTTTTTGCCAAGGGATTCCAGCTGCAACCCCTTCATTATTTTCATCTGAAATCAATTGATATTGCTGATCATCAAAATCCACAAAAGAAATGATCTTTTTGCCAAACTGTTCTTGGATTCCTGTATTCTTTACCTCTAAACGGTCAAAGCGTTTAACCCAATACTCCAATGCCGCATCAGTCGGTACACGGAAGGATGTTTTGGAAATCTCATTAGTCCCATGCTCTCCTTTAGGAATACCAGGAAAATCGAAGAATGTCATGTCAGTACCCGCACCGCCAACATCGTCTGCAAAAAACAGGTGATAAGTTTGGATATCATCTTGGTTGACTGTTTTCTTGACTAAACGCATGCCTAATATATTTGTGAAAAATTCATAATTCTTTTCTGCACTACTTGTTATGGCCGTTACGTGATGTATACCTTTTAATCCATTCATAAACTATTCCTCCCATTAAAACGAATCAATTTTTGGATGTTCAGCTTTTTCATTAACCCCCTATATTTTTCCTTCAATAAGAGTGGCTATTCATTAAAGGGGTTTGATAAGGTTTTACATGCTTCTTTTTATCTTGAATTAATATATCTTAACTTAAAGATAATTTATCATGAATGCCATTCACTGTCAATAATATTATCTCAAATTAATATATCTTTAAATCAAAATAATTTCAGGCGAAAAAACACCACTGTCAATTTTCCTTAAGTAAAGACCATTCTGTATTTGTGTTAATGTCTATAGGTATAAATAGTGGCAAAGAAAATCAATCAATTCTTTGGCAAAAAAAATGAAGTAAAAATATTAATGTGTTACCATACGAAAGCCCCCACCATAAAACAAAATCTTTAGGTGAGGGCTATTTCGTTTTGGTTACTTATTTTACGTGATGCAAATCCGCTTGTTTTCCAGATGAAGAGTTTGTGCCATCATTTTCTTTTGACTTCTTAGAGGAAAGATAAACTCCTGCGAAAATAATCAGCAGGCCAATAATTACATTGGGATTAATCGCTTCTCCCAGCAGGACATAACCCCAAACCATAGCGGTTGCAGGAATAAGGTATGTAACAGATGCGGCTAACTCAGGGCTGCCATTTTTATTGATGTAGAAATAGATCAGCTGGCCGACCCCAGAGCCAAAGCACCCAAGACCGACTATGGCGAAAATCGTCAGCGGTTCCATCAACATCACTGGCTTTATCGGCTCAGTTATTAGCATCCCGATCAAACCGATAACGGCACCCGTGAGAAGCGTAAACGTCGTAATGACCAATATGCTGGTACTGGAAAGAAATCTTTTCGTAAAATGACCGGCAAAACCATAACAGATGGACGCTAGCAGCATTGTCCCAATCCCGATGAATTCCTTTCCGAAAAGCTGACCGATTTGAAAATCCATCAATACTAGAATTCCGAAGAAGCCAATTAAAATGCCCATCCATTGTCGGGCGGTTAGTACGTATGAAAAAATGATAAATCCGATGATCCCCGTCCAGATCGGAGTGGTTGCATTTAGAATCGATGCCGTGCTGCTGTTAATCTCTGTTTCACTTAAAGGTATTAATCCCCATGCTAATCCGCAATTGAAGATTCCGACAACGACCAGTGCTTTCCACGGCAATTTCCAGTTGATTTCCCTGCGCTTCCACCATAAAATGGGAAGCAGAACAACAGCACCCGCCAAACAGCGGAGAAATACAATCCCCCAAATGCCCGCAGGCGGTAGCAGCCACTTCATAAAAACAAACGATAAACCCCATATCAAACTAAGGCCGATTAAAGCCCCGTATAATCGAAGCATGATGTTCCCCCTTGCTACTTTCAATGTTTGCCAATCACTGTATTGCGTTCAACATTTAAAAATTCACAATCTTTATTGCTAATATATTAAATTTTTACGTGACTATCGACATTTCCCCTTTACCTAGAACACTTTACCATATAATACCACGCAATTTATTCAATATATATTTACAATTGAAAATTCCCTGAAAATCACTGAGTTTTATATGCCCTCTCTATCATAATCCAACGGGTTTTTTTTTCACTATAAATGATTTATTTAGCGCAAAAAAAAAGCCTGGCAACCTTTTTTATAGTTGCTAGACTTAAGTTTATTTTAAGATCACTCCCAATATAAACAACAATTTAAACGGATGCGCAAGGTTCGTTCCTCCATGCCGATCATTTAATAGGCAGCCAGGTCACGCAGTGCCTTTTCCACTTTTTCTGGATTCACCATGAATGATTTCTCTAATGATGGTGAATATGGCATTGCTGGAACATCCGGACCCGCGAGTCTCATGATTGGGGCATCAAGATCGAAAAGGCAGTTTTCTGCAATGATCGCCGATACTTCACTAATGATGCTCCCTTCCTTATTATCTTCAGTAATCAATAGAACTTTTCCCGTTTTAGATGCAGCTTCCATAATGGCTTCTTGATCTAATGGATAAACGGTTCGTAAATCAAGTATATGAACAGATATGCCATCACTGGCCAGCTTTTCAGCTGCCTGAAGTGCAAAATGAACACAAAGGCCGTAAGTAATCACTGTAACGTCCTCGCCTACACGTTTTATATCCGCTTTACCAATGGGTAAAACATAATCATCATTCGGCACTTCTTCTTTAATTAGACGATAGGCTCGCTTATGTTCAAAGAAGAGGACCGGGTCATCATCACGAATGGCTGCTTTCAATAAACCTTTCACGTCATAGGGTGTAGAGGGCATGACAATTTTAAGTCCCGGTTGATTGGCAAAAATGGCTTCAACGGATTGTGAATGGTATAACGCCCCATGTACGCCCCCACCATATGGAGCTCTGATGACGATGGGGCAATGCCAGTCATTATTGGAGCGATAACGGATTTTTGCAGCTTCTGAAATGATTTGGTTGATTGCAGGCATGATAAAATCAGCGAACTGCATTTCCGCAATCGGCCTCATTCCATACATGGCCGCGCCGATGCCAACTCCTGCTATTGCGGATTCAGCAAGCGGTGTATCAATGACACGCTGTTCACCGAATTGTTCGTATAACCCTGAGGTCGCTTTAAAAACGCCGCCTTTTATCCCTACGTCCTCACCTAATACAAATACACGGGAATCACGTTCCATTTCTTCCCGCATCGCCATTATCACCGCATCTATATAAGATATCACTGCCATTTTCTTTCCTCCTTACCTTTCTGCGTAAACATATTTTGAGAGCGTGTCTTCATTTGCAAATGGAGCATTTTCCGCATAATCCGTCGCTTCGTTCACAACTTTCATTATTTCCTCATTCATTTGTTTCTCCATGAGATCATCCATTATTCCTGTTGCTTTTAAATAGGCGCCAAAAGTAATGATCGAATCTATTTTTTTTGCCTCCGATACTTCATCAGGCGACCTGTATTGACTATCATCATCATCGCTTGAGTGTGGTGTAAGCCTGTATGAAACCGTTTCGATTAAGCTTGGGCCTTCACCGCGCCTTCCTCTCTCAGCCGCTTCTTTCACCACCCTGTATACTTCGATCGGATCATTTCCATCAACCGTCACCCCTGGCATTCCATAACCAATGGCCCTGTCGGACACTTTTCCGCAAGCCAATTGCTTTTCAATAGGGACGGAAATGGCATACTGATTATTCTCGCACATCAAGATAACCGGAAGTTTATGTACACCTGCAAAATTCGCTCCTTCATGGAAGTCACCTTGGTTTGATGAACCCTCTCCGAATGTAACGAATGAAACAATATCTTTTCCTTCCATTTTGGCAGCGAGCGCAATCCCCACTGCATGTGGCACTTGAGTGGTAACTGGCGAAGATCCCGTCACGATGCGATTCTTTTTTTGCCCAAAATGTCCAGGCATTTGACGCCCGCCTGAATTAGGATCTTCTGCTTTGGCAAAACTGGATAACATTAAATCCCTGGCGGTCATCCCAAACGCGAGCACCACTCCGAGATCCCGATAATAAGGAAGTACATAATCCTTTTCACGATTCAATGCAAATGCAGCCCCCACTTGAGCTGCTTCTTGCCCTTGACAAGAAACGACAAATGGAATTTTTCCAGATCTGTTCAACAGCCACATACGTTCATCAATTCGTCTTGCCAACAACATAACTCTATACATCTCAAGCACCTGCTCATCACTCAGACCTGCCTTTAGATGACGATTTTTATCCATATCTCATCATCCCTCCCAATACCTAATAATTAATACATTTCCCTGTTTTAATGGGGCCCTGTATCACAAATACCAATCTTTATAATTAGCTGTTTGTTTGTCTCGCAAACTTAAATCCTGTTATGTATCTACGGAAGAAAAATTCTTATATGTATACATGCGCTTTCCACTTAACACCCGTACATTCTCATTTGCGTTATCATCTAGTATTATTACCTGGTACTAACTCAATATTATCCTAACACTTTTCATCTCACATTTTCAAGTTAATTTCACTTTGTATGGGTTGTTTTCACGCGAAAGCCTTACCTGACTTGATAACTCATTTCAATACATGCACCAAAGACTAAACACTGGGAAGTTGAAGTTATTTTTTTGTTGACTAAGACTATATATAGCTGTAAATTAAATTGATTCATAAAATTAAATGTTCGTAATGGAACAGTTCAAAACAGAAAGAATGGTGAAGCTGAATGGAGAATGAAAAACAATTAATGCGTTCCGTACAACTATTGCGTTCATTTTGGAACGTGCAGAAAAATATAATGCGATTCGTTCAAAAGACTGCAGCAGAAAATGGATTAACAGTTCCTCAATATTCCATTTTGATGACCATTACCCTTTACAAAGAGACCACTCAAAAAAATGTCGGGGAGAAAACATTTCTTCCAAAAAGCACCTTGAGCCAAGCGGTCGATGGTCTCGTTCGCGCAGGCATGCTCCATCGAGAGCATGTGGAGGGCAATCGGCGTGAGATTCAGTTGTCAATCACAGATCAGGGAAAAGATTTATTAAAAACGATTCATTTTCACGAAGGAAGCATTCACCAAGTCTTTCAAATGGCCATTGAAATGCTTTCTGAAGAACAGTTTGAAGAGTTGCTAGAAACACATCTTCAAATTACAAACTTTTTAGAAGCACAAGCAACCGAACAGGGAGAGTGTACAAAATGATAAAAATACTGAAAAATTTATCCGTTTATAAGTGGATTATTTCAGCAGTTATCGGCCTGGTTTTTATTCAGTCCATGTCCGACCTCTTTCTGCCTACACTAATGGCCGATATTATTGACAAAGGCGTCGTTCGAGGAGACACTCCTTATATTTGGAAAATCGGTGGTTTGATGCTGTTGGTTTCCGCACTTGGCGCTTGTGCATCCATAATCGCAAGCTATTATTCGTCCAAAGCGGCAATGGGGATGGGACGCGATCTCCGCCTGAGAGTCTTTAACCATGTTGAAAAATTTTCGTTACAAGAATTTGATGAAGTCGGTACGGCGTCATTGATTACAAGGACGACCAATGATATAACACAAGTCCAGCAAGTGGTTATCATGATGCTTCGTATGGTTATCAGTGCACCCATCATGTTAATCGGCGGCGTGATCATGGCTGTATCCATGGATGCAAAATTATCCCTTGTCATTGTTGTCACAATGCCTTTGTTGATTGGCTCGATCTTGCTTATTCTATATAAAGGTGTCCCTCTCTTTCAAACGGTGCAAAAACGATTAGACCGGTTGAACCTTGTATTACGGGAAAATTTAACTGGTATTCGCGTCATTCGTGCCTTCAATCGTGAAACACAAGAGAAAGAACGTCTAAAGAAAGCGAATAAGGAATTGACGGATGTCTCAATCAAAGTCAATAAAATCATGGCCTTCATGATGCCTGTAATGATGCTTGTAATGAACTTGACGGTTGTTGGCATCATTTGGTTTGGTGGAGTTCGTATTGATAACGGTGGTATGCAGATCGGGGACTTAATGGCATTTATCCAATATGTTATGCAAATCATGTTCGCTCTCGTTATGGCATCCATGATGTTCGTTATGGTTCCACGAGCGGCCGTGTCGGCAACAAGGATAAACGAAGTCCTTGACATGAAACCATCATTCCTGGATGAGGGTACAGAAAAGGCAGATCGTGTACACGGTACTCTTGAATTTGAACATGTGACGTTCAGTTACCCAGGAGCAGAAGAACCTGCATTATCGGATATTAGTTTTACTGCAAGTCCTGGTGAAATCACCGCAATAATTGGTGGAACAGGTTCAGGGAAAACGACGCTCGTCAATTTGATCCCTCGCTTCTATGATATTTCAAGTGGAACGATTCGCGTCAATGGTGTTGATATTCGTAAGTCATCACAAGATGAAGTTCGTTCAAAAATTGGCTTTGTACCACAAAAGGCCTTCCTCTTTACAGGTACTATCGCTGAAAACATTCGCTTTGGAAAACAAACAGCCACACAAAATGAAGTTGAGCATGCGGCTCGGATCGCGCAAGCGGAGGATTTTATCAGCAACATGAAAGGCGGCTATGAGGCAGAAATCGATCAAGGCGGTTCAAACCTATCAGGAGGGCAAAAACAACGGCTTTCGATTGCACGGGCACTAATTCGAAAACCGGATATATATATATTCGACGATAGTTTTTCTGCACTTGACTACAAGACGGATGCCAACCTTCGCGCAGCCCTGAAAGATGAAACGAAAAATTCGACGGTACTACTCGTTGCACAGCGTGTCAGTACGGTCGTGGACGCTGATCGAATCATCGTGTTGGACGAAGGCCGCATTGTAGGTATGGGAACACACCAAGAGTTGCTTAGTACAAACGACATTTACCGTGAAATCGCCTTATCACAGCTCACAGAGGAGGAAATCGCATGAGTAATCAAAAAAAACCTCAAGGCGGCGGTCAGGTTGGGCATGGTCCTGGTGGCGGTAACATGATGATGATGGGTCAAAAAGCAAAAGATTTTAAAGGAACTCTAAAACGTCTATTAACCTATTTAAAACCGCGGCGCAACAAATTGATTTCCGTGTTTTTCGCTGCAATCATGAGTACGATTTTTATGATTGTTGGACCAAAGATCATGGGAAATGCAATTACAGAATTATTCGAAGGAGCTTACGGGAAATTCCAGGGAATACCAGGAGCAGCTATTAACTTTGATAAAATTGGCCAGATCCTTCTACTCCTTGCCGGACTTTATGCTTTAAGCAGCCTTTTCAACTATGTACAACAATACATTATGTCAAGTGTTGCTCAAGAAACGGTATATGATTTTCGACAAGATGTGAACGAAAAGCTCGAGAAACTTCCACTCAAATATTTTGAAGGACGTCCAAACGGAGAAACACTTAGCCGAATGACAAATGATATTGATACAATCGGTAGCACCCTTCAGCAAAGCTTAACGCAGTTCATCACATCAATCGTAACGATTTTGGGGATTATCATCATGATGCTTTCGATAAGCCCGTTATTGACATTAATCTCGATAGTCAGCTTACCTTTGTCAATATTTGCAATCCGGCCTATTTTAAAAAGATCCCAAAAATATTTTGCCGATCAACAGCGTAAACTCGGACAATTAAATGGTCACATTGAAGAGATATATACCGGCCATCAAGTCGTTAAAGCATTCGGATATGAAAAAAAGGCGAGTGCCCAGTTTACTGCGGTTAATGAAGAATTGTATAAAGCGGGAAGCAAAGCCCAGTTTATATCGGGTATCATCATGCCCATAATGTTCTTTATCGGAAATTTGAGCTATGTCCTCATCAGCGTTGTCGGGGGAATATTAGTAACGCAACGTTCGATTTCAATTGGTGACATTCAAGCATTCATCACTTATTCAAAGCAGTTCACCCAGCCAATCACACAAACGGCTAACATCGCTAACATTATTCAGTCGACGGTGGCAGCAGCTGAGCGTGTTTTTGAACTACTAGATGAAGAAGAGGAAATGAAAGAACAAACCACAGCTAATATTAAAAGGGCAAATGGTGCTGTCTCTTTCGAACATGTGGACTTTGGATATGGGGAAGAAATGTTAATTGAAGATATGAACATCGATGTCTTGCCTGGACAGACGGTCGCAATTGTTGGACCGACTGGTGCTGGAAAAACAACTATGATAAATCTATTGATGAGATTTTATGAACTCAATGGCGGAAAAATTAATATTGATGGTCTTGATACACGGAATATGTCACGGAATGATCTTCGAAAGAATTTTGGAATGGTACTTCAAGATACCTGGCTCTTTAATGGTACGATTAAAGAAAATATCGCTTATGGCAAAAATGGAGTAACTGATGAAGAAATTTTTGCAGCTGCTCGAACGGCACATGCCGACCATTTCATTCGGACACTGCCAGATGGTTATGAGACAATCTTAAACGAAGAAGCTTCGAACATCTCACAAGGCCAAAAGCAGCTTTTGACAATCGCCCGAGCGGTTCTAGCAGATCCACCAATCATGATATTGGATGAAGCGACGTCTAGTGTGGACACTCGGACAGAAGTCTTTATCCAAAAGGCCATGAACCGACTCATGGAAGGACGAACTAGCTTTGTCATTGCCCATCGTCTCTCAACAATTAAGGATGCAGATTTGATTCTTGTTATGGATCAAGGGAAAGTGATAGAGAAGGGAACGCATTCAGACCTTTTAAGGGAGAATGGTTTCTATGCAGAACTATACAATAGTCAGTTCACTGAAAATGTAGCTGGATAATTAGAAAGAGGCTCATTTCCCAATCGGAATCGAGCCTCTCTTTATAAAATTCTTATCCAATACCATTCCATTCATTAATCTGTAATAACTTATAAGCCGTATCAATACCCCCTTTTATTGCCCTTTTTCACAAATTCCCAATCTACCTCAATATTTTTTCTAACCCTTTGAAGAAGATGAAACATCGTTTCCGTCTCTTCCAAAGAAAATCCCGATAATGCAACCTTGTCGGTGTACTCTCCTTCTTTTTTCAAAAAGGGATAAACCTTCTCACCTTTATCGGTAGCATATAACTTTTTAATTTTTTTGTTTTCCTCATCATTTTTCTTTTCAATAAACCCTTGAATTTCAAGTTTTTTAATGGCCCGAGCTGCTGTCGTCCGGTCAACCTTAATCATCTCTGCTAACTTTTCCTGAATGATTCCTGGATTTTCACATATTCGAACAAGATACAAATACTGCCCTTTTGTTAGGTCAAATTCTTTAAATTCGATATTACTTATAGAGTCCAATGCCCTTGCTATCATTCCAATTTCACGGAGTATTTCCTTCATTCAAAAAGCCCCTGACTTTTTTGTTGTATTTACAACAAAATTAATTTCGTATATACTATAAAAAAGTTATACATATATTATGACTTGTCTTACTGAATAAATCTAGAAAAGGGATGAAGAACATTGGATTCAAAGAGAATAACTACAGAAAGTGATTTAAAAGTAGCCTTTCAAATCAGAAAAGAGGTATTTGTTCAGGAACAAGGCTTCGCTTTAGAAAGTGAATTTGATGAATACGATACACTTAATGCTTTATCTGAACACATATTAGTCTATTATAATGAAAAACCAGTCGGAACTGGTAGGTTAAGAGTTGTTGATGGTTTAGGAAAATTGGAGAGAATTTGCATCTTAGAGCCTTACCGTAAGTTTGGTCTTGGAAAAATAATAATTAAAACGTTGGAAGAAATCGCAAAGAAAAAGGAAATATCCCAGGTGAAATTACATGGGCAAACACAGGCAGAGGGTTTTTATAAAAAACTCGGCTATCAGACTTCATCCGATGTCTTTATGGAAGATGGCGGTCCACATCTTTTAATGATAAAAAGAATTAATGAATGAAAAGTGTGCTAAATGTGGGTAAAACAAACATTAACCTAATTTGATTGGGATCATATTATTTACACTTGGATGTTCTTTAACCATAAAATATACTTACGTTGAATAATTTGTAAATATAAAAAAAGACTATTTTTAGTCTTCTCAATCTGTAGACAAACTCGATGAAAATCAAGTTTGTCTACAGTTTTATGTGTTTGTAAAACCGGGGCCTCCTCGGCGCCTTTGCGCCTGCTGGGTCTCCCCTTTGACGCGCTTTTCCCGCAGGAGTCTGGCACACCTGTTCCATTTAATATGGTCTAGGTCAATTGTTTTCTACATAATTGGTACTAGTTAATTTTCAAACAAAGAAAAAAAGCTGATGTATCAGTCTTTTCAGGTGTAGTCATCTCGCACTGTCTTTGTCATTTTACCTCTTTCTTTATTACACCGTCTGTTTAGGATGCCCTTCTGCAAATAGATATCAAGTTAAAAACCTTCCTTAAAAGAATGGTTTTTAATTTAAATATTAAATCGCTTTGCACGCAACGATTTCATTAGCTTTTCATAAGTCTTAAAATAAAAGGCAGCGTTGTTAAGAATAAGCACGAACAAAAGATAAAGCCATTTATAACACGAAAGTTATATATGGCTTTGTCTATTTTACATAACGGGTGCTTTTTCATGAACAAGCGGGTGAAGGGCCTGCGTTTCATCAATGTAAACAAAAGCATCATATCTATCTGACATTACAGAAGGTACATAGTTTCCGTATTGTTCATATTCCGGTCGGTATACAACCCCGATAGCCCGATGTCCAATTCTATCTTGGAATAGCTGACGATTTTCATCGGTGAAAATGAGCAACTTATCATACGCGCCTGAAAGGTGCATAGCCTCCTCCCAACTTCCATTCATAGCCGGTGGTACTGTTTTTATTTCAAAATCCTTGCCCCATTCATCTGCTGCAATAACGGTTCCCCTATAGGTTCCGAAACCTGTGATAAATACATCTTCAGTTGAGTTTTGTTCACGAATGACCTGGCCGACGTTAATCATCCCGGAATCTCTCATATCTGTAGCGCTGGCATCGCCAACATGGGTATTATGTTCCCATACAATCGCCTTGCCTTCAGAACCGTAAAAATCCATTATTTCATTAAGCGCATCCACCATATGCATATCTCGAATATTCCATGATTTATCATCATGAACCACCATCGTCCTGTAATAATTTTCTGCATTATACGCTACCAATGCATTCACTTGAAGGTTCAAATTCAATTCTTCATGATGAGGGTATTTTTCTTTTTTTCGTTGAATAGTCGTCAGCAATTTGGCAACCTCATCTATACAGTCTTCTGAAAAAATGCCTGCGGAAACTGCGTACTCCTCATTATTCCGATTGAATGGCTCAAAACATGTGAACGCCTGTCTGGCAGCCTCGAGGTCAGGTGAATCAATTTGTTTTAAGTAATGGATAACTTCATCCATGGATTCCCAAAGACTATAGATATCTATCCCATAAAATCCAACTTTCGTTTGATTTTGTCCGGACTCATTGTATTCTTTCATCCATTCAATCAGGTCGATCATTTCCTCGTTTGCCCACATCCAGGTCGGCCAGCGGTTAAAACTTTTAAGCACATCCCTTGCCGATTTAGTCACTAGGTCATAGCCTTTAACATACCTATTGATTGCCTGGCATGCGGGCCAATCGCCTTCAACGGCTACAAAGGTGAACCCTTTTTCTTGAATCAGTTTTTTTGTAATTTCAACTCGGGCCGTGTAAAACTCGGATGTTCCATGTGATGCCTCACCCAGCAAAACAAATTTGGATTTATTGACTTGTTCAACGAGTTTATCCCAATCCGCTTCACTTTTAAGCATGACTGATTGTTCGATTATTGATTGAACCAGATTATGATGCACTGTTTTTCCTCCTTGTTCTCTTACGAACATTATCGTTTATACTCAGCATTGTAAGAATTTGAACCTGCGTGAACGGACAGTAAAGTATCAGCGTATCCTACGAGACGATTTATAAGTTCATCACAAATAGAGTAAACTAGCTGAAAGTTTTTCACCTCAAATAAAACAGGGTCATCCAGAATGACCGTCGTGTTAATGAACATATCTTTGTTTCCATATAGATTGTAGTGAACTATAGCCTTTCCAGCAGCTCCTCCAGTAACTGGATCATTAAAGCCGGGAATGAAAACAAACCATTCTTCAGCAGTAGCAGACCTGAAGTTTTTTGTGAAAGACATTCGCTCGGTTACCGTCATGATCTTTTTTAACTCTTCCGGATTCATATCCTTGATCTTGTTCATCCCATTGCCACCTTAACACCTGTTAATAATCTTCCGTTATATATTTTCCTTAAGTGACCCATCCTATAAATATTATTATAAAATGGTGACCTTCTCCGAAAAAAGCAAGTCAGAACCCCATAGATCGGAAATTAAGCAGGCTGTTATTAAATGCCGATAATCATGGAACTGCTGCATATAAAAATTATTATTGGGGTATCAAAAGAGGGAAGATAAAATCCTGGATTGGGTTGGACTGGTCTGGAGTGGAGGAGTTGCTCATGGAAAAGATGAATCGGGGAATTTTAACGGCGCTTTCGGCGATCGGCATTGCGCAAGGACTGAAAATTTTAACGCATTATAAGCTGACGGGAAAGTGGGACTTAAAGCAGGCTTTCACAACAGGTGGCATGCCTAGTTCGCACTCTGCCGGTGTGGCCGCACTGGCATCCTATGTGGCAGCTAATAAAGGATGGCTGCATACGGAAACAGCGCTTGCGACAGTGTTTGGCGTGATTGTGATGTATGATGCTCAGGGGATTCGGCGCCATACAGGTGAAATTGCTAAGCTTGTGAATGATCTTGAAGATAATATGGCGAAATTTTCGGGAGAGTTTCCGAGCTTTGAGTTTGTGGAGCGTGAGAAGGAACTGAATGAACTGCTCGGACATCAGCCTGTGGAAGTGGGGGCAGGTGCGTTGCTTGGAGTGGTACTTGGGCTTATCTCAGATAAATTGGAGGATGACAAGCCCTCAAAAACCAAACGGCTGAAAACGTTGGGCAAGCATAGATATTCTAGATCTTGAAATAAGGTATGTAATTTGATCATAACAATAGATTATATTAAAACATGCCTATGTTATAAACATAGACAAACTCTCCATTAAAAGTCGTATCATAGTATATACTGGTAGGATTTAAAATAACCTAAGCCTCTCTACTTCTTAGAAAGGCTTAGGTTATATCATGTCCCCAAAATCAATTCTTCCGGGACATTTTCATTGCGAATGAGTACATATCAGATCGGAATAATCCTTTGTAATACTCTACTAAATTACCATCAGAATCAAAAATCATTCGTTCTGTAATCAACAAGCACATCGTTTCGGCTATACCTAAATGTTCTGCATCTTCTTTTGTTGGAAAGCCGCAGGTTATGATTTGTTCCGCCTCACAAAAGTCAATGTTTAGATCACCTTCGAGTGCATCATACAATACGGTTGTACTTAAATCGAATTTCGTCAATTTTTTTCCTAGGTCCAAAGAATAATAATGCAATTCAATGGCTATGGGGACATCTCCCTGTAACCGCAGCCTTTTAATATGGTAAGATTCATCTTCGAACCCATTTGCATCAGCAATATTTTCAGGTGTCATTACACGGCCATGATCTAGTAATTTAATTCCCATGCTTTTAGTTGTTTCAGTGAAACTTATCATCTTTAGCCATTCTTGTACAGGTTTAAGGGAAACGAACGTTCCCTTTCCATGCCTCTTTTCCAATATTCCCTCACGAACCAGGATGGATACGGCTTCCCGTACAGTACTCCTGCTGACAGAATACATATCCATGAGTTCCCTTTCACTAGGGATTTTGTCTTTATAATAACCTTCCAAAATCTGATTTTCCAATATGGTTTTCAATTGAGCATGTAAAGGGATTGGATTTTTAAAGTCTAACTCCATAAAATTTCCTCCAAACAGAAAAAGACATCGTAATGTTCGTATCAGTTCTTATATTTCTTATATTGTAAACCAAATAGTTATAATATTCAAACATGTCAACACTTATTTTTTTCCTTAAATTAGGATTTTATCAAATTTCCACTCCTACATTTCCAAAAACGTTTTCTTCGAACGAATAAAAAAAACCTGAATAGATTAATATATTCAGGGCTATCCATATGCATTATTCATCACATTTTCAGGCTTATCTAACTGGGACATCAATGGAAAGCTTATATATTAAACGATAAAGTACGAGATGATGGAAAGCAGCAAAGAGGTAATGGTCATGGCTAAAAGAGGACGCATGGCTTTTGTCCGCAGTGCCTGCAGGCTTACATTCAGTCCAAGACCGATCATGGCCATTGTCAATATAAATGTAGTCGTTTTGGAAATGCCATCCATTACAAGAGGAGACACCGTAATATAAGTTCCAAACACATAACTTCCTATTAAACTCATGATTATAAAACCAACGAGGAACCATGGAAAATCAATTTTAGCATCATGGCCCATCTTCCCGGATGTGCGTTTTTTCATCCAATACATAAAAATGAAACATAATGGGATAAGTAAAAAGACACGGCCTAATTTTGCGAGTAGTGCAATCGCTAGCGCATCTTCACCAGCCGGTGCACCTGCCAATGCAACATGGGCGATTTCATGAAGGCTGATCCCAGACCAGATTCCATAATCCAAAGCAGACAGCGGAAGAATCGGACGTAAAAGGGTATATATAATCGAGAAAAGTGTTCCCATTAAAGCGATTATCCCAACGCCGATGGCTGTATCCTCTTCCTTCGCTTTCACGATTGGAGATATGGCTGCGATGGCTGCTGCCCCGCATATACCGGTTCCTACAGCAAGAAGAAGCGAAATGGAAGCATCTGCCTTAAACCACTTTGCAATCAGGACCATCACGACTATGGCAAATGTTACTGTCCCTATGTCACGTACCAACAATGGCAGTCCTTGATTGAAAATAACATCGATATTTAATTTCAACCCGTATAAAATGATGGCAAAACGCAAAAGTTTTTTTGCGGAAAATTCAATTCCCGTCCGGAACTTTTCTGGGTATCCCGCAATTTGACGATAAATCACGGCAATGATGATCGAGCATGCAAGAGGGCCGATTCGATTGAATCCCGAAATTTTGGACAGCCCCAAGCCTAAGAGGGCAATAAAAAAGGTGAAAGCGATACCGCTCAGCCACAAAAGCACCTTATTTTGAAGCGGTTTTTGCTGTGCCTGAGGTATTTCTTCCAGTGGCTCATATTTTTCTAATTCCATACATTCCTTCCCCCTTTCCAGATAAACTAATGCCCAAATTACGAATCATCCCAACCTTTCAATCGTTTGAAAAAAATCGATTTCTTCTATATTGGTAGGCGAATTCCCTTTGATAAAATACTCGGATTCCTTTAAAAAAGGCAAGCTTGGATTTTGATTCCCCCATAATTCAGGAACTGCTAGAGTCTGGGAGCGATGGGCCCTTAAGGCACGGATCTTTTTCTGTAAAGTCCCTGCTATATCCACTTCTGTGATCCTGCTCAGCCCGTATTCCTTAAACCATTCATCATAAAAAGCATGCCAAAGGACAAAGTACAGACTATGAACCTTAAAAGCTGGAAATACTGGATCTGGATAAAAATCGGGATCACCGGAATTTAGATAAGCAAATTCAGCAGCACGGCCAATCGCACAATGGTCTGGATGCCCCCCATATTTCTCATGGAATGTTACTAGTGCCTCTGGCTGAACTTCACGTATCACCTTTACGATTCTCTCCGCCAATAGATCGAAGCTCTCAAATTCTATCGTTTTATCCCTCACGTTTAAAAATCGCAGGTCGCTGATCCCCAATTCTTCACAAGCGTTTTTTAACTCCTTTACCCTTAGTCCAGGCAATGCCTCCCTTGTTGTAAGAATGGGATTTCCCATGCGCCTGCCCATTTCGCCTTTTGTTGCACATAGTAAGGTTATATGAACACCTTGCTCAGACATTTTAGCAATCGTTCCGCCACACAGGAATGACTCATCATCGGGATGTGCCAGAACCACCAATAATCTTTGTTGTGATTGCATATTTCCTCCTACTCCGGATTCTCCAGTTTTCCCACACTGTTAGACCCAATATGAAAAAATGGACATGGATGTCAAAGCTGCTAGACATATCATGCCCATCTTCATTTTTCGTCTATAAATATAGCACCCTAAAGTTAATCATCTTTTTTGTTAGCATAATTCATATAAAACGGATTTAACGGTTTCTATGACAAAGCGTAAATCTTCAACGGTCGAAGATAAAGGCGGCGCAATGATCAGTACATTACCATATCCAGGAACTGTATCACCATTCCGGCCGATGATAAGGCCCTTTTCCTTGCAAGCCCCGATTATTTTACCCATGAACTCATCGGAAACTGGTGTTTTTGCCTTTTTATCTTCCACTAATTCAATGCCGTATAAAAACCCTACTCCCCGAACTTCCCCTACTTTATCAAGGGCTGTCAATTCAAATAGCTCACTTAGTGTCGACTCACTAAGTTCAGATACTCGCTGAACGATTTTTTCATTTTCCAAGATTTCAATGTTCTTAAGGGCAACTGCGCAAGATGCAGGGTGACCTCCATATGTTGACACATGCCTGAAATGATTTAAATTTCCGTTCTCTTTGAATTTCTCATAAATCCTTGAATTCACTGCCGTTGCTCCAAGTGGAAGATAACCGCTGGTCAAACCCTTTGCCATTGTTACAATATCCGGTTGAACGCCATCGGAGTGCATGAACCCAAACATTTTTCCGGTTCTTCCAAAACCTGAAACCACTTCATCCACAATTAAAAGAACATCATGCTTCTTACAGATTTCCGAAACCCTCGTTAAGTATTCTTTTGAAGGAATAAGGACCCCGCCACCAGAGATGAATGGTTCAAGAATAACCCCCGCTACCGTTTCAGCTCCTTCAAAATTAATGACCTGATCGATATATTCAGCTGCAAGCAAATCGGAGTTTTCAACGTTTTCCCCAAATGGGCTTCGATAATTGTACGGCGGTGGCACATGCAGGAAGCCTGGAACGGCCGGATCATATTTCACTCTCCGGTTTGCCTGTGCGGTCGCGCTTAGCGCGCCAAAAGTATTGCCATGATAAGCTCTGTACCTAGAGATGAATTTGTATTTACCCTGATTGCCATTTTGTGAATGATATTGCCTGGCTATTTTAAAAGCTGTCTCATTCGCCTCAGAGCCGCTGTTCGTAAAAAACGTTGTATAGGAGCCCTTTAAATGCTCACTTATTTTTGCAGATAATTCGATTGCCGGCTTATGGCTTAACGTTAAAGGGAAGTAAGATAAGTTAACCATTTGTTCATACGCTGCCTGGGCAATCTCTTTTCTTCCGTGACCCAGGTTCAAGCACCACAAACCGGAAACCCCATCTAAATATTTATCCCCTTTAGCATCTGTGAACCATGAGCCGGATCCTTCTGTAGCCATCATGGGAGCATCCTTTTCATTATAGCGATGCATCGCATGCCATAAATGGTCTTTATCCATTTGAACAAGGTCTTTCGTTTCAGTTTCCATCTTCACTTTTGAAACCCCCTTATTATTCATCGAATGCAATTAAGTTGAGTTCCCATGTTGTTACTGACCTTTATAGAGCGAATGGGTGATGGTGCAATGACCCAAAATTCAAGTCATCGCACCTGTCATATCACTCTAGTTTCATACCATTATTTATCCCAGTTTTTATGATCTAAATGAGAATACTTTTCTAATAATCTAGTAGGCATTTTTAATGCATCTTTTCTAAATGGCGGAGCTAATTGTGTTCCATCTACTTGTATATCAATGACAGTCGGTTTATTTGATTTTATTGCTTCTTCAATGACAGCCCCTAACTCGTCAGCTTTTTCGACTCTTATACCAACAGCACCCATTGATCGGGCAACTTCTGCGAAATCAGGATTTTGGATATCCGCCCCTACAAAACGGTTATTATAAAAATCGACCTGATTCTTTTTCTCTGCACACCATGCATTATTATTGAAGACACATGCTATGACCGGTATATTTTCTTCAACGGCCGTACTCACTTCATGTAAGCTCATGCCCCACGCTCCATCTCCAACAATGGCTAAAACAGGCGTATTCGGCTCAGCTAACTTGGCACCAAGTGCGGATGGGTAAGCAAATCCCGTGTTCCCGAATGTAAGCGCTGCGATATGCCTGCGGCTCTGGTTGAACTTTAAGTAAGCGTTTGCAGTTGACGATACATTACCGATATCTGTAGTAACGATGGCATTTTCAGGCAACACTTTAGTCAATTCCAATAGGGCTCGACGCGGATTGATTGGCGTTCCATCGATCATCGCAAGTCTCACCAATTCTTCTTCCCATTTTTGTTTTTCATTCGTTACTTCGACCATCCGCTTTTTTTCTTGTTTCAGGTTAGGTTTACTAGCCTTCAACCGTTTCAAGATTTCATGGCTAGCTTCACGGGCATCTCCGATGATCCCAACTTCCACAGGGTGCGTCCTCGCTATTTGCCTCGGGTTAATATCTATTTGGATGATTTGCGCATCTTTAGGGAAATAATCAATGTCATAGCATGGTAGCGTTCCAAATACCGATAATCTAGTACCGACCGCCAATATGACGTCCGCCTTCTTAAGTGTATTCATGGCAGCCTTTGAACCCATGTAACCGATTGGGCCGACTGATAATGGATGATCAGCAGGAAAGGCATCATTATGCATATAGGAGACAGCTACTGGAGCTGTTAAATATTCTGCAATATTCTTAATTTCTTCAATGCCATCCGAATCAACTGTTCCCCTACCGGAAATGATGACAGGATACTCGGCTTCAGCTAAAATTTCAGCTGCCCTATCCAATGATGCAGATGATCCGCATCCCCGTTCATCTACGCGATATTGATGTGGTTGAAGTATTTGATCTTCCACTTCACCATAGAAGTAATCACGGGGAATATCGAATAAAACCGGCCCCCTCTCGGCATAGGCAATCCGAAATGCTGTCCTGAGGCAATCAGCTACCCGGCCAGGGTGTGTCACTCTAACCGTTTCTTTCGTGATGGCCTTGAAGATGGAAACCTGATCACATTCTTGAAAACCATCCCATCCAACCGTTGGTGTACCAGCTGAAGGTGATATGACCACCATAGGAGTATGAGCTTGATTGGCCGCTGCAACAGAGGTGACCATATTCGTCATTCCAGGCCCGTTTTGCCCGATGACAACTCCTGCAACCCCGGAGACACGACAATATGCATCTTCCATATGTGCTGCACTTTGTTCATGGCGGACACCAATGAAACGAATGCCTGCAGTTGGCAATAAATCAAGCATATCCATGAAAGCAGATCCCAGAATTCCCGAGATATGTTTAACTCCCTCGGCCACTAATGTCTCAACGATGGCTTCACTTGGTGTCATTTTAACTTTCGTACCTCTTAACATTTTTGTTTCGACCATAGCACATTCTCCTTAATTATAGTTATTTCTGATAATGACGTTGCGACGTCCGTACCAGTTATAAGATGTATAATACTACCATTGAATGAAACAGTCAATAAATAAATTGAATATTTTGAATTTATTTAAAGTATCTTATCATTATAGTCACTAACTCATATATAAGAATCTTTTTAACCAATGAATGTATCCTTTTTTTCTGTCAATCTGTAGTTGATCCTATCGATGATTTCCAATAAATCACCTATTTCATCAATTACGAAATCGGCACCTGCATTCCAAAAACGATTTTCTGCATGCTTCATCCGTTTTTGCAGATCATATGGGTCCATTTCGTTGATTTCTGCTTCTGAAAGGCCGATTTCACTGCCGCCCTTCAATACGGCAACAGTCCACATTCCCGCAGAAATGCCTTCTTTGATGTCACTGATCGTATCGCCGACTTTAACGATTTTGCTGAGTGGATACACTTGGAGATTCATCGCCGTCTTAAAGCACATCCAAGGGGCAGGCCTTCCTGCCGGCACTTCGGTAGACGCAACGATGGAATCTGGTTGATAGCCCCATTTTTCTGCCTCTTCTTTAACAACATCAATCATTTCACTAGTATACCCTGTTGTCGAACCGATTTTTATTCCTTGCTTCCTTAATCGGCTGACTAATTCAATTACGCCTGGTATTGGCTTGGCGTTCTCCTTGAGAACCTTATAAAGCAAAGCCTCAAAGTCCTTATATAATGATTTTAGATCTCTTTCGTCCGGTTCTTTCCCGAATTTAGCAATCCATAAATTGGAGATTCGTTTCATTTTCAGGAGTTCCATTATATGATCCATTTTCAATAAACCCATAGGTTCCCTTGCTTCCCTAATGGTAATATCTATCCCCCTTATCCTGAATATCTCGACAAATGCTTGGACCGGCGCAAAACAACCATAATCCACCGTCGTTCCTGCCCAATCAAATATGACTGCCTGAACCTCTTTGCATTCTTTTGCATTTTCCAATCTATGCTCCCCTCCTTATCCTTACCTTCTCAAAAATCACCAAACATGCTAAACCCGGCTATAGAAAAAATTCAGTTAACTTCTTCCAAAAATAACTGAAGATCTTTTTTAGTAGCTTCAGAGAGTCGTTTCATCTTTTCAAGGTCCTTATCCGGATTCCCTGACTCCCCAATTAATGGGTAAAGGTTTTTCTCAATCCGTTCATACCAATTTGGGTATTCATCCTCCACTTGCTTTTCTATCGAATCCCAATTAGAACTGATCTCTTTTCCCAATTCTTGAATTTTCTCTGAATCCGCCTCCATACTTATTTCTGAATCCAATCCTTTTATGGATCGAATCACATCGCCGACACCATTTTTAATAACCTGGGTTTCACCCGTATTTGAATCGGGATTTTCATTCATGACTGGACTATTTTCCTGTTGAGCCTCGTCCGGTTCAGCTGAATTGTTGCAGCCTGACAGCAATATGGCTCCAAGGACAGCCCCATAAGTTATTACACGGAAACCATTCAACATAATCCCTCCTTCATGATTTAAAGGACAGATGGCACCAAGCACTTAATGGCACAACTCTCTTTTTCTATGGGAATCATATTCTAGCTGATTAGTGATTGAAGAATTCTGTCTGAGGAGTTCCTTAGAAGCAAAAGAAGAATTGCCTTATAATGTATAGAGCCAAATCTATAACTTTTCAGAATTAGGGGAACCAGAAACAATATTCAATTCATTCTCCATGGACTTCGCTTTTTTTCTTCGAATGAAAAAGAATGAACAGATAACGATCAAGCTAAATAGCATGGTAAAGATAAACTGTGGGCGCTGCGAATCGATAAAGGCCATTAATATCAACACGGAGATCATGGAAATTATGGTTGCATAAGTCAAATAAGGGAATAACCACATCTTGATCTTGAAAATTCCGGGATTCTCTTTCTCCATTCTCTTCCTTAATCGGAGATGGGAAACCGCAATGGCCAGATAAACAAGAATTCCGACTCCACCTGAGGAATTCACTAAAAAGAAAAAGATTTTATCAGGTGAAACATAACTGAAAATGGTGCTGATAAAGGCAAATAAAGTAGAGCCGACTACAGCAAATATAGGAACGCCGTTCTTGCTCACTTTTGAAAATACCTTTGGAGCGTCGCCCTTTTGTGCAAGTGAAAATAACATGCGTGAACTCGTATATAATCCCGAATTCAAACAGGATAGCAATGCAATGAGAATCACTATATTCATGATCAGTGCAGCAGAAGGGATTCCCAGTAATTCAAGGACGGCAACAAATGGACTTTTCAGCAAAGAAGCCGAATTCCAGGGTAATAGCGTCACTAGTATCGCGATGGATCCAATATAGAAAATCAGGATTCGCCAAACGACACTATTCAATGCACTTCTAACTGATTTTACCGGGTCACTGGTCTCACCCGCGGCAATCGCTGGAATCTCCACTCCAACAAATGCATGAAAAACAATGGCAACGCCAACAAGCACAGAACTTAGCCCGTTCGGAATAAAACCGCCAAAATTTAAAAGATTCGAAGTGCCAGGTGGTTTTATCGTTGGGATAAACCCTAATATCACTGCCACACCCAGGCACAAAAATAGTATGATACTGATTATTTTAATGATTGAAAACCAGTATTCGAATTCACCAAACGATTTTACGGAAAAAATATTCGTCATTTTCAATAGGATGATCAATGATAGACTTATGACCCAGACGGGGACGGAAGGAAGCCAGCTGTGTATGATTGCTGCTCCAGCTGTTGCTTCCAAAGCAATTACGATAACCCAAAAGAACCAATATAACCAACCTGTTGTAAAACCGGCCCATTCACCTATCCCCTCTCTTGCATAAACGGCAAAAGATCCAGTATTGGGATTAACTGTGGCCATTTCCCCAAGCATCCTCATGACTAAAACAACGATCAAGCCCGCCAAAACATATGATAATATCGCCCCGGGGCCCGTTTGACCAATTATGATACCGCTTCCTACGAATAAACCAGCGCCTATGACTCCACTCAAAGATATCATCGTTAAATGTCTTTGTTTCAGACCTGGTTTCAGTTCTTCCTGTTGATGTTTCATACCCTCACCCAACTTTCAATATTTTGGGGAATCAACTAACATAATCGCTACTTGAATGTAAAAACAGGGCTTTTCTACCGCCTGTCCTTTACAATTTCACAAAGATAGTGGGAACTTGGAAACATGGCATTTTAAAAACAACACAGGAGATGACTATGAAATTAAGATTCTATATCACTGTTCCTCCTTCCTTAGTGCTATTTTGAAATTCGAAGCAGATATAACATCACTACGTCATGATGTTAGTACCACTTTCTATGTGTATAATACACTCTCATTTTTTTAAAGTCAATTTAAAAATCAGAATATTTAGATAACAAAATGAAAATTATTAAATACAACAAACGGTCTCCAGTTAGTCGGCAATTTTTTCATTTTAATTCTTTAACCTTGGAGGTTTCATCCAACACACTTTCCACTGCTGACTTTACGGCCTTCTGCTTTCTATCCAGCATTTTCTTTAGAAGAAATGAAAAAAACAATGTAAACGCCATTCCCTTAACAATCGAAGTAAATCCGTAAACAAGAAGGCCCAGTATGAGTACTATAAGATTAATGATCCTGATTGTCGCTGCAATATCAATTTTTTCATTTTTATGATGCAAAATTAAGGCGATCACGTCAAAACCAACAGTGGAGGCATTTGCTGTTATACATAAATAATATCCTATCGCTATCAAAATCGACGAAATGATAATCACTAAAGCGATATTCATATCGAAATTAATCTTCAATGAATAAAAAAAATTAAAAAAAACCATATAGCTAAGGGAACTTACGATCGACTTAAAAAAGTACTCTTTCCCTAGAAAAACTAAACAAATGATTAACAGTAGCCCTGTAACGAAATTGGCTAGCATGGCAATGTTATAACCCGATAATGCATTCAATAATAATGCCGAACTAGTTACCCCGCCATTGATAATTTCATTTGGAACGATTAAATAAGCATAGGCAAAGGTCATGGAAATGTTTCCTGCGATGATTTTCATCAAATCCTTCATAAACTTCTCACCATCCCATTTGTTTTTTGATAATGCTTTCCCCCCTAAATATATATTTATACTTGAACCATAAGATACACATTCATCTCTTACACCAATTTGTTCGACCCTTATCCCTTTCGATATTTTTTGAATGATTTTACGTAGGGTGCATATTTTTGTTCAAGTGATTAGAAGAATTCGCTAACCAGAATCCTCTCTCCTTCTAATAAATAAAATAAAACATCCCCCTTAAAAGTTGAAGATTTCCTTGTTCACCACAACACCATTTAGACATTGTAGAGGTTCTGTACAAAGTTATCTGAATGAATGAACTAAATTTGCACAGGTAGTACATCGAGAAGTCATCTTATAATGCTCGCTTCAATGGACATAGTTCGAAGATGACACCCCAAAAATCCTAACAAAATAGATAGGAAAAGCATTAATGTAAGGAGGCAAATGAAAAGAAAATTTCCCGATTATTTCCAACAAATATTATTCCGCAATAAAAAAGTTGAGGGATATGCCCCTCAACTTTTTTAGTGTTCCATTAACTATTTCCTAAGAAATGATTTATTCAATAGGTCGTGATTATCATTTTCATGTTACAGGTAATGCTGACTCATCTTTCATAAGCCTTTTTCGATAAACCATATTGGACAGCTGTACACTCACTTCATAAAGCACAAGCAAAGGGACGATAACCAAAATGTCCGAAATTATATCTGGAGGCGTAATCAGGATCGAGATTATGACCAGGACGAAATAAGAAATCTTACGAGACTTTTTCAACACGGCTGGATTGATGATCCCTAATCTGGTCAGGAACATGACCACAAGCGGCATCTCGAATAAAATTCCGAAAGGTAAGATCAAATTAATCATGAACCGAAAGTACTTTTCCGCAGTGAACATCATCTCGAACTGCCCGGCCGATAGGGAAGTGAGGAAACCCAACACTATTGGAAACAACACAAAATATCCAAATGAGATACCTGTGATGAATAAAATGAACAGCCCAGGTATGAAACGAAATGTAACTCTTCTTTCTTCCGGTTTCAAAGCTGGAGCCACAAAGCGCCATAACTGATAGGCTGCCAGCGGAATCGTTGCAGCTATTGCGCAAACCCCAGCGATTATCATATAAACCCATAGGATCTCACTCGGACCGAGCACGGCAAGCTTTCCTTCCAAATCCTTAATGAGCAGTTCATAAATATCCTGTACGAATATGAAACTCACTATGAAAAAAGCCACAAAACCTATCAGTGTTTTAATGATTCTGCTTCGGAGTTCCTCCATATGCTCAATAACGTGTAAATCCTTACTCTCCACTTTCACTCCTCCTTCTAAGACATTTTCTTGCACTATAGCAAATGGCACTTCCCCTCGAACTCTTTTCATGAAAAGAAGCAGGCGAGTCTTTCCGCCCGCTATATCTCATTTACTTCATCCCTCTTTTTTAACAGCTCTTAACGCAGCTTTATTCTCGTTTTCATCCTCTTTTTCTGTATCATTCACTAATCCTTTTGTTGCACTTTTGAATTCGGACAATGTCCGGCCAAATGCACGGCCTATTTCCGGCAGTTTGGACGGTCCAAAAATAATCAGTGCAATCACGAGTACAATCACCAAACCAGGTATTCCTATATTTGAAAGCATTCTTATTCACTCCTCTGATCTTCTCATTTTTCTTCGCTATATCCTTGTCAAGCATCATAATGGTTCCCTATCAATTGGTCACTTTCCCCTGACTTTTCATTCTTTGTTTTTCATGTGCGCGATTATGGGCACGTGTCCGATCTTCCTCGACTTCGTTCGTTTTTTGTACACCTTCCATAACCGCTGCTGATGCAACCTTTCGCAACCCTGATTGATCCTTATCAAAAACAAAGGATGCTCTTGTCGATATATCCGCACCTGGTTCTGTCACGAATGGGACTACACGATAGTCAGCCTTCCATTGTTCTGGTGTTACTTTGCATCGGACATATCCCCGGTAATCATTAAAGAACTTTATATGTGGATTCTGACTTAGTATTTTATCCGTATCCGCACGCTTATCCGCTCCATTTCCACCAGATGTAATGGATGTGCCAACAAACTCCACACCGAAAATCTTTGAATTTGGATCATCGAAATCCGCCTTTAAATTGGCTGCCCAGCTTGCGTGTACATCACCAGTCAACACGACTAGATTTTCCAGATTGTTTCTTTTGATTACTTCAATTAAACGATCGCGTGCAGCCGGGTAACCATCCCAGGAATCCATGCTGAATTTGGGAGCTGCTGGTGTTCCATAATTCCTTTGTGCAAAGAAAATCTGCTGAGGCAGAACGTTCCACTTCGTTTTTGATTTTGATAGATTGTCAGTTAACCACAGTTCCTGCTCTGGACCTAGCAATGTCCGTTTCGGATCAAGAGATTCAGACGTTTGCGGTGAACTTCCATCACCGTTTGCCTGATCATCCCTGTATTGGCGCGAATCCAATACAAAGAAAGAAGCCAGGTCGCCATATGTGAAATTTCGGTATAACCGCATATCCGCTCCCTTAGGCAAAGATGATTTACGAAGGGGCATATGCTCATAATAAGCCTGATAGGCGGCAGCCCTTCTCTTGATGAATGCTTCTACCGATTGTCCTTTTTCCGGGATGACATTTGCATAATTGTTTTCAACTTCATGGTCATCCCAAGTCACTACCCATGGGAAAGCTGCGTGTGCCGCCTTTAAATGGGTATCAGAGCGGTATTGTGCGTATCTATTTCGATAATCCTCAAGCGTGATGATTTCCGGACCACTATGTACACGGACATTACCTGAAGAAGAAACATATTCATTTGGTCCATATTCATATATGTAATCGCCAAGGTGAAAGACAATATCCAGATCTTCTTTTGCCAAATGTTTATAGGCCGTATAATACCCATGCTCAAATTGCTGGCATGAAACAAACGCGAATGACAAGCTCGAAACACTTGAACCTACTGGGGGAAGAGTTTTCGTTTTCCCAGTCTGACTTACTTCCCCTCCGCTTTTAAAACGGTAAAAATAAACCTTATCAGGTTTCAACCCGCTTACTTCCACATGAACGGAATGGCCAAGTTCCGGCCTGGCTATTTCCTTGCCTTGCTGGACAATCTTTCGGAAATTCTCATCCTTTGCCACTTCCCATTTAACGGAAATGGCTTCGTTTGGCATTCCTCCGCCATTCAACGGGTCAGGTGCCAACCTTGTCCATAAAACTACACTGTCCGAGAGTGGATCACCTGAAGCTACACCGAGAGTAAATGGATAATCACTGAATTTCGGGGCAGCATTCACTTCAATTCCGCCCATTGATTGGGCAAGGGCAAGACCTAATGAAAGTCCGGCAAGCTTACTTGCTCCCTGGATAAAGTTTCGGCGGTCCATATTCTTACCTAATTCGCTCCAATTCTTAATTAAATCATCCATTGCTCTTTCATTATTCATTGATCTTTCCCTCCTATTATTTGAATCTGGTTCAAGTATAGAAGGCCATTTTTAAAGGTGTATGAAGATGTGTAAATCAATAAATTTCCAATTAGGAATTTTTAAGCAGGACTAATGGCACCTATTGAAACCAAAGAAAGTTTAAATTCACTCATACATTTACATAGCCCTACAAAGATTTACATATAACGACAGTCTTTCAGCCTAGTTCTCTTAATGAATCATTTATTTAATCGTTACAAATAACTTCCATGGGCTGTTTTTACAATTAAAAAATTTTAATAATCTTATAGAAAGTCAATCATCATTTATGATTCCTTATACATTCTCCGGGAACTTAAATTCCCAACTTGTTCGAATGCTTGAATAAAATTTTATAAGTGAATACTCACTTTTTGTTTAAAAACATCCTAATTTATGTAATAATAGTTTCATAACAAAATATGAAAGTACTTGAGGGATTCTGGATTGGAAAGTATGGAAGCATTATATGAAAAAATTGAGATTTTGAGGAAAGAACTAATAACCACTGGATTGATCTATGGATTTACTGCCCCAAAAACATTACATAAAAGCCAGGAATTAGATAAACTGTTGAATTTACTCGGGGTTCAAAAAAAACCGATTGGTTTAGAATATGTTTAAAAACAGGAATAAAACCTGATTTGATACTTCTAGTAATACTTCAGGGAATCATTACAACTGCAGATAATCGTCACTTTGTAGGTCATGCAGCATATTTCTATTACTTAAACAACTCGTTTTCTTTCTCCCCATTAAAAAGCATCCAAATTAAATGGATGCCTTTTTTATCAACGATTCTTTTAAATTGTCACAGACAACCTAATATTTTAGTTTGTCAATTTTACTTAAGGCCTTTCAATTCAGGGACAATATTGCTTACCTTCCTTCCGGTAACCGCTGCAACGAGATTCTCCGCCGCAAGCATGGCCATATCAAATCTTGTTTGGTGAGTAGCCGAACCTATATGCGGCAGGGTAACCACGTTCGGCATGGCTAAAAGCGGATTGTCAGGCGATACGGGTTCCTCTTCAAATACATCCAAACCGGCTGCAAGGATTTCCTTATTTCGCAGTGCTTCAATGAGGGCCTTTTCATCCACCGTCTGACCGCGGGATGTATTGATAAAGATCGCAGATTTTTTCATCAGCGCGAATTGCTCCAGTCCCATAAGATGCCTCGTCTCCGGAGTATACGGGACCATTAATAGAACGAAATCTGATTCTCTTAAAAGGTGCTCTAAAGAGGAGTAGGTTGTATTGAGCGTTTCCTCCACTTCGGATTTTCTTCGCCGATTATGATACAAAACTTCCATGTTAAAACCGAATTTTCCTCGTCTTGCAATTGACTCCCCAATTCTCCCCATACCGATGATGCCCAATGTTTTCCCATGAACATCAACGCCGTAGAGGGGTTCATCGCCTTTATTTCCCCACTTGCCATCCTTTACAAGCTTGTCCATTTCCGGTATACGACGGGCTGCTGAGAGCATTAAGGCTAAAGCTAAATCTGCCACGGTTTCATCGAGAACACCAGGTGTATTTGTACCGATTATGCTTCTCTTTTTCATTGCCTCTAGATCAAAGTTGTTGTAGCCTACCGAGATATTGCTGACAGCCTTTAGACGTGGTGCATGGTCCAGAAATTCATCATCTATTTTTTCTCCGGTTATGAGCAGTCCCTCCGCATCAGAAATTTGCTTTAACAGTTGACTTCTGGTAATGGGTTCAGGGCCGTTCCATTTATCATACTGGCAATACTTCGAAATAAATGCCTCTACCTCGGCCGGTACTGGTCTTGCTATATACACTTTTGGCTTCAATTTATGTCCTCCTCAATTATCCTATTCTTGAATAGGATGTTTTACAATAAACCAATAACAGATTGCGGCGCATCCGGCGATTAAACCACCAGATATAAAGGCAAGAGAGTAAGAACCAGTTGCATCCACTATCATGCCTGCCACAACAGGGGAAAAGGCTCCACCAAAATAACCGCCAAAATTCTGAATTGCACCTACGGAAGCAACCATGGAAGGAGGAGCAATGTCACCGGCAAGTGCCCACGCGCTTCCAGTAATGGCAGAAATAAAACAAAGTGCAAGAGTCAGTAATGTTAAGGTAATTGCGAGCCCTTTGGCAACTGGTACTGCACATACAACAATAGCGGCCGAGATGGCACATATACTAATTAAGGCTCGCTTTGCTTTAATAGGTGTAGTAATTCCCTTGTCAACCCATTTTTTAGTAAGATATCCTCCGAAAATATTGCCAAAGATTCCGCCAAGCCAAGGAATACCAGCATATATACCCATTTCTTTAATTGAAACATGATGGACATCAAACAAATAAAGGGGAAGGAAGACAAGGAAAATGTTCCAGATCCAAATGGTACAGAAGAAGCCCAGAATCATCCCCCACACGCTTCGATATTTAAATAACGAACCCCATTTTATTTTTGATGATTGAATGCCTTGCTCCACTCCACCACCTTCCGACTTAATGTAATCAAATTCCTCCTTGGAAAGTTTTTGGCTTTTTTCAGGATTTTTATAAAAAATAACAAAACCGATTGCGAAGATGATGCCGACCACACCCGTTATATAAAACAGCGCTCTCCATCCAAAAGTCACCATGATGAAAACGAGTATTGGCGGTGCAATGGCTGGTCCCCATTTGGACGAAGAATCCCAAATTCCAGTTGCCAAGCCTCGTTCCTTTTTAGGAAACCAATACGAAGTGATCTTAGCCATTGTCGGAAAACACGGTGCTTCTCCCACTCCAAGTAAAATCCGTGCAGCAATAAATGAACTCATTTTATGAACGGCTCCGGTTAAAATGGTCGCACCACTCCACCAAATAAGCGCAATTGTATACACCTTTTTGGTCCCGAACCGATCAATCAGCCAGCCGGAAGGAAGCTGCATTAATGCATAACTCCAAGAAAAAAAGGTTCCCAATAATCCGATTTCGGTCACGCTTAGTCCGAGATCCTTCATCATTTCGGGAGCTGCAATGGAGAGGTTGGCCCGATCTAGATAGTTGATTATACCCCCAATCAATAACCAGATGACGACGGTCCAGCGAAATTTCCGGCCAATATTTAATGGCTTTTCTTGCTTTGTTTCCATTCTTGCTTCCATACCTTATCCCCCCTTGTTATATAAAACGCCATAATTGGCAGCGCTTCCAAAATAAGAAAAAGACAGAGTTACGCTTGAAGAATATGTATATACAAGGAGGCTATTGTTTTATAATATAAAACTCGGTTTTTGTTTTGTGACAAAAAAATAAAAAGAAAATTCTATTTATTCTGTAAAGTATCGTATTATGAGGATGTTTGATTGTCAATCTTTATTCTTATTTTTGGGATTATATTCCTAGGAAACGTTTTATGCCAAGTGGGGGAAATTGATAGACCGCTTTTTTTTAGAATAAAAATCATAACAACCTTTAGCGCAAGATCCATTTCCATCTCTCCGGACAGGCTTAGAAACTTTTTTTATTATTTTTCTATAAGGTAAGCAAGCGCTCCTGATACATGCGGTACGTCCATAGACTTACCTGATAAAGAAGTATGTAGTTTACCAGATAAGTGGGACATTAATTGTTCGCTTAGCCTTGCTGTATTCACTTTTCTATTAGTATTAAATCTTAATGGAAGCTGGGATGGTTAATGGAGTTTCCACAACTTACTGATAAGCACCGGAATAATGTTTTCATTTATTGTGAAGATTCCATCTCTATGCACATTTACTACTACTATATTTTTTAACAGCATTTTTAAAAGAGGACTGAAAGACTGGCTCATCATCCGTTCCTTACAGTGACATTAGGTTACACCTATCTCTTCTCCTTTTAGGATCGAGTCATAGCTGTCTTGAGCTTAAAAGAAATAAGTGGAAATACGAAATCATAAAAGATTAACATATGATATTATTTTTGAATTTTTTAAATGAATAAACGGAAATAAAAGAATAATATTAAACTATTGATTGTTAGTTAAATAAGAAAAAGAGCCGTTGTAACAGCTCCTTGTCCCCCTCTTTACCCTTTTGAAACTATAGCATTATGTTTCTCCTACTTATTTTTTACTCTTTGCATCCGTTTGTGCTTATATTGTTCAAAATCCCACTCAGACAAAAATTCTTTTGCAGAAGTATAGCCTGATTTATAGAGAAAGTCGATTTCATCCTCATTCAGTTCAAAGTCCGTTGCGTTGATGCCGCCAGTAGGAATTTGAATCGTGCGTTCAATCGTTTCTTCGTTCATATGTCGTAAATCATGGGCTTGAAGCATCGTTTTAAATATATTTTTGAAAAGGTGGATTGGCGTTGGTATTACCGGATCTATGTTAACTTCATCTTTCACAAAATGGAATCCGAATGTTGGAAAGCGAGGATTGTCTGTATCGAAAATCCATATTGGGAAGTTACTAAGTAAACCACCATCTAAAATGTAGGATTTTTTCCGGTCTTTTGATTTCCAAATAACCGGACGGAAGAAAAATGGTAGAGAGGCACTCATCATTACGGCAGTTGAAACTTTTAAATCAGCAGGAGACATCCCATAGCGTTCCAAATCATCTGGCAAAATAAGCATCTGACCATTCGAAACATCAGACGCAATTATCTTCAACTTTCCATCTGGAAGATCCGCGAATGTCCTAATCCCTTTTTCTGAAAGAAGAGAATCCACCCACGTTTCCAAATAGTCGTTTTTATAAATCCCAAGGTGAACCATAAGTTCCAAAAAGGAGCCAAAAACGGGAATTCGATTTAGAATTGTCCTGCCTCGCATCTTTGAGTAGTTGATTTCACTATACCGTTCTCTAATTTCATGGCTTTTATAGCCACTGGCCAAAAGAGCTGCGATTACTGCTCCTGCTGATGTCCCAGCGAGTCTTTCCCATTCTACTTTTTCCTCTTCCATTGCTTGAATCGCTCCAATAAAAGCAATTCCCCTGACCCCCCCACCTTCAAAAACGGCATCTGCTTTCATTTTTTTCCACCCCTCGATAAGAGTTATTATAATTATTAACAATACTTTCAAATAAAGCGAATTTTCACACTCTTGAAATCCAAAAATCATCCCCGTCAGTTGAAGATTAAAAGTGCTTGACATCGATGGAAGACGGTTCTATTTTTCTAATAAATTAATTCGCTAACAGTATCTAGATTCTCATTGTTGTGTTTTTCAATCTCCAACACAACTTCCGTAATATCATGTTCTTTGACCTTGCCAGCTTTTCAGGTTGTTCGCATGATTAACCGCACTTCTAGTCTATGTTTATGCTCTTCAACCTCGATCAATTGGTTGCATATCTATCATTTTTACTTTTTTTTTACAACTTTTATTATTACATGTCTTTGGACTCTCTACTTGAGAAACCATTAATCATTTACACAGGCTCTACTGCAATATTATTAAAAGGTGTTAGACTCCCTTAACGCAACTTTGATGGTAATAAACGTAAAAACAATAGTAGGATAGCATCTATTAACATGGTATGTCTAAAACGAAGTTTTGCATGGACAAATTATCAGATTATGAAGCAACTTTTGAAAAAGGTATTCTTTAAATTATGTCGAAAAGGATATGTAACAATTGAAGGAGTGAAAAAATGGAAATGAACCGTGCAAGGAAAATGTATGATTACCACGTGTGGGCTAATCAGCAAGTGTTCCAAAACCTAAAACAATTACCGGACGGAGTCTATGGCGACACGATAAAAAGTGTCTTTCCATCCATCAAGGAAGTCCTTGTTCACCTTTACGCAACAGATATTACCTGGTTGGAAATAATGAAAGGATGCACCATTCAAGATACTTTTAAGAAAGTTGAACAGCGGCGGAAAGAAGTGGACGGAGTCTCAATAAGTGAACTTGAATCCTCCTATGATGAACTTGCAAAGGATTATGATATTTTTTTTACTTCACAGCCTGATTTTGAACGGACCATTGTAACCGAACATCCCAAAATGGGGGCTTGTGAGTTTGTACTTGCCGACCTCATCCATCATGTAGTGAATCATGGGACCTATCATCGCGGTAACGTATCAGCGATGCTCCATCAACAAGGCGAGCATGGCGCACCAACGGATTATGTATTTTACTGTTTAAAATAAGCGGTTTGGCAACCGAAAGTATGAAGGAACATCATTTAGGGGTCGCTTTAAACATCCAGATGAAAGCCGATGATCCTCTTGCCAAGGAATCATCGGCTTTTATTTGTTGGGAATGAAAATCCAAACGCTCGTGGCATGGTTAGTCAGTACAAATGCCTTCATTATATGTTACATGATCTTCAGAGCTTTACCCGTTGAAGGCGAAGTGCATTCAATACGACTGATACAGAGCTGAAAGCCATGGCAGCACCAGCTAACCAGGGGGCAAGCAGTCCGATTGCCGCAATTGGTATCCCGATTACGTTGTAGGCAAAAGCCCAGAATAGGTTTTGTTTGATATTCCGCATCGTTTTCCTGCTCATGAGGATTGCATCAGCAATACTGTTCAAATCACCCCGGATCAAAGTGATATCGGCAGCTTCCATGGCTACGTCCGTCCCGGTTCCTATGGCCATTCCTATATCGGCTAGTGCCAGCGCGGGAGCATCATTTATACCATCTCCGACCATTGCCACTCTTTTACCGGCTGCCTGCAGTTTTTTCACTTCTTCCGCTTTCCCTTCAGGAAGGACTTCTGCAATCACTTGGTCAATGCCCACTTGATTGCCGATGGCATTTGCTGTCCTTTGATTATCCCCAGTTATCATGATGACCTGGATATCCATTGCTTTCAACCTTTTAATCGCCGTTAGCGAGGTATCTTTTATCGTATCGGCAACGGCAATGAGGCCTGCATATTCACCTTCAATGCTAGCGAGCATTGCTGTCTTCCCTTGCTCTTCAAAAGCTTCCATCGCTGTTAGGGCATTAGTAATATCCACGTTATTTTGCTTCATCAATTTACGCGTTCCGACGTATAACACTTTTTGATCCACTACAGCTCTCACGCCGTATCCAGGAATCGCTTCAAATTCCTCAATCGCAGCAAGTGATATCTGTCTTGCTTGAATTCCTTGAACGATTGATTGCGCAAGAGGGTGTTCAGATTGTTTTTCAGCTGCGCCGATTAGAGATAAAAACTGTTCTTCTTCCATACCGTTCTCGATGAGGACATCGGTCAACACTGGGGTACCATTTGTCACTGTTCCCGTTTTATCCAAAATGACCATATCTATATGGTGTGTGGTTTCCAAGTGTTCCCCGCCTTTAAATAAAATACCGAATTCAGCGGCCCGACCTGATCCTGCCATGATGGATGTTGGAGTGGCCAGACCTAAAGCACATGGACAGGCTATGACTAGCACTGCAATCATCGCTTCAAAAGCTGGTGTGAATTCTCCAGGGTTAACCCATATCATCCAAACCAGAAAAGTTAAAAGGGCGATTCCGACAACAATGGGAACGAAGACACCGGAAATTTGGTCAGCAAGACGTTGAATCGGGGCTTTGGACCCTTGAGCATCTTCAACCACTTTTATGATTTGAGAAAGAGCTGTATCCCTTCCGATCTTTGTCGCTTTCATTTTGAGAAAACCATTCTTATTCAATGTTGAACCGATCACAGTATCCCCGTTTGTTTTATCCACCGGAATGCTCTCACCCGTTAACATGGATTGATCAACGGCAGAGTTCCCTTCGACTACTTCTCCATCGACAGGGATCTTTTCACCCGGCTTCACCAATATCGTATCTCCCACGATGACTTCCTCAAGTGGTATTTCGCGTTCTTCCCCGTTCCTTAACACCAGTGCCGTTTTGGCCTGAAGCCCCATTAATTTTTTGATGGCCTCGGAAGAACGTCCTTTTGCTTTTGCTTCAAAAAGCTTCCCTAATAGAATGAGGGTGATAAGAATCGAACTAGTTTCGAAATAAAGTTGTGCCGTATTGTGATGGGATCCCATCGATATGATCGCCTGATAAACACTGTAAAAATAGGCAGCGGATGTTCCCATTGCGACTAATACATCCATATTGGCACTTTTATTTTTCAAGGCTTTATAAGCCCCAACATAAAACTGCTTTCCAATCAGAAATTGCACTGGGGTGGCGAATGCCATTTGCACCCAAGGATTCATGAGGAAATCAGGCATATAAATAAACGAAGTAAAACTAAAATGACTTACCATCGCCCATAACAATGGAAATGATAATATGACCGAAAGAATGAATGTATTCTTTTGTTTTTGAATTTCTTTTTGACGGAAATCCACGGATTCCGTGTTATCTTCCTTGATGATCGCCCCATACCCTAACTTCTCCACCCGTTGAATGATGTCAACTGGGGAGGCTTCGGAAGGATCATATTCGACTGTCGCATTTTCAAGCGCAAGGTTCACATTGGCCATGCTTACTCCATCCAGCTTATTTAACCCTTTTTCAATTCGGTTAGCACAGGCAGCACAGGTCATGCCCGTAATCGTAAATTCCTTTTTCTCTTTTACTACATCATAGCCAAGATCTTGAATTTTCTTTTCAAAGTCCTTGTTGCTTAATTTTTCCGTATCATATTTAATGACCGATTTCTCAAGAGCCAAATTAACGGTGGCTTCCTCAACGCCTTCCATTCGGTTTAACCCTTTTTCAATTCGGTTAGCACAGGCAGCGCAAGTCATTCCCGTAATCTGCATACTTGTTTCTTTTATTTGGCCGCTCACATCATCCCCGCCTTCCTATACCGCTATGGGGTATATTTTTTTGTAAAAAAGAAGTGCTAAACAGCACTCTCATAACTTACTCAACATCATAGCCTTGATCATCGATTGTTTCTTTTATTTTTTCAAGTGATACTTTTTCCTTATCAAACGCTACATCCACTTTTCCTGCATCCAAATGCACTTTTACACTTTCAACACCTGCAATTTTCCCTACATTCCCTTCAACTGCATTCACACAATGACCACAAGACATTCCACTTACATTCAATGTTACATTTTCCATTTCAACATCTACTCCTTTATTTTTTCATTAATTTTTGTATCGTTACAAGCACTTCATCTATAACCTCTGTATCCCCTTCATTCAGGCGTTCAACCACACAATTCCTAAGATGCCCTTCCAGTAAGATCTTGGCCACACTATTCATCGCGCTTTGTGTAGCTGCTATTTGGGTAATCACATCATCACAGTACGTATCTTTTTCTATTAGACCCTTTATACCGCGGATTTGCCCCTCAATTCGATTTAACCGGGTCGTTAAATTCTTTTTTACTGCTTCTGAGTGATGACTTCTTCGGCCGTGGGAAGAGGTCGTACAGCATTCTTCTTCATTCATCGTTTCTTGCCCATTCATCATTTCATCCATTAACCATCCCTCCTCGAAAATTAATATACCATACCCTCCTACCCTATGCAAAGAGAAAAGCTATTGTGTCAATATTTCTTTATTCTTTGCTTTTTAAGTATATCTATTCCTTAGTCTGTTTAACAAAACTACACACAAAATACCCCATGCGAAGCTAAACAAAAAAGGATGAACTACATGAGTCTACTAAGGATGCAAATAAAAACACTCATCTCCGGAGAAATGAGTGTTTTTGGATCTTAATACCCTACGCTGGCATAATCCCGATAAAGTTTAACGGATTTCAACTTTTTAGTTGGTTGTCTGTTTTAAAATTGCATAGTTAACACACCGAAATTAATAGATATGTTTGTTTTCAAATAAAGGATGTTCTTACTCCACACCTTTTAGTTGAATACACAAAAAAGTAATATATTTTTTATTGGTTATCAAACAAATAATCCAACAATCATAGCACTTAACAAGGAGACAGCCATGCCGCTAAGCAACAGCTTCCAAACATTCCTTCCGATAATGTGCGATTTTTCATCATCGAAGATAGAATTGAACGTACCATAAATCAAATCATGCCAACTGTACTGAAATTGGCAAATGAGGTGAGATACGTAACTGCCACTGCGTTCCTTTATTCGATTCCAGAGTGCCAGAGAAATATAGAAAGTTATAAGTAGGCGGCTACTGCAGAGTTCAAACTTTGAAGAAGCTTTTTAGGTTTAATAATATTTCAGCTTGTTAGACCTAGAGTTTTATTTTCATAGTAGTTTAATAAGCAATAAATTTACAAAAAAACCTTTAACTCCCAGAGGGTTTGTATCACTTTGTATCCGAGTTCCTAACACAATATGCAATGAAATTAGGATCATATACTTTTCTGTTCTTTATCTTAAGGCTACCTAAACTCCCTTAAAACTTTTTTTATATTTTCTAATTTCTGGTGATTTAGTTTCAGCATTCCATGCCCTTCTTGAGTCTTTGGTTTGCCCAGCGAAACTGTATTATTTATGAGTTCATTAAATTCTTCTAACTCTGTTAATTTACGGCCAAGTATTGTTTCAAATTTATTTATCAAAAGCGCAACAGCCCCTGACACATGTGGGGCAGCCATGGACGTACCTGATAAGACGGCAAATTGGTTACCAGGAAAGGTTGATACAACTTTCTCCCCAGGGGCTACTAAATCCACTTCACCATTAGAATTACTAAATCTGGAAATGCGTTCACGCCGGTCAACTGAGCCTACTGCCACAACTTCCGGATATGCAGCTGGATAACTGTACTCGTTTGTTTCGGCCTTACCATCGCCTGCATTTCCCGCGGCACACACGACCATTATATTAGATTGAACGGCGTTTATAATCGACGAATGTAAGGCCGGATCATTATCCGGTCCCCCTAATGACATCGAGATAACCCGTACTTTTTCGCCATTAGGACCTGTCCAATTGACAGCGTAATTAATAGCAGACGTAATGTTTTCTGTTGTTCCTTCTCCTGATCCATTTAAAACCTTAAGTACCAGCAACTTCGCTTTAGGTGCTGCACCTACAACTCCAAAACCATTTTCTGCTGCTGCAATGGTTCCGCAAACATGAGTCCCGTGTCCGTTATTATCGGCAAATTTAACAGGATCACCATAATAATCGTCCGTGAAATTATATCCACCAATAATTTGATCAATCAAATCAGGGTGATCTGACTGGCATCCTGTATCGATTACGGCTACTACTATGTTCTCACCCTTAAACCCTTCTCTCCAAATAGAGCGTGCACGAATCATTCTAATACCTCGTGGAACTTCCAAGGTATTTTCTGTTATTCCTTCTACTTGGAAGGGTACTAATTGAACATTTGGCAATTCTAGCCTCTCCCTTCATATTAACCCTAAGACGGGCAGAAACACCTCCTTTTGTAATAACCATTGAGGGGAATCCACACTTAAAACCCGTTTAGGAACGCTGAATCCAATAACATTGATTACAGCCTTTCTTTATCCTATGAATGGAGACAAGCTTTTGCTATAAACCTTAGTCTAATTTGATATTTTAGTTTACTAAAACAAAATACATTTAATTGAGATGGAATAGATATATCACCGTTTACAAATCCTTAGTAAAAAGAAGAAATGGAAATCTATAATCATCAGAACCTTAGCAAAAATAGTAATTACATAAACGACCTTATTGGAAAGGAAAAAAAGCTACCTCCTCGGCAGCTTTTGCACTTCCATTATAATAACCAATATAGCCACATTTTTTTATTTAAAGGCACTGGTTAAATGTTGATTTTTCACAAAGAAAAAAGGACCATATTAATAGGGTCCTTGTGAAACATCTTCTTCAACAAACGCAAGGTTGGTTATATAGAAATTATTAAAAAACAGCGCGATTTGTTTTACTAAAATTTTAAAAAAGAGTGTAATCAATCCGTATCTTTCACTTTTTTTGTAGTATCATTTAGGTCTTGTAGCTCTTATTTTCGCACTTTCACCTAGCTCACGTGAAAACTCTTCATTCACACGATCCGGTTCGATTTTTAAGTTATTGGGAGTTTGAGCTAATGATTTTTTTCTGCTAGATGATTTTTGATTGTTTGATCTTCCCATAATATTGCCTCCTAACTATATTTTAATCTTTATTAGTATGGCTAAGAATCACATTTATATATCTTTAGATTTGTTCATGAACGACTTTTTTCCTTATAAATTTTTTTGGGACTGCTCCTTCTTTTACTACTACGCACCTGATAGTTCTATAAGAAAAATTCAAATTTAAGCTGAAGAGTTTTCAGTAATGACTTTTTCATTGCCTCTACAAAGTTCTTCAGTGTTTCATCAGATAATTCTAACAAGGAAAGATAGGGATTTAAATCTTCTAATTCAACTAATAAAAGTTCACCTTGTTCATTCCGACAAGCATCAACTCGTTGAATCCCCCAATCAAGATTATTCCATTCAATAAATTTGTTAGCAAAAGTTAAATCTTCTTCAGTAGGTGAATATTCTTTTAATTCCCATCTTTGCTCTTTATCTGGTGCATAAAGAGCATACTGAAATTCTTTATCGATAAAATAAAATGAAACCTCATACTCAAAGTTGATAAATGGTTGTACTAATGTGTTTTTTGATTCTGGATCAAATTTATCTATCAATTCATCTTTCGTTACAAATTCCAAACCGATTGAATCTGCACCATCTTTCGGCTTTACAATATACGTCTCTACATTAGGGAGTTTATCTAAAGAATCAAGAGTTTCTATAGTTGGAATAACAGGAAATTGAGCATTCGTTAGTTCAATTAAGTATTCCTTCCCGTTCATATCAGCCTTTCCGTTAAATGAATTGTATGTTTTCAGAATATCCAGAAACTACTCTATTGCGGAATGCTTGATACGTATCCTTAAAATTCGCTACTGGACCAGCATTTCGAAATACTATTAAGTCAAAATCTTTTTCAAACGTTTCAGTGTCTTCAGGATGACAAATGCCCAACTTAAAATCTTCTCTAAGCTTCGAAGTAAGGAACAAACCTCCTCATAATAATTTCTTCCTTTTGCTTCATAGTATAAACCTGTTACGAACAATAGTGTGTTCATTAACCCTCACCTGCTTTACATTTATTTTCATTGATTTAAAAAGGATTTAAAAACAAAAAAAGGGGTTGCCCCTAAAAGTCAGTAAAATGACTTTTAGGGGCAACCCTTTTTCGTATTGGCTTGGTGATACTTCTTTAAGGGGTACCTCCATATTTTTAAGTCATTACCATGATCGAGAAGTTTGGACTCCACTCTTAAGAACGTAAATGTGGAACCCATATATCCTCAAATCCAAAAAAGCTAATTTAAAACCGGAACTTGATTGGATAATGTGATTATCACAGTTCTTTTGAAATATTATTATTCCTTTTCTTTTTCACTAAAAGAATGATGGCAACGATAAAAGCAACGGCGCTATATAACCAGGTATACATAAAGGCAAGGCCCAATCCGATATTTGCATCCATATAGTCGTTTTTCACATGATCTATGGCTAAATATAAAAGCGGTGCAGCTCCAATGATGAACAGGATGACCCAGAGAACATTTCTTTTCGGATTCTTGGTTGATAAAATAATAATGATGAAGGATAGCAAGAGAAACGCTTCTGAAGCTATCGTCAACGTTACCAGATTGCTCATAATAATTCACTCCTAATCGTGGTTGCATAAATGGAATATATTTATGTTCCCTTATATCTATGCTACTTTTCGTTCCTATATTATTATCTTAAAAAAACCTGAATGACTCCAAATGAAGGATCCAGGTTTCATGTTAATTTTTCTTGGATAATTGCAAGGCATTCTTGATGCTTTTCAGTGATTTTGAGCTTCCATACATCAAGACTCCACCCCGATAGATTTTTGCTCCGATTATTCCAAGTAAAACAATCGTTAAGATCAAGACTGCAATGCTGATGGCGATTTCCCAGAATGGAACTTCAAGCATCCCTACACGCAAGAACATGATCATCGGCGTGAAAAATGGAATGAATGATGTAATTGTAATATAACTGGCTGATGGATTCCCCAGTCCAAACATCGCAATCATGAAGGCGATGACAACTAACATGGTCATCGGTGAAATCATTTGCTGGACATCTTCAATTTTGCTGACAACGGACCCAAGGCATGCCGCAAGAGTCGCGTACAGAAAATACCCAAGCAAAGCAAAGATGATTGCATAAATGATCGTTGAGATATCGGTGCTGCCGAAACCGAAAAATGAAAAGAATCCTTCATCCATACCCGTCAAGTTTTGTTTAATCGAGAAATAGCCCACCCCAAAAAATAAAATCATTTGAGTAAGACTAAGTAAAGCAACACCCATTATTTTGGCAAACATCTGTGTGACTGGCGGGACACTTGAAATCAGGATTTCCATGACTCGTGATGTTTTCTCAGTGGCTACTTCCATTGCAATCATCGTTGCATACATCAACACACCGAAATAAATGACGAATAGGAGAACATACACGAGACCTCGTGCTTGATTGAGGTCCTCTTCCGTTTTTGCATTTTTCTGAAGCGCAATCGTATCAAATGCTGGCGGCGTATTCAATTGAGCGATTTGCTGCTCTGTCAAATTCAATTCCTTCGCGGTTATTTGACCCTTCAATTGGGTTAGCGCTAAAAGCAAATCATTACTTACCGCAGAATCTGAAATTTGATTCGCTTTATACGTTCCCTTGAAGCCGAGGGTTTCATCCTTTTCGATTATCAAATATCCAACGATTTCTTCCGCGCTGACCATTTCCTCCGCTTGCTTTTCATCCTGGGCGGATATTATCGATAGGTCATCGTTCACACCTGCTACCGCTTTTTTATAAGGATCAAATAAGCTGCCTTCAGTCTGATCGATAACGGCAACCTTTTCCTGTTCATCACTGTCGAATTTATCAATAAGATTCGAAAGATTCGAAAGAACGAGAATCAGTGCCATCATAATGATTGTAGAAATGATAAAGGATTTCGTCTTTAATTTTGATAGATATGTATGGGAAAGGACAATCCAAAATTTATTCATAGACGGCACCTACTTTTTCAATGAAAATATCCGTCAGCGATGGTTCTTCCAATTCGAATTTCCGGACGAAACCTCTTGGAACAAGATCACGTAGCATGCTCTCAGCCACATCTTCACCAGAGACTTGAAGAATTTTCCCTTCCATCGTGTTCTTGACTTTTGTTACACCTGAGTAATTATCCAAGAAAGATAGATCAAAATCTGCTTTGATTGAGACATTCTTTTTACCAAAAGAACGCTTGATTTCTTTTAATTTTCCAGCCACAACAGGCGCACCTTTATGCATGATGCAAAGATGCTCGCACATCTCCTCGACATGCTCCATGCGATGGCTCGAGAATACGATCGTCGTGCCGCTGTCCCTTAAGTCAATGACAGCTTTCTTCAGGATTTCCACATTCACTGGATCCAGTCCGCTGAAGGGTTCGTCAAGGATAAGTAATTCAGGTTTATGGATCATTGATGCGATCAGCTGGATTTTTTGTTGATTTCCCTTTGAAAGCTCTTCAACTCGCTTATCGATATACTCGGGCACCATAAAGCGGTCTAGCCAATACTCCAATTCTTTCAAAGCATCACGTTTGTTCATCCCTCTTAATCTAGCCAAATACACAATTTGATCGCGCACCTTCAGTTTTGGATATAGTCCGCGTTCCTCAGGAAGATAGCCAATCATTGAACTGGTCGTATAATCGATTTTCTTACCATCCCAGACAACTTCCCCTTCAGTGGGGTCAAGCAGGCCAAGTATCATCCGGAACGTGGTCGTTTTCCCCGCCCCGTTCCCGCCTAAAAAGCCGAACATTTCCTTCTCGGGGATAGTTAAATCAAGCTGGTTTACAGCTGTGAATTCCCCGAATTTTTTCGTAACTTCTTTAATTTGCAAAGCCAATGCACAACCTCCTAAAATATGATTCTTATTATATGTTAACGGAAAGGTTTTCCAATTTCAACTATCACCAAAGACCAAATAAATCTACTTCTCTGCGATTATATGCAAATTTCCAGAAAAAATTAACGTTTCACGTTTGCCCTTTACCCTAATGGTATTTTTTCTGCGAAACTTAAGACAAAACCCCCTTTCCCTTCCTATTGGTAATATTCACAACCCCGTACGTCTCCTGCCTTTCCCTAACGCAAGCATGTTACTAAACTGAAAGCCCTTTTTTTTGGAAACGAGGCAATAATAAAAATAGATTGGGTACCGTAAAGATACCCAACCTCTATAATAGATTGCTCGCTTTAAAGGACACATTTCCCAACTGTCGCTAATGAGTCTATCTTATTTTACAATCGTTACTTTTACATTTCTTTTTTCAAGCAATTTTCTTGATGCTTCATCTATTTCTCTATCCGTAATGACCTCATCCACTTCACTAGGCGGAACGATTAATGAAAACGCCTTTTTTCCAAACTTTGAGGAATCCACCATCAGGATCACTGCATCCGACCTCTCGATCATTTTCTTTTTTAATAAAGCCTGCCCTTCATTAGAATCACTGAGTCCTTCTTCTAAGTGAATCCCCTTACAAGACAAAAACGTTTTGTTGACATGATACATCGTTAATGATTTCTCTGCTATCGGACCAACAAATGATAAAGACTTTGACAGCAATCTTCCCCCGGTTGAAATAACCTCTATTTTTTCTTTTTTACTCAATTCCATCACCACTTTGGTGGAATTGGTAATAACCGTTAGCGGTATGTTTGGTAAGGCTTTTGACATATACCAGGCAGTTGTACTTGCATCTAAAATAATCCTGTCACCTTCCACTATCCGCTTTGCCGCTTCATATGCTATCACTTTTTTTTCGTTGACATTTGTTATCACTCTTTCGGAAAAATGGATTTCCGAATCATCTTCTTGCAGGCTAACGGCACCGCCGTGGCTGCGTTTTAGTTTTGTTTCTTTCTCAAGCTTTTCGAGATCACGTCGGATTGTTTCCTCTGTTACTGAAAAGATTTCACTTAATTCTGTAACACGAATACTCGAACGTTCATTTACGAGTTCGACAATTTTTTGGTGTCTTTGAGCTACAAGCATACCAACTTTCTCCTATCTATATAATCTTTGTTTACCTTTGTTTGTTTTTGTATTGTAACATATATAAAGCCCTCTATATAAATAGAGAGCTTAGGAACTGCCTTTTTTCATTGATATGGTTATTTGGCAATTAGCTTAAAACCTTCAATAATTTCTTCAATATCTTCATCACTAATATCGATTACTTCGCCAATACTTTTAGCGTACACCAATGCTTTTGCACTATATTCAGCTACTTCTAGCCTATCAAATACACTCAGTAAACTTTTTCCTGAGACAACTGCATACCCATTTTCAATTAATAGGACAGGATTATCCTCAGCTAGTTTATCGGCAATCATTCTATTATGATTTTCCCCCATTCCAAAAGGCACTTTATCTATATCCCGAAGAACAATGTAGGCCTCTGGAATTATATGTGTATTATATTTAACATCTGTCACAGCATAGGCCATTAAAAATCTTGGGTTCGCAATGATTACGGATGTAAGCTCCGGGTTTAACTCATATATTTTTTGATGAAGCTCAAAAAACTCACATGGTTCCTTTCCAGCTTCACTATACTCCTGATGAATCAGAACCAATTCATCTTCCTTAATATATTTACGGTCCTGTTGAGAAGGCGTGATTAAAATAGAGCCATCTTTAAGGCGGGTTGAAAAGCTGCCTGAGATACTTGTAAAAAGCTGACGATCATATAACCGTTCCAATAACCTGATCATTTCTTGACGGCAAGAAACCTCTTCGACAGAATGGTGCTTCATTTCTATCTGTGTTAATTTATCCGCTTTATATAAATCTATTTCTTGTAAATTTTGTTCGGTCAGTTCAAATGGTTTCCCTATATTCCTTGCATTTATTTCCATACAAGCAGTATCTTCAAGTGTTTCAAACAACATAAAGGCATCAAATATAGTGGGTTTCCCTACCACAATACCATGATTCTCCAATATGACCGCATCCCCTCCTTTTGCAAATTCAGCCGAAATATTTTCCTTTAATTTGTCGCTTCCAGGGATCGCATAGGGTGCAACCTGAAGGGAATCTGCTACACTCTTATATGCATGTAAAAGCAACTTTGGGTTTGGTCCTTTACGAGCCATGCTAAAGGAAACCAAAGCCGGGGGATGTGCATGTACGATAGCTTTTATATCGGGCCTTGCTTCATAAATTCCTTGATGAAAAGGAAGCTCTACCGATGGTTTATGTTTCCCTATGAATGTACCGTCCTTTTTGACGCACATGATATCATCCATGGTTAATGCCCCTTTATCAATTCCCGATGGAGTAATCCAAAGGTCACCATTTTCATCTAGAATAGAAAGGTTTCCTCCTGAAATTGTTGTCATGCCATATTTATAGACACGTTCCATGATCATAACAATTTGTTTGGCTGCATGCAGATTTTCATTCATACTTTATCACTCCTATTATTTACATTCTTCTTTCATGGAAATTGCTTGTTTGAATTTTTCAATCAGGGATGATGATTCAATTTTTTCTTTTGGCTCATATTTTTTTATAAGGAACGAGTGTTCTATTAACTGACGTGCCGTTTGTAAATCGCTTATTTCATTGCCTGAAATCATTTGTACTAGTATATTCCCAATCGCCGTAGCCTCTGTTGGTCCAGCGTATATGGTTTTCCCGCTAAGGTCTGCCGTAAGTTGATTAACGAATTCATTTTTCGCCCCTCCTCCGACAATATGAAGTTGCTCGATTCTTTTCCCGGTTATCTCTTCTATTTGCCGAATGGACATCGCATAAATAATAGACATATTTGTAAATATACAGTTCGCTAATTCGCCAACTGTATGTGGAATCTCCTGATTCGTCTCCCGACAATACTGCTGAATTTCTTGAATCATATTTTCTGGATTTAAAAATCGTTTATCATTAAAGTTGATGAACTGCCTGCACACCTTTATTTTCTCTGCCTCATATACAAACTGCTCGAAGTTATAGTCTTCCTTTAAATGTCTTCTGACCTCTTGAATAACCCACATACCAATGATATTTTTCAGAAAGCGGTAGGTTCCGTATGCACCCCATTCATTTGTATAATTGTTTTTAAGGGCTAACTCATTCACTATCGGTTTATCGCTTTCAATCCCAAGCAACGACCACGTTCCGCTACTAATATAGGCCCATTTCTCTCCATTACCAGGTGAACCGACTATGGCGGAAGCAGTATCATGTGAAGCAACGATAATCACTTCAGTATTGGGAAGATCAAAAGTAGAAAAACGTTCTTTCATCAGTTTCCCTAATCGTTCTCCCGGATTAGCCAAAGGCGGGAATTGATCTTTTGACAATGCAATCAGGTTTAGTAACTCTTCATCAAACTTCTTCGTGTTTACATTCAATAATTGCATCGAAGAAGCACTTGTAACTTCTGTGACCTTTTTCCCCGTTAGGCAGTAACCTAAATAATCTGGCACAGTCATGACATTCCTAGTGACTTTCAGGTTCTTTATATCTTCTTCGTACAATTGGTATAACGTGTTAAATGATAAGAATTGAATCCCCGTTTTTTGATAAATGATTTCTTTAGGTAGTGTTCTTGTGACCTTTTCGATTGTATTTTCGGTGCGCTTATCACGATAAGAGATAACTTCTTGCACTCTGTGTCCATTATCATCCAACAATACGTAATCCGTTCCCCACGTATCAATTCCAAGTGTACAGTGGTCGTATCCAAGCTTTTTTGCTGATTCTAACCCCTTTAAGATTTCATTCAATAAATGATCAATATCCCAAAAACAGGTTTCATTTTGGGTGGTGAAACCATTCGCAAATCGATGGATTTCTTCAATTACTAATTTCCCGTTCTCCATTTTCCCTAAAACCAGCCGGCCACTTGAAGCACCAATATCCACCGCAATATGTATCATTAGTCCACACTCCTCAATTTCTTTAAACCATGCATTATGGAAATATGATCGCGGCCAAAGAAGTCATGCAGTTCTAAATAATAAGCATACAGTTGTTGATAAATACTTACATTTTCTTTAACCGGTATAAAAGTATCTTCTTTTACTTTTGCCATCTTAGAGGATGCCTCCTCTATGGAATCATACCCACCATTTATACGGCCGGCAGCCGTGGCAGCGTATATGGCTGCTCCTAATGCAACCACTTGTTCCCCATCCGCGATTTTAATTTCACGATTTAAAATATCGGCATATATCTGCATTAACAGTTTATTTTTTTGAGGTAATCCGCCACAGGCAAACAAATCGTTTATCTCTATACCATCATTCTCAAAGGTTTCAAGGATTTTCCTTGTTCCAAAGGCTGTTGATTCTAAAAGTGCACGGTATATTTCTTCCGGCTTCGTAGAAAGAGTAATCCCTGCTATCACACCTGACAAGTTCGCATCTACAAGGACTGTTCGGTTGCCATTCCACCAATCTAACGCCACTAACCCAGATTGACCAGGCCTTAAGCAAGAAGCCTTTTTTTCCAGTAAGCTATGTAGATTGACACCTTCTTGCTCAGCTTCTTTCTTTACATACTCAGGAGCAGTTTGCTCAATATACCATGCAAATGAATCGCCAACAGCCACCTGTCCCGTTTCATAACTGAATGATCCGGGAATTATTCCATCCTCAACTACTCCACAAATACCTTCTACTGTTTGTTTTTTCTCAGAAATTAACATGTGGCAAGTAGAGGTTCCCATCGTCATCACAAATTGGCCTGGATGGACAGCTCCTACAGCTGGAACACCTGCATGGGCATCGATTATGGATACAGAAACAGCCGTACCAGATTTCAACCCCATCTTCTTAGCCATCCCTTCTGTTAAACCACCCGACCGTCCAGCGATGGGTAATACTTCACCACGCATTTTTGTATCCAGTATATCCAGAAGACGTTCATCAATAGCCGCTAAAAAAGCAGGGTCCGGATATCCATCTTTTTTATCCCAAAATGCTTTATAACCGCTCATATTACTGCTGCGTACCAGCTCATTCGTCAGACGGAAGGTAATCCAATCTCCGGCTTCCATAAATAGATCCGTTTCTTCATAGATATCAGGTGATTCACGTAACACTTGTAAAATCTTAGGGAACATCCATTCAGAAGAAATTTTCCCGCCATATCGTTGCAGGAATGGTTGATTCGTTGCCTGTGCAATGCGTGTAATATCATCCGCTTCTTTTTGTGCGGCATGATGCTTCCATAATTTGACCCAACTGTGAGGGTCCCTTTTCCACTTCTCATCAAAACAAAGGGGATTTCCTTTCTTATCAACAGGCAAAATGGTACAAGAGGTAAAATCGATTCCAATGCCTATCACATCATTCGCATCTACTCCGCTTAACCGAATCACTTCAGGAACAGAAGTGTATAAAACGTCCAAATAATCACCTGGATGCTGGAGAGCCCAATCTTTTTCAAGTTTACATCCGTCTGGAAGCCTATTAGACAATACTCCATGACGATAAGGTGTAACATGTGTAGCCATTTCATTTCCGTTCTCTATATCTACTAGCAGCACTCTTCCTGATTCAGTGCCAAAATCAATTCCGATTGTATATCTCTCATTCATCCCTTCATCATCTCCTAACATGCAAGTCACGCAATGATATTTAATAAAAAGGCCCCTCTAGATAGTTGAGAGGGGCCTTTTCGGTCTATCTAACCTTAAAAATTAAAATCAGCTGCATTGTCTTTCGTAAAATCTGTCGGTGGTCCCATGATGATTGTTTTTCCATCCTCCCACACGTCAATTTCACCTACATTTTCAACTTTCAAACCATCTTCTGGTTTCTCCCCTTCAGCTAGACGTTTGGCGAGGGCAACTGTTAAATAACCTAGTTTGTCTGGCTCCCAAAGTATGGCTACATCTAGAGATCCATCATTCAAATATGGTGAAGAGTCTTTCGGTAGAGCAGTTCCAACAACTGTTATATCATCTTGCAGTCCTTTTTCCTGAACAGCTTGGGCTGCCCCAAGAGGTGCCGGAGTAGAAAAAGCCATGATTCCTTTTAATTCAGGATTTGATTTTATTAAATCCAGTGTTTTTTGGTATGCCACCTGTTGTTTTTCATCTGTCGCGATTTTATCCGATACTAATTCAATACCTGGATAATTCTCTTCCAGTTCTTTTTTTGCTGCATCTATCCAGGTGTTTAAGTTTGCAGCTGAAAGCCCTCCAGTTAATATAGCGATTTGCCCTTTTTCAACACCCATTTGTTTTACGAGGGATTTAGCGATATGGCGACCGTATGCTTCATCGTCTATTTGGTGGACGGATAATTCTACAAGGGATTGATCAGCTGGTGTATCCCAATCCATTACAATTATTCCTTCATCCTTCGCCTTTTGAAGGACTGGTGAGAGTGATGCAGCGTCATTTGGTGCTACTGCGATTACATCCACATCTTGACTAATTAAGTCTTCAATGACTTTTACTTGCTGTGCAGCATCCGGTTCCGTAGGTCCTGTGTAAATGGTTTCCACACCAAGATCTTTACCTGCTTGAATCGCTCCTTTTTCAGAAGCATTGAAATATGGTATCCCCATTAATTTTGGAACTACGGCAATTTTCAACTTCTCATTACCACCTCCGCCACTTGTTTCTTTTTCACTGTTCCCCGATGCTCCTTCTTGTGATACACAGCCTGCTAACAGTCCCCCAGCTAAAATAGCTGTTGCCAATATCCCCGTCATTTTCTTCATAATGATCCCCCTTACAATTTTTCTGATTTTTCACTAAAGTATTTTCAGAGATTACATGGTCATGTAAATTACGCTACAGAGTTTGAAGGTAACTTCTTTTGACTTTTTTCGTCTAATTTCGTTTTCACGAAGTTTATGACCAATACCGTGATTAAAATAACCCCCATCATTACAGTTACGATCGATCGTGGTACACCCATTAAGTTCAATCCACTTGATAACATTTGGAAAATGACCACTGCGTAAACAGTGCCGATAACTTTGCCATAACCACCTTGAATTTCAGTTCCGCCAAGCACGGCTGCCGCTACACTTTGTAATAAATAAGAAGATCCCAGATCCACTTTTGCAGTATTATAACGGGATGTCATAATAATGGAAGCAATTGTGGCAAGAAGTGCCGCATATAAGTAAACCCTCATTAATACCTTGCTATTATTTACACCTGAAAATAATGTGGCGATCGGATTGCTACCCACCATATAAACACTTCTGCCCCATTTGGTTTTTGACAGCAATATAGCTGTTATTATTGCAAATAGTACAAAAATAATGATGGAAAGAGGAACGATCCCCATATAGTAGCCGTTTCCAATTAAGCTATAACCCTCACTGAATCCTGAAATTGAATTTCCTTTCGTAATGCTTAAGATCAAACCTTCAAAAAGCACCATCGTTCCGAGTGTTACCAGTATTGGCGAAACACCGATTTTTGAGATGAGTACGCCGTTAATCAATCCGCAGCTCAGCCCGACTAAAACACCGATTAAGATTGCGCCTAGCATTGGGTATCCGCTGCTTGCCATAAGTGCGATTGTCACGCCAGACAAGGCAGCTGTATACGTAATCGATAGGTCAATCCCTCCAGTTACAATCACCACCATCATTGCTAATGCGATTAAACCAAACTCCGGGAGCTGGAACATCATATTGGTTAAATTATTTGAAGAAAAGAATCCAGGTATTGAAAAACTCATTAACACAAACAAGCCTGCTGTAATTACACCTAAAGTATTTTCTTTTGATATTGAAAGCCGTTTCATTTTTTCACCTCTTTCTTACGCTTCCACTTCAATTTTCGCTAACTTATCTTTTGAGCGCTTATATTGAATGTGGTCGTATGACACAGCCAGTAATATAATCAATCCAGTGAATACTTTTTGCCAGAAGGTATCAATTTTTGCCAAGATAAGTCCATTTTGTACAATGCCTAGCAGAAGAACGCCCAAAACCGTTCCCAAAATGGTACCGCGCCCCCCCATGATGTTCGCACCGCCCAAAACAACGGCTGCTATGACCATCAGCTCCAGACCAAGCATTCCATTAGGATCCACAGCCTTTGTATATGCTGTTTGAGCAATGGCTGCTATTCCTGCAAGAAACCCCATATAGGAGAAAACAAATATTTGAACTTTGTCAAAATTTATCCCAACCCGAATGGCTGAATCTTTATTACCGCCAATCGCCAATACTTCGCGACCGATTAATGTGTATTTCAAAATATACCAAGTAAACAGTGCTACGGCGATAAAAATTAGAATGATGATAGATATACCAAACATCTCAAAACTGGCAAACTTGATGAATACGGTTGGAAAACTGCTGCTGTTCAAATACTGTCCATTCGTAATGTACAACACGAGCCCATTAATGATACTCATCATTCCAAGTGTCACGACAATAGCTGGAATTTGGACCTTTGCAACAAGCAGTCCATTCAGTGCACCTAAACAAACCCCAAGAAATGGCCCAATCAAAAAGAGTAATAGTATAGAGATGGGATGGTCAGGCATGAGCATCATTACTTTTCCAACGATGACACAGACAGCGCTTGTAACAGCGGCCACCGATACGTCAATCCCGCCAGTGATGATTACAAGTGTCATACCCACCGCCAGAATTCCAAGTACAGCATTCCCTTTTAGTACATCCAGCAAATTGTCTACAGTTAAAAAATACGGGCTTAAGAATGTCAATGTAATACATAGAAGCAAAACAATCATTGCGATGCTGATTTCCTTCGACTTCAAAATGGCGTTCATGCACGTACCTCCTCTTTTAGCGGAAGCCCTTTTTTGGAAGGAGATTGAGAACCAAGCAGAGCATAATTCATGATATTTTCCTGTGTCGCTTCTTCTATACCAAGCTCTCCGGCTATTCTTCCATGTCTCATGACCAAAATCCGATCACTGACAGCAAGTACTTCTGGAAGCTCTGAAGAAATCACAATAATGCCCATTCCTTCAGCTGCCAGTTCCCTCATTAACTTATGAATTTCTGACTTCGCCCCAATATCAATCCCATTCGTCGGTTCATCAATAATTAGGATTTGTGGTTTAGTAGAAAGCCACTTGCCGATCACGACTTTCTGTTGATTTCCGCCTGAAAGGTCACCAGCTGCCCTTTTAGGCAAAGCGGGTCTAACATCTAGCGTTTTCATATAATGATCAGCCAGCTTAACTTCTTCCTTTCGCTTAATCAATTTGAATTTATTTCTCAATTGTTTCAAAACAGGTAATGAAATATTATTGATTATGGACTGGCGAAGGATGAGTCCTTGCGTTTTTCTGCTTTCTGGAATATATGCAATCCCTTGCTTTACAGCATGTTCAGAAGACTTGATTTTAGTAGAAACCCCATTTATTTTCATACTTCCATCGTAGGGCCTGTTGACCCCGAATATCGCCTGTGCAAGCTCTGTTCTTCCTGATCCGACAAGTCCTGTAATCCCAAGGACCTCTCCAGCTTTCAATTCAAAGGAAATATCTTTAAAGTTACCTTCTTTTGATAAACCATTCAGTTCCAAAAGAGTTTTTCCTGTTTTTCCTTTAACCATATTCTTGTTATATAAAATCTGACGTCCCACCATTAGTGTGATTAATTTATCTTCATCAAGTTCTTCAGTTTCATAAGTGCCTACATATTTCCCATCTCGCAATATTGTAAATCGATCGGAAACAGTAAATAACTCTTTTAACTTGTGGCTGACAAAGATTATGGAAATTCCGCGATCCTTTAATTTTTGTATAACTTTATAAAGCTTTTCAACTTCCCCTGCGGATAGGGATGAAGTCGGTTCGTCCATTACAATCAACTTGGAATCAAAAGCGAGGGCTCTGGCGATTTCAATCAGCTGCTGTTGAGCAATGCTTAATTTTTCAACGGGTGTATGAACATCAATCTCAAATTCTAGTTCTTTAAGTGCCCGTTTTGCTGTATCCTCCATCTCCTTCCATCTAATCTTTTTCCATGGTTTTTTGTCACTATCCCGGCCAATATAGATATTTTCAGCTACAGATAGGTTTGAAAATAAACTTAAATCCTGATAAATGATTGAAATGCCTTTTAGCGTAGCATCAATCGGTTTTTGAATTTCGGCTTCTTTTCCTTCAAAGTAAAACTTGGCGCCTGGGTCCGGTCGATAAATGCCAGCTAATATTTTAATGAGCGTTGATTTCCCGGCACCATTCTCCCCTATTAACGCATGAACTTCTCCTTTTTTCACTTCAAGCTGAACGCTATCCAGTGCTTTTACACCTGGGAAGGTTTTACTGACATTCGTCATTTGCAATAAGAAATCAGACATGTTTCTCTCCTTTCCAACCTTAATCAGTCATAAATTTGATTCAACTTTTGTTTTTTACCATAATAATTAATGTTATTGGTTTCACAAAAATGTTCCACTTCTGCTAGCCTCGGCACACCATCTTGGGCCCCCATTTTCGTTACCTTCATTGCCGCTACAATTGAAGCAAACTCGGCTGCTGATTCGATCGTCTCCCCATCTGCAATGGCACAAGCAAGGGCTCCTGCGAACGAGTCTCCTGCCCCCACTGTATCAACAGCTTTTACAGCAATGGGCTCGATAAAGTTTGTTTCACCGTTTTGATAAACCAATGCTCCTTTATGGCCCAACTTAATAATGCTATTCTCCACGCCAAAATGATTCTCAAAGAAAACACCCGCTTTGCATGCACTTTCCTTCGAGTTGACGTCGATCCCAGTCAACACTTTTGTTTCCTGCCAATTCGGCGTAATCAAATTGGCATACGTCAGTGCTTCAGTCGTTACCCCTTCTGCAGGAGCAGGGTCCAGGATAATAAACATATTTTTTTCTTTAGCCCTTTTCATGGCTTGTAGAACAGCCTCATTAGGAATTTCCATCTGTACAAGTAAAACAGCATAGTCATCACTGATGGTAGAAAAACAAATGTCAATATCACTTCTTGTCAAATGTTCATTGGCCCCTTTAATGACAAGCATGGTGTTTTCTGCTGTAGCATCTACTGTAATGACTGCGCATCCAGTTGGATGTTCTGCAACATGTTTCAAGGAGGATATATTCACGTTATTTTGAAGAAGAGAACGTTCTATTTCATGCCCGAATGCGTCGTCGCCAACCGCACCGACCAGTTTTACTGGTTTTCCAAGTTTAGCGCACGTCGTTGCTTGATTTGCGCCTTTTCCACCACTTAATAGTTTCATATTTTCTCCAAAAATCGTTTCCCCATGCGCTGGATACTGATTAGTGACTGCGACAATATCCATATTAATACTCCCTACCACTACAACCCCTTTCATGCACAACCCTCGTTTTTCATTTTCATTTGCTCTAAGAATGCCCGGAGTTGGCCAACGGCATCTTCCAGTAATACATCGTTTTTAAATAAACAGGACGTCCCGCAAACCAACATGTCGGCTCCATTTTTCAATACACCCGGAATGGTTTCGAACCCAATGTTTCCATCTACCTGAATATCAATTTGGTAGCCTTCCGATTGAATTAATTCTTTTATCTTTTTTATTTTCTTATACATAAGCGGTACAAAGGACTGCCCGGCAAAACCAGGATTCACCGTCATCACCGTTACATAATCGACTACATCCAATACATGTTCAAGCTCTGTGATGGGGGTTGATGGATTTAAGGCTACCCCTGCCTTAATCCCATCATTCTTCAGCTTTTGTAGTGATCTCTGTAAATGGGCAGTTGCCTCTGCATGAATGGAAATCATATCTGCCCCCGACTGAATGAAAAGATCTAAATGGTCTTCCGGTCTTTCAACCATTAAGTGAACATCAAATGGTTTATCCGAGAATTGCCTAATGCGTTTAATTAGATCCGGGCCCATTGTAAAATTAGGAACAAACGATCCATCCATTATATCTAGATGAAAGAAATCAACACCTGCACGGTCTAATCTCATTACTGATTCTTGTAAATTCCCCATATCTGCACACATAAGTGAGGGTCCAATTAAGGTCATATAAACACTCCCGTTCCATTTCGTCTTTTATCAAGAAAGCGTTTTCCTCATAAAGGAAGCGCTTTCTTTTCTGATACTTTTACTATAAAGGGAATTGGCATAAGCTGGTAGGTGATAAAATTCGGGTAGGGGGGATTTTCTTCGGGACATTTTCAATGTAGACATAAAAAAAAAGCTCCGGAATGGAAGCTTCTACTTTTTCACAAAAAACTCATGAGTATCTCGATATTGAGACGGAAGTTGTCCTGTCCATTGCTTAAACAGCCGACTAAAATATTTGGTATCTTGATAGCCTACTTTTGAAGCGATATCGTAAATCTTTAAATCTGTATGACTTAATAATTCCTTCGCCACTTTTAACCGTTCATTGGTTACATAGTCAAGCACTGTTTCACCTGTCTGATTTTTAAAATACTCACAAAAATAGGTTGAATTTAAATGGACATGATTGGCGATTTTTTTTATTGTGATGTTATCGCCTATATGTTTTAGAATCCATTCTTTTGCCTGGCGTATGGGATCTGTTTGGTCATTTTGAAATGCTGCTTGCTTTTTTAACATATTCATGACCCAGCGCTCCGTCTCCTTTTTTAAATGATTAAAATGAGAAGAATCCTCGGCAATGCTAAATGCTTCCTCAAGTAAAAGCGGAAGGTCTTTAAAACCATCACTTTTAATCCATTTATTAATAATTCTAATAGACAAATAGCGAACCGATTCTTGTATTATGAAAGGGGAAGTGACATCTTTCAGTTCGTTAAAAAATTGCCTGAGAGAACGAATGGCAGCTTCTTCACCATGCTCCATCGCCTCCACTGTCTCTTCTGCCCATTTATAGATGGATGGCGGCACTTCAATCACTTTATTATATGATACATGTTTAAGCATTTCAGTTCTGAAAATTTTATTGCCTCCTTGTATCATTCGATATTGCAAGGTAGATCGTAATTCATCTTTAATATTTACTAAAAGGGTAAGGTCATTAAACTCATTCCCAAGGGCAATGGAAACCGTAAAAGGGGTTTGCCGTTGGACACTTGTTTTTAATGTTATACACAATTGCTCCAAAGCTGTAGGGGTAGTATCCTTAATCAATAACCAACTGGCATGTAGACTATCTTTCCACATCCAATGCGTTGAATGATCATCTAGTAAGTCTGTTATAAGTTTTTTTATTACATCATTCCATCCACCCCAATCTTCTGGTGAAAAACTTTGGGTTTTGGCAGATGTATGATCGATTCCAATATGGATCAGGGAATAGGTTCCTTCTGGAAATTGCCGCGTCCATTCAAGTAATGATAAGTCCATTGCATCTTTCCACGTAATTTCCATCAGCAATTGAAGCTGCTTTTCATGGGTTAATATCATGGCTCTTTCTTCTATTTCTCCTATCTTTTCCCTTTCCTTTCGTGCCTCAATTACTTTTTCCTGCACAGTCTTCAACTGCAGTTTAAACTTTTCTCGATCAATCGGTTTCAATATATAATCGACAGCTCCTTCCCTTAGGGCAGTCTGTACATAGAGAAAATCATCATACCCGCTTATAATGAATGGAAATAGCCTTGGTTTAGTTTTTTTCAAATGTTGAATTAACGTTAACCCGTCCATGACAGGCATTTGTACATCTGTTATTAATACATCAACTTCTTCTACTTGATTGATAATTGCATCGTATGCCTCTTGACCATCGGAGTAAACACCTACAACATGCCACTCTTCCCCACAAGATTGTACTAGTCTTTCTATGCCTCTTCTTATCCTTGGTTCATCATCTACAATGACCGTCCTGACCCTTTGTATCATCTCTGTTCTTCTCCTCTCCTTGAACATACATGCTTACTTGTTGGGCATTTATTTTGGGAAGTCGGATAATCACACTCGTTCCCTTTCCGTATTCGCTATTAATTTGAAGATTATATTGTTCCCCGAACATCATGCCAATTCTTGCATTTACATTGATAATCCCAAAGCCAGAGTCCCGTTTCATCATTGGATCCAAACGTAACTTTTCATTTAATTCAATTAATTTGCTTTCTGTCATCCCTGGTCCGTTATCACTGACTATCAGCAAAAGATATTCCTCACCTGTCTGAGTTTCCTCTTCAGAAATATGTATTTGAATGTCTATTTCCTTTCTTTTTTCCAATCCATATTTAATGGAATTTTCAACGATTGGCTGTAAAACAAACTTGGGTATATAATAATTAACTACATCTGCTCCTTTTTCTATCATAAAATGCAAACGATCTTCAAAACGGAATTGTTGGATGCTTAAATAATCTTCAATGTGCTGAACCTCACTGTTTATAGGAACCAAGCTTTCTTTATTACTGATTGAAAAGCGCATCATTCTACCAAGCAGAGTCACCATCTTCACGACTTCATCGCTCTCTCCTTCTTCCACAGCCATGCCTATGGTTTCCAGCGTATTATACATAAAGTGAGGATTTATTTGAGATTGAAGGGCGTATAATTCAGCTGTTTTTTTTCGCAGTTCAATGTGGTAGTTTTTATGAATCAGCTCTCTTATCTCTGCGAGCATTGATCGAAAACTGTTCGCGAGCATCCCGACTTCATCCTTGGAATGTATAGGTATTTCTACTAATAAATCACCTTTTTCCACCCGCTTCATTATATCTCCTAATTCGTTTAGTGGACGTGTAACGGTCCAGGCAAAAAAGATAGAGATCAATGTAGTAATGAGTGTAAAAAGGATAAAAACGAAAATTGTCACATTTCGGATAACATCCGTTTTTTCTGTCATGTTTTTGATAGGTATGCTATGAACGAGTACCCATGGCAGCTCATTTGATTCACTTATACTGATTAAATTCCGTTTTCCATCGATTTCTGTACGAAAACTACCATTCAGTAATGGGTAATCATGTATCCCTTTTTCCACTGTACCAATTTTTGAATGATCCTTATGATAAATTATCTTCCCCTGCTTATTCATGATCCACATCGTAACATTCTCTTCCTTTTGCAAATCCTGAAGTGATTGCTCAAAAAAGGCTACATCGATGGCTATATAGAGCGTTCCTAAATTTTTTCTATTATCGAAATCAGTAATTGTTTTGACCAACATAAAATAGGAGGGATCCCCTTCAAACGTTAAATTAGTCTGATTAGGAAGGAGCAACTGCATCTCGCCTAGCAATCCTAGGTCATCTGCATATGGCAAGGAACCATCTTCAAAACCAAAACTGTCATAATGCAGACTTGTACTTGCAAATGTACGATTCTTGGAAACAAGAAACGCCCCCAAAATATGAGATGAATTGTTATTTAAATAGGTTCTTGTCAAATAACTCTTCATGATATATTCATCGTGTAGCAAAACCGATTTTTTTTTTGATTGGCTGTCTCTTAAAATAGCCATAACATCACCGGAATTATAAATTAAATCAGGTAAGGTCTCTAGTTTTTGAATGTCATTTTCAATGTTGCCATTAACCTGTTTAACAAGACGGGGAATATATTCGCCTACTTCTTCTTCTATTGATTTTGTGTATTGCCAGTATGCAATGAACCCAAGGAAGGCCATAGGTAGAACCGTTAATAATGTATAGGTTGTAACTAGTTTTGTCGTTAAACGCAGGTTTTTTATCTGGATAGGCTTTTTTCCTTTAAAAATCATACTGGTTCACATTTCCCTTTGTAAAATCGATGGGCTCTCCCATAATGACCATGTCACCGTTGAATTTAATCCTACCTATGTTCTTAATGTTCTGTCCTTCATACGGAAATTCATCATTCAATAAGTTTTTTGCTAGGCTAACAGTCAAGTAACCTAATTTTTGTGGACTCCATAACGTAATGGTCTGGGCAGCCCCTTCCTGTAAATACTCATTCATTAAATTAGGAGTCGATGTACCGACTACGGCAACCTTGCCGATTTTCCCTGCATCTTTCACAGCCTGAGCCGCAGCAGGAGGATTAACCGTTGAAATACCAATAATTCCTTTTAGGTCCGGGTATTTTTTAAATAAATTTTGTGTTACCTTATACGCTTTATGAATATCTTCGTTTGTATATTCCACTTCAACTAGTTTCATAGTTGGATAATATTCTTTTTGTTGGATTTGAATCCAATCAATCCATGTATTAAGATTGGCAGCGGTAGGAGATCCCGTCATAATCGCAAATTCCCCTTTTTCTTCCATTTCAATAGCGAGGGTATCCATTACATGCCTGCCAATTATCTCAGGATCTATCATGTTCACAAAAAAGCTTCTGTATGATGCATTAGTATCAGAATCCCAGGTGATCACCTTGATTCCTTTACGCTTTGCTTTTTTCAGCACCCTGCCTAATTTATATGGATCATTTGCAGATACCGCAATTACGTCCACTTTTTTTTCAATTAATTTTGTTATAATCTCTTCCTGCTTTTCAGAGCTGGGGGTAGGTGGGCCTGTATATATGACCTTAACACCTAAGTCTTTTCCCGCCTCCAACGCCCCCTCCTCTACCGCTTTAAAATAAGGTATTCCGTCAATTTTAGGTATAACAGCTATCGTATACGAATCTTTTTTATTCTCGACAGGTTTTGTATTGACGTCGATACTTTCTTCATCATTGTAAATAATCTCGTATTCTGCAGAATGATCACAGCCGCTTAGTATAAATAAAAACAAAATAAAAAAGATGGGCATCCTTAACATGATTAGCTACCTTCTTTCTTAAATTCTAAACATTAGCACGTATCATGGATATTGTAATAAGGAATGACTTAAGAAGTGCTTTTCTCATCCGGTTACATTCACCGCTGCTTCTTTCTAAGAAAACGGTTTCATAAATGATGGATTTTACCGGGAGTATAACCTTAATTTCTTTACTAAAATAGGAAACCTTTATATACTTTCAGGTTTCCCTATAATTTATTGTCCAGCCATGTCCTTCTCTGTTATGTTCAACCACTAACTTACACAAAAAGCGAGATGGAAACTGGAAAAATCGTATTTTAGCAACAAGAGTGAGCGACTTTCTCATTCTCTTCTATATGTATTAAAAATATCTCTATTGTACATTTGAACCCCATCATTTTTTTCTTTTTATTATTGATTTTTACTGTTTTTGAAAGGTTTGTCAATTTAAATTTCACAAACATTTTTAAAATTCAAATAATATTTTTATATAGTTTCACTTTCTCATAGTGTTTCATTTTTAGTTGTATTGGAAAATTACAAAGCAGTCTACGTCATTACATTTTCTATATCCTTTTTTCATAGTGCTTTTATTATCTTAAACTGTAGATTGATACCTTCAATCCAAATCCTCCCCTTTTAGAAAAAGTTACTTTAACGATTCCTCCTCAATCCTCAGTCTAATTTTCAACTGGTTAAATCAATTTGTTGCACGAGACTCTCATTCCGGATTTAACACAAATTGACTAGCTTTCATGTCTATTTATTAACGTGCAATCAAAAAAAATATACCCATAGAAAGACCTGTGTCATAGATCGTTATAGGTATATTTTATAAAGGAATTACCTTTCTAATAAGTTTTCCTTTTTAACTATATTAATTTTCTAATTTAAACAAAAACTTTTTTACTTTTTCTCCACTTCTTCGTTATATTTCGGTAATTCCAGACCATTCACTCGGGACGAATCGATAGACCCCATATTAATTCAGCGGAATTAGTCACACATCGGTTTGCGGATTCAGGACAACCTGTTATTTTAACGCTTTGCTAAAACATCACGTTCATATTCTTTCACTTGCGTCAGCCATCTTTCCTTTACCGGCACATTCATTTTTTCACAATAATAATCCCAAATTGCACCAAATGGATAGGTTTTAAATTCCTCCATTAATGCCAGTCGCTCAGTAAAATCGCCTTTTTCTTGCAGTTCTTTCAAATGATCGTTCGGTACAAGTAAGGCATATAAGAGGGCCTTAATCATATTACGCGTACCAATCGTCCAGGCAGCAACACGGTTGATGCTGGCATCAAAGAAATCAAGGCCAATGATCACCTGGTTTAATGCATCATTGCGAACAATTTCAAGCGCAATTTCACGAAGCTCATCATCTAAAATTACGACGTGGTCACTGTCCCATCGAACCGGGCGCGAAACATGAAGTGCTAGTTTATCACTGTATAATAGCATCGAAGAAATTTTGTTCGATACAGTTTCAGTCGGATGATAATGACCTGTATCCACTAAGCAAATCTTGTTATTTTTCAGTGCGTAGCCAAGGTAGAATTCATGCGATCCTACGACATATGATTCGGAGCCAATACCGAATACTTTACTTTCCACAGCATCCCAATTACATGTTTCATCCACTTCTGCTGTAAAAATTCGATCAAGGGATTCTTTTAATCTCTTTCTCGGTGTCAAACGGTCGCTTGGAATATCTTTGTAGCCGTCTGGAATCCATATATTTGTTAAGCAGGGATTGCCTAGTTCACGGCCAAAGTACTCTCCGATTTTTCGGCTGGCGATGCAATGATCAATCCAGAATTCACGAATTTCTTCATTTGGATGAGAAAGTGTCAAGCCGTCTGCTGCTTTTTCATGGGAAAATAGTGTCGGGTTAAAATCCAAACCAAGACCGTTTTCTTTAGCCCAATTCAACCAGTTTTCGAAGTGCTTTGGCTCAAGCTGATCGCGTTCGACTGCTTCTCCATTTGTTTCCGCATAAATGGCATGCAAATTGACCCGATGTTTCCCCGGAATAAGAGATAGCGCTTTTTCAAGATCCATGCGCAGCTCTTCCGGCGTAGTGGCTTTTCCTGGATAATTTCCCGTTATATCAATACCGCCAGATAATTCACTTTTGTTCACTTCAAATCCACCAATATCATCACCCTGCCAGCAATGAATCGAAATGGGCACCTTTTTCAGTGTTTCGAGTGCCGCATCAACATCAATTCCCCAATTCGCATACGCTTGTTTCGCTGTTTCGTACTGTTCTTTAATTGTCATATCGTCCCATCCTTTTAACGGATTGAATTGATTACTCCATGATTCCTACTACCTTTTCACATATTCTTCACTTACCATAATTTGCAGTGCATACTTAATCTATTATTTTTCGATAGATTGATTCCACCTATGACAAACCCTCCACTGAAAGCAACAAAATCCAAGAAAACAGGCAAAACCTATTCAGCGATTAAAAGCTCCAGGTACACCGCCGTCTACAGTGACCATGCAACCCGTTGTTTTGTCTGCTTTTGATGAAGCGAAAAACGCTATGGACTCAGCAATGTCTTCCGGGAATATGTTTACTAGCAATGTCGTACGTTTTTTGTAATGATCTTCAAGCTGGTCTGGTTCTATTCCGTATGCAGCGGCACGCTCTTGACGCCAACCCGATCCCCAAATGGAAGATCCTTGTAATACGGCGTCTGGCAAAACAGAATTAACACGGATTCCGAAATCCCCGCCTTCCACTGCAATGCATCGTGCTAGATGTGTTTCAAGTGCTTTGACTGAACTGTAAGCAGAAGCATTTTTTCCAGCGTAAACAGAGTTTTTCGATCCCACAAATACCATATTTCCTCCTGTTCCCTGTTGTTTCATTTGCTTAAAAGCTTCACGTGCTACAAGGAAATAGCCTGTCCCCAGTACATTCATGTTTAGGTTCCATTCTTTTAAGGTTGTTTCATCAAACGGGCTGGATGTGGCAAGGCCGGCATTGTTGATGATAATATCAATTCCCCCAAATGTAAGAGCTGATTTCTCAAAGGCATCCTGTACCTGCTCTTCACTGGTAACATCCATTTTAAAAGCTGCAGCACGTATTTCCCCGTATTCTTTATTGATTTCATCCGCAACTTTTTCAGCACCTTCAATATTTAAATCAGCTAGAACTACATGGGCACCTTCAGAAACTAAACGCCGTGCTGTTGCGCTGCCAATACCGCCCGCACCGCCTGTAATGAAGGCTACTTTGCGTGAGAACTCCGCTTCTGCCGGTGAAAGAGACAATTTATAAAGCTCAAGTGGCCAGTATTCAACGTTATATGACTCATTTTCACTGAGAGATACGAACTCGCCAAGTGCTGTTGCCCCTTTCATAACCGCAATCGCTCGATGGTAAAGTGCTCCGCTCACGTTTGCCATGGCTACGTTTCTGCCTGTGTTGACCATTCCGACACCTGGAATCAAAATAACTCGTGGTGCCGCCTCAAACATCACATCTCCTTCGTTTTTATTGCGCTCGAAGTATTGCTTATATTCTTCCTTATATTGTTGAATACCCGTTTTAACTTTTTCCACCAAGGATTCAGTCCGTTCATTTTGAGGATCCCAGTTAATGAAAAGCGGCTTCATTTTTGTATGTACAAGGTGATCCGGGCAAGCGGCACCGACTTGTGATAAGGCAGCCGCATTTTTGCTATTCAAAAATTGCAGGACATCATCTGCATCGTCAAAGGTTAAAAGCATTTTTTTCTCCTCGCCCACAGCACCGCGGATAACCGGCATAATCGAAGCAAGTACCTTTTTTCGCTCTGCTTCAGGTAAAGAGTCAAATGCCTGTCCACCAAATGCATCTTCTTCATGCTGGCGGCTTTTAATAAACTCTTCTGCTTCCGTTATGATCGAAATGGTTTTTTCATAGGCTTCTTTCGATGTTTCACCCCAAGTAACCAATCCGTGTTTTTCCATTAAAACAAGCTCGGCTTGCGGGTTATTTTTCACACCTTTTGCGATCATTTTAGACAAAGTGAAGCCAGGGCGCTCATATGGTACCCAGACAAAACGATCACCGAAAATTTCATTGGCGACTTCTTTTCCATTGTCTGCACAGCAAAGACTAATAATTGCATCTGGATGTGTGTGGTCAACATGTTTAAAGGGAAGGAAGGCATGAAGTAAAGTTTCAATCGACATACGTGGATGCTTACTGTCGATCATGCAGTGTGACAAATATTCAACCATATCTGCATCAGGCATGTCATCACGCTCGATTAAAGGGTGAATATCCGCTAGATTCAAACCTGTGAAATTGCCCGCTTTCATTGTTGCAAGGTCGGAACCGCTTCCTTTAACCCACATGACTTCAATTTCCCGGCCACGAAAATCCTTTTCCATTGTTTTCATGGATGTATTGCCGCCTCCCCAGTTGCAGACGGCTCGATCTGTACCGATTAAATTAGACCGATATACCAGTTCTTCTACTCCAGATGTCACTTTTGACGCTTCTTTATCATTCCATAAATTATTAACCATTTTGTTTTACCCCCGTTTATCTTTATTTGTGTTTGTTTTATTGTATAACACTTTTGTTTTCATTTGAAGAAGTTTTTTTAATTGTTTCCAATTTTACGAAAACAAGGAAAATCGTTGAGCGTGAAAGACAATGGATGTATCCGCATTTTCAACAATCCAAATCATTCTGCAAGGTAAATATCATCTAAAAAATCACCATTTTCCTTAGATGAAGTCTGTAAAATAAACGTAAATACAACAAATGACCAGGAATGTAAACACCATGTCCCTTCCATCTTAGAAAAAGAAAGATGCAAAACTTCCCAAAGACTTCGCAGGACATTTCCTACGGAAAGACATAATTTTCACGGGTAAACAGGCAGCTAGACAAACTTCTTTCTAATCCAAATACCATTGATGCAATAATGCTTCTCAATCCTTTTTACTGAAATTAAGAGATACAGTGTTTTTAATCGAATTCCATTTGAAAAATCGGTGCTGTGGCTTTATTGAGGTTATATGAGTTACTGTTCAAATAAGAAATGGTCTTGGGCTTTCACACCAAAGATGGGGTTAACCTTTTGCTATTGTCTTTCGTTTTAGTACATTTGGAGCTTTTTTTTCTATTTAAAATCAAAGATTCACAAAAGAGTGGATTGGGTACAATATGAAATGAACTAGTAAACGTTATCGTAGTATTAGAAGCATCGGGAGGAAGTTTATATGATTAATGAAAAAGTGGCTTTGATATTAGAAGATAAAATTAACGTTATTAAAAGTGATGAAACATCCATTTATTTAGTCGGCCCAATCAAATTACCCGTTAACTTAGAGGGCGAAACAATTATATTCCAGTGGTATTGCTGGTTAAGATGTGAGAATATGGCGGGTCATTTTTGTGGTGACGGCACTTATAATATAGAAAAGATCATTGAAACTTTAGCCTCTTCCAACTTAGCGGAAATGCAGCAATCAAGTGTGTTACTGTATGGAGATTTCCAACATTCAGCTGAAGCCCTTATTCGGATGCATAGTATTTGTCATACTGGGGATATATTTGGCAGCAAACGCTGTGATTGTGGCTTTCAATTAAAGCAGGCTATGAAAATGATTGCAGCTCAAGGATCCGGAGCTTTATTTTATTTAGCGAATCACGAAGGAAGAGGCATCGGATTATTTAGTAAAGCCATGGCTTATGTTCTGCAAGAAAAAGGATTGGATACGGTTGAAGCGAATTTGGAGCTTGGATTTGTGGATGATGCACGTAACTATGATGACGCCATTCGGGTGTTAAAAAAACTGCGCTCTAATCCAGTGACTCTTATCACCAACAATCCGAAAAAATTAGAAGCCCTTCAAAACTCAGGTGCCAATGTTGCAGGCAGAGTTCCGTTATGGGGTGATATTTCCGAGTTTAATGAAAAATATTTAAAAACTAAAGTGGTTCGTTCCGGTCATTTAAAAGATAGTAAAAATGAATGACTTATTTGTTTTATATGAAATTGTTTATACCCCTGAATAGGTTTGAATTTTTGGAATAATCGTGGGACCTCTAGAATCCATGAATGTATTATCCTGTAGATATGCTTTAAAAAATCATTTGTCATGGAAATCAAATGTGTTATTAAAAGATTATTTGATAAAAAGGTAAAAAAGATTTTCGATTCGACCAAACTATTTGTTGAAAAAGGAATTTATTCCAAAAAACATATTCAATACTGAGATTCTCACAATGTCATTCAATGCAATCGCAGATTTTTGATAATGGCTCTGTTAAACGATTATGTTGATATTTGAATAAAACGAACTCTTGTTCTATAATAGTGATTTAAATAAGAACAAAAGTGAGTGGTTTCAAATGGCATTGACGGACATTATTAAGGAGATTCAAAAACTCAATACCGTAGATCAACTTCGTTTGAAAGAGTTTTTTACAAAATCTCTTGCCACATTTTCAGCTAGTAAACCTATTTTTAAAGAGGTGTCCGAACAGAAACATAAAGACGGCTACACTTGCACTCACTGTCATTCGAATAATGTTGTCCGATTCGGAAAGTATTCCGTTAAAGTAGGAATGAAAACAATGGAACGGCAGCGTTATCGCTGTAAAGATTGCGGTAAAACCTTTACCGATGTCACGAATACCCCTTTGCGGGGTTCGCACCTTCCTCACAAATGGTTGGATTTTATTCAGTGTATGATTGAAGGCTACTCTTTACGCAAGGCATCTGAGCTGATTGAAGTCCATTATGTCACCCTTTTTTATTGGAGGCATAAGATTTTATCAGCTTTGAAACAAATGGATTTTGACCAATTTTCTGGTATTGTTGAAATGGATGAAACCTATTTCCTATACTCTGAAAAAGGGGAACGAAATTTAAATGGGCGTAAAGCTCGCAAACGTGGTGGTGCTTCTCAATTCCGTGGCATCAGTAAAGAACAAGTTTGTGTGCTGATTGCCAGGGACCGTCAAAAACTGACTTATTCCAAAGTCTTAGGACAGGGACGTATTGTAAAATCCCGATTGGATAAAGCAATCGGCTCCAAGCTATCCAAATCGAATATCCTTTGTACAGATGCGTGGCGAGCATTTAAAACCTATTCGAAAGACAAAGGACTAGAGCATTATCCTTTCAAATCGGATGGAAAGGAACGTGTTAAAGGGCTTTTCCATATCCAAAATGTTAACAACTATCATAGTCGTCTGAAAGGCTGGATGGACCATTTTAATGGCGTGGCAACCAAATAACTCAACCATTATTTGAGTTGGTTTCAATTCTTGGATGTAATTAGATTCCGTAATGATTCTACAACGGTAAGCAAAATGGTGATTGATAGTTGTCTATTATCTACCAATGCTACTTATGATAAATTAAGATTATCAACATTTAAGTTATAACTTGCCTTATGGGGACGGGTGAATTTTAGAGAAATGTTAAAAATAACCTAAGTAGGAGGTGAGAAATTGAAAAAACAATATTTTGTTCAATTCTCAGACGATAGTATAAAAGATGATTTTGCCCTTCCGAAAGATATGTTTAAATCAATGGATGTCGGAATTAGAGACATAGATACGGACTTTCTTTATACATTGGCTCAAAATATGTTCAGCTTTCCTGTATTCTTTGTGCTGGAATCTGTGATTTTTGAACATATTGAAAAGATTATTTTGGAAAGGAATATCCCTTACTATAAGTTTGCTTCGGACGGTATTATTATCAAAATTGATTCGGTTGACACACTAGAAGTGATTTGTAGTAGTACGGTTGATTTAGTTTTAAATGGATTGAGCGTGTTTATTTTCTTTGGACAAGGACTTTCTGAAGGGAATTTAGTCCCAACAAGAAACTGGGATAAACCTATTGAATTTAAAAATCCAGATTTTGAAAAGGTCGATACATTTATTGATGTACACGAGGTTGGACTCACTATATTTAGTAAGAATGACAAATACAACTCCCCTAAAAAAATTACACACTTTATATCAAAAGCCTACTCGCTTGTTTTGGAGAACAGCGACATTTAATTAGCTTAAATAAGAACAAAATCAAGGACCTTGATTGAGGTCCTCAATTTGTATTAGCTTATATCAACAATATTATTTAACAGAGCCTTGATAATAAAAAAAGAGGGAATATCCCCCCTCTTTCTATATCATATTATCGTTGTTATATACCCTATGTCCCCAAAGCTACAAGTTTGATGACCTTCCCTTCCTTATTGCTTTTGCTGCTCGTGCAGAACACAATCATTCTTCCCGATGATATGGTTAATCAGGAGGATAACAAGGGTGTAACCGCACCGATATAAATATTTTCTATTTCCTCATGGATTACCGATAGATACCAGACAGTTGTCGTAACTATTGCAAAGAGCATTCCAATACTGCACCTCGGCCACTGCTAAAAGGCTGGAAATAAATCAGCAAAACAACAATGACGGCTAAAGTGATTCTTAATGCCCTAGCAAAGCTGACCGTGCTTAATATAGCTGGAGCAAAGAGCGCAATGTAATGGGAATCGGCCCTATAACAATTGTAGCAGTCCTGGCAAATCGCAGTGATTTCTATTCATTATTTCTTTAATAAAAATTGGTTATAGAAGAGTACTGGAGTTAAATCACCAAAAATCACTTATTGTTTTCCATCACCCTTCTCAGTTAATCTTGGATTTTTCCATTAATGACAACACACTTGCCATTTGTAGGTTGCTTTATCATCCTTCCATCCTTGATGTATACAGTGTAAGTATTATTGACTTTAGCATCTAATCTTGCTAGGTCTCCCATTCCTGCTATGATATTTTTAACCGCTTCCCTCTTCAGGTTATTCATAACTTGCTTTTTCCATTGTTCCCGTTTGTTTTTTTGTATATTTTCATCAACCATCAGGATCCCATCCTTCTTGTTTGATTTATGTCTTTTCAATAATATTGTATTATTTTTTTATCATCTTGTTACCCGTATGCTTTTCCTTATTAAGTTCTTTTATGTATAACATCACAGGTTACCGTAAAATGAAAACACATACGAGTATAAGGGATATAAATAAAATGGCTCACGCTAGGATAACAAGAAAATACATAAAAACAGGATGCAACGGAACGTTGCACCCTGCCTGAAAAAGGGGTTTGCTTCATTTCGAATCAGCATAAATTCTCTGCGATAAACACCTCATCTACATTAGAGTAAGAACTGGTATCTGACTAGAGTTTACCATCCAAAGCAACCATCCCCTATATCTTAAAAGTTTCATCAACTTTCAAAGCATAAATGACAATTATTGAATGAGTTTTCTGCTTTTACGTGCAAGAGAACCATCTCCTTGCTCGAATCGATTTTTTAATGAAGCTACCTGTAGTTAAGTTAAACGTCTTTAACTAACACCTCATTTACTATATGATGTGAATCATACGTAATCAGTAGCCCCTTCTTCTTTATTTATAATGACCATTAGCGGTAAAAAAATAACTGGTTGTTTATGGATATCGAGAATTGTTTAAAATCAATTTATAGCTATATAATGAAAAACTCATTAGTACTCTTTATAACGATTTTCAGTAAACATAAAAAGGCATTTAATGGTAATTTAAGTGGAAATCTTAGCAATCTCAATGACATAAAAATGTTTTGTTCCCTAACTATTCTTTTTAGCACATTAATTAGTGGTATTAAAGCTAAACTAAACAGACAAACTCTACTCTACAACTGAGCTCAACTCTGTCAGTTGAAATGGCGGGAAATGAGCAAAAATAAAAAGGCCGCAAGTCAGTTAGTTTTCCGACTTTCTGGGACAGGCCCTTGCATTCTTTACTTTATCATTAATATAGAAAGGACAAAGCGAATAACCTCGCTTTGTCCTTACCTCATAGCATTATGAAGATTTGATTATTGCGCTTTCAAATCTGCACGATAATCGTCTATAATCGCTTGTATCTCCGGATTTGCCGGAACATTTGTGACGTCGTAGAGGAATCCATTGGATTCGACCAAAGTCATTTTGGCGTCAACGACTTCAAAAGTCAAATTCAGGCGGCCCAAATAATGTTCTTGTTCTCCGCCAGCTTGAGTAATTGGCACCATCACCTCTCCGTTGAATTCGTATTCGGGAGTTTCGATGACCTTGTGTGTATCTGCCCCGATTACCGCTGAAACTCCGGAAACCTGAGCCAGCTTATGGTCTTCAGGATTTCCGGCATGCGAAAGGACAATGTTAACGTCTGACTTTTCACTCACTTCAGGAAGCAACGCATTCAAGGCTTGAACCGGTTCGATGAAATCGAGGTCTGCAACATCATCCCAACCGCGAATTTCCGGCTTCATCGATGTGAGGCCGATCATGCCGACTTTAACGCCATTGAAAGCAAAAATCTTCCAAGGTTTTACATTTTGAATGTACTTTCCTGTTTCCCTGTCAATTACATTACCAGTAAGGATAGGGAAATTCACGTTGCGGTGGTAATCTTTTAACTGTTCATTACGGCTGTCCGGTGTGCCCTCCCCGACAGGGTAAACGCGGAAGTCGTTGTTTCCTAGAGCCATCGCATCATAGTCCAAAGCTTTCAAAAGGGACGTCTCCAACTCTCCTTGACCCGCCTGAAACTCGCCGCGCAGGAAGACATCCCCGCCATCGACGAGAAACACATTCTCCTCTTCATTGCGCACATTTTCAATGATGGTGGCATACTTCGCAATAGAATTGTGATGAAGGGTTCCATCATCCAGCGAGACGATGTCATCCAGATGACCATGAAAGTCATTCGTCTGGAGAATGGTGAGTTTAAACTTCTCTCCCTCCTTGAGCTTTTCCTCCGCATCTGCCGTAACGGGCTTTGCGACAAAAACGGCAGCCATCGCCAGCGAAAAGTAGCCCATCAAAAATATCTTTCCCATTTTTTTCATACTATTTCCTCCAAGCAAATTGCTCTATTAAGTTGTAAAACAAGTTATTTAGTTTCCGGTCTTTTCGGATTTCTCAAGACCTACTAGTTTATTTTTCTCTTCAGAGTTAGTTTTTTCTTCTTTGTCATGGCTGATCAAGTCATTTGTTGCTTTTTTAAATTCTTTTAAAGTGTTTCCAAAAGCACTTCCGATTTCCGGTAATTTCGAAGGACCAAAAATGATTAACGCAATGACTAGAATGAGAATTAGGCCGGGGATTCCGATACTAGATAACAAACGTCTCACCTCCTATACCACGATGGTTTGATAGTACTCAAAAAATGCGTTCATTACTTATAAAATTGGCATACCATGACGCTCTAAAGCTGCTGCTTCTAATATAGACATACCTTGTTCTTCTGCGAATGCAGTAAGTTTATCCGAAACAACAGGTGCAAGACTTGCTGGCGGTTGAGCCTGGTTCATAGCTCGTCTACGGGTAGAATTTCTGCGTGCAAATGGTCCCCAAATCGCGAAGGTAATACCTGGTGTTTGCATATTTACAAAGAAAGTATTTCCATCTGGAGAAAATGTAGGGCCAGCAAATTCAGAACCGTTCATCATATTTTCAGCAAAAGTATAAATATTTCCTTCAGGAGTTAATCCGACAATACGATCATTACCGCCACCATCTTCGGCGATCCAAAGATCTCCCCAAGGAGTGATTGTAATGTTATCCGGTGCTTCTAAATCATTTTTATCAGTAGACTCATAGAATAGTTCTAAGGTGTTTGTCGCTGGAGTGTAGCGATAAACACGGCCAAGGCGTGCTGAACCTGCACTTGTATCATCAAACCATAAAGTACCTTCAGAAAAATAAGCCCCTTCTAAGCGGCTAAACTGAATACAGCCTTTATCCTTAGCATCTTGCTGTGCGATTTCAGGATTTAATTTTTTCCAAACAATCCCGAATTTTTGTCTAGTACTAAATTGACTTGCAGCAGCAGCTGGTAATTCATCAATCGCTGCTGCTTCAAGTGTACCGCCCTTTTGCAGAGAACCTAGTTTTTGACTTCGGTCATGTGGGGTAAAACGGTACAAGAAGCTTGGACTTGCGTCTTCGGTTAAATACCAAATTCCTGTTGAAGGGTCAACATGCCCAGCTTCATGGGAGAAATAACCCATATCACGGATCGGTGTTCTTGACATTTCGTTTTCAGGATCAAGCGGATTTACTTCAAATACAAAGCCATGTCCCATATCACGAGTTTCTTCCATTGTTAACCAAGTGCCCCAAGTCGTAGCACCACCAGCACAGTTACGGATTGTACCTGAACTTGATACATACTGATCAATGACCTTGTTATTTTGTCCAACGATTAATGTGGTTGTGCCGCCGGCAGCACCAGCACTCCAAGGTTTTTTTCCGTTTACAGGGTAATCCGAATTTGTCCCATTTTCATGGTTTCTTACAAGAATGGTTGTACCCTTCTCTCCTTTATAGGCAGCCATTCCATCGTGGGCAGAAGGGACAAGGTCACCATTAGGCATGATATCACCAGTTCGTGAAAGCATTTTGTAATGAAATCCCCTTGGCAGATCAAGAACTCCATTTGGATCTTTTACTAGTGGGCCATAGCCACCAAATCCACTTGTTGGATTGCTGGATTCCGCAGCAAATCCTTTTGTAGCTCCCGCAAGAGAAAATACCCCTGTTGAACCAAGTGTTAATGCTAATGTACTCATTCCGCCAACTTTTAAGAAATTACGTCTGTTTAAACCGCTATTGCTAGATTTCATCAACATTACCTCCAAAAAATCTTTTTTAGGGATGCTATATTCCTTATAGCAAACTCTACCCTTAAAATTAACAGACCATTTTAAATGCTCTGTTAAACCCATGTGATTTTATTCCTTCACATGAAAGATAAACCAAAAGTCATGGTTTATTCGAAAACAAAGGAGGTTATAACGACATTTATAACATGTAAAGGATGGAAATTGGTGGAATTAGTCAAAAATGGAGAAAAAACTAAGGATTTTGTCATAAAAAGAATGATGCAGAATATTAAAGCTTATTAATAGTTTGTAAATATAAGAGATACACTATGACAAACTAGTTAACCGATTAATTCTACCCGAATCCAATAAAATTTTTGAAAGGGGTATCGGTTAAAGACATGCTATATAATTGATCTAGAAATATTCTAGTTGTAAACCTACTCCCACTTACTCGCATGTTTTGAATTACTGCCATTTTTCAAAATGTTAAATACTAATAATTTAAAAATATCCATCAGTCTCAAGCATATGCTCATATTTACATGCATGATAACTTTTTAATTCGTATAATAGAATAAATAGGAATCAAAGTGAGTCTAATTTACAAAAGGAGGGAGCAGATTTGTTCTGTGGAACCAAAAGGCGAAGAAATAAACAGTTTAGCATTAAAAGTCAAAGAGATTATTCAATCTTCAGGATGTCAAAATGAAGATGTAATCTTTCTGTGCATTGGTTCAGATCGATCGGTTGGGGATTCATTGGGCCCTTTAGTCGGGACGATGCTAAAAGAACACACGGTGCCTTATCGTGTTTACGGTACCTTGGAAAATCCCGTTCATGCATTTAATTTAAAAGAGACGTTGAAAGAAATTAAAAAACAATTCAAAAGGCCTCTTATTTTTAGTGTGGATGCTTGTTTAGGGGATCAAAACCAGGTCGGTTATGTTTTCTTGAAGGATGGACCTCTTGTCCCAGGGAAAGCTTTAAAAAAAGTATTACCTGAAGTGGGAGACTATCACATTATAGGAATGGTAAATTATATAGATCCGCTGCCAACGATGCAATTTTTAAATGATACTCGTCTTTACACGGTTATGAATTTGGCGAATAAAATCGTAAAAATCATTACTCAAGCGACCGGCGAGACTTCTAGACCTTATTAAAAGAATGGGCTGTCCCAAAAACCACTAATAATAATTGGTTTTGGCACAGCCCTAATTTTTTAAGTTCGAGAATTTAATTGATAACGTTATACTTAAATAATAGCCCCTGTCAAGATAGCAGTAATAATAAGGACTAATGAACAAATTAGAGCCCATTTAAATGCATACCGCTGTAGTTCCCCGATATCTGTCTTTACCATCCCTACCAGTAAAAGAGTCGAGGCCACGAGTGGACTTAAGAAATGTACAGGCTGCCCCAGTACGGAAGCTCTGGCAATTTCTAAAGGACTCACACCATAAGCTTCTCCTGCTTCGGCAAGAATTGGCAAAACACCAAAGTAGTAAGCATCATTTGATAAAACGAACGTAAATGGCATACTTGTGAACGCAACGACCATCGGTAAAAAAGAGCCTAAAGAATCCGGAATGATGGCCACTAATGAATTTGCAATGGCGTCTACCATTTTCGTTCCGGAAAAGATTCCTGTGAAAATACCAGCCGCAAATACTAATGTAACAACGGTTATAGCGTTTCCTGCATGTGACCCGATTCGCTCTTTTTGCTGCTCTAAATTAGGGTAATTAATGATCGAAGCAAGAACAAACCCGATTAGAAACAACACCGGTACAGGTACTAAGCCCATTACAAGTACGACCATGACTGTGAGCGTCAACAAAAGATTGACCCATATTAATTTAGGGCGCTTTAAATCGTCTTGTATGGCGGAAGCTACAGCTGCTTCAGCAAGAGCCCCTTTCATTTCAGGTGCAGATTTGATATAAACAACGCCAAGCCTTTTGCGCTCTTTTTTACCAAGTACATAAGCGGTAAAAAGAATAGCTGCTATTCCTGAGAATAGTGTTGGGATAATCGGGACAAAGAATTCATTTGCATCCAGACCTAATGATGCTATTGCTCTAGTTGCAGGTCCTCCCCAAGGAGTCATACCACTCATAATACTGACAGCCAGCATAGAAATAGTGGCAAGAATAAGTGGATTCATACCAAGTCGTAAGTAAAGAGGCAGCATGGCGGAAATCGTAATCATATGAGTCGTGGTACCATCACCATCCAAGGCAACGGTCATTGCGATTACCGCTGTTCCTATCGCTATTTTAACCGGATCCCCTTTTACGATTTTCAACATAGTTTTAATAAGTGGATCAAATAATCCAGCGTCAATCAGAACTCCGAAAAACAAAATAGCGAACAATAGCAAAGCGGCTGAAGGTGCGACAACCTTTAATCCATCGAGCATCATATCTCCGAGCTCTGGACCAAATCCGCCAATTAATGCAAAGATAATTGGAATGACTACAAGAGAATTAACAGGTGATAACCGTTTAGACATGATTAAATAAGTAAAGACAACGACCATTGAAATTCCAAGTAAAGTTAGTATATTAATCCCTCCTATTAAAGAAACCGCTTACAAATTGGATAAAGAGTTTTGAATAATTAAATATTACATATTATTTTCTGCTTCCCTGTTGCTTTGTTTTCTATTTTTAGAATAGTTCATATCATTAAATAAGTGAAATACATATTTTTTGTACTTTTCCGAAAAAAAAACTTATAATCCACTTTATATTAAATTAAGAAATCCAAAAAGCACAATGAAATTGTCAATAATTTCATTGTGCTTTTTCGTTACAGATTGGAATTTTTATTCAAGAAATCAATAAAGTTTTTCACAGTAGAGAGTTTTAATGAATCCTGGTTATACATTAACCATGTATTTCTTAACACCGGCTTCCCATTTTTGTAGGATAACCCGTATGTATGCAAATTATCTGACGGCTGCAGGCATATTTCCGGCAGAATGGAAACACCAAGATCATTTTTGACCATCTCTTTGCACGTCTCCTGCCGATCCGTTTCCATAGTTACAAATGGTGGCTCTGGGAATCTATCATGCCACCAGCCATTTATTAAGTTTTTTAAAGAACTGTCGGTCTTATAATTTATGAATGGAAGTTCCGGCAAATTATCCAAGTCTACCTCTTTCTTAGAAATTAAACAAAGTCTTTCTTTATGCAGTAATGATTTGATTCCATACCATTCATAATTTCCACGCAGTATGCCTAATTGAACACTAGAGGAATCCAGAAGATGCATGATTTCAGTACTCCACCCTGTATTCACATTAAATTGTACATGAGGATATTGTGTTGAAAACTTTTTCAATATTTCTGGTAGTTTATATTGGGCAAAGTTGCTGGAAACGCCAAGCCTTAACGTTCCTCTTACCTCATTTTTCATATTCAGCATATAATCTTTCGTTTTTTGCAACTTTTTCACCATTTCTTCCGCATAGCCCGCTAAATGTATCCCTTCTGAAGTGAACTCAATGCCTCCTTTTATTTTGAAAAATAGGTTTGTGCTAAATTCTTTTTCTAAATTTTTAAGCCGGTACGTTAGCGCCGGCTGCGATATATATAAACGCTCTGCGGCACGGCTAATGTTTTTTTCTTCATATAGTACCCTTATCGCAATCCAATCTTTTTCGTCCACTTAACCATCTCCTGATTTTCGGATTATAAGTTTTTTTATCATTTTTTCCAAAAAAATATGTATTTTACTTATGAATAAACATATCATACTATATTTTCAAAGGAACCGGTAGTGCTATAAATATTGATTTGAGAAAAGGTGGTTATACAATGAAAGTACCTGTAGTTGTAATGCGCGGCGGGACAAGTAAAGGTGTGTTCCTTAATTTTGAACATATGCCTTCGAATCCCTTACACTGGGAGGATTTCTTACTTGACGTGATGGGCAGTCCGGATCGGAGACAGATCGATGGTCTTGGAGGAGCGAATTCATTGACAAGTAAAGCAGCGATTATCAAAAAGTCAGAATCACCAGAATTCGATGTGGAATATACATTTGCTCAGATCAGCATCGATAATCAAATGGTTGATTTTAAAGGAAATTGTGGAAATATTTCATCTGCTGTAGGACCTTACGCAATTGAGCAAGGATTAGTCCCTATACAAGAACCTGTTACAACGGTGAAAATTTTTAATGTGAATACACAAAAACTGATTATTGCAGAAGTAGAGGTTGAAAATGGACATGTGAAATCAGAAGGATGCTGCTCAATACCTGGGGTGCCTGGTAAAGGATCACCTATTTATCTTTCTTTTACTCGTGCAGAAGGAGCAGTTACAGGAAAACTTTTCCCTACAGGAAATCCGATTGACATGATTAAAACCAAGGATAGGCTAATTCAAGTTTCAATTATTGATGTTGCCAATCCACTCGTTTTTGTAAGGGCACAGGATATTGGTCTAAGCGGAACCGAATTACCCAATGATTATTCACAGGAAAAATTAAATGAACTGGAAGAAATCCGGTCAATTGCAGCTGAAATGTGTCAATTTTCCGATAAGAAATCAGCTACTGTCAAATCTCCTGCTGTACCTAAAATGACTCTAATTGCTCCTCCTATGGATTACGTCGATCTAAACGGATCTGAAAGAAAAGCGTCAGAGATGGATTTGATGATCCGGATGATGTCAATGCAAAAGCCCCATCAAGCGCTTGCCATTACAGGAGCCATCTGTGCAACAGCAGGGGCTTACTTACAGGATACGGTTTTATCTGAGATGGTGAACATTAAACACGAAATTTTCCGATTAGCCCATCCTGCGGGGATAATGGAAACAAAGGTTGATTTCTTGGCAGGACACATACGTGCTATTAAAGTGGTACGCACAGCAAGAATCATTTTGGAGGGATACGTGTACACGAAAAAAAATTACGAGCATTCCTATCAATTAGCTTGATTTGAATTGATCTGCAAATTACAGCAAAAAATTTTCTATCACTTGGAGGCTTGGCAAATGTGGGTCATCACTATCTTTTTAAAGGAAAATATTAAAATATTTGAATTTGACACTGAAAAAGAAGCGAAAGAAATATTCAAAAATATGAAAGGCACTAAAATTCTTTCCGAAATAGTTTACTTTAATGATCCTTGTTTTGTATAAGTGAGACTTCAAAAGAGCCCAAACTCTAATGTATTTCACCTAAACCCTGTCTTCAAATTTAATGATAAACTAGGATTGAGAATATAAGTGAATTTCCCCAGATAAGCTAAACCACCTATACAAATTAGGGTACAGATACAGATTTTTATGGTTACTATATTATTTAAAAAAAGCTAATTACTATCTATTGTTTAGAGAAAAATACCAATATACAAATCCCTCCCCTTTTTCATGCTGAATTTTAGCATCGGAGTGATAAACAGCAATATAACTGGTAAATCTTGATAAGTTAGAACTGACTTCATAAGCGTTAATGCCTGATCCTTTCAAGCTGGTGCTGAACTCGAAAAGCTAGTACTGAAGAGCCTTATTGTCCGGCCATCAGGACGCTTAAAGCTATACAATCACTTCATCTGAAAAAACTCCAATAGATAAACTGTTACTAAGTTTGACCTTTTATATTCCTATATGATATGAGTTTTAGTCAAAGCATAAAGACATTAAATATGTTAAAATACCAAACAGCCAAGGACTTTTTAAGCCTTGGCTATTTTTCATTCTTCTACTTCACGTATCTATTATTTTTTGGACACATTCTTATCTAATAAACCATTCAAGGAAAAGACTCAGTGATTATTGATCGTTTCAACCTTTTCTTGAGTATAGCGTGCTGCTGATGAACCAGCTAATTTGCCAAAGACTGCTCCAGACATTAACCCGGATCCACCAGGATAGTTTTCATAAAAAATCCCCCCAATCATTTCACCAGCCGCAAAAAGACCTTTTATCGGTTGTTCTTCTTTGTCTAACACATGACCCGTTGTATCTACATGCAGACCACCGAACGAGAAGGTGATACCGCACGTTACAGGGAAAGCATAGAATGGACCTTGCTCAATTCGAAGTGCCCAGTTGGATTTAGGAGGGGTAATTCCTTTCGTTCCTTTGCCATCTTTCTCTGCCGGTCTATACTCGCCATCTTGTACCGCACTGTTATACTCTTCGATCGTTTTTAGAAATTGTGTTTGATTGACCGGCAGTAAACTAGCCAACTCTCCAAGCGTATCTGCTTTATAAATAGTCGCTTCTTCAAGGTCATATTCTTTACGCAGCATCGGGCGTACCTGTGCATCATAAATTTGATATGCCACATGTCCAGGCTGTTTTAATACCTCACGGCCGTATTTGGCATAGGTGTAATTTCGTAAATCTGCTCCTTCATCAACAAACCGTTTCCCTTCATTATTAAGCATGACGCTGTACGGATAAGAATGCTTTTTAAAAATATCCCCCGGCTTCGTGAAGTCCCCTACTTTTGGCGCATTATAATCTGTCCCAATAGAATGACATCCAGACCACTGCCCGAATTTTTGAGCCCCCACTGCCATAGCCATGGAGATGCCGTCTCCTGTGTTGAACTCGGTTCCACGAACAATAGCCGCTTCCCATTCTTCACCAATATTTTCACTTCTCATTTTCTTATTGGCTTCAAAGCCGCCACAAGCCAAAATCACACCGGATGTCTGAACAGTTACCATTGTATGACCCTTCTCAACAACGACACCGGTTATTGTGTTATGCTCTGATACAAGCTCCACAGCACGTGAATCGTACCAAACGTCGATGCCAATGTCTTCTGTCCGCGCAAATAGCTGTCTCATTAAGCCAACGCCTTTATCCTCCGTTTTGATAGGCAATCCTCCCCAGAAATTGCGCTTGCCAGCTTGTACGAAAGATTGATTTTCATAATTCAATTCAAATTTTATTCCCTGATCACGCATCCACGCAATTGTTTCATATGATCTAGAAACCAGCTGCTTTGCTAACTCAGGATTACTTTGTCCACCTGTTACTCGCATTAGATCATTGTAATAATCGGATTCCGTGTATTCAGGCATTACAATTAACTCGGATTCTTCATCTGTTAATTCAGGTATTATATTTCTGATTGCGTCTAAATTATTGTATGCAACACGAATGGCTCCATCCGTGAAGAAAGAGTTCCCTCCACGCTTTTCCACTGGTCCCCGTTCTAATACAAGAACTCTAGCACCTCCCTCTTTTGCTGAGATCGCGGCACATAAAGCTGCGTTTCCTGCCCCTACTACAACTACATCATAATTTTGTGTATTTGACATTTTTACCCCTCCTGTTAAGTTTGATAACTCTTCATGTAAATAATAAGTGAAAATAATGAATAAAAATAATATTGTTTTTTTATTCATTGCCATAGAAAAAATTTATGAAAGAATGCTGGAAACGCAAAACTATAGTGAGTCTATTGATTTACATAAAAAGATAGATTTCTTTTTTCATTAGTTGTATTATACTTTTAGAAATTAAATAAATTTTCATTTTTTATAATTACCCATAAATATTTTTTATGGTTAAAGGAGAAAAATTTTATGGATGAAAAAGACTGGCTTATATTAATTACTCTTTACGAAGAAAGAAATATAACAAAGGCAGCACAACGACTATTTATTTCCCAGCCAGCTTTATCCTATCGTATAAAACAGCTGGAAAAAGAGTTCAAAACAAATTTAATCTCTAGAGGCAAAAGAGGTGTCGAGTTTACAGTTGAAGGGGAGTACCTCGTTCAATACTCGAAAAATATGCGTAAGCAATTAGGAGCTGCAAAAGAGCATATTTCTAATTTGGATAAAAAAGTAAAAGGAACTTTGCGATTGGGTGTATCTGGCTTGTTTGCCCGATATAAACTACCATTATTATTAAAAGAATTTCTAACTCTATATCCAGAGGTTGAAATCAGTTTGAAAACTGGATGGAGTTCTCAAATTCATCAAATGCTTCAAAAAGAAGAAGCACATCTCGGGATAGTTAGAGGTCCTTACAAATGGCAGGAAAATAAAGTGTTATTTCAAGAAGAAAAGATTTGTATTGCCTCCAGTAAAAAAATTGAATTAAAAGAACTTCCTTTTCTTCCTAGAGTTAATTATCAGACAGACCAATCGTTAAGAAATACTATTGAAAACTGGTGGCAGGAAACATTTGCGTTACCACCTAAGATTTCAATGGAGGTAGATCGGATTGAAACATGTAAGGAACTGGTTCTTAATGGTTTAGGATATGCCATTTTACCAGAAATCTGTATTAAAAATGATGAACCACTGTATACTTTCCCCATTGTATTAAGCGATAATAGCTATTTGCTTAGAGAAACTTGGGTATTTTATCGGGATGTGACTATGGATTTGGCACAAGTAAAAGCATTTATTGATTTTCTTAATGATTCTAAACAATGAAACAAGACGAAACGAAGTAAAACTAATACAAAGGAAGAGAATTAATATGAAAAAGTGGGATTTAAATAATGCAAGCAAGACAATCCAATTTTCGGCTGCACTTCTAACTGCTTTTATTGGAGGCGGCCTTTTCTCTCTTATCAGGTTTCCAATCCCCTGGCTACTTGGTCCAATGGCAGCCCTATTAATTGCATCACGTTTCAAAAACGTTAAATTAATTTGGCCCGTTTCGATGAGAAATACTGGATTAATTATTGTAGGTTATTCAATAGGCATCTCCTTTACCAAGAGCTCACTGTCTGATATGATTAGTCACCTTCCCTCAATGTTGATCCTTACAACCTTAATTGTCCTTGTGTGTGCATGTTCTGCTTTTGTTATGTCAAAATATTCCGGCATTGACTATCCTACATCTTTAACGAGTAGTATTCCTGGAGGTTTGTCACAAATCGTTGTGTTTGCAGAAGATATGAAAGGTATTGATATTACTACAGTAACCTTTTTCCATGTTACAAGAGTGATAATGGTTGTTTTCTTAGTCCCCCTTTTAATTATCAGTCCCATTTTTGCAGCGAATAGTACCAATGATTCCTCTAAAATAACGGATAACGTTATTCCAGAGTGGAGTGGTTTATTTCCTCTTATCTTTCTGTTCGCCCTTATTAGTTTTCTGGCAGCAAGAATAGGTAAAATATTCAAATTACCAGCTCCTTACTTTTTAGGACCAGTAATCGTTGCTGCTGCAATAGGTCTTTTAGGTTTGCAGGGACCACCACTTCCTCCTACACTTCTTGATATATCTCAATTTATGGTTGGCGGTTATATCGGTTTACTATTAAAACCGGAACAACTTAACAACAAAAGAAAAACCTTATTATTGGCTTTGATGAACGGACTAATTTTGATTAGCGCAACAATGTTTTTTAGTTTTCTACTGACCCAGTATTATGATTTATCGACTATTACGGGTTTTTTAAGTTTAGCCCCTGGTGGAATGGATCAAATGGGAATCATTGCACAAGAAGTAAATGCTGATGTATCTACTGTTACCAGCTATCAACTATTTCGGATGGCTTTTATTTATGCCGCAGTGCCTCCATTACTGAAATTGGTATTAAAAATAAGTTTAAGAAGAAAAGACAAGAACAGTAATGTAAAACTAAATGTTAAATAAAAAAGGAGGAAGCTTTGCTCAAGGACAATGAAAAGTCTGATTTATAAAGAAAAGAAGGTTATCTTACACAAAATTGATGACCTTCTTTTTTGTTACTAAAAGTTGCATTAAATATTAAAAAAATTTCGTTATTGAATCACTTATCCTATGGCTTTATTTGCTCCCCTCCCCATTCTTTTTTAAAGAATAAATTATTTTGATACCAATACAAAAAAATTATGTATTTAACTTATTGTCCTCTCTGTATTACCTTTAATAAAGAAAAGCGCATAAGCATAGTGTAAAACTTATTAATCTACCAGTTAATTTTTCTGAAGAGTCACAAAATTATTTCTTAGTCATCCAGAGATCATTTGAAAGCGCATTCAAAATATGGGAGGGGATTTAATAATGTTTCTTACAATTTTAGGCATCTCCATGGTTACCGTTTTTACCTATTTAATTATGTCCAAACGTTTATCGCCCATTGTTGCTTTAACTTTAGTTCCGATCGTTTTTGCAGTAGTTGGTGGTTTTGGAAGTAAAATTGGCACTATGATGATGGAAGGCATTAAGCTAGTCGCTCCTTCTGCAGCTCTATTATTATTCGCCATATTGTTTTTTGGTATTATGATAGACACGGGCTTATTTGACCCACTTATCAAAAAGTTATTAGAAGTTGTCAAGGGAGATCCTGTCAAAATTTCGATAGGTACCACAATTCTTGCATTACTCGTGGCTCTAGATGGAGACGGTACAACAACGTATATCATTACTGTTTCAGCTATGTATCCACTTTATAAACGAATCGGTATGAATCCATTGGTTTTAGCCACAGTAGCCATGCTAGCTTTAAGTGTTATGAGTGGCATGACCCCCTGGGGTGGACCTGCTACCAGAGCAATAGCAGTATTGGGACTTGATGCATCCGAATTTTTTGTTCCACTTATTCCTACCATGATCGGTGGTGCTATTTGGGTTATTTTCGTCGCATTTATTTTAGGGAAAAAAGAACGTAAACGACTGGGTGTAATACACATAGAAGAGTTAAAAAATGAAATAGCTGCTACTGTAGAAAATGAAGCCACTGATGCATTTCCTCATATTGACATTAAACGCCCTCGTTTTTTGTGGATTAACTTATTAATTGTGGTAGGCATTATGGTCATTCTCATTATGGGATTGGTACCTTCCCCTATTTTATTTTTGGTCGGTTTCGCTATTGCTTTAATGATTAACTACCCTAATCTGGAAATGCAAAAAAGACGTATATTAGCACATTCTGGAAATGCCCTAATTGTTGTTCTACTAGTTTTTGCAGCTGGAGTATTTGCAGGAATCTTTTCCGGTACAAAAATGGTTGATGCTATTGCTAATGGACTGGTTGCGATAATACCTGCTTCATTAGGACAGTTTTTCCCTGTCATTGTTGGCATTACAAGTATGCCATTCACTTTCGTTTTATCTAATGATGCCTATTATTTTGGAGTTCTCCCTATTCTTGCAGAGGCAGCTTCAGCTTATGGTATTAGTCCGTTAGAAATTGCTCGCGCTTCTATATTGGGACAACCCGCTCATTTAATGAGTCCACTTGTTGCATCAACCATTCTATTAGTTGGCATGGTTGATAAAGACCTTGGGGAATATCAGAAATTTGCATACAAATGGGCCATCTTGACATCGTTAATCTTAACAGTATTAGCTATAATTAGCGGCGCTATTTCTTTTTTGTAAATTATAAAAGTCCTTGTTTACTTGTTTGCTAGTAAAATACTTTGTTTAATATAGTTGTTTTTGCTAATTCTCTTTACTTATTAGGGTCGTTTTTCATCTTATCCGAAAACTATACTTTTATTAAAAGTGGTGAATACCTTTCTTTCCCTTATGTTATACATGAAAAGGAACTATTTCCATGGCCAAAAGATGAGTATGAAAGAGTTATAAGTGGAAGCCTCTACATTACATGGACTGGTGGATCAATATTAATACGATAAATGGAAGAAGGATATTTCCCTCTTCCTTTTTTATTTGAATTGAACAATTTTTCTCTTTCCCTCTAAAATTCTGTATTAACTCATATTTAATCATATCATTTATTACTTTTAGTTGTCTAAAAGATAGAAGTTCATCTTAAACTAACCTGCCCCGTTCGTATTATAAGGTCAGTCAGAAAATATTTCTTGTTGACCATTTTTTATATGGTTTTATTATAACGGTAGCAGGGGTAAAACGTACCTGCTCGTGGGGATAGACCCCGTCATCTAAACAGTTTGCCCCCTACTTGTAGAAACATTATTAGTCTGGTTGGGACGTAGATCTCGTATAACAAGGCGAAGCTGTGACACTGCAAGGAGAAATAGGGGTACCGGTAATCCACTAGATTAGGAGGAGATTTAGAATGAATCCAGTCGTTGGTCTGGATATTTCAAAAGGGGAAAGTCAGGTTCAAGCATTTCTGGATAAGGGTAAACCTTATCAAAAGATTTTTAAAATAACTCATACTGTTGAGGGGCTTAATTTACTTGTAGCGTTTCTTGAGGATGTAAAGTAAGAACCTGGTCAGAAGCCTTCAGTCGTTTTAGAAGCCACTGGACATTATCAAACTCCAGTCGTTCATTACTTGGAAGAACGAGGATATTTATTGATTATCATTAATCCATTGATTTCATATAAGGCAAGAGGATCAAGCTTAAGAAAGGTAAAAACAGATGCCATTGATGCCTATCTTCTCTATAAAGAAGAATTAGAGCCATATAAAAAGCGTGGTGTCCAGTTATTGAACATTCGTAATCTCACAAGACAACATGAAAACATAACTGGCGTTATAATTCAAACAAAGCTTCAATTTCAGGCAGTGCTTGAACAAGTGTTTCCTGAATATAAAGGAGTTTTTGGAGATTTATATTCTGTGGTGTCACTCTTAACTCTTTCAGAGGACATTTTGAAGGCAAGTGAAGAAGCAATGATAGCAAGGATATTTTAGTTTTGCAAGAGTAAATCAACTAAATGGGCAAATTAAAAAGCGATTCAGCTTAAAGCTGCGGCAGCTCGTAACCCTTTTGAAAAGACAGTCTATTAGAGTCATATTTTAAGCCTTGGAAAGAAGGTTATTTGGTATGCCTATTTTTATTATATCACGTATGTTTTTATATTTTTATTGAAAAATGTTGACAAACTATTAGCTAGTTTAGTTCCATTAGAAAAAGCGGCCTTAAAGTAACTCATGAGTGTCGTTATCAATGGGTACTAATGAAAATGGCCCCGGTAAAATACCAGGACCACCTATTAGCAACATAGGCACTTATTTATACTATCCGAAAAATGGGGCATAGTTCATTCATAGGGTTTTCTAGTTTGTTTTATTAAAAAATTATAAACTGCACCAATCATGCCGGCATTATTAGATAGCTTGGCAAGAACAATTTCTGTATTTCTGTAAAAAGAAGGCTCTAAATGTTTCTGTATTTCAAACCGAACTTCCTGCAAAAATGTATCTCCCCTGGCTGTTATACCTCCGCCAATTATTACTTTCTCCGGGTTAAAGATATAAATCAGATTGGAAATACCAATAGCTAAATATTTGTAAAATTGGGAAACAGCTGTTTTAATATTTACATCGCCCCGATCGTACAAATCAAAAATTTCTTTTCCTGTCCAGTTACGGTTTTCTTTATAACGCTGCGCAAAACGAATCAAACCTGATATGGAAGCATTTTTTTCAAATGGTTCTCCCTCAATGAGCATATACCCCCACTCTCCGGCACTGAATGAATGTCCAGAATACATTTTTCCATCTATCACGATAGCTCCGCCAATTCCTGTACCAACTGTTAGGGCAATTAAATTGTTAGTATCATGGTTACCGAGCCATTGCTCCCCAAGCGCGACACAATCCACATCATTTCTTACTTCAACCGTTAAATCTAGTGCATTGCTGACCAGATTCTTCACTTCTACACCCGTATAATTGGGAATTGTTTCGCCAGCCCCCACTATTATTCCAGTATGGATATCAACTTGCCCAGCAGTACTAATAGCAACTCCATCGACTGAATGGTTTTCAATAATGCCTTGGCTCAAGGCAATGACTTTTTCAATAATTGCCGGACCTCCAAGATGAGATTCTGTGTCTATTAAGGACTGTGATAGGATGGAGCCCTCTTGATTCACAATCCCATATTTAATTTGCGTTCCACCAATATCAAATGCTAGGTATTGCTTCATAGCATCCGAATTTTATCCGTAAAGGTTTTGGTGATTAACTGCGGCCTTGTTATGGAGCTCCCTACCACAATCGACCAAGCTCCCAATTCCAACATTCTACGCGCCTGTTCCGGAGTTTGGATACGTCCCTCTGCAATCACTGGAACCGTTGACGTCTTGCTAAGCCGTTCAACCAAATCAAAATCGGGTCCTTCAAATTTAGAGCTGTCTGAAGTGTAGCCTGATAGAGTCGTTGATATCATGTCAACTTCACATTCAATTGCATATTCTGCATCTCTTAATGTAGCAATATCCGCCATAACTAACGTGTCGCATTGCCCGTGAATATAGCTGACCAGATCTTTTAAAGTTTCCCCATGCGGTCTTTTACGAATAGTGGCATCAAGGGCAATAACATCAGGATTTACTGCAAGCAACTCGTTTACCTCTTTTAAGGTAGGTGTGATAAAGACTTCGTTGTCAGGGTAATCACGTTTGAGCAGACCAATCACCGGAAGACCTGTTTGTTTTTTAATTGCGGCCACATCTGAAGCTGTGTTACTTCTAATGGCTTTCGCTCCGCCCTCTTTGGCGGCTTGGGACATTTTCGCCATAATATCAGAACCGTGCAGCGGTTCATCCTCAAGGGCCTGACAAGAGACAATTAAATTATTATGTATGTTTAAAAAAAAAGCATCACGGTTCACTTCATCATCTCCTAAAAATTTTCTACATGCGCGACCTTGGTAATATAAAGGTTCCAATTCGAACTGATTACTAACGTCCAGATAGATTGGGTCATTATCTTATTCATTGGGAGTAATTACTGGACATGTTTTAGAAGGACTATACTCCGTATTGAATCCCATATATACATTTACAAGAGTGCTTGTACTTGTTGAGATAAACAAATTTTCTACTTATTTGTATTTTGTTATGTTCATAGAAAGACACCCATTTTCCTTGTAATGTAGTAAGAAAATGCATTATGTCAAAGTTTTTTAATGGTTCCTTTCACATAATCCAATTATCAATTGTATAAATGACAAGCAACATAATGCTCATCATCAGCGTGGGGAAGTAATTCCGGCTCAATTTGTGTGCAAATATCAATCTTTTTTGGACATCTATTGCTGAATGGACATCCTAATGGCCTATTAATAGGGCTGGGAACATCGCCAGAGAGGATGATCCTTTCCTTTTTTTTATCCCTTAAGACAGGAACGGGAATTGCTGAAAGCAACGCTTCCGTGTAAGGGTGCAGCGGTTTTATATGAAGCTCGGACGCATCGGAAATTTCCACAACTTTCCCCAAATACATCACTACAATGCGATCACTCATGTACTGTACAACACTCAAGTCATGAGCAATAAAAACATAGGTTAAGTTCAATTCCTGTTGAATTTCTTTCATTAAATTCAATACTTGTGCTTGAATCGAAACATCAAGCGCAGACACCGGTTCATCGCAAATGATAAGCTCAGGATTGATGCATAGTGCCCTTGCTATACTTATACGCTGTCGCTGGCCTCCTGAAAACTCATGTGGAAACCGATATAAATAATCTTCGTTTATATTCACCATGTTAAGGGCATCGATAATCTTTTGTTTTCTTTCTTCTGGATCTTTATACCCATGCACCCTTAGCGGCTCATCAAAGGCTTCAATAATTCTTTTTGATGGATTTAGAGAGGAATACGGATCTTGGAAAACCATTTGTACACGGCTTCTAAAATCGAAAATCTCTTTTGAATTTAATGAGGTAATGTCTTTTTTCTTTCCATCGAAATTGTAAATCATTTTACCGTCAGTTGGTTTTTCAAGCAGCATCAACGTTTTACCCAAAGTAGATTTTCCACAACCCGATTCGCCTACAATCCCCAATGTTTCACCTTTTTTAATCGTTATCGAAATATCATCCACTGCCTTAACTGTTCCAATTTGCTTTCGAAAAAATCCGCCTAATACAGGATAATAAGTCTTTAAATTTTCAATACTAAAAATTACATCTTCATCTACTGGCCTTTTTTCTTTTAACTCGATCATTTAGCTACCACTTCCTTACTATTTTCAAATAATAGACATCTTACTTTATGATTATCTGATAAGTTTACGTTTGAAATAGTGGTAGATTTACAACTCTCCATTGCAAAACCACATCTATCGGCAAATTCGCACCCTCCTGTATAGTACTTCGGGTTTGGAGTAGTTCCTCTAATAGTAGCTAGCTTTCGATTTTTATCGAGACCCATTACAGGAACGGATTGTAGCAGTGACTTTGTATAGGGATGGCTTGGATGGTTTAAAATATCACTGACTGTTCCATACTCAACAACTCTTCCCATATACATGACAGCTACATGATCAGCAACCTCTGCTACTAAACCCATATTATGTGTGATTAATATGATAGATTTATTATATTTTTCCTGCAGTTCTTTCATCAAATCCATAATTTGTGCTTGAATGGTTACATCTAAGGCTGTCGTAGGCTCATCAGCTATTAATAAATCCGGATTACAAATCATCGATATTGCGATCATTACACGTTGTCTCATTCCCCCGCTGAATTGATGAGGATAATCTTTAACCCTCTGTTCCGGATCAGGTATTCCTAGACGTTTAAATAAATCGATTACTCTTTTCATCGCTTCCTTTTTCGGCATTTTATAATGTTCTATTAAATTTTCGGCTACTTGTTTTCCAATTCGATGCGTGGGGTTTAATGAGGCCATAGGATCTTGAAAAACCATGCCTATTTTTCCTCCGCGAATCGCCCTCATCTTCTTACTGAACTTGGTCATAGAGAATAAATCCACTTCATTTTCCCCATCATTAAAAATTACTTTCCCACTATCAATGTGCCCGTTTTTCGGCAGCAATTGCATGATAGAGTGAACGGTTACACTTTTGCCACACCCAGACTCCCCTACAATGGCTAGCATTTTTCCACGAGGTACTTCAAAAGAAACATCCTTCAATATTTGGACTGATTCTTTCCCATTTTGAAAAGATGCTGATACATTTTCAACCTTTAATGTTAAATCAGGTTTTTTCATATTTTTCACCTCACTGTTTAGGATCTAATACATCTCGTAATCCATCGCCCAAAAAGTTAATGGCTAAAACAAACATTGAGATAGCCACCCCCGGGGCAAGCCATAACCACCAATAATTAGTCACTACATCAATTGATTGAGCAGCATTCATGATATTTCCCCATGTTGAAATCGTAACGGGAACCCCGAGACCCAGGAAACTCAACCCCGCCTCAGCAAGGATAAAAAATGCAACATTTACTGTGAATGAGACAATAATCGGACTCATGGTGTTAGGCAACATATGCCTGAATATAATGGAGAAGTTTGATATACCAAATGAACGACATACGCTAACATACGTTTCTTCCCTTACAGATAAATATTCGTTCCGTACAAGACGAAATGTTGTCATCCATCCCGTGAGAACAAAAACAATGATCAAATTATTCACACCTTGACCAAGTATCGAAACCATAACTAATACCAATATTAAATTTGGAAAAGTCATGACTATTTCAGAAAACCGAATGAGCAAGCTATCAAGTTTTCCTCCAAAAAAACCAGCAATGCATCCTAGTAGTACTCCAATTACAGTTCCTCCAAGTGAACTTAATATCCCTACGTATATTGAAATACGCCCACCATATAAAATTTGGGAAAAAACATCTCTGCCTAATTTATCTGTTCCAAAAATGTGCTCTGCACTTGGAGGTTGTGAAATGCTCGTAAAATCCATATGGGTGGGACTATAACTTGTTACAAGGGGTGCCAATATTGATAACAGTGTCATAATAAGGCAAATAGCAAGACCAAGGGTAGCTGGTTTATTTGACCACAGCTTTTTTACACGCAACTTAAGCTGACTTGTTTTTTTTATTTTCATTTCCATAACTGAAGTACCCATCACTTGTTACCTCCTCACTAATCAAGTTGAATTCTTGGATCCAATAATGCTGCAAGTACATCCACTAAGAAACTTGCAATTAATATGGCAGCTGCAAGCATCATGGTCGTAATCATGATTACAGGATAGTCACTTGATGAAACCCCACTAAGTATCGCAGAACCTATACCTGGCCACATGAATACCGTTTCGATGATAACAGACCCACCAATCAACATAGGCAAACGGAATACCAGAATGATGAGGATTGACCCCATAGAATTACGGAATGCATGAAATAGATAGACCTTCCATTCAGGAATCCCTTTACTTCTCGCTGTCTTGATATAATCTTTGCTCAACACATCCAGCATTGAGTTTCTCGTATATCTGAGAAGTACAGCTAACATTCCAAAAGCCAAAGTAAGGGATGGAAGAATCAAGTTAGGGAGCCTGTCCCAAAATGTCGTATCTTCTACGCCTATCCGCCCTCCTACAGGCAGCCATCCCAGCTGTATCGCAACGACTTGAATAATGATAATTCCAAAAAAGAATTCTGGTATTGATATGCCAATTACACCAATGTTCCGAGAAAAGTAATCAATGATACTATTTTGTTTGATTGCAGAAATCAATCCCAATAACACACCAAAGAATGTGGATAATACTAACGCTATCACTGAAAGTTCAATGGTTGCCGGCAATCTTAAAGCTAAAATCTCCGCTATTGGTTGACCGGTTATTATACTGTATCCAAAATCCCCTTTTAAAATATTAATGATCCAGTGGAAATATTGAATGTATAATGGATCATTCAAGCCCAAGTGTTCCCTGAGTGCTTCAATATTTTCTGAATTTCCAGCTACATCAGGGGATACTGAATAACTGATTGGATCTATCGGTGAGAATTGAATAGCGAAAAAAACAATGCAACTAATTAAGATCAACATCGGAATTGTGACTAAAGATTTCCTAATAATGAATTTTAACATTTACTTCACCGCCTAAAATCTGTTTAGTGACTAATCGCAAATCATAATCCAACCGAATCAACGATTATTTCTAAATAATTTATTTTATTTCCCATTCTTCGAATTTCATATCATAGTTATACCAAGGATTTCCGTATATTCCTGAAGTCTTAACTTTTTCTTCATTTACATAGTAATAGCTTTTAATAGTATATAAAGGGAGCTTATAAAGATGTTCTACCTCAAGACTTTGTAGTTCTGAAAGTATTTCTTGGCGTTCCTTTATATCTTCAGTTTCTTTTAACCTATTAACTGCATTGTCGAAGGTGCCTTCACTACCAAAAACATTTTTAAAATTTGCATTTTTTGATTCATACTCTCCGTACCACTCTTCATACCCAAATGAAGATAAACCTTTTAGTGCTAAATCATAATCTTTCATTTTATATAGTTCACTTGCAACATCACCTTGGAATTTTAATACCTCGACTTTCATTCCAAGTTCAGTCAGGTACTGTGCAACGGCTGTCATAAAATTGATCGAAGTTTGATCTTCGTAATAATAACGAAGTTTAATTGTTTTATTAAAATCAAAGTTTGCTTCTTGTAAGAGTTTTTTGGCTTTCTTAGGATTAAAATCATATTCAGAAGCTTCTGTATCATACTCTTTAAAAGATTGCGGAACTCCCGTATTTAAAGAGGTAGCTAAATTCGGATATAATTTTTCAGCTAAAATCTTTCTATCTATCCCATACATAAGGGCTTCACGAACTCTTTTATCAGCCATTTCCTCATTCTTATTTCCCTCTGCATCTTGAATATTCACTACCAAATAACGATAGAAAAGCATATCAATTGAATTCGCCGCGAAATTATCAACCGATTTCATACTTTCAATTATTTCAACTACATTTGTATTAAAGAAATCTAATTTACCTGTTTTTGCAGCAGACGTTGGTTCTGAAACAGTTGTCAATACTATTTTCTTAATTTTTGGTTTTTTCCCTTCGTAAGTCTCTGCTGGAACAAATGAAGCATAATTTCCTGGCTCTAGCTTTTCTAGTTTATACATTCCATTCCCAATCGGATTTTTCCAAAAATCTGAATTATGAATTTCCAATGGATTTTCATCTTTCAATAAATGCTCTGGATAAATAGCGAATTGTCCGAGAACGGGAATAAAGTTACCTACTGGTTTTGATAATTTAATAGTAATAGTTTTCCCATCAACAGAAATCCCTGAAATATGATCACTCTTCTTTGCTATCCAAGCTTCCGCTCCTTCAATGGAAGAGAAAGCACTAGTATAGATTGCATTGACTTGGGAAGCCTTTAAAACCATCCCGATACTCCATTCAACATCTTCACCAGTTAAGTTTTGTCCATCATGCCACTTAACTCCATCCTTCATTGTAATTTTATAGGTGAGTTTATCATCCGAAACAGTGTAACTCTCAGCCAAATCGGGTTTCTCATTCTTCAAGTCTGCATCTGGCAAAAATAAACTTCTGAACATTAACTTTTGGCTTAAATCCCCTCTGTTTAACCACAAATGTGGTAACTTATCACCAAGTCCTTCAGCCGCAATGGTAGCAATATTTAATGAATCGTCACTAGTTGAAGATGCTACAGATGAATTATTCATTAATTCAGAATCCGTCTTGTTTGAAGGTGTACAGCCGACAATTAAGATGGCACTTAAAATAGATAATAAAGTGATTATAAAATTTCTAATTAAACTCGCCCCACTTCAAATGAATATTTTTGTATGCATTCAATTATTTCATCATTCAAATCAGATAAGGATTGATGATTTAATGATATAACTGGTAATAGCGGCAGTCTAGGAGCCCCTGTTTTTATACCTCTAAGCGATAAGATGTATTTACAAGCCCCGTATAATGAAGGATAGCTAAGTAATTTATTTATTATGTTATTAATCTTAGATTGAAGTTCTTGAGCATCTTTCAGCTTATTTTCGATTATCAATTTATTTAAAGCACAAAACAATTCAGGCATTACTCCATAAGTTCCTCCAATTCCTCCATCGGCTCCCATCGTTCTCCCACCTAAAAATTGCTCATCAGGCCCGTTATAAACTAGAAACTCTTTTCCAGCATTTGCTTTAAATTGTTGGAGTTCAAAAACACTTTCACCCGACATTTTAATTCCAATCACTTTCTCTTGTGCTGCCATTTTCTTAAATAAAGACTGTGTTAAGTTAAATCCTGTTGTTTGAGGAATGTTATAAATGATGAAGGGTAATGACGAGCTATCGATCATCTCCTGCCAATGTCTTTCTACAGATTTTTCAGATAATCGATAGTAAATGGCTGGAACCGCAGAAATAGCATCTGCACCACATTTTTCTGCATGAATTGCCAGTTCTGCACTTTCTCTTGTTGAGTTAGCACCTACATGGACGATAATCGTTAGCTCCTGCCCTACTTCCTCCATAACTGCCTCTACTACTTTCTTTCTCTCTTCACTTGTTTGAAGGATGCCTTCCCCCGAACTCCCTCCAACATATAATCCTTTCACCCCAGAATTGACGTAGTAACTCGCAAGTTTTTTCACACTTCTTTCACAAACCTCACCAGCCTCATCATAGGCAGAATACATTGCCACAAATACACCTTTAAACTTGTCTAAATTCGATAAAGTCATAAAATCATCCCTTTTCTTATTGAGATAGTATGGTCCTACCAGTTGAAAAATCATGGTTTATATCATATGATGGTACTACCAATATTTATATTTAATAATAAAATTACCCATATTATCTTCCGTTGTCAACGTTTTTTTATTAAATATCTGAATATTTAATAAGTAGTAGAATAGCAAAATCGGAAGAAATTATACATTTATTGTGTTTTATGCAAATGGCAGTTTAAAATGTATCTAAATACAAATCAAATTTGTGAGGTAAGAAAAAGAATGATTCAGAGAAAACGAACTTTATCGGAAATTGCCAGTGAACGTATTAGGACCTTCATTTCAGAGAATAATTGTCAGCCCGGTGATCGCTTGCCAACAGAAAAGGAAATTATTGAAATGCTTGGAGTTAGCAGAACCATCGTAAGAGAGTCATTAAAGGCCCTTCAGTCACAAGGTATTATTGAAATTAAACAAGGGATTGGTATATTTGTAAAAGAAGTAAAGTTCCAAAACTTATTTAAAAAAATATCACCCTTTCTAAAATTCGATAAGACAAAATTCAAAGAGTTAATAGATACACGAATTGTTCTGGAATTAGGCGCTATTGATCTTGCTATTACTCATTATCAATTGGATAAGATTAACCAAATGTCATATTGGAATGATACTATTCTTGAAAAAGTCAAAAAAGGAGAAAAAGCAAAAAATGAAGACTTATTTTTCCATCAAACTTTATTCCATGCTACTGGCAACGAGACTTTCATTCAGCTCTCTTCTATCATCAACGAATATTTTCAGTTAAATCAACTTGAGGAAATTATAGGCCTCGAGGAATTTATGACTGCATATAAAGAACATAAATTAGTGATAGATGCCTTGATTAATAAAGATGCAGAAACAGCAAAACAAAACATGAAGGTACATTTAAGCAAATTGTATAACTTACTTGAAGAATGAAAAAACATTTAACAAATAATCGTATTTTCTTAAACCATTTTATTGAAGAACTGAACATGTCTTTTCGCTTCTTAAGCAATATATTTATTTAATTATTAACCGTTTAAAAGTCATAAAGTCAGAGATCCTTATACCAAGGATTTAATCTATATTTCTTATAAAAAGTCGGTGAGAGCAATGAAACCTATTGAAGATAAAGAAAGATATACATTAAGTAAAATAGTTAGAGATAATTTGAGAGAATATATTATGAGTAACAATTTGTCTACAGGCGATAAGCTCCCTTCAGAAAGAGAACTTGCAAGTATGCTGGATGTGAGCAGGGTAATTATCAGAGAAGCGTTACATTCTTTGGAGGCATCTGGAATTCTTACAATCAAGCATGGAGAAGGTGCCTTTGTAAATGCAGATGATTCGAGTACGATTTTTAACAACTTGCTCTTTTTTTGGCAAATGAAAGATAAAAAAATCGAGGAACTTTTTGAACTTAGACTTATATTAGAAAAAACAGCTATTGAACATCTTATTGCAAAAACGAATCGTGACCATTTGGTTGAACTAGAAAACAATATAAAATTAATGAGTGAAACAGAGGATCTAGAAAAGTTTAAAGAATACGATATTGAATTCCACAGAGGGTTAATTTCTGCTACTAAGAATGAGCTATTCACTCAATTAGTGGATATCATTGGTCAATATTTCTCAAATGTATCTCCAACAAATTTGACTCAACATGAAAAAGATCAAACCATCCAAGAACATACACTAATCATTGAATCTTTGAAGGATAAAGATAAACAATTGGCTCTTAAACTTTTGGATGTTCATTTGCAACGATCAAAGACATTGATACCTCTCATCGTAAAGAAACTAGATTCCAGCTAACGGAGGAAACGACTTTCATGGGTTTTATTGAATAATCTATTTCTATTAGGCTACCTTCCACCGAAAAGAGAATGAGGGTAGCCTAATTTAATTTTAACTCTTTGTCAAATGAAAAATAATGGCTCCTATACTTGTTAACAAGTCCTAACGAAGAATTTTCCTTAATTGAGTGTTCTAGAAAACTACTAAAAATGTAAAAATAAAAGTAATTGCATTATCCATTTATACTATCCCTAAGTAAACAAGTAACTGAAAGACTTACCTAATCCTGAATTTCCAGTTGTATATATAAATGAGTAATACACCACTTCCGATGAAATAATCATCCAGAACCAATAACTACCTATAAAAGGTAAAATATCGATTTTTCCTTCTACTTTTTCATTTTACCTTTATCTTAGTATATATTACTCTTTACAATCTGCCCCTATTAGAAAAAGCTGCCTTAATGACAGCTTTTATCTTCAGCTAAACCAGCGGATGTCAATATCTTTCTCTAAAATTTCCATTTCCCTTATGATATACTATTTTTGGCCATGCCAAATAACCCTTCAAAACCCTTTTGGAAGGATTTTTCTCTGTTTCACAAAACCATTAATTAGGCTAAATCTAGGAACATTTCTTTTCTCTTTAATAGAGCGTATATCCATTGAAGCAACTTATTCATACAGGCAACGGTTGACAGTTTAGCAGGTTTTCCTTCTGATTTTTTCTTATCATAGAATGCTTTAAGCTTTTTGTTCCTTGAATCTTCTTACATAGTACGGCGATACAGAGAATGACGTAGTCTGCTCGAACCTCTTTTTGTAATACGATTAATGGTTGCCGTAAATTTACCGATGAGTGAACACTTGGATTTACTCCAGCGAAGGCAACCAATTTTTTCGGATGACTAAACTGATCGATTTCACCAATTTCAGAGATAATCGTTGCTGCGATTTTTTCTCCTATACCGGGAATCCATTGGATGATCTTATATTCTTCCATTTCATTTGCCATGGCCACTATGCGATCTTCCAAATCAGAAAGGTGTCCCTGGTAATGAAAAAGCAACTCAATATACAAACGAAGATTGATTATGTGACTTTGATTCACGTTTTTTTGAAATTAATTTCGAGATGCGGATTCCATTATTTTTTTTGCTTTTTCCCATGCCCATTCACCCGATCTGCTAGAACAGAACTCTATTACACTCTCTGCTAGTCTATTTTTTCCGGCCGTTAATACCGCCTCTGAAGTAGGATGTTCCTTTAACATCAATAAAGAAACCTTCGAAAATAGATCCCCAAAAACATTCCGTTATTCAGGAAACACTTGATCTAAAATGGTGTGAAACTGAAGTTTAGCTTCCACATACATATTCGTTACGATTTCCTGTTGTCTGGACAAATTCCGAAGGTCTAATAGCTGAATTCCTCTCATTTTATGAGGTTCTAATTCCTCTTTGTAATACAGCACACACAACTGTACGCATCGATAGCGTCTGTTTTTACCTTCCGTAAACTTGAACTTCTTTTCCTGATAAGAAATAATCGGATGTAGTTAGATATATAGAATCCCTTGTTCCTCCAGGTATTGAATAACGGGAGATTGGTAATGCCCTGTAGATTCTAAAATGACCATAGGCATCTGCCCTGTCACCTCTTCAATTTCTTTTTAGAAATTCTAAAAAATGATCTAACTCCTCTTTGATATGCTTCATTGAAAAGCTCTTTCCATACGGTTTAGATTGATCTAAAAATGCCTCAACTTGACTCTCTCCTTTTGCCACATCCAGACCAACAACTGGATTCATTGTTTTTCCCTCCTCTACTTACTAACAAGTACCCATAGTCCTCCATGCAGTATCATAGCTTCGCTTGTTATACGAGATCTACGTCCCAACCAGCCTCAAACATGTTTCTACAAGTAGGGGGCGGACAGTTTAGTTCACGGGATCAAGTTCCACACACCCGTACGTCCTACCCTGGCTACTGATATAATAGATTCTATTAAAATAAGGTCAACCAGTAAAAACTGGCTAACCTTATAATACGAACACACCCGTTAGATTAACGTTTATCTAAACGCATCCCGTTAGACAAAATAAAAAAACGCCCAAACCTCTGTGATATCAAGATTTGATTCTTTGGTATTTGATGACCTGTGAGGGAATCGAATATACAAAAAAAGAATAAATGGTTTTTGTCCCTAAATAGAAATATAATTTAATAGATATATGATAAGTAAGTATGAAAAGGTGGAGTTTTATTGGATATTTTATGGTGGGGTTTAACGATCGTCTTATTTGCTTTAAGTTTTGTAGGAATTGTCTATCCTATTATTCCTTCGGTTGTTGCTATTTGGGGAGGATTTGCAGTTTATCAATTCCTCATTAATTCTGATGAGTTATCGTTATGGTTCTGGATCAGTATGGTTGTGTTGAGCGGTGTATTAATCGCGGCCGACATTATCGCAAATAGTTATTTTGTTAAAAAGTATGGGGGATCAAAAACATCCGAGACAATAGCAGCTATTGCCACGATTGTTGGTTCATTTGTCTTTCCTCCTTTTGGAATAATTCTCGTACCATTTTTAGCAGTCCTCGTTTCGGAATTAATCATTCAAAAAGATATAATGAAGGCTACTAAAGTTGGGTTTGCAACTATCATCGGTTTTTTAGGCGGCAGCTTAGCCAAAGTATTAATTCAATTATTGATGATTGTTTGGTTTATCTTAGCGGTAATTTTTTAATTATTTGTCAACGGCCACAATAAGAAAAAGCTGACTTTCAACAGTCAGCTTTTTCTATTAACAGAAGTCCCATTTACTTATCTGGTACAGATAATAAGAAAAAAGTGATGGAGGAAAAGGAACTATTATTGTGGCCTATTGAGAACAATTCTTTAACGATGGGACTCTTTTTAGAATTCTAATATAATTTTCACAACTGCTTCCTTCCGTGTCAAAACTCAAGACATTATCCCCACCCAAGTTTTCACAGCCGTCGCTAAAATCAATAAAGCCAGTATAACTTGCAGCACTTTTACATTCATATTTTTACCGGCCATCGCCCCAAGCGGAGATGCTATTAAACTCGCTCCCACCATTATCAATGCCGGATAGAAGTCAACTTGTCCCGTTGAGATTTTCCCTGCTGTTGCACCAATGGATGAAATGAATGTGATAGCTAATGAAGACGCAATCGTGACCCTGGTTGGTATTCTTAAAACGATAAGCATGATCGGAACTAATAGAAAGCCTCCTCCGGCACCGACTATCCCGGCACCTAAACCTACGATTAAGGCAAGAATGGCCGCAAGCCATTTGTTGAAGGTAACTTGATCCAAAGGAATGTCATCTATCCCTTTCTTCGGAATGAACATCATGACAGCCGCTATCAACGCCAAAATGCCATAGACGATATTCACTCCGTTTTCCGACATCGATTGTGATCCAAAACTTCCAACCACGCTTCCGATCAACACACTGATCCCCATATAGAGAATCAGCGTTTTATTTAAATGTCCGCTCTTACGATAGCTCCATATTCCTCCGATGGAAGCGAATAAGACTTGTACAGCACTTATACCTGTCACATTATGTGCACTAAATGCCGCTAAACCGAAGATTGGGGGAATAAACAGCAGCATTGGATAATTTATTATCGAACCGCCGATGCCGAGCATCCCTGAAACGTATGAACCTATAAAACCAATCAAAAAGATGGTAATGATAAAGGTGATATCCATTGTAAGTGCCTCCCTTAAAAGAAGGGAACCCTAATGGTTCCCTTCTTTTATCAGCCTTTTCTAATCCAAAATTTCAGTATATCATTTTCTTCTGCCGTTTCCACCAGTTCATGGCCACCGGATTTTGACCAAGCGGCTAAGTCTGCTTTAGCTCCTTTATCGGTTACATGTATTTCCAGCACTTGCCCGGTTTGCAAATCATTCATCGCTTTTCTCGTTTTAACGATCGGCATTGGACAAGCTAGTCCCTTAGCATTTAACACTTTATCTGAATGCATATTTCATTCCTCCTATTTTCTTGGCTTTTTATCGGTATTAACGAACCGCACAGCGATTTGGCCCGATTTCCATTTCACGCTGTTTTTCATCATCAGGCTCGATTTTCCCCATATTGGTTTCGCGAATTTCTTGATAAGCGTTTGGCTGAGGCGGTAAATTACCTGTTACCAGCTCTCTGAATTCCGTTTCATCTACAATGTTCAATCCATGATTTTCAGCAAACAGCGCACCCAACTTTTTAGCGACACTTCCATCTTCATTCAATTCATCAACGATCATGAAATGTGATGGCAATACGATTAACTCGTCTGATAATCCTCTATAACGTGTATACAGTGTTTCTCTCAAGTCGCCTACCCAATCCTCAGCCAATCCAGCTAGGTCCGGTCTGCCAATCGAATCGATGAATAGTATATCCCCGCTTAACAAGTATTTTTGATCGACCACAAATGAAGTCGAACCAATGGTATGGCCCGGGGAATATATTGCTTGAATATCAATCGAAGTATGACCAATCGTTATCACTTTCCCGCTTTCTAATGGCTGATATTCAAAGGTTACTTCAGCCGCATCTTTTGGCGGCAGCCAGTAAGTTGCATTTGTTACTTCCGCTATTCGTCTTCCACCTGAAATATGATCGGCATGTAAGTGTGTATCCAGAACATGTGTAATTTTCACCCCGATATCATCGGCGAAATCAAGGTAGGCATCAATCATTCGAGTAGAATCGATAATGGCTGCTTCACCATTGGTAACGACCATGTAAGATAGACAGCCTTTACCTAGTCGAACAAATTGGTAAATTCCGCCGCCATTGATCAATTCACCGATTTTCACAGGTTCCAAGTGTTCACTCCATGCTTTCATGCCGCCCTTTAAATAAGAAACGTCCAATCCAGCTTCAGATAACATTTCAGCTACCATAACGGAAGAGCCTTCCTTTGCACATACTACCAGGATTTCTTTATTGGCCGGGATTTGATCGATTATTTCTTCCACGCCATCCAGTAGATCAAAGTAAGGGATATTAAGGAATTCAAAATTCTCCCCTTCAATTTTCCAATCATGGTAGTCACTTTCATTTCGAACATCCAAAATAAATAAGTCGGTTTTATTGATTACTTTCTTTGAAACCTCAGCGGCTGTAATTTGCTTAAACGCCATTTTATATACCCCCCATAGTATCAATGATGTCAAAAATTTTTCCTTCATTAAAAGGTTAATGTAACATCAGCATTCTTAGCGAACTCCAAAAATGTGACCGCTCCACCTACTTAGATACGGTCAACGAAAGCTTCTTTTTCCATGCCCAATACGGCCTTGGTCTTTTGACAACTATACGTTCATTTCCTGTGCAATGGAAACTAAATCTGAAATGGAAGAAACATTTGCCTTTCTAATACCTTCGAAATTAAAGCAAATCGCCACTTCTTGATCTGTTGCTACTGCCGTTATGATGTTAAACCCTTTATACTTTTTATTCATTCACGGATTTTTGTGAAGGACCGTTCCATTGGCTCATGCCGGGTACAACATTGAATACCTGTTCAAATCCTGCCGCCGTCAGTTTTTGTGCAGCAAGATCACTTCGGCTGCCTGTACGGCAAACCACGAAAATCTGTGACTCTTTATCAAGTTCATCCATATGTTGTTCCAATTCACCCATTGGAAGGGATCTAGCTGCTGGAATATGATTAAAAGCATACTCTGCCGATTCTCGTACATCCAGGATGATCATATTTCTGTTTTCTTGCATTAGTTGAAGAAGTTCTTCATTTGAAATGATTTTTTCATGCTTCTTCACTGCTGTTTCTTCTCCGATTGCTTTCCGAAGATAATGTTTTAGTGTTGTTCCTTCTTCAACCGTACCCAAATATTGGTGACCTGAACTTTCCGCCCAGGCTTTCATGTCGGCGGTTGACCCTTTATCAGTTGCTTGAACTTCGAGTACTTCCCCCGCTTCCAGGCCATTCATGGCTTTTTTCGTTTTTACGATTGGCATTGGACAGGCTAAACCTTTAGCATCCAAAACGGAATTTGTTTTAATCATTTTATTTCCTCCTTGTACTTTTTATAGGGATGGGGGTATAATCGGATATGAAATTATTCTGTGGGACCTTCCCATTCATTCATACCACCCATCATGTTCAACACCTTATATCCATGATCCTCAAGTAACTGTGCTGCCCTTGAACTTCTGCCCCCTGAACGGCAGACGATGATATATTCTTTTGATTTATCCAGATCCTGCATTCTAAATTCCACCAGACCCAACGGGATATTCAAAGCATTTGGTATTTTCCCTGCCTTTACTTCATCCACCTCCCGCACATCAATAATATGGACTGGCGAGTTTCCCTTCAATAATGCGTTCACTTCATTCGGTAAAATTTCTTTCATTTTTTTAAGATCCTCCTTTTATTCGCGCCAAGAACTCATGCCGCCTTTTACGTTGGTGACTTCATTAAACCCGAGTTTCTTCAATGCTTTACTCGCATTACTGCTCCTCATCCCGCTTTGGCAGATTACAACCACTTCTTTATCTTTTGAAAGTTCAAGTGCCCTTTTGCCAAGTTCGTTTAGAGGTATATTTTTAAAGTCCTTAATGTGATTGCCCCTATATTCATTAGGAGTACGGACATCAATGAATTGCTTATTTCCTTTATTATTCAACACAGCTTTTAACTCAAGCGCATTTATATTTTTTATCCCCTTTGCCGGGACAAAGCGCTGATATAAAAACCAAACGATGAAACCTAATATGATGAGATTAAATATAGTTCCCATTTGAAACCCCCATTTATATAAATAAGTTTACATTTCCATCCTCTGCTTCAGCTAAATAAGCTGCAACACCTGCATACTCAATTCCATCCAATAATTCCTCTTGCTGTAAACCCAATAAATCCATTGTCATCGTACAGGCTATAAGTTTGATTTCCTGTTCTTGGGCCAACTCAATTAAATTTGGGAGTGACATGGCGTTATGCTTTTTCATTACATGTTTGATCATTTTAGGTCCCATCCCTGCAAAGTTCATGTTTGATAGACCCATTTTATCAGAACCACGAGGCATCATTTTTGCAAACATTTTTTCAAGAAATCCTTTTTTTAATGAAATCGGATCATCCTTCCTTAAAGCATTCAATCCCCAGAATGTATGGAAGATAGTCACTTCATGATCGTAAGCCGCCGCCCCATTTGCTATGATATAAGCAGCCATTGCCTTATCATAATCACCACTAAATAAAATGATCGTCGTTCTTTTCTTTTCAGTCATTTATGTTTTCCCCCTGATTTATTCTCGGATACCCTACGGGGTATATATTATGCTAAAAAATATAGTTCGTCAACCCACTTCACTAAAAAATGAATGGAATAGGGTTTTCTTTATTTAATTGGTCCATGATTAATAGAAGACAAAATTTCATTCACTTCGAATATTTTTCCATTAACCTTCTCTATACCAAACCCTTTTAACCGTGCTGTGTGCATTGACAAGTACTTACATGCGGATTCCTTCGTTTCAAACAGATAAATGCCACCAGCTTCCTTTGCCTCACTGTCTTCGGTCCAAATCTTCCAGATCAATCCTTCTTCATCATTAATGCTTTTTGCTAAAACAGTAAATTCTTTTACCATTTCGTGACCAAATGGCCCCTCCATTTTAAAATCCACTTGTAAAATATAAGACATGAAAAACACTCCTTTTTCTACTAGTCAGGTCAAATTCTTTTACCTGCTTTTAATTAGTAAATTAACCGCTTCCTTGACTAAATGATCAGTGCCTTCTCCTTTCTCGACGTTTTCCCGAACGCATTGCTCAAGATTGGCACTTACGATAACACCCATGGTCCTATCGATGGCATTACGTACAGCAGACAACTGAGTGACGACTTCCCTGCAATCTTTTCCCTGCTCCATCATTCCAAGAACACCCTTGATTTGTCCTTCAATCCGCTTCAAGCGATGAATGCTGCTTTTATCAAACTCCATACTCCGCCTCCCATCTATTTACAACAATAGCTAATCTTCTTTTCCGTTAAAAAGAGAAGTGCAGCCCCAAGCTCACTTCCAGTTTATTAGAAGCAATGACATGAATGTTTTCAAGTAAGATTTCTTCATTAAAACGTTTTAGTCGGCATAATCAATCTTATCGTGCCCCTAGCCAATTAAATCGTATTTTACTCGTGAGTTTGGGCTTTTTACTCGTGAGTTTGGGCTTTTTACTCGTGAATTTGTGTTTTCTTAACTGGTGAGTTCATATTATACCTATAGGGGTATATTGTCAAGCTAGAGCTAGACTAACTTATATTGTTTAGCATCAAGATTTGAGGAGAATTCTTCAAACTCGTTTTAACCGGGGGGATGAAAAACTTGTCTAGTTATAGATGTTTCTGAAAGCTTATGAAATTTCCAAACTAATCTCCCTCTAGTAAATTTCTCTTGAACCGATAATGTCTATCCTGCCATTGGATATAAGATGGCATCAACTACTATTATCAACTTGATTTCATAATGACTATTTTTTTGAAGGTTCCTACTGACTCCACCACTTATAGTAAAAAAAAAGTAGTGCAAACCTATCCCTTGGTTTGCACTACTTTTTTTATTTACCCAATTCTTCTATGGTAGGTATAAGATCTCGAATACTTTTCATATGTTCAAGGCTTTGAATGGTTTCTAATAAACTCTTCGCAGATTCTTTTCCTAGAATTGGCGTTGTCAGCCAGAAAAACTTCTCTTTTTTTTCTTCAACGTTTAACGGATAATCAAAGTCTCCTCTTGCTTGTATAATATCGGATTGATAAGTGTTACCATCCTGCATTACTATTTTAACCATACTTAATGCCTTTTCAGGAAATGCTTCGTTAAGTTTTTGATCAACTACTACTGTAATCTTGTCCATCATGCTAAGAATAATTGTATCATTCAGATGTTCTAGTACTTGTTTTGGTCCCACTTCACCGTAAGAAAGAAATGCTGCAACAGGAAAAAGTAAATTATACTGTGCTTCCTCTGTATTTTCTGGATATTCTTTCGATAATGCTGCAGATTCTGTAAATGTATGAATGACTATTTTTTTTATATTTTGGGATATTAGTATATGCCGGCTTTGAATTTCCCTGATTGCTTCAATAGCTGGCTGTGCCCACCGACAGCATGCATGCGGCTTATAATACAGTTCATTTACTCGATAATTTTTTCCTAAATCGTCTATAAGCCCCTCAGCTTCTTCTGTTGTAAATAATGATGGAATCCCTGTATAGCCTGCTTTTGCCAAATGGGCAGCACTGACCCCGGCCATACACCCCCAATTAATCCCGTCTTTTAACATGGAAGGATGTTCGATGCAGCGCATCATAGGAGAATAAGCACCAAAATATTCTGCATTGCCCAGTGCGTGCTCAATTGTTCCTCCCTTAAGTCCTAAAATGTACGATACACCTGCGGCAGCTCCAACAGCTCCCCATGAACCGGTGCAGTGATAATCTAGCCGGGTCAGGTGTGCAACAATACCTGCACGGATCCCCACTTCATAGCCTATAAGAAGTGCCGTCAAAAATTCTGCTCCACTTATATTATGATCCTCTGCAACGGCGATCACCGCGGGAAAAATAACTGCCCCGGGATGTCCTTTTGTGAGGCGATGTCCATCATCTAAATCGAGGGCATTTGCCAATGTCGCATTAACAAAAGCTGCTCCGGCAGGCGTTAATCTTTCTGGGAACAGGAAAAGCGAACTGTTTCCCATCCCCCACTGCGAAACTGCAAATGCTTTTGCAATCTCTGCCGCTTTCGTATTGCGGCCTGCAATGGTACAAGCGATAATGTCTGCTAAAGCTTCTTTGAGTGATGTTAGTGTGCCACTGTCTAAACTCTGAATCGACTCAGATTCAATATAGGTGATGAGCGAATTATTAGCTTTCATCTCAATCTAGCATTCCCTGTTCATCCAGCCATGTTTTAGCCACTTCATTAATATCTTCATGCTTAATATCAACACGATAATTTAAATTCTTCATTGTATCTGAATCTAACTTATCTGAAAGTGCATTAAGAAGATCTCTTAATTCCGGATTTTTCTTTAATACTTCTTGACGAATGACAGGTGCTCCATTATATGCCGGAAAAAACTGACTATCATCTTCTAACACAACAAGTTTAAAACCTTCAATGCGTCCATCTGTCGCAAAACCTACCGCTACATCAACCTGGCCTTCTTTTAAAGAGTTATATAGAAGTCCTGTATCCATTTTGACAACATTTTTAGCTGGTAAAGAGAAATTATATTTTTTCTCCAAACCTTTCATTCCATCTTTTCTCGCATAGAACTCAGAGTTCGATCCAAATTTTAATTTACTAGAATCTTGATTTACAATATCAGCTAGATCCGATATGGATTTGATTCCTAACTCTTTAGCATAATCTTCGCGCATTAAAATAGCATATGTGTTATTAAATTCGGATTTATTTAACCATTCAAGTTTATTCTTTTTGTCGATTTCTTTTACTTTTTCATATGCCTTTTCGGGATCAGTTTCAACAGGTTCCTTTAAATAAACCATAAGTGCTGTACCCGTATACTCCCAGTACACATCGAGCTGACCATTTTCAAGCGCGGAACGTGCCACTGTACTGCCCATACTACTTGCTTCATCGACTTTGTATCCTTTTTCTTTCAAATAAATAGAAGTAATTTGTGTCAAAATGTGCTGTTCAGTAAAATCCTTTCCTCCCACTGTAATTTTCCCTTTATTTTCATTTGAACCGGCATTAGACTCCGAAGAACTGCATGCTGTAAGCATACAGGCAAGAAGTGCGACACAAAATAACATGCTAAACTTTCTCATTTTTACTTCCCCCTTTATTGTCTTAAATAAAATCAGCTTTTCTTTGCAATCCTCTCGGAGTAGTGGCTACTTCAATTTTCCCTAATAAGAAATCAATAGCAATGGCCAAAAAGATAACGGGCATGGCACCTGCGAGCATAATGCCTGGATCGTAAAGTGAGATTCCGGTGAATATAAGGTCACCTAACCCACCTCCTCCAATTAAGAAAGCAAGTGCGGCTGATCCCACATTAATAACGGTTGCGGTCCGAATGCCTGCAAGAATTGCATATGACGCATTAGGGAGTTCAAGCTTGAAAAGAATGAGTTTTTGCGTCATACCCATTCCTGTTCCAGCATCAATGATCGATGGAGGAACCGATTGAATTCCAGCAATCGTATTCCGTAAAATTGGAAGAAGTGAGCTGAACCACAGCGCAAATACCGCGGTTTGCCAGCCTAAACCTAGATAACTCATGACAAGCGCTAAAATGGCTATACTTGGCACCGTTTGTCCGATATTCGCAAAATTAACTACAATAAATTCAAATTTTTTAAACTGAGGTCTCGTAATAAAAATCCCAAGAGGCACGGCCACAAGAATGGCTGCCAGGGATGAAAGCGCCACCAATTTCATGTGCTGTCCAGCTAAATGAAGAAGTTCACCAGAGTTATCTTTTATATATTGAAATGCACCTGATTGGAGAGCATAAGCTAGCAGTGCAACAATAATCAACATTAACAAAGCGCGAATCAATATTTCTATCTTGTTTATTTCCTTCATTAAGACACCCACCTTATTGAATTATTGACTTTAACTTCGAAGGGTGAACACCTGTCAAAACTTCAAAGTCACCAATGCTTAATACTCCGCTTGGCTGTCCTTTATGATCCAAAATCACAGCTTCCCCTTTTGGTGATGATAATAATAGAGACAGTGCTGTTCGAAGATCTGCATCAATATTAACCACATATTCGCTAGATTCAATTTTTATATTCATTTTTCGATTTACCTTTTTCGCTTTATTTAATAGATCCCTGACCGTTAATAGTTGTAAACGTTTAATTTCACGATCACTTCCAATAAAGTTGTTCACAAAATCATTTTTTGGATTAGACAAAATCTCATCCGGTGTTCCATACTGCATGATTTGGCCATCGTTAAATATAGCAATTTTATCCCCAAGACACAAAGCCTCATCAATATCGTGACTAATAAATAAGATCGTTTTCTTTACGTCTTTTTGAATTCGTAAAAATTCCTTTTGCAACCGATCGCGAATAATCGGATCTAGTGCCCCAAATGGTTCATCCATCAACATAACTGGCGGGTCTGCCGCCATCGCCCTTGCCACTCCAATACGCTGTTGCTGTCCGCCTGATAATTCCCAAGGATAACGCTTTCGGTATTCCTCATGGTTTAACCCCATCATCTCCATTAATTCTTTGTATCGTTTTTTCATTTCCCCTTCGTTCCAATCCAGCATCTTTGGTACAACATTAATGTTTTGTTCAATTGTCATATTCGGAAACAAACCATTTTGTTGAATTACATAACCGATTGAACGTCTCAATTCGATTGGATCCAATGAGTAAATATCTTTTCCTCCGACTTCAATAGTCCCCTCTGTGATAGAAACCAAACGATTAACCATTCGTAAAAGAGTTGTTTTCCCACAACCTGAGGGACCAAGAAATACACAAATTTCTCCTTTTTCAATTGTCATATTTACATTATCTACTGCCTTCACCGATTTTCCAGAGCTTTTGTATACCTTCGACACATTTTTAAATGTAATCATAAGTCATCCCCTTCCTTATCCTATATGAGCTTTTTTGGGCGAAACCCGTTTTTGTACCTGACCTAGTAAATAGTCAGCAGCGATCGCTAATATTGAAACGGCAATGGCTCCAGCTTGAACCATCTCTGTGTAACTTGTGGATATTCCTCTTGCGATATATACCCCAAGTCCACCAGCACCGATATAGGCAGCAATTGCCCCAATTCCAATCGTTAATACAACGGCCATTCTAATTCCTGCCATAATTACTGGAAGGGCAATTGGGATTTCAACTTTTAAAAGACGTTGCCATGCCGTCATTCCCATTCCTATTGCAGCGTCGCGCATATTGGGATCTACATTTTTAACAGCGATGAATGTATTACGGATGATTGGAAGCTGCGAGTACAAGACCAATGCGATAAACGCTGGTAAAAACCCAATCCCTTGATTAATGATAGATAAAATCGGAATCATGATACCGAACAGTGCAATACTTGGTATCGTCATAATAATGCCTGCTACTGCCAGTACAAGATTTGATAACTTTTCATGCTGTGTAATATAAACTCCAAATGGAACACCGAGTAATATGGCTACACCAACTGCTAATCCAACTAATTGGATGTGCTCCCATGTCATTGCTAAAAGCTCTCCCCAGTTCGACCCGATAAAGTCCAATAAATCCACTTTTTTACCCTCCTTTAATTTAAATGATTCGATTATGACTTAATAGTCTTGCATAGTTCAGGTCACTTTTTTATTTAGTTGTAAAAATAAATTGCTTCTTAATATGGTCTAATGTCACTTCTATTAATGTTTTCCTACTTAATTAAACAAGCTTCTGCTAAAATTTCCACAATGTGTTTAGCATCCACATTTCTTGTACCGCTTCTCTCTACACCTAGCTTCATTTGGAGCAGGCACCCCGGATTTGTTGTAACTATTGTTTTTGCATTTGTTTTTCCCGCCATATACATCTTTTCGTCTAATATTTTCATCGATTCATCAAAATTCATTAAATTATAAATACCGCCAGATGCACAGCAACGGTCACTTCCCTCCATCTCCATATAACTTGCCCCTGGTATGGATCTAAGAAGCTTCCTAGGTTCTTGAAATACTCCCTGGACATTTCTCAAATGGCAAGAATCTTGATACGTAATAATACCAACCCATTCTTTTTTAAACGGGAGAGGACCAAATTTCACCAGAATTTCGGTAATATCTTTTGATTTCCTAACAAATGCTTCACTGCGCTTTTTCCATTCTGAATCATGGTTAAATAAGTGATTATACTCACTAAGCATCGCTCCGCAGCCCCCAGCGTTATTGACATAATAATCAGCACCGGATGCTTCAAATGCTTCTATATTGGCTTTTGCGAGTTTTACAGCCCCATCCTTCATTCCTTGATGGGAATGAAGTGCACCGCAACATTTTTGATTTTTCGGAATAATCACTTCACAGCCAATTACTTGAAGCAGTTCAATTGTTAGCCTATTAATCTTTGACATGATAGCGTCCATGATGCATCCCGGGAAAAAGGCAATTACTGCTTTTGTCTCGCCTAATGCTGGAAATTTTTGTCCGTATTTATATCGTTTGATTGGTGCTTCGATCTCCGGCAGGATCTTTTCAAACTGTCCCATGGGCTCTGACACTTTGTTAATCATTTTTGTTTTTTGCACCACTTTATTTATTTTTGTTTTTTGATATAGCCACGTTAGATTGCCTAATGTACGAAGACGATTGCGATGCGGAAATAAACTGGTCAGCGTAAAATCGACCACTTTTGTTTGAATCTTAGGTTTATTTTTTTGCTTTTTATGATGTTCATGCTTTTGATGTTCTGTAATGACTTCTTTAGCTACCTCATAAATTTGTCCGTATGGTACATTAACCGGGCACGCTACTTCACAGGCTCTGCAACCAAGACAAAGGTCAATTGGCTCAGCTAGATCTTTTTGAAGATCGATTTTTCCCTCTGCAGCCATTTTAACCAGGTTAATTCGTCCGCGAGGTGATTGTGATTCTTTCCCCATAGATTCATAGGTTGGACAAGCAGGAAGACAATATCCGCATTGCACACATTGATTGGTTGCTTCATACGAAAGATCACGCAATTTTTGAGTAAACTTATCTGTAATTGCTAATTCCTTTTCGTGAGGTGCTTTATTCATGTTAATTCCACCTTTAGTTTTCCAGGCTGTGGAAATATTTTTCCTGGGTTTAATATAGAGTTTGGATCCCATGCATCTTTAATTTTTTTCATCATTTGCAGTCCATCTAATCCAAGCTCCAATTCCATATAAGGAGATTTTAATATCCCAATCCCATGTTCCCCTGAAAGCGTACCGCCAAGTTCGATGGCAGCTTCAAAAATTTCACTGACTGCATCTTCGACACGTTTCATTTCTTCGATATTTCTCTTGTCGGTAATAATATTGGGATGGAGGTTACCGTCCCCCGCGTGACCAAAAACAACCAGGTTCAACTGATATTTCTCACGAATTTGATAAAGCTTTTCAATCATCTCAGGGATTTGGCTTCTTGGTACTGTCGCATCTTCAGAAATTTTGGTTGGTCCCATTTGTGTAATAGCTGGAGAAACCATTTTACGAGCTTTCCAAATCTCATCACGCTCAGCATCTGTTTTCGCCACTTTGACACTAGTCGCCCCTTGTAAAAGACAGATATCTTCACATTTTTTTATTTCTTCATCGATTGCCGCAGGATGGCCGTCCACTTCAATAATGACGATGGCTTCCGCCTCAATGGGCAAACCTGCTGGTGAGTAATTTTCAACCGCACGAATACATGCATTATCCATTAATTCCATCGCACTTGGTAATATTCCATTTGATAATATTTTTGTTATGGCATGCCCTGAATCAGCAATTCTTACAAATGAAGCTAAAAGTGTTTTTCTTGCAAGCGGCTTTGGTATTAGACGCAAAATGGCTTCTGTTACAATTCCCAGTGTACCTTCCGAACCAACTATGAGTCTTGTTAAATCGTAGCCAGTCACATTTTTAACCGTTCGACCTCCTGTACGAATAATTTCTCCAGTTGGTGTAACAACTTCTAAACCAATTACATATTCCTTCGTAGTACCATATTTCAAGCCCTTTGGACCACTTGAATTTTCCAACAAATTCCCTCCAATTGTTGAAACATGGGAACTGCTTGGGTCCGGTGGATAAAATAAGCCTACCTCTTCTGCCTTTTGTTGTATGTCACTTGTAATTACACTTGGTGAGGAGATTGCCAGTAAATTTTCACGGTCAATCACAAGTTTTTTTTCAAATTGTGACATATCTAGAATCATGCCCCCTTCAACAGCAAGGGAACCCCCGCTTAAGGAGGTAGCCGCTCCTCTAGGATAAACAGGAATTTTAAATTCGTTTGCAAGCTTGACCAAGTCAGCAACTTCTACTTTATTTTTTGGTTGAATAACGATTTCCGGCAAGTATTCACCGAATGATGCATCAAAGCTATAAGAATAAAGCTCTGCTAAATCTGTCAGTACCCTTTCTTTTGGAACGATGGTATATATAAGCCTTAATAGCTGCTCTTTCATCACTTGTCATCCTCACTTTTCAATATCTAAAAGCTGCTTTGGATTATGAATGATCATCCTTTCAATCTCGGTTTCTGTTATACCTTCTTCGATCATTGCACTGACAAAGCGACTTAATGCTTCTATTGGCGGAATATTGTGTTCTTGGCCATAATCTGTTACAAGCACACATGACGCTGGACCAATTTCCCGTATTGACTTAGCCATTTGTGTTATCGTTAAATCTTGAAAATCCTCACCGCAGGCTAAATAGCATTTCTCGATTATAGCGCCTTTTTTGGCAAACTCTTTTTGCTTTTCTATTGATACTGGGGCAATGCCTAGATCTGCATGCTGAATTAAGATCTTGTCGATATGATGTTCATTGGCTGCGTCAATTAACACAGAGACTTCTTCTTCCGATAGATGACCTGTTGCAAGGGTGATATTTGCTTCACTGATAAGTTCCAGAATTTCAATGACTTCTGGTTTTATCTGTCTATTCTCATCCAAAATAGTTAAACCTTCTTCAATGGGCAGGCTTCGTTCACTATTGAAAAAGCGGGTCTTTTTTTTGGCAAAATTACAACAATGCTGATTTGCTGAAATAGTCGGCATCCAAATTATTTTGGCACCTTGCCTTATTGCTGCATCAACCGCTTTGGGTGATAAGCCACCTGTAAATTCATTTAAAACAAGTCCACCGTAAACATGAAGTTCTGGCTCTTTTAAACGGATTAATGTCGTGCGGTCCACAGTTGATGCCTCATGTGCTTTTAATACGGCACCTGCCATTTTAGCTTTTTTTAAGTCTTCTATAAATTCCCAATCAGTCTGCTTTCTTGGGAAAATACTAGGATACGTATGGCAATGTAACTCTATTGCACCTTCTAATAACGGATGAAAATCCATCTATGCCACTCCTTTTTAAAAGTTAATTCTTTAATAAATTAATGCAAGTAACATGCCAACTATATATGGGCTTTTTTTCAATTTCTACATATCTTTTTGATATATTTTGTAAAAAAATTTTTCGCTTTGAAAAAATACTTTTACAAACTTTGAGGATTGCCAAAAACATATGAAAACGAAAAAAAAGAAGAATTAAAATAATTCTTCCTTTTTTTGCTTAATTTCTTCTGATGACTTATTCATTTGTTCATGATACTTATTTATCTTGTAAAATAGCCGCTGTCTTGAAATTCCCAGCTCTCTGGCTGCTGCGGAAATTTGCCCATCGTTCTCTTCAACCGCAGACAATATAAATTGCCGTTCAATGTCTTCCATTTGTTCTGGAAGCGTTCTCTTTTTATTAAAAGAAACGATTGAAGGAAACTCTGCATTCATTTCACTAGATCCCCTAATTTCAGAAGGGAAATCTTGTAACGACAAGTCTTCCTCCTTACATAAAACTGCTGCTCGCTCAACGGCATTTTGAAGCTCCCGAACATTTCCTGGCCATTCATATGCTTTCAATATATTCATAAGCTGAGGTGACACTCGAAAATTTTTCTTCATTTTTTTACGGTGCTTCTCCAAAAATTCCCCAACCAGAAGGGGAACATCTTCTTTTCTTTCTCTAAGTGCCGGAATATGCATATCTATAATATTCAAGCGATAATACAAATCTTCACGGAAATTCCCCTCTTGTACCATTTGTTTCAAATTACGATTTGTTGCAGAAATAATTCGAACGTCTACTTGTTTTAATTGATTGCTACCAAGACGCATGAAGGATTTCTCCTGCACGACTTGAAGAAGCTTAGCTTGAAGCGTAAGTGGCACTTCGCCAATTTCATCCAAGAAGATAGTACCATTTTGTGCTGCTTCAAATTTCCCTGCACGACTTGCTGTGGCACCGGTAAATGCACCCTTTTCATAACCGAAAATCTCGCTTTCCAGCAAATTTTCAGGGATAGCAGCGCAGTTTACAGCAATGAATTGACCGTTATTGCGATCACTTAAGGAATGAATCATCTTGGCGATCATACTTTTACCTGTTCCGCTTTCCCCATGAAGAAGAACCGTTGCATCTGTGGCGGAGACACGTTCAATTAATTCGTAAATCTGCTTCATTTGCTTGCTTATACTAATAAAGCCCTCTATAGATTCAAGTTTGTTTAACTGACTTTTCAGTTGGATATTCTCTTGTTTCACTTCAAGTAGTGTATAAGCTCTGTTAATAACAAGTTCTATTTCCTCTAGTTTTGCTGGTTTTTCTAAATAATCAAATGCACCTGCCCTTATAGCGGATACAGCGCTTTCTATATCGCCATAAGCCGTCATGATGACAAATACCTTTTGAGGATAGAGTGCCATGAATTCCTCTAAAAGTTCCAAACCATTTGCATCTGGAAGATTTAAATCGAGGAAAACAAGGTTGGGGCCGTCTTCTTTCATTCTTCTTCGTGCTTCTTGTCCATTGGCAGCAAGAATTACTTCATATCCCTTCTTGCGAAATGACAATGATAGAACACGCAAAAGTCTAATTTCATCATCCACAAACAGAATGCTCTTCATATTCATTCTCCTCATGTTTTAGTATTTCAATATGTATTGTGGTTCCTTGAGAGAATACGCTTTCCGCCCATATCTCCCCACCATGTTGAACTATAATTTCGTGAGCAATAGATAAACCTAAACCTGTTCCCTCTGGTTTCGTGGAATAAAACGGATTGAAGACCCAGTTTAATTTTTCTTTCCTAATGCCTTCTCCGGTATCCGAAATGGAAAGCTGCCAATATGCCCCTTTCTCTTTAAGCGCAACATGAATATTACCCTCATCTTTTATCGCTTGAATACTGTTCAAAAATATATTTAAAAGCAATTGTGTCAATTTATGCCGGTCCCCCAAAACGGGAGCTTTACTAAAATTGTATTCGGTTGTGACCATAATGTTTGCATCATTAAATTTTCTTCTTAATAAATTAAGCAATTCATCAGTAATCATAACCAAATCTGTCAGAACATGATTGTTATATTCATCATCTTTTGTTAGCTTCAGAAAATCAGTTAGTAGTCTGTTCATGCGATCAGAGGCTGTTAAAATATCTCCTGTCAATTCATCAATCACTTCTTTTTCTTTAAATTCATCTTCTATTTGTAGGCGAATTGTTTCTGCAGCAACCTGAATAATACTTAAAGGATTTTTTATTTCATGGGCAATCCCAGCAGTGAGCTCACCAAGGGATGCTAGCCGTTCACTTTGTTTTAAGTATTCTTCAAGCTTCTTCACTTCACTTACATCACGAATGACAAGAATGGCGCCGATGTACTCATCTTGTTCTCCTTTAAGAAGAGATGCATAAATACGGACATCATGATACCCCTTTTCTTTATCAATAATATAGCTTTCTACTTCTTCAAAAGACTTCCCTGCATTAAACGTTTTTAAAAGAACGAACTCTTGTATATCATGTATTATCGGCAAATTAAAAATAAGCTGATTTAATACTTCTTCCCGGCTATAAAGCATTAAATCTTCTGCTCCTTTATTGAAGGTCATAATCCTACCATCCTTGTCCGTAGTAATAACACAATATGGAATGGACTCCAGGATATAAAACATACTTCTTTCTTTTTCCCTCAATTCCGTTGCCATCTCTGATAATACAATCGATAATTCCTCAATTTCATCATTTGTTTTCACTTTAATGAATTCTTTACGCTTACCTACTTTATATTCTTGTACATGCTTGATGAGCTTCGTGACAGGAAGAATCACTCTTGATGCACTGAACATAGCAAGTCCTATTGCGATAATGAAAACGATGGAAAAACCTTGTAAAAGTAAACTTTGGACCACTCGTGCAGGCTTTAGCGCTTGTTTAATCGGTTCTCCCACAATCAAACTAATATCTCCCAAGAGAATGGGCCGATACGCAATGGCCATTTCTTTGTTGAAAATCTCGCCATTCCAAATATCTATATCTTCTTTTTGAAGATGAATCCCAACTTCATGATTTTTAATGGATTTGCCAATATAACTTTGGTCGGTATGTGCAATAATTGTTCCATTGCGGTCAATTATTGCATTCACACCCTCTTCCCCGATTGCAAATTTTTGAAGGTGTTCTGATAAAATGTTTAAATTTAAATAAGCGACTACACTCCCCTTAAATTCTCCCTTTTCATTAATGGATGGATATGCAATCGCAATGGTCTTGCGGCCGTCAGGCAGTTCCATCATATTTGAAATATAGCTTGTCTGACTCCAGGTGAGCCTTTTTAAAATAGTACCATTTTCAATAAAATCAGAAAATGGTACATTCGGAATACGTTGGTTCAACTGATTCTCTTTATATACTTCTATGAACAGATAAAGTGGATCCTGTGCCAAAATCGTCTCTATTTCTACATGAAAAGCATTCTCTGCTTTGTTATCAATATTTGTAACAATGGGCGATACCTGTCTCATATCGGAAATTGAATTTTTGAAAATATTCTCTGTTTGGTTGCCAAGGGTTTTGGCTATAAGTTCATCTCGATATTCCATTTGTGACCGTACAGATCCATTCATTACATGTATGGCAATCAAATAAAGAGAGGCCAGTACAAACAAAATGACAACTAAAACAATAGTTACATAACGCTTCATTAGCCTTGATTGAAATACTTTCATTTACAAAACCTCGATATGTGAGAAATGAAAAAAGCACTTTATACATTGTTATTAAATTACTTTTTATTTGTGCTTCTTAACACCCTCACTTTTAATTGTTACCTATTATTAAAGTATACTAACGATTCAAAGCGCTTACATTTGTAACTTCTTTACCAGTTCCCGATAAAAAATCGGCCTTCTTGATAGTAATAGCTTATGCTGATCAAACCACCAATTTTGTTCCATTTTAGAATTAGCCACTATCAATACCTCTTCACTGTGAGAAGAGGCAACTACGGGAATGTCACTTCCATAAATCGGATCAGGTGTATAAACGGCACTCCCACCTTTACAATCAATATCTGAACCTATAAAATTCGCAATGAGTGTTTTTGTTTGCGAAAATCTTGCTGTGGCGTCCCATGTCGTCATCGAATTTATCGGAAACTTATTTTCCATTATTTTTTCAGGAAGCGCCAGTGTTGCACCAAATTCACCATGCCAGCATGAGGGGATGGTAATAAAATCGGCACGTTTTACGGCAATAATGCCCGCTACCTCAGGATATGCAGCATCACTACCGACTATAAGGCCCACACGCCCTATATCCGTTACATTTGCTACTACCATTTCCCAACCGGCAGAGGCCCAGCGTTCGTCCGATTCTGACAAATGAATTTTACGGGCTTTGGTAACCCTATCGTCCTCTGGCGTCAGAAGAACCACTGTATTATAAAGGAGATTCTTTTCTTCCTCTATCATACCAAAAATGATATTAATTTGATATTCAGTTGAAAGCATTCTCATTTCTCTTATGGTTTCTCCATATATGGGTTCAGCAAGTTTCCGGATTTCCTCAGGGCTAAGTGAATTAACGGGACCTGTTAAGGAAAGTTCCGGGCAAATAACTAGTGATAACAAGCTTTTTTGTTTTTTAGCCTTGAAGCTAGCATCCGCCAGGAGGTTTTTTATTTTCTTAAGATTTTCTTTTTTATCTCCTATTACCGGTTCATACTGCAATAAAGCAGTAGAAGTCTTTTTTTCATAAGTCCCGGTATCCATTTGCTTTGATGGTGATTTTTTATACTCCCAAGGTCCGACGTGCAACATTAAATCAGAATATAGGTCTGGCTTTCGTTTTTCCATTCTTTTTTTTGCGGGATTTTCATATAAAGCAGGGTCAATATCCGCATATAAAATAACTGTCTCACCTCTCGCGTGACTTTTTTCTACGTATGGGGTTTCAGCAAGTTTCCTACCTAAAGGTGACCAAATGGCACTTGCACCGATCATATGGTAATCGGTTTCTGTATTGGAACGATTCGCCCCAATGACGTACAGACCGTTCATTTCAGCCCATGCCTGCAGCATCGAAAGCGATCCACCTGTTGAATTCGTCGGAAAGCAAAGAATATCCGCTCCCTTCACAGCAACGATCCGGGCCGATTCAAAATAGCTTGAATCCATACAAATAATGACTGCAATCCTCCCAATAGACGTTTCGTATACCGGAATGCCCATGTCCCCCCAATGTGCCCAGCTATCTTCTGTTGCCCATTGATGCACTTTCCTGTATTTTCCGATATATCCCATAGGACCCACAAGCGCAGCCGAATTATAGCAAAGTCCGTCTTCTTCATCTACCTCCGCCATTCCTATGATAATATGTGTATCGTAAAATTTTGCGACTTCTTCAAAACGTTTAGTGGTTTTCCCCGGGATCGTATCTGCAAATGGAAGTATAGACTGACGATTCTCGTAATGATAGCCTGTTGTAGCCATTTCCGGTGTGACAATCAATTTGGCTCCATTCTTCGCTGCTTCTGTTACCGCCTCAAGCAAATGATCAATATTGTTGTCCAATTGATTTAATAGTGGATTAAACTCAATAATGGCTGCTTTGAAAGGATGCTTATTATCCATAAAGTGGCTCCTTTTGATTCAAAATATGAAAAGACAGATGACAAAATAATTTGCCACCTGTCACGCGATTATCTATTTTACCCTTGCATTTGGATGACTTTAATATTTTCTTCCTTTTTTATTAGAATTTCACCAAAGAAAGCTTTAAGCGTTTCAATTAAATCTTGGAAAACTTCATGCTCATGATACATGAAATCATTATGCTTACCATTTATTATATAAAGTTTTTTCGGTTCATTTGCTGCTTCGTACAGTTCATTTGCCTCATCAAGTGGATGTAATAAGTTTTCTTTTCCATGGGCAATGAAAAGCGGGACCGTTACATTTTTCACTTCTTCTTCTGCGTTCATGCTAATTATTGAGTCTGTAAACTGCAATACTGTCTGCTTACCAAATGGGGACAGAACGGCCAGTTCCTTTTCAACATAATCCGCTGTGGCCGGATCAAGCGGATAATGAATAAACGTACTTGCAAGTTGGGACTTCCCAGTTAATACCCGTTGTTCTCGATCTTTTTCAACCGTTTTCAAAATTTCATTCCATTCAACATAGGAATGAATAGAGCGTAACCATCTTTGGCCATTATAAAAACCATTTAGTGCTGCAACTGCCTTAACCCGTTTGTCTCTTGCGGCCACACGGACCACATTCGAACCGCCCATACCCCATCCTATTAATCCTATTCTATCTGAATCTACTTCTTCCTGGAGGGAGAGGAATGTTATCGCATTTTGAATATCTTCTACCTGCTCATCCAAAATAACGCGACCTTCTTCACCTTCACTTTTTGCGAAGCTCCGATAATCAAATCCTAAGCAGACATAACCTGCCGCTGTTAAATTTTCCGCAAATAACTTTGGATAAAATTCATTAAACCCTTGATATCCAGAATTCGGAATAATAGCCGGTCTTTTTTCTCCTTTTTTATAATCGTCTGGAAGATACACTGTGCCATCTAATTTGTAACCTTCACTATAAAATTGAATTTGACGCTCTATCATTTCCCTACCTCCAATAATTTTAATTAGCTTTCGTTACTAGTAATTGCAAGCAGCGTGCCAGATTGGAATTTGAACATTAGGATAAGAAAAATGGAGAAAATAAAAGGGAAATCTCAAAATTGTCATAGCAAAGATCTATTAAACCAGAAAATGTGTTAAAATTTTTTTACATGGAAAATTATTTTTATGACAAATAGAGTTATGAGCCGTCTATTGAATCTAACATGCATACAAATACTCTTATTAGCTTCAATTGCTTATTAAATTAAACATCATCAACTATCCATTCTAGTTTTCATATTTCTAAGCAAGTTATAACAATTTAAAATAAAAAACCACCATATACGGCAGCCTTCACTTATTACTTCAATTCTTTAATTATTTCAGCACCACAAGAGTTGTCGATTATACAGCGCCATGTACCCTTGGAATCCTTTTTATATACATATGTCGCAGTTCTTTCCATAGAGAATTCTTGCGTTTGATATTTACTTTGTTGAACAAAATCAACTTCTTTAGCTAATTGTTGTAGAGAAGATAGAGAGAAATAGGCGTGAAGTTCTTGAAAATAAAGATTCATTTCGTGACAGAAAAACTCATAAAAAACGCCATCCTTTCTGTATATTTCTACAAAAAGAATAGCGTTTTTTTAACTAACCTGCCCCTTTAGTTCATTAAGAAAAACCGAAATTAGATCATTTCGGTTTTTCTTATTAATAACGGTTAAACTCTTTTCAAAACAATACGACTTTTTTATAAACAGTACAACTTTTTTCAAATCCACAAAAAGCTAACTCTAGATAGCCAGTGGAATCAAGTGTACAACCTGTTTTTTTTCATTCAGTTAGTGATTTAATCAAAAAAGATTAAATGCAAATCACTGTCAGTCCTTGATTTCGCAAAAAATTCCGCTTCATTTCCACCATCAACAAAATTACCAATACCCCAGAAATACCCACATTTTCTTCGTTCTATATATCTTGTTCCTACATGATCATTATAACTATCAGGATCGTACTCCCATAATTCAACTTTTAACTTTCCTGCTGGACCCACGTAAGGATCGCGACAAATCTTATAATCTCCACCAGTAGAGGTATACACATGACTTTCAGCACCATTAGAATAAAGAGTTTCTTCTCCTAAGTAATCCCAGCCACTTGCAAATGTAGAAGAAGGAACCAACAACGCAGCTACCAATGCCACGACACTCATTAAAAACTTTTTCATGCTCATTCTTCCTTTCCCGTTTAGACTTGAAAAAACTATAATCCATATAATATGTTTCTTTGAAAAAAGTTTGATTAAAAATCACTTAGAATCCTTTAATCGAAAATGAATGAAGCAGTGCAACTTTAGGTGTTCTTCTACCCTCTGAATGTAAAGCGTCTCAAACAGCTCATGATTAACCTCAAAGCTAATCATTTGCTCTCCCACTATCTATTTTGATTACAACCGAAACTTCCAAACAAAAAGGCCTTCTTCACCGAAATTTCGGGACGACTTTTTCTAAAAAATAGCGCCTCGTAGTATTGCGTGATGCTTCTGATTTCGGTCAATTTTTATTAAATAGATTAGAAACGACTCCAATTTTCCCCTCTCGTTATGACAATTGTATATAGAGTTGCAAATGTTCGAAATGGTTTTAATATCCCGCAAGTACATAATTTCTAGTGGGCAAAGCCAACATATAGGGAGATAAAATTGAAATAGTCGAGGTGGGAATAATTTGAAGGCATCTGATTTGTTTGTAAGGTGTTTAGAGAATGAAGGGGTTCAGTATATTTTTGGGATACCTGGTGAGGAAAATACGGATCTTATTGATTCTCTAATAGATTCTGACATTGAATTTATCTTGGTTCATCATGAACAAGCTGCAGCTTTTATGGCAGACATATATGGCCGGCTAACTGGAAAGCCTGGCGTCTGCTTGGGCACATTGGGACCGGGTGCAACTAATTTATTGACAGGTATAGGAAATGCTTATCTGGATTATTCCCCTGTTGTCGCGATTACAGGTCAGGCTGGCCTTGATCGAATTCATAAGGAGTCACATCAATATGTGGACATTATTGGGGTTTTTGAGGAAGTAACGAAATGGAATCAACAAATTAAGGTGCCTCATACGATTCCGGAAATTATCCGTAAAGCATTTAAGACTGCAGTCATAGAAAAGCCGGGAGCTGTTCATATAGAACTCCCGGAAGATGTGGCGCTGATGGATACAGAAGGTGAACCACTTCCGGTTACACCAATGCCTAGATCCCGCCCAGCCGAGGAAGAAATCAAAAAAGCTGTCGAATTAATAAATCGCGCTAAAAGACCTATTATTCTAGCTGGTAATGGCGTAGTCCGTGATGAAGCTGCTGAGTCCTTACGGAAATTTGCAGAAGAGAAGCAGATTCCCGTTGTTAATTCGTTCATGGCCAAAGGAGTTTTACCTTCTGACCATCCATTGACCCTTTTTACAGTAGGGATGCAAGCAAGGGATTATGTTCTATGCGGGTTTGATTTGGCCGATCTTATTATCACTGTCGGCTATGATTTCGTCGAGTATTTGCCAAAATATTGGAACGTTGAGGCAATGAAGCCGATTATTCATATTGATGCCCGACCGGCTGAGATTGATGCCTATTACCCCGTTCAAGCTGAATTAATCGGAAATGTTACTGAGGCACTTGAAGCCCTGACTACTGGTGTAGCAAAAAAGGAGCTTTGGCCAGAAGTGAAAAAGTTAAGGTCTCAAATCATTGAGAAATTTCATTCTTCTGATGATGTATCAGGAAGCCCTATCATCCCTCAGCGAATTATTGCCGATATAAAAAAGGCAGAAAAAGGGAATGCCATTGTCATTTCGGATGTGGGCGCCCATAAATTATGGATTGCCAGGATGTATCAGCCGGAAAAGCCTAATCACACTATCATTTCTAATGGCTTTGCATCAATGGGTATTGCGGTTCCCGGTGCCATTGCGGCCAAATTGGCAAAGCCTGATAAACCTGTCATTGCGGTTACAGGGGATGGTGGATTTCTGATGAATGGGGTTGAATTGGCAACTGCCAAACGTCTGGGTCTTGCCTTCGTTATTGTCATTTTCCATGATTCAAAATTTGGCCTTATCGAGTGGAAGCAATTGAATAAATTTGATCGTACGAATGCGATTGAATTTACAGACCCAGACTTTTTAGGATTCGCAAAAAGTTTTGGGGTTAAAGGAGTGAAAGTAACCCACTCCGATGAATTGCTTCATGCATTAGAAGAAGCGATTTCGAGTCAGGAAATTGTCTTGATTGATGTGGATGTAGATTATTCGGAAAATGTAAAGTTATCGAAAACACTAGGTGATTATATTTGTAAATTATAAAGAGCATGTATTATTGGAGGAATGTCAAATGAAGAAAAAGTGGCAATTGTGGATCGGTGGCAAATGGCGGGAGGCTAAATCGTATGAGCCCTTATTCAATCCCCATACAAATGAAGAAATTGCACAAATCGGACAGGCTGAACCAGCGGATGCCATTGAAGCGATTGTTGAGGCAAATGCCGCTTTTCAGAAATACCGATCCTACCCGGCTCATGCACGAGCAGAAATTTTATTTAAAGCTGCAGCAATCATGGAAGAACGCAGTGAAGAGCTTGCGAAAATCATTTCTCTAGAGGCGGCGAAAACGATTCGAAATGCTCGTGAAGAAATGAATCGTACGGTTCAGACCTATCGTTTTGCTGCAGAAGCGTCCAAGAACAATTATGGAGAACAAATCCCGATGGATGCGGCAGTTGGCGGGGTAAACCGTTTTGGCTTCACGGTTCGCACCCCGATTGGCGTCGTTACTGCGATTACCCCATTTAACTTTCCCTTTAATCTGGTCGCACATAAAGTTGGTCCAGCTATTGCGGCTGGAAACTCGATTGTGTTAAAACCTGCCGAACAAACCCCGTTGAGTTCATTGGTTCTTGCCGATATTTTTAAAGAAGCAGGGTTGCCAGATGGAGTATTGAACATCATACCGGGCAAAGGGGATGTTTTAAGTGATGCATTGACGACCCATCCACATGTAAAAAAGGTGACTTTTACAGGCAGTGTAGAGGTCGGACACCTTATCCAGCAGCAGGCAGGCTTCCGTAAGCTTACCCTTGAACTCGGATCTAATTCGCCGTTCATCATTGATGAAGGAGTCGACATCGATAAAATCATTCAAAGAAGTGTGATGGGTTCATTTACGAATAATGGTCAGGTGTGTATCTCGATTCAACGAATTTATGTTCACAAATCACTATACCAACAATTTTTAGATCGATTCGTAAGTACAACAAAACAGCTTGTCATCGGTTCCCCACTGGACGAAAATACAAATATTACAGCGGTTATTTCAAAAAAATCATTGGAACGATTACAAAGTTGGATTGACGAGGCAGTACAGGAAGGAGCAAAAATTGAGTGCGGCGGTACAGTTGAAGGCAATGTACTTTTACCTACCGTTTTAACCAATGTAAATCGTGACTCAAAGGTATTTCGTTTCGAAGTATTTGGTCCAATTGTCTGCATTTTCCCATTCGATACGCTGGATGATGCCATCAATGATGCAAATGATTCGCGTTACGGATTGAACTCAGGAGTGATGACTCCGAGTATAGAACGAGCTTTTTATGCGGCGGAACGCTTGGAAACAGGTGGAGTCGTAATCAATGATATCCCAACTTACCGGATTGATAATATGCCTTATGGTGGCTGGAAGGACAGCGGAGTTGGCCGAGAAGGCGTCAAATATGCGATGCAAGAAATGATGGAGCAGAAGTTTATCAGCTTTAAAATAAGCGACAATTGAACATAGGGAAAATTATAAACCATTATTATATGAGACGGCGATATCTTAAAGATTTCGTCTTCTTTTTTTGTCGTAAATTTATGTTTTGATTGTAGCCGTTGTTCTTATTATTGGTACAATCATTTCTTCATTTCATCATCACTTCTATACATAGGCGATTTTTTACATACAGATGTAATCTAGTTGTAAAAGATAAAAAGCCACCAAATACGGCAGCTTTCACTTATTACTTCAATTCTTCAATTATTTCAGCACCATAAGAGTTGTCGATTATACCGCGCCATGTACCGGTGGAATCTTTTTTAAATACATATGTCGCGGTTCTTTCCATAGAGAATTCGGAGTCTTCCTTTTGATTGGCACTTAGCTGGGCTTTTGCCACAACCAATGCCGTATCACCCGTTTCGATTATTGCCATCTTATCTTGATTGACGATTAAACTATGGTTAAAGTATTCAGCGATAGCAATGAATGCCTGACGGATTTCCGCTTTCCCTTTTGCAAATGTTCCAGGTTTGACAACTAAAGTTGCATCCTCTGAATAGAACTCCATTAGATGATCGAAATTCTCATTATTTATTGCCCTGTCCGCATTTTTTATGATTTGTTCCAGCTCATGATTCTGCATATTCACCATCCTATTCAGCTTCATTTAATTGGACCGCTCTTATACCAATTGATGTTCGACTGTCATGATGGAATATCCTGCTCAAGAAGTATTTTTAATAAAAGTTGATATCCTATCGTATATCTTTCAGCTAAAAAACGTAAAGAAATCAATATGTCAGTTGCTGTTTCCATTGTTCTAATGAGGCAAGCAAGTTAGGCATTCCTTCCTGACCGAAATATTCCAGAGAAACAAAGCCTGTATAATTCCGCTTTCTCAATTCTTCGAGTAAGCGAATATTGTCAACATCCCCACTAAAAATGGGGGCTGGTTTGTTTTTATATCGCTCTTTATGATTGTAGTGATAATTTTTTAAATGTACATGGCTGACATGGGGGAAGATGGATTCCAATACCTCCTTCGGATTCAATTGATCAACGTATAAGTTAGCACCATCGAAAATCAGTTTTATCCGTGGATGGTCAATATCTTCTAAAAGCTTTTGAATGGCTTCGAGGTTATCAGCAAAAGAGTCATAGTGAATTTCTATTGCTACATCCACTCCATAGAGATCGGCCATTTGCCCTAATTTATTTAATTCGGTAGCGGTTTCCGACCATTGCTCCGGTGAGGCATTCCTTGATGCTATATGTCCTGCGAAAGTCCGTATTAATGGGCAGTTCAATTGATGGGCCATATCTAACAATTTTCTTGCTTGATTGATTTCGTTTTGATGTTCTTTTTGGTTCCAGAGTTTCGAAAAAGTCGTATATCCACTAATGGATGGTATTTGTAAATCATTATTTTCAAGTAATTTGGCTAACTTGTCCAGTGGTCCATGCTTCTCCTGAAATCGTTCTATATGTTTATTCCATAATTCAAGTCCTTTAACATCCGCTTGCAACGGAAGCAGCCAATTTATTATTTCCTCTATGTCCCATTCTTTAAATCCTGTAGTGCATAAACTCAGTTTCAATGTAATTCCGCCTTTCTCCTTTTATTTTTTCATTGTGATTTCTATACGCTGTACTTTTCCGAGAAGGAAGATATAAGCAAAAGCGCCAATTAGGGCCACTACGGATATAAAGGTTAACGCTGCTGCATAAGAATGTGTCGCACTAATGATTAAACCGACGATTAACGGAGATAATGCCCCTCCAATGTTTGCTACAAAATATAGTGAGGAACCCGTTAGGCCTACCATTCCTTTCGGGGCAATATCAGCTAAAAGTGCTCCGGTAACTGTTGATGCCATCCCCTGTCCAAAGAATGCTATCGCCATAAAGGTGATGACTATGTTTGGTGAATCCGTATAATTCCCTCCAAGAATCAAACAAGACAGTAACAATCCGACAATGATGGGAAGTTTACGTGCCATTCCTGTTGATACCCCGCGTGTCAGCATCCAATCGGAACATCGGCCGCCAATGAGGGTTCCTAATATGGCTACGATGTAAGGAATACTCGCATAAATTCCAGTTTTCAACATCGTCATTCCCTTTTCATCGATCAAGTAGGATGGAAACCAAGTCATAAAGAAAAACAAAGTAGTTTGAATGGAAAATTGCCCGATGAACATTCCCCAAATTTGGCGGTGTTTAAGCAGTTGGCCTATTCGGTTCCAGGAGAAAGGATGCTTCTCTTCAGTTCCGATCATCCCTCCGCCTTCTTTGATATAGTTTAGCTCTTCCTGGGAAATCCGCATATGTTCCCTAGGGTTCCGATAGAATCCATACCAAACAAATCCAATGAGAATCCCTATGATTCCGGCGATATAAAAAAGGTAATTCCAACCAAAGGTTATGATGATCCAAGTAAAAACTGGAGTCAGGAAGGCTAACCCAATATATTGGGTACCCGTATAAATCCCTACAGCAGTAGCACGTTCTTTTTTAGGAAACCACTCGGATACACACCAGGCATTAGTAGGTATGGAGGGAGATTCAAAGGCACCCAGTCCTATGCGATATGTAATAAGTGACGATATATTTTTCGCGGTTCCTACCATGAATGTAAATACAGACCATAAAACGAGGGAAACCGTATATACCTTTCGAGGACCGAATCTATCAAGAAAGTAGCCGCTAAATAGCATGGAGAAGGTATAGCTCCAGCCAAATACGGAAAATATTATTCCCATCATAGCCGGATCAATATGTAAATCGGCTTGAATATTCGGAGCAGCAAGCGAAATGATGGCACGGTCGATGTAATTAATACACGTGACTAAAGCAATTAGAAATAAGATGAACCATCGAACAGTTTTCTGTTTTCCTTTTTTTGATCTGTCAGTTACCGGTTCCGATGTGCGATCTTCTATTATTGCCTTTAATTCTGAGCTCAATATTTTTCCCCCTTAACCTAATGCCCAATATTAGTACATCGTTCTACTAAATTTTAATTTTATTGAAATTTTATAAATGCCAATATGTTTCCTTCCTTTACTTACAACATGAGTTTAATATTTTCAAGAGCAGCCCCTGGAACCATTGAATTGCAGGTCCCCTTGCTGCAATGTTAAACAACTAAGGGGATTGTATTCCGAATTGTGAATCATTTCTTTAAATAGTTACAGTCTTCTCTGATTTTACCTCTTCATTGTCCTCCTTGACTACCCTGTCAAAAGATCCATGTTTTTCTTGGACCAGAATATAACCGAACGCTGCGATGATACTTGGCAGGGCAAATGTAGCAAAAGCCACCTTCGGATCCATGCCTGTTGACAAAAGAAAGGCAATTAAAGTGGGAGCGAGAATTGAGCCAATCCTGCCGATAGCTTGCGAATAGCCCATACCCGTCGTACGGATTTCATGGGGGTAATATTCTGTGATATACGGATTGGCTAAGTTCATGGCACCAACAGTACAGGCACCCCCCATAAAAATCAGTAAATATACCCCGATGTTATTAGTCGTAGCGCTCAATGCGACAAAGGTAACGGCCCCTAATAAGAATAGTGTAACAAGAATTTTACGATGGCCCATTTTTCCAGCATAATAACCGCCTACTAAGGAACCTCCAATTTGACCAAGGCACAAAACCAGGTTAAATGAAAGGCTTGAGGTGATACTGAATCCGGAATCCTGCATCATTTTTGGAAGCCATGTATTTAATCCGTAAGCCATCATCAATGTACAGAACACAGCCACCCATATGGAAACCGTACTGAATGCCCGTTTGTTCGTGAATAGTTTTTTTACTGGAGATCCTTTTCCCCTCTGTTCAGCTTCACTAAGCCTGAAATCGTCTGTTTCTTTAAAATCCCCTTCTGGTTTGACTCTATTGAGGATTTCAACAACCTTCCCAATTTCCTTCTTTGCTAAATAGTAGGAAAGGGATTCAGGAAACTGCTTCATGAATATTGGAAGTGTAAGTAATGGTAAAATTCCAATAAAGTATAATACACGCCAATCCGTATAAGGAATGATATACATTCCCACTAATGATGCCATGATTCCACCGATTGAATAGCCACAATATCGCAGCTACAATGATGGCCCGATTTTGTTTTGGGGAATATTCAGTCATTAGCGATATAACATTCGGCATTAATGCTCCCATTCCAATTGCAGCAATGAAACGCATTACTGTGAACCATGTGAGGTTGGGTGCAATCCCTGCCCCCAAGGTAAATATGCTGAACAAAATCATACAAATGACGAGAACATTCTTCCGGCCATATTTATCTGCGATCGGTGCTAAAATCAGGGCGCCAATCATCATGCCGAATAAGGAATAACTGCCGACTGCCCCTGCCTGAATGGAAGTTAAATCCCACTCTTCCATCATCCAAGGCAAACCCACACCATACATGGCTATTTCATACCCGTCGAAAGCGATGGCATAAAAACACCAAAGAAAAACAAGTAAATGAAAGCGGTTAAATTTACTGACAGCAATGATATCCGAAGCTACTACACTACGCATTTTCCGCCTCCCATCATAAAAATATCGGTTTCGAATGTATTTTCCGAGTTCTAAAATAGAAACTCGGAAAATAATCGGAAAAATCAGATAATCTTCATTGGAATTGCCCATTAACAAAGCATCTTTAGTATTCTTATTACCTAAGGGAACAAAATCCTTCTTAGAAAATCTTCACATGTATATTCTTATCGATGATTAGTTTTTCACGACAGCCTTATTGAAAACAGGTTTATCTTGTAATCTAAGTTCAAAATCTAAATGAGCCGTATAATAATCATTTTTCAATCCTTTTTCTGCACCGGAATGTTTTTCTAACTTTGTAATTAAGCTTCCGCGAACACCTTGTGCAACATCATTTTCTAAATATTCATCGCCTTCAAAATATATTTGTGTTACTAATCTATCGCCATTTTCCGGTTGGAATAAGAGATGCAAATGTGCTGGACGAAATGAATGATGATCAATCCACTTTAAGAATTGACCAGAAGGTCCATCTGTTGGAATTGAATAATTACCCGGTACAACTGTTTTTATTTCAAAATTACCATTCGCATCCGTATAAAAAGCACCACGTAAATTATCATCTGGAATACCTTCAGCGAAGTATGAGTATTCACCGTTTGTATCAGCCTGCCACATATCTATTTTGGTATTTGACAACGGATTTCCATTAACATCTTTAACAGATCCTGAAAAGTAAAGGACGTCACCTGGTTCATTTTCACGTTGTGGCAACACTCCGGGATTTTGAACGACTGGCGTATTTTCTATGTAATAAGGTCCTAGAATAGTAGGTTCCGTTCCTTTTACACTTTTATACATTTCCTGAAGTGCATGAGTTTCAAAGAAAACATCCATAAATAACGGAATTTCCCCTGCCCTGCCTAATTGATCCATCCAATCAACAAGAGCTTGATAGTCATTGTGATCAATTTCGTATTCGCTAACTAATTCCTTGAATTTAACTACCAATCCATTATAAACGTCGATTACTTTTTGATTCTTCATAATACTTCCTCCAATTTTTTTAAGTTTTTATATTTGTTGATTTTCAATGATGGTACTGATTCCTAATCCACCTGCTATACATAATGTGATTAGCCCATATCTTTTTCCGGTTCTTTCTAACTCATGTATCAATTTGGTTGCTAAAATTGCTCCAGTGGCACCAATTGGATGTCCCATGGCAATGGCACCGCCATTAGAATTCACCTTATTCATATCAAGCTTCAATTCTTTGATTACTGCCAAAGCTTGTGCAGAAAAGGCTTCGTTCAGTTCAATTAAATCAATATCATTCAGTTTCAACCCTGATATTTGAAGCGCTTTCAAGGTGGAGTTGACAGGCCCAAGCCCCATGAAATTTGGTGATACGCCTGCTGCCGCTTGAGCAATCACTCTTGCTTTCGGCTTTTTACCACGCCTTTTTGCTGCTTCTTCCGACATAAGTATCAGAGCGGATGCACCATCATTTCTACCACTACTATTTCCAGCGGTTACCGTTCCATTCTTCTTGAAAACCGGTTTTAAATTAGCCAGCTTTTCCAGACTGGTTTCTCTTGGGTGCTCATCCACATTAAATTCCATTAACCCTTTTTTCGTTTTAATTTGATACGGAACGATTTCTTTCGTAAATATTTCAGTAGAAATTGCCCGTTTTGCATTTTCTTGGCTCCTTAAAGCAAATTCATCTTGTTCAGTCCTTGAAATGGAATATTTTTCAGCCAGATTTTCTGCTGTCATTCCCATCGTTAGCATCCCGTAATCTTCAACGGGCTGTGAACCTGGCTGGCTTTCCGTATTCGGATCCAATAACTGTCCATTCCCTGATTTCAATCCAAAACGGATATTCCTCATATAGTATGGGGCCGTGCTCATTGATTCCGCTCCGCCTGCAATGATTACATCCCCAAATCCGCATTGAATTTGTTGACTGGCAGAATTGATCGCTTGAATGCCGGATCCGCATTGTCTGTGTACGGTATAACCTGGTACTTCTACAGGAAAACCTGCCCGGAGTGATGCAACTCTTGCCAAATTTGACGCGTCTGAACTTTGTTTGGCTTGTCCCATAATCACTTCATCAATACTCTCTTTAGGAATATCCGCTCTCTTGATAACTTCATCAAGGACAGCAGCTGCCAGGAAATCGGCAGGAACATTCTCCAATGCTCCCCCTAATTTCCCTATAGCGGTGCGAACCGAGTCTATTATTACTACATTGCTCAATTTTCTACCTCCTGCTATTTTTATTTCTTTCTTCTAAACTATCCTTATATCTTTGGTGAGCTATTTTCAGGGCAACAATCACAGACTGCTGCGATGGAGCTAAAAAGTCCGTTTTAATATTCTCTATTAAGGAATCAATATCTTTACTAAAATCAAAACCAACTATCATTCGCTTAAAAAAATCCTGGGCCAAAGTTGTTAAAAACGTAAATTCTGCATTAATGATTATGTGACTTTCTTTGTGAATTTCCAGTACCATCCCAGCGTATTTATAATTTTCATACATGCTCGTATTTTGCGGTGCCTTCGCATAGGCCGTGATTAATAATGTTGGCTGTCCCATATAAAACTACATCCTCTCAAGATTACTTGCATAAACCAGTGGGTGTTCCATAATCCCCATTCCAGTTTATATTAATTAAAGACCTCTTGAAAAATGTTTTACCTTTTCCATATCCATCTCCATGCCAAATCCTGGACCATCCGGGATGATTATTTCATAATTCTCATATTTTATTTCGTTTAGCGTAATATTTTCTTTGAAAAGTAACGGTCCAAATAATTCTGTACCGAATTCAAATTTTGGAATGGTTGAATAAAGTTGTGCACAAATGGCCGTTCCTAATGATGATTCAATCATCGTTCCTCCATACAAACCAAAGCCTACACCTTCAGCAATCGCAGCCACCTTTTTCGTTTGGGTCATCCCTCCATGTTTACATATTTTCAAGGCGAAGGAATTACCTGCCCTATGTTTAGCTATTTGGAATGAATCTTGTAATGAATTCAATGATTCATCGGCCATGATCGGGACCTTAAAACGATTGGTCAATCTTGACATCCCTTCATTATCCCAAGCTGGCAGCGGCTGTTCGACCATGGAAACCCCGCCTTCCTGTAAAGCTTCAATGCAATAAATAGCCGTTGTTTCATCCCATGCTTGATTAACATCAACAGTAATGCGTGCTTGATCTCCCACGGCTTCAATAATTTTCAATACATGCTCCACATTCTTATATGGATTACCTTTGCCAATTTTCAATTTAAAGATATTATGACGTTTTTGGTGTAAGGATTCTTTCGCTTCTTCGATATCTTTACTCGTATCCCCACTTGCCAAAGTCCATGCCACCGGCAATGATTTATGAATTTGTCCACCGAATAATTCATAAGCAGGGATGTTTCTCCTTCTGGCTACTAAATCCACCATGGCTGATTCAACGACAGCCTTCGCAAAATTGTTTCCTCTAACATTTAGTGAAACTTCATGCATGATTTTGTCGTAATGGACGGGGTTTTTTCCAATGATAAGCGGGGCGATATATGTATCAATATTCACTTTGATCGCCTCAGGTGTCCCCTCACCATATGAAGCCCCGCCTATTGTCGCCACTTCCGCCCAACCTTCCGCACCCTCTTCATCCATGACACGGGCAAGAATGATCGTTTGTTCCACGATCGTATGCATGGCAAGCTGATGAGGACGAATTGTGGGTAAATCAATAATGTATACATCAACTGAACGTATTTTCATTTAATCCACCTTTTTAACATTTAATAGATAAAATCCGCTTCTGTTTTTGCTCTTACTTCTTCGATCGTTATACCTGGCATTAATTCAATCAATTTCAACTGTTTTTCAATTACTTCAAAGACTGCCAACTCGGTGATGATCAAGTCAACGCTTCTAGTGGAAGTAATCGGGTAGGTGCATTCATTTAAAACTTTACTTTTACCTTCCTTACTTGTATGTGTCATGGTCACGATCACTTTTTTGGCGCCAACCAACAGGTCCATCGCTCCTCCAACACCCATGATATTCTTGCCTGGTACCGCCCAATTTGCAATTTCCCCGGTTTGACCTACCTGCAAAACACCTAAGATGGCAACATCAATGTGTCCTCCACGGATCATTGCAAACGATTCAGCACTATTAAAGAATGATGCACCAATCGATTCCCCTACTGGCAACTTGCCTGCATTAACTAAATTGGGATCGATTTCATCTTCCTCTACATCAGCAACTCCCAATAATCCATTTTCCGTATGGAAAAAAACATTTTCATCATCAATGTACTTTGCAACCAAGGTCGGAATCCCGATTCCAAGGTTCACTATACAAGGACCCGTCAATTCTTTTGCCGCGCGTCTTGCTATCATATTTTGCATTAATTCTTTGTCACTCATAAACTTTGACACCTTCCTTCGTCAGGATTTTCTTTGCCTTAATAATTCCATCGACGAATAGATGCGGTGTTACAATCTCTTCTGGCGGGAGTTCTCCAGGTTCAACTATCTCATCCACTTCCGCAATTACGACATCTGCGGCTGTTGCCATTCCCGGATTAAAGTTTCGAGCCGTTTTATAATAAACAAGATTACCAAGTGTATCTGCCTTCCATGCCCTGATCAAAGCTACATTTGCTCTTATGGCAGGTTCAAAAATATATGTAGCCCCATTTATTTCCCTTTCTTCTTTTCCTTTAGCTAAATCGGTCCCTACACCCGTTTTCGTATAGTAACCGCCTATGCCAGCACCGCCAGCACGAATGGATTCCGCTAATGTCCCTTGTGGTAATAGTTCTAATTCAATTTCCCCGCGTTGGTAAAACTCCCCAATTTCACGATTGCTTGTAAAATAAGAACCAATCGCCTTTTTTATTTTCTTCTGGCTTAGGAGAACTCCCAGACCTTTTCCTTTCTCGCCTAAATTGTTACTGATTACCGTCAAGCCTTCTACATCCTTTTTGGCCAAACCATCTATTAATGTAAGAGGGGCACCGATCAAGCCAAATCCACCTACCATTAATGTATGACCGTTCTTCACACAAGATAAAGCTGCTTCTATATCTTGATGTACTTTCGTCATGTTTTCCCCACCAATCTCACGTTACTTATTTTCAATCAATGAATCACTTGCCTCAAACCAAGCAGGTATTCCAGCAGTCAATAAGCAAATCAGACCCACTTCAGCTAATTGTTCTTCCGAGGCTCCATTTAACCTTGCCGCCTCCATCCATTCCCCAACCTGTTCCCCTTTTAATTCTGTAATGAATATTCCTGTCATCAGGAGATGTTTTAGCCTTTTTGAAACCACTGAATCACTTAATATATAATCTTTGAGGGAGTTTTGGTCTTCCGATTTAACCAGTTTCAAAACATTCGAGACGAATCCCGTCTCCTCATCCCCTAATAGTTCAATCATATAAAGCAGGATTTCTTCTGCTGTTCCTTGATGGCCACTTATTTCGGGATATCGAATGCCTTTAAGTGTAAGAGCATACTCCAAAGACCTCATTCCTGTTTTTAATGCTTCTGTTCCGTTATATAAGTATGAAACTATTAGATATTCCACCAGTTCCGGTAATGTTGCCCCGCCATCGATTGCCCCTTTTGTATGGTACACCATACTTCGTTCATACAACCTCGCAGCATTCATGCCTACCAGTAATATATCTTTCTCCTTCTTCGTCAAGGCTCCCTCTTGCATGATGTTACTGCGTAAGTTGGTATAGTGATCAAGTGCATTGGGGCTATAATCGTGCATTTTTTGCACCCAGCCTGGTACAACGTCATAAACTTCTTTGAAATACAATAATCCCTCGCTCATTCGTCTGCACCTCTTTATATTAATTGTGAATCAAGTATCGATAGTGCCCTTATAGGTGAGGCTGTTGCATTTTTTAGTTTTAAAGGGATCCCGAAAAAAAGAAAGCGAGAATGCTTAGGTAATTTTTCAAGATTCACTAGATTTTCAACGATATATATATCATGGTTCAGTAATTTTTGATGAATTCCGCTTTCTGAGTCCTGGTTCAAATCGGCATTGGGCAAATCCAAACCGACAATATGTATTTGCTTTTCAATAAACCATTGGGCCACACTATCATCTAAGGCCTGCGCTTCAAAAAAGCCTTCTTCCCCCCATGATTTCCCCCATGTCCTGATGAGGACGATATCGTTTTTTTCTACATACACCCCCTGCCTGCGTTCCGCCTCTTCAAGTAAAGCTTTCGTAACCGGTTCATGTGTCGCTTTTAACATGCTTACATCCAGTATGAGGGCATCACCAAACATATTCTTCAGATTGATGTTTTCAACCGACTCCCCGTTTTCAAAGTAATGTGAAGGCACATCGACATGAGTCCCACTATGGTCAGAAAAAGAAATCAACTTGGAACGGTATCCTCTAGGAAGTGAATCAGATTTCCCCTTTTGTTCAAGAGGTTCATCTTTAATGCCTATTGCAGGTAAATCATTATTTGTAACTAGACCATCGTAAAGTTCCAATGTTAAATCAATGATTTTCAACCATAAAACCCCCAAATTCATTAAGCGTTTACATTATCACGACAAAAATGGCTACCCTAAACATTACTATCAATAAATGACAGCAGGTGTTTAAGGTAGCCAGTTGTTCACTAGTTGTTATTAAAAAAGGTTATTTTTTAATAGCTAATGAATAGGCAATAATTAAGTTTTTTATATATTCTTAATATTACACTATTTTCCGTTAATTTCAATATCTTTTTTAAAAATAACTACAAAAAATCAAATTCGTTTTAAAAAAGATTTTATTCCTTCGTTAATCTCCACTCTATTTTCAAACACCATTGTATAGTGATTACATGTAGAAACGCTCATTTCGATATCAGGCGTATATTTCTTCGTATCAGCATAGGCTTCTTCATAAAATAATGGAGGAAATTCCCCTATTTTCCCACTGGCATACACCAATAACGTTTTACAGGAAATTTGTCTACAAATCTCTTTAGGGACAAAAGAATAAAAACTATCAAAATCCCTAAGAATGCTATCTTCTGATGATTTATTCTCCCAGTGACCATCCACTTCATGAACCTCATACTCCGCCACACTTTGCAGGTGATCCGTCCATTTGATACCCAAACGGCTATAGATTTCCTTAATTTCAGCAATATAACTTTCCTGAGATTCATATTCTTTACTTAATCGGCCTAGTGATGGTTGTACGATGTCCCTTTGTTGTTGAGAGGAAATGGCCGCACCATCCAATAATATCAAGGCCTGTACCGAGGTTAATTTGCTGGCTACAACGCTTGAGATGAAGGCTCCCATTGAATACCCTATCAAAATCGGATTTTCAACCTTTAATTCTTGAATTAACTCAATTACATCTTCTGCATGTTTAAAAAGAGAAGACTGTACATCTGCCCTCGAACTATTTCCCCTCCCTCTTAAGTCAATCGAGATGACTCTGTACTCGCCTTTTAACATTTCTGCATAATAATGCATTTGCTTATGATTACCCGTTAAACCATGTATGGCGATGATTGGCCCTTTCTCTCCAGGATAATCTGCAATTTGAATTCTTTTGTTCCCCAATTCCTTTACATACATTTCCATAGTGACATTCCCCATTTCATGATTATTAACATAAACCAGCCAGCATATTTAATAAAAAAGGCTATCTTAACTTCACCATCAAGGTAACTTGATCGAGAAATTAAGATAGCCAGTCAGTTCATTAATTTTCATTAAAAAAGGGCTTTTTTTAATGGTTAATGAATAGGCAAGTTATAAATACATGTAATGATTCCATTTTACATGAAGTTCGGATTTTTACAATTATTATTTGATAATTTCGATTTCTCAGTAACTTAAAGTCGGTACCTGGGAATTTTATTGAAGGAGATCCCCTATGGTCTCACTCCAACGTTCAACAACTTCTTTAGGGTTTTTCAAGTCGATTTTAATTCCAGAGCGTATTTCAGCATACTTAGCCATATCCTCCCGTGCCTCTACTATTTGGGCGTGGAATCTTACTCTTTTATATTGGACATATGGCAGCTCTTTTAATCTCTCTAATGAAAGGCGAATATATTGTGCTTTACCTTTCCAAAACAAAACCAGTGTAGCTTTATGGGTACGAATGACATTGGCTGTGGTCGAAGTATCCGGCCATAGGCCAATCCTTAATTCCTTCCGGCTTACCGCTACGATCTCACCTACGCTAATCATTGCAGTATGCGGCCATCCTTCTTCACTTATCGTTAACAGCATCATGGCTTCATGCTGCTTGTCGACAAGTTCTTTACCATTTAACAAGTCGAATATCTCTTCTGGCATTTCCATCCCATTCATTTTTTCACCTTTTTCTTTAATTCCCTAGTAATCTGTTATATTTTGGTGCGATATTTCATTCCGTCCCACCGTTTCGCACCGAGAGTATCGATTTCAAATTGATCTAACGCACGATAAGCCAGATGATCAATGATATCGTTAACATTCTCAGGATGATTATAAAAGGCTGGCATCGGAGGGAATATAATGGTCCCCATTTTGGAAAGCGCTGTCATATTCTCCAAATGAATCGTATTCAGAGGGGTTTCTCTAGTCATTAGTAATAATTTTTTTCTTTCTTTCAACATGACGTCAGCAGATCGCGTTAATAAATTATCCGCTAGCCCCATGCGAATGGAAGCTAGTGTTTTCATACTGCAAGGTGCTACGATCATGCCATCAACCCGGTACGATCCACTTGAAATTCTTGCTGCTTGATCTTTGTAAGAATAGGAATGATCAGCTAATCCCTCCACTTCTTTAACAGAATATGATGTTTCATGTTGAATGGTGGCATGTGCCCACGGGGACATGATTAAATGGGTCTCCACTTCACTGCTTTTAAGCATCTGAAGAATCCTAATTCCGAAAATGGCTCCAGTCGCTCCTGTTATTCCAACAATGATTTTCATTAATTCCCCTCCTTACATTAGTCATCGAATCGAAGCTTTATGGAAATTTACGTATTGGAAAATCCAGGAACGAATCGACTTGGATCCACCTCTTTAAATTCGGACCTTTTAAATTCATCTTTTAAATGAAATGGTACTGTGCAGTCAAAAATGGTTTTACAGGAAATACCCTTTTCCTGAATGGTAGGACTGTATGCGGGATCTTGTGTAGGATCTAACGGGTGACAGCGCACTCCAGGAATGAAAACCGTATCAACATCACCTTGGTAACGAGTATTTAACGCCCATAAAACATCATTGCTATCGAAGGGATCCACATCTTCATCCACGATGAATACATGCTTAAGTTCAGAAAAGGCAGAGAATGCCAATAGTGCAGCTTGTCTTTGGCGCCCTTCATCACTTGGCTGACTTTTCTTGAATTGAAGAACAGCCATGTATTTACCTCCTCCTGAAGTATGGGCATAAACATTCAATAATTTGCCTGGCATGGACTTTTCCACCATTTGCAGAATGCTTGCTTCAGTTGGAATGCCAGCCATATTAACATGCTCCTCACTTGGACCAATAACAGTTTGCATGATTGGATTGACTCGGTGCGTTACGGCTTTCACTTTGATTAGAGGCAGATCCGCAACAGCTGAACCTGTATAGCCAGGGAATTCCGGCATTGCTTTTCCAGTATTGGTGTTTTGATCTTCCCGAACGCGCACTCCGGGAACCAATTCCCCTTCTATTACATATTCAGCATTCGCGATAGCTTTTTCATCAATTGTCAAGCATTGGACCAATTCTACCGCTTCTTTCCTGATCGCCCCTGCAACACTCAGCTCATTAAAGCCAAGGGGAGTCGTAGGTGCTTCAAAACAAGCAGCGACTTCAATAGCAGGGTCAACACCGATACTAATGGAAATTGGTAACGGTTTTCCTGCTTTTTCAGCCTTTTCACGAAAAACTTCTAAATGACGGCCAGGAACAAAATACATGGACATCTCATCTTTACTTTGTAAACATAATCGGTGTATCGTTATATCAGATTCACCGGTTTCTGAATCAGAGGCATAGCACATTCCTATGGTGATATACGGACCTGCATCTTCCTCTGTATTCGTAGGCGCAGGTATTAATTTTCTAATATCGAAACCGGGATCTTCTGCATAGTGAACCACTTCTTGAGCTTTCGCTTTATCATTCGAAATGGTGATTGGATCAATTGGGTTTTTTACAGCTTCATTTAAAAGGAACCCGAGCCGCTCGGGTTTTGTATCCAGCATGTGGCCGACTCTTTCCCGGCTGGCTAAAAGTCCGATTACCACGCTTGAATCTTCATGACCCAAAACATGATTGAAAACCATGGCAGGCCCGATTTTTGTTGGACGCATCACTGTCCCGCCAGCACCGACATGACGATACACGCCAGATAATTCAGCATGAGGATTGACTGGTTCATCCGTTTCAATCAATTGTCCTGGAATCGACTTCAGTAGTTCCAGCGCAGAACGTAAATCTGTCACTTTATTCATTTTTTCAGACATAATAAATCCCCCTGTCACTTTAAGATCAGTATCCTATGTATAGTCACATTCAAATAACCTATATGTTATCGGTTACAATTGATATTCTAAAGTGTATTTCTACTATACAGTCAATGGATATTTGAAAATTCAAGTAATTTTCTCTACAGGGATTTGCAGCTGACAAAAATCAACACTACTATCATTCTCGTAAAAGGTCGTATCCAATAAGCAAGCGTCCACAACGTCCCCAATAATTCTATAGTGATTTTCACTGATCCATTGAACCAATTCATTTAAAAACTCAATATTATATGGCATTCCATATTTATATACACAGGCATATTGCCCAGCAGGCAACGTCATCATGTTATCCATATCAGGATCTATAAAAGGTAATGCAGTATATATTCCCGCACCCTCGAAAACATCATCCATTCCAAGTTTATCCTTTAAAATAACCGTGCCAAATCCCTCAGACGGAAGCATTTCATGTTTACTTAATACATTCCAAGCTTTCATAAGCGTTAAATGTAATTCTTCACGGCACAAATCATTTTCAAATGGTATAAATAAGACATGCCTTTCAGGAAATTCTTCTATAATAGGTTTATCCAATTCACTTTTAATATTTTTGGCTTCTGAATATTTCATTAATCTCTGTTGAATAAATGTACGGGTATTCATCAAGGCATTTATTTCTTTATCAATGAATTCTTGATGAAATTCCAAAAGTGACATGGCAGTGGTTAAATTCCGATTTCCTATATGGTCCTTAATATCATTCAGTTTTATGCCAATCGACTTCAAAAAGCAAATTTCCCTTAGAAACGGAATCTGAATGGCACTATAATATCGATAACCATGTTCATCTATATGTACCGGTTTAAATAAACCGATCTTATCGTAATAAATGAGTGTTTGCCTTGAGATACTGTGAATGGAAGCCATTTCACTGATTGATAAGTAATTGTCCATATGCGCTACTCCTCTGCAAATACTTTTTGTGAATTTCCTTCTAAGTCTTATATCATATATTAATTTTTTAATTTCCCTCCTTCCATTCGGAGCTACAGCCGCTTGGAGAGGGTCAGTATTCTAAAGAAATCTTCAATCCCCTCTAACTTTACCATTTTTCCATTTAAAATGAATGGATTTTAAAGGTCCTGCCTATCGAAAAAATGGATCATATCAGCATCTTCATTAATTAGGCAATAGGTGAGAAAGTGAAATTCAATAGTATTAAATTTTAAATTGAGTATAAAAAATACTAAGACAGGGGGTTCCGTCGCTTAAGGATTAATGGATTTTTTCACTATAGTCAGCAGTAACATCATTACCAGCTTATATGTTTTTGGACTTAAACTGATTCCTCTGGAAGGAATAGCATTTATTCAGGGAATCGAAAATCAGACCACACAATACCCAAGAAGGAAACAGGAGTTTAAAAATACACTCAACTTGTGAAAGAAAAAATAAAAACGTGCCTATTTGTGGACACGTTTTTCATAGAAAGGAATTTCCTTTATCTTAATTTGCATACAATCGGTATTGATCGCTTAATGTATCTCCATTACCGTAAATATAGGCTTTAGATCCCGATGTATAGGAGGAATTGTCGTACTTCCATTTAATTCTGAGTCCCATGTTTCCGCCTGCGCCATATGTTTCATTGCCATTCTTCTTAATATATTGCGAGAAGCTATCCCACGTCCGGGGGCCAACCACACCATCCACTTTCAAGTTGTTTTCTTTTTGGTATTTCTTCACTCCCGCTTCTGTTTTTGGTCCAAAGATACCATCAACGTCAACCACTGCAGAATCCGTATAAAAGCCCATGACATTCAGGATATACTGCATATTTCTGACCTCCACCCCATGAGTGTCCTTCCGTAAAATAGAATTCTTATCCCAGCTGTCGGGGTGGTGAAAACCTCCAGCAGATGCTGAAGCTGTGGAAAAAGATACCCCAAGGGCCATTGCCAATACTACCAAACTAGTAAGTAATTTCTTCATAGCTCCATCTCCCTCTTTTTTTCACTTCCGAACTACCTTACTATTTCCCTTCAGATTTTATATTCCCCTTCCGACCGATGTCCTGTTTTGTCCTTGCTAAACAAACAGTATCCTTGAAATATCGAATAAGTGGGATTAATTTGCAACTGGGACATCTACGGTTTTTACGCATGTAAGATTTTATAATGAAATTAGTGAGTACAGAAAAAACTTAAGGAATTTCTAAATAGACATTATCCTTCTCTTTTCCTCTAGACGGATCACTTTATATGATGCATAAGTGAAATTTAACCCCTTAACGCCAGAAGGCCGCCAATTGGCGGCCTTCTGACGTTCAAACACCCTTTAGTAATATCGGATTCCCTCTTTTATTCAGACCATTATTCGTTCAAATATGCCCATGCATATTGGGCATAAAGTTCTGCACCGGTAGCAAGCGCTTCTTCGTCGATGTTGAATTTTCCGTGATGGTGTGCCCATTCCGTATCTTTTTCAGGATTTCCTGATCCAACTAAAGCGAAGCTTCCAGGTACTTCATCTAAATAGAAGCTAAAGTCTTCGCCACCCATTGTTGGCTTTTCATTATATATTGCGTCATCGCCAAACGCATTTGAGGCAACTTTTTGCACTAATTTTGCACTGTATTCATCATTGATGACAGCTTGTGTTCCGCGGTAGTACTCAACCTTTGCGGTCGCACCGTAAATGTTCGCAACATTTTCAGCATAAATCTGGAGCTGCTTTTCAATATGGTCACGTGTTTTAGGATCAAAGCAACGGACAGTCCCTTCAATGACGGCATTTTCTGCAATGACATTAAATCGTGTGCCAACGACCATTTTTCCAACTGTCAAAACAGCGGGATTTTGGGGGTCGACCGTTCTTGATACGACAGACTGTACGTTCATGACGAATGAAGAGGCAACAATAGTAGCATCGATACAATCCTGTGGCATTGCACCATGTCCCCCTCTTCCTTTAAACGTTACTGTAAAGATATCTGCTGAAGCGAATGAAGGTCCTTGAGTACAAGCAACCGTGTTTGTTGGCATTTGCGACCAAATATGTATGCCAAAAACATTATCAACACCCTCAACAGCCCCTTGTTTAACCATTTCCCTTGCACCTGTTGCCACTTCTTCAGCTGGTTGAAATATTAATCGCACATTCCCAGGTAATTCTTCTTTTATTACGTTTAGTGCCTTAGCTGCAATTAATAGCATTGAAGTGTGCGCATCATGACCACATGCATGCATTTTCCCTTCTTCTTTTGAAGCATACGGCAAGTCTTTATTTAATTCTTCAACAGAAAGGGCGTCCATATCTGCTCTTAATGCTACCGTCTTTCCTGCCTTACCGCCTTTAATTTCTGCAATGACACCTGTTGGTTCCGCTTTTCGATAAGTAATCCCTAATTTTTCAAGGTAGTCACAAACAAAGGCAGTTGTATTTTCTTCTTCCCATGATAACTCAGGTTCGCTATGAAGTTTTCTGCGTATTTCTGTTAATTCATCACTATAATTTTGAATCGCTTCTTTTATCGTTTGATTAATCATTCTTATTCTACCTCCGTTAAACATTTAGCCACTTCGTAAAATATTTGCACTCCATTTGCCAAATGACTTGCATCAGACCATTCCTCTGGACAATGACTTAGTCCTGCTTTACTTGGAACAAAAAGCATGCCAACTTCAGTCACATCTGAAAAAACCATCGCATCATGACCTGCTCCACTATCAATGGAACAGTATGGAATTTCCAAATCAGAACTTTTATCTTTTAATAAATCCTTAATCTCATTACTCAATATCTTTGGCGGCATATACAACAGCTGTTCCGCCGTTGTATGGATCCCCTGTACCTGATAGGATTCGATTAATTCTTTCATCCGCCTGATGACATTGTTAATATGTTCTTCCTTGCTTGATCGAATATCTACCGAAAATACCACTTTATTCGGTATGACGTTTGCTCCATTTGGTAAAACATCTAGTCGTCCTGTCGTTATAACCGTTCCTTCTCCTTCCTCAATTGCAAAGCTCGGTAATTGAGAAATAATTTGAGCGGCAGCAACCAATGCGTCCGTACGGCGATCCATTGGGGTTGTGCCTGCATGTCCTGCCTTTCCTTCAATGGTTACTTCAAATTGAGTTAAACCAACAATAGCTTCTACAACACCAATGGGGATATTCTTCTCTTCAAGGATTGGTCCTTGTTCTATATGCAATTCGAGAAATGCTTTAATGCTATTGGGATTTCTTCTTTTCGGAAGAGAGAAATCCAGTCCAACTTTTGACATCGCTTCAATGGTTGTGATACCATCTTTATCCTTTAAATTTTTAAAACTTTCCTCACTAAGCGTTCCCACTATTCCTCTCGACCCCATTAGCCCTCCGCCAAAACGAGCTCCTTCTTCTTCAATCAGGGCAACGATTTCCAATGGATATTTAGGTGTTAATTGATTTTCTGAAAATAGGGCAGCCACTTCAAGTGCGACAATTACACCTGCTGGTCCGTCATACGCACCGCCATTTGGTACGGAATCAAAATGTGAACCTAACAGAACGCTTGGTGCATCTTTTAAAGTACCCTCAAGCTTTCCAAAAATATTTCCAAATCCATCTTCCTGTACTGTCAGGCCGTAATCCATCATTTTATTTTTTATATAATTACGTGTAAGCAAGTCTTCCTTGCTATACGTAAGCCGGGTAGTCCCTTCTCCGGGTGTTGATGTAAATTCGCCCAAATCACTTATTTGCTTTTCTATACGTTCGCTAAGACTCACTTAGAATCCCTCCTATTTTACAAGAATTGTACGAATATTCCTGCCAAAATAACCGACACGATTGTTACCGATATAAATCCGCCAACAAGCATCGGCGGCAGCATATGGCTTAGCAATGCTTCTTTTTCATTTTCATCTTTTGTTAATGAATTTACGACTTCATTGGTGATAATGTAATCAGCTGGAAATCCGTATAATGCTGTTAAAGATACAGCAAAGGCCATTTCTTTGCTGACTTTTAACAATTTCCCTGCTATGAATGAGAAGATATACATACCTATCACAGCTAAGATAATGCAAACAACAAGTGGGTAAAGAATCTCCATCATCATACTTGGTGTTGCATTTTTCAATCCATCAAAGACGAAAAGCATAAGAGCCATGATCGCAAATCCAAATCCATTTGCTTTTTGCAGTGTCTGTCTTTCCAAGAAACCGATACTTTTTCCGATAACCCCGAATAGTAAGCAAAGAACAAATGCATTTATAGATATAATCGGCTCTAATCCACTCGAAACTAGGTAAGCAAGTAAAGCAACAACTGCAAGTCTTAAAAATTTGAAATATTCCGTATTATATTTTTCAGGAAGTTTCTTGAACAGCTTAAGTTCCGTCATACCTTCTGCAGCGGATGCAGTTTCATCCTTTTTTACCGTTAACTTTCCATTGCGGTATTGCCCCAAAAGCTTCTTCCCTTCTTTCTTCAAGACAATTGAAGTTAAAGGATATCCAGCGAAGCCTTGCATTACATAAATAACAATGGCAAAAACGGACAAGCTCGTAAGTCCTGCATCTGCCGCTCCTTCTGACATGATTATTGAAGAAACCATACCTCCCACTAAAGGTGGAACCGCTACAAGGACAGTTTGCAGATCAAAAATAAAGATGCCAATTCCGAATAATAGTGCAACAATGCCAAGAATGCCAGATAAGGAGATGACAATCGTCTTCCATTGATTCACCAATTCCCTTATTGAAAGCAATGTCCCCATATTCGTGATCAATAAGTACATCATCATGGTTGCCACTACCGGTGGAACACCTGCTATTGAAACGATGTCTTGCGGAAAGAATGTCCAATAACCACATAGAAATAGAATCGCCGAAATGAAAACGGAAGGTACCCAGGCTTTTGTTCGAACCGCCACTATGTCCCCTACAAATAAAATCAGAATAACAATAACCAAAGCCAACATCTGTGACATATGAGTTCCCACACCTTCCAAATTAATAGTTTGAATATTCTTATAAAATAATAACATTGAATAGTCTAAATTTAAAGATAATTTTATATTTTCAGGTAAATGTACACAGATATTAGGAAATGTAAGTGTTTTATTTCTAATTTCAAACACCAAATATTCTCAAATAATTATATGGTTGGGTATATCAAAATAATTTTTCTTTGGATACCTCTTTATCTCGGTAGTGACTAAAACAACTAACACAAACTAATCTAAACCTATTATTTCAAAAAGAAAAAGCCGTCTAAGGACAGCTCAGATTAATTAGTAATTAATATCCTGTTATTTTTCACTGTAAATAATCCGATATGTTAATTAATGTTGTAAAGGTTTGGGGGAATCAACAGTGGGGTGATCAGGCTGGTGCCTTAAAGAGTCTTCTTGAAGAAATTTTAAACGGAGCAGTTGGAATGGCATGGCAAGAGAAATGGGATGGTTGTTAGTCTGTGCCTATGTTGCAGAACGAGTCCTGACTCGCTCAATACCGCACCGCATTATTATGTCAGGGGCTGAATCAACATTAATAGAATAAGAAATTTTCCTTTAGGCTCCTTTTTCTTTTTATAAAAGGCCGCTAATTGGCAGCCTTATTATAAAAAGAATCCAGTTAATAGATCTATCTCTAAAATTTTCATTTCCAATTTGATACTATTTTTGACCAAGCCAAATACCCCGACAAATTTTTTAAGAGGATTTTCCTTTGTTTCAAAAAACCGTAAACACACTAACTCTAGGAACGTTTCTTTTCTAGCAACCGTTAATTAAGTAAGCGATAAATATTAATAAATGCCCATATTAAAATTAAGCCCCAAATCAATACTATTATTGATCCGACTATCCAATTCTTTGGCTTACCGTTTTTCATCATTTCTTCTGCCTTACTTTCACAGTCGGTTAATACTGACTTTGGTATCATCTTTAATGCAATAATTATTCCTAATGGAACAAGAATTACATCGTCTAAGTAACCAAGAATAGGTATGAAATCAGGTATTAGGTCTATCGGACTGAATGCATAAGCTACAACACAAGCCGTAAAAACTTTTGCATACCAAGGCACCCGTTCATCTTTACAAGCAAAGTAAAGGATAAAAATCTGTCTTTTTAAATTTCCCGTCCAAGTCTTAATTTTCTTAAACATTTTATCTCCTAATTATAGTTAAGAATTTAATTCCATTATAACAAATAGGATTTACACTAACCTCCCTCAAAAAACTAATCACGATTTGCTCTTGAATTCTTACGATTGATAGCCATTTCATTAACCATTATCTATTTAAGATCAGCATTACTCCTCTAGGATAGTTGTTTATCGAAACGCTGTCTTTACCTTTATCGAAGTATTGCAAGTAATTCCAATCATTATGTGTTAAAAAAAGGCATACTCCCTTTTTCGGGAATCATGCCTTTATGTAAGGAAAATAGATGTTGCAGGAAGTAACTAGCCTTTTCTATCAACATTCTAAATTAAATGATAGGTTTGACTTTGTATAGTATACTTATTGATTTTTTCCATGCTTGGTTCAAAGCCAATACCGGGCAATTCTGGAACACTGATTATTCCGTTTTCCACTGTTACTTCAGGGTCAGTAATATCTTCTGCCCAATAGAGGGAGGAAGCTGCGGTATCGCCGGGAAGCGTGAAGTTAGGAAGTGAAGTGATTGCAATATTATGTGCTCTTCCGATGCCTGATTCCAGCATACCCCCACACCAAAGCGGAATTTCATGTTCAAGACATAAATCATGGATTTTCCTGGATTCAGTCAAACCTCCGACACGGCCAATTTTGATATTAATAATTTTACAGCTGCCCAATTTAATAGCTTTCCTTGCATCCGCTAATGAGTGAATGCTTTCATCCAGGCAAATAGGTGTTTTTAACCTTGACTGTAAATCTGCATGGTCAATGATATCATTATAGGCAAGCGGCTGTTCAATCATCATTAAATTAAAATCATCCAAGGCGGATAACCCGTCTATATCTTGTAAGGTATAAGCTGAATTTGCATCTGCCATGAGCGGGATATCAGGATATACTTTTCTGACCTTGTCTATTAATTCAACATCCCAGCCGGGTTTGATTTTTAGTTTAAAGCGTTTATAGCCTTCACCGAGACGAGCTTCTATTATATCTAGTGTCGAATCAATCGAATCCTGTATTCCGATGCTTACCCCCACTTCAATTTTCTTTTTTGTTCCACCTAACGCATTTGAAAGAGAAGCACCCTGTTTTTTAGCATACAGATCCCAAACAGCACCCTCTAAAGCGGCTTTTGCCATGTAATTGCCGCGAATATGGGTGAAATATTTTTCGGAAATTTCATCAGGATGCTTGATTTCATTTTTAAGGATAATTGGAATTAGATAATCTTCGAGTATATGCCAGTTCGTTTTTAAGGTCTCTTCATTATACAAAGGGTCGAGCATCGCAACCGATTCAGCCCAACCGGAAATGCCATCATCACTTTTTGCTTCCACAAGGATAAAATCCCGATTGTATTCCGTCCCAAAGCTAGTTGTAAAGGGGTGAAGCAAGTCAAGCTTCAGATGCCTTAAAATAACTTGTTTAATTTTCACTAGTAGATTCTCCTTTTGGGGATAAAACTGTTTGCCCCAGTCTTTTTAATAGCTGACAGCAGCATATTGTTAATTCATAGTTAAATATAAACCTGCTTATTTCCTTGATAGCACATAAAACTGAACGGGAATTTCTGTCATGGAATTCTTCATAAAATCTGTTACCTGCCATCCTTGCTGAAATAAATCACTAAAAATATCCCTCGTTTTCATCCGCCATTCATTAGCCGCTTGAATATTTGTGGCTCTTATTGTTCGGAAGTCCTTTGGAATGGCCACAAAAGCTGTATCACATTCTTGTTCAGGCAGCGGAAGAGTGAAAGAAGGAACAGGCACTCCCTCTTCAATGGCATCCCATTGGATAAGCGAGTTTTCTATCACAAAGTCCAACGGTAATCCTTGTCCGTTAGAATCGGTTTTCTCCTTTTTACCAATATGCCATTCGACAAGAAAGCGGTCAGAAGGAATTCCGCTGTTTAATAGATCTTCCATTTCACCATAGCAGTTTGGTATATAGGTGGAACATACCCCGCCAAGCTTGGCTATATTTAAATACCCATTAACACTTTCTAATGGATCGTATGTCCAGGTAATAAGGGAATAGCCGAGCTTTATCGCCTCGTCACGTTGTGCTGACTTTAACTTTTCCCCTATACCTTTGTTGCGAAATTGCTCATCAATTCCTAGAATATGTGAACAAAGATAGGCTGATTGCCCATTGAATCCCGGAAAGCTGTATTGAAATCCAATCAGCTTCTCCTCGCAATAAGCTCCTATAACCAAACCTCCGTTTTTCACAGCAGTTATGGTTTGGTGTGAAGGGATTGAGTCGGTTTCTCCCCAAATGGCGGATTCTAGCTTTCTTACTTCCTCTAGCTCTTCAATTCGATGAAGAGAACGAATTGCAATTTCATGTGTATTCGTCATGGTAAACCTCCTATGAAAAGCACAAGCGCCTTGATCGGCCCAACATAAGATGGACAAGTAAGTTCCACAGCTGACGGCTTATCTTGCAAGGCGCTGGAGCTATCTTTTAAATACTTTATGTTTACGAAATACTCTCTTATTTGTTATTCCACTTTACTGAAATCAGCCTCTTGCAATGGAATCACTTTTGTCCTCTTTACGATTTTATAACCTAGAAAAGCCAGGAAAAATAAAGGAAGCCCGATATAAGAAATTAAAATTCCATACCAGTCAATCTCAGGACCGAAAAATGCAGAGTAATTTTGCCCCAGGATAGCCGTAACACATAAAAATGTCGCTAATATCGGACCAAATGGATACCATTTTGATACATACGGCAAATCTTTTAAATCTCTTCCTTGTGCTATATATGCCTTCCGGAATCGATAATGTGTAATCGAAATTCCTAACCAGGATAAAAAGCCGGATAAACCTGCAGCATTCAATAACCAATTGTAAATCGTACCTTCACCGAAGAAAGAGGTCAGGAAAGCTGCCATCCCAACGATGGTAGAAAAGTACACAGCATTCACTGGAATGCCGCCTGAATTCACCTTTTTTAGAAACGAAGGAGCTTTGCCTTCTTTCGCCAGCACCCAAAGCACGCGAGAAGCTCCGTACATGGCCGAATTGCCCGCAGAAAGAACGGAAGTAAGAATGACAACATTCATAACAGAGGCAGCGATGGCTAGCCCTGCGTTTTGAAAAACTAGTGTAAAGGGACTTACCGCAATATCTTCAATATTCGAGCTTAACAAACGCGGATCATTATAGCTTATTAAAAATCCAATCACGATTATTGCCAATACATAAAACAAGAGCAGTCTCCAGAAGATTTGCTTAATGGCCTTTGGTATATTTTTTCTTGGGTTTTCACTCTCGCCGGCTGCAATTCCTACTAACTCGGTGCCTTGAAAGGCAAACCCGACCACCATAAAGACACTTATAACGGATAAAAAGCCTCCTTTAAACGGTGCCTCCCCTTTGGTGATATTTTCAAAACCTACAGCATCCCCTCCCATGATTCCTACAATCATTAATAACCCTACTGCGATAAAGATGATAATCGTCAAAACCTTTATAATGGCAAACCAGAATTCTGATTCTCCATATCCTTTTACCGATAAAATATTAAGGCCAAATATGAGTGCAAGAAATAATGCGCTCCAAATGATGCCCGGAACAGAAGGCAGCCAATATTTCATAATAAGGGAGGAAGCTGCTAATTCCAATGCGACTACGATTGCATTGTTATACCAATAGTTCCAGCCGATCGCAAATCCTAAAGCCGGATCGACAAACCTTGATGTATATGTACTAAAAGAGCCTGTAATAGGAATAAGGGCAGCCATTTCGGCTAAGCTTGTCATCAGGAAGAAAACCATGATTCCGGCAATTATATAGGCAGCTACAGCTCCTCCCGGACCCGCAGTATGAATAATGGAACCGCTTGCTAAAAATAGCCCTGTTCCAATGGTTCCGCCGATTGCGATCATTGAAAGATGCCTTGGTTTGAGTTTTCGCTCCAGTTGTTTTTCTTCAGCAGCTGTTTGGTCCCCGGTTTGTGATGTTAGTGCCGTATTTTCCATAAAACACCCCTTCATTAATTTTCTAAGTTATTCTCCTGCCGTCAACATTACTGTGTTAATTAAAATTTTCGTTCCATAAATAAGTGCTTTTAAATTGAACATCATATCCGGATGGTGCAGACCAGGCGTTAGATCGCAGCCTAACCCTATCATGGTTGCTGTTAATTCAGGATTTTTGGCTGTATAAAAATGAAAATCCTCGCCTCCTTGAGAAACACAGACCGGAACGACATTTTCCGCCCCAAGGATATCTTCTATTGCGGCCTCAGCCAGCTTTATCGCTTTTTCATGCAAGGTTGCAGCGGGGACATATTCTTCGGCTGACCAGGAGATAGATGTTTCAGTTTGTTCCATTGTCTGGTCAATAGCCTCCTTCGTTAAGCGATTCAGTTCATTCATTACATCATTAGACTGCGCTCTGGCATCAATAGCAAAGAAAGCTGTTTCCGGGATGACGTTTGATGCTTTGTTGTTTGTTTCAAATTGAGTCATTTTGATGGAATAAGGAGTTTCGGTTTCCAGATTAAGCTGCTGTAATTTTTGGACAAGCAAAGCTGCTGCCTCGATTACATTTATTCCATCTTGCGGACGGGAAGCATGGGCCTGAATGCCTTTGATTGTTCCCCTTATTGTTTCGGCTGAGCCATGGACAATGACGGGGGAAGCCTTCATATAAGGAACTTCCGTACTGGGTCTTACATGAATCCCGAATAAATATGTAACATTCTCCAACGCGCCATCATTGATCATTTGAAGAGCGCCTTCCCCTTTTTCTTCCGCAGGCTGAAATATAAATCGGAGAGTGTGTTTAGGCCGGATTCCGCAGGAGGCAATGGCCAATGCTGTATATAAAACCATTGTGCTATGTGCGTCGTGTCCACATGAATGATTTGCCTTTACAACTCCATCTACTTCCTGAACAAGCGCATCCATATCAGCCCTTAATGCCACAATCTTTTTTGAGATGCCTGGAATCTCGGCAATGATTCCATAATGGCTCTGAAATGTTTTTACGGTTATTCCCGCTTCCCTAAGACATTTTAAAATATAGCTAGACGTTCTTTTCTCCTGCCAGCTTGGCTCAGCCAAGGAATGCAGGTCATGATAGGACTTTAACAATAATTCTTGATGCTGATCAATATATTGAATCGGGTTCATAATGATGCACCTCCCCCTTTACATGAATTTAAACTCATTCATTAAACACTTCATAACTTGAATATAGCCTTTCTAATTTTTGCTGATGGGTATATATCCGTTTTGCGTCTTTTTGATGTATGCCTGCAATAACCAAGTCCAATAAGCTAATGACGGAAGCGATTGAATTCGTTCCGGTTTCTGCGTTTTCTTCAGTTGTCAGTGCAATATCAGAGATACGGCCAACAGGTGACAGGAGGCGGTCTGTAACTGAAATTAAACAAACTCCTTGTTCTTTTGCACACTCCGCAACTTTTAATGTTTCATTCGCATATCTTGGAAGGGAAAAAACAACTATCACAGATTTGTTAGTGAGGTTACAAAACTTTTCATAGAAGTCGCCTGTTGGTGAACATAAACTTACATTTTCCCTTAATGAACTTAACGTATAGGAGAACCAATAGGCGGCGGCATGGGAAATCCGGTGCCCTGCAATTAATATTTGGTCAGCCTTGATCAAGACATCGACCGCTTTCCATATATCCTGAACGTTCGTATGATCTAATAGATGTCTTAAAATATGAACTTCGTTTTCTATCACTTTGGTAAATGGATCTTGCTTGTCATCAATGCTAAGAATGGAATCACTATTGGATATATCCGTTTGGTTTTGGTGCAGCAGCTGTTTTTGAATTCTATCCTGCATTTTACTAAACCCTTCAAATCCCAATGAATAGGAAAACCGAATGACCGTTGTTTCACTAACCTCAGCTTCCCGCCCAATTTGAAAAGCAGTTTTAAAGGCAGCTTGATCCAAATTTTCAATCAGGTAAGCGGCAACCTTTTTTTGACCTGTCGATAGATGGTCAAATCTTTCTTTCACTAATAATTTAAATGGTAGATTTTCCACAATATCACTCCTTTCCGGTGAATCAAATACTTCTTTTTAATAAAATGATGAAGGTAATACTTCTTTGTTTTATACACTATCACAATTTAATTAGAAAAAGAAGAAGTTTTTGATTTTTTTGATAATTATTAACTTCGAACTTCCCTACAGTTTTTTATTAAATAATATTCCCGTAGATTTCAGAAATCCGCTCCCTTTCCGCCGACTGTCTGCCAAGCCTCCTCGACGCAAGCGTCTGTGGGGTCTAGGCTAGCCAGTTTTTCGGCAGGAGTGTCGCGAATTTCTTCAACCTAATATGGATTACAGTACAAAAACATGAAGGATAATCCAGTCTTAAACTTGGTTCGGAATGGACCAGCCTGGCAGTTTTTATTTAAAAAACGTTCCCGGTGATTGGATCGGAAGGTGCGAGACTCCTGCGGGAAAAGCGTGTCTAGGGAAGACCCCGCAGGCGGAAGCCGAGGAGGCTCCCCAGACCGCCCGCGGAAAGCGAGTACCTGAAGTTGAAATCAAATCCACCACCAAATTACATTTCTTGGTTCGGGTCTCTAATTACTTTATTTGTAAAATCAATAACTTCATTGACATCAAGATATATGTTAGAATATTCAGTAGTTTCAACTTATTCAAGGGGGGCTATTTAATGGGGGAATCATCTAAAGGACACGAACTTTTACAAGTTATAACGGAAGGGAAACAGCCTCCGAATTGTGATCTAACGTTACAGATTGAAGCAAATTATGCCCAGGATGGAATTGCGAGAGGTGTATGGACAGTAGATGAAAAGTTTATTAACGGAATTGGTGTAGCAATGGGTGGATTTGTCACTTCTGCAGCAGATATTATGATGGCTTATGCGATATCATCTAAATTAAGCATCGGACAATCCTTCGCATCGATTGATTTACATACTACCTTTCATCGACCAGTAAGATTAGGAGACGTACAAGTTGAAGCAAAAGTAGACCGAATCGGAAAAAAAACAGCTTATGTACTTGCAGATTTATTTCAAAATGATAAAAAAGTGGCAAGCGTTGTGTCATCAGTTATGATCCTTTAAACCATAAAAAAAAGCATGTTGCACAAAAAAGCCCTTCGTAACATGCTTCTTTCATTTAGACATTCGATAAAATCAAGAGAGCACAAGATTCACCGCTTCGCCTAATCACCTCATTGTAAATCAATTTTATATTTTCTTTGGATAGACACCTCATCAAACAAGCCATCGCAGCACAAGGCTTTGGAGATCCATGGTGAATAGACCGTAATCAATGACGACCATTTCATCATTCTCGTTATATCCGACATTATCCAAACGCAAATCTATTGGGATAATACCGTGCCTCAGGAATTTCAATTCCAAACTGATCAGTTTCGTATATTCCTTGATTGCAAACGGCACTTTCGTGTCTACCTTCTTCATGATAATCCAGCCCGTCCCATGCTCCTTAACCGGACAAATATCCTTTTTGACTTCCTCATTACAGTTATTATAGATATAAGCTTCATTTGCATTGCTTATTAGTCCTACTTGTGACAATGCAATTTTTAAAATATAGCCATTATTTAAATCATAGACGACCCGATTAAAACCATACCCGATCATTTTATACTTGAACTTTAGCGTTTTTCTGGCGGTAGATACTAATTGTCCAGCGGTTATATAAATTTGGAATTTCCCTATTTGAGATATCCATGACTCAATGGCTTTTATCTCTTGCATGGACAGCATTGCACTTTTATTCGGCTGATGTAACCTTTCCTTACCATTGTTAATTGGCCACAACATTCCCTAAACGTCTCCTTTTTTTAAGATTTATTACTAGAGAGATGGGTTTCCAGTGGGCTGTTACAATAAGAAGATACGATAATAAGTAAAAGATTGTGTTTTGAACATTTTCTGAAAACAAACCACTATTACACATTTATCATCCATAAAAAAGTATCTTACCAGTTTCTTACGAATCTCTCTTCGTAACAAGATATGATATTTATGAAAAATGGCTTGTACAATTACTGAGAAATTAACATACAACAAGAATGCCCTGGTATCCCAATGTGTCCAACTCTTCCCATCCGTTGATTCACCTTCCTATACCTTAAGAAAGAGCAGCTGAATTATAGTAAAGTCCGTTTTCCTTTAACAAAAGATATGAAAAGACAGATGACAAATAGTTTGCCATCTGTCCAGCTATACTTTACTTCGACTTTGAATTAATAATAATTAAATTTTTTTAAAAGTGCGTATGAAGATCAACTAAAAAACTTAACCATCCTTTATACTTCAATCCTAAAGCTGTGAGTTCACACAAGGGTTATGTTCGGCTTACAAAAGCGCATTTTTGATCACATACATTAATTTATCTCACTTATTCAAAAACTCTTCTAATTCTTCAGAAGTTGGATAAGAAGACTGTGTACCAAGTTTAGTGACACTTAAAGCAGCATATGCTGTAGCCATTTTTATAGCATGAAGTACTTCGCCATTTTTCACAAAGAAATGTGCAAAACATCCTATAAATGCATCTCCAGCGCCAGTAGTATCATTCGCAGTTACTTTATGTGACTCGACAGTTTGAGTTTTTTCCTTTGTTACCCACATGACGCCCTTGCTTCCCATTGTCACAATGACATTTTTTACTCCTTTTTTAATTAACCCGGACGCTGCTTCTCTAATTTGGGCCTCAGAGGCCACAGGCATTCCTGTTAAAATCTCCAATTCGCTCTCATTCGGAATAAAAAAGTCACTTTTGCACACATAATCAAAATCAAGTTCTTTTGATGCCGGTGCAGGATTCAAAATGACCGGAATGCCATGCTCATAACCAAATTCAATTGCACGGTAAACGGTTGGAAGCGGGATTTCCAGCTGAAGGACAATTAACGAGGCTGTCTTAAGTTTATCAGTTGCTCGCTCCACGTCTTCCGGCTTCAGGTGTTGGTTTGCTCCCTTAATAATCAGGATGCGATTTTTTGATTCTTGATCGACAAAAATCGGTGCAACACCGCTTGATATGCCGCTGACTTTATTGGTAAACTCAGTATCTATTCCGTGGCTTTCGAGGTTTTGAATGGTGTTATCGGCAAAGAGATCATCGCCAACCTTTGTTACCAACATAACTTTTGAGCCCATTTTGGCAGCTGCCACTGCCTGATTTGCTCCTTTCCCCCCACATCCAATCTTAAAGTCAGGCGCCTCAAGTGTTTCTCCTTCTTTCGGCATCTTATCAATGTATGAGATCAAATCAACCATGTTAGATCCAATTACTGCTATATCCATTTCCTTTTCCCCCTTATTTCTTCCCGGTTATAATCGTGAAAGACCTCTCTTCCCCTACTCCGAGCGTAATCAATGTTCCAGCTTTTTCTGCAGCGTTGAAGCCTTCTGGACGGCATGTTGCAGGCAGCACGAATGATGCAACTTGCTGATTTGCATTATGCAATACCCACCTTGTGGCATAATTCAATTCCGCTGTTGAAAAACTTGTAAAGAAAGTAACTCCATCGGGAGAAGCCATTTCAAACTCAACTTCTTCCTGATATAAATTCAGCTCATCCCCAAAAAATACGATCTCTGGATCATACATTTCCGGATTGTTTAATACTGTGAGCGATTCTTCGCCATTTAGCAGCTTCTTATTATAAACCAACCATTTTTCTGTCGGCTTTACATGGCCTGGAATCGATTCTCTAAGCTTGAAAACATCGTCTGGAATGTTCTGCTTCATAACGGCATTTTCTAAATATGAATAGTTGGTGTGGCACATATACTGAAGGGGCATTTCTGCACCCGATAAATTTTTTACATTCATGCTCATTTTAATAAAACCTTTTTCTTTGAACATTTCAACACTCGGAGTGGCAAGATAATGGTGACCGAACCCTTTGACATACTCTGTCTGACCAATTACTTTTATACCAATATCCGTTACTTCAATCCAAGCTCTATCCATCTCGGCACATGGCATTTCTCCATGCATTTCATGGTCATCATTCGATCCCGGACAGCCATTGCTGATTAATCCAGAATGAAAGGCAAAACATCCATATGTATCTACGATCCTCTCAACCTTTTTAGGTTGAGAGAACATGCTCTTCATTTTAAGATCTACACCGTCAAATTCCAAATCCCAAATCATCTGACCCATATATGGGAGGACAACCATTCTTCCTCGTGAATTTGTTAGCTCAATCGCTTCAATACCTGATGGATAGCGGAATAAGTTTACACCGAATTCATTGTTGGTAAAAAAGACTGTTTTGTTCTCCTTAAAATAGTCCCGTTGCAGTTCAATTGTTCCCATCATGCTTTCCATCATGCTTTCCATCCCTTTCCTAATTATATCCAAAAAGGACAGCAAAGTTTAACTGTCCTGGTCAGATGACAATTTTCTAAATTAGACTGATTCCACTGGCTTTTCTGAAGGCTGGACCGATGCACTTTGCTTTTTCATTTCACCGAAGAAATAGCAACCGACGTAGATAAAGCATGCCATCGATACAAGAAATGCTAATTGCATGGAACCGAAGAAATCAGATACAAACCCTTGAACTGCAGGGATGACCGCTCCGCCTACAATAGCCATGACGAGGATTGCTCCTGCCGTTTCTGTATATTTCTTCTCTTTTATAACTTCAAGTGTTTCAGCATAAATCGTCGCCCAGCATGGTCCAAACAGCATGCTGACAGCAACTGCAGCGTACACTGCCGTCATGTTCGGAACAAAAGCCACATACGCAAGAAGAGCTGAACCAATGACGGAGTAGCTAACCAATACCTTAGATGGAGAAAAGCGGGTCATCAAGAAATTGGCTATGAACTTACCTACAAAGAAAGCACTAAAGCTATATACCATAAAGGTTGAAGCTGTACGCTCGTTGATGTCAGGATTTAAATCGAGCGCAAGCCGAATGGTAAATGACCAAACCGTTACTTGCATACCGACGTATAAAAATTGTGCAGCAATTCCGTTCCGGAAGCGTTTGTTTCCACCTAAGTATTTCAGTGTTTCTATGATTCCAGGTGTTTTCCCTGTAACTTTGCTGCTATTCACTTCCGGCTTACAGGACGGGAACTTAGTGAAAATAAACAGTACAAGTATACCGATAAGGACAAAAATCATATATCTGTAGGGTTCTAGAGTATTTTCAAGCATTTTCAATCCAAAAGCCTGTGCCTCCGCAGGAGACATAGTCGCCAATTGCGCCTCAAGACTTGCTCCTTTCTGGAAAACAAGGTATTTCCCAAGTAAAATTCCTGAAATCGCACCAATTGGATAAAATGTTTGGCTAATATTCAATCGAAGAATCGCATACTTGCGCGGGCCAATCATGGAACTATATGTATTTGCAGCTGTCTCAAGAAAACCTAAGCCAATTGCGATGGAAAAAATAGCAAATAAAAACATTGTATAGGTAGCCATATGCGAAGCTGGGTAAAACAATGAGCATCCCACAATATAGAAAAGCAAGCCTGTAATTATGGCAAACTTATAATTAGTTTTCTTTATTACCATTGAAGCAGGTATTGCTATCAGAAAATATCCTCCATAAAAAGCACTCTGTACTAAAGCACTCGCAAAATCACTTAACTCAAACACATGTTTGAACTGTGCAATCAAAATATCGTTCAAACTGGCAGCTACCGCCCATAAAGGAAAAAGCAAAGACAACAGGATAAACTGAAAAAAAGGTGTACGATTCAAATAACCATCTGGCAGCTGAATTATGTTTTGTTTTTTCATTCTCTAACATCCCCTTGTGTCTATAGTTTTTTTAAGCGCTTATGCAATTCTTAATCAGAATCAGTATCCATCCAATACTGCTTCACCTTTCATAATCCTCACGCCCGAGCTTGCACCGACACGAGTAGCGCCAGCCTCAGCCATCGACTTCAAATCTTTTAAATCACGAATTCCCCCGGATGCCTTTACACCAGCCTTATCCTTAACAATCTTATGCATTAATGCAACATCCTCTACCGTTGCTCCCCCTGTTGAGAATCCAGTAGATGTTTTCACAAAATCGGCGCCTGCACGAAGTGAAATTTCGCAAGCAAGAACCTTCTCTTCTTCAGTAAGCAGTGATGTTTCGATGATCACTTTGACAAGTGCCCTAGTTTTAACAGCATCAACCACTGCACGAATGTCAGCTTCAACCTCCTCATATTCGCCTGATTTCAATAAACCAATCGCTATGACCATATCCACTTCTTCGGCGCCATTTTGAATAGCATTCTCTGATTCAATCACTTTTACTGCAGTCGTTGACGCTCCTAGAGGAAAACCAATGACTGTACATACCTTCACATCGCTTCCTTTTAGCTTCTCTGCTGCCGTTTTCACCCAGACTGGGTTTACACAAACGGAAGCAAAGCCATATTCTCTAGCTTCTTCACAAAGATTCACTATCTGTTCTTTTGTTGCCTCAGCCTTTAAAAAGGTATGGTCAATCATTTTTGCAGTACTCATTTCAATATCTCCTCTTTCTCTAGTTAAAATAAAACGCTTTCAATATATAAAAAGGTATCGGGCGACCAGATGGATTAAACTCCTAGTCCCCTTTTCATATAATCAGAATGTATGATCCACTGACCGGCAAGAATCCCTGATTTTAAGCTCTGGAGACAATAGATACTCCCGCTTCGGAAGCTCTCCTTTGAAACAAATCCGCTCATGCAAAAGCATAAAGGCAATCTCTCCTATAGCATTCATTGGCCTTGCAACTACACTAAGTTTCGGGCTCAAAAATGTCGCTATATCCACATCATCAAAACCTATAAATGACACCTCGCTGCCAAGCCTCCAGTTTAAATCGGCCAGCGCTTTCATACAGCCGATAGTCATCATATTGTTGGAAGAAAAAATAGCAGTTGGCCTATCATCAAGCTCAAACAGCTTTTCAGTACACTGATAACCACTTTGCTCTCCGAAATCTCCATTAATGACATATCGTTCATCCAATTCAATGTTGTAGTCATCTAGGGCATGTTTATAACCCAAGAACCGTTCTAGCCCAGGGGTCGTGTTCTGTGGACCGCATATAATCGCTATCTTTTCATGCCCCTGAAGAATCAATTGCTGGACAGCCTGATAGGCCCCCTTCTTGTTATCAACAAGAACAGTATCCACTTCAAATTTTTTGATGCTTCGATCAACTGCTACTACAGGAATTCCCTGTTCTTCAAGCAGTTTTAGGTGCTCACCATCTTCATTGGCCGTAGTGATAATCACACCATCCACACCTCGCTCAATAAAATTTCTCACAATCTCTTCCTCGATTTTTGGGGATTCATTTGTACTGCTTAAAATAGTAAAGTATTCTTTTTCACGAGCTTTTTGTTCAATCCCTGCCATAACAAGCGGAAAGAACGGGTTCATAATATCAGGTACAATGACCCCGATTGTATTCGTTTCTTTTCGCTTCATTGTCCTTGCTGCAGCACTGCGAATATAGCCCAGTTCCTCAATGGCCTTTAGAATACGCTCTTCCGTTACTTTCCGAACGCCTCCTTGGTTATTAATGACCCGGGATACAGTTGCAATAGAAACGTTTGCAAGGTTTGCAACATCCTGAATATTTGGCTTTGACTCCATCTTTTAACACCTCAAAATGTAAACGTTTAGATTTTTTTAAAAAAATGAGTATAAAACAAGTAAAAATCATAAAATTAATTACATTTAAAATGTAAACGTTTAGATTTTTCTTAAAATTAGATTACCAGGTTGTTTGTGTAATAGCAAGTTTTTTTGTATGCGGTTACATGGAATTTTTTTACCAAGTCACTTGGATGATTTACTTTCACGCCTTTTTTACCTTTTCTTCCTTTTGCCGCTTAGCCCCTTAACTTTCATTCTTTTTTTTATTTTTATAATGGGTTAAGTTAATCCGTACAAGATGGACCTTTGGGTACTCCCCTTTCCTTCTTTTGCAAAGAAAATGGTATATTATACTTTGACATCAACGGTTTAAGATAAGGAGTGATGAAGTATCCGTAAAAAGATGGATCATTTCAACAATAGTTGGGTTATTGCTTATTTGTATAAGTGTAATTGCCTACAATTATTTCGGGAGCGATCAAACTGAAAAAGGGAAAAATGCGGAAGCCAAGGAATCCAAAATTCCTGAGGTGGAGGAATATGGCGGGATCCATCTTAAAAAAGTCGGCGATAAGGTTCGCCAAAAAAATTGGGGATCATTCACATTACTAGAATCGAAGTCTATTAATGAGTCATTTGAATTGGCACCGATGGTCATCACAGTCAAGGATATCCGCAGGATTCAATTATCATCACTCACAGATGAAGCAAAGGAGGAGCTCAAGTCCTATACAGGATTGAGTTTTGAAGAGGCCTATTCGATATATTATAAAGAGAATTTATCCATGGAGGAAATCGATCAACAGGCGGCGTTGTCTAAAACGGATATCGATGAAGAGGTTTCTTATCTAGAGATAACTTATTCTATTGAAAATAAAGATTCGAAGGAACTTCAGTTCTTCAGCATGGAAAATGTTACTTTCAATGATGATCTTACATATGATGTGCCTTCTAAAAATTTCATCCATTCCGGGGATACTTTTATAGGGACAAAAAAAGTAAGTCGATCAGATTACCAACCAGGAGAATTGAGAAAAGGCACAATTGGTTTATTGGTTGATCCAGAGGCAAAATTAGATCGGCTCGATTCCTTTTCATTCACTACCGATGATATTGCGGATGGTGAGTCTCATGAATTACTGGTGGATGGGACTTCATTTGAAATTCCCCTAAAAGGAAAGTAGTTTTATAGTCTATAAACCCTAAATAAGGGGAACCTCAAAAAAAGGTTTCACTTATTTAAGGTTTCATCTGAGCTCACTGATAACTGATATGCTTATCTCTCCCCGGCAATAGGACTCTGCGTTGCTTCCTCCATTAATATTCTGCGCAATATTTTCCCGACAGCTGATTTTGGCAGTTGCTCCCTGAACTCAAAACTTCGCGGCACTTTATATCTGGCCAATCGTTGCATGCAAAACTCCCTGATTTCCTGCTCCGAGACTGACTTTCCTTTCTTTAAGACTATAACCGCTTTTATCGTTTCCCCACGGTAGGAATCCGGTACTCCATACACACAAGTCTCTTTTACGGCTGGATGCTGATAAATAATATCCTCGACTTCAATTGGATAAACATTATAACCACTTGCAATGATCATATCTTTCTTCCTGCCTACGATATAAAAATATCCGTCTTCATCCATCGTCGCGATATCCCCAGTGTAAAGCCATCCATCTCGCAAAGCTGTTGCCGTTTCCTCTGGATTTTTCCAATATCCCCTCATTACTTGCGGACCTTTAATGATCAGTTCGCCTGTTTCTCCTGCTGGCAATTCATCAACACCTGATTTCAGATCGACGATTTTAGCATCGGTATTGGGATACGGAATTCCGATACTTCCTGGTTTTTTCTGTCCTATCACTGGATTGCGGTGGGTAGTGGGAGATGTTTCTGACATTCCAAAACCTTCCAATATTGCAACCCGGAATTTTTTTTCGAACTGATGAATGATTTCTATCGGGAGCGGCGCAGAGCCACAGCTGCAGTACTTAAAGCAACTTAAATCGTCAGCCGTTATATCCGGGTGATTCAGTAAAGCAATATACATGGTCGGGACACCAGGAAAAATGGTTGGCCTATGTGTTCGAATCAAATCCACTACCTTATCTATTTCAAATCTCTCTAATGTGATATAAGTTGATCCGGCATATATGGCACTATTCAATCGTCCATTACCAAACACATGGAATAATGGGGTCAAGCCAAGCATCCGTTCGCCAGGCCTTTGGAGATGAAGTGCATTCGCCGTAAAGGCAAAGTCTTGGAATACATTCGAGATCAAATTAAAATGCGTAAGCATGACCCCTTTTGATTTCCCTGTAGTCCCTCCTGTATATTGAAGAACAGCCACAGCCTCCTTGGGGTCGATAGCCAGGGCAGGAAGTTCCTTAACTTTCCTTGATAAATCCGTTCCAGTTTCTATTAATTCCTCGGCAGATATGAACGTTAATCTATCAGAAAAACTTGTTAGCACTAATTTTCCCCTTTGTTCCTCACGCCCAATGAACCAATTGGCTTCTGAATCCCGTAATATATAATCCAATTCACTAGACCGATATAGCGGGTTCACTTGGACGACCATACCTCCCAAACGATGAATGGCATAATAGGCAATGATATATTCTAGACAATTTGGCAGCATGATTGCTATGCGATCGTCTTTTTGAAATCCTCGTTTGTCTAAATTCACAGCAAAGCGATCTGAGGCATCCTTTAATTCCATATATGTCATTTCCCGATCCCCATCTATTACGGCTTTGCAGGTTGGGTAAAGTTGGGCTGAACGTTCAAGGAGTCCATATAATGACAATGTTGGAATATCAATTTCAGCAGGAGTTTCTTTCGGATAAAATCCATGCCAAGCTCTAGTCAATTTTTTCACACCTCATTCTTTTCTAGTAAAATGGAGCATAGTCACTTGTCAGCCGACTTGATATCCTTGCCTCATTTATCACGAATGATTTTAAAAATTCCTGTGCCCTTTGCAATGATGTTGCCTTCAGTATCTTTTATTTCTCCTTCGGTAAAGGCAATTTTGTATCCTTTTTGAAGGACTTTTGCTTCCGCGAATAGTTCCCCGCTTGATATGCTGGCTAAATAATGTACAGTTAAGCTTGTCGTCACAACTTTAGATTTGGTAACGGAACGAGTCACCATTCCTAGAATGGTATCCAGCATGGTGGCATGAATGCCCCCGTGCAGTGATCCATTAACATTAAGTAAATGTTCTTCAATGTTTAGCTTTATTGTTACATTCCCTTCTTCAAACCGAATGATTTCAAACCCTATATGTGAAAAGAATGCACTACTTTCGAATTGATTCCGAATATCCTCCACTTCAACTGGCAATCTTTCTCCCCCTCACTTATGCGCGATTCAACTTATATACGGAAAGGAGCAGAAACGTATAGGGTTTCCACTCCTTTATCTTTGGCCTAAATCGTTTCAATCATGATAGCCATTCCCTGTCCGCCGCCCACACAAAGTGTAGCAACTCCATATCTTTCTTTCCTGCGAATCAGTTCATGTATTAGCGTTGTCACGATCCTTGCGCCCGTCGATCCGACTGGGTGCCCAAGTGCAATGGCGCCTCCGTTTACATTCACCTTGTTTTCATCTAGCGATAAATCCCTGATTACTGCCAATGCTTGTGAACCGAACGCTTCATTTAATTCGAAAAGCCCAATTTCTTCAACTTTTTTCCCGGTGCGCTCCATAAGTTTTCCAACGGCTGGTACTGGACCAATTCCCATCACATCAGGAGAAACTCCGGCAGTCGCCCAATCGACGATCTTTGCGATTGGCTGTACTTGCAACCGTTCCGCTTCACTGGCCTTCATTAATACCAATGCAGCTGCCCCGTCATTACGGCCACAAGCATTCCCTGCAGTGACGGTTCCGTTTTCCCTGAATGCCGGTTTTAAGCTTGCAAGCTTTTCCATTGTGGTATCGGGGCGTGGATATTCATCCGTTTCAATTGTAACCGTACTCTTCCTGTCAGAGACCTGGACAGGAACGATCTCATCCTTGAACTTTCCTTCTTTTATCGCTTGCGCCGCTCTTCGTTGACTTTCCACTGAAAAGGCATCTTGTTCTTCCCTGGAAATGTTGTATCGCTGTGCAACATTTTCAGCGGTAATTCCCATCCCTAAACTTTTTCCATAAATTTCCTGAGGCTGCTGTCCAGCTTCAGTATTAGAATCCACTAGCCTTGTCCGGTCTCCCCCAAAACGGGCACTTCTTAAATAAAGCGGTGCGCGGCTCATGCTTTCCGTACCGCCGGCAACGACTATATTTGCTTGACCTGAGCTTATTTGCTGTGCTGCTGAGGTGATGGCCTGCATTCCGGATGCACATAAGCGGTTTACCGTAAAAGCCGGTGCCGAATCGGGAATTCCTGAGCGCAGTGCTGCAACTCTGGCTACATTCGAGGATTCGGTCGTTTGCCTAACCTCCCCGAAAATGACTTCATCCACTTGTTCAGCTGCAATATTCGCCCGCCTGATCGCTTCTTTAATGGCAATGCTCGCCAAATGACCGGAACTGATTTCTTTAAATGCTCCACCGTACCTTCCAATTGGTGTTCGTACAGCACTCACGATCACGATATCTTCTCCCATTTCGTTCCTCCCCCTTAAATTCCGGATACCTGGGCAAAAGAGAACCTGCCCGAAAAAAACAGTAAACACTTAACACTCTTCCAAGACATTCCTAGCAATGATTAAACGTTGGATTTCATTCGTTCCTTCATATATCTTCGTTATGCGGGCATCCCTATAAAAACGTTCAACTGGATATTCGGCCATATATCCCATTCCTCCATGAATTTGAACCGCTTTATCCGCCACCCGATTAAAAACGTCTGAAGCGAACAGCTTTGCCATTGATGCTTCCTTGATCACTTTTTTTCCTTCATCAATCTTTTGTGCCGCCATCATCGTCAATGCCCTTGCGGCTTCCGTTTCGGTTGCCATATCAGCAAGCATCCATTGGATCGCTTGGTTGTCTGCGATTGGTTTACCGAATTGAATGCGCTCTTTTGCATACTTAGCTGATAATTCAATCAATTTACCGCTTGACCCCACTGCTCTTGCAGCCAAACCTACACGCCCTTCACCTAAAATTTTAAGTGCAGAGATATATCCCATTCCGACTTCGCCGATAACATTTTCTTCAGGTATGATACAATCCTCGAAAATGACCTGTGAGGTATATGATCCCCTCAACCCCATTTTTTTGTCCTTTTTGCCGACAGTCAAACCGGGAAAATCTCTTTCTACTAAAAAAGCGGTAATCCCCCCCTTTGCCCCTTTATCTTTATCCGTTAGAGCGAATACTGTATACACATCAGCAATCGGCCCATTCGTGATGAAATGTTTCGTCCCGTTCATCACCCAGTAATCACCCTTCTTTTCTGCACTTGTTGCCAAATTGGTTGCATCCGATCCCGCTCCTGGTTCAGATAAAGCAAAGGCACCAATTTTCGTGCCTGCTGCCATTTCTGGCAAGTATTTATTTTTCAAATGTTCGGATGCAAGCTTAACAAGACCTGTACTTCCAATCCCGGTGTGAGCGCTTATTAAAGAAACAAAACCATTATGTGTCCTTCCTAACTGCTCTAATACGGTAGCTTTTCCCACCGAATTTAAGCCAATTCCACCGTATTGTTCGGGAATGCTTATCCCGAATAAGCCAAGGTCTTTTGCTTTTTCCACCAAATGCTCAGGGATGGCATCTTCTTCTTCAATTTGTAAGGCGTAGGGCTCCACTTCCCTTTCAACAAAATTACGGATCATTTCCTTCATTTGCTGCATTTCCTTGGTTAAAGTGATTGTCATGAGTTTATTCCTCCTTAGGTCTGTTCATGTATAGCAGCCATTGTACAAGTTTTCTTAATAGGGCATATAGAGCTGAATGCTGTGTCATCTAACCATTTAACGGAATTCAATGTATTCTGCTAAACACACTTACAAAATCAAGCTTCACGTTCAATTATCGTAGCAATTCCTTGTCCGCCTCCAATGCAAGCCGTAATAAGAGCAAACCTTCCGGCAGAACGCTTCAATTCATAAACCGCTTTTGTAATGAGGATGGCACCCGTCGCACCTAGTGGGTGTCCATGTGCTATGGCTCCCCCATTCACATTCACTCTGGCGGGATTCATATCAAGCTCCCGATTGCAAGCAATGACTTGAGCGGCGAATGCTTCATTAATTTCAATGATGTCCATTTCATTTAAGGAAAGCCCTGATTTCTCCATTACCTTTCTTATAGCGGGAACAGGTCCTATTCCCATATAATTTGGATCTACCCCTGCAACGGCCTGTGCCCTGATCGTCGCTAAAGGCTTAATCCCCAATTCCACCGCTTTTTCCCTCGACATGATGACCAATGCTGATGCTGCATCATTCAATCCCGAACTATTGCCTGCAGTCACGGACCCGCCTTCTAAAAACGCAGGCGATAATTTGGCTAGCCCTTCTTTCGTTATTTGCGGTCGTGGATGTTCATCCAATTTAAATTCAATATCGTCACCTTTTCTGACTGGAATGTAAATAGGCGCAATTTGCTCATTGAAACGGCCCTCTTCCACGGCTCTGGCCATATTTTTTTGGCTTTGTAGAGCGAATTCATCTTGTTCTTCCCTGCTGACCTCATATTTTTCCGCTAAGTTTTCAGCAGTGATTCCCATCGGGGGATCACCGATCGCCTTCGGGGACAACCGTGACTTTCTGAACTGTGGCGGCTTTGCACTGTATGCTTTTTCCGGACGATCCATCAAGTATGGCGCCCTGCTCATGCTCTCGACCCCACCGGCGATATAGACATCTCCTTCGCCAGCCCGGATCGCTTGTGCAGCCAAGTTGACAGCATTTATTCCCGAGCCGCATTGACGATCGACAGTCAGTCCCGGAAGATGAATTGAGAGGCCAGTTTCCAGTGCAGTTAACCTGGCAATGTTTCCACCCCCGCTTAACACATTCCCCATGATTACATCATCTATCACTCGAGGTTCGACATTCGCTCGTTTCAAGGCTTCTTTCATCACTTCTGCTCCAAATACATGGGCAGGAACAGATGCAAGTGCACCTCCCTGCTTTCCAATTGCTGTTCGAACTGCAGAAACTATGACGGCTTCTCTATTCATGTCCCATCCGCTCCTTTTCCTTTTATTCACTCCATTATTTGAAGGCATTCCTTCTCTTCACTAGTTTCATTGAATGTAAGCAGGTTCGACCCTGCTTATGAGGACTTAAGGTCAAAATTATCAGAACTTTTATTTTTAAGTTTCCCGGCAGGTTTAACGAATATGGCAAACAGGATGCCAAAAGCCAGGACAAGGATGGCCATGAACAATATCGATAGATTATAACCCAATAGTTGATTTCCTCCAGCTAGACTTATGATATAGCCAGTTAATAGAGGTGCAACAATTCCCGCTAGATTTCCTGATGATGTTAAGATGCTCGTCATCAATCCCCCCCGCTCCTGCATTTCATTGATCATGATCGTTGGTCCGATCGGTAAAATGGCATATGTAAGGCCCTTTGCTAAACACATGGCGACTATCACCCAGATTGGATTTTGAAATACCATGATTGAGGAAAAGAACAATGCACCAAGAATCATGGCGCCCGCGACGACGAATACCCTTGATGATCGCCAATTCTGATTCTTCTTGAATAAATGATCGGACGCCATCGAAACACCCATATAAATACATACGGAAACGATTCCGATTATCGCAACACTTGTTCCCATTTGACCTGGAGTCATTTTTACGGCTTCCACTAAATAAATCGGGAGCCAAACTGAAAACCAAACAACTAAAATATATGTTGAAAAATAAGCTAGTGTAGTAAACAAAGCAGTAGGTGAGGCCAGTAGCAGCAAAAAGTCTTTCACTTTTATTTTTTCAAGTTTTTGTTTCTTTTTCTTTTGTACGTTTTCATATACTTCAACTGGATTTTCCTTTGTTAAAAATTGAAAGAGGAAGAACCAAACAAGGCTTGCTGCACCAAGTGCTGCAAAGGCAACCTTCCAGCCGAATATCGTAATTAAGGAAACGAGGATCGGTGCCACGATCATCGCACCAACGGTCCCTCCGCCAACCACCACCGAATTGGCAAAGCCTTTCAGTTTCGGCGGAAACCACTTATCGGCATGACTGTAAGCAATCGGGCTATAAGGCCCTTCGAATGCTCCCAGCAAAATCCTGTATAGAATTAATAATGGAAGAGCAGTGATGGCTAAGACCCCGAATTGCAAAACGGTCCATGTCAGCATGATGAATCCCAGTACCTTTTTAGCCCCCAGCCGATCGGCCCATGCTGCCCCAAAAATCCCTGTTACTGGATAGAGCCAATAATAACTGCTTCCAACAAGACCCCACTCCGCATAGGTAAGATCGAATTCCTTCATGATGGGAACAGCTGCGAGACCTACGATCGATTTATCTGCAAAATTGATGACGGCTCCAAAGAATAATAGAATGAGAACAACCCAACGCATATGAATCCCTCCTCTTCATTATTTTTGTTCACAATCTGGCATGCCTTCCAACGTAAGCTTCAACTTATACGTTGGAACCACATTCCCCCTCTTTCAATCCTTTTCTAATTCCTCTTTAACTAACAATCTTTTTAAAAGTTTTCCCACTGTATTTCGCGGAAGTTCTTGTCTCAATTCAAATACTTTTGGTACCTTATAAGGCGTCAATTGGGAATAACAATATCCTTCTATTTCTTCAAGATCCACGGAAGCGCTTTCTTTAGGTACGATGAATGCTTTTACTATTTCGCCTTTTTCTTTATGGGGGATGCCCACCACAGCTGCCTCTTTAACTGCCGGATGTTCATACAGAACCCCTTCTACCTCCTGCGGGTAAATATTGAATCCGCCGACGATGATCATTTCTTTTTTCCTGCCGACGATATAGAAATAACCTTCGTCATCCATCACAGCAAGATCGCCAGTATATAGCCAGTCATTCTGTAAGGCCTTTTTGGTTTCTGCTTCGTTATTCCAATAACCCTTCATGATTTGCGGACCTTTTATGAGCAACTCCCCAACGCATGTGTTAGGCACTTCATTATTTTCATCGTCAATGATCATACAGTCAGTGCCTGGAAAAGGGATGCCAATGCTTCCTATTTTCCTTTTTCCGAAAGGCGGATTACGATGAGTGGATGGTGAGGCCTCCGACAAACCGAAACCCTCTCCGATTTTGGCACCGGTCAGCTCCTCGAATCGCTTAATTACTTCAACTGGCAGGGGCGCCGATCCACAAGAACAACTTTTTAAACAATTCAGTCCATAGTTTTCAATTCCAGGATGATTGACAAATGCATTATACATTTTTGGAACTCCTGGAAAGAAAGTCGGACGATGCTTTTTTATTTTTGCAAGTACTTCTTCAAGTTCGAATTTAGGAAATAAGAGGATGGCAGCTCCAATATAGATACCTAGATTCATTGCACTTGTCATGGCATAAACATGGTAAAGGGGCGTAGCTCCCAAAACGATTTCTTCGCCAGGTTTCAAGGAATCCCCATACATTTCAAAGCTCTGCACGACATTGGAGGTTAAATTATGGTGAGTGAGCATGACACCCTTCATTTTCCCAGTGGTGCCGCCAGTATATTGGATGACTGCAGTATCTTCATGCGGGCTTATCATTACGGGCTTCTTAATGGCGTCACCGGTCTTAATCATCGTTTGAAGGGAATAAGAGCCGTTTTGATCTTTTTCCGTATCAATGCAAACATCAAATTCAAATATCGCTTTCGTTTCTTCGATTGTAACTGCGGCCGTATTGTCAAATACGATATTCTTTGTATTTGAGTCTATTAAAATTTGCAATAGTTCCCGCGGTTTATACATGGGATTAATTTGTACAACCAACAGGCCTAGTGCCTGGGCAGCGTAATAACTGATAATGAAATAAGGATGGTTGGCCATCATCAGACCAATTCGTTCACCTTTAACAAAGCCCATTTCTCTCCATTTACCAGCAAGTTTGTCTACCTGCAATTTTAAATTCTTATAATCCATTGACTGGTCTTCATAAATGATGGCTGTATGGTGTGGAAACTTACTTGCTGTTATATCAAGCAGTGAATAGACGGATATTTCCGGTAGCTTCATAGATTTCATACTTTCAACATACCATTGCTCCCATGGTTTATTTATCGTTTTTCGCACCATTATCCCTCCACACATAAACGAATTTCATATCGTGCATGTTTATTTTATACTTATATGATTATGCAACTTGCATGCCAAGTCCTATAAAGGAGTAAAACAGCAAGATTTTACGTACAACTCAATTCATTTATGAATTTTATACACAAATAATGCCTTTCTGTAGGGGATTCATCGAAATGCCCATAATTCATTTTTGAATTTCAAACAAACTCCGATTGGTTTTCTAACGATTTTAAAAAGTAGGTTTTTTCCATATTATAGATTACATCTACTCACAAATCATGATTTTGAGTTTATCATGGTGTATAAAGAAATTTGAAAAGCCTATCCAGCTAAGGATGGGCAAGTGTAATATTTAATGAAACTTGGCTTACGAGTGTATTAAATAAAGAGCTCAATCTCCATTCCAGGATTTTTTAGCGTAGGCGCATTCGCAGACTGATTTTTCCAGCGCTGAATCCAAGATTCACCCAAGCCACATAACTGGTTCAATCGATCGGACCATCCTGTTAAGACCTAATATCTCGTTCTTTCACTTTTTAGTATCTCTCTTAGCGTTTGTTTGATGAACAATTCATATAAACTATGTGTCGATTAAGAAAAGGGGCTGCCGCAGCAACCCCGTTGTTTAACGAAAGCCCCCTCAAATCCTCTGGATATAGAGTGTTTTTTTGTGAATAATAAGATAATCATCACTTATGACCTTTACCAAGATTATCTGTTTTTCAATTTTACCAATTGAGAGAGTGATTGTTTTTCTGTTATGATTTACTTGTAAAGTCATAATATAACCTTGTTAACCATAACCTACTCAACATTATTTGGTTATGTATTACATAAAATTTGAAATTTGTCGGGATGAGTGATAAGGAAATGAATAATCAAAAAACACCTCAAACACCTGATTCTAATGTTAAAAGACTAGATCAGTCTGACCTTTCTCTAGCTGTTCGTTCATTTTTATCTAATTTAGATGTAAATGGAGAGTCACGATTGCCACAACGTGCTTATCTAGCTGTTCGACATGCGATTCGCCACCTTCAATTGCCGCCTGGACAGACTGTACTAGAGAGGGAAATGGCAGAAATCCTGGGCATGAGCAGGACACCTGTACGTGAATCACTTGTCCGTTTGGAAACGGAAGGCTGGGTACGGCTCATACCGCGTCGTGGTTTTATTGTTGCACCACTTGTAGCAGATGATCTTCAACAGATTTATGAAGTGGTGGAAGCGCTCGATGGTGTTGCTGGCAGACTCGCTACCGGTCGTGCTACTCACCAAGAGTTAAACCAACTTGAACATCTGATTGAAGAACAAGAAAAGGCACTAGAACTAAACGATCTACTTGCATGGACAGAACTCGATGATCAATTTCATAATTATATTGTTGATTTAGCTCAAAACCCACGCCTAAGAGGGATTGTTGATAGTCAGTCTGACCAACTCTATCGCGCACGCTTATACACAATTGGGCTTCGACCAAAGCCAACACGATCAGTGACTGAACATAAGGCGATTTTAGCAGTCATGCGAGCAGGCGAGCCTGAAGCTGTAAGAACTATGTTGCAATCTCATCGCTATAGAGCGCGCAACGAAATTCTAGATGCTCTTCAATCTATGCCTCCATTACCGGAAGAAACGGGAAATAACGAGACTTTTCCATGATTTAGACAGTCGTACTTAATATTGATAAATCAGTTTTGATATTTGGTTTATCATCATAAACTAACCCATTATGGAAATTCCGTAATATTAAAAAAGGCTGTAGTTGATTTCTGTTAAATCTCTACAGCCTTAATTTATTAATAATGATAGATTTTTACTCCATAACTTACTTGATGAATCTTACTTGTTTACTGATTAACTCATATTGTTCTTCCTTCTTTTTATTGAACTCCACCTTATTTTCTTCAAAGATGTTATTTCCTTCTGTATCAATGGAAACGATAAGAGGACCGAACTCATTCACTTCACATACCCAAAGAGATTCTGGCATCCCAAGGTCTTTCCAGTGTACTTCTCTGATCTGTTCAACCTTTGTTGCCGCATAAACTGCATTTCCGGCTGGATAGACGAGATGCAGCGCTTTATTATTCTTGCATCCTTCTTCAGTATTCTTCCCCATTCCACCTTTTCCAACAATAAGTTTAACACCTGTTTCTTCGATAAATTCCTTTTCGAATTTTTCCATTCTCATACTCGTTGTTGGACCAATAGAAACAATTTCGTACTGTTCCTTTCCAAGGTCTCTAACAATGGGACCTGCGTGAAATATGGCTTTGCCCTTAAGATCTACAGGTAAAGGGATCTTCTCTTCTATAAGTCTCCTGTGGGCAACATCTCTGCAAGTAACCAGTGTACCTGATAGGTAGATAATGTCTCCAATTCTTATGTCCTTAAGATCCTCATCTTTTATAGGTGTGGTTAATACTTTTTTACTCATAGTGTTACCCCCTCGTGAGTACTAATTTCATAGTTCAAATTACTGTCAAAGGTGATCTTTCCTCTTCTATGGGACCAGCACCCTGTATTAATTGCCACACCAATAGTAGAAGGATGTCTTGCCGTATTCACAACATTTACACCCATGACAGATTTAGATCCCTTAAGCCCCTGAGGTCCAAGGCCAATAGCGTTAATTCCATCTTCAAGAAGCTTTTCCATCTTAGCAGCATTTTCATTTTCATTACGACTTCCAACAGGTCTCATAAGAGCTTTTTTAGAGTTCATAGCTGCTGTTTCTACAGAAGTACCGACGCCCACACCAACAAGAAGTGGAGGACAGGCATTAATTCCATAACTAGTCATCCGATCGAGAACAAACTTTACCACGCCTTCATAGCCTTCACCCGGCATTAAAACCGTCGCCACTCCAGGAAGGGTACAACCTCCTCCTGCCATATAAGTATAGATTTCCACTTTATCACTGTCTTCTGCAATTTCCCAGAAGATGCTTGGTGAACCGTCACCGATGTTCTTTCCTGTATTGTACTCATCAAATGTTTCTACAGAATTGTGTCGCAATGGAGTTTCTTGAGTTGACTTATACACACTATCCCTCAGAATACTATCTAACTGTCCAATCAGGGGGAAGTTCTGTCCGCACTTAACAAAAAACTGGAGAACACCTGTATCCTGACATGAAGGTCTCTTTAACTCATAAGCCAGCTTTTGATTATCAAACATGGTTTTGTAAATGATTTTTGCAAGCTTATTATCTTCCTCTTCACTTAGTTCTTTCAGTTTATTTTCCACATCATCGGGAAGTTTGTAGCTGACAAGGGAGACAAACCTTGCCATCAAGTCAGTCATCTTTTCTTTTTGCTGTAACTTTTCCATAATAACACTCATAATAACTCTCCTTTTTTTATCTTTAATATTTTGTGTAGAAAGAGAAGAAAATTGGTAACTGTCTTCAAGGCTCAATGTAAGAATATTCTGACATCAAAACTCCGGCTCCAGCTATATCAATTGCTAAGTAAAGCTTTTCTAAATCCCTTAGCATCCACCATATGCCCATTTTCGATATACCCACAACCTCAAAGGGAGGAATCAAATTTCTGCATCAGGGATAGATGCAAAAAAAGATTTTTCCTTCATTGCTAGCTCTCCTACCACTATTCACATCTCTTGCATGTGAACCAGAGTAATGTAAATATCTTATGAGCTAATTATTAAATAACGTATACATTAAAGTCAATAGTTTTATTTCATATTATTAAAATTAATTTCCGGGTAAAAACGTAACTTCTCCACTATATTATGTATTTTCTACATTATTTTATAAATCTCATATTAAAAAGGTTGAATATTCTAAAAATTAAGTTGACATTAACGTATACATTAACATACAATCAAATTTAGAAATACAAGGAGTGATATTATTGGTCGCGCTTTCAAACAAAATTTCCATTTGTAATCATTCTTAATCTGGAGAACTTAGATTTTAGAAAAAAGTCCTGTCACTCAAAGATTATAGAAATGGGGGTGTACGTAAAAAAAGAGAACGTTTAATAACATTGCCCTACCAATGTATTCTCCTACATCCACGATTTGTTTTTTCGTATTATCATAAGTGATGAACATTTTTGTATACGCTTCCATTGCTAGCGAGTTAGTTTCATCAAATAAATGAAAAAGAACCTAGAACCTCATTTAAAGTTGGCCCTTCTGATAAGGTTCTGGATAAAAGATAAATATATTCAAAGCTTAATTTCGTAGTCATATACTTAACTATTTAAAATTACAAAAAACTTAGGTTCATACTTTATACGGGAGCTGGTTTGTATGTTAACATTCCTAGCATTATTAATGATCATTGTATTCATTGTACTTCTCTCAAAAAATAAATTATCTGTTTTCGGGGCATTAACAATTATTCCATTTGTCTTTGGAGCAATTGCAACCTTTGTAACGGGCGCTTCCTTTTTGGATCTGTTTGAATGGATTAAAGAAGGTATTTTATTTAGTGTAGATGAAGAAACAGGAAAGGTTTCTACTGGGGTTATTTCACCTGCTATCGTTATCTTATTTGCGGTGTTGTATTTTGGTTTAATGCTTAATGTCGGTTTGTTTGACCCTTTATGTGAATTCTTTATAAAAAAAGCAAAAGGGGACCCATTGAAAGTTACAATGGCAACCGTTTTAACTGCGACAGTAGTCACTATGAATGGTGATACTACTACAACCATTATCATTTGTGTTGCTGCTTTCCTTCAACTTTATAAACAAATGAATATTAAGCTAATTTATTTAGCAGTAATTATCGTTACCCCTATTGGAATTTTTAATCAGTTACCATGGGGAGGCCCAACAATTGCTGCAAGCACAGCAATGGGTGTAAGTATTAGCGAATTGTTTAAAGATTTATTGCCAGGAATGCTAGTTGCTGAAGTATTTGCAATTTTTATGGCTTATTTTATCGGAATAAAAGAAAGAAAACGCTTAAACTTCGATCCTAAGACAGCTAAAGATATTTCTCCAGAGCAATTGGAAAGTATGTTAAACGCTATTCGTCTAAAAGATCCTGAATTAAAGCGACCTAAACTATATGCTTTTAATTTGATTTTAACGCTAGCTATTTTAGTTATGCTTGTGATGGATGTTGCACATGGCGGTGTTTTATTTGGTATAGGTGCAGCAATTGCCCTTACGGTAAACTATAAGTCTACAAGTCTTATTAATAAACGAATTGATGACTTAGCGGCAGATGCTTTAGCACCAGCTTTGGCAACTTTGGCTGCCGGGGTTTTCTCTGGCGTTTTAACAGGTAGCGGGATGTCAACCGCTTTAGCAACATCTATTACAGCTATGATCCCAGAATCACTAGGCTCAAATATGGCACCAATCTACGCATTAATTGCAGCACCTGCAATTACATTTTTACCGCAAGATGCTTTCTATTTTGGGATTGCCGGCGTTATGTCAGATGTTATGGGCCAATATGGAATTTCTGCTAGCGAAGCAGCTGTAGCTTCCATGGTGGGACAAGCATTCCGTCTAATTTCACCAGTTATTCCAGCTCTATATATGTTAGTTGATTCTACGGAGACAAACTTTATAGACTTTCAAATAAAGTATGTAATTTATGCTTGGCCCATCATACTTATATACCTAGTTGTTTATACATTAACCGGGGCATTGCCGATATAGAAAAAAAGTCCTTATAAGAGCTTGATTGAAACAAATATCTTCCATTTCACTGCAACACAAATATACGCAGAATGTACATACACTAGAATAAAAGCATTCTATCAAAATCTTGTCGCTGCTACTGAATATAAGGCGTGTTTATTGAAAAGATGTAAAAGGATTACACAAATTAGTCAGGACTAATTTGTGTAATCCTTTTTTCAAAGCAAAATTCCCCTAAAAGTTACGACGCGAATCACTAGATTACTATTTACAGGAAGGATCTCGTTGATTTTTTTGCCATTATCATTACATTCTAACTATATATCTAGTGAATCCATAATAAACTAAGTTTCAACTTGATAAATTCCAAAAGTGAACAGTGGGATTTCAGAAATATACGGTTCTGCTGAATTTATAACATAGTTTGCTAAAGAGGAAACAGATCGAGTATCTTCAGAATCGTAATTATTTTTGGTGAATTATATAAAAAATACATTTAATATGACATTTGTAGTTGTATTAACTTTAATAGCATGATCGATCAACTTGATTGTTTATAAAAAAATTACCAACTCAATTAAAATTGGTCATCACTTTTTTATTGAATTCCTTTACTTTTTGATTCTCTTTTATACCCACATACCCATCGTTCCTTTGCATTGGGTGGCTTTTTCATTTTTTTCAACCACGTTTTCGGAGAACTTATTATCATCATAAATTTCACTTTTTCGTTCACCATTCCTCATGCCCCAACATATAATACCTCAAAGGAAAACCGGGGGTATCAACATGCAAGACAATCAACATGGATCGCAAATGAATGAGGTTGAAAAGTTTGATGAATGGGTAAAAAGTTTTTTTCTGGATCCGGAAACTTGTGCGTTGGATCATCAACTTTTTTCAATTGATATATACGAAAGTGACGATGAGTATATGGTGGAAGCGGTTTTGGAAGATCATGATGTGAAAGATATTAAAGTATGCCTAAGTGATAATGAGCTATCGATCATCGTTGACGATACTCATAAGCCATTTCTTGATAAAAAAGAAGATAAACTACCCACACAGAGAAAAATCCCTTTCCCCTTTTCGATTTGCTCACGCAGAATTACCGCTGAATTCTCGAATCCGATCTTGGTGATTCGCATCCATAAGTTTTCCCCCGGAAAAACAGCAGAAGATATTAACATTGAGTAGTCCGTTCATTAAAAATAAAAAGAATGGCCTGGGGAACTCCCCTTAGCCATTCTTTTTTGTTGATTACCCAGCAAAATAAAAGGACGTCCGGCTTCCTTTTTGTGTCGAAATGACTTGAAGCTGGGCATCGATTCTTTCTTTCAATTCCGGGACATGGGATATTATCCCGACCAATCTCCCGGTGCTTTGTATATCCATTAATGCTTCAATTGCATGATCAAGAGATTCAGGGTCGAGCGTACCGAAACCTTCATCGATGAACATCGTTTCAAGTGAAATTCCGCCAGCATTCTGCTGGACAACATCCGCAAGACCCAAGGCAAGTGCAAGGGAAGCCTTAAAGCTCTCTCCTCCCGAAAGGGTTTTGACATGCCTCTCTTGTCCTGTATATTGATCATACACAGATAACTCCAGACCGCTCTGGATATTCCTGCGTGTAGGATCAAGCTTTCGCAATAACTGATATCTTCCGCTTGTCATTTTCAGCAGCCTTGAATTGGCTTCTTTTAGGATATCATCTAAAAAGGCTGCCAATACATAACGTTCAAAAGTTATTTTGAAGGAGTTTTGACCTTTGGAAATCTCAGACAGATGACCGACGATACTGTACCTTTCATCCAAACTTTTCTGTTCTTCCCTGATTTGCGCCAATTTCCTATCGATTTCTTCGTTAGTCCGTTTTTCAGCCTGCAACTCATTCTGATTTAGGCGTAAAGACTCCAATTCTCCATCTATGAAATCGAAAGTCTTTTTCAATCCTTCAAGATCCGGTTTGGTCACATCTTTTAATTTCATTTCCAAGTCATGAAACAGACTTAAAACACTTTGCCAATTTTGATTATACTGCTGAACTTGATCTTCCAAATTTCCAAGAGCAGCTTCCGATTTTTTTGCTGCCGTATATTCTTTATAATTGGAAAAGCCCTGATTGGTCATTTCAGTAATTAACTTTTCCCGCTCCTCTTTCAATTCTGTCTTGAAAGCCTCTATATTTCCACTTAAGGATTCTGTTTTTGCAATGATGGCCGACTCTCTTTCCTTCACCAGTTGAAGGTTTTTTTGTGCATCTTCCAAGGCCGATTGTAAGCGTTTCTGTGTTTTTACAGCCATTTGATAAACAGCATTATATTCTTCCTCTGTCCTTATTCCGTCAGGCAGGGAATCGGTTAATCCTGTTAGTTTTGTAGAGTTTTCAATATACCTGGTTTTCCCTTCGTCCTCTTTTCTTTCTAAAGAGATCAGATTCTCCTTTAGCTGGGTTGCCTGGTCTTTTAAATCAAGTAACCTTTTTTCCAGATCATTGAATACAGACTTTTTCCGCATCAATTCTTTTAGCTGCTCTTGCAGCACTTTGCCTTTTTGTACAAACTGTGTCAAATGCTCTTCAATATCCTCAAACCTAAACTCCGGCAAGTCATTTTGTAAGTCACAAAGCTTTTCTTGTGAAGACTCTGCCAGTGCATCATATTTGGATTTCGTTTGATAATATTCACTTTCCGCTTGGCTTTTTTGTTGTTCCGCAGATTTCAGCTTGTTTTCTTGCTCTTTCAGTTCCAAATCCGTCGGCATATGCTCATGCATTTGCGCAGGTTTTGGATGGCTTTGCGAACCGCAAACAGGACAATTTTCTCCTGAGTGCAGCATGGAGGCAAGCATACCCGCTTGGCCTGATCTCCAGTTCCGATTCAGGGTTTCCAGTTTTTCCTTCTCCTGAGTTTGTATTCTTTGTAACTCATGGAACCGAATATTCTTTTCATCCAGAACCCGTTTCGTATTAGTTATTTCATTAAGAACTTCTTGAAGCTTTTTAATTTTCGATAACGAAGAATTATTTCTTTCTGCTTCAATTTCCTGATCACGATAAAGGGCAGCTGCTTTTTCCGCTTCTGTTTTTTCTTGAGCGACTTTCTCTGCTTCCGCTTCAATCGCCAGATGTTCCGAAACAGTTTTTTCACGAAGTCGTTTACTCGTTTGCCACTCTTTTTCGTCTAAAGTAACCTGTGCTTTTAAGCTTGCAAAAGTCCTGACAGCCTCTTTTACCTGCTCAAGCTGATGAACAGTTCGGACTGCCTGCTCTCTTTCATTTCCCTTCAACATTTCCTTATCATAGGAATCCTGCTTCTCAATGCGCTCAGCCCGTAACTTATCGGATTGCTCACTTAACTTTTGAAGTTCGGTACTAGCATCTTGTACTTGTTTGCCGATACGCAAATAGTATTGTTCCTGCTTTTCAAGCGATGCCGCTTTGTGTGCCATTTTTATTTGGACTTTCACTAGTTCCATTTCTGGCAGCTTTGCTTCAAGGTTTTCCTTTTCTTTTCGCAGTGTTTCTTTTTCCGAAAATCGATTTAATAAATCGACAGCTTTTGAAAGTTCTTGATTTACATGATCACGGGCTTTTTGCTTTTCCTGTATTTGTTTATTTATATACTCATTTTTTTCTGTTGCTTGCAAAATGACTTCCTGTAACAAGGGCAAGACCTGCTGTTCATTAGGCTCTTCCCCTTGTAATTGCGCCTGCAATTTTTCATGATTGCCAGGCTGGATGCCTTTCATTAATTCGATTCTCCGCTGAGCACTTTTTTCACTTTGCTTTCTTAGGATCGAAGCCTCTTCTTTTAACTTTTCTTCTATTCGTTTATAAAGTTCAGTATGAAATAACTTCTGAAGAATCTGTTCCTTATCCTTGCTGTCGGAAGTTAACAGTTTTCGGAATTCATTCTGAGGAATCATCAGGATTTGCCGGAATTGATTCGCATCAAGCCCAATGAGTACTTTTATTTTTTCTTCAACTTCTCGTACATTTGCACCCAGCAATTTTTTTCCTTCGGCCAATATCTCATATAATTCAGCCTTTGCTCCAACCGTTGTTGTTCCTTCACCTGCTTTTTTCTTGCGTTCCTGCTGCGGCGACCGGGTCACCAAATACGTTTTTCCTCGCAGGGTAAATTGTAATGAAACTTCCGTCAACATATCATCTTCTGCAAACTGACTTCGCAAATCTTGCCCGCTGCGATCTTCACCGCTGGCTTTACCATATATCGCAAAACTAATCCCATCAAATATCGTTGTTTTCCCTGCGCCTGTCTTTCCAGAAATGACAAACATGGTCCGTTCTCCTAGGGAATTAAAATCAATGGTTTCCCTTCCTGCATATGGTCCGAATGCCTGCATCGTTAAAATATCCGGTCTCATTTCAAAGCCTCCTCTTTCTTAACAGCTTCAATTACCGAAACCATCAAATCCTGCTTTTTGGAATCAAAGGCCCGATCTGTCATTTCTTGATAAAACGTCTCGAACAGGTCCAATTCCGATTTCCGTTCATCTTTTACTGAAGAGAAGGAATTTTTTCTCCTAAGGTCGGTCAAATCCCATTTACGTTCTAGATGTAGTACGTTCGGATAAATCTGGCGCAAGCGATTTATGGGATCGATGAGTGCCCCCTCATCATTTAGTGTTATTTTTAAATAGTCATCCTTTTTTTGCGATTGATAAAAAACGGGATCAAGCAACTCTTCCATCGATCCGGATATTTCCCTCATATCGAACTTGGGTGCCAAAGAACGATAGCGAATATCAAAGCTTCCATCTTCTTGCATATCGACGATCGAAAGCGACTTATTCTGCTTGGCCTCGGAAAAAGAATATTTTAATAGTGATCCAGAGTAAAACACCTTAGGATGACGTATCGCGTCTGGACTATGTAAATGCCCAAGTGCCGTATAATCGAACGCATCGAATAAGTCGGATGAAACACAGCCAGAACCACCTACCGACAAGATCCTTTCCGAATCGCTCGTTTTTCCGCCTAATACAAAAGCATGTCCTACGAAGACATTCGGCTCATCCTTATTGAAATTCTCAGCAATCGTTCCGGTTATCCGCTTCATAGCTTCTTGATGGGAATGGATACTATCATCTTCAAAAAGATGGCGAACCGTCCCAGGTTCTGCATATGGAACACAATAAAAGTTCACTCCCTTGATGCGAACCGGCTCACATGTTTTTGTCAATTTCCCATGAATGTATAACTGGCTATGACGATACCATGATGAACCGAATGCCAGTCTTTCCGCAGAATCATGGTTTCCCGATATCGCAACGATCGGTGTATTCATTTTCACATTAATCGTATAAAGGATTTCATCAAGCAGCTCCACCGCTTCAGTCGGCGGAACGGAACGATCATATAGATCACCGGCGATCACAACCGCATCCGGTTTTTCCTCTTCGACAATTTCTATGAATTGCAAGAGCGCATGCCTTTGGTCATCTGTCATATGTACCCCGTGAACGATTTTCCCTAAATGCCAATCAGCCGTATGGATAAATTTCATAGTTTCACTCCGTCCTAATTTTTACTTACTATTATTATATCAAAAATTTTACGAATAGCATGGTTTGGGTACAGACGTTCTAATTTTTACCACACCGCACTATTCTTTTGAATTATTCAGAATAAAAAAAGCAAACTCCAAAAGAGTCTGCTTTTTTCATCATTAGCTGAATAAGTGTTCATATGGACCCATATTCACCTTTCTTTCAGCTAATTTTTTTTGTAAAAATTTATGATCACGTTTTGGTGTGGCAATGATATAGCCGCGTATCACTAAATCTTCCGTAATATCGCCCGCTTTTTCCTTTAACGCCAACTCTCCGATTTTCCCTGCGATTTTATGTCGTGCAACATCACGAAAAAGTTCTGGCACAGGGCTCACTAAATCTTCTAGTAATTCCTTTTGCTGCTTTGACCATAAGTGCTTTGTTTGTTCCAAATAGTATTCTTCCCAATCCATATCGGATTTCCCATCTTCTTTGGGAAATCTTTTCAGGAACTTTCGAAACATGAAAAAGCCACCTATGCTCATCAATATAATTAAAAGGGCTACCCAAAATAGAATAAACCATAAAAACCATCCGCTAAGCAAAGTACCACCTCATATGTATAGAATGATCGTCACTATTATTATAGACAGTAACCCATATCTTTACAAGACTGGCAATGCAATCATTCTTGACCGTTCACTTCCAGCAAGACAAGCGAAAAATCCCCCACCGCATTTTCTTCATATAGATTCGTGACCGAAGTTGCATAGTTAAAGATCTCTGCACGAAACTCCTCGTTTGACTGTGGAATCTTTATATCAAATACCATTTGATAAAGCAATGTTGTAATATCATGATATTCACTATGTGTAACCTTAAAGTTAAAACTGATTTTCCTGATTTCCTTACCTTCAGAATCCTTTACATTTTCAGCATGAAAATCAGTAACATGAATTGGAACATCGTTTAAAATGACCTCGTCTACCATTATCAACATCTCCTTAATAAAGTGGTTAAAGACATGTTATCACTAGGAGCTTTCAGCGCCAATCATTCAACCTTGAAAAAATGAAAAAACGTGCACAGGAAACCCGCGCACGTTTTTTTCCAATCAATTTACTTTCCCTTTTTGACGATTATTCTCCATTTAGCATCATCGATTTGCTCAAACTCCGTGATTTCATGACCTTCGGTAGCAGCCCAACGGGGAATGCTCTCCGTTGCTTGTGTGCAATCGAAATTAATGATCAATTCCTCTCCTTTTGCCATGTCCACTATCGCTTCTTTCGCTTCCACTAAAGGGAATGGACATACCATCCCAGTCGTTTCCAATACCTTTGCCATTTATATTCCACTCCTTGATCAAAAATTTTCGGCTCGTATCTTAAGCCGCTTTGGATGCAGCAGCTGTCTGCTTTTGCTTACGGATAATCGTGAAATAAGTTGCTACCCATGTACCCAGCAGGAAAAAGACAATCGCGATCCAACCTTGCCAAGCAAATAACGCCGAGTTCACCAGTCCATTTCCGATTGTGCATCCTCCGGCAACACTTGCGCCGAATCCCATGGTTACACCGCCAATTGCATTGTTACGTAACGTTTTCATATCAGGCAAACGCCAACGGAATTCCCCGCTCCCTTTGGCTGCAATGAAAGCACCAAGGAAAATGCCCAATACTAAAAACGTACCCCAATCGATTAACGCATCATCTCCGGTTATAAGGAAAGTTAAAATGTTCGCGGAAGGCGCTGTAATTCCCAGTCCGAACATTCGGCCTGTCATTGCACTTAGCGGCCATGCCATGATTGCAATAAGGCCAACCAATAATGCTGTAACAAAAGGATGCCAACGTTTCTCGAATAAGATGTGGGCCAATCCCGTCTTTTTCGGCTTCATTTTAAAAATTGGCAGTTTCGGCTTTCTCAATTCACGAATCACCAATATGCCAACCAAGAGTGTCACAATAATCACAAGCACCCAAGGCGAAACATTTAACGTTTCATGAATATACGTATCATTTGTACGATATGATAATAGATTATCTCCAGCCACTTTCCATATACCATATTTCGTCATTGCTGCCCCTAGCATATATCCAAAAAGGGCAACCCAACTTCCGATCATGCCCTCTCCGGCACGATACCATGTTCCAGTGGCGCAACCTCCTGCCAGAACCATACCAATACCAAAAATAAAGCCACCCACGATTGTTCCCAACCATGGAAAACCATCATTTCCAAACTGAATGACCCCTGTATCATTCAATGCATAAACACCAATACTTTGTATCGCTATAACAACAAATGTAGCCAAAAACATCCGTCCATCTTTAGCTAAAATCAAATCACGATATGCACCAACAACACAGAAACGGCCTCTTTGAAGCACAAATCCAAGCAATAAACCACAAATAATCCCGAACACAATCATTTGTAACATGTACCGTTTCCTCCTTAAGTAAAATAATAATAATACTAATATAATATAATCCGGATGAAATTACTAGGTTTTTGGATTATTTTTTTTACTCATGAAAAGTTCCAGGCAAATGAAAAACCCGAGTCATCATGAATATCGACTCAGGTTTTTTTGATTATCACACCATACTGCTTGCCGAAACTGGCTGCTTTAACTTTTTTATATTGGTAAAGCATGGCAATTCTCCACGGAACGATCATCGCGAAAGCAAGTAAGAAAAACATTCCGCTCAATACACCGATTTCAATCGTGCTTCCAAGCATCAGTTTTGCCACCAGTCGAATCACCATGAGACCAATCAATATGAATATGAACGCTTTAGAGCGCAGAATATAAATTTTTTCATCTCTTACTTCAAATTTAGATGTTTTAATCAATAAGATAGAAAATAACATCCCTGCAACAATAGCCTCCAGCAATTCGTATCGAGTCACACGGAACATCGGGAAAATAAACATTAAAGCACCCGTACTCATAAACAGCGGCGGTAAGATGATTTTCTTTTCATTCACTGGTTTTTTCGTTTCCTTCATCCGTAATATGAAAACACCTATAGCCATCACGATCGCTATACCTGTTGATATATATATCATCTCTTAACCATCCCTTTAAACTAAAAATAGGTAAGTACCATTAAAAATTATATATGACTTCAATTTATAAACAAAGTATATATTACCTATTTGAGATAAACAAGGAGGTGTTATTGAATAAGCTACCTTTTGATGCTTCCAATGCCCCGCCTTCGTCCAAAGGCTTGAAGAAAAAAATCTTGCACCCTGGCTTACTATAGCCTTTGATAACCATATTTTTGCTGACCACCTATAGCAGAGCTTATTATAACCTTTGCGGCATGAAATTCCTTTTTAATTTCTTAGGTCAGGATTTAATTTTGATATACCGACAATTCAGTGAATGACCTTAGACCCAAAATAAACGAAATTGATACCATAAGACCTAATAGCAGGCAATCAACTAGAATATTGAAAAAATAACTTATTATGGACTAAAAACCCGTGAAGCCGCCGAATAGTCTAGACAGGACTGCAATTATTTTGGTCATCCAATTAAAAAACAAAATCACACCCATTACAATCATTAAATATCCGCCAATCTTCATGATGTATTGGCTGTACTTTTTGATCCATTTCAATTTTCCGACAAAGAAGGATAATATGAAAAACGGTATGGCAAATCCTAAAATATAGGCAGTCATATAGCTCATGGCGGCACTAGGATTTGTTGCACCCAGTGAAATGACAGCGCCTAATAGCGGACCTGCACAAGGGGTCCATCCAGCGGCAAAGGCCAGTCCGATAAGAATGGAACCTATATATCCGCTAGGTCGGTTCTTGAATTCAAAGCGGCTGTCTTTCATCAAAGATTTCGGCTGAAAGATTCCTACAATGAATAAACCAAAAATGATTATCAGGATGGCGCCAATCTGACGAATTAATTCTTTGTAATCCGCGAAAAAAGAACCTAGGTATGATGTGCTAAAACCTATTGCGATAAAAACCAGAGAAAACCCAAGCAGGAAGAATAAGGTATGCAGCATGCTCCTTCTTTGGAGCATGGCGTTCTCGGATTTGATTTCACCAACACTCATACCAGTGATATAAGATAAAAAGGCCGGATATAACGGTAAGCAGCATGGCGAAATAAAACTCAGGAATCCCGCCCCAAATGCTAAAAACATATTAATATCATTCAAATAAGCTCACTCCTATGTATGTCAACCTATAAACATTGTAACAAATAAGATAAAAAAATACATTTATGGAACTGTGAATATTTCATGACAGTCAATTGCCTAAAAACAGAATGGGGCGACGGTTTAATTTTCAATAAGATAACTTATTTGAATTCATTAGTCCAAGCCGATATAATTGTTATATTCATACAGATTTTACAACGAACACATAAATTAATGGTACCATGAAAAAATGTTGGGCCAGAAAGGAAATATAATGGCTAAAAAGAATGAATTTCTCGAACAGATTGAATTGAAGAGAAATGAACTTATCAAGATTGTCGCTAAAGATGGTTTGAACTCAAATGTTGCCGTTGAATACAGCCAGCAACTTGATCAATTATTAAATAAATATAATGAACTTTTTTATAAAACAGGTACAAATTTTTAACCCAGTACCTCTCCCATTGATAACCACATATATTATTATATGATTTATTTTGCTGTCAATCTCCCCTTTTTCATTCTTTCACAATTTGAATACATAGGCATGACATTTGCTATATTAAAAAACAGGCAAGCACTATGGGCGCTGCCTGTTTTCCTGTTTTTTCATTTAAAATAATGCTTAAAAAGCATGTAGCAATATCAACATCGGATGTCGGTGCATAGTTTGTCACAACAAGAACGATAGGAGATCCAGCTAAGATGGAAGAACCGTCCGGAACAGTGATCACAAGACTTCCTACCCCAGTGGCACCTGGTGTGTATGTTGTTAAATCCTCCATTTGCAGCACCCCATTAATAAACACCTCATATGAACTGTTTTCAGTACTTAATACAGGCAGTACAGTCGCAGGGTCACCAGTATCCGAGAAAAAGCTTGCTGGATCAATTGAAAGCGTGGTTGGACCAGTCGATGCGGCAGGCACCTCATAAAATAATCGGGTGACCAATGGATTCACATTGATCACCGAGGTAGCCGCTATCGCTAATTTCATTATTTTTAACGGCAAAATATTCACCTCTCTTCTCTCCATGCTATGACTTTTGCAAAAGGAATTGTATAGACAATTTTCAAAAATGGTCCTCACGATAATCTGTACTTTATGTAAAATGTATAAGGAGATAAGAAAAGGGGAGAGTTTTAGAAATGCACAGTAAATATTTCCGTTTCATTAAAGAAGATACAGCTATCCCGAGACCTTTGTTGTTTTTCCCTAAGTGCTCTCCCAACGAAGTTCGCACGAGGATCCCAAAAAGAATCATTTCTTATGAATTTTATGCTATTGCAAATGGGTGCCAACGGATTTATGAAGAAAAAGACGGAATAGCTGACATAGACAATCAGGTAATACTTGATCCATCAAATGTATCCTATATGAATTTATTCATAAATGGTGTATTGCAGCCCCACGATAATTACACCGTTGAAAAAGGAAAACTTAAATTGAATACGATTGATATCCCAATAAAAGGTACACCAATCATTTTGCAAATGTTCATTATTTAAATGAGCGGCCTGTTCCTAAACGATTCCTAAATTAAATAAAATTGAAATTGAATTTCATATACTAATCATGAGGAAAATTGAGTAATTTACGAGTAATTGCGCGGAATTCACGAGTAAAAGTATAAAACTTACGAGTAAATCAGCATATTTCACGAGTAAATCAGCAAAATTCACGAGTAATTGCGTAAAACGCATGAGTAAAGTGTAATTCACGAGTAAACGAGCCAAACTCACAAGTAAATCAGCAAAATTCTCGAGTAAATGAGCAAACCTCACGAGTAAAAGTGTGAAATTTACGAGTAAGATAGATATAGCAGTAGGGTATCCGTTTGAAGACCTTAATTGCGACTATGAAATTCAAACTGAAGCTAACCTACAGTAGGAAAAAGGAATGTGTTACGGTTCTGACTTATTGTTTTGCTCCAGGCAAAGTTCATCTGTTTTCCAAATCCCTCCTGTTGAAATAAGTCATAAGAGATTAAATTATGTTTGACAAATCACTAAAATAAGATTATCTTTAATTAAAGATAAATTAATTCGAGATAACATCTTTTTTTAAAATCACAAATCTCGAATTAAAGATATCTAAATTCAAATTAAATTCCAGGAGGAATCATAAATGATTGGTATAGGCTTATTAGTTATACGTGTAGTTATCGGTTTATCGTTTGTAGGTCATGGGGCACAAAAATTATTTGGTTGGTTTGGCGGTCATGGCTTGAAAGGTACAGGAGGCTGGTTTGATTCGATTGGCATGAAGCCAGGAGTTACCATGGCCCTATTTGCTGGTCTATCAGAGCTTATTGGCGGAGCTTTGTTTGCATTAGGTCTCTTTACACCCTTTGCAGGTATATTGATTGCACTTACAATGCTCGTTGCGATCGTTAAAGTCCATGGAGCAAATGGCTATTGGGCAACTCAAAACGGTTATGAATATAATCTTGCCATCCTTGCAGTGGCGATTGGCATAGCGTTAACGGGAGCTGGCCCATACTCACTTGATTCCTTTCTATTTTAAGGAAATCGGTGGGTTTGCTAAATCTCTACATTACGGATAACACGGAGTGGGTTTAATCCACTCCGTGTTTTTTTCTTTTTCCCCATTGCTCAGAAATTTTTATCTTGGTTATTAAAGCTTAAAAATCGAGTAATGGATACTTCGATTATTGTGTTGAGGAAATAGGAACATAGGTTGTCCCATATTTAAATAAGATGGTTTCAATATTGAAATGCAAACTACCTGTGAAATCACTACTACAAATGAGTTGGAATAATGCCATTAAATTCGAATCCTATTCTTTATGTTCCTGCAAACAATTGTTCCTAATTTGAAATATTATGTCTAAAAACCAAGACTCATAATCAGGAAAAATATAGTACAGTATAAATGAGAATGATCATAACCTCATGTTCTTTTATCTCCGGGTGTTATTAATCTGTTGTTAGAATGGGGGGCCCATGAGGCAAGTCATTATTAATTTCAGTTGCATTCTAATAATATCAGTGATTTTATTTTTTATCTTTAGCTATGATGCTTCTTTAGATGAACATTTTATATTGTCTCTTTTACTTATCATTTCTCTGCAAATATCTTTGATATTAGCTATTCTGTTAAAAAGAAGGTAACACCAGAAGAGCAACCATTAATTAATGGTTGCTCTTCTGGTGTTACCTAACGTCCTTCCTAACCTTTTTCAAGTGTTCCGTAAAGAAAGCCCCTTTCCTCACCAAAATTTCCGAATGCATCTGCCGATGAGACTTAATTTCTAGTCAATGAAAATTCTAAATCTTTCCCCTGTTTTATTTTCCGAAACAGCTTAGAAATAGAATACTCAGTTTAAGGATTCAATTTGAAATTCACTTAATAGATTCTCACTCCTATAAGTGGTATCTCCATAAACATAAAAACCCCTGATAAGGAACACTTTTATCCTTATCAGGGGTTATTGAAAACCAGAATGCATTTTTTACTTTATTCTACCCCTGGGAACCATCCTGGAGAGTGGATGATCGCTTGCCATAATGGATCTGGAATATCTAGTTGCAGCTGATTATCTTTGTTTATTTTTGTCACGATTTCTGCTTCCCTGCCTTGCTCCACTTTTTGTACCCATTCAGGATCGATTATGATTTCACGGCCTAATGCGATTAACGGAATCCCGGATTGCAGTGCTTTAATCGCATCATCCGCTGTATAGATGGAACCAACTCCAATGACGGGAACTTGATCTCCGATACGTTCTTTTATAATTTCTATCCGAGGTCGGTCAACGTCGGCTCCCCGTCTTGCTTTCGACCAGAATTCCATTAATGAAACATGAAGATAATCCAAATCCTTTGTTACAAGTCCATCAATCAATGCAAGTGTATCATCCATGGTTATTCCTGGAGTTTCCGGCTCCTCCGGTGAAAAACGATATCCTACGATGAAGGGATCCTTTGCATGTTCAGCAACAGCCTTTTTCACTTCATCCACAACCGATAATGGAAAAGTCAGGCGCTTTTCAAGGGAACCGCCCCACTTGTCTTCACGACGGTTTGAATGAGGAGAAAAGAATTGCTGAAGCAAGTACCCATTAGCACCGTGAATTTCTACACCGTCAAATCCCGCTTCAATGGCACGTCGGGTGGTTTCACCAAAGTCGAGAATGATCGATTCTATTTCCTTTTCAGAAAGTGGACGCGGAACTGCTTTCCCTTCGCCTTCCGACGGGATATTGCTTGCGCTGACTACATCACCATCTACTAATTCCGGTGGAACCTCTCGGCCGCCATGAAAAATCTGGAGAATTGCCTTTGCCCCTTTCGCTTTAATCGCTGATGCCAATCGATTTAGACTAGGTATCAATTCATCCTTATCTCCGCCAAATTCCCCATGAAAACCTTTTCCATTAGCCGTCACGTAAGTACAAGCCGTTATAACCAGGCCTACACCGCTTGACCGGCGTTCATAATAATTAACTTCTGCGTCGGTAACGGTACCGTCAGAATTAGAAGAGAAATTTGTCATAGGTGCCATCACCAATCGATTTTTCAATTCCATTCCCTTTCCTAAATTGAACGATTCAAATAATGGTGTATATTTAGAATTCATTTAGTAATCCTCCATTTTGTAACCCACTGGTTTGTATAATAAATCAAATCCGCAAACTAATTTAAATATCATGCATACTTTGCGATTAATGCCGAAATGGCTTCTTTTGGCTGGAAGCCAATAGCTTGATCTACCTTTTCTCCATCTTTGAATAGAATAAGTGCTGGAATTCCCATCACTCCATATTCGCTTGTCGTATTTGAATTTTCATCCACATTAAGTTTTACGATTTTAACCTGATCACCCATTTCCTCATCGATTTCATTAAGAACTGGGGCAATCATTTTGCACGGACCGCACCACGGTGCCCAAAAGTCAACCAATACCAAACCTTCCTTGATTTCACTAGCAAAATTATCATCTGTAACATGTTCTATTGTCATGATCATTTCCTCCTTGTATTATCCGAAATATTTATGGTCTTTACTCACCATCTATTTAAAATCAAGTTTTGCGATTCTATTTCCCGGGATAAAAGCCTCTGATTTCCTGGCATTTATTTTCGGATGGATTTTGATGGATTCCAATTTACCGGATAACTCCATGAACCATGTTTCATCTTTAGAAAGTAAAGCCAAATCAATTAAGGCCAAAAGATGTGTTTCGTTACTGATTTCTAGATCCGGCAGCTTTTCAGTCCATCTACTTGGAATCCAAATAGATTTCCCAACCGCTTTTTCATTGTCACTTTCCACCACATTCACTTTAACAATTTCACGATTATCGCTCACATTTTCAACGAAACCATGGATAAGTTCTCCATCTCTTGATTTTCCCTGTACCCAATCCCCATTTTTGAACAGATTGTTTTCAACCATTTCCTTAACACCCCTTTTATATTCATTTAATATTAAAACTATAGTTATTAACTGTATTAATAAAATATACATTTTGTGCAAAGAAAAAACTAAATCAATATCACGGACATTGTTTAATTTTTTCCAAAAAAGTGCTGAGAGTTATATCTTCTAAATATTTTTCAAAATACAATTCTGCTTCATCGAATATTTGATCCATGACTACCTGGGTATTGGAGGATATGACACATTTTTTCTCCGGATCGCCTGTACACCATTTCGGTTTCAAGGTTCCATGTGAGACCGTTATATAAATATCTGCCAAACTTACCTCTTCAGGATTACAGTCTAGAATATAACCTCCGCCCACACCTTCTTTCGTTTTAACAAATCCCTTTTTTCTTAAGCAGCTCATCATTTTCCGAATCCTTGCCGAGTTTGTACAAACGTTTTCTGCGATTGACTCACTGCTTGCCATATGATCTGGTAGATAAGCTAAATAGACCAAACTATGCACAGCTATTGTAAAATCACTATTCACTTTTCGCATCCTCCTCAAGGAGATTACTGTAATTTTAATGTTTACAGTTGGTAAAGTCAACTCAAAAAACTCAACAGAGTTCTCAACTTTGTCGATTACTTTATGATTGCAATGAAATTCCCTCCTATACACAAAGGATTGAGGGAATTTCATTCAGCTAATTTTACAAACCGATAATATCATCGTTGAGAAAGATTCAAAGCCGTACTAGCCGCTTTAAGATTCACTTTCGATTGCTCAATTATATCCTGAGGATGATAATAACCTTTTGAAACCATGTAATCACTTATTAGCCCATGTGTTTCTACAGCAGACCTCAGCTGTTCCCGTAATGCAGCCCTCAATTAAGGGGAAGCTGTTTCTGTTATGGCGAAAGCCGTATTTCTTATTCCTGATTTGGCAGAATTCAGAAAGTCAGTAGCAATAACCTGATCGGTCATACCACCCATCCCCGCCATATTTTGCAAAAAGTTAGTCATTGTCTTCCCTCGCCTTGGTTTACCAGGATTTCCTGTAATTTTTTAATATGCTCTCTTCCGCTGCTCATGTCTTGTAAAAGAATGTTTTTTAATTCCGTGTCTTGGACTAACCCATTCATTGTAGAAGCTTTTGATAGACAAAGGTTTTTGAAGTTCAATATTTCATGCAGTTCTAACGTTTCATGCAGTCCCAACTTTTCCACAAGAAGCATCTCTCCTTTCAGTAACAATCACTTACTTATCTTTCGTTGTTCAAAAGCTCTTATTCATTCCTTTTCATTTTTTTAGAAGGTTAAAACCATTTGGAAAACAACATGTAGTCACATGGAGAAATGGGCGGGTTTTTTGGATATTCAGAAACAACTGGCGGTTATGCTGGAGGACAAGCAGAATATATGCGGGTCCCTTATGGGAATTTCACTCCTTTTAAGATTCCAGAAGACTGTGAGATTGAAGATGAAAAATTGATATTACTCGCCGATGCAGCTTCAACCGCATTTTGGAGCGTTGATCATGCAGGAGTAAAACCAGGTGATACTGTAATCGTCTTAGGCTGCGGTCCCGTTGGATTACTCGTACAAAAATTCGCTTGGTTCAAAGGAGCGAAAAGGGTCATTGCCGTCGATCATCTCAACTATCGTCTGAACATGCAAAAAGGACAAATAAAGTCGAAATCGTAAATTTCGAACAATATGAAAACGTAGGGGATTATCTCAAAGACATAACTAAAGGCGGAGCCGATATTGTAATTGACTGTTCAGGCATGAGTGGTAAAATGACTCCCATGGAATATCTTGCAACGGGGCTTAAGCTTCATGGCGGTGCAATGGGTGGTATTGTAATCTCCTCACAAGCGGTCCGTAAAGCAGGAACCATTCAAATAACTGGTGCTTACGGAGGGCGTTATAATGGCTTTCCGCTAGGAGATATATTTCAAAGAAACGTGGATATCAAGACCGGACAAGCTCCCGTTATCCATTATATGCCATATCTCTATAATCTAATATCTGAAGGAAAAGTTGATCCTGGCGATGTCGTAACCCACGTACTACCATTGGATCAAGCTAAACATGGTTACCAAGTATTCGATACAAGGACAGACGGATGCATTAAAGTGGTGTTAAAACCGTAAGTATTATATAAAAAATTGAATGGCCAGGCATTCAAATTCAGAAACGATACATGAATTATAGTAAGTTTCTGAATTTGATGAATCCTGTGTAGTAGTTCGAAAGTCACATGAACTAGATTCCCTCTATATGAAACCTTTCAAGCCCATGATTGCCCTCTTGCTTATCTCCTTACAACACAAAAAACCCCTCTCTCTGATTTAGTTTCCACCAGAGAAAGAAGTTTCGGATTAGTAACGAAAGATAAAGCAAAAACAAGGAAAATTTATGATGAAAGATTCACTCTTCACGGTAGTTATGATTTGCTTATCTTATAATTGCTATCTTATTTTGTTTGTTGTTTATTCATGGCGCTCATCATTTGATTAATTTTCTTTTGGGATGGTTTCATACCCATTTGCATCATCATCATTTTCAGCATCTGTTCGTTAATTGGCGGATTTTTCTTTAAGTAATCCATCATGTATTTACGAGCGATGAAAAATCCCAGCACTACTCCAGCAATCAATGCCAGTACGCCAACTAGAATGTAAACCCACATACTATTTCCTCCTTCGTGTTGTCTAACATCAGTGTACTAGACCAAAGGTTATTATACAATACCCGCTACTGAAAAGTCCCCCATTTAGACAAATTTTCTTTCTTTTATCGGTTTTAACCAACCGTATTTTTCATGTTCAAAATCAATGGCCAGAAAGCTCGCTTCATATTTTCGAATACTTTCAAAGAAAGCGGTCTCCGCTTCATAGTCTCCTTCAGCTTTTAGAATAATGGAATCATGCTGAATGATTAAAACGGCCTTACTTGATCCGTTTGTTTTTTCTAAATAGTATTTTCCATTTTGAGTCCAATAATTCATCTTTTTTTGCAAACGTTGTTCAATGGCTAACTGCAACTGGATAATCGGGACTGTTTTGGTGACATATTCGATTTGTTTTTGCAAAATACTCTTCAGTCTGCCCTTTGCTTGAATATACTCCAAAAACAAATTGAAAAATAGCCTTTCTCTTCCATAATAATGATGGGCAAATTCATCTTCGATTAAATAAATTTGATAGGTTCTCATCAGCCAATGCCTCCTAGCTTTCCTATTTTGGTCACGAAAATAACTAACCACCAGGACATTCTCCACTATTTTCCACTATTAATAACTTTCCCCTTTAACTGACACATTTAAACGAAATTTATTTATTCTCATTATATATTGACAAACTAAAAAGATATGTTGTTTGCTGGAGAAATTTTCTTCTTTTTTTGTCGAATGGAAGATTTCCCTTAGAATAAAAGCACACAATATAAATCAGGATTGTTTTTGATAAAAAAACTGACACCAAACTAGTTGGTGTCAGTTCTCCATTACTATTAGTTAAGCATTTCCTTAACACGAGCAACTACATTTTCTACAGTAAAACCGAATTCCTCCATGATCTTACCGCCTGGTGCAGAAGCTCCAAAATGATTGATGGCCAATATTTCACCCTCATCACCTGCATAACGATCCCAACCAAACGGTGAAGCCACTTCGATAGCTAGACGTTTTTTCACTGCCGGATTGATTACGCTTTGTTTATATTCTTTAGATTGAGTTTCAAATCGATCCCATGATGGCATGCTGATAACAGAAACATCAATTCCTTCGTTCGCCAAAGCTTTCTGTGCTTCCACAGCCAAGTTCACTTCGGAACCAGTCGCAAGAAGTAATGCATCGGCTACTTCTTTCTTAGAAGCAGAGATGATGTAAGCTCCTTTTGAAACACCTTCATACGCAGTTTCGGAAGTATCTTTAATTGTTGGCAATCCTTGACGAGTCAGTACAAGGGCAGTTGGTTTATTTGTAGACTCCATAGCCACTTTCCAGGCTGCTGCCGTTTCATTGCCATCAGCTGGACGGATTACCCCTAGGTTAGGCATTGCACGCAATGATGCCAATTGTTCGATTGGCTCATGAGTCGGTCCGTCTTCTCCTACAGCAATGCTGTCATGAGTGAATACATAGTTTACAGGCAGTCCCATTAGTGCTGCCATTCTTATGGCAGGACGTAGATAATCAGAGAATACGAAGAATGTTCCTCCGTATACTTTTAATCCACCATGAAGTGCCATTCCATTTAAAGCCGCACCCATAGCGAATTCACGTACACCGAACCATATATTACGGCCACTGTAATTACCAGGTAATAGATCAGTCTCACCTTTGATGGCAGTATTATTAGATCCGGCTAAATCCGCAGAACCCCCAATGAAGCTAGGGACCCTTTTGGCAATAGCATTTAGCACTTCCCCACTTGAAGCACGGGAAGCTAATGTTTTACCTTCTTCATAGACCGGAATTTCCTGATCCCAATCAGCAGGCAGTTCACCGTTGATGGCCAACTCCAATTGCTGTGCTAACTCAGGATGTGCTTCTTTGTAATTTTTGAACAATTCATTCCAAGCTTCTTCTTTTTGAGCGCCTGCATTAACAACAGATTCATTAAAGTGTGAATACACTTCTTCCGGAACATGGAAGTCCTCTTCAAATGTCCATTTATATGCTTCTTTTGTCAATTTCAGCTCATCTGCACCAAGCGGAGCACCGTGAACAGCAGATTTACCTGAACGGTTTGGTGAACCGTAACCAATAACCGTTTTCACTTCGATTAATGTTGGGCGTGCATCGTCGGTTTTCGCTTCTTCAATCGCTTTAGCAATTTCCTGAAGATCATTCCCATCCTCAACGCGGATATATTGCCATCCATAAGATTTGAACCGGTCTGCTACGCTTTCACTAAATGATTGGCTTAAGTCGCCGTCAAGAGAAATATCATTAGAATCATATAAAACAACGAGTCTTCCGAGTTGTAGATGTCCAGCTAATGAAGCGGCTTCTGCAGAAACACCTTCCATTAAATCTCCATCTCCACAAATGCCATATGTATAATGATCGACCACATTATAAGAATCGCGGTTATAGCTTTCTGCCAAGTGACGTTCAGCCATTGCCATTCCTACTGCCATTGCGATACCTTGTCCAAGCGGCCCGGTAGTTGCATCAACACCAGCCGTATGACCGTATTCAGGATGTCCTGGAGTTTTACTGCCCCATTGACGGAAGCTTTTCAAATCATCGATAGATAAACCATAGCCCGATAAATGAAGAAGGCTGTATAACAGCATAGAACCATGTCCAGCTGAAAGAACAAAGCGATCTCTATTAAACCAATCGGGATTTTTCGGGTTATGGTTCATATATTCGGTCCATAGTTTATACGCCATCGGCGCAGCACCCATTGGCATACCTGGATGGCCGGAATTAGCCTTTTCAATTGCATCAATTGATAATGTACGAATCGTATTGATAGAAAGTGCATCTAATTTATCTAACATATTGTAAAAACATCCCTTCCTGTAATGTACCTCTTTATATTATAGTGACAAGCATAATATCACAACTAAAATCACTATTTACTGCCTCAATATTACAATTTTCTATAATAACAGAAGTCCCCTATTTAGATTAAACTAAATAGGAGAATACATACATGCATGCACTCCCTTTTTACTCCTAAATGCTAACAGGGTACTCAAGCGGAATGTTTTATCAGAAGGATCCAAGCATTAATGTAAGTTTCTTTTTTCTTTTATATTTTTTATCTTTTGAGGAGTGACGTCATTACCTTCTGGATCAACGACCTTCACATGCTCCAACGTATCGGTCATGGACTTTCTGAATGTTTCCAAATACTCACTTCTCAATTGGGTTTGCTCTTTCGCCTCAACTTCCGTCAAACCTTCAGCCTTTGCCTTTTTAGAAAGTTCATTAATACGGGCTATTTTTTCTTTTGATAACATAATTTCGCTCCTTCATAATCTCCGGATATTGTCATGGTATTAAAAAAAAAGCGAAATTACAAGTTCTAAGATTTACTTTCATTTGTATTCAGTTGATGTTCGAGAAAACGCCTGTTCACAGTAGCCTTTGAAACATTGTATCCAAAGCCCCTTAAAGTGGCTGCGATTTCTGCGAATGTCAATCCATTGGCCCGAAGTTTAATAATTTCTTCAATAGGGATTTCCATACGGTCCCTTCCAGTGGAATTCCTTTGATTCTGAAGGTTTTTTTGAGGACGGTATCCTTTTTCAACGGCTCTTATCATCCCGCGCTTTATTTTAAGATTATGTAGTTTCCTTTGGTATTCTTCTACAATACCGACTATCTGGATGACCATGGCATCCGAATCCGATAACTCAAGCTCCCCGTCATGTGAGAGTGTATAAATTTTAACATCTTCTTTAAGGATGACATGGAAAAGGGCTATTTTGGCATTCCCTCTTCCCAGCCTTGTTTCATCCTGGATTAATAGTACTTCAGCTTCTTTAGTTTTAAATAGTTCGAGCATGTCAAAAATGCCATCCCGATTCAACTCATAACCACTTGCCTGCTCTTTTATTATGGATATAACTTCAACATCCATCTTTTCTGCCAATTTGACTAACTCATCTTCCTGCCTTGCCAATGATGTTTCCTGTGACTCTTTTTCTGTGCTGACCCTACAATAGATTACCGCCTTCATAATACCCTACCTTCACTGCTTACTGCTCACTGGCCAAATTCTGGACAAGTTCTTCCCCTTTAACCGGTATGACGATGACTTGACCAGGTTTAATTGTATCCGCCCTGACTCCATTATGCTCTTCTATCCAACCAATGAATTCTTTTTTTGTCAAATTTGCTTCTTCATATTCTTCAGCGATTCCCCATAGGGTGTCACCTTCACTTACTTCTATAGAAAGGAAATCCTTTTTTGGATCATTGTTCAATGTACAAGAGAATAAAATTGAAAAGATGAATACTGATCCCGCTAATAGAATCGTATAAATATAATTTTTGTATAAATTTTTCATAAATATCCCTCCAAAGCGAATGTTCGTTCGTATGTTATGGTCAAATTATAATACGAACGTTTGTTTCAGTCAACAACAAAATTCGAACTTATGTTTGTATAGAATTGGGGGCCATGCTATAATGTAGCAAAGAACATTGGGGAAGAGGTGCACATATGACTAAACTATCAAAAAGGCAGCAAGATATTCTTGATTTCATTAAAGAAGAGGTCCGCCAAAAAGGGTATCCACCTTCCGTACGGGAGATTGGTGAAGCAGTGGGACTTGCTTCAAGTTCAACAGTACACGGGCATTTATCACGCCTGGAAAGCAAAGGCCTGATTAGACGTGACCCAACCAAGCCAAGGGCCATTGAAATAATGAATTTGGAGGAAGCGAACAATATTCCCAAAGTCAATGTCGTGAACGTGCCGTTACTTGGAAAAGTAACAGCGGGAATGCCGATAACGGCCATTGAGAACATAGAAGAATACTTTCCGCTTCCCGAAAGCATGGTTCCACATGATGACCATGTATTCATGCTGGAAATCATGGGTGAAAGTATGATCGAAGCAGGAATTCATGATGGGGATTATGTCATCGTGAAACAACAAAGCAATGCCAATAATGGAGATATCGTCGTGGCCATGACGGAAGATGATGAAGCCACTGTAAAACGATTCTTTAAGGAACCGGATTACATAAGGCTTCAGCCTGAGAACTCGAATATGGAACCAATTATTTTACGAGATGTTTCGATACTTGGAAAAGTAATAGGCTTATATAGACAAATACACTAAAAGCGCTAACCGCGCTTTTTTTGTTTGTTTAATCTATGTCCCGAATTCTCTCAATATGCATAAGGAATTTTAATAGAATCAAGTTTTCATGGGAATTTAAACGTCCTTAATTACGAACGGAAGTATACGATCGCCTAATATGTACTTTGGTAACAATCTGATTACAATGAAAAAGAGAGCTTTAACTACCGCTCCCAGTTAAAATTCACTTCACTCGTAATCTTTGGTTCACTTTAATTAGGTTAAGATCTACCAAGCCGTTCCACTGTTGAATCTGCACTTGTGTAGAACCGTATGCTTTTGCAAGCGCAGAGACGGTATCCCCTTTTTGGACAATATGATAAACCTCTTCTATACTTGCATCATATTTTGTTAAATCGCTTGTTTCGATAAGGTTCACCAGTTTTTCAATATAGTTGGGATCCGAGGCGTACCCAGCATCGAAAATTGCTTTGAGTGCTTTTCTGTAATCTTTTTCTCCAATGACAGCCGTATAAAGACTTCTATTCCATGAAGTCCCCTTTACATATAAATTGGCAAGATCTCTAAGACTTTCTTCCCAAGATGGGTATTTTCTGAATTTGTTCCATACTTGAACGGGTACGCCAATGACATATTCCATTGTCTGAATGATGACAGACTCACCCTTGAAGTCACCTTTTGTACCGAATATATTTTTTCCTTTGCTTGCTAATAAACTTGTCCCATACCCACTCTCCAAACAAGCTTGTGCAATGACAACAGAAGGTAATATTTTGCATAGGGAGCAATTTCCTTAATAAATGTTTCCTTGCTCATTAGAACCTCCCATCAATGGTTTTACTTTATTTTTCACTGTTCATCTTCATTCTTATCGTATTCTCATCTATGAAAAAGGTTACAGCAAGTCCCATACAACAGGTTCTGATGTTTGGCTAATTGTTTTTATTATAGATTTCTTACCTAGAGTGGCTTGCTTCGAGTATTATTTATCCATTTCCCTACCAAACAGGAAAAGCCGTCAATCCATTTAATTAAATGGATTGACGGCTTTTTCTGTTGAACACTGAAAATCTTCAAAACTTGTTCGTTAATTTTAAATTTGTAATTATTTATTTTTGTATAAAACCTTGATGAAAAACAAAAACTATTTTTAAAAACTTCATTTCAAGGTGGTGAAATCATGGACTACCCAACCGTCCATACAAACTTCTGGGATGCAGTGATAGCCATTCCTACCATCATGATTCTTACTCAACTTATTAAGGTCATGTTTCATATTCATCCAAAATTCGTACCTACCATCGCTTTGGGTCTTGGCTTGTTCATTTCCATTTTCATCAGTCATCGTCATCACTTGGTTTCAGGAATTTTCATGGGCTGGTTTTATGGCTATGCAAGCATAGGCAATTATGCTGCACTCAAAACTGGTATTTTGTCTTATAGAGAATCCTACAAAAAGACGGATTAAATCTATTCTTGTTGTCTAGCTGAAATTCATCAATCTTTTTATTGCTAGATGACCTTACTAGCTTTATTTCCCATCGAACACCATTAATTTAATCGCTGTATTAGTAATTACAAACTGGCTGAATCCTTTGGCTAAAACAAACCACCCATGTTAACACCACATTACATCCAAAAAAAACCTTTTCAATTATGAGAAGGGATTTTTTTGTCGGGAAAAGTGGGTTATTATGTTTTTTACACTCCTGCCGAGGCGGCTTGGTAGGATCGGCGGAAAGGGAGCGGACTTCTGTATTCAACTGGATCTATTATTCAAGAAAAGACTGAAGGCAAACTTCGAATTTGTCTACAGTCTGATACCATCTCAAAGAAGAGAATGCATTTCACTATTTCTCAATATAGACCGAACGAATCATTGTCCGGGTTCTTTCAGTACCATCCACATTTTTTTCCTTGACATCTATTGTTACATTATAAACACCTGACTTAGGTACTTCCGGAAGGGTGCCAGTAAAATTTTCTGTATCCATTGCCTTAATTGAGCTTTTTTCACTAATTTCATTACCTGTTTCATCTATTAGATGAACCAAAAATGTTGTGCTGATTGGCCTTTTTTTATCATTCATTGGGTTCTCTATTAAAAATTTCGCATCTTTTTGCTTAACTTTACCGGCCATACTTAATGTAATGGGATTCTTTTCGTTAAATTGTGCTGTGAACAGGTAGGCGTCTTTTGGCGATTTAGTCTTCATACGCACTTTCCAATCACCAATTTCAAGGTTGTTTCTATTGAATGATTGGACGGTTGCACCATTAAAAAAGGAAGTTTCGTTTTTGGCTGAATGAACCATTAAGGAAGGTGAATACTTTTTATTGGATGGAGAAATCATTTCAACCTCGACATCATTTGATGCTGTATATATGTTTATATTGCCTGGGGCTGATTCATTTACATGGAAGCTTAGTTCGATCCAGACATTTTGTTTCAGGACATCACCCAGAACGGTTTGAGCGAGTGCGGTGGTAATGACATCATCTTCAACCCGTTCTTTATAATTGACATTATATTCAGGGATCCCAGCGGTGGAGGTGCTTCTTAAATATGGTTCAATTCTTGAAAATACAGCTGAGCCGACTCGTATATTGTCGTGATCAAAGTTGGAATCTGAAAATAAATGTGTTGCATAGGGTATTTTTGTACTCCATACATTCACTAGACCATCATTTTCCCCATATGAAGATAAATATTGTCCACCCATTGATAAGGCTGATAGAACCGGGCCTCTGTTCATGCCTGCCACAGTGAAATACATGTTTTTACGAGAATTAACATGGTTATCCGTGACCGAACGAAATTCAGCCATTTTACCAACTTGTAAAGAATAAGTTCCCTCATCTTTTTGACCTAATAGGGAACCAAGCCAGCCCGCATACCAGCTATAAGCCAAATCAGCTAGGTGAGAACCATGATGGGGGGAAGCTAAAGTGATTACCCTTCCAACATACTGGTGTGCTCCATAGTGCACTAGAGCCGCTTGGGTATCTGGGCCCCCTTTGCTGTGAGCTATAATATTTACTTTTTCACCCCCGAAATGGTTACTGATTTCTGCAAGCATTTGAGCTAAAAGCCTTCCATTAGCATATTGGCTCACTGATCCATTTCCAGCTGAATCATGAAGCTGAACAAAAACAGTTTGGTAGCCTGCTTCATACGCTTTGGTATACATATCATTGACACCATGATAATCCGTTTCACCGTACCAGCTGGTTGAACTGCCGTTTTTCCCTTGAACAAACACGATCGGTGGTTTCTTTGTATCAAGATTGGGAGGAATACTTCCAAGAAACCAATCCCCTGGACTGAAAGTTTCGGAAGGGGGCTTTAATTTTCCTGCTGAGGAAATGTCTGGCTTGGCCATAATTAATATGGTTAGAATGAGGACAAGAAAAACGATATAATTGATTACATTCCTTTTCAATTGTTATCTCCTCCAATATCATGTGGAATTCTTTCGAACTCATCCTATTTTCAACGCCCTCCTTCCATGCCTTTGATAGCCTTCATTAGTATATATTTGTACTTTTGCATACCATTACCTGCTATCTTCATAAAGATAGGAGAAAAAAACTAGAAAAAGTTCATAAAAAATGGAGATATAGTATGATGGTTTGCCTTCAATTCGTTTATGTATACAGTCATTTTCCAATTATGAAATTATCCTTATAGAGGAAATCCATATATCGAATGCTGTATGTTCACGAAGAAAAAGAGAATAAGCCCTTCTCCTGCAAAAGATGTAGGGCTTGACTTTATTTATGAGCATCCAAATATTATTCTTCGAATTTGCCACTGTCCAATTGCTCCTATTCATGTTGTTTTGAAGTCCATCCTATACATTAAGTAAATTGTTGAAAAAATTCTTTTACAGCAATTGGCTGTCATTCATAGGGATCTCAATATCAATCGTGTATTTGGATTATTAACTCCTTAAAGCCCTCCCCTAAACGCCACATACGCCTATTTCACAATGAGAACTGGATAAATAATATCAGGGCTATGCTCGCTCTTCCAATTGTATAATTTATTTATCTGATTTTCCTTTCCCATTTTTTCACCCTGTTTCGATCATTACTTAAATTTTGCCCCAGGAATGGTTACTTTGGTGAATAAATGATTGATAGTCTTGATCCTTTAACTACATTTGAAGTGTAGGTGGGGATCAAAAAAAATAATATCGTCGATCGAGAACCCTACACATTCCGCAAACAAATAAGCCTTATCGATTCGCAAAGGAATCTTATATTGCTCATAGTCAATGTAAGTCCTTTTGGCCATCTTCAGCACTTTAGCCATTTCTTCCTGTGTTAAACCTTTATACTTCCTCGCTTGTTTAAGTGTGAACTTAACGTTTGTCATATCTTGTCACCACCTATCTAAAAAAATGATATCACACTTGAAGTATAGTTACCAACAATTTTTCGCAAAATTCACGCACTTTAAGTTTACTCACCTTCACTCATGGTGTATATTCAAGTAAGAGGTGAAGAAATATGCACATTGGTGAACGGATTAAAATGTTAAGAAAAGAAAGAAAAATGACACAAGAAGATTTAGCAAATATATTAAAGGTGGCACCAACGGCAGTATCAGCATGGGAATCTGGACGGAATAAACCTTTAATGGATAAATTGGGCATGATGTCCTCATGCTTTGAAATACCGCTATCCCACCTCATTGAAGGAGCACCTAACGCTAGAAATGCTCCAGGAATGGAATTTCTAAATGAAAAGAATGTAAGATTAATTGGAGTATATGGCAATATCCCTGCTGGAGAGCCTAATTTTACCAATGAATATATAGAAGCCTATATGCCGACATTAAATTCGATGCTAAAAACGAATAAAGAATATTTTTTCCTTAGAGTGAATGGCAATAGCATGAACAAAGAATTCAGTGACGGATCATTGATTCTCGTTGAAAAAACAACCTACGTTGATAAAGGAAAAATTGGAGTGGTCTTGGTAAATGGTCACGATGCCACTGTCAAAAAAGTGAATATCGATGAAGAAAATATCACACTCACTCCCTGCAGCACGGATCCTTTTTATGAAGAAAAAACCTATAACATCAAAAATGATAGAGTTCGAATTTTAGGAAAAGTGGTTCAAGCCATTAAAATATACGATTAATGTCCACTTAGAGTTTTTTTATGGAGTATTACTTTAGTTCTCTTTGTTGACTGATACATATTAGGTACAAGCCATCATGGTTTGTGCTTATTAGTATTGTTCTTTATATATGTCTTTGCAAAAGATAATTAAAATTTGTGTCAGCCTATATACAAAGGCATATCCGTTTTCCCCAGATTACTTATTTCATTGAGTGAATGTTTTTGGAACTCTAAGCTTCCTAGGGCTTTTATTTCAGATTTCCCTTTCATGCAGAATGAATATAATTGTCTGTATTAGGCAATCAAATTATCATATTTTTATTATTCGGTTCACAACCTCATATGGGAATCTTATAATAGGATGATAAGCATTTGCCTCTGTAGCTCTAGAAGGGAAGAGCGCCGGAAAACATTTGTAGCCACCGGGTCGCAAGGTAAGGGTTTCAGAAGCACCGAAAAGCAAATAGCTGAGGCAGGTGGAATTCCTGCCGGTGAAAATCCGTAGGGAAGCGTGTTCTCCCCTAGCCTATGCTTACGAAAGGAGTGCGGGTTCGAATCCCGTCAGAGGCTTTTTTCTTGGAAAATGCGAGTATATATTCAATTCCACTTTAGCCCTCTGTGCAAATTTATTTATTTTTCCCTTTCACTTCTTCCGCTATTATCTAAGTACTCATTTAGGACAGTAGAATGTACACGACTATTTTATTACACGCATATTCCTGAACAAGGAAAAGCCCCTCTCTTTTTGAGAAGGGCTGAGTTTGTAGACAAAAGAGGTTCTCTCTAAAAGTTAAAACAAAGTTGATTGGAGCGGGTGGCGAGACGCCTGAGGGAAATGCGTGTCCAAGAAAACCCCGCCAGGCGCAAAGGCGTCGAGGAGGCTTCCGGACCGCCCGCGGAAAACGAGTGCCTGTAGTGGAAATCAACGTTCAAATTGTACTAATCCTTAAAAACTGTAGACAAACTCTTTTTGAGAAAGGCTTCCTGTGTGGTGTGCTTCTGGAAGTTAAAAATAATTTAACCAGGCAACTATTAATTATTCATTTAACCCGCAATTTCTGGTTTACTGTAATGGTGTACTGACTGTCAAGTGCGTTCCAATCTTTAATTTGCTGAACCGTACTGCCATAAGCCATGCTTAAGGAGTATACGGTGTCACCATTAACGACTGTGTGGTATACAGCTGTATTTTTCTTTTTAAGATCGAAGCATTTAACTAAACCGTTTACATGTCCGCGAGCCAGTGATTCGATAAAGGGCGCCGTTTTCAATTTGGCTGCGTCATTGACATTATCGATAAATCCATTTTCAGTCAGTAGTGCAGGCATGTCCGTTTCACGGAGCACATGTAAATCTCCTGTTTTTTGTCCTCTGTCTTGGATGTTGATAAGCTTCAAGACCTCTGAATGAATATGATCTTGATACGTTTTCGTAATCTGATTAGTAGACGTATAAACGTAATCCTCATACCCAGTGCCGCCGCCGGCATTGATGTGGATGGAGAGATAAAAGTCGGCTCCCCACGCGTTCGCTGCATTCGTCCTATCGTTTAAAGAGGGGTACGTATCTTGGTACCTGCTCATTTTTACAGAAACGTTATTATATTCTATTAATAAGATGTCTTTAATTCGAGTTGCAATGGATAAAGTTAAATCCTTTTCTCTCAATCCATTCCCCACCGAGCCTGGATCCGTACCGCCGTGGCCGGGATCAATAAATACTTTTACCATTTCTATCACCTCTATTAATCTTATGTTACGTATCAATAAATGCTTGTACACATAACTATCTGATTAAAGAAATTTCAAAATAAAGAATTCATCTCTCGGCCACAGTTCCAAAAAAAATACACCCTAAAGGTGTTATGGCATTATACGATAACATTCGCCAAATGGACGCGGAATTTTTAAAAAGCCTTCTTCCATTTTTATACTTTTCTATCAGGAATTATTGGGCGTCTACAAATAAAGTTATAGAAGGAGATAGAGAGATAAAAAAAGTCAACATTAACAAAAATACTCTAACTAAATGCTTGCATTTATTTAGTTATGGTTTGTTTTATTTAATTGTTCTGCACAATCTTTGATTGAGTCAATCACTATAGTTGGTTCTGATAATTGCGGAAAATGCCCACTTTTTTTTGCGACAATGTGTTTGCTGTTTCTTGACAATGAAAGCAATTCCAATTGATTCTTAAGTCGTTTTTTTCGAATTTCCTCTGGCATCATTCGATTTTCTTGTCCACCAGTAATGACAAATACAGGTATTTCGGGAAATGTATCAGTTTGCTGGATTTGATCCACAGTTTTTTTTACAAAATTAACTTCATTGAATTGTTTATGCGAGGATAAGGAATCAAACACCTTGAACATCCTATTAACGGTTTTTACGGCCTTGCCTTGGTATTCATTAAGGCTTATATCTTTCGTTGTACTGGATTCTAAAAAAACTATTCCCCCCACTTCATTTGGGTAAAGTCGGGCATATAAATTAGCATATAGGCCGCCTAGCGAATGTCCGACCAATAAGTATGGAGGTTCAAACCCCACGATTGTTAATGCCTCACGTAAAGTGTTAACAATACTTTTCCCGTCTTGGCTTTCCTTAGGTTTATCGCTGCCAGCAACACCAAAGCGATTATAGGAAAATACAGATGATGTTTCAGAAATTGCCGGTAGTATTTTCATCCAACCCTCTATCGGTCCAGAACCACCGTTAATCAAAACTATATTTGGTTTGCCTTTTCCACTAATATTATATTGTAACGTCCCTTTTGGTGTTTCCACTTTATATTTTTCTATTTTCAATATCAGCGCACCTCACTTTGTTTAGATTACTCTACGTGTGTAACAAGCTTTGGTTTCATTTATTGAAGTTCTAACATAATGCTTTAATTTTTACGAAAGTTATCTGGAAACTTATCCTCTAGCTAAAATTTTTTAAAGGAGAGTTGTATGATGAATGAATATGGTAAGTTTGAACAATTGGTTCAAAAGTTTGATCAAGGAAGCAAGCTAATTCGCGCATGGGAATTAAAAGGCGGAATTTCTGCACAGGTTACAGGCCTTGAAGTATTACATCCTTCAGGGCGGCTCATGAAAATGATCGTTCGTCAGCATGGTGATCCTGACCTAAAACGGAATCCAAATGTTGCAGCTGATGAACACAAGCTCCTAGGGATATTGAAAGCTGCAGGTTTGCCTGTACCGATGCCATATTACCTAGAGCAATCGTGCGAGATTTTTTCCAAGCCATGCATACTTATCGAGTTTATTGAGGGGAAGTCAGAATTCACACCCTCAAATCTCAATGATCATATCTTACAATCGGCAATAAATCTAGCAAAAATCCATCGGGTTGATTGTGCAAATCTATCTTTATCATTCCTGCCTAAATTAGAAAATACATATATCGAAATGTTAAATAATAAAGATAGGGTAATCCTGGACAAAGCATTAAATCTGAGTTTGATTAGGGATTTGTTAAAATTTTTCACGCCTTTACCATCCATGAATAAGGAAGTGATCCTTCATGGTGATTATTGGCCAGGAAATCTATTATGGACAGAGGGTAAACTAGTTTCCATAATTGATTGGGAAGATTCAGGCTTAGGGGACCCTTTGGTTGACCTTGCCAATAGTCAGCTCGAAATCTTTTATCATTTTGGAATGCAAGCGATGAATGACTTCACCAATCAATATAAAACCCTGATGCCTGAGGTGAATTTTACAAACTTACCCTACTGGCAATTATTTGCCTCATTACGGTTATCTACATTTCCTGAATGGGGCTTGGAAAAGAGCAAGGAAAATAACTGGCGAAAAAGACACAAGTCATTTGTTCGTCAAGCGATTAACCGAATTCGTTTAAATTAATGCTTTTTAAAATGAGTGAAAAATCTGATATGCCCAGGATATTTTTTATAAAGGCATTTATACTAGTCCCTTTATCATTTATTTTCATAAACTAATAATGACTTTCAAAAAAAAATCCAGGAGGTGTTTAAATGTATAATAAGCCCTGGGGGCATCCGAAAGGCGGTCAATGTCCACGACAATATTGCCCACCTCACAGAATGCCTACACAGTATAATCCACCTCAAATCTCCCCAGCAAAGCAATCTGTAAAAACCAATGTCATCAACACGGTGATTCCGGTTTTTCACCCGACACATACAACTACGGTGAATAAACACTTCAACACATATATACCGCATACCAGAAGTATCGTGAAAGAGTGTTATTCCCAAAGCTTTATTTGTGGAGTTCCTCAACCCCCTAGTTTTTCAAGGAGAATGGTAAGATATTAATTAAAAAAACCCCAATTCGGGGTTTTTATTAATTCCTTCCTCCATCCTTTGAATAATGAGTGTCAAAGGATTTAAAACTGTCTAAATGCAAACTCCCTATACTTTTTAAAGTGTTGTTTTTGATAAAACTCTTTTGCAGCTTTGTTTTCAAACCAATAATCCAGTTCAATTAAATCTATATCATTCTTTTTGGCAATTTCATAGACCTCATTCATTAGTATTTTACCGTAACCTTTTTTGGTTTGATTTTCAACGATACTAAGCTGATGCACATAAACTGATTTATACGCATTTTTAAAAGCACTTTCTGGATATTTTTTAATTTCAATCCATACGTAACCGATCGGTTCTACATGTTCTTTAAAAACGAGAAAAACAAAACTGTTATTTTCAACCAAACTTTTGAAAGATTCCTTCATTGCACTATAATTATATTCCTTAAAATACTTAGGATATAGTTTTGCATGCAGATCGTGGACATTTCTATTTAGTTTTGCAATTACTTCATGATCCCTGGTTTGACTAACATACATAATTATCCCCCTGACTATATCCTGTGAATTTCCATATACCAGTAATGTTCATATTCAAAGTACATTTTTTATATAGGACAGTCAATAGCCGTAAAGAAGAATCACATTCCTAGAGAGGCAGGCAAAGTTCTTTTTTCATTCTGGGTAAAAAAAAGATGCGAATTAACAGTTTGAACATACTAATAAATAAAGTGGAAAATATCATTATGATATTAGTAACCTATTTCCTTAATATACTGGAAGGTGATGATCATGACTTACCCTCTTTTTATTGTGACTGGCATTAGTGGCTCAGGTAAATCAGCAACTTCACTGGAATTGCAGAAAATCATGGTGGATTTCAATGTATTTGATATGGATCTTATCGTTAACAATGACGATTATCAAACAGCATGTGATAATTGGTTGAAGGTTGCCTATTATAGTGCTTATTCCGGACGTAATTCCGTATTATTCGGCAATGTACCCGATCCATATAATGTTGAAATTTGCGACCATTTCCCTTTATTTAATCCAGTTCATTACCTACATCTTTATTGTAACGGTGAAGCGCGTACACAACGATTATCGGCTCGTGGCAAATGGACGGCTGACAGCATTAATTATATGAATGAACTATCTGAGAATTTAGTTCAAGAAGCCAAAACATCAGTTCCACCAATACCTACTATAGACACTTCTACCACTTCGCCGCCCCAAGTCGCTAAGTTAATTAAACAATGGATAATGGAGAAGCTTGCCTAAATAAAGGAAAAATTTTTTATAAATGCAGATATGGACCTTCCTGAAGAAATACGTACATTTATTCCGAAATCCACTCTTGTCTGCTGCTGGCTTTCATAGCCAAATAAACGTATCGGTATAACCAAAGCCTTTTTGTTTAGCTTTTGATTTAAGGGTCGTTAGTTGAAGTAGTAGTAAAAAGGGATCTTCCTATAGAAAATCCCTTTTTACATCCCGGTAACATCTGATTAAATTAACTAGCTTTGTATAGAGTATGCACTAAAGTGGGATACTAAATTGTTGTGAACGTGATCTATTCCCCCAGAACGGGAAGCCTAATCCTATTAAAGTTGTTTCTAATAGAGATGAAATACGGATTCTAAGTTTAGCTACATCATCAATTTATTCTATCGAGGTATATTTTAAAATAAATAATGTACTTACAGAGGTTCTTCCCAAAGTGTAAAAGTAAATTTATCCGAATAACTATTAATTAATTTCATATTCTACCGTTTCCCTATTTCTTAAGTAATATAATCGTTAAAGGAATAATTCGACAAAATTCCTATAAATCCCTGTTCACCCTTCTTATATGTTGCTACCAGGTTCGAAGAAGCGGCTTATTGTATCACTTTAAAATGAATATTGAGCGTGAATAGCAAAGACAGAAAATATGATACTGACTATAGGTGGTTTTAGTTTAATATGAGTCCTTTAGATGATAAGATTCTTGAGGGAAGTGGTCGAAAATAGATCAATATTTAGGAGGAGTTCATCTTGAATCCTTATGCGTTCTTGGCAATAGCCATCCTAAGTGAAGTGTTTGGCAGTTCGATGTTAAAAGTATCAAACGGGTTTAAAAGGTTATTCCCTTCCATTGGTGTGGTAATTGGAATGGGTTTGGCTTTTTATTGCCTGTCATTATCTTTAATAACCATACCGCTTGGAACGGCTTATGCCATTTGGTCGGGAATAGGCACTGCTTTAACTGCTTTAGTGGGAGTTATCGTTTATAAAGAAAGCTTTAACGTGAAAAAATTTTTAGGTTTAGTCCTGATCATTGGAGGAGTTGTTGTTTTGAAACTCTCTAGTGGAGGCACTTCTTAACAATTTAGTAATGGAGGTAATAATATGAAGGGATACATAGCCTTAGGAATATCAATCATTAGTGAAGTATTTGGTACGACCATGCTTAAGTTGTCTGAAGGCTTTACACATTTATTCGCTTCATTTGGAGTTATAATTGGGTTTAGCATTGCATTTTATAGCTTATCTTTATGTCTTAAAACAATTCCGTTAAGCTTAGCTTATGCCATTTGGTCAGGAATAGGCACAGCTTTAACGGCAATGATTGGCGTACTATTATGGAATGAGCCATTTAGTATCACTACATTAGGCGGTTTAGTATTAATCATTGGCGGAGTGATTTTACTAAATGCTTCCCATACCACTAAACAAGCGGAAGGAGAGTCAAATTAAGTTTGACTCTCCTCATCTCCCCGCTCGTTTCAAAAATAAAAATATCTTCAACGGCGGGGTTCTCATTTTGAATGGGACTGAACTTTCAAAAGTCAGTCCTTCATTTCTTCCTTAACCTTCACCAAGTCCTTCGTGCAAAGTCAGTGAACTTGAATTTATCGGGTCTATGCCTGGATTCGCTATATTGAAACAAGCTTCCATCGATTAAATGGACCGTACTTTTCACAACTGCCACCATATCGAAGTCTTCAATGTCCAATAATTGTTTATCTTCCTCACTGCATGGCTCCACGGTAATTTCCTTGTTGGAAAAACCAATCTGGAGCCCGAGTTCCTTTTCGATATATCCATAAATAGAATCCTCACAAATTTCCTTGGTCAGGTTAGTTACGAATTCGCTTTTGAAATAGTCTTTGTCCAGTATGATTTTCTTCCCATTGATTTGGCGTACCCGGAACACCTTCCATATTTCACCATCATCAGTTAAGTCTAGAAGCTTGGCCATTTTTGAGTCGGGGGTCTCAAGCTCCAACTTGTGGATGATCGTTTTGGAATGCAAATTCAACTTTTCCACCATTTCTTTATAGGAAATCAAGCCTGCTACAGGAAAATTAAATTTGCTGAAATCCAAGACAAAGGAACCCTTGCCTTTGATTTTATGGATATATCCATTTTGTTCAAGCAACTGTAAGGATTTTCTCACAGTATCCCTGGATATGTCATACTCTTCCATGAAGCTGCTTTCGGAAGGAAGCTTTGAATTTGTCGGAAAGGTTCCTTCTTCAATTTTTGAAACGATATCACCATATAGCGATAGGTATTTGCTGTTCATTTCATCACCACAATATATTTTTCTTAGTCTGCTACTCGTCCTTTTTCAACAAATAGACCACCGATTCATAGGGACGAAGGATAAAATCACCTGCAAGTTCTTTCGAATCGATATAGTTTGAGAGAAGGAGCTCTGAGTTGTATCCGGATAGGTCTATATCCTTTGGAATTTCGAAGACCGTTTCTTTTGCATAAAAGTTATTGACGACCAAAAGTTTCTCGTCTTCATAACTGCGTACATAAGCGTACAATTGGTCATGGTCGCCAAGAATTTCCTGATAGTCCCCATATGCAATGATATCATGTTTCTTGCGTAAGAATATAAGTTTTTGGTAATGATGAAAAATGGAATCCTGATCCATCAGTGCGTGTTCAGCATTGATGATTTTGGCATTATCAGGCACTGCAATCCATGGAGTCCCTTTTGTAAAGCCTGCATGTTCCGCATTTTCCCACTGCATAGGAGTTCTCGAGTTATCACGGGATTTAGCTTGAAGGATTTCGATTATTTCCTTTTCATCCTTGCCTGCCTCTTTTAAAATATTGTAATAATTAATCGATTCCACGTCCCGATATTGTTCAATTTCATTGAATTTCGGGTTGGTCATCCCTATTTCCTCCCCTTGATAAATATAAGGGGTTCCCCTAAGCATATGAATGGCTGTTGCCAGCATCTTGGCCGATTCCTTGTGATATTCTTGATCATTCCCAAACCTGGATACGATCCTCGGCTGGTCATGGTTGCACCAGAACAGGGCATTCCATCCATTTCCTTCTTGCATCCCATATTGCCAGCTGCTTAGGATCTCCTTTAACTGCCTGAAGTCAAAATCTGCAAGTGACCACTTTTCCCCATCCTTATAATCCACCTTTAGATGATGGAAACTGAATACCATTGACAGCTCCTTTTCAACTGGAGATGAATATTTGATGCAATGGTCAATGGTCGTCGATGACATTTCCCCTACCGTCATCACCTCTTCATCCTTCCCGAAAGTTTCTTCATTCATCTCTTTTAGGAATTGATGAATCTTGGGACCGTCTGTATAAAAGCATCGTCCATCTCCATCTTTGTCATTTTCATAGATGTCAGGTTTCGAAATAAGATTGATGACATCCAAACGGAATCCTTTGACACCTTTATCCAGCCAGAAGTTTACTACATTGAAGATTTCCTCCCTCACTCTGGGATTTTCCCAATTAAGGTCAGCTTGTGTCCGATCGAACAAATGGAGGTAGTATTCATCATGTTCCGCTACATATTCCCATGCAGGGCCTCCGAATTTCGAAATCCAATTCGTAGGGGGCTCTCCATTTTTCGATTTCTTGAAAATATAATAGTCCTTATATTCTTTCTCTCCAGCCAATGCTTTTTGGAACCATTCATGCTCTGTTGATGTATGGTTGAATACCATATCCAACATGATTTGGATATCCCGCGAATTAGCCTCCTTCACCAATCTTTCGAAATCATCCATCGTCCCAAAAACAGGATCAATGGATGTATAATCCGCTACATCATATCCATTATCATTTTGAGGTGAACGATAAAAAGGGGTCAGCCAAATATAATCCACTCCCAGTATACTCAAATAATCAAGTTTTTCTATAACACCATTTATGTCCCCGATGCCGTCACCGTTCGAGTCCTTAAATGACTTCGGATAAATTTGATAGATCGTACTATTTTTAAAATCCTTCATTGTAATTCCTCCCCTGCTATCCCTGATGTATCTTTTGCCAGTATGGTAAAAAAAGAGGGAGAATGCTCTCCCTCCGCGTTATTAAGCATTTAATTTCGTTGTTTTCGTTCTTGTTTTCAAGTTCATATTAGGACGCTTGGAGAATGCTATAGTCAAAATGAATGGCACAACGAATGCAACCAGCATCGCGAGTGCAAACATTCCCATATGCTGCGGCTGGATGGATAGGATACCTGGAATCCCTCCAACACCGATTGAGTTTGCCATTACTCCAGACCCCACTGAAACGATGCCTGCAAAAAGTGAACCGATCATACCGGCTAAGAACGGAAAGCCGTATTTCAAGTTAATGCCGAACATGGCTGGCTCGGTTACACCGAGATAACAAGAAATCGTGGCGGGTATGGAAACTTGCCTTTCCTCCTGGTCTTTTCTGTTGATGTAAATCATTGCTAGCACTGCCGTACCTTGTGCAATATTGGATAATGCGATCATTGGCCATAGGTTCGTACCGCCAAGTTCACTCATAAGCTGAAGATCGATTGCGTTGGTCATATGATGCAGGCCTGTGATGACAAGCGGTGCATAGGCAAAGCCGAAAACGGCAGCAAACAGCCAGCCAACTGATGAAGTCAATCCGGAATATACAACCGTAGAAATGACAGAACCGATTTTCCAGCCTATAGGCCCCAGAATGGTATGGGCAATGATTACAGTTGGAAGTAAAGCGAAAAATGGAACGACGATCATGGAAATGGAATTGTGCACTTTATCTCTCAAGAACCGCTCTAAATACGCCAAGACGAACCCTGCAAGTATCGCTGGGATGACTTGTGCCTGGTAGCCGATCATATCGACTTGGGCAAAACCGAAATCCCAAAAAGGTATATCACTTGCCTTTGTGTTTGCCACTGCATATGCATTAAGAAGCTGTGGGGAAACCAGGGTCAAACCAAGGACGATGCCGAGAATTTGAGTCGTGCCCATTTTCTTCGAGATCGACCATGTAATCCCAACAGGAAGAAAATGAAAAATAGCTTCACCTATCAGCCAAAGGAAGGCGTGTACCCCTGCCCAAAATTGTGAAATATCCACAAGGGTCTTTGTGCTGTCATCGAACATTTTTATATCCCCAATAATATTGCGGAAACCAAGAATGAGTCCGCCAACGACTATGGCAGGAATTAGCGGGGTGAAAATATCCGCAAGATGTGCAATCATACGCTGCAGCCAGCTCATATTCTGTTTTGCTGCATTTTTCACATCTTCTTTTGACGCTTCCTGAAGTCCAGCTATGGAAACGAATTCATTATAAAACGATGATACTTCGTTCCCGATTATGACCTGGAACTGGCCAGCTTGTGTAAATGTTCCTTTCACAAGCTTAATCGATTCGATATTCGTTACATCCGCCTTGGCGGGATCTTTCAACGCAAAACGCATTCTTGTCGCACAATGCGTAACCGTCGCAATATTTTCTTTCCCTCCGACATGTTGGAGCAAATCCGTTGCTGGTTCTGTGTATTTACCCATTTCACTACTTCCTTTCCCTAGAAAGCAAAATATAGTTGTTTTTATAACCTGTACGTATAGGTTCTGTATACGCTTTCATATTATCCTGTACGTACAGGCTTTGTCAATAACTTTTTTCCTCACTTTAAAAGGATTGATTATCATGTACTTTCAATTGCAATTCTGTTATTGCTAATATGGATGTTTGATAACATCCATATTAACCCGTAATTTCTCAAGAAAGACGAGTAGCAATCGGAACCTTCAATCTTCTTGGATTTAATTGCTTTTTAATGTGATTAAGCATGAAAAGTAATTTTGCAATGTTTCACTATCATGAAATAATTAAAAACGAGGAACTCTCAGCTCCTCGTTTGTCAGATATAAGTGCTGGTAATCCTGTAATTAATCAAGATCTCCCAAACTTTTTTAAAAATCCATTATCTTTCAGCGTTTAATTTTACTTGCGTTTCTGCAACTTCCACACCATTTACAAGAAGTGATATTCGATGGATTCCCATGTAATGTCGCCGTGTCGTCAGGTCTTTCCAATTGTGAATCCTCACTCTTTCAACTTCTTCACCATCTGAGAAATCCCTATCTGCCAATAGGAAAATTTTACGGGAAGTTTTCTGATTCGCTTTCACAAAATCGATGGCATACTCGATGCGAAGTTTCACAGAGTTCTTTTCTTGAACTTGAAAACCGAAATGAAGTTCACTCGTTTCCCCAATACAAATCGAGTCTGGTTCATTTCTAATAAATGCGTTTGTAATGATATTCAGATTATTCAATATATCCGTGTATCCAAATAATGAAAGGACCTCTGAATCTGCTTGTCGAACTAAGGTCCTGCATCCCCGTCGAATAATCCAAATCGTGTTGGGTTCTCCGCTTTCATGCCAGCGCTTGGCAGTTTCTATTACGGTTTTGGGATGGTCTTTGGCAATATCATTCAAGTTATTGGCCACACTTTTGCGAACATACAGGGATGGATCGTTTTTCAGGTTCTCAAGTAATTCCAAGACTGGTGCCGGATCAGATTTGAACATCGGTAAAGCTTGCCCCCAAGGTAACCTGGGCCTGCATCCCTCACTAGCCAGCCTGCGGACATGCTCATCATCATGATTGGTCCATTCCTTCATCTTCTCGATCATTAAAACGGGATCAAGCAAGATAAAAGCACGGATTGCAAACTCAGAGGATGACCTTGCTGTAAAACGCTCCAACGCATCTAGCGATAACGGCCAATCTTTCTTATTCAATCCATGTACCTCTACAAAATCCGGGAAAAATAAATATCTAAACCCTTCACAATCCTTATCAAGCCGATACAAAATATCCAGAGCCTCTTGATAAACACTTGGAAGATGCTTTCCAAGAGTAATGGAAATGTGCCTTATCCGTTCTTTTAACTTCCTCTCGTCCCAATGCTCATCAATCACTTCCCCTATAAACGATTCAGTAGCGAAGGACGGATGGACACCCTTTACTTTTTCACCGAATTCACGAATGAACGTTTCATTATATAAATCCTTTAAAGGCTCAGCCATTTAATTCACTTCTTTTCTTCAGGTTAAATTTGCTTTTTCGATACTTGCACTACCTATCAGCTATCATTTCAAACTATGTTATGCACTCTCATCCATAGAGCGATACATTTCATTAAAAAAGGACAGCTTACTTTACAGAACAAGTCTGTCCAAAATCAAGTGAAGTTCATTCATCACTATTTGGAATGGCTGCATAATAGTTGATTCTATAGGGATCTATATACCTCTTTCCAATAGATGCAATCTTTGCACCAGAACCCGTTTCCCATAAGTCCATCTAATATCCCCATACAAAAGCCCTCCCGGAGTTTTCCTTTGTGTATAGTATGATAGTAGTAGCATATAAAGTAAAATATTCCTACCATATTAATGAATTAATCAAAACGACAAAAAGCCCACTCTGAAGAGCAAGGGCCTGCTTCTAGCTTTTATCAAAGAAAAAGGGTCAGAGTCCCACTGAGTTAATACTTTAACACCGTGGGGACTGACCTAATTGTCTATTAGACATTTTGATTTTAGCTTTATCTGACCTTTCTACTTATCTATTTAATTGTTTCACTTTTACAGGCTTTTTTTCCTTGCTTAATTTGATGATTTGACCGATAATACTGATGGCAATTTCTTCTGATGTTTCCGAGTCAATTTCCAATCCGATTGGAGAATGGACCTGCTCCAACTGTTCTTGCGTGACCCCTTCACTTTTTAACTTTTCAAATATGCTTATGACCTTGCGTTTACTGGCTACCATCCCAACATATGCAATCGGAAATTGCAGTGCCGTTTTTAATACAATATCATCACAATCTTTTGTAACAATTACCACATATGATTTTTCATTTAGGTTGGCTGCGAGCAAAGCCTTTCCAATATCCTCGTTCACAAAAAGGTTTGTCGCATTCGGAAAGCGTTCCTTTGTACAATAACCAACGCGATCATCGACAATGCAATAAGGATATTCGAGGAAATCAGCGAGCTTTGCCAACGCATGGCCTAAATGACCGGCCCCAGCCAGAATGAGTTCAGGCCTGCTTGTATAGACTTCAATAAAGACCCGTAACGTGCCGCCACAATTCATCTGAATTCCGTCTTTTGCATGTTTATTCAATTTATATTCAACGATTTTCGATTGGCCATCTTGGATCGCCTTTACACTATCTTCGATCACATAGTGTTCAGCCAAGCCCCCTCCGACAGTCCCTTCAATGGTACCATCCCGGTAGACAATCATTTTTCCAACATGCCTGGGAGTCGAGCCCTTTGATTCAATAATCATGGCTAAAGCAAAGGTTTCGTTATGACGCGTCAGCATGGCCACTTTTTCCATCAGCTGCATGAAAAGCTCCCCCCTATCTTTAAACATTAATTCGGTTGATATTGCTTCATGCTAAGAAAATAACGTAAAAGATGTAACGCAACGGTTTTTCTGTAAGCCGCAGTGGAGCGTTGATCGTCGATTGGTCTAATGATCTTATCGAAGGCTGCCACAATTTCAGCGATGTCTGCATCGGCTAATGGTATCGTTTTTCCAACCAGCTTCTTCTCAATATCAATGGAACGAACCATCGTAGGTCCGACCGCCCCGAAGGCAAATCGAATGTCATCGATTCGATCTTTGCTTATCCGGACGAAACCCGCAAACGATACTTTGGCAATGGCATCTGCGTTGCGGTTGCCGACTTTCTCGAAAACGACATGTGAATCTCCTAATACGAACGGCAGAATAATCTCCGTTACTATTTCATTGTGAAAGCGTTGAACCTGTCGTGGACCTTGAATGAAATCGCTAATCGCAACCATGCGATCACCATTTACGGAGCGCAACAGAAGCTTTGCATTGTATACATATAATAAAGGAAGCATGTCACCGGCTGGAGAGGCGTTGCAAATATTACCGCCTAATGTTCCCCGGTTTCTAATTGCCGGGGCAGCAATTGTTTTAATTGCATTCTTTAAAGCAAAAGGAATCAACGGATTTTCAAGTAATTCACTATAGGTACAGCAGGCCCCGATGTGGAGATCCTTGTGATGTTGATACACCTGCTTTAATTCGGAAAGATGATTAATAAAAACAATGGGTTTAGGGATTTTTGGAGGTACTCCCCTTCTACTTTTGTGAAGAACCATAACATCGGTGCCCCCGGCTATGATTGCACAATCTTCTCTATTCAATTGGCTCAAAGTTTCGTCTAAACGCTCGAAGCGATACGCTGTTATTTTCTCTATCATAAGCCATCACCTTTTTTAGCTGCTAGGTTAATCGCCTCAACAATCATATTGTAGCCCGTACATCGGCACAGATTTCCGGAGATGCCCTCACGAATTTCAGCCTCTGAAGGATGAGGATTTTCAGATAACAAAGCTGCACTTGCCATAATCATTCCCGGTATGCAATAGCCGCATTGCACTCCCCCGGCTATGGAATAGCTTTCATCTAAAATTTTAAATTGTTCCGTTTCAATGATGCCTTCGATCGTTTGAATATCGGCACCAGCAATCGAGCCAATTGGAATAAGGCAGCTGTTTTGCAGGAGGTTATTCACAAAAACACTGCAGGCTCCGCACTCCCCTTCACCACAGCCTTCCTTTGTTCCGATTAACTCAAACTCATCTCTTAATAAATCTAGTAATCTTGCTGTAGCAGGGGCGTCCGTTTCTACCGTTCTTCCATTTAGTGTGAATTTAATCAACCCTCTTCACCTTCTTTCATCCAAAGACTTTCAATAATGACTTCCGGTGTAATCGGAATTTGCTGAAAAGAAGTGTGCAGGGCATCCTCAATCGCAGCTTGGACTGCTGGAGCGCCTCCGATTAAAGTCAATTCACCTGCCCCCTTCGCCCCGTATGGACCATCAGCATAGGGGTTATCAAAGACCTTGCTTTCAATTGAAACAATATCCAATGAAGTCGGCGGTCCATAATCCGATATGCTTTTTTGTTGGATTCTACCTTGTTTTGACGTCATCTTTTCTAGATAACCATATGCTAGCCCTTGAGCCAAACCACCGTCAATTTGGCCTTTCATAATCCGTTCATCGATGACCTTCCCAACTTCATAATTGCCGTATACTTTTTCTAACTTTAAATTACCTGTTAACGTATCAACTTCTACTTCAACGATATTAACGCCCCATGAATAAGCCGGGTAGGCATCTCCAGTGAAGGTTTTCTCGTCCCAAGGAATCATTTCACGGTGAACATAGTGCTCAACCACTTCCTGTTCCACCCCTGTTTGCCACTGATTCTTAAGTTTTTTTGCGGCCCGCTCAAGCAATTTTCCGACAATCATCGTCGTCCTGGAAGCTACGGTCGGACCCGAGTCGGGAACCTCTTTTGTGTCGGGATAAGGGTACAAAATATCTTCGAACGGGAGGTTAAGTTCTTTGGCGACAATTTTACACAACGTCGTCAAAATACCTTGTCCCATATCAGAGTTTGAGATTTTTAGTGATACCTGGTCGTCCTTTGATTTAACCAGTTTCACCTTTGCTTTAATATGATCTCTTTCGCCACTGCCAGTAAATCCACAGCCGTGGAGGAACAACGAAGTTCCTATGCCTTTTTTATAGCGCTGATTTTGTTGATTTAAGCGCTGAAAGTCTTCTTTTTTCTTCTTGTATTCTGACACGTTGAGTACGTCCTCAATCATATCTTCCACTAATATCGGGTCGCGGAATTTACCTTTGGTGATGGTGGGGTCTCCTTGTTTGACGAGGTATTTTCGTTTATATTCAAGCGGGTCGATTTTTGCCAGTTTACTAAGATGTCCAATATGACTTTCGATTCCGGCAAAGCTTTGAGGAGCACCAAAGCCTCTGAAGGCGCCGTTCGGAACGGTATTGGTTTTTAAGACATAGCCTTTTGCATGAAAATGCGGAATTTTATAAACACCGGCACTGTTTAATAATGCGCGCTGCAGCACGACAGAGCTCAATCCAACATTTGCCCCTCCATCGAGAAAGATATCAACACACATGCTCAAAATATTTCCTTCCTTATCAAGGGCCGTCCGATATTTGAGTTTGGCCGGATGCCTTTTCGTCGTTACCAGCATATCCTCAGAACGGTCGAACACGAGCATTACCGATTTTTTTACTGCTCTTGCGGCAACGGCTACGTGACAAGCCATCATAGAAGGATAATCTTCTTTGCCGCCAAAACCTCCGCCGGTAGGACTTTGAACAACCCTGACTTCATCGTCACCACAGGCTAATGCGCTTAGCAATGCATTTTTTATATAATAAAGACATTGCATCGATCCCTGGACGACAATTTCATCATCCTTATAAACGGCGAGCATTCCTTGCGGCTCAAGATAGACATGCTCCTGATAACCCGTATCATATTCTTCTTCGATGATTTGATGGGCTCCCTGCTCGATAGCTGAAATGTTTTCTAAGCTTTCCCCAAATTCATAGCTTGCCAAAACTAAGGATACTGATTTTTGCTTTATCGCTTCGTCCAATGTATAGATAGCCTGATGTTCTTCAAATTCAACCTTCACTTCATTTAACAAACTGTACAGGATATCCAGGTCTTTGCCCGTGAGCATGAGAATTGGCTCACCAATATAATTGACCCACTCATTGGCAAAAATGGGCTGATCTTCTTTGATAATTTTGACATAATTCGGTCCGGGGATATGCTCTGCTCCAACAGCTTCATACCCTTCTGGAAGGTTAGGTAATTGAATGGATATGATTTTTCCATAAGCAATTGGCGATCTATACAAAACACCATAAACCATATTTTCCACTTTTACGTCACTAATATAGGGCAACTGGCCCGATACTTTACCTTTATGGTCCTTTTTGGGCACTGAGGTGCTTATGTCTTTGAGATTCATTGCAACAACACCCTTCGACTCATTTTTTTAATGGGACATATTCTGAATAGAAACCTCTTCCAATGATTTTATCAATGAGAATGATCTTTTATGATTCATTTCTATTCAAGATTTTCGTAGTTTTTATTTTTATTTTTACTTCGAGAAATTTAAAGCATTATCGTAATCAATGGCTTTTTGGTAATCCTCCGGTGTATCAACATCCATTAATACTCCCGCGTCATCTACATTCATGTATTGCTTTTCGTAACCGCCCAGGACCACACGCAAATTACTTTCTGGATTGGTTTCGAGAATTTTCTGTTTCACTTCGCTTGATAATTTAATGGGATGGCCGCCTTTATAGTCAAAGCTGGGAATAACCACGTTTCCTTTGTGTTTTGCTAGTAGCTGAACAGTCTCTTTTTTTACAAGCGGACAATCGCCGGGTGTTATAAAGAAGGTTGGGGCATTTACTTCGTTGCAGCCCTTTTGAATGGAATGAAACATTCCCTGGTTAAAGTTTTCATTATAAACAAACTTGATCTGAAATGAATAGGCATTTTCACTGATAATTTTGACAATTTCCTCTTGGATGATTTCCGCTTGAAATCCAGCTACGACGATGACCTTGTTGCATAATCCTTCAAATTTAGAGATCGTTTGCTCCAACACGCTCATTTGCCCCATCGGCAAAGTCATTTTAAATGCATTCGCTCGGCTGGAATATCCAGCAGCCAGGACGATTGCTTCCATATTCGTCACCTTCTACCTATCATTTTTCTTTAATCTCACAATAAAATCACAAGCGGAGGAAGGATTTGCTGTATGGACTATTAAGAGAACATTGATTGTTTATGTTTTGAATTTTAATTAAAGAATCTGATACTGTTTTTTCTTTATATGCGTAAAAGCCTCATTATATTACTTATGGTACGCTTCACCGTAGTTATTTAAGAGGCAAAAAACAGACAGGATAAATATTTTCCTGTCTGTTTTGTTTATTCAAAATAAGAATCAGAATCATTTCACCCCTAATTTTTCACAACATTAAAATTATTTTAGGTGTAAACTATGTTCCCACATACTATATGTGTAGAGTGCAGACGGTAGGAAAAATACAAAATAAAGATGAGATGTAGTGGTGCATGTTTGCTTATCTATTTTCTTGTTCATGAATTAAAGGTATACAGCACGGTAATTTAACTAAGTTAGTTTCACCTTTTAAAACTCCTAAAGATATCATTATCTTTAACCTTATTAGGTTACACACTGTAAATAATTCTAATCAGATGGTCGTCGCCATCTTCATGAATACGTATTTGTTTATAATAATGTATATATATTGATTTAAAAGTGGAATTACCTTAGAATTAAAACAAAGATTACCTTTTTAGGATATCGAACCCACCCACCTTTAGCAAAGAATGGAAGGGTTCAATGAAAGGCATTGTCGTTAGAAGTCTCCTTTACGGGACTGCTAACGACAATGCCTTTTTCTTTAACTAAATCTAAATTTAAGAAAGACAAAACATTTCTAATAAAATGAATGAGTGTTGTTTCCGCTATTTATTTTAATAATTTGAAATAAGGTAATTTCAATGACTAGGAGGTCCTATAAATGGAGTTTGTTACAAGTGTAATCTCATCAGTCAGCATTAAAGTAATTGGTATTGGCGGCGGAGGAAATAACGCCGTTAACCGTATGATCGAACATGGAGTTAAAGGTGTAGAATTTATAGCTGTTAATACAGATGCACAAGCTCTTAATTTATCAAAAGCAGAGATCAAGATACAAATCGGTGCAACATTGACAAAAGGTTTAGGATCAGGGGCAAATCCAGGGGTAGGTAAACAAGCAGTTAAAGAAAGCAAAGAACAGATCCAAGAAGCATTAAAAGGTACAGACATGGTACTCATTACAGCCGGAATGGGCGGCGGTATAGGAACGGGTGCTGCCCCTGCCATTGCTCAAATTGCCCGTGAGCTTGACATACTAACCATTGGCGTTGTAACACTACCGTTTGCGTTTGAGGGCAATAAGCGTGCAACACAAGCAGCAGGAGGAATCTCCTTAATGAAGAAAGCAGTGGACACATTAATTGTTATTCCAAACGATCGCTTATTGGAGATTTTACATAAAGATACACCAATGTTTGAAGCATTTCTTGAAGCGGATAATGTTATTCGCCAAAGTATCCAAGGTATATCGGATTTAATTGCTGTACCAGGTTTAATCAACATTGATTTTGCAGACGTGAAAACAATCATGTCCAATAAAGGGTCTGCCTTAATAGGCATTGGCAGAGCAACAGGTAAACATCGCGCTGCGTAAGCTGCAAAGAAAGCCATTTCCAGTCCGTTACTTAACACTTCCATCGACGGAGCCCAAGGTGTGCTAATGAAACTCACAGGCGCCAATATAAGTCTATATGAAGTACAAGAGGCAGCAAATATTGTTACTTCCGAGGCAGACTCAGAGTTAAATATGATTTTCGGTTCTGTTATTAATGAAAACTTAAAAGATGAAATTATAGTAATTATCATTGCTACTGGCTTGAATGATCAAGAGGTTCCATCATTGAAAATGCCTGCGCGCCCTTCAATAACAGAAATGGAAAAACGGCTTTCACACGAGTTTTGATGCAAAATACGATCATTATAATTCACCAAGACCACAGTTAGTGAAAGTCAAATAGAAGGTATGGGGCAAGAATTATCTGAAAGTCCAGAAGATGGGACATTAATAGTTTCTATTAAGCTCCTTTTAACCTTTTCATATCCATAAAAAAGGTATGGAACCTGAAAACAGTAATAGATCGGTTTGTTTTCCCGCATTTTCTATTTATAGACTACTTTCTTCCACATATCATATTGAACGGAAATGAATTGTTTGGGAAACATGGGAAAGTGGATTGATATGGATTCCAACAAAATATTTTGAGCCTCTTACCCCGATTTTCATGTTGTTTCACCTCGAAAATCAAATAGTATTTTTATTATATGGCAAAATCTTATTAGCACTTAAAAAAATTCACCAAAAATCATGCTTTGAAAAGTGAAAGTCCATCTCGTCATTGTTTGAAATTTAAGAATGGGGACCTCTTTACGGAGGTCCCCATTAATGAAGGCAAGGATTCTTGTTCAACGGTACAATTCATTACGGAATATCATGTCCCATCGAGCTTGTTAAAATGTTAAACCATTGTTCTTTTTCCATGCTTAGGTTTAGTGAATCAATGGCGCTGTCCAATCGTTCTTTCTTACCTGATCCAACGATCGGAATGATTTTTGCAGGATGTCTCAACAGCCATGCATACATCACTTCATCTATTCCATTGGCCCCGATTTCTTCTTTTACGATTTCTAACGTTTTTCTTAAGCGGACAGCCTTTTCATTCGACTCCTCAAAAATGCTTCCTCCTGCAAGCGGTGACCATGCCATCGGCGCCACGCCCATTTCCTGACATAAGTTCATGGTTCCGTCTTCGAAGTTTTCAAGATTATATGCAGAAAGCTCCAGCTGATTCGTCACAAGCGGATATTCTAGATAAGATTGAAGCATATCCCATTGCGGTTTTTTGAAGTTCGATACTCCAAAGTTACGGACCTTTCCTGATTCCTTTAATTGATTAAACGCCACAGCCGTTTCCGCAGGGTCCATCAGGGGATCAGGACGATGGATAAGTAATAAATCAATATAATCCGTTTTAAGATTCATAAGAGATTGATCAACAGACTTTATGATATGGGCTTTACTAGTGTCATAATGGTGACTTTTATGGGAAGGACGTTTTTTTGATTGAAGAACTATGCCACATTTCGTAACGATCTCCATTTTATCGCGTAAAGATGGCTTTAATGAAAGTGCGTTCCCAAAAATCTCCTCACACGTATAACTGCCATATATATCGGCGTGATCATATGTAGTGACGCCACGATCCATTCCGTGTTCAATAAGAGATAGGATTTCCTCGGTAGAAAATCTCCAATCCGCTAATCTCCACATACCGTGTACAATTCGTGAAAGACTAAGCTCATCAGTTAGATTGACTCTTTGCATGTTTTTCTCCCCTTTGATCTTGCTAATTAATTGTTTGTATTTCTATCATGATTATCCTACGTTAATTTGTGTCAGTATCATTCGCTGCTGCCTTGAACAATAGTATAATTTAAAATTTCGGAGAATCCTAATTTTGAGTGACCCTATTATGCCATATTTCTTTTGTTAATGTTCATGAACTTAACTTAAGAAATTTTGTCGTGCCATTTCACCCGATAGTTCCATAAGAAAAAGGCTGCCGCAGCAACCTCTTAAACCCTCTATCAGCATGAATCACTTCGTTAGTTCTTTTGTGTTTTCTCGTGCAATTCCACGATTTCTATCGCTAAATCTTTTGTTGTCATGGAAGTCATCAAGTGATCTTGAGCATGGATCAAGAGCATTGGAATATCGAATTTCTCACCATTCACTTCTTGTTGAATCAATGCGGTTTGGATTTTATGTGCAGCAACAAACTCATGTTCCGCTTCCTTTAATTTATCCTGGGCATCGCTTGATTTACCTTGTTTTTGCAAGGCGATGGCTTCCATTGCACAACTGCGGGCATTCCCGCTATGGAGAATTAATTGAAATGATAATTCTGAAAGATCCTCTTTTGTTTTCGTCATTTTACCACTCCTTTTGATAGTATGTTATTTTGAAATTAATTGGAGGGCTGTACGCAATACTTCCTTGCCATTACATGTTCCATAATGCATTGGATTTATCGTATCTACAGGTATTCCTTTTTCATCCCCTATTTTCTTTATATCATTAAGTTGATACCGAACTTGAGGGCCTAAAAGAATAACATCCACCTCATTTATATGGTTTCTTACTTCCATAGTGGCAACAGCCTGGATTTTCACGCTCAATCCTTCTTCCACCGCCGCTTTCTCCATCTTATTAACCAAAAGACTAGTGGACATACCTGCAGAACAGCATAATAAAATATTCATCATTATTCCTCCTTATAAATTAGGGTCAGGTTATTTAATCAATCTAAATGTGCCCCATGGTTTAATATAATCCAGTAAAAAAAGTTCCTCTTTTACAACGTGGGCGACTGCATTTTTACGTTCATCCAAAGGCATATCCCTTAAGATGACTTGAAGTTCGCCTTTGTATTTTCCAAAAGAATCATTGCCGATGAAAACGGCCCCTTTGCGCTGTGGGATACTTTCTCGGACTGCAAAATCTTCATTCGCATATTTTTTTCGGACCTCCACTGAACGGACCATATACTCGCTGATATCACCACGGCGAAGTTGTAATTCATCCAGCACAACTTTTTGCTCAATTGGTGACGCATCCGAATGGAGTTCCACTTTCAACTCGATCATGTCACGCTGTAAGGCCCCCAGCATTCTTAGTTCCTCTTCACTCGCGTAAGCATTCCCAATGATGACATCATCAATTAAACCCGTTGCCCATAGATGCTTGGCTTGTACATCAATTGAAAGTTCACGGTGCTGTTCTAATGTGCATAATCCATCATTTATACTCCAAGGACCTATATCACCGGTTTGTGAAGTAACAAATGCAGCTGTACGAATGCCATGTTCTTTAAAACGTTTACTGCAGGCGATGAAGAAGTCGTAAGGAAGACCTGTGAATTTTTGGGGATAGAAATTATGACAGCCAATGATTTGATTTTTATTCCCTTGATGAGTCAGTATGTTCGATAAATAATCGACATCATTACTCATATTCAATTCGATTTTCAATCCAAAAGGATTATAGGTCATTTTAGCTTCTTTCAAGCCATCGAACCCAAGGTCCAGACGAACGCCGTCAGCTCCCATTTCTGCGAAAAAACTTAAATCATCATAGCTAATATCAAACTTATCGAAAACAGCTGGAGCAACATCAAGTATGACTTCCATATGTAGCGCTTTCGCATAAGAAATAATATTTTTATATTCTTCCATGACAATTTCATATGGTTTTGAAACCGATAATAAACACGTGAATATTCGTTCAAAACCATAACTATGGGCAAGTTTAATATATTGCTTGTCTTTATCCGGTGTAGAGTGTTCCGGATAAATTGAAATACCTAATCTTCTCATAAGCTATCATTCACTCCTTTTCTACTTTCTTTCCATTGAGCCCGCTTAGTTTGTAATCCCATTAAATAGTCACGGTAGCGGGAGGATACCATTACAGAACAAATAATCGTTGGTACAATGACAATCAAATAATAAGTCGATCCCATTGCGGTAAATAGAAAGATTGAAAAGCTAATGATTAAAATAGACAGGCCAACCGATTTCCATGGTGTTAAACTTTCACCTAGCCGAGTACGGGAAAAAATGATTTGCGCCCCTACAAATGATAGAATGGCGAATATTATTTCAAGCATATTTAATGCCCGCTTTCTTTTCTTTCGGTCCAGCTTCTATTTTATTTTCATCACGTAGATGCTGATTCTCGAACATCTTGAAAAATGGAAAATAGATCATTAATGAGATGACAAAATTCAATAAAACGAGAACCCCGGCCATGATTGTCCAATTTGTACTGATGACAGCGGCAATTGGACTAAAGACCGTAAACGGCAGTTTAGCCATTATCATCGGTATTAACCCTAATTGAAAGAATGTATAAGAAACGATGACATTTACCAAAGGGGCAACGATGAATGGAACCATTAAAATGGGGTTCATGACAATCGGCGCTCCAAAAATGATAGGTTCATTAATATTAAAAATCCCTGGAACAAAGGACAGTTTACCAAGCTCTTTCAAATACTTCGATTTTGAAAATAGGAATAGTACAACAAGTGATAATGTCGATCCCGCCCCGCCAATCCAGACAAACCATTGAATGAATTGTTCGGTAAATAGATTGGGCAAATTCGCCGCATTACCCGTTCTTGCAAATGCATCCATATTCTCGAGAATCGCCGAATCCCACATCGGCCGTATGATCGGACCCAATATTGCCGGTCCATGAATACCAAGAGACCAAAAGAAAACGATGAGAAAGACTGTAAGCAAACCTCCTATTAAACTATTACCAACCAATAAATTTTTAAGAGGTGACACCAAAGTAGTGATGATCGAGTTAATGTCAAAGCCCAAACCATAACGAATGCCCCAGAAAAGAAGGACCACGACCAATGTTGGAATCAGGGCTGCAAAAGAATTCGAAACCATTGGCGGAACGCTTTCCGGTAATTTGATTTTTATATCGCGTTTAATCAAAAAATGAAAAATCTCAACGGAAATCAGGGATGTTACTATTGCACCGAATAAAGAGGCTGCGCTTAAAGAGCTGATAGGTAACCAGCGACCCGCTTCTATTACTCCTGGAACGGATTCCATGACTTGGGTAGGCACAACACATGTAATCAGAAAAGCTAAGACTGATAGAAGGCCTGCACTGAGCTGATCTAATTTATAATGTCCTGCAAGCGCTGACCCAACCCCAAAAGCTGCATATAAAGCCATTGCTCCCACCGTAAACCGAAACGGAACATCCAAAGCGGCACGATAAGGTGCTATCCATTCGTCATACCCATTGATTGGAAAATTCAACAAAATAACAAAGAATGATCCAATGATCGTCAGTGGAAGTGTTGCCAGAACACCGTGCCTAATTGCCAGCAGATGTCTTTGTGAACCAATTTTATTTGCAACTGGAAGCACTTTCATTTCGAGTATCCCCATAAAATTATTCAATAACTTTTCCCCCTTTTGATTAAAAGTCTGAAAAAACACACAATTACAATAAATAAACATTATAACGTTATATTGATTATGTCAATATTTTTATTGAAAATATGTGTTATATACTTTGAAATCTAAGAATGCATAGTGAATTATAAATCCGTTGTTGATGAAAGAGGCGCAAACCCTTCTCGTGACTCCACAAGTGCACAAAAAAAAGAAAACTGGAAAATTGATCACTGCCAATTTCCTGCTTTCTTTTTTGAAATCACATTTTTTTAAAAGGAATTTTTTATGACAATCTGCAGCCCTAGACTAGCCTAGTCTAGAGCTCATTTTTTTCTTTTCCTAGTATCAAATTCATATATTTTCTTTACACTTTTCATTAAAAATAGAATGATATAGCGTAGTTGAATATTTACATAATGAAATTAATGGTTTCTTCCAACGCATCATTTGCATCCGGAGATTTCCCTAGCTCGTAAACGATTTCCCCGTCAATCATCGTCATTTCAACCCGTAATTGATCAATACCGTCGATTGTTACATCCAATATTCGGTCGTTTAGCACAACCAAATCTGCTAATTTCCCTACCTCGATGCTTCCTTTTTGGTCTTCCTCGAAGCTTGCGTAGGCTCCGTTCCAGGTGTACAGCATAATCGCTTCCATGACGGAGATTTTCTGCTCTTCCCCAATGACCGCGCAGGAAGGTGTCAGTCGGTTGACCGCCCCATGAATGCCGATAAGCGGATTGCAGTTCGAGACGGGGCTATCCGAGGCCCCTGCTACGACAATACCAGCTTTTAAACAGGCTCCAATTGGGTAAAAATAGTCGCTGCGAGCGCCGAAGTGCTTAATGTATATATCTCCAAATTCAGTGAAAAAGTTCGGGTTAGGAACGGTCACTATACCCAATTTAGCCATTCGCTCGATGAGATCGGGCATCGCCAAACCGGCATGCTCGATTCGATGTCTGTGATTGTGCCGCGGATATTGTCTAAGCGCTTCTTCGAATGTATTCAACAACATCTCGATTGCAAGATCGCCCTGTGCGTGAGCCGTAATTTGATAACCATCGCGATGGGCTGAGATGAGCGCGTCGTTCATATTCTCTTGCGTGTAATACAGAATGCCGCTGTCTTCCGGATTCGTCTCATATGGCTGACGCGTCGCAAGCGTCGGCGCGGTGCTGGCTCCGTCTATAAAGATTTTCGCCGGACCGATGCGAAATCGATCGTCTCCGAACCCAGTCGACAAGCACGTCTCTCTCATTCGGATAAAGTTAGGCTCGTGAACTACCATTGCATACACCCGAACTTTTAAGCGACCGGAACGAACCGCTTGCTGCAGTATGCGAAGATTGACCGGCTCGTACCCTCCGGCATCATGAATTGTCGTAATGCCTAACGATACGAAATCGCGCGAAGCGATTTCCGCCGCTCTGGCCAAGACCTCTTCCGTCGGATTCATGACACGTTTTACCGGATCCATTGCTGCTTCCACTAGTAGCCCGTTTAATCTCCCGGACTCGTCCCGACCGAACACTGCACCTTCCGAATCGCCCGATTGGTCGTTTACACCTGCCAATTCCAACACTTTACTGTTCGCAATCATAATGTGGCCGCATTGTCGCACAATTAGAATCGGGTGTACCGTCGACACTTCATCAAGTTCATGTCGGGTTAGGTACCGCCCTTCCAACATAAACATTTCGTTGTAGCCTACTGCTATGATCCACCCTCCTATAGGGATAGATTCCGCCTTCCGTTTCAATTCACAGATAATATCTGCATTGGATTGAATCGATGCGTCTTTGCAATTAATCGCTAGCCTTGTAAGTCCATAACCGAGCAAGTGCAAATGCGAATCTATAAATCCTGGCAGTAGAGTCCTACCTCGCAAATCCATCACTTTGGTGCTCTCTCCGATCCAACGTTTGATATTCTCATTCGTCCCGACTGCTTCAATTCGGTTACGTTTAACGGCAACTGCTTCTGCGATCAGATTGTTCGAATCGACGGTAATGACTTGTCCGTTTACAAATACTACATCAGCAAACATACGATCACCTCTTATTTTTTCTGTAAACAAGATCTAATGACTATACTTTGTTGTGTTCTAGTTTTTCAGCCAATTCAGCCTACAAAACATAATTGATTTCTACTAAGCTTCTACTTGATTCATTGAATCGGCATCTCTGTTTGAGAGATAATTAAAAACCAATGCAATAAACATCTTTCCGATATACAACATTGATTTTTCATCTACATCAAATTTCGGATGATGATGCGGGTATATCGCATTCTTCGAAGGATTCGCACCTCCCACGTAGAAAAACGTTCCAGGAACCTTCTCTAGATATAAGGAGAAATCTTCCATTCCTGTTAACGTATACGGCGGGATTTGTATTACTTTTTCCTCTCCCAGAAGATTTTTTGCTAACTTGTCCGCTTTTATTGTTTCCTCCGGATGATTCCACAAAGCGGGATATCCTCTCTCGTACTTAAATTTCACAGTGGCTCCTGCACCTTCGCAGTTAGATGTTGCGATTTGGCCAATGGCTTCTTCTATCAAAACCTGCACGCTTTCCTCGAAGGTTCGTACCGTTCCAGTAATTTTGGCTGTGTCGGGAATGACATTAAAAGCCTGTCCGCTTTGAAAAGAACCAATCGAGACAACCGCTGTTTTAGACGGATCAACGCGGCGGCTGACGATTTGCTGCAAATTGAGCACCAGTTGGCTGCCCACCACAATTGGGTCTACCGTCAAATGAGGAGTCGCTCCATGCCCTCCTTTCCCATAAACCTCAATTTCAAATGTATCTCCTGCCGCCATTATATATCCCTCTCCAACAGCAACCATACCAAGCGGAAGAATGGAAGATACATGGGCTCCATAAATGACATCGACTCCATCCAGACAGCCATCTTCAATCATGGGCTTTGCCCCTCCTGGGATTACCTCTTCCGCAAACTGATGGATAAAGACAACATTTCCTTCGAGCTCATCCTTCACTTCGCTTAATACTTTGGCTACTCCAATCAAAGCTGCTGTATGAATATCATGGCCGCAGGCATGCATCACCCCAGGTATACGGGACTTGTACTCCACGTTTTTCTCGTCTGATATCGGCAATGCATCGAAATCCGCGCGCAGCGCTACTGTCTTGCCCGGTTTCCCTCCTCTCAAGAGTCCAACTACTCCTCTTCCGCCAACTTCTGTTCTTACTTCCAATCCCAAGTTGGTTAAAAAATCAGCGATCATTTTTGGGGTATTGATCTCCTGGAAGGATAATTCAGGATACATATGAAGATCTCTGCGAAATTTAACCAACTCCGGATATACCTCTTGAAGTCTACTAAATAAGTTTTTTAGCATCATTTCCACCCCGATATTTGTTCTAGCATTAATCCACCGGATTGCTTATATACATGATCAACATTTCAGTTCCACCTTACTAAATTTGTTTTCCCATTAGCCAAACACCACTATTTTACTTTGACATTCGACTGTATTTGATCACTCACGTCCTCGTGAGAAACAAGATTGCTGTTTCGAATGGTTAGTCCGAATAGCGCGGAGGACAAACCAGCCGCAATTAAGAACCAGAAAGCGCCGTCGTAAGAACCTTTTAATTCTGAGATGAGTACACCCATCATGATCGGTGCAATGAATCCACCAATCATCGATCCCAGATTCATAATTCCAATCGCGGAACCAATCACACACTTGTCAAACAATTTGTGAGGGAGTGCGTATACTGCACTAAACACAAAACCATAAAAGATTGATGACAGTGTCAAATAAGTAAAGACCATTCCAACATTAGGTGCGAAGAGTGCTAAAAATAAAAATACTGTGTAAAAAAGTCCATTCATTAAAAAGTACATTTTCTCCCTACCGGAAAATTTGACTAGCAACCAACCACCCGCTGCCGTTCCCAGAGTTGCGGCCGTAGTCGGAAGGAGTCCCAACACCCCTGCAGAAACCAAATCTAAATGGCGTACTGTTACCATATACATGGGCAACCATGAAGACGTGCCCCACGAAGCAATGCTGATTGAAAACCACGTTAGGACCAATGCCCATGTCTGACGAGTTTTCAATAAAGAGAGCATGGAATCCTTGTTTACTGGTTGTTGTTCTTTTGCTTCTTCCAATTGAATCGGACTACGAATGTATTTCCAAAGCAGTACTCCGATGATGACACCTGCTGCTCCAAGAGCAAAGAACACGTTCCTCCAGCCTAACCAGATCAGGAGTGTTGGCACAAGAACACCCGTAATTAGACCGCCAAACGAATTCGATGACATTAAGATGGACTGTGCCTTACCTTTTTCTTTCTGAGGGAAATACTCAGCGATGGCTTTTGCACATGCAGCAGGATATCCCCCCTCCATAATTCCGAACAAAAAACGAATCACGATTAAAGTGGTAAACGACCAAGCGAAACCGGTGAAGACTGTAAAAAGCGACCAGAGGACAATAGAAAAAATAATCACCCTTCGGTAACCCAACTGATCTGTCAGCCAGCCGGCCGGAATTTGCATGATGGCGTAAGCCAAGAAGAAGGCGCTGATTACTGTTCCCGTGGCAGCCGGACTAAGATTGAATTCTTGACCAATTGGCACAACAGCTAGATTCATAACTAACCGGTCCATATAAGAAACCATATAACCCACAAATAGGAGAGACAAAATGAACTTCCTGTTGTCCCCTTGAACAGCCATACGCTTCACAAATCATAACCTCCCCTTAATGATGCCCAGCAAATAATGGATTGCAGCTTGCACCAAGTTTCTGTAAAAAGGCAACTCCTCTTACGACAGTTCTTCAATTTAGTTCTTTACGAATTTACTAACTCAAGTGCATTATTTTTTGTTTTCTTATGGATCTCATTACCTCCTTTACACCAAATTGTTTATGCAAGTTTTATGCCAAGAAAAAGATCACTTTACAATGAAAAAATAACGTAAATAGGTATAATTGCGTGAAATTTCTAAATATTCAAGGTATAATTATTATGAATCGATTCAAATGAATCGAAATTGAATCAACGCTACTCACAATAATGATGAACTTTGAACTATTTTCGATTCAAAATAAAAGGTCGATCCATCCGTCATTAAAGGAAAGGCAAGTGATGAATCAGAATATGTTAACCATTGAACCGGAATATTTATTCAAAATCATGAACTACATGAATAAACCTATTTATATAACCGATAAGAACGGAATGACTCTTTTTGTTAGCGACATGAGCTGTAAGCTGATTGGGAAAAAGAAAGAGGAGCTAATCGGAAAAAACGTCTCACAATTGGAAAAAGAGGGGTTCTTCAAGCCGTCTGTTGCAAAAATAGTTTTAGATAAGAAACAAAATGTCAGCGTCATTCAACAAGTTGGAGAAGGAGAAGGAAAAGGAGTGGCTACAGGACATCTAATATTGGACGAACATAATAAACCAAAATATGCAGTCGCATTGGGTTATGATATTCCGGATTTCGTCGGTTACAGTTCTCAAATTAAAATTGAAGAATTGGATTCTGCTTTTCGGTTTTATTTACACGAATTACAAAAACTCAAGGCGAAACTTGTAAGGGCAAAAGAAGTCCCTTTTTTTATCGGACAAAGCCGGGTCTATGATATGCTCAAGGAAACAATTGAAAAAGTTGCCTGTGTGGAAACTACCGTTCTTATTACAGGGGAAACAGGTGTTGGAAAAACGCTTATAGCTGAACGTATTCATCATCTGAGTGACCGGAAAGATCGTCCGTTTATCCATCTTAATTGCGCAGCGATTCCGGAATTGCTCCTGGAATCCGAACTGTTCGGCTATCAAAAAGGGGCGTTCACCGGAGCAAATGCAAACGGCAAAACCGGACTTGTCAAACTTGCGGAGAAAGGCACCCTTTTCTTAGACGAGATTGGCGAACTCTCACATTCTTTACAACCCAAACTCCTTCAATTGCTGCAAAATAAAACGTACATGCCGATTGGAGCTTCCCAAACGGTAAAAGCCGATGTGCGTATCATTGCAGCTACCAACTGTAATTTGGAGGATATGGTCAAAGAAGGGAAATTCCGGGCTGATTTATATTATCGCCTCCATATTTTACCGATCCGCATACCCTCGCTTCGTGAGCGGAAGGAAGACATCTTTTGTCTCCTTCAGTATAATTTGGAGAAGTTTAATTACTTGCATAACCATAAACGAGTGCTTTCTACAAAAGTGGTCGAAGTGCTTCAAAACTATCATTGGCCTGGAAATGTACGGGAATTGGAAAATATAATTGAGCAGCTTGTCATTATGGCAAAAGAGAATGAAATTGCAATTCAGGATTTGCCGAAACGCTTGATCGATTCAGTCTGCGAAGAGGGTTCTATCTCTTTAAATGCAGAAAATTCTTTACATGAAGTTTTGGAAAGTGTCGAAAAAAGAATGATCACACAAGCATTCCATCTTCATAAAACAACCCGCGATGCGGCAAAAGCACTGGGCGTTACTCAGTCATTATTTATGCGCAGGTTGGCGAAATATGCGATTACAAAAGAAGAAAAATAAGCTGGAACGGTGGATGCCGCCGTAACTGATAAAAATGTTAGGAAACCTTGACAGTGTGAGGGGCCAACCAAAAGTCATGCTTTTTTGTAAAAAAAAAGCACTTAACCCCTTGGTAAAGTGCTTTTTTCAATTTTTTACCTCATTCGCTTTCTGCATTCTCCTTATTCTGGAGATGACGCTGCCAACCAGGCTTTCATTATTCTTTAATATCCCACTGCGGATTCCAAACGACTTCCCAAAGGTGTCCATCAAGGTCTTGAAAGTGTGCAGAGTATCCTCCCCAGAAAGTGTCATGTGCCGGATCGGTTATGATCGCGCCAGCTTTTTTTGCTTTTTCCAATACAATATTCACTTCCTCTTTACTGCCTACATTGTGACCAAGGGTAAATTCAGTAGGACTTGCCGGAGACAAAGGAACCTTGGCCTCATGCGCTATATCCCTGCGATTCCATATGGCAAGTTTTAAGCCACCTTGCAGGTGGAAAAAGGCAACGGCTCCATGCTCAAATTCTTTGCCCACTATCCCTTCTGTTTGAAATCCCAGGCCATCCCGATAGAATTCCAGCGATTTTTCCAAATCATCCACACCTAATGTTATGACAGTAATACGTGGTTTCATGATTGTCCCCCTTTTTACTTACTTTCTCCTACTATTGTTTACCAACTCTTTTAGTTCAAACGAGATCAAAATAAATACGGTTTTTTTTTTGTCAATCCAAGCTGAATTCCTGTATAGTAGAATGATTGACTGATCAAGCTCGAATATCAGGATTTACTCATTCACTTTACTTAAAATGTAATGATCCGAAAGGAAAAGCGATTACCAATGATTTCATTTATCCTCACCTTGAAACGTTTTCTAAAAGCGCTCTGGTCCGCTTTTAAACTGAAGAACTTCCAGGTTCTTTTCGTCTTGGTCCTCGTTATGTTATTTTCCGGCACGATTTTCTATGTTAAGCAGGAAGGTCTGACTGTGATTGATTCCCTTTACTTCTGTGTTGTTACTCTTAGCACGGTCGGGCATCCCAGCTTTGAACCGCAGACAACATTAGGAAAAGTGTTTACAATGATTTATATTGTAGGCGGCACCGGATTATTTATGGGCTTAATAGGATACCCAGCATACGCAATCATAAAGAAACCGGAAAACGAGAGCAATAGCAGCAAAATCTGAATGCATTGGAATGCTTAAAATACTTGGCATTCCTTTTTGATTGGTGTAAATAATCGCTTCTAATCAAATCCCAATTTAAATGAATCCCTTCTACATAAATTTGGTTAATTTTAACATTCATCATCTTTTTTTTCATTAATTTTCACTAATCCACTTTGTTCGTAGTTTAAGTGTAAAATAACTAACCGCTCTTTCTCAATCAAAAGGCCCCTCTCGATTGAGAAGGGCCTTTTATGGGTTGCACTTAATCTTCAAGCTCCTTTTTCTTCTTCAAGAGTTGGAGATATTCCCTATCCAATTCCTCTTTTTCCTCTTCCTTCACAACACTGGATAGTTTCCCAAGTGTCTCGATGATTTGCACTTCAATCATAAGAAGTTCAGCCTGTTTATCTTGATGATCATCCTTGCGTGTGGCCGTTTTTGTTGCTTCCTGATTGATAGCACTTACTCTCGAAGGTTCATCTTCAAATGAAAGTGAATGCGTTGCAAGCGATTGAATCAATGAACGATCATGAGTCACAAAAACGATGGTTCCTGGATATGCTTTTAACACTTCGGTTAAAGCCTCTTTAGTATGAATATCCAGGTAATTTGTAGGTTCATCCAGAACCAGTACATTATAATTTCCCAAAAAAACTTTAGCTAGGGAAGCCCTGACTCTTTCCCCACCGCTTAAAAGTGATACTTGTTTGTGAACGTCATTTCCTTTAAAAGCTAATCGTGATAATAGCGTACGAATAAAAGCCTGATTGTAGGGACTGTCCTCCAATATATTTTCAAGAACCGTTTTACTTTCATTCAAATTTTCTTGTTGTTGTGCAAAAAATCCAATCTTTGCCGGCTTTGCGACATATAAATCTGGGTGCCTTTCCACTATCTTTTTCAGTAATGTCGATTTTCCTGAACCATTTTGACCATTGATGGCGAGTCTGCAAGCTAGTTGGACATCTCCAAAAATATGTTGCTTCAGCATCCTTGATCCAACTTTCAGGGAACAGCCATTAAATCGAATGACCCTTTTGCTATGCAAAGATGGAAATTCTGAAATATCAAAGATGATAGGGGGATCCTCCCTCGGTTTTTCTTTTTTTGCTAATTTTTCAATCCTAGTTTCAATCGCTTCAGCAGAACGGTTCAATTTCGCCTTCTGTTTCCCGGCGCTGCGTTTATGGAGCCTTGCTTCTGAGTTACCCATTCGTTTAGGGGCTTTCCTAATCGAATCAGATTTGGCTTGGAGGTTTTGTGCAGCCTGTTTCAACCGGTTCTTTTCGCGGGTATACTCTTCATATTGCTTATTTTCCTTTTCTGTTTTTGCTTGCTTTTGTTTGATATACGCTTCGTAATTCCCTTCATATACCGTTACCTTGCCTTGCTCAACTTCCCATATTGTTGTACACAGATGATTCAAGAATGCTTTATCATGTGAAGTAAGCAAAATAGCGCCATTAAAAGATTTTAAATCCTTTTCCAATTGTTCAATTCCGAATATATCCAAATGGCTGGTAGGTTCATCCGCAATCAATACATCCGCATTGGAAGAAAGGGCTGCGGCGATTTTTCTTCGAGTACGTTCGCCGCCGCTTATGTTTTCTTGATCCTCATTGGGCAATTTCCATATGCTCGTTAATACACCGCTTATTTCTTGTTCAGTTTCTTCCATCTGCGGGATATAGCTGACTGTTCCATAGCTCTCTATATAACCGGAATCGGGTTCCCTCACGCCCGCTAGTATAGAAAGCAGGGTCGTTTTACCTTCTCCATTCCTACCAACCAAACCAACACGGTCATGACTATAAAGATGAAGTGTATCTACAGAAAGAACTTCACGGCTCCCGTAGCTTTTCTTTAAATCATTCGCTTTTAAAAATAACATGAAAAAATCCCCCTCCATTTTTCTAGAGAGAGATCGCCTGCTACTAAATTAATATACATAAACCAAATATACCTCATCTGCTTTGATAACAGAAAAAGTAGTTGTATATGAATTAGTACCTATAAACGAACAGACGTATCCCATCTCTAAACATAATCATTAAAAATCTCACATGGGTATCTAAAAAGATTCTCGTTCAAATGAAAAAGTGAATTCACTTAACTTACCGATAAAACCGGTAAGCAAACAAAGTGACGCGTTTTTCATTGAATATATCTAACCGATAACACCCATTGAAATTGATTTAGATTTACTGTTTATTTGATAAGATTACTGCTTCATTGTATAAGGTACCTATTCCTTCCAATGTAATGAATTAATGATTGCATATTATTAATATGTTTGTAAAGCAGATTTATACCCTTTTTTCTTAATTCATAAAAAGAGAAAATTAATTGGGCTCTACATGGACATGAACATCATACACTCCATGATCTGTCATCATCACTTTTTCTACATGTGTCGCTATATCATGTGCTTCTTTAATATCCAAGGTAGAATTGACAAGGATCACAACATCAATCACTTCGTTGTTACCGTAATTTCTCCCTTTAATCTCTTTTATCCCCTTGACTCCATCGACATTTGTAATTACATCCTTATATAGATGAATTTTATTTTCATCAAATCCGTCAGAAAGTTCATGCGAGGCTTGAATGAAAATATCCCAGGCTGTTTTGCATATTAATAAACCAACAATGACTGCAGTAAGGGGATCCAGCCAAGGCATGTTTAATTGGGAGCCAAAAATCCCTATAGCTGTTCCAATACTTACCCAAGCATCGGAAATATTATCTTTCGAAGCTGCCATAACGGCTTTACTGTTAATTTTCATAGCAAGCTTTTTATTATATCGGTATACAAAATACATGGCTATTGCTGATAAAACACCTACATACCCGGCAATAATGTCAGGAGATTCCTTTCCACCTTTAAGCATGGAAGCAACTGCATCTATCAATACTTGTACACCAACAGCAAACATAATAAATGAAGCTACCATCGATGCAATCGTTTCACTTTTCCAATGACCATAACCATGATCTTTATCGGGGGGTCTTTGAGCTAGCCTTAAACCGATCAGTACGGCAATGGACGCAATAATATCAGTCGTGTTATTCAAACCATCCGCTTTCAAGGCCGCTGAGTCGCTTATGTATCCGATAGCCAGCTTCATGATCGATAGACAAATATAAGCAATTATACTGATGATTGCTCCACGTTCGCCTAATTTGAGATCATTATATTTTTGTTCTTCCATTCAACTTCCCCCCACAATTAAGTACCTGAATATCATATCAACTTAAAAATGGGTGGGTCTATAGCAACCTTTTTGTATCGCTTTATATAAGTAAGTGATAGATAACTATGTTGCATATGGCAAACTATCTGAAAAGAATGATATTTATGAGTCCCTGACAAAATCCACGGATGTCATCCCCGCAAAATAACTTAATTCAAATGAGATTCATATTGTATTTTCGAAAGTAAAACAAAATAAAGTTCCGCTTTCATTTGAATGCAAATTATATTTTATATGAAGTGTCTTAGCTATATCCTCGATTATTTTTAAGCCAAGCCCTTTACTACTATCGATATCAAAACCAACCCCATTATCCTTGATACTGACCTCGTTATTTTCAATGGTTATCACAAGTTTATCAGCCCTCGAGTGATTCAACACATTTTGGAAAACGTTATCGAATAACCTTTGGAGCCACAAGTCATTACTTATCCATTCCAACTCTTCATTTATAGGCCGATATACTAGTTCAATACCATGCATATTATACAAATAGGCCCATTTTTTAACCATCATTTCTATTAAATCGTGCATATTCACTTCGTCATTTAATATATAGGAATTATCGAGCGTATCTGTGGATTGAATATTATATTCATTTGTTAATTCGGCAATATAATTTATTTGTTGATATAGTGATTGTAATAATGGAGCTTGTTCCGTATATTGACCTTCTAAATAGAATAATTGTAATCTTACTGCAGTTAAAGGTGTATTGATGTCATGCCTTAATTTATTTAAGAGTTCCTTTTTCATTTCCTCTTGTTGCTTTAGTTCCAATTCCCGATAGGTCGTTCTTTCAATCAGTAAGTTTACCGATTTAGTTAATTCCCCGATTTCATCATTGCTATTTACCTCTAATTTATTCGGAATCTCCTCATCACTGGCTAAATTCCTGATGGTTTCATTCAATATATTTATTTTTTTTAATAGCGAGTTAATAGATTTGGAAAATAAGAAGGCTAACAATAATAGTGATAAAATAAATACTCCCAGCATTGTAGGATATGCAAAAGATTCATGAAAAGGAATGTCACTATTATTGGATCTAAAGGCCAAATCATAAATTAATGACATTAGGATACTTATCAACAGTAATATAAATGGCACGCTAATAACGGCAATAAGTAACAATAGCTGGTATTTTTTCTTTAATTTCATTTCTTTATATAGGTATTCAATCTATACCCTTCTCCATATATATTTTGGATGATTTCTCCGATGTTATCATTGATTTTTGTTCTAACTTTTTTTATATGTACATTAATGATATTTTGATTCCTATCTTCGAGCTGCCATAAATATTCAAAGAAATGTTCCTTCGTTAAAATCTGATTCCTATTTTCATATAAATAGAAAAATATTTTACGCTCTATCGCAGTAAAAACCACTTCATTATGCAAGTCATTATTGAATACCTTTTTATGTTCGGCATCAATATATAAATGTTTAATTTGTGTGAAAGTACCATATTGATTTTCCAACAATTTCTGCATTCTTAGTAATAGCTCCCTGGGATCAAAAGGCTTAGTCATATAATCCTCACCAATTGTCAAACCTTGAAGTTTGCTATCCATATCATTTCGGGCGGATAGAAAAATAACTGGAATATTTAATCCTAGACTTTTTACTTTCTTGGTAATTTGATAGCCATCATCTCCTGGCAGCATAATATCCATAATGACTAAATCCATCTCATGGATTATATCTATAATTCCTTTTCCTTCTTTCATCCAACATACATTGTACTCTTCGCGCTGCAAAATCTTTTTCAATAAATCACCAATCATCAAATCATCTTCAACAATTAAAATATTATATCTTTTCATCACAGGACCTTTCTATATTCATTTGATAAATTCCATGGCAAGATCATATATTTCATCTGGCGCGTATAGATAAATGCTGTGCGTCCCTTTCAGTTTTATTACATCCGCTTTTAATAGTTTCCCTGCAAACTCCTCATAATCTTCATTTTTTTGTATTGTATATTTCGAATTTTTATTTTCATCGGCAACCGCATCTAAAAATAAAATGGGTGTTTCTTTTGGAATCGGCAGGTTAAAAGATTTTTTACCATTATTGTAACTTTGTATAAGCTCTTGCTCCATATCATCATTAAAAAACTGTTTATATGATAGTGCTTTATACATTTCTTTTTCATGGTCAGTCAAGAATGATTGCCGGATCACTTCGGGATTATAAACAGCTGAAGGGATAAGACGGTGCAAACCCATTTTCGTTAAAATATTCACTCCTCTTACTGTCAATGAATCAACCATGCCCATTTTATGAGTTACATATTGGTGCGGTAAACCAATATCCAAAGCAATAATTCCCTTTACTTCACTTGGGTATTTTTGTGCCCAGTAAATAGCTTCAATACCTGATAATGAGTGTGGTACCAAAATATAAGGAGGTTTATTACCACTTTCCATTAAAGATTTCCTGCTTTGTTCCAAAATTGCATCAATCTCCCTATCATCATGAAAAACATCACTGTATCCATATCCCGCTCTTTCAATGACTGCAATCTTATTTTCTTTTGCAAACTTACTATATAATCCCTTCAATTCGTAAACAGGAGCAGCAATCCCGGAACCGGACATAAAAACGTATGTACCCTCCCCGTTGCCTTCCGTATATACATTAATTTCTTTGTTATTAAAATCAATGGATGTTCCTACATTAATTAATGATGATTCCTTGCCCTTTTGATAATTATGGTAAATAAAAACAGCTAATACTACAAATAAGAAAATAGCAATGAAGGTAAAAAATATATTCTTTAATCCTTTCAACATTTTTCTCATATAGAAAACTCCTTTCAAGTTATATTGAAAGGATATATGTTAAAAATAAATTTCTAATTAATTTTCATTGTATTTTTCAATAAAAGAAAAATTCACCTTTTATTGTCCATTGATTTGCATTAAAAAAGCTGCGCCAGCGCAGCCCTAAGGATAAATAATATTATATGTCGGTTTAATCACACCGTTTGGGAATTGTTTCATTTCAACTAAATCTAATTTTACACTTGGCTTAACACTGCCGAAAAGAGGGATGCCTTCTCCGATTATGACTGGATTCACTTTAAGCACCAATTGATCAATGAGTTTATGTTTTAATAACGTTCCAGCCAGTTCTCCGCCCCCGCAAAGCCATAGCTTTCCGTCACTTTGCTGTTTGAGGTTTTCTATAAACCCAACGGCGTCTCCTTCGATAAGTTCTACCTCTTCATTCGATTCAAACTGAAGGGAGCTCGAGAATATATAATGTTTCAAACCCTTATACCCTGGTTCACCCGGTTTAGCTCCGAATTGAAATCCAAATTCATATGTTTTACTTCCCATCAACACCGCTTCATATTGCTGGATATCGGATAAAAAGTCCGGGACATGATCTCCTTCAAATAAGAAAAAAGAATGATTGATATCCCCTTCCAACATTGCTTGGTCGGCAATGAAATTATCAAGTGAAACGGCTACATGATATACCAATTGTGCCACTCAGCATCCCTCCAATAGAGATTACACATTTTACACGTACTTTATTTCATTAGCCTCATATGGTATCAGATTGCCATATCGATTATTCTTTTGATATGGTCTTCATTTGTTTCGACACCCACTTGAGTACATAGGTATTCATTTAGTCTGAGGAATTCTGGGATCATACGTCTCAATGTTTTAATAATTTCATTTGAATTGCGGCCACAATCCCAACTTTCCAACAGGGATAACTGCTTTCCAGCTAATTTACTTCTATTGCCCTCGATTTTTGCCCATACTCCATAGGGGACATCTATATGCTCTTCCATTTCCATATACCAACCAGACACAATCAGCCACCGTATCCTATCAAGATTGGATAGTGCATATAACATTTCTCTTCTCATAACGGCCCTGTAGGTTTCATGGACAAAAGCAAGCAGCTTTCCTCTCCAATGCTCAACTTCATCAGGTGTAGGTTTATACACTTTCTCTGCAGCTTCTTTTATAACAGGACTCATAATATTAAAAGGATCATAGATGACTTCTACCTCTTTTAACCAGATGGAGGGAACAATTTCTTCTGGTGCATGATACCAGCTATCAACTTTCACAAAGGTATTATAATGAGTGACGACATACGGTGAATAAGGATTGCAGTCTTCGTGAAATGAAACATCTCCCCAATTATTGGCTCTATCCCTTTTTCCCTTTAAAAATTCTGGTTTACGTTTTGGAATAACAATGGTATGCAAATCTATATCGGAGTATTGATCATCGTTTCCTTTTGCTAATGAACCAGCAATGTAAATAGCCAAAACATCAGGATCTGCCGATAAATCTTTTAATGCATTTTCCAAAAGAATATCGCGTTGTTCCGGTAAAAATGCATCTCTTTCTATATGTTTGCTAACGAATCCCGCACACAGAACCATCTCCTTTTTTTGTAAAACCGTCAAAGTAATATATATTCGTGAATCAGAATAAAATCCCTTTAGCAGAATTGCCGTGTCAGAGATATATACTGCTTTTTACCTCCTTGTTTTCTTTGCTGAGTACCTCTTTACCGGGCAACTATCCTCATTCTCGCCTATGTGGTATTATTTTGAATATTAAGTTAAAAGGAGGCATCATTTCATGTTATTTGCAAATACTCCCGAACCGCCCTATTACGCTTGTATTTTCACTTCGCAAAGAAGCGATGAGGATGCCGCAAGCTATAATTCAACCGCTAAATTCATGGATGAACTTGCCGCTCAACAAGATGGCTATTTAGGAGTCGAAAGCGTAAGAGATCAAAACGGGTTAGGAATTACCGTATCCTATTGGAAGTCCTTGGATGCCATTAAGCTTTGGAAGGAAAATGCCGCTCACAAAAAGGCACAAGAAAAAGGTATGAAAGATTGGTACTCGTCATACACTACCCGAATTTGTAAGGTTGAAAGAGATTATACCAGCAAATAAGGAAACTGAAATTTATGAATTTTCAGCTATAAAAAAGACTTCTTTTACTTTTTTGAGGGTTTGTAAATTTGAACGTTGATTTCCATTCCAGGCACTCGCTTTCCGCGGGCGGTCCGGGAGCCTCCTCGGCGCTCTTCGCGCCTGTGGGGTCTCCCTTGGACGCGCTTTTCCCGCAGGAGTCTCGTACCTTCCATTTCAATCAACTAGATTTTTTTCACTTTAGGATGTTCATCCCAAACCATGTTAAAGACTAATTCCCATTATGGAATTTTACTGTTTTATGAAACACTTATTAAATCGGACAATTTCACCATACCCTTGAAGAGTAACTTTCAGATACCAAAGACGCTTGTGGTTAGAAATTTTTTTAAACTGAAATCAAACTAGCTTTCCATTGAGTTTGTCTTCAACATGGGACCGCTAAAATCCCCTTAAAATCGGTAATAATTCCCTCAGAAAAATCGCAAAAGAGCTTCGGGTTAATTAAAAGGAAATGCCGTTAAGATCTTCCTTTATGAGTGAGTACATATATAAATCATCGAATTTGCCACAGGTATATTCATAATGCCTTAGCAATCCTTCTCTTCTAAACCCTTGCTTTTCCACTAGTTTTTGGGATGGGAGATTATCCGGTTCAATCAAGGCTTCAATCCTTTCCAGGTGAAAGTGACGATAACCATACATAACCACGGCTTCCAACGCTTCGCTCGCAATGCCTTTTCCCCATTGTTCTTTAGTTAATTCATATCCAATTTCAGCTCGATGATGTTTGGAGACCATATTCAGAAAACCACAACTTCCTATAACCTTACCGGAATTCTTTAATGTAATTCCCCATCTGATTCCCGAACCTTCTTCGAATATAGATTCGTACCACTTAATTTCATCCCATACATCATTTACTGTCTCGAATGGGTCTAACCCCATTGGCTTCACCACATCTGTATCAGATAGATATTTGAACATGTCACCCGCATCTTCTAGTGTTACTTCCCTTAATATCAATCGTTTTGTTTCAATAAGTGGAAATACCTTCTCCATCCAATTTCCCTCCTCTAAATCCCCTTTTCCATATTTAACTATTTTAATCATTACCTAATTAAAGAAGATAATCAACGCATTATTGCTTAAAAATTAATGTTAATAACTAAAAGGCGTCCCTACTTTCGTAGAAACGCCTTTTTCCCGTTTTATTTAATTCCTTCATTAAAAGAATTTTTTGTTTCCTTTACTGCTGAAATGATTAAAAACATGGGTCTTCGATTTTCATCTTTCATTTCAGGAACACTCTTTAACATTTCATTAGAAGGCATCGGTTCCTTTACTGCTTTAATGCTGAACAAAACAACTTAAGCACTATTAGTGTTTAAAATTCAATATGAGGCAAAAAAAAACAGCCATTAATATTGTTGTCTTTTATTTTGACAACAATAAATAGGCAGCCCTGTTTTGTTGTCCATCATTGTCCATATAGGACCCTTCCCACCCTTTGTACATAGTCTAAAAGGGTAAACAAAAAAAGGAGGATTTCTTGAATGTATAATTATAATTACGGCGCTTATTACCCTAATAATGTGTATTATTATATAGATGGTGAACGAATACCTGGCCCGGGCGGCGGTCAATGGGACGGACACGGCGGTGGTCATGGCGGTGGTCACGGCGGTGGTCATGGCGGCGGTCATGGCGGCGGTCATGGCGGCGGTCATGGCGGCGGTCAATGGGACGGTCACGGTGGCGGTCATGGCGGCGGTCAATGGGACGGTCACGGTGGCGGTCATGGCGGCGGTCAATGGGACGGTCACGGTGGCGGTCATTGGGAACACGGACAATGGATTCCACGCTGTAGGAGAGTATGGGTTCCCGGATTTGGTTGGACTTGGATTTGTAGATGGTGAAAAAAAGACAGCTTATGGCTGTCTCTTTTTTTGCTTTTTCTTCGTTTTGTCCATTAACTCCAATTACCAGTAGGCTTGTTTTCCTACTCCCCATCTGATTTTCAAATTCCTTCAAACTACAACTCTTCATATTATTGATTTCTATCGATTGAAAACCTTGATTTAACAAGTTAAACAACCCATTAGGACTTATTACCTAATGGGTTTTGTGGAAATAAGACTTTTTTACTCATCCTTAATAAGTTACAGAGAAGATAAGCAAACTATACCATATTGCAGCTGTACGGAATCTACCTTGGCTTACTAAGCTACAAATTAATCCAGGTAGTAAAAAGGATAAATGTATATCGCTTAATCAAAATGTAACGGGGTGATGTTTATGAGAATGAAAAAAGCATTAATAGGTCTCTCACTCTTATGTATGATTGTTCCTGGTATTGCCAAATCGGCTGATTCCGTTGCTGAAAATAATCGAAGCAATATCGTGGCAAATTGGAAATTCACAAAACAACATGTTAAAAGCGGTTCAATCGATAAAGGTAATTTAATTATAGAAGATACAAGCAAACATGGAAATGATTTAGAGTTAGTGACGATAGGGGATCCTGCCTCGCCTGAATTAAAAGATATGATTCAATGGTCCGAAGAAGATTATCATGATCAAGAAAAAGTGGATAGCTTGGAGTTCGCTAATTACGAAAACGCCCCTTCAGGAAGATATTTTAAAACCAAAAAGGGTTCCCCTATCAATTCGGAGGAATTCGATAAGGGGTTTACCATCGAAGCGGTGTTCAAGTTACCAAGCGATTCCAAGAATGCCATGGGGCTTTTTTCTAGACAAGGACAGGCAGCAGATCTTAATAAAATGGAAGGCGAGAAGAAAATCCTTTCTGCTTTAACTGTATCCAGTGATCAAAAAATCCACTGGACAAGCCATCCATCTAATTTAAATTATAATGTAAGCAATTGGTCTCGATCATTAAATGCTGATGAATGGTACCATTTGGCGGTTGTTAATGATGGTGACACGACGACTCTGACTTTGAATGGCGTCAGCGATTACGGAAAATCGGAAAAAGTAATCGGTATTGCAGCAGTTAAAGGGAAAGGCTGGAACATCGGAGCATCTGAGTGGGGAAATAAGTTTAATGCACTATTCAAAGGGAATATCCAGCAAATACGAATTGCCAATAAGGCTTTAACTGAAAAAGAATGGCTTGTACAGGATGCCCGTGACGATGAACCATTCGAAGGATCAAACAAAGCTTTACCTTTTCTAACGAATAAAAGGAATTATAATTTTCTATTTGTCCCGGATACCCAGAAATATTCGAGCCAAAATCCAGAGATTTTCAATAGCCAAATGAACTGGATTTCCAATAACACTAAGAAGAACAATATCATCATGAATACATTTGTTGGGGACATTGTCGATAGTGATTCAGAAAACCAATGGCAAAATTCCCTCGGAGCCATTTCCCATTTGGATAAAAAGGAAATTCCATATTTGATGGCGGCTGGGAATCATGACTATGCGGACGGCGATCCTTTCTTAACGCATTATGGGCCGCAGCGTTTTTTGAATAAAAAATACTATAAGGGGTCGTCTCACTCTGGGTATAGTTCATATGCAATCGCTAAGGCAGGAAGTTATGAATATCTAATCTTGATAGTGGATATGAAAAATTTGCATAAGGATCTGGAATGGTCAAAAAAAGTTTTAGACCAGCATAAAGATAAACCGACAATCCTCGTCTCGCATGATATTATATTCCCGAAGATTAAGAATGATAAAACCATTGCCGTCGAATCTTCTAATGGCCGGGTGATTTGGGATGAACTCGTAAAGGACCATAATCAAGTATTCATGACGGTTAATGGACATTATTATGGGATAGCACATCGGGTAAAACAAAACTCAGCAGGAAATGATGTCATTCAAATGCTGGTCAATTACCAAACGAATTATCGAGGGGGTAATGGCTGGCTAAGACTTGTAGAATTTGATGAAAAGAAAAATGTATTGTTATTCCGGACCTATTCGCCATTTGTCGACGAAATGTCCAAAAAAGAAAAATCCTATATCGATTATAAATTTTTAACAGGTGAAAATAATTCATTTAAATTAGATTGGGACTTTAAAAAAAGATTTAATTTCAGAAAGGCGGAAAAATCCAATTCCCCAGGTGTATCTGATTGACCTCATCAACCTGGGTGAATTCCTTTTTTGGGTGCCTCCCCTTTGTGTTTAGTCATACATCCTCCATGATGATTCAAGAATGCTGCGATTATACTAGTCTGTTTAAGCATCTTTCATGCTGCTTTTTTCATCACCGATATATACTTTCCGAACCCATTAACGACAAGAACCCCAAATATAGCAATAGCGCCGCCAATGACTGAAAGGGTACTAGGGACCTCCTGCAGCCAAACCCAAGCGACAAAAATGGCAATTACAGGCTCAATGTATAACAGACTGGATACGGAGCTGGCTTTTCCTAATGATAGTGCAACTGCCCAAGTTACGTAACCGATGGCCGCAGGGAAAACACCAACAAAAACCGCTGATAAATGACCTTCCATCGTTGCATGTTGAATTTCTTGAAATAGCCCAGGAAAAAATATAAAAAAGGGAATTGTACCAATCCATGTGAAATATGCTGTCAATTCAATCGGATTATAACGGCTGAACAGTGGCTTTTGGAAAACAAAAAACACTGCAGAAGCAATAGCCGACATCAGCACTAAAAAGGCTCCTTCAGAAATATTCAGGGAAGGGCCTGCAGTACCTAAAGTTATTAAGGTGATTCCTGTGAACCCTATTCCTAAACCGATCCATCCGAATAGGCCGAGGCGTTCTTTTAAGACGAAAGCAGCAATGATCGCTATGAAGACAGGTGCTGAACCAATCAGCATTCCAGCCGTTCCCGCCGAAACAGTTTGTTCCCCGAATGTCACCCCAATATGGTAAATACTAATTCCAATAAATGCAAGGATCGATATCCTCAACAAATCCGCTTTTTTCGGGAGTCGAAATTTCACCCCAGGCCATAGAGCATAAAGGACAAAAATCCCTGATGCTATAAGATAACGAACAAGTACCAAATGGCCAGCTGAATACCCGCCATGCAAGCTTGCACGAATAGCAGCGAATGTAGATCCCCAAATAATAACTGTAATTGATGCCAATATAAATGCCTTAGTGTTCAAAACCTATTCCTCCCATGACCATTCACTATAAACTGAAGGTATCATGGATACGGGAGAACTTCAATAAATTTTCTATCTCACTGTGAAGTGGAACAGTAAAATACGAATAAGATTACATTCCCGAGATGTAATCATCTGTGAAGAAATCTTTGCCATATGGGATTGAATAGGAAATCTTCCTTTAAAGATCGATCAGGTTAGAAATGCATGCTAAACACTAGGGTTTTATATAAAAAGTTAAAACAAAGTTGATTGAGAGGCTGTGCGAGACTCCAGCGGAAAAAGCGTACCCAGGGTCGACCGCCCGCGGAAAGCGAGTGCCTGGAGGCAAAGTTCAAATTGTACAAACCCTATCTACCTAAATTTTTAAACAAGACTTGATTATCCTTAATGTTTTTTCACTGTAATCCTTATTGGATTGAAGAAATTTGCGGCACTCCTGCCGAATTAGTGGCCAGCCGAGACACCGCAGCCGCTTGCGGAAAGGAGGCTTGGCAGACAGTCGGCGGAAAGGGAGCGGATTTCTGAAATCAACTGGAAGGTTTTTTAATAAAAAAACTGTAGCCAATCTCGATTTTCATTGAGTTTGGCTACAGCGTGCATAATTAATTTAATTAACTATTTTCTGGTTTCCAAGAAGAAAAGCGTCTTTCAATAATGCCTAATAATGAAGTAAGAATGATTCCCGTTATCGTAATGACTAACACTCCAACAAACATACGGTCTGTTTGTAGATTTTGACCATTGCTTGTCAATTGATATCCGATACCAGCTGTCGAAGCGAATAATTCACCTACAACTACAGCAATTAATCCTTGGCCTATACCTAAGCGAATACCGTTTAAAAGGAAAGGTACCGTCGAAGGCAAAGCAATTGTTTTAAAGATTTGAAATTCACTTGCATTAAATGTTCTTGCTGCTTTTATTAAGTTTTGATCTAATGTTAACATAGCTTTTTGTGCGCTCATCACTATTGGAAAGAAGGCCATCAAAAATACTATAACAATTTTTGATGCTGGTCCTATTCCAAATGCAATTATGATCACTGGTAAAAGTGCGACTTTAGGCGTTACATATAATCCTGAAATGAAAGGGTTAACTACTGCATTAAAGTTAGAATTCCAGCCAGATAACACACCAAGTGGTATTCCAATCAGTATTGCTAAAACAAAGCCTGAAACAAATTCGTAACCACTCACTTTCATATTTTCCCAAAAAGATACTTCTTGGACCATTAAAACTGCCGCTTGTGCAATTTCAACTGGTGAGCTAATGAACAATGGATTTATCCATTCGTTTTGAGAGGCAACTTCCCAAAGCAACAGGAATATTAAAACAGATGCAACACTGATAAAAAATGTTTTTTTTTCTTTTTTTATTTTCTTCGCCTTTTTTATCTTGTGCTTTGTTTGTGTAAGTTGGATCGTACTCTTCGCCATATTATTCTCCTTTCACTATATCATTTTTCTTTATTATCGAAACCTTGTTTTGAAGACTCCTGTTCAATAATGGACCATATATGGTCTACAAACTCTAAAAATTCCGGGCTGCGCTTCACATGAAGATCTCTCGGTCTAGGTATATCAACATCAACAACCTCCACTACACGTCCTGGTCTTGCTCCAAAAACAAAAACTCTATCAGCTAAAAATACAGCTTCATCAATTTGGTGTGTAATAAAAAGACTTGTCTTTTTTGTCTCATCCCATATTCTAAGTAACTCACCTTGCATAAACTCCCTGGTTTGTGCGTCCAATGCCGAAAATGGTTCATCCAGTAATATTAAGGACGGGTTTACCGTTAATGCTCGAGCCAAGTTTACCCTTTGCTGCATCCCCCCTGATAATTCGTGGGGATAATGATTTTCATAACCTTTTAAACCGACCATTTCAATAAATTCCTTCGCCTCTTTCTTTTTCTCTGCCGTTATTTGCTTTAACAGTTCAACTCCATAGAGAACATTTTCCAATACTGTTCTCCAAGGTAACAGACTCGGGTTTTGAAAAACCATTGCCCTGTCCTTACCGGGACCATCAATTTTTTGCTGATCTAATAGAATTTCTCCCTTACTTGGCTTAAGTAATCCAACTACAGTATTTAAAAAAGTGGTTTTTCCACAGCCGCTCGGCCCAACTATACATATAAATTCACCATCTTTGATATTCAAGTTTATATTCTGCAGGGCAATCACTTCTGCACCAGTTTTATTGTTTACGTAAGTAACATCTAAAAAACGAGTAGACAATTTGAAATTTTCCAGTTGTGCATTTTCCATCTTACCTATCATCTCCTTTCTATCTAATTATTTTTTAAATGCTTCTTCTATATAACTATTTGTCCAAATAACATCTTCAGTAGTATCCTGTTTAGTAGAAACGCCTGACAACTTGCCGAATTCAACTAATGGATCCTGGGCATTATCCCAAGCTTCTTGATTCATTTCCCCATAGCCTTTAAAAGTGTTTTTCAATCCGATTAGTGATTCCTCTAGGATATCAACATCAATTCCATCAAAATAAGATACGATTGATTCGGCTGCCTCTCTTGGATTATTACGTGTGAATTCCATACCTTTCCCTATTGCCCGAACTACTTTCAAAGATGTTTCCTGATTTTTTTCTAAATATTCCTTTTTAGCAAAAACAGCTTCCCAGACCATATTGCCATACATTGGCTCTTCACTTGTATTGATTACGATCTCACCAACATCTTTACTTTCCGCCTGTAAACCCATTGGAGGCGATGCTATACCACCGTCAACAATCCCCTCCTGCATACCGCCAATCTTCGATCCATCTCCTGCCAATTTGACAGTTTTAAGCGTATCGGGGTCAACACCATGCATTTGCATTAAATAGCGGGTGTATACGTCTCCAGAATCACCGACAAGATTTGTACCAATAGTTGCGCCATTCAATGAAGCCACTCTATCTTCAAATGATGAGTCTTTAGAAACATTCTTTTTCTTTTGATATTGTTTAGAAAGAGTAATTTGATAGGTTAGCGCTGAATTTAAAGATTGAATCGCCATTAATTCTTCACCTTTATCAAGAGGAGTAAACATACTTCGAGGACCCGAGACCGCAAACTGAGCTTCACCTGATAATACAGAAGCAATTACTTGTGCTCCTCCGCCACCAGATACAATCTCTGCTTCAATTCCTTCTTTTTCAAAAAAGCCTTGCTCGATGGCTACATACAATGGGGCAACTGACAATAACCGTGCAGGTTCCGTAAAAGTAAGCTTAACCGCTTTTCCTCCGGAACTTCCTTTATTTTCTGTAGTTGTTTCGTCACTTGGACCGCATGCAGAAACTATTAACACCAAACAAATCAGAACGAACGCCAATTTTTTCTTAAACATATTACTTACCTCCCTAAATCAAATATTTTTTACACTTAATTCACTATCTAACTATATTCCCCCTCCATTAATGTTTTGTATACAAAACATTATTTCATATACATATCAATTCTAAATCAGCTGTCCCATTTGGGTCAAATGTAATTTTGGAAAATTTAGATAATTCAGTGGATTGCTGCACAAAAAAACACTCTTTTAGAATAATGAGTGTCCTTTAACTCTTAAGATACAATTTTCTTCTTCCGTAAAAATAACTCTTTTGTTCCATCCTTCAAATAAAGGAAAAAGACTTATTCTCAATCCATTAATGCTTCACCAAATTTAAACGTTTGCAATAAAAGACGTGAAATCACTACTAAGAATATGTGTTTGTTAAGGTTAGCCCATTATAAACATAATCCCACATTGAATCATCATTAGGACCATCACTGGGTACTTGCACTGTACAAATGCCTTTGATTCCCCAGTCGATTTCATTAACACCTTTTAACCCCGCTAGTGGATCAAGGAAGAGGATATTAAATTTCCCCGGTATCATTTCGGACAAGACGGATTGCAATTCAACTGCACCGTGAACCGAAACTGCCCCCCATCTAACAAATAAGACGGATTTGCTATTTGAAATTATTTCAATAAACTTATTTATTCGGTAATTAAGTTTTTCTTTGTAAGCAGGGTAAAGATGAGTCCAATCTTGATTAGGTATTATTGGGAAATCATGGACTGAAATAATATTATAATAGGTATCTTGGATAAAATAGGCGTCTTGCTGCTTACCGCCTTCATCAGAAAAAACCGCATCTCCATCATCAAGATAAGAAGCGATGCCATCTACCTGCTTCATATTGTTTAAGTCCATAAATCCGACAAATCTGTTCTTCAATAATCTGCTTACATCCGGGAGTGAGTTAGATACAACCCAATCAAGAGGAAACGAAAACCGCCTCAAATTATGCCGCCTTAAATTAAGAGAAGGTCCACACCAACTGCCTAGGCTAATGATTACATCATAAGATCCTTTTATATCTTGTAATTTCAATTCAGTCATCCTCTCTACTAATTTCCCTATTTCATCAAATCCTTTTGGTAGTTAACTAATTTTAATTCCAGTCTTTTTCACTTTGTTCCGGAATTATATAGACAATCCAGCCATAACGAATTTTCAGCTCTTCAGCCATTAGGCGGTTTCTTTATCAGGAAATGTACCTGTTACTAAGCGGAAACGGTTATTTTCCGCGTTAATTATTTTTTCTTTCAATGCTTGTACCTCCTTTTTTATATCTTATGAAGCTTCCCTAACAGCCCTTTTTATGTTTCTGAAAAATAAAAGAAGCCCTACTTGGATAAAGTGGACCGTTGGGATCTTAAAGAAATATCGGGAATGCAAACAATATTAATGGAGAAGACTGCCTAACCTAACCTAAATACTGCCCCCTTTCCACCTTTTATTGTAGGGTCAATAACCTTTTTCAATAGTGCTGGAATCGTGAATCTTCCGAATAACACTAGTGTAGCGATATTGCATTTCAACCGCTTTTCAGCTTTTGAATTCAACCAAGTTTTACCTCCCAAAAAACTTCATGTCTTAAATTTTCACGCATTTTCCTAGCCAAGCCTGTAATTTCTACTGTTCATATATTCCAAGAGGCAGATCATCCGGATCACCAAAAAAAGTAAACCTTTTTCCTGTTAACTCATCAACACGGATGGGTTCGACTAGAATATTTTCTCTTTCTAACTCTTCAATCGCTTGATGAATATTTTCCACTTCAAAGGCAAGATGTCTAAGTCCTCTTGCTTCAGGATAACTTGGACGATGGGGGCTATTAGGAAAGGAGAACCATTCCAGCTGATACTCCCCTCCGACCATTAAATCCAATTTATAGGACTTCCTTTCTGCCCGATAGTTATGAAATTTCCCTTAACTGTACCCAGCATCAGTAGATTGAAACACCCTTTTCAGAAACCCACCCATTGCTTAAGGTAAAAACTTCAGCAGCAGACTTAAAATATTAGTGGATAAGGGTGCAGTAAATATAGTTACACTGCTGGCATGACTTGGGGTAGCGGCATGACCTTAAACGAGAAGCTATGAAACTCAAAAGAGTATTTCAATAGGTGGTGAATCAAATTTTCCGAGTTATTACTTTCTTCTCATTGAAAAATATCTCAATTTATGTCAATTGAAACCAAATTTCGAGTTTGTTATCTTAGTTAATGAACCGGTTCATGACTATATTCTGTATGAATATTAGTCACAATAAAAGGAGAGATGAAACCATGACACAAGAACGCAAATCAACAAGCGCAGTGGAGCAGTATGCTAATCTCATCCCCATGAGCGAAATTGCTTCGAACGCAGATCAATTATTTCCTTTTCCAATCTTTAATAGTTTACGACAAAATACTCCTGTAAGGTACGATGAGGCTCGAAGCTGCTGGGATGTGTTTCGATATGAAGACGTTCATTATATTCTAAAAAATCCAAAACTGTTTTCATCGGAACGAGGGTCTGGAACTCTTCAAGGAAGCATTTTGACAATGGACCCTCCTAGACACACGAAAATGAGAAACTTAGTGAACAAGGCATTCACTCCTAAAGCAGTGAAGGATTTAAAAAATAAAATCGAAGAGGTGACACTTTACCTTCTCGATCAAGTTAATGAGAAGGGGACTATGGATCTCGTTCATAACCTAGCTGGTCCGTTGCCTGTCATAATAATTGCCGAATTATTGGGGGTCCCTTCTAAGGATCGGGATCTTTTTAAAACCTATTCTGATGTTCTCGTGGCAGGCGCAAAAGATAATTCAAATGAAGCCTTCCAAATAATGGCACAAAAACGCAAGGAAGGAAGTGAGTTTCTTAAAGAATATTTCAAAAAAATAATTTTAGAGAGAAAAGTTAATCCTGAAGAAGATTTAATTTCGCTATTATTAGCAGCAAAAATTGATGGGGCAAAATTAACAGAAGAAGAGGTACTATCTTTCTGTGTTTTATTATTAGTGGCGGGAAATGAAACAACAACTAATTTGATTACAAATGCCGTACGCTATATGACAGAAGATAAAAACATTCAAGAACAAGCTAGGACAAATCTGCCTTTAATACCAAAATTGGTAGAAGAAACACTACGCTTTTATCCTCCAATACAGGCAATTGGCCGTGTTGCAAAGGAACATGTCAAAGTTGGGGGCAAAACAATCCAAAAGGGGGAACAAGTAATTTGCTGGGTCGCTTCGGCAAACCGGGATGAACAAAAGTTTGCAGAACCTAATCGGTTCACGTTAGAAAGGAAATTAAATCCTCATTTGAGTTTCGGGTTTGGTATTCATTTTTGTTTAGGTGCCCCGCTTGCACGTCTAGAAGCAGAAGTAGCTCTCGTGATACTATTAAGTACATTTGCAAAATTGGAAGGTGTAAAAGGGACTGAGCTGGAGGCGATTCCAAGTCCGTTCGTTTTTGGAGTGAAAAGACTTCCTTTAAAATTCACAAGATAATGAGCCTTGCTGCCTAAGAATATATAGATTAAGTAATACAAAAACCTATCAATAACAAAAAATGAAGTTTTTTATAACCTCAGTGACCTTTTAAAATTGAATATTTGGAAAGCATTTGTTGGAGAAGATGTTAAATCCAATATTAATCCAGTTATTAGAAATCACACTGTACTAGGTTGATAAAAACTTAATATATAATATGGAATTTATGAGCTAAAAAATACAGAAACAAAAATGGAAATCGAATTTGGCTACAGTTTTTTTTGCTTGTACAAATTTAGACGTTGATTTCCACTTCAGGCACTCGCTTTCCGCGGGCGGTCCGGGAGCCTCCTCGGCGCACTTGCGCCTGTGGGGTCTCCCTTGGACTCGCTATTCCCGCAGGAGTCTCGTACCTTCCGTTCCAATCAACTATGTTTAAAATTTTAGATAGAACTCCTTTTGCCTACAGTCTTTTTTGTTTTAAAATAGAACTATTAAAACTTGAGGTGATGAGGATGCTTTCGAAACATCATTCTATTCAGCAAGCAACTTGAAATGATTACTTTAGATCAACTGGTGCCGGCGAATCATTTGGTTCGTAAAATTGAGGCTTCCGAAAACCAAAAACAATTGATATTGCCAGAGGTATTAAGAGAAACATCAAAGCTAGTTGCGTTTTTTTAGTCATAAGCGTCCCTTCTTAGAGTATGTATTTTACAAATAACAGCATTGTTTCTGGAAATAATCCACATTAACGGTCATTCAAAAATCTTACATTAAAATCCCAAAATAAATAGCCTATATATTAAGAGTAATCTTAACTTATGAGACGAAAAAAATGAGATAATCCAAAATTCCAATGCAAATTTTCCATTCTATTTAAGAATGACTAATTCCCTTCTTTATACTAAAAAGACGGCTCTCAATTTGAGTGCCGCCCCCTTTTCTTTAATTAAACTGTCCCAACTCTAATATGCATTATTCTGCTTTGAATGTTTTCTTCACTTTGTCGCTTTCATTCATTCCATGGCGTGTCACTGTTACATAAACAGAACCTGAGCCCTTACCTAACTGCTTAACCGTAATGGTTGCAGAGGAAGAAGTGGATGTTTTACTAGATAGATACTTCCCGGAGGATGAATAGAGTTTTACAACATCGCTTTTTTTTAATCCTTTGACTACTACTGTATCTGACTTACCCTTATTATTCTTAATCGTAATGTTGGAAGCGCTTGGCTTAGGTGTCTTCGGTTCTGCTTTAAACGACACTTTTACTCTAGAACTCTCAAGCATTCCACTTCGGGTGTTTGACACATAGATAAAACCGGCATTCTTTCCTAATTGTTTGATGTTAAAAGTTGTAGAGGAACCTGAAACTGGTTTAGATGTAGCAAATAGCTTTCCTTTCGAATCGAACAACTTCACTACATCGCCTTTAGTCAAGGCACTCACTTTCACGCTATCCGATTTGCCTACATAATTTGTTATTTGTACCGACTTACTGCTAATAGACGGCGTTTGAACTTTTACAGCCAGTTGGTATTTATAATTAGTAGTGTTTGAATAATAATCACTCACCGATATATAGTACCGCCCTGCAGGAAGGGAATACCTCTTCGATTCTATACCCTTTGCAAACTGGTCATCCTTCGTATTAAAGGATCCCACTTCATCACCGTTTGAATTATAGAGGCTCATATACCAACTAACAGATGGCTTCCTTCCCATCTCTAGAGATACACTTGATGGTTTTGATAGGTAAAACGTAAAATAATCAGTGTCATTGTTATCTTGGAGATTCCCATAATAGTTTTTGCCCAACCCAATACTGTTTGCCTGCTGGGCGTTGTTATTGAATTCTTTTTCATAGGTAGTTGACTTTGCAAACTTCACGGTAAAGGCATAAGGCTGGTAAGTTGAATTATAATGCCAATTGTTTTCAATATGGATTAAGTAATCTCCTTTAGGTAGCCCGACCGTCCGTTCCGTCGGTTTTGTGACGTTCGAAGAATCATCTGTCGTAAACTCACTAAGCACTTCACCCTCTAAAGTTAAAATACTCGCATTCCATTGGATACCAGTTTTTTGACTCATATTGAGAGTGACAGCTCCACTTTCAGGAAGGGTGAATCTATAATAATCCTCATCATCATATTTTTGTATCTCACCCATGTAAGGTGAATTTAGTTTAATTTTATTTGCTGCACTTGAACTATCGTTGAATTCGTATTCCACATTTGCATTTTCTGCAAAATTAACAGCAAAATAATAGGTTTCGTTATAAGAATTCCAATCATCCTCAATATGTACGTAATAAGTACCAGCTGGCAACCCTACTTTCCTTACCGTCACACCCATGGCTTTATTACTGTTATCTGTTGTTCCACCTGTAAACTCATTTCCATCACCATCTAGGATTTCAAAATCCCATGAATATCCCGAATAGTTATTCATGTTAAGGGTGACTTGACCCGGTTTTGTCAGCGTGAATTTCCAATAATCTTCATAATCTTCATTATCTCCATTAAGGATTGCATGATTAACAGCATTTACATTAATGGGCTTTGCTGCTTGCATGGAATCCTGTCCAACGTTTGCTGAAACCCTCAAGGCTCCGCTAACCAAGATGAGACATAGTACCCCTAAAAAGGCACTTGCTGCCATTAAGTATTTTTTCATTGTTAAATTCCTCCTATGACATTTTTACTAGAATATTATTCTACCATGTTTCACAAATAATCTTCCCAATTTTTTATTCTTTTGGAATTTTTTTATCTAGATGTCAGTCGTTCTTAAGCTGTAATTCCTCAACGTAAAAAACAGTTGAGAAAAAAATTCACTAATTGATATTCTTATTATTGTACTTTTTCTGTTGATGATGATCTGCTTTATCTATAGTGATATCTATCGCATCCACCTCTTCTTTTGTCATTGGTTCAGCAGCCACAGTTTAAGTTTTCACTTTTTTAACCTCTTTTCCATGTTTCTCCACTTCCTTATTAGTCTTTTGAAATTCTTTTTCAAGTTCTGTCTTTGTCACTTCGATTGTGTTTGCCATTGCCACACCACTCGTGATGTCGGCAACAAGCCATTTTCCAAAGAGTAAATGGATGTTGTTTTTGATAGGTTCGTTCATTATCCTAAATGCTTTGTGCGTGATTTCGACGAGCTAGATCATGCTACTTGCTTTTCGGATGATGATTGCGATTGTAACAGGAGTTTTAATTTCACTTGCCATATCATTCGTGGCTTTACTCTTGCAAACGTGATTGGAGTAACAATAGGCACTGTCATCGCTGAATGGTACGACTGGAATGCAACCTTCCTGTTAATGTCTTTTCTCGGTGGAATTTCGTTTTTGGCATCGGACTGCGTATTGCCCTACTATGCACAGTACAATTCGCAGTTCGATGCGTGATCAATTTACTTTGTTAACACACCCACGGGCTTTTATTCCATCTCTTGGATTTGGTGTGGCGTATGCTGTTTATACGTATCTTGTTCCTATCCTGAAAGGAATGGAAGCACCAAGCGGTTCAAACAGTTTGATCTTGTTTGGCTACGGATTTATTTTTCAGCAACATACTCGCTGGTAAAATTGCCAGCTACAATGCTATGGGGCGCCTTCGGTTTGTTTTCCTCGTGCAGGCAATCGTTCTGATTAGTTTATATTGGACGAGAAATAATTTTATTTTTGGATTGAGTAACATTGGCTTGCTGTCATTAATGGCCATCTTTTTAACAACATCTACCCAGTTTTTTTTTGATAGACCTATCCGGTATTTATCAACCAAAAGCAACAGGACTAGCTGAACGCACCCGTTAGTTGAATATGTTAATGAAAGCTAGCTTTATTCCCAGTAAATAATATGCTTTACAGTATATCTTCAATAATTTAGAAATAAAAAAAAGGTAGATATTAGTCTACCGTTGAAACATATCCAATTGATCGTAAATAATTCTTAACCAACGTTTCTGCTTCATCTTCTGAACTTACACCAAATGCAGACTTCAATGTATGTGAAAGTTCTAGAATTTGATTATATTCTAGTTTTGCCAGTATAAATCGATCTACTACATAAGCTACAGTCTCATTATTCTCTTTTTCAACTACCAGTTCACTCATTTAGACTTTTACCCCCACACTTGAATACAAGAATAGTATATTATTACATGCAAACAAAAATCTTATCTAAATATGTCGATGGCTAAAAAAAGTAGCTACTATATCTAGGCAGCTTTTCTTACTGAATTTGTATATGCTTTATAGTTTTGACAGAGTCCACTTCTACTTTCTCCAATGTACGATAAATATGAAGAATCATACATTTAAAAGGCCGCCAATTGGCGTTCTTCTTATGACGCTTACGCACTATTAGTTCATGTAAAGTTGACATAAACTGTGATCGAGTTTTAACAGAAAAATATGAGCAACTTGCATACTTTTAGAGCACAGTTCGAACAAGCCGTGATTCAAGTAAATAGAGAAAAGACCTTCTATATGAAGGCCTTAAATCAAAAAAAATTGAGATATGATATGATTTAAAATTCCATTACTCAGCGATGTTCACGAGATAAGACACTATCTATTAATAAGAAAACCCTAGTACACCCTAAAAGGATATATGTAAAAATCCCAAAAGTTTTTCTGAATTATCAGATCAATAATTGAACAAGTTACGGAATATGCTACGTCTTTAATCAGGAAATTAAGTAATTAAAAGGAATTCTTAAAACCCCTACACTATTAATTGCAATTACAAAATCAATTTATAAATAAAAATATCTGGTGATATGGTAACGTCCATCGTAACATTTAAACAGGAATTTGAAATCTTTTGCAGAATAATAGATATATACTACCGGGAAGTAAGTTTTAAAAAATAAGTGCCTGTTTATTTCAGAATTTAAAGAATTAATATCGAGATTTATCCATAAAAATAAAACTTAGTCTTTAGCAATGATTATATTTAAGGGAGTGTTAGTTATGCCAGCCATCACTATTAGGTTTTCTTGCTATTTTATATGCCTTTCTTTACCTCATTTACCATTTTATCAAAAAGATGAAGAACAAAGAAAGAACACTATCTAAAAAGATTTTTTATCCTTCGCTCATTGTTGGAATAATATTTTTTATTGTTGGAATATCGTTTTTGGATACAGGAGTTCAAGCTAAACTTGATGATGAAATAGAACAAAATACAAAGTTAACAGCTGAGAATAATACTTTAAAATTAGAAAATACGAAGCTTGAAAAACAAATTACGGTTCTTGAGTCAGAAATTAAAGAAACAGCTTCTAATATTACCGAATATGAAAATAATTTAAAAACATTAGAAGAAGAAAAAAAGGCATTCTCATCAGAAAAAGATTCATTAAATAAACAGATTAGTGATCTAACAACTAAAAATACAAGTTTGCAAAACGAAGTTGATAGTTTAAATACTCAACTTGCAAGTAAAGATACTTCTACCTCTACCGCAAAAGAAAATTCGAATCAATCAACTGCTTCTACATCGTCAGGAGAAAGGGAAGATTTCGCAAACTGTACCGATTTACGAGGTACATATCCAAACGGCGTTCCAGCTGGACATCCTGCTTATGTACCAAGTATGGACCGCGATAAAGACAACTATGCTTGTGAAAGGTAATAACATATATGTTCTATCTTATAGAGCTCCAATTTGTAGACAAAAAGGTTTCGGAAAGTTCCCGAAACCTTTTTAATTTTTTATTGGATTTGAAGCAGATATGAAGAATAGTGATTTTTCCTATGTTATTTAGGTATTTCTGGCTCTTCAAAAGTCCTGTTGGCTACCTTCTTTACATTCATGGCAGAGACAGAAAAAGGAGATCTATTTACAATGTTTCTTCAAATAGATTAAGGAATGTAATAAAAGTTGGAATGCAAACTCCCTCTAGAGCCACTCTCCAGAAGGGAAAAGCACCATACATATTTCTGTATTCCTCATAAATCAATTCACCTATTTCTTCCCCCATAATAAGCATCTCTTTTGTAATGGCTGAAAGAAAAGGTAAAGCAGGTTCATACTCTCCATATCCACCGCGTTCAACAGAAAAGCGACTTATATAATAGCCATCATCTTTTGTCATTACGTTGATTTCTTTACCGTTATGTAGAATGGCATCACGGATTCCCCGTGCAACCTTAAATGTTTCTTTATAGGATGATAGTATTTTCATCAAAGCTTCAGGTAACTTATCGGTGTTTTTTTTCTTCTCAATTGATTCAACAAGACTATTAAAAGAATCTAAGTTGAGTTTTCCAATGTTTCGTTGATCTACTGCTAATCTTAATACTTTTGCAATAAAGTCGTAAATTGAACGTATATTAGCGAAATATTTTTCTATTGCTTCTGCAACATATAAAAAATGTTTATGTTTGGCAAACTGGCTTCGATTATCAAATAATGACTGAATCAAATCTATCTGAACAGCTAAGCCGTGGAGATCATGATACAAAGCATGGTAAGCTTCCTTAACAAGTCCCTGGTTTACGGGCTTTAATTTAACAACATCCTCATCCATGTTTTTTTCATTTGATCCGTTTTCCCAGGATTTTTCAACACTGTACAATAAACTTAACAGGGTAGAACCCAACGAAGTTTTACTTGATTTCAACTCTTCGTATGACATTCCAACAGACATACCTTTATTAACTAATAGCATTTAAATTCTCCTTTCCACTTAATGGAATTACCATAAGGATTTATTTTAAATTTGTCAATTATAACCGTTAGTAAACCTCATTTATTGCATCACTAATTACTAAATAATTATTATAGTTTTGAACCAACTAAATAACGCATATTCCAGTTGGATAAACGGTAAGGGGCTAAGGCAATACGATTAATATATACTAAGTTTATACATCTCTATCTCTTGGCGATATTTTCTAGTAAAATAGATTTATAATCGTTTAACGTTAATTAGACAGCAATTTTTTATAGACTTAAGGGAGTTGAAACATGTCTACATTTACTGCTTTCAAACTAAAAAACGGAGATGCATTTTTACTTAAAACAAAAGTCTATGGTAAGGTAAGGAGGGTATTGATAGATGGTGGAGACTACAGTGAACTAAGTAAAATTTTTGATAAGATGAAAAATCCACCCAAACTAGATGTAGTAGTTTGTACTCACGCTGATAGTGATCATGCTATAGGAATATTAAACTTGCTAAGAAAAGTTCAGCCAAACCAAATCTGGTTGCCCGCGGAATGGGGTAACCTCTTAACCTATGTTATAAAAAATACTCCTCATAACCTAACCGACAATTTAATAGAAGCAATGTCTGAAATTAATATAAAAGAGGATGAAAATTTCGAAGACTTAGTTAGTGAACTAGGTTTAGATTTTGAAAAACTTGAAGATGAGTTGGAAAGTGACAAACTACAACTGAACTTACTCGGTAATTATTATCTATTTGGTTTACGGTACTACTTCCCCTTTCGTGCTTTACCATATCATTTTTTCGAAAAACAAAGAGCAGCATACTTTCTTAGTAAGCGCACTACATTATCTGAAAAACAAGCTGAAATCTTTATCAAGCTGATAGGTCATTATACTGTTATCATTAGAATAGCCCAATTAGCACTAGCCAAAAAAATTGAGATTCGATGGTTTAATTATCAAAGAGATACTCCTTTAAAAATACACTTTGATGACCCGCTAATTCCTTTAAATTCAAAAGAGGTTTTTAAATTAAAAGTATTTAAATCGGCTTATCATGTAATTTTAGCGTTAATACAACAATACAACTTATCAGTAGTAAATCAAAGAAGTTTGGTTTTCAGTTCACGCTGGAATAATAAGCGAACTCCGCCAGTTTTATTTACGTCAGATTCCAATTTAGAAGCAGGTGAAACAAATAAGGCAGTATTTAAGGATTCAATGATTATAACCGCTCCTCACCATGGATCGAAAAATAATGAGCAAGCATATAATCAAATAAAGATAAAAATAAATAATATTGGAATAAAAGGAACAAATTGGGTCAGAGGATATAATCAATCGGTTATATTAGGTAAATGGTATTTGGATGATATAAAAAACTTTAAAAAAAGAACAAGACGTTTCTGTACAAAATGTGGAACAAATCATATAACATTTATAACGAAAAATGGTAGATGGGTACCAAAAATAAATAAATATACAGATAATTGCAATTGTAAATAATCACAAATTATTATTCAAAAAAATTGACTACTTAATACAAGAAGAGGAGGTTGCAAAGCAAACCTCCTTTCCTCAACTTTTCCCCGTTAAGTTAAGAAGGAACATTCATAATCCCTTTAACACTTTATTAAATCTGTATCAGCAATTGTTACTTGATACATCATTTGACTACCTGGAGCAACCGCCATTACTACTTCGGTGTAAACAAATACTTAATGCCACCACCGCAGCTAAAGCATTCATCATATTCTTTTGTTGGGTAATGAAAATCAAATTGACGGTTTTTACAATGTACTTTATATGGCATTATTGTTTCCTCTTAAATTAAAACAAGAGCAAGGCTTAATCGCTCTGCCCCGATAGTTGTTCCGTTTTTGACAATTTCCTTCTCCAGAAATTTTCTAATCTCTTCAATGCTTTTGGTATTAGATTCCACTAATTTTTTTTAGTGAGCATTTATCACATCCAGCTGTTCCATTCTTGAATGAATCATAGGACATTAGATTTTCTTCACTACAAGTGCATATAAATTTCATTTTATTCCTTATATTTACATATTCAGTATCTAACAGCTTGGCGATTATTCTTCATAATCGAAAAGAAAATCAAGGTAATATTCAATCTTGGGGATGCTGTGGTAAAGCTCCCCTTTGCGGTATATATCCCTTTCATCTTTCATATTTTTTGTAATGGCTTGAAAATGCCTTTTCACTTCTAAAAGTAAATCAGGAGATAACATTTCATGAATTAAGACATACATCAGCTACCTTACTAATAAACCAAGGTGTCCATATGAAAACAATTAGTGCTAGGCTGGGGCATTCAAAAATATGAACAACCATGGATCTATACGGTCATGCACTTGAAAGCGCTGATGAAAAAGCAGCAGAACAGTTTGACAACATATTAGACTTTAAAGAAATAAACTAGAAAAAAAGTGTGTGAATGTGATTTTTCGAATCAATTAGAACAAAAAACTCTTTTGGTTTATCGAATATTTTTTCCACCAATTTGCCACCAATTCACCAGTATTACTTCAAAATAAATATCCTGTTACATCGAAAAAACCTTGATACCAAAAGGGATAACAAGGTTCTGTTTTAGTGACCTGTGAGGGATTCGAACCCACGACCCCTTCCCTTTCAATTTTGTTTCATATAATCAAACTGGTTTAACTGCATTAAATAAGTATAAAGAAGGTTGATTTCTCAAGGTTTTGTAAGGTCTTTATATCAGCTCAGTAAAATAAATAAAGCTCAATGAAATAATTATGTTAGCAAATGTGTGAGCAAGATGGTGAGCAAGTGGTCTGCTCGAATTAAGTTAAACATCCGGAGAATCGACGATATTCCTCCCAATTCTAAGATATTTCTAAAGAATTGGTAACTTGACTTGGAATTAAAATCAAATAATTTGAAGATAAGAAATCATAACCTTCGACGTTATTACATTAAGAAAAGCTTAGTAATACATCTGGAGTTACTTAAAAGTACTATAAAATAATCTTTTTAAAAATAGTTCGTAATTTTCAGCATACATCTCTAGCCTTTGTTGTTTACTTACATTGTAATTTACTTTTTGATATTTCCATTAATGTATACAGCATTAAAACAGTGGCCAATAGATTTCTTGAAACGATCAGACATAACAATAAGATTACAGCTGACAATGTAATTAAGGAACAATACTAAACAGACCCGAACCTTAGAGGAACGGGTCATTTCTAAACTTAAAGTATATCTGTAATTAAGAGGAACCTATTTATTCAAGCAACCCTCAATTCTCATAAAGCATCGATACAGTATAAGGATAAAGATGATTACTACTATCATTCATTATCGTCTTTATATCTATTTCAAAAAAATTAACGTATACCGTTTTACTGCTTCCTTTATTAATTACACTTAAATTTATCATTAGTTTTTCTTCACTTTTATAATTATTCAAACTCTTGAAATCAAGTTGAGTATCCTTCTGATTTACTTCTACAGCGTATTCCTTATCATATCCAGCAAAGTCTTTATCTTTCAGAAATTTACTATTATAATCAATATTAATATCCTCAGTATTAATAGTATCTTTCATATCACCTATTTTCACATCCAATTTTATAACAATATTTTCAAAAGGCAGCATATTATGTATTCTGAAGTTCAATGTTTCATTTTTATCTCTAACTACAATAATACTTAAACTTGTCGCAAACCAGGATAAGGTAGAATGAACGGTATTATTCCCATCTAGTAAGCTTTTAAGGCTTGGTAGACCACCAAATAACCGTGAAATAGGTAATAATAAAACAAGAAATGCAAAGCAGATTAAAAATAATGTTGCAATTATTATAAACCATAATGTTATATCTTCTTTTGGGGTAATATCAAAAGCTTGGTATGTATGATATAAAATGAACCAAAAAGTTGCAACAAAGAGCATAGTCAAAAATGCTAAAATGCTAACAATCATTGTTGGGGTACTTAATGCTGTTAATCGTCTGTATTGTAATAATATAGCTTTTAACTTTCTTACCTTATATTCATATTGTCTTTTCATATACTTATTGCAATCAGCATATTCCATCTCATTAAGCTTTTCATAATCAAAACCATTCTCTAAGTCAAACATATCTAATGTTAGTAATGCCTCTCTGGCTTTTTCAATGTTATGTTGGGTATTTAAAGATATAAATATGGCAACGAGCCCTATCAAAGAAAGAAGCCCTCCACTAACTCCTAAGATGAAATTTGAAAAATACTCTACTCGTTTATTATCTAATGTTATTTTAATAGCATTTTCATCAATCCCCTTTACAGAAAACACATTAAGCAAAAAGTCTTGGAAAGAATCAATAAATTCAAACATACATTTCCCCCCCTCATTATCTATTTTTCCAGGTAAATATCAATGACTGTTTTTCAGTTCTCCGGTTAGCATTGTTGCACATCATAATAATTCATTTTAATTCTATTATGCTACGAATACGCCCTTCTAAGGTTCCAAACTCTGGAGGTTCTGTTCTCAATTCTTTTCCGGCTTATGAGCAAATTGAGCTGACCACTCCTTGACCTTAATAAATTTTTTATAGGTCTTTTAAATTAAATGGTATTGGAGTTAACTCTTTTTTTGAATATAGTGGATGCTTGGGTTGACCGCACTTTAAAATATCCAAACAATAAACAGATATATTTGCAGCCTCAAACAATTTTAAAACTTCTATATGTCGATTCCTATATATTCCCTTTTCTCCCCAGGCAATAACAACTAAAGTAGCATTCCTCACCGCCTTGAGTAAGTATCTATCATTTTCCTTCCCTATGGGATTATCAAAATCTCTTAAAATATCAAAATCAGTTGAACGATATGAAAACAAATTAACCAATTCCAGCGACCCGTATTTACCGTTATGCCATCTTTTAGCAAAATCAATACATCTCTTTAATGTTGGGTCATCCTTTTCCTCGTCAGCTGTACTTGGATTTAATCCGATAAATACTACCTTTTCTTTATTGGAATCCCATATTCTCGTTAGAGAATACCGGAAAGTTCTAGTTTCATCAAAAGTGGCTCCATTTGTTGGTTCAGACTGATTAACAATCTTATTTCTTAACCAATTTTCCGCTTGCTTAGATATAAATCGTTCGAATTCCGTTTCCCCAATCTTTGTTAGTTTTCCGAAGGCTTTTAGAATATCAAACCAAGTAAATATTCCGATGCCCTTCAAGTTGTTTAAGGAATCAATTCGATTCGTAAGATCCCTCTTTAAATAATTGAAAGAATTCCTATATGTACTTGTGATAGAAAAGCCTTTTAAAGAGTGTTTTTCATCCAAAATAAGCAGTGAAAAATAAAAGTCTTTACCGTTGGCATAATCTAAACCAACATCTATATTTCGAATCACCTGATTTCTTGATAGATCATTTGAAGTACTTATACTGATATCACTCTTATATTTCGCTTCAATACACCATATAAACTCGTTTGATTCAATTATGATATCCACTTCCGTTAATCCTTCTTTTACAGAAAGATTTGACGGAGGGTTAAGTTTTTTCCACAAACGTAAATCTATAGAATCTAATGAATATGAAAATTCTTTTTGAAATGATTCTTTGAATAAACTAGGCAACCAAAAAACAGGATTGATTTGCCTTAAGCTCCTAAACACATTCCAAGTCAATGCATCTTCACTATTTTCACTTTTTAAATGTTCTAATTTCTTACCTCTCCACTGTTGAAATTCGGAATCGTATTTATCAATTATCAGTGCATCTCTAAAATTTTGATGCAGCAAAACTCCACTTTTCGACGTATCTTGCATTTTTTCCCTCCTAATATATTATTAAAAATTTAATTTTTCAAAAATTTTAGACATTAATTCACAAAATGTTCCGATAATTTATAATCCAATATTCATTTAAATTTGCTCCGTTTCTAAAATCTTATTTCCACTTCGGGTTACATCATATTTTGGTACGTTGAGAAACCCTCCTGCTTAATTCTGGGTTATCTTTGTTATCAAGTAATTGGGAGGGGCTTGTTGAAGTTTTTCATTGCTTGTAATAGAGCAGTTCTATCCGCTAAGAACAATACATTTTTCACCCAATTATGTCTTACGAGAACATCACAAGTGAGACAGCAGTTATTGATTTCCGCTTCCAGTAGCCATATCTAGATATTGTATAGCCTAACAAACGGTTATAATTGCTTCTTTTTGATAATAGCGGTTTGAAATCTTATCTTTAATTCTGACGGCCTTTTAATTGTGTTTCGATCAATTAAGAGTTGCAGGATTTAGCGTAATCCTGCTGAGCCAGCAGTCGGATCCACAATGGTATCTTCTGGCGTAGGTTTCATCAATCGTAACGATAAAATGACGAGGAGTTCCGAATTATGCTTTTATTCTTTTCCACTAGCAGTTTCTTGCATAGCGATGTTTTCAATAACTTCTTCCTTCTCAACCTCATTTGATGAGTGAATATATTCTATATCTTTCTCACCCATCATCATATTAAAATGCTCAATTTGTCCCTGGATACGGAAGATTTCTTTAAAGACTGAGAAGTATCTATCTACAACGTCTTCATAATTCTCAACATACAAATCTTCTGTAATATAATGTGATCCATCATTTATCCAAGATATTAATGAACGACACATTAGTCTATCTTCAACCTCAAATTTATCCTCAAGGTTATCAAGATCAATGTTACCCAAGAATTTGAAATAATTCTCAAGAATTCTACGCATTATATTTTGAATAGATGTAAGACTTTGTGAGTCCCTAGTTTTCAATTCCTTCCAAAGGAGTTCATATGATGTCTTTATTGGATTTTCTTCATATTGAGTGATAGAAGTTATGTTATCTCTCTTCCTAACTATCCAAAAACCACCTTGACCAAAACTTTTCCTGCCTTTATTAAATGTCAATTCCTTATGAAAATAAATGTTATGAGTAAGCACAAAAAGTTGCTTTATTTCTGTTTTATTCTCCTTCATATCAAACATTATTTGTCTTACTAAACTACTAACCATAAAGAGGACATTGCTATCTAAGCTCGAAATTGGATCATCAATCACGACAACCTTTTCTGTATTAATATCTTCTTTACTATTACTTCCTTTTAGAAGTTGATAAAAGTAGAGGAACGTAATAAAAGTTTTTTCACCTTCACTTAAAGTATCCTTTGCTTCTTCACCATTCTCCCTAACAATTTTATAGTGTCCTTTCTCAGGAGCAGTTGCTAATTTGAAGTTTTTAAACCCGAAAGAACAGAGTGTTTTATTAATTTCACTCACTGAATGCTCCACACTAGTAGTCTTTTCCTGTAGTTCGATTAAATCTCTTTCAAACTGAAGTTTAAAAGAGTTTTTTTTATTTTTGGCTGTCTCTAACCCACTTAATGCGTTGTCTATTTCTGATTTTTTTCTATTAAATAATGAAAAGTCATTCTTATTCTTTTCAGCTATGAAACGCCAAATATCACCGTTTAGATTTTCCTTTTCATTTCTAGCATTATCAATTAGAGTGTTGTATTCCCGAACTTTCTCATTGGCATTAAAAATCTCCAAATTGACTTCCCTAATGGTTTTTGAAATCTTAACAAGTTCAATAACTCTACTAGGTTCCTTCTTCTTTTTCTCAATAAGCAAAAGATTCTCATCAAATTTGGCTTTAATTAATTTCCTGAGATTTTCTACTTTCTCAATATTTATGAAAGTGGTATCTCGTTTTGAAAGAGAATCAATTTGGGATATCAAAAAGCCCACTTTCTCTTCATATTCGTTTGTAGTATTGTTTAGTTCATCAATTAGCTCTAAGTAGGTCTGATCAAAGTAACTACTTAATTTTTCTTCAAACTGTTCCGGAAGAGTTTGTTGGCAAAAAGGGCAAACATCTTCATTTTTCCTTATAATTTCATAACCCTGCTGAACCCAGTCACTTATATTTAACCTTGTGATTAATTGTGATAAATCAACATCATCTTTACCGATTATTTTACGATTAAAGACCTGTCTATTTTCTAACGCTTCATCAAATAGGAGAGAATGATAGAAATCAACTTTCTCCATTGGCCGGTCATATAAAGATTTCTTTTTTGTTTTCAGTTCGTCTATAGACTTTAACTTCCTCTCCATATTCCTTGAAGCTTCTATACACTTTTTCATAAATTTATCTTTTGAGTTTCTATAGCCCTCAATTAAATCTTTAAATTCGTCATCAACCTCTTTCTTAATATCCCAGCACTTTATTTTATATTCTTCTACCAAACTGTCCTTTTCTCCAGTTTTCTTTTTATATTTTTCATATAAATCGCTAACAGCTTCTTTATGTTTTTGAATTTTCACTTTCAATACATCAATCTGATTTTGATGATCAACGGAATCCTTACCCAAAGTAAAAATTCCTTTAATTGGATTATCAAGGTAGAAATTTTCATTTACAAAATTTCGATTGTAAACATATGTAACCATCTTTTCATTCTTCCACTCAATTGAGCAGCTAGGAAAATCTTCCTCTTTTCTAATTACCTCGGATATAGTTGTTTTACCGGCTCCATTGTTTCCGTATATGAAATTTACTTTTTTAGGACTATCTAACGTGGCCCCATCATTATTATAAGTTGCAACACTCTTCAGATTAATTCTTTCTATCAACCTAACTCCTCCTAATTACCCCCAATTTATTACATCTGTTAAGTATATATTACCATAAAAATCCAAAAAAAATAATGCAAAAACTCAGATCAATAACTGAGTTAAATGCAGGGGAAACTATTTTATAAAAAAGATAGTTTTTTTCTCCAATACCTTGGTTCTTAAAAAAATAAAGAATATAATCCGTATGAAAAATTTAAACCAAGAAAATTTAGAAGTAATTCACCTCTATGAGGTAAGTTAATGTCAAAAAACAGAATGAACATCAATAGTAGACATATTTAAAATGTCTACTATTGGTGTTTTTGATGATATGTCCACGTTATTTATTCCTTAACTAATTATGACTATGCTTCCATAAAATTCTCGCTATAAGTCTAAGCAATATGCTACTATTGGTACAAAATAGGTATTTCTAGACCAGTAATTCAAATAAAGATTTACAGGAATGGTGATTGCAGTATGAATTTCGATTCAATGAACTATGCGAAAAGTTCGTGTATTATTGTTTATGGAGAAAATGAAAAAGTTTATGCAAATTTATTATTAGGGTTAATAGGAGAATTTGCAGAGTATGAATGTGCTATATGGCCTGAAAAGGAATTTGAACAAAATAGTATTCAAATTTCATCATCCACCAAAGTTATTTTTATTGGCAAAACAAAGGTTACACAGAAAATTATTCCTAATATCCGTATAAAATATAATAATTATGGTATGAAATATGGCTGGCTCGGTAATAGGGGTGTTATATATGTTGAACAAAGTTCTATTAAGAAAGATGATTATAATGCATTTTGTGACTTTTGTATAAAGGTGAATGAAGACTTTAAGAGAATAAGTAATAATCCTGCTGAAAATGCATTATTTGCAATCCCACTAGTCATTCTACAATTTTTCCCTGTTGCTTCTTTGCCATTATCATTTCATATCGCAGCAAAAAAAAGAAAACAAATAAAAGAGCAACAGTATAATGTTGTTGTTAGAGACTTCTTTAAAAATGGGTTGAGTCAATTTATGGAGGAGTAAATGATGAATTCATTTGAAGAAGGATATAGATATTTCACTAAAAATTCAAGTGAATACTTTGGAACTAACTACGGAATAGATTATGTTAAGAAAGTTCAAATAGAAATAGATAAAACAATTAACGAAATGTCAAAATCAGTTGTTCAACGTACTAAAGCAAAAGATACAACCGTAAAAGGTTTTGTTGCTGAAGATTGGCACGCGGGAACCTTTAATACAGATGTGGTAGCTAAAGGTGGTATGAACACCTACGCTAATGTTGACAAAACTAATAATCCGATTAAAGATATTGATATTATTAGTGCCGATTCTACTAATAGCTGGCAATCAAAATATTATAAAACAGCTGAAGATACTGCAAAAGAATTAAGTAATCCAAAATACAATGATGTTGGAAAAGTTGCTCCATCTGATCAAATTGATAATGATGGTATTAAAAATGCTGCTCATTGGCAAGCACTTAGAAATGAAGAAATACGTCCTGATGTTTCAAACGCATACACTAATACTGCTGAAAACGCAAAAGCTGTTATTGAAGAAGCCGGTTTTTCTTCAAAGAACTTATCAGAGGCTGAAGCGTTACAAATCGTTAAAGATATGAATGACGAATCGTTTAATCCCCAGAAATATGGATTAATAACTGAAAATTTTATTAAAATAGATTACGTTTTGCATCAGTCACTTAAAGCGGGTGTAACAGCAGCAACAATTACTTCCTTATTAAAAATTGCACCAGAGATTTATAAGGTAATAATGGATTTAATAGAAAAAAGCCATATTGATAAAGATCAATTAAAAAAAGTAGGCTTTGTTTCACTTACTGCTCCAGTTGAAGGATTTTTGAGGGGTTCAATATCAGCTGCTATTACAGCCACTTTTGCATCAGGATTACTGGGTGAAACATTTAAAACTATAAATCCTTCCTTGGTGTCTATGGTGACAGTATTGGTTATGAACGCTATACATAATTCAATAGGTATAGCTTTTGGTAGAATGTCAAAAGTTGAGTTTGCAGATGCTTGTGTTCGTGATTTAGTGGTATCATCTTTTGCTCTAATTGCAGGAAGCATATCACAAGGGTTATTTCAAGTTCCGGTTTTCGGCTTTATGCTTGGTAGCTTCGTTGGGTCGATAGTAGGTATCTTTGCATATGAAACAAGCAAAAGTCTTTGCTTATCTTTTTGTGTGGAATCAGGTTTCACTTTTTTTGGTTTAGTGAAACAGGACTATAAATTGCCAGTAGAAATTATTGAAGAAATAGGAATAAAGGTATTTGAATATGAAAAATTCACTTTTAAAAAATTTCAATTCAACCAATTTGAAAACAAGCCGTTTAATTATAAAAAATATAAAGTAAATACAATTGGCATATCTATATTACGTCGAGGTGTTTTTGGTGTTAACAAAATCGCATACATTCCCCATAATTAACATTCAGTTTTACGTACCTTCCTGCTAATTTTAATCCGTATATTTATCCCCTATGGAAATGAAAGCAGGGTCTTGTATTTATAATTTCCACTCGATATGCTGACCTTTGAAATGATAATAGGGAACCATTGATATTAATAATGACATTGAGTATTTGGAAATAAAAATGCTTAAAAATCTAAAGAAATTGTAAAAGAGGTTTAGAAATACATCCCTCCCTAATATGTCTATAAAAAAAATTACCAAAGGATACGACTCGACGCAAATGCGATATTACAGCTAGTTTTATAGAGAAACAACCGTTACGTTAAAAAGGACCAAGTTGGTCCTTTTTAATTTCTAATATATATTTTGATTTTACATCTTGTATTCATTCAAGAAAAGAAGAATTGCTTACTTTGAATAACAACCTCCGCTGTAATAAACTTTTATTTAAGGGATTAATAAAGATTCAAAAAAAAGGATATTAAATTACTTTAAGTAGTACTTTAATAAATTATTTAGGAGAAACTCCTCCACCATAATAAATTTTTATAGAAGGAACATTTAATTGGGACCGTTTTTCTTTTTCCCTATTCTCAACTCTCTTTATAATTTTGTTATAATCATCTAAAGTCTTTATAGCCGGAGATGCTTTACATTTTAATTTAAAAATACCTTTTCTATCGACAGTAAAATCAAGATCTTTTCCGTCTAATGGAATTTTCATATATAAACGTATCCCTTTTTTTTGAGTTTCAGATATTTTAATCTGGTATTCGTTATCTTCAATATCAAAATTTCCTGTTTCATATTGTTCTTTATAAATAATTAAAACAAGCGACAAGTCAATTTCATAATTTTTGTGCTTTATTATAGCTTTATACGATTTCTTTAAAGGAGTAAAATTTATTTTACTGATTTTTATACTATATAATTTACTATTCTTTATTCTTTTAACTGAAATATTCATAATTCATCCCCTAACAAACCGCTTACTAACAAACTCCCAAAAGAGGCATCCATTATATCTTTAACTAATTATTAACAATTCATTGTTCAAGATTTACTCTTATAATCCAATTTTATATTAATAAAAGGTGGCAGTTTTAAGCCGCCACCACTATCTATTAATAATTAAGGCAAAATTGAATTATTATATGTTCATTAAGCCCCTTCAAACTCCTCAACATTACGATTAATCATATCAATAACCCGTACAATTCCACGTACGTTATCCAGATTATCACTAAATAATTCAGTTACACTTCCTAGTGCACGGAATGGATCTTCTTGTAAAACTTTCTTTTCAAGTGTTCCATTTTTAACTACATAATCGATGATAAGTTTGACAAATCTCAGTTGCTGAACATTCAGTTTTTCTTCATTAAGGAATTCTGAAAATGCCTCGTTTGCTGCTTGCTGATCTAATCCGATAACTTGTCTAACTAACTTGGTAATCGGAGTGTCGCCGAATTCCTTTTTATAATCTTCTTGTGTTCCTAACTCGTCCCACAAGATTTCTTCAAGAGTTTTCACGTCTTGATGTGTTAATGGTTTGTTATGACGCAGCTTATAAATAGCTGTTTGATCTTGATGTTCTTTTAAATATTGATTGACCTTTTTACGGTAATTTTTCAAATCATTAGACCCATAAAATTCCTGTTCCTCTTTGCCAATGATAGTGAATATATCTTTAAAGTTCGTATAAAAATCTTTTTGCTTTTCTTTTTCTAAGAACTTAACAAGCTCACGAATTGCTTCCCGGACCTCTTCAAGTTCAAATATATTTGATTCTTCCCAAAATGTCTCAGTCTGAACTTTCAATAGAATATCCCGCTTCGCATTAATTTGCGGAATGGTACTAAGTTTAGCTAATTCCTCCGCTGTTTGAACCACACTTTTAATTGGTCTAGTAGCATTCTTTGCTGTTAGCTTGGCAAGTTCAATTGAGTACATTACACTATCAAATCGTTTGGCAAGTTCATCATCTACAATAGAAATAATCAACGGAGAAATATGTTCTTGAATCTCACTTACATTTGTAACATTAAGTGCTTGCCAATTTGAACGGTTTTTATATTTATGGACAAATTGCAAATGCATTCTCACTTGGAAATTTTCATCATTTAGGCGATGAATCTCTTGGAAAACATCATCTATTAATTCGTTGCGATGTCTTATATAGGGCTCTTCTTGAAAATCTAAGGTTTGAAGCTCTTTAATAATATCAACCTTTAGATTGAAAATCCGCTCCGTTAATCCTACCGAGACCTTACCTTCAATTCCTTTTTGATTTTCTCGAAAAAACTCAAAATTTCGTAAATAATCAAATATTAAAAAATGCTTTTTATCAAGATCTATTCCGAAAAGATTCGGACGAAGACGGGTACCACGGCCAATCATTTGCCAAAATTTCGATTTAGAACGAACCTTTTTAAAAAACACAAGATTGACAACATCAGGAATGTCTACTCCTGTATCCAACATATCCACAGATACTGCAATTTGCGGTAAATTATTCTCCGTTGAAAAATTATCAATAATAGTCTGGACATAGTTCACACTATAATCAATTTGGCTTGCAAAATGACTATTATATTCTGGATAAATTTGATCAAATCTTTCTACAATACGTTGGGCGTGTTTTGAATTATTGGCAAAGATAATAGTTTTACCCAGTTTATCACCACCTTCAACCTTAATTCCATTCTCCATTAGGTCATTTAACACTTGATCAATCGTATTGTCATTAAATAGCCACTGATTTACGGCAGCACTACTTATTTCTTCTCCTTGTTCATCGTCAAAAGTGTCTTCATAATGTTCTTTTTCTTCATCGGATAATTCATCATAACGTAAACCATCATCCAGAATTTTAGAAGCGGTTTCAATTGTATGGTACTCAACAAGATATTCATCCTTTATAGCTTGTTCAAGTTCATAAGCATACGTTGGAGTACCAGTTTCTAAACCAAAAACATCATACGTGTTTTTATCAATTTCATCTTTTGGTGTTGCTGTCAGGCCTAATAATATTCCATCAAAGTATTCAAATATAGCCCGGTACTTTTTATATATACTACGATGGCTTTCATCCACAATGATTAAATCAAAATGCCCAACTGTGAATAGCTTATTCCCATCTTTACGCTTTGTGTCATCAATCGCATTCATCATCGTTGGGTAGGTAGAGAATACCATTCTGCTTAATTCCGGATTATCTTTGTTATCTAGTAGATTACATAAAGTCATACTAGGTAAGAGGTTATTAAAGTTTTTCTTTGCTTGTGAAACAAGAGCTGTTCTATCCGCTAAGAATAAAACATTTTTTACCCAGTTATGACGTACTAGTACATCAACAATGGAAATAGCTGTCCTGGTTTTTCCACTTCCCGTTGCCATTACTAAAAGCGTTTTTCTTTGCTTCGCTTGGATTGCCTCGCATACAGACAGAATGGCTTCCTTTTGATAATACCGATTTGTGATATCGTCATTAATTTCTGTATCTGTTAAAGGCCTTTTAATTGTACGTCGATCAATTAAAAGTTGAAGATCTGCCTTAGTATAGAATCCGGATACTTTTCGTTCTGGATAATTCATATCATCCCAAAGACGTATATCAAATCCATTTGTATAGAAGATAACAGGACGTTGCCCGTTCATTTGTTCAATGCAGTCTGCGTATAACTTGGCTTGCTGCTTCCCTTTGTTGGCATCATATGAAGTTCTCTTCGCTTCGACAACAGCTATGGGCTTACCATTATCACTAAGCAACACATAATCTACAAAACCAATTCCTTGGCTATTCGGCATTCCAGATACCTGATATTCTTCAAGAACATCTTTTTTAAATTCCCAACCAGCTAATTTAAGTTCCAAGTCTATATAAATTTTTCTCGTATTAAATTCAGAAATCTCATCTACTTGAAAATCATATTGTACTGTATTTTCAATTCTTATTTCTGTTAAGCCTTTACGAAGCTCCGCATTCTCTTTCATTAAATCTTCTAGTTTTCGATCCTTCGAGCTTAACTTCTCGTACAATTCTTTATATTCTTCTGGTCTTTTTCGTTGCTCTTCTCCAGTTAGAAGAATTTCTTCATTGAATTCTGATTCTGAATAATCTTCTGAATAACAATAATCCAACCAATCGATGAATTGATGTAGATTATGTAATCCTAACACCGCTTCATCTCTTGTAATCATTGAATTTGTATGAACTGCCACATTTCCTAATTTAATGATATATTTCATTAAAGGGAAAAGATCTTCGTCTATAATCGATAAAAATGACCGCTCGTGAATTAAACTCGATAAATTATCCTGATAAGTATTAAAAAGTTCTTAAATTTTGAAGAGCTTTATTATTATTTATTTAAAACTAAAAAATATCTACTTTTATTCTTCTACAATCACACTAATAATCTCATCAAACTTAATATACTCAAAGGAACTATCTTTTTTCTGAATACGTAACTCTTTCGTAACAGGTTTTATGTATACACAATACCCGTGCAATTCTTGTGGATTTCCCTCGTTATGCAATGTAAAAGTTATCGGTAAATGATATTCCATTGCATAATGAATGTTGTTTTCAAACTCTTCAACCTGATATTCATCAAGGACAGGTTTTTTATTTAGGAAATTATCTTCCTCACCCATTTTTTTATTCAATGCCTTATGTTCAGGTAAAATCAATGCCGCTTGCCATTTAATAATCCCTCTATCACGAATTGTACCCATCAGAAATCCCCCTCCTTTCTGTTCATTATACACGAACAAGAGTTCTTATAAAAGATAGAAAAAAATTCCTCTTTCCCTAAATAAGTTCAGGATTAAGAAACAATATTTAATAAACGGCATTGTTTATTTTTGAACAAATAAAAGAGACCACATATTGTGGTCTTATTTCTTGCCCTATGGAACTAACGCACCCG
>NZ_CP195840.1:0-949869 GCF_058513295.1 Peribacillus sp. B65 | reverse complement strand
TAATTGGTCCAGTACATCTAATTGTTTTTGGCGGGCATTAAGTTGTTCAGTTTGTGATTGGGTAATCGTTTCTGACATATCCAATTCTCCTTTGCAATAAGCATTTTGTTGAGGTAAATAGAAAAACTTGTAAAATATTACACAATGTGTGACCAGAAAAAATACTAACAAAAATGTAATAAATGCTATCCTATAGTATATCCCTTTAGTGGCTTGAAAACAGCTGATTTTTTAAAAAAGATTCATAAAATAATCTTTTCCTGCTTATTTTAAGTACAGATTCTAATAGTAGTTACCATTATTTACCTATAATGGACTTTAAGAGGGGGTCTAACATCGAAGCCTGTCATACATATTTCCATCTTGATTTGCCATCCTAAATGATGGAGGTGAAAAAATGTGACTGATTCAGAATCTAAACTTACAGAAGAGAATAATGATAAGAAGCTTCATAAACTGGTTGGCAGTATGGAATATACCAAAGCGCAACTATCGGAAGGTATGAATGGAATTTCTGAAGTTTACCTCAAAAACAGTGAGGAAGGCACATCGGTAACACCTGATAATTAATATTGTTGTGTAAGCATAGCGAAACAGTTATGCTTACTTATTTTTGTAATAAATCCCACTCTTAATTCACAAACTATAGTTGTTTAAATATTCTAAAAGTACCCTTGACTTTATCGTGAATTGACGTAAGATAAAGTATATAGCCATGGTGTAAACAAGTAGTTTTTTCTAGAAATTCTACTCTGCCATCGTCTTAAATGGACTCGGTGATTTAAAAGATGAATCTATAAATAACTGTCGAATCTAATAGACTTCGCCGCCCTGCGAAGCTAAACCTAGATCAAAAACCAGTTATATCAATTATTTCTTATTGATATGACTGGTTTTTTTTATTTCATCATTCATCTTGTTCCGTTTTTGGCGTAAGAAAATCCAGCGGCTGGCTGATACTCTTTCACACAGTTCTATTAATCGGTGCAAGTGGCGCAAGGCAATGTCAAAAGGTATAAAGTATTTTAAATCTTGTAGCAGAGGTGGGAGTTATATGATAGGTACGAAGCAAACTAGGCTCGCAATTGATGTAGGCGGAACTTTTACGGATGTGTTCGTTTTTGATGAAAGTACGAAGGAAATTTCAATTACGAAAACGTCGTCGACTCCTTTGAATCCAGAGGTCGGTATTTTGGATGGAATTGCGAAAGCGGAAATAGATTGTGAAAATATTAAAGTTTTTTCCCATGGTACAACAGTAGGCACCAATGCCTTGATTGAAAGAAAATTGCCAAAGACAGCATTGATTACATCCGCTGGATTTCGGGATGTATCGGAAATCCGCCGAGGAACCAAGCTTGAGTTATGGGATACATATGATGATGTAGCCAAACCGTATATCCAAAGAAGAGACCGTTTTGAAGTGGATGAACGCATCGACTTTGCAGGGAATGTCTTGACGGAAATCAATGAAGAGGAAGTACGGTCACTGGCAAGGAAATTAAAAAGACGCGGTACCGAATCGATTGCAGTTTGTTTCATGAACTCATATGTAAATGGAAGCAATGAGGCGAAAGTGAAACGAATCATCAAGGAGGAACTCCCGGATGTTTATATATGCATTTCAAGTGAAGTCCTTCCTGAGATTTTTGAGCATGAGCGCATGAGTACGACGATTGTCAATGCGGTTTTAGGACCGACTGTCAGCAAATATATTAAAACCCTTGAAGGTGAAATGACTAAACGGGGATATGAAGATGACATATTAGTGCTTCACTCCGGCGGAGGGGTAATGACATCCCAAACCGTTCCCCGTTATGCCGCAAGACTTGCAAGCTCCGGCATCGCTGCAGGTGCGATTGCCAGTAAACATATCGCCCAGCTTTGCGGCTTTAATAATGCCATTGGGCTGGATATGGGGGGGACGAGCACCGATATTTCCTTGATGCATGAAGGTGATTTACGAATTACGAAAGATTGGTATATCGAGTATGGATATCCGATAGGCTTCCCAAGTATTGAAATCTTGACGATAGGAGCAGGAGGCGGAAGCTTAGCTTGGGTGGATGAAGGAGGTTCTTTACGCAATGGCCCTCAAAGTGCAGGGGCTGTTCCTGGACCTGCTTGCTATAGCAGGGGCGGCGTAGAACCGACCAATTCCGATGCCAATATTGTCTTGGGACGACTTGGCACCAAACTATTGGATGGACAAATGGAACTGGATAAACAAAAAGCGATTGAAGTCGTGGATAAGATCGCCAAGAAATTTGATTATACGATTGAAGAAGCGGCGAACGCCATCACACGGGTGGCCAATGCCAATATGTGTGATGCTCTAAGGCTGATTTCAGTCAGACGGGGATACGACCCTCGCGACTTTGCACTTGTGGCTTTCGGCGGGGCTGGGCCCTTGCATGGAGCGTACCTGGCCAAGGAAATGGAAATCCCGACCGTCATCATCCCGCCGCATCCGGGTGTAGCCGCCGCAATGGGATGCCTGTTGGTCGATGTTCGTCATGATATATCCAAAACCTATGTCAAAAACGTCAAGGATGTATCGTTAAAAGATTTAGAGAAAGAATTCATCGGAATGGAAAAAGAGGCCGCGGAGTTATTGCAAGAAGAAGGAGTCGCTAAAGAAGCTTCCACATTGATTAGATATATTGACATGAGGTATATGGGACAGTGGCGTTCATTGGCGATAGAAGTCGATTGCCCGATTTCTTCTTTGGAAGAGACCCTTGAACGTTTCCATCAAGAGCATGAACGCGAATTTTCTTTCTCCGATAAAGAACAGACCGTGGAAATTTACGGACTGCTCGTTACGGCTATCGGAACTGTACCAAAACCTGAATTCCCGACTTATGAACCTGGAGGCACACTTGCCGATGCCTTGAAGGAAACGCGTGATGTCTATTTTGAAGAAGAGGGATATGTGAATACGAACGTCTATAACCGGGAACTCATTCCGGCCTTTTCTGAAATCACGGGCCCTGCCATAGTGGACCAGCTTGATACAACTACTGTCATACCACCAAATTTCACGGCAAAAGTTGATAAATACAGAAACTTGATTCTTTCCCAAAATAAATAAAAAGAGGTGGATTTCATTGTCGAATAAACAGTTAGTTGACCAAACTGGAGTTGGAACAGGTTTAGATCCGGTGACATTTGAAGTGATAAAAAATGGCTTCGTTAACCTTGTAGACCAGATGGCGGAACAAATCCTTCGGACATGCTATTCCTTCGTCATTTATAATCGGGATTTCAGCTGTGCTCTTTGTGATGCAGAAGGAAATACAGTCATGCAAGGGACGCAGGATATTTCGGTCCATGTAGGAACATTGCATCTAACGGCAAAGGCGGTAATAGAGGACTTCGAAGATGATATCCATCCTGGGGATGTATTCTTGGTCAATGACCCGTATCGAGGCGGCACTCATTTCAATGACACACGCGTCCTCTTGCCTGTCTTCCATGAGAACAAGCTCATTGCGTTCATGCAGACGAATGGTCACTGGGCCGACATGGGGGGATCGACACCTGGCTCCTTTGATATCAATGCCAAGGAACATTTCGGCGAGGGGGTAAGGATTCCGCCGCTTAGGATTTATAGTAAAGGAACATTTTTAAAAGATGTTGTCAATGTGCTCGCTTTGAACATGCGCGTCCCTGAAGAACGTGTCGGCGATTTGCGTGCTCAAGTGGAAGCGGCCAAGGTAGGCGAGCGCCAGTTGTTTGCCATCATCGAGAAGTATGGAATCGATACGACTTTGTCCGCCTTTTCGGAAGTGCAGAATTATGTGGAGCGTTTGGCAAGGGCCAAGGTTGCGGCTTTACCGAATGGAACCTGGGAGACCGTTGATTATATTGATATGGATCCTGAAGCCGGAGACGGACTGATTCCGATCCGGGTTAAAATGACCATCACGGATGACGAGATCCTTTATGATCTTTCTGGATCGCATTCTTATATCGGCTGCTTTTTGAATGCTGGTTTCGGGGCATCTTTATCGGCAGCATACTCAGGAACCAAGACATTCTTTCCTGAAATACCCCTGAACTCCGGCTTTTACAGAGTGGTGAAGATCGAACTGCCGGAAAACTCCGTCGTCAATGCCCCGGCACCGATTGCCGTAACCGGTTTTTGTTCAGGGGCCTATGAAAAAATCATGAGTGCGTGCTTCGAACTCTGGTCCAACATCATGCCGGAAAGAGCGATCGCATGCTCATTTAACCTGGAGTATTTACTAATCGGCGGTTGGGATCAACGCCAGGAGCAGGATAAATACTTCATGTGGTACGACTGGATGGCAGGCGGTCATGGAGGCCGCAATGATCGGGACGGTGTAAACGCCACTTCCCCGACATTCGGTTTGGGACTCAGCGTACAGCCTTGCGAAGGGCAAGAAAGATTGTCTCCTGTTGTGACGATGAAGCATGAAATCATTACCGACTCTGCCGGGCCGGGTAAATACCGCGGCGGGTGCGGTGTAGAAAAGGGAGGTACACTAACCAATGTCAAAAACACGGTCATGTCCTATTGCTGTGACCGTTCCCGTTCAATAACATGGGGAATTTTTGGTGGGCTTCCTTCTTCCCCGCATGGAGCATGGCTGAATCCGGGCAAGGAAGACGAACGATATTTAGGTGCGATTTTCTCAAATGTAAAAGTGAAGCAAGGAGATTCCTTTGTGCGCCCATCCGCTGGGGGCGGAGGACTGGGAGATCCGCTTGAAAGAAGTCCCGAAGCTGTTTTGGAAGATGTTATCGATGAGTATGTTTCAATTGAGCGAGCTAAAAAAGATTATGGAGTCGTGATCAAGGAAATAGATAAAGATCTCGATTTATTCGAAATAGATCTTGAAGCAACGAAACAAGCTAGGGCGTATATCAAAAACAACCGCAAACAATGGCTTGAGGAAAACATACAAAGCGTGGAAGATAAATTCGGCAAGGGAGAGCTAGATAGTCTCGATGTCATTCGCCAGTATGGTGTCATCATCGATTATGCAACGAATAAAGTCCTGCCAGAATCAACGAAACAGTTCCGTGAATCCATGAAAACCCGTTCGTTGGCATATTGGAAGTAACGTGAAAACATTAGGAACCTTAGACTGCAGACGAACTCGAAGATAACGAGTTTGCCTGCAGTTTTTTCCTTTAAAAAAAGATTTAGTTGATTTCAGAAATTCGGCTCCCTTTCCGCCGACTGCCTGCGGAATGCGAGCGCCTGGACCGGAAATCAACATCCAAATTGTATAGGTTCCTAAGACATTCTTAATGGAAACCCATCAATTCCTTCACATGTTCACAATTATCTCTTGAAGTGAGCATTTCCAAGAGCGTAAAGGCAACATCGAAAGCTGTGGATGGATTGTAGGATGTAATGATATTGTCCGTAACGACAATCGGTTCGTTTACGACAATCGCACCAAAATCTTTTAGCTGCCTCTGTCTCTTACTGGCTGGATGGTTGTATGTTGTGGCTTTTCTTCCATTCAATATCCCGCTTTTTCCTAGTGGGAGAGAACCTACACAAATGGTTGCTATGATTTTGTTCTTATTATGAAAATGCTTGATCACATCAAGAAACCTCTGATCATAGGCATCCTCATAAAAACCGGCTTCTTCAAAACCTCCTGGAATGGCCAAAGCATCGAAGTCATCCAGGTTCACTTGATCGGGGGTCAGTTCGGGCTGCACGATGAAATTCCATGTGCATTTCAATTGTTCGTGAAGTCCCACCGTAACCAGGTCTGTGGTGCCATCACCCTCTAATTTATTCCATCCCAATACATCTGTAAACACACTTGCTTCAACAGCTTCGAATCCATTGGATAGCAGCAGCAATACTTTTTTCATAGCAGTGTCCCCCTTGTTTATATTTGAATTAATTATATAAAAAGAAAATCCCCTAATACATACGATTAATTACGTAATCATTCCTTTTATATTTATTTTATAATGTATTTGAAAGGAATCGGTTTATAAAAAAAGTAGGGGTGATTGAATTGGATCGAACGGATAAAAAAATACTTTCCTTACTGGAGAATAATGGTCGCATGTCCATGAAAGAACTGGCACATGAAGTTTCCTTAACGGCTCCAGCAACGAAAGAACGTGTGAATAAATTAGAGGAAAGCGGAGTGATTAAAGGTTATAAAACAGAAATATCCCTTGAAAAACTTGATAGAAGCATAACGGCATTCATATTATTCGAAACGGATCGATGCAAAGATTTTTATCAATTCAGCTTGAACCATCCGGAAGTTCTGGAATGCCACCGGTTAGCCGGTCAATACAGTTATCTTATTAAAATAAGTACATTTTCCATGGAAACGCTGGAAGACTTCGTCGATGAAGCCATTAAATATGGGAAATCGTCCACCCATCTGATATTCTCTTCCGCATCGAAAAATGTTTTTTCAGGAGATGAGATCTAACCGGCTTTAACCCATTTACTTGCCAACTTTTTAATATATGACCAATTAGCAGGAAAAAACTCCACCAATATAGAAAGTAAATAGTAACAAAAATCACAGTTGGATGTTCAAAAAGGGAGTGGAGAGAGTGAGTTTTGTTTATGAGGAAGATAAAATAATGGAATTCCTTTTGCAGAATAAAAGTGAGTTTGAAGAATATCTTTTATCAGCAGCGGTCAATGTCAGGGATAAAATCGAAGAAATTTTACTGATTGGAAATGTCGACCTTTTGAATAATGCACATAAGCTCATTCGATATATAGTGGAACATAATGAAACGGATATGATTGCCTTTGCCGAAAAAGAGGGAGTTACGTGGGCAACCCACTCCTTGACGCTTTCATTCAAGCTGGAATGGATTCAAGCCCTTCGCAGAACGCTTTGGACCTTTCTTTATAAGTTTGAACAAGATAAGAAAGCGTTTATTGAGGATTCTAGGGTCTTTTTTGAATTAGAGAAAAAAGTGAATGAAAGTGTTGACGTTTTTCTTAAATCCTTTTTCGTCAGTTACTCCGATTATAAAGACAAATTGATTCTCGCTCAGCAAAACTTGGTTGAAAATCTATCCGTCCCTATCATTCCCGTAACTTCCACCACCTGTGTCCTTCCGTTAATCGGGACAATCGATTATTCACGAATACAGATAATCGAAGAAAAAGTATTGATGGAGATAGGTAAACTGCGGATACAGACCTTGATCTTGGATTTGTCCGGTATCATCGAAATGGAAGTTGAAATGATCAATGATTTGATGAAAATCCTCGATGGTACGGCAATGATGGGGTGTAAAGCTGTGGTGACTGGATTACGCCCAGAGGTTGTTACGAAAATGATCCGTTCAGGAATTCAGCTCGATAATAAAGCAGAAACAAAGGGTACACTGCAGCAGGCCTTGAAGGACTATCTTGTAGTCACCTAAATCGTGAAGTGGAGTCGCCATGTTTTGGTGACTTTTTTTTGTGGGTAATTTGGAATATTAAGGTAATTTATTTGCTGTTTTATCATATTCGAATAAGTATATGGAATGGGGAACAGATGCTCCGAAAAGAACTGAATCTTGGTTCAGAGTGAATCTATTCCGAACCCCCAATTGTTGATGAATTCAAGAAAATCCAGTTTGCCTCCAGTTTTTTCTAAAAAAATTCCATTTGATCTCCGCCGGAAACTTTATTCGACCTACCCAGCAGTTTATTCGACCTACCCGGTGGTTTATTCGACCGTTCACAAATTTATTCGACTCTACTTCGGATTCCGGAGCATTTGTCTTGCGGTCCACGCATTAAATCCCGCTCCCGATTGTTGCCAAGCCCTCATCAAAGCAAGCATCTAGCAGGTCTCGTCTTGCCAGTTATCGGCAGGAGTGTCGCCAATTTCTTCTGTGCAACCTTCCAAAGAAGGTTGGTTTCACTTCAGCAAGGAATAGACATATGTATCATGAGGGATACCGTTTTGGTAAATATAACTCCTTAATATTCCTTCCCGAATGAAGCCCAGCTTAAGCAAGAGCGCACTTGATGGCTGGTTTTCCAGAAAAACGACCGCGCCGATGCGGGTTAAATCAAGGTCGTTGAAACCGTAAGCGATAATTTCTTTAAGCGCTTCTGACACAAATCCTTTGCGCCAATGTGAAGGATGGATTTCATAACCGATTTCCGCTCGTCTGTATGTGGGACTGTGGGCATGAAAACCGATGGTGCCAATCAATTCCTGCGTATCTTTTCTTTCAATTCCCCATCTTATGGCTCGTTTTTCACGATGGTTTTTCGCAAAAGATGCTACAATATCCTTCGCTTGTTCAACATTTTCCAATGAGTCCTGGCCATAAAAGCGGGTGACTTCATCTTTTGATAAACATTGGAAAAGAGCTTCCGCATCACTTTCATGAATTTCCCGTAAGCGTAACCTTTCCGTGTTCAATAAAGGAAACATTTTTTCTCCTCCTATATCAGTTTTCTATCTATTCGGGCTCCACGAAGGTTTTTCCTTTATTATGAAGTGCCTAATTTTTTGGTGATTTCGGTGATAATCGGACAAGCTAAAAACGTTAGATGCATTAAACAGTTCAACCTAAAAAAGCATTAATGAAGGGGAGATAGATCATGGGAAAAAAACACCGCAACCGTATCGCTTCACCGAAAAAGAATAACCATATTCCGAAAGCGGATATCATTGCAGAACATGAAGCCCACGGTAAAGAATACTCTGCGAATAAACGAAAGAACGGTCCTGGCTCCAATACAGATTGAGTAACCTAGTGACCGCTCTAGCCTTTAAGGGCAGGGCGGTCATTTGTGTTTCTTGCCATCAAAGGGTTCATCCTATATCTTAAAGAATGAAGAACCATTGGAGGGAGTTAGGATGATGAAAGCACTTGTCTTTGATGATTTCGGCGGGCCGGAAGTTCTGTCTGTAAGGGAAATTGCAGAACCTGAACATTCAAAATCAGCCGTGATCGTTCGAATGAAAGCAATCGGATTGAATTTTGCTGATGTATATAGAAGGAAAGGGAATTATCATTTGGTGGGTGATCCCCCATTCATTCTAGGGTATGAAGGAGCTGGGGTCATCGAATATGTCGGGGAAGATGTCCGTCATGTGAAAGTGGGTGATCGCGTCGGGTTCGCTGATGTTCCCCATGCCAACGCGGAGCTGGTTTCAGTTCCAGCTGATAAACTTTTACCGCTGCCTGAGGGCATTTCCTTTGAAACGGCCGCTTCCGTTTTACTTCAAGGATTGACTGCCCAATATTTAACTCATGACAGCCATTCAGTTAAAGAAGGGGAAATCATTCTGGTCCATGCCGCTGCAGGGGGAGTCGGTCAATTACTGACACAGATGATCAGGATGAATGGCGGTCAGGTCATTGGCTTGACCTCATCGAATGATAAAGCGGCTGTTGCCAAACAAATAGGTGCGGATCATGTTATCCTTTACGAATCGGACTGGGTGAATTCCATTAAGGATATAACCGGTGGTAAAGGCGTTGATGTTGTTTATGAATCAGTGGGTCAAACCTTGATGGATAGTTTCAGTGCGACTAAGACTGGAGGAACTGTTGTATTTTTTGGGATGGCAGGCGGTGATCCAGAAAAAATCGACCCGAGAATGTTAATGGATACATCCAAGGCATTAATTGGTGGTGACCTTTGGAACGTCCTGACTACTCATGAAGAACGGACAAGAAGAACAGCAGAGCTATTCCAATGGATTCTGTCAGGGGAAATCCACATCAAAGAACCGACTCTTTTTTCGTTGGAAAATGGGGCGGATGCGCATAGACTTCTTGAAAGCCGGAAGAGTTCGGGGAAAATATTATTAATACCATAACAGGTCATGGGGCTTTCCATTCTAAATGGGGGCCCATTTCTTTTACCCGTATAGCGTCCTGTCACATTCAATACCTTATTCATACTGATGAATCAGAACCTTTTTAAGTTCCTTATTATAGACCCATTCTACCCTTAGAATAACTCCAGATAAATGTCCTTGTCCTTACAGGGGTTATGACCTGCTGTCAAAACAACGTGATGACCAAGTTGGCTTATCCACAAGATTCATATGCAACACGCGAATTCAGAGGAGAAATCCACAATGGGCCAATCACCAAACAACAATCGTCATTCTTCAATCCACAGGCGTTCGTTACAAGCAAAAAAAGAGAACGGACCAGTTCCCTTGGAAAACTTATGAATAGCAGGATTAGGTAATGAGAGACAAACACTTTTTTTAGTGATCCTTGTGGTGCGGTGAATATATGGATGATCTGCCTTAAGTACTTTTCTGTCGTTCTGACTCCCGGGCCATCATATGAAGCGGGCTCTGAATGACCCCGTCCCAATCACTGTGGAGCAATGCATACAATCACGTATCGAATTCAGTGGAAGATACATTCCTTAATAGGTATTGGTAAGTTTCTTCATAAATCATAAGGCTTCGTCCCCTTTGGCATCCATCCTTTTATAGAGTCTATATAAACATTAAATCGGTAAAAGTAGCATCGTTGAGGTAAATAGTTTTGGAAGTATTTTGACGTTATTTCGCTATATTAAAAAAATAGTAAATTAGTTGCACAAAAGTGATAAAATGGGTAAATGGAAACATACATGACAAGGAGAGACATTTCAAACCATGATACTTTCACTACTCGGTTTCATCTTAAAAGGAATTTTAATGAAAATGCCATTTGCCATATTAGGACTTTCCTTGATTCCGCAGAGATGGACAAACGCAATCACCAAAAAAGATATACCTTTTTTCATTGAACAAGTGCTGAGACTTTTAGTTTCTGCTGCCGTATTGTTTTTCGTTATCGATATCATGCTGCTGGATCTTACTGCCGCTGCATTCTTTTCGTGTTTTGCCATTATTCTCGGGCTCATTCTCATCATCGATTCAAGAATGTATATGTACAGTGCCAGTGAATCTTCAAGCACCCGACGGAATCGGAGGGGAAATGAAGCGGCAAAGCAGCCAAAAACACCTTGGAACGTACATTTCAACAGTTTGATGGGTGTCGTGTTGATTGCCGCATGGGTCATCATGCTGTTTTACCCGCTCACTTTTGCCGCAGATCTGCATGGATTGGCGAAGGTCGATAAGAAAAAAGAGCTGGAAGAAGTTCAAGATATAAAAACCATGCCGCTCGTTACAGTGAAAATGGCTGACGCAAAAGGCGATGCAGCGATTAATAAAATAGAAAATGCATCATATTTCACTGAAGGCGAATACCGTCTGACCAATATCAATGATGAATTGGCTTATACATCACCCATTGAAATGGACGGGTTTTTAAAAGCCGGGAAAGCGGAATACACGCCAGGTTATAATCTGATTTCCGCCGTATCGACGGATAAAGGGGCAAGTACTGTCAAAGGGAAGATGCTGTATGCTCCCTCACAGTACCTCAATCATGATTTGGAAAGGACCATCCGCAAGGCATATCCGAATAAAATCATCCATGATTCATATTTGGAACCGAACGAAGATGGAAAGCCCTTCTTCGTAGCTTCAGTCGGACATTATTTGAAATACCGCAGCGGTCCCGTGGTGGACGGGGTGGTATTGGTTAATCCGGAAACGGGTGACACGAAATACTATCCAAAAGGAAAAGAACCTAAATGGGTAGATCGGACATTCACATTGGAAACAGCCCTGGAATATTGGACTTACTGGGGAAAATATGTTCACGGGTGGAAAAACCAGTCCTTGATTGGACCGAAGAAAGATGTCCTGATTCCTAATGAGGATAATATGCAAGTTACGTTTAACGAAAAAGGCGAATTGATTTATGTAGTGGACTTTACCCGGGCTAAATCAAAAGGCAACTCCAAAACCCTTGTAGGTTATGGTGTTTTCAATGCCAAGACCGGTGAAATGACGTACTATAAAGGCGTCACGTCCGTTCTGACAGGAAAGGAAGCAAAATCCAACGCCAATGCGAGTGAGTTTTTGTCTAAATATCCAGGCTGGAAAGCCACTAATGGAATTTTCTATACGATCTACGGTGCTCCCACTTATGTCATTCCAGTTACAAAGGGCAGCAAGTTCCAAGGTGTGGCGATCGTTTACGCAAATAGCGATAATCCCCAAGTGATCTTTGGGAAAACGAAAGACGAAGCTTTCCGTAATTATAAAAAGCTGATTGCCTCTTTAGGGAAAGTCAGCGGTGTGACGCCTCAAAAAGGTTTTGAGATGAAAGAAATAAAAGGGAAGGTATTAAGGATCAATGATGCCAATCTTTCAAATGGATATGTCTTCCATTTAATCGTCGAAGGCAATGCCAAGAGGTTCTCGGTGGACCCTGGTGTCAACGCGCTATCTGATATTGTGTTGACGAATGTAGGAGACAGGGTTGTGCTGATGGTGATGGATATGGAAGAAAGCATCGTTCCAGTCGATGAATTCACTAATCTGGATTTGCCAAGGAAATGATAATGGATCGTGGACATATAAACTGGCCATCTCCAATATAAGCATGAAAAAAAGCATTGTCATCCGCAATGCTTTTTTCATGTTTTCGAATGATTGTCATGATAAGTCCGATAAATTGAATGAATGGATGGATTCCATATAATATCCCTTTTGAATGACGGCTTTTATTGCAAAGTGCCCATTTAACCGTTTCCGCACGCGGTACAGAAGTGAAGCGATTTCCTCTGCCGTCACAATTTGCTCGGGATCACCGACTCGCTCTGGCCAGACTTGCTGAACAATTTCTTCCTTTGAAATAAGATTGTCCAAATTTTCATAAAGGAGCTTAAAGCAATTGAATTCCTTGGTCGGCATTTTAATGGGTGCTTCTTCATTGATGATTACAGTCTGAAGGTGCTCATTGATAGCGACGGTTTGCAGGAACTCGGGGTTCACCGGCGTGAAATCCATTGTTAAATCGTTGTCGATGGAGATTATGAATTCAATCAATCCATTGACCAAAGTAATCGAATCCCCCGGTTCAATGTGACATGGATTGCCCGGTACGAGCGGCATCTGGTTTACGGTGGTGCCGTGTTTGCTTGCCAAATCCTCAATGAGGAGCTGCCCTTCCTCCATATAAATCCGGCAATGTTCCCTGGAAACAAAGTCATTGTAAAGCCTGAAATCAGCTTTGGAGTGCTGGCTTGCTCGGCCGATCAGCAGGCTTTTCCCTTCAAATACATAGGCGAATTCCTCGGTTTGGCCTTTGTGCATGGTTCTCAATACAACCTTGAAAGTTTTATAGATCATTCACTTCATACCCCTTAAAAAAATCTGAAAATTTAAATTATTTTCATGAATTTATCATTTTGGCTACATGGCTATTTAGTGGGTTCAATTTTATAATTATAAATTATCATTCGCTTACTTACTAACGAAAAATGAAAAAAATCCAAATTAGGCACACAGCCATTATAACAAAGAGGAACGAAGGATGAAGAAGAAACTCTATTTTTGCTGATGTTCGCTTTGACTGTGGGAGAAGTACTTCCTCAGCACCGGAAGAAGTTTGCGATGAAAATGTACCTTACGCTTGTGGAAAAGGAGTTGACCAAAGGTGAGTATGTGGAGAGATAGGATAAATGCTTTCAGCATCCTGCTGATGATCATTAGTATGATCGTATATATTATTTTTCCCCAGCCCTTTACCCTCATTCTGTACTGTATATTTGGCATTGCCTTTATCAGCCTGACTTTACTGAATTAAGACTACCTTTGAATGGGTGGAGGACGGAACCAATAAGAAGAAAAGAAACAAGCCTGCCGAATCAATGGCAGGCTTTTTTGATGCATAATGTTTCATGATGAAATTATAACTATTGGCATATGAAATTGTTAATTTTATCATGGGAGAAGAAGCAGGAACCGTTATGGGTTCCTGCTTCTTTCATTCAAAGGGAACCGATGAGGATATTTTCACACAATCGTACTATGAAATCCCGGGGCGCCATGGATTTAAAACGACTTTATAAGAGCCATTTTAATGCAGAAACGGTATAATTAATTGGCAGAAGTAGACATTAATATGGACTGCAACTGAGTTATACCGCGTGTTTTAATATGAATCTTGAGAGAAAGAACATTTATACAAAAGTCAAAGTAAGAAAAGGAGAAACCATGACTAATGAAACAGGATGGAATTTAGACAATAGCTATGCGCGTCTTCCGGAAAAGTTTTTCACGAGCACGAACCCGACTCCTGTACATTCACCGGAGTTGATCATTCTAAATGAACGTTTGGCGGATTCTCTTGGTTTGGACGTTAAGTCGCTGCAAAGCGAAGATGGTGTGGCGGTATTTGCGGGAAATGAGATTCCCGAAGGTGCTTCGCCGCTTGCTCAAGCATATGCTGGGCATCAATTCGGTCATTTTAACATGTTAGGGGACGGCCGGGCGATATTGCTTGGCGAACAGGTCTTGCCCGAAGGCGAGAGGGTCGATATCCAGCTGAAGGGTCCAGGAAGAACGCCATACTCCCGCGGGGGCGATGGCCGGGCTGCACTTGGACCGATGCTGCGCGAATACATCATCAGTGAGGCGATGCACGGGCTCGGCATTCCTACCACCCGGAGTCTGGCAGTGGTGACGACCGGTGAAACGGTAATCCGTGAAACCGGGCTGCCTGGTGCCATCATGACTCGTGTGGCTTCGAGTCATCTTCGTGTCGGCACTTTTCAATTCGCTGCAAAATGGGGCACGATCGAGGAACTCCGGACACTTGCCGACTATGCCATTAAGCGTCATTTTCCAGACATTGAATCCGATGAAAACCGTTATCTTTCGCTGCTGCAGGAAGTGGTCAAGCGTCAGGCTGAGCTCATTGCCCAATGGCAGCTGGTTGGCTTCATTCATGGGGTGATGAACACCGACAACATGACGATTAGCGGGGAAACCATCGATTATGGACCTTGCGCCTTCATGGATGCCTATGACCCTGCAACGGTATTCAGTTCAATTGATAGACAAGGCCGCTATGCCTATGGTAACCAACCTGTTATTGGAGGTTGGAATCTTGCGCGATTCGCTGAATCCCTATTGCCGCTGTTGCATGATGACCAAGATCAGGCCGTTACTTTGGCCCAAGATAAGATTTCCGTTTTTAATGATCTGTATCATTCTAATTGGTTAGCGGGAATGAGGTCGAAACTGGGGATATTCAACGAAGAGACTCAGGATGAAGCGCTTATTAATGGCATCCTCAGTATGATGAAAAAGCATGGTGCCGACTATACTAATACCTTCCGTGCCTTGACCTTTGATAAAGTGGAGGATACGGTCCTTTTCGGGACACCGGAATTCGCTCAGTGGCAAGAGCTTTGGAAGGCGAGACTGGGCAGGCAGAAGGAATCGAAAGAATCTTCGAATCAGTTGATGCAGAACAGCAATCCTGCAGTGATCCCACGGAACCACCGGGTGGAAGAAGCGTTGGAAGCGGCAGTGGAGCAAGGGGACTACGGCGTGATGGAACGGCTATTGGATGTTCTTGCAAATCCTTATGCACACTGCGAGGAACAAGCTGAATACGCCGCACTGCCTTTGTCAACAAAACCTTACCGGACTTTTTGCGGTACCTGATAATAAAACATGCATGGAGATAATGAAGCAGCTCCCGCGATTGAAGTCGATTCTTCGTCAACTTCAATTGCGGGAGCCCTTTTTGTGTTCATCAGTAAAAAAGTTTTGTTTGAAGAATGTCCAGGGCACGGTCAATCTCCGCTAAATCTGCCTTTGATGCATGTTGCAGCCGGCTTTGGAAACGGGATTCCACGATTGCAAAAGCCTCGTTCATCATCATTTCCCCTTCTTTGGAGAGGCGGATGTATTGTTTCCGTCTATCTTCCGAATCACTTATTTTTTCAATTAAATTCTTTTCGCTTAATTTTTTCAGTTCACGGCTCGTGTTAGGCATGGAGATATGATGACAGTCACTGATTTCACTTGGTGTGACAGGCTGACTGACGGTTATATATTCAAGAATTTTATATTGTACCGGCGTGATGGAATCGGATTTGGCGTTTTGTGTCAATTCGTGTGTCACTTGATGTACGGAAGTCGTAAATGTGACCATTTTTTCAAAAAGAGCTTTTTTGTCCATAACTTTCACCTCTTACTGAGAAGATAACAAAAGTGTTATCAAAATACAATTATCATTTGACAACAAAAAAGGGGGTGTAATATGATTGTTATCAAATGATAAGTAAATAGGGGGTACGTCATGAACATGCTGGTCATCTACACATATCCAAATCATAAAAGCTTAAGCCATTCTTTTTTAGAAAAAGTCATTCAAGGAAGTCAGGAGAACCCTAACATAAAGGGGATTCAGGTCTTGGATTTATATGATGAGGGCTTCAATCCGATCTTGGAGTTCAATGAGCATAAACGAAGGCGTGATATGCATCGTGATCCTCAGCTTGAAAAATATAGAAATCAGATTACCTGGGCCGACCAGATTGTCTTTGTCTATCCAATCTGGTGGGGGAGGCCTCCAGCAATGCTGATGGGATACATTGATCAATTATTTTCTGCGAATTTTGCCTATAGGGACAAAAAGGGATTGTTCCCGGAAGGCCTACTGAAAGGAAAGTCGGTCGTATGTGTGTCCACGATGAAGGGACCTGCAAAGTATCCGCTTCTCTGGTTGAATGATGCGCATAAAATATTGATGAAAAGAGCACTATTCAATTTTGTCGGAATCAAAAAAGTGAAATTTTTTGAATTCGGAAATATGGAAAGTCCAAAGGGGAAACAAACCCAAAAGCTAGAGAAGGTTTATCGGTATTTCAGAAAGGTGGCAGTCTAAGTTTTTACGTGATTGATAGGGGCACTTGATTTGTATATTTTGCTATGAAGCTGATTTGCTTTTTTGATTTCCACCCCAGGCACTCGCTTTCCGTGGGCGGTCCGGAAGCCTCCTCGGCGCTCTTTGCGCCTGCGGGGTCTCCCTTGGACACGTTTTTCCCACAGGAGTTCCAATCAACATTGGGTTGGGACTTTATGTCGGCGACCTTTCTTTTTTTATCTATTTACGTGTATCAGATTACATAGTTTGTTATGTAACTACTTTGCCGTGCAGCTTCGGAATCAATCCCGTTTTGTTTTCACGGATATCCATTTGTTCTTGATAAGCGTAAGGATCATACAAATCACTAGGATCGTAAACGAAGCTAATCCGCTGAACCATATGCTTTGGAATTCACTTACATAAGGCTGGATGATGTATGAAGCGACAATGGCCAGGACCGCGCTTATCGGTATGTAGTCAGCGACTTTCCCTTTGCTGAATACGATAACAAGGATTGGTGCAAGTAATGCCGAGTATATGTTGCCTGAGTAAAATAAGAGCTCCAATAGGTTGGGGGAATAGAAGAGTGTAGCAATGAAAACCAATCCTCCAATACAGATTGAAAGCAGGCAGGCCATCCTTATTTTTTGCTGGTCGCTTTTTTTTGTTTGTAATGGTTCAAGAATATTGGCTACGATCAGGCTTACCAATGAATGCAGGCAGGCACCGAATGTTGAGGTGATTGCACTGAAAGCGCAGAGCACAAAAAGGATGAAAAAGAATGGTGTCGTTATTTTGTTTGCCAATCCAGCCAGAATCGAGTGTATATCAGTGAAGCCGCCCGTAAAGATAACCATGATGAACAGGGATGAAAAGGAGAGCGGGAATATGATCCATATAAGGCCGGATAAAGAGAATGTCAATCGAACCTTTTTCATTTCTATCATGAATAATCGCTGCCATGATGTCAGGTCAAAGAAAAACTGGCCGAACCCGACTAGAAGCCCTGCAAAAAGAAAACTCCATAGATCATATTTATTGATTACGAGCATGTATGGATGGTATAAACGGATTCCATCATAAACGGGCTGAATCCCTTCCTTGACGAAAAAGTATAAGGGAATTAATATAACCGTGGCAAACATAAAGACGACTTGAAAAGCTGCGAATCCATGAATGAGCTTTAACCCGCCGAATCCAGCATAAAGGACACAGAAACCGAAAAAAAAGAACAGCCCGACATAGAGTGGCGTATCGAAAAGAAACTGACATAGGGTGGACGCAGCCATTCCCTGAATGAATAAAATGTGTAAGCTGGTTATGACCAGAATCACGATCAATATCCAATATCCGAGGGGATTGAGCCGGGCTTTTAAATAGTCCCCAATGGTCAAGCCCATGGGGAAGTCCTGCCGGACCCTCTTCCCGATGAAGCTGAACATGAACAGGGCGATCGCTCCCATCAGGGCGTATCCGATCCCTCCGAAAACTCCATACTTCACCATCGATTCGGGGGAGGATAATATCGTGGTTCCTGTCACCCAGCGTGCCAGGAGGGAGATGATCCCTAAACCCATCCCGATTTGAATGGGGCCTTGTACGTATTCTTGAAATGTACGTGATCGCAATGTTCATTTTCCTTTCTCGCGGAACTCCTTGGGCGTGATTCCCTCTATCTTCCGGAATAAAGTGCTGAAATAATGCTGGCTATTGAAACCCGATTTTTCAGCGACGTCTGATATGCTCCAGCTGGTGTTATTGGTTAAGGTCCTTTTTGCTGCCTTTATTCTATAGTGCATTAAATATTCCGAAAAGGAAGTGCCGACTTCTTCATGGAATTTCCTGCTTAAATAAGTCGGGTTGGTATGCACTTCACGGGCGATGTCCGAAAGGGAGAGTTTTTCAGCATAATTTTCATGAATGAATGAAAGAGAATGGTGAATAAGGGTTGAATAATTGTGGGAAGATTCCCTTTTGTCATACTTGGCCAGGACTTTATGCAAATCACTTTCTATTACAGGTTTTGTTAAATAATCAACCACGCCTATCCTGATGGATTGCTGGGCATAATCAAAACTTTGATGCGCGGTCACCATGATGATTTCGACCTCTTTGTTTAATGCCCTTAGGTCTTCACCAAATTCAAGACCCGATCGCCCCGGCAGGTTAATATCAAGGAAAGCGAGGTTGATTTTATGATTTTGGTTGAGGGTCAGTGCCTGACAGGCATCAGCAGCTTTATGAAACTTCCAAAAAGGGTATATGGACTGAATCATATATTCCATTTGTTCAAGGACCAATGGTTCGTCATCAACTAATAGTACATTCATTCCGGCTCCGCCTCCTCCGATTTCTTATCAAAAACCAGTGGCCATGATACCTCTACCTTAGTTCCCGAATCAGTAGAAGCTATATTCAATTGTGCACGATCATTGAAATACAAATATAAGCGCTTTTGGATATTATCCAGGCCATGGCCGCCTTCGTCCGTAACGAATGGTTCCTTTCCCATTAACCCATTATCCGCCACTTCCAGATACACCATCTGCGATTCCAGATAAAACCGGATATGCAGCAGGGCTTCACCCACTTTTTTTTCCAAACCGTGTTTAAACGAATTCTCCACCAATGTCTGAAGAATGAAGGGGGGAACAAGTGCGATTGCTAATGGTTCCGGGCAATCCATGTCAATCTTGAGCCGATCACCGAAGCGAAGGGTCTGGATGTCGAGATAATGCTGGGTATACTGAATTTCCTGGGAAAGGGGGATCAATGGTTCTGATGCTTTATATTTGAATTTCAGGAATTGCGAAAATGCCTCCAAGGCCCGTATCAATTCAGCCGTCCTGTTCAGGCGGGCCAAGCCCAATATGACATTTAGTGTATTAAACAAAAAGTGTGGCTGGATTTGCTGGTTCAATTTATTATATTGTGCTTCTTGCAGTGCTTGCTCCAGGCGGATCTCTTTGTTTTTATTTTCAAGAAGGTCGATCCTTTTCTCGAATATGAATAGAAATAAAAGAGCGATAGCTCCCATGATGGGAGCTAAAATGAAGAGCATGATAATTAAGGTGAATCCCTCGTAACTTAGCATGGAGAACCTCTGCTGGTTATATTTTTAAATAACTTGAATTATTCTGTTTATTAGTATCATACTAAAGACCCCTCCGGAAATCTACAGCTTATGACACAATGTGACAAGCGACTTGATGATTTTGTGCAGATTGTTTCAGTTCGGGTAGCTGTGTTTTACAGATATCCTGTACGAAAGGGCACCGTGTATGGAAGCGGCAGCCGTTTGGAGGGTCTATGGGTGAGGGGACATCACCCGTCAATAGGATCCGTTCTCTTTCATGCACAGGATTCGGTACTGGGATGGCCGATAGCAATGCCCTTGTATATGGATGCTGGGGCTGTTCGAAAATGGACTTTTTATCGGCTATCTCGACTATCTTTCCGAGATACATGACCATCACCCGATCCGAGATATGTCTGACCACACCTAAATCATGTGATATGAAAAGAAAGGTAAGGTCGAACTGGCGCTGTAAGGATTTTAATAAATTCAGCACTTGCGCTTGAATGGAGACATCCAGTGCAGAAACTGCTTCGTCACATATGATCAATTTTGGATCCACTGCCAGAGCCCGCGCAATGCCGATCCGCTGTCTCTGGCCGCCGCTGAATTCATGCGGGTATCTTTCCATGGATTCAGGTCTCAGCCCGACATGTCCCAATAATTCTTCGATCCTGCTTTTCCGTTTTTCTTTAGGGACTACATTTTGTATCGCTAAAGCTTCTCCGAGAATTTGGCCGATAGTCTGTCTCGGGTTAAGGGAGGCAAATGGATCTTGAAAAATAACTTGCAGATCCTTCCTGGTACGCCTCATTTCTTTTTTTCCTAAACTCAGTAAATCCCTGTCCTGAAAGTGAATGCTCCCGCTTGTCGGTTCATCCAATCTAAGGATTGCCCTTCCGGTAGTCGATTTTCCGCAACCGGATTCGCCGACTATGCTTAAGGTTTCACCCTGTTTGATATCGAAGGTAATGTCATCAACGGCTTTTACATGATTGATGGTTCTTCCGAAAAATCCACCCTTGATCGGAAAATACTGTTTCAATTGATTCACTTTAAGCAGAACCTTTTTCTCTGCAGCTGGTACACCCATCATTAAACCCCTACCTTCTCTTGAGCGTCATATTCCTTCTCCCATTGGGGGGTGAACATCCAGCAGCTGACCTCGGTGCTTGGGCCGATAGCCTGGAGATCCGGTACGGCTTGTTCACAAATGCTCTTCGCATGTGCACAGCGGGGAGCGAAGCTGCATCCCTTGGGCATGTTGTAAGGACTTGGAACGGTCCCTGGAATTGTAGTCAGTTCTTCCTGGTCCATGTCAAGACGCGGAAGGGAGTTTAATAAACCGATTGTGTAAGGATGTTTTGGGTTTGTGAATATTTCCTTGGCCAAAGTGTTTTCAACGATTTTTCCTGCGTACATGACAGCAACCCGATCACAGGTTTCGTATACGACTCCCAAATCATGAGTAATCAAAATGACAGCCGTCCCGAAATCCTTTTGCAGCGTCTTGATCAGTTCGAGAATTTGGGCTTGGATCGTCACATCCAGTGCTGTTGTCGGTTCATCCGCTATTAAAACCTCAGGATGGCAGGCAAGTGCCATGGCAATCATGACCCTTTGCCTCATTCCGCCGCTTAGCTCATGCGGCTCCTGTTTTGCCCTTTTTTCAGGTGAGGGGATCCCGACGAGCCGAAGCATGTCGACCGCTTTATTCCATGCTTCCTTTTTTCCCAGCTTTTGATGGAGCCTGATCGCTTCTGCAATTTGCTCGCCCGCTGTATATACGGGATTCAGTGATGTCATCGGCTCCTGAAATATCATCGAAATTTCATTACCGCGTATGGACCGCATCTGTTTTTCAGACTTCGTAAGCAGATCCTCCCCTTTAAAAAGGATGCTGCCACCGGCAATCTTACCGGGTGGCGATGGAATGAGCCTTAACAATGATAGTGATGTTATGCTTTTCCCGCTTCCCGACTCTCCGACGATTCCGAGCGTTTCCCCTTTATTGAGGGAGAAACTAATTCCATTGACTGCCTTACTCGTTCCTTCATCAGTGAAAAAGTGTGTCTGCAGATTTTTTACCTCCAGTATTTTATCATCATCCTGTTTCATCATCATACCTCCTTAGTTCAAGTCTATTCTTTTGTTAAAGTATCGATAGAGGACATCCACCGCTAAATTCATGAATACGAAGATAACGGAAGCGATGAGGACCCCGCCTTGGACCATCGGCAAATCCCTCGTTCTGATTGCATCGACTATCAATCTCCCAAGTCCATTGATGGCAAAAACGGACTCTGTCAATACCGTACCGCCAAGGAGTGCACCGAACTGGAGGCCAACTACGGTAATGACGGGGATAAGCGCATTTTTCAGGCCGTGTTTATAAATGATGATATATTCTTTTAATCCCTTGGCTCTCGCGGTCCGGATGTAGTCCTGTCGAACGACTTCAAGCATGCTCGACCTGGTCATCCTGGCAACGATGGCCGCACCGCCGGCCCCAAGGGTTATGGCTGGGAGAACCATGTGGCTGAAAGTTCCCCAACCTGAAACCGGAAACAAATGAAGGTTCACGGAAAAGAAGTAGATAAGCATGAGGCCCAGCCAAAAACTAGGTAACGAGATTCCCAATAAAGCAACGATCATGATGGAAATGTCAGCTGCCGAGTATTGCTTGGTAGCCGAGATGATTCCTGCGATCATTCCAAGCACAACGGTTATGAAAATGCTGGCAAGTGCCAGTTCAAGGGTGATGGGCAAGCGGACCATGATTTCGTCCAAAACAGGGCGGCTGCTGCGGAGTGATTCTCCAAAGTCACCTTGAACGGCATGAAGGACATAGTCAACGTACTGATAGAGGATTGGACGATCCAATCCAAGCTCATGACGCAGTGATTCAATCGTTTCTTTAGTCGCTCCTTCACCTGCAAGCAGTGTTGCCGGGTCTCCCGGGACCATTTGCATGATGAGGAAAACAACAAGACTTACACCCAGTAAAACAGGTATGGTTTGAAGTACCCGTCGGATAATGAATACGAACATTTTCTCTCCTCCTTATTTTTTCATTCTTGGATCCAGGGCATCTCTAAGTCCGTCCCCGAAGATGTTGAAACCAAGTACCAGTGTTGATATCGCTATCCCCGGAAACAAAGCGATGTGGGGGGCACTGAACAAATAATCCCGTCCGCTGCTCAGCATCGCGCCCCATTCTGGTGAGGGCGGCTGGGCTCCCAGTCCCAAGAATGACAATCCGGCTGCCGACAGAATGGCCGTTGCCAGACGTAATGTGGCTTGAACGATGACGGGAGATAGAATATTCGGAAAAATATGCTTGCAGATGATCGTGAAGTCAGTTGCTCCCAATGCACGAATGGCATCGATATATTCCAGCTTCCTGACTGACAATGTGGAACCTCGTACAATCCGGGCAAACATCGGTATGGAAAAGACACCGACCGCTACCATTACATTGATTAAACTTGGACCAAGGGCACTAATGATCGCAAGTGCAAGCAGTATTCCCGGGAAAGCCAGCAGAACATCGACAATCCTCATAATGACGGTATCGATCCATTTTCCGTAATAACCAGCTGTTAACCCGAGGAGTATGCCAATGAACGCCCCGAAGAATACAGAGACAAATCCAACCGTTAATGAAAGCCGTGTTCCATATAATAATCTGCTTAAAATATCCCTTCCCTTATCATCTGTACCCATCCAATGTTCGGCTGACGGAGTCTGGAGTTTGTTGACTAAATCAATTTCATAGGGATCCTGAGGTGAGATCAAAGGTGCAAAGATAGCCAATAAAATATAAAAAAGTACGATGTACCCGCCTACCAATGCCAATTTATTTCGCTTGAATTTTTTATAAAAAGCTTTCCAGTGTCTTAGTTTCGGAGTTTTTCTTTCTTTTACATTCAATTCGGTATTATTGATGACGACCTCTGGCTTCATTGGATTTCCTCCTTTTCTTTCATTCAATTTATTCAAAAAAGGTATTGAAGTAAATATGATGCGGAAAAGCAGTAAAGATAATTAAAAAATGAGTAAAGATTCTGAAAATATAAAATTCGGTTTTTTTTTATAATTTACATTAAGCCCGATGTACTCATAGCTGAAAGTTACTTGGAGAAACAAAGGCAGGTTGAAAAGGGAGGAAATAGAATGAGAAAAAGTATGATTGGGTTGCTTTTTGCTTCTTTATTAGGCATCTCATCCGTTTTATCAGGCTGTGCAACAGAAGAAACCGGCAGTAAGGAAACAGTAGAAAAAGCGAAGGAAGGAGGAACGCTGATCGTCGCGCGATTATCTGATGCGACCACCCTTGACCCTCATTTCATAACAGACATTCCATCTGCAAACGTCGTTTATGAAAAGGTTTATCAAACATTGGTCGTTCCTGACAAAAACATGAACCCTAAACCGCTGCTCGCAAAAGAGTGGAAACAACTGGATGATGTCACTTGGGAGTTTAAATTGCAGGAGGGAGTCAAATTCCATGATGGAGCTCCATTCAATGCCGAAGCGGTGAAAACCAATTTCGACAGGGTACTGGATCCGGCAACAGCTTCTCCGCAGGCTGGTAAATTGGAAATGATCAAAGAAATTAAAGTCGTTGACGAAACGACTGTACAATTCAAGCTGAAATATCCTTATGCTCCGCTGTTATCGATTTTAGTGAGTAATGAAGGAAGCATCATCAGCCCTAAAGCGATTAAGGAAAATAGTGACAAACTGGCTCAAAACCCCGTTGGGACAGGGCCATTCGTTTTTAAATCGTGGAAGCCTGGTGAAGAAATCGCACTTTCGAAAAACAAGGACTATTGGGGGGATAAGCCTAAGATCGATGGGGTGGTATTCAAGGTTGTCCCTGAAGATGCCACGAGGATTGCAATGATAGAAACGGGTGAAGCACATGTGACCGATCAAGTGCCAGTGACGGAGATTGATAGAATCGAAGCGTCAGGCACGATGGATTTATATCGCACGGAGGGACTTGCAGTTGAATACTTAAGCTTCAATGTTAAGAAAAAACCCTTTGATGATGTACGGGTCCGTAAGGCGGTCGCACATGCCATCGAGGTTGATTCCATTATCAAAGGGGTTTATAACGACGTCGGTACGAGGGCGAATTCAACAATGAGCCCGAAGGTGTTTGGTTATGATCCGGATATAAAAGGCTACGACTATGATATTAATGAATCGAAGAAGCTCTTGACTGAAGCGGGGGTCAAGGATGGTTTGGAGTTTACATTGACGACGAGTGATCGTAAGGAAAGGATCAATATGGCCGAGGTGATTCAATCCCAGTTAAAAGGAATTGGAATTAAGGTCAAGATTCAAGTCCTTGAGTACGGGGCTTACATTGATGCGACAGCCAAAGGCGAGCACCAGGTAGCGATAGGCGGCTGGGGCAATGCTACCGGGGATGGAGATTATAATCAATACAATCTTTTCAATAGCAAATCCCAAGGTGCTGCGGGAAATAGTTCATTCTATAGCAATCCGGAAGTTGATAAATTGATTGAAAGTGCACGTAAAGAATCGGATGGAGATAAACGTAAGGAACTATATTCCAAGGCTCAGGCAATTGAAAGGGAAGAAGTTCCATATGTTCCTATCCGTAACTATGAACACTTGGCCGTATATGGCGGGACGGTTAAAGGACTTTGGCTGAATCCGGCAAATTATTTAATGCTTGATGACGTAACCGTGAAGTAGGAATTCATCACAAAAGGAAGGCAGCATAAGGAAGTTATGCTGCCTTCTCAATTAGGAGGGGAAAATATGATAGATTTACTGCTAATCCATGGGACCGTGATAACCATGGATCAAAACAGGAGAATTCTGCAAGATGGCGCCATTGCCATACATCAAGGAAGGATTTTAGCCGTAGATTCAACGGAAAAACTGAAATTGAAGTATGAGGCAGTTAAAGTCATGGATTGCAGCCATCAGTGCATATTGCCTGGATTGATAGATGTTCATGGTCATGGGGGGCATTCCATGTTCAAAACGATTGCAATGGAGAATATTGATTTTTGGATGCCGATCATGACGAATGCGTATAAGCATTTTGTTACGGATGACTTTTGGTATTACGAAGGAAAGCTATCCTCGCTTGAGAGATTAAAGGCGGGCGTGACAACTGGGGTTAGCGTGTTAGGATCCATGCCGCGGTCCGATGAACCGATTTTCGCCATCAATCATGCAAAAGCATACGCCGAAGTGGGAATCAGGGATGTGGTATGCACGGGTCCTTGCAACCCTCCATGGCCCCATTCATTCAGCCGGTGGATCGACGGAAAGCGAGTGGTAAGGGAAGTTTCCTATGAAGAAGTGTTACAGGGGGCGGAAGCTGTAATCGAGGCGCTGAACCATGCGAATGAAGACCGCACGAGAGCCTTCATTACACCATTTGTCATCGTTACATCAGTGGATCCCTCGAATCCCACCTCACCGGACAGGCTTTATGGGCTGACTGATCATGACCTTTATCAAGCGAAGAAAATAAGGGAGATTGCCAGGAAATATAAAACACGAATTCACTCAGATGCCTTTGGCGGGATGATTCATTTAGCGATACAGGATAAGGAAAATGCCCTATTGGGTCCAGATGTCCATTTACAGCATTGTCGGGGCATTTCCTTCGATGAGGCAAGAATACTGGCTGAAACAGGTACCAACGTCAGTGCATCACCTGGTTTTGGCCAGGTTCATGCCCGTACCCCGATAACCGAATTATTGGAGATGGGGACAACTGTGGCAATCTCCACGGATGGGACTTCCCCTTCCACAAGCTTTGATATGTTTCAGGCAATGAGGAAAACACAGTTTGTTCACCAGGCAGCGCTTAGGGACTACTATTATTTACCTCCAGGCAAGCTACTGGAAATGATCACGATAGATGCTGCGAAATGCATTGGCTGGGATGATGAAATAGGCTCCCTTGAGATCGGGAAAAAAGCGGATGTCATTACGGTCAATCTGCATCAGCCTCATCTGACACCTGAATTCATGCATGTTCACCGGCTTGTATTTCAAGCAGTGGCGAATGATGTGGAGCATGTCATCGTGGATGGCAAATTGATCATGGAAGGAAGGAAAGTACGGACGGTCCATGAAAGTACAGTGCTTGATGAAGCGAATGAGGAGGCCTTTTCAACGATAAAGCGTGCCGGGCTCGAAAAGTATATGCAGCCGACGAAATACTTCTGGGGCCATGCCAGGGCCTATGTAGATGAAAAGCGATATGACGAACGCGAAGACGCTGCCGTGATGGCGAAAGGGGAATAAGATGAAAACCAAGCTTAAAGGAAGATATGTAATTGGATATGATGGATACGATCATGTCATTTTGGAAAATGCAGAAATCGTTTATGAAAAAGACACGATTCTGTATGTCGGAAAAAATTATCCTGAAGAAGTGGACAAGGTAATGGATGCCGGTAACGCCATTATCAGTCCCGGGTTCATAGATTTAAATGCATTAGGGGACATTGACCATGATATTTTACATTTTGAAGCCGGTGCCGACAGACAGAAAAACCTTCTTTGGTCAGAGAATTATATAAAAAGCGGACATCCTGAATTAATGACCGAGGAAGAAGAAGCTTTTAAATCACTATATGCTTATTCACAACTCATTCTTCATGGCGTGACGACGGCGATGCCCATCACTTCCGTTTTTTATAAAAGCTGGGCTGAAACCTATGATGAATTGGCAGCTGCGGCAGAACATGCCGCTGGATTGGGGTTAAGGATTTACCTTGGTCCGAGTTTCCAATCAGGAATGAGAGTCATCCAGCCTGACGGGAAAATTAAACTGCATTGGGATGAAAAAGCCGGTGAAGCGGGATTACGGAAAGCGATCGAGTTTGTAGAAAAATTCGATGGAGCCCATGAAGGCATGGTCAGGAGTATGCTTGCTCCAGAACGAATAGAGTCTCAAACGGCCGATCAATTAAAACAGATTAAATATTACAGCGAAAAATTGGATGTACCGATAAAGCTTCATGCTGCACAAGGAAGTTTTGAATTCAACACCATTTGGGAAGCCCATCATGTTACACCAATCAGATATTTGTACGACCTTGGCTTTCTCGGTCCAAGAACAGGGATCCCGCACGCCCACTTTGTTTCAGGATATAGTAAAGCGAAATATGGCCAAGGTGATGACTTGGCGCTGCTAGCTGAAACGAATACAACGGTGATTCATTGCCCGCTGATCATTGGGAGGCATGGGGAGGCGTTAGAATCTTTTGCCAAATATAAACGGGCTGGGATTAATATAGCCCTTGGAACGGACACATTCCCTCCGGATATGTTCCAGAACGTTAGGACAGGCAGCATGCTCTCACGGCTGGCGGAAGGAGAAACGGAAGGCTCTGTATATGCCGATTTCTTTCGGTCAGCCACACTTGATGCGGCCGCCTTTCTTGGCAGGAACGATTTAGGACGCATCGCAGTTGGGGCCAAGGCGGATATAATCGCGATTGACTTGGATGGTTTTCATATGGGGGTAATCGATGATCCGATTCGAACCATGTTCGTAAGCGGGTCCGGGAGGGACGTTAAATTATCGATCATCAATGGAAAGGTGGTCATGAAGGATCAAATAATCCCCGAACTTGATTTAACGGAAATCAAATATAAGGGGCAGCAATATTTTAAAAAGATGAGAAAAGGATATATGGAAAGGGATTATCAGGAGCTTCCCGAGAAAGAATTGTTTAAGCCATCATTCAAGGTCGTGGAATCGATAAGCGATCCAGAAGCCATTTATGAAAACAAGTAAAGAAAATGAAAAACATAGTAAAGATATTCGAAATGAATAGTCAGAATATTTCCTATAATTAGATAAGTATTCAAAAAATGAAATTGGGAGGTCGAAGTCCATGGGGTTAAAACGTGGGACAGGAAAGTTTTTTCTAGTCATGATCATGGCCATCATCATTACAGGCTGTTCTTCTAACAATGACGTAAGCACAACAGAAAGTGATCCGAACAAAGCATCAAACGAAGGGGGTACATTGGTTATTGCCCGCTTATCCGACGCCGAGAATTTGGATCAGCAGTTCATGTCCACGATTAACGCCGCTAGCGTCACTCACCATAAAATCTATGAAGGTCTTGTACAACGGGATGAGAATAGTGAGATACAGCCAATGCTAGCAGAAAAATGGAAGCAAATAAATGACACGACCTGGGAATTCAAGCTTAGGGAAGATGTGAAATTTCATGATGGCACACCATTTAATGCAGACGCAGTAAAAAAGACGTTTGATCGACTATTAGATCCGAAGGTCGCTTCTCCCAGAGCAGTAGTATTCGATATGGTAAAAGAGGTGAAACCGGTTGATGAATTTACCGTGCAATTCATTTTGAAGGAACCTTTTTCCCCTCTCCTTTCGATATTGGCGAATCATGAAGGCGGAATCATCAGTCCGAAAACGATTGAAAAGTATGGCAAAAAGATTATCCAGGAACCGAATGGAACAGGTCCTTTCGTTTTTGATTCATGGTCCCCGGGCCAGGAAATCATATTGAAGAAAAACGACAGCTATTGGGGAGATGAGCCAAAAGTGGACAAGGTCCTATTCAAGGTCGTCCCGGAAGACTCCACGAGGATATCGATGATAGAAACCGGTGAAGCCCATATCGCAGAGCCTCTTCCTGTTGCTGTAATGGACCAGGTGGAATCTTCACCGGCAATGGACGTTTACCGCAGTGAAGGGTATGGAACCGAATATTTAGGGTTCAATGTCAATAATGAACCGTTCAATGATGTAAAGGTACGTAAAGCCATTGCTCATGCCATTGAAATGGACTCGATCATCAAGGGTGTCTTTAATAATGTGGGAGTAAAGGCGAACTCCTTGATGGGCTCTAAAGTATTCGGGTACAACGAAGATCTCGAAGCCTATGATTACAACCTGAAGGAAGCAAAGAAACTGATGGCCGAAGCTGGATATTCTGAGGGCTTGGATGCAACCATCCTGACAATGGACAGTAAAGAAAGAGTTAACTTGGCCGAGGTCCTGCAATCCCAACTGAAAGGTATCGGCATTAATTTGAAGGTACAGGTGATGGAGTACGGTTCGTTCGTGGAACAAGTGAATAAAGGGCAATCGGAAATGTTCATCATCAGTTGGAGAAACGCGACCGGCGATGCTGATTATAATCAATATAATCTATTTCATACCGATTCACAGGGAGCGGCAGGCAATACATTCTTTTACAGCAATCAAAAGGTTGATCGTTTAATAGATGCCGCCAGGAAGGAAAAAGAAGAAGAGAAGCGCAAAGAACTATACGCAGAGGCACAGGAAATCGAGATGGGTGACACCCCGTATATTCCTGTAAGGGTCATAGAAAATGTTGCTGCAGTCGCGAAAGATGTAAAAGGATTTTCAATCAGCCCCTCAGGTTATCTGGAGATAAATGACGTAACGATAAAGTGATGCGCAGATAAGAACAAAGGGTTCATCCATTTTAGGGTGAGCCTTTCAGTTTGTAAAACGAATGGGGGTTCGGAAAACGATATTTAATCAAATGATGTTCCCGAACCAATTGACCCAAAGCATTTTCATTTCCTCAGAAGGTCGAAAAAAATTCGTGAACGGTCGAATATAGTGTTGGGTAGTTCGAATGCTACCTCACTTTTCGGACTCCAATCCTTGTTCCAATCAACTTTGTTAGAACATTTAGATCGTATCCTCATTGGATTGAAGAGATTTGCGAAAAAGCACGACCCCACAGGCGCAAACGCCGAGGAGGCTCCCGGACCGCCCGCGGAAAGCGAGTGCCTTACGTTTCAATCAACGTCTACAAAAAAAGGGAGCGGCTTTCTAAATCAATTGAACTTATTAAATAAAAAACTGCAGGCAAACTGAGTTTTCATAGAGTTGTCTCCAATCTGAAAGAGTTCATCCATTTTAGGGAGCCTTTTTCTTTGGCACAATAAGTAAAAATAACATAAAAACGAGTAAAAATTCTGAAATTATTTGCTGATCTTTAAAACTATAATGAAAGTGATGCATGTTCAATCTGAATGGAAGGGTGAGTTTAATGTCTCAATCGTATTGGTTGACGAATGTACGCTTGGAAAATGGTTTTACTTATAATGAAAATGAAACGATCACCGGCACTGAAACCGGTCATTACCACATCAAGATTGAAAATGGAAAAATATCCTCCATTTTATTGGCGAAGGAATCGATAACGGATCAGGACCCGCAGCATGATGTTCATGGTCTCCTGATGGTCCCCTCGTTTAAGGAAATGCATATCCACATAGATAAAACCTACTATGGCGGTCCGTGGAAGGCTTGCATGCCTGCCATTAATGGCGTGAAAACCCGGATAGAGGAAGAGCAGGTTTTACTGCCAGAATTATTGCCTACCGCTAAAGTAAGAGCAGAGAAAATGCTGGATTTATTATTGGACTTCGGATCTACCCATATACGCACACATTGCAACATTGACCCCGTTATAGGACTGAAAAACTTAGAGGCGACCATTCAGGCACTGGAAGGATATAGTGATAAATTGACGTATGAAATCGTCGCATTTCCGCAGCATGGACTATTACGCAGCAATTCCGCTGGTTTAGTAAGGGAGGCCATGAGGAATGGGGCAAATCTGGTAGGAGGCGTGGATCCAGCCACCATTGATGAAAACATAGAGCGGTCACTTGAAACGATCATGGATATCGCGGTTGAATACAATTCCGATATCGATGTCCATTTACATGATCCGGATCACCTTGGTCTCTTCACCATGCAACGCCTAGCTTCACTTACGGAAGACGCAGGCTGGCAAGGAAGGGTAACGGTTAGCCACGCCAGCGGTTTGGCAGATCTTTCAGTCCCGGAGGCAACGGGCATCGCCGAAAGATTTTCGGAAACAGGCATATCGATTACATCCACAGTGCCCATCTTCAGAACGATCCCCATCCCCCTGCTTCATGAAAAAGGGGTGAAAGTCGAATTGGGTAATGATAGCATCACTGATCATTGGACACCCTTTGGCATCGGGGACAATTTGGAAAAGGCCGGTCGCCTTGCAGAGAGGTTCCGCATGATTGAAGAACGTTCCTTAGCGCAAAGCCTGCAATTCATAACAGGTGGGAAGACCCCATTAAACCAAGACGGGGTCAAGACATGGCCTAATGTCGGGGATGAGGCAAATATCGTTTTGCTTGAAGCAAGCTGTTCAGCGGAAGCGGTGGCTAGAAGGGCAAAGCGTGCCGCTGTCATCTTCAGGGGCAATGTTGTTAGCGGATCTATTTCATCTTTTGAGACGACAGGTGTTTAATCTTCTATTAAAGAGAGTGATTTGATGAATGAAGCATACTGGCTTACAAACGTTACGCTTGATAGTGGATTTGTTTTTGAGAATGAACGAATTGATCGGACGAAGACAGCTACATACAACATGTATATACAAAATGGGGTCATAAAGGATTTGCAATTGGCTTCAACTATGCCTTTGAAAACGGATGGTCCTGTTCACGACGCGGGAAAGCTGCTTGCACTTCCTCCTTTTAAAGAGATGCATAACCATCTTGACAAGACTTATTTAGGACTGCCATGGAAATCATGCACTCCGGTTCCGAACTTAATCGAACGCTTAAAATTAGAAGCAAAAGAGCTTGCTGAACTGGCTGAAACCGGGCGGCTCCGGGCTGAACGGATGCTTCAACTATTGTTAAGCGGCGGGGCAACGCATGTAAGGACGCATGTTAACATCGATCCATACATCGGTATGAAGAACTTGGAAGAAATTCAAAAGGCGCTAAGTAGTTTCAGTGGGAAAATGACATACGAGATCGTGGCTTTCCCGCAGCATGGACTGCTAAGAACGAATTCAAAAGGGATGATGAGACAGGCGATGAAAGAAGGGGCGTCATTAGTGGGCGGCCTGGATCCTGGCGGAGTGGATAATAATATAGAAGCTTCCCTATATGAAATGGTTGATCTGGCCGTTGAATTTGATGCAGATATTGATATTCATATACATGATCCCGGTCATCTTGGTTTATATACGATCAAGAAACTGGCTTCTTTGATAGATGAAGCAGGGTGGAAAAACAGAGCGGCCATCAGTCATGCTTTCGCACTTGGTGATGTTTCAATCGGAGAATCAAATGAACTGGCCGGTGAATTATCAAACCTGGGGATAGCCGTCATGTCTACGGTTCCGATTAACCGGGTCATTCCCCCGATTGATTCACTGCATGAAAAAGGTGTCCATGTTGCTCTCGGATGCGATGGCTTTTATGACTCCTGGTCACCATTCGGTACCGGAGATATGCTGGAAAAGGCCGGCCGATTGGCCGAGAGGTATAACTGGAAGGACGAGTATGCATTGTCCCAATCGCTTCAATTCATTACGGGCGGGGTCAAGACACTGGACCATGAAGGTAATCGTTTATGGCCGAATGTGGGAAATGACGCAAGTATGGTTTTTGTGGATGCATCATGTGCTGCCGAGGCAGTTGCCAGGAGATCGACGCGTGCTGCCGTTATGGTCGATGGAAATGTGGTTTTTGGCGGACTCGATCGCGAATTTGCCTTGAAGAAGAATTGAAGGTCTATATCAAGAAGGGATGAAGATCATGAATACAATCTATTGGTTAAAGAATGTTCGTTTGGAATGTGGCTACCGAAAAGAGAATGGTAGAGTTACAGGAACGATGACCGGGCTATTTCATCTGTTGATGGAGGATGGAAAGATCACGAAGATTGTCAAAGATGGAGAAGCCATACGTGATGATTTACCAGTGGAAGATGCAAAAGGATTGCTGGCGTTACCATCCTTCATTGAAAAGCATGTTCATCTTGATAAAACACTGATGGGGGATGTTTGGAGGGCGTGCACTCCTTCTTCAAGTGTAATTGAACGCTTTGAAAATGAGAAGAGGGTGCTGCCTTCCATTGCAACAAGCACATGTAAACGTGCAGAATCATTACTGGAAATCCTTTTAGCTTCTGGATCTGCACATATCCGTACTCACGTTGATATCTATCCGGAAGTGGGCTTGCAAAACTTAGATCAAGTACAACAGGCGCTTGAAGGCTATTCCAATAGACTCAGTTCGGAAATCGTCGCATTTGCGCAGCACGGATTGCTGAGGTCCGGTTCTGTCAAGCTTGTCAGGGAGGCATTGCGAAACGGAGCAGGAATCGTCGGGGCGGTGGATCCAGCGACAGTCGATAACAATATTGAAGCATCGCTGGTTCAATTGATGGATTTAGCAGTGGAAGCGAACGCTGATGTGGATTTGCATTTACATGATCCAGGCCATCTGGGCACGTTCACCATGAAACGTTTGGCAGCTCTGACAAAGCAAGCGGGCTGGGAAGGCAGGGTGGCATTAAGCCATGCTTTCGGTATCGGGGACGTATCCAGGGAAGAAGCCTATGAACTGGCTGACGTTCTGAGGGATGCGGGGATTTCCATCGTCACCAGTGTCCCTATTAACAGGCAGATGCCCCCTGTTGATTTATTACAAGAAAGAGGGGTTGAAGTATCGGTAGGAAATGATAATATCTTTGATGTATGGTCACCTCTAGGGAATGGTGACATCCTAGAGAGAGCAGGGAGGCTCGCAGAACGTTTCAAATGGATTGATGAAGTCTCACTTTCCCGAACACTCGGGTATATAACTGGGGGAAAAACCCCATTGGATGAAAAGGGTAACAGGGTATGGCCGAAGGCGGGGGATGCTGCAAGTCTTGTGTTGATTGACGCAAGCTGTTCGGCAGAGGCAGTTGCCAGGCGTTCTGAACGTAAAGCGGTCATTTACAAGGGGAACTTAGTTGCCGGTTCACTATATAAACAAAAGCAGTCAATTGAACGGTAGTACTAAACGAAAAAGGAATTCTGGATACTTCCGGATTTCCTTTTTCGTTTTGGGTATGGAACGGCTTCCATGTACTTTTACTTACTTATGTTATATGCTGAGGAAGTGTTTTTTTTGCTCTCATTTCATTACTGTTATACCCCAATATATTTAAAACGGTCTCGCTTCTGATTGCCCATTTGCCTTGCAACAGTAGTCAAGCCAACAAATTAGCAGGGAGACTCAGTCTTTGTTACTATTAATGGTAACGTTATCATTTTGCATGCGATCTGCAAAGATCATATGCCATAAAACATCTGTCCAGCAATGGCAGCGACCCTCGGGGGACCGCGTTTACTATCATGATGTTGCCCTATCGCCTTTGAAGGGAAGGGCAATTGAAATTCACCATGAGCTTTAAAAAGTATCATGTTCAAAGGAGATGGAATCTATGAAAAGTTGGAGATCTTCTGTGACTCTATTTTCTTCTTTTCAATGGTTGTTTTTTATTTTTGCAAATACGGTAGTAGTGCCCATATCTATTGGCGCAGCTTTTGATCTTCCTCCCAATGTCACGGAAATGACCATGAGAAGCTCGCTCATTTTCACCGGGATCGCTTGCGTGTTTCAGGGGTGGAAGGGGCATAAGTATCCACTTATGGAAGGTCACTCCGGTCTATTGTGGGGAGTGATGTTGAATTTAGGACTATCTGCACCATCCATAGGGCTAGGTTATGCCGAGATAGGAGGGGGAATTGCTACTGGACTCATTGCCGCTGGTGTCGTGACTGTCATTATTTCTGCCTTCAACCTTATTTCTTATGTCCAGAAGATTTTCACTCCCATGGTCATGACGGTTTATTTATTCCTTCTGACGTTCCAGCTCATTTTTGTCTTTTTTAAGGGGATGCTGGGGATAACGGAGAATGGGGAAATCAACATCCCGGTCAGTTTCCTATCAGTGGGGATTGTACTTTTAGTAAGTATACTAAAGATAAAAGGTCCAAGGACCATAAGCAATTTCTCGATATTGATCGGAATTATGGTGGGATGGATTTTTTACGAGCTGCTATTTCCGGAGGCCGGGGGAGAAATGGGCTCGACGGGTGCCGCTTTTTCATTTTTCCCATTAGGTGCTCCAAACCTGGAATTCGGGATCATAGCGATTTCCTTTTTTGCAGGATTACTGAATTTGTGCAACACGTTCGCTTCGATTCAGGCTGCATCGGAATTAATCGGCGATGAAGCTGAACACAAGCAGTATCGAAATTCTTTATTCATGACTGGCGGCTTTACCATTTTCGCTCCGATGCTAGGTCTTGTTCCGTATACACCTTTTACTTCATCCATCGGATTTTTGCAGAGCACTCAAATCTATGAGCGGAGGCCCTTCTTACTTGGAGGCATGTTATTGACCATAATTGGGCTCATTCCTCCTTTCATCTCTTTCCTGGCCACCATGCCGATAACAGTCGGGAATGCAGTATTGTTCGTTGCTTATCTACAGCTGTTCGGTACGGCTTTCAACAGCGTCAAGGGTCAGCATTTCACCTCAGATACGATTTTCAGGCTTGCCGTACCGGTATTGATTGGAGTAAGTTTGATGAACATCCTTCCTAATGCATTTTCGAACGTTCCCGCGCTTCTACAGCCCTTTTTGACCAATGGGCTCATAATGGGCGTATTAATATCAATCGTGCTGGAAAAATCGGTAAACTGGAATCGATATGAACAACTGCTGAACTAATGTGACTTCGATTGAAATGGCTATACATAAAGGAAAACGAAAATGCCAAGTGACTTTTAATGACTTAATTTAAGAGACGATCATGAAAACCGGAAGGGTGTTTGCCTTCTGGTTTTTGTTTTTTTAGTGAAAATAGGCGTTTTAATCAGTAGCAATACCCACTCCCTTTACATATTTTGTTGGAGGGAGTATTTGATGTGCTGTTAATTCCCTGACCATTTCGTTTTGATTTCCCGTTCTAAGCGTTGCCTTATAAATTAATACACGGAGGTTATATAAAATGTATGAATTTCAAAATCAATTGCAAAATCTGAATGTCGATGATTTCCAGGTGACTCAGCCAGTTCCTTGGGAGCAAAACCAGTACAATTTGGATGATTCGTCTCGACAATTCATAGGTGTGGGCGGCTTTGGTTGTTTTGGCTGTTTCTTGTGCTTTGGCTGCTTTGGTTGCGGAGGTCGCTGTGGTGGATGCGGACGCTGTGGTGGATGCGGACGCTGCGGCGGTTGCGGCGGTCGTTGCGGACGTTGCGGACGTTGCGGCCATTAAGGTTTCAGGTCTTCTAAAGAAAAGTCCCTGCGGTGTAGCAGGGACTTTTCTTTATTGCATTAGACATAAGGGACAAATTGTCGTACATAGGATTAAAGTGAAGTGCTAATAGCAGTACTTAGAATGCTTCGGGTTAGGAGGAGCGGAATGGTGAATTTGACCCCTTCTATGCGTTTAAAAGTGAAAAGGGATACGTTTTTTCTTCCGGAACCAAACAGAGGTGTGTATTTCAGGAATAACATAAGTTCATTCCGTATGGAGGGCAGCTCGATCGTTCAATGGATTGAAAAGTTATTACCGATGTTCAATGGGAACCATACATTAAGCGAGTTGACGGATGGATTGCCTGGCCCATACCGGAACCGGGTGATGGAAATTGCCGAGGTTTTGTACGGTAATGGGTTTGTTCGGGATGTAAGTCAGGACAGTCCCCATCAATTAAGGGAACAAGTTCTTGAAAGGTATGCTTCGCAAATCGAGTTCCTGGAAAGTTGCGGCGATTCCGGGGCTTACCGTTTTGAAACTTATCGAAAGAAAAAGGCGTTGGCTATAGGCTCTGGTCCATTGTTCCTTTCATTGGTGTCCTCACTGATTGAATCCGGATTGTCCACATTCCATATCTTCATTACGGACACGGTACCGACCAATAGAAAGAGATTGAATGAAATCGTGGCACATGCGCGTAAGACGGACGAAGAGGTTGTGATAGAGGAGGTCGTGCTTGAAAAGGGAACAGAGATTGCCTGGCGGGAGATCGTGCGGCCCTTTCACTCGATATTATATGTGTCACAGGAGGGTGATATAGAGGAATTAAGAGAACTTCATTCGGTTTGCAGGCAAGGGGAAAAGACCCTGTTTCCTGCAATGATCATCAATCAAGTAGGCATGGCTGGTCCGCTTGTCCATCCAGATTCAAATGGTTGTTGGGAGTCAGCCTGGCATCGTTTACATCAAGCTGAGCTGGAAAAGAATCAGACATCATCTTCCTTTTCCGCCACAGCCGGAGCGATGTTAGCCAATATAATGGTATTCGAATGGTTTAAAGACGCTACAGGAGTTATGAAAGCAGAACAAGCCAATCAATTTTATCTGTTGGATATGGATACATTGGAGGGAAAGTGGCATCCGTTCATTCCCCACCCGGGGGTGACGGGAAAAGGGAGTGCTGCATGGATTGAAGATTTTGAACGGCGGCTTGAACAGAATTCGGACCCGGTTGAGCCGGGGAAAGTATTTATGTATTTCAGCCGGTTGACATCCTCGGAATCCGGTATCTTTCATCATTGGGATGAGGGGGATTTAAAACAGCTGCCGCTGGCTCAATGCCGCGTTCAGGCTGTTGATCCGCTATCGTCCGGTCCGGCAGAACTCCTGCCCGAAATCATCCGTTCAGATCTGACGCATGAGGAAGCGAGGAGGGAATGCGGTCTTGCAGGAGTTGAAGCATATGTATCCCAAACACTCAGCCAACTTGTTGCGACTCTTCCTCCGCTTCGGGGAGCAGACGAAATAAAGGAATCGATCGGTGTCGGAGCAGGGGAAACATTTGCTGAATGTGTTTGCCGTGGACTGCAAAGCAGTTTGGATACAGAGTTTTTAAATAAGCGGTTCAACCAAGAGAAACTTGTGACGGTGCAATTGGCTCAAGTGGAAGATGAGCGCTGCAGGTATTATCTACAAGCGTTGACCCGGCTGCAGGGAGATCCAATCATCGCCTTGGGTGAGGGAGTGTCAGGCTTCCCGGTAGTTTGGGCAGGAACGAGCGATGGCTGGTCCGGCGCTGTCGGTTTGAATGTTACGATCGCATTACGGAACGCATTGCAAAAGGCCGTCATGAAAGTCCAAAACCAGACCGTTTGCTTAACAGCTCCAGGTTTAGTGGCATCGCCTGTTCTTGAAGAAGAAAAGGTCGATCTTGTGATTCCTTCATGCGGGGTGAAAGGGAATCTCGAACTGGTACAGTCCGCCATTCAAGTCTTGAAGAAGAACAGTAAGCGAATCCACGTTTTCGAAATAGATCTGGAACCTTTCTTGAAGGAAGAAATTGCAGGTGTGTTTGGGGTGTTTTTGCGAGAGGAGGAATCAGGGTGAAAACTGACGTATTGGTTGTCGGGGAAGGAGTGTTGGCCGACCATGTTCATGGGGACCTGTCCGGCCAATATCAGGTAAATCGCCATACCGATTTCGAGGCAGGAATCCCGCAAACGACGGCCATGGTCCTTCTGCTGCAAGATGCCTGGAATCCCGCTGACCATGTAAAGGCGGAAGAGGTGATAGGGAAAGCGGGCATTCCATGGCTGCGGGGGTTTGTATCATTTGGAGAGGGAGTGATAGGTCCGCTGGTGCGCCCGGGTGTTCCAGGCTGCTCACAGTGCGCGGACCAAAGGTATCTCATGGCCGGGCGTGATCGAAAGGAAATGTGGGGAATCCGCCAACAGCTGCAGGAAAATGGGGGGATAGAGCGTGATCCGGCGGCATCCCGCACAGGCCTTTTACAGATGGCCCACTTGATTTGTGCAGAGGTAAGGAAGGTGATGAAAGGAGAACGCGCCCGGTCGGAAGGGCATGTATCATTAATCAGCCTGAAGACGCTGAATGGTTCGTGGCACTCTTTTTTACCTGACCCATTGTGTCAGGTTTGCTCAACATTACCTGATGACTCGAAGGAGCGTGCAAGGATTTCGTTGAAGCCAAGTCCAAAAATCAGTCCCGAAAGTTACCGTACCCGTTCGATGGAGGAGCTGAATGAAGTTCTGGCCAAGGATTACTTGGACCACCGAACAGGATTCTTGAATAATAAAATGATAGACCTTGTACCGCCATTTGCCGATGTAAGTGTTAATTTGCCTTTGTTCATAGGAGATGAGGGGTCGGCGGGCCGGACTCTATCATATGAGGTCAGTGAGATGACGGCCATATTGGAGGGATTGGAAAGGTATTGCGGAATGGAGCCCCGCGGCAAACGGACAGTCATTCATGACAGCTACAACAACCTGAAAGATTTTGCGCTCGATCCCATCAGGATAGGGGTACATTCGAAGGAAAATTATGCACAGAGGGATTTCCCGTTTCAACCGTTTAATCCTGACCGCTCGATAGATTGGGTGTGGGGCCACTCATTTTTGCAAGAGCGGCCAATCTTGGTCCCGGAATTGCTTTCCTATTACAGCTTGGGCTGCGGTCATGGATTTGTCTATGAAACTTCCAATGGATGTGCTCTAGGGGGAAGTTTGGAGGAGGCCATTTTCTACGGCATCATGGAAGTGGTCGAACGTGATTCGTTCCTGCTGACCTGGTATGCGCAGCTGCCCCTCACACGGCTTGATCCTTATTCAGCAAATGACAAAGAACTGGAGCTGATGATTGACAGGGCAAGGGCGGCAGCGGGATATGATATCCATTTATTTAACTCAACGATGGAACATGGTATACCGAGCGTATGGGCGCTGGCAAAAAACAGGAAACAAAAAGGGTTGAATATTATTTGTGCGGCAGGGGCCCATCTGGATCCGGTCCGGGCGGTGAAAAGCGCGGTCTTCGAGCTGGCTGGCATGATGCTGACCCTTGACGATAAATTGGAAGAGAACCAGGATGAGGTTGAGAAAATGCTGCATGATTCCTCACTGGTACGGAAAATGGATGATCATGGCATGCTGTACGGTTTACCGCAAGCCGAAGAGCGACTGCAGTTTCTGCTGGATGATGACCGCCCGATGCGAACTTTCGCTGAAGAATACGGGGAAAAGGTCAATCATCCGGACTTGACGGAAGATTTGCAGGAAATCCTTCAGGAGTTTCGCCGCTTGAAACTCGAGGTGATTGTGGTGGATCAAACGACACCGGAAATTGCACGAAATGGACTACATTGCGTGAAAGTGATGATCCCGGGGATGCTGCCGATGACATTCGGCCATCATCTTACCCGCATAACGGGGCTTGAGAGGATACTGAGGGTTCCGATGGAACTTGGATATGCAAAACGGCCGCTTGAATTCGAACAGCTCAATCCGCATCCGCATCCATTTCCATAAGCGGTGACTTAGGAGGTTGGAGGATGAGTCTAGAGGCATTTTTGCACAATTTGCATTTTGATATCGAAAAAGCAAGTCCGCCGGATTGGGAAGTGGATTGGGAAGATGCACCGCTAACGTATAAGCTTTACCGTGACTTGCCTGTTTTTCCACTCTCACTGGAGGTACCGCTGACGCTCGAGGGGGGCAGCGGGCCTTCACGGCAGGACCTTGAAGGAATCGGTCATTTCCTCTGGTACGCATATGGCCTGACCCAAGTCAGCCAGGTCCCGAGATCTTCGGAATCTGAGGACCTCATGCAGTCATTCCGGCGTTTTCCGCCATCAGGGGGAGCTTTGTATCCAAGTGAATTGTACGTATACTTGAAGATGGAGGGATTACCTGCTGGCGTATACCATTATGATGCAGCACACCACCGGTTGGTTTTGCTGCGGGAAGGGGATTTTGATTCCTATTTAACAAAGGCTCTTGGTGAATCCTTTGATATGTCAGCATCCTTTGGCACGGTTTTCGTATCGACGATGTTTTGGAAAAACTTCTACAAATATAATAACTTTTCATACCGTCTGCAAGGTCTGGATGCGGGCGTGCTTCTTGGACAGTTGCTCGAAGTGGCGAAACGGTTTGGAATCGCCGCCGGGGTGTGCTTCCAATTTCTTGATCGGGCCATCAATCATCTGCTTGGGCTTTCGGAAGAGGAAGAGAGCACGTATGCGGTGATCCCCTTATCGGCAGAACCTTCTTTTAGATTTAGAGAAGAAAGGAGTATGGACAGAAATGTCACCTCGACGGAATTATTGCTGGAATTGACGGATATCCAGCCTGAACACTATGTTCGGTCGCAGAGGATCAGGGAATTTCCGATGCTAACCAAAATGAATGAAGCATCCATGATGGCATCCACTCAATCATTCCGGCGGGTCAATCCAAAGAATGGGACGGAATTCGAAGGGAAAATTGTAGCCCTTCCTATCGTGAAGCGGTTGTCTTATGACTTGGCATCAGTTTGCCGGAAGCGATTTTCACCTGAAATGGACTTTATACTCGGGAAAGTCAGTCAATCGCAACTGGCCGCTCTCCTGCAGGAGGCAACCGCTTCGTTCTCCTATCGAAATGACTTGGATGGAACAAACGAGAACAACGAAAATCGCGTTTCCCTCTATGCTTGTTTATATAATGTGGAAGACATACAAGATGGTGCATACCATTATGACAGCACGACCCATTCAATACGACAGATACAACCAGGAGATCATCGGCTCCTATTGCAATACGGAATGTCCCTCGATATCATGAATTTTCAGCAAGTGCCGATCTGCATACATGTAGTTGGTGAGCGGGACAAATCCAAAACGCAACTTGGATATAGAGGATACCGCATCCAGCAAATGGAGGCGGGGATGCTCGTTCAGAAGCTACTGCTAGCGTCATCAGCCCTCGGAATGAACGGGCACCCGCTGCTCGGCTTTGATGTGAATATGTGTGATGAACTTTATAAGATAGACGGACCGCAAAGGAAAACGAGCCTGATCCAAATCCCGATCGGACACTATCTGAATCGCCCTTGGCTGAAGGGGAGTCTGCATAGTTGAAGAAGATGAAACGAAAGCCTCCATTTCATTTAAGAAATGGAGGCTTTCGTTTTTATTTTGTAGTACGGCAGAGTGCAATAATCTCTGCTGAAGATTATACTGAAATAAGAGGTTTTACTGCTTTTGGGAATGAATAAGTATTTAAAGTTAATAATTTAGTATGCTTTTAACTAAACAATTTAAAGGATGTAGCTTATGGAATGGAAAACTGACAGAAATTCCAAGAAGCCTTTATATAAACAAATAGCGGCTTACATCGAGAGTGGAATTGCTGATGGAACATTTTTATTGGATAAGCCGCTACCGTCTGAACGCTTCTTGGCAAGTGAACTGGGAGTTAACAGAAGCACAGTTGTTGCGGCATATGATGAATTGGAAGCAAATGGACTGGTTGAACGAATAAAAGGTAGCGGAACGATGATCAGCAAGGATATCTGGGGAATTACACGAAAACGCATACCCAGCTGGAATAGATATATCGAAGCGGGTTCTTTTTTGCCCAATATGCCAGTAACCCAAAGAATACGTAGAGAGGCGGAAGGGCATAACCTTATTAACTTAGCTAGCGGGGAGCTTTCAGAGGACTTATTTCCAGTCCAACCCTTACGTGAAATCATCTCCAATAGGTCCTTCATTGGTAGCTTGGGTTATGATCACCCTCAAGGCAATGCAATTTTAAGGGAAACGATAACCAATCATGTTAAACAGTATAGGAGAATTGACACGGATCCATCTTCCATACTCATTACTTCTGGTGCACAGCAAGCCCTGCATCTGGTGGTCCAATGCTTGTTAAAGCCAGGTGATGCCGTCGTGTTGGAAGATCCTTCATATAGTTACAACCTTCCCATCTTTCAATCCGCAGGGCTAAGAATTTTTCCTTTACCAGTTGATAAAGATGGCATCAACCCAGAGGATTTACTGGAACTCCATAAAAAACATCGGATCAGGATGATTTTTTTGAACCCCATATTTCAAAATCCTACAGGAACTGTCCTTCATATCAACCGTCGTAAAAGGATTCTTGAACTTTCATCCGAATATGGAATACCGGTCATAGAGGACGATCCTTATAGTTTAACTTCCTTTGCCGGTGAAGAAATTTCCACTCTTAAATCGATGGACAACAACGGAAATGTTTTATATATAAGCTCTTTGTCAAAAATTGTTGCTTCCGGTTTAAGAATTGGGTGGATCATTGGACCGAAACCAGTCATAGATAGACTATCTGATGCTAAGCAGCAGGTTGACTTCGGTCATGGCTCATACACTCAATGGATAGCAAACGATTTTTTGGATTCAGAGTATTTTCCTGCCCATATTGCCGGCTTAAGGGGGCATCTGGAAAATAGAAGGGATGCAATGGTTTCGAGTCTTCAACAATTCCTGCCAAAAAAAGTTGAATATTATTCGCCAAATGGCGGAATTCATTTGTGGTGTAAGCTGAAAGTGCCATTGAACGAAATAAAGTTACTGGAGGAATCCATCAAAAGGGGAGTCATATATGTTCCGGGTTCAACGCTAGGTACAGATGAGGGATACGTACGATTTACTTTTGCAAGGGAAAATGAGGCTTCCATTCACGAAGGCATCAAAAGGTTTGCAGAGGCGGTAAAAAGTTTATAATCATACGCTTTGATATTCACGAGAAAGAGTCATGATGATTCCAGACTGTAGACAAACTTGATGAAAACTCAGTTTGCCTGCAGTTTTTTTATTAAAAAGTGTTGATTTCAGAAATCCGCTCCCTTTCCGCCGACTGTCTGCCAAGCCTCCTCGACGCAAGCGTCTGTGGGGTCTCGGCTAGCCAGTAATTCGGCAGGAGTGTCGCAAATTTCTTTAATCTAATGAGGGTTCCATCCATATAAAAAGTAAAAAAACATGAAGTGTAATCAGGTCTTCTTTAAAATCATGGTTCAGGATGAGACCATTTCGAACCATGATTTTAAAACAAAGTTGATTGGAACGTAAGGTACGAGACTCCTGCGGGAAAAGCGCGTCGAAGGGAGACCCCGCAGGCGAGCGCCGAGGAGGCTCCCGGACCGCCCGCGGAAAGCGAGTGCCTGGAGTGGAAATCAACATCTAAAAATATTAACCATACCCGAGGAGTTGAAGGTCTTTTTTGCTGGATACAAGTCAGGCCTGAGTTCCTGCATTACGCGGTATCTTAGCCATTTCTTCGGTAGCGCTTTGCACTTTTCTATGTATATTACGAAAGAATTCAGCAAGTGGATGGTGGAAATTTCACTTAATTGGATGGTCCAAAAATTGGTTGTTCTTTTATTATAGAGAAGTGGGCTTTTTCTAATATATCTACTCATTAAACATGAAGCGCGATCTACGATGGGTATCGGAATGATTTTAAATGGATCAAGGTAATGGATAATAATATTTGGAGGCGTTGAATCATGACGATAAGTGTAATATTAGTAGTGGCCATTAGTTTAGTTGCTCTGGTTGGCACCCTTTCATTAACGGGGAAGAGTGATAGTAATTATTCTGCAGCAACGAGAGGGAATTTGTTGAACCTTAGTTATATTTATATTGGTCTTGCGCTAGTATTAACTGTGGGTATCATCTACTTCGTAATAAAATCAGCCTAAGAAAGCGTGAATGATTATTATAATAGTATATCAAAATGCATAGAAATATTGCCTTGATTCGTAAGACATACTCTATTTGCTTGTGTAAAAATGTGAATTTGTTCACAAATGTTACGGAAATATGTACAAAAAGAATCTGATAGATACCTAAAAAAAAATGAAACGTTAATAGAACGGTCACATCAAAGAAAAACTGACCGCCTCTTAAAATAATAATGTAGCGGAGATGATCAAATATGACATTGCCTGTATTGATTTTGACAATTATCTTAAGTTTGCTTAAATTATTAGTTACCTGTCTTCCAACCGATGCAGTGAATTGGATTATGAGTAAATTTAAAATACATTCAGAAATTAGTGACGCGAATTCAATCATAACCTTTGATGGAAAACGGTTGGAAGGTGAAGATAAAATTCAAGTGCTTAATTACTTTAACGAAGCTAAGTTTTTGAAAAAAAATCATATATTTCCCGGGAACGAGAAATTGTTTTTGCATCCAGAGAACAGTGGGACTCCCATTATAATTGATGTTAAAAGAGGAAAAAACGATGTTAGATTATATGTGTATATGTACAACGACCATGTGGACGTAGTCAAACAGTACAAGAATAAAGTAGTGGCGTATAGTCTTCTTTCCGAGAGCCTTCAAGAACGTTCCATGCCAGTAATAAGGAATTTAGTTTAAAAGGAATAAAAGTGAACTGCACCCCAATTGGAGATGCAGTTTTTTTATGAAGAATAACGAAAAGGACTATCGCTCAGGTTCAGCTAAACAAGCAAACTGATAACTTTCAGATGCCGAAAGTCAATCGTTCTCGGTTAATACCTTTAAAGTCTTTTCCCTGATGCTTATCCTGTTTTTATAATCTTTAGCAACCAGCTCTGTATATATTAAATCAAAAAGTAATAGTAGCGGAAGCAATGGAGAGATGTTTTGTCCCATATGCATGCTGTTTTTGCTCGTGACCAATAGCGATAGATCGCCAAGCAGTGAGAGCTCGGAATTCTTATCTCCAGTAAAGACCAAGATGAGCGAGCCTTGCTTCTTTGCGATTTTAACTGCTGAAATCACTTCTTTAGTCGTTCCGGAAATGGAAATGCCGATGACAACACTTTTCTCGTTACTTAAAGCTGCGTCCATCATTGACTGGTGGGGATCTGTAATAGCCTCAACAGATAAGCCAATCCGGAAAAACTTGGATTTGAACTCCTGGGCCGCTAAACCCGAACTCCCTATTCCATATACATGTATCTTATTTGCCTGTGTAAGGAAAGATACCGCTTTCTGGATATCGTCATATGTGGTTATATGAAAGGTATTATCTATGATGCCTAAGTGATCTTGATACAGTTTAGCGAAATAATCCACTTGCTTGATGTCCTTCATATTTTTCGGTGTTTTTCGAAGATCCACGAACCTTTTTAACTCATGCCTGAACTCATTAAACCCAGAAAAGGCTAATTTTTGGCAGAAACGCGTAATCGTTGCAGGTGAAATATGAAGCTTTTTAGCTATTTGACTAATGGTTAACTGACTTACTTCTTCAGGGCGCTGCAGAATATAATTGGCCAATTCTTCTTCTGTTTTGGTGAACTTGTCCATGCTGCACTCTATGCCATATATGAGGTTTTCTGCTAAATATTCCATTGAATCACCCATTTCAAATTTCTTATATGTATTCATAGTTTAATGTATCCAGTACGGACGTCAATAACCGGAGGAACGTTTGCAGCAATTTGAATCGAAAAAAAGACCCAAACTGCTGTCAGTCTGGGTCTTTTCATTACTATGTGCCATTTTTTATTCTTGGATAGCGTCCACGAATCTTTTAGTGATTTGCTGCGGTCTGGTAATGGCACCGCCAACTACTACTGCATGGACATTCATATCCAATACAGAGCGGGCGATTTCCGGTGTTATGACATTTCCTTCAGCGATCACTTTCGCTTTTTTCACTGCTTTTACTATCTCCTTGAGCAAAGCGTAGTCATCCTGATATATTTTCTGGCCGAACGTTTCGTTCGTATAGCCGTATAAAGTGGGCGCCACAATATCGAATCCTAAAGCGTCAGCGTATATGGCTTCCTCGATGGTGGATACATCGGCCATTAGTAAAACATCCGGATATTTTGCTCTTATTTCACCATAAAACTGCTTTAGCGTTTTACCGTCCGGCCTTACCCGGGATGTAGCATCCGTCGCAATGATTTCCGCTTTGGTTTCCATCAATGCATCTATTTCGGCCATGGTGGGAGTGATATAGACATCGTTTTGTCCATACACCTGTTTAATGATCCCTATGACTGGAAGGTCCACATTTTTCTTGATTTCGATTATGTCAGCTACAGAGTTTGCGCGAATGCACTTCGCACCGCCTTCTTTGGCAGCAATGGCCATGCGTCCCATAATAAAAGAGCTGTGCAGCGGCTCATTCTCCAATGCTTGACATGATACAATTAAGCCTTTGTGAATTTTATCCAGCACCTGTTGCATGTTTAACACGTCCTTATCGTTGTCTATATTCTCAATGACCCAAGTATTCTTCCACTTCATTTTTGATGATCGTCACTTGGGGACCGTAAACTATTTGAATGCCGTTTCCTTTTTTTACGACACCTTTTGAACCGGTTTGTTTAATGATGTCTTCTTTCACCAATGATTCATCCTTTACGGTGACACGCAGACGGGTTGCACAGCAATCGACTATATCGATATTTTCCTGTCCGCCTAATCCGTTAACGATGGTCTGGGTTCTCTCTGATGCCGTTACTTGTGTAACAGCGGCCTGTTCATCATCTTCACGTCCGACCACTTTCAAATTCTTCTTCCTGATCAAGAATTTAAAAGTGAAGTAGTATAAGAAAAACCACGGAATGCCGACGAGAAGTACATAAATCCAGTTTGTTTTACTGATGCCCTGGAGTATCCCGAATAAAGTAAAATCAATGAATCCTCCAGAAAAGGTTTGACCGATCGTTATATTGAATATATCTGCCATCATGAAGGCAAGTCCGTCAAACAAGGCATGAAAAACATAAAGGATCGGTGCGACAAATAAGAAACTGAATTCAAGCGGCTCGGTGATGCCTGTTAAGAAAGAGGTCAAGGCAGCTGAAAGAAGCAAACCGGCCACGACTTTCTTATTTTTAGGTTTAGCGCAATGATAAATGGCCAATGCCGCTCCAGGTAAACCAAACATCATCGTGATGAACCGTCCGGACATGAACCGGGAAACACCCTCATAATATTTGACGGTAGTTGGGTCGGCCAATTGCGCAAAGAAGATATTCTGGGTCCCGCTGACAATCTGCCCTTTAATCTCCATCGTTCCGCCTAATGCTGTTTGCCAGAAGGGAAGGTAGAAAATATGGTGCAACCCTAACGGTCCGAGCATCCGTAATATGAATCCGTAAAAGAAAGTCCCGATCGTGCCTGTGCTCGTTACCAGTGCACCTAATTGGTTTATGAAAAGTTGGAAATAAGGCCATACGATAAAAAGCACGGCTCCAACCAAGATGGACGCGAAGGAAACGATGATGGGAATGAAACGTGAACCCCCGAAAAACCCTAACACTTGCGGAAGCTGAATTTTATTATATTTATTGTGTAAAAGTGCGGCAACGATACCTACTACGATACCGCCAAACACACCGGTCTCCAGTGTTTGGATCCCGACCGCCATTCCTTGTCCGGCACCTGCCAAATTCTCTTTGGCAAGTTCCCCGTTTATTTGAAGCAGTGCATTAATTGAACTGTTCATGACAAAATAGCCGATCATGGCTGCCAATGCAGCGGTACCTTTATCCGACCGTGCCAATCCTACTGCAACACCTACTGCAAAAATAACCGGCAAGTTGCCGAATACGATGCTCCCTGCAGAACTCATGATCGTGAAAATGGCCTGTAGCCAAGCAAAGTCTAAAAATGGATAGGCTTCAACTGTATTTGGATTGGAAAGAGCACCGCCAATTCCCAGCAATAAACCGGCCGCTGGCAAAACGGCAATCGGGAGCATAAAAGATTTACCGAACTGCTGTGCTTTCTCAAAAGCTTTCTTCATAATGATTCCTCCCTCATTTAACGAGCCATTGATACTCTTTATTTTTTATCGCTCTATACTAGCTATATTAAATCCACATGAGAGCGTTTTCAATGCGGTGCAAGGTTATATCAACTGTTTTCAATCTTGTGCTTATTTCTCTGAAAAAGTTTTCATTAATAGAGGGTGCTGGATTGGATAAAAAGTTATATGAATATATTGAAATCTTTATTGCTTATTTTTATAATTCGTGTATTGGTGAGTAAATGTGCAATTTAATTAAAAAAAAACATTTTTTTGTGCCAAATCCGAATATTATCTTGTGCAATCAAGAAAAAGTATATATAATTACCTCAAACGATAGTATGGCAGGTGATAGTCATCTTAGCGATAAACTCTAACGAAACGAAAAAATTGCTTTCTCATATGTATAATGAGGTATCGAAGGAATTGTTCGGCTTTGGTACGACGCTGCTGAAGGTTACTGTTGAGCAGAATGTGATTACATTTCAAGCCAAACATCGACGTGCCCCGCGCTCTGAAGCTTTAGAAGGGGAAGTTCCCAGCCTGAAGCAGGAGGTTGACTTTCATATGTCCCTGCTTTATAAAAAGAAACTGAAACAAAAGCTGGAAACGCAAACGAATTGGGATATCGAAGCTGTCCTGAGGGATTATGACTCAGCGACACAGCTGGCATTCACCAATATTGTATTGAAGGAAAAAATTATATAATCATATAAATGGATTTCCCTTCGGATTTATCTGGAGGGAACGCCGCTAGAGAACCAAATGATAAGTTTTATCTTTGTTTACAAAGAAAAGACAATCTTGGGTAGAATTTCAATTCTATTTAAGATTGTCTTTTTTTACATTTATATAAGTAAAAAGGAAAGTTTAAACAATATAAAATTGGAGGTTTGGATGATGAAAAAAATATTGATGATGTTATCGCTTTTCACATTAGTTTTAGCTGCATGCTCTTCAAAGGACAATGGAAAGGAAAAACCAGCCAAATTAGTCGTTTCCACTTGGGGATTCGCCGATGATTTCTTCCGTCCTGAAGTCTATGAGCCATTTGAAAAGAAGCATAATGTAGAGATTGTTGTTGATTCAGGAAATAATGCAGATCGATTGAACAAAGTACGCCAAGCGAATAGCGATGTGGATGTTATTTATTTATCCGACTACTATGCACAGCAAGGCATCGATGAAGGGTTATTTGAGAAAGTTGACTACAGCAAAATTCCGAATATTGATAATATATACGACAAAGCAAAAGCACCGAATGGCGAGGAGTTTGGACCAGCCTATACCATTGCACAATTTGGCATTGCCTATAATCCCGATGAATTGAGTAAACCGATCACTTCTTGGAAAGATCTTTGGAGCAAGGATTTGGCAGGGAAGATCACGATTCCATCCATCACTTCAACAACTGGACCGATGTTTTTGGATGCCGCGTCAAAAGTTAGCGGAAGTAAAGAGTTCAATGAAGATAAAGCCTTCGATCAAATGAAAAAGATCATGCCGAATGCGGTTAAGGAATATGGGCAAACATCAGAGTTCGTCAACATGTTCTCGCAAGGGGAAATCGCTGCAGGCCCGATCATGGAAATGTATTTTGGCGATTTACAGGAAGCCGTTCCTAATGCTAAGTTCATTTCCCCTGAAGAAGGCGGCTACGCAGTGATGAATACAGTGAATATTGTTAAAGCCAGCGATCAAAAAGAATTGGCAGGCGAATTCATGAATTACATCTTAAGCAAGGAAGTTCAGGAAAAATCAGCGAAAGCGAAAGTGGATTCTCCTGTCAATACGGAAGTCAAGCTCTCTGAAACGGAAGCGAAAGGCTTAACCTACGGAGATGAAGTCATTAACAGCCTGCGTGTATTGGACATGAAGTTTGTTAATGAAAACTCGAAACAATGGATCGATCGTTGGAATCGTGAGCTTACACACTAAGAAAGAAATGAGGTGTGCTTGATGAAGAAAAAAATGATTCTTGATGTGGATACTGGAATAGATGATGCAATAGGGATCATTCTTGCTGTTAAAAGCCGTCAATTCGACATATTGGCGGTAACAACAGTGAACGGGAATGTATCACTTGATACAGCCACATTGAATACATGCAAAATATTGGATTTATTGAATGAACAGGACATTTCAGTCATAAAGGGGGCAGATAGCCCAATTATCAGGAGGCCCTTTTTTGAACACCGGATTCATGGCGAAGACGGGATTGGCGGAGCCTTGAAGGATATGCCAGTCAAAAATCAGCCTGATGATGGATTTGCTTCTGATTTCATCATCAATTCCATTTTGAATTTTCCAGGTGAAGTGACGCTTGTCATGACGGGGCCTCTTACGAATTTGGCATTGGCGGTGAAAAAATGTCCGCAAATCACCAAGCTCGTTAAAGAAGTCATTTTCATGGGCGGAGTTGTCAAAGGGGTTGGCAATGTCACGCCAACCTCTGAATATAACACGTATGTCGATCCTGAAGCAGCCAAAATCGTATTACAGGCGGGATTCGCATCCATCACGCAAGTTGGTCTTGATGTTACGAGAAAGGTTCTGTTGGATGAAGAGCATATCCAATTGATTCAAAACCATGAACTTGCTGACTATATAAGGAAAAGCACATCAGATTATCGGAAAAGGTATTTTGAACGTAACGGTATATGGGCATGTGCGATGCATGATCCATTAGCTGTAGCCATTGCTTTGCAAGAAGATCTTGTCACCAGAGAAGAATATTATGTGGATGTTGAAACAAAAAGCGAGCTTTGTGACGGACAAATGGTTTGCGACTTTCAAAACAGGCTGATGAAGCAGCCTAATGCGCATGTTTGTCTGGACGTCGATGCGGAAGCGTTTTTCGACCTGTTCATTCGCATAATCAATTCATAAATAATACGAACAGGGGGTTCCGAGGTGAAGAAACGCTATCTATACCTGCTGCTGTTACCAGGCGTTCTATTTTTAACGATTTTCATGATCATTCCGATCCTAATGACGATTGGCACGACATTTTTTAATGAAAGCGGCGGTTTTTCCATACAAGGATATCTCGATTTTTTCCAAGACCGATACTTTATTGAAATTCTGCTGACGACACTTAGGGTGAGTCTGTTCACGACAATCATTTGCATTCTATTAGGATTTCCAGCAGCTTATTATATTTCAAAACTGAAACAACGAAAAAAAGCCATCATGCTTTTGCTGACGATCTTCCCGCTGTTAACAAGCCCTGTTGTCCGCTCATTCAGCTGGATGGTGATCATCGGTAAAAACGGTGTCGTGAATAAACTGCTTATGGGCATGGGCTTGATTGAAAAGCCACTTGATATTTTGTACACGCCTACTGCCATCATCATCGGATTGGTCCATTTATTCCTGCCATTGATCATCGTGACGCTGGTGGGTGTGATGGAGAACATCGAGACTGACTTATTAAAAGCGGCGGAAAGCCTTGGAGCTTCAAGATTGGCTGTATTCTCAAAGGTAATCATTCCGCTTTCGGTTCCAGGCTTGGTCATTGGCAGCATCCTTGTTTTTGTAGGAAGCTTCACTGCTTATACAACGCCTGCTTTATTAGGCGGGAAACAGCGGGTCATTTCGACATTTCTTTATCAAAACGCAATTACATTGAACGAATGGCAAGTGGCATCGATTGTCGCTACGATAATGATTGCAGTGACAGTTCTTATCATATCGATCATGAATGGTTTGGCAAAAAAATTAAATCCAAAGGGGTAGAGGTGTATGCAGGAAAAAAATCGAGGATTGGCCCTGTTTACTCTCCTGGTGTTCATTTTTTTACTAGGGCCTTTGCTTATCATATCCGTTACGTCATTTGAAGGCGGAAATATTTTGAAGTTCCCGCCAGAAGAGTTTTCTTTAAGATGGTACGAAAATATTTTTAACGTGGAAATGTTTTTGGTCGCTTTTAAAACGTCCATCCTTGTTTCACTCGGAGGCAACCTTTTGGCACTGTTATTGGGAGTGCCGGCTGCCTATGCATTAAGCCGGTTTGATTTCAAAGGGAAAAGCGTGATTAATGCCTTTTTCGTTTCTCCTATATTAATACCGGGAATTGTTCTTGGCTTTGCATTTTTACGTTATATTGTTGGGACTTATCAGCTACCGATTTATGCGGCCCTGTTTGTGGGACATACTGTTATCATGCTTCCGTTCATCATCCGTGTGATTTCTTCAAGCTTATCAAACTTTGATTTTTCCATTGAAGAAGCGGCGGAAAGTCTCGGAGCCAGTAAATTGGGCACATTCTTTACAGTCGTCCTCCCTAACATAAAATCAGGAATTCTGGCGGCAGTCATGATCGCCTTCTTGGAATCCTTCAATAATGTCGACATTTCAGTTTATATGACAGGCCCTGGGGTAAGTACCTTTCCGATTCAGATGCTGACGTATGTGGAGAACTACTTCGACCCTACCATTTCGGCCATTTCCGTATTGCTCATGTTCATAACCGCTTTCTTCATGTTTATAGTAGAACGGCTCATGGGATTGTCTTATTTCACAAAACGATAAAGGAGGTAATGATGGATGGCTTTATTCACTTTACAAGATATATCTGTAGCATATAACAAACAGAATATATTAAAAGATTTCAATCTTGAAATTGAAAAAGGGAAACTGGTATCCCTTCTTGGCCCGAGCGGCTGTGGGAAAACGACGACCCTGCGTTTAATTGCCGGGTTTTTACAGGCGAACGAAGGGAAGTTTTTATTCAAGGAAAAGGACTATACGAAAGTGCCCGTCAACAAGCGGAATTTTGGCTTTGTGTTCCAAAACTATGCATTATTTCCGCATTTGTCGATATTCGATAATATTGCATTCGGTCTCCGTCTGAGAAAGAATTCCAAAAGTGAAATCGAAAAAAAAGTAATGAATGTGCTCGAAATCGTTAATTTAAAAGGATTTGAAAAGAGATATCCCCAAGAGCTTTCCGGAGGGCAAAAGCAACGGGTTGCGATTGCCAGGGCGCTGGTGATTGAGCCGGACATCCTATTATTTGATGAGCCATTGAGTAATCTTGATGCCAACTTAAGGGTGAATATGAGAGTCGAGATTCGCCGTATCCAGCAAGAGCTGGGGATTACAACGGTATATGTTTCCCATGACCAGGAAGAATGCTTTTCGATATCCGACCAGGTGGCGATCATGAATAAAGGGATCATCGAGCAGCTTAGTGATCCTGCGACCATTTACAAATATCCTGAAACCAAATTTGTCGCTGACTTCATCGGCTTCAAGAACTTCATTGACTTCGATAAGCGGAGGGATCATGAAGGTAAAATCGAACTGAACAAATCTGGATACTCATTTGTGCTGCAAAAGGATTCGCAGATGACCAATTCAACGGGAAAAATAGGCGCCATCAGGCCGGACGATCTGTTGATCAGGGAAAAAGATAACACTGGAGCTGTTCAGGAAAATAGTTTACCTGGCCAAGTTAAGGTAAGCACCTATCTGGGAAGAAGCTATCAATATGTTGTTGAAACTCCAATAGGGGATTTCACTGTGAACAAGGAAATGGCGGAATCCTATCGGACGGGTCAGGAAATAATCCTTGAAATTCCGAAAAACCAGATGGTGCTTGTTGACTAGCTTAGGAGGGTAAGTTATGCGAATGGATATGCTTGTAAGAGATATCAACGTGTTTAACAGCTATTTTAAAAGATTTATTAAAGGGAATGCAGCCATCAAGGATGGGAAATTCTATTATATTGGAGAACGTGAATTGGATGCCTTCGAGCCGGAAAGAATCGTCGATGGACAGGGGAAGTATATGGTTCCAGGTCTAATCGATATCCATCTCCACATTGAAAGTACGATGGTGACGCCTGCGACTTTTTCCTACGGGTTAATCAAGAACGGTGTGACGACGATCGTGCCGGAACCGCATGAAATGGCCAATGTTTTTGGGATTTCCGGTGTGAAGGAAATGATCAAAGCAAGTCAAGATTGCGTGGCGGATATGTTTTATGCCATCCCGAGTTCCGTTCCTGCGACATCGATGGAGACAACAGGCGGTGCTATCGAAATAGATGATATAGACGAATTGATGCAAACGGAGGACATTATATGTCTCGGCGAGATCATGAATTACTATGAGGTCATAACCGACCCGGATTGCAAAACGAATAAGATCTTGTCCCATATCCGTTCCCGTTATCCAGATTTGATCATTGAGGGGCACGTTCCAAAGCTGCTCGACTTGGACTTGCAGAAGATTGTTTATGCCGGAGTGAATTCAGATCATACACACCAGACCGTGGAAGGGATGGAAGCGAGGATCGCCGCTGGGATGTTCATTGAGATTCAAGAAAAATCAATGACTGAAGAAGTGATGAATTACTTGAAGGAAAATCAGGTGGATGAGCATTTCTGCTTTGTCACCGATGATGTCATGACCGACTCTTTCCAAAACAGGGGACATCTGAATGTCCTTTTAAAGAAAGCCATCCTAATGGGGATGACTCCGGAAAAAGCCATTTATGCATGCACCTATACACCTGCACAGCGGATGAGGATGTATGACCGCGGGGCCATTGCACCTGGAAAAACAGCAGACTTCCTGCTGCTATCGGACTTGGAAAAATTTGATATTGAACAAGTATACAAAAATGGTGAGCTAGTTTATGAATCTTCACGTCCATATGTCCAAGAAGTGAAGGAAGAACAATTTCCTGAGCATTTCTATCAAAGTGTGAAGCTTGCGGAACTTACCGAAAACGATTTTAACATCACGATCCCGGATAGGCTTGAAAGCAGCAAGTGCCGGATCATAAACGTGCAGAACGGTTCTACTTTCACATCTGAAACCCATGATCGTATCGAAGGGAAGAATGGTCAATTAAGCTGGGAGGAAAGCCCTTACGGTTTAATCGCCACATTCGAACGATACGGGAAAAACGGTAATCGGGCGCACGGGTTGATCACCGGCGATGTATTGAAGCGTGGAGCTGTCGCCACAACCTATTCGCATGATAACCATAATCTTCTGGTGATTGGCCATAATAAGCAGGATATGATGATTGCCGCTAACGAAGTAATAAGGAAGCAAGGCGGTGTCTGCTGCGTCCACGATGGCAAGGTCCTATCGATGATTCCTCTGCCGGTAGGAGGGATTCTTTCCGAAGAGCCGATGGACATCGTATCAAAGCAAGTTCAGCACCTGACAGATGCACTTAAATCGTTAGGCTACGAACATTATAATGTCATTATGTCATTAAGCACCTTATCGCTTCCTGTCAGCCCGGCTCTGAAAATAACCGACCATGGATTGATCAACGTGAACGAAGGGAAAACAGTCCCTCTCATAATGAGTGATGAAGCTTAAACCGAAAAGGGGATTATCCAATGGATAATCCCCTTTTATTAATGACTTACCTGGCGTCAAATGTTAGCTGGACTTGTTTATTTTCATATAATTACCATTAAGGTAAAAATATGATAAAATAGAGGAACAACTGAGGATAGAGTGGTAGGTCACGCTTTGCTTTTCCATCTAATGATAGATTGGAAAGGAGGTGACCGCTTGATTCATTTCTTATTGAACTTGATTACAGATATGGGTAAAGAGATATTTGTTGCTGTAGCAACCAGTCTTATCCTGTCTATGTTCGCCAAGAAACGGAAAAAGAACCACTCATCCTCCCAAGATGGCAATGGTTCTTCTTCTGACGATTAATTAAGTTAGTTGTGACCAACCACTCTTGCTAGTTGTCAGCCTCATGTTAGCGCATGAGGCTGTTTTTAGTTTATGTCAATATAAGGATAACATACCCCGATTTTAAAGTAAATATTCAGACAATGAAAAGGGGAGAACCATGGGCTTGGCTGCATTGTTTTCTTGAATCTTTTAATAAAAATTTGGAAAATGGCAAAAAACGAATTGACTCTTTCTTACTGATATGGTATGTTAATTCCAATCTAAGAAAAGGTGTGGTGTTTTATGTCGGGAGTAGGTATCAACTAATTTAGTTGAATAAGGTATTTAATCACTGATATGTCAGTGGATTACGTATGCCTTTTTTCACAGTGTAATTCTGCATTGTGAATACCTACCTTAAGACTGCTTCCTTTTCCATAAATCGTGTAACATGCAGGTGTTACGGCGAAAAGCATGGTGGGATTTGTCCTATCATGCTTTTTTGTGTACGCAGGTCTATTCGAGCTGCCCTATTTGTTATCGATTTTAGGTACTTATCCATGGATAAGGCCGATGCCCGCAGGAGCTTTCTACTCAAATGGCTTGTTCATTTGTAAAGGTAGGGGGGACCATTGCGGGCATTTTTTGGATTCGGGAATTTTAATCACTCACTCATTCAAGGAGGATCATTAGATGAATACAATGACTTATGAAAAATTACAATATATCCAACTCAAGGAAATGGTTAAAAATCATTGCGTAAGTGGTTTAGGGAAAGCGTTATTGGATCAGCTTAAGCCGAGCAGCACTTTGAAGGTCGTTAAGAATCGTTTGAACGAGACCACGGAGGCAAGGAACTTACTGAATGCGGAAAGCCATATTCCCTTAAAAGGCATTTCTCATATTGGCCTCCATATCGACAAACTGGAAAAAGGAATGATTTTGGAGCCGTCAGAGTTAGTGGCGATAGCAGACTTCTTAAGAGGCTGCAGGAATATCAAGAAATTCATGACCGATAAAGAGTTCTTTGCACCGACACTGCATTCCTACGCCCGCTCCATGACTGAATTCAGGAGCATCGAAGAAGAAATCCAATTCACGATAAAGGGAAATGCTGTCGTTTCCGAAGCAAGCAAGGACCTGAAACGGATTAGGAACCAAATCATCAAGACAGAAGGTAAAATAGAGGAACGGCTGAATAAGTTCTTGAAGAGCGGAGCCAATAAAGAGTTCATTCAGGAATTTTTCATCAGTAAAAAGGATGATCGCTACACCATCCCGATCAAAGCCTCCTATAAAAATCAAGTGGCCGGAACGATCGTGGAAGTATCCGCAAAAGGGGCTACCGTGTTCATTGAACCTGCCTCTGTTACGAAATTGAATGCAGAATTGGCAAGCTTAAAAGCGGAAGAATCGATGGAGGAGTATCAACTTTTGGCCACACTATCCGGAACGGTTTTCGAACAGCTGAAACCGATCAAGATAAACATCGAGCTGATCAGTCAATATGACATGATCTTCGCAAAAGCCAAGTTCAGTAAAAGTATGGATGCCATCGAACCGAAAATCAATGATCACGGGTATATTAAATTAACGAGCTGTAAACATCCACTATTGCCGCAAGACAGCGTACCTTTGGATTTTGGAATCGGTAAGGACTATCGCAGCTTGATTATTACAGGCCCTAATGCCGGGGGGAAAACTGTCGTCCTGAAAACGATCGGCATCCTTACATTGGCTGTCATGTCAGGACTGCATGTTGCCGGGAAAGAGGGGACGGAGCTTGCCGTCTTTGACCAGGTATTCGTCGATATCGGTGATAATCAAAGCATGGAAAATGCACTGAGCACGTTTTCATCGCATATGAAAAACATCTCGGAAATCATGGGGGCAATAACCAATAACTCCTTGCTGCTGTTCGATGAAATCGGGAGCGGAACGGAACCGAATGAAGGAGCCGCATTAGCGATTGCCATCCTTGAGGAATTTTATCAGAGGGGCTGCATAACCGTTGCGACGACCCACTATGGTGAAATCAAGCGCTATTCGGAAATACACAGTGATTTCATGAATGCGGCCATGCAATTCAACAGTGAAACACTTGAGCCAAAATATAAGCTGTTGATCGGTCAATCCGGGGAAAGCAATGCCCTTTGGATAGCCCAAAAAATGAATGTTCGTGAAAAGGTTCTGCAAAAGGCAAAGCTCTATATCGACAATAAAGACTACGACTTGGGCCGTGTCGAGGAAGGTAAAATCAAAAAAGCGAAGCCAGCAGCCGTTCCTAAAGAAGCATCTTATGAATATGAAGTCGGTGACAAAGTGAAGGTAAACGAACTGAATGGGCACGCGATCGTTTATAAGAAAAAGGACACCTTCAATAATGTCGTCGTACTTTTCGGAGATACCTTCAAGGAAGTTCATGTCAATAAGCTTGAGCTTGAAATAAAGGCCGTCGATTTATATCCTGAAGGCTATGATCTCGATTCTTTATTTGTCAGCTATAAAGAAAGGAAATTGAACCACGACCTTGAAAGGGGATCAAAAAAGGCATTAAAGAATGTAGCAGCGGATATCCGGAAGAAGCTTGGTGAATAACCGATGATAAATGAAATTGTAATATAGCGGTTGTAATAACCGTGTTCCACCCAAAAAGTTAGACATCGGCAGGGTATGAGTTCTGTATTAACAGGACTCATACTTTTTTTGCTTAATGGCTTATATCGTTAAAACTCCGTACTACATAATTTTGCTGTACATTAGCCAGATTGAATCAATGGTGACTTTTTCTCCTGTATAATCATCATCCTAATCTATCGATCATCAGGCAATGGATGGCCTAAATCCGAAAAAAACTGAAAAGAATGGAAATTCTAATTATTTGTTTTATATCTGCTATAATTCTATTAACTAATAAATCGCACGTTATAGGATGTCTACAATGAAAATCATAAAAATTTTGTTTCAATATATAAACCAAAGCATTACGAGAAAATACTTAAATATCTTTATGCTCGTTTTAATTATTCCAATTATTGTGATTTACTATCTGATCATCGGATATGCAGAGCAAACAATAAAGAAAGATATCGTTGCACAAAACCGTTCAAGCACGGATATGATTGTCAAAAGATTGAATACCGAGATGACAGATGTCGTATTGCAGCTACAGTTGATCGCTGGAAAAGATACGGGTACTCAACTTGACTTGGATCGCATGTACACTCAATCAAAGCAAGCCATCTCACAAAGTTCTATCGTCCATTCTATCTACTATTTAGACCAAAACAAGAAAATAAGATTTGAAGCTCCTTTTGTTAAAAATCCGTCTTTTATTTTCTATGATTATCCGAATTTTGAGCAAGTGCGCTGGAGCCATAATTATGCTGTTTCTGATAATATTCAAAACCACTCTGGAGTTAATGTTGTTACAGTCTCCGTTCCGGTTTTTTCGGCAAATAAAAAATTCCACGGTGTACTGGTAGCGGAAATCAGTAAGGATTACTTGTCAGAAGTGTTAAAAAGTGTGAGTTTGAGCAAGGGGCATTTTAGTTATATTACCGACAGCTCAGGAACCGTCATTGCTTCGACGGCAGGGCAGCAAATTGGTCAAATTTCATCATTGCATGCCTTAGGTGGCTTTTCAGAATCTATGGTGATCGATTGGCAAAAGGAAAAAAGTGTTGCGGCTTATCAAGCAATGCAAGATGGATGGGACCTCGTTTATGGGGTGCCGGAACGAATAGCATTTGAACCTATTCAAAAGCTTTCCTTTGCACTAAGGATCAGCTTTGTTACGATCTTGGTTTTATGCTTATTTTTCACTTGGCTGGGAATGAAAAGCATTCTGTATCCAATCATCCGTTTAACTGAATATGCCCGGACGTATAATCCCCTTCATACCTATATCCCTATAAAAGAAAAGAAAAAGGAACGACCAGACGAACTTGGACTGCTGACTGATACGATTATTAATATGGGGAACAGCAATTACGAAAAGCAAAAAATGCTGGAGGAGAAGGAGCGTTATCTATTCGACGTCCTTGAGGGAATTCCATATGGTATCATCACCATTAATCAAGAGAACGTCATCACTTATGTGAATCTGCAATTTGAAAAAATGGTCCATTATGAACGGTATGACATGATAGGGTTGCATCTTAGCAACTTGCCTATTAAATCTGAAAATGGGGACTTTGTTTTATTACAGACCTTACACTCAGGAAAACAGGGTGAAGAAATCGAAAGCGATATTATTGATGCCAATGGCAAAAAGAGAATGATTAAAATTACGACTTCAAGGTTTTACAATGAAGACTTCCAAACTATTGGAATCATTGCTGTCATGCAAGATATATCACAAATGAAACTACTGGAAGCTAGATTAAAACAAAATGACAAGCTGGCATTAATCGGTCAAATTACATCAGGACTTGCTCATGAAATTAAAAATCCACTTGCCATTTTATATGGATCGGCTGAAATGTTATTGGAAGAAGCAGAGGAAAGTGAATGTTCAGAAGAAATCAAGGAATTATCGGCTGACATATATGTTGTTATAAATAGAATGAAAGATATTGTAGAGAACTTTCTTAACTTTGCTAAAATTAACAAGAATCAAAGGGAAAGTATATTACTCAATAGCATAATAGAAGAAATTATCCATTTACTGAGAGTAAAGTTAAATGAAACAAAGATTCAAATCATCAAAAAATATGAGGACGATTACTGTATTAAAGGAGCTTATGATCAATTAATACAAGTTTTCTTAAATTTAATTTTAAATGCGATTGAAGCAATACCTGATGGTGGATCGATTACCATCACAATAAGGGAAGAAAATGATAATGTACTCGTCATTATTGAGGATACCGGCATTGGTATTAATGAACAAGATTTAGAGTGGTTATTCAATCCTTTCTTTTCCACCAAGGAAAACGGTTCCGGTCTTGGTCTTACGATTGCCCGAGATATTTTGGCCGAGCATGATGCCAAACTTGAAATGGTAAGTGAAATGGGAAAGGGGACCATCACAACATGCTGTTTTTATAGGTAATACCATAAAAGGAAAGGAAGAGTTATTGGTTGACCTGACAAGGTGTAAACCACCAATGGATCTCTCTAATTCTTTGCAAAACCGAGGAGGAGCACAATGACTGTTACTTGGAATGTATTGATAGTGGATGATGAAGAGCAATTATGTAAATTGATCGCCCGTAAATTACAAAAGGCTCAGCTGCGTACTTTTGTTGCCCACAATGGACAAGATGCTTTAAATATAATTAGTAAAACAAAAATCGATGCCGTTATTTTGGATTATATGCTACCTGATATGACAGGGATAGATGTCTTAAAAGTCATTAAAAAAGAAAATGATATTCCAGTTATAATGTTGACTGCTTACGGAAATGTTGAAAGCGCTGTATTGGCGATGAAACTTGGAGCGGCGGATTATTTAAATAAGCCGATTGAACTTGAGGAACTAAAAAAGATTGTAATAAAGGTGTGTCAGCAGCCGCGTGGGGAAAGCGATGGCAGGTTGAGTGTTCAAGGGTTTATATCTCAAAGTGGGAAGATGAATAAAGTGATGGAATTGGTGCAACGCGTAAAGGATACAGAAGCCAGCATCCTGATTCTTGGAGAGAGCGGTGTTGGCAAAACTGCGTTAGCGAAATGGATTCACGAAAACAGTATTCGCAGGGACAAGCCTTTTGTAGCGATTAACTGTGCTGCAATTCCAGAAACGTTACTAGAAAGCGAGTTGTTTGGTTTCCGAAAAGGATCCTTTACAGGAGCGACATCCTCACAAAAAGGGAAGTTTTTGGCAGCGGATGGGGGAACCATTTTCTTGGATGAAATCGGGGAAATTTCGTTAGGAATGCAAGTCAAACTACTGCATGTTATTGAAGAAAAGAAAATAATGCAGCTTGGGAGCAATGAGTACCATTCATTGGATGTAAGAATTATTGCCGCTACAAATAAAAACTTAAAAAAATTAGTCCAAGAACAGAAGTTCAGGGAAGATTTATATTACCGTCTTAATTTAATGGAGGTTGAAATTCCTCCATTACGAGATCGGAAAGAAGATATCAGCCCGCTTGTAAATCATCACATTGAAAAACTAAATCAAAAATACAAAAAACAACTTACCATTCACCCTGAAGTTGTACAACAATTATCTTCCCATCTTTGGCCAGGTAACATTCGGGAGCTATTAAACACGATAGAGAGGATCCACATTCTAAAGCGTATAGGAACGATCGAAGTGGCCGATTTAGAGTACACATTCACCAACCAGCAATTAGCCCATGACAAATCGTCTTTACGTAATGAGCAAAAAACGATAAGCAATAATCTTTCACAAGTATTGGAAGAGGTGGAGGAACAAATGATAAAAAAAGCACTTACGGAAACAAACGATAATCAAACAAAAGCTGCAGAAAAGTTAGGTATTGCACGTCATACTCTTATTTATAAGATGAAAAAAATGGGGATCAAACCATGAATCCGCATTTGAGGAAGAGAATATCTTGAACAGTTGCCTTTATAAAGTGTGTAGAGTTTTCGTGATGTTATTGTGCTGCCTATTTTTATTGTCCTGTAACGACTCTCATTCAATCGAATCAACAGAAAAAGAAAACCAGCCCAAAACAGATCAAACATCAGGAAATCACGTTATCCAAATCGGATCCAAATCGTTAACGGAACAATATCTGCTAATGAAAATGACTGCGTTGTTATTAAAAAATGAAGGGTTTATAGTAAAAGAAATTCGCTTTCTAGACAGCCCTTCCATTAGACAAGCCGTTGAACAAGGATTTATCGATATTTACTGGGAATATACGAATACAGCCAGAATGTACTATCATAAGAAGTCTCCCGTTTATAATGGAAATCAATTATATCAACTTGTAAAAGAAGAAGATGCTAAAAGAGGGATAACCTGGTTAAATCGCAGTGATTTTAATAGCAGTTGGGGACTCATTGTTACACGTACTTTCATGGAAAAACATCATATTTATACAATTAGTGATTTGATGAAATATATCCAAAGAGAAGAAAATAAAATAAAGATTGCAACAAACGAAGAGTTTTTGATTAGAGAGGACGGATTCAAGCGATTAAACGAGGCGTATCATGTTGACCTGGGGAAAGAGGATGTGATTGCCCTTGATTCAAAAATACTTCCATTAGCTGTAAAAGAGGGAAGAGTGGATGTTGCTGTAGGAATGGAATCAGACAGCCGTATTGAAGAATATAGTTTAGGTGTATTAAAGGAGGATAAAGTGGTGTTTCCTCCTTATCATGCCGCTCCTATAATGTTAACGAAAACAATGAAAGAATATCCTATCATCAGTAAAAAAGTAAACCTTCTTTCGGCCAAATTAACAAATGAAAAGATAGATCATTTAATCTATCAAGTAGATATTCTTCATCAAGATGTATCAAAGGTAGCCTATGATTTCTTGGTCACAAATGAATTGATCCAAAAATAAGCCTGCAAATGCAAGGCTTATTTTTTTTGATTATGGATAATTATGTATCGCAGAAAGCGTAATTTTGTAGAGAACCTATACACTGTAGAAATTTTCTACACTTATTTTGTAGAGGATTTCTACAATTCGAAGTATTCATGCTTATTATGGCTGATATTAGAGCATAAAAGAAGTTGGCATGGGACTTGCAATATTAATTTATAGCAAATAAAGAATTAGCAAATAAAAAAATTTAGCAATTCAAATTTTATAGGAGGCATCAACATGAAAATTACAGGCATTGAAATCAAGCACTATTTATTGCCGCTAGATCCACCATTTAAGGCAGCGTGGGACCCGGAACCGAGGAAAAAATTTGCATCAACCGTGGTGTATGTTCATACGGATGAAGGCATTACCGGTGTTGGGTCAGGAGACCTGATGTTGGGGTTTGAAGGTCATGAGCATTTATTTATCGGCCAAGATCCTTTTGCAATAGAACGTCATTCACAAGTCATTCAGAATATTGATTTTCATTATGGACGTTGTTGGCCACTTGATTTGGCGCTTTGGGATTTAATGGGGAAAGCGACAGGACAACCAGTCTATAAATTACTTGGCGGACGTTCAAATAAATTGCTGGCTTATGCTTCGACAGGCGAAATTGTCACTCCGGATGTGCGTGCAGAACGCGCTATTTCTTTTGTGGAACAAGGTTTCAAAGCGATGAAAATTCGTTTTCACCATAAAGATGTCAAAGATGATATTAAAGTGGTGGAAGCTGTACGGAAAGCAGTTGGAGACAAGCTGGAAATAATGGTTGATGCGAATCAAGGCTGGAAAATGCCTTGGGATGTTGAACGTACCTGGGATTTGAAAATGGCTTATCAAGTCGCAAAAGAACTTGAACAGTTAAATGTCTTTTGGTTAGAGGAACCACTTCCATCACATCAATTTGAAATGATGGCAAAATTGCGTGACATGGTCGGTATTCGTATCGCAGGGGGGGAAATGAATCGGAATTGGCATGATTTTAGAGAAATGAATAAGAGTAATTCACTTGATGTATATCAACCGGATGTTGCTTTATCAGGAGGAATTACACAAACGAAAAAGATTGCTGAACTAGTTCAAGGGAGCGGTGGGTGGTTCAGTCCCCATACGTGGACAAATGGCGTGGGTCTTCTAGCGAACCTACATCTAGCTGCAGCAATCAGTCATTGTCCATATTTGGAATTTCCTTATGATCCACCTGCATGGTCAAATGACCGCCGCGATTATATTCAAAAGCATAGCTTAATGATCGACGCCGAAGGATATCTAGTCGCACCTGAAAAACCAGGCTTGGGGATCGAGTTAGACGAAGAGGCGTTAAGAAAATATGAGGTGAATCACTTTTATGTAGGAGAAAGCAATCCAATCTCTATTTAAAATGTATTCGCTTTCGAAATATGAAACTAGTAAAGAAGGGTGAAAAGAACCGTGAAACAATACCAAGCATATATTCAAGGACAATTCATCCATAGTGAAGACTATATGGATGTTATATACCCAGCAACCGGTCAAGTAGTTGCTCAAGTGTCATCTTGTACAAAGGAAGAAGCCGAACACGCCATTCAAGGAGCAAAACATGCTTTTTCCTCATGGAAAGGGTTACCGTCGTACAAAAGAGCTGAATTCGTCATGAATCTATTAAACGAAATGCGAAAAGAAGGATCATTAAATGAAATTGCCGCTGCTATTACACAGGAGATGGGGAAACCACTGTCTGCTGCAAAGTCAGAAGTCTTTTATGCAGCAGATTTAGGTGAATACCAAGCGCAGTGGGCCCGACGTATTGAAGGCGATGTAGTTGATAGTGATAATCCGAATGAAAAAATTATTTCTTTTAAAGAACCGCTTGGTGTTGTTTTAGTGATTGTTCCATGGAATTTTCCTATTTACGTATTAATGAGAAAAATCATTCCAGCACTTATTTGCGGTAATACAGTTGTCATCAAGCCAAGTGTGAAATCACCCTTATCCGCCTTAGAACTTGCACAATGTATTCATCAAGCCGGGTTCCCTGAAGGAGTTATTAATATCGTCACTGGAACTGATGATGTTGTGGGTGAAACATTAAGTTCTTCAGACCAAATAAATATGGTGACTTTTACTGGAAGTACGAGAGTCGGTAAACGAATCATGGAAAAAGCATCTCGTCATATGGTCCGTACGTCGCTCGAGCTCGGCGGAAAGGCACCTGCCATTGTTATGGAGGATGCAGATATAGACTTGGCTGTCAATGCAATAAAGGGAGGCCGGCTTGCGAACTCTGGTCAAGTTTGTAATAACACCGAGCGCGTCTATGTTCATCGGGACATTAAGGAAACGTTCACGAAAAAACTGGTCGAGGCTTTTCAATCCGTTCATATTGGTGATGGGCTAGCCGATCCGGATGTGGAAATGAGTTGCTTAATAAGCGCTCATGACGTTCAGCGTGTGCACAGCATGGTACTCGGGGCAATAGATGAAGGAGCCACGATTTTATGCGGTGGCACTTTAGTAGAAGGATTGACCGATAGTTTTTATCCTCCGACTCTTTTAGATCAATGCACTCAACAAATGAATATCGTTCACGATGAAATTTTTGGCCCGGTGCTGCCGATCATTACATTCGATACGTTAGAAGAAGTGATTGATATGGCAAACGACTCACAATATGGCCTGACTGCCAACGTCTACACAAACAACTATCAATATGTGATGGAACTTACAACGAAGCTGGAATGTGGCGAAGTATATGTAAATCGTCAACAAGGAGAAGCTTACCAAGGGTATCACTCTGGTTGGAAACAATCGGGTATTGGCGGCGATGATGGAAAACATGGATTTGAAGAATTTTTACAAATCAAAACTGTTTATCTTAAGTTTTAATTTGGATCCGAAGAAGGTGAAATGTGTTGAACAATATGAGAGTAGAAGAGGATGAAATCGGAAAGGTTGCAATTCCTAAAGGGGCTCTTTATGGAATTAACACAGTACGAACAATTGAAAATTTGTCGTTTTCAAATCGGACGCTTCAGCAATACCCACTATACGTGGAAGCCCTTTTAATCGTAAAAAAATCAGCTGCTGCAGCAAATGTAGAAGCTAAAGTGTTTTCAAAAGAAGTGGGTGAACAGATATCCTCTGCTTGCAATCACCTTTTATCTAGAGCAAATGGAGATCAGTTTTTAATTGATGTATTACACGGCGGCGGCGGGATCGGAACAAATATGAATGTCAATGAAGTGATTGCCAATTTTGCTAATGCAGCATTCGGTGTGGAAAAAGGCAGGTATACACCCATTCATCCAACAGAGCATGTGAATGCATCTCAATCTACTTCAGATGTTTGTCATACAGCGATCCGGATGGCGATAATCTCAAGTTTTCAATTATTAAGACAAGAAATGAATGATCTTATAGAAAAAGTGACGTTCAAAGCAAGTGAATTTAGTGATATTACCACAATTTCGCGAACATGTTTACAAGATGCCATGCGTGTTACATTAGGTGAAAAATTCAGTGGTTATGCAGCAATGTTGGAGCGCCGTCTCAAGCATATGGAAAAGGCTGTTGAACAATTGCACGCAATCAATCTGGGAGGAACGGTTATTGGCTCTGGTGTCGGTGCATCGGACAGATATCGAGATGTGATTGTTATGAAGTTATGTGAAGCATCGGGACTGCTGCTTCATCATCGGGAAAATTTATTTGATGCTGCTCAAAATATGGACGATTTAGCTGATGTGTCAAGTGAACTGAAACAGCTTGCATCTTGTTTGATTAAATTCGCTAAAGATTTACGATTGCTGTCATCAGGACCAGAAGCAGGGTTTGGTGAAATTGTACTTCCAGCAGTACAAGCAGGTTCATCGTTTTTCCCGGGGAAAATAAATCCGGTTATACCGGAAACACTCATTCAATGTTGTTTTCAAGTATTAGGTTGTGATCGTGTCGTCCAGTCTGCATTAGAACATGGTGAATTGGATTTGAATGTATTCGAAGGTGCAGCGGGAGTTAATATCTTAGATGCCATGAACATGTTTTCAACCATGCTGCCAAAATTCACGATGCTTTGTATAAACGGGACTACTGTCAATGCACAGAGATGTGAACAATTATCAAATGGTCTGATTCCACTGGTTGTGACCCTTAAAGAAAAATACGGTTATGCAAAAATTTCAACGATATTGAAAGAAAAAGGTCATGAAGGTGTAAAGGAACTTCTTTATAGCGGAGGGGAAACAAATGACACAAATCAATGAGCAAACTTTATTTAAAGGAATAGAGCAACCGAAATTAGAATGGGCAAAAGAATGGCTAAAACAAACGAAAAGACTCTATATAAATGGCGAATGGCTTGATAGTGCAAGCGGGGAAACGATTGAGACAATCAATCCTTCAAACGGTAAAGTTATCGGACAATTTCAAAGTGCAACAAAAGCTGATATTGATCAAGCTGTAGCAGCCGCCCGCCAGGCATTTGACCACGGCCCTTGGCGCGAATTGACACGAAAAGACCGCGCAAAAACTTTACGCAACATTAGTGCGTTAATAAAACAGCATCAAGCAGAGCTTGCAACGTTAGAGTCATTGGATAATGGAAAGCTTTATACAGAATCATTTAATGATGACGTGCAGGAAGCTTCAGATTTATTCGAGTACTATGCTGGATGGACGGATAAATACTACGGTGAAAACAACCCGGTGGAAGGAGATTTTTTAAGCTATACGACACGTGATCCGATTGGTGTATGCGGTCAAATTGTCCCGTTTAACTTCCCGATCGATATGGCGGCCTGGAAGCTTGCACCGGCGTTGGCGATGGGAAATACCGTCATTATCAAGCCATCGAGTACAACGTCTCTTTCAGCCATCCGTTTATTTGAAATCATTGATGAAGCAGGTATCTTACCAGCTGGGGTCCTTAATTTAATATTAGGAAAAGGATCGATTGGTTCTTACATTAGCCGTCATATGGATATTGATAAAGTTTCGTTTACTGGAAGTACCGGTGTCGGAAAACAACTTGTTCATGACTCGGCAGATTCTAATTTAAAACCAGTAACACTTGAACTTGGCGGGAAATCCCCAAACATTATTTTTAGTGATGCTCCGGATTTACAGGCAGCGATCGAGCGCTCGTTTTATGGATTATTTACACATAAAGGAGAAAAATGCTCCGCTCCAACCCGTTTACTAGTTCAACGTGACGTATATGATCAAGTGGTCGATAAAATTGCAACGTACGCTAATCGTTACAAATGCGGCAATCCATTTGATCCGGAAAGTGATCAAGGTGCCCAGGTATCTAAAGCGCATATGGAATCCATTTTGAAACATATTGAAAATGGCGAAAAGGAAGGTGCCCGGCTTGTAACAGGCGGTGAGCGCGATATGACGGGTGAAAATGAACACGGATACTTTATCCGCCCTACAATTTTTGCAGATGTAGATAATAAGATGTCAATTGCTCAAGAAGAAATTTTCGGACCTGTTTTATGCATCATTCCATTTGATACAGAAGAAGAAGCAGTTCGAATTGCGAACGATACTGTATACGGACTAGCAGCGGGTCTTTGGACAAATGATGTATCACGTGCAAACCGTGTAGCCAGAAAATTAGAAGCGGGCATGGTGTTTATTAATAAATACGGATGTTACGATTTTGCGAGTCCATTTGGCGGATGGAAACAGAGTGGTTGGGGCAAGGAATATGCGATTCACTCTCTGCAATCGTATACGAAAACAAAAGCAATTTGGATGGCTTATTAAACTATGAAGGAAGCTGGGGGACGAATGATGAAAATGAAAGCGGCAGTTATGACAGGTGTTGGGGCACCATTAGACATTCAAGAAGTGGATCTTGCAGCACCGAAATCAAATGAAGTGCTTGTCAAAATAGAAGCAACCGGTGTGTGCCATAGTGATTTAAATGCTTTAAATGATGCCTCGACGCCAACCCCGACTATTTTAGGCCATGAAGGAGCAGGTGTTGTTGCTAAGATTGGACCGAATGTAAAAAATGTAAAAGTTGGTGACAAGGTTGCATTAAGCTGGGTTCCTTATTGCGGTACTTGTGAGTTTTGTGTAACAGGCGCTGTTCACTTATGTGAGTCAGCTTTTGGGCCGATGTTTGATGGAACATTATTGGATGGAACGTCTCGATTAAGTAAAGAAGGGGCAACAATTTTTCATAACTCGCTTCTATCTACATTTGCTGAATATGCAGTAGTGCCGGAAATGTCTTGCATTAAACTTCCGGACGAAATGCCGATGGCACAAGCCTCTTTAATCGGTTGTGGGGTTGCCACTGGATATGGAGCTGCGGTAAATGCGGCAAAAGTCACTCCAGGTTCAACGGTGGCTGTGTTTGGAATAGGAGGTGTAGGTGTTAATGCCATTCAAGGTGCCCGAATTGCTGGGGCAGCCAAGATCATTGCATGTGATGTAAAACCTGCAAATCTTGAAATTGCGAAACGTTTTGGCGCTACTCATACAGTTAATGTCGCAAAAGAGAATGTAGAAGAAAAATTAAAAGCTTTAACAAATGGACACGGTGTCCATTTTGCGATTGATTGTTCAGGAAATACAAAGGCAACGGAAAACGCTTGGAAAGGGACAAGAAAGGGTGGAACGGTCGTAGTGGTCGGCGCCTTTAATCCTGATATGGCATTGAATTTGCCTGCAAGCGGCTTCCATCGTGTCGGGAAAATCCTAAAAGGGAGCTTCTATGGTGATGTACAGCCATTCCGCGATTTTTCGCGAATAGCCCAGCTTTATCTTGATGGCAAATTTATGTTGGATGAACTGGTCCTTGAGCGTATAAAGCTTAATGATATCAACACTGCCTTTGATGCATTCCATGACTGCAACTGCATTAATGTAGGGAGATCCGTTATTGAGTCTTCAACACAACCAGCTATTGACAACAGGGAATTTGAAAGTGAAAAGATTGGACCGGTAATATAAACAGCTCCTTTATCATCCAATCGACGGATGATGGATGGGCGAGCAAAGATTAGAAGTAGGAGGATATAACTTGAGTATTTCTTTTGAATTCATACCTAAAACGCAAATTGCATTCGGAATTGACCGCTCTTTGCAAATTGGAACAGATGTAAAGCGAATTAGTGGTCATAATAAAGCAGTTCTAATTACAGATCCCGGTGTAATGAAAGTTGGCCTTTCTGATATCATCGTGAAGGCGCTCGAGGATGATGGAGTGGAAACCATTGTCTTTAGCAATGTACAAAGTGATCCAACGGCAGCATCTATTGACGAAGCGGCAGAACTCATTAGGCGGTCCGGCTCTAAATGCGTAATCGGGTTGGGTGGGGGCTCTGCAATGGATGTAGCAAAGATGGCCTCCCTTGTGGCAGGAGCAGAGCATCCGGCCATGCATTATGCGCTAATGGCACATTCATTTGCACCGAAGAGCATTAAATCGATCATGATTCCCACTACTTCAGGAACAGGAGCCGAAGTGACAAGTACGGTTGTTTTTTCTACTGACGAAAAAAGAAAGGTGTGGGGATGGGATGCCGATATGGCACCCGAACTGGCCATTTTAGAACCGAAATTCACTGTAGCCTTGCCGGACTTCTTAACAGCTGCCACAACTCTTGATGCCCTTGTTCATTCGATTGAAGCATGCGCCGGAAAAAGATCGAATCCATTTATTGAAGCATTAAGCTTACAATCTATTCGATTGATAACCAAGCATTTTGAAACGGCGCTGCATAACCCTGCCGACCTGGAGGCGAGAGGAAATCTCGCATTGGCGGCAACCCTTGCAGGAATGGCCATTGAGCAAGGGGGAACCGGAATCGCTCATTGCATCGGTCATGCGCTCGGAACCCTGGGACGCATTCACCACGGCCGTGCGGTCTCCATTGCTTTAACTGCTGCATATGCATGGAACGCAGAAGAGTCCATTAAAATTCATGCTGAAATTGCCCGTGCTCTCGGAGTTAAAGAAGCGGGATTGACAGAGGAAGAACTAGCTCTGGCAGGTGCAGATGCATTTAATAGGTTAGTGGAAAAAAGTGGCTTGAAGATTTCCCTGCAAGATGATGGTTTAAGCCCGGCTGACATCGATAGCCTGGTTGAAATTGCATTTTCAGAGGAAAATACTCCAATGCGTCTAAATAATTGCCGTGTGGCAACCAAGGAAGAAATGAAACAGTTTGCCAGCAAGATTTTAACACCTTCACAAGTTAATGCTTAATAATAAATAGTTTAAATATTTTGGAAGTGTCTTATTCTTATAATTTCGAAATGGATGATGGTAAAAGCATCCGTTTCGAAATTAAGGTTGTAAGCGCTTTCCTTTAATTAGGAGGGTATTATGAAAAGTATCAGACACTTAGTGTTTTGGCCGCCGTTTTTATTACTGTTAGGCGCCGTTATTCTTAGCTTTACTAATAAGGAAGCGTTTATAAAAATAACGACTGATGCAAACAATTGGGTAATTGCAAACTTAGGAGGGGTGTTTAGTATAAGCGGATTACTAATGGTAATAGCGTGCATTGCTACTTACTTTTCTCCACTGGGAAAAGTTAAAATCGGCGGTGCAAATGCAAAGCCCATCTTGAGTTTCAAAAACTGGTTTGCTATCACTTTAACCACAACCATTGCCTCTGGGTTAACTTTCTGGGGGATTGTAGAGCCTGTATACCATGTATCAGCGCCGCCTGAGTCTTTGGGAATTGACCCAAATAGTCCAGCCGCGGCCATCTTTGCGATGTCGACGATGTACCTTCATTGGACAATTACACCTTATGCTATTTATTGTGTACCCATTATTGTTTTTGCTTTTACTTATTATAATATGCGTAAACCATATAGCTTATCGTCTACACTATCACCCGTACTAGGTAAGAAATTAGACGGGAAAAGCGGACAGGTGATTGACGCAGTCTGCTTATATACATTGGCTTTGGGTATGGCAGCCTCGATGGGTACGAGTACGATGAGTCTAGCTGGCGGAATCAAAAGTTTGACCGGAATTGAAAGTACACCGGTTGTTTGGGGAATTATCACACTCGTCGGAACGGCAATCTTTATTGTTTCTGCATCAAGCGGATTGACAAAAGGAATCCGGATACTATCTAATATTAACGTTAAAGCGTTCTATGCCGTTGCTTTATTCCTTCTTATTGCAGGTCCCACTTCTTATATGCTGAATTTAGGAACAGAATCGTTAGGTTACTACTTAACGCACTTTTTTGAGAAGAGTTTATTTACAGGATCTGCTGCTGGAGATCAATGGCCTCAATGGTGGACAACATTTTATTGGGCAAACTGGTTTTCTTGGGCAGCGATTACGGCTTTATTTCTAGGAAGAATAGCTTATGGATATACAGTAAAAACCGTAATCCTTGTTAACTTTATTTTGCCGGCGATATTCGGTGGCATTTGGATGACGATTTTTAGTGGAACATCCATTCAAATGCAAATGGAAGGGGGAGCACTCGCAGGGGTTTTGAATAACAGTGGTGCTGAATCAGTTTTATATGCAGTATTCGAAGCGCTTCCTTTTGCTCAAGTCGTTATCCCTTTTTATCTATTCATTGTTTTCCTATCATTTGTCTCGGGAGCGGATGCAAATACCGCAGCAATGGGCGGAATCAGTTCTACCGGTATCTCCCCAAAAAGTCCGGAGCCGGGTATTTTAATCAAAGCTACCTGGGGAATCACCGTAAGTTTTGTTTCCTGGATGATGATCAGCTTTGCCCAAATAGACGGGATTAAAATGCTCTCTAATCTTGGCGGTGTCCCTGCTTTGATATTAGAGCTCGGAGTATTGATTGCGCTCTTTAAAATCGCCAAATCTCCTGCAAAATATGATGTTAGTGATCAAAGCGGAGAAGACCAAGACTTAATAGATTTAGAGAAAAAAAGTGAAGTCATATAATTTTGGGAAGTTAAAAGAACCGGGACAGTCATGCTGCCCCGGTTTTCTTTGTGTAGTATTTTAGCATTTAGAAAAAGTTCTGGAATACCCTATCGAATTCTTTTCCTTCTTTCATTATACAGATTGATCAATTCTGCATTTTGCTCATTCATCTTTTTCACATTCTTATTAATCGTTGCCAATTCCCAAAGTACAGCCAATCCAAAGATTAGCATAAGCGTTAATAAATCCATTGTTGCCCTCCTATTGATGTTGTGTACCTTTAATTAAATGTTTCTTTTCACTTGGATTCATTTCCTTAACCCGGGAAGGCAAGTTCTTTCTTTGAAAATAATTGTTTTGAATCAAAGCATATATCACTAAAAAAGTTCCGAGTAATTCGTAGGATGATAGTGATCCTCCTTGGATAAAAACGATGGCCAACGTGGTGATTGGAACTAAATTGATAAATAGGATTCCATTGATCGGCGTTAAAAGTTTAATGCCTAAATTCCAGCTTAAAAGAGCTATGGCACCAGGGAAAATAATCATGAAAATCATCTCGCCATAAATGGATTGCATAACCTCTGCCGTAGGGACGGACAGGCCCATAGCCGTTGCGAGGAATGTTATGATCGCTGATACGGCTGTTCCTAAAATGCACGTTAAAGTCGAATAGCGAAGTGTTGACCATCCGTTGAATTGGTTACCGCCCATCGTATAAATAACCCACCCTATAACCCCGATAAGAATGAAAAGGATAGGGATGATGCTATCTTTCAATAAAAATACGAATGATAAGTTGCCATTGGTAATGACAAGAATGGCCCCTATCAAGGCAAGGAACATGCTGGCGATTGTATACTTCATGGGTCTGGCACTTTTGAAAACCCACAGAATTAAAATTGAAATCATGGGCATTAATGATTCCATGATGGAAGCAACAATTACCCCGTTATGCCCCAGTAAATCTTGACCTGCGAAAATGAGAAAGTTGTATACAGTGAACGCCATCGTCCCAAAAAACAATAATTTCTTTCCTTGCCCTTCCAGGCTAAAAGACTTCTTACCCTCTTTAATTAAAAGCAATATCCCTAAAATGACGCTAACAGCTAAATATCGCAAAAAAGCGAAATAAAAAGGATCAATATACATTAAGGCCCTTTCTGCAACTGGAAACATCGCTCCCCAAGAAATGCTGGCAGTCAAACATAAAAGTGCACCGATTAAAACTTGATTTTTTTTCATAAAAGCTTCCCCTCAAAAATAATGATTGATTTAATTCCTATACACACCTTATGATAAAGTCATTATCATGTAAAATGACTTAAAATGAATGTAATCATCATTATTAATGATAGTTGAGGAAGGGGGGCACTTTTATGGAAATGCGGGATTTGCAAATATTCCAGTGCGTCGCTAAATATGGCAGCGTAAGTAAGGCGGCTGTTGAGTTGAATTACGTCCAATCCAATGTAACGGCGAGGATTAAGCATTTAGAGCAGGAGTTACGAACGCCTTTATTCAATAGGCACAAACGCGGCATGTCTTTAACTGCAGAGGCCAGAAAAATGCTGGAGTATGTAAACAAAATTTTGCTAGATGTGGAAGAACTCAAGCAAGTATTCCTGGATAGTGAAACACCTACAGGGATATTGAACATCGGTACAGTTGAAACGGTCAGCGATCTTCCCAAGATTCTAGCTTCTTATCATAAACAGTATCCAAATGTCGATTTATCCATAAAGGCGGGGTTAACGGAAAACTTAATTAAAGATGTCATTGAACACAGGCTGGATGGCGCTTTTGTTACAGGACCGATTAAACATCCGCTCATTCAGCCATACGATGTATGTACAGAAAAACTTGTATTAGTTACAAGAAATGAAACATTTAACCTTGAAGAAATCATAACAGAACCATTTTTAGTATTCAGTCAGGGCTGTGGCTATCGCTCTAAACTGGAACAATGGCTGAGGGAAGAAGAAGTGATGCCCAAAAGGATCATGGAGTTCAATGTATTGGAAACGATCTTAACCAGCGTAACACTCGGTCTTGGCATTACTCTCGTACCACAATCGGCGGTAAACCACCTAACAAAAGTCCACGTGCATGCAATTCCGGAAGAATACCGCAATATCTCGACTGTCTTCATTCACCGTAAAGATGCTTATATGACAAACTCGATGAAAAGCTTCTTGCAAACGATTGAAGCTCATCATGAAAACCTATTTAAGCAAAACCCTGGACCTACTCCTGAGCTGATATGAAGGAGGAGCAGCAAATAGCTTTACATAGAATGATAGAGGATCGCTGAAACCAATTATTTTAGGCTGCGAAACTATTCATAAAAAGTAAAACATGGGGATACAGGGACAGCGATATAGCATAGTATGGTATTTATTATTGCTTCGGTTTCCTTATGCTTGTCGTTTATTAATCATGTTACTTCTAGAAAGTATTTTGGGAATTATTTAGACAAAAGCCAACGATTTCGTTGGCTTTTTGTCTGTACGATCATTTCAATTATCATACATTCAAATAACCTACTTAAACTAAACTGGTAGTTTAACTATAGAAAAATTGTATTACTTTTCATCAATTGGGAAAAAATATAAATAATAACAAGAAGGAGGGAACAGAGATGGAAGTAAATATGAGTGTTGAAGAAGTCGTGAATCAAATTTCTGACTTAGTAGAAAAAGAAGGGAAGCTACCTCGAAAGAAAGAGGTAAAGAAGTCAGATCCGGAGTTAATGAAGAATGCATTGTATTATTTTCCTAATTGGGATACTGCAGTAGAACATAGCATTGGATCTTAACGATAAACGATACATAAACATTTATTTTTCAATTAGTACATATAAGGCAAGGGAAGTTATGAAGGCCGCCAATTGGCGGCCTTTTGAACGTGCGATTCTTTACATTATCATACATTCAAGCACTCCCTATTCAAACTATCTATTGAATAGTTTACTTAAATAAAGATATAGACGCATCAAAGTGAATCGATCTCATATTTTCTTTTCGGAACGAGTGGAGTATCGATCTTTTTTAGTCGATAAAGTCTGATATTTCAATGAAGCATAGTGTAACTTTTTTCCATATGGGACCGTATAATAATTTGTTAAAACACAAGAAAAGAGGGTTCCAATGAAAAAGATATTGTTGATTTTGGCAGCCGTTTTTTTGGGAACAGGATTTAGTGCTTGTAAAGGAGTCCAGGAGGGAAATAAGGAATCTCCGCCAATTTCAGAAAAGCCAAATGATAATCCTAAGCAAACCGACAGGCAAGATGAAGATCCTTCAGGTGAATCGGTTGATGATCCGACAAAAGTTCTGCCAAATACGAAAACGGATACGATCATATTAGAAGGTATGGAAGAACCATTCCAATTCACGCTTCATCATAGTCAGGCATTGGGATTCTCAACCTACATCGTGGATGACATGGTCGTTGAAGAGGCTAGTTCTGGTGAAGGAGATGCAATGATTGTTTTTGCAAATTTTGCAGGCAAGAGAAATGAGGATGCCAAAGTTCAGATTTTTTCCAAAAGTGAGGGTGCGAATGCGACAATAGAAGAACAGGCGGAGTTTGCGAGGGAAGTTGTGATAAGCAACGGCTTTGAGATAAAACAGCGATCTGATAATTCGCCTAACCGATTTGATTGGTCTGAGGTGGAATTTGACATTAGTCAGAAGGGCAGTAATTATTCCATATTGGGTACAGTGTCGGTTTTTCAACATGGCGACCGCGTTTACTATGCGATCGTTCAATACCCGGAAGAATATGAAGAAGGCTTCATACCGCGGGTTGTAAAAATGTTTGATGATATCATATGGTATGAAGCAACTTGATAAATGAGTATCCGAAATTGGGTACACCATTTTAACAGAGAGTGGTAATATATTTGTCCGGTAAGGAATCCTGTTGAACGGTTGGGAGCTAGTTTGTCTACAGTCTGAGAGCAGCTCTTTTGCTGCTCTTTTTTCTATGATAGGATTGTCTGCTTTATTCAGATTAAGAAGGATAAATGATTGGGTTAGAGAATAATTAGTGATAGGATTTCGAATACGAATTTGATAGAAAATAGGTGAAGCAAGTGGAGTTGGATACATTATATAAGACATATCGACCGTTTCTTTTTTCCATCGCATACCGAATGCTCGGATCGGTTACAGATGCAGAAGATATCGTTCATGATTTATTCCTGCAGCTTAAGCTTGATACCGACGAAATTAAGGACATGAAAGCATATCTTGCTAAAATGACGACAAATCGCTGTCTGAATTACTTGAAATCAGCCCGTAAAAGAAGAGAGGTTTACACAGGGCCTTGGCTGCCAGAACCTCGGGTAAACGAAACAGATCAGCCTCTAGATAAGGTCGTAAAGGATGAAACGGTTGCATATGCCTTCCTCGTTTTGCTGGAACAGCTTTCACCTGTTGAAAGAGCGGTTTTCGTGCTTAGGGAAGCATTCACTTACAGCTATGAAGATATCGCCGAGATTCTGGAAAAGAATGAAGTGAACTGCAGAAAGATCTACAGCCGGGCTAAGCGAAAATTACAGAATGATAGGCCCGTCCATCCGGAGGATACGAAACATGTCGATCTTTTGGCAAAAAAATTCATAAAAGCATCTGCGACAGGAAACTTTGAGGAGTTTTTGGATCTTCTTACAGAAGATGTTGTCCTTGTTACTGACGGCGGAGGTAAAGTGCTTTCTGCATTAAACCCAATTGTAACCAGACAGCGCGTATCCGCCTTTCTTAAAGGCGTTTCCGCTAAAGGAGGCTTCATAGGAGAACTTCTTCCGGTGATGGTCAATGGCCAGGAAGGAATTTTGCAAATGAAAGAAGGAAAGCCTACCAAAGTCATCTGCTTTGAATTAGATCCAAAACAAAAAAATATCCGCAAAATCTTCATTGTCACCAATCCCGATAAATTAAATCATATTCCTGTGATAGATTGAGGGGTCTTTTTTTTTTGGATGTCACAAATCAAACCTCTATTTTGTCTTATAAGTGGAACCTAAAAAGATTTAATGGAGGAGATAGACATGGAACAACGGATTAACTACATGAAGACAAATCGTGAAGTGGTCAAATTAATGATGGGTTTGGAGGAGTACAAGAAAACAACGGAAATCGATAGCACATTAATCGAATTGATTAAAATTCGCGCGTCTCAAATCAATGGCTGTGCGTACTGCTTGGATATGCATACAAAGGATGCCCGGGCGATGGGTGAAACGGAACAAAGAATTTACTGTTTGAGTGCTTGGCGTGAAACACCATTCTATTCTGATTCGGAAAGGGCAGCGCTGGAATTGACGGAAGCGGTCACGGCCATTTCTGCAAACGGTGTACCTGATGAACTGTATGAGAGGGTCCGCCTTCATTTTGATGAAAAACAATATATCGATCTCGTTACCATAATCATCACGATCAATGGCTGGAACCGATTGGCCATTTCAGCCCAAAACATACCAGGGCACTATAAGCCTGTAATGCAAAAATAATGTCGTTATCAAAACCCCTTGTATGGTTACAAGGGGTTTTAATTGTAAAAACGTGGCTTTTTAATTATTTTTCTTTTTTATAAAAGCGTTCACCCGTATCAGGATTATAATACACCCTTGTTTTTTCTCCAGTCACGGGGTCTATATTTATTTCATCTGTCGATTGAAATCCATCAGGAACTTTTACACCGTGATTGCGTTTAAGCCGTTTATCATAGATAAAGTATCCAAGTAAAATGCATAAGATAACTATAATAATTTGTAATATATAGTACCCTATGATGAATTTCATTATATTTTCTCCACAATGACGGCGGTTCCATATGCAACAATTTCGCTCATATTTTTACCGATTTCCCCAGAATCATATCTCATCATTATAATTGCGTTTGCACCCATTTCATTGGCATTTTTTATCATACGGTCCATAGCTTCTTTTCTTGAATCTTCAAGCATCGCTGTATATTGCTTTATTTCTCCGCCTACCAGGGATTTTAACCCTGCCATGATATCGCCGCCAATCCCTCTACTTCTTACAATTAGACCGAAGGCAGGCCCTTTTACCTCTACAATTTTGTACCCTTCAATTTTTTCTGTGGTAACTACCAACACATTAATCGCCTCCGACTTATTTACTTTATTATGAAATTTTCCTGAACTGAAAGCATAAACAAATGATCCAAGTTCGCATGAAGTTTAAACATTCCCTTTAGTTCCTTTTTTATCAAGCGCAATAATCATTCCTTTAAATTTTACCATAATATAAGCTTTATCCCCCTTAACAATAGATAACATATTTCGGGTAAGCATAAAAAATCCCATTTCGCAGAAAAGAAATGGGATTAAATTTATTGGTGTTTTTACTGCTGATTTTTGATTGTTATATATGTGTGTAGATTTATGATGCTACTGTGAATGCCCATATAAGCTCTAATATGGGCTAGCTCTATAATATTAGTGTTTTGTAGGATTACATCAAGTAGTAAATAGTATCAACTTATAGGTAATAATGAAGGTCTCTCAAGAGTTTAGACTTAAAGGGCCTTCATCATTTATTTTTCTTTTTTTGAATTTGAGCGATTAAGATAAGTAATATACCTAAAATAAACAACGAGATAAATATATTGAAAGATTTTACATATCCTACTGGGAATAGTGCAGCACCAATTAATGATATAACCCCTAGTGTATAAAAAGTTCTGACTCTACTAATCATAACTCCTCCTATAAGTACTAAAAATAGCGGCTATTTATCTTTATTTCATTAAGAATTTCATACAATTTATTTTCATAGTGCAAGCTGATTAATTGTGATCTGGATGTAACATCTAGTTCTTCAAACATTTTATTTACATAGTTACGAACTGTAGAAACACTTATATTCAGATTATCCGCTATTTCTTTATCTTTGAGACCTTGAGTTATATTTTTTATTATTCGCAGTTCAACTTCATGTTGTTGTTCCCTGGTGATTAAAGATGATGTATCTGTTTTTATTATCTCTTCTATTAATAATTTCTCACGATACACATGTAACTCGTAGGAGATTTGATTAGCGAGCATTTCAGAAATCATTTCGAAATTTCCATTATCATCCTTTGTGATTATACCAACATACCCTTGCAATTCCTTATTTTTAATTTCATGGATCGGGGAAGATAAAACACTAAAATACTTCCCGGAGATTTGATTTTTAGTTTTTACAGTAGTATTTTGCAATGAACTTAAAACAAATGCATTATTTTCAACAGATTCTTTTATAACCAAATTACATATATCTTTATGTTCAAAATTACTCTTAGAGTATAAAACATTTAGCTCTTTATCAAAGATAAATATAGTAGTTTCAAAATTAAACTTGAAATTCTTAATACTATTCAATACTTTTTTACTGATATAAATGATTTGATTTTTCAATTCCATATTCATACCTCATACTTGTTCCTAAAATGAAATACCTGTTTACTCTCCTCGTTTCACAATAAACTATTTTACCTTGTGATGGGTTCCAAAAATGATGATTGCTATTTCAGAAATGATACGGCACGTCGGGTTTGGATTTTATTCAATTGCTAACTTATTTACACAGAGTATTGATGAAATTCTAAAAATAATGCTTATACACCCATCTCCTAAACCTAAAACAAAATTCGACAAGGATTTCATGGCTGGTGTAAGATGAATGAAAAAGCCAGAAATGGGGTGGATGCTTTGGTTGATTTATTACCGTCGCTGTTTGAAAAAGTGGGGATCATCGTAATTGCTGCATTCCTGCTTTCTTATATGAAACCCTTTCGGCAAATGATAGGCCATGAACATGAAATGTCGAAGAAAATCATGTTTATCGCGCTTTTTGGAACATTCGGCATCATAAGTAACTATACAGGAATCGAAATCGGGAACCATGCCATGCCGGAGGGTGATTGGCATGCTGATATTGCTCCCGATAACGCGATTGCCAATACAAGGATTATGGGCGTGGCAATCGGCGGTTTACTGGGGGGACCATTTGTTGGGTTGGGAGTAGGTTTGATTGCAGGGCTTCACCGTTATTTTCTCGGGGGTTTTACAGCGGGGGCATGTGCGATCGCCGCGATTTTAGCTGGGTTCTTATCGGGTTTTTTGGGTAAAAGGCGACGAGAGCATGGGATGATCACTCCTTGGTTTGCGCTGCCCATTTGCATGGCTTTGGAAGCGATTCAAATGGGCATTATCCTGTTGACTACCAAACCATTTGAAAGGGCGTGGGAGCTCGTACAAGTAATCGGACTTCCGATGATCATCATCAACGGGTTCGGGACTTTACTATTCATGCTCATCATTCAATCGATTACAAGGGACGAAGCACGGACACGGGCCGTACAAACGAATCTTGCGTTTTTGATTGCAGATCAGACTTTACCCTTTTTCCGGCAAGGTCTTAATCAAACTTCATGCAAAAGAATAGCCCAAATCATCTTGGGGCTGACTGAAGCCGATGCCGTGGCCATTACCAATGATCATAGCGTACTTGCCCATGTTGGCGCTGCGTCAGATCACCATGTCCCTAAGGTGGGAATAGCGACAGGCTTAACGAAAAAAGCCCTTGAACAAGGGAAAATAATCGTGGCCAAAACAAAAAAGGACATTTATTGTTTTCATGATCAATGTCAATTGCAAGCGGCCGTAGTCCTGCCGTTGCAGGTCCAACAGAAAACGGTCGGGACTTTGAAGATGTATTTCAAGCATCCGGATAAATTAGGCCAAGTGGAACAAGAGTTAGCTGAAGGATTGGCCAAACTATTTTCCACTCAATTGGAACTCGCTAAAGCGGAAATGCAAACGAAATTATTGAAAGATGCTGAAATTAAGGCATTGCAAGCACAGGTCCATCCGCATTTTTTATTCAATGCAATCAATACGATATCTGTTCTATGCAGGACGGATGTCGAGAAGGCAAGAAGTTTATTGCAGGAGCTCAGTGCTTTCTTTCGCTCTAATTTACAAGGGGCCCGCCAAATACTGGTGCCGCTAGAAAAGGAATTAGAGCATGTTAACGCATATTTATCACTGGAGCAGGCGCGTTTTCCAGATAAATATCATATCGACTATCGCATTGAGCCAAGGCTTAAGGAAGTTCTCATCCCTCCATTCACATTGCAGCCACTTGTTGAGAATGCGGTACACCATGCATTTCCACATGTGAAAAACAAAGGTCAAATCATCATCCGCGCATACTTTAAAGACGATGCGATGCGCATTGTTGTGGAGGATGACGGAAAAGGGATTCCGGGCGGGAGAATAGATGAATTGGGCAAGCATGCTGTAGAATCGGCTAAGGGAACAGGAACGGCGCTTCATAATATCAGTGAACGGCTGGAAGGGATCTATAAAGGTCAGGCCAGCCTCTCAATCGAAAGTGAAGCGGGACACGGAACCAAAGTGAACATATCAATACCACTCAACGAGAAAGGAGTATGGCAACGATGATGAAAGCATTTATCGTAGAGGATGAACCACTGGCTAGAGATGAATTGAAATATCTATTGAAGAGAAGCAGGCAAGTTGAAGTCGTGGGTGAGGCCGAGGGAATAGAAGATGCCATGAGGGATATCTCCCGCCTTAAACCTGAACTTGTCTTTTTGGACATTGAGCTTGCAGATGGCAATGGTTTGCAGTTGGCTAAGCAATTGGCGGAACTTGACCCCGCACCTTCGCTCATTTTTGCGACCGCTTATGATGAGTTTGCCCTCCAAGCCTTCGAGTTATATGCATTTGATTATTTATTAAAGCCCTTTAATGAAAAAAGGATACGTCAAACATTGGATAAGCTCATGAAGCAGCGTCAAATCGGGAAAGACGAATCCGGAACAGCAGCTCCCGCCAGCCGAATGGCGGTGGAACAGACAGGTAAATTGGCTGTAGTGATAGATGATCGGATCGTTTTGATCGACCGGGATCATATTTTGTTCATAGGACTCGTGGAAGGAAAGACGGTCATTAAAACCGGGGAAAATGAATATAAAATCGGCGACCCTCTCATCGTGCTTGAAAAGAAGCTCGATAAGCGCTCATTTTTACGGGTGCATCGCAGTTTTATCGTGAATGTTATCCATATATCAGAAATACAGCCTTGGTTCAACTCGACTTATAATCTCATTATGAGTGACGGCTCAAACATCCCGGTAAGCCGGACGTATGTGAAGGAGCTAAAGCAGCTGATCGGTTTTTAAAAATTTTCATAATTCTGCATTTTAGCTTCATCATAATGCAGTCCATCCCTCGATATCTGCATTATAACTTGAAAACCCATTGAATTCGCTTTCATTGTGATATCATTTTTTTACGATGTAAGTAATAGAGGGGGTTCAAATATGAATGCGGTTACAATTGTCATAGGCTCCATTTGTATATTAATGATTGCCTACCGTTTATACGGGACATTCATAGCACTTAAAGTATTAAAACTTGATGATTCCAAGCCGACTCCGGCCCATAAATTAGAAGATGGAAAAGATTATGTTCCAACAAATAAATGGGTGGCATTCGGCCACCATTTTGCAGCCATTGCTGCGGCTGGTCCTTTGGTGGGGCCGATCCTTGCTGCACAATTCGGGTATTTGCCAAGTTTATTATGGCTACTGATCGGGGCTGTAATCGGGGGGGCCGTCCATGATGCCGTCGTGCTTTTCGCGTCGATGCGTAAAGACGGCAAATCCCTTTCGGAAGTTGCGAAAGAAGAACTTGGACCTGTAGCAGGCTTCTGTACAGGACTCGCGATGCTTTTTATCATTACGATCACGATGGCAGGACTTTCAATGGTCGTTCTGCATGCTTTGGAAAATAATCCATGGGGGACGTTTGCTGTCGGGATCACCATTCCGATTGCCATGGGTGTAGGGCTTTACCATAAAAAAACCGGCAACCTGAAAGGGGCGACCATCGTCGGGTTCGCGCTCATCATGGCCGGAATTTTACTTGGTCCGAACATTCAAGGAACGGCACTTGGTGAATTATTGACACTTGAAGCGAGTACACTTGCCATCATTTTGCCGATCTATGCTTTCTTTGCTGCCGCATTGCCTGTTTGGCTGCTGCTGGCACCACGTGATTACTTGAGTACATTTATGAAAATCGGTGTATTTGCCGCATTGATTATCGGTGTTTTCGTCGTGAATCCAGAAATCCAGTTTCCTGCGTTTACCGAATTCATTAATGGCGGGGGCCCGATCGTAGCCGGTCCAGTTTGGCCTTTCATTTCAATAACCATCGCCTGTGGGGCGATTTCAGGATTCCATGCATTTGTCGGATCAGGCACAACTCCAAAAATGTTAAACCGTTGGAGTGATATCAAATCCGTTGGTTTCGGAGCGATGCTTGTCGAATGTGTCGTCGCCATCATGGCATTGATTGCTGCGGTTTCGCTGCAGCCAGGAGATTATTTTGCGATTAACTCCACACCTGAAGTATTTCAAACATTAGGCATGGAAACCGTACACCTTGACGAGCTCAGTGAAGAAATCGGCATTAATCTGGAGGGACGGACAGGCGGGGCAGTTACACTTGCTGTCGGCATGACCTATATTTTTACCGAAATACCCTTCTTTGACAAATTGGCTTCGTTTTTCTTCCAATTCGTCATCATGTTCGAGGCGGTGTTCATATTAACCGCAATCGATTCAGGGACACGTGTTGCCCGTTACTTAATCCAGGACTTCTTCGGGGAGTTCTATAAACCATTAAAACGAGTCGACTGGCTGCCGGGGAACATCTTCGCCAGCGCGTTAGCCTGCTTTATCTGGGGATACCTGCTTTACTCTGGGGACATCGGTTCGATCTGGGCACTCTTTGGCGTATCCAACCAGCTCATGGCTTCGATTGGACTCATCATCGGTGCGACCGTCGTATTGAAAATCGCAGACAAACGCTGGTATATCTGGACATGCCTAGTACCCCTTGCCTACTTATATGTAACCGTTAATGTAGCAGGGTACTGGATGGTGAAAAACGTATACCTGAACCCGGACTCTGCAGGATTCAGCATCTTGAACGGAGTATTATCGATTACCATGTTAATCCTAGGCTTGATCATTCTGGTTGCCGCCTTGAAAAAATGGCGGGAGCTTTGGAAAATACCTCAAGCAGAACTATTGAAAAGATCAGCATGAGCATAAAAAAATCCGGGCGGAAAACTGCCCGGATTTTTGTTCGTTGCGAACGGTAGAAAATGCCCTCAATACCGTTTCCTTAAAATTAAGACACCAAAACCTGAAAAAGGAAAGTATCAATAACCCCAACTTTGTTAATGATAGCAAATGAGGAGGTGTGATAAGATGGCAAAAGATGTTCTATGTGAAGTAAATAATTGTAAATATTGGGATTCTGGAAACAAATGCAGTGCAGATGCTATTTATGTTGTCAGCCATAAAGGGAACCAAGCATCAAATAGCAAAGAAACGGATTGCAAAACATTTGATCCAGAAATTTAAACAATCGGGGGTAACCATCAACTGGTTACCTTCTTTCATATTTATTATTGATAATAAAAATCATTTTCATTCAAGATTATAGAAATTCATATTATTTTTTCTTCATGGAATGGATATTTGGACGATATATTTGAGAGTTTGATCGATAAAATCGTGAAATTGATCGATAAAATCGAAAGTTTGGTCGATATATACTTGAGATTGAGCGATATATCGAGAATTTGATTGATATATACGTAAATTTGAACGAAATACTCAAGAATTCGCACTATACTCGTGAGTTTGGGCAGTTTACTCGTGAGTTTGAGCAGTTTACTCGTGAGTTTGGGCAGTTTACTCGTGAATTAAGAAGTTTTACTCGTGAGTTTGCACTTACCCGAGAATTACTTTTGAAATAGTCAGCCCATCACCGATTGGAATTAGCATGGATTCCAATTGAGGGTGATTGGCCACCTTTTCATTGAATGCCTTCATAAATGCAGTGTAATGTTTAGGTTCAGCATCCGGATCTGCGACACTGCCCCTCGCAAGTACGTTATCCATGACGATTAAAGCACCCGGTTCTGCCAGTTTAATGCAATATTGCAGGTAATTTTCATAATTGTCCTTGTCAGCATCTATAAAGAAAAAATCAAATTTCCTGTTATCACGCTCAAGTTGTTCAAGGCTTTGCAGAGCTGCTCCGGTCATATATGATACTTGGTCGCCAAAGCCAGCTTTGGATAGATTGCGATAAGCTAACTTTGCGTATTCCTCCTTTAATTCAAGAGAGGTTAATTTTCCTTCGCTGCCGAATCCCCTGGCAAGGCAGATTCCGCTATACCCCCCAAGAGCGCCTATTTCCAATACATTTTTAGCTCCTGAAATGGATATAAGCATAGTAAGAAGTTTTCCGGATGAGGGGGATACCGATATGGACGGCATTCCGTTTTCTTGTATGGACGAAATGACTTCTTCCAAAAGGGCATCTCCGGTATAAAACACTGAGTCGATATAACTGTTAATTTGTTTCATTCGTTTCCATTCCTTTCTCATTGGAAGTTTCCTTTTCTTCACTTTTCTTATCGGCTGCTTCATTTTCTTGTATTTCAAATAATTGAATGAACTCGTTGATTAACATATCAATTGCTTTCAATTCACCGACTAAGATTTGATTGATGGATTGAAACTCTGGTTTATCTAACTGTTCCATAATGGTTGAACGTTTAAGATTCATCATCTCTAAAAAAGCAATTGCCCTTCCGCGGCGAAACGTTTTGGGGCCACGATGGTGTGAACCATGGTCTTTATGCCTGCCACCGTGATGTCCATCTTTTTTGAATTTTTCATCTCTCATGTTATAACCTCTTTCTGTGTATACAAATGTATACACTTTCTCTTTTGTTTAATGTATACATTTGTATACAAAAAGTCAACTGATAATCGAATAGAATAATCGAAATGCAGTTAATAAAAAGTTTGTCTAAATTGTTATTTAGAGAGGAAAAAAAAGACTTACATTCAAAGATTTTTTTTGCAAATAGACCGGTTTGTATTAACCAAGGGCAATTGGGATAGCGGTCATGGTTTCCCCATTCTCTGCGAAGCAAAATGGCTACTTGACTGATGTGGCAAATGATTTACCGGCAGCTGCCGCCTCAGGTTCAACACTTGTATTAAAATTTGTTTGATTTTCGCCATCGTGAATGTGGTGCTTCATTGTTCATGAAAAAACCGAAGTAACAAAGATAAAAAAACAGATCACCATTCAAACGGGTGATCTGTTTTTTTATTATTTTTGAACTTTACTAAGTAAATCTAAAAGCTGTTGTTTTTCCGTCTCATTCAAGTTGGAAAACTGTGATGCCTGAAAATGCTCTTGTTTTGGAACGACTTCATGAAAAAACTCTTTTCCTTCATCAGTCAATGAAAGGTATTTTGTTTTCCATTCCTGCTCCCGTTTAATCAATCCCATTTCTTCCATTTTCCTTAATAGTTGAGTGATATTGCCTTTCGTCACAAAAAGCTTGTTTGCCAGTTCTTGCTGAGACAATCGTTCATGGGAACCCACTTGAACCAAGATATCGAATTGGGCTGCCGATAAATTCCATTTCTTTAAATGTTGATTGGATTCCCGGATACTCTGATTATATATTCGTGTGATTCGGAACCATAACATTAAACCTAGTCTTTCCTCATTATTAGATGTGAAGGGATGCATGAATTTCACCTCATACTTTCTTTGTCCCAATCAGTTTATGAATAAACTAATTAGGTGTCAAATGCAAAAACTTCCAACTTCTATACAAAGAAACCAGTATAATCTTTCGATACTGGTTTCTTTGATTTCTTTATTATGTAGTCGTTAGTTTAGCAAAGATAATAAAAAACAGTGTTAATTCGGCTATAATCACAATATTTGGTACACCGACAAACAAATTAAAAATAAAAAAGAGTGCTAAAATCCCTAAAAATAGCCCTAAATGATATATTTGCAACCGCTGGTGCTTGTGTCTATATTGGTGGAAAACAAAAGTGGTTGAAATGGAATAGAGCAATACGGAACCAAAAACAAAATAGAGGATGAATGAATAATGGACCTCATGTAAAAACAATAATCTGATGGCTGCTGCAATCATGCTTATAGACATTAAAATAAACAGATGTCCGTAAATGATGATCTGGCCGGAAGATTGTACAGACTTGTCGACTTTCTTCTCCATGTTATCAAAATATTGCCACCACATAGCTATTATCAGGGCAAATGAAATGATGGAAAAGGCTATCGAATCCCAATTTCCTTGTTTAGGTTGAATTACCGCAAGAGTGCTGACAAGAGCTTCCCCAAAGAGAATGATGGTAAATAGACCAAAGCGCTCTAGCAAGTGGGCCGTATTTGTAGGAACCTTTTCTAAGCACTTTCTTCCAAGGATCGGGACAATGATATCAATCAGAATACCCAAATACAACACAGCATACCGAAGCCAAGAATCAAAAAGGACGGAGAATAATGAAATGGCGATTCCAATCCAAAAATACCTTCCCAAAAAAAGTGCTGCCTTTTTTCTAAATCCCTTTTCAATCCGCTGTACAACAAGATATTGGATAGCAGTCACGGCTCTCAATCCAATATAACCAATTAAAAAAGAAACATAATAGGGATCAAAATCAGCAGATAAGCTTGATGTCATGATCAGGACAAAAAACATTTGCAATATCAAAAATAGCCGTTGATGAAATACATCCTTTCCAAACCGGTTAATAAATATGGTTTGCCCTACCCAAGCCCACCAGATAGGAATAAAAATCAATACGAACTTTAATAAATACTCTAGATGGATATAACCATCTTCAACATGCAGTAAAACATGAGTTGCGCCCGCAACGGCCGCCACAAATAACAAATCATAAAAGAGCTCTAACCATGTAACTTTCTTTTCATCCATCTCTGCACTCCTCCCAATCGCCTTATAGTTTATAGTATGTTGGAAATATTCAGAAAATGGAAGAGGGTTCAATATAACTTTGGGGAAATCAATTTAGAATTCATGATCCATTATAAGAAGTTCTATTTACCCAATATTAAGTTAAGCCAAATTCAGTAAATATGTAATTAGGAATAACGTCACTTTTTAAGTTTTGGTATATTATGGTACTATAGGAGATGATTTCAAACGGGGAGGGAAGTAGATGACCAAAACCATCGGCCTTATTTGTGGCAGTTTACGGGAAAATTCTTATAATCGAATCATTGCTCAATCATTGACAGATATGGTTGATTCGTATCAATTTCGCTGGATCGAAATTAATGATCTTCCGTTGTTTAACGAAGACCTAGAAATAAGTGGGGTTCCAGAAACAGTGGCATCATTTAAATCCGCCATCCAGGGCGTCGACGGTATCATTATCGTGAGTCCAGAGTACAATTCTGGAATACCAGGCGTATTAAAAAATGCATTGGACTGGGCATCAAGACCTCGGGAGTTCGCTGTTCTTACCAAAAAACCAGTTGGCCTGATTGGAGCTACGCCTGGTGGAATGGGAACTGCATTTGCTCAAATGCAAATCAGGCAAGTATTAGAAGCCATGCAAGTTCATGTTCTTCCATTTCAAAAAATGCTGATTTCGCAAGTACATAAAAAGATTGATCCTGATCGGAAAGTGCTTACTGACGATCAAACAAAACGTTATCTTGAGCGTTATTTACAACAATTCATACATTGGATCGATCACACTCCAATTATAGATTAACAATCAATGATTCTTAATCTATATATGATTGACAGGCTATGAGTTTATAGATAAACTAATAGCAACAGTCAGTTAAGTTATAAACTGACTGGAACCAACGAAGGAGTTGGGGGGGGATTTCCCTACATATGAACTTTCTTCGATAGCTTTTAATAAAAGGAGGACTTTAAAAATGTCTGATCTCTATTCCCGTCTTTCCAAAGATGATGCTGCCGTTCTTCTGGTGGATCATCAAACCGGTCTTATTTCCGGGCTAGTGCGTGATTATGGTGTTGATGAATTCAAGAACAATGTTATGGCTCTGGCCAATACAGCTAAGTTTTTTGATTTACCAGTCATTTTAACGACAAGCTTTGAAAACGGACCAAACGGACCGCTCATGCAAGAATTGGAAGAACTCTTTCCTCACGCACCAAAAATAGCTCGGCCTGGACAAATTAACGCATGGGATAATGAAGATTTTGTTAAAGCAATCGAAGAAACTGGAAAAAAACAACTTATTATCGCGGGAGTGGTTACAGATGTCTGTGTTGCTTTCCCGGCACTTTCCGCTTTAAAAGCTGGTTATGAAGTATTCGCTGTCACTGATGCGTCTGGAACAGTCAGCAAACAAGTAGCTGATGCAGCATTAGCGCGTATGGCCCATGGCGGTGTGCAGCTTATGAACTGGTTTAGCGTAGCATGCGAATTACAACGTGATTGGCGCAACGACGTTGAAGGTTTTGGTGCTTTACTTTCCAGCCAGCTTCCTGGTTATCAAAATATCATCGGAAGCTATAGGGGAGCGCAGCGCGACTTCAGCAAGCAGATCTAGATTGTGTCTTTATCCAAGTTGAATAAGGGAGGGGACATTATGTCCTTCCCAGTTTGTAAACAAAAAGGTTTCGGAATGTTCTCATTCCGAAACCTTTTTTATTTTTTACCGGATTTGAAGCGTTCTTAACCGCGTTTTATAAGCTGCAGCTTTCAAACAAAAAAAGAATGTACCATGATTATTCTTCAAAACCTTATTCATTTGAATAGTTAGAGGATACCCTTTGTAAAGTCTTCTTTTTGTTTATCGTTTTTTGAACCATTTTTTTATCATTATGCATTCTCCAATTAATAAACCTACTAGAACACAAGTAATGCCTATAAAATAATCTGGATTTTCAAATAAAATGTCTGCAAGTATTGTACCAATAAAAATCCCTAAAAGAATAATAATATATGATTTATATCTAAACCTTAGGTAATTAAACATGAAAATACAATTCCTCACTTTTTTAGTTAGTATATTACGCATTGTAATCTAAATATTTTGAATTTACAAATAAAAAGAGGAGGTTTTACCTATGGAAAAAGAGATTTTTAGTCTATTGGTTGCCTTTGCTATTACTTTTTCATTATTTTCAAGTAGTACAAAGCATTTGCTTCTTAAGAACATGAAAAGCAAGAAGTATTGTTTGAAGGTACTAGCGGTGTGAATTAGTAATCTGGAATGGAAGGTAAAAAGACTCCTGCGGGAGATACGTGTCCAAGGAGACCGAAGGCGAAAAGGCGCACCTAGGCAGCTCCCAGAACGCCTGCAGAAAGCGAGTGCCTGGAACGTACAAGGAACACCCCCTCCAATAGTGTGTGCAATTTCATTTTAATACTGCATAATGCACTTATAATTCACCCGCTTTTCTACAAGGCAGAATGGTAATTGACCTAGCAAGGATGCAGTATTGTGCACAAATGTTTAAAGAGTATATTATTGTGCAGTACCGATGACAACATTCGGACTGAGAAACGCTACATTTTTAATAAGAAGTGAGATATCGTAGAAGCAGGGAGAGGGATTGAGAATGTTTTTAGATGAAAGAAGCGCCAATTTACTAAAACTATTACAGCATTCGCCCATTTCAAAAATGAAAGAGCTTGAAGCCCAAACAGGTCTGACGAGAAGGCAAATCCAATATGGTCTGAGCAAAGCGAATGACTGGCTCCAATTTCATGGTTATCAACCGATTCAATATAATCGTGAAATGGGCTACTCCTTTTCTGAAACAATCAGGGATGAAGAATTGAATGTAAAACTAACAAAACGCAATTATATATTTTCAGAGACAGATAGGGAAAAGGTCTTTTACCTCATGATCCTGTTAAGCCCAGAGGAATTGTCCGTCTATCATTTCCAAACGATCACCGGGCTTTCACGAAATACGGTGCTGAAGGATTTAAAAAGACTTAAAGAGAAGAACAGGGACATATCGCTCAAGATCCAGTATTCCAAACAAGATGGCTACGTGGTGATTGGGGAAAGCCGAACAAAGAGATATATCATCGAACGTCTCGTGCATGATGTACTGAACAGTCCCAATAGTGAATGGATCATGGAGTGCATATGGGGAAATCATGAAAAGCAAATCAGCTCGATCCGGTTACAGCTTGAAAGGGCCGAACATAAATTGGGCATCACCTTTACGGATGAACGGCTTCATGAACTGAGCTATTTATTTCTATGTACAGATCAGCTCATAGGAAAAGGGGAAGAGTTACAGGCCGATGAGAGCTGGGCGCCGTTTGTTGCGACGGAAGAATACAAACTGGTTGAGGAAATGACCAGGACGAATGCCTTTCAATCAGTATGGAGCGAAACGGAAAACTTATACGCAACCTTACATTTACTGAGCATGAATCGAACGAAGGATATTTCCCCTCTTAAGGATGATGAAGTCATTCAACACCATTTGCAGGAAATCGTGGAAGAGTTCGAGAGGCTGGCATTTGTTCACCTAAAAGACAAAGAGCAGCTATGCCAACAATTATACGTTCATTTTAAACCGGCATATCATCGCCTGCGGTATGGCCTCCCGCAAATGAATCCGATGACGGGACGGGTGCAGAAGGTATATCCCGAACTGCATCATTTGACAAAAAAATCTCTGTGGGTGTTGGAGAAAGAGGTTGGCTGTCCAGTATCAGAAGAAGAAGTGGCATATTTCACAATCTATTTTGGCGGATGGCTGCGCAGGCAAGGAACAACATTGGATGATCGAAAACGGGCGATTGTCGTATGCCCGAATGGTATTGGCATCAGCAATATCCTCATTTATACATTGAGGGAATTATTTCCTGATATTTTGTTCCTGGATGTTTTGTCCGTTAGGAATGCGGCTGAATACCCGCTGTCGTACGATCTTGTTTTCTCGACAGTGCATATGAGAACAAAAGCGGCATTATTCGTTGTACCGCCGATTTTGGAAATGCAGGACAAACATACATTACGCCAGCAGGTCATGCAGGAATTGTATGGATATACGAGTGAAAGTGTGGATGTTGCAGCTTTATTAAAGATCATTTCCAAGTATGCAACCATCCATGAACAGGATCAGCTTGAAAAGGCTTTGAAGTCGAATGTGTATACCCATACACCAAAAATAACCCAATTTTCTTTAAAGGAGGCAGAGAAGCCTGTGTTAGAAGAACTGCTCAATATGCAAACAATCCAATTACAGCAGCAAGTTTCCGATTGGAAAGAAGCCATTCAAGTCGCGGCCAAGCCTCTCGTGGACTTAGGTACCGTCGAAGAACGATATGTGGATGCCATGATTGAGGCAATAGAAACGAATGGACCATATGTAGTGATAACGCCTGGAGTGGCGATTCCCCATGCACGTCCGGAGCAGGGGGTCAGGTCTTTATCCATGAGTTTGCTGAAATTGGATGAGGCCGTGGACTTTGCGCCGGATAAACCGGTCCGCCTGATTATCATTTTGGCGGCCGTAGATAACGATTCGCATCTGCGGGCATTGATCCAGCTCACTCAATTATTGAATGAGCCAGCCAATATAGAAGAAATCTTAAGCACTTCAGATAAATCGGTCCTTATGGAGTACGTTCATAAATATTCGAAGGAGGAAGCGGAATGAAAATCATGGTAGTATGCGGAAATGGATTGGGAAGCAGCTTCATCATGGAGATGAATGTGAAGAAAGCATTGACGGAAATGGGGAAGACGGCCGAGGTGGATCATACGGATCTGGCATCCGCAAAAATGGTTCAGGCTGATATTTTCCTGGGAGCGGCAGATATTGTCGGTCAGCTGGATGATGGAACCCGGACGATCGTCACACTGGAGAACATGATGAGCATCCCTGAAATCAAATCAAAATTGGAAATGCACGTAGGATAAAAAAAGGAGAGATTGATATGAAGAAAATCATGGTAGTATGCGGTAATGGATTGGGAAGCAGCTTCATCATGGAGATGAATGTGAAGAAAGCATTGACGGAAATGGGGAAGACAGCCGAGGTGGATCATACGGATCTGGCATCCGCAAAAACGGTTCAGGCTGATATTTTCCTGGGAGCGGCGGATATTGTCGGTCAGCTGGATGATGGAACCCGGACGATCGTCACACTGGAAAACATGATGAGCATTCCTGAAATCACATCGAAATTGGCTTCACATCTATAAGAAGAAAACATAAAGAAGAGGGGGAGAGGCAATGCTGGAACTTATCATGAATGACATCTTGGGTACACCTTCCATACTTGTGGGGCTGTTTGCCCTCATCGGACTGCTGTTACAGCGGAAATCCAGTGCGGATGTCGTATCTGGAACGCTAAAAACCGTCATGGGCTTCATTATCATCGGAGCGGGAGCGGCGGTGCTCATTGGCGCCCTTGATATATTCAGTAAAATGTTCGATCATGCATTCAACGTACAAGGCGTCATACCGAATAACGAAGCCATTGTCGCAGCCGCCCAAAGTGATTTTGGGACTTCGACTGCACTTATCATGGTATTTGGTATGGTTGTCAATGTTTTGCTAGCTCGTTTCACGCCATTTAAATATATATTTTTAACGGGACACCATACCTTATTCATGGCTTGTTTACTTGCAGTCACCCTATCCGTCGGCGGGCTCAGCGGATTTCCGCTTATCTTGGTCGGCTCCATTCTATTAGGAGTATGCATGGTGATGTTCCCAGCCCTCCTTCAGCCATACGTACGGAAGATTACCGGCAGCGATGATTTTGCCATCGGCCATTTCGGCACAATCGGGTATTTCGTATCCGCGACTGTGGGAAAATGGTTTGGAAATAAGGAAAAAACGACAGAGCAAATCAAGGTTCCTAAATCTTTAGGATTCCTGAGGGATACATCAGTCGCTGTATCGCTTACGATGACGATGTTCTTCGTGATCGTCGCATTGTTTGCCGGACAGAACTATATTGAAACGGAATTATCCGGCGGTTCGAACTTCATCGTATTTTCTTTCATCCAGGCGATAACATTTGCTGCAGGAGTCTACATCATCCTTGCGGGGGTACGGATGTTAATTGCTGAAATCGTTCCTGCATTCAAAGGGATTGCCGATAAAGTGGCGCCGAATACAAAACCTGCATTGGACTGTCCGACCATCTTTCCATTCGCTCCAAATGCAGTGATCATCGGGTTCCTATTCAGTTTCCTGGCTGGACTATTATCCATGTTCCTCCTTCCGGTACTAGGATTGAAAGTAATCGTTCCGGGACTTGTACCGCATTTCTTCACCGGAGCTGCAGCAGGTGTTTTCGGAAATGCCACAGGAGGCAGACGAGGAGCGATGCTTGGATCATTTGCCAACGGACTCATCATCAGTTTCCTGCCGGCGATACTCCTGGTCTTCTTGGGGGATGTAGGGTTTGAAGGGACCACATTTGGTGATTCGGACTTCGGTGTGGTCGGTCTCTTGATCCTGAGTGTCATGAAACTTTTAGGATTATCCTAAACTGTTATACTAATAAGGTACAGAAATAAAAATATATGAATGAAACCAGCAGCCTAACATCTTCTAGATAATGGGCTGTTGGCATTTTCATCATCATTCTGATTTTTGAGGTGATTTTCATGACCAACAAGGCAATTGTGCTCGATTTGGATGGCACGACATTGAACGAAAGAAATAATGTGAATGAGACGCTGGAACAATACATAGGCGAACTCAGGAAAAGCGGTAAACTGATTTTCATTGCAACAGGAAGAACGCTGGAAGAAGTGAGGGACGTTTTGCCGTCCGGCATGGAAGCCGATGGAATGGTGACCGCCAATGGAATGTCCGTATTCATCGGAAAGGAACAAATAGTAGAACACGCCCTGTCGACGGAACTTGTGGAGGAATTGGTAGCAAAAGGAGGAGCAGAAGAGATTTTTTACGAAGTTCATCCGAATGATGGAACACGGATGGCATTACTTAAAGATAAAGACTATATGGTTAAACAAGGTTTGATACCAAAACCTGAGACAGTCGATGAAAATGAATGGCTATCAAGACAGGATGCAGTCGAAGACAAAATAAGATGGTCGGAACAATTGGATATAAGCAGCGTCGCCAAGATTTACTTTTTCAGCAATGAAATGAATACGATTCGAAAATGGAAAGCGGAGTTGGGGAAAATCAAGCAGTACAATGCCTTTACCACAGCTTCCTCCACCCATCACAATGTAGAAGTGACCGTGGAAGGCATCACAAAAGCAACAGGCGTTCAACTGCTGCTGAAACATTTTCAGCTAGCACCCGAAAATATCCTCGCAGTAGGCGATGGCGAAAATGACCTTCCGCTATTTAAACTCGCCGGACATTGCGTTGCCATGAAAAATGCCACTGACCTTGTCAAAGAACAAGCCGATGAAGTGACGGAGTATTCATATCGAGAAGATGGACTGTATCGCTTTTTAAAGGCTAAGTTTCACTGAAACCTGGAAGGCGAGTGCCTTACGTTCCAAACAACGTGTAAGTTTTGACAACTTAATTATGTCTACAAAAGGGGTTCGGAATGGTATCATTCCGGACCTTGATATTAAACAAGATTCCTTAATGGTTTTAAACTGTTTGAAACCCTCAAAGGATTGAAGAAATTTGCGACACTCCTGCCGAATAACTGGCTAGCCGAGACCCCACAGACGCTTGCGTCGAGGAGGCTTGGCAGACAGTCGGCGGAAAGGGAGCGGATTTCTGCAATCAACTCCGAACGTTTTTTATTTACTTCTACCTAATTTTAACAGTATCGGTATGAGTTTTACCATTATGTTCCCAAACTACGGACACAACTGTGCCTTTTGATGGCTTAGGTCCTAAGGAAAAATCATCTGAAAAAGGATGCAGAACAGTAATTTCGCCATCTTCCGCCCTTCCTTCTTCAAAACTATCGATACGTGTTTTAACTTTATCATTTACTTCAACTACAATGGCTTTTACAGTTGCATTATCGTTATTTCCTTGTTTTAAATGACCTTCCCATCCATATGGTTCGCTGGGATCTATATTTTTCGAATAAGTTACCTTCCACATCCCATTGTCTGAAGTTCCCGATATTACGATACTTGAGTAATACCAATAAACGCAGGCTACAATGAGAGCTAACGGTATTATAATTTTCAAATATTTATTTCTAATCATATAACCCAATGCTTTCCTCCAAATACTTGTTTTATCTATATTTTAACATATTACGGAAAAAATAAGATTTATTATACAAATCATTTTGCTTACTTGTTTACACAGATGAATTCAATGGATTGAAGAAATTTGCGACATCCCTGCCGAATAAATGGCTAGCCAAGGTCGCTTGGCAGAAAGTAGGCGGAAAGGGAGCGGATTTCTAAAATCAACTGGAACGTGTTTTAATTTGTCTATATTCTAGAAGTTACAGCAGTTTGTGGACAAAAGGAGATCCATCTAAGTTTTTAAGCAAAGTTGATTGGAACGGAAGGTACGAGACTCCCGTGGAAAGCGAGTACCCTACGTTCCACTTAATTAATATCGAGCTTGTCTCCAGTCTGAAGCCAATCTTAAAGATCGGCTCTTTTTCCTATAGGATAAGAAAAGCTACAAAAGCTGCTTCATTCACTTTATTTTCCGAAAATTTTAACCTCACACAATCCAAAACCCAAAACTGTTCCATAACTGGAAGTAAAATTTTAAATATTATGATATATTAAAGGGAAATCATAATGTTTATTTTGTATAAATACGTTATTTTAGTTTCCTAGGATAACAATTACTAGACGTAGAAAGGATTAATGAAGCATGAAGAGAGTGACGACAGAAGATGTGGCAAAAATAGCGGGTGTTTCACAATCGACCGTTTCCAGGGTGTTGAATGATTACCCCTATATTAAGAAAAACACTCGTGACAAGGTTCTTGCTGTAATTAATGAGCTGGGTTTTACAAGGGATGAAATAGCCAGAAGCCTTGTTGAAAAAAGAACCAAATCAATAGGTTTGATATTAGGGAGCATTTCAAATCCATTCTTTGCTGAAACGGCGGAAGTCATCATAGAAAGGGCACAGGAATTAAAATATGATGTCATCGTTTATAACACTGGGCATAAAGATGAAAACTTGGAACAAGCCATTAATTTGCTGATTGGCAAAAGGGTAGAGGGAATCATTCTTACAAGCGTTAGTAAAAACTATACTGAAAAAATCAAAAAGTTACATGATAATGGATTTCCAGTATTATTATATAATAGTTTCCTCGATATCAAGGACGTTAACTTTATCGTAATGGACAATAATAAAGGTGCCAGGCTCGCTGTTCAGCATCTAATAAAATTAGGACATAAAAAAATTGCGAAAATATCCGGTCCATCCAAATACTTGGCAACATATGAGCGAACGGTAGGTTATAAAGAAGAGCTGATGGAGAACGGATATGAGATTGATGAAGGTTTGATTTTCAATAGCGAATTTTCCTATGACAAGATTTATTCATTTACAAAAAAACTGCTGAAAAAGAAGGACAGGCCGACTGCAATCATTGCCGCATCCGATCAGATGGCTCTCGCAGTCTTAGATGCAGCTTCAAGTCTGAATTTGAAAATCCCTGCTGATTTATCCGTTGTTGGGTTTGATAATATAAGATTGTCCTCTAATGAATTTATAGGGCTGACCACAGTATCTCAACAAATGGATCAAATGTCCTTAACAGCTTTGGAAAAACTAATCTTTCTCATAGAAAATAAAGAAACATCATCTTCATCTATACAAATTTTTCTTAAGCCTGAATTGATGGTCCGTAAAACAACAGGTCCTGCCCCCATGCAAGACTAAGGGTAAAGGCAGGTTTTGGGTTGGGCCTTAAGTGTATTTTTTATTAACACTCCTTATATAGAAATCGGTCACTTTTAATATATAAATTAAAGTTTTTTAGACTTAATATTATTTTTACTATTTACAAAAGTCAGAAAGTTGTTTATATTGTAATTTGTAATCGCTAACAAGTATTTTGCATAATTTTGAATACGTATTCAAAACCAAAATGCCAAATGCCTGAATGTAAAAAAATCGCCTCGATGAGGTAAAGATAGGAGATAGATTGGATATAAATCATTTATTTAATTTAAGCGGTAAAGTGGCTATTATAACAGGCGCAAGTAAAGGAATCGGTAAAGACTTAGCCCATTTGCTTGCGCAGGCCGGAGCCGATATAGCGATAGTTGCCCGCAATAAAGAGCAACTCGAAGAAGCTGCACATGAAATTGGGCAAACCGGTGCAAATGTTTTACCCGTTTCATTTGACTTAACAAAGGTTGAGGAAACGGCGGAAGTAATGGAAGGGATATACAAACACTTCGGTAAGATTGATATTTTAATAAATAATGCAGGAATTAACGTGGCAAAGCCAGCTGAAGTGCTGACATCGCAAGATTGGGATACAGTACTGGACATTAATTTAAAAAGTGTATTTTTTACGAGCCAAGCTGCAGGGAAGTATATGATCGACCAAAAAAAAGGCAAAATCATAAATATGTCTTCGCAAATGGCATTCGTCGGTTATTACAAACGGGCTGCATACTCCTCCAGTAAAGGCGGAATTACACAGCTGACAAAAGCGCTTGCGATAGAATGGGCACCATATCAGGTCAATGTCAATGCCATTGCTCCAACTTTCATTGAAACACCGATGACCAAGCCGATGTTTGAAGATGAAACGTTCAAAACTGAAGTATTGAGCAGAATTCCGCTTGGCAGACTTGCTAAAACGGAGGATTTATTTGGCGGCGTGGTCTATCTGGCATCGGATTGTTCAGATATGATGACAGGTCAAACATTGGTGGTTGATGGCGGTTGGACTGTCTGGTGAGTTTTTTGAATACGTATTCAAAGGAGGGGTAATCATGTCTATTGCTCAAAATATAATCCAAGATTTTCGAATGCCGACAGTTTTCCGGGTTGGTGTTGGGGCATTTACGACGTTAGTAAAGGAAATCGAAGAGCTGGGAGCCAAGAAGGTTGCGATTGTAAGTGACAAAGGTCTGGAAAAAGTTGGCGTTGTTCAAAAAGTGTTGGATCATATTAAGCCTCTATCCGTACCAACCATTACATATACGGAGATTTCGGGAGAGCCGACGTTTCAGCTATTGAAGGAGGCCGTACTAACGCTAGATGCCGAAAAATGTGATGTAATCATCGGAATCGGCGGGGGAAGTGCGCTGGATGTAGCAAAAGCAACAGCAGCTTTATGCGGGAAAGACGATATAACAACTTATCTAAACGGTGAAAAAGTGGTGAAATCGAGAACGGTCAAATGCATTCTTTTGCCGACAACTTCAGGAACAGGTTCGGAAGTGACGATGAATGCCATTTTCGGTGATGAAGAGCAGCAAGTAAAAAGAGGGATCGTAAGCCCGGTATTCCTTCCGGATGTAGCGATCATCGATCCGGAATTAACCATTTCCTGCCCGGCACGAGTAACCGCGGCATCAGGGGTGGACGCCTTTACACATGCCATCGAATCTTATATTGCCATCAAGGCTACACCGCTTACGAAAGTTTATTCAGAGAAAGCAATGAAACTATTTCCTTCGAACATTGCGAGAGCTGTCCATAACGGAACTGATTTGGCTGCACGGACAGGAATGAGCTGGGTAAGTTCGTTAGCGGGTGTGGCTCTAGCAAATGCAGGGGTTGGGGCGGTTCATGCACTGGCCTATCCGCTAGGAGGTAAATATCATATTGAGCATGGTGTTGCAAATGCCCTTTTAATGCCATTTGTTTTCGAAGTGATTGGGAAAACATGCACGGAAGAAATGATGGAGGTAGCGTCCTTTTTACAGCTGGGTGATTTCAAATCACAGCCAAGCGAAGCATTGAAGGCAGTTGTTGATTATATGTATCAGCTTCTGGAGGATCTTGATTTACCTACATCGTTATTAGAACTTGGGATTGAAGAGGACTCATTGCCGATGCTGGCGGAACAGGCGGCAAAAATTGATCGCTTGCTATCCAATACTCCTTATAAGCTAAATGAACAAAAGATTCTCGGAATCTATCAAAGCGCCTTTAAAGGAAGAGGGGAAACTAATTGATCACGACAAATTCCGATAAAAAGAGATTATATATTGGCGGCGAGTGGCTGGAAGGAAAGAATCATTACGATCTTCGGTCTCCTTATTCCGGCAAAGTGATCGCGCAAGTGCCTATGGCAGAGAAGGAAACCGTTCTAAAAGCGATAGAATGTGCAGAACAAGGTGCAAAAGAAATGAAAAAGCTAACAGCACTTGAGCGCTCCAATATCTTGGAACGTGCAGCCGAAATTTTCAAGGAAAGGCTTGAGGAGTGTGCATTAATACTCGCTAAGGAAAATGCTAAGCCATTGAAGGCGGCAAGAGGCGAAATTTTACGCACGATTGAAACATACAAGTTTGCAGCAGAAGAGGCAAAACGGATTCATGGTGAAACGATTCCGATGGATGCCGCTAAAAATGGCAAGGGCCGTTTTGCTTATACAAAGCGTGAGCCGCTCGGCGTCATTGCTGCCATCACACCTTTTAACTTTCCATTTAATTTAGCGGCACATAAGCTTGGTCCTGCGTTTGCTGCAGGCAACTCAGTCATTTTAAAACCGGCTTCACAAACACCGCTAAGTGCATTGGCCGCAGCCGGAATTTTTGAAGAAGCAGGTTTACCTAAAGGCGCCCTGAATGTTGTTACAGGTAAAGGAAGTGACGTCGGCGATGTATTGGTCACTGATCCGAGAATTAAAATGGTCACATTTACAGGAAGTGTCGAAGTCGGTTTGGGGATCAAAGAAAGAGCTGGCTTGAAAAAGGTGACATTGGAGCTTGGTTCCAATTCTGCTGTCATTATCGACAGTGCTGCTGACCTGGATGCCGTTGCACAGCGCTGTGTCGAAGGTTCCTTTGCCTATTCAGGTCAGGTTTGCATCTCTGTCCAACGAATTTATGTACAGGAAGATTTATATGAGTCCTTTTTGCAAAAGTTTACCGAAAAGACTAAGCAGCTTAAATTTGGAGATCCGGAATCAGAAGATACAGATCTTTCCGCGTTGATCAGTATAAATGAAGCAAAACGAGTGGAAGGGTGGATCGAATCGGCTAGAAACGCTGGAACGGAAATTGCATATGGCGGTCAAAGAACAGGTGCAATCCTTCATCCAACCATTATCAAAAATGCGGGGTCAACACAGGAGGTAAGCTGCCAAGAAGCATTTGCCCCCATCGTTTCAGTGAATTCCTATAGCACATGGGATGAAGCCATCGATCTTGTGAATGATTCTTTATACGGCCTCCAAGCAGGCGTCTATACAACTTCGATGCCAAAAGCTTTTGATGCTGTTGAACGGCTTGAGGTCGGAGGTGTCATCGTGAATGACATCCCATCATTCAGGGTGGACCACATGCCATATGGCGGTGTGAAAAACAGCGGGACAGGCAGGGAAGGTATTAAGTATTCAGTCGAGGAAATGACTGAATTAAAACTAGCCGTCTTTACCCTCTAAATAGATATGTCATGAAAATTGAGAAATGAAAAAAATCAACGAACACGGAAGGGGAAATTAAAATGTCAGTACAAGAGCCTAAAGTAAAAAAAGCGGTTACGAATGAGGAAATGGAAAACAATTGGATCGTCCGTTTTGATCAAATGAAATCAAAAGGAATACCGTTAATGTTCATTGATAGTATCATTCCGGGTCATCAACGTATCAACTATACATTAATTGGTGATACAGCAAGCGAAAATGATAATTTCACTCCTGAAATTACCGAGCCGCATGGTTTTCAAATCGGAATGGTGAAAGCCCAAAAAGGGAACGGTCCTGCTTACCATACGCATGATTACATTGAATCCTTCCTTCCTCTTTCAGGAAAATGGCGTTTTTACTGGGGGAAGGGCCCTGATGAAATTGATGGCGAAACGATCATCGATCAATGGGACTTAATTTCATTACCGCCAGGCTTATGGAGAGGTTTCGAAAACATCAGTGAAGAAGATGCTTGGATCTTCGCCGTTCTTGAACAACATAAAGTATTTGATGGAAAAGACCCTTACTGGTCACCAAAAGTGATCAAGGATGCAGCTGAATATGGATTCTTTGCCAATGATTTAGGCAAAATGATTAAACCGGATAACTTTGAAGAACTTGAAAAGGAAATTGCCGATAAATTGAAAATGGGTGAAAAATAAGAATGGCTAAAGTCCCGCTCATTTTGCTTCCTGGTACGCTTTGTGATGAGCGTCTATGGGAAATGGTGAACCTATCAGATCTTGCTGATGTGAAAGTCTGTGATGTATCGAAGGCTGATACTATAGAAGGAATCGCAAAGTCGGTATTGGAAGAGGCACCTGATAAGTTTGCACTTGCAGGTTTATCCCTGGGTGGCATCATTTCTCTGGAAATCATGCGAATAGCACCAGAACGGGTCATAAAGCTAGCGTTGCTTGATACGAATCCAAACCCTCCAAGCCTTGAACAAATCGAAGGTTGGGAGAGGTTCATCGATATGGCGAATAACGGTCAATTTCTGGATATTACTATCAATCACCTTCTGCCGGTGTTAATCCACCCAGACCAAAGAAATGATGAAGGATTAGTTTCAACGATCATCGATATGGCTGAAAAAGTCAGGATCGAAGGATATATCAATCAGTTAAAAGCAGTGATGACGCGCTCTGACCAACGTCCCATCCTTTCTACTATTTCATGCCCGACCATGATTTTGGTAGGAAGGGAAGACAGGGTGTGCCCCCTGCACATGTCCGAGTTTTTAACGGAAAACATCCCGGCGGCGAATCTTGAAATCATAAGTCATTCAGGCCATTTAAGCCCTTTGGAACAGCCTGAAAAAGTAAGCGCTGCATTGAGGGAATGGCTGTCATGTAATTGAAATGCTGGGAACTGGATTGAACAAGATACAGTCTGTAGAAAGAGAGGGAAGACGATGAAGAATAATGCCATAAAGGAAAAAATCAAACGCGGGGAACAAGTTCTTGGTGCATTTTTAGGGATAAATTCCCCGCCATTAGTCGAAATGCTCGGTTATGCCGACTTTGATTTCGTCGTAATAGATGACGAGCATGGTGCATTCAGTGCATCAGAGCTTGAAAACATTATCCGTACGGCAGATTCTATTGGGCTTGTCCCGATCGTCCGGGTTTCATATGACCCTTCCAGTATTCAAAAGGCTTTAGATCGCGGAGCAAAAGGTGTACAAGTACCAATGGTCAATACAAAAGAAGAGGCACTTGAGGTAGTTAAGCGGGCTAAATTCCCTCCATATGGAAATAGAGGAGTGTCGTATTCCACCAGACCGGCGCGTTACGGAAAAGATGGCGGAAAACCCTATTTAGATGAGAGTAATGAAAATGTTATGATAATTGTGCATATTGAAACGCTCGCTGCAGCAAACAATTTTGAAGACATTGCAACAGTTCCTGGTATTGATTTGGCATTTATCGGTTCTACAGACCTCTCGGTGAACATGGGATACCAACTAGAAGGCGCAAGTCATCCTGAAGTGCAAAAGGTCATCGATGAACTGTTCATAAAAGGGAAAGAGCTCGATATGCCAATTGGTACCGTTGCCAGTAACAGCGCTGCCGCTAATGCGGCTTTTGACAAAGGCGCCCAATATGTCGGGGTCATATTGAATAATGTGATTACGTCTGCGTTAAATGATGTTGTCTCTGTAAGCAAGGCCACTCAATCTGTTAAATGACTTTACAAGAAGTACAGCATTTCAACGAAACTATTTAAACGAAAAGGATGGTTATAATGGCAGACAAAAAGACAGGTTCAGTGCAAGTAGCTCCAAAAGAAGAAAAAACAGCAACGAATGCAAGCCAACCGGTCAAGAAAACACCGAACTTCATCTTCTATGCGGATGCTGAAGACGTTAATATGCTCGATACAAAAGATGATTATGATTACATTAATATAGAAGAAACGAATCAAAAGAAACAGAGGATGAACGGCTTTGACCCGGAATACAACAACATCGTTGATTATATTGTGAAAATCACACGTCAAATCTGGAAAGAGAAAGACATCGGACTTATATACGATACGTATAGCACAAGCATATCCGTTCATAAAGGGTTGATCAATAGCCATGGGGTTAACGAAGTCATCTCAGGTACGCTGCAAACACTGCATGCTTTTCCGGATCGGAAAGGGCTTGGATGGAGTGTAATCTGGTCAGGGGATGATGAAGCAGGATTTTTCACTTCACACCGGGGACGTTCAGTTGCAACGAACCTTGGAGATAGTTTATACGGTCCTGCCACCGGAAAGAAAGTGATGTTCAGAACAAGCGCTGATTGTATGATCTTAAATAATAAGATATACGAAGAATGGCTTGTGATGGATACATATCATCTTGTCCTGCAACTTGGCTTGGACCCGGTCGAGTTTGCTAAAAAAATGGCTAGAAGTACGCAGAAGCTTGCTCCTTCGATACAGTTTGGATTTAAAGAGACAGCAGAAACGGGGCTACCTCCCAAACTATTCACGCCATCCTCTGATGAGTTCGAGATAGGGGAGTTCATGCAGCTTGTATTCAATCGAATTTGGGCTCGGCGCTCATTTAATTTTGTTCGGGAATATTATGAGGAAAATGCAGTCGTTCATTATGTCTGCAACAAGGATGTAATCGGAGTAAGTGAAATTCAAGGAATGTTCATGAGCCTCTTTGCCTCCATACCGAATGGGAAAGTGATTCTTGAGAGGGTAACTTGTAATAGACGCGGCTCTGACAGTGATTGGGATGTAGCTGTTCGCTGGAGAATACAAGGAGTGCACGAAGGAACGGGATACTTCGGAGCCCCTAGCGGAAAAGCCATTGATATTGCCGGCATCAGCCACTATAAAATCCGTAATCAAAAAATTTCGGAGGAATGGCTATTGTTTGATGGAATGGAAGTTTTGCGTCAGATCTATTTGCCTGATGAAAACGAATCACAACAAGATGGTGAATCCACAATCGATGATGGGAATTTTACCGGCGTATCATGATTGGCCAGTTGACGGCTGTTCTGCAGCCGTCTCTTCACTAAACAACGATTAGGGGGAAAATAGGATGGAATATATGAAAAAAGCGGACGTAGTTGAACAGACCTCTTCACATGACGTGGAACAAACGGTGAAGTCGATTATTGAAAATGTAAAAGCAGGCGGGGATGAAGCCGTACGGGAATATGAAAAAAAATTCGGTGATTCCGATCGTCCGGTCCGGGTTAGTGAAGAGGAGATCGAGCATTGTATCAGGACTCTTCCAGAAGAGGTAAAGGTGCTGATCGATCGAGTCGTGGAAAGAGTATCCGATTTTGCTAAAGCACAGTTGAACTGCCTAACTCCATTCGAAAAGGACTTTGGCGAGGGTATTAAAATGGGGCATAGAATCGTACCGATCGAAAAGGTGGGGGCTTATGTTCCAGGCGGGAGATTCCCGTTATTATCATCAGGACCCATGGTCGTTGCCCCGGCAAAGGTAGCAGGAGCAAAAAGGATCGTTGCAGCAAGCCCGGCCAATTATGAAGGCGGCATCCATCCGGCCGTTTTATATGGCTTGATCCGCTCCGGTGCAACAGACATTTTTGCAATTGGCGGGGCGCAGGCCATTGCTGCCATGGCATATGGAACCGAATCCATCCCGGAAGTGGATATCATCGCTGGACCAGGTAACCGGTTTGTCGCAGAAGCAAAACGTCAGGTGTTCGGTAAAGTGGGCATAGACCTTATTGCCGGACCGAGTGAAGTGATGGTATTTGCTGATGGATCGGCTTCACCTCAGAAAATAGCGGCCGATTTACTTGCCCAGGCTGAACACGATCCGTACGCACGGGCCATTCTTGTCACAACGTCCAGAACGGTTGCCGAAGAAACAGAAAAAGCAATCGAAGGATTTTTGAAAACATTCTCACCATCTTCCCCTGCACACGAATCATGGGAAAAAAGAGGGGAAATCATTTATGCAGATTCATTACAAGAAGGACTGGATATTTGCAATGATTATGCCATTGAACATCTACATTTGCATATCAAAAATAGCCGCGAATTGATGGATAAACTAAATAATTATGGATCATTATTCCTTGATGAAGGAAGTTCCGTCGTCTTCTCTGACAAAGTATCTGGAACGAACCATACATTGCCGACTCAAAAGGCAGCAAGATATACAGGGGGACTTTGGGCAGGAAGTTATGTGAAAGTCATGACACATCAGGAAATCACAGGTCAAGGCATTCAATTCCTGGCATCCCATGCGGAAGATCAATCCGAAATCGAAGGCTTGGAAGGCCATAAATTATCGGCTACAGTCAGGTTGACAGAGTGTGCTTCTAAATGATTATGATTGCTGAAAACGCATTCAATTAAGGAGCATGCTTCTGGTGCAGCCCCTTGAAGAAATGGATACTACCATTCTGCCTGAAATAGTTTCAGGTGGATGGGCAGTATCTGCAGATTAGATCCTAACCCTGAAAAATATATGAGAATATGTGTAAATACTAATAGCATCGCTTTCTGTCCAGTGGGACGAAAGGGAGGGGAATGAAAGGGTGGAATATATGGACAAAACTAAAATTAATAATCGGAAAGAAACCATCTTATTCTTTATCATTAGCTTGTTGTTCTTTGTCACCATTACCGCATTTGATCCATTTATCTCCTCTTATGCTAAGGATCTTGGGTTCGATTCAGTTATTATAGGCAGTATAATCGGAATTTCAGGGATTGTGGCCTTATTGACACGACTTCCGATAGGTGTATTTTCGGATATGCTGCATAAACGAAGATTGTTTATCCAAATGGGGTTGCTGATAACCATTGTAATGTGGACGCTAGCCTTTTTCATACCAAATGCTACCACATTGTACCTTGGGAAAATTTCGGATGGTTTAACTGGTTCCACCTGGGTTATTTACAATGTTATGTTCGCCTCTTATTTTGGTGTGAAGGAAGCTGCAAAAGCAGTGGCGATATTGGGTGTTGCATCGCCGGTTGGCTCCATACTAGGGACAACCATCGGTGCATTAGTGGCCAATAGTTATGGGTATCGGTATAGCTTTTTAGTAGCGGTGGCCGCCGCCATACTTGCGTTTGTTTTAACATTTTTCACAAAAGACCTCAGCATTAAAGGGGTAAAAGTAAAATACGATAAGAAAATACTTGTTGAGCAAATCACCGATAAAAAAATCTGGGTCATTTCCGTTTTGGCAACGATTGCTTTGATGGTCACCATTGGAACAAGGGATACGTTCACACCTTTAGTTGCTACCGACCTTGGAGCAAATCCGCTATTGATTGGCATGCTGGCAAACACACACCTGATCATATATGGCTTAGCCGCAGGATTATGCGGAGCCCTTTTTTATAAAAAAATCGGTTTAATGAATACGGCGATTTTGGGAGCTGTATTACAAGGGGTCATCATCATATTGATTCCTTATGCTGAAAATTTAACGATGCTTTTTCTATTGCAGGCATTCCAAGGTTTTGGTTACGGGCTGATCTTTACGGTCGTCACTTCCTGGGCTGTTGAAAATATCCCGGAGATTAAACAATCTACGAGAATGGGCTTGTTCCAAAGTTTATATTCGGCTGGAATGTTTTTGGGACCCGTCCTAATTGGCATCTTGATTGAAGTGTTTTCAAGATCCACAGGTTACCTGATCATGGGGGCATTATCAATAGCTTCAACCATTCTTATCAAAACCTCCATAAAACGCTCAAAAAAAGAAGCTTCTAATGAAGAATTTCCTCTTGAAGAGATGCTGATAAATAGAAAATGATTCATTGAAACAGGCAAGAGCAGACCTTAACGGGTTTGCTCTTTTTTAGTTTGAGTCGGATCCTATATTAAATAAAACAACTATCTGTCATTTAAGGCTGAGCGTCAAACCAATATTAGTTAATATTTGAGTTTTTAGACAAAAAAGGTATTACCTAATATTTCAAAACAAAGTTGATGGGAGCGAGTGTGCGAGACTCCTGCGGGAAATGCGCGTCAAGGGGAGACCCCGCAGGCGCATGCCGAGGAGGCTCGCGGACCGCCCGCGGAAAGCGAGTGCCTGCAGTGGAAATCTACGCTGGTAAATCTTGATAATCTAAGACTATCATAGGGTCCAATTTACTTCACGTTATCAATAAAATGCATGCAGATTGTCTTAATGGCCATAATGATTTTTATTCACAAAATTTCATTAATATTGACCGCATCAATCTATGACTTTATCATAACAACAGGATAATGATAATCATTTTCAATTATGAATGTATTCGTCGGATAAGAAGTTAAGTAGTTATAGATGACGGAAAGGGTGCAAAAAATGAGAGAATCTAGAAAAGTAAGAACATTTGGGGGAGGAGCATTCATCCTGTTATTTACGATTATGATGGTGTTAACAGGATGTAATAATTCTCAAAAAACAACGGAGGCAGAGAAGACATCTGCCGCAACAAAGAATCAAGAAGTAAGGACGATTAAGCATGAAATGGGAGAAACGGAAATTAAAAACACTCCTAAAAAAATAGTTACGCTTGAGTTATCTTTCGTTGATTCTTTAAATGCCCTAGGGATAAAACCTATCGGGATTTCAGATGACAACAAAAAAGATATGATTACAAAACTTGTTGGTCAAGAAATGGATTATACTTCCGTAGGAACACGTGAGCAGCCTAATTTAGAGGTTATCAGTTCTTTACAGCCGGATTTAATCATTGCAGATGCTGAGCGACATAAAGGGATTTATAAAGATTTACAGCAGATTGCTCCTACCGTTGTCTTAAAAAGTCGGGAATCTACATATCAAGAAAATCTGGATTCTTTTAAAACGATTGCTAAGGCAGTAAACCAGGAAGATGCTGCAGAAAAAAGATTGAGCGAGCATGAAAAAACGATTAAGGAACTTAAATCAAAGCTTACTGTTGATTCAAATATGACGGTTTTACCAGCAGTTGTACGTGATACCTCATTCCAAGCCCATACTTCATCTTCGTATGATGGAGAATTGCTTGAGCGCATGGGATTGAAAAATGCCATTCAGCAGGAACTGCCACATGCAGAAATGAATCTGGAGCAGCTTGTCGAGATTGATCCGGATGTGCTGCTTTTAGCGAACAATGAGGGTAAGTTACTTACTGATGAGTGGAAAGACAATCCTCTTTGGAAAGACTTGAAGGCTGTAAAAAACGGACAAGTGTATAGTGTTGATCGAGATTTATGGACGAGATACCGCGGTGTTGTATCCGCAGAGGCCATTGCTAAAGACACTTTAAAAATGCTTGGAGAAGAATAGACGAACAAAAGCGAAGTAAGAGATCCCATTCTTACTTCGCTTTCCATTAGGTTTAAATTTTGTCAGGAAGTGTGTTGTATAGAAAATGGAAACTGTAGGTAGAAGTAAACTGAAAGTGTTATGTACGGCTATAGCTGGGATCGTTTTGTTAATTTTAGGTATCCTGACGAGTATTTCTGTGGGAGCGTCCGATATTGATGCATCAATGGTTTTGAAGTCCTTTTTTGAGGCCGACTCGTCCAAGGAACAGACTATTATAAGGACTCTTCGATTGCCACGAGCTTTAGTTGGAGCGTTGGTCGGTGCTAATTTAGCGGTAGCGGGTGCTCTCATGCAGGCTATTACCCGGAATTCATTAGCTTCTCCACAAGTGTTTGGTGTTAATGCCGGTGCCTCATTTTTTATTGTGTCAGCTTTTGTTTTCTTTCCTAACCTTTCTTCCGTGTCTCTAGTTTGCGTTGCATTCATTGGTGCAGCAGTGGGAGGGATGGCAGTCTATTCTTTTGCTTCGGGGGGAGGAATGACCCAAGTGAAGCTGGCATTGGCTGGAATGGCTGTTCACTTTTTTTTATCTTCTTTAACGCAAGGCATGATCATCTTTAATGAACAAGCGAAAGATGTGCTCTATTGGTTAGTCGGGTCTATTAATGGAAAAACATGGGCTCACGTGAACATGATCCTTCCTTGGTCTCTTTTCGGGCTGCTTGTTGCTGCCATGTTCTCTCGATCTGTTTCGATCCTTGTCTTAGGAGAAAATATGGCGCAGGGACTTGGGCAGCGGGTGCATCGAATCCGTATTTTAGCAGGAATATTGGTGATCATTTTGGCAGGATCTTCGGTTGCCGTCGCAGGCCCAGTGGGATTTGTGGGATTGATCATTCCTCATATCGTCAGGAGACTGGTGGGCGGGGATTATCGAAGGATCATCCCTTTTTCTGCATTATTCGGCGCTTTACTCTTAGTTTACGCAGATATTCTCGCACGTTTCATCGCTTATCCTTTTGAGTCGCCGGTAGGCATCGTAACCGCTATGATCGGTGCGCCATTCTTCCTTTATTTAGCTAAGAAAGGGAGGAATATTAAGCAATGAAACTAAAACGGACATTTGGGTTGAAATCAACTTTGCCCCCGTATTCTATTATCCTGTTGCTGACGGTTACCGTGCTGATTTTAGCAATGGTGAGCCTGGGCTTAGGGGCCATTTATATTTCACCTTTAGAAATTCTCCAAAATTTCCTTGGAAATGGCATGCAAAGTCAGACATTCATTTTGCACAACTATCGCATACCGCGTATTTTAATTGCCGTGATAGTGGGGGCTGGATTGGCATCGGCTGGAGCCATTCTGCAAGGAGTCCTTCGAAATCCGTTGGCTTCTCCAGATGTGATTGGGGTAACAAAAGGGGCCGGATTGGCAGCTGTGATAGTAATTGTTTTATTTCCGGAATCGCCCATTATCATACTGCCTCTTTCAGCTTTTATCGGAGCGGCGGTCATGGCGGCCATTTTGATGATATTTGTTTATAAAAAAGGAGCTCAGCCAAATACTCTAGCTTTGGTCGGAATTGCTCTAGGGGCCATATGTCAAGCTGGCATAGAGTATTTCATGGTCAAGTTCCCGGATGATGTTAACACGACACTGCTGTGGTTGACTGGCAGCCTATGGGGAAGAGGATGGGATCAAGTATTCATTTTGCTTCCATGTCTTGTGCTTGTACCTGTATTGATTGCATTGACGTCTAAAATGGATGTACTGAGTCTTGGAGACGATATAGCTACAGGTCTCGGTGAAAGATCAAAATCACTGCGTTATATATTGTTAAGTGTTTCTGTCATATTAATCGGAGTCTGTGTAGCAGCGGTTGGTTCGATCGGGTTCATTGGTTTAATTGCCCCCCATATTGCACGGAGGATGGTAGGGTCAAAATTCAAGGTATTACTTCCTGCTTCAGCTCTTTTCGGTTCTATCTTTCTCCTCGTTGCCGATAGTCTTGGAAGAGGATTATTCCCTCCAATAGAAATACCCGCCGGAATCATCACTGCGGTGATTGGTGTACCATATTTTTTATATCTATTACGCCGTGAACGAAAAATAACATAAGGAAGGCTGGCGATCATGACAACATTATCAGCAGAGCATCTTTCTCTCTCTTATGGATCAACTCAAATTATTGAAAATATCGATTTAGAAATTCCTGAAGGCAAGATCAGTATAATCATTGGCTCCAATGGCTGTGGCAAATCAACCATTCTGAGGTCTCTAGCTAGATTATTGATGCCTCAGCAAGGCACGATCTATTTAGATGGAAAAGCAATTCATCAGCAGTCTTCCAAGGAAGTGGCGAAGAAATTGGCCATCTTACCCCAAGCTCCGGAAGCTCCGGAAGATATAACCGTTAAAGAACTATGCTATTATGGCAGGCATCCGCACAAGGGCTTATTTTCTAGACAAACCCCGGAAGATCATAGGATTGTCGACCGTGCATTATCAGCAACAAAAATGACGGAGTTTGCTGATCGGACATTGGATGCATTATCTGGAGGACAAAGGCAAAGAGCATGGATTTCGATGGCTTTAGTACAAGAAACCGACCTTTTACTGTTAGATGAACCGACAACCTATCTCGACTTAGCGCACCAAATTGAAATATTGGAATTACTGCGCGATTTAAACGTAACTTATGGACGCACGATTGTCATGGTTCTGCATGATTTGAATCAAGCGGCACAGTATGCCGATCACCTGATTAGCATCAAGAAGGGAAAAATCTATAAAGAGGGACCTCCTGAAACGGTATTCACAAAAGAGATGATCAAGGACGTCTTTAGACTGGAATGCTGTATTATTGAAAATCCAGTAGATCAAACGCCCCTATGCATTCCCATTGGTTTATCTAAAGAGTATTAGAAAAACTAACGACGATCGTGCCGGATGGAATAACGAATTACAGAAGTCAACATATTCATTGTTGGCTTTTTTGCTTATTTACGATGTTGAGAGGGATAGTTAAGATATTTTAGATCAAGAGTATAAATGATAGAATAGATAGACATATATATTAAAGGAGACTTAGTATCTTGGAAGCCAAATGTGTTAAATTCTATGAGTTTGGGAATCCGGAAAAGGTTTTAAAAGTTGAAAATAAACTTATTCAAAAACCTTTAAACGGGGAAGTCCTCGTTCGGATGACCACACGTCCCGTTAACCCGTCTGACTTGCTGCCCATTCGCGGTGCATATTCTCACCGAATTCCCTTGCCTTCCATACCTGGTTATGAAGGGGTCGGCATTGTCGAAGAGGTGGGTGCTTCGGTTTCGAAAGAACTGATAGGCAAGCGTGTTCTGCCTTTGCGCGGTGAAGGGACCTGGCAGGATTATGTTAAAACATCTGCGGAGCTGGCCATCGTCATTCCAGATTCACTTGAGGACCATATAGCAGCGCAATTATATATAAACCCGATAACCGCATGGCTAATCTGTACAGAAGTATTAACATTGAAACCGGATGATGTTTTACTAGTAAATGCCTGCGGATCTTCCATTGGCCGCATCTTTGCCCAGTTATCCAGAATTCTTGGATTTAAGCTGATTGCTGTAACGAGAAACAATAAGTATACGGAAGAACTGCTTAAACTTGGTGCTTCATATGTGATCGATACGTCACGATCATCATTGCATGATACAGTGATGGAAATGACGGATGGGCGCGGATCGATAGCGGCCATAGATTCAGTGGGCGGCATCGATGGCTCAGAACTCGCTTTTTGCGTTCGGCCAAATGGCACCTTATTAACGATTGGCCTTTTATCGGGACAGTCTGTGAATTGGGCAAAAATTTCCGAAAGGACAAAAGTGAATGTTAAAATGTTTCATCTTCGGCATTGGAATCAGCAGGCTTCCGTTCAAACCTGGCATGAAACGTTTAATCTTTTGATGGGGTTCATCGCTGATAAAAGGTTGAAATTCATGATGCCGGATTCCTACTATGGTCTTCAAGATGTGAAAGAAGCCATGATTGTCACAGGCAATAGAGGGAAGATATTTTTAAGCAATTGATTTTGCAATAGTCATCCACTATGTGGTAATTGAAGAAGCATTCATCTTGGAGCACTTCCAATAGGTTCCTAAGGTAAATGGAAATGTCCCTTGATAATATGGAATTACTTGATTACATGTAAGGTGCTAGTTTAGAATGCGGAATAGAACATGTTAATACATGTGACGACTTTGGAGGAAATACTTATGAAAACAATATATGTGAATGCTACATTTTTTACTATGGACAAGGAAAATCAAATCTTTGAAAACGGCATGATGATTGTACAAGATCATACCATATCCTACATCGGCCAGCATGATGAACAACAATTGGCAGATGCAGATCAAGTGGTCAACCTTGGCGGGAAATGGATTATGCCAGGCCTTGTGAATGCCCATTCGCATATTGTAATGACCCTTTTACGCGGTATCGGGGACGATATGCTGCTGAAGCCATGGCTTGAAACGAAAATATGGCCGATCGAAAGCCAGTTTACAACGGAAATCGCCTCTGTAAGTTCACAGCTTGGCATCATGGAAATGATGAAATCAGGAACCACGACATTTTCGGATATGTTTAATCCTAATGGAATAGATGCGGGTGCTGTCATGGAGACGATAGGCGAAACAGGAATGCGGGGAGCCTTTTCCTACACGATCTTCAGCTTGGGTACGGAAAAAGATCAAAAGGCGAACCTCATGGGAGCTGAGCAGTTTTCAAAAAACTATAAAACGTTTGCCGATGGCCGCCTGACTACAATGGTCGCACCACATAGCCCATATGCCTGCACACCTGAAGCGATTATGGAAAGTGCACGGATTGCAAAAGAGAATGATTTGATGGTGCACATTCACGTATCGGAAACGGACTTTGAAATCCTCGACATCGAAAAACGTTACGGATCCCGTCCTGTCGAGCACCTTCGCCGTCTAGGGCTGTTCGATCAGCCTACCGTGATGGCACATGGAGTGGTTCTCAATGATGAAGAGCGGGCAATCCTAAAACAGCATGATGTTCGCGTTGCCCATAATCCAATCAGTAACCTGAAGCTCGGATCTGGAATAGCAGATGTCGTCAGCCTTCTTGATGCAGGCATTAAAGTGGGAGTGGCAACAGATGGCGTTGCCTCCAATAACAACTTTGATATGTTCGAAGAAATGAGGACGGCTGCATTACTGCAAAAAGGAATGTATAAGGATGCCACAAAATTCCCTGCCCAAACGGCACTCGCCATGGCCACAAGAATGGGTGCCGAAGCAGTAGGCATGGGTCATACAGGATCACTGGAAGCTGGTAAAAAAGCAGATTTCATCACCATTTACCCATATGACAAAGAACATCTTCAGCCATTGAGTGAAGCCTATTCGCACCTGCTTTATGCAGCACGCGGAAATGATGTATGTGATGTATACATTGACGGCAAAAACGTCGTGAAAGATGGCCGCTGCTTAACGATCGATGAAGAAAAAGTAATCGCCGAAACAAATCGTCTGCAAGGTACCTTATCACGATAATGCAGATGTGAGAATAAAAAATGGAGCTGCCATTTGCAGCTCCTTTTTTATGGATTAAGTTAAGCGACGAAAATTGGTTGTAGGTCAATTAATCTGGTTGCACGTCGGAATAAATTTGTAGGGGATAATTCGTGTCAAATGGCATTCAAAAAAATTTACCGCCAGTATTGTAGAATAAATAGATCTCAACACTTAGAAACCCGTCGTGAGTCCAGTTTCTTGGAAATATGGAAACAAAGGAAGCCGATAAAAAATATTAATAAGAAAATAGGTATGGCAAAAACGGTAAAAAACGAAAAGACGAAAAAAATGCTGCTGACCGCAAATATTAACCAACTGGTAATCAGCAAGCAGCTGGATAAAAAATCTTTGACAGCATGGATCATGAATTTCACCACCGTATGAAGATTTATGTAATGATTATACACTATCTTCCAATCATGTTGTTTCGACGGCTCACCCTTCATTCACATCACGATGGAAATGCCTTTCCATGACATAGCCAAAAAAGGAGGCAAGCATTTGTTGAAACAGCATCCCAAGTACAACGGGTACCGCGACGGCAGCAGGGAAATAGGCGGTTGCAAGAACGGCTCCCGCACTGATGTTTCGCATGCCACCTGTAAATGTCAAAGTGATGATATCCGCCTTATCCCATCTTAAATATGCCCCGACCATCCAAGAAATGGCATACCCAGAAGCAGCTATGAACAAAACCAAGAAGGCCATGATCATTAATTTCTTATCGAAATGGGTTAAGTAAGGCGCGATTTTTGAACTGTTCAATATGACTACGATTCCAACGCTTATCTTGGAAAATGGAGCTAAGCGGGGGGATAGTGTATATTGTATCTTCCCTTTTGTAGCTTGATTCAAGAACATGGCAAGCATGGAGGGAAGAACGACCATACCGATTAATCCTTTCACCATCGAACCTAAATCCATTTCGATCGAACCGCCTCCAAAAAGGGATACACTGTATGGAACGATGAATGGCGAGAGTAGGGTGTCGATCAAGATGATCGTTAGGGCAAGTACGGCATTCCCATTATAAATGGATACCCAGATCATACTGGTGACACCGGTTGGAATCACTACAGCCAGGACTAGGCCGGTTATCGTGAAAGCATCACCATGGAACACTAAATGGCCGAGTCCAAAAGCCCAAACAGGCATAAGCAAATGAAGGATGAGCAATACGATGAAAACAGGTAAAGGGTGGGTGACTGCCTGTTTAAGAGATTCAAAGTTGGAGCCTAAACTTCCGGAAAAGGTAATGAAGGCAAATATCCATGGGACAAGAAAGGTGTAATCCATTAGGTGTTCGGCCAATAATACCCCAATAACCACGCTTATCGGCGTGATAAGGGGCATAATTTTATCCATTTGTTCATTTATTGTTTTCAGCATGATTCATCCACTTCCTGAGTAAAGTAAATTCTATTAAGTAAGTTTACCATATTCCTAAAAATATAATTTGTAAGACAAGAAATTTGTCTATATCTTTTTTGGGTTTTTAAAAAAGATTACTATCACTGCCCTGGAACTCGCATCGTTCCAAAAGGGCTTCAAGCTTTCCCCGACGAGGGAGGGTTCATTAAAAAGAGGTTTTAGGCAGGATTGTTCGATGCATCGTTGTATATTCATTGAAAAATAGTTTAAAGTAGAGGAGAGAGGTGAAAGAAATGTCAGAAAAGGTTTCCAGTATTATGTGGTTTAGTCTTGCCGTACAAGCCCTGCTTGTTCTTGCTGATCATGATGGATTATGTAATAGTAATAAATTGGCCGATAAGCTTGATTCGGAGTCAGGTTTTCTTAGAAAAATATTAAGTAATTTAGTGAAGGCCGGGCTGATTCAAGCGAAGGAGGGCAGGGATGGGGGATATTCACTTGCCAAAAATCCCGAACAAATCATTCTTGCAGACATATACTCTGCAATTAAATCGGAACCTTTCTCAAAAGGCTTTCTTGATGTGAATGATAAAAAATGCTTTCATCCATCTTCTAGAGAAGCGTTATGCGGTTTGAAAAACGAGATGGAGAGCTGGATTATACACGGCTTGGAACAAAAGACGATTGCTGACTTACTATCAAAATCTTAATGTGAAAAACGAAACTGACAAGGTTTCGTTTTTATTAAACTGTATTTGACAAAAGAACAGTATGCATTATATACTGTTCCTGTATTAAATACAGTTTAATGGAGGTCATTATAAATGACAAAAAATATAATGAGTAAAGAAGAGTACCTAAATAAATCGAAAGAATTGAATATACCGGTTGAAAAGCCCAAAGTCCTTAATGATACGGATTTCATTACGGTAGCAAATGAACGGAGATCTGTTCGCCAGTACGATCCTGAATACGTGATGACTGAAGAAGAAATTCGTGAAATTCTGGATATTGCGATTCAAGCACCATCTTCTTCCAACTTGCAGCCATGGAGATTCCTTGTGATTCAAGATAAGCAAACCCAGCAAGAATTGCTTCCCATCGCAAATAACCAACAACAAATCGTCGACGCATCTGCTGTCATTGCCGTTTTAGCTGATATTGAAGGTTACAAAAATGCAGAGCGGATTTATGGTGAATTAGTCAATAAAGGGATCATGAAGAATGAAATCAAAGAGCCATATGTAGCCTCTATTCTGCATAATTACGGAAACTTTTCTGCTGAAAAGGCTTTAAGTGTAGCCATGATTGACGGTGGCTTGGTTTCCATGCAGATCATGTTGGCTGCAAAAGCAAAAGGATACGATACAGTACCAATGGGAGGCTTTGATGAAGCCAAATTTGTCGATGCATTCAATGTACCGGAAAACTTCAAGCCTGTCATGTTAATTTCCATTGGAAAAGGAACTAAAGCAGGGTTTGAAAAAGTTCGTTTGCCACTCGATACTATATTGACTTGGAATAAATACTGAGGAAAGAACGTATTAAGAGGATAGCTGAAATTTGCTATCCTTTTTTTCATGGTTTGAGATTGGCATTGAAAATGATTTAATCTCGCAAGCGATAAATGGATATGTTACAATTTTTCCATATATTTCTTTGGGAAGTCACCTCGAAAGTCCCCGACCGCAAAAGGATATTTAAGGGGATAAACAGAGCTAAAGAATTGCGCTGAAAGCCAATAATTGGTTTAGCCGTTCACAATGGATGGGAGGAAGTCCTTATGAAGAATATGAAAAGTGAAGTGTTTTCGTGGTTGAAAGCCATTTTATTCGCTTTAATGATCGTGTTCATTTGCCAACAGTTTTTATTTACGCCAGTCACAGTAAAAGGTGAATCAATGGAGCCGACTTATGAGAATGATGACCGGATCGTGGTAGCTAAAATCGGAAAGCCGGAGCGCTTCGATATGGTTGTATTTTATGCTCCGGACGCTGAAGAGAATTATATAAAAAGGGTGATCGGTTTACCAGGTGACAGTGTCGAAATGAAAGATGATGTCTTATATATCAATGGGAAAAAGTATACGGAACCATATTTGAAAACAAAAAAAGGGGAAATTCCGCCTGAAGAAAATCTGACGGAGAATTTCAGCCTGAGTGATTTACTTGGGAAATCCAAGGTACCTGCGGGTCATTTATTTGTCATGGGGGATAATCGGAGGAACAGTTGGGATGGAAGAAGATTTGGTTTTATTTCTGAAGAATCACTTGTGGGCAAAGTGAAATTTCGTATTTACCCACTTAATGAAATGGGAGTGCCGAAGTGAATTGAACACAGTAAGTACAAGTGAAAGCTTAGAGGATAATTATGTGGACTAAGTTGTATTTATAGCAGATGATGGATAAGAACCTTTTCCTGTGGTTAAGGTTTTTCATTTTGGATTGTGGGGGTATTAATATGACGAATGGGTTAGCTGCCATCTCCATCCCGATGCTGGATGAAGAAATGGGACGGCAGGTTAAAGGACATGTCGATTCGCTGACGGTTCCTAAGGGAAGCTTAGGCCGGCTTGAAGAATGGATAATCGAACTGGCCAAGATGACAGGAGAGGCATTTCCGGACATTTCGAAACCGGGGGTTATCGTGTTTGCGGCCGACCATGGAATTACGGAAGAAGGGGTTTCGGCTTATCCAAAAGAAGTGACGGAACAAATGGCTCTCAACTTCCTGAATGACGGTGCCGCAATCAATGTATTAAGCCGGGCGATAGACGCTTACTTGGATATTGTCGATATAGGGATCGATGCAGATATCGAGGCACCAGGGTTAACTTCGAGAAAAGTCCGCAATGGAACTAGAAACTTTTATAAGGAAGAGGCGATGACAAAGGAAGAAGTAATTCAAGCGCTTGAAATTGGATATGAGCGTGCAGAGAAAATGATTGCCCATGGTGTGAACTGCCTGATTCTTGGTGAAATGGGAATCGGAAATACGACATCCAGTACCGCCATCATCTCCATCGTAAGCGGGAAAAGCGTCGAATCACTAGTGGGGCAGGGAACAGGATTGAATTCAGAAGGCATTTTACATAAGCGAAGAATAATTGAGGAAGCGATTTCATTAAGAAATCCCAATCCTGATGATCCAATCAACATTTTGATGAATATCGGTGGATTCGAAATTGCAGGTATGGCAGGGGCCATGCTTGCTGCAGCGAATAACCGTATACCGATTCTTGTTGATGGTTTCATTACAACCACGGCTGCTGTATTGGCAAACCTGATTTCCGGACGTGCAGTCGATTATATGTTTGTTGGACATCGATCTGCAGAACCTGGTCATAGAACGGCCATAGAACTGCTTGGCAAGGAGCCGATCCTCGACCTGGGAATGAGAATCGGGGAAGGAACAGGGGCTGCCCTGTCATACCCCATCCTTAAGGCAGCGACATTGGTCATTAAAGAAATGGCAACATTTGAATCTGCAGGCGTGTCAAATAAATAAGAAACAGGAGACCTTCGATACGCTGGTCTCCTATTTATACAGGTTAAAAAGGTGGATACTGCATTGAAATATACACTCATCCCGCTGTTACTTAATGGGCAGGTGTTCTTTATATTTCTTCATTTTCCTGACGACGGAAGGCTGGCTGATACCTAAGAATTTAGCCATTTCATATGTGGACTTGCATTGTTTACTCGCTTTCATCATCATCCATTTTTCGACTTGTTCGAGGGCGGTATTGAGATCACTATCATCAACCATCATAGTGTCGATCATTAGGGTATCATCTATTTTCTCCAAAGATTCTTGTCCATGGAAATGGGAGGGGAGAAAGCCTGGGAAAATGATGGAGTCTTCCGAGGTCAAAATGAGCCGTTCAATCAGGTTTTCCAATTCACGAACGTTTCCTGACCATTTATGCTGAATCAGTATTTCATAAGTGGAAGGGTGCAACTTCTTATCTGTCTTGTATTTCTTGTTGATAATTTCGAGATTATGATTGATTAAGATGGCAATGTCTTCTTTTCTTTCGCGTAATGGAGGTATTTGGATCGGAATCACATTTAAGCGGTAATACAAATCTAGCCTGAATGTTCCCTTTTCCACCATTTCTTCAAGGTTTTGATTGGTTGCAGTCACAAGCCGAAAATCTATCCTATACTCTTTTTTCCCGCCCACTCTTTTAAAGGTCTTCTCTTGCAGGACATTTAATAATTTCACTTGCATATCCAGGGGAAGCTCCCCGATTTCATCCAGAAATAAGGTTCCGTTATCTGCTTGCTCCACCAGCCCCTGCTTCCCCTGCTTCTGCGCACCGGTGAAAGATCCCGCTTCATATCCAAACATTTCGGATTCAAAGAGACTTTCCGGGATGGTACTGCAGTTGACTTCGATGAATGGCTCTTTGCTGCGGTAACTCTGATTGTGCAGCCGCCGGGCAAATACGCTTTTTCCCACACCGGATTCCCCAAGAAGCATGACTGTCGCATCCGTTTTGGAAACACGGTGTATCGTTTTGGCGATTTGCCGCATTTCCTTACTGCGATAGATCAGCTCCTCCTGTTCCCTAAGTTCCTCGACCTCCGATTGGTATTCTTGAATCTTTTTCTCCAATTGACCGTACTGATCCTGGAGGTTCCTTATTTCAGTTTGATCTTGGGCATAGCTGACGACACGAATCAATTCACCATCCTCATCAAAGATGGGGTAGGCAGTCGACATGACGATTTTTCCCGTCTTCGTTTGCTGCATGATCTGGACAGGTGTTTTCTCTTTCAATACCATGGCGGAAATCGACGGTGAAAGGATTCCTTCCGTTTCGAGCTGGTAAACGGATTTCCCAAGATAATGTTCTGGTTCGATTCCATATATCCACCAATGGTTAGGATTCGTGAATAAAATGAATCCTTTTTCATCGGTCACGGTAATATTGTTATTGGAAGTGTTGATGATGCATTCCAAAACTCTTTTAACATTGTTATCACTCATCATTTTCCCCCTTATCCACTTTCCAGTGATTCAAATATAAATCAAAATCAGAGGTGAATCAAGAATTTTCAGATATTTTGATTTGGAATTGAATCGTTTATGAAAGCATGCCTGCGATAATCACTCACTTCATACATCAAAGCTAAAACTAGAGTAATAGAGTAGCGAACTGCCTTACTTACGGTTAACCTACATATGTTTGGGTATAAATAAAGTATAGAGTAATCGATTTGAAGGAGTGATTGAATTGGCTTTGAACAGAACCTTGGGACAATTTTTATACGACTGCTTAAAAGCAGAAGGCATTACAGAGATTTTTGGTGTGCCTGGAGACTATAATTTCTCATTGCTAGATACTTTGGAAGATTACGATGGGATTGAGTTTATTAATGGACGAAATGAACTCAATGCTGGATATGCAGCGGACGCATATGCCCGGGTGAAGGGCATGTCGGCACTGATCACCACCTTTGGTGTCGGTGAAATGAGCGCATGTAATGCAATCGCTGGTGCATACAGTGAAAATGTGCCGCTCATACATATTGTCGGCTCGCCAAAGTCCATGATGCAACAGGAGAAGGAGCTTGCCCATCATACGTTAATGGACGGAGATTTTGATGTTTTCCGTAAGGTTTATGAGCATATCACCGGTTATACGGCGATCCTTACACCGGAAAACGCGGCTAGGGAGATACCGGCTGCAATCCGAATCGCGAAAGAAAAGAAAAAGCCGGTTTATTTGGTAGTGGCTATCGATCTCGTTGAAAAACCGTTGATTTCCCACAGTGAGGCTTATGAGAATGCGGCCAAACCGAATGTCAATGCGTTGCAGTCAGCAGTAAAGCATATAAAGGGTATGTTAGAACATGTAAATAAAGCGGTTCTGCTTGTCGACGTAAAAACACTTCGCTATAACTTGCAGAAACCAGTACTTCAGCTCGCTGAGAGATTAAATGTTCCAGTAGCTTCGTTAATGCAGGGAAAAAGCGGGTTTGATGAGAGCCATCCCCAGTATATTGGTGTATACGGCGGAGCTTTCGGAAGTAAGGATGTAACTCGGACTGTTGAAGAAGCGGATTTCATCATAGCCGTTGGTGCTGTTTGGTCAGACGTCAATACTTCCAAAGGTACAGCAAAGCTTGACCCGTTGAAAATGGTGGAAATTCAACCTGACACTTTAAAAGTGGGGGAAGCCAGTTATATGAATGTCATGGCGGAGGAAATTCTAAGTGCGCTCCAGGACATTGGCTACCGGCAGAACGAATCTGTCGTAAACATCTCGTTTCCGTATGACACAATGGTGGAAGACCCGTCAGCACCACTGAAAGCGGCTTCCTATTATCCTCGAATTCAGAAAATGTTGAAGGAAAATGACATTGTGGTCACGGAAACAGGAACATTCTCTTATGGCATGTCACAGGTCAGATTGCCGAAAGGGGCGACCTATATTGCTCAGGGAGGCTGGCAAAGCATCGGTTATGCGACGCCCGCAGCTTTCGGAGCTTGTATAGCGGATAGAAACCGGCGTGTTCTTTTGTTTACCGGGGACGGCTCGATTCAGCTGACAGTACAGGAAATAAGCTCGATGCTGGAGAACGGCTGCAAGCCCATCGTGTTCATCCTCAACAATAACGGCTATACGATTGAAAAATTCTTAAACGTAAAAGTCGATATAGAAAAACAGAAATACAACGAAATACCAGAGTGGGATTATACAAAACTGTCTGAAGCGTTTGGTCAAGAGGCATTTACAGCAAGAGTCGAGACGAATGGTGAACTGGATGATGCCATTACAAATGCTCAGGACATGAACGCCGATAAACTTTGCCTTATAGAGCTGGTCGTGAAAGATCAAATGGATGCACCGGATTATTTGAAAAAAATAAGGCAGTACCTTGAAGAGCAAGAGAAACTAAAGTAATTCATGTACGAAATTCCCTCACTCCTGATTAAAACACTAGAATATATACTTTATGTTTTGTTTATGAACCTCACTAGATAGAAGAATTATGCGACACTCCTGCCGAATAACTGCTGGCCGAGACACCACAGGCGCTTGCTTTGAGGTAGCTTGGCAGACAGCCGGCGGAAAGGGAGCGGATTTCTGAAATGAAGCTGGAACGTTTTTTTGGTAGAAACTGTAGGCGAACTTGCTCTTCATCGAGTGGTGGAGACAAAATGGGTTTCGGAGTCCGAATAATGAGGTGAAAGTCGAAAAAAATTCGTGAACGGTCGAATAAAGTGCGGGGTAGGTCGAATAAAGTGCCTCAACGGTCGAAAACTGTCCGGGATAGGTCGAATCCAGTGCATGAACGACCGAATACAGTGCGGGGTAGGTCGAATAAAGTGCCTCAACGGTCGAAAACTGTCCGGGATAGGTCGAATCCAGTGCATGAACGACCGAATACAGTGAGGCTTAGGTCGATAAACTGTGTCAACGGCCCAAGACAGTGCAGCTGTTCGAATACCTTGCTCCGGCCTTGATGGTTTTTACTGTAACCGTTATTGGATAGAAGAATTATGCGACACTCCTGCCGAATAACTGACTGGTCGAGACACCACAGGCGCTTGCTTAGATGTAGCTTGGCAGACAGTCAGCGGAAAGGGAGCGGATTCTGAAATGAAGCTGGAACGTTTTTTTAGTAGAAACTGTAGGCGAACTTGCTCTTCTTATTAATATACAGTCTGAAAGGTCTTCTGTGAAGAAGGCCTTTTTTTGTTGGTAATCTAGATACTGCACGGCCCGATCAAGGACAAGAATGGCAAGTTCCAGAGTGACAATACCAGTATTGGTACCTGTCATTTCAAAATTGAAACCAAGAATTTTTAAACTAATAGTATTATGAAAATGTCACTAAGTAATAGGGAAAATATTTTTCCTAAGTAGAGAAAACCATTCTTTTTAGCAATTTCTGTAGAGAAGGAGGCACAAAAAATGCGTAAAAATGTATCATTAGCGCGGTTAATAGAGTCGAATAAAGAAAATCTCAACAATAATCAGCCGTTCATAGATCTTATAGAAGAAAAAGTCCATAGAAAGCAAGTTGAAATGCAGGAAAGGCATTTAACAAAACAGGCAGGTGAGGAAAATGTTATTAAGAAAGGCTTGGTTATTACAACAAACGATTACCTTTCATAGAAAAAAGAAGGATGAAATAGCACAACGAAAGGAATTATCAAGCTTTGAAGGCGTCCGTATCAGTAATCAACTTAATTATGCGATTGTGGAAATGCAAAGGTTAATGCGCGAGGTATGAGGAAAGAGGGGGATAAAAAAGGTTAGCTTAAATTTGTATATTATTAAGTGAAGAATTTTAATGGTTTAACTAAAACTACCTATTCAGATTATTAAAATGAAAAAAGAGGTGATGATAATTAGTAAGTATTGGTCTTATAAAATGCTTTTAACTGGTGTGTTTATCATTACTACGATTATCTTTTATAAATTTGGTTTACTAGTGAAGGTTTAGTTTATTTTGTATGTCTTGCAATACTTTTAAGTGTGTTGAGTATTTTTAATCGTAAAATCAATTATAAAAAAAGACTTTATACTTTAACGAATAAAAAATAATAACATTTCATTTCCAGTTATAAATAACAAACCACATTTGGATTATCTAGCTTGGAAGGAGTCCGTATCAATAAACAACTTAATTATGCGATGCAAAGGTTAATGCGCTAGTGAGGATGAGAAGGGGTATAAGCCATAACACCAGTTGGCGGCTATTTGACATTATCATACACAAAAAAGCGTGTTTGATCTTTTTTATCAAAACACGCTCTTTGCTCCTTATCGTTTACTGCCATCACATTTAGTTAAGAACTCGGACTGCCTTCACAAAGCTAGGTCCCCAGTAAGAATTGTTAATGTTAGCGTAGGATACTCCTTTAGATGTAGAAGCATTCAGCATTTGACCGTTACCGGCATAAATTCCTACATGGTTGATTACTCCATCATTATTGGTATCAAAAAATACTAAATCCCCTTTTTGAAGGGCTTTTGAAGATACAGCTGTACCAACGTGTGATTGTGCCACTGAATTTCTAGGCAAGGAAATACCTGCACTTTTGAATGCCCTTAATGTGAACGAAGAGCAATCAAAAATGTCAGTCCGCGAAGTGCTCGCACCGTAAACATACTTGGCTCCCATGTATTTAGCACCAGCTGCCAGAACTTGATCCGCTTTGGTCGATTTGGACGGTTTATTAATTGAAGAAGCCGAGGCTTTCCCTGAAACACGGATGGTTTGGCCTATACGAATACGATCTGAATTAGAAATATTAGGGTTTATTTTAAGTAAGGCACTAAGGGAAAGGTTATATCTTTTAGCGATGGTTGATAAGGAATCCCCTAATTTAACCACATAAACGTCTGTTGTATTTTTATTATTATCCGGAGTGCTGGTAAGGGTATTAACCTTCAGGACCTGACCGGGAAAAATAAGGCTACCAGTCAAATGGTTTTTAGACTTTAATTGTTGGACAGTCATATTGTTGACTCTTGCAATTTTGTCCAGGGTGTCCCCGGATTTGACTGTATATGTAGCATTTGTTTTAGCCGTAGAGCTGGATGCAGGAGCTTGTCCGGAAACACGGATGGATTGGCCAATATAAATGCGATCCGAATTAGAAATATTAGTGTTTAATTTAAGCAGGGCACTAAGTGAAAGGTCGTATCTTTTAGCAATTTTAGATAAAGTATCCCCCAGTTTAACTACGTATTTTTCGGTTTTATCTATATTCTTAGTGTTAAGAGTATTAAATTTCAAGATTTGGCCGGGAAAAATAAGGTTACTAGTCAAATGGTTTTGAGATTTTAATTGTTGGACAGTTGTATTATTAGCTTTAGAGATTTTATCAAGGGTGTCCCCTGATTTAACTTGATAAGAACCAGCATAGGCAGAAGTGCCGGCGATAAGGGTACCTATAATGGTTCCTGCAAGAATGAAAGAGTTTTTCGAATTGTTCATTTAGGAAAGTTCCTCCTGATGTGGTAAAAAAATATGTAGCATTTATATTATAAAGGTAAGGCATATAAAAAACATGACCCATTTAAATAAAATTCAACTTTTTCGTCATTTATCAGGATAATTTGCAGATCTGTCATATTGAGTGGATTCAAGTGGATGGGCAGGATCCTTAATATCGCCTAAAGAGATAACTAGGCTAAAAGAGATTTCATAAATGGAAGCTTTGAGGTAATTAAAAAGAAAGGTAAGAATAATATAATATCCTTACCTTTCCATGATAAATTTTTTAATATTGTCTATAAACATAGGGATCGTCAGGTTCTGCGATTTTACTATGTGATGATACTCTGAGCAGGGGAATGGTTTTCTTGAATGGCTGATAATAAATGGATTCCAATTCTCCTGTCACGGAATACCACTCATCATTTTTTGGATGCATACCTTCGGGAAATTCGATCAGCATACCGAATACCCCAGAGTCTGCGACACAGTGAATGACGCCAAAGCGAAACAGGAATACCTGGTTTTTGGCTAGCTCATCTGAATTGTACGAAAACCCGGTTAACGTAATTTGTTTGCCAGTGAATTTTCCAGGAGAGTAATAGATGGCCTCTAAGTCGTTTAGATAGTTTTCATAGGTTAAATGAAGACTATCATGGTCAACTAAGTCTTTGAGCGAGTGATCCATTAAAGTTAAATAGTCATCCTTGCCATAATAAAGACTCGTATCCGGCTGCAGAAATTGATGCTGGCTATAATCATCTGAGTCATCATATACCGGGAAATGAAATCCTTTTTTTTCTACGATATTCGAGTCCATAGTGGCAACAGGCAAAAAGAGACCGGTTAAAATGGGAATGACGTAAAGGAAGTAAGTAAGGTTCTTTTTCCATTTCTTGTTTTCCTGGGAGTGATCATGTCCGCACTGACAATCAACACATTCTTCTTGATTATCTTCTTTAAAATAATGGAAGGAAGTCAATTTAATATTACTGGGGTAATAGGCTGGAAGTTAAATAGGGAGGGGGATTAAGAAAATTGAATAAAGTAAACTCCCCTCAAAGTTGTGTCACATCCAAAGGATTTACACTATTCAACATAGAGGGGATAAAATCATGGTTTATTTTTCGGTACAGCTTTATTAATTAGGTTTTTACGCGATACAAACTGATTGTCGGTAACCCAGAAGCGCCAAGGGTAATCTTTTGCTACCCCGGAGTTGTCGATTCCGACGCGGGGACCGCTGGATATGTGTTCAGGCTGTTTTCCGACAGCTAGATATAGCGGGGGATCCGTAAAAGATCGACCATAATCATCCATGGTAATGCCCAGTGCCTTTGTTAGCTTCCCTGGTCCATCGGTCCATTTACGAATATCGGCAATTCCTCGTCTTTCATGCATTAACTCGAGCCCCGAATAGGGTTCAACCGCACGGATTAAAATGGCTTCCGGATTTTCAGGCCCTCCGCTTACGACATTGACCAGTGTATGTGTGTGCATGACGTATGTATAGATCAAACCTGAATTTCCGAACATCACTTCCGTCCGTTTTGTCCTTCTATTTCCAAAGCTATGTGCGGCCCTGTCTCCAGGTCCAATATAGGCCTCTGTTTCAACAATGAATCCAGAAGCGGTTCCATCCGCTGTTTCTTTTATAATCAGGCAGCCAAGAAGGGATTTTGCCAGTTCAAGGGTAGGCTGCTGATAAAAATCCGCAGGTAAGATTGAATCGTATATCTTGTTCATGATATCACTCCATTTAGTCTCATACAGGTAAAATTCCCTTATCAATGAAAAAGAAACATGAAGGGAAAAAAAGACCGGCTGATTATATCAGCCGACCTTTTTTTAGCCTAATTCCTTCTCCGTTTCTTGATCTTTTTTGATTCGGCCCGAACCCACGGAAAGTGCCACTAATATCCCCGCGGAAACAAAAAAGATACCGGTGATGAAAACACTGGAGAATGCATCGATCCAAGCATTTTCAATCGTTTTTACAAGGACAGTGCTGACTTCTGCGGGCATTTTAAGGTTTTCAGGATAAAGCATGATGTTGAATAACGCATCCGTTTTATCTGCTAATGCTTTCAGTGCCTCATGCAATATAGGGTCCTTTTGACTTACGACCGCATCATCCATATTTTGCTGGAGATTGTGATTCATAACAGCATTCAAAATCGTGATGCCCATCGTTCCTCCTATTGATCTGAAGAATGTCGAAGCCGCTGTAACCGACCCTAGCTGCGATTTTGGAAATTCGTTTTGAACGGCAATCATCAATGTCGGCATGACAAGACCCATGCCTATCCCAAGGATGGCCATGAATGAGTACGCAGTGAATATAGTCGTACTGCCGTCCATCATGCTCATTAGGAAAAAGCCAAGCGTCGCAAAGACCATTCCAAAGGTAAGCACGGTACGAAAACGGAATTTCAAAAGTAACCGCCCGCCAATGATGCTGGAAAGAATCATACCGATCATCATCGGAGTCATGGTCGACCCTGCTTTTGTTGGTGAAACTCCCAATACGCCTTGCATGAACAGCGGGACAAACATGATTGCCCCGAACATGCCAAGGCCAAGCAAGAATCCCAAAATATTCGTTGTAGAAAAAACTCTATTTTTAAAAAGGGATAAATCAAGGATCGGTTCAACCGCTCTTCTTTCAAAAAAGATGAATAGGGCAATGAAGACAATGGTGCTGCCGAAAATCAAGAAAGATTCTAATGATAACCATTCGAATTTATCACCACCGAAGGTCAAGCCAAGCAGTAACAGGACAATACCGGGAATCAAGGTGAAAATCCCTAGATAATCGATATTAACTTTCTCTGTTTTCCTTATGGCTTCATGTTTCAATCCTACATAAATCAAAATGGCAGATAGTAAGCCCGTCGGTACATTGATCAAAAAGATCCAATGCCAGCTGATATGGTCAACGATCAGGCCGCCCAGAAAAGGGCCGATGACAGAACTTAAACCAAAAAGGGCTCCGAATACACCCTGCCATTTGGCTCTTTGTTCCGCAGAGAATATATCACCGATTATCGTTTGGGATAAAGGCATGATCATCCCGCCGCCGATTCCCTGCAGACCCCTGTAGATGATCAATTGCTCCATCGATGTGGCTGTGGCACATAAAAACGAACCGATCGTAAATATGATCGTGCCAAGCAGATAAAGGGAACGTCTGCCATATAAATCAGATAGCTTTCCAACAATGGGTACAACAGTCGTTGAGGCTATTAAATAGGCAGTCGTTACCCATGCAAAGATGGTAAATCCATTCAATTCCCCGATAATTGTCGGCATGGCCGTACCGACGATCGTCTGTTCCAATGAACTGAAAAACATTCCAATGATCAATCCTGTTAAGACAAGCTTGGTATTGACCGCTTTTTTTTCCATTTGCATAGCATTTCTCCATTCCTATAACTGTATTCCTTATTCGTTTTTTGACTAATAGGTCAAAATTATAAATCTCTAATGACCATTTAGTCAACAATTTTTTTTTTGAAAAAAAATTCAATTGCATGACTATATTGCGTAAAGGTGGATTTAAAGATACATCGATATCACTAAAGTAATTCGACCAGAATCCACCAAATCCTTCCTTATTAATGTCTCCAACGTGTTTCCATTTATCATATCCGATATAATTAAGAAGGAATATAGATGAAACTTATGATTGGAAGTGTAAGATATGAATAAAAAAATAGGATTTATTGGATGCGGCAAAATGGGTGAGGCGATGCTTGAGGGCATGCTGCTTGCAGAGGTCATTTCACCTGAAGGGATCATGGTCAGTACTGCGAGTGTGGAGACCAAAACTAAAATCACCACGAAATATAAGGTTAAAGGTACTTTGGATAATAAAGAGGTTGCCGGTTTTGCTGATTTTCTCTTTCTAGGAATCCAACCTGCCATGCATAAGCAAGTGCTAGAAGAAGTGAAGAATCATGTTAAAGAAGACGCTGTGATCATTACTATGGCAGCAGGCATCACTGTATCACTAGTTGAGAACAGCTTTGGAAAAAAAGTGAAGGTTGTCCGGACGATGCCAAACACTCCTTCGCTTGTCGGTGAAGGCATGACTGCCATGAGCATTAATGATCAAATTACCGATGCTGATATAGAGGATGTGACTGCACTGCTGAATAGTTTCGGTAAAACGGAAATCCTGCATGAAGATTTGATGGACGCAGTACCTGCCATCAGCGGTTCGTCGCCTGCTTATGTATATATGTTCATCGAGGTGCTGGCTGATGGAGGGGTCCGTGACGGCATTCCACGAAAACAAGCATACCGAATGGCAGCACAAGCTGTAATGGGAGCTGCTAAAATGGTACTGGAAACGGAAAGACATCCTGCTGCTTTAAAGGATGATGTCTGCACGCCGGGCGGTTCAACGATAGCTGCGGTAGCGTCTTTAGAAGAAAATCAGCTAAGATCCAGCATTCTGCAAGCAATGAAGGCCTGCACGGATAAAACGAAAGGTTTAAGTAAATGAAGAAAGATGGATTGCCTTTTTGAGGGCAATCTTGTCCGTTTTCCATTTTCAGAATGTTTTGTGAAAAGAAGAGGAGGATGCATAATGAATGGTTATATAGAAGAATTAAGGAAGATTCTGACGGAAGAACAAGTAACGGTGAATGAAACATTATTGGAGCAGCACAGCCATGATGAATCATATCATACTCCGCACCTTCCGGATATGGTCATATATCCAAGGGATACTGCGGAAGTAAGTTCAGTCATGCGTTATGCGAATGAGCATGAAATACCGGTCATTCCTTTTGGATTAGGATCAAGTTTGGAGGGGCATGTCGTTCCAGTCAAAGGGGGAATTTCCCTGGATCTGTCCTTGATGAATCGAGTATTGGAAGTCAGGGAAAATGACTTCCTTGTGAAGGTGCAACCAGGTGTGACTAGGACGCAGCTCAATAAAGAATTAAAAAAATACGGTTTGTTCTTTTCCGTCGACCCTGGTGCCGATGCTACATTGGGAGGGATGGCAGCTACGAATGCAAGTGGGACGACCTCGGTCAAATATGGGATAATGCGCGATCAAGTAAGGGATTTGGAAATAGTTTTAGCAAACGGTGAAGTGATTCATTCCGGAAGCTTAGCGACAAAATCATCTTCAGGCATCCATTTGAATGGCTTGTTTGTTGGCTCTGAAGGTACGCTGGGTGTATTTACTGAACTGACATTAAAGGTGTATGGCATTCCTGAAGTCACAATGGCCGGGAGAGCATCATTTCCAACCGTCGAAAAGGCAGTATCTGCGGTTAATGGGATTATGCTTGCTGGTATTCCGATTGCACGAATTGAATTGGTTGATGCCGAGTCCATAAAAAAAATTAATCAATTCATGGACAAATCCTATGAAGTCAAACCAACTTTATTCCTCGAGTTTCATGGGAACTTTGCCGGACTGGAACAGGACGTCAAATTTGCCAAGGAAATCGTAAGTGATTTTGGCTGTGGGGATATCCAGTTTGAAACCGATTCAAGAGCACGGAATGCCTTATGGGAAGCGCGCCATAATCTCGCGTACGCATTCATTCACAGCGCTCCGGGGAAGAAGCTGATGGTGACCGACGTTAGTGTGCCCCTTCAAGAATTATCGAATGCCATACTGGATACAAGGAAGAAAGTCGAACAATCCAAAGTGGAGGGGGCGATTGTAGGTCATGTAGGTGACGGGAATTATCACGTATTGTTCATGATCGATCTGAAAAATCCTGAAGAAGTTAAAGAAGCGAAAAGGTTAAATGAAGAAATCGTTGAATATGCATTAACCAGAGGCGGTACATGTACGGGTGAACATGGAGTGGGCCTTGGAAAATCGAAGTATCAGCGAAGGGAGCATGGAGGAGCTTACGAAGTGATGAAAACGATCAAACAGGCATTGGATCCGAAAGGAATAATGAATCCCGGGAAGATCTTCATAGATTAAGAGGAATATTCTATTTTGATAGATTAGTAATAACACCAACTGGGGAAAGGGCAGAGTAGTGGCCTTTCCGGAAAAATAGTCCGTCATAGCAGATAATTCAATCTAACTCTGGATAATTCGACCGATCGAGCAGAAAATCGGACCTAACCCCAAATAATTCGACCTAAAGGCCGGATTCGTATGAAGACATACAGCTTCATCGAGATTCTCGTCCAAAAAAAATAAGACTCCAGACAAGATTCTGGAGTCTTATTTTTTATTAAGCGTTAATGTTATTTGGGTTTAAGGCGTTTTCAACACTTACGTAGTTGTAGCCAAGGTCTGTGGCAACTGCTTCGAACGTGATTTCACCGTTCGCCACATTGACGCCTTTTGCAAGGGCATCATTTTCAAGGATTGCTTTGATGGCACCTTTGTTTGCAATTTGAAGTGCAAATGGTACAGTTACGTTAGTTAAAGCAACTGTAGAAGTTTGAGGCACTGCTCCTGGCATATTCGCCACTGCATAATGCACTACTCCATGTTTAACATAAGTAGGGTTATCATGTGTTGTTATGTGGTCGACCGTTTCAAAGATACCGCCTTGGTCGATTGCAACATCGACAATGACTGAACCTGGAGACATCGATTTAACCATTTCTTCAGTAACGAGCTTAGGAGCTTTAGCACCTGGAATCAATACAGCACCGATAACCAAATCGGCATCTTTGACTGCTTCTGCAATATTATAAGGGTTGGAGATGAGTGTAGTCAGTTCATTTCCGAAAATATCATCAAGTTGACGAAGGCGGTCTGGGCTTAAGTCAAGAATGGTAACATCTGCGCCTAATCCAATAGCGATTTTAGCAGCATTCGTTCCAACCATGCCTCCGCCGATAACAGCGACTTTACCGCGTTTAACTCCAGGAACTCCGCTTAAGAGTATTCCTTTACCGCCGTTATTTTTTTCAAGGAATTGAGCACCGATTTGTGCAGCCATGCGTCCTGCAACTTCACTCATTGGTGTCAATAAAGGAAGTGTACGGTTTACTGCAACCGTTTCATAAGCAATGGCCAAGACACCGCTTTCTTTTAGGGCCTGAGCTAGTGCCGGTTCTGCCGCAAGATGTAAATATGTGAAAAGGATTAAATCTTTTCGGAAATATTTATATTCAGATGAGATAGGTTCTTTTACTTTCATGATCATTTCTGTGCTTGCCCAAACGCTAGCAGCGTCCTCGACTATAACAGCTCCAGCTTCTTGATATGCTTCATTTGTAAAACTGCTTCCTAGACCTGCGTTCATTTCGATTAATACTTCATGTCCTGCATTGACTAATGCTACGACCCCAGCTGGAGTGATAGCTACACGATTTTCATTGTTCTTAATCTCTTTTGGAATTCCTATTCTCATCTTAATCCCTCCAATAATATGTTTTACTATTTGTATCACAAGTATAGTTGGAAAAAGAAACAGTTAGTATGTGGAAATCAGAAAAATGAAAAAGGTGTATTTGTGGAATTCCACAAACGCAGTTTCAAAAAACATGGGCTTGCCAGGATCAAAACCTAATAAAAGCTGAATTCAATTCTTTGCAATTGGTTCTTGAATGCGCTCTAGAATCCTTCTTTTCTTATAAAGCATGATTCCCGTATCGGCTATGTCGGCAATCATGGAACGATTTGTAAGGGCGCCAAATATTATTCCGGCAACAGGAACCATTTGCAAAAGCTTTTTCCAGCCAAACTGATCACGGTATGTATAAACGACTTCTCGCCATCCTTGCAGTTCTGAGGCTATTTCCCTTTTTGATTGGGAATCAGTCTGGGTCATTTTCGACAATTCATTTAATATAGCCTTTTTGCCGACTACATCCGATGTTGTGAATTGCAGGCATTTGACGATGAATATACGTTCTTGGCGGTCCCTAGGATTGAAGCCATATGTGATGGCGATATCCTGAAGGGTTTTGATCGACATGCCGAGAAGAAGGGGGATGTCAATTGCCAAGGTGAAGATTCCGCCAATCCCGGTAGTGGCACCTTGAACCGTTGCCAATTTGCTCCCTGAATTTTTAATATCCTGACTCACGCTATCCATGATATGGAGGGGGATGCTTGAAACATCTTCCAGGGCAGTAATATTCAACTCGGGATTCTTGGCTTGCAGCTGATTTAGAATATGAGCTTCTTTCGTTAAATATTTTCCGCCATTCTGAATGTAGCTGCCGATTTCATCAAGCATGACACCCAATTTTTTCTGAATGAAATCCGGTGTCAACTTATCCAATAGCTTGAAAGGGATCCGCCCAATACGTTCCCAAAACCATAGTCCTTTCTGATCCTTCTCCCATTTATCTATGATTGCTAATTCTTTTTCAAGTTCTTCTTTTGTTTCAAGTTTCATAAGATCAACCTTTCCACACCTCTAGTATTCCATATCAGGGAATATATCATTAATTTTTCTTGAAGAATTCATCATATTGATTAAGTTTAATGTTAAGAAAGAGGGACATTTTTTGAATCGGGTCTTTTAACCGGATATTTCCCACTTCCGAGATCCTTTTTAATCGGTAATTCAATGTATTCACATGGATATGAAGGTTTCTTGAAGCTTCGTTTGGGTTGCAGTCTTTCTCTAGATAGACAGTTAGTGTTTGCAGCAATTCCGTCTGGTTTTTCATGTCGTATGCTTTTAGTTTAAGGATGGAAGGATGAACACGACGCTGTTTGTTGCTTGCGAGTGATTCAATCATTTGAAACATGCCAAGTTCTTCATAATGTAAAATGAGTTTCATGTCATCAGGGAATATATTCTTCATTTTTAGGGTGTATTGAGCTTCTTCGTAACTTGATTTAACGTCCATTAAGTTTTTATACATATTGCCAGCCGTTCCAAGGATATGCTCAACACCGAAACGCCGTTTCATCTCCAGAATGAAAAAAGGAATGAACTCATAAATGGATGAAGTGAAAGAAGGGCTGTTTTCCTGGTTGGCTCCCGCGAAAAGAATGAGTTTGTTATGGTCAATGGCAAATAATGAACTGTTTATCTTTTGAGTGGTCGTTAACATGTATGAAATGTAGCGCTCCACTTCGCGATTGATTTCTTTAGGGAATTCAAATACCAATATGGAAAAAACAACTGGAACATGGATGGAGAATTTCTGGTAATTTTCAATTATTTCCGATTCTTCTTGATAATGCCCGGTCAACATGCGCCAAAGAAACTCTTGATGACCGGCTTCTTTCCTTTTCTTTTTCAATTGCAATTGCTGTAACTGGTTCTTCGCTTCCTTGGCAGCGAATTGCAGAAATTTCATATCTTCTTCGGAGAAAGGTTCATTTACTTCCAAAGCCCAAATGAAACCAAGTACTTCATTATTTTTCCGGATGGAAACCGCAACCCTGTTACCGAGCCCGACATCATTGATGGCCCCGATTTTAATGGGGGCATCTTCTTTCAATAACGCGGGTATGAAGCCATCTTTCCATAAACTGTTGATGACCTTCTCAGGGACACGTCTTCCGATTATGGTCATGATACGAGCCTGATCCGTAGTATCATCGTGTGTGCTATAAGCAAGTAAGCGATGGTTACCGTCCTCGATTGTAATGGGGCAACCTAAAACAGAACTGATTCTATCGGCAAACTCCATCATATCTCCATAAAGGTCTTTAAAAATATCTCTATTTTTTTCGAATTCCTTCATTATTATTTTGCCCCTCGCTAAAAAAATTCCTTCTCCTTGAATTTTAAACGATTTTCTATTAATAAGCATAGATAAATCCTTTGTTAATACAAAAAATCCCTACCTATGGTTACCGGTAGGGATTTTATTTTAGAATAGGAAGTTAATTAAAAGATAAAACAAACCAGCTAATGTTGCCGAGATGGGAATGGTAATGAACCAAGTGATGATCATTCTCTTTGCCGTTCCCCATTTTACGCCCTTGACACGATGCGCAGATCCAACACCAAGGATTGAAGACGAAATAACATGGGTTGTACTAACGGGCATGTGTATTACAGTCGCGCCAAAAATAATGAAAGCGCCGGTTAAATCCGCTGCAACACCATTGACCGGACGGATTTTCATGATTTTGCCGCCAACGGTTTTAATGATTTTCCATCCGCCGACGGAAGTTCCAAGTCCCATTGCCAGTGCACATGAGAATTGAACCCAGAAGGGGATATCGGTACTTGATGCATAACCATTTGCAATAAGGGCCATCGTGATGATACCCATCGCTTTTTGAGCGTCGTTCGTTCCGTGTGTATACGATTGAAGTGCCGCAGTAGCAATCTGTATAGTACGGAATTTTTGGTTTGTTTTTGTCAGGTTATTGTTTTTAAAGACTACTTTAAAAATGCTGTATACGATAAACCCGATTGCAAAAGCAATTAGCGGGGAGAAGATCAAAGCTTGAAGAATTTTCATGAACCCTTCCCATTTAATGCCGGCGAAGCCTGCTGCAGCAATGGCTGCACCTGCAATCGAACCAATCAATGCATGGGAGGAACTGCTTGGTATTCCGTAATACCAGGTAAGAAGATTCCATATGATAGCGGCAAGCAGAGCAGCCAGAATTACATATGAACCATTCGGAAGCGTGAACGGATCCACGATATCCTTCGTTATGGTCTTCGCCACTCCAGTAAATGTCATAGCTCCGACGAAATTCATGATTGCTGCCATGATGATGGCATGCCTAGGCTTCATGGCCTTTGTTGAAACAGCAGTAGCTATTGCATTGGCTGTATCATGAAAACCATTGATGAAGTCAAATGCTAAAGCAAAGAAAACGATTAATATTGTTAAAATTAATAAAGTATCCATTTATTGGGGTACTCCTTAGGCGTTTTTCATTATGATTGTTTCAAGTGTATTGGCCACCGCTTGACAGTGATCGGCGATCTCTTCAAGGCTTTCGTAAATTTCTTTATATTGAATGATCCTGATTGGATCTTTTTCAACTGTAAACAAGTTTTTGATTGATTGACGTTGGATTCCGTCACAAACTGATTCAAGATCTTTAATTTTGATTGCATTTTCACGAATCATTGGTAATTTTTTAGTGGATAGTGTATCGACAGCATTTTCAATCTCATACGTACACTGTTTGATTGCATCCACAAATTTAAGCATATACTCATCTGCATTGACAATTGAGTACATTTCGAATAATGCCGCACAGTGTTCCAAACCGTCTATGACATCATCCATTCTCATGGTTAATTCAAGGATATCCTCCCGTTCGATAGGAGTGATGAAAGCATTGTTCAGCTCTTTGATCACATTATGGACCATTGAATCGCCTTTATGCTCGTAGTCTTTCATCGTATCTGAAAATACTTTTAGATCGGAGATATTTTTGAGTTTATAATCCGCGAAATAGTCAGCACCTTCTTTAAGGTTTTGAGCGATGTTAAAAAGCATTACAGCGAATTTGTCTTTTTTTGATTTAAAAGCCATGTTAAAGCCTCCCAATTAGTCATGCAAATTTACGCACTTTAGTCGTACGCTTAGTATTAACAAATTGATTGTAACGAATTCATGTAGTATCCGGGAAGGTTTTTCGACGAAAATTTACAAAATCTTAATAAAACTTTACATAAAAAAACAAGGAAAATTAAAAAAAGGGAAAAACCTGCAATTATAAGGGGAAATCTGCAAAAAAAAAAAGCCTTTCCCATATGGAAAGGCACTCCGAATGTAGACAAACTCGATATTAATCAAGATTGCCTGCATTTTTTTTGAGGGGGTGTGAAATATGAACGTTGATTACCACTCCAGGCACTCGCTTTCCGCGGGCGGTCCGGCAGCGTTCGTGGAGTCTCCCTTGGACGCACTTTTCCAGCAGGAGTCACGTCCCTACCGTTCCATTGTCTGCAAACTCTGCATGGAAAGGCAAAAGGTTCTATAAAAATAAAGCAATTAAATAGTAAATGATTCCAGATAAGGAAGCGGAAATTGGCAATGTAATGAACCAAGTGACCAACATGTTTTTTGCGGTTCCCCATTTTACCCCTTTGATGCGGTGTGCAGAACCGACCCCTAGTATTGAAGAAGAAATGACATGAGTCGTGCTGACAGGCATATGCAGGAAGGTTGCACCGAAAATGATCGCTGCACCAGTCATATCTGCAGCAACGCCATTAACCGGACGGATTTTCATGATTTTACCGCCAACGGTTTTGATGATCTTCCAACCTCCGATAGATGTACCAAGCGCCATGGCAATGGCACATGATAATTGTACCCAGAATGGAACTTCAGAGGTAGAGGCATATCCGTTAGCGATCAAAGCCATCGTGATGATACCCATGGATTTTTGAGCATCATTCGTTCCATGTGTATAAGACTGGATGGCCGCCGTGAGAATTTGTATTCTCCTGAATCGCTTATTGGTTTTTCCTAAATTATTATTTTTGAATACTACCTTGAAAATACTGTATACAATGAATCCAAGCGTAAAGGCAAGGATGGGAGATAGAATCAATGCTTGTACAATTTTAGTGAATCCACTCCATTTAATTGCATCGAATCCACTGGCCACGATGGCAGCTCCCGCTATTGAACCAATGATCGCATGGGAGGAACTGCTTGGAATGCCAAAATACCAGGTGATTAAATTCCATATTATGGCCGAAATTAGTGCAGCAAGGATTACATAAGAACCATTGTTCAATGTGAAAGGATCCACGATATCCTTCGTAATGGTATGCGCAACGCCGGTAAAGGTCAGTGCTCCTAATAAATTCATGACCGCAGCCATGATGATTGCATGACGTGGTTTAAGCGCCTTGGTTGATACTGCTGTAGCGATGGCGTTAGCCGTATCATGGAAACCATTGATAAAGTCAAAGACCAAAGCAAAAATAATAATTAACACTGTTAAGATGAGTATGCTATTCATACATGGAGGACTCCCTTGATTTCAAGTGTAAAGTGTATATGGATTTTGGCCAATGAATGGGCGCATAACAGTTTGCAACTCCTCAATATTTAGGATGGGAGTTTTACGTTTGATTATTCTATAAAAGCTGACACCTTCTTTTTTACTTGGTTTTAAGTCGAACTATTCAATTGTAACGAATTTCATATCTATAAGGATAGATGTTTCGTCATTTTTTTACAAAATATTTAACTTAGTGAATGATTAAAAAGATAAAATGTTTCCTTTTATATATATAAATTGGTGCGTTTTCGTTTAAGAACACTGTAAATCCCGAGGCTTATGGTTAGAAATAGAAGGTGGAGGGATGTATAATTGGTAAATAAAAGTAAGGGGGAATGATGGAATGATTTCAAATATTGGGGAAACGATCACCTTACATAATGGAGTTAAAATGCCACAGTTGGGTTTTGGTGTATTTAAAGTGAAAAACGGCAATGAAACGGTTGAGTCTGTCAAGAAAGCGATCGAAGTTGGATATCGTGCGATCGATACGGCTGCCATTTATGAAAATGAAGAAGGTGTTGGTCAGGCGATTCGTGAATGCGGCGTGCCTCGTGAAGAATTGTTCATAACATCTAAAGTGTGGAATACAGAGCAAGGATACGAAACGACGCTCCAGGCATTTGATGATAGTTTAAATCGCCTTGGCTTGGAATACTTGGATTTATACTTGATCCACTGGCCGGGAAAAGATAAATATCTGGAAACCTGGAGGGCTTTGGAAAAGCTTTATAAGGATGGAAAGGTGAAATCAATCGGTGTAAGTAATTTCCATGTTCATCATTTGGAAAATTTACTTGCAAACAGTGAAGTGAAGCCGGTCGTCAATCAAATTGAATTGCATCCACTTTTGACTCAAGTCGAAATTCGTGATTACTGTGCAAAACATGAAATAAAGGTAGAATCTTGGAGCCCGCTAGGAAGAGGAAACCTATTGGAAGAGCCGACAATTAATCATATAGCGAAGAAGCATGGGAAAAGTTCAGCGCAAGTGTTGATTAGATGGCATCTGCAAAATGATCTAGTTGTAATACCTAAATCGATTACGCCGTCCCGCATTGAGGAAAATGCACATGTATTTGACTTTTCATTAAGCTTGAATGAAATGAATCAAATAGATGCCTTGAACAAAAATGAACGGTTCGGCAGCAATCCCGATGAACTTTTGTTCTAAAGCATGCTGAAAATATAGAAGGGTGTCCCGAAATTGGGGCATCCTTTTTCTTTTTCCTTTATGAACATATTTGAGACGGTTACTGCTTATACTAACAATGTGACAAAGTTAAAGCCTATGGTATACCCGTTTAATATGTCTGATAATCCTGTTTTCGTTGCCAAATATTTTTAAAAAAAATTAGGTTTTAGATTATTTAAACGGGGAAAATAATGAGTACAGCGGCAAACAAAAAGAAAAAAATCACTAACATGAGGATTGTCCAATCAGTTACTCAAGGGCTATAGCTAGCTAACTCTACCCAATAACTAAAGCATTCACATTCATTAGATATCGTGCTAATCGGCATCATACCATTTGAATGTAAAAGTTAAAATAACTGAAAAAAGCATGACAAAATGGAAGTGATTTGATTTCTTGGAGTCTGCTGCAGAAATGAAAAAATAACTAATTTGAAGGAGGAAATATATTATGGGATTTTTATGGTCATTAATTATCGGAGGTATCATTGGTTGGTTAGCAGGTATGATCGTTGGACGTGACGTACCATTTGGAATTATCGGTAACATTATCGCTGGTTTTGTTGGTGCATGGTTAGGTTCATTAATTCTTGGGAACTGGGGACCTTCAGTAGCAGATTTCGCTATAATTCCAGCATTGATTGGTGCAATCGTATTTGTCTTCATCTTAAGCCTTATCTTAAAAGGCATGAGAAAAGCTTCATAAATAAAAAAATAAAGCTGGCCCAAGTGGCCAGCTATTTTTTATGCCAAAATGAACGGATTTCGTCCCGACATGCGTATATTTCGGCCGTATAGCGGAAAAATTCGACCCAACATGCAGAAGATCCGTCCGTGAAAAAATATGAGCGACAATTCGGATAATATTAATGAAGAAATAAGAACACCGTCCGAAATGGAACGGTGTTTTTTTGTTTAAATGGTGACATCGAATATATCAGGTTCATCAATGAAAGGAGCTTCAACGATCATTTTTTCTTCTGATATGGGATGGATGAATTCAATTTTCCTTGCATGGAGGGCTTGACGTGGAAATGTCCTTTTTCCGCCATATAAGGTATCTCCGGCCAATGGGTGGTTTAAATGACTGAAATGCACCCTGATTTGATGGGTTCGGCCGCTTTCCAAGGTGCAGCTGACGAGCGTCAAGTTTTTCTTGGGATCTCGGTTGAGCACCCGATAGTGGGTGACTGCTGTCTGGCCTGTAGGGGAAACCCTTCTTCTCGTCGCATGGTGGCGGTCGCGGCCAATTTTTTCTTTGATTTCTCCTTCATTCTTTTTAATGTTTCCTTCGACTAAAGCTAGGTAAGTCCGCTTGATTTCCCTTTCTTCCAACATTCTGTCCAGCATGGACCCAATAAGGCGGTTTTTGGCAAAAAGGACGGCACCGGTAGTATCTTTATCAAGCCTATGAATATGCTTGATCATACAGGTCTGGCCGGTTTTTTGAAGATGGTGCGCGACACCATTGAGGAGGGAGTGTGCTTCACCGGGCTGAGAAGGATGGGTATCCATTCCAGCCGGTTTATTGGCTATCAACAACACATCATCTTCATATAAGATGGAAATTCCTAAGTCTGCCGCTTGTACTGTTTCATTTTCAGCGTGATCCAATAAGGGGATGCTGATCGAATCTCCTTCATTAAGGATAGCTGACCATGCGACGGAATTCCCGTTCACTGTAACTTCTTTACTCATTCTCCATTCATGCACTAATTTTTTTGGGGCCTGCCAACGCTCCCTAAAAAGCTTTTCAATTGTTAATCCATTCCAACTTTGGAGAACATCAATTATTAAATGTTGGTTAGTTATTCTGAAATTTTCCAATAAAAACTCCTACTTTCGACTGCTTTGGTTTTGATTAAATGAAAAAAATATATAATAATTAAGAATTAGTCATGAAAAAGTAACCTTGGACCTATTGATGAAATTTCCGTGGTGGAAATTACCACATATTTTTTACAATATTTATGTTATTCTAGTGAGAAAGAAATCGCTTGTCCTAGAATATACATATAATAGATAGGTCTAACGGATCTGAAAAAAGGTGGTTTTTTTAGTGAAGACGGTCTTTTCTTCAACGGAAGAACAAGAGCAAGAAATAGCGAGTCTCGTTTCTCGTTTCTACGAATCTGTATTTCCCAAATACTTTACGGAAAGTGAAATCCTTCATTTTCGCGAGATTGGCGTTTTAAAGCCCAATCAAAGTTCTGTTACTTACTTGGCAACATTAAGAGACGCATTTCAAGTAATGACATGTCTTCAAGTCCTTATGTCGATATTAGACAAACAAAAGAGAGAAGATTTTATGGAATCTGAATCTGAAGAATTGTTCCAACATAACATCACTCTATTGAATGAATGCGGAATATTCTTCCCCTTTTATTATGACCATTTTTCAAGTATAAACCATGAAGCGAATAATGAGATCCAGATGATGGACATCCAGGTGGCGAATCAATATTTAGTATAAGGCAAAAAAAATGAGCCGGCTATAACGGGAGAAGCATTTCCGTTAGGGCCGGCTCATTTTTTCCATCCTTAATTAATATCGTGGTCCTTGAACCATTTCTCGAACGTTTCCTCATCATTATAGCCAACGATCCGTTCTTGTTCTTTGCCGTTATTATAGTGAACGATGGTCGGTGTGCTTTTGATGCCATAATCGCTCCATCCTTGTTCAAACTCCAAAAGATTGTATTGAACTAGATCGATTCCCAGCTTTTCTGCCAAAGGAGCCACGATTGGCGTGGTTTTTTGACAATGCGGGCACTCAGGACTATAGAAGTAAACGGTCACATCTTCATTATCCTGGAGGTCCTGCTCCAATTCTTCAGGCAGGATCAAGTTTTGATAATTGGGGTCATCCAGCTGATCGACAGTAGCGGGTTTAAGCTTATCCTTACCGTATGGATTTCCTTTTGATTTTTCTTCTTTTTTCAAGTTTGTAAAAACGCCCAGCAGGACAAATATCGCGACGATTATCACTAAAAATATAGCCATTTTCTTCATTAAGCTGCAACCTCCTTGGATCTTGTCCATATGATGTAACTGCATATGAAAATAATGATGAATGCAGTCAAGGCTAGGAACGGGATGGTGATGAAACCAAATACGTTTATATATTGACCTGTACATGGAACCCTTCCACATGCAAGGGTGTGGTCAGAAAAGAATGAAACCTTTTGTATCAAGTAATGGTACGTGGAAATGAATGCACCGATAGCGGATAATATCATCGTATAAAAGCTGATCCAATAATCTTTTCGAATGATTGCAATTCCTAAAATGATCGTAAAGGGATACATGATGATCCGCTGATACCAACAGAGGACACAAGGTTCATATTGCTTGATTTCAGAAAAATATAAGCTTCCAAACATAGCAATGATGGAAGCAGCCCAGGCTACAAATAATAAGTTTTCCACACTGCGTTTTGTATTGTTCATGGTTCCTCTTCCCCATCTCTTTTTACTCTCATGAAAAGTATAGTATGTAAGGACCGCGTATGTAAAATATATATTCTTTTAACGGACATTCAGAATGTTTTTATTTGTAATCCATGGGTAGGTTCAGTTGTTTTAATTTTTGAATAAGGGGTATAATTCTTATGGAAGAGATTAAAGGAGTCTGAGGAAAAATGCCCAATTTGGACCTGCATAAATATGAAAAAATAATGGAAATACGTAATATGAGGCTAGGAGACATAGATGAAATAATTGCTTTGCAGTCGAGTTGCTTTCCTGGAATGGTTCCCTGGAAGCGAGATCAGCTTGAGAGCCATCTGGCGATTTTTCCAGAAGGACAGTTTGTGGCTGAATATGATGGAAAAGTGATTGGCTCATGTTCCAGTCTCATTATTAATTTTGACGAATATGATGACCGCCATACATGGGATGATGTAACCGATAATGGGTACATCACGAATCATAATCCGGACGGTTATAATTTATATGGAATCGAGGTCATGGTCCATCCTGAATTCCGCAGGATGAAAATTGGCCAAAGATTATATGATTCAAGGAAAGAGCTTGTTGCCCATTTGAATTTAAAAAGCATCATTATCGGGGGAAGGATCCCCAATTACCATAAACATGCGGAAGAACTATTACCAAGGGAATATGTGAAAGAAGTGCAATTGCATAAAATATATGATCCGGTTCTTTCATTCCAGCTTTTAAATGGGTTCACGCTTATGAGGATCAATCCGAATTACTTGCCTGATGATCTGCAATCGAATAAGTATGCTACTCTCATGGAGTGGAATAACGTCGATTATCAGCCGAAAACAAAACGTTATTATAAAACATCAGAGCCGGTACGTATCTGCGTCGTGCAATACATGCTGCGTAAAATCGATTCATTCGAAGATTTCGCTAACCAAGTCGAATATTTCACCGATGTTGCTTCGGATGCTAATGCGGATTTCGCCGTGTTCCCGGAATTGTTCACCACCCAGCTGATGTCTTTCTTGAATGAAAGATCACCAAGCTTGGCTGTCCGGAAACTGTCGGATTTCACGGAGCAATACATTGAATTGTTTACCACTTTAGCTGTAAGGTATAACGTCAATATCATCGGCGGTTCCCACTTCGTTAAAGAAGATGATGACAATATCTATAATATCGCTTATTTATTCCGTCGCGATGGGACGATTGAAAAGCAATATAAAATTCATATCACACCGAATGAAAGAAAATGGTGGGGTATTAACGCAGGTGACCGCGTTCGTGTCTTTGATACGGATTGTGGAAAAATTGCGATACAAATTTGTTATGATATTGAGTTTCCGGAACTCGCCCGGATTGCTACCGACATGGGAGCCAAAATCATATTCACTCCATTTTGTACAGAAGACAGGCAAGGCTATCTGCGAGTTCGTTATTGTGCCCAGGCCCGTGCAGTCGAAAACCAAATTTATACTGTCATTTCCGGAACGGTCGGAAATCTTCCGCAAACGGAAAATATGGATATCCAATATGCCCAATCGGCAATCTTCTCTCCATCGGATTTCGAATTTGCGCGTGACGGCATAGTCGGGGAAACCAGCCCGAACCTTGAGATGGTCCTGATTGGCGATGTCGATTTGGAAATCTTAAGGCGGGAGCGTCAGTCTGGTACTGTAAAGCAATTGAAAGATCGCCGCCATGATATTTACCATCTGCATTACAAAGATGGCCAAAAATAAAGAGGTAAACGAGCTCGTGATGTGAAGAATGCTGGATTCGGTTCTTTTCATTACGAGCTTCATTTATTGGAATAAATGTGATAATTTTGTATATGTAAGGTAGATACATAATAATTACAAATATGAGGCGTTTGGGAGGAGATGTTGGAGATGGATTGGAAATCTTTATACACCACTTGGGCAGGGTACCAGAATTTAAATGGGGAATTACGTGTCCTCCTTGAGGAAATGCAGCGGGATGAAGCACAACTCGAAGATGCCTTTTATAAAAATTTAGAGTTTGGAACAGGCGGAATGCGCGGGGAAATCGGAGCGGGAACGAACCGGATGAATGTTTATACGGTAAGGAAGGCAACGGTTGGGTTGGCTCAGTATATCTCTTCGTTTGGGGAAGAAGCGAAAGGAAGAGGGGCTGTGATCGCTTATGATTCAAGACATAAGTCCCCGGAATTTGCACTGGAAGCAGCTAAGACCTTGGCAACATTTGGGGTGAAAGCTTATTTATTCGATGAATTGCGTCCAACTCCAGAATTGTCATTTGCGGTTCGCGAGCTGAATGCTTTTGCTGGCATCGTCATCACGGCAAGCCACAATCCGCCTGAATATAATGGTTACAAGGTTTATGGGTCAGATGGGGCACAATTGCCACCGGATGCGGCGGATCAAGTGATCAGCTACGTGAATGCCATTGAAAACGAGCTTGAAATTCAGGTTGAAGAAGCTGAAGTCCTTAAACTGCAGGGCCTCATCGAAATGGTTGGGGAGGAAGTGGATGCAGCGTATAATCGCTCGTTGCTTACAGTTCCAGAGAACCCGCAGCTTGCCGAGGAAATAGATGTGTCAATCGTCTTTACGCCGCTTCATGGAACGGCAAATAAATCCGTCAGGCGGGCACTGCAAAGCTTAGGTTATCAAAATTTGCATATCGTTAAGGAGCAGGAATTGCCAGATCCGGATTTTTCGACAGTTCAGTCTCCAAACCCGGAGGAACCTGCTGCATTTGAAATGGCCATCGAGCTTGGTAACAAGGTGGAAGCGGATCTATTGATAGCAACGGACCCGGATGCCGACCGGCTTGGAATTGCCGTGAGAGACGAGATGGGCCAATATGTTGTCCTGACTGGTAATCAAACAGGTGCCCTTTTCCTGGATTATTTACTCTCCCAGAAAAAAGAAAAAGGGAAGATTCCTCAAAATGGAGTCATCTTGAAAACGATCGTCACTTCAGAAATCGGGCGTACGATTGCCGAGTCATATGGCTTGAAGACGGTTGATGTACTTACCGGGTTTAAGTTCATTGCCGAGAAAATAAATCAGTACCATGAAAGCGGGGAAAGCAGCTTTTTGTTCGGATATGAAGAAAGCTACGGTTATCTGATTAAAGACTTTGCACGTGATAAGGATGCCATTCAAGCTGCGGTGCTTGCTGTCGAGGTCTGTGCCCATTATAAAAAGCAGGGATTGACCTTATATGAAGGGTTGCTGAATGTGTTTGAAAAGTACGGCTTTTACTTGGAAGGTTTGCGTTCATTGACTTTGAAGGGCATTGAGGGAGCGAAACAGATTTCTGGAATATTGAATCAATTCCGTCAAAATCCTCCTTCCCGAATAGCTGGCATTCCGGTAGTCGTTGAAGAAGATTACCAAAGCAGCAAGAAGCGTACATTACTTTCAAATGATGAAGAATTGATCGAGCTTCCGAAATCAAATGTATTGAAGTATTTCCTTGAGGATGGTACATGGGTTTGCCTGCGTCCTTCAGGCACTGAACCGAAAATTAAATTCTATTTCGGTGTCCAAGGTAAATCAATGCAAGAAGCTGAGTCCAAGTTATCGGGAGTCATGGAAGATTTCATGAGCAAGATTGAAGCATTGGTTTAAATGTATGAAAGCTAAACGAAAGACTTCTTCAGGTCTTTCGTTTTTTTTTTGATTTTTAGTTGCATGAAAAATCAAAATTCTAGGAAATTCCGTTGCGGTTTTGGTATACTGTATTGGCGACTGATCTCGGAAAACATCGGGGAATAATGGAGGTTTAATTCATGAAATTAGTAATCATTAATGGTTCACCACGTAAACAAGGGCGTACGGGGATTGCCTCACGCTACATATCCAAGAAATACGGAGCGGAACTTATTGATTTAAGCAATAGCAAAATCCCTTTATATTCAGGTGAAGGTGAACAATATCAACTGGAAGTTATTCAAGGACTTCGGAAAAGCATCGAGGAAGCTGATGGCGTAATTCTGACAACTCCGGAGTATCATGGTTCCATGAGCGGAGCCTTGAAAAATGCCTTGGATTTTCTAAGCAGCGAACAATTCACGCATAAACCAGTCGCTCTATTGGCTGTTTCCGGCGGAGGAAAAGGCGGGATCAATGCCTTGAATTCCATGAGGACAGTGGGTCGAAGCCTTTATGCAAATGTGATCGCCAAACAATTGGTTCTGGATCCGCATTGCTTCGATTACGAAAATGATGGTTTATTTGAAGAATCTGCAGTACTTGTAGAAGGTATGATTGAAGAGCTTAAAATGTATGCAACGGCATATGCTACAATCAAAAAATGATGAAATGAGGGTCAGGTATTTACATACCTGACCCTTCCTTGTTTTTATAGGGTTTCACCAGCCAAAGTTATATCCCCGAAAATCGATCCTCTTGTATAATTTTTCCCGTTTTGCAAAAACTATAGTTGATTTTAGCTTGGAAGTTCACTTAAATAATCACTTGTTTTTTCTGCTGCATGATCCAGATAACGAAGCAGTGCATACAGCTGGGATTGAACGATTTGATAATCATGCTCAAACCTGTAAGCGTGCAGAAAATGTTCTATTTTTTTTGAAAGAAAGTGATCTTTCGTTCGAACCATCAATACTAACAAGCTGTCCCAATCAGAACGGTGCGTGTGAAACAATGCCTGATCATAATCAGCAATCCTCATGTTCTTCTCCCCCTTATTAAGGAGCTATTTGTATTTTGTTCAGATATGACAGAACATTTCCTTACAATAAGTGGCGATGTATTTGGAACGCGGTTGTTGCTTTTTACCTGAATAAAAATAAAAGGTGAGTACATGAGAAAAATAATGGTAATTGGAATACTGGTGCTTCTTTTTTTCCCTGAACCATCGCTGGCGGCAAAAGTGTATTCCCCTGAACAGATGGAAATGGATCTGCAGGGAATTCAAAAGCAGTATGAATTGGACGTTCAAATTATCGGACAAACTGAAAAGGGAAAAAATATAAAGGCAGTTAGGTTAGGAAAAGGAAAAAGATCGATTTTGCTGGTGGGATCACATCATGGTCGGGAATGGCTCAGCTCCAAACTTTTAATGCGCATGCTTGAAGAATATGCAGCCGCATATCGAGCGGGCAAACCTGTTGGAGAATATCGGACGGAATCATTGGATGAAGTGAGCATCTGGTTCATCCCGATGCTGAATCCAGATGGCGTCAGCATCCAGCAAGGAGATTTATCCAACTTAAATGTTCTTGAAAAGGCTGCGGTATGGAAAATGAATCGATATAGCAGGAATTGGTCCCGGTGGAAAGCCAACGCTAATGGCATTGATTTAAATAGGCAGTATCCGGCTGGATGGAAAGAAGTCATGAGTCATGAAACAAAACCGACGTATCAATTTTATAAGGGCCGACAACCACTTGAAGCAGCTGAAGCTATAGCGCTTACGGATTTCACGAAAAAGATCGATCCCCTTATTGCCGTTTCCTATCATACCTCAGGAAGGGAAATCTTTTGGCATTACAATAATAAACGGAAAAATATGGCGAGGGATTATGGGATTGCAAAAAAGGCTGCCGAATTGACTGGATATGAACTGACCTTTCCGGACAAAGAAGCGGTAGGAAGCGGATATACGGATTGGTTCATAACTGAATTCCGCCGCCCGGGAATGACGATTGAACTTAGTTATTTAGTGGATGAAACCAATCCGCCATTGACTGTGTTTCCTGAGGAGTGGGAGAGGAATCGATTAGTTGGAATCATGCTTGTAAAAGAAGCAAAGCAGCTGCATAACAACTGAACAATTTTACATAATAATACTAACCGGAAAGTATGAGGAGGAAAGATTTTGAAAAAAGTCATCGTGATGCTAATGGGGATTTTTTTGATTATGCAAGCAGGGGCCATTTCAGCACAAGCCCAAAAACCCGATTACGAAAAATACGGAAAGATTGCGATTACAATAGTTCAGGCAGATTATCCTGAAGTTGAGATTACCGATTACGAATATAAGGGCAGAAAAACAGTAGCGAAAAATTTAGTCGAAGACGATTTCAGGTTTTTGGTCGAGAATAAAGGTCAGAAGTTCAATGTCATCGTGACTGTACAACATGATTTGAAAAATGAAAAATTACTTAGTTTGAAGGTCACAGAACAAAAAGGAAAGTGAGATCGGAACAACCGGAAAACTTAAGGGATGCATTACAGACATCTTCACCTCGAGAAGATGTTTTTTTCTGATTTTGTTTAAAGGTTGTCCGGGAAATGGTGGATTTCGGATTAGCTGCCAGTGGGGAATGATGGCAGCCGTTCAGCTTCCATGAAGTTTTCATTGCATTTAGGAGCAGCTAACAAGTATAGTTAGTATCAGAATGAAACAATAAGCTTGATTGTAGGGGTATTAGAAAATGAGAAAGTTTAAGAAAGTTTATGTGGAAATTACGAATATATGTAATTTGAAGTGTAATTTTTGTCCAAGCTCCAGCTTGCAAAGGACCCTGAAATTCATGGATCCTGAAGGGTTTACGGATGTTATCAAGAAAATCAAACCACACACCGATCATATTTATTTTCATCTGATGGGTGAACCGTTTTTAAATAAAAATTTGGGTACATTCCTGGATATCAGTGCTGAAAATGACCTGAAAGTTAATATTACAACGAACGGTACCTTGATTCAAAAGGTCAAAGACAAGCTGCTCTCCAAAAAAGCCCTTCGGCAGGTGAATATTTCACTTCATAGCTTTGAGGCAAACGATACGAGCAATAGTCTTGACTCTTATGTCAGTAATATTGCCGATTTTATAAATGAAGCAAATGAAAAAAGCGAAGTGATTTGTGCCATTCGTTTATGGAATATGGATACGGATGAATTAAAAGCGAGTAATGGCCTGAACGATGATATTCTGAGCATGCTGGAGGAGAAGCTTTCATTGGACATTCGCTTAAGTGAAGCTCTTCAGCAAAAGAATAATATAAAGTTGAGGGACAGGGTTTATATAAACATGGCCGAAAAATTCGAGTGGCCGGAATTGGACCGTGACATTATCGATGAAAATATTTTCTGCTATGCCCTTAGAGATCAATTAGGTATCTTGGTGGATGGTACAGTCGTACCTTGTTGCTTGGATAGTGAAGGCAAAATACCGCTGGGAAATATATTCGAAACATCACTTGAAGACATTTTAAATGGCGAACGGGCGAAAAATATGTATGATGGTTTTTCAAGAAGATGTGCAGTTGAAGAATTATGCAAACGATGTGGCTATGCAAAGCGTCATAAAAAATAAATGAAGGAAAACCACCGGTACATTTCGTGGTTTCAGACTGTAGACAAACTCGATGAAAACTTAGTTTGCCTACAGTTTTTTATTTCAGTTGATTTCAGAAATCCGCTCCCTTTCCGCCGACTGTCTTGGGCCGTTGACGAAGTTTATCGACCTAAACCACACCGTATTCGACCTTCACCTCACTATTCGGACTCTGAACCCCATTTTGCCGCCAAACTGAGACCACGGAGTCCATCTCCGTGGTTTTTTTGTGCTTGAAGCATTTCCTTCTTTTTTATTAAAAATTCAGAATATTATTGTTCTATTAAAAGTCCTGTGATAAAATACTCTCTATTATTGTTGAAGCGAAAACTTCATATTGTCATATAAAAAGTTTTGGATTCATATCTTGTTTCAGAGGGGATGTTTTATGGATTTACAGCAAAAAGTTAAAGAAGTATTCCCTGGTTTATCTACTGGTCAAAAAAAGGTAGCAAAATACTTGTTGGTGCATTCACATACATTTGCAGTCACTTCAGCTCAAAAGCTCGGAAAGGATATTGGGGTGAGTGAAACGACCATCATCCGCTTTTGCTATTCATTAGGGTTAAGTGGATATGCTGAGCTTCAAAAGCTTATTCGCAATCAGTTGATATACGAGAGCAGCAGTTTGAATGAGTATCATTCTTCAAAACTTGAAGCCGCGAGTCAGCCAAACTTCATGGCTCAAGTGATGGGGCAGGATATCATCAGCATCGAAAAGACAATGAAAAATTTATCAAATGAAGATTTCTCCAAAACAGTCGATAAATTGGCGGCAGCTGACAATGTTTTAATATCCGGACACCGTTTATCATTTTCGGCAGCACATTGGTTAACCTTTACGCTTAGGCTTGTTAGGGAAGAGGTTCATTTATATCGCCCTGATACTGATGATATATTTTTACTGTTGAATAAAATGACTGAAAATTCCGTTTTTGTGGCCATTTCATTTCACCGCTATGTTAAAGAGACTGTGAAAATAACGGAAATGGCCAAAAAAGCGGGTGCATTTGTAATTGGGGTTACGGATTCCGAACTGGCTCCGATTGCTGAATACACTGACATTTTACTGCCCATTTCAACACCAAGGACTTCCACGATCGATACCGCACCGGTTTTATTCTCATTATTGAATAGTTTAGTAGCTGGTGTATCGATTAAGGACGAACAGGGTTTCAAAGAAAGAAAAGCTATATATGATGCTTTCAATCAAGACGATTATTTCTTTTGAGGTAAAACTTCCACCAGTTTGGGGAACAAGCCGATTAAACCGGGATACAAGGGGGAGACAGAAATGGATATCACACAATCTATCGAAAAATTAAGGCCGCGTATACTCGATATTTTTGACCATTTACACGCAAATCCTGAAACGAGTTGGAATGAAGTGAATACGACAGCTTTCATTTCAAATATTTTAACGGAGAATCAGTGTACGGTGAAAACATTCGAGGACTGTACAGGAGTGATTGGGGAAATCGGGGATGGGAATTTTACGGTCGGGTTACGATCGGATATCGATGCACTTTGGCAGGAGGTGCATGGCACGTTTCAAGCCAATCATTCGTGTGGACACGATGGTCATATGACCTTGGCACTTGGAGTATTACTGGTATTGAGGGAAATGGACTTTCATCCTAGAGGGAAGCTGAAGTTCATTTTTCAACCTGCCGAAGAAAAAGGTACGGGCGCCTTGAAGATGATTGAAGAAAAGGTATTGGATGATGTCAATTTCCTTTATGGAGTGCACTTAAGGCCGGTTGAGGAAGTGAAGGATGGGCAAGCGGCGCCAGCCATTGTGCATGGAGCCGCTCAGTTCATTAAAGGTGAAATAGCGGGAACTGATGCGCATGGAGCCAGACCGCATCAAGGGCAAAATGCCATCGAGATAGGAGCGGCATTCATCACTTTGTTAAATGGTATCCATCTCAATCCGTCCATCCCTTATTCCGTAAAAATGACACAGTTTTTTGCTGGCGGCGAAAGTTCCAATATCATCCCGGGGAGAGCCACTTTTTCCTTGGATTTAAGGGCACAGGATAATGCAGTGATGGAAGAGCTCACCAAAAAGGTGGAAAAGGTTGCAGAATCTTTGGCCATTGTCCATGGTGTCGAAATGAAACTCGAACCGGGAACCTGTGTTGCTGCAGCAACCGTGAACGATCAAGCCCAGGAAATAATGTCTGAAGCGATAGCCGATACACTCGGGGAAAAAAATCTGGTAGCTCCTGTCATTACAACCGGGGGAGAGGATTTTCATTTTTATACGTTGAAAAGACCTGAACTCAAAGCGACGATGCTTGGATTGGGCTGTGATTTGGCACCAGGGCTCCATCATCCGAACATGACTTTCAACAAAGATGCTTTGTTATCGGGAATTGAAATCCTGGCCAAAGCCATCATACTGACTTTCGAGAAATATGGGGATGGGGGCCACTTACATGACTGATGAATTAATTGTTAAATCCCTTTCCACATTAGAGGATTTACAAGAAGTGCAGCGACTGGAAGCCCTCGTATGGGGTATGGATTGCGTTCCCATCCATCAGACGATTACGGCAGTCAAAAACGGCGGGCTTGTTTTAGGCGGCTATATCAATGGCCAGTTAGTCGGGTTTCAATATAGTTTCCCGGGATTCAAAGACGGAAGGGTATATCTTTGTTCACATATGTTAGCCATCCATCCGGACCATCAAAAGAAGGGCTACGGCAGATTACTTAAACTTGCACAAAAAGAAGAAGCACTAAAAAAAGGCTACGACTTGATCACATGGACGTATGATCCATTGGAAAGTGTGAATGCAAACTTGAATATCGGTAAGCTAAAAGCTGTTTGCTCTACATATATGGAAGATTGTTATGGAAATATGAAGGATACCCTCAATGAAGGACTGTCCACTGATCGATTCATGGTGGAATGGAATATACGGCAGGAAGCAAAGGAAGAGACTCCGCTTCCTGATGAAGCCATACACCTCGTAACGACAGCAATGAATGACCAAGGCTTTCCTTACATCAAGGATTATCATTTCGAAACCAATGCCGAGGTGATCGCCATACCCATTCCGACAGATATTCAACAAATCAAAAAAGCTGATCTTCGCCTTGCGATTGATTGGCGGTTAAAAACCGGTGAATTATTCAAAGCCTTTTTTGCCAAAGGATATGTTGCAGCCGGGATCGAACGGGAAAAAGGTAAAAACATTCAAAACTATTTATTAAAAATAAAAGAATAAGAGGGGATTCGGGATGAAAATAACAGAAGTGCGTTTACGTCATTTAAATATGGATTTGGTAGCTCCCTTTACAACAAGCTTTGGAACGTTTGTGGATAAGGAGTTCATTCTTGTGGAAGTGAAAAATGGAGAAGGGCTTTCGGGCTGGGCTGAATCTGTGGCGTTTTCAGCACCTTGGTATAACGAAGAAACCATAAAAACCAATTGGACCATGCTGGAGGATTTCCTGATTCCGCTTGTATTGGATAAAGAAATAGAGCATCCTCGTGATGTATCGGATATGTTCTCGCATATTCGTAAAAATAATATGGCAAAATCGGCAATCGAGGGAGCCATCTGGGATTTATATGCGAAAGAAAAGAATATTCCATTAAGTATGGCTTTAGGCGGAAAACTGGAAAAAATCGATGTTGGAATCAGCATCGGCATCCAAAAAACGGTACCTGAATTACTGAAGAAGATAGAAGCTGGATTGAGGGATGGGTATAAAAGAATCAAAATGAAAATACAACCAGGATGGGATGTAGATGTAATCAGGGAAGTACGCAATCGTTATCCCAATGTTCCGATCATGGCAGATGCAAACTCCGCTTACCGGCTGAAAGACATCGAATTACTGAAACAACTTGATCAATTTGATTTAATGATGATCGAGCAGCCCTTGTCATCAGATGATATTGTCGATCATGCCACATTACAAGCGGAAATCAAAACACCGATTTGCTTGGATGAAAGTATACATTCCGTCGAAGATGCAAGAAAAGCCCTTGAATTGGGAAGCTGTAAAATCATTAATATTAAGATCGGCAGGGTTGGCGGTTTAACGGAAGCAATGAAAATACATGAATTATGTAAAGAAAGGAATGTACCGGTTTGGTGTGGAGGCATGTTGGAATCTGGTGTCGGGCGTGCTCATAATATCGCTTTGACAACACTTGATAACTTCACGATGCCTGGTGATACGGCAGCATCCGCGAATTATTGGCATAAAGACATCATCCAACCAGAGGTTACAGTGGAAGATGGTGTCATAACCGTCCCAAAGGCGGCAGGCATTGGCTATGAAGTCGATTATGCTGCGATCGATGAATTCACTTCCTATAGTAAAAGATATCCTAATAAATAAGAGTAAGAATAAAAGAACTCCCGGCTTCATGGACATCTGCCCGTTAACTTGAAGCTGGGAGGCTATTAAAGAACAGGATCATGATGAAGGGGAAGATATTTCTTTTAACTTAAATTGTCAGAATAATCATATAATTAAGGTGGTATTTGATATGAAAAATAGTATAAATCTTGCAGGAGCATATATTGGAATCATCATTGGAGCAGGTTTCGCTTCAGGACAAGAAGTATTACAGTTCTTCACGAGTTTTGGAATCTACAGTGTATTGGGAATTGTGGTGGCGACAGCTTTATTCGCGTTTTTAGGCATGCAAGTTACCCAGCTGGGGAGCACTCTCCAAACACGCTCCCATAAAAGCATCATCGATCATATTTGTGGCCGCTATATAGGCAGGGTGGTCGATATTATCATCACATTTTTCTTGTTTGGCGTTACAGTCATCATGATTGCCGGTTCCGGAACGATTTTTGAGGAACAATTCGGGATTCCAAGCATTGTCGGTGCAATCGTCATGACGGTGCTCACGATTGGTACGCTTTTACTTAATGTTAATAAAATAATGTCCATCATTAGTGCCGTCACACCGTTTTTATTTGTTATCATGATCATTATTTCAGGTTATTCATTTTTTACATCCGATCTAAGTTTCAATCAAATCATTTCATCTTCAAGTAAAGGAACGGCTGCAACCGGGAATTGGATGATGGGTTCATTACTTTATGTTTCATATAATATGACTGCCGGAATAGCCATGCTAGCCGTAATGGGAGGGACCTTCAAGAATAAGAAAGAGGCTGGTATGGGAGGAATTCTAGGAGGGATCGGTTTAGGGATCCTGCTATTCTTGATCAATTTGGGGATGATGTCCGACTTGAAGGGCATAGAAGGCTCAGGAATGCCTACCCTTCATTTAGCGAATCAGATTTCTCCATGGTTGGGATATATCCTATCAATCATCCTTTTAGGAATGATTTATAATACCGCTGTCGGGATGCTGTATGCGTTCACCGCCAGGTTGGTGCCTGCCGAAACGAAACGCTTTAAAATATCCGTGATTATAGTCGGCATCCTCGCTTTCCTTGCAAGTTTCGTTGGCTTTATTAAATTGGTTGGGACGGTATACCCTGTCACAGGATACTTAGGTTTTGTCATCATTGCAGCGCTCATCATTTCCTGGATCCGTTCAAGAACGAAAAAAGAGGCTGTGAATACGGAATTCGCGAAATTTTAATTTCAAAGGGATTAAGTGCAGAACTGCACGAAACTTTTGGCCTGGCATCTTCTATATGGAGGTGTTTTTTTCTGTTATCGAGGACCTTTCTCATGATCACGGCATTTTTCCTCCTTTTTTTCATACATTAGTTTAAAGGCGAAAGACAAGGGGGATGTCGGATGAATGAAGCGGAGCAAAAGGCTCTGGAATATGCCATTAGTGAAATTACCGAAATAGCAACAGGGTTCGGGTTGGATTTTTACCCGATGCGTTATGAAATTTGCCCTTCAGAAATCATTTATACATTTGGTGCCTATGGGATGCCTACCCGTTTTTCTCATTGGAGCTTTGGGAAGCAATTTCATAAAATGAAGCTGCAGTACGACTTTGGATTAAGTAAGATCTATGAACTGGTCATTAACTCTGATCCTTGTTACGCTTTTCTGCTGGACTCCAATTCACTTGTACAAAATAAATTGATTGTTGCCCACGTTTTGGCGCATTGTGATTTCTTTAAGAATAATATACGTTTCAATAATACTAAGAGAGATATGGTAGAAAGTATGTCGGCAACTGCAGAAAGAATCCGTGAATATGAAATCCTGCATGGCAAAAAGGAAGTGGAAACCTTCCTTGATGCACTTTTAGCCATTGAAGAACATATCGATCCGTCGCTGATGAGACCAAAGCTTGCCTGGACGATGGAGGATGAGGAAGAAGAAGAGGAAATAAAACCGACAGCCACACAATATGATGATTTATGGGACCTTGATAATAAAGATAAACCGAAGAAATCCAACATTAAAAAAAGAAAAAAATTCCCGCCAAGGCCTGAAAAGGATATTATGCTTTTCATAGAACAGTACAGCAGGGATTTAACCGATTGGCAACGGGATATCATGACGATGATCAGGGAAGAGATGCTGTATTTCTGGCCGCAGCTGGAAACGAAAATCATGAACGAAGGCTGGGCTTCGTTCCAATTAAGCGGTTAATACATAATGAAAAAATTAAAAAAACACCATTAATGGTGTTTTTTTATTTAATTCATCACAATTAGATTAGCGTGTATAAGAAGTTAAATTGAATTTTTTACTTTTCAATTAATTAGATATATCTCGATCTCCTCAGCACTCTTCACAACAATCCGATCAATAATCTCTTTAAGAAGCAACTTAGTTTCCACAACAGGCAATTGTTCCAGCGCGTCAACTAATGTTTTCAATTTAGCCTTCATTTCTTCAGCAACCTGACCTGGATTCATTTCTTGTACTTTTGTCTTCTCTATGACACCTAATAGATCATCTAACTTTTTCTTTTCCATTTCTAAATCATTAAGTTCAATAAGACCTGCGGTGTAGGCTTCAACCTTTCGGTGATAGCGCTTTTTGGCTATGTATATTTTTTGCTGTAATGATGTAGAGGTAACTGTATCTTTGGAAGGTTTTACGTCTGGAACAAATTGTAGAGTAAAGTCCTTAGATAAGTTGTATAAGCTTTCCTTGAAAAATTGTTCAAGTTCTTTTGCTCGATATACTTTTCCCGAACAAGTCCCTTTGTTTTTGTTAGCTGAGCATCGGTAAACACCATATTTGCTGTTTTTTGACCCTGCACGATCATGGCTCATGCCCCCACCACATATTCCACATTTGAGTAAACCACTTAACAAATATGAACTTCTTTGAGAACGACTTGGTAAAGAACGTTCTTGTGATTTGATCTGTACTCTTTCCCATATGTCTGGATCGATAATGGAGATATGTGTATTCTCTTGAATAATCCACTTTTCAACGTCATTTTCTGTTCTTTTGGGGCTACTCCCGTTTTTACGATTCCAGACGGTAGTTCCTTTATAGGCGGGATTGGTCAACATGAGTTTAATTGTTCGATTCCACCATTCCTTGCCTGTACTTGATGGAACGCCCTCTTCGTTAAGAAGTTTAGCAATTGCATAAAATCCTAAATTATCATCTAAGTATAAGCTGAAAATGCGCCGCACAACCTTCGCTTCGCTTTCATCAATTACTAATTCTTTATCCACTAGTTTATAGCCGAATGGAGGCTGAGTAAGCCATTGTCCTTTCTTTGCTGCATGAAACATATTATCGATTACTCGTTCACGGATCCTTTCTCTTTCGAACTCGGCTACGGCGCCTAAAACTTGAAGGGTCAGCCGACCAGATGGTGTATTAGTATCGAAACTCTCACTAATGGAGATAAAGGAAACGCCGTGAGATTGAAATAACTCAATTAGAATCAATAGATCCTGAAGTTTTCGGCTGAACCTATCCAATTTGGTTACGATTACCTTTGAGATTTGATCATCCTTGACAGCTTCAATCAAGGCCTGCAATTGAGGTCTTTTGATGTTTTTAGCTGAAAATCCCTCATCTATAAAATATCGCAAGGAATGATTCCAACCCATTGCGTAAAAGTAAGATTCCAAGCGATTTTTTTGTTCATCCAGAGAGAGTCCTTCTCGTGCCTGTTCATCAGTTGAAACCCTAGTGTAAATTGCAATATCTCGTAAATCAGAGTCATCAGATTGACTAAACATTGCGATTCCCCCATTCTGTTTGTCCATTATATGAGTGCATTTCTTTTCTTATGAAATCTGTGTTATCCAATTCTCCTTAACGCATAAAGTGTACAAAGGGGGATGAATGAATGACGCAGGAAAAACCGAGAGTCGTTTTTTATTGGAATGATCAATCCTTTTGCCAATTACATGAACTACCTTTAATCGAGCAGGAAAGCTTAACAAAAAGATTAGTAAAATGGGAAGAAAAAATATGGATTTCTGCCTATGGCCACCTACTCCAAGAGATGGACCCCGACCAAAAGCTGGAGATTACTATCCACTCTAAAGGTTCTTTGCCTTTATTAGAATGAGATAAAAAAGATATTTTATTCATTTATATGAACAAATGTTCATATAAATGAATGATTTTCTTTTGTTGGTACATACTAACAAAAGGAAGGTGATTATAATGGGACGAAAGAAAAAGAAACAGGAACCGTTGGAATTCGGAGCCGTTCAAATTGTGTACAACCCTTTGGTTGAAAAAGAATGGATGAACATAATCGTTAATTTTGCGGAAAGGGAGATACGCGATGAATTAAAAAGAGGAGGTTTAGAAGGTGACTAAGACAGTCATTTATTCTCGTCAATCCCTAGATAAAGATAAACAAAAAAACTCTACCGATGTCCAAAAAGCGGAATGCTTAAAGTATGCACAAGCGAAAGGGTGGCTTGTGCATGAATACTTTGATGAGGGGGATAAATCGGCTAGGATAACTGGCATAGAGGCAAGACCCGTTTTACAACGATTACTTTTTGATGCGAAAGAGGGCAATATATCCCGTTTAATTGTCTACAAACGAGATCGATTAGCACGAAATGTGGAACAGTATTTAACGATTTTGAATCGTCTTCAAGCAGCTAATGTTGAAATCCATTTTGCTGCGGATAACGAACCACCAATTATTCAGGGGCATATTGGGGAGTTTGTAGAAGTCATTTTGGCAGGATTAGCTCAGCAAGAGGGGGAGAATATTTACCGCCGTCAGACGGAAGCAAAGCAATACCTCGCTAGCATAGGGGTTAAGGTGGCAGGCTCTCCTACATTTGGTTATACATTATGGAAAAATTTGAGCGCGGATGAAAAGATAATGTACGCAAATTCGGATACAGAAGTTAATGAAAAGCAAATTGTCAAAAGGGATGAAGCTACAATCGTTAAGCAAATGTATGAACAATTTAACATTCATTGGAGTAGAGAAAAAAAATTAAAAAACATCCTGATCGAGATGAAGGAGAAAAACAATGATTTAGCTAACGTAACCACCAGTGATTTAAGAAAATGGATTCCTCGTATAATTCATAAAGGATGGCTCATACAAAAAGTTGGTGGGAAGACATTTGATTATTATGATGAGAATTGGAGAATCATTGAAGAGGATTCATGGGAAGAAGCTAATTGGAAGCTCCGCTTAACTGATCCTAAAATAGATGACGAAGAAAAAGATCCTTATCAAGCACTGTTAGTTAATAAGATAAGGTGTTCTTATTGTCAGCCCTTAAAAGAAGACGATGAGGAGAGTAAGATATTTTTCACAAAGAAGAATTCTTATTATCGCTGTATCACATGTGGGAGAAGCATTCCCATTAAAAAGTTCGACCAGTTTGTAATGGAAATATTAATTAGTGATTTAAAAGAAATGGCACATACTCGTTTTGATTCTATAAAAAGACTCATTGAAGTCCGTTTTTTAGATAACCCTTTAAAGAAGGAAAAAGAGCTTAAAAAAGTTCTTCTTCATTTTGAGCAAGAGATTCATGAACAAGTGAAAAACAACCTTGATGATTTTGAAGATAATAATAAGGTTGCAGATTTAGTCGATCAATACAAAACAACACATAAGAAGTTACTGAGTATACAGACAAGTATATATCAGCTCAAAACCGCCATTTCAGAATTTAAGAACTTCCGCTTCATTGAAGAATTGAGCCTTGAGACATTACTGTATAAACATCAGGAAACTTTACTGGGAACTCTTGATGAGATTATATATTCAGATGAAGAGACCGTCTTTGAATATAAAGATTTCATCGTTAATTAAAATCAGGCAGGAGGAATCTTGTGGAGAAGAAAAAAATTACCGAAGAAGATTTTTTAAAGGGTAGAAAATTAGCTGTATATAAACGTGTATCCACAGAAGATCAAGACCTGGAAAAAAGACAGAATCAGGTAATTAATAATTATCTAAATAAACACGGGATGAATCTAAGTGATTTTAAATCTTTTCCAGAGACGGGCTCTGCTTATTCCAAAAAACAACGTCCTGAGTTTCAAAAATTACTCCAAATGGCAAAAAGGAAAGAAATTGATGGCATTATTGTTTCCGATGGAGACAGGCTCTCACGTCAAACAAAGGAACATTTTGAATTAAGAAAACTCTTTGACGAGCTTGGTTTACCCGTAATCATAGCCTCAAAGGGAGAATTGTATAAGAAGTCGGAAACGCAGGAATTAATTAAACACCTAATTGAAGATGGTCTCAGCAAGTTAGAGTCTGATAACAATTCAACAAGGACAAGAGATACCTTGGAGAACCTAAGATCTAAAGGACGTTTCACGGGTGGAGCTATCCCCTATGGATATACATCCATTAAGAAAAAACCAGAGGAAAAACCAGAGGACGATAAGGCTAAAAAGGCTAAGGCTAAAAAGGATCTTAATAAGGTAATAGGAATCAATCCTGATCTAGACAAATTAAAAGTAGTAAAAGAAATATTTGATTCTTATCAAGGCGGAGGAACTTTCAGTAAAATTGCAAATAAACTTAAAAAGGACAGACCAAGCGAAAAATGGACATATAAAAAGGTACGCTATATTATTTCAAATCCATTTTATACGGGACATTTGGTGTACCATCGTAAATCAGGGAGCCATAGTTTTAACCCCATAGAAGAATGGAATTGGATGCCGTGTGATTGGTTTAAAGATACTCCGCCTATATCCAAAGAGCAATGGTTAGCCTGTTGGAAAAAGTACCAAGATTCTAAGAATGATAATCCATATTACCTTCACACTTCCTACTCTTTTCAAGGCATCCTTTCATGTAGTTGTGGAAAGCTGATGAGGGGAGTGGATCAACGAACAAAAAACAAAACGTATGGATATCGTTATTATAAGTGTCCTTGCGGTCAAAAAGTGAATGCGGATAAATTACACGATTTGTTCCGTTCTTTTTATAAAACCCTTCCACTGCCATTAGAAAAGGTCGTCACCGAATTATTTCAGCGTTTCACGAAAGAGTATGAGACCAAATCCATTCGAGTCTCGGAGTGGGAAAGTAAATTAGAAATGGAAGAAGAGTTTCTTCATAAGCTGCTTAAGGTAAATCGAGTGGCTAAAGCTGAGCATGTGTATTTGAAAGAATCTGAAGAAGTTAAAGATCTTGCCTTTTTAATTTCAAAGAAAAGAGCAGAAGAATCCATTAACAAACTGAAAATAAATATAAACGGTGAAAGGCGTTTTTTAGCTGAACTTCATGAAATGTTGAAGCATACAGAACGCCTCTCTTCACTATTTAAAACAAGTCTAAACATCATCGAAGAAGAAGACCCTCTTTTTTTAAGAACGTTAGTGCTTTGTATGGTAAAAGAATGTAGTTACCAAGAAAATAAAGTAATGCTAACTTTTCATTTGATGCCTCCTCAAACTTTTCACTGTAAAAATGAATAAAAAAAATGAGCCTATGTGGGCTCTTTTTTTATGTACTCCTTTTAATTTCTTTTTTTAGATACTCTAAAAATCTACAATTTAGCAAAAATATAAATTAACCAGTAAAAAAACTTTCTATTACTTTATGTTATTTTACGTTTTATTTCTTTATTTAATTTTAGTTTTCCTTATAAATGTTAGGAATTTCTCGGTAGATTGGACAAGCTTAATAAATAGCTCGAGGGACAAGTACAAATAGGATCCTATTTGTACTTGTCCCTCGAGAAATATGTTTCTAGATTGGACGAGCTGTTGCTGTATCTAGTGTATTTGTAGAACTTTGTAATATTTTGAATTATTAAATATAATCCTGTCTTATATTTCTCGGCAAATAAAGATAAATGATGTTTATTTCTCGGTAAATAGGTAAAGTTACAATAGTAATTTTACATCAGTAATTTTATTTGGGTAAATATATCTTTGTTACATTGGAACACAAATTGTGACTGTTAGATAAAGTACATTAGATTACACAGGTAACATTAAAAGTGTGATGTTACGTTAATGAATTTACATAAATGATTTTACAGAGTTAATGTAACTTTAAAAATTGAAAAATACTGATGTATTGCATATTTGACCTAATCGTCCTCATATAAATTTACTGAGTGATGACGGGGGGAGAAAAGAGTGGGTCGATATTTTAATGTTCATGAAGCTTTGAAAATATTAAATGACCATTATGTAACCGATTCAATTAAGATGGTCACCAGGTGGATACGCGAAGGGAAAATTCTTGCGCAGCGGACAGAGAATAGAAAAGAAGGTTGGAGAATTGAAGAAGGTGATCTTCTGGACTTTATTACAAATTATAATCCAGGCATTGTTCAGTATATAGATAATTATCGACTGCATAATGGCATAGTTCCACTAGGTGATATTGAAAAGGATGTTGATGTATCAACTGGAAATAACATAAATAAAACAACGAAAGATACACGAACAAGTGAGGACAAATATTATAATCATGAGAAGGAAATAGGGGAGTTAAAGAAACAGATTAATATTGTACTTTCTAGAATAGAGGAGGAGGATGCTAAAGCAAAAGATAATGACAAGCAAATCCGAAATTTAAAACAACAGTTCAATGAAGTGAAAGAAAGTGTGAAGGTAACTATTAGAGAAGAGATGCGTGCTGCAATCAGTGAAATGAAGGAAAGCATGAAACCTGAAAGCATTTCAAATATTAGGCCAAAAAATGATGAAGATGATAACGCTGAAATCAATGAGGGTGGAAGAACAAGAGAAATCGGGAGAAGAGATAAAAAATATGAAATTAGTTTTGAAGACTTTAAGAATTATTGTTTAAAAGACCTAAGTGCTGATGAGATAGCTGATTATCAACAAGAAATCATGGAATATTATGAAGAGCTTGTTGAGGAAAATTGGGTTAAAAAAATTCATATTAGGGAGGATGGCTCAACCTATTGTCCCTTTGATAAAGAAAAGAAAATTAAGCATAAGTATCCAAAGGTAATGATGAAGGAAGGCATACGAAAATTTATAGATTTAATTGAAGGTAAGGATAATCCAAAAGGTGAGGGTAAAGAAATCGATCCATCGAATACTATTTCAAATTTAGAGTTTGGAAATACGTCTAAGACGGTACCGAATGATTTTTAAACGATGGTGTTGTTACCATTGATTTTTCTATATTGATAACCTTCTTTAATTGAAGTTTTAAATTAGCTTAGCCGATAAGTTTGTCCTATCTACTTTATATAAAACCACATATATTTCTCTCCTTTGTAGATATACAGAGTTCCAGCCCATTTCTTTGGGATTTTTTTAGTTTTATAATAATCATGATAATATGAACTCAATAGTTGCCATGGATTTTGATGGTTTACTAATCTCCAATAGTGTGATGATGGAACTGGAAAGGCATTACGGTATTTGATAGTACCTGGAGACATTGCATAATAAAGCTCCATTGGCTTATTCCAATCCATATCATGAATAGTCCCCTTAAAAAATAAGGTACCTTCTTTTTTATACCGTTGAAGCTTTCTTTTCAGTGTTAAAATGTGCTTATCTTGAAGCTTTTCCAACATTTCTTTTACTGACATCCTTTTCATAGGTCAAGCCTCCTTAATTGTTGTTAAAATAAGTTTAACCAAAAAAATAACCATTTATTCATATTAATAAACGGTTGTTTACTAATATGAATAAATGGTAAAACTATACATATACTGTTTAGTAAGTTATTTAGTCCGCTCTTTAAACCACTCTATGCTATTCTCAATATTTTGGAGTAGAAACTCAGCATATAATGGATCTCTTTTTTCAAGTTCTGTAATATGTTGTTCAATACGCTTCATACGTTGGGAAAAGGAAGACGTTGAATCGATTGGCAATACTTTTAGCTCTTCTTGAATTTTCTCTAGAATATCTAATTTAATGGTGTCGGATTTTCCTGTTTCTAAATTGCTCAAATATCCTGCTGACACATGAAGTTCTTTTGCAAATTCATTTAATCCTTTTCCATTTCGTACTCTTAATTGCCGAATTTGTTGACCTAAATGTTCCAGCATCATTTTCAACCTCCATCACAATTAGCACTTATCTAAGATTCTTTGTTCATCAAGGGACGTCCTATAACTTATTTACTTATTCGGAATGGTGGGACAAAATACCTTTATGTATTAAAAAAAGCTTTTTTAATAACAAAATAATCTTGCTATCATTGAGAAATATCTTGGTTAAAGAAGAAGGATTGATCTTAATTAGAAATTGCAATATAACTGCTGCATTATTGAATACTTTTTTCTAACATGAGATTAGTTCATTAAAGGAGATAGAAATTACTATGCTTCATTATACTCAACTAACAGACAAATCACAGGAACTGATCTTTAGCTGGGTAGGTTAGTTGAAGAAGGGAATCTCCTTATTTGAATTGTTCCATTAGATTGAGCAAATGTTAACGGCTAATCAATTCCTTTAATTGAGTAACCCTGAGTATTAGAACATTTCTTTAACATAGTGAATAGGATAATTTAAAAAATCTTTGAAGGCGTTGAGAAAAATGTACGATGCTCCTTTTTCGTATCCCCACCAATATCAATATCCAAATCCTTATTATTTTAATGAACCAATAAATAACAATATAATACAGCCCAAATACTGTACTACACATGATGTTGCTAACCGATTGGATTTTTTTCAATCATCAATTGGAAGAAATGAAATCGGATTAAAAGATTATGGGCGGGAACCATTTGTAATCAATATTAATGAAGCTACAAAACAAAACAATAACTTCCGTACCGCATTATGGACAGGAAATCATTTTCAAGTTACATTGATGAGTCTTAAAGCTGGGGAAGATATCGGTTTAGAAATGCACCCTAACGTTGACCAATTTTTACGCATTGAACAAGGTCAAGGGATTGTTCAAATGGGCAAAAGAAAAGATAATTTAAACTTTGTACGTAATGTTTATGATGATTCTGCCATTATGATACCTGCTGGAACATGGCATAATGTAACCAATACAGGTAATTTCCCGTTGAAAATTTATTCTATATACGCACCTCCACAACATCCATTTGGCACGGTTCATGTAACTAAAGCAGATGCTTTGGATGCAGAACAACATTCTGACTGTGAAATGCACTATTCTCGTCCAACAAAGTATCCAAATAGGATTCAAACTAATAACATTGTAAAAACTAGCTTTTCTAAAGAGGAAGCAGCAGCGGTCGCTTTACTTTTAGGCATTGATTTTAATAAAAGCAAGTTTAATTTAGATGAGTTTTGGATGGGAGTAAATACCGAGCTTGAACATGGAAAAGTATCCAGCCAAACAAATGTAACTGGTGATGATCCTATTATAACGGGGAAAATTGCCCTAGCTCATCTTCACGAGTTTCCTGATTACTACAAAAGACTTAAGGTGCTTGAAGAAGAAGCAAAAGCCTATTGGAACATGGCTTAATAGAATGCCTAAATGATAAGTACAACTCATTTTTTTAAGCGAGTTTGTGAAATATTTTATTTAAGCCAACGGGTTCGTTAGCTTAAGATCGGAGCTGTCTTTTAGGCAGCTTTTTCTTTATGCTACTATCGGGGCAGTTTAATGTGGAAATATAGTGCCCACATTATGAGGGTGGAGCCAATATCCCATCTTAAGGTGGCGGTCAAATGGTGAGGTATACCCTGAAACAGGGTATACCCAGGACTCATTTTTTCTTTTTTTTATCCAAAAAGTCCAAAAGGAAGGAACCAAACATTGCGTAGAACCCTATTACAAGAAGGCAGTAACTTGGAATGTCTCCTCTCACGAATAAGAAAATTGCAAATAACAAGTACGGAATTGTTAAAATGATTCGCAACTTTGTCACATGGTCACCTCCATGCACATTGGTTTCCTTGGGAACTCATTTTATTCATCATAAAACCTCTTTGTGTTCGCAATATTCCGCTAATTAAGTGCGAAGTACTATGTGCGCCAGCTGGTATGTGATGAGCAAAATTTACTCACCAAATGAAAAAAATAAGGACTAACCAAGTTGATTAGTCCTCACATTGTCGCTGATAATATTTCTTCTAGGGTGCTGGGGAAATTATGCTTTTAATCAGTAGTTATCTCTCGTATTCCTTCATTAATGTCAAAAAGTTTTCCTTCTATGCCTTGAAGGTAAATTCCCTCATCTAATTTTTTAATTTCCAAAAGATTTAACAAAAGCAACAAAAGCAACAAAAGCAACAGAATACCAAAGATATACAAGCTAAAAGTATGCACCTTTTTCATAGTTGTTTCTATCTCCTTTTGTTGAGGATGCTTTGATTAGAAGTATTATATATCCAAATTTCTTGATTATGTTTATTCTTATGCTCTTTATCTTTTTATCTTTCCAAGCAAAATTACTGTATTAAAGTTAATTATTTTACAAACTTTAATTTAAATCTTTTTCACACCTTTAATAGTTGAAAAGGGTATTCTATGTATTTGTTCGTCCACATCAATCACGCGTATATGTCTGTTCATTTGATCCACATAATGTACCAATCCTTCTACGCTACTCAGCCGATTATTCTGGTATAGCGTAAAAGAAATCGGAAAAGTAAACTCCATCGAAGCAGCAATTAAATCATTCATCTCCTCCAGGTGTTGTTCATCCAACACGGGTTCAGGTTCATCGTAGTATTCCTCGCCAAAATATTGCCGTAACATTTTTATATGTTCAGGTAGCATCAGACTGGTCCATTTAATATTTCCTCTGTCTCGAATGGTCATCTAAATCACTCCTTATTTTGATTATAAACGAACGTACGTTCCTTGTGAATGGCTTTTTAAGTTGGTGATACAAGTTAGAACGAATCATTGGTATGAATCATCAAAATCATGCATATCAATTATGTTAAATAGACATGCTTCTTCATTATAAAAAGTGGGTGTTCATTTATGATGTATAAAACGCACCTGGCTACATCAATTGCACTAAGTGCAGCATTGGTTTCAACTGTTTCTTATCCATTTACAATTGGTTTTTTAGCGGGTGTGTCTTTGGGAAGTTTATTGCCAGACATAGATGAACCTAATTCTTTTATTGGAAGGCGTTCGTTTGGTTTAGCGGTAATCATAAAAAGAAAGTTTGGTCACAGAGGAATTACCCATTCGCTATGTATGTGGATTTGTCTTTTACTTTTCTTATTATTGTTAGTACCTAATCCATTCACACTAGGTATTAGTCTTGGTTATTTCTTTCATATATTGGGCGATTACTTTTCTGTTTCTGGCGTACCTTTATTTTCCCCAATTGATAATGTGCGTAGAAAATCTCCTCTAACATATAAAACTTCAGGAAAAGTTGAAACGGTAATATATTATGTTGCAATCCTGATTTCCTTATTTTTTATTTTAGACGATAAAATGCTGACTCCATTTATTCAATCTGTTTCGGAATTAGTAACTGGCTTTTTGAGTCTTTTCTCCCAGACACTCGGCTAGAATGGCGATGGTGATTAATATAATAAGTGAGTGATAGGAGGGAGAATTTGGGGAAGCATCTGCATGAATCTTTTTTGAACGGAAAAAAAATTTCTGAATCTCCAGCTAAATTAGCGGACCTTAAGTATCTGATTAAACAAGAGCGAGACCTAGATGATGAGATCCTAAAAGAATTTCCGTTGGAGGATTACGGGGATTTAAATAACTTTCTCAGTGTACTTGGGAGTAAAGAATTAATCGAACAATTTATAAAGATTGATAACAGAAAGTTAGATATTAAAGAAAAGCTAGAAAATGTCTTTATAGATAAGGTCTCTTCCAATAACCAATTAGTCTTGCTGTTTACTGAGGATTCTTTAAATGCAGAAGGCGTCTATCGATTTACTTATGAGTATTTGGATATGGCATTTCAAATGGGAAAATTCTCTTCTTATTGCTTAGTAAATGATTTAGAACAGCTATTGGTTGATACTACTCGGAAACTTTGTAAATCACAGCCGCTGAAAGAATTCCAGTATCGACTAATCGAAGAGAATGAAGAATGGCTAATTAGGGGAGTTACATCGGTTAGGTACAATAACTACGACAATCATCTTGCCATTTATTTGACACTATTAGCATTACATAATCATGCACAGGCAACTCATCAATGGTACTCATTAGATAAGGCTTATATAAGTGATTCGGAGATTGTCATTATGTTCGACGCAATGATCCCTAGAAAAATTGTGGGCGTTGGAAATTTATATGTTGGTTTAATCCTGACAAATAATGAAATTAAAGAAAAGGTTTTTTCCTTAGAGTACCGTTTTCGTTTGGTAGATGAGGATGGTAATGAATTTGGTGCTATACCTGAGGGTGAGGAGCCAATATTTACGATAAGGCATGATAGCAGTGTAAATAATGTTAAGGATAAACTAAAACAACTAAAAAATATAGATAAATTTAAAGATCGAATAGTCGAGTTAGTTTTAGCTATTTCTCATAGCCCGTATTTATCTGAGGACAGGATTTTTGATATCTTTAAGAAAATTAAGCTATCCCGCACTAAATATTCACCTGAAACAAAACAGGTGTTTAAGAATTTACAAGAAGAACAACTCATCGATAACAGTTTACATATCATTAAAGCATTTAATCGCTTAAATGAACTAGTAACAGATGTCGAAGAAAAAATTCATCTAGAAAGACTATTTTTTAAAGTTTGTATGGATATAAAAAAAGAGAGATCGAGAAAAAAAAGTTAGTACATGAGAGAGAGTAACAACTAATTACAGGTGGGGAATTTTCGCTATTTCAAAGGACAACTTAACTTAATATTGTTGTTCCGTCATTTTCTTCTCTCTTTCTCATATTATGTGAGAAGAGGATTAAGGGGGGAACTATGTGAAAGTAGATGAACAAGAGGCTTTGAGTCGGGCGATTGATGAAATAACAGAGATTGCCAAGGGTGTTGGATTGGATTTTTATCCGATGAGATACGAAATTTGTCCAAGTGAAATCATTTATACGTTCGGTGCTTACGGTATGCCAACGCGTTATTCCCATTGGAGCTTTGGAAAACAATTTCATAAGATGAAGTTACAATATGATTTTGGTTTGAGTAAAATTTATGAATTAGTTATTAACTCTAATCCTTGTTACGCCTTTTTATTAGACTCTAATTCGTTAATTCAAAATAAGTTAATTGTGGCTCATGTCTTGGCACATTGTGATTTCTTCAAAAATAATATTCGTTTTCAAAATACAAATCGAGATATGGTGGAAAGTATGGCTGCGACAGCAAATCGCATTCACCAATATGAAATCCAATATGGAAAGAAAGAGGTTGAAACGTTTTTAGATGCGGTATTAGCGATCGAGGAGCATATTGATCCTGCTCTTCTCCGTCCTGCTTCCACCATCACATTTGAGGATGAAGAGGAAGAAGTAAAACATGTGGTTACCCCTTACGATGATTTATGGGGATTAGAGAAAACAGCAGGACCAAAACAAAACTCATCAGTAAGGAAGGACGGGAAATTTCCTCCACAGCCACAAAAGGACCTATTGTTATTTATTCAGCAATACAGTCATGAACTAGAGGACTGGCAGCGTGATATCTTGACCATGATGCGTGAGGAGATGCTTTATTTCTGGCCGCAACTTGAAACGAAAATTTTAAATGAGGGTTGGGCTAGCTATTGGCACCAACGGATTCTTCGGGAAATGGACTTAACATCTGGTGAATCAATTGAGTTTGCGAAGCTAAACGCTGGAGTTGTACAACCTTCACCAACAAGTATCAATCCCTATTATTTAGGCTTGAAAATATTTGAAGACATCGAAGAACGCTATAACAACCCAACAGAAGAAATGATAAGACAAGGTGTGGAGCCAGGATCAGGTCGTCAGCAGATATTCGAAGTGAGGGAAGTGGAATCAGATATTTCCTTTCTACGAAACTACCTAACAAAAGATCTGGTCACAAGGGAAGATATGTACTTATTTCAAAAACAAGGAAAAGACTATAAAGTCGTTGATAAAGATTGGACCCAAGTACGCGATCAACTCGTTAATATGCGGGTCAATGGTGGGTTTCCATACCTCACAGTCCAAGATGGCGATTACATGCGAAACGGTGAGTTGTATTTGAAGCATGAATATGAAGGTATTGAGTTGGATATGAAATATTTGGAGAAGGTCCTTCCATATATTTATCAGCTTTGGGGTAGAGGGGTTAATTTGGAGACGAGGGTTGAGGAGAAAGCCGTTCGATTCTCGTATGACGGAACTAGTATGCACCGTAAAAATCTATAACGAAACTTTAGAAACTACAATAAAACCTTTTTAAAAGAGAATAAAGAGCAATGTGTTCCGAATGGAATTACATTGCTTGTAACTTTTTTTATAGGACGAATTAAGAGAAGACATGTTTCAGCTTTTTATGATTGCTTTGCTTTTGAAGGCTTTGTTAAAGACTAATTTTGATTTTTGAACTAATAAAAGAGACCACCTATTAAGTGGTCTTCTTTAGTGTTAGTTAAACAAGGGACCAACCAACTTATGTTTTCGCACCTGCATTTATGTTCGAAATTGGGACAAAAAAGCCAAGATCAAGATATGTTGACTTGTACAGTTAATGTTTTAGTGTTCTTTGCAAATTGTGACTATAATAACAAAAAAATTAATCATCATCCTCAGTATAAGTATGTTTGCTATTAATTAGTGTCTGTAAATCTCCCCTATAAATTGTATCTTTCAATTCCTGTATCCTAAACGGAATCAAAGGGGAAAGATAGGGAACACCCAAAGATTTAAGGCTTACCATATAAATTATTTGAATTGTTGCAGCGATGATTAATCCGTTAAATCCAAAAAAATTAGCAATAATCAAAAAAAGAGGTCTTAAAGTATTTTCAGCAGCAAGCATTCCTCTGTTAGCGAGTAGAAAACTAGAAATAGTTGTTATACCTACTATTATGAGACTAAGTGGATGAATTAGTTTTGCCGTAACAGCTGTTTCGCCTATTACGATTGTTCCGATTAAGGAAAGCAAAATCACCGAACTTTTCGGAATACGATATGAAGCATCTAATAATATTCTTATGATAAATAAAAGAAGAGCAATTTCCCAAAAGGTTGGTAATAACTCACTTTTAGATATAAGTGCCTTTGAAATTTTGTTAGTTAAATCTTCTTTATGAAAATTTGCTATCGCAATATAAACACCAGGTAAGTATACAGCTAAGAAAAAGCAAATCATTCTTATTATTCGATTTGAAAACCGACCCATTTTTATGTGATATTCATCTGGTGCCTGTAATAAATCCATAAAAAGTGTGGGTGCAATGATAGCATTAGGGAAACCATCTACAATTATTGCTACTTTTCCTTCATATAATGAGGATACAACTCCATCAATTCGTCCTGAAGTTCTTGCTAAATTGAAAATTGTTCTTGGTTTTCCTTCCAATACATCTTCCACAACTTTTGAATTTAATAAATACTTTATTTTTAGACTTTTTAGCCTCTTTCGTACTTCTATTAAAATTCCTTTATCAACAATACCTTCTATAAATAATATTGAAACTGCTGTTTTGGAGATTGTCCCAAATTCCATTGCTTCTACACAGAAATCGGGAGTTTTTATTGTACTTCTTAACAAATTAATATTTGTTTTCATTTGTTCTGTTAGCCCAATAACTGGTCCCTTTGGTGAGCGTTCTCCTAGTGATTCTTCAAGGCTTCTTTCCTTCCAATTGGCTGATGGTATGATAATTCCTTTTCTATACCCATTAATCAATATAATGGTATTTCCTTGTACGATAGCTTCTATTAAGTCTTTGTACTGATTCGTGGTTTTCACATCAGTTGCTTCAATCATTCTTTCGATAACTTGATCAATAAGTGATTCATTAAACTTTACAGTCTTAAACGGCTCTAATAATGGTTTGACAACATATTCCTGTATGCGGTCTGTATCAATAATTCCATCCAAATAGACAATGTTGATTTCGAAAGAACTTTTGAAGCCCGTTTTTATTTTTCTAACGATAAGGTCTGATGTATGGTGAAATGTATTCTTTATATTGCTAATATTTTCTTGAAAACATTCTTGCAATTCATTTTTAATCATTCTATTTCACCCTTAAAGTGTTATTCTCTTTAGCTTGTGGAAATATTTAAAATTTTATCCTTATTCAACTAAACTCCCTCCCGTTAAAAACCTCGGGCAATTGCCGAAGTTTTTTGCATATAAACAAATAAGAACCATAAAGCTTAATAGCAATGTGGTTTGAATAGTAAATTGCATTACAATTTTTCCTCGTATTAACTCTAAATACGAGGAACCCCACTAATGATTTTGCGAAAACGTAATGTTTGTATCACTTAAAATGTGAATTTTATAAATTATAATTGCAAATTGCAAGTATTAGTGTTATAAATTGGATATAGAATAGTTGTAATGAAAAATTTGCGTTTTCAAGGGAAAGGAGAAGGGGAAGGGGAAGGTATGATCATTCGTGAAGCGATAGAAAGGGACATAGAATCCATCAAAGAAATTTACAATCAAGGGATTGAGGATAGAATTGCCACGTTAGAAACGGAACTGAAGGATCAAATCTACATGGAGGAATGGTTTGCCAAACACAGCGGTCGATATAAGGTAATTGTCGCCGAGCAAGATGGAGAAATCGTTGGATGGGCTTCCTTGAATCCATATAACAATCGCGATGCTTATAAAGGGGTTGCCGATTTATCCGTTTATATCTCAAGAGATCATCGAGGAAAAGGGATTGGCGGTTTATTGCTGCAATCCATCGAAAAGCTCGCAACAGAAAATGACTTCAATAAAATTGTGTTATTCACCTTTTCCTTTAACCAGATGGGTCAAGGATTGTACAAAAAACGGGGGTATCGCGAAGTGGGAGTGTTTAAGAACCAGGGAATTTTAGACGGGGAATTTGTCGATGTGATGGCTATGGAGAAATTACTGTAAATAAAAAGGGGGGTAGGGATTTTGACAGTGAACCATTCAAGCGTATTGTCTGTTGGTTATTTTGATGCCTATTTCAAACTGGTTTTAACTTCTCGCGAACCTGTGGTGGAAAAGGCAAAAGAATTCATCGAAACCAACTTTTTTAAAGGAGAAGCGTGCTATTACGGCGAGCAAACTCACCGAAATTTCATGAGGGCTTTTAACAAGCTAAAAGGATCTACAAAAAAAGTTGAATTAAATAGTTGCAAAATGCAAATAATTAGCGTATAAATAAAGTGAGGTGAAAGTAATGGAAAATGAAAACCTTAGAGGTCTCTTCCAACTCTTAACTAGACGTTTTGGATTATTGAATAAAAATTGTTGCAGCGCTGATGGAATTGAGATATCACTCGTTCAAAGCCATATCCTGTATGAAATAAATCGACAAAATAAGGCTTCCATCCAGCAAATTGCAGAAACATTGGGAACGGATATTACGACGTTCAGTCGACAAATCCAATCTCTAATAAAATTGAATTTAGTCACAAAAACCCCTGATGCGGAAGATCGGAGAATTTCTATCCTTTCTCTGACCGATGAAGGCGTGAAAATCAATCAAACCATCGATCAACAAATGAATGATTACTTGAATGAGATCTTTAAGACGATGAATGAGTTTGAAAAGGAATCAGTCGTGCGTTCTCTGACATTGCTTAATGATCGAATGCTGAAGTCTTCCGTATGTTGTACTACTCCTTGGGGGTAGTATAATTTTCCGACAATACTTGCAAATTACAACTTTTTTAAGAAATGATAATATAGGAGGGAATAATGATGGTTCAATTTGATAAAAGTGCATTACCCGTAGCAATCATAGGTGGAGGTCCTGTGGGGCTGGCCGCTGCCGCCCACTTACTAAAAAAAGGGGAGAAGTTTATCGTATTAGAAGCAGGCGACTCGGTTGGTTCCAGTATGCTGGAGTGGGGACACGTCAGAATGTTTTCCCCATGGCAGTATAATATGGATAAAGAAGCAAAGGAATTACTGGAGATCGCTGGTTGGATGTCACCAAACGAAAGTGCTTTGCCAACAGGTCGCGAACTGGTGGAAGAGTACCTTCTTCCACTGAGTAATCTTCCAGAAATAAAAGAAAAGATCATCTTACAGGCAAAAGTAGTCGGCGTTGCCAAAAAGGCTCACGATAAATTAAAAACAGGAAAACGGGATACGGTTCCCTTTCAATTGTATGTAGAAGTGAATGATGACACAACAGTCATTGAAGCAAAAGCAGTGATTGATTCCTCAGGTACTTGGACCAATCCGAACCCTATCCTTTCAAATGGTATCTGGACGAATGCCGAGAGAAAATTACACAATCAAATTCACTATGGCATTCCAAATGTCGTTCAATTAGAAAACAGATATCAAAATAAAACCACCGTGGTGATCGGAAGCGGTCATTCTGCCATAAATGCTCTATTAGATCTGGCCAACTTACAGGAAAAATATACGGATACAAAGATTTACTGGGTTCTTCGTAAAAAACAGATTAATGAAGTGTACGGCGGGCAAGAAAACGATGGCTTGGCGGCTCGTGGAGAATTGGGCATTAGAATTCAGCAATTAGTGGAGTCTGGACGAATCAACATTCTTACTCCCTTTCATATTAACGGAGTGTATCCAACAAATGGTAAAATCTCTGTGATGGGAGAACTAAACGGAGAAGAATTCACACTCTATGATATCGATGAAATCGTTGTGAGTACGGGTTTCAGACCTGATACATCCTTTTTAAATGAAATAAGGATAAACCTTGATTCAGCTGTGGAAAGCATAGAAGAGCTTGCTCCGCTAATTGATCCCAATATTCATAGTTGTGGAACCGTGCGGCCGCATGGTGAACAAGAATTACGACACCCTGAAAAGAACTTCTACATTGTTGGCATGAAGAGTTATGGAAGAGCACCTACATTCTTACTGGCTACTGGCTACGAACAAGTCCGTTCCGTGGTGGCTTATCTCACAGGGGATGTAGAGGGGGCAAAAGAAGTACACTTGGAACTCCCTGAAACAGGAGTTTGCAGTGTGAATCTGACATCTAGCTCATGCGACTCTGATATTCCAGCAACTGAAACGAAGGATGGTTCTTGCTGTGGCAGCCCCGTTCTAGCGAGATTGGAAATTAAAAATAACTCTTGTTGCGAATAAACCAAAAGCAGTCTGATGAACCAGACTGGTTTTTCTAAAGTTATGGTCATTCACTTAAGAGACGTGATTTAGACGTTACGAACAAGGATTACTGAAATTATTTGAATCTCTTATGTATTTAAATGGCACTTTATTGTTTTACTTAGTTAAAGTAGTTGTGTTATAATACTTGTATAAAAAAATATCGAGAACACTTGGAGGAGCCTGTCACTGACAGGCTCTTTCTGTCTTTTTTAAGTGTATAGGAGGAGGCAAATATGGAGTTATTTCTTCAATTGGCGATCATTATTATTAGCACCAAACTAGCAGGAGATGTAGCTGTTCGTTTAGGGCAGCCATCCGTATTAGGTAAATTGATAATTGGTGTGATTATTGGACCAGCCATGCTAGATTGGGTACAAAGTTCAGAGGTGATTGATTCATTTAGCCATATTGGAGTTCTATTATTAATGTTCCTTGCGGGATTAGAAACGGATATTGGTGATTTAAACAAAAATCGCAATTCCTCTGTCGCTGTTGGTGTATTTGGTATTGTACTGCCTTTAATTGGTGGATATGTTTCAGGAATTGTTATAGGCATGGAACCAAGCCATGCTCTTTTTCTTGGACTGCTACTTTCAGCAACCTCTGTAAGTATCTCTGTTCAAACATTTAAGGAACTTGGCTATTTAAAAAGCAGAGAAAGCACAACCGTTTTAGGGGCAGCTTTGGTGGATGATATCCTCGTGGTGGTTTCTTTAGCTGTCATGATGAGCTTTTTAACAGCAAGTGATGTCAGTTTAGGATTAGTAATAGGGAAAAAAATCGTGTTTTTCTTAATTATAGGACTGTTGGGGTGGAAGTTCGTGCCTTTCATTATGAGAAAACTCTCCTCACTAAGAATTACCGAGCCTGTAATGAGTATAGCTCTTGTATTGTGTCTTCTCTTTGCTTATATTGCAGAATATCTTGGTGTTGCAGGGATTATTGGGGCATTTGCAGCAGGTATAGCCATTTCACAAACTGAATATAAAAAGCAGGTCGAGAAAAAGCTTGAGCCTATCGCTTATACCATATTCGTTCCTGTCTTTTTTGTAAGTATAGGACTTTCAGTTTCCTTTAAAGGATTATCGGAGTATGTTTTCTTTATCGTTGCTTTATCAATCCTTGCTATTTTGACAAAATTAATTGGAGCTGGATTGGGTGCTAGATTAACTGGATTTAACACTCGTTCTTCCCTTGTAATTGGAGCTGGAATGGTATCTAGAGGAGAAGTAGCTTTGATTATTGCGACCATTGGATTAAGTTCAGGTTTATTAGCAGAGCAATATTATACATCAATTATTATTGTAGTGATTGTTTCCACTATCGTAACACCGCCAATGTTAAAATATTTGCTTGTAAAAGATAAACAGGCTAAGGCTGCGTAAGTAATAAAAAATTGATCATAAAAGCGGTGCGAATTTTTATTGAATTCCACCGCTTTTTTCTGTGTCATTATAGTTTTTTATAGATTTTTGATTTGCGGTTACTGAACGTAAAACATATAAAGCACCAACAGGGGAATTCAAGTGGATTCCCCTGTTTTTCGCATTGGTTAGAAGGGGTTTTCAAAAATAAAGCCTTTTAAAGGAATATGCGAATTAGTAAAGTTAATTTTCTAAGTATCTATATAAGGTGGATTTACTAATCCCTGTTTCGTTTTTAATTTCAGCTAGACTATACTTTTTACTTTGGTACATAATAATGGCACGCTTTACATTTTCATCGGGTTTTCTAGGTCGACCTGTTGTAATTCCTTTTTGTTTTGCCTCGGATAATCCTTTTTTTGTTTTTTCGCTGATCACATCACTTTGAAATTCTAAAAGGTGTTTGACGATATCATAAAATGGATATCCAGAATGATGATGTGTGTCAATGTCCTCTTTAAGTGAGTGGAGAAAAGCTCCTTTACCATTAATTATTTCTAATAATTCAACTAAATGCCGTGTAGAGTCTGCTAAAGCAAATAGATTTGTCACGACTATTTTATCTCCTCGATCGAGGGTGTTCATCATGTTATCAAGTTGTGTTCTTCTTTTAGCGGATGAATGTTCCTCAGATACGATTGTTTCACAATGAAATTTCATTAAAATATTTCGTTGAATATTACAATCAAGGTCATCTTCATTTGGTCTTATATATCCAATTAACATTAAGACTCTCCCTTACTTTTCTACGTTTCTTTCATCATACCATAATATTTATCCGTTTTAAAAAAGTCCTAAAAAGGTTCCATTTTGGGAAAGTTGATGTTAGACTAGGTTTATTAAATTCGAATTCAACTTGTAAACAGTATGAGTGAGAAAATAAAAAGACATGAGGTGTAAAGAAGTGGTAGAAAAAATAAAACAAGAATGGTTTTCTAATGTTAGAGCGGATATCCTGGCGGGGATTGTTGTTGCTTTAGCCTTAATTCCAGAGGCAATCGCCTTTTCCATCATTGCTGGAGTAGATCCAATGGTCGGATTATATGCATCATTTTGTATTGCAGTGATTATTGCCTTTGTAGGTGGGCGCCCAGGAATGATTTCAGCTGCAACAGGTGCCATGGCATTACTAATGGTTCCATTGGTGAAGGAACACGGATTGAATTACTTATTGGCAGCAACGATATTAACAGGTGTAATCCAGGTGATTTTCGGAGTATTTAAAATCGCAAGGTTCATGAAATTTATTCCAAGGGCTGTTATGATTGGCTTTGTCAATTCATTAGCCATTCTCATCTTTATGGCTCAAGTCCCGCATTTTCTTGGCATATCCTCGCTAACATACATTTTCGTAGCCATTACGTTAGTAATTGTCTATGTATTTCCGAGGTTTATTAAATCGATTCCTGCACCATTGATAGCCATTATTGTTCTAACAACTATTTCAATCTTTTCAGGTGCGGAATTACGGACAGTTGGAGACTTAGGTGCTATCACACAATCATTGCCCTCTTTTTTCATTCCTGACGTACCATTTTCTTTTGAAACCCTAAAAATTATCTTTCCTTACTCAATCGCGTTAGCTATTGTGGGCTTATTAGAGTCCTTATTAACAGCATCCATCGTTGATGATATGACAGGAACGGAAAGTAAAAAGAACAAAGAATCCAGAGGACAAGGGATAGCCAATATCATTACTGGATTTTTTGGAGGTATGGCGGGTTGTGCCATGATTGGACAGTCTGTAATCAACGTGAAATCAGGAGGGCGTGGAAGACTTTCTACCCTTACTGCTGGCTTGTTTTTAATCTTTTTAATTATTGTTTTGGGAGATCTAGTTGTACAAATTCCAATGCCCGTTCTCGTTGGTATCATGATTATGGTGTCTATTGGAACATTCGACTGGTCTTCGTTTACCTATTTAGTAAAAGCACCAAAGAGTGATGCAGTAGTCATGTTGGTAACCGTCATAATCGTAGTTGCAACGCATGACTTGTCAAAAGGTGTTATTGCAGGGGTTATTTTAAGCGCAATATTCTTTGTTGCAAAAATTTCAACCATAAAAGTAAAAGAACGACTTAATGATTCAGATAAAATTTTTGAGGTTGAAGGTCAATTGTTTTTTGCATCTGTTGAAGGATTTGTAGAGTCCTTTAATTTTAGCGTCCAAAATACAAATATCATAATTGATTTTTCTAATGCACATATTTGGGATGATTCAGCCGTAGGAGCCATCGACAAAGTGGTCCTAAAATATCGTGAGAATAATAATAATGTAACCATTAAAGGGTTAGATTCAGCTAGTAAAAGGTTAGTGGAAAAGTTAGCTATATATAATCAAACCAATCCTAAATTATCATCACATTAATTTAAGAAAAGGAGCAAAAATATGTATAGAAACATCTTATTAGCGGTAGATGGGTCGGAACATTCATTGCGGGCAACGGAAGAAGCAATTAAGATTGCTTCTTTGATTGAAAATTGTACCATTGTATTGGTATATGTAGTTGACTTTTCTAAGGCAAAGGACGAAGTTCTTCATTCCTATGGAAAAGAAGAATTAGAACTTTCCCGACGAAAGAAACTTTTGCCTATTGAAGAACGGTTGAAAACCAATAATGTGTCATACACTTTTAAGGTTTTACGAGGAGAACCAGGTCCAACCATCGTCGAATATGCCAATAAAGGGAAGTTTGATTTGGTGATTATAGGTAGCCGAGGACTAAATTCATTACAAGAGATGGTATTGGGCAGTGTAAGTCATAAAGTGGTGAAAAGAGTTAAGTGTCCTGTTCTTATAGTGAAATAGAATGAATCTCTAATATCAAATAATGATCGTTGACCTGTCTCTACCTCCATTAGAAAAAGCAACGCTTGTACTTTCCTCTAGTTTCAGTTTAAGAATAAAAATAGCAAACTCCCCTAAACCTTAATGGTCTAGGGGAGTTATTAGTCTAAGTGAAATTCTTCTTTTAAGAGATGCTTGACTGCTTCATTCCCTTTTAGTTCTACCTTTATCATCTCTGATTCACCACTAACATGTAATGAAAAACTAATAAATGGACAACATCGATTTTCAAAAGAAATCCATTCGACAATTTTTATTAACAGGGAAGGCTTATTGGGGAAATGAAATGTATAGCCAGAAGTGGTTTTTTCGAAGGATAAGTTGGTAGTCAAATCCTTTCGAATTATATCATAACGAGATTTCTCCTCTGGATTGAAAACTGAAATTTTACATGCGATCTCCGATGAACTTTTACAATTGCAATCTGTCATAATAAAGACTCCTTTAAATCATTTTTTGTGGGAGCAAGACCCCGAGGAACAATTACACCCAGTATCTGTATTACAGGTACGGTTTTTTTTCATAAATAGAAAAACAGCTACTGATAAAGAAATCAGTACTACTCCCCATTTCCAAAAACCAAGACCAATTCCTACTATTCCAGCTGTTGCGGCAACGAAAAGGGAAGGAAATAAACAACAGAGTGCACATAAGCCCACTACTCCAATTCCAGCAAAAAAAGTTCTCATTTAAAATCCTCCATTCTTAATTCATTTTTAAGTATAATAGTTAAAGTAAGCTTTAAGTCAAGAGTAGAAGAGGTGCTTATTATGGATGCTACTCTTTCGATTGGGGAGTTAGCAAAAAAAGCTGAAGTAAATCCTTCAGCCATTCGTTATTATGAATCGATTGGATTGATACCATTTACTGAAAGAGTGAATGGACAAAGACGTTATACCATAGAGATTTTAGACCGATTAAGGTTTATTAAAGCGGCCCAGCTTTCTGGATTCAGTAACCAAGAAATTACGGTCCTCTTGGAGGGGTTCGATATTACCGTTTCCCCATCAGAGAGATGGAAACAGATGGCAAACAAAAAGCGTTCGGAGTTAGAGGAAAAGAAGAAACAAATTAACACCATGTTGGGTATTTTAGAAAATGGATTAAAGTGTACATGTCTTACATGGTCAGAGTGTCTTACAAAGGTCAAATCGGATGGTACTTGTAGTTGATGGTTAGGTTTATTTAATGTTAAAGCCGAATTCCTTATATGAAGGAATCGGCTTTTTTGTTACAAATCAAAAGGATCTAGGCTTATTTTTCACGCAAGAGTAGATTAGGTACGATCCGAATGTAAACCAGTTCACCTGCAAGCTCGACGATTGTCTGGGTGACGATGACGGCTGCTACCAGCGTACTTAATTCATCGGGCAAAGCTAAGGCAAGAGGAAGAACCACAAGCGAATTGCGAGTTGATCCACTGAAAATAAGGGCACGACCTGATCCTGTATCGAGCTTAAACCACTTAGCAATGAATCGAGAAATTATCGGCATGATGATCATAAAAGCAATATATATCGGAATGACCTGGATGATTTGGTCTATGTAGGTAGATAATTTGCCAATTTGAGACGCTACGACAACAAAAAGAGTAAGTGCCATGAACGGAACAGGGAGCCATGCTGATAGATCTAATATTCTATTGCCGACAGGTGCCTTTTTTGCGAATAGCTGAATGGCAATAGCGATTCCAAGTGGAATAACGATGAGACCGAAAAAGGCTTCAAGGAATGGACCTGGTTCCACTATTTCTGCTGCTTCCTCCCCCATAAACACCCATAAATACAAAGGTAACAGGAGCATTTGCGTAATGAAGAGGATCGGTGTTGCCATCAGTATCAGCTTTTCATTTCCGCGACCTAGTGATGTAAAAACAATGACATAGTCAATACATGGGGTCAGTAAAACTAAATAAATCCCAAGTAACAATGGTGGATGGTCTGGGAGTAACTTTGATAGAAGCCATACCACACTCGGCACTGCAATATAGTTAACCGTTAATAAAGCCCCTATAAAACGACGGTTTCCAAGTGCTTTTTTTAAAGATACAAATGGAATCTGTGAAAACATGCTATACATTAAAAGTGCAATGACGAAAGAAATCGTAATATCTAACTGTCCTCCAACATCAGGAGCCATTAATCCAAATCCAGCTGCTATCACTAATACAATGATATATAGCCAAACTTGGTTATGTTCAAGTTGTTCTCTCGTAATCATAATATCCCCTATCCTCTAATTTTTTTTATGGATTACTATGTAACTATAAACATAATAAAATGAGAAATCAAAGGGTTCACATTTCTCAGAAAACGCAGATGAAGTTATTTTTATGGCACCCGACAATTACTGAGAAAATCATTTTTATTATTGATTGACGTGCAGGAGCCCATGAAGGAAATGATTATAACCGTGTGTAAAGTCCCATCGTGGATGATGCAGAACATCAAGAAAAAAGTCAAGCGATCATGTCGTAAAAGCCTATAATGTAGGAAAGAAAGTGTATTTTCATTGTGCTGGAGGAAGCAATCGCACAGGAACCGTTGCGGTTGGAACCTTGTTGACTTTAGGAAAGGCAAAGTCCATTGAAGAAGCAGAGGAAATGGCTAAGTCCGCACGTCCTAAAATTAAGGTGAAACCAGAAATGAAGAGGATTTAATATGAAAATTACAGAGGGTGCCAAACAACTTTTAGAAAATGTTTTAAATGAAAATGATGCAGAAGGAATTCGTCTATATTCGGTTGCAGGTTGTTGCGGCCCTCAAATTCACATCATTTTATCAGAAAATAATCATTTAGTCTTTAGGGAGAATATGGATATTATTCTTCAACAAACCTGCCCCTTAGTAACTAAACTGTAAACGGATTGTTACGCAAATAGCATTGTTGGAGGAGACTTCAATATATATAATTAAGACTCGTTAAGGAGTGATGAAAGATGATAAGCGTAACAGTAGATAAGTTAAAATTTAAGAAACAATTATCGGGAATTGAACAAATCACACTGAAAGATTTTCTGTATACCTGGGTAGGTAGCTCAAGCAAGGGATTTGATGATTTTTTTCACCTTGAGTACACAGTAGATGTATTTGCCAAAATGGAAAAAACGACGAATGACACCGATTTGTTGATTTCTGATGATGATTATTTCAGATACATAACATTGACGGAAGATAATCAAATTGTGATAGGTGTTTTAGATATGAATTCAGAATTAAAACATAGAATAATTTCACTAGATAAGATGAAATAATTCTGCGTTTTCTTTAACCCATACAAAAAGAGGCAGCGTGGTAAACTGTCTTTTTTTATTTGTTAACTATATGCCTTATGCGACGATACTGATGAATCGCAAGAATCGGCGATTCACCAAATTGAACGCAGCCATGACTCATCCACCAACATTAATAAATTCCTAAAAAACTTCTAAGGTTCTGCCGATATTTTGTTCAAGGCTCACCCTTAATCATGGATAGTTCATTCATGTATGGTGATATTAAATGTATAACAAAATATGGAGGTGGAATTTTTGAAAAGTGCAATTATGTTGACCTCGTTATTATGTACATTCTTTTTTTCAATGCATGTAAAAGCTGAAATGAAAGTTCCGACTGCTAAAGAAACGGAACAGTGGAGAGTTGAATTGCTGGAACCATCCAAAGATAAACACTTCGCACAAAGTGAAAAAGGGAAATACGAAGTATATAGCTTGTCGGTGACTAACCAAGGCAATAAAGCATACAACGTTAATATTGAGGCTTTTAGAAATGAACCAAGTAACAAGAAAATGTTTGGGCTAGCACCACAAGTGGAGAATGAGATAATGAACACTGGCCAAACCTTTAGTTTCACAAACTTTCTAGTTAAGGAAAAAACAGAAGAATTGGAATGTGTTGTAACTTGGGAAGAGGGACCTGTTACATTAAAAAATGGCAAGAAAGCATCAGGAAGAAAATATAAAGAAACAATCGTTTTTACTCCTTAAATTAACTCACTATAAGTTAAAGAGATCTTCAATCTAATATAGATAGTGGATCTCTTTTGTGCGTTTACTGCCAGATTCAACCCTAGTTATTCTGATAATAACGGCTAACCACTGGTTCTCCCCATACTGCTCCTTGCTTAACCATTAACGTTTTTATGGTACGGGTCCTTCCCAACTCATCTTTTTCAACCCATTTATAATGTTTAACTCTTCTATCATCCCTTAAAGAATCATAGTTTACCTCTTTATTTATTTCTGTCGGTTCTCCCCAGGAAGAAAATCGAATATCGCTTTCAGACATTCCTTCGTAAGGAACCGTCACACTCAATTTACCTCGTACTTTATTTAAATGTTTTGCTTCAGCCAATGCCGCAGCTGCCTTCATTTCCTCAGCTTGTTTTTCATATTTCGGTACTTTCAATAGGAATTCTATATACTCATCTAAATAATATCCCTCGTAAAACATTTCTTTTTCAATCATTTCTGGAACAAGTTTAGATATTTCAAGATAAATCGTATCCATCTTTTTTCTAGAATCCTTATAATCAGCAACCTTTTCAAAATAATGCAAAGCTAACACATAGTCAGGTTCTTCTAGGGCCAAAAGAGCCTTGTTATAGACGTTCCTTTCTTCTAATTTAGCTGTAATGATTGGATGTAAAATAAGGGGAGAAACAATCAATAAGCTCAAAAAAGCAATGATAACGATCTGTTTGAATTTCTCGGATTTATTCCCCATATACATTCCTCGTTCCCTAAATACATGGTAGTAAGTAAATTTTACCAGTACCTAGAGAAAAAGTAATCAATTAAGCTAGACTAAAATTAAAAATTATTTTGTTGAATATTTAATCCTTGATTAAATAAGAATATGCTTATACAATGATATTGAATAACCACATAAGCATTTAATTATATATTCGATTAGGCTAGGAGGGATAACATGCAAACGAATGAAGCGTTGGATATAGAAGCTACGGCAAACGTTCTTAAACTTTTAGGTGATAAAACACGTTTGACGATGGTGAAAATTATGTCTGAACATGAATGTTGTGTCTGTGAATTTGTAGACCTGTTTGATATGAGCCAACCTGCTATTAGCCAACATTTACGAAAGTTGAAAGATAGCGGAATTGTGAATGAAGCGAGAAGGGGACAATGGATATTTTACTCGTTAAATCAAACATCCGCTTATTACTCATTTATTCAAACGGTTATCAAGGATTTGCCAAGTCAAAACTTTAAATTAGAAGAATTAACAGCACAAGGAAAACGAATTTGTTGTGACTAACGAGGAGGATAACATAAGTGGGTACAGTTATATTAGCTAGTATCATCTTTTTGCTGACGTTGACATTCGTCATCTGGCAACCCAAGGGATTGTCAATCGGCTGGTCAGCATGCGGGGGTGCGGTACTTGCCTTACTCGTTGGGGTTGTTGACTTCAACGATGTAATTACAGTTACGGGTATTGTATGGAACGCGACGTTGGCGTTCATTGCTATTATCATTATTTCTTTGATTTTAGATGAAATTGGTTTCTTTGAATGGGCAGCTCTACATATGGCTAGAGCGGCCAAGGGAAATGGAGTAAGGATGTTTGTGTATGTGAGTATTCTCGGTGCTCTAGTCGCTGCGTTCTTTGCAAATGACGGAGCCGCGCTCATCTTAACTCCGATTGTATTGGCGATGGTTCGAAACTTGAAGTTGGAAGAGAAAATGATCTTCCCATTTATCATCGCGAGTGGGTTTATTGCGGACACTACATCCTTACCGCTTGTGGTAAGTAATCTGGTCAACATTGTTTCTGCTGACTTTTTTGATATCGGGTTTATTGAGTTCGCCTCTAGAATGATTGTTCCCAACCTGTTTTCATTAGCAGCTAGCATCCTGGTATTATATTTGTACTTCAGAAAGAGCATTCCGAAGAATTATGATATGGCTCAATTGAAGAAGCCAGTCGATGCCATTCGGGATGTGAAAATGTTTCGCTTGTCTGGGATTGTTTTAGGCGTTCTGCTGGTTGGCTATTTTATCAGTGAATTTTTCAGCATTCCTGTATCCATCATTGCAGGTGTTATCGCCATTTTCTTCTTGTTTATGGCAAGACGGAGTCCAGCTGTTAATACCAAAACTGTTGTAAAAGGCGCACCATGGGCGATTGTGTTCTTCTCCATTGGAATGTATGTCGTGGTGTATGGATTGAGAAACGTTGGATTGACGAACATTTTAGCCGACCTTATACAAGTAACGGCTGATCAAGGATTATTCGCGGCTACTGTCGGGATGGGATTCATCGCCGCTATTCTTTCATCGCTTATGAATAACATGCCGACGGTCATGATTGACGCACTTGCCATTTCCGACACGAATACAACAGGTGCCATAAGAGAAGCCTTGATTTATGCAAATGTCATCGGTTCGGACTTGGGTCCAAAAATTACACCGATAGGTTCTTTGGCTACCTTATTGTGGCTGCATGTCCTTTCATTAAAAGGCGTGAAAATCTCATGGGGAACCTACTTTAAAACGGGTATCATCTTAACCATCCCAACATTGTTCATTACATTAGTTGGCTTGTATATATGGTTGAACATTATTCACTAAACACATCATTTACTCATAAAGGAGAGAAATAACATGTCTAAAAAAACACTTTACTTCTTATGTACAGGTAACTCTTGTAGAAGCCAAATGGCTGAAGCATGGGGTAAGAAATATCTAGGAGACGAATGGCAAGTGCTAAGTGCAGGAATCGAAGCACATGGCTTGAATCCGAATGCTGTTAAAGCGATGAACGAGGTTGGAATGGATATTACCAATCAAACTTCCGATATCATTGACCCTGACATTTTAAATAATGCCGATTTTGTGGTCACATTATGTGGTGATGCGGCAGACAAATGTCCAATGACGCCACCGCATGTGAGACGTGAACATTGGGGCTTTGATGACCCAGCAAGAGCGGAAGGAACCGATGAAGAAAAATGGGCGACCTTCCAACGTGTTCGTGATGAAATTGGAGAAAGAATTGAACGTTTCTCTAAAACGGGCGTATAAATAAAATTGAAAAGCCGCGAGTGATCTCTCGGCTTTCCTTTTATCCATGGTATAAGTAAATGATTATATATGAGGGGGAGAGAACAAATGATGAAAGTGGAAATCTTTGACCCTGCCATGTGTTGTTCAACTGGCGTATGTGGACCGAGTGTGGATCCTGAATTAACAAGGGTGGCATCCGCTATTTATTCTTTGGAGAAAAAGGGGTTTGATATCAAACGTTATCAATTAACCAATGAGCCAGCTAAGTTCGCAGACAACCCTGAGATTAATAAAGCTTTACATGAAAAAGGACCTGACGTCTTGCCAATTATTTTAGTCAATAATCAGATTGTAAAAGAGGGAAGTTATCCAACGAACGAAGAGTTTGGGAAATGGTTTGAAGTAAAACCTGAAGAGTTAAATGAAAAGCCAAAAGCTCGTCTTTCCATTGATTTAAATCAACTGAAATAAGAAAGAAGGTAAAAGTATGTTTCAATCCTTCAACCCGAAGAATGCCATTCATACGCCCTTTTTATTTTTAACGGGAAAAGGTGGGGTAGGAAAAACATCCACAGCTAGTGCGACCGCCATTGCATTAGCCGATAGTGGGAAAAAGGTGTTGCTCATCAGCACAGACCCAGCTTCCAACTTACAAGATGTATTTGGAATAGCGTTAACCAATTCACCCATAGCCGTACCTGGTGTTGGAAATTTATATGCTAGTAATTTAGATCCTGAGGCATCAGCGAAAGCATATCGTGACAAGGTTGTGGGTCCATATAAAGGAATCCTTCCTGACTCTGTTGTGGCCACCATGGAAGAACAATTATCAGGAGCGTGTACGGTGGAGATTGCCGCATTTGATGAATTTTCAAATCTGCTGACCAATGTTGATATAGTCAATCAGTATGACCATATCATCTTTGATACGGCCCCAACTGGGCATACGCTGAGACTTTTGCAGCTGCCAACGGCATGGAATGGATTCCTGGAAGAAAGCACGCATGGTGCGTCATGCTTAGGGCCATTATCAGGATTGTCGGATAAGAAAGATCTTTATGCAAAAACCGTAGAGGTCCTATCCAATCCAAGTAAAACCACTTTAATCCTAGTAACAAGACCTGATGATTCATCCCTTTTTGAAGCAGACCGTGCTTCAAAAGAACTCAAAGAGATTGGCGTGAAAAACCAAATACTTATCGTGAATGGTCTTCTTCAAACACACCTTGAAGAGGATGAAGTGTCATCCGCCTTTTATCACCGACAACGAAACGCATTACAGCACATACCAGACCGTTTAAAACAGATTGCTGTATACTCGTTACCGTTTGTTTCCTATTCCTTAACAGGGGTGGGAAATCTACGAGATCTATTTAAACACTACTCGGTGTCATCAAAAATGGTGAAACTGGAACATGAAAATGTACGTCTTCCAAGATTGAATGAAATGATTAATGATTTCTCATCTAATGGTACGAAGCTAATTTTCACAATGGGGAAAGGAGGAGTAGGAAAGACAACGGTTGCTTCTGCGATTGCGGTTGGGTTAGTGGAAAAGGGACATCGTGTGCACTTAACGACTACTGATCCTGCTGGTCACTTACATTACCAATTCGAAAATGATCAATTTAATCAAAACTTAACGATTAGCAGCATTAATCCAAAAGTTGAAGTCGAAAAATACAAAGCAGATGTTATATCAAAAGCAGGGAAAGATTTAGATGAAGAAGGACTCGCTTATTTAGAAGAAGATCTTAATTCACCTTGTACGGAGGAAATAGCTGTATTCCGAGCCTTTGCTGAAGTCGTCGCTAAATCAGAAAATGAAATGGTCGTCATTGATACGGCGCCAACGGGTCACACGCTTTTATTATTGGATGCTGCACAGTCTTATAGTAAAGAGATTGCGAAGTCAACGGGTGAAGTCCCTGAGAGTGTAACAAAATTACTTCCTCAAATTAGGAATGCAGAAGAAACTGCCGTCGTGATCGTCACACTTGCCGAAGCCACACCCGTGTTAGAAGCATCCCGATTACAAGATGATTTAAGAAGGGCGAATATCAATCCACAGTGGTGGGTGATTAATCAGAGTCTATATGCTACAAATACGGTTGACCCTGTATTAAGCGGGAAAGCAATGTCAGAAAAAGCATGGATTCATGAAGTTAAAGAAAAGTCATCTGAGAAATGTGTAATCATCCCTTGGATGCATGAGGAAAAGATTGGGTATGAAAAGCTGAAAGATTACATTAACTAATTGATAAGTCGTACATGAGTGGAGTAAGTCACTTTAATTGGAGGATGGATATAATGACCGCAAAGAATTATCATGAATTAATTAAAGATCGCATCTTCATAGGTGGAGCAAATGATGTAAAAGACATGATGGAAAATGAGAAGGCAGATATTATTTTTGATTTGCGTGCAGAAGCACCTGACGAAGCTGAAAATAATAGCCTGCATAGTCCAATTGTAGATGATGCTGAACATCAAGATGAATCTATTAAAAAGTCAATCGATCATGTCGTAAAAGCATATAATGAAGGAAAGAAAGTGTATTTTCATTGTGCTGGAGGAAGCAATCGCACGGGAACCGTAGCGGTTGGAACGTTGTTATCCTTAGGAAAGGCAACGACGATTGAAGAAGCGGAAGAAATAGCTAAAACCGCACGTCCTAAAATTAAGGTAAAACCAGAAATGAAGGATGCATTAAAAAGAATATTTCCTAATGCATAAAAGAAAAGGGGAGGAATTAATATGAGGATAACAGATGAAGCAAAACAACTTTTAGAAAATGTGTTAAATGAAAATGGTGCAGAAGGAATTCGTCTATACTCGGTTGCAGGTTGTTGCGGCCCTCAAATGGCATTGTCTTTAGATGCCCCACAAGAAACAGATGTTATCCAGAACATTAATGGAATTAAAGTGGCAGTAGATTCTCAAATTGCTTCAACTGAGGAATTCACATTAGACAAAGAAGAAAACCAAGATGGTGTAGGCTTAGTTTTAATTGGAGGTAGCAACTGTTGCTAATACTTAGGTAAAGAGAAGAGGGGGGAGTTGTTCATTTTAGTGAATAATTTCCCTTCTCTCTTTTATTTAAATTGTTAGGATCGAACCGCTTTATTGGAATCTTGGCTGGGCATCCTACTGGCATCAGCGCATAATCCGTGAATTGGATCTATCCTCAGGGGAAGCCATTGAATTCGCGAAACTGAACGCAGGGGTCGTTCAGCCATCACGGACCAGTATCAATCCTTATTATCTCGGCTTGAAAGTGCTTGAAGATATTGAAGAACGCTATGATAATCCAACCGAAGAAATGATCAGGCTGGGCGTCAAGCCTGGATCTGGCCGGGAAAAGATGTTCGAAGTCAGGGAAATCGAATCTGATATTTCCTTTCTCCGCAATTATTTGACGAAAGATCTGGTCATGCGGGAGGATATGTACTTATTCCAAAAGCAGGGCAAGGATTATAAAATCGTCGATAAGGCATGGGAACATGTTCGTGATCAACTCGTCAGTATGAGGGTTAACGGCGGTTTCCCCTATATCACAGTAAATGATGGGGACTTCATGCGCAATGGGGAACTTTATCTAAAGCATTGGTATGAAGATATTGAACTGGATCTGAAATATCTCGAAAAAGTCATGCCATATATCTATCAGCTCTGGGGCCGCCCCGTGCATATGGAATCAGTCATGGAAGGAAAAGAAGTCCTGTTTTCCTATGATGGAAAAGGTATTCACCGGAAATATTTATAAAGCTGAAAAAACTGCCGGTCACTCGGCAGTTTTCTTGTTTCAAGCTCTATTATTCGTTAAGGCTACTTTGCATAAAATTTATAATACTTATAATTTGCAACTATTAATGTTATAAATCAACTATAGAATATTGAAAAACTCATGTGGCAAATGAAGGGGGAAAGATATGATAATTCGGGAAGCGATCGAAACAGACATGGGCTCGGTCAAAGAAATTTATAATCAAGGGATTGAGGATAGAATTGCCACGTTAGAAACGGAACTGAAGGATCAAGCCTACATGGAGGAGTGGTTCGCCAAACACAGCGGTCGATTTAAGGTAATTGTCGCTGAACAAGAAGGGGAAATCGTTGGATGGGCTTCTTTGAATCAATATAACAATCGTAGTGCTTATAATGGGGTTGCCGATTTATCCGTTTATATCTCAAGAGGTCATCGAGGAAAAGGGATTGGAGGTTTATTGCTGCAATCAATCGAAAAGCTCGCAATAGAAAATGACTTCAATAAAATTGTGTTATTCACATTTCCCTTTAACCAGATTGGTCAAGGATTGTACAAAAAACGGGGGTATCGCGAAGTGGGAGTGTTTAGGAACCAGGGAATTTTAGACGGGGAATTTGTCGATGTGATGGCTATGGAGAAATTACTTTAAACAATTAGGATGGTAGGAGGGATTATGACAGTAAACCATTCAAGCGTATTGTCTGTTGGTTATTTTGATGCTTATTTCAAGCTGGTTTTAGCTTCTCGTGAACCTATGGTGGGAAAGGCAAAAGAATTCATTGAAACAAACTTTTTTAAAGGTGAAGCGTGTTATTATGGAGAGCAAACTCACCGAAATTTCATGGCAGCTTTTAATAAGCTAAAAGGATAAATGAAAAAATAGTTGAATCAAATAGTTGTAAATTGCAAATAACTAGCGTATAAATAAAGTGAGGTGACAGTAATGGAAAATGAAAACCTTAGAGGTCTCTTCCAACTCTTGACTAGGCGCTTTGGATTATTGAATAAAAATTGCTGCAGTGCAGATGGAATTGAAATTTCTCTCGTTCAAAGCCATATCCTGTATGAAATAAACCGACAAAACAACTCTTCCATCCAGCAAATTGCAGAAACATTGGGAACGGACATTACGACGTTCAGCCGACAAATCCAATCCTTAATAAAATTGAATTTAGTCACAAAAACACAAGATGCTCAAGATCGGAGAATTTCTATTCTTTCTCTGACCGATAAAGGAATGAAGGTCAATCAATTAGTCGATCAGCAAATGAATGATTACTTGAATGAAATCTTCAAGACAATGAATGAGTTTGAAAAGGAATCCGTCGTGCGTTCGCTGAAATTGCTTAATGATAAAATGCTGAAGTCTTCCGTATGCTGTACTACTCCCTGGGGGTAGTATAATTTTCAATAATACTTGCAATTTACAACTTTTAATATAGGAGGGAATAATGATGGATCAATTTGATAAAACAGGATTGCCGGTAGCCATTATAGGCGGGGGTCCTGTAGGGCTTGCCGCTGCCGCTCACTTACTGAAAAAAGGAGAGAAGTTTATCGTATTGGAAGCGGGGGATTCGGTTGGTTCCAGCATGCTGGAGTGGGGACACGTCAGAATGTTTTCCCCATGGCAGTATAACATCGATCAAACAGCAAAGGCATTACTTGAGAAGTCTGGGTGGACTTCACCCAACCAAGAAGCTTTGCCAACAGGTCGCGAATTGGTGGAAGAATACCTTCTGCCGCTAAGTAACCTTCCGGAAATTAATGAAAACATCTTATTACAAGCAAAAGTAGTCGGTGTTGCCAAAAAGGCTCACGATAAATTGAAAACAGGAAAGCGGGACACGGTTCCCTTTCAACTCTATGTAGAAGTGAATGGTGACACAACAGTCATTGAAGCGAAGGCTGTTATTGATTCATCAGGTACTTGGAGCAATCCGAACCCTATCCTTTCCAATGGTATCTGGACGAATGCCGAGAGAAAATTACACAATCAAATCCACTATGGCATTCCAAACGTCGTCCAATTGGAAAATAGATATCAAAATAAATCGATCATGGTGATCGGGAGCGGACATTCTGCAATAAATGCCCTATTAGATCTCGCAACCTTACAGCAAAAGTTTCCGGATACCAAGATCTACTGGGTTCTTCGTAAAAAACAAATCCATGAAGTGTACGGTGGACAAGAATACGACGGCTTGGCCGCTCGTGGAGAATTGGGAGTTAGAATTCAACAATTAGTGGAGTCTGGGCGAATCAATATTCTCACCCCCTTTCATATAGACGGAGTGTATCCAACAAACGGCAAAATCACTGTTGTGGGGGAACTTGACGGAGAAGAAACCACAATCGGTGAGATCGATGAAATCGTTGTGAGTACGGGTTTTAGACCCGATACATCCTTTTTAAATGAAATAAGGATAAACCTTGATTCAGCTGTGGAAAGTATAGAAGCGCTTGCTCCGCTAATTGATCCCAATATTCATAGCTGCGGAACGGTGCGGCAGCATGGTGAACAAGAATTACGACACCCTGAAAAGAACTTCTACATTGTTGGCATGAAGAGTTATGGAAGAGCACCTACATTCTTACTGGCGACAGGCTACGAACAAGTCCGTTCCGTGGTGGCTTATCTCACAGGGGATGTAGAGGGAGCAAAAGAAGTACATTTGGAACTCCCTGAAACAGGAGTTTGCAGTGTGAACCTGACATCTAGCTCCTGCGACTCTGATACCCCAGCAACTGAAACTAAGGATGGTTCTTGCTGTGGCAGTCCCGTTCCAGTGAGATTGGAAATTAAAAATAAATCTTGTTGTAAATGAAATGAAAGACCAGCCTGAAGTCAGGCTGGTCTTTTAATATGGATACTTTTTATTTCGAGATGCAGTATTAAATTAGTTTTGGAAAGGCGCTGTTGAACATATTATTTTTTCATCTACAATTCGAAATCTTTAATAACAGCAGTTGGGTGTATTACTTTTTCCGAATCGAACGCTTCTAAAGGTTCTTCATTTTGCACTTTCTTTACCCAGTCGTGATTAGCCAATGCTCCTTTGCCTAAAGTTATAATATCAGCATGACCATTATTAATCATTTCAGAAGCTCTTTCTGGGTTCTCTAACTTTCCATTTGCGATTATAGGTAATTGACTATACTCTTTGGCAAGTGCTACGAGTGAGGTCTTTCCTGTTTCAAATGCTGGCTGCCATGCTTTATATTCTGTTACATGAATATAATCAAGACCTGTTTTTCCTAATGCTCCAAAGATAATTGCGGCGTCCTGCTCTTTGCCTGACCAATGATAGGAGTAATCATTCACTTTTGATTGTGAAATCCTAATACCAATAGTGAAGTCTTCTCCTACCGATTTTCTAACTTCATTAATTATTTCTACTAATAACCTAACTCTGTTTTCTGTTGTGCCACCATAAGCATCAGTACGTTGGTTTGTATATTCCGTTAGAAACGCATCTAATAAATAACCATTTGCTCCATGTAGTTCTATCCCATCAAAGCCAACGGATTTAGCTCGTTTTGCAGCTTCAACAAAACTGCTTTTAACATAGGCTAATTCTTCTTTTGTTATTTCTCTAGGTAATCGAAATGGTCCTTCACCTAAATAAAATTTTAGCTGTTCTCCTTTTGGTTGAATAGAAGAGGGAGCGACTGTTTCATCAGTGAATCGATTTCCCTGGGATAATGGCCCAGTGTGTTGTAACTGCATAAAGATTGCTGATCCTGCAGAATGAACGGCATTAACAACTTTTTTCCACTCTTGTGCTTGCTCTTCAAAAGCAATACCTGGCTGAAAATCGTAAGTTTGACTATACTTATCATCAATATAGGTTCCCTCAGTAATAATGAGCCCAAACCCGCCTTCAGCAAAGGAACTATAATACTTAATCATTTTATCCGTGACAAAACCTTTTTCAGTAGCACTAATACGCGTCATTGGTGCCACGCCCACTCGGTTATTTAATGTAATTGTTCCTATATTAAATGGTTCAAATAATGAATTTATATCCGACATGATGTTTGCCTCCTATTTTTGCATTCTGATTAGTATTTGATTTAACAACTGTTTGATATTAGTTTAAATCCTCTATTTGATTTAGTAAAATTGATATATTAGATAATTTAATTCAAAAAAATTGAACATAAGGAGATATAATTATAAATGGAGCTCCGTCAATTGATTACTTTTAAAACAATAGTACAAAAAGGTGGGTTTAATAAGGCGGCAGAACATCTTGGTTATGCACAATCCTCCATTACTACTCACATCAAAGAATTGGAGAAGGAATTAGGTAGACCAGTATTTGATCGCTTAGGAAAGAAAGTTATATTAACTCACTATGGAAATGAATTTTTGTCTTATGCCACCAAGATCATTGAACTATATAATCAGTCATTAAATATTGACAAAGAGCCACAAGGAGCTTTAACTTTAGGGATTTCTGAATCTTTAACGATTTGTAGAATTCCGTCGCTTCTTCTCGAATATAAAACGAAATATCCTAAAGTGAAGCTTTCATTGAAATCACTTGAAAATTATGATGTTACAAAAAGCCTTCAAAATGGGGAAGTTGACATTGCCTTATTATTAGAAAAAGATGGTTGGAGACAAGAAGAACTTTACTCTGAAAAACTTATAAGAGAAAGAATGGTTTTAATCAGCCCTCTAGATGTAAAAGAGTTATCTCAAACAGCACTGTACTCCGAATCTAGATGTAGTTATAAATCGGTTTTTGATGAATATATTCGCCATCAGAATATGAACGTAACAGAAAGTTTAGAATTCCAAAGTATAGAAGCAATAAAACAATGCGTTAAAAGTGGTTTAGGAATATCACTAGTTCCTTACTTTTCGGTCAAAGAAGAATTAGAAAGCAATAAACTAAAAGGTGAAATTATTCCACAACACCATTCCTCTATATCAACATATTTGACTTATCATAAGGATAAATGGCTTTCTCCTTCTATAATTCGGATGATTGAACTCATACAAAAACACGCTGAAAATTGGTAATACATAAAAAGAGATGCTGACTTAATAAGCATCTCTTTCATTTTTATTAAACTGACCTGTCCTATTAGTACATAAGGAAAATCAACAACACCCCTAAATAGAGTCTTTAGATAAAGATTTCCCCACACTAGTCGAGGGGAAGTGCATGCTAGTTTCTTCTTAAGCGGAAACTTTGAAATTATTTTTTTGGATAGTTAATGCTTGATTAAATAAGAATATGCTTATACAATGATGATGAATAATCACATAAGCATATACTTATTTACTTTGTGCTAGGAGGGATGAAAAGCTATGAATGAAGCGTTGGATTTGGAAACCACGGCAAACATTCTTAAATTACTAGGTGATAAAACCCGTTTGACCATGATTAAGATCATGGCTGAGCATGAATGCTGTGTCTGTGAATTTGTGGACCTATTCGAGATGAGCCAGCCCGCTATCAGCCAGCATTTACGAAAGTTGAAAGATAGCGGGATCGTGAATGAAGCGAGGAGGGGACAATGGGTTTTTTACTCGTTAAACCCGTCTTCTTCCCATTACACATTTATTCAGACGGTCATCAAGGACTTGCCAAGTCAAAACTTTAAATTAGAAAACTTAACAGCACAAGGAAAACGGATTTGTTGTGACTAACTAGGAGGTACTACTTCATTGGGATTAGTTATTTTGGCAGTAATCATCTTTTTATTAACACTCATTCTCGTCATCTGGCAGCCGAAGGGATTGTCAATCGGATGGTCAGCTTGTGGCGGTGCGGTTTTGGCCTTACTGGTTGGAGTGGTGGACTTTACTGATGTCATGGACGTGACATCGATAGTCTGGAACGCGACACTCGCCTTCATTGCGATCATCATCATCTCGCTTATTTTGGACGAGATAGGATTTTTTGAATGGGCAGCGCTGCATATGGCGAAAGCCGCCAAGGGAAATGGAGTAAGGATGTTTGTCTATGTAAGTATCCTTGGTGCTCTTGTGGCTGCCTTTTTTGCGAATGACGGAGCCGCCCTTATCCTCACACCAATCGTATTAGCAATGGTTCGGGCATTGAAATTTAGTGATAAAATGATTTTCCCTTTTATCATGGCAAGTGGGTTCATTGCTGATACAACCTCACTGCCTTTAGTGGTGAGTAATCTTGTAAACATTGTATCTGCAGACTTTTTCAATATCGGTTTTGCCGAGTTTGCTTCCAGAATGATCGTACCGGACATCTTTGCACTTATAGCAAGCATCTTGGTTTTATATCTATTTTTCCGTAAAAGCATACCGAAAAATTATGATGTATCACAGCTTAAAAAACCAGCGGAAGCCATTCAAGACCACAGGATGTTTAGGTTGTCCTGGATCGTATTAGGAATATTGCTGGTTGGTTATTTTTCCAGTGAATTCATTGGGGTTCCTGTATCCATCATTGCAGGCATTGTCGCCATCTTCTTCCTCATGATGGCTAGAAGGAGTCCAGCGGTCAACACAAAAACCGTTATCAAAGGCGCACCATGGGCAATCGTCTTTTTCTCAATTGGTATGTATGTAGTGGTTTATAGCCTGCGAAATGTTGGCTTGACGAATGTATTAACGGATTTAATCCAAGTTACCGCCGATCAAGGATTATTTGTAGCAACGATTGGGATGGGCTTCATCGCCGCCATTCTGTCATCACTTATGAATAACATGCCGACCGTTATGATTGATGCCCTTGCCATTTCCGACACCCATACAACAGGCGCAATCAGGGAGGCCCTTATTTATGCAAATGTCATCGGTTCGGACTTGGGCCCGAAAATCACTCCTATCGGTTCTTTGGCTACGTTATTGTGGCTGCATGTCCTTTCATTAAAAGGCGTGAAAATCTCATGGGGAACTTATTTTAAAACGGGAATCATCTTAACCATCCCAACATTGTTCATCACATTGGTCGGCTTATATATATGGCTGCAAATCATTCATTAAACACTTACTACAAACAAAGGAGAGAAACAGCATGGCTAAAAAAACACTTTACTTCTTATGTACAGGGAACTCATGCAGAAGCCAAATGGCTGAAGCATGGGGGAAGAAATATCTAGGTGACGAATGGCAAGTGCTTAGCGCAGGAATCGAGGCCCATGGGTTAAATCCAAAAGCTGTAAAAGCGATGAATGAAGTTGGATTGGACATCTCCAATCAAACATCGGATATCATCGACCCTGACATATTGAATAATGCCGATTTTGTCGTTACATTATGTGGTGATGCGGCAGACAAATGTCCAATGACGCCAACGCATGTGAGACGTGAACATTGGGGCTTTGATGACCCGGCAAGAGCGGAAGGAACAGATGAAGAAAAATGGGCTACCTTCCAACGTGTTCGTGATGAAATAGGAGAAAGAATTGCACGTTTCTCTAAAACGGGTGAATAAATAAAAATGAAACGCCTTGGGTGTTAGTAGGCGGACCAAAGACCATAAAGAAAGAGCTGCCATAATTGGCAGCTCTTTTCATCATTAAATCTTAATATCGACCTTGGCATTTTTCTGAAGTTCTTCCACATGCTTCACAAGCTTTTCTTGTTTCTTTTGCTGCTCTAGTTGTTCCTTGATTTGCGGCTTCATTTCCTCGAGTTTCTGTACCTTCTGTCCGCTTGTTTTAGCTTGCTCTGCAACCTGGTCATAATACTTTTGGATTTCTTCATCAGTTGCTTCTTCCACTTTAATCTCTTTTTCAACGTACTTTGTATATGGGATGTTCTCTGCAATCTGAGCATTCAGCGTTTCCGAACTCAGGCCTGCTTGCTTCATCGCTTCCTTGAATTTCTCTTCACTCTCATATTGCTTTTTGATTTCCGCAAGTTGCTTATCAATTTCGGCCTTGGAAGCTGTGTAGCCCTTTTTATCAGCTGCTTGAAGCAGTAATTTTTGTCCCACTAAAGAGTTGAGCGTTTGCTCTTTAGTTTGTTTGGCTCCCTCCTTGGTTGTCGGGTCTTGTCCGAATTGCTGCATCTGCATTTGTGTGGTGGACAACACGGTATTATATTCCGCACCTAAAATTTTTTCGTCATTGACGATGGCCACCGTTTTCTTTTCATCCACCTTTTGCTTGTCTAGTTTCTTCTGCATTTCTTCCATCTGTTTTTGCTGTTCCTCAGTTGCTTTAGCCGTTTCTTTCTCAGTTGTTTTAGTCTCTTTCTCGTCATTTTTCTTATCAGCTTCATCGTTCGAACCACAAGCCGTCAGAACAACTGCCAATAATCCAATGATGATTGGGTACAATAGTTTCTTCATATTTCAGTCTCCTCTCGTATTCAATGCTAAAAAATCATCTAATGCGCATTATAAAGGAATTTACCATTAAAACACAATAAATTCATTCTTTTTTCCAGAAAACAGGAAGATAGTATAGGCATTATCTCATTATATAAGTGTAACATTCACGGAAATGAACCCATTTACCCTTCGACATGCAATAAGCTTAAAAAATGACAAGGCCGATATCTGGTGGACAGTCATAAACTTGTGTTCAATCTCTCACTCATAAAACGATGCTTAGTAACTATTGTATATAAAACTTGTATGGTATTATATACCTTATCATCCGAATATAGTTCATTTAGCCTACCGTGACACCGAGAGACAGAATTGGAAATCCAGCAGATTATTGGAGGTATAGCTTTTGGAAGGGAAATCAAGGCTGCCATGCGAATTGGCAGGGTATTTAAAATTGGGGGATGCCGTCATCATTACGGATCAAGATCATCGCATACTTGATATTAATCCATATTATGAAAGGACGACAGGGTATTCAAGGAACAGTATCATTGGGTTCAAAGCTGGATTCTTGAAGTCAGGGTTAACACCTTTATGTACATACACATCCCTGAAAAATGAGTTAAGGAAGGGGAATCCTTGGTCAGGGGTTTTCACCAATCGAAAGAAATCGGGTGAGATTTGGCATTCCTCGATTACGATTACCCCTATTCCTCTGGGGGATCAGTGGTATTTTGTAGGGATTTTCCGTGAACTGGAACAATTGAAAGAAGGGGTCTACCTTTCGGAAAAGAAAAGGGCAGAGACTCAAAGGGAATTGTTAAAGGTACTCGCCATTTCATGCGAAATCCGTGATCCAGGCATTGAAGCACATTTATTAAGAGTTCAAAATCTAACCGAGGAGCTAGTTATCGTTCATAATCGAAGATGCCAGCTGGAACTATCTAAAAGCTATATGAATCATATCGTCCATTCAAGTATTCTACATGACATCGGGAAAGCGGAGATTCCAGAGGGGATATTATACAAACCTGGCCCGTTATCTCCTTATGAACGAAAAATCATCGAGATGCATCCGTTAATGGGATCCGATATTTTGAACAAGATTTCAAGGGAAATAAACAATGATGTGATCAGCAGCCTGGAAGTGGCTGAAAACATCATCCTCCATCATCATGAAAAATGGGATGGAACTGGATATCCACATCGATTGAAAGGTGAGGACATCCCATTGGAAGCTAGAATCGTTGCCATTGTGGATGTATTCGATGCATTGACCAGCAGAAGGCCGTATAAAGATTCCTGGTCAGTGGAGCGGGCATTATCTTTCATAAACGAACAAAAAGGAAAGCATTTCGATCCATCCATCGTGGTGTCATTCCTTTGCTACTTTAATGAAAAGGCTTCGAAGCCGTTCCCTGCACAGTGATATAAATCAAAGAACTCGTCGAATATCTTTTCCCGATAAAATGGGATCATGCCTCATCCGCCATCTGGATCTGGTCGGTGCCCCTTGGAGACCAAGGGTTACCGATTCTTGAAAAAATTTAATAGAATGAGCATGTAAAACCGAAAAAAGGGGAAGATTACTACATTCCATTTTTCTTATTTCTATTAAAGTAATAAACGACTGCAATTACCAGAATCGACAGTACCAAAACAATCCTTATATCGTCCGATGCCTTCAATACTTGTGTCACCGAATACGCCTCGACAAGGAGGGCAGGCAGTTTTCCGATGGATGTGGCGAGGAAGAAAATCATCATTCGCGTCTTGCTTAATGCTGCTGTAAGGTTAATCACGCCGGATGGTATAAAAGGAAGGAGCCTAAGCATCAGGATCATCCAAAATGCATGAAACCCTTGTGACTTTTGCAGCTTCATGACCCACCGGTTCTTCATGAACTTGGGTTGGAATGTTTGAAAGCCCTTTCGATATAACCAAAAGCTGACCACTGCACCGGCAATTTCCCCCATGTAAGAAAGGATCAATCCCTTTTCAAATCCAAATACGGTGATATTGGCGGCCGTGATGAATACGCTTGGAACAAAACCAAGCACGCTAATCAATATATTGAATACTAAACTTACAGCAATGGAAAAAGGGCCGCTGGATAGTAATGCCTCAGAAATGAAATTCATATCAATCCACAGAACTCCATTTATACCCGATGCCCCAGACCGTTTTCAAGTGTTGATCTACAGGAAAACCGACATGACGCAATTTCTCTCTAATATTTCGAATATGGGAATCGATTGTCCGATCTTCCGTATCCGTTTTAAATCCCCAAATGGTCGAAAGCAGGTGGTCTCTGGAATACACTTGATCTGTTGATTTTAAAAACAAGCATAACAGTGAGAACTCTTTTGGTGTCAATGGGATTGTTTTTGTATCATAATGTGCTTCATAAGCGGATTCATTTAATTTTAGCCCTCTAAAAATCACAGTATCATCCTGATTATGCACTCGCCGCGTCACTGCTTCGATTCTGGCAAGTAAAACTTCTTCATTAAATGGTTTCGTAATATAATCGTCTGCGCCCTTTTTCAACCCTTTCACCATTTCTTGTGCAGCATCCCGGGCGGTGAGCATGATTATGGGAATGTTGGTAAACGCACGGATCCTTTCACATGTTTCCCACCCATCCAAATTAGGCATCATTACATCAAGAAGTACTATGTCCGCATGTTTATGCGATAAGAACTGTAAGGCTTCATGTCCAGATTTCATCTTCATGCATGTATATCCGTGAGGTTTAATGTATAGCTCTAATAGATCAAGCATTCTCTGTTCATCATCAACCAGAACTATTGTCTTCATTTGTAATCTCCTTAAATGTGATAGTGAAGCACGTTCCTTGCTCCAAGTTGCTTTTAACCGAAATGGTCCCTCCTTGTATCTCCACTAATTGCTTGACGATGGAGAGCCCCAATCCGAATCCACCGGTATCTCTGGCGCGTGATTTCTCGACACGATATAAACGGTCAAAGATATGGGGGATATCTTCAGGGGGAATGCCAACACCTTGATCGATTATGGAGACGGAAATCCTGCCAAGGCATTCAGTGGCTTTGATGGTGGTGACTGTATATTCGTTCGAGTACTTCAGCGCATTATCGAGCAGGTTAAGAATGACTTGCTCAAACCGTGAGGGATCTATATCTATAAATAAATCATCCTTACATTCCAGATTCAATTGAATTCTTTCATTTGTAAAAGCCGGCAGCACTTTTTCATGAATGTTTTGCAGGAATGAAGAGAGCTGGACGGTTTCTTTTGATATGGTGAATGTATTCACATCCATTCTAGCCATATTGAATAGTTCGTCCAATAATCTGTTTAATCGTTCGGATTCATCATGGATGATCTCTAAGTATCGTGTTCGTTCGGCAGCATTCAAGTCTTTCCGGCGGGCAATATCAGCGTATCCCTTGATATAAGTTAGCGGCGTGCGCAGTTCATGAGAGATACTTGCCAAAAATTCATTGCGTTCCTTCTTTAAATAGTTCAATTCATTAGCCAAGCTTTGAATGGATTGGGCAAGCTCCCCGAGTTCATCATGAGATCGTACTGGCACTGCCAATGAAAAATTCCCTTTGCTGAGTTTGGTTGTCGCTTCCTTCATTGAAATAAGCGGTCTAGTCAAAGCTTTTGATAGAAAATAAATGGTGATAAGCATGAAGAAAAGGAGCAATGCAGTCGCAAAAAGGAAATGCTTATTCAATTGTGCAATTAAATCCTCAACTTCCCTAGTATCTTTGAACATATAAACATAGCCTTTTTTTTCTTTATCACTGATAAATGGCGTAATGGTCGCTATATATCTTTCATCCTTCCAACTTGATTGGATGACCATACCTTTTCGGGGAACTTGCGGGATGTTTTTTGCCAAGATTTTTTTCATTCCCCCATTTACCTTTTCGGAAGATATCAGAATATCGCCCCTTGTGTTCGTAATCACGACATCTGTATCGGTATGGTACTCCATCAGGCCGATATGCTTAAGGGTAGAGTCGGAATACGTGATTTCCAACACATCACGATGACTATTGCCACGGGCCTTCAGTGATTCCAATTCTTGATTGATACGGGAATGGATCACTTTATTATGCAAGTAAATCATCGAAACGGTTTCCATCAAAAAAATGCAAACAAATATAGATAGTCCGAGCTTAAAGGAGATTTTCATGAGCATTCACCTTCTTATGGAATAAAGTCAGTTTAGCGAAAAAGTATGAAGAAAGTATGCAGTATTTTCAATTTCTTCGCATCTCTTAAACAACGATAATCCGAATGAAGACTTGTTGCAAGAAGGACAATAACTTTAATGGACCCAAACTGCATTTTTTCAGTCTTGTATATGGTAATGCGGGAATAAGTTTTTTTAATTCTATTGGAAGTTGTTATTTAAAAAATAGATGATGATTCTTGAATTTATGTAGACTGCTTTTATTTTATTTAAACCTATAATAAATTGAAACTGCCGGAAAAATGGGCAGTTTTTTTATTTAGTCTATTCAAAATGTTTTGTATTAAGGAAACATTTTGTCGTAAATGAATACTATATAAAAAAGGAGCTGATCCATATGAATTGTACAAACCGTACGCAGAAAAAAATAATGGCTTATTCCGCATTATTCAAAAAAATGGGCATTCTCAATGATGAGGAATACAAAAATATCGCAAAAACCTTACAAACAAAGGATTGAGGAAGTGTCCATTGGAAATTCATAAACTATTATCCTGCATTAAACGGGCTGTAAAACCCCCGCCTTCCAATTTTCGAAGTAGGAGGGGGACTTCGGTCTGGAACTCAAGGAGGTGCCGTCATTTGTCCGGCCCTGAGTCTATCGAACTCCATCTTTTTGGCGGCTGCACTCAGCTGGATGAAATACTGCATCTTTATTTTGGAAAACTACATATATGATGGACATTCATATACAAATAGAGGGGGGGAATTTGGACTGCCCAAAAATTTCTGCCTTTATTAGAAGTGAAAAGGAAGATTGTTGTGATCCGGTGGTGTTCTCTGCGATAATGGAATAAAGAAATCGAAAAGGAGTTACGTAGGATGGCAGAGGACTTTAAGATTCCCAGCTTGAAAGTTGATGAGATCGATAAGAAAATCATATCGGTTTTACATGAAGATGCACGAATTTCATATACCGACTTAGCGAAGAAAGTGGAGCTTTCCAGAGTTGCGGTACAGATGAGAATTAATCATCTTGTTGAAAACGGGGTGATCGAGAGGTTTACTGCGGTCATAAATCCAGCTAAGGTCGGCATCCATGTCTCGGCATTCTTTAACGTTGAGGTTGAGCCAAAATATCTGGAATCGGTCGCACAGCAATTAGAAAGTGAACCGGCTGTAACGAGTTTATATCATATGACCGGTCCGAGTAAACTCCATATGCACGGAATCTTTACTGATAATCAAGAGATGGAACGTTTTCTCAATGAGAAGCTGTATGCGGTCGTCGGTGTTGTCAGCGTTGATTGCCAAATTCTCATTAAACGCTATAAAAGCCGGATGGGCATGAAGCTTTAAATAAAAAAATCCCCCTATATAGGTGGATTTTTTTATTATGTGAGCGGGATGATAAAGCCGCCATACGCAAAGGCAAGAATGATTACGAATGCGGGGTGAATCTTGAATTTACCTAAAGCCAAGAATGCCAATCCAGCGATGACGATTGAATGGATGTAGCCGATGGATCCGACCGCATCCGCTGCCATATTCCAGGTGAGCAATAACATCATGATCGCAATCACGGGCTGTACAAGCAGTGACATGCCTTTTACGATAGGCGATTGCTTGTATTTTCGCAGGATTTTTAATAAATATATCAAAGCCACGGCTGAAGGGATGATCGTGCCTGCCAAGGCAGCTAGAAATCCTGGCCAGCCATATACATCATATCCGACATATGCGGCTATTTTCGTGGCGATCGGTCCTGGGAGTGAATTTCCTAACGCCAGCATTTGTGAGAACTCGGTATTATCAAGCCAGCCATAACGGGTAACGATTTGATCATACATTAGCGGAATCGAGGCTGGACCTCCGCCGTAACCAAGCATATTGGCTATGAAAAACGCCAGAAAAACAGCAACTCCTATTGGGATAATAAGACCCATTAAGCGGATTCCTCCTTCCTATCCGTCTTTTTGTTTTTCAATCTATCCTTTAATTTAAAATGAAACGCTCCATATATAAGAAAAATCATGATGACGATACCCGGATGCAGGGAAATGACCTGCAGAAGCAAAAAGGAAATCGCAAAAAAGGTGATTCCGAGCACCTTTCCTAACCCTTTTACCGCCTTTTCGCCAAACTCATAAGCCATTTGACCAAGCATGACAGCAACCACCGGCATTACAGCAGCGATCATATTATTGATCATTGCTGAATTACTTAAAACATTAATGAATGCAATCAAGAAAACCATCGCAAAGCATGAAGGTAAAACGTGAGCGGCCACACTTACGAGGGCTCCCGGCCAGCCTTTTAATTTATAACCAAGATATGCTGCCATCTTCGTGGCAATCGGTCCTGGGAGTGTATTGGCAATCGCCAAAGTTTCCCCGAATTCATCATCGTCGAGCCAGTGATAACGGGAAACTGCTTCGTGGCGGATGAGCGGGATGACTGATGGTCCGCCGCCGAAACCTAATATCCCCGTTCTCATCATCCCAATCGTCAATTCCATATATGGTTTTTTCAAGAACGATTCCTCCTTCGTTATAAAATTTAGCATTCATTTCCAAAAGATTATGAATTAATGATAACAAAAACTCTTTCGAAATGTACATAAAATAATAATTATTATTACGTAATGATTGTATATTTGGGATTTTTCAATATAATCGGCTGAAAAAAATATAATAATACATCTTTTTGTCTTAAGAATCTAGAAACCGTTGGGACGGTGTAGATGAGTTCTTGGATTCCGCCTTATTATTAACATAAAGGGGTATTAATAAGGAGAAATTACAAATAAAAAACAACTTATTCTGCAATCCCCTTTTTAAAACCAAAAAAGAACCCTATAGACAGCCCTTTTTAAAGAGACCGCTCTATAGGGTACATTTTAATATATAACTCTAATAAACTTATTAATGTGGGTTATTCTTCCCGAATGACTAATAATACCCCGATAAAAATTAATATTGTGCCGATCCAAAAAGACAAGCCGATTTGTTCCCCTAGTATTAACCAACCTAAAAAAGTACCGACTATAGGCTGTAAAAAGAAAAATAATCCACCACTTGAAGCGGTAAGCATTTGCAGTCCGCGATTCCACAGTAAAAAGGCACATGCTGTGGAAATAACGCCCAAGTATAATAGGCCGCCCCATATGGATGGATGCATGATTGCTTGAAAATCAAGCTCATCCAATCGACTGATCGTAATAGGTGTTAAAAAGACAATTGCCACTAGCACTGCATAGGTCGTTATAACAATTTGTGAATATTGCCCAGGGACACGTTTAATTAGAACAGACATAAGTGCCCAAGTTAAGGCAGCAATAAGCAGTGATAGGCCCCCAAGTTGGTGAGATGAGCCGATATGGGCATTCCCGACAATGATACCGACTCCGATCGTCGCTAAAATTACAGAAATTGATTTCTTGATAGTGATTTTTTCTTTTAAAATGATACGTGCAAATATCACCATGAATGCAGGTGTTGTGGAAGTAATGATGGCTCCCATTTGTGCAGTGGATAGCAGTGTACCGACTTCCTGGGTTACTATGGAAATTGTGTTTCCAACAAGTCCTATAATGAAAACCAAAAGCCAATCCCGTTTTTCAATCCGCCAAGATTGTTTTGTTATAAAACCAATTGTCAGCAATGCTAAAATCGCAATTACATATCGTAATAATACTAATTCAAGTGGCGGAACAACGTCTACCACAACTTTTACCACAACATACATCCCGCCCCAAATGCTAGCAGCGAGTGATAAATATAAAGAACCTAATATAGTGTTTTTCATCTTGTACCCTCCGTTTTAACTAAACATTTCCAGTCCTTAACGGAGATGCAATTTTTCTGCCGTTAAGGAAGAATAACTGCAGGTACATCATTTTCGAATAGTGGTGACCACATCATAAGCTTTCAGCTCACTTTCAAAAAATATTATTTTCAATGATTTTAGTATTCCGAGCTGTTTCAAGCATCAGTAAGTTATAAAATATACTCATTTAAATATACAAGATTTTAGATTGATAAAACAACAAATAATAGTATTAAGCTAGCGTACAATTAAGATTATCCGTCAATCAAGATAGTATACTAAAACTTGAAACACATAAAAAAACCCCACCTGATCTATTAACAACTGGTGGGGTTTCTATTTGGCTTAATGGATTCTAGTTGGGATAAAAAGAGGGATTTATAGGGAAGGGATGCAAATGGTACAGTAATAAAGCTGGAAAGAAAAGGTGGATTAGGATTAAAGAGCTCCCTTAAAGAGTTTAATCCTAATCCACCGTTACGTTATATTTGGTGCATGACCTTTCCGAAAGCATCACAATCCGTTATATTTTCTTTCAATTTTCCTGAACTCATCTGATAGTTCAAATAGGGTGTGTAATACGGCTGTTTGAATATATAGATTCATATAATTATCATTGCTCTTCTTTTGAAAGGATAAATCATGTTTTTCATTTATTTTCCTAGTAATACATGCATTAATTTCGCTCCACATTTCTTTCGTTCCTTCTTTAATTTTAGTCTCCATAATCTCCCACTCCTTTTTTATTAGTTTATCCAATCTATTACATTCTTATACTTATTATTTGGCCAATCTGGTAACTTTTTTTATCTTAAAATTAATGTCTACAGTTTTATGGGTATCCTTCTTTTTCTTTGCTTCATAAAGAAAGAGTTAGCATAAAGAATAAAGAAAATGATAAAGAGGAAGATGACCACTGATGCAATCGACACCCCCGTTTGAAAACTCTCCTTATTATTGAGTACATCCAATATATCCTGGTTATACGTCAGTGATGAGAAGGTGAAATGGACCATTACACCAGTAATCATGGCAAACAGATAAATCGTATAAACACGGAAATTGCGCTGAACGTTCCGGAACGTCATATTCAGTAAGTTCAACTTTGATTCCCTCCCATGGCACTCTGGATGTGAAGGATTCGATCAAAGAAGTCACTTTGACTTTGGTCACCTTTATAAAGCTCGTTTACGATTCCTCCATCACGCAAGAAGATAACTCGTTTACAGAAGCTTGCTGCATAGGAGTCGTGTGTAATCATGAGAATGGTCGTTCGAAACGTTTCATTTAAGCTCGATAACTGTTCCAATAATTGTGTTGCCGCTCTCGAATCAAGTGCGCCTGTAGGTTCATCTGCAAAGACAATCGCAGGGTTTGCAATAATTGCGCGCGCGGATGAGGCCCGTTGTTTTTGACCGCCTGAAACTTCTGTAGGGTATTTATCCTGGATTTCTTCAATATTCAATGCCTGAATGACTGGTCCCAGCCGTCTTTCCATCTCATCCGTAGAAAATTTCCTCAATGAAAGGGGCAGGAGAATGTTCTCTTTAATCGTTAAAGTATCAAGCAAGTTGTAATCTTGAAAGATGAACCCCATGCGTTCTTGGCGAAATGTACGCAATGCTTTTTTGTTTAAATCCAACAGGGCCTGTTCTTCAAGCCAGACCTCCCCGCCAGAAAATTCATCAATTGTCGAGAGCACATTCATCAGTGTGGTTTTTCCCGAACCGGATGGCCCCATAATAGCCGTAAATTCACCCGAAGTAATGGTAAGGTCAATATTTTTTAAAACCTGTGCTTTTCCATAGGATTTTGATAAGTTTTTAGTTTGTAATACTTTTTTCAACGTAAATCTCCTCTACATACTATAAAATTCATCCCTTTTCCCACCATAGATGTAAGAGGAAGTAAGATAACAATTTTGTCACATTACAATTTGAATATGTAAAATAAAAGTGTGAACAGTGAATGTAATAAATGGATTTCCCTATAACAATTATGCATTTTCAGCAACTTGGTAGCATAAAGAGGGATTAGTGAATCTCAGCAAAAGGGGATTAAATTGTAAGATAAAGAATAAAAACAAATTTTCTACAAAGAATACTTCTATTAATTACAAGTTAGGAGTGTATATATGGAACAAACACTTTATGAAAAAGTCGGCGGGGAAGAAGCGATAGCAAAAGTTGTGGACTATTTTTACTCCGAATTGGTTCTTAAGGATGAGACAGTTAATCATTTTTTTGAAAAAACGGATATGGAAAAGCAACGCCGTCATCAAACAAAGTTCATTAGTTTTGCATTAGGTGGTCCAAAACAATATTCTGGACAATCCATGGCAAAAGCACACCAAGGATTGAATCTGCAACCAGAACATTTTAATGCCATTGTAAAACATCTTAACGATGCACTAGCTCACTTTGGAGTGAATGAAGCTGACATAAATACAGCTCTATCTAAAGTTGCTACACTAAGAGATGATATCTTGCATAAATGATTGTTATTGAGCTATCAGGTGCTTTGCAAAGGTGAGCTGACTAGCAGCTCTCCTTTGCAACCAAATTAATAGTAATAATATATTAATGGATTAGAAAAAATAGTGTTAAGGAAGGAGGGATTGCGAATGTCTATGAAAAAGCGGGTAACAGGATTGGCCATTGTGCTTGCAATGTTTGTAGTTGTGACAAGTCTAGGCTCACTCGGCGTATTTGCCGAATCCGGTGTTGTAGCTCAGCCTACGGTGAAATCGATTGAGGTAGAGTTGAACGACGATTACTTTAATCCGGAAGTCATCACTATTCCGAATGGAACAGCCACAACGTTGATATTGAAAAACAAAGGTACAAAAGAACACACCTTCACAGTGGAGAAGCTCGGAATTGACGCCGAGGTCCAGCCGGGTAAAGAAAAAACCATTACCGTGCAACCGAAACAGCCCGGTACATATGAACTGACATGCCGGTACCATTTCCAGGAGGGAATGGTTGGGAAAGTAATAGTCAAATAAAAGGCAGGGCCAATAAGGCCTTGTTTTTTTATTTATTAAGCTATTTTTTCATTACACAGGAAATTGATGTTTGGATGATTAATAATTGTTCCACCTCTAATAAATGGTAATATAATGTATCGTAACGTATAAACCAAATGGAAGGAGGTGGAAAGGTGTATTTTTTTAAACCTATTTCTGATGAGGTTCGTTTATCTCAAATAGTATTCAATAAACATAAAAAAACGATGAAGCTCATTTTAGGGTCTATTTTTGCCTGTATTGCTGCTATTCTACAGGCTGCTGCTGGCTTTTTACCAGGTATAGGATATTTTATAAGTCCGCTAGCCACTGCACCTATTCTGTTATGTTCCATGTTTTCCATTCCATATGGAGTGATGACCTACCTTCTGACAATTATGTTGTTATGCATCCTACAGCCCACTGAACTGATTGTATTTCCTTTTACAACAGGATTGTTAGGACTTGGCATAGGGGCATCTTTTTACTTCTTTAGGAAGAGATTAAGTATTATCGCTGCTGGCGCAATTCTTTTAATGTTAGGGATTATGAGTCTAATATTTATTTTTCACTTTCCAGTTTTAGGTCCAGCAGTCTCTGTTTCCTTTTCATTTCTTATTACTGGCTTCTTATTTGCTTTCATTTATAGCTGGTTATGGGTTGAAATTGCTTTAATCATTTTTAAAAGATTAAAAATGATTATAATTTAGTGATTCCCCATCACTCACTTGATTTAAATTTGGATTCATAAGAGAATTATCAAGAATTAATTCATGGAACAATTTCAAAAACAGTACCCTGGTTGAAATCAGTCACTTTCATAGAGCCATAAACCCCTAAATATAATCTGCTTTGATCCAGGTTCGTTCCCAAATTAACATAATAAGCTGATTGAGACCCAAAATCATAATCGGTTTGTATCACACTAAAATCATTTTGTTCACCATTTGGTCTAATGGTGGTATAAGCTAGAGCCCCTCTAACCTGAGGTTGAGATTCTTTCCGGAAAAGATCCGTAAACACAACGCTTCCTGTTAAACCAGGGATGCTTTTCCCCATATATGCTTGCACTCCTGTAAGTGCAGTTCCTTCAAACTTATCGTGTCTGTTATCTTTATGAAAATAACTAGTTAAAGGCTGAAGACGACTCCCTGAAAGTGATACTGCTTCATTGTAATAAGCAATTGTTTTTTCATCCGAATTCTGATTTTCAGTGCAGCCTTTTATAATCGAAGCAGGAAAAGCACCTTCCCAACCTCGCCAGCCAAAGTTAATAAATCCTTCTTTGTCAGGTTCAGAATTCATGAAAGAAGCTTGAATAAGCTGAGTAACCGGCATTGGTTTATAATGAACGAATGAAAAAATCGACTCGACCAAATTCTGGCCGACATTTCCCGCATATTTAATATACTGATTATAAAACCTTTGAAATGAAATGCCTGGTATATTGCGAACACCTTTGGCCATTACCATGAGTGCTTCCTGAATGGTTGTGGGAAGTTCATTGAAACGTGTGACAATGGGTGGATCATTGACGTACATATTCTTACCTACATCAATTTCAATTATTTTACCAGCTATTTCCAGATCATCCTGACTTAAGTTAAATGGGTCATGGCCTGATCCACCATCTCCGGTTGTTAAAACAAGTTTTCCTGTTTCAGGTGAAAAGTTTAAACTATTGACCCCATTATGATTTGAAAATGGTCTTCTTAAGTTGAGTAATGTCCGTCGTTTTTGGGGTTGGCCATTCGATTGTAAAATCCATTCTTCAATTGTATCAATATGATCATATTGTGTTTCTCTATTTATCCACCGTAGGTTTAAAGTCTTGGGATCACATGGATCAGGCTTAAAAGATTCAGGAAGAGCACCTGGTCCTTGTGTTCCAGCCACTGAATAATGAAGATAAAACAGACCGTTATAATAAAAATCGGGATGAAACGCTAGCCCTAGCAATCCCCGTTCATCATATCCGCCACCAGAAGCACCTAGTTTCAGGATTCGCGGGCGAATATCCAAAAAAGTCCTTATATCTCCATTTCCTATGTAAAAGATCTCTCCTACCTGGGTTGCCATAAATAATCTTTCAATTGAGTCACCTGGAAGTATGGTTGTTTTCAAAACAGTAGGTAAATTTATTTTACTTACGATGGGCCGTAAACCAACCTTGACTTTTATCAACTGACTTTGCACCCCTTCTTATTGTTTTCTTTGTATAAGAATATGATTAGAGCTGTCCATTAGTACCAAATTAGGCCGGGGAATCTGATAAGGCATTACACCATTTTCTGCACGAGCGTAATTAAATGGGTAGAAAAATGGGAGCCTTTTTAAATAAAACTGTATTTATTGCCAGTCAAAATCTTAACAGATTTCTAAATGTTAAGCCGTATGAGTATTTAAAAAAGATATGCATGTACTGGGTTAATTTAATAATTATTATATGAAATATAACAAAAAATCACGGTCCCTTTATACGGATATAAAATTCAAGAGTTATTCTTAATTTACATCTAGAGGGAGGGATCGGAAATTGTCAAAATTTCAGGCCATATCTTCTTTGTTCATCTTGGTATTCATCATCATTTTCGTAACTTATAAAATCTCAGCATACTCATCCAATCATTCCACAACGAACCATTCCACATCCAAACGCTACATTCAAGTACATTTGTTAGGAGTTAATGATTTTCACGGCCAACTAAACAAATATCAAATGGTTTCAGGAACCATGGCAGGTGGGGCTGAATACCTGTCTGCCCATTTAAAAGAATATAAACAAGAAAACCCAAATACACTACTTGTTCATGCAGGTGATATGGTAGGAGGAAGTCCTCCAATCTCTTCTCAATTTAAAGACGAACCGACGATTGAATTTTTAAACCTTCTGCACTTTGATGTCGGGACACCTGGAAATCATGAATTGGATCAAGGCGTAAATGAAATGAAACGCCTTATTTATGGAGGATTCAATAAAAAAACAGGCTATTTTCAAGGTGCCAATACTTCTTACAGTTCTGCAAATATAATCGATGGAAAGTCGGGTACTCCCTTGTTACCTCCGTATGTTATTAAACAAATTGACGGAATTAATATTGGATTTATCGGGGTGGTCACAAAAGAGACCAACCTGTATGTGACACCTGAAAATCGAAAAGAAGTAGAAATTACGGATGAAGTTACAGCTATTAACCGATCCGTTAAGATTTTAAAGGAAAAAGGGATTAAAGTGATTGTTGTATTGGCACATGACTCAGCTAAATCAGATAAGGCAGGAGCAAATTCCAGTGGAGCTTTAGTGAAGATGGCTCCAAGAATCGATGATGAGGTCGATGTCATTTTTGCGGGTCACAGCCATGAATATGCCAATACCGTTGTAGCCGGTAAACTGATCGTTCAAGCTTATTCTAATGGGAAAGCCTTTTCTCAAGTAAATCTTGAAATTGACCCACATTCTAAAATTATCGTTAAGAAACAAGCAAAGATTATTGTCACTTCACATCATCATATAAAACCGGATAAAGAAACGGTTGCCCTTCTAAATAAATACAGAAAAAGATTGGGGAGCCATTTTAATCAGATAATAGGACAAATGCCTGAAGAAATCAAACGAAATCAAGATGCAAACGGTGAATCCCCATTAGCGAAAATGATTGCAGAATCTGAGCGGGAAGCCATGGGGGTAGATATAGCTTTTGTCCATCAAGGCGAAATGCGGAAAAGTTTTAAAAAAGGGGAGGTCACTGTAGAAGACCTTTACACAGTCTTGCCTATGGGTCATAGTGTCAGTAAGTTAATCTTAACAGGAGACCAAATAAAACTTGCTTTAGAACAGCAGTGGGCGAAAGATTATGAAAATAGGCTGCAAACGGTTGGTTTAACGTATAATTGGGACCCCGAAGCTCCAATTGGCAACCGCATTGTTGCGTTGAAAGATATGAAGGGTCAAGAGATTCAGGCAAGCAGCGAATATGAAGTGGCAGTTAGTAATTATTTAGCTTCAGGCGGTGATAACTTCACTGCATTTGAACAAGGCAGACTCGTAGAATCCGGTCCGCAAGTTGTCACTGCACTAATACGCTATATCCAACAGAAGTACCCTCCCCATTCATTGAAAGAATGAAGGGGAAAATACAAGGACTTGCATAAGTAAGTGAGCCCAAAAAATTATATTTTCGACTATTGTTAATTTACTCTTTCAAAGGAGTTGCTTCGGCAGCTTTTTTTCTTATGGAATAAAAAGGTGCTGTCCGGTTTGTAAAATTTAGAAAAATAAAAAATATATTATTGACTTATGTCTGAGGTGTTATGTATTATGTATACATAACACATATGAGGTTTTAGCCAATCATGTAGATTTAAATTGTTCATATTGTAAAGACTTATCAAAAAGGACGGATTAATATGGCAGGAATTCATTTAAAACCAATCGAAAAGGAAAGAACAACACAAGATAAAGTTTATAATCAAATAAAAAAAGCAATTTTATTTGGTGGTATTACCAGTGATGAAATATTTACTGAAGTTCAATTAGCGGAAAGGTTAGATACTTCAAGAACTCCGGTAAGGGCAGCTATTCAAGATTTGGTGAAGGAAGGATTACTTGTTTCCATACCAAGGAAGGGTTTAACTGTAAGAAAGATTACACCAGAGGAACAGGATGAAATCTTTTTACTAAGAAGTGCAATTGAAGTTGAATCGGTGAAAAAACTAACAAAAGAAATGACATCACCTGAAAAGCTGAGGTTACTTAAATTAATTCTGAAGCAACAAGAAGAAGCGTTGCAAAACGATGATGCTATTAGTTTTATCAGGCTAGACCATGAGTTTCATCTCTCGCTGACAAGGCTAGCAAACTTCACTATAATAGAGCAAGTTTTGAACAATCTTCATAACCTTACTCAGCTTATGGGTTTAAAAGCAGTCAGTAAACTTGGGAGAATGAAAAATGTTTTAATGGAACATACTCAGATTATCCAGGCTTTAGAGGAGAAAAATCCGGAACTGGCTTCACAGGCGATTTTAAACCATTTAGAAAAAACAAAAGAAACATTGATTATGGTTGATAATTCCTGATTTCTATCAAATGCTTGAAGGGGGGTGCTCCTAGTAAAAGGCAGTTTATTAATCTTTAGGAAAAAAAAGGGTTTAGAATCAACTTCAGACTATGAAGTTGAAGCAAGGTTAAACCGATTCTTTTTTTCACGTGTAGAGCAAAGCCTTGGAGAAATTCTTCCGAATGCTTTTTCCTGGGTTTTTGCTTAGATAGTAAGCCTTATTGTTGAAATAGTAAGAGAACAATCTATAATTCATTGGAAATGAAAGCGTTTACTCATCGATCCCGATGTTAATGTTCATAGGTAAAGAGTAAAGGTATAAAGGAATAATGATTCGATATGGAATGTCATTACCTACCTTAATTACAGATTGGAATTGGCAAAACCTTTAATGTATACACAATACATAATACATAACACGAAATACAATTAAGGTTCGCCTGTTAAATCGTTTCTTGTTTTTAAAACATGTACTTATTCAAACATATAGGAGGAATCAGGTATGGTTAGAACAGGTAAAGAATATTTACAGTCATTGAAAGATGATAGGGCAATCTACATAAATGGGGAACGAGTACAGGATGTGACGACCCACCCAGCTTTTACAGGAATTACACATACCATTGCAGGTTTATACGATTTAGCATGGGATGAATCTCAGAATATGACATACAAAACTGAGGACGGTACACTAGCAAATAAAATTTATATGATTCCAAGGAGTCGGGAAGAACTTAAAGATAGAAGATTGGCGATTTCTAAATGGTCTGAAGCAACATGTGGATTTGTCGGAAGAAGCCCTGATCACGTCGCCAGCTTTTTGGCTGCTTTTGCCAGTTCACCCGATGTGTTTGATCGTGGAGGAGAAGGTTATGGGAATAATGTTTTGAATTTCTATAAACATGTGCGAGATCAGGATCTATATGTAACATACGTTATTATTCCGCCACAAATCGATCGAAGTAAAGCAGCTCATGAGCAGGAAGATAAATTTCTTCCAGTTGGAGTGTACGAAGAAAGAGAGGACGGAATTATTGTTCGAGGTTCTCAAATGCTCGGTACTGCATCAGCAGTATCAGATTACTTATTTGTAAGTTGCCTTACACCACTCAGACCTGGTGATGAAGATTATGCTTTGTCTTTTGTACTGCCGATTCATGCAAAAGGATTAAAATTTTATGCGAGGCCTGGTTATGCTGAAAAATCTCCAAGCACATTTGATTACCCATTGTCCTCTCGTTTTGATGAAAGTGATTCATTAGTTGTTTTTGACGATGTATTCATTCCTTGGCAAGATATTTTTGTTTACAAAAATATTGACATCGTGAGAGCTCAGTTCCATGAAACACCAGCTCACGTATTAGGCAATAATCAGGCGCAAATAAGATTTAGCAATAAATTGAAATTTTTGATTGGTGCTGCTCGAAAAGTTTCTGCTATGAATGGAATTGATAAAATCCCTTCAGTCCAAGAGAAGTTAGGGGAACTTGCTTCTATTGCGGCTTCTGTAGAAGGTAATCTCTTAGCTTCTGAATATAATTGTATCATCGACAAAAACGGTGTGGCACGACCGAATCCACGTTTTCTCTATGGTGTAGTAGGTCAACAGGAAACTATATATGCTTCCACTATTAAAATTTTACGGGAGTTATGCGGTGGAGGTGTTTTACAATTACCATCTTCATATAAAGAACTCATCAATCCTGAAACGAAAGATGATATGTATCAATATATACGTTCTACGGGAGTTGGGGCTGAGGAGAAAATTAAACTATTTAAGTTAGTATGGGATATCATTGGTTCAGAATTCGGTGGCAGGCATCAACAGTATGAAATGTTCTATAATGGTGCACCTTTTGTCACGAAAGGCTTTTCATTTAGAAATTACGGCTATGATGAGCCGGTTCAAATGGTGGATAAATTTTTAGGAAGCTATTCACTTCCCACTCAGGTGGAAGAACTAATATAAAAAAATATAAATAAAAGGATGTTGCAGAAATGAAAATTGCATCAATACAATTAGAGATTAAAGATAGCGAATCTAAATCTGCTCGCATAGATCGTGTGGAGTCAATGATTGATGGATTAAAAGGACAAGATTTAATAGTTTTACCAGAAACGTGGGCAACAGGGTACTTTTCTTTTGATCGTTATATTGACGAATCAGAAGAATTGAATGGGGATTTTGTCCAACGATTCTCCTCAAAGGCTAAAGAAGTTAAGTCATATATATTTGCAGGTAGTTTTATAGAAAAAAATAATGGAAAATACTACAACACAAGTGTTCTATTTTCTCCGGATGGGAAACTTATAGGAACCTATCGAAAAATGCATTTATTTCGTTATGGTTCAAAAGAAGGCCAAATATTGACGAGAGGAAATGAAACAACTGTAGTCGATACAGAATTCGGGAAAGTTGGCTTATCAACTTGCTATGATTTGCGATTTCCTGAATTGTATCGTGCTGAAGTGGATTTAGGAGCAGAGTTACTTCTTGTTACATCTGCTTGGCCGCATAGAAGGCTGGAGCATTGGAAATTATTCAATTCAGTTCGAGCATTGGAAAACCAGTGTTTCTTGATTTCGAGTAATTGTGTTGGTAATACTAATGACGTCCTTTTAGCTGGTCATAGTCAAGTGGTTGACCCATGGGGGATTGTTGTGGCTGCTGGAGGAGACGAAGAAACTATTATTAAAACAGAGATTGATCCATCTCAGGTTACTAAGATTCGAGATGTATTCCCTAATTTGAAGCACCGAGTTTTGGATAGAAAGGAGGAATTCAGTTGATAAATATTAATGTTTGTGGAAGAAATATTGTCGCAGACCCTAAACGATTACTTATTGCCGGCTATACGGGAAAAGACCAGGAATCTGTAAAAAAACATATTGATGAATTGAAGGAGATCGGCGTACCGGCTCCTCCACAAGTTCCGATGATTTACGATCTTTCAACAAATCTCATTACGACAAATAACTCAATTTCAGTTATTCAAGAAAGCAGCAGCGGAGAAGCAGAAGTGGTCATCATGAAAATTCAAGGGAAATGGTATTTAGGACTTGGCAGTGATCACACGGACCGCGGGCTTGAAAAAGTGTCTATTCAGAAATCCAAACAAGTATGCAGCAAACCTATTTCAACACAATTTTGGCCTTTGGATGAAGTAAAAGATCGATGGGATGACATTGAAATGAGAAGCTGGATGATTGTTGATGGGGTGAAAAAAGAGTACCAAACAGGCAAGCTGGGAGAATTCTTGCATCCTGAAGACTTGCTCAAAATAATCGAGGAACGTGGATATGATAGTGAGGATATGATTGTGTTTTGCGGAACATTACCGATTAAAAATGGTGAATTTATTTATGGGGAAGCATTTTCAGCAGAATTATATGATCGTTTAATAGATAACAAAATTCAATTGTATTATCAAGTTCATATTTTAGTGGATTCGGAGGTTGTTTGAAATGGAAAAATCAAAAATGAAAATTGATAGAAAACCAGAATTAGAATTTGTTGAGTATAAAACCTTTGAGGCTGTTCCTTCAAAAACTGTAAAAGGTGCATCTCAACGAATTATTGCACAGATTCCAGATACTAATGTAGCAACTCGAATTCTTGAACTGGAGGCAGGTACTGATACATCCCCTGATGGAGTCCAAGTCCATGATTTTTGGGAAGAATTATATATTATAGAAGGATCCTTAATTGATTTACGTCTAAATGAGGAATTTACAGCAGGAATGGTTGCATGCCGTCCTCCAGGGATGGAGCATGGTCCATGGAAATCAACTAATGGTTGCAGGATTTTCGAAGTTCGCTATTATGCAGATCAGAAAAAAGAAGAACATGAATTTGTCGATCATAACACTTTTGAAGCGCAGCCTTTTAGTAAGGTTAAGAGCCTTTCTGAAAGAATCATTGCTTCTGACCCTACTACAGGAGTCGCTACAAGAATTCTTCATAACGGTCCAGGGACAGATACTTCTCCTAATGGGGTGCAAGTCCATGATTTTTGGGAAGAATTATATATTATTGAAGGATCTTTAATAGATCTACGTCTAAATGAGGAATTTACAGCAGGAATGGTTGCTTGCCGTCCTCCTGGGATGGAGCATGGCCCATGGAAATCACCGGATGGCTGTAAGATTTTCGAGGTCCGTTACTACTCTAAGGTACAATAAACAGATATGTTTTGAAACGAATAAGCTCCTGCATATACGAATATGGTAATCCATCAAATGGCTTCTCGTGACATTAAACAACGAGGAGCCATTTATCTCTGATACATTCTTACGCAGGAACCCAATGCGAATGCTCAAATTGATTATTGGGGTATTTAAGTATCTGAATATTCCGTGTGATAGATTATGTATACAGAGTTCATTACGAAGAAACTCTAATCGTTAAGCAATGAGTGCACATTCATGAAAAGTTCAATTGTTGACTTAAAATGTACGTCATTAATGGTTGATGGGTCCACCGTACACCAGTGTTACACAAAATAATATCGGCTAAACATTTTAAAAATCATTATCTTGATGACGGAGAAGGTGAAGCAGGTTGGATGTTTTCCATTTAGCACATCCACTAGAGGGATCCCTATATCCAAGGGAGCCTCACGTAATGGCATTAGGTTTTTTTGACGGTGTTCATTTAGGTCATCAATCTCTGTTGAAGCAAACCAAGAGAATAGCCGAAAAGAAAAATCTTAAATTCACGGCGATGACCTTCGATCCACATCCAAATGAAGTAATCAAATTGGAGAAAGATTGGAGATATTTAACTCCCCTAGCTTTAAAGATTGAAAGAATGGCTGCTATAGGAGTGGACAAGCTTTTTGTCATAAAGTTTAATTTAGCATTTGCTTCCCTTCAGCCATCTGAGTTTATTAAACAATATGTTTTAGGTCTTCAAGCTAAACATATAGTGGTAGGATTTGATTTCACCTTTGGAAATAAAGCTCAGGGTACTGTTGATTATTTACAAAAAGTGAGTAAAAACAACCTCTTTGATGTAACCGTCATTTCAAAACAGGTACATAATGGCGAAAAAATAAGTTCAACTTTAATTAGAAAAATGGTAAGGGATGGAGATGTCCACCTCGTACCCTACTATTTGGGACATCATTTTGAAATTAATGGGGTCGTTTATAGTGCAAATAGACATAAACATGAGAAAGAGACAAATATGGAAATCTATATTGGGAATAAGTATATCCTGCCAGCACCAGGCTTATATCGTGTAGAAATCAAAAACGACAACAAATCTTGTCATGGGAAATTTATAAGATATGGGTGCAGCAAGAGAAATGATGAAATAAGCGGTCAAATTATAGAAATGCTGAAGGGAGGTGTTGTGGAAGAATTGACTGTTAAATTCATAAAACAGATACCTTTCGAATCAATGTTTAAGTATAGTTCAAATTTTAAGGAGGTTATAAAATGATGGATGATAGAAATTTTAGAAATGCGATGGGGAAATTTGCAACAGGAGTAACAGTCATTACAACACTTTTAGAAGATGAAGCACACGGTATGACGGCGAATGCTTTTATGTCAGTTTCACTTAATCCAAGAATGGTCTTAATATCCATAGGCGAAAAAGCTAAAATGCTAGATAAAATTAATGAATCTGGAAAATTTGCTGTAAATATATTGTCAGATGCTCAAAAAGAGTTATCCATGCATTTTGCGGGGCAGATTAAAGAAAACCGTCAGATTGAATTTGGCTGGATAAATGAACTGCCAGTAATTAAAAATGCTTTAGCAAATATCGTATGTAAGGTCCATAGTAAACAAATGGCTGGGGATCATACACTCTTTATTGGAGAAGTAACTGAACTCGTCGTTAGCGAAGGAGCACCACTAGCCTTTTATGAAGGGAAATACGCCGAAATACTCAGCTAATCTGTTTATATCAGGATTTTTGTAAAGGTTTGATCATTAAAGTTGAAAACGATGATCCTGTTTCGTATTAGTTAAAAAGACCGTAAAGCATTCTTGAAAAAGCGCTTTTGTTTTGTTAAGGAGGGGAATTCATGCAAAGCAAAAATAAGACAGCCGTCAGATCAATGGACATCCTTAATCTTTTTTTAACGCACTCAAAGTTAAGTTTTAATGAAATCGTACATTTTTCAGGGATACCGAAAACATCTGTTTATCGAATGGTAATGTCACTTGAAGAGATGGGTCTTCTCGCTAAAGATAGAGATGGAAAATATTTACTTGGCCTGTTATTTCTTCAGTTTGGCCATTTAGTAGCTGAACGCTTCGATATTCGGCAGGTAGCTTTGCCGATAATGCAAAAACTTCATGATAAGGTAGGGGAAGCCGTTAATCTCATCGTACAAGACGGCAAAGAGGCAATCTGCATCGAAAAACAGGATACAAAACAGCGTGTAAGGCTTAATACGGCAATTGGCCGGAGAACACCGCTGTATGCCGGAGCGTGTTCTCGTGTCATTCTCGCTTTTCTGCCGCAGTATGAGCGGGAACAATATTTAGAGCAAATAGAACTGAAGTCGATTGCATCTGGAACAATTACTGATAAAGAGAGACTTCGTATTCTTCTAGAAGATTCTCGAAAAATGCAATTTACGATCAGTCACTCGGAACTTGAAAATTATATATCTGCGGTAGCTGCTCCTATTTTTAATTACAAAGGTTATATCATTGCGGGCATTAGTGTTGCTGGTCTTGAAGTGAATTACCAAAACGAGTTGTTGCCTCCATTGGTTGAAAAGGTTAAGAGTGCAGCACTCGATATTTCACGGGAATTTGGGTATAACGATAAACATCTTTGTTTAGGCTAATATATCCACGGTTGATAGACAAATTGCGATTATCGGCTTTTTCACCAGAACGATTAGTGCCTTATTGAAGGTATTTATATAATGTATTGTGGATACACAACACATTATACTGAATACTTACGAGTCTGATTAACTGCATGTTCAAGATTAATATAAGGCACAAAGTAAACAAATAGCAGGAGATCAGACTCTCTTTATCGGGGAAGTAACATAGTACGTTATTAATGTTGGTGCACCATTAACCTATTAATAATCAGCAAGCCATCCACATCCAAGAACCCGCATCCAGGAAGTAACTAATCCGGAGGTGTGTTAAATTGAGTGGGAAAAAGAAACTGGACAAGAAATCACAAAAGATATTATTTGCAAGTTTACTTGGCAGTACCATTGAATTTTTTGATTTCTTTCTTTATGGAACCGTTGCTGCACTTGTATTTAATAAACTGTATTTTCCTAATGATGATCCGTTTGTAAGTTTATTGCTTGCTTATGCTTCATTTGGCATTACATTTTTTATACGACCTCTTGGTGGGCTTGTTTTTAGTCATTTGGGAGACAAGTTTGGCAGGAAAAATACTCTTGTGCTTTCACTTTTATTAATGGGAATTTCTACTGTATGTATTGGACTACTTCCAACATATAGCATGATAGGGCTTTGGGCACCAATCCTTCTGGTTTTTTTTCGTCTCGTTCAAGGGATTGGACTTGGCGGGGAATGGGGAGGAGCAATACTCTTAGCGGTTGAATCTGCACCTAAAGAAAGACGTGGCTTTTTTGGAAGCTTTCCTGCAATGGGTATCCCTCTTGGGATGTTACTTGGGACATTCTCCATTTCATTAATGAGTTTACTTCCTGAATCACAATTTCTTTCATGGGGATGGAGGGTTCCATTTGTCCTAAGTGCGATTTTAGTAGTTATTGGTATCTGGATAAGGAAAGGGATTGAGGAAACATCGGCCTTCAAGGAAGAGAAAGAAAAAGGAAACGTCGTAAAAATCCCACTATTTGAGACACTGCGATATCATTGGAAAGCTGTTTTAATTTCTTTAGGAGCAAAATGTGTTGAAGTGGGCCCATTCTACTTATTTTCCACATTTTTCATATCCTATGCTACAGAAACACAAGGTTTTTCAAGGACTACAGCTTTAAATGTAGTTACTGTTGCAACAATCGTTACAGCGATTTGCATGCCATTTATGGGAATGTTATCTGATAAAATTGGCCGTAAACGTGTTTTTCTTATTGGTACTATCGGAATAACGCTTTTTGCCTTTCCATACTTTTATTTATTTTCCTTACAATCCACTCCTTGGTTATACGTTATTTCAATAGTGGGCTTAGGAATACTGTGGCCTCCAATTGCGGCGACTATCGGGACAATGTTTACTGAAATGTTTAGTACGAATGTTGGTTATACAGGAATAACGCTTGGTTATCAAACAGGCTCTGCATTATTTGGTGGAACTGCCCCAATGATTGCGACTATATTAGTAGGCACCTACAATAATTCTTGGATTCCGCTTGCTTCATTTTTAGTATTTCTTTGTATCGCATCTCTTATCTCAGTATTATTTGTCCGAAGTAGTCAAAGTAAAAGTAATCCTTTCTCTGAAAAAAGGACAATAGACGATAAGGATACAGATAATCAAATAAGCGGGTAATGAATAGTCTTTCTAAGAGGGAAAATAGATTGATCTTTAAAAATGGTGACGTTTACACAGTTAATGAAGAGCGAAGTTGTACGAGAGCGGTTGGGATAGGGAAACCTTCCAATATCGCTCTCTTTCAATGAAGTCTCTTTGAAGTGTTTACGGTAGAAGGCACCAAGTAGACTATGTTCGGGCGATGGCATTATGATAACTTTGCCATTTGATTTTTCCTTTATAAATGACTTAATGAATAGATATTTCTTAGATATCGGAAGAGTGAGAGCCGAGGACTGCTAGCTGAAGAAGAAAAGTATTGAATAATGGGTTGCCATATCCCGTCCCTGACGACTGATTATGCAATATTAAATAAATGATGTAGAATTGCATAAACCTATTAATTCATTAAATAATCTGTATATTGCAATTGTTGGCAAAATACTATTAATACCCACTTGGTATGGTATTTGCATATAAATTAATCACGAATAAGGGTGGAGTGATACATGGAGAATGCAAAATTAAGACGTTCGTTAACAGTATTTCCTTTAGTGCTATTTGGATTGGCTTATATGGCACCTACAACAGTTTTTTCTACATATGGGGTTGTTGCGGAGATAACGAAAGGGATGGTACCTGCTGCCTATATCATAGCTTTGGCTGGTATGTTGTTTACAGCCTATAGCTATGGTCAAATGGTTAAGGCCTACCCTGTTGCCGGTTCTGCATATACATTTACTCAAAAGGCTCTTAATCCTCACCTTGGGTTCTTAGTGGGCTGGGTTATCCTATTGGACTATTTATTTTTGCCAATGATCAATGGATTACTGATCGCTATTTACTTAAACGCATATTTTCCATCCGTTCCTTTTTCCTTCTGGTTAATAGCCTTTGTCATTTTAATCACCACTGTAAATATAATTGGAGTGAAAATAGCAACAAAAATAAATGTTTTATTAGTTGCCTGTCAATTTCTTATAATAGTAATATTTTCATTCCTCTCGATTAAAGGGTTACTTAACGGAATGGGTTCAGGAACATTATTCATGAGTTCTCCATTTGTGAACGGAGATATACAACTATCTTTAGTATTAGCGGGTTCATCTGTTTTATGTTTATCTTTTTTAGGATTTGATGCTGTTACCACATTTTCAGAGGAGACCATTAATCCGAAAAAAATAATACCAAAAGCCATTTTCCTCGTCGCGTTAATAGGGGGAGGTCTGTTTGTCACCATCTCATACATCAGTCACCTTGTTTACCCAAATTTCCAAGCTTTTAAAGATCCGGATTCCGCTTCCTTGGAAATTGCCATGTACATAGGGGGTAATTTATTTCAATCTATTTTTCTAGCAGGATATATTACCGGAGGGCTGGCATCTGGTTTATCAGCTCATGCAAGTGTTTCGCGACTTTTGTATGCGATGGGGAGAGATGGAGTTCTTCCAAAGAAAATATTTGGTCACATTCATCCAAAATTTCAAACTCCAACACACAACATCATCTTAGTGGGTATTTTTGCTTTATCTGCTTTATTTGTTGATTTAGTGACAGCATCATCCTTTATTAACTTTGGGGCGCTTGTTGCCTTTACTTTTGTTAATCTTTCGGTTATTTCCCATTATTATATTAGAGAAAAACAGCGAAACGGAATGAACACACTAAAATACCTCATATTGCCGCTGATTGGTACTGGTTTCACAATTTGGTTATGGACTAGCCTTGATTCAAAGGCACTTTTACTCGGACTGGGATGGTTTGGAATTGGTTTCATCATGCTGCTTTCAAATACGAAATTGTTTAGTAAGCGGCCGCCTGAGCTTTCTATTGATAATGCGATTGAAAAAGAAATTCAGGCATAAAAGCTATAGTCATCAAGGAGGATAAAAATGGTAAGTGCAGACATCATTCTTTCTGGTCAACATGTTTTTACTGGGTTACAAGATGAGCCAATAAAAGCAGCTATCGCCATTAAAGATACTAAAATTATTAAAATCGGTTCTAAAGAAGATATAATGTCATTCCTTGGAGATCAAACAAAAGTCTATGACATGGAAGATGGACTAATTATACCGGGTTTTCATGACTTTCATATGCACATTATGATGGGAAGCATTTTACAGAAGGATAGTGCCAAATTATTTGATGCAGCTTCAGAAGAAGATGCAGCCAAAATAGTAGGTGAATTTGCAGAAACGAGACCAAATGATGAGTGGATATTTGGCGTCGGCTGGGATCATACCAATTGGAAGAACAAAGTGCTGCCACATAGAACAACACTAGATAAATATATTAGTGATCGCCCTGTTTTATTATTCAATGCAGAAGTGCATTACGCATGGATCAATAGTAAAGCAATGGAAATCATTCAATTAACGAAAGATACCCCAGATCCGGAATATGGGGAAATTGGAAAAGATGAAAATGGGGAACTGACAGGCCTTCTATTTGAACAGGCAATTGGCTATGCATCAGAACATGCATATAAATTACCGAAAGATAAACGTGTAAGCCTATTCCAAGGTTTTCTTAATGAAACAAAAAGATTGGGAATCACATCCGTTAATGATTTATACGGAGCTAAAATTGCGCCAAATCCATTAGACGATCTTGAAATTTTCAAGGAATTTGAGAGAGAAGGGTTACTTACAACCAGAATTCACTTTTCGCCGGAATTAAAAATGGATTTAGCTGCCGCAATGGAATTACAAACAAATTATCAGTCAGACAAGCTCACCTTTTCTGGATTAAAACAATTTATAGATGGTGTTGTGACAAGTCATACTGCTTTTTTATTGGATCCTTACAAAGACCGTCCAGATACAAAAGGCGGAACAACCTATCCAGCTGATACAATTAAACAATTAGTAAAAAAGGCAGATAAGGAAAATTTCCAAATTCGTTTCCATGCTATTGGTAACGGTGCAGTCCGCTTAGCATTGGATGCATTTGAAGAAGCGAGAAACGTAAATGGACAAAGAGATGCTAGACATGTCATTGAACATGTGGAGGTATTGCATCCGGATGATGTTCATCGCTTTAAGGAATTAGATGTAATCGCTTCCTTTCAACCTAAACACATTGAATTAATGGAAAGTGAGGCATACACAGCCAGAATAAGTGAAAAACAACAACCTCTCTATTATCCTATCAAAACACTAGTGGATACTGGTGCTAAAATTGCCTTTGGTACAGATTTTCCTGTAGTACCCTTAAATCCCATGATGGGTATTTATCAGGCAATCACCAGAAAAGATTTAACCGGGAAGGCGTGGCAAGAGTCGGAAGGAGTAACATTAGCTGAAGCGTTAAAATATTACACGGCTACACCGGCATTCGGGTCTTTCAGAGATAAAGAATTAGGCACCTTGGAAGCAGGGAAGATAGCGGATATCGCAGTATTAAATAAAAATTTATTTAGCATATCAACAGAGGAAATTCTTGAAACAGAAGTGAAGATGACGATTATGGATGGAAAGGTCGTATATGAAAACCAGGTCGTCCAAAAGGTATAAGATAAAAAAATATTAAAAGGTAGGTAGTGAGAAAATGTCAAAAGTAAAAGTTGGTCTTATTCAAATTCATTGCGGAGAATTCATTGAGCAAAATATCCAAAAAACGATAGAGAAAATAAAAGAAACAGTAAATAAAGGGGCACAAATCGTTTGCTTACAGGAATTATTTTCTTCGCAATATTTTCCGCAAACGGTCAGTGTGAAAAATTATGATTTAGCTGAAGATGTAAATAGCGGTACATTAGCCGAAATGGGTGAATTAGCAAAGGAATTAGCAATTGTCTTGATTGTCCCTTTTTACGAAAGAGCAGGTGCTGGAATTTATTTTAATAGTGCAGCTGTATTTGATGCTGATGGAGAATGTTTAGGGATTACAAGAAAAAATCATATTCCGGATGGTCCCCAGTATCATGAAAAATATTATTTCGTTCCAGGCAATACAGGCTATCCTGTCTATGAAACGGCTTATGGAAAAATAGGAGTCGGGATTTGTTGGGACGAGTGGTATCCAGAAGTTGCCCGAATTTTGAGCTTACAAGGTGCAGAGATATTATTCTATCCTTCCGCTATTGGTTCAGAGCCAGATCATCCCGAGATATCGACAAGATCATCCTGGGAAAAGGCAATTTCCGCTCATGGCATTTCTAATGGTGTATTCGTTGCTGCGACAAATCGAGTGGGCCAGGAAAAGGACATGAATTTTTACGGCGGTTCATTCATTAGCGATACATTCGGGAATATTCTAGCTTCACTTGATGAAGAAGAAGGAATTATTGTGCAAGAAATTGATTTAAATGAAATAGAAGAAACTAGAAAAATTCTTCAATTCTTTAGAGACCGTCGTGTCGATACATACGGCCCTATATTACAAAAAGAAATACTCCCAACCCCATCCCCTTCAAAAAAGGGAACAAACAAAGCGCTGTTTAGTTAATCATTAAAAAATAATGCATGGATTTTCTCTTAGGAAGTCCCGTACCAATCAAGCTAATTCTGTTTTTTAAAAGTAGGAATTGCTGTCTTATTTTTACGCTTACCACATCGTAATTAAGGCTGTGCAATCCTTCTTCTCAAATTTGGTATGCTTCGCCTGAAATTTAAACGAACGATTGTTGGTGGACACGTTGTTTATGTTCAGGTGAGGACATTAGTAAAATAATAACCGTCTCTGCTAACTTTGCCATCTAATGTTTACTTTATAAAGGTAATTTTAAGAGCATGAATAAGGGACATTGGAAGTGGGGAAGCTTGCTGATATCGTTGCCCTCGACCGTGATCTTTTTGCGGTTCCGCTTGAGGAGATACCAGAAACGAAAGTGAAAATGACCATCATGGATGGTAAAATCATCTTCACTGCTCCTGAATGCTTAAATGCGTAATAAATTATACAATGGAGGTATAATAGGGCTCAGTCGATTATAGCGAAATATATTTAAAAGAAATAGCAGGTGGGACTACCTGTTATTTCTTTTTTGTTAACTGAGAGCTATGCCTTAAAAGGTATAGCGTTTTTGTTTATACAAGCAGTTTTATCAAAATTTAAAATAAACAGGTGTATAAGTATAAAAACAAGGAAATAAATTCTGAGGAAATAAAAATTTCAGGTGGAGTTATTAGTTTATTATACATGACTAATAGTGTACTTTTTTTGTATTTTAAGATAATTCCAGGACAGGAATTTTCTTATAGGGGTACCGCTAAAAGGTCTGGCAAATACAGTAAACGAATCCATTACGTGTTTTTAGATTTCCCTGAAATACGTGGAGTATATATCCTTTTTCTTATTTACCCACAAAAAAGCCAGATTCCTCTTGAATTATATTGGGAGAAAGCAATATTATTTTGCTATTCTTATTTTAAGGAGGATTGTTTTATTGGGTATTTTTATCGTATTTATGTTCTGTTTATCTATTGTTTTTTCTTTACTTCATTTGTTCCATTGTTTACCTTGGTTTCGTGGACAAAACGAAGGGATAAAACAGATTCTTGAAAAGGAAAAAGGAATTAGTATTCTAGTCCCTTGTTATAATGAACAGGGAATTATAGAAACCTCCATTAAGAGTATGAAATCATTATCTTATTCACAGTTTGAGGTCATTTATATTAATGACGGTTCAAATGATAAGACTATGAATCTCTTTCATAAATTTCTAAAGTTAAAACCATGTTCAAAATCTGCACTTAGAAAGCTTTCCCATAAGAAAGTAGAAAATTTTTATCAATCCAAACTTTATCCTAATATCTACGTTATAGATAAAAAGAATGGGGGAAAAGCTGATTCCTTAAATGCAGGTATTGAATATTCTAGCCAAAGTTTGATTGTAACATTAGATGCTGACACCATATTGACAGAACAGGCCTTATCAATTGTTAACAACACATTTGAGGATAAGGATGTAGTTGCTGCAGGTGGTATGGTGCACGTTTTGCAAACAAAAACATCTAATCCTTTGAGAGACTTGTCTTTACTTCATGCAAATATGCTAGTTCGTGTCCAAATGTTGGATTTCCTAAAAGCATTCTATATTACCAAAGTATCTCTTGCACGCTTTCGTGCATTAGCTATCATATCCGGAGCATTTGGTATTTTTACAAAACAAGCTCTTGTTGATGTAGGAGGATATCGTACAACAATAGGAGAAGATATTGATATAACACTGCGCATTCATAGGTACATATCGGGACAGAAAAAAAAGAAGATTGTTTTTGTACCGGAAGCTGTTTGTTATACAGAATTACCTGAGAACTGGAATGATTTTATCAAGCAACGCATACGATGGCAAAAAGCATTTATTGATTGTTTTATCCATTTTAGATCCTTTTTTTGGAAAACGTTTTTCACTAAGCCGGTTTCCTTTTTCTACATAGCCGAATCTTTTCTAGTAGGGACCGTGGGTACTTATATTACGACAGGTATTTTTGTGATAAATAGTACCTTAAACCCTCCTACTTTATCTCCTTATTATATATTTACCTATTTGTCTTACATTTTTTTATTTAGTTTAACGTATGACTTGGTGGCAATTGGTATGGGTAAGCATTACGGGTTTACGTTTCAGAAGAAGGATAGATATCGATTATTTATTACAATTATTTTTGATATATTTGTCTATCGATTTGTAACTTTGTATATTGTTATGTATGGAAGCATTGCTTATTTCTTTAACAAAGACTGGAATAAAGTTGCTCGAACAGGAAGAAATTATCAAACTGATTCAAAATCTGCAGCATAGTTTGAAATCTGGCCTGATGTTCTGTTTCATCACACTGCTTTTTTAAAATGCCAAATTAGGTATCTAAATGCCAATTATTGCTTTATAGAAAGATTAATTTAGCACAATTCTCGAAGACCGCCCTTTAAAGGGGGCGGTTATTTTGTTCAGCTGTAGCTTTAAATGAAGATTGTAGCTTCCGTTGTCGTAGCTTTTTCTAATGCAATTAATAGGGATTTTATTTCAATAATAGGGTTGTACTAGGGGCAGCCTTGGAACTAACGGTGCAGGTTAGTTCCATAGGAAATATAGAATGAATAAGATGAAAATGTGAAACGATAAATGAATAAAATACCCGATTCATATTAACGTCATAAGTGAGCCGCCAATAGCACCGGTTATCACTATAAACCAAGCTGGCAATTTCCAGTACACAAGCATACTAAATAAGATGGCAGCAAAAGCAAAGTCTATAGGAGCTAAGATGGAGCTGGTCCAAATGGGATTATAAAAAGCCGCAATCAAGATGCCTACAACTGCTGCATTTACTCCCATTAATGCCCCTTTTACTTTAGAATTACGGCGTAATGTGTCCCAAAATGGCAATGTCCCTAGAATAAGAAGAAATGCAGGTAAGAAAATAGCAATTGTTGCTAATAAGCCACCTTGCCATCCATTTATCACGGCACCTATGTACGCTGCAAACGTAAATAATGGTCCTGGTACAGCTTGTGTTGCACCATATCCAGCAAGAAATGCCTCTTTGTCTAGCCATCCAGTAGGGACAAATTCACGTTCAAGCAATGGCAAGACTACATGTCCACCACCAAACACTAAAGAACCAGACCGATAAAAGCTATCAAACAGAGCAATCCAATTTGATGAAGTAACCTCTCGTAAAATTGGAAGTAGAAACAGTAATCCGAAAAATAAAGCTAAACTAACAAAACCGACACCACGCGAAATTGGAAAATGAACGTTAGATTCATAACTTTCGTCGTGTTGTTTATAAATTAGAAAACCAATAAATGCGGCCAGTATAATAATACCAACTTGCACATAGGCAGTCTGCCAAATCAAGGTCCCAACCAAGGCTATTAATGCAATTGTCTTTCTCTTTATATCTGGAGTTAAATTTTTTGACATCCCCAAAATGGCGTGTGCAACTACTGCTACTGCTACTATTTTTAATCCGTGGATCCAGCCTGCATTTGAAACATCCATTCCTTTGAAAAATGATGCTAATATTACTAACGCTATCACCGAAGGCAGTGTAAAACCAAGGAAAGCTAAAATTCCACCGAAGAAACCTCCCCGCATAACTCCGACTCCAATTCCAACCTGACTGCTAGCTGGACCAGGCAAGAATTGACACAAAGCAACTAAATCAGCATAGCTTTTTTCATCCATCCATTTCCGTCGTCTAACATACTCATCATGAAAGTAACCTAAATGTGCTATTGGCCCACCAAACGATGTTAAACCAAGCCTTGTTGAAACTAATAGTATTTCAATTAGTGACTTTAAACTTCTGTTTGTTTTGTTTTGGTCCACTAAAGTATTCCTCCATTATTTAAGTTCATAAGCTTTCTTTCCGGCTTCCATAAATATTTCCTTTTTAAGTGGTCGAATAAATAATTTTCTTATTTTCCCATCGACGTTTCGTTCCTCATTTATTAAAAGTCCATCAGATTCAATTGTGTATAAAGTACCTGAATTGACGGTTTATCCATGTCATTTTAGTTCTTCGAACATCCAAAGACCAAAGTCGATTATCTATAATGAAGTATACTATTTATAAATATTTAGTTTCTAATTCCAACAATTAATTTACACACTCTTAATATTTGCTCAACCTAACATTATTTATCAAAAAATGGAAACATTTATAGCCCTTAATGTTTAGGTAAATCCATAATGAAAGCCATTACCGGAAGCTGATCAGCAGCTTCTTTTCTTTTGGAAAAAAAAGCAGTAATTATAAAGAGGAGAGATTTTACACCTAACGTACGTCCTCCTTTTTTTGTTAAGTGAGACGGTTAGCAAAGAACAATATGGGAAATACTAAAAGAATGAAAATCTTACCGAATTTTCAGAAAAATACATTGACGGGAAATTACAGTTGTTATATATTATTAATAAGTTAAATTTATTGTTATATAACAGAAGGAGGAGTCAAGATGATGAACATTCAGGATAAAGCCTATGAAAGTTATTTAAAGATTTGTGAAAGGTATGAAATCGAGTCGATAAACTTCGACCGCTTCATCAAAAACTTAACTAAAGATCAGTTGGATGAATACAGTAAATTAGCCGTTTAAATGAAAGGACGTGATTGCACAAGATGGATCTCCCGGTTGATGTAGATGTAGAAGCCAGTTAGAAACCCCACCAGTTGCTATTGGGAACAGGTGGGGTTTTGTTATGTGTTTTAAAATCCAGACTGTAATCAATCAAAAAAGAAACTGCCAGAGAAGGTCTTCTCCGGCAGTTTCTTTTAACTTCCCCGATACACTTGATAGCCCCATGGGGAAACGAGCAGTGGCACATGATAATGAGAGGATGGGGAAGATAGTCCGAAACGGACGGGTACCTGGTCCAAAAAGGGCGGATCAGGAAGCTCGATGGACTTATTCCGGAAGTAATCCCCGATATGAAAAATGATTTCGTAGTTTCCCATTTTAGTGTTTTCTGCGTTCAGCAGCGGGGCATCGAGCCTCCCGTCTGTATTTGTGACCGCTGAGTGGAGCAGCTGCCAGTCAGCGGTTGATGATTCAGAATAGTATAATTCAATCGTCACGTTTTCGGCCGGCTGGCCATGCATTAAATCCAATATATGTGTTGTTATACCAGGCATAAATACTCCTTAACCGATGTTTTCTTCAGCAGCAGCCAGGATTTTATTATTTTCGAGATTTTCTTTTTTAACGGTGAAGACCTGAAATCCATATGGCGGGCGCGGCTCTGTATATACTTTTCCTTTGGATTCCGGGATTTCGGAAACGACTGTATCCCATGTGTGGTTTTGGGATTCGAATGTAACTTCAAGAAGCTGAGGGAATCTGGTTAAAATACGGCAGCCGATTTCATAAATCAGATTTTGGATCGAAGGAGTCTCCATTTCATGGAAAACGGATGTAGCAATATCGATTACCTGTTCAGCAGCCACGTATTTAGAAGGATCCACACCGAATGCGTCCTTTTGATCCTCATAGACCCAGTGGAGATTCAAATAGATGAAAAGCGGTCGATTTCCATCTTCGGGAAGCGTCGTATACTCATCACGGACAAAACCGACAAAAGAGTTCCCGCTTACTTTGATTAATTGGAGGTCATGGATGGAACTGCTTTGCTGAACGATTTCACTGCCGTTTTCCCTACGGATGATTTCGACGGCTGCCTTGGCCCGTTCGTTGCGGGACTTTTTGAATACAAGGTCACTCGGTTTCAATTGAAGATCCGTCGCTTCAGTCACAGCTTCGAAAGGGATATCCTCGGCAATCAATTTAACCGTATCGATTTGAGGATATTTGTTAAGGAAGGCTTCTGACACATATGAAGCAAATCCTTCTAATGTTGCTCCTTTGAATGTGGCTAAATGCCGTTGGATGAAGTTTTTCATCGAATCTGTCGCGACGACCATGGAATTGTCTCCTTCCGTGAAGGAGGGAAGAAAAGAGGAGCCGCCAACGGAAACTTTTACATTGGTGCCAAAAATGATATGATCTCTGCCTGAAAAAGTGGATTCTGGTATTTGTTTGATTCCGGTTAAAGGCTTTGAATAGGTCCTATAGGCAAAAACATTTCCTTTTCCATAACTTAGTGTTTGTGCGGCTGATTTATTTTTCATTGAATTCTCTCCTTCGATTTTGATTTTATCCTGTAAACGAAATAGGGCAATTTTATGAATTTCAGATAGTGCCTTATCGAACTCTATTGTTTCTGAATGGTGAATCCTTGTTTTCATCGATTGATATATGTCATTTTTATCTTTGCCGCGTACAGCCAGGATAAATGGAAAGCCGAATTTATTCATATATTGCCGGTTCAATGATATGAAACTTTCATATTCTTCGGCAGTAAGGTCCTTTAAACCGGCGCCATGCTGTTCCTTAGTCGAATCATCACTCATTTCAACTTTGTCCCCTAGGTTCGGGTGCTTCTTGATTAATGTTAACTTTTCTTCATTTGACGAATTGCTTACAATGTCCACCATGCATTGATGCAGAATGATAATGGATGAAAATGGTCTATTGGCTGCCGCCTTTTCTGCAATCCAAGGTGAATGTTCGAAAGTATCACCAAGGAACATCGTGAAATCCTTTTCGCTAATTGCATTTAGTGACTTAATAGTAATCATTCTAAGGGCTCCTTTTTAAATGCTTTTTGCCATGAACTGATCTGCATCCGCGATGGTTCTATCTGCCGCCTTTTTCTTTCGGGGAGTCAAGATCACATTCAGGATGATGGCTGTCAGGCTTCCTGTGATGATTCCATCACCGACAACGATACGGATAGTTTCCGGCAGGCTTGAGAATAACTCGGGAACGACGGTTGCGCCCAGTCCGAGTGAGACTGAACAAGCAATGACCAATAAATTGGCATTATCCGAGAAATCGACGTCATTCAACATTTTAATTCCTGATGAAACGACCATTCCGAACATGACGACGGTAGCACCTCCGAGAACGGCAGTGGGAATCAGTGTAGCGAGTGCTGCGATTTTCGGTACAAGTCCAAGCCCGATTAAAATGAAGCCGGCTACAATGGTGATTGTTCTTTTTTTTACACCGGATAATTGTACGAGGCCTACATTCTGGGCGAATGTACTATAAGGAAAGGCATTGAAAATCCCGCCTAAAGTGAAGGCAAGGCCTTCTGCCCGGTAGCCCTTGACAATATCTTTTTCACTCAATTCCCTGCCGGTTATTTTTCCGAGAGCAAGGAATGCGCCAGTGGATTCGACAAGGATGACTGTGCCAACCAACATCATCGTAAGTATGGGTGCTATTTCAAAGCTGGGTGTACCGAAGTACAAAGGAGCGGGGATATGGAACCAAGAAGCCTCGGCAACGGTGGAAAAGTCTATCTTCCCAAAAAACGTTGAAGCGATCGTTCCTGCTATGATGCCAATCAGAACGGAAATGGAGCGAATGAATCCAGTGAAGCAGCGATTGATTAACAGAATAACGGCGAGGACTCCTAAAGAAAGCATCAAGTTCTCAGCTGAGCCAAAGTCTTTGCTGCCGGAACCGCCAGCCATATTCTTTATGCCGGTGGGCACTAAGGATAATCCAATGATGATGACGACGGTACCGGTCACGACAGGTGGGAATAATTTAAGCAGTTTACCAAAGATGTTGGAGAAAAAAATGATGAATAATCCAGCGGCTATGATTGATCCATAGATAGCGGAAATGCCATAATTGCTGCCGATGGATATCATGGGGGTGACTGCTACGAAAGAAGTTCCCAAAACTATCGGGAGGCCAATTCCAAAGTATTTATTTTTCCAGGATTGCAATAATGTAGCGATCCCGCAGGTCAATAGATCAATGGCAATAAGGTAGGCTAACTGTTGAGAATTGAATCCCAATGCCCCCCCGACGATGATCGGCACCAATATGGCACCAGCATACATGGCAAGAACGTGCTGAAGACCTAACGAGAAGGCCTTGGACTTATTAATTCTGTCATTCATAAAAAAACTCCCTTCTACAATAGCATGTCATTTTATATCACGTGATTCTGTTATGATTAATATCATAATAAAAAATCAGAAAATTGTCATTAGTTAGATTAGACAATTTTTGGTTGTGGATATAGACAACTTGCATAAAGTGATGGGAGGCTTTTGTTTTATATTTTAAGTAAGGATTTAATGCGAAGGGCAAGCCGTATCTGGAGTGTGGTCTCCGAATCTTTCAGGCTCTTGCCTAGCAGCTCCTCGCATTTCTCGAGTCTGTATACAACTGTGTTTCGGTGTACGAATAACCTTTTGGCAGTTTCGGATATTTGACAATGAGTTTCGAGATAGACGGATAATGTCTGTAATAAGGATTGCTCCTCCTCGGTGAAAACCTTTGAAAATCCCTGTAGTGCATAATGGTGAAAATTCATGAGGTCTTCTTCGGGGATGATCCTCAATAATTCCATAATATCCTTCGTTCGGAATATATGGATGTATTCGGTCCTTTTCGAAAGGCCTCCTTCGAGAAGGGAGTCGTTCGCTTCTTTGTAAGAATTCTTGGTCTGTAAAAAACTCTGGCTCAAATGGCTCACTCCGAAAGAAATCGTGCAGCCGAACTGGCTGGCTGTTATCCTTTGCAATGATTTAAGCGAGGTTTCGACAGTTTGGAGAACGTCAGAGACTTCATTCACTTCATATAAAAGAATGCATTTCTTGCCTTTGGTAAAGAGATGAATGGGATTGGGTGATAGGCAAAGTTCATCTTCCAAAAACTCGTATATCGAATCAGCCCGTCGCTGCAGCTGTGTGTAACTTATGTCCGAATCGGATTCATCGATCTTTCCGACTGCGCATATATAGGTTTTTTCATTGTGTAAGGAAAACTCCTTTGCCCGATTTATGATTTCCTCTTGTGAGGAGAAACTGCCATCGAGAAAATGAAGGAAGAAATCATTTCGGATATTCCGATCATGCTGTTTAAGGGCGTGTTCTTTCATCAGGGCAAAAGAAATGACATTAGTTGCCTGTTCTATCGTCAATGTTATGAGGTTATCGCTAGTCTTAATTTCTCCCAATATCGTCAAATAACCAAATTTTTCTTCATTCATATAGATGGGGAAGACGGTATAGGGCTGTTTATTGGAAAGGGATGAAAATGAAAAGAAAGGTGTTTTGGTTTTGTGGAATCTGAATCCCGCTTCGCTCATTTTTTTGATTATTGGAATAATTCCAGGAGTTGAGATTGGTTGGAATATCGGTTTTAGGTACTGGTCAACTAATAAGATGGGGTATCCAATCATATCCGATAAATGATCAAGCAGCTTTTGAATCCCTTTGCCGCGCATGATTAAGTTTGTGAATTGCTTATGTGTTTCCATGGCAAAAGTCAATTCCGCTGCACGTTGATCCAAAATCCCCCGTAATGTATGGTTGATGATTTCCCCGAGTGACAATTCGGCCGGGAGTTCAATGATTGGAAAGGATAAATCATTGGCAAGAACCAGTGCCTCCTCAGGTATTTCCTTTAGGTACCTCCTTGTCTTTATTCCCAGGGCTGCGCAGCCTTGGTTTGCCATCGCTTCGACGAGTGATGACAAGAGATGCGGCTTGTCCTTTATGTGATAAGCCGTCGTTACAAGGAATTCATTTGGTTTTAAAAAGTTGATGATATCCGGAGCGTCCATCATATTGACTGTGAGGACTTCCCGTTCGATCCCTGTTCCTCCGGCAATTAAATGCATGCCGGTTAATGCTGGCAATGTTAAAAGTTCGGCTACCTTCATCTGAAACACCTCATTTTGGAAAATTAGAGTATTGAGTGTAAGTTTATAAATACAGGGGGAATGAATCGGTTTTAAATTAGCGCATGTTGCTGATATTAGTTTGAATCCCTCCGTTTACTAACGTGCTTTGCGGATTTTCATTATCATATCATACAAACACTTTGGCATATCCTACAAATTTCATTGTTTGGATTATCGAATAAATAAAAAATCATTTTTATGTTAGGTTTTATAACATCGTTGGTGACATGTTATTTTAATTTTGTTAATATTTATAAAAAATAACGTGAGGATAAGGGAGACGATAAAATGAGTGAAGGCACAGTTGCTTCCAGTAAGAAAAAAAGAGTAACGCCGTTTCCGAAAGAATGCACATTCAGCAAAGGGGACTGGGATGTATTATCGCAATATTGGTTTCCTGTGGCGGCAGTCGAGGAAATATCGGAAAAACCGATAGGCATTAAACTTCTGGATGTGCACCTTGTCCTTTATCGGGCCAATGGGAAGATTATCGTTGCGAGGGACCTTTGTCTGCATCGTGGTGTACCATTAAGCATGGGATGGGTGGATGGTGATGATATCGTATGCCCTTACCACGGTTTTAGATATGGCCCGGAAGGGAAATGTACGGGGATACCTGCACATCCCAACGCTAAAATATCCCCGCGTCTTTGCATTAATATTTATCCCGCGGTTGAGCGCTACGGCTTGATTTGGACTTCGATTGCGAGCGATAAAGAGGATATTCCGAAGTTGCCGGCCTGGGATGATGAGGCATATTTGAACATCCTGCCGCCATCCATAGACATTGCCGGTTCAGCCGGTCGGCAGATGGAAGGTTTTTTGGATGTGTCCCACTTTGCTTGGGTTCATTCGGAAAGCTTCGCTGATCGTAACAATCCTATCGTTCCTAGTTATAAGGTGGAAAAAACGGAATATGGCCTGCATGTGGAATACTTAAGTTCCGTCAGTAATTACGGAAAAGGCATGCGGCATTTAGAACCTGCCCACTTTGAGTGGCTGCGTGTTTTTGATATCTATCCACCGCTGGCGGCCAGGCTTACTGTCCATTTCCCGGAGGATGGGAAACTTCACATCTTGAACTGTGCCAGTCCGGTTTCGGCACGAAAGACAAGAATGTTTTCACCGATGGCCCGTAACTTTGATTTAGATGCCCCGGTTGAAGATACTTATGAATTCAACTTGCAGATTTTCAATGAAGATAAGGAAATGGTGGAAAATCAAAAGCCGGAGGAGCTGCCTCTTGATTTGCAAGCGGAAGCGCATATCGCGGCAGATAAGACGTCGATCGCTTATCGTCAGCTATTGAGGGAATTGGGCTTAGGCTCGAATTATACAAGTTGATAAAAAGAGGGTGTCCGGTTTAATGGGCGCCCTCTTCTTTTGTTGGCTTGTTTTCAGTTGGTTATTTTGCACAAAAAAACACCGAAATACTAACAGAATTGTCAATGAAGTTAAATGTGAAAGCAAGTAAAATAATAGATAACATAAATTTGTGAATATTCATAACATGAATGGATATTGAGAAGGGAAGCGATGTGATGGGCATTCAAATCGAAAAATTCATAGATGAAAAGGATGATGTTGCGTCGATGATAGAATGGTTGGCATCTTTCGGGGCAACGGAGAGTAATGGGGTGACCCGGTTATTATATTCCAAGGAATGGATGAGCGCTCAGCAGGCAATGAAAGCTGAGATGGAAAAAGAAAACCTCAGTACATATTTTGATAGTGTAGGCAACTTGTTTGGCAGGCTTGAGGGAAGGGATCTCTCCGGTGGAATCATTCTGACCGGTTCTCATATAGACACGGTCAAGGATGGGGGGAAATATGACGGCGCATATGGGGTCATCGCTAGTTTCCTGGCGGTTAAGAGGTTGTATAAAGCCTATGGGGCGCCGCGAAAGACGATTGAAGTCGTTTCCTTTTGTGAAGAGGAAGGAAGCAGATTTCCCTTGACGTTTTGGGGGTCGAGGAATATTAAAGGAGTCTATGGTCTTGAGCATGTCAGGGATTTAAAAGATACAGAAGGAATTCCTTTTTTGGAAGCCATGAAAAAGTCAGGGTTTGAACCTGAAGCCTATAAAACCCCGGTCCGCGATGATATTGACCGGTTCGTCGAAATTCATATAGAACAGGGGATGGTGCTTGAAAAGAATGAGAATGCAATTGGGGTCGTCAGCCATATTGTCGGGCAGCGCCGTTATACGGTTAAAATCATGGGTGAGAGTGATCATGCGGGCACCACTCCCATGTCATACAGGAAGGATGCTGTCGGTTTTGCTTCGGAATTCATTTCTTTTTTAACGAAAAAAGCGAAGGGTATGGACCCGGGTTTAGTTGCGACTGTTGGGAGAATGGATGTTAAACCTAATGTTCCGAATGTCATTGCTGGTGAAGTGGAGCTCAGTCTCGATATCAGGCATCACGAGGAAGAGGTTCTTGAAAGGTTTTGTAAGGAAATCTTTTCGACTTTCGATTCCTTGGCAAAGAAAGCTGAAATGAAGCTGGAGGTTTCACAATGGATGGATGTCAAACCGGTTGCGATGGATCGGGAAATGAATGGCCTTGTCCGAAAGGTAGCTGAAGATAAAAATATACCATACCAAGATATGGTCAGCGGAGCCGGCCATGATGCACAAGTATTTGGTTCGTTTTGTCCGACTTGCTTGCTGTTCGTTCCAAGTAAGGGGGGGATCAGCCATTCGCCTAAGGAGTTTACGAGTGTTGTGGATATGGAAAAGGGAATCGACGTTTTAAGTGAAATACTATATAAATTAGCCTATTAAAGGGGTTGGGGAAAATGGCATATTCAGAATTGAATGCACCGATGAGAACGATCATGACACCAGGACCGGTCGAAGTGGATCCGCGTGTTTTAAGGGCGATGAGCACACCGATATTAGGGCAATTCGATCCTGCATTCACTACAATCATGAATGAAGTGATGGAAATGCTGCGTTTGGTTTTTCAAACGAAAAATAAATGGGCATTCCCTATCGATGGCACCTCAAGATCGGGTAATGAAGCGATTCTATGCAGCATCATTGAGCCGGGAGATAAGGTTCTGGTTCCCATATTCGGTAGATTCGGTCATTTGTTGGTCGAAATCTGTGAGCGATACGGAGCTGAAGTCCATACGATGGAATGTCCTTGGGGAGAGGTGTTCGAACCGCAAGCTGTCATCGCGGAAATCAAGAAAGTCTCCCCAAAAATAACAGCAATCGTTCATGGGGAAACTTCCACAGGTTGTATGCAGCCTTTGAAGGAAATCGGGTTGGCCTGCAGAGAATTGGGTGTCCTGCTTGTGGTGGATGCGGTTGCCTCGATCGGGGGCACCGATGTTAAGGTGGATGAATGGTGTATTGATGGGTTGATAGGAGGGACACAAAAATGCTTGTCCGTTCCTTCAGGTATGGCACCGATTACGTATAATGAGAGAATAGAAGAAATCATCCAGTCCCGTAAAAAGGTGGAACGTGGTATTGCGACGGATGAAGATAACCAAAAGGTTTCGCTCCGCCGTCCGATCACCAGTAATTATTTCGATTTAAGCATGCTGCAGGATTATTGGGGACCGCGCCGCTTGAATCACCATACAGAAGCGACCTCCATGATTTATGCGTTACGTGAAGGGTTGCGCCTTGTGCTTGAAGAAGGTCTGGAAACGCGCTTTGCCCGTCATGAACTCCACGAAGCTGCTCTCGTTGAAGGGATCAAGGCAATGGGGCTGACGTTATTCGGGGATGGGAAAAACAAACTTCCGTGTGTAACTTGCATCGAAATTCCAAACGGAATCGACGGTGAAGCTGTAAGAGCCATGCTGTTGAATGAATTTGGTATCGAAATCGCTTCCTCGTTTGGTCCGCTTCACGGCAAAATCTGGAGGATCGGGACCATGGGATTCAGTTGCAGGAAAGAAAACATCCTCTTTGTATTGGCCTCCTTGGAAGCTGTCCTTTTGCGCCAGGGGTTCCAAGTTAATCGGGGAGAGGCTTTGCAGGCTGCACTGGATGTGTATGTGGGAAAGACGGAGAAAGTGGCTGCATCAAGGGGATCTCTTTGATTATAAAACTATTTTGGGGGAGTGGTCCATATGTCAATATATGATCTTATTATCCGCAATGGATATGTAGTTTTTCCTGATGGAGTGAAGAAAGCTGATCTTGCCATCCAGGATGGGGTGATTGTTAAGATTGGGGATATCCTGGATGGCAATGGTTATGCAGAGTATGAAGCGGATGGCCAGCATATCTTTCCTGGTATGATTGATGTCCATGTGCATTTTAGCGAACCTGGCCGCGCTCATTGGGAGGGCTTTGAGACAGGATCGCAAATGATGGCGGCGGGAGGCTGCACCACATATTTCGATATGCCATTGAATGGAATCCCTTCAACGATTGATCGAAAGGCCCTCCTTGAAAAGGGCAATCTCGGTGAGATGAAGTCGGTTATAGACTTTGGATTATGGGGAGGACTGGTCCCGGGAAATATCGATGATTTAGAGGATCTCGCCAAATCCGGAGTCATCGGATTTAAGGCATTTCTATCAGCGACGGGAAATGAGGAGTTTGAACGGGCAGATGATTTCACCCTTTTACATGGAATGAAGAAAATAGCGGAATTGGGAAAGGTCTTGGCCCTTCATGCGGAAAGTGATCCGATCACTCAGTGGTTCAAGCGGGAAAAAGAGAAGGATGGACTATTCAGTGCGAATGATTATGCAGCTACAAGACCTGTGCAAGCGGAAGCGGAGGCTGTGGAGCGTGCCATTACATATGCAGAGTTAACGGGCTGTCCGCTGCACTTTGTCCATATTAGCAGTAGTTTGGCCATCGAAAAAATTGAATCGGCCAAACAGAAGGGGCTGGATGTGACGGTCGAGACGTGTCCGCATTATTTATTATTCAATCAGGATGATTTAATAGAAAAAGGCGCGGTTGCAAAATGTGCTCCCCCACTAAGGGAAAGGGAAGAACAAGAAAGATTGATTACCCGTTTAATGGAAGGGAAATTCGATATGATTTCTTCCGACCACTCACCATGCCCTTTTGAGCTGAAAGATCCTGCCATACATAATATTTTTGAAGCGTGGGGCGGAATAAGCGGGGGGCAATTTTCGTTGATGTCGATGATTGAGTTGGCTGTTTTACATGGTATCCCGCTTCATAAGGTCGCTGAGTGGACAGCTTCAGCCCCGGCAAAAAGGTTCGGTCTCTCCTCTAGAAAAGGACAAATCGAGGTAGGGAAGGATGCAGACCTTGCCATCGTTTCCCTTAATGGTACGCATGAAGTTTCGGAAACGAATTTTTTCGCGAAACATAAACAAAGCGTTTATATGGGCCATACCTTTCCTTGCCAAATCACGGCTACCATGAATAGAGGGAAAATAGTTTACGAGACTGATGTAATCAGTGAAAGGGAGCGTGGGGAGTGGCTAAAAGTGATAGATTCCAGTATTCCGGCCAATAGCTAGGAAGAAGGGTTTTAAAATAAGGGAGGGGGATTCCGAATCGGGAATCCCCTTTTTATTAGTTCAACGTATGTATCATGGGCAAAACAAGGGGAAAATAAACCGGACAAGTTGATTGCTCGTCCGGTTTCAAGTGTTACTTATTCAACTTGGTCGACGAAATATTGATTTTTCCTGTATACCATCGCTTCCATGGTTGCAATCAATTCCCTTTCATTTGACACGTCTATTTTATACCAGGCCAGTTTATGGTTTTTCTTTATTTCTTCCGCTCTGGCAGTTAAAGTCTCACCCCGTTTGCCAGCTGATAAGAAGTTGATGTTGTTTGAAACGCCAACCGCAATTTTGCCATATGAATTACTGGCTGCGGCGAACACGTAATCAGCCAGTGAAAAGATGATGGCACCGTGAACCGTTCCATGGCTATTTAGCATGTGGTCACTTGGAATCAATTCTGCTTCAGCTGTCCCGGGACCGAGTTTCGTCAATTTCATCCCTAGAAAAGAAGCGTATGGTTCGTCGACCAGTACTTGTTTGATTTGATCGTAATGCAATTCGTGAATATCCTGATCTAAATGTGTGGTCATGGAAATCCTCCTTCTTAATGGTCTTTTGCTGAACTTATCCCATATCCGGTGTTTGATTTGAACAGTACTTCAGCAAAACCGTTTTCTTCATCTTTTGCTTTTGACAGTATTGTACCTAAATAAGCTCCAATAAAGCCGAGCGGTACGGTGAAAATGGTCGGGTTGCTCATCGAGAAGAGGGGATCACCAGTGAAAATCCCCATCCCGGGTTCCGGATTCCATACATTGGGACTGAGCATGACCAGTATGATGGAGCTGAGTAACCCGAATGACATTCCGGTGATCGCTCCGGTTGCGTTGAAGCGTTTCCAATATATTGTGCAAAGAATGATCGGTAAATTGGCACTGGCAGCAATTCCAAGCGCAAGGACTGAAAGAAAAGCGACATTCATTGATTGAGCAAATAAAGCAAGTAAAATCGAAATGACCGCTACTCCGACAGAAGCCATTCGGGCAACGAGTATTTGCTGTTTTTCCGTAATATTTCCTTCCTTGATGATTTCACCGTATATATCATGTGCAAAAGCCGATGCCGACGTTAAAACAAGGCCGGATACAACCGCTAAAATCGTGGCAAATGCCACAGCAGAAACGAATGCGAATAAAAATTCCCCGCCCATGGTTAATGCAAGTAGGGGCGCGGCCATGTTTCCAGCCGAGTTTGCTTCGATGATCCGCTCAAACCCGACGAAAGATGCAGCGCCGAAACCAAGGAAAATCGTCATGATGAAAAATACCCCTATAAACCATGTGGAATATACAACGGATTTCCTTGCAGTAGCTGCGTCCTTTACTGTAAAGAAGCGGACGAGTAAATGCGGAAGGCCTGCTGCTCCAAGGACAAGCGACATATTAAATGAAATCATGTCGAGTCCATCGGTGTATTTATTTCCTGGATTCAAAAATTCCTTTCCGAGCGGTGTTGCAGTTTGTACATGTTGGAACATCTCTGAAATGTTGAAATTAAAACGGGAAAAAACGATGAACGTCAATACAGCGGAACCGCCTAGCAATAGAACCGCCTTCGTGATCTGCACCCAGCTTGTCGCTCTCATCCCGCCGAAAATCACATAAATCGTCATCAGTACACCGACAAGAAGAACTGATAGCCAATAATCGATGCCGAGCAAAAGTTTAATTAATCCTCCTGCACCTACAAGTTGGGCAATCATGTAAAAGATTGAAATGACAAGTGTGTTAGCAGCAGCTATCCCTCGCACTTTTTTTGATTTGAAGCGTGCTGAAATCATGTCTGCCAGCGTAAACTTACCTAGATTGCGAAGTGGTTCCGATACAAGATACAATAAGACAAGAAAGGCAACAAGGTTCCCGATGCTCATATAAAAGCCATCAAAACCAATCAGTGCGATTGCACCCGTAATTCCCAGGAAGGATGCGGCTGACATAAAGTCACCTGCTACGGCCAATCCATTCTGCCATGCTGTCAATCCGCCGCCGGCCGTATAAAAATCGCTGGCATTTTTCGTCTTCTTAGAAGAGTAATAGGTTATTGTAAGCGTTAACAAGATGATGCCCAAAAAAAGCGTGAGGGATAAAATGCTCATTCGCCAAGCTCCTTCTCATATTTATTCAAGATATTTTTAGCCATCTTGTCGTATTTCTCTGCTTTTTTGATATAGACAATTCCCCCTAACCATACGACAGCGAATTGGAGAAGTGCATATACCCAAGCCCAAGTAATATTAAAAAAAGCTTCACCCTTCAACACTTCGCTATAAGCAGCTAAAATAGGCAGAACAAAATAAAAAGCAAGAAAGAAGAGAGTGACAGGTACGATGAAAGCTTTTTTCTTTTGAAGCAAATACTTGAATTCTTCCGTTTCAATTAATTGACGATACTTATTTCCGTTGTCATGTCCTGATGGTGAATGGCTGTTTTTAGCCTGTGATTCCATAGTAAGCCCCCTTTTTGTGTAGTACGTTTTTAAAACGATTGTTTGATAAAATGATATATCATTGTTAAAATTAACATAGTCTGAAAATTTAGTAAATTAGTATTTTGTCTATTCGGTCATTTTATCTGAATTATAAAAACATTATTGACAACGTAGAAATGACGTATTAATCTTGAAATAAATCATAACAATAATTTAATCTCCGTTTTATTACCGTTATGTATGTTAGATGGGACAATAGTAAAATTGAGGGGGACTGAAATAATGTACAATCCGGAAGTTGAAACCGCTTCGCGTGCTGAAATGGAAAGTTTACAAATGGCACGCCTTAAAAAAACGATTAGCCATGTATATGAAAATGTACCTTATTACAGAGAAAAGTTTAGAGAGATGGGCCTGGAACCAGAAGATATTCAAACTCTAAACGATGTGATAAAGCTTCCATTTACAAAAAAACAGACGCTTCGTGATCAGTATCCATTCGGTTTATTTGCCGTTCCGATGGAGGATGTAACACGCATTCATGGTTCATCCGGAACGAGCGGAAAGCCTACAATTGTCGGGTATACGAAAAATGATTTGGAAAATTGGGCAACAATCGTCGCACGTGGAATTGTAGCTGCAGGAGGCCGCAAGTCAGATATTTTCCATAATGCATATGGATATGGTCTGTTTACAGGGGGCCTGGGCTTGCATTGCGGGGCAGAAAAGCTGGGAGTTGCGACAGTACCCATTTCAGGGGGGAATACCGATAGGCAGATTACGATCATCAATGACTTTAAACCGCGAGGCATTTGCGGAACCCCTACTTATATTTTGAATATCGCTGAAAAGATGGAAGAGATGGGAATTGATCCTGCTGATAATGGGCTTGAGTATGGGATTTTCGGAGCTGAGCCATGGTCGGAGGCAATGAGGGCAACACTTGAGAGGAAACTGAAATTGAAAGCCATCGATATTTACGGATTAAGTGAAATCATGGGGCCGGGAGTTGCGATTGAATGTCATGAAGCACAGGATGGACTGCATATCGCAGAAGACCATTTCCTTGTCGAGGTCATTAACCCGGACACGCTTGAACCGGTTAAGGACGGCGAAGATGGGGAACTTGTCTTTACCAGCCTTACAAAGGAAGCGCTGCCAATCATTCGTTACCGTACAGGTGATATCGCCTCAATTACACATGAACCGTGTAAATGCGGGCGTACGACAACTAGAATGTCCCGTGTTAAGGGCAGAACGGATGATATGATCATAGTCAGGGGAGTGAATGTGTTTCCATCTGAAATAGAGCGTGTGCTATTCCAAATGGAGGGAATTGTGCCACACTATCAGATTCATCTCGTTAAGAAGGGAAATATGGACGGTGTTGAACTGCACATTGAAATTGAAAGCGGTTTCTACAGGGAGATTGAAGAAGACTTAACGCATGGGAATGTAGAGATATTAAGGAAAACGATACAGCATCATTTGAAATCCGCATGTCTTGTAACGATGGATATTGTTGTCAACATCCCAAAAAGCATTCCCCGTTCAGAAGGAAAAGCGATTCGTGTCGTTGATAAGCGGAAGGATGAAGTCATTCGTTCATAAATTCCATGCTCATGAATATGGATGTTGAAACAGGACGATTCTGTCGTTCAGTTCTTTCCTGCTGAAGTACCGATTGGAATAAGTGAGCTGAAGAAATCGAACAAGTAAACGCGATACATAAAGCGGATGCAATCGTGGTTAAATATGGGTTTATCTCTTAATGGAAGAGAAGATGGAGCCAATCATGAAATGGAGAAGGAGGAGGGCCTTTTGTCAAAATATACAGTTGTGGATCAAGAAACTTGCATTGCTTGCGGTGCATGCGGTGCGGCTGCACCTGAAATCTTTGATTACAATGATGAGGGAGTGGCATTTGTCATCCTGGATGAAAATGAAGGAACTGCAGAGGTCGCGGAAGGTTTATTTGATGATCTGGATGATGCAGTGGAGGGCTGTCCGACAGATTCAATCAAAGTGGAAACCTCGCCCTTTAAAGTTTTAGTGGATTAAAAGATTCAAAGAAACCCAGATAATTTCCTTTTATTTCGAAAAAAGACAGAATAGTCTTGCATTAAATATAACAGTAAAATATAATAACGTTATATAAACGTTATATTATAAAAAGAGGTGATTTGGATGAACGTTCTTTTAAATGATATGGCAGGAGAAGAAAAGCTAAATCAATTCATTGCCAGAATAGAAGCGGGAGAAAAGATAGAGGCGGATGATTGGATGCCGGAAGAATACCGGGGCACTTTAATCAAGTTAATATCGATGCATGGAATCAGTGAAATCATGGGGGCGCTTCCAGAAAAGGAATGGGTACCTAAAGCCCCGACCTTAAATAGAAAACTTGGAATCATGGCAAAGGTGCAGGATGAAATGGGGCATGGGCAATTATTGCTTCGAGTCGCCGAGGATTTGCTAAGGCCTTACAGTAAAAAACGGGATGACCTAATGCAAGATTTGTTTAAAGGAGATTTAAAGTTTCATAATGTTTTCCATATGGAAGCCAGATCCTGGGGCGATGCTGGATTGATTGGCTGGCTTGTTGATGGTGCAGCCATCATTTCCCAGACGAACATGCTTGGCGCCTCATACGGGCCTTATGCCAGGGCATTACAGAGGATTTGCGCGGAAGAAGTTTTTCACGCCCAGCATGGTGAAGCAATAATCATGGCTTTGGCTGAGGGGACGGAAGAACAAAGGAAATTGGTTCAAGACTCCATCAATTATTGGTGGGAATCTTTATTACTTTTCTTTGGACCTCCCAGTAAGAATGAAGTGGGCACATCCAAACAGGATATAACGATTAAGTACAGAATCAGAACCAGTACGAATGAACAACTTCGACAAGCCTTTTTTTCTAAATATGTGAAGCGGATCCTTTCACTTGGCTTCAGCATTCCAGATGAAACGCTTAGGTTTGACAAAGCATCCGAAACCTGGATTTACCAACAACCCGATTGGGGGAAATTGAAGGTGTTCGCAAGGAATGAAGGTCCCCGTTCGCAGGATCGCTTAAGTCTTCGAAGAATTTCTTATGAAAATAATAAATGGGTACGTGAGGCATTGGCGCCCAAGGTCATCTAGAGGAGGGGGAAGGACGATATGGAAACTAGGCAAGGGAATTACTTTGAAGAATTTGAAGTATTTAGCCGTAAAACGCAATCATCACCCGTTCAATATCACTTCAGCCTGCTGGCCCCGAATGAGGATATCGCCATCATGATGGCACAAGAAAACTTCATGAGACGCGAAGCGGTTGATGATATCTGGGTCGTGAAAAGACAGAATATACGGAAAATGACGGCCGAGGAAAAGAAAACGCTTCAACGTATCGATAATAAAGACTACAGGACCACAAAAGGATACGGGTATTTAAAGAAAAAATGGCGGAAGTATGAGCAGGGAATGCTCGATGAAAAAGAGATAATGTCTTGGGCTGGAGGTGTGAAAAATGAAGAATGAATCATTGAAGGGCATCGCTATCAAGGAATTGCTGCTTCAACTGGCTGACGATGACTTCATCCATTCATACCGTGGTGCAGAATGGTTGGGACTTGCACCGCATATCGAGGAAGATGTTGCATCCGCTTCGATATCTCAAGACACGATGGGGCATGCCGCAATATATTATAAATTACTTGAAGAACTCGGTGAAGGGGATGCTGATAAGCTTGCTCATGACCGTCCCGCCAAGGAACGGCGCAATGCGATCATTCTCGAATTGGTCAATGGTCCTGGTTACTATATGAAAGACCCGGATTATGATTGGGCGTTTGCGGTAGTGCGAAATTATTTTTATACCCAAGCCAAAGCGATTAAGGTTCAATCCCTTCATTCAAGTTCATATGAACCGCTTGCTGAAGTGGCACAAAAGGTACAGATGGAACTTTACTATCATTTGATGCACTGGAAAACATGGTTCGTCCAATTGCTGGGATCCGGTCACTTGGAAGCGGTTTCGAGAATGAAAGCGGCAATCGGGAAAACAATGCCCGATTTTGCTGGCATATTTTCACTTGGACAATATGGAGAGGAAATGGTTGAGCTCGGCTTGATAGAAGGCGAAGCTGTTTTACAGAAAAAATGGATCGAGGCCATCACACCAATTTTTGAAAGTGTCGGCTTGGCAACAACGATTCAAATAGGGATGGCAAGAGGTGATGGTCGTAATGGCCAGCATACGGAAGATTTGGAAAAGGCGCTAGAAACGTTAAGCGAAGTATACGCAAGCGATAAAGCAGCTTCATGGTGAATCAATAGAAAGGGGAGGGGTACCATGGCGACCGTACAGTTAAACACAGAAGAAATATATAGGCTCCTGGAAGACGTTAAAGATCCCGAAATCGATACAGTAAGTATTCTGGATTTAGGTATGGTCGAAGACGTGACGGTTTCGGGCCAGGACGTTTCGGTAAAAATGCTGCCAACTTTTCTTGGGTGCCCGGCATTGTCGATCATTCAAAAAAATGTGGAAACAGCCCTTCGACAGCTGCCTGCCGTAAAAAATGTAAGTGTGGAATTTTTACGTTCCCCTTCCTGGACATCCGATCGAATTACGGAAAAGGGGAAAGCTGGATTGAAGGTTTTCGGAATCTCCCCTCCTCCCCGACAAATGAAAAGTGATGGATCATGGCATGTGGATTGCCCATATTGTGAATCGACATATGTCACGATGGAAAATATCTTCGGTCCAACGGCCTGCCGCAGCATTTTATATTGTAAGGCATGCAAAAATCCGTTCGAAGCGATGAAACCGATGATAAAAATAATCTAATAAAATGGAGGTTTTCTAAAATGGTAAAACTAATCGCCCTTTATAAACAACCTGAAAACAAGGAAGAATTCGATGAGCACTACTTCAATGTACATGGTCCGATAACGGAAAAAATTCCTGGTCTTCAAAAAATGGAGGTCACTAAAATAGTCGGGACACCGATGGGCAAAGACTCTGAGTATCACATTCTATGTGAAATGTATTATGAAGACCATGATGCACTGCAAAAAGGAATGCGTTCTCCTGAGGGCAAAGCATCAGGGAAAGACTTAATGGGCTTTGCGGGGAAACTTGTAACGATGATGATCGGCGAAGAAATAAAATGAATGCGCTTCAATTCATTGAAACGTCAATCGCGGATGGCATTGGTTATATCTCTTTAAATCGGCCGCAGCAACTGAATGCCCTTAACAGGAAAATGGTGAGGGAAATAGTTTTAACCATGGAAGAATTCGACCGGGACCCGCAAGTGAAGGTGATCTTGCTATCGGGTAATGGAAAAGCATTTTCCGCTGGAGCTGATATTGACGAGATGGTGAACGACAATCCAATTAGTATGGAGTTAACGAACCAATTTGCCGATTGGGACCGAATAAGCCTAGTCAAAAAGCCTGTGATTGGTGCGGTGAAAAGTTTTGTATTCGGCGGTGGTTTTGAACTTGCTTTATCCTGTGATTTCCTGATTGCCGCCAGCGATACCCAGTTTTCCTTTCCGGAAGTGACACTAGGGGTCATGCCTGGTGCGGGAGGAACCCAAAGATTGACGAAATTGGTAGGCAAGACAAAGGCACTTGAATGGATGTTGACGGCTGAAAGGATAAAGGCAAAGACAGCTCTGCAATATGGTTTCATCAATAAGATCGTGGCACCTGAATTGTTAATGGAAGAAACGGTTGATTTTGCCAGGAAGATAGCAAAGCAACCCCCGTTAGCTGTAAGGCTGATTAAAGAATCCGTCAATAAAGCCGTTGATTACACCTTATATGAGGGCATGCAATTTGAACGGAAGAACTTCTATATTCTTTTTGCATCAGAGGACCAAAAAGAAGGAATGAAAGCATTTGTAGAAAAAAGAGAGCCGGATTTTAGAGGCGGATAAGGGGTGCTCTATGTACGAAACCATCAAATATAGGGTTGGAAATGGAGTGGCATGGCTTACTTTGAACCGTCCTGAAAAACTAAATGCCTTTACGTCCCAAATGAATAAGGAAATACAGAAAGCGATCAAAATATCTGCGGGGTCAGATGAAGTGCGGGCCATTATCATTACTGGGGAAGGCAGGGCCTTTTGTTCGGGGCAGGATTTATCGGATGTTGATGAGGGCATGAATTTAGGCCAAAAGCTGCTTGATGACTACGGTCCTATGATGCAGCAAATAGCAAACTGTGAAAAACCGATCATTGCCGCAGTCAATGGAGTGGCTGCAGGTGCTGGCTTCAGCCTGGCGCTGGCATGCGATTTTCGGCTTGTTTCTGAAAAAGCCAGCTTTTTAAATGCTTTTGTCAATATCGGGTTGATTCCTGATTCGGGGAATCTGTATTACCTTTCGCGGATCGTTGGTCATGCGAAAGCCTTGGAATTATCTTTATTGGGGGAAAAGGTTACGGCTAGCGAGGCGAAAAATATCGGACTCGCTACAAAAGTGATCGTTTTGGAGGAATGGAACGAGGAATTGAAAGCCTTTGCAGAGAATATCGCAAACAAACCAACGAAAGCGATCGGTTTAATCAAAAGATACTTAGAGGCGTCCTATCACCTTTCATTGGAAGAATACTTAAAAGAAGAAGCGGAGGGGCAGCGAATTGCTGGCTTAACGAAAGATTATGCAGAAGGTGTGGCAGCATTCACTGAAAAAAGGAAAGCTCAATTCATAGGCAAGTAATATAGAAAAGGGAGTGGGATTACATGGTTAGAGTACAAGAGGCGGCATTTGAAAAAGCGGAAATGAAGCGTGATTATTATCATCTGATCATTAATGGAGAAAGAGTGGAAAGCTCGGATGGTTCCACGATTGATGCGTATAATCCTGCAACAGGTGAAATCATTGCCAAGGTTGCAAAGGCGACCAAGGAAGATGCAGAAAAGGCTGTTCAAGCTGCACGTGAAGCATTTGATAACGGGAAATGGAAGAGGACACCGATTAACAAACGGTCTCGTGTTTTGAACAAAATTGCAGCGATCATGCGTTCACGCTTTAATGAATTGGTTGAATTGGAGGTCCTGAACAGCGGCAAATCCATCTCTGCAGCTCAAGGCCAAGTCATGCAGGCAATTGAAGATTTCGAGTTTTATGCAGGAGCTTTAGTTGCACATCGCGGATCGGTCAATAATGTTCCTGGTCAATTCCATAATTATACGGAAAAGGAGCCAGTAGGGGTTTGTGCTCAAATCATCCCTTGGAATTACCCTATGATGATGGCTGCGTGGAAAATTGCACCTGCAATCGCAGTCGGCTGTTCGGTCATTGTTAAGCCAGCTTCGTTAACGCCGCTGACTGCCATTGTATTAGGTGAAATCTGTTTAGAAGCTGGTGTTCCTTCCGGCGTGGTCAACATCATTCCAGGACCTGGATCTGACGTAGGGAATTACCTTGTCGAACATCCGAAAGTGAATAAGGTAGCCTTCACGGGTTCTACGCCAATCGGCAGGGATCTCATGGGCAAAGCTTCACAGACATTAAAGAGGGTGACATTGGAGCTTGGCGGTAAGTCCCCTAATATTGTTTTTGAGGATGCAGACCTTGAAGCGGCTATCGATGGATCATTATATGGCATTTTCTACAATACTGGGCAGTCTTGCGAAGCCAGATCCCGTTTATACGTTCACGAAGACATATATGATGAGTTCGTTGCCAGATTCGTAGAAAAAACGAAAAAATTGAAATTGGGCAATCCGCTCGATAAAGAAACACACGTCGGTGCAGTCATAGATCAAGGGCAATTGGATGTCATCGACAATTATGTACAATCTGCCATTACTGATGGAGCGAAAATCCTCACAGGAGGAAAGCCAGCGGTCATCGAAGGCTTCGAAAACGGTTATTGGTATGAACCGACGGTCATTGCGAATGTCAATCATGATATGGATGTTGTGAAAGAGGAAATATTCGGGCCGGTCGTTGTCATAATGAAATTCAAAGATGAAAAAGAAGCCGTGAGACTCGCGAATGATACGGAATTCGGTTTGGGTTCAGCCCTCTGGACAAAAGACGGCGGGCGTGCGACTAGAGTCGCCAATCAAATAGAAGCGGGAATCGTCATGGTGAATTGCCCATTCTCCGCATTTCCTGGAACACCTTTCGGAGGGTATAAGCAATCAGGATTCGGCAGGGAACTTTGTATTGAGACACTTGATCTTTATACAGAAACGAAAAGCATCATTTCCTATCATGGAAGCCGTCCCTTAAATCCCTTTGGAATTTAATAAAACATAAAATAGGCGGCTGGCTGAACGGAATGTCGGAAAAGTAATTCAGGTATGGATGAATGCTGATCTGATTCATCCGCAGCCAGCCCTATTTATTTTTGAAGGAGGAATGAACGAATGATTAGAAATCTAGTGATTGTCGGATCTGGTGTCATGGGCAGGGGAATAGCTTATGTAGGAGCAACAGGGGGCTTTAATGTAGTGCTGGTGGATGTGAATCAGGATGCTTTGGAAAGTGCAAGAAATGAGATAGATGCCATTTTTGAGAAGGGTGTGCGCTATCAAAAAATCACTCAGGAAGAAGCGGCAGCTGCAAAAAGCAGATTTTCCTATTCTTCCAATTTGAAAGAATCAGCAGCATATGCCGACTTGATCATAGAGGCAGTTCCGGAAAAGGCGGAAATTAAGAGGGCAGTCTTTGAAACGATTGAAGTCCATGCAAAAGAAGACTGTTATTTTGCAACCAATACGTCCACGATGAGCCCGACGGAAATTGGTTCTTATGGAAAACGTCCCGAAAAAACGATTACCATGCATTTTTTCAATCCTGTACAAAAGATGCCGCTCGTTGAAATCGTACGTGGACTTGAAACCAGCGATGAAACGGCAGCTGTAATAAAAGAGGTAGCCGGAAAAATGGGAAAAGAAACAGTGGTCATAAATGAATTCCCTGGGTTTGTAACCAGCAGGATCAGCTGTTTGGTAGGAAATGAAGCCTTCTTTATGCTTCAAGAAGGTTTAGGCACACCAGAGGAAATCGATAAGGCAATAAAGTTAGGGCTGAATTACCCAATGGGGCCATTTGAGCTAGGTGATTTGGTGGGACTAGATGCCCGATTGAATAATTTAAAATACTTACATAGTAAGCTTGGTGAGAAATACCGCCCGGCTCCCCTCCTTGAACAGTATGTTAAAGCTGGCAGGCTCGGCCGTAAATCAGGTAAAGGTGTGTACGATTATACAAAAGACGGCGAGCTGGTGAGGAAATGAAGGATGTTGTGATCATTGATGCTGTGAGAACACCAATCGGAAGATATAAAGGCGCATTGAAAAGCGTTCGACCGGATGACCTAGGTGCAATTGTAATCAAGGCGCTGACCGATCGCAATCCAGAGCTGCCGCCAGATCAAATTGAGGATGTCATCTTCGGGAATGCAAATCAAGCCGGAGAGGATAATCGCGATGTGGCCCGGATGTCCGCCCTTTTAGCTGGTCTTCCGGTAAATGTAGGTGGAACGACAATAAATCGCTTATGTGGATCCGGATTGGATGCCGTCATGTATGCTGCACGCTCCATTGCAGTTGGTGAAGGCGATATTTATATCGCAGGCGGTACTGAAAGCATGACAAGGGCGCCGTACGTCATGGCCAAACCTGAGAGTGAATTTCCTCGGGGTTCAATGGAGCTTCAGGATACAACGATCGGATGGCGTTTCACGAATGAGAAACTTAAAGAAATGTATGGTGCGGATTCCATGCCTCAAACGGCTGAAAACGTCGCCCTGCGTTTTTCGGTTTCAAGGGAGGACCAAGATCAATTCGCGTATCAAAGCCAGCAAAGAGCAAAAAAAGCAGTGGAAAATGAGCGTTTCATTACTGAAATCGTACCTGTTCGATATACGGATCGTAAAGGGAATGAGGTCATTATCGAGAAAGATGAACACCCTCGTCCTGACACGACCATCGAAAAGTTGGAAAAACTCAAACCGATCTTTAAAGGCGGCACCGTAACGGCCGGTAATGCTTCAGGTGTAAATGATGGAGCCTCGGCATTACTTTTGATGAGTGCAGAAAAAGCACGGGAGCTTGGATTGAAGCCTCTGGCCAAATATGTTGTGGGGGCGGTAGCGGGCTTAGAACCGTCCATTATGGGCCTTGGTCCGATTCATGCCACTAAAAAGGCATTGGAGAGGGCAAGCTTGACGATTGAAGACATCGGGCTAGTGGAATTGAATGAAGCATTCGCTTCCCAATCCTTGGAGTGCATCCGCCAGTTGAAATTGGATAAGGAGAAAGTGAATGTCAATGGCGGGGCAATAGCGTTTGGCCATCCCCTCGGTGCAAGCGGGGCGCGTATTTTAACAACACTTGTCCACGAAATGAAAAAGCGGAAAGTACGCTATGGTCTTGCGACGATGTGTGTAGGCGTTGGCCAAGGCATATCGGCAATTATAGAAAATATCGAGACAAATTAAGGGGAGGTGCCTCATGTCCAAGGTTATTTATGAAGTGATAAATCAAATCGGCTATATAACAGTGAATCGGCCCGACGTATTGAACTGCTTCGACTATGGGACACTTTGTGAACTTCAGGAAGTCATCGATGCAGTTTATTATGACGGCAATATCCGTGTCGTCATTTTCACCGGTGCTGGGGAAAAAGCATTCAGCGCGGGTGCGGATTTGAAAGAAAGAAAGTCTTTGAATGATGCGGAAGTAAGAAGGAACGTTAAAGCGATTCGTGATGTTTTTAATAGTATCGCAGGGCTTCCGCAGCCAACCATAGCTGCCGTCAATGGATATGCATTGGGGGGAGGATTTGAATGGATGCTTTCATGTGACTTTGCAATTGCAGCCGAAGGTGTTTCTATGGGGCTCACTGAAACTAGCTGGGCCATTATTCCTGGGGCAGGCGGTACACAGCGGCTGCCGAGATTGATTGGGGAAATGAAAGCGAAGGAATTGATCTTCACTGCTAAAAAATTGACTGCAGAAGAGGCATGTCAATTAGGGATCCTTTTGAAGGTCGTGCCAAGGGATCAACTAATGTCAGCTTGTGGAGAATTGGCAGCCAATATCATGAAAAACGGGCCGATTGCAGTCAAACAAGCCAAATATGCGATTGACCAAGGAATGAATACGGACTTGCAAACCGGAATGGCCATAGAAGGTAAAGCCTATGAATTGACTATCCCGACTCAAGACAGATCGGAAGCGCTGCTGGCATTCAGTGAACGGAGAAAAGCACGGTTTACTGGTGAATGATATTGCGCTTTCATTTAAAAAAGATATAATAATTATTATGTCTTCCGTGTGAAAACAGTAACAATGTTAGGACGAGGTGAGAAGGATAGGTACTAATACACAATCCATGATTTTTACGATATACGGCGATTATATCCGTAACTATGGAAGTAAGATCTGGATAGGCAGTTTAATTCGTTTGTTAAAGGAATTCGGCCATAATGAGCAGGGCGTTCGTGTAGCCGTTTCACGAATGGTCAAGCAAGGGTGGATTCAGTCGGAGAAGCAGGGAAATAAAAGCTATTACTTTTTGACTGATCGCGGTGTGCAGAGAATGGATGAAGCGGCCAATCGCATATATAAGATGAAACCGAATGAATGGGACGGTAAATGGCGTATCTTAATGTACACGATCCCTGAAGATAAGCGGCAATTACGAGATGATCTCCGTAAAGAATTATTATGGAGCGGGTTTGGCAGTTTTTCAAGTGGTTGCTGGATTTCCCCTAATGATTTGGAGAAACAAATCAATCGCTTGATCGAGAAATATGACATAGATGAATATGTTGATTTTTTCATTTCGGAGTACAAAGGTCCAAAGGAAAACCAATCGCTTGTCGAGAAGAGCTGGCATTTAGAAGAGATTGAAAATAAATATGAAGAATTCATCGAGAAATACAGCAAACAATTCATCGTTCATCAAAGCATCATTAGCAGGGGCGAAATGTCCGATGCTGATTGTTTTGTGGAACGAACAAACTTGGTGCATGAATACCGTAAATTTTTATTTATCGATCCGGGCCTGCCAAAGGAACTTCTGCCTTCAAAGTGGAATGGCAATCATGCTGCTCTTTTATTTAGCCAGTATTATCAAGTCTTGGCTGAACCAGCAAGCCGTTTTTTTGAAAGCGTATTTCAGGAAAACAATGATTTATGCCGGAAAGATGAAACCTATGATGCCAAGGACCATCCACTGATCATTAAGTGAAAAAGAGCTTCAGCCAGTCGTTAACTACGACTTGCCGAGGCTCTTTTCACATTATCATTTTCGACTCTTGCTTTTAATTAATCAAGTATCCCTTTGAAGTCTTTTCCTTTTTGAACATATGTATCGATTGAAAGTTGGATCAATTCAAGGTCTTTATCATTCAATCTGCGAACCACTTTCCCCGGGGAACCAATAACCAGTGAACGTGGAGGTATGATTTTGCCAGAGGAAATCAATGTGTTCGCTCCGACGATGCATTCTTCGCCAATCTCTACATTATCCAATATCGTTGATCCCATACCGATAATGGAGCGTTTGCCTATTTTACAGCCATGCAGGATGACATTGTGACCAACCGTCACTTCGTCTTCAATGACAACTGGGCATCCTTCGAATAAATGAATGGTGGAATTATCTTGTATACTGCATTTTTCTCCTATTGTAATTGAATCTTCATCACCGCGCAGTACGGAATTAAACCAAATGGTCGAGTCTTTCCCAATCGAAACATCACCGATTAAATGAGCGCCGGGTGCCACGAAAACAGTATCATCAATGGATGGTTTTTTATTATTGTAAGGAATAATCATAGTCTCGCTCCTTTTTGAAAAGTCAGAATTGTTTTTCTAATGAATATAGTATAACATTAAATTGACAGGGAGGGATGAAAGTGAAATATATTTGTGAACTTTTTGCGATAAAATATCCCATTATACAAGGCGGCATGGGGAATATAAGCAATGCAAGTCTTGCGGCTGCAGTATCCAATGCAGGAGGACTTGGGACAATAGGGTGCGGTACCATGAATCCTGAACAGGTGGAAGCCATCATTCTCGAAACCAAAGATAAAACCAATAACAATTTCGCGTTGAACATTCCAATAAATGTTAGTCCATATACAGATGAGTTAGTGAATCTTGTCCTGAAGCATGAAATACCTGTAGTTTCCTTATCTGCAGGAAATCCTGCCCCTTTCATTCCGCTATTGCAAAAAAAGAATATAAAAGTGATTGCCATCGTTGCGTCGGTCAAGCACGCGCAAAAAGCGCAAGCAGCAAGGGCTGATGTGTTGGTCGCAGAAGGGTTTGAAGCTGCCGGCATCAATTCGAACCTGGAAATGACGACCTTTACACTCATTCCGCAAATCAGCAAGCATGTGACGCTCCCGGTTTTGGCAGCTGGCGGAATAGGCAATGGACAGGGTTTGGCAGCGGCATTGATGCTGGGGGCTTCAGGAGTCCAATTGGGAACCAGGCTGATCGCTACACAAGAGGCACCGTTCCATCCGTCATATAAACAGAAACTAATCGAAGCTATGGGCAATGATACGGTAATTTTGGGCAGAACGTTTGGCCAGGTCAGAAGGGTATTGAAGGATCCATATACCGAGAAAGTCCTTGATTTGGAAAAACAGGGGCTGTCTTCTGTGAATTATCGTGAAATGACCTCTGAGGTCCATCATATTAATGGCGCGATGAACGGGGATGTTAACAATGGTTTTATGAACAGCGGCCAGGTTGCCGGATTGATTGACGATATACCCACTGTAAAGGAATTACTTGATGGCATGATGAAAGATGCAAAAAAACAAATGGAAGATGGATTGAGGAGGCTCTCTGCCCCTTTTATGATTTGAGAGGGTTACCGATCTTGTCATGGGTACATCTCTACCCATTTAGGGGCTATTCACTTGATTAACTATAACGAATGCTTGAGGTCAATTCGTCCTCAAGTTTTTTTCGTTTCGGGACATCTGATATTCTATTATCCTTCTTTTTACAAGCGTAGTTCTATAGTGAATAGCCCGATAACAAAATATGGACTCCATAAGAACACTGTTTTAGGATAACATTATAGAAAAATGCGGGTTAACTTGTGATACAATGGACAATGTCCTTTTTGACATCATGGGTGCCCGCATTCATCTTGAAGCACCCCTTTTTATATGTAATAAAAGTTAGAAAAGGGGAAACCTCAATGGAAACTTTAATTATGGATATGATTGAAGCGTTTAAATCTTTATCTTATTTCGGTGTTTTGCTAGCTTTGACTTTTGAATTCATTCCTGCTGAAATAGTTTTGCCACTGGCAGGATACTGGGTTTATCAAGGTGATATGAATTTATACTTGACTATCCTTGCCGGTTCGCTTGGCGGGGTAACGGGCCCATTGACGCTTTATGCCTTAGGCAAGTATGGCGGGAGACCGCTTGTATTAAAGTTCGGAAAATACTTTTTGATCAAAGATGAGCAGCTGAACAAAGCTGACCGCTTCTTTGAAAGGTATGGTGGGGGAATTGCCTTCTTTGGACGGTTTGTACCAGGTATACGTACCGCCGTGTCGCTGCCATGCGGAATATTGAAAATGAATATTTGGAAATTCATATTATATACTTATATGGCGATGCTTCCTGTTACAAGCGTTTATGTTTATTTAGGGTTTAAGTTAGGACCTAGATGGGAGCAGGCGGGAGCCATCTTTTCACAATATGCGAATTTCTTGCTTATCCCTATTGCACTTATAGTCATTTGGTTCATTATGAAGACTCGAAAACAAAAGCAAAGAGAAAAAATAAAAGTCAATTCATAACAAAGAAGGCGCCATGCTCAGGCGCCTTTTTGATTTAGTATATTAGCAGCATCCACCGCCGCCGCCGCCGCCGAATCCCCAACTGCATCCGATGATGATCAACAAGATGAATAATACGATCAGCAATGCAAATCCGTTATCGAAACCGCCGCAGCCGCCACCGCCGCCACAACATTCGTTACCATTTCCACCCATTTGATTTCCTCCTCATACATATTATGAATTACATACCTAGCAAAACATCTTTACCGGGAATACTTCATACTATGTATTCTAGGCCGAAGTGTTTGCTTATTCATAAAAAATGGGCGTGGGCAAAATCAAGGGAATAAGCCCGAATATTTTTTTGATTTTGTTTTAAATGTTATAATATACCATGTGGATTGTGGGGGAAGGGAGCTGAACTAACTCATGAAAGTTGCCATTATTACGGATGTGCATGGTAATGCTTCAGCGTTGAAAGCCGTTCTTAGGGATATTGATCAAAGGGAAGATATAGATCGTCTCTATTGTTTGGGAGATATGGTCGGGATTGGCCCGGATACTAATGAAGTCCTTGAACTTTTATTTTCAAGAAATGATGTATCGATGATAACTGGAAATCATGATGAAGCTGTCCTGGCCATCATTAACGGGGAGCCGCATCCGGACGGTCATATTCATGTTAAGGAGCATCATGAATGGATAGCTGAAAGGATGCATAGGAAATTCATAAATGAATTGGAAAAATTGCCTCGAACCATACATCATATCATTAATGATCACTCCGTTTACTTCACCCATTATCACATGGAATCGAAGAAATTGGATGAGCACATAAGCCAAAATCCATTTAGTAAAATCGTTGAACCGAGTTTAAGTAACTTAGAAACGCTTTTTAAAGATCAGCATCACGATTTAATCGGATTTGGACATCATCATCCCATCCACCTTTTTAAAAATGACCGAACGATATTCCTGAACCCTGGTTCTCTTGGCTGTAATGGTGAACCAGTTGCCCCTTATGCGATTGTTGCGATTGAAAATACCGGTATTCAGGTAAATCTTGAAAAAGTCGCCTATGATAATACATCGTTCCTGTCATCGTATCAAAGCTTACAAGTCCCAGAGCATGAATTCATTATTCGTGCCTTCCATGGCGGCCAGCAGGTCTAGGGCGCTTAAAAAAGATGAAGTATGGGGAAATGTTGAGCATAAAGGTACATGCCTGTGGATACGATAATAGGCAAACTCAACGAAGCTGGAGGTATGTCATGAAGGAAAAGGAACGGGTAGTAAATCAAGAGCAGGAAGAGATGGAAGGGCACAGTTTTGTCTGTAATGATGAATTGTTTAATAAGGATCTGTACGCCATTGTCGATGATACGATGAAAGAGGAAGGATAAACGGGAAAAACGCTGCAGTTAATGTCTGTAGCGTTTATTTTTACATTGAAATGGCTGAAGCCAGAATTTAGGGTTTTCGTAAAAGATCACGTCCTCCTGATTCCATCACTCTTTTTACCGCCAGTGAATCCCGGAAGTGAATCATTTGAAACCATTCTGGATTTATCCCATACTATATATAAGTTTCAAATCCGAGAGGAGGGATGGCATGGGACATCATCATGGTCACTCCCATGATCATGGGCACGGACACCACCACCATTCTAATAATAAAAAAGCCTTGTTGGCATCTTTCTTATTAATCTCCACATTCATGATCGTCGAGGTCATTGGCGGGTTCTTGACAAATAGTCTGGCTTTACTGTCGGATGCAGGTCACATGCTTAGCGATGCAGCAGCTTTAGGGCTTAGTTATACAGCGATAAGGTTGGGGGAAAGGAAAGCGACATCGTCCAAATCGTTTGGATATAAACGGTTTGAAATCATTGCTGCTTGTTTGAATGGATTGACCTTGATCGTCATATCCGTATTCATTTTCATAGAGGCAATTAAGAGGTTCCTGGATCCCCCCGAGGTGCAAAGCTTGGGAATGCTAATGATTTCAATCATCGGCTTACTTGTTAATATCATTGCGGCCTGGATTTTAATGAGCGGAGATAAGGAAGACAATCTGAATGTACGGAGTGCTTTTTTACATGTTATTGGTGATATGCTTGGATCTGTGGGTGCCATTGCGGCCGCACTTTTGATTTATTTTTTCGATTGGGGAATTGCAGATCCGATTGCGAGCATCATAGTCGCGATTTTAATCATTATCAGCGGTTTTAGGGTAGTGAGGGATTCTTTCCATATCTTGATGGAGGGCACACCAGACCAAGTCGATATGGATGAAGTGAAAGCATCCTTGATGGAATTGGATGGTGTATCAGATGTCCATGATCTCCATATCTGGACGATCACCTCTGGCTTTTTGACAATGAGCTGCCATGTTGTCATAGATGAGAGCGGTAATCACGATTCCGTTTTAGCAGAAGCGCAAAAACTACTTCATGATCAGTTTGGAATTGAACATAGCACGATCCAAGTGGAAAGACAGGAAGCGGGTTGTCCGAATCCACACGAGACATGTAATTGAAAAGGGCTGGCTCAGTTTAGAGCCAGCCTCTTAAGAGTGTATTTTCTGGATGATCATTACGACCATGCAGAAGCATTCCTGTTAAAATGAATCGAGATCACTTACACAAGGTTATTATGTGAAAACATCGGCTAATTTTACTGCGAACATAATCCTGACACATAAAAATGGTAAGATTGAGGGAAAATGCTTGGTCTTTTTAATAGTTAGCATATATAAAATGATTCCACTATAATTCAGGAAGGAGGAATCCGTCAATGAAGAAAATTCTTGTAGTAGAAGATGAAATTGCCATATCGATGGTGTTGAAAGCATATTTGGAGCGGGAAGGTTTTGATGTAGTCCAAGTTTACGATGGGCTAAAGGCCATTCCGGTGTTTGAAGAAACGAAGCCAGACCTTGTCCTGCTTGATGTCATGCTTCCTGGTAAGGAAGGCTGGGATATACTGAAGGAAATTCGGGAGGAAGATACATGTCCGGTTATCATGTTGACTGCACTGACAGATGTCGATTACAGATTATCGGGATTTAAGTCAGGTGCGGATGATTACATCTCCAAACCCTTTGTTGCCGAAGAAGTCGTGGCCCGGGTGCATGCCGTTTTAAGAAGATCATCATCGGTTGTTACGGAAGATGGTCATGTACATCAATTTGGGAGTTTAACCATCGATGATCTGTCTTATAAGGTGCATTTGAATGGGGAAGAGATAAACTTGACGCCGCGTGATTTGTCGCTGCTCGTTTTTTTTGCTAAGCACCCTAATCAAATTTTCACGAGAGAACAGCTGCTTGACCAAGTGTGGGGCATAGATTATGACGGCAGTGACCGTGCGGTGGACCTGGCGATCAAACGAATCAGGAAGGCGATAGATGCATGGCCTGTAACTGAGGGGGAAATAAAAACATTGCGTGGATTGGGGTATCAATTGAGTGTCTATGAAAACTAAAAAAAGAACCACTTTACAACGCTATTGGACAAAGAGGTACGTATTGACCTTGATTTCAGGTTTGATATTATTGTCTGTTTTTTCCTTATGGTGGATGGAAAAAACGGCTTTGGAATATAGGCTCAGCCTTCTTAAATACTTAGCTGATGAAACATCCGATCGCGCGATTAAGGAAAATGGCCAGATTGTCGTTGGTCCGATCCTTTCGGAAATTGTTGAGGAAAGGGAGAAAATCCTCCATCTGAACCAACAGCCAATCATCTATATCGTCGATCCCGATGCGACCATCATATATACGATGCCACAATTGTATATCGATCCGGATGAAAATAAACTCCCGGACGTCATCATGAAAAATACGGAGTTAGTCCAGAAGGTCAAGATTTCAGACAACAAAGTATATGTCGTAAAATCCCCCATTACTTTTAACGATGAGACGAGAGGCTGGGTGGTCATTGCCCAGGAAGAAGGGGCATTGAAGGAAATCAACCAAGACCATGGCTTGTTGGCGATCATGATTGGAGGACTTCTGATTCTGGGGACGGGAGTCATTTATTTTCTTTCCAGGCAAATTTCGCGCCCCATCCAAGACGTAGCTAACGCCGCTGTCCAGGTTCGTGAAGGCAACTATGATATCCATTTCAAAGAGGAAGAGGAAATCAAGGAAGAAGAAATTTATGAACTGATAGAATCATTTAAGGAAATGACCAATCGATTGAAGGTCATGGAGAAGTTGCGGGCGGAATTGCTTGCAGGCGTAACCCATGATTTGAAAACGCCAGTCACTTCCATTAGCGGACTGATACAAGCGGTTAAGGACGATGTCGTTAAGGGAGAGCAAAGTAAGGAATTCCTTGATATTTCCTTAAAGGAAACTCAGCGATTACAAGGTATGATAGAGGATTTACTCAATTATAATGCCATATCGGCAGGCGCTTTTAAAATCCGGGTACAAAAAGAGAATATCAATATATTCATCAAGGAAATCGCCTATCGCTGGCAGGTGACCCAGGATGATGATCAAGCGTTCGCTTTTGAGATAAAAGTTCCTGATGAACCGGTCTTTGGTCAAATTGATTCATTGCGGATGCAGCAAATCGTCATTAACCTTTTGAATAATGCCAGACATGCACTTGACGGCAAAGGGAAAATAGCGATTCACCTTTATGAAAAGGATGAAGAACGGATCTGCATTGATGTACTGGACAGCGGGCGGGGGATTCCGAAACATGAACAGCAATATGTGTTCGAACCATTTTATCGAGGTGAAAACAAAAAGCTGAAGGTACGTGGGTTAGGTTTGGGACTGCCATTCAGTAAGATGCTCGCAAAAGCGCAAAAGGGAGATCTTGTGCTTAAGGATAGCGATGAACAAGGCACCACCTTCACGATTGTCATAGAGAAAGCGGATAAGATATAAAAAAGGGTTGTCCGATGTAATGGACAACCCTCTTATTATGCAGAATGTTAACTGATTAAGCCAATTGGCTGATTGCACGCCATAATTGTACATGACGGACCTTCCTTGGAAGGAAGCGTCCCATTTCTTCTTCATTATATCCTGCATGCAAGTTCTTATGGTCGAAAATGATTGGCCGGCGAAGTAAATCCGGGTTATCTTGAATAAGCTTGCAAAGATCATTAAGTGGTGTATTATTTATATCGATATTCAGGCTTTTGAATTTTTTGGAACGGGTTGAGATGATTTCATCTGTCCCGCCTTCCGTTTTACGTAAAATCTCTTTTATTTCTTCTATAGAAAGTGGTTGGGAATATAGGTTACGTTCATTAAAGGAAATTTCGTTCTTCTTAAGCCAAGCTTTTGCTTTACGACAGGCTAAACTGCTTGGGGTAGTATAAATTGTTACCATTAAAATCGACTCCTTCAAAGTTTTCAAGTTTATTGGAATGAAATTATTTTTATATTTGTGATACTCTTACTTTAACGTTCCTTTGTGTCAGCAAGATGTCAAGAAAAATAAACTTAAATGTTATTTTAAAAAAGAAAGGGAGAAAATGAAATGGAATCTGCCTTTAATGAAAAAGAAACGGTTTGGGTAATGGTGCCGAAAAAGGACCTGCATAGGCCGTTATTTAACAGTGATGTGCGGATGGTATCATGACAGGGGATTTTTGGTCACCAGTCAGGCTATCGATACAAGTAGCGGGACTATCGGGTATCCTTGTTTTCGTTTTAGGAATTATCCTAGCGCGAATGATGGCTAAAAAGAAATTCAAGGGAAGAGTCCTGTTGGAAACAGCGTTTTTATTGCCGCTTGTTTTGCCGCCTTCCGTCGTGGGGTTTTTATTGATTGTGATTTTTGGCAAGAGTGGAATGCCGGGACAATTGATTGAAAGGGTTTTTGATCAGCCACTGATGTTCACGTGGTGGGCGGCGGTCATTGCATCTACCGTGGTAGCGTTTCCGCTTATGTACCAATCCGCTAAAACGGGCTTTGAAGGTATAGATGAAGAAATCGAAAATGCAGCAAGGGTTGACGGGGCCGGCGAGTGGAGATTATTCCTGAATGTATCCCTTCCATTGGCGGTCAAATCCATCGTCACTGGTGCCATCTTGAGTTCTGCGCGTGCATTGGGGGAATTCGGGGCCACACTCATGTTTGCCGGAAACATTCCCGGACAGACACAAACCATACCGACGGCGATTTATATCGCCATGGACTCCGGGAATATGACATTAGCCTGGCTATGGGTTGCCGTAATCATTGTCATTTCATTCATTATGCTTTTTATCGTGACATACATAAAATGAATGCTGTTTCTCGAATATGCTTATGAAAAAGAAAGGTGCGGCTTCTACGTCCTCTTTATGGGTGAATCCGTTTTTTTCGTAAAGGTTCCGTGCAGGCAGGTTCATTTTACCGGTCGAAACGGATATCTTTTCCCAGGCGCCGGGTAATTGAAGAGCATGCAGCAGTGCATCCGCGATACCCTGCCGAAAATAATCAGGATGGACGACCATCCGGCAAATCAGTATTTGACCATTTTCTTTTGTATAAGATATTGCACCCGCTAAGGTACCACCCTTTAAAAAGCATAGAAACGTTTCATGACAATGAATGAATTGTTCATATGTTTCCAATAATGGAGGGATATCAGCAAAGCCGATCATTTCCGCTTCCACCTTATAGGCTTCTTTCTGAAGATTAAAAAGCTGCCGGCCATAATCGGAGTCCAGGTCCCGAATTGTCATGAGCAATCAAATCACTCCCTTTCATTACATTATAATGGAAGAGGGGGATTATTGTTTCTAATCAGTCTATGTTATAATCGACAAACAATATGAACTAATGAAATGAGGAAGAAATTTGTTAACATTTGAAGAAAAATTGAGCATCATTGAAACTTTTCCGGAATTACAGCGAAAAGACGTTTCATTGGGACGTGTGAACTTCCATTATCCAGATAGCGTCCAAGAGAAAAAAATCGTCGTTCAGCACTTGCATCCCAATGGAAATGGATTCGTTTACGCTGGGCATATGAGAAAAAAAGACACTGACCGTAAAGGGTTTATCAATATACGTGACTATGATGAAGCGGATTTGAAAGAATTGATTCAAAAAAGCGTGGATTACCTATCAAAACCTCCGGTAGAATTCGAAGAAGAGGAAAACGAGTTCGCTAGGTTGGAAGGGGCATGGATTGGCCCTGAAAAGCAAGAGCTTACACTTGAAAGGGAAGACCTGCTTTGGAATGTTTATTCAGGGTCGAATCTTGAGGAATGTTTCGAGAGTCCGATAGAGGCGGAGCGTTACTTATTGGACGAAGGCTTCCGACAAAGCAAGAAGAGAAATATGTAGAATTTTAGGATAATTTGTCGGTTGATTTACTGCGATAATCTTGTTTTTTTAGGATTTCCCATGATATAATATGAGTAATTATTTTTGTTCGGAAAAGTTTGATAGAAGGATTTACTGTAATAGGATTCCTCTTGAAACATTATCCAGAACCAAAAATAGTAATAAAATGGATTTTTCCAAACACAGGAGGAACTATCATGGTACAAGGTAAAGTAAAATGGTTTAACGCAGAAAAAGGTTTCGGTTTCATCGAAGTTGAAGGCCAAGACGATGTATTCGTTCATTTCTCAGCTATCCAAGGAGAAGGCTTCAAAACGCTTGAAGAAGGCCAAGAAGTTTCTTTCGAAATCGAGCAAGGCGCTCGTGGACCACAAGCAGCTAACGTTCAAAAATAATTGAACGCATATAAAAAAAAGACTCCGATTTTGGAGTCTTTTTATTTTTCTTTTATTTCGGCGATTTCCTTTAATGCTTTGTCCAATTTTTCTTCGATCCGTTTAGAACGATTAAAATGCCCTGACAGGAAAAAGACGATGAATATAACGAATACTACAAGCACTAGCATAAAAATGATAGGAAGGAACTGTGTTATATTTTCAGTCATTGGATATTATCTCCTTTTTTCTTCCATTATACTCCATGCTTACGGCTGCTATGATAGAGGGAGCCAAGTTTTTAAACACTGAAAGGGGATATGCGAGCATGCATATCCCCTTTCAGTCAGTTCTGGAATAGCGAGGCGAACTTTTGAAGTCTGGGCAAGTCTGATTCTTGATACATCTGTTCTATCTTCAATGTCACCAATAACTTGCTCTTGGCAAATAACATGTCCCGGAAATGATCGACCGCCCCACAAAAATGATTATAGTTGGTTTCACCAGTGCCGAAGACTCCCGTTTTCAGATGAGCAATAGGCAACTGTTCCAGTTCTTTATAAAGGGCTGCTGATTTAGCGGGAAGCTCCCCATTGCCCCATGTATAGGTGCCGACGATCAATGCATCGTAATCTGGCAATGTACGTGAATCGAATTCATTCATTCGATATAGTCCAGCTTCAGGTAAAAGGGAAGCGAGGGCTTCAGCAAGCGCTTTTGTATTGCCGCCGGCAGAATGATAGACAATGGCAACTTTACAGCTCATCGAACCCATTGCTGGCATTTACTTGACTGTATGTCCTTGACTTCTGTTCGAAGAAATCGGTTTTGGTAAGTCCGATGGATTCATCATCGAACGTTTTGATCCATGGCATCGGGTTCTCGCCATACTCTTTATACAAATTTTCAAGGCCTAGCATACGTAACCGTTTGTTGGCGATATATTCGATGTACTCATTGAATTCTTCCAAATCAAGATCGGCTTTGGTTTGGATATCTTCGAGCATATATTCAGACCATTCCTTTTCGAGTTCGACTGCTTTTTCAATCGTTGTATAGATGAACTTCGTGTTTTCTTCATTATTTAACTCAGGATATTCATACATCAAGATTTGAATGAGCATTCCAATGAAATCGAAATGTACCATTTCATCGCGATGAATATAGGATATCATCGTAGCCGATCCGGTCATTAGATTTTGCCGTCCTAAATTATAATAAAAGGCGAAAGCCAGATAGAAATAAATTCCTTCAAGGTTCGTTGAATGGATCAGTGCCTCGAATAAATGCTGTGGGCTGGGATCGTCCACGAACGTTTGATAAGCATCAACGATCGGTTGGTTACGCTTAATCACTTCAGGATGTTCTTTGATGCGGTCGAAAAGCTGTTTTTGCTTGCCTACCGGAATCAAGGAAGCAAGGATATAGGAATAAGATTCATTATGGATCGATTCCTGCTGGGCCATGTTGGCCAGGATAGCTTTTGCCGCCGGATCTTTGATGTACCGAAGGATTTCTACTAATGTGGGCGTTTGAAGACTGTCCATTCCAGCGATCATCGTAAGGATATCGAGAAATGCATCCTGGATATCTTCATCCAATTCGCCCCACTGCTTTTTATCCTGAATCATGTTCACGCTCGAAGGCTTCCAAAAGTTATTGATGAGCTGTGTATAGGTATCATAGAATTTTTCATACTGAATATCGTTCCAAAGGAGGAAGCCTGAAGCTTCTCCTTTGAAAACACCGGTTGCCTTGGTTGGATGCGTCGGTTCGAGCATCCGAATTTTTTTGATATGATTGGTCATTCGTGAAAACTCCTTTAAGAATAGATTACTGGGTCATGATTGATTGTCGTTAACTTGAACAGCTTTCGCAGGCATTGTCATATTCGGAAGAAGTCGAACGAACATAATACGTTGATTTCAACCCGCTTTCCCATGCCGTTAAATGTATATCCAACAGGACCTTCGCTTTGATTGTATTGTGTACATACAGATTAAAGCTGATTGCTTGGTCAATATGGCGTTGTCGGGCTGCATTTTGCCTGATGCTTTCCAGTTGGTCCAAATTGAATCGCGTCTTTTTATAATATTCATACGTATTTGGCGTCAAGCCTGGTGCGGTCACCTTGAATTTGAAGTTTTTCTTTTCTTCGTAAAATTCAATTTCATACAAAGGGTCGATGCCATCCGTGGAATTACCGATTTTGGCTGTCGATGAATTGGGGGCAATCGCCATTAAATATCCATTACGGGTTCCGTGTTCCTGTACGTCTGCTTTTAAATCCATCCATTTTTGATCTGTATAGTCACGCAGTTCGAAATAGTCCCCTGTATGCCAATCAGATCCTTCAAAATATGGGTATGATCCTTTTTCCTTGGCCAATTCGTTGGATGCCTTGATTGTTAAGTAAGCGATCTTTTCGTATAAAGCATCGGCATATTGAACAGCCTCATCGGATTCCCAATAAATATTCTGTGTGGCAAGTAAATGATGCCATCCAAACGTTCCTAAACCAATTGCCCGGTAACGTTTGTTCGAGATGGATGCTTGTTTGACAGGAAGATTATTCACATCAATGACATTGTCCAGCATACGGATCTGAATGGGAATCAATCTTTCCAAAACATCGCTGCCCACCGCCCGTGGCAAGTTAATGGATGAAAGGTTGCAGACAACGAAATCGCCGCTTTTACGAACCACAACAACATCTCCATCTTCTGTTTCATATTCATCCGTGATAGTCGAAGGGCTTAGGTTTTGGGCAATCTCCGTACAAAGGTTGGAACAATAAATCATACCTTTATGTTTATTGGGATTCTTCCGATTCACTTCATCGCGGTAGAACATATACGGTACGCCTTCTTCTAATTGAGAAATCATGATGCTTTTCATGATGTCCATCGCATTGATTTTTTCAAAGCTGTAGTTTGGAAGCGTGCCATTTTCTGCGGCCTCGACAGCAAGTGCATAATGTTTCCTGAAGCTTCCTTCGCCTTTCTTCTCGTCATAAAGATCTTCAAGTGAAAATCCAAGGGTTTGCTTGACGGTATGCGGATCGAAAAGATACCATTCTTTTCTGTCGCGTACAGCCTCCATGAATAAATCCGGTATGCAAACGCCTGTAAAAATATCATGGGCTTTTAATCTGTCATCCCCGTTTTGTGTCTTCAAATCGAGGAAGCTCATGATATCTTTATGCCAGGCATCCAAGTAAATCGCGATGGCGCCTTTACGTTGACCCAATTGATCAACACTTACAGCTGTCTGGTTGAATAGTCTAATCCAGGGCGTCGTGCCGGAACTATTTCCAGAGAAACCCCGGATATCAGAACCAAGCGAGCGAACCTTACCAACGTAAAGGCCGACACCGCCGCCGAATTTAGATACTTTTGCTGCATCGTAGTTTGATAGATAGATGCCATCAATGGAATCTTCAATCGCGTCGATAAAGCAAGAGCTTAACTGTCCATGTGTTTTCCCAGCATTGGAGAGTGTAGGAGTCGCAACGGTCATATAAAGGTTGGACATGGCCCAGTATGCTTCTTTTATAAGTTGCAGGCGGTGCTCCGTTTTTTCCATTCGCATGATTTCCATCGCGATGATCATGAAACGTTCTTGCGGCAGTTCGTAGACCTTGTCCTTTTTTGGGCGGGCCAGATAGCGGTCGTTCAATAAGTAGATGCCTATGTATGAGAATAATTTATCTTTTTCCGGGTCGATCACCGAGCCCAATTCCTCAATTTCCGCTTTTGTATATGAAGATAGCAGTTCTGGCTTGTAAATTGGATAACGCTGACCTTCCGAAAGCTGGGAGAGTTCTGTGATCAGCTCATAGAATGGGCCATAACTCTTGCCTGCATAACCTCGATTGGCTTGTGCATCCCTATACATTGTATTCAACAGTTCTGCTGCAGCAACGAATGTCCAATCCGGAGCATCGATATCCACACCCTCAAGAGCGAGTTGAATCAGTTTTTTTGATGCCTGTTCTTCGGTTGAGTCACTTTTGCGATCAAGCCATTTTGTAAAACGCTTTTTGAACTTTTCCATATCGAGACGGCCTTCGAATTCCTTCGATAACATCTCAAGCTGGATGGATTTCTTTTCTGTTTCATTTTCACTTATGGTAGAGTTATATGTTTGAGTCATTAATAATCCTCCTTGTTAACTTCCGCTAAAATAAAAAAACCGCCCAAAGAATTGAGCGGATCAAACGATAGAATAAAAGAGCCATGAAAAAATAGCCGTTATACTATCGTTTCATCATCTCAATCCCCGAAGAATAAGAAACGTGAAAAATTCAAGGCAGGTCTCCTGACTCATGATCATCCTACTTTGAGTCCTTCCCGTATAGAGAGCTATACAGTGGGTTTCTCATTTCGTCACATTTACAGTTGCGGGGACAGTTCCGGGTTTACACCGGATTCCCTTTTCAGCCATCACTGGCACCTTGGATTATAAAAATTCTATATATAGTTATTGGTATAGATTATGTAATCAATATCTAGTATTTCTGCTTATATTATCGTAAGCCATATACGATGATAATTCAACTAATATATTTGAAAAAAACCAACCCTTATCTATTGACAAAGTGATGGCAGAGGGTGAAGGAATGAAAGATTTTATTGGGGAATGGATAATTCAAGCGCTGATTTTACGGGATTTTGTGTTAAAATAAAGTGTCTAGTAAAGGTGGCTCTCCCTTATTGCGGTGAGGGGATTCGCGGAAAAATATTTATGAAAAAGGGGATAAAATCTTGGAAAAAGTATTAGTTTTTGGACATAAAAACCCGGATACAGACACAATCTGTTCAGCAATCGCTTATGCAGATCTGAAAAAGCAGTTAGGTATCAACGCTGAACCAGTTCGTCTGGGTGAAGTGAATGGTGAAACTCAATATGCATTGGACCAATTCAAATTCGATGCTCCCCGTCTTGTGGAAAAAGTTGCAGGGGAAGCTGATGGCGTAATCTTGGTCGATCATAACGAACGCCAGCAAAGTGCTGAAGATATTGACCAAGTCCGTGTGTTGGAAGTTATTGACCACCACCGTATCGCTAACTTCGAAACGAGCGATCCTTTATATTACCGTGCGGAACCAGTTGGCTGTACGGCAACCATTTTAAATAAAATTTATAAAGAAAACGGCATTGAAGTTCCTAAAGCAATCGCAGGTCTTATGCTGTCTGCCATCATTTCCGATTCTTTATTGTTCAAATCACCTACATGCACGGAGCAAGACGTTGCAGCAGCTATGGAATTGGCTGCCATTGCGGGAGTCGACGCTGAAACATATGGCTTGGAAATGTTGAAGGCGGGAGCTGACTTGAGCGACAAAACGATCGCCCAGCTCATCACACTTGATGCAAAGGAATTTTCCATGGGATTGGCTAAAGTGGAGATTGCACAAGTAAATGCTGTGGATCCAAACGAAGTCCTTGCTAAGCAAGCTGAATTGGAAGCGGCGATTGAAGCGGTAATCGCTGTCAAGGAATTGGACTTATTCCTATTCGTCGTAACGGATATCTTGACTAATGATTCTGTTGCCTTGGCTCTTGGCAAAGCGGCTTATGCAGTGGAAAAAGCATACGACGTTTCATTAAACAACAACATCGCCGTCTTAGAAGGCGTTGTATCGCGTAAAAAACAAATCGTGCCGGTCTTAACGGACGTATTCAGTAAGTAATAAAGGAAAAGGGATGCTCATTATTTGAGCATCCTTTTACTGTACATGCAAAAAAAGACTCAACCATCCATTAAGGATGTTTGAGTCTTTTTTCTTAATTCAAGGCTTCCTTTTCTTTTTCATAGGCGATGACAATCAATTCTTTATTGGCTTCCTCGCCTAGTTTGCTTTCAAAGCTTTTCAGTTCATTCAATAAATCCGGTGACAGATTTGCTGCTGTATAATCCTGCTCGGGTGTCATGCTTTTCGCTCCTTTCAAAAGGAAATGATTCATATTATCTATTTTGTCGGTTTGAAAAGTTTCTATTCAGCAGAATGTTACTTCTTCAAGATATTTTACTTTCTGAGGTGGCGAGTTTTTCAAGCAATGACGAACTTTCTTCATCGAGCCCTTGGACTTGGACAGGTATTCCCAGAAGCTGATATTTAAGGATAACCGTATCAACAGCACCGACTGCTGAAGCATCCCAGATCTTGGAATGGGAGAAGTCGATGACGATTGCATCGGCTTTTTCCTTGAAGTCAAACTTCGAAACAAAGTCCTGGACAGAAGCAAAAAATATTTGTCCGCTGATACGATAAGTGATTTTCTTAGCCTGGATATCTTCCTTTTTCTCTGCTGCCACTTTAGAAATTTTAGCCGAGAAGAAAATCATGCTCAAAAGCACTCCGGCAAATACCCCTTTTGATAAGTCATGTGTATAAAGAACAATGAGGACCGTCACGATCATCACGGCTGCATCCGACTTAGGAGCTTTAGTGAGCCTCTTTAGGGAAGACCAGTCAAATGTCCCGATTGAAACCATGATCATGACTGCGACAAGTGCAGCCATCGGTATTTTAATAAGGACATCATTCAATACCACGATTAATACCATAAGGAATGCTCCCGCTACAAATGTCGAGAGCCGGCCCCTTCCACCTGATTTAATGTTGATACCGGATTGGCCAATCATCGCACATCCTGCCATGCCTCCAAAACATCCGGCGATTATATTCGAAATCCCCTGGCCCTTGGCTTCCCTATTTTTATTACTGTCCGTGTCAGTCATCTCATCGACAATTTGAGCTGTCAATAACGATTCAAGCAGCCCAACAAATGCAAGGGCAATGGAATAAGGGAAAATGATTGCCAAAGTTTCGAAGGTCAAAGGGATGTCTGGAAGCATGAACATCGGGAGCGCTTCGGTCAATTGCCCCATATCCCCAACCGTCCGCACCGTAGCCCCTGTGGTAACTGCAACGACCGTCATGAATATGATGGCGACAAGTGGTGAAGGTATGACTTTCGTGATCAGCGGAAAAAGATAAATGATTGCTAATGAAACGGCTGTCATGACATACATGATCCACGTTTCGCCTATGAAATGGGTAAGCTGTGCCGTGAAAATCAAGATGGCTAAAGAATTCACAAAACCAGTCATGACCGGTTTCGGGATGAACTTCATTAATTTCCCGATTTTTAAGACCCCTAGTAAAATTTGCAGCAAACCAGTCAATATTGTTGCAGCAAGTAAATAGTTCAAGCCATGATCTTTAACAAGGTCGACCATGACGAGTGCCATTGCGCCAGTGGCAGCCGATATCATTCCCGGCCTCCCGCCGACGAAAGAGATGACAATGGCAATGCAGAATGAGGCATATAGACCAACCATTGGGTCAACGCCAGCAATGATCGAAAAGGCAATCGCCTCCGGAATCAATGCCAAGGCAACGACAATTCCCGATAGGACATCTCCTCTAACGTTGCCGAACCATTCCTGTTTGTATGCAGATGTATTCAAAGAAACACTCCTTCTTTCTTTTATATATGTGTGTTAAATTTCTTTTTTTAACGCACTAAATTATAGCATGAGTCCTTCTTTCTATCTATATGGATAATATAAACGACAAATCGAGGGCTATTCATTTCTAATTGAATGAAGGTAAAATGCCTAAAGCGGGAAGAATTGATACAAGAGGTGCTTGAGCCATCTTTTAAGGAAACCAAGGCTGAAGAAGCCTCGATTCATCTATGGGATGAATCGGAAAACTGTCTATTGACCTTCGGTAGGGTCTCCAAAAAATGAATGACTAAAAGGGATGATATGAAGATTACCGGTTGAGTGGCAAATAAACTCGTACCTTCGTATTGGGAGGGATATATCATTATCTTATAACAGCCGATTATATATGGAGGTAGGCGGTACCACTAGAAAGCTGGATCATTTAGTATGTTTGCATACAGGGCATGCATGTAATAATGTCAATCGAAATGGATTTCCGAAAAAGTGGCTTGGCCATTTTTGACGTAATGGGCTCCTACACGCTTTGCCCCAACGATTGGAACCGGTTCATGACAGGCCAGACATGGGCTTTAGAAGGTAGTGATACGCGATAGAATCTAATGATTTTTTATAAACCACATGATGATTTATCAATCGAGCCAGTTATAGGCCGACCGTACATTTACTATTCATATAATGAAAAATGATAGTGCTTTAACTGTGTCAGTATAATTGGGCATGAGGTAATTGAGTGTTTTTTACCGGAACTATATATTCCTTTTTTTATACAAGGAAGTGGTGAGGGTTAAAAAGTAAGGAACCCCATACCATTGTTAAGGGGCTAACCCTTATCAATGCTGGATTTACATTTAGGACATGTCACTTCTTTATAATGCTTGAACCTGATCTTTCGAAGGTCGCTTCTGGACAACATTGCGAATACATTATATCTTGTGCCGCATGCACAAGTATTTTTATCTTTAACTATGTGTCTCTCATCCGTAGTAGCTGAATAAATGGTTGGAAAGAACATATATAACCCTCCTTGTTTTAATTTTAGGCAAATTAAAAAGGGGCAAGAAATTGATAATAAAGTGATCCATTCAAGAAAAATCTTGGCAGCCCGGCTGCCATGACAACTAGTTGTTGGTTTAGGCCCGTGGCTTTGCGTCTTTTACTTTCATAAAATTTGCCTATAATAATCTTAACATAAAACCTAATGTGTGATGAAGTGCAGTGCAGTAAAAATACTTATCAGTTTATGGGTGGGACCTAAGGTTGGATGGAGTTTACGGATAGGCATGAACGTTACCGGTTTCAAATTTTACCGAAACGAGATTCAGTTCCAAAAGTATCCATCGCTACAGCTGTATGAGCATAAACATGAGAAAGCCTGCTTCCATCTGGAAGCAGGCTTTCTTGCCAAAGTGTGATTAATGTGATCTGGCCAACTCCGGATTGCGGTGCATCGCGAAATAGAGGACAAGTCCGGCAATGAGGAGTAAAGTGCTGGTCGTTATGAAAACGGCGGAGAATCCGTAGAAACCAGCAACCATTCCGCCCATAGCGGGTCCGATGATATTGCCTAAAAAGCGCAGGCTCGTATTGTACCCAAGCACTTCCCCCTGCATTGCGACAGGCGCTTCTTGGCGAATGTAGGCAATCCTTACAGGGATGATGCCGCCTATTGCCATGCCTAGTATGAAACGTACAAAAACAAGCTGCCAAAAATGATTGATGAAGGCACCGGGCAAGTAGACAAGAGCTGTCAGAAAAAGAAGCAGCACAAGAATCTTCACATGACCATGCCGATCACCTATCTTGCCCCAGTGACGCGCCATCAATAAATTCCCCAGGCCTGCTGCAGAAAAGGCGATTCCTGAATAAAATCCGAGATTGGAAGTTCCATGCAGCTCGCCAACGTATAAAGAAAGAATGGGCTGGATGCTGAAGTGGGCAACTTGGACAAGTGTCGAAATGAGCATGACATTAACTAAGATGGGGTTCCTTAAGATATGCGAAAGAACCTCCCTGCTTGTATAGCTCGACTTCGTTCCCTTCTGCTGTTCCATTATGTACTCCTTGGTTGCAAAAACAAGAAGTCCAGAGATGAAAATGGTGATGGAGGTGAATTTAAAGGCGGTTGAATAGCCGAGTGTGTCTGCAAGCACGCCGCCAAGCAATGGTCCGAAAAGGGAACCGGTTATATTTCCCGTTTGTAAGGTTCCAAGTACACGTCCGGCAATTTCTTTTGGTGTCTGCGTTGATATGAAGGCCTGTGACATGGAAATGAAGCCAGTGAATATTCCTGTGAACATCCTTAAGACGAATAGCTGCCAAACATTTTCGACGAATCCCATCAGGAAGATGGACAGACCCATCCCAAAGGCGCAGGCAATCAGGATTTTCTTTCTGCCATACCGGTCACCAATCCGTCCCCAAATGGGGGAAAATAAAAAGGCTGTCACGAAAGTGATTCCAAAAGTCCATCCGGACCAATGCTGGATATATTGAGTCGAGTAATCTCCGAATGTACCAATGTATAAGGATATGAATGGAAGAACCATCGTCATGCTCCCGCCTATGAAGAAATTGGCGAACCACATGATGAAAAGATTCCGTTTAGCTATTTTATGAGCGTTCATTTTACATACAACACTTCTTTCCTCCGAAAAAACTTCGGGTTCCTAAATAATAGTATACAGAATTTAACTAATTTATTAAACGAATTTGTTTTACTGGTTTTTTAATGAATGTGCAAATGTTATAATGTGAAAATATTGATTTTTCAGAAAAATTAAAAATCTAAAGGTTCTCATATTTTCAATTAAAGGAGTTTTTAACATGTTAACGATTTTAGGATTTTGCATGATTTTAACGTTTCTTGTCTTAGTCATCACAAAGCGCTTATCAGTGGTTGTAGCTTTTATCTTCACGGCGATAGCCTTTGGTCTGATTGGTGGGTTTGCTTCGGAAATGGGAGATATGATGGTTGCCGGTATTTTAAAGGTGACACCAACGGCAGTCATGATCGTTTTTGCTATTCTATACTTTGGTTTAATGATTGACGTTGGTTTATTCGAGCCCATGATCGCTAAAATACTGAGTTTTGTAAAAGGAGACCCGCTAAAGGTTGTCATGGCAACCGCCATAATAACCATTTTGGTAGGTTTGGACGGAGACGGATCTTCTACATTCATGATCACCGTTTCAGCCATGCTGCCGCTTTATATCAAATTAGGGATGAACAGGCTCGTATTGGCCTGTGTCGTTGGTTTAGCCGCTGGTGTCATGAATATGATCCCTTGGGGAGGTCCTTTGGTCAGGGCGGCCGCGAGCCTTCAGGTTGAAGTATCGGAGTTATTCATTCCTCTCATACCGGTCATGATCTGCGGTCTTTTATGGACGCTTTTTTCGGCATATGTACTTGGCAAAAAGGAAAGGGAGAGATTGGGAGTCAGCTCCCTGGAAACGAACATGCAACCTGGTATGAGCGAACAGGCTGCAGCTGTTGAAACCGCACCTCAAGGAACATCCAAGCTTTTTTGGTTTAATTGGTTCTTGACGATTTTACTGATGGTTTTGCTGGTGATGGAAGTGCTGCCGATACAAATCTTATTTGCCTCCGCTTTTGCGATTGCACTATTCGTTAACTTTCCGAACCCAAAAGAACAGCAGGAAAGGATTTTAAGTCATGCCAATAGTTTTGTGATGATCTGTACACTCATTTTCGCTGCAGGGATTTTTACGGGTGTATTCACAGAAACAAAGATGATGGACTCGATGGCTGCTTCAATCGTAACCGTCATTCCGGAGTGGCTCGGGGCACATTTGCCAGTGGTGGTAGCGCTGACAAGCATTCCGATGGGGTTCATTTTTTCACCTGATGCCTATTACTTTGGCATTCTGCCAATAATAAGTGAAACGGCATCGAACTTCGGTATTGCTCCTGTAGAGATCGGAAGGGCGGCTTTATTAGGTCATTCGACCGCAGGGTTCCCCTTATCGCCATTGGTGCCTGCAACATTCATATTGATTGGCCTTGTAGGCGTGGATTTTGGGGATCACCAAAAATTCCTGTTTAAATGGGCGTTTGGGACAACCATCATCATGACGATTGCAGCCATTGCTTTCGGGGTCATCACTTTGTAAAATATGAGCCCATTAAGCTATATTGTAAAATCCTTGTCTGTGAATTTAGTAAGGTGTTCACTCTCACTGGTGTAATCTATTTTCCTATTTATCCCTCTTTCTGTTTATTCTTCCATAATAGTGGAAAGTAATAAGAGGAAATACATATAAGAGAGTGAGGGAATTTATCATGAACTATAAACAAAAACTTATACTGCCTATGTGTACTGCCTTTTTACTGTATGGATGTAATTCAGCGGATGATTCAAATCAGGCCGATAATAATGCAGAGGACATGACTACAGTGGGACAAGGAACAGATGCAGAGGTTGATCCGCAGGTGAAAGCGGAAGTTAAAGATGTTGAAGGTAATACACTTGGGACGGTGAACTTTACCGCTGAAGAGAATTCTGTAGTGATCGAGACCGCTTTGGAGGGCCTTGAGCCAGGCTATCATGGATTTCATGTTCACGAAAACGCAGCATGTGAGGCGGATGCCAAGGATGGCCCTTTCACTACAGCTGGAGGACACTTCAATCCAACTGACGAAACGCATTCTAAGCATGCAGGTGATATGCCTCCTTTATATGTAAAAGAAGATGGGACAGCAAAATATACGGCAACATTGGATAACATGACAATAGACCAACTGAAGAAAGAAGAGCTGGCTGTAATCGTTCATGCGAATCCAGACAACTTTGCCAATATTCCTGACCGCTATGAAGCCAATGGAGAAAAAGGACCGGATGCAGATACTTTGAAAACTGGTGATGCAGGCGATAGGCAAGCTTGCGGGATTGTTGTAAGTGCAGAGGCAAAATAAAATTAATGAAGTAAGAGCGATTCCTCTAAAGAGGAATCGCTCTTTTCATTGAAGGTAGGACTGCAGACAGCTAAAATCTAAAAGCTGAAACCATTCTTTTTACGAATTAAGAAGGTTTTTTCTATTGTGATATAGAAGTAAGAATGTAAGTAATATTGCAAAAGAAGCAGTAGTATTAAAAAAGATCATAGTTAATTCTTGCAGTGGAATGAAGTCCAAGACATAGGTTTAATATAGAAAAATAAGGTTTGGTTTGAATCGATAAAAAAACCCGAACAGGGATCTTGTCCACTGATTCGGGTTTGCTAAAATTATTTTGCCGTAATGGAATTATCGATTAGCTGTAATCTCTCAGCCACTTCTTCTTCAGAAAGGTTATGCTCGACTACATAGCGATTACGCGGATGCACTCGGCATTCATGGGTACAGCTGCGCATATGTTTGTGCTCGTTCTCTTCGCTGCAAAGGATTTTCTTGTTGCATTCAGGATTAGCGCAATTGACATAGCGTTCACAAGGTTCGCCGGAATAAATATCGCGTCCGACAATGACATGTTCCTTTTGATTGATAGGTACGGCAATCCTTTCATCGAAAACATACATTTGGCCATCCCATAGTTCACCTTGGACTTCGGGATCCTTCCCGTATGTTGCGATGCCGCCATGCAGCTGGCTTACATCTTCAAAGCCTTCTTCGACAAGCCAGCCAGAGAATTTCTCACAGCGGATACCGCCGGTGCAATACGTTAGGATTTTTTTGCCTTCGAACATTTCTTTATTTTCCCGTACCCATTCCGGAAGTTCACGGAAATTCGTGATTTCTGGCTTGATTGCACCCCTGAAATGTCCTAAATCAAATTCATAGTCATTTCTGGCATCAAGGACGATGGTGTTTTCATCTTGCATTTGCTCGAAGAACTCCTTCGGGCTCAAGTATTTGCCAGTCGTCTGGTTCGGGTTGATGTCGTCTTCCAAGCGAAGCGTTACAAGTTCATTGCGTGGACGAACATGCATTTTTTTGAAAGCATGGCCTTCAGCTTCATCTATTTTAAACACGATATCGGCAAAGCGGGGATCGCTTTTCATCATGTCCATATATTTGTCGGTTTGTTCGATCGTACCTGAAACTGTTCCGTTGATACCTTCTGAAGCCACCAAGATACGGCCTTTCAATTCAAGGGCTTTACATGCCGCAAGATGCTCGACTGCGAATTCTTCGTGATTCTCGATAGGTACATACAAATAATAAAGTAATACTCTATATGGTTTTGATTCCATTTTTTATTTACCACCTATGTTTTATATTTGCAAGATATAAAGGGTGATCATTTAGACACTTTTCTCTTACAGATAATCATTATACCAAGAAAACGTAAAAATGATAAGGGCATGAAGAAAAATCAAGAGGAGTTGTATGGAATGTTGAAAGAGTTAATGAGATATCCAATCATTCAGGCACCGATGGCAGGAGGAGCTTCCACTCCGAAGCTTGCGGCTTCAGTATCCAATGCAGGAGGATTGGGCTTTCTCGCAGCTGGCTATAAGACTGCGGAAGAGATGAAGGACGAGATTGGGCAGACCCGTCAGTTGACTGAGCGCCCTTTTGGCGTGAATATATTTGTGCCAGGCAACGAGGCGGTGGATGAAAATATATTATCTGGCTATCGTGAAAAGATCGAGAAAGAGGCCGAGAGCGTTGGGGCTGAGATTGGAAAAGCCGATAGTGATGACGATGATTGGGGAAATAAACTACATGTATTGAAGGAGGCTGGGGTCGCTGTCGTCAGTTTTACGTTTGGATGTCCAACGGAAGATGTAATAAGGGAGCTCCAAGATGTCGGTTCCCTTATAGCCGTGACAGTAACCAACCTTCAGGAAGCAAAAAAGGCGGCGGGAGCAGGCGCCGATGTTCTATGTGTACAGGGGTTTGAAGCAGGGGGGCACCGGGCCAGCTTTGATAACCGCACAGAAGATGATTATGGTCTTTTAGTATTGATACGGATGATAAAAGATGAACTGGACTTACCGATCATTGCCGCGGGCGGACTGATGCATGGAAAGGATATCGCGGCCGTGCTCGAAGCGGGAGCAACAGCGGCGCAATTGGGAACCGCTTTCCTTCGCTGTCCCGAAAGCGGGGCAAGTCCGGTCCATAAGGCGGCGCTGGGAAATCCACGATTTACTCAAACCTCTATTACCCGAGCCTTCAGCGGCCGGAGGGCACGCGGGTTGGTGAATCACTTTATAACGGAATATGATAGCGTTGCACCCGTCGCCTATCCTTTTGTCCATCACATGACAAAACAAATGCGAAAAGCGGCTGGACAAAAAAACAATCCTGAATTGATGGCTTTGTGGGCAGGACAGGGATATAAGTTGAGCAGGGAACTTCCTGCATCGGAATTGGTTGAACTTCTTGTAGAAGAATTAAACTGAGAAGGGTTTGGATGATGATGGAGATAAGGGAATTATTCAAGGATGAGCCACCCCCGATGCATTTATTGCTTTTGGCAGATCCTTCAAGGGAATTGGTCAAGGAATATTTGGGGAGCGGAACGTGCTTTGTTGCCGTGAGTGATAAGCGAATGATCGGTGTTTATGTTTTACTGCAAAAAGGCCCGGAACTGATAGAGATAATGAACATCGCAGTCGATGAACGGCACCATGGAAGGGGAATCGGCAGGCAATTGATTGAACACGCCAAAGGCCATGCAAGGGTACAGGGATATAAAATGATTGAAATCGGAACGGGGAATTCGGGGATAGGGCAGCTTGCCCTTTACCAAAAATGCGGTTTTAGAATCACTGGGGTCGATCGGGATTTTTTTAATAGAAACTATTCCGAGGCCATTTATGAAAATGGGATTCAGTGCCAGGATATGATTCGCTTGTCACAAAGCTTAGACTAAGCAATGATCATCCAGTTTGACGGAAATGCTTTACTGACAAAAGTGCGCGTCGCATTGCTTAGGAGGAATGAACTTGTTCTTTGGTGATATGATTTATCTTCTTTTTGCTTTACTTATGCCGTTTTTATTTGCGATTGGCGTTTTCATATTCATTCGATCAACGAAAAGGCAAAAGGATTCTTTATCGAAAATTCGTAAAGACTCAGATGAAAAATAGCGCAAGAGAAAAAGAGTGCAAAACAACGGCACTCTTTTTCTCATTTTCACCTTTCCAAAAAAGCTTCCAAATTCCTTTTCACACTGGGCCATTCATGCTCAAGAATACTATAGACCACCGTGTTCCTGATCCTCCCATCTTGCAGTTTTTTCTCCATCCTCAAAATGCCTTCTTCAAGGGCGCCGAGCCTGGTTATTGCTGCACGCGATCTATTGTTGCATTCGTCAGTCCTGAATTCAACCCGTTTCATTTGCCACTTTTCAAAAGCATGCTGCAATAGCAGGTACTTACATTCTGTGTTAATGGCTGTTCGCCATTTGTCGGGATGATACCAAGTCGCGCCGATTTCCAGGGATTGATTATGAAAGTGAATATTTCTTAAGCTCGTGCTGCCGACTATCGAATCATCAGTCCGATCGATAACGACAAATGGATGATGAAGTTCCTGTTCCCTTGCTCGAATGCCTTCCTTTACATAAGAGATCGCCTCTTCATATGACAAAATTTTTGTTGCACTCCATTCCCATATTTCAGATGGCAGGGAAGCGGCGTAAAGCGGTTCGATATGACGTTCCATCATCGGGGTGAGTATCACGTGTTTCCCGTATAATTCGATATGCTCCATAGTTTCCTCCTCTTGATTGATATCTTCATTATAAAAATATTCTGGTTCTTCAATAAGGACCAATGCTGATATAATTTATGGAACCAGTTTGAAGGAGGACCAAATGTTTGAAATCACTCTAACCTTAGATAAAACGAATAAAGAAGCTTTATATGTCCAATTGTATAAATACTTTATAAAGGAAATCCAGAATGGGCAAATCCAGGCAGGAATGAAACTGCCTTCTAAACGAAAACTGGCCTTGCATTTAGGGATAGGCCTGAATACAGTGGATACGGCTTATCAGCAGTTGATGGCAGAAGGATATGTGGAAAGTCAATTAAGGAAAGGTTATTACGTAGCCGATTTAGAACCGATCTCAGATATGAATGAGCCGTTGCCTGTAACAGAAGGGATGATGTGTCCTCCGAATGAAGGAAATGAGATAGATTACAACCATGGCCGGGTGGACGTGGATTCTTTCCCGCATGCCGTGTGGAAAAAATGCTTGAACAATACTTTGTATCTACAGGAAAGGGAAATGTTCATGAGCGGTAATCCTCAAGGGGAATGGGGGCTCAGGGCTGAGATTTCATCCTATCTATTTCAATCAAGAGGAGTTCGCTGCGGGGCTGATCAAATCATCATTGGAGCAGGTACCCAGTATTTCATCCATCTGCTGCGGTTACTTCTTGGAAATGAACGGGTATTTGGGTTGGAAGACCCTGGCTTTCATCGGGTAAGGGAGGTACTGAGGCTGGAGGGAGCGGATATGGCATACATACCCTTGGATGAAAGTGGAATGAGTGTGGACTCCTTGAAAGAGAGTGCAGCGAATGTTGCCTATGTCACTCCTTCCCATCAATTTCCTTCCGGTATGATCATGCCGATAACTAGACGGGTGGAATTGCTCAATTGGGCAGTGGAAAAAAAGGGTTATATTATTGAAGATGATTATGACGGGGAATTCCGACATGCTGGTAAACCGATTCCGTCCTTGCAGGGGTTGGACACCAATGGAAGGGTCATCTATTTAGGCACGTTTTCAAAGTCGCTCATCCCATCAATCAGGGTGGGATTTATGGTGTTACCCATGGAGTTGGCTTGCCGCTATCAGCAGAAGTTAATAGGATACAAACAGACCGTTTCCAGACTGATTCAGGAAACGCTCTGTCTTTTTATGAAAAATGGACATTGGGAACGCCATCTGAATAAAATGCGAACGATTTATCGAAAAAAGAATAAGGTGCTGCTGAATGCCATTGAAGAGAGCTTCCATGATCGTGTAGCCGTAATCGGTGAAAAGTCAGGCTTGCACGTTCTTTTAAAAGTAGAAAACGGCAGCAGTGAGGCAGAGCTCATTCAAAAGGCTGCCAGTGTGGGGGTTAAAGTCCACCCAACATCGGTTTATCATTCAAAGAATGTGAAAGATCCGACTATTTTGATTGGGTACGGTGGTTTAACCGAAAGGGAAATCGAAGCAGGAATCCGGCTTTTAAAAAAGGCATGGCTATAGCTTGGTGTGCGACAATGATATAAGATACCATTTTAGTTTCTTATATTATTGAGGATTTTAAGGACCGTCTGGAAAAATACTTCCTGTTCTTCTTCTGTAATTCCTTCCAGGGCTTTCCCTTCGATTTTTTCGGCAATCTTAAGACATTTTGTATGTACCTCTTTGCCCCGGGGGGTCAATTCGATTCGTTTTTCCTGTTCATCTTTTCCAGGAACTTGTTTAATCATATTATTCTGTTCCATACTGTTGACCGAACGTGTGATGATAACACTATCTACATCCAAGTAACTGCAAATATCGGGGATTGTGGAATAGCCACAGTTCTTTAAGTAATTCAGGATTGTCCACTGATTATGGTAAATTTCAAGTGCTGTAATTTGTTCATTCATTTTGCTTACTAATGATCTCGATACTTGTAAATATTGATGAAATAATTGAGTAGGGTTCGTCATATGATTCTCCTTTATAATGGTCGACCAATCCATTATATTCTTTAATTCTTAAAAGTCTATTGTAAAGAATCATTTATTTCAGTCAATGTTTATTTTTGGAAGCAAAGCGGGAAAGGGAAAAACACTGGCAATATGAATGAATTGAGGGAAAGCTCAGTCTTCCCAAATCATCAAAAAACTACGGGGAAGCATAAGCACATTCACAAGAAGAACCTTAATATATGATGGGAGATATTTACTATAGGAAATTCGAGTTTGCCAACAGTTTATTTATGGTTTTTCCATTTGGGCGTTTATTTCCGCACCAGGCACTCGCTTTCCTCGGCTTGCACCTGCGGGGTCTCCCTTGGACGCGCTTTTCCCGCAGGAGTCTCGACACCCGCTCCAATCAACTTTGTTATAACATTAAGTCAGAAACCATACCTGAGGAGTTGAAGGTGTTGCTTTGCGGGTCAGTTAGGCCCGGTACATCATATAATTAAAAATACGTTTTCCGAACTCCTTTTGACTACTAACTGTAATATATGTTTTCCTTCAAATATTCTATTAGCAAGTACTAGTGGCGCAGAGAAAAGTCTATACGACACCTCACCTTGAAGCCTGAATTCAGTATATCCTGCAAACAAAACCCAGCCTCTAAAGTGGCTGGGTTTTGTTTAAAGCTTCTCGCTGGTGGAGCGGTGTTTTGTTTCTTTTTTATTTCTTTCTTCTTGTTGTTCATATTTAATTTCATCAATTGGTAAATCATCAATGGGCATGACCACTTGATCACGTTCCAGCTGTTTTTCCTGATTTTTCTTGAAGGCCTTGGATTTATCATTACGCTCCTCAAGATACTTTTCTTTATCTTTATTATCCAATGTCAATCCCTCCATCTCTTTGTATCTCTATTTCCCCTTATTGAGAAAATAAAACGTATAAGCGAAATATATGTGATCCCATTTCATAAATATAAGGAGAACAGGAAAGTGCAAGGAGGGTTTGTTCAGTGAATTTCGCCGTCTTTTTTCGCTGGTTTTGGAGGGGGCTTCTCCTTTTAGTCATAGTAATCGTCATTCCCTATTCATGGGCTTTGATTTTAGCGTTGCTCACCGCCATTCTTTTGGATGGATTGGTCCGCATGATTGGTGAAACGGCAAAGCTGCATCGTTTTTGGGCAGTATTGATTTCATTTGTTTTATATGTAGGCGGGCTTATGAGCATCACTTATTTTTCCTTTTCGGTATTAATCAAGAAGGTCATTGTCTATTCGGAAGAATTTCCCGGTTTCATACGTGAAGTGTATTTGACGGCAATATTGCCAGTCATTAGGCAATGGGAAAGATATTCCCAAACTTTACCGCCAAATCTCATTCAATCAATAGAACAAACGATGGAAAAGGGAGTCATGGCTCTGGAGGGGTTCACAGAGGGCTTTGTTCAGGATATGGTTCAATTCGTTACACTCATTCCGGGTTTTTTCATTGACTTTTTAATTTACTTAATCGCTTTATTCTTATTTAGTCTTGAATTGCCAAAGTTAAGAAAAAAGGCAGTCCTTTATTTGAAGACATCCACCTATCAAAAGATTTCGCTAGTTTATCAAGATTTAAGTATGGCAGCCGTAGGCTTCATCAAGGCACAAATCACGTTGAGTTTAATAACGTTCATCATGGCTTATGGAGGACTATGGTTGTTAGAAGTGAAGTATACGATTCCGTTGGCACTCTTAATAGTAGTTGTGGATATTCTTCCTATCTTGGGGACGGGATCTGTACTGGTTCCTTGGGCAGTTATCGTCTGGGCTCAAGGAAACCATCATCTAGGTATTGGCCTCATCATCCTATTCCTGGTCATTACCATCATAAGAAGGACAATCGAACCAAAAATCTATTCAGCAAATATGGGGTTGAGCCCATTGGCATCGTTGATCAGTCTTTACTTAGGGTTTAAGATGCTTGGCTTCATTGGGCTTTTCCTTGGACCTTCGATACTGATTGTTTATGATACGTTAAAGAGGGCAGGTGTCATCAAAACCAATTTCAAAATATGAAAGATTATTAGATGTTTTTTGCCTGATTTCTTAAATTTGACATATCTTTTACCGCTTTACCTTGACCGTTGCAATGATTGCAGTCCCGGGAAAAGAATTGCAGAAAACGGGTTTTCCCTTTCCCTTTGCAGTGCTGGCAAATGGTTATGAGTTTCATGATTCCTCACTCCTTCAAAAAGTATCGCTTTTTTAACAGTATGAAACAATTAAGGTAGAACTATACTTCATGTAATCATTCAATGTTAAAACAGCAGGTTTTATATAATATGTATTTATTTTATTTCATGTACCAGTTGAAAAAAATAACCCCCGATCCTATTGTCTTTTAGGAACGGGGGTTATTATCATGAAACGATTTCGGTTTGTGATATGATCGGGAATTCTTTTACTTCGCTTACGACTTTTACTTGTTTATATATTTCAATATAACGAATATGGTGATCTTCCATTTCCTTTATCTTAAAGTTATAAGGACCGTAAGTCAGGATATCACCTTGTTTGGCCTCGTAATTCTCGGTAAGGATCCATCCGCCCATCGTATCAATATCTTCATCATTGATATCCAATCCAAGTAAGTCATTCACTTCGCTGACCAATACCTTGGCATCGATGATGTAGTGATCTTCTTTTAATTTACGGACATCGGGCACTTCATCCAGGTCGAACTCATCGCGGATATCGCCAACGATTTCTTCAAGGATATCTTCAACGGTCACCAACCCTGACGTACCGCCGTATTCGTCCATGAGGATAGCCATGTGAATCCGTTCCTTTTGCATTTTTAAAAGTAAATCGTGAATGGGGATACTGTCAATGACACGGATGATCGGACGAATATATCGGTCGATCGTTGACGCAGCCTGATTGTTCTTATCTATCATTTCAGTGAATAGCTCTTTGATATTGACCATTCCGATAACATGATCCTTATCACCGTCAATGACAGGATATCGTGTAAAGTTCTCTTCCGCCATAACAGTGAAAAACTGCTGGATCGTATCTTCTTTGGATACCGTTGCAATTTCTGTACGTGGAACCATGATTTCTTTTGCAATCCGATCATCGAATTCAAAAATTTTATTCACATATTTAAACTCTGATTGGTTAATTTCGCCACTTTTGTAGCTTTCGGAAACAATGATACGCAGCTCTTCTTCTGTATGAGCCAAATCATGTTCGGAAACTGCTTTTAATCCTAGCATTCTTGTAAGCGACCTTGCAGAGCCATTCAGTACCCAAATGAAAGGATACATGACTTTGTTAAAGGCAATTAAAGGTTTCGAAACCAATAATGTTACTTGCTCCGCTTTTTGAATCGCCAATGTTTTCGGTGCCAATTCTCCAACAACGACATGTATGAACGTAATGAAAGAAAAGGCAATTGCAACTGAGAGTAAATGTGAAGCCGACTCCGGAAGATTTAATTGATTTAAAAGTGGTCGCAAAATGTTTTCAACTGTCGGTTCCCCAAGGAATCCAAGCCCTAGAGCTGTAACGGTAATTCCGAGCTGACAAGTTGAGAGGTATTCATCCAGGTTGGAGATGACCTTCTTTGCTGAAATAGCATTCCTCGTTCCTTCTTCAATTAATTGATCGACCCTCGTGCTTCTCACTTTAACAATCGCAAACTCCGTAGCTACAAAAAATGCTGTTAAAGCAATTAAAATGGCAATAAGAACCAAGTTTATTATGTCCAAATAGTCTCCCTTAACTCGCCTTCGAGACGAATAAGGAGTACACCTCCTACATTTTTAAAATATACAAGTATATTTTTTTTCCGTGCTGAATATTTTTGGGATTACTTCAAAATGGCTGTGGTAATAGATGTGCAGCCGCTTGAACTCCCATTTCTTTTAGTGATGAAGAGAATAATAGTATATGCCGATTAGCGATGCGTAGACGGGAAATAGAAGAATTTCTGTCTGAAGGAGTGCAGCCATTTTCCAAAAGGATGCACATATCCGTTACGCAAAGCAGCTTCCGTCCGTCAAAACGAACATTCTTTAATGCCCCATCAAATCACCTCATTCTAATTAATTTAAATACTTTCATTATAGAAAGAGTTAATCATTCAGTCAAACAGCTTACGGCACCTTAAATCCGGTAAATTGCTTGTAAAGGATCAGTTTGAGCTAATAATTAGCTGTTTTTGACTGTTTTCTCTACTTTATTGTAACATATTATAGAATATTCAGAAAACTAAGGGCCGTTTCATAAAAAATTCGTCAGTTACATTATTTTTTGGATGGTACAAACATATTCTATAGAAACCAAGACAAGTTTTAAATGAAGATTAAAGGGGGTTGCAGCCATGAAAATCATGGAAAGGATGGCAGCGATCATTGCTGGCAGCATGCTGGTAGGTGTGGGAATCAATTTTTTTCTGATACCTTATCATTTATTGGATGGTGGCATGATAGGGATTGGGCTGATTTTTCATTACTATATAGGACTTCCTACCGGACTGGGTGTGATTTTAAGCAGCATTCCATTATATATATATGCTTGGTATTTTGAAAAAAAATTATTTCTGAACAGCTTGCATGGCTTGCTTTTTTCCTCTTTATGCATCGACATTTTTTCCGACGCTGTCACAGGATGGAGTCTTCCCATTTATGTAAGTGCGATAATCGGGGGAGGGTTGATTGGACTTGGAATCGGCTTGATGCTTCGGTATGGGACTTCTACAGGCGGAACGGATATGCTGGCACAGATCCTTTCCAGGAAAAGTGGACTCAATGTAGGGCTGCTGATTTTTTTCATTGATGGATGCGTATTGCTTTGCGGATTGAGCGTTGTGGGGACTTCAATCTTTTTATATTCATTTTTAACGATCATTGCGGTAGCCATGCTGACTTCAGTCACCGTGATGCGGACGATTTAGTTTTGATTTATGTATAAAAATCTGAAAAATGGAAAGGATGGGCAATATGAAAAGGACAGATTTTTAGTCTAATAAATAGTAAAGGGAAGTTCATATGAAAAAACTTTATATGTGTACTGCATTGTTAGTTATGCTAGCTGGGTGTCAAGAGGCTGAAATGCCAGAGGATAAAGAAGTGAACAGTGCTGTTCCAGAATCGATGGATGCATCAATTGTCATTAAAGGGAAAGTGGAGCCTGGAAAAGAAGTCATTCTTGAAACGACAGTGAAACAGGGAAGCCAATTGGTGAATGAAGCTGATGAGGTACTGTTTGAAGTGAGAAAGTCCGGACAGGATAAACGGGAAATGCTTGAAGCGAAGAATACTGGAAGTGGAATGTATCAAGTGATGCATACTTTTGAAGAACAAGGCAAATATATTGTAGTCTCCCATGTAACGGCTAAAGGCCTTCATGTAATGCCTGAAAAAGAAGTTGTCGTTCCTGAACATGAAAGTGAAGGTGCATCGGTTCATCCTAGTACGGATGTATCCATCGAGTTTCAAAGTAACCCTGTAAAGGCAGGAAAAAGTTCAAACTTTGAAGCGACCGTTGAATTGAATGGGAAACCACTGACAAATGCAGATGTGAATTTCGAGGTCTGGAAGGAAGGCAGCGAAGAGAGTCATTTCACCAAAGCTGAAGAAGATGGAAATGGAACATATCTAAATAAGGTATCTTTCGAAGAATCGGGAACCTATAAGGTGCAGGTACATGTTGAAAAAGACGAAGTGCATGAACATCAACTGCAAACGATTCAAGTCAATTGATTGTTTTTTGATCCCATCGTTTAAACAGGTTTCATCTCTTCGTTAAATGGGAAGTTAAAGGATAACGGTACAGCAGAAAGGGAGGGTAAGCATGAATAATCAAAAAATCAACAAGTATAAAAATCTCGGGATTCATATCGAAAAAACGAAATCACGCCAAGAGATTTTCACTAATGTTTCACAAAATGATTCATCCTTACTCACCACAGCTGTTTTTTCTCAATTTTCCCAAAAACGGGAGCTAAAAGAATATTGATGCAATGAGACCGGAGTACATATCAGCTGGTCTTTTTTTGTGCATTCCAAAATGTGATGTATTGTGAAGCTGGTATGAAAAATCGAATAGAACCTCATGAGCTGAAATAGGATAGAAGGACAAACAATTTGAAATTAGCGGTAAGGGGAGTCCGATAGCATGATATCACAGCTTATTATGACAATATTGAATTGGTTTGCGGAAATGGGGTATATGGGGATTTTATTGGGGCTGATGGTTGAAATCATCCCGAGTGAGCTTGTTCTCGGATACGGTGGTTATGTCGTCGGCCTGGGGAAAATGAATTTTTGGGGAGCTGTTCTTGCAGGAGTGGCAGGCGGGACGATGGCACAGCTATTTCTCTATTGGGCTGGTTATTATGGAGGACGGCCCTTTCTCTTGAAGTATGGAAAATATATATTAATTAAAGAAAATCATATTGTACATGCTGAGGAATGGTTTCAAAGGTATGGCGTAGGCGTGATTTTTACGGCTCGGTTCATTCCAGTGGTTCGCCATGCCATTTCCATCCCTGCCGGAATTGCGAGGATGTCCATATGGAAGTTTATATTTTATACGGTTGCGGCTGTCATACCTTGGACCATCTTGTTTCTGACCTTAGGGCGGATCCTCGGCGAGAATTGGCAGCAAATCCGGGAAATAACGGAACCTTATCTCATTCCGGCTGCTGGTTTTTCCTTTATCTTTATCATGCTGTATATTCTATGGAAAAAAAAGAGTACACCTCCAATCGTAACGGTCAAAAAAATGGGACGGTTTCCCGATAAATGAACAATCGAAAAAACAGCCACGTAAAATCACCTTTTACGTGGCTGTTTTTAATCATTATCCTTGGGTAAGGTCTTCTTCCAGAGGAAGCTGAATGACCTTTTTTGTCACCTCGATAGAACGAATGGCGTGATCTTCCATTTCAATCACTTTAAAGCAGAAGCCGTCTTTTTCCATGATGTCCCCTACCTTCACATCATAATTTTCAGTAAGGACCCATCCGCCTATCGTATCGACATCATCTTCTTCTAAGTGAATGCCAAGTAAATCATTCACTTCCTTTACAAGAAGTTTAGAATCTAAAATATAATGGCCATCTTTAATTTTCCTGATCGAGGCAACTTCATCGATATCGAATTCATCACGAATTTCGCCAACGATTTCCTCGAGGATATCCTCGACTGTGACAAGTCCTGAAGTCCCGCCGTATTCATCCATCAAAATAGCCATATGAATGCGTTCTTTTTGCATTTTTAACAGCAAATCGTGAATCGGGATATTTTCCATTACCCGAATGATCGGACGAGCGTAATTTTCTATCGCTTTGATATGGATTTCCCGATTCTTTATAAGATCCGAGAAAACTTCCTTTAAGTTCACTAAGCCGATGACATGGTCTTTATCACCTTCGACAACAGGATATCGAGTGTATTTTTCCAATTTGGCGACATCGACGAATTCCTGAACCGTATCATCTTTGGATATGGTCATGATTTCCGTCCTAGGAACCATGATTTCTTTGGCAACACGATCATCGAATTCAAAGATGTTGTTTACATATTTAAATTCCGACTGGTTGATCTCTCCGCTTTTATAGCTATCTGATAGGATGAAACGCAATTCTTCTTCCGTATGGGCTATTTCGCTTTCGGATGCTGGCTTGAAGCCAAATAAACCGACAACTAATCGGGAAGAATGATTCAAGGCCCAGATGAAGGGAAAGGCTATCTTATGGAAAAATATCAGCGGGCTGGCAATTGCCAAGGCCACTTGCTCAGCCTTTTGGATGGCAACCGTCTTTGGAGCCAATTCACCTACAACCACATTCAGGAACGTAATCAGGGAAAATGAAATGACGAATGTCAGAATGCTTGTGACTTCTTGAGGGAAATTCAAGGCATTGAATAATGGACCAACCAATTTTAGGACGGTCGGCTGTCCAAGCCACCCCAATCCAAGGGCAGTAACGGTAATACCAAGCTGTGTCGCGGATAGGTACTCATCAAGATCGGATGTAACCTTCTTAGCCGCAATGGCTTTTTTATTTCCCTCTTCAATCAATTGATCGATCCTGGAGCTGCGAACCCTTATGATCGAAAATTCAGAAGCTACAAAAAAGGCCGTTAAAGCGATTAAAATAATGACGAATAAAAAACTTAATATGTCCAATTAGTGTGGGACTTAATTGAATCGCAAAACGATTTAATTATCCCAGTCACCTCCCAAAACCAATAATGAATGAAATGATATTTAGTGTATAAAATGTTAGATGAAAAATAAGTCTTGTCTATCTTGTATGAAAATTATGCTGGTTTATATTTTCAATCTATAGGATCATTCACCTCGATTAGTAGTGGAACCTACCTATTAGTATAAGTAACTGGACGTCAATCAGTCAAAAATTTCACACTAAAAACCTAAGTAAAAAAGGTTGTTTATCCATTATTTAGTTTTCAATTGTATGGAAAAGGTCGTTAGGAAATCGGTAGAGTGACAGGTTAAGGTTCCATGATGCTTTAAGACGATTTCTTTACAGACGAATAATCCCAATCCCGTTCCCCTTTTTTTGGTGGTGATGAATGGTTCAAAAATATTCGGCAAAACGTCGTCAGGTATCTTCGGCCCGTTGTTCGATATATTTAAAGTAAGAATGCCGGGTGGTGATTCAGAGCCTGAAATGTAAATGGATGGGGAAGGCATCCCTGCAACCACATCAAGAGCATTTAAAATAATATTAAGTAAAACCTGACGGAATTCTTCTTTAGAACCGGAAATTACGGCATCCTCGGCAATATTACAAGTAATGGAAGCATTTACTTCCAAGATGCTTGGATATAGAAATTCGATTACCTCATTCACAAGCTGAGCAATTGAAAATAGATCAGGAGGTGATGTTGAAGTTTCCTTTTTGGAAATATTAAGGAATTGTGTGATCCGGTAATTGAGCTGATCCAATTCCTTTGAAATGATATCAAGGTATTTTATTTCAGGCTGTTCTGCCTGTAACAATTGTATGAATCCCATGATGGAAGTCAGTGGATTTCTGAATTCATGGACAAAACTTGAGGTCATTTGGCCAAGTAGCGTCAAACGGTCTTTATGGTTTGGGCTTATGAATTGATAGCGTTCTTCAAGTTCCATCGTTTTCAATTCGGTATAATGGGATAATGCAAAATGAATGAGTTTATCGAAGCAAACGATTATTTGCTTAATTAGATCCGATATTTCTACTTTGGGTGCTTCGGAATTCAATACGTGCTCAATGATGATGGATCTCCCGATGGTTGCAGTGGAAAAGAAATTTTCCATATCCAATTGCTTATTAACTCGTTCAGACGCAATTTTTTCCCCTACGACCTTCAGTACATCGCCTATTTCAGTATCCGATTTTCCAAGCTGATCCATTAGCAGATTAAAAATATTTTCCACTTCTCCTTTAAAATACCCTAGATATCCGTCAGGTAAATGCAGCAACTCATCTTTCCATTTGGAAATGATGCTGGTTTTTTGAGAAGATAAAAAGTGAATGGTCATTTCTCGATTAGATACCATTTTGCCCTCCATACTGTAGGAAAATGAATTTACTTTTGACCCAGAAAGTGCTTTATTAGAATAAAATTACAAAATATCAAAATAATTACATGTTGTTTTCATGATAACAGATTACTGTTCTTTTAACATGTGTCAATTGGATAAATATTCGGCAATCAATCAATAAATACCTTTTTTTGACACAGTTTTATTACAGTAATTACAGGAATTAATAACAAAAAAAGGTATCCGTAAAGTTAATGACGGTTACCTTTTTTATGAAATGCATATGGTTCGATATGAACGATCACATGCTGAATATTATATTCCTTCAAAAGATTCTCTTCGATTTTAACCGTAATATCATGACCTTGAATGACGGTCAAAAGGGGGTTAACGTGAACGGTAGTTTCGAGCAGGATTTCACTTCCGTGCATCCGGGCTTTAATTTCACTCATTTCTTTAACACCTTCTGTCAAAATAATGGTTTTTCCGATCTTTTGCAGGAGCTGCTCGTCGAAACCGTCGGTTAAAGAGATGGAGGCATCACGAAAGATATCCCAGGCTGTTTTACAGATAATGATCCCCACGACTGCTGCAGCTATCGCATCCAGCCAAGGGATTCCCATCTTGGTGCCGATGATTCCAATGAAAGCACCAACACTGACAAGGGCATCGGATCGATTATCCTGTGCGACGGCATAGATGGAAGAGCTGTTGATCTTTTTACTTAGAGATAAGTTATAACGGTAGATTCCGTACATGAAGATTGCAGAGAATAGAGCTACATAGCCGGTCAGCATACTGGGAACGGTTGTTGAATCTTGGTGAAAGAAGGATTCAATGGCACTGAATACAACCTGGAGGCCCACGGTGATCATGATGAAGGCAGCTACCAACGAGGCTACGGTTTCCGCCCGTAAATGACCATATGAATGATTATCATCGGGAGGTCTCTTTGAAATTTTTAAACCGATCAATACGGCTATGGAAGCGATGATGTCAGTCGTATTATTTAAACCATCAGCCCAAAGCCCTTTGGAATCTCCAAAATAACCGAATGACAATTTAAGAGCAGACAAGAATATGTAAGCGGCGATGCTTATGTACGCACCTTTTTCAGCTGAAATCGAATGTTTATCCATGTCCATTCCCTCCCCAATGTAAATTAGGCTTAATAAAGATACCAAATCAAACCTTAGTGAGTCTATAGAAAAATTGTCGTATTTAGCCATCTAACATGGTTAATAGCAGGTGTATTGAAGGTCTGTAAAGAAGTTGGATAAACGAAAGAATATCGCCAAAAAATGGGAACGGCGATTTTTGATGATATGTGCATTTTCTTTAATTGTAATATTCTAACCGATGATCGAAAATTAAATACTTACAAAGGGGAGCCAAATAGGCTGAGAGTGAACAGTTAGAACTGGTGCAGGGATGTGGTTTTGGATACAAACAATACATGTATTACTGAAAAATCCAACAAAAAGTCCGGATTCTATAAGAAACCGGACTTTTTCGAAGTATGAACAACTAGTGTGAACCGGCTCAATTTTCATTTTGCAATGAATACCGAACAGGGTGCGTTTTTCAAAATGGAACTACTTGTACTGCCAAGGAAGAACTTTTCCAAACCGCTTTTAGCGCTATTGCCGACTACGATAAGATCAGCTGAAGTTCTTGCTGCAAAGTCACATACGCTATCTGGCGCATATCCTTCCAATAGTTCGAATTTTCCCTTGACTTGACATTCACTTAACAATCTCAACGTATTACTTTCTGCGTTCTGAATACTATTCTCGATGGCGGAAGGGGTGTCATTTACCTTTTGATTTCGTGGCTGATCAACTTCAACAACAGGATGTGTCTGGACTGGATCTACATAAAATCCGGCAGCAGGTACGAACCCTGGAGCAGAGGCGTCTCCCACGATACGCTGTTCAACTTTATCATTTAGGACATGAACTACGGTCAACTCGGCTTTTGGAAAGGCCTTTTTCAATGTTGCTCCATATTCGACAGCCCGTTTACTCTCTTCGTTTCCATCAAAAGCGACGACAATATGCTTTAAGTCCTTCATTAATATCATCTCTCCCCTTTTTAAGACCTTAAAGGTGTTATACCCACTTTTAAATGGCTTCACGCCTTTAATCTGTATATAGACTGCCATTTACGGGTAAAGGATAGATACGAGCATAGTTAAAATGGTAGGATGAAATCTGGTCCTTAAGTAAGTTGTCATGCTCAGACCATGAAGAAATATCATCAAGGGTGCCGATATCCGAGTATAGTGCCACATGAAAAGGGCGCCTAGCTTCGGCCTTTTATTCAATCGACGAGTTATCTTTAATAAAAAGGGTAAAATATTTTTAATGAAACATGTCGCAGATGGGAAAATGGGGGTACAAATGAGAGGGTTAGTGAAGTTAGGTCTAATTATAATATTGGTGATTGTGGTTTTAGGCGCCGGTTCACTGTTGTATTTCAGGCAGGGTGCTGATATAAGTCATCTTGAAAATAAGCTTCAGCAACCGACAGGGATCTATGATTTGGATGGGAATCTTGCCAGTACGATCACGGCAAATAAATCCGAAGGTGTTGCGATAGATGAAATACCGGAACATATGAAACAAGCGGTGGTTTCCATTGAGGATCACCGTTTTTATGAACATCACGGCATAGATTATCAAGGAATTATGCGGGCTTTGGTTAAAAATGCAAAGGCTGGAAGTGTTGTTGAAGGCGGGAGCACGCTCACCCAGCAGCTTGTGAAAATCACGATGCTGGAATCGGATCGAACACTGAAGAGGAAGATAGGAGAGTTTTTTCTAGCCCAGGAAGTTGAAAATCAGTATACAAAAGATGAAATACTGGAAATGTATTTGAATCAAGTTTATTTTGGCCATGGGGCATGGGGAATCAAAAAGGCTGCAAATATTTATTTTTCCAAAGAGGTCTCTGAATTGACCGTTGCCGAGGGCGCATTGCTGGCGGGAGTCATTAACTTGCCATCCAAACTTGATCCATACAAGAATTTAGACGGGGCAGTGAAGCGGCGCGATTTGGTTCTTTCGAGAATGGCGGAACATGGTTATTTAACGAAAGATGAAGAAGCAGCTGCAAAAAAAGATGCGGTGACACTTCTTATGGGGGAGAAGGAAACCGATCCATTAAGAGGTAAATATCCCTATTATGTCGATCATGTTTTATCGGAAGCATCGAGTAAATATGGAATAAAGCTTGAGGAGCTGCTTTCAAAGGGCTATAAAATTTACACGACTCTGGACCAATCCATGCAGCAGGCTACAGAAACCGTGTATGAGAATGCAGCCAATTTTCCAGCTGGAACGAGTACAGAAGAACTGGTTCAAAGCGGGTCTGTCCTCCTTGATCCTGAAACCGGCGGCATAAAAGCACTTGTCGGCGGGAGAGGTGAACATCAATTCATGGGATATAATCGGGCCACCCAGCTGACAAGGTCTCCTGGATCATCCATTAAACCGCTTGTCGTTTACACGCCAGCTGTTGAAGAGGGATATGATATCACTGACCCTTTAAAGGATGAAAAAATGAGCTTCGGTGAATATGAGCCAACAAATCTGAGTGGTGAATATAAAGGAGAAGTCCCTATGTATGAAGCGGTGATGAATTCCTTGAATGTACCGACGGTTTGGCTATTGAATGAGATTGGCATCGATAAGGGGCTTGATTCACTTAAGCGGTTTGGAATTCCATATGAAAAGGATGATCGAAACCTGTCGATCGCTTTAGGAGGGATGAAAAAAGGTGTTTCCCCGCTGCAGATGGCAGGAGCCTTTTCAGCTTTTGCCAACGAAGGGGAACGGATGGAGACCCATGCCATTGTAAGAATAGAAAATGCCGATGGAAAAGAGGTTGCCGCCTGGAAAGAGAAGAGCACCAAGGTGACCTCAGTAGGCGCCGTCGATAAAATGAATGCCATGCTGCTTGGAACAGTGGAATATGGCACAGCGAAAAACGCCGCAGTATCAGGTTATGAAATAGCAGGTAAAACAGGCTCCACACAAGTTCCCATCGAAGGAATATCAGGGGTTAAAGATCAATGGTTCATCGGTTATTCACCTTCGCTGGTCGGTGCTGTATGGGCTGGATATGATAAGACCGACGAAAATCATTATCTAACGACACACAGCAGTCAGGGAAGTGCACTCATCTTCCAAAAAATAATGGCGCAAGCTTTACAGAATCAAGCGGCTCAATCTTTTAAAGCTCAGGATATCGGACCGCTAATAGCTGAACAGCAGGCACATATAGCTGAGCAACAGGAGAAGGAAGAAGAGGACAAAAGGAGACAATATTGGATTGATAAAGGAAATGAGATTAGGGAAGGTTTGAATAAATGGAGGGACTGGGAGGTTCCATGGTGATTCTCAGGTAAGGGAGTTTAAATAAAATTAACAAACTGAGACTGTCAATCATTTGACAGTCTCAGTTTGTCGACGAAAGGGAGCGGATTTAATACGTGGCTCCGAAGTCTGAATAATCCGTGAACGGCCGAATAAAAAACGGGTAGGGTCGAATAAATCCGAGAAGGGTCGAATAAATCCGAGAAGGGTCGAATAAAGAGCGGGTAAGGTCGAATAAATCCGAGAACGGTCGAATAAAGAGCGGGTAAGGCCGAATAAATCTGTGAACCGCCCAAAAAAGCTCAGGATAAAATCAACTGGAACGTTTTTAAAATAAAAAAACTGCAGGCAAACTCGCGTTTGGCTACAGTTCTTCATTTATTTTAAAAAATTAGATTTGCTATTATGCCGATTACGACAATTGCGCCTATCACCATTAAAATGGTTCTCATTTTTATACACCCTCTTCATAACGTAGTCGGAATCATTTAAATATTAACGGTTTGGTTCGATTGGAAACCGAATGAACTTTCATCATTTTCTTTACAAATAGCCTGTACTTTTTCTAGCATGGCATGTACATTCTCGCCTTCAAGGATGACTTTCATGGTTGCACACTCTTGAAGAATGAGCACAAAGGATACGAAAGTCGAAAGTTTCTTGGCATCGACCAATTTATGGTTGCAGATAAAATATATATTCCCTTTAAATTCTTTTGTAACTTGATATAGGTTCATGATTTGTCGCATGGATAATCTTTTATTTGTTTTAATGTCAGAAGAAATCACTTTATTCATGTCGTTTGCTCCTTTTGTTTTTATACTTTTGGAAAAGCATAATCAAGATGTCAATTCGGCTACAACTTTTAAAAAATGAACAAGTATGTTTGGTCTTTTTTATGTAATTGTTAGCTGGTCATGTTGTATATTTACCCGGGTAAAAGATTTTGAAACCTATTTGAAAATTTGTATTTTTTGAAGGGAGAAGGAGAATGCTCACACTTATTAAAAATGGGGAGCTATATGGTCCGGAATATATGGGCCAAAAAGATATCCTCTTGGTTGGGAAGCAAATTGGATTCATCGAGGACAAGATTGAGGTACCTGACAATTTCGTTGAATTGGAGGTGATTGATGCGGATGGCCAAATCGTGGCTCCGGGTTTTATAGATGGTCACGTACATATTATCGGCGGAGGCGGGGAAGGCGGCTTTAAAACGAGGACTCCTGAAATCCAATTAACAGATGCCACTTTAGCAGGTATAACGACATTGGTAGGGGTCATCGGAACAGATGGAACGACAAGGACGATGCCCGCACTGCTTGCTAAAGCGAGGGCGCTTGAAGAAGAGGGAATTAGCTGCTTCGTTCAGACTGGTTCCTATCAAGTTCCAGTCAAGACGTTAACAGGTAATATCGAAGATGATTTGATTCTTGTCGATAAAATTATCGGTGTTGGCGAGATAGCCATTGCCGATCATCGTTCCTCGCAGCCGACTGCAGCTGAGCTGGCTAAACTGGCCTCTCAGGCGCGTAATGGAGGTCTGCTGTCCGGGAAATGCGGTATCGTCAACATTCATGTCGGGGACAGTCTAGATCATTTGCATATAATTGAGGAAGTTGTCGAGACAACGGAAATACCGATCACTCAGTTCTATCCTACACATATAAACCGAAATCCGCATTTATTCAATGCAGGGGTGGAATATGCAAAAAAAGGGGGGTATATCGATTTTACGACAAGTACGATCGAGAAGTTCCTTGAAGAAGGGGAGGTCAAAGCAAGTACAGCAATAAAAAGGGCACTGGAAGAAGGGGTTGAAATCGGGCAGATTACCATAACTTCAGATGGACAAGCCAGCCTGCCTGACTTCGATGGAAGCGGCAACCTGCGGGGTTTGAACATTGGTACATGCATGTCCTTATATGATTGTGTTGTCGATGCGGTCCTCGAGGATGGAGTGACAATTGCCGATGCCATACGAGTTGCGACGGCAAACCCGGCAAACATTTTAAAACTTTCTGCAAAGGGTCAGCTTGCGGTAGGTAAGGACGCCGATATCATCATATTGAAGAAACAAACTTTAGAAATAAAAAGTGTTATCGCGATGGGGCAAATCATGGTCAAGGATGGTGAAGCAGTCGTGAAAGGAACATTTGAAAAATAGATCTTTCTAATTTTGGGTGCTATTTCGGTGCGAGTTCTACCCCATTTATCCTGAATTGCAAAAAGGGGTAACATTGATCTAATTTCGGATTTCTGAAAGAGGGAATGTGTAATGATTTCCACTCCAGGCACTCACTTACCGCGGGCGGTCCGGGATCCTTCTCGGCGCTCGCCTGCGGGGTCTCCCTCGACGCGCTTTTTCCCGCAGGAGTCTCGAACACCCGCTCCAATCAACTGGAACTTCTTTTTTAAGAACTATTGTATGGAAACTGGCTCTTCTCCAATTCGTCTAGAGTCTGGCGGCTCCATCAATTTTTTTTGACAAAAGGAGTTTCGGATTTCTCGACCTGAACCAAGATTAAAAAGTAAATTCGATTATCCTTCATCTTTTTTACTATAATCCTCATTGGATTGAAGAAATTTGCGACACTCCTGCCGAATAACTGGCTAGCCAAGACCCTACAGGCGCTTGCGTCGAGGAGGCTTGGCAGAAAGTCGGCGGAAAGGGAGCGGATTTCAGAAATCAACTGGAATATTCCATTAGAAAAAAACGTATGCAACTGGATTTTTCCTTGGAGTTTGTATACAGTCTAAGACCCTTAATTATATAATGGGTCTTTTTTTGTGCTGGATACTTTTTGGATGAGGTCGTGAATAAATCGAGCATATCACAATTTGTAGATAATAAATGAAATTTACCCATTGAATGTTCTCATTTTCAAAATGAAGGTGAAGTATCAGAAAACATATTCTAAATAAAGGCAATATACGAAAAATTCATTCTATTTAACATATTATTAAAAACTTGGATGTATTATCCTTTTATATAAGGAAATGTATTTTATGAAACAGCATTTAATCACAGACATAGAGACCAATAAAACATTTTGGGCTGTTATTTCATGACTGTTCAAAACCTTGGTAAGTTTGCGAATCAAATCTATCTTAAGGGGAGAAATGAAATGGAAAAGACGGGAAACCCAATAATGAAAGCGCATTCAGATGGAACTGAGCCGGAAATGTTTCGTGTATTGACTCCTGAAGGGGAAATCATTGAAACGATTGATGGAAAAATCGATAAATCACTTATGTTAAAGATGTATGAGAGCATGCTCCTGCTCAGAACATTTGACCGAAAATCAATTAATCTTCAGCGCCAAGGCAGGATTGGGACATATGCACCATTCGAAGGACAGGAAGCATCACAGGTAGGAAGCGCTTTAGCATTGTCGGCAGGGGATTGGATGTTTCCCACATACCGTGATCATGGAGCTGCAATCATTCATGGTCAGGAATTATACCGTGTCTTCCTATACTGGATGGCACATTTTGACGGCTCAATTTGTCCAGAAGGAAAAAGGATTATGCCTCCAAGTGTTCCCATTGCCACTCAAATGGTTCATGCAGTTGGTACGGCTTGGGCAAGTAAGCTTAAAGGCGAACAGAATGTTAGCATTGCTTATTTTGGTGATGGTGCCACTTCAGAAGGGGACTTTCATGAGGCACTGAATTTTGCTGGCGTTTATAAAACCCCGACAATCTTTTTCTGCCAAAATAATGGTTACGCAATCAGTGTACCTTTTGAAAAGCAATCGGCATCCAAAACGATATCCCAGCGGGCTGCTGCTTATGACATCCATGGGGTGCGGGTGGATGGAAATGATATTTTTGCAGTATGGATGACTGTAAAAGATGCTGTCGAAAGAGCGCTTAAAGGGGAAGGGCCTACATTGATTGAAGCCATTACCTTTCGCTATGGCGCCCATACTACTGCAGACAATCCGAACATATATCGCGATCAGGACGAAATTTCAACGTTCTGGAGGGAAAACCGCGATCCCATAACACGTCTTAGAAAGTATTTGGATAAAGAGGGTCACTGGAATGAAGAGCAGGAGGAATTGGTGATAAAACAATTCAACGAACTGATCGATGCTCACCTTCAAAGAGCAGAAGGGTATCCAAAATCCGACCCGCTCGAAATGTTTAACCATGTATATGCAAAGGAGTCATGGCATCTAAAGGAACAGAAGCAGGAATTGAATCAAATCTTAAGGAAAGGCGGGAAGAAATAATGGGCAAAAATTTAACGATGCTCCAGGCTATTACGGAAGCGCTGGACCAAATGCTGGGTCATGATGATCGCGTGATGATCTTGGGTGAGGATATTGGAGTTAATGGCGGGGTTTTTCGGTCAACGGAAGGGCTTTATGAGAAGTATGGAAAAGATCGAGTTGTCGATACGCCATTAGCTGAATCTGGAATCATCGGCTCTGCCATTGGTTTAGCCCTTAACGGAATGCTGCCCATAGTGGAGATCCAGTTTCTCGCCTTTATTTATCCTGGATTCGAGCAACTCGTTTCCCATGCTGCCCGTATGAGGTATCGTACCCGTGGGCAATTTGGGGTGCCCCTCGTAATCCGTACTCCATATGGTGCCGGAATCAGGGGTCCTGAACTTCATTCCGAAAGTGTCGAAACCTTCTTTGCCCATACTCCGGGTTTAAAGGTGGTTGCACCCAGTAATCCATATGACGCAAAAGGGCTGCTCATTTCAGCGCTCGAAGATCCAGATCCGGTGATTTTTTTGGAACCGACAAAATTGTATCGGGCCTTTAAGGAAGAAGTTCCCGACGAAATGTACCGAATACCCATCGGTCAAGCAAAAGTGGTCCAGGAGGGAAGCGACCTGACCATTTTTGCATGGGGGGCCATGTTAAGGGAGGCATTGAATGCCGCGAAAAAGATTGAAGCGGAAAAAGGCTGGAAATGTGAAGTGGTCGATCTTAGAACTTTATACCCCCTGGATAGGGATACGATCGTGCAATCCATTAAAAAGACAGGTCGTGCATTAATCGTCCATGAAGCCCATAAGACTGCCGGATTAGGTGCGGAGATCATCTCCATCATTAATGATGAAGCTCTTATTTACCTGAAAGCGCCGATTAAGCGTGTAACTGGATTTGATGTTCCGGTTCCGCCGTTTACAATAGAAGATCATTATTTACCGACTGTTGACCGTGTAAAACAAGGAATAGTCGAAACGATATCATTTTAATTGTGATTAAGGGAGAAGGAGGATGACACATGATGGAATTTAAACTTCCTGATGTAGGGGAAGGGATGCATGAAGGGGAAATTATCCAATGGCTCATCAAAGAGGGGGATGCGGTAAAACAGGATCAACCCATTGTTGAGGTGCAAACGGATAAAGTCAATGCTGAATTGACTGCTCCCGCACCGGGAGTGGTCAAGAAGATATTTTTTTCCGAAGGGGATATCGTGGAAGTGGGAACCACAATATTCACAATTCAGGAAGAGAACGATATGTCAGTTCAGGATACAGTCATTATTGAAGAAGAAAACCATGCCGTGCAATCTAGCGATGTAAAAGTGAATGCAGAGCATATTACGACTAAACAGCATCATGAGACATTGCGTGCGCTGGCAACACCATTCGTGCGTCAATTGGCGAGGGAAATGAAGATTGATATCGAGAAGGTTAAAGGCTCCGGTCCAGCTGGGCGAATTACCGAAAGTGACTTGAAACAGTTTAAAGAAAATAATTCGTTTACACGGGAAAAAGCCAAACAGCTTGAGGACAGGATTGTTCAAGATATGGCCCCGATGAAGGATGCCATCCAGGCAAAAGGTTTGGAAAATGAGCGGGAAGAGCGGATTCCGCTTAAAGGCATTCGTAAAAAAATCGCTGAACATATGGTAAAGTCGGTTTCAACCATTCCTCATGTAACCCATGTAGATGAATTGGAAATGGACCGATTGAAGGAATTTAAAAATCAATTAAAGGAGTACTCCGATGATAAGGATATTAAATTGACTTTTTTGCCATTTTTCGTTAAAGCGATTGTCATCGCCTTAAAGGAGTTCAAAACACTAAACGCTTCAATTGATGAAAGAACCAATGAAATCATCCTGAAAAATTATTATCACATTGGGATTGCGACGAATACAAACGAGGGTCTCATTGTACCAGTCATAAAAAATGCCGATCAAAAAACCATTTTCCAACTGGCTGATGAAATCAAGCGATTGGCAGCCCAAGCCCGTGAAGGGAAGCTGAACATAGATCAAATCACAGGCAGTACATTTACCATCAGCAATGTAGGACCGATCGGAGGGATGCACGCGACCCCGATCATTAACTATCCGGAAGCGGCCATATTAGCTTTGCATAAAATGGAACATCGCATGGTCGTTCGCGATTTGGAAGGTGTTATCCGTTTAATGATGAATATGTCACTTTCTTTCGACCATCGTTTGATTGATGGGGTAACAGCGGTGCATTTTACCAATAGAATTAAGGAATTGCTGGAAAATCCAATTCGTTTAGTTGTGGAGATGAGATAAATGGTAGTTGGGGAAGTTGCTGTAGAGACGGATGTTGTAATCATGGGAGGAGGTCCGGGAGGATATGCTGCGGCTATCCGTCTCGGCCAGTTAGGAAAATCAGTCGTGCTTGTTGAAAAAGATAAGCTGGGCGGGGTATGCCTTAATCGGGGCTGTATACCATCAAAGGCATTAATTCACGCAGCAAATCAATACCAAAGTCTTAATGATTTAGGGAAAATGGGAATCCGGCTGCCTCAGGAAAGCACGACTATGGACTTGGGGGTTTGGCAGGATTGGAAAGCGGGCATCACATCTCAATTGAGGCAAGGTATTGCCCATTTGTGTAAGGAAAATGGAGTGACGGTGGTTAAAGGTCAAGCAACCTTTTTATCTGATGACCGCATTGGAGTCGAAACCGATGGCGATTTCGAAACCTATAAGTTTGAGCAGGCAATTATTGCGACGGGGTCCAGGCCTTTCATTCCATCCTTCATTAAAGTCGATGGAGAATATATATTGGATTCGACATCATCTTTGCAGCTGCAGGAAGTTCCTTCAAGCTTGTCAATCATTGGCGGAGGATATATCGGAATCGAATTGGGTATGGCATTTGCAAAGCTAGGTACTAAAGTGACCATCATTGAAATGGCCAATCGCATACTCCCCCAAGTTGCTGAAAACTTGGTAAAGGAAGTCACAAGGAATGCCAAGAAGCTTGGGATGAAAATCAAAACCTCCTCGAGTGTAGAAAACGCGACAGTAGTGAATGGCCAAGTACATCTTCATGTGTCCTCGGAAGAACAGGGGACGGAAGTGGTCGTGAGCGAAAAGACCCTGGTTACAATTGGCAGGATACCTAACACTGAAGAAATTGGCCTGAATCGGGCTGGAGTTACGGTTGGCGAGAAAGGCCATATAGCAGTGGATATGGAATGCCGTACAAATGTGCCGCACATCTTTGCCATCGGTGATACTACACCTGGTCCGGCTCTTGCCCATCGAGCATCCAAACAGGGAATCGTGGCAGCTGAAGTGATAGGGGGGCTGCCAAGTGCCGTAGACTCACCATATGTTCCATATGTAATCTTCTCGGAACCACAAATAGCTGGTGTTGGTTTAAGCCGTGAAGAAGCTGAACAACAGGGTTACAGCGTCAAGGTCGGCAAATTTCCGTTCAGTGCCAACGGAAGGGCGCTTGCAACGAATGAAACGGAGGGATTTGCTGAAGTGATCGTGGATGCTAATAGCCACATATTGCTCGGGATGCATATGGTAGGTGCTGATGCTTCCAACCTTATAGGTGAAGGGGTCCTTGCCCTTGAACTGGCGGCTCGGGTCGAGGATATTGCCCTCAGCATGCATCCTCATCCAACTTTGACCGAGGGGTGGATGGAAGCGGCTGAGGCAGTTTTGGGACATGCGATTCACATCGTAAATAAATAACATAACTGGAATATGTATCATGGGGATTACCGATGTAGTCCCCGATTAGAATGTTTCATTTTAATAGAGTCAGAAACCCGGTCATTGGTCCCCGTAAGGCAAGGCTATCAGCAAGTCACTCCATTTCGAAAATCTGACCGGCGTTTGACAATACGGGAGCCATATTAGCCTGCAATGATTCCTCTTGTAAAACCATCAGCTTATTGATATCATTTTTACTTTGGGGAAGTATGAGAAGAGTTTTCAAGGAAGGCTTTGCTTTCTTCCACTCCTAAACCATAACGGTTGATGAGATAACTTATCTATTCGCCATTCAACGATTGAAATGGGTTTAATTTTTTATATGAGAAAATTATGGAATGAAGGAGGCAAATGTAATGGAGTCAAATGGTGGGTCACTGCAAAAGAAATTATTGCCACGGCATATTAGCATGATGGCAATGGGAGGGGCTATAGGTACTGGGATTTTTAAAGGAAGTGCCGAAACCATATCGTTAGCAGGGCCAGGAGTTATATTCACTTATATTTTTGCAGGATTATTACTGCTTGTAGTCATGGGTGCTATAGCAGAAATGGCGATTGTCTATCCAAATACGAATATGAAGGGTTTCGTACAGAAAGCATTCGGTAAGCGCTTTTCCTTCATCGTAGGCTGGATGTATTGTTTCATGTGGCTGTCCGTATGTGTCATTGAGGTAGTGGTGGCAGGAAGCTTCTTGCAATATTGGCTCCCGGCTATCCCTCTATGGGTATTAAGTTTAGGGTGTGCGGCTTTCATAATTGGGATTAACATGATGAATGTCAAAAATTATGGTGAATTCGAATTTTGGTTTGCTGGCATTAAAATTACAATGATCATCTTATTCATCATATTGGGAGCCTGTATTTTATTTGGAGTGATCCCAAGCGGCGGATCTAATTATCTGCAAAACTTCACAGGGCATGGAGGATTTTTCCCAAATGGATGGATGTCCATCTTTTCGGCATTACTGATCGTCATGTTCTCCTATGGCGGTTCCGAGTTAATAGGGGTGACAGTAACCGAAGCAAAGGATGCAGAACGCATTTTACCTAAGGTCATTAAAAACTATATTTGGAGAGTCGTTTTATTCTTCACCTTACCGATCCTTGTAATCTGCGGTTTGATTCCTTGGAACGAAATTAGCGACCAGGCAAGTCCGTTTGTACAAGTTTTGTCAATGTCAGGTTTTCAGGGATCTGCACATATCATGAATTTCATTTTGATTACGGCAGTCTTATCAGCCGCTAACTCTGGAATATATGGGTGTACCCGAATGCTGCATTCTTTAGCTGCAGAAGGGGAAGCTCCCAAGTCATTCTCTTATGTATCAAAAAATGGCGTTCCTTTGTATAGTTTGATATTAAGTGCAGTTGTATTGGTCGTCGGCTCCATGATTACTTTCGTTGCACAGGACCAGGCATTTACTCTATTAATGGCTTTTCCGGGCTTTGTAGTATCACTTGTATGGATCAGCATCTGTTTAGCGCAGCTAAAACTTCGCAATTCTTATCCCAAGGCTCCGAGTTTTAAATTGTGGGGCTTTCCATATGTAACCTTGTTTACTGTAATCACCTTAAGCATCATTTGTGTCACGTTCGTGTTCAGTGAACAGAATCGGATCAGTATCATTGCTTGCCTGATTGTGTTGGCTGCATTAATCTCGATTTCGATTTTTAAATTTAAAAGTGTGGATGCACAGGAAACACCTATAATAGAAAAGGATATTGCTAAATAAATTCACGTAAAAGATACGGCATGGGCAAAGGCGTCCATGTCGTATCTTTCATTAATGATCATTGATATACAGCAACTTCATTTCGATCGGTCATGCACCAGACGTTTTATTGATAATATGTTGTAAGGATGCTATGAATCTCTCGTTTTCAGGCGCAGTGCCAATGGTCACGCGGATAGTATTTTCATAGCCTAGCAAATGACCTGAACGGATGATGACACCCTGAATTAATAACTTCTCAAAAATGTCCCTGCCAGGCTGATTCAATTTGACCATCAAGAAGTTGGCATGTGAAGGGTAGAATGTTAATCCCATCTTGCTTAGTTCGTTTTCTAAATATCTTCTTCCTTCCTCATTCTTACGAACACATTTCTCAACAAATGGATGATCGTCGAGGGAAGCGAATGCAGCAGCCTGTGCTAAACGATTGGTATTGAAGGGCTCCTTCACTTTAACTAGCTCTTGTATGATGGAAGCATCCATTAAACCGTATCCAATCCTTAATGCAGCCAGGCCATAAATCTTCGAAAAAGTGCGTAAGATAACCAGATTTGAATGCATATTGAGAAGTGGTAAGGTTTCTAAAAATTCTGCATCTTCGACATATTCATAGTATGCTTCATCAACGATCAGCAAAATATGTTTCGGCACCTTTTCGATAAAAGAGCGCAACTTTTCTTTTTGAACGATCGTTCCTGTTGGATTATTGGGATTACAGACAAATATCATTCTTGTTTTTTCTGTTATGGCCTCATACATACCCTGCAGGTCATGTACCCCATTAATAAGAGGTATCTTTACAGGTGTGCCGCCGTCAATCAATACATTCGTTTCATACCGTGGAAATGTCACATCAGCCATGATGGCTTCATCATTTTGTTGGATATAGGTTCTTGTTAACAAACGAATCACTTCATCAGAACCATTTCCCAAAATGATATGATCTTTATTGATATTCAATTTCCTTGCCAGCTTTTCAGCTAATGCCGGTGCCATACCTTCAGGATAAAATGAGGTTTGCTCCATTTCGGTAAGCATGGCTTCTTTTGCTAGAGGTGAGTAACCGAATGGGTTCTCATTGGATGCCAATTTAACGATCGTTTCAAGACCAAGTTCGCGTTGCACTTCTTCAATTGGCTTGCCGGAAACATATGGGCTGATGCTTTCGATGTTTTGTCGAACCGGGATTTTCGTAAAGGTCAATGCAGGTTCCTCCCTTTGGTGAATTCTGAATTTTCTTTTTCTATTTGATTATTTTAATGATAGAATATTAACTGGTAAAATTACATACAAAAAAGAATGTATTTATTGCTATCCATACAACATTTTAAAGAAATATATGCTTATATTCCTTCATTATGAAAGGCGGTTGCTTCATGGATGAAATAGATGTCAGGTTACTGGAACTTTTACAAAGAGATGGACGCATTACGATTAGTGAACTATCGAAGAAATTGGCTCTCAGTCGACCTAGCATCTCTGAACGTATGTATCGCCTGCAAGAAAAGGGGATCATTGAGGGGTTCAGCGCAAGGGTTTCACCTCTGGCAATAGGAAGGGGTGTACTTGTGTTCATTCAGGTGAGTGAACTTAAGGTTCCTGTTTCCGATTTTGAGACATTGGTGAAAAATGATTTAGACATTATCGAGTGCCATCGTGTAACGGGAACAGTTGGATATTTTTTGAAAGCGGCTTTAGCTGATATGGACAGCATGAGATTACTGATAGATCGATTGATACCATATGGTCATCTGAATACATCCGTGGTTTTGACATCCCCGGTACCTTCCCGCTCCATTCTTCCAAGGTTCAATCATGGGGCGAAATCCTAGGTGGTAATTCAATTTATAAGGATTCGGTGACCGTTCAAACTAGAAAATAGGTTTATTACAAAAGGAACGAGGCAATGCGCCTGTTCCTTTTTGTCGTTATTTTAAATCCATCAAAGCCCCGAAATATTGCTGGGCGGTTGTAAAACAAATGAATGCCAATAGTTCAGAAATCTCTTCATCACTGAATGCCTCCTTCAACACCTGGAAAAATTTTTCCTCCGTTTTTTCACGCTGCAAGAGAAATACCTCCGCAAAGGCGATTGCATAGCTTTCTTTCATATCTTCCGGCTTTAGTGGAGTCCCTTTTGCCTGACAGTATGAGCAGCCATTACCGTATGCCAGCACCCTTCTGACGTTTTCCTTTAACTTCTCCGAAAGTTTCCCATCTGCAGATATGCAATCTGAAAGCTCCGACCATTTATGCGAAATCTCTTCAGAATGAAATAATCTTTGAAATGGACTGGATCCCTGTGATGATTTTTTTATTCTTGTCATGAACATCTCTCCTTTGAGATAATCCTAATATAAAAAACCAAGAAATTTAATTCCGTTTGTAAAGAAATGCGGTTGAATAATGAAAGAATGTAAAGAGAAGAAGGGAAATAATTTAAAAATGAAAATAGATGAGAAAGACCAGAGCATCCTTGCTGAATTAACGTTGAATAGCCGCATCTCCATGAGGGAATTGGCAAAGAAAGTAAACCTCTCTGCTCCCACCGTTGCCGAACGGGTACGGCAAATGGAGTCGTTCGGGATCATTAAAGGGTATGTTGCCGAGATTGATCATAAAAAGATCGGTTTTCCAATTGAGTGTATCGTGGAAGCAACGGTAAAAAATGGGGAATATGAGAAATTCAAAAAGTATATCTCCGAGGTGCCGAATGTTGACTTTTGTTATCGAATTGCCGGGCAGGCTTGCTTTATGCTGAAAATCCACACTCAGAGTCTTGAAGAAGTGGAGGAATTCATCAATCGGACCATTCCTTTTGCGGCAACCGTTACCCATGTGATCCTTTCACAGGTGGAGCGGGAATAGGAATGAGTATTTTTATAATGGAGGAAAAAGAGATCTGTAGGCCGATCATTTGAATTAATGGATAAAATCACGTGTCCATAAAGGTATACATAAGTTTGCAGCGCCTGGATATTTCCAGGTGTTTTTTTGCAATCAATGCTTTCGGTGATTCAAGAAAGAATAAGCTAATGGAATAAAGGGTACATGTAATAGTGGATTATAATCTGAAAAGGTGGGGTGAGGTATGTTGGAGGAAACTGACGACTTGAAACCTGAATTAGCCAGGGAAGCAGTTAATGTGATTGAAGATGTAGCTGGAAAATATCCTGGTTATCGGCGTGCACATGCAAGGGGATATGTTTATGAGGGGGTTTTTACCCCAAACGGAAAAGCGTCCCCATTAACGGTGGCTTCGCATCTTCAGGATGAAGCCGTGCCGGCGATCATTCGGTTTTCAAATAGCTCGCCGATTCCAAGCCATCCTGATGCCATTTCCCCTGTAAAGGGCATGGCAGTCAAGTTTCAATTGCCGAATGGAGAGGTGTCAGATCTTATTACTGTGACCATTCCGTTATTCTTTGCGAAAACACCGGAAGCGTTTGTTGATATAGCTGTTTTTTTCAAATCTGCCAAAGAAGGTTTCCCAAATCTGAAAGAGCTTGCAAAAATCCTGTGGAAGTATCCAGAAAGCAAGGCAAGCCTGCAAATGCTTAAAGAAATGCGTTCTCCAGCCAGTTTCTCAACGTGTCAATATTATTCCATTCATGCATTCTATTTCATTAACGCGGAAGGAAGGAGGCAGGCCATCAAGTACGAGTGGGTACCTGATGCCGGCCTTAGTATGCTAGAAAGAAAGGATTTGGCCAAGCATTCGCCAGAGTATCTGAATGAAGAAATGGAAGAGAGGCTGAAAGAAGGTCCGGTGGGCTTTAAATTGAACATACAAATAGGAGGGGAAAATGACCCGACTGACGATCCAACCACAGCTTGGCAGGAAGATAAACAGGTAATCACGATTGGGCATTTAATGATCTCCAAAAAATCGGAAGTGTGTAAAGATTCTTTATTGTTTGATCCAACCAATATTTCTGAAGGAATCGAGTGCTCGGAAGACCGGATCTTGAATTTTCGCCATAGTGCGTATGCCGTTTCATATGAACGACGGATAAATAACAAATGAATGAAATCACGAAAAGGGAACCCTGCATTAAAGGGGTTCCCTTCAGACTGCTGGAAAACCTGCTTTCGGAAATCCACTCCCTTTCCAACTGTAGACAAGTCTCATCAATGCAAGCGTCTGTGGGTTTCGGCTAGCCCAGTTATTCGGCAGGAGTGTCGCAAATTTCTTCAATCCAGTGAGAATTGCAGTAAAAAACTTAAAGGATAAGGACTTGTTATAAATTCATGGTTCGGGATGAAACTAATCTGAACCCCTTTTATAGTAGGTTACATTTTTCCGGATCTGAATATAGTGTAGAGCATAAGTAAGAACATCAGGGTTGCAACGACAAATCCAATCTCGATAACCGGTATTTTCCATAGGATCAAGGTTTCCCCGCCTATTGCAGAGCCGATAATGAGACCGACCATAATTATGCTGAATGCAAGCAGGATAATACTGAACGACAGCCGGTTCGAGATTTGATCAAGCTTATGTAAAAATACTTGAAGTTCGGGAATGTTGATATCGAGCCGCAATTTCCCTTTTTTAATGATACTTGTCACTTCCTTGATATCCTTGGGCAGTTCGGCAATGGCTTCAGCAGACTCGATGAATTGATTCCAGGCGTTTTTCGCAATGTTTTTTGGATTGTAGCGTTCCTTAAAAAGCCTCTCCCCAAAAGGTTCAGCTGCCTTCATGATGCTGAAATTCGGATCTAACCCTTCGACAATGGCCTCCATGGTAAGCAGAGCCTTGCCGAGCATCGTGAATTCGGGAGGGATTTGGACTTGATGCCGATTGGCAACAGTGAACAGGTCATTGACTGCTCCGCCTAAACTGATTTGGCTCAATGGGATATCATAATATTTATTTCGCAGCTCATCAATATCCCCCCTTAATGGAGCCATATCGATTTCGTCCGTCAGGAGGCCCATATCTGAAAGCGTCTTGATCAATCCATTGGTGCTTCCGCGTTTCAGGTTTATGACTAGCGAGGCGAACTGATACTTCGTTTCCTCCTCCAGACGTCCCACCATTCCGAAATCCATGAGTGCGACGACATTTCCCGGCAAAATGATGATATTGCCCGGATGGGGATCGCCGTGGTAAAAGCCATCAATCAATATTTGCTGAAGCATGGAGTTCGCTAATCTTTCTGCGATTTGCCGGCGATCATAACCTTCATCATCAAGCTGCTTATAATGGTTGATCTTAATTCCTTGAATGAAATCCATCGTCAGGACCCTTTTTGTGGAAAACTCCCAGTGGATCCTTGGTACCTTAAACCCTTGATCATCGATGAACTGTTTGGCAATTCTTTCCCCGTTTCGACCCTCGGAGTTATAATCGAGTTCTGCGCGTAGTGATTTAGCGAATTCATCAATCATTTTTCTGATTTGGTAGCGTCTTGCCCAAGATATGCGAGCTTCCATAAGTCTTGCCAAATCATCGAGAATTTCCAAATCCGTTTCCACTGTCGGCAGAATATCGGGCCGCTGCACTTTGATTGCTACGACTTCCTGTGAAGGAAGGCGTGCCGTATGGACCTGTCCAATTGAAGCGGTTGCCAGAGGGGTTTCATTAAATTCAAGAAAAATGTTTTCCAAAGAATCACCCAATTCGGCTTCGACAATTTTGCGAACCTTATCAAATGGAAAAGGGGTCACCTGGTCCTGTAGCTTTTCAAGTTCGCGGACGATCTCATCGGGAACGAAATCACGCCTAGTGCTTGCAATCTGACCAAGTTTAATGAATGTTGGTCCCAAGCTTTGTAATATCTTATGCAGCCGCTCTCCGATTGAGCGGAGGTTCAGGTTTTCATCGGGTTGGAGTTTCGATCCCGCTTTGCTCTCGGATAATCCCAGGCGATAGATGAAGTAACCGAAACCATTTTTCAAGAAGGCATTAATGATTTCCTGGTAACGATGTGCGTGTTTCAGTCGCTTGCGAAACATTCAAGTACCTCCTGTCACGATTGTAAGTTTTGGTTCTGCTTCTCCAAAATTACGATACGGCGCTCCAATTCCTGAATTTCTTCTTTAGTTGCCAAGTTTAGGCCATTGAGCGCTTGGTTGACTTTGGCCTTGACGGAATCATCCAGCTGCTTTTGGGCTTGTTCCCCTTTTTCGACCCATTGCTTCAAAAGGACCTTGGAGTCTTCTTTGCTGATATCGCCTTTTTTGACAAGAGAGTCCACTGCTTTTTCAATTTGCTCTTTTGTAGCAGCGGCAGCACCTAATCCTAAAGAAAACACATTTTTTAATAAGTCCATTTTTACATTCCTCCAATATAAGTTTTTTACACCGTAAGAAAGATAATAGCGGATGCCGTTCAATCTGGTTCATTCTTGCTGTTATTATCTATCATACATCACTTTAGGGCAGCTAGAAAAATATAAGGGTCCTCCAGGTTATTGATGATAGGAAATTGTTTGAAGTGTAGCGAATTGGATATTATGATAGGGACAAATCTGTGAAAGTGAGGATGGAATAATGGGTTTCAAAAATAAAACGGTGATTGTAACAGGCGCCTCGAATGGGATAGGGAGAGGCGTGGCAAAGGGATATGCAGAAAGCGGCGCTTCAGTCGTTCTCGCAGATTTGGACGAGCGGGAAGGTCTTTCGTATGTGGAAGAGCTCAAAAGTAACGGTCATGAAGCCATGTTCGTCAAAACGGATGTACGCAAGGAAGCTGACATCCATCATTTGATGGATGTAACTCTAAAAACATATAAGACCATTGATATATTAATCAATAATGCAGGAAAGGCATTATTCAAATCGCTTTATGACCTGACGATTGAGGAATGGGACGATATGATGAATACGAATTTGCGCAGTGTTTTCCTTTGTTCCCGGGCTGCTGCAGAATCGATGCGGAAAAATGAAAAGGGAGGTGCAATCATCAATTTGGCATCAACCAGAGCGGTGATGTCTGAACCTGATTCGGAATCCTATGCAGCGACAAAAGGAGGGATCAAAGCACTGACACATGCACTTGCCGCTTCTTTAGGCAAAGAGAAAATTACGGTCAATTCGATTTCTCCGGGATGGATTGAAACGGGAGATTATGAATCGCTGAGGGATAAAGATCACCAGCAGCATTTTTCCAATCGGGTTGGCAAGCCTGAAGATATTGCAAGGGCCTGTCTTTATTTGACGGCATCGGAAAATGATTTCGTTACGGGTGCGGACCTTATCGTCGATGGAGGCATGACAAGAAAAATGATGTACGAGGAGTAATCTCATTTTTTCCGATAAAGATATTGCAATTCAGTCCCGAGTTCACGGTTGAGCAGCTGTTCCATTTCTTCAAGCTCCTTTATGCCGATAGGGCCATCGGCAGCTGTCCAGTGAATGGTATAAACAAAATAGTAATCTCTTATTTTTCGGAAAATAACAGGCGAATTCGGGAATTGATCAAAAATTGCCTTGATATTATAGCGTCTCATGTAGGACCACTTAACAAGCTGCATGTTGCTACCCATCCTTTTCAAAAGAGATCAATGACTGCCATGATGGCAGCCATTGGTCCGGTTCTTATTTATCGTTGAATAAATTGAATAAGCCTCTAGCTACGCTGCCTTCTTCGGAGGATCCTCCATTTTGCGGAGCTGCAGCAAATACACGGCTTGCAAGCCGGCTGAATGGCAAAGATTGCACCCAGACGGTTCCTGGTCCTTTTAATGTTGCAAAGAATAAACCTTCGCCACCGAATAAAGCGGTTTTCACGCCTTTTACAGTTTCAATATTATAATCTACCCCGCTAGTCATCGCTACTAAACATCCTGTATCGACGCGTAAGATCTCTCCTGCAGCCAATTCTTTTTTATGGATTGTGCCGCCGGCATGAACGAAGGTCATTCCATCTCCTTCAAGTTTTTGCATGATGAAGCCTTCACCGCCAAAGAAGCCTGCCCCTATCTTTCTTTGAAACTCAATTCCGACTGAAACGCCTTTCGCTGCCGCCAGGAATGCGTCTTTTTGACAAATGATTTTCCCGCCGAGCTCGCTTAAATCCATCGGAATGATTTTACCTGGATAAGGCGAGGCGAATGAAACATGTTTTTTATCTCGTCCTTCATTCGTAAAAGCCGTCATGAAAAGACTCTCACCAGTAAGGAGCCGTTTCCCGGCACCGAATAGCTTACCCATCATTCCGCTGTCACCATTCGATGACCCATCGCCAAAGATGGTTTCCATCTTGATTTGATCTTCCATCATCATCAAACTTCCAGCTTCGGCAATCACCGTTTCCTGAGGATCCAATTCCACTTCAACAAACTGCATGTCATCTCCATATAATTTAAAATCTATTTCATGGTTATTCATATTCCATTCCTCCTATCAATCTTATTTTCATTGTAAAAGATAAACTCTTAACCTGCCAATATTTTTCAATTTTTCGCCGTAATTTATATATTTTTTGTTTTCACGGGTATATCTAGTAAAATGTAGGAAGAAAAACAGCATGACACTTAAGCGGGAATGAACTTTTTTCTTAAGTGCAGGAGGAGACAGCCATGGAGACTTACATACTATCATTGGACCAGGGAACGACAAGTTCCCGGGCCATTTTATTTAATAAAAGCGGGGAGGTTTTGCATATTGCCCAAAAGGAATTCGCCCAATATTTCCCGAATCCTGGATGGGTGGAGCATAACGCCAATGAAATTTGGGGTTCCATCCTATCGGTAATCGCTTCCTGTCTATCGGAAATGAATGTAAAGCCTGAACAGATCGCTGGAATTGGCATAACGAATCAACGGGAGACGACCGTGGTATGGGATAAGGAAACAGGTCAGCCGATCCATCACGCCATCGTCTGGCAATCCCGGCAGACAAGCGAAATCTGCACGCAATTGAAGGATGGAGGTCTCGAAGACTTATTTTTGCAAAAAACCGGTTTGTTGATTGATGCTTATTTTTCCGGTACAAAGGTGAAATGGATTCTCGACCATGTAGATGGGGCACGGGAAAAGGCTGAAAACGGAGACTTATTGTTTGGTACGATCGATACGTGGCTGATATGGAAACTTTCGGGTGGTAAAGCACATGTAACCGATTATTCGAATGCTTCAAGGACGCTGATGTATAACATTCATGACCTGAAGTGGGACGAAGAGCTGCTGGAAATCCTGCAAGTGCCGCGATCGATGCTCCCGGATGTTCGCTCTTCATCGGAGATATACGGGAAAACCGCGCCACACCATTTCTTTGGGCACGAAATCCCGATTGCCGGGGCAGCGGGAGATCAACAGGCCGCTTTGTTCGGACAAGAATGCTTTGAAAAAGGAATGGCTAAGAATACGTATGGCACAGGATGCTTCATGCTGATGAATACAGGAGAAAAGGCAGTGAAATCAGAGCATGGCCTGTTGACCACGATTGCATGGGGGCTGAATGGAAAAGTCCAATATGCCTTGGAAGGCAGTATTTTTGTCGCAGGTTCGGCCATACAATGGTTAAGGGATGGGCTGAAACTCTTGCATGATCCGAAAGACAGTGAAAAGTATGCTTTGCGGGTCACTTCAGCCGATGGTGTCTATGTAGTTCCCGCATTTGTTGGATTAGGTACCCCTTATTGGGATAGTGATGTCAGGGGAGCTGTATTCGGACTGACAAGGGGGACATCGAAGGAGCATTTCGTCCGGGCAACATTGGAAGCGCTGGCCTACCAGACAAAAGATGTACTTAAGGCCATGGAAGTCGATTCAGGGATTAACCTAAAGGCATTGAGGGTCGATGGCGGCGTTGTCAAAAACAATTTCTTGATGGAATTTCAAAGCGGCCTCCTGAATGTACCAGTCGAAAGACCGGTCATTAGTGAAACGACAGCTTTAGGGGCAGCGTATTTAGCTGGGCTTGCTGTCGGATATTGGGAAGATCAGGAAGAGATTTCAAAGCTATGGGCAGTCGATAAGAAATTCGAACCCGAGATGGAAGAACAGGAACGGAAGGATTTATATGATGGCTGGAAAAAGGCAGTTCAGGCGGCAAGGGTTTTTAAATAGAGTAAGTAAGGGTATTAATAGAAAGAGATGAATACAGAACGTACAAACTTAAAAAAGGGGTGGTAATATGTTAGTTAAGGATTTCATGATAAGGGAAGTCTACGTAGCCCGTCCTGATTTTACATTAAAGGAAATTCTGCGGATCTTAATTGAAAATAAAGTGGGCGGGGTCCCCGTTGTGGATGAAAATGATAAGCTATTGGGAATGGTGACGGACGGGGATATCCTCCGTTACTTGACACCTGCAGAGGAAGCCATCATGGGGTATTTCACCTATATTACGGTTCTTCCCGGTGAAGAGTTGGATGAAAAGGTTACATCCAAAATGAATGATAAAGTCTCACAAATCATTAAAAATAAAAGGATTACAAAGCTATCTCCCGAAGATCCGTTAGATGAATTGATAAAGGTCCTTTCCAAGCATCATTTCAAGAAAATCCCCGTCGTGGACAAAAATGATAAAGTCGTCGGCATCATCAGCAGGGGAGATGCACTTAGGGCCCTTTATAAGGAATTCGTTCAAAAGCTGGAATAAATGGGCATCATAAAAAGGCCTGCTCGATTACGAGCAGGCCTTTTTTGTAATCATCATTGAGTGCTTTCTACTGCTTTATCTGCATCAGATTCACCTTTTGCTCTTTTTTCCTTCAATTTAAAGTAGGCGTCCATTACGTCCCGCCCGATCCGTTTGTTAATATCATCAGAGGGCTTGCCTTGATACACCCATGGCACGACGACAGAAAATGCCACTTCCGGATTATTGTGAGGTGCATAACCTACAAGCGTCAAATTGATAGTCGGGACTGGCCTGCTATATTGATTTCTCCGCGGTCCGTCGTAAAAGGCCTCGGCAGTACCCGTTTTTGCTGCCGCACGGTAGGACTTCCCGCCGAAATATTTATATGCCGTCCCGCCTGGTTCCTGGGCAACCTGTCTGAATCCTTCCTGGACACGTTGCATCCAAACGTCTTTCCCGCCTAAATCGTTTAATACTTTAGGACTCATTGTTTTAAAAACGCTGCCCAATTCTTGGTGCTCATTGGAAGGATTCCTGATTTCCCTGACCATATGGGGCTCAAGCCTTTTTCCGCCATTTGCAATCGTCGAAACATACTGTGCCAATTGCATAGGAGTATATGTATCATACTGCCCAATCGATAAATCCAGCAGCAATCCGTCTGTTGACATATCGACTCCTTTAAACCCTACGGATTCATTTGGCAGGTCGATGCCTGTGCGGACACCCAATCCAAATTGGGCATAATGATTCCGCATGATTGAATAAGCTTCCCGGTTGATTCCTAACGGCCGGTGAGGGATATAATGACCGCCGGCAATTTTGATTGCCGTCATGAACATATAGACATTCGACGATTTCTTTAATGCGGAGACATCGGTTACATAACCCAAATCACTATAAGATCCTTTCTCAGGGGCCCCTGCTAAAAGGAGTTTTCTGTCAAAAAAAGCTGACCCTGGTGCGATGGCTCCTGTCTGAAAGCCCGTGTAGACAGTGGCTCCTTTAACAGATGACCCCATCGTATAGGATGTCGTAATGTTTCCAAGGGCGAAATCGTTCATTTCGGTCAATCCGGTCTTACTGTTGCGGCCGTATTGCCTGCCGGCCATTGTAAGCACCTCGCCTGTATTCGGGTCCATTAAAACGACAAAGGCACGATCCAATAAGTAGGTATTTCCTTTAGCTTTCGATTTCGACAATTCTCTCTCGATGATTTTTTCAACCTGTTGCTGCAGCTCCATATCAATTGTAAGGACCAAGTCTTTTCCGCTTTGCCCTTCAGTGAGGGTATTCGTTTTGATGACTTCCCCTTTGCTCAGCACATTTTCAATCCGTGTCTTTTGACCGCGCAGGACATCTTCATATTGCTTTTCGATATAACTTTTTCCGACCCGGTCATTCCTGGTATAGTCGCGTGCCAGGTAATAGTCGATATTTTCACTGGGAATGCCTTCTTCGGAAGAAGAGACATTGCCAAGAACCGAGCGGAGGGTCTTGTCATACTTATAGGTCCTTTCCCAATCCGTCGTTACATCCACGCCTGGCATTTCATCCAAATGTTCGCTGACCCTGGCGAATTCCTTAGTGGTGACATCTTTATTCTTCACGATCGACGGTGCGAGGGCATAGCCGCTATTGAATTCCCGGAAGATGGCGATGACTTCCAATTCATCTTTGGAGAATTCCTTGATATTCTCATCGGTTACCCGCTCCATTTGAAGTTTGTATAAATCTTTTTGCTCCAGTTTCTTTTCGACTACTTTCTTCCTCTCGGCCTTGGTAATCAAGGCTTCGGCCTCTTTTGGATGTTTTAAAATCCAAAAATCCTTTTTATCCGGCAGGGTTACCTTTTTGGTATCCTTTTCTATCAAGGTGGCAAGGATTTCCGCCGTCTTCACCATATCTGCCGTTTTCGTATTCGGGTATTTCGTATAGGTAATGGCATTACGTGGCTCATTATCAACGACCGGATTCAAGTTGCGGTCATACATCTTGCCACGGGGAACGGGGGTATTGGCCACATCGTTTTCCGTTCGGTCGACTTCGCGGAGGTAATCATCTCCATACACGATTTGGACGATGCCAAGCCGGATTATTAAGCTTGAAAATAAAATGAATATTAAAAAGAACATAAAGTTCAGTCGGAAAGGAATTGGGGTTTTTTTCTTTTTTTCTTTGGCCATCATTAACATTCCTTTCTAGTAAAAGTAAAAAATAAGAAAATTCCTATCTCCAATGATATATAAAATTAACTTATTTTTCTATGCTTTATCCGTAAATTTATCTATATTTCCAAAAGAATGTTCTGGAGTTATATAATCCCTAGTAATCTTATAATTGGGAAAATTGATATAAATATAAATGTCAATGGGGTTTTAATAGATAAAGAGAGGGAGAAGCGGCAAAGCGACAATCATGAGGAGAGATGCATATATGAGTCGCTCTTGTGGCAAAAGCGCTAGGAAGGACATTTTGTAAATGAATGAAAAAAAGGTCTTTAAACCTTAGAATCCATTCACAATGACTTAAGTACCATGATAAGCATTAATTTACTTCATATTTCCTAACGGGAGTTTGAGTCGTGACACTGATAACCTCTTTGAAATATCCGCATAGCTCAAGCCATTTTTCAGGGTAAATATAGTTGAAGCGTTCGATCGTTTCTAGGGAGTGAAGCACAAGGGAATCGATTTGACCCGCTTTTTTACTTTGTAAATTGAATAAAAGCTCATGCGGGATTGTGTAATAAGGGTGGATTTGATACGGATTGAGTATGACCGGGGAAATATTCTTCTCTTCCATATACTTGTCCGTCACGATCTTTTGGATTGCAAAGCTTTCATCAGTATGTAAATCCCCGATTTTGTAATTTGGATTCAATAGTACAATGCCTCTCATTTGCTTCACCCATTCTTTTTTGCTAACCATTCTTGCCAAATGGGGGAAGGGATATTCAAAGTAAGAGGCTTGATGCTAGAAAATGGCTTTCATTCCGTTAAGGGTTTTGAGATGCTTGACATTTTCGAGCACCTCGTTGGTCAGGTCCGACTTTTTAATGATCGGTAAGCTTTGTAAATCCTCTATGAAGCTTACATTCGTGAACCAATCAAAGGAATGGGTAGGAAAGAATAGTTGATCTTCCCATGCATCATGAAGAGTGGGGCTGTAGACTTTATCATCTTTTGAAGTGGATGCATCAGAGGTATATATGCTTGCCCAGTAATCCTCTCTGGAACCCGTGTGGGGAATCTCTTTAGTAAATTGGCCAACACCGCGAAAAACCACCGGATGCTGAAAAAGAAGCTCATATAATGATTTCCCCGTTTCAATACGCTGTTTTGGGTCGGCAAAGCGTTCAACGGTAAGGCCGGTCAAGGAATGAAGTCCTTTTTGCTTGTTTGCATAAGGAAAGATCACTTTCATGAAGCCTAAGTATTCCTGCAGCTGAAAATCAAGCCTGCGGAGGATTTCACCATGACGGGTGCGTTTTAATATCCTTTCCTGAAGCATTCTTTGCTCATTAATGATAAGGGCCGTTGTCAAAAGGGGTGAATGGGGCTCTTCAATGAAAGATTCCCAAATCGGGGCCATGAATCTTGAAATGCGGAATACCGGTAAATACCTTCTTAGCGGAAGTTCTTTTTGTTTAGAATGTTCATATAAAAGAAGCTGGGGGAAGGCATCATCAAATATGGCTGAATTGGCGCGCTCAAGGAACAGGAAGAATTTCTGCCGTTCCGCTTGGTCAAAGAGGTGGGTCATGGCTGAGCTTTTCAAGTCAGTCATATGGTATCCTCCATTCCTCGAAACCATATGTGCTAAAAAGGCCCAATGGACCTCTGGATTACGATTGTAAAAGGCAAGATATGCTTGTGTTCTTGTGATATTGTTCCGGTTCAAGGCAGCAGTCTCGGTTCGAATGCTTTTTATAAGAGCGGTTTCCTCAGGGAAAAAAGCTTTTGACTCATCAAAAGGCTGAAAGAGCTCTTTTTGTAAAAGGGATTTTAGCGTGCCATATCTTTCATCATCGATGATGGGTTTTGTTTTGGCAGGGTGTTTACCCAACAGCTTTTGCAAATATTGGGAGAGCATACAATCACCACGGTTGTTTTTCGATCATTATATGCAGAGCCGTCAAGAAAGGGGCGTTGCATTTGCAACGCCCCAAGGTGATGTCATCTTTTCTTCTTCTTTTCCAGGTACAATAAAATATAATAGACTATCCAGAAAAGAAACACAGGAATGAAGGATAAAAATCTATATTGGACCGGTACGGCAAATAAGATGAAAATGGATGATAATAAAAAGGGAACCGCCAGGAGTATATATTTTCTCCATTGCATATGCTGAACCTCCTTAGGTTACGTCATTCTTATAAGAATAAAGGATTATCCATCAATAATCTAGAAAAGTCGCAATTGACAAAAATATGCAAACGTAGTAATCTTTAAATATAAGTTAAAAATTACCATTAATTAATGAAAAAGGAGGCGAACGTCATGACTAAATCAGTTAAGCACAGTGATGTCATAATCGAATATCATACGTCCGCCTGCCCTGTGACCTTGTCTTTCTAGACATAGGATCCGACGTGTTCATTGATCATTTTAAAGCGCAGGTTGTGGAATTTTCGCGGCCTGCGCTTTTTATATGTGTTATTACGCATTTAAAAAAGCTTCCGCTAATTGGCGGGGGCTTTTTGGCATTTGGAATACAGGTGCATTCGCATCCTTTCCATATAAAAGATAGGAGGAATTTTAAAATGAGACAAAAGACATTGGAAATTTTATTGCAGCCGGGAGATCCAGAAAGCGGTTAGCGAGTGAAAGAGTTGATCAAAAGGGAGGGGAATTCATGTTTGCGATTTTTAAAAAGCTGTCCTGGTTCTTTAAAGAACAGTGGCAGCGTTACACCTTGGCGATTTTATTTCTATGTATAGTGAATATCTTGGAGGTTATCCCGCCAAAACTTGTCGGGAATGCCATCGATGATATGAACAATGGCAGCATGACGCAGGAAGGGGTCATGAAATACGTTATTTATTTGCTGATTGTACTGATCGGCAGTTATCTATTTGGTTACTTATGGAGTTATCTGTTATTCGGCGGCGGAAACTTGGTCGAACGAAAACTAAGATCCCGATTTATGGGCCATTTGCTGAAAATGACGCCGAGCTTTTATGAAAAAAACCGTACAGGGGATTTAATGGCAAGGGCAACCAATGATTTAAAGGCAATATCCCTCACAGCTGGTTTCGGGATATTGACCCTCGTTGACGCTGTGCTGTTCACCATTACGGTAGTGGTCATGATGGGAGCCACGATCAGCTGGCAGTTGACGATTGCGGCGGTTCTGCCGCTTCCGATCATGGCAGTGATGATGCAAATTTACGTGAAGAAAATTTACAAACGTTTTACGGATGCACAAGCAGCCTTTGGTACTTTAAATGACAAGGTCCTGGAATCCATTTCAGGTGTCCGTGTTATCCGGGCCTATGTCCAGGAACGGGAAGATGAAAAGCGGTTTGATGAAATGACCGAGGATGTATATCGCAAAAATCTAGCCGTGGCAAGAATCGATGCCCTCTTCGATCCGACGATCAGCATTATCATTGGCATCAGTTATTTAATCGGGTTGGGCTATGGGGCTTACCTTGTATTTCAACAGGCCATAACGCTTGGCGGACTTGTTTCGTTCAATGTGTACCTAGGCATGTTAATTTGGCCGATGATCGCGGTGGGTGAACTGATCAATGTCATGCAAAGGGGAAATGCTTCGCTAGATCGTGTTCAGGATACCCTTTCACATGAAGCGGATGTGAAGAATTCATTGGGGCTGGAGAGTATTCCGAATCCGGGAAATATCCAATTCAATTCAGTGTATTTTACATACCCTTCCTCAACGGTTGTGAATCTATCCAATATTTCCGTTCAGCTTGAGCGCGGTCAAACATTGGGGATAGTGGGGAAAACAGGTAGTGGAAAAACGACATTCGTGAAGCAATTGCTGCGGGAATACCCATTAGGAAAAGGTAAAATCGCTTTTGCAGGCATGCCGCTGGAGCAACTGACCCTTGAAGATATTCGTAAATGGATCGGCTACGTTCCACAGGACCATTTTTTATTCTCGAAGTCTGTTAGGGAAAATATCTTATTCGGTAAAATGGATGCAACCGAAGATGAACTGGCTGAAGCTATCCGGCTTGCGGATTTTGAGAAGGACTTAATGATGCTGCCAAACCGTCTTGAGACACTCGTCGGTGAGAAGGGTGTCGCACTATCCGGAGGGCAAAAGCAGAGGATCTCGATTGCCAGGGCACTGATCAAAAATCCGGAAATCCTTATATTGGATGATTCCTTATCCGCTGTAGATGCAAAAACGGAAACGACGATCATCGAAAATATCCAAAATGAACGTGCAGGGAAAACGACCATCATCACAACCCATCGCTTATCGGCCGTTCAGCACGCGGACAGGATAATCGTATTGGACAGCGGAGAGATCATCGAAGAGGGGACTCATGCGGATTTACTGCAGAATGATGGCTGGTATAAGGAGCAATATGAGCGACAGCAGGTTGACGAAGGGACGGAGGTGAAGGCATGAAGGTCGTAAAGAAACTTTTTAATTATGCTGCCCTTTATAAAAAATTGATCATTGGCGCCCTGATCATGCTGGCACTTTCGGTAGCCGCCGATTTAACGGGTCCTTTCGTTGCCAAGAAAATCATCGATTCACATATACTTGGCATTGAATCTTCCTGGTATGAAGCGGGTAAAGGAAAAGATGCTGTCAAGTATGATGGAAATTGGTATAAACGGGCTGATTACTTTGCAAAAGGTGAGAAGAAAGGCAGGGAAGTCCATGTTCTGCAGGTCGGCAATCAATTTGTCTTCGTAAATGAGGCTGTCCCTATCGATGGGCGCAGAACCTTGGAGGACCAATCATTGATCATCAGGAAAGACGGGAAAGAGCAGCGTACGCAAGCAGTGAAATTGACGAGTCAGGAAGTGATGGGATTTTACCAACCGGAAATCCCTCGGATCATTAAGCTTGTGGCTTTTTATTTTAGCCTTGTCATCCTTTCCTCCATTTTTCAATATGGGCAGAGTTTTTATTTACAGAAAGCGGCGAACCGAATCATACAGAAGATGCGAAATGATATTTTTAAGCATATTTCCCGTCTGCCGATACGTTATTTCGATAATATGCCAGCGGGTAAAGTTGTAGCCAGGGTCACTAATGATACGGAAGCGATCCGGGAATTATATGTAACCGTGCTCGCCAACTTCTTCTCGAGTACAATTAATATTTTCGGCGTTCTAATTGCTTTGTATATTCTGGATCCACGAGTCGGTACCATCGGCACGTTACTTATTCCGATCATCGTTATCTGGACGATGGTATACCGTAAATTCGCCTCGAAATATAATCACATCATTCGGGAACGGGTAAGCGATATTAATGGGATGATCAATGAATCCATTTCTGGAATGAGCATCATTCAGGCATTTGGACGTGAAAAGGAGACAAAGCAATCTTTTGAAAATCTAAACAGTGAGCATTATTCCTATCAAAATAAAATGCTCCATTTGAATTCGTTGACGGGTGGAAACTTGATTGGCGTCATTAAGGTTTTGGCGCTTATGGCATTCGTCTGGTATTTCGGCGGGATTTCCCTTACTGCCAGTTCGGCCATTTCCTTAGGGATGATGTATGCAATTGTTGATTTGATCAGCCGCCTGCTTCATCCGCTTCACGGAATCGTCAATCAGTTCGCTAATCTTGAACAGGCGCTTGTTGCAGGGGCGCGGGCATTCAGTTTATTGGATGAGCAGGGATTGGCAGTCAGTGATGAAAACATATCCAGATACAAAGGAAACGTGCAATTCGAAAATGTTTCTTTTGGTTATAAGGATAATGAATATGTGTTAAAGGACATTTCCTTCTCCGCTAAACAAGGGGAAACGGTCGCTTTAGTTGGCCATACCGGGTCAGGAAAAAGTTCCATAATGAATTTATTGTTCCGCTTTTATGACAGCAGTGAAGGCCAAATTAAAATCGATGGCACGAATATATTGGATATCCCTCATCAGACGCTTCGTGAGCATATGGGAATCGTCCTTCAGGATCCCTATTTATTTACAGGCACCATCGCCTCCAATATCAGTCTGAATCATAAAGACATTACAAGGGAAATGGTTGAAAAATCATTAAGAGATGTCGGGGGGGACAAAGTGCTGAAGCATCTTCCTTTAGGGCTGGACGAACCCGTGATCGAAAAAGGCGGAACGCTGTCTTCCGGGCAGCGGCAGCTAATCTCTTTTGCCCGTGCTCTTGCATTCAATCCGGCCATATTGATTTTGGATGAAGCGACAGCGAGCATCGATACCGAAACCGAGGCAATTATCCAGGAGGGGATGGAAGTGCTGAAAAAAGGAAGAACGACCTTCATCATTGCACATAGACTTTCCACGATAAAAAATGCCGACCAGATTCTTGTACTGGATAAAGGGCGGATTGCTGAGCAAGGTACACATGAGGAATTAATGGAACTAAAAGGGAAGTATTATCAAATGTATGAACTGCAGGCTGGTCCGCATAAAGGCATGGCTGGTTGAACACAATTGAATAAGGGTGGATCATCAAGTTTAAACTATAATGAGGGTACCGACTTTTGGTACCTTCAAGCATAATTATTGATAATAGTAATCATTACGTTTAAGATATACCTATACTGACGATGAGGTGATAATAGTGAAACAAGAAATTCATCCCGATTATCAACAAGTGGTATTCATGGATACCAACAGTGGGTATAAATTTTTGACAGGCTCCACGAAGACGTCCAATGGAACGATCGTTTGGGAAGACGGACAAACATATCCATTATTAAAAGTGGAAATCAGCTCGGATACGCACCCTTATTATACAGGAAAGCAGAAGTTTGCTGAAAAAGGCGGACGGGTGGATCGCTTCCTGGATAAATATAATATGAAGAATTGAGAGTCAGGCCATCGGGAAATCGATGGCCTTTTTTTATGACTGGGAAGAAAAAGAGTTAATAATGATGCAAGGAAAAAGGGTGCCCATATATGAGGCACCCATCCTTTATTCATTTTGCAGCAATTGCTTCCCCTTTGGCAATATTGACGAGGGCCGCATCGAAGTCCTTGATTATATCGTCCGGATTTTCAAGTCCGACAGAGAGGCGGAGCAAGCTGTTCGTGATGCCCCGCTTTTCCCTTTCATCATCAGGCATGGCAGCATGGGACATTTTGGCCGGGTAAGATAATATGGATTCGACCGCTCCCAGGCTTACGGCAAATACAGGGAGCTCGACAGTGTTCACGAAGGAACGGAAGATTTCCTCACTTTCCAATTCAAAAGATAGGACCGCCCCTGCTCCAAGTGACTGGCCTTTCTGGATGGCGTGCTGTGGATGATCGGCTAGGCCGGGATAATACACTTTTTTCACCAAGGGCTGATCTTTTAAGTAGGCTGCAATCTTTTCTGCCCCTTTTTGTGAATGTTCCATTCTAACTGACAAGGTTTTTAAACCTCTCATTACAAGCCAGGCATCTTGGACACCAAGGACCGCTCCAAAGGAGTTTTGGAGCGAACCGAGTCTTGCCGCCAATTCCGGATCTTTCACGACCGCAAGCCCAGCTACCACATCACTATGTCCGGATAAAAACTTCGTCGCGCTATGAAGGACAACATCGGCGCCCAGATTCAGCGGTTTTTGCAATGCGGGCGTCAAGAATGTATTATCAACAAAACTTAAGGCACCGGCTTTTTTTGCAATATCACATACAGCTTGAATATCGGTCACTTTAAGTAACGGATTTGAAGGCGTTTCAATGTATATGGCCCTGGTATTTGGCTGAACGGCCGCTTTGACGCTTTCAAGGTCCGTCATGTCAACGAAGGTATGCTCAATATTGAAACGGGTCAATACGCTTGTGACCATCCTGAACGTTCCGCCATACACATCTTCGGAAATGACGATATGGTCTCCGGCAGACAATAGCAGGAAGGCTGTTGAAATGGCAGCCATACCTGATGAAAAGGCAAAGCCGTGAGTGCCTTCCTCTAAATCGGCAATGATATCTTCAAGTGCCTCGCGAGTTGGGTTCCCGCTTCTGCTGTAGTCATATTTGCCGAATTGATCGATATCCGATTGATGGAACGTCGATGCATGCTGAATGGGGACGCTCACACCACCCGTTGCCGGATCGAATTTATGTTGATTATGAAGTAATTTCGTTTCAAAGCTAAAATCATGACCTGTCATCGTAGTGCCTCCCTTTTTACATGTGCGAATGCTTGCTGCAGGTCGCCAATCAAATCATCGCTATCCTCGATGCCAACGGAGAAGCGAAGCAGGCGATTACAAACCCCATTTGCCGTTCTGACTTCAAGCGGTATATCGGCATGTGTTTGTGTGGCAGGATAGGTGATGAAGCTTTCAACCCCTCCAAGGCTTTCTGCAAAGGAAATTAATGAGAGCGATTGTAAAAATGGGTTGACCGCCGCTTCATCAATGATGCGGAAAGAAATCATGCCGCCTCTGCCGGGATACAATACATCAGTGACACAATCATGCTCCGATAAGTAATCTACAAGTATCTTGGCATTCTTTTCATGACGCTCCATCCGCAATGCCAGGGTTTTCATTCCTCGCATCAACAGCCAAGAATCAAATGGGCTCAAGACAGCTCCAGTACCATTATGATGGAAGGCAAGTGCATCACATAATTCAGCGCCGTTAGCAACGATCAGTCCCGCGAGCACATCATTATGACCACCGAGATACTTGGTTGCACTATGAATCACAATATCCGCTCCAAGCACGATGGGTTGTTGAATAAGAGGCGTGTAAAAAGTGTTATCAACGATTAACAATAAATTATATCGTTTGGCCAATGCCGCAACGGCGCTAATGTCCGTTTGCTGCATAAGGGGGTTAGTGGGAGTTTCGATGAAGATGGCTTTCGTGTGAGGAGTGATGGCTTTTTCGATATCCTCCAAACAACAAGTGTTTACATAGTCACACTGCAATCCCCATTTTTTAAAACCTTGTTCTAACAGACGATATGTACCGCCATAAAGATCTTCGCTGACAATCCATGCATCCCCGGATTTAAAAAGGGCGAGAATAGTGGAGATGGCGGCCATTCCTGAACTGCAGGCATAACCTTGGTCTCCTTTTTCCAGATCGGCGATGGATCGCTCCAATAGCTGGCGTGTAGGGTTACCAGTCCTTGTGTAGTCGAATCCCGTCGATTGGCCAATTCCTTCGTGACGAAAAGCTGTTGAAAAGTATACCGGCGGATTGACTGTTCCTGTCGCCGTTTCGCTGCGATTTCCTAATTGAGCAAGATATGTTTCAAATTTGTACATGGTTTTCACTGCTCCTTTGAGTTATATAAAATAAAAAAAAGTCTTCTTTAAGAAGAAGACTTTGATTAAGTAGGGACGAGTCATTCTTCTTATCTTCCAAGTTCACAAACTTGTGGAATTAGCACCTTTTCATTGGTTTGAAACAAATGAAGGTTGCTGAGGTGTCATCGGGCCATTCCCTCTACCTCTCTCGATAAGAGTTTAGATTATTCAATTTCTTTTGAATTTACTATATATACAAAATACTGTCAAGGACATTTTGGGAGTGATAATGCTTTGATGTTCATGACCAGGTCAATTGGAGCCTAGCGGTGTCTACACTTTATGTGTCTAAAAAGAATAATTGAATTTTCATATAAACATGAATGGAACTTGGATTTTTCAGAAAACATGGAAAGGGTCAGCGGGATATTTTTGCTTTAAAATAATAAAGTTTGTACAATGTATGGAGAGAAAGAATAATCCGACATTATTCATTTCATATGCAAAAGGTCTTCAATGAATAGTGCAAACATAGGAGGAGAACACATGGAATACAGAATCGAACGAGATACGATGGGTGAAGTGAAAGTTCCTGCTGATAAATATTGGGGAGCACAAACTGAGAGAAGCCGTAACAATTTCAAAATAGGTAACGAAAAAATGCCGATTGAATTAGTTCGTGCATTTGCATACGTTAAACAAGCTGCGGCAAAGGTGAACTATGATCTTGGTGATCTTTCCGAAGTTAAAAAGAATGCCATCGTCAAGATTTGCGGGGAAATCCTTGAAGGTACGCTTGATGAACATTTCCCGCTTGTAGTTTGGCAAACGGGAAGCGGCACGCAAAGTAATATGAACGTGAACGAAGTGGTCGCTAACAAAGGGAATGAATGGTTAAAAGAAAATGGTGAATCTGAAACCCTTCACCCGAATGATGATGTTAACAAGGCGCAAAGCTCAAATGATACTTTCCCGACCGCCATGCATATTGCAGCCTTTATGGAAGTCGCTGAAAAATTGGTGCCTGCCATCAAAGCCCTTCGTGATACATTCGATACAAAAGAAAAAGAATTTTGGGATGTCGTGAAAATTGGCCGGACACATCTTCAAGATGCTACACCATTAACATTAGGACAAGAAATTTCCGGTTGGAAAGCGATGCTCGATAAGGATCTAGCGATGATTGAAGAAAGCAGCCAAAAATTATTGAACCTTGCTCTAGGCGGAACGGCTGTAGGAACCGGAATCAATACAAAAGAAGAATTCCCGGGACTCTCTGCCAAACAAATTGCAGCAGATACAGGATACCCTTTTGTCACATCTGATAATAAGTTCCATGCATTGACTAGCCATAACGAAATCGTCTACGCACACGGTGCTTTGAAAGCATTGGCGGCGGATTTAATGAAAATTGCGAACGATGTCAGATGGCTTGCTAGTGGACCAAGAAGCGGAATCGGCGAAATAGCCATTCCGGAAAACGAACCGGGCAGCTCCATCATGCCAGGTAAAGTCAATCCAACACAAAGTGAAGCGCTTACCATGATTGCAACACAAATCGTTGGTAACGATGCTACAATTGGCTTTGCAGCAAGTCAAGGTAACTTTGAATTGAATGTATTCAAACCAGTCATCATCTATAACTTCCTGCAGACGGTCAAATTATTGACGGAAGGCATTCATTCATTCAACGACAATTGTGCGGTGGGCATCACTGCAAATGAAGATAAAATCAAAGAAAATGTAGAACGTTCCCTTATGTTGGTAACAGCATTGAACCCGCATATCGGTTATGAAAAAGCAGCCAAGATCGCCAAAACGGCATTCAAGGACAACTCTACGTTAAAAGAAGCGGCGTTGAAATTGGAGTTCCTGACGGAAGATGAATTCAAAGCATGGGTCGATCCTGCTAACATGGTTAATAAATAATTAGTAGTGCCCTCCCTCTGGTATTAGGGAGGGTGTTTCCATGTGTTAAAATAATGGAATCTACAAATACTGAAATAATAAGTATCGGGAACAGGAGGAAAAACAATGTCTATATGCCCGCTTTGCAACGGTCTGAGAAAAATTCATGTGAAATGCCCGGAATGCGGCAGTGATCTTGAGGATAAAGGGAAATTCATGGACTACGCGGATGATTACAGTGCTTATATGGATATCGACATACTTAAAGAAAACGACGGATACCCTCAATCCCTTCAAAAAGGCCAATGCCCGCATCTCATGAAATGCCCGGAATGCGGACATGATGAAGTGGTATTGGTCCAGGAATGAATTGGAATAAACGTAAAAAGACCCATTATGAATGGGTCTTTTTACGTTTAATTGGCAGATAACTTCATGCTTTCCTGCATCTGTTCATCTTCTTCAACTAAAATGCGATGTTCAGTCCCTTTATCAAAAAAGTGTGCTTTATTCATGTCGAGGGCAAGATCGATCTTTTCCCCTGCCTGAATAATATTCTTGGCATCGACCCGTGCAACGAAGTCCTGCCCCTCTAATGTGGAGTAGAGCATAATCTCCGCGCCCATGAGTTCGGCTACATCAATTTGGGTCGTGAATGTAGTGTTAGGGGACTTCGTGAAGTAAGCTCCTTCATTATGGAAATCCTCCGGACGGATTCCAAGGATAACATCTTTTCCGGCATATCCTTGATCACGCAGCATTTTCATTTTCAATTCAGGTATTTCAAGCGTTTGTTCGCCTATTTTAATTGTGCCTTCTTTTAATGTTCCGGTAAAGAAGTTCATGGCAGGCGATCCGATAAAGCCGCCGACGAAAACATTTATTGGTTTCTCATAAACGTCCTTTGGAGCACCAACCTGTTGGATGATACCATCTTTCATTACAACAAGGCGTGTCGCCATGGTCATTGCCTCTGTTTGGTCATGCGTGACATATATCGTTGTAGTGTCGAGCCGTTTATGCAATTTAGCGATTTCGGCACGCATTTGAACCCGCAGCTTTGCGTCGAGATTGGATAATGGCTCATCCATCAAGAAAACTTTTGCGTCCCTTACAATTGCACGGCCGAGAGCCACACGCTGGCGCTGACCACCTGAAAGCGCTTTAGGTTTCCTGTTTAGCAGCTCTTCAAGTCCGAGAATCCTTGCCGCTTCATTGACCTTTTGCTTGATTTCCGCTTTTGGCGTTTTCCTGAGCTTTAATCCGAATGCCATATTGTCAAATACGGTCATATGAGGATATAAGGCATAGTTCTGGAAAACCATCGCAATATCACGATCTTTAGGAGGGACATCATTGACTCGCTTGCCGTCTATGTATAAATCCCCTTGGGAAATGTCCTCCAGTCCGGCAATCATCCTTAATGTCGTTGATTTGCCGCAACCGGAAGGTCCCACAAAAACGATGAATTCCTTATCGGCAACACGAAGGTTGAAGTCTTTAACAGCCGTCACCTTTTTATCATAAATCTTGAATATATGATCTAACACTAACTCTGCCATGAAAAATCCCCCTTTTAAACTCCTGATTACTTGTACCAATTAGCTATAGTCTAAGCTATCGGTTTAGAAAAAAGTATGGGCACATTGCACAAAAAAGGATGATATTACCTCTTTGTATGGAAATTAATCATTCAGAAGAAAAATCAAGTACGCAGTAAGGGCATGACGGAAGTTTCTAATATCGAGACCAGTTCTTTCAGAGAATTTATCGATTCGGTATTGTAAGCTGTTCCGATGTATATAAAGCTGTTTGGCGGCATAGGTGGCATTGGAATTACATTCAATATACGTTTTAACTGTTTTGATAAGCTCAGTATCCTGCTTGGTCTTGCCAAGAATTTGATTGATATACCACTTTGCATTCTTAAAGGATGGTTCATTTATTAATGAATGAGGGATGATATCTGCCAAATCAGTCACCTTTAGATCCGGCAGATGCACCTGTGCCAAATCAAAACACCTTTTCTCCTGGGCCCAGTGATGGTGAAGGTCTTGATTTACAGGATGAAAGCGCCCCGTGAACATACGGGTCTTTACATAAAAATCACTCTCAAGCGTGGAAGAAATGGCGATTAGTTCTTTATTTGATAATGGTTCATCCTTGTCTGTTTCAATTAAGACTCCTGCCGTTTCATTTTCCCAGATAATAGCTGCGTCAGATGGAACGAAAGCGAGGAAGGCCTCTTCAAAATCGGAGTTGGAAAAATCAGCATGAGTCAGCTTGAAATGAAGGAATCGAACATTCTCCCAGCTCGTTAAAGGCAATGGTGCATTCGGTTCGGATAAAAAATTTTTCCATGATGAGTCTGGATGTGCATTGAGGTTCTTTGGGTTTATGGAAGGAGCAAAAAGCAGTTCCAATAAACGGATTTCCTCGGCTGTGATTTCTGAACGGGGAATGCCAAGTATACTTCTGGATTCTTCGAACCAAACATAATCAGAAATATCATCAGTATCCTTTTTATTGGTAAGAGCGTTCGGGAATTTTTGTTTAAGATTTTCAAGCATCGGTTCCACCTTCTTTCTCTCTTTCCATATCATTATAGCGAAAAAGAATAAAGTTCAAAAGATTAGGATATTGCCAGTTTTTCCGAAAGGGAAAATCAAAGAAAAGTTGCAAGTATTATTAATGTTAGGAAAGGGTATTGCGTATGCTTTATGGAATATCGTTAAAGAGGAGGAGATCTTATGAACATTTTACTATTGGGCGGTACACGGTTTTTAGGCCGGTATTTAGCAAAAGCTGCGATAGGGAAAGGGCATGATGTCACACTTTTTAATCGTGGAAGCGATCCTTATGTCTTTCCCGAAATAGAACAGTTAAAAGGGGACCGCGACGGGGACCTGGAAATGTTGAAAGGGAGACAGTGGGATGCAGTCATTGACACATCAGGATTTATCCCTCGAACTGTATCGAAATCCTGCAGATTGCTTAATCAAGTTAAACACTATACATATATTTCAAGCATCTCAGTTTACAGTGATCCGACCGAGCCAGGAATTGATGAAAATGGAGAAGTTCATACACTAAATGAAGATAAAGCAGAGGAGATCACCCACGGAACTGCTGGACCGATATACGGTGAATATTATGGACCGTTAAAATCATTAAGCGAAAAAGCAGCTGAAAAAGAACTGCCGGGGAAAGTCCTGTCAATTCGTGCCGGGCAAATAGTGGGTCCATATGATTACACTGACCGATTGCCGTACTGGCTTAAAAGGATAGCGGATGGGGGAGAAATTTTAGCTCCTGGACGCCCTGGACGTCCAATCCAAGTTATCGATGCAAGGGACTTGGCCCAATGGATCATACAAATGATAGAAAAAAGCATGACAGGTACGTATAATGCCGTCGGCCCAGATTACACACTGACTATGGAGCAATTACTTGAAGGCTGCAAAAAGGTAACAAGAAGTAATGCTGATTTTACATGGGTATCTGAAAAATTTTTAAAAGACAATAAAGTAGAGCCGTGGGGAGAAATGCCTTTATGGATACCAGAAGAATTCCCTTTACCTGGAGGAAAGGAACCTTTGAATGGGTTTTTGGCTGTCGATAACGATAAAGCCATCAATAATGGACTAACATTCCGTCCCCTATCAGAAACTCTCGAAGATATATGGAATTGGGAAAAGAGCCGTCCGGAATCTGCCGATAGAAAAGCAGGCATTCACAGACAACATGAAAGTGATCTCCTAGGATTATGGAAACAGACAGTAGGTTGAAACATTCTTTTATTATTATTTTTAAATAAACAATGTGAAGGAAATTAAAAAAACGATGGGGTAAAGACCCCATCGTTTTTTAGTTCATGGAGCTGCTTGCATGGTTTGTGAGGATTTCAAGGTTTTCCATGGCCGCTGCCACTTTTTCCTTGTTGATATTAGGGAAAAGGAGATGGATGTCTTCACCTTCTTTGACAGAGTGGGCTGCAATCTGTTGAAGTTCGGCCTTATGTTCAATCGTAAGGCCAATATCAAGCAATGTCATCGGCAGTTTAAGCACCTGGTAGATTGGCAGCAATTGTTTGATTTCCGAGAATTTCCCTTCTAGCACAAGCTGGACTAAAATGCCATATGCCACTTTTTCCCCGTGAAGTAAATGATTCGCTTGCGTGATGGAAGTCATGCCATTATGAATGGAGTGGGCACCGGCAACGCGCAGGTACTGGTCGCCAAAGCCGCCAACTAGACCGCTGGTGATGATGTTCGTTTCAATGACACGCTGCAGCGCGTCTGACCATTTCCCCTTTTCCAAATCAGCTAGGGCTTCCTCGCCATATGTCAATAAAACTTCCTGACATTGCCTTGCGGCTATATGGGCCAATTCAATACAAACGGACTTCGTGGCAAGCTGTTCGGCCAGTGCATTGCCCTCGTACCATTTCGCCAATGTATTGCCGATTCCAGCACGTAAATAGTTAATGGGTGAATTAAGAAGAATTCCTGGTTCAATAAATAACATCCAAGCGCTTTTTTCATGAATATCATAGCGGACATATGAACCATTATCATCATAAATGACACTCAACGGAGTCCAGGCAGCGCAGGTGGAAGCCAGGGTCGGAATGAGGATGATATCCTTTTGAAGCAAGTTACCGGCCGATTTGGCGAGGTCGAGCAGCTTTCCTCCGCCAATGCCGATCAATGCATCCGCACCGTGTTCATGAGCGGAGTTCTTGACGCGTTCAATTTCCGCATCACTGCATTCCCCGCTGTATGTGAAAAAGTTCGTCTCAATATTTTCTAAGGAAGGAAAAAAGGGTTCAGCAACTTCCCATGATTTTCTCCCATGAATAACGAGCACTTTACGAATGTTTCCTTTACTCAGTTTTGCTTCCAGTGTTTCAAGGACATTAGCTTTACAGGCATAATAAGCGGGGCCGCTGCGGACCTCCAGTAAGGTATTCATATTCGTTCTCCTTAATGAAAGGCCTGTACCCGGTAAAGGGGAAGCAGGCCTCGATTATTTGATCAATTCATCCAGTCTGGATTTCCGAAATTTGTCATCGATCACTTTTTCAAACTGGTTGGATTCCACTACTGATATAATATCCTTGGGAATTTGAGCGTCTACATCTTTTGTATTCAATGCGACAACGTTTAGATACATATCCGATATTTTTTTCTGAAAGAAGGGCATCCTTGTGGTCCATTTTCGCTGCAAGAGCGAAGTTGCCAAGGAGCGCCGATAGGTCAACACTGCCTCGCAATTGAGCGTATTCCAATGGTTTGAGTTGGATGTAGGCCGGGATATTATACAATAATCCAGCATTTACATCCAGGTTAATTATACCAACATTTCCTTGTCAAAAAGGTAAAGTGGTACTACATTTATTATAGTAAAGTTAAAAAAAGGAAGATAAAACTATTTTTGTACAATGATGGGGAGGCGATAGAATGATAGAAATTAAAACGATAAATGATGTGGTTTGTGTGCATGGGACTCCTGGCGGGAACAAGTCGGGGATGAGTGTTAATGTTTTTTTAACGGATGGACTATTGATAGATACTGGCGCACAGATTTTACTGGAAGAGCTTATTCCGTTCTATGAGTCCGCAGACTTCGACTCAGTGGCCCTGACTCACTATCATGAAGACCATACGGGGGGCGCTGCATGGATACAGGAACATAAAAAGGTGCCGCTTTTCATTCACCCGATGTCGGTTGAGGTTTGTGCAAAGGATGCTGTATATCCTGAATATCGCAAAATTTTCTGGGGGAAGAGAGACGCCTTTAAAGCTGAGCCGCTAGGGGAGGTCATTCATTCACGCACCCAAGCGTGGGAGCCGATTTTTACCCCCGGCCATGCGAAGGACCATATGGTGTATTTGAATAACAGTAATGGAGTGCTCTTTTCAGGAGACCTTTTCGTAACACCAAAGACAAAGCTTGTCTTACGGGAAGAGTCTATCCCGGTCATCATTGATTCCATAAAAAGATTACTTCAATATGACTTCGGGGAAGTGTTTTGCTGCCATGCTGGGCATGTCCCTGATGGAAAGGAAATGTTCAGGAAAAAGTTGGATTATTTGGAAAACCTCCAAGGTGAAATTTTACGCCTGCATTCTCAAGGGCTGACCGTTCATGAAATCCAGCAGGTCGTTTTACCGAATCGCTATCCTCTTATCGAGATATCTGGGCATGAATGGGATTCAGAGCATATCATTACATCGATATTAAACGAAAATATTTTGAGTGCCAGGGAGAATCGAACAATTTGAATGTTAACGGTCTGACTGATATAAAGGAGAGCTCTCCATAAGAGAGCCCACATAATTCATTTATTGATATTGGGATCTGTTTCATCATAAAAATCATGTGCTTCTTCGATGTTCTGAAGGTTAGCGACTTCATACACATTTCCGCCTGCCATTCCTTCATTGATGATACGGTCGATATCAAGGTAAACGGAGTCCTTGCCATCATATTCGGTATCCTTCAAAAATGTCATTTTTTCTTTATCCAAAATAAATCCCTCCTAGCCTTTTCTTTAGTTTAGGCAAAGGAGTTTTTTTTATTCTGTTTAGGGATTTCATGAATGTAAAGGCGGTTCATTCATATACATGGAAGATCATTAAATCATGTATCATGCTTTTAAGTTTGGCTTCATCTGTTTCGGAAGGCGGATTGGCTGTCCACTCGATGGATCCATCTTTATGATACAAGGCTTGGACTGCCTGCTTGTTGAAATAAAAGGAAATTTTCCATCCTGGCAGATTCTTATGCAGTGGTGCCCATTGAAAATGAGTAATCATATGTATTACCTCCATATATACAGTTTCTCATTTAATTATAATGGAAAACGGCAGCTGGAGGTGCTATTTAATTGTCAGGCTGGGAAAAGTTAATTCAATAAAAAGATTTTTTAAATGCAAAAGCCTGTTTGTTTCAATTTCCTCCTCATCGAATTGCATGGGCTTTGAGTTCACCTCGTATATGAAGAGCGATCCTGATTCATCTTCCCCTATATCCATGGAAAACTCTCCGAGAAATCCGATTTTTTTTGAAAGTATCTCACCGCTTTTTTGGGCGATTTTCGCTAATTTTCGATTCAGGCTTCTTGATTGCAGGTCTTGATAAGGAAAGATCTTACCCCCTTGGGGAGTGTGGGTGGTGATTTCCTGAGTTTGTGACATCCTTACCGCTTTGCCGGTCACTTTATAAAAACCTTTTTCATAATGGACCAGAATCCGGTAATCATAACGGTGTCCAAAAAGTTTTTTTGGTATGATCGCCTGTTGAGCAAGGTAGCTCCTTTTTAATAAATCCCTTTTTTTTGTTTCCCAGAATGACGCGAAATCCGGGAAGGATTCACTATGCTTTAAGCTATTGAACAATAGTGTATCATCATCATTTCTGATAATGGTATAAATGCCTTTACCTTGGCTTCCTTTGCAAGGTTTAAGGTATATATGCCTGTAGGTCTCCAGGAAAGCATCAAGGCAGCCGCTGTTTCGCAAGACCATGGTGGGCGGAAGGTGATTGGTGAGAGATCCTTCTTCCATCAATGCTTCGAACATCACATATTTATCTATGAAACAGGGGTTGAAAAGATTCATTCGAGATTCTTTAAAATATCCGATGAGCTGTTGGAATTCTCCTGACGCCTCATAGCTCCTAGAGGGGATTCGGTTATAGACGATGTCAGGGAAGGGCACTTTACATTCGATCCACTTGTTTGAAATGGAGGAAAAAACATACCCTCTCATCGATTCGGAATGAAGGGCCTTTTCTGTGAATACATACGCCAATATTCCATGTTTCAATAAATATAGTGATAGGTCCCGAAAAAGGGTCAGGTTTCCACCCAAACCTGATTCCTTTTTGGGATTGGAAACAGTCAGTATGCCGACGGCAAGCATCCGGTTACCTGGAAATATGGTGATAGGAATTAGGGGTTGATTCGTATGATCCTTATTATAGCTGATTACCTCTTCGGCAGAGCCGGCGAAAAGTTCCGCATTTTCTTGATTGTGGTACCAATTTTCAGTGGGGATATCGTAAAAAATGTTCATCGCGGCACACTGATTGATTTCGTAATCGTCTGTTCCGTAAGATAAATGGCGTAATCAAGGCTAAGCTTTCTGGTCAGCAATTCGAAATCCTTGAGTTTTGGATGGGAGAAGATGGAACGTCCCGGTTTGGAATTGGCTTCAAACATCCAAACCTGCCCTTTTTTATCCAATCCAAAATCAAATCCTATTTCTGCAACGATGCCGTCCAAGTTCTTTTCTATACTGTCACTTAAAATCAGTGCGGCTTCCGATAGCTTTCGTTCGACTTCTTTGGCCTCACCGTCATCTCCAAACAGTTCGGCAACCGTTTTGATCACACCCCCGCTTTTAATATGGGTCGTGACGCTGCCGGCACCGGCGATTTTTGCGGCGATCGCGGTTACCTGCCATTTTCCATTACTGTCCTTGTTCGTATGGACCCGGAAATCCACTGGACGTTTTTCAGATCGAATTAATGGGATGCCCTGCTGCACGATAAGATTCTCAAGCGGCCGGTCGTGAAAAATATGTTTAACGATGGATTCCAGTGTGGAAAACTTTTGCAGTTTATTTTCTTTTGCTTCATTTGTATAGCGGCAATAGTAAACATTCTCATGCTTATCATAAAGAATTTGATGAATCCCTAGGCCGAGGCTGCCGTGAATGGGCTTTATATAAACTTGCCGGTAATGGGAAAGAAGGGTTTCCACCACGGACATGGATTGAAATGGATACGTTTCCGGCAAATATGGCAGTGCCCGCTCATCTGCGCATAACCTTTCATTTACCTCCCATTTATTGAAAAAACCAGGATTATACCATGGAATGGTATATTCTTTTTGAAATTTCTGCTTCACTTCTTTAGGTCCATCGCGGTTTTCCGTCAACCGATTTGGGAGCCGGTCATAGATGACATTAGGAAAAGGAAATTCATTAATGTGCCAGTCATCGTTATCAAACACATAACCTTTGATTGTCTCCTCATCCCAATTGATTACATTCTCCCCAAATACAAAGGGGATACAGCCTGTGGTCCTGCTAAGCGAAAGGAGCTTTGCGAAAAAATCCGATCTCTCGCCCAATGGTTTGTTTGAAATGCCGGTGAAGCCTGATGAAAAGATTCCGACCAGCGGTCCGATATGAATGCTCTTGCCGTAAATGAATAAATGAAGGGGAATATCGGTATGATCGAATATTAGAGATTCCGCAAGACTTTCCGAAAGGACGATTGATTGATTGACGGCCGGGTTTTGTTTGACGGTGGCAGGACATGAATGTCGTCCGAAATAAATTAATTCAATCTCTGCCAAATCTCCAAGCTCTGAAGGGTAGTAGAGAACATTGCCGGGGATAGCGGCAATTTCGGCAGGATAAGTCTTTCTCACTATCTATTCACCTGCTTTCTGAAGATGTTCGGCTAAATACTGGCTATATTGAAACGGTGCGCGATGAATATCTTTCATGGTCTCCGGCTGTAGTGCCTGAATGATTTTCCTTCCGGGTTTCGAGTTAATGTCCATTATCCATATTTGGCCTTTTTTATCGATGCCTATATCGATCCCCAACTCGAATAACCTTTCAAAGACAGCTTCGGCTTCTGCCGGCAGGGTGCGAAGGATATGCTGAATCTTTTGTTCGACGGCAATCGAAATCGTTTCCGGGTTTCTTTTGATGAAATTATCCAATGAAATGGCTTCCCCGCCTGTGGCAAGATTTGAGGTGATTCCGTCCTTTTGTCCCGTACGAATTCCGCGGCCACGTTCCATCCATTGATTCTTCTCGTTTTTTTGAAGTAAAATCCGTAAATCGAATGGCTCGTTATTTTGGTTGCAAAGCTCCAAATATGGCTGGCAGAGGTAACGGTATCGATTTAATAAATGCTGCAGCCATTTGTTAAGCTGAGATTTGGAGGGGAATTGGCGGTCATATTTGGTGCCCTTTTTCGTCATGGATACCAAGGTGCCGTCCTCGTTTTTTGAAAGCAGATAGATCCCTGTACCGCCTGCACCGAATTCAGGTTTGATGATGATTTTATCCAGGCGTTCCAAATGACCGGTAATATCTTCAGGTGTCGTCACTTGTACGGTCTCTGGAAAAAATGCCTGTAGGAGTGGATGGTTTTTTAGGATTTGATACACTTCCCACTTACCAGGAAGGCCAAGCCCCAAGAAATACGAGTTATCTTTTAACCAATCGATTTTGTGCCGCGTTTCCGTTGACTCCCGGACTAATCCGTGAAAACAGCGATCATAAACAAAATCAGGTATATCAAAAGATGCGGCGATCCAAGTTTCATTCTCGTCATCAAAACGCTCGCCGCGGACTTTTTTCAGATCCATATCAATATTTTCCGGTGAGAATTTACAAACTTTCATATTAAATGATTTTGCGGTTTTGGCTATTTCGGTGAAGTAGTTGTTTTCATGTGTATCCGACGTGGCCATTAATCCTATTAACACGTGCTAGCAACTCCTTTTATGGATGGTTTTCGCGGTTAAGGGCAAGCATGAAATCTATGATGGATTTTACTGATGGACGAAAGGTTTCATAGTTGCCTTGAAATTTTTTCGAAGGCTTTGAATTCACTTCGATGATCCAAGGATGGGTATCGGTATCCAGTGCTAAATCGATCCCTAGCTCCCCGAATGAATCTTCATGGTTTTCGACCAAGGCCTGGGCAGTGTTTTTAGCCAGCCGAACGAGCTTTTGATATATGCGGCTGGCGTTCTGAAGGTCAAATGCTTCCTTTAGAAAATCCGGGCCATTTTTCATCAAGCCGCCTTGTGCAAGATTGGAAACGATAGTGCCAGGGTCCCCAATCCGGGCAACCATTGAAGAAACTTTCCATTCAAGCAGTTCGTTCCGGTGAAGAAGTATACGGAAATCAACTTTTCTCTGATCGGTTTCGAATAGGGAAATCCCTTTTTGAAGAATGAAGGATTGTTTTCTGGAAAACCTTTTTAAGGTTTCGTACAACTTTTCATCCGTATCAGCAAAATGCACATCCTGGAGATTTCCGGATTGCTCGATTTTCCATTTTCCAGCTACTTGCGTTAATCTGCATATATTCCTGCCTTGGCTGCCTGATGCGGGTTTAAAGTAGATTACCGAATGCTTTTCTATAAACCTCAAGAAAGATTCCATTTCGTAAAAAAGTATCGTCTCCGGCAAATTTGGCAACAGCTCATTTTCTAAGATTAGCAGTTCATGTACATCATGTTTGGAGAGGAACCTTCCATTGAACATCGGTATTGACCGTTCCTCCAGTTCAGTTTTAAACAGCTTGAAAGAATGTGATTCCTCAAGTTTGCGCGAATGTATCCGGTTATAAAATACATCAGGAATGGGGAGGGGCAAGGTTTGCCAGCCATCTTGCCCAGGCAGGTAGCCTTCCACAACTCCTTCTTGAAGAGACTGCAATTTTACTAAATAGAAGGGGATTCCCTGCTGATTACAATATGATTTCATTTCCTGATAAAATTTTTCCATCTCACCGAATGTCCCGTCTTGCAAGGGAGTCTGGTTCATGAGTGAAGCGAAGAAAGGGCCTATTTTAATTGACCTTCCTTCCGCATTGTATGAGACGGAGATTGGATCGGAAAAACTGGGTAAGGATAAAGTTTGGTTCATATCATATGAAAGTTTCAATGTAGGCTGGGATGACGGGAATGGCTGGACAAGTACCGGGACCGAACGGCATCCAGCCATGATCGTTACGGGTTCTCCAAATTGAAGGCCCCATTCCTCAAATAGTTTTTCCTCGATAAACAGTAGCGCCTTCTTTCGCGTCTCTGCGGGATTTACCGTAATGAAAACTTTCTGATGGTTAAGGTTCATAATAATTCCCCGTTTGCACTAAGTTTAATATCCTTTAATAATTAAATGATGGGCAAATGTGGATAACACATTCTATGTTCTTTTAATTAGAAGGTGTCATCAAGCCTCTATTTAAAGCAATAAATGGAGAAATTTCATGGAGTTTTGGTTAAGGATACTGTATGGTCGTCTTAGGTGCTGTAATAGGTGGCTTCACTAAATTATTAGCTATCACAATGCTGTTCAGACTTTATAAACCAATCTATATTTTCGGGAAACAGCTGCCTATGACACAGTGTTGATTCCGAAGCGGCAGAATGTGTTAGGCAACAGTTAGGCAAATTGGTGTTGATCATTTAATCACGCCAGAGAGCATTCAAAGTAAAGTCATCAGATGCCTCTATACAGAATATGAAAATTTTCGTGAAGGCAGAAGTAAAGAAAGCATTGTCCATGGAAAAAAGTACTGCTCAAATGCTTGATCAACTGGGAATGAAGAATTCTTCATTTACGTTAGAACAGAGATTACAAACATTCTTTCTTGGTAAATATGAAACATGGGCGGAAGAGAAACGATATAACGAAAAAACGGCTGAAATGCTTCCTGTCGCTTCAATCATGAATAAGCCGGTTCCATTTCCCGACTTGAGGAAATGATCGTTTCCATCACTAAGAAGGAATTGTCGATAATCATCTACCTTGGGGCTTTGCTTGGTGGAATAATCGGTTTATTTCAAGGTTTCGTAACTGTTTTAATAGGATGACGTGTAATTCGCAATCGGATTTGTTATAGTGGAAAAGGTGTAGGAATACAATGATTACCGGGAGGGGAAATAAATGAGTAACGTATATGATGCAGCGTATGAAATGGAAAAGGCAATTAGGGCAAGTAATGAATATGCCGATTTGCAACGCTTATATGATCTTGTCAATTCTGATGAAGCAACAAAAGGAATGTTTGAAAACTTCCGTAATTTGCAGATGACATTGCAGCAAAAGCAAATGATGGGACAGGAGATTGCACCGGAAGAGGTTGAGCAAGCACAAAAGACGGTACAGCTTGTCCAACAAAACCCAACCATTTCACAATTGATGGAAGCTGAACAACGGATGAGCATGGTCATAGCAGACCTCAATAAAATTATCATGAAGCCGCTTGAAGATTTATATGGCTTACCTGAACAACAGCAATAAGAAGTTACAGACTCCCTTCCATAATGGTTGGGGGTTTTTTTGTTTCCTGTAAGCACCGTTGCAAGGGTCGTGAACCACTATTTGTTCTATTCCCGAAATTTTAGTCATAAATTTGGAAAGAGGATACTACAGATGGGGGAGATCAGCATGGTATATCGACTACTTGCGGTCAATATCGACGGGACATTGCTCCAGTCGAATGGCCGTTTAAATAAATCGACTAAAGAAGCAATAGATTATGTTCACCAAAAAGGTGTCCATGTTGCACTTGTGACGTCAAGAAACTATCACTCAGCAAAAAAAGTGGCCAAAGCCCTAAAAATAAATCCGATGATCGTTGCTCAGCAAGGAGCCTTTGTCGGAGCTTCCATAGAAAAGCCGATAATGGTAAAAAGAATATCAGAAGAACTGACTGCAGAGCTCGTGCAAATGCTTGAAAAGACAACGTGCCAAATATTGCTCATTCATGAGAAATACTCGCTGGGCAATCGGGTGAACCTCCCGGAGAATTTGCTTGGTAAATCGGTAATGTATTTGAATGATCAAAATATTTATGCTCAAAATTATGTGGATGATATCAGTGAAGAGCTTATTGACCAGCCGATGGCCCCGACGAAGATGGACATTATATTTCCAGAAAAAAGTGCTCGAAATGATATGTTGAAATTGATAAAGGAAATGTTCCCTGAGGTTGATGCAATCTTGCATCCAGGACATAAGCTGACAATCGTTCCGAAGGGTGTTTCTAAATGGAGCGGTGTATTGTATTTAGCTGACCATTTAGAGGTGAAAAGAACGGAAATCGTCTCGATTGGAGATGGATTGGATGATATCGAGATGATTGCCGGTTCCGGTCTGGGAGTTGCCATGGGCAATGCAGATGAGGAAGTAAGGAAAGTGGCTAAATGGGTGACGCGCTCCAATGACCAAGATGGTGTTGCCTATATGCTGAGGGAATTCTTCCGGAAACAGCATCCAATCGATTTTTTACAAAAGATGAATATGCTTAAGTGAATGGCGGGGCTCCTTCATATAGAAGGGGCCCCATTCAGATAATTCCGCTTTTTAGGCCTGTCATATTTCATAAATAATTATAAGCTTCTTTCCATAAGCTAAAGTAAACTCAGTAATGGAAAGGAAGAATTCAATGGGTGTAATCAATGCAAAAGAAGTGCAAGTCGGTGACGAGGTGTTTGTGATTTATAATAATCCCCACGTTCCTACCGTTTCGAATATAAGGGCGGCGGAAATCGTTCAGCATCCCAAAGATCCAAATGCAGTTGCCTTGTTCCTGAACGATACATTTCATACGATTGAGGACGATGATGCTTTGTTCACTTCGGAAGCCGCAGCGGAAAAAGCATACAGTGATTATATGGATAACCAAATGACTTAAAGAGACGTTCACTTCGCATGAACAGATGAAAGCCCTCGCTCATAGAGCGGGGGCTCTTTTTGATTATATTTACGAGTAAACGCTCGAAATTCACGAGTATTTGTTTCAAACTCACGAGTAAACGCTCGGAATTCACGAGTAAACGCGCCAAACTCACAAGTAAAAGCTCCGAATTCAAGAGTGGATGCTCGAACTCACGATAAAAGCTCGAACTCAGATAAAAGCACCCATACTCCCATGTCAGAGGCAATTAGTGATTGAAACAGCATATTTGACTGTGAAAAATAAAAAAATGCCACTCCTATTTCAAGAAATACAGAGTGACAGTTATGGTCTAATCTCAGTTATTGGATAGGATTAAGAGTTTCATTGCGTGAATTTGTCCAATATGATTGGCTTCATGGAGCACTACAAAATTAATGAATTCCCCCACTGTTTCCATTCCGTTGAAAGGCTGTGGTGTTTTTTCAGTCAATCGTTCCTCTGGAATTTCAAGAAGTCGATCGAGTTGTTCATGCAGTTGTTGCTTTAATACTTCAACGGTAGGTACGTCCCCAGTCCAGTCCGCTGGTTTTGAACCATATCCGAATAGTTGGCCGTAATTCGCTGGCAATTCACTATTGGAGTCCAATAAAAATTTTTCGGCTGCAGTAAGGACATGTCCAAGGTGCCAATGGATTGTATTATTAAAACCTTCAGGCTGTACATCCATAAACTCTGGTTTGATTCCATCGATTTCTTTTAAAAGATTGCCGCGCATGACTGTTAGCTGATTTTTTACATAATTCATTTTACATTCCCCTTTCAATCTTGTTTTTTCTCTAAACGCTATCCCATGAAATTATAGCAAGGATATTTCAATATTATCAAATTTTAGGTAAGTCTTTTCAATAGGGGAAGGCTTATCAATTTAAAAGGGTTCTTTATTGTCGGCTAATAATGGAATTAAATGCAATATAAGCAAGTATGTGCTTTTGATGAAATGGAAGGAAGGCTGCATCAACTACTTTCTGAATGGTTGAATGCAGGTCCAAGGGATACAAGGGGTCAAGAACTCTTAAGCCAAAAGCTTAAGTTTTTTTGGTTAATAAATCGACAAACATTCCTATTACTCTTTTGCGTGGAGAAGTATAATGAAATATATTGGATAATTAATCCATTGGGTATGAGGAGATGACATTAATGAAAAGGAAACAGCTGCTTGTTGCACTTAGCCTATTATCAATAACGTTAGCTTCGGGCTGTACAACAAAGCAAGAACATATTTCCGTTCAAAAGTATGAAGGTAAACACTACAAATTCGAAGCATATAAAGAAAAGATAGAAATGGGGAAAACAGAAAAAACAAAAGAAATAGTAAGAAATGCAGATTGGGAAGAATTCGCGTTGGCTGAAGATCATCCTGAGGCGGACTTCATCTTTTATTTTAATGATGAGAAAAACGAAGGTAGACTAACCGTATATTATGTTTGGGTCAATCCTGATGGAAAGATTGTAGAATTGACGAAGGATGAACACAGTAAGTATGTACAGTTAAATAGAAAGGATTCAAAAATCTTATTAAGACTGCTGCATAAATGAAAAGGCCTCCAGACAAGCATTAACATTAGAACTCTCATGTGCCTCAATATCAACAGAGTTATTTGAAAAAGTGTAATGGATGGAATCGAGGCATTAAAAAAAGAACTAAACCCTTATTCCTTCCTGTTTTATGACACCTTTTTTGAAAAAAGGCGAAAGAACCCGGATTTCCATACAAGTCCGGGTTCTTTCATTTTGCTCAGGCTGAATCAGTCTTCTTATTCGTTGTCCTCAATAGTGGCATAGTGCAGCAACGGAAGGAGCCGCCGGACTTGATGATTTCGCTTATATCGACTTCGATGACTTCGTATCCGCGTTTACGAAGCTCACTATTTACCTGTTTATTACATGGAAGACTGAATAATTTTTTATTCCCAATCGAAAGCACATTGGTTCCTAATGTGAATTGTTCTTCTTTAGTCACTTCGATCATGTCATAACGTGAAGATAATAAATCCATTTCTTTTTTTGTAAAGGACTCTGGAAAAATAAGCGCTTCTGTCGGTGATATGATATTGAAAACACAATCTAAATGTAGGAATGTTTCAATGAAAGGAACCGCGATGACATCGTATTCCGGTAATAAGGTTTGAAGATGCTTGACGGAAGTTTCATCCGTTCTTTCACTGATTCCAATATAGATGGTCTTTCCGTCAATAAGGACGTCCCCGCCCTCAATATGATTTTTGAGTAGGTTGAAATATGAGATGCCATTCGTTTCGAGCCAGGATTTCAATATTTGTTCTTCACCCTGCCTGATACCTGTTGCCAACTCAGCCACATAAACGGTATTGCCAAGAGTGAAACCGATATCCCTAGTGAAAACTTGTTCTGGATATGTAAATTGAGGCGTAAGTTTTATGACTTCAATTCCTTCGTGTTCAAGTGCCTTTGTAAATTGGGTGTGCTGCTTCAAGGCTAGTGCTTGATCTATATTTTCCTCTTGGAACTCTTTTTGTGTTTCGTTAATGATCTCCCGGATTTCCATATAACGAGGTTCACAGACGATCACCCGTGATAGCTTTGAATATTCACTCGCGCAATAAGCTTCTAGTTCTTCGTTTATTTTGTTTACCATAAATGAGCTCCCTCTAAATATAATTGTATCTTTACTATTTCCTCTTTTTTCTAGAAAGAAACATAAAAATATATGTCAGGGAACTGCACCGATAAATTTGGAGGGTTTAAAAATAACTTTTCAGATTACGCTCCTAAGAAATGATTCCGTTATATACCGGTTTGATCCTTTCAAATCGAAGAAAGCGAGATTGCCTGCAGTTTTTAATTTAAAAAACGCTCCAGTCGTTTCGAAAATCCGCTCCCTTTCCGCCGACTGCCTGCCAAGCCTCCTCGCCGTAAACGTCTCCGGGGTCTCATCTAGCCAGTTTTTCGGCAGGAGTGTCGCAAATTTCTTCAATCCAATGAAGGTTTCATAAAACAGTATAAACCCATAAAGAGCGAGATTGCCTGCAGTTTTTTATTTAAAAAACATTCCAGTCGTTTCAGAAATCCGTTCCCTTTCCGAAATCGTCAAACTGATTTAAAAATTTTATCTAGATAAACCCAAATTCAAAATAATCGTAAAAGGCACCTAGGGATAAAGGATTATATTTTTTCTGGTCGAATATATAATGAGGATGCTTTTAATATAAGGGGGAGATTGTAATGATGGATACTCCATTGATCATGACTCAAATCATTGAGAGAGCTGAAAAATATTTTCCGAAGAAAGAGGTAGTTTCGCGTACGGATGGTGGAATTCACACATTTACATATGCAGAGATTGCTGAGCGTACAAGAAGGCTGGCCAGTAATCTTGAAAAACTCGGCATTCAAACCGGTGACCGTATTGGAACGCTTGCCTGGAACCATCATCGGCATTTAGAAGCATATTTTGCGATTCCTTGTCATGGTGCTGTCCTTCATACAATCAATATGCGTCTGTCTCCTCAACATGTTTCTTATATCGTCAATAGTGCGGAGGATCGATTATTACTGATAGACCCAGATGTCATTCCCCTCTTGGAAGCAATTAAAGATGAGTTAACGACAGTGGAAGGGTACATCATTATGACGGATAAAGAGGAGCTGCCTGAAACGACCCTTTCACCCATTTATCATTATGAAAAATTATTAGCCGAGGGGAATCCGAAACAGCCATTCATTCAAACCTTGGATGAAAATGCGCCTGCCGGCATATGTTATACTTCCGCCACGACTGGAAATCCGAAAGGTGTGGTTTATTCACATCGCGGAATTTTGCTGCATGCGATTGCACTGGGGCTTGCCGATTCCACAGCATTAAGCGAACGTGATGTAGCCCTTCCTGTCGTGCCGATGTTTCATGTAAATGCTTGGGGCATGCCTTTTGCCAGTGTTTGGTTTGGAACGAAGATGGTTTTGCCGGGACCCTATTTCACCCCAAAGATTTTGGCTGAGCTTATAGAAAAGGAGAAGGTTACAATCGCAGCAGGGGTTCCGACGATATGGCTGGGCTTATTGAAGGAGCTGGAAGAAGGCACCCATGATACGAGCAGCATTCGCACTGTTCTATGCGGAGGGTCGGCTGCTCCAAAAAGCATGATTCAAACCTTTGAACAAAAGTATGGGATACCATTCCTGCATGCCTATGGAATGACTGAAACGAGCCCGCTTGTTTTTGTTTCGAAACCAAAAAGCTATCAGGAGGACCTCCCTGAAGAAGAACTTTATGAGTTGAAGGCCAAGCAGGGCCTTGTTTCGCCAATGATAGAAATTAAAGTGGTCGGTCAGGACGGCGAAGTGAAACCAGATGGAAAAGAAATGGGCGAATTGCTGATCAGGGGTCCTTGGATAGCGAATGAGTATTTTAAGGATGAACGGTCAGAGGATACGTTTAAAGATGGCTGGCTGTATACGGGGGATGTTGTCACGATTGATGAAGAAGGATTCGTCAAAATCGTTGACCGGACGAAAGATTTGATAAAAAGCGGCGGTGAGTGGATTTCTTCCGTAGATATAGAGAATGCATTAATGGCCCATGAAGGAATCTTTGAGGCGGCGGTAATTGCAGTGCCTCACGAAAAATGGCAGGAACGGCCGATCGCTTGTGTTGTCTTGAAGGGCGCATATAAGGGGCAAGTGTCCCAGGAAGACATCATCGAATTCTTAATGCCGCAGTTTGCAAAATGGTGGCTGCCGGATGAAGTGGTCTTTTTGGATGAAATTCCGAAAACGGGTGTTGGGAAGTTCTTGAAAAGGGCATTGCGTGATCAGCTTCAGGATAAATATATCAATAAATAATGCTGGATCTGTATAATTGTAACTTTTCCCCCTATTCTGATAATGGTGAGGAATATATAATAGAGTCATAGAACGAAAGAGGAGGAAATAAATTGAGTATTGAATCGACATCACCTGCAGGCACTGTTTTAGTCACATATTCGGACAGGACGGCCACTGTTGCAATGAACCGTCCAGAGGCCATGAATGCTTTAAATCCGAAAATGCTGCATGACTTTATTCATGCCCTGAAGGAAGTAAGTGAGAATGATGATGTGGATGTCGTCATTTTAAAAGGGAATGGGAAAGCATTTTCCGCAGGTGGTGACATTAAGATGATGCTCTCGCCTGGAAAAGAAAACGCTTTCGATGAACTGATGGATGGAATCAGTGAATTGGTGACCACTCTATACTTCATGCCTAAATTGACCATCAGTGCCATTCATGGCGCAGCTGCAGGGCTTGGGTTAAGTATAGCTCTTGCAACCGATCATCTTATTGCCGATTCGGAAAGTAAGGTTGCGATGAATTTTATCGGGATTGGATTAATCCCCGATGGCGGGGGACACTTCTTCCTTGAACGCCGTCTTGGAGAAGTGGGTGCAAAAGAACTAATCTGGGAAGGTAAAGTGCTTACTGCGCTTGAAGCAAAAGAAAAGGGCCTCATTCATGAAGTGGCTGACGGAACCTTGGAACATGCGGTAGAGAAGAAAGTGCAATCATGGCTGCAAAGCCCGGTTCAGGCCATGATTAAAACGAAAAAAATTCTTAGTGAAAAAAATCGCCCGCTATTGATTAAGATCCTTGAGATTGAAAAAGCTGCCCAGATGAAAATGCGCCAAACAGCGGACCATCAAGAGGGAATAAAAGCATTCGTGGAAAAAAGGAAACCGAACTTCATCGGAAAATGAATGAAAAAGGCCGTCACGTTATTGTGACGGCCTTTTTTATATAAGGAATGTGTCTGAAACTTGATCATGTTTTAGTGATTGCGCTTCCATTTTCGATCAGCGATGAAAAAGCAATAAAGCGCCTGACGGTGATGTACAGCGATGTGTTCGATCCTGATAGTTTTTTTCCTTCAACAGATCTTGTCCCAATTCTTTAGCTTGCTCATCATTCTCGGCTGTAAATGATTCATCCAATAGTTTTTCCCCTGACGGTTCAAAAACGGTTAATTTGTATATTCTGCTCATTTCAAAAACTCCCTTATCAAAAATGTTATTGTCTTAGTAACTGTTATCAAAATTTTATCATTATCTGTCAATTTTGACTATTGTTATGTGAGGGAAATGTATTAAGACAGGGAATATTGATATGTAGCTGAATATCTTGAAAAACGATGGAAAATAACTATACCGAACTAACTTCAAAACAAAACCTATTTATACTAGAGGAATTCTCTCTTTAAAATGAAAAATCATAAATGATATAATGAACCTGAGTAAAAGTGCATCTAGGAAGTGTATGGATCGAAGGGGGATTTTTTGAATGACGGTAAAAATCGTTAATAATATCACTGAATTGATAGGAGATACACCTGTTGTAAGGATTAATCATTTAACGGCGGAGGGTGATGCTGAAGTATTTGTGAAACTTGAATATTTCAATCCGAGCCGCAGTGTAAAGGATCGAGCTGCCTTCAACTTAATTAGGCAGGCTGAACTGGACGGCATCATTCAATCCGGGGCCACGATCATAGAACCAACATCAGGTAATACAGGTATTGGGCTTGCTATGAATGCCGCGGCAAAGGGGTATCGGGCGATTATGGTCATGCCGGATAATATGTCGAAAGAAAGAATCAATATCTTAAAGGCATACGGAGCGGAAGTTGTCCTAACCCCTGCATCAGAGCGGATGCCGGGAGCCATCCGTAAAGCTGAGGAACTAGCCGCAGAAATTCCTAATAGCTTTATTCCGCAGCAATTCGAAAACCAAGCCAATCCTGATATTCACAGAGTGACGACAGCAGTCGAGATTCTGGATCAGATGGATGGTAAACTGGATGTGTTTGTCGCTACTGCTGGAACGGGAGGAACGATAACCGGTACAGGTGAAGCCTTAAAAGAACATCTGCCGGATTTAAGGGTTGTAGTTGTCGAACCTAAGGGTTCCCCAGTTCTTTCGGGCGGAAAGCCTGGTCCTCATAAGTTAGTGGGTACGAGCCCTGGATTTATCCCCAGCATCTTAAATACAGAGGTATTTGATGAAATCGTTCAAGCGGCTGATGAAGATGCGATATCCACCATGAAGGATCTGGCTTCGAAGGAAGGTATATTGATTGGACCTTCAGGAGGTGCCTCTGTCTGGACTGCCCTGCAGGAAGCCCGTCGTCTTGGAAGTGGAAAACGAGTATTATGCATTGCACCGGATAATGGTGAACGCTATTTAAGTATGGATATTTTTGAATGATGAAAAAGACCGAATGCCGTGAATGAAACAATGTTCACGCCATTCGGTCTTTTTCCTGTTGAATTTGCCCATACTGCATGATGACATATTAAAATAATAATGTATGGGAAAGTATGTTCTGTTCATGTTAAAATTAAATGTGAAACGTTGATAGAAATCGAGGTGACACTATTGAGCGGTGTGAGGTTCATTCATGCGGCGGATCTCCATCTGGATAGTCCCTTTTCAGGGTTGAAGGATATGCCGTCATCTATATTAAAGGAATTAAGGGAAGCTCCTTTTAAAGCTTTTCAAACCATCATTAATGAAGCAATTTCCCTTCAGGTTGACTTTATCGTGTTATCGGGGGATTTATTTGATGGGGAGAATCGGAGTCTCCGGACACAGGTCCGCTTTCGGACTGAAATGGAAAAACTCCAGCAGCATCAGATCCCTGCCTATATCATTCATGGTAACCATGATCATCTCAGCGGCTCATGGATTACTGTGGAGCTGCCGGATAATGTCTACATATTTTCAGGGCAAACCGAAGTGAAACGGTTTGAAAAAATCGATGGGACGACTGTCCACCTTTATGGGTTCAGTTATCCGCGCCGTCACGTAAGGGAAAGAATGATCGAAACCTACATAAAAGCTGAAGGGGCCGATTATCATATAGGGCTGCTTCATGGGAATTTGGAAGGCAATTCCGAACATAGCCCATACGCCCCTTTTTCATTGAAGGAACTAGCTGCCAAAGATTTCGATTACTGGGCATTAGGCCATATTCATAAGCATCAGGTAGTTTCAGAAGATCCGCTAGTGATATACCCAGGAAATATTCAAGGCAGGAACAGAAAGGAGTCTGGCGTTAAAGGGTGCCTGCTCGTCGAATTCGACGGGGACATGAAGCGTCATTCCTTTATTGAAACTTCTGAAGTGATATGGGAAAGCGAAACAATTGAAATAACCGCGGATGGTGGATTTGATGCCCTGTTCAAGCAATGCAGGGAAGTAATTGAACGGAAGGGCTTCGATGGGAGAAGCTTTCTTTTGGAATTGAAGCTGGATGCAGGTGACGCAGCAGGGGCTTCCGGGGAATATCTTGAAGAATTGACCCGGATCTTGCAGGAAGAGGACCAGGGGGAATCGTTTGTCTGGGTGTATAAAATCAAAATCATCCAATCGATACCGATGATTAAGTCAAATGAAACATTATTGCCATTTATGGCTGAGGTATCAATGCTTGCATCTGAATTTGATGATACGGATGCTGCTCTGGCCCCGCTTTATATTCATCCGGGTGCAAGAAGGTTTCTTGATACAATAGAGCCAAAGGAGCAAAGGGAACTTGTGGATGAAGCGGAAAGATGGCTATTGCAAGTTTTTGATGCGAATAAATGAGTGTAGGGAGGAGGAACGGATTTGATTATTAAAGACCTCCATGTTTATGGTTACGGCAAACTGGAAAATCAGCGTTTTCCTGAATTGGGACAGCTGCAGATTTTCTTTGGGGAAAATGAATCGGGCAAGTCAACCATCATGTCCTTCATTCATAGTATGCTGTTTGGTTTTCCGACAAAGGTTCAAAACGAACCGCGTTACGAGCCCAAAATGCATGCCAAATATGGGGGAAGGCTCAGTCTCATAACAAAAAAAGATGGGGAAATCGTTATTGAACGTGTGAAGGGAAAAGCTACTGGCGATGTAAAATTGACCTTCGAGGATGGAAGGGTCGGCGGCGAGGAAGAATTGAATGAGATTCTCCATGGAGTTGATAAAAACTATTACCAAGCCATTTTTTCTTTCGACCTTCAAGGGCTGCAGGGATTACATACACTAAGTGAAGGGACCATGAGTAAATATCTGCTTTCAGCTGGGCTGATCGGGAATGATAAACTTCTTGAAGCCGAAACGAAATTGCAAAAAGAGCTCGATTCGAGGTTCAAGCCATCAGGCCAAAAACCTTTACTGAATGTGAGATTGAAAGAACTTAAGGAATTGCAGAAAAAGGTGAAAGCATCAGAAGAAGAACAGCAGTCGTATACGGCATTACTTCAGGAGGAAGCAAAACTTAAGGAGGAGCTCTACAAAGTCACGGAAGATATTCAAGAGATAGAAGAAAACCTTGTTAACGTGAGTACTTTTTTGCGAATTAAACCATTGGTTGAAGAACAGGGGGAACTTGAGGCCGAAATAAGTAAAATTCCGGATGTGAGTTTTCCTGTTGATGGCTTAAAAAGACTTGAACAGCTACAGGCAGTTGGAATGCCCATGAAAGCCCAACTTGCGGCATTGACTGAGAAAAAGGACAAACTTGAGGGCAAACTCACGGAAATCGAAATCAATCCGTTCATCAAAGAGCATAAAGAGCAAATTGAACATGCAATCGATCAAGGAACATTGCTGGAGAAGCTCGAGCTGGATATGAGAAAAGCGGAACACGAAAGGCTGTTGGAAGAAAAGAATATCGAAAAGGTGAAGCAGGAATTATTCTTGGATGTTTCTGATGATGAAATAAGAAAACTGGATATCAGTACATTCATGAAGGAAAAGGTGAAAAGGGCTGAGAGGGAAAAGCATCAACTCCAAAATGATAAAAAGCAGCTTGATGAGAAATATGAACTGCAAAAGGGAAGTTTGGAAACGACAGAAGCCCGCTTGAAGGAGATAAAGGCCCAGTTAATGCCAGATGAAAAAAGAATCGAGCTGGAGTCCATATACAACAAGCAGAATAACATCGAATTTGAAGCAGCACAATCGCTTATACTTGATGAACAAATACTTGAACTTGAAAAGCAATTGGCATTACAGAGGAAGAAGGAAGCGGATAATCGCAAACGTTCACATATCATGAATGGCAGTTTAATAGCACTTCTTTGTTTAGGTGCTATTGGAAGTTATTTCAGTGAACAGATTTTGTTGGGGATGATACTACTAGCCGTGGCTGTTCTGTTTGCGGTTTCCAGGTATCTTTTTAAAGGTGATGATGTATTGTCCGGGTATATCAGGCAATTGGATGAGATGAAAAGGAAAAGGGCAGCAATTGGGAGTGAGACCAATAGGGGGAGTGAAGGAGAGTCGATGGGTCGGCTGCTTGAACTGGACCAACGTCTCCAAAGGCGTTTTGAAAGTGAAAGTTTCAAATATGAAGAAAGGGAGGAAGCGTTTGAATCGACCATTCAGGAGTATGCCGATTGGGAAGCTAGAAGGGACCGGTTGGATAAAGAATTGAGGAGCATCTTAAGCGGTTGGGGTCTGTCTTATTCCGGAATGGAAATCAATCTTGAATCTGTATTTGAACTTCTTGAGAAATGGAAGGAAGCCGTTGATAGGAAATATGAATCAATCAAGAGGCATAATTTTCTGCAGGCAGAATTTGAGGGTAAATCAAAGGCTTTATTTCATTTTGCACACAGCCTTGATTTTGAACCATCCACATGGCGGGAAGCGATTGGCCTATTGAAGCGGGAATTGAATAAAGCGGTTGAATTCTCGGTTCAACTAACGCAATGGATGCAGGAACGAAGTCGTTTGACGAACGAAATCGAGCAGCTGACGATGGAAAATGGCTATCTTGATGCAGAAATGGAAATGCTTTTTAAGTTAGCGAAGGCCAAGGACGAGGAAGAATTCAGGCATGACGCTGCATTGTCCGAAAAGAAAATCACTTTACAAAAACAGCTTGATTTGATTGCCATTCAAATTGGGCAATCCGGAATGCTGCCTGATCAAATCCGAACTTACTTAAAACTGGAGATCAATACTTATACATTTGAAAATTTAGAACGGAAGCGGAAGGATTCTGTAAAGGTGAAATCCCACTTATTAGAGAAGCAGGCGGATGCGAGGCATAAGATAAAACAGCTTGAAGTTTCAGGGATTTATGATGATTTACTTCATCGTTTTCATGAAGAAAAAGCTGCTTTTAACGAAGAGGCGAAGGAATGGGCGAAATTGGCAATAGCCAAAAGCTTATTGAATAAAACATTGGACCGATATAAAAGGGAACGCCTACCTAAGGTCATCGCTGATGCCGAGCGGCACTTTTCCTTTTTAACGAATGGGAGCTATCGTAAGATCATACTTGATCAGTCGGGTGAAGGAATATGGGTACAGCGCAATGATGGTTTGAGTTTCAGGGTTGAAGAGGTCAGTCGCGGGACAGCAGAGCAAATTTATGTTTCCCTAAGGCTTGCACTTGCTGACCATACTTTTGAAAATGATTCATTCCCTCTCATCATTGATGATAGTTTCGTCAATTTTGATGCGGAAAGGACAAAACGGATGCTCGAGTTATTGAAAAAAGTTTCGGAAAAGCGGCAAATTTTATTTTTTACTTGTCACCGATATATAATGGAGCACTTTAGCGAAAATCAAGTGATCCGTCTATCCAGCCCCGTATTGCGCCAGGATATGAATGATTTGATCATCCCTGAAATATAATGGGTTTTAAACTATAGATAAAGAGAGTGAAGTCATTGAATATGAATGAGTTTGTAAGCCACCATGATTCTTCTTTGAAGTTAATCATCGAAAAGGAGTTTCCTGGTAAACGGTGTGTTGGGGGAAAATATTCCGCCAAAGGACATAGCATCACTTTATATGAGAGAGATATCGAAATTCAGTGTGAGCGCTCCCTAGGCTCGCTTGCAAGGCTTGAGGAATATACATGGGTGATCCTTACACATGAGATGGGCCACGCATCAGACCCTGATCTCGCTGTGCTTAGTGAGGAGCTACACAGTACAGGAAAATTAGAAATCCTTTATCAAATAGAGGTCAATGCATGGAATATTGCAGAAGGATTAATTCCTTTTATCGATCAGGATTTATTTACCTTCATTAGGGATGAATCCTTGGCACATTGTACAAATCGCCTGCTGGTAGGTTAAAAAGCTCTCCATATGGAGGGCTTTTTTTTCCCTAAATGGAGAAGAGGCTAGTCCAGCGGAGAAGCACGCACTGATGAATCGGGAAGCTACATGCATGGTATGGGAAAATGGCATTAATGTTTCCAAAGGAAGCTTCATATCTTTAAAAGAGCATTCACTTTAATGAATCAAACAGGAATGGGACATGGAGTTTTTGGTTTATATTCTTTTTTAAGATTGACAGTGAGAATCATTTTCATTAAACTGGTATTATTAGACTAAAAGGGGAGTATTTTAATGCGACCAGCTATTAACACACAGTCTTTATCGCTCGGTTATGGTGATAAATTAATTATAAATGATATGAATATAGAAATACCCAAAGGGGAAATCACCGTATTCATCGGTGCTAATGGATGTGGAAAATCAACACTTCTAAGGTCTGTTGCCCGATTGTTAAAACCTCAATCCGGCTCAGTTTTGCTCGAAGGCAAAGCGATTTCGACCATGTCATCGAAGGATGTAGCAAGAAAGATGGCGATTCTTCCACAATCCCCGGTTGCCCCTGAAGGGCTTACAGTATATCAGCTTGTTAAACAAGGAAGATATCCTTATCAAAGTTGGTTGAAACAGTGGAGTTCCGTGGATGAAGAAAAAGTTCAAAAGGCGATCGAAGCAACGAACCTGACCGATTTAAAGGATCAGGCAGTCGATGAATTATCGGGAGGCCAGAAGCAACGGGCATGGATAGCCATGACGCTGGCTCAGGATACGGACATCATATTATTGGATGAGCCGACTACATATCTTGATATGACCCATCAAATCGAGATTTTGGACTTATTGTTCGACTTGAATGAGTTTGAGAACAGAACGATCGTGATGGTGCTTCATGATTTGAATTTAGCTTGCCGTTATGCGGATAATCTGGTGGCACTTAAAGATGGGGCGATACACGCTCAAGGCCGGCCAGAGGATATCATCACCCCTGAATTGGTACAGCATGTATTCAGCATGGACTGCCAAATATCCTTTGATCCAATTTTCGGCAGTCCCATGTGCGTCCCGTTTGGTAAAGGCCGCTACGCCCAAAGTCAGGTAAAAGCGCTGGCCAATGCATAAACTCACACCATCCATGGAAAAAGAGCTGCAAGGATATCGCATATCCTTCCGAGATGAGGCCAAAGTTTCCAAGACCTTCAATCATGCTGATGAACTTATTCAGTATGCACAAGCCCGGACTGGGGCGGAAACGTCAGGGGTAGCCATTTCAATGTGGTTCAGACGCTATGCTTTTTTTGTCACGGCACAATTTTACATGTTAAGCAAACATCGGCTTATCTGGGAAGGCAGACTTCTGGATATTGGTGTTTTGGATGATCAGGAAGATGAACATTGGCTCCCGAACTTTTTACTGAAAACTAACAGTTGGAGCAATGTCTCGGAAAAGGAAAGCCCTTCTGCCCTCCATTCCATATTGAGCAGCTTTGGTGCTGATGCCATTCGCTTCTTTTCCGGAACCGCTAAAATATCAAAACTAGTACTCTGGGAAAATATTTGGAGCTATACGGTATGGATGTATAGTGAGTTATTGAAGCAGACTGATATAAAGACGCGAGTTGAAAAGGACATTGAAAAACTGCTTGAAGATGAAGTATGGCTGAATATTGAACTGCGTTCCCCCTTTAAACGATTCATTGGGGAAAAAAGTGTTCCGGAGTCCATGAATCCTTATAAACGGGTGACATGCTGTTTATATTACCGAATTGACGGCCAGGACAAGTGCGCGTATTGTCCGAACAAAAATTGTTGAAATAGATTTGATTGGAGAGCCAGGCTTGGGGTCAAGCCTGGTTTTTTTGTGGAGTGATAAGAGAGAAGGTCAGCCTGTCCATTGTCCATCACTTATTATCGAAAACTAAACGCATTAACGAGATGGGTATGTTATAATGTTGATATTTAATTGAACGGAGGCAGTCGCATGGGAAATGGGATCATACACTACGGAATTGGTGAAGTAGTAGATATATATATGTACATTAAAACGAGCACAAAAGCGGTGGCAAGTAATGGAAAGCCGTTTTTAACATTGATTTTGTGCGATAAAACCGGGGAGATCGAGGCAAAGCTATGGGATGTTTCCGAGGTTGATGAGAAAACATACAGTGCGGAAGCTACGGTGAAAGTTCAAGGGGAAGTCCAGAATTATCGAGGACGCAGCCAATTGAAAATCCGTAACATTAGAATTACTTCAGATACTGATGGGGTCACGAAAGCCGATTTAATTCAAACGGCGCCTTTAAGTCAGGAAGAAATGATGGAAACCATCACTCAATTCATTTTTGAAATGAGGAATCCGAATATCCAAAGGGTGACTAGGCACCTCATTAAAAAATATCAGAATGAATTCCTGACGTTTCCTGCTGCTACCAAGAACCATCATGAGTATATGTCGGGACTGGCCTATCACGTTGTATCGATGCTAGGGCTGGCTAAGGCCATTTCAACCCTATATCCTTCGCTCAATAAGGATCTTTTGTATGCAGGAGTCATTCTGCATGACCTTGGAAAGGTACATGAGCTATCTGGACCTGTTTCGACTGTTTATACAGTGGAAGGGAACTTGTTGGGGCACATCACCATCATGGTGAATGAAGTCGGTAAAGCTGCAGAGGAATTGGGCATTGAAGCGGAAGAAATCATGATTCTTAAGCACCTGATACTAAGCCACCATGGTAAAGCTGAGTGGGGCAGTCCCAAGCCGCCAATGGTTAGGGAAGCGGAAGTGCTGCATTATATTGATAATATGGATGCCAAGATAAATATGATGGACCGGGCCTTGGAAAAAGTGAAACCGGGTGAATTTACGGAAAGAGTTTTCGCACTCGATAATCGTTCATTCTATAAACCAACATTTTAATGAAATATGCTTCTTTCTCGATGGAGAAAGAAGCATATTTTATTTGTTCGCGCATATTCTCTAGTAAATGAATAGTAGATTTTTTGGGAGGGAATGGACATGCCAATTTGGATCTGGTTCGTGTTTATTGGGATAATCGTCAGTGCAGTCATGTCAATTTGGACAGCTAGGCAGGAACGCCTCATAGATGATGCTTGGATTGAGAAGGAAGGTCAGAAGTACATTGAACGCATGGAAGAAGAGCGCGAGAGGCGTAAAAAGGATATAAATCAGGGAGCATAGCTCGAACCATGAAAAAAAAGCGACAGGCAAAGTCCTGTCGCTTTTTACTATTCAATTATTTTTCAGCATTGGCTGCGTCACCGGAAGTGATTGCATCTTTTAGATCTTCGTCTTTAATCTTCACGTCCGCTTTTTTGACTTCTGAATTCAAAATGTCCTGAACTTTAGTTTGGTCAATTTGAGCGACTTTCAAATCATATTCAAGATCTTTTTTCATATCTTCGTATGATTCTTTTTCTTTTGTATCAAGAAGTTGGATGATGTGGTAGCCATAATCGGATTTAATCGGCTTGCTGATTTCATCTTTCTTCATTTTGTAAGCTTGCTCTTCAAATGCAGGAACCATTTCACCTTGTCCGAACCAGCCTAGCTCCCCGCCTTTTTCAGCTGTGCCTGTGTCTGTTGAATATTCTTTTGCAAGTTTAGCGAAGTCTTCGCCTTTGTCCAATTTAGCTTTAACTTCGTTGGCTGTTTTTTGGTCTTCCACTAGAATATGTCTCGCTTTGATTTGCGGTTTATAGTCTTCATAAGCTTTTTTCACATCAGCTTCTTTAACTTTTATATCGGCAACGGCTGCTTTTTCTTGAAGCATGCCGATTTTAAGTGCACGTTTAAGATCATCTTCGCTCTTATATCCGGAAGAGGCAAGGGCCGTTTCGAAGTTTTCACCCATTTGCTCTTTAAGTTCGTCCGTTTTAGCTTTAACTTCTTTATCCGTTACTGTATATTTTTCAGAAAGAACTTTTTCATAAACAAGTTCTTGAAGAACGGTTTCACCATAACGGTCTTTCATTACATTGTAAAATTCTTCTTTAGTTATATCCCCCGCTTTAGTTTCAACGACTGCTTCCTTGTCGCTGTTGCATGCTGTAAGTCCGATCAGCCCTGCAGTAACAGCAATCGATAATGCCCACTTCTTCATAAAAACAACTCCTAGTTATAAGTTTCTTGTTTGCTATTTTTTCGTATTTCCACAAAATTAACTATAACATATTCTGGTTACTTTACAAAAAATAATATATTGGTGCATGAATAAGAATTTTTTGAAATATGGGTGTTCGCCTACCCAGATATTAATCCATTACATATGATAAATCGAGGACAACAAAAGGGGGTAGCATAATGGGTAATGGATTTAACGGGGGCTTCGCTTTGTTAGTGGTGTTATTCATTTTATTAATAATTGTAGGAGCAGCCTTTTGCTAATCGGCTGCAAAATTAATAATGGAAAGAGCCCACTCCTTTTGCCATGGAGTTGAATAGGATAGGGTAGCCGCTCAACAAAAAAGATTGAAGTGATTCTCAAGCTAGGAAAGGAATGGATTCCTTTTGGCGGATATAAGAGTGTGCATGAAGATACTATTACTTAAGAATGGAAAGGAGGAAGATCAATGTCTGGAGGAATAGGTGGAGGCTTTGCTCTAATTGTCGTTCTTTTCATCCTGTTAATCATCATTGGAGCTTCTTGGTTATAAGCCCATAAACAAAAGGCGAAGCTGTTGCTTCGCCCTTTTTCTTTATGTGGATAATGCTCCGGGTATCACCAATGTATGTAACAAATGATGGTCATCATTTGTTGCTCATCTCTACGTATACAAAATTTCAATATAGGAGGATAATAACATAATAGTAATTAATACATTAATGGTCCTGAATACTTTAGGCTGCCGGTCTTCAGCAATTTCCTTTTGAATGCATAAAGAGTTTGTCATTCTATTAATATTATAAAGGATCAAAATAGCAAAAATAATAAACCAGAACGAGATCAAAACCTAAAATCCCTCCTTGCAAAACATCATGTATAAATACGATACCAAATTATAATGAAAAAAGATACCTAAAAATCTTATCAGGTATCTTTATGGATAAATAAGAAATCACTTTTGAATAAGTATATCGTATCCTTCGAGATGTTCCTCGATAAAAGAATGCCTTGGGGAACCAACCAGATTTTTTATATAAATAAAATCCGATACGCATAATCCGGTGTGCAGAGATAATAAAATAGTGAAATAATGGATGTAATGCGGAAAGCTAAGGGCACAACCAATCAATATGGCCGACATAATGAAGAAAGGCAACACAAGGGTCAAGAGATAAAGATGCTTTCGAATCGGATCATGCACATTGACTCTGCATGTAAGCACAACGTTCCACTTCAAGGACCAAGAAGTTTTTACTTTTTTACATAATAATCGTAACGGTAAATAGTGTAATAGTTTGTGAACAGGATATAATAAGAGCAATAGGCTAAAAAATACCATTGTTTGATCGCCATACAAAATAACATGGGTTGAAAAGACACTAAATAATGTATAGATCAGAACAAAAGACATCAATATAGTAAAAACTGAAAAAAAGAGCAGACGGCAATTCCCATATTGTTTTGCCACGTCAATTGTTTTCCACGAATTCATTTCGAAATCAGCCCTCCAAAGCTGTTGAATTTACTTACATACATTACGATGAATGGGTGGAAAAAGCAATGAAATTCTTGGATTAAATTTAAGATAAAATCACTTTAGTGTGTAAGCATGGCTAAGGGCAATTCATGCCAGGTTCTGAACCAGGGATAAGAAGGATTACTGAGTGTGAAAAATCAAAAATTGGTTATAAGCTTTTATGTTAAATTGAATGATCGATTGGGGATTAGTGATGTATGAAAAATATAAATGAAGAAATAGAAATACTCCGTTTTCATCAACGGCTTTTGTTGAACCTTATACGCAATCCGGAGGCCAAGTTGGACTATCTATTTGTGGAAAAAAATTTCACGAAGAAGGAAGCGGAAGAATTATTGGAAACATGTGATATCTTGAGCAAACGCTATGAAATAGAAAAAGCGGAAGGGTATATGAACTTTCGACCGCTTTTTAATCAATTTGAAAGAAAGGTTAATCCAAAAATAACCACAAAGGAATGCATTGATGCATGCCTCGCACAGGGGTTATATGTATCATTCATGAAGGAAATGGATAGAGTATGAGATTAAACTGGCTCAGTTTCTTTCTCTATCTTTTTTTTTGTGATTTTACCCTCCACGTCAGTAAACTCCTGATCGATGTTATCGAAGGATCGTTCAAAGATTTGCATGAAGTCTTCACCGTATATATTTCGGATGATGGCCATCATTTCAATCATATCCGGAAACTTGCCATAAAGCTCACGCAGTGGGAGTGCACCCGAGAAAGCAGAGTTCTTACTTGGGTCATATGTCTCCATTAAGTCAAGTAGGATTTTTTCACCTTCCGCTGTGATCTCTATATAGGTATTCCTTTTGTCATTTTCTTTTTTTGAAAATGTTAAGTACCCGCGTTCCTCTAATTTTTTTGAAAAATTAAATGCCGTAGAAACATGCATGACCCCAAATTTTGCAACATCTGAAATGGAAGAGCCATTAAGATGGTAGGCAATCCAAAGGATATGGTGCTCATTGATATTTAAATCATAGGGCTTGATCCATTGCTGCCAATCTTTTTCAATTGATTTCCATAATGCTTTGCTTAATTGTGCAATTCGTTGACTAAAAATCATTGCTTCTTTCATAGAATAATTTTTATTCTGCATATTATGGGCTCACCTACTTATAAGATTCTATATATTTATTATGACAATAAAATAAAAATTAATAAAGATAAATATTTGCAAAATTTTTAGAAAATTTTAGTTTTTTTAATGAATTCTCCATTCTTCTCCAATAAACCATGTAATTTATTGGGAAAAATGGAGAATCAAGCTTGTGTGTCGATGCCAGCTATTAATTTTTAGAAGTAGGTGCTGCCGCTTCCAATTCTTTCAATGAATTTTCAATTTCCTGAACGTTCTTCAATAATTCATTCTTATTGGGCTCGATTTCCCGCTTCCAGCTCTCGATGACCACCTGAACATCCGAAATGAACGTTTTTACCGTTTCTTTGCTGATTTGTGAAGCTTCCATCGTGTCATCTTTAATATTTAGCATTTTTACCTTTAACTCATCAATTGTATTCTTAATTTCGTCGGTATTCGTTTTGATGCGGGTCCGTAGGTCTTTACCTGAACTCGGTGTTGAAAGTAAGGTTGCCGCACCAGCTACTACTGTTCCGGTCAAAAAGCCAATTAGTAATGATTTTGCTTTCATTAGGATCACCTCATTTTATAATATGTTTTCGCTTTCCATGGTCTGAATCCCTGCTGCATCAATTGGAAATTATGATAAATAGGGAGAGAAATACTATTGATATCAAAATACCATAATTTTCATCCTTATGGAAGAGAATCGACCATTTTATCTTTATATCACAAAAATATTTTTTTAAACTTAGAGAGTAAATATATAATATTTAAAAATAACTTGAAGCTTTATTAATAATGCTACATATAAAGGGAAGAGCAGCATATAGATAATAAAAACAAGCTGTCGGAACATGGATGGCACTGGTGGGTTAATAATGAAAATCATTTTTTTATTAGGCCTGATATGCCTGTGCGGAATGGGGTATTTTCTAAGGCAAGCAAAAACTCCTGGCATCTATCCGCCCAAGAGGGTGCTCCAGGCTAGAGCCTTCGCAATGGGTCTCCCTGGGGCTTTACTGCTTTTCATTTGGTTTATGTGGATATTGATTCATTGATCATTGGAGGATGATTGTGACTAGAATTCCAGATTCATAAGATTGGAAAAAAAGCACCGGACATTCCGGTGCTTTTTAAGGTATGATGATCCCGCTTTATGCATTAATGGGTATATTTGATTTTCTAACAATGCCGTTCACAATTGGATAAATGATGACCATCGCAACTGTATTTAACAGTACGGCAGGAAGTACAACAGCGCCGAAAAGTGCAACGAAAGGCCCTGGAAGGGAAACGATATAATATGCCGAACCAAGGAAGACAGCGCCGGAAATCATTGTTCCTACGGCAGTCAAGATACTAACGGTGACAACGGATGTTGAAAACTTCTTAAGACTGATGAATAAAAGGTAAAACAGAAAGGCTGTTGCCAATTTGTCTATGATATTTGGAATCTGTCCTCCAGGAAATGTAGTTGTCATGGCAGAGATGGCTCCAGCAGCCAGGGCGACAATGAATACATTCTTCTTCGCGGGAAACAGGGTAATCGCCAAAAACATCATCAACAGCATCATATCCGGTTTCATTCCAAGGAAGAATCCAGGTACGATAAAATGCAGGGCAGCCCCAATCCCGATTAATAGGGACAGTGACACAAGGGTTTTCGTTTTCATTTACTCATCTCTCCTATTCTCATCTCAACTAACATTTTTTCTTCAACAATGCACTATTGCCTGTTGCAAGAAGTTTAAAATAGTATATCATAAGACCTATTTTTTTAGAAGTCATATTTGTTTGATTTATAGGGTTTGAGCTTCCTTCGCTTTATACGACTCCTGGAACTTCTTCATGAAATCAGCAAGGTCCTGGCAATGGGAAAGAGGGACCGCATTATAGATGGAAGCTCTGCAGCCGCCGATGGAACGGTGACCATTCAGTCCTACGAATCCTGCTTGCTTCACTTCTTTAAGGAATTGTGCTTCAGCTTCTTCTGACGGAAGCGTGAACGTTACATTCATCAATGAACGGCTGTCCGGTAGGGCATGGCCTTTATAAAAACCATCACTGCCGTCAATGGCATCGTAAATGACTTTTGCTTTTTCTTCATTGATCTCAGCAATCTTTTCCACGCCGCCCTGTTCTTTTGCCCAATCCAACACAAGGGACAATAAGTAAATGGCCAATGTCGGAGGAGTGTTGTATAAAGATTTATTTTTTGAATGGATAGAATAGTTCATCATGGACGGGATTTTGTCATTATCCGTTATTAAGTCTTTACGGATGATTACGACAGTGATTCCAGACGGACCTAGATTCTTTTGTGCACCTGCATAGATGATGCCGAATTTACTAATATCAATCTTTTTGCTGAGAATATCACTTGACATATCGGCTACTAAAGGAATGTTGCCTGTTTCCGGGAAATCTTTCCACTGTGTTCCGTAAATCGTATTATTGCTTGTGATATGAAGATATGCAGCATCATCATTCAATTTGATATCTTCGACTTTAGGGATGAACGTATATTTTTCATCTTTGGATGAAGCGACTACGGCCGTTTCACCAACCTTTTTGGCTTCTTTTAATGCTTTTTCCGACCAAGAACCAGTGAGGACATAATCTGCCCTTTTTCCATCATTCAAAATGTTCATGGGAATCATGGAGAATTGCAGACTTGCTCCTCCTTGCAGCAGGAGAACTTCATAATTCTCAGGAATTTCCATAAGGTCTTTTAATGATTGGATGGCATGGTTATGAATTTTTTCGAATTCCGAACTTCTATGGCTTAATTCCATGACGGACATACCGGAATCCTCAATATTCAACCATTCGTTTTGGGCTCTTTGTAAAACTTCTAAGGGAAGGGCGGCTGGCCCAGCGTTAAAATTGCGTGCACGTTTCAATTTTTTTCCTCCTATGCGACTATGTGATAAAGTATTTGAGACTATTCATATATCCTACCAGAAAACTAAATTCAATAGGAGGAAAATTTAGAATTTTAAGTGACAATCCATTTTAATGATAGGCCAAAGTAAAAAAGGTCCTGCACTTTAAAGTGAGGACCAAATTAGGATCATTGGTTTTTTCATGCAACAAGCGTGCTTAAGTTCGATTCTTTTAAAAAGATATTAAGAAAGGAGAAAGAAACCATCATGTGCCAGCAGTTCATTTTAAATGCTGTGCAATGGAGTCAGCGATTTGTTTCAGGTCATCTGGTGTATAGTCGCTGGTATTCGTTTTCCAAACTGCCCCAAAGCCGTCACCTTCCCCATGCCGTGGAATTAAATGCATGTGAAAATGGAAAACGGACTGTCCTGCAGCTTCCCCGTTATTGTTTAAAAGGTTCAGGCCTACAGGTTGGAATTCCTGTTTCATGGCGCGGGCAATTTCCGGTACCACTTCAAAAAGATTCTTGGCAATCTCAGGTGTCAACTCATAAAGATTTTCCTTATGTACTTTAGGTATTACCAGTGTATGGCCTTTTGTTACTTGACTGATATCGAGAAAGGCCAATACATGTTCATTTTCGAAAACTTTACTGCTTGGAATTTCCCCGTCGATTATTTTGCAAAATATGCAATCACTCATTAAAAACGCTCCTTTAAAAGTTAATGTATTTGGTTAATCGTACCATAGCTTGAATCCTTGAGAAAAGGAAAAATCATAAAAACAGGATGCAACATTAAGTTGCACCCTGCCTGTCGAAAAAGGGGGTTTTGCTTCAAAATTCGCATTAGCATAAATTCTCTGCGACAAACACCTCATCTACATTTTAGTAAAATACGGTTATTATCTGATTAGAGATTTTCCATTCAAAGCAACCATCTCCTATATCTTTAAAGTTTCATCAACTTTCAAAGCATAATTGATAATTATTGAATGATTTTTCTGCTTTTACGTGCAAGAGAACCATCTCCTTGCTCGAAACGATTTTTTTTATGAAGCTTCTGGTTTAATTCAGTTATACGTCTTTAACTGACACCTCATTTACAATATGATGTGAATCATTTGTAATAAATCTTATGGGTATTTCAGTGTAATACGTCTTTAACTGACACCTCATTTACAATATGATGTGAATCACACGTAATGACTAACCCCTTCTTCCTTAATTATGATGACCACAAAGGAGGAGAAATATAATTAGTTATTTATGGAAATTTAGTTCCGGAAACACTCGACTATATAAAAGCAGGAGAATTTGATAAAATGGAAATAAGAACCTCTATATAGAAAGGATCGTTTATATGTCCTTATTGGAAATAAAGCAATTAGTGGGCGGATACACGAAAACGCCCGTTTTAAAAGGAATAAGTTTTGAAATTCAGCCAAATGAGCTAGTAGGGTTAATTGGGCTCAACGGGGCTGGGAAAAGTACGACAATCAAACATATCATCGGACTCATGGAGCCGAAAGGCGGAAGTGTCTCGATTCATGGTAAAACACTTGCCCAGGACCCGGATACATATCGTAAACAATTCACTTATGTTCCAGAAACGCCAATTCTGTATGATGAGCTTACACTTGAGGAGCATTTAAAGCTTACGGCCATGGCACATGGTTTGGCGGAAGCCACATATAAAGAAAGGATGGACGTTCTGTTAAAGGAATTCCATATGGAGAAAAGGCTTAAATGGTTCCCGGCACATTTTTCAAAGGGAATGAAGCAAAAGGTCATGATCATGTGCGCCTTTTTAGTGCAGCCGTCTTTATATATCGTCGACGAACCATTCGTGGGTCTTGATCCATTAGGCATTCAATCCTTGCTTGACTTGATGAGGAAGATGAAAGAGAGCGGTGCGGGAATTTTAATGTCTACACATATACTGGCGACAGCCGAGAGGTATTGTGATTCTTTCATCATATTGCATAATGGAGAAATTCGGGCAAAAGGCAATCTTGAGCAGCTTCGTGAACAATTTTCCATGCCGGGGGCAACTCTGGACGATTTATATATCCAATTGACGAAAGAAGAAATCGGTCATGAATAGTCAAAATCTCTGGAAGGAAAGATATTTAGGCTATATAAATGAAACGCAAAAATATCTTCGTTATATTTTTAATGGCCATCTTGTTTTTGTCATGGTATTGGTTCTAGGTGGTTTGGCATATTATTACAGTGATTGGGTAAAGACGTTAAACAGTGATTTCCCTGCTGAATTGATCATGGCCTTAGTTTTATCGATCATTGTAACCAGAAACCCGATAAATACTTTCTTGAAAGAACCCGATACGGTATTCCTGCTTCCGCTTGAAACGAAGTTGAGAAGCTATTTCAAGAATTCACTGATATTAAGCTGGGTCATGCAAGGCTTTATTCTTCTTGTTGTCCTGATTGCATCGATACCGATGTATTCGAAAGTTACGGGGGCAGGAGGTAAGGACCTTGGAATTATCCTGGTCGTATTGCTTATTTTGAAGTTTTTGAATTTAACCATGCGCTGGCTGGTATTGAAATATCAGGATACATCAGTGAGCCATTGGGATTCTCTCATCCGCTTTTTACTTAATGGAGTGATTCTTTATTTCATCTGTTCAAGGGCAAATATACTGTTTGCACTTATAACCTTCTTATTATTGTTAGGTCTTTACATGTATTACCGAAGCGCAACTAAAGGTTTTGTGCTGAAGTGGGAACGGCTGGTGGAACTGGAGAACAAACGGATGAATTCTTTCTATCGAATAGCGAACATGTTTACAGATGTTCCTCATTTGAAAGGGAAGGTAGCGAGAAGGAAATGGATGGACTGGCTATTATCACTCATTCCGTATGGTGATAAATCAACTTATACCTATCTTTACGCCCGTACTCTGCTGCGATCCAATGATTATGTGGGCCTTTGTTTGCGTTTAACTATCATTGGATCCGTGATTTTAAGTGTATTCACTAACATATGGGCACATTTGATTGTAACGTTCATGTTCCTATTCATGACAGCCCTGCAACTGCTGCCGGTTTGGAAGGCTCATGAATGGAAAGTATGGGTCTCACTATATCCATTGCCAGCAAAAATGAGAGAATCTGCGGTCATAAAGCTAATTTCCTATTTCCTATTATTTGAGGACCTTGTCTTCAGTTTGGTCCTGCTAGTGAAAGGGGAATGGATGTCCGCTTTAGCCGCCTTGGCAATGGGGTTTGTTTTCATATTCGGTTTTAAAATCTATGCAGCAAAGAAAATTAAAAACTTTTAAGCAGAAGCTGATTTTCAAAAAATCAGCTTTTTCTTTATTAATGTTTCAGTTGATTTCAGAAATCTTCTCCCTTTCCGCCGACTGTCTGCCGAGCCTCCTCGGCGCAAAGAGCGCCGAGGAGGCTCCCGGACCGCCCGCGGAAAGCGAGTGCCTGGAGTGGAAAACAACGTTCGAATTTTACAAACCCTCAAAAAAAACGTTTCAGTTGATTTTATGAAAATTGAAAATAAAAGCCTCGTAGGGGGTATATACATATTTAACGGAGGTGTTAAATGAATGGATGAATATGAACAAAAGGCATTTTCGGAACTAATATCATGGAAAAAGAAAGTAGCCAAGAAATCTGGCAGGCTTGAGCGGATGTCCAAAAAGGCGCAGATCAAATTGAATAGTTATATTCCAGACCGAGTGCACAAAATGATTACTGATAGTATTAAAGGGATGATAGAGGCCGTATTATCAGGTTCTAAATATATGTCTAAAGAAAAAAATGTAGTGCTACTATCCTTGCAGCAAAAAGAAGAGTGGGTTGCGGAAACTGTAACGGCATATCGGAAAACGGCCGTTATAGAAGGTGTGGGAACCGGAGCGGCAGGGCTTTTAATTGGATTGGCTGATTTCCCATTACTGCTTAGCATCAAGATGAAATTATTATTCGAACTATCCCGTATATACGGTTTCGATCCAAATAAATATGAGGAACGATTATTCATTCTCCATATCTTCCAGATCGCATTTTCAAGCGAGGAGAAGAAATTGGAAACTTTACAGGTAATAGAGGAATGGGATTCAGGGAAATGGCCGGAAATAGACTGGCAAGAATTTCAGCAGGAATATCGCGATCACATCGATGTCATCAAAATGTTCCAGCTCGTTCCAGGTATTGGGGCAGCTGTCGGTGGATATGCCAACCATCATTTGTTGGAACATCTTGGGGAAACGGCTGTCAATTGTTACCGAATCAGACTTCTTAAAGAGTAAGGGACGGGGGTAACCCGTCCCTTCACCATTACCGCAATAAAGATTCATTCACCATTTGGGATGATTGTTTCTTATTGTGATAAGTTACCGCTGCAGTGCCTAATATTTTGGCTGCAATGAGCATCGCATTTTCATCAATATCAAACAAAGGATGATGATGCGGATATGTATGTTCATTTTTTGGCCTGGCTCCCGTAAAGAAGAATGTACCTTTTACATTTTGTAAATAATAAGAAAAATCTTCACCTGTCATATCCGGGTCAATTTCCTCTGTAATCAAAACTTCCTTGACCGACTCAGTGCTTTCGATGAGGAATTTAGTTTCCTCAACATGTGGAATAACAGCTGGATAACCTTGAAAGTATTGATATTCATAGGTGCAGTCCGCAGCTATGCAGGTTCCTTTAACAATCCGCTCTATTTCTTCGCTAATGAATGAACGGACATCTTCCTTGAATGTGCGGACGGTCCCGATTATTTTAGCCTTATCTGCAATGACGTTAAAGGCATTATCTGCTACAAAGGAACCGACGGTAATGACTGCAGAATCTATTGGGTTTAGGCGGCGGCTCACGATTTGCTGCAGGGCCATGACGAGCTGAGAGCCGACTACGATTGCATCACGGGTTTTATGCGGCTGGGCTCCATGCCCGCCCTGCCCTTGAATGGTGATTTCAAAACGGTCAGCAGCGGCCATAAGGGGTCCATAAGCGTATTGGACTGTTCCGGTTGGGGCCGTTGCCCATAAATGGGTGCCGAAAATTACATCCACTCCATCAAGGCAGCCAGCCTCAATCATCGGTTTGGCACCCCCTGGAGCATATTCTTCAGCATGTTGGTGGATAAATATATATTCACCTTCGAGCTCATCCTTCAGTTCATTCAGATTTTTTGCAAGGACAAGGAGTGTCGCTGTATGGCCATCGTGTCCACACGCATGCATTACCCCGGGTACGGAAGATTTATAGGGAACTTCTTTTTCATCTTGAATGGGTAAGGCGTCGAAATCAGCGCGCAATGCTACGGTTTTACCAGGCTTACTGCCTGTGACCTTGGCAATAACACCATTACCGCCTACATTTGTTCGGTGTTCGATTCCAAGTTTTTCATAATATCCGGCGATGAAGGCCGCCGTTTGGGTTTCTTGAAAAGAAAGCTCGGGGTTTTGATGAAGATAACGCCGGATGGATACCATTTCTTCATATGAACCATCTAGAAGATCGTGTAATCGCTGTATCATTTTGCACCTCCCAATGATTGGATTAATTGTAAATAGTATATCATATTCTGAATAATCCAAAGTATATTAAGTACCTCGAGGAGAGATATATAATGATTAAATATTTCTGGATTGCTTTGGTTTTGCTTTGCATGTTGCTATTCTTTTTTTTGATGCATGAAGTCCAAAGTGATGAGGCTTTAGCGTTCGATACATATGTTGCGGAACTTTTTTCGGTAGGTGAAAATACTTTTTCGTTCACTTTCTTCAAAACCATTACCTATCTTGGGAAATCCAAGTTCATTGGTTTTGGAAGCTTATTATGTGTTCTCTATTTGTGGATAATAAAGAAGGATTATTGGACCATGGCCGTCTTCTCTATCGGAATTGCTGGGGGTGATGTGTTAAACGGGTGGATAAAAAATCATGTGAAAAGAGTGCGCCCTGAAAATCATTTGATGGATACCGCTGGCTTCAGTTTTCCAAGTGGCCACGCAATGGTGGGCCTTATTTTCTTCAGTATGGTTGCTTATTTAATCATGAAAGAAATTAAAGGGAACTCATTGAAATGGGCATTAGGAATCGGTTTCTTTTGTCTCATTCTGCTAATTGGTGTCAGTAGGATTGCTATGAAGGTTCATTTTCCAACTGATATCTTTGCAGGTTATGCATTAGGCGCGGCATATAGTTTAACCTTGTTTAAATTGCATAAATTCCTGGGGCCTAGAGTACTTTGAAAAAAGGATTCAGATAAAATTTATGTAAATATCCGTTGTATTTCCCCGGAAATAAAGAAGGAATTTGTCGGATTGTTATAGGTCTTTATGATTTTTTAGCGTCCAAATAACGATCTGCATTACTATGAAAAGGCCCATCCTTAAGGGGATGGGCCTTTTATTGAGCAAGAATGGATTATTCTTCGGAATCCTTCACCAATGTATATTGAGTAACATAGGCTTCACCCGAAAACATCTTCTGGCTGGAATTCGTAACGGGAGCTTTGGAGTCGCTGTTATGCGCCATCTTAAAGGAACCGGAATTCTTCCAGTTCAGGAAATCAGCTTGTTTCTCCCAAATCGTTAGAATTACATAAGTTTCAGAATTGATTGGCCGCAGGACACGAAGTGCGACGAAACCTGGTTCATTTTCAATGAATCCGGCCCTGTTTTTAAAACGATGTTCGAATACCGGCCTTCCTTCTTCACTTACAGGGATATTGTTCATGACTACATACCCATGATCCTGAAGGTTTCCTTTCCCATCAACTACTTCATACTTACGTGGAGAGCTGAAGATCGTTTTACCTGTTGTTTCATGTAAAAGTACTGCAGTGTCAGGATTTTGCATAAGTAATATTTTTTCATTCGGGTGCTTATCTTTTTTGATTTTTAAAAAATCGAAAGTGCCTGATGTGATGAATACATTCATAAATTCCCCTCCAATTTCTATATAGAACCTGTATACCCATTTTACCCAATGAATAGTGCTTTTACCATTTCCAAACTAACCATTAGGCTTGTAAACCGGTAAGATATTTATAAAAACGTCGATTTTCTGACAAATATATAGGTTGGCTATACTTCTATTATAGAAAAAGCTATAGTTTAAGGAGATTCGATTTGAAATTCAACATCCTTCTGATATTCTATGTAGGTAATGAATAAAAATAGAAACGTGATTGCTTGAAAGGTGGATATTAATGTCTAAGGAAATTACGAATGATACATTCTTAAAAGCTGCGAGAGGAGAGAAAAAGGATCATGTGCCTGTTTGGTATATGCGTCAGGCCGGCCGTTCACAGCCGGAATACCGTAAATTGAAAGAGAAGTACTCTCTTTTTGAAATTACTCATCAGCCGGAATTATGCGCTTATGTAACTAGATTGCCAGTCGAGCAATATGATGTAGACGCTGCGATTTTATATAAAGATATAATGACACCGCTACCAGCCATTGGTGTCGATGTTGAGATTAAGTCCGGAATCGGTCCGGTCATATCCAATCCGATCCAATCGGTATCAGATGTTGAAAAATTAGGTGAATTGAATCCAGAGAAAGACATCCCATATGTGTTGGACACGATTAAATTATTGACCACGGAGCAATTGTCCGTTCCTTTGATCGGTTTCTCCGGGGCTCCGTTCACCATTGCTTCATACATGATTGAAGGCGGCCCCTCCAAAAACTACAATAAGACGAAAGCTTTCATGTATACTGAGCCAAAGGCATGGTTTGCATTAATGGATAAGTTAGCGGATATGATCATCATCTATGTCAAGTCGCAAATCAAAGCCGGCGTTAAAGCCATCCAAATCTTTGATTCCTGGGTGGGTGCTTTGAATGTTGAAGATTACCGCGTATTCATCAAGCCGATCATGACTCGTATCTTTTCATCATTGCGTGAAGAAAATGTACCGCTAATCATGTTCGGGGTCGGCGCAAGTCACTTGGCACTTGAGTGGAATGATCTTCCGATTGATGTAGTCGGGCTTGATTGGAGACTGCCAATTAAAGAAGCAAGACAAATGGGAATCCAGAAAACGGTACAAGGTAATCTAGATCCTGCCCTGCTATTATCTTCATGGGATGTTATAGAAGAACGGACGAAAAGGATCCTGGATCAGGGCATGGAGCAGGACGGCTACATCTTTAATCTTGGTCATGGGGTTTTCCCGTCCGTAAATCCGGATACACTGAAGAGGCTGACTGCTTTCATTCATGAATATTCATCAAAAATGAAGTAAGGTGAGCGAACCATTTGCTAAAACTCCTTTATTGGATGCACAATAAAAGAACGAAATCTTTAAAAGAGGTGTAACTTCATGTCAAGAAAAAAAATGGGCCTTTTAGTCATGGCTTATGGTACTCCATACACTGAAGAGGATATTGAAAGGTATTATACACATATTCGTCATGGGAGACGGCCAAGCGACGAATTGATTGCCGACCTAAAGGGCAGATATGAAGCGATTGGTGGATTATCCCCGCTTGCAAAAATAACGGCAGGACAAGCTGAAGCGCTTGAAAAGAAATTGAATTCCGTTCAGGAGGAAGTTGAATTCAAGGCATATCTTGGACTGAAACATATTGAACCTTTTGTTGAAGACGCAGTGAAACAAATGCATGAAGATGGAATCAAAGAAGCGGTCAGTATAGTATTGGCTCCGCATTTTTCCACATTCAGCGTGAAGTCTTATAATGGACGTGCCCAGGATGAAGCAGCTAAATTGGGGAACCTCACCATCACTTCCGTTGAAAGCTGGTATGATGAGCCAAAATTCATCCAATATTGGGTAGACCAAGTAAAAGAAGTAATCGGGAAAATGACCTCGGAAGAACGCGATAATTTCGCTTTGATTGTGTCGGCACATAGCCTCCCTGAAAAAATCCTGCAATCGGGAGATCCGTATCCAAATCAACTGAAAGAAACGGCAGACATGATCGCTGAAGGCGCAGGGGTTAGCAATTATGCAGTAGGCTGGCAAAGCGCTGGACAAACACCTGAACCATGGTTGGGACCTGATGTACAGGATTTAACCAGAGATCTTCATCAAGCAAAAGGTTATAAAGCTTTCATTTATATTCCTGTCGGCTTTGTTGCCGAGCACCTTGAAGTCCTTTATGATAACGATTATGAATGTAAGGTTGTGATGGAAGAGATTGGTGCAGGCTACTATAGGCCGGATATGCCCAATGTTAAACCTGAATTCATCGATGCTTTGGCAACAATCATTTTAAACAGATTACAGGAAAAGTGATCAGTCAATAGGAGAAAGTAGTTTAACAATGTTTGCAATGTGCTCTACATATTTACATGTGAAGTTGAAAGATGTTGTACAACTGGAAAAGCGCCGCTTTCTTTTTACTTGACCTTGGTGATTTAAATGAATACTCGAAAAAGTGGCTGTCCAGTAATGAGGATGGCCATTGTTTCTATAAGTAATTGAAAATATAATTGAAAAGACTGAAAATTTTTGGTATGATATCGTTGAACATAATGACTGTTTTGTCCGTTTGGTCAGGATTGAGGTGGGAAATGTCTGTTGATCGTAAAAAATTAATTTTAGAAGCTGCGACCAAGTCGTTTTCACTTTTTGGATATAAGGCAACGACGATGGATCAAGTCGCTAAAATTGCCAATGTGGGAAAAGGGACCATTTATACCTTTTATAAAAATAAAGAAGAGCTGTTTAAAGAAATCGTTCAGCGGTTGATAGAGGAAATGAAATATGAGGCGGAACAATCTTTGGATGACCAACTTTCCTTTTTTGAAAACCTGCATCGGGCCGTTTATCGAATTCTGGAGTTCAGGCAGGAACATCAATTATCTTTGAAACTTCTTCAGGAAGAGCGCGAAATTGGGACGCCGGCCGTTCAGGAAATGGTTAATGAAATGGAAGAAGCCATTGTCTCCTACATTAAGGAAAAACTAAAAATAGCGATTGATAAGGGCTATATACAGCCTTGCGATCCAGAGATAACAGCATTCCTGATGCTAAAGATGTACCTAGCACTGATTTTTGATTGGGAAAGGAACCATGCCCCATTAGAGAAAGAGGAAATTGCTGAACTATTTAAAATATATTTATTCAAAGGATTATCCGTTACGTGATAATTCTATTTTTTTTGCTCAAATGCAATGAACCCGAAATAAAAAGAAGAGATACCGTTCGGTACCTCTTCTTTTTATTTCGGGTTTTCAGCTGCGAAACCGAACCATATATGAATTCATCCTGCTATTTGGGAAGCGGATGGTGAAACACAGGACAACTACTCTCCAGATAGGCAATGATCACAGTGGTTTCCATAACATTCGTGCTGTTCTTCAATTTTTTTTCCGCATTCCGTGCATTGTTTCGGTGGCAGGTTTTTAAAGAACTCAACGCTACTTTGAAGCATGAAATCATCTCCTGAATTTTTTTATTATTCGCTTTTCTATGGTTTTATTGTATTATAACAGATTTTAAATGTCAATGAATGTTTTATAACATAAGTAAAAAAGGTGAAATAAGGGCAAGAATAGTTTATATTAATGGGGAAGTCATTGAGAGAAAAAAAGGAGTGCCTAAGCATGAAAATCACCGTAATTGGCTGCTGGGGCGGTTATCCAGCTAAAAATGAGGCAAGTTCCGGCTATTTGCTTGAATATGAAGATTTTCGCATTCTGCTTGATTGTGGCAGCGGTGTTCTATCACAGCTGCAAAACCATATGAAGCCGGAGGATCTTGGTGCAGTTGTATTATCCCACTATCATCCGGATCATGTAGCGGATATTGGTGTACTGCAGCACGCTGCGTTCATACAGCAGATATTGGGCAGCGAAAAAAGGATCATTCCTATTTATGGTCATGATTTAGACGAAGTCGAATTTGGTAAGTTAACTTATAAAGACGTGACAAAGGGGATAGCTTTCTCTGCTGATCAACCCTTAACCATTGGACCGTGTAAATTTACGTTCATGAAAACGAAACATCCAGTACCGTGTTTTGCAATGAGGATTGAAGCTGAAAATCATTCGATAGTTTACACAGGGGACAGTTCATATATGGATGAGCTTGCAGATTTCGCTAAAGACGCAAATGTTTTATTATGTGAAAGTAACTTTTACAGTGATATGGATGGGTCAAAGGCGGGGCATATGACGGCAAGGGAAGCGGGCATGCTGGCAGAAAAGGCTGACGTCCAGCTTTTGCTGTTAACTCACCTCCCGCATTATGGGAATCTTGATCAACTGAAAAAAGAAGCATCCGAGGTATTCAAAAGAGAAATAGCTGTAGCCAAAACCAATCTTGAATTTCAACTATAAATGAAACATCGGGGATATGAAGTCTACAAGGAGGAACAACTGTGCTTTTTATTGATAATAAGGGAATTACAGATCCAAGAATTAATCTGGCCATCGAAGAATATGCGCTTAAACATTTAAATATAGATGAAACCTATCTTCTATTTTACATTAATCGTCCTTCAATCATCATAGGAAGGAATCAAAATACGATTGAAGAAATCAATTCCGATTATGTAGATGGAAATGGCATTACAGTTGTTCGCCGCCTTTCCGGGGGTGGAGCGGTTTATCATGACCTAGGGAATCTCAATTTCAGCTTCATTACGAGAGATGATGGGGATAGTTTCCATAACTTTAAGAAATTCACCCAGCCTGTCGTGGAAACGCTCGAGAAACTAGGAATACATGCTGAATTGAGTGGTCGTAACGATATTCTGGCTGAAGGAAAGAAGATTTCGGGAAACGCGATGTTCTCAACTAAGGGCAGGATGTTCAGTCATGGGACATTGCTGTTTCAATCAGAAATGGATCACATTGTATCCGCTTTAAAAGTGAAAAAAGATAAAATCGAGTCCAAAGGGATTAAATCGATAAGAAGCCGTGTCGGTAATATTGCCGATTTCCTAAAAGAACCGATGTCTGTTGAAGAATTCCGTTCATTCCTTCTGCAAAATATTTTCAAAGAGAGCGGAAAGGTAACAGAGTATGTTTTAACCGAGACGGATTGGGAGAAAATTCACGAAATCTCGGAAGAAAGATATCAAAACTGGGAGTGGAATTACGGGAAATCACCTAAATTCAACTTGCAAAACTCACAAAGATTCCCTGTGGGATCTGTTGATATCCGCCTTGAAGTGAACAGGGGAATCATTGAAAATTGTAAAATCTACGGCGATTTCTTCGGGGTCGGAGAGGTTACGGATATTGAACAAAAGCTTACTGGAATACGCTATGAAAAGGAAGCAATCAGCAGGGTACTAGATGAGATTGATGTTCGTCATTATTTTGGCAATGTAACGAAAGAAGAAATATTGGCTTTAATATATTAAGCCTGAAAAGCCGTCCCGACTTAATGGGACGGCTTTTGTTCCTGATAATGACAGTAATTGCTGGAATATGGATAAAATTGTTGCTGTGATCGCATTCTTTTAATATAATAAAAATGTATTTAGTTTACCATAAAAATGAATGACTATTCATTCATGCTATTTGCAGGGGAGGGAGAAAGATGAATTTATCTGAACAGCTTCATCAAATGGCTTTAAAAAAGGCAGGTAAGCCAGCATATTACTTTATGGATCAATCCACTTCATATGGGGAATTGGATAAAGCCGTTACGAAGTTCGCAGACGAATTACATAGGCTTGGTGTTTCAAAGGGTGATAACATTGCGCTGCTATTAGGCAACTCTCCACATTTCATCATTTCGTTGTATGGAGCTATGCGAGCAGGGGCGACCGTAATTCCCGTCAATCCAATTTACACACCTGACGAGATTGGTTATATCCTGAATAATGGCGATGTAAAGGTTGTTGTGGCATTAGATAAGCTTTTACCCTTACTTGAGAAAATGAACCCGATTCTCTCAAGCGTAGAACAATATGTGATTTGTGAAACGCAGCCTGATAATGGGGATATTAGCAAATTTAACATCTACCCAAAAATGAAATCGTTTACAAAAATGATCGAATCGGGGGATGAAGGCTTTAAAGGTCCAGAACTGGATCCTGAAGATACGGCAATCATACTCTATACTTCGGGAACAACGGGGAAACCAAAGGGGGCCATGCTCACACATACCAATATCTACTCCAATGCACATGATATTGGTGAATATTTAAGAATCACGGAAAGTGACCGTGTCATTACGACATTGCCAATGTTCCATGTTTTCAGTTTAACGGTAGTTGTGAATGCCCCATTGATAAGCGGAGGTACGCTTTTAATTGTCCCGCAATTCAGTCCAAAGGAAATATTCAGGCAAATCAAAAAATATGATGCGACCGTTTTTGCTGGAGTGCCTACGATGTATAACTTTCTTTTCCAATATCCAGATGCGAAAGAAGATGCTTTAAAGTCGTTACGCATTTGCATATCGGGCGGATCCGCCATGCCGGTGTCTTTGCTTGAATCATTCGAGCGGAAATTTAATGTCAGGGTTTCAGAAGGATATGGCCTATCCGAAGCTTCTCCTGTTACCTGCTTCAATCCTTTGGATCGTCCAAGGAAGGCGGGATCCATCGGAACCTCCATCCTTAGGGTGGAAAACAAAGTGGTCAATGAGCTTGGAGAAGAAGTGCCGATCAATGGGGTAGGGGAATTGATTGTCAGAGGTCCGAATGTAATGAAAGGGTATTATAAAATGCCTGAAGAATCAGCCGCTGTCTTGAAAGATGGCTGGTTATATACAGGCGATTTAGCCAGGATGGATGATGAAGGCTATTTTTTCATTGTAGATCGTAAAAAGGAGCTTATTATCGTCGGTGGCTATAATGTCTATCCACGTGAAGTGGAGGAGGTTCTGTATGCCCATCCTGAAGTAGTTGAGGCGGCTGCCATAGGCGTTCCCGATCCCAATCAGGGGGAAGTGGTTAAATGCTTTGTGGTAAAGAAAAACAATGCATTGACCGAGGAAGAACTGCTTTCCTATTGCATGGAACACTTGGCCAAATATAAGGTGCCGGCAAAAATTGAGTTTTTGGATGAACTTCCAAAAAACGCGACAGGTAAAATTTTACGACGCTCTTTGAAAAACCATGTACTGCAAAACTGAATTCATTGATCGATCATTGCCTATAACCGGCAATGGTCCTTTTTTTGTACAACCAAAGTGTATCAAGCTGCATAAAATATATCGGAGAAACTTAAAACCTTGATTCTTGTTTAGAAAAGAGTTATGATAGTCATTAAAAATTTCCACATAATTGTAAGGAGGGGTTAGATGAGAGATGTAAAGCTTTTGGATATTTTTACACATCCCATTGCTCAAAAATACTTGAACCGTTCAGGGCTGTCACATGCGATTGCGGTAGCATACCATGCTTTTCACTTAGCAAACGAATATAATGTCGACCCTGATATTGCTGCTAAAGCTGGACTTTTGCATGATATGGGTCATTTCACCTGGTATCGCAATGGTAAATGGGATTATGATCTGTATAAACAAAATGATATTCACCCCATAAAAGGTGCAGAACGAGCACATAAACTGTTAATCCGCTTGGGAGAAAACCCGATTAAGGCAAAGACCATTTCCCTCGCCATCTTATTTCACACCGATTCGTTCTTACCTTCAAATGATATTATTCGTACACCGCTTCAGCAAGTCGTCAAATGGGCCGACGAAAAAGATGAAGAAGAAGGTGGAAAACACCATTATCGCAAAATTGATTTTCCACGGGCAAAGGAGAGCATCATGAAACTTGATACGCTCATAGATGAGGAACAAAGAAAAAGGCTATCATCCTGAAGGCAAACGGGTTGATAGCCTTTTTATGTCAGGAGGAGCATATTTAATTAAAGTATTTTACAGTTTAAATTTGTTATCAGGTGAATTAATGATGTAAAATATAGACCATTAGAACTATTTCGCTGCGGGAAATTATAAAAACGATCGGATTAATAACAAATAATGAAAAGAACAGGTGAAGTTATGAAGTCGATTAAGCTAATGATATATGGTGGTCAGGGAGGACTTGAGGGAATCATCGAAAATGAAGAAGACATTAAGGTCATAGGGATAACCGGAAATGAAATGGACCTTCTTGATTCTGATCATAGACCATCAGTCATGCCAGATGCCATTCTTATTGATGCCCGGTCATCAGGGAAGTATGGACAGGAAGTCATGCCAATCCTAAAGGAAAAACACCCATTTACTCCTTTCGTCATTTTTACTGCCTATTCAGAAGATCATTATCTTATCGAAGCGATATGCCATGGTGCAGCAGGTTATGTGTTACAGGGTGGCGGAATGAAACAAGTGCTGTCGGCAATCCGTCAATGTGCCAATGGTCAAATAGTCTATCCTGCCTCAATAAAATCAATATTAATGAAGAAGCTGCAGCAGAATGTTGAAAGATCACCAGTAACTTTGGATAAGGCAATCGAAAAATTGGGGGCCTTTTCCAAACGCGAGTATGAACTGCTTATCCTGATAACCCAAGGGGAAACGAATCAGCAAATTTCAAAAAAACTTTTTCTATCCATCGGCACGGTAAAAAACTATATAAGCCGGATTTACAGAAAACTGAATGTTAATAATCGACCGGAGCTTATTGCGCTTTTGTATAGCTTTCAAAATAGCGGGATGAAGGGATGACTTACTCATGTCCGTCCCCCCGTTAATCGTTTTCACGGATCCTTTATCGGAGTCACATTCCAAAACAATTAGGTAGCGGCAGAGAGACAAAATCGTTTAACCCACCCAGCCCTCAGCTTTTTAAAAATGCCTCTGCATATGCATCATTCCGCCTGGTGGATAATAAAGAATCAAGAAAATGATGGAGATTGAAAAGAATAAATATATAGAAGGTAAATGCGGTTCTAACCTGTCCATTTTGGATTAAACTATTAAGAGGGAGATTCGGTTTAAGGAGGGGCATCATGGTCAGAAAATGGGCTGGCAGAGCGATTCTATTATATATCCTTTATGCAGCAGCGATGTATTGGTATATTTTTTATGGAGCTGATACCTCCATTCCCGAAGCTTTGCGTGGAACTGCAGCAGATCCTGCAACATTCCTGAATGCAAGGGAACTAAAGCTTAGCGAAGAATATTCAGGGCTGCGGAATTTCATTTTTTTCGTATCCACGCCATATGAATGGCTGCTGTATTTCTTCATTTTACTATTTGGTTTATCAAAAGCATTTGAAATGTCGTCAAAGGCGGTCTCGAGAAGGAAAGCGATCAGAACGGGCATTTACTTATTCTGGCTTTCCGTTATTTCTTACCTGGCACTGTTTCCAATCAGTTTCATTGGATATCGGATGAGCAAAAGTTACCATATAAGTACACAAAGTTTTACCTCGTGGATGAAGGATGGAGTCATCGAATTCTGGGTGAATTTTGGGATGATGTTCATTATCGTTTCCGTTTTATATTGGTTAATGAAGAAAAGTGTGAAGAAGTGGTGGCTCTATGCCTGGATGTTGTCCATTCCATTTACCTTGTTCCTGATGTTTGTTCAGCCTGTAGTGATTGATCCGCTGTACAATGAATTCTACCCGCTAAAAAATAAAGAGCTGGAAACGGAAATATTGGCACTTGCGTCACAGGCTGAAATTCCGGCTGAACATGTGTATGAAGTAAATATGGCGGAAAAGACAAATGCCTTGAATGCATACGTGACCGGCATAGGTTCCAACTCAAGAATAGTTCTTTGGGATACGACTCTGAACAAACTGAAGGAAGATGAAATCCTTTTTATCATGGCACATGAAATGGCTCATTATGTGGAAAAGCACATTTATATAGGGATTGCAGGTTATTTAGGACTGACTTTAATCGGTTTGTGGCTGACATCGAAAATAATGAATTTTATCATTAGACGCTGGGGCCACCTGTTAAAGGTCCGTTCGGTTGACAGCATATCATCTCTTCCATTATTTCTCTTAATAACGTCTGTGCTGCTCTTTGCTTCGAGTCCGCTGTCCAATTATGTTTCCAGATATCAAGAAACAAGGGCTGACCGTTACGCCATTGAAATGACCGGGGATAAAGAATCAGCAATCACGACTTTCCAGGAACTCACGAGGTCGGGTTTGAGTCAGGTCAACCCGCCATTCCTGGTTAAATGGCTGAGGTATTCCCATCCAACCATGCTCGAACGGATTTCAACTGTTGAAAACGCAGATACAAAGGGTGATTGAAAGCCAGCTGAATACCAGCTGGCTTTTTTTCTTCGGAAAGTGGAAGTTTGTAGTTGTTTTCAGAAAAAACTATTATTTTTAAAAATCTTAGGTTCTCTACTATAATAAATTAAATTCCCAGTTCGTTTTAAGGAGATCGGATATGTATAATGTACTTTTCATCACTATAGGCTCAGTGCTTGTGGCAGTAGCCTACAACTTATTTTTGATACCACATTTAATTTTAAGCAGCGGACTTAGTGGGCTTGCGATTATGTTCGGAATCATCACCCCGGTCAACACAGGGATATTGAATTTTCTGATGAACCTGCCATTGCTGATTCTTGGATACCTGAAATTAGGGAGACGCTTTATCACCTATACGATATTATCAGTTGTCGTGATTTCCGTCAGTTTATATCTCATTCCAGTTCACGGAATTTCCACTGAACCGATTTTGTCTTCTTTATTTGGCGGAATCATATCGGGAATCGGTATAGGCATCGTCTTTCGCGCTTCGGGGTCTTCGGGCGGCTTTGACATCATTGCCATGCTATTGGCTAAGAAGAGCGACTTTCCGCTTGGTACATTGCTTTCGGTGATGAATGCAGTTGTGGTGGTTATCTCAGGCTTCATCTTCGGTTGGGATGCCGCATTATATACGCTGATTTCAATTTATGCAGCAGGAAAGGTGATCGATACGATCCATTCCAATCACATTAAATTAACATTGATGATCGTGACCAAAAAGAGTGACGAAATGAAAACGAAGCTCCTGACCAACCTATATCGTGGTATTACAGTCATGGATGGTGAAGGTGCATATTCAGGAGAAAAGAGTAAAGTAATGATGACAGTCATTACACGTTATCAGTTAACCGATGTAAAAACGATGATAAAAGAAGTTGATCCGAATGCTTTTGTCAATATTACCGAAACATCCGAGGTCATGGGGATGTTTCATAAAGAGTGATGATAATTAGAAAAGCCTCCCAACATTATGGGAGGCTTTTTTGATCATTAGGCTTTTTTTAAATCATGCATTTTAATTTCCAAACTGTTTTAGTAAAACGTTCATTTCAGAACTTAGTTTTAAGAATAAAGGTTTGTTTTTCTTATCCAAGGCTTCATCGATCTGTTTTGCAAGGATATTCTTTTTGGTAGTAAGGACGGCTTCCTGAATAATCATATCAATTAACATTTCCTGAACCACGGCATCGTTTTTCATTTCGCTCATTGATAAGGACTTCACTGACTCTGAATAAGATTTTTCATTTTTCAAAGTTACCACCCCTGACCCTTTTTATTATTATATGGATTTGAGTGGATAAAATCAACTGAAAATTTAAAAAATTTAAATATTAATAGAGAATGTGTCGTTTATATGAAGAAAAAGCCACTATATAAAAGAATTTTTAATTCTTTGTGAACTTACTTTTTATGTTCAAGGGTTGTGCTATTATAGTGAGTAATTTAACATACATTTACTATCTCCATTCACTTTTCTTCGGCAATGGGGAATGGAAGGGTACAAGCAATTAAGGGCATAAGCTTTGGTAAAGTAAAAGCGATGTTTAGCAATGAGGAAGAGGTGGATTAAAAATGAAGGAAAACAATCAGGGAATCATCGAGGAATATGAAATCACGCCACATACATTGATGGTTTCGCCAATCAATTACGGCAGTAAAATATATGCCCGTATAGTTGAAATGGAGGACGAGTTCATATCCCCGTTTAAACCTTTGGAAATAATAAAGAAAAGCTGTGAGTTTTTCGGATCAAGTTATGAAGGACGCAAGCAAGGCACAAAACAGCTTATAAACATCACACATAAAGCACCTATTGCGATCGATCCGACCAGTTCGATTTTCTTCTTTCCCACTACATCTCCGTTGCGTCCTCAATGCATCTGGTTATCACATGAGCATGTGGTATCCTATGATCGCCTGGATTCCAAACATACTACCATCACATTCAGGAATAGACAAACCATCGATATAGCAGTATCATGCAGTTCTTTTGAAAACCAGCTGCACCGGACTTCGTTTTTAAAAACGAAATTGATCCAGAGGATTGAGGAAACAAAGAGGAAATCATTCTATCTGTTCACCGAAGCAAACGGGGTCAAGGCTTCAGAGGTAATGTCAAAGTATATACCGCGTTAGACATTCAAAATTAAAGCAAGCCCTTCTTATTAAAGAAGGGCCCAGGAATTAATCTTCAAATAATTCATCCATTAGATCGTCAATTTCTTTTCTTAACTTCTCAGTGCCCTCTTTGGAAATGGTGATGGTATCTCCATCGATAATCAGCATATCTCCTACTTTTGCTCCCTTGGGGAGAGCGCTTTTAGGAAAATCCTTCATGTCACCACCATCGATTTCAACGACAGCGATCTTTCCTTCGAAGCGGTCAATAATACCTTGTACCATTTATTTCACCGTCTTTACAGTAATTTTCTGACCTGTAGAAGTAAAAATAATGTTACCTGATTTATCTGTGCGATAAGTTTTGGCCTTCACTGAATTCAACCGTTTTATAACAGTGGAAGTAGGATGCCCATAGCCATTTTTTCCTACACTGATTACAGCGTATTTCGGTTTTGTTTTGTTAATGAATGCTGAACTAGTTGATGTTTTTGCACCATGATGGCCGACTTTAAGTACATCCACACTTGGTACCAGTTTTTTAGCCAGCATATCTGTCTCTGATTTTTCTTCAGCATCACCTGTAAACAAGAATGTTTTTTTGTCGTGTTTAAGTAAAAGGACTGCACTCCAATTATTTAAGTCAGACTTGGCATATTCTTTAACAGGTGCAATGAATTTAAGGGAATTATCCTTAGCTTTAGTGTTGATTTCCACGCCAGTCTGCGCTTTTTTTATTGTAAGCTTCTTCTGCTTAACAGCCGTTAAAAAGTCTTTATATGCCTGGGTAGTATGAGAAACTTTAGGGGCATACACAGATTTTACATTAAGCGATTTAATCACATAAGCCAGACCGCCCACATGATCCGCATCTGGGTGAGTGGATACTAATGCATTAAGTGTTTTCACCTTTTGCTTTTTTAGGTAGGCTACAACTTCGTCGCCCTTTCCTTTACCGCCGCCATCAATTAAAACGTTTTCGTTACCGGTTTGAATAAGGATGGCATCTCCTTGTCCAACATTGATGAAATGTACCTTCACATTTGAGGCTGCCTCAGTTGTTTTAAGTCCAGTGAATAAAGACAAAACAAGAACAGCAACCAGTAGAATATTTATTTTCTTCATTTTTCCCCTCCAAATAATAATTTACCATGTGTAATTCGAAAAATGGGGATTTGGACATAATTTTCTTTGTGATAAAAAAAGGAAGCAGGCATCAGAATCGTGGTTAGGTAAAATGATCCTGGGTATTTATGATGGATTGTCGCTGGTGAAGAAGGGGAATGTATCTGAGTTTTTAATATGGTGGAGGAGATGATATTCTACAGGCGGATAATGGAATGATTCTTTCATACGATCAATCATATCAATGTTTGCTTTAGCAAAAGTCACAACCAAAAGCCCTTCTCATATGAGAAGGGCATCAGAATTAATCTTCAAATAGCTCATCCATTAAATCTTGAATTTCTTTTTTTATGTTTCAGAGACTTCTTCTCTCAAATGGTTCAGAAATAGAGGTGAGAGAATGCTGAATTTCAAATCACTTCTAAAATGAAACTACCTATTAAAGTGATAAAAAAACATGCTCTCCCAATAAAAAGTGCCTTTTGGGGGACCTTTAATTGCTTCTCAAGGTAATATATATATCCAAAAATGAAAGACGTTCCTAATGTAAGAATAATGTAATCTGCTTCAAAACCTAGAATTGTATAGTTATATACCGGTATACTTCTAATATAACCAATAACGAATACCCCTATTGCAATATATCCAAGTATAGAATTTATTATAAGGCTACTCTTTTTCATAATTTCCCCCGACTTTATTTGGACTGCACTTCATAGCATTCGTATATCATTTTAAAGCGACATGCCGTAAATCAATATAAGGGTATAAAGATTTATATGTTATGAAATTTTTCTCTTTTTTTGACCCCATTGTATAATTTCTGTCTCTATGTAACCCTTATTATCTTTCCGCTAACTATTCGGGAGGTCTGTACTTTCCGTCTTCTTTGTTATGTGTTTCTTCTGGATAAATCTCTTTAACAAAAGTTTTCAAAATGAAAATTGGTGCAATATACTGTGTTTAGACAAAATACTTTCTGCTATTCCAATTAGATCTAATAGATTGTTCACCATATATTAGTAAAATGTTGCTATGATTGGATATAATTAAATACGTTAGCAATTAATCAAGAAGCATTTACAGAGTGTAGTTAAAATCAGAAAATCAAATTTACTCGATGGAATATCATTTGCTGATAAAGTTCCAAATAAAAAACATTATAGCTTATTCTTAACCGAAACATTCCGTTACGTTAATTCATATATTGACTGATTAAGCTTAACCTTCTCATATAAGATACTGGATGATCTAAGGCTCCAAACATCCACATACATGGATGCCTGCACCCGCTAATTCCTTGAACGGTGGTTTTTTTCGAAAAAGTAATAACATAACAAGTCTTCAGTTTTGTTGCGAAGGCGGGGATTGAAATAATTATGATGTTCCTCGTATCCTTTATATAAAAAACAATACATCGTGAAGGATTCATCGCGTTTGATTTCACTAACCTTAATATTCTCCTTGCGCAAATAGCGCCGCACCTCGGCAAGTTCGTCTTGAACCACTTTTAAAATATGTTCGACTAGCTCCGAATAGGGCCTTTTTAATTTAAACGGACTAATTTCGATGACCTTGAGATCCCGGTTTAAGACTGTAATAACCATAGGGAGGTAGATGGCTTTTTCAATCATATTTCGGTCATCTTCTGGAATGCGGGTCATCATGACCGCCCCTTTCTAAAATAGCGCGTTTTTAATAATAGTATGTAAATTCTGCAAAATAAGAACATCTGTTCTGTTTTTTATCCTAATGTATTTTCAGTGTATATGCAAGCAGTTTTGATAAATCAAGAAATATTCGTTAACAAGATTATGTTTTCCGGAGATAGGGAAAGTATGAAGATATATGGATAATAATTCTTGCAATTTCAGGGGAAAGTGATATATCTAAAATAAACAGTTTTTAATAAGTTTATGCTGCAATGATGGCAGCATGTCGAGGGAGATAATTATGGATTTGGATACTATACGTGAGTGGTTTACACTTGATCATATATCGGCACTTATTCAGCAATATCGCTCATTCGGTCCAATTCCTGGGATCTTGCTGCCGATGCTGGAAGCATTTTTGCCTTTTTTGCCCTTAGTGGTGTTCGTGCTTGCTAATGCAACGGCTTTTGGTCTCTGGTGGGGATTTTTATTTTCTTGGATTGGTGCGGTAGCGGGGTCTTTTTTGATCTTTTGGATTATTAGAAGATATGGTCAAATGAGGTTTTTCCGATTTTTGCAAAAGCATAAACAGGTGCAGAGGTTGATGGTTTGGGTTGAGAGCCATGGATTCGGTCCTTTGTTCATATTACTCTGCTTCCCTTTTACACCCTCGGCTATCGTTAATATCGTGGCAGGACTTTCAAAAGTCAGTACCCTGCAATATGGACTTGCAGTAGTGGGTGGGAAAGCGGTGATGATTTTTACGATCAGCTTCGTAGGTTACGATTTAGTATCATTAATTCATAAGCCTGTGCGAACGATCATTATCGGAATCGTCATCTTTATCCTATGGTATGTGGGAAAAAGACTGGAAGTTAGGCTAAATAAAAGCATGAAGAGAGAAGAAGGACAATAAATTAATATATAAATGCAGTAGGGGTTGAACTAGATGGAAAAAACAAACAAGAATTCTTTATCCGATTGGATAAAACCAGCGATGATAGCTTTTGTTATTTACATCTTAATCCGTACATTTCTCTTTTCAAGCTATGATGTTGAAGGGAAGTCGATGCAGCCGACCCTTGAAGATGGAAATAAACTTGTCGTGAATAAAATCAATTACCGGATTCATGATATCAACCGTTTTGACATTATTGTTTTTCATGCTAATTCACAAGAAGATTATGTTAAGCGAGTCATAGGGATTGCAGGTGACCGAATTCGTTATAAAGATGATTGGCTTTACGTAAATGGTGAAAAAGTGGATGAGCCTTATCTTGAGAAATTCAAGGAAGGTTTCCCGGAACAGGATTTTACAGGTGATTTTACATTAAAAGAATTGACGGACATGACCAAAGTTCCGGAGGGTAAGCTTTTTGTCATGGGTGATAACCGTCTTGAAAGTGCTGACAGCCGTCATTTTGGTTATATACCGGTTGAAAATGTTGTCGGTAAAGTGGATGTTCGATATTGGCCGGTCAATGATTTCAATTTTAAATTTACAGGTGAATGATTGTGGAAGCCCCAAAATTATGTGGGCTTTTTCTTTTGGGGGAAAACGCGAACGTACGATTGGTGTTTTTTAAAGGGAAACGGTAAAATAATAGAAAGTAAATCTAATTGGAAACAGAAACCTAGTCATAAAGACGAAAGTATTTCTGGTATGATGGGTCTAGATATTATGTTGTAAGGGGGAAAAAGAGATGTCACTCCGTTTTTTACTGGGAAGATCGGGTGCAGGGAAAACTTCGAATATATTGGACGAAATCCGCTCCAAATTGGCAGAAGATCCCGAAGGAAATCCAATTATCTACCTCGTTCCTGATCAGATGACGTTTCTATCTGAATATAAATTAATTAAAACACCAGGCCTTGCCGGAATGATCCGGACACAGGTTTTCAGTTTTAGCAGGCTTGCATGGCGCGTCCTTCAGGAAACCGGGGGGATGAGCCGGCTGCATTTGGACAGTGTCGGCGTCAATATGTTGATACGGAAGATCATGGAAGATAAAAAGGAAGAGTTAAAGATGTTTCGTCGATCTGCTGATAAGCAGGGGTTCATTGCACAGATGGAGCTAATGCTGGCCGAGTTCAAGCAGTATTGCATCCAACCTGATGACATTCAAAACTATTTGCAAGAAACCTCACAGGCCGGCAGCGGCATTCAGGATAAACTGCATGATCTTGAATTGGTCTATCAGGCTTTTGAGGATGAAATGGTCAACAAATATTTAGATTCCGAAGACTATTTCACTTTGCTGATCGAGAAAATGCCAGAGTCTTCATATATAAGGAATGCGGATATATACATCGATGGTTTTTATAGCTTGACTCCACAGGAATTATTGATTGTGGAAGAAATGATGAAGCTGTGCAGGAGTGTAACGATCTCACTGACGTTAGATCAGCCCTACAGGCAATATGCCCCGGATGATTTGCAGCTGTTCAGGCAAACGGGTAATCTTTATCATCACCTTTATCAGGCTGGATTGAGGAATGGCATACCGATTTCAGAAGATCGAATCTTAAAAGGGACGGAAAGGTTTGGAAAGAGTCCAGGGCTGAATCACCTGGAAACTCATTTTGCCATTCGTCCTGCACAAACGTTTGAGCAGTCACCTGATGTAACGATCGCCCAGGCAGTTAACCGCAGAGCTGAGATTGAAGGAGTTGCCCGGGACATCTTGTCGCTGGTCAGACAGAAACAGCACCGTTTCCGTGATATTGCGATTTTAGTCCGTAATGGGGAAGCATACGCAGATATTTTACAAACCGTTTTTCGGGATTATCAAATACCCTTGTTCGTCGATTCCAAACGGACGATGCTGAATCATCCTCTGATTGAACTGATTCGTTCCACTTTGGAGATCATCAATGGCTATTGGCGTTATGAGCCGGTATTTCGTGCAATCAAGACGGAGCTTCTATTTCCGCTGCAAAAAAATCATGATAGGATGCGCGAACAGGTAGATAAGCTGGAGAACTATGTGCTGGCCCGCGGCATTAAAGGAAGCAGGTGGACGTCCAAAGAACGTTGGACCTACAGGCGCTTCCGCGGCCTGGAACTCGAGGACCGGAACCAAACGGATAAGGAAATGAAGCTTGAGCAAGAGTTGAATGAGATGAAGCAATTATTTACCGAGCCCATCTTGAAGCTCTCAAAACGTGTTAAAAAGGCTGCTAATGGCAGGGAATTGTGTGAAGCCCTTTATCTATATCTTGAAGAATTGCATGTGCCGGAAAAATTGGAAAAGCTAAAACTAGAGGCAGAAGAAGCAGGTGATTTGGTATCGGCAAGAGAGCATGAGCAAACTTGGAATGCGGTTGTCGACCTATTGGACCAATTCGTTGAACTGCTGAGCGGGGAAGAGCTCTCCATGAAACAGTTTGCAGTAATTATTGAAGCTGGTCTGGAATCTCTTGAATTTTCTTTGGTACCGCCGGCAATTGACCAAGTATTGGTCGCTAATCTAGATTTATCCCGCCTGGATGATGTGAAGACAGCTTTTGTTATCGGCCTGAACGAAGGGGTTTTGCCAGGAAAAGCTGTATCTGACGGAATTTTTTCAGATAGTGATCGTGATGTGCTGCTGGCTGGCGGACTTGATGTTGCCCCAAGTTCAAAAGTGCGCCTGCTGGATGAGGAGTTCACAGCGTACAAAGCATTCACTACGCCTGCTGAGGCACTTTATTTATCATATCCGCTTGCCGATGAGGAAGGAAAGGCACTTTTACCCTCATCCTATTTAAAACGGGTAAGGGACGTATTGCCTAACGTTTCCGAAGTGTATTATATGAACGATCCATCCGATCTGCCTGCTGAGGAACAGGTGAAATATGCTGCGAATCATGATGTGGCACTATCGTACCTGGCTGCCCAATTGCAGCTGAAAAAAAGAAACTATCCAATCCATTCACTATGGTGGGATGTGTATAATGCCATTATTGATGATGAAAGGGCCGGTCCTTCAGCAACTAAGGTTTTATCGAGCCTTTTTTATCAAAATAGGACAAAGAAATTATCTGAGGAAACAAGTAAGCAATTATACGGTGAGAGCATTCTTACGAGTGTATCCAGGATGGAAATGTTCAATAGCTGCCCGTTTTCCCATTATGCCGCTCATGGCTTGAAATTGAGGGAACGGCAGATTTTCCGTTTGGATGCACCGGATATAGGAGAGATGTTCCATGGAGCGTTGAAAATGATTTCCGATTACTTGAAGGAACATGATATACCTTGGTCTACATTGACTTCGGAACAATGCTTGGAGCTGGCCAGAATTGCCGTGGAGAGACTTGCTCCTAAACTTCAAAATCAAATCTTGTTAAGTACGAACCGCCATCACTATTTACGTAGGAAACTGGAACACGTGATTGGACGGGCCTCGATCGTATTAAGTGAACATGCAAAGGTGAGCGGTTTTGCTCCAATCGGATTAGAACTCGGATTCGGAAAAAATGGCGAGCTGCCACCACTATCTTTCACATTGAAAAACGGTACGAAGATGGAATTGGTCGGGCGAATCGACCGCGTGGATAAAGCGGAAGAAGATGAGGGTGTCTATTTGCGTGTGCTCGATTATAAGTCGAGTGAAAAGGAACTGAACATGAGTGAAGTATATTATGGACTCGCGCTGCAGATGTTGACATACCTTGATATCGTCGTCACCCATTCCAAGTCGCTTATTGGAAAAGAAGCGATCCCTGCCGGGGTTTTATATTTTCATGTGCATAATCCCGTTGTCAAATCAAAGGGAATGCTCAGCTTGGATAAAATTGAAGAAGAAATCTATAAAAGTTTTAAAATGAATGGACTTGTACTGGATCATTCAAATGTCATTCAAATGATGGATACTTCACTTGATATTGAAAATCCTGGTAAGTCGGATATCATTCCAGCTGGATTTAAAAAGGACGGATCGCTCCTTGCGGCTTCCAAAGTTGCCAGCAGGGAAGAGTTTTCGCTCCTGAATCATCATGTGCGCCGTATTTATCAGGAGGCTGGTGATCGAATTGTCGATGGTGATGTGGATATAACACCATACAAATTAAAGGAAAAAACGCCGTGTACCTTCTGTTCCTTTAAATCTGTATGCCAATTCGACCAGTCACTGGAGGAGAACCAATTCAGGAATTTGACACAGAAAAAACAAAATGACGTTCTTGAGCTATTAAGGGGGGAGGGGGAGAGCGATGAGTAAAACGAAAATTCCTGCTCTGCCAGGAGACGTGACTTGGACGGAAGATCAATGGAAGGCGATATGGGCTAAAGATCAGGACATTCTGGTAGCGGCCGCAGCAGGCTCAGGGAAAACAGCGGTGCTGGTCAACCGGATCATTCAAAAAGTCATTTCAGAAGAAGAACCAATCGATGTTGATGAACTGCTCGTCGTTACATTCACAAATGCCTCGGCTGCCGAAATGCGTCATCGGATAAGTGAGGCATTAGAAAAAGCGATCAATGATAATCCGCATTCACAGCATTTGCGTAAGCAGTTGAGCTTGATTAATCGTGCTTCGATTTCCACACTTCATTCTTTTTGTTTAGAGGTGATCAGGAAGTATTATTATCTGACGGATATCGACCCGGGCTTCCGGATTGCAGATTCTACGGAGATCCAGCTGCTTCGTGATGAAGTGATGGAAGAGCTTTTCGAGGAGCAGTATGGGCAAAGTGATAATGAAGAGTTCTTTAATTTGGTTGATGCTTTCACTAGCGATCGAAACGATGATGCACTTCAGAATATCGTTCGATCGCTGCATGATTTTTCGCAATCGAATCCAGACCCGGACCGCTGGCTTGATGGTGCCGCCAGTATGTATGAGCTGGCAGATGATGATGGGATTGATGATCTTTCGTTTATCGATTCATTGAAGTTCGATATTGGTTTACAATTGGACACCTCCAGAGATTTATTGGAACGCTCGCTTGCGTTGACAAAAATCCCTGGGGGACCGGCACCAAGGGCTGAAAACTATTTAGCCGATCTTGCCGTGGTTGCTAAACTTTCGGAAGTGAAGGACCAATCCTGGAATGCACTTTATGAGGAAATCCAAAACGTGAAATTCGGGACGGCAAAACGCCTTACCGGTGCAGATTTTATCAAGGAAGTTGCTGATGAGGCTACCAAGTACCGGGATAAGGCCAAGAAGATCATCAAATCGTTACAGGAAGAGTTATTTTCCCGGAAACCGGAAAGCTACCTACGGGATATAAGGGAGCTCAAGGGTTATGTCGATACACTTGTAATGCTTGTTAAACGGTTTGATGAAAGGTTCTTTGCTGCAAAAGCAGAAAAGAACTTGGTGGATTTCGCCGATTTGGAACATTATTGTCTACAAATTTTGACAGGGGAAACGGTGGAGGGTGAACGAAAGCCCTCAGCGGCAGCCATTGAATACAGGAACCAGTTCAAAGAGGTACTAGTGGATGAATATCAGGATACTAACCTGGTTCAGGAATCCATTTTAAAACTTGTGACGGCCGACGGCGAATATGATGGGAATCTTTTCATGGTAGGCGATGTCAAGCAGTCCATTTACCGGTTCAGGCTTGCGGAACCGAATCTCTTCCTTGGAAAATACACACGTTTTACCCATGATGGTGTTGATTCCGGACTGAAAATTGATTTAAACCGCAATTTCCGGAGCCGAAAGGAAGTTCTCGATGGGACCAATTTCTTGTTTCAACAGTTGATGGGCATTACTGTCGGTGAGATTGATTATGATGAAGATGCCCAATTGAAAAAAGGCGCCCCATATCCCGAAGACGATCCAAACCCGATCGAACTCCATTTAATTGACGGAACAGCCGACCCGGAAGCTCATTCTGAAATGGAAGGATCGGAAGGCGGGTTTGAGGCCGAGGAGCTTGAAAAAGCGCAGCTCGAAGCAAGGCAAATGGCAAAGCTCATTAAAAAGGCTATAAGCGAAAAGCATCGGATATATGATACGAAAACCAAAAAGTACCGATCTGCCACTTATCGGGACATGGTCATTCTTCTTCGTTCGATGCCATGGGCACCGCAAATCATGGAGGAATTAAAAAAACAAGGAATTCCAGTCTATGCCAATTTGTCGACAGGGTATTTTGAAGCGACCGAAGTGGCCATCATGATTTCCCTATTGAAGGTGATTGATAATCCGCAACAGGATATCCCATTGGCATCCGTTCTCCGTTCACCCATCGTCGGATTGGATGAAGAAGAGATGTCACAGGTGCGTTTATTCCATACAGGGAGCTACTATGAAGCGCTAGCTGATTTTTACAGAAAGAGTGACCCGGAAGAACATCCGGGGCTTTATGAAAAGGCCACTGCTTTTTATAAAAAACTAGTGACGTGGAGAAAGCTTGCCAGGCAGGAGGCATTATCAGACTTGATCTGGCTGCTATACCGCGAAACGCAGTTTTATGATTTTGCAGGTGGGATGCCGGGCGGAAAACAGCGTCAGGCCAATTTAAGAGCGCTGTATGACAGGGCAAGGCAATATGAAGCAAGTTCTTTCCGCGGTCTGTTCCGTTTCTTGCGTTTCATAGAAAGGATGCAAGAACGTGGAGATGATTTAGGGGCAGCTCGTGCTTTAGGGGAACAGGAAGATGTAGTCCGGCTGATGACGATTCACTCGTCAAAGGGGCTTGAGTTCCCGATCGTGTTCATTGCCGGTCTTTCCAAGCAATTCAATATGATGGATTTACGCAAGCCCTATTTACTGGATAAGGATTATGGCTTTGCGGCAAAGTATGTGAATTCCGAATTACGGATAACTTATCCATCCCTCCCTCAATTGGCCTTTAAGAAAAAAAAGCAGCTTGAATTAATTGCCGAGGAGATGCGTGTCCTCTACGTGGCTCTAACGAGGGCTAAGGAAAAGCTTTATTTGATTGCCAGTATCAATGATGCAGAAAAGATGCAGCAAAACTGGGAAAGTAATGCGGCACATGGAGATTGGCTATTGAAGGACTATGTACGGGCAGGTGCAAAAAGTTATCTTGATTGGATTGGTCCATCCCTTGTCCGGCATCGGGATTCTCTTGGGGCTGCAGGTCTTGGCTTGGAAATGGAGTCGCACCCATCGAATTGGTCCATTTCGGTCATTCCAAGTGAAGAGCTTGCTGTTCTGGATGAGGAAGAGGCACTGGTTCAAGAGCAAATGCTTGAACATGTCCAGAAATCGGAGAAGGTTGATATCGTTTCTGAGTTTTATGATGATATCAAGGAACAGCTCGAGTGGGAGTACCCCGAGCATGAGGCAACGGTGTATCGTTCCAAGCAATCCGTTTCTGAATTAAAACGTCAATATGAACTCAAGGACGAGCAAAGCTCCACAGAGCTGTTGCGTAAATTTAAGCGGCCTATCACGAAGCGGCCGACTTTCATGCAAGAAAAGTCACTGACTCCTGCTGAAAGGGGTACGATTACACATTTAGTCATGCAGCATATTGATTTATCAAAAGAGGTTACCATTCAGTCGATTCAGGAACTGATGGTTGACTTGATTCAACGTGAGCTGTTGACGGAGGAACAGAAAGAAGCTGTGGACCCTGAGACGATCGTCGATTTCTTTGACAGTGAAATCGGGCAAAGAATGCTAGAGGCCGTGAACCTTCGCCGTGAAGTGCCATTTACGATGTCGCTGCCTGCAAAGGAAGCTTACAGCGATTGGGCAGCTGGAGATGAAGAGATCCTAATCCAAGGTGTAATTGATTGTATCTTTGAGGATGAACAAGGTCTTGTGCTTCTCGATTATAAAACGGATACAATCACCGGCCGTTTTGCCAGCGGGTATGAAGGGGCTAAAGAGATTCTTGCCGATCGATACCGGATGCAGCTTCAGCTTTATACGCGGGCTGTTGAAGGGATAATGAATAAGAAGGTAACCGGCCGTTACTTGTTTTTCTTTGACGGCTCGCATTTATTGGAAGTATAAGAGAGAAGGAGTGTCCCATTGATGTGGGACGCTTCTTTTTGGATAAATAAACAGAATAGTTTGAAAAGGTATAAATGCTTACTATATACTAGTGGAGAAAAATACCTTTTTAAAGGAGTAGAGAAGAGTATGACGAGTGAGATTAAGAGCAAGGGATACTTTGGTGAGTTCGGCGGAAGCTTTGTACCGGGTGAACTTCAGGAAGTAATGGATATTTTAGAAACGGAATTCCTGAAATATAAGGATGACCCCGAATTCATTGAGGAGTTTAAATATTATCTGAAAGAATATGTAGGACGCGAAAACCCGTTAACACTTGCAAAGAATTTAACGAAAAAGGTTGGCGGGGCAAAAATATACTTGAAGCGTGAAGATCTGAACCATACAGGTGCTCACAAAATTAATAATGCGATCGGCCAAATCCTGCTCGCTAAACGGATGGGTTCTAAACGAGTCATCGCAGAAACTGGCGCTGGGCAGCATGGTGTGGCGACTGCGACTGCATGTGCGATGTTTGGCATGGAATGTGTGATTTATATGGGTAAGCTGGATACGGAGAGGCAGGCATTGAATGTCTTTCGGATGGAATTGTTGGGGGCAAAAGTCGTAGCGGTCGAAAAGGGACAGGGTCGATTGAAGGATGCCGTTGATGAGGCATTGAATGATTTGGTGCAAAACTATGAAAATACTTTTTACTTGCTTGGTTCAGCAGTGGGACCACACCCATATCCAACGATCGTTAAACATTTCCAATCAATCATAAGTGAAGAATCAAAACGCCAAATCCTTGAAAAGGAAGGAAAACTGCCAACTGCCATCATTGCTTGTGCAGGAGGGGGAAGTAATGCGATCGGTGCTTTTGCTCATTATATTGATGAAGACAATGTCCGTTTAATTGGTGTAGAGCCAATTGAAGCCCCAAGTATTTCGCAAGGTGTCCCGGCAGTATTGCACGGATTCAAAAGTTTGACGTTAGTGGACGAACAAGGAGAACCAAAACCGACATTCTCCATAGCTGCCGGTTTGGATTACCCGAGCGTGGGGCCCGAGCATAGTTTTTTGAAAGAAAGCGGACGAGCGGAGTATGTGACGGTAAAAGGGGAAGAAGCCCTTGAGGCTTTTCAGGTATTATCCAAAACAGAGGGAATCATTCCTGCTCTCGAAAGCTCACATGCTCTAGCTCACGCCATGAAGCTCGCAAAAGAGTTAACAAGAGATGATATACTGATCGTTAATTTATCAGGCAGGGGAGACAAAGATGTCGAGCAAGTATTCAACATGTTAGAAAAATAGGCCGAATTTAAAAGCCTCCCTGGAAATGGGAGGCTTTTTCTATAACTAATTATTCCCTGTAATGGGCTGGTCGACCCCATTGACATCAAGGACATTGCTACCGTTCAGGCCATTGGCCGTAAAAACGATTGCAGCCGTGTTCCCTGAGCCGGATCCGCTAACGGATTTGGAGGAAGACTTAGGGGAAATGACGGCGCAATCACCGAATAACAGGTTTCCTTGAGCGACATTAAATACTTGAACTGGGCCGATAATGGCGGGCATATGAACCCCTCCTTTAAAAGTTTAAGTGTTGTTGGTTGAATCCTCGATTGGCGTCTCTTCGGGTTTTTTAGGAACCTCCCGAATATGTTTCACTCTTGATTCCATACGTGCATGGCCTACGTTCCCCACACCAACCACAGATGAGGAAGATATCCCGATAATATTGATATTGCCGACCCGTATGAAGGGATTCGGATTTGAAAAACTTGATATCACGGGTTCATTCAATCTCGGGATATAAAGTGGTTTCTTAAAAATGTCATAGTTTTCGAAATGAATATCGACTGAATGGAAAGTTTCACTTTTCTTCTGAACCGCTATAGCCAGGGCATTTCCATCTATAAATGAAGTATCCCCGATTTGCAGGGTGGAGCTGAATGATACCGTGTCGGATAATAAAGATTTTACTTTTGATATTCTTGAAAACATGATATTTATCCTTCTGGAGAAAGAGGTACGAATGGCCCGATGATAAGGGATTCTGGCGGGGTATCGAATGCTGAGGATAGTTGGACCGTTTGTACATCCCCTATGAGAAATAAGGCAGAGCTTGCTACACCGGTAATTTTAATATCTCCTACACAAAGCTGGTGATTGGTTACATTAAACTCCATTTGGATTTCCTCCTGTCTCGGCTTGTGAATGGGTAATGAATTGTAATAATGCAGTTTGAATATCGGATTTCACCTTTTCCCTGATCTTTTCCTTGATATTATCCCTTTGCTGCGGAGCACGTTCCGCGTAAGAAAGATTATCAAAATACATATTGATCCGTTGATGAAGCTGGCGCTCGACGTCTTGTTTAATGAAGTCATGATAAGAGGGTTCCAATGATATTTTCAGCTGGGTTTCCGCATCGTTGATCATATTTTCCAAGTCTGAAAGTATATCGTTTTGAATTTCCTGGACGACGATTTCCCTGCCTGGAAATAGGTTAGGTGCTGGTTGGACGGCTTGGTTGTTGACGGCAAATTCATCAATGTTGTTAAGGTCAGTTGGATTTAAACCGATATTCAATGTTCCATCTAAAGATTCGACCTTTAGCTGATCGAATTTATATTCAATTTTATCCACATGGATTGGCGGTTTATTTTTTAGCTCGGCAATTTCATCTGTCAGGCGTTTGAGTTCGTGTTCAAGTTTCATGATCCGTTTATCCTGGGCTTCAAGGAAACGCTGCATTTGTATGGAATATGAATAGAGATCCTGATTCACGATTCAACACCCCACCTTCACAATAAGTTAATTTCATATAAGACAGTATATGAAAAAGTTGGAGGTAGGTGAATGCCTATGAACTAGGAGGGTGTAAATGGGACGAAACTGGTCGATGGGATTACATCTGCTTCAATTTCGGGAGCAGGCTCAGTGAATCCACCGGTATTGGCTAATGTGGAATATGGTTTGATCACCCCGGCACTTCCTATTTGAAAAACGGATGAATTGGCGATGCTTTCAATTTTTATCATATTGATTTGTATGGTCTGGTGAATATTGAAGATCATGCTGACTCCTTTCTTAAAACATTAGAGATTTAAGACCAGTGGCTGATCAACACCATCTGTATCATTTGTATTCGTGGTGCTATAGGCATTATAGAGGGATATGGATTCACCCGTATTAAACGAGCCAGCACCTGCAAACGTTTTTGAGGTGGAATAGGGACTAATTTTAAAGACGTCACCAATATGGACAATTCCACTGCTACCGACGTTGATGACTTGAACGACTCCTACGATGGCCGGCAAGAAAATCACCCTTTTTTTATTCTGGTTTTTCCCTGAATCTCAGGCATGAGCCTAGCGCTGAAGGGAGTTTCAATGTATTGTATGTTGACTGATGATTGATGTGATTCATCTGCCTATCAATATATTGTTATATAACACTGGTGGATATTATTGAAATGTTATAAACAGATATGGTAATATAATGCTAATTCAGAATTTTCAAATAAAACTAGAGGTGAGGAAATGAATGTACCATTAGTATTATCGCAGTTCTTAGATCGAGCAGCCTTACTATATGGCGATAAGAGAGCCATCATTGGAGATGACAGGGTATTAACCTACGCAGAATTGAACGGCCGTGTAAACCAGCTTTCAAATGGTTTAAGGAATCTTGGAGTCAAAAAGGGTGAAAAGGTGGCATATTTGGCACCTAACTCAATTGAAATGCTTGAAGGCTTTTATGGGGTGTTTCAGCTTGGGGCCGTAATCGTTCCCTTGAATATCCGCTTGAAACCTGCAGATTATGTATTCATTTTGAACCACAGCGAGTCAAAGGTCCTTTTCGTAGATCAGGAATTGTATCATCTTATTTCCCCTGTTAAGGATGAACTTGAATCGGTGGAGCACATAATCGTTCATTATAAAGGTGAAGAAATAAATGAAACCGATTACAACCATTGGCTGGAACGTTATGATGACAAGTGCTTTAACCGGGAAACCGTGGATGAAAATGATGTTTCGAGTCTCCTTTATACTAGCGGGACCACTGGGAATCCTAAAGGGGTGATGCTGACTCACCGCAACAACTATTTACATGCCCTGGGTGCGATGCATCATTTCAGGGTCAATGACCGCGATACATATTTGCATGTACTGCCGATGTTCCACGTAAATGGGTGGGGTGCCCCATTTTATTATACGGCAAATGGTGCCACTCAAGTTTGTTTGAGGAAAACCAGCCCCGAAACGATATTTGATGCATTACAAAAGCATAAGGTTTCCATCATGCATATGGCACCAACGGTTCTGAATTCATTGTTTCAGTATTATGAACGGAATGTTCCGAATCTCGAGCAGGATATTCGAATCGTTGTTGCGGGTTCCGCTCCGCCTCCTGCATTCGTTACAAGGGTGGAAAAAGAGTTAGGCTGGGAATTCATCCAAATTTACGGAATGACTGAATCGACACCTGTTAGTCTGATATCGCTGATTCGTTCTGAATTCGATGATCTTTCGGAAAAAGAAAAATACAGGATGAAGGCGAAAGCCGGATATCCCATCATAGGCAGTGAGGTAAAGGTTATCCATGAAAATGGTGAGGAAGTGGCCCATGATGGCGTGGATATCGGGGAGCTCATTGTCCGCAGTCATGGAGTGATGTTAGGTTATTGGAAAAATGAAGAAGCGACAAGCCAGACATTGAGAAATGGATGGCTGCATACAGGGGATATGGCCACCATCGATGAAAATGGCAATGTGGATATCGTTGACCGCAAAAAGGATATCATCATCAGTGGCGGAGAAAATATCTCTTCCATAGAAGTGGAAGGGGTGCTCTACGAGCATCCGGACATTCTTGAAGCGGCAGTCATTGCCGTTCCCCATGAAAAGTGGGGAGAGACGCCGCATGCCTTCATTGTGCCAAAAAGGGGTGTGGAATTAACGGAGGATGATATAAGGACCTTCACACGGGAAAAACTAGCTCACTTCAAATCAGTTACCAGTGTGTCGTTCGTCGATGAGCTTCCGAAAACGGCATCGGGAAAAATACAAAAAATCCATCTCCGTAATGATTACTGGGAATCTAAGGGGAAAACAGGCAGATTCGTCAATTGAAGCTCACTAACGCTGTTCAGAAATGATCAGCGTTTTTTTCCGTTCACCCGTTCGATGGGTTTCATATTAAGCTATGAAGATATCGGACTTGATAAATGAAGATTGCGGGGCCGATATGTTTCCATTCATAAATAAGCCGCAGTAACTCATGCCATTGTTGGATAAGGATGTTCATTCAAGAGCATTGGAATTTGTTTCGATAAAAAGCTTCCTGTTTAACGAGAAAGTGTTACTATTATAAAATATTTCAAATTATTTTGATTTTCATTTTTTCATCATGTTTATTGTAGGAGTCTTGGATTGTGGGGGAGAGCATTGAAACGTATACATTATAGCTGGGTTATTTTAATCATAACATTCTTCTCGATTATTGTAGCCGGAATCGTTAGGTCATCATCGGGAGTATTCATCGTTCCATTTGAAAATGAGTTCGGGTGGGATCGGTCCGTCATTTCTTTAGCCTTCGCCATAAGTTTGTTTCTTTATGGATTATCGGGTCCATTCATGGCCGCTCTAATTGAAGTGCTTGGATTGAAGAAAATGATGGTATTGGCCATGTCCACTTTATTGGCAGGGATTTTACTCACTTTTTTCATGGAGCATGAATGGCAGCTCATTCTTATCTGGGGAATTATCATTGGATTGGGTTCTGGAGTGTTTTTAACGGTATTGAGCCCATATGTGGCAAATCGTTGGTTCGAAAAGAGGCGGGGACTGGCGGTCGGGATACTCACGGCAAGTACGGCCACAGGTCAGCTCATTTTACTTCCGGTTTTAGCCATCATCATTGAGAATTACTCGTGGAGATGGGCGATTGGATTAATTTTGGTCCTTAGCTTGATCATGCTGGCAATCATCCTTTTGTTCATGAAAAACAATCCGAAGGAAGTGGGCACTCTTCCATATGGATTAGAAGAGGAAAATCAGGAGGCTGTTACAGTCCAAAAGAAGAACCCCATCGCCATGGCCTTTCAGTCGTTGATTGAAGCAGTGAGAGTGAAGGAGTTCTGGTTATTGGCAGGAAGCTTTTTTATATGCGGACTTTCGACGAGCGGGTTGATCGGCACACATTTCATTTCTTACTGCATTAGTTTTGGTTTACCGGTTGTGACGGCAGCATCAATGCTGTCTTTCATGGGAATCTTTGATTTGATTGGTACGACTGTATCCGGGTGGTTATCAGATCGTTTTGATAACCGTTGGCTATTGTTTTGGTATTACGCTCTAAGGGGTGCTTCCCTCGTATTACTTCCTTTTGCGCTAAATGAAGGCTCAATTGGCCTATTGATCATCTTTTCCGTTTTTTATGGCTTGGATTGGATTGCCACCGTTCCTCCGACCATTAGCATTTCAAGGCAAGTCTTTGGCATGGAGAAAAGCGGGATCGTATACGGGTGGATATTCGCGGCCCATCAGGTCGGTGCAGCAGTGGCGGCGTATGGTGGAGGGCTTATCTTCAAAATATTCAACTCCTATACATGGGCATTCTTCCTTGCAGGAATCTTTTGCTTATTGGGCAGCTTGTTTGTCATACTGATAAAAAAGCAAAAAGCGGTCACAAAAGTTAAAGATGGTGCAATGGAGTTATAGAAAAACTGTATGGATGAAAGTGGGTGTACCTATGAAGGGCACGATGGTACCATTGCAGGAAAGTAAAAGGATCGAAAGCATCGATATTTTACGTGGATTAGCCATTTTAGGGATTTTTTTAGTGAATATGCCTTCTTTCCACTCGCCGCTCTTGTACATAGATGGTGCCGAGCGGTGGGCTGGAGGATGGGACAGGATTTTGTATGTATTCAGTGATATTGTCGCACAGGCCAGCTTTTATCCGTTATTTGCCTTTCTGTTCGGTTTCGGGGCGATCATACTGGCTGTAAGGAGTGAAGAAAAGGGTACTTCATTTCCTTTGCTATATATGAAAAGGCTAAGTTTCCTGCTGATACTTGGATGCATTCATGCTTTTTTCATCTGGCATGGGGACATCCTCATTAATTATGCTGTATTTGGGTTTGCCTTTTTGTTTTTTTATAAGATGAGGGGCAGGAATTTAATTCTGCTAAGCTCGGTTTGTTATGTCCTGCCTTTTGCGATATTGAGTTCACTATTTCTTATAATGAGCATTTTTGAAGGGGATTCGATGGCAATCACGACTGATTCGGAGATGATGAAACAGTCTTTGGAAGCTTATCAATCTGGTACATTTACGGAAATAATGAGTCAAAGGGCGCTGGATTGGTATATGGTGAACAACCCCTTTAATGCCATTATCCTTTTCTTATCGATTTTTCCGTTTTTTTTAATGGGAGCAGGCGTTGCAAAACAAGGCTTTCTCCAAAATCCAACCCAATATAAACGACAATTGAAAACGATATCGATTGTAAGTTTGCTATTGGGGATGTCAATTAAGTTTCTGCCATATGTGACGGTATACCATTTTGGTACGATATTCGTGCAGGATTATTTGGGAGGACCGTTACTTACGGTTTTTTATATCACGGCAATCGCGCTTTTGGCGGAGCGGGCAGGGGCTTCCCGCCTATTACAACCGTTTTCGTATATCGGAAGGATGTCGATGAGCAATTACTTGTTCCAATCGATGGTATGTACGGCCATTTTTTATTCATATGGGCTTGGTTTATATGGATCAGTCTCCTATACGACAGGATTTGTTTTCCTAATAGCCCTGTTTTGCCTGCAAATTCTGCTTTCCTTATTGTGGATGGGTCTGTTTTATTACGGACCGGTTGAATATATATGGCGTTTTTTTACATATGGTAAAAAGCCGGTTATGCGCAAGTAGGGACCAGTTAAGAAGAAATGTAAATGATGTTCATTAAATTGTTGGTTTTACCCATTCAGGTGGGTCCTTAGTTTTGTTTTTTTGTAAAAGCCTATGATATGATGAAATGGAAACTGAACGAGGGGGCAAAAAAATGACACATATGCATATTACAGCTTGGGTTATCGGAATCATTCTTTTCTTTGTCACATATTCGATGCTTAAAGGTGAAAACCCGAAAGCGAAAATGCTACATATGATAACACGGTTGTTCTATCTATTGATTTTCCTTACTGGCGGCATGCTGATCACTGATTTTGGTGCTTACGCAGTAAAAATGATTGTTGGAATCATCGTGATTGCGGCGATGGAAATGGTGCTGGTCCGTACGAAAAAAGGAAAAAGCACAAGTGCCATGTGGACATTGTTTATCGTAGCGCTTGTATTCGTCCTTTATTTAGGACTTTCGCTGCCACAAGGAATGGACTTTTTTTAATACAGAATTATAAACGGGTAAATGAGGAAATCTCATTTACCCGTTTTCTTTTACCCGTTATTGTGAATTCACTTTCTCAATGACGATCCTTTTTCCGGTGTTCAGGGTGAATTCAAAACGATCATGATCCTTTTTCCCGTAAGAAAAGTGGTGCTGAACGAGACAAATTTGGCTCTCGTTATCAAAGGTGAAGAAATTCACGCCGGACTGGTTTGGGACTGCCCTTAAAAAGGTGAGCTGGTTATAGCTATATATACAATCATAAATAGAAAAATCAAGTGAATTCAATGTCGTTACAAATTGGAAAAAAGAATCGTCGTTCAATTCTTCCAATAAACGTTCAAAAGAGTAGAGCAGTTTTTTGCGTATCCGAATGGGCTCATTTTCCCTTAAGAAGGTGATTTCCCGATGAAGCAGGATTTTCCCCTCTTCTTCAATTACTCCTTGCTGCCAGCGCCCACCCCTGTACACTTCGATGATGCTGTCAACGTGGTCTTCAATGGAGCAGGCCTCATCTGTTTCATCATCGAAAAAAATCCATTGTTGATTGATATTTTCCACTGTTCCTTCGGTAAAAGCTCTTGTTTGCCTGTTCATTAACTTAGTTCGTTGTTGCTGACTCATACATATACCTCCAATAGTGGAATCCTCACCTACTTTTTAGTCAAAATCCAATGAAAATATAACTGTATATTTTAAAATATTATGGACAAATAACCATCTTTCCGTCTTTGCATAGGCTATGTTTAAACACGGGATGCTTTGCTCAACAATTCATTAACGACGCCGGGCGTTGTGGGCAGGGGGTTCCTACGGAATGATGCTGAGCGATACTTAGGGACTGTAAATCTTTTTAAGACAGGGAGCCAATATATTTTTGATAGTCCGGATAGAAAGGATGAAGTGTAAAATGTGTGGGATAACAGGCTGGGTGCATTTTCAAAAAGATTTACGGACAAAAACGAAAACGCTGGAAAACATGACAAAAACGTTGGCAAAGCGGGGGCCAGACGAAGAAAATGTTTGGAGCGAAGCCCATGTTGCCTTTGGTCATAAACGGTTAACGGTTGTCGATGCGGAAGGCGGAAAACAGCCGATGACGAAAAATCACGAAAACGGCAGATATACGCTTTGTTATAATGGTGAGCTATATAACACCGAGGATATTCGTAAACAGCTATTATTAAAAGGATATTCCTTTAACGGTCATTCTGATACAGAAGTTTTGCTAACTTCTTATATAGAATGGAAAGAAAAATGCATTGACTTGTTCAATGGGATTTTTGCGTTTGCGATTTGGGATGAAAAGGAACAGAAATTATTCGTTGGAAGAGATCGCATGGGGGTAAAACCATTCTTTTACGCGGAAAGGGACGGCGGGTTCATTTTCGGATCGGAGCTGAAGGCGATTCTGGCCCATCCGGATGTTAAAACGGAGATTGACCGCGAAGGGCTGTCTGAGGTTTTTGGTGTTGGTCCATCCCGAAAGCCAGGTTCAGGCATATTTCATAATATCCAGGAATTAAGGCCTGCCCATGCGCTTACCTTATCAAGGAAAGGCCTCCGGATTTGGAGATACTGGAATGTGAAAAGCGAAGAACACCGGGATACTCTTGATGAGACGGCCGAGAAGGTTCGCTTTCTTGTCGAAGATGCAGTGACGCGGCAACTCGTATCAGATGTTCCGCTGTGTACCTTCTTATCAGGAGGGCTTGACTCAAGCGCGATAACGGCCATTGCTGCAAACGCCTATCAAAAAGAAGGGAAAGGGCCGCTTCATACGTATTCCATTGATTATGAGGATAATGAGCGTTATTTTAAAGCAAATGATTTTCAGCCAAACTCTGATGGGTATTGGATTAAAAAGATGTCGGATAGTTTTAACACGGTACACCATTCATCGATCATCACCCAAGAGCAGTTGACAAATTATTTAACGGAAGCAGTCCTTGTAAGGGACCTCCCAGGCATGGCGGATGTCGATTCTTCCTTACTTTGGTTTTGTAAAGAAATCAAGCGAGATTTTGTCGTAGGCCTGTCCGGTGAATGTGCGGACGAAATTTTTGGCGGTTATCCTTGGTTTCATCGTGAGGATGATTTGAATCGTGCTGGTTTTCCATGGATGAGATCTACGGATGAGCGGGTATCTTTATTGAAAAAGGGATGGCGCGAGAAATTGAAGCTTGAGGAATATGCGCAGGAAGCTTATTTGACCACCCTTGCCGAAACGCCTAAATTGGAAGGCGAAAGCGGTGTAGCAGCAAAGCGAAGAGAGCTTTTCTATGTGAATTTATTATGGTTCATGACGACGCTCCTTGACAGGAAGGACCGGATGAGTATGGGGGCAAGTCTAGAGGTGCGCGTGCCATTTGCCGATCATCGCCTTGTTGAATATGCATGGAACATTCCTTGGGAAATGAAAATGGAAGGCAACCGTGAAAAGGGTATTCTAAGGAAGGCTTTGGAGGGGCTGCTACCGGATGAAGTATTGTATCGTAAAAAAAGTCCATATCCAAAAACCCATAACCCTATATATACAGACCGTGTGCAGGCGTGGTTGAAAGACTTACTGATGGATAAAAGTTCGGTGCTGCATGAGTTTTTCGATAAGCAGAAGCTAACCGATATAGTAGATTCCAGGGGTGCCGCTTTTAAAGTGCCGTGGTTCGGGCAATTGATGTCAGGTCCACAGCTGCTCGCTCACTTGGCACAAACCCATGTATGGTTCAAAGAATATGATATCCAGATAATCGAATGAAAAAAACGGGGCGATTTTCATTGCCCCGTTTTTTTCAATGCCTCAATGATTGATTGCGAGAATTTTATATTGATAACCGCTCAATTCAAATTTGCCAACTTGTGTGGTTTCCTTTGTTCTTAAATCCGTTAGTGTACGTCCTTCCAAATCAAAAGGGAGGGTAAAGGATTGCTGGACATCCGTCGGATTGATGAGGACCACGACAGAACGTTTTTCATTATACTTTTGGTAGGCCACGATATTTTCGTTTCCGGCTGTATCAAGGAATTTGAACTTCCCGTCATTGGCAAGTAATCGTTCTTCTTTTCGCAAGTGGATCAATGCCTTAATTTCATTGAGCAGCTCGGTGTTTTGTTTTTCCTCTTCCCAGACCATGCATTTTCGGCACCCTGGATCCATGCCACCGGTTAATCCGATTTCATCGCCATAGTATATACAAGGGCTGCCATTGAATGTCAGCAGGATTGCGTGGATGAGCTTGGCTCGAGCTAGATCTTCCCCGCAATCCGTGTAAATCCGCGGTGTATCATGACTTCCAAGAAGATTGAATGTCACGTCAAAAACATTGGTCGGATAACTGTGATAGATGGCTGTCATTTCTTCTGTGAACTCGCGTGCTTTGATGGTTTGTGAGGCGACCAGGCGAAAAACTTGGTTGGTGAAAGGGTAATTCATGACGGCATCGAACTGATCGCCGCGAAGCCATGGCATTGAGTCATGCCAAATTTCCCCAAGAATATAAAGGTCAGGCTTTATTTTTTTCACCGTTGTTCGAAATTCACGCCAGAATGGCTGGTCGACTTCATTTGCCACATCGAGCCGCCAGGCGTCTATATCGAACTCCTTGATCCAATAAGCCGAGACTTCGAGCAGATATTCTTTCACCTCCGGATTTGCCGTATTCAATTTTGGCATCGATTCAAAAAAACCGAATGTTTCATAATTGGGCCTTTCCCCTCCCTTAAGAGGGAAGCTGTGTGGGTGGAACCAATCCTTATATTTCGATTTCTCTCCCTTTTCGAGTAAATCCTGAAAAGGGGGGAAATAGTAGCCGCTATGGTTAAAAACGGCATCGAGCATGACCCGGATATTCCGTTTGTGGCATTCGGCTATTAGCGTTTTCAATGTTTCCTTCGTTCCGAATTGCGGATCGATACTCCGATAATCAATCGTATCGTATTTATGATTGGAGTGGGCATGGAAAATCGGCGTGAAATAGATTCCGTTGATGCCGAGATTCTCTAGGTAATCCAAATGTTCAATGATTCCTTCAAAGTCCCCGCCAAAAAAATTATCCACCGCCGGATCTTCACTTCCCCAGGGTTTCACACCTTCCGGATCGTTATCGGGGTTTCCGTTCGCAAAACGTTCAGGGAAAATTTGGTACCAAATTGTATCCTTGACCCATTCCGGTGCCCCGAAAACTTCATTTTGATGTAGATAGGGAATCGCGAAATAGCATCCTGGATCTCGGGGGGCTTCTTTAAAGAAGCCCTTTTCCGTGTAAAATGCACTTTCTTCTTCTGAGGTTACCTTGAACCCATATCGTATTCTTCGGTAAGGAGGTTTCACATAAATATGCCAATAATCATAACGGTTATCGCTGCCTGACAAGCTCATGGGAAGTTCTTCATACTGCCATTGACCATTATCTGATATGTATGGATCACCAAAAATCAATCCAACTGAGGAGATATCTTGTTTTTTCGTACGTAGGCGGATATGTAGGGTTTCTGTGTTGATGGGATAGCCGTAATTGTCATTAGGTCTATGGTGTATGGATGAAAATTCCATATAAAACCACTCCAATTCTATAAGTATTTGAGGATGTGAAAAAGGAAACTTTCCAGCTGTTTATGAGGGGGATCTCTATGAAGCTGCACTAGCCAGGTTAAGTGCTTTTTCAATATGGTTATATACCCTATTTCAATTGAAAGAAGCACTTATTAACTAAAAAATAACAAAAAGTGTTCATCACTACAAGGAAATAAATACACCAAGGAAAATGTTGTAAAAACCAAAGCCGTTCATATAATGATAACAATAGCTTTGGCATCGCTTTCATTAAGTGGCTTTATTTGAAGTACTGAACTGAAAAAACAGTATTATTTGGTGCTTTTGGACATGATAGAATAAACATTTTAAAAAGGAGAATCAAAGTGAAGAAGCTGATTTTTCATTTGTTCATGTCCATGTTTTTGATCGTTAGTGTAAGTGCTTGTGGTTCCAGTTCAGATTTGGAAAATGAAGCAGTGAAAGAAGAAAATAAGGAAAAGGAAGACGAAGCCAGCAATGAAGCGAAGCCGGAAAAATTGATCATTTGGGAGGAAAAAGGTAGAGCGGAGGCCCTAAAGCCGGTGATTGAAGCTTTTGAAAAAGAATATGGAATCAACGTTGAGCATGAAGAGCTTGAAATAGCTACCGAGATGTATGAACGGCTTCGTCGTGATGGGCCAATCGGAAACGGAAAGGCCCCGGATGTCGTAACTTTTTCTCATGAAAGAGTCGGGCAAATCGTGAAGGAAGGCTTAATTCAGGAAGTGAAGGTGGAAGATGAGGTATTGAATGCCTTCATTGAACCTTCAATTAGGGGGGAAATGTATCAAGATAAGGTATTTGGATTGCCGAAATCCGTAAACACATCCGTTTTCTTTTATAATAAAAAATTGATGGCTAAGGCTCCTGAGACGATGAATGGCCTTTATAAAATGGCGAAGGAATTAAGAAAGGGTGACGTTCATGGTTACTACGCCAAATGGAATGGTTTCCATGATTCGTATGGAGTAATCGCTGGAATGGGAGGTTATATATTTAAAGATAAGAATGGGAAACTAGACCCTTCCGACATTGGTTTGAATAATAAGGGTGCCATAAAAGGGGCTGCATACATCCAAAAATGGTATAGGGCGGGTTTGATTCCCAAAGGCGACAAGGCAGCGATCGAAAAGTTGTTCATGCAAGGGAATTTGGCTTCTATCATGAGTGACGGGAACTCATTTACCGAGCGGAAGGATACAGGAATTGCCCCCATGCCTGAATTGCCCAATGGCAAGCCAATGAAAACGTTCATGGAAATCAAAGGCTGGCATGTAACAGCATTCACAAAACATCCTTATTGGTCTACGAAGTTAGTTGAATATTTGACTAATGATGATAATGCAATGCAGCGTTATGATTTAACAGGGGAAATCCCTCCGAATAAATCAATCAAACACAATGCCGCAATCAATGAAAATGAAAGGGCACAAGCCTTAAGCATACAATTACAATACGCTGAACCAGTACCGAATATTCCGGAAATGAATAAGGTATGGGGACCGATGAATTCAGCCATGGATGAAATGACCACTCAAAAAGCAAAACCAAAAAGGGCTTTGGATAAAGCGGTCAAGACGATAAATAAAGAACGTTAATCATGTTCTGCCTTTTTTAATTCAGAAACCATAACCAGTATCCCCAATTTGTCCCTTTAGTGTAAAGTTTTTTATAAATTGGATTTGACGTTAAGGGGTCAAAAGGCTAATCTTAAAGGCGTAAAGAGATAGCTAGGAGGAGAGCGGATATGAGAAAAAGAGTGTTATCACTCGCTTTAATTCCGTTGCTTCTTTTTTACGCCATTCCAGTAGGAGCAGCTGAAAAAGAACAACGAACTTGGAAGGATGAAATCGTATATTCATTATTGGTCGACAGATTTTTCGATGGGAATACTCAAAATAATGGAGATGCGAACGTGAATGACCCTTCCGCGTTTAATGGTGGGGATTTCGAAGGTGTCACGAAGAAACTTAATTATTTAAAAGATATGGGTTATACCGCTATCATTCTTTCACCGATTTTCGCTAACGATGAAAAAGGCTATCATGGCGATTGGGTGGCCGATTTTTATAAAACGGATAAACACTATGGGACAATGAAAGAGTTTAAAAAACTCGTGAATGAGGCACATAAACGTGATATGAAGGTGATCATTGATTTTCAAGCAAATAATGTGGGTCCTGACTCCACTTGGCTGACCGATCAAAAAAAACAAGATTGGTTCCATGAAGAAAAAAAGGTTTCCAAGGACGGTAGCCAAACGGATTTGGAAACAGGCTGGGTCGATGGTCTTCCCGATTTGAATCAAGATAATGAGGAAACAAGAAAATATTTACTGGATGCTGCCAAATGGTGGATAACGGAAACCGATATTGATGGATACCGTATAAATAAAGTCCAATACGTAGCGAAGGATTTTTGGAAGGAATTTGTGGATGCAGTTAAATCTGAAAAATCAAATTTCTATACAATCGGCGATGTGCAAGGTGATGCCGAATTGATTTCAAGCTACAAGGAGACGGGTATCGATGCTTTTATGGCTTATCCGCAAAATTCAGAGCTACGGAAAGCATTTGCTGCACCCGATAAAGAATTGAAACCTGTTTTTGATGCGTTTGCGAAAAGCGAAGATAAATTAGGGGGCAATGCCCATCAGGCATTGTTCATGGATACAGAGGGAATGCCCCGGTTTACAAAGGATGCAGCCGACCATAACGAAAATCCAGGTTCCAGATGGAGAATGGCGCTGTCGTATCTTTATACTATGCCAGGGGTGCCAATCGTATTTTATGGTTCGGAAATTGCCTTGAACGGCGATATTGCCCCGGATAATCATAAATTGATGAATTTTAAGACAGAACAGGAATTGGTGGAATATATAACAAAGCTTTCTGACCTCAGAGACATGTACCCAGCATTGAAAAAAGGGGATATGGAGCTTTTATATGAAAAAGGTGGGGCTTCGGTATTCAAGCGTGTATATGGTGAAGAAACGATTGTCGTCGCCATGAACAATACGACTGAAACTCAAACGATAAACCTTACTGATAAGGAGCTTGAAAGCAATAAAGAGTTGAGAGGTATGCTGAATGGGGATCTGGTCCGCAGTAAGGACAACAGCTACTCTATCGTAATCGACAGGGAGACGACAGAAGTCTACACGCTGTCACCTAAGTCGATTATTAATATTCCTTACCTGTTAGTTATAGGATTGGTTCTTCTTATTTTTGGTATATTCATTGCTTTGGTTATTAAGCGTTCAAAACGAAACCAACCAAAATAATCATATGCCTCTCGATTGTCGGTAGCCGCCAAACATTGTCCCTAAGGCTTTGTGGAAAACAGGATCGGGAGGTTACAGCATGAATAAGACCTGGTGGAAAGAAGCGGTTTGCTATCAAATATACCCGCGCAGTTTCATGGATAGTAATGGTGATGGAATCGGGGATATAAAAGGATTGATATCTAAGCTTGACTACCTGCAGGATTTGGGGATAGATGTTATTTGGATTTGTCCATTTTATAAATCTCCCAATGCGGATAATGGCTATGATATTAGTGATTATCAAGCAGTTTCCGATGAATTCGGTTCAATTGAAGATATTGATCTATTATTGAAAGATGTTCATGGACGTGGGATGAAGGTGATACTCGATCTTGTTTTGAATCATACAAGTGATGAGCACCCCTGGTTCGTCGAGTCACGTTCTTCCCGCGATAATCCGAAACGGGATTGGTATATATGGAGGGATGGGCAGGACGGCCGTGAGCCTAATAATTGGGAAAGCATCTTTTCCGGAAGTGCCTGGAAATTCGATGAAAGGACCAATCAATACTATTTACATTTATTTGCCGAAAAGCAGCCAGACTTAAACTGGAAAAATACTGATGTGCGAAAGGCATTATATGAAATGGTCAATTGGTGGCTCGATAAGGGAATCGATGGCTTCCGGATTGATGCGATCACGCATATTCATAAGCGTGAAGGCCTTCCGAATATGCCCAATCCTTATTGGCATCAGTATGTACCTGCGTTTGAAATGCATACCAATCAGGACGGAATTCTGGATTACCTTCAGGAGTTGAAAGAAGAGACTTTCTCTAAGTATGATATCATGACGGTCGGTGAGGCCAATGGCGTCAGGATTGAGCAGGCGGAAGAATGGGTCGGGGAATCGAAGGGGAAGTTCAATATGATCTTTCAATTTGAACATCTAGGGCTTTGGAATAGGGGACAGAATCACGATGTTGATGTTCAAGGGTTAAAGCGCACAATGACCAAATGGCAAAAGGGGCTGAAAAACAAAGGATGGAATGCTTTGTTTTTTGAAAATCATGACCAGCCGAGAAGTGTATCCACCTGGGGAAATGATCAACAATTTTGGTTGGAAAGCGCAAAGATGATAGGGGCCCTATACTTTTTTATGCAAGGGACACCTTTTATTTATCAAGGTCAGGAAATTGGCATGACGAATGTCCAATTTGATTCGATTGATGATTATGATGATGTCGGTATGAAAAACTTCTACCGGATAGAGACCTCGAAAGGTCGTCCTCATGATGAAATCATGAACATTATATGGCATAGCGGCCGTGATAATTCACGAACACCCATGCAATGGAACGATATTGAAAATGGCGGATTCACCCATGGAACACCTTGGATGAGGGTTAATCCAAATTATCGCGCCATTAATGTAGAACAGCAGAAAAATGACCCGTCATCCATTTATCATTTTTATAAAAGGATGATTGAACTTCGAAAAAAACATCAGGTCCTCGTTTATGGGGAATATGAATTGTTATGGGAAGATCATCCTGAACTTTATATTTATACAAGAAACATGAATGATAATTCAGTCATGGTAATATGTAACTTTAGTATGAATCACCATCAAATCGACCTTTCCTATTGGGGGAAAATGGAACTTTTACTAGCTAATTATGATGATTGCCCTGAGGTATCCCTTATTGATTTACGTCCATATGAAACGAGGATTTATCGTTATTGATTGCTATGGACTTGATTGGAAATTAGCTTAAAACCTATGTAGTTAGTCGTCTGACTTCTTATTTTCCAATACACCTGTCGTTTTTGAAGAAGCTGATCATACATCAGCTTCTTTTTGAATTTTAAAACATAGATGAAAAAAACGGAAAAGTAAGTATTTTCTGAAAAATTGAACAAACATTAAAAAAAGTATGGATATAACTATTGAACTGAGTGTATTATGAATACATACAAAATGTATAAATATAAAACAAATATTAAAGAAGTGTTTATTGGTATTCACCTTTTTTAAAAATGAAGTCAATAAAGGCTAAGAGGGGAGAGGGGAAATGCATGGCCATCACAATAAAAGATGTGGCACAGCTAGCGAATGTTGCTCCTTCAACAGTTTCTCGAGTGATTGCAAACAATCCTCGGATAAGTGAAAAAACAAAGGTACGGGTACGTAAGGCGATGACTAAATTAGGATACCATCCAAACTTCATTGCACGTAGTCTTGCCAATCAATCGACCAGGATCATTGGTTTGGTAATGCCAAGTTCGTCAAATGATTATTATCAAAATCCATTTTTTCCGACGATCCTCCAGGGTCTAAGTGAGGGAGCCCAGGAAAACCACTATTCCTTGTTGCTAAGCACGGGAAAAACCGAAGATGAAATCTACGAAGGAGTAGTGAATATGGTGCAGGGGGGTATGGTGGATGGAATAATCCTGATGTATTCAAGGATGAACGATCACATTCTGACCTATTTGAGAGAAAGGGCTTTTCCATTTGTAATCATTGGGAAGCCCTATGATTACATCGAGGAGATAACATATGTTGATAATGATAATGTCTTGGCAGCCGAACAGGCAACGGATTACCTTATACAGCTAGGGCATGAAAGGGTTGGATTCATCGGAGGTGATGAATCCCTTGTGATGACCCTTGATCGCTTATCAGGATATGAACGGGCATTGGAGAGGGCTGGAATTGATCGAAGGATGGAATATACCCTGCATGAAGATTTTTTGCATGAAGGGGGACAAGCTGCTGCAAAAAGGTTACTATCCATCGATGAACCACCTACCGCTTTGGTGGTCAGTGATGATCTCATGGCACTTGGCATCGTCCATTCACTTCGCGAGATGGGCGTGCGCACTCCTGAAGAAATGTCAATCGTCAGCTTCAATAACGTTCTTTTCTCTGAACTGTCATTACCGGCCCTGACTTCCGTAGATATTAATATTTTTGATTTGGGATATCAGGCCGCTAAAGGCATCATTCACATGCTGCAGACTGGGGATGCTCCTGCCGGGACCATCATTCCACATCATTTCGTGGAAAGGCACTCCTGCAGATCGATCAAGCAAGGTGCAATGGCCATGACTTATTAAAGAAAAGGGCATTGCAAAAGCAATGCCTTTTTTTGCTAGAAATGTACGCTAAAACTTTTGAATGCATGTACACCCGTTCCGTGTCTGACTAATTTATTCCCTTTAAGATATTTAATGGCTGCTAGAACTTCCTCAAGAATCCTTGGTTCGAGGCCGAGTTGGTTGTGTCCGCCATAGATTTTGGAGACTGCCTTGATCTTTGCGATTTTTTCTAACGAATTAACAAGGTCTTCAGGGCTCGTAGAGGGATAAAATGCATAAACGGGGGTATCTGAATAGAGAAGGTCGCCAGTGAATAAATAACCTGTTTCATTATCCAAAATTGAGATGTGGCCAGGTGAATGCCCAGGCGTGTGATAAATGATTAAACTACGGTTCCCGAGATCGATCGTGTCCCCATCAAATAAGAGCCTATCAGGGTACCCCTGGTATGGCTTGTATGTGAAAGGATCGAATGATTCAGGTATGGGTAATGTTATATCCCGGGCCATGTTCTTTCTTATTTGTTCCAAGGACAAACCATCAATGCCGTTGATTAGCCAATTGGCATCATCACCATGAACATAAATGGTATCAAAATCACCGTGACCCCCAATATGATCCGCATGAACGTGTGTAGTCAGGACGGTAATAGGAAGATCGGTAAGCCGGTCTGTAATCCCCTTAATCGAACCGATGCCTAACCCTGTGTCTATTAACGCAGCTCGGGTCTCCCCAAGTAATAAATAGGAATGAACTTTCTCCCAATGACCATATTCACTGATTGCAAACGTATTTGGGTCCAATTCCTGAACGGTAAACCATGGATCAACAATTTTTTTCAAAAATGACTCGACTCCTTCCAATCATATATTCCGCGCTAACCGGTAATATCCTGCTTGAAAGAGCAAAAGCAGCGGATTTGTGAAATCCACTGCTTTTGGAAAGGTAAGGCTTATCCGTTTACAACGGTCCCGCCGTTTACATGGATGACTTGTCCGCTGACATAGGATGAATCATCACTTGCCAAATATACATAGGCTGGTGCCAATTCCTCTGGCTGCCCTGCACGGCCCATTGGAGTATCCTGTCCGAATTTGGCAACATCCTCTTCGCCGAATGAGGCAGGAATCAGCGGTGTCCAGATCGGGCCTGGAGCCACACCGTTCACTCTGATGCCATCTTTTGAAATGGAGTTCGACAGGGCTCTTGTAAATGCAAGTATTGCACCTTTTGTTGAAGAGTAATCGATTAGTTTTGGGTTGCCCTGATAGGCTGTGATAGAGGTTGTATTAATGATGCTGCTTCCTTTTTTAAGGTGCTTCAATGCAGCTTTAGTTAAGTGGAACATCGAGAAAATATTCGTGCGGAACGTTTTTTCCAATTGTTCAGCTGAAATGTCCAGGATACTTGTCTGCACATGCTGTTCTCCGGCGTTGTTGACTAGAATGTCCAAACCGCCAAATTCATCAACCGTTTTTTTGACGACTTCCTGGCAGAAGGCTTCATCACCGATATCACCGGAAACGAGTAAACATTTCTGGCCTTCTTTTTCGATCAATTCTTTTGTCGTTTTTGCATCCTCGTGTTCATCCAAGTAAGCAACTGTCACATTAGCTCCTTCTTTAGCGTAGTAAATGGCAACCGATTTACCGATTCCGCTGTCTCCTCCTGTTATGATTGCCGTTTTACCTTTTAATTTGCCGCTTCCTTTGTAGGCAGCTTTAACTGAATCAGGGTTCGGTTCCATTTTTGTTTCCAGTCCAGGTTGATGCTGCTGATGTTGAGGTGGAAATCCTTGTTTGTTCTGATTTTGGTTTTGAGTAGTCAAGATATAAACGCCTCCCATTTAATTATCTATGCTTTTTCTATTCCTTCTTTTAGGAAAAAGAAAACATGGAAAAAATACCCGATTTGAGTCTTGTTTAATGTTTTAACTGTAGGGAACATGACTAGTCTTTCCATGTTCCATGAAGGCGATTCATTTGAAGAAAAAGGGGGGATGAACTCTTATGGAGGCCGTTGCAACAAATAAAAAAAGACCCACCCAAAGTGGTGAGCCCTTAATACTTAGCGGTAATTTAGGAACTGTACATCAATGGACAGATCAGCGCCCCGGATCGCGGAAATGATTCCTTGTAAATCATCCCGGTTCTTACCGGTAACCCGGATTTGATCATCCTGGATTTGGCTTTTCACTTTAAGACCGCTATTTTTAATGATGGTATTGATTTTTTTTGCTTGCTCCTTATCGATGCCTTGAATTAACTTAGCCCGTTGGCGAACGGTTCCGCCAGAAGCTCCTTCTAATTTGCCATAATCCAGGTTCTTGACGGGTACGTCACGTTTAATGAGCTTACTGATGAGAACATCCTTCAGCTGATCGAGCTTATATTCATCGTCGGATACTAGAACCAGGTCTTCTTTTTCAATTGAGATGCTGCTTATGCTCCCTTTAAAATCATAGCGAGTCTGTATTTCCTTCATAGCCATGGTAACTGCATTCGTTACCTCTGAAAAGTCTACTTTCGAAACAATATCAAATGAATTTTCCTTTGCCATCACTTACCTCCAGCAGGGTTTATTTCCTTTATTATAGAGAAAGTGTGATAGGAAGACAACTATATAAACGATATTAAAAAAGCGAGGGGACTAGCCCCGCGCTTCATTTATGGTCCGTTTTCTTCGAATAGGAGTGCTTACCTGCAGTAAGGTTTTCCTGATAAGCGATATTTTTTTCAGCATTTCTTGCTTGGTTATCTTTGGGCCTTTTATTGTCATCGGTTGTTTTGGACATAGTGAAAACTCCCTTCCATTATCTGATCAATATATATTGTTCACAATTATGGAAGGGAGTATGTATGTTTATGATTTCTCAGGGGTATCGTTTAAGAAGAAGAGGGCAATTGTGCCAGGACCGGCATGTGCACCGATGACGGAGCCAATTGTATGGATCATGAAGTCGGTTGTCCCGAATTCGCTTTGGATGGCTTCCTTCCATTCCAATGCCGTTTCTTCATCATCACCATGACTGATGGCAATCGTTTGGGTTGTTAAATTTTTGCCTCTTTCGTGCATTAATTCGATTACACGTTTAATCAATTTCTTTTTGCCGCGTATCTTTTCGAGCGGAACAAGCTTCCCATCTTCAACATGCAATAACGGTTTAATGTTTAATAAACCGCCAACAAGGGCAGATGTCTTGGAGATGCGGCCGCCACGGGCCAGATATTCTAGGTTATCTACAGTGAATAGATGCTCCATATGCCGCGTTTGGAATTCGATGGCAGCCAGGATTTCTTCTTTAGTGGCACCGTTTGCTGCCAGATCGGCCGCTTTCTTTACAATTAAACCGACGCCCATTGAAGCACATTTCGTATTGACGATTTCAATGTCAAGTTCAGGGTACTCTTCCTTCACCTGATTAAGAATCATCACTGCCGTTTGATATGTTCCTGATAACTCAGAAGAAAAGGCTATATATATCCCTTGTTTTTTCTCCTTGGCAAACTGTGTGAAAAGTTCTATAAAGTATTCTGGGGAAGCTTGCGATGTTTTCGGGGCTTTTCCTTCAAGCATCGCCTGATAGACTTCGTGAGAATTAATAGTAAGTAAATCTTCATAATTTTCCCCGTCAAGATGGACTTGTAAAGGGATTAATGAAACATTGTTTTCCTTATAGAAAGACAACGGCAAATCACATGCACTATCTGCAAGAATTGTGATAGCCATAATACACCTGCTTTCTTTTTACAATTTTTAGAAAAATGAGTGGTCACTCTACTTTTTAGTGTAGCACGTAACGGTGAAAATTCAATCTCTACGTAAATAGAATAAATAATTAAGGGTAAAAAGATAATAGAATAAGGGTGAAATGGAGGTTTTTAGAATGTTTAGTGGTGAAATGAAGAAAATTATCATAGTTGTGGTCGGAGCATTGCTTAATGCCATTGCAATGAACTTTTTTCTAATACCGGCAAACGTATATGCAAGCGGCTTTACGGGAGTTGCCCAGCTTCTATCAAGGATGATTGGTTCTTTTGCTCCTTTTAATGTATCGACAGGTATTCTATTGCTTTTATTGAACATTCCAGTAACGATCATTGCTTGGCGAAAGGTTGGAAAGTCTTTCACTTTTTATAGTTTCCTCAGTGTTGCCTTGATGTCCTTCTTTATGGAAATCATTCCGATTACACGCTGGTCACCTGACATATTATTGAATGCGGTATTTGGCGGAGTCATTGCTGCAGTAGGTGTGGGGATCACATTGAAATACGGTGCATCGACTGGAGGAATGGATATTATCGCCATGCTTCTTTCGCGGAAGAAAGATAAACCTGTAGGTACTTATTTATTTCTGCTGAATGGCGTGATCATTGTTACGGCAGGTGCTGTTTATGGACCGGAAAAAGCTTTGTATACACTTGTTACCCTTTATACATCGACACGTGTCGTGGACGCGATACATACGCGTCATGAAAAGCTTACGGCCATGATCATTACAAAGAAAAGCGAAGAGCTTAAACAGGCAATCCACGCTAAATTAGTTCGCGGAATTACAAGGGTTCCCGCAAAAGGTGCGTTCACTAACGAAACTAAGGAAATGTTATTGATTGTCATTACAAGGTATGAACTGTATGACCTTGAACGGATCATCAAGGAAGTGGATCCACACGCTTTCACAAACATCATAGAAACGTCAGGCATTGTTGGAACTTTCCGCAGGGAATGATATTAACAAAAAATCTAGGCCATTACACTTCTATTACAAAAGGCAGTATTTGGGCGTAATAAGTTTATTGCCTGTACAAAACGGCTAATTCTTATATTGTAGCGCCAATTTAAAATCTTAGAAGGAGTGATGAAAATGGCCAACGACGAAAAAATGAGCAGACAGGAAGCAGGCCGTAAAGGCGGGGAAGCCACATCTAAAAATCACGACAAGGATTTTTACCGGGAAATTGGGCAAAAGGGCGGAGAAGCCACATCGGATAATCATGATAAGGAATTCTATCAAGAAATTGGACAAAAGGGTGGGGAAGCCACTGCTGATTCCCATGGTAAAGACTTTTATAAAGAGATCGGTGAAAAAGGCGGTAAGGCACGAAATAACAATTGAAACAAGCGAAAGCCTCCAGGAATCCTGTCCTGGAGGCTTTCACGTTATTTAGAGTGGTTTTCCAGCTCTTCCTGAAGTTCTCGCAGTTGTTCTTTTTCGGCCTCGTTCGTATTGGCAAAGGCTGATGAAAGAGCGTTTTTAGCGATTTCCTCTGTCTTTTGCTGGTCACCGTCATGCTCAGAGTGGAGAGCTTCTTCAACAAATTCCCTTGCCTTTTGAAATAATTTGTTTCCCATTAGAAGCCACCATAGCTTTGTTCAGACATAATTCTTAACCTGTCTTTTTCTGCTTCTTCAAACGTAGTGTGATAAGGGATTTTTTCGGCATGCTTGGCAACACTTTCTTTGCCTTGCTGTACAAATCGTTTAGATTTACTGCTTTTACCCATTCTTATCTCCTCCGATTCTGAGCGTTTCGACAACGGAATGGATCTGTTGTCCATATTAGTTTGGCTTGAAAGGTCGATATTATGAAGGTAAAAAATGACGTATTAGGCTTTTATATTGAATTTTTCTTCGAGGAAGACGGCTATACCATCTTCTTCATTCGTCAATGTAGTCGTATTTGCTACCGTTTTTACTGGTGAGATCGCATTTCCCATGGCCACCCCGGTTCCCGCGTATTCAAGCATTTCCAAATCATTATCTTCATCACCGAAGGCGATTATCCTATTTTGAGGAATTTCCAGATAGTTGGATACCCGTTTAAGCCCTACGGCTTTACTTAACCCGCTTTTTATTATTTCGATGATATGAAAAGGCTCTGCCCAGCGGCGATGATCGACCAATTCTGCATGAACATCGGATAAATGCTGGCGAATCTGTCCTACGAATTCACTATCTGTGTGAATTAGCATCGAAGTTGGGGAATCCTGAAGGTAATTGCGCAAGTCACCTGTCTTCATGATCGGATTTCCTACATTGAACATGTTCATCAATTTTTCATCATGATAATGGACATAAACTTCATCCCGGACTTCTGCGATGATGTTGTGATATTTAAACTGATCACATGCTTCGACAATCTCTTTCGCAACATTTATATCCAGTGGAGAGTGGTATACCCCCCAGCTTGTATGTAATGGGTGATGGACGAAAGCACCATTGAAATTAACGATTGGTGTATTCAACCCCAATTCCCGGTAATAAAGTTCACTTGAGCGAAAGGGACGCCCGGTGGCGATCATAACTTCGTGTCCATCTTCTTTTAATTTCAGGAGTGTTTTTTTAGTCCTTGAAGAAATTGTTTTGTTATCTGTAAGTAAAGTACCATCAAGATCCAATACGATCAAATGTTTCTCAGCCATGTACACACCTTCTGTTCTTTTTGATTTCATTATATGTGAATATTGTTAAGCCTATTTTAAAGTAAATGTAAATCTTTTTCATTCTTTATGCATTCCTGTATGATATTACTATATCCAGGATTAAGATAATTAAAGCGAAGCTCAGGTTTAAAGGAATGAAATGATGAATGCCAATGCCATTTTGATAATGGTATTGGAAAGACCGGAACAAATTATTCGGAGGGGTTAACTTGATAATAATTGAAAAAGAACTAATTGGAAATATTCCTGTCTTGCACCTAGGTGAAGAAACCACTTTCAAACAGGAATTGCCGCTTATTATTTTTATACATGGTTTTCAAAGTGCAAAAGAGCACAATCTACACTATGCTTATTTATTGGCTGAAAAGGGGTTTCGGGTGCTTCTACCCGATGTGATTCATCATGGGGAAAGGGAAGCCGGTTTAAGTGATTCTCAAATGATGCCCCGTTTTTGGGAAATGGTTTTACAGACAATCCAGGATTTATCTTTGCTGAAGGATGATTTATTATCCCGAAAATTAATTGATCCCGACAGAATTGGCGTAGCGGGTACCTCCATGGGGGGAATAGTGACTAATGGGGCCCTGGCTGCTTATGAATGGATTTCCGCCGGAGTCAGTTTAATGGGTAACCCATCATATGTCGCGTATGCAGAGCTCCAAATGGAGGAGATTAAGAAAAGGAAAGTTAATTTCCCAGCTACTGATGAGGAAGTTGCCAAGGTGATTGAACAGCTCAAGCCATTTGATTTGAGTCTTAATCAGGATAAGCTTTGCAACCGTCCGCTTCTTTTTTGGCATGGTGCCAAAGATCCGGTTGTGCCTTATCAACATGCATACCGTTTTTATGAAGGGGTCAAAGCAGGGTATGATGAGGCAGATGAAAAAATTGATTTTATCCTTGACCCCAAGGCTGGACATAAGGTCAGTAGAGAAGGAGTGCTAAAGACAGCAGACTGGTTCGCGAAACATTTACTGTCAGCTGTGCAAAATGCTTAAGTACTTACACAAAATCTGTTATGATGCTTATACGGACATAATGATGAAACCGATAATCTAAAACGAAGAGATTATCCATAAAAGGAGTGATCGAAGTGGATCAAGATACAAAAGACATTATTTTAGGAGCTTTGGAGCAGGTCATTGACCCTGAGCTTGGTATAGATATCGTTAATTTAGGCTTGGTATATGATGTGGATATGGATGAGGAAGGTCTGACTACGGTGACGATGACATTGACAGCAATGGGCTGTCCGATGGCTGGGACGATCGTAGATCAAGTTAAATTGGTTCTGGAAGATATCCCCGAGGTCAAGGAAACGGATGTGAAGATTGTCTGGAGTCCGCCATGGACGAAAGACAAAATGTCCAGATATGCTAAAATTGCATTAGGTATCAAATGATAACTCTGTAATAGAAATAAAAAGCCAGTCAAAAAAAGTGAATCCATTCAAGGAGCCACTTTTTATGGTCTGGTTTTTTCTAATACTTTCGGCTAGGAGTGGTTAATTGAACAGTCAAATTAAAGATTCATTGGACAGGCCACTAAGGGATTTAAGGATTTCAGTCATAGATCGCTGTAACTTTCGCTGCCAGTATTGCATGCCTGCTGAAATTTTTCACGATAATTTTCAGTTCCTGCCTAAAAGTGAGCTATTATCTTATGAGGAAATTGTAAGGCTTTCTAAAATATTCGCAGGCTTAGGGGTAAAAAAACTAAGGTTGACTGGCGGGGAACCATTACTACGGAGAGATCTTACCACTCTGATTTCAAATCTCGTTAAAATTGAAGGCATTGAAGATATTGGACTGACCACGAATGGGGTCTTCTTGAAAAAACATGCCGTGAATTTGAGGGAAGCTGGTTTGCAAAGGGTGAATATCAGCTTGGACAGCCTCGATGACGACCTTTTCAAGAAGATGAACGGCAGGGATATCGGCATAAAGCCAGTTATTGAAGGCATCGCTGCTGCCAAGGAAGCAGGGCTTGGCGTAAAAGTGAATATGGTTGTGAAAAAAGAAACCAATGAATCTCAAATCCTGCCGATGGCCCGATTTTGTAAAGATGAGGGCATTCAATTACGCTATATAGAATTCATGGATGTCGGACATACAAATGGCTGGCAGTTGAAGAATGTCATTACGAAAAAAGAACTGCTTGCGATGCTCCAAACCGAATTCGATCTTGAACCGGTTGAAGAAGATTATTTTGGAGAGGTGGCAAAACGCTACCGTTATAAAGGCACTAATGCAGAAGTGGGCTTCATAACCTCGGTATCCGAGTCTTTTTGTTCAAGTTGTACACGTGCACGTCTTTCTGCTAATGGAAGTTTATATACATGCCTGTTTAATGGAAAGGGAAATGACTTGAAGTCATTGCTCCGTTCCGACATGACAGATGAAGAATTGACCGGGTTCATCATTTCACTTTGGAACCGTAGGGACGACCGCTATTCGGATGAGCGGGCAGCGGGAACGGTGAAGAAACAGGAAAAAATCGAAATGTCATTCATTGGCGGGTAATCCGTCCGAATGAGTAAAAAAAGGGATGGCAGTTATGCCATCCCTTTTTTTGAATAGTTGTCAGGAACTGATGTCAGTCATTTTATACTTTTTTTATGCATTTTTATATAGGACACAAGGCAATGAAAATAATTCAATGGTCCTAGGGATGGATTTAGCGTGAAATAAACTCCAATCATTTTAAGAACAGTAAGGCATTATGTATTGCTGCTTTTTTATGGGAAGGATTCAATCGATGGTACAGATTTCTATTGGACAGTTTTCACAGTCGATTTCCTGTTTCAAATAGTCAAAGTCAAGAATCGTAATGCGTCCCTTTTTAATGGAGATGACATTGTTTTTCCTTAATTGAGCAAGCATTCGATTGACCACCTCGCGGGATGTGCCGCAAAAATTGGCGAGTTCTTGGTTTGTAAAGGGAAGGTTGATAACTTTACCGTCTTCTGCTTCAGTGCCATAGCTATTTGATAAACGGATGAGGGTGGAGTAAAATGCACCTTTCTTACCGTGCAGGAGCATATCGCGGAATTTAGCCTGGTTTTTACGGTTTTGAGCGGATAACCATGTCATCATCTCGACTGCAAGATGGCTATCGGAGGCGATTTTATCTTCTAATGCTTCTTTGGAGATAACCGCAACAGTTCCATCTTCCATCATTTTTGCATTCATCATATATTTAGGATTTTGAGAAAATAAGACGGTTTCCCCAACCAAATCATTCTCCGAACTAATGCGTATAGTCAATTCCCGACCGTCGGGAACAACCTTGCTCACTTCCACTTTCCCTTTAATAATGTAATACAAATCACTTGCTGGGGTGCTCTCCTGAAAAAGGTAGCGCCCTTTTTCCATATGTTTAACTTGTTGTTTATTATCTAAAATTGCATGCATCCGATTAGATAACGATAATTCATTCATGCATATGACCACCTTTCAGATAGCGTCATTACTCAATTACTACCTTTGATTTAAACGGAAAAAACCCTAGTAGTCAACAAGTTTGGATAATTCTAGGATTTTCGTTGGATAATTTTTCATGTAAAATTTATGTTTTAAATTTTATAAAAATACATTTGATTTTATTTTTATTCAGTCATATAATAATAGAATCAAAGAATGACAGGGACCTGAAATTATAGGAGATGGTTTTATGAACGTATCAATAGTAGGTGCAACGGGTTATGGAGGAATGGAACTAATAAGATTTTTGAATAATCACCCGCAATTTAAAATAAAATCATTGCATACTTCATCCCAATTTGGTCGAAGTTTATATGAAGATAATGCACATTTAATGCATATGAAAGATACATTAGAAAAAATTGATCCGGAAGCGATTGCAAAAAAATCCGATATTGTATTTCTTGCAACTCCTTCCGGTGTTTCCTCGCAATTGATTTCGGAATTTTCTGACCTTGACATTAAAGTGATCGACCTATCAGGAGACCTCAGGCTTCAAACTCCAGGTGAATACGAGCACTGGTATAAAAAGCCGGCCGCGCCTCAGCATATTATTGAAGAGGCCGTATACGGGTTGGCTGAATGGAATGCCGAAGCAATCAAAAAAGCGACGATTATTGCAAATCCTGGGTGCTACCCAACCGCTTCACTATTAGGTCTTGCCCCTTTATTCACTGAAGGATTGGCGGGAGCAGCTGCCGATGTGATCATCGATGCAAAATCCGGGGTTTCAGGGGCGGGTAAATCACCTTCGGCAGTTACCCATTATAGTGAAATGAATGAGAACTTTAAAATATATAAGGTAAATCAACATCAACACATACCTGAAATCGAACAACAGCTTGGGCGATGGTCAACAGGTATACAACCTATTACCTTTAATACACATCTTGTTCCAATGACGAGAGGGATTATGGCAACGATGTATATTAAGGTAAATCGGGAAACCTCAAATGTTGAATTAAAGGATTTATACGAAACCGTATACGAGAACCACCCATTTGTCCGGGTACAGCCCCTTGATCGCTTTCCATCCACGAAACAGGTATATGGATCGAACTTTTGCGATATTGGCGTCGATTATGATGAAAGGACAGGTAAGGTAACGGTGGTTTCGGTAATTGATAATTTAGTGAAGGGTGCTGCAGGGCAGGCCATTCAAAATGCAAATATTTTAATGGGACTAGAAGAAACGGCAGGACTATGGAACAGTCCGATATATCCGTAAACTTTGGAGGGAAACAATGAATACACTACAGCAAGTTGAAGAAATCAAACATATTCAAGAAGGAAACATTTTAATGCCCCAAGGGTTCAAAGCGTCAGGTGTCCATGCAGGATTACGCTATTCTAAAAAGGACGTTGGCATCATTTTTACCGATGTCCCAGCATCAGCCGCTGCCGTTTATACACAAAATATAGTTCAAGCAGCTCCAATCAATGTAACGAAAGACAGCATTGCCGTTACTGGGAAACTACACGGCATTGTAGTGAATAGTGCTTGTGCGAATGCTTGTACAGGTGAACAGGGTTTAAAAGATGCAAAGGAAATGAGGAAGCTTGCTGCTCAAAAGTTCGGTTTGGAGGACCATTCATTTGCAGTGGCTTCAACAGGAGTCATAGGGGAATTCATGGAAATGGAAAAGGTAAGGAAAGGCATAGCGTCATTGCAGCCAGAAAATACACCCGAAGCTGCTGAAGCTTTTGGTACAGCCATTTTAACAACGGATATCGTAACGAAGAGCTGTGGTTATGAAACAATCATTGACGGCAAAACCGTGAAAATGGGCGGTGCTGCAAAGGGCTCGGGAATGATTCATCCAAACATGGCCACAATGCTCGGCTTCATTACGACGGATGCTGTAATTGAACCGGCTGATTTACAGCAGGCACTATCCTCGATTACCAATGATACATTCAATCAAATCACGGTTGATGGCGACTGTTCAACGAACGACATGGTGTTGGTGCTCGCGAATGGAGAAGCGAACAATGAACCTTTGACACCTGACCATCCGGAATGGTCCATCTTCCTGGAATTATTAAAGCAAACTTCGGAAAATCTCGCAAAACAAATTGCGAAAGACGGAGAAGGTGCCACAAAACTAATAGAAGTGAATGTTCATGGCATGAATACGAAGCAAGATTCACAGATGATGGCGAAGACGATCGTTGGGTCAAATCTAGTGAAAACGGCAGCTTTTGGAGCGGATGCAAACTGGGGACGAATCATTGCTGCGATGGGAAGAAGCGGAGTGGTATTCAATCCCGATCAAACAACGATCGTTTTTGGTGACATTGTCGTACTTAAAGATGGTGAGCCAATAATGTTTTCTGAGGAAGATGCCAAAGCATACTTGGAAAATGAAAGTATCATCATTAATGTTTATTTGAAAGATGGTAATGAATCAGGCACGGCATGGGGCTGCGATTTAACCTATGATTATGTGAAAATAAACGGAAGCTATCGTTCGTAAGAGGTGAAAAGTATGGACATATTAGTCATTAAGTGCGGCGGCAGCATCATTAACGAGTTATCGGAGTCGTTTTTCAATAGTGTTAAAGAGTTACAAAACCGCGGCTACCATATCGTCTTTGTGCATGGAGGCGGCCCTGATATAAATTCAATGCTTGAAAAATTTGAAATTGAACCTGTATTTGAAGATGGGTTAAGAAAAACGACCACTGAAGTGTTGGAAATTGTGGAACTTATGCTGGCAGGCAAATCAAACCGAAGCCTCGTTCATAAATTGGAGGCTCATGGCATCAAGGCAGTCGGGTTAAATGGCTCAGACGGCGGAATTCTCACAGGTGATTATATCGATGAAAAGAAACTTGGAGCTGTTGGTGAAATACAACAAGTCAATACGGAATTATTCGGGCTTTTATTCGAAAAAGGTTATTGTCCGGTATTGACGCCCATTTCAACTACCGAAGATGGCACTAAATTAAATGTGAATGCCGATATGGCTGCAGGATCTGTAGCGAAGGCACTATCGGCCGATATGTGTTTATTTGTAACCGATGTTAAAGGGGTCTTGAAGAACGGGCAGATCATCGAGAAATTGAATGAAACGGAAACGAAGAATATGATCATGGATGGAAGTATCCATGGGGGAATGATCCCGAAGGTCAATACAGCGTTGTCGGTGCTGAATAAAGGGATTGAAGAAGTGATGATCGTTAGTGGGAAAGATCATTTTTATCAAGGCGGTCAATTCATCGGTACGAAATTTCTTCAGGAGGAAGGGGTATTACAATGAGTTCTTTATTTCCAACATATGCAAGGTGGAACATTGAGCCAAGAAAAGCGTCAGGATTGAAGATTACGAGTGTAACAGGTAAAGAGTATTTGGATTTCACATCCGGAATCGGGGTAGTGAATCTTGGACATTGTCATGAGAAGGTAAAAACGGCCGTCACGGAACAGCTTGATAAATATTGGCATGTATCGAATATGTTTCAAAGTTCCATACAGGAACGGACAGCAAAAATGCTGGCTGATGCCTCTGGTTTAAGTCAGGTATTCTTTGCCAACAGCGGTGCCGAGGCGAATGAGGCAGCTATCAAACTAGCACGTAAAGCTACCGGGAAAAGCAAAATTGTCACATGTCAGCAGTCTTTCCATGGCCGTACGTTTGCAACGATGGCTGCAACGGGGCAGGAAAAAATCAAGACTGGTTTCGGACCGATGCTAGCTTCGTTCGAATATGTTCCATTTAATGATAATGAAGCGATGACAGCAGCCATTGATGAAAATACGGCAGCTGTAATGATTGAAATCGTTCAGGGAGAAGGCGGCATACATGTTGTACAGCAATCATATCTGGACGCTATTCAAACTAAATGCCAAGAACACGGAGTTCTCATCATCATAGATGAAATTCAGACGGGGATAGGGCGTACAGGGAAGCCATTCGCATTCCAGCATTTCAATATCCAACCGGACATCATCACTTCTGCAAAAGGACTGGGAAATGGCCTGCCAATCGGGGCGATGATTGGGAAGGAAGCGCTGTCTGAGTTTTTTAACCCTGGAAGTCATGGATCCACTTTTGGAGGTAATCCCGTCAGTGTCTCAGCAGCTGAAGCTGTGTTAAAGGAAATTTTCCATTCAGGGTTTTTAAAAGAAACCGTTTCAAAGGCTGAATACCTTAAAAGCCAATTGGCAAAAGCATTGAAGGGCATGGAAGAAGTGAAAGAGATTCGCGGTCTGGGAATGATGGTTGGAATTGAGTGTAAACAAGATGTTCAGGTGTTTTTAATGGAACTGCAAGAAGAGGGCTTACTTGTATTGAGTGCAGGTCCTAAAGTACTTCGTTTACTCCCATCCCTGATAGTTACCGAATCGGAGATCGATAGGGCGATAAATAAAATTAAAAAAGTATTGGCAATAAAACAAACTGTCTAAATTTATTGAATTTTTATAGAACAAAATGAATAATTATGCTATTGTATATATAAATATACATCATCTAAAGAGGTGAAGATCATGAAAAGCTATCTATATTTAGAGAATGGTTCCGTCTTTGAAGGGGAACTGCTGACTAAATCTACTGAAAAAACAATCACTGGAGAGATTGTCTTTTTCACAGGAATGACCGGATATCAAGAAGTGTTGACAGATCCTTCATATAAGGACCAGATTGTCATCTTCACATACCCGCTAATCGGAAATTACGGAATCAATGAACATGATTTTGAAAGTAAGAAGCCGCATGTTGCCGGTGTGATTGTATATGAAGGGAATATGAGCCATTCCCATTATCAGGCTGAATATTCACTTGGTGAATATTTAGACAAGTGGAACATCCCTCTTTTAAGCCATGTTGACACAAGAGCGGTCGTTAAGAATATAAGACAGGAAGGTTCCATGCAGGCAGTCATCACAGCAGAAGAAAAATATACTGTCGCACCCGGCCTGATTGGTTTATCAGCCCATGTAGCTGAGGTATCCACAAAGGTTATCGAGAGCTTTGGGGAAGGCGACAAGCACGTTGTGATGATGGATTTCGGTTATAAAAAATCCATATTGGATTCATTGGTCGAGCAAGGCTGCCGAGTCTCTGTCGTACCATTCGATACGGAATTCGAGCAAATCAAGGACTTGAAGCCAGATGGCATTTTGCTTTCAAATGGGCCTGGGGATCCAAAACAGCTTGAATACCTCTTAGGAAACATTAAAAAGATCATTACGAATTTTCCAACGATGGGCATCTGCCTCGGTCATCAATTAACGGCCCTTGCCTTAGGCGGAAATACAAAAAAAATGCTGTTTGGACATCGCGGTGCGAATCAGCCCGTGGTCGATTTGAAAACGAAAAAGGTGTATATGAGTTCGCAGAATCATAGTTATGAGGTTGATGAACCGAGCCTGCAAGGAACATCACTGCAGGTGAGGTTCAGAAACGTGAATGATAACACGGTTGAGGGGCTCATGCATGAAGACTTGCCAATCTTCACTACCCAGTACCACCCAGAGGCTAATCCAGGACCTATCGAGAGTTCATTACTATTCAACGACTTTTTACAAATGATAAATGATTATAGCGGGAGAGAAAAAGCTTATGCCTAAGGACGACACGATACAGACCATTTTAGTGATTGGTTCGGGGCCGATTGTCATCGGGCAGGCCGCCGAATTCGATTATGCAGGTACACAAGCCTGCCTTGCTTTAAAGGAAGAAGGATATAAAGTCATACTGGTCAACAACAATCCAGCAACGATCATGACTGATGATATGAATGCGGATGCTGTCTATTTCGAACCTTTAACAGTTGATGTACTGGAAAAGATCATTTCCAAAGAAAAGCCGGATGGCCTGCTCGCTACATTAGGCGGTCAAACAGGATTGAATCTTGCTTATCAATTGGATGATGCTGGAGTACTTGAAAAATATAATGTCAAATTATTGGGAACCCCGATCGATTCCATCAAAAAAGGGGAGGATCGTGAACTGTTCCGTGAGTTGATGTTTGAAATAGGTGAACCCGTTCCCGACAGTACGATTGTCCATACACTTGAAGAAGCGCTGGCTTTTGCCGACAAAATCGGTTTCCCCATCATCGTTCGTCCCGCTTATACACTCGGCGGAACTGGCGGTGGTATTGCCGATTCACTGGACATCTTTAAGGAACTTGTACGGGGCGGACTTCAAGAAAGCCCGATTACACAATGCTTGATTGAAAGAAGCATAGCTGGTTATAAGGAAGTCGAATATGAGGTTATGCGAGACGGAAACAATACGTGCATTACCATCTGTAATATGGAAAATATCGATCCGGTAGGGATCCATACAGGTGATTCGATCGTCGTGGCACCATCACAGACTTTATCGGACGATGAGTTTCAGATGCTGCGTGCCGCATCCATTAAAATCATTTCTGCTTTAGGTATCATAGGCGGCTGTAACATTCAATTTGCCCTTGATCCGAATAGCAAGCAATATTATTTAATAGAAGTAAACCCGCGCGTCAGCCGTTCATCGGCACTGGCTTCCAAAGCAACAGGCTATCCGATAGCACGCATTGCCGCAAAGCTCGCTGTCGGCTACGATTTATCGGAACTCATCAATCCAGTAACGAAAAGCACATACTCAAGCTTCGAACCTGCTCTTGACTACGTAGCGGTGAAGTTTCCGAGGTGGCCATTCGATAAATTCACGACCGCCAACCGCAAATTGGGAACACAGATGAAGGCGACTGGTGAAGTGATGGCTTTACACCGCAGCTTTGAAGGGGGAGTTCAAAAGGCCGTCGATTCTTTGGAATTGAAAACGATTGGGCTGCAGCTATCATCGCTGAAAAATAAATCGGTTCCTGAACTTTGGGAAAAGCTTGCCGAAAAATCCGATGAACGAATATTTGTCATTTTTGAAATGCTTAGAAAAGGCGTGACGATTGAAGAAATCCATGAAGCGACAGCCATAGATTATTTCTTCCTTAAATCCTTTGCGTCATTGATCCATTATGAATTTGAGATTGAATCTAAGGCAATCGATCAGGTAACAAAGGAAGAACTGCAGACATACAAGGAAAAGGGCTTTTCCGACCGCTATCTTGCTTCCGTATGGAAAGTAAGTGAGATGGAAGTGAGAGCACACCGCAAATCACTGGGCCTTACGGCTGTCTACAAAACGGTTGATACATGTGCAGCCGAGTTCGAATCACATACGAACTATCACTATTCAACATATTTTGGTGAGAACGAACAGAAAAAAACTGATAAAAAGAAAGTCTTGATGATTGGCAGCGGTCCGATCCGCATCGGGCAGGGAATAGAATTTGATTACTGTTCGGTTCACGGTGTTTATGCACTCCAGGATGAAAATGTTGAAACGATCATGATCAATAATAATCCGGAAACGGTAAGCACGGATTTTGCGACGGCAGATCGCCTTTATTTCGAACCGTTGACTCTTGAATATGTTCTTAATGTAATAGAAGCGGAAGAAATTAAAGATGTTATCGTCCAATTTGGTGGGCAGACTGCGATAAACCTGGCAAAAGGTCTGGAAGAATACGGTGTCAATTTGTTGGGGACTTCCTTCGATACACTTGATCAATTAGAAGATCGTGATCGTTTTTATCAGCTTCTTCAAAAACTGGATATCCCGCATGTACCGGGTTCTATGGCTAATGGTGATGAACAATTAATTGCAAGTGCAGAGGCAATCGGCTTTCCGGTGCTTTTACGCCCATCCTATGTAATTGGCGGCCAGGGAATGGAAATCATCCGCTCCAAGGAAAGCTTGTTGAATAGAATGGCAAATGGAACGGCACTTGTCTATCCAGTGTTGATCGATTCCTATATTCCAGGAAAGGAAGCCGAAATCGATTTGATTGCGGATGGAAATGATGTATACATTCCCATCATTGCCGAACATATAGAGAAAGCAGGCGTCCATTCAGGGGATAGCATGGCATTATTGCCAGCTCAATCCTTAACGGATGATATCAAAGATAAAATGACCCTTTATGCTAAAAAACTAGTTAGTGAACTTGGTTATAAAGGACTTATGAACATCCAATTCGTGATTGAGGGAAATAGTGTTTATGTATTGGAAGTGAATCCTCGTGCAAGTCGGACAATTCCAATCATCAGTAAAGTGACCGATGTTTCCTTGGTGCAAATAGCGACAAAAATATTGCTTGGGAAATATTCATTGTCGAACGCGTTCGAAAAAACGGGCTTAATGGATGAAATTCCATATGCAGTCGTCAAATATCCCGTATTCTCTACATTTGCACTAAGCGGACTTGATTCGAAAGTAGGTCCGGAAATGAAATCAACGGGTGAAGGGATCGCCATCGGGAAAACGGTAAATGAAGCTTTGACAAAAGTATTCCATGCTCAAAAAGCTAAACATACTACTGGTGTTTATCAATCAGAATCTGTCCAATTAAGTGAAGATTTGTTAGACCAAATCAAAGAAGCAGGTTTGATATTGGGGAATTCGGATTTTGATAAATGGTTAAATGAAGGAAATGCGGCGGTAGTTTTGGCATATGGAACGACAGAGGAAGATAAGAAGCTAAGGTTACTTGCAGCGAAATACCGACTGCTTGCATTTACGGAAGAAGAGACGTTCAAGGCCTATCTACAATCGGTAGAAAATGCTGATCCAGGGGTGAACTCACTTCAGGAATGGCTTGTACCATATTCGAAAGGAGTGTCACACGTATGAGTTCAATGACGGCACCGACACAAGCGAAGATTTTAAATGGAAAAGATTTTTTGACCATGAAGGAGTCTACACCAACGGCAATTGCAGATTTGTTAAAACTGGCGCAGACCATTAAAGGCAAATTGCAAGCTGGTGAAGAATATACGCCTTTAAAAGGCAAAACGCTGGGGATGATCTTTGAAAAATCGTCTACCCGTACCCGTGTTTCTTTTGAAGTGGGCATGATGCAGCTTGGCGGACATGCTTTGTTCCTGAGTGGCAATGACTTGCAAATTGGACGTGGTGAAACTATTTCCGATACTGCAAAAGTCCTTTCTGAATATATTGATGGCATCATGATTCGTACCTTTGAGCATGAGAAAATCCTGGAATTGTCAGAAAATGCTTCTATCCCAGTCATCAATGGGTTAACAGATCTTGCCCATCCTTGTCAGGTGCTTGCTGACTTCTTGACGATCATCGAGATAAAAGGGCAGCTAAAAGGCTTGAAGATGAGTTATATCGGTGATGGCAATAATGTCGCCAATTCATTAATGGTAGGCTGTGCAAAAATGGGAATGGATTTTTCCATTGGATGTCCTGACGCCTACAAACCTGATGAAAAGGTCGTCGCATATGCTAAAAAAGTGGCAGAAGAGACTGGCAGTGAAATTTTGGTGACAACCTCAGCTTCGGAAGCAATAAAAGATGCAGATATCGTCTATTCCGATGTTTGGACCTCCATGGGGCAGGAAATAGAGAATGGTATTCGCTTGGAAGCTTTTAAAGATTATCAAATAAATGGTGAGCTAGTTAAACTTGCTAAAGAAGATTACTTATTCATGCATTGCCTGCCTGCACATCGGGAGGAAGAGGTTACGGCTGAAGTCATCGATGGACCTAATTCCGTCGTTTTTCACCAAGCCGGAAATCGTCTCCATGCCCAAAAGGCGGTCCTAGTGGACTTAATGTCTTAACCAAAAAAAGGCGTCTGCTCTCTGAGCGGACGCTTTTTTGATTCAAGCCGCTTTCCTAATTTTTCTGACATGAAAGGAAGGAACCTGGTAATAATAACAGGGAAAGCATGTAAAGGGGTGAGATCTATGGGGCAAAATCGTCAATTTAAGCCAGGTCAGAAGGCACCGAATAATGGGACCTACGTAGAAATCGGTGAAACGGGCAGTACGGTAGTGAATCCGAAAATGGTAAAGCTTGATGCAGGGGATTCTTTTCCTGAAACATCCAATCATAACCGGATATGGACATATAAGCGGAAGCCATGAAACATCTAAAAGCAGGAAAAAGGAATGATCGCAATCCTTCTTCCTGCTTTTTTCTATTCAGCGGAATAACCGAATATATTCGAGATTTCCAAACAGCACTTCCTTAAATAATGGCTTAAAGGATCTTCATAATGATCAGGAATGCTCTCGTTGAACCCAACGGCAGTGATCGCCCCCAATAATTCCGAATTATAATTAAAAACCGGAATGGACATGGATGAAACGGATGGTACAAGTGGCTCTTTGGCAAAAGCTATTTTGTATTTCCGAATTTCATCATATTCATTTGTTTCTTTATGGAACGAGCCTGTAACATTACGATCTTTTTCAATCCATTCCGCCGTCAATGAAGGATCCTGAAATACAGTGAATACCTTTCCGGAAGAGGATGATGGCGGGAGTCGTGTACCTAACTGTGCCCCGATGTTTAAGTTTTGGTTGGAATTCCATATTTTTGCAGTTATTGGTCCGTCGTATGTCCAAACGGAAAAAAGGACCGTGCAAGAAGTATGGTGACTGATTTCCTGTAAATAAGGAGTTATTCTGCTCGTTACATCCTCATTTCCTATCGCTGCCATTCCGTATTGAATCAATTTGCTCCCAAGATGATACATACCGGTTGTCTTATCGCGATATAGTAGCTCCAGTTGAGTCAAAGTATTCAAATACTTATAGAGGTTACTTTTCGTTATTTCCGTTAATTCCTGTATATCAGAGAATCTTAAAGGAGTTCTTTGGGAAGCAAGTAAATCTATGATGCTCATCCCTATTTGTAATGATTGAATCGTCGAACCGGATTTTACGATTTCCATAAATCAATCTCCCTAATCTGTTTTAATTTAGGTCTAGTATATCAGAATCTGTAAAATATAAATGAAAATTAGCAGAAAAACCGCCGGCTGCTTGAATCTATCAATATCCTTTTCTATTTAAAAAATAACTTTAGCGCAGTTTTTATTGATTCCGAAGTGCTGATAATGGTGTAGATGATAACATTTGTACAAAAATTTGCAATACTTTCTTGACAATATTCCGAAAATTGAGTTATCATTTATATAAATAGTGAACAGTGTTATCTATAAGTGAAATTAAGAAGATGTACAGTCATTCAAATACTGGTATGTGAAGCGAATCCAGCTGAATCAGGATGGTGGCATCAAAAAGAGGTATTAAAAAAATCCAGATAAATAAAGGAGAATGAAATATGAAATTAGTAACTTTCAGCAGTCAAGGCTTTAAACGTATTGGTGCAATTTACCCGAATAATGTAGTAGTTGACTTGAACTATGCCTATCAAGCGCTTCTTGAAAGCGAAGGGAAACTTCGCAGTGAACAAATCGCTGACGCGTATGTCCCTGCAACAATGGAGGAGTTTTTACAGGGAGGGAATGAAAGCCTTTCCATAGCGCGAAAGGCTGCGGACTACGCTATTAACAATCGTGATTCCTTCAGACATAAATTGGTACATGAAATTGAAAATATAAAGCTTGAGGCCCCTGTCCAAAAGCCAAGCAAAATTATTTGTGTCGGACATAACTACCGTGAGCACATTGCTGAAATGGGGCGTGAACTGCCGCCATTCCCTGTGGTATTCGCAAAGTTCGCCAATACAGTAATCGGTCCCCAGGATGATATACCGTTTTTCCCAATCTCTGAACAACTGGATTATGAAGCGGAATTCGCTTTTGTAGTCGGACAAAGGGCACGTAATGTTTCTAAAGAAGATGCTCTTGATTATGTAGCTGGTTATACAATTGCGAATGATGTCACTTACCGTGATATCCAGCGGCGCACACTTGAGTGGCTACAAGGGAAAACGGTTGAAGGAAGCGCTCCGATGGGGCCTTGGTTAGTCACTTCCGATGAACTTTCCGATCCATCTGGCTTAAATGTCCGATTAACGGTAAATGGTGAAGAACGCCAAAAAACGAATACATCCAACTTCGTATTCGATGTGAAGTATCTAGTTGAATTCTTATCGAACTTAATGACTCTTGAACCAGGTGACATCGTCCTCACAGGAACACCGGGTGGGGTAGGAGTAGCACGTGATCCACAAGTGTTCTTAAAAGATGGTGACGTTGTCAAAATCGAAATAGACAAAATAGGTTATCTTGAAAACCGTGTGCGACGTGTCGGGGAGGGAAAATAAAATGGCTTATCAGGAAATCGGGACATCAATCCAATCGGTTCAACAATCAATCGACCACATTCTTGAGACAGCGGCAAACCTACCGGAAGAAACGATTCGATTTAAACCCGCAGAGGATGAATGGTCAATCATGCAGATACTTTCCCATTTAGTTGAAGCCATTCCTTATTGGTTAGGTGAAGTGGAAACTGTAATAGCGATGCCAGGAGCCGAATGGGGGCGTGGATTGCAAGATCCAGCCCGTTTGGCAGCAGTCACCGATACAGACAAACTTGCTGTCGAAGATGTCATGAAGCAAGTGGAGGAGCTTAAATATAAAGTGGAGAGCAGTCTCGGGAATTTAGATGAAGAAACACTATCCAAAGAATCGCCACACCGGAATTTCGCTAAATTCGGAAACAAACCAGTTTCTTATATTGTCGATCACTTCATCGATGAGCATGTTTCAGGACACTATGATCAAATAAAGCGAAATCTTTCTAAAATCCAGTGAGGCAAGATAAAAAAGAAAGTAGGGATTAATATGGCTGAAAAATCTGAATACATGAATAGTACAATCGTAAAAGATTTTACAAAGGATATTCAGCAGTATAACCTTGGGCCGCTGTGGGAAGCCATTCCCGCTCTGATGGACCATGAACCTAAACCTCATGCGCATGCTTATTTATGGAAAGAAGAGCTTTTGACAAAAAAATTGATGGAAGCAGCTGAAATATTCACACCTGACCGAGGTGGGGAGCGCAGGGCCATTTATTTTCAGAATCCTGGACTCACTTATCGTCAGCCTTGGGGATGGGCTTCGACAACACAAACGCTATATGCAGCGGTCCAGCTATTGCTGCCAGGTGAAGTGGCCCCTTCCCACCGTCACTCCCAAAGTGCACTTCGTTTCATCACGAATGGTGAAGGTGCCTACTCCATCGTGCAGGGAGAAAGGATCTTCATGGAAGAAGGAGATTTCTTGATCACGCCTAAAAACCTATGGCATGGTCATGGACATGTTGGTGATAAACCGATGATTTGGATGGATGCCCTTGATATCCCAACCATCTATTCCATAGGCGGCACTTTCTTTGAACCATATCCTGATCGGATTGAAACGCCTAAACGGCCCGATAATTTTTCAGAGCTCCGTTATCAAGGCGGAATGGTTCGTCCAGTATCCGACCGTTATTCACAAGTGGCACCGCTTGCCAACTACAAGTGGAAAGGGACCAAAGCAGCGATAGAAGGATTAATGAATTTCGAACCGGACCCATATGATGGTTTCGCCGTGGAATATATCAATCCATCAAATGGCCAAACGGCCAATCCGACGATGGGGGCATGGATGCAGAAGCTACCGAAAGGTTTCCATACGAAAGCACATCGCCATACCCATTCCACAATATATCAAGTGCACCAAGGATCAGGCTATACGGTCATTAATGGAGTGCGCTTTGACTGGTCCAAGGGTGATTATTTCGTCGTTCCAAATTGGGCATGGCATGAGCACGTTGCAGAAGCGGATTCTTACTTATTCTCGGTAAACGACCTACCAATAATGGAGAGATTCGATTTGGAGCAGCAACAGGCATTAGACGCAAACAATGGTTACCAAAAGGTTGAAAGTGAATTCAAGCCTGTTTTGGTTTGAAAATAATCTGTTTGGAATCTTCAGCTTAGGTCCTGATGAATATATGGAATGCCAGTCGAATGAAAACGCTTACTGTGTGTGGTCCGCAACATTGGCTAATAGCAACTAATATAGGGGGAATTTATGATGTACACAGAAAATAAACCATTCATCGTTATCGGTGGGGGAATTGGCGGATTGGCAACTGCTTTAGGAATCGCAGAAACAAAACAGTATGTAAAAGTCCTTGAACAAGCTCCCGAGTTTGGCGAAATCGGTGCAGGCATTCAGCTCGCAGCAAATGCCACCAACGTCTTGCAGCGTTTAGGCGTCATGGATAAAATCAATGAAATTGCAGTATTTCCAAAAAGGTTGGTGCTGATGGATGCATTTTCCGGAAAAGAGCTTTCCGCTTTGGATTTAGGTGATGTTTATAAAGAAAGATATGGAGCTCCATATGTTGTTTTGCATCGATCCGATTTGCATAAAGTACTGGCTGAAGCATGTGAAAAGAACCCGTATATCGAACTGGTTACGAATCAAACCGTTATTGAGACAGTAGAAAATGAAGGTGAAGTGACGGTTACTTCTGCCAACGGGTCCCAACATTCAGGAACTGCTGTCATTGGAGCCGATGGATTATGGTCCAAGGCACGGAAACTTTTTGTGGAAGATCAGCCGGTCTGCTCACAATATGTTGCATACAGGGGAGCGATCCCGATGGAAGAGGTTACGAGCCATGGAGATTTAGATGATGTTTATATGTGGATTGGCCCAGACCTTCATCTTGTTCAATATCCGGTTAGAAGGGGAGAACTGTACAACCAAGTAGTGGTCTTCAAAAGTTCTCAATATACGGAAGAAAACGAAAAAACAGATCAATGGGGAACCCCGGAAGAAATGGACCGTGTGTTTGCCGGAACTTGTGAGCTTGTTCAGAATGCGATTTCATTCATTCAAAGGCAACGCCGTTGGCCAATGTATGACCGTTTACCAATTGATAATTGGACAAAAGGAAGAATTACGCTTATGGGAGATGCGGCACATCCGATGCTTCAATACTTGGCACAAGGAGCTTGCCAGGCTTTAGAAGATGCAGCTTATTTGTCGGATATGCTTCATAAGCATGGGAATGACATTGAACAGGCATTTTTGGAATATCAAGAGGAACGCATACCGCGCACGGCTAATGTTCAATCGAGCGCAAGAATGTGGGGGGAAATCATCCACAACACGACCGATGCAGGCATTCTGCTCCGAGATACGATCCTTGCAGGTCGGACGGATAAGGATTTCCAATTCATCGATGAATTTCATGGTTATAATAAAACGGCCGTGAAAGCATAATCCGTTTTGTTTCATCCATGCATCTAAAAGTTAGAACAAAGATGATTGGAGCGGGTGTACGAGACCCCGCAGGCGTAAAGGCGCCGAGGGGGCTCCCGGACCGCCCGCGGAAAGCGAGTGCCTGGATAGGAAATCAACCAAATTGTACAAACGGAAAAAGCCTTTCTTCTATATGAAGAAGGGTTTTTTCCGTTTATTTTCCATACTCCTGCATTTTTAGTAACTTTTCTTTACATGGGGAAAATTAGAAGTATAATGAAAATATAAAGGTCAAATTTGGTCAAACTGAGTGGGAATTCGTTCATGATATAGATGAATGGGAGGTTTTAAGATGGATATTAATAAAATGACGGAGAGAACCCAACAGGCGTTCATCGGCGGCCAGGAGCTAGCCAAAGATAGAGGGAATCCCGAGCTGACAGAGCTTCATTTATTAAAAACATTAATGGAACAGGATGAAAGTTTATTAATCAGGATTTTATCGGAATCTGGTAAACCGATGAATCTATTTGATATAGAGCTAAATAAGGAACTGGATCGATTACCGGAAGTGAGCGGGAGTGTTTCCCAGGTTTACATGTCATCCTCCCTGCAGCAAATGTTGACGGCTGCCGAAAAGGAAATGCTGATGTGGGAGGATGAATACTTATCTGTCGAACATATACTCCTTGCGTCGCTGCAGGACAATAAAACGAATGTGAACAGGCTTTTTTCATCATATGGAATTGATTATGATAAAGCAAAACAGGTAATAAACGATATAAGGGGGAATCAGCGAGTGACTAGTCAAAATCCTGAAAGCACTTATGAAGTACTGAAAAAATACGGGAGAGATCTCGTTGCTGAGGTTAAATCGGGGAATGTCGACCCCGTAATCGGCCGTGATACGGAAATCCGTAACGTCATCCGGATCCTTTCACGTAAAACGAAAAATAATCCTGTATTAATAGGAGAACCCGGAGTAGGTAAAACAGCCATCGTCGAGGGGCTGGCACAAAGGATAGTCAGGAAGGATGTGCCTGAGGGATTAAAGGACAAGACCGTTTTTTCACTGGATATGAGTGCGCTTGTCGCTGGCGCCAAATTCCGCGGTGAATTTGAGGAACGCCTAAAAGCGGTCTTGAATGAGATTAAGAAGAGTGACGGTAAAATTCTATTATTCATTGATGAATTGCACACAATTGTCGGTGCAGGAAGAACGGATGGCGCACTTGATGCCGGAAATATGTTAAAGCCGATGCTTGCACGCGGTGAGCTGCATTGTATCGGTGCAACGACCCTTGATGAATATCGGCAATATATTGAAAAGGATCCGGCTCTGGAACGCCGTTTCCAACAGGTTCTGGTTCCCGAACCGGATGTTGAAGATACGATTTCAATTTTGCGGGGATTAAAGGAACGGTTTGAAATTCACCATGGCGTCAGGATACACGATCGGGCGATCGTTGCGGCCTCTGTCCTTTCGAACCGATATATAACGGAGCGATTTTTACCGGATAAAGCAATAGATCTTGTGGATGAAGCATGTGCGATGATCCGAATGGAAATCGACTCAATGCCATCCGAGTTGGATGAAATCACGAGAAAAGTCATGCAACTTGAAATTGAAGAGGCCGCCTTGAAGAATGAGGAGGACCCTCAAAGCAGGGCGAGACTGGAAGTGCTTCAAAAAGAACTATCAGAACTTCAGGATCAAGCGAATAGCATGAAATCGAAGTGGCAAATGGAGAAATCAGCGCTTCAAAAGGTGCAGGATCAACGTGAAGAGCTTGAGAAATTGCGTCATGAACTGGAACAAGCAGAGAATGACTATGACCTTAACCGGGCAGCTGAACTTCGGCATGGAAGGATTCCGCAGCTTCAAAAAGAATTGGACGCAATGGAAGACGAATTGGAAAAGGAAAAACAGGAATCACGATTGCTTCGCCAGGAAGTGACGGAGGAGGAAATTGCCTCGATTGTTGCAAGGTGGACGGGGATTCCGATTAGCAAGCTGGTGGAAAGTGAAAGGGAGAAGCTGCTTCGCCTATCTGATATCCTTCATGAACGCGTAATAGGTCAAGGAGAAGCGGTGGAACTCGTATCCGATGCTGTTTTAAGAGCAAGGGCTGGAATTAAAGATCCAAACAGACCAATCGGCTCATTCATTTTTCTTGGGCCAACGGGTGTAGGTAAAACCGAATTGGTAAAAGCTTTGGCAGAAACGTTATTCGATAGTGAGGAACATATGATTCGAATCGATATGTCGGAATATATGGAGAAACATTCAGTGTCCCGCCTTGTTGGTGCACCTCCTGGATATGTTGGATTTGAGGAAGGCGGCCAACTTACGGAGGCTGTTAGGAGAAACCCATATTCAGTCATATTATTGGATGAAATTGAAAAGGCGCATCCGGAAGTCTTCAATATTTTGCTGCAAATGCTGGATGATGGAAGGATAACAGACTCCCAAGGAAGAACAATCAACTGTAAAAATACGGTGATCATCATGACTTCCAATATCGGATCCCATTTCTTATTGCAGTCCAACCGGGTGGATGGCGGCATTGAAGAAGAAATAAAAGATCAGGTCTTTAAAGAGTTAAGAGGGCATTTCCGTCCGGAATTTTTGAATCGCGTTGATGACATTGTTTTATTCAAACCTCTGACGAAACAAGAAATCGTGGAAATCGTAGATAAAATGGTTCATCAATTACAAGTAAGGTTAACTGAACAAAATATAGATCTGAATGTTACTGAAGCGGCTAAGGAATTCATTGCGGAACAAGGATATGATCCGGTATATGGGGCAAGACCGCTGAAGCGATTCATCCAAAAGCATCTGGAAACGAAAATCGCCCGTAAAATCATTGCCGGGACTGTTGAGATTAAAGAAGGAATAACGATTGATTATGATCATGATGAATTGGTTCTCATATAAAAACGTTGAAATGTAGTTTACCCGTAAGCAAAGTACGGTATAACAAAAAGGACATCCTATAAAGGATGTCCTCTTTTGCTTCTTAATGTTGATGAGAGTCTTTAGCTGGCCCAGCAGGCATGATAGCCGGGATGATGCAAATCAGGATAGCAGCAGCTAATCCTAAAATCGTTCCCTGCGCAGCATCGTATGAAACTCCGATCATGGAAGAAACAACATATACAGTCATATGCACTAATAAGAATGTCCAAAAAATTGTCCAAGCATAACGCATCGAATTTCACCTCATTCCACTACATTCATTTTTATCTTACCATAATTAATATACAGTTAAAACGTGTTTTTAATAATAACCTTTAAATAATTCAATACATTAATTCATAAGAGAACTTTTTCAGGCAGACTAGTTGGTTTCAAACTTCAAAAGGGAAATCATAAGGAAAAAATAAAAGCAAAAACTCCGTGCTTGGTTAATTTAAGAGTAAGAAGTTAGGCGTTTCCACTGACCCTTTCTATTTTTCGTCATAAATTAATATAGTAGTAGTAATATTCCTTAAAGGAGTTTGAACGATGGAACAGCGAACTTTTCAAATTGATGACCAATGGAATATCATCTATTATCCAGAGCGGCCCAGTGGTTTTTCCGTAATGGTAATTGGAGACCGTAGTCATTTTGTCGAAAAAGACAGCAGCTTTTGGCTGCAGCATCCTGGCAGGCTGCAGATATTGGAATATTTAAAGGAATACGGATACACGCTATTTTCATCCAATTTTTATGGAGCCAACTGGGGCAGTCCTAAAGCACTCGAGCTTTCCCTTAACCTATATATTCTGTTCTTGAAAAAAGAAATAATCAATCAAAGGGTTCATATATTGGCAGAGGGGACAGGCGCACTCCTTGCCTTAAAGTTAATGAATCAACTTGGTAATAAAATACGGTCCGTCGTGTTGATAGATCCGGTTTTTTCCTTGAAAGCACAACTGGAGAAAGAAAAGGAAAATAAGTTCTTCTATAAAAAGTGGCTGTCCGAGGTCGCTGCTGCATATGAGCTCGATCCGGCAGAATGTGAACAGCATATACTGGACACTGAAGATTCAATGATCGCAGAGAATATCCCCATGAAAGTGATTCAGGTTTTTGGAAGCTTACGGAAAGAGCAAGCCTCCCTTTATCGGCAAATCCAGCTGGCTAGAAAAGCAGACTTGCAGCTGACTTATATACTGCCCGAAAAACGTTATAAAATCCCCTATCAAATACAGAAGTTTTTCAATGAGAATGAAGAGACTTTATGAGAAGAGATATATTTTTACAATGGTTTGCATACGATACAGCATCTAAAAAAACTAGACGTGCCGGGTAAAGTGGGCTTGATGGCATACGAGGAGGCTGTATTTATGCAAACAAACATTGTCATTGGCACTTATCGATTCGTGGGATTCTATGTGACTCAATTCTTTTTGAACCAAGGTGAAGAAGTAATCGGAATCGATTGGGATGATTCCGAAGCAAGTCAATATATTAAGGAAGAAAAGGAATTTGAAATAGGCAGGAATTCAAATTATTTATACTTTCCGATAAATAAACTTAAATTATTGGATATTTCACAGCAGGACACGGTGTTCATATCTTGTTACGATATTAAAAGCGGAAAAATGGACAAAATCGATTTTGTAATAGGAGAAATCGTTTCATTCATCGAGAAATGCAAAAAAAATGGCAAGAATGAAACGCCAAATTTCGTTCTTTTCATGCCCATTGAAAAAGATGTCAGTATATTTCAGTCGATATTAAGCTCGATTCGTGGAATGGATTCTGCAAAAATCATATTTTTACCGACGATTTATGGACCTTGGCAATCGGAAGGCATGAGCTTTGAAGCTGGAATCAATCAGCTTGGACAGTCTGATATCAAAGCGGCAATTGCTGCCGAATATAACGGAGATGCTCTCTACATCACTGATTTTGTAAATGCTTTGGAAGCGGTGCTTGCCACAAGTTCCGATAGGGACATCCAATTGTGCAGCAGTATCGACGATCATTGGGATAAATGTGCCAAGTTAATATTTGGTGAAAGTATGGATTCATTCACTTCCCAATCAACAACGAAAATCAATAAAGGAACATTATTTGAAGTGCAATGCAAAATGGAACCGGAAGAAGGCATTGCATTACAGAGAAAACATAATAAACGATTAAACTTACTTAAAACGTGGAGAAAGCGTGATTGACATTTTCGTTATTTGGGAAGGACAAAACTGTATATTTGCCTCTAATCTATATGTCTTGTACTATAATGTTCAAGGATAGGAATTACATCAAAAGATATTCATGATTTTATATGTACGTCCTTTACGAAAGGGTTCAGTGGAATTATGATAATATTGAGCTTATTTTGGCATCAAAATGATCAATTGATGAATATTCAAAAGATAGGGGGAAATGCGAATGAGTTCAGATAAAACTCTTGAATTTATGGGAATCGCCATGAAATACTTCCCAGAGGCTAAAGCGAAGCTTGAAGCAAGCGGGATTCCATTCTCAATGGAGATGGCAGAGCCATTCATGGAGCTCTTTAAAAGCGTTATGCAAGAAGCTTATGAGCTTGGTAAACAAGATGCTCAACGTTAATTAAAAGGCAGGCTGTCCGTTAAAAGGGCAGCCTATGAATTTTTTTATTCTTTTTTCAAGAACTTGGCGATCAAGGGGCTCAGATTGATTTTATCAATGGTCGGTTTGTATTGACTGTATAAGCCCATCAATGTTTCAACGCTCGCCATCAATTGCATGTAATCAACCTGCGCTTCCTCTTGCTCCGGTTCATTTTTCCTGCCAAACATCAAATTAGAAAAATGATCATCCGTGTTTCTCTCCCGGTTGCGATTGAAGATGTCCAAAATGAATTCCTCCTATTCTCCTTTTATTTATAATGTATGTCCCCAATTTCCCTTGGCATAGGCGCTTGTCCGACTTCCGAAAGAGATTTCTTTAGCTTTTCAAATTGTTAACTCTTGCAAGGAAGTCTTTTTTTATATAAAATTAGTACCAGGTAATAATAGATGATTATAATAACTCATAAAATATAAGGGGATGGCAAGATGAATGCTGGAATACTAGGGCTTGGCCGCTACTTACCCGACAAAATCGTTACAAATGCGGACCTAGAGAAAATTATGGACACTTCCGATGAGTGGATTCGGACTAGGACGGGTATTGAGGAAAGAAGAATTGCCAAAGATGATATTGATACATCAGATATGGCCTATGAAGCCGCAAAAGCTGCATTGAAAAATGCGGAAATTTTGGCTGAAGAGATAGATTTAATTCTTGTAGCCACTGTTACACCGGATCAGTCGTTTCCTTCAGTCGCTTGCATGATTCAAGAGAAATTGGGAGCGATGAAGGCAGCAGCAATGGATGTAAGTGCTGCATGCGCCGGTTTTATGTATGCAATGATCACGGCACAGCAATTTATTAAGACAGGTGCATATAAGCATGTGCTGATTGTCGGTGTTGAAAAACTTTCGAAAGTAACCAATTGGGAAGACCGCAATACTGCTGTACTTTTTGGTGACGGAGCTGGTGCAGTTGTACTTGGACCTGTATCTGAAGGCAAAGGAGTCCTTTCCTTTGAATTAGGCGCAGATGGAACCGGTGGGAAGCACTTATTACAAGAAGGAGATTTCATTCATATGAATGGCCGTGAAGTATTTAAATTTGCTGTCCGTCAGATGGGTGAATCCAGCCTGGGTGTCTTGGACAAAGCTGGTTTGACTAAAGAAGATGTGGATCTGCTTGTCCCGCATCAAGCTAATATACGAATTATGGAAGCCTCTAGGGAACGCTTGGATCTTCCGCTTGAAAAAATGACAAAAACGATTCATAAATATGGAAATACTTCTTCAGCGTCCATTCCAATGGCCCTTGTGGAAGAAATGGAAGCAGGAAGAATCAAGGATAATGACTTAATAGTCATGGTCGGTTTTGGTGGTGGCCTTACATGGGGAGCGATCGCTCTTAGGTGGGGTAAATAAAAGAAGAAGCAAAACGTAAGAGCTTTAAAAATAGGAAGGAGCCATTTTTAAATGACTAATCGCCGTGTAGTTGTAACTGGTATTGGAGCAATCTCTCCAGTTGGTAATGATGCAGAAACTGGATGGAAAAATATAATCGAGGGGAAATCGGGGATAGGACCTTTAACTCGTTTGAATGCTGAAGAATATCCCGTTAAAGTGGCTGCTGAAATCAAGGATTTTGATATAGAAACATATATAAATCGTAAAGAAGCACGCAAAATGGACCGTTTTACCCATTATGCAATTGCAGCTTCCGTTATGGCATATAATGATAGCAAGCTGGAAATAACCGATGAAAATGCTGCACGTGTCGGGGTCTGGATCGGTTCGGGTATCGGCGGGCTGGAGACACTAGAGACACAGCATGAAAACTTTTTAAACAGAGGATACAAACGTGTAAGCCCATTTTTCGTACCAATGATGATTCCGGATATGGCAGCTGGCCAGGTTTCTATCTTACTGGGTGCAAAAGGAATCAATTCATGTACGGTAACAGCCTGTGCAACAGGAACTAATTCAATTGGTGATGCGTTTAAAGCCATTCAGCGGGGCGATGCCGATGTGATGATTACAGGCGGGGCCGAAGCGCCAATCACAAAAATGTCGGTTGCAGGCTTCTGTGCAAATACGGCTTTATCGACAAACCCTGATCCACAAACGGCTAGCCGTCCTTTTGATCTTAACCGTGATGGTTTCGTAATAGGCGAAGGAGCTGGAATCATTGTTCTGGAAGATCTTGAACATGCATTGAATAGAGGAGCCAAGATTTATGCTGAAATAGCTGGCTATGGCTCAACTGGAGATGCCTTCCATATTACCGCTCCGGCACCAGGTGGAGAAGGCGGGGCAAGAGCGATGAAAATTGCAATCGAGGATGCAGGTTTGAATCCGGAAGACATCCAATATGTGAATGCCCACGGAACGAGTACGCCTTACAATGACAAATACGAAACGATGGCAGTCAAAGAAGTCTTTGGCGACCATGCTAATAAACTTGCAATAAGTTCCACTAAATCGATGACGGGCCATATGTTAGGGGCAGCAGGCGGTGTGGAAGCGATTTTCACGATTCAGGCAATCAGGGACAGCATTTTGCCTCCAACCATCAATATTGAAACACCAGACCCTGAGTGTGATTTGGACTATGTCCCGAATCAAGCAAGGAAGGGCGAAATCAGTGCAGCCATCAGTAATTCACTTGGATTCGGTGGGCATAACGCAACTATCCTTTTCAAAAAATATCAATAAGTTTGAAGGAAGAGCAGATCTTTAGGGATTTGCTCTTTTTATGTTGAAGGGAAAATTGCCAATACAAGGGATATAAAATGTGTCAACCGCCTTCTTTAAATCATACGATAGTCAATAGAAGCGGAGGTGTATGGGAAATGGGAGTCATTTCAACCAATGAATGGATGAAGAAGGATTTCAACCGCCCGGTCCAGATGATGGAAAGAGTTAAAAGTACATTCAACAATACCCTTGATGCGGACATGATTTATCATCATTTATTGAAGCATGGCATGTATTCGCCGAATCAAAAAACAAAACAAACATGGGAAGACTTAAACGAAAATAATGTCTGGGAAAAAACACAAAGCTTGTTTACAGCTTATAAGAAGCTATGGGGTGGGCCTGATGTTCCCATATATATTTTTCCGCTGATGTCTTCAGGGATATGGAATAAAAAAGTTGAAACGAAGTCAGGGCTGGCATTTAAAGATAAACTATTCCTTTTTTACGGAAAGGGGATAGCCGAAAAGGAAATGGAGGCGCTGTTGATTCATGAATATCATCATGTTTGCCGTCTGCATCATTTGAAAAAGGACCAAAAAGAATTCACTCTCCTGGATACGATGATCATGGAAGGACTGGCGGAAAGAACGGTGGGGAAATATTTAGGAACAAAATTTTTAGCAAATTGGACTAAGTTATATCAGGAAGATAAACTAAGAGAATTTTGGAGCAAGCATTTAGAGGAAAAGCACACGATAAAACGTACAGATCCTCTTCATGATACACTTCTGCTCGGGATGAAAGGATATCCATATATGCTTGGATACTGTAGTGGCTATTACCTGGTGAAAAATTCTGAGAAACTCTCTGTGAAAAAATCGTTCATTATTCAATCTGAAGAATTCCTATCTAAAAAGAGTTAATATATACGTTCTTTTTTTCTTAATCTGTTTTCTAGAATAGGAATAAATTGTATGGTTCCTGCCTATACTGATTGACAAACAGAAATTTGTTTAAGTGAGGGATGAATGATGCTATATCTTCATGATGTATGGGTTAACTGGTTTGAAGGAGAAGAAAACGGCTATAATATTTGTCATTTTCATGAATGGAGGAAGGATGACGGGATCGAACTACTAGATCAAGTTCCTTTGTTGAAAGTGTCATCAACATTGTTCCACTACATAGAAAACGACTTGTCAGAATTACCTAAGCCACTGCTGAATGATGTATATCAAAAAGCATATGCAAGGAAAAATCATGAACGAATTCAGCTCGACTATTGTTTTATCGTGACTGACGGAAATGGAATCTTAGCTGTTGATACGATAGGGTATCATATTCCGATTAGGAAAAGCAGAATAATTCCTCGGCAGGAACAAATTGTTTATGACATGATAGAAAACCATGATGAGATGGATTACACCTTTACTGAAAAACCTACATCTGAGAAAGAATATCATATTTTGTCGCCGTCTCCCTTATTCATGAACGGTTTGACAAGAAAAGAAAGACAGCTTAAGCAATTGCTATTCATGGCCATGGACCAATTATTCACGGCGAAAAACACTGCTGAAATCCGCTATTGGTATACAGAATGGGCTCCTGAGAAATATGAAAGCATTCAAGAAATGGATTTTCAGATAGCTTGGCTTGAATTATATGAAGAAATGAAGGAAGGCTGGTCAGAGAAGCATCTTCAGCTTTGTGAAAACCTTGTGAAGGGGCAGCCTTTTTTTGAAAAGCTGTGGCAAGTGGAGGCTGGCGATAGCCCATCGATATTATGAAAAAAAGACGATCCGTTGAGGATCGTCTTTTTTTTATCTCTTTCTGCCAAGTCCCATGCCATTATACATTTTTCTGATCATTTTATTGGCTTCAATGTTCGCCTTTTCTGCACCGCGGTCCAGAATTTCATCCAATTCAGGCGAATCGATCAATTCATTATAGCGTTCCTGAATTGGCAGGATTTCTCCAAGAACCACCTCAGCCAAATCACTTTTAAAGTCACCATAACCTTTGCCCTCATACATCTCTTCAATTTCTGTATAGGTTTTTCCACTGAAGATGGAATATATGGACATAAGGTTGGAAACACCCGCTTTGTTTTCCTTATCGTAACGGACAATTCCTTCCGAATCGGTAACTGCGCTCTTGATGTTTTTTTCGATTTGCTTAGGATCATCCAATAAGGCTATCGTTGCCTTTTTATTAGGATCGGATTTGCTCATTTTCTTGGTTGGTTCTTGAAGGGACATGATACGGGCCCCTTCTGTAGGGAGGCTGATTTCCGGGATTTTAAATATATCATTATGCTTTTTATTGAACCGTTCAGCCAAATCGCGTGTCAATTCAAGATGCTGTCTTTGATCTTCCCCGACAGGAACCACATCTGTACCATAAAGGAGGATATCGGCAGCCATCAACGGCGGGTAAGTAAGCAGTGCTGCGGAAACCCCTTCTTTGCCAGTTGATTTGTCTTTAAATTGCGTCATTCTCTCAAGTTCCCCAATATAGGATATACTCTGTAAAATCCAGCCTGCCTGGGCATGTGCTGGTACTTCTGATTGAATGAAGATGGTATTCTTTTCAGGATCTAATCCAATGGCCAAATATAAAGCGGCCAATGTTTTAATGTTCTTCCTTAACTTAATGCGATCCTGTGGAACTGTAATTGCATGCTGGTCAACAATACAAAAGAAACATTCATATTCATTTTGTAAGTTAACGAATTGTTTCATTGCTCCGATGTAATTTCCTAAAGTAACGGAACCGGATGGCTGAATGCCGGAGAAAATCCTTTTCAACTGCTAGTCACTCCTCTAAATGCGTTTATTGATAAATGGATATTCGCTCTTCATTATTGTAAGGATAAATAGAAAATGAATCCACTTTCTTTGAAAGAAATGTGCATATTCCTGTGATGGGGAAATGCTCATTTAAATCTTGTGGAGGGCCGTTTTGTCCAGTATCGATGCCATTTTTAAGAATACGAAATGTCCACTATACTGTATTTTAGCATTTATTCATATTAAATGTATAATCGAAACGGCAAACAAGCCAATAGAACGGATTTGCCGCTTCTTTTTTTAGATATGGAAGAAATGAAGGGTTCAAGGAAAATCAATCCGTTTAACATATTTCACAATGAGCGGACCATTTTAGGGAAGGATACTCACAAGGGAATAACTGCGTTGTTGAACGTATTCTCATTTTGTAAGTCAGTTTTTTTAATTATTTATAATATATAGGAGTAAAGTTTATTGTTTGTGGTATTAAAGAAAGGGGTTTATTATATTTGTTGAATATTGATGACTGATGGCGAATGAGGTGGAGAAAATGAAACCAATGTGTAAATGGTTGATGACAGGAATGTGCATATTCCTGATTCAACAGCCAGTTCATGCAGAAGGCATGAACGAAACCAGGCAGGTGGCATTAGAAAATAAAGAATTGCCTGCGAGCGTACCGCGTTTTGTTTTTAATTCGGGGTTGAAATTCGACTATCCGGATGCTGTGCGCGGAATATATGTGACAGGGCCTGCAGCGGGCGGCAATAAATTGAATGAACTTATTAGATATGTAGATGAAACCGACTTGAATGCAATGGTCATTGACATTAAGGATGACAAGGGGAACGTTACGTTTAAAACCGAAGATCCAGATTCTCCATATGCTGGGATTGGTAAAGACTACATAAAAAATCCAAGGGCAATGCTGAAAAAAATGGAGGATAAACAGATTTATCCGATTGCGAGGGTAGTCGTCTTTAAAGATTCACTTTTGGCCAAAGAGAAGCCTGAATTATCTTTTTTAGATGGCGAAAAGGTTTGGAGGAATGGTCGAGGGGAAGCCTTCGTTAACCCATTCTTAAAAGAGGTGTGGGATTATAATGTCGGTATTGCCATTGAAGCGGCAAAGATGGGGTTTAAAGAAATTCAATTTGACTATGTCCGTTTTCCCGAAGGATTCGAAAATAAAGAAGATGATTTGAAATATGATGTCGGTGAATATGATGAAGCGAAAGTGAGTCATACAGCCAAAAGGGTTCAGGCAGTGACAGATTTCGTAAGTTATGCGAGGAAACAACTGGAGCCATATGATGTGGAAGTATCTGTGGATATTTTTGGATATGCAGCTACATTGCCTGAAGCTCCCGGAATAGGGCAAAACTTCACAAAAATCTCTGAGAATGTCGATGTAATTTCCTCGATGATCTATCCGAGTCACTGGACATCTTATTTTGGTATCGATAAGCCTGATTTGGAGCCTTATAATCTCGTTAAGGAATATGCGAAATTGGAGAACGGGAAGCTGAAGGAATTAAAAACCCCACCTACTTCAAGACCTTGGCTACAAGATTTTACTGCCTCATATTTAGGTGAGGGGAATTACCAAAGATACGGAAAGGAAGAAGTGGAAGCCCAAATAAAAGCATTGAATGATAATGGTATTGATGAATACTTATTATGGAATGCGGCAAATCGATATACAAAGGGAGTAGACTATACCCCATGAAAAAAAGGATGACCTTGGAAGAGCCTTCCGGTCATCCAATTTCTCTCTGAATTACCGCTTTTTATTCCCGCCAACTTTACTCCACCCTGACTGAATTCGTTTCGATTGATCGAAAATATGAGAGTGACGTTTCCCGCCAAACCATTTTTCGCCGATGCCATTCGTCACAACGCCATTCACAGCTGTAATGCCAATAACGCAAGCAGCGACTAAAAAAAAGTCCAAAAAGTAACTGATCATCAAAACCCTCCTAATATTTTCAAGCTATTCAAGTTCTATTGTAGTGGATAAGAAAAAATCTGGAAAGTATAATCTAGCAAATGAGGAGATTAAATTATGAATTGGTATGATAAGCTGAACCAGTATTTCCCTATTGAAGAAATGAAGTCCAAAGAACATATAGAAGTTCTTTTAGAAGATAAGCAGGAAATATATAAAAAGGATGAAGGTCCCGACCATGTTTTATTATATGTGGAAGGAGAAGAGTTTATATTCGTTGATTACCTTTTTGTATCAAAGAATTCAAGGGGTCAGGGACTAGGAAGAAAATTAATTCAAAAATTGCAAAAAAAGCAGAAAACGATCTTGCTGGAAGTAGAACCAGTACAAGAAAATGATGACGATACATTGAAAAGGCTGAAATTTTATAAAAGGGAAGGATTCCAGCATGCCTCTTCAATTACCTACAGCAGAAAATCCCTTGCCACCAAGGAGGATACGCCTATGGAAATCCTATATTGGCCAGCAAACCCATCGGTTGATGAAGAAGACGTATATGATTTCATGAAAGATATTTATTCTGAAATCCATACCTACAAAGATGATGACCTATATGGGAAATCTTATCAAGATGTAGAGGATGTACTAAGCTTGAATGCAAGTCAGGAAACGGATATTTTTAAAGAGATGGAAATTTAGAAAAAAGGGGCCGGGCGCTTAACCGGCCCTTTTTAGTTTGTCGGAAAAAGTACGGTATAGAGGTCGAATAAAGTACGGTATAGAGGTCGAATAAAGTGCGGTGTAGGTCGAATAAAGTACGGGGAAGGTCGAATAAGGTACGGGGAAGGTCGAATAAAGTGCGGTGTAGGTCGAATAAATTCGTGGAAGGTCGAATAAAGTACGGTATAGGTCGAATAAAGAGTGGTGTAGGTCGAAAAAATTCGTGAACGGCTGAAAAAACAGCTCAGTACGTCGAAAAAGAACAGTAAGGGCCGAAAAAAGTGCTCCAGCAGAAAACATCTGGAACGTTTTTTAAAGAAAAATTGAGGCAAACTGTTCTTTCTAAAAATTTGTCCATAAAGGAGGTTCGGAATGGTCTCACCCCAACCTCGATTATAAAAGGTTATCGTTTAGGGCTTTTTACTATTCTATGAAAACCCTCAATAGATTGAAGGAAATTGCGACACTTCTGCCGAAAAACTGGCTAGCCGGGACCCCGGAGTCGCGTGCTTTGATGCGGCTTGCAGACAGTCGGCGGGAAAGGGAGCGGATTTCTGAAAACAACTGTTATGGTTTTTTCGAGTGCAGCCAAACTGTCTTTTCTTATTGTGCATTTTTTGCAGGCAAATGAATATCTATAACTTCTCGAATGGTAGATTACTCACTTATCGCCGATTTTTTCGAATTACTTTTTTACTTTTGGAAATATATGTGCTAAAAGAATGGTTTTTCTTGTAAAAGGAGGAATTTGCTTTTTATTAAAGAAAATATATTAACATGTACTTGTTTATTGACAAAGATAGGGGGTAAATAAAAGTAACGAGTTAATAAAAAAATCATGAGGGCCGAATTGAGAGTTAACTGAGAATGGCAGGTAGGTATTTTCAATTAGAAAAAGCGGTTTTAATGTATTACATAAAAAACAGAAAAAGCTATAGTACAGGCTAAACTAGAAGTTTATAAGGATTTTTCCAAATATCAAAAAGGGTATTCATTTTAAATAATTTAGTGTATAATAAAGAAAATGAAATACTTAATTAAAATTATTTCAAATTAGAGTGGTACTTATGAATACTAATAGTAGATTTCCCCTCATAGATCACCGATTCTATATTTAGGGAGTGTGAGTAAACATGGTAACATTATATACATCACCTAGTTGTACTTCATGCAGGAAAGCAAAAGCATGGTTAGAGGAACATGAGATTGGATATAAAGAAAGAAACATTTTTTCAGAACCGTTAACGATTGATGAGATTAAAGAAATTCTTCGAATGACTGAAGATGGAACCGATGAAATCATTTCAACACGGTCAAAAACTTTCCAAAAGTTAAACGTAAATTTAGAGAGCCTGCCTCTTCAAGAACTATATAAATTGATCAAGGAAAATCCAGGTCTGTTGAGACGTCCAATTATCCTTGACGAGAAACGGCTTCAAGTTGGTTATAACGAAGATGAGATAAGACGCTTTTTACCACGTAAAGTTCGTACCTTCCAGTTACGGGAAGCACAACGTATGGTCAACTAATAAGGTCTTTCAAGCTCTGCCAGGAAATGTGCAGGGCTTTTTCTTTATACATAACCGATTTTCCGCTGATTTTTTTTACTTATTGACGGGTAACATAACAGGATTCATAGGGGACAGCAGACGTTTCGGATTTGCAGCAGGTTCCTTGAACCGGTCATCATTTAAAGAAAAAATAAGAATGCACACCATCATGCCGTGTATATAATAAGGCATAAATGGCAGGAAGTTTAAAATTGAAGAAAGCATTATGATAGTTGCATGCGGATGAATTTTTTTATAGAATGAATGGAATATTAGGCAAACAATTGTTTTTTAGATAAGTAATGTTTTTTATTTCCCTTCTTCAAGGTTTTGTCATAAAATGATGTAAAATAGTCTGTTTTAATGGCTATCATGATTTACAGTATTCACTTACGGGTAAAGAGCTTTTAAGAGCAATTTTCGCTTGGGGGTTATTATCCCTTCAAAATGAGATAGGAAGGGAGAGGGGAATCATGGAAATCGAACGCATTAATGATGATACAGTTAAATTTTATATTTCCTATATAGATATTGAGGAAAGAGGCTTTGATCGCGAAGAAATTTGGTACAGCCGTGAGCGAAGTGAGGAACTTTTTTGGGAAATGATGGATGAAGTGCATCAAGAAGAAGAATTCATGATTGAAGGACCTTTATGGATTCAAGTTCAAGCCCTTGAAAAAGGCTTGGAAGTTTTGGTCACAAAAGCCCAGCTTGCCAAAGATGGTCAGAAACTCGAGCTGCCTCTTTCAGATGATAAATTAAGGGATTTGAATGTATCAGACAAGATGGATACGCTTCTTGATCAACATTTTCATGGGAAAGATGAAGAAAGCGGTATGACATTCGAAGATGGTATGATTGAATTCATCACGACTTTCGAGGATTTTGAAGATGTCATTTCATTAAGCAAGCGTCATGGCTTGGATGACTGGACGACTAAACTTTATGTTTATCAGAATAAATATTATCTTTATATCGAATTTTCCGAGGCAGAAATTGATGAGGAAGAAATCGATAATGTTCTAAGTCTTTTATTGGAATATAGTCAGGAGTCACCTATAACGGTGCACATGCTTGAAGAGTACGGGAAGATAGTTATCGAAAATGATGTATTCACAACGGTCGATAAATATTTCGCATAGACTGTTGAGGCCGATTTCAGTAGAAATCGGCCTTTTCGTCCAAGAATGAGTGTTTTACCTCAGCAGGGAGGTTTTTATCATGTGCCTGTGTTTGTTAATTGGAGGTAGTCTAGGTGAAGAATATAGTTGGCATCGGTCTGCTAATTCTCTTGTTGGTCGGCTCTTGGTATTTTCTAATAAATGGTGTCGATGGCAGGGTGATTTTTTATTCCAGCCTTGTATTGACCCTTTTCTTGGTGATAATTGGATTCAACATTTTCCTGGAAAACAGAGATCCCATCGAGACCATAACATGGCTGGTTATTTTTGGCGCTTTCCCATTCATCGGTTTCATTTTTTACTTTTTGTTTGGCCGTCATTTTCGGAAAGAAAGGATATTTCGCAAGAAGTACTTTTTGGATAAACAGAGTTTCGTTAAAATAGGCGGCGAGGCGGAGTATAATGACCGAATTAAGGAAATGGGCGAGAACCCTCAGCAGTTAATCACTCTTGCAAATAGGCTGGGGAATAGCCCTATTTCATTTACGACTGAAACCCGGGTTTTAAGGAATGGTGATGAGACATTTTCCAATATCATCGAAGAATTAAAAAAAGCCACACATCATATTCATTTGGAATATTATATTGTTAGGGATGACCGCATTGGCGGTCTGCTAAAGGACATCTTGATACAGAAAGTAAAAGAAGGGGTAGAGGTCAGGTTTCTCTATGATGCGGTTGGTTCCTGGAAGTTAGCTCGTTCATATATCGATGAACTGAGGAGCGCGGGAGCTGAAATGGTTGCTTTTGGTCCGTTGCATCTCCCTTTATTAAATAATACATTCAACTTTCGCAACCATCGTAAAATAATTGTGATAGATGGCTCTGTCGGTTTCATCGGAGGTCTCAATATTGGGGATGAATATTTGGGACAAGATCAGAAATTCGGTTCTTGGCGGGATACGCATCTTATCATAAAGGGGGAGGCGGTCAGGACTTTACAGCTCATATTTCTGCAGGATTGGTATTATAGCACCAATAATAGTTTTTTAAGTGATGAATATCTCATGGTTGGCCTGCCGAACCATCATGGACATGGCGGAGTTCAATTGATTGGCGGCGGGCCGGATAGTGAGTGGACGATCATTAAAAGCATTTTTTTTAAAATGATCGCTTCGGCAGAAAAGTCAGTTTGGATTGCCTCTCCGTATTTCGTTCCTGATGACGATATCTTTCAAGCGTTGAAGGTAGCTGCCTTAAGTGGTTTGGATGTCAGGCTGCTCGTACCGAAGAACCCCGATAAACGTATCGTATTTCATGCTTCGAGAACTTATTTTCCCGAATTGCTCGCTTCCGGAGTTCGTATATTCCAATATAATGAAGGCTTCATGCATAGTAAAATCATCATCGTCGATGACCAACTGGCGTCAATTGGGACAACCAATATGGATATGAGAAGCTTTCACCTGAATTTCGAAGTCAATGCTTTTCTCTACAGGACGGAAAGTACTCGGCAGTTGGTGAATGATTTTTTGGAAGATATAAAGGTATCTCAAGAAGTGGAGATTGATGCGTTTTCCAAACGGAATTTCGGTTTGAAAGTATTGGAGTCCACATGCCGATTGCTTTCACCCCTTCTTTAGATAGCAACTTTACTTTATGCCGATGAGGCATTTTTTTTTTGCGGATTAAAAGGAATCCTAAGCGAAGCAGGCGAATGTAGTGGATGAGGAGGAGATGTATGCTAACCGCGATAAAGAAAGATGGAACTTGGATTACCCTCCCTGAAAAGATACCGGCAAACGAGATTGATGAATGGAGAAAATCGGAAGATTATTACTGTCCATGCTGCAAGATGGAAATGACCATCAAAGCGGGAAACGTCAGGATTCCTCATTTCGCACATAAAAATAGTTCTTCATGCCGTGCTTCTTCAGAACCGGAATCCGCCTATCATTTAATGGGAAAAAGAAAATTGTTTCAGTGGTTATTATCACATGGTTACCAAGTGGATCTAGAAGCCTACCTTCCTGAAATTAAGAAAAGGGCTGATATTTTAGCTGTGATAGGAGGCAATCGCTATGCAATAGAATTTCAATGCTCAGTTATCCCCGAGGTGGAATTCATGGAAAGGACAAGAGCCTACCAAAGAATAGGCATCAAGCCAATCTGGATCCTCGCTGCAAAACGCTTAAAAAGGAAAAGCTTGTATGAATTCAGTTTAACCCGCTTCCAATGGCTCTTCGTCACCGGCAGCTTCCATCATCCGTTTCTTTGGATGTATTGTCCGGAAACTGATCATTTATCAGTATTGAAGAACCTCACTCCGTTTACCCCTAGAACCGTCTTAGCCGAATTGACAACAGCTTCTTGAAAGCTCCTTCCCCCAAATCGGGCATTGCCCCGAAATTGCTTTGTTTTCCCTTTTCTGCCTGCGTGGAGATATAAACGAAATGGCTGGTCCCTGCATCGAGTGAAAACAGCACGCAGATGCGATCCTTTTTTCGAAGAGCTTTATTCACATCATATTACACCAGCGACACTTCCCGTTGAAGTGGGTGTTCCCGTCAGGGGGATGCTGTTGATCGAAACTGCCTCGATCGAATGGCAGGCATGGTTATACATGGATGTGTTTCAAGAGAAACGAACAGGGGAAAAGATTTCTATGGCTGATATTATCTGCATTTTTAGAAAGCGCTCAAAAAAAGGGGAAATAAAGTTCAGACCATTGCCATTGCTTCATGAAAAACCAATCGAGTATCCTGTAGGTCAATATATCATTATTTTGGAGCAATTGGGTTATCTATCAAAGCTGGAAAAAGGGGTTTTTAAAGTTGAAAGGGAATTTACCCTGCCCTTCACCAGTGATCAAGCTCAAATTTTGGAAAAAAATTTCTATGATAAGCATAAATTGATGATGGAAAAGGGGAATATCCAGTATAATCAGTGATAACATCTCTATTTATCTTGAATTCAGATGAAATGGCAGGATTATTTTTGTTAATGGAGAAATAGTAATAAGAACTGGGAATTAAAAGCTTTAAAAAGAATGAACGCCGAATGAAGCATTGCGGCGTCTATCCGGTTTCGAGTAAGCCCAATGGCAAGTTTCTATAGAATGAGGAGGAATTTTTTTATGGCACAGGAAACAAAAACGAATACATTACCCTCAAGAAGTGAAATAGCTCCTGAAGATACTTGGAGACTGGAAGATATCTTCGCAACCGAGGAAGATTGGGAAGCTGCCTTCAAAGCGGTAAAGGAAGACCTCAAGAAGGCGGAGGCACATAAAGGCACGTTGGGTGAAAGCGCAGAGAAATTATTCGCGGCGCTTCAACTCCAAGATGAAGTATTCGAGAAGCTAGGGAAAGTTTATTCTTATTCACATATGCGCAATGATCAAGATACAACCAATCCTTTTTATCAAGGGATGGAGGATCGGGCAAAAGCTTTATATGCCCAGGCAGCGGCTGCGTTTTCATTTATGGTTCCTGAACTATTGAGTATTGACGAAAGCAAAGTGGAAGGGTTTTTGGAAGAAAAAGAAGAATTGAAATTGTACAAGCATTCTTTAGAGGAAATCAATCTTCAGAGACCACATATCTTATCTGCAGAGCAGGAAGAATTATTGGCGCAGGCATCAGAAGTACTCGATGCATCGGGCAATACTTTCGGTATGCTTAACAATGCCGATTTGAAATTCCCGACCATCAAGGATGAAAAGGGAGATGAAGTGGAAATAACTCACGGAAGATATATCAGTTTTCTTGAGAGTGAAGATCGCCGTGTACGTGAGGAGGCATTTAAGGGGGTATACAGCAAGTATGGGGAGTTCCGCAATACATTTGCTTCAACCCTGTCTGGTGAGGTGAAAAACCATAACTTCAATGCCACTGTTCGAAAATATGATTCAGCACGCCAAGCGGCATTAAGTAATAACAACATTCCGGAGACTGTATACGATAATCTCGTTAAAACGGTCAATGACAATTTGCCTTTACTTCACCGTTATCTTGACTTACGTAAAAAAGTACTGCAATTAGATGAACTTCATATGTATGATCTATTCACTCCTCTTGTTAAAGAAGTGAAGATGGAAGTGACTTATGACGAGGCCAAGGATTATGTCCTTAAAGGACTTGCTCCGCTTGGGGAGGATTATTTGAATGTTTTGAAAGAGGGGTTTGAAAACCGGTGGGTCGATGTGCATGAAAACAAAGGGAAACGAAGCGGTGCCTATTCTTCTGGTACATACGGGACGAATCCTTATATTTTAATGAACTGGCAAAATAACGTCAATAACTTATTCACCCTCGTTCATGAGTTTGGACATTCGGTCCATAGCTACTATACACGTAAATATCAGCCATATCCATACGGAAATTATTCAATATTTGTAGCGGAAGTTGCATCGACTTGTAATGAAAACCTGTTGAATGATTATTTACTGAATTCAATCGAAGATGAAAAGAAACGCATTTATTTATTGAATCATTACCTAGAAGGTTTCCGTGGCACATTGTTCCGACAAACGATGTTTGCAGAGTTTGAACATACCATACATTTAAAGGCTCAAAATGGGGAAGCGTTAACAGCGGATATGCTTACTAAGGAATATTATGAGCTGAACAAGAAATACTTTGGCGAGAACGTGACCATCGATGAGGAAATCGGTTTGGAATGGGCGCGTATTCCACACTTCTACTATAATTACTATGTTTATCAATATGCGACTGGAATCAGTGCAGCAACAGCATTGAGCAAGCAAATCCTTGAAGAAGGAGAGCCTGCTGTCAAAAGGTATCTGGAGTTCTTGAAGTCAGGAAGTTCCGATTATCCGATTGAAGTACTCAAAAAGGCTGGTGTCGATATGACAAAAGCCGAGCCTGTACAAGAAGCCATGAATGTATTCGAAGAAAAATTAAATGAGTTGGAAGAGCTTTTGAATAAATAGGATGTGAAAAGGGACCCGAGCACTGCCGGGTCCTTTTCATCATATATGATGTCCGTCATAATCCTTTAAAACGATTTCTCTGATTTAAGCTATGAAGAATTATAAAGAAAACAAAAAATAAAATAGGGGAGGTAAAATACAGAGGAATGAGGTTCATGATACCGAGTAGCTGGACAAATAGCGACCCTATCAAGAGTATGAGAAGAATAAAGACTTTCAATTTGGTCACCTCCAACCTGGTAGCAGAAAAAGCTCATCTGCTCTTTATTAGATAGTATGTTTTAGAATAAGCAGTATTCTAAGAATATGACAATAATGTGAAGTTGCGCACAAAGTTCTTGCAATTAAGGTATGTAATCTGCTATAGTACAGATATAGAAGTTATCACATCCCAAACATATACCCCTTTGTTTGTTCGTCGTGAAATTTCTCCCATCCCCTTATTCGTATAAATAGATGAAAACCCCAGCAAATTTAGCGGTTTGCCGGGGTTTTTCATTTGCATGAAAAGTAAAAAGAATTAAATGATCGGCTTTAACGGAAGTTAAAAAAGGCTTAGGCAATACAAAAAAGATAATGTGATTTGTTTCACAAATAGATTTATTCCATTTTAAATCAGATATTAAGAGGATATCTAAAACTCTTATAGCTTTAAATAAAAAGGGCTTATATTTAGCTATATATCGGAATGGATAATAAAAAATGACCAAAATATATATTGTGAACAATTTGTGAAAAGTTACACATATAGTTGAAACGCAAATGGGTTATCTGTTATATTATTTATTGTGAAGTGAATCACAAACAAACTTATACCCCTTTGTTTGATCGTGAAAAATTTCTCCCATCCCCTTATTTTCTTATAAAAAGCCATGCAATCTTTTGATTGCATGGTTTTTCCTTTAAAATAACAAAGAAGCAGTCAAATTCATGACTGCTTCTTTGTATATCTCCAAAACGTTCCGTATTTAGCAGGTATCTTCTCTGCAACCTGTTTTAAAACAAGCTTTTTCATTTCCAACTCGACATTATTCTTATTCATATTATAAACAGTTTCAATTTCCTTCGTGGCCACTAGTTTGAAACAGCTTAGAAACTCTTCGAGAGAGGGGGGGGGTGCAGGGGCTGGAAGACCATTCAGCATATCTTCTAAAATTTGAACATATACCTCGTAAGAATAGACACCTGAAACTTTTATTCCCTCTTCTTCAATATTTTGATTGAAAAAGACAAGGGAAGGTATTTCAGTCACTTCCATTTCGCTCGTGATTTTCATGTCACATTGAAAGCCTTTGGCTGCACTGGAGGAATTGATGTCATAAAGGAATTCTTCCACATCCAATCCAACCATCTTGGCACATTCGGTCAAGACTTCGATATTGGATATATCCTTTTTTCCTATGAATACATATTCTTGAAGCTGCCTTAAAAAGCGAATGGCCAATTTACGGCCCTGCAATTCCGCTGCTTTTATTGCGATGGAAGCTGTATATGGAGAAGAGATTGGGTTTTCAGACCAAAGGCTTCCGTCGCAGGACATTCCCGAGCGGCTGGCTGTCTTTTCCCAAACTTGAGCAATGTTTTCATAATTTTTATTTTTCCCCATATTAAGAGAATCGATTTTACCGCTTAAAACATGGCGTAAACTGAACAATTGGCCATATTCTATCTGTAATTTCCTAATAATTGGTTCTAAGCCCCAGCATTCGGGACAAAGCGGATCAACAAAAACATAAATTTCAATTGGCTTTTTTCCTATATCATAGCAATGCTGCGTCTTGATCCAATCGGAAATATTGAAAACTGGTTTTTGTGCGCTCAACTGCCTTCTCCTTTCCCGTCAGTTCCGGATGTATTGATCATATGCTGCGCCGTCAAATAGAGGCGGTGATAGAAAAACTCCCTAATCTCACCCTCAAGGCCAACTTCGTCCATAGCTTGATACATGCATGAGAGCCATGCTTTCGCACGTTCTGGTGTAATTTCGAAAGGTATATGTCGAGCCCGCAACATAGGATGGCCATGCTCTTCTGTATATAAAGAGGGACCGCCTAAATATTGAGTCATAAATTGTTTTTGTTTACGGACCGTTTCTGTTAAATCGTCAGGGAATATTGGCTGCAGATCCGGGTGTTGACTAATGTTGGAGTAAAACACATCAATTAATTTGTGTAATTGCCCTTCTCCAATTAATTCATATGGTGTAGGGTTCCCTTGCATCATGTTGATTACTCCTTTTAAAGAAAGATGGTTGATATTTATTCATATTTTATCAATGACGTCATGATATAACAAATATATAGCTTAAAGAAAATTTTACATCTGTAGTATGACACATGCGAATGATCCGGAAATGACAGGTTTTGGGGAGCTTTACGATTTGTTAACAATTCGTGGAAAAAGAATATAGACATGAAAAAACTGACCCTTCACAAATAAACAGGGTCAGCTTGCTTTAGCTTGAAAATGTGCCATAAACTTTCTGAACATAGTTCTGAGTTTCTTTAAAGGGAGGGATGCCGTTATATTTATCTACATTTCCAGGCCCTGCATTATAAGCAGCAAGGGCAATCTGGATGTCCCCGTCATAACGTGCCATCATTTGACTTAAATATTTACTCCCGCCCATGATGTTTTGTTGCGGATCGGTTGCATCATCCACCCCAAGGCTTTTTGCAGTTGCTGGCATTAACTGCATAAGGCCAGTTGCACCCGCATAACTGGTGGCTTCAGGGTTAAAGTTCGATTCTTGTTTAATGACGGACTTAATCAGTTTTTCCGGGAGATTATATAAGCTGGCCGCCTGGCTGATGATATGATCATAGTTTGGTGCTGTTTCACTGCTCTCATTGTCAGCAGGGGCAATGGATACCGGGTTGATGTTCATGGGTGTCATGCCGCCGGGTTGAAGGAAGGACTTCGTTTCCGCTTCCACGCGTGATAAAAGGGAACCCAATGTCTGTGAAGCGCCTTCAAGAGCATCAACCGAAACCAGTTCCGAGAGCATGTCCTGGAAAATGGATCGAGATGAATTTGCATTTGTGTTGTTGCCATTTGTGAATTGCTGGATTGCCTGCAATTCCATGAACGTTTTGAAATCTTGGATCTTCAACTCTCCACCTCCGAATGGGTTCAAACAGGATTATTTTTGGAATTTGGCGCGATAAAACCTCTTCACTTTATTTTCGGTTTCCCTTACTGGAATTTGAAGGGTTTCAAGGAGGGTCAGGAAATTTTTTTTCCCGGCGTTTGCATCCGTCACTTCATATTCAAGCTCAAAGTCTTCCTGATTCAAATACGAACTATGATCTAAAACAAGTAAGCCCTCTTTGTAAGGAAATTCAAAACGGTCCGTCTTTAATGTCCCAAAGCAGGTAAAGTCTTTTGGATCAATTCCGCATTCAAGGATAAGAAGTTGGATCTCGCCATCAGGGAATGTGTTATGATTCAGAAACGCATATGCGGTTTCTTCAGAGATATCTTGATTCGTTTCCAATAATCCTTCTGTAGCGGGCTGTTTTAAAGTCAGCTCGTAACGCCCGTTTTTCTCGCGGATCCTAAGGGCAGAGTCTTGATTTTTTAAAGTGAATCCGAGTGTATCGAAGTAATGATTTTTCTGTGTTTTAAAGTTCGATGCCCCGACATGAAAGTGTTCGATCAGTTGATGAAATTCTTTTTCGCTTAAGAGGTTTTTAAATTCAATTTCAATATGCTGGTTCATGTGTTCCATCCTTTCTGGCTGATTCTTAGGTTAATCATATAAGAACCATTCGAGCTGTCAAATTGAATGCAATAATTTTTTGCTATTGTACTTGAATATTTAGGAATCAATTGCAGGATATGATAAAATATAAACGTTGAGCATGAGAAATTGGTATATCGTATATATAGGAATTTAATACATACTTTTTGCTAGAAAGATTTAATAGGATCCAGTGGTGAATTGGCATAAGGTCATGTGACTGCTGGATTTAGGAGAGCGTTCTGCCCATACCAGAGTTGAACAGGCGCTTTTTAGATAGATATAGGTGGTGTGGCAATGGAGAGTTGGGACGATTTCTTGGCGCCTTATACTCAGGCTGTCGAAGAATTAAAGGTTAAGCTTAAAGGATTAAGGAAACAGTTTGAGAGAGAGAATATTCACTCACCGATCGAATTTGTAACAGGCAGGGTAAAGCCGATTGTCAGCATTTTGGATAAGGCGAGCCTGAAGGATATTCCCATTGATAAATTGGGAACGGAAATACAGGATATTGCAGGGCTTCGGATGATGTGCCAGTTCGTGGATGATATCGAACAGGTAGTTGAACTATTACGAGGCCGCAATGACTTCGAGATAGTCGAGGAGAGAAATTATATTTCCCATAAAAAAGCAAGCGGCTACCGTTCTTATCATGTTGTAATCCGCTATCCGGTCCAGACGATCCATGGCGAAAAAAATATCCTTGCCGAAATTCAAATCAGGACCCTTGCGATGAATTTTTGGGCGACGATCGAACATTCTTTAAATTATAAATATAAAGGCATTTTCCCGGAAGATATACAACTGCGACTCAAACGTGCAGCTGAAGCTGCCTTCCTGCTTGATGCTGAGATGTCGCAAATCCGTACGGAAATCCAGGAAGCACAGCGTCTTTTTTCCCGGAAGAAAGATTCTTGAAAGCATAAATGGGTAAACGAGAAGAAATCTAAATTGAAGGTGGGATTACATGAAATTTGCGATTACGTCAAAAGGAGATGCGAAATCGAATACTTTAATGCAAAGGATGCGAACGTATCTTCAGGACTTTCATTTGGAATATGACGAAGATCAGCCGGATATTGTCATTTCTGTCGGTGGTGATGGCACTTTATTATATGCTTTTCACCGTTATAAGAATCGATTGGATAAAACCGCCTTTGTTGGTGTACATACAGGACATCTTGGTTTTTATGCAGATTGGACCCCTGATGAAATTGAAAAATTGGTGATTGCTTTAGCAAAAACACCATTTCAAATTGTGGAATATCCACTGCTCGAAACGATTGTCCGTTATCAGCATGGTGGACGGGAAGCCAGATTTTTGGCTTTGAATGAATCGACAGTCAAAAGTGTTGAAGGGACGCTCGTCATGGACGTTGAAATTCGCGGCCAGCATTTCGAGACGTTCCGTGGAGATGGTTTATGCATTGCGACGCCATCTGGAAGCACGGCGTATAATAAGGCGCTTGGAGGGGCCATCGTCCATCCATCAATCGATGCCATCCAGATTACCGAATTGGCATCCATTAATAACCGGGTGTTTAGGACGGTAGGATCCCCACTTCTGCTGCCGGCACATCATACTTGTATGTTCAGGCCGGTCAATGCGGTCAATTTTCAAATTACCGTCGACCATTTGTCCTTGCTTCAGGAAAATGTAAAGTCAATACAGTGCCGAGTGGCAGATGAGAAGATCCGATTTGCCAGATTCCGCCCTTTTCCTTTCTGGAAAAGAGTGCATGATTCATTTATTGCTAATTAAGGAGATAGACTCACCTCATGTCAAATCAAAACTTTTCTTTGACCTGGTCGGTTTTTGAAGAGGATTCTGGCTCTTTATTGCGAGAGTTTCTCAACAAATGCGATATTTCAAAACGAGCATTAACGGATATTAAGTTTAAAGGTGGATATATCCAGTTGAACGGCGAAGAAGTAACCGTAAGGGAACGGATAGAGACAGGCGACATCGTCACCGTCATATTTCCGCCGGAGCAGGCAAGCGAAGGCCTTTTGCCGGAAGCCATCCCCCTGAATATCAGGTATGAAGATGAGTTTGTATTGGTTGTGGCAAAGCCCCCTTCCATGAATACCATTCCTTCCCGCGAGCATCCCCACGGCAGTTTGGCGAATGGCTTGGCGGGTTATTATAGGAAGACGGGAATACAGGCAACAATCCATATAGTTACACGTCTTGATCGGGACACATCCGGTCTGGTTTTAATTGCCAAGCACCGGCATATCCATCACCTTTTGAGTGAACAGCAAAAATCAGGACAGGTTAAACGGAGATATCAAGCCATAGCTGAAGGAATAGTTGAAGGTCCTGTAGGAGAGATAGTGGCGCCAATCGGACGAAAATCGACCAGCATCATTGAACGGGAAGTCAGGGAGGATGGCCGGTATGCCAGTACCCTATTTAAGGTATTGGCATACACAGAGTCCCACACATTCCTTAATTTGGAACTCCAAACAGGGCGTACACATCAAATCAGGGTCCATATGGCGCATATAGGTCACCCGCTGGCTGGTGATGATTTATATGGTGGGGACAGGAAAGGAATCCCTCGCCAAGCCCTTCATTGTTTTGAATTGAAATTTTTACATCCTTTCACCAAGAAGATGATGTTGTTTCAAGAAGGGTTACCAGAAGATATGGCCCGTCTGCTCGAGTGAAGTTGAGACTTTTAACCGGTGCATTGTAACGAATTCAAACTTATGAAAAAATCCATAGACGCAAAAAAACTCACCAAGATGGCGAGTTTTTTTGGTTAATCAAAAGATGTCCTGAATTTTTCCGCAATATATGGCATGGTTGAAGGCACCTCTTGAAGCTCCATTTCGGGATAACGGACAGCGGTCAGTTTTCCACCAAAGACGCAGCCTGTATCAATATTGTATGTATGATTGACTCGTCTAGCTTCAGGAACTGGTGTATGTCCATATACGATCCATGTTTCCCCTTTATATGTTTGGGCCCAATCCTTCCTGACGGGAGACCCATCGGGATGTTTGGAGCCATTGATATCACCATAGAGGACAAAGGTTTTTACTTTACTGCTATATTGACCAATATAGTCACTGCGAATTCCTGCATGGGCAATGATCAATCTTCCTTCATCAATCAGGTGGTAAAGTGGGGATCGTTCATACAGATCCATGAATTTTTTTCGGATCTTCTTCTGCTCCCGGATGTTCAGTGATTCATATTCAGCTACAGTAGTCTCTAAACCGTGTGATATTTGAACTTTATTTCCTGAAAAGTAACGATATAATTTATTGCAGTGGTTACCTGGGGCATACCTTGCTATATTTTGGTTAATGACTAATTCATGGACAATCTCGATTACTTGAAGGGAATTTGGGCCGCGATCGGTTAAATCACCTACAAAGCCGAGAATCCTTCCAGAGGGATGTACAGGAAACCCAGTCTCCCACGTATAGCCCATTTTTTCGGTCAGCTGCCTGAATTCAGCGAAACATCCATGAATGTCCCCGATGATATCGATGTTCATTTGACACATCCTTTGTTTGTTTTGTCTATGGTTATGGTATTAGTATAGTATTATTTAAAAAAATAAAATATAAACGAGGAAATGAAAAAATATGTTTTAGGAGGTGTATGGTTATGGAGGAGATGAAGGACCGGGAGCGGGAGAGCAGTCAAATGAATAACGAGCTTTTGCTTGAAGCACTTAAAACGGAAAATTTGGATCAGTTTCGTACGGAGTTCCTTGAAATGCATCCATATGATCAGGCTCAATTTTATACAAGCTTGTCAGATGAAATCAGATCCGTCGTTTACACATATTTGTCACCGGAAGAAATGGCGGACCTTTTTGAAAATATAGAAATAGATGAAGAGGATTACGAAAGCCTGCTGGCTGAAATGAATCCCTCTTATGCAGCCGATATGCTTTCCAATATGTATGCGGATGATGCGGCTGACGTCCTGAATGAAATCAACGATGAGCAGGCCGTCAGCTATTTGACCATCATGGATGATGAAGCGGCAAGTGAAATCCAGGAGCTTCTGAACTATGAGGAATCTACGGCAGGAAGCATCATGACGACAGAGTTCATTGCCATTGAAGCAAACGAAACGGCTCGATCAGCCATGCAGATCTTAAAAAGGGAAGCTCCGGAAGCGGAAACGATATATTATGTGTTCGTTACCGATCAGGATAAGAAGCTGCTTGGTGTATTATCGCTCAGGACATTGATCATAGCTGATGAAGATGCTTTAATCGGTGATTTAATGGATGACAGGGTAGTTTCCGTACCTGTATCTGAAGACCAGGAAGAGGTGGCACGAAAAATAAGGGACTATAACTTCCTTGCCGTGCCTGTCGTCGATTTCCAAAACCATTTGTTAGGGATTATAACCGTTGATGATATCATTGATGTCATGGATGAAGAGGCATCTGATGATTACTCCAAATTGGCGGGTGTATCAAATTTGGACAATGTTGATAAGAGTCCCTTTTCTGCTGCCAAGAAACGGCTGCCTTGGTTGATCATCCTTTTGTTTTTAGGTTTATTGACCGCCAGCCTGATTGGCCGTTTTGAGGAGACACTTAGCCAAAAAGCGATTCTTGCTGTATTTATTCCATTGATAGGCGGAATGGCTGGCAACACAGGAACTCAAGCATTGGCTGTTGCAGTACGGGGAATTGCAACAGGGGACTTGGAGCAGGATAGCAAGTGGAAGCTAGTTTTGCGAGAGGCTGGGACAGGCCTCATCACCGGCCTGACATGTGGAATAGCCATCAGTTTAATCGTATATATTTGGCAGGGGGATTTAATGCTCGGTTTATTGGTCGGCATATCTATTTTCATTACATTGATAGTCGCCACACTCGCGGGATCGCTTGTACCGCTCCTCATGCATAAAATGAAGATCGACCCGGCAGTAGCTTCCGGACCATTCATCACAACCATCAATGACATTATCAGTATCCTGATTTACTTCGGATTAGCTACATTATTCATGGGTTATTTACTATAAGCTAAAGAAGGCTTTTTTTGAAGTGTTATTCCCTAGTGGCTTCAGAAAACGGTGTTTTTATCAAAGGAAATTTGATATACTGTCATTAGTAGCAGGTACTAATAACTTGTATTAAAAATAGGAGGTCACATACGATGACTTTTTCATTAGAAGGAAAAACGTTTGTCTTAATGGGTGTTGCGAATAAAAGAAGTATTGCATGGGGAGTTGCCCGTTCCTTACATAAAGCAGGTGCAAAGCTGATCTTCACTTACGGAAAAGACCGTACGGAAAAAAGCGTTAGGGAACTATCTTCTACATTGGAAGGGGATCCCTCCATCATTTTACAATGTGATGTAACGAAGGATGAAAGCATTGAAAAATGTTTTGCGGCGATTAAGGAAGAAACAGGTATCATTCATGGCGTGGTACACAGTGTCGCATTCGCTAACAAGGAAGAGTTGGACGGTGAGTTCGTCAACACGAGCCGTGAAGGGTTTTTGCTTGCCCATAATATCAGTTCATTTTCTTTAACCGCTGTAGCTAAAGCGGCGAAGGAAATCATGTCGGAAGGTGGCAGCATTGTCACAATGACGTATCTTGGCGGTGAACGGGTCATGCCTAATTATAATGTAATGGGAGTGGCCAAGGCCTCACTTGAAGCCAATGTCCGTTACCTGTCAAGTGATCTTGGCAAAGATAACATTCGAGTGAATGCAATTTCAGCTGGACCTATCCGTACCTTATCCGCTAAAGGTGTTCGTGACTTCAATACAATTTTAAAGAAGATTGAGGAAGAAGCACCGCTTCGTCGTACAACGACTCCTGAAGAAGTAGGGGATACGGCAGTATTTTTATTAAGTGACATGTCCCGCGGGATTACCGGGGAAAATATCCATGTGGATTCGGGTTATCATATAATTGGATGACAATATAGGAGGGGGGCCGATATCGGTCCCCTTTTTTTGTTGATTCTCCATTCTGCAGGTATATTTAGTGACTGCATCCTCAATTGAAATCTTTCCGATTTTTTATCTTCGAATGTTTTAGTTTTTTCAGCTAATCCCCAACATCCTTAAGCTTGGTTAGTGTCCTTTTTTTGGGGAGTGTCACATCTCCAGCATAAAGAAGTGTGAATTTCATATAAATGATACATAGAGCGGATATTCATTGTTTGCGTGAATCAGCATAAACCTGCTTTCAACCCTATTCGTGAAAAAGAAGGAGGGGCATCATGGACGTGAAGAAAGTTGGTCTGCCTTGTGCTGATGGAAAACAAACCATACAAAATACGCTGAAGAGACATATCAATTTACATGAAAAAAATATCAGCACTTCATATACCGCCGAGGAATTGGTGGAGCTATTGTCCCGACTTCCAGCCTTTGCACCTAAGCCTGTTTGTAAGTTCATCATCAATGACCGTACACTATTCGGGAAATTGGAACAAAAAAAAGAATCCAGTTTGTTCATAAGGCATAAATTCGGGAAAAAAGTTGTCCAATACCAAATGGAACAGCTGCAGTCCGTGGATATTCTGAAATATTAAGGAGGGTTTTCATGTCAGGGAAAAATGACGATAAAGAATCGAAACCACTTATATATGTCGATCAAGCAAAAATATCAGATCTGCGTGGGAATATGCAAAGTGATTTTCGAACGAAAAAAGCTAAACCTCAAGACAGCGTTGAGCCGGAACTTCAGGAAGAAGACGAGAATAAAGAAGAAAAAATCGAACAGGTCAAACGCGAATTTGGTGTTTATGATGCCATGAAGGAAATTGAAAAGGAGATTACGGGTTTAAGGAAAATCACCGAACAATATGTCCCTGAGCAAAAGCCGGTTGAAGAAATGAAACATCCTGAACAAATAGTACAGGAAAATGAAAAGCCAGTTAAGAGAAAAAGGAAAAAGGTGGAGAAGAAAGATTCTTCCCGGGACATCATTTCCCGCCTATCCAATCATCAAGGTTTTCCAAAGCCACTATGTGAGGCTGTTATTAACGGAGAAACGCTTCAATTTCATGTGTTGGGAATGAAGGGGGAATCAGTGAAGATTAAAAGAGGGAACCAGATCCGTTTCGTCGGTCTGCCTGATATTATCGATGCCAAAATAATTGAAGAATCCAAGTGAAGGAGCAATATTAAATGTTTTCCCCACAAAGTGAATTTACTTTATTTATCATATTAGGCTTGGCTTCCTTCAGGCTGACACGTTTGATCGTCTTCGATAAAATTATGGAGCCGTTGCGCCGCCCCTTTTTTAAAGAGATAGAGGAAAAAAATGAAGCAGGAGAAGTGGAAATATTTTTAATTCCAAAGGAAAAGGGCCTGCTTGGCTGGTTTGGCCAATTGCTAAGCTGTTTTTGGTGCGTGGGTGTCTGGGTCAGCCTTTTTCTGGTTTTTATTTATATCCAACATTGGTTTATAGGTGACGTACTGATATTAATCCTTGCCGTAGCGGCAGTAGGAGCGATTATTGAAGTCATAATCAGCAAAATTATGGACATTTGATTGGAAACAACTTGTCTCTTCGTTCATATAGTATGGTATAGATGTTAAAGGAGGAGTCATAAATTGAATCAGAAACAAAATCCATGGGCTTATGCCAAACCGATCAAAAAAGATCAAACGGTCAAAATCAAGAAAGACTGTGGCTGTAATAATAACAATAAAAATAAAGGATATTGAGTAAAAAAAACCTTTCCATTCGGAAAGGTTTTTTTATTTCCTAATCCTACCATTCATAAAAAAACAGTTAAACAAGAAAATAAAAAGAGAACGATAAATTAGGATGTGATTCTATGTTCAGACAAGGAAGGTATTTTAAGGCCAGCTTTCTGGTTTTTATAGTTGTTTTGTGTGTGCTTACTGCATGCAGCAATAAGAATGATGGAAAAACGGAGAATTTAGCAATGATTAAACGTACGAATCCTGAACCGATGGATATCATTAATGGGATGGATGAGAAGGATGAAAAAGGACTGATCTCAAAGGTCAAGGAAACAGTTGCTAATGAAGACACCATCTATGACGTGATCGTCGTGAAAAACGACAAAAAGATTATCGTCGCTTATAAAGTTAAGCACTTACAACGTTTTCATATGAAGAAAATTGAAAAGACTGTGACTGAACATCTGGAAGAGAAGTTTCCCAAAAATGATTTTATCGTATCTAGCGATTATAAAATCTTTTTGGAATCGGTAAGATTGAACGAGTTACTTAAGGAAAAAGATGTACCCGAGAAAAAGGCAAGGAAGAAGTTCAAGGAAATTGAAGAACTTCAAAAAGAATTAATTTAGAAGAGAGGTTCAGCACTATGAGCGGCAAGGAGAAAACGACCCCACAGCAGGATGCGTATCAGGAACTCCAAGGGAAGCATGAAATTAAAAGACCGATAGTGAAGAATTGTTTGAAGGCCTTTTTAGTAGGTGGCATTTTCTGCATAGTGGGACAAGCCATTTCCTACTTCTATATTTATTTTTTCAACTTTACGGAACAGACAGCCGGAGGCCCGACCACTGCTACCATGGTGTTCCTGGCTCTTTTGATGACCGGTTTCGGATTTTACGATCGCATTGGCCAGTTTGCTGGGGCAGGAAGTGCCGTCCCTGTCACTGGGTTCGGTAACGCAGTAATTTCGGCGGCCATCGAACATCGGACGGAAGGTTTTGTACTTGGAGTTGGATCCAATATGTTTAAATTGGCCGGATCGGTCATTTTATTTGGAGTATTTTCAGCCTTTGTCGTGGCGTTGATAAAAACGATTTACCTAATGATTGGGGGCTAAGCGGTGTTAAAGGGAAAACAAACATGGATCTTCACAAATAAACCGGTCATCTTGGAAACGGGGGTAACAGGCGGGCCATTTGAAGCTAATGGAGAAATCGCTGGTGATTTCGATATTCTATACGACGATTTGTGGATGGAGCAGGATTCATATGAAAAAGCTCATCGGCATTTGATGGAAAAAGCGGTTGAGCTTGCATTGCAAAAAGGTAAGATCGACAAGGAGCAGGTGCAATTTTTCTTGGCGGGTGATTTAATCAATCAGATTACACCTACAAGCTTTGCAGCCAGAACCAATGGAATTCCATATTTCGGCTTGTTTGGAGCCTGTTCCACATCGATGGAAGGGCTTGCTCTAGCTGCGTTCATCACTAATTATGGCGGGGCTGATTATGTGTTGACAGGCGCCTCGAGCCACAATGCAGCTGTTGAAAAACAATTTCGCTATCCAACTGAATATGGCGGGCAAAAACCACCTACAGCTCAATGGACGATAACGGGAGCGGGGGTGGCGCTTGTGGCTCCTGATGGAAGCAAGCAAGGGGAATTTCCTCATATTGTCTCCGCCACTATCGGTAAGGTCATTGATATGGGATTGAAAGATCCCTTCAATATGGGGGGAGCGATGGCCCCGGCGGCAGTCGATACGATACTTGCCCATTTCAAAGATACTGGTTTGACCCCGGATGATTATGATTTCATCATAACGGGTGATTTAGGTCAAATAGGGAATGAGACAGCTCTTGACTTATTAAAGCAAAAGGGCTGTGACATCAATCAGGAAAAATTCAAGGATTGCGGATTGATGATTTTCAAAAAGGACCAGCCTGTTTTGGCTGGCGGGAGCGGTGCGGGATGTTCGGCAGTGGTATTATACGGTCATATACTGAATGAAATGATTTCCGGCAAATATAAAAAAATCCTGCTGGTCGCAACAGGAGCATTATTGTCACCACTTTCCGTCCAGCAAAAAGATACGATTCCGTGCATTGCCCATGCTGTAGCCATTGAATATGGGATGAATTCATGAAAAAGGAGAGATTTCGATGTTAGCAATGTTTTTTTGGGCGTTTGTCATCGGTGGCTTGATCTGTGTAGTCGGCCAGCTTCTTTTCGATGTTGCTAAGCTGACACCGGCGCATACGTTAAGCTTATTCGTTGTAATAGGAGCTGTTCTAGGCGGATTTGATTTATATGAGCCGCTTGTTGACTTTGCCGGTGCCGGAGCAACCATACCGATCGTTTCGTTCGGGAACTCACTGGTGAACGGGGCGATGATGGAATCGGAAAAACATGGTCTCGTCGGCGTACTGACAGGTATGTTTGAAATTACAAGTTCCGGTATCTCTGCAGCAATCGTCTTTGGCTTCATCGGAGCTTTGGTTTTCAGGCCAAAAGGATGAAAAAAGCGGAAATAGGCAGCCTGGACTAGGACATGGCCTATACATATTTGTCCAGACCTACATATGTTATCAGTAAGCTTTAGCGAGAGCGAGGTGATATGTATGTTTGGTTATGGTGGCTACGGTTGTTGTGGCGGCAGCGGTTATGGATACGGCGGAGGATACGGTGGCGGCGGTTCCACTTTCGCGATAATCGTTGTATTGTTTATCCTATTGATCATTGTAGGGGCTTCTTTCTGCTAAGGAAAATGGAATAGGCAGAAGAAGCCTATTCCATTTTTTTTTATTTGTATGGGCCTAGCACCATTTTTCTGATAATGCCATAGGATAGGTACAGAAAAGGGAGGGGCTTAGGTATGGATAATAACTTTTTTAAAAACATAGAAGGTAAAACCGGCGTAAATATGAAAGATGTATTAGAATTGGCAAACTCGCTCCAAGGAGCCAATTTCAAAGATGAAACGACTGTTAGAAATGTCATTAAGCGCGTTTCAAAAATCGCGAATAAACCGGTCAATAAAGAAACGGAAGATAAAATCGTTCATTCCATCGTAGCTGAAGGGAATAAACTCGATTTCGGGACGATATCCAATATGATAAATAAAAAGTGAAAAAAGGCCTGCTATCATGCAGGCCTTCAGACTGCAGACAAACTCGAGGAAAGCGGGTTTGCCGGCAGTTTTTTTATTTTAAAAAAGTTGCAGCTTGATTTCATTCCATAAATTTGTAAGTGATTCGGGATGAGGCCATTCCGAACCCTATTTTGTTTTATCCATCCAATTCCATATATGGTTAGCATCAGCTTTTGGTCAAAGCTTCAAGAAACGTGATGGATGGGCGGTCCGTCCGCGTCTAGTTTGCAGGATGGAAAGGTAAAGATCCTTTTTGGCCCTGGTTGCCGCTACATAGAGCAATCGTCTTTCCTCTTCAAGAGGGGTTAGTTCCCCTTTTCGGTAAGATTCAAGTGCGAAATCATGAGGGATGCTGCCATCAACAGCAGCAAGGACATAAACGGTTGGGTATTCAAGCCCTTTGGAACGGTGTATGGTGGTTAGCTGTATGGCATCCTTAAAATGTTTCGATAGCTGTTTGATCTCTTGGATCATCGCAGTCATATGATCTACATGTTCTAGGAAAGCGGCGACGGTGGGAAAACGATTTGCCGCCACCTTTAAGTCACGGATGTCATCGGACCCTTTTTCCAGGTTCGCATCATTTCCGCGTTTTTTTACATATTCCTGGTATCCTAAATCTTTTTCGATGATTTCTAAAGCTACGAGAGGCGACATTATTTTTAAAGAGCGGATCTGTCCTGGAATCGTTTTTAATCTTCGTTCCTGAAAAGCATGTCCTGTCTTAACAAAAGCAAATGCATCAATAAAATCACAATCCTGCAATATTGTCATTGCTTTTAATTCCTGTAATATACTTTGCTTTAAGAATAAGGAGGAAAGGACATCAGCTGCTGCCTTGCTGTCATGCGGGAACAAACTCAAACGCATAAAGGCAAGCATGCCGCGAATGACCTTGCGCTGATAAAACGAATCCGCATCCTTTTCAATGACGAATGGCAGGTTGGAAGCGGCCAGCCGTTCAAAAATGGCCCTGGACATCGTGTGTGTCCTGTACAATACCGCAAAATCCCCAGGGTTTGCTCCCTTGGATATTTTCTCTTGGATATCGGATACGATCATCGTTGCTTCCAATTCCTCATCATAAGGATAAAATAAAACAGGGGGATTTCCTGAATCATGCTGTGCCCTCATCTTTTTCTCCATCCGGTTCTGGTTGCGCTTGATCAATCGGTTCGCTGTAGCGACAATTTCATGGGAAGATCGGTAATTCTCCGTCAGCTTCACAACTTGGGAACGAGGGAAATCATGATTGAAATTCAAAATATATTTCGGATCGCTTCCCCGGAATGAATAGATCGATTGATCATCATCGCCAACTGCACATACATTTTTTGATTCAGCAGAGAGGAGTTTTATCAATTCATATTGAACTTTATTGATATCCTGAAACTCATCTACCAAAAAATAATTAAACCTTTGCTGATATTTCTTTAAAAAATCGGGGTGGTTTTTTAAAAATACATAACAGCCTACAAGCATATCATCAAAATCATACTTCCCTGTTTGCTGTTTATATTCTTCATATTTCTTATATAAAAATAAACACGATTTCTCCCAATCGTCCTTAGGTTGGATATCCTCTGGAAAAGCCAATGAGTTTTTCCAAAGCCCAATTTGTTGAAGGGCTTGATCATATGCAAATTCCTTTTCATCAAGTTCCAATTCCCTGCCAGCCTGTTTCAATACCTTTTCTTTTTCCCACTCCCACTTCAATAGGAAATCACGCTGCCATTTGGCTGGTTCATGGAAAATGAGGATTTTATAAAAGATGCTATGAAAGGTCCCGCTCACGATTTGAGAAACAAGGGAAGGAGTCATATATGGATAACCGAGCAGACGCTGCTGCATTTCCTTTGCTGATTTCGCCGTAAATGTTACAAGCATGATACTTTTAGGATCAATCTTTTTCACTGTAAGCATGTAGGCTGTACGTACCGTCAATACGCGGGTTTTCCCGCTGCCTGCTCCGGATAGGACAAGAATTGGTCCATCGATTGTCGTTACCGCCTTGAGTTGCTCTGCATCGAGAACAACCCCTGATGAGGATAATTCTTGAAAGTATGGTTCCTCTGATTGTGCCAGACAGGATGGTTTATCTGAATATTTCGGGTTGCCGGTTATGGGCCGGCTTTTAAGGAAAGGTTCTGTGATGGTTTTTGTTTCCGTAATGGTTCGTGATGTAGGAATCCTAAATCCATTCTGTTCCATATATTCTAATGGCTTTTCCTCATTTATTGTTTCTGAAATTGGCAAGTCACAGGGTACCTGCGATGGATCACTATGATAAAAATAAGGCGTTTCATGGATTCCAATAAATAATTTCACTGGTTTATGACAAATGATACAAGAAAGCTGATCACGTTTTCCTTTTTCAAAAAGTGTCTGCAGCTCACCAGCTGAAACGGTATGTAAATGTACGATTTCAGTGCCAGATTTTGCTTGATTCATATAAATGGATACCTCTAATCTATTAAAAATATCGGCAATACTCATCATACCAGAAGATTAGGAAAAAAGAATGCGGAAAATCGTGTTTAAATATTGTTTCGGACGGGTAATTAAATGACAATACAACTATGTAAATATAAGGAGGGAAAACTATGGGGTACATAGCACCTGTCACACAATTTGATTATATTCAATATGCCAACCGGACGATCGAAGCTGCAGAGAATGTAAGAATTGTTAAAGGGACGACACCCATTCAACCTGTCCGTTTCGATCAGGTGCTTAAAAGTGAAAGGGGAAGCTTTGAAGGATTACATCAAATTAAAGATAATAATCGGGAAAGTACATATGGGGCAGGCACATATAAATATCAAATGGGCATGAGGGTCAGTGAAGAAATAACGGCGGAAATGACAGGGAAAGGAAGGTTCTTCAACGAAGTTGTCTAGATATGCCACCAAAAACAAAAGAGGACACGCGAAGTGTCCTTTTTGTGTTGATTCCTTAGAGAATGTCAATTTCTACGATTAGAGCTAACAATAGTTGCAATAATAATTGGATGTTTAGAGCGATTTGTGCATCAGTTGTTGTAATGTCGATATCACGGCTGTTTTCAACAATTGTTTTTTGGCGCGTGATTTGTTTAACATTAGAAGATTGGATTAATTCTTGAGTGATCTTTTCAGCATTATCAGAATCTGCGATTGAAATGCTTACGATGACCGCAATTGCAGCTTGTAGAGCAGCTTGAAGAGAAAGGGCCGCTTTAACATCCGTTGAAGTGACATTTACATTACAAGAATCTTTAATGTAAATAAGTTCTTCAGAAAGCTGAACTTGATTATTATCCTGTCTTGCCTCTTGGTCAATGCGTGTGTCATCGTCGTTACAGAACCCTGACAGGGGATGTCTGGAAGCGGAATCTAGAGCCGACCATGATCTTTCAGAGTCTTCATGTGTGTTACAGTTGCTACGATATACATTTTGGTTCATGTTGTTTTTTCCTCCTTAGGTTTTATTCCCTATTAAAATATGCTTTGATGGGTAATCGGGTTGGACGAATAAATCAGTTAATTCGTCTATTTTTTAATACTTAGAGAAAGTATTAGTGTGTGGGGATGAATAATAAAGAAGCTGGAGCTTTAGGAATGAAATGTAAGTGCTGCTATGACTCGGTTTACTTAATTCTCGCCAGCAAGTAAGGTTTGATTAGGTGATATGGTGTGTCATTTATCTTTGGAATCCGTGAATTTGTTGTGAATGGAATTTGTAACTGGATTAACATCATGTTCAGTGATGTTCTTTTCTTGGTTTATGATTTTTTGTGATTGCTCTTGTAAATGGCGAATGGTTTCTTTAAGGTTGTTTTTCTCTCTTTCAGTCAGATCGACTTTTTCCTTTTTGAAACCATGTTTTCTCATAGTCCTCGAAACCAGCAGTTCCATCAGTCTTTTTTGAGACTCCTCCAGGTTAAAATCATTGTTACCCATAAAATTTTCCCTCCTTCTTGCTTTCTATATATAGACTATGTATTTTTGCTGAGATTGCCATTGAACGGAAATGGTTTTTTTTATTAAACGATAATTTAAGTTCATGAACGAACAAAAAAAGCTGTCCAATCAGAGAACTGAAAGGACAGCATTTGTATATTATAAAACGGTTTTCTTCATCGTTTTATGAGGAATGCCGGCATCCATGAATTCGTCGGAAACGACCTCATACCCTAATTTCGAATAAAAAGGGATGGCATGGACCTGGGAATCAAGCTTCAATTGAGGTACTTCCTGCTGGATGGCGTATTCCTCAATAGCATTCATGATCATGGCACCGGCACCATTCTTACGGCCAGATGATAGTACACAAATGCGCTGGACTTTACCGATGTTGTCGATGACCCTGAAACGGCCGGCACCGATTGGCTGATGCTGATAATCATATAAAACGAAATGTGTAGACTCTTGTTCATATTCATCGATCTCTTCTTCAAGAGGGACGTTTTGTTCTTGGACGAACACTTTTTTTCTGATCATATAAGCATTTTCAAGCTCTTGGCTGTTTTCTGCGATTTTTACAAACACGAAATCATTCAGCTCCTAATCTAAATGTTTCATAAACGGTCCATGCCCCATCTTCAAGTTGATACAGCAAGTGAACTCGTTTCACCTCTTCTTCATGGCTGATGTCAAGCATGCTTAATTGGCCTAAAACATCAGAGTGCTCATTATCGGATAAATCTTGAGCGATGGTAATATGCGGGACAAATGCATGTTCACTTTCACTTTTCATGAAGTCCTCATTGTTAAGTGCATCATGCAGCTCTTGAAGCCCTTCGGATAATTCCACTTTGAAATAAATGGTATTGCTTACAGGTTGGAAAGACTTCGTTTTCGTAACGCTTATCGTAAAAGGCCTGCACTTACGAGCAATGTCTTTTAATTGATCGGCGATTGTTGAAATTTCCATATCCGTCGCTTCGAACGTTGGTTTAAGCGTCAGATGCGGTGGTATGAAAGCATATTTCGTATCATACCGTTTGCGATAGGAGTTAGCTAAATCTTGAAGTTTTTTTGAAGGGAAAATTGCAACACCATATTTCATAAATAAAACCTCCTGATATTTTTTTATCGTTGTATTATAGTTGGCCATGTTTTTCTTTAACCCTTCACAAAAGGAGAGGGTTAGAACATTTCCAATAGTGCTCGTTTTAAATCTGCCTGCCAGTATTTCCAGGTATGATTACCTTCAAATTCTTCATAGAAGTACGGAAATCCTTTTTGATTTATTAATTTATGCAATTCCCTGTTGGGTTCTATGAAGTTTGCCTTCTTGCCATCCGTCGTCGGAACATCCGTTTCCCCAGTCCCGATCACATGGTAAAGTTCGAGAAGATGCGGATCCTCAAAATTACGTACAGCATCCATTACTGCCTCATTGGCAAGTGGCGACTGCATGATGCATTTCCCAAATGTATGCGGATACTTTAGTGCGGCCAATAAAGAAACTGTACCGCCAAGAGAGTCACCGATCAAAGTTCGACCATGTCCCATTTGATAGGTAGGGAATTCATCATCTAAAAACGGGACAAGTTCATGGGCAAGAAAACGTATGTATGCAATGTGCTGTTCCCCGTCGGGATGATATTTGCGCCTGCGGTCAAAGCGGTCTTTATAGGGAATGCCGACAATGATGATATTCTCAATCTCATCGTTCCCTAACAGTTCATCTGCTACCCGACCAATTCGACCCATTTGAAAATAATCACGGCCATCCTGAGCAATCACAAGCGAATATTTATACAGTGGCGAAAAATTAGCAGGTAAGTAAACAAGCAGTTCCAATTCTTCTGCTAAAGCTTCGCTTTTAAACATGTACTCTTTAATTGTGCCTTTGCGTAAACTCATTCTCCCGCACCTCATGATAATTAATAATGAAAAACAACTTACTTGATTATTTTAGCATAGCCTAGCGACTTTTTCCCGTGACAAGATTTTAGAATAGAAAATTTTCATTGTATTTTCTAAAAATTTGAATAATAAGGTGCTATAATAAAAGGATATAGAAAAATAATACAATAAAAAAGGTGGCGAATAAAATGGCAGATGTACAAGTACACAGCAGGGAAGTAACGAAGGCGGCTAAACGAACATTATTAGAGCGTGGTGTCAGTGTGGAGGCAATTGCAAAAATCGTTTATGAATTGCAGTTTCCGTATAAAGCTGATCTAAAGCTGGAGGAATGCATCCACAGCGTTGAGCGTGTCCTGTTGAAAAGGGAAATTCAACATGCCATTTTAGTCGGTGTGGAGCTGGATAAACTGGCCGAGCAAAAAAAACTATCAGAACCCCTGCAATCGATTGTTGAGTCTGATGAAGGGCTATTCGGAGTGGATGAAACGATTGCCTTTGGTGCAGTGCTCGGTTACGGAAGCATTGCTGTAACCACCTTTGGCCATTTGGATAAAAATAAAATAGGCGTCATACACGAACTTGATAAGAAGCAAGAAGGAATCGTGCATACCTTCCTGGATGATATCGTTGCTAGCATTGCCGCGAGTGCCGCCTCAAGGTTAGCTCACCGTCTGAGAGATGAAGAAGAATCGCTAACCGAACAGGAAAAGGACATCCAGGAAGAAGAAGAGTTAATCGGTTGAACCTTGATTAACAATCTTCAGCCAGACCTATCAAACCTAGCCTTAATGAGGCGGGCAGAAAGGATATTGGCCACTTTAAATGTCCGTTTTGTCTGCCTTAGAAAACAGAATGCGTGAATATGGCCTGGATAAATTTCAAGCACCTGTATTTTCCGCTGCGTGATCTTACCTTGTTCGGAGAGATAAATTATCTCCAATGGAGCATTTCCTTCCATATGTTTACGAAGTATATATTTCATTCCCTGTCACTCCTTTGCTGACTTGCTTGCTATCATTATATGCGAACGTACGTTTTATATGCAAGTGAAAAGGGAATGTTCGTTCGTGTTTTACGGAGTGGGGAAATAAAATAAGAAAAAATTAAAACTTTTTTAATATAATGCGTTGACTTTTTAACAAAAAAACTTATAATAAATTATGTACTTAAGTAACCAGTCAGTCATTACATACGACTTGTTAGCTCAGTGGGAGAGCACTTCCTTGACAGGGAAGGGGTCGTGGGTTCGAATCCCTCACAGGTCATCAACTGCCAAAGGCTCAAATCCTTGATATCACAAGGGTTTGGGTCTTTTTTTATTTTTAAAAGAATATAGTTCATTTTGTATTATTTACTCAATTGGTGGCGGATGGAGAAGGATTAAAACGCATTACAGGACAATTATTTGTAATAATTAATATTTCAAGGAACTGTAGGTAAAGCCTTTTGCTTATTCAGCTCACGTTGGATGTTAAAAATAACATGACGCATGAAGACTATGCAAAATATCGGCAAACGATGAAAGACTTCAGAGATAAATTTTCAGCTCACAGAGAGTGTGGTTACAACGAACCTGTCCCCTACTTTGATATTGCGCATAATGTAGCACTTCATTACGTTTCTTGGCTTGAAAAGTATAATACAATCCCTTCACTTGAAATGATGATAGAAGAATATCAAGAAGAATTACAACCAATGATAGAAAGTTTTAAAGTGAAATAAATAGAAGGAGGAAAGTATGGAAGAGTAATTAAAAGTAAAATTCCTTTCCAATTAGGGGTTCTATTAGGGGATTAATCATACTTCTCGTATGACTTACCCTCCACTTCAGTATTATATGGTAAATGTTTCCTGGTTTTAACTGTGTGATTTTAATATCTCAACAGTTTATCATATTGATAAAGGAAGAATAACTTAATCTACTACTATAATGAAGTAAGTCTTTAAAAGGGAAGTGATAGTTAAATGCTTTATATAAGCGATATCGAAAAGATAATTAATAACACATTAAATGAGCACAATTTGGATATTATTTATGAATTTGACAATAATCTAAGTGCACCTATGAGTTATAACGTATCGACCAATACTATAAAATTCAATTACCTTCAAGTTAACGGTTATAAAGGGAAAATTAGAATTAAAGAGACAGAGGAAGACTTTGTTAAAATTATTCTTTATCGTATGATTGGTTATTATTTAGATTTTAAGAAAAACAAACATGATTTAAGGATTTTAATGTATGGTCACGAAGAAGAAAAAGAAAAGTTAAAATCTGAAATAGAAACTAATGCTTGGGATTATGGGAGAACATTAATCCCTGAACAACTATTGGAGTCATATGATAAGGTTCGTGAATTAGATAAAATGCTAATAAATTAATGTACTCTAAGAAAATGGTGCAGAAATGGATAAACCTTCTTCCTCTGAATGAGGAAAATTGCAGTTTTCCTCGTTATATCATGGCATACTTTTCAACTACACTCGTTATGTTAATAAAATAAAACATTCCTCCTATATCTATTTCTTATTTCAATACTGGGGGCCTATGGAAGTGACTTAGTAATTATAGTAACATTTACTTATCTAAAATAGGGAATTGTTGTATTAAAATGGTATTTGAGAATAAATAGAGAAAAAGTACGTTGACTCAATAATGGGGTGAAAAGATGAATTCGGATAAAGTCAGAGCATTAACAAAAGTGTTTCAGGAATCTTCTGAGGAGTTAAAATTAGATGAATCAAAATTAATGCAGAGTATACATACAAATACGGAGACATGGGCTGGCGAAGCCCGGAAAAAATTTGATTCAATACTAGATGAAGCAGCTGTCCTATTTCAAAGACATTCAGACAATCTTTATCAAATAAGTAGAGAATTAGAAAGCGCAGCAAATGAAGTTGACAGAGTGAGAGAAGAGATTGAAAGACAAAGAGAATTAGAGCGCCTAGCTTGTATGAAGGATGAGTAGAAACAAAATGAATGAAGGATATAAAGAGGTGTCATATGAAACCGAAGAATAGGGATCGTAAAAGTTTGGAAGAGGAAGGCTGGATCCTCCCGGATAAGAATAAGCAAAATAAAGATGGTAGTTTACTCCCCGGCTGCGGTGGTTTTTTTATTTTGTTCATTCAATTTGGTGTTTTGGCACATCAAATAATCACTCTTTTTTAAGTCTACCTTATGTCCGCTAAAGTTTTACAACTGTACTTGCCAATATGATAATCGTTTTGAAAGGTTTAAAATGGCTCGTAATAAGTAGAGACAAGGAAAGAAAAAAGAAGATGGCGGTAAGCAAGGAATGGATAAAAATTGGGTACCGGGTTGTGTCGACCCATTTATCCTGCCTTTACAGATTATACTATTAGTACATCACTTTTTTCATAGTATATAGATGAAATAGTTCATAAAGGAAAAGAAAAGAGGATGATACAGTGGGGAATAAAATTTCCGTAGACCCAGATCGTTTAGAATATTTAGCAAATGAGTTTGTCTCGCACTTGTCAAAAATTGAAGAAGAATACAAGAGTCTTCATTTGGAACTAGTGAACCTAATTAGCAGTGCTCCAGCAGAGTATAGTCATTGTTTTTATCAAGTAGGAGATCCGTGGGGAACAGGAAATCAAATAGTTGACCTTCTGAGTGAAATGGAGATCGACCTTCGAATGACCGCCAATAAATTTTCCGATGCTGATAACTTAGTCGGTCAACTTTATAAACTGCATGAGAAATATGGAGCGCTCACTGCGATGGGTGCTTTAGTATCAAAGCAGCTGGCATTTTATGGGCTAGGTTTTACACAATTTATCAAAAATAGTGATGATGTCTATATGTATAAACATATGAATGCCCTAAATAAACTAACAGATGTAGTCGATAATTCCAAATTTCGTAATGTAGCAAGAGCCTATTTAAATCCAACCTTTTTATTGAAAAAATATAGAGATGTTCCATTTGCTGATTTAGTTCACAAAAAGGTTGCCAAATATCTTCCTGGTGATGTTGTTAAGTATACAGATAGTTCAAAGGCATTATTTGAAGGGATTAATCATCGAGCATTGGACTCTACAACGTTTAAATCATTTCTACAGACGGGAGCGAAATTTGCCAAAACCAACGCTGTTAGTGCAGTACTGGTAACAGGAGTAATGGAAGCAGGCGGAATGGGACTGAAAATTTCCGAAAACTATGCGAAATATGGAAATAATCCAGAGGTCTTAAAGCGAGAAAATGCAAAAGCGGTAGGAAATGCAGTGAATAATACCGTAGCGATTTCTGGAGGTTCCATTGCGGGAGCATTCGTAGGAGGGGCTCTAGGAAGTTTAGTAGGCCCAGTCGGTACGGTTGTAGGAGCCGCTGCAGGTTCATTTGTAGGAGGACTTGTTGGAGAGCAAGCGGCTAAGCTTACGGCAGGTATAGCAGAGAAAGCAGCGATTATCATTAAAGAACCTATACATGATGGGCTTGAACTGATTAAAGGTGGTTTGGAGAAAGCTGGGAAAGTTGTTGAAGGAGTTAATAAAGGTGTTGATTTCTTAAATGATCAAATTAAGGATACTATTGCTGACCCAATAGGGAAGGTGGGGGAAATTGGTAAGGGATTATCTAAGGCAAAAGAAACAGCGAGTTCCCTTGCCGATGGAGCAAAAGATTTTTTTGAGGATAAATTTTCATTTTTTTAAGGAGGATATATGAATACCGTTCAATTAAGTATTGAAGAGTTACTTTTTTCATTTTATAGTGAAGGTTTATTTGAACAAGGAATGTCGATTAAGGAAACCTATTTTCAAACGCTTCAAGATGCCGAGTTGAAATTAATGCTAGAAATTGCCTCTCGCTCTTTGTTAGCAAAAGATATGTTAAAGGAAGTAAATAATCAATATAAGTTAAAAGATGAATTTGCTGCCTATATTCATACATTGAATAATGCAGAAAGTACCGTAACGGCTTCTAAACATCAGCCAGACTTAAATGGAGAAGATAGTATTTCCTTTCATTTTAAAAAAGGAGAGGTTTATTTACATAAAGTATTGTACGATCATCAAGTTCACTCTATTTCTAAGCTGCGGAAAGAAGAAATCCTTTCAGTTATAAGCGGTTTTTTTCATTTCCATACGTTAGAAAAGCAAGGTGAAGTTATTCTTCAGTTAAAAAGTGAAGAATTTGAAGAACTTTTAGAAGATGTAAGTCAATCTCATTCTTTACCGGAGTCAATTGTTCAGAAATGGGTAAGTAAAAAGGGAGAGTCTACTAGTATCTTAGAGTTTTTAAATGATATTTCGAATAGAAACGGTAAAATGGATAGTTTAGTAAGCTTAACGTATGACTCAGAGAATAACCCTGACCTAAAAGATCTTTATTTTATGATTCCAGGAAAGAATGAATGTTGGCTAGCTACAAGGGACAACAACCTTGACCTGAGTATTCAGAGAGCAAATGAGGCATCTATTAATCAACTATTATTAACCAACAAGATTCTTCCAGCTTAAGGAGGTGCATTATTTGGTAAACGTTAAGAAAGAAAATAACGCCATTCAGATAAAAGGGTCAAAGTTCATGTACGGGTGGATGTTTCTTGCGACTGTAGGTTTTTTAATTGCTTGTTTTTTCTTAATCATACACGGTTTGAAATTTGAGTCCAAGTATTCTTTATTTTACCTTGGTGGTGGTCTCATTTTTACTCCTTTTTACCTTTACCTAACGCTTTGGTCACTTCCAGGTTTTATTCCAGGAAAGGTCCTGTTAACGATTGTCCAAGGTGAAAATGGTACGATTAAGTCGAAGAAAGGTACAGTTTATATTAAGAATATCCGGAATATCGATTTAGTAAGAAATCCACTGAATTTAATCAATGATATAGTCATTGACACCCTTGATGACAAAACCATAAAAATTCGTACGTATAATTTACTTGATGACCTGGATTATCAGGTGGTCGTTGATCAATATCTTTATCCCTATATTACAGAAAATGCAAAAAAAGTATGGGATCGCAAGGTGGATTTAGATAAATTGCAAAGAGTAGCCAAATACGAGCGCCAAGAGCAGAAAATTGATTAACGATCATTCAAATTAAAAGATCTCAGTCCAAAGCTGGTGATTCGTGTCCAATTGTCTTTTTCATTATAAATCTGTTATAATCCGATTACTTTCACTTCCTGACAGGGAAGGGGTCGTGGGTTCGAATCCCTAACAGGTCATCAACTGACAAAGGCTCAAATTCTTGATATCACAAGGATTTGGGCTTTTTTTGTTTATAAAATATAGTTCATTTTGTATTATTTACTCAATTGGTGGCGTAACGGTGGCGGATTGAGAAGGATTTAAACGTACTACAGGTCAATTATTTATAATAATTAATATTTCAAGGAACTGTAGGTAAAGCTTTTTGCTTATTCAGCTAATGATGGAGGTTAAAAATAAGACCATCACCGATTCGGTGTTTCGGCTGTTTAACGAAGAGATAGTCCCTTCAACATACATTCAATAAATGCAATCCATTTGTCTTCCTTTTTTGAACGATACATAGGTGAATTTGTTAAATCAGTCTATGTCTATTCGTGTTCATATAATAAAGCTGTACCGAGTGAAATTAATGTTTGATGAAATCAGCCGAATTAGGGTCGATAATACTTACGATGGTTTAATATTGTAAAAATTTAACAGACGAGTTATTCTTAAATCACCTAACAAGGCACAATATTAAAGGAGAAAATAGTGAGTTATCTAGGAAAGTATTTGAAAATGCCACCAACAATTGAAAAGCTCCATAAATTAGAGAAAAAAATTGAAAAAGAAGGCCACTCCTTAAGTGATTTATCCCTTTATTTGGAATTTTACTTCTCCCCTTATGAAAATACTCCCTATGATGTCATTACATTTGCTAGTACAGGCGTTGACGGCATACATTTCGGATTTCTAACTGACTTCGGAACAGTATCTGATTTAGAGAATGCTTTTGTTGTATGTATTAGTCCAATGGATTTTGATTCACATATAAAGATTGTAGCAAGGAATATAAGGGAGTTTCTTAACTTGGTTTGTACGATGAAAGATGCCTTAACTATTTCTAACTTTAATATCCTGGAAGAAGAGGGACAGTATATTCGTTTGCTCAAAGAACTAAAACAAGTAGAACCTGAAGATGAGGAATTTGAAGAGGACGCAAACTATGTAGTGGAAAAGATAATAGCCACATTCGATAGCGAACGAATAGAAGATGTCTATCATTATGTGGAAGGAAAAGTAAGGACAGAAAGAGAGCAACAAACTATTTTATCAACTCTTGATGGGTTAGGCATAATACCTGTAGAGAACATTACAAGCAATTTTCTCCCATACAAACTTGAAAAAGATATGACGATTGACATGGAAGAAGTGAAGGCCTTTTTTAATTCTGCAACAACAGAAAGTAAAATGGCTTTTTTCAGAGATGTCCAATTTACTTACTTAATTGCAGATGAGATAGCGTTAAAAGAATTGGTCATACATGAAATGATAAAATTAGGTTTACAGGATGAAGTCGATAGATTATACGTGTTTTAGGTCCTCTTTTTCTTGTCTAATTAACACCATAACCCTTAACAGAACCAAAAATTATTAGAAGGTTACTTGTAGGGGTATTTACTTAATCATAAATGATCCAAACGAGGGCTTATTTGGAACATTAATTAAGGAGGCTTTCACCAAGTCGTAAATGAAGGTGAAGTCAATGGAAGCCTCCATTTTACGAACCAAATGGTTCGCCGGCACCAGTCTCACTGAATAGAATTATGATTCGAAAGCATCCTCATCACCTCAAGTTTTAATAGATCTATTTTAAAACAAAAAAGACTGTAGGAAAAAGAAGTTCTATCTAAATTTTTAAACATAGTTGATTGGAGCGAGTGCATGAAATGGAAATCAACGTCCAAATTTGTACAAGCAAAAAAACTGTAGACAAACTCGATGAAAATCGGGTTTGTCTACAGTTTGAGGGGACCTTCATAAATTGAGGTCCCTTTTTCATAATGTATTACGGTAATGAAGTTTTATATTGTTCCATTAAATCACCTGCATATAAGCTTGTTATCATTAAGAAAATGGCAAGCCCAATGTATAATGAGAACCAGATGACTTTTGTTTTGAGACTCGATGAGTAATAGGATTTCTCTTTATCCCTAATTTCAGTTTGTTCTTGCACTTCTTTAAAGAACGTTGCTACTATTCGTTCATACGTGCCTATATTTTCAAAATCGGTCGGTCCGTTCTGGTATTCATTCGAATTAGCAGCATCCATTAAGGATCTATAAATATTTAATTTTACCTCGGTCAGTTGTTTTTCTTTTAGCTTATTATCATCAAATAGCGGGATATGCCAACTCTTCATGTTGTTAAACTTTTCATATAGTTGGCTTAATTCCATATTCCAAATATTAACCAGGCGAATTTTTTCTTCATCTGTTGCACCTGCATATTGTTCGAGTTGCCCTAACCCAAATTGATTCAGTTCGATGATGATGTCTCTTTGATTTCTGGTTGTCTCGCTACGAAATTCTTTCCACCACTTAGAAATACCCAATAATAAGAAAAGAATTAAAAATGGATTTGGATGGAGAAACAAATATACAACCATTCCGATAATCCCTAATACCCAAAGCTTTGTGGAGATGACTCCCACTATACGTCCTCCATCAAGAGGATGCACAGGCATTAGATTTAATAGGTTAATCATGGCTCCAAGTGTAATAACTAAAAGCCAAAATGGATTTTCCGTCATCATAAATAGGGGGATGGCTGGTAGAAATGCTAATGTACCTAATAAAGGACCTCCGAAGGCAAGATAAGCTTCTTGGTTAGCATTCTTGGGCTCTTCTTTAAGGGCAATTAATGCTCCTACAAAAGGGATGAAAATGGCATTGGATGTTTTGATGCCTTTTCTCTTAGCAGCAAGTAAATGCCCCATTTCATGGATGTAAATTAGATAGACTAGGGCCACGGCAAATTTCCAACCGTAAACCAAGGCATACGCTCCTAATGAAACGAAAATAGAAATCAGGGAACCTACTTTTGCTATTTTCAATAGCGCAAACAACCATTTTATTTTTCCTAGAAAAAATAACCCGATTGCCCCCAAACTTAACCATCCTTTATTCAATTTAGATTCTTTCAAAATGTACCTCCTAGAGTAAATGGGAAAACAGATGACCCCAGTGACACTATGTCAATCTAAGCGTCTTCTTGATTTATCATTTTGCTAATATCCTTATTATATCGTATTTTTCTTATCCTTTTAGGAATATTTTTCCTAGATTATTAACTTTCAAGTATTACATTTTTTTATAATTAAGATTAAGTCCTTTATATTTAGGAATTTCTTTTTCCGCCTCTCTTCAGGCCAAAGCCATCAATTCAAATGCTTAATTAAAATCGATGGTTTAAAGCGGTACAATCACTATTTTTATCAGTAATATACGGTCTGATTGGGGGCGAATTCCAAATAATCGGAAAGTATCAGAGGGTAATTTTATTGTGAAAAAGAGCGATAACCCCTTACGTGTCAGTATTTCTGGGAATAATAAAGAACTAGAGAAAAACAATGAGATAGTTTTGACAGGGAAGGGGCCGTGGGTTCGAATCCCTCACAGGTCATCAACTGCCAAAGGCTCAAATCCTTGATATCACAGGGGTTTGGGTCTTTTTTATTTTTTGATTTCCATTTATTATTCCTGTGTGATTCTGCATTGCACCATGTTGCACAGAAACTGGATATGTGGCGCCGGCTCGTTCGTTGCATGACGTTAGCCACTTTGGTACACTATGCAGAAGTGCTTTTTTAGTTTGATTGCTAGGATTTACTATGGAATCGCATGGATGAGCTGCAGGATCTTTACATAAATCAACGGTCCATGAGGCTGTGGGGGTGTATCTTAAACGAACCCTTAAAATGGAACTCCTTTTACTCTGTAGACTAGTGGAGCAGTTACAAAACCATTAACAACTTAACAATTTAAATGTTTCTAAGAAAGGACCATCTGTTCCCTCATACAGCAGGAGTTGTATGGGGGCTTGTATTTTATCGAGAATTTTCTGTTTAGATGACTTTACAGGAATAAAATAAGGAGGACGCAATGAACAATTATAAATTGACCATTCAATATGATGGCGGGCGCTATAAGGGCTGGCAACGACTAGGTAATAGTGATGATACGATTCAAGGGAAAATAGAAAATGTATTAACGGAAATGGCAGGGGAAAAAATTGAAATCATCGGATGCAGCAGAACGGATGCAGGTGTACATGCCCTTGCTCAAATCGCCAATTTTAAGCTCGGTGAAAATCTGACTGAAGCAGAAATCATGAATTATTTAAATAGATATTTACCCCGAGATATCAGCATTGTCGATGTTACGCTAGTTCCTGATCGTTTTCATGCCCGTTATAATGCTAAGGATAAAACCTATTTGTATAAGATCTGGAACGAGCCATACACAAATCCTTTCATGAGAAAGTACAGTATGCATGTAGAGGAAAAGCTGGATATCACTAGAATGAAAAAAGCATGTCAATTTTTTATAGGTGAACATGATTTCACTGCTTTTTCAAATGCAAAGTCCAAGAAAAAATCCATGGTGCGTGAGATATATTCCATTGATATAGAAGAAAATGCCGGCTTCATCCAAATTACTGTGCGAGGCGATGGATTTCTTTATAATATGGTTAGGAAGATTGTCGGGACGTTGATAGAAGTAGGGTTAAATGAAATAGATGCTGAAAATATACCGAGTATTTTAGAGTCAAAAGAAAGAATCCAAACGGGCCGTATGGCGGAGGCAGCTGGGTTGTACTTGGTCAAGGTTGATTTTTAGGTCAAATATTGATGCATCGGTTATTGCATATAAAGTGTACAGGCAGTAGAAAAAGGGAAGTAATAGGGAAGAATGGTAAAGCAATAGAACGAAAGAAGGAGAGGGTTTCATGAGATTAGCAGGAAAGAAAATAATCAGTCTTGTGCACCATGATTTTGAGGATTTAGAGCTCTGGTATCCGATTTTACGATTAAAAGAAGAAGGAGCGATTGTTCACCTCGCCGGAGAAAATGCGAATGAAACATACATTGGAAAATATGGTGTACCAGCCATATCCGATTATGGGTATGGCAGTATTAAAGCTGAAGAATATGATGCCATTCTTGTACCGGGCGGTTGGGCACCTGACAAAATTCGCCGTTTTCCTGAAGTGATATCACTTATCCAATGCATGGAAGAAAGTAAAAAACCAATTGGCCAAATTTGTCATGCTGGTTGGGTATTGATCTCCGCTAAAATTTTACAGGGGAAGAATGTAACGAGTACACCGGGCATTAAAGATGATATGGAAAATGCCGGGGCAACTTGGATAGATAAGCCCGTCGTAGTAGATGGAAACCTTGTATCAAGCAGGCGTCCGCCTGATCTACCGGATTATTTAAGGGAATTGATAAACGTGATCGAAAAGAGTTAAATATAATAGGCTGAAAAAGTGGTTTTTCCTTTTGGAAAAACCACTTTTTATTTATGAAATATTAAAATGAAAAGGAGTATCTTCACTTATTTAATCCAGTTTAATTTTATGAAACACGGTCAATCATGATATGGGTCGATATTGTTAAGATATTTGATGCTTACTGAAAACCAAAAGATTATTCCGTTGATTGATCCTTAATCAAGTCAATATACAAATTTCCTTTTGTTCCTACGACAGCATACGAGATATCAAAAACAGCAAGGTTTCTTTTTTTGAGTTCTGCCATTAACGATTCGTAATCGTAGGGGTGTTTTGATAAGTTTTCATAAAGAATCTTTCCATCATGGACCAGTTCTATCGGTACTGTTGCTGAGGGCAGTAAAGGTAAATCCTGCTTGGCGGCATTTTGGTATTGTTCTTTCTTTAATACTGAGAGGGAGCCATTTGTCTCTAAAATGGCACATTCCACTTCTTCAATGTTGAAGATATCTTTTCCTCGCAAACCCTGTTTAAGAGAATCCAGTGAATATCCCATTCGTTCCATTGACTCTTCGAGAAGCTGTCCTTTTTGAATTAAGGTAGCAGGTTCTCCAGCGATCCATTTCCCGAAGCGTGGATTTCGAATCGATAGAAGATTCAGCATATATACGATGGTACCCATAACAATAATTGCAATGATAAAATACAGGAATTTGATTTTTATATTGAATGCTAGATTCCCTGCAATTGTCCCCATCGTAATTGAAGCGATATAAAGGTGATAGGTCCTCTGGGCAATCGTCTGTTTACCAAGGAGATGGACAAATACCCATAATAAAATAAAAGAGGTCAAGGTTCGAAAGACGATTTCAACAGATTCTGACATGACAATTTTCTCCCTTGCAAAACTCCCGACAATTCGTTTGTGATAGTATGTTCTTACACCTTGCCGTTTATTCTGTAACTCAAAAAGGAAAAAGACAAGAAACCGTCCTTGAATTGGGAGCCCATCTTACATAAATTGATAGCTTTATTTTTAAACCAGGTATTCAAGATTCGTGAAATCTCAAAAAGCAAGCAGTTCGTTACTTGCTTCTTTTTATTTGGTCTGAAAAAATCGATGGATATGTTTACTTGTATCGTTAAAGAAATATCTTCGAATAATAGTATCAAAATACTTTTGCACGGGGGTATGTTTTGAGAAATATTCAGGAAATTTTCATTGACGATTTAAAAAGCATTTATAAAAATTTCTTTGTATGTATCGTAGTTGTTTTTCTCATGTTCATCCCTTCCATTTATGCGTGGTTCAATATTGTCGCATCTTGGGACCCGTATGCAAATACGGAAGGAATCCTTGTCGGTGTTGCCAATAATGATAAAGGTGCGGATTTAAATGGCGAAGCCGTGAACATAGGCAAGGAAGTAATGGAAGGGTTAAAGGAGAATAAGGATCTAGGCTGGAGATTCACATCGGAAAAAGAAGCGATAGAAAAGGTGGAAAAGGGGGATTACTATGCTTCCATCATCATACCGGAGAACTTTTCCGAACATATTGCGACGATCATGACCGATGACCCTAAGAAGGCGGAAATTGATTACTATGTTAATGAAAAGATCAATTCCATTGCTCCTAAAATAACGGCAGCAGGTGCGAACAGCATTGTGGACAATGTGAGCAAAACCTTTATCAAATCAGCCAGTGGGAGTATCCTTGCAATCTTTAATGAACTCGGAATCACCTTACAAAACGAGTTGCCGACGATTCAAAAAATGAAGAATATGGTGTATTTATTAGAGGGTGAACTGCCTGAGCTCGAGCAAAATATCAAAACCGTTCAAACACATGTCAAAAAGGCTGAAGATATCATTAAGAAGGTTAATGATGGCCTGGATTCGATAGAAGGAATAACATCGCAGAAGGACAAATTGGTATCGGACGTTTCTAGTTATGTAGATTCAACAAGGCAGGCATTCGAAGGAATCAGTCCCCTTTTGAAAAATGATATTGCGAACATCAGGAGCGATAATGATTCCGTTATAGTGCTGGCGAACCGGTTAACGGGTCAGGATTTGCCTGGCAATGAGTATGATCAGCTAGTGGAACAAGGGGTAACGAGGATAAATAAAGAGTTGTACCTTTTGGACAGTATGTATAATTTATTGGTGAGGGTCAATCAATTTAATGAGCAAAACTTGCTTCAGCCAGAAATACAGCTGGTTGATGAACTAAGGGATAATGCTTCGAACCAACTTCAAGCGCTGAATAACCGATCCTTCGGCAAACTTATAGAACTTGGCGGGAACAATGATCAAGTCTTGGCAAGATTCCAGGAGAGCTATTCAAAGGAAACAGGGCCAAAATTCACTGAAATCTGGACTGAAACAGAAGCAATATTGAATAGTGTCCAGATTACGATGGAGGAGGGAGCGAAGGTTCTTCCTGAGGTTAGGACGCTATTGAATGAGACCAATCGAACATTGGAAACACGTACAGGGGATATCGATAAGTTACAGAATAAGTTTCCGGAAATCGAAACGAAAATAAAGGCTCTAGCTTTTAAAATGAGGGAATTCGATAAGTCTTATAATATGGAAGAAGTGATCGATTTCCTAAGGAATGATATTGAACAAGAAAGTGAATTTTTTTCAGAACCAGTGCTGCTCAATAAACACAGTCTCTTTCCGATTCCGAACTATGGATCCGCCATGTCTCCTTTCTTTACGGCACTTTCCCTTTGGGTCGGTGGTACAATATTGATTTCCATGCTTAGCGTGGGTGTTTCTCAAAAGGTCTACAGCCCGTATCAAATTTATATCGGGCGGTATCTTATATTTTTCATCATTGGGGTAATGCAGGCTCTTAGTGTTTCCATTGGGAATATCATCCTGATCGATGTATATGTAGCGGATAAATTTGAGTACATCCTGTTTTCTGTTCTGATAAGTACAGTATTTACACTCATTGTCTACACCTTCGTTTCCGTTCTTGGAAATGTTGGAAAAGGGATAAGCGTCGTATTGATGGTCCTTCAAATATCAAGTTCAGGAGGCACTTTCCCGATTCAGGTCACACCGCCCTTTTTTCAGCATATTAACCCGTACTTGCCGTTCACCTATGCTGTGGGTTTACTTCGTGAATCTGTTGGGGGAATAACTTGGAGCGTAGCTGGCAAGGACATTTTTATCCTGATTCTCTTTTTAATATTCACACTCATCTTAGGTGTCATTTTGAAAAAGCCTCTGCATGCAAGGACACAAAAGATGAAGGATAAATTGTATGGAAGCAGGATTTTTTAAGGTCATCGAAAGAGTGTAGGTGAAAAAATGGATATTAAAATTAGCCTGAACCCTTACAAAGGGCTCAGGTTTTTATATTTGCTGATTGGGATTTATTCATTTGTATTTTTGTGTAAGTCTGGAATATTTATCAATACATCGACAATTGAATAAAAAGATACCGATAAATTAGAATTTTTGCATTTTTATAGTTGACAAAAACCATTGGATTAATCATTATTAAGAAATAATGTTTAGTAAATCGATGCGATATAAAAGTGGGGTGACTTTATGTATTTAACAATAGATGGCATTGAAAAAAGTTTTAAGAATGAAAAGAAAGAAAGCATAAAGGTGCTCGATAAGATAAACATAGAAGTCGAGAAAGGAAGCTTCGTTTCGATCGTCGGCCCTTCAGGATGTGGGAAATCCACGCTCCTTTATCTGATTGCCGGACTTGATAAGGCAGATACAGGTGAAATACGTGTAGCTGGGAAAAAAGTGGTGAAGCCAGGTCCGGAACGGGTTGTAGTGTTTCAAGAGGCGGGATTATTTCCTTGGTTGACGGTACTTGAAAATGTTACATACGGATTGAAGTTAAAGAAAATTCCAAATGAAGAAGCTAAGGCCAAGGCATTGGACATTTTAAAGATGGTTCACCTCAGCCGATATGTTGACTCCTATCCACATCAACTCTCAGGGGGCATGAAACAGAGGGTAGCCATCGCAAGAGCATTGGTGATGGAACCGGATATCCTGTTGATGGATGAGCCATTCTCCGCGCTTGATGAGCAAACGAGGATGGTCTTGCATAAAGAGCTGCTCGAAATCTGGAGAAAAACTAAAGTGACGATCTTTTTCGTTACCCATAATATTCGTGAGGCTGTTCAGCTTTCCGAAAAAATTATCGTCTTTGCAACCCGTCCAGGGAAAATCAAAGAGACGATTTCCGTCCCTTCCATGAAAGATGGAGTTATGCCGGATAGTGTAACTTTGCATACAGAACAAAGGGTTCTATCGATTTTGCAGGAGGAAATTGAAAAAGTGCTGAAGGAGGAAATGGGGAATGATTACAGCTTTAAGACGAATCATATTCATCGCGATGATAGCGGGGATATGGGAAGTCACATCTAGACTTTCCAGTCTTCCGGATTTCATGTTCCCAAGCCTGACTCAGGTTTTGGAAACTCTGTTTAATGGACTGATGAGCGGACAAATAACCGAAGCCATCGGAAAAAGCCTTGGCCGTATCCTGATCGGCTTTATGATTGCCATTATAGTAGGTCTGATATTAGGATATTTCATTTGGCGCTTTAAATTGGTCGAAGACACTTTAGGATTCGTCGTGACGGCTTTACAGTCCATCCCGAGTATCGTGTGGTTCCCTTTAGCGATCATTTGGTTTGGATTGAATGATTTTTCGATCCTCTTCATCGTCACCATCGGCGCAACTTGGACGATGACGGTTAATGCAACGAGTGGCTTCCGGAATGTACCACAGTTGTATCAGCGGGTTGCAAAAACATATGGATCGACTGGGTTTCATTTTCTTCGCACCGTGATTTTACCAGCATCCGTTCCGCAAATAATATCCGGTCTCCGAATCGCATGGGCCTTTTCCTGGCGTGCATTGATGGCCGGTGAATTACTTGGCGGGGGAGGCGGTCTTGGACAATTGCTGGAAATGGGCAGATCACTGGGACAAATGGATTTGGTCATCTCCGTTATGATCATCATCGCTATCATCGGAACAATCGTGGATAATGTCGTCTTCTCCCGTCTTGAACGTAATGTTCAACTGAAATGGGGAGTGAAGTAACGGTAGTTTAATAAAATAATAGTTAAAAAGGAGAGAAAGATATGCTGAAAAAATCATTTTTTGCCCTTATACTGTCTGTATTGTTAATCGGAATAGTAAGCGGATGCACTCAATCCAGCAGTAATGATGAAGAAGGAGAAGGTTCCGGGGGGAAATCCGTGAAAATTGGGTATTTTCCTAACTTAACCCACAGTGCAACGATCATTGCACTTGAAAAAGGCTTTTTCGAAGAAGAGTTCGGTAAAGATGTTAAGATTGAAACCAAAACAGTGGCAAATGGCGGATTATTCATGGAAGCAATGGCTACAAACGCCATTGATGTCGGAACGGTCGGTCCTGGTCCATTGCTTAACTTTTACGTAAAAAACCCTGAATACCACTTGATCTCCGGGGCTGTTAATGGAGGTGCCGTACTTGTTGCTAGCGAGGGCAGCAAGGTTACGGATTTAAAAGATTTGGGCGGTAAAAAGGTAGCGATTCCCGTCATTGGAAGCACACAGGATGTCATGCTTAGGAAGGCCCTTCAAGATGTTGACTTAAAACCGACTACAAATGGGGGCACAGTTGAGCTGTATGCGGCAGCACCTGCAGACACAACCGCCCTTTTTGTCCAAAAATCAGTCGATGCAGCAGCAACCCAGGAACCATGGGGTTATGTATTGGAAAACCAGGCAAAAGGAAAGTTACTGCTTGACTGGGATCAATTTGCATGGGGGAAAGATTCACCTAACACGGTAGTGGCTGCAAGCCAGAAGTTCTTGGATAGAAAGGGGCTCGCTGCTTCCTATTTGAAAGCGCATGAAAAAGCGGTGAAGTTTATACAAGACAACCCTGAAGAAAGCCAAGAACTGGTTATTAAGCATTTGAAGGAACTGACTGGAAAAGAATTAAGTAAAGAAGAAGTCGCTTCAGCATTTTCACGCCTTGAAGTGACAACCGAAGTTAATGAGCAAGTCATTCAGGAAATGGCCGACATAAGCAAAGAAGCTGGTTATATCCCTAGCAATGATATAAAAGGCATGATCGATTTATCAATTCTTCAAGAAGTGTCCAAATAAATTGAAACAAGCAAGCGCCTCAGTCATCCTGGCTTTGGCGCTTTTTTTGTAATCCGGCATAGGCCAATTAATCCTTTTTAATTGAACTGGGTAAATATTCCTGAATATAAACATCGCAGGTCATGAACTCCCTGTTATGGACAGACTTGATCCAATGCTTGGATAACATGATCAACCTCTTCCCAGGAATGGATGGTAGCTCCTGAAGCCAGTGAATGTCCTCCTCCATTGAATTGACGTGCGACTGAAGCGATGGGAATATTCCGTGAACGTATCCTGACACGGATTTCAGAAGGATATTCGATGAAGAAAGCCCAGATTTTATTGCCCCTGACACTTGATAGTGTATTGACTAAATTCGAAGCTTCGAGTCGATCCACGCCATACATATTTAAAAGTTCCTCCGTAATAATGAAGTAAGCTACTCCTTTATCGGTTACCTTGAAGCTCATGAGGATGTCTTTTTGAAGTCTTGAAGCGTTTTTTTCCTTTACATTAAGACTGTTATGAATTCTTTCTGGCTGAATATTATAAGTTCTTAAATGTGAAACCATCTTTAATGTCCGCGGAGTGGTATTCCCATTCATGAAATTCCCTGTATCACTAAGTATTCCTGCATAAAATGATTTAGCCGCTTCTTTATTCATGACAAAGCCCACTGGAAATTCCAAGAATAAATCAACAAGCATTTCACTTGCGGAGCTATAGGAAGGGTCAACCCAAGAAAGGTCACCGAATTGTTCATATTCAGGGTGGTGGTCAATTTTGATAAGCATGTCCCCTAGATCATAGCGGGAATCACTGATCCGTGAAATGTTGGCCGTATCACAAACAATCACTAAGGCACCTTTGTATTTGTTATCGGAAATGACATCCATATCACCAATGAATAGAAGCTTATCCACTTCTTCGCCTACCGCAAAGACTTCTTTAGAAGGGTAGGAATGCTTCAATAGCCTCTTTAAACCGATTTGTGATCCCAATGCATCCGGATCCGGATTAACATGGCGATGAATGATGATTGTGTGGTATTTCTTGATCGCTTCGATTATTTCCGCTTTTTTATTGTCCATATCGCCATCTCCCTTTCATTTTTCCTAGTCTAGCGAGCGATAATTGATATTTATGTATAATTCAAATATTGACAGCTATGCATATTCAATCATCACATGCCTCACGAATAAAGGCAATTCCGATTACTACTGGAAGTATTTTTATATTAACGGGAGGTATGCTACTGAGTATTTCAGAGGAAGTAATAAAAACACCGATGCAAAATTATTGCAAAATTCAAAAAATGGAACTATACTTAATTTACCAAACCGATGACAACAAGTTACCTTGTTGCATGGCCGGCTTGTTATAAAACTGGAATCTATAAAAATTGACTTGGTTCACTTGATCTTCCTTTGCAGGAAGACAGTTCGTGGATAAGGGTCAGTGAAACATTCAATGTAATGACATTGTTGGTTTTACTGGCTCTTTTTTGTGTATCCCGACAGTTTGAAAGGGGTGATGATATGAATGGAGCTTTGGAGGGAGTCAGGATTATCGATGTATCCCGTGTTTTGGCGGGGCCGTTTTGTTCAATGATTCTCGGTGATTTGGGTGCCGATGTTGTTAAAATCGAGCATCATGAATCAGGTGATGAAACGAGAGGATGGGGTCCGCCATTCGCCCAAGGAGAAAGCGCTTACTATTTATGTGCCAATCGAAATAAGCAAAGCATGACCTTGAATTTAAAGTCGGAACAAGGGAAAGAGATTTTCCGGAAGTTAGTGGCTTCAGGGGATATAGTGATCCAAAATTTCAAGACGGGCACATTGGAAAAAATGGGGTTAGGTTATGAGGATTTAAAGGAAATGAACCCCAAACTGATCTTGGCCTCGATTACGGGATTTGGTTTAACAGGACCTTATAAGGATTTGCCTGGCTATGACTATATCATTCAAGCGATGAGTGGTTTGATGAGCATCACAGGAGCAAAAGATGGGAGTCCCGTGAAGGTCGGGGTGGCCATAGCTGACATATTGACTGGCTTGTATACATGCATTGGCATTTTATCCGCTTTACATCATAGGGATAAAGCGGGGGAAGGTCAGGAAATTGATATTTCGTTAATGGATTGTCAGGTTTCTTCATTGGTGAATGTCGCCAGCAACTATTTATTCAGTGGCTTGACCCCTGAAAGAATGGGTAACCAGCATCCCAATATCGTTCCATACCAGACATTCCGGACAAGCGATGGAGAGCTTGTCGTTGCAGTAGGAAATGATGATCAGTTCAGAAGGTTTTCAACCGTTATAGGCAGACCTGATTTAGCCCAGCAGGAACAGTTTAAGCATAATGAAAAACGTTTGCAAAACAAGGAAGTCTTAATACCGATAATAGAGGATTTGTTGAAAGGAAAGACAAAGAAGGAATGGAAAAGGCTGTTTGATGATGCAGGGATACCCAATGGTCCAATCAATGATATAGCAGAGATGTTCGAGGATCCGCAAATCATCGCAAGAGGCATGTTGGTGAGCATGGAGCATCCCACAATCGAAGAGCTTAGAGTGACGGGATCGCCCCTGAACCTTTCAAAAACGCCGGTTACGATGAGAAAGCATCCGCCGCTCTATGGTGAGCACACCGATTCCATTTTGGCTGATATTGGATATAGTCCAGACCAAATAAGCAAATTCAAAGAAAATAAAATTATTTAGGAGGAATTTTAATGATGAATTTCGAATTAACAGAAGAGCAGCAAAGCGTGAAGAAAGTGGTAAGGAAATTTGTCGATAAGGAAATTATCCCTTACATTCAAGAGTGGGATAGGCAAGGTCAATTCCAGCCACATATTTTAAAAAGATTAGCGGAATTGCAGTTGATGGGCGTTTGTATACCAGAAGAGTATGGCGGGGTCGGAATGGATTATAATACCCTGGCCATCGTTTGTGAGGAGCTGGAGCGAGGCGATACGGCTTACCGTACTGCAGTTTCGGTACATACAGGGTTGAATAGCATGACCCTGCTGCAATGGGGGACGGAAGAACAAAAACAGAAATATTTAGTACCGCAGGCAAAGGGGATCAAGATAGGTGCTTTTGGTCTGACTGAACCGAATGCAGGGTCTGATGTTGCTGCAATGAAATCAACGGCAAAACGTTTTGGGGACCACTATATCTTGAACGGGTCTAAAACATGGATTTCGCTCTGTGATTATGCAGATCATTTCCTTATCTTCGCCAAGACGGATCATGATGCCGGTTCAAGGGGCATCACTGCTTTTATTGTGGAACGGACTTTCGAGGGAGTGGAGTCGAAAGCCATTAAAGGGAAATTGGGAATTCGTGCCGGGAATACAGGCGAAATCTTTTTAACGGATGTAAAAGTTCCAGTGGAGAATAGGCTTGGTGAAGAAGGTGAGGGCTTTAAAATTTCCATGTCGGCATTGGACAGCGGCCGGTTTACAGTGGCCGCAGGTGCTGTAGGGTTAATAGAAGCAAGCCTTGAAGCAAGCTTGAAGTATTGCCATGAAAGAAGCACATTCGGAAAAGAGATTGGCAAGCATCAGCTCGTTCAACAGATGATTGCCAAGATGACCGCAAATTTAGAGATTTCCAGATTGCTCGTTTTTAAAGCGGGTACCTTAAAAAATCAAGGAAAAAGGAATACGAAGGAAACATCGCTTGCCAAGTGGATATCATGTAATGCTGCAAACGAAGCTGCCAATGATGCTGTTCAAATTCATGGTGCCTATGGCTACTCGGATGAATATCCAGTGGAACGTTTTCTGCGGAATTCAAAAGCTCCGGTCATTTATGAAGGAACCCGTGAGATTCATACTGTAATGCAGGGTGAATACGCACTTGGCTACAGACAAGATAAAGAGCTTCGTAAGCAATTGCCTGCATGGCCCTTCGAGCAGGTTTCCGTACATTAACTATAGATAGAGGAGATCAGATGATGAACACATACTTTATTGCAGGGCATGCAAAGCTTCCACAAGGGATGGCAGCGAGAAATATATATGATTCCATCACCATCACGGTAGAGCTTGACTTTAAATATGGAGTAATAGTCGAGGCTTCATGTACACTTGCTACAGAACATGGAAGGGAATTCATTCGTCAGCTGCTGCGCGGTTATTGCCTGAAAGATGGTATCGAAGAATTGATTGATCGTGTGCAAATGCATTATCGTGGGAAGGCTGGTCAAGCCATTCAAGCAGGGCTGAAGGATGTGTATGCACAGTTCGAATTGGTCTCCGTTAAATAAGCGAAACTTGAAGGATCCTACCGTATGTAAAAGGGTAGGATCCTTTTTTATTGTTTAAGGAAAGGGACATTTGACTGGATTTAACGATCGTGATAATTTTAAAAACACAAAACTCGCCCCTACCTATAGGACGAGTTTGTGTTTTTTTATAGAAATTGGACTTTAAAGTAAAGCTTAATAATCCAGTAAAAAATATTAGTTGTACATTAAAACGGTACCATGAAACTAGAAGCACCTTTTCCGTTTATTGCGAAAGTTATTGCCGCAAAGCCAACTGCAGTGGTTGGACGAACACCGGTTTCTGTTGGAGCGCCGTTGTCTGCTGCAAGTGGACCTCCTCCTGCTAGTACGCCTTTGCATACGGCAAGTGGACCTCCTCCTGCTAGTGCGCCTTTGCGTACGGCAAGTGGACCTCCTTCTGCTAGTGCGCCTTTGCGTACGGCAAGTGGACCTCCTCCTGCTAGTGCGCCTTTGTGTGCTGCAAGTGGACCTCCTCCTGCTAGTGCGCCTTTGTGTGCTGCAAGTGGACCTCCTCCTGCTAGTGCGCCTTTGTGTGCTGCATGTAGATCTCCGTTTCCAGCAAGAGCGTCTTTGCGTGCCGGAAGTGGACCGATTCCTGCTCGTGCAACGTTTAGTGCTTCTACGGGAAGTTCGCCTATTATTGTTGTTTTTTCGTGAAGAACGGCCTTTTGAACATGGGTCATTATACATGAAATCGCCTAACCCGAAGGAATTGGCTCTATCCACCGCATTTTGTATATTTCGAATGATGTCAGACATATTTATATATCCTCCTTTCTATTCGTAAACTATGCGTTTGTACGTAATATGCCAGAGATAATAGCACAATTTTTAATAAAATTTGTTTTTGGTGACACCCCTCGCTTTTTTTCATAATTTAATATGAAAGTGAAAGTGAAGGGAAGGGTTATATGGATTCTGACCAGAAGCTGCCTGTGTACCAGCTTTTTATTTCACCAGTTAATTTAATGGAACTTCGCAGAGATATATGGTGCAATGATCCTTTACCGGCAAAGTTAACACTTAACAGAAAAAAACTTGATATTGATATTGTTTACCGTGGCTCTCATATCCGTGGTTTTCGCAAAAAATCCTATAATGTAGTCTTTTATAAACCTAATACTTTTAAGAGTGCCAAGGAAGTTCATTTAAATGCCGAATATAAAGATAAATCTTTATTAAGAAATAAATTATCTTTAGACTTTTTTTCGGATATAGGAACCTTATCACCGAACTCCCAGTTCGTTTTTCTGAACCTGAACGGAAAAGACGAAGGGATATACCTGGAATTGGAATCGGTGGATGAATATTATTTGAAGAAAAGGGGTCTGCCACAGGGGTCCATTTTCTATGCAGTGGATGGTGATGCCAATTTCTCATTGATGAGCGATTTGGATAAAGGAATCAAAAAATCATTGGAGATGGGCTATCAAAAAAAATGCGGAACAGAAAAAGATGAATTATATTTACAAGAGCTAATTCTTCAAATCAATACAATTTCAAGAGTGGAATTTGAAAAGGAAATTGTAAAATATGTCGATGTCGAAAAATACCTGCGCTGGCTGGCCGGTGTCATATTCACACAAAACTATGATGGGTTCGTTCATAACTATACCTTGTATCGAAATGGAGAAACTGGACTCTTTGAAATGATTCCATGGGATTATGATGCGACATGGGGCAGGGATGTTAACGGGAGAGTGATGGAAGAGGATTATGTGGGAATCGAGGGGTTCAATACATTGACTGCTAGAATCCTTGATGTAAGGGGTTTTCGTGTCCGATACCAAGAACTTCTTAAGGAGATTTTGAACAATCAATTTAACGTGGGCTATATGAAACCTATCATTCAGGAAATGCATGATCAAATAAGACCATATATTACAAAAGATCCATATATCAAGGGGGATATTGTGAAATTTGATAATGAGCCCGAATTCATCCTGAAATTCATTGAGGCGCGTGCAAAGTATATAAATAGCCGGCTGTATAAATTGGATTAATAATTCCTATCCGCTAGTGATGGAACAATGAAAAATATAAAAGCAGGAATGTTGAATGATAAGCATTCCTGCTTTTTACTGCACGATTCCATTTGCTTTTCTATACTATTACAGCTATGTTTGATAGAAAGAGATAATCTAAAGTAATGAAGGATGGGAATGGATTGACTAATCATAGCCGCAAACCGGCATATATATATACGTTTACATGCACCCCTGACGAACGCTCATTATCTAAAATGGAGATGCGCTCGTTCTTTGGCTTTGAGACTTCAGGGGATATTTTGAAAAGTGATATAGCAATTGAACCGAGCAGGAGCCCTTTCATAAAAGGGCGGGTCGAAGTGATGTTTGAAGGGGAGAGCATATCCGAAATCGTTGAGCAAGTGAAGGATATCCATTTGCCTGATTCGACGTTCAAAGTATTATTCGTGAAAATTAACGATTTGAATAAAGAAGCAAAAATAGATTATGATGGACAGCGTGAAATTGAACGGGAGATTGGCTGGCACATTCAGGGAAATGCCGATGTACGCAATCCTGATCAGGTCTTTGGAATCGTGACCCTTGGCGGACGTTGGTATTTCGGGAAGTATGTCAAACCTGAAGCGGTTTGGTTAAAACATATGAAAAAGCCCCGTGAATATTCAACAGCGCTTAGCACAAGAGTGGCGAGGGCCATTGCCAACATAGCCGTTCCGCATCCGGATGGGGTGAAGGCAATTGATCCATGTTGCGGAATTGGAACGGTATTGGTAGAAGCATTGTCGATGGGAATCAATATTGTCGGCCGGGATATCAATCCGCTTGTTACCGACGGTTCCAGGGAGAACATTGCCTATTTCGGACTCGAAGGTGATGTAACTACAGGTCCGATTTCGGAGGTCACCAGTAAATATGATGTAGCGATTATCGATATGCCCTACAATTTATATACACATGCGACACCGGAAGATCAGCTATCGATCCTTAAACATGCCAGGGGCTTTGCTGACAAGGTCGTCGTCGTAACGATCGACACGATGGATCATATGATTGAAGAAGCAGGATTTGAGATCGCCGATCGCTGTGTTGCCAGGAAAGGCATTTTTTCCAGAGAGATTGTCGTGTGCGTGTGAGTATCTTCAGCAATAAAAGGCTGAAATCTTTAATTGGATATGGACTTACCCTTGTCAATTAGACAAATAAAAAGGGCTTTGCTGCCATCTGGCTTCGATATTCAACCGGTGCCAGATGGCGGACAAGCCCGCCTTTACAATTAAGTTTCAAAATTGACTAGATTCCGGGTGTAGATGAACTTTCAGGAATTTTTTCATAGTCTGATGGATTAAGATTATGAACCGATCCATCTGTTACACCATTGATAATACCCATTAGCCCCGTTTCAACCGTTTTTATGAGCTGGCCATTCTTTTTTTGCCCAAAGTTTTGTGTTTGACCACTAACTTCAAATAGAACCGTCCCACTTCCGTTTAAAGCAAACGTCCCTAAAGCAGTTCCTGGCAGGTCAATAGATTGATCATATAATGAAATATTTGTAAAAACTGAATTCCCTTTTGCTTGCAGTGCATTATACGCAGTAAGTGTCAACTGACGAGAGAAATCATATTTGAAATTATCTGCATACTCTTCATATTTAGCACCTTCTGGAGTGCTTGGGTTAGGAACGAATTTTCCTGATATTGACATAGTTGCACGCTCATCAGTTCCTTCGATATATGGGAATCCCTGGTGATGAAGATCGATAAAAACATCCACTTTCCCGAATTTCGATTTTAACCCTTTATATGTGTCACGTAGCGTTTGCGCTTCGGGGGTAATAAACCAGCCTGGCTTTTCAGATGCCCCCGGGAAGTCTTGAGGCTTTGGTACATAATTTAGGTCTGGATTGAAGTCACGATTAACATCAAATCCCGGTTTGCTAGCATAGTCGTCTCCTGATCTGGGAGTAGTGTAATAGTTCCAAGTAGGTTTTGCATTAGAAAGTTGGGGGAATTTACCTACAACTTCAGACCATTTCATCTCATTTCCACGACGATCAAGCTCTGAGCCGTCTACGTTCATCATTGGAATGGCAACAATTGTTAGTTCATCAAGTACTTTCTTTACCCCAGGTGAGTTACTTTGACCAAGGTTTTTAAGAATGTTCAATAACGCGACAGTTCCTGTTTTTTCATTTCCATGAATTTCACTTTGAATAAGAACGACTTTGTCACCATGACCGACAGTCACTTTTTGAATGGAACGGCCCTGATTCGTTTTTCCGGCCACTTCGACATTGACTTTCCCTGCACTCGCTTGCTCAAGTTGATTTAATTCTTTTACAAGTTCGTCATAATTAAGGAATGCTTCGGTAGAAAGATTCGTTCCACCTGTCGGATTTGGTCCTCTTTCAGCTAAGCTGAAATTTGGGCCAAGTAAAGTTGCGGCTACTACTGTTGAACTTAAAACCTTTAAAAATTTTCTTTTCACATCAAATCCCCTATCCTGAAAATATTTAATATTCAGATAATAAATTCTTCACATTCTAATCGATTTCCTGTTAGATTAATTAAAACACCCAAAAAGGCCTATGTATTTCAGATTCAATTATTTTGTATATTTTTCCACAAAAAAGTCCCTACTAAGTGGGGACGATTTCAATTTCAGCCTTTTTTAATGTCATTTAGCTTGATAATGAACTACATCTTCAACGAGTTGTTTCGTGACCTTCCCCTGATATTCTAAATAATCCAAATGGCCGATGATTTCTGACATGACGAGCGGGAATTCTGTTAAATACTTTTGTTTGTAAAACTCCTTTGCCAGTTCATTGCCTGTAGAAATTCCGGATTCTATCAAGGCCAGGATCTTTTGTGATTTTCTTTCTATGCTGTTGAGTCTTTTTTCAATCGTATGACCAGGTTGTTCAATGATGTTACCATGACCAGGAAAGAGGAGATTCACCTGTAATGCTAAACATCGTTTTAATGAATCGATATGATCTACAAGGGTCAGCATTCTATTACCGTTTTCATCAGGTTCGATCAAGGCATTGCTTGATATATGTTCAATCAATAAATCACCGGCAAGAAGCCGTTTTCCTTCTTTGTCAAGGAATGCAATTTGATCCGGGGCATGCCCTGGAAATTCGATCACTTCAAAATTCAGCAATTGTTTTTCCGTGATTGCGATGATGTCACCATTCAGTTTTTGATCTTTATTATTATCGACCGCGTTGAATAGGTAAGCCACTTGTTTATCTCCAAGTTCACCACAGCCCATCTCATGGTAAAGCTGCTGATAAAATTCAATTCTCATACTTAAGAAGGAAGGGTCCCTTTTTAAACGGGGAATGGATTTAGAATGGGCATAAACGGGAATCGGATGGAGTTCGGTAATCCGGTTGACCAAACCAACATGGTCTCCATGGTGATGGGTTAATAAAATTTCCGTTATATCTCCAACTGTAAATCCATTTTCGTTTAATGTTTGCTGCAGTGCATTCCAGCAGACGTCATCATTCATACCTGCATCGACTAATGTTAAAGATTCATCCTGTTTAACTAAATAAAAGTTTATACTTTTTAAAGATAAAGCGCTTGGAGCTATAATTGGATAAATTTTAGATGTTGTATTCGTTTTCATGAACGTCCCATATCCTCCTAAATCGAGATAAACTTCATCTGGAAAATTGCGAAAAATTACTAATGACCGAATAGATTTAAAGGGTTATTATTCTATGATTAGTTGAATGAACTGAAACTGTCAAGCGGAAGCTTCCAGGCAATCGAGAAATTTAATAGTAAGATTGATTGGAAATGAATGGTCTATTTATCTAGTTTATTTTAAAATTGAATAAACAAGCCAGTAATTTAGCCAATATTCTTTTAATTATTTTTGTGTAAAAAAACTGAAGACGACAAAAGGTGCAAAAATGCGTTACATGGAACGAAACGGTATGGGAGGTTTAGGGTTTGAAGCAAAAAGTTTATATTACAAGGAAATTGCCAGGACAAATCATCGAAGGTCTTAGTCAAAATTTTGATGTCAGGATGTGGGATCAAGAGGATATACCGGTCCCTAGAGAAGTCCTTGAAGAAGAAATGAAAGAAGTAGAGGGACTGCTTTGCTTATTGACGGAACAAATCGATGAGTCACTGATTGAACAGGCGCCTAATCTGAAAATCATCGCGAATATGGCAGTGGGCCATAATAATATTGATGTTCAAAGTGCAACAAAACGGGGCATCATGGTAACGAACACACCGGGGGTTTTAACGGAAACGACAGCTGATTTAACCTTCGGCTTACTGCTTGCAACGGCGAGAAGGATGATGGAGGCTGAAGATTATTTAAGGAGCGGAAAGTGGGAAACCTGGTCGCCGATGCAGTTGACCGGACAAGATGTACACGGTGCAACGCTGGGTATCATCGGGTTAGGCAGGATTGGGGAAGCCCTTGCCAAAAGAGCTAAAGGGTTCGATATGAACTTAGTTTATTTTAATCGAAGCCGTAAATATGAACAGGAAAATACATTAGGAATCGAATATCAGCCTCTTGAAAAATTGCTCCAAATCTCGGATTTCGTTTGTGTCATGCTGCCGCTCACACCGGAAACCACTTACATGATTGGCAAGGAGCAGCTTGAATTAATGAAAGGGACGGCTGTGCTCATAAATACCGCAAGAGGCGGGATTATCGATGAAAAAGCATTGTACCAGGCGCTGGAGAGTCGAGAGATTTGGGCGGCTGGATTGGATGTATTCGAAGAAGAGCCCGTCCCTGTGGAACACCCGCTGCTAACATTGCCCAATGTGGTTACATTGCCGCATATCGGCAGTGCCAGCATTGCGACAAGATTGAAAATGGCTGCTCTAGCTGTACAAAACTTGATGGAGGGGTTATCTGGTGATACTCCCCGTAATTTAGTAGTGTTGAATAAATCAAAATGACTCTTAAAGGGATTTGGAATGGTCACATCCCGAATCCCTTTCATGATTTTAAAACGAGACTTGATTAGACACCTTGAGTTTTGACCGTTTTATAGGATAAAACCTACTAAATTGATGAACTCGACAGACGGTCGGCGGAATGGGGAGCGGATTTAATCCGTGAATCTTAAAATAAATGCTTCGGAGTGAGGTAAAGGTCGAAAAAATCGTGAACGACCGAAAAGTGCGTTGTAGGTCGGATAAATCGTGAACGGCCGAATAAAGTGCGTTGTAGGTCGGATAAATCGTGAACGGCCGAATAAAGTGCGTTGTAGGTCGGATAAATCGTGAACGGCCGAATAAAGTGCGTTGTAGGTCGGATAAATACGTGGACGGCCGAATAAAGTGGGGTGTAGGTCGGATAAATATGAGAACGGTCGAATAAAGAGCGTTGTGGGTCGGATAAATACGGTGAACGGTCGAATAAAGAGCGTTGTAGGTCGGATAAATCGTGAACGACCGAAAAGTGCGTTGTAGGTCGGATAAATCGTGAATGGCCGAATAAAGAGCGTTGTAGGTCGGATAAATATGAGAACGGTCGAATAAAGTGGGGTGTAGGTCGGATAAATACGTGGACGGCCGAGGAGAAGCTCCTGAACAAAAGACGTCCGGTATAGGTGGTGAAAAGTGCTCCGGCTGAAATCAACTGCAACGTTTTTTAATAAAAAATGGCAGGCAAACTCGCTTTATTTCGAGTATGTCTACAATCTGAAGTGACTCCAAAATGGGGTCATTTTTTATTGGATTCTTTTAACCGAAGCTGAAAATAACGCTCAAATGGAGTTGCATCCGAAGGTGGGAATCGTTTTGTCCGTTAAAAGTTTTCCATTATCCTCACATTAATGCTTAATTGAATGCAGAATGGAAGAAACGAATTCGAGTGAAGCATTCTTATCGTAAATTGTGCCGATTTTTTGTAAAATAAAGAAAGTCGAGTTTTATTTAGGAAAAACAATTAGTTGAAAGGGATAGGGGTAATAATGATTGAAATGAAGGAAACGATATCATCAGGCAACGAAATGACTAAATCCAAAAGGCTGTTGATGGCTCTTATGCTGGGGTCTTTTGCAGCGATTGGACCACTGTCACTTGATATGTATTTACCAGGTCTCCCTACACTGGCAGAGGATCTGAATAGCAGTACGTCTTTAGCGCAGCTGAGCTTGACTGCCTGCTTGTTAGGTTTGGCTTTGGGCCAAATTTATTTAGGGCCTCTAAGTGATGCAAAAGGAAGGCGGACACCGTTAGTCATATCTTTATCCATTTATTGCATTTCATCTCTGTTATGCGCTTTTGCTCCAACCATTGAATTGCTTTTATTATTACGTTTTATCCAAGGTATTGCAGGAGCGGGAGGCATTGTCATTTCAAGGGCCATAGTTCGTGACCTTTTTTCAGGAACGGATTTGACCAAGTTCTTCTCCATGTTAATGCTTGTGAATGGGGCGGCACCGATATTGGCTCCGGTTTTTGGCGGTCAACTTTTGCAGTTCACTTCTTGGCGGGGAGTTTTCATTGTCATATCAGTATTAGGTATCATTATGGTTGCGGCTGCATTTTTTGGGATAAAGGAAACTTTATCGTCTAATCTCAGGAGTGCCGGTGGGGTAAACGATACAGTCAGGACTTTTGGGAACTTATTGAAGGATCGTGTGTTTATGGGCTATGCTTTTGCTCAAGGATTCATAAGTGCCGCAATGTTCGCTTATATTTCCGGATCGCCTTTTGTTCTCCAGAACATTTATGGGGTTTCCCCACAGACCTTCAGCCTGATTTTTGCAATAAACGGAATTGGGATCATCATCGCTTCACAAGTTGCCGGGAAGCTTGCTGGGAAGATTAAAGAAGAAAAACTGCTTCAAATGGGATTATGCCTAGCCTTGTTTGGGGGAATATTACTTCTTGCCTCAGTTCTTCTTGAAATGGGGTTGGCAGGAATCTTGGTCGCTTTATTCCTCTCTGTCTCCAGCGTCGGTATTGTCGGTACAACGAGTTTTTCTTTAGCGATGCAAAATCAGAAAAAAACAGCAGGCAGTGCTTCGGCTTTAATAGGCCTGCTTCCCTTCATATTGGGATCACTAATGGCTCCCTTGGTGGGATTAGGTTCAGGTGAGTCACCCTTGCCGATGGGAATTGTGATGGTAAGTTGTCATGTCATCGCCATGTTCGCTTATTTACTCCTTGCCCGTCGCGGATTAAGGCGAGTTGCTTAAAAAGGAAAAAAGCTGAAATCCTGATGTGGATTTCAGCTTTTTTCCTTTAAGTGGGTAAGTATGAATCATAAAAGTGATTCTGCTCCATCGATATAAACTTCCGTACCCGTAACATGTGAGGACATGTCTGATGCTAGAAACAATACGAGATCACCGGCTTGTTCGGTAGTTCCCGCTTTCTTCGCCAGGGGCTGGGAGCCTTGCGGATATTCAATGGGAATCGTGATTTTTTTTAAGTTTTCATCTTCCGGGAATGTGTTATCGTGAATGTTCGTATCGATGGAGCCGGGACAAATGGTATTTACCCTGATTTTATATCTTGCCAATTCGAGTGCAGCCATTTTTCCGAAAGCGACTTGACCAGCTTTGGATGAACTATAAGCGGAAAAACCAAAATTCTTGAAATATCGGTTTCCATTGATGGAGCTGTTGATTACGATGCTGCCGCCTGTTTCCTTCATGTAGGGAATGGCGTATTTGATGGTGAGAAAGGTGCCTTTGAGGTTGATGGTATGTGTCTGATCCCAATCTTCTGGCTTTATGTCTTCTATAGGGGCAATCACTCCGTTGATGCCTGCGTTTGCAAATACAAAATCAATTTTCCCAAAATGTTCATAGGCCGTCTTGTAGGCATGTTCAACTTGCTCAGCCTTGGAAACATCCGTTTTAATGATTAAAGCCTCTCGGCCAAGGTTCTCCACTTCTTCCTTCACTTTTTCGGCATTTTCGACTGTACGATCAAAAAAGATGATGTTCGCGCCGTTTTCAGCTAGTTTCAGTGCAGCGCCCCGGCCAATTCCCGATCCTCCACCGGTAATGATGGCAACTTTGTTTTTCATTAATTCTGTCATAAACTTCACACGCTCCTTTTAAGTCTTCTATTCCCAATTTGGGAGTATGTAGAAACATCATGGCAGTGGTAATATAGAAAAATTATAAACGAATATTGCCTAAAAAATCCAATTTAAACAATTGCGGGTGTTCATTATACTTTGTTTTTCAGTGAAATGTCTGTATATTGAGGACATAATTAAGTTAGCTTGAAAGGGGATAGGATGTTGATAAGATTAGGGGTAATAGGTACAAACTGGATCACGGAACGATTTTTGGAGGCTGCTAAGCATGTAGAGGATTTATCTTTAACCGCCGTGTATTCACGTACAGAAGAGAAAGCCAAGGAATTTGCCAATAAATACGAAGTACATACGACTTTTACGAATATAGAAGAAATGGCTGCCAGCGATGAAATCGACGCTGTATATATAGCAAGCCCTAACTCTCATCATTGCCGGCAAGCCGTGTTGTTTTTACAAAATAAAAAACATGTATTATGTGAAAAACCAATGGCCTCGAATGCGGCAGAAGTAAGGGATATGATTGAGGCAGCAAAACAAAATGATGTGCTATTGATGGAAGCGATGAAATCGACCATCATGCCGAATTTCGAAAGTATAAAAGGGAATCTGGATAAAATCGGGAAGATTAGGCGTTTCTCGGGAAGCTTTTGCCAATATTCATCACGCTACGATTCATATAAACAAGGAACTGTGCTGAATGCATTCAATCCGGAATTCTCCAGTGGCTCTTTAATGGATTTAGGCATTTACGTCCTCTATCCACTTGTTGTACTGTTCGGTAAACCGAATAAGGTGCAGGCTTCAGGAACGATGCTTGAATCAGGAGTTGATGGGCAAGGAACGATTCTGCTTTCCTATGATGAAATGGAGGCAGTCGTCATGTTTTCCAAAATTACTGAATCCAATTTGCCATCGGAAATTCAAGGTGAACTTGGAAGCATCATCATTCAGAAAATTTCAGGACCGCAAGCGGTGGATATTCAGTATCGGGATGGAACCACTGAAAATATTTCTGTTAAACAGGATATGCCTACCATGTATTATGAAGCGAAAGAATTTGTTGATTTGATACAGCAGGGGAAAATGGAATCCGATATTAATTCATATTCGAATTCATTGTTGACCATGGAAATCATGGATGAAGCAAGAAAGCAAATCGGCATCGTCTTTCCTTCAGACCGAGGACATGGCCAATCATGAAGGGGAAAAATGGATGTTACTGATAACCCTTAATTGGGTAGAATTCAGTACAGGGATAATTTTATTGTTGGAGGAATGGACATGAATTGCAAAATAAATCGCAATGCAGCAAAGGTCTTACAAAAAATGCTGAGCACTGAAGAAGCCGAAGGGAAAATGATTCGTGTATATATCACCCATATGCATGGTGATCATGCCCATTATGACATGAAGATGGATACACCGGCAGAGCATGATGAAATCGTCAAAACAGATAAAGAAATCGATATTTTGCTTGATTCACGTGAAGAATTTCTGGATGGTGTCTGGATTAAATATTTTTATGTACCTGAAGAAGGCTTTGAAATCACGAATCCTTCTAAAGAACCGCACGGACATCATCACCACTAAGAGTAAAGGGGGAGGATTGGCATGAATCAAAAATACGAAAAGATTTTTCAACCATATATATTTCCATCAGGGGTAGAAGTGAAAAATCGTATCATGATGGCTCCTATGACCACTTATTCTTCAGATGATCAAGGCGTTGTAACCGATGATGAACTGGCCTATTATGCTGAACGCTCGGCTGGTGTAGGTGCGGTGGTCACGGCATGTGCCTATGTATCTGCTGGGGGTAAGGGATTCCCAGGCCAACTTAGTGCAGATGACGATTTCTTTATCCCTTCCTTGAGAAAACTAGCCGAAACGATTCAGTCCAACGGCTCAAAAGCGATCCTGCAAATATATCATGGAGGCCGGCAAAGTCCGCCGGAATTATTGCCTGATAACCAACCTGTTTCTGCAAGTGCCATCGCTTCCAGCGAGGAAGCACCTGTACCGCGGGAAATGAGTGAAGATGAAATACAAGACATTATTAAGGCATTTGGAGAAGCAACAAGAAGGGCAATCGAAGCAGGATTCGATGGTGTGGAAATCCATGGTGCCAATACGTACTTGCTGCAGCAATTCTTCTCGCCACACTCGAACCGTCGTACGGATAACTGGGGTGGAACACTGGGAAAACGATTGATTTTTCCGCTTACCATTGTGAATGAAGTCGAGAAAACGGTTGCTGAGCATGCGAAAAAGCCGTTTATCATCGGCTACCGCCTTTCTCCTGAAGAAGGCAGCAATCCTGGAATCACATTAGATGATACGATTCAATTCGTTGATAGATTAGCGAATCAAAACCTGGATTATCTACATATATCGGTAGGCCACTTCTGGAATGGCTCATTCCGCGAGAGTGATAGGACAAAGTCACGCATCGTCAAAATTTACGATAAAGTAGGTAATCGTATCCCTGTTGTCGGTGTAGGCTCACTGCATACACCCGATGAAGTTGCGGAAGCTATGGAAACGGGTGTCCCTTTTATCGCCCTTGGCCGCGAACTTCTTATGGAACCGCATTGGATTGAAAAAATCAGGTCTGGAAAAGAAGCGGAAATACGGACCACCCTTTCAAAAAAAGATCAGGATGAACTGGTCATTCCAGATCCGCTTTGGGAAAAGTTGATTGGGATAAAAGGATGGCTCCCGGTTGTGGAGTGATTGCCTTGAATAAATGCGTAACCCGTCCTCCTTAGGTGGACGGGTTTTTGCATATGTTCATATGAAACTATAAATCAATCATCTTCAGCTAGAAAAAGAGAGGTTGATTCAGCAGAATTCTGGATTTAATCATTCCCTGATAGTAAATACTATCTTTAAGGCTTATGTTTTACGTGAATTAAAAATTAATATTTGTGCCAATGAATTAAATATATTATTATAAATTTAATAAGAGGGTATGAAATGGAGGGTTATAATTGAAGTTTCCACACGATTTTTTATTAGGAGCAGCTTCCGCTTCTTTTCAAATAGAAGGAGCATGGGATGAAGATGGTAAAGGTATAACGAATTGGGATGTCTTCTCGAAGATACCGGGGAAAACATATGAAGGTACAAACGGTGATGTAGCGATAGACCATTATCATCGTTACAAAGAAGATATTAAATTAATGGCAGAGATGGGACTTGAATCATATCGGTTTTCCATTTCATGGGCACGTATTTTGCCAACCGGTGACGGGGAAATCAATGAAAAAGGTTTGGAATTTTATAATAATGTTATTAATGAATGCTTAAAATATGGGATTGTTCCATTTGTTACGCTGTATCATTGGGATTTGCCTTTGACGCTTGAACAAGATGGGGGATGGACGAATAAGCGAACAGCTGAAGCATTCGTCAAGTATGCGGAGATTTGTTTTCGCGCATTCGGAGACCGCGTCAAACATTGGATCACGTTTAATGAAACGGTTATGTTTTGCGGTTTAGGGTATTTAAAAGGAGCGCACCCGCCTGGAATCCAAAACGATGAAAATAAATACTTTCAAGCGACACATTACGTTTTTTATGCACATGCCAAAGCGGTAGAGGTATACAAGGGACTGAATCATTACGGTGAAATTGGGATTACCCATGTATTCCTGCCAGCTTATAGTATTGATGACAAACATGAGAATGTATTAGCTGCTAGGCATGCCAATGAATATGAAACTTTTTGGTATTATGACCCAATTTTAAAAGGTGAATATCCAGCTTATGTGGTTGAGCAATTAAAGGAGAAAGGCTGGACACCAAGCTGGACCGAAGAAGAACTGGATACGCTAAAAAGAAATGCGGGGAAAAATGATTTTATCGGACTCAATTATTACCAGCCCATTCGCGTGGAAAAAAATCGGGAAGCCATTTCAAACATGGAGCATTCAAGAGAAACATCTACTCTAGCTCCAGGAAACCCGTCTTTTGATGGCTTTTATCGGACCGTGAAAATGGAAGATAAAACATATACAAAATGGGGCTGGGAAATCTCACCTCAAGGATTCTTAGATGGGCTGCATATGTTAAAAGAGCGTTATGGTGATATTAAAATGTATGTTACAGAAAACGGACTTGGTGATGAGGATCCTATTATCGATGGTGAAATAGTGGATGTTCCCCGTATTAAATATATTGAGGAGCACTTAAAAGTGATTAAGCGGGCAATCAACGAAGGCATCCATTTAAAAGGATATTACGCATGGTCTGTCATTGATCTATTAAGTTGGTTAAACGGGTATAAGAAGCAATACGGATTTATTTACGTGGATCATCATGATCAGTTAAACCGGAAAAAGAAGCTGTCGTTTCATTGGTATAAACATATTATCGAGACGAGAGGGGAAGAGCTGTAAACTGAAAGAAAACTTATATAGAGCCTTGAGTTTTTATAGAGCATGTTTTGAGCAATCTTTCTCAAAACATGCTTTTTCTATTGGTCTTTATTCAAGTTTTCCGGTATGGGGAATTAGTCCAAAGTTCAAACCTCCTGATTCGTAGTCTGAATCTCCGGCTTCAAATTAACTAGACTGGAAACATGGTCCCGGGTTGTAATATAAATGTAAAAATATGCAATAAGTTGTAAACAAATGTTAACGTTACTAACAATGTACAGTTTTACGTTTTACTGTATAATGTTGAAGCGTGGTAGAGGCCATGTCAAATAACTTAACATAAGGAGATTACATATGACGATTATTTCTTAGCTTTGAAAAGTCCCCCCGCATGGTTTGTCCCGTTGAAAAAACCTACAAGTAAGATTAATTTTGATCAAGCAACTCCCTCTAAAATGAAAGAAAGTCATTTTTCCTGATGATGGTAGATCCCAACTAAAAAAACGACTAAGGATGTGAGTTTTAAAAAGATGATAAAAGATTCTAGATTTCAAGGGTATAATATGAAGGGTTTTCAAAAGGACGTAACGGCAGGATTGGTCGTAGGTGTTGTGGCCATCCCTTTAGGATTGGCTTTTGCAATTGCTTCAGGCGTCGAACCAATATACGGGTTATATACGACCATCATCGCAGGAATCCTCATATCGATTTTGGGTGGCTCCAAGTATCAAATTGGAGGGCCAACCGGGGCGTTCGTTCCTTTATTATTTGGGATCGTTATGCAATATGGGTATGAAAGCCTGCTAATTGCCGGGTTTTTAGCGGGGATTATGTTAGTCCTGATGGGTCTGCTTAAGTTAGGCAATTTGATGAAGTTCATTCCCCGTCCCGTCATCATTGGATTTACAACAGGAATTGCGATAATAATCTTTTCAGGGCAAATTGCCAACTTCTTTGGTATGAAAGTGGAAAAACATGAAGCGTTCATGGATAACATGAAGGAACTGGTGATTAAAGCAGACACGATCAATCTATATAGTGTGATTGTTGCGATTATATGTTTTGTCGTCATACTGCTGGCACCTAGACTTTTGCCACGAGTGCCAGGACCGCTTCTGGGTTTGCTGATTTCCACAATTGCAGCTTACTTTTTATTTCCCGATAAGGTGGCTACGATTGGTTCTACGTATGGAGCGATTCCGAAAGGTTTTCCGCAATTCCAAGTGCCGGAGCTATCAGTGGAAGTCATTATCACACTCCTTCCCGTTGCTTTTACGATTGCCTTGTTAGGCGGTGTCGAGTCATTGTTATCCGCTACCGTGGCCGATAACATGGGGGGGACCAAGCATGATAGTAATAAGGAATTGGTTGGGCAAGGAATCGCGAACATCGCGACCCCATTCTTCGGGGGAATACCTGCGACAGGTGCCATTGCCAGGACAGCTACCAATATAAAAAGCGGGGCAGCCTCCCCGATGTCCGGAGTCATTCACGGAATTGTCGTTTTACTGGTTTTGCTGGTGCTTTCTCCATATGCAGCGCATATACCTTTGGCTAGCATGGCGCCCATATTGATGTTTGTTGCCTGGAATATGAGTGAAAGAAAGGAATTCGCTCATGTATTGAAAACGAAGACGGCGGATTCTGCGGTTTTGCTAGTCACCTTCCTCGTCACAGTCTTCACTGATTTAATCATGGGGGTAGGAATTGGCTTATTGATTGCCTTCATCACCTTCATTGCAAAAATGAGCCACACGTTAAAAGTCAGGGAAAGAAGTCATGAGATTACCGAGATAGTCCCAATTGATAATTCGGATTCAAAGATCAATGTGTATAACTTGGAAGGTCCCCTCTTCTTTGGTTCGATAGACGTCCTGGAGTCATCGATATTGGAGAACTTGGATAATAAGACGAAAGTGTTGGTAATAAGCATGCGCCGGGTAACATATATGGACACTTCAGCAGAGGCTGCACTATTGGCGATTGTTAATCGCATCGGAAAATATAAGGGGAAATTAATCATTTCCGGAATTCAGCAGCAACCCAAGGAATTGTTACTCAGCACTGGTCTGTATCATAAAATAGATAAACAGCACTTTTTTAATTCGAAGGAAGATGCCCTGTATTTTGCCAAGAAGCAGTTGAAGGGCAATTCGGATAAAGTAGTCTAATAGTTTCATCCTCGAAGTCACCTTTTTGGATAGTTATGTTATAGTATCGTTAACAGTAGATTTTTAAAAGAAGGTGACTATCTGGGTGAATATATATCGGATTGGCCAGCTTGCTGAACTTGCGAATGTTTCGAGAAGAACCATTGACTATTACACACAATTAGGAATGCTGAACTATGAAAAAACTGGGTCAAGATATCGGTATTACACAGAAGATGCTTTAAATCGTCTTCAAATGATTAATCGGTATAAAGAACAGAATATGCCTTTGACTGAAATCAAGGAACGGTTACAAGTCTGGTCTGAAACCACTGTTGATTCTGAGCAAGTGCTCTTGATGGTGGACAAGCTATCTACAGACCTTAAAGGACTGGAGAATGAATTGCTGGAATTAAAGCCTTTATTGGAACAGCTCGATGAACAGCAATTAACATATGCTGCACAACAGCTTTCCGTTCGGGGCAGCTCTTTATTGAGTATCCTTGCCATGCTCGCCTAAGCTTTTTGCCAAGTTCAACAAAAAAGACCTGATTGGGTCTTTTTTTGTTAACTGGCCATTTAATGAAAACTTCAAACTCATGAGGATAACCTGACTTTATATACGATAGCGGTACTTTATTTTGGAAGAACGGAGTCTATAGATCTTTTTTCAATAAAGATGAAGGATATAAGGGAATGGAAAAAGAAGAACTTAAGTATCTACTACTATATGAAGAGGTGAAAGGGAATGATTGGATCGATAGTTACGACGGTAAAAGGACATCTTCAAGGTACTATGGAAAACGATATATGCGTTTGGCGTGGAGTCAGGTATGCGAAAGCGCCGATTGAGGGTCTGCGTTTCCTCTCGCCGGAGCCAGTTGATAAGTGGAGCGGTGTCCTGGATGCAGTGGATTTTGGTCCGATTCCCCCGCAGCCGATGGATCGGGCGGTAAGGACAGGAATGACGGGAAATGAAAAAATGGATGAGGATTGCTTGTTCCTGAATATTTGGTCGCCTAGGGCAGATGATAAAAAACGCCCGGTCATGGTGTGGATTCCTGGAGGAGCATACATAACGGGAGCTGGATCCCTTGATATGTACAATGGACATTTACTGGCTAAGAATGGAGATGTAGTCGTAGTAAGCATCAACTATAGGCTGGGGGCACTGGGATATCTGGATTTTTCCGAGTTTGCAGTTGATGGGGAAATATTTGAAACCAATTTAGGTTTACGTGATCAAGTTGCGTCTCTGAAATGGGTTAATGAAAATATAGAAGCGTTTGGCGGCGACCCTGATAATGTTACGATATTTGGTGAATCAGCTGGTGGCAATGCGGTGACGACTTTACTTACTGTTCCTTCAGCTAGAGGTCTTTTTAAACAGGCCATTGCGGAAAGTCCCGCTCCGACATCTGTTTACGGAAAAGGATTTGCGCGCCAATTCAGTGAAAGGTTCCTTGAAATATTGGGCATTGGAAAGGATGAAATCCACCGCTTAAAGACGCTTCCAGTTCAAGAGATTGTCACGGCTTCCTACCAACTCTTGCAGGAAAATTCACAGGCCATGCCGGGCTCATTATCATTTGGACCTGTCGTAGATGGTGACTTCCTGCCCGATTATCCACTAGATTCGATTCGATCCGGAAAAGCAAAGGGAATACCCTTGCTTATAGGAACAAATAGGGACGAAGCGACGTTATTCGACCAGGTGGATCCCCCATTAATTCCAACTAATGCGGCGATGATTCAGAAAATGTTCGATAACACTGATCCAGAGGCGAAAGAGCGAATTACGAATGCTTATTTAAACTACCCAGAAAAGGAAGCTGTGCTTGGCATTGGCCGTGATGCGACTTTCCATATTCCCTCGGTTTGGTATGCGGAGGCATACAGCCGCTTTGAAAAAACATGGATGTATCGTTTTGATTATAAAACGGCGGCAATGCGCATAAGTAAATTAGGGGCGACGCATGGTATGGAAATCCCTTTTGCTTTCCAGACTTTTGACTCGGCATTTGGGAAACGGATTGTTTCATATGGTTCAAGGTCAGCTGCCCTGAAGGTTTCCCATAGAATGCAGGGCCATTGGGTCAACTTTGCGAAATATGGAAACCCCAATCCCCCGGAAGGAGAAATCTGGCCGAAATATGATGAAAGAAATCACTACACAATGATTTTTGATAAAAAGGATTATATTGAAAAAGATCCTGACAGAATGATAAGGTTGGCATGGGAAGGGGTAGGGATCTACAAGTGAAAAAAAGTGGCTTGGAAGGAAGCGGGGAGAACAAGGATATCAATAATTTCATGTCAACGAAAGAGTATGCGAAAACGTTGGATCAGGAAGATCCATTAGTTTCTTACAGAGAGGAGTTCTACTTGAGCCCCGGGATGATTTATATGGATGGCAACTCATTGGGACTTTTATCGAAGCGGGCTGAGAAAAGTTTAATGAAGTCATTGGAAGATTGGAAAAAGTATGGGGTCGATGGCTGGACGGGGGGTGCCGAGCCCTGGTTTTACTTTTCTGAGAGATTGGGTGAATTGAGTGCCCCGTTGGTAGGAGCTTTAGAGGATGAAGTGATAATGGGAGGGTCGACTACAGCTAATCTGCATCAGCTTGCGGCCACTTTTTTTGAACCGAGAGCTGGCAGGAATAAGATTTTGGCGGATGAACTAACCTTCCCGAGTGATATCTATGCACTTCAAAGCCAGCTCCGATTGCATGGGCTTGATCCTTCGGCACACTTGGTTCAGGTGAAAAGCCGAGATGGTAAATTCCTTGAAGAAGAAGACATCATTGAAGAGATGAACGAGGAAATAGCGTTGATTGTACTTCCGACGGTTTTATATCGAAGCGGACAGATCCTGGATATGGAGAGGTTAACAAAGGAAGCGCATGCGCGTGGAATCATGATAGGATTCGATGCCTGTCATTCCGTGGGAGCCATCCCGCATTTGTTTGACAACTGGGAAGTGGATTTCGCGTTTTGGTGTAATTATAAGCATTTGAATGGCGGACCAGGATGTGTAGCGGGGTTATATGTGAACCGTAAGCATTTTGCAAGGATGCCCGGGTTGGCTGGATGGTTTGGGTCGCGGAAAGATAGGCAGTTCGATATGGAACATACCTTTACCCAGGCAAATTCGGCAGGTGCCTTTCAAATTGGAACTCCCCATATATTAAGCATGGCCCCCCTTTTAGGCTCGCTTGAAATGTTTGCGGAAGCGGGGATAGAACAAGTCCGGAAGAAATCCTTGAAGCTGACTCAATATCTTATGGATTTAGTACATTCGGAATTGACGGGATATGGATTTGAGATTGGGAGCCCAAGGCATGAAGCAAAAAGGGGCGGTCATATCATCCTTGAACATCCAGAAGCTGCAAGAATATGTAAAGCATTGAAACAAGAGGCCATCATTCCCGATTATCGTGAACCGAATATGATTCGTTTAGCACCTGTTGCTCTTTATACCTCTTTTCAGGAAGTCTATGAAACTGTACAGGTGCTTAAGAAGATCATGGACGGCAGAATATATGAAAACTATGAAAATAAAAGGGGAATCATTGCCTAGAATGGGAGCAACATATGGAGAAAAATAAACTGCATCGTGAATTATCATCGAATCAAATCACCATGATAGCCATGGGATGTGCAATTGGCACCGGGTTATTCTTGGGTAGCGGCCTTGCGATTTCAACGGCAGGTCCAAGTGTACTTATCAGCTATGCAATAGGTGCATTCATTGTCCTTCTGCTGATGGGCTGTTTGGCGGAAATGACTGTAGCCTATCCAACATCGGGATCCTTTGGTACCATTGCTGAAAAATATATAAGTCCATTTGCGGGTTTTGTTGTGAGGTATTCATATTGGATAGCGAATGTTCTTGCCATTGGTGTCGAAGTGAGTGCCATCGCTGTTTATATGAAATATTGGTTCCCGGCTGTACCTGGAAGTGTTTGGATTTTCCTTTTTGCTGCACTGCTAATCTATGTAAATGCGACGAGTGTCAATACATTCGGGAATTTTGAGTATGTATTTTCAATGATCAAGATAAGCGCCATTGTCATATTCATTCTACTTGGCGCCTATGTGGTGATTGGCGCAGGACCTTCAAGCGGGATCGGTGTAGAGAACTATGCCAATGATGGAGGTTTTATGCCTTTCGGCTTTTGGGGGCTCTGGGTCGCCATATTCATTTCGCTCTTCAGCTTTTTAGGAACTGAGTTGATTGCGGTGACGGCGGGAGAAGCAAAGGATCCGGATATAGCCGTCCCTAAAGCTTTGAAGGCTACTGTCTTCAGGCTTGCCACTTTTTATGTACTGACTATCGGGATCATGTTAATGATTGTTCCCTGGCAATCTGCCGGTATTGACAAAAGCCCATTTGTTAAGGTAATGGAAATCCTGAATGTTCCCGGGGCATCGGGAATAATGAATTTCATTATTTTAACCGCTGCTTTATCCGCTATGAATAGTCAATTATATGCCTCCACCAGAATGATATTTTCGTTATCCGAGCAAAAGCAGGCTCCAGCCCTATTTCAAAAAGTGAGCAGGAAAGGTGTCCCGGTAAGGGCACTTCTCATATCCACTTTAGGAATATTTCTTGCTGCAGGAGTAAAGGTCCTGCTTCCGGATACTTCATATGCATTCATGATGGGGATATCAATGTTCGGAGCCATTTTAACCTGGTTCATGGTGTTCATTTCCCATTTATATTTCAGGAAGAGATGGGAGAAATCAGGTGGCCGCAAATTACCGGTTAAAATGTATGGATTTCCATATCTAACGATTCTTGGTGCATTACTTTTGTTTGCTTTGACGGTATCTACCTGGTTCACTGGCCCATTTAAAATCGTGCTCCAGTTCGGGGTTCCTTGGCTGATCTTTCTTTGCATCATTTATTTTTTGATGTCGAAATTCAAAAGAAAGTAAAGGGAAAGAGGGATAGTATGGATAAGGGTCCAAGAGATGAACATCGTTTGGAAGAAAGTATGGTAACTGATTTTGAAAAAGATATGTCCTATGGGGACTATCTGCATTTAAATCAAATTTTATCAAGTCAGCATCGACTTTCCGGCCATCACGATGAAATGCTGTTCATCATCATTCACCAAACAAGTGAATTGTGGATGAAATTGATAATCCATGAATTGACTGCGGCAACTGATCATATTGAGGCAGGACATTTGGAGCCTTCCTTTAAGATGCTATCCAGAGTGGCCAGGATCCAACAGCAACTAGTTCAATCTTGGAATGTGCTTTCGACCTTGACGCCAACCGATTATATGGAATTCCGGGAGAAACTAGGAAACTCTTCAGGGTTTCAATCATTTCAGAACAGGTTGATAGAATTTGCGATGGGTCAAAAGAATTCGCAAATATTGGCCGTTTTCCGTCATCAGCCCGAGCTTTATGAGTCGATGATGGCAGCCTTGAATAAACCAAGTATTTATGATGCGGCTTTAGGTGCTTTGGCTGCAAGGGGGCTTCCTATTGATCAATCGGTCCTGAAGAGGGATTGGTCTTTAATTTATCAGGAAAATGCAAGTGTTGAAAAAGCATGGCTGACCGTTTACCGCGATGTGCATAACTACTGGGATTTGTATGAGCTGGCCGAAAAACTCGTTGATATTGGAAGTCAACAACAATTCTGGAGATTCAATCATATGAGTACTGTAGAACGGATCATCGGTAATAAAAAGGGAACTGGCGGATCGTCAGGTGTAAGTTATCTGAAGAAAGTGGTCGAACAGCCATTTTTTCCTGAGCTTTGGACATTAAGGACCAAACTGTAAGCTTTGACTGGGGGGATATCAGGATGGGCAAAATTGGAGTTTATGGATCTTCCTTCGATCCGGTCACGAACGTGCATTTATGGACAGCATCCACCATTGCGCATCGTGCTAAGCTAGACAAGGTGATTTTTTTACCTTGCTCAAATGGCCGTATCGATAAACAGATGAAAACGAGCAATGAACACCGTTGGGAAATGCTCAAGCTGGCAATAGGGGGCAACCCGTTATTCGAAGTCAGTGATTATGAAATTAATGAACGTGCCGGGACGAGTAAACAATATACTTGGTATACGATGGAATATTTTAAATCACGATTTCCAAAGGACGAAGTTTACTTCATAATGGGTGCAGATTTACTTGAAGATATTGATAATCAGGAGCTGCCGGTACACTTACGATGGAAATTCAGGGAAAAACTGATTGCAAATCATAAATTCATCGTCATGGCACGGGATGGGATCGATATGCTGAAAATCATATCCAAAAGTCCATTGCTAAGGAATTATGATGATGGAAATACATTTCACCTTATTGATAAAGGCCTTTCCATGGAAATCAGTTCTACATATATAAGGGATGAATTCGCGATGGGCGGGGAACCAAGGTATTTACTGCCTGATCAGTGTTATCAGTATATCTTGGACAATAGGCTGTATCAAAAAGCATCAGATTCATAATAAGTATTAAAAAGGGCTCGATCTCCCCGTTGGATCGAGCCCTTTTCATGTGATGGAATTCTTAAACTTGCAAAATGTGAATGAATTTAAATGATAGGACACGCAATACCTAGTTGACAACTGGGTTAACTTTGCTTTATGGTAATGATATACAAAAAAATACTTGCTGATCAGAGAACTGAAGGCATACTATCTCCTGAATAATTGAAAGGGAAATAGCATGCCTTTTTTGTTGTAAAAAAGGGGGAAGCTCATGAAAAAGGTAATGTTATTAATAAGTTTGATTTTAGCATTCGGTGTACTTGCGGGATGCAACTCGGAAAAAACGGAAGGCGGCGGGACATCAAAGTCAGTCGAGCTTTTGAATGTATCATATGATCCGACAAGGGAATTGTACCAGGAATTCAATGAAGCGTTCGTGAAGCACTGGAAAGAAGAATCCGGTCAGGATGTAACGATTCAGCAATCACATGGCGGATCTGGTAAACAGGGCAGGGCAGTTATTGATGGATTGGAGGCGGATGTCGTTACATTGGCATTGGCTTATGATATTGATGCCATTTATGAAGCTAGTAATTTGTTAGCGAAGGACTGGCAAAAACGTTTACCGGAGAACTCGACACCATACACATCAACCATTGTGTTTTTGGTAAAAAAGGATAATCCTAAAGGCATTAAAGATTGGGATGATCTGATTAAAAAGGATGTATCCGTCATTACTCCAAATCCAAAGACAAGCGGAGGGGCAAGGTGGAATTACCTGGCTGCCTGGGCTTATGCGGAGAAAAATTTCGATAATGACGAAACAAAAGTGAAGGATTTCATGAAAAAACTTTATCAGAATGTTGAAGTCCTGGATTCAGGGGCACGCGGTGCAACGACCACTTTTGTGGAAAGGGGAATTGGTGACGTATTAATCGCTTGGGAGAATGAAGCCTATTTAACCCTGGAAGAATTCGGTGATGACAAATATGAAATCGTCAATCCTTCAATCAGTATATTAGCAGAGCCACCGGTAGCTGTTGTCGATGAAGTGGTCGAGAAAAAAGGAACAAAGGAAGTGGCAGAAGCTTACCTGGAATACCTCTATACGGATGCCGGTCAGGAAATTGCCGCGAAAAATTTCTATCGTCCGAGGGATGAGAAGGTTCTTGCCGAATATGAAGATCAATTTGCCAATATCGATATGGTGACTGTTGATGATACATTTGGCGGCTGGAAAAAAGCCCAGGAAACACATTTTAATGATGGTGGCACATTTGACGAGATTTATCAACAGCAATAAGCATGAAGGAGAAGATGGCTTTAACATCTTCTCCTTCATAAATCAGAAAAAGGGTTGAGGCGAAGCGATGAATATAGTGACTGAAGGTAAACAGACGAAAAAGAGGACCATACCCGGTTTTGGATTGACGATGGGTTTTACGCTGCTGTATCTCTCCATCATCGTTTTGATCCCGTTATCGATGGTTTTTCTAAACACATTTTCAATGGGGTTCCAGGATTTTTGGGCGACCATAACTGAACCAAGGGTTCTCGCTTCTTATAAATTGAGTTTCATGACAGCGTTAACTGCGGCCTTTGTGAACGCAGTTTTTGGTGTGTTAATTGCCTGGGTGCTTACTCGTTATGAGTTTCCCGGCAAACGGATCATCGATGGACTGGTTGATTTGCCTTTTGCCCTCCCGACTGCCGTGGCAGGGATTACGTTGACCACCTTGTATTCACCGAACGGATGGATCGGGCAATTTTTCAGCTTTAAGGTCGCTTTCACTCCCGCAGGGATCATCATCGCCCTAATATTTATCGGTCTTCCATTCGTGGTGCGGATGGTTCAACCGGTGCTTGAAAATATCGAAAAAGGGATGGAGGAAGCATCTGCCTCTTTAGGGGCGAATCGAATGCAGACATTCATTAAAATTATCTTCCCGGAATTGATTCCAGCGATATTGACGGGTTTTGCACTTTCTTTTGCGAGGGCACTTGGAGAGTATGGGTCAGTTGTCTTCATTGCCGGAAATATGCCGTTTAAAACGGAGATTTCCCCGCTGATCATCATGACAAAGCTTGAACAGTATGATTATGAAGGTGCAACAGCTGTTGCAGCCGTCATGCTCATTATTACATTTATAATCTTATTCACCATCAATATCTTACAATGGTGGACCAGCAAAAGATATTCAGGGAAGTAGGAGGGATATGATGGAACAGGATAATTCAGTTGTTGCAAAAGCGAATCACCCAGTCATTACTACGAGAAACGCAACTAAAGAGCCTAAATCCATACAGTGGATCCTCATATCCATTGTATTGCTATTTCTCACTTTGTTTTTAGTCGTCCCATTAATCGCGATCTTTGTAAAAGCCTTTGAAAAAGGTGCCGAAGCTTATTTTGCGGCCATTGTCCACCCTGATGCCGTGGCTGCGATTAAGTTAACATTGATCGTTGTTCTCATCACCTTGCCACTCAATGCCATATTTGGAGTGGTTGCCGCTTGGACCATAACAAAATATGATTTCAAGGGAAAAAACTTCTTAATAACATTGATAGATTTGCCTTTTTCCGTTTCACCCGTCATTGCCGGGTTGATTTTTGTCCTTCTGTTCGGCTTGCATGGAACACTTGGTCCACTGCTGCAATCTCTTGACATTAAAGTGATCTTTTCAATACCAGGGATTGTCATTGCCTCCATTTTCATTACCTTCCCATTCATTGCGCGCGAATTGATCCCGCTCATGCAAAACCAGGGGACGTCTGAAGAAGAGGCATCACTCACGCTGGGTGCGGGAGGGTTTAAGACATTTTGGTATGTGACGCTTCCCAATATAAAATGGGGACTTCTATATGGGGTCATCCTTTGCAATGCAAGGATAATCGGGGAGTTTGGAGCTGTATCGGTCGTATCGGGCCATATACGTGGCATGACCAATACGATGCCGCTACATATTGAAATCTTATACAATGAATATCAATTTTCGGCCGCTTTTGCCGTTGCATCCCTGATGTCCATTTTTGCAATCATAACCTTGATCATTAAGAGCTTCATAGAGTGGAAAACTGACTTTAAATCAACCAAAGCGAGATAGGAGGAATGAAATGAGTATCATCATTGAAAATGTTACAAAATATTACGGGTCCTATCAAGCACTCCGGAACATCGATCTGGAAATAAAGAGCGGTGAACTTGTAGCCCTGCTTGGCCCTTCAGGATCGGGAAAAACGTCATTACTGCGTATCATCGCGGGTCTTGAACAGGCTGAGAACGGAAAGATCCTTTTTAATGAAGAGAATTACACGCATAAACATGTAAAAGATCGAAATGTGGGTTTCGTCTTTCAGCATTATGCCCTTTTTCGCAATATGACCATTTTTGATAATATTGCCTATGGATTAAAGGTCCGACCTAGAAAAATAAGGCCGAGTAAAGAAGTTATTGCACAAAAGGTTACCGAATTGCTTCAACTCGTCAAGCTGGAAGGATATAAAGATCGTTATCCATCGCAATTATCAGGCGGCCAGCGCCAGCGTGTCGCTTTGGCAAGGGCACTTGCCGTTGAACCGAATATCCTCTTGCTTGATGAACCATTCGGGGCATTGGATGCCAAGGTTCGCAAAGAACTTCGGCGTTGGCTAAGAAGACTTCATGATGAATTCAATGTTACAAGTGTATTCGTGACGCATGATCAGGAAGAGGCGATGGATGTTGCTGATCGGGTCGTTATCATGAATGAAGGGAAAATTGAACAGATTGGAACTCCGGAAGAAGTTTATGATCACCCGGAAAATCCATTCGTTTATGATTTTCTTGGCAGTGTCAATCTTTTCAAGGGCAACGTTCACCAAGGGAAATTGGTAACTGGGAATGTGGAAATGAATGCCCCGGACAGTGAAGATGGAGCGGGAACTGGTTATGTAAGGGCGCATAACTTTATCATGGAAAGAGAACCAACGGAAAAGGATTCGATCGCATCCATAATTGACCACATTCATACAATTGGCCCCATCGTCCGGATAGAAGTCATTCGTCAGGATACAAACGAACCGCTGGAAATCGAACTGACGAAAGAACAATATATGAATCTGGAAATAAGCAAAGGAGAAAGGGTATTCGTCCGACCGAAAGAATTGAAAGTATTTGTCGACTTTATGGCTGGAATTTAAGGATGGGTCGAATCTTGACGGAAAAACCGCTGATGAGCGGTTTTTTTTGGTGAATGCTAGCAGCCCTTCCCGTATGAAGGGTAAATGAGCTGCAATCTGTTCCAAAAGGGCTACCGTGCATTCACAGTTGGTGAGTTTTTGCCTGCCAATAGTCTATGGTCCCTTGGTGCTAAACACTAGATAGAAAGTCTTGCATCAGAATACGAAGGTGATTATGTAAGATATTGGATGTTTTATCTCGTGGAAAAGTCGAATTTTTATGTTTAATGTTAAAATTGAAATATAATTGTAATATTGTTATTACGCATTTGACAAAATCTGATGATATACTACGACTTAGGTGAAAACATAGTAGAGTTTAAGAAATGTATTTAATATTATCTCAACCTTAGAAGATTACATAAAGAGTAAAAAAAATAGAGAAGAGTTCCCAGCAATTTATTTTGACTAATCATTTTTCATAGAGAAAAAGAAGTGGGTCGATGGAAATGCAAGGGGAGGAAAGCAGGGGAAATGAGTTTGAAGAAAAAACTTATCGTATTGAACACGACAATTATGCTTGGATTAGGAAGCGCTTTTGCCATACCGTCTGTAAAAGCTGAATCTATCACGGATATTCAATCGCAACGCACAGGAATACAATCAGATATTTCAGAGGCAGAACAAGTTATTCAACAATTGAAAAAAGAACAATCGAAAATGAATGCCCAAATTGCCCAGATCGAATCGGCAATGAAAGAAAATGATCAAAAAATCAAAGATACTAAACAAGAAATTAAAGACACCGAAAAAGACATAGAATCTTTAAAGAAAGAAATTAAAGCGTTGGAAGAAAGAATCGCAAAACGCGAGGAAGTCTTGAAAGAGCGCGCGCTTTCATTCCAAGAGAGCGGCGGGGACGTTGAGTACCTAGAAGTTGTTTTAGGCTCTAAAAGCTTTGGTGAATTCGTTAATCGTGTTGGAGCGGTAGCCACTATCGTGGAAGCTGACCAACAGATTCTTAGCGAGCAGGAAGCGGATAAAGCTGACTTAGAGAAAAAACAAGCGACCGTTGAGAAAAAATTGCAAAGCCTTAAGGATATGGAAGTAGAGCTTAAAGGCATGCAATCCCAAATTAAAGATCAAAAAGCTGAAACTGTCAACATGAAGGCTAAGATTGTAAAGAAGGAATCGGAAACAGAAGCACTAAAACAATCTTTAGAGAATAAAGATGCCGGTTTAGAAGCACAAATAGCATCCATCCGTGAAAATATCAAAAAAGAGGAAGAACGTAAAGCAGCAGAGAAAGCAGATCTTGACCGTGCTGCTGAAGAAGTGAGTTCTTCAAATTCTTCCAGTGAAGGATCATCAAGCTCTTCTAGGGAAGAATCAACAAGTTCTTCTAAAGGCGAAGTTTCGGCAAAAAGCTCATCTAAAGGTGAATCATCTTCAAATTCATCTGAAAACAGTTCTGCTGCAAAACCTGCAGCCAGTAAAACTGAAACATCAAGCAAACCAAGCAGTGCAAATACAGGCTCTGCCATTACAGCAGGTTATAAATATATCGGTAACTCCACATATAAATTTGGTGGCGGAAGAACGGCATCCGATATTGCTAACGGTCTTTTCGATTGTTCAGGATTCGTTGCATGGGCTTATAAACAAGCTGGTGTGAACCTTCCAGCAAGTACGGATGCATTGAAAGGTGCAGGACGTCAAGTATCTAAGAGTCAAATACAACCTGGAGATTTAGTGTTCTTCAATACCTATAAAACTGATGGACATGTCGGTATTTATGTCGGCGGCGGCAAATTTATCGGTTCCCAAAGTTCAACAGGTGTTGCAATCGCCAATATGGAAAGCGGATATTGGGCAGGTGTATTCAACGGCCGTGTCGTTCGTGTAAACTAATAGTTCTATAATAAGCAGGGGAGAAAATGCCCCTGCTTATTTTTTTTGAAAAAAATCGAAAAAAATGAAACTTATTTTGAAATTCAACGTAAATACTATAAGATAAAATAAGGATAGGTGATGTGGACTTCAGTAACTCTGGGAAAACATATAAAGAAACATCATTCCATACTATAAACGGAGGCAAAAAAACATGATGAAAAAATTTATGGCTGCATTACTTACAATTACACTAGCATTCTCGCCAGTCGGCACTTATGTATTCCAGGATCATACGGAATCAGTCGATGCAAGGGGTTACAAGTCAGGAAAAAGAAGCTTTAACAGCAACAACAATAATAATTCGAATTTCCAAAATAAAGAAACGAAGAAGTCAGATGCTACTACTACTAATAAAGCTAAGCGTGGAAACACATTCACAAAAGGCGGCTTAATGAAAGGAATTATGCTAGGTGGATTGGCAGGTTTACTTTTTGGAAGCCTATTCGCCAATATGGGAATGCTTGGTTCTATACTTGGTCTATTAATCAACGTGTTGGCGGTTGTGGTATTAATCGTTGTAATCCGTAAAATATTCACGTATTTCAAAGATAAGAAGAAGAAAGAGGATACAAACCCATGGAGAGGCTAAAGATATCCGAACAAGATATCATCAATGCGGTTTGTGTTTACATTGCCCGTAAAAAGCAGGTACAGCCCAATGAGGTGGAAGTGGAGCTAATGTATGATGATGATTATGGCTTTTCGGCGGAAGCGTTTGTCGATGGCCGAAAACAAGTGTTAATTACCATCAACTTGATAGAAGCGCTTCGCTTATGGCTGGATGAATATATGAATAAAGATCCATACTCGGGTATTGAACTTGTTTTGGATGATGAAGAAGGCATAGTGGCTTTAGTAAGTGAAAGTAATAGATAAATAAAAAAAGGATGCCGTAACGGCATCCTTTTTTTATTTAATAAGGTACAACTTGATCGATGTGAGGGAAAAAAGATAATAGAGAAATAGAAAAATAGCAAACAAAGCATAATGCTAGATTGCCAACACATATTTTAAACACAGATAGATTATAATATTATATTTTCCATTTGTTGCAAAAAATGGTCTGCGGAAGTAGGATGGATATATGTTCAAGTCAAAGGAGGAGAATAAGTGACAGGTTACATGGAAGATATCACTTTTTTAAATGAAAAGGCCATAAAGTTCGGCAATGAAAAAGTGGAAGCGATACTTGCGCCATCTTTAGGAAGCAATCTGCTTTCGTTTAAGTACAAGCAAAAGGATATTGAGGTGCTGCGAACTCCGGTTAGTCTGGAAGAGTATAAAAAGGCTCCCATTTTATACGGAATGCCTATCTTGTTTCCTCCTAATCGAATTGAAGCTGGTCAATTTACATATAAGGGGACTGTGTATAGGTTTCCGGTCAATGAAACGGAAAAATTTAATCATATACATGGTTTTTTACATGACAAGCCTTGGAAAGTCTGCAAAAAGGAAGTGAACGGGAAAGAAATTGTCATTAATACTGAATTTTCAAGCAGTGAGTTTGATTTAAAAGATAGCTTTCCACAAGATATCACTGTGAATATGTCTTTAACTTTAAGGGATGAATCATTGGATATACAATTGGAAATCACCAACAAGGGCAATGAACCCTTTCCGTGGGGGGCAGGTTATCATACAGTATTCAATTTTCCATTTGGACCAGGGGGGAAATTAGAGGATTGCAGAATATCTCTTCCCGTCAATAAACATTGGGAGTTGAATGAAAGGTCATTGCCCACTGGTGCAATTCATGAAACGGCCGATACACTGGAAATCCAAAACGGCTTTAGCTTGGAGGGCCGGCTGTTTGATGACCTATTTGGCTATGATGAGGAAAGAGCCCTCGAGAACGAGTGCATTCTCACTGACCAAGAGGCAGGCATACAGGTCATCTATCATGCTGATCAACACTTTAAGTTTTGGGTATTATTCAACCAGGAGGGGTTCGCCTGTCCTGAACCATATACATGGGTAACGAATGCTCCTAATTTGGATTTGTCTGCAAAATTGACTGGATTGAGGGAGCTAAGATCAGGTGATACGGTTCAGCTGAGAACTAGATTGGCAATAAAGGATATATAAAAAAACACCTTGGCACTTATTAATGCCAAGGTGTTTAAGGTTATGCTTTTTTTCTCATCCAGAGTGGGTATAGGACGATTCCGAATACATATAAGGCAATGCCAAGTATGAATGTATTCATATCGGCTGTACCTGTCTTGATGACCCAGATCGAGTAGATTAAAGCCAGGATGGTGATAATTCCATCACGTACCCTTGAGCCTTTCATGATGTCATAGGTTTCCCCAGTCATGACCAGTTTCAATTGATACAAAACGGATGCAAGATACGGGATCAAGTAAGCGAGTGTAGCGACGATCATCGAAAATTTATAAGCCTCCAAAATCGTACCCGAAATAGTGGAGAATAAGAATATCTGTGTCATGATATTTGTTATTGTCATAGAACGGACGGGTGTGCCATTTTTGTTCGCTTTCGCAAAGTAGGCTGGAAACAAATCCGATTTCGCTGCCTGGTAAGGAACTTCTGAGGCAACGACAATCCATCCGATTGTCGATCCCAATAAGGAAATGACGGCAAGAGCAGCCATTAAATACGTGCCGCTTGAACCAACTACTGCTTGTAGTGCGTCAACAAGCGGTTTTTGTGATATTTTCAACTCGTCTTGTGATATGGCACCCATCGTCAATAAAGTAATGCCGATATAAATGGCAACAGCGATGAGTAAACCAAAAATCGTCGCTTTCTTTACATCATTTTGTGACTTGGCACGGTTTGAAAGCATGACGGCAGCTTCGATACCGATGAAGGCCCATAATGTTGAAATTGCAGCAGCATTCACTTGATCACCTAAAGAGACGGCTGAACCTGCCTTATCATAAAATTCAGCTCCGTTTCCTAGATTGGAAGTATCGAAGATGAATATCGTGATAATGATGAAAAATAAGAATCCAAGCACTTTGGTAACTGTAGCAAAAAGATTCATTTTCCCAGCACTGTTAAAACTTCTTACAAGAATTGCCTGAATCCCCCAAAGGGCAATGGAACATACCGCAAACGTTAATGCTTTACCTAGTTCAAGTTGAAACGAACCTGCAGTATAAATCACTTTCGTACTATGCATCACCGGGAAAAACGTTGATAGGTAACCAGCAAATGAAATGATGACAGAAGCTGTCGCAGCCCAATTCGCAGCCCAATAACCCCAAGCCATGCTATACCCTGAAACCCTTCCTTTAGCAGGAGATTTAAATAATGATTGAGCATAACTTTGCGGTCCAGCCTTCAAATCCGGTTTTCGGACTGCCAGGTTACCAAACACCAAAGCTATTAGAAAAACTCCCAGTCCAGTAACAATCCATGCCAATGTGGCCCCTAATGGACTGGATACCTGTGCTAATTGAGCAGGGAGCATGAAAATTCCGCCACCGACCATATTTCCAATTACGAAAGTGGTCAAAATCAATAAACCCCATTTTTTATTTACCATTTATATCGAACCTTTCTTATATACAAAGTGTGTGCTTATACCGACAACTTATACTAAAATAGTATATCTCAAATAGTTTAGTTTGGTAAAGTGGTAAATAAGTAAAATGTAAAACGCAGACTAATCAGAAAATTTAAAAGTATTATTGACAATAGGAGAAAATTGGATTATATTAGTAAATACCAAGTTAATTGGTAAGAATAATATGGTTTGTTGCTTGAATTTTATTTTTCTATAACATAAGCAACTCCCGAATATTGCCGATTAGTCAACTAAAGGCACCCTTACATCTAATCTGTTAGATGGCGGGTGCCTTTTATTTTTTATAGTGAAGGGAGGGGAATATGGAGTTCCTATTAACTGGTTATTCTTATTCGGAAAGTAAAGTGATGAGGATATGATAGGTAACCAAGTTCCTCAAGAAAACATTGAAAGTGGGAAGCACCTGCGTTTTTCATGGGATCACTTTTAACATTAGGCATGAAACGAAGCTTTATTACCAGTAGTGAAGGGGAGAGATATTATGGAAAAGAAAGAAGAAATGAAAATCAGGCATATCATTTCAAGCTTGGAAGATCTGCAATATGGATCAGTTTTAATAACCGTACATGATGGTAAAATCACACAGGTGGATACAACCGAGAAGAAACGATTCCCATTAGCGAAGAGCCGGGCAGTTAATGCCAGATGAATAATGGTTATTGAGGGAGCTTTCGATATGAAGGCTCTTAAACTGTAGACAAAATCGATAATAATTAAGATTGGCTACGTTTTTTTGAGGGAGTGTAAAATATGTTCGTTGATTTCCTCTCCAGGCACTCGCTTTCCGCGGATGGTCCGGGAGCCTCCTCGGCGCTCTTGGCGCCTGTGGGGTCTCCCTTGGACGCGCTTTTCCCGCAGGAGTCTCGCACCCTCCGTTCCAATCAACTAGTTTAAAAATTCAGACGGACCCCTTTTGTCAATAAACTCGGAGCTTTCGATATGAAGGCTCTTTTTTTATACAAAAAATCATTCAATTTGGAATTTATAAGAAGATTGTACTGCTTTTAACATGGTAGAATAAGTTAGGGTATAAGGATTTTTATAGGGATTATATGATATATAAGGGAGGAACAGGGATAGATGACCTTAAAGTCTATAGAACATGATATCTTGGCATTAGTTGAAACATTTAATGGGAGAATCGCATATAAAATTGAAAATGGTCTTGGGGACACGATTGGATATCATGAGAATGAATCCTTTCAATCAGCGAGTTTAATCAAAATACCAATGATCATCGAAGGTTATCGTCAAAGTGAACAAAAGAAAATCTATTTGAACCAACCAGTGACCATCCCGCCTAATGAAGTGACTGGGGGATCCGGGGTGCTGCATGTCTTATCGAACAAGGTATTTTTAACCGTAGAGGATTTATTGACATTGATGATAACTGTTTCCGACAATACATCCACGAATATGATGATGAACCTGCTAGGCTTTGAGGAAATCAATCAATGCATCAAGGAACTTGGTTTGAAAAATACTGTCCTCGAACGAAAAATGCAGGATTTTAAGGCACTAAAAGAAGGGCGCGACAATACCATATCGGCGGAAGATACGATCACCTGCTTAAAAGCCATACATACAGGCAACTTTTTAACGAAAGAAAGCCAGGAAAGAATCTTGCGTGTACTTGACAATCAGCAATTAAGGGATAAACTTCCATCACTGATGGGCAGAGGGGTCAAGGTCGCAAGCAAAACGGGCGGAATTCGAGGAGTTGCCCATGATTGCGCAATCATTCGGTCAGAAACACAAACTGTTTATGCTGCAGTTCTTACTGAAGATATGAAATCAGAGGAAGAAAGCCGTCAAGTAATCAGTAAAATTGGAAAATTGATATATGATGACATGGTTACAGAATAAGCTGTTGAATTCAATATTTTTGGAAGAGCGGGAAGTCATTCATGATTTCCCGCTCTTCGATCTTATTTATGAGGGGGTCAGTGGGAAAGCATGATATATAAGGAAAGAAAAAAACCGGGAAAAACTTTAAAGAAATTTTGTGTAATTAGCGTTATTGCAGTTCTGGGGTATTTTGGTTTTTTGCACATGAAAATTCAAGGAACCATTCACCAGCAAATTCCGGGAAATGCCGATTATCTCATTATTCTTGGAGCAAGGGTCAAAGGTTCGGTGCCATCATTATCCTTACAATACAGGATTGATAAAGCTGCAGAGTATTTATCGGCTAATAAACAGACAGTGGCCATTGTATCTGGCGGCAAAGGGCCGGGAGAAGAAATATCGGAAGCAAAAGCCATGCAACAGGGACTAATCGCCCAGGGAATTGAAGAAGCACGCATCATGATGGAAGACAAATCTACAACAACTCACGAAAATATTGTTTTCTCAAAAGAACTCATTCCAGATACAGCAGCTTCAGGATTGATCGTTAGTAATGACTTTCATATCTACCGGGCAGTAGAAATAGCAAAAAGAGAAGGCTTGGACATGAAGGGATTGCCGGCAAAGACACCAAAAGTGTCACTATTGAAATCATATACCCGTGAATATCTGGCAATTACCAAATACTATATGACCGGTTTAATTGGGAGGTAAATTGGAATTCTTTTAAAGATGTGGGGTGCTTTCATTATTCGACTTCCACGACAACATTAGGCACTTCCCATAAATCTTTCTCTTGATATAGCTCCTTAAGGGTTTTATAAACGGGATACCCGGTATAGGAAATCTCGACTCGTTCATCAGCATCCACTTCTTCCACATCTATATCATCAACAAAACCAAGTTGATCATCGATTTCCATTAAATAATATCCGAGTGCCTCATACCCGCTATAGGCTACAATTACCTTAATGTCAAAACCGCTATTAGAAACTTTGTAATATTTCATTGAGTGACCTCCTTGTTGTAATTCTTAAAGTGAAAATCGTACGGTTTGTTATTACTCTGATATACCCATTAATTATTATCTGAATCATTAAATTGGATAAATAAAGAAAATAGGAAGGCAAAAAGAATGTGAAGCCAACTTAAAATATCACTGTATAATTTGCTATCTGCATCAATTCATGTTAATCTAATAAAGAATTGTTTTTGGTTGTGGAAGAGGATACTCGTTATTTTCCAAATGATTAAAAATAGTAATACAATGTGTGTTATGCACTAGGAGGCAACAACAATGGAACAAGGTACAGTTAAATGGTTTAATGCAGAAAAAGGTTTTGGATTTATCGAACGCGAAAACGGAGACGATGTATTCGTACATTTCTCAGCTATCCAAAGCGAAGGCTTCAAATCTTTAGACGAAGGTCAAAAAGTAACTTTCGAAGTTGAGCAAGGTGCACGTGGAGCTCAAGCTGCTAACGTTCAAAAAGCTTAATTTTAAAATTAAATCGTAACCTATATGAACAGACTTCCTCGATGGGAGTCTGTTTTTTATTGTGCTATAAAATGAAAGCAAAAAAAATCCCACTCTGACTGAGTAGGTTTTTAGTGACTTGTCATTAAGCTTTTTTTAATTCTTCTTCAAAGAAAAAAGTAGTCGGATGTTCTTTAACAGTATAAGAATATCTTTTCATGTTTTTTACATATGCCCATTTATTAATGGTTACTGATTCATTAGTATCCTGAATAGTTACTGTTTCACCAGTATTATACTTATTGCTTTTCAATTTAGCCACCCTCTTTAATAATAGTATAACATATTTGGCAATGAAAGATGTGTTCAAGATATTCCAATGATATATGAGGTGTGTAAAATCATCAGGCTTTCATTATTTTGAATGATATAAAGAGGAAGTTAAAGTGTGATGTTTTAGCGATTGCAGAAGGAGAAGGGCGGATTGCGTTTTTTTTTGCTTGAACAAGGAATGGATGTCATAGTTTGGATTATGGCGATCGGGTTTGGGGCAAAAGCGGCAGTAGCTGAAGGTGAAGTTTCAGGAATCTTTCCACTTCCTTTTACAGACTATATAATAAAGGGAACAGCTGGGGCTTCAGCATTCAGAGCAGGTGGCGAGGCTAAGATTGGGAAAGAAATTGTACTTGACCTTCGATTATTGATAGGAATTAAGCTTGGATTAAGTTTTGAAAGGAGCTATTTATTAATGACAAAAGAGGTTAATTCTTTAATTATTGATAAAGGAAATGAATTGTTACCAATAGGGACAATAGTTTTGCTTGATATATTTCCACAACCATTAATGGTTTATGGAAGAATGCAACAACAAGCTGAAAAAGATAGTGTATGGGAGTATGTAGCTTGCCCCTATCCTCAAGGCCACATTTCTGATGAAAGTAACGTTTTTTTTAATCATGAACAAATAAAACAAGTGATTTTTAAGGGATTCGAATCTGAGGGTGAAAAGCTAATGAAAGAAAAGCTAAAGTCACTAGATTTAAGGAAACATTCAGATGAAAAAAATCATTAATTGGTTCATAGAACCATACCAAATAGTAAAATTAGAGTTTCAGTATTTAGCGCAATTAAAAAAGAACGAAACAACCTCAAAAAAGGAAATTAATAGAATATACCAATTGCAAGTTTTTAACGCAATGATGTTCTTAGTGTATTCTTTATTTTTTATAGCCTTTTTTGTATATATAGTTTTGCTTTTTATTGTGAAATGGTATGCACTTTCGGGAATCTTCGTTGGACTTTTAATGATGAGCATCATAAAATTGATCCAAAAGAAGGGATACTTAAAACGTCGGGACGCATTTATAAAAAACGATCCAGCTTTAATAAAATCTTAGAACTAAGAGAGGACAGGTACTTTTGAAAAAATTCATATTAATCATATTTACAATTTCTTTGTTACTTGTAGGTTGTAGTGAGAACTCTTCTTTGGAAAATCAATCCGAAAAAGAAAAGACTAAAACTGAAGCCACATCAAATGGAAACAAGCAATCATTTGAGGATAAACAACAAGAAATTGTTAATTTTATAAACAAGGATATACAAGAAATAGTAAGTTATGAAACAGAAGCAAATCAAGTATTATCAACTGTATCGGGTGATAATTATCATAATGATGAAGAATTATATGAGGTACTTGCAAACAAGGTTATACCGACCTACCAAAAAGCAGTAAATAAAGCAAAAACACTAGTTGTAGAAGTTGAAGAATTAAAACCTTTAAAAGCTAAAATTGAAGAAGCTACAGGTATATATTATGATGCTTTAGTGCTTGAAAAAGAGGGCTTGGAAAAAAAGGATACGGAACTAATAAATCAATCAAATGCCAAAGGGCAAGAATATAAAAAAGTGATAACTGAGTACCATGTAGAGATGAAGAATCTTGCCAAAGAATACAATATCGATTATGAACAAGAATCGGCTAAGTAACTTTAATTTGATTCAAGCTGTGTAAAAAATGATTATTTACCTAGAAACATTAAAACCTAGTCTTTTTTAAAAGATAGAATTAGTAAGCCAAGACTTGTCGATTGTTGAATATCTATTTCATTAAAGAATTCAAATAGTGATTGTTTTGGTATTTAAATACATAAGATTGAACCTATAATAAGTAAATGTGGTTCTTAAAGACCTTGTCATAGAGTAATGCTGACAGGGTCTTTTAATATTGAGTAAATTCTATTAGACAAGGTAAAAATAATGAAAAAGAAGAAATACTCGGCGGTACAATCTCCCTAACAAAATTCAGGATCAGGGTTTTTAGGTTAAATGATGATGTTGAAAACTTAGCAATAAAGCTAGGGTTACCTACAATTCGTTTTCATGATTTAATGCATAAACATGTTACGATGTTAATCAAACAAAATGTGAATGTAAAGGTCATTTCAGAGCGAGTTGGACATACATCCATTCAGATTACGCTAGACAAGTATAGCCACGTGCTTCCTAGTATGCAGAAACACGTGGCTGATGAACTTGATAATTTGTTTAAAATTAAAGAAATGTGACCATTTTTGTGACCACTCAAGGTTTTAGACCTTCAAAACCCCTCTATAACAACACTTTAATTAAAACGCCCAATCCCCATTACGGAAGACAGGTTCCGAAGATTAAAAGGATAAAAATAGAAAAAGTAAGAAAAACTACTTTTTTGTGATCGCATGTGACCACTGTGTTACCAGAGAAAGTACAGTTATAATAAGCCTACACAGTTAATAAAGTTCCCTTAGAATAAGCCTCTTCCAATCTTAGAGGGAGGCTTATTTGTATTCCCTTTTGTTTATCCAAAGCCATAGTATAAATAAGAAGCAATTGGAAAAGAAATAATCTGGTGAGAATCCTCCATATGGTGAGCGGATTGGGGAGCAGAAAGCGGTAGAGCAAATGTATAAAGAAATGGGTCAAGCTTTCGTTAAGCTTGATAATTGGACCGTTTATTTGATTACGTCCCATCCAGATTTTGAAAGATCATAGAGCAAATTGGCTACGAAAAAACGGAAGCTATTTAATAGGTTTATACGAACTGATTACTATCAATTTATTGGCTTATTCAAACGACCTTAAAATTCATATAAAAAAGAAGTTCCATTTATTTTTGGAACTTCTTTTTGTATTAAATGAATGGAAACCCTAAATCACGAACTTTTAGACCGACTTTTTAGTATTATTTATTTCGTTACAGGAGCGGTCATTTTTTGGTCACTAAGCTGGTCACAACTCCTTTAATAACGCATGTTTTTGGGTTTCAAAAGCGGTCACTAAGTTAAACGTCTTGATAACGTCACATTCTCTTTCACAACCCCTAATTACCTAAACCTTCTTACTAATCCGCTCCACAATCTCCATTAAATCATCAGGGCTATGAAATTCAATCGGCGAAAACCTTTATCGAAATGAATTGTATCAGTTTCTATCATTAATACATACTTCCTGTTAATTTCCTTAAATGGAAGCTATTGCCGAAATCGGCTAAGAGTCCTTTGACAGATGTACTGCCAAGTTTCATTCGCAGCTCGGCTTCAGATTATTGCTCGACAATCGGGCAGTGGCTTCGACGACTTGGTGGATTTCAAAGTGTTCCTGGATTTCCTTTTTGTCGCTCGTTTCCTTTTGAATAAGTTGCTAGATTTTTTCTTGAATATTCATATAATAAATACGCCTTTTTTTGTGTGCAGCATGACAAAAGAACGAACCATGCTGTCTGAAATTGCATTTAATATATTAACAATGAAAAGAGGTGAATTATATGTCTGGTTCTGGTTCTAGATCTGTTGATGTAGTTACGATTCTTTGGGAAAGAGCTACGTTAATACCTTTAGCTCAGCGTACAATTGTACAAGCTACAACGATTGGAAGTGCTGCTCCTTGTGCTGAAAAATTAGAGACTGGTGATTCCTACAGAGCTGCTGTACGTTGTTTACTTGGAAATAGATTTATACAAGTATTGAACCTTGACTTCGGGCGAACCGGAGTTGCCGTGTTCATCCGTTTATTCTAGGATATTAATTGGGGGACAAAGTATTTTTGATTTAAAATACTTTGTCTTTTTTATAAATAGACAAAAACCACCAGTCATTAAGATTGGTGGTTTTATCAATTGTTACTAATACAGGAATGTTAAGTAGGAAGCGGAACATTATCTTAGTGAATTTCTAGCTGGTGTTTAATCCGATTAAATTACCATTTGATCAATTTATTCAAAACTTGTCGATTCAAATGAAATTGAATGTAGTGGTAGTACATATCAAAACTTATATTAGCTTTAATAAATGTTGTATTAACCCTAGACTTGGTAATATAGAATATTTTCAAAGCGGATTGGTTATACAACTATTCACAATTACGTTATATCAATAGCTGCGTGCTTCCTAGTATGCAGAAACACGCGGCTGATGAATAGTGACCATTTCTGTTTAACACTCAAGGTTTTAGACGTTCAAAACCCTAATAGATCAAAGCTCTTCTTAAAACGCCCAATCCCCATTACGGAAGACAGGTTCGGAAGTGCCGTCCTGTTTGATGCCGTCGATGTTCATTTTCTCCGATCCAATCATGAAATCGACATGTGTAAGGCTTTCATTGAGTCCATTTTCTGCAAGCTCTTCTGGACTCATGTTTTTTCCGCCTTCAATGCAAAAAGCATAGGAGCTGCCGATAGCGAGATGGTTTGATGCATTTTCATCGAATAATGTATTGAAGAATAAAACATTCGATTGAGAAATCGGTGAGTTGAATGGAACAAGTGCCACTTCCCCAAGATAGTGAGAACCTTCATCTGTTTCAACCAATTGCTTTAGGATTTCTTCCCCTTCTTCGGCTTTTACTTCAATGATCCGTCCTTCCTTAAAGGTCACGGAAAAATTATTGATGATGTTGCCGCCGTAACTAAGTGGTTTCGTACTGGAAACCGTACCGTTAACGCCTGTTTTCAATGGAACTGTAAACACTTCTTCGGTTGGCATATTAGCCATGAATTCATGACCCTGTACGTTGACGCTTCCTGCCCCGACCCAAAGATGTTTGTCGGGTAACTCGATTGTCAAGTCGGTTCCTGGAGCCGTGTAATGCAATTTTTGGTAATGCTTGTCATTTAAATAATCAACCTTTTCATGCAGGGTATCATCGTGTTTTTTCCAGGCATCTACAGGATCCTTCACATCAACACGAACTGCTTTGAAAATGGCTTCCCATAGCAGATCAACGCGTTTACCTTCTGCTTCTTCTGGAAATACTTTATCAGCCCAAGCCTTTGAAGGGACGGCAACTATGGACCAGCTCACTTTATCGGATTGCATATACTGACGCCACTTCTTAAGTGCCGTCCCTGATGCTTTTTGGAAGTTGGCAATCCTTTCAGGCTTTACACCTTTTAATAAGTCAGGGCTGGAGGAGATGACGGATAGATAGGCAGCTCCGTTTTCTGCAAGTTCGATCGTTTCTTCTGCGCGCCACTTTGGATATTCGTGGAACACCTCATCCGGAGCCAGTTCATATTTTGTGCGTGAAACAATATCATCATTCCAATTAACGATGACATTGCGCGCACCGTTCTCATATGCCTTTTTTACAATGAGACGCACAAGGTCAGCGCCCTCTAATGTTGTATTTACGACCAGGGTTTGATCTTGTTGGATGTTTACGCCGACTTTTACGGCAAGTTCTGCATATTTTTCTAAATTCGCTTGAAAATCACTCATCATTTTAAATCTCCTTTTCCATTTTCTACATTTATAATTGTACTTATTGTGATATAAAAAAGAAACTTTTTACTCCTATGTGAAAATTTACAGTATACAAAGGAGTTCATTTGCAATATAAGTTCGCTCAGGCTCCAGCAGCTATTTTGCATTTTATCAAAACTAAAGAAGGAAAGACTATTGAAAAGGTTTGAATAGTTGAATAATTCAAGGATTCTATACAGTGAATCATTGGACTGAAAGAAAGAGGGCCTCTTTGAGACCCTCTTTCTTAATAGTCAAAAAATCACTTGCCCAAATTAATCCAGACGCTTTTCACTTCAGAATAGTTGTCCAGTGCATAAGAACCCATTTCACGTCCGATTCCGGATTGTTTGTAGCCGCCGAACGGGGAAGCTGCGTCGAACGCGTTATAACAGTTCACCCATACTGTACCGGCACGAAGTTTTCCTGCAACATAATGGGCATTGGCTATATCGCTTGTCCATAAGCCGGCAGCCAATCCATATTCACTGGCATTTGCACGGTTAATGACATCATCTAAATCCTCGAATGGCATTGCCGCTATGACAGGTCCGAAAATCTCTTCTTTGGCAATCGTCATATCCTCTTCAACACCAGCGAATATAGTAGGAGAAACAAAGTAGCCTTGTTCACCCGGTTTATTTCCGCCGACAAGAACTTCCGCACCCTCGTTTTTCCCTTTTTCTATATAACCCATTACCCGATTTTGCTGCTCCTCTGAAACAAGCGGTCCAATTTGTGTACTTGGATCCAGACCTATCCCTTGTTTGATGTTTTTTGCATGGCTGGCCATATCGGCAACAACATTATCATAATGTTTCTTTTGAATATAAACCCTTGAACCGGCACAGCATACCTGACCTTGGTTAAACATGACCCCATTCAAAGCTCCAGGGATGGCTTTCGAGAAATCAGCATCAGGCAGGATGATGTTTGGCGATTTCCCTCCAAGTTCCAATGTTACCCGTTTCAATGAATATGAAGCGGATCGCATGATCAATTTTCCAACTTCGGTCGAACCGGTAAATGCAATTTTATTTACTTGCGGATGGTCGACAAGTGCTTGTCCGGCGGTTTCACCAAAACCGGGAACGATATTGACGACACCATCAGGGAAACCGGCTTCATCTATTAATTCAGCCAGGTAAAGAGCGGAAAGCGGTGTTTGCTCAGCAGGCTTTAATATGACTGTACAACCTGTAGCGAGTGCCGCTCCCAGTTTCCACATCGCCATAAGAAGCGGAAAATTCCATGGGATGATTTGGCCGACAACACCAACAGCCTCGTGTTTTGTGTAGTTAAAATAATTTCCGCTTACCGGAATGGTCTGCCCGACAATCTTGGTGGACCAGCCAGCAAAATATCTCATATGTTCTATCGCTAAAGGAATGTCGGCATTGGTCGTTTCATTGATTGGTTTCCCATTATCCAACGTTTCCAATTGAGCTAGTTCAGTTTTATTTTCTTCCATTAAATCGGCTAGTTTATACATAAGCCTACTGCGTGCAGCCGCGCTCATCCTTGACCAAGGACCTTCATCGAATGCTTTGCGTGCAGCTTTGACGGCTAAGTCGATATCTTCTTTATCAGCTTCATAAACATCGGCAAGTTTTTGTCCTGTAGCAGGATTAGGAGTGGAGAAGGTTTTTTTTGAAGCACTTTCTACAAACTGGCCATTAATATAGAGCTTTTTTGGTCCTGTTAAAAATTTTTGCAGCTTTCCACTTACTTCTAACGTTAGATTTGTCATTAATTACCCTCCTGAATAAAATGGTTATCTTGGGCAAAACATGATGACTTATTGTTAACGCTATGATCTATGCCAATTTTTATGATAAATGAAAAAAAGGGAATATTCAATCTATAACATTCGACAGAATATCCAAGGTTTCTTCATCATTTTAAAAATGAAGTATTTTTTTGTCATGACATGTGTATTTACTATAGCAAAAATGAAAGTTAATAGTTAAAATGAATAAGGATAAAATAACAAGAAGGTCTAAAGTTCTTCAGGAGGAATATATGGGAAATGATGCGAAAATGATATCGCAGCGTAAGTTACTTGGTGTTGCGGGTCTTGGATGGATGTTCGATGCACTTGATGTCGGTATGCTTTCTTTCATTATAGTAGCTTTAAGACAGGACTGGAACCTAACCAGTGAGCAGGTTGGCTGGATTGGGAGCATAAACTCCATAGGAATGGCTGTTGGAGCCATATTCTTTGGTGCGATGGCCGACAGGGTCGGACGGAAGAATGTCTTTATCATTACTTTATTATTGTTTTCAATCGCAAGTGGCCTGTCTGCAGCAGTCAGTACACTCAGCTTGTTCTTGATATTGCGATTTTTGATTGGAATGGGACTTGGAGGGGAACTTCCGGTTGCCTCGACATTGGTCTCTGAAAGTGTTGAAGCGAGTAAAAGGGGAAGGGTCGTCGTCCTTCTTGAAAGTTTTTGGGCGGTTGGCTGGATTTTGGCAGCTCTCATATCCTATTTCATCATACCGGCTTATGGTTGGCGGGTTGCATTGTTATTGAGCGCCGTACCCGCTTTATATGCGCTGTATCTGCGCTTGAAACTGCCGGATTCACCGAAGTATACGGAACTTGAAAAAAAGCAGAGACCATCTGTATTAAGCAATATGAAAAGTGTCTGGAAAAAGGAATACTCCCGTCAGACCCTTGTGTTGTGGGTTCTATGGTTTTGCGTGGTCTTTTCTTATTATGGGATGTTTTTATGGCTGCCAAGTGTGATGGTCCTAAAAGGGTTCAGCATGATCCAAAGCTTTGAATATGTATTGATCATGACGCTTGCACAGCTTCCGGGCTATTTTTCAGCTGCATGGCTGATAGAGAAGTTTGGACGTAAATTCGTTTTGATCACATACTTAATTGGAACGGCAGTCAGTGCTTTTTTCTTTGGGTCTGCAGAGGGGCTGGCACTGCTGATAGTTTCCGGAATGTTCCTATCTTTCTTCAACCTAGGGGCATGGGGTGCGCTTTATGCGTATACTCCTGAGCAGTATCCCACAGCAGTTCGTGGTACAGGTGCTGGTTTAGCCGCAGGGATCGGCAGGATCGGCGGTGTCCTGGGACCGTTGCTTGTAGGGTATTTAGTTGCTGCCGGCACCCCGATTTCATCGATTTTCACCATTTTCACAATTGCTATTTTAGTGGGGGCAGTTGCCGTAGCTTTTGGGAAGGAAACAAAGAATACCGTTTTGACATAAACAAAAGGATGGGGACTGTATTCAGTCCCCATCCTTTTGTTATTTAAAGTCCTTTATGATTTTTAAAAGGGATTCGGAGGCAGTCTTAGGACTTTCTGCATTCATGATGGCTGATACGACTGCGGTACCTGAAAGCCCGCTAGCAGAAAGGGAGGAAATGTTATCGGCCGTGATACCCCCGATGGCTACGGCGGGAATTGATACGCTGCGGCAAATTTCCTCCAGATCCCCAATTGCCATTAAGGTTGCATCTTGTTTGGTCTTTGTAGGGAAAACGGAACCGACTCCGATATAATCTGCTCCATTTCGTTCGGCTTCTAGAGCCTCTTCAAGATTGGAAACAGATACACCGACAATCATATCTTCAGGAACCATTTTTTTGACGGCAGGCAGTGGAAGGTCATCTTGCCCAATATGAATTCCATCCGCTGCAACAGCAAGTGCTATATCCACCCGGTCATTGATGATAAGGGGAATGGACAGCTCGTTCAATAACTGTTTTAATGCAGAAGCTTTATTATAAAAGGAGAGAGAGGAATTATTTTTTTCTCTAAGCTGTACGATCGAGACTCCTCCTGAAACCGATTCTGCAATGATTTTGGTCAATTCTTCTATTGCCAGGGACTCTTCCGTAACTAAATACAGGCTTAAATCAATTTGGGACTTCTTCATTTATTTTCACCTCATGCATCCAGATTTCCTTATCCATTCTTGATATTGCATCGATTAATCGCACACGAAACGTTCCTGTTCCTTCATCCTCTTGAAGGTTTTTGGCAGCTAGTTCCCCTGAAATGCTCATGGTTGAGATACCGGCAATCGCCGCAGAATAGAAATCATCGGTGACTCCGGAAAAAGTGCCGATAAGAGCAGTGGACATACAACCGGTACCTGTAACATTAGTTAATAGCAGGTTCCCGTTATCGATGATGGACGTACGTTTTCCATCGCTGACCGCATCCTTCGCTCCGCTGACCACGACGATGCAATTCAATTTATTTGCGGCTCGAGCAGCCAGCTCTGCATTGCTGACCGCAAGCTCCTCCGAATCCACCCCGCGGGTAACGGTATCCCCACCCATCAATGAAAGGATCTCACTTGCATTGCCGCGAATGATTTGGAAAGTAACCTTACTTAGGAGCTCTTTCACTTGCTCTGATCGATAGGCGGTGGCACCAACTCCCACCGGGTCCAAAATGACCGGGATATCCAGGTCATTTGCCGTCTTACCGGCAATCTCCATTGCTTCCAAGGCTTTATCATCGATCGTACCGAAATTCAGGACCAATGCATCCGCTAATTTGACCATATCCGCCACTTCTCTTGGGCTCGATGTCATCACTGGTGAACCACCGATGGCAAGGGTGGCATTTGCACAGTCGTTGACCGTAACAAAGTTGGTGATTTGGTGGACGAGTGGTTTTCTTTCTTTTACCTTCACGAATAAATCGGCTGCGGAAACCTTCATATTAAGTCACTCCGTTCTTTTTTTTGAATATGAATGAAAATGATGGACAGGACCATGACCTTTACCGATTGAAAAACTATTGCGTATCGCTTCAGAAATATAAGTCTTGGCCTGTTCGATCGACTCTTGCAAGGGCAGTCCATTTGCCAGGTTTGATGTTATGGCGGATGATAGGGTACAGCCCGTACCATGAGTGTTTTTTGTATGTATGCGCTCTCCCTTGATCCAGTGGAAGTCAGTCCCATCATAATAAAGATCATTTGGATTTCCCGCTGCATGGCCCCCTTTAAGTAAAACGGCTTTGGGACCCATTTCTTGTATTGAAATGCATGCCTTGTAGAAATCTTGTTTCGTCCGAATCGACAAGCCAGTAAGCACTTCCGCTTCCGGTACATTTGGTGTTACAAGTGTTGCAAATGGAAGTAAGTCCATTTTTAAGGCGGAGACAGCCTTTTCGTCGAGCAAATGGTGGCCGCTTTTGGAAATCATGACAGGGTCAAGGATAACGATGGCAGGCATGAAGGTTTTAAGGGACGCAGCGACTGTTTCCACGATTTCTTTTGATCCAAGCATGCCTATTTTTACTGCATCGACAGGAATATCTTCAAATATAGCTGCAATTTGGTCCGATATGATAGCTGTTTCAATTGGCTGTACTGAACGGACTTCCATTGTATTTTGTGCGGTTACGGCTGTTATGGCAGACATTCCAAAGACCCCATGTGCAGAAAATGTTTTTAAATCCGCTTGTATTCCAGCACCGCCTCCTGAATCAGAGCCGGCGATGGTTAATGCTGTTTTCATAAAAAAACCCCTTCATATAATTATTTTTTAAAAGTATTTTAAGTAATATGAAAGCTAGAATCGCACCTGCGAATGAACTGAGCATAAAAGCCGGTAAAAAACCAAAAAGAGCAGCTTTTTCTCCTAATAGGAGGATGGCAAGTGGATAACAGGCCATGGAACCGAGAATGCCGGTCCCGATCACTTCACCTAAACAAGCGAATTTTAAGCTTTGTGTTTTTCGATAAAGGATGGCAGCCAAAAGTGCACCGATCATGCTCCCGGGAAAGGCGAATATTGAACCGGTACCAGACATGTTTCTAATGATGGAAACTAGGAAAGCTTGTGTCACAGCATAAGCAGGCCCCAATAGAACGGCCGTGAGGACATTTGCCAGATGCTGAATAGGAAAGACCTTTGCAAATCCTGCAGGGATGAAAATAAATGAACTGGTCAGCGTCGTTATAGCCGTTATCATGGCAGTCAACGTCAGTTTCTTGATAGGATTCATCATCATGTCTGCGACCTACAGCGGCCAATCCTGCTCATTTTGAACCATATCCCAGAATAAATATTCATACCGGGAAGTAACCAAAAAGTGCTTTTCTAATCTAAGAAGTTCCTTTTCTGGCATGCCTTCCGTCAATTCTTCCAACAATGCGATCAGCCACTTGTGTGCTTCCCCGAATTCAGGTGATGAATAGGACCTTATCCAATCTGCGTAGCGATTGTTTTCCAATGCTGCTCCATTTTGTTCTTTTAATAGCAAACCGATTTCATAGTAATCCCAAGCGCATGGCAGGAGACAGGCGATCAAGTCTGCCAATGTCCCATGCTGAGCTGCATTTAGCATGTAACCTGTATAGGCTAGAGTGGTGGGAGTAGGTTCTGTTTCTTCCAATTCCTTGGAACTGATCCCGAATTCGGAAGCATACTGCCGATGGATATCCATTTCCACTTGAAGGGTTTCATTTAAAATACTCGCAAACTTTGCCATGGTTTCGATGTTATGGGCTTTGATGACACCTAAAGCAAAGAGCTTGGAATAATCCATGAGATAGATATAGTCCTGCTTCATGTAATAGGCAAATTTCTTTTCAGGAAGCGTACCATTTCCAATTGCTTGGACAAAGGGATGTGAATGATTCCTTTTCCAAATCTCTTTTGCCCGTGCATGAAGTCTATCACTGAATGTTTCTGTTTTAATATTCTCCATTGTTCATCCTCCTTTAGAATGGTTCCCCTAGATAATGAAAAACCCCGTTCCTGAATACGGAACGGGGTAGATGGATATAGTCTGTAAATGGACGATATCATCCACTTCCCTCCGCCGGTATGAGCCGGTTCAGGTTCAAAGGGTCCGGAAACTATTTCCATCTCAGTCTTAAAAAAGACTCCCCTAGTGGTGTGAATTGTATGTAATTACTGACATCATATCAGAAAGACAAGAAAATGCAACCCGTATTTGAAGAGGGAGCATGTAATGTCCAGGAAAAAAGGGAGAACCAGGTAATTGACTTTTGATAATTATTAGGGTAGAATCATTTCTACATCATTTATATATCGAATTCTTATCCAGAGAGGTGGAGGGACTTGGCCCAAAGAAACCTCGGCAGCGGACCCATTTTGGGAACTGTGCTAAATCCAACAAGCATATGCTTGGAAGATAAGAAGAGCCGTACGGACACAGTCAGCCTCTTCTTGAATTAGAAGGGGCTTTTATTTTTGGGAAATAACGTTTAGTGACATAATAGAAAAGGTATATATAATTTGGTGAAAATCAAACAAGTTGATAAAGTTAGCTAACTAGAAGCAGGCTCTAGGATGACTAGGAAAGGAGCCATTTACATGGCAGAATTATTTAAGAGGATTGAACAGAGGAAGGCAAAGCTCATTGAAGAGCTATTGGCCAATGGAGTATACAAAACCTCTGATGAAAGGCACCTTTATGATGCCCCATTAAAAGTGCTTGAAGATGAATATAAGATTGTTATAAATAGACCTAATAACGAGTCACCTTCTGAATGGATGACATAGTAAGCGATGGACTATATTTTGGGCTCTTGGATAAGGGATATGATGTAAGCATTCACAGTATACACTAGTGGATGCTTTTTTGCGTTTAATAGAAAATGACATAAAATATACATAATTAAAGAATAAAGTAGGTGTTTTGTCACATTTTACCTATAAAATAACACATTTTATTTCTGAAAAATAGTTGATTTTAACTAGTAGTTTAATTATGATGAAAGTGTAAAAAAATTGAATAAATGGGAGGTGTCATATAATGCCTTGCCGTAAAGTAACTATAGAAAGGGTAGAAGAAAAGAGACAGGAAATGATCAAATTGGCAGCAAGTTACGGCTTAACAAGTCTGCTTACTGTTCAGGCCAGTCAAGAATTGGATACGCTATTAAATGCGTTAGCAAGTAAAAGAGAGTCAGAATATTTTTCCCTCCAAAACGCATATCGGTATTTTTAAATTAGCCAATTCGACCTGTATTAATTTGAAAAAGCTACTGCTCAAGGCAATAGCTCTAAAAAATTATATTAAATATCGACACGTTTACCAAGAATGATCAAATCCCGCTCAATGCCATCCAGCTCGGCAACTTGAGGTAAATGTGCCCATTCTTCAAACCCGAATTTGGAAAAAAGCTTAAGGCTAGGTATATTGTGGGCGAAAATGAAACCCAATATAGTCTTAATACCTAATTTTGGACTCAATTCAATTGCCTTTTGAATCGAAATTTGTCCGATTCCTTTTCCCCGGAAATAATCATCAATATAAATGCTGATTTCGGCAGTGGAATTATATGCCGGTCGGCCATAGAAGGATTGAAAGCTCATCCATCCAGCAGTTTTCCCTTCTATAGTAATGATATATAGCGGTCTACTTTCTGAATGATGTTCCTCAAACCATTTAACCCTCGATTGGACGGATACAGGCTCTGTATCTGCCGTGACCATTCTTGAAGCAATTGTCGAATTATATATTTCAACAATTCTGGGTAAATCAGATAGTTCTGCCTCTCTAAACTCTATGTGCTCTTCCATGATGTAATCTCCTAACTATCATTTATTCAATCTCCAGAATGAAGGGTAATCCCGTTTTTTTGTTTAAGGGACGGTGAATTGAAACCCAATCCATTGAAAGTTTTTTATTATCATACACTTTTTACTCTTTATCTGACAATTCCTTTTTTATGTTAAGTCTGCAGATTTTTTGGGTATGTAAAGGATTAAATACTTCTAGTAAAAAGGCAGAGGAGAACCAAATGAAAAAATTGTCAGTTTTTTTGATTATAGTACTGGTTATATGTTTTGTTGCATATGAATTTCAGGCCTCGGAGTCGGAAGATGTGCAAAGGGTGATGGCTTTTGGAGATTCGTTAACCTATGGAAAAGGGGATAAGGATGGAGAAGGATATATAGAAGGCCTGGAGGATGAATTGAATAACCCGGAATCGGAACAAAAAGTGAGTTTTTGGAATTACGGTATAAAAGGCCAGGAAACGGATGGGGTGATGAAACAGCTTGATGATTACCGCATTAAAACGAAACTTGATGAAGCCGATACTTTCATCGTTTATATCGGAACGAATGACTTGATCAATAGTAACGGCGGGGACTTGGAGAAAATAAGTGATCGAAAAATCAATGAGGGTAAACGGGAGTATATCAGCCATCTGAAAAAGATTACGTCAACACTCATAAAGGCAAACGATAAAGCTGATATTTTGGTAGTGGGACTATATAACCCAATTAAAGGAAATCAAAAACTTGAAAAGCATATTCGCGATTATAACCAGTCAATAAAGGGAATAGCGGATAAAGACAATAGGATGTTATTCATTCCTACGAATGATCTTTTTGAAGATAAAAAGAAATCAGAGTATTTCAGTGATAAGTTACATCCGAATGAAAAAGGGTATCAGCTCATTGCGAATCGGGTTTTGGAAAGTTATGATTTCAAATGAAAGCAAAAATGCACAGAAAGGCATTCTGTGCATTCTTGCTTTCTAGGAATTTAATATGGCTTTTAGTTGAGGGAACTGCAAGTCATGGAGCTGCTTGTATCTGCCATTGTTTTGCAATAACTGTTCATGTGTTCCTTTTTCATGAACCTGCCCTTTTTCCAGAACGATTATTTGATCGGCATCATGAATGGTCGATAAACGATGTGCAATCACAATTGAAGTCCGGTTTATCAATAAACGTGACAAAGCTTCCTGTATCAAATGCTCGGATTCTGTATCCAAGGCCGCCGTTGCTTCATCGAGAATGATGATTTGCGGATTTTTCAAAAGTGCCCTGGCAATGGCAATGCGCTGTTTTTGTCCGCCTGAAAGCTTGACTCCGCGCTCTCCAATTTGAGAATCATAACCATCAGGAAAGGCACTGATAAAGTCATGCGCATTTGCCGCTTTGGCGGATTCGATGATTTCATCATCTGTAGCATCAAGTTTTCCATACATGATGTTATCACGGATGGAACCGTTGAATAAAATGATATCCTGGGAGACAACTCCCATTTGTCCCCTTAATGATTTCAGTGATACATTTTTGATATCATGGCCATCCATTTTAATTGTTCCATCTTGCGGATCATAAAATCGGATCAAAAGGCTCGTGATGGTCGATTTTCCTGCACCAGAGGAGCCGACCAGAGCGGTTACTTGACCAGCTTTCATGGTCAGGTTTAAACTGCTGAGCACAGGAACATTCTCATCATAAGAAAAATTAACACTTTGAAATTCAATTTGCTTTTTTATGGAAGGGAGTTCAATGGCATTTCCCTTGTCACTTATTTCAGGTTGTGTTTCCAATATTTCAGTTATCCGCTCAAAGGCGGCGGCTGATTGCTGGACAATGCTGATCACACGGCTAAAATTGCGAACGGGACTCTGCAGCAACCTTAAATAGGCGAGGAAGGCCACGATTAATCCTATTGTGAATTCACCTTCCATCACTTGCCAAGCACCGAACACAATGACTGCTACAAGGCCGATATTGTTCAATAAATCAATAATCGGACCGAACATGGAACGTAGCCGAACGGACTTAATGTTTGCAGCCATATTTTCCTGATTACGCTCGGCAAACCGCCTTGATTCGAACTCTTCATTCGTAAAAGATTGAATGAGCCGCATTCCTGAAATGGAATCCTGTAACTGGTTGCTGACATCTCCTGCGGAACTTTGCACAGACCTAAATGACATCCTGATGCGTTTCCCGAATACCCTTGTGATATAGAACATGAAAGGGAATATAAAAAGAAGGACAATGGTCAGCTTCCAGTTAATGAAAAGCATATATACCGCCACGGCAATGAAAGTCACCGTGTCCGTCAAGACTTGGAGCATGCTCGAAGAGATGAGCTGCTGCAGTAAATTGACATCATTGGTCAACCGGGACATTAAGTCACCAGTTCGATTTTTGTCAAAGAATTTCATATCCAGTGTTTGAATGTGGTCATACATGCTATTCCGTATATCCATAATAGCTCTTTGACCGACCTTCGAAACGATATAGCTGTTAAAGTAGTTCAGTAACGCCAATAAGATGCTGGCACAAAGAATTCCTGTGCCAATCCAGATTAACAAATCATATCTTTTTTCGGGAATGACTCTATCAATCGTAAACTGCGTCAACTGGGGGATGGAGAACTCAAGCAATGAAATGAAAAGCATGATACATAATATCAAAGTGCAAAACTTCCATTTGGATGGTACCCGATTGAACATTTGTTTGAGCATCAACCATATGCTTCCTTTTGAAGGTATTGCATGCATGGAACTGCGGCCTTTGTGGCTGAATGGAATATGTCCTCCACTCATAGCGATCACTCCTATTTAGACTATCTATGATGAATTTTGAAAGTCATTTGAATTTTACCTTAATGACTATGATAGAGCTTTTCAAAAAATAGACAACTTTTAATCGGTTCGTTTCTGTCAAAAAGTATTATTATTTTACACATTCCTATAGTAAATGGAATAATTAAAGGAGATTAGCGAGGCTTATAAGAGGAGATGCTAAAAATGAATGAAAATGAAAAAATCAGGGAAGAGCTTTTAAATGCGGTCAACGGACTATCGGATGAACAGCTGAACGCCCATCCTGAACCTGGACGATGGAGCATCATCCAGGTATTGGATCATTTATATTTAATGGAGAGGGTCATAACAAAGAGCATATCCGATAAATTGAAAAGCAACGATAGCATTCCTGCTGTGGATAAACCGATCGAGCTTACTTTAAATCGTGAAGTGAAGGTCCAGGCGCCGCCATTTGTCATTCCGTCAGAATCATACCAAACTTTGAGTGAAGTTAAGGAAAAGTTGACCGAATCCCGAAAAGCTTTTGTACAGGTCGTTGACCATGCAAAGGAAATTGATCTCGAACAAAAGTCATTACCACATCCTTTGTTTAAAGATTTAAGCTTGAAGCAATGGATCCCGTTCGTGGGACTTCATGAAAAACGGCATTTATTGCAAATTGAAGAATTGAAAGCAAAGTTATAGAAGAAACTCATCCGTCTTTGGTTGAGTTTTTCACTTTCAGACAGATATTCGTAAAGGAAGGATTTTTCAGTGAAAGCCACTTGGGTAAGGACATTTTTGGTATTGGGCTTTTTAGGATTGTTACTGGGGCTCTTGTTCAAGTATATGCTTCCTCCTGATCTGGATGAAATCGAACTGACTGACGAGCTGAATCCGATCGTCGCCGAAAAAAAGGACGAGCTCATTCAATTGGCTAATGACAAAGGCATCCCGGTTATCATTACGGCGGGGTTCCGGTCTTTAGCCGAGCAAAATGAACTCTATGAAAAGGGCAGATCAGACTCGGGCAACATCGTAACGAATGCAAGAGGTGGCGAATCGCTGCATAATTTCGGTTTGGCGATAGATTTTGCCCTCCTTAACAAACAAGGCGAGGCCATTTGGGATATGAGTTATGACGGCAACGATAATGGAAAGTCGGATTGGATGGAAGTCGTAACCATCGCTAAAGGGTTAGGTTTCAATTGGGGAGGGGATTGGGAAGGGTTCAAGGATTATCCGCATTTACAAATGACATTTGGCTTAAGCCTGCGTGAGCTGCAGCAGGGCAAGCAGCCAAAAGGGCAGTGAAAGCGGTTGGCTTCATTATAAGCCGCATAATTTTGACTAATAGCAGGAAAATAAGCATGTGAATTGCTTTACAGGTAAGAATTCGATAAAGTGGACTAGTGAGAATCAGACATAAAGGAGTGCAGTCACCATGGAAGAAACAAAAAATTGCCGGGACTCTTTGGTCATAAAAACAAGCCTTGTCCTCCCGCCGGATACAAATAATATTGGTACGATGTTCGGAGGCAAATTAATGGCATACATTGATGATGTAGCGGCTATATCAGCCATGCGTCATGCTCGAAGCAACGTCGTTACTGCATCAACTGATTCTGTCGATTTCCTGCACCCTATTCACGAAGGAAATGCAGTTTGCCTTGAAAGCTTCGTGACGTATACGGGCAGAACATCAATGGAAATCATCGTAAAGGTGGTTGCAGAGGATTTAGTTACAGGAGCCCGGAATTTATGTGTCATTTCATTCTTGACATTTGTTGCCATTAATGAAGAAGGTAAACCAATTCCGGTTCCGCGTTTGGTTCCTGAAACAGAGATGGAAATGAATTTAAATGAATCAGCAAAACAACGGGCCCAAATTAGGAAAAAACGAAGGGAAGATACACAGTTCATTGCAAGCACTTTCGGTGTGAAACTGCCATGGACCGATCAATCAAATCCAGGATTATATAAATAAGATACGCATCCCTTCTGCCGTTCTTATTAATGATTGAGACCAAATTCATTGTGATTTGGTATTTTATTCATTGCCTGGAGTTTTGGGGAAATCACTACTACCATCTTACAGCTTAACTGTATGGGAAAGAAATGTGAAAAGACGCTTGGATAAGTCCAAGCGTCTTTCTTATGTTATCTTGTTAGGATTTATACTATTAGCACTTTAGTCATCGCTTGCTAAAATACCAAAGAAGCGCAAGATGTTAATGAATAGGTTAATGAAATCAAGATATAGATTCAAGGCCATGAGCGGTACTTCTTCGGCTGTTACCCCGTAATGCTTCATACGATTGAAATCATATAAAATATAACCACTGAAAACTAAAATCCCGATAAAGGAAAAGACCAGCATGGCTGTAGAGCTTAATGGAGAGAAAATGTTGAAAATGCTAATGACAACTAAAGCTAGCAAGGCAGCAAATAACATTCCTCCCAAGAAAGAAAGGTCCCTTTTGGTGGTTGTGGCATAAATCGCCAGCCCTCCAAATACAACTGTCGTCGTAACACCTGCCAGGATCACCACATTTGCCCCTGCAGCAGCTAGGTAGTGTGCGATGATCGGATAGGTCGTAATTCCAGAAATCAACGTGAAACTATACAAAAATGTGTAGCCGATGGCTTTTTTCCTCCGCAATATAAATGCTCCAATCAACATGGCGATCTCAAGTATCGCTAACGGAAGAAACAACGATGGCGGTACAAGAGTGCCGAGAGCCATCCCTAAAACGGAAACGGCAAGTGATAAAGCGAACGTCCGCATGACCGACGGCATATAAGTTTGTACAGTTTGTGAATACATTCAATCACCTCATCATTTATTTTCTACCGTTTTCTACGAATCTGTTTTAAAAAGGTTTCATTGCATTACATGAAAATTTGGTGTTTTTATAAAAGTAATGAAATATATATGAAGTAATTACCTTTTTTATGATATTCTTACAAATATACTAATTTTTCTGAAATATTAAAATACTTCAATCGGAACTATTCCGCAGTACGTAAAACGACAAGGTCAATAAATGGGCATAATCTTTAAAAAAGATATCTTGAAATAATAAATTCAAAATTATTGATTCTATATATTTAATCGGACTTCAAAACTTTACTGTATAACAGTTATAAAGGAAATGATTTTTTATTGCAGAAAATTATTCCTAAAGTTATAAAAAATGAAAAAAATGTGATTATTTTCTATAAAAGCTATTGTATAAATGTAAAAAATTGATTAAAATTCTAACTAATTATCAGAAGATTAATTATTTTCCCGATAAAATAGTTTAGGGGGAGCAAGGATGAAGAAAGCTATTTTACAAATAGAGAACCTAACTACCTCATTTCGAATCGGTAGCAAATATCATGCGGCGGTGGATGATGTTTCGTTTACGGTGAATGAAAATGAAATTGTAGCAGTTGTTGGAGAATCAGGTTGTGGAAAGAGTGCCTTGGCCTTATCTATCATGCAATTACATAATAAGCAGAGAACGAAATCCGAAGGAAATATCAATTATAAAGGTCAAAATCTACTAAAGTTGAATGATGTGCAAATGAATAAAGTCCGTGGTAAGGAATTGGGTATGATATTTCAGGAACCATTAACGGCTTTGAACCCGCTCATGACCATAGGAAAACAGATCGAGGAGAATCTTGATTACCATACTGAACTCTCCAGTGCTGAAAAAAAGAATAGGACGATTGAACTTTTGACACAAGTGGGAATTCCATATCCTGAACGGACGTACAAGCAATATCCGCATGAGCTCTCGGGCGGAATGCGGCAAAGGGCAATGATATCGATTGCCATTGCTTGCAATCCTGCACTGGTCATTGCAGATGAACCCACGACGGCACTCGATGTTACGATTCAAGCACAAATACTTGATCTGCTGAAGGATATCCAAAGCAGGACAAAAATGGGGATTATCTTAATTACACATGATCTGAGCGTCGTAGCAGAGGTCGCTGACAGGATCGTTGTCATGTATGCAGGTCAGGTAGTGGAAACGGGAAGTGTTAAAGAGATATTCAACAATCCGCTGCATCCATATACAAGGTCGTTATTAAATTCGATTCCTTCGGCTGCAAACGAGAAAAATCGTTTGCACGTTATCGAGGGAATCGTTCCATCGATAGCGAAAATGGATCGGATAGGATGCCGCTTCCAAGATAGGATTCCTTGGATACCTAAGCATGCGCATGAAGAGACACCCCGGCTTCACGAAGTGGGCAATGATCATTTTGTGCGCTGTACGTGCTATAAAGAATTTTATTTTCAAGCTGAAGGAGATGCATCGGCCCATGACATTACTCAAATTAGATAATCTGAAAGTGCATTTTCCAATAAGGGGCGGTTTTTTCAGAAGGGTGGTTGATCACGTAAAGGCCGTGGACGGTGTTTCCTTTGAGTTGCAGCAAGGGGAAACATATGGTTTGGTCGGGGAATCCGGAAGCGGCAAGTCCACGACAGGCAAGGCAGTGGTCAAGCTGAATGATGTCACATCCGGACAAATCCTGTTTGAAGGCAGGGATTTAGCATCTTTAAGTAGAAAAGAAATTAAACCATTTAGAAAAGATATCCAAATGATTTTCCAAGACCCGTATTCATCATTGAATCCCAAGAAGAGGGTACTGGACATCATTGCCGAACCGCTGAGGAACTTTGAACGGTTATCACCTTCAGAGGAAAAGAAAATCGTCCAGGACTTCTTGGATAAAGTTGGACTCAGTCCGGAGTCGATTCACAAGTATCCTCATGAATTTTCAGGGGGGCAGCGCCAGCGGATTGGGATTGCCAGGTCTTTGACATTGAAACCTAAACTGATCATTGCGGATGAACCGGTGTCAGCACTGGATGTTTCCGTTCAGGCACAGGTATTGAATTTCCTTCAGGATCTCCAACAGGAGTTCAATTTGACTTATTTATTTGTTGGTCATGACTTAGGTGTAATCCGGCATATGTGTGACCGGATGGGAGTTATGTATCGCGGTAGATTGGTAGAGGAAGGCAAAAGCGAGGAAATCTATGAAAATCCACAACATATATACACGAAGCGCCTGATTGCCGCCATTCCGGATTTAGAGCCGGAAGTTCGCGAAGATAAAGTGCAGCTTAGAAAAAAACTCACCTCGGAATATGAGTCTACCTACTCAAAATATTTCGATGAGGATGGACGTGCCTACGATTTGAAGCCAATCTCATCGACACATAGAGTCGCATTACAATAAGGAGGTGTAAGGAATATGTGGAAGTTTATCCTAAGGCGTTTATTAGTTATGATCCCGCAGCTCTTTTTATTGAGCATCATCGTTTTCATGATGGCAAAAGCAATGCCGGGAGATGCACTGTCAGGTCAGGAAATCAATCCTAGGGCCAACCCGGCCGAGCTTGATAGGATCAGGGAAGAACTGGGTTTGAATGACCCTTGGTACCAACAATATATAAGGTGGGCATCCAATGCAGTACAGGGGGATTTCGGTATTTCCTATACACATAAGACGCCCGTCATGGATGTTATAGAAGACAGGCTTTGGAACACGGTGTTCCTGGCGTTGGTCACGCTTATCTTTACATATATGCTTGCGATTCCATTAGGCATACTTAGCGGAAGGTATAACGATACCTGGGTGGATAAAACCGTTACGGGTTATAGCTATGTAGGATTTGGCACGCCGATTTTCATTTTTGCTTTAATCATGTTATTCATTTTCGGATTTGCCCTGGATTGGTTCCCGTCTGGCGGCAGTGTCGATTCAAAAGTGGATGAAGGAACATTTGCCTATGTTGTAAGCAAGATCAATCATTTGATTTTACCAGCTTTAAGTACAGCTTTAATTGCAACAACAAGTACGATCCAATATTTGCGAAATGAAATCATCGATAATAAAATCAAGGATTTCGTAAGGACTGCGCGTTCGAAGGGAGTGCCTGAATCAAAAGTATATTCACGGCATATCCTGAGAAATTCCTTTTTACCGATAGCGGCATTCTTAGGTTATGAAATTACCGGATTGATCGGCGGCGCGGTCATAATCGAGACCATTTTCAGTTATCCGGGTCTGGGGCAGCTTTTCCTTAGTTCAGTCAGCCTGCGGGATTTCAGCGTTGTCACAGCCATCGTCATGATGACGGGATTTGCCACTCTGCTTGGCACTCTTCTTTCGGACATCATACTTAGTGCGGTCGATCCGCGCATACGGATAGAATAGGAGCGGGGTGAGCGTATGGAAATGAAAGTAGAAACGGGAAAGAACATACAAGTGAAAGATGTGAGCCCTTCAGGAATCAAAATCATCTGGCAGGAAATCAAAAAGGATAAGCTTGCCATGGGCTCATTGATCATATTAGCAGCCATATTGATTTTTGTTTACGGTGCGTCGCTCTTCATGGACGCCAAGGAAATAGCGAAGGTCGATTTTCTCTCCATTTATATGGAACCATCTTCAGACTATTGGCTTGGAACCGATTATGGCGGCCGGGATGTATTTGCACAATTGATAGTGGGTACGAGAAATTCATTCACGATCAGTTTGTTCATTACATTATTCACAGCTATCATCGGTTTATCATTAGGGCTTCTGGCTGGCTACTTCGGCGGGGCAACCGATAATGTTATCATGCGTATTATCGACTTCGTGATTGCACTGCCGCAATTGATGTTCATCATCGTTGTAGTCGTGATTGTACCGATCTTCAATGTATATGTTTTCATTTTAATCATGACGATGTTTTTATGGACAGGCAAGGCCCGGCTGATTCGTTCAAAGGCTTTGTCAGAGCGTGAGCTGGATTATATCCACGCCTCACAGACACTCGGGACGCCACATTGGAAAATCATCCTGTTTCAGCTTCTGCCCAATGTCAGTTCACTGATCATCGTTAACTTCATTTTGAACCTTGCTGGCAATATAGGCCTAGAATCCAGTTTGACTTTCTTAGGGTTCGGTCTCCCGGAGAGCACACCGAGTTTAGGGACGCTCATCAGTTATGCTCGAAATCCAGATGTTCTGGAAAACAAGTGGTGGATATGGGTACCCGCATCACTCATGATTTTAGTGTTGATGCTGAGTATAAATTTCGTTGGTCAAGCGTTAAAACGCGCAGCCGATGCAAGACAAAGAAGAGCATAAAAAAGGGGAGTGTATGATATGAAAATCAAAAGCTACAGTAAGGTATTAAGTGCATTGGCCATTTCGTCTCTACTGCTTGCTGCATGTTCGGATGATACGGAGAAATCGTCAACGAAAGAGAAAAAAGGGAAAGATGTCGAACAGGTCGATACCTCTAAATTCCCGACAAAGACGACGAATCAAGGAGAGCCGATTAAAGGCGGCCATTTGACATATGGATTGGTATCCGATACCCCGTTTGAAGGGATATTAAACAAAGTTTTCTATCAAGGCGAGCCTGATAACCAAGTTATCACATTCTTTGATGAAGATTTATTGGATACAGACGAAAACTATGTTTTCACGAATGAAGGTGCCGCTTCCTATGAGATTTCGGATGATCATAAAACGGTCACGCTGACGATTAAGGATAATGTAAATTGGCATGATGGAAAGCCAGTGACAGGCGCTGATTTAGAATATGCATACCTTGTCTTGGGAAGCAAGGATTACAAAGGTGTACGCTATGATGAACAAATGGCTTTAATCGAGGGTATGGAGGAGTATCATGAAGGGAAAGCGGATAAGATTTCAGGCATTAAAGTCGACGACAAGAAAATCACTTTCACTTTCAAAAAAGCGAATCCTTCCGTCACGACTGGATTATGGACATACCCGCTTCATAAAGAATACTTAAAAGATGTTCCAATTGCAGATTTGGAATCTTCGGATAAAATCCGTAAAAATCCGATTGGTTTTGGACCATTCAAAGTGAAGAAAATCGTTCAAGGGGAAGCGGTCGAATTCGAAGCGAATAAAGATTATTACCGCGGTGAACCTAAATTGGACAGTGTCACATTAAAAGTCGTGAATCCGGCCGTTGTCGTCAAGTCACTTGAAAATGGTGACCTCGATGTAGCGGAGGTCCTGGCTGAGCAATATGATCAGGCCAAGGAATTGGATAACATCGAATTATTGGGGAAAGTGGAATTGGCTTATTCCTATATTGGTTTCAACTTCGGTCATTATGATAAGGAAAAAGAAGAAAACGTTATGGATGAGAACCCGAAATTCGGTGACAAACGCCTTCGTCAGGCAATGGCATATGCCATCAATAATGAAGAAGTTGGCGAAAAGATGTTCAAGGGCCTTCGCTTCCCTGCCAACTCTGTCATTACACCGAACTTTAAATATAACAATAAAGATGTAAAAGCATATGAATATAATCCTGAAAAAGCTAAAAAACTTTTGGATGAAGCAGGTTTTGTAGATACGAATAACGATGGCATTCGTGAAGATGCAGACGGAAAAGAGTTCAAGATCAATTTTGCTTCCATGAGCGGTTCCGATGTTTCTGAGCCACTAGCAAGATATTATATCCAGCAATGGGAACAAGTTGGTTTGGACGTCGAATTGCAGGATGGAAGGCTGCATGAGTTCAATTCATTCTATGACCTGCTGAAAAAGGATAATGATGAAGTTGATGTATATTCAGCTGCATGGGGTGTCGCTTCCGATCCGGATCCATCAGGAATTTGGTCCAGATCTGCAGAATTTAACTATACCCGCTGGGTGAGTGAAAAAAATGATGAGCTTCTTGCTAAAGGGATTTCAGAGGAAGCCTTCGATGATCAATATCGAATCGATACGTATAATGAGTGGCAGGAATTGATCCATGAAGAGGTTCCGGTCATTCCGACATTATTCCGTTATCAATTGGCGGGAGTGAATGAACGTGTGACAGGTTATGATTATCTCGCTGGCCGCCAATATCAGTGGCATAATGTCGGGGTAACGAAATAATTTAATTGATGACAATCGGCTGCCTTTATGGGCGGTCGATTTTTTTGCGTTTCAATGTAGAGGATAAAGGTTATATAGATAATAGTAAGTAATTGGAAGGGTGATATTGATGGAAGTGAGAAATCCTAATGAAACAAAGAGAGAGTTAGAAATATTGTTTACTGAATCGGTTGGCCGCTTACTGAAACCTCTCGAAGAGGAAATCATTGCAGACATTGTAGCCTATCCAGACGAAAAGAGAATTGCCTTCTTGGAATATATGAAGGAAATGTCCAACAAACAAAGACAGTTGAAGTAAGTTGAACTTTCATCATGAAGGAGGTTTTTTTATGAGGAACGAAGATATGGACAGATACAAAGTATGGCGCGATAAGTGGAAAAGAAGAGTGAATATGGAGAACTTAGCGTTATATGGAATTTCAACAATAGTTATGGCCATGTTGCCTGTCCTGGCTTTTATGAGTTAAATCATTAAAGGACCGCCTTTTGGCGGTCTTTAAATATGTTAAAAGTTGCCATAAAAAGATATAATGAAGCAAGAGGAAAGGAGAGATGATACGCATGAGTGTGATCGAAGAAAAAGAAATTGTATCTTACATAAAAGAATTGGTGTCCATACCCAGCCCCTCCGGCTATACAGAGCAAGCCATTAAATACGCGGCTGATTTCATGGAGCAGAGGAAGGTTCCTTACAAGATCACGAATAAAGGGGCATTGCTTGCTTCATTGAAAGGCGAAAATGATGGCAAACATCGTTTGCTGACTGCCCATGTCGATACACTGGGGGCCATGGTAAAGGAAATCAAGGCGAATGGCCGTCTTAAATTGACAATGATCGGCGGTTTCCGCTGGAACTCAGTGGAAGGGGAGTATTGTAAAATCCATACAGCTGACGGAACCATTATCACCGGGACCATTTTAATCAATCAGACCTCTGTCCACGTATATAAAAATGCCGGCGATGCCAAGCGTGATGATGAGACAATTGAGGTCCGGATAGATGCTGTCGTGAAGACTAAAGCGGAAACAGAGGCCATTGGCATTTCTGTTGGAGATTTTGTCTCCTTTGAACCAAGAGTGGAAGTGACGGATACAGGCTTTTTGAAATCAAGGCATTTGGATGATAAAGCTAGCGTTGGCATCCTCCTTCATATCATTGACCTCATTTCCGCAGGAAAAATAAAATTGGCATATACGACCCATTTCCTGATTTCCAACAATGAAGAAATCGGCTATGGCGGAAATTCCAATATCCCTGAGAAAACAGTCGAATATCTAGCAGTCGATATGGGCGCGATCGGCGATGGACAATCGACGGATGAATTCAGCGTATCCATTTGCGCAAAAGACTCCTCAGGTCCATATCATTATAAACTGCGTCAGCATTTAGTTTCACTTGCCCAAGCAAATGCCGTCGACTACCGCGTCGATATTTATCCATATTATGGATCGGACGCTTCTGCTGCAATCCGGGCAGGATATGATGTCGTACATGGTCTGATCGGACCGGGAATCGATGCCTCACATGCCTTCGAGCGGACACATGTTTCTTCATTAAAGCATACAGCCAATCTGATTTTGCACTATATCCAATCAGAGCTGGTGTAATCGTGAAAAAAGCCCGCACTCATGTGCGGGCTTTTAACTGTTTTATAGCGCTATTTTTAGTATAGTACTGTGTTAGTGAAATGCACGTGAATTTCGGTCATTTACTCGTGAATTGGAGTAATACTCGTGAATTTCGATCAAATACTCGTGAGTTGTGATGTTTTACTCGTGAATTTCGGTCATTTACTCCTGATTTGGAGTAATACTCGTGAATTTCGATCAAATACTTGTGAGTTTTGGTGTTTTACTCGTGAATTTTGGTCATTTACCCATGAGTTTGAGCGTAATACTCGTCAATTGGCGTAAGTACAAAAAATAAAGATTTACAATGATAATTCTTGTGGAGGTTCACCGTTGTTGTTCATCAATCGGATGCTTTCCGGCTTAATTTGCAGGATTAAATAATTCGGATCTTTCGGACCTTCGAACCAATCTTCAAAGGATTCATTCCATAATTTATCCTTCAGTTCCTGTGAATCGTTTATTTTCGAGGTACCTGAGATTTCCAGGTAAGAATCGCCCAATCCTTTATTATCATAGCCGATCAGGATATGAACATTAGGATTCTTTTCAATTTCATCAATTTTTTCCGTCTTTCCACTCGTTGGTGTGTATAAAGTTAAATCATCGTTAAAGAATGTCATATAGCGTGAATGTGGTTTGTTGTTTTCAACTGAAGATAAAACTCCTATTTTATGATCACGGATGATGTTCAATACTTTTTCTTTAATTTGGTTTTCGCTCATTTTTGCACACTCCTTTTATTTTTTTACTCTATTACTTTTCCTCTCTTTTCATTAAGTTAAACAAAATTCTACAGTTTCCCATTTTTATGAATGAAGATTGATAGAAGTTGCCATACTAGTCATTATGTGTTCTATTTTGAGCAATTTCATGATGTTAATCCATTTGTAAAGGTGAGTATGATGAATGAATTGTGGTGAATTACTTATCATTGGCGGGGCAGAGGATAAGTGCCTTGAAGGTGAAGTATTAAATAAATTTGTCGAGCTTGCAACCCGTAATAGGGATGGCGGAATAGGAATATTGCCTACAGCAAGTGAAATTCCTGAGGAAGTGAGTACAGAGTATATCAAGATTTTCAGGGATTTAGGCGTGGGCAGGGTGGAAGTGATCAAGCTGGATTCAAGGCAGGATGCAGATGACCCAGCAATTTGTGAACAGCTGACATCTTTTTCCGCCGTCTTCATTTCAGGGGGAAACCAAAGCCGATTGTTTGAGCTGATTGGAAAAACCAAATTCCACGATGCCCTTTCTAAAGCCTGGCATAAAGGAATGGTGATAGCAGGGACAAGTGCTGGTGCTTCCATTTTAGGTAAGCATATGATCATTGCTGCTGACACGATGCTGAATGACAATAAGTTAAAGGTTGAGATTGGGATGGGTTTCGGCTTCCTTGACGATTTGATAATCGATCAACATTTTTCCCAGCGTGGCCGATTTGACCGCCTGTTAAGTGCGATAGCAGGGAAAAAGGAAATTATGGGTATTGGCATTGATGAAAATACAGCAATTTTAGTTAAAGACGGTCATTTTGAAGTAGTTGGCCAACATCAAGTATTGGTGCTTGATGGCAGCACAAGTGACTATATCAATATCACATCTTCTGATAATGGCAGTGAAGAGTTGACCCTTTCGGGATTTAACCTACATGCACTAACCAGAGGATACCGTTTTGATCTGCTTGCAAGGAAATTGTTGATGAAAAAGGGGATCCAACAATGATAATCAATCGAGTCCGTTATTTAAAAGGACCCAATTATTTTGCTTATACACCGACGATTTGCATTGAATTGGATATAGGGGAACTGGAACAGAAACCATCTGATTCAATATCTGGATTCAATGAAAAATTGTTAAAGGCACTCCCGAACCTGGGAAGCCACACATGTTCAAAAGGGTATCGAGGCGGTTTCGCCGAAAGGCTGAGAAAAGGAACATGGATGGGACATATATTGGAGCATATGACGATTGAGCTTCAAAACCTGGCCGGAATCGAAGCCATTCGTGGAAAAACGATAATGATGGAAAAGAAGGGCCTCTATTATGTGACCTTTGACTATCAGGAGCCTCACTCAGGTCTTCAAGCTTTTTTAGCAGCAAAAGATATAGCGGAAGCCATCCTGAATGGTGAAAAGCATATAAATGTACAATCTTATGTAAAACAAATAGAGCAGTTATATTATAAAAATAAACTGGGGCCAAGTACCGAAGCCATTTTTAAAGCAGCACAAGCAAAAGGTATCCCTGTCGAGCGAATGGGTGATGAAAGCTTACTACGTTTAGGAACCGGTACAAGGCAGAAGTATGTCCAGGCGACAATTTCCAGCCAGACTTCGAATATTGCCGTTGAGAATTCATGTGACAAATCATTGACCAAATCAATTTTAAGAGGGTGTGGACTCCCTGTACCTGAAGGGGAAGTTGCCCATTCCATCGAAGATATCTTTGCCTCGGCGGACAGGCTGGGTTTTCCGCTGGTCATTAAACCGTACAATGGGAGGCAGGGGCAGGGCGTCATCACCCATATCAAAAATAAGGATGAACTATTCAATGTAATCAATTGTTTGGAGTCGCATGTGGAGAAGTACATAGTCGAACGGCATATTGAAGGACATGATTATCGGTTACTGATAGTCAACGGTGAACTTATAGCCGCTAGTTTGAGGCTTCCTCCCTTTGTTATTGGCAACGGTAAGGAATCGATACGTAAATTGATAGAAAAGGAAAATTGTAATGATTTGCGGGGAGAAGGACATGAGAAGCCAATGTCAAAGATCCCGCTTACACATACCGTGACGTGTTACTTGGAAAAATCGAATCGGACGCTCGATACCATTCCGAATCAAGGGGAATTGGTTCAAGTTGTCGGCAATGCAAATCTTTCGACTGGTGGAAAGGCAATCGATGTAACGGATCAGGTTCATCCCACCATTAAAAATATGTCGGTTGCTGCCGCGAAAGCGGTTGGTCTGGATATAGCCGGAATCGATTTTATCTGTGAGGATATATCCAAACCAATCGAACATTCACGGACTGCGATTATTGAAGTGAATGCTGCTCCGGGAATTCGAATGCATCATTATCCGAGCGAAGGGAAAAAAAGGGATGTAGGCAAGGCCATTGTCGATTATTTATTTCCGACTCGGGAAGAGGCAGCTATACCGATCATCGCAGTGACCGGAACAAATGGAAAGACGACAACGACCCGATTGGTTCATTATTTTCTTTCTAATGAAAATACAAAGGTGGGTATGACGAATTCAGATGGAGTATATATCGGCGATGAGGTAATGGATCAAGGTGACTGCAGTGGCCCGGTCAGTGCAAGAATGGTATTGGCCCATCCTGAAGTTGATGTAGCCGTATTGGAAACGGCCCGGGGAGGGATTCTTCGTGAAGGTCTTGCTTTTCGTAAATGTGATGTGGGGATCATTACCAATGTAAGTGAGGATCACCTCGGCCATGATGGAATCGATACATTGGATGATCTCATTAAATTAAAGAGGCTGGTAGCCGAAGTCGTAATGAAAACAGGCTATTGTGTGCTGAATGCAGATGATCCGAATGTAGCAGCCATGAACGCTCATACAGATGGAGAGGTCATTTACACCTCTACTGATGCCACCCAGCCTCACGTGAAGGCTGCGATAAATGGGGGATGTAAAGTTTGGTACGTCAATGAACAAGGTGTAATCTGTCATTCATCTGATGGTGTCATCCGACAATTTATGGATTGCACCAAGATTCCAATAACGATTTCCGGCATGGCACGTCATAATATCGCCAATTTACTTCAAGCGTTAGCCGCAGCCGAGACTCAAGGCATTTCAATGGAAGAACTACGAAGGAAGGCTGCCACATTTATGCCTGATACGAATTTGTCCAAAGGACGTTTCAATTTAAAAAAGTTGAAAGAGCGCACGATCATCATCGACTATGCCCATAATGAAGCAGGATTGAAGGCCATATTCGAAACGGTCAGTGCCTATAACAAAAATCGTCTTATCACTGTTTTGGCAGGACCTGGGGACCGTATTGATGAAGAGCTAATCAGGCTCTCCAAGGAGGCGGCCATGAATTCTGATCTATTCATCATTAAAGAAGACGATGATTTGCGGGGCAGGGAGCCGTTCGAAGTAGCCAGACTGCTTCAGGAAGCTGCCATAGAAGCAGGGTTACAAAAAGATCGGACCTTAATCGAACCTAATGAATTGGACGCATTCGTAAAAGCGTGGGAAACATCACAACCGGGTGACCTATTATTGTTCTTTTACACGGATTTCGAATATGTAGAGAAGTTTTTCGAAAAGGTATCAACAAATCCATTGCCGAAGAAATAAAATAGTGAATTTCGCCCTGAAAATCCACTTTCCATCAAGGCTAGCAATTACTCGCCGAAAATTTAACTTTATGAAAAAAAAGCTAATCCAATTGGATTAGCTTTTTTTCATAACCGTTTCATTTGCAGCGGGAACACCGGCATGGTCTTTTTTATATATTCGCTGAAGCACGATGGACTGAACAATCATGAATATACCTCCGATTGACCAATATAACGGCAAAGCAGCAGGAGCGGAGAAAGAAATGAATAAAATCATTGCTGGTGAGAGCAGGCTCATCATCTTCATTTGTTTCTGCTGTTCCTCCGGCATTTGTCTCATGGAAATGACCGATTGGAAGTAATAAATGACACCAGCAATAATCGCCATGGCAATATTCGGCTGACCAAGGCTGTACCAAAGGAAACTATGGGTCGCAATTTCATGTGAGCCTTGGATCGCATAATAAAAGCCCATTAGAATCGGCATTTGAATTAAGAGCGGCAAACAGCCCATGTTTAAAGGATTGACTCCATGCTTTTGGTAAAGCTGCATCATTTCCTGTTGAAGGGCCTTTTGTTTAGCTGGATCTTTCGTCTCTTTGATTTTCTGCTGGATTGCAGTCATTTCTGGTTTCAGCCCATTCATCTTCGTTTTCATGCTAAGCTGTGTTTTATATTGCTTGGCAGTCAGTGGAAGCAAGACAAGGCGAATCAAAAATGTCATCATGATGATGCTTAAACCATAGTTGCCATTAAATAAATCAGCATTAAATTCCAACATTTTTGTCATAGGGTTAACCAAAGCGGTATGAAATGGACCGCTCGTTGCTGCTGAGCATCCTGTCAATAGGGTCGTTGCCAGAAATAGTACTGCAATTAAAAACATGTTTTTCTTCTTCAATATAATTTCCTCCTCAAATTGTTAGTGGTTAAACAAAGAGAAGGAAGCTTGGCTCATCGGAATCATCTGGTGAATCCTTTTGCCGGATAAATGTGAAGAAGCGCTGTGCACCGCGCCAGTCAAAAATGCTGCCCGCATGAACGGGGGATTTACTTTTATCTGTATGAACGGAAGCTTGATATTTGTCGTTCAAGAGCGATTGCTTTTTATTTAAGAAGTAAAACGCAGCCAGTGGAAAGACAAAGGTAAATAAGTAACCTGCCCATACCGCATGGCGAACGGTCTGATAATCGAATTCTAATAATAATTCCCACATAGGAATCCCTCGTTTTTTCTAAGATAAGAAAATTTGGCCTCCCACAATGATTCAGGGCCTGAAATGACTTTTGACTTTATTGAGTTTAAATCATTAAGAACACTATATCAAATTCTAGTGCAAGAAAGCTAAAAAATACAGGGATTTTTTCAAAAAATAAACAGGGAATATTTTCTGACGCATTATTTTCCGTTTAAAGATTCGATAGAACCACAAAGTAGAGACAGTAATTAGGAATGAAAATGCACATATGGCCGTTCGTCTACATACGGATAAAAGAAAGTTCAATTATGAGGTGAAAAAGTATGAAACCATACAATTCATTCTATCAACACCATAACGGTACTGAAAATATCTATCAAAATGCACATCTCCGAAACATGGATAATGATTTCTTGGCGATTCCATATCCAAAACAGATAATGGATGTAAGGACTCCTCCTGGCCCGCCTGGCCCGTCCTATGGGGACCATCCGCCGCCGCGGCCGCCGCACGGAGGAGGCCCGCCTCATATAGCTCCGCCATTATTCACTCCACAACTTCACGATGGAATGTCTAAGGCAATGGACACTGATTCAATGAAAGGGTGTTTATACAAACATACGTATGTTTGGCTTAAAAATGGCCGCTCATTTTGGTTTTACCCCACATATGTCGGCTATAATTCCGTGGCAGGTTATCGATGGAGACGAAGTCAACAGCGATGGGCATATTATGGAACGGACGCGCATGAGATACAATTCTTTCATTGTTATTAAAATAACAATCCGCATTAGCGGATTGTTCAGTTGTGGACAAAAGGGGGTCGAATAAAATGGGTGTGGGTCGAATAAAATGCGTGAACGGTCGAATAAAGTGGGGTGTGGGTCGAATAAATGCGTGAACGGTCGAATAAAGTGGGGTGTAGGTCGAAAAAAGTGCTTGAACGGTCGAATAAAGTGGGGTGTAGGTCGAAAAAAGTGCGTGAACGGTCGAATAAAGTGGGGTGTAGGTCGAATAAATGCGTGAACGGTCGAATAAAGTGGGGTGTGGGTCGAATGAAATGGTGAACGGTCGAATAAAGTGGGGTGTAGGTCGAATAAAATGGTGAACGGTCGAATAAAGTGGGGTGTAGGTCGAATAAAATGATGAACGGTCGAATAAAGTGCGGTGTAGGTCGAAAAAAGTGCAGTGTAGGTCGAAAATAGTGTGTGAACGGTCGAATAAAGTACGGTGTAGGTCGAATAAAATGGTGAACGGTCGAATAAAGTGGGGTGTGGGTCGAATAAATGCCTGAACCCCAACAAAAGTGCTCCGGCTGAAAACAACGGGGAAGTTTTTTAAGAAGGAGGTTCGGAATGGTCTCACCCCGAACCATGATTATAAAAATTTCTGTAACCCTTATTAGAGTGAAGAAGGCAAATTCATTCAATGATTCAATCAAAAAAATAATCAGGAAAATCAGAAATGATCCCATCTAACTGCATCTTTTTGAACATGCGGATTTGTTTTTTATTGTTGACGGTCCATGTATATACTTTCATCCCGTGCTTTTGGATTCGCATTTGCAGTTTCGTACTCAAAATCGTTTGCTTTGGATTCAAAAATGATGCAAACTCGGCAATCTCCTTTAATTTTTGGTCATTAATTCGCCGTTTTATCAAAACGCCCACTTGTATGTCTGGCATTAATTGATGAAACCTTTTCATGGATTCCATATCGAACGAATGAACCATTATCCTATTTTCACTTGTTGAATATTCATGGAATTTTCCTAATTCTTCTGCAAGTTTCCGTTCAATGCCGGGATAAGCAGATGGATGTTTTAATTCGATTAAGATTCCGACTTTTGATCCGAAATTTTCCAATACCTCACTTAATAAAGGAATTTTTTCGTTTTTAAAACGGGAATGATACCAGCTTCCTGCATCCAGTTCCTTTAATTCGGCAGCCGTGTAATCACGGATGTTCCCTTTGCCGTTCGTGGTTCGATCCAGAGTTGGGTCATGATGAACCACAAGTACATCATCTTTACTAAGATGGATATCCACTTCCAGGAAATCAGCTCCCAATTCAATAGCTTTATTATAAGATGCCATTGTATTCTCGGGGCAATATCCAGATGCACCGCGATGTCCAATTTTAAGTGGTGAATGATGCATTTTGAAGTCCTCAGGGAAAACACCCTTTGTTCGATTAGAATAGATGGCGAACAGGACAAGTATGGTTACCAAGATAATAAGAAAAAATGCAATCATCTTTCACACTCCTTTTAGGAATTAAAATTCTTAAATATTCTTTAGAAAGAATATAAAGAAGTTTTCAGGACAGCCTCATTTCACAATTTTACATGTTAGCCAGGGAAAAATCATGTTTTACACAATGTTATAATCCCGACTTAAAGGATTTATTGGAGAGGTATGGAATACATATAATTTAAGTATCAATAAGGGGGGAAAGCAGATGGAGTTGCAGGTGAAACCGAAGTCTAAAAAATCGAGGGGGAATTTTGGTTTATATTTTTCCCTGCCCATTCTGTCTTGGGCGTTTTACGATTTTGCCAATACGATTTTTTCTTCTAATATCAATACGATTTTCTTTCCATTCTTCCTCCAGGAACAGATTGGGGAAAATGCCGTTCTTGATCAGATTGCCAGTACCTTCATCTCCTACGCAAATGCGATTGCCAGTTTGTTTCTAGTTTTGTTTTCCCCGCTGTTCGGTGTCATGATCGATCGAACGGGAAAAATGAAAAAATACATTATGATTTTCACACTCATTTCCGTTGTATGTACATTTTTAATGGGGGTATTTGGAGGGGCGCCGTTCGATGGGAAGCTTCTTGGCATTCCAATTTCCTTGGCGATCGTCATTCTTTTATTTGTGATAGCAAAGTTTTTCTATCATTCGAGTCTTGTTTTCTATGATACGATGATGAGTGATTTAGGCACGAAACAGCAATTGCCGCTTATATCAGGATTTGGCGTGGCGGTAGGCTACCTTGGAACGTTAGTGGGCCTGTCCATCTATCCATTCATAAGTAAAGGGAGTTCACATGAAGCCTTTATTCCCACGGCCATTTTATTTCTGGTTTTTTCCCTTCCATTGTTCTTTTTTTTAAAAGAGTCTCCAAAACAGCAAAAAGCGAAACAACCTTTTTTATCCGGTTATAAGGAAATTAAATCCACATTTAAAGAGATGAAATCCCATCGATCGGTTTTTACATTCATGATTGCTTATTTCTTTTTAAATGATGCAATTGCGACCACTATCGGCATGATGGCCATATATGCCAAGACTGTTGTTGGATTTTCCTCAAGCGGATTCATTTTGCTTTACTTGGTTTCGACAGTATCGAGTATTGCCGGATCGTTTCTGTTTGGATACATCACGCAGTCGAAGGGGCCGCGGCTAGCTGTGACATATGTGGGTGTTCTGCTTTTGGTTGCTTTATTTATAGCGGTCTTTGCACAAACCGCTCTATGGTTCTGGGTTGCCGGAAGTATGTTCGGCATTTCACTTGGTTCGATGTGGGTGACATCACGGACATATATCATTGAATTGACCCCGGATGAGAAGAGGGGGCAATTTTTTGGACTATTTGCATTCTCAGGAAAAGTCTCTTCAATAATCGGTCCGCTTTTATATGGAACAATAACGTTGGTATTCCATGACCTCGGTACATTGGCGAGCAGGATGGCATTGGGCTCATTGATCATCATGGCGGTAATAGGTCTGGGCTTTCTTTTGAAAATGAAGGGATTGGAAGAAGTGAACTAAGAAAAAAGGGAATGGAGCCGGCCTTAATGGCGTATCCATTCCCTTGCATAATCTTATACCAAAATCAAGGTGACATCGACGTTCCCGCGAGTCGCTTTTGAATAGGGGCAGGTCATATGTGCTTTTTTGGCGAAGTCTTCAGCCTCTTCCCTGCTTAGGTCGGGAATAGAAACATCCAATCTTACAGCCAATTTAAAGCCGCCGTCATCCTCATCTTTACCGATCGTGACATTTGCCGTCACGGAAGTATCGACTTTTTTCTTTTCTTTTTGCAGAACAAGATTCAAGGCACTGTCAAAGCAAGCCGCGTAACCGGCTGCGAATAATTGTTCCGGGTTTGTGGCGCGCTCACCGGAACCACCTAATTCCTTCGGTGATCTCACATCGAAGTCCAAAATCCCGTCCTCTGATTTAACATGTCCCTCACGACCGCCTTGTACGGCAACTGTAGCTGTGTATAATGGTTTCAATGAAAACAACTCCTTTGTTTATTCTTACTATCATTAGTTCCCTCCTGTAAGTCTTGTTAAACAAAATGAAAGCGAGTTTATGAAAAGTATTGTGTGAAAATGGTTTTAAATTGGTTTTAAATTGGAAGATATTGTTTTATAATTTACTGTATTAGGAGATGTAATACACCCATTTGCAAGGAGGGTTTATGATGTTTGAGCTGGATGTTCAAAATGGAAAGCCGATATATGAGCAATTGATGGATAAGTTAAAGGAACTAATGATCAATGAAGTTTTACAGGAACATAATCAGCTACCATCTATTCGAATATTGGCTCAGGAATTGACCATCAATCCAAATACGATCCAGAAAGCGTACAAGCAGCTTGAATCTGACGGGTTTATATATACATTACCAGGCAAAGGGAATTTCGTGGCTCCTCCTAAATCCTTGAAAAATTCATTGAAAGAAGAAAAGATCAGAAACGAGCTTTCAAGGGTACTCGCTGAAGCTCTTTATATCGGAATCGATAAACATGAAATTTATAGATTGATAAAGGAAATCAGTCCATTGGCAAAGGGGGGAGATTCATGATTGAAATAAAACAGGTGAGTAAATTATATGAAGGAAAAGAAGCGATCAAAAACGTCACCTTGGTCATACAAAAAGGCTCCATATTCGGGTTATTAGGTTCAAATGGGGCGGGGAAAACGACTTTATTAAAAATGCTTTCAGGCAATCTGATACAGGATGCAGGAGAAGTTCTAATTGATCGATCATACGTGTTTGAAAACCGTGAAGTGAAAAATCGTTGTTTCTTCCTTCCTGATACGCCTTATTTCCTGGCTAACTATACGATCATGCAAATGGCAAGTTTTTATAGCCATATTTATAGTGAATGGAATCAAGACCGTTTCTATCAATTACAGGAAGTATTTCCGATACCCGTACAAAATAAAATACATAAACTATCGAAGGGTATGCAAAGACAGGTTGCTTTTTGGCTCGCACTCTCGACGATGCCGGAAGTTCTCATCCTGGATGAACCGTTTGATGGGTTAGATCCGGTCATGCGTAAAAATGTGAGGCAGTTGTTGATTCAGGATGTATCGGAAAGGGATATGACGATTTTACTATCGTCCCATAATCTCCGGGAAATTGAAGATTTAGCCGATCATGTAGGGATTTTACATAGGGGTGAGCTTGTGATCCAAAAGGATTTGAATGACTTAAAAGCTGATGTACACAAAGTGCAAATCGCCTTTAAACATAAAATTCCCCACGGTTTATACCACGGAATTCAAATTCTCAACAAGGAAAGACGCGGCAGCGTGATCGTTTGCATCGTTAAAGGTAAAGAATCCATGATTAAATCGCACTTTAATCAGTTTCAGCCAGAAATATTAGATATTCTCCCCCTTACTCTAGAGGAGATATTCATTTATGAAATGGGGGATATCGGTTATGTCATCCAGAATAACCTGGTTTAATAGAGAATTGATTATCTATATTTTCAGAAGCACTGGCTGGATTGGTTTCCTGTATCTCGTCGGCCTCATATTTGCGCTGCCTTTGGAAATGTTAGCGATTATCTTGAATGAGAACAATGAATATGTGAAATTTGAAAACCTCTTTTCCTGTCAGCAGATGATACAGTTTGTCTTGGTCATCGTTATTCCAGTATTACTTGCCATCTTCCTTTTTCGGTTTTTACAAGTGAAACAAGCCTCTGACTTTATTCATAGTTTACCGATTACTAGACGCAGCATCTACATTCATATGATTGGGACGGGAATTGGCTTCTTGGGTTTGCCGATATTATTTACAGGTTTAATTTTGATACTATTCCACTCGGCAATTGATATAGAAACGCTATATACCATGCCTGATATATGGTCATGGATGGGGACTACATTTATTTTGGAAGCTTTGATCTTTTCTGTTGCCGTTTTAATTGGCATGGTGACGGGATTATCAGCCTTTCAAGGACTGCTGACCTATATTTTTCTTGCTTTGCCGGTGGGGTTGTTTGTACTGTTTGCAGCCAATGTGAAGTTTTTGATAGCAGGATTTTCTGCAGATTATTATCTAAGCTCCAATATGAAGGGCATCTCCCCCTTATTAGCAGCAACGGAGATGGAAAAAATAGACTTTTTATCTGTTAATACTTTAATTTATAGTATATTAACCTTACTTTTTCTAATTAGTTCTCTTTTTCTCTATGAGAGGAGAAAGCTGGAGCATGTATCGCAGGCATTTGTTTATCCGAAGATTAAGCCATTATTTAAATTCGGCCTGACATTATGCATGATGCTGTTTACAGGACTGTATTTTAGCGAAACGACAAGCCAACCAGGGTGGATTTTCTTCGGATATACCGTCGGTTCTTTACTTGGATATTATTTAGGGGAAATGGTCCTGCAAAAGACTTGGCGAATACGGGTCAACAAGAAAGGTTATGCAGCATTTATAGTGGCTATCATTGTGATGGCACTCATTATAAAAATAGATCCCCTTCAGTATAAGGCCAAGATTCCTGATGAAAAAATGATTAGCCAAATTTATATTGGCAATTCTCCTTTATTTTTTGAAGATGGTGACACATCGGATAACGCTTCCAATTATCTTAAAGAGAAGGAAAATATAGAGGCGATCAGGTTATTGCATCAGGAAATTATCGATAAGGGTAAAAAGGTTTCCATTGGTGAATTGAATGATGGACAATCCGTATTCCTGCTGTATGAACTCAAGAATGGAAAACGGTTAGCAAGGGAGTATCATTTGCAAAACTACGACTCATACAAACCGCTATTGGCGAAAATTTATGAGTCGAATGAATATAAAGAAATGGTTAATGAGTTATTGAATGTTTCTGCTGATGACGTATCCAAAATCAAGATAACGGCGAGCGGACAAGTGGACAAATCAATAACGATCACGGACGGTCAACAGCTGGAAGCAGCCGTAAACGCATTGTCGGAGGATCTGAATAATCAATCGTTCGACCAAATGACATCTTCTTTTGGTGCTTATGCCTCCATCGACATTCTCTTGCATAATGACAAAACCATTTATATGAATTGGGACTCTTCATATACTCAGTTTTCAAAATGGATGGAAAGTACCGGACAATCGGAAAAAGCAAGGTTAATGGTTGATGATGTCTCTTATATACTGGTTGCGAAGACCGATTCGAAAGTTTATCATTCGTTTTCTGAAAGTGAAATCGCACAGCAGATTGAACAACAGCCAAACCGCTTGAAAATTAAGACCGCTTCGGAAATCGAGACGGCCATTGATAGTGCCCAAATCGATTGGGGCGGGGAGTACTCAGCTGCCTTTTATTATAAAGAAAGCAGAGATGTGGACATCAAGAGTTTTTCCGGCGAACATGTTCCCGGCTTCATTTTGGATCATTTTAATGAAAGATAACGTGAATATGTCGCTTGTACATATAACATATAAAGGAAAGGATGCCGCCCAATCTGGGCGGCATCCTTTTCCATTGTCCATCAATATGTTTGTGTATCTATGCTTTAGAGTTTTACGACGTTTTTAGCTTGGGGACCGCGGTTTCCTTCTTCGATTTCAAATTCAACCTCTTGACCTTCATCAAGGCTCTTGAAACCTTCTCCTTGAATGGCGGAAAAATGTACGAAAACATCGTCTTCGTTTGGTACTTCGATAAATCCAAATCCTTTGTCACTATTGAACCATTTTACTTTACCTGTTACTGTCATTCGATGAATCCTCCTAAAAAGTTTAAAAATATTAATGGTGATGATTTTACCGTGATGGAAAAATCAATTTCACACATTATCCAGCACCCTTATTCAAGTTAAAATCATCATACGAAGATGCTTGATAATATGTGAAAGCCTCTTTTGAGGCAATTTCCATTTTTTTAATATATACCCACCTTTATAAAGGATAAAACAAATGGAATTAATTTATACATTCCCATTAGGGAAAATATTATTAGACAGGTTTTATAAGGGGAAGCATAACGGTATTGTCGCACAGGAGTTTCCTGGATTGAAATTTGACCGGGCCAATAGGAAAAGCCTTTAGAGTGGAGAATAGGAAAACAATTTGGCATTAAAGTTTTTCACGAAAATAATCGGGTATAGGATAAGTAAGAAAGAAAGGACTGATGAAAAATGAAGAAATTATTAAAAAGGGCCCTCATTTTTGCTGCTCCAATCATATTCAAGGAAGTAAAAAAACGCTGGAAGAACAAGCGGAATCAAAAAGCGATTAAACCTGCAAGGTAAATAAGTTAAACCATGAATAAATGAACGGTAACCATATGGATTAAGATAAGGGGCGCTGATTAAGCGTCTTTTGTTTTGCCATCTGAACAAAACCCCTTATGGTGATTCATTCACCTCTACATCTTTCCTTCATATCGTGTTAAAATAGAAAGGTTGATTGAAATGAATGCAGAGTAGCCAAGGTTTAAGCCTTATGATATATTTCTTCTTACATATATTGTGTATGATCAGGATTTTTGCATACAAAGAAAGGTTGCCATTCCAATGTAAATAATACAAATGAACCCCCTATAAATTTTTTTATTGATGACTCCAATAATGAAAGGAACATTTTATGACTACTTTAAAAGACGAGGTTCAATCCCGACGGACCTTCGCAATCATCTCTCACCCGGATGCAGGGAAAACGACTTTGACAGAAAAATTATTGCTGTTTGGCGGCGCGATCCGTGATGCCGGAACAGTTAAAGCTAGAAAAACAGGGAAGTATGCAACAAGTGACTGGATGGAGATTGAAAAGCAACGGGGAATTTCAGTTACATCTTCAGTCATGCAATTCGATTATGATGATTTCCGTGTCAATATTCTCGATACACCAGGCCACCAAGATTTCAGTGAAGACACATATCGTACACTGATGGCTGTTGATAGCGCCGTGATGATCATCGACTCGGCAAAAGGTATCGAGGATCAGACGGTTAAATTATTCAAAGTATGCCGGATGAGGGGTATCCCGATTTTCACTTTTATCAATAAAATGGACCGACAAGGTAAAACGCCGCTAGAATTGCTTGCCGAACTCGAAGAGGTATTAGGTATAGAAACATATCCAATGAACTGGCCGATTGGGATGGGAAAAGACTTCGTGGGCATTTACGACAGGTTCAATAATCGGATTGAACAGTTCAAAACGGAAGGGGAAGAGCGTTTCCTTCCATTGAATGACGAAGGTGAACTCGAAGTGGATCATAAACTTAAGGATTCCCAGTTATATGAGCAAACTTTGGAAGAAATCATGCTGTTGACGGAAGCGGGTAACCAATTCTCTGAAGAAAACATTGCGAATGGAAAACTTAGTCCCGTATTTTTCGGGAGTGCTTTAACGACGTTCGGTGTTCAGACGTTTTTGGATGCTTATCTGAAATTTGCACCAGCTCCACAAGCGCGGATGACAACGTCAGGTGAAATGGACCCTGTCAGTAATGATTTTTCTGGTTTCATTTTCAAGATCCAAGCGAATATGAACCCAAAACACCGTGACCGGATCGCTTTCCTTCGCATTTGCTCCGGTAAATTCGAACGTGGGATGAGCGTCAACCTGAGCAGGACAGGAAAACCAATCAACCTTTCTTCTTCCACTCAATTCATGGCTGATGATCGGAACACCGTAAATGAAGCGGTAAGCGGAGATATCATCGGTTTATATGATACAGGTAACTACCAAATTGGCGATACGATTACAACAAGCAAAGACATGTTTCAGTTTGAAAGGCTGCCTCAGTTTACACCGGAACTATTCATGAGGGTAACAGCTAAAAACGTCATGAAACAGAAACACTTCCATAAAGGAATTAACCAACTTGTACAAGAAGGGGCAATTCAGCTCTTCAAAACGGTCCGGATGGAAGAATATCTGCTTGGTGCGGTTGGGCAACTTCAATTCGAAGTATTCGAGCATCGAATGAGGAACGAGTACAATGTTGAAGTCGTGATGGAGCGCATGGGCAGCAAGATTACACGCTGGGCTGAAGATGAAAAGCTTGATGAAAATCTTCATAGCTCAAGAAGCATCCTTGTTAAAGATCGGTTTGATAAATATGCATTCTTATTTGAAAATGAGTTTGCTCTTCGTTGGTTCCAAGATAAAAATCCTGATGTGGAATTATATAATCCAATGGATTTGAAATAATGAAGAAGCCCGTGTTATATACACGGGCTTCAGACTGTAGACAAACTCGATGAAAATCAAGTTAGTCTACAGTTTTTTTTGTTTGAAAACTCGAACGTTGATTTCCATTACAGGCACTCGCTTTCCGCGGGCGGTCCGGGAGCCTCCTCGACGCCTTGCGTCTGTGGGTTCTCCCTTGGACGCGTTTTTCCCGCAGGAGTCTCGCACCTTCCGTTCCAATCTACTTTGTCTTAAATTTTAGATAGACCCCCTCTGTCTACAGTTTTTTTGTGTGAAAAACCGAACGTTGGTTTCCACTACAGGCACTCGCTTTCCGCGGGCGGTCCGGGGGCCTCCTCGACGCCTTTGCGTCTGTGGGTTCTCCCTTGGACGCGTTTTTCCCGCAGGAGTCTCGCACCTTCCGTTCCAATCTACTTTGTCTTAAATTTTAGATAGCCCCCCTTTCTCTAAAGTTTTTTTGTGTGAAAAACCGAACGTTGGTTTCCACTACAGGCACTCGCTTTCCGCGGCGGTCCGGGAGCCTCCTCGACGCCTTTGCGTCTGTGGGTTCTCCCTTGGACGCGTTTTTCCCGCAGGAGTCTCGCACCTTCCGTTCCAATCTACTTTGTCTTAAATTTTAGATAGACCCCCATTTGTCTACAAACTCGAACCCCGTGTGTTATGAATACAAGAGATTTTTTCATTATCTGGAGATATTTTAATTCTACTATAACTATCGCTTACCTTACGGGTGACCTTATAGACAGGGAACGACTAGTGCCGAGAGCCTCATAATGGCCTCAGCAGACTTTTCTCGTGGGAATGTGGGGGTAATTACTTCTATCATTATAGTTCGCTTGTCCTACACTTGATTCATGCCAATTAGGAATGGAACCATGAAATCCATCCTGCCACTCCAATTGTCATGATATTTAACATAAAGATCATGGAACCATAGGGAGATACAACCAAGAGCATTACCCCAATTTACACCAATACCATTTATCCTCTATTATTTAACAGAAGATACTAAATTTTCTAAACAATAAGGAGGAATGGAAAAATGAAATTTTCTAAAGGGAAACTTGTTTTATCAGGCACCCTCGCTGCCGGGCTTCTTCTATCTACAACCTTTTCGATTCATCCATTGGCGGAGAATCCAGAAGTGACGATTACCCATAAAAATATTGAAGACATTTTATCGAACTTATCCAAGGAGCAACGACAAGCGATTCAGAAGCTGAACGCTGGTCCTAACTTCACCATTTCTCCAGATATAAAAACAAATAGCCCGGAGCTGGTTTCCATTATTGTTGAGTTCGAACAAGCTCCTGCACAGGTCGCCGTCAAAAAACAAGCGGTGCTTGGGAAAAAAATGACGATTGCTTCTGCAAAAAATAACGTAGATCAGTCACATCAAGAATTTAAAAGCTATATTGAATCTTTGAAAAAGAAAAAAGATTTATCCAAGTATGATTCCAGTAAATTAGCGATAAACAGAGAATATAAACATGCATTTAACGGCGTTTCCATGACGTTGCCAGGAGTTGCGGTAAAAGATTTACTTCAATCAGGGACAGTTAAACGAATCTGGAATAATGCAAAAATCCAATTGGAGCTCCCGGTTCAAGAAAAAGGGATCACTCCAAAAATGGCTGATAGCATTCCTCAAATTGGAGTAGATAAACTTCATGAAGAAAATATAAAGGGAAAAGGGATTAAAGTTGGTGTCCTTGATACTGGCATCGATTACAATCACCCCGATTTAACCAATGCATATAAAGGATACCGAAGTAAAGAAGGTGAGAATCCTAAGGACATTGAGCCTTCATCGGTTAAGGGCTGGGATTTCGTCGATAATGATGCAGATCCGATGGAGACAACCTATGAAAATTGGAAATCATCCGGTCAACCGGAATTCACCAGCAGTGGTTCTGCTTACTATACAGCTCATGGTACACACGTTTCTGGAACGATCGCCGCAACAAAAACAAATGAAGTGGATTATGCAGTGAAAGGTGTTGCTCCTGAAGCTGACCTCTATACATACCGTGTGTTAGGACCGTATGGTTCCGGTTCCAATGAAGGTGTAATAGCAGGAATTGATAAAGCAGTCAGTGATGGTATGGATATCATGAATCTATCACTTGGATCATCTGTCAATGATCCGCTTGATCCTACTTCTGTAGCGATCAACAATGCAATGCTTTCTGGAGTTGTTTCCGTTGTTGCTGCCGGTAATGCGGGGCCAGGTGCGAAAACTTTAGGCTCTCCTGGAACAGCTGCCCTTGGCATTTCAGTTGGGGCAAGTGATTCTGCCATGAAGATCCCTACCATAACTGCTGGTGCTGGAAAATATACATTTGAAAACATGAAACTATTAGGCAAAAACTTTTCGGATCGGATTGAAGACTTAACTGGTCAATCGTTTCCGGTCGTTTATGCCGGCATTGGACAGGAAAGCGATTTTGAAGGAAAAGATGTTCGAGATAAAATCGCTCTTATTGAACGGGGAACCCTTACGTTTGATGTGAAAATAAAGAATGCAAAGGCAGCTGGGGCAAAAGCAATTATAATCTATAACAATGTGGATGGAGAAATCACCTCATATGTTGGGGAAGGAACCGACTTTATCCCTACTTTTCGATTAACCAAAGAAGATGGGGAAAAATTAAAAGCTATCGAAAATGGATCCCTTACATTTAAAGATACAGGGAATACAAAAACAGTCGGAGATAATTTGGCAGACTTCAGTTCCAGAGGTCCAGTTAACGGAAATTACGATATTAAGCCAGATATTGTAGCGCCAGGCGTAGCCATTTTCTCCACTGAGCCGGAATATATCAATAGTCCAGATGAAGGGATTGATTACACATCATCCTATGGACGTATGCAAGGTACATCAATGGCTACACCGCATGTTGCGGGAGTCGCTGCATTAATATTACAAGAACACGGGGATTATGACCCGTTTGATGTGAAAGAAGCTCTCATGAATACATCCGTTGATTTACAAAAAGATCATTCGGTGAATGAAGTTGGAGCCGGCCGTATTGATGCCTATGATGCCGTGCATGTGGATACTTCGATAAAAGTATTGGATAAAACCGAAATTGTCGAAGGTGATGAAACGACAGAAATTAACGAGGAAACGGGCTCACTTGCATTTGGCCGGGAATATATAAGAGACAATGATGAAGCGATTGAACTCACGAAAAAAGTGGAAATTGAAAATAAGGGGAAAAAGAAAAAATATACCATTGATGTTGAATACCATAAAAATATAAAAGGTGTACAAGATGCCAATGCAAATGGCGTAAAGGTAAAAGTGAGTAAGTCGGTTACTGTGGCTAAAGGTAAGTCCAAAGTAATTGAACCAACTATCAGCGTACCGGCAAATGCAAAAGAAGGGGCATATGAAGGGTACCTTCACATCACAAATTCTGAAAATGATGAAGAAACGTATCAAGTTCCATTTTCGATCACAGTAACGGATAAAGGTATTGATTACGTTGAAACGGACAGTCCATCCATTGCTAATGATTTCCCGTTTTGGCAATACTATAACCCATTTATGAATGCTATGTTTCAGCTGAAAAGTCCAATGGAAACAGTGGATGTTATCCTAAAAGATACGAAGTCAGATAAACCATTAGGATACGTAGGGAGCCTAAATGCTTCTAGGTTCGAACCAGATAGACCGTATTATATTCTTTTTGCGTTTACTGGTCATGTATATCCATTTACAAACGATCCAGAGCATCCGATTTCCGATACGTATAAGAAACTTCAAGAAGGGGACTACACTCTAGAGTTCATAGGAAGTGATGAGTCGGGAAAAACTTACTCAGCTGGTACTGCTGCAATAGTCGATAACACCCCTCCAGACGTAAAATGGGACAAAGAACCAGGAGTATATGAAATAAATGACTCGATGTTTACCGAAGAAGATGGTCAGAAGGCTTTCTATGTACACGGAAATGTCAATGATGCGACAGTAAAAGTACTTCAAGAGAAAGGTTTGGACTATGACCAAACTTCCAATACTATGTTTTACGACACGAGCAAATACGCATATTTTGGCAGGGAATTCCCAATCGATCCTGATGGAAATGTGAAATTCGGAATCGAAGAAAGTGATATTGCAAATGATGCACTTTATCTAAGGTTGGCAACTACAGATATGGCAACAGCAATGAATCCTCAAGATTATGTGTTTTTAAAAGAAGGGACTGAATATGTCACATCAAACTATGATAAAGAAGTGCTGAAAAAGGATGATACCTTTACCATGACTTTATCAGTCAATAATGTAAAACAGTTCCTTTCAGGAGAATATACGATCAAGTATGAAGGTGAGCTTTATCAATTTAAAAATGCTAAACTTTCCAGTAAAATAAAAAAATATGCAAAAGAAAAAGGGTTAAATGTTTCTTTAACCAAACCTGTCGTTAATGATGATAATCAATCTAAAGAAGTCAAGGTTGGCGCTGAATTGACAGGAAAGGCATTTAAAGGTTTAAACGGAGATATGCCTCTACTGGATGTATCCTTTAAACTTGTCGACGATACCTTTTATCATTTATATGCGGGAATGGATGTAGGAGAAGCTTCTTATATAAAACAAGGGGGCAATACTGCAACCGATCTTCCATATTACAGTGTTGACCGATATAAAATCATTTCTAAGCACTCAACTTTGAACGGATCGATTTCTCCAGAAGCGTTTTTAAGTGAGGAAGGATATATTAAGCCAGGTAATATCACAAAAATCGGTGTGAAAGTTTATGCGCAATCCAAAGCAGGGAAAAAATACTCGGGAACACTTGATGATTGGGGTCAATTCTCGATCAAAGGGATCCCTGCATCTAACCAGGAATATACGCTTGTCGTCGAAACGCCATCACATCTCAAGAGCCATACAAATTTCGTTCCAGGTAAAGAAAAAGACGGAACTCTATTAGGACAGAATATAAGACTCAGACCAGATCTGAACCTAGCGGGGGATATCAATAAAGATAAAGTCATAGACATAAAAGATATTCAGGAAGTCGTCGATGCATATGGTATCAAGGATAAATCCATCATCAAGGAAGATATTAACCAGGACGGTACCGTCGATGAATTCGACGTCAGATATGTCGAGAAGAATTTCTTGACGAAAGGTCCGGATGCACCAGTAAATAAAGTACCGAAAGAAAAGATTGGCAATAAAGGTTTGGAATACTTTTTACGCCTGATTGGACTAGAAACGAATCAATAGCATTTGCCCCAGGAAAAATATATTTTCCTGGGGCTTTTACCATTTTGCTATAATTGGAGGAAAAAGTTAGCATGGGGGAATTTTTGGTGGAGGGTAAAATCATTAAGTTTTATCGGGAAAAAGCCCAAATGACACAAAAGGAGCTGGTACAAGGAATTTGTTCCATTACACATTTAAGCAAGATTGAACGAGGGATTACCGAGTATTCCAAAGAGATGATAACCCTGTTATCCGAGAGGCTGCAGATCAATATAAAAGAAGAGGTCAGAAAATATCATCTATTGGGCCAAAAACTTGATGAGTGGCAGAATGCTTTGATTTCACAACAGACGGAAGACTCAGCTAGGTTAAAAAAAGAAATAGAAGAAGAGCCGCTTAAAGAGCTTCCTGATTTTCATGCATCCTATAATTTAATCCTCTCAAGGTACCATCTATTCATGAACCTTCCGGAGAAAGCGTTTGAAAGGATACAAATTATCCAAGGGAAAGAGTCACAGCTCTCATCGTACGAACGCAATTATTTAAAACATATCATGGGCATCTATTATTTCCTGACCGGACAATACAAAGATTGCATCAACATCCTTACTAGCATTGATCATTCTGGATACCATCACAATGAATATTATTATCATCTTGCACTGGCACACCATTCAACACATTCAAATATTGCATCATACTATTATGCTGAAAAAGCCCTAGCCTATTTTCATAAAACATTGAATGTACTAAGAATCATCGATACCGAAACGATGATGCGTGTTCAATTGAACGCAAGGGAGCTGCACGACTTTGAGGAAACCAAGAAAAAATACGATTCCTTAATCAAGATGTGTGATGCTTGTCAGGCATATGATCGAAAATCCAAGCTCCTTAACAATCTTGCTTTCGAATGTTATAGAAGGAAAAGGTTTGCTGATGCAAGAAAATTATACGAAAGGGCGCTTCTGCTCGTTGATGAAGATAATCCTTTTTACACGATGTTTTTGGATGGATACATCAACAACGCGATAAAAGGAAAGTTATTGAATGATACAGAGCTCACGGACCTAGCTGAAAAAGGATTGAGACTTGCCCGAAAACATAATGGCATGCCACCCTTTTATTTTCAATTGCATCTATTTGCAATCCAGGAAGAGGAAGAAAAATTCTACCGTTTAATAGAAGAAGAAGCTCTGCCCTTTTTCAGGAAAACAGGCTACATAGTCCTGATCGATCATTATGAGAAAAAACTGTTTCATTATTTTGTAAAGATCAATGAGACAACCAAGGCATTGCAATTAGCCCAAATAATTATCGAATCACATAAAAGTCATTATGATGGAATGAATTGAACATATATCTATCGGAAGGAGCTTGGTAATGGTTTGCGTTGTATCAGTGGAGAGAAGTATCACTGATAAAATCGAATTATACTAAATTATTCCTTTGACAATCTCCTGAAACTCCTATATATTTAGCTAGTACTTTAGTGCTTAAAAGCGTTTCAGTAATTGTGAGGAGTGAAAAGGTCCTAGCCTTACCTCAGAGAATATACAACATTGAAAGCGGGGAAAAACATCATGCGTCTTGAAGATGCAAAGCTAAAACTCTCCTTACTTGAAGCAATTGGGGTTTTGGCCATTCTATTCTTAATCATTGCAACTGGTATCATACACTATGGACTTGCCCCCCATATTCCAATAATAGCGGCAATCCTTTTCTTATTTGTTTATGGGAAGATCAAGAAACTGCCATTTTCAATTATGGAGGCGGCTATAGTCAAAGGTGCAGGTACTGGTATGGGAGCCATTTATATATTCTTTTTCATTGGAATGCTGATTTCCATATGGATGGCAAGCGGGACGATCCCTACCATCATGTTCTATGGGTTTGACTGGATTTCTGGTGAATATTTTTATGCAATCACATTTTTGGTGTGTTCGCTAATTGGGCTCTGTATCGGGAGTTCACTTACAACATCAGCCACTATCGGCGTTGCTTTAATAGGTATGGCGGCGGCGATGGATTTATCGTTGGCGATTACAGCCGGTGCAATCATTTCCGGTGCATTTCTTGGGGATAAAATGTCTCCATTATCCGACTCTACCAACCTTGCATCTGGAACGGTTGGAGCACCATTATTTGAACATATTAATAATATGCTTTGGACTACGATTCCAGGTTTTTTAATATCACTTATCATCTTTTACTTCCTTTCACCGAATGTCAAAGTTGCTCGTGTTGAGGAAATCGAAGCCATGACCAAAGCCTTGGAAATGGAAACGAATATAAGCATATGGAGTTTGATTCCGTTTGTCATCGTTCTAATCATGGCTTTGAAAAAGGTGTCAGCCATTCCGACATTGTCGGCAGGAATCATTTCGGCAGCCATCATCGCTTTCATTCAAACGCCTAATTTGACGGTTGCAAAACTGGCAGATATTTTATACGGCGGATTTGTACTCAAGAGTGGAATGGATCAACTTGACTCAATCTTATCGCGGGGCGGAATTGAAAGTATGATGTTCTCCGTTTCGATGGTGTTGTTGGCATTGGCCATGGGCGGACTATTGTTCGAATTGGGAGTCATACCTTCTATATTAAAAGCGATCCAGGATTCATTGACGAGTGTAGCGAAAGTGATTTCCGCTACTGTATTTGCAGGAATCAGCGTGAATTTCCTGGTGGGTGAACAGTATTTGTCAGTTATACTGCCTGGGAAAGCCTTTCAGCAGAAATATGAAGATTTAGGCTTGCAGCCCAAAACGCTTGCGAGGGTACTTGAAGATGCAGGAACAGTTGTGAATCCTCTGGTTCCTTGGGGTGTCTGCGGTGTATTCCTGACACAGGTATTGGGTGTTTCAACCCTTGAATATGCTCCATTTGCATTCTTCTGCCTGCTTTGTCCTTTACTCAGTCTGATTTCTGGCTTTACGAAAATCGGTATCCATTATAAATAAAAAAACAGGCGGTCGGGTCTCGACTGCCTGTTTTTTTATGTGAAGTTCCATAACCTTATAGAGAAGGGGACCCCCTGACATGAACAGAAATGTCAGGGGGTATTTGAACGATTATTTTGAGGACGCAATCTCATCTTTTGGGATGGACACGACCTTTTCTTTCTGTTCAAGCAAGTTCATTCGCATAACGACATTTTGGAATATGCCCATTGAAAGCATGAGCAGCAGTAAGGAAGATCCTCCATAACTGATGAATGGAAGGGTGATCCCTGTAATAGGGATAAGTCCAGTCACTCCGCCAACGTTGATGCCGACTTGAATGCCGATCATGGATGAGATGCCGATCAATAAAAGGCTTCCAAATGGATCCTTGCATTTTGCTGAAAGTACATATCCCCTTAAAACGATAAAACCTAGTGTCAATAAAACGAACCCCACTCCGAATATCCCGAGCTCTTCTGCAATGACAGACATGATGAAATCAGTATGTGATTCAGGCAGGTATCCGTATTTTTGTACACTGTCACCAAGACCCACTCCAGTAAGGCCGCCGGATCCTATCGCGAATAGTGAATTTACGAGTTGATACCCGCTTTCTCCTGCCGTTCCGAAAGGATCTGCAAACCCAGTAAAACGAGACATCTTATTTTCAGAAAGAACGGAAGAAAAATTTCCTGTCACTATTACACCTAGTGCAAATATGGCAACGAAAATCGCAGTAATCAAAGAGAGTTTGAATATACTCTTAAAGGACATACCGGATGAAATGATCATGGTACTTGAAATCAGGAAAATGACCGCTGCCGTTCCATAGTCAGGTTGTATTCCGATTAAAAAGCAGATGAATACAAGAAAGAAAATCGGCGGGATGACGGCTTTATCAATACTATTGATTCGATCCTGCCTTTTTCCATAAATGGCTGCCAAATAAATAATCATGGCTAACTTGGAAAATTCAGCGGGTTGAATCGACTTTGTCCCTAATTTGAACCAGCTTGTGGCATTTCCTGCTGTATGGCCGAAGATAAAGAGGAGCAAAAGGATACCGGCCATTCCAAACATCATAGACATCAAGAACATTTTGTTTTTGTACATCTTATAAGGAAGAATCATCGTGACGATCATTGCCACGAATGAAATGAGAAAGGCCGTTTTTTGTTTCTCAAAGAAGAAATCCATAGGCATGCCGTATCGAGCAACAGCAGTAATCATGCTCGAACTGTAAATCATGACTAAACCAAACAAACAGAGTAATACGACAGCGATGAAAATAGGGAAGTCGTATGCTTTAATTATTCTTTTCACTTGTGCGCTCACCTCAAATATGTATGCGCGAAAAAATCGCCTTCTTATATAGTAACGGAAAATCGTTTATATAGATAATAATTTTTATTCGATATATGAATTTATCCTCCATAAACCAATATTAAACACTAAAACCGAGAAACTTGTCTGCCGGATTTCCTTTTTGCTAATAGCCCAATTCGGATTCCTATACATTACCTTCGATAGCAAACGTGAATACTCCTTTTAATATCTGAAAAATTTTTACTATATATTCCATTTGGCGGTTCTGTTAAGTCTGGAAGATTACTATTTAAGGTTATTTATGGAAAAACCTGATGTGATGAAGTGGATACTGTAAACAAATTTGTTAGAGTGACTCATCTTAAAAGGTATACTTATTTTAGCCCCGGTTATGTGGCACGGAATGGTGCAGGGATTTAATGAAGAGAGCGAACCGGTTGTGAACTTGGTTCCAATGGATTATATTATACAGGCTCCTGCGTCTCTGGCATGATATAAAGAGGGGTGGAAAAACCTCGTACGTTACGTTTAGTGAATTAGGGAAGGCCTACCTCCTTGGTCGATCTTAATTAAAAGCATAAGAATGATAGGGAGTACCAATAAAAATAAGGTTAAGCAAGGGGAGTAGTTATGGAAGAGATATATGACAAGCTGGAAGTGTTTTCTCCGGCAACAGGTGAGAAGATTGCGGAAATCGTGCCAACGCCATTGAAGTCGATTCCTCATATATATAAGAAATCAAGACATGCGTTCCAAGAATGGTCGAATCTTTCCATCAAGGAACGGCTGCACTATTTAAAACGGCTTCGTTTATTGATGGTAGAAAAAATGGATGAAATAGCTGAAGTCATTTCAAAAGATACGGGAAAAGTGAAAATTGAAGCGCTGGTTGCTGATATCATGCCAACGATTGATGCAATAAAGCATATCGAGAAACATGCATTGAAAACTCTTTCCGGACGAAAGGTCACCACTCCGCTCATGTTAATTGGAAAAAAATCTTATATCCAATATATGCCCCGTGGAACGATACTCGTCATTTCACCATGGAATTATCCGCTGCAGCTTTCCATGGTACCCATTCTTAATGCTCTAGCAGCGGGAAATGCAGTCATCGCCAAGCCCTCAGAGGTAACACCTTTAGTTGGGGTTTGCATCGAAAAGCTGTTTCTTGAAGCTGGTTTCCCGGACGGAATTATACAGTTTGCCCATGGAGGAAAAGAACTGGGTGCGGCATTAACTGAGCAAAAGCCTGATTATATATTTTTTACTGGATCTGTAAGGACTGGGAAAATGATTGGTGAGGTCGCAGCTAGACAACTGATCCCAACGACTTTGGAGCTTGGCGGGAAGGATCCGATGATCGTTCTGCGTGATGCCAACCTGGAACGGGCTGTTAACGGGGCGCTTTGGGGGGCTTTTACAAATAGCGGGCAGGTGTGCATGAGTGTTGAAAGGGTTTATGTGGAACGTCCTGTTTATAAGGAATTCCTCATGCTTCTTAAAGAAAAGACGAAGTCCATGAGGCAGGGGGTGCATTCGCAGGATGACATCGGTTCAATGACCTTCCCGGCACAAGTTGATATTGTGGCTGGACAACTGGAGGATGCACTGAATAAGGGGGCCGTACTTGAAGCCGGAATACCTCCGAAAGAGTGGAAAACGGGACAGACCCATTTCATTCCGCCGACGATTCTGTCCAATGTCGATCATTCCATGAAAATCATGAAAGAAGAAACGTTCGGACCAGTGTTGCCTGTTGTGCCTTTTGATACGGAGGAAGAAGTGATCGCCCTGGCAAATGAAAGTGAATATGGACTCAATTCCAGCGTTTGGACGATGGATAGTGAAAAAGCAAGCAAAATTGCGTCTCGGTTAGTAACAGGGGCGGTGACGATCAATGATGTGCTGATAACGGTTGCTAATCATCATTTACCATTTGGCGGTGCCAAACAAAGTGGGGTTGGCCGCTATCATGGCGAGCATGGATTAAAGATTTTCTGCCATGAAAAAGCGATCATGATCGATAAAGGTAAAAACAATACAGAAATACAATGGTATCCATATGAAGGGAAATACACGAGTTTTTTATCGCTGTTTCAGAACTACTTTTCTGCCAAACCGAACTGGATTCGTTTCGGCAAAGAATATTTGCGATTGATTAAAATATCCAAAGGGTACAGAAAATGAATCCATTTATAAAAAAGATTGTTATTTTCATAACGAGCGCGTATACTATGAATATACTTAATAACTGATTTTCCTTTTCAAAGGGGAGTAGCGTTAGGGTTCGCCCTAAAACAAAGTCGTCATTACGTGAATGTTAAACATTCATCGGCTTTGTTGACATGTTTTCATGTTCAGCAAGACCTTTGCCTATATGGCAGAGGTCTTTTTATTTTGCCAATGCCAGTAGGAAGGAAATACTAACTATTGGAGGTTGAATGGATGGAAGCATCAATATTATTGGAATATGGCTGGGTCCTTCTTATCTTGGTTGGATTAGAAGGGATACTTGCTGCGGATAACGCAGTCGTCATGGCTGTCATGGTTAAGCATTTGCCAAAAGAACAACAGCGAAAAGCCTTGTTTTATGGTTTGATGGGAGCTTTTGTTTTCCGCTTTGCAAGCTTATTCCTTATTTCCTTTCTTGTCGAGGTGTGGCAAGTTCAAGCAATCGGTGCGATTTACTTACTTTTCATTGCTTTTCAGCACATTTACAAAAAATACGCTGGTAAAGGTGAGAAGGAAATCACGAAACCTAAAAAGCAATCCGGCTTTTGGATGACCGTGGTAAAGGTTGAAGCGGCTGATATAGCTTTCGCAATCGATTCGATGTTGGCTGCTGTCGCACTGGCTGTTACACTTCCTGAAACAGGCTGGATGAAAGTCGGCGGTATTGACGGAGGGCAATTCGCTATCATGTTCCTCGGCGGCATGATTGGATTGATCATTATGCGATTTGCAGCAAATGGGTTCGTGAAGTTGCTTCATCAGCGTCCTTCCCTAGAAACGGCTGCATTTTTGATAGTGGGTTGGGTAGGAGTGAAGTTGGCGGTACACACACTCGCACACCCTTCACTGGCTATCATCGATCATCATTTCCCTGAATCAACTCTTTGGAAATCGATTTTCTGGGTCGTTTTGATTGGAATTGCAGCAGGTGCATGGATCATTTCAAGCAAAAAAGAAAAAAAAGAAAAAGAAGAGAAAAAAATACAGGAAGCTTAAAAAAACAGGCGTGCTGGTCACGCCTGTTTTTTTTGCTTTTTCATGTATTTTTGGAGATGACCCTCAAAAGCGCAGGGATGTTTACGAATGATATGTTAAAAGATGTGAATATTAAATTCCGGTTATAAAAATGACAAATGTCCCATTGTATTGGACAAAAATCAGGAAAAAGATAACTTACTGTAATTGCACTGTAATAAACGAGAAAAAACTAAGTATTTTATCATGTTGATATATTATGTGATTTAATTTTTAATGCAAAAATAGTTCTTTTGGTACTGTCTTTTAGACTCCCTCCGCTTAAGATAAGTATGTTGATGCGTATTTTATGTTCAACAGGAGCGAGGTGAGCAAATGCTTGGATTGTTGTTTACAGCATTCAAAAAAAAGCGTTCTTTAGAAGAAACCGTATTGAAAATTCAACAAGGCGATATTAGCCTTCGTAATGATACCATAGAGTCATTCAAACCTTTTATTGCGAAAACAGTGTCATCGGTTTGCAAACGTTACATATACGAATCAGATGATGAATTCAGTATTGGACTGATTGCTTTTAACGAGGCAATCGATAAATATTCCCCGGAAAAAGGCCGTTCTTTATTGGCATTTGCCGAAACCCTCGTTAAACGAAGGGTTATAGATTATATAAGAAGCCAGTCCAAACAAAAAGAAGTCCTATTGGATTTATCACTGAATGATGATAATGAGCAAAGCCATATATATATCGATAATGAAAATTCCATCAATGAATACGAGAAGCAGAAGGAATCGGAAAGAAGAAAAGAAGAAATTCTGCTTTATATAAGCCATCTAGAGGATTTTGGTCTGTCATTTGAGGATTTAGTTGAAAACTCTCCCAAACATGCAGATGCCAGGAAGGGAGCTATTATGATCGCTAAATTGTTAATGGAAGATGACGAACTGAAAGAAATCCTGTTTGCAAAAAAGCGGCTGCCCGTAAAACAGCTTGAGGGAAAAGTGGAAGTAAGCAGAAAAACGATTGAACGGAACAGAAAGTACATCATTGCTGTGGCAATCATAATAAACGGAGATTTTTTGTATTTGAATGATTATATAAAAGGGGCTATCGATGAATGAAAAAAGGAGTTATTCTTTCAGTTAATAAGCGATTTGTTACCCTATTGACCCCCGAGGGTGAATTTCTGAAAACCAAAAGGCAGGAACGGGAATATGAAGTGGGTGAGGAAATCACTTTTTCACCTGCTAAACAAAAGTTCACTTTAGCCTTTTCCAATTTTCATTCATCTTTCAAAAAAACGGCCGTGCTAAGCATTGCCTCCACCTTCTTGATTCTGTTTTCGATTCTTCCTTCTTATTTCCCTGGTCCTGTGTCGGCATATATGACGATAGATGTGAATCCAAGCATTGAATTGGAGCTTGACGATGATTTAGAAGTTCTCAAACTTACCGGTTTAAATGAAGACGGCAAGCTTGTGATTGGTCAGCTGAAGGACTGGAAAGGCAAGGATATAAAGACTGTTACAAACCGTATCGTTGAAACGACGAAGCAACTTGGTTATTTGAAAGGAAATAAACAAATTGTGGTTTCCACAACGTTATTGGAAAAAGATAAAGAACTGGATAAGAATTTAAAAGAAGAGATAAAAGAAATTTCTGAGCAGGATAATGTTTCTAACACAAAAATGAAAGTGATCCAGGCAACAAAAAGCGATCGGAAGCAAGCAAGGGAACAAGGCATATCCACTGGAAAGTATCTCGAAAAGAAGTTGAATGAAGATAAAGATAAGGATAAGGTAAAAGTCAATAAGAGGGAGCCTGCTCCAGCACCAGATAAAAAAGTCGAGGATAAGGGTGTTAATCCGAAAGAGAAGAGCGTAACGCTGAGTACGGAAAACAAATCGGATGGAGAAAAGAAAAAAGAGAATAATGAAATTGAAATAAAGCAAAAGCAGGCCAATGAAGCCAAACCGACTGAACGGAAAAACGCGGGTATGGAAGTTACCAAAATTAAGAAACAAAATGAACGGGAAGATACAATTGGAAAACGGAAACGGGATGCAATAAATGGACACAAGGAAAAAAGCAACGAGAAAAAAGGAAAATCCGAAAGCGACCACAGCAACCAATCAAAGAACAAGCAGAAAAATGAAAAGAATGATAAAAAGTTCGATGTGAAAAAAGTTTCTTCAGCCAAAGAAAATAATAATGATCATTTAAAGCACGAAAGTAAAAATAAACAAGCTAACCAAGTGAAGCAGGCTAATCGGGATAAGCAAGCAAAACAGCATAAGCAAAATAAACAAGATTGGGATAAGTCGAAAAGGGGTATCGGCAATAATGGAAAAGGAAATGGACATAATGATTAAAAAGAGTCCAGCATGCAGCTGGACTCTTAGCCATGGATATTTAATTGTGTTAGGAATTATTGACCTTTAAGTTGAGATTGTGCTTGTTGTACAAGGCGTTTCGTAATTTCTCCGCCAACTGAACCATTGGCACGTGCTGAAGTATCGGAACCTAATTGTACACCGAATTCAGATGCAATTTCATATTTGATTTGTTCTAATGCTTGTTCGATTCCAGGAACAAGAAGATTGTTACTGCTGTTAGCCATTTTTAAATCTCCCCTTTACTTTTTCAACGGCTTTTGCCGCTGTAATGATAGTATAAGTAGAATGTCGAGTTTTACTTATATGAGCAGTACCAAACTTATTGGTAAACCTGCCTTTTTGTTGTAAGTAAGTCAGTTTTAAAAGAGAATGGAAAAAAGAATGAAAAAAGGGTAAACTAGATATTTAATGGTTATGTGATTCACATAACTATATAGGAGTAAGAAAGGAAACTCTTTATGTTTGCTATCAAAAAAATATTATCAAAGTTAACACCAGCTCAGCTTATTGTCGGTTATTATTTTTTGGCCGTCACTATCTCGACCGTACTGTTGAGCTTGCCGGTTGCTCTGAAGCCAGGCGTGGAATTTAAATTCATGGATGCTTTATTCACAGCCGTAAGTGCAGTTAGTGTGACAGGTCTGACAGTTGTTAGTTTGCCTGAAGTGTATAATGAGGTAGGCTATTTCATTCTAATGTTCGTTCTCCAATTTGGCGGTATTGGCATCATGACACTCGGAACCTTTTTCTGGCTTATAGTGGGAAAGAAAATCGGTTTGAAGGAAAGGCAATTGATCATGACTGATCAAAATCAATCGAATCTTTCGGGCCTTGTTAAATTATTGATCCAAATCATTCAGATATTTGTCGTAATTGAAATGATTGGAGCTCTCGTTTTAGGTATTTACTTTCTGAATTTTTTTCCAGACTGGAAAGAGGCCTTTTTAAATGGCTTATTTTTAGCCGTAAGTGCCACCACGAATGCTGGTTTTGATATTACCGGTATATCGATGATTCCATTTAAAGACGATTATTTTGTACAGTTCATTACGATTATCCTGCTTACCCTTGGCGCCATTGGGTTTCCTGTTTTAATTGAGCTGAAAGAGTTTTTGTCCAATAGGGCCCGTACTTATAAGTTTCATTTTTCTTTGTTCACGAAGCTGACCTCAGTCACCTTCTTTTCCCTTATAATTGGGGGAACGATCCTGATTTACCTCCTGGAAATAAATGGATTCTTTAAAAATAAGAGCTGGCATGAATCGTTCTTCTACTCTTTATTTATGTCCTCCAATACTCGAAGCGGCGGGTTAGCAACAATGAATGTGAGTGACTTTTCGGAACCGACCCTTTTATTGATGAGCATTTTGATGTTCATTGGAGCATCCCCAAGTTCAGTCGGGGGAGGAATCCGGACAACTACATTGGCCATCATGATTCTATTTTTATGGAATTTCATGAGAGGAAGGCGTTCCATTAAAGTGTTCAAACGGGAAATTCACCCCGATGATATCCGAAAAGCGACTGCAGTTATGATCATGGGATCCCTCCTTTGCATAATGGCGGTCTTCATTTTATCAATTACCGAAAATTTCACTTTGATGCAAATCATTTTTGAGGTATGTTCGGCTTTCGGCTCAGTCGGCCTTTCGATGGGAATAACGCCTGACCTCAGCAATACCGGTAAAATTGTCATCATGATCATTATGTTCATTGGCCGTGTCGGGATAACCTCCCTCCTGTATATCATAGGCCATAAAGAAGTTACGGAAAATTTCCATTATCCAAAAGAACGCGTCATCATTGGGTAAATGATTTAAGTTTAACAGTGACCTTTCCACCCGTGGAAAGGTTTTTTGTGTTGTTTGCAGGAATCATGGATAAAATGTTGAAATTTACCTATAAGTGAGTTTTCCACCATTTCTATTTAAAAGATATGCTAATTTAATCCCTTACTTGGAATTCGATCAGATGAAGTATAAATCATTTTGGTAAGGAGGTGGAAGAAGTGAAGAAATATACAGGAAGAATCTTTGTCCCTGCCCTTTTCTTCATATTGATACTGCCCTATATAGGGTGGCTGGGTCATGAAGAACGCAGGTTTTCCGCCTTTGCAGGAATATATTTAATCGTAATTTTGACCATAGCCTGGTGTTTGGGTGCCAACTTTGATCATAAACGTAAAACGATTGCTTTATTGCAGGATAGCGAAGGGCGTTATCGCATTATCTCCAATTACTCCAAAGAACTGGTCAATAGCTTCAATGAGGTTATTTTCCAGACGGATGATAAAGGAAATTGGCTGTACTTAAACCCGGCATGGAAATCGATGAGTGGTGCAACCGTGAATGAATCCCTGGGGCTTCACTTTTCTAAACATATGGATAAAAATTCTTATCAGGATGTATTAAAGGCCTTTGCGGACACCTTTCATCGAGGGAATAAATACTTTCGCGCGGACATCAAACTAAATGCGAAAAAGGGAACAAGTTGGGTTGAAGCATTCGTTAAACTAATTTATGATGACGCTGGGAAATTCATCGGGACGGCGGGCATATTATCGGAAATCAATGAACGTAAACATGCGGAAGAGAAGCTTGTGAGCCTAAACGAACATTTGGCAATCACATCAAGCAAATTATCAACGGCTGCCCAACTTGCGGCAGGGATTGCACATGAGGTCAGGAACCCGATGACAGCGATAATGGGATTCGTGAAGTTGATTAAAGATGGCGGTGCCGAAAAGCAGGAGTACTATGATATTATTTTTTCGGAAATAAATCGAATTGAGCAAGTGCTGAATGAACTCTTGCTGCTATCGAAACCTGCTGAGGCGGTTTTTCTTGAGAAGGATTTAAAGGAAAGCTGCAACCATGTCGTGACGTTGTTGGAGACAAACGCCGTACTGAACGATATTCAAATTCATAAAAATTATGATTCGGAACCTATTTTTATGTACTTTGATGAAAACCAAATCAAGCAAGTACTAATAAACATGATAAAAAATTCCATAGAATCGATGCCGAATGGCGGAAATATTTTTGTAAGCATAAATGGGGAAAATGGGGAAGTTTTTTTGAGCATTTTGGACGAAGGGGAGGGTATTCCGGAAAACTCCCTGCAAAAAGTAGGAGAACCATTTTTTACTACAAAAACATCAGGAACAGGATTGGGTCTTTCCGTTTGTTTTAGAATCATCGAAAATCATGGCGGAAAAGTTTTCATCACAAGTGAACTGAAAAAAGGTACGAAAATCGTATGTATATTTCCCACCGTCCAAAAAAAGGAATATAGTGGGAAAGAAAAGGTCCAGGTACAGGGCTTTGAATGATAAGAAAATAATGATTTAATTGTTGAAAAAATCTGAATGTTGTGTATATAATTTAAAAGTAATAACATACTAACCGGTCAGTTAGTTTAAAAGGAGGATTCAATTTGAACTTTGAACATACTCAAAAGGTGAAAAACTTGGAAAAGAAGTTAACGGAATTCATGGAAAAGTACGTATACCCAAATGAATCAATATACAAAAAGCAGCTCGAAGCACAGAAGAGCCGCTGGAGTGAAATACCCCCGATATTATCTGAATTGACGGCAAAAGCAAAGGAAGAAGGATTATGGAATTTATTTTTACCTGATAGCGATTACGGTGCGGGTTTAACAAATATAGAATATGCCCCGCTTTGTGAAATCATGGGTAGGTCGACGATAGGACCTGAAATCTTCAACTGTAATGCGCCGGACACAGGTAATATGGAAGTGTTGGTGCGATACGGTTCGGAGGAACATAAAGAACGCTGGCTGAAGCCCTTGCTTGCTGGGGAAATCCGCTCATGCTTCTCGATGACGGAACCGGAAGTGGCGTCTTCCGATGCGACCAATATCGAATGCAGGATAGAAAAGACGGGTAATGAGTATGTCATAAACGGCCGAAAATGGTGGTCTTCGGGAGCAGGCGATCCTCGATGCAAGATTGCCATCGTCATGGGTAAGACAGATCCTGAGGCGTCCAAGCATGAACAACAGTCAATGATTCTTGTACCGCTGGATACACCGGGTGTCAAAATCGAGAGAATGCTCCCTGTGTTTGGCTATGATCATGCCCCGCATGGCCATGCTGAAATCACTTTTGAAAATGTGAGGGTCCCGGCAACGAATATTCTATGGGGTGAAGGCAAAGGATTTGCAATTGCCCAAGGACGACTCGGACCCGGAAGGATTCATCATTGCATGAGGCTGATCGGCGCTGCTGAAAGAGCACTTGAAGAATTATGTAAGCGCATTCAAAACCGTGTCGCTTTTGGTAAAACATTGGCGAGACAAGGTGTGATCATGGAGTGGGTCGCCGATTCACGGATTGAAATCGAACAAGCGAGACTTCTGACCCTAAAAGCCGCTTATATGATGGATACTGTCGGGAACAAGGAAGCGAAGGCGGAGATTGCCATGATAAAAGTGGTGGCACCAAATATGGCATTGAAAGTGCTGGACAGGGCCATCCAAGGCTTTGGAGCTGCAGGGATCTCCGATGATTTCCCTTTTGCTGCACATTGGGCAAATGCACGGACGTTAAGGCTTGCTGATGGGCCAGATGAAGTTCACCGCTCACAAGTTGCTAAAATAGAACTTCGAAAATACCAACAAAAGCATGAGGTGAAAATATGAAAGTTACCGATTTATTCGATTTGACTGGAAAGACGGCGATCATAACCGGTGGAGGGAGAGGATTGGGAGCACAAATAGCGACTGGCTTTGCCGAAGCTGGGGCGAATGTCGTTCTTTGTTCAAGGAAGAAGGAGGCATGCGACGAAGTTGCTTCACAAATCGAAAAGCTTGGAGTCAAGGCGCTTTCCTTCAAGTGTGATATCACCAATCCGTCAGATGTACAGGAAGTTGTTAACGAAACTTGCCGAGAATTCGGTGCCATCGACATTTTAGTAAACAATAGCGGGGCATCCTGGGGGGCACCGGCCATCGACATGCCCCTTGAAGCATGGCAGAAGGTGATGAATGTCAATGTAACCGGAACCTTTATCATGAGCCAGACAGCAGGCAGGGTAATGATTGAGCAGGGACATGGGAAAATCATAAATATCGCTTCCGTCGCCGGATTAGGGGGGACCGACCCTAGGGTGCTCGATACGGTCGGATATAATACGAGTAAAGGGGCGGTCATTACTTTAACGAAGGATTTAGCTGTTAAATGGGGTCAGCATAATATCAATGTAAATGCAATCGCACCAGGATTCTTTCCGACAAAAATGACGAAAGGGGTTCTTGAGCAAGGAAAGAATCCTATCTTGGATTCCACTCCGCTAAAAAGATTAGGGAGTGATGATGATTTAAAAGGGGCAGCGGTTTTCCTTGCCTCGAAGGCATCTGATTTTGTGACTGGAAATATCCTGATCGTCGATGGGGGTTCACATGCAAAGTAATGAAAGGTAAGTAAATATGGCTGGAGGGTATGAAATGATGAATGAAAAAAAATGGCTGTCCGTTTATCCTGATTCAATATCAAAGGAAATCAAAGTCCCTGAGTTTCCGATGCAAAGAATCCTTCAAAATGCATCTCAGTCCCATCCAAACAATACAGCTATTACTTTTTATGACCGAAAGATATCCTATCAGGAACTTTTTCATGCGTCGCAAGCCTTTGCTTCAGCCCTGCAAAAAAAAGGTGTTCAAAAAGGCGACCGTGTCGCCATCATGCTGCCTAACTGTCCGCAATACGTCATTGCGTATTATGGTTCGTTGACAACAGGAGCCATTATCACACAAATTAACCCAATGCTGGTTGAAAGGGAGTTGCAGCATATTTTACAAGACTCCGGTGCAGAAACGATCGTGGTATTGGACGGATTATACCCGAAAGTGAAAAGTGTACAGCAACATGCAAATTTGAAAAATATTATCGTCGTAAGCCTGCAGACTTCGGATGCAGATTTTCAGTCTGATGCTTCGTTTGACCAATTCTTGAAAACAGGAGATGGCAAAATCAATCCAGTATCAATCGATCCGGAAAATGATATAGCCGTTCTTCAGTATACAGGAGGAACGACTGGCCGTTCAAAAGGAGCGATGCTGACACACAGCAATATTCTGGCCAATGTCGTTCAAACGTATGAATTCTTCAAGCATGAATTAAAAATAGGTACTGAAAGAACGCTGTCGGTCATCCCGCTTTTTCATGTTTTTGGAATGTCGTCCGCAATGAATTTATCCGTGTATATCGCGGGTGACTCGATCATGCTGCCCCGATTTGAAATAGAAGAAGTGCTGGAAACGATAAAGCGTGAACAGCCGACCACTTTTCCTGGTGTTCCCACCATGTATGTAGCGTTGACGAATCACCCGAGGGCAGAAGAATATGGAATGGGCTCAATTCAGGTCTGTAACAGCGGAAGTGCACCGATGCCCGTGGAACTGCTGCGTGAGTTCGAACGAAAATCAGGTGCAAAGATATTGGAAGGCTACGGTCTTACGGAAGCTTCGCCAACAACTCATTGTAATCCGGTATTTGCAAAAAGGAAGCCGGGGAGCGTCGGGATCGGAATCCCTTCGACTGAATATAAAGTGATGGACCTGGGTGACGGGACAAAAGAAGTGGCCACTGGCGAAATGGGGGAATTGGTCGTCAAGGGACCACAAGTGATGAAAGGGTACTGGAATATGCCGGAGGAAACGGCGGTAACCCTTAGAGATGGTTGGCTTTATACGGGTGATATCGCCAAAGTTGATGATGACGGGTATCTCTATATTGTCGATAGGAAAAAAGATTTGATCATCGCAAGTGGTTATAATATATATCCGCGAGATGTGGAGGAAGTGCTTTATGAACATCCTGCTGTCCAGGAAGCGGTTGTCATCGGCGTTCCGGATGCGTACCGAGGAGAGTCGGTAAAAGCGGTGCTTGTACTTAAAAATAATAAAACGGCAAATGAGCGGGAAATCATCGACTACTGCCGTGCCAACCTATCGGCCTATAAAGTTCCGCATTTCGTTGAATTTCGTGAAAAGTTACCGAAAACAAATGTCGGAAAGATTTTAAGGCGGGCTTTAAGAGAAGAACTTTCCAGGAAATAAGAGGGCTTTGATAGTACGAAAGCGTATGATATCAATTCAGCTGAAATTTTAACAGATTGCGAGGGTGCTTACATGAAAGAAAAAATGACAGAACATAGCATACGCTTATTTGAAAAGAAGGGCTTTAGTGAAACGTCGATTTCTGATATCGTCGAATCGGTCGGGGTGACGAAGGGAACGTTTTATTATTACTTTACGAGCAAAGAGCAATTGCTTATGGATATTCATCTCGCTTATATAGACGAGTTGCTTAGTGAGCAGGAAATGATCATTTCGGAACCTGGGAAAAGCTGTAAGGATAAGCTTTTCGATATGGTATATATGCTTATAAAAAGCATCAAAACCAAAAAATCCAGCGCAACGGTCTTTTTCCGTGAAATGAAAAATCTAAGTGACGAAAAACTTGCACAAATCCTTCCTAAGCGGGATGAGTTCCGTAATAAAATCGAGCAAGTGCTGATTAGCGGCATCGAGAGCGGAGAACTACGTTCCAATCTCGATGCATCCATCATCTCTTTCGCTATTTTGGGTGTAGCCAATTGGAGCTATCATTGGTTCGACCCAGAAGGTGAAAAAAACGAACAGGAAGTTGCCTCCATTTTTATGGGGATGATTCTGCAGGGAATTGAAGCGTGACCAGGTAACATACTAACCAGTTAGTTGAAGGGAGATAGAAGGCATGGCCAACAAGCAAATTCAATCGATAACCGTAATTGGGGCCGGGCAGATGGGGCATCAAATTGCGATGCTTGCTGCACTTGGAGGGTACGAAACGATTCTTCAGGATGTTCAGGAATTAGCGTTGAATACAGCCAAAGAAAAACTGGACGCCATTTTGACTAAATGGGTTCAAAAAGGAAAATTGTCTGAAGATCGTAAATTGGCTGCTTTTAGCCGTCTTCAATATACTACCGATCTTGAGAAAGCGGCGAGTGGAGCTGATCTGATCATTGAAGCGGTAGTTGAAAAACTTGATGTGAAACAGGAGGTCTTCGCTAAACTTGAAGAATTCGCCTCCGCGGAAACCATTTTTGCTACGAATAGTTCAACGATCGTCAATAGCCTGCTTGCGAGTGTGACGAAGCGCCCGGATAAGTTTATTAATATGCATTTCTTTTTTCCGCCTCTAGTTATGGATTGTGTTGAGGTTGTCATGAGTGATCAAACATCGGAGGAAACAGCCGAGCTTGCGATGGAAGTGACAGAGAAAATGAATAGGACAGGAGTTTTGTTGAGAAAAGAGATATCGGGATTCGTAGCCAATAGAATTTTGGGAGCGTTGCAGCGTGAGGCCCTATATTTGTATGAAGAAGGAATTGTGGATTATAAGGATATCGATTTAATTTGCAGGAAAGCTTTAGGCCATCCCATCGGCCCTTTTGAACTGATGGATCTATCAGGTATTGATGTAGGATATTTTGTCATGCAGCAGCGATACAATGAAACTGGAAATCCAGAAGACAAGCCGAATGCTTGTATAGCAGAAAAGGTGAATAAAGGGGATTTAGGAAGGAAAACAGGAAAAGGCTGGTATGATTATCCAAATCAAGGGGTGAAGAATCGATGACAAAATTAATTAGAGTGGTTAAGGAAAATAAGCTTGCGATCATCACCATCGATAATCCTCCATTAAACGTAATCAGTAAACAAGTATTCAGGGAGTTGGGAGAAACATTCGATGAACTTTCAAAAGATAATGAAACAGTTGCGGTACTCATAACAGGTGCAGGCAATATCGCATTTGCGGCTGGTGCTGATATAAAAGAATTCCCTAGCATGATGGGGAACCCGAATATGAAGGAAATTGTAAAGGAGGGTCATGCCGTCCTAACCAAAATAGACCAGTTTCCTAAACCTACAATAGCTGTATTAAATGGCCTGACTTTGGGCGGTGGATGTGAACTGGCTCTGGCCTGTGATTTGCGAGTGGCTGAAACACAGGTTCAAATTGGTCTGCCGGAAGTGAAATTAGGCTTATTTCCTGGAGCTGGCGGTACACAGCGTTTGTCTAGACTTGTCGGAAACGCAAAGGCAAAAGAGATTATATTTACCGGTGATCCGCTAGGTGCCATGGAAGCGGAAAAGATCGGGCTTGTCAATAAAGTCGTCGAGCAAGGCTGCGGCTTATCGGAAGCGAAAATCTTGGCCTCACGAATGACAAGGCACTCACTTCAGGCACTTTCGAGAATCAAAAAGGCGATTAATGAAGGAAGTGAAGCCACGCTTGAACAAGGTCTGGAGATTGAAACGAATCTTTTTGAAGAAATCTTCCAAACTGAAGATGTTAAAGAAGGGGTTTCCGCTTTCTTGGATAAACGTAAACCTGCTTTTGTGCATCGTTAATTCAAGGAGGGGTCTTATGCATGAATTGGAAGTCGACGTCCGTTTTTCCGAAACGGATGCTTTGGGCCACATCAATAACACAAGCTATTTCATTTACCTTGAAGAAGCGCGAATGAAATTTTTTGAAGCGTTGGGCTTGGCTACGAATGTCGAGTCATGGAACTTTTTGTTAGCCTCCACTAAATGCGACTTTATTGCTCAGGGATATTTCAATCAACTCTTGACCATTCGTTCATCTATAAAAAAGGTAGGGACGAAAAGTTGTGAAATGGCCCATGATATCCTTTGCTCAAAAACTGGGGAAATCATTGCTAAGGGAAGTGCAGTTTTAGTTTGTTTTAATTTTTTGAATCAAAAAAGTGAACCTATTCCTGAAATGATTAAAGAAAAACTCATTTCACATCTTGTTCATAATTAGAATGAAGGAGTGGAAGAACATGGTTGGCGATACGATTCCTGTTCGGCCCGGCGAGGAACTGAATATTGGTGCATTAGAAGGTTTCTTAAGAAAAAATGTATTGGACCTTCCAAATGAACCGTTAGAATTGCAACAATTTTCAACGGGCTATTCCAATTTGACTTATCAGCTGAAAATTGGTGAGTGGGAGGCTGTTCTAAGAAGGCCACCGCTTGGCCCTGTTGCGCCAAAGGCACATGATATGAAGCGTGAACATCATATCCTTTCCTCAATAAACCCATATTTTCAAGCGGCTCCCGAGCCTATTCTGTTCTCGGATGATGAATCGATTGCGGGGGCCCCTTTTTTCCTAATGGAAAGGAAACATGGAATTGTAATAGATACCGAATTTCCCAAGGGAATCGAGCCTACTGTTGAAAAGTGCATACAGCTTTCTCATGTCATGGTCGATCGGCTTGCTGATCTTCACTCGATTCCCTATGAGAAAACTGCGTTGGTGGAAATCTCCAAACCTGAAGGGTTCATTGAAAGACAAGTGCGCGGGTGGATTTCCCGCTATGAGAGAGCAAAGACAGATGAAATCAAGGAAATTCGACCGCTCATCGATTATTTTCAACAGTATATCCCGAAACATAGCCAGACTTCCATTATCCATTATGACTATAAGATCAATAATGCCATGTTTAACCAGGACCTTACAGAGATGGTTGGTTTATTTGATTGGGAAATGTCCACCGTTGGTGATCCGTTAGCCGATCTAGGAGTGGCTTTAAGCTACTGGACGGAAAGCGGTGATCCGGAACTTATCAAAATCGGTGTGGGTAAAGGATCCGTCACCACTTTACCTGGTTTCCCGACACGAAGGGAATTTATCGGGATGTATGCAGCTAGAAGCGGCAGGGATGTTTCCAACGTCGATTTTTATTTAACATTTGGTTACTTTAAGTTGGCTGTCATTCTTCAGCAAATTTATTATCGATATAAAAAAGGCCAGACTAATGATCCCCGTTTTTCCAATCTCGGAAAAATGGTTAAAAGCTTACTCACTCATGCAGCAAATGTAGCTGCGAAGGAAGTTTAATATATGGAATATATACAAAACATTCATTTGCTGCTAAAAAAAGAAGAGATAGATGGAAAAAAGCTTCAAGAAGGGGAAAAAGTTGCGGTCGTACTTGATGTATTATTAGCGACCACTACGATTATTTCAGCACTTCATGAGGGAGCACGCCAGGTGATACCTGTCATGGATCCAGTGGATGCCTTGGTGAAAAGCCAGGAATTGGACCATGGGGATGTTGTAGTTGCAGGGGAACTAAAAGCTAAGCCGGTTGATGATTTAATGTATCCGAGTCCGACGCTATTGAGTAAGTTGGTACGCGGCAAAACATTAATACTTTCCACGACTAATGGAACGGTTGCGCTGAGAAATTCTGCAGCTGCCAAAAAGGTTTATATCGCATCTTTGTTGAATAATCCGTCTGTTGCAGAAAAAATAAGAAAACATCATAAAACAGAAACGATCATCATCGTTTGCTCGGGAAATTCAGGTGAATTCAGTCTGGAAGACTTTTACGGTGCAGGTCATTTGATAGATTGCCTGATTGCTGGGTCGCAAGGCTCTTTCATACTCAACGATGCAGCAAAGGCTGCCAATGCGCTTTATCGCACGAATAGCGAAAATGCCTTTGATATCCTGAAATCATCATATGTCGGACAGCTGTTTGACAAACATAGTTTGATCGCCGATTTGGAATTGGCGGCGCAAAAAGGTTCGTTGGATCTTGTCCCGGAGTTGGTGGATGGAAGGATCGAAGCTGAATTGAAAAGGCAGGAAACGTAGTTCAAAATCCAGATAAGGAGTGAAGGGGATGAGGTTTTCACAATCAATAGCGGTGGTGACAGGTGCAGGCTCAGGTATTGGGAAAGCTACAGCGATGCGCCTATCGGACGAAGGGGCAAAAGTGTTATTGGTAGGGCGGACGAAAGGAAAGCTGGAGGAAGCAGCTGCAGAAATCAATGCGAGGCATACGATTCCCGTGGCCGACATTTTCCCTGCAGATGTTACCGTCGAGGAGGATGTAATAGAGCTGGCCATGTATGTGAAGGAACAATATCGTGACCTTCACATTTTAATCAATAACGCAGGTGGATCAAAGTCCTCGAAGCTTTTGGATACATCTGCTGCTGATTGGGATATGATTCAGCATGTCAATTTGAAAAGTGTCTTTCTTGTTTCCAAGTACTTGGGGAAAGTGATGGAAGAAGGAGCGGGCAGTGGTAATGAAGGCTCCGCCAATCGGGCAATCGTGAATGTGGCTTCACTGTCAGGGCATCAGGCAGGTGCATTCATCCCGCATTACAGCTCTGCTAAAGCAGGTGTCATCAGTTTAACTAAATCATTGGCACTGGAACTCGCTGCAGTCGGCATTCGGGTCAATTCCGTATCACCTGGATTCATTGAAACTCCATTGACGGAGGATGGATTGCAAAATGAAAAATTCGTAAAGTCCATTCAACGGAACACGGCACTGGAAAGAGTGGGGAGAGCGGAGGAAATAAGTAATGTCATTACCTTTGCTGCTTCCCCGGAGGCTTCCTATATGACTGGGACGGATTTATTGGTGGATGGCGGCTGGTTGATCAAATAGAAAAAGGGGATGGGTAAATGTTAAAAGAACACTTATTGACAGAAGTAATCGATAATGTAATGATCCTTACTTTGAATCGTCCTGAAAGTTTGAATGCGTTTAGTCCTGATATGATCGCAAGCTTAACGAAAGCGATTAAGGATGTAAAACATACACCACATATAAGGGCCGTCGTCATTAAAGGGGCGGGAAGGTCGTTCACTGCAGGAGGAGACGTAAAGTCGATGGGGAAGGCCTCTGCAGGTCAATTGTATGATCATGTCGGCAGAATGAACGAATGCATAATGGCTCTCGATGCCTCTGAGGTTCCCGTAATCGCTGCCGTCCATGGATTTGCGGCAGGGGCAGGATTCAATTTGGCACTCGCTTGTGATTTGATCGTGGCTTCCGATGATAGTCAATTTGCCATGAGTTTTTCACAGGTAGGCCTGATTTCTGATGGAGGGGGCTCGTATTTTTTACCTAAGTTAGTAGGGCCCCACCTTGCAAAGCAGCTCTTCTTTTCTGCCGAACCGATTTCTGCGGAGCGCTTATACCAGTTAGGTGTCATTAATTATTTATACCCACTCAATCAACTTGAAGAAGAATCATTGAAACTTGCGGAAAAGCTGGCAAATGGACCGACAAAGGCTTATGGAATGATGAAAAAGCTCGTAAGTCATTCATTTACAGCTACACTTGATGAAATACTCGAACAAGAGCGCATCACGCAAACCTTGATGGCTTCAACAGAAGATCATCTGGAGGGAGTTGCAGCATTCAAAGAAAAGAGAAAACCGGAATTTACAGGGAATTAATGAGGGAGGGATAAAGATGAGAGCCATTCATTTTGAAGAATACGGCGGACCGGAAGTACTGAAATTGACTGAAATGGAAAGACCCGTGCCAACTGGGCATGAAGTTCTGATTGAAATCGATTGTGTCGGCGTCAATTATGCAGATACAGCCAGAAGGGAAGGGCAATATGTAGTACCTACGCCGCTTCCTTTCATTCCAGGTGCGGAAGTGGCTGGCGTTGTGGTGGAAGTTGGTGGAAAGGTGACTAAAATCAAACCTGGTACAAGGGTTGTGAGTTTAATTGAATCAGGTGGGTATTCGGAATACGCCCTATCTGATGAGTTCTCGGCCATTCCGCTTCCTGATGCCATTCAGTTCCATGAAGCTGTTGCCCTGCCCCTTCAAGGTCTGAGCGCCTATCATATTTTAAAGACAATGGGACGCATGCAACAGGGGGATACGGTATTGGTCCATGCTGCTGCAGGTGGAGTAGGAACGATTGCTGTCCAGCTAGCCAAAATCTTCGGGGCTGGAAAAGTGATTGCCACAGCCAGCACAGTGGAAAAGTTGAAACTGGCTAAAGAGATGGGGGCAGATGAACTCATCGATTACACGAAAGAAGGATGGGAAATGGAAGTCCGTGAGGTCACGGGAGGTAAGGGAGTCGACGTGGCGCTGGAAATGGCTGGAGGGGATATTTTCAATAAAACATTGAAATGTTTGGCACCATTCGGACGTCTAGTTGTTTTTGGTAATGCCAGCCGTAAGCCATATACGATGAATCCGCAGCAATTAATGAGGCGCAATCAATCCGTTGTAGGTTTTTTCCTGCCACAGATCATGAAACACCCAGATTTACTGTTGCCCAGCATTCAAGAACTTTTTGCATACGTCGCGTCTGGGGAACTTAAGCTAACCATCGGCGGCATCTATCCAATTGAAAAGGCAGCAGCCGTCCATGAGGAAATGAACGCACGTCAAACAAAAGGGAAGTTGATTTTGCAGGTTAAATGAGAAGAAGGGGTGTGATGCACCCCTTGTATGATAATGGGATTCTTGCCCTTCTAGAACGACTCAATCCGCATCGGTGCTGACATCCTTATCGGGATGCATGAAAGGCGGCTGCGGTGCTCTTTTAGCCTCTAACAATTCACGGTTTTCAGTTGTATTCCAGCCTATATCATTGGTGGGGTGTATCCATTCGTCTCCAGCCATGATTTCCGGATCTGTATCTTCACTCCAATTTTCAAGTGGTGAGTTTTCGGATGCATATTTACTGTCGCCGATGACGACTCCATAATCATTAACGAATGGAGCCTTTGGTTTTATGCCGGTTCCTTTAAAGCTTGGTGCGTTAATTTGGTGCGGTTGTGTATCGTCGATAATTGGTGAATCCAATTTTTTTTTCATATAGCGACTCCCTTTCCGTTTTACGGTTATTTTTCTCGTCTGTCCCTATATTATCCCTGAATAATTTCCGGCATTTTTACCCCACTCTAAAGAAGTAAACTATATTAAAAAGGGTGGATGAAAATGAAACGGAAAGCCAATGTGGATGGTGCTGTCAAAGCAAGTAAAACGCCAAAAAGAAACCAAGCTGAAAATGAATTTTCCAATGAGTTCGCAATGGAGGAAAACGCGATGAAAGGTGCCAACCGCAATTCAAAGCAGGGCAGAAAAGGAAGAAGTTAATGGATAAAGAAAAACGGGACAGCGGGGAAAAGATGGGGGAACATGTACGGACGGAATTTGGAATCGAATTCAGCGGCGATATGAACGCAACAAAAATTTATGAGATTTTGGCAAAAGAAAATAAAAAACGTGAAAGTGATAAGTAAATAAGGACGGACCCAATTCTTGGGTCCGTCCTTATTCTTAAAGTATGATGCTGCCAGATTTTGATTGAGGGAAAATCGTTGATCCCTTACCACTCGGATCAAAATAGGCAAGCATGAACGATGGTTTATCGACGATTGTTCCCTCAGCTAAATACGTTTCCAAATCAAAGGGAAGTGCCTCGAGCAATGTGTGTTTGTGTATTTCCTTTTCATTAAGGGCCAAAGCTGTGAAAGAGGAACCAAGCTGTCCAGGGTTATTCAGAATATCTTCATATATCTCTTTCCGCCCATTTTTATCTAATGAAGCTTCCCACCAAGGTTTACGTGGTTTGTATTTTTGATTGATGAAATAATCCAATTTCATGAGTCCGATAATGTTTTTCAGTTCGGCAGATTCCCGGGAAGCCAAAAACTGCTGTAAACGTCTGAACAAGTCTTCAAGCTGATGTCCGATTCGTGACCACCCTTGTTCATCCCAATAGGTACCGAAATCTTGAAAGAAGTCGAACGGTGATTGAAATACCGTTTGGACAAGATATTCCGTGGTATGGTCCATTCTATGATCGTTCCAGTATTTTTCAAGGACATCTTCAACTTGTTTAATGCGGACAATGTCATCGAAGGATAAAACATTATTCCCCAGGATTTCATAGGGAGCATGTTCGCTGTATATATATTGGTGTTCATCGGCACGTATCCGTAAGCCAGTGCCACGAAGCATCTTTAAGAAACCAAGCTGCATCTCTTCGGGTCTGAGCTCGAAAACATCATTGAAGGTCTTTCTGAAAGAATGATAATCTTCTTCAGGCAAACCTGCAATAAGGTCTAAATGCTGATCAATTTTCTGCCCTTCTTTTACCATGGTTACGGTCCTTGTCAGTTTTTCGAAGTTCTGCCTTCTCATTACTAGATCATTCGTATGATCATTCGTCGACTGTACTCCTATTTCAAAGCGGAACAATCCTGCAGGGGCATTATCATTCAAGAACTGGATAACTTCCGGACGCATGATGTCTGCCGTGATCTCGAATTGGAAAACCACACCGGGAAGATGTTCATCGATTAGGAATTGAAACATTTCCATGGCATAGCTTCGGCTGATATTGAACGTTCTGTCAACGAACTTAATTGTCTTGGCACCATTAGCCATAAGGTACCTGATATCTTCTTTAATCTTTTCTCGATCAAAATACCTGACACCCACTTCAATCGATGAAAGGCAAAATTGGCAGCTGAACGGGCACCCTCGGCTAGTTTCGATATAGGTGACACGTTTAGATAGGTCTCCGCGGTCTTCCTCCAAACGATATGGAGTAGGGAGGGATTTTAAATCAACCTTGCCGTTCTGAGGCTGGATGATTTTTCTCCCATCCTGCCGATACGCAATGCCGCCGACCTTCTTATAGTCATTCGAACCTTCGATTTCAGATAAAAGGGCCTTGAAGGTAACTTCACCTTCGCCAATTACGATGAAATCAGCCCCGGGAATCTGATCAAGCCATTCCCCAACATCATAGGTGACTTCAGGTCCGCCCAGGATGATAACCAATTCTGGATTGATCTTCTTCAGCATGGCTACGACCTTCATTGTTTCCTCGATGTTCCAAATATAGCAGCTGAATCCGATTACGTCAGGTTTTTTGGAATGAAGGTCACCAACTATGTTCATAATCGGATCTTTTATTGTATATTCCGCCAGCTGTACATCATAATCTGGCTGGGCATAAGCTTTTAAATATCGGATGGATAGCGATGTATGGATATATTTTGCATTAAGAGTACTGATTATTATATTCATGTTAAAGGGCGTAAAGTAAACGCCTGACTCCTTTCGTGTACATGTCTTTTTAAGCCAACAAGCACTAACGAGTAATTTTACCATAGCGTGCTTCATTTGAAAAATGAGTTATTGTATTGAAGGGGAATCTTTTCCCTTGAAGGTCGATATGAAATAAAAACGGATAAAGCAGAAAATGCTTCATCCGTTTTATTTAAAAAGCTTGTTTAATATATTCTTTTGTTTTAGTCATGAAACGTTTTGTTTTGGTCGCCTTCAATTCGATGATCGGCTGTGCCATCGTAGCGATCATTTCACTTGATAATAACACCGTAATCAAGAAAGAGAGACCGGCGAGCATGATGAAGCTCTCGGTATTGCTGAAGTATTCCTGTATGGTGCTTTCACGGAAGAACCGAATGAAGAAACCATGCAGCAGATAGACATAAAGGGTTTGTTTACCCCAATTCGTAAAGAAATATTGTCCGCGTGGGATGAATGAAAGGAAGCTGAACACTGAAATTATGCTCAATCCATAAAATCCCAGACGTTTGAACATGGACACGATTGTCGCATCTTCAAGTTCGGCATATGGTTTCGAACCGAGCAGCCATTTATAATTGATATCGGTATTTAAATAAAATCCGATAAAAATCACTAACATGACACTAAGTGAAGCCAAACGAATTTTGGGAGTGAAAAGTTTTTTTAAATGGTCCTTGCTTAAATGGTATCCGATCAAGAACATCGGGAAAAAAACGAATGTCCTGGAAAGACTAAGGTAATTGGAGATATTGTCAATATATCCAATCAATAATGCGATTAAGATTGATAAACCTATGCCTACTGATGGCTTTAGCTTTGAAAAACCAAGCAGCATGATGTTCCAGCAGAATAAACTGATCAAGAACCATAGCGACCATTGGGGATCAAGCAGGTCTACGGTGATGGCAGAGCGTTCATATAAAAAATAATAGTAAACGGTATATATCAATTGGAAAATGATGTAGGGTAAAATCAGTTTTTTAGTAATTTTACCTAAATACCCTTTTTGATAAAAACCTTTTGCAAAGAAGCCTGAAACCAGGATAAAGGCAGGCATGTGAAAGGAATAAATGGTTTTATATAAAGCATAAATCGTTTCACTGTCATGTATATACGTATTCAGCAAATGTCCAAAGACGACAAAGGCCATGAGAATGAACTTGGCGTTATCGAAGAAAAAATCACGTTGTTTCATTGTTGCCTCCATTTAATAAATTTTTAAGGTAGCTAGAAAGAAAGCATTGTTATCTCTTATACCCTAAATACCTTGTACGAAATCAATATTTATTAAATTTATTATAAAAATCTTAAATTAAGCTTAACGCGAAGTTTTATAGTATTCAATATACTATCATTTGATATATAGTAAAATTTTGTAATTTTATCGTTTTTCGAAAATACCGAGGAAAATCAAGATGGATGTCGAATAAAGTTTGGTAAGTTGGGGTTTTGATGAGGGGGGTTAATATGAATATCGGTTATGAGAATGAAACGGGATATAAACAGGAAATTATAAAGTTGAATAAACAAATCGAAGGGTTTTTGAATATTTTCAATTCAATGTCAGAGCCTTATATTAGGGTTGATGAGGAACTGCGTATCACTTTTGCCAATGATGCCTCATGTGCCCTGCTGGAATCATCGAAAAATCAGCTGGAGTCCATGAAGATAACTGATTTTCTCGATGTCATCCCTTTAAATAATCAGGAAGTGTCAAGTTCCCTAAAAACCTCGAATGAACCTGAAAGGCAAATTATCCAGCTTCATACCGGAGCCCTTAAGCAAATAGAGTTTATGCGTATAGGCGAGCTTTCCGAAGGACAGCAGTTCTATCGTTTGAGGGATGTGACATTGGATGTTTCTTCGTCAAGGGAAACAAGGATGTCAAGGCAGATGTTTTTGGACATTTTTGATACAGCCATAGAAAGTATCGTTCTATTCGACAGTTCAGGAATAATCATGGAAGTGAACCATGCCTTTATCCATGTCATGGGCATCCCGAAAAAAGAGATTGTCGGTAAGAATATGAGGGACCTCATATCCCCTGATTATCGGGGGTATTGGGATGAGAGCATACAAAGAGCCTTTTATGAGTCGAACTTCAAAGGAGAGGTAGAGATTGAGGTTGGGGATGAACTGCATCACTTTACTTTTTCCATAAGTTCAACGGTAGGAAATGAATTATATATGTCGGTGCTTCGAAGAATTACAGAATCAAATATAATAGAAAAAAAGTTAGAAACGAGCGAACGGATTTTTGCGGAATTATTCGACCAGTCGATGGATGCGATCATATTCTGGAATGATGATGGAATCATTTTTCGGGTCAATCATTCAGCATGTAAAATATTCGAATCCAGCAGAGAGGATTTGATAGGCAGTTATATCTGGAAATACGTGTACAGCAATAATCACCATTTTGGTCAGATGATGGAAACGTTTGAAAGAGACACCCAAGTTCGGGGTGAGCTGATTTATAAAATGCCTAATAACCAAATTAAATTGCTTGAATTGACTGCCAAAAAACATGAAGGTGACGGGTATAACGTAACGATATTTCGAAATGTCAGTGAGCGCTGGTTGATTGAGAAGGAATTAAGGGATAGTGAGAAGAAGTTCAGGAAAATTTTTGAGGGAACATTAGACGGCTTGATTCTCTGGAATCATGAAGGGTTCACGGATATTAATGAAGCAGGTCAAAAAATATTGGAGATTTCAAAGCGTAAACTGATTTCTTTATCTGTTAAGGGATTCATCAAAAAAATTCCTGAAAATGCTCCTGTCTTGAACGCTCACATTGAAAATGTTTATAAGCATGAGGTCTACTCATCCATCATTCCAATAACATTCGAAGATGGAAGAGTAAAGCATATTGAATTTTTGACAAGGAAAAATTTATATTCGAACCTGAATTTAAGCATTTTCCGAGATGTGAGTAAAAATCTCGAAATGCAGGAACAGATCAGGAAATCGGATACTTTGAATGTCGTTGGTGAACTGGCGGCCGGAATTGCTCACGAAATCAGGAATCCAATGACAGCCTTAAAAGGTTTTATCCAGTTACTTGAGGATGGTGTCAAGGGGGAGTTTTCCACATATTTTCATGTGATAACATCCGAAATTAAGCGAATCGAATCCATTATCACGGAATTTTTGGTACTGGCAAAGCCGCAGGCGCTAAAAATTTTTAAACAGGATGTTCATACAATTTTGAGAGAGACACTAGAATTACTGGCCGCTCAGGCACTGTTGGAAAATATTCAATTCGAGACAGACTTTGAAGAAGAGGAATTTAAGGTTTTATGTGAAGCGAACCAGTTAAAGCAAGTGTTCATTAACATCATCAAAAATGCATTGGAAGTCATGCCGGATGGCGGATCTGTTCAAATTAAAACAAGCCGGTTTTCAGAGAAATACGGCTGCATCTCAATTACCGATAAAGGTATGGGGATTTCAACGGAAATGCTAAAAAAATTGGGCGAACCTTTTTATACGACGAAGGATAGGGGAACAGGACTGGGGCTCATGGTCAGCTATAAAATCATTGAAGAGCACAATGGCTATATAGAGGTGGAAAGCGAAGTGGGAAAAGGGACGAGCTTTCATATTTATTTGCCTTTCGAGTAAAAGATATTTGCGACATTACTGCCGAATAACTGCTATGCCTGCTTTGATGTGGCTTGGAAGGCAGTAGGCGGAAAGGGAGTGGATTCTGAGAATAACTAGGACGTTTTTCGTGAAAAAAGGTTCTATCTAATTTATTAAAGGGATTGGAACGGAAAGCGTGTGCCTGGAGTGGACAAATAGTACTTATCCTAAAAAACTGCAGGCAGACTGGCATTTCTTCGAATTTTCTACAGTCTGGGGAATCCTTTATTGGATTCCTTTTTTTGTTCCATCATTATTATCTTGGAATCACAATTAAGCTCATAAAAAATGTTGTGCTTTCATAAAAGGGAACTGTGCCGAATTAATTAAGCGGAAACTAATAATCCCCTCAAATTGGGTGACTTTCGAATCATTTCTCGGAGCTGGCTTCATATGATTCTTCCTGATAATTATCAGGGTTTTATGGTTAGAAATTTCCGTCATATCCTGTCTGCTGGTGGGTAAAGCTTTATCGCAATTTAAGAAGTTTTGTCTTTTTTTGCGAATCTATTTACATATAAGGCATATTTTGTAATACTTCTTTATTATAATGTAACTTTAAAAGGGCAGGAGTAGTGAATGTTGTTATGAATTCTAGGTGTGCAATGGAAATTTGTTCTGAGATTCGAATGAAGCGTTGGGAAATGATGGAGTTAGCCAAAATGTATGGACTAGGTCATGAGTATACCCTTCGCCAAAGCGAGCAGCTTGATAAACTAATAAATGAGTATTTGATCCTTCAACATCATTCATCGGAAGTGAGAAATAAGCGGGAAGAAATGGTTGTTATAGTGCAGCAGCCCTTTAATGATGACATAACCTTTTAAGGGAACTGAATGCGTGCATGACCTTTTAAATTGGCAGGCAGGGAGACAATCCCCTTTTTGCGATTTCTCATGAAGGAACCTTTACGAACATATCATTTAAAACAATTAAAGAAAGACTCATATACACAAGAAATATCTTTGGAATTTCATGGGCTTGGGATATATATCGGGAGAGGTCACCAGAAGGTGTCCTTCATGCATCGGGATTGGTTTAGAGGCCTTATTTTTCTGAATGGATTACACTGATAAATGAAAAGTAAGGGCTGACTCACTTGATGGAGCCAGCCATGGCAGGTGGGGGAAATTACAAAACTTCCAATAAAATTACCATGAACAAAAGGCCGACGATGAAGGAATAGGTTGATGTGCGTTCATTACCATCCCCATGGCTTTCAGGAATCAATTCCTTATAAACGATGAAAAGCATGGCCCCGGCGGCGAAGGCTAGGCCGTATGGAACCAGGAACCCAATGTAAGAGGTTAAATAATAACCCAATAATCCTGTAATTATTTCGATGGTACCGGTTAAGGTTGCTATAAGGAACGCTGTGAGTTTACCAATTTTTTGATTAATTAAAAACAAAGCCACCAGCAAGCCTTCCGGAGCATTTTGCAGGCCGATGGCAAAAGCGATCAAGTTACCTGTATCAGCTGTATCAGACGCATAACTGACCCCGACGGAAAGACCCTCAGGAATATTATGAAGTGTAATGGCAGTGATGATGAGCAAAGCCTTTTCATCGAACTGAATGCCACTTTTCGTATGGCTGAGATCGATATGAGGAATGTTTTTTTCCATGATCGTTAATGTCAATACCCCGAGAAACACTCCAATGACTAGCTGAATATACCCTCCGGTGGCCAGAGACTCCGGGATCAGGCTCAATAACGAAGCAGCCATCATGATTCCAGCGGTGAATGCCAGAAGAGTGTCTCTGAATCGATGTGTGATTGAACCTTGAATGAACAAGATCGGTAACGCACCAAACCCTGTAGACATAGCAGATAGGATGCTGCCTAATAAAACTCCACTCATAAATTTCTCCTTTGTATGGTACTTATCGTTACTGTTTTAAATTTTTGGGTTGAAACAATAATTTATTGTATTTAGACACAAAAAATATGTTCCAGGAAATAACAATTTTGCAGTTACTCTTCTGCATACCATTTTTTCAATGTTTGATCAGTCGGCAGCGACATGCTGATGATTCCCAGCAATGGCAGGAATCCCACTAGCTTAATCATGGATTCGATTCCAATTATATCGGCAATGGCTCCTAATGAAACGGATCCAATGGCACCCATTCCAAAGGCTAACCCTACAGTCAACCCTGCCATCGTTCCGACTTTCCCCGGGACCAATTCCTGTGCGTATATTACAGTGACGGAAAAACTGCTCATTATAATGAAACCCGCCATCAATAATAAGATAAAAGCGGCTGTAGGAGGTACGAATGGTAAAAGTGCTGTTAGTGGCATGCTGGCAGCGAATGAAAAGAAAATGACATTTTTGCGCCCGAATCTATCAGCAAGCGGACCTCCGAAAAACGTACCTACAGCACCAGCGGCCAAAAAGGCAAATAGGAAAAATTGTGCGGATTTTATCGTGAATGAATACTGCTCGATCAAATAAAAACTATAAAAGTTCGTCATGCAAGATACATACCAAGAACGTGCAAAAATAATGAATAATATCAATACCAGGGCTTTTGCCACTTTATGGGACCGCTCTTTATTGATTACTTTCGCAGCAAGCTTTTTAGGTTGGAAGTGAACTAACTTTTGGGAATACCACTTCGCAATATACAGCAATAGGATAACGGCCATTAAGGCAACCAGGGCAAACCAGAGTGCGCCTTTTTGTCCAAAAGGAACAAGTACGATGGCTGTGATGAGCGGGGCAAGTGCCTGCCCGCTATTCCCTCCGACTTGATAAATTGATTGTGCCAGGCCTCTCTTTGATCCGCCTGCCATGTAGGCAACCCTGGAGCCTTCCGGATGGAATATGGCTGACCCTAAGCCCATCAAGATGACTGCACCAAGGATAATGGTATAGTTTGGGGCAAGTGCAAGAATGATGACCCCGATTAAAGTACTGGTCAACCCGATGGGCAATGCATATGGAAATGGCTTTTTATCAGTATAGAACCCAACTGCCGGTTGCAGAAGCGATGAGACGATATTCAGGCAGAATGCAATCATCCCCAGCTGTGTATACGTTAACGACATTGATTTTTCGAGGATTGGGAACATGGCCGGTACGACGGCCTGTAGAGAATCATTCATTAAATGGCATATGCCTATGATGATCATGATTTTAAGAGTCATATCCTGTTTTTGCGGTTTTGTTTTAATGGCAGCGATACTTCCCATCTGTTTATTTCCTTCTTCCTGATTGAGATTTTTACCTATTCAATAAATAGATTCAAGAGGCATACACCGTATGCATGACATCTTAAAATAAATCGGAATCGTTACTAGTCTTCATAAAAAAATGAAACCCTTCAATGTATTGCTATGAATGTTTTATCAGCGGTAAGCTGATTGTAACGGTTGTACCGATTTGAGGTTTACTTGAAAACTCGATGGTACCGTTAAAAGATTCAATAATTCGTTTACACACAAATAGCCCTAATCCGGTTCCTTCCTTTTTCGATGTATAGAAGGGATCGAACACTTTATCTATATCTTTTTCATTCAGTCCTTGCCCGGTGTCGATGATCATGATTTTAGCCCATTCATTTTCATGGTGAATTTGAATCTTTAACTTTTTCCCAACTTCCATGGCCTCGAAACCGTTTTTGGCAATGTTAAGAATGACTTGTTTGAGTTGGTCCTTTGTACAATGAACCCGGATCGGCTCCTTTATGATATTCCATTCCACTTCAATATTGAAGTGACGTGCTTCTGATTCTATTATTGGTCTCAATTCAGCAATGATACTGCGAATATCATATAAGGATAAAGTCTGGGCCATTGGCTTCCCTAAAATTAAAAATTCGCTGACGATGCTATTGATCCGTTCAATTTCCTTCATGATGACAGAGTAATAGAACTGATCTTGTTCTTCAGGGTGTTTTTCAACCAATAATTGCACTAGCCCCTTTATGCCGGTAAGTGGGTTTTTTATTTCATGTGCAGTACTGGCAGCTAAAGTACCGACAAAATCTATTTTTTGGCTTTCGTTTAGTAACTTTTGTTTTTTGGTATTCCTGCGAACGATAAGTTCCTCCACGATGATATAGATCATGTGAGTAAAAAAGAAGGTGAAAAAGACAAGCATTAAAAAAACATTCATGTCATTTGTGTTAATCTTATCGGGCACTTTGACCGACAGTGTCCAATCGACTTCGGTCAAAGGGAAATCCACCAATTTTGAATGTCCAGTGAATCCTTCGGCATTCATATCTATAATTCGGGTTTTGTCCTTTGTTTCCAATTTAAAGGTATGACCGGGGTTAAGGATCTTTAATCTTTTTTCCATATGATCCAGTCTGATTTGTGCTAATAAAAACCCTTGCACTTTTCTATCTTGATCCAGAATGGGAGCAAAAATGGAAAAATAATTAAAATCATGGCTATGTAGCTCTTTTGTTTCTGCAACAACCGCTTTTTGAGTTTTTAAGGCACGCTCAATATCATTCTGTTCAATTAAATAGTTATGATGGAAATTCTTATTCGTCCCTGAAATGGACACACCGTCGCGATTTAGCCAATACACTCCTGCATACCTGGAATCTGTATCTTTGATCCATTTCAAAAGAAGTTCTGTTTTTTTGTCATCCATATAAAGCATGGAACTGCTAAGGCTAAGCAGCTCAAGGCTTTCCTTCGTTTCACTGATAACTTGATCTATGTATTCTTGATAAACCGTTCCCGCCCATTTAGCTTGTTCCTGTCTTTCTTTTTGAATGGAACGATCTAAATGCATCCAATAAATGATAGAGAGAAAAATTAATGGTAAAATAACAATAAGTAGATATGTGGTGAATTTATGCCTTGTTTTCATGTTTGTCACTACTTTAGCTTTTTTTTCAAGTATATCAAAATGATTGATTAAACAATAGTGCATACTAACAGGGCAGATTGACAAAGAAGTCTTTATGTCATATAATAACTTTTAATTCAAGATATTTTAATTAAAAATTTTTAAGGTTGTGAAGTTATGGAGAATAATAACATCCAACAGTCTTTGAAACTGTTTATCGTGATGTCTAGAGCTCATCGATCCATTAATGATGTAGTAAATAAACATATAGCTGAAGAGGGTTTGAATCCAACAGAGTTTGCAGTACTGGAATTACTTTATCATAAAGGGGATCAGCCTCTTCAGCAAATAGGCGGAAAGATCCTGCTGGCGAGCGGCAGCATTACCTATGTTGTGGATAAACTTGAACAGAAGGAATATCTACAGCGAATTGCATGTAAAGAGGATCGCCGTGTAACCTTTGCAAAAATAACGGATAAAGGAAAGGCCTTCATTGAAGGAGTATTTCCTGAGCATGAAAAAAGAATCGATGATATCATGAGTGTACTTACGCAAGATGAAAAGGCCACCGTGATCGAATTGCTTAAAAAGATTGGGTATTCCGCCCAAAATTAGCTAAAGAACCAGCACCCGGATTGACTGCAGGTGCTGGTTTTTTTATGTCTGATAAAACCTGAATTTGTTTCGAGGACATAGAGGTTTTTAATAACGCTGTGGCGAATTTTTATATTACGATAACCGTGACAATGATGAATGTGACCTGGATTGGAAACTGTTACTCTGGATTATACAGGAAAAAAATGTTTTTATATCGTGAAAAGGAGCGTACATATGAAATTTAATGAGTATGAATATAAACGTCCTGAAATGGATGAAATTAAAACACGGTTCATGAAAGCTTTGGAAAAGTTTACTGACGCTGCTAATGCCGATGCACAAATAAAAGCCATGGAAGAAATAAATGAAATTCGAAATTATGTAGGTACGATGTTTAATTTGGTCTATATACGGCATTCCATTGATACCAATGATGATTTTTATAAAGCGGAGAATGATTATTTAGATGACTTCTCCCCTGAAATGGAAGAGTTAACCTCCAAATTTTACAATGAACTCGTTCGCTCGAAATATCGCAAGGAGCTTGAGTTGAAATGGGGAACTCAACTATTTGACCTGGCAGATGCCCAACTCAAAACTTTTTCGCCCGAAATCATACCACAGCTGCAAAAAGAAAATAAATTATCAAGCGAATATTCACAATTGATTGCCTCTGCAAAAATCCCCTTTGATGGAAAAGAATTAACACTAGCGCAGCTTCAGCCTTTTATGGAGTCCTCGGATCGTGAATTAAGGAAAAATGCAAGTGAGGCATACTACGGTTTCTTTGAAGAAAAGCAGGAGGAATTGGATCGTATATTCGACGACCTTGTCAAGGTGAGGCATGGAATTTCGACAGCGCTCGGTTATGGGAATTTCGTGGAACTTGGGTATTATCGAATGACAAGGACTGATTATGATGCTGAAATGGTTGCTTCATTCCGCAAGCAGGTGAAAGAGGAAGTGGTACCGCTTGTCACCCGGCTGAAGGAACGTCAGCGCGAACGTCTTGGATTGGAGAACCTGAACTATTATGATGAGAATTTTCATTTCAGAACGGGTAATGCCACTCCAAAAGGCGATGCCGGGTGGATCATCGAAAACGGGAAAAAGATGTACAAGGAGCTTTCGCCTGAAACGAATCAGTTTTTCAACTATATGATAGATAATGACCTGATGGACCTTGTGGCGAAGAAAGGAAAAGAGAGCGGAGGCTATTGTACTTTTATAGAAGACTATAAAGCTCCATTCATCTTTTCCAATTTCAACGGAACTTCCGGGGATATAGATGTTTTGACACATGAGGCAGGTCATGCATTCCAAGTGTTTCGCAGCCGTGATCTTGACATTCCTGAGTATTATTGGCCCACATATGAAGCATGTGAAATCCATTCGATGAGCATGGAATTTTTAACTTGGCCATGGATGGAGCTATTTTTCAAGGAAGATACGGAAAAGTATAAGTTTTCCCATTTAAGCGGTGCCCTCATATTCCTTCCGTATGGGGTGGCTGTTGATGAATTTCAGCATTTTGTCTATGAAAATCCTGATGCTTCACCAGTTGAAAGAAAGCAGGCTTGGCGTAAGATCGAGATGGAATATTTGCCGCATCGCGATTATGAAGAAAATGAATTCTTGGAGAATGGCGGGTATTGGCAGCGGCAAAGCCACATTTATCAATCACCTTTTTATTATATCGACTATACATTGGCCCAGATTTGTGCTTTCCAATTCTGGAAAAGGTCGACTGAAAAAGATGAAACGGCTTGGGAGGATTATTTGAATCTGTGCCAACTTGGAGGCAGCAAGTCTTTTCTTGATCTCGTTGAATCTGCGAATCTGAAATCCCCATTTGTTGACGGGACTGTAGAGTCCGTTGTGAAGGTGATAGACGAATGGCTCTCCACTGTAGATGATAAGGCATTATGAAATATCAGGCTTGATGATACGAACTGGATACTTGAAGGAATGGTCTAACTCCGAATCATGATTATAAAAGTTTTATATAGAAAGAAACCTTATTATTGGATTGAAGAAATTTTGCGACACTCCTGCCGAATTACTGACTAGCCGAGACCCCACAGGCGCCTGCTTTGATGCGGCATGGCAGACAGTCGGCGGCAAAGGGAGCGTATTTCTGAAATCAATTGGAACTTTTATTAATTTGTTTACAGTCTGAACGCTTGGAGATTATTCCAAGCGTTTTTTTAAATCTTTCATACGTTCGGAATGATGATTCACAGTGAAATGCATGAGGAGTTTCAGACTGCACAATGAGAGGAAGTAACCCAGGAAAAAAACAGCCGACGAAAGGAATATTACTCGGCTTGTCTTAAATGTCTCTTCCTTACATATAAATGTAGGGAGGAGGTGAGAGTATGCTGTCAAGGTGGTCAGGGAGTTTTCAGATTGCAGCGGTTTATGTAGGCACAGTCGTCGGTGCAGGATTTGCAACTGGAAAAGAGATTGTCGAGTTTTTTACCCGTTATGGCTTTTATGGTTTTATCGGGATTTTAATAGCAGGTTATATTTTCATTTTCACTGGAACGAAAATCATGCTCATTTCCGCAAGGATCAGAGCATCTTCTTATGAGGAGTTCAATCAATTTCTTTTTGGCAGGAAAATAGCAGGAATCATCAACATCTTCTTCCTTATCATGCTTTTAGGGGTGACAGCTGTCATGATTTCGGGCTCTGGAGCCGTTTTCGAAGAACAACTTGGCGTGTCTAAAAGTATAGGAAGTTGGTCTACGATCATACTGGCATCCTTGGTCCTGATGATGGGCATGCGCGGTGTTTTCACTGTGAACTCGTTTGTTGTACCAATCATGATCTGTTTTAGTTTGATCCTTTTTTTCTCGACTTTGGGTAATGGGGATTTCTTTAAGACCCTTACAAAAGTTCCAGATGAAGTGATCACCGTGAAAATGCTTTTATCACCATTTGCCTATACAGCCTTTAACCTTGCTTTGGCACAGGCTGTGCTGGTTCCGGTTGCTTATGAAGTTCGAGATGAGAAGGTCATTAAACATGGAGCAATCCTTGGAGGGATATTCCTTACGATCATTTTATTGACGGGGCATTTTTCACTTATGACACTTCCTGACGTGAATGGTTATGAAATTCCTTCAGCAGTTATTATGAGAACGGCAGCCAGTCAGTTATATTGGATGTTCATTTTGGTGATTTACGGGGAGATATTCACTTCGGTCATCGGAAACATATATGGATTACAGAGGCAAATCAGCAGTTATATTAAATTGCCAAGCATGCTGATCATAGCGGTGATTTTTTTAATAGCTTTGATCATTAGTGAATTCGGCTATGGAAGGTTACTAGGATATATTTATCCGGTTTTTGGATACATAAGCCTCCTTTTTTTAATTCTGGTCTGGAAAAGCAAGGCGGGGAAGGAGTGATGAAGAACGGGGGGCCTGAACTTAGCCCTCCGCATCAGGGGGGAATCAATGTTCATCCTTTCATCAGCGTCTTAGCCATCTCTAGAAAAGCATCCCGGTAATCTCGATCTTTTTTTGTGAACATAGTTAAGCGGACGGGTGCTTTTTCATCCTTGAGCAATATGGAAGTGATCACATCATCCCCACTTTCCACTTCAAATCCCGTGCCGCCCTCGATTTCAAGTGAAGGATCCCTAATCGTTTCTGAAATGCTTTCCAGCTGGGATTGAACATTTTTTTCCACCTCATCCCAATTGACATCCGTATTCAATAGTTCTATTCTCATATAAATGGAGTCATCTTCAGTCAGGAACACAATATCCTTTCCAGGTTCTTCGGCACTTAATCTGAATTGTTGCAAAACATAAAGGCTGAACGGTTGATTATCACTTTTTTTTAAGAACGCTGTTTTTTCCTTTGCTTCACCGTTAATTGAATATTGCAGGTTTTGCTCCATCAGTCTTATTTTGTTATTACGATTATCTCCTTGAGAGGTATTGCCTTCGTTCCCCTCTTTTACTGAACCCTCTTGTGGCTCATCTGCATTTTCGTCTGTGGTCGTACCGCAGCCAGTCAGCAGAATAGCGGCGAATGTGACACAGCCAATATAACGTGTCCAACGAGTCATTTGTTTCCCTCATCTTTCTGATAGAAATTCAAATCTGAATTTGGATATGTTGCACCACATACAAGTGTTTTGCCCTTTAATGAATTAGACGGAGTAAAATGGAAATGGTTACAAAAAACTGAAGAATCAATTCATACGCTTGCTAAAAAGTAAAAACGGAATGGTATAGAGAAACCATCCCGTTTTGTATTAACCTATGATTTTATAATTTTTATGGTTGACGACGGTTTTCTGTTCAAGTTCCAAATCACGATAATTTTCCATATACGTGACGTCCACGATTACTGAGTTCTCGTTCACTTTCTCGACGATTCCTTTTAAGCCTTCTCTAAATTCAATGATATTTCCAACTTCCGCTTTCTTCATGGTAATCATCCTTTCCCATTTTGTTTCCAATGATCAAAAAGTAACTATGGAGTAATTGGATTATTCGAACATCTTGCCGTTTAGATTTTGACGTGGGAAGTGCCAGTAAGAGAATTAGTTATCTCTCATGTCGGTACAGTAAGCTAAACTTTTAAAGGGAGGTGCGATTCTTGAAATGGACCAGCTGTAATGATGTGGCATAATTTGGTATATATTGCAAACGCAGTTATACGTACCAGTATGTAATTCTATGTACAAAATATGCCAATCATTTTACATTATGATATTTTACTATACAGTTTGCACTATTTTAAAGCATACGTAAAGAATAATGTAGCAAGAGGGCCTCAAAAAATTCTGATTTATATTTAGTGGCCTGCTTATGTTAAAATGAAAACGGAATTTCTCCTGTCTGAATATGATGGAACATTTGATAATTAAGGAGGATAATATGATGAATGCAGATGAAGCAAAAGAAGTACTCGATAAACTGGCGAACCGGGAAATGGATGAATTCAGGATAACAAAAGAAGAATTTTTAGCTTTTCGTGAGATTCTTGTTAAAAGGGAAGACTTTAAACATTTTCGGGGGAATGCCCAACATAACGGTGTGATAATTTATACGTATTTAGAAGAAGCGAGAAGTTAATCGATGTAAATAATTTGGGGTGGCTCATGATTGAGCCACCCCAAATTATTTACAATGGAAAAATCACTTGTTCCTTAATTTTTTTAAAGCGGACCTTCTCCATGATTTGACGGCTGCTGCAGTGACTTGATAGACCTCAGCGATTTCAGACACTGTTTTATTTTCGAGGTATGTCTGTAAAAGCCAGCGTTGCTGATTCAGTGTCAATCCTTCCGTGTAGGTTAAGATATTATCGATGGCAAAGGCCTCTTCATGCATCGTAAAAGGATCCTTAATCTCTAATATGAAGGAATCAAAGGGTTCAGTGCGGATCTCATATTTATGATGATGCTTTAATTCGTTCAGAATTTTGCCTTTGATTACCGTATAGGCATAGTTGGAGAATTTTCCGTATTCCTCATTGAAATTCCCCAATGACTCCCATAAAGCAATCAAGCCTACTTGAAAATATTCTTCCTTATTTTTATAGATGGAAAGTGAGCGGATAATATGATGGATCATCGGGGTGAATTCCTTCGTTAGTGCTGAGAAATCTTCCATTAAGCAAGTCACCTTTAGAAAGTGCACTTTTCTGTATTCCCGGGTGCTTCTACCATAAATAAAACGATCATATATAGCCAAAATGCGTAACGGAAAAATGGAGGGGGAAAAAGTGGGTTTTAAGGGAGCTGAAAAGAACCTTATTGAAGGGAAAAACTAGATTCAGATAATCTTGAAAAAGGTGACCAAATGAAAAAAACACATCCTGATATTGGATGTGCCGAAACAATTCACTACTATTTTTTTTAGTTTTTCCTCTTCACTCAATGTAAAGCCATACACATGAATGCTCCGTTTGTCGAGAAAAGGGAGTTTGGAAAGGTCTCATTCCGAATTGTGAATATAAAACTTTTTTTGGAGGGGTTGTAAAATTTGGTAGGGCACTCGCTTTTCCCGCAGGAGTATCACGCCTTCCGTTCCAATCAAATATGTTTTAAAAGATAGAACTCCTTTTGTCTACAAACTAGATAATAACGAAGGTTCGAAAGGCTCTCACCCCGACCATTATTTTAAAGGAAAATAGGTTCCTACTTGTTTTTTTGCTTATTATACATATGATGGAAACTATCTGGATGGAGGCAGGCAGACGGCGGAAAGGGAGCGGATTTCTGAAATCCGCTGGATCTTTTTAAAATAAAAAACTGCAGGCAAACGGATCTTCTTTTAATTTGCCTGCAGTCTGTACATTTAAAGATGTGTAATTTTCCAAATCATCATTTAGTTTTTAAAAATAAGGAAGCGGGGGAGAAAAGCAGTAACGAAATATTTTTGGTTGTATTTCATTTTGTACCACCCCTCAAAAAATTCCAAATGCGAGTTCGGAAGCGGGCATATTGATAAACCGTTGAATTTGTTAACTTTGCGATTTTCGGAAACCGGCATCCTGTGCGTCCTGTTCGGTACAAAACATTTCTTCTGGTTTAGTTATTTCGTAATATTGGCCCGAAGGAATGTGATATATTTTATTGCCTTTAGAGTTTATATTCCCTTTAATTTGCGGGTTACTGCAAGATCCAGTCGGATTTTCCACTGTTACTTCTTTTGACTGGGAATCATCAAACCCCTTTGAAGTTGCATAGTTTTCAATAGACCAAATACCGATTTCGTCTCTTTGGGCTTGTTTCTGAGTATCTTCCAATTCTTCAAGATATTTCGTGTTCGGTGCATAAACATAAGCTACCCTTGCCAGTCCTTTTTCCAGCAGGAGTTTATTCACCATTTTGCCATCAACATAAAAATAGGCCAGCAGCCGGCCGTATTTATCCCTTTCACCTATGCCGGTTTCTACTTCCACTTCAGAGCCCGCAGGCATGAGTTCCTTGGCGAACTTGCTTGCTTCAGGTCCAAAAGGCTGAACGGGCTTGGATGGGTGCACGGTTTCTGGAGTATCTACCAAAAGGAGCCTGACCGTTTCTTCATTTCCATTATCCATTTTGATTTTTACTGTATCTCCGTCAACAACTTTGATGATCTCGGCTGTGAATGTCTTGCCTTTTTCTTCATTTGAAATTGAATCTTCCTGTTTGGATTGATTAATCTGGTCATCTGATGCTGCCTGGCAGCCAGACAACGTAATCAGGCAAAGTGCAGCCAGGAGAAAAACATTCAGATAAGAATGTAACAAGGAATTTCCGTTCATGATAAGTCCCCCCATTTATTAAGGTGTTTTCCACGTCCGTCATGGATATATTCGGCAGGACTAATACTAACCCATAAAAAAGCGAAAGAAAATGAAAAATTTTACATGCATCGCTACCCCGTATCATGATAGTTTCTTATAATGATATGGTGGAGTAAGGGAGGCAGGCGTGCAAAATGATATTTAGGCTTGAAAATATTAGGTATAAAGGGATTTTGAAAATTGATGATTTGAAAATACCCGCTTGTATGGTTACTTGCTTGACTGGGGAAAGCGGTGCAGGAAAAACCTCACTGCTCCGATTATTGAACAGGATGGATGACCCGGATAGCGGTTCGATCTATTATCAGGATCAGCTGCTGGATAAATTCAACCCGATAGAGCTCCGGCGTAAAGTCACAATGCTTTCTCAGGCACCGTTCACTTTACCTGGTACGATTGAAGAAAATCTTCAGATTGGCCTGGAATTGACGGAACGGGAAAAAAAGGATAAAGCCGAATTGGTTAAAGCACTTGAAACCGTCCAGTTGCAGAAGTCTTTAGACGAGGGGGCGGAGAATCTTTCTGGCGGGGAGAAACAGAGGCTGGCACTGGCGAGGCTACTTTTATTGAAACCCGAGGTGTATTTACTGGATGAGCCGACCTCGGCTCTCGATGAGGAAGCCGAGCTGACGGTCATGAGCCGTTTTTTAGAAGAAGTAAAGCGGGAAAAAGGAACGGTCATCATGATAACCCATTCAAAACAGCTTGCGGACATCTGTGCTGAAAAGAGGATCGTTCTGAAAAAGGCGAAGGAGGGTGACTATTAATGGAGGCGAATGGGATAATAGATATTGAGTTCTGGCGTCTTTGTGCGGCCTACGTGTTTGTAGTAATCCTGCTCATAATCGTGAAATGGCGCGGGATTTCACGGGAAAATCAAATCGTGCTCGCTACGGTACGGATGACGGTCCAACTCGTTCTCGCCGGTTATGTTTTGACATATATCTTTGAAAATCCCCACCCTTTACTTTCTTTGGGATTTCTATGTGCGATGTCCCTGTTTTCCATCCATAATATTTTTAAGCAAGTGTCCCATACACTTAATAAGAAAATCAAAAGGATGGTTATCCTAAGTATGTTATCAGGTCCCATGGCTGCCTTGTTTTATTTTAATGTGGTCGTGATCCATTTCACCCCATGGTATGAGCCGAGGTATTTCATTCCAATTGCTGGAATGATCGTGGGAAATGCGATGACAGGAGTGACATTGGCGCTTAAAAACCTCCATGATGGGATTAGCAGTAATCGTGAAAAGGTAGAAGCGATGCTGATGCTTGGAGCGACTCCAGCGAGGGCTGTTAAGAAATATGTGGATGCTGCATTCGACTCGGCAGTGCTCCCGACTTTGAACAATATGCTCGGGATGGGGATTATCTTCCTACCAGGAATGATGACAGGGCAAATCCTGTCGGGGATAAGCCCGCTAATCGCTATTGAGTACCAGATTGCGATACTAATCGGGATTCTCGGAAGTGTTTCATTAACGGTGGTCCTTTTCATTATGCTGAGTTTCAGGGCTTTTTTTACCAAAAATGCACAGCTGTCCATTTAAACATTGAAGAATCTGAAAAGTAATAGTTGCAGTTCCTTCTATATTTTTGTACTATTTTGTAGGTACCAATAGTTTTGGTTTGTTTGTTGGGAATGATAATGCTATCCTGATAAGGAAAAGGGCATTTCTTTTTTTCGTTTCTTTCCTGATGGATGGAGAAAACCCCTTACATAACCTATTTTTGTTAATTTATCTTAAAGGAGATTGATTTATATGGTAGAAAAAACATTTACAGTAACTGCAGAAACAGGAATTCACGCTCGTCCGGCTACATTGCTTGTACAAGCTGCAGGAAAATTTGATTCAGAAATAAACCTTGCTTATAAAGAGAAAAAAGTGAACCTTAAGTCCATTATGGGTGTAATGTCTCTAGGTATTGGCAAAGGGGCGGAAATTACGATTTCTGCTGAAGGAAGCGATGAAAATGATGCACTAAACACACTTGCTGAAACGTTAAACAGAGAAGGATTAGCAGAATAATGTCCACTTTGATTAGTGGAATAGCAGCTTCAAACGGAATAGCCATCGCTAAAGCCTATCGACTGACTGAGCCAGATTTATCGATTGAAAAAAGAAGCATAGAAGATGTCGGGGCTGAAATATCCCGTTTTAAGGAAGCTATTCAAAAATCAACAAATGAATTGGAGATAATCAGGGATAAAGCCGAAAAAGATTTAGGGGCCGATAAAGCCGCTATCTTTGACGCGCACCTGCTTGTTTTGGCTGATCCGGAACTTATCACTCCAATTCAGGATAAAATACAATCAGAAGGCGTCAACGCTGAGTTTTCCTTAAATGAAACCGCAAGCATGTTCATTACGATGTTTGAACAAATGGATAATGAATACATGAAGGAACGTGCGGCGGATATCCGTGACGTCACGAAACGGGTTCTGTCACATCTTTTAGGTGTTCATATTCCTAATCCGAGCATGATTGCTGAAGAAGTGATCATCATTGCGGAGGATTTGACTCCATCCGATACAGCACAGTTGAATCCGGCATATGTTAAAGGATTTACGACAGATATTGGTGGACGTACATCCCATTCAGCCATAATGGCACGTTCATTGGAAATTCCAGCAGTCGTTGGAGCGAAGTCAGTGACCTCGTCCATTGAAAATGGTGACTTGGTCATAATTGACGGGCTAAAGGGTGAAGTTCACATCAATCCTACTCCTGAACTCGTGAAACGCTACGAAGAGGAGCAGGAAGCCTATGCCATGCAAAAGGCTGAGTGGGCTAAGCTGGTTAATGAAAAAACCGTTACAAATGATGGCCATCATGTGGAATTGGCAGCCAATATTGGTACGCCGAAAGATCTTGAGGGCGTTCATCAAAATGGCGGTGAAGGCATCGGGTTATATCGTACGGAATTTCTTTATATGGGCAGAAATGACTTTCCAAGTGAAGAAGAACAGTTCGAGGCATACAAAGCGGTGCTGGAAGGAATGTCAGGTAAGCCTGTAGTCGTCAGAACGCTTGATATTGGCGGGGACAAGGAGCTGCCATATTTAGAGCTTCCTAAGGAAATGAATCCTTTCCTTGGATACCGTGCTATACGCCTATGCTTAAATGAGCAGGAGATTTTCCGGACTCAGCTCCGTGCCCTGCTTCGTGCAAGCATTTACGGAGATTTGAAAATCATGTTCCCGATGATTGCCACGCTTGCTGAATTCCGCGAAGCTAAAGCCGTTTTGGCTGAAGTTAGGCAGGAATTGCTTGATAATGGTGTTCAAGTTGCCGAAAAAATTGAAGTCGGAATCATGGTTGAAATCCCTTCAACTGCAGTGATGGCGGATATTTTTGCTAAGGAAGTCGATTTCTTCAGCATTGGCACTAATGACTTGATTCAATATACGATGGCCGCTGACCGAATGAATGAGAGAGTATCCTATTTATATCAACCATACAATCCAGCGATTTTACGCCTGGTTAAAATGGTAATAGATGCAGCTCATAAAGAAGGGAAATGGGCCGGAATGTGCGGGGAAATGGCTGGAGATGAAGTGGCCATACCGATATTGATCGGATTGGGCCTTGATGAATTCTCAATGAGTGCCACTTCGATTTTAAAAGCACGTTCTCTAATTAGCCAACTTTCACTTGAAGAGATGAAAAAACTATCTCAGGAAGTTTTAGGGCTTGATACGAATGATAATGTGAAAGAAGCGGTAGTTAACGCTTTGAAGAAATAAATATATCAGGAAAAACGCACCCCATCCACAGAACCTTCGGATGGGGTGCTGTCCTGTAATTCTTGCTTGATTATTTGAGAAAAAATGTTTATTGCTTCAAAATGGGGGTAAATAAAAAGCAAGCACAGTTGTTTAGCTCTATTAGGGCAGCTGACATTCTCATTTCCCCCTTTGACGCCGGTTGGGTTATCCAACCGGCTATTTTTTGTAAATAAAAATCACAATAATGATTATTCAGATTTTTCACTTTACGGTTATGACGATATAATGGAATTATGATTTTAAGAAATTGGAGGTTAAATATTATATGGAATTACATTTGGAAAAGAAAAATGCCTTGATTTTAGCTTCAAGTCAAGGTTTGGGGAAGGCTATGGCAGCTGAATTGGTTAAGGAAGGGGCAAATGTCATGCTGGCAAGCCGTGATGGAGAAAAGCTTGCCGCCGTACAAAGGGAATTATCGCAGCTTGGGACGGGTAAAGTTTCTTATAAGGTAACGGATATAACAAAAGCTGAAGATATTAAAAGCCTGGTTGGGCAAACTGCTGAGGAATTCGGCGGTATCGACATTCTTATTAATAACGCCGGAGGTCCTCCAGGGGGTTCATTTACGGATTTCAATGATGAAGAATGGCAACAATCCTTCGAACTTAATTTACTAAGTTTCATCAGGACGATCCGTGAAAGCTTGCCACATTTAAAAAAACAGGGCGGGAAAATCGTTAATATTGCTTCTTCATCCATTAAGGAACCGATTCCAGGATTGATATTATCGAATACATTCCGGACGGCAATCGTTGGATTGTCAAAGACGTTAGCTTCAGAATTAGCACCGGACCGGATTTTGATCAATACAGTCGGTCCAGGAAGAATCGCAACAGACCGCGTTCAGCACCTTGATGAAATGAATGCGGAGAAACAAGGCGTCACTCCTGAGGAGGTGACTGAACAATCGATTAACAAAATCCCTCTTGGCCGTTATGGGGAACCCGAGGAATTTGCAAGGTTCGTTACTTTCCTTGTTTCAGGCGCTAATACATATTTAACGGGCCAGTCGTATTTAGTTGACGGAGGAATGATAAAGTCCATTTAAGACTTTTTGAAACAAAATGATTGGGAGGAATCTGCAATATGCAATCGAACAAAGTGATCGGCTTCATAGGTTTAGGAGTTATGGGAAAAAGCATGGCCGCAAATCTTCTTAAGGCGGGATTTGAGGTGTTTGTTTATACAAGGACGAAAGATAAGGCAAGTGAGCTGCTCTCACAGGGAGCGAAGTGGGCATCTGCACCAAAGGAAATTGCGCAGAGAGCCAATGTGATCATTTCCATGGTGGGATACCCTAGTGATGTGGAAGAAATCTATCTGGGGGAAAATGGGCTTATCGAGAACGGGAAACAAGGAACCCATTTAATCGATATGACGACATCCACTCCATCTTTGGCAGTGAAAATTGCAGAAGAAGCCAAGAAAAGGGGCATGGAATCATTGGATGCACCGGTTTCCGGAGGAGATATCGGTGCTCGTGATGCGAAGCTTACGATCATGGTCGGCGGGTCTAGTGAGGCATTTGAAGCTGTCCTGCCCATTTTTGATATCATTGGCAGCAATGTTGTCCACCAAGGCCCGGCTGGCTCAGGACAGCATACGAAAATGTGCAATCAAATCGCCATTGCATCCAATATGATCGGAGTGACTGAAGCGATTTCCTATGCCAAAAAGGCCGGGTTGGATCCGGACCGGGTTTTAAGGAGCATATCATCGGGTTCCGCCGGAAGCTGGTCACTGTCCAATCTTGTGCCGCGAATGGTTGAAGGGGATTTTGAACCTGGTTTTTATATCAAGCACTTTATCAAGGATATGAAGATTGCACTTGATGAAGCGGAAAGAATGGGAATGGACGCTCCTGGATTAAGCCTAAGCAAATCCCTATATGAGGGGCTGGCAGAAGCTGGCGAGGAAAATAGCGGTACACAAGCATTATATAAACATTATAATTAGTGCTAGCATTTCTATATCATGAATAAGCTGATAGCGACAGCCTTTACAAAAAGGAGTGAAAGCTATGGGCGAATTCGATGATATCAATATGAAATTCCAGGAATTAGAAGATGGTCGATATATTGTAAGGATTGAAGGTTTTAAGCGAGAAAAAACCATTCACCAAACAAAGCCCATTCGTTGGGATCTGAAATTAATGAATGAAAGTCCGCTGATACTGCCGGTGAAATTCAGTCATATCGAAACGAATGCCGGTTTTCAGATCCTGATGCGCGAATTGAAGAGTTTAGGTTTTTCAAAGCCGCGCTCCGCAAAGGAATTTGAAGAAGTGATGGCTGATTTACTTGGGTCAATCGTTGAAGTGAGCCTTACCACGACAAATAAGGAAGAGGGATATCGGGAAATTCGTTTCTTACGGAGGTTGTATTAATTGACTGACTTGGTGAAAAACCTTCGGTAGCATACAACTTTGAAAATAGGAAAACGGCCTTCAATTGTTCATTCAATTGAAGGCCGCTTTATTTTCGGTTACTTTATGGCTAAAAAAGCCTCAATACGATCCAAAGCCTTTTCAAGGGTTTCCATGGAATATGCATAAGATATCCTGAAGTACCCTTCACCAAGGGGAGAGAATGCATCTCCAGGGACCACTGCCACTTTTTCCTGTTGAACAAGCTTAAGGCAAAAATCAAGCGAAGAGGCATAGCCTTCAGGCAGCTTTATAAAAAAGTAAAAGGCACCATTTGGTTTGACTACTTCCAGATTCATCGCTTGTAAGCGGCTGAATACGTATTCCCGTCTCCGTGCATACTCAGTCTTCATGGGGATTGCATCATCTCTGCCTGCCGTCAATGCTGCCAAGGCAGCTCTCTGCGATATGGAGGCGGCACAGGTCACATTGTATTGGTGAACCTTCAGGAGATGCTGAGAGATGGCTGCAGGCGCAAACAGAAGGCCGATTCTCCACCCGGTCATGGAATGGGACTTGGACAGTCCGTTCAGGACGATGGTTTGTTCTTTTAAGAAAGTGCCAATCGAAACATGCTCCTGATCGAATACCAGTTCACTGTATATCTCGTCAGCCAATATGAAGATGTCCTTGCCCCTGACAAGTTCGGCAATGTCCAATAATTCTTCGGCAGATAATGTAACCCCGGTCGGATTCGATGGATAGGGCAGAACGATGCACCGGGTATGCTCAGTTATGTATTTTTCAAGTATATCAGCAGTCAAACGAAATCCATTTTTTGTTGTATCGGCATAAACAGGTGTTGCCCCGCACATCTTTATGATGGGTTCGTATCCCGGATATACCGGACCCGGTAATATTACTTCGTTTCCTGGGGTGAGGATCGTCCGGAACGTAATGTCTATGCCTTCGCTGGCACCAGAGGTCACTATCACTTCATTCTCCGGATCATAGTTAAGCTTGTATTTATCCTTTACATAATTTGAAGCGGCTTCCCGTAATTCCAAATAGCCCGCATTGTGAGTATAAACGGTATAGTCATTATCGATGGCATGTTTTGCAGCTTGTTTAATATGCATCGGAGTTGGAAAGTCAGGCTGTCCTATCGTTAAGGAAATGGTGCCTTCGATATCAGCTACCATATTGTAGAATTTACGGATTCCTGATATTTTAACGTCTTTTACTAGAGGGTTTATTAAATGTTCCATCTATGAATATCCTCCCTTTTCTTACTACATGAATTATGTACAATGTTTGACTCATTCATTCTATTTTATCATTTAGTTTGGAGGGGGGAGAAAACTTTTTGAGATTAATGAATTAAAGGTATAATGTATGATAAGAAAATTTTGAGGGTTGATACATATGATAAGGACTTGCGCAATAACTTCTAATCATGAAGTCAGTTTTGGTTTACCGCTAACCGAAATGAATAATTCGGATATCGAGTGGTACTGGGTGGATTTTTCCAACCCCACAAACAAGGAAATCGAACTTTTAACCAATCATTTTCACTTTCATCCGCTGGCAATCGAAGACTGCCTGGATGATTTTAACCAACGTCCCAAAATGGATTTTTATGAGGGCTACCAATTTCTTGTGATACATGCTCTAAGGGAGAAGGTATTTAAAGCAGTGGAATTGGATATGTTTGTTGGTGAAAAATGGATAGTCAGTTTTCATAAGGAAGACATGCTTGAACTGGAAAAAGTATGGGAAGAAATTGCTGGTAATAAAATGTTGAAGCAAAGTCCCTTTTTCTTGATGCATAGGATAATTGACAGGATCGTCGATGAATTTTTCCCGCCTGTTTATAAAATAGAAAGCGAATTGGGCAGCATTGAGGAAAATACTGAAAATGACACGATTAACGAATTGATGGATCAGCTTTTCGATTTACGTACAGATATGTCCAAGCTCCGTCGGACCATATTGCCGATGCGTGATTTATTGTACAGAATGATCTCATCAGAGCGTCTGAATTACTTGAAGGATCAGCACCTTTATTTTAATGATGTGTACGATCATCTTCTTAAATTGACTGAAATGCTTGAATCGTATCGAGATTTTTCGTCAGATATCCGAGATAGCTATTTGTCTGTGAACTCTAATAATATGAATTCAACGATGATGACATTGACTGTCATCACTACCATTTTCATGCCGCTGACCTTCATAGTGGGCGTATACGGGATGAATTTTGAATATATGCCGGAATTAAATTGGCATTATGGCTATTTCCTCATTCTTGGAATGATGGGCGGAATTGCCTTGATGATGTTTTTATTCTTTGTTAAAAAAGGATGGCTCAATCCAAAGAAAAGGTCGCGAAGGAGATGAAAAGACCCAACTGACCTGCTATTTTAAGTGGGTTTAGAAGGGCTGCAAGGAGTTATTTGCTGATCCACCCAATATGGAGGTTTTTATCGAAGAGACAGCCTTACGATCGATATGATGGCCGGTATGGCAGTGGTGAAAAATGAGAATGGAAAAAGGGACTCTGATGGGTCCCTTTTTAGTTTGGTATTAATAAATAATCACTTCTTGATTCTTTTTTTAGCTGTGCCCTAAACAAAAGAAATATTTAACCGAATTATTAGGTATGAGTTCATTGATGAAACCATGGTATTTTTCCTAGCGGTTAAATGATTTATGGATTATGAAATGAAAAAGTAGAAGGGCGAGATGAAACAATGGAAGCAAATAAAGGAATATTACTTGAAAGTGGAACGAATGAGCTTGAGATAGTGGAATTCGGTCTCGGAAATAATAAATTCGGCATTAACGTAATTAAGGTGAAGGAAATCATCAATCCTGTCCCCATTACGCTAGTCCCGCATTCGCATCCAAATGTGGAGGGGATCATTGAGCTTCGAGGAGAAGTCCTTCCAGTTGTGAATGTGGCGGATGCTTTAGGATTTCCGCCATCTGAAACTCCTGAGCAGGATAAATTAATAGTGGCTGAATTCAATCAGCAAAAAGTGGTTTTCCATGTCCATACCGTAACACAGATCCACCGTATTTCCTGGTCACAAATCGAAAAGCCTTCAGATATGTATCAAGGCCTTGAAAGTCAGATTATCGGAGTAATAAAATTAAATAGTGACATGTTATTGTTACTAGATTTTGAAAAAATAATGGTCGAAATCAATCCAGAATCAGGAATAAACATCCAACAGGTTAAAAAGCTTGGTATCCGGCAAAATTCAGACAAGAGAATCCTGATTGCAGAAGATTCTCCATTACTGAGGAAGCTGCTGTTTGATACATTGTCAGAAGCTGGGTTCAAGTACTTGGAGTTTTATGAAAATGGACTTGATGCATTTAATTATCTGGAGAATTTAATTGATTCAGGAAAAGTGGTTGAAGAAGAAGTGCAACTGGTGATTACCGATATTGAGATGCCTCAAATGGATGGGCATCATTTGACTAGAAGAATAAAGGAAAACGGGGAACTCGCTGGATTGCCGGTGATTATTTTCTCTTCTTTGATTACGGACAGCCTGCGTCATAAAGGTCAGGTCGTAGGGGCTGACGCACAGATCAGCAAGCCAGAAATTGCAGAGCTAATAAAGTTGATAGACAGATTGGTATTATGAATGTGAAACGGGCCTGTGAGGCATTACCTCACGGCCCGTTTGGTTTATCAATGATTAATACTTGGAACCTTTTCCTAAAAAGGAGGATGGAAATGGATTGTGGAAAGGTTGCTTGACCGACCCACGCCCGTGAGCCCTTTTCTCGGTGTTGGTAGGGTTAGGTTGTTTTTCACCTGCTTGTCCAACGTAAGATTGCAGGATCTGTTTTGCCTTGGATAATGACAATGCGGCTTTAGGGTTCCGTATGGAGGCTGCCCGGCTGCCGAGGTGGGGTAGTTTTTTCAAATCTTCCTTAGTTGGAGGTAAATGAAAAACATATGATCCGCATTCGACGATGACGTCGGATTGTTGTGCTGCAAAGCGAGGGTTATCAGAGAAATGAAGTCCAATCTTCTTCGCTTTTCCTTCTTGCATAAGCTTGCTTAATGCGAGCCGTTTTAAATTATATAAATTTTTGGGCTCCAATGCAGTCTTTGCATGTTTATTGACAATAAACACGGCTTGGGCAATGGAGTTAATCGAAAACTCATCCCTTTCAGAATGTCCTTTCGTTTGGTTCATCATGGAAACTCCTTTTCTTAATAAGGTTAGAAGGACGTTACAAACAGACGTCCTTCAATCAAAACCTGTCTTATATATTGGTTGAAATAGAGACGTGTGCGCAACCAGGCACAAATAGTGAAAAAACAATGCATGTACATCTCTAAGGTATGACCATCATTTCCTAACATTTTACCTTCTATTCATTTTCATATTATACCACTTCAAAATATATAGTGAAGTAAAATTCAATCTGACGGCTTTTGGTCCAAGAAAAAGAAGGCGTTCAATGTCGCCTTCTGTGCAATCCTTATTGAGTGTATATATTGATATTTTCGGATACCCCAGCCTGTGCGCCGAATTGTTGTTGCTGGTAACCCTGAAAGCCTTGATAAGCAGGATAAGCTGGATAAGCAGGGTAAGGAGGGTAAGCGGGCGGGTATGGAGGAGGATATGGAGGATAGACAGGTGGACGGTTATTGAATAGCAACGGTCCAATTGCCAATCCTGCAACAAAAGCTACAGGCGCCAATAGAGGAAAGAAAGGAAAGAAGCGCTCGTCATTCCAATATTCAGGTCCATATTCATTCCCATATGAATTTCTGTATTCGTTCTGTAGCATCATGGTCTGTGGATAGTGGTAGTAAGGAAAATACTGTGTTTGCATAATTAGCCTCCTTTTCTCAAATTCTTTACATAGTATGGTTTTTTTTTAGAAAAGAGCCTGTTTCATCTTAATCTGTTATAATGAGTCTACTTATGAGAAAAATTCGGGGGGACCTAAATGGATCGATTAAAAAGCATCTTTGCAGTCGGTTTTGGAGGAGCGGCAGGAGCAATATTGCGTTATTGCGTAATCTTGACTGCTGGCCATTCCTTCTTCCCGTTTGGAACCCTATTGATAAATATAGTAGGCAGCTTTTTGCTTGGAATGATCAATGGCTATTTCGCCGCGAAAAAGAAGTCGCTTGTTTTTTTAGTGCTGGGCAGCGGGTTTTGCGGCGGCTTCACCACGATGTCCACATTTTCCCAAGAAGTGGTTAATCTACTGCAGACTTCTCTGCCATTGGCGGGACTGTATCTTGGAGCTACGCTTTTATTTGGTTTGGTCGCTGGTTTCCTCGGACTGGGCCTTTTTAATAGACAAAGAGGTGACTCGCTTTGATTGAGTTTCTTTCTGTTTTTATAGGAGGTTTTTTTGGGGCGGCCTCCCGATATGTCTTGCAGATTATTTTTAATAGGCTTTTGCCAGCGGTCTCTATACCCATTAGCATTTTACTGATTAACCTTTTAGGTTCCTTCGGGCTGGGATTGGTGTTTCCGCAAAAAGAGAGCTGGGCTTTATCTTTGCAGGTTTTTCTGACGATAGGTTTTCTGGGTGCTTTTACGACCTTTTCGACATTCAGTATGGAAACGCTTGAACTTATTAGAAAACACCGTTATATAGATAGCCTTATCTATATAACGGTGTCTGTTTTAGGGTGTATCGGCACTTTCCTGTGTGGCTATTTAAGTATGGTATAACCTTTATGGCATTACCGTTGATTCTGGTAAAAAAGACCTGGTTTTCTCGATATACTTCTAATGCTATAATTCATAGGAGTCCATTATAAATGATACATGGCAACAAGTTGTTTTATCCGCACAGGTTTTGTTAATAAGTCTGGCGGTTTTCCCCTGTTTTCGTTTTCTATCATTTTTCGGCTTGTAATTCGTAAACAGTCAACTCCGGACGTGAAAGAAAACGATAGGGGAGACGGGTAGTGCCAAGCCCTCTATTAACATGTAACGTTAATGAATCGATTTCATATGTGCCTTCCCGGTACTTTTCAGCGTATGGAGGAGTTACAAGGGCACCGGCAAACGGAATTTGTACTTGGCCTCCGTGACTGTGACCGCTTATTTGATATTGGATGTCGTAAGTCCTTGATATGTCGGCAAGATCAGGGGCATGTGAAAGCATAATGGTGAACACTTCTTCCGGGATGCCGGAAAGGGCTTTTTCAAAATCCGGCTTTCCTAGCATGGCATCATCAACCCCGGCAATGATTATTTCTTCAGCCGTTAATAAGGTTATCTTAGCTGAGGTATTCTGCAACATGGTAAAATGGGATTTTTCCATGATATCACTGTAAATTTCTGAGCCATATCCCCCATGATCATGGTTACCATAGATGCTGAACTTTCCAAGCGGCGCTTTGAGCTGATTCAAAACGAGAGGGATTTTCTGGTGAGCCTTGTATTTATTAGGCTGGTCCATTAAATCTCCGGTAAAAAAAATAACATCAGGGTCCAGTTGATTTATCTTATTGACAATTGCTTGTAAATCTTTAAGCTGAAATTGAAAGCCTAAATGCGTATCACTGAATTGGACCATTTTCATGCCATGAAAACTTTTTGGGATAAGCGGGTGTCTGATGATTTTGTGCTTGATTTCTAACCATTTCGGCTCCAAATTATGGGCATAATAGTTTCCGCCAATACCTAAACCGGTTATGGTAGCCAATGTACCAAGACTTTTCTTTAAGAATGTTCTTCTTGATATGGGTTTATTCAAATTAATCAACCTATCTAATATAAAAATGTTACTTCCTCATACTAACAAACAATATACATAAATTGAAGAAAATATCTTCTATAAGCCTATGAAAAACATGTAAACTGGGGTTTGATGAAACCGTATCCGGTTTGAAATTGAACATCTATACGGAGGTAACATGATGACCGAACCAATGTTTATTACACTGATTATACTTCTATGCGCGATTGCGCTTTTTATACAAGGAAAATTTCGAGCTGATTTAATTGCACTTAGCGCACTTTCCATACTGGGTTTATTGGGGATTCTTACATTGGATGAACTGGTGGCCGGGTTTGCGAATCAAGTGGTCATCATGCTGGCTGGGCTATTTATCGTCGGTGCCGGCCTGTTAAATTCAGGAATCGTGGAAAAGGCAGGAAATAAGTTGTTAGGTTTATGTGGGGGCAGTGAATGGAAATCGCTGCTTATCGTCATGCTGACTGCAGGAATATTAAGTGCATTTCTAAGCGGAACAGGAATTGTTTCCATACTGCTTCCGCTCGTTATGAGCATGGCCTTACAACAAAAAACAAGTCCGACAAGGTATTTATTGCCCCTTGCCTATGCAAGCAGTATTGGGGGGCTATTAACACTTACCGGTACTCCCTCCAATATGATCGTCGCTGATGTATTACGGCAAAACGGAATAGGGACTTTAGAATTTTTCGACTTTACACCTGTTGGCTTAATCGCCTTTGCAGCAGGGTTATTCTTCATGTTGACACTCGGGCGCCTGTTGCTTCCCGAGAAAACGATTGCCGCGAATAACAGTGTCAAGGGACTGTCTGCAGGGGAGCTTGCCGGCATGTACAAAGTGTATGACCGATTGCATTATCTGCACATACCCGCTACTTCCGATATTGTTGGAGAAAGGCTGTCAGACCTCCAGCTTCCTATTCAGTATGAATTGACTTTGATTGAAATCCAGCGGAAGCCAAAGGACAAACAATTGCCGCTGCTGCAAAGACAGCTGACGATTTCAGCCAGGGCGGATGAAGTTCTTCATCCTGAAGATGTCATTTTGGTGTTTGGAGAAGAAGAAGCAGTCGAGAGGTTGGCACTTAACTATGAACTGGAGTTTAAACATTTCAATACAGAACAAATAAAGAAACATTTTCTTAGCAGTAGATTTGGATTGACAGAAATATTGATCGTCCCGAATTCGGATTATGAAAATCAAACCTTGATAGATGTGCATTTTCGCGAGAAATACCAATGTAATGTGCTGGCAATCAATCGGAATGGCGAATATATTCAAGCGGATGTCGGAACGGAACGCTTGAAACCGGGAGATGCAATCCTGATACATGGAGAATGGGAGAACATTGAGAGGATTTCCTCGGATTTACAGGATGTCATCGTTATTGGAAGTACTTCAGAAGATGGCTCTCCGGTCAACTCCAGGGGGAAAGCATGGATCGCTTTGGGAATCACTGCATTGATGGTCATTCTTTTATCGATGGAGTCCGTCCCTGCTGTATTATCGGTACTGACTGCAGCATTGTTGATGGTGATCACTGGCTGTGTCCGTTCGATGGAGGATGCATACCAAAAGATTAACTGGGAACCTGTTCTCTTGATTGCTGCCATGTTCGGAATAACGGCTGCTTTGGATAATACGGGTGGAGTGAGAATGATAAGTGATTGGCTGGCCGTTTTATTCAGTAATATCGGGGCACACGGCATATTGGCGGTCTTTTACCTCCTGACACTGATACTGAGCCAATTCATCCCATATGGAGCCGCGACAGTAATCATGACGCCCATTGCCCTGACATCTGCGGTGAATCAAGGAATCGATCCGCTTCCTGTGTTTCTATGCCTTGCCGTTGCTGGAAGTTTGGCGTTATCCACTCCAAGGGTTGCCACTACCAACGCGCTTGTCATGACGGCGGGTGATTACAAGCATAAAGATTTTATCATGATCGGGATATCCATACAGATCTTCATTGGTGTTATCATGGTGATCACAATTCCGTGGTTCTTCCCTTTTTGATCAGACTGAAGGCATTGTTCCATATATGGACAATGCCTTCGGTTTCTTTGAATTAATCGCAGCGAAAGTAAGCATCGCAGCAATCGACAATTTTTTAAGTCCCCTTAAAGTATTCAATGCATACCATGCTTTTCTTTTGCATCTGCGGATACAAGCTCAATCGTTTCTTTACGTTAGCATATATAGGTTTTATATCTTGATGATGACACAGATATGCATCCTCATCACATCAAGTTTTATTAATTCTATTTAAAACCATGAAGACTTTAGGCAAAGGGTTCTATCTACAAGTTAAACAAAGTTGATTGGAACGGAAGGTACGAGACTCCTGCGGGAAAAGCGAGGCCAGGGGAGACCCCACAGGCGCAAAGACGCCGAGGAGGGCTCCCGGACCGCCCGCGGAAAGCGAGTGCCTGGAGAGGAAATCGGCGTTCAATGTACAAACCATAAAAAACGGTAGGCATTGTTCCATTTATGGACAATGCCTTTTCAAAGTATTTCTTTTCAAAACGATAGGATGAACGGGTATTTTAATGTTCTGAAAAAAGAGTTGTTCAGTAGGAATTAAAATTATTTATTATCAATGCCGGAAACTAATGGTATAATTTTGGCATATTGGTGTTTTCGTAATTAGGGGGAAGATGCATCATGGATACAGAAAAGATATTAAAGAATTTAGACAAGGTGACACCATTCTTTCAACCGATTTTCAGTGCAGATCAACATCAGGTAATCGGGTATGAAATTCTAGGGCGCTATGAGGAACAGGCGGAATATAAAAGCCTTGGCCCTTTTTTTCACGATTCTGCAGTGCCGGAAGAGTATAGGGTGGAAGTGGATAATTACGTACTTGAAATTGCCTTGGAGAGAATAAAAGACTATGGTGAAGATTTTCTTATCTTTATCAACAGAGATCCTAATTTGCTTATGCTGGATCATGGCGAAGAATTCATGGAGATATTACATCGTCATTTTCAACCGGAGGAAATGCACCGGATCGTGCTGGAATTATCAGACACGATCAGTCCGGAAAACTTAGATCCTTTGCAGCATGTGCTTGCTTACTTTAAAACATATGGGATTAAGATAGCTTTAGATCATTTAGGGGAAGATACGCAATTGGACCGAATCGCACAGATTTCTCCGAATATTTTAAAAGTTAACCTGGACCAGCTTCGCATTTCAGGTGGAGATGCCTATCAGGTCATCCTGTTTTCTCTAAGCATGCTTGCACGAAAAATCGGCGCCAATTTACTATTTGAAAACATTGAGTCCGAATACCAGCTTCGCTTTGCATGGAAGAATGGGGGACGATATTATCAAGGGTATTTTTTGGCGAAACCGGAAGGCGAGTTCATTAATAAAGATTTACTTCGTGAAAAATTCCATCAAGAATGTCAGTCTTTCATTTCTTTAGAGACCAAGAAGCTTGAAGCCGTTTATCAAAAGACTTTGCAATTCAACGAGAATATGCAAAACTTCCTAAAGCAGCATAAACGGGCCGGCTCCCATGAAGAGTTTCTCGGAGTTTTGGCGAAAAAGTTGGATTCCGTATGTTTCCGGCTTTATATTTGTGATGAAGAAGGGTATCAAAAATCTCCCAATATCCTCCATAAGGAAGGGCAATGGTTAGTCCAACCGAGCTATATGAATAAAAATTGGAGCTGGAGACCTTACTTTCTCGAAAATATCGTAAAGATGCGTAATCGGAAAACAGGAATACTATCCGATTTATACAGTGATATCGAAACGGGAGAAACCATTCGGACCTTTTCATATCCCCTGAATAATAAGGAATACATTTTCTGTGATCTTTCTTATAGTTATTTATATGAAAATGAAGCATTGTTATAAAAAACGATTCATGAATATAATCGCTTTAAATGTGTAACGATAAGCAGAAATGATGCGCTTGGAGGAGACATATTTTGAGCACGTACATCTGGATTCTAATCATAATCGTTACAGTCATGGCGTTATATCTGCTCTTTTATACTTATTCTGTGGCAAGGGCACAGAAAGTGAAAGCCAGATATGATTCGACTATCGATGATACAGTTAAAGAACATCCTTATTTAAAGAACCCGATATTAGTTTCTCTTTTAGTTGGGACGATTTTGGTTGCCGGTTTTATTTTTTACTATGCTTTTCGATAGGTGTAAGAAGAAGATTTCAATATCATGAAATCTTCTTTTTTATTGTGAAGAATGGGCAATGGTTTCAAAGTCTAACGGAGAAATTAATTTTTGTAGTTTGGCTTTGATCTTGACGGGTATTGAAAGACATGGGCAAAAATCCGAATCATTAGGAGAAATTCTATAATTAGGAGATGATTGTAATGAGTAAATATTTAGTTGCATGTCTTGCCAGCGTCCTTTTATTTTTAAGTGGAGGGTTCACTGCTTCAGCGGAGGGCTTACATAGAGAGGAAGTATTATCCTTAGTACAGGATGCCATGGAGAATCAAGGCTCGATCAGTGAGGAAGTACGTACTAAGGAAGCGATTGAAGGGAAGTTGGATAAACATTTCACAGATGACTTCATCGAGAAGTTCGTCCAAGCGAATGTAGTGAAAGTCGATGGCGGTTATACCGCATTTGGATCAGATTTCGCACCATATTATATCCCATTTTTCAGCTACGACAAAAATACGGAAATTATATATGGGAAAAACGGTGACTTCATTTATGTTCAGGAGGAATTCCAGGACACAGGGGACGGACCTGTATCGATGGAAAAACATGTTGAATCAGTTACTTTGAAAAAGGAAAATGGGGTTTGGAAGATAATGGACGTAAAGTATGGAAGTGAAAAAATGGAATAAGGGATTTAGAGGAAAGTCCTTCAAAGCTGAAAAGTATAGAGGCTGAAATGAAAAAGTCCAAGGAAGGTTACAGCCTTCCCTGGACTTTTTGTTATATATTCAGTTCTTTCTTTATTTCGTCCAATTCAAAACCAATAATGGCTTTCCCATCGATGACGACCGTCGGAGTGGAATAGGCGCCATATTTATTCGTTAGTTCTTTTCGTGCATGTCCATCCGCTTTAATATCTTTTTCTTTGTATACGACATTATTATCATCAAAGAACATTTTCATGATTTTGCAGGGAGGGCAATCAGGTTGGGTATAGAGCGTAACATCTTTCATTTCATTCCTCCATGTATGCTTTAGGTAAGGTTTACTTTTTCATTATAGAGAATGCCAAGACATTTGAATAGGAAAAAACCTTAAGGACCATTCTACCGATCTTTATCCTGTTTTATCAGGTAGTCTATCAATCCCATGGAACAAACGTTAAGGTCCATGGCAATGATATCAAAAACAGGATGATCAGCGGTGATTCCCTTTTCGCTTAAATGAACAGCGACCTTCGTGAAAATATTTTTACTGGTAGCTGCCACTTGTTCCTCGAAGCCAGCATATTCCCTATATGCCGATTTGGCAGTCTCCACGAATTTAGGCAGCCAGTAATGAAGTTGTTTATAGACTTCATTAGGATTTTCCGATACCCCGTAATGACCAAAATATATACGTTCGACGCCGATGCTTTCATACAATTCCGCTGCAGCAAGCATCGCATCGGGATTAAATTGGTTTGGCGATGTGGACGGTAAGTAAAATTCCAAACCTTCTTCATCGAGTTCACGATAATAGATGCCTACGGTGTCACCTGAAAACATCCCTTTTGAAACTGAATCGAAAATGCTTAAATGATGGTTAGCGTGTCCTGGCGTGTCATAAAAGGTCAACTTGGAATTTTCACTTGTTTTTAGCGATTCCTTATCATGTTTAGTCAGGATTCTATCTATTGGAATAGGTAATATCGGATTGAAAAGGTTGTTGAATTCTTCACCATAGACCGCTTTAGCCCCAGCGATCAAGCGTGTTGGATCTTCTAGATGCCGTGCGCCTTTTGGGTGGACGATCACTTTCGCATTCGGACAATGTTGTAAAAAAAGTCCAGCTCCGCCTGCATGGTCCAAATGAATATGGGTAAGAATGATATATGTAATATCTTCGAGGGCGATTCCCAAATGTTCGAGCCCCTTCATTAAGTGGGGGATGGAAGGGCTGGCAGAAGTTTCGACTAAGGTGATGTCTTCATCGGCAATTACATATGTTCCTGTACGATTTCTTCTATCCAAATCAAAACCATCAATCAATGAAATGCGATATCCAAGCTCACTAATGTTTTGCAACTGAATCTACCCCCAGAAAATTTTTCATGTACAAAATCCATTCCTTATTTTATTCTGTTAATAGTGCCATGTAAAGAATGAAGTTTTAAATTATTCTGAATTTATTTCAGCGTGGCTACTGGATAGAAAAGTATGGTATAGTGAAACCTATCGAAAAGGTTTTATTCAGAAAGGAGAGGGAGTATGTCTCAATTACAGGGCATCCTTACCAGATTGAAAAGTCTTCAAGAGCAAGCGAAGGAATCTGAATCTGCTCAACGTTTTTTTGAAATAGATGGTGTGAAAAAGTGCCAGGTTACATATTTCAGCAAAACAGAAATGTTCGAGCTTGAAGTATACAGTGATAAAGGGAAATCATCTAAATATCAATTCGATAATATTGATATGATTACCATTGAAATCTTTGATCTTCTTCAATCTTAAAAAAATCACAAAAAGCCGCCTTCCATTGGAAGCGGCTTTTTTATTTTGAACCGGTCAATTTTTACTTGAATGAAGTAGTGATTTTTACGACATCTTATTAATTGGAGGGATGTAAATGAAAAATCCAATGGTAATATGCCCGGCATGCGGTGAGGAAAGGGAAATGGAAAATGTATTAACCGCACAATCCAACCAAAATGTGATTTACCAATGCCCGGAATGCGGTTTTAAACAGGTTAACATCAAAACTAGTAAGGGCTAAGGGTCTATTGCGGAAATCCCGCCGATTGGGATTTTATTGGTCTAGGAATGAGCCTTTTCCGCTTACATATGTTAAACTATAGAAAGAGCTGTATATAAAAACATATGGTAAGGGGTTTTAACATGATCGGTACTCATGATGGGGATTTATTGGAAACCAGCGTTAAAGACTTAATGATTTCTTCTGAACGCGTGGCCCACGTGCAGGTAACCAATAATTTAGAACATGCACTATTGGTATTAACAAAGAGCGGTTATACGGCCATTCCTGTGTTAGATCCGATGTATAAACTGCATGGTTTAATTAGCACACCAGTCATTCTTGATTCAATCTTGGGACTGGAGCGAATTGAATTTGATAATCTTGAGAATAAAAAAGTTTCCGAAATAATGAATATAGAAATACCTCGCCTGCATATTGAAGATACATTGACCAAGGGTGTGGAATTGTTGATTGATCATCCGTTTGTCTGTGTAGAGAATGACGAACATGTATTTGAAGGTATCTTAACGAGAAGGGCAATCTTGAAAAAGGTATTTAAACAAAATACACCTGATAAATAAGCAAGGCATAAAATGATGGTTAACCTCAAGACTCGCCAGTTGGCGAGTTTTCTTGTTTTTTTACATATTCTACCCAGCTAGTGGTAAAGTCTATAAAAACAATTAAGGTCTAAGGGGGGGATGCGGGAATTGGGCCAAGCAGTGGATAGTGCAAAAGTGCAGAATAAAAAATTGAAACGTCCCTTCATACTAGCTGCCATCATGTTGGCTATGTTTATGAATGCTATTGAAGGAACGATCGTTTCGACGGCTATGCCAGCCATTGTAAGTGATTTAGGTGGTTTTTCACTTTACAGCTGGGTGTTTTCAAGTTATTTGCTAATGAACGCCGTAACAGTCTTGATTTATGGTAAGCTATCGGATATTCTCGGAAGAAAACCTGTCTTATTGTTTGGAATCGTTGTCTTTTTAATTGGCTCCATTCTTTGCGGCTTTGCCGATTCCATGACGGAACTCATCATTTATCGCTTTGTACAAGGATTCGGGGCGGGAGCTGTAGCTCCTGTAGCTTCGACGATTGTTGGTGATATTTATAAAAATGAAGAGAGGGCCCGCGTTCAAGGGTATCTATCGAGCGTTTGGGGCATTTCAGCGGTCATGGGACCCGCTTTGGGCGGGGTGCTCGTTGAATCCCTGACATGGAAGCTTGTCTTTTGGGTTAATGTTCCTTTGGGCTTATTATCTTTTATTGGGATTTGGCTTTTCCTTCATGAAAAAATCGAAAAGAAAAAACGTGATATCGATTACCTGGGTGCAGCGCTATTGACGTTATCCATATCCACTCTCATGGTGATACTCGTAGAAGGAGGAGTGAAATGGTCATGGGCTTCAGCTCCGGTCATTTCCTTGGCATTAGTGGCCATCATCACCTTCATCTTATTCATCCTTCAGGAAAAGAAAGCGGCCGAACCGATGATGCCATTTGAAATTTGGCAGGAGCGTTCGATTCTGATTGCGAACCTTGTATCCCTGACGACAGGGGTGATGATGATTGGATTATCAAGTTTCCTCCCGACATTCGTTCAGGGCGTGATGGAGCGCTCACCCACGGTAGCTGGTTTTACATTGACAGCCATGTCGATTGGCTGGCCGATCGCATCAATGATCTCAGGCAGGTTATTGATGAAAATAGGATTCAAATCAACCTCCCTCCTTGGAGGGTGCTCATTGGTCCTTGGGAGTTTGATCCTAGTATGGATGAAGCCGGAGGCCGGGCCACTGATTGCTGCCATGGGATCATTCTTTGTCGGTGTAGGCATGGGGTTGACTTCTACCTCATTCATTGTCGTCATTCAAAAAACAGTTAGCTGGGAACGCAGGGGCATTGCGACAGCTTCCAATATGTTTATGCGTAATTTAGGTAATACGGTAGGTGCCGCATTGCTTGGAGGAATCATGAATATGAGACTTCAAGCTTATTTGAACGAGCATGCGCCTTCCGGCTCGGGAGTGACGATAAATACGGCTAACCAACTGTTGAACAGTGAAGAACGCATGTCGCTTCCTGAAAATGTGGTGAAGGTTTTACAGGAAGGACTTACATTGTCACTGCAGACGATTTATCTCATTGTTCTAGTCTTCTCTATAATCAGCTTCCTGTTACTTACGAGATTAAGAAAAAATAAGAAGGCATAGGAAAAAAAAGGCAGACTCTTTAAATGGAGTTTGCCTTTTTTTAAGGAAACGCGACTCTGATGATCAATTGAATCAATAATGCAATCGTGACCGAATGTAAAATGAATTTCAATTGTCGAGTGGAGATTTTTTGAGCCACCCGCAGGGCCAGCTGTGATCCGATCAGGGAACCTATCGTGTAATAAATGGCGATCTCCCAGGCAATGTTACCGGCAAGGAAATAGGTGATGAATGCAGCTGTACAGCTAATGAAAGTTTGGAATCTAGTAAAAGCCAGGGATTGAAGGTAGGTGGCCCCATTTCTTAAAAAGGTATACATGAGCATGGTTGCCTGTCCCGGTCCGAACATACCGTCATAAACACTGATTCCGAATAGGGATGGGTAAACCTTTTTTGGGAGATGCCAATCCGCTTCACCGGAAGGTTTCGGTTTTTTTATGAAATTCATGATCAAAGCGACAGTCAAAAGACAGATGGCCAATAGATTCATCGCCTTTTCAGAGAATGAATTAGCAAGCAGCCCGCCACAGAAGCCACCGAAAAGGGCAAATGGGATTAACTGGAGGCCATCCTTCAGTTTTAACTGTTTCTTCTTGAATAAAATATAAAAACTGGAAAAAGAAGAAAACTTATTGGAAAACTTGACTGAACCAATAACCTGGTGGATGGGTAAACCTATCAACAAAAGGGATGGCATGCCGATAAGACCGCCGCTCCCGGCCAATGTGCCGACAAAGGATGCTGCAAAACTGATGACAAGCAATAAAATGATCGTCAAAGGATATCCACTCCGTTTCTTTTCACTTGTATTATAAGCCGACTTTGTTGATAATAAAATTTAAATAAATTAATTCATCATGATAAGATTTGATTATCAAGAGGTTGGTGTGTATGTCATTTTCAGAATTTCATTTATTATCCGTGCTTGCTCAGGAAATGAATATGAGAAAAGCGGCTGAGCGGCTGTTCGTTTCCCAGCCTGCTTTATCTCAGCGTTTACAATCAATAGAAAAGGATTGGGGCTCGAAACTGTTTTTGCGTTCACAAAAAGGGCTGTCACTGACGCCAGCAGGCGAAGCGGTAATTCGTTTGGCCAATGAAGTCATAGAAAAAGAAGAAAAGGTCAGGGAAAGTATCCAAGCTATGGACCATGAAGTATATGGGACCTTGAAGATAGCCTGCGCCTCGATTGTCGGTCAAAATTGGCTGCCGCAAGTATTGAAAAAGTTCGTCCAAAAATACCCGTATGCCAAAATTTCCTTGATCACTGGCTGGAGCAGTGAGATTTTAAAGTCTTTGTATGAAGGGCAAGTGCATATTGGCATCATAAGGGGAGCCCCGGATTGGAAAGGGGTAAAACAGCATTTATTCACGGATATGCTTTATTTGGTGGATACTGAAATGAAGGAACTGAATCAAGTGTTCGAAACGGACCGGCCATTCATTCAGTTTAAAAGCGATTCGAATTATTACCAGGAAATCCAGGACTGGTGGCATCGGCAATTTAAAACGACACCAAAAAACACCATAGTCGTGGATCAAATCGAAACATGCAAACAAATGGTGTTTAATGGTATAGGATATGCAATCCTGCCAGCCATCACTTTACATGATAAAGATACGAATGTTTTTAAAATCCCTCTACTGGATGGGCATAACCACTCAATCGAACGTGATACATGGCTTTGCGGTTATGAATCTGCCTTTCAGTTAAAGCAAGTCCAGGCATTCACGGAAGTGGTGAAAGAGCATATTCGTGACCAAGGAATGTTATAGGTCCGCCTACGAAAATGTCAATAGGGCAGAATAATATATAAGAGTGACATTCAACTTGTCTTGCCGGCTGTTGTCTGGTAAATTTAAAACGAGTAATGATACATATTTAGGAGGTTTACCCGGAATGAATAAAATGGATGCACACGAAATTATTTCTTTTATCTCAAATAGTAAAAAATCTACACCTGTAAAGGTATATGTGAAAGGCGATTTAGAAGGCATGGATTTTGGTCCAGCTTCTAAAACTTTCATTACAGGAAATACAGGGGTTGTATTCGGTGAGTGGTCTGAAGTCGAAGAAGCAATCAAGGCAGCAGGAACAAAAATCGAGGATTATGTAGTTGAAAATGATCGTCGTAACTCTGCCATTCCTTTATTGGACCTAAAAGGCATCAAAGCCCGTATCGAGCCTGGTGCAATAATCCGTGACCAAGTATCCATTGGAGACAACGCAGTCATCATGATGGGTGCATCAATCAATATTGGTTCTGTTATCGGTGAAGGTACAATGATCGACATGAACGCAATACTGGGCGGACGTGCAACAGTGGGCAAAAACTGTCACGTAGGTGCAGGTGCCGTTTTAGCAGGTGTGATCGAGCCGCCTTCCGCACAACCGGTCATTTTGGAAGATGATGTGTTAATCGGAGCCAATGCGGTCGTACTGGAAGGTGTCAAAATCGGTGAAGGTTCCGTTGTGGCTGCTGGTGCAGTTGTAACGAAAGACGTTCCTCCATATTCCGTGGCTGCTGGTATCCCGGCGAGGGTCATTAAACAAATTGACGAAAAAACAAAATCAAAAACAGAAATCATGCAAGAACTTCGTCAACTTTAATTTCTTTAGTGAATATTGCCTGAAGCGTGGATAACTATATCCACGCTTTCTGTATAGGGAGGGAATAACGTGAAAATAAATCCTTTTGCCGAGATCCGGCGTGATTTGCATCAAATACCGGAGATAGGATTCAAGGAATTCAAGACGCAGCAATACCTACTGAATTACATAACGAACCTTGCCCAGGAGCGAATGGAAATCGAAACTTGGCGGACTGGGATATTCGTGAAAGTGAAGGGAAGGAATCCGCGAAAAACTATTGGCTACCGGGCTGATATTGACGGTCTGCCGATAAAAGAGGAAACCGGATTGCCGTTCACATCCAACCACGAGGAATATATGCATGCCTGCGGTCATGATTTTCATATGAGCATAGGTTTGGGGTTATTGACATATTTCACTGAAAATCCGATTGATGATGACTTGCTATTCATTTTCCAGCCTGCAGAAGAGGGGCCTGGAGGAGCTGAACCAATGCTTAAATCGGAAACCATGAAAAAATGGAAGCCGGACATGATCCTTGCTTTACATATTGCTCCAGAGTATCCAGTTGGTACGATTGCCGTAAAAGAAGGGCTTCTATTTGCCAATACATCTGAATTATTCATCGATTTGAGGGGGAAAGGGGGGCATGCAGCCTATCCGCATGAAACAAATGACATGGTCATTGCGGCCTGCTCGCTTGTAGGGCAGCTGCAAACAATCGTTTCAAGGAATGTCAATCCACTTGATTCAGCTGTCATTACAGTTGGGAAGATTACTGGAGGCACCGTTCAAAACATTATTGCGGAGACAGCACGGTTAGAAGGCACAATACGCACCCTTAACCCCGAATCGATGGTAAAGGTCAAGTCAAGAATAAAAGCGCTTGTGGATGGTATACAAGTGGGATATGAGTGCTTGGCTGATATCGACTATGGAGCGATGTATCACCAGGTATATAATGAAGAACGGTTGACCAGGGAATTCATGGAATTTACAGAGAAGTCAAACGCTGTCCATTTGCATTGTTGTACTGAAGCGATGACCGGTGAAGATTTTGGATATATGTTAAAGGAGATTCCAGGATTCATGTTCTGGCTGGGGGTTTCATCGGAATACGGATTGCACCACGCCAAGTTAAGTCCTGATGAAAAAGCGATTGAACTCGCGATCAATCACTTGACGGAATATATAACGTTTAAAGGAAGCGAAGCGTAAAAATGCTTTTCAGTACAGAACATGCTCTAAAGAGAGAACGAATCACGTTGGAGGGCTTATTGTGAAAAAAGAATTTGCGGTGATTGGACTTGGCCGTTTTGGAGGCAGCATAGTCAGGACATTAGCTGAAGAAGGATTAGGGGTTCTGGCCATCGATGCTGACGAAGATCGAGTGAATGAATTTGCCAGGATAGCTTCACATGCCGTTGTAGGGGATACTACGGATGAAAATGTGCTGAGAAACATAGGTATTCGTAATTTTGATCACGTCATTGTAGCGATTGGCGAGAATATTCAAGCTAGTATATTGACGACCCTCATGCTTAAGGAATTGGGTGTCGGAAATGTAACGGTTAAAGCGCAAAATGATTATCATGAGAAGGTTCTCCGAAAAATCGGGGCCGATTTTGTCGTGCATCCCGAACGAGATATGGGAAGAAGGATTGCCCATAATATCGTCTCCAATAATATTCTCGATTATTTGGAGCTTTCTGATGAACACTCCATCGTCGAAATTGTTGCCAGCCAAAAGATGAATGGAAACTCGATATTTGACCTTGATATCCGTGCTCACTATGGGCTGAATATCGTCGCGATCAAAAGAGGGAACGAAATAAATGTCTCCCCGCAGGCGAGCGATTTAATTCATAAGGGTGATATATTGATCGTCATCGGCGCGGATTCGGACATCAATCGCTTTGAAAAAAAAATTGTGGAATAAGCAAGCGTCCTGCTAAAATCGAGCAGCGCTTTTATCAAAGGAAAACAAAAAGGTTTCGGAATGGTCTCATTCCGAAACCTTTTTTGTTTTTTAAATTGGATTTGAAGTAGTTATAGAGAAATAGCCTGCATCGACATTTTTTAATTCCCTTAAGTAGTCCTACGAAAACCATTCTTTTCTTTTACATCTGCAATTACACGCAATATTGTTTCTTTGCGTTTCGCATATATAGATTTTACATCGACATAATGATCTTTACTTTCTGTACACTGTGATAAAAGTGAACAAGTCGTACAAATGGGTTTGGATGATTTATACTCTCTATTTTGGTTTATTTCTTCTTGAAGGCGTACTGATAGGCTCGTGTTTCCGGCACTGCTTTCCACAGTGTGGAATCAACAAATACATGCTTCTTATCAGTTTACTTTCGGAAGCTTTCCATTAAGATGCGATAGAAAATCTATTCAAGCATCCTTATCACCTCAAGTTTTAATACTGTTTTTTTAAAACAAAAAAGACTGTAGGCAAAAAGAGTTCTATCTAACTGTTAAAACAAAGTTGATTGGTGCGGGGGTTCGAGACTCCTGCGAGAATACGCGGCCAAAGGGAGACCCCACAGGCGCTAAGACGCCGAGAAGGCTCCCGGACCGCCCGCGGAAAGCGAGTGCCTGTAGTGGAATTCAACGTTCGATATTTACACAGCTAAACAAAAAAAGCCCAGCCAAATGATGGCTGGGCTTCTATTATTTATTGCACTTCCATGATGATTGGTAGGATCATCGGACGGCGTTTAGTTTTTTCATATAGGAATGGAGATAGAGTGTCTGTAATTTCATTTTTGATTTCAGACCATTGTGTAGTTTTGCGATCCATCACCTTATTTAGATGCTTGGTGATCAAGGATTGAGCATCGCTGATCAGGTCTCCTGATTCTCTCATATAAACAAATCCGCGTGAAATGATGTCAGGACCCGATGCGATTTTGAATTCCTTCATATTGATGCTGACAACAACGACGACAAGACCTTCCTCGGAAAGAATCCGACGATCTCGGAGAACGATATTACCGATATCCCCGATGCCGCTTCCATCGATATAAACCGAACCTGAAGGGATTTTACCAGCGATTTGTGCTGTGTTTTCACTTAAGGAAAGAACTTCACCATTATCCATGATAAAGCAATTTTCTTCCGGAACTCCGCAATCGACTGCATGGCGGGCATGAAGTTTTTGCATACGGTATTCACCATGGATTGGCATGAAGAATTTTGGTTTTATCAGGCGAAGCATTAGCTTTTGTTCCTGCTGTCCTCCATGCCCCGATGTATGAATGTCATTCAAAGGACCTGAAATGACGTCTGCTCCTGCACGATATAATTGATTGATCGTTCTGGAAACACTGATTGTGTTACCTGGGATAGGTGAAGAAGAAAATACGACAGTATCACCAGGGATGATTTGAATTTGGCGGTGAGTGCCATTCGCTATGCGCGACAGCGCTGCCATTGGTTCACCTTGGCTGCCTGTACAAAGGATGGTTACTTTATTCGCAGGCATGCGATTCAATTGCTGTACATCAATAAATGTATCTTTAGGCGCTACGATATAACCAAGATCTTGTCCAATTGATATGGCTGAATCCATGCTCCGGCCAAAAACGGCTATTTTACGTCCATTAGCCACGGCTGCTTCCACAACTTGCTGAAGGCGATGGATGTTCGATGCAAACGTTGCAAAAATGATCCGGCCGTCAACCTTACGGAAAATGTCTTGAATGGTATCGCCGACACGGCTTTCGGACATAGTAAAGTTCTGCACTTCACTATTTGTGCTATCCGAGAGTAAGCACAATACGCCTTCTTTACCGATTTCCGCCATCTTGGTCAGGTTAGCAGGCTCGCCCACTGGTGTGAAGTCAAATTTAAAATCACCAGTATGGACAATTTGTCCAGGTGGCGTTTTAACGACGATCCCATAAGAATCAGGGATACTGTGAGTTGTGCGGAAGAAAGAAACGGACGTCTTCCGGAACTTGATCACTTCATCTTCACTGATTTCAATCATGGTTGTCTGACGTAAAAGGCCGTGTTCCTCCAATTTATTACGAAGCAGTCCAAGTGCCAGCTTCCCGCCGTATACAGGGACATTCACTTTTCTAAGTAAATAAGGAATCCCGCCAATATGGTCTTCATGACCATGGGTAATGAAAACACCTTTAATTTTATCTACATTTTTCTCTAAATAGCTGTAATCTGGAATCACATAGTCAATACCGAGAAGTTCATCTTCAGGAAATTTAATTCCAGCATCAATGATGATGATTTCATCTTGAAACTGAACAGCATATGTGTTCTTACCGATTTCGCCTAAACCGCCCAGGGCGAATACAGCTGTTTGATCGTTTTTTACAAATTTCATAAATTATAGCTCCAATACTTTGTAATCTTCATTTTGTTTTTCATATTCTAAATATGCTCCGGTTACGGGTAGTACGATTTCTACGTTATAAGGTTCTTTTTTTAGTTTTAAACGGACGTCACGAACGGATTCACCTTCGACAAACATTGTTTTAGTATTCTCCCTGATGGGAACCTCTGATATGGTTACTTGATAGTATACCTTAAAAACCATTTTAATCTCTCCTCACTTGTTTGCATTGCTTTTTTCATTATATATAAAAACAACAATTTTTTCATGTTTTTCAACATCATGTAAAAATAAACCCAGCTCCGCCATAAAAACGGAAGGGGTTTGATGAATTAAATATACCAATGTCTAAAAGTATATAAAAAAATAGATGGCAGATTTGGTATCAACCCGATTGTAGCTTCCTCTATCTTATATCCTATCCGTTTTTGCCATGTGTAAAACTTAAATCATCTGATCTTTTTTTCGCAAACGATTTCTTTCTAAATTAATATAGTATCACTGTGTACAGCGTTTCATGAAAAGACAACGACTCATATTTTGATTGAAATATGTATTCACCTGACCATATAAAAGCCAAGAAAGAATGCTTAACAAGAACTTTACAACAAGGAAGAAGCCCTCCGCAAGTTTTTGAAGGGCTGTCCGAAAAAAATTCGCATATGGATGACGGCCAAGGCAGGAATGAGTGGCAAATCATGCGATAGATTTTTTTCTTAAAAGATCATTCCACTGTTTAACAAGCTTTTTACGAAGCTTTTTTAACATGGCGATCACGCTCCCTTAGTTATTATTGTATAGGATTATTCAATAATGTAAATACGTCTTTACAGGTACTTGGCCCATTTTTGAAAAAAAAGGCTCATTCAAACAAGCAACTGGGATTTTAGAGGCAAGAAGGGTGGGAGAAGTGTAATCTGGAAAGCCTTAGCTGGTTTCTAATTAAGAATAGTATATGCCCATTCCTGAATAAAAAACGTAACTTTGAGTTGGATACGGTAGAGTTACTTGACTTATCTTGATGACAATTATTAAATGGGTACATATTAAAAAAGGAAAAAATGAATGAATTGGAAGTGAATCGTTAGTGAAAATCGTATTCTTTGATATTGACGGAACATTGCTTGATCATGAAAAAAAGTTACCTGCTTCAACAAAAAAAGCCATAAAGCAACTGCAGGATAGCGGGGTTTTTGTAGCGATTGCCACAGGAAGGGCTCCCTTCATGTTCGAGTCCTTAAGGGAAGAGCTTGGCATCGATACATTCGTAAGTTTCAATGGACAATATGTTGTTTTTGAAGGGAAAGTCGTTTATAAAAACCCTTTGAGCATACCTGAAATAAAACGGCTCCACGAACATGCTGAAAAAAATGAAATCCCGATCGTTTTCATGAATGAGGAGACAATGAAATCGAGTGTTCCTCATCATAGCCGAATTGAAGAGGCATTAAGCAGCCTGAAGTTTCCCCATCCTGAACATGTGGCAGATTTTTATGAGGACCATGATATATACCAAGCGTTATTATTCTGCTCGGAAGATGAAGAAGGGAACTTTGTTGGGAATTATGATGACTTTCACTTCATTAGATGGCATGAGTATTCGACGGATGTACTTCCATTCGGGGGTTCGAAAGCTGAAGGCATTAAAATATTAATGGAAAAAGTCGGGTTTGCTCTGGAGGATGTTTACGCTTTTGGAGATGGCTTAAATGATATAGAGATGTTAAAAGTAGCGGGATATGGCGTGGCAATGGGGAATGCCGGTCAACTTGTGAAGCAAGAGGCCGACTTTGTAACGAAGGATGTCGATGATGATGGCATACTTTTTGGTTTGAAGGAGCTTGAATTGATATAAAAAAAACAAAACCCCCGTCCACCAACAGGCGGGGGTTTTGCTTATTACGTTACCTTTCCACCGCAATGGAATTTTCCGGAATGGCATAAGGGTCTTCCGGGTTGATATGATCATAGAACATGATTCCATTAAGGTGGTCGATTTCATGTTGAAAACAAATTGCTGCGATGCCTTTCAGGCGGAGTTGAACCGATTTTCCTTCCAGGTCCGTACCCACAACCGTTATTCGAGCATAACGTGGCACGTAGCCAGAAACGGGACGATTTACGGAAAGGCAGCCTTCTCCGGATGTCAAGTATGCTTTTTCCACTGAATGGCTAATGAGTTTAGGGTTGAAAAGTGCATAGCTATACAGTTGATCATCTTTTTCTTTCAAATGTACTGCAATCATCCTTTTTGAAACATTCACTTGAGGTGCAGCCAGGCCAATTCCTGCCCTTAACCCATATATAGCAGCAATATCGGGCTTCTGGCTGTTTTGGACATATTCCATCAGGCTGGCTAAAAGTTGTTTATCTTCAAATGATGCCGGAAGCGGAACCTCTACCGCGACTTGCCTTAAGATTGGGTCGTCTTCATTAACAAAATCATCCATGGTTAGCATAATCTCTCACCCCATAAAAATTCTAATAATATGTATAGGGTTATTTTAACAAAAAAAATGCTGAAAGTTAATGGATGGCCTAATTAAAGAAAAATGGAAGGAATGGAATCAAATCGATTAATTCCTATTCCAACCATTATTTTATTGCCTGTTGAGGTCTATTTAAAAAAATAAATCATTTTTTGTGAATCAGGGTAAATAGTTAACATTTTCGGGTAAAGGTAATAGTAATTACCTGCTTAGCATAAACACGCGCCGACAATGATTAGCAGAATGAACAGGACAATGATTATTGCGAAGCCGCTTCCAAAGCCGCAGCCTCCACCATCACCATAACCATAGCTGGGTGCAACGGAAACCGGATAACAACATTCCTGGTTGGAACCTCCATACATAATTTCATACCTCCGTTTTTGTATTATTAAAATGCTGACCACTCTGATTTGAAACGGTCCCTACAGCCTATGCAGTATGGTTTAAAGGGTGTAGGCTAGCGCCCAGTAATGAAAAAAACCTGTTCGGAATATTATTGTAACAAGTGTCAGCGGCTTATAAGGGAATTTAGGGAAATATGAATCTTCGAAGAATTATCAGAAGGAGCTGTCTATTTTGAATCGTTTTGGCCCATATGTTATTTTACTTCTTGCTTTAGTGGTTTTGACTGGTTGTTTCAATGGTTCGCCGGAAGAAAGAATCCACAAAATCCTAGAGAAAACTGCAGAAAAGGAAAGTGATTTCACCGAGAATCAAGAGCCTCTTAATGATTTGGAGAAAAAAGAAAAAGAAAAATATGAGAAAATCATTAAACTTGGATTGGATGATTATGAACAGATCGTCGAGCTATCAGATGAAGCAACCAAGAATATCGACCAAAGGGAAGAAATAATTGAAAAGGAACAAAGCAGTATGCAATCCTCAAAAGAACAATTCAATCAGATTGACGAACAAATCGGGAAAATAGATGATGAAAAGATAAAAAAAGAAGCTACTGAAATGAAAAAGGTCATGAGTGAGCGCTATAGCACCTACGATAATTTATATGATGCCTATCAACAAAGTCTGGCTTATGATCGTGAATTATATGAACTGTTTAAAAAAGAGGATTTGAAAATGGATGAATTACAAGTGCAAATCGAGAAAATCAATACTTCTTATACAAAAGTTTTGAAAGCGAATGAGGAATTTAATGCATTAACGGAAAAATCAAATCAAAAAAAAGAAAGTTTTTATGATAGTTCCGGCATAGAAATGGCTGATTCAACAAAATAATATAAATAATGATGGGCTGTGATCCTCAATCACAGCCCATATTTTATTCCATCCAGTCCGATTATGGACTGAAAATTTCTAGAATGATCTTTTTTTGTGTAACCGGATTGATGTGAGCTTTTATACCTGTACTAAAAAAAATCGATAATTAAAAATCTAACAGCAGCGTTATATGAAAGCGTTTGAACATTTTTTTGGAATATTATTCCGATGCCTCTAATGCCTTTAGTTAAAGCGGTTTTGGAATCGATGGGATATGCGGGGGAATTGAAATGTTATCCTTCGCCAACCTTAAATCGATAAAGACGTGAATTTTAATAGTACAGTTGTAAAGTGAAAACTAATACAGAGAAGAAGTATGAGTGCTGGAAATTGTATTAAATCAAAATTATAAGGAACTCCAAGTGATTGACTTGATGTTAATTCATCTTGTAAACTTAATCTATAAAAATTCTTGTATCATTTTCCTTGATTTTTTTTATGGTACAGAATAAGATTGAGACATATTAAGCATATCCACGTTTGAGGGATTGGTCTTAAGGGGAAAATAAAAGAATGCATTGTGGAAGAAACTAAAAAGCAAACTTTTTTTGCTTTATAGAATAATAATAGCAAACCTTTTTAATGAAAGGATGAGGTGCCAAATGGCTCAAAAAACTAAGCAAGCTAAAATTAATGTTCAAGATCAGCTTAAAAAAGTAGAAGAACAATTTGAAACTTTTCAAATTTTAAATGAAGAGGGAGAAGTCGTTAATGAAGCGGCTATGCCTGAATTAAGTGATGAACAATTGCAAGAATTAATGCGTCGTATGGTTTATACACGTATCTTGGATCAACGTTCCATATCACTGAACCGCCAAGGCAGATTAGGTTTCTATGCACCGACTGCCGGTCAAGAAGCGTCTCAAATCGCTTCCCAGTATGCTTTGGAAAAAGAAGATTTCATTCTGCCTGGTTACCGTGATGTTCCGCAAATCGTTTGGCATGGTCTGCCGCTTTGGCAAGCATTCTTATTCTCCCGGGGACACTTTAAAGGAAATCAAATTCCTGAAGACGTCAATGTCATTTCCCCTCAAATCATTATCGGCGCTCAATATATCCAAGCTGCCGGAGTGGCTCTTGGGTTGAAGAAACGCGGGAAAAAAGCTGTTGCCGTTACATATACGGGTGACGGTGGAACCTCACAAGGTGACTTCTATGAGGGAATTAACTTTGCAGGTGCATTTAAAGCGCCAGCTATCTTCATCGTGCAAAATAACCGTTTCGCGATCTCGACACCGGTTGATTTGCAATCAGCAGCTAAAACATTGGCTCAAAAGGGTGTGGCTGCAGGTATTCCTGGAATCCAGGTTGATGGTATGGATGCGTTGGCCGTTTATACAGCCGTTAAAGAAGCACGTGAACGTGCAATCAATGGTGAAGGCCCTACATTGATTGAAACATTAACTTACCGTTATGGTCCGCATACGATGGCTGGGGATGACCCGACACGTTACCGTACTTCCGAAATGGATAACGAGTGGGAACTGAAAGATCCATTGGTTCGTTTCCGCAAGTTCTTGGAAAACAAAAAGCTTTGGAATGAAGAATTAGAAAACGAAACGATAGAAAAAGCAAAAGACGATATTAAAGAAGCAATCAAATTGGCTGATGCAGAACCTAAACAAAAGGTTACAGACCTAATTGAAAACATGTATGAAGAAATGCCTTATAACTTAAAAGAACAATATGAAATTTATAAAGAGAAGGAGTCGAAGTAAGCCATGGCTCAATTGACGATGATTCAAGCAATTACAGAAGCATTACGTACAGAACTTAAAAATGACGAGAATGTACTCGTTTTTGGGGAAGATGTTGGTCTTAATGGAGGGGTTTTCCGTGCAACGGAAAATCTTCAAAAAGAATTCGGTGAAGATCGTGTATTCGATACACCTCTTGCTGAATCTGGAATCGGTGGATTAGCGGTCGGTCTTTCTTTACAAGGTTTCCGTCCTGTTCCTGAAATTCAATTCTTCGGATTTGTATATGAAGTAATGGATTCCGTAAGCGGTCAGCTTGCTCGTATGCGCTACCGTTCAGGCGGACGTTACAGTGCACCTGTTACAATTCGCTCACCTTTTGGAGGAGGAGTGCATACACCGGAAATGCATGCTGATAGCTTAGAAGGTTTAATGGCTCAGCAACCAGGGTTAAAAGTAGTTATCCCTTCCACTCCTTACGATGCAAAAGGCTTATTGATTTCTGCGATTCGTGATAATGACCCTGTCATTTTCCTTGAGCACATGAAATTGTACCGCTCTTTCCGTCAGGAAGTTCCTGAAGAAGAATATACAATTCCATTAGGAAAAGCGGATGTGAAAAGAGAAGGAACGGATTTATCCATTATTACGTATGGTGCGATGGTGCAGGAATCCATCAAGGCAGCTGAGGAATTGGCTAAGGATGGTCATTCCGTCGAAGTGGTCGACTTACGTACTGTATCTCCATTGGATATCGATACAATCATTGCTTCTGTAGAAAAAACAGGACGCGCTATCGTTGTTCAAGAAGCACAAAAGCAAGCTGGTATAGCAGCGAATGTTGTAGCGGAAATTAACGAACGTGCCATTTTGAGCTTGGATGCTCCAGTACTGCGAGTGGCGGCAGCTGATACGGTATTCCCGTTTTCACAAGCTGAAACAGTATGGCTCCCTAATTATAAAGACATTATTGAAACGGCGACTAAAGTCTTGAAGTTTTAACAATCTTAAGTAATGGAATGAATGTCCTGCTTGGGAAAGTAGTTTTGCATTAACGGTAATGCAAGATAAAGGACTTTATTCAAAGCACTAAGTATGATTTAATATAGGAGGTTGAACTCAGTGGCATTCCAATTTAGACTCCCTGATATCGGAGAAGGTATACACGAAGGTGAAATAGTGAAATGGTTTGTAAAACCAGGAGATAAGATTCAAGAGGATGACGTGCTTTGCGAGGTTCAAAACGATAAGGCCGTCGTTGAAATCCCATCACCGGTGGAAGGTACCGTTGAAGAAATCCTTGTACAAGAAGGAACGGTTGCCGTTGTTGGCGATGTACTTGTAACATTCGATGCTCCAGGTTATGAAAATCTTCAGTTTAAAGGGGATCATGGAGAAGAAGCGAAGGCAGAAGGCGAGAAGAATACGGAGGCCCAGGTTCAAGCAACTGCTGAAGCTGGACAGGAAGTCAAGAAAGAGGCTGCTCCGGTTCAAGAAAATAGCGGAGTAACGGGCGCAGGAGCACAACCACAGGTTGAGGCAGATCCTTCACGACGTATTATCGCCATGCCTTCTGTCAGGAAATATGCACGCGAACAAGGGGTAAACATTCGCGAGATCTCTGGTTCTGGGGATAACGGCCGCATCATGAAAGAAGACATAGATGCTTTCAAAAACGGCAAAACAGCTCCACAGCAACCAGCAGCTCAAAGTGAAGCTTCACAACAAAATGATACGGAAACAACCGAAAAACAAAAAGTTTCAATTCCAGAAGGGCAATATCCTGAAACTCGCGAGAAAATGAGCGGTATGAGAAAAGCGATCGCAAAAGCAATGGTTAAATCCAAGCAGACAGCTCCGCATGTAACATTAATGGATGAAGTCGATGTGACGCTATTGGTTGCTCACCGTAAGAAATTCAAGGAAATTGCTGCAGAAAAAGGAATCAAGCTTACATTCCTACCTTATGTTGTTAAAGCGTTAACAAGTGCATTACGTGAATTCCCTATGCTTAACACATCATTTGATGATGAAGCTAGTGAGATTATCCATAAACACTATTACAATATCGGAATTGCGGCAGACACAGATAAAGGACTGCTCGTTCCAGTTGTAAAAGATGCAGATCGTAAATCAACTTTTGCTATTTCACAAGAAATTAACGAATTAGCGACAAAAGCCCGTGACGGCAAATTGGCTCCTAACGAAATGAAAGGTGCTTCTTGCTCCATTACGAATATCGGTTCCGCAGGCGGTCAATGGTTCACACCTGTAATCAATCATCCAGAAGTTGCCATTCTAGGGATTGGACGCATTGCCGAAAAAGCAATTGTACGCGACGGGGAAATTATCGCCGCTCCAGTTCTGGCATTATCACTGAGCTTTGATCACCGCATGATTGATGGAGCAACAGCTCAACATGCATTGAATCATATCAAAAAGTTATTGAACGACCCAGAATTATTGTTAATGGAGGCGTAAACAATGGTAGTAGGAGATTTTCCAATCGAAACAGATACTTTAGTAATCGGTTCAGGCCCAGGGGGATATGTTGCCGCAATTCGCGCAGCGCAGCTTGGACAGAAAGTAACGGTCGTTGAAAAAGGAACAATCGGCGGAGTTTGTTTGAATGTAGGCTGTATCCCATCGAAAGCTTTGATTTCGGCTGGACACCGTTTCCATGAAGCTCAGCATTCAGAAGATATGGGTATCTTTGCAGAAAAGGTTACTGTTGATTTTTCTAAAGTACAAGCTTGGAAAGGTTCTGTTGTAAAAAAATTAACAGGCGGTGTAAGCAGCCTGTTAAAAGGTAATAATGTTGATGTTGTAACTGGCGAAGCTTATTTCGTTGATGAAAACAGCATCCGTGTTATGAATGAAGACTCAGCCCAAACATATACATTTAAAAACGCAATCATCGCCACTGGTTCATCGCCAATCGAGATTCCGTCATTTAAATATACGAAACGTGTACTTAATTCAACTGGCGCTCTTGCTTTGGAAGAAGTTCCAAGTTCGATCGTTGTAATCGGCGGAGGTTACATTGGAACTGAGCTAGGCGGAGCATTCGCTAGCTTTGGCACTAAAGTGACCATCCTTGAAGGTACGGAAGAAATCCTTTCTGCAGGCTTTGAAAAACAAATGGCAGCACTTGTTAAGCGTAACCTTAAAAACAAAGGTGCTGAAATTGTAACTAAAGCTAATGCTAAAGGCGTGGAAGAAACTGAAACAGGCGTTACAGTTACTTATGAAGTAAAAGGCGAAGAGAAAAAAGTTGAAGCCGATTACGTTTTAGTAACAGTTGGACGTCGTCCAAATACTGCAGAAATCGGCCTGGAACAAGTCGGAATCAAAATGACTGACCGCGGTTTGATCGAAACGGATAAACAATGCCGTACAAGCGTGAAAAACATTTACGCAATCGGTGATATCGTTTCTGGACCTCAGTTGGCTCATAAAGCTTCTTATGAAGGTAAAATTGCAGCTGAAGCCATTGCAGGACATTCATCTGAAATCGACTATCTTGCTATTCCGGCTGTTGTATTCTCTGAACCGGAACTTGCTTCTGTCGGTTACAATGAAAAAGAAGCGAAGGAAGCTGGAATCGAAGCGCTTGCTTCCAAATTCCCATTCGCTGCAAATGGACGTGCTCTTTCCTTAAATAATACGGACGGATTTGTGAAGCTTATCACTCGCAAAGAAGACGGATTGGTTATTGGAGCACAAATTGCAGGACCAAACGCTTCTGATATGATTGCAGAACTTGGTTTGGCTATCGAAGCAGGAATGACTGCCGAAGATATTGCAATGACAATCCATGCACATCCAACTTTAGGGGAAATCACAATGGAAGCTGCTGAAGTTGCCCTTGGAACTCCTATTCACATCATTAAATAATTGTTTTATAAAAGCGTACTGCTAATGCAGTACGCTTTTTTTTGTATTGATTTGATATACAAAAATGAAGGTTTACTGGCCATTCATGATTTTCTTCACACTTGTTAAATGAAAAGGACAAAAAGGGCATAAGCTATAAAAAGGACTTCTTACTTTTTTCCTTGAAAGGGTTTGAAAAAGTTAATAGAGGATAAAAAATAAGATGAGCGATTTGCTATACGAATATTTTTTGCCAATAAAAAGATCATGGCTGATATATTCATATTAAAATGAGGTGGATCACTTGAAAAACTATCTGGTAATCCTCTTTCAACTAATCGTTTGGAGCGGGTATACATTAGTTGAATGGCTGTCTGTTAACGATCGATTCGTTTTTAAAGTATTCATGTTTCTGGTCTTTTCCTATTTAGCCATCTATATTGGAAAGATGATTTTAAAATCCAATAGACGAACCATGCTTGTTACCGTGATAAGTCTATTATGTTACGGGATTTTACAAATCCTTTTAGAAACGCTGGTACCCGTTTATTGAATTTTTAAGTAAGCCGCAATGACACAAGCAACCACGGAGGAGTCATGATTAACAAAGTAGTAGCAATATTTACATTTGTATCATTTTTGTTGATGGCTTGTAATGATCCGAGTTTCGGTCAAACTGAAAATGAGAATCAAAAAAGTGTTGAAACGGCAACAACGATCCAAGATGAAAGCCATCAAGAGAAAGATTTGAAAAAAGAAACGTCAAAAACAATTGGCGAAAGGAATGTAAAGGCAAAATATCGGGTGGATAAAGAGAATTGGTCATTTAAACCCAATGGGGATGCAAATCCGAAAGTTGTGTTGTTAACATTTGATGATGCACCTGATAAATATTCCCTGGCAATCGCCCAAACCCTGAAGCGACTTAAAGTACCTGCAATATTTTTCGTGAACGGTCACTTTCTTGAAAATGATAAAAATAAAGCAATGTTAAAAGAAATTCATGAAATGGGTTTTTCTATCGGCAATCATACTTATTCCCATGTGAATTTAAAAGAGTTGACCGAAAAGGAACAGGAGCGGGAAATCATAAAATTGAACAATTTGGTTGAGGGCATTACAGGGGTACGCCCTAAGTACTTCAGGGCGCCATTTGGATCGAATACCGAGCATTCAAAAAAAGTCGCTGAGAAAGAAAAAATGTTGGTCATGAACTGGACATACGGATATGACTGGGAAAAAGAGTATCAGGATAAAAAAGCTTTACCGGAAATCATGTTGAACAGCCCTTATTTAGGAAATGGCGCGAACTTACTGATGCATGACCGGAAATGGACGAGTGAAGCGATAGAGGATATCGTGAAAGGTTTTCAAAAGAAAGGTTATGAGATCCTTGATCCAAAATTAATTGAAACGCCTGCATGAGCCAATTTCGGCATCTGCAGGTTTTTTTTATTTCCTTGGATAATAATACATCACCCGTTTATTGAAGAGGTGAAGCTGTGCCCGTAATTTCTTTGCAAGGAACTTGCACAATTCATTTGCTTTTCCCTTATCACCGAAAGTGGCTGTTTCAGGGAGGGTGAATTGGATATAGGATTGAATCCGCTCAGATCCATCTTCATCCTTAACGACCTCTTGGTCGACGCCTATCAATATCATGTGATATCGATCTTCTTTGGATTGGAGGTATATTGCCTTATCTTTCATTCTTTCCGGTTCTTTCATTTCATAAGGAAATGCCTTCTTATCGTAGTCCCAATCCAGCTGCTTTCCGGTTTTCGCTGTGATCATTCGATAATAGTTCAGTAATTCTTTCACGTCTTCGATGGTTACAGTCCCTTTCGCGGACTCAGGAACAAGTTTGATATAGGCATTTTCAGTCATGTGGATCCCCCTTAAATAGATAGAATGTAAGAATATATTAACATTTTATGGATGTATTATATACTTATCTATATGTAAATGAAAAGGCGAAATTCCTTTTTCACCTTGCTATGCTGAAGCAAGGCGTGTGATGAAATATGTAAAAGCAGCTACAGGGGGCCCTTCGTTTATAAAAAAATCTCGTGTATTAATAAAAAAGAATATGTCTAACGAACGATTGAAATCGATTTAATCCAACATGAGGTTTCATTAAATGGGAAAAAGTATATATGTTATACTTTTTAGCTTGAAATAATAAATGTGTTATATTATAATTCATGTAAAGCGGTTACATTACGTCATTGATGCATACAATATAGGGGAAGGGGTTGTAAAAATGGGAACTATCGTATGTCAAACTTGCAATAGCACGATTGAACATTTTGAAGATGAAAAAGTAAGTGTACTATATACACATAATCACAACTGCCAAAGCTGTGATACAGCTGCCTCTGAAAAATAAATCGAAAAAAGGTTTTCAAGATTAATAGAATTTAAGGGTGTTTCAGGATTGTAACCTGGAGCACCCTTTTTATAGAAGCCAGTGCTTAATAATAAAAGGTTCAAAAAAACCAGAGCAGTACTCTGCCCTGGTTTGATGGAATCGATCAATTCTTAATAATGCGTAAATATTTTATTTCTGGGTCTTCTGGGCCTTGAACAGGAAGGCCGGCCTCGATGTTTTTCCGGATGTAATTGATATTATCTTCAGTAATCAATTCACCTGGAATGAAGATCGGGATTCCAGGCGGGTAAACCATGATGAATTCAGCGCTGATTTTGCCGACCGATTCCTCAATGGGCACCACTTCGGTTTCTGCATAAAATGCCTCCCTGGGTGATAAAGCCAGTGGTGGTGTATCAGGAAGCAGGACTTCAATTTTTTCATGTTCAGCAGCCATTTCCTTAAACTCATCCGATAAGTCTCTAAGTGCAGCGATCAGCAGATCCGCTTCTGTTTTTGAGTCTCCAGGTGTTATCAGGCAAAGGATATTGTACAAGTCAGAAAGTTCCACTTCGATATTATGCTTTTCACGAAGCCATTTTTCAACGTCGTATCCGGTGATATTCAATTCCTTAATGGATATGATCAATTTAGTCGGATCATAACTATATGCTGCCTTACTCTCGAGAATTTCGCTGCCAACACAGTATAGATAAGGAATCTCATTAACGGCCTCACGGATATACCCTGCGAGATTGATCGCTTCATCGACCATTTTCCTTCCTACCGTCGCAAGTTGTCTTCTAGCCGTATCCAGTGAAGCCAGAAGGATATAGGAGGTTGAGGTGGTTGTGAGCATGCTCAATATGGCTTGAACACGATTTGCGGAAACCAATCCAGTCTTAACATTTAATATGGAACTTCCCGTCAGTGAACCTCCCAGTTTATGAACACTGGTTGCAGCCATATCTGCTCCAGCTTGCATGGCTGACATCGGCAAGTCTTCGTGGAAGTGAATATGGACACCATGCGCTTCATCTACGAGTACTGGGATTTGGTGGGAATGAGCCACTTCCACTATTTTCTGCAAATCAGCCGAAATGCCGAAATAAGTGGGGTTGATGACAAGCAATCCTTTTGCATCGCTATGTTCGCTTAAAGTTTTTTCAACGGCCTCGACGGTGATACCGTGTGATATGCCCAAATCTTTGTCTATTTCAGGAGTGATGAAAATGGGAACGGCTCCAGAAAATACAATGGCAGACATTACGGATTTATGTACATTCCTTGGAACGATGATTTTGTCCCCAGGTCCGCATACTGTCATGACCATCGTCATGATTGCTCCACTTGTTCCTTGAACGGAAAAGAAGGTGTGATCTGCCCCAAAAGCTTCAGCGGCAAGATCCTGAGCTTGTTTAATGATCCCTTTTGGCTGATGGAGATCATCGAGTGGAGCGATATTGATTAAATCTATGGACAATGCATTTTCTCCAATGAAATTACGGAAATCAGCGTCCATTCCTTTTCCTTTTTTATGACCTGGAATATGAAATTGAACGGGATTTCTTTTTGCATGCTGCAATAAGGCAGTGTATAAGGGTGTTTCATTCTGTGACAATTCTTTGTGGCCCCTTTTCAATAAAATAGGTACGAAATATTTGGGAGCATATACTCCCTTTCTATTAACGATCGTATGTTTCTCCGATTCCATTCAAATGGTTTGTAAGCTTGTGGATAGACATAAAACATATGAATTATAGCACGTCTTATAATAAATGCCTAGAGTGACTTTAATGTCCTGACTTAATCAATTTATATATGACTTTGTTGTTAAGGGCTCAATAAAATTATCTGCAGTTTATAAATGTCCATTTTCCTAGTATTTACTGGATTTACTCAAGAATTCTTCTTTTATTAATTTGTATGTGTGAGTTTAAAAATTGAACGGGTAAACAATATTTGCCATAATGAAGCTAATGATCATTCAGCTAAATAAACAAACGACCAGAATGAAAAGGGAGATGAGGAGTTTGAAGTGGAAAACGCGTGTGACCGATTTATTAGGCATTCAATACCCAATCGTACAAGGGGGATTGGCTCATTTGGCATATGCAGACCTGGCTGCGGCAGTATCGAATGCAGGGGGGCTAGGGCAGGTAACGGCCATGTCCTTGGACAACCCGGAGCAATTGGTAGATGAAATTAGAAAAACGAAATCATTGACGGATAAACCATTTGGTGTGAACTTTGCAATCGGTCAGCATGGAAGGCCTTATGAACACATGCTGGAAGCAGCTTTGAAAGAGGATATAGCAGCTGTTTCCGTAACCGGCGGCAATCCTGGCCCATTTCTTGATTACGTCAATGGCACCCAGGTTAAAAAACTCGTGCTTGTTGCTGCAAGAAGGCAGGCAATGAAGGCTGAACAGCTTGGGGCAGATGCAGTGATGGTGGTTGGTCAGGAGGGAGGAGGACATTTAGGCCGTGATGATATTGGAACTTCTGTGTTAATTCCTCAAGTTGTGGACTCCGTTAAAATTCCAGTCATCGCCTCGGGTGGTTTTGGAGATGGACGCGGTTTGATGGCAGCAATGGCACTTGGTGCAGAAGGAATCGAGATGGGGACAAGATTCATAGCAGTCAAGGAATGTGTTCATGCACATGAATTATATAAAAATGCCTTGGTTTCCGGCACGGAAAATGATACCGTTATCATCAAGCGGTCCATTGGTGCACCAGCAAGGGTAATTGCTAACAGCTGGACCGATAAGATCCTTGATATAGAAAAAGAAAACGGCGGATATGAACAATTGAAGGATTACATAAGTGGAAAAGCGAACCAGCGTTATATCCATGACGGTATTGAGGCTGAAGGCTTTGCCTGGGCTGGACAAGTGATGGGGCTGATACATGATGTACCATCGACTGCTGAACTATTCAGTCGGATTATCGACCAGGCGGAAGCAATTCGTTCAAAATGGGCAGACTGATATTAATGGTCTGCCGGACAACATGAAAAACTATCCAGAAGGAGCGTGTTTAGGGTATGGATTATCAATATCCAATGGATCTTGATTGGTCTACCGACGAAATCGTAGATGTGATTAAATTCTTCGAAGCGGTAGAAAAGGCTTATGAAAATAAAATACAAAAGGAAGAATTCATGAAGGCTTACCGAAGGTTCAAGGAAATAGTCCCCGGTAAGGCAGATGAAAAAAAGTATACGGATGAGTTCGAGTCAGTCAGCACCTATTCAGCCTATCTTGTTATAAAGAAGGCAAAAGGAATCGATGACGGAGAATGGATAAAAATGAAAAATTAAAAATATAATTTTTAGAAAACTCCATTGACTTACTGAAAAGATTGTTTTAACATAATAAACAAGAAAAAGATAAAGGCAGTGACGAAGAAGAGTACCTTAATGATGTTCTGCAGAGAGCCAGTGGTTGCTGAAAACTGGTGAACGAATTTAAGCGAATGGACTTCCGAGCCCCAAACCGAAACGGATGAACGGAGTAGGCTTTGGCGATTATCTCATCGTTAATGGAGATAGGCATGTTAATGCCGTAAAGTGAGCTAATTTAGCTAATTAAGGTGGTACCACGGGTTCCTCGTCCTTTGGATGAGGGCCCTTTTTGCGTTTTTTTGGAAATGATAATTAAATCTATGAATGAGAGTAGTAATCTTTTTAGATGCGTCACAGAGAGCCGGAAAAGGTGGAAACCGGTACGATATAAGAAGATGAATGGACTTATGAGTGGTTTCTTGAAATAAGTAGGGAAACTCGGCTGCCACCGTTAAAGGGTAATCGCAAGAATTTTTCATTCTTGCTTGAGAGGGAAAAATGATGCATTTTTCCAACTTGAGGTGGCACCGCGGTATACCGTCCTCTGCAGACACATATTTGTGTTTGCGGGGGATTTTTTTATTGGAATTTCAATATATATACCTTTTAGAGAAGCATCAAAAAATATCCAGAGGAACTGAAAACTCCGGCACTTGGCCAAAAGGGTTTTCCCTTCGGAGGTTTACAAAAAACGTATAAGAATCGGGAGGGAATTGAGATGAATAATTTGGATGAAAAAAAAATACTCCGTTTTAAAATGGACACAATTGAAGGGGATATCCACACACCCATTGCCATATTTCAGAAATTGGATGGTGACCAAAAGTTTTTATTGGAAAGTTCAAATTCGCATCATGACAACGGCCGCTACTCTTATCTAGGTTCAAAACCGTACTTGGAGGTGACATCACTTGCTGACCAAGTATATGTAAAAGACACCGAAACAGGTGACCAAATCGTAAAGAACATCAATATCATCGAGTTTCTAAAAAACGAATTATTAGTGGAAATAGGAGAGGCTCCCATAAATCTTCCTCCTTTTAACGGCGGCGCAATCGGATATATGGGCTATGATATCATTCGTCTATATGAAAATATAGGTCCGGTTCCTCCTGATTCTCTGCAAATGCCTGATGCTCATTTTCTTTTTTATAAAGAATTGTATATATTCGATCATGTTCTGCAGAAAATCCATCTATTGACTGCGGAAGAAGATAGTGAAAAAAGTTTATTGGAGATGAAGGGAAAAATCAATCAGGCAAGCAAGCCGTCAAAGGAAATATCGTCGGAATATTTGGAATTCGATTCGAATTTCAGTCAGGATGAATTCGAGAAAATGGTCCTTGAAGTCAAAGCGGCGATTGTAGCTGGTGAAGTGTTCCAAGTCGTTTTATCACAAAGGTTTAAAGCGGACTTCGATGGGGAGCCCTTCGATGCTTACCGACGTTTGCGATTAGCCAACCCGTCTCCGTATATGTTTTATATAGAATTTGGCGATTATACAATCATTGGGTCGTCTCCAGAAAGTTTAATCAGTGTTTCATCAGGAATGGTTCATGTTAATCCCATCGCCGGCACACGGCCGAGAGGGAAAACGGATGAAGAAGATAAGGGCTTCGAAAAAAGCCTGCTGATGGATGAAAAGGAACTTGCCGAGCATAAGATGCTTGTTGATTTAGGTAGAAATGATCTTGGCAGGGTTTGCGAAATCGGTTCAATCCACCTTACTGAGGAAATGGAAATTCAAAGATATCAGCACGTCATGCATATTGCTTCGAAGGTTAGCGGAAAGCTTAGGGAAGGGTACACGAGTTTAGATGCCCTTACGGTCTGCCTCCCTGCCGGAACAGTTTCAGGTGCTCCTAAAATCAGGGCAATGGAGCTGATCAATGAACTTGAAAATTGTAAACGGGGGATGTATTCGGGCTCGATAGGCTACATAGGTTTTGGAGGGGATCTTGATATGGCTTTAGCCATTCGGACGATGATCATTAAAGATGGCAAGGCCTATGTACAGGCAGGGGCTGGAATTGTATATGATTCAGATCCCAAAACGGAATATGAAGAAACACAAAATAAAGCACGCGCTTTAATGGAGGTTCACACTAAATGATTTTATTAATTGATAATTATGACTCGTTCACTTACAACCTTTATCAATATTTAGGGGAAGTGGAAAAAGAAATCGTAGTGAAAAGGAATGACGAAATCACCCTTGCGGAAATTGAGGAACTGAATCCAATGGCAATCGTCATTTCCCCGGGACCCGGCAGGCCGGAAGATGCTGGTATCAGTATGGAGATCATCCGCAATTTCTATGAGAAGGTTCCGCTTTTAGGCATTTGTCTGGGGCATCAGGCCATTGGTGCAGTTTTTGGTGCGAATGTGGTTGGAGCGAAACAAATCATGCATGGGAAAACATCGGTAATCGAACATGATGGAACAGGTGTATTTGCTAAACAGGACTTACAATTCCATGTAATGCGTTATCATTCCCTTGTTGTTGAAAGGGCGAGTTTACCAGACGAACTGACTGTGACGGCAGTAGCACTGGATGATGGGGAAATCATGGCCCTGAAACATCAGGAATTCCCGCTCTACGGTTTACAGTTCCACCCTGAATCTATAGGGACGAAAATCGGCAAGGAATTATTACATCAATTTTATGAGATTGCCGGAACCTTTCAATCAAAGAAGCAACAATCCATTTTATAAAACAAAAAACGACTGGGGGAGTTAGCGGTGAAGGAATATTTAGCGAAGTTAGCAGAGCGTCAAACATTGACGGAAGAAGAGATGAGCAGAGCAGCCCAATCGTTATTTTCTAAAGATATCACCGAAAGCGAAATGGCAGCATTCATCATTGCCCTAAAATCCAAAGGGGAAACGGCAGGTGAAATAGCGAGCCTTGTCAGGGTCATGAGAAAAGAAGCAAGAAGTGTTCAAACAAGCTCCCTTAATGTAATGGATAATTGCGGAACGGGAGGAGATGGATCACAAAGCTTCAATATAAGTACAGCATCGGCCTTCGTGCTGGCAGGTGCCGGTGTCAAGGTTGCAAAACATGGAAACCGTAGCATTTCAAGCAAAACGGGCAGTGCGGATGTATTGGAAGAGCTAGGTGTTAATTTGTACTTGGAGCCAGACATGTTAAAAGAACTGTTGGAGGTAAATGGGATCGCATTCTTATTTGCCCCATCGGTCCACCCTAATATTGCACGGATAATGAAAGTGAGAAAAGAGCTGAAAATCCCGACGATATTTAATCTCATCGGACCTTTAACGAATCCAGTCCAACTCGATACGCAATTAATGGGAATCAATCGACGCGATATGCTCGAGCTTTTTGCGGAAGTCCTGCATAAATTAGGCAGGAAACGCGCGGTAGTGATAAATGGTGCCGGATTCATGGATGAAGCGAGCCTGCAGGGTGAAAATTCACTCGTGCTATTGGAGCAGGGGGATATTATCCCATTTACGCTGCATCCTGAAGAAGTGGATCTTCCGGTTTATGGAAATGATGCCATTCGCGGCGGTGACGCCAAACAAAATGCCGATATCATGCTCAGGCTTCTCAAGGGGGAAAAAGGGGCCTATCGTGATACCGTTTTATTGAATGCTGGATTGGGATTATTCGCACATGGAACGGCAGCAACGATCAAAACAGGAATCTCTATGGCCAAGGAAAGCCTTGATAGCGGATCGGCTCTTGCAAAGTTAGAAAATCTGATTGCTTATGGCAATAGAAATAAGGTGGTCATGTAATGGAAAATATTTTAACGAAAATCATCGAACAGAAAAAGGTGGAAGTCGCAAATTTAAAAGAAAGGGGCTTAGGTGATTCGGTCATGGTCAACATAGTCAGACCATCTTTGGTGGATCATTTGAAAACGGCGAAATCGATGGCTGTTATCGCGGAAATAAAACGGGCTTCCCCTTCAAAAGGGGACATTAAAATCAATGTTAATCCGATCGAACAGGCCCTTTCATATGAAAGCGGCGGAGCGGCAGCGATATCCGTATTGACGGATGAGGTTTTCTTTAAAGGATCAATTGCAGATTTGAGAAACGTAAGCGGGGCCATACGGATTCCCAGGCTGTGCAAAGATTTCATCATCGATGAAATCCAAATCGATCGTGCCCATCAAGCTGGTGCAACTATCATTCTATTGATTGTGGCAGCACTTTCTAAAGAACGACTTCATGAATTATATCAATATGCAAAAAAGAGTGGGCTTGAAGTATTGACGGAAGTCCATGATGAAGCCGAACTAAAACAGGCTCTCCAGCTGAATGCAGAGCTCATAGGGATCAATAATCGGAATTTAAAGACTTTCAAAGTGGATTTGGCTGTAACTGAACGACTGGCAAAGTTACTTGATCCAACACGCCATATCATTATCAGTGAAAGTGGGATCAAGACAAAAGAAGACGTGATGCGTGTGAAGGAAGCTGGTGCAAAAGCGATTTTAGTCGGGGAGACGCTGATGACTGCATCAAATCTTCCGCACACGATGGCTGAACTGCAAATGAGTATATAAGGAGATTAATATGTTAGTGAAAATCTGTGGGATAAAGACATTGGCTGCCGCTCAGACTGCTGTTGAATCAGGGGCAGACTTCATTGGTTTCATTTTTGCCGAGAGCAGCAGGAAGGTTGAGCCAGAGATAGTGGGAGAATTCGGAGCCAAACTAGCTGGACATGTTAAAAAAGTCGGAGTGTTTGCCAATCAAACTGAACAAGAAGTGATAAAAAATGCCGAAATTGCAGGATTGGATTATATTCAGCTTCACGGTAACGAGTCTGCCAGCTTCGCCCGCAGAATGCCCTTACCGGTGATCAAGGCCTTTGCCGTCAATTCAGAGAAAGACCTTGAAAACCTTCATGAATACCCAGCAGATTATCTATTAGTTGATCTTCCTAAGAGTTCATCTGGAAAGGGATTGACTTTGGATTGGGAAATGATAAGAAAAGCGGAACTGCCACTGGGGAAGGTGATTCTAGCGGGTGGGCTGACTCCGGAAAATGTCGGAAAAGCGATTGATGCCGTATCACCGTTCGCAGTTGACGTAGCCAGTGGTGTTGAAACAAACGGATTAAAAGATGCTGCAAAAATAAAAGCATTTATTAATGAGGCAAAATATACAGCCGGAAAAGAGGAATGAATAGATGAACACTTATACACAGCCTGATAAAACTGGACATTTTGGAGCATATGGAGGCCGTTTCGTTCCGGAAACTTTAATGGCGGCGATTACGGAGCTTGAAGAAGTATATGAACAATCTAAAAATGATCCTGAATTCCAAAGTCAGCTAAGCTATTACCTGAAACAATATATCGGTCGGGAAACACCACTTTATTTTGCGGAGAACTTAACGAGACTGGCTGGTGGTGCAAATATTTACCTGAAGCGCGAAGACCTGAATCATACTGGGGCCCACAAAATAAATAATACGATCGGTCAAGCTTTGCTGACTCAGAAAATGGGCAAGAAAAAGGTGATTGCCGAAACGGGTGCAGGACAGCATGGGGTAGCAACGGCGACTGTGTGTGCATTGCTGAAGTTGGAATGCATCATCTTTATGGGAGAAGAAGATATCAGGAGACAGAAATTAAATGTATTCAGGATGGAGCTTTTGGGAGCCAAGGTCATATCTGTTTCACAAGGAAGCGGGACACTGAAGGATGCTGTGAATGAGGCGTTACGATATTGGGTGGCGAATGTGGATGACACCCATTATATAATGGGATCGGTTCTTGGACCGCATCCATTCCCCGTTATAGTTCGTGATTTTCAAAGCGTGATAGGAAATGAAACAAAGCGTCAATATTCGGAGGCGGTACATTCCCTGCCGGATGCAGTAGTCGCTTGCATAGGCGGAGGAAGTAATGCAATGGGAATGTTTTATCCCTTCATTGAGGATGAAACGGTAAAATTATACGGAGTGGAAGCGGCAGGGCATGGACTTGAAACGCCATTGCATGCTTCAAGTTTGACGAAGGGGAAACCTGGGGTGCTCCACGGGGCATTCATGTATGTGTTGCAGAACGAGGACGGTCAGATCCAAGAGGCGCATTCAATTTCAGCAGGGCTGGATTATCCAGGGGTAGGGCCTGAACATAGTTACTTAAAAGATACAAATCGGGTGGAATATACTTCGGTAACCGATGCGGAAGCCTTAGAAGCTCTAACGTTGCTTTCAAGGGAGGAAGGGATCATCCCTGCTTTAGAAAGTTCACATGCGATTTCCTACGGTTTAAAGCTTGCTAAAGAAATGGAGAAAGGAACAGGACTGGTGATTTGCCTGTCCGGCCGTGGTGATAAGGATGTTGAAACGGTCCAATCGTTGATGGGAGGTAGTAAACATGAATAAATTAACAAACGCGCTTCAAGAATGTCAAACAAAACAGGAAAAAGCATTCATCCCATATATTATGGCAGGAGATGGAGGTCTTGAACGGTTAAAGAGCCAGCTTCTTTTCCTTGAAAACAGCGGGGCGACTGCTGTTGAACTAGGTATCCCATTCTCTGACCCTGTCGCAGATGGACCTGTTATCCAACAAGCTGGCATCCGTTCTTTGGAAAATGGAACAACTTTAAAAGATGTCCTGAAAAAAGTAATGGAAATCAAAAATGATGTGACCATCCCAATTATTTTAATGGGATATACGAATTCAATCCTTGCATATGGACTTAAAGAGTTTACCAATGATTGTCTACAAGCAGGGATTTCCGGGTGCATCATCCCCGATTTACCGATTGAAGAAGAAGCTATCTTTTCATCAATCAAAACAGCAGGAATCGTTCTTATCCGCCTTGTGACACTCACGTCATCGAAAGAGCGTATCACTGAGATTACCGCAGGGGCGGAGGGTTTTATCTACGCAGTTACAGTCAAAGGGATTACAGGTGCCCGTGACGCCTTTGGGGAAGAACTTGGAGGCTATTTAAAGAAGGTAAAAGAGATAAGTCCGGTTCCCGTTCTTGCTGGGTTCGGCATATCAACGCCAAATCATGTACGTGATGCTATACAATACTGCGATGGTGTCATAGTCGGCAGCAAGATCATCGATTGCTTCGAAACAGGTAAGGAAGATCAAATTAGTGACTTGATACAAGCAAGTAAAGGGGTAGTGCAAAAATAGGAATGGAGAGACTCCCAGGCTGCCCGCTGCTGAAAGAGAGTGTCTGGAGGCAACGGTCATATTTTAAAAACCTAAAAAAACTGTAGACAAACTCTATAATGATCGAGTTTGCCTACAGTCTGAGGAGAGCCTTAAGGCTCTCCTTTTATCTTAACCGGTTTTTTGTTGGATCCGAATACAAATCAAATGTGTTTAATTTAATTTATATAAGGGTAAAAGATGTTCAAACGCATCTTGAATGGTTTTAATGAAATCATCATCTTTTAACTTTATGGCGTCATCACGGGAAATTTTTATACCGCATAGAATTTCGGCTTTCTTTACCGTTTGCAAACGAGTGAACATTGAATTCAAATCATCTACTCCAAGACCTTCATGATGGATGACATCAGGTTTTGTATGGTCCATTGACCAAACATAATGGGAGGGAATGCTATTCACCAATCGGTCTGCCTGCTGCTCCAGATGCTTTCCGATTTCCGTTTTATTAGGGGCTTCATAAATGACGGCATACCAGATGAACATATGCGTTTCCCATAAACCGATTTGGAAATGCGGCATCATTTTATATCCTCTGCTGTTGGCAGCGAAGGCAACCCATGTATCATTAGGTGGATTCACTGTCCGTCTAGCATGCTTTGCAACGTGAGGGTACATTTCATCGCCGGTCATAACTGACAGTTTTTGAGAAAAGTGCTCTCCTAGGGCTTGTAATTTGGGCTGGATCCGTTCTTTTAAAGCATCCATGCGGGATTCCAATCCATCAATTTTAAAAACATCAAAATCACTTGCTGTAAAACTTGCTATATTCATTTTCATCTCTCCTACCGTAATATCTGCACATATTGTAGCATAAGTAAAAGTAAAATTTAAAAAATACGATTTGGGTTGGCGATGTAAAATTACTTATAGGTTAAAGCACAAATTAGTTGCTATTTGTTGTAGGAAATCATATGATAATATAAATTCAGAAAATTACGTTAATTGATGAAGGGAGAATGTTAATTATGAAACAAGTCATGAACCAAGCATTAAAAGCTAAAGAAGTTGAAAGACATAGAGCTGCAGTGTTAAGAATGGAAATGGACTATGAATTAGCAACCCTTTTTGAAGCAATTGGTGAAGAGAATGACCAAAAGAGGTCACAATGCAAGCAAAGGCTTGAACGTATCCGCTTGGAATTGTTAAAACTGAAAGCCTTGTAAATGATTGGCTGCAGAGATCTTGAAGGAGAATGAATAAAGGAAATGAATCAATTTCAATACAAGGAATTTTATTATAGATGAACGGACACTTTATTTTATAAAAAATATTGTGTCCGTTTTTCATTAAATGTCCAAAATATATAAGGTGGGTATTTTATTTTGGTTCGGTCCCATTTAATAAGGAAGGGAGACGTTAAGGTAAAGTGGTTTGAAAAGTATTTCCGCGGGCTAACTCTTTATTGCGAAACCGATTAATGGATGGATGGTCAAGGAACCTTCTTTCCACATATGTTTTTAAAAAATGGAAAATTTAAGATGTTAAAAACTTGAAGGCAAGCTATATTTGCTTTAATCTTTAGAAGTGGATCATTTTAATGTAGTTTCTGATCATAAAGGACGGGGATATTATAATGGCATCGGTCAAGGAAATGGATACATATGCTAAGTTATGGATGAAAGAAGCGGGTACTAGGCTTAGGGCGTCCTTTAAAACCAAGTTGAATATTGAAATGAAAACGAATCCGAATGATTTGGTCACTAATATGGATAAGGGGATAGAAAAGTTTTTTTGCGAAAAAATCGGCGAAGTCTTTCCTGAACACCGCATTTTTGGCGAAGAGGGAATGGGCCATGATATTAAAGACCTAAAAGGTACGGTGTGGATCATCGATCCAATTGATGGAACTTTGAATTTCATTCATCAACAGCGGAATTTTGCAATTTCTCTAGGGGTTTATGTGGATGGCATTGGAAAGATTGGCATGGTTTATGATGTCTTCAGTGATGAATTATATCATGCGGTCAAGGGGCAGGGAGCATTTCTGAATGATCAAAGGCTCCCATCACTTGAAGAGGCATCAGTAAGCAAAGCGATCATTTCCATTAATGCTAGCTGGGTAACGGAAAACCGGAGGATTGACCCGAGTCTTTTGGCACCGCTGGTTCGGGATGCAAGAGGGACACGTTCTTATGGCTCGGCAGCATTGGAGCTGGCATTCGTGGCAGCTGGAAGGATTGATGCATACATTACCATGAGACTCATGCCTTGGGACTTTGCCGGGGGAGTTTTGCTGGTTGAGGAAGTGGGCGGGGAAGTTAGTAATATTAAAGGTGACAAATTGAATTATTTAGAAGGCGACTCACTTTTCGTATCTAAACCCGGGCTTCACAAAGAAGTATTCGATAAATACTTGTCAGGAAACTCCAGCCGTTAGCATCAAGGGCCTTATTGCATACAGGATAAATATCTTGCACGGATGGAATCAAATACTCATTTTGAAATAATTAACAAAAAAACTCGCTGTATGTCAGCGAGTTTTTTTTATATTATAATTTCCCGGCTTCGCGTAATTTCTTCTTCTGAGTGAAACCGAACCCCATTATTCCGCAAAGAATAACGATTGCAGCCAATATTCCAATCAAGCTTTTTTCAGCAATGAAGATGCCAATGGAGCCAATGCTGGATGTTGCCAATACCGCTAATATTAAGAAATTCCATTTAATGTTCATTAATATCACCCCTAATATATCTATTGTACATAATTTCTGTATTTGTTTCTAGTATGTTTGTGATATAATATGTAAGTTAATACTAGTGATACGTTATACACAAACTTTTTTAGGAGTGAATTTTTTGAAATTAAGAGAAAATATTCGTAATATAGCCATCATTGCCCACGTTGACCATGGTAAAACAACGTTAGTGGATCAGTTGCTTAAGCAATCTGGTACTTTCCGTGAAAATGAACATGTGGAAGAACGTGCGATGGATTCTAATGCGATTGAAAAAGAACGCGGAATTACGATTCTTGCGAAAAATACAGCAGTTCAATACCAAGATACAAGGATCAATATTTTGGATACACCTGGTCATGCCGACTTTGGTGGTGAAGTGGAACGGATCATGAAAATGGTTGATGGCGTTCTTCTTGTTGTTGATGCATATGAAGGCTGTATGCCGCAAACTCGCTTCGTGTTGAAAAAAGCATTGGAACAAAAGATCACGCCAATCGTTGTCGTGAACAAAATCGATAAAGATTCTGCTCGTCCAAATGAAGTGGTCGATGAAGTAATTGACTTATTCATCGAGCTAGGAGCTGAAGAAGAACAATTAGACTTCCCAGTTGTCTTCACTTCAGGTATTGCTGGTACTGCAAGCTTGGATTCAGATCCTGCTAAACAAGAAGAAGACATGACCCCACTTTTCGAAACAATCGTTGAAACGATCCCTGCACCAATCGATAACTCAGATGAACCGCTTCAATTCCAAGTGGCTTTACTTGACTATAATGATTATGTAGGACGTATTGGCGTTGGCCGTGTATTCCGCGGTAAAATGCATGTAGGTCAACAAGTTTCATTAATGAAACTTGATGGGAAGGTTAAACAATTCCGTGTAACGAAAATCTTTGGTTATATCGGCTTGAAGAAAGTTGAAATCCAAGAAGCTGTTGCCGGTGATTTGATTGCCGTTTCTGGTATGGAGGATATTAACGTAGGGGAAACAGTTTGTCCGACTGAACACCCTGAAGCTCTACCTATCCTGCGTATTGACGAGCCAACATTACAAATGACTTTCCTTGTAAATAACAGCCCATTCGCAGGCCGTGAAGGTAAATTCGTTACAGCTCGTAAAATTGAAGAGCGTTTGAGAAACCAATTGCAGACTGATGTCAGCTTAAGAGTCGAAAATACTGATTCTCCGGATGTCTGGATTGTTTCAGGTCGTGGGGAGCTTCACCTTTCCATCCTGATCGAAAACATGAGACGTGAAGGTTATGAACTGCAAGTTTCTAAACCGGAAGTTATCGTTCGTTTGATTGATGGTGTCCGTTGTGAGCCGGTTGAACGTGTACAAATCGACGTACCTGAGGAGCACACTGGTTCGATCATGGAATCAATGGGAGCCCGTAAAGGTGAATTATTGGATATGATCAACAGCGGAAGCGGTCAAGTTCGTTTACTGTTCACGATCCCAGCTCGCGGACTTATTGGCTATTCAACTGAGTTCTTAACGATTACACGCGGATATGGTATCATGAACCATTCATTTGACAGCTACCAACCAATGGCCCAAGGTCAAGTCGGCGGAAGACGTCAAGGTGTACTTGTATCCATGGAATCAGGAAAAACTACACAATATGGTATTATGCAAGTAGAAGACCGCGGTGTTATTTTCGTTGAGCCAGGTACGGATATTTACGAAGGCATGATCGTCGGGGAACATAACCGTGATAGCGATTTGACAGTTAATATCGTTAAAGCGAAACAAATGACAAATATGCGTTCAGCAAATAAAGACCAAACTTCTTCCATGAAAAAACCAAGAATCATGTCCCTTGAAGAAGCTCTGGAATATTTGAACGATGACGAGTACTGTGAAGTAACTCCGGATTCAATCCGTCTTCGTAAAAAAATTCTAGATAAAAACGAGCGTGAAAGAGCAGCTAAAAGAAAAAAAGTTGCTGTTGAAGAAAAATAAATAGCAAGAGGAGGAGAAAAGATTGGATATCCAAGAGCGATTATCATTTTTTGCAGCATTGTACAGAGTGGATGAAAATCCTGAAGCAGGAATGTGGTATTTATATTTGACGGTCTTTGGATTATGCATCCTTGTCTATCAGTTAGGTTTTGCCAAAAAGTTACCATTGCTAAAAAATGTGGTCATTTATGTGGTAATGGCACTTGGATGTACCCTTCTTTCTTTCTTTGCGGTGTTTCTTCCTATGGGGGAAGCATTAGTCATCGCTTCGCTTGTTCTGGGGATTTATAGGATCCGTCTTCATAATTCGAGAAAAGAAGAACAGGCTTAAGATGATGAAATCATTACAGGATGCTTTATACAATTGGTTGACGATCAAAGTTGTCTGTGATGCAAGGCCTGATGATACAGCTGCACGCGATACAGAAATGTTTTTCATGCAGATGCTGAAAGACGATCATCAGGTGATAATCGATTCGGTTACAAAGACAGAACCTTTTTATTTCGTCGAGTACCTTTTGGGAGACGAAATGAAAAAGCAACGTTATCCGATTGAATTGATTGATATCATGTTAGACCAAATTCAGTTAGAGCCAGAAAAGTATAAAAATATCGAGTAATGATAAAAAGAACCGTGCGATTTACGCACGGTTCTTTTTTTTATATGGCTTTAGGGAGGAAAAGTCCGTAAAAAAGATGTAAGATTGTCCACAAAAAGAAAGCTGTCAAATCAGAAGGAAGGACAACTTCTGTTTTAGACAGCGCAGATAGTGGGAAGTAAAGCATGATGGCGGGAATGATCGTGATAAAAGCAAGTGCGTATTCGTTCCATCTCCTGAAAATTTTCAAAGGATGAAGAATATAAGCGTAAATAAACGTAATGGCAAGTGAAAAAAGGAGATGGAAAAAGAACAATGATGTCTCACTCCAGGAAACAGCTCCAATTAGAGGAAGGAAATCCACATTCAATAAAAGCTTATACACTTGCTTGCCGGAAAACATTTCTACCCACTTCATTATCAATCCAAGCAGAACTCCATTGATGAGACCAATCAGGCAAACTTTATAAAATATTCTACCATTCATCTTCATTTTTGATCGTCCGGTACAGACGGAAGTTTCCGGTTGCAATCCGTTCGTTCGTACGCTCTTCTATGCGTTGGTTGCATGTATTGCACATATAGGTATGTATAGGACGGTTTCGAAGTTTCTTTGCTTCTGGGCTATCGTCAGGTATAGATTCAATTTGATCGCATATTACACATTTAACCTTCATATTAGTTGAACCTCACTTCAATTCGAATATGCTTTTAAGTATACCAATATTTTTATGGTAAAACGAGGATAAAGTGAAACTGACATTTGAAAGTTAATGTTACTTGGTGCATGGCGGGTATAGACAAAAAACCCGAAGATTCACTTCGGGTCAGGAAAATTCATTCTTTAAAGTGATTGGATTGATCATTTTGCTCTTTATCGAGTTCTTTTCTTTCCGTTTCATCATCAAGTTTATTTTTTTCATTTTCAATGTTCTTGGACGGCGTTGGGGTTAAAATATCACCAGGAACCTCAGGAATGACTCGACTTGTGATGTCAGCCAGTTCATTTAGTATCCCGGTTACCGGTTTACCGTCTTTAATGTCTCTGGCCACCTCCCTGATCCGCTCATTTATATCCGGGTCAGCGACGATGAGGGCATTTGCACCTTCAGGATCATGTTTTAAAGTTTCTCCAACAGAGTACTTTATCGTTCCGACCTGTGAACGCTCAATATCTTGGTCAATATCTATTCCGACGATGGCATATTTGCCAAGTACGACTGCGGTGGCATCGTTCACCTCCGGAATGGATTTAGCCAAACCGGTGAGTCTTTCCGCTGTTTGCTGGCCGGTATTTCTGTCTGCCTCCTTAATGGTCGTATTATTGACTTTCGTTATATTGTTTTTCGTGTTATTTTCAGACACTTCGTTATTATTATCCATTGTGCAACCTGACATCAACAGAACCGCAGCGAGCGGCAATATGATTTTTCGCAATGTAAAACCTCCTTAATGCTCTTTTTTTGTTCCAGCCTGTCCATCACTACCAAGTCTGATGCATATAAGTATAAAATGCAGTGAAACATGGTGTTATCAATGTTGGGGATTGCATTCTTTGCTGGAAGTTTTCTTTATAGTCTGTAAATGTTCTTCTATCTTTATGCAAAGGAACATATATTTTATCAACAGTCTCGTCCGCTACATAAATGCTGAGTGTAGTAAATGGTAAGGCATATCCTATAGAGCAGGCAGGAGGCGTCATATTGGGGAAAAAAATCTATGTTTTAGATACGAATGTCCTGTTGCAGGATCCGTATTCGATTTATTCATTCGAAGATAATGAAGTTGTCATTCCAGCAGTCGTATTAGAAGAATTGGATTCGAAAAAAAGGTACATGGATGAAATCGGAAGGAATGCCAGGCAAGTATCGAAATTGATCGATGGCTTTCGGGAAAAAGGGAAGCTTCATCAGAGCATTCCGCTTCATAATGGAGGCAGCATAAGGATTGAACTCAACCATCGTTCATTTCATAAGCTTCAGGAAATTTTTGTGGAGAAAACGAATGATAACAGGATATTGGCAGTCGCGAAAAATTTATCATTGGAAGAAGAGACGAAGGAAGCAGGAAAAACGGTCATTTTGGTTAGTAAAGATACACTCGTCAGGGTCAAGGCTGATGCAATCGGTCTTGAGGCAGAGGACTTTTTAAATGACCGTGTCGTAGAACTGGACCATATTTACGCTGGGCACAAAGAAGTGTTTGTATCGATTGATAATCTGAATAAGTTTTATGAAAAAAGTTTTCTGGCATTGGAAGAACTTACAAAAGATTCATATTATCCAAATCAATTCCTGTTGATGAAGGACACGCTGGGCAGTTCAGCTTCTGCGATAGGGATTGTGGATGAGAATTGCAGGTTCGTTAAGAAATTGATGTATGAAGGGGAACATATTTGGGGAATAAAACCGAGAAATGTCCAGCAGACGATGGCCCTAGATTTGTTGCTCCGTTCGGACATCAAGCTTGTGACGCTCATTGGTAAGGCTGGGACAGGTAAGACTTTATTGGCATTGGCGACAGGATTGATGCAAACTGAAGATTTGTCACAATATAAGAAACTTTTGGTTGCCAGGCCCATTGTTCCGGTTGGTAAAGATATTGGTTATCTGCCAGGGGAAAAAGAAGAAAAATTAAGACCATGGATGCAGCCTATTTTTGATAATCTCGAATTTTTGTTCAATACGAAAAAACCTGGGGAATTGGATGCCATTTTAGCAGGCATGAGTTCGATCGAAGTGGAAGCCCTCACCTATATCAGGGGAAGGAGCATCCCGGATCAGTTCATCATCATCGATGAAGCGCAGAACTTAACGAAACATGAGGTCAAGACCATTTTGACGAGGGTCGGGGAGCGAAGCAAAATTGTGTTAATGGGAGATCCGGAACAAATAGATCATCCGTATTTAGATGAATATAATAATGGTTTGACATATGTGGTGGAAAAATTCAAGACCGAGCGTATTGCAGGCCACGTTAAATTGATAAAAGGGGAAAGATCTGGATTGGCCCAGCTGGCAGCTACGCTTTTATAATGCAATCGGCAAGGGATATCCCTTGCCGATTGCTCTAAAGTTTTTGGCGAGAATGGACTAATTCTTATTTAACAGTGAAAGACCGAACATTTTTTATCGGATCATTGATGTTGGAAGCGTCTCCGAAATAAATTTCCAAAGGACCGCCCTCGGATATTTTAAGCGGCTTTCCTTCCTTGGAAAAGCCCAGGAAAAATTCAAGTGCCGTTTCCAATGGGAATGTAAGCTCCTCATCATCGGTTGTAACGATGACTTCAGTTACCCCATTTTCAGGTTCGGCATTTTTTAAAAAAGGTTCAAAAGGGATGCCGAAAGTCCCTTCCAGCAATCTTTGCTTCTCGAACTTTCGTTCCGTTTTTAATGTGGGTGGCATTATTGCGCCTTCCTGTATTTCTTTTTGCCAATGTTTGGAGGCAGCAATCGTATATTCTTCTAATTCATTGACTTGGACTCTTTCTGCGTGGAAATATGTATTTATTTCAACTTTACGGTCATCAAAAATCCATACTCCGGGATCTAGTGTAATTGGATATTTCACTTTTCCATTTATAAATACGATGGGTTCCAAATATCTCATTCCTTTCTGTTGCTCTTTAATGATTATAATCAATTATAATTGAATTGTCACATCTTCACGATGGTGAACAATTTTCATGGCTGGGTATATTCATTTGAGAGGTGATAGTGTTATCTCAATGGCAAATTGTTTGTCAATGTCCTTGCTTTTTCACAAAACTAAAGGTAGAATTTAAAGATAAGATTTAATCGCTCTGAGCGGGGGGATTTAACATGGCATCTGATATGCTTGTCAATCATCGAGAAAAAGCTTATGCTTTATTAAAAGCAGATGCTGACAAGATTCTAAAACTGATAAAAGTTCAAATGGAAAATCTCACTATGCCTCAATGTCCTTTATATGAAGAGGTCCTTGATACACAAATGTTCGGTCTATCAAGAGAAATTGATTTTGCCGTACGCTTAGGTTTGGTAGAGGAAACCGAGGGTAAATCCCTTTTGGAAACCCTTGAACAGGAATTGTCAGTTTTGCATGAAGCATCATTAAAAAAATAATAGATAAAACATACTAACTCAAACAAATCTCGATGATTGTTTGAGTTTTTTATTTATGTACATAATTAATCAATAGTGTTATACTATATCCAATAGTGACATACTAATTGGTCCTCGGAAGCTCAATTTGAGTTTTTTAATTATTTTGAATTTTTATTTTGAAATTGGCAATTTATGGTCCTGTTCCTTTGCTGCGGCATTGGAGCCTTGGTGGGAAATCAGATTTAATTCCTTGTTTTTATATACGAATATATGCAATTTTTTATTTTTTTATTGTATTCAGTTAATTTTAGTATTATTGTTATATTAATTGAATGTTAAATTAAATTGATAATATATTATTATAGCTAAATTTTCATTTGTTAATGGTATAGGGCTCTTTTTAAACTTTATCGAATGTAAAAATCGAAAATATAAAATATATCGAAATAATTACATCAGCGATAAAATGAGCTTAATCAGATTGGACTCCTTATTTGGGAAATCAATTCATGAATAAAAAGTGGTGGAAATCTTTCACGCTTTTTTTCTATATATTCAATAAAAATACATATTGATTAGGGTGGTAGCAATGGCGAAACGTATAGAAAAAGTACTTGCGGCAAATCGTGGGGAAATAGCGATAAGGATTTTTCGTGCATGTACGGAATTAGACATTCACACAGTTGCAATCTATTCAAAGGAAGATTATGGTTCTTATCACAGATATAAAGCGGATGAGGCATATTTGGTCGGGGAAGGCAAAAAGCCGATTGATGCATATCTGGATATTGAAGGCATAATTGCGATTGCCAAAATGAGCGGAGTCGATGCGATTCATCCAGGTTATGGTTTTCTTTCAGAAAATATTGATTTTGCGAAACGTTGTGAGGAAGAGGGCATAATCTTCATCGGACCAGAATCAAGACACCTAGATATGTTTGGTGACAAAGTGAAAGCCAGAACACAAGCTGAACTGGCTGATATTCCGGTTATCCCTGGTAGCGATGGACCGGTGACCAGTGTTGAAGAAGTCAAGGAATTTGGTGAACAATATGGTTTTCCAATTATTATAAAAGCCTCTTTAGGCGGCGGCGGACGCGGAATGCGGATCGTCGAAAAAATCGAAGAAGTTGAAGAGGCTTATGATCGCGCAAAATCAGAAGCTAAAGCAGCTTTTGGTAATGATGAAGTCTATGTAGAGAGATTCATACAAAATCCGAAGCATATCGAAGTTCAGATTTTGGCTGATACTCATGGGAATATCGTCCATTTATATGAACGTGACTGTTCCGTTCAGAGACGGCATCAAAAAGTTGTGGAAGTGGCACCTTCCGTTTCCCTTTCCGAAGATTTAAGGGAAAGGATTTGTGAGGCAGCCGTCAAGTTGGCGAAAAATATTGATTATGTGAACGCTGGTACGGTCGAGTTCCTTGTCGCAAATGGCGAATTTTACTTTATTGAAGTCAATCCACGGGTTCAGGTTGAGCATACCATTACTGAAATGATTACGGGCATTGATATCGTTCAATCTCAAATCATGGTAGCTGAAGGGCATGAACTCCATGGCAAAAAGATCGGGATTCCCGAACAAGCGGGAATTAAAACTCATGGATATGCGATTCAATCAAGGGTGACGACTGAGGACCCATTGAATAATTTCATGCCCGATACCGGGAAAATGATGGTTTACCGTTCCGGTGGGGGATTCGGTGTTCGTCTGGACGCAGGGAATGGGTTCCAAGGTGCGGTCATCACACCATATTATGATTCCCTTCTCGTTAAACTTTCGACTCATGCGCTTTCATTTGAGCAGGCAGCTTCCAAAATGGTTCGTAACCTTAAGGAATTCAGGATTCGTGGAATTAAAACTAATATTCCCTTCCTTGAAAATGTTGTTAAACATGAAAAATTCATAAATGGGGAATATGATACATCATTCATTGATACAACACCGGAATTATTTAGCTTCCCAATCAGGAAAGACCGTGGGACAAAAATGCTTTCATATATCGGAAATGTGACCGTGAATGGATTCCCGGGAGTCGAGAAAAAGAAAAAGCCGGTTTTTGATCCAGCTCCGATTCCGAATGTTGGTGGTCTGCCGCTTATCTCTGGTACAAAAAATATACTTGAAGAGCAAGGTGCAGAGGGACTGGTCAAATGGATTAAAGAACAGAAAGAGGTATTGATCACCGATACGACTTTCCGTGATGCACATCAATCTTTACTGGCGACGAGAATCAGGTCGAAAGATATCCTTGATATCGCTGAGCCTACAGCAAAACTCCTTCCTGATTTATTTTCAATGGAGATGTGGGGCGGGGCAACTTTTGATGTCGCATATCGCTTCTTGAAAGAAGATCCATGGGACAGGCTGTTAAGTTTCAGGAAAAAAGCTCCGAATGTCCTTTTGCAAATGCTATTAAGGGCTTCAAATGCAGTTGGTTACAAAAATTACCCTGATAATGTCATTCGTGAATTCGTAGAGAAATCAGCGGATGCAGGCATTGACGTTTTCCGTATCTTCGATAGTTTAAACTGGGTTAAAGGAATGGAATTGGCTATTGATGCAGTCCGTCAATCAGGCAAAATTGCGGAAGCTGCCATTTGTTATACAGGGGATTTGAATGACCCATCACGCAGCAAGTATAATATCGAATACTATAAAAATATGGCGGTGGAATTAGAACAAGCCGGTGCCCATATTTTAGCGATCAAGGATATGGCCGGCCTCTTGAAACCTGAAGCTGCTTACCGCCTTGTATCGGAACTGAAAGAATCGACATCCCTTCCGATCCATCTGCATACTCATGATACAAGCGGAAATGGAATTTACATGTATTCTAAAGCGATCGAAGCTGGTGTGGATATCGTTGATACGGCGATTGGTTCTTTGGCTGGACTGACTTCACAGCCAAGTGTACAAACACTTCATTATGCATTGGAGGGGTCAAGCAGACAGCCTAAATTGGAAGTCGATTCTCTAGAGCGTTTAGGAGAATACTGGGGAGAGGTCAGGAAATTCTATCATGACTTCGAAAGCGGCATGAATGCACCTCATACCGAGGTTTACAAACACGAGATGCCAGGCGGTCAATATAGTAATCTGCAGCAGCAAGCCAAAGCAGTGGGGCTGGGAGACCGCTGGCATGAAGTGAAAGAGATGTACCAGCGCGTCAATGTAATGTTCGGCGATATCGTTAAAGTAACTCCTTCATCCAAAGTTGTTGGGGATATGGCTTTATTCATGGTACAAAATAACCTGTCTGAAGAAGATGTTCTGACAAAAGGAAATTCCATCGATTTCCCTGATTCAGTCATAGAGTTATTCGAAGGCTATCTAGGTCAGCCAGTTGGGGGATTCCCTAAAGAGCTTCAGGAAGTTATCCTGAAAGGGAAGAAACCTATAATAGTAAGACCGGGTGAATTATTGGAAGAAGTGGACTTTGCAGCACTTAAAGAAGAATTATTCAAGGAATTGGGACGGGCAGTCACTGATTTCGATGTGCTTGCATATGCCCTATATCCAAAAGTATTCCTGGAGTACAATAAAACGATTGAGCTGTTTGGAGATGTTTCCAACCTCGATACCGCTACTTTCTTATATGGCATGAGGCTAGGGGAAGAAATCGAAGTTGAAATTGAAAAGGGTAAAACGCTCATCGTAAAATTGGTTTCAATCGGTCAGCCATTGGCTGATGGAACAAGGGTCGTTTATTTTGAGTTGAATGGTCAATCACGTGAAGTGATCATCAAGGATGAAAACATTAAATCTTCCGTTGTATCAAAAATGAAAGCAGACCCAAAAAATAAAGAACAACTCGGTGCGACAATGCCAGGTACGGTTATTCGCGTAGTTGTCGAGAAAGGCGATCAGGTCAAGCAGGGTGATCACCTAATCATTACGGAAGCGATGAAAATGGAAACTACCGTGCAAGCACCATTCTCCGGGACCATTAAAGATATTTATGTTAAAGATGGAGAAGCGATCAGTACTGGAGACTTATTGATTGAAATAACTAAGTAATCTAGCTGACTGTGACCTTGTAATGATTTGGGGTATATGGGGTATGCTTGAGATTTCAAGCTGCTCTGTACCCTCTTTTTAGGCAATGTACGGTCATCTTGAGACAAAACAAAAACCACCATTCCCGGGAATGGTGGTTTTTGTTTTGTCTATTTGGATTTGATTGAACAATCAGACATTAACGGGCGGGTACCGTTGGTGTTATATCCTGTTCATCCTGTCCTTTGACTGCGTGCGTGGAGTTCCCTTTTTGCTGAGCTAGGGAATTTTTTTTACTTCTTGATGTCAATAGCATCAAATAGCTCATTACACCAAAAAAGCAGGCAATGAACAATGCGTGTGTCAATGCGATATATAAGTTTTGCCTTGAGAAAATGATAAAGGCTCCAGCGGTGACCTGTAAAAATACGAGAATGAATGCAGCAATCCAACCGCCATATAAAACTTTTTGATTTTTGTAATGTTTTTTGGCGATATAAGCCACATATGATACCCAAATGAAAATAGCGCCTGCCATTGCACGGTGCCCCATCTGAATCCATTCATAAAGGTTGGAGGGGAGTGCAGCGCTGTCATTTACACATAAAGGCCAATCCTTACAGATAAGACTGGATTCTGTATGCCTTACAAGAGCACCCGTATAGACGACTGCCAGACAAAAAATCAATACGCCAATAATATGGAATTTCATACGTTTGTCAACTATAAGTTTTTCGGCTTCGAACTTCTTGTCTACTTCAAAAATCAACAATGTCAGTAAAAAGACGGAAGCAAAGGAAATGAGCGATATGCCAAAATGAAGGGCAAGGACGAAATCGGATTGTGACCAAATGACGGCAGCGGCTCCAATCAACCCTTGCAGTAACAGAAAACCAAAAGAAAGGACGGATAAGAAACGCGCTTCACGAATATGGCCGATTTTTTTCCAAGACATATACGATAAAATTAAAACCAAGAATCCTCCAGCACCTGAAACGAGCCGATGGGAAAGCTCAATGACCAATTCAATCGTGATTTTGTCCGGGATCAATTGGCCATTGCACAATGGCCAGGACCTGCCGCAACCCATGCCGGAATCCGTCTTCGTGACTAAAGCTCCACCAAGTAAGATGAAAAGCATTACAATCGTTGTTAAAACAGCAAACCATTTAAGAGACGATTTCACTAGTAGTCCCACCTTTTTCTCTGTAGCAAATAGGATTGTTCTTAAAATTAATAATAGCATAAGGTTTTTCATAATATTTGTCGAACTTCCTCGATATTACACAAAATAGAATGATTTTACAAGTTCAGTTTATATTATAGCTATTAATTAAAATGCCTGAAATAGTTGAAAGTTGCAAAAGACTTTGATAGAAATAAAGGGAGTGTAAACCTTCAAGTAGGAGCAAAATAGGGATAGAGCCTAGGGGATGATGATAACAGCATACTATTCATGTTCTTGATGAACATCTAATTAACAGCAGTAAATTATTGAGACACAAATTGGTCAAAAATTATCCGAAAAATTTTCACAAAAGCTTCCAAAAATGTGTTTTAATATATTGAAGAAATGATTTTACTAAATTTTACTGTTATTAAGCATGATATTAAGAATGATAGCTCTCGATGGATTCCATTGACAACGGTCATTGGTAAATAATTTACTTTTTGTTTACGCTTCCTTGGTTACAAATATCGAAAAGTATGAAATAATGTTCTATAGCATATGTAAGTATTTTTTTGCATTTGCGTCTGTGCTGAATGATTTAAAGGAGGAAAACAAATGTCAGAAACAAGGGGTTTGTCAGAAGCTGTCATGGAGGACAGTAAAGCCGCCCTTCAATCGGATATACCTGAAACAACAGCTTGGAAGGATTTTCTCGCACTTATAAAAGTGGGGATTGTCAATTCAAATATAATTACAGCTTTTACCGGCGTGTGGTTAGCTCTTCATTTTTCGGGGCTTAGCTTCTTAAACAATCTAGATGTAGTGTTTTATACACTTGCAGGTTCGGCGCTCATTATGGCTGGATCTTGCAGTTTCAATAATTATTATGACCGAGATATCGATCATTTAATGGAAAGAACGAAAAACCGTCCAACGGTAACTGGAAAAGTACAGCCTTCAAAGGTATTGGCGTTAAGTTTCGGCTTAATTGCTGCAGGGCTGATTTTACTTGCATTGACTAATATGACAACTGCCATACTAGGTGCATTCGGCGTCTTCGCCTATGTTGTTTTATATACCATGGTTTTCAAGCGTAGATTTGTATCGAATACGATTATAGGCAGTATATCCGGAGCTGTGCCTCCACTTATCGGGTGGGCTGCAGTCGACCCGGGCCTTGATAAGATCGCCTGGGTCCTGTTCGCGATCATGTTCTTGTGGCAGCCGCCTCATTTTTATGCACTAGCAATGAGGCGTGTCGAAGAATATCGTGCAGCCGGGGTACCTATGCTTCCGGTCGTAAAAGGCTTCAAGGCCGCAAAAAGGTCGATCATGCTATGGATCGTCTGTTTAATGTTTGTACCTTTCTTTTTAACTCCATTAGGAACACCGCTAGTTATTCTTGCTGCATTATTGAGTACGGGGTGGCTTATTTTGGGAATTAAGGGGTATAAAAAGAAAGATGATGTTAAATGGGCAACATCCATGTTTGTATATTCTTTAAATTATATGACCATTTTATTTGTAGCGATGGTTATTGTCACTCTCATCTAGTTTTGGTTAAAATAAGCTGGCGGCCTGTTCTTTTACAGGCTCCAGCTTACTGATATATATTGCACTGACCGCGACTCATACATATTAACGGAACCAACGGGGTCATACATAAGAGCGGTTACATGGATCATCTTAATAATTCCTTAGTTTAGGGATTCTTTCTTTTTAGAAATTGACATAGAGAGAATATTCGCAATTGCGCCCATTTTTATTTTTGTGAGAAAATTTTGACGAAAGAGGGGTTTCTGAAGCTATGAAAAAAAGGCTGCACAAATGGCGCCTAATTGCTCTGCTGGGTATTGTAGGACTTGTCCTTTCGGGCTGCGGCGAACCATTTCTATCCGCGCTGAAGCCAGCTGGCGATGTTGCGCAATCTCAGTATGACTTACTGATATTGAGTACACTAATCATGGTACTGGTTATTATTGTTGTGATTATTTTGTTCGTTGTAGTTTTACTACGCTTCCGTCGGAAGGAAGGCGACGAAACAATACCGAAACAAATTGAAGGAAGTCATAAACTCGAAATTATCTGGACTGTTATTCCTATCCTTCTTTTAATTGTTCTGGCTGTTCCAACCGTCGTCACGACTTTCGACTTAGCCGACACAAAGGCAATGGATAAGAAAGATAAGGATGGAAAAACAAAGGATGCACTTGTCGTGAATGTCAGGGCGAACCTTTATTGGTGGGAGTTTGAATATCCGGACCTTGGCGTTGTAACAAGTCAGGATTTGGTTGTGCCAACCGATCAAAAAGTGTATTTCAATCTAACTGCTTCAGATGTTAAGCATTCATTCTGGGTACCGTCTGCCGGAGGAAAGATGGATACCAATACAGAAGGGGTCAATCAGTTTTTCTTAGAATTCGATAGTAAAAAGGCTGAAGATTCAAACAACTTGTTTTACGGAAAATGTGCTGAACTTTGCGGTCCTTCACATGCTTTGATGGATTTTAAGGTCGTACCGAAGTCCAAAAGCGATTTTGAAGCTTGGACTAAAGATATGAAAGCCGCGAAGGAACCTGTCGTTGAAGGTGATCTAGCCAAACAGGGTGAAGATGTCTTTAATCAAAGTTGTATAGGCTGCCATGCGGTGACACCAAATGACAGCAGGCCTGAAGCTGCTCGTCAGGCTCCGAATCTCGCTACATTCGGTGAACGCCAAAAAGTGGCTGGCGTATTGGATCATACGGAAGAGAATGTGAAAAAATGGATCAAGGATCCTGAGAAGTATAAACCGGGCAACACGATGACCGGTACTTACGGCGAACTTTCGGATTCAGATATTAATGCACTGGCAGCTTATCTATTAGAGCTTAAGGTGGAAGACAAATAGAACATTGATTAAGGAGGTTAAATCGTGAGTACGTACGCTAATAAAAAAGGATTTGGCGCTACGCTTTGGGATTATCTGACGACGGTGGACCATAAGAAAATCGCCATTTTATATCTTATCTCTGGCGGATTATTCTTTGTAATCGGCGGTTTGGAAGCGATGTTTATCCGTATCCAGCTTGCAATCCCAAATAATGATTTCGTAAGTGCCGGATTTTATAATGAAATATTGACCATGCACGGTACAACTATGATATTTCTGGCAGCCATGCCATTGGTGTTTGCTGTAATGAATGCGGTTGTACCCTTACAGATAGGGGCACGTGATGTCGCGTTCCCATTTTTGAACTCGTTAGGTTTTTGGTTGTTTTTCTTTGGAGGAGTCTTTCTGAATCTTTCTTGGTTTTTAGGGGGGGCTCCTGATGCAGGCTGGACATCATATGCATCACTTTCCCTGCATTCCGAAGGCCATGGTATTGATTTTTACGTCCTGGGATTACAGATATCAGGATTGGGAACATTAATTGCGGGGATCAATTTCCTTGTAACCATTATTAATATGCGTACGCCTGGTATGACATATATGCGTATGCCGCTGTTCACATGGTCAACTTTCGTTGTTTCCGCATTGATATTATTCGCTTTTCCTCCGCTTACCGTAGGATTGGTGTTAATGATGTTCGACAGGATGTTCGGCTCGAATTTCTTTGATGTAGCAGCGGGCGGGAATACGATCATTTGGGAGCATTTATTCTGGATATTCGGTCACCCGGAAGTATATATCCTGATTCTTCCAGCTTTCGGTATTTTTTCCGAAATTTTCGCTACATTCTCAAGAAAAAGATTATTCGGATATTCATCGATGGTATTTGCAACCGTTTTAATCGGTTTCTTAGGTTTCATGGTTTGGGCGCATCACATGTTTACGACTGGTTTGGGACCTATCGCGAATGCGATTTTTGCCGTGGCTACCATGGCTATTGCGGTGCCGACAGGTATTAAGATATTCAACTGGATTTTTACGATGTGGGGCGGAAGCGTCAAGTTCACGGTACCGATGCTTTATGCAGTTGCCTTTATCCCTACATTTACCATGGGTGGCGTGACAGGTATCATGCTCGCATCAGCACCAGCTGATTATCAATACCATGATAGTTATTTCGTTGTTGCCCATTTCCACTATGTAATCGTTGGTGGGGTTGTATTGGGCTTACTGGCTGGAATCAATTTTTATTGGCCGAAAATGTTTGGAACGATGTTAAGTGAAAAATTGGGACAAATCACATTTTGGACGTTCTTGATCGGTTTCCATTTAACATTCTTCATTCAACATTTCTTAGGTTTGATGGGGATGCCTCGTCGCGTATTTACATTCTTGGACGATCAAGGTCTTAATACAGGTAATATGATTAGTACAGTTGGAGCCTTCTTAATGGCATTTGGGGTCTTGGTTATGGTCATCAATATAATCATTACATCCGTGAAGAATGAGAAGGTCGGCAATGATCCATGGGGAGACGGCCGTACGCTGGAATGGGCCATCCCATCACCACCGCCGTTTTATAATTTCAAACAACTTCCGCTTGTCCGCGGATTAGATCCTTACTGGGTTGAGAAAATGGAAGGGAAAAAGGAAATGACTCCTGCAGAACCACTGGGGGATATCCATATGCCGAATTCATCCATACTACCTTTAACGATTGCCTTGGGTTTATTTGTTGCCGCATTCGGTGCTTTATATAATATGGATGATAAGACATGGACCCTGCCAATAATTATTGTTGGACTTTTGATCACATTCGGTTCAATGCTTATCCGTTCCGTTAAAGACGATCATGGTTACCACATTCATAAAGAAGACCTTATGGACAATAAAGACAAGGGAGGTAAGGCATAATGCAAGCAGATGAAAGATTCACGGATGCCACTTGGCCTGCTTCTCCCGAGAAAGCGACTTTAGAAGGTAAAAATAAGTATTTGGGATTCTGGTTGTTTCTTGGTGGAGAGACGGTACTATTCGCCTCACTTTTTGCAACTTACCTTGCATTGAAGGATAAAGTTCCAAATGGTGATGCAGCCCTAGCTAAAGACTTATTCGAATTACCGCTGACTTTTGTAGCAACCATGCTTTTATTGACCAGTTCATTAACCAGTGTATATGCGATGTACCATATGAAAAATAACCATTTTAAACAAATGCAAGCATGGCTTGTGATTACAGTTGCACTTGGCTTTGCTTTTCTAGGTCTCGAGATTTATGAATTTAATCACTATGTTCATGAATTCCATCATACATTTACGAGCAGTGCATTCGGCTCCGCGTTTTATACGTTAGTTGGTTTTCATGGAGGACACGTTGCTTTCGGTCTGGTTTGGATCATATCTCTTATGGTTCGTAATGCAAGAAGGGGCTTGAATTTATATAACGCTCCTAAATTTTATGTCGCGAGTCTTTATTGGCATTTCATTGACGTAGTCTGGGTGTTTATCTTTACTGTCGTATACTTAATGGGAATGGTGGGATAACTGATGGCGAATGAACAATCAAATTCAGCGAACCCGAATGTCGATTTAAAATATCGCCGTAAGAAAAATGCTGAAGAGATGAAACACCAAGTGATATCATTTACACTTATGATTTTCTTTACATTACTTGCTTTTGCTGCTGTAGGAATCGAGGGTTTTTCACATTGGTTCATTAAACCAGTCATTTTGCTGCTGGCAGTTGTACAGGTGATTTTCCAATTGTATTATTTCATGCATATGAAGCATAAAGGGCATGGCACCATTGCATTGTTTTTATTTTCGGGCCTTGCAGTCGGCTTGATAACTGTCCTTGTGTTCACAACGATTGTTTGGTTATAAACCATAAAGGAAATCGGCTATTGAATGATAGCCGGTTTTCTTTATGTGTTGATTAGCTAGAAAAAGAATCCAAGTTTATCTATATTTGTTACCATGTTTCATTTTAGGTATAATGAAAGTAAGAAAAAGTTTATGAACGAGGTGATTTTTTTGTCTATTGATATTTTCGGATTTCGCGCTTTGTGGAGTCCTTATTATTTTGCCGTCCTCGTACTTATAACCGTTGGCTATTTTTGGCTGGTGACAAAAAAAAGGGAGAAGTTTTCGGGCAGTTCAGTCCTATCCGTTAAACAGGCAACTTATTTTTTGATAGCCATGTTCCTTCTATATGCAGTAAAAGGATCACCACTGGATTTATTGAGCCATATCATGTTCAGTGCGCACATGTTTCAAATGGCACTGCTCTATCTCGTGATTCCGCCTTTATTTATCATAGCGATTCCAGATTGGCTTATGAGAACTTTCATAAACTCAAGGGGAGTGAAGCCGTTATTTCAATTTTTCACGAAACCTCTTGTCGCCCTTTTACTGTTTAATGTTCTTTTCTCGTTGTACCATATCCCGTTAGTGTTCGACTTTATCAAAACGGGGATGTGGTTTCATGCCGGATACACGGTCCTTTTATTTACCACTGCTGTTTTGATGTGGTTCCCGCTTGTCAATCAACTTCCGGAACGTGAAAGTCTATCAGGTGTGAAAAAAGTAGCTTATATTTTCGGCAGTGGCATTCTAATGACCCCTGCTTGCGCTTTGATCATTTTTGCTAATGATCCGATGTATGATACATTCACCAATGCGGAATCTTGGGCGAGTGCCATGGAGCTTTGCGTTCCGGCTTCAGCACTGTCCGGCTTAACGCTCAGTGGCCCGGAAATGTTCAATGGACTGCCATTGCTTGAGGATCAACAGCTTGGTGGGGTTCTGATGAAGGTGATCCAAGAAATTGTTTTAGGCTATGTATTAGGTGTCATTTTCTTTGCTTGGTTCAAAAAGGAGAATGGCGGCCAAAATGATATCGATCCGATACCTTCGGATTTTCAGACTGTAGAATAATTGTACGATAAAAGACTTGTCTTGGGACGGACAAGTCTTTTATCTGCCTTGCCTGTTTTTTGATTTAAAACAAATAGCCAGTGATTCGACTTGGCTATTCTATAAAAGTGAGCATTCTGTTAATAATCCTTGATTTTATTGAATTTTATGATTGCCTCTTATAAAATGGTAGTTGATTAATAAATATAGAGAGGACTACAATACATATGTCTTTACCAATCCTTCCAACGATAAGTACAGCTTTCATTGTATTAAGTGCAATCACTGTTGCAATAGGCTGGTATCAAATTAAACAACGCAAAATCGAGACTCATAAAAAAACCATGATGGCAGCTGCGGTTTTTGCGGTAATCTTTTTCACTATATATCTTTCCCGGACGGTCTTCATTGGCAGTACGTCATTTGGCGGACCCGATGACATTAAAATTTATTATACAATTTTTTTGATCTTCCATATAACGCTTGCGACAACTGGAGCAGTTTTGGGGATCATCATGCTTACCACTGGTTTTAAAGGTAAATTCGCCATTCATAAAAAAATCGGACCTGCTACAAGCATCATTTGGTTTTTCACTGGGATTACAGGTGTAGCTGTTTACATCCTGCTTTATGTCATTTATCATGGCGGCGAAACAACATCTTTAATAAAGGCGATCCTAGGATTTTAAAATAACGAAAAAGCCTGGTGCAAAAAAGCATCAGGCTTTTGTAATGGATACGAAAAAAAGAGAGCATCACACATGATCCTCTCTCTTTGTACCTCACTTTTAACTTACGGCTTTTACAGGCCGTTGAATTGTGTAAGTTCTTCTTTGATTTGAGAGAGGATTTTTTCACTTTGTTTAACTAGTGATGCAGGGAAATCCTCTCCTTCTCCATATTCAACTCCGTGTGGATAATAGTGTTTTCCTAATAGAGGGACCATAAGTTTAATGACGGCCCTGTGAGAGCCTACATCGCCCTCTGTAGCATAGCCAAGTATTCTCAGGTAAAACGTGCCTTCTTTTAATTCGAACTTACGATCGTAACTGACTCTTTCGTAATCCCATTGTTCTGCACGTATTAAACCATATTGCGGCATTAGGTCATCTAATCGGTTTAAGTCGGCTGTGATGTTTTCGATTCCAAAGCTTTCAAATTTCACGAGTAGTACCTCCTATGTTTACTATTGGGAATTAAAATGACATACCGGGAAAATATTATGTACATGAATATATTAAAAATCTCCAAGTATGTTTATAATATACCATTTTATCCTATATTTTATAATAGTACGAAATGGTGGAAGTTGCAATGAACTCAACCATGGTATTTCAATCATTCACAAAAGTTCCATTTTTAAAATAAATTTAATGAAGGGGCAGTCTATCGTAAATTAGAAAATTATGATTGAACAGTGATATAATCAGGAAAGAAAGGTTTTTTGCATTGGATACATAAATTAGATAGAGAGAGGGAGTGTTCCTCTGCGCAATTTAGGTAAGGTGTTGGTGTTGATCGTTATTTTTTTCGTAATCGGTATTTATCTTAATATCGGCGATGAAGATGAAGGGAACCCTCTTATTGATGGTAACAAAGGTGTTAACCCCAATGGACATATAAATGAAAAAAGCCCTTCCTCTGAAAAGGAAGGGGTTACTAAAGTGACAGAAGGTCTGGCAGTAACAATCGGGAAAAATGCAAAAGAGATAGAAAAGGAATACGGTAAGCCAGATCGAATTGATATGTCCGCATATGGATATGAATGGTGGGTATATAAAAAGAATTATAATAATTATTTTCAATTAGCCGTTGAAAATGGAAAAGTGGTATCTGCTTATGGGATCGGTGATGAGGTCAATGTCGCTCCTTTTAAAATTGGACAATCGATTGATGCCATCTATTCCAGCTTATATGTGGAACCTACTGTTGATATTGAAGTGGGTGACAGTTCCTATCGTTTCGAATTGTCGGAGGAAGACATGAACATGAGACCGTTGATTGATTTAGGGAATATCAATGTTCAGCTTTATTTGGATAAATTCACAGGGACTGTTTCAAGCATCCGATTTTTGAATGATTCGGCCCTATTGAAACAACAGCCGTATGAGTTGACCTATCATGGTGAGCTTGTGACAATTAAGGATCTTTCTGAGGAAGACATGGCGAAAGTGGAAGATGGCAATGAGCAGCAAATATTCGATATTACGAATATAATGCGCAGCCGGTTTGATTTGGAGCCTTTAGAATGGGATGCTCCAACAGCAAGGGTTGCCTACCTTCATAGCCGTGAAATGACGGACACACCTGAAGGAACCCATGTTTCTGAAACAAATGGGGATTTGGAAAAGCGTCTCGATGCAGGTCATGTAAAATACAGGGCAGCAGGTGAAAATATAGCGGCTAATTATGTGGACGCAGCTGCAGTCATGGAAGGCTGGCTAAATAGCAAAGGTCATCGGGATGCGATGCTGAACGAGGAATTTACAGGTCTGGGCGTCGGGGTATATAAAAAGTATTACACTCAGAATTTCATAAAGAGATAAAAAAAACGGATCCGTTTGGGTCCGTTTTCTTGTTCTGGAAATAGCGCAAAGTTCCCCATCCATCCTCGCGCTGGACCTTCCCCTCTATGATAAGTTTGCCTACGTCAATTTGCATTTGCACGCAAACGGCAATGGAAGGTATTACGTAACGAACTTGGATATCCGCAGTAACGGAAGGTTGCCACCATGCCTTCATGAGTCTTGTTCAATCAAGAGGTGTGTCAGGCATGGCCATCGTGAGTGTCGTCCCCTGTTCGCTTACATCCTTATTTAATTGCAGCGGGATTGAAAAATAAGAGCGGTTCCCTTGCTCTACTTTGGCTTTTAACCCTGAAACAATTCCCGATGAATCAGATAACTCTATTTCATCAGCAGCTTCAGCCAGGTTCTGGATGTCATTGATTAAGTCACATTCACGCGCATGAAAATACATCCTTTTTTGCTTTGGAACATCCAATTGGATTTAAAATGGAATGTGATGCACTTTTTATTTACCTTTAGCATATGGTGCAATAGGCGATGTCTAAGTGTGAGGTGAGAGTAATGGCAAAAAGAAAACGGCCCTCCGTGGATCGATTTCGGGAGTTTGTAAAGGAGCATCCTCATTTAGTGAATGAAGTGAGAAGCAAACAAGCAACATGGCAGGAACTTTTTGAAGAGTGGTATTTACTCGGGGATGATCATCCACGCTGGCAGGCTGAAGGCAGTGTGGGTGAGACCAAAGTGTATACAGAATCCCCATCACCGCCGGACGAAAAGGGGGACCAAAGCACTGAGTTGATCGGTTCGTTAATGAGTGCAGTTAAAAATATGGATATGGGGCAGATTCAACAATATATTACGAATGCCAATCAGGCCATCGGTGCAATCCAAGGAGTGCTATCTGCTTTCCAAGGGAATAAATCAGGTGATACAAGTCCTCCCCCAAAAGAAAAAGAGCAGAGAGCTAACCCTTTTTTATTCACAAAAGATTAAGGAGGGTTTTTCATGCGTCAGAATATATATGAATTCATCCAAACAAACGAAGATATGCGAAATTACTTGAGGGTTCAGCCTGGATGGTACAGAAGGTTAATGCGTAATCCCCATGAAGTGGATGTGTTTGAAACCGAGGCGAAATATTATTTTGAAAAGTCGATTCCGCATCGGGTCTCTAAATTTTCGGAAAGCGTTCAGGTCGCCTCCATGATGCTTCATATGTTTCAAGCGATGAATGTTTCAGGTGAATGAAGAAAAAAAGAGTAAATTACTCCTTTTGGCGAACAATAAAGGCAAAAGGGGGACGATGGAATGAGAAAGTTGATATTGGCTCTAACAGTGTTGATGGCAGCGTCGGGTTGTGGGAAGAAAATACCGGAACCTGAGAATTCAGGAGTAGCCATACAAAGTGTTTCTACACTTAAAGCTGCCACCACTGTATCGGGCATCCGAAATTCAGATGAGGACTTTCGGGTAAAAACTTTTGTAAAAGGCAACTCTGTCTATGTAGAGTGCTACTTGAAAAACTATGGTTTTTCTGAATCAAATCCAGAACAGTTGGCAACTGTGTCCGTATTTATTGATAATCAAAAGAAAGTCGATATGAAAACGGCAGCATTTATCTTAAAGGAAGTCCCGAATGGCAAGCATAAAATCAAGCTGGAGATTTTGAATGGTTCAGGTGAAAAAACAGGGCTGCAAAAAGAGATTGAGGTACATATCACTTCCTCGATTTAATCAAACCATTAGCATCTAACAGGGAGAAATGGTAAAATGGTTGTGGAGGTGAGCTTGTTAATGCTTGCTACTATGGAAATCATCGACATTTTACAACAGGCTGATGGATTAGCTGAAATGATCCTTCAATCTGAAATAGGGGAAGAATACCTCCTTAGTTTATATAAATTACAAAGCGACAAAGAGGCTCAGCGGAAAATTTCCAAGTTTACTTCGCTAAAGGATCTATTTGAAGATGTTCAAAGGTTCGGTAAATATCATCCGGATTATAAACGCATCAATTTAGAAACCAGGCAAGCTAAACGAGACATGGATATGCATCCTGCCGTTGCTGAGTTTAAGCGGGCTGAGACCGAATTGCAATCCGTTCTTGATGAAATAAGCGGAAGGATTGGCCGAGCTGTTTCTGAACAGGTCAAAACTCCAGCGGGGAATCCATTTTTTGTTTCATCCGGTGGATGTTCAACGGGAAGCTGCGGAACCGGCGGAAGCTGCGGATGCTCTGCTTAAGGTAATGGCCATATTGTGAACAATAGGCCGGTATATTGAATGCAGCCATCGAAATTCGAAATTACTACGGAGTTCGGTGGCTGTGTCATGTAAGGAACCTTCGTCGAGACATTGTTCAATGAACCGATGAATGTATAAAGATTTTCTTGTTATTTATATTCCGGATACGTGACAAAGGGATTAACTGCGATATAAAATACAATCCGGACATAGGTTGCCGCAGCAAAACATCTTTTGCTGCGGCACATAAAAACGGTGCCGGAATACATATAAATGTTCTTCCTGCCGTACGAAAATGGTTTCACAATGAAGCTGCTTGCCACGCATTGAAAGGCTTGCGGCTTTTTTTATTAAAAAAGAAAGCTTACTATTATTATTTTGAGCCGGATGATAATGGATATATAAAAATGGTATACCTGTGAACTTTTTTATCGAAGCTTGGGTAATTTCTTCATTATCTAATAGATGATCAATAAATTGATGCCAAATTTGGTTTAAATCCATCGTTTGTTAGGCTCCCTTCACAGTGTTTATATTCATAATAGTGAGAGAATTTCGTTTATAATCTTTTTTCTTGGTTGAAAGTAAAGATTCTGCTATGCTACACTTAGTTAAAACCTTTATAAAAGGGAGTTATTGATATGCTTGGAGCGAGACAGGGAATCATCGTCTATTTACATACATTAAAACAAGCCAAAATGCTTAGGAAATTTGGAAATATCCATTATGTTTCAAAAAAGTTGAAATATGTGGTGCTTTATACGAATATGGATGAAGTGGAGCCACTAGTGGAAAAGCTGAATAATTATTCGTTCGTTAAAAAAGTGGACCTTTCTTACAAGCCTTTTTTGAAGGTGGAGTTCGAAAACTCCAAACCGGATAAAGCGAAAGAATATGATTATAAAATGGGAATTTAAAAAAAGCTGACTCATGCGGAGTCAGCCTTTTTCATTTCAGGGCATCAACATTTCTCAACCTAATGGGGGCAGATATCTATTCATTCGCAAAATGCCGATTAAGTGTTGGTAGTACAACTCGATTTCTGCAAAGAGCACCGAAGGTTTCACGTCGATTTCAATAATCGGTCTATCCAGTTCCTCCGCCAAGCTCTCAAAAAGCTCATAGCGTTTGTTTTTGGTGGCATGAGGGTTCGGTATACCTTCGCGGCAAATGTAAAGCGGCTGGAATTTCCCGGGATCTGTTGGGTGCATGACGATTACCAATGACGTTACCTTTTTATCATTTATAGTAGTATGCATGGCCAAAAGCCTTGCAACTCGATGTTTCTGATTGCGTCCTACTTCCAGCAACTCATATATATCGGAATATCCTTGTCCAATTTCAATAAAACGTTGAATCAATTAAACCTCTCCTAACTAACTTATTATTCATTACTTTATCATTATCCCTCATAAAAGAGAAGGACAACTTCATTGATGAAGCATGACAAAGACACTTAGATATCAGAGATTTAACAAAAAAAAGCCCTGCAAAAATATGCAGGGTCCTTCTATGTCTAACTAAGGACCAGAAGGCAAAGGGAGAGGAGAAACCGGAGGAAGAGCTTATGGGGAAACGTAAGCCTTCTCCGCGGTTGGCAACAACACCTAAAAAGGAATGTTGTTATTCACATTATTGCCAAAAACCACATTATTATTCAAAATGTCAAAGATTTATAAAAAGAATCCATGGTCCGAAATGATACTTTGATTTTCATCTTGGAAATGAAGCCAAATGGGTTTAAATATTGGCTAGCTTTTTCTAATATGTTAGGATAGGAAAGTAACAGAAATTTGTCATAAAATGTGGTGAGGATTATGAGGGTCGTTTCCGGAATTTGCAAAGGAAGACCACTTAAGGCTGTACCGGGTACAGGAACCCGGCCGACTACTGATAAAGTCAAGGAATCCATTTTCAATATGATTGGTCCTTATTTCGAAGGAGGGCTGGTCCTCGACTTGTTTGCCGGGAGCGGTGGACTGGGAATTGAAGCGTTAAGCAGAGGCATGGATAAAGCCATATTTGTCGACCGGGATTTTAAAGCAAATCAAACGGTTAAGGCCAATTTGGAACTATGCAAGTTTTCAGACCGTGCAGAAGTTTATAAAAATGATTCAGAGCGTGCACTGAAGGCTTTGGTGAAAAGGGAAATGACTTTTGAATTGATTTTTCTTGATCCACCTTATAAGAAACAAAAGCTAGTCGAGATTCTTGAAGAAATACATAAATACCGATTGCTGAACGATATGGGATACATTGTTTGTGAGCATGGCCATGATGTTACATTGCCAGAAAAAGTTGGTGACTTTACCGTTAAGAGAAAAGAAGTTTATGGCGTCATTGCCGTTACGATTTATCAATGGGGAAATGTACACGAACAGGGGGAACTATGAATGTCCAAAATAGCGATTTGTCCGGGGAGTTTTGATCCAATAACATTTGGTCATCTTGATATCATTCAAAGGGGAGCGAATGTTTTTGATGAGGTATATGTGGTCATCGTGAACAATTCAGCGAAAAATTCACTTTTTACAGTGGAGGAGAGACTGGAATTGATTACTGAGGCGACTGCCCATATGCCGAATGTTAAAGTGGATTTCTATCAGGGATTGACGGTCGACTATGCTGAAAGCGTTTCCGCGAATGCCATTATCAGGGGATTGAGGGCGACTTCCGACTTTGAATATGAAATGCAGGGAACTTCGATGAACCGATTCCTAAACAATAAAATAGAGTCATTCTTTATCATGACGAAAAATCAATATTCTTTCTTGAGTTCAAGTATCGTGAAAGAGGTAGCGAAGTATGGCGGAGATATCTCCGAACTAGTGCCAAACGTCGTCCAGAAAGCCCTGGCCAAAAAGTACGAGGAACTGAAAGGATAGAAAAAAGAGCATTGCCTACGCGCAATGCTCTTTTTTTCGGTTTAAGAAAGGCCTTTGAATAGCCTTTTGGTAAATATGATGATGTATAGGATCAAGAACAAGAGTGTTAAAATGGGGCCGAAATCAAGCATGTTCTGATATAGGGAATTCACGTGTTCACCGGATCCGCTGACTGGGAATGCGTTTAACGGGCTGCCGCTGTACATATTGCCTTTATAGAATGGCTCCCAAAGCAAGATGGTAATAATGGATGCCAAAAGGCCATGTGCTATCCTAGCAAGAAAAAAGGGAGTGAAACGAATGTCTGTTGCGGCTATGATGCTGGCAACCTGCGCTTGAATGCTGAAACCGTTGAAAGCTAAGATGAAACTAGTCATCACAGTTTGCTGAAAGAGTGTCGCATCTTCGACCGTACTGGTTAATTTTGAACCAAGAGTCATTTCAAACATGCCTGATATGAAGGGGAGGCTTAAGGAATCCGGGAAATTAAAAATATGTAAAATTCCTCCGACCCACGATGCTAGCAATCCGGTAATGTTCATGTGAAATAAAAGCTTGTTCACCACCGAAAAGAGAATGATGAATCCCCCGATCATTAATAGGGTTTGGATGGATGAGAGTACCGCATCTCCAAGTAAACTGCCAAATGGTCTTGTTTCTTTTATTCTGGTTCGATGCATTTGGCTAAAAGCTTGTCTTATGGAGGGGAGCTTGGTCATTACTTTAGTATGCGATTTTTCTTCTTTCCAACGGTAAAAACGCATGATGATGCCTACACAAAAATTTCCTAGGTAGTGGGAAAGTGCAAGGATGATCCCTAAATGAGGATTGTGGAAAAACCCTACGGCAACGGCAACGAACAAGAACAATGGATTAGATGAATTAGTAAAACAAACGAGTCTTTCGGCTTCAATGCGGGTCAATTGTTCTTCCTGACGAAGCCTCACGGTGTATTTCGCTCCAGCTGGAAATCCTGATGCAAGTCCCATCGCCCAAACGAAACCGCCAACTCCTGGTACACGGAATAAGGGACGCATAAATGGTTCTAGCATGACACCAATGAACCTGACAACCCCAAAACTGATTAATAACTCCGAGAAAATCAAGAAAGGTAGAAGCGAAGGAAACACAATTGTCCACCAAATATTGAGTCCGCCTTTGGAAGCTTCAAAGGATTCTTGGGGGAAGATGATCAAGCCAACTGCCATCATCGTGACGGAGGTAGCTAACAGTACTGTTTTAGATTTTGATTTTAGCAAAATTCAGCCTCCTCTTGAAGGTTACTAAATAAGGGCAGTTCGTTTCGTATATAATAAAATATGAACTTCCTTTTCTCGAAAAGTAAGCGCATGATGAAATGTGGATTGTTCCGACATGTATAAATGAGGATGTTCCTCACAATGGAATTTCAATGAAACCCTGCACTTTATTGGCTGGCATAGTTTATATCTGCCATGCTTGTTTCACTGTCAATATAAATAATATGCTTCTATAAATCCGTTTAAGACCATAACTTTGAATGAGTGTTATTTCAATATTTTGAACTAGTTATAGCGGGAGGGATATCTTTGTCGAAACCAAAAGTCGGGCTTGCACTTGGGTCAGGAGGAGCTAGGGGGTTTGCACATATTGGCGTGATAAAGGTATTACAGCAAGAAGGCATTCCGATAGATATGATTGCTGGAAGCAGCATGGGAGCTATGGTTGCAGCCTTTTATGGAGCGGGTTCGGATATCGAGAGGCTGTATAAGTTGTCCCGTGCATTTAAGCGAAAGTATTATTTAGACTTCACCATACCTAAAATGGGCTTCATTTCGGGTAAACGGACAAAGGATTTAATCAGGGTATTTACATATGGCAAGAAATTTGAAGAACTTGATATTCCTGTGGCGGTCGTCGCCACTGATATAAAAACTGGGGAAAAAGTCATTTTTCAGGAAGGCCCAATCGCACCGGCTGTAAGGGCAAGCATTTCCATTCCCGGCATTTTCATTCCCGAAAAAATCGGAAACAGACTGCTTGTAGATGGCGGCGTTGTTGACAGGGTTCCTGTTTCAGTCGTGAAGGATATGGGAGCAGACATCATAATTGGTGTGGATGTAGCCCACGTGAAACAGGATATGGAGATAAACTCCATCTATGATGTCATCATGCAAAGCCTCGATATCCTGCAAATGGAACTTGTTAAAAGCAGGGAGTTTGCTTCAGACGTCATGATACGCCCCAGGGTTGAGAAATACAGCTCTAAATCATTTACAAACGTTCAGGAAATAATTAGTATTGGAGAAGAAGCTGCAAGAGGTAAGATAGATCAAATTAAGCAGTGTATTGTTACTTGGAAGGAGTCCTTTGAAGATGAGCCGTAAAATATATGTACGCACTTTCCTGGTGGTGGCTATACTTCTCATAGCATCAGCCCTTTATTCCCTACCTTTTTATGTATCAAAACCAGGAATGGCTAAAGAATTGGAGCCAATCATTGAGGTATCCGGAGGAGATGAAGCAAAAGGAAGCTTTATGTTAACCACTGTAAGGATGGGCCGGGCGAATATATATTCCTACATGCTGGCGAAATGGAGCAAATATCAGGAGCTTTATCCGGAAACCTCCATTCGAAGCGAAGATGAAACAGATGAAGAATATAATATCAGGCAGCTGCACTTAATGGATGGTTCTAAAAATAATGCCATTCAGATCGCATATGAAAAAGCAGGGAAAGAAGTCGATTACGAGTACCTGGGTGTATATGTTTTGGACGTGCTAAAAGGAATGCCGGCAGCTAAAGAACTGAAAGCGGGCGATCAAATCATACAGGTCGATGACGTTAAATTCAAGTCTGCACAGGAATTCATGGACTACATTAACGGAAAAAAGGCTGGAGATGAAGTGAAAATAGTGTATAAGCGGGAAGAGACGGAGAAAACGGCCGTTCTTTCATTGCAGCCTTTTAAAAATGACCCAAATAGGGTCGGAATAGGCATTTCGCTGGATGACAATCGAAAAGTGATCACGAAACCGGCGATTGCCATAGATTCAGAACAAATAGGCGGTCCTTCGGCTGGTTTAATGTTTTCATTGGAGATTTATAATCAATTAACAAAAGGCGATCTTACAAGTGGCTATGACATAGCGGGTACGGGAACGATGTCTGATGATGGGACAGTCGGTCCAATTGGCGGAATTCAACAGAAAATAGTTGCAGCCGATAAATCTGGAGCGGAAATATTCTTTGCCCCAAATGAAAACGGAGCAGCAGGTTCGAATTATGAAGATGCACTCATTGCAGCAAAGGATATCGACACGGATATGAAGATCGTACCGGTTGACAACTTTGATGATGCAATAGCCTATTTAACGAAGCTGAAAGGAAAGGAAAAATGAAAAAAAGCGCAGGCAGTCAACTACTGTTTGCGCTTTTTTTTACTATTAAGGATGGAAGGGCCAAGCTTAAACCTTTCTTCATTTGAAAATGATGGGGGATTCATATTCCCGTTTCATCAAGGCAGCCTGATACGGTTCGGACAAGCCAAGTGCATACACCTGTGCCGCTCGCAAGTCCGTATCGATGTCCTGCTTCTGATAGGACGAAAGTTTAGAGATGAGCGGGAGGGGTAAGCCTTTTTTTACATTGCGAAGGTATTCTTGTCCCCGGCCATTCATGCCAAGAAGTCTGAAATAGGCTGGTTGTTCATTGTGAATCATCTGTTCTTTTAATGTATGGGTCAGTATGTGGACGCACATCCGCTGTAGTCGTGTCCATGTGTAGCGTTTTGTCTTCAGATCTGCCATGAATCCAGAAAAGCTCGAAGATTGTTTGGCCATCTCCTTTATTCGGTGTTCTATGCCTTCCTCGATTTCGTATATCCCTGCCAATTCGATTAAAGAGGAAGAAAGGATTCGGTATTTCAAAAGGGGCCAATACATTTCCCAGTCATGCAAGGCTTGGTAGCGCGTTAAATATTGCTCAAGACCATTCATTGTCGGCTGAGGAATATAACTGGAAACAGGATTTAATTCCCTGTGTTCATGAATGGCTTTACGTATCCCCGTTGCGCTGGCAATAGGGTCTTTGGACAACTTTGTTTCATGGTATCCGGCAGCGACCCTTTGAATCGTATAAGGGCGGATGGAGTAGCCATTTGATAGGGCAGCACTTACATATTCCTTTCCAAGAATATTATTTGGCTTCGTCAAATCCAATGCCGCCTCATCATTGATGATCGAACGATAAGCCTGGGCAGCACTGGCCGGATAACTATTACCGACATCCATAGCCGATTTAATTGCAGCATCGAATGCATCGGAATTATCCGAAAGAATTCTGTGTGCGGTGATGAATGGTTCAATTCGGCCATCCTCGCTTCCGAAGCAAAAGGAGTCACAGCCAAGGGATTCCAAAAGGGAAATAGATCCTTTTGCAAATATCTCCGCCTTCTGTGTCGCGAAAGCATAGGGAAGTTCAATGACAAGATCTATGCCGCCATTCAAGGCCATTTCGGCACGGGTCCACTTGCTGACGATAGCGGGCTCGCCGCGCTGTAAAAAGGGCCCGCTCATGACAGCCACCACTACATCTGCCCCTGTTTTTTCTCTACTTTCTCTTGCATGTAAAACATGTCCATTATGAAAAGGGTTATATTCGACTACTAAACCGCAAGCTTTCATTTGATCACCTCAGAGAAAAACTTTGTATTTTATCAACTTAGTGCTAAAATAGTATTTCAAGTAAAATAACTATAAGTATTCGTCCGGATTTTTTTGTTTGTAATGATTCTTAAACCTAGACAATCAGTTAGGATGACTACATTATAGTGTAAAGAAAAAATATTGACAAACTTATAATTGAAAGCTATAATTATTTTTGTTGCCTTGAGGTGATTTCAATTGAAATGGACGATTAGTCAACTTCAAAAAATTCGGGACAAAGATTTACGGTTTGATGAACTGGTGGATGTCTTGGACATTAGAGAAAGAGACCCGCAAATTCGCGATGTTTCTCCGATCAGAGTAGCAGGAAGAGCTGATATCAGCTCGACCGAGATTACTTTTCACTTGCATCTTTCAGGTGAATTAACATTACCTTGCTCCCGTACACTGGTAGACGTTAAATATCCGATTGATATTGATACAAAGGAAACCTTTCTTTTAAAGGCAGATGGCGCCGATTTCTACGGAGACGATGTCACTGTTGTGGAAGGTGACGTTGTAGACTTAATACCGGTAATTAAAGAAAATTTATTGCTAGAAATTCCGATGCAGGTTTTTTGTGAGGATGTCGATTCGAATGAAGCTGCTCCTCAATCCGGAAAAGACTGGGCTGTTATTTCTGAAGAGGAAAATGAGCATAAGGTTGATCCGAGATTTGCAAAGCTTGCCGACTTTTTTGACAACAATAAAGAATCTTGATTGGAACGAAAAATCGTTAATCCGATTTTTCCAGCTTTTTTATATTTTTTAAGGAGGTGGGAATAATGGCTGTACCTTTTAGAAGAACGTCGAAAACTGTAAAAAGAAAACGTCGTACACACTTCAAGCTTCAAGTACCTGGTATGGTAGAATGCCCGAGCTGTGGTGGAATGACTCTTTCACATCACGTTTGTAAAGAATGTGGAACATATAAAGGAAAAGAAGTTGTCGCAAAATAATTTCTTGACCTACTTGAGAGCTTTGCTTTCTTGATGCAACACGCTAATCAAAGCGCAGGGATTTTTCTCTGTGCTTTTTTTACAAATATATTTGGCAGAATATTTTGAATCATCTATGTTTGCCGATGGTTTCGGAGATGGTGTTTACGTGGATCAAGTAATTAATGTTGAAAAGGATGAACGCGGTTTCATGAAGCTCCTGTTTAATAGACCGGAGAAAAGGAACGCCGTGAATTATCAATTGATGGACGAACTCGAGTCGATATTGTCAGAAGCTGCATGCGATGATGAAGTTAAGTTGCTGGTCCTGACAGGGGCGGGCTCCGAGGCATTCTGTTCAGGCGGGGATCTAAGGGAATTTCAGGATTTGCGTACAGAAGAAGAGGCCTTTGCTATGTTATCGAAAATGGGTGAAATTCTGTATAAACTAGCAGTTTTCCCAAAACCAACAATAGCGCTCATCAATGGAAGTGCTTTAGGCGGTGGATGCGAAATTGCGACAGCTTGTGATTTCAGATTAGCAAAGAGGGAAGTTAAGCTGGGGTTTGTACAAGGTACTCTGGGAATAACGACAGGCTGGGGCGGAGCTTCACTTTTACTTGAAAAAATATCAGGGCAAAAAGCGCTAAAGCTATTATTGGATGCGAAAATACATAAAGCCGAGGAAGCAAAGGAATTGGGTTTCGTAGATGAGATAGTCGGAGAAGGTGCGGATGGATGGGAAAGGTTCGCAGAAGATTTTCTTCGCCATGAGACAGGGGTATTGATGGCCTATAAGCGATTGCTGGTCCATAAATGGCAGGGTAGCGGGCTTAGAGGAAGAATGGATGCGGAAATCCGGGAATGTTCTAAACTGTGGGCGAGTGATGAGCATCACGCTGCAGTCGATCGTTTTTTAAATAAGAAAAAATAAATATTACACGCTCTATATATCTTCTATCTTCCCTAGCATGTGCATATTATGAATTAAAACTTGCTAAGGAGGTAGAGAGATGACGATTGCGAGACAAGATGCATGGACTCATGATGAGGATCTGTTGTTGGCTGAAGTGGTGCTAAGGCATATACGAGAAGGCAGTACACAATTAAAGGCGTTTGAAGAAGTGGGGAAACAGCTATCGAGAACATCTGCTGCTTGTGGGTTCCGTTGGAACTCATTTGTAAGGAAGCAATATAAATCAGGGATAGAGCTGGCGAAAAAACAAAGGAAAGAACAGGTGGTCAATAATCCTGAAATGGAAAGGGATTCGGTTGCGGCGGTGGAAAATGTCACGATTGAAGAAAAGCCCCCCCGGCATGAAGATAAAGAATCTATCACCCTTCAGGAAGTTATATTATATTTAACCAAAATGGATGAATTCTTTCAGGTTGATAATAAGGAAAAAGAACGGATTTCTGAGCGGTCCCTATTTCTTGAACAGGAAAATGTCCGATTGCTGGAAGAGAATGCTTTGCTTCAAGAAAACCTGAAAGCTGTTGAGGAAGATTATCGTGCGTTAATGCAGATCATGGAGCGTGCAAGAAAGCTTAGTGTACAAGAGGACGAAAAGACGAATCCGAAGGTAAGTTTCCAAATGGATAAGAATGGTAATTTGGAAAGGGTCAATAAATGAAAAATGCGGGTGGGAAAATCCGCCCGCATTTTTCTTGGTATTCCTATTCCTGCGTATCTATTTCTTTTTTATCTTGTATGTCAAATGGGCTCCAAATCAGCGGGTTTTCTCCAAGGTCCCTGTCCAAATCATAGGAAACAGCAGAAAAGCCCATCTTTTTCCAAAAGTCTTGTGAATGAACTCTTGGGTTGGTTTTGATAGGCATGTTCAGGCTTTTGGCGAATTCAACCAAAGCTCTTCCATAACCTTTTTTCTGATAGTTAGGCAGGACTTCAAGTTTCCAGAGAACAAGGAAGTCCCTAGAATTGTCAAAGTACCGGTCAAATTTAGCGCTTCTTTTATACAGGCTCATGCGGGCTACAAGTTTGTCGCCATAAAAGATTCCGTAAAAAGGTGATTGGCTGTCATTTTCAATGATGTTAGCCTCTAAATCATCGAGCATGGACAGTTCCTGTATCCCGTATTCTTTGAATTTTTTGAATTCCTCAAGCGTTTTAAAATTTACAAGTAATCGTTCAACCTTGTATTCCATAAAAAAGCTCCCCCTTAATTCTGATAAACCTCTTCCGATAGTACCCTTTGAAAGTCATCCCACTGACCTTTACCATGTGGAATTCCAGCTTAGGTTATATCTAGTATGACATCATCGATTTATCCTAGCTGATTAAATGCTTATAGCCTTTTATCCCCCGCCCTTTTCCCTTCAAAATTCGTGGGTAGAGATTGGAGTTATCTTTTGTTCCTATAAAGTCTTCAAAATGGCTAAGCTTTTCGTATCTAATATACCATTAAATTAACGCTTAAAGAAGAGAATATATCTTCAATGGCTTATTAATAATTCTTTCCATTGATATTTTATGGCGAGCCTTGTTGATGGCGGGTAAACTCCATGCAATCAGGTTGACGGCGTTTCCAAAGTTGTTGATATGAAATTGAGGATAAAAAAGATAATGTGATAAAATAGTTAATATATTTCAAAAAGTAAGGAAGGGTATTATGAGAATTGGAATCATTGGGGGAGGGGCCATCGGGCTGCTGTTTGCGTCTCATTTAAGTGAGAAACATAGTGTGACTCTCTATACTCATACTGCGGATCAGGCGTCCATCATCCAACGTGATGGAATCCGCCTTATTGCGGGTGGTGAAAGCCGGCTGCTGACAAGCATCATTTCTATGGGGCTGGATGAAGGGATATCGGATGTGGATTTTCTTATATTGGCCGTCAAGCAATATCACCTGCCGCAAATATTGCCTAGAATCAAAGGTATTCAGGTTCCATTGCTATTCTTGCAGAATGGCTATGGGCATATTTCTTATTTAAAGCAGCTTCAATCCCCGAGCATATATGTAGGGGTAGTGGAGCATGGGGCATTGAAACATGACGGGAATACCGTCGAGCATACAGGGCTCGGCATAACAAGGATCGCTTCCTTTAAAGGGGAACTTGAGCAACTATCGTTAGTGGATGAAAGGATCGATCATTTTCCTTTTACGAAGAGTGAGGATTTTCACTCGATGCTGATGGATAAGCTTGTCGTCAATGCAGTGATAAATCCATTAACAGCGATACTTGGCGTGGAAAATGGAGGTTTGATCACCAATCCTTTTTATTACCAATTGTTTCAAGACCTTTTTGAAGAAGTCTCCGGTATTTTGGAAGTTCAAAATAAGGATGATTCATTCGGAAATGTGAGGTCCGTTTGTATGGCAACAGCTGGAAATCGATCATCGATGCTAAAAGATTTAGAAAATGGCCGTCAAACGGAAATTGATGCCATTTTGGGTCATATCCTCTCGGAGGCAAAGAGCAAAGGAAAAAGTTATTGCCTGACGTCTTCTCTATATAAGATGGTCAAAGGAAAAGAGTCTCAGGGGGGATGAGGATGTGCCGTACGTAGTTTCAAACCTTGCCGCGATATTTATTACCTTGCCTTTCGCAGGGTATATACTTTTTTTTATTAGTGCAAAACAATTCACTGGGAACCATAGGCGCTCCGTTCAATTTGCAATGGACATGAGTACGCTGCTGTTCGTACTATCCGTCCATTATTTGATCATTACGATTTGGGATAAGCAAATTCTTTGGGTGATCATGCTCATCATGATCGTTAACGCATTCTTGGTGGTCCTTGTCCATTACAAGGTAAAAGAAGAAATCATTTTCCATAAGGTATTAAAGGGTTTTTGGAGAGTGAACTTCGCCTTCTTTTTTGTGGCTTACCTTCTATTATTTTCCATTGGTATAATAACAAGTATTACGAAGATATTGACTACATAACATAGAACATCGCATCAATTTTCTGCTGCTGGGCAACTTCTTTTGTTTTCTTAAACCGGAATGTTATACTCTAAAAAGAATTGTAGTTGCAGAGAAAGGGAGAACAGAAATGGAGATGAAAGATCTCGCGTTACCATCTTTAAACCGTTTTGCATCGGACTATTTACAAAACCGTCTTGAAACGGAGGATTATTTTCACTATGACTTAGCAAAGCCTGACATTTATCACAATAGATATAGTGAATTGATGAACCGCTCTTTTTCACGTGATGAATTGTCGGATTACATACAACAATACATGTCTCGTCTTTCATTCAGTGAGGCAGTTAATGGGAATATTGAAAGGTTGCGCAGGGATGATTCCGTGGTTGTGATTGGAGGACAGCAGGCTGGGTTATTATCAGGGCCGCTGTATACCATTCATAAAGTGATTTCGATCATTAAGCTTGCTGAAGAACAGGAAAAAGAATTGGGGCAGCCAGTCATTCCAGTTTTTTGGATAGCTGGAGAAGATCATGATTTAGCTGAAGTCAATCATGTTTATGTCATGAAAAATGGTAAACCTGATAAAAAAACCTATCCTTCCTATCAACCGTATAAAACAATGGTTTCTGACGTAGAGCTGGAAACGGAAAAGGCAGAGAAATGGCTTGAGGAAATCATTGAAACATATGGAGAAACGGCCTTTACGAATAAACTCCTGATTGATATGAAGGAAACCATTAAGCAATCGAATACCTTCGTCGAATTCTTCGCCAGGCTGATTCATGAATGGTTCAAAGAATATGGACTTTTACTAGTCGATGCCGGAGATCCGGAATTAAGGCGAATTGAGAAGGCATATTTTGAATCGATGGTCAATGAAAGTGGACGGATTGCTGAAATGGTCGAGGAACAGCAATCATTCATGCATGCGAAAGGGTATGCAAAAATGATTGAAATGGATAAACAGGCTGCTAATTTATTTTATTATGATCCAGAAAAAAAAGATCGATGTTTACTCGAGCGTGTAGAAGGCGGTTTCAGCGGAAAAAACGGTGAGGTATCATTTACCGAGCTGGAACTCTTGCAGATAGCCAAAAACCATCCGGAACGATTAAGCAACAATGTCATTACACGCCCGCTTATGCAGGAAATGCTTTTCCCTGTATTGGCTTTCGTTTCGGGGCCAGGGGAAATAGCTTATTGGGCCGAATTGAAAAAGGTATTTGAGTTGTTTTCCATGAAGATGCCGCCAATCATTCCTAGGTTAAACATCACGCTGGTGGAGCGCAGTATCCATAGCGATCTTGAAGAAATGGAACTCAGTTTGGAAACTGTTCTGACTGAAGGAACCGCTAATGCGGTGAAAAGTTACCTTGATTCCGTAAAGGATGAGACGATTGACAATCTGTTTGGGACGCTGAAATCGCAGCTTGAAGAGAACCATGAAAAGCTATTTGTCCATGCTGTCTCTTTAGATAGAGGACTTGAGCCGATGTTGAACAAAAACATCGAATTCATCCAAAAGCAATTGAATTTCATGTATGGCAAAATCGGTGACCGTACAAAGGAAAGGCATTCGGTCATATTGAAGAAATATGAACGGATAGCAAATTCACTTTACCCTCTTGAATCACCCCAGGAGCGGATTTGGAATGTGTTTTATTACTTGAATCAATATGGGCCAGAGTTCGTTCGGGATATGATGAAACTGGAATACCGGTTCAATAATCAGCATAAATTGATTTTCATTTAGAAAATCATCCGTTTTGGGGAAAAGTGGCGGACTAATCATTTTTTTAATGGGTTGCGACTTACCAATCCTGACGGAGGGATTAAAAAGTAAAAAAAAAGACAGGTGCTAAAGCCTGTCTTTTTTTTGTTTCCTGGGCACTTGTCCGGTAGTCCTTCGACAGTAATAGAGGGTCTGCGTCTTAGTCTGAGTCCATTCGAGGGAAACGCGCGGTTCTTTGAATAATTTGCCTAAATAAACTTAAGAAGAAAAGAAGGGAATTTTTACTTGGAAGGAGAAAGTAAAAACAAGTGGAGAAAGGTGGGGGAATGTGGTACATTGAGATTAGAATGTGGGGGTAGTGGGTATGTTCATGGGAGAGTACCATCATAACATCGATATTAAGGGCCGTTTGATAGTCCCGGTGAAATTCAGGGAAAATCTCGGGGAGCAATTTGTTCTTACCCGCGGACTCGATCAATGTTTATTTGGTTATCCTATGGAAGAGTGGAAGCTGCTTGAAGAAAAGCTGAAAGCCCTGCCCTTAACAAAAAAAGATGCCCGAGCCTTTACCCGTTTTTTCTTTTCTGCAGCTACAGAATGCGAAATTGATAAACAAGGGCGAATTAATATCCCCACGCCGCTTACTTCATATGGCCAATTGGAAAAAGAATGTGTAATTCTTGGTGTTACCAATCGTATTGAGATTTGGAGCAAATCCCTTTGGGAAAACTATTTTTCAGCTTCGGAGGATTCTTTCGCTGAGATAGCAGAAAATATGATTGGCTTTGATATTTAAGGCTGCCCTCAGAAATAGAGTCACTCAATAACCGATTGGAAGGATGTCTAGCATGTTTCAACATACAACAGTGTTATTAAAAGAGACGGTTGATGGATTGAACATCAAACCTGATGGAATTTATGTGGATTGTACTTTAGGAGGAGCCGGTCACAGCGAATACTTGCTTTCACAGCTCTCTGATAAAGGCAGGCTTTATGCTTTTGATCAGGACGAAACGGCAATTCGGAATGCTAAGGAAAAATTGGAAAGCTATGGCGAACGTATTGTTCTTGTTCCTAATAATTTTAAATACTTAAAAGAAGAGTTGAATGCCCGGGGAATCGAGAAAGTGGACGGGATCCTTTATGATTTAGGCGTGTCATCCCCACAATTGGATACACCAGAGCGTGGTTTCAGCTATAACCATGATGCACCCTTGGATATGAGGATGGACCAAAGTGCTGCCATTTCTGCCTATGATGTCGTGAATACTTGGTCATTCCATGATTTACTTAGAATTTTCTTCCAATATGGAGAAGAAAAGTTTTCGAAACAAATTGCCAGGAAAATTGAAGCGGCACGTGAAATAAAACCGATTGAAACGACGTTCGAGCTTGTGGAGTTAATAAAGGATGGGATACCGGCCCCGGCAAGACGTAAAGGCGGACACCCTGCGAAACGAGTGTTCCAAGCAATAAGAATCGCTGTGAATGACGAACTTGGTGTCTTTGAAGACTCCTTGGAGCAGGCCATATCGCTTTTGGATAAAGAGGGAAGAATATCTGTCATTACATTTCATTCTCTTGAAGATAGAATTTGTAAAACGGTATTTAAAAAGGCCAGTAGCATTCCTGACCTTCCGCCTGGACTTCCAGTTATCCCGGATGAATTCAAGCCAACCATGAAAATAATTACGAGAAAACCGATTTTACCTTCGGAAGAAGAATTGGAAGGGAATAATCGTTCCCGGTCGGCCAAGCTAAGAATCGCCGAAAAGCAATAATTACAGAAAAAAACAGTAAGGGGGAACATGAATGAGTTCCATAGCCAAAAAAATACAAGAACAGCAATATGAAGACCAACAGCAGCAACAGACACATCAAACGGTGGTCATCCGTAAAGCGAAGATATCCATTGGTGAAGTTTTCTTACTATGTGCCCTTGCTATCATGGTTACCTTCATGGGAGTGAAAATAGTCTCAAATCAAGCGGCCATCTATGAAACGAATAAAGAGATCCAGCTAGTGGAAACGTCGATTGAAGAACAGGGTAAAGTGAATGATGATTTGAAAGTGCAGGTTGCTGAACTTAGTACATACGAAAGAATTTGGAAAAAAGCTGCAGCGCTAGGGTTCAAGTTAAATGAGAATAATGTGAAGGGTGTGCAGTGATAATGCAGAAACAAAAAAATATGAAGCATGGGGCAGCCGGATTATTCTTCTTATTCGGCCTGCTCTTTTTTGTATTAGTCTGCCGCTTTTTGTATATTCAGGTGACGGGAACAGCAGGCGGGGAGGTACTGGCTTCAAAAATCGACAAGAAATATGAAAAAAAACAGGTCATAGAAGCCAAAAGGGGAAGCATACTCGATACAAAGGGGGAAGTCATCGCCGAGGATACTTCCTCCTATATCTTAAGGGCTGTACTCAGTGAAAAGGAGCCCGAGCATGTCAAGGATCCGGAGATGACCGCTAGTAAGCTTGCAAAATATATCGACATGGATGAACAGGACATTTATGAAAGACTTACGAACGGGGCATACCAGGTGGAATTTGGCAGTGCCGGCAAGGACTTGACTCAGGTCGTCAAGCAGAAAATAGAAAAATTGGAACTGCCGGGAATTACATTCGGAAGAACCAATAAACGTTTCTATCCTAATGGGATTTTCGCCTCCCATCTGATTGGCTATGTAGAAAAGGATGAAGAAACGGAAGAAATGGCTGGTAAGTTCGGCATTGAAAGATACCTCAATAAAGAATTGCAGGAAACGGATGGGAAGCTGACATATGACAGTGACTCATGGGGCTTCCTTTTACCAGATAAGGAGGAAAAGGTGGTTGCCCCGGATAATGGAAATGATGTCATGCTGACCATCGATAAGAAAATACAAACGTTCTTGGAAGATTCGATGAGCAAAGTGCAGGAAAAATACGATCCCGAACAAATCATAGCGATTGTCTCCAATCCAAAAACGGGGGAGATAGTGGCGATGGGGCAAAGGCCTACCTTCCATCCGACAACGAAAGTCGGGCTTACGGATACATGGCGTAACCTGGCTATTGAAGAAACTTTCGAACCGGGTTCAACCATGAAAACATTCACCCTTGCCGCTGCTGTTGAGGAAGGGGTCTTTAATCCGAATGAAAGTTTTGTGGCAGGTACCTACAAAGCCGGATCGGGGAAAATCGGAGATCATAGCGGAATCGAAAGAGGGAAGAGCATGACCTTTCTTGAAGGGGTTCAGCGTTCCTCCAACGTAGCTTTCGCAACACTTGCAATGGATAAGATAGGAGCGGATACTTTTCGTGAGTATTTGACTAAGTTCGGATTTGATAAAAAAACGGGAATTGACCTGCCGAACGAGATAACCGGTAAAATTCAATACAAGTATAAGCTTGAAAAAGTGACTACTGCCTTTGGACAGGGTTCGACCGTTACACCGATTCAACAAATCCAAGCTGCATCCGCAATTGCCAATGACGGAAAAATGATGCGGCCATACGTAATAAAAAGCATCTCCGATCAAGATACCGGAAAAACTTTGAAAACGACAAAGCCGAAAGTGACAGGGCAACCGATTTCGGAAGAAACTGCAAAACAGGTACGTGATTATTTGGAAACGGTAATTTCCGCGAAAAAAGGAACTGGGAAAAAATATGCCATTGATGGTTATGAAGTAGCGGGAAAAACCGGTACCGCACAAATTCCAGGTCCGACAGGTAGATATTTAGAAGGGAAAAATAACTATGTATTCTCCTTTTTAGGCATGGCTCCAAAAGATGATCCACAGTTGGTCATGTATGTGGCGGTCAAGCAGCCGAAGTTAGGTGCATCTTATGTTGGGGCTGATCCATTGTCAGAGATATTTAATCCTGTCATGCAAAATAGCCTGCAATATCTAAACATCAAACCTTCTGATGTTAAAAAACAAAAAGCAAATAAAATCAAAGACTATACGAATCAAACCGAGAGTTCAGCTGTCAAAGAACTGAAGGAACTTGGCTATGATGCAAGTACGATCGGAAGTGGGCGTAAAGTACTCGATCAATCCCCAAAAGCCGGGAGTATACTCTTACAGGGTGAAAAGATAATACTTCGGACTGAAGGAGAAATGAATGTTCCTGACATGAAGGGATGGTCCCTGCGCGATGTTATGAAATTGGCTAAGGTTGCAAAACTGGATCTGAAAACTGAAGGTACTGGATATGTGAGTAAACAAAGTCTTGAGGCCGGGAAAAAAGTAAAGGAAGGAGAAACCATCAATATTGAATTATCCCAGCCTGAAGGGGCTGGTGTAGATATACCGACTAAAGAGAAAACAGAGTGAAGATAAAGAGGGGATCCCAAATGGATTCCCTCTTTATTTCTTTCAAGGTTTCTAGTCTAGCATCGATTAGACAAGCATATATTGAAGCATGTATGAAATGGAGGTGCCTGTTTTTGCGTGTTTCGAATGTTACTGTCCGAAAACGGCTGGCAATCGCATTGGCGATCGGTATCGTTGTTTTTTTTATCATTGATATCCGATTGGGAATTGTACAGTTTTATCTTGGGGATAAGTTGACGGGGCTGGCTAAAGATTCCTGGAGCAGGAATATTCCTTTTGAAGCCAAACGAGGAGAAATCCTCGATCGGAATGGTGTCGAGCTGGCAACGAATATATCTGCGCCAACGGTCTATGTCATCCCAAGGCAGATTGAGAATCCAGGGGAGACGGCGGAACAGCTTGCTTCAATATTGGATATGACAAAGGAAAAGGCTTATCAATGGTTAACGAAACAGGCGATGAGCGTCAGGATTCCGGAAGGCAGAAAGATATCTCATGAAAAGGCGAAGGAAATTAAAGCATTAGGGATAAAGGGTGTTTATATCGCTGAAGATTCAAAGCGGCATTACCCATTTGGTGAATACCTTTCGCATGTTCTTGGCTTTACGGGCTCCGATAATCAAGGGTTGATGGGTATTGAATTGTCTTATGATAAGGAACTAAGCGGGGAAAAAGGATTCGTTAAATTTTACTCGGATGCGAAAGGGAAAAGGCTTGAGAATATGGCCGATGACTATAAGCCTCCTGTTGATGGCGATAACCTGAAGCTAACAATCGATAGCAAAATCCAGACAATCGTGGAGAGGGAGCTCGATAATGCGGAGGCGACATATGATCCCGATGGGATAATTGCCATTGCAATGAACCCGAATACCGGGGAAATATTGGCAATGTCCAGCAGGCCGACCTTCGACCCAGCCAATTTCCAAAATGTACCTTCAGAAGTGTATAATCGTAATTTACCAGTTTGGAGTATATATGAACCAGGTTCGACTTTTAAGATCATCACGCTTGCTGCGGCGCTTGAGGAAGGGAAGGTCGACTTAGAAAAGGAACATTTTTATGATTCCGGTCATGTGGAAGTGTCAGGGTCTACATTGCACTGCTGGAAAAGCGGAGGACATGGTGACCAAACTTTTCTTGAAGTCGTCGAGAATTCATGTAACCCAGGGTTTGTTGAATTAGGGAACCGGCTTGGTAAAGACAAGCTGTTTAAATATATAAATGATTTCGGATTTGGGCAAAAGACGGGGATAGATTTAACCGGAGAAGGAAAAGGAATCATGTTCAACATGGATCAAGTGGGTCCGGTTGAGCAGGCAACGACTGCGTTTGGACAAGGTGTTGCCGTTACGCCCATTCAGCAGGTGACAGCGGTATCGGCTGCTGTGAATGGCGGAACTTTGTATACACCTTATATCGCGAAGGAACTAGTGAACCCCAAAAATGGGGAAGTGCTGATGCGAAAGACCCCACAGGCGAAGAAAAAGGTGATTTCAGAAGCAACCTCTAAGAAAGTCCGTCAAGCACTTGAATCCGTTGTCGCCCAAGGTAGCGGTAAAGGAGCTTTCGTGGAGTCGTACCGGGTCGGCGGGAAAACGGGTACTGCCCAAAAAGCTGAAAATGGCCGATACCTTGAAAATAATTATATTCTCTCATTCATAGGTGTCGCTCCAGCGGATGATCCGCAAATCGTCGTTTATATAGCTGTGGATAATCCGAAAGGGACGGTACAATTCGGCGGGGTAGTAGCCGCACCGATCGTTGGGAACATCATGGAGGATTCACTTAGGGCCATGGGCGTCAAGCCAAGGAAAAACCAGATTGAGAAGGAAACGGTCTGGACGGATCCCGTAATGGTCGAGGTACCTGACGTTGTGGGTCTCAGCAAAAAAGAGTTGCAAACCCAGCTCATCGACCTTAAGCTGGATATTGCCGGAAATGGGGATAAAGTCATAAATCAAGCCCCGGATCCAGGCGTTAAAGTAAAACAAGGCTCTACAATAAGAATTTATCTTGGCGAAAATACAGAATAAGTATAATATAATATATGAATAGTTAAAGCGGCTGAAGAATCATCAGCCGCTTTGTTTACGGAGTCGGGATAACCCCGTATAATTGAAATTGGTTTTCTCGACAAGCCGAGGCTAATCACATATAATGAATCCTCAAATTAAGTTGAGAGGGATGGAAAAATGAAGCTTCACAAATTACTATCTTATTTACACTCCTTATTTCCGTATGAAGGAGAGAATCCTGAAATCACCTCCATTGAAAATGATAACCGTAAAGTCATAGACGGAAGTTTATTTGTTTGTATAAAAGGTTATACAGTCGATGGTCATGATTTTGCCCAACTTGCTGTAGAACATGGAGCTGCAGCAGTCATTGCCGAAAGGCCGCTTGACCTCGATGTTCCCGTGATCGTAGTCAGGGATTCGAGCAGGGCGATGGCGGTGCTTGCCGATGCATTTTATGGCCATCCGACTCAAAAGATGCGCTTGATCGGAATTACAGGTACGAATGGAAAGACGACGACCAGTCACTTATTGGAAAAGATTTTCGAGGATCGACAAGAAAAAACAGGCTTGATTGGCACGATGTATACAAAAATTGCCGATACGGTATATGAAACCAAGAATACGACGCCAGATAGCGTTACGCTGCAGAAGGCTTTTCATGAAATGACCGAAGCATCAGTTACAACGGCCATCATGGAAGTTTCATCTCATGCACTTGAGCTTGGACGCGTCCATGGCTGTGATTATGATATTGCCGTCTTTACGAATCTTACACAGGATCATTTGGATTTTCATAAGACCATGGACAGATACAGGCAAGCAAAATCCTTGTTTTTCTCACAGCTCGGCAATGCTTACATAGAAAATCGTCCTAAATATGCTGTGCTTAATGCTGATGATGAGGCAACAGCCGATTTCATTAAAGCGACTGCTGCGACAGTGGTAACATACGGCATAGACAAAGAAGCGGATATCAGGGCAACGGATATAAAAATTGATGCAAATGGCACATCTTTCACCTTGACAGCAGGTAAAGAAGAGCGTTACATTCAGCTGAAGCTAATTGGTAAATTCAGTGTTTATAATGTACTATCTGCCATCTCTGCCGCTCTGTGCGCCGGTAACGATCTGGATGAGACAATTAAATCCATCGAGGAAATAAAAGGTGTTGCAGGCCGTTTTGAGCTCATTACAGCGAATCAGGACTTCCCTGTCATTGTTGATTATGCTCATACTCCGGACAGCTTAGAAAATGTACTCAAGACTGTTGGTGAGTTTGCTAGAAAGAAAATCTTTGTGATAGTGGGCTGCGGCGGGGACCGAGACAAGACAAAGCGTCCCATCATGGCCGAAATTGCTTGCAGATTGGCGACTGACCCGATCTTCACTTCGGATAATCCGCGAAGTGAAGATGCTGCCCAGATCCTCCGGGATATGGAAGCTGGTGTAGCAGGCAAAGAATATACGGTTATCGAAGACCGCAGGCAGGCGATAGCTTACGCTGTTTCCAAGGCGGAAGAGGGCGACGTTATATTAATAGCTGGAAAGGGTCATGAAACATATCAATTGGTCGGTGACGAAGTGCTTCACTTCGATGACCGTGAAGAAGCGGAAAAGGCGATTCAAAGTCGTTTAGGTTCAGTTTGAACCGGCGCTAGATTGCCCTGGAGCAAATAAGAAAAGACATCAAGCAGAATTTTATATTTGAATTGTGTTAGGAATGAGGGAGTAAGGAATGTTGGAACAAGTGATTTTTTATACGATTTTGGTGGCGTTTTTAGTAACCGTTCTTCTTTCGCCGATTTTCATCCCGTTTTTAAGAAGATTGAAATTCGGGCAAAGTATCAGGGAAGAAGGCCCACAATCGCATCTGAAGAAAACGGGAACACCCACCATGGGCGGTTTGGTCATATTATTATCTGTTACCATCGCTACACTGATCATGACTTTGAAATTCTCGGCACCTTCAACCGAAACGTATTTATTACTATTCGTTACTTTAGGTTTTGGTTTATTAGGTTTCCTGGATGATTTCATCAAAGTGGTCATGAAGCGAAACCTGGGACTGACCTCCAAGCAAAAACTGCTTGGACAAATTGTGATTTCGGTCATCTTTTACTTCGTCTTTAAGCAGACAGACCGTTTTAATCCTGAATTGACGATTCCAGGCACTGACTTTGCTTTTGATTTTGGCTGGTTTTATCTGTTTATCGTTATTTTCTGGCTTGTAGGTTTTTCGAATGCCGTCAATTTGACGGATGGGCTTGATGGACTTGTCTCAGGAACATCAGCCATTGCCTTTGGTGCTTTTGCCATTTTGGCCTGGAGTCAGTCACAATATGATGTCGCTATTTTTTCGGTGGCGGTTGTCGGTGCAGTACTTGGATTCTTGGTATTCAATGCACACCCAGCAAAGGTTTTCATGGGGGATACGGGTTCCTTGGCCCTTGGAGGAGCGATCGCAACCATCGCTTTGTTAACGAAGCTTGAAATCCTCCTGGTAATCATTGGCGGAGTCTTCGTCATAGAGACGCTCTCGGTCATCCTGCAGGTAGGATCTTTTAAAACGACTGGTAAACGTATTTTTAAAATGAGTCCGCTTCACCACCATTATGAGCTTTCCGGCTGGTCGGAATGGCGCGTCGTCGTGACTTTCTGGACAGTGGGGCTGCTGTGTGCGGTACTCGGAATCTATTTAGAGGTGTGGATATAATTGAAAGAGACTGCAAAGTATTTAGAGAAAAAGATATTAGTATTGGGTTTGGCAAAAAGCGGAGTGATGGCAGCTTCGCTTCTACATAAATTAGGTGCATTCGTGACAGTCAATGACATGAAGCCATTATCGGAAAATCCTGAGGCTCAAGGACTTCTTGAACAGGGAATCAAAGTCATCTGCGGCAGTCATCCGATCGAGCTCCTTGATGAAGGTTTCGAGCTGATCGTGAAAAACCCGGGAATCCCTTATCGGAACCCTATTATAAAAGGGGCATTGGAAAAAGGGATTCCAGTTATAACGGAAGTTGAACTGGCCTATCAGATAAGTGAGGCACCTTTCATAGGAATCACTGGTACAAATGGGAAAACGACCACGACAACATTGATATACGAAATGTTGAAAACCGGTGAAAAATCCCCGCTGATTGCCGGTAATATCGGGACAGTGGCTTCTGGTGTTGCCCAAAAAGCAAAACCCGATGACTCGATCGTCATTGAATTGTCGTCGTTTCAGCTAATGGGAATAGACGAATTTCGTCCTGAAATTTCAATCGTGACAAATTTGTATGATGCACATTTGGATTATCACAGTTCCAAACAGGAATATGTCGAAGCAAAAGCTGCCATTACAAAAAATCAAATAGCCTCAGATTTCATGATTTATAATGCAGATCAAGATCTTGTTTTATCCATGGCGAAAAAGACCAAGGCTGAACTTGTTCCTTTTTCAGCTGAAGTGAAACATGAAAATGGAGCCTATGTGGAAAATGGCGCCGCCTGTTTCCGAGGAGAAAAAATCATTGAAGTTTCAGAGATAGCCCTTCCCGGAAAGCATAATTTGGAAAATGTGCTCGCGGCCATCTCGGCGGCAAAACTGAAGGGTGTAGCTAATGAAGCCATTCAGACTGTACTGAAAACATTTTATGGTGTGGAGCACCGTCTGCAGTTTGTCGCAACGATTGATAACCGTAAATTTTATAATGATTCGAAAGCGACGAACATTCTTGCAGCTTCCAAAGCATTAACATCCTTTACGGAACCTGTCATCTTATTGGCAGGCGGTTTGGATCGCGGAAATGAATTCGATGAGTTGAAACCGGCGATGAAAAATGTCAAAGCCGTGATAACTTTTGGTGAAACTGCAGAAAAAATTGAACGGATAGCAAAAGAAATAGGAATAGCGAATATAAAACGTGTCGATAATGTAGAAAAGGCCGTGCCGGCTGCATTTGAATTATCAAATGAAGGCGACTGCATTCTTCTCTCCCCGGCTTGTGCAAGCTGGGATCAATATAAAACTTTTGAGCAAAGAGGAGACATGTTTATGGAGGCCGTGCATAAACTTAAGTAAGAGCTTACGCAAAAGAGAAGTGAACCTACTTCTACGTTGACACCTTGGAAAAAAGCGATAATGAGCCGTTATCGCTTTTTTTTTGACTAAAGTGCTGACAAGCAATCAGCATAGATGTTTATATTCGCAGGCTCGAAAAACTTCCTAGAGGTGGATGTCCGTGCCATTAAAAAAATCGAATCCTGATCTCATTCTCATTATCGTCACCTTAAGTCTTTTGACTGTTGGATTAATCATGGTTTACAGCGCGAGTGCCATATGGGCAACATATAAATTTGATGATTCGTTTTATTTTGCCAAAAGACAGTTGCTGTTTGCGTGCGTTGGGGTCATAGCCATGTTTTTCATCATGAATGTGGATTACTGGACGTGGCGGACATGGGCCAAGATCCTTATCATCATTTGTTTCATTATGTTACTGGCTGTACTTGTACCGGGTATAGGGATGGCGAGAAATGGTTCGAGGAGCTGGATTGGTGTAGGTGCCTTTTCGGTCCAGCCTTCTGAGTTCATGAAGCTGGCAATGATCGCTTTTTTAGCTAAGTTTTTATCAGAACGGCAAAAGCTGATCACCTCCTTTAAAAAAGGGATGCTTCCATCCTTGGGTTTAGTGTTTTTGGCATTTGGATTGATCATGTTACAACCGGACCTTGGAACGGGAACGGTAATGGTTGGAACGTGCATCGTCATGATTTTTATTTCCGGGGCAAAGATCAGTCACTTTGTCGGGTTGGGGCTAATCGGGGTAGCAGGTTTTATCGGTTTGATTTTGTCGGCGCCCTACCGGATAAAGAGGATCACGTCTTTCCTGGATCCTTGGGAAGACCCTTTAGGCAGCGGGTTTCAAATGATTCAATCGTTTTATGCAATCGGGCCCGGTGGATTGTTCGGCCTGGGACTCGGGCAAAGTCGCCAAAAGTTTTTCTATTTACCAGAACCGCAGACTGATTTCATTTTTGCCATCCTTTCAGAGGAACTTGGCTTCATCGGGGGCTCTCTTGTCATTTTATTATTTGCGCTCATGCTTTGGCGGGGAATTCGGATCGCACTTGGTGCCCCTGATTTATATGGGAGCCTTGTAGCGGTGGGAATCATTGCGATGGTCGCCATACAAGTGATGATCAATATAGGGGTGGTAACGGGACTGATGCCAGTTACGGGGATCACCTTGCCCCTCTTAAGCTATGGCGGTTCATCACTGACGCTCATGTTGATGGCGATTGGGGTGCTCCTGAATATTAGCCGTTATTCAAGGTTCTGAAATAAGAAAAATATATGGTTGAGCAAAAGGGAAGTCCTGTTAAACGCAGGGCTTCCCTTTTTTCACATTGAAAACCCTTGCCGGAAAACGATTTTGGAGGGAGCCTTGCCGAAATTTAGAAATAAATGAAATGTCGCTTAAATATTACCATGTATGAATGTTGAGGAATCCACAATAAATATTGGCAATACGGCTTTGTTTAGACTATAGTATAAGAGGGTTAGGCCGTACTGGGGCTTGCTTCTGTTCATTTTTCTGCTAAAAGGCGTTATTAATCTTGTAATATAAGGGACCTCATGGAAGAGGAAATGAAAATTTATAACTTGGAATTTTTGGAACAACAAGGAGGTTTATCATGGATAATGTGATAAAGCAATTAACTGAAATGAAAATCGGCAAAGTTCTTGAACAGGAACCGCTTGCGAATCATACAACTATGAAAATTGGGGGGCCGGCTGATTTATTCATCGTGCCGTCATCCATTGAAAATATAGAAAAAACGATGCAGGTCATTAAAGAGCATGGGATGCCATGGAGGGTAATCGGCAGGGGCTCGAACCTACTTGTCAGTGATGGCGGAATTGAAGGTGCCGTTCTTAAATTGGGTAAAGGACTTGATCATCTCGAGATAAATGGGACGGAGATAAAAGCAGGAGCTGGGGTATCACTTGTCAGCCTGTCCGTGCAAATCAGTAAAAAAGGGTATGCAGGATTGGAATTTGCCAGTGGAATTCCTGGTTCCGTCGGCGGAGCAGTCTATATGAACGCTGGTGCACACGGTTCCGATATGAGTGAAATTCTCAAGGAGGCACATGTTCTTTTCGAAGATGGAACTTTAGCATGGCTTTCGAAGGAAGAAATGGAGTTTTCTTATCGAACTTCTCTGCTTCAGAAGAAAAGACCGGGTATCGTACTGGAAGCAATATTTCAATTGACAGAGGGCGATAAAACCGAAATCGTGGAAAGAATGCAGAATAACAAGAATTACCGTAAAGATACCCAGCCGTATAATCTTCCATGTGCCGGGAGCATATTTAGGAATCCACTTCCACATCATGCAGGTAAATTGGTCGAGAATGCAGGCCTGAAGGGACATTCTATTGGAGGAGCCCAGATTTCACCAATGCACGGGAACTTTATCGTTAACACAGGTAATGGAAGTGCAGCTGATGTTCAAGCCTTGATACAGCATGTGAAGGATACTGTGTATGATAAATTTGAAATTGAAATGGAAACAGAAGTGGAAATTATCGGCAGAAAATAATGGATTCATTATATCCAAATATTGTGATATAATGTGTTACCTTTTAAAGTTTGTAAATAGCCAAATATTGAGTTTGTCTTGATTTCACACTTTCAAGAACCATCCATTTTTTCAGGAAGAGGTGAAGGGGATGGAAAAGGGGAAAATCGTTTCCATTGAGGACCGCATCCCGAAATTAAAACAATTAAGAAAAAGCAAAGCAAACAGGCGGCTTGTTCTTTTGCTTTCCCTTTTCTTCATTCTGGTTGCTTGTGTGCTATATTTCTTATCCCCGTTGAGCTATGTGAAATCCGTGCAGGTAGAGGGGAATCGTTATATTACTTCCAAACAGATCATTAAATTGAGTAAGGTGAAGAAGGATCGAAGCATCTGGAAGGTTGATACAGGGGAAGCAGCAGCCAATATCAAAAAAAATCAAGAAATAAAAAGCGTTAAGGTGACTCCGGTATTTCCCAATTCCATTAAAATCACGGTTTCGGAACATAACAGGATGGCATATCTGTCCAATAATGGGAAGTTTGCACCCATTTTGGAAAACGGGTCCGTTTTAGAGGAGCTAGCAACAGGCGAAATTCCAGTATTTGCCCCTGTTTTAATTGGTTTCAAAGAGGGTAAAGCATTAAAGTTGCTTTTAGAAGAGCTGGACAAGCTTCCTGTCGAGATTCAGAATGCCATTTCAGAAATTCATTATTCTCCAACCAAAACCGATGACTATCATATCGTCATGTTCATGAACGATGGGTTTGAAGTAAGTGCGACAAGCCGGACTTTATACGAGAAAATGATTCACTATCCATCGATAGTCAGCCAGTTGGATCCAAATGTAAAGGGAGTCATCGATCTGGAAGTTGGTTCTTATTTTAAAGCATATGAAGACGCTGAACAAAAGGAAGACACCAATGAGGAAAATTAATGGCAAACGGGTGGTTTTACCCCTGGTTTGCGTGGTTCTCGGATTCATGATTGCCTTCTCTTACAATCTGACCAAAGAAGGTGAAGGTGCAGGGAAGGACAAAGCCTGGGATCAGGAATATGAGCTCAGGCAGCAGCTGATCGAACAAGAGAAGCAGAACCGCGAACTTCAGAAGGAACTCCTCCAGAAGCAGGAAAATGTATCCCAAATAGAAAAGGACCTAGCTCAGGAAAAGCAGCTTTTTTTCAATTTGGCAAAGGAAACGGAAAAATACCGAATGTTTCTCGGAAAAGTGAAGGTGAAAGGCTCAGGCCTTCAGGTGACGCTTGAAGATGGTACAGATATGGAGTCGGAAGCCAATGTTAATAACTACCTCGTCCATGAACAGCATGTCTTCAAGGTCGTCAATGAACTATACATATCAGGTGCAGAGGCTGTTGCGATTAACGGTCAAAGGTTAAATCATGATTCATACATAATCTGTAATGGGCCTGTGATTACAATCGATGGCCATCAGCATCCCGCTCCCTTCATCATATCTGCGATAGGGGACCCGGAAGTCCTGGGTGCTTCACTGGATTTACCGGGTGGCATCAAGGAACAGCTGGTTAATGAGAATATTATCTTTACAGTGGAAAAGCAAAAGAATATCATTTTTGATCCAATTATTGGAGGGTGATCGTGACCGCCGGATTCGATGAAAGATTGGTGAGAAACTGGAAATGAAAAAAAAGTTTTCTTTTAGTTTGGTTACGTTGATTGCTGGCTTCATGCTCGCTATTCAATTCAATTTGGTGAATCAGCCTGTCGTATCCGATACAAGGGATATGTGGGAGCTGAAAAATGATTTATTGAAAGAACAGCAGACCCAGGCGGAATTAATAGAGGGTATCAGTAAGCTTGAGGGAAAAATAGCATCTTATGAAACAAAGAAAAATGAGAGTAAGGAAGAAGTCTTGCGTGACACCCTGACCGAATTGAAGACTGATGCAGGTTTGACCGAAATAAGAGGTAATGGGGTAATCGTAGCTATACAGCCTATCAAAGCCGATATCCTTCTTGGTGAGAAGGTCGAGTATATTTCACCAGTATTGATCATTCGGCTCATTAATGAAATGTATAGGTATGGCGCTGACGAAATTTCCATTTCAGGACAAAGGTATATATCAACATCGGTTATTCGTGATATTAATGGGCAGCCGAAAATGGACGGATATCCTCTGGTTCATTACCCGGTCGAAATGCAGGCAATAACCGTGAATCCAAAGAGACTGAAGCAGCGCATTGAAGGTTCCGAACTTATGGATGATTTCTTTATAGACAATTTTGAAGTGCAGATTAAGGTGCCTTCCGGCGAGTTGACATTGCCGGCTTACCAAAATGCTATTAACGTGGAACATATGGAACCCATTATGGATGGGGGGGAATCGTGATGTGGCTTTCAGTTTTTGGTCTGTTGATTGGAATCACCCTTGGTTTTTTTGTGGATTTTGATATTCCCCATGAATATTCAAATTATCTCTCCATAGCCGTGCTTGCTGCTTTTGATACCTTATTTGGGGGAATACGGGCTCATTTGCAAAATCTTTATGATGAAGTTGTATTTGTAACAGGATTCTTCTTTAATATTATTTTAGCCGCAGGTTTGGCTTTTCTAGGTGTACATCTTGGTGTAGACTTATATTTAGCCGCAATCTTTGTATTCGGTGTCAGGCTCTTTCAAAATATTGCCCTGATTAGAAGGATCCTGATTGAAAAATGGTCCATTTCCCGGAAAAAGCAGAAAAAAAATCTATAATTTTAAAGGGAATTAAGTTATAAATGACGAATAGTTTATGGCAGTATCTAGTTTTTTTAGTAAATCAGTCTCGTAGAGAAGCGAACAATATGCACCATAAAGTACGAGTTTTGTTCGGGAAATACAAAATGAAACGCTTATCTATGTAATTCGTCAGTTGTTGTAAACAGTTCTGTTATTCTATAATGTATAAGTCTTCGATATAAAAATGTTATTCTACTAATACATGTATAAAACTGAAGGAGGTGCCATGGAATGAACAGCAACGAAATATACGTAAGTCTTGACATCGGTACATCCAGTGTAAAAGTTATCATTGGGGAAATGGTCAATGACACATTAAATATAATCGGTGTAGGAAATGTTAAATCAGAAGGGCTCAAAAAGGGTTCGATCGTCGGTATAGATGAAACCGTCCAATCCATTCAAAAGGCTATAGAGCAAGCAGAACGGATGATAGGGATGGAGATAACAAAGGTAATCGTCGGCATAAGTGGAAATCATGTGACGCTTCAGCCGTGTCATGGGGTAGTAGCGGTATCCAGTGACAATAAAGAGATTACCGAGCATGACGTTTTCCGTGTCAGGGAAGCAGCGGAGTTAATAACGATACCATCCGACAGGGAAATCATCGACGTGGTGCCGATTCACTACAAAGTTGATGAACTTGATGAAATCAGTGATCCACGGGGCATGATAGGTGTCCGGTTGGAAATGAGAGGGATTTTAATCACAGGTCTTCGGACAATTTTACATAATACGCTGCGCTGTGTGGAAAGGGCAGGATTGGAAATAACCGATATCGCCCTTCAGCCTTTAGCCGCAGGTTCCCTTGTTTTATCCAAGGATGAAAAAGAACTTGGTGTGGCACTTGTCGATATTGGCGGAGGTTCCACGACTCTGGCAATTTTCGAACAAGGCTATTTACAATATACGTCTGTGATACCTATAGGCGGGGAAACACTTACGAAAGACCTTTCCATCGTTCTAAGGACGACTATGGAAGAAGCTGAGAAAATAAAAGTAAAGCATGGACATGCCTTTTATGATGACGCGTCTGAAGATGAAGTATTCCAAATACCGATCATCGGCAGCGATCAGCAGCAGACCTGCAACCAGTTAATGCTTTCGGATATCATTGAAGCGCGGGTGACCGAAATATTCGAGTTGATTCAAGATGATTTGAAGAGACTTGGCTTCCAGGATATACCGGGTGGTTTCGTGTTGACCGGGGGCGTCGTCAAGATGCCGGGTGTCCTGGAGCTAGCTCAATATGTATTCCAAAACCGAGTAAGGACAGCTGAACCCAATTACATCGGTGTCAGGGAACCCCAATACACCACGGCTGTTGGTTTGATTAAACACGCATGCAAGAAAGAGAGAATGCAAAAAAACACCGCTAATAAAACTCCTGTAGCAGCTGGACAAGCTCAAGAAGATAACGACCAGCGCAGCCAGAAGGTTTCTCAGAAAAATAAAGAGAACACGGCTAAAAAACAAGGTGAAAAAGGTGAATCTAAATTCAAAAAAATCCTGGGTTACTTTTTTGAATAACAATCATTAAGAATCGGGAATTTCGTCAAAATAGGAGGATTGTCATGTTGGAGTTTGATTCTAATCTAGAACAATTAGCAACGATAAAAGTAATAGGTGTTGGCGGCGGCGGAAACAATGCGGTAAACAGAATGATCGAGCATGGTGTACAGGGTGTTGAGTTTATTTCAGTCAATACTGACGCACAGGCTCTTAATCTATCAAAAGCAGAAATCAAAATGCAAATCGGTGGGAAGCTTACACGCGGTTTGGGTGCAGGTGCCAATCCAGAGGTAGGAAAAAAAGCTGCTGAAGAAAGCAAAGAGCAGATCGAAGAAGCGCTTAAAGGTGCCGATATGGTATTCGTAACGGCTGGAATGGGCGGCGGTACGGGAACGGGGGCAGCTCCTGTCATAGCGGGCATTGCTAAAGATCTAGGAGCACTTACAGTGGGCGTAGTTACGCGTCCATTTACCTTCGAAGGCCGAAAACGTGCAACACAGGCACAAGGCGGCATTTCATCCATGAAGGAATCGGTTGACACACTGATCGTCATTCCAAACGACCGCCTCCTTGAAATCGTCGATAAAAGCACGCCAATGCTTGAAGCATTCCGTGAAGCGGATAATGTGCTTCGTCAAGGTGTACAAGGGATTTCAGATCTAATTGCTGTTCCAGGTCTAATTAACTTGGACTTTGCCGATGTGAAGACGATCATGTCCAACAAAGGTTCCGCACTTATGGGAATCGGGATCTCCTCAGGGGAAAACCGTGCGGCGGAAGCGGCGAAAAAAGCCATTTCCAGTCCGTTGCTTGAAACATCGATTGATGGTGCCCAAGGCGTACTGATGAATATTACCGGTGGTACGAACCTAAGTCTATTTGAAGTCCAGGAAGCGGCCGATATCGTGGCTACTGCATCCGATCAAGACGTAAACATGATCTTTGGTTCGGTTATCAATGAAAACTTAAAAGATGAAATCGTCGTTACGGTAATTGCAACAGGCTTTAACGAGGTTGAAGCTTCAATACGGCCTACTGGACGTCCAACACTCGGACAACAGCAGCAATCAAGACCTCAGACACAACAACAAACGCCACAGCAAAACGTGAAGCGGGAAGTGAAAAGGGAAGAAGTCAATGAACAGCCTGCACGTAATGCCAATCAAGGTGACGAGGCCTTGGATATTCCAACATTCCTCCGTAACCGTAATAGACGCCGTTAATATCGACGTCACATGCCGTCCCCATTTGGGGACGGTTTTTTGTCGTTTAAATGAATTCCTTAAAAGCAGTAGTGTCCAATCATAATGGGGGCATTCTTCAGCTTTATCACTCTGACCGAAGTGCAGGACGCAATCTGCATAATAGTATCTTTGTTCTTGCCTGCATGTCCCTCAGCGGTATCTGACGGTTCGCCTTGGCAGAAGGAATCCAAAAAGATGAGAGCAATAAATTATTAAACTTTTATAACATAAATCGACAGAAGTAAAAGGGAGCAGGATAGTCTCCATGACTGTAATGAAAATATCAATAGCTGTTTTTCTACAAAAAGGGTAAAAATGACTGAAAAACTCTTAAGTTTTCAGTACAAAAAGTGACACACTTTCTAAGGGCAGGTACGCTATACTTTTTGCTAGTGGAAGGTTAGTTCATAAAAGGAGGGGAGGGTTTTTGACTTTATATTTAGATGTGATCTGGTTGTTGAATTGGTTATTTGACTGCCTCCTTTTATATTGGACCGCAATTATTCTCAAACGAAGGGTAGCTCTTTGGCGGGTATGCATCGGCGGGCTGATTGGTTCCTTCATTATCGTATTGGCATTCACTCCTTTTTATGCAATTGCCGACCGAGTGTATATGAAGATTTTAGTATCCCTGGTCATGGTGCTGGCAACCTTTGGGTTTAATAGGTTAAAACTTTTCATGAAATCGGTGGCCACTTTATATTTCGTGACGTTTTTATCGGGAGGAATCCTTCTGGGACTACATTACCTATTTGAATTCCAAATCGTGTCAAAGGACCCTGGTCAATATGCAGGAATCAACCGTTTTGGGGATCCTGTCAGCTGGATATTCGTAATGATCGGGTTCCCGCTCGCATGGCAATTTTCCAAGCGAACACTTGAAGGAATGGAGATGACAAAACTTACACATGAACAAATGGTTTCGGTCTCGGTTAAAATTTCTGACTTCGAAGGAAAATTTCATGGATTGGTGGATAGCGGCAATCAACTATATGACCCGATTACACGTTCCCCAGTAATGATCATCTCTCTTTCTGGCGGGGAAGCAGGAATTCCGGACGATATGCTGGAGCTTTTTAAAAACCCTGATAACCTGATTAGTCAGGAAGAGCAGCCCGAATATTCATGGACAGGAAGAATGCGTGTCATCCCTTATAAAGTCGTGGGTCATGAACATCAGCTGTTAACCGCAATCAAACCGGATTACATCAAAATCGTTCAAGGAGAAAAGGAATTTCACGTCAAGCAGGGTCTCGTTTCGTTTACCTTTCAGCAACTCTCTCCAGACAATAGCTATCAATCTATCGTTCACCCGAAAATGTTAACCGGGATACCGGTGCAAAATGCCTCCTGAACCATCGATTCACTCTTAAATTTGACCCATAATCCGTTTATTAGAAGGGAGAATTATTTTGAAGAAATTCATTCTTCGGCTCACTTATTTTTGGTACAAACTATTGTTCAAGCTCGGATTGAAAACGGACGAAATATTTTATATAGGAGGGAGTGAGGCACTGCCGCCTCCCCTTTCAAAGGAAGAAGAGGCAATACTGATCAATAAATTACCCAATGGCGATGAAGCTGCACGCTCGATCTTGATTGAACGTAATTTAAGGCTGGTGGTTTATATTGCCAGGAAATTCGAAAACACCGGCATCAATATTGAAGATTTAATCAGCATTGGTACCATAGGTTTAATCAAAGCTGTGAATACATTCAATCCTGAGAAGAAAATAAAACTGGCTACATATGCTTCGAGATGCATCGAGAATGAAATATTAATGTATTTACGCAGAAATAACAAAATCCGTTCTGAAGTTTCTTTTGATGAACCTTTGAATATTGATTGGGATGGGAATGAACTTCTGTTATCCGATGTACTTGGAACGGACGATGACATTATCACGAAAGATCTTGAGGCAAACGTTGACCGTAAGCTGCTGACAAAAGCACTTACACAGTTATCCGAGCGTGAAAAACAGATAATGGAACTCCGTTTTGGACTTGCGGGCGGAGAAGAAAAAACCCAAAAGGACGTTGCCGACATGCTGGGGATTTCCCAATCTTACATTTCGCGTTTGGAAAAAAGGATTATTAAGAGGCTTCGTAAAGAATTTAATAAAATGGTGTAAAAAAATAATTTCGCTTAAATGTCAATCAAATCAATACTTTGGTAGCTATATTGAAAAATAATGGCGGATTTCTATTCTAGCCATGTGCATATTTTTTCCTCCCGCGGAGATACTGTTTTTTGTACAGCGCTCCTGTGAGGAGGGAATAATTTTGTCTCGTAATAAGGTTGAAATCTGCGGTGTGGATACATCAAAATTACCGGTTTTAAAGAATGAAGAAATGAGAAAACTCTTTAAAGAACTGCAAGATGGCGATATTTCAGCAAGAGAGAAACTGGTAAACGGGAATCTTCGACTCGTTCTAAGCGTCATTCAACGCTTCAACAATCGGGGAGAGTATGTAGATGATCTATTTCAGGTAGGCTGTATAGGGTTGATGAAGTCGATAGATAACTTTGACCTAGGTCAAAATGTTAAGTTTTCAACGTATGCTGTACCGATGATTATTGGAGAAATCAGAAGATATCTTCGTGACAATAATCCAATTCGGGTATCCCGTTCTTTAAGAGACATCGCTTACAAAGCTTTGCAGGTAAAAGAGAAGCTCATAAGCCAGACCCTTCGTGAGCCGACAGCTGAAGAAATCGCCAAGGTGTTGGAAGTACCTCATGAAGAAATTGTTTTTGCACTAGATGCTATACAAGATCCAGTTTCACTTTTTGAACCTATTTATAATGATGGCGGGGATCCGATTTATGTACTCGACCAACTGAGTGATGAAAAAAATAAAGATAGTACCTGGATTGATGAAATAGCTATAAATGAAGGCATGAGACGGTTGAATGACCGGGAAAAAATGATCCTTCGTAAACGGTTTTTCCAAGGGAAGACGCAAATGGAGGTAGCCGAGGAAATCGGCATTTCACAAGCACAGGTCTCCCGATTGGAAAAAGCGGCAATCAAGCAAATGAATAAAAATATCCAACAGTAGAAGCTGAGCATGAGAAGTAGTTAGCTGAAGCGGGTAGGGCAAAAATGTCGATACCCGCTTATCAGCTACTTATCCATAGCGGCTTTTTTATTTTGTAGAAAAGCCCTTCCGTGAATCGAATGGACGTTTATTTATCGTATTCTTCATCCTTGAGCGCATCATGTCATATACATAGGAATAGGACCTTCATCTATGATGAAATTTTGAGGAGCTGAGTGATGTGACCAGGATTTCCGAATTTCAAATTAAGGATATCGTCAATATAGCGGATGGTAAGAAATTAGGTAATATGTCAGATCTTGAAATCAATACGGCCACGGGGAAAATAGAGGCCATCGTCGTTTCGAATGGAACCAGATTGATGGGTTTTTTTGGCAGGGATCAGGATATTGTGATTCCGTGGCGCAAAATAAAAAAAATCGGTGCAGATGTCATACTTGTTGAACATCAGACGGTATTTCAAGCAGAACTGAAAGATGAACGGTTTTAAGGTGCATGGCGCAAATATATGATACACTAGACTAAAAATAAAGAGGTTTATAGCATGAAAGAGCCATTTGTTTTAATAAAAGATCAATATATGCTCATTGACAGCTGGAGACAAAAAAATCTCCAGCTCGTAGCGGGCTTCACCACAAAAAATGGGGGAGTCAGTACAGGTGATTTTCAAACATTGAATACCGGTTTTCATGTCGGTGATAAACTTGAAGATGTCCAGGGAAACCGCAGGATCATAGCCGATAAGCTGATGTTTCCGCTTAATGAATGGATAGGTGCCGAGCAGACACATGAAACGAAAATCCGTCAAGTTACCAGCCGTGATGGCGGGAGAGGTGCTATGGATTATGATTCTGCCTTTAAAGCGACTGACGGCTTCTATACGAAGGACCAAAACGCTCTATTGACCCTATGCTATGCAGACTGCGTGCCCTTATACTTTCTTGCTCCGGCGCATGGTATGATTGGGGTGGCACATGCAGGCTGGAAGGGTACCGTTAATGGAATTGCACGAAAAATGGTTGAGGCTTGGCTTAGTGAGGGTATAAAAGCAAGTGAGATATTTGCTGTTATTGGACCGTCGATTTGTTCGAAATGCTATGTAGTTGATGATTATGTCATGGATTTAGTGCAGAATTTGCTGGTAGATATTGACGAAAAGCCCTATAATTTAATCAGTGAAGGACAATATCAGTTAGACCTTAAGCAACTTAATGCATTGATTCTTCAAAAATCAGGAATTCCAAAAAGTCAGATCGACGTTACATCATACTGTACAAGCTGTGATCATGAATTGTTTTTTTCACATCGCCGTGATAACGGGAAGACAGGCAGATTGATGAGCTTTATCGGTTGGAAGGAGGATTTAGAGTAATAGTGAAAGTAGTGGACAATTTAAAAAACATCGAAGAAAAAATAAATAGAGCATGTGAAAATAGTGGAAGGGACCGCGAAGCGATAAAGTTGATCGCAGTAACGAAATATGTTTCGGTCGAGAGAGCGAATGAAGCTTTGGAAGCGGGAATACTCGATTTGGGTGAAAACCGTGACGAAGGGCTTTTGACTAAATATGAAGTGCTCAAGGACAAGCCCACCTGGCATTATATTGGTTCCATGCAAACACGCAAAGTAAAGAATGTCATCGATAAAATCTCGTATATCCATTCATTGGATCGCATTTCTTTGGCAGAAGAAATTCAAAAGCGCGCAAAAGAGCCGATAAACTGTTTAGTGCAGGTGAATGTTTCTGGTGAGGAATCAAAACATGGTCTGGATCCTGACGCGACAATGGATTTCATAAAAGGGTTATCCGACTTTGATAAGGTGAATGTTGCAGGATTGATGACGATGGCTCCATTGACCGATGATGAACAGGTTTTGCGGGAATGCTTCCGGAAACTGAAGGGCATCCAGGTTGAAATACAAAATTTAGCGTTGAAGCATGCCCCCTGCACTGAATTGTCCATGGGAATGTCCAATGATTTCATGATTGCCATTGAAGAAGGCGCTACAATGGTCAGGATTGGTACAGCACTTGTAGGCGAATAATTTTAAGGAGGTACGCAATAGATGTCGTTCGTATCAAAATTTAAATCTTATTTCGCGCTGGATGATGAGTATGAGTACAGGGATGAAGTAGTGGAAGAAGAGGAGGCTGAACCAAAAGTCGTGAAGTCAGCTAAACAGCAGCAGTCAGCTTCTGCAGGGAATAATACAAATCAGAATATCGTAAGTTTGCAAAGCGTACAGAAATCTTCTAAAGTAGTATTATTGGAGCCTCGTGCTTATGCAGAAGCCCAGGAGGTAGCTGACCATTTAAAAAACAGGCGTGCTGTAGTCGTGAACCTTCAACGAATCCAGCATGACCAAGGAAAGCGAATCATCGATTTTCTAAGTGGGACTGTCTATGCAATCAGCGGGGATATCCAAAAAATCGGAACAGATATATTCTTATGTACCCCGGACAACGTCGATGTTTCCGGTAATATTACCGGCTTCGCCGCCGAAGAGGAGTACGAAGAAGCGAGGTGGTAATGGTTAATGGGTTTAGTGCTTCAGGGTTTATATTATTTAATTGAAATTTATTCAATGGCATTAATCGTTTACATATTGATGTCATGGTTCCCCAATGCAAGGGAGACGTCGATTGGTCAATTTCTGGAAAAGATTTGCGAACCATATTTAGAACCGTTCAGAAAGTTCATTCCGACGCTTGGCATGATCGATCTTTCACCACTTGTGGCCTTGCTGGTTCTTAATTTTGCCAGCGGTTATGGGATCTATTACTTACAGACTTTGATAGGATGATCGACAATTAACCTGACATGCATCTTACTACACAGTCGGAAGATCCTCCGCTGTGTAGTAGCAACGCAGAATGAATTTAATTCATTCCTTATGATCGACCATTAATTTGATAACTAAGGAGCATTTATTCAATCATGAGTATTTATCAGCATTTCAGGCCGGAGGAAAAAGATTTTATTGACCAGGCTATGAATTGGATTGATCAGGTTAAAAATTCCTACGCTCCGAAACTATCTGATTTTCTTGATCCGCGTCAGCAGGAAATCCTTACTTCCTTAATTGGGAATGATCCGGATGTGAAACTGCAATTCAATGGCGGAAGCGATTTCGTAGAGCGAAAACGTGTGCTTATCTATCCTGATTATTACTCTCCTGATCCATCGGATTTCAATATCTCCTTATACGATATCTCCTATCCAAAAAAATTTGTAACGCTTGAACATAGGCAAATACTTGGAACCTTGATGTCACTTGGGGTAAAGCGTGAAAAATTTGGTGATATAATAGTGACGGAGGAGCATATTCAATTTATAGCTGCCGAAGAGATGGATTCATATCTCACTGGAAATCTTGAGAAAATAGGTAACGCTTCCGTTTCCATCAAACGGCTTCCAATCGAGAATATCGTTCAAGTTAAGGAAAAATGGGAAGAGCAAGTAACCACCGTCAGTTCCCTTAGACTTGACAGTGTGCTATCGTCCGTCCTGAATATGTCCCGTCAAAAGACGCAGGCCTTGATAACGTCAGGAAAAGTAAAGGTGAATTTCAAGCAAACGGAAAACGTTTCGGAAGAATGCCGTGAAGGTGACACACTTTCCATCAGAGGTTTTGGCAGGTGTAAAATAGCTTCAATCGATGGGAAAACCAAGAAGGATAAGTGGAGAATCTCGTTAGGCAGACAAAAATAATTCAATAAAAAGCAGGATTTATAAATTTATTGTCGAATATAGAGTTTTAACATACTAGAGTAGAAACCGTTCTGGAGGTGCCGTAATGCCCTTAACCCCGATAGATATACATAACAAGGAATTTAACAAAGTATTTCGTGGGTATGATGAAGATGAAGTAAATGAATTTCTCGACCAGGTCATTAAAGATTATGAACTGATTTTGAGGGAGAAGAAAGAACTTGAAGATAAACTGAACGAGACTTTTGATCGTTTGGGACATTTTACGACAATTGAGGGTACACTTAACAAGTCGATTATTGTCGCTCAGGAAGCAGCCGAAGAATTAAGGCGCAATGCCCAAAAAGAAGCGAAACTGATCATAAAGGAAGCAGAGAAAAATGCTGACAGGATCGTCAATGAGTCACTTGTGAAAGCAAGGAAAATAGCGATGGATATTGAGGATTTGAAAAAGCAATCCAAAGTATTCCGGACACGTTTCAAAATGCTTGTCGGTGCACAGCTGGATTTGCTGGATAATGACGATTGGGATCATCTTCTGGATTATGAAGTGGATGCGACTGAAATAGAATTAAATGAGAGAGTGGAAGAGGAAATTTAAACGATTCCTTGACTTTGAACACTTTTTTCGCATATAATTTTTTAACAATACTATTCATTATGAAATTAGACGATGACAGGGAAAGTAAATTCTTCACACACTTATTTTTAGCGAACCGGGGATGGTGAAAGCCCGGAATAAGCGAAGATATTGAAGATCACCCTTGAGTTCTGAGTTGAAACTGCCTAGGCAGCAAGTAAATGAAGCGTTTCATTCACGTTACGAATGCTCGAGAGGTTGGATTCACTATGTGGATCTTTCTAGCCAGGGTGGTACCGCGGGAAGCAAAGCTTTCTCGTCCCTTTTTCAGGGATGAGAGGGCTTTTTATTTTGGCCGGATATCAAGTCATCGGTTCGAATGAATTTTTTTAAAAGACGGATGGAGGATTTTATGATGGAATACAAAGATACCTTATTGATGCCTAAAACTGAATTTCCAATGCGGGGGAATTTACCGAAACGTGAACCGGAAATCCAAGAAAAATGGAAAGAAATGAACATCTATAAAAAAGTGCAAGAACAAACGGAAGGACGTCCTTTATTCATTTTGCATGATGGACCTCCATATGCCAATGGCGATATCCATATGGGCCATGCAATGAATAAGGTTTTAAAGGATTTCATTGTCCGATTTAAATCGATGAGCGGTTTTCAAGCACCATATGTACCTGGCTGGGATACGCATGGGCTTCCAATCGAAACGGCATTGACGAAAAAAGGCGTGAAACGGAAAGAAATGAGCGTTGCCGAATTCAGAAAGCTTTGTGAAGAGTATGCTTATGGTCAGATTGACAATCAACGTGAGCAGTTTAAGAGAATAGGGGTCCGTGGTGATTGGGATAATCCTTATATCACATTAAAGCCTGAATATGAAGCGCAGCAAATCAAGGTATTCGGTGAAATGGCGAAAAAGGGCTACATTTATAAAGGGAAAAAACCTGTTTACTGGTCCCCTTCAAGTGAATCAGCGCTAGCCGAAGCTGAAATTGAATATCAAGACAAACGCTCTGCGTCGATCTATGTTGCTTTTGAAGTCACGGATGGCAAAGGTGTAATCGATGAAGGCGTCAAAATCATCATCTGGACGACAACTCCATGGACGATTCCTGCCAATCTTGGTATCTCATTGCATCCGCAATTAAATTACGTAGTAGTGGCTGTCGAAAATGAAAAATTCTTACTTGCTGAGGCACTGCTTGAATCGGTAACGGAAACATTAGGCTGGGAAAACCCGTCTATCGAAAAAACGGTAAAAGGTAGCGAGTTGGACCGCGCTGTTGCCAAACATCCTCTTTATGACCGCGAATCTTTAGTGATGTTAGGTGAGCACGTAACGACTGAAGCTGGAACGGGCTGTGTTCATACGGCGCCTGGCCATGGTGAAGATGACTTTATCATTGGGCAAAAATATGGCTTGGACGTACTTTGTCCTGTAGATGAAAAAGGAGTCATGACGGAAGAGGCAGGGGAATTTGCCGGATTATTTTATGATCAAGCGAATAAACCAATTACCGAAAAATTAACTGAAGCAGGCGCGTTATTGAACTTGACGTTCATTACGCACTCTTACCCACATGACTGGCGGACGAAGAAGCCGACGATCTTCCGAGCAACAGCACAATGGTTCGCTTCAATCAAAGACTTCCGCAGTGAGCTTCTGGAAGCGATTGAAGAAACCAAATGGGTACCGGCTTGGGGCGAAACGCGCCTATTCAATATGGTTCGTGACCGCGGGGATTGGTGTATTTCCCGCCAACGCGCTTGGGGCGTGCCAATTCCAGTGTTTTATGCAGAAAATGGCGAGCCGATTATTACGGATGAAACCATCGACCATATTTCAAACCTATTCCGCGAACACGGTTCAAACATCTGGTTTGAGCGTGAAGCGAAAGAACTTCTGCCTGAAGGCTATACACATGAAGGCAGCCCGAATGGTATTTTCACGAAAGAAACGGATATCATGGACGTATGGTTCGATTCCGGTTCTTCCCATCAAGCGGTACTTGAAGAAAGAGATGACTTGCAGCGTCCTGCTGACCTTTATTTAGAAGGTTCCGATCAATATCGCGGCTGGTTTAACTCATCACTTTCTACAAGTGTTGCGGTTACAGGCAAAGCGCCATATAAAGGTGTACTTAGCCACGGGTTCGCATTGGATGGAGAAGGCCGTAAAATGAGTAAGTCAATTGGGAACGTTGTGCTGCCATCAAAGGTCATGAACCAACTTGGAGCAGATATCTTACGCCTTTGGGTAGCTTCGGTGGATTACCAATCGGATGTCAGGGTTTCCGATCCTATTTTAAAACAAGTTTCGGAAGTTTACCGTAAAATCCGTAATACATTCCGCTTCCTGTTAGGGAACTTGGATGGATTCAATCCAAAAACCGATAAAGTGGCAGTTCAAGAATTGCCTGAAGTCGATCGATACATGCTGGTTAAATTGAATAAACTGATCAAACAGTCGAAGTTAAGTTATGAAAATTATGAGTTTGCTACAATTTATAATATGGTCAATAATTTCTGTACACAGGATTTAAGTTCATTCTACCTTGATTATGCAAAAGACATTCTTTATTGTGAAGCACCAAATGGTAAAGAGCGTTTGGCCATTCAAACGGTCCTTTACGAATCATTGGTCAGCTTAACGAAATTGGTGTCACCGATCCTTTCGCATACAGCTGATGAAGTATGGGCGTTCATTCCGGGTGTAACGGAAGAAAGTGTACAGCTGACATTGATGCCTGAAGAAATTTCAATTGATGATGCTGAAGTCATTGAAGAAAAATGGACGGCGTTCATGGATGTCCGTGATAATGTACTTAAAGCATTAGAAGAAGCCCGTAACCAGAAGGTCATCGGAAAATCACTGAACGCTAAAGTGATGGTCTATGTTAATGAAGAGACGAAGAATCTGCTTGATGGCATCAAGGAAAGCTTTGAACAGCTATTCATCGTATCCGAATTCGAAATCGCTGGTGATGTGGCAAGTGCCCCGGCAGAAGCGGTTAAACTTGAGGATATAGCGATCCTTGTTACAAAAGCAGAAGGTGAAACGTGTGAACGTTGCTGGAATGTTTCGAAGGAAGTAGGTCAAGTGGAAGAACATCCGACACTTTGCCCGCGTTGTGCTACAGTCGTGAAAGAGCATTATGTGAATCAATAATTCAAAAAAGGAAAGCCGGTCCCTTCATGAAGGGACCGGCTTTTTTGTGTTTAACCTCCATAGGGAATTGCCTTTATTCAATCTGCCCTATATTCTTCAGGTACCGACAGCAGATTCTGCTTTTCGGATTAGTCATTATTTCTAGTTTATGCTACAATTCAAAAGTGAAGATTTGATTAGTTTGGGGGAAAAAATGTGTTTTATTATTTGATTGCCCTTTTGGTCATAGCTCTCGATCAGCTGACAAAATGGATGATTGTGAAAAAAATGGAGTACGGAGAAAGCATTGAAATTATTGAAAACCTTCTATATATCACCTCGCATCGTAATCGTGGGGCAGCATGGGGAATTCTACAAGGTCAAATGTGGTTTTTCTACATCATCACCATCGCTGTCATTATTGGACTTGTCTATTATATTCAGAAAATGGCGAAGGAAAGCGTTTTGCTTGGAGCTGCACTTGCTCTCATGCTAGGCGGTGCGATTGGTAATTTCATCGATCGTGTTGTTCGTCAGGAAGTGGTGGATTTCGTTCATACCTATATTTTCAGCTACAGTTTCCCGGTATTTAATGTTGCTGATGCTGCGCTTTCAATTGGTGTCGGACTGCTCGTGATTCATATGTTTTTAGAAGAAAAAAACGCTAAGGAGAAAGATAATGGATAAAAGGTTATACAGCATCGATGAAACACTAAAAGGAGTCAGGATTGATAAGGCTCTTTCCACTTTGAATGAGGAATGGTCACGTACTCAGGTCCAGCAATGGATTAAGGATGATCATGTTTTGGTAAATGGCACGGCGATAAAGACGAATTACAAAGCTGTTCCTGGCGATACAATCGAAGTGACGATTCCTGAACTTGAGGAATTGGATGCGGTAGCAGAGGAAATGGATTTGGATATCTATTATGAAGATGCAGATGTACTTGTGGTTAATAAACCGAGCGGTATGGTCGTCCATCCTGCACCTGGACATGTATCCGGTACGCTTGTAAATGGATTGATGGCACACTGCAAGGACCTTTCTGGAATCAACGGTGTCATGCGGCCTGGAATCGTCCATCGAATCGATAAAGATACTTCAGGTCTATTGATGGTTGCCAAAAATGATATGGCACATGAAAAACTGGTACAGCAGCTTGTGGACAAAACGGTTACCCGTAAGTATCAAGCTGTAGTTCATGGTGTGATCCCACATGACTTCGGAACGATCGATGCACCGATAGGCCGCGATAAAAAAGATCGCCAAAGCATGACTGTCACAGATTCGAATGCCAAAAATGCTGTCACGCATTTCCGGGTCATCGAACGCTTCAAGGATTTCACTTTAGTGGAATGCCAGCTTGAAACAGGAAGGACACATCAAATTCGTGTTCACATGAAATACATTGGCTTCCCTCTAGCGGGTGATCCTAAATATGGTCCGAAAAAGACCCTGAAATTAGATGGACAAGCATTGCACGCCGGACTTCTAGGTTTCATTCACCCTCGTACAAATGAGTATATGGAATTCGAAGCTCCGACTCCGGAAGAGTTAGAAAATCTAATTAATCAATTGCGTAGAAGTAAGGATTGACAAATTCGTTTTTCTGATATATTATAATAACAACTTAATAAGAACCTTTAACACAGTTCAGAGAGACTGAGAAGGAAACGGATACGCAAAATGGGATAATTATGCCCATGGCGATAAAATCCTCATGCCTTCTTGGCATGAGGATTTTTTGTTGAAATTGACCTATCAGAAAAATGGAATCGGGGTGGCCGACGTGTTGAATGAGAAAGCCATAGTACTTGATGAGAAGGCCATTAGCAGAGCCTTGACGAGAATTGCCCATGAAATTATTGAGAAAAATAAGGGTATAGAAGATTGCGTCTTAATCGGGATACGTACACGCGGGATTTTCCTCGCTGACCGACTTGCAAAGCGCATCAATCAAATAGAAGGCAAGGAAATAGAACTGGGTGAACTGGATATTACGCTTTATCGCGATGACCTTTCGAAAAAGACCAATGATGGGGAACCCATCGTAAAAGGTTCAGACATTCCGGTCAATATCACTGACAAGAAAGTGATTTTAGTGGATGATGTTCTTTTCACAGGCAGAACCGTTAGAGCGGCAATGGATGCTCTGGTGGATTTGGGAAGACCTTCGCAGATCCAGCTTGCCGTATTAGTGGATAGGGGACATAGGGAATTGCCGATTCGAGCGGATTTCGTCGGCAAAAACGTTCCGACTTCCCAATCTGAAAAAATTACCGTTACATTAACAGAAGTAGATGAAATAGATCAAGTTACTATATTAGAAAACTAAACAACATGAAAATTTCATATTACCCTTTTAAAGACAGTCCAGAGAGGCTGGCAAAGGGGAGTCAATCGGGAGAGCTATGCCTATGCAAAGGCATTCGCCTTCTGAGAAACCCTCTTTGTATACCTGCAAAGAGGGTTTTTGCAGTTTTGATGGAATTTTCATGAGGGGGATACGGAAATGGAAGAAACGAAAAGAGACATCGTACTGGATGTTGAGGACGTACCAAAGGCTGGCCAGTGGATTACGTTAAGCATCCAGCATTTGTTCGCCATGTTCGGTGCAACGGTGCTGGTGCCATTCTTGGTAGGGTTAAGCCCAGCGGTAGCGCTGGTTTCAAGCGGGTTGGGCACACTTTCATACTTATTGATAACCAAAGGTCAGATACCAGCTTATCTCGGGTCATCTTTCGCTTTCATTACGCCGATCATCGCGGCAAAGGCATTAGGTGGTCCGGAGGCGGCCATGATCGGCTGTTTTGCAGCAGGGTTCATATATGGGATAGTAGCATTGATTATCCAAAAAGTCGGATTGCGCTGGTTAATGAATATACTTCCTCCGGTTGTGGTGGGCCCAGTCATCATCGTAATCGGATTAAGCCTTGCCGGAACGGCCGTGGACATGGCAATGTATGATCCACAAGATAAATACAGCGTCACATATATAGTTATAGCGCTGATCACTTTAGCGGTAACCATCATCTGTAACGTGTTCTTTAAAGGATTCATTAACTTGATCCCGATTTTAATGGGAATCATAGTGGGCTACGCCTGTTCGGCTGTTGCAGGAATAATAGATTATGAACCGATCAAATCAGCACAATGGTGGGAAATGCCTGACTTCATGTTGCCATATGTAACCTATACACCGACCTTCTCATGGGAGGTCATTGCCATCATGGTACCCGTCGCCATCGTAACTTTATCAGAACATATTGGTCACCAAATGGTTCTGAGCAAAGTAGTCGGCAGAAACTTTTTGGAAAAGCCCGGTTTGCATCGCTCGATTTTAGGGGATGGAGCAGGAATCATGATTGGTTCCTTCATCGGTGGTCCGCCGCTGACATCATATGGTGAAAATATTGGGGTCCTGACGATGACAAAGGCGTACAGTGTGTATATCATCGGCGGGGCAGCATTAACAGCAATCATCTTTGGCTTTAACGGTAAGATTTCAGCAGTGATCAGCTCGATACCCAGCGCGGTGATGGGCGGCATTTCCATCTTGCTCTTCGGTATCATCGCATCAAGCGGGTTAAGGATGCTGATTGATAATAAGGTCGATTTTGACAAGAAAAGAAACCTGATGATAGCTTCAGTCATCCTGGTGTTAGGAATCGGAGGAGCGTTCGTACAACTATCGGAAACGGTATCGCTTTCCGGAATGGCACTTTCAGCCATCGTCGGAATCCTTCTTAACTTGATTCTTCCGGACCGTGAAAAAATATCCGGAGATATATTTGAAAAATAAGATACTGCATCAAAACAATAAATCACCTTTTAAAAGAAGTCCAGAGAGGCTTAAAAGGGTGTTGCTGTAAAGAATGAGAACGGGATAAAGTGTAAACCATTCCGTGACCTCACACTCTTTATGACCTACACCCTGTCCTTAATGGCGGGGTGTTTTTTATGCCCCGCATCACAAATGTGAAAGGAGCAGGTTCGATGAAAAAATTATTGACCATGAATGAATTGACTTTAACCGATATTGAAAGAATTTTACATGAGGCAGAGTGTTTTGCCAACGGATCTAGCTGGAATCCAAAGCAGCAGACCACAGTTGCCAATCTCTTCTTTGAACCAAGTACACGTACAAAATCAAGCTTTGAAATGGCTGAAAGAAAATTGGGACTTGAGGTCATTCCTTTTGATGCGGGTACATCCTCCGTGTTAAAAGGTGAAACCTTATATGACACTGTTAAAACACTAGAAGCAATAGGTGTAAATGCCTTGATCATCCGTCATGAACAGGATAATTATTTTGACGAATTGAATGAGAAGATCGGGATTCCAATAATCAATGCAGGGGATGGCTGCGGAAATCATCCAACCCAATCATTACTGGACCTATTGACGATAAAACAAGAGTTTAAAAGTTTCAAAGGTCTGAAGATTGCCATAATTGGTGATGTGAGGCATAGTCGGGTTGCGAAATCGAATGCAGAAGCATTGACCCGCTTAGGAGCGAATGTCGTATTTTCGGGCCCGCCTGAATGGTTTGACAGAACAAACAGTTTAGGAAGGTATGAGGACATCGATCATGCGGTAGCTACCTCGGATGTGGTCATGCTGCTCAGAATACAGCATGAAAGGCATATTGAAAAATACGATCAGGCAAATGGAGATTATCTGGAAAGTTTCGGCCTGACCAAACAACGTGAAGAAAATATGAAACCGGGTGCGATCATCATGCATCCTGCACCAATAAACCGCGGTGTTGAAATAGACAGTGATTTAGTCGAATGCAGCCGCTCAAGAATTTTTAAACAAATGGAGAATGGCGTGTTCATTAGAATGGCCGTATTAAAAAATGTGCTTGAACAATCCGAAGGGGGAAACACTCATGAAAACAGTAATCAAAAATGGAGTATTGCTAGATAATCAAAACTCATTCAAAAAAGCGGACATTGAAATGGAAGGCAAGGTCATCACAAAAATCGGCGAAAACCTGGCAACGGAAAATTGTAAGGTAGTTGACGCTGAAGGGTTACTTATTACATCAGGATTCGTTGACCTGCATGTCCATTTACGCGAACCTGGCGGTGAACATAAAGAAACGATCGCAAGCGGGACGCTTGCAGCGGCAAGAGGCGGTTTCACTACGGTAGCGGCGATGCCGAATACAAGGCCAGTTCCTGATACAGTGGAGAACCTTGAGGCGCTTAACAGGAAGATTGAAGAAACGGCTCATGTCAGGGTACTCCCATATGCATCCATTACGATAAGGGAAGCAGGCAAGGAGCTGACCGACTTTGCTTCATTAAAACAAACGGGTGCTTTCGCCTTTACGGACGACGGCGTAGGAATTCAAGAAGCCGGGATGATGCTGGAAGCGATGAAACGGGCAGCCGCTCAAGATATGGCCATAGTAGCTCATTGTGAAGACAATAGCTTAATCAATAAAGGCTCCGTCCATGAAGGAAGATTCTCAAAAGAACAGGGAATCAATGGAATTCCGTCGGCATGTGAAGCGGTACATATCGCCCGGGATATCCTTCTTGCCGAAGCGGCTAACTGCCATTATCACGTGTGCCATATATCCACTAAGGAATCGGTAAGGACGGTAAGGGATGCAAAACGTGCAGGTATTCGAGTTACAGCCGAAGTTACACCGCATCACTTATTATTGTGTGAAGATGATATACCGGGACTTGATGCGAATTATAAAATGAACCCGCCATTAAGGGGCCGTGAAGATCGGGACGCGTTGATTGAAGGACTGCTTGACGGAACCATCGATTTCATAGCAACAGACCATGCCCCGCATACGGCAGAGGAAAAGGCGCAGGGAATGCAGCTGGCTCCTTTCGGAATAGTAGGATTGGAAACCGCCTTCCCGCTGCTTTACACCGAATTGGTTAAAAAGGGCATCATAACATTAAAGCAATTGATCGATTTCATGACAATCAAACCATCTGAAAGTTTCTCCCTTCCTTATGGAGAGCTAAAAGAAGGTGCTACTGCGGATATCGTACTCATCGATTTGGAAACGGAAAAAGAAATCAATGCTGAAGAGTTTGCTTCAAAAGGGAAAAATACACCTTTTAATGAAAAGAAATGTTATGGCTGGCCAGTCATGACGATTGCACAAGGAAAAATAGCTTGGGAAAAAGGACGTGTTCAAGGATGAAAAGACAGCTAATTTTAGAAGATGGGACAGTATTCCTTGGGGAAGCATTCGGAGGGTACGTAGAAAAAATAGGTGAAGTCGTTTTTAACACAGGAATGACGGGATACCAAGAGATTCTATCCGATCCATCGTATTGCGGTCAAATCGTTACACTTACGTATCCATTAATCGGGAACTACGGGATAAACCGGGATGACTTTGAATCCATCAATCCAGCCATAGCAGGATTCGTCGTTAAGGAAACAGCAGAACATCCTTCCAACTGGCGAAACCAATTATCACTAGATGAATATTTGAAAATGAAGAACATACCTGGAATTAGCGGAATCGATACGAGAAAGCTGACAAGAATCATCAGGAAATCAGGTGCACTTAAAGGGGCACTTTGCAATATCAATAAAGATGCAAATGAAGTGGTTTCCCAATTGAAAGCAACGGTGATTCCTTCTAATCAGGTAAAACAGGTTTCAACAAAAGCACCTTATTCCAGCCCGGGCAGAGGCCCGCGGGTAGTTCTTGTAGATTACGGCATGAAGCATGGGATTTTACGTGAGTTGACGAAGCGCGGCTGTGATGTCGTGGTTGTGCCTTATAACGTCACGGCCGAAGAAGTGATGCAATATCATCCGGATGGCGTGATGCTTTCAAACGGTCCTGGAGATCCGAAAAGTGTTCTTGAGACGCTCGAAATGATCCGGACAATCCAAACGCAAGTGCCGTTATTCGGAATCTGTTTAGGACATCAATTATTCGCACTTGCAAACGGGGCGGATACAGCAAAATTAAAATTCGGCCATCGAGGTTCGAATCATCCGGTCAGGGACCTTCGTACCGGAAAAGTATCCATCACATCTCAAAATCATGGATATACAGTTGAAGAGCTTTCCATAGAAAGTACAGATCTTATTGTGACACATACAGCATTGAATGACGATACGATTGAAGGACTGCGCCATAAAAAGTATCCGGCTTTCACCGTGCAATATCACCCGGAAGCATCACCAGGTCCGGAAGATGCCAACTACTTATTCAATGAATTCTTACAAATGATTGAAGCTGCAACCAACAAGGGGGAAAAAACATGCCAAAACGCACTGATATAAAAAGCATCCTAGTAATTGGTTCCGGTCCGATCGTCATCGGACAGGCCGCCGAGTTCGATTATGCAGGAACCCAAGCGTGTATAGCCTTAAAAGAAGAAGGTTATCGAGTGATCCTGATTAACTCTAACCCTGCTACAATCATGACAGACACTGAAATGGCTGACGCGGTTTATATTGAACCGATCACATTGGAATTTGTCAGCAAAATCATTCGTAAAGAGCGCCCGGATGCACTGTTACCTACCTTGGGCGGACAGACTGGCTTGAACATGGCCGTTGAGCTTGCCGAATCAGGAATCCTGGAAGAATGCAATGTACAGATTCTTGGTACCAAACTTTCGGCTATCCAACAAGCGGAAGACCGTGACCTTTTCCGTACGCTAATGAACGATCTTGGGGAACCAGTACCTGACAGCGACATTATTCATAACTTGGAAGAAGCCTATACATTCGTTGAACGAGTCGGCTATCCGGTCATTGTTCGTCCAGCCTTCACGCTTGGCGGAACAGGCGGTGGGATTTGTGATAACGAAGAGCAGCTTATCGAGATCGTTGAGGGTGGCCTGAAAAGCAGCCCGGTTCACCAATGTTTGCTTGAGAAGAGCATTGCCGGTTTCAAAGAAGTGGAATATGAAGTGATGCGTGATTCCAATGATAATGCAATAGTCGTTTGTAATATGGAAAACTTCGATCCTGTCGGTGTCCATACAGGAGATTCAATAGTTGCGGCACCAAGCCAAACATTAAGTGACAGAGAGTATCAAATGCTTCGGAATACTTCTTTGAAGATTATCCGCGCTTTGAAAATTGAAGGTGGATGTAATGTTCAGCTTGCGCTAGATCCAAACAGCTATCAATATTATGTCATTGAAGTGAACCCAAGGGTCAGCCGTTCTTCGGCACTTGCTTCAAAAGCGACTGGGTATCCAATTGCAAAGCTGGCAGCAAAGATAGCCGTTGGTTTGACACTTGATGAAATGATGAACCCTGTCACTGGCAAAACCTATGCCAGCTTTGAACCGGCACTGGACTATGTCGTTACGAAAATTCCGCGCTGGCCTTTCGATAAGTTCGAAAGCGCCAACCGTAGACTCGGGACCCAAATGAAAGCGACCGGAGAAGTCATGGCAATCGGCCGTACATTCGAGGAATCCATCTTAAAAGCTGTCCGTTCCCTTGAAGCGGGTATATACCATCTTAACTTGAATGACGAGTTTGAGGATGGAAAAATAGAGAAACGGATCCGAAAAGCCGGAGATGAACGGTTATTCTATATCGGTGAAGCTTTAAGAAGGGGCAAAACGATCGAAACCATCCACGAATGGAGCCAGATCGATTTATTCTTCTTGCATAAGTTGAAAAAGATAATCGACTTTGAAAAGCAGCTTAAAGAACATTCATTTGATTGTGAAGTATTGCAAAAGGCTAAAGAACTAGGGTTTTCTGACAAAACGATCGCGGAAATATGGGAAGTTCCCGAAATTGACGTTTATGAGTACCGGAAACAGCAAGGAATCATCCCTGTTTACAAAATGGTTGATACATGTGCTGCAGAATTCGAATCGGAAACACCGTATTTTTATGGGACATATGAAGATGAGAATGAATCCATCGTGACCGACAAGAAAAGTGTCATTGTCCTGGGATCAGGTCCAATTCGGATCGGGCAAGGAGTAGAGTTTGATTATGCGACCGTACATTCGGTATGGGCCATTAAAGAAGCTGGATATGAAGCGATCATCATCAACAACAATCCAGAAACAGTTTCGACGGATTTCAGTATCTCCGACAAACTTTATTTCGAACCATTGACTATTGAAGATGTCATGCATGTCATCGATTTGGAAAAACCGGAAGGCGTCATCGTCCAGTTTGGCGGACAGACAGCAATCAACCTTGCAGATGGTCTTGTTGAAAGAGGAGTGAAAATCCTTGGTACTTCACTTGAAGACCTGGATAGGGCGGAAAATCGCAATAAATTTGAAAAAGCACTGAAGGATTTAGGCATTCCTCAGCCAAAGGGTAAAACCGCAACATCGGTTGATGAAGCGATCGTCATCGCTGAAGATATTGGTTACCCTGTTTTAGTAAGGCCATCGTATGTTCTCGGAGGAAGAGCGATGGAAATCGTCTATAAACAAGAAGAATTGCTGCATTACATGAAAAATGCCGTGAAAATAAATCCGGATCATCCTGTCCTGATAGACCGCTACTTAACGGGTAAGGAAATAGAAGTCGATGGTATTTCCGATGGTGAAACGGTGGTTATCCCTGGGATCATGGAGCATATCGAACGTGCCGGCGTCCATTCAGGTGATTCGATTGCAGTTTATCCGCCGCAAAATTTAACGGAAAAACAAAAAGAAGTAATCATCGACTATACGACCCGATTGGCAAAAGGCTTGAATATAATTGGTCTCTTGAACATTCAATATGTCATCAGCAATGAAGAAGTGTATGTAATTGAAGTAAATCCACGTTCGAGCCGGACCGTTCCATTCTTAAGTAAAATTACGAATGTGCCGATGGCTAACTTAGCCACGAAGGTCATCTTGGGCCACACACTAGAAAGCCAAGGTTACAGATCTGGGTTAGTGCCAGAACAAACTGGGGTCTTTGTGAAAGTGCCGGTCTTCTCTTTTGCAAAATTAAGAGGCGTGGACATTTCTCTCGGACCTGAAATGAAATCGACTGGTGAAGTAATGGGGAAAGATAGCACCCTCGAAAAGGCTTTATATAAAGGGTTGGTCGCTTCCGGCTTCAAAATTAAGGGGCATGGTTCGGTGTTATTGACGATATCGGACAAAGATAAGCAAGAAGCGTTACTTTTAGCAAGACGTTTCCATAATATCGGATTCAAGCTGATAGCCACCAGCGGAACTGCGGCCCTATTGCAGCAATCGGGCATCCCGACTGCGATTGTCGGTAAAATTGGCGAAGAAGGTACAAACCTGCTGGATGTTATCCGGAACGGGGAAGCGCAATTTGTCATAAATACTTTGACAAAAGGCAAGCAGCCGGCCCGGGATGGTTTCAGAATCCGACGTGAATCGGTTGAAAATGGAGTGACATGCTTAACATCACTTGATACGGCAGAAGCTATTTTAAGAGTGATAGAATCCATGACCTTCTCGGCAGAAGCAATGGGAAAAACGGAAAAAAGTCGTGAGGTGAGCTATATATGATCAAGAAGGAAAGAATGAAGGTGTTAAATCATAAGGAGCTGGCCCCATCCATCTTTGAACTTACCTTGCAAGGTGAATTGGTTTCAGAGATGAAGCAACCAGGCCAGTTTGTCCAAGTCAAGACAACAGAAGGCACTGAGCCATTGTTAAGACGCCCGATTTCAATTTCTTCTTACAACAGCAGTGAAAAACAGTTCACGATGATATACCGGGCTGAAGGGAAAGGGACGACGCTGTTATCACAGCGTAAAGAGGCGGAAGCGGTCGATATTCTTGGACCGCTTGGCAACGGATTTCCCGTTCATGAGGCCAAAAAGGGAGAAACGGCATTATTGGTTGGCGGCGGGATTGGTGTCCCGCCCCTGTATCAACTATCACAGATGTTGGTTGCGAAAGGTGTAAATGTAATCCATGTATTGGGCTTCCAGACCAAGTCCGCCATCTTTTACGAAAAAGAATTCAGTGAATTAGGTGATACCCATATAGCCACGGTGGATGGTTCATATGGGACAAAAGGATTTGTTACGACTGTAATAGACAACCTTGAGCAAGAGTTTGCAACAATCTTTTCCTGCGGGCCTACACCAATGTTAAGAGCGTTGGAAGCGGGCTATCGTGAGAAAAAGCTTTACCTGTCCCTTGAGGAAAGGATGGGCTGCGGCATCGGTGCATGCTTTGCCTGCGTGTGTCATACAGGGGATGATCCAACTGGTTTCAGTTATAAAAAGGTATGCAGCGATGGACCCGTGTTCCGGGCAGGAGAGGTGGTACTATGAGCAGGCTTTCAGTTGAATTACCAGGATTACATTTGAAAAACCCAGTCATGCCAGCATCTGGATGCTTTGGATTTGGCCGTGAATACAGTCAATTTTTCGACTTGGATATTCTTGGGGCGATCATGATCAAAGCGACCACTCCTGAGCCGAGGTTCGGTAACCCTACTCCGCGTGTTGCGGAAACCTCTTCGGGAATGCTGAACGCCATCGGTCTGCAGAATCCAGGTTTAGAAAAGGTCATCAGTGAAGAACTGGCCTGGCTAGGTGGGTATGATGTTCCCATCATCGCCAACGTTGCAGGTTCTCAAATAGCTGACTATGTAAAGGTTGCCAGGGAAATAAGCAAGGTAGGGAATGTAAAAGCACTTGAATTGAATATCTCTTGTCCGAATGTAAAAGAAGGAGGCATAGCTTTCGGTACGGTACCGGAAGTTGCCAAAGAGGTAACAAAGGCGGTCAAGGAAGTATCTTCCGTTCCTGTATATGTGAAGCTTTCACCGAATGTCAGTGATATTGTGGAAATGGCCAAAGCTGTAGAAGAAGGCGGGGCCGACGGGCTGACAATGATAAATACATTAGTCGGCATGCGGTTGGATTTAAAGACTGGTAAACCGATTCTATCGAACAGAACGGGAGGTTTATCTGGTCCTGCAATAAAACCTGTTGCTCTCCGGATGATTTATGAGGTAAGCCAGCAAGTGTCGATTCCAATAATCGGAATGGGCGGCATCGCTACAGCGGAAGACGTCATTGAATTTTTCTATGCGGGTGCCAGTGCTGTTGCGGTAGGAACCGCGAACTTCGTGGATCCCTTTGTTTGCCCGACCATCATTGAAGAATTGCCGAAATTGTTGGATGAGCTGGGATTTGACCATATTTCAGAATGTACTGGAAGGAGCTGGAAGCAGAATGAAACAGTCACTAATTATCGCTCTTGATTTCCCTGACTTCATTCAAACGGAGAAATTCCTAAAACAGTTCCACTCGGAAAAACTGGCTGTAAAAGTGGGGATGGAATTATTTTATCAGAATGGGCCATCAATAATCTCTTTCGTAAAAGAGCAAGGTCACGATGTGTTTTTGGACTTGAAGCTTCATGATATTCCAAATACGGTCAAAATGGCCATGACAGGATTGGCAACTTTAGGTGCCGACATGGTCAATGTACATGCGGCGGGTGGCCAAAAAATGATGGAAGCAGCCATCGAAGGCCTGGATAAGGGAACGTCCGCTGGTAAAAAGCGTCCATTATGCATAGGGGTTACCCAACTGACGAGCACGTCACAAGAACAAATGAATGTTGAGCAAAACATTGCCGGATCTCTGGAGGATTCGGTCCTCCATTATGCAAAACTTACTAAAGAGGCAGGGTTGGATGGAGTCGTATGTTCCACCCATGAAGTAAAGACCATACATGAACGCATCGGTCATGAATTTTTAACGGTCACACCTGGAATCCGAAATGCAGGAGGACAGACGCATGATCAAAAGAGAATTGCCACGCCTGAACAGGCTAGGGAATTTGGAGCGGATGCCATCGTTGTAGGAAGAGCCATAACAGGAGCGGAAGATCCATTAAGGGCGTATTTGGATATGAAAGCAGCTTGGGAGGGAATATCATGTTAAATAATAAGATAGCTGAACATCTTTTGGAAATAAAAGCAGTGTACCTACAGCCGAATGACCCATTCACTTGGGCATCTGGAATTCAATCACCCATTTATTGTGACAACCGTTTAACCCTTTCGTACCCAGAGGTTCGTAATGAAATAGCGGAAGGATTGAAAGGATTGATTGAACAGCACTTCCCTGAGGCTGAACTAATTGCAGGAACAGCAACTGCCGGCATTCCGCATGCAGCTTGGGTAAGTGAAAAATTAAATGCACCGATGTGCTATGTTCGATCCAAAGCCAAGGAGCACGGAAAGGGCAATCAAATCGAAGGCCGTGCTGTTCCAGGACAAAAAGTGGTGGTTGTGGAAGACTTGATTTCAACCGGCGGAAGTGTAATAACTGCTGTTAACGCGCTGAAGGAAGCAGGCTGTGATGTTCTAGGAGTCGTTTCGATCTTTACTTATGAATTGGAAAAGGGAAAAGAAAAATTCGATGCTGAGGGCATTATTAACCATTCGTTGAGTGACTACTCGACTTTGATAAAGGTCGCTAATGAAAAAGGGTACATCACGGCAGATGAATTGGAAAAGTTAAAAAAATGGCGCGAGAATCCGGCTGATACAGCTTGGATTTCAGCATGAAAATAGAGTTGACCCAATCACGGAGGATTGGGCCAACTCTATTTTTTTACTCCTTTACCGCTTCCTTTAAGCGTATGACGGTATCGGCATCAGGTGTAATATATACGGTCTGCTGCTGCTCATAGATCACGAACCCGGGCTTGGAACCATTCGGTTTCTTAACATGGCGAACTTGTGTGAAGTCAACGGGCACTGAACTCGATTGCTTGGCTTTACTGAAGAAAGCTGCTAATACGGCTGCCTCTTTTATCGTTTCTTCACTTGGCGATTCATTTCGAATGACAACATGTGAGCCAGGTATATCTTTGGTATGAAGCCATATTTCATCACGGCGTGCAAACTTATTTGTTAGGTAATCATTTTGTTTATTATTCTTCCCGACAAAAATCTGATCTCCATCTGTAGCATAATATGTTTCAAGCTGCGGTTTTGCATTTGCAGGCTTTTTCATGCCTTTTTTCTTTTTTTGCCGAATGTATCCTTCTTCTTGAAGTTCTTCGCGAATTTCCTCTATATCTCTGGGTGACGCTGATTGAAGCTGCTGGTGCAAGGCTTCAAAATAGGCCAATTCCAATTTTGTTTTTTCGATTTGTTCTTGCACTACTCCGACTGCATTTTTGGACTTTTGGTATCTGGAGAAGTACTTTTGTGCATTATCTGATGGATTTTTTAAAGGGTCAAGCGGGATGGTGACCATATTTTGATCTTCATCATAATAATTGACGACTTCTATTTCCTTCATGCCTTTTTTCATTTGATATAGATTAGCTGTAAGCAGCTCACCGAACAACTGATACTGTTCCCCGCGTTCCGTATCTTTTAATGTACGTTCGAGCTTCCCGATTTTTTTTGTGTTCTTTTCGATTTCATTCGTAATGAAACGTTCTACATCCTGGCTCTTTTGCTTAACCCGATCTCTTTCTGCCTTTCCGAAGTAATAGCGGTCGAGCATCTCGCTCAATGAAGGAAACGTACGTTGATTGCCAGTCAGATGCTCTAGTGAAAGCATATAAAAAACTTCTTTATTTCCATCTTGTTTGATCGTGGCGGCATATTTTTCCTCCGAGATTTCCTGGATAATACTTAAAAATGCTGAAGGAAGGGTCGTGCTGTTGGCAAGCCCAGCCCGGTAGACGGCTTCCTTTGCAACTAATGGTGAAACTCCGGAAAAATGGGCAACAAGCTGTCGATCCAGCTTTCCTGCATTGAAGTCGATATTCTTCCTGATATCGTCCTCCGTAGCATCGAAGGGATTATTCTTTTCTTGTGCTGGTGGAGCCTTATATTCTTGGCCAGGCAGTATCGCCCGATAACTGTTAACTGCATGTGAAACATGCTTAATGCTGTCCAAAATCATATTCCGTTCTTTATCAACTAAAACAATGTTGCTGTGACGTCCCATGATTTCGATGATTAACTGCTTTTGGGAGACATCACCAAGCTCATTGCGGCCCTTCACTTCAAAAATGATCATTCTATCAAGTTCATATTGATAAATATTTTCTATCGTGTAGCCTTCGAGGTGCTTCCTAAGAAGCATGCAGAACATGGGTGCTTCCTTGGGGTTTTCATAGCTTTCTTCGGTCATTTGCACCCTCGAATAACTTGGGTGGGCTGACAATAAGAGCTTATGGTTCTTACCTCCAGCACGAACAACCAGTATTACTTCATTTTTATAAGGCTGATGTACCTTATTGATTCGTCCACCTTTTAATATAGAAGCGATTTCTTCCGTCATCGCTTTCGTAAATAATCCATCAAATGACATTCTATTTTTACTTCCTTTACATAAGATTTTCTAAGATACTCATTTTGCTAAGCGTTATCAGTGCATTGGACTGCCCATTTTAGCTAATCACAAATTTAAGCGAACTGGGTGGAAAGCTGTAGCTGCCGTTCGGGAATATTGAATGGATGCTATTTTTATAGGTTCCTGAGATAAATCCTAAATTAGACCATCCATCATGATTAGCTTTCGTTCATTCATTAAATTATCCGCATCGTTCTTCTTTCCGCAATTCTGTTTAATTATAGCATTATTTTGGACGAGTCTGAATAATCATGGAAGAAGAGCAGGTTGTTTTATGTATCGGTAAGCAGGCAGGTGTTGGATGGGTAAAGCAAAAAGCGCCTGTTGAGATGTATACAGGAGCCTATTTCATTCTATTCAAAGGGATGTGTGATACTTGATGGAGTTCAAGGAAATGAATAATCAAGAAATGGAGAAAGCGCTTCAAACAAACGTTACACACGGTTTGGACGATGATGAAGTAAAGGACAGGCTGCGAAAGCATGGCTTTAACGAATTGAAGGAAGGGGAAAAACAGTCTGCCATTCTTTTATTCTTCGCCCAATTCAAAGATTTCATGGTCATCGTTTTACTTGCCGCGACATTGGTCTCCGGGATATTGGGTGAATATATCGATGCGATTGCCATCATGGCGATTGTTTTTTTGAATGGATTACTTGGTTTTTTTCAAGAACGGAAGGCAGAAAAATCCTTGGATGCCCTAAAGGAAATGGCAGCGCCGCAAGTTTACGTGCTTCGAGGTGGACAGTGGCTGAAGATCCCATCGAAGGAAGTCGTTGTGGGGGATATCCTGAAGTTTTCGAGCGGTGACCGAATTGGTGCCGATTTACGGATCGTCGACCATTCAAGCCTTGAAATAGAAGAGTCTGCACTTACCGGAGAGTCACTCCCGGCCGTTAAATGTTCCGATCCATTGATGAATGAAGTCGAAGGTATCGGTGATCAGGAAAATATGGCTTTTATGGGAACGATGGTGACAAGAGGAAATGGAGTCGGAATCGTAACCGCTACGGGTATGAATACGGCGATGGGCAAGATTGCGGATCTCCTGCAGACTGCAGAAACAAAAGAAACACCGCTTCAGCGGAGGTTGGAGCAGTTAGGCAAAATTTTGATCGTCACGGCTTTAATATTAACTGTAATTGTAGTCCTGACTGGTGTCATTCAAGGGCATGACCTCTATACGATGTTTTTGGCCGGGGTATCATTGGCTGTTGCAGCGATTCCCGAAGGCTTGCCAGCCATTGTGACCGTAGCCTTGTCTTTAGGCGTTCAGCGTATGATCAAACAAAAAGCGATTGTCCGCAAGCTTCCTGCTGTAGAAACGCTAGGCTGCGCAACGGTGATTTGCTCAGATAAGACAGGAACACTGACCCAAAACAAAATGACGGTGACGAAGGTTTGGAGTGGAGGGAAAACTTGGGATGTCAGCGGTACTGGTTATAAACCTGTCGGAGAGTTTTCTTTAGAGGGAGTTTCAGTTGCCCCGAGAAACCATAATGCATTGCTGCAAATAATTACATTCGGCATGCTCTGTAACAAAGCTGAGTTAAAGGAGAATGGTAAACAATATATTTTAGACGGTGATCCGACAGAAGGGGCGATGTTGGTCGCGGCAATGAAAGCAGGGTTGACCAGGGAACACCTGTCTAAGGGGTTTACGATAGTGAAGGAGTTTCCATTTGACTCGAGCCGCAAAATGATGAGTGTTATAGTGAAGGATGATAAGGATAATCATTTTGTAATTGCAAAAGGGGCCCCTGACGTATTGATCGCCCAGTCCGATACGATTCTTTGGGAAGGCAGGTCGGAAATATTAAATCGGGAGAGTAAGGAAAGGGTACAGCAGGATATGAATGAGCTTGCCTCACAGGCACTTCGAATGATTGCCGTTGGATATAAACCCCTTCCGAAAGGAACGATTTTGCTTCATGAAACCGAAGCTGAGCGCAATTTGACCTTCATGGGGCTGCAGGGCATGATCGATCCCCCGCGTCCGGAGGTGAAGCAGGCTGTTAAGGAATGCAGGGATGCCGGGATCAAAACTGTCATGATTACTGGCGACCATGTAATAACCGCAAAGGCAATAGCTAAAGAACTTGGTATTTTAAAAGGAAAAGACCGTGTACTTGAAGGACGGCAATTGGCGGACATGGATGTCGGGGAACTTGAGGAAGTTGTTGAAAGTGTTTCGGTATTTGCCCGCGTTTCCCCGGAACATAAGTTGAAAATCGTAAAAGCCTTGCAAAATAAAGGACATGTCGTTGCAATGACAGGGGATGGAGTCAATGATGCCCCTGCAATAAAATCAGCGGATATTGGTATATCCATGGGCATCACGGGTACTGATGTCGCGAAGGAAGCTTCTTCCTTGATATTGGTTGATGATAATTTTGCCACAATTAAATCGGCCATCAAAGAAGGCAGGAATATTTATGAAAACATCAGGAAGTTCATCCGTTATCTGCTTGCTTCCAATGTGGGGGAGATCTTGGTCATGTTTTTTGCGATGCTATGTGCATTGCCTTTACCTTTGATACCAATCCAGATCTTATTCGTGAACCTTGTGACTGACGGACTGCCCGCGATGGCGTTGGGTCTGGATGCCGCCGAAGAAGATGTAATGAAAAGAAATCCAAGAAATGCCAATGAAGGTGTTTTTGGAAGAGGGCTTGGCTGGAAGATCATTTCACGCGGTTTTCTGATCGGGGTTTCTACATTGATCGCATTTTATGTTGTATATCGTGCAAATCCCGAAAACCTTGCATATGCACAAACGATTGCGTTCGCTACCTTGGTATTGGCTCAGCTTATACATGTATTCGATTGCCGAAGTGAACGTTCGATCTTCTCGAGAAATCCATTCGGTAACCTTTATCTAGTGGGGGCGGTATTATCCTCCCTATTATTGATGGTAGCCGTCATGTATGTGCAGCCTTTACAAACAATCTTTCATACGGTACCGATTTCGGGAAGGGATTGGCTATTAGTAATAGGAATGGCATCCATTCCAACTTTTTTACTGGCTGGAACCTTTTTAGCAAGAAAAGCACAATGATATATGATATAATCTTTAAGGTGGTAGAGTCTTGCTCTATTGCCTTTTTATTTTTGTAGTATTTTATTTGTGAGCTAAAGTTTTCGTGCTGTAGCTAATATATAATGAATATTAAAGGCTAAATTACTACATTATGTTTGATAGGATGTGGAACCATGGTTACCAGTATGACGGGCTATGGAAGAGAAGAAGCGGAAAACGAACAGGTCAAGGTTTTTGCTGAAATTAAGACCGTGAACCATCGTTTTTGTGAATATACGATTCGAATGCCGCGCCAGCTTTTGGTTTTGGAAGAAAAGGTGAAGAAGAAGGCGAACCAATACATAAGAAGGGGACGGGTGGAAATCTTCATTACAGTTGAAGGTGAGAGCCTGGTTTCCAAAAAGGTGAAGATCGATTGGGATCTTGCTGATCAGTATGTGGGGTTGATGGAAGAAGTCAAGGGAAAATACAATCTGGAAAGTTCCATTACATTACAGGATATGCTGCAACTTGAATCGATTTTCATAACGGAGGAAGTACCTGCGGTTCCTGCCGATTTGGAATCCCTGTTATTGAAGGCTGTCACGGGGGCATTGGAAAATCTGAAAACAATGCGGAATCTGGAAGGTCAGGAACTGGCCTTGGACATGAAACGCCAGCTTGAAAAGTTTGGTGAGATTGTAGCAGGGGTCAAAATGCATGCACCTTCAGTCGTCGAAAAATATAAAGCCCGCTTGGAAATCAAACTGGCAGAGTTGACTGAAGGATTGATCGAAGATAGCCGCATTGTGACAGAAGCGGCCATTTTTGCAGATAAATGTGATATAAATGAAGAACTGACCAGACTCGATAGCCATGTACAGCAATTTTCAAGGACGCTTACCCATAGTGAACCAATTGGAAGGAAACTTGACTTCCTTGTCCAGGAAATGAATAGGGAAGTCAATACGATTGGATCAAAGGCAAATGATTCGGCCATTACCAAAGAAGTGGTGGAAATGAAAAGTCTGCTTGAAAAATTAAAAGAACAGGTTCAAAATATCGAGTAGTCGGTTTATGATGAACCTAACAGGGTGACAATAGGTATGAATGGGGGACAAAAATGTCAATTAAGCTCATTAATATTGGTTTTGGGAATATCGTTTCCGCAAACCGGATCGTATCCATCGTGAGCCCTGAATCGGCTCCGATCAAAAGGATCATCCAAGATGCCCGAGACCGCGGATCCTTAATAGATGCTACATATGGTAGAAGGACTAGGGCCGTTATAATTACAGACAGCGACCATGTTATCTTATCTGCCGTTCAACCGGAAACGGTTGCCGCACGGCTTCAAGATAGAGATGACAGCGTAGAAGAGGGGTAACTGAAACAATATGAGAGAAAAAGGTTTATTAATCGTTTTGTCCGGTCCATCCGGTGTTGGTAAAGGAACTGTAAGAAAGGCGATTTTTTCTCAGCCAGGAACGGCATTCGAATATTCGATTTCGATGACCACACGGCTGCCTCGCCATGGTGAAGTGGACGGAGTGGATTATTTCTTCAAAAAACGCGAGGAATTCGAAGCACTGATCGAGGAAGGCAAATTGCTGGAATATGCTGAGTTCGTCGGTAATTATTATGGAACACCCGTGGATTATGTCCGTGAAACAATCGATTCCGGAAAAGATGTATTTCTGGAAATTGAAGTTCAAGGAGCTAAACAGGTCCGGGAGAAATTCCCTGAAGGACTTTTCATTTTCCTTGCTCCTCCGAGTTTGACCGAACTCGAAAGCCGCATCGTTACTCGCGGAACCGAGACGGAGGAAGCAATAAAAGGACGGATGAAAGTGGCCAAGGAAGAAATAGAACTTATGGATCTGTATGATTATGTTGTTGAAAATGATCATGTGGATGCCGCATGTGCTAGAATTAATGCAATTGTAATAGCCGAGCATTGCCGTCGGGAAAGAGTTGCTGTTTTATATAAAAAAATGCTGGAGGCGGAATAAATTATGTTATATCCATCAATTGATTCTCTATTACTTAAAATCGATTCAAAATACTCACTTGTATCAGTGGCAGCTAAGCGTGCCAGGGAAATGCAAATTAAAGATAATTGCCTCATAACGAAACCGGTTTCCCATAAATCAGTAGGTCGTGCCCTTGAAGAGATTCATTCCGGTAAATTGACTTACGATAATTCTTACGAGGAAAACTAAAAGAACACATAGCTTGACCTATCGGGCCTGACACCCTAAAGCAAACAGGAGCGTTACATTTGGAAAGTGCTTCCTTCCTGCGGCCAAGGTGTCAGGCCTGTTTGTTTTGGTTTTAATAAAGTCCGGAAGTCATTGATGTAGCAGGCAGAGGTATGGAATGTTTAGGAAGATCCATATGTTATTGCGCATTTCAAATGAAATTTCTTCGGTTTTCCGTCATAATTAGAAGAAAATAGAATGTATAGTTAGGGGAAATTTGCATGCTTATCGATAAAAAAGTACTTCTTTGTGTCACCGGCGGGATTGCTGTATATAAGGCTGCTGCCCTGACAAGTAAATTAACTCAGGAAGGTGCACATGTTAAAGTGATCATGAGTGAATCGGCACGTGAATTCGTGACGCCGCTCACCTTTCAAGCACTTTCAAGAAATGATGTGTATACAGATACTTTTGATGAGAAGGATTCATCAGTCATTGCCCACATCGACTTGGCTGATTGGGCAGATATCATCCTGTTGGCTCCAGCTACAGCCAATGTCATCGGAAAGGTAGCCAATGGAATCGCGGATGATATGATTACGACCACACTTCTGGCAACGGAAGCGCCTGTCTGGGTTGCGCCGGCAATGAACGTGCACATGTACGCCCACCCAGCGGTTCAGAAAAATATGGAGACACTTCGTTCGTTTGGATATCAATTCATTGAACCGGGTGAAGGGTATTTGGCCTGCGGGTATGTAGGGAAAGGGCGATTGGAGGAACCGGAAACAATCGTGGAACATCTTAATCGATATTTCGATGAACGTAAATCACACCAACAGCCTCTTAGAGGAAAGAAATATTTGATAACGGCAGGACCGACTCGCGAAGCAATCGATCCCGTGCGTTACGTAACGAATCATTCCAGCGGCAAAATGGGCTATGCCCTAGCCGAAAAGGCAATTGGAATGGGCGCTGAGGTGACATTGATCACTGGCCCAGTGAACTTGTCACCGCCCTCCAAGGCCAAAGTGATACCAGTGGTATCAGCAGCAGATATGTATGATGCGGTATTCGATCAGTTCGATTCCAGTGACGTCGTAATCATGACCGCTGCAGTGGCTGACTATAAACCGAAGATTTATCATGATCAAAAGATGAAAAAGCAGCCAGGGGAAAATGTGATGGAATTTGAACGGACAAAGGATATCCTCATGGAACTCGGTGAAAATAAAACTCATCAGTTCTTGGTAGGCTTTGCGGCTGAAACGAACAATGTTGAAGAATACGCAAGAGGGAAATTAGCCAAAAAGAATGCAGATATGATCGTTGCCAATAATGTTACCGCCCCAGGGGCAGGATTTGGAACGGATACGAACATCGTGACTATTTACAATAAAGATGGAAGTGCGACCGAACTTCCAAAAATGAGTAAAGCGGATATAGCTAAAAGCATCCTGGCAGAAGTATCTCGCATGCAAAAGGAATGATGTCATATGGATATAGCATCCGTCATCGTGGATGTACCTGCTAAACAAACGGATCGAGAATTCGACTATCGCATACCTGAAAAGTGGAGCCAAGTCATCAAACCCGGAATGCGGGTCATCGTCCCGTTCGGTCCAAGAATGGTTCAGGGATTCGTCACAGGCTTAAAAGCTAAAAGCGACTTTGCGAAATTACGCAATATAAAAGAACCAATGGATTTGGAGCCCATCCTTAATGATGAATTGCTTCAGCTGGGTGACTGGTTGACCAAAGAGGCGATGTGTTTTAAAATTTCAGCGCTACAGGCCATGCTTCCGGCAGCGATGAAAGCAAAGTATGAAAAAGTGATCAAAGTCGTTGAAGATAAAAAGAATCAGCTGCCTCCATTCATTCAAAACCTTTTCGGGAAAAATGATTCAATATCTTGGAAAGACGTGATTGAAGGGGAGAACGCTTCACTTTTCCAAAAGGAAATGCAAAATGGCAATCTTGAGCTCGTATATAATGTGAAAAACCGACTTAATAAGAAGACAGTCCGTGTCATAAAATCTTTACTTTCCCCTGAGGAACTGAAAGAAATGGCATCAGCCATGTCAAGCAATGCAAAAAAACAACAGGAACTCCTTCAATACTTTATTGAACATCAAGAACCCATTCCGTTAAAAGAATTGCTTGAATTGATGAACACATCAAGCGGTACCGTCAAATCCCTAGTGTCAAAAGGGGCCTTGGCGGAAATAGATCAAGAAATATACCGTGATCCTTATGAAAACCGTGTTTTCGAAAAATCCACTCCCTTTACACTTACAGCTGAACAAACAACTGCGTTGAAGCCTATCCAAGAGAAAATACACCATGATGAACATGATGTTTTCCTTTTATATGGTGTAACCGGAAGCGGGAAGACGGAAGTGTATCTACAGGCTATTGCATCTGTCATTGAAAAAGGGAAGGAAGCCATCATGCTTGTACCTGAAATCTCCTTAACTCCACAGACGGTGAAGAGGTTTAAGGAAAGGTTTGGGGAGCAGGTAGCTGTCATGCATAGCGGTTTATCCGTAGGTGAAAAATATGATGAATGGCGGAAAATTCACCGTAAAGAAGTAAAAGTGGTGGTGGGCGCGCGCTCCGCCGTGTTTGCTCCTTTTGAAAACCTGGGGCTGGTCATCATTGATGAAGAGCATGAATCCAGCTATAAGCAAGAAGAAACGCCAAGGTACCACGCCAGGGACGTAGCCATTGAAAGAGCAAAATCATATAGGTGTCCGGTTATTCTTGGCAGCGCGACACCTACACTTGAATCTTTTGCACGAGCCAAGAAAAATGTCTATAAATTATTGACACTTAGCCAGAGGATGAATAAAAGTGCGTTGCCAGCAGTGGATATTGTAGATATGCGAGAAGAACTAAGAACCGGAAATCGTTCCATGTTTTCGGAGCTGCTCTTTACCAAGCTGAAAGACCGGCTTGAGAAGGGGGAGCAAACAGTTCTGATGCTAAATAAAAGGGGACATTCTTCCTTTGTGATGTGCCGAAGCTGCGGATTGGTCATCAACTGCCCTAATTGTGACATTTCACTCACATATCATCGCTTTAATGATATAATGAAATGCCATTATTGCGGTTTTGAAGAGGGAATGCCTTCCGCATGCCCTGAATGTGAAAGTGAACATATAAGGTTCTTCGGTACAGGCACTCAAAAGGTTGAAGAAGAGCTTGCGAAAATCCTCCCTGAAGCACGGGTCATACGGATGGATGTCGACACGACGAGTAAGAAGGGTTCACATGAGCGGTTGCTGAATGCCTTTGGTGAAGGGAAGGCCGATATATTGTTAGGCACCCAAATGATTGCCAAGGGCCTTGATTTTCCTAATATCACCCTTGTTGGAGTCCTTTCAGCTGATACGATGCTGCATCTGCCGGATTTCCGTTCTTCGGAAAAGACATTCCAGCTGCTGACACAGGTCAGCGGAAGGGCAGGACGTCATCAGCTTCCGGGAGAAGTGGTCATCCAAACCTATACACCTGAGCACTACAGCATCGAGCTTTCTGCCTTTCAGGATTATGATGCTTTTTATGAACGGGAGATGCATCTAAGGAGGCAAAGTCATTACCCTCCGTATTATTATGTTGTCCTTATTACCGTTTCACATGAAGATTTAATGAAGACAGTGAGTGTCACTGAGAAGATCACGAATTATCTAGGCTCACGATTGAATCGGGATTCTATCGTACTAGGTCCGGTTGCTTCCCCCATTAGTCGAATCAACAATAGATATCGCTACCAATGTCTGATAAAATACAAACGAGAGCCGGACCTGAATCAGCATTTACGCACACTTTTGGAGCATTACCAAAAAGAAACCGCTCAGAATCAGCTGCAGATTTCAATAGATTTAAATCCACAGATCATGATGTAATTGTTTAAGAGATGGATGATTACCGCGAGCTGTCACAGCTTGCGTTTTTATATAATGAAGTGCTGTTTTTCATATCTAGGAGGTTACCATTAATTTTGGCTATTTTACCGATTGTCTTGTTTCCTGAAAAAATTTTACAACAAAAATGCGATAAAGTAACAAGTTTTGATAAAAAGTTGGCAAAGCTGTTAAATAACATGTATGAAACGATGGTGGAGGCGGATGGCGTTGGACTTGCAGCACCTCAGGTTGGCGTGAAAAAGCAAGTGGCCGTCGTTGAAATAGAGGAAGGATCAGGTGCAATCGAACTGATTAATCCGGAAGTGCTGGAAATGGAAGGCGAACAGACAGGTGTTGAAGGATGCTTGAGCTTCCCAAGTTTATATGGCGAAGTAACGCGTCCATACCGTGTCAAAGTCCGGGCACAAGACCGAAAAGGATCTTTTTTCGAGATAGAAGCGGAAGATTTCCTTGCAAGGGCCCTTCAACACGAAATCGACCATCTGCAAGGAGTTTTATTTACAAGTAAGGTTTCCCGGTATATTTCGGAAGAAGAGTTAGAAAGGTATGGAGAAGAATGACGAAAATAATATTTATGGGTACACCGGACTTTTCAGTGCCGGTATTGAAAAGAATCATTGATGAAGGGTATGATGTGATCGCTGTTGTCACACAGCCCGATCGTCCAGTAGGCCGCAAAAAAGTGCTGACGCCGCCTCCAGTTAAGGTCGAAGCCGAAAAGCATGGGATTCCCGTTTATCAACCCGAAAAAATCCGTGAAAAAGAAGAACTTGAAAAGATCATCTCCTTGAATGCTGACTTGGTGGTGACGGCGGCTTTCGGACAAATCCTTCCGAATGAATTGCTGGATGCCCCTAAGTACGGATGTATTAATGTACATGCCTCCCTGCTTCCAGAACTGCGTGGTGGGGCGCCCATTCATTATTCCATTTTACAGGGGAAAGAAAAGACTGGGATAACCATCATGTATATGGCGGAAAAATTGGATGCCGGTGATATATTGACTCAGGCGGAAGTTGCTATCGAAGAACAAGATAATGTCGGAACGCTGCATGATAAATTAAGCAAGATAGGGTCGGATTTACTTGCAGAGACACTTCCGAAACTTATTAATGAGGAGTTACAGCCGATCAAGCAGGATGAGTTTAGAGCGTCTTTTGCACCTAACATCAAGCGGTCAGAGGAAAGAATCGACTGGTCGAAATCAGGAGAAGACATCTATAACCATGTACGCGGCCTGAATCCTTGGCCTGTTGCTTATACAACTTTAGAAGGGTCCATTTTGAAGATTTGGCAGGTAAAGAAACTGGAAGATGGCAATCAGGCTGCGCCGGGCACGGTCATTGATGTACAAAATGATGGTTTCATCGTTTCGACAGGCAATGAGACGGCAATACTGGTTACAGAACTGCAGCCTTCAGGAAAGAAAAAAATGCCGGCGAAAGATTACTTGCGCGGAGCCGGATCGTTCATTAAAGCAGGCATGAAGTTAGGAGAACAGAATGAAGCAAACTAAAAAGGGAGTACGTGAAATCGCTCTCGATATTTTGGAATCTGTAGAGAAAAACCAATCCTACAGTAACCTATTATTGAACAACTTGATTAAAAAGCACCAGTTATCCGTCGTGGACAGCGGTTTGCTTACAGAAATAAGTTACGGTACCATACAGCGTAAGATGACTTTGGATTATTATTTGAGCCCATATATTAAACAGCCTAAAAAAACGCAAAGCTGGGTCATTAATTTACTTAGGCTTTCCGTTTATCAAATGGTCTATTTAGATAAAGTGCCTGATCATGCAATCATTTTCGAGGCTGTCGAAATTTCCAAAAAACGCGGACACAAGGGTACATCTTCAATGGTCAATGGCGTCCTCCGTAACATCCAAAGGAATGGTGTTCCTTCTTTAGATGAAATTAAAGATGATCTGGAACGGCTTTCCATAGAAGTAAGTCATCCAATTTGGCTTGTAAAGCGTTGGGTAGAGCAATTTGGCTATGAAAAAACCAAGGAAATGTGTGAAATCAATTTAACTGCGCCATTACAGACGGGTCGGGTTAATTTAAAAAAGATTTCACGCCGTGAACTGATCAGCATATTAACGGAAGAAGGATATGATGTTGAAGCAAGTGAAGTCATTCCCGAAGCAATTGTCAGCTACAAAGGGAATCTTGCTCATTCGGAAAGCTATAAATTGGGTTATTTATCGATTCAGGACGAGAGTTCAATGCTTGTTGCCCATGCATTGGGTGCGAATGAAAATGATGCTGTACTCGATTGCTGTGCCGCACCTGGAGGGAAAACGACCCATATCGCAGAAGGCTTGACCACTGGACAAGTATATGCTCTCGACCTTCATGAGCATAAGGTCAAGCTCATTAAAGAGCAGGCGGAGCGCCTAAAGCTCAGAAACAATATTAAGACAATGGCCCTTGATAGCAGAAAAGTGCAAGAACACTTCAATAAGGAAGGTTTTGACAGGGTCCTGATCGATGCACCATGTTCCGGGTTGGGAGTCATGCGCCGGAAGCCTGATGTAAAGTACACTAAAACAAAAGATGATATAATGAAACTCTCAAGTATACAAAAACAATTATTGGAATCGGCTGCCCCGCTTGTTAAGCAAGGCGGACGGTTAGTATATAGTACCTGTACGGTGGATAAAGAAGAAAATGACAAAGTCGCTGCAGCATTTTTGGAAAGCCACCCGGATTTTGAAAGCGATGCAACCTTGTCCGCAAGAATGCCTGAAAGCGTTCAGCCATTCATCGAGGGTCATACGCTGCAAGTTTTTCCGCAATATTTTAGCAGTGACGGATTCTTTATTGCGAGTTTTAGAAAGAAGGTGCTGTAATGGCAGAAATCACTAAATCATCTAGAGTAAGAAAAGATACGACACCAGAAAAACCATCGATTTACTCATTGGAGCTACACCAAATTAAAGATTGGCTTGTTCAAAATGGAGAAAAGGCATTCCGGGCCGAGCAAGTATATGACTGGCTTTATAAAAAACGTGTCTCCAGTTTTGAAGATATGTCCAACCTTTCGAAATCATTACGGGATAAGCTGGAAGCGCAATTCACCTTCACAACTTTGAAAACTTTGATTCAGCAAACGTCCAATGACGGAACGATGAAGTTTTTATTTGAACTCCAAGATGGTTATTCGATAGAAACGGTGCTGATGCGCCATGAATACGGAAACTCCATTTGCGTGACAACACAGGTAGGATGTAGAATTGGCTGTACATTCTGTGCGTCGACATTAGGCGGTTTAAAGCGGAATCTTGAATCAGGGGAAATAGTTGCCCAAGTCGTAAAAGTTCAGCAAGCACTTGACGAATCGGAAGAACGTGTTAGTTCTGTAGTAATCATGGGTATAGGTGAACCGTTTGATAACTACGATAATATGATGTCATTCTTGAAGAATATAAACCATGAAAAGGGCTTGAACATCGGGGCCCGTCATATTACCGTTTCCACAAGTGGGATCATTCCTAAGATCTATAAGTTTGCCGAAGAAAGCATGCAAATAAACTTTGCTGTTTCCCTTCATGCACCGAATACGGAATTGAGAAGTAAATTGATGCCGATCAATAAGGCCTACAAACTTCCAGACTTGATCGAAGCAATCAAGTACTATACAGAAAAAACAGGTCGCCGTGTAAGTTTTGAATATGGTCTATTCGGTGGCGAGAATGATACAGTGGAGCACGCTGAAGAATTAGCAGCTTTAATAAAAGGGATAAAATGCCATGTCAACTTAATACCGGTTAACTATGTGCCTGAACGCAACTATGTACGAACACCTCGGGACCAAATTTTTGAGTTTGAAAAAACATTGAAGAAGCGCGGCATTAATGTAACGATCCGAAGGGAACAAGGCAGTGATATTGACGCAGCCTGCGGCCAGCTTCGGGCCAAGGAGCGCAAAGAAGAGACGAGGTGACCCTATGAGGGCAATATTTAGGACAGACCGTGGAAAAGTCCGCCAGCATAATGAAGATAATGGCGGAATCTTTAAGAACTCGGAAGGCGTACGCCTTGCCATCGTTGCAGATGGCATGGGCGGCCACCGCGCCGGGGATGTAGCCAGTGCAATGACGATAGACCTTCTGAAAAAGGGCTGGGAAGCATCAACCGGAATCGAAACGGCAAATGAGGCCGAGGATTGGCTGAAGCAGCAAATCTTTTCGGTCAATCAGTTGCTTTTTGAACATGCAGAAGCGAATACGGAATGTAAGGGCATGGGTACCACCATTGTTGCAGCCATTTGCACCGACAAGTTTGCTACGATTGCCAACATCGGGGACAGCCGGTGTTATTTGTATAATGAGAGCGGTTTTAAGCAGGTCACGGAAGATCATTCACTCGTTAACGAATTGGTCCGTTCCGGTCAGATTTCGAAGGAAGATGCCGAAAACCATCCACGGAAAAATGTTTTATTACGAGCCTTGGGGACAGAAATGCAAGTGGAAATGGACATTATGACGGTCATCTTCGAAGAAAATGATTTACTGTTGCTTTGCTCGGATGGATTGACGAATAAAGTGAGTGAACAGGAACTGGAAGAAACGGTAACCAATGGACAGTCACTTGAAGAAAAGGCGAATTCATTAATAGATAAGGCCAATCACTATGGTGGGGAAGATAATATCACACTTGTGCTTGTTCAATTTACTGAAGAAAGTGAAAGCAGGTGAATTGAATGTTGATTGGTAGAAGAATCAACGGCCGTTATAAGCTGCTCGAGATGGTAGGCGGCGGCGGTATGGCGAATGTTTACCTAGCAAGGGATATGATCTTAGATAGGGATGTCGCATTGAAAATCCTTCGCATGGATTTTAATAATGACGAAGAGTTCATCAAGCGCTTCAATCGGGAAGCCCAATCGGCAACCAGTTTGGCCCATCCCAATATCGTAAGCATTTATGATGTTGGTGAAGAAGATTCCATCTATTATATTGTAATGGAATACGTTGACGGATTTACACTTAAGCAATACATACAAAAATATTATCCAATTCCAGTTGATGAGGCCTTGGATATCATGAGGCAAATTACGGCAGCGATTTCCCATGCCCATCATAATGGGATCATTCATCGTGATATCAAGCCACAGAACATTTTGATTGATAAAGAAGGAACCGTCAAGATTACGGACTTCGGCATAGCATTGGCACTAAGTGCAACAAACATAACGCAGACCAACGCAGTCTTGGGCTCGGTTCATTATTTATCTCCTGAACAGGCCAGAGGCGGTATGGCCAATAAGAAGTCGGACATTTATTCACTTGGCATCGTCATGTTTGAATTGTTGACGGGAAGATTGCCATTTTCGGGTGAATCAGCCGTGTCGATTGCTCTTAAACATTTACAATCGGAAACTCCGTCGCCAAAACGCTGGAACTCTGAAATACCCCAGAGTGTGGAAAATATTATCTTGAAAGCGACAGCCAAAGATTCATATTACCGCTATGAGAGCGTAGACTCGATGGAAGATGATATACGGACGTCGCTTAATCCTGAGCGTTCAAATGAACTGCCTTTTGCCATTCCCGAAGACCATGATGCAACAAAAGCCATCCCCGTCATAACGGACGATCAGCTTTCCAGCGTCGATGAGACAATCATAAGGGGTCCTGAAAAAAACACTTTAGTTTATGTGGATGATGTGGAAACTGATTCTGAAGCTGAGAGTAAATCGAAAAAGAAACAGAAGAAACAAAAGAAACAGAAAAAACAAAAAAACAAGTCGGATCATAAAGGTAAAAAACGAAGAAACATGCCTGCAATCCTGGTGACCACCTTTTTAGTTCTCGCCCTGCTTGCTGTTTTATCTGTCACTGTTGTACCCCCCCTCCTTGTCTCGAAGGAAGTGACGATCCCAGACCTTAAAGGGGAAGAATTGGATGATGCCATTACTGAATTGCTTGAATTGGATTTGAAAGTTGGAGATACGATCGAGATTGAAGATGAAGAGGTTGAAGCTGGTCTTGTGATCAAAACCAACCCTAAGGAAGGTAAGACGGTCAAGGAAGGTGCAGTCATCGATATTTATCAAAGCATTGGTAAAGAGACGATTTCATTGTCAAGCTATGAAGGTCGAGACTACTCTGATGTTAAATCCCTGCTTGAGAAAATGGGATTCAAAAACATAAGCGTGACCGAAAAATATGATGACAGTGCAGCCGGCACGATCATTGAACAAACACCCTCGGGTGCCACTGAGGTCGTACCATCCGAAACGGAGCTTGAGCTAACGGTCAGTAAAGGGGCAGATCTCCTGAGCTTGAAGAACTTAACTGGATTCAATAAAGCTGGCCTGGATGATTATTCCAGTGAAAGTGGTATAAAGATCGATGTCGAAGAAGAAATCTATGATGATTCCGTAGCGGAGGGGCTTGTCATTTCCCAGTCACCGGAACCTGCTACGAAGGTGGAAAAGGGCAGTACTGTGAAAGTGGTCATTTCAAAAGGGAAAGAAGAAATTCCTCCCAAGAGTGTAACGGAGGAAATCAAAATCGAGTATGATCCTGTTGAGCCAGGCAAAACACAAAAAATACAAATTTTCATCGAGGATATCGACAATAGCATGACGGAGCCACAAGAAACATTCTATATATTGCATGAAGCGAAGAGAACGATCGAATTAATGGTTACCCCAGATAAGAAAGCAGGATATAAAGTCATGCGGGACAATCAGGTCATCATTGACGAATCCGTCTCATATCCAGAATAATTTTATTAATTAGGAGTGTGGTTATGCCCGAAGGAAAAATTATCAAAGCATTAAGTGGATTTTATTATGTCCTTGATGGTGAAGAGGTCTATCAATGCCGTGGAAGAGGCCTGTTCAGGAAGAATAAGGTAACCCCGCTCGTGGGTGATTATGTTGTTTTTGAAGCGGAAAATAAAACGGACGGGACCGTGACCGAAATAAAACCGCGAAAGAATGAATTGATACGTCCGCAAATCTCGAATGTAGACCAGGCAATCCTTGTCTTTTCGGCAGTAGAACCTGATTTCAGTCCGGCATTGCTTGATCGATTCCTCGTACTGATTGAAGATAACGAAATTGAACCGATTATCGTGGTGACGAAACTGGACTTGGTTACAGCTGAAAACCAAAAGAAATTGTCTCAGTATATCAAGGACTATCAGAAACTTGGCTATACTGTCCTGGAAACATCTTCTGTTACCGCTGGAGGAATTGAAGAACTAGTGCCGTATTTAGAAGGAAAAACCAGTGTATTTGCCGGGCAGTCAGGTGTTGGGAAATCGTCTTTGCTGAATGCAATCAATCCTGAATTGGCTTTAAAGACGGATGATATTTCTTCACACTTGGGACGTGGGAAGCATACCACCCGCCACGTTGAATTGATTCATATCGGCTCTGGACTTGTCGCGGATACTCCAGGGTTCAGTTCACTTGAATTCATGGAAATGGAAGCTGAAAGATTATCCTATTGCTTCCCGGAAATGCATAAGCATGGGGAAGACTGTAAATTCAGGGCCTGCCTGCACGATAAAGAACCAAAGTGTGCAGTGAAGGAAGCGGTTGATGCCGGGGAAATTCCACGTTATCGATATGAACATTATATGCAATTCCTAGAAGAAATCAGAGATAGAAAGCCGAGGTATTAAAATGGTTAAAATCGCACCATCCATTTTATCAGCTGACTTTGCAAAATTGGGAGAAGAAATTCTTGATGTGGAAAGGGGCGGAGCGGATTTAATCCATGTAGATGTCATGGATGGGCATTTCGTGCCGAATATAACGATAGGCTCACTAATTGTCGATGCTATCCGTCCCATAACAAAGCTCCCGCTTGATGTTCATTTAATGATCGAACAACCAGATCGTTATATCGAGGCCTTTGCGAAAGCAGGAGCCGATTATATAACTGTTCATGTAGAGGCATGCACACACTTGCATCGGACGATCCAATTGATTAAATCTTTTGGTGTAAAGGCAGGCGTGGTGCTTAATCCAGCCACTCCAGCTTCATTGATCCAACCTATAATCGAAGATATTGACATGGTATTGTTGATGACGGTCAATCCTGGTTTTGGCGGACAAAAGTTCATTAAATCCGTTCTTCCCAAAATTGCCGAAGTGAAGGCGATGGCGGAAATGTATAATCAAAATCTGGAAATAGAGATTGATGGTGGAGTAAATGAAGAAACGGCTAAACTATGTATTGAACAAGGGGCGACAATCCTTGTGGCTGGCTCGGCAATATATAATCAAGAAGATCGAAACGCAGCGATTCAAAAGATTCGGGGAAAGTGATATAAGCCGACACTATCATATTCGTATGATGGTGATCGGCTTTTTTTATCAATCAAACATAGGGATCTTTGATATGAATATGTAAAGAAAAGGATGATTTCGATGATTATTAGTATTATGGCTGGAGGTCCGGAATGTTTTTGGCCGGATCTGACATGGTATAAGGAGAAGACTGACCTTTGGGTCGGGGTTGACAGGGGAGTATGGTCTTTGCTTGAAAAAGGTATCGAACCTAGATTCGGTTTTGGGGATTTTGATTCAGTTTCGGAAGGTGAATACAGGAAAATTGAGCAAAGGCTGGAACAAATCAATCTATATTCTTCGGAAAAGGATGAAACGGATTTAGAGATCGCATTTAAATGGGCAATAGGGCAAAAGCCAAGTGAAATTCACATTCTGGGCGCAACAGGGGGAAGAATGGACCATTTTCTTGGGAATATCCAGCTGCTCCAAAAAGAAAGTGTCCTCCCTCATCATGGCGATATGGATATATACATAGTCGATCGGCAAAATATATTCACGGTAAAGACAGCAGGTTCATATGAGGTCACTGTTTTAAAAGATAAGAAATACTTGTCATTGCTCCCCGTAACGGCTGAAGTCACCGGCATTACACTTTCGGGTTTCAAATACCCGCTGGATGATGCAAGCTTGGAAATAGGTTCGACGCTTTGCATCAGCAATGAACTAATTTCCGAATCTGGGAATGTTTCATTTGAGAAAGGCATATTAATGGTGATAAGAAGCAGTGATTAAAATTCATGCTTAGAGCAGATTCGGATATAATTACGATCATCCTATATCCGCTTAAAAGCTTATGTTGTAATAGAAAAATTCCACTTCATCTTTAATTGTGGGATGCAAAGAGGAGGGGCATGATGAAATTTTATACGATTAAATTGCCAAAAGTTCTGGGCAGTTTGGTAAGGGCTATGCTCGGAGCGTTTAAAAAAGGCTGATACTTATCTCCATGACACCTCTCAAATTAAGGGAGGTGTTATTTTTTCGGTAAAAAGGGGCGGCCATCCATTAATGGGTGAAGGCTCCCTCCTTAATGCAGGAAAGACCTGATCAACGAATTGAAACCATCCCCATTAAATACTGGCCATTACAAGTAAAAAGGCATCCTAAGAGGATGCCGTAACATTATACGCGTTCTACTTTGCCCGATTTAAGAGCTCTTGCAGAAACGTATACACGTTTAGGTTTACCGTCAACTAAAATACGTACTTTTTGAAGGTTAGCGCCCCATGTACGCTTGCTAGCGTTCATTGCGTGAGAGCGGCTGTTACCAGAACGAGTTCTTCTTCCAGTGATTACACATTTACGTGCCATGTCAAATTCCCTCCTAACTACAACAAGCTTAAGTTTTTCGCAGTCGTCTTAAGTCTTTGTAAAATACTTTAATAATTTATCATACCTACCGTTAGAATGCAATACTTCAGTTAATTACTTTCAAGAAAAAAACCTTGACATACATACTTCAAAATTGAATTATATATAGTACCGTAAGACATTTACTTTTAAAACCATAGACATTATAGTAAAATGTCTTTAGTTGATTTGATTTTTGGGAGGGAAAAGAAAATGTCTATCGAATTACAAACGAAGTATGGACAAATTGATATCTCTAATGAGGTTATCGCTACTGTAGCAGGCGGCGCAGCCGTGGATTGCTACGGAATTATAGGAATGTCTTCCAAAAAACAATTTAAAGACGGCATTGCCGAAATTTTAAGAAAAGAAAACTTTACTAAAGGTGTAATTGTCCGACAAGAAGAGGAAGAAGTTCATATCGATATGTATATTATCGTAAGTTATGGAACGAAAATCTCGGAAGTTGCACATAATGTGCAATCAAAGGTAAAGTACACCCTGGACAAAACTGTAGGATTAGCTGTTGATTCCGTCAACATTTTTGTACAGGGAGTTCGTGTGACGAACCCTTAAGTATAGGAGGAAAGTTTTGTGTCAATTACAAGTTTGAACGGAAAGCGCTTTGCAGAAATGATCATTCAAGGTGCCAACCATTTAGCGGCTAATGCCCAAATGGTTGATGCGTTGAATGTTTTCCCTGTTCCAGATGGGGATACAGGAACGAATATGAATTTATCGATGACTTCGGGTGCGAAGGAAGTGCAAAATAACGTCCAGGAACACATCGGGAAAGTGGGTGCCTCACTTTCAAGAGGATTGCTAATGGGAGCACGCGGCAATTCGGGAGTTATCCTTTCGCAACTGTTCCGCGGTTTTGCTAAAGCGATTGAACATAAATCGGAAATCAATAGTGAAGAATTTGCCCAAGCTTTTGAAGCGGGGGTTCAGACAGCTTATAAAGCCGTTATGAAACCTGTTGAAGGAACCATTTTAACGGTTGCAAAAGATGCAGCCAAGCAAGCGGTTTCATCAGCAGCAAAGCATATAGACCTTATTCAGGTGATGGAAGAAATCGTTACGGAGGCCAATGCCTCATTAAAACGTACACCAGATCTACTTCCAGTCTTAAAAGAAGTGGGAGTCGTTGATAGCGGCGGGCAAGGGTTGGTATTCGTTTATGAAGGTTTCCTTGCTGAGCTGAAAGGTGAGGCACTTCCAGTCCGACCTGCAAATGGCCCAAGCATGGATGACATGATCAATGCCGAACATCACATGAATGTTCAAGGGCATATGAACACGGAAGATATCGTGTATGGCTACTGCACGGAATTCATGGTCCGATTGGAAAATGAAAAACTTGTCAATAAATCATTTGATGAAGAAAAATTCAGAAATGATTTAAGTGAATACGGAGATTCTTTATTAGTCATCTCAGATGATGAAGTCGTCAAGGTACATATTCACTCTGAACAGCCTGGCACGTGCCTGAATTATGGACAGCAATATGGTAGCTTAATAAAAATGAAAATCGATAATATGCGTGAACAGCATACTGCGATTGTAGGTGAGACGAAAACACCGCTTCAAACTAAACCGTCCACCAAAGAGAAGTACGCTGTAGTGTCAGTGGCGATGGGTGCTGGCATCAGCGAATTATTCAAAAGCATCGGCGCTAAGTCCGTCATCGAAGGCGGACAAACGATGAATCCTAGCACGGAAGATATCGTTAAAGCTGTCGAAGAGGCATATGCAGATCATGTGATCATCTTGCCTAACAATAAAAATATCATCATGGCGGCCAATCAGGCTGCAGATGTACTTGGGGATCATGTGACTGTCATCCCAACGAAAACAGTACCACAGGGAATGGCTGCATTGCTGGCTTTCAACCCTTCACTTGATGCTGAAGAGAATAAAAAAGCGATGATCGAAGCCCTTTCGCATGTGAAAACGGGCCAGATTACTTATGCTGTCCGGGATACCAACATTGACGGTCTTGCAATCGAGACCGGGGACTTCATGGGAATTGCTGAAGGCACCATCAAAGTGAAGGATAAAGACATGACCCAAGCGGCAAAAGATCTTCTTTCCGATATGATTGACGAAGATTCAGAAATCCTTACCATTTTATATGGAGAAGATGCCACTGCTGAAAATGTCGAAAGTCTTGTTGCGTTTTGTAATGAGAATTTCGAAGACGTTGAAGTTGAAGTGCATAATGGGAAACAACCTTTATATTCTTTCATTTTTTCAATTGAATAAGTAGAGATCAATGAAGATGAGGGAGACTTAATCGTCACAATGTTTGAGGGTCCTGAAAAAAATAAAAGGCAATAAACTGCATATGTCATTAGGCTATGCAGTTTTATTTTTTATGAAAAGAAGGATTACGGACAGCTTAATTGTAATTACAATGTATCACGCTTTATTATTAAACTGACTCCCAGTGTATAGAAGGAGGAGCAAGTCATGAAATTTAGAAGTGTATTCGATATAATTGGTCCTGTTATGATCGGCCCCTCTAGTTCCCATACAGCAGGAGCTGCAAGGATTGGCAGGGTTGCCAGGAATTTATTCGACCGGGAACCAAAATGGGCCCACATTTCTTTTTACGGATCATTTGCCAAAACCTATAAAGGCCATGGAACGGATGTAGCCATTGTAGGAGGCTTACTTGATTTTGATACATTTGATGAGAGAATCAAAGAATCGCTGGAAATAGCCCGTAAAAAAAAGATGAAAATTACTTTTCGGGAAGAAGAAGCCGTACCGGAGCATCCCAATACAGCAAAAATAACGGTTGGTGATGATGATGGTGAACTGGAACTTGTCGGAATATCGATAGGCGGGGGAAAAATCGAAATCGTCGAACTGAACGGGTTTAAATTGAGGCTCTCCGGGCACAACCCTGCCATACTCGTCGTTCATGATGATCGGTTCGGTGCCATCGCAAATGTTTCAAACATATTAGCCAAGCATCAAATCAATATTGGCCAGATGGAAGTCTCCCGAAAAGAAAAAGGGAAGATGGCCTTGATGACGATTGAAGTGGACCAAAACTTGGAGGATCACGTCATCGCTGAAATTACAGCACTCCCCGACATCACTCAAGTAGCGAGGATTGTGGATTAATAGGGCAATCGTTTCCACTTAGGAAGGAGAAGAAATCATGTTTCGTAATGTAGCGGAATTAGTAGAATTAGCTGAATCAAAGCAAAAAAAAATTTCAACGCTGATGATAGAACAGGAAATGGAAGTAACGGGAAAAAGCCGTGAAGAAATCATCCGCCAGATGGGAGTCAACCTGGATGTAATGGAACAGGCAGTTGAAAAAGGACTTCAAGGTGTCCGGTCCGTTTCCGGCTTGACGGGAGGGGACGCAGTCCTTCTTCAGACTTACATTAAATCAGGAAATTCCTTATCCGGTGAACTGCTGCTGGATGCGGTAAGCAAAGCGGTGGCAACAAACGAAGTGAACGCAGCCATGGGAACGATTTGTGCGACACCTACAGCCGGATCTGCCGGTGTTGTGCCTGGGACCCTTTTTGCTTTGCAAAATAAGTTAAAGCCGAATCGGGAACAGAAAATTGAGTTTCTATTTACAGCAGGGGCGTTTGGTTTTGTTGTAGCGAATAATGCTTCTATCTCAGGAGCCGCAGGAGGCTGTCAGGCTGAAGTCGGTTCTGCTTCGGGCATGGCGGCGGCAGCCATCGTTGAAATGGCAGGAGGGACACCTGCACAAAGTGCAGAAGCGATGGCAATCACATTAAAGAACATGCTTGGCCTTGTGTGTGACCCTGTTGCTGGGCTTGTGGAGGTGCCTTGTGTGAAGCGTAATGCCATGGGGGCAGCCAATGCTATGGTTGCCGCAGATATGGCGCTAGCGGGGATCACAAGCCGCATACCGTGTGATGAAGTGATTGATGCGATGTACAAAATCGGGCAAACGATGCCATCGGCTCTTAGGGAAACTGCACAAGGAGGTTTAGCGGCTACACCGACTGGACGGGAGTTGGAAGCCAAAATCTTTGGCTTGCCGCTGAATAAGAAGTGAGTCCCGCTTTACAGGAACCCATAACAGCAGTAAAGGGCATTGGGGCCGAAACGGCGGCAACTTTGGGGGAAATGGAGATCCATACCGTCGCGGATCTCCTTGAACACCTCCCATATCGCTATGAAGATTACCGATTGAGGGATTTAGAAACGGTCGAGCATGATGAGCGGGTTACCATAGAAGGCAAAGTTCATACGGTGCCTACATTAGGGTACTTCGGAAAGAAAAAATCCAGGCTTACGATTAAAGTGTTAACTGGGAGATATTTAATAAATGTGATTTTTTTTAACCAGCCATATCTGAAGCCGAAGCTTGCGATAGGCGAAACCGTAACGGTAACAGGAAAGTGGGATCGTCATCGCCAAACCATTACAGGCTCGGAATGCCACGTTGGCGATCGTAGCCGGGAGAAAGAGTTCGAACCGGTATACTCTGTGAAGGGCAGCATTACTGTCAAAGGGCTCCGCCGTTTTATCTCCAATGCATTTTCTGAATATGGGGCAATGATAGAAGAAAATCTGCCTCCGCAATTATTGTCCGCATACAAGCTGATGCCGCGTAACGACGCTCTTCGTACCATGCATTTCCCTCAATCGGCCAATGAGGTGAAAAAGGCTCGCCGCCGTTTTGTGTATGAAGAATTTTTATTGTTTCAACTTAAAATGCAGGCACTTCGTAAAGTGCAGCGGGAGCAGTCAAAAGGAATTGGCCAGGAGTTTGACATGGAGCAGCTGGAAGCCTTTGTTGGAACTCTCCCTTTTCCTTTGACGAACGCTCAGAATAGGGTCGTCGAGGAAATAATGAATGACATGAAATCTCCCTACAGGATGAATCGCCTGCTTCAAGGGGATGTCGGGTCTGGAAAAACGGTGGTTGCCGCGATATGCCTGAAGGCGACGATTACAGCAGGTTTCCAAGGTGCATTAATGGTCCCGACGGAAATCTTGGCTGAGCAGCATACTCAATCGCTAAAGGCGATGTTGGAACCAAGTGGAGTGAAGGTCGCATTGTTGACAAGTTCGGTAAAAGGCAAAAAGCGCAAGGAACTATTGCAAATGCTGGAATCCGGGGAGCTAGATCTTTTGATAGGAACACATGCATTGATTCAGGATGAAGTGAATTTTCGGAATCTCGGACTTGTCATAACGGATGAACAACATCGTTTCGGCGTGGAGCAGCGCAGGATCCTTCGTGAAAAGGGTACAAATCCAGATGTACTTTTCATGACGGCTACCCCGATTCCGCGAACGCTTGCAATTACAGTGTTTGGGGAAATGGACGTCTCGACGATCGATGAAATGCCTGCCGGGCGTAAAGCAATAGAAACCTATTGGGCAAAACACCAAATGCTTGATCGGATCTTAACATTCGTCGAAAAGGAACTAAAGAAAGGGAGACAGGCTTACGTTATCTGTCCATTGATTGAGGAGTCGGAGAAACTCGATTCTTTACAGAATGTTCTCGATGTTCATGCAATGCTGACTCAATACTTTGCGAACAGGTACAAAGTTGGTCTTATGCATGGCCGGCTGCCCGCGGATGAAAAAGACGAAGTGATGCAGCAGTTTAGTGCCAATGAAGCACAAATCCTTGTTTCCACGACGGTTGTCGAGGTTGGGGTGAATGTTCCAAATGCAACGGTAATGGTCATTTATGATGCGGAGCGCTTTGGGCTTTCACAGTTGCATCAGTTGCGCGGAAGGGTTGGACGGGGAAGCGATCAGTCCTTTTGCATCCTGCTGGCTGATCCGAAAACGGAAGTCGGCAAAGAACGGATGAAAATCATGACCGAGACAAACGATGGATTCGCCCTTTCCGAAAAAGATTTGGAACTACGCGGCCCCGGGGACTTCTTCGGTAAAAAACAAAGCGGCCTTCCCGAGTTCAAGGTAGCCGACATGGTCCATGATTACAGGACTTTGGAAGTGGCAAGGGAAGATGCTGCAAAATTGATTGCCTCCCAAAGCTTTTGGCATTCCCCTGAGTATGCACCGCTGCGGAACTATTTAGCGGGAACGGGAGTATTCACGGGAGAAAAGCTGGACTGAACTGAATCAAAAACCCAATAGCAGATTGTGAGATTTTACTCAATATCTTGCAATCTGTTTTTAAAATATATATACTACTATTAGTACCTAGTCATAATACTACGGATGGTGACCTTCAAATGCGAAGAAATAAGAAGGAACGCCAGCAATTATTAATCGAAACGATTAAACAGAATCCTTTTGTAACGGATGAGGAGCTGGCTGAAAAATATTCGGTGAGCGTCCAGACCATTAGGCTTGACCGTCTTGAATTATCGATACCGGAACTGCGTGAACGTATTAAAAGCGTGGCCGAGAAAAAATTCAGTGACGAAATCAGGGCATTGCCTTTGGATGAAATCATCGGGGAAGTAATTGATCTTAATTTAGATGACAATGCAATTTCGATTTTGGATATAAATAAGGAGCATGTCTTTAAGCGGAATGGAATTGCGAGGGGACATCACCTTTTTGCCCAAGCAAATTCATTGGCTGTAGCAGTCATAAATGATGAATTGGCATTAACTGCGAAAGCATCCATTTTATTTACTCGTTCTGTAAAGGAAAATGAAAGAGTGGTAGCTAAAGCTAGGGTTAAAAACGTGGACCACACCAACGATCGTTCCGTGGTGGAGGTTAGAAGCTACGTGGGTAATGAACTGGTTTTTAAAGGCGAGTTCGAAATGTATCGCTCTTAACTTGCTAGTAAAGGATGAAAGATAATGAAGATAACGATAGATGCAATGGGTGGCGATAATGCTCCCAAGGCACAGGTTTTGGGAGCGATGAAAGCTGTCGAGGCTTTTTCCGATGTGGAAATCACCTTGATAGGCAATGAATCGGAGATTAACCAATACTTAGCGAAACATGGCCGTATAAAGGTTATACATACTGATGAAAAAATATTAAGCACCGATGAACCTGTTCGTGCGGTTCGCCGCAAGAAAAGCGCCTCGATGGTCTTGGCTGCACAGCAAGTGGCTGACGGAGAATCGGATGCATGCATTTCTTCAGGCAATACAGGGGCGCTAATGGCTGCAGGCTTGTTTGTGGTCGGAAGGATAGAAGGCATTGAACGTCCGGCGTTGGCTCCAACCCTTCCGACAATCGATGGCAAAGGTTTTGTACTACTGGATGTAGGCGCGAACTCCGATGCGAAACCGGAGCATCTCCTTCAATTCGCCATAATGGGGTCTGTTTATGCTCAAAAAGTTCGGGGAATCGAAAAGCCCCGTGTCGGATTACTTAATATCGGAACAGAAGAAAAAAAAGGGAATGAACTGACTAAGCAAGCCTTTACGTTACTGCAGCAATCATCGGAGATATCCTTTATAGGCAATGTAGAGGCAAGGGACCTCCTAAGCGGGCCGGCAGATGTTGTCGTGACCGACGGCTTCACGGGAAATATGGTGTTAAAGACGCTTGAAGGTACTGCTATGGGTGTATTTAAAATGGTGAAAGCGGCCTTGATGAGCAACCTAAAGAGTAAGCTGGCCGCAGCAATGGTAAAGCCTGAACTAAAAGGCATAAAAAATAAAATGGATTACTCGGAGTATGGCGGTGCCGGCCTCTTCGGTTTGAAGGCCCCTGTCATTAAGGCTCATGGTTCTTCAGATGCGAATGCAGTCTATAATGCAATACGTCAGACTCGCGATATGGTTAGAAATGACGTCATATCGACAATTGCGGAGACGATAGAAAAACAATAATAAATCATAGAGGCAGGGGAGTAACATATGGGTAAAATTGCTTTTGTCTTTCCAGGACAAGGATCACAATCAATAGGAATGGGGCATGGCTTATTTCAGGAAAACGAGCGTGCTCAGCAAATTTTTCGATCAGCAGATGAAAAACTTGATTTCCCACTTTCCGAATTGATCTTTAATGGCACACAACAAGAATTAACGGTGACTTATAATGCACAGCCTGCTTTATTGACCACGAGTTATGCTTTTGTCAAGGAGCTGGAAGAAGCGGGGATCAAACCAGATTATACAGCCGGGCACAGCTTGGGTGAATATACGGCATTAGTGGCATCTGGCGCAATTTCTTTTGAAGATGCCGTATATACAGTGCGTAAACGTGGTGAATTCATGGAAGCTGCGGTACCGAATGGCCAAGGCTCAATGGCTGCGATATTGGGAATGGACCGTGAAGCTCTATCTGAAGTCACTTCTGAAATTACGGCCACTGGTGAATCCGTTCAATTGGCCAATATCAATTGTCCAGGGCAAATCGTCATTTCAGGCACCTCCGAAGGTGTTAAACTTGCAAGTGCAAAAGCCAAGGAAAATGGGGCTAAACGTGCTCTTCCTCTTGAAGTGAGTGGACCGTTCCATTCGGAATTAATGAAACCGGCAGCAGAAAAGTTACAGGGTGTCCTCGATGAAGTAAGCTTCAAACAGGCTGAAATTCCTGTCATTTCAAACGTAACGGCTAAGCCCATTACAGCACCTGCTGAAATTAAAGAAAAATTAATCGAACAGCTGTATTCACCGGTCCTTTGGGAAGACAGCGTGAAAAATCTGCTTGAATTGGGCGTGGATACGTTCATCGAGGTGGGCCCGGGGAAAGTATTGGGCGGATTGATAAAGAAAATCGATCGTTCCGTTCAAATTCATTCGGTTTCCGATATAGATACTCTAACTAAAACAATTGAAACATTGAAGGGGGTACAAGCATGATCCTCGAAGGTAAAAAAGCACTTGTAACGGGAGCTTCACGAGGTATTGGGAGGGAAGTTGCATTGGAACTTGCCCGTCAGGGAGCAGACGTTGCCATCAACTATTCCGGCAGTGAAGCTAAAGCGAATGAAGTGGTTGATGAAATCAAGGCATTGGGCCGTAAAGCATTTGCCATCCAATGCGATGTTGCAAATAGTGAATCGGTGACAAGCATGATCAAAGAGGTCATCGAACAGTTTGACAGAGTGGATATCCTGGTTAATAATGCAGGTATCACACGTGATAACCTATTGATGCGTATGAAAGAAGATGAATGGGATTCTGTGATCAATACGAATCTTAAAGGCGTGTTCCTATGCACAAAGGCGGTTACAAGGCAAATGATGAAGCAGCGCAGCGGCAGGATCATCAATATGGCATCGATCGTCGGCGTCAGTGGAAATGCAGGGCAGGCTAATTATGTAGCGGCTAAAGCTGGTGTGATCGGTTTGACTAAAACCACGGCAAAGGAACTTGCTTCAAGAGGCATTACGGTCAATGCGATTGCCCCAGGTTTCATCTCAACGGATATGACCGGGGAATTGCCTGAAGACGTCCAAAAAGCCATGCTGGACCAAATTCCGCTTGCACGGTTCGGTGACCCTAAAGATATTGCTGCAGTGGCGTCTTTCCTCGCTTCCGATGCCAGCAAATATATGACTGGGCAAACACTTCATGTAGATGGCGGAATGGTCATGTAAGTTTTCTTTGATTTTTTTCGAAATTAATTTATAATGTCTTGAGGGGAGGTGAACACATTGGCAGATGTATTAGAAAGAGTAACCAAAATCGTTGTAGATCGTTTGAACGTAGAAGAATCAGAGGTAAAACTTGAAGCTTCTTTCAAAGAAGATCTTGGTGCCGATTCCCTGGATGTAGTTGAACTAGTCATGGAATTCGAAGACGAGTTTGATATGGAAATTTCGGACGATGACGCTGAAAAAATCGCCACAGTAGGTGATGCTGTGAATTACATACAAAGCACTATGTAATGAATTGTCATTTGACTAAAAGCTCCGTTTTTTAACGGGGCTTTCTCTTATTGCTAAAGAAGTTTGATGCCGCGTCAGATAAGGGAATGAGCATGTACGCGGGTAAGCACCGCCTGCATGGCAGTGGTCTTTTGCCATTGGTTTTCTTTAAGCGGATAATAATGTATGATGGTACATAGGAAAGCTTGACAGGAATTCCTGCCAGGTTTCTTTTTATATATTGGAAAAATATGCTTTTTGAACCGTTGTGGAGGGTTTTGTGTGATGCGTAGGAACGGAAATAATCGTAAACCATCAATCAAGGATAATAAATTTAAACAGTTGCAAGAAAATCTGGGTTTTCATTTTAAAGATGAAAATTTATTGAAACAAGCTTTTACACATTCATCTTATGTGAATGAGCATCGCCGTAAGCCTTATGAAGATAATGAAAGGCTTGAATTTTTGGGAGACGCTGTACTTGAACTGACCATCTCTAAATACTTATATCAAAAATATCCGATGATGAGCGAAGGTGAACTTACCAAACTGAGGGCAGCCATTGTATGTGAGCCTTCACTTGTTGCTTTTGCCAATAGTCTTTCTTACGGGGAATATGTATTGCTCGGAAAAGGGGAAGAAATGACAGGCGGAAGAGAACGCCCTGCCATGCTTGCGGATGTATTCGAAGCCTATATTGGTGCTTTGTACCTTGATCAAGGATTAGAGCCAGTTGTTCAGTTTTTGACGAATGTCGTGTTTCCGAAGATAGACGAGGGTGCTTTTTCTCATGTGATGGATTATAAGAGCCAGCTTCAGGAGCTGATCCAGCGTGATGCCATCGGTGTCCTGCAATATAAGATCTTGCAGGAAAAAGGACCGGCTCATAATCGGGAGTTTGTTTCGACCGTCTCCTTGAATGGGGAAGAGCTGGGCTCTGGAATAGGAAAGTCCAAAAAAGAAGCGGAGCAGCATGCTGCCGAGCATGCATTGATCGTTTTAAAAGAAAAAAAATCAACAAGATAGTTGAACAGTAGAGGGGGAAAGGTCATGTTCCTCAAACGTTTGGACGTTGTAGGATTTAAATCTTTCGCAGAGAAAATTTCGATTGATTTTGTACCTGGTGTCACGGCAGTGGTTGGACCAAACGGAAGCGGTAAAAGTAATGTGACCGATGCAGTCCGATGGGTACTTGGAGAGCAGTCTGCGAAATCACTGCGTGGAGCAAAAATGGAAGATATCATCTTTTCGGGAAGTGACACGAGGAAAGCGTTGAATTTTGCGGAAGTATCATTGACCCTTGATAACGAGACCAATTCCCTGCCGATTGACTTTCATGAAGTCAGTGTGACAAGACGTGTATATCGATCGGGAGAAAGTGAATTTTTCATTAATAATCAAGGTTGCCGTCTGAAAGACATCATAGACCTTTTCATGGATTCTGGTCTTGGGAGAGAAGCGTTTTCCATCATCAGCCAAGGGAAAGTGGAAGAAATCCTTAGCAGTAAGTCTGAAGAAAGACGAGTGATTTTTGAAGAAGCAGCCGGTGTCCTGAAGTATAAAACGAGAAAACGAAAAGCGGAATCGAAGCTGACGGAAACACAGGATAACTTAAACCGTGTCCATGATATCCTCCATGAATTGGAGGGGCAGGTGGAGCCGTTAAAAATTCAGTCTTCCCTCGCCAAGGAATTTTTGGCGAAGAAAGACGAGCTTGAGCAAATAGAAGTGGCTTTAACCGTTTTTGAAATAGAAGAACTTTATGAAAAATGGGAAAAACTATCACAGGAACTTGAAAAACATAATGAAATGGAACAGCAAATGGCAGGACAGCTTCATGATAGGGAAGCGCATCTCAAAAAGCTAAGGGATAGTCTTGCGACGCTTGAGACATCGATCAATGGTCTTCAGGAAATTCTCCTGAATGCCAGCGAAGAACTTGAAAAGCTTGAAGGCCGTAAAGAAGTTTTGAAAGAACGGAAAAAGAATGCCGCCCAAAACAAGTCACAGCTGGAAAAAGCGATTGTGGAAGGTGAGGCTGCTGTCGAGCGTCTGTCTTTGCAAAAGGAAAGAGAAACGGAAATCCTGAATGCACTGAACTTGGAAGTGAAGGGGATTTCTGAAACCTTACATGAAAAACAAAAAAGCCTGGGCCTATTCAATAGTGATATCGAAGCGATGATCGAAGCGAAAAAGAGTGACTATATCGAGTGGTTGAACAAGCAGGCATCGGCTAAAAACGAAAAACAATACCTGCTCCAGCAGCTAACACAGCAGGAACATAAAAATGCTAAACTTGACATGGAAAATGAAAAGTTCTTAACCGAAAGAATGGATATCACTGCTAAAAAAGTGGAATATTCAAAGCTGATGGACAATATGACCAAGCAACTTGAAGAGCATGTCACTTATTTCCGAAATCAGCAGAATAAATTGAATGCGGCAAAAGATACGTATCAAAAACAAGAAACCACCCTTTATAAGGCCTATCAATTCCTTCAACAGGCAAAATCACGTAAGGAACTGCTTGAAGAAATGGAAGATGATTATGCAGGCTTCTTTCAGGGTGTAAAAGAGGTTTTGAAAGCGAAAGAAACCCTTCCAGGCATTGAAGGGGCAGTTGCGGAATTGATAAAGGTTCCAAAGGAATATGAAACGGCCATCGAAACGGCTCTGGGCGGAGCCATGCAGCATGTTGTCGTGGAACGCGAGGAGCATGCACGGGAAGCCATTTCCTTCTTGAAGAAAAATAGGTATGGGCGTGCGACGTTCTTGCCTTTATCAGTCATAAAGGCAAGAGAGATATCAGCTAACCAATTATCGATGCTGAAGAGCCATTCCGCTTTTGTAGGGACTGGTTCCTCATTGATCCAATATGATGATAGGCATGCAGCGATTGCTGAAAACCTATTGGGAACCGTGATCATCACCACTGATTTAAAAGGCGCAAATGACCTGGCGAAAATGATGCAGCACCGTTTCCGCTTCGTAACGCTTGAGGGGGATATCGTCAATCCAGGCGGTTCAATGACAGGCGGAGCCTTAAAGCAAAAAACGACCTCCCTGCTTTCAAGGAAAACGGAATTGGAAGAGCTCCAACAAAAACTTGCTGCCATGGAAGCTAAAACGAATCAGCTAGAAAAGCAAGTCAAACAGCTCAAAGTGGATGTGGGTCTTCAAGAGCAAACGCTTGAACAAACCAGAAAAACAGGAGAGAGACTTCGTTTACAAGAACAAACCCTTAAGGGTGAACTCCGTGAAGTGGAGCTGCAGGAAAGAAATGTGAATGAACGGCTGCATCTTTATGATTTGGATAAAAATTCATATTTAGAAGAACAGCAGCAAAAAACAGCAAGACTTGAAGAGCTGGAAGAACTTTTGGACTCATGTAAATCGGAAATTGAGGGGCTTGACAAGTTGATTTCCGAAATGACGGAACAAAAGCAATCCCAACAATCCTCAAAGGAGAACCTTGCTGAAGAAACGAATGAACTGAGGGTAATGCTTGCCTCCAAGCGTGGCCAGCTGCAAAACCAAAAAGAGAAGATGGAACGCATTGAATCGGATCTTTCAAAGGAAACAAGCAGGCTTGCCGAAAACAAAGATGATTTAGGCCTCCTTACCAATGAAATGACAGACAGTTCAAGCGGGGAAGAGTCACTGGAAGATATGGCTCAGCAGAAATTGCTTGACAAAAATGGGGCAATTGAAGGAATCACCATAAAAAAACAGGAAAAAAACGAGCTTCTAAAGGAAGTTGAATCGCTTGAATTGTCCTTGAAAGAAGAAAATCGACTTTATAGAGGCATTGTCGAAGTGATAAAGGATGAAGAAGTGAAATTAACTCGTCTGGATGTCGAACTGGAAAATCGTCTCGAGCACTTGAGAGAAGAATATACCCTTTCCTTTGAAGGTGCTAAAGAACAGTATCCATTGATGATGCCTGCAGAAGAAGCTCAAAAAAGGGTGAAGCTCATCAAGCTTGCAATCGAGGAACTGGGAACGGTGAATCTAGGTGCAATTGATGAATACGCACGTGTAGCTGAACGCTATGAATTCCTTCTAAGTCAAAAGGAAGACCTTCAACAGGCGAAGGATACATTATTCCAGGTCATCGATGAAATGGATGATGAAATGAAGCGGCGCTTTGCGGATACCTTCTATTCGATCCGTGAAGAATTCGAACAAGTCTTCAAAGCTTTATTTGGCGGAGGCAGAGCCGAGCTGAAACTGACAAATCCGGATGATTTACTAAATACAGGTGTGGATATCATTGCACAGCCTCCCGGGAAAAAACTGCAAAACTTGAGTCTCTTATCCGGGGGAGAACGAGCATTGACAGCCATCGCCCTTTTATTCTCCATTCTAAAAGTGCGTCCGGTGCCTTTCTGTATCCTTGATGAAGTCGAGGCAGCGCTTGATGAGGCGAATGTTGTCCGGTTCAGTCAATTTTTAAGGAAGTTCAGCAGGGAAACGCAGTTCATCGTGATTACTCACCGCAAAGGCACGATGGAAGAAGCAGATGTCCTATATGGCATTACGATGCAAGAGTCAGGCGTCTCCAAACTTGTTTCCGTCCGGATGGAAGAATCAGAAAACTTTATTGAAGTTTAAAATTCATGAATTAGAGGAAGTGGGACAATGAGTTTTTTCAAAAAGCTAAAAGAGAAATTTACGACCCAGGAAGAACAAGAAAAAGAAAAATCAGTCGAAGCAGAAGTATCCATAGGGGAAAAATTCAAGCAAGGTTTGACAAAGACGAGGAATTCCTTTACTGGAAGGGTTAATGAACTTGTTGCCCGTTATCGGAAAGTGGATGAGGACTTTTTTGAAGAACTTGAAGAAATCCTGATACAGGCAGATGTAGGCTTTGATACTGTGATGGAACTGATTGATCAATTGAAAAGGGAAGTCAAGCTTCGTAATATCTCTGATACGAGGGAAGTGCAGTCCGTTATTTCCGAAAAGCTAGTGGAAATCTACCAAGGTGATGATGAAGCGACTTCAAGCCTGAATATACAAGAAGAGGGTTTGACGGTCATTTTGTTTGTAGGGGTTAATGGGGTAGGTAAAACGACGACCATTGGTAAACTTGCCCATAAATTCAAAATGGAAGGTAAATCAGTCGTATTGGCTGCAGGGGATACCTTCCGTGCCGGTGCGATTGAACAGCTTGAGGTTTGGGGAGAGCGTGTCGGCGTCAGTGTAATCAAACAGGGTGAAGGCTCTGACCCTGCAGCGGTCATGTTCGACGCCATTCAGGCCGCCAAGGCACGAAAAGCGGATATCCTGATCTGTGATACTGCCGGTCGCTTACAGAATAAAGTGAACTTAATGAAGGAATTGGAAAAGGTGAAACGTGTAATTGAACGTGAAGTACCTGGTGCACCACATGAGGTGTTGCTTGCCCTTGACGCAACAACTGGACAAAATGCCCTCATTCAGGCAAAAACATTCAAGGAAGCGACCAATGTTTCCGGTATTGTTTTAACAAAGCTTGATGGCACCGCAAAAGGCGGAATTGTTTTGGCAATTCGCAATGAATTGGCCATACCCGTTAAATTTGTCGGGCTAGGTGAAAAAATGGACGATCTACAGGAATTCGATGCTGAGAAATATGTTTATGGCCTTTTTGCTGATATCATCGATAAAGAAGAGGTTTAAGAAAAATTGTAAGCCGGAAGAGATAATTCTCTTCTGGTTTTTCGTTCACTGTGCAAATTAGGGAAACAATTGCATAAAGGTCTAAAAAAGCGGAATAAAGAAAAAAATAATGCTTTGCAAACAAGTGGTAAGGAGTTTAACTTGACATCAAATAAACAAGGCTTTACAATATAAACTTGTAAAGGGTTTTCACTTAACAGCAGGGAGGCTTGCTAAGATGCTTGAAAAGACAACGCGGATTAATTATTTGTATGACTTTTACCAATCGTTGTTAACAGAGAAGCAGCAGAGCTATATGTCCCTCTACTATCTGGATGATTACTCTCTTGGCGAGATTGCCGATGAATACGAAGTCAGTAGGCAGGCAGTCTATGATAATATAAAAAGAACAGAAGCGATGCTTGAGGAATATGAAGCAAAGCTGTTGTTATTTCAAAAATTTCAAGAGCGTAACCAGTGGATTGCGAATATGAAGGGACTCATAGAAAAGGATTCCTTTTCAAAAGAGAAGCTGCTAGAAGCAATCACAACGCTTGAGAAGTTGGATTAGGAGGCGGCAATATGGCATTTGAAGGATTGGCCGACCGACTGCAGAGCACGATGCAAAAGATCCGTGGAAAAGGGAAAGTCAACGAAGCGGACGTTAAAGAAATGATGCGTGAAGTTCGATTGGCCCTGCTTGAAGCGGATGTTAACTTTAAAGTCGTGAAGGATTTTGTAAAACGTGTCAGTGAACGTTCGGTAGGTCAGGAAGTGCTGAAAAGCTTAACCCCCGGTCAACAGGTAATAAAGGTAGTCAAGGAAGAATTGACGGAGCTGATGGGCGGCGAACAAAGCAAGATTGCCGTTGCCTCGAAACCACCGACTGTCATCATGATGGTAGGTCTTCAAGGTGCAGGTAAAACGACGACCACCGGAAAGCTTGCCAATCTTCTAAGGAAAAAATACAACCGCAAGCCATTGCTCGTTGCGGCTGATATTTACCGTCCGGCGGCGATTAAGCAGCTTGAAACACTTGGCAAACAATTAAGCATGCCTGTTTTCTCCCTTGGGGACCAGGTCAGTCCTGTTGAAATTGCTAAACAGGCAATTGAAAAAGCTAAGGAAGAACATCATGATTATGTGTTGATTGATACCGCAGGTCGCCTTCATGTTGATGAAAACTTGATGGGCGAACTGAAGGATATCAAAGAGTTGACAAAACCAGATGAAATCTTCCTGGTTGTCGATGCGATGACCGGTCAGGATGCGGTCAATGTAGCCCAAAGTTTCAATGAACAGCTGGGCCTGACAGGAGCCGTATTAACGAAACTTGATGGGGATACACGTGGTGGTGCGGCACTTTCAATTCGTTCAGTCACCAACACGCCTATTAAATTCGTCGGTATGGGTGAAAAATTGGATGCACTTGAAGCGTTCCATCCAGAACGGATGGCGTCAAGGATCCTCGGCATGGGTGATGTGTTGACCCTTATCGAAAAAGCACAGGCCAATGTTGATGAAGAAAAAGCGAAAGAATTAGAGAAAAAGATGCGTACAGCCACTTTTACCTTTGATGATTTCCTTGATCAGCTCGGTCAGGTGCGGAATATGGGACCGCTTGATGATATTCTGAAAATGATTCCAGGTGCGAATAAAATGAAAGGGATGGACAACCTTCAGATCGATGAAAAACAAATCGGTCATGTTGAAGCTATCATCCGATCAATGACAACGCATGAAAAGGAACATCCGGAAACCATGAATGCATCCCGCAAGAAACGGATTGCCAAAGGAAGCGGCAGATCGATTCAAGAAGTGAACCGTCTACTGAAGCAATTCGAAGAAATGAAAAAGATGATGAAACAGGTTACGAACATGCAAAAAGGAAAGAAAAAGGGATTTAAATTCCCGTTCATGTAAGGTTTATTTCAGCTCGGAACTAAGGTGAAATACGGGTCGAAGCCATGTATTTCAACACTTTTTTTACCTGTTAAGAAAAAAACCTTTACAAACATGCAAGACATTTGATATTATACTATCTTGTGTGAAACTATTCGGAGGTGCTTATTTAAAATGGCAGTAAAAATTCGCTTAAAACGTATGGGAGCTAAAAAATCTCCTTTCTATCGTATTGTAGTTGCAGATTCTCGTTCACCACGTGACGGACGTTACATTGAAGTGGTAGGAACTTATAACCCGGTGGCTCAACCAGCAAAAGTTGATATCAACGAAGAGCTTGCTCTTAAATGGTTACAAGATGGAGCTAAACCATCTGATACAGTTCGTAACTTATTCTCAACACAAGGCATCATGGAAAAATTCCATGTTGCAAAAAACAGCAAGTAATCGACGGTAGTTGATGAAAGCACTGATTGAAACGATTGTTTCAGCACTTGTGGATTATCCGGAAGAGGTCATCGTGACCTCCAAGGAAGAATCCGACCGGATTGTTTATATCCTCTCCGTTCATAAAGAGGATATGGGCAAGGTGATCGGTAAACAAGGGCGTGTTGCTAAGGCGATTCGGACTGTGGTATATGCAGCAGGATCTTCACAGCAGAAGAAAATCTATTTGGAGATTTCCGAATAAGGAGGGTTAATTCCCCTCCTTTTTTTGTACTTCAAGAAAGCTTAGATCCCAATTGATCAAATTCGGGCTTTAAACTTTACGCCTTTTAAGACGCATCTTTTACCGATTTACGTTATACTTAAGAGAATGACCCCCATTTCAAAAAGATTACCCCATCATACATATTTTTAGAAGGAAATACGAAATCATAGATAATAGGAGGTGCTGGAATGAAAATTCTCCAAAATGTAATCGTTAACCAAGTATTAACGGAATCCAGCAAGAATCAGCTCCTCGAGAAATACAAGTCAAAACGCCTTCAGCTTCAAAAAGAGAGTGAACAGCTTCGCTTTGAACTGAAAAAACTTGAAAAAACAAGAACTCTCCAACCTGCTAGTCTCCGTGCTCATTTCGAAAAAGAAATAAACCAGAGGCAAGAAAAAATTAAACTGCTTGAATTTCAAATGGAGCAGTTGGAGATCCTTCCCGCCGGAAGTGAATTGAAGGAACGGGAAGTTCAAAGTATCATTGATGTGGAAATTGGGGCAGATTGGGACGAAATCATGGCAACGAAGACCATTGTCATTAAAGATGGAATCGTCTCGGAAATTCGTTAGAGGTGAAAGAATGGAAAAATGGTTTAATGTAGGTAAAATTGTCAACACACATGGTCTTTTAGGAGAAGTCCGTGTTATTTCTTCAACAGACTTTCCGGAAAAACGATACAAAGTGGGAAATACTCTGTATTTGTTCAGGGACACTGAGAAAAAACCTTTGCCGCTTGTCATCAGGTCGCATCGCACCCATAAAAACTTTAACCTATTGACGTTCGAGAACTATTATAACGTCGGACAAGTCGAGGCTTTTAAAAACGGGGTCCTGAAAGTCAAGGAAGCACAGCTTGGTAAATTGGACGAAGGTGAGTTCTACTTCCATGAAATCATCGGCTGTTCGGTATTTACGGATGAAGGCATTGAAGTTGGGGAAATCATTGAGGTTCTTACGCCTGGTGCAAATGATGTTTGGGTCATTAAGAAAGCTGGCAGTAAGGACATTTTGATTCCGTATATTGAACAAATTGTTAAAGAAGTGAATATTTCCGCTAAAAAGGTCATCATTACACCGATGGAAGGACTTTTAGACTGATGAAAATCGATGTGCTTTCGCTTTTTCCAGAAATGTTCGAAGGGGTATTTGGTTCGTCAATCTTAAAAAAGGCTGCGGAAAAGCAGGCTGTCAGCTATAAGGTGACCAATTTCCGAGATTATGCAGATAATAAGCATTCGACGGTTGATGATTATCCGTATGGCGGCGGTGCCGGAATGGTATTGAAGGCACAACCGATCTTTGATGCCGTGGAAGCTCTTAAAGGGCAAGCTGAGCTAACCCCAAGGGTAGTCCTGCTTTGCCCCCAGGGAGAGCGTTACACGCAGAAAAAAGCCGAAGAGTTAGCTGAAGAGGAACATCTCATTTTCATTTGCGGGCATTATGAAGGGTATGATGAGCGGATCCGGGAGCATGTCGTCACTGATGAAATATCGATAGGCGACTTTGTGCTTACAGGCGGGGAATTGGGCGCAATGGTCATTATTGACAGCGTTGTGCGCTTGCTGCCTGGCGTTCTTGGAAATGTTGACTCCCCGATTCTTGATTCCTATTCTTCTGGTTTGTTAGAGCATCCACATTATACTAGACCTGCAGATTTCCGGGGGATGAAAGTTCCCGATCCGCTTATATCCGGGAATCATAAAAAAATCGATGAATGGCGGATGAAGGAATCCCTGCGCAGAACTTGGATTCGGCGTCCGGATTTGCTCGATAGTTATGAACTATCGGAAGTTGAAGAAAAATTATTGTCCGAGATTAAAAAAGAAGACTGATCTCTATTGCATCGACGTTTATAGTATGATAGGATATACCTTGTGACTTGGGCGAAATGCTCAGTCTTATAACGATGTTCCGCTGCAAACAATAAGTATTTGCAAGAGCGTCCAGGAGGAGTTGAAATCGATGCAAAATCTTATTAACGAAATCACAAAAGAACAACTTCGCTCAGATCTTCCATCATTCAGACCTGGTGACACAGTACGTGTACACGTAAAGGTTATTGAAGGAACTCGCGAACGTATCCAGTTGTTTGAAGGCGTTGTAATCAAACGTCGTGGCGGCGGAGTTAGTGAAACTTTCACAGTACGTAAGATCTCTTACGGCGTTGGAGTAGAACGTGCTTTCCCTGTTCACACACCAAAAATTGCGAAACTAGAAGTTATCCGTCACGGTAAAGTACGTCGTGCGAAACTTTATTACCTACGCGAACTTCGTGGTAAAAAAGCACGTATTAAAGAAATTCGTCGTTAATTCTTCGAATATCTTCATGCGGGTTTACCATGATCCACATAAGGTGAATAACCAAACAGTATCATGCAAAAAGGGAGCTTGTTTATCAGGCTCCCTTTTTGCACTTTAAGAAACGATGAATACACTTACGGTGAAAACTATATAGAATCCTGCTCGCTATAGCGTCCGCAACATGTTAAAATAATTGTTGATATGCTTCAAAAAGGGTGTGTAAGGATGGCGAAAAAGAAAAATGAATTGTGGGAATGGACAAAGGCGGTCATAATCGCGGTTATAGCGGCGACGCTGATTCGTTATTTCCTTCTGGCTCCTATTGTTGTGGACGGTAATTCCATGATGCCGACATTAAAGGATACGGACCGCATGATCGTTAATAAAATTTCCTATTCGATCGGTGAACCGAAAAGATTCGACATTATCGTTTTCGAAGCTCCAGAAGGCAAGGATTACATAAAGCGGGTCATTGGATTGCCTGGGGAAAAAGTCGAATATAAAAATGATACTCTTTACGTGAATGGAAAAGCTTATGATGAGCCATACTTGGATGAATATAAAGAACAATTGATTGATGGCGGGGACTTGACGGAACCTTTTACATTAAGTGATGTCATAGAACAAGAAACGGTGCCTGAAGGCCACCTATTTGTCCTGGGGGATAATCGCCGTTTTAGTAAGGATAGCCGCCATTTTGGCGTAGGTGTCGTTCCTTACGATAAAGTGTTAGGAAAAACTAAATTAGTTTATTGGCCGATCGAAGACTTTCGATTGGCGGAATAGTAGGAAGGTGCATTCCATTGACAATACAGTGGTTCCCTGGCCATATGGCCAAAGCAAGACGGGAAGTAACAGAGAAATTAAAACTGATCGACATCATCTTTGAACTTGTGGATGCCCGTATACCGGCATCTTCACGAAATCCGATGATCGATGAAATCATTCAGCATAAACCGAGGGTCATCCTTTTGAATAAAGCTGATATGGCCGATCCGGTAAAAACGAATATGTGGCTTGAACATTATAAATCGCAGGGGAAAACGGCGATTGCCATTAACTCACAGGCTGGAAACGGTTTAAACCAGATTACAGCTGCTTCCAAAAAACTTTTAAAAGAGAAGTATGAGCGGATGGAATCAAGAGGAATAAAGCCGAGAGCGATCCGTGCCATGATAGTCGGCATTCCGAACGTGGGGAAATCGACTTTAATCAATCGGCTTGCCAAAAAGAACATTGCCAAAACAGGGAATACGCCTGGCGTCACGAAAGCGCAGCAATGGATAAAAGTTGGCAAGGAATTGGAATTGCTCGACACGCCGGGGATTCTCTGGCCGAAATTCGAGGATCAAGAAGTAGGCTTGAAGCTTGCGTTGACAGGTGCGATCAAAGATACGATTTTAAACTTGCATGAAGTCTCATTATACGGCCTTCGCTTTTTGGAAAAAGAATATCCGGATAGATTGAAATCCCGTTATAATCTGGATGTAATTCCGCAGGAAACACTCGAATTGTTCGATGCGGTCGGAAAGTTCAGGGGCTGTTTAGCATCTGGAGGGTTCATCGATTATGACAAGACCGCAGAGTTGGTCGTACGTGAAATCCGTTCAGAAAAGATGGGTCCGCTTACGTTTGAGGTCCCTTTGGATTATGAAGAGAATGATATCCCGAATAACATTAACAATGACCTGATTGTTGAAGACAATCAGTGAAAAGGATTGATACGGAGCTGGAGTATTGGATGTCGAAAAGGCTTACTCTTTTTGATGTCTCTTTTCCGCTCCGTATTTTTGTTTGAACTGTAGAAAGGGAGCAAGGCTGCCGATAATTAATATGATGGGTGATAAAGATGATAACCGAAATGAGCATTAAGGAAATCTCCTCAAAGTTAAAGACAATAAGAGAGCCTGAAGATTTATTTTTACAGAAATGCCGGGAGGACGGACGAAAGGGAGTAACCGACTTAGTAAGCAAATGGCAAAGAGCTTATGAAAAAGAACAACAGGTAAGGGATGCTTTCACGGAAATGACGGAGTTTGAGCGTCAATTGAGAAAACAGGGGTTTTCCATTCTGGCTGGTATCGATGAAGTGGGAAGAGGACCTCTGGCAGGACCAGTTGTGACCAGTGCAGTCATCTTGCCTGAATCTTTTTATTTGCCTGGGCTTAATGATTCCAAAAAGATTCCAGAGGCAAAAAGGGAACTGTTTTATGAAATGATTTTTAAGGAAGCACTATCCATAGGTGTAGGTGTTGTACATAGCGAAGTAATTGATGAAATCAATATATATCAAGCTACGAAAAAGGCAATGGTGGCCGCATTGAACGATCTGTCGGAACTTCCTGATCATTTGTTGATCGATGCAATGGAACTGGATGTGCCGATTCCGCAGCTTTCGCTCATAAAGGGGGACGCAAGAAGCATTAGCATCTCTGCGGCCTCCATAATAGCGAAAGTGACCCGTGATAGAATGATGAAGGAATATGGTGAGAAATATCCGGAATATGGTTTTGAAAAGCACATGGGTTACGGGACAAGCCAACATTTAGAAGCGCTCGACACGCACGGGCTTACACCTTGGCATAGAAGAAGTTTTGCACCAGTTAAGGAAATAGCTGCAAGAACGAAGGATTAAGGGGGGGTGAGTGGTGCAATCCATAACAATCGGTCAACCGTTATCTTCACCTATTGAAATAAAAGGAATTGTTAGTTGGAAAAACGGGCAAATCCTTTTCGGGAAGGTGAATAAAGTTTTTCCTAACCAAACGGCCGAGGTACAGATTGGCCACCAAAAAATGATTGCCACTCTCGATATCCCGCTGCGGACAGGAGAAAGGCATTGGTTTCAAGTGCAGCACCCAATTGAGGGGCGGCTCGTGTTAAAAGCTTTAAATTCCCCCGATTTGAACGATTCCGGCATAAAGGGAACGGCTGCAAAATTAATCGCTCATCTCGGCATAACGCCCGAACCGTCCGCATTGAAGCTTGCCGAATATCTCCTGACAAATCGCCTCCCGATAACCAAGGATACTTTTCAGCCCGCCATGCAATGGTTAAAAGCTGCTGATGCTGCAGAAGCCGGTCTGCCTGTAATAAAAACGATGTTCATTCAGCAACTGCCTTTTGTAAAAGATGTATTTGATGCTTTATTTACACAGTCCAAAAGTGAACCTTTCCATAAACTTCTCAGTTGCTTCAGGCAAAAGCTGGAGGATGGTGAAGCAGAAACGAGGACTGCCGGCAAGCTGATGGAAGTATTGGACTCCTTACACGTTGCTAAACAGAACCAGTTTCAACAAATCGGTTTGCAAAAACTAGTTACCACTTGGCTGGATTCCGATTCAACACCAGAAATGAAATCCGGTGCATTTTCCCTTCTCCAAAAGACGGGTTTCATTCCAAAGGGAATGACGGAATCTGTCTTTCTGGAGAATTTAATTGATGGATCTGAGGCTAGGTCAGGTATTGCTAAGAATTCAGCGGTTGATAAATTACATCAAGGATTGCAGCTGCTTTCCGAGGCAAAAAGCGGAGCATTTGCAAAAGTTGAAGAGATCGATACTGCTATTAATCCCATATTGAACGGTTATGAACATGAGGGGGCAAAACTGCCACATGATATCCACTCGATGCCGAGAAAAAACATTACTGCAGAAAAACTTTCCTCTCATGCCTTTCATTTACTCCAGAGTTCTTTTACCGAAGAAAAGGCACTAGGAGGAAAAATGGAAGTGAATGACCTTATAGGCTACTTGAATAAGGACACAGATCAAATAGCTGAGTCGAAGGGTAAGGCGGCTGAATTATTGTTCCAGTCGCTTAATAGGCTTCCTGAGGCCCAATACGCTAGGAATAATGAGAAGCTAGTCCTTTCACTTATATTGGAAGCTGAGTTTCAAACAATCGATTTCACCGATGGACCTTCTGTTGCACATCAGCTGAAAGAAATGACCAAGATCCTTGGTCTTCAGCTGGAACATGCACTCATTAACCTTTCTGGAGAAGATATGGCGGATTTCCCGAAGGATTTGGAGACACTTAAACCGCTGCTGCTTAAATTGCTGAATGAACAAATTCCGGCATCTATGAAGGAGATGGCGGAGCAAATCCTAAATCGGATTACTGCGCAACAGATCCTTTCACAGGAAAATGGACCGATTCAGAATTTACTTCTTACAGTTCCACTCAATCTGGGATCTGCTCAAACGGATCTGACTTTACAATGGAGCGGAAGAAAAACAAAAGATGGCAAAATTGACCCGGATTACTGCCGTGTCCTATTTTATTTAGAATTGGAACGCCTTAAAGAGACGGTCATCGACATGCAGGTTCAAAACCGAATCATCAAAGTGACGGTCATAAATGGGAATGGTGCGGTCCTTGAAGAGGCAGCCGGTCAATATCTTGACATCCTGAGAGAGAATCTCGAAAAAATGGATTACAGATTGTCAGGGGTTTCCTTTGTATATCCCGTGAATGAAAAAGAGCGGGACCAAGGGGGGAAACCGATTCCTTTTTCAGAAACCGGTTCGTATAGTGGAGTGGATATTCGAATATGATGAATGATAAACGAAAAGAAGCGATTGCCTTAAAGTATGATCAAAAGACATCTAAAGCGCCCGTCATATTGGCGAAGGGAAAAGGTAAAACCGCTGATATTATTCTGGAAAAGGCGATGAAACTGGATATACCAATCCAAAGGGACGAATCGCTTGCTGCACTTTTAGGTCAATTGGATATAAATCAAACGATTCCAGAAGAATTGTATGGAGCTGTTGCAGAGGTATTCGCATTCATTTATAAAGTTGACAAGGACATGAATCGGTAGTTTCCTAAATTATCCAGATGATATCGCTAAATGGATTACTGTTGGTTTATGTAGAATATTAGGGAAATCACTGATGAATTTTCATTATATTAAAAAAATACTAATGTATTTGCAAAAGGACAAGGCCATGGCTTTGTCCTTTTGCTTTTCCTTTGAATCAACTCAAGGGTAATAGTAATTTATCAATGAATCGACCTCTGGGTTAATATAGTGAAAAGGCTTTCATGAAGGCATTTTTAGAAGATTTATAACGGTAATGACTTTTTTGAAAATAGATTTACAGATCCAAAATATATGAATTTAATAAGGAAAAAACACAACGGAGAAGAAGGTTTTCTCCATTTTAAACCTGGATATAGAAGTATATTATAATAATATTTTAAAAATTATGTGAAAGAAAATTATGCACGAAGGAGAATTTTGTTGTAATATGGTAGAGAAAACACGCATTAAATTTCAAAGTTGTTTTTTAGTAGATAAGGAGGATGGGAAATGAATATCCATGAGTATCAGGGGAAAGAGATATTGCGACAATACGGGGTATCCGTTCCAAATGGCCGGGTTGCCTTTACTGTTGAAGAAGCAGTGGAAGCAGCGAAGGAGTTAGGTACGGAAGTTGTTGTCGTCAAAGCTCAAATTCATGCGGGTGGCCGCGGGAAAGCCGGCGGAGTCAAGGTAGCGAAGAATCTTGATGAAGCGCGTACATATGCAGAAGAGATTCTTGGCAAGACATTGGTGACCCATCAAACAGGTCCTGCAGGCAAGGAAGTTAAGCGTTTACTTATCGAAGAAGGCTGCGACATTACAAAAGAATATTATATCGGGCTGGTCCTTGACCGTGCTACGGACAGTGTCGTATTGATGGCTTCTGAAGAAGGCGGAACTGAAATTGAGGAAGTGGCTGAAAAGACACCAGAGAAAATTTTCAAAGAAGTAATCGATCCGGTTGTCGGCCTGACTGGTTTCCAGGCACGGAGGATTGCATTCAATATCAATATTCCGGCTTCACTTATAAATAAAGCTTCCAAACTGATGGTTAACTTATATACAGCTTTCGTTGATAAAGATTGCTCAATCGCAGAAATCAACCCATTAGTGGTAACTGGCGACGGCGATGTAATGGCGCTTGATGCTAAATTGAACTTTGATGATAATGCGATTTACCGCCATAAAGACATCGCGGAGTACCGTGATTTGGATGAAGAGGATGCGAAAGAGATTGAAGCATCAAAACATGGCCTTAGTTACATATCGCTTGACGGAAATATCGGATGCATGGTTAATGGTGCCGGTCTTGCTATGGCGACGATGGACATCATTAAACATTATATGGGAGATCCGGCTAACTTCCTTGACGTTGGTGGCGGCGCCACTGAGGAAAAAGTGAAAGAGGCTTTCAAAATCATCCTTTCCGATCAAAATGTTAAAGGCATCTTCGTTAATATCTTCGGAGGAATCATGAAATGTGACATCATCGCTACAGGCGTCGTGGCTGCTGCTAAAGAGCTTGGCCTGGATGTCCCTCTTGTTGTTCGTCTTGAAGGAACGAATGTGGACCTTGGCAAAAAGATTCTAAAAGAGTCAGGTTTAAATATTACGTCTGCTGAATCAATGGCAGATGGAGCACAAAAAATAGTATCACTTGTAGGATAATAGGCAGGGGGGAACATAATGAGCGTTTATATTAATAAAGATACGAAAGTGATCGTTCAGGGAATCACTGGTGCAACAGCATTATTTCATACAAAACAAATGTTGGAATACGGCACGAAAATCGTTGGAGGAGTCACTCCGGGTAAAGGTGGAACAGAAGTGGAAGGGGTACCTGTATACAATACAGTTTCCGAAGCTGTCACTGAAACCGGAGCGAATGCATCTGTTATCTATGTACCGGCTCCATTTGCTGCCGATGCAATTCTAGAAGCAGTGGACGCAGAACTTGATCTTGTCATTTGTATCACGGAACATATTCCTGTCTTGGATATGGTCAAGGTTAAGCGCTACATGGAAGGCAAAAAAACTCGCTTGATCGGACCGAACTGCCCAGGTGTCATTACTCCTGAAGAGTGTAAGATTGGTATCATGCCAGGGTATATCCACAAAAAAGGCCATGTAGGTGTAGTTTCACGTTCTGGAACTTTGACGTATGAAGCCGTTCACCAATTATCGCAAGCAGGCATTGGGCAATCTTCGGCTGTCGGTATCGGTGGAGATCCGGTTAACGGAACGGATTTCATTGATGTTTTGAAAGCGTTCAACGAAGATCCGGAAACACATGCTGTAATCATGATCGGGGAAATCGGTGGAACGGCAGAGGAAGAAGCAGCAATCTGGGTGAAGGAAAATATGACTAAGCCAGTTGTTGGTTTCATTGGTGGCCGTACGGCTCCAGCCGGTAAACGCATGGGTCATGCTGGTGCCATTATCTCAGGAGGAAAAGGGACTGCTGACGAGAAAATCCGCGTTATGAACGAATGTGGAATTAAAGTTGCCGAAACTCCATCCGTAATGGGTGAAACATTGATCTCCGTCTTGAAAGAAAAAGATATTTACGAACCTTGTAAAACACATTGATTCAAGCTGGGCCGACCTTTTTTGGGTCGGCCTTTTTTCCCCTCCAATTTCCTCGGGAGACTCCAAGTACATAACTATTAACCTACTTAAAAAAATATCCGATTAGGGGCGTTTCCAATTGAATAAAAAAGAAAAGTTAATCCATCTCCATCATTGCCGCGGAGCAGGATGGAAAACAATCCAAATAATCATGTCCAATGACCCATCATTATCTTCCCTGTTCACGACGAATCACGCTGAATGGGCAAAAATGCTCCCTATCCCTTCAAATAAGCTCAACCTCTTTCTCAAAGATTTACATTCACTCAATACCATCGATAAACTTAAAATATACAAAGATAGTCAAATTCATTGTTTGACGATCTTCGATGATGAATACCCTTTTTTGCTGAAGCAAATATTCGATCCTCCGTGGGTTCTTTATTTTAAAGGCGATAAGAGGCTTTTAACAAGGAAGAATACGCTAGGTGTTGTTGGAACACGTAAGCCAACCTCGTATGGTCTGGAGGCCTTAAAAACGATTCTATTACCGCTTGTAAAGAAAAAGTTCGTGATCATAAGTGGAGTGGCGGCTGGAATCGATGCAGAGTCACATAAGATCACATTAAGCGAATGCGGAGATACGATTGGGATTTTAGGAGGGGGGCTTATGCAAATATATCCAAAATCCAATGTACCCCTTGCTGAAGAAATCATCAAAAAAGGCTTGCTTATATCTGAGACTCCACCGGAAATGAGGGCGGAACCTTGGATGTTTCCGCTTCGGAATCGAATCATCAGTGGATTATCACAAGGAGTATTCGTGGTCGAGGCAAAAGAAAGAAGCGGATCCCTTATTACGGCACAAGCTGCTTTGGAACACGGCAGGGATGTGTTTGCGCTTCCTGGTAATGTTACGAGCCCTGAATCGCTGGGGACCAATCAATTGATTTCTGATGGTGCCAAACTTGTTTTGAGTGCAAGGCAGATCGAGGAAGAGTTTTGAACAATATAATATAGAAGATAGACGGAGAATCAAAAGGGAAAATAAAGAAAAAAAGGTGGTTTTTTAAAAGGATGGGTTGAATTATTAGACAAAAAGGTTGAAAATATTGTAAAACTGTTATAAGTTTTGCAAATGGCACCTCTTGTCAAAATACCTATAAATAAATGAATCAGCCTGCTTTGAAAAGTAAAGAGGTGTTGACAAATGAATTTTGAATGATTAATAATAGTGAAGATTTATATTACCTCTTTGAGGAGGATTTATTGGATGTCAGAATACTTAGTGATTGTGGAATCGCCGGCAAAGGCGAAAACAATAGAACGTTACTTGGGAAAAAAATATAAAGTAAAGGCTTCCATGGGGCATGTACGCGATTTGCCTAAAAGTCAAATGGGTGTCGATGTTGAACATGAATATGAACCTAAATATATAACTATCCGCGGCAAAGGCCCGGTTTTAAAAGAATTGAAAACCGCTGCAAAAAAAGCGAAAAAAATATATCTCGCGGCTGACCCCGACAGGGAAGGGGAAGCCATTGCCTGGCACTTGGCTCACAGTCTTGATGTTGACGTTAACTCAGATTGCCGCGTGGTTTTCAATGAGATCACGAAAGAGGCTATCAAAGAATCATTTAAATCACCGAGGCCAATAAATATGAAATTGGTTGATGCCCAGCAGGCAAGAAGGGTATTGGATCGTTTGGTCGGATACAATATAAGTCCGCTTTTGTGGAAAAAGGTGAAAAAAGGATTAAGCGCGGGACGGGTCCAATCGGTTGCTGTACGGATGATCATTGACCGGGAGAAGGAGATCAAAGATTTTATCCCTGAAGAGTATTGGACAATCAAGGCTGATTTTGTAAAAGGAAAAGAACAATTTGAAGGTTCCTTCTTCAGCATTGGCGGTGAGAAGAAGGAGTTGAATAACGAAGAGGACGTCAAAAAAGTGCTCGCTTCTTTAAATGGCGGCGAATTTACGATAGGAGCTGTAGCTAAAAAAGAAAGAAGGCGCAATCCAGCCGCTCCTTTTACGACTTCTTCCTTGCAACAGGAAGCGGCACGTAAATTGAATTTCCGTGCAAAGAAAACCATGATGCTTGCTCAGCAGCTTTATGAAGGAATCGAGCTTGGCAAGGAAGGCACAGTCGGGTTAATCACTTATATGAGAACCGATTCGACCCGGATTTCCGATGTTGCGAAAGAGGAAGTCCATACCTTCATCCAAAATAATTATGGTAAAGAGTATGTTCAGGTTGAACAGCGCAAAGAGAAAAAACAGACCAATGCCCAGGACGCCCATGAAGCGGTCAGGCCAACAAGCACATTACGTGAACCGGGTGTAGTCAAGGAGTTCTTATCCAGAGATCAATTCCGTCTTTATAAATTGATTTGGGAACGATTCGTTTCTAGTCAAATGTCTTCGGCGGTCATGGATACGATGAGCATCGACCTGCATAACGGGGATGTCATCTTCAGGGCAAATGGTTCAAAAATTAAATTCCCGGGTTTCATGAAGGTATATGTTGAAGGGTCCGATGACTCGGTGGAAGAAAAGGAAAATGCACTTCCGGATGTGAAAACAGGGGATCAATTCTTTTCAAAAGATATCGAGCCGAAGCAGCATTTCACACAGCCTCCGCCCCGATATACTGAAGCCCGTCTTGTCAAAACCCTAGAGGAACTGGGAATAGGCCGTCCTTCTACATATGCTCCTACCTTGGATACGATTCAAAAACGGGGCTATGTTACCTTGGATAATAAACGGTTCATCCCGACAGAGCTTGGTGAGATCGTTCTTGAATTGATACGCGAATTCTTCCCGGATATTCTTGATGCAGAGTTCACTGCCAAGATGGAACAGGAATTCGACAGCGTCGAGGAAGGCAGTATCGAATGGATAAAGGTCATCGATGAATTTTATAAGGAATTTGCAGTTCATTTGGCTAAAGCCGAAGTCGAGATGGAGAAAATTGAAATCAAAGATGAACCTGCAGGTGAAGATTGCGTGGAATGCGGACATGGGATGGTCTTTAAGATGGGGCGTTATGGAAAGTTCATGGCATGCAGTAATTTCCCGGATTGCCGTAACACAAAGCCAATCGTTAAAGAAATCGGTGTTAAATGTCCAAAATGTAAAGAAGGAAACATCATTGAAAGGAAAAGTAAAAAACGCCGCATATTTTACGGGTGTGATACCTATCCTGGATGTGACTTCATATCTTGGGATAAACCGCTGCCGCGGAGTTGTCCAAAATGTGAAGGTACACTTGTTGAGAAAAAACTCAAAAAAGGCGTCCAGGTACAGTGCATGGATTGTGATTTCAAAGAATTGCCCCAAGCATAGAAAAGACCGTGAAATCGTTTACTGTTCTAAATATAAATTGACTCGGCATCTGCCGAGTTTCTTTATGTTCAGGAAAGTATGATATCATGATAGTATGTGGACTTACTTCCAAGAAGAAAATGGATAAAGCTTGAAACTTTTTTATTTAAGCCATGTGATGTAAAATTCAGTGGACAAGTACATTCTTTTAAAGATATAATTCCTATTTGTGTCCGCTATCCTTTTTAGAAGAAATGGATTGCAGGAAGAATGCCGCTATCTGGCATATTCTTTAAATTATCTTTAGCAGGAATGAGTATTTCGGGTATAAATACATAGATATCGTTAAAAATGAAACTTTTATGAAAGCAGTTTTAATGATAAATGATCCTGTCTTATCATATCTATACATGGAGGTTCGAAAAATGAAAGAAACAAAAGTAAGTGTAATCGGTGCTGGGCTTGCTGGAAGTGAAGCGGCGTGGCAGTTAGCAAAAAGAGGAATTAAAGTCGATCTATATGAAATGCGCCCTGTAAAACAAACGCCAGCCCATCATACCGATAAATTCGCTGAACTTGTTTGTTCCAATTCACTTCGGGCAAATACGTTAACAAATGCAGTTGGTGTATTAAAAGAAGAAATGCGTATTCTGGATTCGGTCATCATGTCCGCAGCAGATGCTTGTGCTGTGCCGGCTGGCGGTGCTTTAGCTGTTGATCGTCATGAATTTGCCGGTCTTGTTACGGAAAGGGTCAAAAATCATCCAAATGTAACGGTCATCAATGAAGAAGTGACGGAAATTCCAGAAGGTCCTACCGTCATTGCAACCGGTCCGCTTACAAGTCAGTCACTATCTGACAGCTTAAAGCAAATCATGGATGAAGAATACTTGTACTTCTATGATGCTGCCGCACCAATTCTTGAAAAAGACAGCATCAACATGGATAAAGTATATTTGAAATCCCGCTATGATAAAGGTGAAGCAGCTTATCTGAACTGTCCGATGACGGAAGAAGAGTTTGACCGCTTTTATGAAGCCTTGATTGCTGCTGAAACAGTTCCACTTAAAGAATTCGAAAAAGAAATCTTTTTTGAAGGCTGCATGCCCATTGAAGTAATGGCCTCACGCGGGAAGAAAACGATGTTATTTGGTCCATTGAAGCCAGTTGGCTTAGAAGATCCAAAAACGGGAAAACGTCCTTTTGCTGTAGTTCAATTGCGTCAAGATGATGCGGCAGGAACACTTTATAATATTGTTGGTTTTCAGACACATTTGAAATGGGGGCCGCAAAAAGAAGTATTGCAGCTCATACCTGGATTGGAAAATGCGGAAATTGTCCGTTATGGAGTTATGCATCGAAACACTTTCATAAACTCACCTAATGTTTTGAAGCCTACGTACCAATTCAAGAATCGGGATGATTTATTCTTTGCCGGTCAGATGACTGGCGTCGAAGGATATGTAGAATCGGCTGCATCGGGCTTGGTTGCTGGTATCAATGCTGCTAGGATCGTCCAAGGATTGGATCCTATCATTTTCCCTGCAGAGACGACGATGGGCAGCATGGCAAGGTACATAACTTCGACGAATGGTAAGAGCTTCCAGCCGATGAATGCCAACTTTGGATTGCTTCCAGACCTTGAAGTGAGAATCAAATCCAAAAAAGAGCGGAATGAAACGCATGCTAAACGCGCTTTAGACACAATTCAGAACTTTGTGAAAAATTTGTAAAATATTTGCCTGCTGTTTTAAAGTATGATACTATTTATTAGCCTTTGCGAGGTGTTTCCATGATTAATCAAAAAAAGGCATTATCATCCTTCATCGAATATTTACAAATTGAAAAGAACAGTTCACATTACACCATTGAAAATTACAAACGTGATATTCACGAATTTTTTCTGTTCCTTAATGAACAGGGCATTGAGGACATCACGTCCGTTGAATATCTTGATGTCCGGTTATATTTAACGAATTTATATGAGAAAAAACTTTCTAAGCGCACTGTAGCAAGAAAAACTTCTTGTTTGCGGAGCCTTTATAAATTTTTACTACGTGAAGGTGATGTGAAGGATAATCCTTTTTCCCTTGCTTCTTTACCTAAAAAGGATCAAAGACTGCCACGTTTTCTCTATGAGAAGGAAATGGATCAGTTGTTTTCTTCTTTAAAGAAAGATTCACCGATAGGAATAAGGAACAATGCCTTACTGGAATTATTGTATGCTACAGGCATTCGCGTAAGTGAATGTTGTGATATTAAACTGCAGGATATCGATCTTTCCTTAGGGACGGTACTGATCCATGGAAAAGGAAAAAAGGATCGCTACGTTCCGGTTGGTAGATATGCACAGGAAGCGATAGATTTATACATACGTACAGCCAGGATGGAATTGACTTCGTCTGACGCCAAGGCGCATGTTTATTTATTTGTTAATTTTCGTGGAGACCCTCTGACACCTAGGGGAGTTCGCTATATATTGAATGAATTGATTAAAAAGTCAGCCGCAGATGGAAGTCTTCATCCCCATATGCTAAGGCATTCGTTTGCTACACACCTATTGAATAATGGGGCGGACATTCGCACGGTTCAGGAATTGCTTGGTCATTCAAAAATTTCATCAACGCAAGTGTATACGCATGTTACAAAAGACCAATTGAAAAAAGTCTACAATGCATCACATCCGCGGCCTTAAATGTTGAAAGGGGACACTTTATGACAACGATATTTGCAGTGCATCATAAAGGTGAATGTGCCATGTCCGGTGATGGGCAGGTTACTTTAGGAAATTCAGTAGTGATGAAGCATACAGCGAGGAAAGTAAGAAAAATCTTTAATGGTAATGTCCTTGCAGGTTTTGCAGGTTCCGTTGCAGATGCTTTCACTTTATTTGAGATGTTCGAAGCTAAACTTGAAGAGTATAATGGCAATCTTCAGCGCGCTGCCGTTGAAATGGCAAAGCAATGGAGAAGTGACAATGTATTGAGAAAGCTTGAAGCCATGCTAGTCGTGATGGATAAGAACCATTTACTGCTCGTTTCTGGCACCGGGGAAGTAATTGAACCGGATGACGGGATTCTCGCCATAGGATCTGGAGGGAATTATGCATTGGCTGCCGGCAGGGCATTAATGCGGTTTTCCAGCGACCACTTATCGGCAAAGGAAATCGCTCAATCATCTTTACAAATTGCAGCGGAAATTTGTGTATTTACAAATACGAATATAATCGTGGAAGAGTTGTAAGGAGGAGCGCAAATGTCAAAAAAAGCTAATTTAACACCGAGGCAAATCGTTGAAAAACTGGATCAGTATATCGTAGGGCAGCGTGAGGCAAAACGGGCAGTGGCAGTGGCTCTTCGGAATCGCTACCGACGTTCCCTTCTCTCGGATCAACTTCGTGACGAAGTCGTTCCGAAGAATATATTAATGATTGGACCGACAGGTGTTGGGAAAACAGAAATAGCTCGGAGAATGGCTAAATTGGTAGGTGCTCCTTTTGTAAAAGTTGAAGCAACGAAATTTACGGAAGTCGGGTATGTCGGCCGGGATGTAGAGTCCATGGTCCGTGACTTGGTGGAGACTTCCGTCCGCCTCGTGAAGGAAGAAAAGATGGCCAGTGTAAAGGAACGGGCAGAAGAAAATGCAAATCGCCGTTTAATAGAGCTATTAGTGCCATCCACTAAAAAACAGAGTAATTTCAAGAATCCTCTTGAAGTCTTTTTTGGAGGCAATAACAATCAAGACGAACAGGACCCGGAAGAAAATTCCGAAGATTTAAGTTTGCAGGAAAAAAGAAAAATCGTCGCTGAAAAGCTGGCTAATGGTGAGTTGGAAAGTGAAATGATAACGGTCGAAGTGGAAGAACAGGCTGCTTCGATGTTTGATATGCTCCAAGGTTCGGGAATGGAACAAATGGGGATGAACATGCAGGACGCTTTAGGAAGCTTGATGCCGAAAAAAAGCAAGAAGCGCAAATTGAAAGTAAGTGAAGCGAGAACCGTTTTAACAAATGAAGAAGCGGCAAAATTGATTGATATGGATGAGGTCACTTCCGATGCAGTATACGGGGCTGAGCAAAATGGGATTATCTTTATTGATGAAATAGACAAAATTGCAAGTAAGCAATCTGGAAGTTCATCAGCGGATGTATCAAGAGAGGGTGTCCAAAGGGATATCCTGCCAATTGTTGAAGGTTCGACAGTAGTGACTAAATATGGGTCAGTTAAAACGGATCATGTCCTATTTATTGCTGCAGGGGCCTTTCATATGGCTAAGCCATCCGACCTTATCCCTGAATTACAAGGTAGATTCCCGATTCGTGTTGAATTGAACAAACTGACTGTAGACGACTTTGTACGGATTCTTCATGAACCGGATAACGCCTTGTTAAAACAATATGTTGCTTTATTAGAAACTGAAGGTATAGAAATTGAATTTTCTGACGATGCTGTTCGTAAGATAGCTGAAGTGGCCTTCGAAGTAAATCAAAACACTGACAATATTGGTGCAAGAAGACTTCATACCATTTTGGAACGGTTGCTTGAAGACTTATCGTTTGAAGCTCCGGAAATAACGATGGAGAAGATTACAATTACCCCCCAATATGTCGAAGGTAAGCTTGGTTCTATCGCCCGGAACAAAGATTTAAGCCAGTTTATCCTTTAATTAAGAAACAATTTGGCAATGATTTGCCTACGCAATGAACATAAAATTACGGAAATACAACTTCATAGTTATTGTGAACCATGGTATTTTTAGGAGGAACAAATCAAATGAACTTATTAGCAAAAACAAGAAAAATCAATGCAATGCTCCAAAAAGCAGCAGGTAAAGCAGTTAACTTCAAGGAAATGGCTGAAAGTTTAAGTGAAGTTATCGAAGCGAATGTATTCGTCGTCAGCCGCCGCGGGAAATTACTTGGCATAGCGGTGAGCCAGCAAATTGAAAACGAACGCATGTACAAAATGTTGGAAGATAAACAATTCCCTGAAGAGTACACAAAAAACCTTTTCAATATTCCTGAAACCTCTTCGAACCTTGATATCGAAAGCGAATATACTGCTTTCCCAGTCGAAAATAAAGAGCTTTTCGCAACTGGATTAACAACGATCGTACCGATTATGGGTGGGGGAGAACGTTTAGGAACATTAGTACTTGCCCGATTACAAGAAAAATTTCACGATGATGATTTAATTTTGGCTGAATATGGTGCGACTGTAGTCGGCATGGAAATCCTGCGTGAAAAATCAGAAGAGATAGAAGAAGAAGCTCGTAGTAAAGCTGTCGTTCAAATGGCGATATCCTCGTTATCTTACAGTGAATTGGAAGCAATTGAGCACATCTTTGAGGAGCTTAAAGGTAATGAAGGTCTGCTTGTAGCATCCAAAATTGCAGACCGTGTCGGCATCACGCGTTCCGTTATCGTAAATGCACTAAGGAAACTGGAAAGTGCAGGAGTCATTGAATCACGCTCTCTTGGAATGAAAGGTACTTATATCAAAGTATTGAACGATAAATTCCTACTTGAATTAGAGAAGCTTAAAAATAATTAACATACTAAAAAGGCAGTCCTTAAAAAGGGCTGCCTTTTTTTGTGATATTTGGATCTGTTGCTGTTCTGGGACTAACAGGCAAACGCAGGTGAATGGCAGGTGTAGAAAGGAAAAAAGGTAATAAGGATTAAATGGAAATGTGAATATAGGCATGTTTTCTATTAGAAGCAGTAAAGATAGTTGAATATTTCTTGAAAGGGTAATTATATTATTATAACTGTCGATATGATGGAAATGAATGATGATGTACTTTTAGATTTTAAAAATACTATGGATAACGGGGTACAGTCAGTTGGGGATTTTGTCGAATGGATCGGTACGTTAAAAAAACCGCTTTTTTTCAAAAAAAGAAAAAATGCAGTAATCATTTATTTTTAAGAATCCTTTATTTAAAAGGGTTAAATCAACTAAAATGAAAAAAAAAATTTAAAGTAAAATCGAAAAATAGTTCAAAAGTATCAGGTATATAGATTTGTTTTTCGATATGATATATAAGCTAATAGAAGTAAAATTTGGTTAATATGTAGAATATCATAATAAAATGTAATATAACGTCATATTAACCCTGTAATTTTACTAATAAAAACGACAAATTTGAGCGATTTATGACAATTTTCGACGATAATAGGTCTAAAGTCTATGTATTGTTTATGGACATAGTTATAATGTTTCTTTAAAATTAAAACGTAAATGCGCTGGGTTAATTTATTGATAAAGTAATTATTTGTTAATTATAGAAAGAGGTGATCGATGTGGAATTATTTTCGAATACTTTTCAATCGCTTGAAAATGCCCTTGATTATTCTAATGTCAAACAAAAAGTCATTTCACAGAACATAGCCAATTCGGATACGCCTAATTATAAAGCTAAAGAAGTCGACAAAACACAATCCTTTAAGGGAGAACTGGAATCTTCCCTGGAGTCATATCGTACCGATGAACGACATTTCACCTTCAAATCAGAGGGGAGTAATGCTTCTAACATCGTGACGCAGAAAAATGTCCGATATAACAATAATGGCAATAGCGTGGACGTTGATAAGGAAATGACTGATCTTGCTGCCAACCAGATTTATTATAATGCAGTAACCGACAGGCTTTCAGGTAAGTTTCAATCATTGCAGAATGTAATTAGAGGAGGTAAGTGATGGGAGTCTTCCAAAGTATAAACATGACCGGATCTAGCCTGACGAGTCAAAGGGTAAGGATGGATGTAATCTCAGCTAATATGGCTAATGCCGATACTGCCAGGGCGGAATATGACGCCGAATCAAAAACATGGAAGCCATATACAAGAAAATCAGTTGTGCTGCAAAGTAAGGAAAACGGTTTTTCGAGTTTCTTAAACGCGGCATCAGGAAAAACGAGCGAGGTAGGGAATGGAGTGAAGGTGACTGGAATAGTAAAAGATAAAACACCTTTTGAACTGGATTACAATCCTGAACATCCTGATGCCAATGAAGATGGTTATGTTGAAATGCCAAATGTCGACCCACTTCGGGAAATGGTTGATTTAATGAGTGTCACACGCTCATACGAAGCAAATGTGACAGTTTTAAATGCATCAAAGGGAATGATGATGAAAGCTTTGGAAATCGGGAAATGAAAGTTTGAAAGGGGATTGTTGATATGGAGGGGATTTCTCTTTCAGCAGTGAACAATGCAAGTAATGTTCTGAAAAAAGAGCAAAACAATACTAATACACCATACGAATCGCAGCAAGATTTTGCGTCGGTATTAAAAGAATCAATGAATAAAGTTAACGAAACACAAGTGGCATCTGATGATCTTACAACCAAATTGGTTAATGGGGAGAATGTTGAGCTTCATTCGGTGATGATAGCTTCACAAAAAGCCAGTGTTACCATGCAGGCTACATTAGAGGTTCGGAATAAGGTTGTGGAAGCCTACCAGGAAATGATGAGAATGAGTATATAGCATTCATTTTTTTACCTCATTATATAGAGAAAAATGACCAGGGGGAAAAGAAGTCCCCCAATCATAAATTCATAGACTGACCGGGGGATTTAAATGAATGAAGTACTAGTGAACTATAAAAACAAAATAACTGCTTACTGGACGAGCCGCAGTAAAAAACAAAAATTCATGATGATTGGTTCAGCGGCATTAATTATCATCATCATTACGGCAGTTTCAATTTTAACCACGCGTACGACGCTGGTGCCCTTATATTCCAACTTAACTCCTTCGGAAACGGGGAGCATTAAAGAAAATTTAGACAGTCAAGGGATTATGAATGAAGTTTCTGAAAATGGGACGACCATAAAAGTTCCAGAAGAAAAACTGGATTCACTTAAAGTGGAACTGGCAGCTGAAGGAATTCCGGAATCAGGCAGTATCGACTATTCCTTTTTTAGTCAAAGTGCCGGTATCGGAATGACTGAAAATGAATTCAATGTCATTAAACTGGACTCGATGCAAACGGAATTGGCAAGTTTAATAAAAAAGATTGATGGAGTAGAAGATGCCAGTGTTATGATCACCCTTCCTGATAAAGGAGTTTTTGTCAGTGATTCAGCTGGGGAAGCGTCAGCATCCATTGTATTGAATACGAACCCCGGTTATAAATTTGAAGAAAGTCAAATCAATTCCCTTTATCATCTGGTCTCAAAAAGTGTTCCGAATCTCCCTACAGATAATATCGTCATTATGAACCAAGAGTTTGAGTACTTCGATTATGAAAATGAAAATTCTTCTTTCGCATCCGCATTTGCTACCCAAAACGAAATAAAAAAAGAAATAGAACGCGATATTCAAAGACAGGTACAAAATATGCTTGGAACGATAATGGGGAGAGACAAGGTGGTTGTTTCAGTCACGACAGACATTGATTTCACTCAAGAAAATCGGGAAGAGAATTTAGTGGAACCGGTCGATGAAGAAAATATGGCTGGAATTGAGATTTCTGCGCAAAGGATCAATGAATCGTATAGCGGGGACGCAGCAGGTGCAGGAGGCGTTCCGCAAAGTGAGGATTCCTCAGATTCATTGGGATCGAGTTACATTGAAGGCACAAACGGATCCGGTGAGTATGAAAAAGTGGATGAAACGATAAATAGTGAAGTGAATCGAATCAAGAAAGAAATAGTCGAAAGCCCATATAAAGTCAAAGATTTAGGTATTCAGGTCATGGTCGAACCGCCCACTGCTGACGATCCAAATTCTTTATCTCAACAGAGTATGGATGATATTACACAAATCCTTGGTACGATAATCCGCACGACAATCGAGAAAAAAGCTGAAGGGGAAGAGCTGACGGACGAGGAGCTTAATAATAAAATTGCGATTTCCGTTCAGCCGTTTAATGGAAAAATGAAGTTGCAAAAAGATGAAACGAAACCTTCGTTACCAATATGGGCATACATAGTCGGTGGAGTGCTAATACTTGCCATTATCATTCTCTTAATCTTATTCCTCCGTTCCCGAAAGCAAGCTGAAATGGAAGAGGAGTACGTGGTTGAAGAGGAAGAAGTCGTATTCGATGTTCCGGATCTGAACAAAGAGAAGGAAACAGAAGCATCTTTAAAAAGAAAACAACTGGAGAAGCTGGCAAAAGAAAAGCCGGATGAATTTGCAAAATTATTAAGAAGCTGGATAGCAGAAGACTAGGAGGCTTAAGAAAATGACAGATAGAAAAAAAAAAGCCGGATTGACTGGCAAACAGAAAGCTGCCATCCTCCTTATTTCCTTAGGCCCGGATGTTTCTGCGTCCGTTTATAAGCATCTTTCCGAAGAGGAAATTGAGAGATTGACACTTGAAATTTCGGGAGTGAGGAAAGTGGACTCCCGAGATAAAGAGGAAATTCTGGAAGAATTCCATAATATTGCTTTAGCACAGGATTACATCTCCCAGGGAGGGATAGGATATGCCAAACAGGTACTTGAAAAGGCATTAGGGACTGACCAGGCAACCGCCATCATTAACCGTTTAACATCTTCCTTGCAGGTTCGTCCATTCGACTTTGCTCGAAAGGCAGATCCTGGACAGATCTTGAATTTCATTCAGAACGAGCATCCGCAGACCATTGCATTAATCTTGTCCTATCTTGATCCCACACAGGCTGGACAAATATTGTCTGAGCTTCCGCAAGAGGTGCAGGCCGATATTGCAAGAAGGATTGCTTTAATGGATAGCACTTCTCCGGAAATCATCAATGAAGTGGAGCAAATACTCGAAAGAAAACTTTCAGCGACTGTAACCCAAGATTATACACAGACTGGTGGAGTGGAAGCCGTTGTAGATGTGTTGAATGGTGTTGATCGCTCAACGGAAAGAACGATCTTGGATGCACTTGAAATCCAAGATCCGGAGCTTGCTGAGGAAATAAAGAAACGAATGTTTGTTTTTGAGGATATCGTGACCCTTGATGGCAGAGCGATTCAGCGTGTTGTCAGGGAATCCGATAACGAAGATCTTAAGCTATCGCTTAAAGTGGCTAGTGATGAAGTGAAGGAAATTGTTTTCCGAAACATGTCAAAACGTATGGTTGAAACGTTCCAGGAAGAAATGGAATATATGGGGCCGGTACGTTTGCGTGATGTAGAAGAAGCGCAATCAAGAATTGTTGCCGTCATTCGCCGACTGGAGGAAACTGGAGACATCGTGATTGCCCGCGGCGGAGGGGATGATATCATTGTCTAGGATTATCAAATCCCAGCAGGCTAACCAGGAGAAAAGCAAAAAGATAGCGATAAAAGTTCGCCCTTTTGACTTTCTTCAAAATGATGATGCAGATGAGCGAAAAAAACTTCATTATATTCAATCTGATGAATTTCTCAAAGATGCCAAACAGGAAGCGGAAACGTTATTGCTCGATGCTAAGCAAAAAGCCCAAGCGATTGCTGCTGAAATCCAGCAAGACCGAGAACAATGGGAGAATCAAGAAAAAGCAATGGTTATCGAACAAGCTCAAAAAGAAGGGTATCAGCAGGGAGTCGAAGATGGGATCCAAAAGGGTTATAGCGAGATTGCCGCGGAAATAGCTTTCGCAAAAGAAGTGGTGGAGTCCTCTAAAAAAGATTATCGGCACCATATCGAATCATCTGAAACCGTTATTTTAAATCTTGCCCTGAAGGTGGCAGAGAAAATTATCGGGCAACAGCTTGAAAGAGATGAAGAGTCTTTTTTATCCATAGTCAAAAGAGCCATCAAAGAAGTGAGGGATTGCCGTGAAGTGCAATTGCATATCCATCCGATCCGATATCAATCGATTCTTTCTCATAAAGATGAGTTGATGGCAATCTTTCCGAAAGATACTGAGCTGTATATCTTTCCGGATGATGAGCTTGAAGAAAGCAGCTGTATCATCGAATCCGATAACGGAAGGATGGATGCGAGTGTCGACAGTCAGCTGCATGAAATAAAAGTGAAACTAACTGAATTGCTGGAAGGGGAATAAAGATGAAAACTAGAGACCTATTGCCCTTGGTTGATGAAGTTGATCCATTCAAACATTATGGACGGGTCAAACGTGTCGTGGGGTTAATGATAGAATCTCAAGGCCCTGAAAGCTCTGTAGGTGATGTTTGTTATATCCATACAGGCATACAAAAAAAGAAAAATCGAATCTTAGCCGAAGTGGTCGGTTTCCGTGATGAAATGGTTATTTTAATGCCATTTACAGCAGTTAGTGATATTGCTCCGGGCTGTATCGTGGAAGGGAGCGGACGGAGCCTTGAGATAAAGGCCGGAAGCGGGCTCATTGGCAAAGTAGTCGATCCATTGGGACATCCCATTGATGACTCACTCCTTCCAAAAGGTCTGGCGACAATTTCTGTGGATCAAGATCCGCCGAATCCGATGAAACGACCTCCCATTAATGAACCGATAGATGTAGGAGTCCGGGTGATTGATAGTTTATTAACAGTTGGTAAAGGACAGCGTGTTGGTATCTTTGCAGGAAGCGGCGTCGGGAAAAGCACGTTGCTTGGTATGGTAGCAAGGAATACGACGGCTGACTTAAACGTAATCGGTCTTATTGGAGAACGTGGCCGTGAAGTTCGTGAATTCATTGAGAAAGATCTTGGACCGGAAGGACTGGCACGATCAATCGTTGTAGTGGCGACATCTGATCAGCCAGCGTTGATGAGGATAAAGGGTGCTTTGACGGCAACTGCCATCGCGGAATATTTTCGTGATAAGGGATTGAATGTGATGCTGATGATGGATTCGGTCACGAGGGTTGCGATGGCCCAGAGGGAAATTGGACTTGCCATCGGGGAACCGCCGACGACAAAAGGGTATACCCCCTCCGTTTTCGCCATCCTGCCAAGGTTACTCGAAAGAACGGGTACAAATCAGCTCGGTACCATTACAGCTTTTTATACGGTACTCGTCGACGGTGATGATATGAATGAACCGATTGCTGATGCTGTCAGGGGAATTTTGGATGGTCACTTCATACTGGACCGAAATTTAGCCAATAAAGGACAGTTTCCAGCGCTCAATGTATTAAAGAGCATTAGTCGTGTAATGAATAATATAGTTGGTGACAAGCATAAAAACGCCGCGGAAAAATTACGGGCAAGTTTATCAACCTATATGGAGTCGGAAGATTTGATTAATATAGGAGCTTATAAGAAGGGTTCTTCCAAACAAATTGATAACTCGATTACACGCTATCCGGAAATCATTTCATTTTTGAAGCAAGGAACCCATGAAAAAGCTACCAAAGATAATAGTATCAATGCCCTTGTCGAATTGATGGAGAAAGGTGATTAATAATGATTTATCAATATAAATTCGAGAAGATCCTGACCATCAAAGAAAAAGAAAAAAACGATGCACTAGCTAAATATAATGCTGCTTTAAAAAAATTTGAAGAAGTGGCAGAAAAGTTATATAAGCTTTTAAAGAAAAAGGAAGAGTTGCTTGAGTTTCAACAGGAAAAGCTGCGAAATGGATTATCCATACAGGAAATTCGTCATCATCAGTTATTTATGGACAACTTGGAAAAACTCTTAAACCACTGTCAACAGGAAGTCATTGAAGCGCGATACATGATGAATATTCAACGGGATATATTAATGGAAAGAAATATCGAGGTTAAAAAGTACGAGAAAATGAAAGAAAATGATTTTCTTAAATTCCTCGATGTCATTAAGGAAGCTGAGAACAAACAAATGGATGAAATATCAATCCGGCAATTCTTAAGCAAAGGCGTAAGGTGATGGAATGCGTAAAAAAAGTGAATCCAATGGATTGGAAGAATTGGAAGAAAGCAAGATAAGTAAGTTTCAATGGTTTCTTGTCATCTTCATTCCATTAATCTTTGCGGTAACTGTAGCGTTGATCGTTTTTACAGTTGCAGGGGTGAATGTAATGGAAAAGGCAAAGGATATGTCTGCGAAAATACCCTTCATTGAATCGGATCAAAAGGATGAAGAGAAAGATAAACCAGCCAAGAGTGATGAGAAAGATTCCATGAAGATCGAAAAATTAGAAACCGAGATTGAAAACAAGGAAAAAGAGATGGACAAGCTTGAGAGCATCATCGATACACGCGACAAGGCCATTGAAAAGGCAGAAGCAGAAAAACAGCAGCTTCAAACAGAAATGAATCAACTTAAAGATAGTCAGAATAATAGTAAACAAGCGTTCAAGGATATAATTCGTACTTATGAAACCATGGCTCCGAAGAAGGCTGCACCTATCATTACCGAAATGAATGATGAAGATGCATTGGAGATTCTCTCAAGTATGAAAGCAGCCACTTTAGCTAAGGTTTTGGAGCAAATGACAACGGCTGATGCTGCAAGGTTAACGAAGAAACTAACGGAACAAAGTCCTTAAGTGGAAAGAGTTAGGAGGTGAATATATGAATTCTGCCATTAATTCTTTACTTCCCTTGGCATCATTAAGTCTAAAGGTACCAATTAAGCCAAATCAGCAAACTAATTCAGGGTTTGGATCAGTCCTTCAATCAGCGATAGTGGCAGAACCTCCCATTCCATCGGATATAGGCGGCAACCCTGAAGGACGAATGTCTGAAATAAACGATTTGCTTGGTTTTTTGAAGCTTGAAAGGTTAAGTGATACAGGGGAAGAGAGTCCAGCCGTTGACCCTTCAGTAAACAAACAAGACAGCAACCTTATTTTACAGGCCCTAAAAAATATAGTTGGAAATGATGAGGGTGCGCTGGATGATTTCTTTGCGAGCATCGAGGAACTGGATTTAGAACAAGAAGGTGATGACTTCAGCCTGAATCCACAAAGTTTGTTATCAGCCAATGTGATGGAACTGTATACCACCCTGAAAAAAATTACTTTATTGAGCGAAGAAGAATGGCATGACCTACCATTATCTGGTGTGGTGAATCTCTTGAAATTTGTGAAAGTTCAAGATCTTCTCTCGGAGAATAAGCACATGACACAAGATGAAGCGGCCATGCAGAAACAAATGAAACACCTGCTTGAAGGGATAACGGGGAAGCTGGAGAAATGGCTGTCCATTCAACCAAAATCAAAAACAGAACCTGACCAATCCAACACTTTGGAGACAGGGCAAACTAAAGCAATAGAAACATTTAAAAGCGCATTCCCTCATTCATCTGGGAGTGACAAGGTAAATAAAGACGGAGCAGTCGCTAGCATTGTGACTTTGCAAAGCCTGGATAGCGGTAAACATCAAGGGTCTGGTATGCCTTTTTTCATGACAAAGCTGGAGCAATTCGTCTTGGCAGCTCCCAAAGTTGAGCAAACTGCCAGTCAAGGAGAGTTCGTTAAGCAATTTGAAAATATTCTAAGTAAGGCGAACTTTAGCGTAATTAACGGTGTAAATAAACTGTTGATCAGATTGAATCCTGAACATTTAGGGTCCCTAAGAATCGAGCTGATTCAAAAGGATGGTATGCTTTCAGCCAAGATTCTAGCTACTACTGCACAGGCCAAAGATATGCTGGAGAATCAGATTCATGGTTTAAAACAAGCGTTTAGCGGACAAAACATTCAAATTGAAAGAATTGAAATATCACAGACCTTCAATGCTTTTTCTGAGAAATTCAGCCAGAAAGATGCGGATGAACATAATGAACAACAGGAGAGTAAGGAAGAAAGCAATGATGAGACGGAAAGCGAATTTACGGGATCCCTTGCCGATGCTTTGTTAAATCTGGAAGTGTGGGTGAAAAAATGACGACCATCGATACGTCACTATTATTATCAAAATCTCAAACTGAAAACAGAAAAACCGGGGATGCATTGGGAAAAGATGATTTCTTGAAATTGCTGCTTACCCAGCTTCAAAACCAAGATCCGTCAAGCCCGATGGACAATACGGAATTCATCGCCCAAATGGCCACTTTTTCTTCTCTGGAACAGATGATGAATATGGGAGCCCAAATGGAAGAAATAATCGGGATCAATCAACAAAATAGTTTAATGAACTATAACTCTTTTGTCGGAAAGGAAGTCACTTGGCATAAACTGGATGAAGGCGATGATGACCTTGCGATAGAAGAAGGAACAGGCATGGTTAAATCGATCCAATATAAGGGTGATGGCGTTTATTTTCTTTTAGAAGATGGCACAAAGCTTGAACCCGCAAATATCTCGGCAATGAAACAAACAAGTTCCACGTCGAATAGCTTGACGGCGGCAAGTGAATTAATAGGCAAGCGCGTTTCCTGGATGGATGAAAAAAATGGAGAGACATCAGCTGTAGTAATCTCGGTATCCATGAGTAATGGCAAACTGCAAATTGAAGTGGATGATGAAAACAAAACCAAGTTATCATCAGAGCAATTGATAAAAATCGCTGAAGCTTAAGGGGCGGGAATATGAATAAACTTGGTTTTCAAGCAAATTCCTCTCAGCTGATGCCACAAAGAAAATTGCCGTTAAGGCAAAGGCGGATGATCCAGCAAGGCTTCCAACAGCATTTTCAAGCTGCTGTCTGCACAAAATCAAAAATTGACCATCAGTAAACATGCTCAATTTCGGATGAGTCAAAGGAGAAATAGCGTCATAAACCTGGGACAAATAGCTCTTAAAGCCAATGAGGCCAAAAAAATGGGTGTAAACGAATCTCTTATCATTACAAAGAATGCGGCACTGATAGTAAGCCCGAAAAACAATATGGTCATCACAGTCATGAACAGGGAAGAAGCAACATCACAAATTTTCACGAACATCAACGGAACCATAATTTTAGATAAATAGGCTGGACCTGAAAGAGAAAGCCTGGACTGTGGAATGACGGAAGCAGTCTATATATGAAAGGGGAGCTTTACCATGCTTCGTTCAATGTATTCGGGAATAAGCGGATTAAAAAACTTACAAACAAAATTGGATGTTATCGGTAATAACGTCGCCAATGTCAATACATATGGTTTCAAAAAAAGCCGTGTGACATTCAGTGATGCAATGAACCAAACGGTATCTGGTGCAAGTGCAGCAACAGCCAATAAAGGAGGAACCAATTCTAAACAAATTGGATTGGGCTCCACGATTGCTACAATTGATACGATCCATACACAGTCAAGCCTGCAAACCACTGGCCGCGATCTTGATTTAGGAATATCCGGTGATGGCTATTTCGTCGTCAAGCAAGGCGATTCTCTTTCATATACACGTGCAGGAAACTTTTATCTGGATGATAATGGTACCCTTGTCAACGCGAATGGTTTGAAAGTGCAGGCTTACAAGGTTGATGAAAACGGGAAACGATCAAAAACGATTGGCGATGTTGCTGTTAACGTCAATGCGATTTTACCTGCCATTACCTCCACTAAAATATCAGTAAGTGGAAATCTAGCTGCTGACGCAATTGATGGTACCGTATTTAGCCAGCAAATGAAAGTTGTGGATGACAAGGGTAAAGAACAAACGGCAACTATCTTTTTCCAAAAAAACGGTGATGATAAATGGGAGGTTTTTGATGAAGAACCTGCTCCTTTGGGGGATACATCAGCAACTAAACCAAAACCGTTCACTACGGTAAATTTCGACGCTAATGGGTTGATAGTGGCAGCAGATAAAACCCAGGCAGGTCAAACCATAAACATTTCAAGCGGCAAAGAGGATGACTCGGATACTGCAGTCGATGAAAGCGTACAAAAAGTTAATTTGGATTTTGATTTCTCGAATCTTACTCAAGTTAAAGGTTCCACCACTGCTCTTGTAAATCCGAATGGTAATAAAGAAGGTAAACTGGAAAGTTTTAATATTGGTTCATCAGGGGAAATAAATGGCGTTTATTCCAACGGTCTGATCACTACCTTAGGCCAACTTGCCGTCGCCAAGTTTTCCAATGCATCTGGCTTGACGAAAACCGGTGGCAATACTTTTCAGGAATCAATAAATTCAGGTACCGCAAATATCAATATCGCAGGTGAGGGGCGCGGTGTGATTGCATCAGGTTCTTTGGAAATGTCCAATGTGGATTTATCCGAAGAGTTTACTGAAATGATCGTTGCTCAACGTGGTTTCCAGTCAAATTCGAGGATCATCACGACGTCGGATGAAATTCTACAGGAATTGGTTAACTTAAAACGATAGGTTAAGGGAGGGAGGAGCCAGGTGCTTTTTGCCCTAGCTCCTAAATATCATTATCAAAGTCACAAGGCTCAATGGAAAATGCTTTTATATCAATGCATTGTACATAGACACAGTCGAGTCATTGCCAGATACGACCATTACCTTTACAAATGGTAAGAAAATCGTTGTGCTAGAGAAGGAAGAGGAACTGGTTGAAGGTATTATACAATTTTATCGTACTGTTAATATTCTCGGTTTTCGTAAGGATGTGGAGGAAAGTTCATGAAAAAAAATCTATTGACCATTATGTTGATTATACTCGTGGCTATAACGCTTGTTGGTGTCATAGCGGTCGTAGTTGTGACAAAGTTATCTGAGCCCACATCTGCCGAAGATAAACCTAGCATTGACGAAATTATCAAATCATCAGTTGAGATTCCTGAAATTACTACGAATCTTGCCGGCAATGATTATATCAAAATCTCATTTACGGTCCAAACAGAAAATAAAAAAGCAAAAGAAGAGTTGGAAAAAAGAAATTTTCAAGTGAAAAATATCATCATTACCGAACTATCAGAAATGAAAGCGGAAGAGTTAACCGGTAAAAAAGGCAAGGAAAAGCTTCAAGAAGCGTTAAAGACTAGAATGAATGAATTAATGGAAGAAGGAAAAGTTGAAAAGGTTTATATAACCTCCTCGATTCTGCAATAAGAACATCCTTGCTTCATTAAATTAATAAGGAGAAGCTTTGGAGGTGAGTGTTAATGTCCGGGGAAATATTATCGCAAAATGAAATCGATGCTTTGTTATCGGCCATTTCCACAGGTGAAATGGATGCAGATGATTTAAAAAAAGAAGAAGTAGAAAAAAGAGTGAAAGTATACGACTTTAAAAGGGCGCTTCGGTTTTCTAAGGATCAAATCCGGAGTTTGACCAGGATACACGAGAACTTTGCAAGGCTGCTGACCACATACTTTTCTGCTCAGCTTAGAACATATGTCCAAATATCCGTTGCTTCGGCAGATCAAATACCTTACGAAGAGTTTATCCGATCGATTCCTAAAATGACCATCATGAATGTTTTTGAGGTGCCGCCCTTGGATGGCCGGATCATTCTTGAGGTCAACCCGAATATCGCTTATTCCATGATGGATCGCGTTTTGGGCGGGCGGGGCATAAGCGAGAATAAGGTGGATAGTTTAACGGAAATAGAAACGAAGATCATGTCGAATTTATTCGAGAAAGCTTTTGAAAATTTACAGGAGGCTTGGGGAACGATTGTTGAAATCGAGCCGGTGATGACAGAGTTCGAGGTGAATCCACAATTTTTACAACTGGTTTCACCCAACGATACTGTTGTGGTCATTTCCTTGAATACACAAATCGGCGAAACGAGTGGAATGATTAATGTTTGCATTCCTCACGTCGTATTGGAACCGATCATACCAAAGTTATCCGCTCATTATTGGATGGAAAATTCCCAAAAGGAAAAAATCCCGGAGGAAATCATGATTTTGGAAAAGCGTATCCGAAACGCAGATCTTCCCATTATTTCCGAACTTGGTTCCACGGACATCACCATCGAGGATTTTTTGCTGCTTGATGTTGGCGATGTCATCGATTTAAATAAGGCAATCGATGAACCTTTGACGATTACCATTGGAGGGATTCCAAAATACAGCGGGCAGCCAGGAAAAGTAGGAAAAAAACATGCTATCCAGATTCTTGATATTTTGAAAGGGGGAGACGAGGATGGTAAGTGATGGAATGCTTTCGCAAGACGAGATAGATGCCCTTTTAAAAGGTACAAGTGATATAGAAGATGAGGTGTTCCCTCTCTCGATTGACGATTATTTATCGATGATGGAACTCGACGCCCTCGGTGAAATCGGTAATATCTCCTTCGGAAGTTCGGCCACTGCCCTATCCACTTTGTTGAATCAGAAAGTGGATATCACCACTCCGACGGTTACATTGATTGAAAGGGGACAGATCGCGGAAGAATTCCCGCATCCGTATGTAGCGATACAAGTGCAATATACAGAAGGTTTTTCAGGTATAAATATGCTGGTCATCAAGCAGAGCGATGCTGCTATCATTGCGGATTTGATGCTTGGGGGAGATGGGGAGAATCCTTCTGACCTGCTTGGGGAAATTCAATTGAGTGCTGTTCAGGAAGCCATGAACCAAATGATGGGTTCTGCTGCGACTTCCATGTCGACCATTTTCAGTAAAAAAGTGGATATTTCTCCACCTAGCATAGATTTACTTAACTTTTTAAATGGTGAAGGTGAAAATGCGATACCGGACGAGGATTTATTTGCAAAAATCTCATTCCGTCTCCGTGTCGGCAGCTTAATTGATTCCAGTATCATGCAATTGCTGCCTTTAGAGTTTGCTAAAGGGTTAGTTTCCGAATTATTAAATGGAACGGGCGAAAGCGATCCTGCCGAGATGACAACGCAAAAAGTACTAAGTGAACCAGTAACAAACATTCCAACTCAGGAGCGGGCACCATTACAGGACAGCCGGTCTGATCGATCGGCAAATGAAACTTATGGACAAGGCGATCACCAAACCCAACCTATGAACCAAATACCGAATGTACCACAACATTTTGGTGTTTCATCCGTACCAACAGGACAGCCGGTAAATGTTCAGCCTGCCAGTTTCACCAGTTTTCAGCCTTATCAGCTTCAGGAGTCTGAAACGAAAAATCTCAGCATGCTGATGGATATCCCTTTGCAGGTAACTGTGGAGCTTGGAAGAACGAAACGCTCCGTCAAGGATATTTTGGAGCTGTCCTCCGGATCGATCATCGAATTGGATAAATTAGCGGGAGAGCCAGTGGATATCCTGGTAAACAGCCGCTTGATAGCAAAAGGCGAGGTAGTGGTTATTGATGAAAACTTTGGAGTGCGTGTTACGGATATCATGAGTCAGAGTGACCGATTAAATAAAATAAGATAATTTGGGGGACGAAAATTATGGCTAATAGAATTTTAATTGTGGACGATGCAGCATTTATGAGAATGATGATTAAGGATATCCTTTCAAAAAATGGCTTTGAAATAGTCGGGGAAGCAGCAGATGGCGCCCAAGCGGTGGAAAAATATAAAGAAACTCATCCGGATCTTGTAACGATGGATATTACCATGCCTGAAATGGATGGAATTACAGCATTAAAGGAAATTAAAAAGGTAAATCCTCAAGCTAAAGTCATCATGTGTTCAGCGATGGGACAGCAAGCAATGGTCATTGATGCAATCCAGGCGGGTGCAAAGGACTTTATCGTGAAGCCATTCCAGGCAGACCGTGTTTTGGAAGCCATAAATAAAGCATTAAGTTAAGAGGGTGTCTTCATATTGTTTTTAATTAAAAAATGGCTTCAGGTCTCACTGATGATAGCAGTATTCTTCTCTGGGGCGATACAGGCCCATGCGGAAGATCTTGAAAAAACAGTGAAGGATGTTTATGAACAGCCAGATGATTTAAAGGTGGATAAAGGTGAATCAAAAGGCTCGAAATCTATCAAACAGACAACGAATCCTGACAAAGTGGGGATAACCGTTTGGGAGTTTCTGAGGATGATATTTGCTACTATTTTTGTAGTGGCCCTTCTATATATCCTATTAAAGTTCATCAATAAAAAAAGTAAATCGTATCAAAAGGCAAATTCAGTGGAGAATTTAGGCGGTACGGGCCTTGGCGCAAATCGTTCTGTCCAGCTTGTTAAAGTCGGCGGGAGAATATTGGTGATCGGGGTCGGTGAAAATATTCAGCTCTTGAAAGAAATAGATGATCCAGAGGAATATGAACAGCTTTTGAAAGATCACAACGATAAGATCGATCAAATGATCCAGCCAGGGGAACTTGCAATGAAGTTAAAAAATAATTGGTTGAAGAAAAGCGGATCCGAAACCGCCAGTTTCTCTGCAGAGTTCAAAAATCAACTTGATCAATTGTCTGCTAGCAGGAAAAAGCTGTTAAAGGAGCTTGATAGGAAAGGAAGAGACAATGAATGAATGAGTTCATGGAGTTTTTTAATAACAGTGATCCCACTAATGTCTCTACTTCCGTCAAACTTGTTCTACTGATGACTGTCTTATCGCTGGCTCCAAGCATATTGATCCTGATGACCTGTTTTACTAGAATCATCATTGTCCTGAGCTTTGTGAGAACATCGCTAGCTACACAGCAGATGCCGCCGAATCAGGTGTTGATCGGCCTGGCACTTTTCATGACATTTTTCATAATGGCACCGACTTTTCAGGAAGTGAATGAAAAGGCATTAACCCCGTTATTTAATGAAGAGATAGATTTAGAAGAAGCATATGTACAGGCCTCGATACCATTTAAGGAATTCATGAGTGCCCATACAAGACAGAAGGACCTTGAGCTATTCTTGGAATATGCCAAGGTGGATAAGCCTGAAACGATACAGGACATTCCCTTGACGGCCTTTGTACCTGCTTTTGCAATCAGTGAAATCAAAACAGCTTTTCAAATAGGTTTCATGATTTTCATTCCCTTTTTGGTTATTGATATGGTCATTGCAAGTGTCCTGATGTCGATGGGGATGATGATGTTGCCGCCAGTCATGATTTCCCTGCCATTTAAAATCCTCCTTTTCATTCTTGTAGACGGATGGTATTTAGTGGTGAAGTCTTTATTACAGAGTTTTTAAGCAGGTGAGAAAAAATGAGTGCAGATTTTGTTATTGATATAGCAGAAAAAGGAATTTATATGGTATTGATTATCGCTGGCCCATTGATGGTAATCGCTCTTATTGTAGGACTATTAGTAAGCATCTTTCAGGCAACTACACAGATTCAGGAACAAACCTTGGCATTTGTTCCGAAAATCGTCGCAGTCTTATTGGGACTCATTTTATTGGCTCCATGGATGTTGAGCCACCTATTATCATATGCAAATGAAATATTCGGTAATCTGAATCGATTTGTAGGGTAGGGCATGGAAGAATTATTTCCGCACTTTCCCGCCTTTTTATTAATTGTGGTACGGGTCACTACGTTTTTCGTGGCCATGCCGATTTTTTCGTACCGTTCTATACCGGTACAACATCGGGTCGGGCTTGGAATCTTCCTTGCCTGGATCATGTACTACACCATTGATGCTCCGGTTCTGGAATTGGATGTCACATTTTATTTATTGATCATGAAGGAAGCGCTTGTTGGCCTTTTCATTGGGTTTGCAGCGTATATGATTTTATCGGCCGTTCAAATGGCTGGCGGATTGATTGATTTTCAAATGGGTTTTTCAATAGCGAATGTCATCGATCCCCAAACGGGGGCACAAAGCCCGTTGATGGGACAATATCTTTATACAATCGCTCTATTATTCCTATTGAGTACTAATGGCCATCATTTGCTTTTGGATGGAATTTTTTATAGTTATCAATTCATCCCGATTGACCAATTATTTGTACCATTCGGAGATCATGCGCTGATAGAATACTTGGCCAAAGCTTTCAGCAAAGCTTTCATGATTGCTTTTCAAATGTCCATACCTGTGGTGGGAAGTATTTTCTTAGTGGATGTCACGTTAGGGATACTTGCCAGGACAGTTCCTCAATTAAATGTATTCGTTGTTGGGATTCCAGTGAAAATCATTGCCGGCTTAGCGGTTATCATACTGGTAATGGGGATGATGATGACGGTTGTCACCCAACTCTTCAATTTCTTGCTTTTGACGATGCGTCACCTAATGCAGTTGATTGGAGGCGCTTGATATGGTGAGGTTTCAGCTGGATTTGCAGTTTTTCGCTGGTGAAAAGACCGAAAAGGCGACTCCCAAAAAACGTCAGGATTCGAAGAAAAAAGGTCAGGTGGCAAAGAGTCAGGATGTAAATACCTCTGTGAATTTAATTGCCGTGTTTTCTGTGTTATTGCTTATGGGACCGTACATGTTTAATCATTTGCTCGGTCTTACGAAAGAATATCTGCAACATTTTACCTTGGCTGGATTCAGTGAGGAGAATATGCAAATTATCATGATAGAGGTTTTAAAGGAGATGGGCCTTATCCTAGGACCCGTTTTTGCAGCAGCGATAGTCGCTGGGATATTGGCTAATGTCATGCAAGTCGGGTTTCTGTTTTCGACTGAATCCATACAGTTCAAACTTGATAAATTGGATCCCATTAAAGGATTCAAACGTATTTTTTCAATGAGGGCCATTGTTGAGTTATTGAAATCCATTCTTAAAATATCATTTGTTGGTTTGGTTGCCTTTTATGTACTATGGCAGCGCATGGACGAGATTATGATTTTATCACAGATTTCTGTGGAAGAAGCGATGGCAACATTGGCGGATATTACGATTAAAGTAGGATTTTATGCTGCCGTGGCTTTATTGTTCATTGCTCTATTAGACTATTTGTATCAAAAATATGACTTTGAAAAAAACATCCGGATGTCCAAACAGGATATTAAGGATGAATATAAAAATTCCGAAGGGGACCCGCTCATCAAATCCAAGATAAAGCAAAAGCAGAGGCAGATGGCCGCTCAAAGAATGATGCAGGAAATTCCCAATGCGGATGTCGTCATCACTAACCCGACGCATTTTGCTATTGCTTTAAAATATGATGAAGAAAAAGCTGAGGCTCCGTATGTAGTGGCAAAGGGCGTTGATTTTGTTGCCCAGAAAATTAAATTCATTGCCAAAGAAAATGATGTGATCATGGTGGAAAATCGGCCTTTGGCGAGGTCTTTATATGATCAAGCTGAATTAGGCCAAGCGATACCTGAAGAGTTCTTTAAGGCGGTCGCTGAAATACTGGCCTTTGTATATAAAACCAAAGGTAAACTGTAAAGAAGTAATAGGGTAACCCGCTAGTTAGGAGAGAAAAAACATGCGAGCAAGAGATTTAGTTGTTATATCGAGCGTCATCATGATCGTTGCCATGTTGGTCATTCCATTGCCAACATGGTTGTTAAGTATTTTACTCCTTTTAAATATCTCTCTTGCGCTGCTGGTTCTATTGACTACGATGAATATGAAAGAACCTCTCGAATTTTCAATCTTTCCTTCCTTGCTCCTTTTACTGACATTGTTCAGGCTGGGGTTGAATGTTTCGACGACTCGTGCCATTTTGACCTATGGTGATGCTGGGGGAGTTGTAGAAACCTTTGGGTCGTTTGTAGTCGGCGGTAACGTGCTTGTAGGATTAGTTGTATTCATCATTTTGGTCATCATCAATTTCATCGTCATCACGAAAGGTTCCGAACGGGTCTCGGAGGTAGCGGCAAGGTTTACGCTGGATGCGATGCCAGGGAAACAGATGGCCATCGATGCAGATTTAAATGCTGGGATGATCTCCGAAAACGAAGCACGTGCCAGAAGGGAAAAAATTAGTAACGAAGCAGACTTTTATGGATCCATGGATGGGGCTAGTAAGTTTGTTAAAGGGGACGCCATAGCGGGCATCATCATTGTCATCATTAACTTGATTTTCGGTATGATCATTGGCGTCATGCAATTGGACATGAGCTTTGGAGAAGCAGCCGTCCATTTTTCCATGTTATCGGTTGGTGACGGAATCGTGAGTCAGGTACCAGCTTTATTGATTTCTACAGCTACGGGAATTGTCGTAACCCGGGCAGCCTCGAATGGAAACCTCGGAGCGGATATTGTTGAACAGTTATTTCAATTTCCCAAAATGCTTTACCTAACAGCAGCAACCATTTTCCTTTTAGGGTTATTCACTCCCATTTCCGACTTGTTCACCATTCCGATCGCTGCTTTATTAGTCGTTGGAGGGTATACAATTTCAAGGATACCGAAGCAGGACGAAAGTGAAATACAAGAAATGGAGGAAGTGCTGGAAACCGATGAAATGAAAAGCCCAGAAAGCGTCGTTAACCTTTTAAGTGTCGACCCGATCGAATTTGAGTTTGGATATGGACTGATTCCGCTTGCGGATGCCAATCAAGGGGGAGACCTACTGGACCGGGTCGTCATGATCCGCCGGCAGCTTGCAATTGAGTTGGGACTCGTGATCCCTGTCGTCAGAATACGTGATAATATTCAGTTGAATCCTAATGAGTATCGGCTGAAGATTAAGGGAAGTGTCATGGCAAAGGGGGAATTGCTCCTAAATCATTTCTTGGCCATGAGTCCAGGGATGGAAGATGATTCAATAGAAGGAATCGATACGATAGAACCGTCTTTCGGTTTACCGGCCAAGTGGATTACGGATGATATGAAAGAACATGCCGAGATTCTGGGTTATACAGTTGTGGACCCGCCAAGTGTTGTATCCACCCACTTGACGGAAGTCATAAAGTCCAATGCGCAGGAATTATTGGGCAGGCAGGAAACGAAACAATTGATCGATCATCTTCACGAATCGGCACCTATACTAGTAGAGGAGGTCACTCCGAATCCCTTATCTATAGGAGATGTACAAAAGGTATTGGCAAAATTATTGAAGGAAAAGGTTTCGATAAGGAATTTACCGATCATTTTCGAAACGCTTGCTGATTATGGCAAGTTATCGACTGACACAGATTTGCTTACTGAATATGTAAGGCAGAACTTAGCGAGACAAATAACAAATTCTTTTATTGCGGATGAAAATAGAATTAAAGTCATAACATTATCGGGGAAAGTTGAAAAGACCATCGCTGATGGTGTACAGCAAACTGAACATGGTAATTTTTTATCATTGGATCCAACTCTATCGCAATCCATATTGGAGGCAGTTGCAGCCAAATTGGAAGAGCTGACCCTAATGGATCACCAACCGATCCTACTCTGCTCTCCAGCAGTAAGGATGTATGCCCGGCAATTAACTGAACGTTATTTTCCTAATGTACCGATTCTTTCATACAATGAACTCGAATCGAATGTGGAAGTACAAAGTGTAGGGGTGGTGAATATCGATTGAAGGTAAAGAAATATTTGGCGCCATCAATGAACGAGGCAATGAAGCGAATAAGGACGGAACTAGGCAGTGATGCAGTAATCTTAAGTTCGAAGGCTGTATATAATGGTGGTTTCTTAGGATTATTCAAAAAGAGGAATATTGAAGTCATTGCAGCCATAGACCCTGTGTCCCAGCCTATCCAAGCCGTAACCAAGCAAAAATCGAAGAAGTTGCCATCAAAGCTGGAAATGGCAAGTCATGCCCCTGAACCTAATGAAGGGAATGGGGAAAGTGCTGACTTATTAAAAGAAATCGAAGGTTTGAAAGATATGATAAAGAGTTTGCAAATCTATTCAACTGATAAAAAATATCCGGGGAAGCTGGAGAAAATCCACGAATACCTAACCGAGCAGGAAATGGATATATCACTTCGGTCCCAAATCATGGATGAATTGCTTGAAAAATGGTTCGTTTTTAAACAGCAATCCACTGATGAAGAGGTTCAAGTTTGGTTGGAAGAAGCCATGCTCGGGATTTTAGAAGAAGTTGGAAACGGAAAACCCGGGCTGCAAAAAAAATATATTAATATTGTTGGCCCAACAGGTGTGGGAAAGACAACGACCTTAGCAAAAGTAGCTGCGGAAACCATGTTAAAGCATGATAAAAAGGTGGCCTTCATTACGACGGATACGTACAGGATTGCTGCAATAGATCAACTTAAGACATATGCCAAGATTTTAAACGTTCCGATTGAAGTCGCTTATAATTTGGAAGACTTCAAAAGGGCTGCTGAACGCTTCTCCCATTATGATTTTGTTTTTATTGATACGGCCGGAAGGAATTTCCGTAACCCGCAATATGTCAAGGATCTTAATGAAATCATCCATTTTACAGATGAGATGGAAACCTATTTAGTATTGTCATTGACCTCTAAACAAAAGGATATGGAAGATATTTATCGACAGTTTGCTGCCATACCTATTAAACAGGTCATTTTTACAAAAGCGGACGAAACCTCCACTTTCGGGCAAATATTCAATTTTATACATACTCATAAATTAGGAGCCGCCTATATAACAGATGGACAAAATGTGCCAGACGATATTGAAATAGCTACATCTTCACAGCTATTGAAAATGGCTATTGGGGCTAATAAATATGAAAGATCAAGCTGAGAATTTACGAAGAAGATTGGAAGCCCGCCAAAATCGATCAATGGCCAAAACGATTGCCGTTTTAAGCGGGAAAGGTGGAGTGGGAAAATCAAACTTTTCCTTGAATTTTTCGATTGCCTTATCCCAAAGAGGCAAAAAAGTACTGTTGTTCGACATGGATATCGGTATGGGGAATATTGATATTTTGATCGGGGAACAATCTCCCTGCAGCATAATTGATTTTTTTGAAAACGATTGTAGTTTGAAGGATATCATCATGGCAGGACCGGGAAACATTTCAATCATTACAGGTGGAACGGGGTTGACGGCTCTCTTTTCACTTGATGAGGAAAAATATACCCGGTTTAATGAGGAGTTCGGTTTATTGTTGGCGAATTACGATTATATCTTATTTGATATGGGTGCTGGCATCACTCAGGATTCCATGAAATTCCTGTTATGTGTGGATGAATTAGTCGTTATAACGACACCTGAACCCACTTCTATCATGGATGCATATTCCGCAATGAAATATATCCATTCAGTAAATAAAGAGATATCATTGTTCCTGGTTTGCAATCGGGTTTTCACGAGTAAGGACGGCAAAGATACGATTAAGCGGCTCCAAAATGCATTAGTGGAATTTTTGGGATTGGAAACTGTAGCTCTTGGGTACTTGCCAGATGATAGAACCGTACCCAATTCTGTTAACAAACAAATGCCCTTTCTTCTTTTCGATTCTGAAGCCGATGTATCCAAAGCCATTATGGACATTGCTTCGAGATATGCAAATCATTCATTTGGGGAAGAATTGACTTTGCAAAAAAGCCATTTCCTCCAAAATATGAAGAGATATTTTTTTGGAAAGTAGGTCTCCTTATATGAGTAAAGTAAAAGTGCTGATAGTGGACGATTCTGCGTTTATGAGAAAGTTAATTTCAGAGTTTTTAGCGGAAGATAGCAGGATGGAAGTCATCGGGACTGCGAGGAATGGTAGAGATGCCATAGACAAAATAAAGGCTTTAAAACCCGATGTCGTGACTTTGGATGTGGAAATGCCTATTATGGACGGATTGGAAGCATTAAGCCGGATCATGAATGAATGTCCAACTGCTGTTGTCATGTTATCAAGCACAACGAAAAAGGGAACGGAAAATACATTTGCCGCCATGAACAGTGGAGCCTTTGACTTTGTGGCTAAACCCTCTGGTGCCATTTCATTGGATTTACATAAAATCAAGAAAGAACTCCATGAAAAAGTTATGGCTGCCAGCAGGGCAAATGTTCACAAACTAGAAAAAAATGCGATGAATATTGAAAGAAGCCCATCCGTTTGGGAAAAATATAGTAAAATAGATTCAAAAGAATCGTCAAAAATTAAAAAAAATCAAAAAAAATGGTCCTATGGGTACAAAAAAATAATAGTCATTGGTACATCAACAGGAGGGCCGAGAGCTCTGCAGACCGTCTTGGCAGGACTCCCGGAAGAAGTTGATGCTCCCATACTCATTGTCCAGCATATGCCCCCCGGTTTCACAAAATCCTTGGCAACACGCCTGAATTCATTGTGCAAGATTAAAGTGAAGGAAGCTGAAGAGGGGGAACTGATTCAAAAAGGTGTCGCCTATATCGCACCGGGAGGTTTTCACTTGAAAGTGAGGAAAGTCGGAATGAGCTGGGCAATCCTTTTGGATCAATCCGAATTGCGTAATGGACATCGCCCGTCGGTTGATGTGCTATTTGAATCGGTAAGTGAAATGAATGATTCTGCGAAAATAGCCGTTATCATGACCGGGATGGGAATGGACGGGTCGATGGGACTCATGAAGCTTAAACAGGAGGGTCCTTTAAAAGCGATAGCCGAATCACAGGAGACATCAATCGTTTTTGGTATGCCTAAGGCGGCAATCAATACCAAGTTAATAGATAGCATAGAGGATGTAGAAAAAATAGCTAAAGCGATAATGAGCTATTGTTAACACGTGGAGGTGTGAGATTGTATGGATATGAATCAGTATTTAGAGGTTTTTATAGAAGAAAGTAAAGAACATCTTCAAACGTGCAGCGAACAGTTGCTGGTACTCGAAAAGAACCCGGAAGACCTCTCAATCGTAAACGAAATCTTTCGTTCCGCCCATACCTTAAAAGGGATGTCGGCGACTATGGGGTATGAGGATTTAACCAATTTAACCCATAAAATGGAGAATGTGTTGGATGCAATCCGAAATAGTCAAATCGCCCTCTCTCCAGAATTATTTGATGTGATATTTTTAGCGGTTGATGATTTAGAAGCGATGGTCATGTCCATTGCAGAAGGTGGAGATGGAAAAAGAAATGTGGAAGAGGTTGTCCATCAGCTGGAAGTGATTGAAAAAGGGGAGTCGCCCGTTTCTTCCACCATTGCAGAGATTGCAGCAGCTTCTGCCGTCCTTGAAAAAGAGGAAATGACTGTGGGAGAGTACGATGAATTTGAATGGACAGTGCTTAAGCAGTCCAAAGATCAAGGCTTCAACAGCTTCGAAATCTCGATAGGGTTGCGAGAGAACTGTCTTTTAAAAGCTGCCCGGGTGTTTATGGTTTTCGAGGTGCTTGAAAAGTCAGGTGAAGTAATCAAGTCACACCCACCGGTCGAACTTTTGGAAGAAGAACAATTCGATCAGCAATTTACGGTCACGATGGTAACAACAGAATCGAGTGATGAGATAAAGGAAAAAATCATGAAGGTTTCCGAAGTGGATCAAGTTGTGGTAAATGCCCTTGATCTTGAGGGCTTGAGGCATGCAGCCAATTCTATAGAGGATCAAGTTGCTGAAGTACCGGAACAAGCGACAATTAAAGCCGTGCTTCCAACTGATAATGATGATAAGAAAAAACAGGCACTCGTTAAGCCGGCATCAAGCAAGACCATTCGGGTGAACATTGAGCGGCTTGATATATTAATGAACCTATTCGAGGAACTAGTAATCGATAGAGGCAGACTTGACCAAATTTCCAGTGATTTGAATAATCAAGAATTGCATGAAACAGTAGAAAGAATGTCCCGTATAACAAGTGATTTACAAACAATCGTTTTGAATATGCGGATGGTGCCCGTTGAAACTGTATTCAATCGTTTTCCTAAAATGGTTCGTCAATTAGCAAGGGATTTAAACAAGAAAGTCAATTTGGAAATCAACGGTGCAGAAACGGAACTTGACCGTACAGTCATTGATGAAATCGGTGATCCTCTCGTCCATTTATTAAGAAACGCCATGGATCATGGAATTGAAACACCTGAAGAACGTTTGGCGAAAGGAAAGAAAGAAGAAGGTAAAATCCTGTTAAAAGCCTACCACGGCGGCAATCATGTTTTCATTGAAATTGAGGATGACGGTGCAGGAATCAATAAAGATCGAGTCTTGAACAAGGCGCTCTCCAATGGGATTTTAACCAAGGAAGCTGCCGACACCCTAACGGATAAGCAAATCTATGAATTGATATTCGCTTCTGGTTTCTCAACAGCGGAAACCATTTCAGATGTATCGGGGCGCGGTGTTGGACTGGATGTGGTTAAAAATACTATTGAGTCTCTCGGTGGATCTGTCACGATCGATTCCAAAGAGAATGATGGATCCATCTTCCTTATTCAGCTTCCGCTTACATTGTCCATTATCTCTGTCATGCTGGTTGCAATCCAAAACGAAAAATATGCCATACCTCTTTCTTCGATAATAGAAACAGCGATCATAAAAAAAGCAGATATCTTGAATGCCCATAATCAACAGGTTATTGACTTCAGGGGAAAGATTCTGCCGCTTCTGTTCTTGAAAGATATATTTGAAGTGCCAATCAGTCTGGAAGAAGAAGAGTCCCTCTCTGTGGTCATTGTAAGAAAAGGTGATAAATTAGCCGGATTAGTCGTTGATTCATTCATCGGGCAGCTGGAAATCGTTCTGAAATCACTAGGTAATTATTTAAATAGCGCTTTTGCAATATCGGGGGCAACGATCCTTGGTGATGGTCAAGTTGCTTTAATTATAGATTGCAACACATTGATTCATTGAATGATAGATAAGCGGGGCAGGGGAATGGGACGTTGGTTCAACCGTTTCGATTCAAGTTTTCGTTAAGACTGCACAACAATCAGGAGTTTATTAAAAGGAGGGGAATAGATGTCGGAGGATATGAAAGTAATCGTATTTCAAATTAAAGATAAAGAATATGCAATACCAGTGGATAAAGTCAGCGGTATCGAAAAGATTCTGCATATTACCAGAGTTCCAAAGGCTGTAAAGTTTGTTAAGGGAGTCATAAATCTAAGGGGTGTAATCACTCCAATTATTGATTTGCGGGTGCGTTTTGGTTTCGAAGAGATGGAATACGATGAATCAACAAGGATTATCATCGTCATTCTGGATGATATGGAAGTTGGGTTAATAGTGGACTCTGCCAATGATGTTTTGGATATTCCAGTGGAGAGTATCGAACCTCAGCCTGAAGTTGTGGGACATTTGGCTTCAGAATACATTAGCGGAGTGGCTAAAATTGACAAGCGACTGCTCGTCCTAATCAATTTGGAGAAGGCTCTAAGTCTGGAAATGACTGAAAATATATTAAGAGAAGGATAATCATATGTCGTTCATTGAGAAAATCAACCCTATTCAACTCGATATTTTGAAGGAAATCGGCAATATAGGTGCAGGGAACGCAGCAACTGCGTTTTCTGCCATCCTTAATAGGAAAATTGATATGAATGTTCCTAATGTCCGAATCGTTTCCTTTGATGAAATGATGGAAATGGCTGGCGGGGCCGATCAAGTCGTTGCCAGCGTTTTCCTTAGAATAGAAGGTGATGCTTCAGGGAGTATGTTTTTTATCCTTTCGCTTCCTGTAGCCCAATACTTGATTCGTAAGATGACTGGTGATGAGACCTTTTTGATGGAATCCGCACCCCATACTGAATTGGCGCTTTCTTGCCTTCAGGAATTAGGGAATATCTTATCGGGATCCTACCTCTCTTCTCTTTCTGATTTCACCCGATTGAATATCTATCCATCCGTTCCATCCTTGAGCATCGATATGGTAGGGGCAACGATCAGTTACGGATTATTGGAATTATCAAAAGTAAGTGACGCAGCCATCGTCATTGATACTGTGCTTGAAAAAGACCAGCTTTTCGCTGAATCCATTAATGGTCATTTCTTTTTATTACCTGATCCCGAATTTTTTGATATCATTTTTTCCGCTTTAGGAGTGTCCACCTAATGACTGAATTGTTAAAGGTCCAGGTTGTTAAGGTTGGAATAGCGGATATGAATATTATAAAACCTCCCTATACGATTCGCACTTCCGGGCTGGGGTCGTGTGTTGGAGTTGTGATTTATGATGAGAAAAAAGAGATTGCGGGTTTGGCACATATTATGCTGCCTGACTCTTCATTAGCTAAATCGGGGCCGATCAACGTTGCCAAATTTGCAGATACGGCGATAAAGGAATTGGTGCAGCTCTTAGTAAAAGAAGGCGCAAGAATGCCATTCCTAAAAGCGAAGTTGGCTGGCGGAGCACAAATGTTCCAATTTGCCTCCGGAGGGGATTTAATGAGAATAGGACCACGGAATGTGGAAGCTGTCCGAAAGGTGTTATCTGACTTGCGCATTAGAGTCGTCGCTGAAGATGTTGGCGGGAATAGCGGAAGAACGATTGATTTCAATTTAAGTGATTGTTTGCTAAATATACGGACCGTTACAAAAGGGACTAAAAACATATAGGATCGGATTTGGCTTTTGAAAAACCAAAAATATGACAGGTACACTTGCAATCGAATTATTATTGCATTTATGGCTTTAGGGGTCGTATCGATCACAAATCGTATAACAATGTTAGGAGGATGTCCAATGTCTCATCTGACCATCGAAGAAGAGCAGTTATGTTGGAAGAATTGGGTGGATCGCAGAGATCCGCTAGCCGGGGACATTTTGGTGAAGAAATACATACCTCTCGTATCGTATCATGTTCAACGTATTTCAGTAAGTCTTCCTAAAAATGTGAGCCGGGATGATATAAGGAGTTTAGGAATGATGGGGTTATTCGATGCCCTGGAACGTTTTGACACGAAGCGTGACCTGAAGTTTGACACATATGCATCATTTAGAATACGTGGTGCTATTTTAGATGGATTAAGAAAAGAGGATTGGCTTCCGCGGAGCGCAAGAGATAAAGCCAAGAAAATTGAAGCTGCAATAGAAAAGCTGGAGCAGCAATACATGAGGAACCTTTCGCCAAACGAGATTGCCGCTGAATTGAATATTCCGGAAGATGAAGTATATGCTGCATTAAATGAGAACTTCTTTGCCAATGTACTATCAATGGATGAAAATCCCCAAGAAGACGATAAAGAAAGCGCGAATTTTCATATTAAAGATGAAAAGGCGGATTTACCCGAGGAACATGTGTTAAGGGATGAACTGTATGTTGAATTGGCCAAAGTCATAGAAACCCTTAATGAAAAAGAACAGTTGGTTTTACAGCTTTTTTATAAAGAAGAACTAACATTGACCGAAATCGGGCAAGTGATGAGCCTATCTACGTCCCGGATATCCCAAATTCATTCAAAAGCGATATATAAATTAAGAAACACGATGCAAGATCAAAAAAATTAATCATGATAGTTTAATGAAGAGAGCTACGGAGTTTGGGAAGCATAAAATCCCAATTGAACGAAGAAGCCCCCTGCAAGCTTGAAAGAATTGATAAGGGTACCCGCATCAATAAATGCTTCGAAATCACAGAATGCACGAACTGTACTTAGTCAATAAGAGCAAAACAACAGATTGACTATTCCGGTTAATTAGGAGGCAACATGACAGCATTTTTTATATTTCTGTTGTTTGTATTAAACATATTCACCATTTTCGCCATCATCGTTTTATATCTTCGGCAAAATCGTTTAAGTAAGTTGGAAAAAGACCAAAAAGCCATCATTGGAGAAATGGAACAACTTTTGTCTGGTTATTTAATGGAGATGAAAGAGGATAATGAGGCATTGGTAAAGGCATTCACCAATTCGGTGGCAATGAATCACGAGCATGGTCAAAAAGGTCAAGTACATGGCTCGATCAAAGAAACAAAGGAAGATAAAGAAGAAAAACAGGAACAAAACATGCTGCTAGAGTATAAAGAGGGAAGCCGTGCCGGTGCTAAAAAGCAGGCAATCAACGCCTATAAAATTATGCCTGAAAAAAATGAAACCAATGCTTTACCAGTAAAAGTCGAGGACAAATTGGAGCTTTCATCGGCAGTCGCTTCTCCAAAAAACGAAGGGAAGCCGGCTGGCATGGAATTTTCGGACATGCTGCAGGCTTCGTTAAATGAACGATCATTAAATGCAAAAGTGGATATGTTAGCGGATCAAGGACATTCAGTAGAGGAAATCGCCAAAAAGTTAGGTTGCGGTCAAACCGAGATAGAGCTATTACTAAAGTTTCGCATGAATAGATAAAGTTATCTCTTGATTGTGCAGAGCCATTATGATATATTATGAAATGGTGTTAATACACACGCCCCGTGATTCTTGCAGATGGTGCTGTTATGACAGTTTCTGTATGAAAATGATCGGTGCGGAGGAAAAACAAAACCATTTAGGAGGAACTAAAATGTCAGTCATTTCTATGAAACAATTGCTTGAAGCTGGTGTACATTTCGGACACCAAACACGTCGCTGGAACCCAAAAATGAAGAAATATATCTTCACTGAGCGTAACGGCATCTACATCATCGACCTTCAAAAAACAGTTAAAAAGGTTGAAGAAGCTTATAACTTCGTGAAAGAACTAGCTGCTAACGGTGGTACTGTTCTTTTCGTTGGAACTAAAAAACAAGCTCAAGAATCTGTTAAAGAAGAAGCTATCCGTTCTGGTATGTACTATGTAAACCAACGTTGGTTAGGTGGAACTTTAACAAACTTTGAAACAATCCAAAAACGTATCGCTCGTCTTAAAGATATCGAAAAAATGGAAGAAAACGGAACTTTCGAAGTACTTCCTAAAAAAGAAGTTATCCAACTTAAAAAAGAATGGGATCGCTTAGAGAAATTCTTAGGCGGTATTAAAGATATGAAGACTCTTCCAGATGCGATCTTCGTTATCGACCCTCGCAAAGAGCGTATCGCTGTTGCGGAAGCACACAAATTACACATTCCACTTGTTGGTATCGTTGATACAAACTGTGATCCGGATGAAATCGATGTAGTTATTCCTGCGAATGACGATGCAATCCGTGCTGTTAAATTATTAACAGGTAAAATGGCAGATGCTATCTTAGAAGCTAAACAAGGCGAAGAAACAGCAACTGAAACAACTACTGCTTAATAAGTAAAAAAGGTTGCTTATTCAGTAAGAAAAAAGGTGATAAGAGGATAATGCCTTTTATCCCTTTTTTTTGCACTAAATAAGCATACATAAAATCACTGTACGTAATGACTTTTTAAAAAGGTATGGGCGATTTTTCAGGGATGAAAATGTTCCGTCATATTGACTGAGTAAGTGGATGTTTTTTCAGAAATATTGTCAAGACTCGTTATTTTGTTTGATGATAACAAGTATTTTTTGGCAATAATGGGTAAAGATTGAATAAACTGCATTTAATTTGAGGAGGATATATATTATGGCAATCACTGCACAATTAGTTAAAGAATTGCGTGAAAAAACTGGTGCCGGTATGATGGACTGTAAAAAGGCACTTGTACAAACAGAAGGCGATATGGAAAAGGCAATCGATTTCCTACGTGAAAAAGGAATTGCAAAAGCTGCTAATAAAGGCGACCGTATTGCTGCTGAAGGTCTAACTTCAATCGTTGTGGAAGGAAACCAAGCGGTAATCCTTGAAGTGAACTCAGAAACTGATTTCGTTGCTAAAAACGAAGGATTCCAAACTCTTGTTAAAGAATTGGCTGGATTCCTTCTTGCTAACAAACCTGAAAGCGTTGAAGCGGCTCTTGAGCAAACAATGGAAAATGGAGTAAAAGTAGCAGATCATATCAATGCTGCAGTTGCTAAAATTGGGGAAAAATTAACTCTACGCCGTTTCCAAGTTGTTTCTAAAACAGATAACGACGCATTTGGTGCATACCTTCACATGGGTGGACGTATCAGCGTACTATCAGTTCTTGAAGGTACAACTGACGAAGAGGCAGCTAAAGGCGTTTCAATGCATATCGCTGCAATCAACCCTAAATATATTTCTCGCGACCAAGTAGATGCTAGCGAATTAGAACGCGAACGCGAAGTTCTTACTCAACAAGCGCTTAATGAAGGCAAACCTGAAAAAATCGTTGCAAAAATGGTTGAAGGACGTATCAATAAATTCTACGAAGAAATCTGCGTAAACGAACAAGCTTTCGTTAAGAACCCAGATCAAAAAGTGGGACAATTCGTTGAATCAAAAGGCGGAAAAATCCTATCATTCGTTCGTTATGAAGTAGGGGAAGGTCTTGAAAAACGTCAAGAAAACTTTGCTGAAGAAGTAATGAACCAAGTTAAAAAAGACTAATTGTCAGATAATTAATAATGGGGAACACTCTGGTGTTCCCTATTTTTTGAAATGTCATGAATTTTTGGTAGTATTGCAAGAAAGCATGATGAACGAATGAAAAGATTACATAGTTGGAGGTTCTCATGAGTAACGCTAAATATAAACGTGTCGTTTTAAAACTAAGTGGCGAAGCATTAGCCGGTGAAGAAGGATTTGGAATTAACCCTGCAGTAATTAAATCTATTGCTGAACAAGTCAAGGAAGTGGCTGAGCTTGATGTAGAAGTGGCTGTTGTTGTCGGCGGCGGAAACATTTGGCGCGGGAAAATAGGCAGTGAAATGGGCATGGATCGTGCTAATGCCGATTATATGGGGATGCTGGCTACAGTCATGAACTCATTGGCATTACAAGACAGCCTTGATCAGCTTGGAATTGAAACGCGCGTGCAAACTTCCATTGAGATGAGGCAAGTCGCTGAGCCATACATTAGACGCCGTGCTATCAGGCATCTAGAGAAAAAGAGAGTGGTGATTTTTGCAGCTGGTACAGGTAATCCATACTTCTCAACGGATACCACTGCCGCCCTGCGTGCTGCTGAAATTGAAGCTGATGTCATCTTGATGGCGAAGAATAATGTGGATGGCGTATACAATGCAGATCCGGTTAAGGACAAAAATGCGGTGAAGTATGATAAACTTTCCTACCTTGATGTGATTAAAGAAGGGTTAGAAGTAATGGATTCAACTGCGTCCTCACTATGCATGGACAATGATATTCCATTGATCGTCTTCTCGATCATGGAAAAAGGTAATATTAAACGGGCCGTATTAGGCGAAACGCTTGGTACTATTGTAAGGGGGAAATAAAAGATGCCGAAACAAGTTATTTCGAATGCGAAAACGAAAATGGAAAAAGCCATTGGAGCGTACACACGTGAATTAGCAAGCATCCGTGCCGGAAGGGCAAATGCCTCATTGCTTGATAGAATCTCGATCGATTATTATGGATCGCCGACACCAGTCAATCAGGTGGCAGGAATTTCTGTCCCGGAAGCTAGACTATTAGTCATTCAACCATATGATAAAACGGTTTTGGGTGAAATCGAAAAGGCGATTTTGAAATCAGACTTGGGATTAAATCCTTCTAATGATGGATCGGTCATCAGGATTGCCATCCCAGCTCTAACGGAAGAGCGCAGAAAAGAGCTTGTGAAAGTCGTTAAAAAAGAAGCGGAAGAAGCGAAAATAGCTGTCCGTAATGTTCGTCGCGATGCTAATGATGATTTGAAAAAGCTTGAAAAAAGTGGTGAAATCACTGAAGATGATTTACGTGGCTATGCAGATGACATCCAAAAGATGACAGATGGCAACATCACGAAAATTGATGAAATTACAAAAGATAAAGAAAAAGAAATTATGGAAGTATAATTCCCACTGAAGAATTGATTAAATAAAGAGGGCCGAATCCATACTGGGTCATGTCTTGGTTCTAACATATAGGTGTGCTTAAAGGAGAAAACTGTTATAATAAGGTTTCTCCGATAATGATTACTCCTTGAGTTAGTATGTTGCATGCAAACGTTGGAGGTGGTCCTTTTTTTGCATTTTTCATGGTAATCATAACCGGTTTTAGAAAAAAAGAAGTAATGATTTCTCCCTTTCTAGCTTCTAATGAAGAAATAATTTTCATATAAATAATATGAGAACCAGTTTTTTTTTGGTATTATAATATAGATTCTTTTTAAGCGGCAGAAAGCTTGATATACATAGTGCACGAAAACTTTGCCTTTGTAGAGAGATAAGTACAACCTGATGGGGGACTAACATATGTATTCACTTTGGAAGCGTTTCGTTAAAAAAGATGCTTCTTCCGATGTAACAAATAGGATTCAGCATATTAAACAGTTTGATGTTCCTCAGCATATCGCCATCATTATGGATGGAAACGGCCGTTGGGCCAAAAAGCGTGCATTGCCACGTGTGGCGGGTCATCATGAAGGAATGAAAACCGTTCGTAGAATTACGAAAGTTGCCAATAAATTAGGGGTCAAAACTTTGACAGTCTATGCGTTTTCCACTGAAAATTGGAAACGTCCGAAAAGTGAAGTCGACTTTTTGATGAAGCTTCCCCAGGAATTTCTGGGGACATTTTTACCAGAGCTCATTTCAGAAAATGTAAGAGTTGAAACGATAGGGGACTTGTCACTCATTCCGTCACATACTCAAGGTGCCGTTAAACGGGCCATGGAGGACACGAAAGACAATGATGGGATGATTCTGAATTTTGCCCTGAACTATGGAAGCCGTGGGGAGATTGTATCTGCAGTGAATAGCATCATTGAAGATGCTAAGAATGGTATAATAAAGGAAAATGTAACTGAGGAAATGCTATCCAGTTACCTGATGACCAAACATTTGTCGGATCCTGATTTACTGATCCGTACAAGCGGTGAAATCCGTTTAAGTAATTTCATGCTTTGGCAGTCGGCTTATACTGAGCTGTGGTTTACTGAGGTGCTATGGCCGGATTTTAGTGAAGAGCATTTATTGCAGGCAGTTGAGGAGTATCAAAAGCGTTCACGAAGATTCGGTGGCGTTTAATGTAGAAGGCGAGGAAAATGGAATAATGAAACAACGAATTATTACGGCGGTCGTAGTTGCCGCTATCTTCATTCCACTAGTCATTTTAGGGGGCACTCCCTTTTTACTGACGGTATATCTGTTAGGGTCAATTGGTTTGTATGAACTGATGAAAATGAAAAAGTTACGTGTACTGTCTTTTGAAGCATTTCTTTCCTACATATTATTGTGGGTGCTTTTATTGCCTAATGAGCATACTGCTTTTTTAGCAGAAATAAATTACGATAAAGTTCAAGTCTTTTTAATCGGGGTTTTGTTGCTATTGCTTTATACAGTCGTTTCAAAAAACCGTTTTACTTTTGATGACGCGGGCTTTCTAGTGATTTCAATCCTATACTTGGGGATAGGCTTCTATTACCTATTTGAAACACGTGACTCATTGGGGTTGGGGCTGATCTATATCCTGCTTACCCTATTTACGATCTGGGCAACCGATTCCGGGGCATACTTCATAGGTAAATCACTTGGTAAAAGAAAGCTATGGCCAGAAATAAGTCCAAACAAGACGGTGGAAGGGTTTATCGGCGGGTTATTTTCCGCGATGGTAGTGGGGGTTCTATTTTACGCCTTCTCCAGCCTGGATTACACGTTATTACAATTATTATTGATTTCATTAATCATTGGGGTATTCGGCCAATTGGGCGATCTCGTCCAATCGGCGTATAAACGTCATTATGGCGTCAAGGATTCAGGAACGCTTCTCCCGGGACATGGTGGGATTTTGGACAGGCTTGATAGCGTGATATTCATTTTACCGATTCTGCATTTATTGCACGTTTTATAATATAAATATAGGCAAGTGTTATCTGAATTAGGAGATGAACAATTTGAAAAATATCAGCCTTTTGGGCGCGACAGGATCGATTGGTCAACAAACAGCGGATGTAGTAAGGTCCCATCCAGATCAATTCAAGATCGTGGCGCTTTCTGCTGGAAAGAATATAGAATTGGTCAGGACTTATATAAAAGAGTTTGAACCGAAACTGGTTTCAGTCCAGACGGAAGAAGATTATCATGTTTTGAAAAGTGAATTCTCCAGCCGCAAAGATATCGAGTTCATGTATGGGGATGAGGGTTTGACTGCTGTTGCCGTTTATGGTCAAGCGACGATATTGGTCAATGCTGTAATTGGAAGCGTGGGTCTATATCCTACACTTCAAGCAATAAAGGCTAAAAAGGATATTGCGATCGCCAACAAGGAGACTTTGGTGACGGCAGGTCATTTGGTCATAAGTGAAGCAAAAAAAGCGGGGGTTAGACTGCTGCCGGTTGACAGTGAGCATTCCGCTATTTTTCAGGCATTGCAAGGTGAAAAGGAAAAAAATATAGAACGACTTGTCATTACTGCTTCAGGAGGCAGTTTTCGAGATCGAACCAGGGAAGAATTGAAGGATGTAACGGTGGAAGAGGCATTGAACCATCCGAACTGGTCAATGGGAGCCAAAATCACGATCGATTCGGCATCAATGATGAATAAAGGATTGGAAGTAATTGAGGCCCACTGGCTATTCGATCTCCCCTACGATAAAATTGATGTATTGCTACATAAGGAGAGCATCATCCATTCCATGGTTGAGTTTCATGACTCCAGCGTGATAGCACAACTGGGGACACCGGATATGAGGGTGCCTATACAATATGCGCTTACTTATCCAGACCGTATTCCGCTGGCAGGGCGCAAACGGCTTAACCTTGCTGAAGCAGGCAAACTGCATTTTAGCGATATGGATTTCACCAGATATCCTTGTTTGCAATTCGCTTATAAAGCGGGTAAAATGGGCGGAACGATGACTACTGTGCTGAATGCCGCCAATGAAGCCGCAGTATCTGCATTCTTATCTGGAAAGGTAACCTTCCTTGATATTGAAACATTGATTGAAAAAGCGCTGAATCAGCATTCCGTCATAGCCCTTCCAGATTTAGAAACGATTCAGGAAGTCGATCATATGACAAGGCAGTATATAGAATCTTTAGTGAAAGATAGGTGACCGGAACATGCAGACTTTAGAAACGATTATAGCGTTCATCATCATTTTTGGAGCTCTAGTATTTTTCCATGAGCTTGGGCACTTAGTGTTTGCTAAGCGAGCAGGAATTTTATGCCGTGAGTTCGCAATCGGTTTCGGGCCAAAAGTATTCACATATAAAAAGAAGGAAACCGTTTATACCATTCGATTGCTTCCTCTTGGCGGGTACGTCCGTATGGCTGGTGAAGATGCAGAGAATATAGAATTGAAGCCCGGCTATCGAGTGGGATTAATGTTTGATAATGAAGAGAATGTTACAAAAATCATTTTGAACAATAAAGATAAATATCCTGATATTCGACTTGTGGAAGTTGAAGTGATCGACCTTGATCATAAACTGATCCTTACTGGTTATGAAGAGGGCGAGGAAGAAACATTAAAAACGTTTGCCATTCATAAAGAAGCGGTGATTGTTGAAAATGGTGTAGAGAACCAGATAGCTCCTTTTGACCGGCAATTTGCCTCAAAGTCGCTTGGGCACCGTTTTCTAACGATTGTAGCTGGACCGGCAATGAATTTCGTTTTGGCTTTTGTCATTTTTGTATTGATCGGCCTGTTTCAAGGAGTCGTGGTGGATGAAGCGAAACTTGGTGAATTGACACCGGATGGCTCGGCAGTAAATGCCGGTTTAAAATCGGGGGATGTCATTCAATCCATAGAAGGGACGGAAGTCTCCACTTGGGGAGATGTTCAGGAAAGCATTCAAAAGAACCCTGGGCAAGAGATCGAGTTCGTCGTTGATAGGGACGGGAAAACATTAGAAGTTCCGGTTGTTCCGCAAGAAGTGGAGAGGGAAGGGAAGAAAATCGGGATTATCGGTGTCTACCCTCCAGTTGAAAAAGCCCCGATTAAAGCTATACAATATGGTTTTACAGAAACGTATTTTTGGACAAAACAAATCTTCATCATCCTTGGTGACCTCGTAACGGGTGGGTTTACGATCGACAGTTTATCTGGTCCTGTAGGAATATATAAATCAACTGAGGAAGTGGCGAAACAAGGTTTATTCACGTTAATGAAATGGGCAGGGCTGCTCAGCATTAACCTGGGAATCATGAACCTGCTTCCGCTACCGGCATTGGATGGAGGAAGACTGTTATTCTTTGTGGTCGAATTCTTGAGAGGGAAACCGATCGATCGTCAAAAAGAAGGAATGGTCCACTTCATCGGCTTTGCTTTGTTGATGTTATTGATGATTGTCGTTACCTGGAATGACATCCAGCGCTTCTTCCTGTAAGACATGTTTGGATAACGCAAAACAGGCCAGCAGAATTATCTGTTGGCCGTTTTCTTATCTGAAGGATTTCCTAGTTTTTTAACCGTTTTGGGGAAATTGTTTGTTTTCTAGGGAAATCGTAAGTATAATCGAGAATGAGTATATTAAATTAGCTTTTCTGAATAACGCGGAAAGTCTTTTTTGTATGAAATGACCGTATTAATGTTGCGGTATTAAATTTACCGTAGCTGCAAGTAATTTATAGGAAATATTGAAGAGGTGCAGATATGAAACAAAGTATGACGTTGATCCCTACATTGAGGGAAGTGCCTGCAGATGCTGAAATCAAAAGCCATCAGCTGCTATTACGTGCAGGATTTATGAGACAAAACTCCAGCGGTGTTTATAGTTTTATGCCGCTTGGAAAAAAGGTGCTTCAAAAGGTTGAGGCGATCGTTCGGGAAGAGCTGGAGAATGCTGGTGCAGTAGAATTGTTGATGCCGGCTTTACAACAAGCCGAATTCTGGCAGGAATCTGGACGCTGGTATACCTATGGTCCAGAGTTGATGCGTCTTAAGGATCGTAACAACCGTGAATTTGCGCTTGGTGCCACACATGAAGAAGTGATAACCAGCTTAGTTCGTGATGAGGTGAAGTCCTACAAGCGTCTTCCATTAACGGTTTACCAAATCCAAACCAAATTCCGTGATGAAAAAAGACCGCGTTTCGGATTGCTGCGTGGACGTGAGTTCATCATGAAGGATGCTTATTCTTTCCATGCCAATCAAGAAAGCCTGGATGCTGTTTATAAAAATTTATATGCGGCATATTCCAATATATTTAGCCGTTGTGGGTTGAACTTCCGTGCCGTCATTGCCGATTCTGGGGCGATGGGTGGTAAAGATACACATGAATTCATGGTCCTGTCAGACATAGGGGAGGATACCATCGCATATTCGGATACTTCCGATTATGCAGCTAATATTGAAATGGCACCTGTGAGTGTAAACTATGAAAAAAACTCCGAAGAACAAATTGCACTTGAAAAAATTCATACACCTGGCCAAAAATCGATTGAAGAAGTTGCATCATTCTTGAATACCGATGCAGAGAAACTAATAAAATCGTTATTGTTTAAAGTGGATGAAAAGTATGTGCTTGTTTTGGTACGAGGAGATCATGAGGTCAATGATATTAAGCTGAAGAATTTCTATAACGCTTCAATCGTTGATTTGGTCGATCCAAATGAAACGAAGGAAGTCTTAGGATGTACAATTGGATCTCTCGGACCAATCAATGTCACTTCTGAGGTTGAAGTGATTGCGGATTTTGCCGTCGAAGCCATGGTTAATGGAGTTTGTGGTGCCAATGAGGAAGACCACCATTATGTGAACGTAAATCCCGCTCGTGATTTTAACGTGGCCAATTATATAGATCTACGTTTCATCCAAGAGGGTGACCCATCACCGGACGGAAACGGAAAAATCAAATTTGCCAAAGGGATTGAGGTAGGCCACGTATTCAAACTAGGAACTAAATATTCCGAAGCTATGAATGCGACATTCCTAGATGAAAATGGACGGTCGCAGCCAATGATCATGGGATGTTATGGTATTGGGGTTTCCCGTACACTTGCAGCTGTTGCTGAACAATTCAACGATGAAAAAGGATTGGTCTGGCCAGCGAATTTAGCGCCATACCAAGTCCATTTGATTCCAATCAATATGAAGGATGAGTCTCAGGCTGCCCTGGGAGAAGATTTATATAATGAGTTAAAGGCACAAGGCATGGAAGTTCTAATGGATGATCGTCAAGAACGTGCGGGCGTGAAATTCGCAGACTCCGACTTGATCGGTCTTCCTGTCAGGGTGACTGTAGGTAAAAAGGCATCCGACGGAATCGTCGAAGTGAAAATCCGTAAAACGGGTGAGGTTCTTGAAATTGAAAGAGCTGAATTAACTCAAAAGCTTCACGAAATACTGGGGTAATTTAAAAATAGGGGAATTAGGCATCATTCAATTGGATGATGCCTTTCCTTTTCATGGATTTGGATACTAGTGAAACATTCATGATATGTTATAATAGCCTCTGATATCAAAACGAAAATGATAGTGAATAATATCTAAAGAGATAGTAGATAGGGGAGAGAGGGAATGGATCAAAATCCAAATAGCGGTAGAGAGAGATTTCAACTCTTGCTCCAGCAAATGGACTTGACTGAGGATGCCTTTGTGAATTATTTCATAGGTGCCGAAATTGATAAACTCTCGATCGAGAGGGAGTCCAAAACATGGCATTTTGCCTTTAATATACCTGCATTAATTCCTTGCAGTGTTCATACAAGACTTGCTACTCATCTAGCAAGTACGTTTTCCCATATTGCAAAGGTCACATTCAACTTGAATGTGGCCAATCCGCAGGTGACGGAACAATTGGTGATAGAGTATTGGAAAAACTGCATTGGCGAGCTTGAAGGCATGTCTCCAGCACTTTTATCACTTCTGAATGAACAAGTGCCAACGGTGAATGGATATAAGCTTATCGTAAGCGCCCGAAATGATACGGAGGCTGGTCAGTTAAAACGCAAATACTCCGGCATCATTTCGAATATCTACCAAACATTCGGTTTTCCTCCGTTGACACTTGAAGCGGAAGTGAAGGAAACGGTTTCGAATCCTGATTACCAGAAGTTTTTAGAAGAGAAACAAAAGGAAGACGCGGAAAAGGGACTTGCCGCCCTAGTGGAAATGCAGAAGAAAGAATCGGAAAAAGGCGGCGACGATGGCGTCTACGAAGGACCGGTTAAAATTGGCTATACGATTAAAGAAGATGCGGATTTCCGCAGAATCGAACAGATTATCGATGAAGAGCGCAGGATTGCCATCGAAGGCTTCGTATTTGATGCAGAAGTGCGTGAGTTACGCAGCGGACGAAGCCTGCTGACCTTTAAAGTCACCGATTATACGAGCTCGATATTGGTCAAAATGTTTTCGCGTGATAAAGAAGATGCCGCCATACTTGCCCGAGTGAAAAAAGGGATGTGGGTACGTGCCCAAGGCAGCATTCAAAATGATACATTCGTACGTGACCTTGTAATGATTGCAAATGATATAAATGAAATTTCTAAACAAGGACGGCAGGATAAGGCTCCAGAAGGGGAAAAGCGTGTCGAACTGCATATGCATACCCCAATGAGCTCGATGGATGCAGTGACACCTACATCTGCGCTTGTTGCCCAGGCTGCAAAGTGGGGACATAAGGCTGTGGCCATTACAGATCATGCGGGAGCACAATCATTTCCTGAAGCTTATAGTGCCGGGAAAAAGAATGGTATCAAAATCCTTTATGGCGTAGAAGTGAATCTTGTAAATGATGGTGTACCAATTGTTTATAATGAGGCGCATATCGCTTTGGCAGATGCCACCTATGTTGTGTTTGACGTAGAGACGACAGGCCTGTCAGCTGTTTATGATACGATCATTGAATTTGCTGCAGTGAAAATTCGTGGCGGTGACATCATTGATCGATTCGAGTCATTTGCGAATCCGCATCACCCACTATCCAATACGACGATAGAATTGACTGGAATCACTGATGATCTTGTACAAAATGCTCCAGAAGTCTCGGAAGTACTGGAAAAGTTCAAGGACTGGGCAGGCGATGCAATCCTGGTTGCCCACAACGCAGCCTTCGATATGGGCTTTTTGAATATAGGTTATAAAAACTTGGGTTACCCTAAAGCTTCCAATCCAGTTCTTGATACATTGGAACTTGCCCGTTTCCTATATCCAGAGTTTAAAAATCACCGGTTAAATACATTATGTAAAAAGTTCGATATTGATTTGACCCAGCATCATAGGGCCATTTATGACGCCGAAGCTACTGGTTACCTTATGCTGAAGATGCTGAAGGATGCAATGGAAAAGGAGATTACCCATCATGATCAACTTAATGACAATATGGGTAAAGGAAATGCTTATCAGCGTTCCCGCCCGTCACATTGTACACTGATCGCGCAAACACAGGCTGGGTTAAAAAACCTATTCAAATTAATTTCAATATCACACATCGATTATTTCTATCGTGTGCCCCGGTTACCGCGCTCACAACTTAAAAAGTATCGTGAAGGAATCTTGGTGGGATCGGGTTGCGATAAAGGGGAAGTTTTTGAAGGGATGATGCAGAAGGGTTTTGAGGAAGTCGTCGATATCGCCGAATTCTACGATTATCTTGAAATTCATCCGAAGGAAGTGTATCAGCATTTGATTGAGCTTGAATATGTACGGGATGATAAATCATTAGAAACGATCATCTCCAATATCGTCAAGCTTGGTGAAAAATTGGATAAGCCAGTCGTAGCCACGGGAAATGTGCATTATTTGGAGCCGAATGATAAAATTTACCGCAAAATCCTTGTGAATTCACAAGGCGGCGCCAATCCGCTGAATCGTCATAAGCTGCCTGACGTACATTTTCGGACAACAGATGAAATGCTGCGGGAATTCTCCTTCCTCGGTTCCGAGAAAGCCAAAGAGGTCGTGGTGACCAACACGAATAAAATCGCTGATATGATTGAAGAAATCAAGCCAATCAAGGATGAGCTATACACACCTAAAATTGAAGGTGCAGATGAAGAGATGCGTGAAATGAGTTATGGCATGGCAAGGAAGATTTATGGAGAGAACCTGCCTGAAATCGTGGAAGCCCGTCTTGAAAAAGAATTGAAAAGCATCATTGGCCACGGTTTTGCCGTTATTTATTTAATTTCTCACAAACTTGTTAAAAAATCATTGAATGATGGTTATCTAGTTGGTTCAAGGGGATCGGTTGGATCATCTTTCGTTGCCACCATGACTGAAATTACAGAGGTAAATCCGCTTCCGCCGCATTATGTATGTCCGGAGTGCAAGAAATCCGAATTCTTCAATGACGGTTCTGTAGGTTCCGGGTTTGACCTGCCCGATAAAGACTGTCCCGATTGCGACATTGCTTATACAAAAGACGGGCATGATATCCCGTTTGAAACTTTCCTTGGGTTTAAAGGGGATAAGGTTCCCGATATCGACTTGAACTTCTCCGGTGAATATCAGCCGAAGGCCCATAACTATACGAAGGTCTTATTCGGTGAAGAATATGTATATCGTGCAGGGACGATTGGTACGGTCGCCGAAAAAACGGCTTATGGATATGTAAAGGGGTATTCCTCCGATAATAACATCCATATGCGTGGAGCCGAGACTGATCGCCTTGTTGCCGGCTGTACTGGTGTGAAACGGACGACAGGACAGCATCCTGGCGGAATCATCGTTGTTCCGGATTATATGGATATCTATGATTTCACACCTATTCAGTTCCCTGCGGATGACAGGAATTCCGAGTGGAAAACTACTCACTTTGATTTCCATTCCATTCACGATAATATTTTGAAACTTGATATACTTGGACACGATGATCCGACTGTAATCCGGATGCTTCAAGATTTAAGCGGCATCGATCCAAAGACCGTTCCTACCGATGATCCGGAAGTAATGAAAATATTCAGCAGCACTGAATCTTTAGGAGTTACCGAGGAACAGATCATGTGTAAAACGGGTACGCTTGGCATCCCGGAATTTGGTACGCGTTTTGTCCGGCAAATGCTTGAAGATACGAAACCTACGACATTTTCCGAACTTGTTCAGATTTCAGGGCTTTCCCACGGTACGGATGTATGGCTGAGCAATGCACAGGAACTGATTCACAACCGGATATGTACACTAAGTGAGGTTATAGGCTGCCGGGATGATATTATGGTCTATTTGATTTATCAAGGTCTTGATCCTTCCCTGGCGTTTAAAATCATGGAATCTGTTCGTAAAGGGAAAGGGCTCTCTGAGGAATTTGAAGAGGAAATGAGAAAAAATGAGGTACCGGAATGGTATATCGATTCATGTAAGAAGATTAAATACATGTTCCCGAAAGCCCATGCTGCAGCTTACGTCTTGATGGCTGTCCGGATTGCCTACTTTAAAGTCCATCTGCCTTTATTGTATTATGCAGCCTATTTCACAGTGCGTGCCGATGATTTTGAAATCGACGCCATGACACGGGGATCGCAGGCCATCAAAGCAAAAATGGAAGAAATCATGGTAAAGGGATTGGATGCATCCACCAAGGAAAAGAATACATTGACGGTTCTCGAACTTGCTTTGGAAATGTGTGAACGCGGATATTCCTTCGCTAAAGTTGACTTGTACAAATCCAGTGCAGATCAATTCTTAATTGAAGGAAATACTTTGATACCGCCTTTTAATTCGATACCGGGTCTTGGGACGAATGCGGCGATCAATATTGTCAATGCACGGAAAAATGGTGAATTCCTCTCCAAAGAAGATCTTCAGCAACGTGGGAAGGTTTCGAAGACCATCCTTGAATACCTTGATAAACAAGGCTGTCTGGAATCATTGCCTGAACAAAATCAGTTATCATTATTTTAAAGGGGAAACTGATTTCAAAAAGGAAGAAACAGACATGATATTTGCATAAATATCTTGATTATGGTATATTTTTATTGGAAATACTAAGAGGAACCAATGGAAAGAGTGGGGAAACCCACTCTTTCGTGTTGTATTGACCATTTAATTTTGAATCCGAAACCAAGCGCATACAACGCACGTATGGAGGAAACAAATGAGTAAAAAGGTAACGGAAGTCGTAGAGGAATTAGCATTACCAGTTCTTGAAGAATTGCAGCTTGAATTAGTCGAAGTGGAGTATGTGAAGGAAGGTAAAAGCTGGTTCCTTCGAGTGTACATTGATAAAGAAACAGGCGTAGATATTGATGATTGCGGAAATGTGAGTGAAAAACTCAGTGAAAAGCTTGATGAGGTTGATCCGATTCCACAAAATTATTTTCTCGAAGTTTCATCACCCGGAGCTGAAAGGCCTCTGAAAAAGGAGAAGGATTTCCTTAATGCTATCGGTAAAAATGTTTACATAAAAACATACGAGCCCATTTTAGATGAAAAAGAATTCGAAGGAATCTTAACCAGTTTCGATGGTGAAGAAGTGACACTCGAAGTCAGAATCAAGACAAGAAAGAAAACGATCGTCATACCATTCGAAAAGGTAGCGAAAGCAAGATTGGCGATTACCTTCGCTTAAGTCAAGCAAATCATTAATTTAAATATCCGTAAGGGGGATCACCATGGGCAATGAGTTATTGGATGCTCTCTATATTTTAGAAAACGAAAAAGGAATTTCCAGGGAGGTTTTGATCGACGCGATCGAATCTGCCCTTATATCGGCATATCGCCGTAACTTTAACCAAGCACAAAATGTTCGTATCGACTTGAATCTTGGTAAAGGGACTATGCGTGTATTTGCCAGAAAAGACGTTGTTGACGAAGTGTTCGATTCACGTCTGGAAATTTCTGTTGAAGAAGCAAGAGCAATTGATCCCAACTATCAGTTAGAGGATATTGTCGAAATGGAAGTAACACCTAAGGATTTCGGCCGTATTGCTGCACAAACAGCAAAACAAGTCGTCACTCAAAGGGTGCGTGAAGCGGAACGGGGCATCATTTATGCCGAATTCATCGATCGTGAAGAGGATATCATGACTGGTATCGTTCAACGCCAGGATTCCCGATTCATTTATGTGAGCCTAGGTAAAATCGAAGCTTTGCTCCCGGTGAATGAGCAAATGCCGAATGAACAGTATAAGCCACATGATCGCATTAAAGTTTTCATCACTAAAGTTGAAAAGACTTCCAAGGGCCCGCAAATTTTTGTATCCCGTTCACATCCTGGCCTTTTAAAACGTTTATTCGAAATCGAAGTGCCTGAAATTTTTGATGGAACAGTAGAAATTAAGTCAGTTGCTCGCGAAGCAGGCGACCGTTCAAAAATCTCCGTGCACTCCGATAACGAAGAAGTAGATCCAGTCGGTTCTTGTGTAGGCCAAAAAGGACAGCGTGTCCAGGCCATCGTCAATGAATTGAAAGGTGAAAAAATCGATATCGTTAAATGGTCGGAGAATCCGGTCATTTTCGTTGCGAATGCTTTAAGCCCTTCAAAAGTACTTGAAGTTATTGTTAAAGAAGAGGAAAAGGCGACGACTGTAATCGTTCCGGATTATCAACTTTCCCTGGCAATTGGTAAGCGTGGACAAAATGCCCGTTTAGCTGCCAAGCTTACAGGCTGGAAAATTGATATCAAGAGTGAAACGGAAGCCCGCGAAGCTGGTATTTATCCTGTGGAAGAACAGGAATTCCTTTTGAGCAGAGATAGTTATGTTACTGAAGAGGAAACAGATTTCGAAGAGGATAACGAGTAATTCGAGGTGAAAAAAGATGAATAGCCGAAAAAAAATCCCGATGCGTAAATGTGTGGCTACAGGCGAAATGAAGCCGAAGAAAGAACTCATTCGCATCGTTCGATCTAAAGAAGGGGAAGTCAGCCTTGATCCTACCGGAAAGAAATCTGGAAGGGGAGCTTATTTGACTCTTGATCGGGATGTTATCGAGCTGGCCAAAAAGAAAAATGTGCTGGCTAATCACCTTAGTACCCAAATCGATTCTTCCCTTTATGAACAATTGCTTGAATTAGTGAATAAGGAGAAAAACTAACACCATGACCCAACAACAACAATGGATGTCTCTATTAGGTTTGGCCAATCGAGCACGCAAGCTAATTTCGGGTGAAGAATTAGTGGTTAAAGAGATTAGAAGCGGTAATGCCAAAGTTGTTATTTTATCCGCGGACGCTTCAAAAAACACTGAAAAAAAAATATCTGATAAGTGCGCATTTTATCAGGTTCCTTTAAAAAGAGTCGAAAGCAGGTCATTGCTCGGCCATGCGATAGGCAAGGATGCTAGAGTTGCCGTCGCAGTTCTGGATGAAGGTTTTGCACAAAAACTCCGAACGCTGCTCGATTAAATTTTACGGGGGTGAACGTATGACAAAATTGCGTGTATATGAATATGCAAAACAAAAGAACGTTTCAAGCAAGGATGTAATAAATAAACTTAAAGAAATGAATATAGAGGTAACAAACCATATGACAGCATTAGACGATTCAACTGTAAATAAATTAAACGATTCAATCAAACCTAAAAACGAAGATAAAAGCCAAGAACCAAAAGCTAACGCTACGGTTGCGAAGTACGAAGCTGAGGCGGATGAAAAGAGCACAGTCAATAAAGAAAAACTGAAGAAAAAACCACCAGTTAAACCTGTAGGGACGAAAAAACCAACAGGTCAGTTCAACAAAGGTCGCAATAACAAGAATAAAAATAATAAACAAAGACAACAAGCGCCTCAGGCACCTGTAACAAAACGTAAAGAAAGGGAACTTCCTGAGAAAATTACGTTTTATGAGTCTTTGACGGTTATGGAACTTGGAAAAAAACTTCACCGTGAACCTTCTGAAATCATTAAAAAACTCTTTATGCTTGGTGTTATGGCAACAATCAACCAGACTTTGGATAAAGATGCAATTGAATTGATTTGTGCGGAATACGGTGTAGTGGCCGAAGAAGAGATTCGTATCGACCTAACAGACCTGGAATCACTTGTAACTGAGGACGCTTCTGAAGATTTGATTGAACGTCCGGCTGTCGTGACGATCATGGGTCACGTCGACCATGGTAAAACGACATTGCTTGATTCTATACGCCATACAAAAGTAACTGAAGGCGAAGCAGGCGGAATCACTCAGCATATCGGTGCTTATCAAGTTAAAGTTAACGATAAGAAAATAACATTCCTGGATACACCAGGCCATGCTGCGTTTACGACAATGCGTGCCCGCGGTGCACAAGTTACCGATATCACCATCCTTGTCGTCGCTGCGGATGATGGCGTTATGCCTCAAACGATTGAAGCGATCAACCATGCTAAAGCGGCAGAAGTTCCAATCATCGTCGCTGTCAATAAGATGGATAAAGAAGCTGCCAATCCGGACCGTGTCATGCAAGAATTGACAGAGCACGGTTTAGTTTCTGAAGCATGGGGAGGAGATACGATCTTCGTACCAATTTCAGCTAAAAACGGTGAAGGCATCGACAGCTTGCTTGAAATGATTCTTCTTGTCAGTGAAGTGGAAGAGTATAAAGCTAATCCATCTCGTAAAGCAAATGGAACTGTCATCGAAGCACGTTTGGATAAAGGGCGCGGATCGGTTGCCACTTTGCTAGTTCAAAACGGAACGTTGAAAATCGGCGATCCGATTGTTATCGGTAATACATTCGGACGTGTCCGTGCTATGGTTAACGATCTTGGACGCCGTGTTAAGGATGCAGGTCCATCAACACCGGTTGAAATCACAGGATTGAACGAAGTGCCACAGGCCGGCGATCGTTTCATCGTCTTTGAAGATGAGAAAACGGCCCGTCAAGTTGGGGAAGTGCGTGCACAAAGGCAACTTGCTTCACAACGTAATGAAAAATCCCGTGTAACCCTGGATACATTGTTCGAACAAATGAAAGAAGGGGAAATTAAAGAATTGAACATCATTTTAAAGGCTGATGTTCAAGGTTCTGCGGAAGCAGTAGCCGCTTCCCTGAATAAAATAGAAGTGGAAGGCGCTAAAGTAAAAATCATACACACTGGCGTCGGTGCTATCACAGAGTCTGACATCATCCTTGCTACAGCTTCGAATGCAATCGTCATCGGATTCAACGTCCGTCCTGACGTGAATGCGAAGCGTGCAGCTGAATCAGAAAATGTTGATGTCCGCCTTCACCGCATCATCTATAAAGCGATCGAAGAGATCGAGTCGGCTATGAAAGGGATGCTTGACCCTGAATTCGAAGAAAAAATTATCGGTCAGGCTGAAGTCCGTACGACTTTCAAAGTATCCAAGGTTGGTACGATTGCCGGTTCTTACGTTACAGAAGGAAAAATCACTCGTGACAGCGGAATTCGCTTAATTCGTCAAGGTGTCGTCATTTTCGAAGGTGAAATTGATGCATTGAAACGCTTTAAAGATGATGTAAAAGAAGTGGCAACGAACTATGAGTGCGGTATTACGATTAAAAATTACAACGACCTTAAAGAAGGCGATGTAATTGAAGCGTATGTTATGGAAGAGATTGAACGTAAATGATCGTTGGCTCTGTCCAATGTGAATGCATCATCCATGACACCCATTCTTTGAAAGAAAAACGGGCCGTGCTTCAGCGTGTCATGACACGGCTTAAGCAGAAGTTCAATATTTCTGTAGCAGAAACCGATTTTCAGGATTTATGGCAGCGGACAACGATTACTATCGTTACCGTAACATCCTCACGGAAGGCTACTGAACGGGAACTTCAAAATGCCCTTAAATTTCTAGATTCTTTTCCGGAACTAGAGCGAACAATAACAGATATAGACTGGCTTTAGGCTATCGAGGTGATATTATGAGCCTTCGTTCAAATCGTGTTGGCGAACAAATGAAAAAAGAGCTGAGTGAAATTATCGGCCGAAAAATTAAAGATCCAAGAATCGGATTTGTTACTGTGACGGATGTCGCGGTTACAGGCGATTTACAACAGGCAACAGTTTATATTTCCGTTTTGGGTGACCAGGAACAAAGGGAGAAAACCCTGCAAGGTCTAGCTAAGGCGAAAGGATTCATGCGTTCAGAAATTGGGCAGCGGATCCGCCTTCGCAAAACCCCTGAGCTGTTTTTTGAATTTGATGAATCGGTCGATTATGGTAATCGTATCGAGTCGTTGATTTCCCAAATCAATAAACCGGCTGAAAAAGACGAGGAATAAGCAAGCAGTAAAAGGAGGCCGACTCAATAAGTGCTTTGCACTTCTTGAAGTCGGTCTCTTTTTTTTGAAAAATGGATATGTAAAAAAGCGAAAAACACCTATCGAAATTGGAATTCATTTTGCTTTATGATAGTAATTTAGGGTGTTTTATAAATGATGAGGTGAAAGCGTGAACGGTATTCTTCCATTATGGAAACCCAAGGGATTGACATCCCATGATTGTGTTTTTAAATTAAGAAAGATCCTAAAGACTAAAAAGGTTGGGCACACAGGTACTTTAGATCCTGATGTAACAGGGGTTTTACCTATTTGTATTGGCAGGGCAACCAAGATAGCCGAATATTTGACAGAAGCCGGTAAAGCGTATGAAGGGGAAGTGACCCTTGGTTTTTCCACGACAACTGAAGACGTAAGCGGTGAAAAAGTGGAAGAGAAAAAGGTTGATCAAGTGATTCAGCGTAAACGGATTCTGGAAGTGCTGGAATCACTGACTGGAAAGATTGAACAGACGCCGCCAATGTATTCAGCAGTAAAGGTAAACGGGAAGAAGTTATATGAATATGCCCGTGCAGGGGTGGAAGTGGAGAGGCCGACAAGGGAGGTCACCATTTATGATATTAGTCTTCTCGATGATCGTTCTGAATTTAAAGGGGAAACCATCTCTTTTCGGTTTCGCGTCAAATGCAGCAAAGGAACGTATATTCGGACGCTTGCAGTCATGATGGGGGAAGAATTGGGTTTTCCTGCCCATATGTCAGACTTGACACGTATTGAATCAGCGGGTTTTAAGCAGGAGGATTGTTTCACATTTGCTGAAGTGGAAGACTTCATGGAAAGTGGACAAACGGATAAATTTCTGCTGCCTTTGGAACGGGGATTATTTCATTTGCCCAAATTTCAGATTAGTGATAAAGTAGCAAAGAAAGTACTTAACGGTGCGGTATTGGAACAAACAAAGGATGTTGTTGTTGATAAAGGGATGCCTTTTGTTATGGTCGACCCAGCAGATAAGGCCATTGCCATTTATCAAATACATCCGACAAAAGAGGGATTAATTAAACCTGTAAAAGTATTGGCACAAGAATTATAGACCGTTTTACCGTCGGAAAGAGGAGATTGAAAGGTGAAAGTGATCGCAATAGAGCATCCTCATCAATTTAATTCGGATGATTTTCCCGAGCTTGTAATGGCGCTTGGATTTTTTGATGGTATACATAAAGGTCATCAGATTGTTATTCAGACCGCCAAGCAAAAAGCCGATGAAATGAATCTTAAGTCAGCAGTAATGACATTTGACCCGCATCCTTCTGCAGTACTGGGTAGGAAAACGGAAAATATCCGCTATATCACTCCACTTGAAGATAAGGTGGATATCATAGAGTCGATGGAGATAGATTATTTATTCATTGTCCATTTCAGCAAGGAATTTGCTTCGGTTCTGCCGCAGCGGTTCGTTGACGAATACATTGCCGGGCTGAATGTCCGTCACGTAGTTGCAGGCTTTGATTATTCCTACGGTCGCTATGGTCAAGGATCGATGGAAGATTTGCCTGTTTATGCACAGGGCAGATTTTCACAGACAGTCGTCGCAAAACAGACAATTGAAGATGAAAAGGTTAGCTCGACGAGAATCAGGGAAACTCTCGGTAACGGCAGCTTTACCGACTTTTATCATTTGGCTGGCCGCCGCTATTTAACGAAAGGTCATGTCGTTCACGGTGAAAAGCGGGGCAGGAAATTGGGTTTCCCCACCGCTAATATTGATGTGGGTGATGATTATATTTTTCCTGCTGCCGGCGTATATGCCGTCAGGATCAAAATAAGCGGTAAATGGTATAAAGGGGTTTGCAATGTCGGTTACAAACCTACATTCCACGAAGAAAAACCTAAATATCCGACTGTAGAGGTTCATGCCTTGGAGTTCTCGGGAGATATTTATGGCAACCAAGTCTCGGTTGAGTGGCATATAAGACTTCGGAGTGAGCAGAAATTTTCCGGACTTGAAGCATTGGTCGCTCAGATCGAAACGGATAAGCAAAATGCCATAGCCTATTTTGCAAAGCTTGAAGGATAAAAGACAAGACTTGCAATTTTAATGAAAAACATGTATTCTATTGTATGTATGAAAATAACCATTGCTTGGCTAGTCGAGACTCCGACGCTGGCTCGGTAATAGGTGATTTTACAGAATTTTAGGAGGAATAATAACATGGCAATTACACAAGTACGCAAAAACGAACTTATCGCTGAGTTCAGAACTCACGATACTGACACTGGGTCTCCAGAAGTTCAAATCGCAGTATTAACAGAAGAAATCAACAACTTGAACGGTCACTTACGCACACACAAAAAAGATCACCATTCACGTCGCGGTCTTCTAAAAATGGTAGGTAAACGTCGTAATCTTTTAACTTACCTACGTAACAAAGACGTTACTCGTTACCGTACACTAATTAACAAATTAGGTCTACGTAGATAATTTTTTCAGGAAGGCGGGAAATTTCCCGCTTTTTTGATGTTAATCAAATGATTTGGACGTATTCTACTTAAGGCTGGGCCTTCGTCCTTGGGACTCGGCAGGAGCCGGGTCCTTTTCCATTTATAAATGATCGGGATATACATAATCAAATGAATGAAATTTTTATTCATTTTACTGTTAATGCTTGTTTTTTTCGTGCATAATAGGAATAGTTTGGTTTTAACTCGAGTTCAGTTACTTTTCACATATAAATGATTTATCCAATACAGGTTTAGGTAAACTAAGCCTCTAAGTGAAGATTCAGAGAGGGGTTTAATAAATGGGACAGGAAAAACATACGTATTCATTTGACTGGGCCGGCCGTAATGTAACGGTAGAGATAGGGCAATTGGCCAAACAAGCGAACGGGGCAGTTTTAGTCCGTTATGGAGAAACTGCTGTATTAAGTACAGCGACGGCTTCAAAGGAACCTAGAAATGTCGACTTTTTCCCTTTAACAGTCAACTACGAAGAAAGACTATATGCAGTCGGTAAAATTCCGGGAGGCTTCATTAAACGTGAAGGACGACCGAGTGAAAGGGCAATTCTTGCAAGCCGCTTGATTGACCGTCCAATCCGTCCGCTTTTCGCCGATGGCTTCAGGAATGATGTTCAAATCATCAGCATGGTCATGAGTGTCGATCAGGATTGTTCTACGGAAATGGCAGCTATGCTAGGTTCTTCACTTGCACTTTCAGTTTCCGATATTCCGTTTGAAGGTCCAATTGCCGGAGTTGTAGTGGGGAGGATCAATAATGAATTCATTATTAACCCTACTGTCGACCAACTAGCTAAAAGTGACATCAATCTGACGGTTGCCGGCACTAAAGATGCTATCAACATGGTTGAAGCCGGAGCAAATGAAGTACCAGAGGAAACGATGCTTGAAGCAATCATGTTTGGACATGATGAAATCAAGAAGATCATTGCATTCCAAGAGAAAATCGTTGCTGAAATCGGCAAGGAAAAAATGCAGGTCACTTTATATCAAGTGGATGCAGAACTGGAAGCAGAAGTGAAAGGCCTATGTGAAGCAGACTTGAACAAAGCTGTACAAGTTCAGGAAAAGCATGCTCGTGAAGACGCGATCAAAGAAGTAAAAGATCGTGTATTGGGTCATTATGAGGAAGAAACTGATGAAGAAAAATTAAAGCAAATCAAAGAAATCCTGAATAAATTGGTCAAATCCGAAGTCCGCCGTTTAATCACGGAAGAAAAAGTGCGTCCGGATGGCCGTAATCCTGACGAAATCAGACCATTATCATCAGAAGTTACGATTCTGCCTCGTACACATGGTTCCGGATTGTTCACACGCGGACAAACCCAAGCTCTATCGATCTGTACATTAGGTGCGCTTGGTGATGTGCAGATTCTGGACGGACTTGGAACCGAAGAGTCAAAACGTTTTATGCACCACTATAACTTCCCGCATTTCAGTGTCGGTGAAACTGGCCCTATCCGTGGGGCAGGACGCCGTGAAATCGGTCATGGTGCACTTGGTGAAAGGGCATTGGAGCCTGTTATTCCAAACGATAAAGACTTCCCTTACACAATCAGACTTGTTTCTGAAGTGCTTGAATCAAACGGTTCAACATCACAAGCAAGTATTTGTGCAAGCACGTTGGCAATGATGGATGCAGGCGTTCCATTGAAGGCTCCAGTTGCCGGTATTGCCATGGGTCTTGTCAAATCAGGTGAGCACTATACAATCTTAACGGATATTCAAGGCATGGAAGACCATCTGGGAGACATGGACTTTAAAGTCGCAGGTACTTCAAAAGGTGTTACTGCCCTGCAAATGGATATTAAGATTGAGGGTCTTTCAAGAGAGATCCTTGAAGAAGCTTTACTTCAAGCCAAACATGGCCGGATGCATATTTTGGAATCAATGATGTCAACAATCAATCAACCGCGTGAGCAGTTATCCAAATATGCTCCAAAAATCGTTACGATGTCCATAAATCCGGATAAGATCCGTGATGTGATTGGACCGAGCGGAAAACATATCAACAAAATCATTGAAGAAACTGGCGTGAAAATCGACATCGAACAAGATGGAACGGTATTCATATCTTCTACTGATGAACCAATGATTCAAAAAGCGAAGAAAATCATTGAGGATATCGTACGTGAAGTCGTAGTGGGCGAACTATACTTAGGTAAAGTTAAACGTATCGAAAAGTTCGGTGCCTTCGTTGAAATCTTCAACGGTAAAGACGGTTTGGTACATATTTCTGAACTGGCTGAAGAAAGAGTCGGAAAAGTGGAAGATGTCGTTTCACTTGGTGATGAATTATTGGTCAAAGTTACTGAGATCGATAAGCAAGGAAGGGTAAACCTTTCCCGTAAAGCGGTCTTGAAAGAGCAAAAAGAGGCAGCCAACCCTTCTCAATCGTAATGAAAAATGAAATCCGGCATGCGGTTCCTTGTGAATCTGCATGCTTTTTTTGTTTAAAGTATGGGAATATCCATAGTGTGAATGGCGTTAAAAGGATGTCAAGTTCTACCTTGTCCGTTTTCTTCATACATTTTGGTATGAAGGGGGCGTAAAAAATGAATAATAAATGGAAGCAGATAGTTGCGATAAGTGCCATTGCAGGTATATCATGGTTATTAGTGCAAAATCCATATACACAAATTTATTTGACCCAATTAACCGATGATTCAGTTGCTTCAATGAAGCAAGAAGACGAGCTTCTTTTACAAATAAAAGAATCAACAAAAAAATATGAGATTGCACCACAGGATGCACGAATAGATTCTGTCTGGAAAACCGTTCCTGCATATAACGGCCTGAAGGTAAATATTGATGATTCGTATAAAGCCATGAAGAAGGAGGGCGTGTTCGATAAGGATAAGCTGGTGTTTCAGCAGGTTCCTGCGAAGATACATATGGAGGATCTGGATCCGGCTCCGATCTACCGGGCCCATCCCGAAAAGCCAGTCGTTTCATTTTTGATCAATGTAGCCTGGGGGAATGAATACTTACAAGATATGTTGGCCGTGTTAAAAAAGCATAATGTCAAGGCCACTTTTTTCCTGGAAGGCAATTGGACCAAGAAAAACCCAGATTTAGCCAAAATGATCAAGGGTGGCGGACATGAAATTGGAAATCATTCTTATTCACATCCCGATATGAAAAACATCTCCGCACAAGCTACACGTGAGGAAATTCGAAAAACGAACGAAGTCATTGAAGCGGTGACGGGTTTGAAAATGAAATGGTTCGCACCACCAAGTGGAAGCTACCGGGACGAAACGGTGAAAATCGCGGATTCTTTCGGTATGGAGACCGTCATGTGGAGTGTGGATACGATCGACTGGCAAAAGCCAAGCCCTGAAGTCCTTCAACAAAGAGTGCTTTCTAAGGTACACCCCGGAGCATTTATATTGATGCATCCGACGGAATCTACTGCAAAATCATTGGAAACGTTAATAATTGAAATGAAAAAGAAAAACTTAGATGTTGTTACCGTTTCGGAAGCAGTAGATGAAGAGCGATCGAATCCATAAAGTATTGGTTACGATAGCAGCATAGAATGATTGGGAGGAATGTTAGTTGATTAAGAAATACACGTGTCAAAATGGAGTTAGAATTGTATTGGAAAATATTCCAACTGTACGCTCTGCAGCAATTGGAGTATGGATCAAAACAGGTTCAAGAAATGAAACACCGGAATTGAATGGGGTATCACATTTCTTGGAGCATATGTTCTTCAAAGGGACAGCTACGAGAAATGCGCGTGAAATTGCCGAGTCATTCGATAGTATTGGCGGACAGGTGAATGCATTCACTTCAAAAGAGTATACATGCTATTATGCTAAAGTAATGGATAACCATGCAAGCTATGCGCTTGAAATCCTTGCTGATATGTTCTTCAACTCAACATTTGATGGTGAAGAATTGAAAAAAGAAAAAAATGTCGTCTACGAAGAAATCAAAATGTACGAAGACACACCAGATGACATTGTCCATGACCTCTTAAGCAAGGCGGTATATGAAAATCATCCCCTTGGCTATCCGATACTTGGCACGGAAAATACGCTTGAAACGTTCAATAGTGATACATTAAAAAAATACGTCCATGACATGTATACACCAGATAAAGTAGTTGTATCCATTGCTGGGAATGTAGATGAAAAAATGATTAAGGAAGTCGAAAGCTACTTTGGCTCGTATCAAGGAGGGGAAGATCGTCTTGAATTGGTCAAGCCTACCTTCCATGAAAATAGGATCACCCGTAAAAAAGATACGGAACAAGCCCATTTATGCCTTGGCTACAAAGGGTTGGAAATTGGCAATGATAAAACATACAGCCTGATTACTTTGAATAATATTCTTGGAGGAAGCATGAGCAGCCGCTTATTCCAGGACGTCAGGGAGCAACGAGGCCTTGCCTATTCCGTATATTCCTATCATTCCAGCTATCAAGATAGCGGTATGGTGACGGTATATGGGGGGACAGGCACAAATCAGCTTGACAGCCTGTATGAAACCATTCAGGAAACACTGGATACTCTAAAAAGGGATGGCATTACGGAAAAGGAATTACGGAATAGTAAAGAGCAACTTAAAGGCAGCTTGATGCTTAGCCTTGAAAGCACGAATAGCCGCATGAGCCGGAACGGAAAAAATGAGCTGATGTTAGGTGAGCACCGTTCCCTTGATGATATCATCATCAAGATTGACGAGGTGACGGAGGATACCGTCAATGAATTGGCAAACCAGATCTTTACGGAACATTCATTGTCATTAGTGAGCCCGTTGGAAAACTGGGATAAATAATGACGGACAAGTCTGCACCTTCCTTTAATTAATGGGGGGGCAGGCTTTTTTTCTTTGAATGCGGGAGGGTCCAATGTTATGGACAATATTTGGATAAATGCCTTCTAAGTTTACCTTTTTCGGATATAGATTGAATAGAAGGCCAAAAAGGGGGAACCAAATTTGAGGTTGAGCGAATTGAGCGGTAAGGAAATAGTCGATGTGAATAGGGCGGAAAGATTAGGGATCCTTGGTCAGACCGATTTGGAAATAGATGAAACTGGACAAATTACCTCATTGATCATCCCATCTGTCAAATGGTTCGGCCTTTTAAGGAATGGCAGTGAAATAAGAGTTCCTTGGGAACATATAAAAAAAATCGGTGCGGATATGGTCATCATTGACTTTCAGGAGGGACTTTCACTTAAAGACGGAGAGCATATGGACGGATGATCACGCTCGCGCCAGGCTCCTTGAACTTCACGGAATACAAGCTCGAAAACGCCTTAGCTGGCAATAGCTATGGCGTTTTTTCTTTTCTTATCACCGTTTTTTAAGTGAAAACATAAGATGGCAGGGTAACTAGAGAATGTAGCAAAAACCGAATTGCTTCTTGAAGGAATTGTATATCATGAGGCAAGGAATGTTTAGGATCTTTTATATAAAGAAGGTGACGGTTTTAATGCTCACAGGCATGCAAATCGCTGTAATTGGTGGAGATGCGCGTCAGCTTGAAGTTGTCCGTAAACTGACGGAGCTGGATGCAAAGCTATTATTGGTAGGTTTTGAACAGCTCGACCATGCTTTTACCGGAGCGGTTAAGGAAAAAATGGAAGATATAAACTTCAAGGAATTAGATTCAGTTATTTTACCTGTCCGGGGCACGGATTCAGATGGGAAAGTAGAAACGATCTTTTCCAGTGAAGAGGTTGTTTTGACTGAAGAAATGATAAAAAATACCCCGGCACATTGCATTTTTTATGCAGGAATCAGTAACGACTATCTTAATGAGATATTCAAGAAAGTGGATCGCAAACTCGTTCTATTGTTCGAACGTGATGATGTGGCTATTTATAATTCGATTCCCACTGTTGAGGGTACAATCATGATGGCCATTCAACATACGGATTTTACTATCCATGGGTCGAATGTAGCCGTTCTCGGTCTGGGAAGGGTCGGAATGAGTGTAGCCCGGTCATTCCATGCACTTGGAGCAAAAGTGAAGGTGGGGGCAAGAAAAAGCGAAGATATTGCGAGGATCAGTGAAATGGCATTAGCCCCTTTTCATTTAAATGAACTCGCTGCAGAAATGAAAGATGTTGATATATGTATCAATACGATTCCTTTTCCGATAATTACCGCAAAAGTTATAGCCAATATGCCCGTTCATACATTAATCATCGACCTTGCTTCAAAACCGGGGGGGACGGATTTTCGTTACGCTGAAAAAAGGGGAATTAAGGCGCTGTTGGCACCGAGCCTACCGGGTATAGTTGCCCCGAAAACAGCTGGTCAGATATTAGCGAATGCACTGGGACTATTGATTCAAGGCGAGTTCTTGAAAAGGAAGGGGAAAATGATATGAGTCTCAAAGGGAAACGTATTGGTTTCGGATTAACAGGATCACATTGCACATATGATGAAGTGTTTCCGGAAATAGAAAAACTTGTAAACGAAGGTGCGGAAGTCATTCCAATCGTAACATCGACTGTCCAAAACACGGAAACCCGTTTTGGAAAGGGAGAGGATTGGGTCGAAAGAATAGAAAAATTGACGGGGAACCATGTCGTTGATACAATCGTCAAAGCAGAGCCTTTAGGACCTAAATTGCCACTTGATTGCATGGTGATCGCTCCTTTAACGGGTAACTCAATGAGTAAAATGGCAAATGCACTTACCGATTCGCCAGTACTTATGGCTGCAAAAGCGACGATGAGAAATCACCGTCCAGTCGTGGTCGCGATATCAACTAATGATGCACTTGGGTTAAATGGTGTCAATCTAATGAGGCTGATGGCAGCTAAAGACATTTATTTCGTTCCATATGGCCAGGATAATCCCAAAGGAAAACCAAGTTCCATGGTTGCGAGGATGAGCATGATAAGGGATACGATCATAGCGGCATTGGAAAGGGAACAGATTCAACCTGTCATCGTCGAAAGGTTCAAGGATGATTTAGTCTGAACAAGTATTACTGCCTCAAACCAGCTTTCTAACGACTGACATATATGCATAAATTTGTAGGTTGAAGTTATGAAAAACCACTCCACTACCAGAATATTTTGTTGAAGTGCGACCCTTTGGAATGTTAATGTGTTAAAATAAATGATATTCTGAAAAAGAAGCAGTAAATCCAATAAATAACTAATTTAAGAGATAGAAAAGGAGTATGTATAAATGACTGAGACACAGGGATTGCGTATTGCAGTTGTGGGAGCAACTGGGGCAGTAGGACAACAAATGATTTCAACACTCGAACAAAGGGACTTACCGATTAAGAAAATCATCTTTTTATCATCGGCTCGTTCCGCAGGAATCAAACTTACGTTTAAGGGCGAAGAAATCGAAGTGCAGGAAGCAAAACCTGAAAGCTTTGAAGGCATCGATATCGCTTTATTCAGTGCTGGTGGAAGCGTGTCTAAGGAATTGGCTCCAGAAGCAGTTAAACGCGGTGCGATAGTAGTGGATAATACAAGCGCATTCCGCATGGATGAAAATGTGCCGTTAGTCGTTCCTGAAGTAAATGAAGAAGACTTGAAACAGCATAATGGGATCATTGCAAATCCGAATTGTTCAACTATCCAAATGGTAGTGGCATTGGAACCTATTCGCAAGACATACGGCTTATCAAAAATTGTTGTTTCTACCTATCAGGCTGTTTCGGGTGCAGGTGCAGCTGCGATAAATGAATTAAAGGAACAAGCTCGCGACTTGCTTGATGAAAAAGAAATAGATCCGAAAATTTTACCGGTAAAAGGGGACGAAAAGCATTACCAAATCGCATTTAACGTCATTCCCCAAATCGATAAATTCCAAGATAACGGGTACACATTCGAAGAGATGAAAATGATTAATGAAACAAAGAAAATCATGCATATGCAAAACCTTCCAGTGGCTGCAACTTGCGTGAGGCTTCCTGTTGTAACAGGTCATTCGGAATCTGTATACATTGAAGTTGAAAAAGAAGGCATAGCGGCTTCTCAAATCAAAGAGCTAATGAAAACGGCACCTGGAATAGTGTTAGAAGATGAACCGGAACAACAAGTTTACCCTACGCCTGCTTCATCCGTCGGCAAGAATGATGTATTCGTCGGTCGGATTCGCAAAGATTTGGATGAAGATAAAGGCTTCCATTTATGGGTGGTTTCCGATAATCTATTAAAAGGAGCAGCTTGGAATTCCGTTCAAATTGCTGAGAGCCTTTTGAAATTAGGTTTGGTTACCGTTAAATAAAAATTTTATTCTTAATGAACTCGACAGAAAATTAAATTCCAATAGGATAGAGAGTTTTTGTCAGCTTCCCGGATTGGGAAGCTGGCTTATATTTGGGGTGCATATTATGAAAATTATCGTCCAGAAATACGGTGGGACATCCGTTCGTGATGAGGAAAGCCGTTCATTCGCCAAGGGGCATATTGAAAATGCGATTAAAGAAGGCTATAAAGTGGTGGTTGTGGTTTCAGCAATGGGAAGAAAAGGCGATCCTTATGCAACGGATACCTTACTTTCCCTGGTAAATGGAGCGAAAGCCTGCCTTTCAAAACGAGAACAGGATTTACTTATGTCAGTAGGGGAAACGATATCATCTGTCGTATTTACGAACATGCTCTTGGAACATGGTATTGATGCGGTCGCATATACTGGAGCTCAAGCGGGATTCTTGACGAATACCGACTATTCAAGTGCGAAAATTATCGAAATGAAATGCGACCGTCTCATGAAAGAACTTGAGGTGAAGGATGTCGTCGTTGTAGCGGGTTTCCAGGGTGCGGCTAAAAACGGGGACATCACGACCATCGGCCGTGGTGGAAGTGATACTTCAGCCGCAGCATTAGGTGCGGCATTGCAAGCTGAACGTGTCGATATATTTACGGATGTGGAAGGAATCATGACGGCAGATCCACGTATTGCCGATCAAGCTCGTCCATTATCAATCGTTTCATATACGGAAGTTTGCAATATGGCATATCAAGGGGCGAAGGTCATTCATCCGAGAGCTGTTGAAATTGCGATGCAGGCGAAAGTCCCGATTCGGATAAGGTCAACGTACAGCGAAGGTTTGGGAACACTTGTTACTAGCATGAACAAGGGAAGTCAGGGCAGTGACATACGTGAAAGGCTCGTGACCGGGATTGCCCATGTACCAAAGATCACTCAAATCAAGGTCCGTGCGAAAAAAGATCAATATAATCTGCAGGCAGAAGTTTTCAAAGCAATGGCCAATGCCTCCATTTCAGTGGACTTTATAAATATATATCCAAGTGGCGTAGTTTATACCGTTTCCGAGGAGATGACTGAACTTGCCCTCACGATTTTGGCCGAGCTTGGTCATGAACCGGTCATTGAACGGAATTGTGCCAAGGTTTCAGTAGTCGGTGCAGGCATCAATGGAGTGCCAGGTGTTGCAGCGAAGATTGTCACAGCACTATCCGAAAAGGAAATTGCCATTCTCCAGTCAGCGGACAGCCATACGACAATTTGGGTACTCGTAAAAGAGGAAGATTTAATAGAAGCTGTTAATTCCCTGCACTATGCGTTTCAATTGCATGAAAGGGAAGTCCAATAATCAGGTTTTTTAATAAATAAAGGTTTTAAAAATTAAAGAGGTGTTAGAAATGATATTTGGTAGAGTATCAACCGCAATGGTCACCCCTTTCGATAGCAAGGGAAATGTTGATTTTCAAAAGACGACTTCATTGGTTAATTACTTATTAGCGAATGGAACCGATTCGCTTGTGCTTTCGGGAACGACAGGGGAATCCCCAACTTTATCTTCGGAGGAGAAAATTGCATTATTGCGTCATGTTTCAAAGGTTGTTGAAAAACGTGTTCCCATCATCATGGGTACAGGAAGCAACAATACGTATGCGTCCATCGAGTTGACAAAAAAAGCGGAACAAAATGGCGCCGATGCGATAATGCTGGTTGCCCCGTATTATAGTAAATCTAATCAAGAAGGTCTGTACCAGCATTTTAAGGCTATTGCAGCTAGTACGACTCTCCCTGTCATGGTATATAATATCCCTGGGCGCGCTTCGGTTAACATTGAACCGGAAACGATCATCCGCCTTTCAAAAATTCCTAATATCGTTGCCGTTAAGGAAGCGAGCGGGGATTTAAACGCTATGACCCAAATCATAGCCGGCACGGATGAAGATTTTGCATTATATAGTGGGGACGACGCTTTAACACTCCCAGTATTGGCTATTGGTGGTGTGGGTGTAGTTTCGGTTGCTTCACATATTGCAGGTAATGAGTTGCAGAAAATAGTTGAGGCCTTCATCAGCGGGGACTTGAAAGAGGCAGCCAGGCTGCATCAGGAACTGTTACCGCTTATAAAAGGTTTGTTTGCAGCGCCAAGCCCTGCACCTGTCAAAACAGCGCTTCAGTTATATGGAATTGACGTTGGATCGGTGAGACTTCCAATCGTGCCATTGACTGAGCAGGAGCGCCTTGCATTAACCAAGGTATTAAAAAAATAAAAAGACACGGAACAAGCTGATCGTTGAAGATTGGCTTGTTTTTACATAAAGATGTATATGAATGGGATATACTTTCCGATTTCGGATAAAAAATATTTGAATTTTTTTATAATCAATCGAAACTGGATAAAAGTACTAAGGAATCTCTTACATAATAGGTTGTTTTATGTTTTATTTGATTAAATGAAAAAGTCCCTCTGAAAATGGTAAGTGTTGTCATGTTTTTTGAACATCGGTTATAATGAATTCATTGGGAAATTATGAACGGGATTTTTTAAGGAGGATATTCGATTGGGTAAAGATAAAAATAATGGAATAAAAGTGATTTCTCTTGGAGGACAAGGGGAACTTGGTAAAAATATGTACGTCATTGAGGTGAACGAGGACATCTATCTTCTTGATGCAGGGTTAATGCTGCCAGAAGACGAAATGCTCGGAATCGATGCGGTTATCCCAGATATTTCGTATTTGATGGATAATAAGGAACGGGTGCAGGGAATATTCATTTCCCATGGTCATGAAGACCATATGGGAGCGCTTGCTTATGTCTTGAAATATTTGCCGGTCCCTGTTTATGGAACAAAGCTTACTCTTGCTTTAATCAAAACGAAATTAAAGGAAGATGGCTTTAACGGCCGGGCGACATTCACTGAAATTGATTCGGATTCTCTTTTAAGTTTCCCTCAAGCAGCTGTGTCTTTTTTCCGGACAAATCATAGTATTCCTGATTCCGTCGGAGTCGTGATCCACACTCGTGAAGGTGCAATCGTTTATACAGGGGATTTCAAATTCGATCAAGCAGCAACAGATCTATATAAACCGGAAATCGGTAAAATGGCCGGTATCGGTGAAGAAGGTGTCTTATGCTTGCTTTCGGATAGTACCGAAGCCGAGAGGCCAGGTTATACGACATCAGAAGCAGTTGTGGCCAAAGATATTACAGAGGTATTTCATGCTGCCTCCGGAAGGATCATCGTTGCGTGCTTCGCTTCGAATATCAACCGGATTCAACATGTTTTCAATGCAGCGGCAGCAAGTCGCAGAAAAGTGGCAGTCGTAGGGAAAAGCCTGCAACGCGTTTATGAAACAGCGTTGAACCTTGGATACTTAAAGGTCGAAGAAGAGCTGATAATCCCAATTAATGAAATTAGCCAGTATGACGACCGTGAAATCGTCGTATTATCGACTGGTCATCAGGGGGAACCTATCGCGGCACTTCAAAAAATGGCAAAACAGACCCATAAGCAGGTGACGATCAAAAAGGGAGACACAGTTTTGATCAGTGCATCACCCTTACAGGGCGGCGAACTTATTTTATCCAAAACCGTCGATTTGCTATACAGGGTAGGTGCGGAAGTGGTATCTGCTAATAAATATAAAGTGCACGTAACGGGTCATGGCAGCCAGGAAGAACTGAAAATGATGATCAATTTGATGAATCCTAAATTCCTCATCCCTGTACATGGGGAATACCGCCATTTATATGCCCATCAAAAAGTTGGGATTGCAGCGGGGATTAAGCGTGAAAACATCATCATTGCCGAAAAAGGTGATGTCATCGAACTTAAGGGCAATAAAATGGGCCTTTCCGGCAAAGTCTCTGCAGGAAATATCTTGATAGATGGCAGCGGTGTTGGAGATGTGGGTAATATCGTTCTTCGTGATCGGCGCTTGTTATCCCAGGATGGCATTTTGATTGTAGTGGTCACGTTGAACCGTCAGGATAAAAGCATTGCAGCTGGCCCTGAAATCATTTCAAGGGGCTTCGTATATGTTCGTGAATCAGAGAAAATGATCGGCGAAGCAACTGAAATAGTAAGTGAAATCGTAAAGAAAAATGGGTCGCGCCAACCATTTGATTGGTCCACGCTGAAGCAGGAAATGCGTGATGCGTTAAACCAATTCTTCTATGAAAAAACGAAACGCCGTCCAATGATTTTACCGATCATCATGGAATATTAAGTAAGGAACCCCTGATTTAACAGTCAGGGGTTCTTTTTCTGTTTCAAACCTCTAATATCTTGAAGAATGAAGTCCGAGTCTCGAGACATAATAAAGCTATAGGTTATAAGAGAAAGGGGTTGGCATAGTGGATAATGCACCATTACCAAATGAAAATGAAGGCAAGCAGGAAGGTAAGAATTCAACTTTAATCGAGAAAATTCAGCAGCTGGGAGCTACCAATGTTCCACAACTATCTCAGGACTCAAAAATCCATTGTTTGACGATCATTGGACAAATTGAAGGACATATGCAGCTGCCGCCTCAAAATAAAACGACCAAATATGAACATGTTATTCCGCAAATTGTGGCAATTGAACAAAATCCCAATATAGAGGGGCTGCTAGTCATTTTAAATACAGTCGGAGGAGATGTCGAAGCGGGACTAGCCATCGCAGAAATGCTGGCTTCGCTTTCAAAGCCATCCGTTTCGATTGTGCTTGGGGGAGGTCACTCGATCGGTGTGCCGATTGCGGTTTCGTGTGACCATAGCTATATTGCTGAAACAGCAACGATGACGATTCATCCCATTCGTTTGACAGGTCTGGTCATTGGCGTGCCTCAAACCTTTGAATACTTGGATAAAATGCAGGAAAGAGTCATCAAGTTTGTTACGCGGCACTCCAATGTTACGGAAGAAAGTTTTAAGGATTTAATGTTTGCTAAAGGAAATTTAACTCGAGATATCGGTACGAATGTCATTGGGGCCGAGGCAGTTGAAATCGGAATGATCGATGATGTAGGAGGAGTAGGCCAGGCCATGAGAAAACTGAATAGCTTCATGGAAGAAAGAAGGCCCAAAATTGCCGGGGAAGAGGAGGGGCTTCTGCAATGACGCTTTATACGATCGTTCCTGAAGAAATAATTTTTCCTCATCATCATGAGAAGACGGCAAATTTAATAGAAATGATCTATAATGGTGTACATGTTATGGTTGAGCATGACGGGGGCCGCACATTTCGCATTGATCGAATTGTGAGCACGGATCCTGAAGATTATATGAATGTACACATTCAGCCAGGAGCTGTCATAAATGTGTTCGAACAGATGAATCCTTAGTAAAAAAGACTAACTGAGGCAAATTATGATATACTGGAATGAAAATCAGCAGCCGCTTGGCTGCTTTATTCATTATGTGGCAAATTGTCCGCATTAAGAATAAATGGTACATATATCAAGGACAGGGTCAAATTTATTTGGTATAATCAGTGAGCGAACGTTTGTTTCCTGAAGGGAAATCATGTAGTGATGTTGAATAGGAAAGTTAGAATAGTTTCATGAAGAATCAGGTGATATTATGGCAAAGAAGAAACGCAGAAAAAAGAATAGTACAGAGAAGTTAAAACTAACGCTTAAATATGAATTGATTGGCCTCACTTTAATAGGCTTGGCCATCATTGCCATTGCCAAGCTTGGAGCAGTTGGAAATGGGACGGTCTTTTTAATCCGCTTCTTCATGGGGGAATGGTATATCCTCTTTTTGTTGGGAGCAATCGCAGCTGGGTTCTATTTGATGATAAAGAGGGAGGTCCCTTACCTGTTAAAACGGCAATTCGTCGGGATGTATTTCCTTGTTGCGAGCATGCTCCTACTAAGTCATGTGACGCTGTTCAACATGCTTGCAGATGGAGGACCGTTCACGAAGCCCAGCGTCATTTCGAATACATGGGAGCTATTCTGGATGGAAGTGACCGGCAAGGCCAGCACAAAGGACCTTGGGGGCGGTATGATTGGGGCGATATTATTTGCAGCCTCATACTTTTTATTCGACGAAGCTGGATCGAAAATCGTTTCATTCCTTTTTATCATTGTAGGTGCCGTCCTATTGACCGGGAAAACGTTAGGTGAAACCCTCGGGAAGTTTTTCATGGGTCTTGGCGGCTTTTTCAAAAAGCAATGGTCTGCATTCATTGATGATATGAGAACGTGGAATGAAGACAAAAAAGAAAAGAAAAAGAATCCGGTTAAAAAGAAGAAACGGGAAAAAGAACCGGTTGAAGAAACGGATCAGCCCCTTCTGCAAGAAGAGGATACACAGCAAATGGCGACGGAGCGGATCATTTCCAGCTTTGCTGATAAAGCCTATAGCGACGAAGACGAAATAATTCCGGTCGTTACGGAACCTGCCGCTGATAATAAAGAGGACCAGGATGATGCCGTTCCGCCTATGAATTTTACGGAAGTGGAGAATAAAGAATATCTTTTACCGCCTCTTTCTTTATTATTGCAGCCCAAAAAAACGGACCAAAGCGGAGAATACCAATTGATCCATGAAAATGCGGCTAAGCTTGAGCGCACCTTTCATAGCTTTGGAGTGAAAGCGAGGGTCACTCAAGTTCATTTAGGCCCAGCCGTAACCAAATACGAAGTTCATCCGGACGTAGGGGTGAAGGTAAGTAAAATTGTCAGCCTATCCGATGACTTGGCCCTTGCACTGGCCGCAAAGGATATTAGAATCGAAGCTCCGATTCCCGGAAAATCGGCTATCGGAATAGAAGTGCCTAACTCCGAAGTGGCGATGGTGTCATTAAGGGAAGTTTTAGAGGCCAAGGAAGTTGACAAGCCTGACGCAAAACTGCAAATAGGCCTAGGTCGGAACATTTCCGGTGAAGCGGTTAAGGCGGAGCTCAATAAAATGCCGCATTTACTAGTGGCTGGTGCTACTGGCAGCGGGAAATCCGTTTGTATCAACGGGATTATCACGAGCATCCTGATGCGGGCAAAACCGCATGAAGTGAAAATGATGATGATCGATCCAAAAATGGTGGAGCTGAATGTCTATAATGGAATTCCCCACTTACTCGCACCTGTAGTGACAAATCCAAAGAAAGCTGCACAGGCTTTGCAAAAAGTGGTTAGTGAAATGGAAAGGCGCTATGAGCTATTTTCTCATTCCGGTACGCGTAATATTGAAGGCTACAATGATTATATTAACCGATATAACATCGAAGAAGATGCCAAACAACCGCTCTTGCCTTATATCGTAGTCATTGTCGATGAGCTGGCGGATTTAATGATGGTCGCCTCAAATGATGTAGAGGATGCCATCACACGGCTTGCGCAAATGGCACGTGCCGCGGGCATCCACTTGATAATTGCCACTCAGCGGCCATCCGTAGATGTAATTACAGGGGTCATTAAAGCGAACATCCCATCTCGGATTGCTTTTAGTGTCTCATCAATGACTGATTCGAGAACGATCCTCGACATGGGCGGAGCTGAAAAACTGTTAGGCCGGGGTGACATGCTCTTCCTGCCTGCAGGAGCTTCAAAACCGGTTCGCGTCCAAGGTGCCTTTTTATCCGACAATGAAGTCGAGGAAGTTGTCACATATGTCATTTCACAGCAAAAAGCACAATACAACGAAGAGATGATACCCGATGAAATTGCAGAAACTTCAAATGGTGAAGTTGAAGATGATTTATATGGGGATGCCGTGTCCTTGATCGTAGAAATGCAGACTGCATCGGTTTCCATGCTGCAGCGCCGTTTCCGGATTGGCTATACGCGGGCAGCGAGATTGATTGATGAAATGGAAGCGAGGGGAATTGTCGGTCCATATGAAGGCAGTAAACCACGAAATGTATTGGTCACTAAAGATGAACAGGATGAAGCGCATTCATCATAAGTAAAAAAACCGGGCAGCAGCCCGGTTTTTTAATTATTCATCGCCTCGTCTAAATGTTTAAGGCAGAATTCGGTAATCATCGCTTCTTCATCTTCTTCTAAATCGAATTCGAGTGCGCCCTCATTACCTTTTTCAAAAATATCATATTTAATTAATTTTCCTACTTGCTCTTCCGCTGCAAAAAGCACCCGGATATATAAACCATTTTCTGAAAAGAGCTCATCCTCTTCAGGCACTTCAATATCCAAGAACAACTCGTAACGTTCCCCGGACAAAATACCAAATGGATCATTCAATTTTTCGATCGTGTATTCTGTAATCTTTAACATCTTGTGTACATCCCTTCAAAGAAGATAAATCCTATTATACAGGAAAACAGCATCTTGAACAGAGCTGCATTCATTTTGCATTTTCAAAAAAAATTTATCTGATTTAGGAGAATAATCGTACAAATTCCGGGGCCTTTTCTAGATTAAAAGACACAGGGAAGGGTAATTTCTCCTAAATTCTTTTAAAGTAAATAGTAAAACACTATTTATTTATGTCAAAAAAAATGTTATATTATTTTCGATTAGTAGGAATGATTCAACATCAGAGGTCTGATGTCTTAAGAAATTAGCTGGGGGAAACTGTATGTCAATAAAATCAGATAGTCGACATTTATATTTGCAGGTCATTGATTACCTGAAGCAGGATATTGAAGCTGGAGTCTATCAGGAAAATGAAAAATTCCCTTCAGAATTCGATCTTGCAAAAAAATTGGGAGTTAGTAGGGCGACACTTCGAGAAGCGCTGCGAATTTTAGAAGAAGAAAACATCATCATTCGCCGCCATGGAGTTGGGACTTTCGTCAATCCGAAACCTCGGTTCACTTCAGGTATCGAGCAATTAAAAAGTGTCACGAACATGATTGAAGAGGCAGGAATGAAACCGGGTACGATTTTCTTAAGCTCGACGGCCCAAGAACCTACAGAAGAGGATATACGCAGGTTTTCGTGTTCGACAGATGAACGCATCGTCATCATCGAACGAGTAAGGACTGCGAATGGGGAGCCAGTTGTCTACTGTATTGACAAAATTCCTGAATCTATACTATCAGAAAATTTTGACCGTAATGATGAGTCTCTTTTAGATATTTTGGAAAGAGATGCGCATCGAAAAATTACGCATGCCGTAGCAGAGATTGAGCCTATTGGATATCATGAGAAAGTTTCTCCTATCCTTAAATGCTCGCCAGAAGCCGCACTACTCGTTCTAAAGCAGATGCATCTGGATGATTGGGACCAGCCTATCCTGTATTCTGTAAACTACTTTAAAGCCAATATGTTCAGCTTTCATGTTCTTCGTAAACGTGTGTAGGTCTTGACTCTGCATACGGGTGAATGCAAGCGTTTGTTTCGATTCCGAAAAAGTCGATCAAGCGGATGCAAAAAAAATTAACGAGAAGTGAAAACGCAAACATGAATGACTTTTCAGAACATTCCTGCTCAAAAAACTATGTAAAACTAGGGGGATAAAAATTGAAAAAGCGCAAATTAGGACTAGCTCTTTCACTTGTTCTTGCAGCCGGTACGCTACTGGGAGCATGTGGTAATTCAGAGAATGATGATAAAGAATCTTCAAATGGGAAAAACAAAGATAACTTCACTGTTGCAATGGTAACTGATACTGGCGGCGTGGATGACGAGTCGTTCAACCAATCCGCTTGGAAGGGCATTCAGGAATTCGGTAAGGATAATGGTCTGGAAAAAGGTAAGGATGGCTACAACTACCTGCAATCTAAATCTGATGCAGATTACGCTAAAAACCTGAATACGCTTGTACGTGAAGATTACCAACTAATCTATGGTATCGGTTTTCTTTTAGCCGAAGCTGTTGGTGAAGTGGCCGACCAACGTCCGGATTCAAACTTTGCTATCGTGGATACAGTTGTAGATAAAAAGAATGTAGCCAGCATCAATTTTAAAGAGCAGCAAGGTTCATTCCTTGTAGGTGTAATTGCCGGTCTGCAAACGAAAACAAACAAGGTCGGTTTTATCGGCGGAGTTGAATCTGAATTAATCAAGAAATTCGAAGTTGGCTTTAAGGCTGGGGTTTTATCTGTAAATCCGGATGCGAAAGTTGAAGTTAAATATGCCGGAGATTTCAATAAAGCTGATATCGGTAAATCCACAGCAGGCTCCATGTATTCTTCAGGCATCGATATCATTTATCATGCTGCTGGCGGAACTGGAAAAGGTGTATTCACTGAAGCAGTCGAGCAAAAGCAAAAAGATCCTAAGAGGGAAATCTATGTTATCGGTGTAGATAGCGACCAAGCTAAATTAGGGGCAGTTCCTGGAACTGACGACAACATCACACTAACTTCCATGCTAAAACGTGTTGACGTGGCAGTTAAAGACCTTTCCGAGAAAGCGAAAGAAGGAAACTTCCCAGGCGGAAAAGTAATTGAGTACGGTATCGAAGAAAATGGTGTAGGCATTTCCGATACAAAAGATAACGTAACAGAAGAATCTTTAAAAGCGGTCGAAGAGTGGACAGAAAAAATTAAATCAGGTGAATTCGTAGTTCCGGGCACGGATGAAGAATTCGAAAAACTTGATAAATAATCTCTAATGCCAGAAAGAATAGGGAGGCGAAGTGCCCTCTATTCTTTCTTTTCCAAATTGCTCTTTGCAACTGAAAAATATCGAATGAAAAACTATGATAGAATCGTAGTTTTTCCTTTGGTTTTTTTAAAAAAATCAATAAGCTAGTAGATGCAATTAAATGATTTTAAGAATATTTACACTCATTTTAGGAGTTGATAATACGTGGAATATGTAATTGAGATGCTTAATATCCGTAAGGAATTCCCCGGCATCGTCGCAAATGATAACGTTACCCTTCAGGTTAAAAAAGGGGAGATTCACGCATTATTAGGTGAAAATGGCGCGGGCAAATCCACATTGATGAATGTTTTATTCGGCTTATACCAGCCTGAACAGGGAGAAATCCGTGTGAACGGCAAGCCAGTCAAGATTACCAGTCCTAACATTGCCAATGATTTAGGGATTGGGATGGTCCATCAGCATTTTATGCTCGTAGACCCCTTTACAGTAACAGAAAATATCATTTTAGGAAAAGAACCATCAAAAGCGGGTAAAATCGATTTAAAAGAAGCTAGCGAGGAAGTTAGGAAACTATCGGAACAATATCAGCTTCGTGTTGACCCCTATGCGAAAATTGCCGATATTTCAATAGGGATGCAGCAGCGTGTCGAGATTCTTAAAACGCTATACCGTGGTGCGGAGATATTGATTTTTGATGAGCCGACAGCTGTATTGACTCCTCAAGAAATCAAGGAATTGATTTATATAATGAAAGCCCTTATCAAAGAGGGGAAATCCATCATTTTAATTACACACAAACTTAAGGAAATCATGGAGGTTTGTGACCGGGTAACGGTAATACGCAAAGGCCAAGGAATTGGTACAGTGAATGTCAACGAAACGAATCCTAACGAATTGGCCAGCTTAATGGTCGGTAGGGAAGTTCTGTTCAAGACGGAAAAAACGGCAGCTATTCCTTCGGATGTAGTTCTCGAGGTCCGGGAACTGGAAGTCAAGGATTCCCGGGGCGTTTCAGCTGTTCGGAACTTGGATTTAACTGTCCGTGCAGGAGAAATTGTCGGTATCGCCGGTGTTGATGGAAATGGACAATCCGAACTAATTGAAGCATTGGCTGGCCTAAGGAAGACAACCGCAGGTTCGATAAAGCTAAATGGAAAAGAAATCAGGAATTTGAAGCCGCGTAAAATCACTGAAGCAGGTGTCGGACATATTCCAGAAGACAGACATAAGCATGGTTTGGTTCTCGATTACAGCATTGGGGAAAATATTGTCTTGCAAACCTATTATCAAAAGCCTTTTTCAAAAGCTGGTATCTTGAACTCAAAGAAAATATTTGAAAAGGCCCGTTCACTGATCAAAAGTTACGATGTTCGCACTCCGAGTGAATATACCCCGGCAAGGGCGCTTTCTGGAGGGAATCAGCAAAAAGCGATCATCGGCCGGGAAGTTGATAGGAACCCGGATTTATTGATTGCCGCACAGCCGACACGCGGCCTTGATGTAGGGGCGATCGAGTTTATCCATAAACGTCTGATTGAACAGCGAGATGCAGGAAAAGCGGTACTCCTCATATCATTTGAATTGGAAGAAATCATGAATGTGAGCGATAGAATTGCCGTTATATACGAAGGGGAAATCGTCGCAATAGTCGATCCGAAAGAAACGACTGAACAGGAGCTTGGCCTTCTTATGGCTGGCAGTAAACGGACGGAAGCAGGGGGAAAACAAAATGTCTAAGTATTTATCTAAATTAACGAGTCCGTTAATAGCAGTTATCCTCGGCTTAGTCGTTGGGGCCATAATCATGTTAGTAAGCGGCTATGACCCTGTTGCCGGCTATGGCTCCATGATAAATGGAATTATTGGGGATTCTTATTATGTAGGGGAATCCGTCAGGACAATCATTCCTTATATCCTTGCTGGTTTGGCAGTGGCTTTTGCTTTCCGTACGGGCCTATTCAATATCGGTGTAGAGGGGCAATTAATTGTAGGCTGGCTGGCGGCAGTTTGGGTCGGAATAGCTTTTGACCTACCAAGGATCATCCATTTGCCGTTTGCCATATTAGCTGGTGCAGCTGCTGGTGCCCTGTGGGCATTTATCCCTGGTTATCTAAAAGCTAAGTTCCGTGTACATGAAGTAATCGTTTCGATCATGTTGAATTATACAGCATTATATGTGACGAATTATTTAATTCGGAATGTAATGACTGACAAGCTGGATAAAACAGAAAGAGTTGCTGATACAGCATCATTGAGGTCTCCTTTTTTTGAAAGCATTACGGATTTTTCCCGGATGCATTGGGGAATAGTGGTAGCGATTATTTGCGTGATCATCATGTGGTTCCTTCTTGAAAGGACAAAAACCGGCTTTGAACTGAAAGCGGTAGGTTTCAATCAGCACGCGTCCGAATATGCAGGAATGAGTGTAAATAAGAACATCATACTTTCGATGGTTATTTCAGGTGCGTTTGCAGGGCTTGCGGGTGCGATGGAAGGCCTTGGAACTTTCGGTTATGCCGCAGTCAAAGGCGGGTTCACAGGTATGGGCTTTGATGGGATTGCAGTAGCCTTACTAGGAGCGAATACGGCTATTGGTGTAGTGCTGGCAGCCTTATTATTTGGGGGACTGAAAGCAGGGGCGTTAAATATGCCGCTAGAAACCGGCATACCTAGTGAAATTGTAGATATTGTCATAGCATTGATCATTTTCTTCGTCGCATCCAGTTATTTTATTCGTTGGATTGCCGCTCGATTTAAGAAAGGGGTGAAATAAGTGGATTTTTACCAAGTATTACAAATTATTATTCCATCTATGATTGCTCTAGCTGCACCACTTATTTTTACTTCACTCGGAGGAGTGTTTTCTGAACGGGCAGGTGTCATAAACATCGGTTTAGAAGGATTGATGGTCATCGGTGCCTTTACAGGGATCGTTTTTAACTTAATGTTTGCTGATGTTTTTGGGGAATGGACTCCTTGGCTTGCTGTGCTAGCGGCAATGATTGCCGGCTTGCTGTTTTCCATTCTGCACGCTGTGGCATGCATTACCTTCAGGGCGGACCAAACGGTTAGTGGGGTAGCCATCAACTTGTTGGCGGTAGGTCTGACCATGTTTTTGGTGAAGCTGATTTTTGACAAAGGTCAAACTGATAGAATCACGGAAACATTCCCAAGGATTGATGTTCCTTTACTAAGTGATATCCCATTTATAGGACCCATCTTTTTCGCAAATGGATATTATATCGTATATATAGCGATTCTTATTTCCTTTGTCGTCTGGTATGTACTGTATAAAACACCATTCGGGTTAAGGATCCGTGCAGTGGGTGAGCATCCCATGGCAGCTGATACGATGGGTGTCAATGTTACGAAAATCCGATATGCCGCCGTTTTATTATCAGGTGCTTTTGGAGGTATCGGCGGAGCGATATATGCTACCATTTTTTCGAATGAATTCAATCATGCGACAATTAATGGTCAAGGTTTCATGGCCATTGCCGCAATGATTTTTGGTAAATGGCACCCGATCGGGGCAATGGGTGCAGCGTTATTCTTTGGTTTGGCTCAAAGTTTAAGTATCGTTGGCTCGAGCCTTCCCTTCTTCAAGGATATTCCTTCGGTTTACCTATTGATCGCTCCTTATGTTCTGACTATCATTGCATTAACTGGTTTCATTGGTCGTGCAGATGCTCCTAAAGCATCCGGACAGCCATACATCAAAGGAAAAAGATAAGGTTATAACCGGTCAGCAAACTATGCTGGCCGTTTTTTTTCTTTCGAGATTTAGCCGTAAGTGATGGTGAGCTGGTGAAAAACCAAAAAAAGTAGCTGTAACTTGCATGATTTTTCCTTTCACATGTATATTTTAAGTAGATGTTTAAAAGGGTTCCAATCTACAAACAATAAGCTAATAAAGGTGATTTATATAATGAGGAGGATTATTCATGTCTATTGCTTCCGATACAATTACGGAAAAAAGCGGCTACAAGCTTCATGTGGTCCGGACGGATAAATATAAAACGAATACTCTCGTGCTGAAGATGAAAGCCCCGTTGACAAAAGAGGACGTTACATATCGTGCATTGCTGCCATATGTGTTACAAAGCAATACAAGTAAATATCCTACAACACCCGAGCTTCGATCTTATCTTGATGATTTATATGGAGCAGGGTTTTATGTCGATGTAGCTAAAAAAGGCGAATATCAAATCATAAGTTTTACTATCGATATCGTCAATGAAAAATTCCTTAGTGATTCAACCCCGCTTCTCGAAAAGGCTTTTGGGTTATTATCAGAGGTGATCTTTAATCCGAAGAAGAATGGCGAGGCCTTTGACTCTAAAACGGTTTCCAATGAAATCCGTTCTTTAAAACAGCGGATTCAATCCATTTCCGATGACAAAATGCGATATTCAGCTATACGCCTTGTAGAGGAAATGTGCAAAAACGAACCATATGCTTTAGAAGCGAGCGGTAATCTACAAGACTTGGAAACGATAACTCCTGAGTCCCTTTTCTCTTATTACAAAAAAGTGCTGGCGGAGGATGAAATCGATTTATATGTAATCGGTGACATCGATGAATCGGAAGTGCAGGCTCTGGCTGACAAGTATGTTTCATTGCAAGAACGAGTGCCTGTGAGACTGCCCGGGAAGACGGGCAAGGTAGTGGAGAAGGAAAAAGAAATCATTGAGAATTCGGATGTGAAGCAAGGGAAATTGAATATCGGTTATCGAACCCAAGTTGCCTACGGTGATCCGGATTATTATGCACTTCAGCTTTTCAATGGGATTTTTGGTGGCTTTTCACATTCAAAACTTTTCATCAATGTCCGGGAGAAAGCCAGCCTTGCTTATTATGCAGCTTCGAGGCTCGAAAGTCATAAAGGTCTATTAATGGTCATGGCCGGCATTGAAAATGCCAACTACAAGCAGGCATTGGATATCATTCATGCACAAATGAAGGAAATGAAGCAAGGGAATTTTTCCGAAGAAGAGCTCGCACAGACAAAGGCGGTCGTTAAGAATCAACTACTTGAAACCATTGACGTTTCGAGAGGGCTTGTGGAAATTTTATATCATAATGTGGTTTCCGGGCAGGATATATCACTCGACGAGTGGTTTGCAAACACAGAGCGGACGACAAAGGAAGAAATCATTGCAGTTGGTCAAAAGATTCAGCTTGATACGATTTATTTCCTAACGGAAGAGGAGGTGCAAGGGTAATGGAAAAAATAGCATTCACTCAATTGAAAGAAGAACTTTTCCATGAAAAAATGGATAATGGCCTAGAAGTGTATATTCTTCCGAAAAGTGGCTTCAATAAATCATTTGCCACTTTCACGACGAATTATGGTTCGATCGACAACCATTTCAAACCTTTGAATGAAACGGAATTCATTAAAGTACCTGATGGAATTGCCCATTTTCTTGAACATAAGCTTTTTGAAAAGGAAGATGGAGATGTTTTTCAGCAATTTTCAAAGCAGGGAGCATCTGCAAATGCCTTTACTTCTTTCACTCGTACAGCTTATTTATTTTCCAGTACGTCCGACTTCGATAGGAATCTTACTACCTTAATCGACTTTGTCCAGGATCCTTATTTTTCGGAAAAGACGGTAGAGAAGGAAAAAGGAATCATTGGGCAGGAAATCAATATGTATGATGATAATTCGGACTGGCGATTATATTTCGGAACGATAGCCAATATGTATCATCAGCATCCCGTGAAAATCGATATTGCCGGTACTGTGGAATCCATTGCAGATATTACGAAGGATATGCTTTACGAATGTTATAATACGTTTTATCATCCTAGCAACATGCTCCTATTCGTTGTAGGACCGGTTGATGTCGAAAGCACCATGAAGCTGATCCGGGATAATCAAAATAATAAAGGATACAACGAACAACCTGAGGTGGAACGTAAGTTTGACCAAGAGCCTGAAATTGTTGCCAAGGACAAGGAAGTCTTAAGAATGAATGTCCAGACACCAAAAGTTATGCTGGGAATCAAGGCGACCAATGTCCATCAATCCGGTTCACAGCTTTTGAAAAGGGAATTGGCAACCAATATTTATCTGGAAATGCTGTTCGGCAAAAGTTCACCTTTGCATGAGGAGCTATATGAGGAAGGGTTGATCGATCAAAGCTTCTCATATGATTATACACAGGAACAAGGTTTTGGATTTGCGTTAATTGGCGGGGATAGTGCCAAACCTGATGAGTTGACGGAGTCTTTATTTGGTATCCTGCAAAAATCAAAAGCCGGAACCGGCCTGAATGAAGAAAGCCTGCAAAGGACAATCAAGAAAAAAATCGGTTCTTTCCTTCGTTCTCTGAATTCGCCGGAATATATAGCGAATCAATTCACCAGATATGCATTCAATGATATGAACTTGTTCGATGTTGTATCAGTATTGGAAAAACTAACGATCGAAGATATCAGGGAGGTCGCCAAGGACTTAATATCCGATGAACGGATGACAGTCTGTCAGGTACTTCCTAAATAATATAAAGGGGGCTCGAATGTGGGGAAACGTTTTGCCCTTATTACTGGAGCCAGTGGAGGAATCGGCCGGGAAATAGCTATAAAGCTCGCCGAGGAAAATTATTCACTTTATTTACATTATAACAGCAATGAAGAAGCGATACTTGAATTGATTGAAGAACTGAAGCCCCATCAAGTCGAACTTATTCCGATTCAAGCGGATTTGGCTGCACCGGATGGATTCAGGAAATTGGCGGAAAATATCTTTGCCCTCCATGCAATCGTCCTCAATAGTGGCAATAGCTATTATGGGCTAATATCTGACATGGATGAGAAAATCGTTAATGAAATGGTGCAGCTGCATGTAACGAGCCCTTTCCAATTAACAAAGGAACTGCTTCCAAAGCTTATGTACCAAGAACAGGCTGCCATCGTTGCGGTCACATCGATTTGGGGGCAGACAGGTGCATCCTGTGAAGTATTATATTCAATGGTCAAGGGCAGTCAAAATGCTTTTATCAAGGCGCTTAGCAAAGAAGTCTCACTTAATGGAATCCGGGTGAATGCCGTTGCCCCCGGAGCGATTTCCACTTCCATGCTCGAATCTTTCAGTGCAGAAGATCTGGAGATCATCAAAGGAGATATCCCGATGGGCAGGATGGGGCATTCCAAAGAAGTCGCGGAGGCCGTATACTATTTGCTTTCCGACAAGTCATCCTATATAACCGGGCAAATTTTAGGCGTAAATGGCGGATGGTACACATGATTTTTTTAAAGACATGTATAATTTTCTCGGTTCCTTCACAAAATATCTATGTACTATTTTGAAGGAAAGGGTGACCATTCATGTCTGTACTGGACAATTGGGATCAATGGAAAAACTTTTTAGGCGACAGATTACATCAAGGTGAACAACAAGGCTTGTCAGAAGGCGCTGTTAACAACTTGGCTTTCGAAATCGGTGATTACCTGGCTAATCAGGTTGAGCCCCAGAACGATCAAGAGAAAGTGCTTGCTGATCTTTGGTCAGTTGCAAGCGATCAAGAAAAACACGCTATGGCAAGTGTCATGGTCAAGTTAGTCGAGAACAATGGAACGAAGTAAAATATCCCTCCAAAGGCCCTGTTATTAAATAACAGGGCCTTTTGGATTTAAGTGGATGATTATTTATCCTCTTATATAAAAATGAATATTTTTCTAGGGTTTTTCCTTTTAACTTATCAAGAAATGCTATATTATAGAAGCTAGACAATTAATATAAAGTGTTCAGACCTTGAAATTTACGATGGATAAGTTTTTTGCCCCTGAGTAGGGTAAAAGCTTTTAGGCTTAAGGAGTGTTATCGTGGATAATAAAGAATGGTATTTTGAATATGAAATCCAAGTCAACCGTCCTGGTTTATTAGGGGATATTTCATCCCTTCTGGGGATGCTTTCCATTAATATCATCACCATTAACGGGGTCGATGAAGGCAGGCGTGGTTTACTTTTGTTGGCGAAAGACAGCCGTAATATAGAAAGATTCGAGTCAATTCTCCGTACGATGGATACGATAAAGGTCATTAAGCTGAGGGAACCTAAATTGCGTGATCGCCTCGCAGTCAGGCATGGACGTTATATTCAGCGCGATGCCGATGAGAAAAACACCTTTAGGTTTGTCCGTGATGAACTGGGCTTGCTTGTCGATTTCCTGGCCGAGCTGTTTAAACAGGAAGGGCATAAATTGATCGGGATACGAGGGATGCCTCGTGTCGGGAAAACTGAATCCATCGTAGCCTCGAGTGTATGTGCTAATAAGAGATGGTTGTTTGTGTCATCGACCCTTTTAAAGCAGACTATCCGCAGTCAGCTTATTGAGGATGAATATAATAATGATAATTTGTTCATTTTAGATGGAATTGTTTCCACTCGCCGTGCAAATGAGCGTCATTGGCAGTTGATTCGCGAAATAATGAGGCTTGATGCTGTCAAAGTAATCGAACATCCAGATGTTTTTGTCCAAAATACAGAGTATACCCTCGAAGACTTTGATTATATTATTGAATTGCGAAACAATCCTGAAGAAGAAATAACATATGAAGTTGTCGACCAAAAAGACCAGTTTTCAGGGTCCGATTTTGGTTCCTTTGACTTTTAAAATGGCAGGTGTTTTATTTGACTGAGTTAGGTAATCGATTAAAGGAAGCTAGGGAAGCCAAAGGCCTTAGCTTAGAAGATTTGCAGGAATTAACGAAGATCCAAAAGCGTTACCTTATAGGCATTGAAGAGGGAAATTACAGTATGATGCCTGGAAAGTTCTATGTACGGGCATTCATAAAGCAATATTGTGAAGCGGTCGGACTGGATTCAGAAGAGATTTTCGAACAATATAAAAGTGAAGTGCCATCAGTCTATAGCGAGGAATTGCCAGAACAGCTTTCAAGGGTCCAATCCCGGAAAACTATACCGGCGGGAGATTCAAAGGTTGTTGAAATGTTACCGAAGATCCTGGCTGTCGTTTTAGTAATTGGTGCGGCCGTTTTGATATGGGTACTGGTATCGAATTATATGAGTAACCCTGATAATGATGATAAAAAGAACGCTAAAGAGAATGAAGCTGTGGGCTACAATAAAAGTGATGGGTTTAACGAAGAAAAAGAGAATGCAGACAAAAAACAGGAAGAAAAATCTGAGTCATCTGATGAGAAGAATGAAGATGATGCAGTTGTCAAAGATGAAAAGAAAGAGCAAAAACTTGCCGTCACAAGTTCCAGCGGTAAAAATAGTACGTATGAATTAAAAAATACCGATACCTTTAAATTAAAGGTGACCTCAAAAGGCTCGCCATGGGTCGGCATAAAAAATGGTGAAGGTAAATTACTATTCCAGGGCACTATCGACAAGGACAAAAGCCAGGAAATTGATTTCACCAATGAAAAAGAAGCTGTCATCAATATAGGCAGAGCATATGAAACTGAGATTTATGTGAATGATGAGAAGCTGGAGTATTCCATTTCACCGACTGAAGTGAATACGCAATTGGTTACGATACAATTTACGAAAGCCGAATAGTCATCTTATAGATGACTATTTTTGCTCTATTTAATGGTAAGGCGACGGGGAAATGGATTACCCGGCATATAAGATTGGATTTTGAGTTAAATTATACATAAAAGCGTATTTTAGATCTAAGACGCAGGCCCGAATGGCAGGCGTAAATTTTGGAGGTAAAAGTTTTGAATCTGCCTAATAAGATTACAGTAGCAAGAATCTGTTTAATACCAGTATTTTTAATCATCATGCTCGTTCCTTTTTCATGGGGGACGCTGACGTGGGGAGAATACAGTTTGCCAGTGGCGCACTTAGCTGGAGCCATCCTCTTTATTATTGCTTCCACTACGGATTGGATCGATGGCCATTTTGCCAGAAAATATAATATGATTACTGATTTAGGGAAATTTTTAGATCCACTGGCTGATAAGCTTCTGGTTTCGGCTGCCTTAATCGTTTTGGTTGATCTAGATTTAATGTACGGTCAATCATGGATTGCCATCGTGATCATAAGTCGCGAGTTTGCAGTCACCGGATTGCGTTTGGTGCTAGCGGGTACAGGGGAAGTGGTTGCAGCGAACCAGCTTGGTAAAATAAAAACATGGGCACAAATTGTTTCTATTTCGGCTTTATTGCTGCATAACCTCCCATTTGCCCTAATTTCACTTCCATTTGCCAATATCGCATTGTGGATTGCATTAATCTTTACAATCTGGTCAGGCTTGGATTATTTTATAAAAAACAAAGAAGTATTTGTTAATTCAAAGTAAAAACGAATGGTGGTTTTGAAAAGATGGATGCAGAAATCATTGCAGTGGGCTCAGAGCTTCTTTTAGGACAAATCAATAACACTAATGGAAGGTTCTTATCGCAGCAGTTTGCGGAAATGGGGATCAACGTTTTTTACCATACTGTGGTCGGGGATAACGATCGCCGTTTACAACAAGCTATAGAAATCGCTGAATCTAGGGCGAACTTGATTGTCTTTACCGGTGGACTCGGTCCTACCAAAGATGATTTAACGAAAGAAACGATTGCTCGCCATATAGGGAAAAAGCTCGTTTTTAATGATGAAGCTTTGCATTCCATTGAAGCTTACTTCCAAAAACGGGAACGGCCGATGACGGAAAACAACAAAAAACAGGCCCTTGTCTTAGAAGGCAGTGAAGTGTTGGCAAACGATCATGGCATGGCACCGGGAATGGTCTTGTCCAAATCTGGGATTACATATATGCTTCTCCCTGGTCCGCCAAGTGAGATGGAGCCGATGTTTTTAAGTTATGGTTATGAAAAGATCATGAATAAACTGGAAAAGCATGAACGGATCGATTCCAAGGTTCTTCGGTTCTACGGTATAGGTGAAGCCGAACTGGAAACGGTGATTGAAGATCTTCTTGTCAATCAAACGAATCCGACAATTGCTCCGCTGGCAGCCGAAGGGGAAGTGACGTTAAGGATCACCGCTAAAGACTCTTCTAAAGAAAAATGCGAAGAGCTTATTTTAGAAGCGGAAAAAGAAATTCTTAGCAGGGTCGGTAAGTTCCACTATGGAAGTGATAATACTTCACTAATAAAGGAACTTGTAAAAGAATTAACGGTCCGCAAGCTTTCAATTGCGGCAGCTGAAAGCTTGACCGGTGGGATGTTCCAAGAACAGCTGACAACCATACCTGGCGCCGGTAAAGTCTTCAAAGGCGGAATTGTCTGCTATACGAATGATGCGAAGTCGAACGTCCTTGGCGTCAGCGATGATACCATATCTGAGCATGGGGTGGTCAGCGGTGAGTGTGCAATGGAAATGGCCTCTAATGTCCGGAGCAAGCTCGATGCGGATGTAGGCATAAGCTTTACGGGTGTTGCAGGTCCGGATGAACAAGAAGGCAAGCCTGTAGGGACAGTATTCATTGGCATTTCCTATCGGGATGGAAACACTCATTTCAAGGAGTTGAATCTTTCCGGAAGCAGGGCGCAAAACCGGATTCGGAGTGTGAAGTACGGCTGTCATTACCTATTAAGGGATTTATAAGCGCTAAAAGCAGAGCTATTTACAGCTCTGCTTTTTATTTGGTTTTAGAAGTTTGTTTCTTGAAAAATAGGGAAAAAAAGAAAAAAGTTAATTCAATGAAAATGGTTTTTTTACGGAGAAAGTGAAAGGAAATGGAGATTTCCTTAAGATAAAACGCTTTTTTACAGAGAATACCCCGAAAGAAAAAAACGAATGAATGTTCGACTTTTTGCTTGGCAAAATTGTAAAAAGAGTATATAGTAAAGATAGGTTTTGAGACAGGATGCAAACCTTGATCTCGAATAATTGCTAACGTAAGTACACCTTTAATCGGACAGCCGATTATTTGAATATAGAGGAGGAAATTGAGTGAGTGATCGTCAAGCGGCTTTAGATATGGCATTAAAACAAATTGAAAAACAATTTGGTAAAGGTTCTATTATGAAACTTGGGGAACAGTCTGATCGTAGGATTTCAACGATTTCAAGCGGTTCTTTAGCATTGGACGTAGCATTGGGAGTGGGCGGATATCCAAGAGGCCGGGTCATTGAGATATATGGACCTGAAAGCTCCGGTAAAACGACTGTTGCATTACATGCTATTGCAGAAGTACAAAAGACTGGCGGCACGGCTGCATTCATTGATGCAGAGCATGCTTTAGATCCAGCATATTCAGAAAAACTTGGTGTGAATATAGATGATTTACTGCTTTCACAGCCTGATACGGGTGAACAGGCCTTGGAGATCGCTGAAGCATTAGTTCGAAGTGGAGCTGTAGATATCATTGTCATTGATTCGGTGGCAGCACTTGTTCCTAAAGCTGAAATCGAAGGCGAAATGGGAGATTCCCATATGGGTCTTCAAGCGCGGATGATGTCCCAGGCGCTTAGAAAACTGTCTGGTGCCATTAATAAATCAAATACCATTGCCATTTTCATTAACCAAGTCCGTGAAAAAATCGGTGTTATGTTTGGGAATCCAGAAACGACTCCAGGAGGCCGGGCATTGAAGTTCTATTCAACTGTTCGTCTGGAAGTGCGCCGTGCGGAACAATTAAAACAGGGTAATGAAATCGTCGGTAATAAAACGAAAATCAAAGTTGTAAAAAACAAGGTTGCTCCACCATTCCGTCAAGCGGAAGTTGACATCATGTATGGTCAAGGGATTTCCCAGGAAGGTGAAATCATCGATATGGGTGCAGATCTTGATATCGTCCTTAAAAGCGGCTCGTGGTATTCATACAATGAAGAGCGTGTCGGACAAGGCCGCGAAAATGCGAAGCTGTTCTTGAAAGAAAATCAGGATATCGCTCAGGAAATTTCTCGGAAAATCAGAGATCACTATAATCTCGATGGAGAGCATGAATTACCGCCAGAAGAAAATGAACCAGAAGAGCATTTTGAATTGCTTGATTAATGGTATTTGGAAAAGGCCTAAGCTTGTTCGCTTAGGCCTTTTCTATATATTTTGAGAAAAGTGTGAAATTTTCAGCGAAATAAATGGCATTGAAATAACTTTTCCATAAAGAATGCTGTACATTATGATGGTTGATATTGAGAAAACTTGAATAATCATTGATACATAAGGGACAAACGCTTGACAATAAAAATTCTCAACTATACAATTAATATGTATATTTTACAATTTTTCAAACTAAAATTTTGAAAATTAAGTGCTGTATATTGAATTTATGTGCAATGTACTTGCCGACAGTTCAACATTTTATGTAAAAAGTTCATAGCAAGGGGAGGTGAAACGATGGAACCCATGACAATCATCTTCACTTTGCTTGGCCTAATCGTCGGTGCAGTTGTTGGTTATTTTATTCACAAATCAAAATTTGAGAGTAAAATAGCAGGGGCAAAGGGCTCTGCTGAACACATCCTTGAGGATGCAAAACGTGAAGCGGAAGCACTTAAGAAAGAAGCCTTGTTGGAAGCAAAAGATGAAATTCATAAAGTTCGTGCCGATTCGGATCGGGAAGCCCGTGAAAGAAGGAACGAATTACAAAAACAAGAAAATCGGTTATTGCAAAGAGAAGAGAATCTGGACCGCAAGGATGAAACGTTAGACAAACGTGAAAGCCTTTTGGAGAAAAAAGAAGATTCTCTAAACCAAAGACAACAGCATATTGAAGAGATGGAAAGCAAAGTGGACGAGACGGTTCGTAAGCAGCAAACAGAGCTTGAACGTGTTTCCGGTTTAACTCGTGAAGAAGCTAAAGCAATCATTATAGACCGAATGGAAAACGAGCTTGCTCACGATGTAGCGCTTATGATTAAAGAAAGTGATACCCGTGCCAAAGAAGAAGCTGATAAAAAAGCAAAAGAAGTTCTTTCTCTTGCCATTCAGCGTTGTGCGGCTGATCATGTTGCAGAAACCACCGTTTCTGTAGTAAATCTTCCAAACGATGAAATGAAAGGACGGATAATCGGACGTGAAGGACGAAATATCCGGACGTTAGAAACGCTAACAGGTATTGACCTTATTATCGATGATACTCCTGAAGCTGTCATTTTATCTGGATTCGATCCAATTAGACGGGAAACGGCACGCTTGGCTCTTGAGAAACTTGTTCAGGACGGAAGGATCCATCCGGCCCGCATTGAAGAAATGGTTGACAAAGCAAGACGTGAGGTAGATGAACATATTCGTGAAATTGGTGAACAAACGACTTTTGAAGTTGGAGTTCACGGTCTCCATCCAGATCTCATCAAAATTCTAGGTCGTTTGAAGTTCCGTACTAGTTATGGGCAAAACGTACTTAAACATTCAATTGAAGTGGCCCAGCTTTCAGGTTTACTGGCCGCTGAGCTTGGAGAGGATGAAGTTCTTGCCCGCCGTGCAGGTTTACTGCATGATATTGGGAAAGCGATTGATCATGAAGTGGAAGGCAGTCACGTTGAAATTGGCGTTGAATTAGCAACCAAATATAAAGAGCATCCAACTGTCATTAACAGCATCGCTTCACATCATGGCGATACTGAACCAACTTCCATCATTTCAGTGCTTGTGGCTGCCGCTGATGCATTATCAGCTGCAAGACCGGGAGCTAGAAGTGAAACGCTTGAAAATTACATTAGAAGACTTGAAAAACTTGAGGAAATTTCCGAATCCTATGATGGAGTGGAAAAATCATTTGCGATTCAAGCCGGACGAGAAGTGCGGATTCTAGTGAAACCAGAACAAATTGATGATCTTTCGGCCCATCGACTCGCACGTGATATCCGGAAAAGGATTGAAGAAGAGCTCGATTACCCTGGTCATATAAAAGTCACGGTCATCCGTGAAACAAGAGCAGTCGAATACGCTAAATAATCGTTAATGAAAAACGAAGTGGTGCAAACCACTTCGTTTTTTCTTTTCGGATTTTAATCGTTAAGCGTAATTCCTATAATTACCCCAAATTATGTTACAATACATACTTGAATAATTCATATAATTAGGTGAATCTAGAAAGGGTTTTACAATGAAATTGCTATTTATTGGAGATGTGGTGGGGTCTCCTGGTCGTGACATGATCCAAGAATACCTTCCTAAGTTAAAAGAAAAGTATCGTCCGCACATCACGGTCATCAATGGCGAGAATGCAGCAAGTGGCCGGGGGATTACAGAAAAGATTTACCGCAGTTTTTTAGAGTGGGGAGCACAGGCGGTGACCATGGGAAACCATACATGGGATAATCGTGATATCTTCAATTTTATTGATGAAGCGAAATATCTCGTCCGTCCAGCGAACTTTCCAGACGGGGCACCTGGAGAAGGAATGAAATTTTTAAAATTGAACCAGTATGAAATAGCGGTCATCAATTTGCAAGCGAGAACATTCATGCCGGATTTGGATTGTCCGTTCAAAAAAGCTGAAGAACTCGTGGCGGAGGCTCAAAAAAAGACACCAATCATCTTTGTCGATTTTCATGGAGAAGCTACAAGTGAGAAGCAGGCTATGGGGTGGTTCCTGGATGGGAAGGTTACAGCCGTTGTCGGTACACACACACACGTCCAGACAGCAGATAACCGTATATTGCCTGGAGGCACCGCTTACATATCAGATGTAGGCATGACAGGACCATATGATGGCATCCTTGGTATGGGAAGAGATGCAGTCATTCATCGGTTCCTAACTAGCCTTCCTGCTCGTTTTGAAGTGCCAAAAGAGGGGCGGACCCTATTAAGTGGGATACTCCTTGAAATTGATGATAAAACTGGCAAGGCTAAAAAAATAGAAAGGATACTGATTAACGAAGATCACCCCTTTTATCATTGATTGGAACGGATGGACAGTCAAACTGGCCATCCTTTTTTCCATTCATTAATAAATGGTGGACAATCCCGGTTTTCTTTGTCATACAAGTTTTACTTGATGAATATAGTAGCAGTGGAAAGTGTTATAACTATTGAGCCAAGTTAGAATCGGCAGGGAAAACAAGGAGGACTAGGAATGGAAATATTAAAAGTTTCAGCAAAATCTAATCCTAATTCTGTAGCAGGCGCACTAGCGGGAGTGCTCAGGGAAAGAGGAGCAGCCGAAATTCAAGCAATCGGTGCAGGTGCGTTAAATCAAGCCGTCAAGGCAGTAGCAATCGCAAGAGGGTTTGTCGCACCTAGTGGAGTTGACTTGATTTGTATTCCTGCCTTTACAGATATACTTATTGATGGCGAAGAACGAACGGCAATAAAACTAATCATTGAACCAAGATAACTCCATGTTTGGATGCCCTGTTTGTCGGAAGGCGAGCAGGCTCTTTTTTGTCGTGAAATCCAACTGACGAAAAATCCATATCCCTTTATAATGGAATATAGAATCATTAAAAGACACAGGAAGGGGGATTACATTGACAATTTTTGATGCCCATTGTGATGTACTGATGAAGATGTTCATCGATCCGGATATTTCATTTGCAAATAGTGATAAATTACATATAACAAAGCGGGGATTATTGGATGAAGGGGGAAAGGTCCAATGTTTTGCAATATATATTCCTGAAAAAGTCCACCCTGATATGAGATTTCAAGCGGCTATGGCGATGGTGGATATTTTTCATGAAAAGATTTTATCAGAGCCGGAAATGAAATTTATAAAGACCAAGGCAGACATCGAATCTTTAAAAGAAAAGGAAATAGGTGCAATGCTTACTTTGGAGGGGTGTGATTGCATCGGGAATGATTTGTTGAAACTGAAAACCCTCATTCATCTTGGCGTGTCCTCCGTAGGCCTAACTTGGAATTACGCCAACTTGGTAGCGGATGGGGCATTAGAAACAAGAGGGGGCGGCTTGACGGGGTTTGGAACCGAGGTGGTCGCGCAATTGAATGAGAAGTCGATTTGGTGCGATTTATCCCATTTATCCGAAGCGGGATTTTGGGACACCTTAAATTTGGCTAAATTCCCAATTGCCTCCCATTCGAATGCTTATCATCTTTGTCCGCATCCGCGAAATTTAAAAGACGGGCAGATAAAAGCCCTTTTACAGAAAAATGGGGTGATCGGCGTAACCTTTGTCCCGCAATTTCTGGCAAATGGTGAATCGGCTACGATAAAGGATATCCTGAAACATATTGAGCATATATGCAGTTTGGGAGGGGAAAGACAAATTGGATTAGGGTCTGACTTCGATGGAATCGATCATATGGTAGAAAATTTATTGTCATATAATGATTATCATAACTTAATAAATGAACTGAACAGGCTTTATTCCAGTGAGATTGTAAAAGGTCTCCTTTTTGATAATTTCACTCGTAATTTTCCGCTTGGAAAGGAAATATCTTAAGTGATTTTCAATTCTTACTATAAAGATATGAATAAATATTCTGAAAATATAAAAAATAAAAGCAAAAAGGTTGCAATTTGATGATTTAACCGATAGAATTGAAAGCGTTTAGTACACCTTTCCTAAATTAGAACGATAATTTTACATAGTTGAATGTTCTGAAGAGAGGTGCGGTTAAATGCATTTATATACGAACGTCCTAAAGGAGTGTAAGACATGATCAATCAACTTTCATGGAAAGTTGGCGGACAACAAGGTGAAGGTATTGAAAGTACAGGAGAAATATTCTGTATTGCCCTCAATCGCTTAGGTTATTACTTGTATGGCTACCGTCATTTCTCATCCCGAATCAAGGGTGGACACACGAATAACAAAATTCGTGTAAGTACTACGGAAACTCGTGCTATCTCTGATGATTTAGACATCTTAGTTGCTTTTGACCAAGAAACAATTGACGTCAATTATAAAGAATTACATGAGGGTGGCATCATAATTGCAGATGCAAAATTCAAACCTGTCTGCCCAGAAGATACAAAGGCAGAATTATATATTGTTCCCTTTACGGAAATAGCAGCCGAATTAGGAACATCATTAATGAAAAATATGGTCGCCATCGGTGCGACATGTGCTGTTCTAGGCATGGAAATTTCCGTATTCAACGATGTGGTTGATGAAATATTCGGCCGTAAGGGTGAAGAAATCGTCAAGAAGAATATGGATGCCATTACTGCTGGCTATAAGGCAATGGAAGTGTTGCTTGGAGAAAAACTGGGCGCAATGGAGCTGGAAAAGGCAGACGGCCAAAAACGCATGTTCATGATTGGAAACGATGCTATCGCTTTAGGAGCAGTTGCAGGCGGTTGCCGCTTTATGGCAGCTTACCCGATTACTCCTGCCTCGGAAATTATGGAATACTTAATTAAAAAACTTCCTCAATTTGGAGGAACGGTCATCCAGACTGAAGATGAAATCGCGGCGGCTACAATGGCAATCGGTGCAAACTATGGCGGTGTACGTGCCATCACAGCTTCAGCTGGACCTGGACTTTCCTTGAAAATGGAAGCGATTGGTTTAGCGGGCATTACCGAAACGCCAATTGTCATCGTCGATACTCAACGTGGCGGTCCATCTACGGGTCTTCCTACAAAACAGGAGCAATCCGATTTAATGGCCATGATTTATGGTACACATGGTGAAATACCTAAAATCGTCATGGCTCCGAGTACTGTTGAGGAAGCTTTTTATGATACGGCGGAAGCATTCAACCTTGCAGAGGAATATCAATGTCCAGTTATCGTTCTATCCGACTTACAGCTATCATTAGGTAAACAAACGGTTCAGCCGCTTGATTACGGCAAAGTGGAGATAAGACGCGGGAAATTGGTGGACTTTGAAATTGAAGAGGCTGAAGACAAATCTTACTTCAAGCGTTATGAAGTAACGGAAGACGGAGTCTCACCGCGTGTAGTGCCTGGTATGAAAAATGGGATTCACCATGTTACTGGTGTAGAACATGATGAAACGGGCAGACCTTCCGAGACGGCTTTGAATCGTAAATTGCAAATGGATAAACGGATGCGTAAGCTGAATAATTTAACTAACACATTCCAAACACCAGTATACAAAAACACACCGCATGAAGAAGCGGATTTATTAATTCTTGGCTTTAACTCAACACGCGGGACGATTGATGAAGCGATCGGCCGGTTAGAAACGGATGGAATGAAAGTGAATCATGCGCAAATCCGTTTGATTCATCCTTTCCCAGCTGATGAAGTCCTATCATTGGTGCAAAGTGCTAAGAAAGTAGTAGTTATTGAAAATAATGCGACTGGACAATTGGCTAATATCATCAAGATGAATGTCGGACATGTTAATAAAATTAAAAGCATCCTAAAATATGATGGCAACCCATTCCTCCCGCATGAAATTCACACACAATGCAAGGAGATGTTCGAATATGGCAACGTTTAAAGAGTTTCGGAATGATGTAAAACCTAACTGGTGTCCTGGCTGCGGAGATTTCTCCGTTCAGGCTGCCATGCAGCGTGCGGCAGCGAATGTGGGATTGGAGCCTGAGAATTTGGCTGTTGTTTCCGGTATCGGCTGTTCAGGGCGTATTTCCGGTTACATCAAGTCATATGGTTTCCACGGCATCCATGGCCGCTCACTGCCGATCGCCCAAGGCGTAAAAATGGCCAATCGTGAATTGACCGTTATAGCTTCAGGCGGAGACGGAGATGGTTTTGCAATCGGGATGGGACACACCATCCATGCAATCCGCCGTAATATCGACATTACGTATATTGTCATGGATAACCAAATATATGGATTGACAAAAGGCCAGACTTCTCCTAGATCCGCTGCTGGATTTAAAACGAAATCCACTCCAGAAGGATCAATAGAACAGGCTGTTTCACCTATGGAATTAGCATTATCAGCTGGCGCTACGTTTGTCGCCCAAAGCTTTTCCACAGACTTGAAAGACCTGACGGCGATCATTGAAGCAGGGATAAATCATAAAGGGTTCTCCTTTATCAATGTTTTCTCTCCTTGCGTAACATACAATAAAATCAATACGTATGATTGGTTTAAACAAAACTTGACTAAATTGAACACGATTGAAGGCTATGATTCATCAAATAAAGAACAGGCCATGCAGACTTTGATGCAGCATGACAGCCTTGTGACAGGGATTATTTATCAAGACTCTTCGCGCCCTTCGTACCAGGAATTAGTGCCAGGGTATGCTGAAAAAGCGTTAAATAAATCAGATCTGACACTGGATCAAGCGCACTTTGATAAGCTTGTTGCTGAATTTATGTAAAAAGTTAAAAGGTTCACCCCTAAAGATGGGGTGAACCTTTTTTTTTGATTAATTGGAAAGCTCAAGTGGAGAGAATCACTATACTCTCTAAATTAGCTTACCACCAACCGTTATTGAATCCACAGCCGAAGAAATTGCAACGATTCCTTCTACGACAACAATTGTGATGGCGGTCCCGATCACGGTCCCGATCGCGGTCTCGATCTCGATCACGGTCCCGATCACGGTCGCGGTCGCGCCTATTACAGCCCCTCACAGCACGACAAAAATCGTCTGCGATTCTATCGTTATCTCTGTCCCGATCTCTGTCCCGATCTCTGTCCCGATCGCGGTCCCGATCATGATGATCGTGATTATTGCATCCACATGACATATAAGTCACTCCTTCATAATTTTGTCTTACAAGATATCTTATTCGAGAGCGGACAAGATGCTATAGAAACATGACCCATTTAACAAAAATGTACGAATGCCCTAAAAATCATCATTATTAATGTGAAAAGGTCGGTACATAAGCGTTTATGGTATTTTTTTATTTAGTTTTTCATATCTTTACATATTAAGGAAGATAAAAGTAACAGCCCTAGTTCAGGGGGAGTGTACATGTTGAGAGGGAAAATGAAAGCCGTCGTCAAACACCACCGAGGTTATGGGGCTCAATTACAAAATGTCGATATTCCGGATATCCGTGATGACGAAGTATTGATTCGAGTGAAAATGACCTCGATATGTGGAACGGATATTCATATTTTCACCTGGGATGAATGGTCGCAAGGAAGAGTGAATCCACCATACGTATTTGGGCACGAATTTGCTGGGGAAGTAATGGAGATAGGAGCAAGTGTAAGCAATGTTTCGGTTGGTGATTGCGTATCTGCAGAAACACATATAGTTTGCGGCACTTGCAGGCAGTGCTTAACCGGGCAATTCCATATTTGTAAAAAAACAAACATTATCGGTGTCGATAAACAAGGATGCTTTGCAGAGTATATAGCTTTGCCCGCCAAAAATTTATGGAAAAATCCAAGTGATATGCCACTTGATATGGCTACCATACAAGAACCGATGGGCAATGCAGTCCATTCCGTGCTAGCTGGCGAGGTGCTGGGTAAAACGGTGGCAATAATCGGCTGTGGTCCAATCGGGCTGATGGCGATTGCTGTAGCAAATGCCGCAGGTGCTGATAAAGTAATCGCTCTTGATATTAATGATTATCGACTTCAGCTGGCCAAAAAGATGGGTGCGACAGACCTCATTCATTCAATTAAACAGGATCCATTGAAAATCACGAAAAGCCTCACAAATGCCGATGGGGTGGATGTCGTTTGCGAAATGAGCGGTAATCCCGCTGCTATCCAACAAGGGTTTAAGATGGCGACAAATGGTGGTAGAATATCAATTCTAAGTCTGCCTTCTAAGCCCGTCACCCTTAATATAACGGAGGATATAGTATTCAAGGGCCTTACTGTCCAAGGAATAACAGGAAGGAAGATGTTTTCAACCTGGCAGCAGGTTTCAAGCCTGCTTGAAAGTGGCAAGGTTGATGTAAAACCAATGATTACCCACCGTTTTCCACTAAGCGATTTTGAAAAGGGATTTGAACTGATGATCAAAGGTCAATGTGGTAAGGTGCTCCTGATCCCTTAAACATCATCTTAAAAAGTGAAATTACAATGTCAGCATTTGAAAAATTTTGAAGGGGAAGGCGTCATCCACAAAATGATAAGAAGAGGCTAAGACGAAATTAGCCTCTTCTTTCCTGTTCTTATTTTCCGAATTTGTGAAAAATTTCTTACAATTCAAGAAGCCATGACAGAATGATTGTTTCTTGCTGTTAAAAGCTTTATACTATAATAATGTGGATATATCACACTTAAAAGCAAATATTTACTGGTAATTCCTAAAAAGGAATCCGTATAAAACCATTAGAAGATAGGTCTTGAAATAGTTGGTGAAAGAAATAAACTAACTATTTTGAAAGGAGATTAACTATGAACGAGAAACAACGATTAGAATCACAACAAGTACAGGCTGAGAATCCAGCGGACAAAAAATCCGAAAAGGACTTCAGTAAATACTTTCAAGCCGTTTATATTCCGCCTTCCTTAAAAGATGCGAAAAAGCGAGGAAAAGAAGAAGTAGAATATCATGATGACTTTGCCATTCCTGAAGGTTTCCGTGGAATGGGAGAAGGTAAAAAGTTTTACATTCGTACTTATGGCTGTCAAATGAACGAACATGATACAGAAGTCATGGCGGGCATCTTTATGGCACTTGGTTATCGGCCGACAGACACCGTGGATGATGCTAACGTCATTTTACTTAACACTTGTGCGATTCGGGAAGGCGCAGAGAATAAAGTGTTCGGTGAATTGGGGCATTTAAAATCATTGAAATTGGAAAAGCCGGATCTATTGCTTGGGGTTTGCGGTTGTATGTCACAAGAGGAGTCAGTTGTAAAGCGGATCCTAGAGAAGCACCATTTTGTAGATATGATTTTCGGAACGCATAACATCCACCGCCTGCCGCAAATTCTTAATGAAGCTTATCTTTCCAAGGAAATGGTCATTGAGGTTTGGTCTAAAGAAGGTGATGTAATCGAGAACCTTCCGAAAGTGCGTAAAGGAAAAACAAAGGCATGGGTCAATATCATGTATGGCTGCGATAAGTTTTGTACATACTGCATCGTACCGTACACAAGAGGAAAAGAAAGAAGCCGCAGGCCTGGAGATATTATACAGGAAGTCCGTCATTTAGCTGCACAGGGTTACAAGGAAATAACTCTGCTTGGACAGAATGTGAATGCTTATGGTAAAGATTTTACGGATATCGAATACCGTTTCGGTGATTTGATGGATGAAATCCGCAAAATCGATATTCCGCGTATTCGTTTTACGACAAGTCATCCCCGTGATTTTGATGATCACTTGATTGAAGTATTGGCTAAGGGCGGTAATCTCGTTGACCATATTCATCTTCCAGTTCAATCGGGTAGTACGGACACACTTAAAATCATGGCCCGTAAATATACACGTGAACAATATTTAGAGCTAGTAAAAAAAATCAAGGAAGCTATCCCAAGTGTATCGCTAACCACTGACATCATTGTAGGTTATCCGAATGAAACGGAAGAGCACTTTGAAGAAACGATGTCCTTATACCGTGAAGTTGGTTTCGATGCAGCATATACTTACATCTATTCACCACGTGAGGGAACACCGGCTGCGAAAATGCAGGATAATGTACCGATGGAAGTGAAAAAGGAACGTCTGCAACGCTTGAACGCCCTTGTCAATGAAACGTGTGCATTGAAAATGAAGGAGTATGATGGACAGATTGTTGAAGTGCTCGTTGAAGGCGAAAGCAAGAAGAATGCGGAAGTATTAGCAGGTTATACAACGAAAAATAAGCTCGTGAACTTCAAAGGACCAAAATCCGCTATTGGCCAAATCGTAAAAGTGAAAATCACCGGAACGAAAACATGGTCACTGAATGGGGATATGGTTGAAGAAGCAACGGCGATTGAGGTGGAGTAATATGACGAAATATACTAAAGATGACATTCTGAACAAAGCTGCCGAGCTTGCTGAAATGATCGCAAGCACGGAAGAAGTCGATTTCTTTAAACGGGCAGAAGCACACATCAATGAAAACCAAAAAATCCGTGAAATGATCGCCAGTATCAAGAGCTTACAAAAACAGGCAGTAAACTTCCAGCATTACGGCAAAGAAAAAGCATACAGTCAAGTTCAGGCCAAGATTGATGCACTGGAAAAACAATTGGATGAACTTCCGATCGTGCAAGAATTCAAACAATCCCAAGTGGATGTAAATGACCTTTTACAAATGGTTTCATCACAGGTATCGAATAAGGTGACGGACCTGATTATTGAATCGACTGAGGGAGACGTCCTTCGCGGTGAGACAGGTTCAAAGGTACAAGCAGGCGGCGGAAGCTGTTCATAAATATTAAAAAAGCCCTTCTGATTTCAGAAGGGCTTTTTTAGATGCGGAAATCCTTATACAGTGCCCATTCGTGACACATATCCCAAAACATGCGCATAAAATAACCTAGGTTTAAAACATTACAGCAGTTTTCAAACAATTAAAATTCTACGCACACTAGACTTTTACCACGCATAGGATGAATGGAAACTGTATGAGGAGGGTTCGCTAGCATGTCACAATATAGAGAGATAATTACTAAAGCGGTGGTGGCAAAAGGACGCAAATTCACAAAGTCCTCTCACACCATTTGCCCGGCTCATCATCCTTCTAGCATTCTAGGTTGTTGGATCATCAACCATAAATACGATGCAAAGAAAGTCGGCAAAAAGGTAGAAATTCACGGCAGCTACGAAATCAACGTCTGGTATTCCTATAACCAAAATTCAAAAACGGAAGTTGTAACTGAAAAAGTGCAATATACCGACGTTATTTCGCTGAAATACCGTGATCCCGATTGTCTTGATGACCATGAAATCGTTGCAAAAGCTGTCCAACAGCCGAATTGTTTAGAAGCTTGCATCTCCCCATGTGGACAAAAAATCATTGTCCATGTGGAAAGGGAATTCTTTGTGGAAGTCGTCGGCGAAACGAAAATTTGTGTCGCTGTAAGTCCAGATGGCCGCTGTGAGGATGACTGGGGCTCTGATTTCGATGATGAGGATTTCGAAGATTTAGATCCGGATTTCCTTGATGAATTCGAAGACGAATAGAATATAGAAATTAATACCGGATGACATTCCCTTCATCCGGTCTTATTTAATTTGAAGCGGGACAAGTACCTTGCAGGGCTGGGAATGAAAAAAATAGGAATGCAATGTTACTATATCCGTGCGTAAGGCTTTGCAGATACAGCTAGCTCACAATTTAAAGGATAATTGATTTACCATGCAATTTCGAATACAGGCAATGTTGCTTTCCCGTATGTTATAATGAAGGACATAAATGTGTAATAGATTATAGTTTGGAAAGGTTTTGAAGGAATGGCTGGATATACTCCAATGATACAGCAATATTTAAAAATTAAGGCAGAGTATCAGGATGCCTTTTTATTTTTTCGTTTAGGCGATTTTTATGAAATGTTTTTTGACGATGCTCTGAATGCATCTCAAGAGCTCGAAATCACATTAACAAGCCGAGAAGGCGGTAGTGAAGAGCGAATTCCGATGTGCGGCATTCCGTATCACTCGGCTGCTAATTATATTGATATATTGATAGAAAAAGGTTTTAAAGTGGCTATTTGTGAACAAACCGAAGATCCGAAGCAAGCCAAAGGCGTGGTACGCAGGGAAGTTGTCCAGCTGATTACTCCGGGAACGAAAATGGATAGTAAGGGTCTTCGTGAAAAGGAAAATAATTATATTGCCACGATCACTTATTTCACTGATGGTCAGTTTGGCTTTGGATACAATGATTTATCGACAGGGGAAAATAAGGTCACATTGATTGAGAGTTTCGAGGAAGTTCTGAATGAATTTGCCATCCTCGGTGCGAGTGAAGTGGTCATTGCCGAGGATTTCAATGAAGAATGGAAAAAAAAGCTGCAAGAACGGGGCGCTGCCGCTCTATCCCTAGAGAATAATTCGGATCAAAGCGAGTCATTCGTTGCACTGCTTCATTTGTTAAAAGACCAGAAACTGGCGACAACGACTTCACGCTTATTGAATTATCTATACCGTACCCAAAAACGCAGCCTGGATCATTTACAGCCAGTGCTTGCATATGAAACATCTCAATATATGAAAATTGATTATTATAGCAAACGTAATTTGGAATTAACTGAAACCATTCGTTCCAAAGGTAAAAAAGGCTCATTATTATGGCTGCTTGATGAAACGAAAACAGCCATGGGCGGAAGAATGTTGAAACAATGGATTGATAGACCGCTCATTAATAAAAAACAGATCGAGCGGAGACAAAGCCTTGTTGAAACCCTAAAAAATCAATACTTCGAACGGCAGGACTTACGTGAACGCCTGAAGGAAGTGTACGATTTGGAGCGGCTTGCCGGAAGGGTGGCCTTCGGTAATGTAAATGCTCGGGACTTGATTCAACTGAAACGTTCATTGCAACAGGTGCCGATCATTCGTGAAATCGTGAAGTCAATGGCTTCAAATCAGGATATTTCAATTCTGGCCGATAAATTGGATCCTTGCGAAGAAGTGACGGATTTGCTTGAAACGGCGCTTGTAGAAAACCCGCCATTGTCCGTGAAGGAAGGAAATTTCATTCAGGACGGTTTCCATAAGGAGCTGGATACATACAGGGATGCCAGCAGAAACGGGAAAACTTGGATTGCACAGCTTGAACGGGAAGAGCGGGAACGCACAGGGATCAAATCTTTGAAAATCGGATATAATCGTGTTTTTGGCTATTATATTGAAGTCACACGAGCCAATTTGCATCTGCTTGAAGAAGGCCGTTATGAACGGAAGCAAACTTTAACGAATGCCGAACGTTATATCACACCTGAGTTGAAAGAGAAGGAAGCTTTGATTTTACAAGCAGAGGAAAAAAGCATCAGTTTGGAATATGACCTATTCCTCAATCTTCGTGAAGAGGTCAAAAGCTATATCCCGCGCTTACAGGATTTAGCGAAAGGTGTCAGTGAACTGGATGTCTTGCAGTGCTTTGCGACGATTAGCGAAGAACGCCATTATGTGAAGCCTGTCTTTTCTGATGATCGAAGAATCGTACTGAAGGAAGGCCGACATCCAGTGGTCGAGAAAGTCCTTCAATCACAGGAGTATGTCCCCAATGACTGCTTCATGGATGGAGACCGGGAGTTACTCTTGATCACAGGGCCCAATATGTCGGGTAAAAGTACGTATATGCGTCAGATAGCTCTAACATCGATTCTAGCGCAAATTGGATGCTTCGTATCCGCAAGTATAGCTGAATTGCCTATTTTTGATAAGGTATTTACTAGGATCGGCGCGGCAGATGATTTGATTTCCGGTCAAAGTACATTCATGGTCGAGATGCTTGAAGCAAGAAATGCCATCATGAATGCGACAGAAAACAGTTTGATATTATTTGATGAGATCGGGCGGGGAACATCAACTTACGATGGGATGGCGCTTGCCCAGGCCATAATTGAATATATTCATGAGGAAATTGGGGCAAAGACTCTCTTTTCGACTCATTATCACGAATTGACAGTGCTGGCAGCGGAACTGCCAAAATTGAAAAATATCCATGTCAGTGCCATTGAGCAAAATGGAAATGTCGTTTTCCTTCATAAAATTAAAGAAGGTCCAGCAGATAAAAGCTATGGAATTCACGTGGCAAAGCTAGCTGATTTACCGGAGCAGTTAATAGATCGGGCTGCCGCCATTTTAGCGCAGCTGGAAAATGAAAATGGACAGGCAAAGGCGATGCCTGAACAGGCTGCTGCTGTAAAAGCACCTATTGCCGGAGTAGCCCCGGTGACATCCGTCAATGAGGCACAGCTTTCCTTCTTTGGGGAAGAGGCTCCTAATGGAAAAGTGAATTCCTCGCCTAAGGAAAAAAAGGTGCTCGATGACATAAAATCACTGGATATCCTTGAAATGACGCCGCTTGAGGCGATGAATACCCTTTATAAATTACAAAAGAAACTTAAATGAGATAATAAAGCGAGGCGATAAAAATGGGGAAAATCAAACAGCTCGACGAGGCTTTATCTAATAAAATCGCAGCTGGCGAAGTTGTTGAACGCCCAGCCTCAGTCGTTAAGGAACTTGTGGAAAACGCAATAGATGCAAACAGTACCATTATAGAGATTGAATTGGTGGAGGCTGGACTTGGTTCCATCAGGATCGTGGATAATGGCGATGGGATTTTGGCTGATGACATAGAGGCGGCATTTAAACGTCACGCCACAAGTAAAATAAAAGATGAAAATGATCTCTTCCGAATCCGAACACTCGGCTTCCGCGGTGAAGCAATGCCCAGTATTGCTTCAGTTTCCCGTTTTGAAATGAAAAGCAGCACTGGCGAAGGTATAGGAACGCGCATACTTCTTGAAGGCGGCATGGTTAAGGAACTCGAGGCTTCATCCAGCCGTAAAGGAACGGATATCCTTGTTTCCGATTTGTTTTACAATACTCCTGCAAGGTTAAAATATATGAAAACCATTCATACCGAGTTAGGAAATATTACGGATGTCGCTAACAGGCTCGCACTTTCGCACCCGGATGTTTCAATACGGTTAACACACAATGAGAAGCGTATCCTGCACACGAATGGTAACGGCGATGTCAGGCAGGTGCTAGCCGCTATCTATGGGACGAATATTGCCAAAAAGATGATTCCGGTTCAGGCAAGCTCCCTGGACTTCAAATTATCCGGATATATCGTCATGCCCGAAGTCACCAGGGCTTCAAGGAATTATATTTCGACCATGATAAACGGCCGCTTCATTAAAAACTATGCGCTCGTGAAAGCAATCCTGGATGGTTACCATACACTTCTACCAATTGGGCGTTTTCCAATTGCTTTGTTGAATATTGAAATGGACCCGATTCTTGTCGATGTCAATGTACATCCGTCCAAAATGGAGGTAAGACTAAGCAAGGAACAGGAATTGTTCAGTCTTGTATCGGAAACGATTAAATCTTCGTTTAAAAAGATGTCTCTAATTCCAAGTGGATATACACCTACACCAAAGCCGGAACAGGCGAAAAGTGAGCAAACTACGCTGGAATTGGACCATGTTGTGGAAAGCGGCAAGCGGGTCCTTGAAGAAGCCAAGAAAGAAGCTTCACTCTTGAAGGATACCTTGATTCGGGAAAAGCAGGAACAAAAGAGTTATGTGGAGCATGAAGATTTCAATTTTGAACCAATAAAGGAAATAATCTATAGCAATGAACAGCAGCAAATGGAAGATGTCTATGTACCGGTCTTACAAGATGATGAAAGCAAACCATATTTCGAGTCAGCTGAAAAGTATACAACCTACACTGTTGAACAAGAGGAAGAAATCGAGGCGAATGAACAGGCTAACCGCATCCCTCCCATGTACCCGATTGGGCAAATGCATGGAACATATATTTTCGCTCAAAACGAAAAAGGTTTATATATCATAGACCAGCATGCTGCCCAGGAACGAATAAAATACGAATATTTTAAAGAGAAGGTCGGACGTGTTGAAAACGAGCTGCAGGACATGCTGGTTCCCATCACCCTTGAATTTTCAACAGACCAATGTATTCGGATAAATGAATATCGGCATGAGTTGGAAAAAGTCGGCGTCTATTTAGAGGAGTTTGGCTACAACGCCTATATTGTCCGATCGCATCCACAATGGTTCCCTAAAGGAATTGAACAGGAAATCCTTGAAGAAATGATTGAACAATTGCTCTCGATGAAAAAGGTCGACATCAAGAAATTACGTGAAGAAGCAGCTATCATGATGAGCTGTAAAGCCTCCATAAAGGCAAACCGTCATCTGCGCAATGATGAAATCCAAGCACTTTTGGATGAACTAAGGCGCACAACCGATCCCTTCACATGCCCTCATGGAAGACCTATCATCATCTCTTATTCCATTTATGAAATGGAGAAAATGTTCAAGCGGATCATGTAATTAAAAGCAATGGAGAACCCTTATGTAATGGGATTCTCCATTGCTTTTTTAGTTAAAAGACCACATTTATTGGTCCATGCTCTTTTTTCTAGTGCTTTTGAAACGTTTTCAGCATAAGAGACCTGTATATTCGAAGTAACTGAGTTAGTTCCTGTTTATAAAGTCAAGTAATAACTTGTGTGAATACTTTATATCACTATTGATTTCACTATCTTCTACAGAGCCTAAAATATGCAACGCTTTTTTTATTATGATTTCATCAGTTATAAACTCATCGCTGATTAATTCAACTAAATTTTGAGATGCGCTTTCTTGAATATATATATCTGAGTTAGTTTCAAGGAACATAATCAGTGTAGATGCGAGTTCTGTTAAATCTTTATAACTACATACCCATATGCTTATACCATCTAAAATGTCCTCAGTATCTATACTTTTACACAACTCTTTTGCACGTTCAACGGATAACTCATATCCACCAATGTAATCGGACAAATCTTCTGTTGGCGGTTCATATAAATTTTCAATCATTTCTTTAAAAGTCTTAAAGATAACAGAAGTTCTATTCTCTTCAGTGTCTATAAAAGTTATTTCTGGTTCATCTTTATTTTTTCTATAATCTAATACAATCCACGTGTGTCCATCTCCGGAGATTGTTACAAAATCTTTTTCTTTAATTCCCCATTCATTAAGAAGGTATTTTGATTTGTAAATTCCTTCATTCTCTTTAATTCCAAACAGAAAGTCTACAGCAATATGATTATCAGCATAGGAATTTTTAAAACTCACTGGTAATGCGTTGTATTTTAAATATCCCCCATTTTGAATTTTTAATAGTTCAATATATTCTTTTGGGAGTTTAATGTTTAAATTTGTTTCAGCATCAAGGATATCTCCTTCTGTTAATTCATTTAGGTTATATTCATCAAAATCCATATCTTCGAATTCTTCAAAAATAGACTCCAAGTATCACACTCTCCATATTACTTAGTTTCATTCTTCTCAAATAAATCATCCAACAGTAAAATCTCAACTATTTATAGGCTTTTTCAATTGTAAGGTGATTTCTCATATTTATCCAAAAAAATGTTTTAATTTATTTGCATTTATAAAATTTCAATAATTCCTTTTTAGATAGAACCTGTGATGCACTATTAAGCCACAGATGATTAAATTTTATAGAACTAGATTGAGCATTTTGATAGGGTGAGGTTCTTTTAAAGATAGGAGTACTTCTGAGCCAACCGCAAACTGAATAATCTGTTGCTGTATTAGGGGGAGCAATTTGAATTTTTTATATTATAAGAAGAAACTCGGTAGAATATATTTAGATTATATAACGGATAATTGTATCCAAGCGTGTTATGGATTTTTAAATACCCATAAACCACATTGGGTGGACACCAAATGTAAGGATGTGGCGAAGTAAAAAACGGATCATGTAATTAAAAGCAATAGATAAACATTAAAGTAATAGGGTTCTCCTTGCTTTTTTCGTTAAATGATTACATTTATGGGTCATAATCTTTAAAACAAAGCGTTTGAAAAGCTTTCTGCTGAAGAGTCCTGTATTCAAGATATAATCTCCGTGATAGACCACTAATTATTACAACAACGCAATTATCAAGTCAGAATCCTATATGGGCTATTTAGTAAATGAAGCTTGTCTATACCATTTTTTTGGAATATGCATAACATAATATAGATTTTTTAATATGAAAAAATTTTATAAGAATGGAGAACGATAATGGCAAATGGATGTAACCAAAATCCGATAGGGACTTGTTCGGAAGCGGAAGGAATCAATACAACTGCTAATGGGACAGCCTCTCATGCTGAAGGAATGAATACAATTGTTAACGGGACTGCTTCTCATGCGGAAGGAAGTACCACAACTTCAGGTGGTAATGCTGCACACACAGAAGGGTATGATACCGAAACAACAGCTGATACGGCACACGCAGAGGGAACTACTACGACAGCAAGCGGGGTAGCTTCCCACGCGGAGGGATATCTGACTACCGCTAGTGCAAATACTTCCCATGCGGAAGGAAGTGAAACAATTGCGACGGGAAACTCCTCCCATGCGGAAGGGTTTCGGACAACGGCCACAGCTAATACGGCACACGCAGAGGGAACTACTACGACAGCAAGCGGAGTTGCCTCACATGCGGAAGGTTTTGCAACAAATGCAAGTGGAGATAATTCGCATGCAGAAGGTAACAATACAACAGCAGCCGGAGCTAATTCACATACAGAAGGTTTGAATACGCAAACAACAATCAGCGGTGTTAACGCACATGCGGAAGGAGAAGGAAATACAGCAAGTGGCAGGGCCTCCCATGCGGAAGGAGGCGGAGTAGATCAAATGGGTAATCCAGTTCCCACCTTAGCAAGCGGGGATGGTGCTCACGCAGAAGGCATAGGGACAACAGCTAGTGGACCTGCTGCACACGCAGAAGGCTTCCAAACCTCTGCCAGTAATCCTGCTGCCCATGCTGAAGGAATTAGTACAATTTCCAGTGGAATTGGTTCTCATGCAGAAAGCGTCAATACAACTGCGAGTGGATTTGCTTCCCACGCGGAAGGGTTAAGTACAACGGCCAGTGGAAATGCTTCCCATGCCGAAGGGGAGGGTTCAGTAGCCAGTGGAAATCGTTCTCACACGGAAGGGCAAAGTACATCTGCCAGTGGAGAAGCTTCTCATTCCGAGGGGGTTGCTACAAACGCAAGTGGAACAGCCTCCCATGCAGAAGGGAGAGAAACAAGGGCATTTGGGGAAAATTCACATGCAGAAGGATTCCTGACCACTACGGGAAATGCAAATGATTCGACACTGGGGTTGAATGCCCATGCCGAAGGGGAAGGTACAACGGCTAGTGGAAGGGCCTCACACGCTGAGGGTGGAGCAAATGATCAAGTAGGTAATCCAGCCCCGACGTTGGCCAGTGGGAATAGTGCTCACGCGGAAGGAGTTGGTACAACAGCAAGTGGATTTGCGTCTCATGCGGAAGGGGGAACTCCAGACATAACCTTTTTACCAGGACCGATAGCAAGCGGAAACTTTTCCCACGCAGAAGGCGTTGCAACATTCTCCAGCGGCCTTACTTCACATGCAGAGGGAGTAGGAACAATCGCCAGTGGTGATACCTCCCATGCTGAAGGTAACTTTACCTCAACAAATGGTTTTGAAGGAGCCCATATTATGGGAAGAAACGGAGCTGTTAACGATTTAGATGGTGACCCAACTTTTTCGTGGAATGTAGCTTTCGGAGCAGAGCCGTATGACACTACAGGACTAGTTGGAAAACTTCTGAATAACGGTAATATGTTCATTGATGGGGCATATGGCACTCCGGCGGGTGATTACGCAGAGATGTTTGAAACTGCTGATGGAAACCCAATTGATGTTGGCTACTTTGTTGTAGCATCAAATGAAGACAAAATTCAGAAAGCCACTTCAACCGCCCCTTTTATTTTGGGCATTACTAGTGCAACACCTGGTGTATTGGGGAATAGTGGAGGTTTGCGCTGGCAAGGGAAATATCAAATCGATGAATGGGGAAGAAAAAAATACCATGATGTCACTCTTCCACCCCAAAAAGACAAAAAAGGGAATGTGATTATTCCAGAAAGTACAGTAAAGCAACCCATCCTTAATCCGGATTGGAACCCTAACCAAGAATACGTTTCTCGTGTAAACCGACAAGAATGGGTGGCTGTAGGGCTAATTGGTCAAATACGGGTTCGAGATGATGGAACATGTGAAACTCATGGATATTGCTGGCCAAATGATGATGGAGTCGCAACAAAAGCGGAGAAAGGATATTTTGTATTAAAGCGTACCGGACCGAATCAAGTATTGGTCTTGGTCACTCCACTTCAAAAAAACTAAATAGTTAATACCATTGCAAATCGGTCAGTTGATGAAGTTTAAAGGACTTATGAAAATATAAAAAAACAAAATTCCAGAAAGATACAAAGAATTAGGATTGAACACTTTGATATGGGGAGGTTCCTTTAAAAGTTCTGGGCAACCGCAAAATTGAAGTGAATGCTTTGTTGTTATAGAGGGGATTCAATATGGATCTCTTATATTATAAGAAGAAACTCGGTAGAATATATTTAGATTATATAACTGATAATTGTATCCAAGCGTGTTATGGATTTTTAAATACCCATAAACCACAATGGGTGGACACCATAATATAAGATGTTGTGCAGTAAAATGAATTCTACATTTTAAACGGGTCATGTAATAAAAAGCAATGGAGAACCCTTATGTAATGAGAGGTTCTCCCTTAGACGTCATCCATGAAGGGTGTATAGGCCTTGAACAGCGTTAATCATGTTCCCAACATCTATCTTCAATAATAATATGGGGGATTGGGCTGGTATTGATAGTTGTATGCCGGGGCAGTATATAGTTGGTTATCATAGTGATTAATATATTGAGGATATTGCTGCATCTCTTCATCGGCTCGATGGCAGCTGACTGGCGGACCGATGAATGTTGATGGCTGAACCGGTGCAATTGCTTTTTTCCATTGGTTTTCATCCATGCAATAAGTATGTGCCATAATATTTGCCGGCGTCAATTTCAAGATATCCGAACCGAGGATCACCTCAGGTGTTGGTGCATTAAAAATGGCAAGCAAATGAGTATTATCCGTATTAGCCACTTCATAATGCCACCAACCTTGTGGGACATTGGCTACTTGACCGGGTTTAATGGGATAATTTTGTATTTGTTTTGTAAAAGGATTCAGTAATGAAACGGTTGCCGCTCCAGAAATGCAATACACGAGCTCTGCTGCATTTTGGTGATAATGCGGTTCTACGACATTGTCTGTACTAAGGTAAATATCTAATAATGAAACATTTTCGAGTGTGTTCAATTGTTTGATACCTAATACATTGATATAGTTTTGATTGTCTTTTTTCATTAAATTGCTTTTATTAATATCGAAAAAGTATTGTGTGGATGGTGAGGTATAGTCCATATAGGAGACCATGAATTTATCATTCCTTTTTTTAAGACTTGATTTTTCAGGATATGTAAAATCTCATTTTAATGTGCAATAACCCAGTGGGTTTATTGCCTATGGAACTGATAAGGGTTGCTGATGATGCTGTGATAGGCAGTGACTTAGAGTAACGTAATAGTTATGGTTATTATATCAATATTATTTTATATATTTTAAAACTGAAACTACTAAACTGAATTTTTGATATAATCAAACTTTTGATTAGCGTAATTTTCCCATTGCATGACTTTAAATTACAGTGATATAATGTTCTCTGTGATTTTAAAGTTTAACATAGGAAGTGGCTAAATTGTCGAACAATTCAAAAGAGAGTAAATTCGTCCCGTACGTCTCTGCATCTAAATCTTTACCGGAATTGACTGCAACTGCAATCATTCTAGGGATCATTCTTGCAATCGTATTCGGGGCGGCAAATGCATACTTAGGCCTACTTATTGGTTTAACTGTCTCTGCTTCAATACCCGCGGCGGTAATTTCAATGGCTATATTAAGAGGGGTTTTTCGCAGGGATTCAATATTAGAAAACAATATTGTGCAAACGATGACCACAGCAGGTGAGGCTATTGGTGCCGGTGCTGTATTTACCATTCCAGCATTATTCATGTGGGACATGGACGTGAGTCAAGCATTCATCATTTTCGTTGTATTAACTGGGGGGTTTTTAGGGGTCTTCATGATGGTTCCACTTCGCCAGCTTTTGATTGTAAGGGAACATGAAACATTACCTTATCCTGAAGGTACGGCATGTGCCGAGGTCCTGAAATCAGGAGAAAAGGGTGGTACAAGCGCCAAGCTGATCGGAGCCGGCTTGGTTATCGGCGGTGTGGTTAAAGGACTTGGTGATGGGTTTAAGCTTTTCAAGACTGAGGTTGAAACAGGAATCACGAATTTTAAAAATGCAGTGGTTGGTCTTGATGCCTTTCCTTCCCTTTTGGGTGTAGGTTATATTATTGGACCGCGTGTTGCAGGACAAATGCTAGGTGGGGGTTTATTAGCCTGGGTCGTTCTAATACCGGCCATCAGCTTTTTTGGCGGAAGCAATGGTACAGCCATTTTCCCTTCTGAGGTACCGATCGGTGAATTGGATGCATGGGGAATTTGGGATAATTATATACGCTACATTGGTGCTGGTGCCGTTGCAACTGGCGGATTGATCACATTGATCAAAACATTACCAATACTTTTCAGTTCAGTTTTCGATACTCTTAAAGGTGTTAAAGCCAATAAAGGACAACTAAAATCAGGTTCGATCCGTACAGAACAAGACATACCGGCTAAATACGTTTGGCTGGGAACGATCATCGTTATTTTAATCATTGCTTTCACACCTATCACGGATGTAGGAATCATCGGTGCGATTGCAATTGCGATTTTTGGGTTTTTATTCGTGACAGTGGCTTCAAGGGTTGTTGGGATCGTCGGAAGTTCTTCTTCCCCAGTTTCAGGAATGACGATAGCCACACTATTGATTGTAGCGATTGTCTATAAAGCTACTGGTTTTACTGGTACGACGGGAATGGTAGCCGCTTTAACCGTCGCTGCGATCATTTGTACTGCACTTGCGGTTTCAGGTGATGTTTCTCAAGATCTAAAAACAGGATATATCGTCGGCGGAACACCATGGAAACAACAAGTTGCCATGATGATCGGTGTTGTTGCGTCAGCTTCTGTCATTGGTTTTATCCTGGTTCTGATGGATAACGCATATACGATGGGATCTGCAGAACTGCCTGCACCTAAAGCGGCACTAATGAAAATACTGGCTGAAGGTGTTCTTGGGGGAGATTTACCTTGGACACTCATCTTTATCGGTGCGGCTATTTCGATCACATTAGAATTTTTCGGTCTAAATTCACTTGTTGTTGCTGTCGGCATTTACTTGCCGGTTCATACGAGTGCCCCAATCATGATCGGTGGATTTATTCGTTTCTTCGTTGAGTTTTTCTCGAAAACAAAAGAAGCGCTTAAAGCACGGGTTGATAGAGGTGTATTATTTGCATCTGGTTTAATAGCGGGTGAATCATTGATTGGTGTTCTTATTGCCATATTGATCGCAGCAGGTGTCCAAGTTCCGGCTGCGGCTAAATTAGCCAGCAATTTGCTACCTTTCCTATTATTCCTTGCTCTAGCTGGATTGCTATGGTTCGTATCCAGCAAAGGGAAAAAAGAAGATGCTTCGTAAAAGCCAATCAAAAAAGAGGAACCTGTTAACCATGGTTCCCCTTTTGGAAAAACGCGTCACTATGGTACAAGAATCTTCGGAAGCAACTTTTTTAGTCATTCAAAGGACCAATTTTGTGGAACGAATTACAATTCGTTTCTTTAAACAACCATCAGTCCGCAAAATCAAGCTTGATAAGTTTGGGGCATATGCCATTAAACAGATGGAGTTCCAAAGAAATGTAAATCAGATTTCTGAAGCGATGAGTGAACATTTTGGAGAGGAAGCAGAACCAGCTTTACCGAGGTTGATGAAATTCCTGGAAATTCTAGAGGTTCATGATTGGATCATATGGAATGATGAAGAAAAAAAATGAAAAAAGCTGAAGCTCTTTTGATGCTTCAGCTTTTTTCTGTTTTAAATTTGATGGAAATCAAAAATTTTCACTGGTTTACGACATTCTAATAATCTACATTTTTACAAAAATGAACTCTGAGTATAATTATTTGTAACTGATTTATATATGTTGTATTCTTGTACTGTCAGTCAGGATAAAATATTCATATTTTGAAGAGCAGGTGGATTATTATGGGAAGAGTACAAGGAAAAGTAGCATTAGTTACAGGTGGAGCTTCAGGTATAGGGTTATCCATATCCACACTAATGGCTAAAGAAGGCGCAAAAGTCGTGATTGCTGATTTTAACGAAAAAGGAGCGAAAGAAGCGGCTGAAAACATTAAAAAACAAGGTGGGGAAGCGTCTGGAGTGTTCTTGGATGCCGGACAAGCAGATTCCATCCAGGCAGCAGTCGACTTTACCATTGAACAATATGGAACGGTTACGGTACTTGTTAATAATGTGGGGTCAACTAACCTGCATAAAGATCTGGATGTCGTGAATTTAGATTTGGAAGAATGGGACCGACTTATGGATGTGAATTTAAAAAGTGTGCTATTGGGCAGCAGGTTTGCGATTCCTCACATGATTAAAGCGGGAGGAGGTTCGATAATCAATACGGCCTCCATGGCTGGATTTACAGGTGACTCCGTACGATCTGCATATGGCGCGTCCAAAGCGGGGGTAGTGAATTTGACTCGTTATATCGCTGCACAGTATGGTAAAGATCATATTCGTTGTAATGGAGTGGCACCAGGTCTTATTTTAACTCCTGCAGCGAAAAATAATATGCCTCAGGCCGTACTCGATATTTTTGCTAAATTCAATGCATTGCCATATCATGGTGAAGCGGATGATATCGGTTATACCGTACTATTCCTTGCATCTGACGAGTCTAAATTCATTACAGGTCAGACGATCCAAGTGGAAGGCGGTCATTATATGGCCAACCCAAGCATCTCTGATTTTAATGATTATGTAACGAAAGCAAAATCCAATTAATTTTCTGGACATTCATATAACAAAACCTTACCCTGGAAAAGATCAATCTTATCCGGGGTTTTTGGTTAGGAAGCCCTTTATTTAAAAAACATGAAGCAGGTGCATTAACAATGGAAGAAACGAATTATGACGAAATGCTGAACATCAAAACGGAAGGTGAACAAAAAAAATTCAATGATTCTTTGCATTATCACCGATACGAACCTACGCCTTATAGCGCATTAGAACATTTATTCAAAAAATATGCACTGAAAAGAAATGATCGCATTGTGGATTTTGGATGCGGTAAAGGACGCTTGAATTTTTTCATCCATCATTTATATCAATCATCTGTGGTTGGCGTGGAGATGAATGAAAGTTTCTATAAAGAAGCGATCGAGAATCTGAATGGCTACATGAAGAAAAGGAACAACAACTATGGCAATATAGAATTCCACTGCTGTTTGGCGGAAGAATATGATATTGATACGAATGACAATCGCTTTTATTTCTTTAACCCGTTCTCGGTACAGATCTTCATGAAAATCATCAATAACATATTGCTTTCCTTTGAAAAAGAACCGCGCCAAATCGAACTGATTTTATTTTATGCTTCACAGGATTATATTTTTTTCCTCGAAAACCAAACCGCCTTCGAACTGAAAGACGAGGTGATGTTACCTGGCTTGACAGAATCTAATCCTTTTGAAAAATTCGTCATATACCAATTGTTAATTTGAATGGATACTCGTTTTTGGGTGATAATCAAGCAAATATTAAAAGCACCCAAGCGATATTTCATTGATGCTTGGGTGCAATGAGTAACGAACCGTGGTGGGTACTTAATTTACAGTGTATTGTAAAATCCTTACTTTTTTTGCATCTCCTATTCCATTTTTTATCTTTTGGTTTTATGCTCTTCTATTTCTAAGGATGAATCACTTTGTTTGTGGGCGAGGTTCTAGTTTATAGTTTGTAAGCCATAGTAAACATAAAAAAATTAATTCAAATGCATTGGTAACAGCCGAACTTTCTATGGGAATAGGGATGGCACTTCCAACTATCATGACTATAACTCCTAAAAGCATCCAAATCCAACGTGTTCTTATAAATATGCAGATGCTAATCACCAATAATATAAAGGTAACAATAAGCACCATTAAAGGTGGGCCTGAAGATTCCTCACTAACATATCTTAAAACACCATACTCGTAGATTGGTACAAATGTCTTATGCATATTTTCAATAAATTCATAGATGATAAGCCCAGCTGTAAGGAAAAGGAAAAAGTAGGGTGTTATCATTTTTTTTGTAAAAGGAATATGTATCCTTTTCGCCATTCCCCATCCAAACAAAATCAATGTGGGAGTGATAAATCCATGACTCCAGAAACGTAATGCATTTAATGACTCCAACAAATGGCCATCACCAATGAACTTTCCAGAGGCAATAATTAAGTTATCCACGATAAGCCCGAAAGTAACTAGAAGAAGAAAGCTTGAATACGAAAAGAGTTTACGGTCCTGTCGAAGTAACATCATTCCCATGATAAAAAGAATAATATAAATGATTGAATAACAAAAATATAAAATAGTATCCAACTAATTCACCCCCTATATTGTTTTTTTCCATACTATAATAGAACAAAACATATCACAAAAAATAACTTTAAATATAATTTTAATTTAATGTGAAATTCATATTCAGGAAAGATTGTAAATACCTATACGGAGAATATAATGGGTAGGCTTTATATGTGGTTTTTATAAGTATCAAAGGTCTACATAAGAAACTTTATATTTAAACAAGGATGGAAGCATTGCATGAAAAATGCCCATAAATAGCGATATTACTGATAAGCAGCCACTGAAATACGTGCACAGATTGTGTAATAACTCTCAATGTGGACTCAGACGAACTACGTTTCCGAAAAACATGTGGCAATGTTCGATAGCTGGCATCCAAACAAAGAGAGAGGATTCGTACAGGGTGGGTACACCTAATAAGGTGAGATATAGCACAGCAAGTAAATAAACTTGAAAATGATGGAGATAATCCCCCTTTGTCATAAAAATATTCAAAAGAGAAGGAAGTTAGATGTAAAGTTTAAGGACAGGGTGAATGAAAAGCAATACTAGTAGCTGTGTGTGTCCATAACATCAAATTTTATGAATAGTGAGGTATAAAATGAAAAAAGTTATTAAATATATTCTCGTTAGTATAATTGCATTAATGATTATCGCTTTCGGCGGCTTTTACATATGGTCAAAACAAACATACAAGCCATCAGATGAATTGTATGCGTTAGTTGGAAAGGGGAATATAAAAAAGGAAAATGGGTTTGTCACATTCGAACCAACAAAAACTAAGAAAGTGGGCATTGTCCTGTATCCAGGTGCCAAGGTTGAGCCGGAAGCATACGGATATTATGCAAAAGAATTATCGAAAGAGGGATATACAGTCGTTATCCCGGATGTGAGGTTCAATTTCGCTTTGTTTGATAAAAATAAAGCAGTGGAAGCTAAAGATGCATATCCAGCTGTGGAGAAATGGTACGTTGCTGGACACTCGTTAGGAGGAGTAGCCGCCTCCGCATATGCATATGAAAATCCAAAAGAGGTGGAAGGAATTATCCTCCTCGGTTCATATCCCAGTAACTCGAATGACTTTTCAAAAATGAAGGTTCCTATGCTATCGTTATATGCAGAACATGATGGGCTATCTACAGTAGAGAAGATTGTGAAGACAAAGCACTTACTATCTAAACAGGCTAACATGCATAAGATAGCGGGGGGAAACCACGGTCAATTTGGTGTATACGGAAAGCAAAAGGGAGATAATGAAGCGACTATCTCAGCTAAGAAACAACAAGAAGAAATGATAGTTGTCACAAAAAAATGGCTTAATCAGAATGGGGAGTAAGTAAAATTCAGCTTGAGCCATGAGAAAAAGGACCCGTTATTCTAAGATGATGTAGAGATGCCCTCAATGAATTAATTGGGGGCATTTTCATACCGAATAATATTTGGTCTTGGAAACAATGAAGCAAAGGGATCCGGTATGCGGAAAAAGGGGGGGGTGTAGACTAAACGACAAGCACCACACCTCCCCGGTCCTGATTATTGCTTTCGCGTTATTTGTTTAATATATGCATATTTGTAAATTCACTCATTTAATGAGTGTATTTGTAAGTATGTAAATAATTATCCGGACACACAACGAAAAGAGGCAATCGTTATGATTGCCTCTCTCAAGAAGAAAAACGAGTGTGCATGAAGTTTGTTTCAGTTGATTTCAGAAATCCGCTCCCTTTTTCTGCAAAGCCTCATCAATGCAAGCGGCTGTGGGGTCTCGGCTAGCCAGTTATTCGGAGGAGTGGCGCAAATTTCTTCAATCCAATGACGTTTCACCCATTAAAAAAGTAAAAAACATGAAGGGTAACAAAGTCTTCCGAGCCTCCTTTTATCAACAAAAGGGAATCTATCTAAACTTTAAAACTAAGTTGATTGGAGTCGGTGTTCGAGCCTCCTGCGGAAGGCGAGTGCCTGGAGTGGAATTCAACGTTCCAATCTTACAAAACCCTAAAAAAATCGAGTATGTTTACAGTCCGGGCTACCTTAATTAATAAGGCAGCCGTCTTATTTTATATAATAATATTCAATAGTTCCGCTCGATGACAAAGTGCGCGCGATCGCCTCTAAAGAGAGTTTTAGAGAATTCAATGACCGATCCGTCATTCTCATATGTGTAAGTTTCCAATGAAAAACAAGGTGAGCCGTTCGGTACGTCCAATTTGTCAGAAATGGAATCGTCGGCAAGTGAAAACTCCAAGTGTTCGACCGTTTTTTTTACTTTTAAATTGAATTGTGTCTCAAGTACTTTAAAGAGTGATTTTTCGCAGGCTTCGATATTAAGCCCGGGTGTTTTATACCAAGGGAGATAGGCAATTTCATATTGAAGGGGGATATCGTTTACGTAACGTATCCGTTCCAGTTTATTTACGGGGTCTCCAATATTTTGTTTGAAAAGCTTGGCAAGGGTAGCGTTTGCTTCGATCACCTTTAAGCTAATGACCTTTGTAGAAGGGTTTTTTCCTTGCATCGTGACTTGCTCAGAGAACTTTTCAACCGTGCTTGAAAGAAATTGCTTCACTTTATTTTCCGAAACGAAAGTACCTTTGCCCTGAACACGGTAGATGTAGCCTTCGACGTTCAATTGCTGTAAGGCCGTGCGAACTGTTGTCCTGCTTACTCCGTATATTTTACAAAATTCTGCCTCAGTCGGTAATTTTGTATTTGTTTGATATTCGCCATTTTTTATGAGATCGATAATTGATTCCTTAACTATGGAATGCAATGCCGCTTCTTTATTCATGGTCTCCACAGTGATTCCTCCTATGCTTATTCCCAATATATACATATAGATTATCTCGGATAAGTTCAATAATCAACTTTAATTCACAAATTTGTAGTAACAAATTAAAAATTGTGTTGATATTTTTTTGATTTGTAACTACAATGTATGTATGGAGGCAATAATACCCATTTCATATTCAAGGGAAGTGATAAAAGTAACATCGATTATAAAAAATGCGGTTTAGACTTACTTGAAAATACTGAATAATCAATCATTAAAAAGGGGGGTAATTTCAATGAATATCTTATTATGTTGTTCTGCAGGGATGTCTACTAGTTTATTAGTTACCAAGATGGAGGAAAGTGCTAAAAAACAAGGGGTAGAGTGTCATATATGGGCAGTTGGTTCTACAGAAGTTAACAATGAAATAGATAAGGCCGATGTTATTTTATTAGGGCCGCAGGTTAGATATCTTCTTTCCAAGCTACAGGAAGCGGGGAAAGAAAAGGGAATTCCAGTCGCAACCATCAATCCGATGTTCTATGGACTATGTAATGGTGAAGAAGTGCTAAAACAAGCCACTACTTTAATAAAAGGAGAATAAGGATATGATGACTTTTATTGATAAGTATATTATGCCTGGGGCGGTAAAGGTAGGAAATAACCGGCATTTGCTTGCAATTCGTGACGCATTGATTGGAATGATAGCGATTACAATGATCGGGTCATTCGCCGTCCTGTTTAATAATCTAGGGCAAGTCATCAAGCCTTACGGAAGAATGATGGAGGCCATCTTCGGTCCTGCATGGAATACGCTCGGCGGTGATATTTGGTTTGGAACCTTTGCATTCATGACGGTATTCGCTGTATTCGGCATTTCTTATAAATTGGCACGATCATACGGTGACGATGGTTTTGAAGCGATGCTGGTATCCGCAGCCTGTTTCTTCTTACTATTGCCTCAAATCGGAAATGTCACTTTAACCATCGATGATAAGGATGTTACTGGCGGGGCCTGGGGTTTTGTAAGCGTAAACTATTTTAATGCTACAGCCCTCTTTACAGGAATTGTCGTTGCCTTGATAGCCACTGAAATATTTGTGAGACTTTCCCGAGTGAAGTATTTAGTCATCAAGCTTCCTGATGGAGTACCTCCTGCGGTTGCCCGTTCATTTGCAAAGTTAGTGCCGGGTATGGCAACGATCTTTATCGCTGGTATATTCGGACTGCTGTTCCGTAAAGCTACGGATGGGCAGGTATTGAATGACTGGTTGAGTAAAGTGATCGTATCTCCATTACAAAGTGCAGTAGATTCATTGCCATTCGCTATTTTACTAGTATTTCTTGTTCATTTATTATGGATGATCGGTTTGCATGGACCCAATATCCTTGGTGGGATAACGACACCGCTTTTTGAAAGTTCAGGAGTGAAAAATATCGATTTATATGCAAAAGGCGTCAAAGACATGGACCAATACGGGGTATTGGCGGGTTCTTTCCTGGATGCATTTGTTTATTTAGGCGGATCTGGTGCAACATTGGGCCTAATCATTGCAATGATCATTGCCGGCCGGAAACGGTATAAACAGATGATTGCACTCGGAGGGGCACCAGGAGTGTTCCAGATTAACGAACCCATTCTTTTCGGATTGCCTATCGTTCTGAATCCAATGTGGTTCATCCCATTCGTTCTCGGCCCGGTAATTACAACTGTGATCTCTTATATCGCGGTAAGCAGCGGAATGGTTTTCCCGATCGTCGCTAAGATTCCATGGGTTACCCCGCCGATTGTGGGTGGATTCCTGGCCACAGGCGGACATGTATCTGGAGCGGTTTTGGCTGCAATCAATCTAGTCATTTCAACAGCTATTTATTTACCATTCGTTTATGCTCAAGTGAAGATAGACACCAAAAATGAAACAAAGCTTACAAAAGATTCAGAAACGCTAAGCCTTTAAGAAAGTAGTGATGAAAAATGGAAAAAGAAGAATTATACCAGCTATCCTTTCAATTGATTTTATATAGTGGGAATGCGAGAAGCTTTGCAATGGAAGCGTTGCAGGAAGCAAAGAAAAAGGATTTTGATTCTGCACGTTTGAAAATCGCGGAGGCGGAAACGGAATTACTGCAGGCCCATAAATACCAAACTCAATTAATCCATGCCGAGGCGGGCGGGGACCATTTTGATCTTCCCATCATCCTAGTGCATGCACAAGATCATTTAATGACGGCGATGACAGTAAAGGATCTTGCACTGGAAATGGTCGATCTACGCGAAGAATTCTTACATGCAAATGTTGTGAAGGAGAGGACTGCCGAATGAGCAAGGGGCTGAAAATTGTCACGATTGGTGGAGGATCGAGCTATACGCCAGAACTGATCGAAGGATTCATTAAATATCATGAAGAACTTCCCGTGAGTGAAATTTGGCTCGTTGACATCGAAGCGGGAAAGGAAAAGCTTGAAATTGTCGGGAATCTGGCAAGAAGGATGATTGAAAAGGCTGGTGTGAATATTGATGTCCACCTCACGCTAGATAGAAAGAAAGCGCTTAAAGGCGCAGATTATGTAACAACCCAGCTGCGGGTTGGCCAGCTCGCAGCAAGGGCACTTGATGAAAAGATTCCATTGAAACACGGAGTGATCGGACAGGAGACGAATGGGCCTGGTGGTCTTTTCAAGGCTTTTAGAACGATTCCCGTCATTCTGGATATTGCTCATGAAATGGAGGAATTATGTCCGGAAGCATGGCTGATTAACTTCACGAATCCTGCTGGAATGGTAACCGAAGCAGTTCTGCGTCACAGTAATATTTCCAAAATCATCGGACTTTGCAATGTGCCGATTGGTATGGAACGAGGTGTTGCGGATTTAATGGATGTAGAGCCATCAAGAGTCCGGATCGACTTTGCCGGCTTGAACCATATGGTTTACGGATTGGATGTATTCGTTGATGGGGAGAGTGTCAAAGATCAAATCATCAATTTGATTACGGATCCAGCTAAAGCTGTCACGATGAAGAATATCCATGCAATGGGCTGGGAGCCGGAATTCCTTAGAGCGTTAAATCTGTTTCCGTGTCCATACCACAACTACTATTACAAAACGGGGGATGTGCTGGCCCAAGAATTGAAGGATGCAGAAAAAGGGGAAACACGTGCAGAGGTCGTTCAAAGACTTGAAGCAGGTTTATTCGAGCTATACAAAGACCAGGATCTGGCTATCAAGCCGCCGCAGCTTGAAGAGCGCGGAGGTGCGTACTACAGCGATGCGGCTGTACGGTTGATTTGCTCGATGCATACGGATAAGCGAGATATTCAAGCGGTAAATACGGTCAACCATGGTGCGATAGAAGGCATCCCTTACGGCTCGGCGATTGAAACCAGTTGCGTGATAACTAAGGATGGACCTAAGCCAATCAACGTAGGAGAGCTTCCTGTCGCTGTCCGCGGATTAATTCAGCAAATCAAATCCTTTGAAAGGGTAGCCATCGAAGCTGCAATTTCGGGGGACTATGATACTGCGTTGCTTGCCATGACGATCAATCCACTCGTTCCAAGTGACCGGGTTGCAAAACTTATCTTAGACGAAATGCTGGAGGCACATAAAGATTATCTGCCGCAGTTTTTTGAAAAAAAGGAGTTGCAGGATAATTTATCATGATTGAAGTCCTTGTAAATGCAGATGATTTCGGGTTAACTAAAGCGGTGAATTATGGGATTTTGGATAGCCACAAATATGGAATTGTCAATTCGGCAACGATCATGATGAATGCGCAAGCAACGGAGCATGCGATCGAAATCGCAAAGAAGACACCATCGTTGAAGGTAGGTATACACTTAGTGCTGACATGGGGGAAACCTTTGTTGAGTGATGTTCCGAGTTTGGTTGATGAAGCTGGTTTCTTTAAGAAGCAAGGGTTGGTATATGGGGATCCTGCCGGTATTTCCTTGAGCGAATTGGAGAGGGAGTGGTCAGCACAAATCGAAAGATTCTTGGAATTTGGTCTATTCCCGACTCATTTTGACAGCCATCATCATGTACATGGGATCACAGCATTTCTACCGGTTATTAAAAAGCTGTCAGATAAATATGGATTGCCAGTGCGTAATGCCGGAAGGCACCTTGCTGGGATTCAAACCGTTACAGATGTATTCCTGGATGATTTTTATGGAGAAATGGTGGTTGAAGATTACTTTCAAAACTTGAAGGGGAGGGTAATGGATGGGGCGAGCGTGGAGATAATGACTCACCCTGCTTATATGGATGAAGAATTAATGGAAGTCTCCTCATATAATGATAAACGTTTAAAAGAAACACGGATCCTGACAAATGCGAAATTACCTGAGGGATTTTTCCTTAGATTCAGCATCAACCAGGTTAACATTTGAATTTTGATAAATACATCCCTTTAATTGCAAAAGAGGACCATTCATCCAAATGATGAATGGTCCTTTTAAATTCAATGAGTGCTTTATCTTAAAAATTAATAAGCCAAGCTGAATAGGGCTTTGATGTGTGATAGATAGCGAACATTACTTGCTTCTTTCATCAATGTAGCCGGAAGTCCTTTAAGGGACGTGTTATTGGCCCCAACCGTTGCCACCGCATCCTTACGGCCAAGGCTCGCAAGCGTACCTGAGTTTACAGGCGAAAATGCTTCAAGTTTCTTGCCTTCAAAGGCTGCAAATAGGTTGTAACCAACAAGCTCACCCATTTGCCAAGCATTTTGAGCAGTAGGAGCGTATGGCCGGCCGCCTTCTGGAGGGAAAGCCACGGCACTGTCGCCGACAACGAATACGTCTTTATGGGATTTGGATTGCAAATACTCATTAACGGTTGCTTTGCCGCGATCCACTTCAAGGCCTGATTCGCCTACGATAGGAAGAGCCGCAACTCCGCCTGTCCAAACAAGCGTATTGGCCGTTATCGTTTGTCCATCTTTCAATTCGATTTGATTGCCTTTAACACCCGTTACAGGCAGACCTGTCAAGAATTCAACGCCGCGTGCTTCCAAGCTTGTCATCGCACGTTCGATTAAGTGGTCAGGCAGGACCGGAAGGATTTTTGGACCTGCTTCCACTAGCTTGATTTTCAAGTCCTTGAAGTCCACTCCGAACTTTTTGGCGATTTTAGGGAAATGGTCCACGATTTCACCGATTAATTCGACGCCCGTCAAGCCGCCGCCGCCGATCACGATGGTTGCGTCCGCTTCATTATTCGTTTGTGCATATTCGCGAATGCGATCTTCGATATGTTTGTAAATCTTGTTTGCATCATTTACGGATTTCAAGACCATGCTGTTTTCCTCAAGTCCCGGAATGCCGAAGAATCCTGTTTGGCTTCCCAAAGCAACAACCAGGGCATCATAAGATAAAGTGGAACCATTGGCAAGTTTCACTTCTTTGTTATCGACTGAGAAAGACTCCACTTTGGAAATGACAAGGTCGATATCTTTTCCTTTGAAAAGCTTTTCCAACGGAATGGAAACGGCTTGTTCGGAAATGGATCCGCCTGCAAGACGGTGCAATTCGGTGATGATTTGGTGCGTTGGAAATTGGTTCACCACTGTAACCTGCACTTCATCTCTTTTGTAATATTCACGTACGGATAAGGCAGATAGCAATCCAGCGTAACCTGCACCTAAGATGACGATTTGTTTTGACATAGTTAATCCCCCGTCCTTACTGATTGAAAGTTAATCAAATTATTTTTGGTTTTTACGTTCTGAAGAGACTTCAAGAAAAGCTTGGGCGAAACGGAAAAGCTTTTGTGCTTGCGGATCTTTCATCATTCTTAACAGACCAAAAAGACCGATCACATCAGTATTCGCTTCTGCACGATCCTTAGCTTCGATGGCATTAGCCGCAAGACCTTTCACTGAACCCACTACAGGTGTAGCGATCTCCGAAATGGCGCTGACCGTATCATTTTTCAAGACATCATCAGTCGCAACCGATTGAGCGAAATCATAAGACTTTGTTAAAATATTCACTAACTCAGTCAGTTTTGGTAACTGCTCAACTAAAGTGTTCAATGATTCCTGAACCTCAGGCTTTAA